>CAWAOR010000023.1:0-79587 GCA_963783775.1 uncultured delta proteobacterium | reverse complement strand
AGGGCTGAATAGTTGTCTCTACGCGTTTTAATGGATGCCCACCTAATCGGCTCAAAGGAAACCGGGAACGAGACATACACTGTCAATCTTTTGCATGCCTTATCGCAATTACCTGATATTACGTGTGGTGCCGTAATATCCCCAGGCTCTACAATGCCTTCTTATCTTACAAATGTGGACTTTCTAACATTACAATCACCACATAATTGGAATAGGATATTATTCTCATTACCTCACTTATGCAAACAATGGAAAGCCGACATTCTTCATGTAACCTATATAGGTCCTTTTTATTCCCCCTGCCCTGTTGTCACATCTGTGCATGACATTAGCTTCAAACGATATCCAGAATATTTTTCGTATAGAGATCGGATACTATTTTCATACTTTACTCCCCTTGACACTGTATCATCCTAAATCAACAATCATTACAATATCCAATCATTCAAAACAAGAAATCGCTCATTTTTATCCAAAGGTTGCGGATAAGATTTACGTAACTCTCTTGGCAGCAGACAACACGTTTTTGCCAATTCGTAACAACGCTTTGCTACAAAATGTTAAAGAGCGCTTCGGAATTAAGTCTGATTTCATTTTGGCGGTCGGCAATCTTCAACCACGAAAAAATTTGGCGCGCCTGATCAAGGCATTTGCTGCTGTACAGGATCATATCGGAGATATTAATCTGGTCATCGTTGGCAAGGCGCAATGGCAGGCATCTGAAATCTACCGCATTGTTGAAGAGTTACAGATTGAGGATAAGGTTGTATTCACCGGTTATGTCTCTGATGAAGACCTGGTTCTTCTTTATAATGCAGCCCAGCGTCTTTGCCTATCCATCGATCTATGAGGGCTTTGGTTTGCCAATCCTTGAAGCAATGAGTTGTGGAACGCCCGTTATTACATCAGACACATCTTCTATGCCTGAAGTGGCTGGCAATGCGGCATTGTTGGTAGATCCTCTGAATGAAAGCCAAATTGAACAGGCAATAGTCAACATTTTCAATAATCCTGATTTATCAAGAACATTAGTCGAAAAAGGAACTCGACAAGCTGCCCATTTTTCCTGGCAAAAGACCGCGCGGGACACTCTGGCTGTTTATCACAAGATAGTCGATCATTAATATGAATAACTACAGACAAATCTCAAATAGGCGTCGTTTGAGAATTGCTTTTCTAGGAACTCGCGGTATTCCAGCCAGATATAGCGGTTTCGAAACCTTTTACGAGCAGTTGGCCACGCGCCTGGTAAAGCGTGGCCATGATGTCACCGTTTATAACCGGTCGCATTTTATCAAGGATGTCGGAGGAGAATACCAGGGCGTCCGCATTGTATCCCTTCCCTCCATTCCCTCCAAACATTTGGATACGATAACGCATACTCTCTTGTCATCGATCCATGCTCTGTCTCCAGCGATATGACATTGCCTATTATTGCATTGTCGGGAACAGCCCTTTAGTGTGGATTCCTCGGTTGGCAAAGACATGTGTTCTTCTCAATGTTGACGGAGAAGATTGGGCGAGGGAAAAGTGGTCCGGTTTTGCCCGATGGTACCAGAAGAAGTGCGAGCGGATAGCCGTGAAAAGCTGCCCAGGTAATCATATCGGATGCGCGAGGCATCCAGGAAAGATACCGTGACGTTGTATGGCGTAGAAACCATCTTTGTGCCATATGGCGCCAACGTACAACGTGATGAAGGGCTCGAGGCGCTGAACAAATGGAATCTACATCCGGGTGAGTATATTCTCTATGTCGGGCGGTTTGTGCCCGAAAATGCCATCCATTTGCTCATTGAAGCATTCAAGAGGCTACAGACTGACAAGAAACTGGTTATCGTCGGGGATGCTCCGTATGCTGATGCTTATCGGGAATATCTTCGGAACATTGCTGACGAAAGAGTTGTGTTCACTGGTTATGCTTTTGGAAAAGATTATGCTCAATTGAGCAGTCATGCGTATTTTTATGTACAACCCTCTGGGATTGACGGGACCAGACCGGCTGTGCTCGATCAGATGGGTTTTGGAAACTGTGTCCTGGTGAGGAACAGCAAAGTCAATATGGAGGTGATTGGTGAATATGGCTGCTGGTTCGACCAAGAGCGGCCTGTCGATAGTTTAACAGAAACAATGCAGGAACTCATCAAATCTCCGGAAAAGGTCGCCAGGTATCGTCAAAATGTAACGTCCAGGATACATATCCTACTACAACTGGGAATGGATCACGGATTTTTATGAAGAGCTATTTTCCCGCATGGTGTATGGTGAGAGATTGATTTCCTATGATCACTATTTGGAAACCAGGAAAGTCGTTAGAGGAATCGAACTTCGAACCTGAGCGAACAGGGTAAATGTATAAATGATTAGCATGAATAAACGATGGCTTCTACTTGCTGTCATTATTTTGGCATTTTTTCTGCGAGTTATTCTATCTGGATATGCAGAGTTTTTTGCATGATGAAGCGGTACAATATGATATCGCCACCCGGTCGGCTCATGCATATCTCTTCGATGGCATATGACTATGATGCCTCGCCACCCGGATCGTTTCTTGCTCCTGCATTTCTGGTTATTGCTCGGACAGGGGGATTTTTGGTCACGTTTGCTTTTTGCGTTAGCCGGCGTAGCCAATGTGGCGGCAATATTTCTGCTCGGCAGGGAGTTGCTTGGCTTCAGGGCGGGTTTATTGTCAGCATTGTTAATGTCCGTGAATCCTTTTCACATTTGGTATTCACAAGATGTGCGGCCCTATGTTTTCCTGATGCTCTTTTGTACCCTCCACGTCTGGTTTTTTCTTCGCTGCATCAGAGAAAAACAATGGTGGAACTGGGTTGGCTTTGGGAGTTGCGCTCTGGCAGCGCTTTATAGCCATCCCTTTGCCGCTTTTACTCTTGGTGCGGAATTCTTTTTTGCCTTGATTACCGTGCGGGACCGAAAGTTTTGGACCGTTTATCTTCTGACAGGGGCATTCGTGACGGTTTGTTTTCTGCCCTATGTTTTCACAAAAATGATAGGGCTTTCCGAACGCATTGTCGGCAATCCTAAACCGGTTTCCTGGGTATTTCTCCCTTTTGCAGTCTATTCATGGCTGTTCGGTTTTTCAGTGGGCCCTTCCCTGGCTGAGTTACATTGGCGCATGTCGGCATTGCCATACATACGACTATCTTCCCTGGATGTTGCCTACTCTACTGGGGATCGGGTTTCTATTATGGGGATGGTGGCGAACCTGTCTCCTGGACCAACAGATACCGATGGAAAATAGTTCTTCTAGCCCTCTGGGTCCTCATTCCCTTATTGATGACCTTTACGCTTGCGAAAGTCACCAAAGGGACATTCAATGTACGATATGCATGCGAAGCTTACCTTCCTTTCACACTTTTAATGGCCTATGGAGTCGATAATTTATTATTATTTCGTAAACCGATTGGAATAATCGGTGTTAATTCTGATATTGGCAGGATCCAGTATCAGTCTTGGCCGACTCTATGCTTCGCCCAAATATTGGAAAGAGGATGTTCGCTCCGCCGGCCAATTGTTGAGAGAATCGGCTAGCTCTGATGATATCATTATTGTCCCTGAAACTTACGCTTTCCGTCATTATTACAAGGGTAATGCAACGATCAAGCTCATTTTGGATTTTATTGCTGCCGAAGACAACCTACAAACTGAAATCTTAGATGCAAAGCACGTTTGGCTTGTTTATTATCGAGAATGGATGATGGACCCTGACCATAAAATTATGAAGTGGCTTAATAGGCACTGGAAGCAGGTAAACGAGTATTCTTATCCCAATTGCAGGGTCTTTTGCTATCAACCCCAATAATACTAGAGCAGCATCTGGAAGTTCATCGACACGGTCCAGACCCAGAATGTCTTGAATCCTTGTGGACACTGCACAGCCACCCTGGAAAACGTGGTAGAAAGATCAGGAAGCCCTTATACAGATTGCGTTGCGCTTTTCTCCGTGGGTCACTCACTGCTGTTTGGAGGGTCTGTCCGCAATGATCAATTTTGCGAAAACAGAAATTGCCCGAAATTTTGTTAAGTTTGGCCTCGTAGGAGACATTCGGGGCTTCTATCAACCTGGCAGTCTACTACATTCTGATTACACATCTGAAACTCAACATCAACGTAAGTTCGATTACCGCTTTCGCCGTCGCAGTCACCAACAACTACCTATTGAATCACGCTTGAACGTTCCGAATCGATCACGACGATACTCCGATCAATCTTGGATACTACAGTTCCTATGTCACAGGAAACATTATAGGGTTAATGCTAAACCTTTCACATTGAACATGATTCTCTACTGCTTTGGTAAAGACACATTCATGACTGGTCAGGCCGTGGGCATTTTCTTTGCCATGTCATTCAACTTCATCTTCGCCAAGTTCTTCGTCTTTTCGAAAACCATAACATCTCTTTAGCCAAGCTTAACAAGGAGTATCCGTGCCCTCACTTGAGGCTTTGAGTCAGAACTAACGGCGACAGCCGGAAACAGCAAGCAATCAAAGACAGTCTTACTCACCAGGGGCAACTGGCTTTCTTGGAAGTAATCTGCTGCGGAAACTGCTCGGCAGAGGCCATGCCGTTGTCATCGCCAAACGCTCAATCTCGAAATTGTCAAGAATAGCCGACTGGATAAATGGCTTGGCACTCTACAATATTGATGAAACAAACCTCGAAAGGATCTTCAGAGAGCAGCACATAGACGTGATCGTTCACTGTGCAACTCACTGTGATTAGGAAGCAAACCAACCCCCTTGAAATCATCGAGGCGAATTGCATCCTCCCCATCAGGCTCCTCCACTTCGGTCAAGAGAATAAGGTACCATGCTTCATCAATACCGATACCGTCCTCGACAAGCGAATCAATGCCTATTCGTTGTCCAAAAGTCAGTTTAAAGAATGGCTGGAATTCTATTCCACCCACATGGAATCCGTCAATATGGAGATCGAGCATTTCTATGGGCCCCACGACGACGATTCAAAGTTTGTAGCATTTATCATCGACAAACTCCTTGCTAATGCCCATCAAATAGACCTGACACTAGGCGAGCAGAAACGGTCATTTATCTACATTGATGATGTGGTTGAGGCTTTTCTAAGAGTTATTGAGCTGAGTGATACCTTCCATAGAGGTTTTCATAGCTTCCAGGTTGCGTCGGCAAATTCGATTCAAATTAAGGAACTGGTCCTTCTTGCTAAACGACTGGCCGGTAACACCAAGACATCTCTCAACTTTGGCGCAATCCCCTATCGGGAAAACGAAATCATGGAACTTAGCCTCGACACCTCCGGGCTTGGAACGTACCTGGTTGGCAGACTTTGACGCCACTTGAGGAGGGCTTGAAGAAAACAATCGAAATTGAGAAGAGGAATCAACAGGAATGAAATATTTGATCACCGGCGGATGTGGGTTCATCGGATCAAACATCGCCTGCGAAATCCTGAAGACCAGTGATGAACTCCTCGTGTTCGATAATCTGTATCGGCATGGGTCCGAGAGGAACCTCAGATGGCTCAGAGGACTTGGCCATTTCCGATTCATCCATGGCGACATCCGCAACCGAGAAGACGTAGAGTCCCTCGTCAAAGATGAGAAACCCGACGTGATATTGCATCTGGCCGGTCAGGTTGCGATGACCACATCCATCAGAAATCCCAGAATGGATTTCGAGGTCAATGTGATAGGCTCATTCAATCTTCTCGATTCAGTGAGAAGATATTCACCAAATAGTGTCATCCTCTATTCATCAACCAATAAGGTTTACGGAGATCTGGAGTGGACCGAATATACCGCAGACCGAAAAGCGCTATGTTACGCCATACTTTTCCCCAACGGTTTCCCCCAGTCCATTCCTCTGGACTTCCATTCTCCCTATGGCACATCAAAAGGGTCCGCAGACCAGTACATGTTGGATTTTCATAGAATCTTTTGCGTCAGATCCATCGTCTTCAGACACTCATCCATTTATGGTGGTAGGCAATTCGCCACCTATGATACGGGGTGGTTGGTCTGGTTCTGCCAGCAAGCCATTGCACAAAAAGATGGACGGCTAAAACAACCCTTCACCATTTCGGGAAATGAAAGCAGTTCCGTGATCTGTTACACGCTGATGATTTGGTGGCGCTGTACCTGAAGGTCGCGAAGAATTCCGAGATCGCAAGAGGTCAAGTTTTCAACATCGAGAGAAGGATAGAGAACAGCCTTTCCCTGCTGGAGCTTTTCGACATTCTCGAGAGTGAACTGGGTATCAGGCTGAATTACGAGAATTTGCCGCCGCGCAAGAGCGACCAGAAAGTATTCGTAGCAGACACGACCAAGATAAGCGATCTTGTTTCGTTGGAAACCCAAAGTGGACAGCCTCACCGGCATACGGCGAACGCTTGAGTGGGTAAGAGGATTGAGTTGAGAGAAGTTACCAGATGCCTTTCTTTCAGAACTTGAACTTTCGGTAGTCGTTCCTGCCTATCTCGAGAAGAAAATTTGCGAATCCTCTTGCCTGAAATCAATTCGCCCTTTCATCATTGGGTTATGAATATGAGATCCTTATAATTGACACAATATCACCAAAGGATAACACTCAGTCTATATGTATGGGCGATGCGAAAGTCAGGTACATCTGCAGACATAATGGCGATGCCTATGGCGATGCTGTTAGAACTGGGTTAAAGAGCGCGAGAGGTAAATACATTGTTTTTATGGATGCAGACGGATCACATGCGCCCGAGTTCATCGTCAGACTCATGGAATACCGTGATGATTTTGATGTAGTGATTGCATCGCGTTACGTCAAAGGCGGAGCTACTGACAACCCCAGGGTTCTTATTCTTATGAGTAGACTGATAAACGTAATCTATTCTTTAGTACTCAATCTTGACTGCAAGGATGTTTCCAACAGCTTTAAGCTTTACAGATCCCAATATCTCAAAGAACTGGTCCTTCGCTGCAATGACTTTGACATAATTGAGGAGATCCTGTTCAAACTCAAGAGAACGAGAAAGAACCTGCGAGTCAAGGAGCACCCATGCACGTTCAAAAAGCGGATGTTTGGTGCCGCACCAAACGCAACCTTGTTGCGTTTATGGCATCTTATGCGATAACATTACTCCGGCTTCGGTTTAGGAGCTAGGGTCCCTTCGAGCTCCTTGTCCCTTCCTCATAATGGCTACATGAAAGGCAATAAAGAAACTAATCTTACAAGCACTTTGACCTGGCAGCAATCTTCGGCCATATGTGTTCAGGAGACTCCCTGAACGCATACAATCGAGGGGCTCTTTGAGGAAGTGGGGGGAAACTTGACGACAGCGGTTTCATCCGCCTGGACCGTTCAAGCTTGAGAGAACACCTCTCACCCTCCCGGTATCTCCTGGGAGTGATGCCGCTACCTCGTAACCTCTGAAATTAAGAATCTGGGAATGCTCCCATGCTGAAGAATGGCCACAACTTGCTGCATCAGTAAAGGATTGCGAAAATGCACGGCAGATTAAGGAACTATGAACCTCTGCTCATGACGCTCCATCGCATTGTTGATGGGCTTCTTGGAGCCGGCCTTTTCCTGTTGCTGGCTACACATTTGAACGCTTTTACGGAGATGTATCTTACCTCAGCAATTCTGATATTCTTCATGACACTGGTGTGTTTCAACATGGTCGGCCTCTATCGGTCGTGGCGAACTGCATCCGTTGGATTCGAACTGCAACACATCGTTTTGGGATGCTTCGTCCTCTACATACTCTTCCTTTTTGTCTGCTATGTCCTGAAGATCTCCACTCACTTCTCCCGCAGCGCGGTCCTCACCTGGATGGTGAGCTGGCCGGCGGTAATGGCGCTGGAGCGTTTAGCGATCAGAGCGGTGTTCAGGTATTTCAGGGCGAAAGGCCGCAATTATAGAACCGCAATCATCGCCGGTGCAGGGGAAATGGGCGTACGCCTGGCCCACAATTATCGATAGCAACCCCTGGCTGGGGACAAAGGTGTTGGGCTTCTTTGATGATAAAGCTACCGGGGAAGTCGCCGGATTTCCAATTTTGGGCACTTTGAATTCAATTCCGGCTTACCTAAAGTTGAATCATGCAGATGGGGTCTATCTTACACTCCCGTGGCGCGCTGAAGGCAAGATCCAATGGCTGCTCAAAGAACTGGCCGATCTAACAACTTCGGTTCACATCATTCCCGATATTTTCTTCTTCGATTTGATTCTCGGAGGAAGTGTCACGTATCTGGGCAACCTTCCGGCTATTTCATTGAGGGACTCCCCCTTGCGGGGTATCAATTCCGTCATAAAGAATCTGGAAGACATTCTCATTGCGAGTGTGGTTTTGCTTTTGACGAGCCCCATCATGGCGGCTATCGCCATCATCATCAAACTGACCTCACCCGGCCCCATCATTTTCAAACAGTATCGTTACGGACTAAACGGCCATCCCATAAAAGTCTATAAATTTCGCACCATGACGGTTTGTGAGGATGGATACGCCTTTAAGCAAGCTACGCCATGCGATCCCCGGGTAACACCTTTTGGTGCATTTTTGCGGAAGACAAGTCTGGACGAGTTGCCCCAGTTCTTCAACGTCCTGCAAGGTCGTATGTCCATCGTCGGTCCAAGACCCCATCCGGTATCTCTAAATGAGGAGTTCCGAAGATTGGTTCCGGGGTATATGCTTCGCCATAAAGTAAAGCCCGGCATCACCGGGCTGGCACAGATCAACGGCTGGCGTGGAGAAACCGAAACACTCGAGAAGATGGAAAAACGCATCGAGTTCGACCTGGAATACCTTCGCCAATGGACCCTCCTCCTGGATCTCAAGATCATGGCGAAGACACTGCTGCTGGGTTCATGGCGAACGAATGCGTATTGAGGGGTGAGATGGCTGATGGGGGTGGGATGGCATGGGGGATGGCTCATGGCTGATGGCTCATGGCTCGATGGCTCATGGGGGGTGGGTCATTGGGGAGGAGTGAGGGGGGTGGGGGAGGAAAGGTTTTCGTTTGAGGATTTGGAGGTTTGGCACGAGGCGGTGGATTTTGCGGACAAGTGTCTTGTGACGGTCGAAAGCATGGAGACGAGCAGGAAACACTACAGGTTGCTCGAACAACTCGAAGCGGCTGCCACCTCCCCGGCTCTGAACATAGCAGAAGGAAAAGGTCGGCTCTCTCTTCGAGACGGTCACGCTGCTTGAAATCTTCAAAAGACGGCGATGGCTCACCAAAATCCAAACAACCCCCTGCCCCACGAGCATAGTGATTGAACATGATCAATGGTGTTATTTTGTCCAGGCTTCAGTCGCTCGATAGCACTCTCCTGGAGCTTCGTTCCCTGGGTAAAGTCAGTGTGGCGGAACTGGAAGCTGACTGGCGCACACGGCGCGCGGTCGAGCGGGATTTGCAGGTACTCGTCGAAATTGTAATCGACGTTTGCCAGCGTTTGATCTCCATAACCGGTCAAACTCCTGCCACCAGCGGATCAGAGGCCGTGAAGCGTTGCATCCAAATGGGCATCTTGACGGAGTTCGAACCTTACCGAAAGATGGTACAGTTTCGCAACTTCATCGTGCACAGGTACGAGCAGGTGGACACAGCTGTCCTGGCAGACATGGTGAACCGACGCTTGCCTGATTTTGAGCGATTTCGCCTTGAGGTAATTCAATATGTCGGTCGAGGTTGATGTCAAAACTGCCGCGGAATGCCTGGCGGGATTTCCCTGCATCGTCGCGGCATGGGTTTTCGGGTCCGCCCAAAGTGGCATCGTGAGAACCGGTGGAGATATCGACGTGGCTCTCTTGTTTGACCACAGGCCATCGTTGGATGAACTCGTGGACGTAAGGTGCGCTCTACAAAAGGCGCTTCATTTTGATGCGATCGACCTCGTGCCGCTAAATGATACCGCCGCTATCCTGCGTTTCGAGGCAGTCTCCGGACAGCTGATCTTCTGCCGCAAAGAGTCGGTACGGGCAGCCTTTGTATCACTGACTGCGCGGGAGTATGAGAGCGATATGGCTTTTTTGGAATGGGGAATGAAAATGAAAGGGGGTGAGGAGTGAGATGGCTGATGGCTGATGGCTGATGAGTGAAGAGTGAGGAGTGGAGAGACTTGGACGCTTGTTGCTGTCTCGTCAAGGGGTTTTTGTCAGCGTTTCTTTCAAAAGCTCGTATACGTCTTTCCTGCGGCCGACGTAGTGTATCTGCACGGTTTTGGTTGGATGATCGATTTTGTAAATAATGCGGAAGCGCTTTGCCCTGTATGAACAGTATCCTGCAAGCTCCCTCTCAAGGGGCTTCCCCACGTATGGATCCTCATGGAGCTCTTCAATGCGCGACTTCACCACTGCTTTTATGGAGGGGTGGAGAGAACGTACTTGCTTCACAGATGCCTCTGAGTAAACCACCCGCCACACCGTCATTACTCGCTCCACACTTCCTCGTGGCTGAAGACCTTGCCCGCAGAATAGTCTGCTGCGGAATCCACCAGTGCCTCAAGGATCTCTCGGTCGCTCAGGATCTCAATCGTCTCGAGCAAGGCTTCGTAACGGCGCGGGGTGAGAAGAATGCCTACAGGCTCCCCATTCCGCGTGATAGCAATAGTAGATTGATCCTCTTCCATTCTCTTCAGCAGGTCCAGCAGCCCGCTTTTGACTTTGGCAACAGGCCATATATGCTGTATTTCTTCCATCCCTATTTCTCCTTTCGATCATTTTTGTGAGCATTATAATGAGCATAACCGAGAAGATCAACACTCGCCGCCAGGAGGAGCGAGAAGAGTGAAGGGTGCGGAGGGGTGATTCTTCGTTCCCTGGGTAAAGTCAGTGTGGCGGAGCTGGAAGCTGATTGGCGCACACGGCGCGCGGCCGAGCGGGATTTGCAGGTGCTCGTCGAAATTGTAATCGACGTTTGCCAGCGTTTGATCTCCATTACGGGTCAAACTCCTGCCACCAGCGGATCAAAGGCAGTGAAGCGTTGCATCCAAATGGGCATCTTGACGGATTTTGAACCTTACCGAACCATGTTGCAGTTTCGCAACTTCATCGTGCATAGGTACGAGCACGTGGACACAGCTGTCCTGGCAGACATGGTGAATCGACGCTTGCCTCATTTTGAGCGATTTCGCCTTGAGGTAATTCAATATGTCGTTCGAGGTTGATTGTCCAAAACTGCCGCGGAATGCCTGGCGGGATTTCCCTGCATCTTCGCTGCATGGGTTTTCGGGTCCGCCCAAAGCGGCATCGTGAGAACCGGTGGGGATATCGACGGGGCTCTCTTTGTTTGACTACTGGCCATCGTTGGATGAACTCGCGGACGTAAGGTGCTCTCTTCAAAAGGCGCTTCATTTTGACGAGATCGACCTCGTTGCCGCTAAATGATACAGCCGCTATCCTGCGTTTCGAGGCAGTCTCCGGGCAGATGATCTTCTGCCGCAGCGAGTCGGTACGGGCAGTCTTTGTAATCACTGACTGCGCGAGAGTATGAGAGTGATATGGCTCTTCAATGGAATGGGGGATGAAGCTGAAAGAAGAGTGAAAAGTGAAGGGTGAAGCAATTAAGGCTTCAGCTGGTTGTGGGTGCCCGTTCCTCCAGCCACAGGTTGGTCAGATCGATCTCCACTTCTTGAAATGGTTCTGGCCCTCACCTTGTCGTCTTCGGCATACACTCCGAGTAGTACCCATCTCGCGGCTTCAAGTTTGAAGACTTCCAGTATTTTGTTCAGAGGATCGATGGACCAAAAGTGTGCCACTCCATGCCGGGCATAGGCAGGCATTTTCTCAATTTTGTCCCTTCGAAAAGTGCCCGGGGACAGAACCTCACAGACCCAATCCGGTGCCACGGAGATCCAGTTGTGATCTTCAGCTATTGGAAATCTCTCTCTTCTCCAACCGGCCAGATCCGGAACCACGATATCTTCTCCAAGCCCGATTTCCGGCTCCAAAATGATGATCCATCCGCCGGGGCCCCCCTCTCCGAACTGATACGCAGGCCCTAGCTTATATCCCAAAGAGGAGGCTGTGCTTGTGTGTTTCCTTGACGGTCGTGGGGTAACGACGAGCTCACCATTGATGATTTCCCCGGTCATGTTTTCGGGGATATTGTATAGATCTTCGTACGTAGCACGCTTCCTTGCCGGTTCTGACATGGCATTCTTCCTTGAGCCGGAGGATGTATACCGATTAGGCTAATAAACAGAGCATTCAATCCTCTATAAGTGGAGAGAATGACTGATGTCCAGGGTTACCCGGACCCTTCTACCAGGCTTCTCGACTGTTGCCTTGATCTTTTAATTGGGTAAGGCGATCCGATTTCGATCCCGTCAACATCACTCCATAGCTCTCCGATAAAGTACGGGATCATGATTTACGGAAAGATCAGGGGGCCTAGCTTTTCTTCAACTTCCTCCAGGATTTCAGCGGGCAAGGTGTCAAGATACTTGCTGCCTCTTTTCCGCCAATCGATGCATTTGATGTGGTCGAGCCAGGATCACCCCTTTAACCCTGTGCCCAGGGGGGATTTGGACCTCAAAGGGATAGCCCGTTGCCTGCGAGGTAACCGGGACCACAATGGAAAGGCCTACGATCCGATTGTAGTCGTCCGCAGAAAGGACGAGAGCGGGACGACGCCCACCTTGCTCGTGGCCGGTCACGGGCTCAAAATCGACCGTGATCACATCGCCTCGTTTTGGGAAAAAATCGCTTTGGCTCACCAGGCTTCGTCTCCAACTGGAACTCCCCAATCTGTCTTGGAGTGAATGTTTGCTTCACTGACTCCCGCCAACAGCTGATCGAGCGAGTATTTCCACTTTCTTTTTTGTTTGGGGGCAACGATGAGCCGACCATCTTCGACCTTGAGAACGACAGTCGAATTCTCGGACAAATTGAGTTCGGCCAAAAGCCCAGTCGGGATTCGAATCCAATACTGTTGCCCCATTTTCTGAGAGTTGTCTGCATGCCCCTACACTCCTGATGGTTGAACATTTGTCAAATGGCAATAGTATAAACAATGTATAATTACCCAAATCGATGTCAATGAATCTTCTTGCAGCAGTGAGGGTAATTACGATACTAAGTGCCGCGCCACAGAATAATGTGACCATTGTCTCAAAGCGTCATTCCGGCAATCTTCTAGCCGGAATCCAGAAAACCGCCTGGATACCGGCCTCCGCCGGTATGACGAACTGACGGTGGACAGTTATTTGTGTGGGCCTGTGCAAAGGTGGGCTAGGTGTCGCGCCTTTGAGGGCTTAAATGTGGTGAGGAAAATGTGAGTGAGAGCGATTTATGACGGGTTGGTAGTGGTTTTCGTCTGTCTTGTGCTCTTCGCCGGCCGGGCAGAAGCCCAGAGCCTTACTTATCCCCTTGGGCTTGGGAACCCCTCCCAAATGGGCCCGGGATTCGAAAATCTTCAGCAGGATGATAACCAAACGGGCATAAAACTGGGTCCGTTCCGCTTCAAACCCGCTCTTCAGTTCAACACCACCTACACCGATAATGCCAAATTCACGAACCAAAACAAAGAATCCGCCTTCCTCTTTTCCGTCGACCCGAGTTTCGGCTTTACCCTCAGCAAGGGCATGAAACTTAAGGATTACCTCTCCTTCGGGTACGATGGAGATCTGGGTGCATACCTGAATCTCGGGAGCTACAACTACACCACTCACAACCTGTGGGCGGACCTCAACCTCATGGAAAGGCCCACAACCTATATGAGGCTCCGTGAGGCCATCAGCTATACCGACAATCCCTACGGCAACCAGGAGTTCGTCGGTCTCGGCACGGCCATCAGCCGTTTGCTCAACCAGGCGGATTTCGTCATCGGGCGCAACCTTCCCGGGAATTACTCCGTTGAGCTCGGCTACCAGAACGCCTGGGAGAACTATTTAGCCGCGACCTATGAAGACTGGACGAGCGTTACCAACACTCTCAATCCCACTCTGCTCTACGAGCTCACCGGCAAAACCAAGCTCCTGGCCCAATACAGTTTCGGATACCGGGACTTCTATCAGCAACCTCCTGCGTTCTCCTCAAATTATACGGTTCAGCAAGTCATGGCCGGTTTCAGGTGGGCCGCCACGGCACGGCTTTCCGGGGAACTCAAGGGCGGTTACGCTTTCAGGCAGTTCCTCAATGAGTTCAATGAACTGGGCGTCCCCTACCTCAATAATAATGTCCCGGTCTATGCAGCCAACCTGCGCTATCTGATTTCCTCAAAGAGCACGGTGGAGCTGAATCTGAATCGCCAGTTTCTGATGGGCACCATTTCAAGCAGGGACATAGCTGTTGTCGGCAACTCCTACACGCGGGATACCTTTGGCTTGTCCTTCACGACCAATGTCAGCAAGCGTCTGGCCTTCAACCTGGCCGGCAATTACTACCTCGATCAATACGACGACACCGCCCTGTTTGCCGGCCGTACAGAAAACTGGTATTATGCGACCATAAGCCTCAGACACCAGCTCAGACGCCACATCTGGTGGGGGCTTGGATACCAGTATCAGAACAGGGATTCGCCAATTCCCGCCTACAACTACAAGGTCAACGCGGTGACGGCGAGCATCCGATTGACATACTGACGTCGAAATGGAAGGATGATGGGTTGAAGCCTCCGGCAAAAAACCCTGGGCGTTATTCCGGTGAAAACCGGAATCCAGTCTTTCCCACAGCTTCTGGACCCTGGCTGGAGTCCACCGTACCGCGATACGGGGCCGGGGTGACGGGAATTGAGAGTTCTGCAAGAGCCTCTTCAGGTTGTCACTTTACTGGAATCAGGGAGTGTTATGATTTTTGACTGCCACAAGACAATCGCGCATTTCTTTGCCTTTCCCCAATATCTCTGGATGCCGGCACCTGTCCAGAACCCCGATCCAGGATTCGCCGGCATGACGATCCCCCGAGCCGTTTCAAACCGCCATTCCGGCAATCTTCTGGCCGGAATCCGGAAGAACAGCCTGGATACCGGCCTCCGCCGGTATGACGAACTGACGGTGGACAGTTATTTGTGTGGGCCTGTATTTAGCAGGTATATTCCGGTATTCATCCGTTCTATGATTCTGCTGCTGCTTGCATGTTCGCTGGCGGGGTGTTTCGGCGATAAGATTGTTACGGTTAAGACGGTGCCATCGGATGAGCCGCCGGCCGGGATCTACGACAGCAGTATCCAAAAACTGAAGTCGAATCGTCCGACGGAGGCCCTGAGGGTGTCTCAGGAACTGAAGGGGATACCCAGGCTGGGCGTCCACGAATACCTGAAGGAACAGCCCGAGGTGGACAAAAACACCGAATACCGCTTGGGTCCAAGGGATATCGTTCAGGTGGATTTTCTTGAGGCACAGGATCTCTCGGGCAAGATGGAGGTTTCCTCCGAAGGGTTCATCATCCTTCCTCATGCCGGTAAGGTTTACGTCTTCGGTCTCACCCCCGAGGAGGTGTCGGCAAAAGTAAAAGGGATCATGCAGGAAAAACAGATCCTCAACAACCCCGAAATCTTTGTCTCGGTTTCGGACGTGAAAAGCCGCAAGGTCAAGATCATTGGCGCGGTGGGGAAAGCGGGGCAATACTACCTGAAAGTGGGGCATCGTGTGCTGGACGTTGTTGCCGAAGCCGGCGGGTGGGGGGATTATAATATCGGGAAGGACGCCACTAAGGGTTCCGACATTCCCTCCGAGATTTATGTCATCCGCAGGGTCGATCCCAGCTCCAAGCTTGCCATCGAGATTAGTCTGAGCGATCTCATCCAGGGGATGGACCCGGAGAGCAACATTCTTTTGCAGGATGAGGATATCATCTACATCCCTATGGCCAAGCGCTACATGATTATCGGAGAGGTGAAAACGCCCGGGGTTTTCACGATCGACAGCACGCGGAGGACCAGCATCCTGGAAGCTATCATCCATGCCGGCGGATTCACTCCCATCGCCGCAAAGAATAAGGTGTGGATTTACCGGACCTCCGGTGATAAGCTCAACGAGATCCGGGTGCGGGTAGGTGACATCATGAAGGGCGGTCGCAAGGATATTGTGTATCTCGAGGACAACGATCTGATCATCGTACCCGAGAGCCTTTTCTGACCCGGGACAGCAGAAATGCAGAAGGCAAGAGAAAAGCAAGAAATCCACATTCAAGAATATTTTCGGGTTTTTTGGAAGCGGCGCTGGCTGGTGTTGACCGTCTTTGTGGTGATCCTGGTATCGACCATTCTGGCAATTGCCGCAGCGAAACCCAAATTCACCGCGACCGCTCAACTGCTCATCGAGAGAGAGGATCCGAAATTCTTCGCCCGGGCATGCCGTCCCTCCACTCGTTGAAATCACACAGCTTATGGACACACCATGGACACATCCTCAAGACCAACGATTTTCTTGGCAAAGGTGGCCGATGAACTGAACCGGAAGCTCGCGACCCAGGAAGTCCCAAAGCCCGACGGGGCTCAGGACCTCTATGCCAAGGAGCCTCTCCACTGGCTCTTTTCCAATCTGCGCACCATCACCGGTTTTTATAAGGAAAAGACCGGCGAGTTCTTCTCGGGGCTTCCAAGGAGGCTGATGAGGAGTCCGGCCAGGAAGATCAGGAAGGCCACGCAGAAGGAAGAAGGCCCGTCTACGGCAGCGAAGCTTTTGAAATTGCTGAGTGTGAAGATCATCCCGAGAACGCAGATCATCCAGATCCAGAGCACGCACCCGGACCCCCATCAGGCGGCCCTGATCGCCAACACGGTTGCCGCAACGTTCATCAAGGAGCGCCTCAACCGGCGGCTCGCTGCCACCAATCAGGCCATCCAGTGGCTGCAGAACCAGCTGAAACACGAGCAGACCGAACTGGACACCACCGGATCGAACTCTACAACTTCATGCAGCAGTTCGGCATCCTCAGCCTCGATGAAAGCCGAAGCACCAAGCTGGATGAGGAACTTCAACTGGTTAAGGAAAAGGTTAGAGACGCCGGACAAAAAACAAACGATCTCAAGTTGAAATACGAGCAAACCCTTGCCCTTTCCAAGACCCCCGGGCAAATCGACACCATTCCGGAAGCCGCCACGAACGAGGTGCTCAAGAGCATCAGAAGGAAGAGATGAAGCTTGAGCAGGAGTCGATCAAGCTTGCCTCGACCTACGGGAGCAATCACCCGAAAATCCAGCTCATCAACAAGCAGTTGAGTAACATCCGCGAGAGCAAGCACCAAGAAATGCAGAGGATCGTCAACTCCATCAAGTACCAGTATGAGACGGCTCAAGCCTACGAAAAAGCCCTGATCCAGGCTCAGGACAACCTGCAAGCCCAATTGGAGGAAATGAAAAAGAAGACGATTCGCTACTACACCCTCAAACGGGAGGTCGACAGCAGCGAAAAAGTCTATGACGTGTTGCTCAATCGCTTCAAGGAAACCGGCCTTTCGGAAGAAATCGGCAGGAGCACCAATATCAGCATCATCGAAACCGCACCATCCCGCGTACCAACCAGCCCGAATATTCCCAGGATCATGGCCATTGCGGTCTTCCTTGCCCTCTGTCTGGGCGTGGGGCTGGCGTTTCTCCTGGAGCATCTGGACAATACCTTCACCAAACCGGATCAGTTGGAACAACATCTTGGACTCACCTTCCTTGGGGCCATCCCGCTTCTGGAAGCCCCCGTGGCATCGGATCAGAATAGTAACGCGAGAGCCCTGGTCAGCCTGGACAGCGCCAGTCATCCGGGGCGGAAGCCTACCGCGCCCTGCGCACGAACATCCTGCTTTCATCCGCCGACTTGCAGCCCCAGGTGCTGCTGGTCACCAGTCCGGGCAAGAGTGAAGGGAAGACCAGTACCGCAGCCAACCTGGCCGCGGTGATGGCCCAGGCGGGAAATCGCGTGCTGCTGGTGGATTGTGATTTGCGGAAACCAAAGCTGCATAAGGTGTTCGGCCTGGATCGCAATCAGGGACTGTCCAACATGCTGGTGAGCAGGACACTGGAGTCGGATGCGATCATTCAACAAACTCCGCAGCCCAACCTGGTGGTCCTCACCTGCGGACCCATCCCTCCAAATCCTTCGGAATTGCTCGGTTCAAAGCGCATGCAGGCGTTGCTGGAATCCATGCGCCAGGATTATGACCGGATCATCCTGGATTCGCCGCCGCTGATGGCCGCCACCGATGCCCTGGTGCTCGACCCCCATCGTCGACGGCATCGTGCTCATCATAAAGGCCGGGGAAACCACTCGCCAGATAGCCCAGCGGGCGGTCAAACAGCTCAAGGACGTCAACGCCAAGATTACCGGGGTGGTCTTGAACGAGATCATGGTTGGTAGGAATGGGAACTACTATTATGACTATTATTACCATTACGGCAGCTACTACGGAGAGGAAGAGGAGCACAAAAAGAAGACTTTCTGGCAACGAAAGAAGAAACCTGAAAAAAATGTTGCAAAAGATGATGTTTTGCGGTAGGGTGATTCAAGCTAGGAGGGGCAATTTTCAATTTTTTTTCGTCGTCTTGTCACCGCAAAGGAGGAAAGGATATGCGCAAATTCGGTGGTTTCTTGTGGATTATTTTTCTCATCATGTTGCTCAGTCCAGGGTATGCTGTAGCGAATGGGCCGGTTTCTTTCAACCTTGTGCATCCTGCGACGGCGACGGTCGGTCGCCTTTACCGTCGACGTCAATATTGTTAGCGATGTGGCGGGTAGTCTTTGTGGCTGGTTCTATACTATCGATTACAAGATACGGAGTTGGAGTTGATCGGAGTCGCAGGTGCTACTCCTCCCTTTCTCTCCGCTAGCGAAAATCTCCCCCTGGGCCCCATGTTTTCCTGCTCGACGTCAATATGCCCGCAATGGGCCCCCTCGGGTCAATTCGCCGCAAATGATTGGACCATTACTTGGTTCACATTCTACTCCAATACCCTCGCCGGGGAGTACCACAGCCAGATTCACATTCCGCGCTCTGAAAACTGGGCCTACAGACTTTAAGCTCGTCAACAATGGTGACTACCCCAACATCAGTAGTGGCGTTTCACCTTGCGATGGTCTTCTCTTACGGTAGCACAGTCACCGGTGGCTCAATAGTCGTCCGCGATTATCCTGTCCCAGCCTTATCGCAAAATGGCATGCTCTTGTTTATGCTCTTGCTGGTCGGCTCCGCCCTTCTATTCATGAGAAGGCGGCATAACCGAGGTTGATATTTTGCACATCAAGGTTCGCCTTATAGGAATGGTCCTGTGAACGTGAAGAGGACATCTAAAAAGTCTTTCTTTCTTATTGCTGCTGCCCTTTTGCTGTTTTCACCTCCTGCTCATGTAACCTTCTGCGCTGCCGCTCAACCGTCGGTCGGCGGGGATCTTGACGGAGATGGGAACGTGACGCTCGATGATGTGGGTATTGTGTTGGAGGCCATGACCTCAGGCCAACACGACCCAAGGGCTGATATCAACGGGGACGGTAAGGTCGATAAAGAAGATTTAGACATCGTTATGAATGCCTTTGAGAAATCTACTGGACAGAAGGCCAAGGCCAACTGATTCGTTAGCAATTTTCCGCTGGAGGAGGTTTGCATGAAAGTATCACCTGTTCTCTCAAAAGCCTTTTTGGTAACTGTTCTTGCATTAGCTTTGGTTGGGAGCTCTTTTCTTTCAGGATCAGCATCCGCTCAGGCTTGCCCGGGCAATGCGGAAAATATAGTAAGCTTCAGTGACTGTGCACCATGTCGCACCGACTTGGATAACGACGGTAAAGCGACCGTCTCAGATCTTATTGTTCTTAAACAATGCCTTGTTCAAGCCGGTGGCTGTCAGAATCTCGGCGATGATGTAAATGGGGATGGCGTTGTCAATGATGCTGATTTGTCGATCTTGCGTGCTTGTGTTACAAAGGCACAAGTTAAATTCTAAGAAAGGAACGCTATGAAGATATCGCAATTATTCGGTAGAGTCTTTTTGGTTAGCATTGTTTTTTTTGCCTTCATAACTGGTTTTGCCCAGATCGACAAAGCGTTTGGCGGTGACCCGGCTTTCAGTAACGCACCACATAACAACTTGTCAACTTTGCTCGACTATTGTAATTGGGACCTCGATGGAGACGGAAAAGTCACCACCTCCGACCTGATCGTTCTGCAGAAATGCCTCAAGGGTTTAGTTCCCTGCACCCCTGTACATATGATGTCAATGGGGATATTCCGTATCACTCAACTGGACCTTACGGTTGAGTACAAATGTTTCGGCTGTACTCAAACCCCAAGCCCTTTCAAATAACCCATTACCTAAACTGACCACTTTTACTTTTCTTCAAGGACCTGCCAGGGCCTCGGCTCTGGCAGGTTCATTTGTTTTAGAAGAGAGGTAAACGCTTTATGGTAATCCCGGAATATGGGTCACGATAACCTGTAAGCTCCTGCCAAG
This sequence comes from uncultured delta proteobacterium, assembly GCA_963783775.1. Classification (GTDB taxonomy): domain Bacteria; phylum Desulfobacterota; class Syntrophobacteria; order Syntrophobacterales; family Syntrophobacteraceae; genus JADGQM01. Next base: position 59,237 of record CAWAOR010000023.1, on the reverse strand, counting down.
CGGCTCTATTACGTCCGCCTGAATCCTGTCTTCCGGCACCCCTTCGATAATGAGCTGCTTCCATCGCCAGAGAAGATATTCCACGACTTTCTTGTGGGCGGGAAGGTTCCCCGGGTTCAGCAGAACAGCCATCCTGAACGCCTCCGGAACCCGCTCAATGATTGCGGGGTCAGTTCTCTCCCCGGTCTTGAAACTCTCCCACAGATACTCTCCCCATCCCTGCCAGGTTTCAGCCCTCGCGGGAGAAAGACACAACGCCTTCCCCTGCGCCCATCCATCCGTCGGCTCCACCTCTCCTTTTCCGTCAACACTCACACCGCCAGGCAGATCCAACAATTCCGCCACGACAAGCATTTGGTAGTACTCGCTGTTCAGGGGATTGAGAGTGAGCGCTTTTCTAACCATCGAGGACCGGAGCTCGGACTGCACTACGTTGACCGAGCTTTTTTCCGTTGGGCAATAGTGTTCAGCCAGACCAAACTTCGCCGTCTGAAAGGACAGGAACATGATGGCGGCCGCAGCGAAAATACAGCCCGAGCCGGCAGCCAGCGAATGCCTACCACCGGCCGATGCTGTGCTGCGATTTCGGTTCCGAACCCCGAGCCCAACCCTGGCCAGGGACATCACGATCACCAGAAATAACGGGTTACACGGTATCCGCAGGCTGAAATCAACCAGTTCATGAATCGAAATCGCCACCATGGTCCCAAGCGCCGCCAGCCCAAAACCAAATCCCCACGGATCCTCTGTCTTCCACCAGCGGATCAGGTATTGAATGAAAAGGAAAGCGAAAATAAAAAGGATCAGGAGAGCACCCACCCACCCCGTCTCGATGGCTAACTGGAGCCAGTCGTTGTGGATATACGGAATGTCATAGATACCCAGATCAGCGGGTTGCACCATGGGAAAGATGATCGGGAAAGCCCCAAGACCCACACCAAAGAGGGGAAATGCTTGCCAGAGTTCAAGACCGCGGCGAAAGAGTATCATGCGTGCTAAGTATCGATCGCGGCAAGTTCCCTTTGGGTTTCGGCAAGTCTTTGGAGAATCAGATCGACGCCCATCATCTCGATATAATAGCCTAGAACTGCTGCAAGAGGCAGCGCCAGGAGGAGATAAAGCGGTTTCAGGGTTCTCAGGAAGAGCAGCAACAGGCAAAAGACCATGGATATGAAGAGAGCCGCAACACCCCCACGCGACAGGGTATAGACAAGCGTCAAAATCATGATGGCCATCAGGAAGAAGAGCAACAAGGCCTTGGGCAGAGGAGAGTCCTCACTATTGAGGACGTTAAGGAAGCGCCTCCTGCGGGTCCGCCCCAGCACAACAGGCAGGCTCTTGAGAACCGAACAGAAGTAGCCGAAGGCCAGGAAGATTGCCATGATCAGATAGCTCGCGAAATGGTCCGGATTGATCAGGGTGGAAGCGATCCTGCCCCCATAGAGCAAACGCCTTTTCCAGCCAAAGATCCCCGTTGACTCATCGAGGAACATGAGACATCCATAAAGAGCGAGAATCGAAGAAAAGGTGATCAGAAGCACAGCGATTCTCCTGAGATCGCGCGCCCCTTGAACAGACCAGGTGACAAGGAAGGCGAAAGCAAGATAGGCACAAAAGGTGAGCAGCGATTTGACGGTCAGGTCACGGTCCAGCGACAGATAGCCGGATGATGAGCAAATCGCATGACCTCCATCCATGGCGGTGATTTCGTGTGCCTGCCGATACAGGTTGGCGGTGAAGGGGGACAGAGTTTCCAGGACCGGATAGGGAAGCGGGACAAGCTGAAAGCCGATGAGCAGAATGAAGGCAAGGAGCAGCCAAAACAAGGGATTCCTGAATTCAATTGCGAATCTATCCGTTTGCCGGCTCGAGGGAGGTTTTGCGCTGTTCCTCAGAATGGATATGCCGGAGACCAGGAGCACTGTGGCTGAAAGGAAGAAAGTGACGCCAAAAACAATGGTGTAGGCCCAGACATGAACAGCGCCGGTAGCCAGGGTGGCGAACACGAAAAGAGCCAGCAACATCAATTGAATCAAAACTCGCAAGAATACCCTCTTTTCTGTCAGAAATTGTCATCCGAAACGGCCAATTTTGTAACGAAGAAGGTCAATAGTGGGCGGAATACTAACACCGAGGAGCTCCTTGCTCAAAGCAGATTTCGACTCCAGGTTTGACACTTTTTGTTTGAGCAGAGCTCTGATAAAGCCCAGTTGAAGGATGGGTGGAAGACGCATTGGACCTTTGGGGTGGCTACAGACGCTGATAATGGGGCTGGTGTTGCAGATGCAGAAGTCAGTGGGGAAAGTCAGGGCCAAACCGTCGAAGATTACGAAGTCCTCCTCCCCCAGAGGACTACCCCGGAACACAACTGGCACTTGCCGCGCCTCAGGTGTAGTATCCGGAACCCCTGAACATTTCAAGAGGCTTTACAAGTTAGGCCGAGGAAAGATCGAGAGGCTCAATCTTTCCTCTGCATTCTTTTGTTCCAAGCACCGGAATGTGTCAATCTTAATTCTTACTCGATCTCCCAAATCCAAATTATTGCCCTATTGTCGCGCTGTCCAGTCAGGATAGGGTCCATAATCCTTATAGCTCACATAGTTTTCAGAGGAATCAAGCTCGCCAAAGTACAGGCCATGCCCTGATGTAGTGCACCCAAAGCAGTCTTCCTGTGCCATCAGAATTAGCTGTGATATTGTCCCGGTGTCCAACCTGCGTACGGTACCGTGATTAGGATATTTGACATGCCCAGTTATCGGACGAATCGAGCTCGCCAAATAGATGCCTGCCCGGAGGTGTACTCACCCAAAGGAGTCTTCCAGTTAGCTCCTGCTACCCTGGTCATAGTCTGTTCGGTGTCCAGCCGGGATAAGGACCGTAATGGTTGTTACTGATGTAGTTGTCCGAGGCATCGAGCTGCCATAGAGGCACGCCTGCCCCGAGGTCGTGCTTCACAAAAAGAGCCTTGCAGTTGCCGTCTGTGTCCTGATGTGGTAGCCCATACGGTGTCCACCCCGGGAATGGGCCATAAGTATTTTCGCTGATCATGGTTGCCGGCAGCGTCGAGTTGCGAAATGCAGTGCACTCCCAGTTCCGTCTCACCCAAAGAAACCTTCCCGTGCCGTCCGGGTTCAAAAGCCATAATTAATAGGCAGTCCAGCCCCCAGGGGGATATGGAACGTAAGGTGGTATACTGTACATAGTTGCCACGCCGTATCGAAGGCCCAGATGGACAGCCTGCGGAGGTGTGCACCCATAGGAGCCTCGCCTGTACCGTCCGGAGTTCAGAGTGATAGTCTTACCGGTGTCCAGCCTTAGAAGGGACCATATGTGTTATTGACCCGACGTAAGTTGTCCGAGTAATCGAGGTTCCCAGATGGACGCCTGGCCGGAGGTGTCGTGCCCAGAAAAGTCGGTGATAAGGTGAGATCCTCACTGAGCACAGTGGCATTGGCGGTGTTGGAATAAGTGGAACTCCCTCCAGAGTTATAAGCCCTCACCCGATAGGTATACGTGACACCCGCCGTTAGACCAGTATTGCTATAGGTTTGAACATTTGCACCGACAGTGGCGATTTGTGCAAAGTTGGTGCAGCCGGAACCCTGACACGACTCGATCCTAAAGCCTTCCTCATTATTGGAGTTATCAGCCCACGACAGATCTATCCGGCTGCTGGAAACCGCTGTCGCCGTCAAGCTGCCTGGTGCCGCAGGGGATGGTAAAGTCACAGGCTGAAGATTCACAATACTGACAGAACGAAGTCCCATGCCCGTATAACTTGTTCCCCAAGTAAATGTGTGATCGCTGTAGTCCCAGGTATCGTGGATATAGACGAGGTTTGATAAATCGTCATAACCAACGCCAACGATGCTACGACCAACACAGGCCGAGGCATCGACCGCAACTGGGTTTCACGATGAAATAGCCTCCGACAACATTATTGGTCTGTGTTTTGATCGTAGCATATCCGTAACGGTATAACCTCTGGCCTGGTAAAATCGAGTATTCTCCCCAAAGCATATCCGATACACTCCTTTTGAATCATAGTCCGCAATCACGGTATACGTCCATTGTGGTAATCAGGTGACCATGTTGTAAAGTGCCCTCTTGAGTAGGAATCGGCTGACGTTCATTCCAGGTAATCCCGAATCCGGATGGATAAGTCCTGTATGTGTAATTCTCCCAATCCCATTTGCGCTGTTGCTGCATGGGGCATCAGTTCGCGGTGTAGGGATCAGATAAGAACTCCGCGGGTAGTTGACCCATAGTCATCTATGGATACTCGGCTTGTGCTGTCGATATATCCGCCATTGCTTGGAAGCTGATGCCAGCGGACGATTCATGAATATGAGAATCTACTCCGCGCGGTTATCATTTTGGCCAGGAACGGTTATTCAACGGCATTAGCCGCCATTTGTAGGATTCCAGGTGTACATGTTGCCGCCAAGGCCCGGTCATAATCCCGCAATCATTGCGGCTGAAACCGTGGAACACCGAAATCACGTAATTGAACGCAGGCGCCGAATCGCCAATCCAGGCTCGCGGGCAACAGCCGTGATAACCGTCTGACGTTCAGACTCAAGAACGCGGGCGGCGGAACCGGTCAGAGGTGTACCCATTGATAATAACCTCTTAAGCGAGGTCCTTGTTCCTAGTCTGAAAGTGTGACAGCGATGTGTCAGTGTAATCGCATTGCTCGATCTCCAGCTGTTGATTCGAATCCTGGACGTGGGCTTAAATGCCCGGAAGAAACGCTGGATCCAGTGAAACCGATCCGAAACAACACGATTGTCCACTCAACATGAAACTTCTTCAACAATTTCCTTTTTGATATTGACGATCCCGAACTTGGCACCATAAGGGATTTCCTCCTTATACAAACTGGGCGTTTATGAATTTCACGCCACCGCCGCCACGACGGATCACATAGTGTCATAAAAGGGGTTTGCCCTTCTCGATCTGCTGTTCTAGCTCATTCGGCGAATCATTGCATTCAGAAAAATAAGCAAGGACAATGCCAGATTGGTGTTGGTTAAATCTGCTTCTTGACCTCGAAATTCCATTTCCATATCTCGTAGATGGCCGGGTAAACCAGCAATTCCAGCAGAAAAGAAGTGAAGATGCCGCCGATCATGGGGGCGGCAATCCGTTTCATGACGTCGGAACCCGTGCCGATGGACCACATGATGGGGACCAGTCCCAGGAACATGGTCGCGGCGGTCATGAACTTCGGCCGAAGGCGCTTGACAGCCCCCTCGAGAATGGCGGCGCGCAGCTCTTCCAGGCTGCGGAGGCGCCCCTCCTTCCTGGCCTGCTCATAAGCGATATCCAGGTACAGGAGCATGAAGACGCCCGTTTCCGCATCCACCCCGAGCAAGGCGATCAACCCGACCCAGACCCCGATGCTCATGTTGTACCCCAGCAGATAGAGCAGCCACACGGCACCGATGGCGGAAAACGGCACCGCCAGCAAGGACGATGGAGGTCTTGGTCACCGATCGCGTATTCAGGTAGAGCAGCAGGAAGATCAGGAACAGGGTGAGGGGGAGCACCACCGTGAGGCGTTCCCTGACGCGCTGCATGGCTTCGTACTGGCCGCTCCAGGATACGGCATAGCCGGGGGGCAGCTTGATCTTCTCCCTGATCAGCTTGTCGGCTTCTTCGATGTAGCTGCTCGGGTCACGTCCCGCCATGTCCACGTAAACGTACCCGGTCAGCAGGCCGTCTTCATTGCGGATCATGGAAGGCCCGCTGGTAACCTCGATATTGGCGAGCTGGCCGATGGGGATCTGCTGCCGGCCCCCTCCGCCGGAACCAAAACCCGGCTGAGCGTTCCCATGTCCGTTCGGAAATCGCGCATATAGCGCACATTGACCGGGTAGCGCTCGCGCCCTTCGACGGTCGTGGTCACGGTTTCTCCGCCGATGGCGTTCTGGACCGCCGCCTGGGCCTCGTCCATGTTGAGGCCGGCGAGGGCCAGCTGCTCGCGATCCCATTCGAAATCGAGAAAATAGCCGCTGCCGGTGCGTTCCGCAAAGACGCTGCGGGTTCCCTTGACCGCGGGCAGAAGGGCTTCAATCTGGGATCCAATCTCTTCGATGGCGCCGACTTCAGCCCCGGAGATCTTGAGTCCCGACCGGAGTGCGGATGCCGGTGGTGAGCATGTCGATCCGCCCCTTGATGGGCATGGTCCAGCCATTGGCCAGCCCGGGAAGCCTCAGGGCGTCGTTCATCTGGCTGATGAGCTGTTCCTGGGAGATGGGATCGGGGGTGATGTGGCGCAAGATGGCCTTGGCCCAACCCGGCGCCCAGGATGAATACCAGGTGTCCACAGGGCGCCATTCGGCTTTGGGGCGCAGGATGATCACGGTTTCCAGCATGGACAGCGGCGCCGGGTCGGTGGAGGTTTCGGCGCGGCCGGCCTTGCCCAGCACGCGATCCACCTCGGGGAACTGCTTGATGATCCGGTCCGTTACCTGGAGCAGTTTCTGCGCTTCCGTGATGGAAATCCCCGGCATGGTGGAGGGCATGTAGAGCAGTGAGCCCTCGTCGAGGGGGGGCATGAATTCCGACCCCAGTTTCAGGAAGACGGGGACGGTAACGATCACCAGGGCCAGAGCCACCGCGATCACGACCCCTTTCTGGCGCAGCGACCATTCGGCTACGGGCTGGTACAAACGGATCAACACGCGGCTGATCGGGTGTTTCTCCTCGGGATGGATGGTGCCCACGACGACGGCGTTGGTCACCCGGCACAGCCAGCGGGGCCGGAAATCGAAATTCCGGAGATGGGTGAAAAACAGCCGCAACGCCGGATCCAGGGTGATCGCCAGCAAGGCGGCGACGAACATGGAGAGGTTCTTGGTATAGGCCAGCGGCTTGAAAAGACGGCCTTCCTGGGCCTCCAGGGTCAACACCGGCAGGAAGGAAACGGCAATCACCAGCAGGGAAAAAAAGCTCGGGCCGGCAACCTGTTTCACCGCATTGATGACCACCGTCCGGTAATCTTCCTGGCGCCCGGTCCGCTCCCATTCCTCCAGCTTCTTGTGGGTCTGTTCGACCACCACGATGGCGGCATCCACCATGGCGCCGATGGCAATGGCAATGCCTCCGAGGGACATGATATTGGCGGTAACGCCCATCATCCGATAAGGGATGAAGGAGATCAGCACCGCAACCGGGATGGTGATCACCGGGATCATGGCGCTGGGGATGTGCCAGAGAAATAGGAGAATCACCAGGGCAACCGTCAGGATGACTTCGATCAGGGTGGATTTCAGGTTGGCGATGGCACGCAGGATCAGTTCCGAACGGTCGTAGATGGGAACCACCTTGACACCTTCCGGGAAGCCCCGGCTCGATCTCGCGGATCTTCGCCTTCACGCGCTCAATGACGTCCAGAGCGTTTTGCCCCTGCCTCATGACCACGATGCCGGAAACGACTTCCCCCGTGCCGTCAAGATCCGCGACCCCCCTGCGCAGATCCGGCCCCAGCACCACCTGCCCGACATCGCGGATGCGTATGGGGGTGCCGCTTTCACTGGTCGTGAGCACGATATTCTCGAAATCGCTGAGGGACCGGGCATAGCCGCGCCCGCGCACCATGTACTCGGTCCCGCCGAATTCGATCAGCCGCCCCCCGACCTCGCTGTTACCGCCGCGCACTGCTTCCACCACCCGGCTGATGCTAAGGCCGTAGGCCTGCAGCCGGTTGGGATCCACGTTCACCTGATACTGCTTGCTGTACCCACCGATGGGCGCAACCTCGGCCACACCGGGAACAGCCTTCAGGTAGTAGCGCAGAAACCAGTCCTGGTAGGAACGGAGCTCGGCCAGGCTGTGGAGTCCGGACTCATCCACCAGGACATACTGGAAGATCCAGCCCAGCCCGGTCGCATCCGGCCCCAGTTCGGTGTTCACCCCTGCGGGGAGGCGCGGCAGCACCCCCGACAGATACTCCAGAGTCCTCGACCGCGCCCAATAGATATCCGTGCCTTCTTCGAAGATGACATAGACATAGGAGTAGCCGAAATCGGAGAAGCCGCGGACGGCTTTGACCTTTGGCGCCCCCAGCATGGCCGTCACGATGGGATAGGTGACCTGATCCTCGATGATGTCCGGGCTCCTGTCCCAGCGGGAGTAGACGATCACCTGGGTGTCGCTGAGGTCCGGGATGGCATCCAGGGGGAGCCGGAGCATCGACCACCAGCCGGCGATGCAGGCTGCCGCGACCAGGGTAAACACGATGAAACGGTTGTTCACGGAAAAATCGATGATACGGTTAATCATGCTTGTGCCCCCCATGGGGGGGAACACCCGGTGATGTTTTGGCTCCCGACCCCTTGTCCAGGTATTTTTGCGGAGCCTTGTCGAATTCCTCCCTGCATTCCTTGCTGCAGAAGAAATGGGTCTTGCCCTCGTATTCGCTGGTCAGGCCGGCGGGTTTTGCCGTGGCGGGGTAAACATCCATCCCACAGACGGGATCGATTTCAGGGGTTCCGAAAAGCCCGCGCGCGGCTAGTTTCATGCGGCTTTCGGAGTCGATGAGAAAATTGCCGGAAATGACGATTTGTTCTCCGGGCATGAGGCCCTCGACAATTTCGACCCGGTTGCCGAAGCGCCAGCCGGTAACCACTCGTCGGGGTTCGAAGAAGCCGTTCCCGGACGCGACAAACACGGTCTTCCTGCGCCCGGAATCCAGCACCGCATCTGCCGGTACCGTGATGGCCGGAGGGAAGGTGATAAGAAATTCGACATCGACGAACATCTCGGGGCGCAATTCGAAGTCGGGGTTGTCGGCCTCCAACCGTACTTTTAAGGAGCGGGTGGTGGGGTCGAATTGTGGCGGAACCTCGCTGACCTTGGCTTCATAGCTCCTCCGGTGCCGGGGCAGAGACACCCTCGCACGCATACCGGGCCGGATATAGTCTGCCTCGGTGTTGAAGACATCCGCCACGATCCAGATGCGACTGAGATCGGCGACTTTGAAGAGCTCGGTGCCCTTATCGACTCTCTGGCGAGGCGAAGTGTTGCGGGCGACCACCAGCCCGGTGACCGGCGATCTTATCTCCACATAGCTCATATAGCTCCCGGTTCGCAGCAATTCATCGAGCTGGTTTTCCGCCAGGCCCAGATTGAGGAGCTCAAGTTTGGCCCTGTTGCCGAGCTGGTATGCGCCGGGTGTAAACTTCGGTGTGGGCAGTCTTCCGGCAGATGGCCGTGCCGCTGGAGTCGGCGTACTGGGCGGTTGATCGTCACCTTGATGCATGGCATGCCCTTGAGCCTCATGGGTTTGCATCCCGGGCTGGCTTCGTTTGGGCTGAGCTCCGGCAGGCTGAACACCCGTTTGATCCATTTGGCCCTGGGGCATGGCGCCCGGAGCCATTGCTTCCGCCGGCGCAGACATCTGCGGGGGAGAGGTGGGCCGAGGGTCGGCAGGCTGAACACCCGTTTGAGCCGTTTGGCCCTGGGGCATGGCACCCGGAGTCATTCCCTCAGGTTGCATGGCCTCGGGTTGCGTTGCGCCCCGGGGCATCGCGTCAGCGGTGGGTGCGGAGAGTCGACCCGAACCCGGACGCCATCCGGTGGGCTGGCGTATGCTGGTCTGGCCTGTCCGTCCGGCATAGCCGACTTCCACGAGATACTGTTGCTGCCAGGTATAGAACTCATTGGTGAAGACATCCAGTTGGGCCATGACCTGATCTTTCATGACCAGGCTGCCCGTCGTGCTCCCGTGGACTTCGCCCATCCAACCCTCAGTAGCCGCAATGAGCGGGTAAACCAGGTTTTCGTCGGCGGCCGCTCGACCCAGGGTGCGGACCGTGTGGGTTTCCGATGAAACCTCTACGGTGCCCAACTGCACACCGATCACCTGTTGTTTTTGCGGCGGAATCTTGACGGTTCCGGGTGCCGTCACCATTGCCGCGGTTCCCACGACCTCCCCGGATGATCCTTCCTCGTCATATACCGGTTCCATGGCCATACCGCAGGGCGCGAGCCCGGGCTTGTCCGAGGTGTGAGCGGGATTCATGGGGTCCACGTAATAGAGGACTCGGCGCTCTCCCGAGGGCCCGTGCTGTCTTTCGCTCCCGTCCTTGCTGGTGTAAACCCCCGCTAGAAAGGAGCCCAGGATAAGAATGAGGAGGGACACGACGAATAGAGGCTTTTTCATGATGGCTTATTGGCCTTTCGCTGATGAGTCAAACGGTCTGGAAACAAACAAAGGATATAAAACGCCGTTGAGTATAAGCGCTGGAATGGGGCAGCGCAAGGACCAACAGCTCATTGTGCAACAGAAGGGGCTACGTCTCAATTCGATTGGTAGTCCCATGAGAATATTGTCAAGTCACCGAGAAGGGTTAATCTCAGGTGCCATGCGAGAATACGGTGATCGAGCCAACGGCCGACGGCAGCACTTTGCGATATTCTCAAGTGTCCTCCCGAAAAGCTCAGTCCATCGCCCTGCCCCTGATGCCATAAGCATCGGTAATCTAACGATTTCCCAGATCAACTTCACATTGCTTCCATAATGGCACAAATGTTGATACTCATCCCCTTGTGCGAAATCTATACCGAAATGCAATTACCCGATTAGACTGGGGGAACTGCGGAATGTGAGTTTACCCGGTGAAGGAGGCGTCATGTTGTCAAAAGCCAAAAGAATAGTCGTGTTGTTTTTGTTTGTGACCGGCATCCTGTGCGGTTTCTCCATCACAGGGGCCCGGGCCAGGGTCAGACCATCATCTACAATCAACCACCGAGTGCCACCGGCGTTTTCTATCTATCTTCCTGGTGGACTCCCAACGATTCCGATCATGACCAGTACGTCTATGATGATTTTACCTTGACGACAACCCAGTCCATTTCCGAGATCCAATGGCGCGGTGCTTTCGACCCCGCAAAGTTGGGCTCCGGGGGCCCGGTGCTTGATTTCACGGTTGCCATCTACGCCTCGACTCCTGCCGGGACACAACCGGATGTGGTCAACCCCCCTCTTGTAAAATACCAGACAGGAGGAAACGCGGGACAGACGCCGGCCGGAACGATCGGCATCACAACCTTCTATGACTACCGGTTTGCCCTCCCGACCCCCTTTCAAGCCGTGGCGGGCACGAAATACTGGGTGCAGATCGAGGCATGGCAGAACGGGGTCCCCGACTGGTGCATCGCCCAGGGAACAGGCGGTGGCGGCGAAGCATTTCCGTAAGTATTCCAACGGGCAGAGCTGGCTTTACCAGGAAGTTTTGGGCGATGCGTCGTTCAAACTGCTGTCCTCCGTCAAAACCGTGGAAAACTTGGACTATCGCATCCAGTACGACGGCTGGGTCGGTGTGAAGAACAGTCTTGCCAAAGGCGGATTCTACCGTGTCAGCAACGTCGTCAACGACCAAGTGAGTTTTGTCTTTTCCGGCACGGCGTTCACCTGGATCACGGCCAAGGGTCGTGACATGGGCATTGCGCGCGTGACGATCGACGGGCTGAGCATGCACGTTGTGGATCTGTACAACGCCAAGCGCATCAATCAGTTCGCACAGAACTATGGAGGGCTTGCCGACGGGACTCACACGGTGGTGATCGAAGTGACCGGGCAGAAAAATCCCGCCGCTACAAACACGAGGGTCGTATTCGATGCGGCGGTGGCAGGGGGAGCTACGCTTCAGGAGAGTTCCTACAAGGTGAAGTATAATGACTGGGCGGGAAAGAGTTCGACCAAGGCAAGCAAAGGCAACTACCGCACTCAACGGGACGGCCGGTGCGGTTGCACAGCTGAAATTCACGGGGGATCAGATCGACTGGATTACAGCGAAAGGTCCCAGGTATGGACAGGCGGAAGTGTTCATCGACGGGGTGAGCCGGGGCATCACCGATTTATACCAGGCGGCAACGCAGTGGCAGGTTCCCGTTTCATTTGCAGGGCTGGGAGCCGGCGTCCACACGATCCAGGTGGAGGTGCTCGGAACCCACAACGTGCTGTCGAATGGCACCGGCGTAGTGCTGGATGCGTTCAAGATAGTCCCATGAGAATATTGTCAAGCCTCCGAAAAGGGTAAAGCTTTGGTTCCATGCGAGAATACGGTGATCGAGCCAACGACCGAGAGCAGCACTTGACAATATTCTCAAGTGTCCTCCCGAAAACCACAGTCCATCGCGCTCACCTTGATACCGTAACTATCAGTTATTATGATGGGTTCTAGTTTAAGTGCAAATTGCTCTCAACTGGCACAAAGGTTGAAAGGTTCCTTTTTCAGCGCAGAGATCGCAAGTTGCGCCGAGAGAACCGGCTCTAGAATTTTTAGCGTTCTCTGCGATCTCAGCGGCCTCTGCGGTGAGATTTAAAGGTTATTGATCAACGAAAGGAACAAGACTTGAGGCCACAAAAATTCTTTTTCATGACGACGTTGATGCTGGCAACGGTTACATTTTCCTGGGGATTTGCGCCCGGGGTTCACGCCAAATCCAAGAAAGCCGTCGGAGCGCAACCCGCACAGACGACCGAGACCACCCCGAAGCAACCCGAGAAAGAGTCGCTCCTCAAAACGGAACGGGACAAGGTCAATTACGCCATCGGAGTCAATTTGATCGGCAACATCAAAAAGCAGGGGGTCGAAATCGACCTCGACCTGGTGATGAAGGGCATGAAGGATGCCACTTCGGGCGGGGAGCTTCTCCTGAGCGACGGGGAACTCCGGAAGTCCCTGATGTACTATCACGCCCAGGTGAAGCAGACGCAGGGGAAGGCGAGGGCCGAGGCCGCTGAGGCCAACAAGAAGGAAGGGGAGGCTTTTCTTGCGGAAAATAGAAACAAGGAAGGGGTTGTGACCCTGCCGAGCGGGCTGCAGTACCGGGTCCTCAAGGCGGGCGACGGCAAATTGCCGGCCGACGCCGACACCGTGGAATGTCACTACCGGGGAACGCTCATCAACGGCACCCAATTTGACAGTTCTCACGACAAAGGCCGACCGGCGACCTTCAAGCTCAGCGGTGTGATCCCCGGCTGGCGCGAAGCCCTCAAACTCATGCCGGTGGGATCCAAGTGGGAGCTTTTTGTTCCTTCCGAGCTTGCATACGGCGAGCGAGGGTCGACCGCCCTGATCGGACCGAACGCAACACTGCTTTTTGAAGTAGAGCTTCTCGCCATCAAGTGATTGACGGAGGAAAATGTCATGAGAAGAGTATGCCTTTCAGTGATTTCGTGTCTTTTGTTGGTTCTATTGATTGCCCCGGTGAGCATCGGGCAAAACGTCAACCCCCCTGCCCAGCAGGGAGAAAGGACGGTGGTGAATCCTGTGCAGGAGGGCCAGAACGGCCAACTCACGCCCATGTCCCATACTATGGCGTGGCGGGAGCGGATCTTGATGCAGAGTGAAATCAAGAACAGGGCCTCCCAAAGGCGAGCGGCGGAGATGAGGAAAGCCGCGATCGCGAGAGAGGCGGAGAGCAACGATCCCGTGAACGAGACCCAGCAGGTGGTGAAGTGAGTGCTGTTGAAACCCGGCCACCAGATTCCCCCTTTCCAAGAAAGGGGCTGAGTGCATTATTCATGAAACCAAAGGAGGATAAAGTGAACAGGCAAAAACGCTTGCTTATTGTCATCACGCTGGCGGTGGCAATGGCCACGCTTTTCGGGAGCACCTGCCCCAGCATGGCGCAACTGACGCCACAAAACTCCGGCATACCGGATTACTTCAACACCCCCAATTGGGCCAACAGCCCGCCCCTCAGGAAATTTGTCGACGCCCTCCCGCAGTTGGGAGCTGCAAAACAAAACCTCTTGGGACAGTACATCCCTGTGGCCATTCCGGACAAGCTAACCTATCCGGGGTCCGATTATTATGAGATCGAGGTCGGCAAATACACTGAGCAGATGCACTCCGACCTGCCGCCAACGACCCTTCTGGGGTATCGGCAGACCAATACAACGGATACGGATCCGTCAGCCAGTTCCACTACCTTGGGCCTCTGATCATAGCCTCCAAGGGCACTCCCGTGCGCATCAAGTTCACGAACTCCCTTGACACCGGTTCGGGTGGAGACCTCTTCGTCCCCGTCGATACTTCCATAATGGGAGCGGGGCCTTTTACCATCAATTATGACCCTGAGACCAAGCAACCCATTGCCACCGATCACGGGCGATTTCGCGCAGAACCGTGCCGACCTCCACCTGCATGGCGGGCGCTCACCGTGGATCAGTGACGGGACACCCCACCAGTGGATCACCCCCGCGGGAGAAGCCACGGCCTATCCCAAGGGCGTCAGTGTGGCTTATGTGCCTGACATGTGGTTCACCGCCGCCGGGGTACAAATACGATCCCGGCCTGCGCGGGGAAGACGACCTGCTCGGTTGCTGGGTGCCACGAACAATCCCGGCCCCGGGCACCAGACTTACTACTGGACCAACCAGCAGAGCGCCAGGCTGATGTTTTACCATGACCATGCCTGGGGAATCACGCGCCTCAACGTCTATGTCGGCGAGGCGGCCGGTTATCTGCTCACCGACGCGACCGAAACGGCTCTGGCCATCCGGGCTGCTCCCCACCGAGCAGATCCCCCTGATCATTCAGGACAAGACCTTTGTGGACGACAATGCAAGCCGGTGGTCTTACGTCCTGGCCACGGATCCAACCTGGCGCTGGGGCAGTAACCCCTGGAACTGGGGGGATATCGCTACGCCCGTAAAAGGGGATCTCTGGTGGCCCCATGTCTACATGCCGGCCCAAAACCCCTTCAACCCCGACTTGACGCGGGATCAACGCTTTTGGCCGGTGGCATTATGGGCCCTGGTTCTGGCCGCCGACCACCAATATCGCCTACCCGCCGGTTCGCGAACCCCTATTATGATCCAAACTGCGATCCAGAATGGCGGCTTTCTGTCAGCCTCCCTTCATGCCGGGAACACCCAATCCTTCCTGGGGTGCGGAAGCGTTCATGGATACGCCTGTGGTCAATGGGACCGCCTATCCAAAACTCGAGGTTCAACCCAAACAATACCGTTTCCGGGTCTTGAATGCAGCCCACGACCGCTTCTGGAACCTGCAACTCTATGTGGCGGACACCGACTGTACCCCCGGGATGTCCCACTTGCGCCCAACTCGGAAGTCAAAATGGTTCCCGCAGTCCTGACCCCCGGCTTTCCAGACGGCTGGCCGGCTGATGATAGAGTAGGCGGAGCACCGGATCCCGCTACGAGGGGTCCTGCAATGATCCAGATTGGGACCGAAGGCGGCTTCCTGCCTGCACCGGTCCTGCTGCCCAATCAGCCGGTAGTCTGGAACACCGACCCGACGACCTTTACCGCCGGACTTGTGCTCCAACAGAACCGAGGGGGGTGGTACCCTGATGCTGGGGCCGGCCGAGCGCGCTGACGTCATTGTCGACTTCAGCAATTTTGCAGGCAAAACCCTGATTCTTTACAACGATGCCCCGGCACCGTGGCCGGCTCTCGACCCGCATTATGACTACTACACAAACGACCCGGATAACACGGGGATGGGCGGCGCGAAACCGACCCCGGTCGGCTTCGGACCCAACACCCGCACCATCATGCAAATCGTGGTGTCCGGAACCGGCGGTACCGCTCCTCCTGATGATTACGACAATGCTACCCTGAACAATCTGCAGGCGGCATTCAAATCGACCCCCGGCAATCCGGGCGTCTTCCAGGCTGGACAGGAACCGATCATCGTCGGCCAAAAGGCCTACAGAGACTAATTACAACGTCAACTTCCCTGCAACCTGGCCGTATTGGGGTCTCTCGAGGATCACCGACAACGCCATCAGTTTCTGGAAGCCTGACGGCACTCTGGTGAACAATTTCTACATGGAACCCAAGGCCATCCAGGATGAAATGGGTGAGGTCTTCGACGACTACGGACGCATGAGCGCGAAATTGGGGCTGGAGTTGGCATTTACCAATGCAGGCATCCAGACCTTTATCCTTCAGAACTTCGTCGATCCGCCCACCGAGAACCTGTCAAACGGTGAGGTTCAGATCTGGAAGATCACGCACAACGGTGTGGATACCCACCCCGTCCACTTCCACCTGTTCGAAGTCCAGGTGCTCAACCGGGTCGGCTGGGATGGGTTCATTTATTTGCCTGACGCCAACGAACTGGGTTGGAAGGATACCGTCAGGATAAGCCCGCTGGAGGATACGATCGTCGCGGTGAGGGCGAAAGCTCCCACGCTCCCCTTTCCGGTTCCCGAAAGCATCCGGCCTTTGAACCCGGCATTTGAGCTGGGTTCTACTCAGGGATTCTCGAATATCGATCCGTTCACCGGGCAGCCCACCACCACCGTTAATCAGATGACCAACTTCGGGTGGGAGTACGTGTGGCACTGCCACATCCTCAGCCACGAAGAAAGCGACATGATGCGGCCCATGACCTTCCGCATCCGCAACAAACTCTTTTGGAGAAGCACACCCGGCCAGGCAAATATTTGGGACCTTGATTACTCGGATCAACTTCGTCGCTTCGACGCTCTTTGGACCCTTCTCAGGGTGGACACCGAAAGACTATCATCTGAACTCGGACGGAACGGGGAGGCTCCTTTGGACAGACACCTTTGGGCAGGCGAGACTCGAGACCCTCGATGCGTCGGACAACCATGTCAGTTACCATCTTTACGGTCCCTACTCGGGCTGGACGGCGATAAACTATGACTCTTATCCGGACGGCAGGGGGAGGCTCCTTTGGGGAGACGGAGCCGGGAGTGCACGCATTTCGCAACTCGATGCTGCCGGCACCCTGATCGGCGAAACCACTTATGGGCCCTTCCCAGGGTGGGCACCGGTATGGTACCACATCAACTCAGACGGCACTGCCAGGCTCCTTTGGATGCACACCTCCGGGCAGGCGTGCCTCTATATCATCGATGCCTCGGACAACTATGTCAGTAACAGCGTTTACGGTCCTTATCCCGGCTGGACAGCGACAGACTATGACCAGAGCGCTGGAGCTAATGGTAAGCTTCTTTGGGTGCACACCTCCGGGCAGGCATCTATCTGGCAACTCAATTCCTCTGATCAGTGGGTCAGTCAAACCGTTCATGGACCATTTACGGGTTGGATGCCCAAACAGTTTCATCAGAGTCTTGACGGCACAGGCAGGCTTCTTTGGGACCACACCTCCGGGCAGGCATGTGTCTGGCGACTCGACTCCGTCTGATAGCTGGGTCAGTCAAACCATTTATGGACCGTTTCCAGGCTTGAGGGCAATACAATACCAATAGTCGGTGCGGGACAGGTAACATTCCAAAAAGAGGGAGCCTGATTAAGTTCCTCGGGCTTTCTGCAACCAAATGAATCAGGGGGGATCAACTCAGTTGATCCCCCCTGACGCTTTACGTCCTCCATCCACAGGACCCTTTCATCTTTTGTCAATGTTCTTGACTCCACACATCCATCTGAGTAATATCCCCACCCGTTCCGCCTTGTCGCCGCCTCCTATTATTATTAGCACGACACCCATATCATTGGCAGATTGTCAAACCATGCAAAGCTGCGCATTGGAACAGAACGTCGACCCTCAAGTTGATTCCAAAGGCTCCCGCCGTCGCCGTCACAAATGTCCGGAGTGCGGCCGGCGTTCGTTGGTCCTGCTTCATCGCCGTCCCATCGATCACATGATCAGTCGGGTCGTTCCTGTCCGCCGCTATGGATGCTCTGATCCTGAATGTCGCTGGGAAGGGAGTCTCCCCAGCTCCAAGGGCAGGGAAAGGCTACCGATGCTCTGGAAAACGCTCCTCTGGGGGCCGGTCATCCTGGTCTTGATGGGCAGTTTTCTCCTGAGCATGCTATATCTCCTCAGAGACTGAGACCTGCCCCCGGGAGACGATGCTGCTTGTTGAGTCAGGGGCACCCCTCGGGCGGGCATAAAGCCCGCCCCTACGCTAAATCGTGGTCCGACATCGTAGGGGCGGGGTTCACCCCCGCCCGAGCAGGGTCTCCCAGCGCTGATAGGCTTCCTCCAATTCCTGCGCAAGGGATTCCAGGCGCGCTTTGGCACCGGCAATCCCGGCCCCCCTCCCTGGCGGTAAAACGATGGATCGGAGAGGGTTTGAACCAACTCCGCCTGTTCCGCTTCGAGGCTTTCGATGCGCGGCGGCAGGGCTTCGAGCTCGCGCTGTTCCTTGAAGCTCAGCGTTGGGCGGCGTTCCCGCACTGGGCGCGGCTTTTCCGATCGAGCGGCGGCCTTTTCCGCCTTTTCCGGCGATGCGGGCGGGCGTTGGCGCAACCAGTCGTCGTAGCCCCCTACGTATTCACCCACACGGCCTTCCCCTTCGAACACCAGCGTGCTCGTCACCACATTGTTGAGAAAGGCCCGGTCGTGGCTCACCAGGAGCAGCGTACCCGGATAGTCGAGGAGCAGTTCCTCCAGCAGTTCAAGGGTCTCGGTATCGAGGTCGTTGGTCGGCTCGTCCATGATCAGCAGGTTGGAGGGTTTGGCAAAGAGCCGTGCCAGCAGCAGCCGATTCCGTTCTCCGCCGGAGAGGATGCGCACGGGAGACCGGGCGCGTTCCGGGGAAAAGAGGAAATCCTGCAGGTACCCCATGAGGTGGCGAGGTCTGCCGTTGAATAGGATGGTGTCGCTTCCGTCGCTGAGATTATCCAACACCGATTTGTCCTCATCCAGTTGCGCGCGAAGCTGATCGAAATAGGCCACTTGGAGGTGAACGCCGTGGCGCACCCCTCCCTGCCGGGGCGGCAATTCCCCCAGGAGGAGGCGCAACAGCGTGGTCTTGCCGGAACCGTTGGGACCGATGATGCCAACCTTGTCGCCGCGCATGATGAGGGTCGAAAAATCGCGAATGACCGGCAATTCGCTGCCGTAGCCACAACTCACCCCTTCCGCCTCGATCACCAGCTTGCCCGAACGCCGGGCTTCCTGCACCCGCATGCGCACCAATCCTTCCCGTTCGCGCCGGGCGCGCCGAGCTTCCCGCAGCTTTTCCAGTTCGCGCACTCTGCCCTCGTTGCGGGTGCGCCTGGCCTTGACGCCCTGCCGAACCCAGACCTCTTCCCGCGCCAGTTTCTTGTCGAACTCAGCCCACTGCCCGGCTTCGGCTTCAAGAGCCGCCGCCTTCCGCTTCTGGAACGCAACATAGTCGCACGACCAGTCGATGAGCCCCCCGCGGTCCAGCTCCACGATGCGGGTGGCAAGCCTTTGCAGGAACATGCGGTCGTGGGTGACGAAGAGCAGCGTGCCGCCGTGGCGCAGCAGGAATTCTTCGAGCCAGCTGATGGCTTCAATATCGAGGTGATTGGTAGGCTCATCCAGCAGCAGGACATCCGGGTCACGCACCAGGCCCCGAGCGAGGACCACGCGCCGTTTGAGTCCGGCGGAGAGGGTTTCGAACGGCGCCCGGGGATCCAGTTTCATGAGGGAGAGGGTCTTCTCGACCTGTTGGTGTTTTCGCCGCTCAGCATCATCGAGGGAAGCGTGCTGAGCGGCGAAGGCTGAATCATACCAGTCCCCCGGCGACAATATCGGAAATCATACCTTGCAGCCCCTGTGGCACCTCCTGGGGGAGCATGGCGATGCGCAGGCCCTGTTGCCGCACGATCTCGCCCTCATCCGGGGTGAGATCGCCATGCAGCAGCCGCATGAGCGTGGACTTGCCGGCGCCGTTCCGGCCGAGAAGGCAGATCCTTTCTCCGCGCGCGATTTGAAGACTGACGTGGTCGAGCAACTGCGGTCCGCCAAAACCCACACTCACGTCCCGCATGCCAATAAGCGCCATCCTGCTTCTAGCCTTTTCCCTTCAAACGAGTGCAACGCAATACTTAGTACAGCGCCACAGAATAAAGTGACCATTGTCTCAAAACGTCATTCCGGCAATCTTCTGGCCGAATGCAGAAATACGGCCTGGATACCGGCCTCCGCCGGTATGACGAACTGGCGGTGGCGAACTGGGGGTGGACAGTTATTTGTGTTGACCTGTACTTAGAGACTATCTCAAAATCCCCAAGGTCTCCTCCCCCTTGATGGGGGAGGCTGGGTGGGGGTGTTTATTCATCGGCTTTCCTCACCCTCCCCTAACCCCTCCCATCGAGGGAGGGGAGTTTTGAGATCGTCTCTGAGTCCGATTAGCGCTATTCTTCAGCAGACGACGCCAAGGCTGGTTTATGCCCAAGTAAAACTCCGCAATCTGTCATTCCCGCAGCGTTTTTGAGCGGGAATCCAGCCTCTGAAAAACCAAAACCTGGATTCCCGACAGAAGCTTTCGGGAATGACGGTTGATGATATGCGTGGCTGAAAATCAACGCTAATGCGCAAATCTAATACTCACCAATTGGACTCCACCCCTCACAAGGTCATAGCTCCCTATCATCTCCCCCCTCTCCGCGTCCCCTCCCCCATCTCCCCTCGCCCCTCGGAGCTCAGGAGGAGGACAGCACCAGAATGCAGAGGGCCATCCCGATGCCGGGTGGCGCAGGCAGAGGCGTTCGGCATGCAGGTGATAACCGATATCCCCGGGAAGAGCGACGTCTCCCTCTTTCACTTGGCCGCCCTTTTGGTAAAGGGGATCGCCCACCAGCGGGTGCCCTGCGGCGGCAAGATGGATGCGGATCTGATGGGGTTTTCCGGTCTCGATCGTTACCTCCAGAAGAGATGCATCGGTTCGCCGCTCAAGGATCCTGACCCGGCTCAGGGCAGGCTTCCCCGTCGAGCAGGCAGCGTGGATGGTACCGAGACGCGGATGCGGCACCGGACCGATGGGGGCTTCGACACAAAATTGCTCCTCGGAAGGGATACCGGTGGCCAGGGCCCGGTAGACCTTGCTCACCTCTCTGCGTCGGAAAGCCGCGCCAAGCGCCGATCGAGCCCGCGCCGTACGGGCGAAGAGCACCACCCCGGAGGTGCCTCGCCCCAGGCGATGCATGGGCGTGGCTTCGGGATAGCGTTGGCGCACCAACGCCAGGAGCGTGTGCTCCAGAAATCCTCCCGCCGGGACGGTGGGAAGCCCGCACGGTTTTGCCACGGCCAGCAGGTCTTCGTCTTCCCAAAGCACGGCAAAGCCAAGCGGCACATCGGGTTCTTCCCATGGCGGGCGCCGCCAGATCAGCCGATCCCCCGGTTTAAGAATGGCATCGCCTCGTGCCGGAAAACCATCCAGGACGATCTCTTCACGCTCCAGGCGCTCCCGCCACTTCTCCTCTGAAGAATGGGCGTAGCTCCTGGTGAGGTAGGCCAAGACCGAAAGCCCTCTACCACGACCGTCTATTTGCTCCCGATACTCAAAACCGCGGTTTAAGGCCAATCTCCTCATCTTCCACGTCGGCAGGCGTTTCAAATGGTGGTTGGGGGGCCGGTGCATCAGGGCTTCTTCAGGGCTCTTTCAAAGGGATTATTGAAAGCGCTCTTGCCCGTCGCCTGTTGCTTTTGCTCAGGACGCACCTGGCGTGCAGGGGATTCCTTCTTTTCCGGCTGCTCCGCTCGCGGAGTCGACTGTGATTTCATGGAAAGGGAGATGCGGCTCCTTTCCCCATCCACCTCCATGACGGTTACGGTCACGGGCTGGTGAACGCGGACCACTTTGCCGGGGTCTTTGACAAAATTGTCGGAAAGCTCGCTCACGTGAACCAGACCGTCCCGGTGCACTCCAATGTCCACAAAAGCACCAAAGGCGGTAACGTTGGTCACGATTCCCGGAA
Organism: uncultured delta proteobacterium; assembly: GCA_963783775.1. Lineage (GTDB taxonomy): Bacteria > Desulfobacterota > Syntrophobacteria > Syntrophobacterales > Syntrophobacteraceae > JADGQM01. Next base: position 37,582 of record CAWAOR010000023.1, on the reverse strand, counting down.
GCCTCATACCCGGTCTGAGGTCTCCGATTTTCTCGATTCCCGGGGCAAAAGAAAACGCTTCGAAGACTTCGCGCGGATCGCGGCCCGGCCGGGCAAGCTCCCCGAGGATATCCTGCAGCGTCGGCAGCCCGACTGCTTCGGTTACGTAGCGTGCGGGGTCAATGGCCTTCCTGCGCGTGGCATCCCGCATCAGGTCGCTGACCGAACAACCCAGATCCCGGGCCATTTTCTCGACGATGGCATAAGCCTCCGGATGCACGGCGCTGGCGTCGAGCGCATTTTCCCCATCCCTTATGCGCAAGAAACCGGCCGCCTGCTCGAACGCCTTGGGGCCGAGGCGAGGAACCTTCTTCAGGCCTTGCCGCGAGCGGAAGGGACCGTTTTCGTCCCGATAGGCCACAATATTCCTGGCCAACTGAGCCCCCAGCCCCGAGACATAAGCCAGCAGATGGGGACTGGCGGTATTGACATCCACCCCAACGGCGTTCACGCAGCTCATGACCACATCGTCCAGACTTTTTTTCAATTCGCCCTGATCGACATCGTGCTGGTACTGGCCGACGCCGATGGCCTTGGGATCGATTTTGACCAGCTCCGCCAGCGGATCCATCAGCCGTCTGCCGATGGAGACGGCGCCCCGGACCGTTACGTCATGGTCGGGGAATTCCTCACGGGCCGCGCTGGAAGCGGAATAGATGGAGGCCCCGCTTTCGTCGACCATGATGGTCTGGAGCCCTGCCGGGAGCGTCAGAGGACGGACGAAGGTTTCCGTTTCTCTCCCGGCCGTACCGTTTCCAATGGCAATGGCCTCGATGCCGAACTCGGCGGCAAGAACCTGAATGCGTTCCGCGGCTTTGGCAGCGGCCTGCGCGCCCGAATGCGGGTAGATGGTCTCGTTGTGGATGAGCCTGCCCTGGGCATCCAGGCAGACCGTTTTACACCCCGTGCGAAAGCCCGGGTCGAGGGCCATGATCTTCTTCGATCCCAAAGGGGCAGCCATGAGCAGATGGCGGAGATTCTCCGCAAAGATCTGAATGGCAGCCTGGTCAGCCCGTTCTTTCGACCACTGTTTCGCCTCGGTTTCCAGGGATGGCGCAAGGAGCCTTTTGTAGCTGTCGTGAACGGCGACCCGGACCTGTTGCGAGGCGGCCGAGTCTCCCTTGAGGAAGAGAGTTTCGAGAACGGACAGGGCTTCTCCTTCCGGCGGGGTCATGTGAACGGCAAGGAACCCTTCCCTTTCGCCGCGGCGCATGGCCAGAATCCGGTGTGACGGAGCCCTGGCGGCCGCTTCCTCCCAGTCGAAATAGTCGCGGTACTGGAGGCCCTCGGTCTCTTTGCCGGCGATTACGCGGGATCGGACGACCCCCTTCTGGGAAAACAGCGCTCGCAGCCTGACCCGCGCCTCCATGTGCTCGTTGACCCATTCGGCAATGATGTCGCGCGCTCCCGCCAGGGCCTCTTCGACGGTGGAGACTCCCTTTTCCGGGTTCGTCCACCGGTTCGCTTCAGTAAAGGGATCCATCGCCGGTTCCTGAGCCAAAAGCAGATGCGCCAGGGGTTCCAGCCCTTTTTCCCGGGCAATGGCGGCTCGGGTTCGACGTTTTGGTCTGAACGGCAGGTAAAGGTCTTCCAGCAGAGCCAGGGTTTCAGCCTCGAGGAGCTTTGTCTGCAGCTCGCCGGTCAGGTTGCCCTGATCTTCAAGGGCCTTCAGGATCGACACCCGGCGCTTATCGAGCGCTTCAAGCTGAGCCAGCCGGTCGCGGATAGCGGTTATGACGGTCTCATCCAGAGAGCCGGTCGCTTCCTTGCGGTAGCGGGCAATGAACGGTACCGTGGCCCCATCTTCCAGGAGTTGGGCGGTGGCCTCAACCTGACGGCGCGCGAGATGAAGTTCGTGCGATAAAAAGGTAAGGTGCTGTTCGTTCATTGAGATCCGTTTCGTTTCACATTGGAGAAAGTGGTGAGTGACGAGTACAACACCTTCTACCAGATAAGCTCCTTGCTGGGGAGGGAAAACCTCCCTTGATCCTCCTTGATTCCAACCTTACCAGCTGATATAGATTTTTTTATTTTCCAGCTCATTTTTGGACTGCTGACGGGAGGTTGCGTATGGGGCCGAGGAATACTAGAGCAGAACTCGAGAAGACCTATCGGGAGCGAGCGTTGAAACTCTTTCCGTGGATCTGCGCCCGGTGCGGGCGGGAATTCTCCGGCAAGAAGCTTCGCGAGCTCACCGTCCATCATAAGGATCACGACCACAACCACAATCCCGTCGACGGCAGCAACTGGGAACTGTTGTGCCTCTACTGCCACGACAATGAGCACTCACGATATCTCGACGGGGAGGGGTACGACGACGTCGAACCGGGCGGCGACCGGGAGCCTTCCTCCACCTACAAACCGTTTGCGGCCCTCGAAGCGCTGCTCAAGGACAAGAAATAGACGGGCGGCTCAGTACAACTCTACAGAATTCAGTGACCATTACCAGTGGGCGTCATTCCCGCATGCTTCTGGCGGGAATCCAGAAAAAAGCCTGGATTCCGGCTTTCGCCCATACGCATCAACTTAAGGGTTTTGCGTGGGATTTGGCTGGTGTCCCTGATATTGAGATCTAACCACGAAGAACACGAAGGACACGAAGAGCACGAAGGACTTAAAGGGTGGAATTTGATGAATTATCGAACAGAGTGATTGGATGTGCGATTGAGGTTCATCGCACTCTGGGTCCTGGCTTGCTGGAGTCAACTTACGAACAATGTCTGGCCCATGAGCTCAAGTTGAACGGAATGGCTTTTAAGCTGCAGTGGCCGCTTCCTGTAGAGTACAAGGGAATTCGTCTCGACTGCGGATACAGAGTGGACATTATCGTTGAGGACATCCTTGTCCTGGAACTGAAATGTGTGGAACAGATCAAAGATATTCATGAGGCGCAGTTGCTCACCACTATGAAACTGGCCGGGTTAGGAACCGGCCTGCTCATCAACTTCAACGTCAGAAGGTTGAGAGATGGGATCAAACGTTTCATTCTATAATCTCTTCGTGGTCTTCGTGTCCTTCGTGCTCTTCGTGGTAAGAAAGCTTAAGTTGACGCCTATGCGCCTTCGCGGGCATGATGGGTAGCGATTGGACACTCTTTTATGTGGCGCTGTACTCAGCGCTCGCCGGGCAAGAATCGGCAATCGTTCGCAACGAAAGGAGACAGGCATGAGAACGGTTTTTGGCTCTATCGTGGTATGCTTGATGATGGCGGCTTTGGCCTTTGCAGCGCCCGAGACAGCGGGGATAAGCCCTCAGGACGTTTCCGGGAAACCCGGGGTCTTCTGTAAGGTGACCAAGGCACCCGATCCCCTGCTCATGGGAGGGTGGAGATGTGTCATGCACCGGTATGACATGAAGCTTCACAAGTATGTCGACGATTCAGTTGAGTACTGGCTGGTCAAACAGGGCGACCAGTACGGGCTCTACTTTTTTCGCATCAAGCCGGGCGAGAAGACATACAAAGGGTGGCGTGAATGCACCATCAACGGAGGGGTCATAACCTCCAGAACCGGCTTCAAAATCTCGGTCCAGAACGGCGAAGTCTTCTACAGCTGGGGCGGCGAAAAGCCGACCAAGATGACCAGGATAGAAGGCAGCTGAGTCGGTCATCGTGACGCACTGGCGCGAACCAGCGGTTTGCAGCGGACAGGGCTGTTCTGGAACGCGCAGTGATGGCGGAGATCAGGGCACCCTGCCAAGGCCGGTCAAGATGAAGGTCGCATGATCTCGATGGGGTTCGACAGGGTGGTACGCGGCATCTGTTCGAAGGGCCTCCGACAGAACTCGATTTTGACCCGGTAGCGGCCCTCAGGCAAAGGCTGCGGCAGTACGAGGGTGATGGAGTGCGCGGTTTTCCGGTCGGGTATGGCGAGACAATCGGCGTCGTCCTGCCCACGGAGGGTGACGGTCGCCACCGTGTGGTTGCCGTCGCCGGCGTCGACCAGAGCGCCGGTGCGGATGATCCCAAAGCCGAAGTCACTCACCGCCGCCAGCGTCAGCCGCACTGTCTCGCCTGCGCGATAGCGGTCGTAATCCGTCGCCAGGTAAAGGCGCCGGTTGTAGTCGCTCTCTCCGGTTTTCACCTTCGAGGTTGACGCCTCCCAGAATCTGGGACGACCGGCATCGAGGTGGACGCTGGCTCCCCCGTAGTGGCCGACACCGCAGCAATCCTTGCTTTTGATGAGCTGCCACAGAGCCTTGCCGTTTACGCCATCGATGCTGAAATCGAGCGCCATGCCATCCATGTGCAGGCTGGTCGGTGCCACGTTGCCCCCGGCATTTCTGAGACCGGTATTGTAATCAGGGCTGCGATAACCTGAAACCATCTTAATCGCTTTGCCGGGAGCCACCCGGTCGGAAAAATAGTCGAGCATGAAGATCAGCCGGGGCGAGATGTGTTCCCCTTTTTCCCGGGTGGGAAACTGGAACACCGCGTCAACCCCGGCAAACCCATCCTGGTTGAGAGAGCCGTCAGGATTGAGCAGGGTGGCCGATTCCTCCAGCCCCGAGTGCAGGTTCTTGATCTTTATTTTACCGTCACCCATGAGAAAGAAGCGACCGGTCTCCGTCTCACCCCGGACCGCTGGCGAAAGCCAAAGCACCACTAAACAGAGCAGCAGCGATTGCTGCAGAAAGCGCCTAGAGATCATATTTCTCACCAGGACTGATAAAAGCTGACGCATGAATTCCCCCAAAACCACGATTCTTTAAGAGGGAGTCCTGAATAGCACACCTCTGAGGAAGGCGTCAATCAAGCCCTCACCTATCTCCGGCGCAAAACTTCTTCTGACACGCTTCAGAGGAGTCTGTCACAGCACACGAAGGTCGTCTTTCAGCCGGCACCTCGGAATTCCTCCTTCACCTGGACACACTCGGGACCGAAGTGCTATCATGCATATCCTGACTGTGCTTGAACGCGGTTTGATCCGCCCGGCGTCAGATGCAGGAGGAGCGCGACCGGCCCTTGCGCCCTGTTTTAAAGGGCCTGGTGAGAGGCGAACAACCTGAGGCGAAAAAGGTGACAATATGGGTGGTTTATTTGGCATTGCATCCAGCGACGATTGCGTTTCCGACCTGTTTTATGGAACCGACTATCACTCCCACCTCGGCACCAGGCTGGGCGGGATGGCGGTTCGCAACCCCCGGGGGATTCAGCGCTCGATTCACAACATTGAAAACAGCTATTTCCGCACGAAATTCGAACCGGAATTGGCGGGTTTTCGGGGAAACGACGGCATCGGGGTAATCAGCGACACCGACCCGCAACCGCTGCTCGTCACCTCGCACCTGGGCACCTTCGGCATTGTCACCGTGGGCAAGGTCAACAACCTGGATGAGTTGGTGAGGAAAGCCTTCGACCGACGACGCAGCTTCTTCGACAGCACGGGAGGGGTGGTCAACCCCACAGAAATGGTAGCCAAGCTGATCTGCGAAGAAGAAGACTTCGAAGAAGGGATTCGCAAGGCACAGGCCGCCATCCGCGGCTCCTGCACGCTGTTGCTCCTCACCGACAAAGGGATCTACGCCGCGCGCGACCGCCTGGGGCGCACCCCCCTGGTTATCGGCCGCCGCCAGGGGGCCGTGGCCGTAAGCTCGGAGTCCTGCGCCTTCCCCAACCTGGGCCTGGAAACGGAACACTTCCTGGGTCCGGGCGAAGTCGTCTTCATGACTGCGGACGGCTGGGAGCAGCGGGCGCAACCGGGCTCGCAGATGCAGATTTGTGCCTTTCTCTGGGTTTATTACGGCTATCCCGCCTCTGAGTATGAGGGCATCAACGTGGAGTCTGCCCGCAATTGCTGCGGCGCCGCCCTGGGCCGAAATGACGAGGTTCCCGTGGATTACGTGGCCGGTATTCCGGATTCAGGCATCGGGCACGCCATTGGCTACGCCAATGAGCGCAAATTGCCCTACTGCCGCCCCTTCGTGAAGTACACTCCCACCTGGCCGCGCAGCTTCATGCCTCAAAATCAGGAACTGCGGGACCTGGTGGCCAGAATGAAGCTGATCCCGATCCGCTCGCTGATCCAGGGCAGGCGTCTGTTGTTCTGCGAGGACTCCATCGTGCGGGGCACACAACTCAAGGAGAACATCCAGATCTTGTTCGATTACGGGGCCCGCGAGGTCCACATGCGGCCCGCTTGCCCGACCCTGATTTTCCCCTGTGAATTCCTCAATTTTTCCACTTCCCGATCTACTCTGGACTTGATCGGACGTAAGATTATCCGAGAGTTGGAGCATGCTGAAGACGGGGACCTGAACGCTTATGCCCAGGCCGGTTCGCAGAAAAACCGGGCCATGATCGATGAGATCCGGCGACGCCTGCTCCTGACTTCTCTCAAGTATCAGCGCCTTGAGGACCTGGTGGCATCGATCGGCCTGCCCAAGGAGCGGCTCTGCACTCACTGCTGGGACGGTTCCAGCTATTGCTAAGAAACTATCTCAAAACTCGCTTGACCCGTCACCCCCGCGAAGGCGGGGGTCCAGGAAAACCCCAAGAAACTGGATTCCCGCCTGCGCGGGAATGACGATCAATGGAGTATGGGGCATTTTGAGATAGTTTCTAAGCGCATCTGCAACAAGAAAGGTTCTGAGCTGAAGAATTCGAAAAGGTTGCGGGTTTCTGCGAGAAAGGCCTTTTCGTTAGAATGAACCTCTTCGTGTCCTTCGTGCTCTTCGTGGTAAAATACTACTTTCCTGTTGGATCACTGATTGGGACAGGTGAAGTGAACCCGTAAAATTGAAAGGAAGGACAGCGATGTTGGAACTGCTCAGAAAGGGCTTGATGGCGGGCATTGGGGCCGTGGTCCTGACCACGGAAAAGATCCAGGAAAGTGTCAAGAAGCTTGTGGAGGAAGGGAAGATATCCACGGAAGAAGGCGAGAAACTGGCTCAGGAGCTGGTCCAGAGCGGTGAGCGCCAGTGGGAGGAGATCACCGCCAAAATGGCTGACACGACGAAGAAATGGTCCGAAAGCACGGAATCCGTAAGAAGGAAGGAATTCGAAGAACTGAAAGAACGCCTTGAACAATTGGAGCAGCGCCTAGCGGCCATGGAAAAGGGGCAAACGCCAGCATCCGGGGCATGACTGGCCGAGACCAGTCGGTACGAAACGGCTATGGGTGCAACGCGAGTTCTTGCGACCGCTTCCAGTGCGGTTTCGGCCTTATCAGATGGTCAAACGAGCTCCCCTGGTAGAGCATGAACGCCACCAGGAGTGCGGCTCCCGCAGTCAGAAACAGGATCTGAAAGCCGGCCCATTGGCCGATGAAGCCCAACATGATGGAGCCGACAAACACACCCGCATCGATACTGCCCGTGAAGGCTCCCGTAATTTTCCCACGGATTGCGCCGGGTTCATTGCGCAACGCCAGGGCGCTGAGGCCCGGGTAGAGGAAGCCGTGACCACAGCCCCCCATCGCTCCCGCCATTACCAGCACGCCGTTGCCGCCGAGGAAGACCAGGCAGGCAAGTCCGAGGCCCGTCAAAAGCATGGCGTAGGGAATGATGCGCTCTTCGCCGAAACGATCGGCCAGCCTGGCTCCGAGCAGGCGGGTCAGGACCGCCGACGTCGAGTAGGCAAGGTAATACCAGGAAACAAACCCCAGCTGCCGTTCATTGGCGAAAGGGGCGACAAAACCATTGGAAGCCGCCAGGCCGAACCCGAAAAGGACGGCCATGAGCGCCACCAGCGATATTTTCCTGCTTCTGAAGACACTGAGAAACGTGACGGAGTTCCTGGCCGGGTCATGCCGCAGGGTTTCGGCGAGCGGTAGATGAACGAGCAGCGCCAGAGCCGCCATCAGCGCGGCAGCAAGGAACAAGGCGTCGAAACCAAACCGGTCGATGATCAGTTCCGCAAGGGAAGGACCGACGGCCGAGCCGAGGAGCCCCGATACGCCGAAGATACCCAGGCCCTCGTTCAACCTTCCTTCCGGGATCAAATCGGCCACATACGTGAAGGCTGCCGTGAGACAAATGGCAAACCCCATCCCGTGAATGATGCGAACGCCCAGGAGGGGAATATAGAAATCGTCCAGATTGCCGCGGAAGCAAAGATAAGCCAACGGCATCACGGTCATGGTGAGGGACCCTATGGTGTAGCTCCGCTTGCGCCCAAGCCGGTCGATCATCTCGGAAATCCACGGGCGACATACCACTGACGCGAGCGTGAAGGCCCCCATCACCACACCGATATCCACATCATTGCCGCCATACTGCAACACGCAGAGCGGGTATAGAAAGAAGGTGCTGAAACTGGAGAGGATGAGGAAGTTGGCCAGACCCAGGGCAAAGAAAGTTCGGGTGTATAACACGCATCGTCCTGTGATGGGTTGAAGGAGATCCGCCGTCGTTAGCCGTCGAGGGTCGTCAGCCCTTCGCGAATGGCATATTTGGTCAAATCGGCGATACTTTGCATGTTCAGCTTATTCATGATCTGCTGCCGGTGTGTTTCCACCGTCTTGACACTTACACACAACGCGGCGGCAACTTCTTTGGTGGTCTTTCCTTCCGCAAGAAGCTGCAAGACCTCTCGTTCGCGGGGAGACAACACCGTCCCCCCCAACTCCTCGCCGCTCGACAACTGCTGGATATAGTCCTCCATCACCGGCCCGGCAACCGCGGGGCTCAGGTAAGTCTGGTTCTTCAGCACGGCCAGGACGGCCCGCGTGAGTTCTTCAAAAGCGCAATCCTTCAAAAGATAACCCGACGCCCCGGCCCTGAACATCTGCACGACAAAGCGCCGATCCGAGTGCATGGAAAGGGCGATCACCTTGACCTTGGGGAGGTCCGCCACGATCTGACGCGTCGCATCGATACCGTTCAGGTCCGGCATTCCGATGTCCATGATGACCAGGTCGGGCACCAGTTCACGAGCCATCCGCACGGTCGCCCGGCCGTTGTCCGCCTCTGCGATGACCTCCATCCCGGACTGACGTTCCAGGAGCGCCCGCAGACCGTCCCGGACGATCTTATGATCATCTGCCAGGATGATTCTGATCTTCTTTCCCATTTCCATTTTGCCACTTTCCAGTTTCTAGTTTCAACGCTTCACCTCTTCGATCTTAGCAACCTCAAGGGCGCTGCGCTTGTCTTTACGGACCATCGTGCCGGTCACTTTTACCTTCTTGCCGACCCAGGGCGCAAAGTCCCTGCCGATAATGCGGCAGCTGGTTCTGCCACTCTGAATGATGTATTCTGGGCCGGCCTGCTTGAGAATTCCCATGCGAATAGATGAAGGTTTGGCCCTGGACTTTGCATCATCCGCCAGGGCCACCTGGAAACTGGTCATGAAACCCAGAAAACCGGCAAAAACCAACAAGATGACCGCTGCCACAACCCTCTTCCCGCCCTTCACGATCTCCTCCTTCGCCAGCCTGCCAGCTTGTTCCTCGGGTATGTCCCGCTTCAATGGCCCCCGGGAAGCTTATCTCAACCTATCTTGTTACACGAGGTCGCCGGTGACCGATATCGGGAAAACCCTGATTCCGAGGGACTATTTGCCTGATTAGCAGCCGGAATCAACCTGAAGGCGGGAATCCTGCATGGATTTCAAAGGAGCGCTGAGAACGATATGAGCGCCCGCGCCGGGCCGAGACATGATGGTGAGAGCACCGGCGACGTGCCGCAACCGTTCCCTGATGCTGAAGAGACCAAATCCCTGGTTCTTTCCCCAACGCGCGGCGATCTCTGAAGCTTCAAAGCCCTTGCCGTCATCTTCGACGACCACCCGGATGCGGTTGCCTTCCCGGTGGGTGGAAATCATCACCCGACTGGCGTCGGCGTGCTTGGCAACGTTGACCAGGAGTTCGCCGACCGCCTGGAACAGGAGCACTCGTATGTCGTCATCCAGTGGCTTCGCGTGAGCGTCGTCCTGGTAGCGGCACTGCAGCCCATGCCGTTTTTCCGTTTGCTCGGCAAGCCATTCGAGCGCGGCCTCCAAACCCAGTTCGTAAAGAATTGGAGAACTGATCTCAAAGATCAGAGACCGCGTTTCTTGAATCGCCTCTTCGATGAGGTTGCGAACATCCGTGATCGCTTCTCCTACCCCCGGCGTGGCATTGGTTTCTCTGAGCGCTCCCAGTTTCATCTTGGAGACAGCCAGAGTCTGGCCAACGCGGTCATGAAGGGCGGTGGCAATCCGCCGCCGTTCCCTTTCCTCGACCAAAGAGAGCTCCGAGGCCAGCGACCGGAGCTGTTCCTGATAGGTGAGCAACTGCCCCTGGATCTCTTTTTGTTCGGTAATGTCTCTCATCACTCCGTGCAGATAACGGGAGGTCCCCTCCCCTTCATGCACGATCAAGGCCTCGTCATAAAAGCAAAGCAGGCGACCATCACGGGAAAAGATCCGGTATTCCAGCTTCAGCCTGTCCGGGTCCGGTGGGGGACCGTTTTCCGCGATGCGGTCGAGAACCTCCCGGCGATCGGCGGGATGGATTTGCCTGATCCAGAGGTCGGGATCGGCGAGCCAGGCCGACGGGGTAAAACCAAGGATGCTTTCGATCTGAGGGCTGATGTAGAGAGCACTCTTCACCCGGTCCAGCCGGGCTATGTAGGTGATGACCGGCAGCTGTTCCACCAGGGTGCGATATTTGGTTTCCGCCTGGGAAAGGCGCAGGGCCTGCTGTTCCAGGGCCGCCGCCATCTCGTCGAAGGTGTGGGCCAACTGATCGAGTTCGCCGCTGCCCATGGCCAATCCCGTGCGCGCCTTCATGTCGCCGCTGGAAAGGCGTTTCGCTGCCTCCACCAGGGCTCTGACCCGACGCGAGATGAGCACCTCGCTGCCAAACCAAACCGCCAGCAGCGCCAGGATCGAGATCAGTCCGAGCCCGATCAAATGCCGCATCAGGGTTTGGTTCGCCTCCCGGTACGCGATCGCCTCAGGAATCCCGATACACACATAGAGGCCCGTTTCCACCGTGCTGCGGACCGGAGTGAAGGCGTACAGCCGCTCCACCCCGTCAAGCCCCGGAAGTTCCATGATGTCCTGGCCTTTGGTCAGGATCGCTTCGATGAGAGGAGGATCGCGCAGCGTTTTCCCCACCCATTGGTCGGGGTCGGGAAGGTAAGCCAGAACCGTTCCTCTTCGGTCGATCATGAGGAACTCCGTTTCGTCGGGCATCTGGACTTCACTGGTGATCAGGTTGAGCTGGTCGAGGTCCAGGGCTGCAAAGGCGACAGCGGTAACGCTCCCCGAGGCATCCAGCACCGGGAAGCTGAAGTTGAGCGCCGCCCTCGCGGAGGGGTTTTCTCTGTCACTGACGGCAACCACAAAATCTCGACTGTCAATGGTCTGTTGAAACCACGCGGTGCTCCTGAAGTCCTCCTGCGGGGCCACGGGCGAAGCGAGGCAAAGGGGTTCTCCATCGCTGCGCACCACCCCGAGGCTGGCATAACGGGAGTATTCCGCGGCCATTTCGGCGAGATGGCGGCTGCACAGTTGCGCATTCCGGTCGCGAACACCGGGATACCGTGCCAGGGCCACCAGGACCTGACGCGTGCCTTCGAGGAGTTGTTCCTGAAAGGCGGAAGTTGACCCGGCAAACTGCTGCACATCGCCCTCCGCGTTGAAAATCGCCAGGTTCCGCTCGTCGAGGTAGGTATAGAGGGTTAACCCGACCATGGGGAGGATCGCCAGGAGGATCAGGATGCCCAACCGAACCCGCAGGTTCGAGAGCCACAGATAGCCGGCGAATGATTTCAACACAATCTCCGAAGTTATACTCGTTTCGGATGAGATCCTTCACTTCGCCAAACCCGGAAATTGACCACAGAGTTCGCTGAGATCGCCGAGAAAGCTGATTTCATGGGTAATTCTCTCTGCGCACTCTGCGCTCTCTGCGGTGGAAGAGTAAACATTTGGACCATAACCAGTAACCCTTGGCTGCAGGGACTCTAACCTTTCACGATCCCCGCCATGACACTGGAATCATTTGGCCCGCGGAAAGGAAGCCGCCGCACCTCCGCCACTCCAGCCCGGGTCAGCATTTCGGTGAGCTGCGCTTCCGAATAAGCCTGTCCGCCTTCCGTCTGGAGGAGCATGTTGAGGGAGAAGAGGGCCGGGAAAAGGGGGCCGTCAAGGGTGTTGTTGAGGATGAACTCGTGGATCATGACCATCCCACCCGGCTCCAGTGCGGCCACGGTCTTGTCGACAATCCTCTGGCAGTCCTCGGGACTCTCGCCGTGGAGGATGTGTGACAGCCAGGCAACATCATAAGTCCCGGGGATAGCTTCATGGAGGTAATCACCATCCACGAACTTGACCCGGTCCGTCAAGCCGAACCGGGCAATGGTTTTTTCGGCAAAAGGTCTGGTGGTGGCGAGGTCATAGATGGTTCCCTGCAAGTGCGGATGGTTCAGGCAGAAATGGATGGCATAGGTTCCGGGTCCCCCCCCCAGATCCAGGAAACGGCGGTGCCCGGAAAGATCGATGGTCTTCGTCAAGTGGGGGGCGATGAGCATGGCATTATTGAACATCCCCATGAGAAAGCTTTCCCGCCGTTCCTCATCGCTGAAGGACGCTTTGCCCCCGACCGGCTGCCCGGCTCGCACGGCCTTATCAAGCTGCGCCCAGGAGGCCACCAGATGATGATGGTGCATGATCAGAAAACCGAGGTATTGGGGCGAGTCCTGCACGAGAAACGTGAGACTGCCGGATGTGTTGGTGAACATCCCGTCGCTTTGGGACAGCAACTCCATGGCCACAAGCGCGTTGAGCAGCATGGTTAGAGCCCTTTCTTCCACCTCCAGGCGCCCGGCCACTTCCCCGGCGGTCAATCTTTCCCTGCCGATCGCCGTGAACACCCCGAGTTTCACACCCGCATGCAGGGTGCAGGTCTCCCAGTATGACCCCGACAGTGCGAGGATTTGCCCCGGATTCCATTCCTGTCTGCCCATAAAGATTCTCCTTATCAAGTTTCCAGTTTCCAGTTTCTAGTTTCCAGTTTCCAGTTTCCAGTTTCTAGTTTCCAGTTTCAGTCTCAGTTTCGCACCGGCGAAATCTTGCCCGTCATCGACTCCACCGCAATCTTGATCACGGCAAGTCGCTCGAGTGAGCTCAACGGAACTTCAAAGGGCTCGCTTGCATAGTGCCGGAAGATGATTTCCAGCCCCCTCCACTTGTCCTGCGGATCTTCGAGGAAAAGAGCCCTGCCGAACCCGACCACGGACGCGTAGCGCGTGCTCCATTTGCAGGGACGGTCGGCCTTGAGCACGCCGCAATCTGCTTCGACTTCGAAACAAATCCGGTTGTTTCGCCGGATCAGATCAATCTTCTTGCCCTCCGGGGCCGAATGAAAATAAAATTCCCCATCCCGGTAGCCGAAATTCACCGGCACCAGATAAGGATAGGGATCATCGTGCAGCGCAATTCTCAACACCAAAGCCTGCTTGATGATTTCTTCCAGCTTCCCGGAATCCTTCACTTCTTTATCCGCTCTTCTCATCTTGACCCACCTCCACCGGTGTCGGACAAAACCCTTCGTAACGCCAGCCAACCCTCTATGGTTCTTGCGCGCTTGCCGGGTGCGAACCACGCCGAGAATATGCAGCAGGGGAAGGCGGATTGCAACCATGATCATCCGGCCAAGAATTGGGACAGGAAGAGACTTTTGGTGGATTTTTTCCTTGACAATTCCAGGCAGCTGTGGTGAAAGAGAACTAATACGGGAGTAAGGTTGCTGCCGCGCATGGATGCTCGGCCAAGGCTTGTGTCAGTCCGAATACCCGAACTAAAGGTGAGGTCAAGGCGCTTCAAGACTAAAGAAATTAGCGATTTGAGGGGCATATCGCGGGGCGCCTTGAGTAATGCAATGAAGTTCTGGGGAATAATGGCAAAAGAGTTAGAGCTCTTGTCATTGTGGCGTTTTTTTATTGTTTCTGAAGCAAGGAGGAAAGCATGTTAAAGAGGGTTGCGCTAGTTTCGTTGGCACTGGTGATGGTCTTGTCGATGGTCTCAATAGCTTCGGCAAGATCTAATATCGCAGATTATTCAAAAAAAGGGAGCCTGCTGGTCTTCCCCAAGATCATAGTCCAACCGCCCGATCTCGCTTGCATGGGGCTGTGGATACGTACATTTTCATTGGCAATGATTCCTCGCATGCCGACTTATGTGAAATGTTATTGGATGGATCAGAACCAAAGCATTGAAGATTTCATGTTCTATCTGACCGCTAATCAGCCGGTTGTGTTTTCAGCATATAACGGAGCGCCGGGCATCGGCCCCGCATTCAGTGACAACGCCGTCGGCTCGCTGGTCTGCTGGGCTCAGGATGCTGCCGATCAGAATCCCGTGAAATTCAACCATCTCTATGGCTACGCCATGATCAAGGAAGCCATTGGGGCCAACGTATTCTACAATGCTACGTCTTTTGCGCTAGGTACCCCACCGGTCAATTTCAATGCCGAACTGCTGTTCAACGGCGAGACTTATGACATGTGTCCCAAGTACCTGATCACCAATTTTGTTACTGGGTATGACACAGCTCGCGACCCTTCGCCTCTCCCAGCTGTGAAACCCGACCTCACCTTGTGGCCGTGCAGGCAGGATCTGCGTCAGGATCGCATCCCCACCTGTACGAAGGCTAAATTCGATATCTGGAATGCACATGAAGTGAAGTTCACCGGGCATACCAGTGCTTCAAATGCTTCTTCGAGGGCTTTCTTCGATCAGATCGACCAATCGGGCGGTGGGATCCATCTGAAAAAGGCCACTATCTAGAGGTCCCGGGTTTGGTGGCGAGAAATTCACTGGCGAAGTTCTGCGCACTCCAACCGCGCGCATGCGTGTGCAAGGTATAAAGAGTAGCGTCTGTGATGGCACCATTGCCGGGAGTACAACGATACCCAAGTACCATGGGGTGTTACTGGACCGATCCGGCGATGGTCTTACCAAGCTCGTCAGAAGCGTCGACACCCCTCTGCTTGGCGTATTGCTGTACGGGGATGCCACCTTCACACCGACTTCACCGACCTATATTTCACCCCAAGGAGGCTACAACATGACTGGTGCTGGATTTGATCCAGCTGGGTTCATCAAGTGGGATCCTTCTTCGAACGTGGAGAAGAAAGCCAGATAATATGATCGCTTAGGAGAGGGCATCCAGCCCTCTTCGCTTGAAATCACATGGGGAATAAAGCTCTGCTTTATTCCCCATGTGCCATTTTTCCCGCCATTTCCCGTTCCCCAAGCCTCAATCGGGCGCAAGAATCCCAGGATATCATCAGCAATTGTTTCAAAACCTGCCAAGTATTGGGTCACAGAATAGAGTTACCATTTGCATTGGGTGTCATTCCGGCAATCATCCGGCCGGAATCCATATTGTGGATATGGGACATCAGGTGGGGGCAGAGAATAGCCGTTCACTTCGGTACATTATATAAGCCGTGAGTGGAGATGAACGGGATCGAACCGTCGACCTCAGCCTTGCGAAGGCTGCGCTCTCCCAGCTGAGCTACATCCCCACACGGTGGTTCTTATAGCGTCTTCCTCGGCCGCTGTCAACGGCAGACAGGGCGCCAGGCACCCTTTCTTACGACCCGGAAGCCGGGCCGCCGGTCTTACTCCCCCGGTAAAACTCCATGAGAAACTCCGCTTCCTTGGGCGATAGATCAAAGCGCACAACTGCGTTCTGAACAAGCTTCTGGGGAGAGACTCCCGGGGTTTCGTCGAATTGTGCCGAAATCCATTTCACCGCTTTGCGTATCGCTTCGCCTTCCGGCATCACTGTGGTCACTGTCCGAGACTCCTTCGAACCGGGTTTGCAGTTGCAGAATCCTCAACTCTCATGATTCTCAATGATACATGAGGCTAAGAACATACCAAAGAAACCCAAAATATCAACACATTCCTTCCTCAGTCGTTCCAGCCCCCCCGGGTTCAGCCCTCTTTTTGATATTCGAGTTTGACCAGACTTTCCCGGATGCTGCGGCGGACACCACCATGGGCTGAGGTCTGCCAGTTTTTCATAGGAATGAGATCGGACATCTGTTCAAGCCTGCCGAGCGCCTTAAGTCGGTCATAGATGAGCTGCCAGACGCAGTCGATATTGATCGGGTCAACTTCGCATTTACCTTTTCCCGAACCGCCGCATGGCCCGTTCAAAAGACGCTTTGAACACCGCGCAATGGGACAGATCCCGCCCGTAAGGTGAGTGATGCAATCGCCACAGCCGGCACACATCTCTGCCCACACTCCCGGTTCCACCGCCGCTCCATAGAACGTGGTGTTGACCCCGGGAAAGACTGGAATATTTCCGGTGCGGTCGGCAAGGAAGTTGACCCCCACCCCACAGGCAAGCGTTATTACCGCCTCGATCTTCTCGTCCTTGACTCTCTCCAGAACCCCCACCACAAACTCTTCATCACACTGCCGTTGGACATTGTCTTCCAGAATCGTCTTCGGCTTTCCTTCTCGCTGGAAGGCGATTCTCAAGCCCGCCGCAAGGGTCTGAACCTGAGCCTCCCCGCCGGAAAGGCAAACGGTAACACAGGTACCACACCCAACCACGAGGACCTTCTCGTAGTTCTCCACAAACCCCTTAACTTGTTCGAATGGCTTTGAATCAGCTACAATCATTTCACGACTCCTATGGCATCAGCTTCCCGACCCGGCCCCAGAAGCTTCGACAGTTTCCTTCCTGGCTTCTTCCCAGATCTCCGGCCAGCTTTCCTCGGCATTGCCCCTGGTATGGAAGAACAGAAGATTGTTCTGTCCAACTTTAATCTCATCCAAAAAGTGCCTGACTCCCTTTATCCGTCTGTTGAAGAGCTCTTCAGCACCGGTGAAAGCGCATCCATTTTCTTTACAGGCAATCACCGCCACCCGATCGGCACCGAGTTCAAAGGGGGTCAGCAAGTCAATCGATCCGAGGCGGCCGACACAGGGCACCATGATCTTCAGGATGCCGGATTCTTCGATTTCCTTCATCGCTTGTTGCTTCAAGTACTTCCTGCTGGTGGTCTCATAGAGGCAGCAGTAGGAGACCACAAAGGGTTTTGAAATCCTGCTCAAATCCGTTTGCTTCAGGATGTCGGCAAGGGTTTCCTTCATGTTGTTGGTGGCAAAACGGGCGAGCCGGATGCCGGCTGCCGGACACTCCGCCGCACAGAGGCCACAGGTCAGGCATTCCTTCGCGGGCATAAAGGCGGTCTGATCCACGGTGGCCACCCCATAAGGACAGATCCTGACACAGGTCAGGCAGCCGGCACACAGAGCGGTGGAGTCCAGCACGGCGCCTGTGGCGCATGCAAGGCAGCGGCGGGCTTCGGCAAGGGCCTCGCCTTCAGAATAAGCCCGCTCAATGGGCGAAAAATTCTTGATGCGGTCCGACGCAGTAGGCAGACCCACTTCCATGCGCTCGGACTTCTTCGCTCTTTCGGCCGTCTTCTCGGAAAGTTCTCCAATGGTTTCAAGGGACTCCGGCTCCAGCTTCATGACCTCACCCGTCTTGAGGTAATGGTCCATCACCCTGGCTGCGTTGTGGCCACTTGCCACGGCCTGAACGGCTGAACCCGGACCGGTTATAACCTCTCCGGAGGCAAACACACCGGCTTCGGAGGTCCTCAGGGTCTCTCGGTCAAAAACCAGGCGGCCGCCATCTACCGCCACCGGCGTGCCGCGGATGAAATCAAGGTTGGCGCGCTGCCCGATGGTCAGAATGACCGTTTCGACCTCGACCGTCGTCGTCTCGGATTCGTCGTAACGCGGGCTGAAGCGTCGGTTCTCATCAAAAACCTGAGTGCACCGCCTGAACTCGATCCCGGTAGTCTTGCCATCCTGAAAGAGAATCGCCTTGGGACCCCACGAATTCATGATGACAATGCCTTCCTCTTCGGCTTCCTGGATTTCCCATTTCCACGCCGGCATCTCCTCGCGGGATTCCAGACATGCCAGGTAAACGGAGGATGGCCCGAGCCGTTTGGCGGTTCTGGCAACATCGATGGCCACGTTGCCGCCGCCCACGACGAGAACGCGGTCGCCGATCTTGGGTGCAAAGCCATTGGCGGTATCCCAAAGAAAGGGGATTCCCAGGAGGACCCCTTTGCTCTCAATCCCCGGGATGGGCAGGGAGGAACTCTCGGCGAGGCCTACTGAAATCAGGATCGCATCGTAATCCTTGCGCAATTGGTCAAAGGATAGGTCCTTGCCGACTTCACAGTTCGTCCGTGCCTCGACCCCCGCAGCCAGAATATCTTCAATATCATCGAAGAGGGCGTCAAGGGGCAATCGGTATCGGGGAATGGCATTGGCCAGCATCCCCCCAAGAACCGGCTGCTTGTCGAAAACGGTAACTCGGTGTCCCATGAAGGCGAGGTCCTTGGCCGCTGTCAGACCAGCCGGTCCGGAGCCGATGATGGCAACCTTCTTACCCGTGGTCTGGGAGGCCTTGGTTCTGCTTCGAACCCGATGCTCTCTGGTGTTTTCAACCACAAATCGCTTCAACTGGCGCAGACTGACGGGCGAATCGATGGCCTTTCTACGGCACTCGGATTCGCACGGGTGATGACAAATGAAACCACATACCGAAGAAAACGGATTTACCTGGAGAAGTACGTCCAGGGCCCTCTCGTAATCTCCCCGAGTGATGCACTGGACATACTCCCGGGTGTCCGTATGTACCGGGCACGCTGCGGAACAGGTCGTGCAAAGCTCGACACTACTTTCCTGAGGATTGTGTTCCATTCTGATCTCCATTCCCTCGAAATCGATCTAACCATACCTTGCTGACTTCCGGCACCGATCCCTTTGAACGAGCTACTCCACTTTCGGCCGTGGATAAAGCCCTCCGCGCTCCACTATTTCCGGGACTCGGTCTTCCCATTCGATAGCCATGATGTGAAAGCCCTTGACCCCTTTGACCTCTTTCAGCTCCAGAATCTGCTCAACGCAAATGTTGACGCCCTCCACGGCCTGTTTGTCTCGGGGAACACCGCTGAGGCGCTTGATGATCTCGTCGGGAACGTCCATGCCCGGGACCCTGGACTTCATGTACCTGGCCATACCAACACCCTTCATGGGGGTGAGACCTGCCAGAATGCTGACGTGCTCATCCAGTCCGCGATCCACAACCCCCTGCATCCATTTCTTGAACTTATCCATGTTGTAAATGCATTGGGTCTGGATGAACTGGGCTCCCGCGGCCACTTTCTTGGCCAAACGCGGGACGCGAAATTCAAAGGGATCGGCAAAAGGGTTTTCAGCAGCACCAATGAAGATCTCCGGTCGCACCTTGATTTCGAAACCGCTGAGCAGCTTGCCCTCATCCCGCATCATTTTGACCGTCTGGATCAACTGCATGGAATCAAGGTCAAAAACGTTGGCGGCATTGGGGTGGTCTCCGAAACTCTGATGATCGCCCGTCAAACACAACATGGTATGGATGCCAAAGGAGGCAGCCCCCAGAAGATCACTCTGAAGGGCAATGCGATTTCGATCCCGGGTGACCATCTGCAGGATGGGTTCCAAACCCATCTGCTTGATCCGAATACAGGACGCCAGACTGCACAGTCGCACCACCGCCGTCTGGTTGTCCGTGACGTTGATCGCATCCACATAAGGCCCCACTATCCTGGCTTTTTCCTCCACGATATGGCCATCGGCACTTCGCGGAGGACCGCACTCCGAGGTCACCGCAAGGTGCCCTGCCTGCAGAATCTTTTGAAGTTTACTTGGGGTGTTCGAGGTGTTGTTCGTGCTCATATCGGTGAAACCTCCTTGACGATCTCGCTGGGTAACCCATCATGGCCTGTCAACCTGTCCCCAAGACGGGCAGATCCTTGTTCGGCTCACATCTCCCATTAAGGAAACGGCCACCTGGTGTAAATCATGCGGCCTTCTCCTTTCCAGACCCAACCGGCTTAATGGGGCTCATTCCCAATTCTTTCACCTTATCCGTCATCTCCCGAACAATCTCGGCAAATCTTGGACCCATGCCGGCAGAAAGGTTAGCCATGACAACCCTCCCCGGCTCAAATCCAATGCTCGTCAAAATCTGCTGAACATGCGCCACCCGTTTCTTTGCACGAAGATTACCGGATTGATAGTGACAGTCTCCTTCCAGACACCCCGCAACAATCACCCCATCCGCCCCCAGTTCGAGGGCCCTTAGGAGATGAATTTCGGCCACACGCCCCGTACAGGGCACTTTCACGATCCGGACATGAGTCGGGTAACTCAATCTCATGGAACCTGCCAGGTCCGCTGCAGAATACGCTCAGTAAGTACAGCAAAAGGCCACAATTACCGGTTCAAACTGTTCCATCACACTACTCCTCCCAATAGGGGGTTACGGTCTGAATCATCATCGGGTCATCCTCAAGTTGAACCTGGCGAGCCGTTCCGGCCGGGCATTCAAAGCACTGGACGCCACGATCTTCGCAGACCGCGCAGTGGGTTATCTTTCTCGAACTCTTCGCTGTAAGTCAGCCTGTCCATGAACGAAGATGAAGCGCCGTGGTAAGCCCTGAGCCTGTGTCAACCGTCGGGATGGCCACATCAGGGATGATCCGCACGGCTTCACCCTGCACGGTGGAGGAGTCTTCCAGCGTCAGATCAGGCGGGTTTTTGGAAGTCGGCTAACGAGATCACGATTTCCCACCAACAGAGCATCGGTTCGGGATACGAGCACGAGAGGAAGCTTCAGGGGGACCGGCAAAATGAAAACAATTGCCCCATGGAACGTCCGTGAAAATAAGCGATCAAGCCGGATAACACAATCATTTTTTTCCTGCGCATTCAGAGCTTCCTCACCGGAATCAGGAAACTCGAGTGCAGCGCCTCGACAATTTGCTGTGAGTCACGACCCTCGACCACGACCGACATGGACGACACCGCACAACTCACCGCCAGAGGAACAATCCCGGCGTTTTCCAAGCAGCGCACCAGAGTGCTGGCGATCCCGTGACGGTCGCCAAAATGGGGACCATGCAGAAAAAAAACCGCCACCGGCCCACGAGAGAAGACGTCAAAAGCGGGCATCTCCCGCTCAAAAAGCTGCCTCACTTCAGGACGACAGGCAGCGGCGACACAGAATGCGAAACATAAGCCGGTTCCATCAGGAGAAGCCTTGGAGACCAGAAACGGCATCCGAACCTGCCTCTCATGGAGCGCCAACAGCAAGCTGCCGAAATCCTCCAAACGGGAGAACGGCAGGGTAATATGCCACAGATCAAGCTCATCCTGGTGCGTGACGTCATAGACTTTGATCAGCTCCTCTTCGTATGAGCAGATGATCTGGCTGAGCAACTCCTCCTGGCCCTGGTAGGCAGCATGCCAGTCCAACGGCGAGGAATAGGTGGGAAACTCGAAAACCTCAAAAAGCCCGTACAGGCACTCCTCAAAATCCACCGAAGACACCAGCGCGGTCATGGCTGACGGGGAACTGGCGAGACCATGCAGTCTTATGCCCTTCCCGGCCGCCACGCGCAGCAACGACCCAATCACGTCAAGCCTCTGATGGTGGGGAAAAACCGAAATCATGCTGACATCCCTCAGCAGTTTTCCCACGCTGCATTCACCATGGCTCTCCTTCCAGAGGATATAGCTCGAGAAACTGTCAGCATCTCCCGTACAGGCCGCGGTGATGGACCAGCACGCGCCATTGTCGGCAATATGCGTCAGCAGACTCAGGTTTATCCGGTCGGCCGCAAGGCGTGCGCAAATGTCTCTCAGAACGCCTTGCCCGCTTTGGCACGACGAAGTGAGATACGCGCGCTTTTCAAACGCTTTAATCCCTCCCAATTTCACTTTGGACATCAGTACTCGGCCCGTTCCTAGGTAAAGAACCTGGCGATCGCTTCCACCAACACTTCACTCTCGACCGGCTTGGGGATGTAGTCGTCCGCTTCCGTGGACATGCCGTCGGCGTGGGAGTAGGTGGTCGTGGGCACCGCTTCACCTACGGCGGTAAGCAAGATAATCGGGATGTCCCGGGTTTTCTGATCTTTCTTCAACTCGGCGCACAGCACGTAGCCATTCTTGCGGGGCATCATGACATCGAGCACCACCAGATCCGGCCGCCGCTGTCTGATGGAGTCCTCACCCTCGACCCCATCGTAGGCCTTTCCAACTTCAAAGCCCTTGCTTTCCAGCATCATGCCAACGGTTTCAACCATATCCGGATCGTCGTCAACAATTAGAACATACTTACTTCCCATTGCACCACCTCCTGAAGCTTGTCTCAGTCCACTTTCGGCCTCGGAAAAAGCCCGGCCCGCGTAACAATCTCGGGCACCTTTTCCTCCCATTCAATCGCCATGATATGAAACCCGCGAATTCCTTCCTCCTGTCGCAATTCCTCGATCTGTTCAAGACAGATAGTGATCCCCTCCTCCGCCTGCTTTTCTTTGGGCACCCCGGCCAGGCGTTTTATGATGGCGTCCGGAACGTCAATACCCGGGACCCGATTCTTCATATACCTGGCCATCCCGACGTTCTTCATGGGGGTAAGGCCGGCCAGGATGGCCACCTGCTCGTGGAGTCCCATCTCGCGGACCCCTTTCATCCAGAGCTTGAACTTCTCCATGTTGTAAATACACTGCGTCTGGATAAACTGAGCGCCCGCCGCAACCTTCTTGGCCAGGCGCAGCACCCGGATTTCAAACGGATCGGCAAAAGGGTTTTCGGCAGCCCCGATGAACATCTGCGGACGTCCGTCTTCCATCTGGTAGCCTCCCAGCAGACGTCCCTCTTCCCGCATCATCCGCACCGTTTGAATCAGCTTCGTGGAATCCATGTCGAACACATTGACGCTGTTGGGGTGGTCCCCGAAGCGCTGATGATCGCCGGTGAGGCACAGCACGTTGTAAATCCCGAAGGAAGTCGCCCCCAGAAGATCACTCTGAATCGCGATACGGTTGCGATCCCGCGTCACCATCTGCAACACCGGGTCGATCCCCATCAGCTTCAGGCGAATACAGGCGGCAAGGCTGCACTGGCGCACCACGGCCGTCTGATTGTCGGTGATGTTGATGGCATCCACGTAGTCCCTGATGAGCTCCGCTTTCTTCTGGACCACACTCGCATGGCCGTTGCGGGGAGGACCGCATTCCGAGGTAACGGCCAGATGTCCCGCGGCCAAAACTCTTTCCAGATTGCTCGGGGTTTTTGCGGTCATGGCCTGACATCCTCCCTGATGATTTCGCGCGGTCCCCCGTCACGGCTGACCGTCCAGTCCTTGTCTTCCGCCGGGGTTCGGAACCGGTCCAACTCCCCGAGTGTCTTCAACCGCTCGTAGATGATATGCCAGCCACAGGCAACGTCTCTCCCCACCAGGATGCTGATTTCGCATTTCCCGTTTTCCGAACCGCCGCAGGGGCCGTTGAGCATCCGCTTGGAGCAGCGGGTAATGGGGCAGATCCCGCCGGTGCTCGCCAGCACGCACTGGCCGCACGCCTGACACCGTTCGCTCCAGACCCCCTGCTCCTCGGTAACACCGATGAAGCAGGTATCAACTCCCGGCAAGATGGGCTTTTCCGAGTACATTTCGGCCAGGAACTGAACACCGGCCCCGCACGCCAGAGAAACCACGGCGTCATAGGCGTCCAGTTTGTCCTTGAGGTCTTCCAGGTATTCCTTGTCGCACTGACGGGTCAGGCTGATTTCGTCAATGACCAGGCGCTTTCCCTGCTGGGAAAAATAGATCCGCAGAGCCGAAGCCAGGACCTGGACCTCCTTGAGTCCCCCGGCTTCACACACCGCCACGCACCCGTTGCAACCAGCCAGCAGAATCTTCTTAAAGCCCTCGATGGAGCTGATGATTTCAGCGATGGGTTTCGCTTTTGCCATGATCATACGGCCACCTCCTCTCGCTCAAATAAAGCGTCGATATGTGCCATAAGCTGGTCATCCGAATAATGCGCCAGCTGAATGGCCTTGGCGGGACATTCCGAGGCGCAAATGCCGCACCCCTGACAGAGAGCCTCATTGATTTCCGAGACATCGTTCTCATTGATGCGGGGCACCCCATAAGGACATCGCCGCACGCAGACCAGACACGCCGTGCAAAGACTCTGCTCAACCCGGGCCACCACCCCGCCGATGGTCTGGTGCTGCGAAGCCAGGAAGGAACCCGCCCGCGAAGCGGCGGCCATGGCCTGAGCCACACTCTCACTGATGAGTTTGGGTCCGTGAGCCATGCCGCAAAGGTAGATGCCCTCGGAAGCAAAATCCACCGGGCGCAGCTTGGCGTGAGCCTCAATGAAAAAACCTTCCGTATTGCGGGGAACTTTCAGAAAGGAGGCCAGTTCTTCGGTGTCCTCCGCCACGGTGGCGGCGCTCAAAACCACGGCATCGACCCTCACTTTAAAAAGGCGGCGCAGCACGTGATCCATATAGGTGAGGTTCAGCTCGTCTCCCTCGATGCCGACCTGGGGGGGCTGATCGGCCTCATAGCGGCAAAACAAGACCCCTTCGTTCCTGGCCGTGGTATAGTAGTCTTCAAGCAGTCCGTAGGTTCTCATGTCCTGGTAAAGAACCATGACATCCATCTGCGGATTGAGCTCTCTGAGCACCAGGGCGTTTTTCACCGCAGTCTGGCAGCAGATGCGGCTGCAGTTTGGATTTTCAGCGTTGCGGGAGCCCACGCATTGAATCATCACCACCCGGTTCCACTGGCTCACCTCCTGGGCCCGGTGGCGCATGAAACGTCCGAGTTCCAACTGGGTCAGGACTCGGCGATCCTCGCCGTAGCGAAATTCCTTTGGCTGGTATTCGCTGGCACCGGTAGCCACGATGGTGACCCCGTGCTCGATTTTGCGTTGATACATGCCTTGACCCACCAGCACTTCCGTACTGAAATTGCCCTTGTAGCCGGTGAACCCAACCACGAGGGCTTCGGTCAAAACCTGGATTTTCTCGTGCGCTGAAACTTCCTCAACCAACCGCTCCAGATAGGACGGCACATCCATTCCCTCGATGGTGTGCTGGAGGAAGCGGGCCATGCCCCCCAGTTCCTTGCCCTTCTCGATGAGGATGGTTTCGAAGCCCTGCCCCGCCAGACTCAGGGCCGCATTGAGGCCGGCAACTCCACCGCCGATCACCAGACCACGCTGCCGGATCTCCAGCGACCGTTCCTCCAGCGGCTGCAGCAGCGCGGCTCGGGCCACCGCCATGCGCACCAGGTCCTTGGCCTTCGCGGTCGCCCGCTCTGGTTCCTGCTGATGCACCCAGGAATCCTGATCCCGGATGTTGGCCATCTCGAACAAATACTTGTTGACCCCGCACGCAATCAGCGTCTCCCGAAAGAGTCCCTCATGGGTTCGCGGCGAACAGGCGGCCACCACAACCCGGTTGAGCCGCTCTTCCTGGATGACCTTCTTGATCTTTTCCTGGGTATCCTGGGAGCAACTGAAGAGGTTCTCCGTGACAAAAACCACCCCCGGCAGGTGCGAAGCGTAGCTGACGACCTCACTCACGTTGACCACCGAACCGATATTGATGCCGCAGTTGCAGACGAAGACGCCGATGCGGGGTGCTTCCCCGGATAAGTCCAAGGCGGCCGGGATCACCGGTTCCCGGGCCAGGCTTCCCCGGGCGGCGGTGAGGTCGACAGCCGCGCCACACGCCGCGGCACTGGCCTCCATGACGGCGTAAGGGATATCCTTGGGCCCCTGAAAGAGACCGCACGCATAGATGCCCGGGCGGGACGTGTGGACGGGAGTAGCCGTCTCGGTCCTGGCGAAATTGTGGGGATTGAGCTCGACCCTCAGCTTCTGGGCCAGCGCCACGGTCTCCTGACCGACCTCCATGCCGACGGAAAGAACCACCAGGTCGAAGGTCTCCTCGATGATCAACCCATCTTCGGTGGCATAGCTGATGCTGAGGCTCTCCTCACCAGGAATTGGGTCCACCGTGTGGATACGGGAGCGGACAAAGCGCACGCCATATTCATCCCGGGCTCGCAGGTAGTATTTCTCGAAGTCTTTGCCATGCGTGCGCATGTCCATGAAAAAGATGCTGGTCTCGAGCGGTTCGCTGCTGTGCTCACGGGCACAGATGGCCTCCTTGATGGCGAACATACAGCAGACGCCGGAACAGTAACTGTGCCCGCCGTGCTGGATATCTCGCGACCCGACACATTGAAGCCAGGCGATCTTCTTTGGCTCAGCCCCGTCGGAGGGGCGGGCAAGATGCCCCAGAGTGGGTCCCGAAGCGCTCAACAGCCGTTCAAATTCCTTGCTGGTGACCACATTCGGGTGGCTCCCATAGCCATAACCATAAGCGCCGGGAGCAATGGCCTGAAACCCGGGGGCCAGAATCACCGCGCCGACATCGAGCCGGTGAAGCTTCGTCTGCTGCTCGAGATCAATCGCCCC
The DNA here is from genome assembly GCA_963783775.1 of uncultured delta proteobacterium. GTDB lineage: Bacteria > Desulfobacterota > Syntrophobacteria > Syntrophobacterales > Syntrophobacteraceae > JADGQM01. The sequence continues at coordinate 11,233 of CAWAOR010000023.1, read as the reverse complement.
GGCGGGGCAGAATTTTTCACAGGCCCGGCATTTCCGCTTCTCGAAGTAGATGCAGTGCTGCTCATCGATGGCATACTTGAGGGGCACCGCCTGGGGGTACTTGACATAGATCGCTTTGCGTTTGTTCAAGCCTTCGTTGTACTCGTCCGCCACCTTGCGCGGGCATTTCTCGGCACAAACGCCGCAGGCAATGCACTTGTCCACATCCACGTACCGCGGATGCTCCTTTACCGTAGCCAGGAAATGACCGACCTCCCCTTCCAGGTCTTCCAGTTCCGCCATGGTGATCAACTTGATGTTCAGATGACGCCCGCACTCCACCAGTTTTGGCGACAGGATACACATGGAACAGTCATTGGTGGGAAAGGTCTTGTCCAACTGGGCCATAACGCCCCCGATAGCGGGGGAGCGCTCCACCAGGTACACGTAAAAGCCGGAATTGGCCAGGTCGAGAGCGGCCTGAACGCCTGCCACGCCACCCCCCACCACCATTACCGCACCGACGGATCGGCCGTTCAAGGTTTCCATGACGCTTAACCCTCCAGAATGCCGGGAAGTTTGTCTTCCCAGCCGATGGTGGAGATGAGCACCCCGCTGGCACCCGCATCCCTCAAGGCGGACACCAGCTCCCCGGCAATCCGGACACATTCTCGAACCTTGTCAGGGGCCTGCTGAATCCGCCTGATGAGGTTTCCGGGAACATGCACATGATCCAGATGCTGATCGATATAGCGGGCCATGCCGGCCGATTTCAGCAGCAGCACCGTAGGAATGATTTTGGCTCCGCGCGCCTCGGCCTTGTTCAGGAACCTGGCAAAACCCTGGAGGTCAAAAACCGGTTGGGTGATAAAGTAGCTTGCGCCGGCGGCCATCTTCTGGTCGAGTTCCGTCCACTCCAGATCCATTGCCCCGCCACTGGCGCCGGCATTGACCGTGGAACCGACACAGAAGGCGGGAGCCCCATGCAGCTCGACCCCGGCCATATCCCGCCCGGACTGGAGCTTCTGGATGGCTTCGAGCAATTTAGGGAGGTCGATATCATACACCGCCCGGGCTCGATTGTGGTCCCCATAACTGGGGTCCACACCGGTAACCGCCATCACATTGGCCACCCCCAGCGCGTGCCCCGCCAGGAGGTCGGCCTGCAGGGCCAACCGGTTCCGATCGCGGCAGCAAATCTGCATCACGGTCTCGAGACCTTTCTGTTGCAGCAGCGCACACCCCCCAAGGGAGCTCATCCTCATGACCGCGTTGCTCATTTCCGGCACGACAAAGGCATCCACCCTACCCTTTACGCGAATGGCATGAGCCATCACGGCAGTGAAGTCGACGCCCTTGGGAGGCTCCATCTCGGCCAGGATCAGGAACTCCCCCGAGGCCAGTTTTTCTGACATGTCCATAAGGTATTCCTCCACACTGTGAACGCTGTTTAAGGGCCGTCCAAAACAACTTGCACTCTCGTTTTGACCTCATTTCACCCACGAAGTCACACGAAAGACTGCGAAGACACACGAAGAAGTCATTTCGTCTCCTTCGTACAGCTCCATACCAATAAGAGGCTATCTCAAAACTCCCCTCCCTTGATGGGAGGGACAGGGGGAGGGTGGAAATGAGTGTTGAGATAAATACTATCTTCCCTGCCAGGCGCACCCCCCTACTGGACGGCCGGCAAGAGCACGCGAAAGGTGGTTCCCACCCCCGGCTCACTTTCGACTTCGATGGAGCCCCGGTGAGACTCGACAATGCCCTTCACAATGGCCAGACCCAGACCAGTCCCGATTACCTGCCTGGTTTTCGGGTGTTTCACGCGATAGAATTTATCAAAAATCTTTGGAATTTCATCTGCTTCGATACCGACCCCGGTGTCCTTCACCAAGATTTCGAGGTAGTCGCCATGAGAGACGGCAACGACCGTTACGTCGCCGCCATCCGGTGAGTAATGGACGGCATTACTGATGAGATTGGTAAAGAGCTCATCCATACTTCGCGGATCAGCCTGGATGAGGGGCAACCCGGGCGGGAGTTCGAGTCGCAGAGCCACGTGGTGACTCTCCGCCCGCGGCACCAGCAGGGCAACCGTCTGCTCCAGCACAGCCTCCAGTCGGAGTGGCACTTGTTGCTGGAAGACATGGCCGCTCTCGATCTTGGCCACATCCAGCAGGTCATTGATGAGGTCCAGCAGGTTCTGGATCTTCAGCTGAGAACGGCTGAGCAGGTCTCTTTGTTTCGTCTCAAGATCGCCGGCCAGACCATCGAGCACCACCGTCAAGAGTTGCTTGATGGAAGCGAGGGGAGAGCGCAGTTCATGCGACACCATCTGGATGAAATTGGATTTCATCTCATCCAGTTGTTTGAAGGTGGTAATATCCTGAAAAACGGTGACGGTGCCGACGACCTGGCCATTCAATCCGGGCACAGGGGCCGACAGGGCATGGATAGTCTTGTTTCCCTGGTGAAGTTCCCGGGAAATCAGGCCGGTTTCCTCGTCGCCCATTTCGAGAATGCATCTGAGGCCTTGTTCGAGATCCTCGTTGGGCAGACAGGCGCAGAGGGCGGTGGGGAAAGCGAACGAGGCCGGCAGTTCGAGCAGCCTCGTCAGAGCCGGGTTGTGCAGAACAATTTCCAGCTCGCGATTGGTCACCAGGACGCCGTCCGCCATGCAGTTGATAATGGTCCTGATCCGGCTTTTTTCCATGGCCAGATCGTACAAATTCCGGGTTTGCGATTCTTGCAGGTCCCGGGCCCGGCGTTCCAGGGTCTGCTTTTCCAGAGCCCTCTTGATGACCAGGGCCATGTGATCGGCCCGAAATGGTTTCGTGATGAAGTCATAGGCGCCGTTCTTCATCGCTTCCACGGCATTGGACACCGTGCCGTGGCCTGTAATGATAATAAGAGGGAGTTCCGGGTGCTTTACCTTGACTTCCTCGAGCACCTCGAACGCCCCCATCACCGGCATCACGAGATCGCAAAGGATCAAGTTGACCGGTTCTGTGGCCAACATCCCCAACGCTTCCTGCCCGTTTACCGCCGTCAGGACGGTGTAGCCTTCGCGACTCAGGAGACGACTGCAGCCGTCCCGAATGACCTTCTCATCATCGACAACCAGAATAGTGTGCACAATGTCAGTCTGCATCGAGTTTATCCTCTTTTAGCACATGAGATCGGCTGTGTTCTCGGGAGACTCCAGTGGGAGGGTGATCGTAAAGAGTGCGCCACCGGTATGCGAGTTCTTGACTTCGATGGTTCCTCCATGTTGCTGAATGATTCCATAGGCCACGGACAGCCCCAGTCCGGTGCCTTCTCCAGGTCGTTTCGTGGTAAAAAAAGGCTCGAAGATCTTATCCATCACTTCGACGGAAATCCCCGGCCCGGTATCGCCAAACTGCAGACTGACCTCCTCACATTCCGGATCGAATCTGCTCGTAATAATGATTCTACCTTTCCCGCTCACAGCACTGCCGCCATTGATAATGAGGTTGGTGAATACCTGCTGGAGCTGCCCCGGGTCGCCGGTCATCTCGGGAATATCGGGTTGGAGATCAACCATGAACGCGACATCCTGAAACAGGGCCTGACGAGCAAGCAGTTCCACGGATCGGTCAATAATCATGTTGATATCGTAGGGAACCCTCTGACCCACGGACTGCCGGCTGAATTCCAGAAGACGCGTGACGATATGCTTGCATCGGAGGGTCTGGTCGATGATTTCCTTGAGGTCGGCGCTCCATTGGGGATTTTCCGCCAGATCATTCATGAGGATATCGGCATAAAGCAGAATGCCCGAGAGAGGATTGTTGATTTCGTGGGCGACGCCCGCGGCGAGCCGCCCTACGGAGGCAATTTTTTCGGCCTGCAACAGCTGGATTTTGGCCTCCTCAAGTTCTCGCCGTATCCGCAAGCGTTCTCGAAGGTCTGAGAAGATGCCGACGCTTCCCATTTCACGATCATCCTTCTTGATGATCGCCGAGGAGAAGCTCACCGGCACCTCTTCCCCGTCTTTTCTCACGAGGGTTACCCGCAGCGAAGTGAGTTTACCCGGCGGGCCGTATTCACTGCTGCGCATCCGCCGCATGATCTCCCTTGCCACTTCCGGCCTGTAAATTCTGGAGGTAGCTATAGGATTGCCGATCACTTCTTCGGCCGTGTAACCCAAAATCCGCTCCGCCCCTTCATTGAAGATCAGAATCTTGCCCTCATTATCGACGACTACTATACCGTCAGCCGAACTCCTGATGATATTATTGAGAAAACTGTTGGCATTGTGTAGCTGACGTTCAATTTCAATGTGCTTGGTTAAATCATGAAAATACATGCAGGAGATCACGCTCTTGCCGACACGGGATACAATGATGCAGGTTTCAAAGGCGCGATAGCTCTGCTGTGTAGTCTTGGGGGGCTGTATCGTACTGCAAAACCTCAGTTGCTGAGGATGTCCAGGGTCAACTTTCTGCACCAGATCACGCATGATACCCAAATGCTGCTCCGGAAGAAGATCGCTGAGATACTTACTAATGAGTTCTTCTTTTGGCTGATCGAGGATCTCAGCGATCTTTGAATTGGCATAAATCACCTGATAGTTTTCATCCGCCATCAGGATCCCTTCCTGGGTGATTTCGAAAAGCATTGCGATCTTTTGTTCCGCTTCCATCACCGGGGTGATATCCCTCAAGGCTTGAAAGCCGCCAACCACTCGGTGTTCCGAGTCGGTAATCATGGAAGAGTGAACCGCTACGGGGATTTTCCTGCCTTCCCGATCACGGATGACGCGGCGCAGTCCGGCAAGGGGCACCCGGTCTTCCATCGCCCGTCTCAGTGGACAAGTCTTAGTGTGACACTGAGTAGTTTGAAACAGGTCGGCACAGGTCATCCGGTTCACCACCTCAGTACTGCTGTAGCCGGTGAGTTTGGCCAGGTGATCATTCATAAAAGTGATGGTAAGCTGCGTGTCCACAGTGAAGAAAGGCATGGGAAAGTTATCGATGATGCTGGGGAAGACCGATCCCGCAAGGCCCTTTTCCAGCTTGGCAGCCCCCTGAACCGCGACTCGTGCAATGGCAAAACTCCCTATCGGTTTGCCTTTCCTGTCACGTAGGAGCTGAGCGGTCAGGAAGACAGGCACCCATTGGCCGCCTTCATTTCTGAGATGCGCCGGGATGCCGTTCAAAGCCCCTTTGTCAAGACATTGCTCGATGAGAGACCCCTGCGTCTCGCCCTCATCCATGCGCAGAACCTCGGAACAACCCGGCAGGCTTTCTCCTTCTGCAGTTCGGCCTGTCAGGGACTGAGCCGACTGGTTGAAATAAAAAAAGTTGCCCTGCAGATCAGTTGCCAGGACCGGGTCTGCAAATTCATCAAAGCATTGCCGGAAGAACTTCAGATCGCGAGACTCTGGCGGAGCTGAAGTAATAGCCGGACCGTTGCCTCGAGAAGGAGTGGGATCAGGGTTGGCTTTCATTTCCTTCGTCCTCATTTCTGACACATGCCTCGTCTTGCTCTCCCAGAGCCTTACCGATCAGGTGTGATTCGAAACGACAGGGGCGACGGGAATTATGATGATCCGGAACGGTAGATCAGACTAACAGGGACTCGCAAAGTGACGTAGTTCTTATACCGCAAAAGGCGAAAGGAGCGAAGCAGAAAAATGAGTGACTCCTAACCGGGGGCAGGCCTTTCTCAGGCCTTATGACTCGGCACCAGCAGAAGCGCGCAGGCATAGACAGCTGCTCCTTTGCGGGTAACGGCATCAGCCCAAAAGACACTCAAACCGGCAAAGACAAACCCCGGGGCGGTTAAGTTGGGAACGAACGGAGCGTGGCTAAGGGCGCTGCGTGTGGCGCGGCCTCACGGGTGCGGGGTGACGAAGTGTTCCATGTAGCCCATGAGGGAAAGAACTGCCAGCAAAACCAGCATGATGATCGCCACACCCATCGCCGTTTTCCGGTGCGCCGGGTGGCGCTCGGGGGAACGATCCAGGAACGGCAGGGCCATCAGCAAAGCGGCCACCCCCCCGGGGATGACGGCCGTGCCAAGGAACATGAAAGGACCCTTGAAAATACTGACCAACTGATTCAGCGCCAGCACCCACCACTCGGGCCTGGGCACGTAAGCGGCATCCGTGGGATCCGCCGGGCTGTCCAGGGGAGCCGGCCAGTAGGTGGAGACAAGGCCAAGAACGAGAGCCGCCACCGCAAACAGAACCAGCCAACGGTTGACCAGGTCCGGTATCAGGGGCATGCAATGCCGACTTGCCCTGCCGTCTGAAAGCGGGTCGGATAGCCCGCGCTGCGCCAGAAAGTGAAAATGAATGGCGACCAGCGCGACGAGCAGAGGTGGCAGGAAAATGCAGTGGAGCACGTAGAAACGGGTGAGCGCCACAATCCCGGTTCGGGGTCCCCCCTGCAGCAGGCGCAGCATCAAATCGCCAACCGCGGGCACCGAGGAAATAATGCTGCTGCGCACCTGGGTGGTCCAGTAGCCCTTCTGGTCCCAGGGCAACAGATCCCCCGTGATGATGAAAAGCGGCACGACCAGCATGATCAGCACCCCCGAGACCCAGACGAGCTGTCTGGGGGCCTTGTAGGCTGCAGTGAGGAAAGTTCCCGCCAGGTGAAGCCCCAAAACCACGAGGAGCAGGTTCCAGGCATAATAGTGCACGCCCCGGATCACATCCCCGAAAGGCACCGAGAACTGGGCAAAGTCCACACTGTCGTAGGCCGCGCCCGGACTGGGCGAATAGTAGAACATCAGGAAGGCTCCGCTCAGGAAGAGCAGGACCACCAGCACCAGGCTCAAGGATCCGCAAAAGCGCGTCCAGCCCAGGGCATCGCTTGTGACGCGTACGCCGCAAAGGCGCTCAGCATAACGGTCCAGGGCCAGAAACTCGAGCAGTTTCTCAGTCCGGTGTCCGGTGCCGTTCATCGGAATTCCTTTCAGCCGATCCACTAGCGGCCGAACCTGAGGGTCATCGCATGGGTCGCCTTGGAGTGATCCTCACCGGAGTCGTCGAACACGGCCATGGCAAAGCTGTATTCCTTGCGGGGATTGAACACGACATCATCGTCGTGCCCCGTGTTCAGTTTCCGATAAAGCATGACCGTCCAGCCCCCATTCGCATAGTGACCCATGGCCTTGACATCGGAGCGGGAACCGTCCGGTTTCTTGGGCAAGCGGTAGGTGATGACGTCGCCACTCTTGAACATGGCGTCGTTGGGAATCTTGACCGCCTCTTCAAAAAGCAGAAAGCCGGGTGCGGAAGGGTTCCGCGACGGGTCCTGCATGTACAGTGGCCGGGCCTTGTCCTCGGTTTCGTTATGCACATCGCCGCCGTTGCCGGCATCGGCCCTGCGGCCGGTGGTCCGATAGGAACCGGAAGGGTTGCCCGCCACCGTCAGCCAACCGTCATCAGCGTGGTGATAGGGGTTGGAGCGGGCCGCCTTCCAGTGCCACAGGTCTCCTTTTTCGGCGGGTGTCTCCGTGGCAAGCTGCCATTCTTTGCTGGGAACATCCGGGGGGCTATGGCAGACCACGGTGCATCCCCTGGTGGCAAATCCGTTGATGCGGGTGATCTCAAAGAGAAGCGCGATCCGGTCCTCGTCACCCTTCATGTGGCTCCAATTTTGGCCGTCAAACTTCCAGGACTGCTTGACCACGCTTTCGGTGGGATCTTTCCACTTGAACAGAAAATAGATGCTGTCCGCGGTGTAGACGGCTCTCGTCATCACCAGCACTTCCTCTTCGGCGAAACTTCCCCTGCCTCTCACCGGGACTTCGACCGCCCGCACCTGCTGCCAGGCAGGGTCATCCAACCCGGCTGGAGCCTTCTGCAGAAGTTTGGCGGTGACCACCAGGGGGTGCTCGTCCGCATCCGAATGCCCCGGTCCCGACAGGATCACGCAGAGGATGACACCCAGGACCGACGTCAGTGCGGTGGCAAGCCTCGCTTTCATGATTACTCCTCTTTATCCCCGGCCACGAGCCTCAGTGCTGCGCCACAGAATGAAGTGACCATTGTCTCAAATCGTCATTCCGGCAATCTTATGGCCGGAATCCATAAGACTTTCTGGATACCGGCTTCCGCCGGAATGACAATTTGGCTTATTCTTTGACAACTCCTACCGGCCGAATTCGAGCACCAATGCTTCGGAGTCATAGGAATCGTAGTCCATTGAATCGTCGAAAAGCGCCATGCCAAAGCTGTACTTCTTTTTGGTGTTGAAGGCGACATCGTCGTCGTTCCCGGTATCGAGCTTGCGGGAAAGCATCACCGTCCAGCTGCCGTCGGCGTAGCGACTTTCCGCCCTGACATCGCCGCGGGATCCGGATGGTTTTTTCGGCATGCGGTAGGTGAGGGTATCGTTCGCCTTGAACTTGGAGTAATCAGTGATCTCGACCGCCTCTTCGGCGAGGAGTACACCCGGGACGGAGGGTTTCTTGGAGGGGTCCTGCATCAATTGCGGCTTTGACTTGTCAGCGGTTTCGTTGCGGGCGTCCCCACCCCCGCCCGCATCGTCCTTGCGGCCGGTTTTCTCGCCGGCTGCAGTCAGCCAGCCATCGTCGACGGCCTTGTACGGATCGGAGCGGGCCGCCTTCCATTGCCACAGATCGCCTTTTTCAGCCGCTGAAGCGGTGGCGAATTTGAATTCTTTTATCGGTGCCCCCGCAGCACCGTGGCAGGTCACGGCACAGCCCTTGGTGGCAAAATTGTTGATCCGGTTGATTTCGAACAGCAGGGAAATGCGGTCCTCATCGCCCTTGAGATGGCTCCATTTCTCACCATCGAACTGCCATGCCCCTTTCGTCAGGCTCTTGGTGGCATCCTTCCACTTGAAAAGAAAGATAATTTCATTGTCGGTGTAGACGGCCTGGGTGATCACACTCGCCTTCTTGCCGGCAAACTTCTCTTTACCCACAAAGGGGACGTCGAGAGGTTTCGCCTTTTGCCACACCGGGTCATCCAGTGAGGTCGGGGCTTGGGGCACTTTGGCGGCCGAAAGCGTCTCGATGCCGGCGCTGCCGGCTTGGCCCACCATGAGCGCCATCCCGCCAACTAAAATAGCCAGAAACAGGATTGAGATTATCAGAGTCTTTTCTTTCATTTTGATCTCCTCTGTTCAAAATTGGGCCTTTCACGCAGGCATCATGACCATCAGTTTGCTTTCTTCCACCTTGTGCTCAAAAACCACCAGCGGCCTGGCCGGGGGCCCCGCAGATCGGCCGGCCATTGCCGTCGAAGTGCCCGCTGTGGCAGGGGCACTCGAAGATCCCTTTATCCTTACGCCAGATCACGTTGCAGGCAAGATGGGTACAGGTCGATGAAAAAACGGTGATTTTTTCAGGGCTGTCCAGTTTGGCCCAGACGAAACCGCGTTGGGGAAGAACCAGCCACCCGTCCTTCACCATGAACTCGTAGGACAGCATCTCGATCTCACCAGGCTTGAGCTGATCGACCGGTCCGAAATCGATCCATTTGCTCGTCCCCTTTTTCAGGGCCGGCGCGACGACATACGAAAGGAGAGGCACGCCGGTGAGGGCTCCCACCACCCCGACCAACGCAGCGCTTTTAATGAGCGCCCGTCGCCCGGGACACACTGTTTCATCCGGAAGAACGTCATGATTTTTCGGAACTCATATTCACCCCACAGATGATGGGATAATGCACCGCGATGGGGAGATCAGAAAGGAGAGAAAGAGGAAGCCGTTGGTAACCCAGCGCACAAATGCTAAGGGCAGGCCCTTTCATTTGTCAACAACAATCTACAGTGAAGGTGCAGCATGACATTGATGGAGCAATCAAACAAGCAGCTTCCCCAGTGAATCCGCAGATTCCTGGCCGAAAGCGTCTCGATGGTTGCAAGTCTTTGGTTTGTATTCGTTTTCTCAGATGTTATGAATACTTGACATGCGGTAGAAGTTCTTGTATTTTCCGGCGCGCGGATAGAAATTGCCAACTCTCTCATACGCTTTCAGGATGGACTTACTTTCGATACAGCTGACTCTCCGGTGCCACTGGCGGCGGGGATCTTGAGTTCGCTCTCGCCGGCCTCGCGAAGGAGCAGCTGCACACGCAGGGCGCTGGTTTATCCCGGATGAGCAGAGAGTGCTCCAATCCTTATCGAGCAGGAAAAGGAGGTTTTTTCGAACACGAACGGTTCCATGGTAGTGGGGTCTATTTTCTAGGGGAAAAAGAACGCTGCTCTCAACTGCTGAGTGTTAAAGTTGCTACGTTATCAATGTTCCCATCCGGTCAATCTGAGTCCTTCCCCCAACAAACTGAAATCTCCTGTGGTTTGTCCTGGACCCTGCTTCCCTGGACCGATGATGCTGGCAGAGGTATTTGAAGGATGTCCCGAGGTGGTATGTTCCATATCAAAGCGGTCTTCACGCTCTCATTTTGCTCGTGCGCTCGAACTGTGATTTCGCTTTAGCTGGGTCCCGAAAAGCCCTTTTATCATAAGGGGGTTTTCAACTGTTCAGGGAGTACCTGTCAAAGAAATCTGGGGTTGATTCGGAAGGTGTTTTCATGCTCATGTTTGCGCCTTCATTCACAAGACGGGAGGAGACAAGAAGGCAGGACTAAACGTATTATTGGCTAAGGTAATTTTGTGACTTGAACTAAGGATTTTTTCACAAAGGAGGTTGTCCGCATGGCAGACAATCAAAAATCGCGCGGCGCCGTCAAATTCGTTTTCTGGATGGCTCTGGCGCTGGGGTTAATCGCTTATGCCACTTGGTCCTATACCTCGGGGCAGATGGTTGAATGGTATTATTACAAGTCCAAGACGGATGGCTATGCCGTAAACGCCAACACCTTCCTGGCTGCAACCAAAGAGAAGCCCATCTCCCTTGAAATCGGCAAATTCGATCCCATCACGGGACTGCAGGCGGTGGCCGTCAAGAAGGGCGACCGGCTTCCCACCAACACCAACGGCGTCATCAGCAAGAAGGAACTGGAAGAGGGCAAGCGCGCCAAGCTCGATGGCGACAAGCTCGTCGTGATGGTCCCCATTCAGATCAAGGAAGCGAGGGGCTTCAAGTTCAAGGACTCCTTCAAGCACAAGGGCGTCGAGACCAATCCCTGGTCGGGGGTCTGGAACGTACCCTGGATCCTTGCTCTCGGGGTGTGCCTCGGGTACAGCGCCGAGGGGATGACCGACATGTTCGGCCTGAAGCTCACGAAGATACAACACCATGGACACTGAGGCCGTTTGCCTGCAATTCTAGTATAAGGAGTTCG
>CAWAOR010000022.1:0-25447 GCA_963783775.1 uncultured delta proteobacterium | reverse complement strand
AGCTCCAGCACCTTAAAGTGGTGATGGATGGTTATGGATAGCAGGTAGATATCTTGCCAAAAGTGAGGTTTTTCCAGGGGACTTGCATGTGTGGGCACAAATGAGGGGATCGAGGTGGCCGTAAGGGCCTGCGGGGCGTAAAGATTCTGGCAAGATATCTGGAATTTTTTGTCATAATTATTAATGTCTGCATCCCACCGTTTTCTGTGTGATAAAGTAAGTTGCTTTTGTGAGACGGAACGGGTGACCAAAGCTCAGGCATTGGGCGCAGGGACATATGTCAAGAAGCTTTATGTGTCGGAGAAGCTCGGGTTAGCCGCCAGGAAGGACTTGATCGCTCAACATAGTGTCGATTTTGAAAAAAGAAGAATACGAATTTATTTTTGGTTCTCTTCTCTGGTAATTTTCCGGGTGTGTCTCTGCAAGCAGGCAGACCACTGACCCTTTATGACAACTTGAATGTCTGAGTCATGTGGAGTGATACAAAATATCCGGTATTAGAACGCAATTGCCGACGTTTCCATTAGTCGCTCTTCTTCCGCGGATTATTTCCCTGGTTCTCTGAAAACATGGTCAGCTTATCAGCTTAAGTAATTGATCTGCAAAACAGTGCTGGCCTGGATTCCCCCTCTGCATGGGAATCCAGGCCAGCCGGTAATCTGCCAAATTGAGGAATGGCATTTTGGGGTCAAGAGGGAGATGAACTTGCAGTCAATCACTCACCACAAGGAGAGGGACATGAAAAGATGGACCTTGTTAACCGTAGTGTTGTGTCTTTTGTTAACCGCTTACGCGTTTGCTCAGCAGGACACAACGAAGTACAAGGCGTGTAAGTACTGCGGTATGGACCGAGAAAAATTCGCCCACAGCAGAATGCTCATCGAATATGAGGATGGACCCGGAGTTGGAACGTGCAGCATCCATTGCGCAGCCATAGACCTGGCCACCAATATCGATAAGATGCCCAAGGTGATCTGGGTGGCAGATTACCAGACCAAGGAACTTATCGACGTCGAGAAGGCTGTCTGGGTCATCGGTGGCAGCAAAATTGGGGTCATGACGAAGAATGCCAAATGGGCCTTTGGCAAGAATGAGGAGGCCAAGGCATTCGTAGAGGCAAATGGCGGCAATATCGCCACCTTTGACCAGGCTATGAAGGCAACCTACGAAGACATGTACACCGACACTAAAATGATCCGGGAGAAAAGAAAAGCCATGAAGCAAAAGGCCGCAGAGCAAAAAGAACATAAGCAATAAGGTGGTGTCGAGAATCGCCTGTCTGCATTTTGGGGTGCCTAATAGGCATACCCTCACACAAATAGAAACCCGATATCCCCCTGGCATGCGACGAGGACTGGCGTCCAGACCTTTCCTCCTGGATTCCGGCCAGAAGCATGCGGGAATGACGTGCATGGTTTCGATTACATTATTCGTTACAGCTCCACCATGCATCGGGAGACACCATGAAGCGTAGTGTATCGGGTCTCGTTGTGGTTTTGCTTGTGGTTACAGGACAAGGTTGAACCGCCGTAACAGGGTCCTGTCAAGAAGTCGGCACTTAATCTCCTTGACACCGTCGACGGCAGATGCTAACAGGGAGTTCCCTAGGGAGTAGTCTCTCATCACCTTCTCTTTAAAAACAATTACAATAAGGAGAGTTTAAGATGAAAAGAGCACTGTTGGTACTCATGGCGGTATGTATCTTGACCTCGACCTGTTGGGCTGCGGCCCCTAAGGGCGAAGAAGTGACGATTACCGGTAAGATAACCTGCACTTACTGCAACCTCCCGGCTTCGGGCAAGTGCAGCCTTGAATGCTGCCAGAACTGCATTAAATCGGGTGACCCGGTTCTTCTGGAGGATGCCGGGGGCAACCTGTATATTCTCCTCTCCGGCGAACACGAAAAGCCCCTGATGACGCCCGACAGGATGAAACTATTAACCGAAAAGGTCACGGTCAAGGGCATGCTGATGAAGCGCGGTGGCGTCCAGGGCATCTATGTCAAGGAAATGGCGAAGGCGAAATAAGAGCACTGACCACACAGCGTTCCCGATAAATCCCTCTCAGAGCGACAGCGCCATTCGGAAGCAGATTCTCGGTGGATTCCCGGCTGTACTCATGGTCGTGGTATAGGCTTTTTCCCAAGCTGCGCTGGACATTCATTCGCATCCCGCCTATAAAAACTGCGGCACTGCCGGAGAACAATGATCCGGTAAAACCGGATCAACATGAGGATGACACAAGAAGAATGAAGAAAATATACGGCAATCCGGCGGGGGCTCGGCGCTCACGCCGGAAGCATCCAAGAAAAAGCTAGTGGAGGTGGGATGTTGAAATACTGGACGTCGATTGCGGTCGCCCTTATTCTGACAGTTTCCCTGACGACAGCATCGGAGAACGTGCCGGCTAAACCGGGGGAGGGGGATAAGTGTCCGGTATGCGGGATGTTCGTGGATCACTATCCCGATTTTATAGCCCAGATGGTGTTTAAGGATAGTTCTTGTATCTTTTTCTGCTGCGTTAAGGACATGATGCAATACTATTTCGACCTCCCCAAATATAATCCCTCCAAAAAGGCGTCCGATATCGCCAACATCGTAGTGACAGATTACTCTAACATGAAGTCGATAGATGCTTTCCAGGCCTATTATGTGGTGGGAAGCGTTGTCTTCGGCCCCATGGGCCAGGAGTTTTTCCCGTTTAGCGAAGAATCGGAGGCTCGGGAATTTTTAAGGGAAAACAATGGCAAGGAGATAGTGCGACTTGATCAGATAAACCCTGAGTTACTCAAAGAGTTACTGAAAAAATATTGATTGGTCAGAGTTCTCCTCGCAGATAGTGGTAGAGGTGGTGGGTCCGCTGGGCAGGTTCGGAATTTACCCTAAGCAGCGTGACCGATGGTTCGAGTGTGAAGTAGAGCAGCACAGGGGAATTGCACCCTGACGCCCTCAGAGATCCGGATGTGAGTCTGTCAACCCATCCGGCTCCTGCTGTCATAGAGGTCGAAGGCAGGCATAACCTTCCGCAATGGAGCTGGCGATACAGCTGCCTTGTATCGCGCTGTTGGCACGGCCGTCCTTCGATTCGTAGAGCTCTCCTGATGATTGAAGTCTCGACATCCTGAAAATTCACCAGGTCCAAATCATACCTTTCATGCGAGGTCCCTCAAGTCAGATTCGACCTTCTGGCAAGAAACTGAAAAACTCACCACACTCTAGTTTCTCGAAATCCTTCCTATTTGTATGTTTCACAAAAGACGCGCACCCTATATCTGAATATCCTTGCAAAGACCTTAAGCCTAAAAGCGCATTTTGAAGTTAAGGATTGGTGCCAGATCGTTTCCCCCATGGTACTGCTCGAACTGAAAACCTGCATCGATTTGAATATTTCCTGAGACGTGATAGACAATTCCCGCACTGTAGATACCATACCATCCCTGATCTTGTTCAAGGCTGTACTCGCTGCTAAGCTCGACATACCCTGCGAAGGGACTCGAGAATAGCTCATGCTGGTAGACGAGCGAGTTTACCCAGACGGACTGACGGCTTCCAGCAAAGCTATCCGTGGAAAAATCAAAACCGGCAACGATATCAAGTTTCCCGGCCCCAATTTCAAATGAAGCGAGAGGCTGGATTCGGTTCTGTCCGGAAAACTCCGTGTAGACATCGTCAGGAAATAGCCCGGAACGGATCGGGTTCGAAGTACTTGAACCGGCATCTCTAGTGCGATGAACGGTTTCAGACGATGACCACAGACTGCGCAGCATGTATCCTGAGTTCTCTTGCGTTTGAGCGGGCAAGGGGCATTGCCATGCAACAATGAGCAAGAAGCTCCAGATTCCTGTCATGAGCAGGATCGAAATACTCTGGGAACGCTGCCGCATTACTACTGTATATCCTTCCAAGAGCCGAATCCCGTGAAGATCGAGAATTTTCCCAGAAGCTCACTTGAGAACTTGTGGCAGAAGATACGGGGAAGGCGGATTCCTTGGCTGTCGAGGGCCATTTCCTCCGCCTTCTCCGTTTAGATGTCAGTCGGATAGCAATGGTCGATTACTAGCTGAGGCAAGAGCCGTCACGCTTTTTGTCTCTCTTCTTTGTAGCGGCCAGGGTTAGCGCTTCGTCATCGGCGGCATTGATGTAGCTGAGGCAAGAGCCGTCACGCTTTTTGTCTCTCTTCTTTGTAGCGGCCAGGGTTAGCGCTTCGTCATCGGCGGCATTGATGTAGCTGAGGCAAGAGCCGTCACGCTTTTTGTCTCTCTTCTTTGTAGCGGCCAGGGTTAGCGCTTCATCATCGGCGGCATTGATGTAGCTGAGGCAAGAGCCGTCACGCTTCTTGTCTCTCTTCTTTGTAGCAGCCAGGGTCTGATCCGTGGACTCGGTCGTGTAGTTACTTTTACAGGTGCCGTCACGCTTTTTGTCTCTTTGCTTGTCCGCAGCCGAAACCGAGCCAACACCGAAAATGATCACCATGGCCAAGACCAGGCCCGACGTCAAAGTCTTTTTCATCTGAAACTCCTTCTAAAGAATAAGATACGTAAATGGTAATGGAGGTTGAGAGATTCCGATATTTCTGAGCAAATCTCTCGGAGCCTCCGACTGACTTCGATTCTCCTTTGTGCCATAAGCGTGCCAGAATACGACTTTTTCCTATCTTAATCTTCAGGCGCTCTCAAAGTCCCCAGCATTCCTCGCACAATCAAGTCACGAGTCGGCGGGCGCCACGAAGTTGGGCGCGCACCATACAAGATCTTTTGCTTTGAGGCCGTGGTGGTGTGGATGCAAGGTGGGGCGCCACTTATAAGGCTGCCGCATTCACGGATGGATCTCCGCCGAGTGGCGCCTAAGCTCGTAGATTTCGTCGATCTCTCGACAAAACTGTCGAGGGGGGAGAGACTCGTTGTCCGGTGGAAGGGGTAGATTTTCTTTTCTGTCGTCCTCAGCTATTATGGTCTGGGGTTCTCGGGGGAGTTGTACTCGTTGAGGAGAGCGACTTTCGCGATCGGAGCACGAGCAATCCGTGAAGGCCATCTTAGGAAAACGAAGCATTTTATCCTTCAACAGTGTAAACGGCCCTAGTGATTCTTGAGGAAAAGGCAGTGTCAAGAACCGGATGATTGGTGACTTGCGGGAATAAGACCTCCATATAACCAAGCAATCAAACGTACGCGCTGGGAGGTGTGGCCCATTTTCCTGAAGTTTTTGCCGCGCGCCGGTGATTGCCCTGTTGGGCTGCATATTTCGCTTGAAGGCGGCCACTGATTTCGGCGGAAGGCGGCCATCGATTTCGATCCATTCCGGCCACTCTTTCCGGTTGATTCCGGCCACCGATTCCGGCGAAGGCGGCCGGGCATAAGTCTCTTAGCATTTCGAGCAGCAAGCAGTGCTGGATAATCTGAATCTTCGGGGTATCTGTTCAGTCAAAAACTCAAATAAGGAGAGTGTGACAACAGATGCCCGCAGCGAGGTTATCCATGCGAAAAATAAGAGAAGTACTCAGGCTCAAGTATGATCGGGGACTGAGCAATCAGGGAGATTGCCCTGGCTTGCTCGATTGGCCGGAACTACTGTTGGGGACTACCTGGAAAGGGCCAGGAAAGCGGGACTTGAATGGCCCGTGGATCTTTCTGACGAGGAAATCGAACGGTTGTTGTTTTTCAAAGAGGTAATTTCGGCACCCTGACCAACACGGCCGGTTCCAGACTGGGCTGAGGTCCACAAGGAGCTCAAACGCAAAAGAGTAACCATTTCTCCTTCTCTGGCAAGAGTACAAGGCCACTCATCCCGACGGCTATCAGTACAGCCAGTTTTGCGAACTCTACCGCGTCTGGCTTGGGTCTGTCGATCCTGTGATGCGGCAGAAACACAAGGCCGGAGAGAAGCTTTTTGTGGACTATGCGGGGCAAACGATCCCTGTAGTCGACTCCTTAAGCGGGCACGTCCGGGAAGCACAGCTTTTCCTGGCCGTCCTTGGGGCCTCCAACTACACTTTTGCGGAGGCCACCTGGTCCCAGACGCTTCCCGATTGGATCGGCTCCCATGTTCGTGCGCTGGAGTACCTTGGGGGCGTTCCGGAAGTTATCGTCCCTGATAATTTGAAGTCGGGAGTTACCAGTCCTTGCCGATACGAGCCCGAACTCAATCCGACTTACCGGGAGTTTGCCGCCCACTACTCGGTATCCATTATTCCTGCCCGTGTGAGAAAACCTCGGGACAAAGCCAAGGTTGAAAACGGCGTTTTGCAAGCCGAGCGCTGGATTCTTGCTCCCCTTAGAAACCGCACGTTCTTTGACCTTGCCGAGCTAAATAACGCTATCCGGGAAAGGCTCGTCGAAATCAACAACCGCCCGTTTCAAAAACTCGAGGGTTCAAGGGCGACGGCGTTTGAAAAGATTGACCGCCCGGCTCTCCGCCCTTGCCCGATAGGCGCTATGAGTATGCCGAATGGAAACGGGCAACGCTTGGCCCGGACTACCATGTGGAAGTGGACGGCCATTATTACAGTGTTCCTTGCCGGCTTATCCGCAAGAAAGTGGACCTGCGGCTCACGCAAAAAACCATCGAGTGTTTCTATAACGGGGTGAGGGTCGCCAGCCACCTGCGCAGCGATGTCGCAGGGGAACTCACAACGGTAAAAGAGCACATGCCTCCCTCTCATCGGCACTATATCGATCAAACGCCGGAAAATCTCATCGCCACGGCTGAACGTATCGGCGCCTGATGTCAGTGTCTTCATCAAGGCTATTCTTGATTCCGGCAATCAGCACCTGGGTATCCGGTCCTCTCTTGGGGTCTTGCGCCTTGCCAAGGAATATGGGCCGGAGAGGCTTTGCGGGGCCTGCAGGAGGGCGCTTGCCCTTCAGGCGCTTTCCGCAAGAAGCGTTGAATCCATTCTCAAGACCGGCCTTGACCGGGCTCCGCTGTCGGCGGTAGCTTCGCCTTCTCCCATCTATCATGAAAACCTTCGTGGTCCACATTACTTCAACTGATAGAGGAGAAGACGATGTTGAATAACCCTACCATTGAAAAGCTAAAGAGTCTCAAGCTCACAGGCATGGTCAAAGCCTTGGAAGAGCAGATGGGAATGAGCGGCATATCCGAACTTGACTTTTGGGAGCGGCTTGCCCTGATGGTGGACAGGGAAATGCTTGGAGCGGGAAAACCGCAGGCTCAAGACCCGGCTCAAATCGGCCAAACTGCGGCAATCGGCATCTTTGGAAGATATCGACTACCGCAGTCCCCGTGGCTTAGACAGGGGCCTCATGGCCTCCCTGGCGTCCTGCGGCTGGATCGGTTCAAAGAATGTGATCATAACCGGCGCAACTGGAGTGGGGAAAACCTATGTTGCCTGTGCACTGGCCCAAAAGGCAATGCGGGAAGGCAAAAGCGCCATATATAAACGTACGCCCCGCCTGCTGCGAGAGCTTGCAGTGGCAAAAGGTGATGGAAGCTATCCCAAAATCCTGAACTCACTTGCGAGAACGGATCTTCTCGTCCTCGATGACTGGGGCCTTACCGCATTTACCGGGGACCAGGACCGGGACCTTCTCGAAATCGTCGAGGATCGTCACGGGCTAAGGTCCACCATTATCACGAGCCAGGTCCCGGTTGAGTCGTGGCATCCCCTCATGGCGAACCCAACTGTTGCCGATGCCATCCTGGATCGTCTGGTTCATAACGCATACAGGATAAATCTGAGCGGAGAATCCATGAGAAGGGTGCGGGGAAAAATCGGAGAATCAGATGACGAATGATTTACATGGGGGCTCTGCCCCCAAACCCCCGGAGTTTAGCGCTTTAGGGGAATCAAGAGGGGCAGGAAAAAAGAAGGGCGGAAAGCATGAGCCCCGCCCCTCCGTCATCCCCCCACCTCGGCGCTCGGGTTGCTCTCCAGCAGTGGCCTTATCCTCCGGGTGGGCAAGATCATCATATCATTGAGTTGCAAGGAGTGAAGGGAGGGGGTACAGAAGATGAGATAAAAAAGTGAGACGCTGGCATCATCGATTGACGAGAAAGGACCAATTCCACTAAAACAGAGATTATCTCAGCACTGCCTCCTGCTCAAGGTTGGCCGGATTCCCCGGAACAGGTGGCCGCCTTCAATCGGAATCGGTGGCCGGGATCGTCCGGAATCAGTGGCCGCTTTCCCCCGGATTGGGTGGCCGGAATCATCGGAATACGCACCCTTTGCTCCCATTCAAGTCCTCTCCGAACCTCGGATGTTTTAACGAAATCCGCTCGAGATTAAAGCTTGCTGCATTCTTTCAAGAACCGAGATTTCATATCTTCAAGCCTTCGCCGGTTTACCCCCAGATCCCAATATCCAACCCTTGAGGCTGATCGCATGTGAATTACTCGGTTCTCACGATCCAGAGAAAACTCCACATCGTCGACAAAACCGAGAACTGTCCTAAATTCAGTATGCCTGTATTCTTTTTCTTCTGTAATGATTACTGATCGCTTTTCGTCTTTGACAATCTGTTTTAGACACTTGAAAGCCTCGTCCGGGGAGTCCTTGAAATGCAGCGGATCGATGAAATGACGAGAATCCTTACTCAGACTTGAAACACAGTTTGGAGATGAGGGGCAGTCTTGAACATCCTTCCGCTGCCCTTCATTGCCAGCAAACCCATCAACACTTAGCAATAGAAGTATCAGCAACCCTATAACCGGTGGCATCAGAAATGGAGCAATCATGTTCCCGTACTCCTTTATTGCAGCCGCAAATGTATAAACTCCAGCGACGTCTAATCGGCATCATTGCATTAGCGTTATTTTGATTTTGGAAACATCATCCCCTTTTTGAGCAGCCTTCTCGACCAAGCTGTGTTAGACACCGTCTCTCATCTCTGGAGCCATTGAAAAGATCCATTGATATTTCTTGCTTGGATGCCCGACCATTGCGTACTGATAGTCATCATCAAGGGTAAGGATCCCGTAGTCTCCCTTGAAAGGCCAGAAGAACTGGACCTTCAGGCGGGAGTTGTTGTTGCCAGAGACGGGGTAAGCTTTTCCTGTTACCAGATCAAGTTTGCCTTGAGAAGAACCATTACGGCAACGACTTCTTCATCCTGAGCATGTGGCCCAATTTCACGTAAGGCGATCTCTGCGGCACGAATGCCAATGGCAAGACCCGGGCACATATGTCCATGGAAATCTTTAACCGTTTGAATAACCTCCGCGGTAACATTGTTGGTCATACTATTCTCCTATGCCTCCTCGCTCGTCTCGGTCAACTTAGCTGATCCCAAGGCATCCTTTATCTTGCAGGGGAAAAGATCCCGTCCATGAGTGCATGCTACTTGGTGCGCACCCGTGACGCAACGGGGAATACTACAAGAATGAGGACAACACTGACGAAGACAAAGGGCCACCGATATCCCATATAGGAAGCCATGATGCCTCCTACCAAAGGTCCCAGGGTCATGCCAAGGCATGTCATGGAGGATGTCAATCCATACGCCTTTCCGTAAACAGCCCGGGGCATCAATACTCCCACGAGGGCATTCATGGTCGGCACAATCCCGCCCGCTGCCAATCCATAAAAGAGCCGGATCACCATAAGCTGAGTAATACTGTTTGCCAGGACATGGAAGATCCAAAATACTCCGCTCAGAATCAGATGGACGATCAGGACTTTCTTGTATCCCATTCTATCGCTGAGATAGCCGATGCAGGCCGCCGAAACTGCGGCAGCCGCGCCACTGATCGCAAAAAGCAGCCCTGTCGTGGAGGCCACGCGGACCGTAAGATTGCCGACCGCCTCGATGAAGAGAGGGAGGATGGGCATAGCCACAAAGACGGAGAAGTTGAAGAGGAAGAAGACCGCCAACATGGACGTGAAACCTGGATAGGTGAGGAGACTCGCCAAACTTCCACTCTTTTTGAGGGCTGCCTCGGAGGGCCGGGTGAACTTTTCCTTGGCTCCTACCATCACGAGGATGCCTCCGGCGAGGAGGATCATTCCCCCCACGATGAACGTGTAACGGTACCCGAAGGCATCGGCCAGGAGACCTCCTACCCATGGTCCCAGGGTCATCCCGAGAAACACCGCCACCTGCATGAGGCCCAAACTGAAGCCGAGTCTGTCTCTCGGCACTGCCGCGGAAACGAGAGATACGGAAGCGGAGATGGTTCCCGTCGCAGCGCCTGTGAGGAGACGCAGTACCAGGAGCTGGTAAACGTCACTGACCATGCCCGTGGCCATGGTGATGACAGCGCCTGCAAACATGGCCCGTTCGACCATGATCTTGCGCCCGTAGCGATCGGAAAGCCATCCCCACAGGGGAGAAAAAATGGTCATGACGAGACTTGCCGCCGCCGCCAGGATACCCGCCCATATGGGGACGAGGCGCTCGTCCGTCATACCGAGTTCCCTGATGTAAAAAGGGATGAAAGGCAGGACGAAGGCGAAACCCACGATGGAAAGGAGTTGGGCCGTGAACATGACGGAGAGAGTGGTTTCCCAATCCCTGTCACTACTGGCGTTCTCTACCACTTCTCCCTTTACATGCACTTTGCCCGCCCAGTCACTCCAGACCCTTGCTATGTCCCTTGTTCGTAGAACAGTTTTGCCCGTTGGCCGGGCTTATTCTCGCTTTGCCTTCGTCATCTCACATCGTAAAATAGCAGGCTGAAAATACGCACTCTCTCAATGTGGTGCAATGAATGGATTCCGAATGAGGTCATACCAGATCCATTTTATCTTGAAGAAACCGCTTGTCTTGGAAATCGGCAAGCTCGGCAGGTACGAATTCCCAGCAGGCAAGTATGTCTACACAGGAGGTGCCAAAAGAAACATGAAAGTGAGGATCTCCAGGCATTTGTCAAAAAGGAAGAAGCGTCGGTGGCATATTGATTACCTCCTGGCCACTTCACACGCCAGAATTGTCAGGGTAGAGCTATTTGACGGAGAGGAATGTATGGTAAATCAAGAAACCGAAGGGGAGATCCTGGTTCCTCGGTTTGGGGCACCTCTCAGGACTTTGAAAACACTGCCCGGACCTTGGTCTGAAAAGCTGAAAACGCCTGATCTGATTCAGTTGTTCTGGAAGATTTGAAGATGGCTCTCCCCGGCACGTAGAGCCTACGCTTATAGACCTACTGAACCTACAATGTTTTCGATGTCACAGATCAATTATGGCTGCAGTTTTGCCTTTATTTGGGGAGGTTGGAGTGCGGCTGACCATCAACCCTTCGAGTCAATAAAAAATCTTGACAACAAAATCGACTGGCGTATGGTAAAATATAAATAAAACTGTTTGTCATTAAAAATATAAGCCATACCCACTGACTTTCCTCAGCTAAGAGGGGGCAAAATGAACCTCAGAATCATTTCATTTTGCCGTTGGACGAGGGAGTATCAGTTCCTTCGTTTGACGGCCTCCGAAAGAGCACCCCTTTTTTTGAAGCCAAATCTTTGGCAAACAGCGCACGGGAACCTGCGGGTCTTCATGGGCCACCTGGATTTTGCTTGGTCGAATTGGTGGGGCAGGCGGGACTGTTATAACTCATTTTCGGTAGACACTCCTTGCCTTCCCCTGACCTTGCTCTGTTAAAAAGCATTTTCGTAGCGGTGTTTTTCTCCTTCATGAAGGACTGGCGTTTGTCAAAACCCGTACAAAGGAGGGGATCATGAAATCGATGTCTAGGGGGTTTGCTGTCTGGTTTTTGGGGGGATTGTTCTTAGCGGCGGGGCTTTTAAGTTCGGTTATGGCTGCTGAAAGGACTCTCCAAGTAACCGTCTCTGGAAGCATGTTCGGTAGAATACATACTCTCTCAAATTCCTTTGAAAAAGAAAATCCAGGGACCAAAATCACCATAAATCTTGCGCCGAGCGTGGACGACGTGATTACCCAACTCTTGGGAAAAGCCACTACTGTGGCCATGACTACCCGCCACATAACAGAGAAGGAAAAACAGATCGCTCTGAGCAAAGGCATGGACTTGGCTGAGCACCTGATCGGGTACGGGGGTATTGTGATCATCACAGATACAGGCAATCCGTTGAACGAACTGACTGTTGACCAAGCCAGAATGGTGTTCAAGGGGGATGTCACTCGCTGGAATGAATTGGGAGGAAACGATAATTCGATTTCGGTGTTCAGGACGGGTCGAAAATACCCGGGGACTACGTTCTTTATGCAGGAGGATTTCCTTCTCGGCCAACCTTTCGCAATCAAAGCCGCAGTCGAAGAAGAATTCTCCACTGTCATGAGAATGGTTGCTCAGACTCCGGGTTCAATTGGCTACACACGGATTCGTGATGCCTTTGAATCACCAATTGCCAGCGAATTCCGAGTCAAAGTTCTAAAAATCAAGAAAGACAATGCTTCCCCGGCAATCATGCCATCTAGAACCACGATAAGTGATGGGACATACCCGATTCGCCGCCCATACTACTTGTATTTAGAGAAGAAAATAAATGGAGAAGTGAAAAAATTCGTCGATTTCATTTTGAAAAAAGGTTGGGGACAGCAGATACTGTAGGACCTAAATGAGAAGAGCGTGAGAGAAATGCAGGTCAAACTGACATTGGCTTGGAGTGGGCGGGCACTTCAAGGCTCCAGTTGAATTAAGCAGTCATTCTTTTCATTATCTCAGCTGTAGTGGGGATATTTAAGGCAGCGTGGCAAGGATTCTCGCTCCAGACGGATGAGGCGATCCCAGTCTTAACTTGCCTTTTGTCCTGGCTAAGAGCCAGCATTTAACGTACATTCCAAATTGGGAGGAATCGCAAGGCTCCCCCCGGCTCTTGCTAAAATAGCCGGGATGAAGGTTCCGGACAGTAAAATAGAGATCCCCGATTCCATCCATCACAATTGAATATACCTTGACATCATCAGAGAAGACCGAAAGCAGCTGATTCTGGGCGATTTGCCAGAAGAATTGTGACGACGGATCGCCCAGTTATGAAGAGCCGGACATCATCGTCGACTGGATTGCGGCGCTGGAGACAGTCACCATGCGAGCAGCTTGCCTTCAAATCCAGCCCAGGACCCTCCTTGAAGCCTCCCCACATCAAAAAACGTCCCCGAAAACTGTTTGCGCCGACCTCTGCACCGCTCACCTTTTCCGGTGTAGGTTAACTTTGACTATCCCCCTCTAATAGAGGCCGCCCTGGCGCTGGCGACCTGGCAGAAGTAGTCTATGGGAGTAGCCATTTCGCCCGTCTCAAGACAGGAGTGGGCCGGGCACCACAGGCAGAGATTCACGATGGGGCAAGGACGGCAGTGCTCCAAAAACTCCCGGCGCCCTCGAGCGATGAAAACGTCCTGATGGAGGTCGTAAAAGTATTTCTCATTCATATTGGGTCACTCTACTCTGCCCCGATCCGCTCAATGGCCGCGCAAGGGCGACTTCTGAACGATAAGGATGGTGAGCAGCGGCAGAAGGAACCCGATAGCGGTGACCGTGATGAGCAGGATGCCCAGCTGGCTGTAGTCCGCAGGGGTCTTTGCGAAGCCGGTGAGGGGATCGACCACCTGCCGGCTCACCACATACAACTGATTGAGATATTTGGTGAAAAGCGCGCCGAGAGACAGAGCTAGGTTGGTAAACGAGGCCATGACCGCAAAAAACGTTGCCTTGAGCTGCGGGGGGGCGGTCTGCGCAATCCAAGCGAGCATCGGGATCATGGCCACCTGCCCCAGCGGCGATTCCAGCGCCGTGTCGACTATGGCAATGAACCGGGCATCCACCACGCCGTTGGTCAAGGCCGACGTCCACGTGTGCAACCCATAATAGAGGCCGATGACGGGCAAGGTCAGAATGGTGCCGACCACAGTGAGAAAGCCCATCACATAGGCGATAGACCTCTCGGCCATGAAGCGGCGAAAGACGAACATGCCGAAGAGCGCGAAGCTGCCGCTGATGAGGGAAAGTTTGGAAAGAAACTGCTCGTCAAAGTGGAGTTCGTCGATCTGCCACCAGGAGGAGCCGGCCCCGGGACCAGGCAGGGCGCGAAACACAAAAATGATGATGGCGGTCCCGACGAGGGCGCGGCGGTCGGCCGGGGTCAATTCCTTGAGAAGCCTCGCCATAAGGAAGATCACGATCGCCAGAGAGCCCGCAAAAATGATCTCCTGGTCGAAAGGAATGCGGTTGAGGCCCATACCCAGGGTGAAAACGACAAAAACCAGGCTCCCGCCAAGCAGCCACCAGTTTGCCTGGGTTTTCTCTCCGTGGGGATCGAGGAGTTTTTTGACATAATCCACGGTAAAACCCAGGCGGCGCAGCTTTCCTGCTCTTAGCCTCTTGAGGAGCGCCGCGACCCCGACCCCGAGCACCGAGATCACCGGGATGGCCATCGCCATCTGATAAATGTTGATATAGACACCGACCTTTTCCGCCGGCGTCATGCCTTCCACCCCATGGAACATCATTATGTTCACCAGCGAGACCAGGATGCCGCCGCCGACGATGGCGACTCGCCCGAGAGTCTGCATGGTCGTGTGCATGAGCTTTATGGTCGGGGGATCGTAAGGGAGACCTTCATCATCGACCAGGGGGACAGCTTCCACGGTCATGGCGTCGGCCACCACATCCTGGATGACATAGCCCAGGGGAGCCAGCAGGACACTCATGACAAACCAGGCTTCAGGACTCATCTGCTCCATCATCAACGGGAATCGGGAAATGAGTCCCAGCATGATCGTGAAGCTGATCCCGATCAAGCTCGCCCCCAGGACAACCAGCCAGGACTTCCATCGCCACATGAGGTCAACGATATGCCCCAGGGGCATCTTGATAGTCCAGGGGATGCCGGCCCAAAAGCCGAGCGCGGCCAGGACCTCGGCAGAGAGCCCCAGATAGTCCTTCACGAAAAAAGTCCCGACGATACCGGTCAGGCCCGAGATGCCCGCGGCCATGTAGACCATCAGCGGAGGCAGATACGATAAGCGCATCTGGCAAACCAGAGCGATCACCTGCGCATCAAACCAGGCCCAGAGCCCGGCGAAAGGATGAAGCAATTTCATGCCTGCTCCCATGGAGAATGAGGTGCCGGCCATAACCCTTACTCTTACGGAGTGCGGTTCGGGTATAGCAGAGATTCTCGCGTGACTCAATACAACAGCTCAGCGCTCTTGCCGTTGATCGCAGAGAAAGCCAGACGATCAAGGCTAAATTGAGCGATTCTGTCAGCAACTGACCGTCATGCCAGCCTCGCCGGGATGAAGGCTCAGGATTTCCCGAATATGAATCGCTCAGTTTAGATAGATGAATGATTTGCCGGGGTGTGCTACCCCCTGAGTGGAGGCAATAATCTCTGCCAACCACTTGTGAAAGGGCAGTCAAAAAGTGCTTATAACTTAACAATTTCCCGACCCCTGAGAGTGTCAGCCGTCTGTTGGCGATATGGTTTTGTAATCCTGAAGTTTTTGAGCCCTGATTTTTCTTGAAGGAAGGCAGCCATCTTCACCTTAACCCCGTCTTGCGGAGGGAGTCGAGGAAGGCATCCCTACCTCGGACCTTCCTTCCATGGAGAACCTTTCGCGAATTTCTCAACGGAGAATTTCGGGGCGACTTCAGGTATTCTCTGAGGCCGTGGCCCGGGCCTCACCTTTGCGTCCTGCGTAGGAAGACAAAATGACCAGAGGGATATTCGTATCGGGCCTGTACCATCATGGCTTGGCGAAAAGTTGACTTTGTTTATGATACCCCCTTAACCCCTTATTGATTGCATTTAGTGCGAAAGAACGGGAACTAACAAAGACACCTGTGCTATTGAGCGGGTTTAAACAACTTGGACACTTCTCCTGCCAAACCAGGTCTGTCAGCCTTCAGATATAGTGGAGCGCCTTTAGGATCGGTGTCTCTGCGAAAAACTTATTCTGAGGTGATCAGGCACCAACGGTATAGAGTCTTTAGGGTAGCAAAAGTGGAGAAATCTTAACAGCTCCCGACCATCGAGAACGCCGTCCATTGGTTGCTGATATTCTTTTGTAATCCTGAGGTTTTTGACGGCTGATTTTGCTGGAAAGAAGGCAGTTATTTTCACCTTGAATTGAGAGGCTCAGGTCCGGATCTCGGAGGGCGTTGGGGTGCGATTCCCGGCGCTACTCTACTCGACAATCTTAAAAGGTGGTTTTCCTCATCACTCACCAAGAAACGGCCCCACTCTTATCCTTGGTTCCTGTGCTCATATTTAACAGCGCTGATCAGAGATGTCTGCCTCCGCCCCATGTGAAATGTTGTTTTTCGTGCTGGAACAAATCCGCGCCGAAAATTTCAATGGTGCTCAAAATGCTATTCCTCACCTCGAAATCCGTGGTGGTAGGATCCGCCGTGGTCAGATTCGCCACCAAAGAAACCGAATGAAAAAGATGGTCCGTAACCGGAGTATCCCTGTGGCGGATGGTTGTAGTACGATTCATCATAATATCCATACCCTGCGTATCCGTCTGGTCGGTATACTGCACACCCCGAGGCAGTCAAGACGAAAAGCGAGGAGCACTATACCGATAATAATTTTCATACTCATTTTTTCTTCCTCCCTATGGTGTACCTGGGGAACGGGTCAACTCCGAGATAGCTGAACCTAGTATAGCCGGTTCAATGATTGTTTACCTACCTTATGGATAAGATAATCATTTTTCCGGATTAAGCGAGCAAGCACAGAACGCGAGGGCCGCCTAGAATGGGTCCAACCCTAACTCGTCGAAAGCGGTCCGAAGCGGCGGCATATTAAAATCTCAACCCCAACGCAAATGCCCTCACCATCTGACCGCTGCATTGGAAACTCGATTATTAGGCACCTCGGAAAGTGTGAATAGTTAAGAAACTCCGAACCCTTCCGAAGGGCTGGCGTTTCCCTGGTGATATGGTTTTGTTTTCCTCGAAGTTTTCGTTCGCTCGATTTTTCTCGGAGTAAGGATCAGGTATCCATACCAGAGGCCATCTGTGGAGCGGCTAACGAATCCTTCCCAACTCAGGACTTTTAAAACAGTACCCGAATTTTGATCGGAAAACTTAAAAGACCTGATCCAGGTCCAGTTGTCCTGGAAGATTTCAATGGTCGCTCTCGCGGACATGAAGAGTCTGCCATTACTGTTCACTGGGCACCAAACCTTCGAGGCAAAAAAGATCTTGACAATAGAACCGACCTGTGTATCGTGGCTATTTAGTAGCACTGTTTTTATTCCAGAATTATTAGCAATACTTATAGAATTGCCCCTCTGAGGAGGTCACGATGCACCTTAAGATGATCTCAATTCGCCGTTAGACGAAGGAGATCAGACCCTTCGTTTGACGGCCTCCGCAACAGCACCTTTCCCTAAAGCCAAACCGATCGTGAGGTGGGGGCGAGAAAGCCGGGTCTTGAGACCCTCGAAGCTGCGCCAAGAACCTTCACCTAACTCTCTGTTTTCTGATCCTGCTTTTAACCTTCTTGATATGGATATGCAGAAGGTCTTTCCCCTTTCAGCAGAAGCCTCTATCCACGAGGAGAACAAATTACCATTTGCCTGGATCAGGCGGGCTTTCCTCAGGCTTTTCCGTAAAGTTTCTTTGCGCATTGGGGACATATACCATGCGAAAGCTTTAACCCCATTGATTGATTCATTGCGGTATATTCAATGTCAACCCATGTGTCAGCTACTCTGACTCGCTTGCAAGAGGCGCAGATCACACGGAACTCCTGGTGAGTTTCAGATCGTACTGTTACAGACCTTCTCATCTATTTTATCCTCAAAAAGTAAGGGGTTGATATATGGCCCTTCTTCTATCACTTATGCTGTTGAGCGCCAGGATCGGTCCTTGGTAACATGAAGCATGGATTGTGCCAATCTTCTCCTGGAGGGTTTATTCAGGCCATTTTCGTAAGAGTTCGAATCGGTTAAAAAGTCTTAAAGAATTTCTCTCAACAAAACCCGGAGGTTTTCAGGATTGCATTTGAGAATATGGTAACGTCTCAATTGCGACCGTCGGATGAGTCATGGGGTTCTCCCCAAAATTCAAATGCTTGAGTCCTCGGAGACACCTGACAATATTCTCATTCTGATTGTCACATACTTAGCTTGAGCAAACCGGAGCGGACAAAAAAGCTCTGCTCTGGCAGGGGCAGAGTGGCGAGGATACGGGGCAGGGGCGCCAATCGGTCTGACTGCGGGGGAAACGGCAGGACCCCACCGATCTGATCAGCAACATGTGGTCTCCCATCGGCCTCATGCACGCACACCGTCTATGTTGCAACTCCGGGGGAATTGCCTGAGAAAAGTGGCAAGCCAAGAATGAAGATATCTTAACACCCTCTCGACCCTTGAGAGCGGGGACCGTCTGTTGGCGATATGCTCTTGAAATCTTCATAGGCAGTTATCCATACCCGTGCCATCGGTTAACCTGCTTTTGTACCAGGGTGCTCATCATTCCCAGCATCACAGTTTCACACCGTGATGATTCTTGTGCTCACCTGCCAAAAAATCGGCACGAAATGTCCTTGACGGCTTCCATGAGGGGTGCTATGCAAAAACCTCCAAAGAGAGATCTCTTATCACCTTATCACCCGGTATGATTGGGACACGAATCCGAAACAACATCGAGGAAACCATGAAAAGCACAAAGGTCATGAAAAGCGCGAAGCTGCTGATTACCTGTCTCACCGTTTGTTCAGCGCTGATGATGATCGGTGTCGCTTACGCGGCAGAAGGCGACAGTTCCATCGAAAGTTGCCTCCGAGCTTGGGGGAAGCACCCTTTCGGCAACAATCCCAGGTTCAAGACTCTGGCAACCTCGGTGAAGGTGTTCGGGATCGGGCAAAACACGGCCGACACCGAACCCACCGACATGCCCACGCTCGTCCTGGTCAATCCGGGCGTCAACGTCCTGGGCGGCACCACTCTCGAACTCCTGAACCCGAACGGGTGGTATTGCTTCCGCTCCAATGTCAACGTGATGGGAAACCTCCGAATTAGAGTCCATTGCAAGGCCCACCTGGCATCGGCGTCTGATGGCGTGACGGTCCTCGGATTGGACCAGACGGACAAGAGCGTAACGGTAATGGGCACAACACACGTCGAACTCGTCGAGTGCGAGTAGTCCTCCTGCAGGAGCCTTCCCCGCCCGCTGTCCAATGTCCGGCCAGGCTACTGACCGGTACCTTCTCGCGGTCAGCGCTTCAGCGCCGAGGAGCGCCACTGCGGTCTCGCGCTAACATCAAAGCGCTACACGGTTTTCCGGCAAGCGAGAAGGTCAGGAGCAGCGGGTGAACGCTGCCGGCATTAGTCCGAACATGTTCCCTCGCCCTCTCCGCACTCCGACGCTCTCGCTGGGCGTGTCTCTATTCGTCCTGGACTCGATGTCGGCAGCCCATACCAAGGACAAGCCACTGCGGGAACTCGGCGCGGGTGCTGCCGCGATAGCCTTCAAGGCCAACTATACTGGAACTCCGCCGCTGGAGAGATCTCCCACCGGCTACCACAGGAGCAGTTTGCCCTCAAACCCGGGCAAATACCCTCTTTCAAGTCCTCCGCAAACAACAAAACATGTCTGAAGTCCAATGCGCGTCGATCTGCCGCATCATTGCGACCACCACGGTGTCACACCGTGGTCGTTCTTGCCATTACTCACGAAGAAATCGGCACAAAAATGACCTTGACAGAATTCCCAACACCTGCTACCGAAAAACCCAGAAAAAGCGATTTCCTATCACCTCACCTCACCCGGTTCGTGGACATCCGCTGCACCCAGTCAGCTTTCAATCAATCAGCATTGACAGCCACTCTCCGCAACGGAAAAAATCGCCTCAAACTTTGATTTAAGGGCTCCACCATGACAATCCCCAAAGACATCGTTGTTTCCATCGATCACCAGCTTGACGGGATTCTCGCCCGCCAGCGGCAGGCCTTTGCTCAAGATCCGATGCCCTCGCTCTCATCCCGCCTAGCTCATTTGCTAACGCTTAAAGCTTTGCTGTTGAAACATCAAGAGGCGATCGCAGAAGCCATCAATGCCGATTTTACCGCCCGATCCCCCTCCGAAACGCTGTTCGTGGAGATCATGCCCTGCGTCGAGCACATCGGCTACGTCAGCAGGCATCTTCGCCGTTGGATGCGACCCAGCCGCCGACACGTAGGCCTGCACTTCCAACCAGCTCGGGCCAAGGTTGTTTACCAGCCGCTGGGCGTGGTGGGGATTATGGTTCCTTTCAACTATCCCCTCAACCTAGGGGTCGTGCCTTTAATCGCCGCCTTGGCGGCAGGCAATCGGGCGATGATTAAAATTTCCGAATTCACGCCCCGTTTCGGCGAGTTATTCCGCGCAATCTTGCGCGAAGGCTTCGACGAAGATCAGGTTGCCGTGGTCAACGGCGATTTGGAGGTGGCCGTGGCATTTTCACGGTTGCCTTTTGACCATCTGCTGTTCACCGGCTCCATTCCGGTGGGCAAGCATGTCATGCGCGCTGCGGCAGAGAACCTGACCCCGGTCACGTTGGAACTGGGGGGTAAATCCCCCGCCATCATTGCTGATGACATCCCGCTGGAGGACTTCATCGACCGGCTGGTCTTCGCCAAATCACTGAATGCCGGGCAGACCTGTGTCGCACCCGATTACGTGCTAGTTTCCCGCGGGAAGTTGAGGCCATTTGTGGAAGCGTACAAAGCGACATTTAACAGGATGTATCCGAGTCTCGGTGGCAATCCCGATTACACCAGCATCATCAACGAACGGAATCACCAAAGGTTGCTGGACTGGTTAGAGGATGCCAAGCAAAAGGGCGCGCAGATTGAGACGGTGAGCGATGTAAGCATTGAAGACGGTACCTTCCGCATGGCCCCCCGCCTGGTCACGAATGTCAGCGACGACATGGTGATCATGCAGGAGGAACTGTTTGGCCCGATTCTCCCAGTGCTGCCCTACGATTCGGTGGATCAGGCACTCGCCTATGTTTGCGCTCGCCCAAGGCCTTTGGCCCTCTATCTCTTCAGTTACGACAAGGCTTTGCAGGAGCGGGTGATGACCCAAACCCATGCTGGCTCGATGGCCATCAACGAGGCCCTCATCCAAGTGGGCATCGATGACCTACCCTTTGGCGGCATCGGGCCTTCCGGCATGGGACAGTATCACGGTCAGGAGGGATTCTTGACCCTGTCGAAAGCCAAGTCAGTCCTGATTAAGGGACGCTTGAACTCCATGAAATTCATGTACCCACCCTATGGCCAAGCCATCCAGCAATGGATTCTGAAATTCTTGGTTCGCTAATGGGGAGATGATTGAGGTTTTCCAGAATACGGAAAAGCCCCCTGGAATTCTGTCCTTGGAAATCTAGGGGACGCATGTTTTAAGGCAATGCCGCTAGGGGTTAATCCCCTGCCGAGCTTGGAAGGGCCAAGTCGTGGAGCTTGAAGGGGTTCGGGGTTTGGGCGGCACTGCTGGTAGCTGCGGTTCCCGGCAGAATCTCGAAGTCAGGGGTGAAGCTGACCAACAGCCCTGACATAATCATTTTGACTCCGACAATCCCATTGTTCAAGGGGGAAGCAGGTATCTTAACATCCCCACAACCTTGCAGGTGCTGGCCGTTCGTTAAAGATATGGCTTTGAAATACTGAAGTTTTTGCTCGCCGATTTTTCTCGAAGGAAGGCAGGTATCCATACCTGAGCATCGGCTGGGTTTCGAGACTAAAGACGGCCCTTGCGGCCCCCCCAAGCAAGAGCAGTTTGCCCTAATATCGGGGCAACCACCTTCTTTCAATGCCGCCGTGGTCAAGCCAACCTGAGTGAAGACCCATATGGCCTCCGCGATTCGTCATTCCCCCCCCAAGATATGGCATTTCCCGATGATTCTGCTCCTCATTTCCCAAGAAATCGGCGGTAGGGGTTCTTTCGACCAACCGGGGAAGAACCTATCGGAAACGGGTGAAAAGCGGGCTCTCGTCAGCTCAATCTCCCGGTTGACGGCCAAAATCGACAATGGTAGAATTTTACACAATATTTATCTATCATTGAAAAGTGAGTTGACGCCTATTCACGGAGGAAGCCGTGAAGAATGACCCACCCAAGATGCCGATACAAGCCTCAATGGGAGGAATACAGACCCGTTCCCCCGATTGAGGCTTTTTCTTTTCTTGCGGCCACCTTGTGGCGCAGCAATCTCCCGAGCATTGAGTCGCTGCCGCAAAAACAGTAACTGCCCAGGATGCGCTGGTGGCTTTGAGGTGCTGCCGCATGCCGTGATTGCACCGATGAAGGCTGCACGAATGGCAGAGGTAATGCCTGGCGACCTCCGACACCAGGCTTGACATCCCCAAACGCGGACAGGACGGTGCGAAAGGTTTCTTGTGATCACCGGGGGAATAGCTCGGTCTGGTTCTAATCATAATCTGACGTAGTCCTCCCCTGAGGTTCCGTCCTTTTAGTGATGGCCGGAAGAAACTGTCCGGTACTAAAGTGTCTTTTTTCAGTACCCTGACAAGAGAGGAGATCGCTATGAATCCACCTAAAGGGTTTCTTATTGGAGCTTTTTGCTCTGGCTGATGTTTCTGGCACTCTCGCAGTCGCTTCATGCCGAAGATGATTATTATGTATTTCGGCGACCATTATCGGTGCAGCAACGATGGGTGGGGATTCTCTGTATCTCAATCTGGTTCTGGGACTGCCCTTTATGGCTATAGTATTCTACGCTACCCAGAATCCGTGGTCTGCCGGTGTCTACGGTTATGGGGCTGCGTGGCCGGGGGTTTATGGTTATAGTAATAAGAACAATGGGGTATAGGCGTTTTCAGCTGAGTCGCACAGGTATCCATGGCATTACCGATGGTGAGAATACTTCGGGGTGGCGGGAGAAGGCCCTCGCGGACCGGCGTAGGCGGTTATGCGAAAACGGCATCGGTGTCCAGGGCAAATCCGAGGGAGAGGGTTTCTCGGGGGTGTGGGGTGAGAACAGCAAAGCAGGTTTTGGCGTATCCGGTATCGCGAAAACCGGTTTCGGTGTTATTGGGGAAGGGGGGCTCTATGGTGTGTCTGGTCTGTCACATTCGCCGCATCATGCAGGTGGTTACCTTTAAAAATGACGCTCAGGGATACGGGGTATACGCCGAGACCACCAGCCCTCTGGAGGCCAGGACGCCGACGCTGACGGGCTTGAATCTGGGATCGGGATACGGGGTTCAAGGCGAGAGCGAAAGAGGGACCGGTATTTTCGGTAAGGGTTTGAAGTTTGGCGTCCATGGGGTTGCCACCACCACGAAAACAACGGCAACCGGTGTCTATGGATCTGCTTCCGGCTCTGCCGGTGCTGGCGTAGAGGGCTCCTGCAAGAAAGGAAAGGGGGTTAAAGGGACTACGGAAACGGGTACGGCTGTTTACGGTATGGCAACTGGGGAACGGATGGGCGGGGAAATTCTTCGGATTGAAGAGCCACGGCATTAGTATCTCCACCAATGATGGAACGGTGGGATTGATTGTCGAGGGCGGCAGCAAAAGCGCGGTTGTCTCCACTTCCCAAGGTTCGCGACTGCTTTACGCGGAAGAAGCCACGGGAGTCTATTTCACTGACTACGGCTCCGGCAGACTCCAGGACGGCAAGGCGATAGTCCCTGTTGATCCGCTGTTCGCCGAAACGGTGAACCTGGCGCAACCCTATCATGTTTTCGTTCAGTCCTACGGCGATGCGCAATTAGTGGTCAGCCGTCGCTCTCCCCAGGAGTTTGAGGTTCGGCTGCATGTGCGTGATACGGAGGGAGACCGGAATGCCGAGTTTTCCTACCGCCTGGTCGCCAAGCGCAAGGGATTCGAACAGGCGCGCCTGGAGAAATCGCCCTCTGCCGACAACGCTGATAAGCGGATGGATGCGGCCGCTCCCGGCGTATCCGAAATGCAGGCATTCTTGTCGGTTCCGAGTCGGCGGACGTTTTTGAGGCGCCCCCTCCTCCACAACCATCGTCTCATTTGCGGCAAAATGCTTTGAGTTGGCGATCAATCGGGACCGGCAAATGAAGCAGGGGATTCAAGTCAGGGGATGGGAGAGAGCGAACGGACAGGCAGACGGTCTGCGGTTCGAGGGTTCTGAACCTGCACCAGCGTCTTGGCGGATATGGCCGGGACAGTCTCGGAAGAGTGGTGTCGAGAGGTCTCCTAAATGGAGATGGCGGTGCTGTTTGCTTTGTCTTGAGCCCCATGAGCGCAGCTCTGCCCGAGTTTCAAGTTTCAGTTTAATTGTGCGCTGGAATGCAGTGTAAAAGCATATTCATGCACATTATGGACAGCCAACCACGCATTTCAAGAAAACCTCATGAGGCCGGATGAGTAGAATCGGCGAATGCATCGCGCCTTCATGTAGAATATCACAAGTGACGATAGCTTAACAGCGCCAGGACTTTTTGGAGGTTGAAATTCCTTCAGGATATTATTCTGATATCTTGCTGTGTGTTAGCCGGTTTCAATTCTTACCCAAGATCGGAGGTGTGTCATGAATGTGCCGAAGGCGGTGTATTTTTTTTCAAGAGTACCAAAAGGTCAACGCGAAGAGAGCTTCCATCCGAACCTATTCTACAACTCTTTCCTCGATTAGCAGGATCTTCGAGGACAGAGACTTGGAATCCGTTTCAGTGGAGGAGATTGTCGCCTTTCTGAAGACCCTTACGGACGGACGAAAACAAGTCACCAAGCATGCTCGGTATTCCCATCTGAAAACCCTCTTCAATTTTATCAAACAAAACCTCAGCCCAGTCTCCAAATCCCTGTGATGCCCCGATGCTGAAGAAACTCTTCCGCTGCGGGAAACCCGTTCAGTGGGATATCCTGGAGAAAGAAACCGTCGATGAAATAATCTTCCGAACAACAAAGGTGAGAAACCGTATCATCTTGGAACTCATGGCAAGAGGCGGAATGCGAATTGGGGAGGTACTCAACCTCACACCCAAGGATATCGACGAACAGAAGCTGACCATCAGAGATCCGAAGAGCGGAAAGGAAGAAGAGGTCGTTTTCATTCCCAGGAGGTTGGCTACTCGCTTAAGGGACTACATTGGAATGAAAGGGACCAAACCCAGCGAGAAGATTTTCCCGATAACCTATAGTGCGGCCAGAGTCATGTCGAAAAAGGCAGGGTTGCTGGTCGGTGTTCACCTCCGACCCATGATCTCAGAAGGCATGCCGCCACCTATGCATCCAGGTCTGGGATACCGATTGAGATCGTTAGCAAGGTGATTCTACGCCACTCCAATCTGGCAACGACTCAGAGATACCTTGGGAAGATCCAGGATGTTGAGGCAAAAAGGTGGATTGAGAACCTCTACGGTTAGCTGACTGTGCTGGCTGGGGTGAGACATGAACTTCAATCCCAGCCAGGCTGGACCAATCAAAACATCTGGATATGGTTTTTGAATCACGCATTTTTGGCGACTGCTTTATT
This sequence comes from uncultured delta proteobacterium, assembly GCA_963783775.1. GTDB lineage: Bacteria > Desulfobacterota > Syntrophobacteria > Syntrophobacterales > Syntrophobacteraceae > JADGQM01. Next base: position 100 of record CAWAOR010000022.1, on the reverse strand, counting down.
TGTTTTCCAAGGCAGATATCTTCACTTTCAATTGACAGGCTCACATGGGGATCTGTGAGGGCGTCGAAATGCGATTCCCCGACGCTACTCTACTCTCCAC
>CAWAOR010000021.1:0-94828 GCA_963783775.1 uncultured delta proteobacterium | reverse complement strand
GGGTGATGGCCACAGTCGTTACCAGCGACGAAGACCCGGCAAGGTCGGCAAAGCCTCCCACCGCCATGTGCATATCCCGGGCTTCGCCGGCAGTCAGGCTGAACTCTTCCGAGGTATGCGGATGGGAACCCACTTTGGCTTTTAGGCGCACGTGTTCGACGGGGCTCGCCGAGAGGTTTTCCACCGTGTAGTCAAGTCGGTTCATGACGCCCCGCTTGAGTGCTTCGCCCGCCTTGAGTGCTGCTCGCATCACCGGGAGCGTGATGCTGCGCCCAAGACTCTCGATCCCGTTGCCGTCCACGGCGGAAACCGTATAGACCCGCTCGTCCCCAGCGTACCCGGCGTCCGTATAGGACATGGCTGAAATCGGGGTTTGATTGAGCTTGACGCTCTGCCCGCCCGATCCGAGTGTAAGGTTAAAGCCCGCAAGCCCCGCTGCTAGGCCCACCGGATGGGTCCAGGAGACGAGAGGAGGTGAGCCCTCGTTTTGCACCACGTGCAAGCTTGATATCGGCAACAGCTTGCAGTTGAGATACAACGAATGGGACGGACCCGATTCGTTCCCGGCCCGGTCAACGGCTGTCACCACATAGCTGTGATCGGTGGCCGACGGATGGGGATCGAGCACGGTGGTCTCTCTGATTCCCCTGATCAAGGGAGTGAGTCCATCAACCGAGGTGATCTCCGTCAGGTTCGCCCGGTAAAGGGAATAGGTAACGGGCTCGGTAGGATCGAGGGGCGCCTGCCAGACGGCATTGACGCCCTGGCTCAAAAGTTCCAGCATGAGGCTTTGAGGCGGATTGGGCGGCAGGGAATCGGATTCGGCGTCCACGGGAGCACTCATACCGCCCACGGCTTCCTGACCGTTCTCCTGCCGCACGCTGGCAATAGCATAAGCATACCTGCCATCCAAACCGGGGGAGTCGACCCATTCGGTGAGGTTACCGGTCCTGGTATAGGCGGAGAGTGCGCCTTCCCCGGGTGCTCTGCGATACAGCTGATACCTTGCGGCGCCTTCCCTCGAGACCCAGGACAACCTGATCTCGCCTGCAGGGAGCGATTTCGCGGTGAATCCCTCGGGAGCATCAACGGGAGGCAAATCGCCCTGGTAGACCTGGAAGCGGTTATCGGCAAGAATCCGCGTGCTGATGTTGTCCAGATCATCGGCAGCGCGATAGATGAACTGAAGAGTTTCCACCTCGCCAAGTCCGGCATCGGCAGGAAGCAGGAACGTCGCCTGGAAGCTCTGCACTTGCCCCGGTTGAGGAGTAATCTGAGTGAGGCCGGAGACGGCGGCAGGCGTTCGACCGGCCTTGGAGAGGATGTACGAGAGCTGCGGGAGACTACCGGGTTTCACCGCTTCGTTCAGCCCGATCGTCATCGTGATCGCAACCGGGTTGCTCTCATCGTTTCGGATGGGAGCATGGGGCTCGATGGCAAGCATGGTGAGAGCCGGCCCGGTGGTATCAATCTCGAGGCTGGCGCCGGATGCCACTTCCGTTCCACGGTTTCCTACCGCATCTCTTGCTGAAAAAACGGCATAGGCCGTCCCTGAAGGAATGGCATCACCAACGGAAAAGATTCCTGTGAATTCCGTCTCCGAGGATTTCCCAAGGTCAACGGTGATGGGTGATCCGTTGTGAGGGGTGAGGCTGAGAAACGGTGCTGATTGAAGTGGTTCGCTCAGGTTTACCCGAACCGAGACTGCCCCGACACTCACTCTGCCGCTCACGGGATCAAACCGTCCCGAGGGGACATAGTCGATGGCGAGGGCACGAGGCGGTGTGCGATCAGACGCGGCCGAGACCAAATCCGAAAGCTCGCTCTCATTGCCGGCCCGGTCTACGCTCGAAACCCGGTAGTAATAGGCACCGTCGACTGAAGGCAGGTCGTCGAAGCTGGTCACGGTGAGAGGCATGCCGTTGACTTTGACCGCTCCGCCTGCAGCGAAGAACGGGTTCGAGGCCCGGTAGAGGTTGAAGCCCTTGAGGGAGGTTTCAGCGGGCGCTCGCCACTCCAGAGCGATCATGCCGCCAGCCTTTGATGCGGCCGTAAGGCTGGTCGGGCTTTGAGGCAGAGTGGAGTCGAGCGTGACCATCACCTCCGCGCTGTGGGAACTCATGCCGGCCCGGTTTCGAGCAACAGCCAGGAGGCGGTTTTCGCCCTCGGCAAGGGTCAGGGGCAGGTTGAAGGTGCCGCTTGCATCCACTGCAACTGCCTTACCGGACGGGAGGGCGTTGTGGAAGACCAGGACTGCCGTGTTTTTTTCCGCCCGTCCTGAGACGGTAAGGCCGGGAACGTTAACGAGTTGCCCGCCTGAAGGGTAGAGAATGGTGGGGGGTTGCGGAGGATTGAGGGCTACCACCAGGTTGAAGTTGAGGGTCGAGGCGTTGCCCAGGGTGTCGTAGGCAGTGATGGTGAGCAGGTGATCGCCGTCCTGAACTTGAGTGACATCCCAGGTGCAGGTATAGCGGGGAGTGGCTGTGGTGGCCGTACGGGTGAGACTTCCGTCGAAGCGGAATTCCACCCGGCTCATCCCGGAAGGGTCCGCGGCCGTCAAATTGATGGTCCCCGAATGCTGCACAACCATTCCATTGACGAGTGGGGCGTTCTCGAAACGCACATCGGAAATGGTCGGCCCCTCTTTATCGCCCAGCGGCGTGGCGCTCTGGGCCACAACTTCCTTTGTTTCGCCTCCCGAAAGATTCACCGCCGTGACCGCATAGTAATAAGTTCTGTCGTTCACAAGACCGGCGATGCTGGCGGTTGTGCCTGTCAGTCTGGCGCGCGGGGCCATGCCCGCAACGCTGGTGAAACTCGACTCGCTGAGATAGAGGCAGTACTGAGCCACATATTCCCTGGGCTGGGAATCTGCCCAGGAGAAGCTGAGTCTGCCGTTGTGCGGCTGCACTGACACGTTGGCCGGATTTTCCAGCAAAGTTATCGCCTCGATTCCTGTGCCCGAGCTCGCGTTGCCGCTCGTATCAACTGCCGTAACGGTGAAGGGATAAGCCGTTGCCGGCTTCAAGGCTGCCTGCTCGAAGCTGTGCTGGTTGGCATCCACCAGGATGCCTTCAGGCGACCGGTTGAAGTAGACGCTATAACCTGCGAGATCCTTTGCCGTATCGGCCGAGGGATTCCAGGCCAGGACGAGGCGATCGGCGAAGCACTGGACCGAAAGACCGGTGACATTCTCGGGGGCTGTGGTGTCGGTGGGCACGGCGGGAACAGGAGTCACGGTGGTCACGGCATTGCCTCTGGTGTCGACCGCCACCACGGCAAAATAGTACGTCGTCCCTTTGACCAGTTTCGTTACCACATAGCCAAAGGTGCCCGCGGGGAGGAGCGCATTCGGGCTCATCCCAACGACCTGGGTGAAGGAGTGGTCGGCGGCATAGATACGGTAGGAAGCGACATCCCCCTGCGCCCTTTCATCGTAGCCGGTCCAACTTAGGGAAACCGTCGTCCCCGGCCCGCGCCCGGAAGCCGTGAGATTGGAAACCGGCAGCGGCGGCGATTCATAGTCGATAACCGCAACGACTGACGGGCTCTCCTCACCCGCCTCGTTCTTGCTCGTAAGCGCAAAGCGGTTCACGCCTTCGGCGAGGGTCACCTGATAGGACCAGCTGGTGGACGTGTTCAGGGGCATCACCTGACTGCCCTCAACCCAGAGGGACGTGTTTGCATCCTTAGTTCCGGAGAGCATTTGCGCACCCACATCGGTCGGGCTGATCACCGGATGAAGGCTCGGAGCATCCGGACGGGACAGGTTAACCGCCACGACGAGAGAGGTGTTTTTTTCCTCATTTCCCGCTCGATCGACCGCTCTCAGGCCAAACCGGTAATGGCCCTTCTTCCCGAGGGCTACACTGGTTGCCTTGACAGGATAAGCGATCACGGCATACGGGGTTGAGTAGTCCACTGTCCCGAGACCGCCATCCCAATAGAGTCTGTACCATTGGACGTCCGGTGATGGGGAGTGAGTCCATTGGAGATTCGCTCCGCTCACCGCTGTTTGAGCACAAAAATCGGCGGCCGGGGCGGGAGGCAAGGTGTCAATGGTGAAACTCCTGGCGGCTGGAGTCAGATCTTCGTGGCCGGCCTCATCCCTTGCCTTAACCTCAAAGGTGTGCACCCCGTCGCTCAAGCTTGTGTAGGTTATCGACTTTGCAGCGCTAAAATCCGACCAGGACTGAAAATCAAGTCTTACGGCATACGCGAGGCCTACCGTCTCGGTCATGTCATCGGAACCCGTCCAGGCTGTTGTGACCCGTGGCGTATTGAGAAGCGCCCCCTCTTGGGGCCCTTGTGTGATCACTGTCTCGGGCGGGGTTTCATCCACCGGCGGCAGGGTCCGAAAAGTCAGATCCCGGGAAGCCGCCTCGTTTCCTACCAAATCTTTGGACTTGACTGAGAAATGATAAAGGGTGTCAGCCTTGAGGTCCGCCAGCGTCGCCGCGTGGACGGTGACCAGGTTGTTATCCTGGGCTGTGCTCAAGCCGTAGCTGGTTGTTGTGCCGAACAGCGTCTGTGAAGTGGCCGGCTCGTTCGTCTCCCAGGAAATGACCGCAAGCTTGTGGGTAACCCTGGGTGTGACCACATTGATGATGGCAGGAGGGGTTAGATCGACGCTGAAGTTCCTCGCTGCCGGGGTTGGGTCCACATTCCCGCTGTAGTCCCTGGCTCTGATATAAAAGATGTGCGGCCCTTCGCCGAGCCCGTTGAAGGATCGGCTGGTGGAGGACGAAAGAGATGACCAACCGCCAAGGTCCATTGCATAGGAGTAGCTTAGAGGCTCTCCAGCTGCGTCGCTTCCAGACCATGCGAAGGTGATATTCGCTCTGGCCACCCCTCCTTCGGCCGGCCCTGAAGTGATGGCCGTCTCGGGAGGTTCAGTATCCTTGGAGGTGGTGAACCATGTTTCGACGGAATAGTCGGACCATCCGTTCTTGTTGTCTTTGTAGCGAACGTGCCACCAGTAGGTTGTGCCTGGTTGCAGTATCCCCCAGGGGATGAGCAAGCTCCTGAGGTTGGTCGCGGTTTCTCCACTGTCGTAGATAGGGGCTGCATAAGACCCGCTGACCATGCGGATCTGCCAGCGGGAGGAGACCTGAAAATCGCCCGCATCAGGATCCGAGAAGGTCTCGGCCGAGAGTGTCAGCGACGGTGACAGGCCGCTGGCCCCATCCATGGGCGAGACATTGGTTGGCTGGTTGGGAGGAGTATCCCCGGGCGTGGGTGTAGGTCCTCCCCTGCCCCCATAGGCACCTATGTCGGAGCGGGTTCCGTCTTCGTCAAGCGTGAAAGGGTCACCAGCATCGATGCAGGGAGAGCCCGACTGGAGATGAAAATCCTCGGCTGCCATGAAGAACGGATCTGAATAGATATCGCCACCTCCGGCTGAAAGCCCGGAGTAGTTCGTTCGATTGTTCGAAAGATCATTGTAGCTGAGGTTGCAGTTCCCGGAACTCTTGAAGATGCCGCAGTTGCTGGAGGTGATGATGTTCGAGGAAACGGTGGAGGTATAGTAGCTTGCCTGCAGGTTTATCCCCGTCACGTTGTTGTGGAGGGTATTGAAGACGATGGTCGGGGTAACACAATAGCCGACGGTGATGCCGTTGGCATTGGTTCTTATGATGTTGTTCCGGATCGTTGGGCTGCCATAAGACCCGTTCAGCCAGATGCCGTTATTGCAGCGGACGATATGATTGTTCGCCAGGTACGGCGAACTGTTTCCTTCCGTGTAGACGCCATGATCCCTGCTGTCCATGATCGTGCAGCCAACGATCGCCGCAGAGGAGGTGGAGAGAAAGACCCCGACAAGGTTGTTGGAAAGCATCGCATTGGTGATGCTCGGATTGGCGGACCCGCACCACACGCCCCTCGAAGCATACTCGATCAGCGCATGATCGATGGAACTTTGATCCAGACTCGAATCATAGAAATAGATCCCGCTCCAAATCCCCTTGCCGGGACTGGTTGAAGCGGAAGTGAAAGTGATCGGACTCTCGGCCGTACCGTTGGCTTCGAACCTTCCGTAGACGTACAGCCCGGTGTTGTTGGCAAACCGAAGGATGGTCCCCGGTTCCAGCTTGAGCACATAGCCAAAAGGCACCGTCACATTCCCCGTAATCTCGATCAGCCCCGACCAGATTTCACTTTGCGTGAGACTCCCCGAGGTTGTCGGCACGGTCGAGTACGAGGAAGTGAGCAAGGGGGGACTTCCATCGGCTCCAAAAGCGCCGATCTCACCCCCATCCTGGCCGGCCCTGAGCAGAGGAGAGCCTTCCTGGAGCCTGAGGTCCTCGATCAGAGCATCGACATAGAGCGGATCGACGGAAAGGTCCGTCGCCCCTGCGCCCAGGCCGCAGTAATTGGCCCCGTTGTCCCACAGGTCGTTGGTGCTGAGGTTGCAGTTCCCGGAGCTCTTGAAGATGCCGCAGTTGCTGGAGGTGATGATGTTCGAGGAAACGGTGGAGGTATAGTAGCTTGCCTGCAGGTTTATTCCCGTCACGTTGTTGTGGAGGGTGTTGAAGACGATGGTCGGGGTAACACAATAGCCAACGGTGATGCCGTTGGCATTGGTTCTTATGATGTTGTTCCGGATCGTTGGGCTGCCATAAGACCCGTTCAGCCAGATGCCGTTATTGCAGCGGACGATATGATTGTTCGCCAGGTACGGCGAACTGTTTCCTTCCGTGTAGACGCCATGATCCCTGCTGTCCATGATCGTGCAGCCAACGATCGCCGCAGAGGAGGTGGAGAGAAAGACCCCGACAAGGTTGTTGGAAAGCATCGCATTGGTGATGCTCGGATTGGCGGACCCGCACCACACGCCCCTCGAGGCATACTCGATCAGCGCATGATCGATGGAACTTTGATCCAGACTCGAATCATAGAAATAGATCCCGCTCCAAATCCCCTTGCCGGGACTGGTTGAAGCGGAAGTGAAAGTGATCGGACTCGTCGGCCGTACCGTTGGCTTCGAACCTTCCGTAAACGTACAGCCCGGTGTTGTTGGCAAACCGAAGGATGGTCCCCGGTTCCAGCTTGAGCACATAGCCAAAAGGCACCGTCACATTCCCCGTAATCTCGATCAGCCCCGACCAGATTTCACTTTGCGTGAGACTCCCCGAGGTTGTCGGCACGGTCGAGTACGAGGAAGTGAGCAAGGGGGGACTTCCATTGGCTCCAAAAGCGCCGATCTCACCCCCATCCTGGCCGGCCCTGAGCAGAGGAGAGCCTTCCTGGAGCCTGAGGTCTTCGATCAGAGCGTCGACATAGAGCGGATCGACGGAAAGGTCCGTCGCCCCTGCGCCCAGGCCGCAGTAATTGGCCCCGTTGTCCCACAGGTCGTTGGTGCTGAGGTTGCAGTTCCCGGAGCTCTTGAAGATGCCGCAGTTGCTGGAGGTGATGATGTTCGAGGAAACGGTGGAGGTATAGTAGCTTGCCTGCAGGTTTATTCCCGTCACGTTGTTGTGGAGGGTGTTGAAGACGATGGTCGGGGTAACACAATAGCCGACGGTGATGCCGTTGGCATTGGTTCTTATGATGTTGTTCCGGATCGTTGGGCTGCCATAAGACCCGTTCAGCCAGATGCCGTTATTGCAGCGGACGATATGATTGTTCGCCAGGTACGGGGAACTGTTTCCTTCCGTGTAGACGCCATGATCCCTGCTGTCCATGATCGTGCAGCCAACGATCGCCGCAGAGGAGGTGGAGAGAAAGACCCCCACAAGGTTGTTGGAAAGCATCGCATTGGTGATGCTCGGATTGGCGGACCCGCACCACACGCCCCTCGAAGCATACTCGATCAGCGCATGATCGATGGAACTTTGATCCAGACTCGAATCATAGAAATAGATCCCGCTCCAAATCCCCTTGCCGGGACTGGTTGAAGCGGAAGTGAAAGTGATCGGGCTCTCGACCGTACCATTGGCTTCGAACCTTCCGTAGACGTACAGCCCGGTGTTGTTGGCAAACCGAAGGATGGTCCCCGGTTCCAGCTTGAGCACATAGCCAAAAGGCACCGTCACATTCCCCGTAATCTCGATCAGCCCCGACCAGATTTCACTTTGCGTGAGACTCCCTGAAGTTGTCGGCACGGTCGAGTACGAGGAAGTGAGCAAGGGGGGACTTCCGTTGCCTCCAAAAGCGCCGATCTCACCCCCATCCTGGCCGGCCCTGAGCAGAGGAGAGCCTTCCTGGAGCCTGAGGTCTTCAATCAAAGCATCGACATAGAGCGGATCGACGGAAAGGTCCGTCGCCCCTGCGCCCAGGCCGCAGTAATTGGCCCCGTTGTCCCACAGGTCGTTGGTGCTGAGGTTGCAGTTCCCGGAGCTCTTGAAGATGCCGCAGTTGCTGGAGGTGATGATGTTCGAGGAAACGGTGGAGGTATAGTAGCTTGCCTGCAGGTTTATCCCCGTCACGTTGTTGTGGAGGGTGTTGAAGACGATGGTCGGGGTAACACAATAGCCGACGGTGATGCCGTTGGCATTGGTTCTTATGATGTTGTTCCGGATCGTTGGGCTGCCATAAGACCCGTTCAGCCAGATGCCGTTATTGCAGCGGACGATATGATTGTTCGCCAGGTACGGCGAACTGTTTCCTTCCGTGTAGACGCCATGATCCCTGCTGTCCATGATCGTGCAGCCAACGATCGCCGCAGAGGAGGTGGAGAGAAAGACCCCGACAAGGTTGTTGGAAAGCATCGCATTGGTGATGCTCGGATTGGCGGACCCGCACCACACGCCCCTCGAGGCATACTCGATCAGCGCATGATCGATGGAACTTTGATCCAGACTCGAATCGTAGAAGTAGATCCCGCTCCAAATCCCCTTGCCGGGACTGGTTGAAGCGGAAGTGAAAGTGATCGGATTGTCGGCTGTACCGTTGGCTTCGAACCTTCCGTAGACGTACAGCCCGGTGTTGTTGGCAAACCGAAGGATGGTCCCCGGCTCCAGCTTGAGCACATAGCCAAAAGGCACCGTCACATTCCCCGTAATCTCGATCAGCCCCGACCAGATTTCACTTTGCGTGAGACTCCCTGAAGTTGTCGGGACGGTCGAGTAGGAGGAAGTGAGCAAGGGGGGACTTCCGTTGGCGCCAAAAGCGCCGATCTCACCCCCATCCTGGCCGGCCCTGAGCAGAGGAGAGCCTTCCTGGAGCCTGAGGTCTTCAATCAGAGCATCGACATAGAGCGGATCGACGGAAAGGTCCGTCGCCCCTGCGCCCAGGCCGCAGTAATTGGCCCCGTTGTCCCACAGGTCGTTGGTGCTGAGGTTGCAGTTCCCGGAGCTCTTGAAGATGCCGCAGTTGCTGGAGGTGATGATGTTCGAGGAAACGGTGGAGGTATAGTAGCTTGCCTGCAGGTTTATTCCCGTCACGTTGTTGTGGAGGGTGTTGAAGACGATGGTCGGGGTAACACAATAGCCGACGGTGATGCCGTTGGCATTGGTTCTTATGATATTGTTCCGGATCGTTGGGCTGCCATAAGACCCGTTCAGCCAGATGCCGTTATTGCAGCGGACGATATGATTGTTCGCCAGGTACGGCGAACTGTTTCCTTCCGTGTAGACGCCATGATCCCTGCTGTCCATGATCGTGCAGCCAACGATCGCCGCAGAGGAGGTGGAGAGAAAGACCCCGACAAGGTTGTTGGAAAGCATCGCATTGGTGATGCTCGGATTGGCGGACCCGCACCACACGCCCCTCGAAGCATACTCGATCAGCGCATGATCGATGGAACTTTGATCCAGACTCGAATCGTAGAAGTAGATCCCGCTCCAAATCCCCTTGCCGGGACTGGCTGAAGAGGAAGTGAAAGTGATGAGGCTCTCAGCCGAACCAAACGACATCAAGCCTTCCATAAATATGAAGGCCTGTGTTGTTGACAAAACGCACGACGGTCCCGGGTTCCAGCCTGAGGACGGAGCCAAAGGGCACCGTCACATTCCCGGTAATCTCGATCAGCCCCGACCAGACTTCATCCTGCGGAAGAGTCCCGGCAGTGGTTGCAGCCAAGGAAAGGCCGGAGGGGCACCAACAAGATAATGAGAGAAGAAGGCCCATCCACCAGAAGATCATTCTGCGCTGCAGCATCCCTGCTTCTCCACTCTTACGGTTCATGGACAATTTGGGCATTTCAGGGCGGTCTTCTTGGAACCGGCATCTTTTGTGCGGAAAGCCCCCTGCGAAGCCAGGAAAGCCCTATAGCCCGCCAGCCCGCCTCTAAGAAAAAATAGGTTCCTGATCCCAGTATTCCTAACGGCCTTCTCAAGGCTGTCAAAGTCTCTTCCGTCATCGTTGAAGACTACAAAGATCGTGGCCCTTTTTTCGCCACGTTTCTTCATGAACTCAGCAACTGAAGGAGTGTTTCCTCCACGGTTGTCGAGAGATAGAACCGGAACGCTTCCCAGTAGTGGGAGCAAGTCTTCCGCCTGCTTCGATTTGCGGGCGTCTATGGCCGCCCAACCGCCAAAATCCTTTTCCGCAAGCAGGTCTTGAGCAGACACCTTGTTTAAATCCAGCACAGAGAGATGATCACCGACAAAGGAGGCTCCCGCTTCTCTCCATGCGTTCAATCCCCCTTCCAGTATCCAGACCATAAAGCCGGACTCCCGTAATCGCTCGCACTGCTCTGCCATCTCAGTCCACCGAAATCCCTCATTGATTAGAACGAGGATCGTCGACTTCAAGAACTTCTTGGTCCTCACAGCATAGAGCGGCACATTCAGGGAACCTTCAAGGTGACATTTCTCGAAGACACTGCGATCTCTGACATCGATGAGGGTAATATCCTCTTTCGCCCGTTGTCTTCTTAAGAGAGATTCTACGGAAATCATGAGTGCAGGATCCCGCTGTTTCAGTTTGCCTGGAGATGTCTCTCCAGCAATTCTTCGGCCTGCTTGATCTTCATCTCTCTCATGTCTGCCGCTTCCGATGCCGGCCTTCAACGAAAAGAGCAAACCCTCAGCGACTGCTGGACCCCCTTCAGCGGAGATATGGCCCGAACCGGGCGGACACAGACCACTCCCTGCGGGCTCCTTCTGCACGAGAATTGGAAGCGTGGCTGTTGTAGTGAGAGCGTGGACCAAGAAACCCGAAATAGCACAGGACAAACCTATAAGAATTAACCTTCCAGCCATGTGAAACTACTTATGTTCAGGGGAAGCTAGCACTTGTGATTGCAGGGGGTAGCAAAAATCGATCCATTTCTTCCTTTGCGGTCATGTCCGTTCACCGACCAACTCCTCTGTGGCAAAAAGAACCATCCCTTCACCTTACCCATACCTCGCCATCTCGCCTTTTAAGAGACAAATCTCTAAGCCAGTCAGCGCCTTCACCCCTTTTATGGCGACCAAGACGGACGGAGTTCCAGTTACATTATTCGGCCCTCTAATACGAATTCGTAATCAGAGCAGCGGAACGGAAACCACGTGATCCTGGTCAAGGGAGTGGTGACGGTACGCGCCGCTGGGGGTCGCGTGCGGCAACTGCTCCTGAGCACAGCGCCACAGAATCAAGTGACCATTGTCTCAAAGCGTCATTCCGGCAATCTTCCGGCCGGAATCCAGAAAAACAGCCTGGATACCGGCCTCCGCCGGCATGACGACCCGAACCCGGACACTTATTTGTGTGGAGCTGTCCTGAGGGTTCGGAGGGTATCGAACCAAGCATGGGAGTGGTTCTTACATGAGGCTCTGGTGAAATCAGAAGCCGAAGGGTTCACGCCCGACCAGGACCGGGGTTGGGAGCGGGAGCGGGTGGTTCATGAGGAAACGCGAGGGACCCGAAGGGTGAAGGTGCTCCCCTTTTCCGGGGCGCTTTGGACGAGGATGTCGCCGCCGTGGGCTGCCGCAATGGAACGGGCAATGCAAAGACCCAGGCCCGTCCCGGTGGCGGCCTGCGACCGGGCTTCCAGGGTGCGGAAGAAGGGCTGGAAGATCTTTTCCTGCTCTTCTGCCGGAATACCGATACCGGTATCTTTAACCAGGATGGAGGCGGTCGCTTCATCACTTTGCAACGAGAGTTCCACCACTCCCCCCGGTTTCGTATATTTGATGGCATTGTCGGTGAGGTTCAAAAGAAGCCGCCGCAGGTGGGCGCGATCCCCCATAACGCAGACCGCCTGGACGGGGCCGAGGCGCAAGGCGACGGACCCCGCCTCCGCCAGAACCTTCAGCCGCGCATAAACCTCCTCGAGGAGTTCCAGGAGCTCCACCGGCTGCCGATCCATCTTCAAGACTCCCGCTTCGGCCCGGGAGAGGAGCAGAAGCCCTTCCACAAGCTGGGCAATGCGTTCCACTTCCTCGAGACAGCTGTGCAGGGCGGTGCGGTATTCCTCGGGGGTGCGGGACGAGCGGAGCGCCACTTCCAGTTCTCCGCGGAGGATGGTGAGCGGCGTTTGCAGCTCGTGGGACGCACTGGCACTGAACTGGCGGATCTGGTTGAAAGCGGCGTCCAGGCGGCTCAGCATCTGGTTCAGGGTCTTGGCCAGATGGTCCAGCTCATCCCCGGTTCCCGATTCTTCCACCCGCTCGGCCAGCTGTTCGGCTCCAATGCGGTGGGCAGCCTCCGTCATCCGGGCTACGGGCTGCAGCGCCCGCCGGGCCAGCAGCCACCCGCCAAACCCGGCAAAAAGCAGCCCCAGCGGCAGCAGCCCCGCCATGATGAGCAGGAACCGCAGGCGCGTCTCGGTAGTGTTTTGCAGCGACATGCCCACCTGGACCAGGTTGATCACACGGTTGCCTTCCATCACCGGCATGGTGAGAAGCCGCACCGGATAGGCTCCCAGGCCCTCGACGGTTTCGAAGGTGGAAAGGCCCTGGGCGGCGTTGGCGAAGGCATCCCGGGTGAGGGGCGGCCGTTGACTCGGGGACGGCGGTTCCTGCGGATCATGGCGACCCGTCGGGTCGAACATCTGAAAGTAGCGATCCCACGGCGAAAACCCAAAAAACCGCCGAAACATCTGCTCGATTTCGGCCGGAGGAATGACGACCGCACCGCCATGAGCCCGCTCGGCCAGGGTTCTGCCAACTCCCTCCAGAGCCGCATCCACTTCACTGGCGAGGCTGTAGGTCAGAAGCCCGTAGGCCGTGCCTCCCAGCACCAGCAGGGTGACGGTCAGAAGACTCATGTACCAAAACGTAAGACGCGCCCGAATCGATTTCATGCTTTCCCATCACTCCGCTTGCCGTTCATGAGGCACTGAGGCTCACTCCGTCCTGAGCAGGTAACCCACGCCCCGGACCGTGTGGATCAGCTTCGGGTCGCGCCCGGAGTCGATCTTCTTGCGCAGGTAGTTCACATAAACATCGATCACGTTGGTCTCGGAATCGAAATCATAGTCCCAGACGTGCTCGGAAATCATGGTACGGGTGAGGACCCGGTCGGGATTGCGCATGAAGTAATCGAGCAGGGCAAATTCCCGGGTGGTCAGGTCGATCTTCTGCTCTCCCCGGAACACCGTGCGCCGGGCGGGGTCGAGGGTGAGGTCCGCAATCTGCAACAGCGGCTGTTTGCTTTCCGTGCGCCGTCGCAGCAGGGCTCTCACGCGAGCCACCAGTTCCTGAAAGGCGAAGGGCTTGGTGAGGTAGTCGTCGGCGCCGGCATCCAGGCCCAGCACCTTGTCCTCGATGGTCGCCCGGACCGTGAGCAGCAGCACCGGAATCGCCACCTTGGCCCGGCGCAGGGCATTGAGCACGCTCAGCCCGTCCATCTTCGGCAGTTGAATGTCGAGGATAATGAGGTCATGGACCCGATCCAGGGCCAGATCCAGCCCGCTCTTACCATCCGCCGCCAGGTCCACGGCGTACCCTTCCTCCTCGAGCCCCTTCTTGATAAAGCCGGCAACCTTCTTTTCGTCTTCTACCACCAGTAACCGCATCGCCTTGCCTGCTCCATGGAATATCGCGTCACAGCATGCCTGAAGCATTGAAACCCTTCAAACAGGGAACCCCGCCACTCTCATACCATGCACTCCGGACGGATGGTTGTCAAAAGTGTAATGCATACCATACCATGCCAGTCAAATCACCACACCCCTGCAAGTTGCTTCAGCGTGCTGCAGGCTCCAACTGCAACGCGACATAGAATGCAATAAATTGTGGCTTATCGACAATCAACCTGTCCTCGCTGCATCCTCGGCTGCATCCTGAGCTATTGCCAAAAGGCACCTCTTGCGCTAAGGATTCTCGTGTGCTCATCGGCGAGTAGAATCGACCAACCCTTGGAGAAAGTCCCGCCATGCAAAAGCAAACGGTGCATCTCTTCGTTTTCGATACGCTCTCGGATTGGGAGCCGGGCTATGCTGATTTTACCGGGTGGGGCAACGTGGGATGAGTGCTTCGCCTTGTATAACAGGGGGTCTACGGGAACACCCCTTATTGACGATTGGTTCCAATCAGCTAATATTAAGCCCTTGCAGCTGTGCAGGACGCAAGATGTTGGGTGAAGACTGCAGAAGAGGGTGATCGAGGTCGACTATGCGAGGCTTGGTTGTTGAAAACTATTCTTCACTGAGGGTTATCGTAAGGCGCAAACTCAGTTCCATGAATCTATGTTCTGATATAGATGAAGCCAACAGTGTTGAAACAGCCTGGGCCTATATACAATCAAATAACTATGGCCTTGTAATGTCCGATCTGACATTAAGCGATATGAGCGGGTTGGAGCTGATCAAACGATGCAGGACATGGGAGAAATCCAGATTCGTTCCCTTTATCATGATGGGAAACGAAGCCGATGTGCATGGCATGACGGCAGCATTGGGAGAATGGGAGGCAAACGACTATCTTGTTAAGCCCTTTTCTCTGGGAATTCTTGAATCACGGATTCTTCGCGTAATGGAAAGGGTCGGCTGCGCCGAGGAAAGACTATATAAGCAAATTCGCATTCTCAAAGACCACGGCAGAATCGGCGATGCATTGGGCCTGATCAACCGCGAAGAAGTCCGGCGCAGGCTCAACATAGCGCGCTGGACTAATCTGAAAGGGGAATGCCTGGCCATGGCGGGAGATAACCAGGCTGCTGTTGAAGCTTTTGAACGAGCTATCGAGCTGTGCACCCTGATGATCGTTGCCTATAAGAACGGTGCCAATGCTAATATTCAAATGGGGAAGATCGATGACGCCATTGCTCTTCTGAAAACGGCAGAAGAAATAAGCCCGACTGATGCCGAAAGATCTCTGCAGCTGGGTGAACTGCTATTGGAAAACGGAAATGCTGATGAATGTAGAACTCATTTTGCTCAACTTCGCAACAGAAATAGATCATATGGCAAGAATATAGCTATCGATAAACAGATTGCAGATCTATTCATCAAGCATGACATGCACAGCGATGCAGAACAAATCTATTCTGACATTATTGATAACGAGATGGATATTGACAACTATAATGTACTTGGCATTTTATTCCGCCAACAAGGCAAATACAAGGAAGCAGAAGATTGCTATCGCAAGGCACTTAAACAATATCCTTACCATCCAACTCTTTACTATAATCTGGCTGTCCTTAGCTTGGTTCAGAACAATCGACCTGAAGCGAAAAAACATGCCCGCAAAGCTTTGAAGCTCGATCCGGAGCATACGCATTCCCTGCAATTGCTCCAAAGAATAGACTTATTGAATGGATGATTAGGCAAAGTCTTGCATTTTGTCGCTGCAGATCGTATTAGAACGAGTCACGGGACAAGAGAATGGCTGACTCCAGTTCGTTTGGGATTTCAAAGGGTTACGGGAGACGATCGGGGGTTTCGTTTTTGAGGAACGTTTTCGCGTTCGGAGAGGAGACAGGAACCATGAGGGAACACCACGCAACGCCCGGATATCCGCGGACGGAATGGTACGGATGCATCTCCCTGATGCTCTGCGTACTGTGCATCTTTCTCAGCGGTTGTCAGGGAACGCTCGGCAACGTCCAGGGGCAGACCATCCAATACTCCGACAGGATTGTGCTCCAAGACGGCAGGCAGCAGAGCGGTGAATTCCGTTCAGCCGATCTCACGGTGAACTATGAATACACCCGAAATGGGGACAGTCTGCAGATATCCGGAGTCGTTCAGATGAATTATACGATGCAGAGTCTTTTCCTGACCCTGAGGACTTTCAATCTGGTTTTGCTGCTGGCTGATAATCAGGGAAAAATCACGGCCGAGCAGGGACTGACCACGGCCTCTGCCGCCAACGTGCGCGCCCCGATGAATTTCAACAAGACCATCGTGCTTCCTTCCCAGACCGCATTGATGGCATTCAGCTATACCGGTCAGGTCTCCGGCTCGGGCTCGGATGGCAGCCCGAGCTCCTTCTGGCATGATCCGGTCACCAGGTAGACGCTGAGCCATGACGAACCGGGGACAAGGCGCCGTCAAAAAACAACCTGCACTCGTTTTGACCTTGTTTTGAAACACGAAGGGCACGAAGAGCACGAAGGAATCACTTCGTGTCCTTCGTGCTCTTCGTGGTGAAAGAGCGTACTTTATTTTTCGACAACTTCTGAGGCGCTGCGCCGGGCATCACCACATCCCCGCATTTCCCCATCTCCTAGACCTTGGGCTCTCCATCGCTTTTGCCGGGGGTTTGCTTTCTTGCCGCCAGCCATTCGCTGAAATGCTGCATATTGACGTAGAAGATGGGCACAAAGAGGACGGCCAGGAGGGTTGAGGCGAGCATTCCCCCGACGACCGCGGTGCCGAGCGCCCGGCGCTGGGCGGCTCCGGCCCCGGTAGCCACGGCCAGCGGCAGCACTCCCAGAATGAACGCAAACGAGGTCATGAGGATGGGGCGGAAGCGCCGCCGTGACGCATCGACGGCCGCCTCGAAGAGATCCACGCCCTTCGCCCGCTGCTCGCGCGCCACTTCCACGATGAGAATGGCGTTCTTGCTGGCCAGCGCAATCAACAGCACCATCCCGATCTGAGTGTAGATGTTGTTGTCGTAGCCTCGAAGGGAGAGGGCCAGCACGGTGCCGAGCAGCGCCAGCGGCACCACCAGGATGACGGCCGCGGGACTGGACCAGCTTTCATACTGGGCCGCAAGCACCAGAAAAACCAGCAGAACGGAAAGCGCGAAAACGAACAGGGCCTGATTGCCGACCAGCTTCTCCTGGTAGGACATGCCGGTCCATGCGATGTCCATGTCGGGTGGCAGTTTTTGCGCCGTCATCTGCTCCATGAGGCTGAGCGCCTGCCCCGAGCTGAATCCCGGTGCCGCTCTCCCGCTGATGTAGGCCGCCGGGTACAGGTTATAGAGCGTAATCAGCGCCGGCCCCGTGGTGATACTGAGGTTGGTGAGGGTGCGCACGGGAACCATCTTGCCCTGGGTGTTGCGTGTATAGAGATAATTGATGTCCGTGGCATCCAGCCGATACCGGCTGTCGGCCTGGACATAAACCTGATACGTGCGGCCGAATTTGTTGAATTGGTTCACATAGTAGGAACCCAGATAATTCTGGAAAGTGGTGAAGACCTCCCCCACCGAGACGTTGAGAGATTCCGCCTTGACGCGGTCGATGTCGGCCTGCAATTGGGGCACTCCGGCCCGATAGGAGGTGTTCAGATGGCGCAGATCAGACTGGGCATTGCCGTCCCGAATGATCTCGTTGGTCATCTGGGCGAGTTTCTGAAAATCGAATCCCGTTCCCTTCAGCTGCAGCTCCATCTCGAAACCGCTCGCCACCCCCAGTCCCTGGATTGCCGGCGGCACCAGGGGGAAAACAACGGCCTCCTGCAGCGTGGAAAGCTTCTGGTAGAGCGTCCCGACGATGAGTTCCTGGCTCAGCCCTTCTTTCACCCGCTTCTCAAAATCGTCATAGATGGCGAAGATCACCCCACTGTTGGAAAGCGAGGCGAAACCGTCCAGGATTGACACCCCGCCAATGTTGATGCGGTGGGCGATCCCCGGGGTGGCGGCCAGGATGGCATCGACCTTGCGCATCACTTCCTGGGTCCGCGCCAGCGAGGCCGCATCCGGAAGCTGCACGACAATCATGGCATAGCCCTGATCCTCCTCGGGCATGAAGCCGGTGGGCGTCACGGCGTAGAACCATCCCGTGACCACCATGAGGACCACAAAGACCAGCAGCATCGAGCGACTGCGGTGCACCGTCCAGTTCACCAGGCGCACATAACCTGCTTCACAGCGCTCGTAGACCTTGTTGAACCCCCGGTAGAAAGCGTTGGGTCTGACCGGTTCTTGGTCGCAGCCACTGGGAACAGTTCACCGGCTTGAGGGTGAGAGCATTGATGGCGCTGATTAAGGCCGTGGAGGCAATGACGAGAGCGAACTGCCGGTAGAGCTGACCGGTGATCCCGGGCATGAAAGCCGCCGGCAAAAACACCGCCATGAGCACCAGAGTGATGCCGAGCACGGGGCCGGTCAGCTCCTCCATGGCTTTAATGGCTGCGTCTTTGGGAGCAAGCCCCTGTTCGATGTGGTACTCGGCGCCCTCCACAATGACGATGGCATCGTCGACCACTATGCCGATGGCCAGGATCAGCGCAAAGAGAGTAATCATGTTCACGCTAAAACCCATGGCCGCCATGGCAATGAAGGCGCCAATGATGGTCACCGGCACGGTACTGGCGGGAACCAGCACCGCCCGCCAGTTCTGCAGGAAAACCATGATCACCAGCAGCACCAGGATGCCGGCTTCGAAGAGCGTCTTGTAGACCTCGTTGATGGAAGCCCGGGTGAAGGTCGTCGTGTCAAAAGGAATGGAATACTCGATCCCTTCCGGAAACCTCTTGCTGAGCTTTTCCATAAGGGTTTGCACTTCAGCGGCGACATCGAGGGCATTGGCACCGGGAAGCTGGAAGATGCCGATGCCGGCAGAGGGGTGACCATCCTTCTGGCAGAACTGGCCGTAGGTCTGAGCGCCCAGCTCGACTCGAGCGATATCCCGGACGCGGAGGATGCGACCGCCCAAACCCGAATCCACTTTGACGATAATGTTCTCGAACTGCTCGACATCTTCCAGGCGGCCGAGCACGTTGATGGTGTACTGGAAGTTCTGCGAGTCGGGCGCCGGCGGCATGCCGATCTGGCCTGCGGCGACCTGATTGTTTTGCTGGATGATGGCGGTGACGACGTCAGTGGCCGTGAGGCCAAACGCCTGCAGGTTCTGCGGATTGAGCCACACCCGCATGCTGTACTGACCCACTCCGAAGATATTGACGTTCCCCACCCCCGGAAGGCGGGAGATTTCGTCTCTGATATTGATGGTCGCGAAATTGCTCAGGTAAAGGCTGTCAAAGCGATTGTCGGGGGAGGTCAGGTTGATGACCTGGAGCATCTGGGTGGAGACTTTCTGGGTCACTACCCCCTGCCTCTGGACTTCCGGCGGCAACTGCGGCATGGCAATGGCAACCCGGTTCTGGACCAGAACCTGGGCAAAGTCGAGATCGGTGCCGACTTTAAAGGTAATCGTAAGCTTGTACGTACCATCGCTGCAACTGGTCGACTGCATGTACAGCATGTCTTCCACACCGTTCACCTGCTGTTCGATGGGCAGGGCCACGGTGTCGGCAACGATCCGCGCATTCCCGCCGGGGTAGCTGGTCGAGACCTGAACGGTGGGCGGCGTGATTTCCGGATATTGGGAGACGGGAAGCTTAAAGAGGGCCACCAGACCAAGGATGATGGTCACGATGGCCAGCACGTTGGCAAAAATCGGCCGCTCAATGAAGAACCGGGACAGCATCAGTGATCCTCTCCTTTCACCCCCTACTCCTTACCCCTGACTTCCTCACTCCTCACTCCTTACTCCTTACTCCCTACTTCCTCACGAACCGGCTTGACGGTGGCCCCGGGCCTGGTGCGCTGGATCCCGTTCACCACCACCCACTCATCGCCTTGCAGCCCCTGCTTGATCACCCGCATCTCGTCTTCGAGCTGCCCCACGGTGACGGTGCGCTGTTCGACGACATTTTGGGCGTTGACCACGAGCAGATACCGCCCGCCCTGATCAGCCCCCAGAGCCCGTTCGGACACCAGGAGCGCATGTTTTCGAAGATGAACGGGAACCCTGATGCGCACGAACATGCCGGGGAGAATGGCTGGGAGCGCTGCCCGGGGTAACAGGATTGCTGAAGATGCCGCGCATGAGCAGGGTACCGGTGCTCGGATCGAGGGAGGTGGCGGCAAAATCGAAGCGGCCTTCGTGAGGGTAGCCCTCCTCACCTTCAATGGCGAGGTACACGGGAGTGTCTTCGTCCTTCTTGCCGGGTTTGTCCTTGCTGCGCTCGCGCTCCCGTTCCATGATCCTCACCAGATCCCGTTCGTTGATACTGAAGTAGGCATAGATGGGATCCAAACGGTAGATCATGGCCAGTTGGGTGGCCTGGCCGGAGCCGACCAGATTGCCGACATCCACCAGGTGGCGGTCAATGCGCCCGGGGAAGGGGGCTCTGACCTGGGTATAGCTGAGATTGATGCGGGCCAGATCCAGATTCGCCTTGTTCTGCTGCACTGTGGCATCATCGGCATCGCGCTGGGCCTGCCATTGTTCGACGGTGGACTGAGCGGTGGCATTTTGCTTGATCAGCTGCTGCTGGCGGTTGTACTCAAGGGTGGAACGAACGAGGGTTGCCTGAGCCATGGCCACGTTGGCTTCCGCCTGTTTGACTTTGGCTTCATAGGGCGGCGGTTCGATCACAAAGAGCAGGTCTCCCTTTTTGACAATATCGCCATCCTTGAAATTGATGCTGGTGAGATAGCCCTCCACCCGCCCAACCAGCGCGACTTGCTCAATGGACTGGGTGTTGCCGGTCAAGTCGAGATAGTCGGTCACGGCCTTCTTCACCGGTTGACTCACGGTGACCTCGGCCGGCGGCGGCGGGACGTACTTGTTATCCGACTTGCCGCAGCCGGCAATCAGCCACAAAGCCATGCTCACCATCAACACCCGCAGCGGCAGGCGCTTGCGCTGCGGCGAACCCGCATGAGTCCAAACCATGGGCCTGTTCCTCCTACCAGTCGGGAGCCCGGAACAGAGTGTCCCGCTTCTCCGGTGATGGCGGCTCGGCGGCCGCCGGTGTCAGAAGATTTCCCCAATTGGTGCGCTTTTCCATGACCTCTCTGGTATCCACGGGAATGAAATTATCTCCTTCACGGATCTCCCAGCCTCCGCCAAAAGCCCGGTAAACGGCAATCAGACCCTGAGGGACATCACCCTGCCCCACGGCCAGGCTGTCCTGCTGGCTGATGAGCGCTTGTTCGGCGGTGAGCACGGTGGTGTAGTCCGTGGCGCCCTCGCGATACTGGATGAGGGACAAGTCCACGGTGCGCTTGGCCGCGTCGGCTGCGCGGGTGAGCGAACCGACTCGTTCCTGGGATTTGAGGAATGAGATGAGACCGTTTTCCACTTCCTGCTGAGCCTGAAGGACGGTGTTCTGATAGGTGACAATGAGTTCCTGAAAACGAGCGTCCTGCAACCTGACGTTGTTGGTGATCTGACCGTAATTGAGCACATTCCACTGGAAGGCCGGGCCAATGGAGCCGGTCCGGCTTCTCCAGGAGCTCAAGTCGCCGAGGGCAAACTGACCGGCATCGGTTGCCAGAAACCCAAAATTACCGGACAGGGAAAAAGCCGGGTAGAGATCCGCTTTGGCCACCCCTATTTGTGCGCACTGCGCTGCCGCCTGGTATTCGGCGCTGAGAATGTCGGGACGGCGGCGCAAGAGTTCGGCGGGCATGCCCACCGCGATTTCCAGAGGCGCCGCGGGAATCCCGGACGATCCCGAAAGCCTCTCCCCCAGCTGGCCGGGTGGGAGCCCCAGCAGGGTGCTCAGGGCGTTCAGTTGCTGGCGCAGCTGCGTTTCCAGCTGGGGAATGGTGGCCTCGGTGCTGTTCAATTGAGTCAGGGCCTGCTGCACATCCCGTTCGCTGGTTGCGCCGCCCTTGAAGCGCGCCTCCGCAATCTGCAGACTCTCCTTTTGGATTTCCACGTTCTCTCTGGCAATGCGCAACCTTTCCTCAAGCGTGCGGATCTGCACATAGGTGCTTGCCACGTCTCCGGTCAGGGCCACCAGCGCATTGTCGTAGGCGGCGATGGAGCTGAGCAGGCTGGCGTCGGCGGATTCTATGCCCCGCCGAAACTTACCCCAAAAATCCAACTCCCAGTTGGCCGAAAGACTCATCTGGGCCTGGCTGTAGCCAAAACCAACCCCCCTGCTCTGCTCAACCTGCGGCGCCGAAATGGATCGTTCACTGTACCGGTTGGTGTTGGCCGAACCCAGTGCCTGCTGGCTCTGGGGAAAGAGCTCGCCGACCGCGATGCCCAGCTGCGCCCGCGCTTCAAAAACGCGCACTCCGGCCAGACGAAGCGACAGGTTCTGACGGTAGGCGGTCTGAATGAGTTCTTCAAGGACGGGATCGTTGAAGGCCTTCCACCACTCCCGGTAAGTCGCCGGTGCCGCCTTGAGACGCGGATCCCGGGCTTCCAGCCATTGGTCGGAAACCTTCGCCGACGGTCGCAGAAAATCCGGCCCCACTTTGGTACATCCGCTCAATAAGACGACTGACAGCAAAACAACCGCCACAAGGCCGGTAAAACGGCCCAAACCATACGGTGCCATCATAGCTTCTGCTTCAGGACCATCCGCCATCATTGTTCTCCACAAAAGCCTATGTGATTATCTCAAAACTCATTTCCACTCCTCCCCCAGTTCTCTTTGCACCGCGAAAGGCAGCACGGGCTTCACCATCATGCAAGGGTTGCGCCTATACTACATTTTCCCGGTGAGTCCGTACAGAAAATCATACCTGAGCGGCTGCGTTGCCGAGGTTGCATCGAAAACCCGGATCATGCTATGAAGACAGCGTTTTCCGATAAACTGTCGTTACGAGATCCGATTAGCGCTGTGCTTCAGCCAGTTTCAACCACTTCTCTCAACGACAGCCCGTGCTGGCTCCAGGCCTGATGGAGGCGTTGCCGACAAAGGACAGTGAGGCCAAGAGATGATCCTGGTGGCGGATGAAATTCGAGCCCGTTTGCGACAGCTCGAGGATAAGGAACAGGCTCGATTCCTCCAGCGGTTTTTCAAGACCGGACCGGGAGATTACGGCGAGGGCGACCTTTTCCTCGGTATTCGCGTCCCTGAGCTGAGGAAACTGCTCACCCAGTACAAGACCCTGACGGCACGGGACGTCTTGCCCCTGCTGGCCTCTCCCCTTCACGAGGAACGCTTGTTTGCCCTCCTGGCGCTGGTACGTGCCTATGCCAAGGGGTGTGCAGCGACTCGAGAAGAAATCTACCGCATGTATCTCGACAACACCCGTTACATCAACAGCTGGGATTTGGTGGATGTCTCCGCGCCTCATATCGTAGGGGCGTTTCTGATGGACAGGAGCCGCGAGCCCCTTTACCGGCTCGCCGCATCACCCCATTTGTGGGAGCGCCGCATTGCGGTGCTGGCCACGTTCCATTTCATCAGACACGATCAGTTTGCAGACACGTTAACCATCACAGCCATGCTGCTGGCGGACCCAGAGGACCTCATCCACAAGGCCGCAGGGTGGATGCTGCGTGAGGTGGGCAAGCGCGACCGGCCCGCCGAGGAAGGGTTTCTGGACGAACATTGCCACCGGATGCCCAGAACCATGCTGCGCTATGCCATTGAAAAATTCCCCCAGGCCACGCGGCAGCGCTATCTCCGGCCGGACGCCGGGGGTCCGCAAGATCCTGCCTGAATTTAAGGGTTATCGAGTTCCAGCAATACTCGACAAACAGCCTTGATCAGGCGTAGAGTGGCGGCAACGAGAAGGGGCACCATGACCAAAGGGTACGTTCACGGCTACGATTTGAAAGAAAACCTGCGGCTCCAGGACCAGGCCTCGACGCTGGTGGAATTACTCCACTCGGACACCTCTTATGCGGCCGGCAGTCTCGTGCTGGAGGCTGGTTGCGGCGTCGGGGCTCAGACGGTCACCCTCGCCCGCAACAGCCCCGAGGCCCGGATCACCTCGCTTGATATTGCTGAATCCTCTCTTGCCCAAGCCAAAAGAAAGGTCGAAGCCGCAGGCCTCAAAAATGTTCACTTCCAGCATGGCGATATCTTTCATCTGCCCTTCGGGCCCGAGTCTTTCGATCACATTTTCGTCTGTTTCGTGCTGGAGCATGTGTCGCGACCCGTTGAAGCTCTGGCGGCACTGAAGAACCTCCTGAAAGTTGGCGGCACCATCACCGTTATCGAAGGCGATCATGGCTCCACCTACTTTTTCCCGCACAGCGAAGCGGCCCACAAGGCCATTCAATGCCAGGTAGAGCTCCAGCGGCGAGCCGGCGGCAACGCCTTGATCGGCAGAGAACTCTACCCGCTTTTGCACCACGCGGGGTTCGGCGCCATCCATGTTTCCCCGCGGATGGTCTATGTCGATTCGAGTCGTCCGGAACTGGTCGAAGGCTTCACCAAAAAGACCTTTACGGCAATGATCGAGGGTGTGCGGGAAGCAGCCCTGGAAGCCGGCATAATCGATCCACTCACCTTCGTCCAAGGCATCCGGGACCTCTATCGGACCACGGAAGCCGACGGTGTTTTCTGCTATACCTTTTTCAAGGCCGTTGCCCAAAGGATGTGAAGGCTCCCCAAGAGGCCATCGAGGCGCCCCCCCGTCGGCCGACCAGCCCCAACTCCTGTTCCAGGCTGCCCGTTTCAAGTTTCCAGTTTCCAGTTTCCAGTTTCAAGTTTCCAGTTTCCATCAAAAGGAGGGTCAGGTGAAAAAACTCGTTTCCGTTCTCGTTCTATTGGTTCTTCTCGTCGCAGGCCTGTGGGGCGCCACCACCTACTGGTTTGGGATCAAGGCCGAGCAGCAATACCTCGCCCTGCTGCAACAAGCCTCCCAATGGCAGCAACTCAAGTTTGTCAACGAAAGCTACACTCGCGGTTTCTATCAGTCGCAGGCCCGTTCGGTCATAGAAATTCAACTGGCGCCGGGAACGGGCGAGGAGACCCAAGCCTTCAAGATCAACCTGGCTCATGAGATCCTCCACGGCCCCTTCCCGCTCGGAACGCTCCCCGACGGACAGGAGCGGCTGAAGCCCGTGATGGCCGTTATCGAGACCAGGCTGGTGCCCGGCCCGGAACTCCAAAGCTATCTTGCCGAACTCTGGACGCAGGTTCCCGAACTTGCCTCGTTACGGGATGTCACCGTGATCTATCTGGATGGCGAAGGCCGGGAACGGTTCGTCATCCCCGCTTTTCAGCACACCTTCGGCAAGGAGGAGCCAGTAGCCGCCACCTGGAAGGGATTGACCTTCCAGGCCGACTTCACCGCCGATTTGAAAGCCATTTCCGGATCTCTCCATATGCCGGGGGCGGAGGGGCGTGGGAAAGGATTCGAGGTGCGCCTGGGGGAAGTGAAGTCCACCTTCACCACCCGAGAGGGCGTCAGCGGCCTGTGGCTGGGCGATCTTGCCTTTTCCCTGGCCAACCTCGAATTCACTCTGGAGCAGGAAACGGGACCGCAGTCCCTGCTCCTCCGAGGTTTCAAAGCGGATACTGCGACCAAAGCGTCGGGAGACACTCTCAATTGCCTGGTAACCCTACGCACCGAGCAACTCAAACTCGACGACACCCAATACGGCCCCGGTGTCTTCGAGCTCGAGCTTCGCAATCTCGACGCGCCAACCCTTGCCAGACTCCAACAAGACCTGAAGGAGGAACAGGCTCAACCCCGCGGGGAGTCATCCGAAGCAGCCCAGATGAAGACCCTTTCCCGGTACTTAGCCATCCTGCCGGACCTGCTCAAGAAGTCGCCTGAACTCGAAATCAGGCAGCTTGACTTCAAGACCTCGATGGGAGACTTCTCGGGCAAGGCGCGACTCGTCTTCGACGGAACCAAGGCGGGACCCATGACCAGCCCCGTGGCGCTCATCGCTGCACTCACCGCTCAGGCCGAACTCAGGATCGGGGAAGGCCTTCTGCGCAGTGCCCTCGCGGGCATCCTCCAGGGCGACCTCATCCAGGAATGGGAGGATGAGGAGGGGGAGGCCCCCGACGACGAAGTCATCAGTGCCATTGTCTCCACTAAGGTGGATGAACAACTGGCAACCCTGGTCGCGCAAAACCTGCTCGTCAAGGAAAATGGAACTTACGCCGCCAGTGCCCGCTATGAGGCGGGCCAGATCACTTTGAACGGCCGCCCCATGTCATTTCAGGACCTCATTCAATAGGATGGGGTCAGGTCTTGAAATATGATATTTGACCTTGATACACCCTCCGTTATCAGCTTTCATCCGGAAACTCCCATTTGACAAAGCTGAGGTGATAGCTTCAACGGCAGGAGGTTAAATGGAAGAGCTCGAATTGGTCGTATTTGATCTGGCGGGCACCACGATCGAAGACCGGGGCGAAGTGGCTCAGGGTTTTGTCGAGGTCCTGGCCGCTCACGGGATTCCGGTGGCGGAGGAGGCGCTTCGCGCGGTGCGCGGGTCATCCAAGCGCGAGGTGATTCACCGTTTCGTAGAACAGCGGTATCCGGGCCGTCGCGCCGACCTCGCCGCCCGTTCGGAGCAGATCTTCCAAGAGCTCCGCGCTCACCTGGCGAGGGTTTATCAGGACCAGGGGGTCAAGGCCATACCGGGAGCCGTCGAGGTCTTTCACTGGTTGCACCGCCGGGGCATCAAGGTCGCCTTCAACACGGGTTTCGATCAAGCGATCACGGAAATCCTTCTCCGGGCTCTGGGGTGGGAGAAGGACATCGCGGACGCAGTAGTCTGCAGCGACGACGTGGTCTGCGGGCGTCCGGCACCCTACATGATTTTCCACGCCATGGAGGCCACTCGGGTGACCAGCGTGCACCGCGTCGCCAGTGTCGGCGACACGGCGAATGATTTGCAGGCCGGATGGCATGCGGGAGTCCGCTGGAATCTCGGGGTCCTCACCGGAGCCCACCGCAGGGAACAACTGGAGCAGGCTCCCCACACGCATCTCCTGCCGAGCGTCGCGGCTCTGCCGGCTTTGGTGCAATTACCAGGGGATATGGAAAAGGAAGAAGGGAGCAACGCATGAAATCCCAGATGGAACTGGAAGCCCTTTTCTTGAAGCACGGCTATACCGACTTCAAATGGATCAACCCCGAGGACCTGGTAGTTTCCCAGTGGGTACGCATGAAATGTACCTTTGGGTGCGGCAATTACGGAAGGAATGCCTCCTGTCCCCCGAATACCCCTTCGGTCGCCGAATGCCGGGAATTCTTCAGCGAATACCGCACAGCCGCGCTTTTCCATTTTGAAAAGCGGGTGGATAAGCCGGAGGACCGCCACGCCTGGTCAAACGAGTTAAACCAGGAATTGTTGAAATTGGAACGCGCGGTCTTCATGGCCGGTTACGAGAAGGCCTTCCTGCTGTTTATGGACAGTTGCGCCATGTGCCAGGACTGTCCCGGAAGGCGGGTAAAATGCAAGCATCCACGAGCAGCGAGACCTTCTCCCGAATCCATGGCGGTCGACGTCTTTTCAACGGTAAAGCAATACGGTTATCCCATAGAGGTCCTGTCGGATTACGATCAGGCCATGAACCGCTACGCTTTTTTATTTGTTGAATAATGTTCATCGCCCGGACGGGTATCAAACTACGGGGCTGACACGCCAAGGCTTTCTGTTCGAAGGTCCTCTGCCCACCCCTGTCAAAAGCCCATCAGGCGCTTTTCGCGAATCATGAGGGATTCGTAGCCGAAGATGGCATTCAGGTGGTGCAGGAAGGCGTGCTGCCCTTCTTCGCGCCACAACCGGCCGATGGCAGCGTTGAGTTGTTCGTAGGAACGAAGAAGATCGTCCAGGCCGGCTGAGCCCTTTTCACTCGAGGACTCGCCCGCCATTTGGACAATGAGGTTGAGCCACATTTCGCTGACACCCTGGATGTAGTAGGGCCAGGACTTCTGGATGGCCGGAGGCCAGTGGCGGTCGCTGGTGTCGTCGAGGTTTGGCCGGCTGATGGTGCTGGTGTCGTCGTAGCTGTCCCGGACCAGCACTCCGCGCTCCTTGAGTTTACCCAGGGTGGCATCCGCCTGGAGAGCCGCAAAAACCCGACGGGCGGCTTCCGGAGAGGAATAGAAAATGAAGCTGAATTGGTGCCCGGCCGGGTCTCGAGCCGCCCGCCGGTGGAAGCGCCAGAGCAGTATATCCCCGCGATAGCGATCGAGCACGGGAGATACAACCCGGTGGGCCAGAAGCAGATCGAGGGACCAGGACGGGTCCTTGCCCTCCGGCCAGTTCATGACATACCGGGCATACCACCACCCGCCGGGGGAGGCTCTTTCCGCCTCCTTCGCGGGCACCGAAACCGCAGACGGGGTCACTCCCGTCGAAGCGCAACCCCACACCGCTGTGATCAGCAGGACAACCAGAGCGAGAGCACGCCGTGAAGACGGATTGCAGTTGACCCGGTGACCGCTGTTGGGTAATTTAACCACTGCAGTTCCTTTTCGGCACGCAACTGTCGGCAGACCCGTTAGAAGGAAAGAAGCCGCGGACATGGAACAACCCGACACCCCTTTTGCCGCCCTTTCCGCCGGGAGGTCGCGCGCAGACCGGCGGATTCGGCAGACTCGCCCCTTCAGCCTCGCCAGTCTTCGTGGCTCCAGGAAGACCATTCGGCGCCAGGGAGACCGCGGCGTTCACTATTACGTCGATCTTTATGGACCCGCCGAGGTTCTGCTGTTCATCTTTATCCTGTTTCTTTCCATCGCCGACGCCTTTCTCACCCTTGAGCTGATCCGGGGGGGCATGTCGGAATTCAACGCCGTCATGGACTATTTCCTGCAGCTTGGGCCCCTGCCTTTTGTGCTGGTCAAGTACCTTCTGACGGCCACCGGTCTGGTCTGCCTGCTCATTCACAAGAACTACCCGATTTTCCGAGGGCGGTTCAGCGTCAAGGCCATCCTGGTCGGGGTCGCCGCCATGTACTGCATCCTGATCGCCTATGAACTGCTTCTGGTTTCCCTGTCCCCCTATTTCTCGACTTTCGCCGTCTCAATGACCACCGCCTTGACGGGAACATCCTGATGAGGCCCGACGGTGGCAGTCGGCACTTTCTTTATTTTGTCGACCACGTCCATGCCCTCGATCACCTTGCCGAAGACCGCATAGCCAAAGCCTGCAGGGCTATCATCCCGGTGGTTTAGAAAAGCATTGTCTTTGACGTTGATAAAGAACTGGCAGGTGGCACTGTCGATGACATTGGTTCTGGCCATGGCAACCGTGCCCAGATCGTTTTTCGCACCATTGCCGGCTTCATTCTTGATGGGCTCGTGGGGCTTTTTCTGGACCATGTCCGCGGTGAAGCCTCCCCCTTGAAGCATGAAGTTGTCGATAACCCGATGAAAGATAGTACCGTCATAAAAGCCTTCTTCCACATACCGGAGGAAGTTCTTTACCGTGATGGGCGCCTTGTCTGCCCACAGTTCAAGTCGAATCACCCCTTCTGAAGTCTTCAGTGCCACAATGCGTTTTTCCGACTGCTCCATTTTCTCTCCTGCTGCCATGGCAAGGTTCCCAAGGCAAAAGATAAAAGTACCAAACACCAACAAAGCCAAGCTTCTCTTAAACGACATGGTAAAACCTCCTCCTCCTCAACTGCCATCGATCCGAGCGATGTGTGTAACATCGCGGCCTAACCGGTCATGCCCTTCTCCCGCGCGGTCATGCGATGAAAAAGATAAGCTTCGATGAATTCATCCAGATCCCCGTCGAGCACCGCCTCGACATTGCCCTTTTCATACCCGGTCCGATGATCCTTCACCAGACGGTACGGTTGCAGGACGTAAGAACGGATCTGGTTGCCCCAGGCAATATCATCCAGATTGTCGTGAAGTTCCTGCAGCTTGTCCTGCTGGGCGCGCCGCTCCCGTTCGTAGAGCCTCGCCCGAAGGATTTTCATGGCGATGTCACGATTGCGGTGTTGCGATTTCTCATTCTGACACTGGACCACAATGCCCGTTGGCATATGGGTGATGCGCACGGCGGAGCTGGTTTTATTCACATGCTGCCCGCCCGCCCCGCTGGCCCGGTAGGTGTCAACCCGGAGGTCCGCCTGTTTGATATCCACTTCAATGCGATCGTCGACTTCCGGGAAAACCAGGACCGCCGCAAACGAGGTGTGGCGACGTCCACTGGCGTCAAAGGGTGAAATCCTCACCAGACGGTGAATCCCCGACTCGGCCTTGAGCAGACCGTAGGCATTGGGGCCGGCCACCGTGAGCGTCGCGCT
The DNA here is from genome assembly GCA_963783775.1 of uncultured delta proteobacterium. GTDB lineage: Bacteria > Desulfobacterota > Syntrophobacteria > Syntrophobacterales > Syntrophobacteraceae > JADGQM01. The sequence goes on along the minus strand of CAWAOR010000021.1, from coordinate 64,620 downwards.
CTTGAGGCCCGCTTCATCCCCTCCCTGGAGATCAACCATCTGGACCTTGAGTTGCTTATTTTCACACCACCGCAGATACATCCGCAGGAGCATTTCGGCCCAGTCCTGCGCTTCGGTGCCTCCGGCACCGGCATTGACGCTCACGATGGCATTTCTCTGATCGTTTTCTTCGCTCAGCAATTCCTGCAGTTCAAGATTGCGCAAACTGGCCCGCAGAGATCGAGACTGGTTGAGGACCTCCTTCAGGGCTTCTTCATCTTCTTCTTCAATCTGCCATGCTCAGCAGCAACTCACACTCGTCCACTTCCGCCGAGAGGTGCTGCCATTTATGGATGATCTCATGGAGATCGGCTCGTTCCTTGAGCACCTGGCGGCTCTCATCCGGTTTTTCCCAGAAGTCGGGCTTCAGCGTGACTTTTTCCAGTTCCATCAGGCGCGTTTGTTTTCCTCGGATGTCAAAGATGGCCCCCGAGATTTTCCACACGCTGGGAAAGCTCTCTCAAGGCACTCTGAAGGTCAGCAAAGTCATTGGTGGTCATGTTAAACCCCTCCTTACGGGTGCAGAAGTCGAGAACCTTTGCGCCAGCACCGTCCAGCACAACCCAACGGCCGCTACCAGGGCGCACAACCAGGCAAAAAGGTCTCCCCACTTAGCATAAAAAGTTAACGTGCGAAAAGGATGCACGGTACAAACCAGGAACCCTTCCTGGTTCAGCGGAAGGATGCCGCAGGACCGGCCCGTGGCATCGAAAATCGAACTGATGCCGGTATTGGCGGCGCGGATCAGCGGCACTCGAAACTCGACGGCACGCCACCGCGCCATTTCCAGATGCTGATAGGGAGCACTGCTCGTGCCGTACCAGGCATCGTTGGTAACATTGATGAGCGTCGTCGCACCCCGCTCCACCGCCGCCCGCGCCAGCTCCGGGAAGATGTCCTCGTAGCAGATGAGGACCCCAAAAGGCTGACGCCCCAGGATAAGGGGCGACGGATCATCGCCCGGAACAAAATCCCCGGCAGCCTGAACCAGGCGCTCGACGAAGAACAGGAGTTTTTTGAGCGGCACATATTCCCCAAAGGGAACGAGATGCTGTTTGGCATAGAACCCTTCGAGAATGGCCGAACCATTGACGAGATAGGCCCGGTTCTGAAAACGGGGTTCCCCTTCGACCAAGGTCACCCCGGGGCTCCCAAAAAGCAGGGGGGTTCCCGTCTCCTTCACGATATCGTTGAGCTGGGCGGTCAGCTTCTCCTCAGACCGGTAGAAGAAGGGTGCCGCAGTTTCCGGCCACACCAGGAGCTCCGGGGCGGGATTGTTCCGGCCGGCCTGGAGGGAAAGGCTTTCATAGCGCTTGAGCGTCTCCTGTTGAAATGCGGGGTCCCATTTCTGGCTCTGGTCGATATTTCCCTGCACCACACCGACCGTCCACGGGGTTGCCGCACTTTGCCGGTCTTCCACGGCTGCCAGCCTCCAGGAACCGTACAGCAAGGTCCCCAGAAGGCAGGCCACGAACACCAGCAGGCCGGTGATCCCCCCCTTGGAGCGGGTCGCCAGAGCGGTCAGGGCGGTGCTGCTCAACACCACCAGCCAGCTCACCCCGTAGACCCCCCCCAGGTCCGCCACCTGGATGAGGACCGGCAGGGGCGTCTGAGTGTATCCCAGGTTGGCCCAGGGGAAACCGGTCATGAGGTGCGCCCGGACAAGCTCCAACCCCACCCACACCATGGGCAGTCCCAGCACCCACATCAGCGGATGAGCCTGCCACAGGCGGGCGACCAGGGCGAAGCAGCCGACGTAAGCACCCACGTAGGCACACAGCAACAGCAACACCGGCAGAGCGAGGGCCAGGGGGACGCCGCCGTACTGGTGGACGGCATAGGTGATCCAGTAAAGGGCACCGAGGTAGTGAACCAGTCCGCAGAACCAGCCCAGGCCAAAAGCTTCCCGGTGGGTTCGGTCGCGGACCGCCAGCAGCAGAGGAACCAGCGCCACCCAGGCGAACCAGTACATTCCCGGCTTGGGAAACCCGAGCGTCAGAAGGACCCCGCTCAAACCACTTAGAATTAGTCCCGACCACATGTTTCTTGCACACTTGCCCTGATTTGATGAGAAAATTCCGGAAGGATGAGACTGGAAACTGGGAAATCGCGAGGACTTACACCCCCCACAGAATAAAGTGACGATTATCCCAGCAAGTCATTCCCGCATGCTTTTAGCAGGAATCCATCCCGCCACGGCAAGACTCGATGCCGGATCTCGCCAGCATGACAAGCCGAGGTCGGATAGTTATGTGTGTTGTGCTACGTTATGCAACCCTTTTTCCAACTTCTAATCTCGAATTCCCACTTCCCAGTTCCCACTTTCCAGTTTCCAGTTTCAAGTTTCCACTTTCAAGTTTCCAGTTTCCAGTTTCAAATCCGCCTCGTCGGAGCTGAATTTGCGAATGCGGATGCGTTCTATCTTGCGACTGCTCGCCGCCTCTATCACCATTTGGAGATTGTTGTAGGTGAGCTCCTCGTTAACGCTCGGCACCTTCCCCAAAAGACTGATCACAAAGCCGCCTACCGATTCGAATTTGCCTTCGGGCAGTTCCACGTTCAAATAGTCTTCGAGTTCTTCCACGTCGAGCCTGGCATTCACCGTGATGGACCCGTCTTCATGCGCCACCAGGAGCTTCTGGTCGGCATCGTATTCGTCCATCACATCGCCGATGATCTCCTCGATGATATCCTCGAGGGTCAAAATGCCGGCCGTGCCTCCGTATTCGTCGACGACGATCGCCAGATGCGACTTGTTGTCGCGCAAATCCTTCAGGACTTCGCTGATCTTTTTGGTCTCCGGAATGAAATACGGCGCTCTGACGATGCTTTGGACGTCCAGGTCGGCCATCCCGCAATGGCTGAGAAGGTCCTTGGCGTGAACCGTACCGATGATATTGTCGATGCTGTCCTGATAGATGGGAATGCGGGAATGGCCACTCTGAATGATTACCTGGACAATGTCGGGGATGTGGATTTCCGCACTGGCGAACACAGCATCGGTCCTCGGCACCATGATCTCGCGGGCAATGGTATCCCGGAACGAGAAGATGCCCTGGATCATCTCCCCTTCATCCTCGGAAATCAGCCCCTGTTGCTCTCCTTCATCAATCAGCTGCTGAATCTCTTTTTCGATATTCTCAGTGTCATCCACCTTGGCAAGGCGGCGGAGGCACATTTTGAGCCAATGTCGAAACCCTTTGGCGGACTCCTCTTCCAATCCCCTATCTTTCTTTTGGGTGAAAACTATCCGGGTCGTTTGAACTCGCTCCGGGACGGAGCCCCTGTCACCTTTGCCGGGTCAGGCAAAAGCCTTCTTGCGACAGCCCCTGCGAACCGTTGACCCTGTTCCCGATACCTTCTTTAATTAACAAGACGCTTGCGCCTTGTCCATAAAAATATAGGAGAGAAGCTTATAGACCAGCCGGGCGGCGAGAAAGTCCGGAGCTATGAACTGGGGGATGGGAAGCAGTTCCATGACGTCGAACCCGATGATGTTGCATTTTTGGGCCACCCGCCGGCACAGTCCCAGCACCTCATACCAGCCCAGCCCTCCCGGCTCCGGGGTGCCGACGGCAGGCATGAGCGACGGATCAAACGCATCCAGATCGATACTGAGGTAAACGTCTCCTTGGAGCCGGCTCAGCACCGCGTCCCAGAGGCCGGGATCCTGCTGCAGCCGGTAGGCAAAATAGCAGGGGATGTTCCGCTCCTGAATGAAATCGTGCTCTTCCCTGCTGAGACCCCGGATGCCCACCTGGACGATGGGTGCAAAGCCGGTGACATGCCGCATCACGCAGGCGTTGCTGTAACTGCTTCCCTGATATTCCTCGCGCAGGTCGGCGTGAGCATCCAGGTGCAGGACCGTCAGTCCCGGAAAGCGCGCTGCCGCTGCTTCGATCATGCCCAGGGAAAGCAGATGTTCTCCTCCGAGCAACACCGGCAGCTTCCCCCGGCTAAAGAGCTCCTCCCCGATCTCCCTCACCAGCCCCACCATGTCTTTGGGGGAAGAAACCGTCACCGGCAGCTCCTCGAGGGTCGCAATGCCCTCGCGGTAGGCTTCGGTGCCCGTTTCCTCATCGAAGAATTCGAGCTCCCGCGACGCCTGCAGGATCGCCCTCGGCCCTTCCCGGGTGCCGCTGCGGTAAGTCGTGGTGCCGTCGTAGGGCGCCGGCACGATTACTGCGCGGGCCCGGGCAAAAGACTCTTCCGTGGAACGCAGTCCCAAAAAAGCAGAGTGGGGTCCCAGATTCGCCGGGAATCTGGACCCCACCTTCTTGAAATGACTCATAGACAAGCCTTATCGGGAACGCTGCAGCAGCATCCGATCCATGCGGACAACCTGAGCCGAGGCACGAATACTGTTGGGAAATTCCTGTCCCCTATCCAGAACCTTCATTTCGTATTTCTGGATGTTGAAGTAGTCTTTTATCGTCAGCACCGCCTGCTGGGTGTCAAACGGTTTGCAGGAAAACATGTCCAGGCTCAAGTATTGCTTCTCGGGAAAGGTATGGACGCTGATGTGACTCTCAGCAATCAGCACAAACCCCGAAATCCCCCAATCCTCCGGAACCGAACCGTTGTAACGGAAGACATAGGGAGGCATGATCTTGGTCATGTTCATCTCGGTGGGATAATGATCGAGGAAATTAAAAATCAGATTCATATCCTCCAGCGCAGCCCGGTCACAGCCATAGCCATCCACCATCAGATGAACCCCAAAGCCAAATTCAGGTTTACCCGCACCCATGGCAGCACCCTCCTTCCTTGTGAAGACCTGGTCCCAGCAAGCCATAAACCTCTCGCCCCATTATCGCTCCATCAGCTTGGAGTACCGGCGGAACCCAAAAACGCCCCCGGGTTCGAGTACTATTATTGGCAGTTTTTCTAAGAGTTCTCCACCGCTTAGCGGCGGTGACAGAACCCCCCCATCAGGGTCAGCCTTATATAAAGGACCGGTCTGGGAGTGTCAAGAAGAAACACACAAAAGATTGCCAAAGAACAGGCGATCCTAGTGAAAAGATGAAAGGGAATTGGCTTACAGAGAAGCGATTAACGCGGATTCTTCATCAAAATGGGCCCGATTTCCGCCCAGATTGTGCTTTGCGTAGTACAATGCCCGGTCGGAGCGCTGCAGCATATCTTCAATGTCCCGGTCCGCTTTGCCCGTCTTGCTCATAAAATTCGCTATCCCTATGGACAGACACGTGGGCTTCAATTCCAGCCGGTTGAAAGCCTCGATGATGCGGGCGGCAACCTTCAGGGCCGTCTCACTGGTGAGGTGGGGCAGGAGCAAGGTGAATTCGTCACCCCCGAAGCGATAGGCGGTATCGACGTTCTGCCTGACCGTGGTGGTAAGGATGCGGGCCAGCTGGATGAGCACCCGATCGCCCGCCGGGTGCCCGTTGAGGTCGTTGTATTCCTTGAAGTTGTCGATATCGATCGAGAAAAGGCACAGAGGATGGTCGTAACGGGCTGCTCGAATGGCTTCTTTGCGGGCCGTCTTTTCAAACAGGCGGCGGTTGTACAAACCGGTCAGGGGATCTTTGACCGCCAGCCGCTCCAGCTCATCGAGGAGGTGGCGCTCGCGGAAGATCCGCCTCAATTTGGCTTCCAGCTCATTGATCGTGAAAGGCTTGGCAATGAAATCGGCGGCTCCGGCAGCGATGACATCGGTGTACTGGTAGCTCATGGTATGGCCGGTGATGGCGATGATATCGATGCCCCTGCGCATCTTGACCAGGGTTTTGATGAGCTCCATACCGTCCATCCGCGGCATCATCATATCGGTGATGACAATGCTGAAATCCCCTTCTTCGATTTTCTCGACGGCTTCCACGCCGTCTCGGGCGGTTTCCACCCGATGGCCCAGATGATCGAGCGCTTCGGCAAGGATATCACGGATGGCCTGCTCATCATCCACGACCAGGATGCTTTGGGCAGGATACTGCGGGGCGTCATTCATGGTGCCGGTCTCTGCTAATATCAGAAGCTCAAAAATGATCCACATAATTCAGAAATAGTCAGAGAAAACAGTGGCTTTCTTTTATTCCAGAAGGTCACTTTGCGCAACCGAAAAACCCGTCCCCACCTCGAAAAGCGCCCCGGACACGAAATGGACTCTTTCGTGCTTTGAAGTATGGTCAAAATCCATGCCGCTGCTTTTGGGAAGGCTCCTAAAAGGCAGAAGACAGGCAGGCGATCAAGCGCTCGCGAATGCTCTCGTGCAGCTCGGGCAGGAGCAGCTTGTTGCCGCTCATATCCGTTACATAGAAAATGTCCGCCACTTGAGCGCCGGGGGTGGAAATTTTAGCCAATTGAATGGAGACCTCCAGCTCGAAGAAGGTGTTGGTAACGGCGTGGAGGACGCCCGGGCGGTCCCAGGTGTAGACTTCGATGATGGTATAGAAATCGGACGCTTCCTCATCGATCACCACCTTGTCTTCTTTGCGCGGCCCAGACTTTTGCTGAAGCAAAGAAGGGCGGCGGCGTTCGGCCAGCAGCTCATTGAGGTAACTCCGGTCGGCCAGCGACCGCCCCAGGTCGTGCTGGATCCTGTCCCACAGTTCTCCCGCATGGAGGGGGTCGGGGAGGCGTTCGACGAGGAGGACATCCAGCGCCACGCCCGATTCTCGCGTGAAAATGTCCGCCGACAGGATGTTCAGGCCACGCAGCCAGAGCACTCCGGTAATGATGGCGAAGAGCCCCGGCCGGTCGCGGGTGGCCACCGTGAGCTGCCACATCTCGCCGTCCGTCTGGTGGGTTTCCATCACCAGGGGACGGCCATCGAGATCCTTTTCCATCTGGTAGTGCCGCACAATGGCGTCGATCGGCTGCGAAAGCAGGTAGCGAAAAGAGAGCCGGTCCAGCCACTGACCCATTCTTTCCCGTTCCAGAGCGTCACCCGCCAGGTCGAGGACTTCTTTCTGGACCTGCTGGGAACGCTGCTGCAGGTTTTCACCCTGCCAATCGCCGCGAAGCAGCATCCGGTCGACTTTGTCGTAGAGCTCTTTCAGCAGCGAGGCCTTCCAGGCGCTCCAGGCCCCCGGACCGGTCGCCAGGGAATCCGCCACCGTCAGCAGGAAGAGCATTTTCAACCGTTCCCGGTCGCCGGTGATGACCGCACAGTTGAGAATCGGCTTTTCATCCATGAGGTCGCGTTTGAGGGCGGTTTCAGCAAGGATGAGATGGTGTTCCACCAGAAAGCAGAGCAAAGCCGTCTCCTCGAGATCGAGACCAAGGCGCCCCGCTATCTGCTGGACCAGAGGAACCCCCCGAAGCGCGTGGTTTTTACCCTGCCCCTTGCCGAGATCGTGGACCAGTCCCGCCAGGTAGAGGATGCGCCGATGCTTCAGGGCCGCGAAAAAGCCGCTCAGGCCCATAGCGCTCAGCCGCTGGTCTTCGTTGTGCTCCATCCGATGCAACTGGCGCACGGTGCGCAGCAGGTGCTCGTCCACGGTATAGAGGTGGTACACATCGTGCTGGACGCGAAAGCGCACCGCAACGAATTCCGGCAGAAAAGCTTCCAGAAACCCCGTTTCCAGCATCACCTGAAGCACGGGAAAGGACCTTTTCGGGTGCAGCAGAATATCGAAAAACCGCTGAACGACCTGAGGGTCCTGCCTGGCCGCTTCGGTGAAAGCCCCGAGATTCTCGCGAATAACCCCACCCGCCTGATGATGGAAATGGGCATCCATTTGCGCCGCCTGCCAGAAGAATTGCATGAGCAGGCGAGGGTCCTTGCCTAACCACTCAGGCTCGAGGAAATGAAGATGCCGACCATCCAGCAGGAAGGGACCGGGCAGGACACGCCGCCGCAGGCGAATCCTCGGGAACTTCCGTTGCGCCTCGCCGAGGCGTTCGAGAAAGAACGCCGTGGTGCGCGCGATGCGCGCCGTGTGGCGATAATAGAGGCGCATGAAGGCCTCCACCGCCAGCCCCTGCCGGCTGTCCGCATAACCCAGGCGCCGGGCTACCTGTTCCTGTTCGGAAAACAGAAGTTGGTCCTGGCGGCGACCCGCAAGCTGGTGCACCTGAAGGCGCACGCGCCACAGAAAATCATAGGCCTGTTCGAGCCACAGAGCCTCCTGGCGCCCCAGCCATTCATGTTCCAGCATGGCGTTGAGGTCGGTGTCCTGGAGAAAGATCGCGCCCGCCCACCGGATGATCTGCAGATCCCGCAGCCCGCCAACCCCTTCCTTGATATGAGGTTCGAGCAAATAGGAGGTTTCACCATACTGGCGCAGCCGCTCCTCGCGATACTTTCCAAGGTTTTGCAGGAATCGGCGACGGCGCTGTGAACCAAAGCTCCCGAGGAAGGACTTCCGCCAGGTGTCGTAAAGCCCTGCATCCCCGGCAACGAAACGCGATTCCAGGTGACTGGTAAGGATCGAAAAATCCTCCTGAGCCAGGCGCCTGGCTTCCGATAGAGAAGCCGTCGAGTGACCGACCTCAAAGCCTTCATCCCAGAGACCGTAGGTCAGCTCCCGGATAACCTCCTGCAGCGTGGCCTGAAGGCGATTCTGATACAGAAAAAGCAGATCCAGATCGGACGCAAAGCCCAGCTCCCCGCGGCCGAAACCGCCCACCGCCACCAGGCACCAGCCGTCCGGAGCGATGGCGGAGGTCTTTAAAGCCCCCCCCAGCTGGGTCACAAACCCCTGGGCATAGGTGCGCGCGGCCAATAACCCGGGAACGTCGTTGCGCGACATCTCCAGAAAAGACTGGCGAAGCTCGTTCAATTTGCGGAGTAGCCCGGAAAAGCTCTTTTGCATTTACAGGGCCTGTTCTCCCATTTCCCCGGTGCGGATGCGAACCACATCTTCCACGGGGAAAACAAAGATTTTTCCGTCTCCTATCTTTCCCGTGTGCGCCGCCTTGCGAATCGCGTCAACCACTTCCGCCACCTGGTTGTCCGTCACCACCACCTCGATCTTGATCTTCGGCAGGAAGTCCACTACGTATTCCGCCCCCCGGTAGATCTCGGTGTGCCCCTTCTGCCGCCCAAACCCCCTCACCTCCGTGACCGTCATGCCCTTGATGCCGAGCTCGGCGAGTTTCTCTTTCACATCATCGAGCTTGAACGGTTTGATCACCGCCTCAACTTTTTTCATCCAACTCCCCCCTCTTGGCTCATGGCTCATGGCTCATGGCTCATGGCTCATGGCTCATGGCTGTTGGCTCATGGACTATGGATTTCCGCTCTGCGGACATCACCTTAGAAACTATCTCAAAATTCGCTCAGCCCGTCGCCCCCGTGAAGGCGGGGGTCCAGGAAAACCCCAAGAAACCAGCTTCCCGCCTTCGCGGATAGGCGTCAACATAAGGTTTTTTTGCCACGAAGAGCACGAAGACCACGAAGAAGTTATAGAATGAAACGTTTGATCCCATCTCTCAACCTTCTGACGTTGAAGTTGATGAGCAGGCCGGTTCCTAGCCCGGCCAGTTTCATAGTGGTGAGCAACTGCGCCTCATGGATATCTTTGAGCTGTTCCACGCATTTCCACTCTCTTTCCTCCTTCGTGCTCTTCGTGTCCTTCGTGTCCTTCGTGGTTAAGTGTCAATTCGGGGATACCACTCTCCCACTCTTCACCCTTCACTCTTCACCCTTCACTCATTCCTTATACCCGTGAGCGATGGGATTGCGTCGGCCGCTGCCAAAAGCTTTGGAGGTCACTCTCAGAATCGGCGGCGCCTGCCATCGTTTGTATTCATTGCGGTCGACATGCCTGATGACCCATCGCACCAGGTCCGGGTCCCAACCCTGGGCGATGATTTCTTCGGTCGGCAGACGTTTTTCCACGTAGGCCGCCAGGATGGCATCGAGGGTTTCGTAGGGAGGCAGGGTGTCCTGATCTTTCTGGTTGGGACGCAATTCGGCCGAAGGGGCTTTGGTGAGAATCGGCTCGGGAATCCATCGATACTGCTCATTCAGCTTATGAGCCAGCTCATAGACCAGTGTCTTGGGAACGTCTCCGATGACTGCAAGCCCTCCGTTCATATCGCCGTAAAGCGTGCAGTAGCCGACGGCCACTTCGGATTTGTTCCCGGTGCTGAGGAGCAACCGGTTGAATTTGTTGGAGAGCGACATCAGGATGAGACCCCGCAGGCGGGCCTGGAGGTTTTCTTCGGTCACATCCGGCGGCACTCCCTCAAAAACCGCCGCCAGGGTGTGGAGGGCTGTATCAAAGAGATTGCCAATGGCCACGACCTCAAAGGCAATCCCCAGACGCGCTGCCAATTCCCGTGCGTCATCGAGGCTTTCCGGGGCGTTGTAAGGGCCCGGCATGCCCACCCCCAGCACATTCTCCCGGCCCAGCGCCATGGTCGCCAGGCAGACCACCAGAGCCGAATCGATGCCCCCGCTCAAACCCACCACCGCCTTCTGAAAGCCGGTCTTGCGGGCATAGTCCCGCAGCCCCAGAACCAGGGCCTGGATCACTTCTTCCGCAGGGTCCAGGGCTGCGTTGTGGAAATCGCCGCGGTGTGTTCGGGTGTCGTAGAGGATCAGGTCTTCCTGGAAATCGGCGCCGCAGGCAACGAGCTCTCCCCTCTGGTCCCAAACCATGCTGTGCCCCTGAAAGATCAACTCATCATTGCCCCCCACCTGGTTGACGTAGATCACCTGGAGGTTCGACCGCAGGGCCTGGGTTCGCAAGAGGTCGCTGACCCAGGAGACTTTCCCCAGGTGATAGGGAGAGGCGGAGATATTGATGACGAAATCCACCCCGGCTTCCCGCATTTCACAGACGGGATCACAATGATAGAGGGGGCGCGGCAGGTAGTCGGGAAGGTTCCAGATGTCTTCACAGATGGTGATCCCGAGCCGTTCGCCCTTGAAATCCACGACAACGGTGCGATCTCCGGGTTCAAAATAGCGCTCCTCGTCGAATACGTCGTAGGAGGGAAGCAGCTGTTTATGAGCCTCGGCAACCAGGTTGCCGTCGGCGAAAAAGAGCGCTGTGTTGCGATAAGGCTTGCCCGGCACGTTTTCGTTTTCCGACACGGCGCCGCAGATGACGCCGATCCCTGCACTCGCTTCCCGGATATCGGCCCAGTATTTGCGACTGGCCCGCACAAAGCTGGGTTTATCCAGCAGATCACGCGGAGGATACCCGAGCAGAGCCATTTCGGGAAAAATTACCAGATCGCAGCCCTCAGCTCCTGGCTCGCTGAATGAACTCAGCGATCTTGCGTGCGTTTCCTGCACAATCCCCAATGAGGGGATCCATCTGTACTAAGGCTATCCGCATGGTAGTGATCCCAACATCAACGCCGGCGCTCTCCCGGATATCGCCCGCTGGTTAGCGAACCGCCGGCTCAGATTGCATCAGAAGACCCCCTCCGGCCCCCACAGAGCATCCGGTGGCCCGAGCCCAGGTGCATCCCGGCGAAAGTTTCCTATCTTTCCAAATGTTGCGTTTCGCAAGCTCAACGCAACCTACCAATACTGCCATTACGTCGGTCGTGTTTGGGCCGATACTCACTGTGGCTAACAATACATCGGTCTCGTTTGGGCGGATGCTCACTGTAGGTTGCGCTGAATGAACATGAAACGCAACGGCAAAGGAAACAACCCATCGGCCCTCGGCCAACCCGACCCAGGAGAAACAGCGGTCAAGGCCTCCCCCTCCATCTCCCCGTCTCCCCATCTCCCCCACTCTCCCCATCTCCCCCTCTCCCCCTCTCCCACTCTCCACTCTCCCCGCCTCTAAGACGGGGCTTTGGCACGAAAACGTCTCGGGTCCACTCCGTATTTACCGACCTTGTACTGGATAATCCGTTTGGTGGTGCCGAGCAGCCGCGCCGCCTGGGACTGATTGCCGCGTACGTCCTTGAGGGCATCGGTAATGAGGTCCCGTTCGAACGCCCCGACCAAGGCTTCCAGCTTCCCGCGACTCACATTCTGCATCTCCTCCGGCTTCATCTGGAGCGTCGGCGGCAGCTGGCGGGCATCGATCGCTTCGCTGCTGGAAAGCAGCACCGCCCGTTCGATGCAGTTTTCCAGCTCCCGCACGTTTCCCGGCCAGTGGTAGGACATGAGCAGATCGATGGCGCTGGTGGAGATCCGTTTCACGTTCTTGCCGAATTCCTGCGCGTACTTGAGGACGAAAAAGTCAGCCAGGAGCAGGATATCGGGGCCGCGGTCCCGGAGCGGCGGCAGGAAGATGGGGAAAACGTTGAGCCGGTAGAAAAGGTCGGAACGGAAGGTCGCAGTGGCCACTTCCTTTTCCAGATCCTTGTTGGTAGCGGTGACCACGCGCACATCCACCTTCACCGACCGTGACGATCCCAGGGGCTGAAACTCGCGATCCTGGAGGACGCGCAGCAGTTTGGCCTGGGCAATGGGTGAGAGTTCTCCCACTTCGTCGAGAAAGATCGTCCCGGCCTGGGCTTCCTCGAAGCGGCCGCGGCGCCTGGTGATGGCCCCGGTAAAGGCACCTCTTTCATGGCCGAAAAGCTCGCTTTCGAGCAGCGTATCGGGCATGGCCGCGCAGTTGACCTGCACCAGGGGGCCCTTATGGCGGCGGCTGTTGTCGTGGATCGCTCGCGCCACCAGTTCTTTGCCCGTTCCCGTCTCGCCGTGGATCAAAACCGTGGTGTTGGTGTCAGCCACCTGATCGATCAGGCGCAACACTTCCTGAATGACCTTGGAGCGGCCGATGATACTGGTCTTGGGCCGCCTGGCCTCAGCCAGCATGCGGCGCAGCCGGCGGTTTTCTTCCTCGATCACCCGGAAGTGGACCACCTTGCCAAGCAATTCGGCAACGGCGCTGAGGATGCTCACTTCCCGGTCCAGGTCTTCCGCCTGATGCGCGAGCTTGTCGGCCGAAAGGACACCTACGGCCCGTTCCTGATAGAAGATGGGGACACAGAGAAAGGCCAGTTGGTCACGATTGAGAGATTTGCGCGCCCCGGTGCGATCCAGGAAGAGCGTCTCGTCGCTGAGGTTGGCAATGGCCAGGGGCCGGCCTGTTTGCGCAACCTTGCCCGTGACCCCCTCCCCCGGCTGATAAGAGATCTTGCCCGCTTCGAAATCCACCCCTCGAGCGACGTCGAGCAGCGCCTTGCCGGTCTGCAGATCCAGGATGGAGATCATCCCCCGCTCCATCCCCAGCCAGGTGCTCAGGATATCCAGCGTCTGCTGGAGTTGATCCTTCAGGTCGTTCGGACGTGACAGCACTCGGGCGATTTCGTGCAACGCCCGCAACTCCAGGTAACCAAAATGGGCACTCGTCGTAACCAAGCTCTTCACCCCCGTTTGTTATTCTCGGCGGTGATACCGTATTATGACAAAAATGTCACGAAATAGTTGGCTGGGGTTGACCGTCTGAGCACCATTTTTTCGCTGATCTTCACCGTTGACTGGCCCTTTGCCTTCGCCTAGAATAATTCGACAGTGTCGCCAAGCACCTCTTTTTCCACCCCCGCCCAGCCACGCCTTTGGCGTATGGGAGAAGCAAGGGGAAACCTTTCCGGATGGGCAATGGCTAAAGGAATCTACAACCTGGCATCGAGGAGGGAATCATGACGGTCCGGAATACCGTTGGCAGGGTTTTGTTGGCAGTTCTCATGGGCACCGGATGCCTGCTTCAGGCGCCGGATGCCTTAGCGCAGCAGGCACCTTCAGGGACTGTCCCCACGATGGGGACCGCTCCCACTGACAATCCCAAGTCAAATACCTGGCAATATGTCCGAAAGGATGAAGCAGAGTTGGCCGGTTTCGGTGGCGGGTCCTTTGAAAAGGGCATGAATCTCATGGGGGATGCGGGCTACGAGTTGTTCATTGTTACCTCGACTCTGGATTCCGGTAAAGCAGGTTACCATTTTTTTCGACGACCGCCGTGTTGTCCGCCGGGCATGCAGCGTCCCAAGATCGAGTATCGGCGCATAGACACGGGGGACATCATCAAGGAGGGGGGCGGGACCTTCCAGGACGGCTTAAACAAGATCGATACCGACCGATGGGAACTGATTACCGTCACCTCCACCGCCCAGGGTGCTGTCGGCTACCACTACTTCAGACGCTCCAAGTAATGAGGGGGGGCGCTACGCGCTTCGTTCGAGCCGCTGCCTCCGCTGATCGCAAGCCTCGGGTCGCAGGCGCGTTTCTGGAAAGAAGTGCTCCTTGTGAGCCTGTTCGCAGAACCAGTATGGCCCCCTGAGGTTGCCGTTACGGTAATAATTCTGAGCCACACAACCGCCTAAGCAGATGCCCTTCATGAGGCAATCGGCGCAGATTCCTTCCAGACGCTCGGGTAGGCCGGTGCGGATTTCCTGCAGGACGGGGTGTTCCCGCCAAACCGTTGCCAGCTCAACCTTTTCTGCATGGCCAAAAACCAGGTCCGGTGTTGATTCACCGATCCCGCACAAAGCGTATGATCCGTCATGGAGCACACCAAGGATTTCTTTGATGCCGCAAACCGCGCAGCCATCGCCGTTTCCGCCAAACAGTCGGCTCAAGGGCCTGAATGCCGCAGGGTGGTGAAAAATGACCGGCACTTTGGATAATCCGGCCAGTTGACTTTCCACCAGGCGCCCCAGCTCAACCAGCTCCCTGGCGGTCAAGACTTCGGCGGATTGGTGCATCAGCGCGCCGCGTCCCGTTGGCTGCAGCATATTGAATTTGACCGAACCGGCTCCCAGACGCTCGGCCAGACGGATGACCTTCTCTATCTGATCCGCATTACGACGGATCAAGGTGAAGATGATCTGCGGTTTCAATCCGGCTTCCACCAAATGGTGCAACCCTTCCAAAGCGGCTTCAAAGCACCCCCGGACACCTCGCACCCACTCGTGCGTTGCTGCGTCGGCCCCGTCCAGACTGACGGAAACAGAGACCCGGCCGGCTGTGGCCAGAGTGCGCGCCAGTTGTTCAGTGCACAAGACCCCGTTGGTTTCCAGGGTAATACCCAAGCCCCTGGCCTTAACAGCCTGAATGATTTCAACGATTGCGGGGTGGAGCAGGGGTTCTCCGCCGCTCAATTTTATGCCGACCAGTCCAAGCGGGACGGCCTGGTCGACGATAGAGGCAAAAAGCTGCGGTTCCAGAAAGCGATGGGACAGCGCGCTCCCTTGAAACAGAGGTGAGACCCAGCAATGCCGGCAGCGCAGATTGCATTCTTCGGTAAGGTAGAAATAAATCTCACGCAACGGCCGCCCGGCGACTCGCGAGGTTTCACTCATGGAATCCTTCCATTCCCTTTACAGGGTTTAAAGCAGCCCTTACGGCAGCCTTCCCCCGGCCTCCAAAAAGCGTTTGAGACATGCATCCGGACTGGGATGATGATCGATTCCCACAAGATTATAGGCCAGGGCCGGGCAGTTTCCGGTACAATATGGAAGATACTCACATCCCCTGCAAAACTCGAAATCGGAAAGGGCAGTCTTGGTGCGGTCCCGGAGTCTTTTCAACTCCGGATGCTCCTGCCAGACCGTGAGGAAATCGTCCCGGTTGATCTGTCCCATCTCGAGGTGACTCAAATGAGAGCAGGGAACCATGGTGCCATCCGGCCGCACCGCCATTTTCCTCCTCACTCCTCCGCATGCCAGAAGATAGCCCCGGTCGGGTGGCGCCCCCTCTCCCGCCCGCTGTGCTCTGTGCATCTCCGTCCAGAGGTGAGCTTCAGCCAGTGGTCCTGCCGTCCCCGTGATCCGATTCCCATACTGTTTGGCCAACGACATCAGCTTACGCATGACGTCAGTGCGTTCTCTTGCTGTCAGTTGGAGGTTTTCCGCATTTTCCCGGCACAGCCCCATGTGGGAAGCGGAGTTGGTGGAAAAAGACGCTAACCCCAGTTCGTCCAGCAGGAAATGGGCAATGGCCTCTAGATGTTCCGCATTGTACCGGTGAATGGTCACCCGAACGGTCACTGGAATCGCATGTTTGCGCAGATTCAGCAACCCGCGGACGGCTCGCTGAAAGTTCCCTTCTCCCCGGCAGGCATCATGAGTTCCCGGGGAAGCACCGTCCAGAGAAACCTGGACCAGGTTGCAGCGTCCCGTGTCAGCCAGCAATGACGCCATAGCGTCAGTGATCAGAGTCCCGTTCGACAGGATGCTGAAACGCATTCGATGGGACACAACGGCGGAGATGATCTGCGCGATATCTTCTCGAAGAAAAGGTTCGCCACCCCCCAGGCAAACATCCATGACTGCTGCGCGACCCAATTCTTCAATAAAGCGGACCCACTCCTCAGTTGGCAGGTCACGCTCAACCTCGCCGGCACTCCCGAAATGATAGCAGTAACTGCATCGGAGGTTGCAGCGGGTGGTGATATTGAGGTCCACCGAACGAGGCATTCGCATGACCTGCATGGATCGTTACCTCTCCTCAATCAAAGCCAGCCCCTTTTGCATCAGACTGTCGACGAACTGAAGCGCATCTTCATCAGCGTGCGGAGGAATGCCCTCAAAAAGTTCGCCAAGTTCTCCTACGATTTCCATAATGCTTTTGTTGCCATCGAGCCTTTTTACGATGAACACTCCGACGGGATCGAGCCCGTAGGCCTCTCCCGTGTTCGGATCAAAGAGCACCGCCCAATCATCGTATTCTTCCCGCAGCACCGTTTGAGGGCTGAGCAGCGGTTTGCAGTGTGGGTCAAGCATAAACCTCTCCTCGGGCGCAAGGCGCAGATGAGCTCAAGTAATCGAAGGGAAAAAAGCGACGGTCTCTTCGGGAGATAGGAGTCGAGCCGGTCCGTCTAGAGTCGTGGAGCATGATCAGTGGCGCTGTCCCAAGCGGCTATCTCAAAACTCCCATCGTTCGCCCTGAGGTATCGAAGGTGAGCTGGAAGCAAGTTCCCGAGCGCTCCCGTTCATGGTTCGATACCTCACCACGAACGAATGACCGGGTAGGGAATTGCATTTCGAGAGTAGACCTAAGAAGCAAACTGGCTGTGTCCGGTGGCACAGGTGGTGCCGGCCGTTCCTCCCGTGCTGCATTGCCCTCCTGCGGCCACACCGCCGGTCCAGCAAGGGTTCTGGGCGACAACAAGGGGTTCCGACAAGGGGTTGAGGCAAGGTTTGGTATATTGCTTTTTCATGATGCACCCTCCGACAAATCAT
Source organism: uncultured delta proteobacterium (assembly GCA_963783775.1). GTDB lineage: Bacteria > Desulfobacterota > Syntrophobacteria > Syntrophobacterales > Syntrophobacteraceae > JADGQM01. The sequence continues at coordinate 47,514 of CAWAOR010000021.1, read as the reverse complement.
TTCAGCTTCTCGCTCACAAATCGCCACTGAAAAATCGGAATTGCACAAATCTGTTTGCTAACTTTACACTATTCTCTATCATGATCAACGGAAAAGAGTCCGGGGGAGTTGCCTTTTGCATAGGGATTCTTCATGAGCGCCCCTGGTGTGGTCGGCTCCCAAGTAACCCATATCAGAACCCATTGATGGAGGGACACAAAATGAGAAGGTCAAAGAGCCATGCAATGCTTTTTACCCTGCTCCTTGCGGGGTGCGCTCTGGTCCTGGCCGTCGGAGAGCATGACATCCTGCACGCCCAGAGCCTTGTCGGGGTGTGGGAGTGCCCGGGAGTGCCGACTCCATGGGGACCGGCTTATGGGAAGACGATTCTGATGCCGGATGGGACCTTTACCAAGACGGCAAAATGTGGGGACATGCAAACCTGGGACAAAGGGACTTACACGGTAGGCAAGGGCTATGTTCATTACAAAATCCTGGACCATGAGCCAAAAGTCTACAAAGGGAAGCCGATGTCCTGGTTCAAGGAAGAAACAACGTTCTACAAATTTGTCGGCCCGGACCGGATCCTCTGCGGAAGCAGCATGGACGGGCTTCACGTTGAATGCTACCGGGCTCGTTAGTACAGCGCCACAGAATAAAGTGACCCTTGTCTCAAAACGTCATGCCGGCAATCTTCTGGCCGGAATCCAGAAATACCGGCTGGATACCGGCCTCCGCCGGTATGACGAACCGGCGGTGACGAACCGGCGGTGACGAACCGGCGTGTGACGAACCGGCGGTGGCGAACCGGCGGTGGACAGTTATTTGTGTTGACCTGTACTTAGGGGGCATTAAGAAATAACCTAGAGCAAATACCGCTCGTTCCCAAGCTCCAGCTTGGGAACGCAGTCTTGGAAGCTCCAGCTTCTAGTGGCCACAAGTCACGCCAAGCTGGAGCTTGGCTGACCATGGTTCCCAAGCCGGAGCTTGGGAACCAGCGAGCTGGCGACGTGCGGGGACTGTTCACGCTGCACTATGTTATTTCCTGATGAGACCTTAGTGATTATCTCAAAATCCCCAAGGTCTCCTCCCCCTTGATGGGGGAGGCTGGGTGGGGGTGTTATTCGTGGGCTTCCCTCACCCTCCCCTAACCCCTCCCATCGAGGGAGGGGAATTTTGAGATAGTTTCTTAGCGGGTCTCGACCTTTTGCTCAACCTGACTGATGAAAGTTACGGCATGACCATCGATGGTACTCGTTTTGGGAGCGACAGGCTCTCGGGTGAAGGTGCTTATGGAAAACAAGACGCCTGCTAGGGGAAGGCTGACGGGCCTTTCCCTGGGCCTCCTCGGGTTTCTTTTGATCGCCCTGGCCGCAGCGGCACCTTTTCTCGCCAACGCCCCGGTGCTCGCCTTTATCTTGATGAGCGTCCCGGCCTTCTTCAGCGGGGCCGTCGCTGTGGTGCACGGTGTTGCCGTCATTTCAGCCCGTATAGAAATCACCGACCGCGAACTCACCATGGTTGTCCCCACGTGGCGCGTGTTCCCCATCCTGCCGGTCCGCCGGTTCACCGTGAAGTGGGATGAATTGACGGCTGTCCGGCACCGCCGGGAAGTCTATCAACTGCTGGGGATGCTTCCGTTTCCAGTCGACGTCTTCGCCGTCGACACCACCAAGGGCAGGATCGTTTTGGGTGAGAGATCGTTTCCCGGCATGCGGCAGGCTCTGGTGGAGATAGTCAGGCGAACCGGACTGGTCATCCAGGAGGAAGGGGAAGTTACGCCGGGACTAATGTGGAGTCTCCTGAGAGGGTCACCTCCGTGGAACGGCGAGCATTGAGTACAGGTCAACACAAATAACTGTCCACCGTTCAAGGCTTTGGCGTGGGATTTGACTGGTATCCCCAATTGAGATTTAACCACGAAGAACACGAAGGACACGAAGAGCACGAAGGAGGAAAGAGAGTGGAATGCGTGGAACAGGTCGAAGATATCCATGAGGCGCAGTTGCTCACCTATATGTATGAAACTGGCCGGGACAGGAACCGGCCTGTTCATCAACTTCAACGGCAGAAGGTTGAGAGATGGGATCAAACGTTTCGTTCTATAACTTCTTCGTGCTCTTCGTGTCCTTCGTGCTCTTCGTGGCAATAGACCTTATGTTGACTCCAATGCGCCTTCGCGGGAATGACGATCAACGAGGTCTCAGGCAATTTGAGATAGCCTCTTAGCCGTGAGAAGTGAACAATGGGTGGTGGTTGGTCAAGGGTCTCCCCGACATACCTCACCAGAAACCCGAAATGCCACACCTGAACCTCCCACCTCCGATATCCGATATCCAACATCCGACATCCAGCCTCCGATATCCGACATCCGAAATATCTACTCCGGCTGGTGTTCGGGTTTGAGCAGATCGAAGACCGTTTTGACGGGGTTGAAGGTGATCCTCGGGACTTCCACGATCACCGTCAGCCAGCCGGCCATGCTTCCGTTCCAGAGGCCGGGGAGTTCAAGGGCTTTGAGGCTTTTGCCCTCCACGGATTTCTTGGAGATGAAGACCGCTTTAGGATCGACGTAGTTATCCAGGGCGAAGGGCTTGCCTTCATGGTTGCGGATGGAGCAAACGAGGTCGACGGGATTGAAATGGGTGGATGCGCTCCAGATCTCCCGCTGATCCGGGGCATTGAAGTCCACCTGGGCCTTTTCCACAATCTGCAGGGAGCACTCCCCCGATGCTTCCTGCACCCAGAAAGGAGCCCCACCCGGCTCACCGACATTCTGCACCACCCCGCAGACCCGGAGCGGCCGGTCGAGTCTATTGAGGAGGAAGGCGTGCCGGTCGAAAAGAGGCTGGTCCGCATAGGTTTGCGGGAATTGCACGAGGAGTCTATCGCGGGCAAAGGCCTCAGCCCGTGCGACGGAATCGGGATCGAGGCCGACTTTCAAGGCCCGCACCAGTTGGTGGACGGTATCCTCGATCATGGCGAGGTATCCTCCGAGGACCCGTTTCCAGAACCCGAGAACCTCTTCGAAGCGAGCCTGAATCACGTTATCGATGTTCTTAATGTAGACCAGATCACCATCCAGGCTTTGCAGGTTGGCGAGGAGCGCACCATGGCCGCCGGGTCGGAACATCATACGCCCGAAGCGATCCCGAAAAAGGCGGTTGCGCAGGTCGGCCGCGACGGTGTGAGTGGCCGGGCGCTGGTGGGAGAAGCGCACGTCGTAACGGACGCCGTAGCGCGCCTCATAGTAGGGTCGGACCTGTTCGAAGAGCGCCTCGAAGCGTGCTTCATACTCGGGGGCCACGGTGAAATGCATGCGGCATACCCTTGCGCCGCTGGCAAGGTAATGGGCGGCCTCTTCCAGGTGTTCTTCGAAGGCTGTGCGACACCCTTCCGGATAACCGTGAAATTTCAGCAGACCTTTGGGCAGGCTGCCGTAGCCCAGACCAAGATCGGTCAGGAGATAGTCCAAAAGGGTGCGGTATTCGTGGGCGACGATGAGTTGGGACAGTTCCAAACCGTCAGCTGCCAGCGCTTGTTCGAGGTCTTCCCGGAAGGCAAACCGTTCCAAACCGTCCAGGAACTCCAGAAAATCGCAGGCCACGGCGACCCCGTACTTTGCTTTCCGATGCAGTTCGTGGGGTTCGAGGTACTGGGGCAGGTGATAGATCTGGAGGAGGGATTGGAACATTCTGGTGGCTGCCCCGGAGGCCGGCACAAACTTGAGGAAGCGCCCTTTGGTCGCGGCCCTTTCATGCCAGGCGAGGCTGGTGTCGCAGGCGGCGGCGTCCAGCCGGTGAATCCCGTCACCCAGCGTGCAGGGCCGCTGCAGGCGGATGAGGGAGGAATTCTTGCGGAACAGCTCGAGTTGCGTGCACACCTGGGCTTCGTCGATTTCAAAGGCGCGCATCTGCTGCAGATCTGCTTCGTTGAACCGACACTTTTCCATAGTAACCATCCGACCAGGTTGTTGGGAGAGGAAAATCCCTGGGGACTTCATGAGGCTTGCAGCGAGGAAAAGCTTTATCCTTTAGTGCTCCTCAATGCAATAAAAAAACAGGGCGGCCCTGAAGGCCGCCCCATTTCCAAAGGTCGCTGGTGAACCCTTCCGCCGGTCGCTCCCTTCCGCTGGTCGGCTTGGGTTCCCAAGCTGGAGCTTGGGAACCAGCGGAAGGGACGGAGAAGACCGCCCAAAGGATCTATTCGTGTGTCTTCGCAGTCCTTCGTGTGACTTCGTGTGACTTCGTGGATCGGTTTTCGTCAAAAAGACGGCAAGTTGTTTTTTGCCCCCTCTAGTTCACGAAGGTCTCGATCTTGGCGCCCGCTTTCAACTGGGCGATGTATTGTGCAAGCTGCTCGTTCACTTTCTGCTGTTTCAGGTAGTCGTCGAGCTTGTCTTTGATATCGTCATAGGCGACCGTCGAGGCATCCTTCTTGTCCACAACCTTGATCAGATGATAGCCGAACTGAGTCTCCACAATATCACTCGTGGTTCCCGGTTTGAGACTGAACGCCACCTCTTCGAAGGGCCCCACCATCTGGCCGCGCTGGAAATAGTCCAGATCTCCGCCGTTGGCGCTGCTTGGGCATTCCGAGGTCTCTTTGGCGAGGGCCGCAAAATCCTCACCCTTTTTTGCCCGCTGCTGAACGGCGGTAATGCGCTCACGCGCCTTGGCCTTGTCTTCCGCGCTCGCGTTGGGCTCCACTTTGATCAGAATATGGCTGGCGCGCACCGTCTCCGGTGCTTTGAAGAACTCCGGATGGCTGCTGTAAAACGCTTTGGCTTCCTCAGGAGTAATCGTCACCTTGGAGGCAACCTGCTGGTCGATCAACTTCCTGATGCTCAAATCCTGGCGCAGCTGAGTCTTCAGGTCCGCTTCAGTCAGATTCATCTTGCTCAAGGTCTCGTTGAATTCCTTCTCCGTGGAGAACTTCTGCCTCAGGGTCGCAATCTGCTGGCTGACCTCGCCGTCGTCAACGGCGATCCCCTTTTTTTTGCTCTCCTGCTTGAGCAATTCACGATCCACGAGACCATCCAGCACCCGTTTTTTCATTTCCGAAGCTTCCGCAGGGTTTGGCGCTTTCCCGCTCATGGCCATCTGTCTTTCGAAACGATTCATCTCGGTGTCATATTCCGCGCGGGTGATGACGCTCCCGTTGACCGTTGCCACTTTTTCCTTACTCGCCCCGGTTTTGGCCATGCTTGCTTTATCCTTTTTCGTGTCCGCGCTGGCAGCAGCCGGAGCTTTTTCTTTCTTGGCATCCTTGTCACCGGCCGCAGTGCCAAAAGGGACCTCAAAAGAGGCCAAGAGCACCAGAACCAGCAACCCTACTGTACCCATCATCCATTTTTTGGTCATCATCGAACTCCTCATGAGCGGCAAAAAAACAACCCACAAAGGTTGGAACAATCCTTCGTGGGCCGACCTTCTCGGCAGGTTCCGGCAGCAACCGGCACCCAAAGAAACCCTCAGGTAACTTTTCACCCCGCACTATAGACCCCAACGGGCCGCCGGTCAACCCAACTTTTGAATACTTTAGCTTTGATCCTGCGGCCCAGTGCTGCTATAAGGTTTTCCGTCCACAGCTGCCGCACGTGCGTCATTCAAGGCTCTGGTAGGGGAACTTTGCGCTGAGAGGAGAAGGAACATGAGGAAGCTTATTAGAACAGGTCTCGTCGGTATGATGATGATGCTCGCGATCGGTCTTGGCGGTTGCTGCGGCGGGGGCTCCACGGTCAAGAACGAATCCACCACCACCACGACCACCCTGGGAGACGAGTTGAAAGCACTCAAGGACGCCTATGACCAGGGCATCATCTCCGAGACGGAGTACAATACATCCAAGGAAAGAATCATCAAACAGCGAACGGAAAACAAGTAATCCGAAGGTGACAGACACAGCACAGCAGCCGGCTTTGGGGCAGTTGCGGAGCTTCCGCAAACCTGCGTCGGTGGGCCTCACCGTAATCCTGGTTGCGCTCTGGTGGACGCTTGCTTTTCCCGCCTGCCCCAGCGCTTCCGAGGCCGCGATGAAAGGACCGCCGCCCGTCGCGCGCCCTCCGCAGGCCCAGGAAGAGCGCACCTCGAGTGTCGAAATTGCCTTCCTCCAGGCCATCAGGTTTTATCAGAGCCGGGTCTCTCCCATCGGCGGCGGTGATCGGTGCGGCTTTCGCCCCAGCTGTTCCGCCTATGGGGTCGCGGCCATTCGTGACCAAGGCCCGCTGATTGGGCTCATGATGACGGGTGACCGGTTGACCCGCTGCCATATCTGGAAAAAACCCGGAGCCGATTATCACCTGCTCCCCAACGGGAAACTCTACGATCCAGTATCCAAGAACCTCCTATGCGAACCCTGAAGGCCATGCTCAGAGCGCTCCTGGTGCTCGTCTTCCTGGTCTCCCCGCGCGGCCCCTCGGCGGAGGCTGCCGAAGGCGGCGTGCTGCTGACCGAAGCGGTGCAGTTGAAGGTGGCCGACGCCTTCATGGATGAGCGCGAATACTACCGGGCGGTTACCGAATATAAGAGATTCCTCATCCTTTTCCCCGATTCCGACCGGGCGGACTACGCCCTTTTCAGGACCGGCCTGGCCTGCTACCAGGGCGAGGAATACGAGTCAGCGGCCAAATCTTTCAGCACTCTTCGGGAAAGGTATGGAGAAAGCGCTTATGCTCCCCAGGCACGCTATTTCGAAGGGCTGAGTTATTGGAAAAGCAAGCAATACGGCGCAGCCGCCAGCACCTTTGAAAGCCTCGTCGATTCCTATCCGGCTTCCGAGACCGCCCCCCTGGCCCTGGTGGCTGCGGCCATGCTCGCCCTCGAACAGGAAAATGTGGACGCCAGCAGGCGCCGGCTCCAAACCCTGGCCGCGGCCTATCCCGATTACCCGGGTTCCATGAAAGCCAGGGATGCCGTGAACCTGCTCGACCAGTATCAGAATCTTCCCCGGAAATCGAAAATCCTCGCGGGCGTCATGTCTGCGGTGGTGCCGGGAAGCGGATACTTTTACGCCGAGCACTATGCAGATGGGGTTACGGCCTTTCTCATCAACGCTCTGGCCATTGCCGGCATGGTCACCGCGACCTATCAGGAAAATTACGCCGTCGCGGGGATTGTCGGCGGCATCGGCCTGCCGTTCTATTTTGGAAATATTTACGGCTCAGCCAATGCCGCCCAAAAATGGAACCTGGCCCTCCGCAAGGAGCTGCGCAACAAGATTCAGGTGACGTTGAGTTACGATTTTTAGGGAAGGCACCGACTCTATGCTTGCCGGAATGAAAAGCTTCCGCCTCGCGGAGACAACGGGAACGATCTTATTTTTCTGTGCGTATAACTTCCAGGAAGAACCGGCATGAAAGAAAAGACCAGCAGCATCGTGTATCCACCCCGCATCGACCTGGCCCGTCTTCCCACCCCCATCAGACCGCTCCATCGCTTTGGCCAAAGACTGGGGGTCGAGTTGTATGTAAAGCGGGACGATCTCACCGGGATGGCGCTTTCGGGGAACAAGGTCCGGAAGCTCGAATTTGCCCTGGCCGATGCCCTGGCCCAAGGCGCCGACATCGTCCTCACCTGCGGCGGGGCTCAGTCCAATCATTCCCGCGCCACCGCCGTGGCCGCCGCCATGGTGGGCCTGCGCTGCCGTCTCCTCCTGCGCACCGCGGACCCGGCCCATCCGCCCCGCCCCGAAGGCAACATCCTGCTCGACCGCATGGCGGGAGCAGAAATTGTGTGGATCACTCCGGAAGAATACCAGCAGCGCCACGCCATTTTCGAGCGTGAAGCCGCCGCCCTCCAGGAACAGGGCCACACGCCCTACATCATTCCGGAAGGGGCCTCCAACGCCATCGGATCATGGGGCTACATCCGGGCGGCGGAGGAGCTTTCCCGGGATCTCGCCAATCTTCCGGGCGGCGTCGAACGCCCGACCACCATCATCCATGCCACCGGCTCGGGGGGGACCGCCGCCGGCCTGATTGTGGGGGCCAAACTGGCGGGGCTGAAGGCTCGGCTGGCCACCTTCAACGTCTGCGACGACGAACCCTATTTCGTCCGCACCGTGGGGGACATCTGCGACCGGCTTATCGCCGCTTATCAACTCCCCATCACCTTCGACCGGCAGCGTGACATTCACCTCATCGACGGGTACGTGGGCCGCGGCTACGCCCTGTCCCGACCGGAAGAACTGGCGCTCCTCTGCGATGTGGCCCGCACCGAAGGCCTTTTCCTCGATCCGGTCTACACCGGAAAGGCGTTCTACGGCATGGTCCAGGAGTTGGCACGCGACCCGGCGGCCTTCGGGGAGAGGATCGTCTTCATCCACACCGGCGGAATCTTCAGCCTCTTCTCCATCGCCGCCGAGATCGAACCGCTGCTTATCCATGGTTATGCTCCTTAGGGTTGAAATCTAAACATTTTTACCGCAGAGCACCCTGAGATCACCGAGAAGGCCCATAGTTGAGCCTCCCGCATAAGTCCTTCGACGTCACTCCGGCGAAAGCTCATACGCGTCAACTTAAGGGTTTTGCGCTGGATTTGGGTGGTATCCCCCAATTGAGACTTAACCACGAAGATCACGAAGGACACGAAGGAGAACCTTGTCCTGGAACTGAAATGCGTGGAACGGCTCAAAGATATCCATGAGGCGCAGGTGCTCACCACTATGAAACTGACCGGGACAGGAACCGGCCTGCTCATCAACTTCAATGTCAGAAGGTTGAGAGCTGGGATCAAACGTTTCGTTCTATAACTTCTTCGTGGTCTTCGTGTCCTTCGTGCTCTTCGTGGCAAAAAAACCTTATGTTGACGCCTATGGGCGCAAGGTGGAATCCAGGTTTTCCAACATTCTCCGGACCCCGGCTTGCGCCGGGGTGACGGTTTCATTGAGTCTTGCAGGAGGCTCTGGTGATTACCCATAGGACCATGCCCGGCATCTCCGGCTCCGAACTCTCACGAAAACTTTTAAGTATCCGGCCTTAACTTCCGATCATTTTGTGCACCGGATACAGTGAGCTCATCACCGAGGACACTGCAAAAGCCTTAGGAATTCAAGGGTTTGCCATGAAACCCCTGAGCCTCAGCAGCTTTGTTGAGCTCATTTTTCAAGTCCTCAATTTTTCATGGTGATTTTCGGGGTCAAGTCTTGCAACCTGACATTCAATGATGTAAAAGGGCGTCATGGCGAGACCGTTGCGAATAGAATATCCGGGGGCTGTCTATCATCTGACGGCCCGTGGAAACGCCCGGATGGCAACCTTTCTGGATGATGCGGACCGACGGCGTTTTCTCGCTCTCATTGAAGAGGTAGTGGGGCGCTTCAAGTGGCATTGTTATGCCTACTGTCTCATGGACAATCATTACCACCTGCTGGTGGAAACCACAACCTGCAACCTGTCCATGGGCATGCGGCAGATCAATGGGGTCTACACGCAGTATTTCAACCGAAGATACGACCGCGTGGGGCACGTCTTTCAGGGGAGATTCAAGAGCATCCTGGTCGAACGGGAAAGCTACCTCCTCGAATTGTGCCGCTACGTCGTGCTCAATCCGGTGCGCGCAGGCGTCGCCGGACGACCGGATGATTATGCCTGGAGCAGCTACCCGGCAACCGCCGGCATCGAGGAACCACCTCGGTTTCTTGCTGTGCATTGGGTGCTCTCCCAGTTTGGCAGCGATCAACCGACGGCACAGCAACGATATCGCGATTTTGTGAGCCAAGGAATCATCGGCAAAAGGCAGGTCTGGGAAGACCTCAAGTCCCAGTGCGTCCTCGGAAGCTCCAAGTTCCTGGCCAAAATCGCTCCGGCGCTCAAGGGAAAGGCTCCCGTGCCCGAGATCACCCGCCTTCAGCGTGTGCTCTTGCGGCCTTCCCTGGAGGAGTTGTTTGCCCTCGCAGGATCTTCCGGGAAGCAAGCGCGCAATGAGTTGATGAAGAAGGCGAACCTTGAACATGACTATTCCTTTTCCGAGATCGGGCGACATCTCGGGTTTCACTATGCCACGGTGAGTCGCATCGTGAGGGGGAAGTAGTCGGATAACATCATAATACAAGACCTGACCCCGATAAGGGGAGGGGGTGCCGCGTGGACATGGAGACCACTTTTTCGGCTTTGCCGGGCAGGCAAGAGGCTTTCCACCGGGTAGCCGGCGTTGCCGATCTGCCGCCCCTTGCGGGCGCGCTGGAACGGCTGCTGGAGGTAATCTACAGCGAGGTTGCCTCGGTCAGGGAACTGGAAAGCATCATCCTCTACGATCAAGCCCTGGCGGCGAAGCTTCTGCGCCTCGCCAATTCCTCCTTTTACGGCAGCCGCGGGCAGGTCTATACCGTTGCTCAGGCCATCATGCTGATCGGGTTCGAACAGGTAAAATCCATCTGCCTGTGTGTCCTGCTCATGCAGCTCTACTCCGGCGCACCCGCCCTCAGCGCCGGCCAGCGGGAAAGACTCTGGAAGCATGCTTTTGCCGCTGCCCACATGGCTCGCGAGGTTGCTCGGGTGAAGCCCTGGGTGAGCAAGGAACTGGCCTATGTGCTGGGCCTTTTTCATGACCTGGGACGGTTGACCATGGCGGTTCACTTCAAGGACTACTTTCACCTGGTCACCGATCTGGCCAAGACGCGCAAGATTCCCCCCCGGCTGGTGGAGTCCGAGTGCGGCCTCACGCATACGGAAATCGGCGGCTGGATGAGCGTCAGATGGGCGCTCCCCGAAGTCTTTACCCACGTGATGGAATATCATCACAAACCGCATCAGAGCCCTGACCACAAGCCTGAAGTCACGCTCATTTTTCTCGCCGATGTACTGGCCAATTCCGAGCAGTATGCCGAATACTTAGATGATCCGTTCACGCTTGCGTGCGCCCGTCAACTCCGCTTAACCGAGGAAGACTGGGAGCAGTGCATCGAACGTTCAAGTGCGATATGGCCCCAAGTAGACGCTTTTTGGACCTTGCTGAAGTAGCACCCGGGGGGGGGAAAATGGAACAGGTGGCCAGAGAGATTGTAAAAGTCAGTCTTTTTGAAGCTCATGCTCAACAACAGGAAGCGGTTCAGTTCTTGGCGCTGATCGGACGCCTGGCCGAGCTGCTTCCCCTAAAGCATGGAATAGAGCGCGCCTGTCGTGAGCTGACCCGCATCATCATCGAAGAAACCAGCTTTGAGAATTGCTCGATCCTGCTCTGGGATGCTCAGAAGGCCTGTCTCGAGCTAGCCGCCGCGGACGGGTTGGAGAGTCTGCTCGAGGGCGGGGCGGCCGCGCGCTACCATCAAGATCTGACCTTTGCCCCCCATGAAGGGGTGGCGGGACAGACTTTTGCCGGCGGCTGTGCGGTCTTTATCGAGGATGCCGAACAGCAGGCCATCCCCCCCAAGCACGGCGCGGTGGTGCGGCCCAGTTCCCTGGTCTGCCTCCCATTGCTCGAAGCGGGCGTGCTCAACCTGAGCTCGTATCGACCCCAGCGCTTCTCCACCCCCACCCGCCACTACTGGGAGCTCGTCGGCACCATCATCGGCCATTTTTTTCACGGCATGCTGTTTCAAGCCGCCAACGGCAAGGGCCAGCAGGACTCGCTCACGGTGGCGCGCCCGCCGGAGGCGCCGGCCGCCAATGGGGGCGGGGACGCAGCCGGTCGCGTTGCGGCCCCTGACGGAAGACGCTCTCCAGTATCTCCCTCAGGGCGTCTGCCTGCTGGACGCCGAGGGAAAGGTGACGAAGGTCAACCGGAGTATTGAGAAGAGCTTTGGGGGCAGCGCCTCGGAACTGATCGGGCGATCGCCTTCGGTGATCTTTCACGACCCCGGGACCTTCCAGGGGATGTTCGAGCGGGCGGCTTCTTGCCGGGAAGAGGAAATGCCGGGCGTCCCCCTGGTCAACAGTGAGGGCGAGGTCTACACGGCCGACCTGAACCTGGTCAAAATGCAGGGCGAGACGGGAGCCGCCAAAGGCTACCTGCTGGTGATCAACGACGTCACCAAGAAAAAAGCCTTCACCGACAAGATGCTCCAGGCGGAAAAGCTGGCGGCCCTGGGCACCATGGCCGGAGGCGTGGCCCACGACTTCAACAACCTGCTCATGGCCATCCTCGGCAACCTGCAGCTGACCTTGCCCGGAGTCCAGGAAGAGGAGATGCTGCGGCGCCTGAAGAACATCGAAAAGGCCGTCCATGACGGGGCCAACACCGTGCGGCGTCTGCAGAAGTTCACCGAACGCGACATTCATCGCCAGCTGCAGCCGGTCATCGCCGACATCAACGACGCCATCAAGGATGTGGTGGAAATGACGCGGCCGCGCTGGAAAAACGCCATGGAACAACACGGCCACACCATCCAGATTGAACTGGATCTCGGGCCCCAGTGCTACTCCAGAATTCATGTCTCCGATTTCCGGGAAGTCCTGACCAATCTCGTCTTCAATGCCGTCGATGCCATGCCCCACGGGGGCACGATCACCATTCGCACAAAGCTTTGCAAAGACATGGTGCTCATCGAGCTGGCCGACACGGGAATCGGCATGAGCAAAGAGGTGGCGTCAAACATCTTTGATCCCTTCTACACCACCAAGGGCATCGGCAATTCGGGGCTGGGGCTGAGTGTCTCCTGGAGCCTCATTACCCGGGGCGGAGGGGAAATTCAAGTCAAAAGCAAACCCGGCAAGGGCACCATCTTCAGCATAAAACTGCCCAAAGCCGACCCCCCGGCCAGGGTCTCCGCGGTGACCGACATCGACCGGGCCCCCTCGGAACATCGCCTGCTGGTGGTGGATGACGATGAGGATGTGCTCTGGATCATTCAGGACATGCTGCGCTTCAAGGGCTACAAGGTAGTGGCCGTGACTGACGGGGAAGAGGCCCTGGCGATCCTCGAAAAGGAGGACTTCGACCTCGTGCTGACCGATCTGGGCATGCCCCGCATCAGCGGCTGGGACATCGCCAAAAAAGCCAAGAAGAAGAACCCCAACCTGCCCGTGGTGCTGCTGACCGGGTGGGGAGCGCAATATGAAGAGGAAGACGTCTCCAGCGCCGGGGTCGATACCATCCTTTCCAAACCCCTCAGCTGGGATAAACTCACTGAAAGTATCAGCAAACTGCTGTGAGGGAGAGCGAAAAAAGCGAACCGCAGAACCGCAGAATATCGAATTTCGAACCGCAGAAGGGGGAAGGAGAGCGGTGGCTTTCGGTAGTACGCGGCGGCATGAGTCTTAACCCCTGATACACGCCCACGAAAAAAGTGACCATTACCCCAAGTCGTCATTCCCGCATGCTTTTAGCGGGAATCCAGAAAAAGCCTGGATGCCCGCCTGCGCGCACACGCGTCAACTTAAATTTCTTCACCACGAAGAGCACGAAGGACACGAAGACCACGAAGAAGAAACGCCACGATTTCCTCTCCTTCGTGCTCTTCGTGTCCTTCGTGGTTAGGTCTCAATATCAGGGACACCAGCCAAATCCCACGCAAAACCCTTAAGTTGACGCGTATGCGCCTGCGCGGGCATGACGAGTTTGAGCTGGGCACCTAATTGTGTGGATTTGTACTCAGGCGGGTGTGCTGTTTTTCCCCTTGCCGTTGCGTTTCATATTCATTCAACGCAACACGCGGAAAGGTGCCGAACTTTCGCCGTGCTAGTGGATATCAGCCCTCTGAGGCGCTGGTGAAGTCGGTCACCTCCCGCCACCATTTCTCCTCCGGAGCGATAGGCCAGGAGTTGTGGTTTGCGTTCTTGAACACCCAGAGGCGTTTGGGAGTGCGAATCGCTTCGTAGAGAGCCATCGTCTGCTTGTTCGGAATGATCTCGTCGGCCTCGGCCATGAGTACGGCTACACGCCCAGGGAAACCCTCGAGGTTGGCGACGTTGTCGTATTGGTCCCTGACCAGCCATTTCGCCGGCGTAAACCAGTAAACAGACTGGGCCAGTTCCGGCAGGTTCTTCCAGGGCGTTATCAGCACCAACCCTTCCACCGCAAGCGCCGGTTCCGCCCCCACCGCCGTAGCCACCCCGCAGCCCAGCGATTCACCCCAAACATAAAGCGGGCCGCCAAATTGCTGCCGCAACGCTTTTGCCGTCGCCACCGCATCGGCGACCAGACTCCGTTCCCCCAGCGCCCCTCCCCGCGCGCCATACCGCGGATACTCGGCGAGCACCACGCGGTACCCAAGCGGCACGAGGGCTCTGACATAATGCATGCGATCCAGCGCCGAACCCGCATTGCCATGGAAAACCACGATCGTTCCCCGGTCTTCCGGCGACCGGGAACGACCTATGAGCCCACGGTAATTTTCGTCCGCCGTCGGCCAGAGCGCAACCGGCGAGTCTTTGGTCGCTTGCAGCAGGGTTGACAGCGGGTAGGTATCGGGAAAGTAGAGCAGCGAGTTCTGAAAGAGGAACATTCCCAGAGACAACACCGTCACAAAGCCAAACAAAGTCAAAACAAAGGTCCCAAGAATCGATGCCATTATTTAGTGGTTAGTGGTTAGTGGTTATGTAGGGTTAGTGGTCTAGTCGGTTAGTGCACCAGAGGTACATATCTTAACCCACCTGGTACAGAGCATGATCATGGTACACGCTGGTCAGCTGGTTCCGAAGCTCCAGCTTGGGAACCCCTTCTGAGAAGCTCCTCTTCCTTCTGAACTGTAGAGATGGCGCATGACTCAGGTACCCAGATTCGGTGCGGCGCCCGGGCTTGTGCCCACAGGTGAGCCAACATGAGCTCGACTGGGATGGATCGTTTTCCGAGGGTCAAAATCCACGCCCATTGCACTGGAGCTCTTTCGACCTTGGGTGTCCTTAGCTGGAGCTTGGGAACCAGCGAAGTGAACCACCGAACGTCGGTTGCTGGTTAATGTCACTTCATCATTCGACCCAATTCCCTTGCAATACCCTTCAGTTGACGTCGTATGCGCTCTTCGCGGGAATATCGAGCAGTCTGGAATCGAAGCTCGACTTCTCCAGCGCCTCGCTCCTCCTTCCACCCTTCTGCGGTTCTGCGGTTCGATCCATTCTGCGGTTCTGCGGTTCGCTTTCTCCGATTCGCGGTTCGCTTTTCCCTCACCCCGTTTTCCCCGCATTCACCGCCTTGGCCCAACTGTCGCGCAGGGTGACGGTGCGGTTGAAGACCAGGGCTCCCGCGCGCGAGTCTTTGACGTCTGCGCAGAAATAACCCAACCGTTCGAACTGATAGGAAGTTCCCGGAACGGCGCCGGCGAGGCTCGGTTCCAGGTAGCAGGGTTTGAGCACATCGAGGGAGTGCGGGTTGATGAAGGCCCGAAAGTCGTCGCCGTCCTTGTCATCGCTCGGGTTGGGCCGGGTGAAGAGCCGATCGTAGAGGCGCACTTCCGCCTCCACGGCGTGGGCTGCCGACACCCAGTGGAGCGTGGCTTTGACCTGCCTGCCATCGGGGGCACCGCCGCCGCGGGTTTCAGGATCATAAGTGCAGCGGAGTTCGATGATTTCCCCCGACTTCGGGTCTCTCACCACGCCCACACACTTGATGAAAAAGGCATAACGCAACCGCACTTCCCGGCCGGGCGCAAGACGATAGAACTTGGGCGCGGGATTTTCCATGAAATCGTCGCGTTCGATGTAGAGCACTCGCGAAAAGGGAACCTTCCGCGAACCCGCCTCGGGATCTTCCGGGTTATTGATCGCGTCGAGTTCTTCCACCATCCCCTCGGGAAAGTTTTCAATCACCACGCGCAAGGGACGCAGCACCCCCATCACCCGCGGAGCCCGCCTGTTGAGATCCTCCCGCACGCAGTATTCGAGGAGCTGCACATCGACCAGGCTTTCGGCCTTGCCCACGCCGATGCGTTCGCAAAAATTCCTGATCGCCTCCGGGGTATAGCCTCGCCGGCGAATACCCGCCAGGGTCGGCATGCGCGGATCATCCCAGCCGGTCACATGGCCTTCCTCGACCAGCTTCAGCAGCTTGCGCTTGCTCAGCACGGTGTAGCTGAGATTGAGCCGGGCGAACTCGATCTGCTGCGGGTGATAGATGCCGAGGGCATCGAGGAACCAGTCGTACAGCGGACGATGGTCTTCATATTCCATGGTACAGATGGAATGGGTGATCCCCTCGATAGAATCCGACTGGCCGTGGGCGTAGTCATACATGGGGTAGATGCACCACTGGTCGCCCGTCCGGTGGTGGGATTCCTTCTTGATGCGGTAGAGGACCGGGTCGCGCAGGTTGATGTTGGGGGAGGCCATATCGATCTTGGCCCGAAGCACGCAGGCGCCGTCCTCGAATGCTCCCGCCCGCATCCGCTCGAACAGCTCCAGGTTCTCCTCGATGGAACGGTTGCGATGCAGGCTGTCCTTCCCCGGTGCCGTCAGGGTCCCCCGGTGGTCTCTGATTTCATCGGCGCTCAGGCTGTCCACATAGGCTTTGCCGGCCTTGATCAGTTGCACCGCCCACTGGCAGAGTTGCTCGAAATAGTCCGAGGCATAATAGAGCCGGTCGTCCCAGTCGAATCCCAACCACCGCACATCGGCCATGATCGATTCCACGTACTCGATGTCCTCTTTGCTGGGATTGGTGTCATCGAAACGGAAATTGCACAGACCGCCAAATTCCGCGGCGAGCCCAAAGTTCAGGCAGATGGACTTGGCATGGCCAAGGTGGAGGTAGCCATTGGGTTCGGGAGGAAAGCGGGTCAGGATCCGGCCGCCGAATTTGCCGGACTTCATATCTTCCATGACGATATTGCGGATAAAATTGGGCGAAGGCGTAAATTCAGTCTTTGTCATCTAAAGGACTTCCTTTCTTCTCGAGATATTCCGGCCCCGATCTGCCTCAAGGGTTCCCCCTTGCTTTGTTTTTTCCCATGAGCTTCCGTCGCGTATCCTATCACACCTGTGGCGTTCCTTGCTAATGATCTAAGTACAGCGCCACACAAATAACTGTCCGAGGCCCCTCCGTCTTTATAACTGTCCGAGCTCCCTTCGTCATACCGGCATGTTTTTGGCCGGTATCCAGGCATTTTCCTGGATTCCGGCTTCCGCCCATACGCGTCAACTTAAGGGTTTTGCGTGGGATTTGGCATTTGGCCGGTGTCCCTGATATTGAGACCTAACCACGAAGAACACGAAGGACACGAAGAGCACGAAGGAGGAAAGAGAGTGGAAAGGCGTGGAACAGATCAAAGATATCCATGAGGCGCAGTTGCTCACCTCTTTGAAACTGGCCGGGTTAGGAACCGGCCTGCTCATCAACTTCAACGTCAGAAGGTTGAGAGATGGGATCAAACGTTTCGTTCTATAATCTCTTCGTGGTCTTCGTGTCCTTCGTGCTCTTCGTGGTAAGAAAGCTTAAGTTGACGCCTATGGGCTTCCGCCGGAATGACGATTAGAAGGGTTTTGACCATTTTGAGCCCGCTTCTAAGCCGGAGCCTGGATCTTCGCCCAACCGGGGCGGCATCAAGCAACTTAAGGGGCAAACAAAATATTTTTGCCAACAGGGAACAGAAATGTTATAGACCCCGCCGGAAATACAGAGGGATGCTGTCTGTTGGTTTTGACCATTGAAATTGGTTGGTTTTGACCATGGAAACGGGTTGAAGCCGGATTACATAAGGATTTGAGCACGGGAGTTGCCCTTGGAGGAGACTCCCTTTTTTACTTTTGGAGCTTTTGTCATGAAGAAAGCCTTCTTCTTGAAAGCCCTTTTGCTTTGGGTGGCCGCTTTATGGCTCACCGGTCTCCTGCTTGCCAACGGGGTCAGCGCCGATGACCGCGGCCTGAAACTGCCTTCCGGCGCGACCGCGACCGGCAAGGCCGAGCAGCGGGTCGCCCTGGTGATCGGCAACGGCTCCTACGAAGCCGTCCCCCTGCGCAATCCTCCAAACGATGCGCTGGCCGTGGGCGCGCTCCTTCGAGGCCTGGGGTTCGACGTGGTCGAAAAGGTGAACCTCGGCGAGAAAGAGATGAAAAAGGACATCCAGGCCTTTGGCCAGCGGCTCCTCAAGGGCGGCGTCGGCCTCTTCTACTACGCCGGCCACGGGATGCAGGTCAATGGACGGAACTACCTCATCCCCATCGGGGCTCAGATCGAACACGAAAAACAGGTCGAATATGAAGCCGTTGACGTCGGCATGGTGCTGGCGGAGATGGACCACGCCCGCAACCGCCTCAATATCGTGATCCTCGATGCCTGCCGCGACAATCCCTTTGCCCGCAGCTTTCGCTCGAGCGCTCAGGGCCTGGCTTCCATCAACGCTCCCAGCGGGACCCTCGTAGCCTATGCCACGGCCCCCGGCTCGGTCGCCAATGATGGTTCCGGAGAAAACGGCATCTACACGGGAGAACTCGTCAAAGCCATGGGAACGCAGGGACTGAAGATCGAAGACGTCTTCAAGCACGTCCGCTCGGCCGTGCGGGAAACGACCCAGGGCCGGCAGGTGCCCTGGGAATCGTCGTCCCTCGAGGGGGATTTCTACTTCAAGCCCCCTGCCCCACCCCCGCCGGTGGCTGCAACTCCTGCCGCTCCTGCCGCTCCTGCCGCGTCGGGAGAGCCGGCGCCGGCGCGCGGCTGTCACGCCCCCGGCCCCCGGCCTGGTGTCCCGCAGCGAGAGCGCAGCCCCGCCCCATCAAGACCTGGAGAGAGCCCATCACCGCCATGGAGTTCGTCTGGATCCCGGCCGGCTGCTACCTCATGGGGAGCCCTCAAACCGATGAAGACCGCGAAACCGATGAAGGCCCGGTGCACGAAGTCTGCCTCGACGGCATCTGGATCGGCAAAACCGAAGTCACCAACGCCCAGTATCGCACCTTCCACAAGGCCCACAACAGCAAGGAGTTTCAGAAGGTCTCGCTCAACGGCGACCCCCAACCGGCCGCCTATGTCGCCTGGGAAGATGCCGACAGCTTCGCTCAGTGGCTGACAACCAAGAACGGCGGCACCAACAGATTCCGCCTCCCGACGGAAGCGGAATGGGAATATGCCTGCCGCGCCGGCACCGAGGCCTCACGCTACTGGGGAGACGATCCCGCTAAGACGTGTGACTTCGAGAATGTTGCCGACCAGACCGCCAGGAAGCTGTGGGGCTGGGAAGAGGTCCACGGGTGCAGCGACGGCTACGGCGCGACCGCCCCCGCCGGCAGCTTTCAACCCAATGCCTACGGCCTCCATGACATGCTCGGCAACGTCTGGGAATGGACTCAGGATGTCTACAACGTGGACGCCTACAGCAAGCACGAGCATCAAAACCCGGTCTTCAGCGATCAGAGCAACGGCGTCGACCGGGTAATCCGGGGCGGGAACTGGAACGGGGGCCCGCGCGGAGTGCGCTGCACCCGTCGGGGAAGCGGCCTCCCCAAAGCCATGAACGATGACCTCGGCTTCCGTTTGGTGCGCGAACCGTAAAGGAAGAGACGATCCACGAAGTCACACGAAGACACACGAAGAAGGACCAGCACTGCCCGGACAGAAGTACTCACTCGGTCTGCTGGTTCCCAAGCTGGAGCTTGGGAACCAGCAGAACAGCCATGCTCATCAACTTGCGAACGTCAGAAGGTTGAGAGATGGGATCAAACATTTCGTTCTATAATCTCTTCGTGGTCTTCGTGTCCTTCGTGCTCTTCGTGGTAAGAAAGCTTAAGTTGACGCCTATGCGCCTTCGCGGGCATGACGGGTGTATGCGGGCTTTTTTTCCTTCGTGTTCCTTCGTGTGACTTCGTGGATAAAAAAGAAAACAGGAGGACTCCACTATGCTTTCCACTCTGCCATTCGAAGCGGGGAAAAGGGATACAGCGAGGCATTTGTGGACTCTGCCTGGCGGTACTGATCGTCGCCTGGCCTGCGGTTGCCCGGAGTGCCGAGGAGCAGGGCCTGGTCAAGTTCCGCTGGGCCTTTGGCGCCTTGAAACAGGATGGGGCCGACATGAAGCTGGAAACCATCGGCACCAGCACGTCCCTGAAGACCGGCGACCAGCTCAAAATGATGGTCGAACGCGAATCCGACTGCTACGTCTATGTGATCCACCACAGCTCTCAGAACACCATCCGGCTGCTGTTTCCCTACACGCTCACCCAGCTAGCCGACGACTACCTGCAGCAGAAGAAATACTACATCCCCCAGACCGACCGCTGGTTCGAGCTCGACCAGCACAGCGGGCCGGAGACCTTCTACCTGCTGGCGTCGGCAACACGGCTGGATGCTCTGGAACGCCTCCTGGATCATTACGAGCGCGCCGAAGCTCCCAATAAGGCCGATAGCGTCAGGCAGATCCTCGATGAAATACGCACCCTGAAGAAACAGCATCGCGAACTGGCGTCGGCCGCGGAACGTCCGGAAACCATTGGCGGAGCCGTCCGCGGGTTTGAAAAAGCGCAGGGGATGAACCGTCCGGATGTTTCCATCATCGCCCGCGATATTTCCGCCCCCGGTTTTGTCGCCAGGACGTTTACCATTGAGCACCAATAGCAAGAGGCGCCAGACGAAGGTCACCCTGCTTTTGATCGTGATCGCCCTGGCGGCCTCGCACCTGGGCCTCTGGCTGCTGCCGGGGGTGTTCACGGCGTGGAATGGACAGATGATTCGACCGGCTCTTCCGGTTGCGCCACGCCGTCGACCGCCTCCGGCCCCCATACGATGACACCATCGTTCACGTCGATCTCAACAACACCACCATCCAGAAGCTGAACGATTATTACCTCAACCGCTCGCATTTCGCCCGGGTGGTGCGCAACCTCGCCGCCATGGGGGTCGCCGCCCAGGCCTATGACTTCATTTTTGCCGCACCCCTCAATCCCTCGGACGATCAGGCCCTGATCGAAGCCACCCGCGCCGCGGGCAAGGTCACCTACGGTCTCGCCTTCACCCTCAACGAGGACGCCGGCGGTGGGCCGACCAGGAAGAACGCCGGCAATGACGAAGTGCGCCCCTATCTCGACCGCACCAAATGGCCGCTGCAGGGGAGCGGGAATTTCGACGGACTCTACGTGGGCCGAAACCCCCTCGCCACCTTCATTCCCCTGGCCTCGGCCGCCAAAGGCCTCGGCTATCTCAACATCCGCCCGGATGCCGACGGGGTCTTCCGCCGCCTGCCGCTCCTGGTGAAATACGACGGAGGCTGCTACCCGAGTTTTGCGCTGAGGATCGTTTGCGACTTCCTCGGCGTTGCTCCGGAAAAGATCACCGTCACCCCGGGGCGGCAGATCACCTTGAAAGATGCCGGGAGGCCGGGGGGCGCCGTCCACGACATCGTCATTCCCATCGACGAACGCGGCAATATGCTGGTCAATTTCGTCGGCCCCTGGGACCGCCTCACCCACTACAACCTGGTGGACATCTATCAGGCTTCGGATGACGAAGACCGGATGGAGAACTGGGCCGACGAACTGAAAGGCAGGATCGTGCTCATCTCCGACGTCTCGACCGGGGTTACGGACCTCGGCCCGGTCCCGACCGACCTCAATTTCCCCCTGGGCGGTTTTCATGCCAACGCCATCCACACCATCCTCACCGAACAATTCCTGCGGGAAGCGTCGGGAACGGAAATGCTGCTCGTCGAACTCGTGCTGGCGGGGAGCATCCTCCTCCTGTCCCTGAGGTTTGCCACGGCCTTTTACCCCATCCACATGGTGCTGCTGGCGGCGGGCTACCTGGTCGTGGTGGCGGTCAGCTTCCTCAAGGCGCGCCTGGTGTTGGACGTCATGGGGCCGCTCCTGATGGTGGCCACGGCGGCCATCCTGGTTACCGCCTATCGCTTTCTGGTCGGGGCGAAGGAAAAGGAAGTGCTGCGCAGGACCTTCGAAGCCTATTTCCCGCCCCTGGTGGTAAAGAAAATCATGGCCAACCCGGCCTTCCTCACCCTGGGCGGCCAGAAGAAAGAACTGACGATCCTTTTCAGCGACATCAAGGATTTCACCACCCATTCGGCGGCGCTCACCCCGGCCCAGACTCAGCAGTTTCTCAACGAATACTTCGAAGCCATGGTCGAGATCGTCTTTCAGCACGAGGGCACGGTGGACAAATACATCGGCGACGGGCTCATGGTCTTTTTCGGCGATCCGGAACCCCAGCCGGACCACGCCCTGAGGTGTGTGCGAGCGGCTATTGAAATGCAGCAGCGGACCGCCGAACTGAGGGACAAGTGGCTGCAGAGCGGCGGATTTCCCCTGCGCATCCGGATCGGCATCAACACGGGTGAGGTCGTGGTGGGGAACATGGGGTCGGCGCGGCGGCTGGCCTACACCGTGCTGGGGTCGGCCGTGAACCTGGCCCAGCGCCTGGAATCCAACGCCCCCGTGGGCGGCATCCTCATCTCGGAGCGAACCCGCGAACTGGTCCAGGCCGCCATTCCCACCCAACCCACCGGCCCCCTCAAAATCAAAGGCCTCGCCGACCCCATCAACGCGTACGTCATTACGGGGCCAGGCCTCGCTTCATGAGCTGAGCAGAGCGAGCCGATCGGCAATGAGCCTAATACTATACTTACTAAGGGTGAAAAGTTTCTTTCTGCAGGGTTTTGCGTGGGATTTGACTGGTATCCCCAATTGCGACTTAACCACGAAGAGCACGAAGGACACGAAGAGCACGAAGGAGGAAAGAGAGTGGAATGCGTAGAACAGGTCAAAGATATCCATGAGGCACAGTTGCTCACCTATATTTAACTGGCCGGGACAGGAACTTGCCTGCTCATCAACTTCAACCTCAGATGGTTGAGAGATGGGATCAAAAGTTTCGTTCTATAACTTCTTCGTGTCCTTCGTGCTCTTCGTGCTCTTCGTGGCAAAAAACCCTATGTTAACGCCTATGCGCGCAGGCGGGAAGCGAGTGTTTTGGGGTTTTCCTGGACCCCCGCCTGCGCGGGGGTGAAGGGCTAAGCGAATTTTCAGATAATTCTTAAGCAGCATGAATATCATACTACAAGACCTGACCCCATTCTATTAGCCTGTATTTAATTATAATATATCATTTATAGGGATATCATCTACCCAATTCCTACCCCCCAAAATACCCCTTGTAATTTGGCGAAATTTCGACGATTAAAGGGCATCTGTGAAAAAGCCAGTCTGTCGTAAGGCAGAAACGGCAAGTCACGGATCTTTCGCGGACGGAGTTGGCCGGGCTGCCTGGAAGGGGTGAGCTGGTTTTCTCTTTTCTTTAAGGTGTTTCTTTCACGCTGGGCGTTGAGCTTAGGAGAAATGATTAAGCTTAAGGTGAGCGGTCTAGGGGCAAGTTTCTGATTTCAAAAGGTTAAGAATGGAAAAGGGGGATCTTTTGTACCCAAATATTACCCCCTAAAATCGTCCTTGTTTTCTGATTAGGCCGGGGCATAGTTGCCGCGTGACCCAATGTGGGCTCCCTGGCGAAGTCGGAGCGTAACCTTGTGGGTGTTTTTTGTGGTTAAGTTTCGGGCGATAGTGACCGAAGGAAATATCGAACATCGGACCGTTTAGCTCTTTTCACTTTCAGGCAGGTGTCAGGATGTTCACTTTTGTAGATGGGATTACGCAAACTCAAAGGCGAAAGATCAACCCTAAGCCGATCTACTGAATGGCATAGGATTTGCTAATAAAGCGTAAGCGGTTGAAGAAACTGATTCATCGTCTCTGATGGACTGAGTATCAGGTCAACACAAATAACTGTCGTCCGTCAGTTCGTCATACCGGCGGAGGCCGGTATCCAGTCCCGCTCAGAGCGGGATGGATTCCGGCCGGAAGATTGCCGGAATGACGCTTTCAGATAATGGTCACTTTGTTCTAGGGCGCTGTGCTAAGAATTTAGAAGCGGATTTGATTTTTTACTCAACTCGGAGAGATGTAACCGAGTTGGCGGAGCTGTATGCAGGGTAAGCAGAATCACCACGAAAGCGAAGCGCGGGAGGTGCAGATCGGCATCTTTCGGGCCATGGCCCCCGAGAAAAAGCTGCAACTGCTCCAGCGCCTCTATTTTTCCGCCCGTGAATTGAAGGCCGCCGAACTGCGTCATCGTCACCCCGACTGGGATGAGGATGCCATACAGGAAAAAGTCCGGGAAATCTTTCTGTATGCAAGAACTTAACCTGTTTCTGGTCTTTTTGAGCCCCCTCAACCGTTTGGGCCTTCCCTACATGGTAACCGGCGCCATAGCCAGCTCATTTTACGGTCAACCACGCTTGACACACGACCTTGATCTGGTCCTGGCAATCATGCGTGAGGATGCTTCCCGCCTTGCCGCCGCCTTTCCTCCCGAAGCCTTTTACTGTCCCCCTGTCGAGGTGATCGGGGTGGAGGCGGACCGTCCTCATCGTGGCCATTTCAATCTCATTCACCTGGAGACGGGTTTCAAAGCAGATGTCTACATCGCGGGCCAGGACAGACTCCATTTGTGGGCTATGCAGCGACGCAGGGAACTTACCGTGGCTGGAGAATCTTTCTGGATCGCGCCAATTGAGTATGTAATTTTGAGAAAATTGGAGTATTATCGTGAGGGCGGGTCGAGCAAGCATCTTTCCGACATCGCCGGCATGTTGGCCGTTTCATCCGAAAGCGTTGATTTCGATCAAATCGAGGCATGGGTTCTGACCCTCGGTCTGGAAGAAGTCTGGCAAGCGGCCAAAGCCCTGAAGGGGAAATGAACCAATATCCGATAATCATTGTTTGTGGGATCTTATGAAGCGTTTCTTCTCCTTCCTTGTGGTGTGGCTCACGACCTGGCCTCTGATGCTTGCCTGCGGTCCGGCGGTCAAAAACCCGGTCTTCGTGGGCGCTCCGGGCACCCAGCCCCCTCCCCTCGCCGCGGAATACCGCATCAGCGCCGGCGACCGCTTGAACGTCAAGTTCTTCTACAACGCCGACCTCAACCAGGAAGTGGTAGTCCGCCCGGATGGGCGGATTTCCTTGCAGCTGGTGCAGGAAGTGATGGCGGCGGGGATGACCCCGGCCGAACTCACCGAAGAGCTCGGCAAAGGCTATTCCAAGCACCTCGAGCAGCCTGAGATCACGGTCATTGTCAACGCTTTCGGCGGCCAGCGCATCTACGTCGGCGGCGAAGTGGGCGCCCCCGGCCTGCGGGAGATCGGCGGCCCCACCACCGCGCTTCAGGCCATTGCGGCCAGCGGCGGCTTCAAGGACACGGCACGCAAGGACGAGGTAGCGGTCGTTCGCCGCGGCCCGGAAAACAAGCCTTTTATCATTGCCCTCAACCTGAAGAATGCCATGGACGGCACCGACCTCAGCCAGGACATCTATCTCGTACCCTACGACACCGTCCTCGTCCCCAAATCGAACATCGCCGACGTGAACCTCTGGACACAACAATACATCGGCAACACTTTGGCCCCGTTCTCCCCCTTCTGGTCCTGGTACATGATGATGAGATAGGTGTTGGGTTCACGGTTCACTAACCACTAACCACTAGTCACTAACCACTAGTCACTAGCCACTACCACCACTAGTCACTAACCACTAGTCACTACTCCAAAGAGTCAGTTCATGGAAAAATCCGAAGCATCCCAGTTGAATTATCCGGCTCCCCGGCCGGTAGCCGCGCCCCTTGCCGCTCCATCCCAGGAGATGGGAACGGCGATGCTGGGACGGTATTCGAATGCGGCCGGCCCGAGAGACTATCTGACCACCCTTTTCAAGCACAAGTATAAGATCCTGATCGCCTTTCTGGTCCTGACCCTGCTGGCGTCAGCGGGAACTGTCGCCTACGTTAAGTTCATTTATACCCCTCTGTTTGAGGCCCGCTCGCTTGTGCTGGTCAAATCCGGGTGGGAGAACCGCAGTCCGGAGCTTGCCCTGGACCCCGCGGGGCGCCGGCCTTCAGTCAGAGCGATATTGTCAGCTCTGAGGTCCGCATTCTACAGAGTCGCGATCTGAAAGAGCGGGTGGTGAACACCGTGAAGGTTGAGAACATTTACCCTGCTCTCATCAAGGATCCGCTCCCCGGCATCACCCCGGTGGAAGCGGCGATTCTGATGTTCGACAAGTCTCTGACCATAACTCCGGCCAAAGGAAGCAGCGTCATCGAGGTGGCGTTCAAGAACGAAAACCCGGGTGCCGCAGCCGCGGTGGTGAACAACCTTGTCAATCTTTATATCGACAAGCGTACCGAGATCTACCGGGACCCCAAATCGATCATGTTTCTCGACAAGAAAACAGAAGAATACCGGCAGAAGTTGGCGGATGCCGAGAACAAGCTCAAGGCCTTCAAAGACCAGATCCAGATCGTCTCTTTTGACGACCAGCGCACGGCTCTGCTCACCCAACGAGTAACCCTGACCGGCACGCTGAACACCACTTCGAACCAGATCCAGGAAGTCCAGGAACGGATTTCCGAGCTGGACAAGCAGATGCAGGCCACGCCCAAGAACGTTTTGAGCGGCCCGGCTGGAGAAAGGAAAGCGGAAGCCGACACCCGCCTGCTGAATCTGCAGCTGCAGGAGAAGGAACTGCTTTCCAAGTACAAGGAGGACAATCGCCTGGTTGCCAATGTCCGCGAGCAAATGCAGCTCGTGAAGCAATACATGGAGAACCAGAACAGCCGCGACGCCACCAACCGGACGTCCTCGACCGACCCGGTCTACCAGGACCTCCAAAAGCAGGCGGGACAAGCCAAGGCCGAATTGAGCTCGCTCAAGGTGAGAAAAACCGCTCTCGAACAGGAAATGACCGATCTCAACAAGCAGCTGGAGAACCTGACCTCCCACGAAAGCAAATACCGGGAATTACAGCGCGAAGTCACCAACAATGAAGAGCGATATCGCAGCTACCGGCAGCGGCTGGAGGAATCGCGAATTTACGATGAGCTCGAGCGCCAGAAGATGACCAGCGTCAGTGTCATCGAAGCCGGCGTCCGTTCCCATGATTCCGGCCAACCCCCAGAAGCCGACCATCCTTTTTGTGGGCATAGTGCTCGGGATCGGAATTGCCGGAGCCCTGGGACTCGGGTTTCTACTGGAATTTCTCAAGCGTGGGGTTACCACCCCGGCCGAGGCCGAAAGACGCCTGGGTCTACCGGTGCTGGTCGCCGTACCGTATAAGAGTTGATACTTGAAACTGGAAACTTGAAACTTGGAACCCGTCACTCTCTACTGATTCCCAAGCTGGAGCTTGGGAACCAGCAAGTGACCTGGCACTCATCACTCATCACTCTTCACTCTTCACTAACCACTACCACTAGCCACTAACCACTAACCACTAACCACTAGCCACTACCCATGTATCGCAGTTTCTACAATCTCAACAAGAAACCTTTCCACATTACCCCGGACCCGGAGTTCCTCTTTCTCAGCCCGAGTCATCGGGAGGCTTTTGCCGCGATCATCTACGGCATCGAACAGAGAAAGGGCTTCCTGGCGATCACCGGGGAAGTGGGGGTGGGCAAGACCACGATCCTGCGGGCCTATCTGGAAAAAAGCGACCACGAACAAGACAAAATCATCTACATTTTCAACGCAGCCGTCTCCTTCAGTGGCCTGCTCAAGCTGATCCTCACCGAATTCGGCACCGAGGCAGAAGGTGACGACACTTTTGCCATGGTCAATCGCCTCCACCACATCCTCATCGATGAGTATAAAAGCAACCGGACCGTCGTCCTGATCATCGATGAAGCGCAGAACATGCCCATAGAGACTCTTGAGAACCTGCGCATGCTCTCCAACCTGGAGACCTCCGAAGACAAGCTCCTTCAGATTCTGCTGGTCGGGCAGCCCGAGCTGGAACGGATCCTCAATCTGCACGAACTGCGGCAACTCCGACAAAGGATTGCCATTCGCCAGCAGATCAATCCTCTTACCGAAGCGGAAAGTCTTGCCTACATCCAGCACCGCCTGGCCAAAGCGTCGGCTCTCGGACAGATGATTTTTGCAGAAGGATCGCTGAAGCCCATCATCAAGGCGTCCCGAGGAATCCCCCGGGTCATCAACATCCTTTGCGACAATGCCCTGATCACCGGTTTCGGCTACCAGAAGAAGCCCATCGGCAGGAAGATCGTCAAGGAAGTCGTGGCCGAATATCTCGGACAGAAACCCAGGCGTCGCCTCAGATGGTGGCTCGCTCCGCTCGCGGCGGCCGCTTTGGCAACGCTCCTCCTCTCTGCCAGGTTTCCCTTCCCTCCGGGCATCGCTCACCATGCGACGCAAACGGCGCCCCAAGGGACATCCAACCAGGTACAGCAGCCGGCTGCACCGGCGGGTCCGACCTCCACTGCGACCCAGCAAGCCACTTCGGGAAGCGGCGCAGCACCTCCTTCCCTCCCAAGCTCCCTTATGGGTAGAGAGGAAGCAAAGCGGGTCTCCTCTGAGTCGACCGGCAGCGAGCCGCAGCTCGCAACATCCTCGCCGCCCGGCGGCACAGTCCTGACCCCCTCTGCCACAGACGTGCCCGCTTTCGGGATGCCCGCACCCCTCTCCGACACGGTCATCCCTTCCGCTGACGCGGCCACCCCTTCTGCCAGGCCGGTCACGTCCCCTGCCGGGCCGTCCACACCTTCGACCGGCACGCTCGAACCCTCTGCCGGAGCAGCTACACCTGCCACCGGCGCCGTCGTGCCCTCTGCCGGAACGATTACACCCTCCACGAGCACGGCCGCCCCGATCGCCGGCACGGCTTCACTCCCCTCCCTCGATGGGAGGGGCCGGGGGTGGGTGGCGGAACAGCCCCTGGGACCCCCGCACATGAGCGGCTCCCCTGTTGTCCGGGTGTCGAATCGAATGCAGAACCTTGTCCCCCCCCAATCCGAGCTGCTCACGCCAGGCCCTCTGCCGACCCTTGCGGCCACCGGGAGTCCCGCCTCTGTTCTCGGCTCCCGAAAACGATGCTGTCTCCATAACGGTTAAGGAGGGAGACTGCATCTCAAGCCTGGTTCGCGATGTCTACGGCCGC
Source organism: uncultured delta proteobacterium (assembly GCA_963783775.1). GTDB lineage: Bacteria > Desulfobacterota > Syntrophobacteria > Syntrophobacterales > Syntrophobacteraceae > JADGQM01. Next base: position 18,728 of record CAWAOR010000021.1, on the reverse strand, counting down.
CTTGATCCCAGGCTCGTCGAGGTCGTCCGCCAATCCAATCCCCAGATCAAAGACCTGAACATCATCAGGAGCGGCGACCGCATTCTCTTTCCGAAAAGCGAGACCAAATGGTGAAACCGTATTGCTTTTGCCAAGAGCCAACAACCGGTTTCGCCATTTACCGCTTGCACCACGATACATATAACCGCTATAATCTCCTCCCCTCGTTGAAGGATCGGAGAAACAGGCCATGAGCAAGATTTACGAAGCGTTACAACACGCCTACCAGGAAAAGAAGGGCGACCAAAAAGCTGCCCGAGGTCCTCCTCCCGCTGAACCCTGATCTGAAGGCTCTGGATCAGGAAATCGCCGAGGAAATGCTCAGCCTCTACAAGACCATCGAGGCCATCCTCCCCCATCTCAAGCAGAAAACCATCCAGTTCATCGGGTCTCGTGAAGGCGAGGGCACTTCCACCATCGCCCGCGAATTTGCCAGGATTTCAGCCACCCGCATCGGCAAATCCGTCCTGCTCCTCGACGGCGACCGCCATCAGACGACTCAGAAGGATTACTTTGCCCTCAAGTCCAACTACAGCTGGCTGGACGCTCTGATCAAGACCGACTGCGTCGACAACGCGCTCTATCAGATAGGGGAATCCAAGCTCTTTGTCAGCCCTTCGTGCAACTCTTCCACCTCGACTCCTGAAATGTTCGATTCCCCGCGCTTCGATACCTTTTGGAGGACCCTCAGGGATCGTTTCGACCTGGTTCTCATCGACTCCCCTCCTCTGACCATCTCCCCGGACGGTCTCGCCATCGCGGGTCGGGTTGACGGCGTGATTCTGGTCCTCGAAGCGGAAAAAACCCGCTGGCAAACAGCCAAGAACGTGAAGGACAGCATCTCCAGGGTCGGAGGCCAGGTCCTGGGCCTCGTCCTGAACAAGCGTCGCTATTACATCCCAGAGTCCATCTATAAGATTCTCTAGCCCTCTCTAAGGCCTTATGAACCCAGAAACCCATTTCGATCTTCAGCCGACGGGCGAAGCTCCCTTCCGCGAGCACCCGTTCGACAGGGAGCCCTCGCTTCTTGGTGAGGACGCTTTTCAACAGGTCCTCGCTCTGGAGAAGAAGCGCTCGGAGCGCTCGGGAGCCCCGGTCCTGTTGATGCTCCTGAACGTCCAGGACGTTCCCGGGGGGCGCGAATGGAAGCCGCTGGTCGCCACCTTGAGCGCCACCCTGTTTTCTGTCACGAGGGAGACGGACATCAAGGGTTGGTATGCCGACCAGGCCATCCTGGGAGTCCTCTGCACGGAAATCGGCGACGCCGGCCTGGACGAAGCGAGAGACATCATCCTTGGCAAGGTCACCGAGCATCTCCGCAATCTTTTGAGCGGCGAGCAGATGCGAAAGCTGAGGTTCACCTTCGCTTCCTTTACCGGAAAGGATCAGCAGCCGCTCTCGGGAACCATGCAGGCGGACATCCGGCTGTATCGGAAGAGCGCTGCCACCGGGGCTTCCACCGCCGCCGGGACCCCCTTCGCCGCCTCCTTCCTCAGGCATTGGGGCATCCTCGTGGTCGGGGATATCCTGGCCATCGGTCTGGCCTGCTTTCTGACCGCCTGGATTCGCACCGGAATTCCTTTCAACATCTTCGAAGCCTACACTGGAGCCTGCCTTGCGACTCTTTGCCAGTTTCTGATCGGCCTTTTCATTTTCGACCAGTACCGCACGCGGCGACTCTTTCGGGAACGCGAGATGCTGACCGGCACCGGCCTTGCCGTGGGCCTGGGGACTTTGCTCTCCGCCGCCTTCTTTTACCTCGCTCCCCAGTGGCAATTCGGCCGCGGAACCCTTGCCATTCAAGCATCCCTCGCCTGGATTTTGCTGGCAGGGTTCAGACTGGTCTACTCGCGCCTGATCGCAGCCTCAGAGCCCAGAACGCCGACGCTGGTACTCGGTAACGGCCAACTGGGAAAGCAGGTCATCCAGCTCCTCAGCTCTCCCGTGTCTCCCTTTGACGTCAAGGGATGCCTGGTGGACGGTGACCTCGAAACGCTCGGCGAAATCGGTTCCCCACCGATGGTCGGCAGTTTGGATCAGCTCGGCGAGGCGGCCAAAGATCTGGGGATCAAGACCATCGTCATCGCCCTGCCGCGCCATCGCTCGCAGCGGATCATCCGCAAGGTTCTCGAAGCGCGTCTCAACGGCATTGAAATCATCGATTTGCCGAATCTCTACGAGCGGCTCGCCGGCCGCATCCCGGTGCAGTACATCGAGGACCATTGGCTGCTCTTTGCCGACGGTTTCACCCTCATCTCCAAGACCACCGTGCAAAAGCTGAAGCGCCTGGTCGACCTGGTCTTCTCCAGTCTGCTCCTGATAGTGTTGTTCCCGATCGCGGCGCTCATCGCGCTTGCCATCCTCGTTGATTCTCCCGGTCCCGTCTTCTACCGGGAAGAGCGCGTGGGCCGAACGGCAGCCTGTTTTCCGTGTGGAGGTTCCGGTCCATGGACGCCGAGGCAGAGCCCCAAGTGGCTGGCGCGACCCTGCAAAGAGGCCCCCGGGAAACGCGGGTCGGCCGCTGGCTCCGCTTTTTCCGGCTGGACCACCTGCCCCTGATCTGGAGCGTGTACAAGGGCGAGATGAGCCTGGTGGGGCCCAGTGCGGAAAGGCCGGAGTTTGCCCGGGAACTCGGCCGTCAGATCCCCTACTATTCGGTCCGCCACACCGTGCCTCCCGGCATAACCGGCTGGGCGCAGGTGAAATACCCTTATGGAACCTCATTCGAGGACGCTTTGCGCAAACTCGAATACGATCTCTACTACATTAAAAACATGTCCATCCTTTTGGATCTGAAGATTATGTTCAGAACCATCGGCATCTTTTTCCTCGGCGAGAGCGCCCGGTAAACCAACTGTAAGAAGTTACACCTTCCCTTATCTCCTTTCTGCTTTTCGGAGGTCTTCTCATGAACTTCATTCCGTCATTTATGAAAAAGAATCTTAAGGTCAACGGCAACGGGTCGGAGGATGTTTCCTCCGTGCTTTCCTGCAGCCTGTGTGATGCGCCCCAATTCAACGACCTCCTGGCCCTGGAAAGGAAACGCGCGGAACGGTCCCGACGGCCGTTTATTCTGATGCTCCTGGATCTCAGCACCCTCGCTGGAGAGACCAACGGGAACGGGCCGGCCCAAATCATCGCCGATCGGCTCGCAGCCGCCACCAGAGAGGTGGACAGTCGGGGCTGGTATGAAAAGGACGAGATTATCGGCGTCATTTTCACCGAACTCGGTGAAATGGAGGTCGTCGAGGCAAAAGAAAAAATCAGCGACAGGGTCTCGAGCGAATTACGGACCGCTCTGTACCCCCATCAGGCCAAACACCTCAGGATCTCCTTTCACGTTTTCCCGGAAGATTTCGAGACGCCGGAAACAAGATTTTCCTCCGACCTCAAACTTTACCCGGATCTTCTCTCCGAGCACTCGTCCAAGCGGATCTCCCTCTCGCTCAAGAGACTCATCGATATCACCGGCAGTCTCTTCGGCCTGATCCTGCTCTCACCGCTGTTCCTCACTCTCGCGGTGTGGATCAAGGCCAGCTCGAAGGGTCCGGTTTTTTTTCGGCAGCAACGGGTCGGTCAATTCGGCAAGCCCTTTACCCTGCTCAAGTTCCGCTCGATGATTATCGATAACGACCCCACGATTCACAAAGAATACGTAAAACAGCTCATCTGTTCCGAAGAAAACGGGGAAGCGTGCGACGGCGTCTACAAGATCCAGGACGACCCGAGGGTTACTCCGGCCGGAAGATTCATCCGGAAGACGAGCTTCGACGAACTGCCGCAGCTCATCAACGTCCTCATAGGGGAAATGTCGCTGGTCGGGCCGCGCCCCCCTATCCCTTATGAGCTGGAGTTCTACAACATCTGGCACCGGCGGCGAATCCTCGAGATGAAGCCGGGCATCACCGGCCTCTGGCAGGTGAAGGGCCGGAGCACCACCACTTTTGACGAAATGGTGCGCCTGGATATCCGCTATTCCAGGCAATGGTCCCTGTGGCTGGACCTCAGCCTCCTCATCCAGACCCCCCTGGTCGTCATGAAGGGCAAAGGAGCGTATTAGGGAAGGAGTTCGTATGCTGCGCATGGGTATTATCGGTTACGGCTATTGGGGTCCCAATGTCGCGAGGAATTTTGGCAGCGTTGAAGGAGTAAGCCTCGTCTCGATTGCCGACAAGAACCCCAACGCGCTCAAGCGTGCCCGGAAGGCTTTTCCGGGTATCGAGTTGACCGCCGACCACCGCACCATCACTACTTCCCCGGACATCGACGCCGTGGCCGTGGTCACCCCGGTCTCGCTGCATTACCCCCTCGCCAGAGAAGCGCTGCAAAACGGCAAGCACGTCTTCGTGGAAAAGCCTTTTACCGCGACGGTGGCCGAGGCCGAAGAACTGATCGAACTCGCCGCCCAGAAGAACCTCACCATCATGGTGGATCACACCTTTCTTTTCACCGGCGCCGTGCGCAAAATGAAAGAGCTCATCGACGAGGGAGAGCTGGGAAATCTCTGTTACTATGATTCCATGCGGGTCAACCTGGGGCTGTTTCAGCATGATGTGAACGTCATCTGGGACCTGGCGCCCCATGATCTGGCCATCATGGACCACCTCATCGGCGCCAAGCCCGAGGCCATCCTGGCCACGGGCGGCAACCATTTCACCCCTCATGAATACGTGGCCTACATTACCATCTATTATGGCGGGAACATCATGGGGCATCTCAACGTGAACTGGCTGTCTCCCGTCAAGGTGCGAACCACGCTGCTTGGCGGCGAAAAGAAGATGCTGGTCTGGAATGACCTGGATCCCGACATGAAGATCAAGGTCTACGACAAGGGCGTTGACATCCACAACCGGGAAGGCTCTACAACCTGCTGGTGAGCTACCGTTCCGGGGACATGTGGGCGCCCAAGCTCGAACAGACCGAAGCCCTGAAGCTCGAAGCCGAGTATTTCGTGGACTGCGTCAAGAACGGCAAGACCCCTTTCAATGACGGGCAGGCGGGCCTGCGGATCGTCAAGATGCTCGAATCGGCCCAACAAGTCCCTGAAGAACCGGGGGAACTGGTTTACCTATGACTTTCCTTAGCATCGCCGACGACGTGAAACTGGGAGAGAACGTCAAGCTCTCCAAATTCATCAACCTCTACGGCTGCGCGATCGGCGACCACACCAAGATCGGCGCCTTCGTTGAAATCCAGAAGAACGCCGCAGTCGGCAGCAACTGCAAGATCTCCAGCCACACCTTCATCTGTGAAGGGGTGACCATCGAGGACAACGTCTTCATCGGCCACAGCGTAACCTTCATCAACGACAGCTACCCGAGAGCCACCACCCCGGGGGCAGCCTGCAAACCGAGGCCGACTGGAAGGTGGAACCCACCCTGGTCAAACAAGGGGCCTCCGTCGGCTCCGGCAGCACCATCCTGGCCAACGTCACCATCGGCGAAGGCGCCATCGTCGGCGCCGGCAGCGTCGTCACCAAAGACGTCCCCCCCCGCGCCATCGTAGCCGGCAACCCAGCTCACTTCATCAGGCTCGTTGATGGTGAGGCGTGAGGCGTTAGGCGTGAGGCGTTAGGGTGAGGCGTAGGTGAGATGTTTCAAATTCGCCCAATTCACCGGCTTTTTCCCATTACCCATCACCCATAACCCCTTTCTTCACCCTTCACCCTCAAGGTTCATCGACCATGACAAGTAAAACCCCCTCCACCTCTCACCCTTCACCCCTCACTCCTCACGCTTCACGCCTCACCACGCTGTTCCCTTTCTCGATCTGGTAACGCCCCACTTGGAGTTGGAAGAGGAGCTCGTGACCGTATTCCGCGAAGCTTTGGGCACCGCCGGCTTCATTGGCGGGCCGATGGTGGAGGCCTTCGAGGCGGATTTCGCCCGCTTCTGCGGCACCGATCACTGCATCGGGGTCGGGAGCGGCACCGATGCTCTGCGATTTGCCCTCATGGCCGCCGGCGTCAAACAGGGCGACACCGTACTGACCGTGCCCAACACCTTCATCGCCACCACGGAAGCCATCTCGCAGGCGGGAGCCGTCCCGGATTTCGTCGATGTGGACGAGCACACCTGCAACATGGATCCTGAAAAGCTGGCTGCATATCTCGACCATCACTGCCGACCGGGAACGAAAACCGGCCGCCCGATCCACCGCAAAACCGGCAGCCCGATCGCGGCGGTGATCCCGGTGCATCTCTACGGCCAGCCCGCCCCCATGGACCCGATCCGGGAGCTGGCCCAAAAGCATGGCCTGCTGGTCATCGAAGACGCCTGCCAGGCCCACGGCGCCGAGTATCTCTCGCACGCCTCACCCCTCACGCCTCACGCCTCACCCCTCACCCTCACGCCTGGCAAAAAGCCGGCTCTCTCGGCCTTGCCGCCGCCTTCAGCTTCTATCCCGGGAAAAACCTTGGAGCCTGCGGCGAAGCCGGCGCCGTGACCACCAACGATCCCCAAATCGCCGCCCACATCCGCAAACTCCGGGACCACGGCCAGGCGAAGAAATACTATCATGACCTGGAGGGATACAACGGACGGCTCGACGCCATCATGGCGGGAATTTTGCTTGTGAAGCTCAGGCGCCTCGCCGCATGGAATGAGGAGCGCCGAACGTGCGCCGAACGCTACAAGCAGCTGCTGAGCGGCATCGAGGATGTCGCCGTCCCCGTTGAGCCCCCCTATGCCCGATCGGTTTACCATCTCTATGTCGTGCGCACCCGTCATCGCGACGCGCTGCAAAAACACCTGACGGAAAACCACATCGGCACCGGACTCCACTATCCCGTTCCCCTTCATCTCCAGGAAGCCTACCGCCACCGAGGCTGCCAACCGGGTGATTACCCGGTAGCGGAGCGACTCGCCAAAGAACTGCTCTCGCTCCCCATGTACCCCGGCCTGACGGAAGCCCAGCAGGTTCAAGTGGCCCAGGCAATAAAAGCGGTGAATCGGTGAGTCGGAAAAACAAAAGGACTGGGCTCAGTGTGTGAATCTTAAATCCGTCAACCCGCTAACGCATCCCTGCTGGGACGATCTGCTTTCGGCTCATTCTGAAGCTACCATCTTCCATTCTTCCATGTGGGCAAGGCTTCTTCACGAAGCATACGGTTACGAACCGGTGTATTTTGCTGCTATTGAAGGGCGCTCACTGAGTGCCCTTTTTCCCTTTATGGAGGTCCGCAGCATCGTTACGGGAAAGAGAGGCCTTTCGCTGCCCTTCACTGACTACTGCCGGCCCATTCTTCCCGCAGGCACCGGCTTCCATGACGCGCTCGCAGTGGTGGTCCGCCACGGGGCCAGAGCTCAGTGGCGCTCCATCGAGGTCCGAAGTGACGCCAACATCCCCGCGGAGATCCCGCCGTCGGCGAGGTATTATCGCCACACCCTGGATTTGGCCGGAGGAGAAACGGCACTCCAGTCGAACTTGCGGGCCGGCACCCGACGAAACATCAGGAAGGCCGAAAAGGCGGGCGTCAGCGTGACCCTGGATGCTTCCAGAGATGCCGTCCAGGAGTTCTACCGCCTCAACTGCCTCACGCGCCAACGCCACGGGCTTCCGCCTCAGCCCTTCCGGTACTTCGAAAAGCTCCGGGAGCACCTCCTGGCGAAAGACCACGGCACGGTCGCCCTCGCTTCCTTCGAGGATAAGATCATTGCCGGAGCTGTCTTCCTGCATTTCGGCAAGCAGGCGGTATTCAAATACGGGGCTTCGGATTTCCGCTGCCAGCATTTGCGCGCCAACAACCTGGTCATGTGGGAAGGCATCCGGGCCTATGCGCGAAAAGGCTGCCGGACCTTTTGCTTTGGCAGGACGGAGCCGGAAAACGAGGGGCTCCTGCAGTTCAAACGGGGTTGGGGAGCCCACGAGGAACCGATCCACTACTGCAAGTACGATCTCAAACAGCACGCCTTCGTCAGGAGCTCATCCCGGCTGACCGGAATGCACAACAGAATCTGCAGGCTTCTCCCTCTGCCGCTCCTGCGTCTGGCCGGAACCCTTCTCTACCGCCATGTTGCGTAGAGAATCGAATGAAGCATTGACTGCGGTCATGCTCCGGGATATCATCAACCAGGCGAATACTGGATTCCGGCTTTCGCCGGAATGACGATAAGAGGCATTTTGACATAGTTTCTAAGTGGATACACGGCAGGGAGCATCCTGGCTTGCCGGGATCTTGGTTAGCACAAAAGAGATTAGGCGTTAAGTTTCACCAGCACTTGACCGAAGGTGTTAAAACATCGCGAGCCAGCCTGAATGGGCTCACCCGGCTTGCTTTTTGTGAAGTAAATCGCTAAACCTGGTTTCTTCCAACGCCGCCAGATGTAACCGAGTTGGCGGAGCTGTCTGCATAGGCACATCACAACTCCCGATTCACCCTTCACTTTTCACCTTTCACTTTTCACCCTTCACTTTTCACTTTTCACCCTTTTTTGTTTTTCTCCGTCTTTGAGGACCAATGTATGCATGCCAAACCATTGTTCGTTCGTGCCGAGTGGGATGATGAGGCGCGGGTGTGGGTAGCAACCAGCGACGATGTGCCGGGCCTTGCTACGGAGGAGAGCACTCTGGAAGGCCTGGTTGAGAAACTAAAAGTGCTCATCCCCGAGCTTCTTGATGCCAATGACACCCTTGGGGAGAATGAAGTCCCCTTCGAATTGCTGAGCCGCCGTTTTGACACCGCTCATCGCCCAGGTTACTGATGGAGAGCTACACTCCACTCCTAAAAGAACTATTGAGAGCTGCTGGATGCTTTCTTGAACGTCCGGGGAAGGGTGACCACGAAATCTGGTTCAGCCCCATTACCGGTATCAGGTTCGTGGTGGATGGCTCAATCAAATCTCGACACACGGCAAACGCGGTCCTCAAGCAAGCGGGTTTACCTAAGCGCTTTTGATATCCGATTGACCGTCTCTTGCACTTTGTTCTTCCGATTCACCCATTCACCGTTTTTCACTCTTCACCTTTCACTTTTCACCTTTCACTTTTCACTTTTCACTTTTCACTCTTCACCCCTAACGGAGTTGCTTTCATGCCATCACCACGGAAGAAGGAAGTCACCAATCCCCTCTCGGGAGGTAATTTTCCGGTGATTTTCGAGGAGGGGGAACCGAAGGCTGTGATTATTGGTATCCAAAAATATCGGGAGTTCGAACTGCTTGTGGATAACCTGATCAATCTGAGAGAAGAGGACGAGGATGCCATTTTGACAGACTCAGGCATTCTGGAAAAGCTCATTGCCAAAGCAATGGAGGAATCCATGGCAGCGGGGGCACTCCCCAACTGGGAAGATGAAATAGATGCCTTATGAAATCTTCCTGCCGGAGTTTTTTAAGAACACCGTGAAAGACCTTAAGAAGAAATACCCCAATGTGAATGCAGATCTTAAGACAGCCTCTGCGAGTAATCGAGAGCAATCCAGAATTGGGCAAGACTCTTCGCGGATTCGGTGATGTCAAGAAGCTCAGAGTGCAGAATTCCGATGTTATAAAAGGCAAAAGGGGCGGCTATCGTCTGATCTACGTTGCTGACCATGCCGACAAAAGGATTATCCCTTTGCTGCTGTACAGCAAATCACATAAACTAGACGTCACCGTGAAGGAATTGAGAGCGCTTCTTGCCAGACTCGCTCAGGAACTAGGCGATATCGGCGGCCTGATGAACTCCCTGCGCAAAAGGATCACCAAATGACTCCACCCCTAACCCCAACCCTCTTCAAGAGGTTTTGAATATGACCATCAAAGAAACAGCCATAAAAAGCATCCGAGAACTTCCCGAAGATGCTACCTGGGAAGACATCCAGGAGCGTATTAGCTTCATTGCGGGTGTGCGCAAGGGCATTCGCGAACTCGATGAAGGCAGGGGGATTCTGCATGAAGAGGTGCGCCGGGAGTTCAGCGAATGGCTTTCAAGCTGACCTGGTCTCCCTCGGCTCGGCTTGATCTCAAAGATATTGCCAACTTTATCGCAGAAGGCAGTCCTTCCGCAGCAGAACGATTCCTAAACAGGTTGTTTGAGGTTGCGGAGAGATTGGCTGATTTCCCGGCTTCCGGGCGCATCGTGCCTGAACTCGCTGATCCAGCTATCCGGGAAGTGATTCGCAACCCATTCAGAATCGTCTACAGAATCCATCGCAGAAAGCGAACTGTTGAAATCGTGAGAGTCTGGCATGGGGCCAGAGGTACACCGGGTATTCAATAAGTAATTCGGCATGGCAGTGAAGCGGTCAAACGCTGAGCCCTCAAGAAGTCAAACTGAAATGGGTGATGGAGGGGTGACGGGCATGCGAGAACACCATAATCTGATTGCCTGGCAGGAGGCCATGGATGTCAAACCGTGAGGGGTCAGGCGTGAGGGGTGAGGGGATGGACACGAAGGGCAGAAGGGCTCACCATAACTTGGTGGCGTGGAAGGAAGCCATGGATCTGGTCAAAGAGGTTTACCAGGCAACCGCCGACTTCCCTGCTTCGGAAAGCTTCGGGCTCACCAACCAACTCAGACGTGCAGCCGTTTCCGTGCCCGGCAACATAGCTGAGGGCGCCGGGAGGGAAGGAACCAAAGAGTTCCTCCAGTTCCTCGGCATCAGCAGGGGCTCCTTGAGCGAACTGGAAACGCAGATCATCCTGGCAAAAAACCTGGGCTACCTCTCAGACACTGAGAACCTCCTCACCCGGATTGACAGACTCTTCGCCCTCATCGGCGGCCTGATGAATTCCCTGCGCAAAAGGATCACCAAATGACTCCACCCCTCACCCCTCACCCCTCACCGTCTTTTGGCGCCTCACCCCATGAGGAGATCTGATAAGGATGGAAAAGCATAATATTTCAACTATTGAGCTTAAAGAACTCATAAAAGAAGCCCTCATCAGCACGCTCACCGAAAGGAGCGATTTGTTGGAGCATGCTGTTTCCGAAGCTATTCTGGACATGAAGTTAGGGTTGGCCATGGAGGAGGGCGACACTGGTGAATACAGCGAAGAGAAGCATATTATTTCAAAGTTGGCGGATTAGCTGGTGAAAATCCTGTACACAAAAAGCTTTGATAGGGATATTGGTGTCGTCAAGAACAATCCTGACATGAAGAAACGCATCTTGGAGGTTATTGGAAGACTGAGGGAAGTCGAGTCGCTGGATGAAGTTCATGGGATCAAGAAAATCGAGGGATATGAAACGTACTACCGGCTTAGAATTGGGGATTATCGGCTCGGTATTAAGTTAGCTGGAGACACTTTGGAGCTGATCCGTTTTCTGCACCGCAAGGACATTTACAGACGCTTTCCATGAGTCTGAAGGTGACCATCTCGATGCGTTGAAAGATCCCCAAATGGAGAGATCATAGGCAGGATGGAACTGACTTTTTTTCTATTGACAGACTCTTCGCCCTCATCGGCGGCCTGATGAATTCCCTGCGCAAAAGGATCACCAAATGACTCCACCCCTCACGCTCCTTGGCTTTTTACCTTTAACGCCTAACGCCTCACCCCTCACGCCTCACGGGAAAGGCCTCACGGGAAAGGCCTCACGCTCCTTAGCTCTTAACCCTTCACCGTTCAAGGACAGTGTATGAGCAGGAATCTTAAAATGGAAATCAGACCCGAGGAAATCATCGCTGCGGTAAAGAAAATGAAAAAGAATGAGCGGGATGATTTCCTGGAGGACCTCCTTGCTGCCACCTCCCCTGAGTATCTCGCCAGTATTAAAGAAGCTCGGACGGACTACCGGGCAGGCCGAACGCAAACGCACGAGGAGCTTTTTGGCCATTGAAATACCGGCTAGTCTACACACAACGAGCAATCAAAGACATAAAGAAGCTCGAAGCAGAGATGCGCAGCCGTATAGGGAAAACCCTTTTGAGATACCAGGACGAACCGTTAAAGCATGCTGGAAAACTCACTGACTCCAGACTTGGCACGTACAGATTTCGCATTGGAGACTACCGGGTCATCTTTGATATCCAGGACAACGACATCATTGTTTTGCGTGTGGGACACAGAAATGAGATCTACAAGCGCTAAAGCCTCAAAGCTCTGTACCCGGACGCCTCACTGTCCCTAGCTTTTTGCTTTTACGCCTCACGCCTAACGCCTCACGCCTCACTTTTCTTCGCTTTTAACCTTTCACCTTTCACTTTCCTAAGAGGAAACAATGAACCTCAAACTGACTGAAGAGCTCTGGCGGGAAGGGAACATGGTTGTTTCTTTCTGTCCGGAACTTGACATAGCGTCTTGCGGCGAGACTGTTGCCCAGGCAAAGAAGAATCTCATAGAGGTTATTCTGATTAACCTGGAAGAAGCCATGAAACTTGGCACCTTACCGGATCTCTTGCGTGAGGCGGGTCTTGATGAGATTCAAGGTGTCTTTATGGCACGAAGAGAGCTTATCGGTTTTACTCCCATTGAATTGGCAGTATGACGTCTGGAATCAAGCCGACGAGCTATCAGGTCCAGGTCGAAATATTTGAAGCCGCTGGCTGCACATATGTGAGAACCCAAGGTGACCATCTTATTTATCATTACCCTGGAGCCAAGCGCCCGGTAGTGATCCCCATGTACAAGGAAGTTCCGGTTTTCATCATCAGAAACAACATGAAGGTCATCAACATGTCAGTTCAGGACTATCTCAGACTGCTTGAAGAGGTATGAATCGTTGAATCCACATTTACCTCTTCACTCTTCACTCTTCACTCTTCACCTCTTCACCCTTCACTCTTCACCCTTCACCCTTCACCCTTCACCCTTCACCCTTCACCCTTCACCCTTCACCCTTCACCCTTCACCCTTCACCCTTCACCCTTCACCCTTCACCCTTCACCCTTCACCCTTCACCTTTCACCCTTCACCCTTCACTCTTCACTTTTCACCCTTCCCTTTCACCCTTCACCCTTCACCCTTCACTCTTATGCTTAACCAAAACCTCCGCCTCTTCTACCTCATCAAACCGGCCATCCCTCGCCGCCTGCAGCTCGCCCTGCGCAGATTGCAGATCTCGCGGCGACTGGCCAGGCACGGTGCGGTATGGCCCATTGACGAGCGTACCGCCACGCCCCCGCCGGGCTGGACCGGATGGCCCGAAGGCAAACGCTTCGCCCTCGTGCTCACCCACGATGTGGAGAGCCAACGCGGCTACGACCGGTGTTTAAAACTTGCGGAACTGGAAGAAAAGCTCGGCTTTCGCTCGTCTTTCAACTTCGTGGCGGAAGACTATCCCGTATCCTCCGCGTTGCGCGAGGAACTCGAGCGGCGCGGGTTTGAAGTCGGTGTCCACGGCCTCACCCATGACGGCACCCTCTATCACTCCAGAAGGGAATTCCTGGAGCAGGCCGCCCGCATCAACGCAATCCTCCGGGACTGGAAGGTGGCCGGTTTCCGTTCTCCCTGCATGTACCATAACCTCGAATGGCTGCACGACCTCGATATCGAATACGATGCCTCCACCTTCGATACGGACCCCTTCGAACCTCAGCCCGACGCCCTGGGGACGATCTTCCCCTTTTCATTCCCAATCCTGATAACGGTGGAGGCTACGTGGAGCTCCCCTACACCCTTCCCCAGGATTTGCACCTTTTTGTGCTCATGCAGGAGACCTCCATCGACATCTGGAAAAAGAAGCTGCACTGGATTGCTGAAAACGGCGGACTGGCCCTGATCGCAACACACCCCGATTACATGGCTTTCGGTGACAGCGAGCCCGACTGTGATGAATATCCCGTCGAGCGCTATGCGGCATTCCTCGAGCACATTGCGAGCACGCTTACAGGGAGCCTTCTGGCACGCGCTGCCACGGGAGCTGGCCCGGTTCTGGAGGCTTCACTATGCTTCCGAAAAGACCGTCCTGCAGCTATTGCCGTCCTATGCCGGATCAGTCTAGGCGACTAGCTCACAACTGTGCTACCCGTTGCCGTACACGCTCTCCTGCTTCCATTTCCTGTCCCCCTTTCCAAAAGGGGGACTCAAGGGGAATTCTTCCCATATGCAAACATCGAACAGCCTCAGCAAGGATCGCTGAGTTCACACTCCGGGAGCAAGAGAACACCTCTCAGGGTCTGCATGGTCGCCTACACCTTTTATGAAAACGACAATCGGGTAAAACGCTATGCCGAAGCCCTGGCCAGGCGGGGGACGAAGTCGATGTCATCGCCCTGAAGACGAGGGAACCAACCAGGCTTCGAGGATTGGAAAGGTGTGAACCTATTCCGCATCCAGAAAAGGGTGGTCAACGAGAAGGCCAAGTTGTCCTACTTCTTTCGCCTCCTCGCTTTCCTTTTCCGATCCTTCTGGTTCTTGACGAAAAACCATCTCCACACCCCTACGACCTCATTCATGTCCATAACGTCCCCGATTTCGAAGTCTTTGCCGCCCTGGTTCCCAAGCTGGCCGGGGCGAAGTTGATTCTCGACATTCATGACATCCTGCCCGAGTTTTATGCCAGCAAATTTAAGGGGCGCGGAGATCGAGTGATCTTCAGGATGCTCCAGAGTGGTCGAAAAGGCCTCGTGCGCTTTCTCGGACCATGTCATCGTCTCCAATCACATCTGGATGGAGCAGGCTCGTTGGGAGATCCGTAGAGGCTATCAAAATGCTCCACGCTACTGAATTATCCCGGACCCCTCCATCTTTCAGCCGGCGTCCCTGACTGACGGTCATGAGCGGCTCTGACTCTTCTTTACCCCGGCACCTTGAACTACCATCAGGGCCTGGATGTTGCCATCAGAGCATTTTCACTGATCAAGGAAAGACTTGCCCGGAGCACAGTTTCACATTTACGGCGAAGGCCCCGAAACAGAAAATCTGAAGCGCCTGGCTGCAGAGCTGGCGTCAAGGAGCAGGTTCTTTTCCATGGGATTGTTCCCATTGAGGAGATCGCGCAGCTGATGAGCAAGGCCGATCTGGGGATTGTTCCCAAGCGGGCGGCAGGATTCGGCGATGAGGCCTTCAGCACCAAGATCCTCGAGTTCATGGCCTTGGGGGTGCCCGTCATCGCCTCGGAAACCCAAATCGACCGTTACTATTTCACGATTCACTGGTTAGGTTTTTCAAGTCGGAAGATGAAAAAGACCTGGCGGGGGCCGTTCTGGCAATTGCCGGGGACGAGTCCCAGCGAAAACAACTGGCAGCCGATGCCCTGCAGTTTATTGGCCAAAACAACTGGGACGCGAAACAAGATCTCTACTACGATTTGATAGAATCTTTAGTTTGGTCGACCACCGATTAGGATGCTGTTAAGACGAGTTGCACAGCTTTTGTCTTTTCGAATAGCTTTGACTTCTTGGCCAGTATGGCGGTTTCGACCCATGATCTGCCCTCCTCTAATCCTGGATGGCCGCATGGACGAGCGGTAGTGTATCGTGCTCTTTGCTCTTTCTTGTTTACTGATGAAGGGATAGCGTTTCTCACCTCAATCTCTTTTCCATGAAAACAGAGCGTATGAAATACACTTATGCCTTGATCACACCCGCTCGGAATGAAGAGCAGAGCATCGAGGGGACGATCCTTTCGGTTATCAGCCAGTCCGCCCTACCTCTGAAATGGATCATCGTCAGCGATGGCTCAACCGACAGGACCGATGATATTGTAAAAGAGCATCTACAAAATCATCCTTGGATTGAACTTGTCCGAATGCCGGAACATACAGAACGTGACTTTTGCGCCAAAGTGAACTGCTTCAATGCAGGATATGAAAAAGTAAAAGACTTGGAATATGATATCATGGAAACCTTGATGCCGATATTTCTTTTGACCCGGATTATTTTGAGTTTCTGATTTCAAAATTTAAAAGATCCGAAGCTTGGTGTGGCCGGGACTCCTTTTGTTGAGGAAGGGAAACATTATGACTACAGGTTTACAAATATTGAACATGTTTCAGGAGCCTGCCAGTTGTTCCGACAAGAAATGTTTTGAAGAAATCGGCGGATATATCCCCATAAAAGGAGGGGGTATCGATTGGGTCGCCGTAACAACTGCCAGAATGAAAGGCTGGAAGACAAGAACATTTACAGAAAAAACCTGCCTTCATCACCGAAAGATGGGAACCGGCAACACCACGCCCATTATGACCTCGTTCAGGCAGGGGAGAAAAGATTATTTTTTGGGTAATCATCCTTTATGGGAAATTTTCAGAACCCTTTATCAAATGACGAAAAAAGCCCATTGTTATAGGAGGAGCGCTTCTAATGTTGGGTTTTACATGGTCGGCTATAACCAGAATGGATAAAGCCGATTTCAAAGAACTTCAGCAGTTCATTCGCGGAGAACAGATGAGAAGGCTGAAAGAATTTTGTAAAAACAAGAATCGTAATGTGAATACGATATGTGACATAATTTAGATAGCTCCATCAAATGACAAAAAAGCGATTATTGAACAAAGTCTTAAAAAACTTGAAAAATGGGTCGAAGATCATAACTACAAGGGCTATGATCCTGCCGACGGCCTGACATCATATCTCAGGCCCTTGACCTTCGGCAATTTGTTCCTTGACCGTCTGCTGATGCAAGCTTATTTGGCGAAGCCCCATCAATCTCCGGCCACTTCTCGGCGTTAAGCCCTTGGACTCAAACATCGGCCGCGGCTACATGGCCTGGGGCTATCTCACCATGCTTAAAACTGACCGGCGATCAAACTTATAAAGATAAAGCAGTTTCATGCCTTGAATGGTTAATGAATAATAAAGCCCCGGGATTTGAAGCATTACAGTTGGGGAAAAATGTTTGATTTTGCCAGCCGGGGAGGCCGACAGGGAAAATTTGAACCGATTACCGTCTGGACCAGCCTTATCGGGCAAGCCTTTCTTGATGCCTATGAAATAATCGGCGACAAAAAATATCTTGAAATTGCCGAGAGTATCTGCCAGTTGGATTCTTGAAAGACCAAGGAACCAAACAGATTCCGGCTTTTGTATAAATTATACGCCTTTCGGTGAGGGAGATTGCACAATTCACAATCAAAGCATGCTGGCTGCCGCCATGCTGGCACGAACTGCCAAATTCAATGGCAATGATGAATATTTAAAAGTCGCCAGCGAGGCCATTAAATACACATGCACCCGCCAGTTGCCGGATGGCTCCTGGTACTACGGAGAAGAACCCAAATACCATTGGATCGACAATTTTCACACCGGATATAATCTGGATGCTTTGAAGTGTTATATCGAAAGCACAGATGATAAAACTTATGAAAATAACTTAAAACAAGGGCTTTGATTTCTTTAAAAACAATTTCTTTGAACCAACAGGAAGACCAAAATACTATCATAACAGGACATATCCCATTGATAGTCAGTGTTGTTCCCAGGCAATTGAAACTTTGGCCAATTTTTCCGACTACGATCAATCATCCCTGGAACTGGGAATGCAGAGTTGCAAAATGGACGATTGAAAATATGCAAGACAAAACCGGCTATTTCTATTTCATGCGATACCCGCTATCACTTTAAAAGTACCCATGATTCACTGGGCACAAGCCACCACGTATAAAGCGCTGGCGCTTTTATCACTAAAACTTCAAGGAAAGAAACCAACAGGTAAATAAGATGATCGTGGACGATAAGGAGATTAAAATTACGGAAAACTCGTAGAATTGCCGAGTTGAAAGAAGAATGGGATGAAGATATCGAAGATCCCGAAGCGTTTATTAAAAGCCTCAAAAGCAGCGGCGTCAAAGCAGATATATTTACCTTCATGCAAAGACTGCCGGAATCCAAGACCGAAATACAACTACCACATGGAATGGGATAGCATCGCCGCCATTCCCATCACAAGTTATGAAAATTGGCTGAAAAAACAAATAGTCCAAAACTCAAGAAAGAAGATAGGGTTTGCCAAAGAAAAGGCGTCAGAGTTAGACTAATTGATTTTAACGATGAGCTTGTAAAAGGTATTTTGGAAATTTACCACGAAACGCCGATCATGCAGGGCAAACCCAACAGGCAGTATCAATACGGACTTTGAGACAGCTAAAAAATTGAATGCAACTTTTTTGGATAGGGCTCAGTTCATAGGCGCTTTCTATAACGATGAACTGATTGCATATATAAAATTGGTCTCTGCGGGAAGATTATATGAGAACCATGGGAATTCTTGCAAAAGTGGCTCATCGAGATAAAGGCCCTATGAATCTTCTGATTGCAAAAGCTGTGGAAATTTGTGTCGAGAAAAAGATGCCCTATCTTATCTACTCCAAGTTCAATTATGGAAAACGCGGAAGCGAAACATTGAAAGAGTTCAAAAGAAATCTTGGATTTGAAAGCATTATTTTACCACGATATTACATCCCCCTGAATGCTTGGGGAAAATTAATTCTAAAACTCAAATTACATCGAGAAATCGCGATCTACCAGAAATAATAATAAGACGCCTATTGCAGATGCGAACTAACTATTACGAGCAGAAGTACTCCAAACTGTTGCAAACAACAGGTAACTATCTTTAGCTGGCAGTAATCTTGCTAATCTCATATACACGTATATTATGACATCATATTTCAGCACAGGCGGTAATCCAGTCATTTTAATTACTTCTCATCTCCTGCAGACAGTAGATTAGACGCATATATGTGGAGACTGTAATGCCCGGAATTACCGGAATCATAAGCAAAACACCACAAGATAAAAACGTAAGAGATCTTCAGCTTATGGTCGATACCCTGCTGCATGAATCTTTTTATATTTCCCGGCACGTATAAATGAGCGATACGGC
>CAWAOR010000020.1:0-29463 GCA_963783775.1 uncultured delta proteobacterium | reverse complement strand
TTTTCGACCATATCTCTTTCGGAGTCGAAACGGAGGAAGCTCTCTGGGTTCTGAAAGAACGGCTGGATACGGCAGGCTTCTGGGTGTCCGAAGTAATTGACCACGGCTTCATTCACTCCATTTACGCTTTCGATCCCAACGGCATTCCCATCGAATTCAGCTGCACCGCGCGCGCGGTCGATCTTCGCAAAACACCCCGGATGGTCGACTCGGCCCCCTCCCCCATCACCCTCGAAGGGCCCGACCCTCAGGCCGGCCATTGGCCTTCACCCCCGGCAACAGCTCCGGACGAGCGCGCTGTATATCCGGGCGAAGGGCTTGAACTGGTGCAGGGCACGAAGAAGAATTGGTGGGAAGATCGCCGGTATCATGGTAGACAAAAGCACACCATCATGCTGAAGCAGAGGAGTCAACACGCACCCGAGGAAGAAGACGGTGGTAGAGAGTGACAAGACCATGATGAGGCCAGGGACATGGGAGCTTTGCCAGGGATGAAACGGGGCCAGCTTGGCAAACATGTGGAACAGCTTTTGGAAGCCGTTATCAGCGGAATCGCTCCCAGGGGCTCTGACAAAGGCTCCATTTCACGTTTAGCCCACGAAGCATCCACCTTCCCATGCCGCAATATTCGGGTTGTGGCCTTCGGAGGAGGAACGGGGCTTTCCACCGTGGTTGGCGGCAATTCCCAGCTTGACGATTGGCCCGACAATCCCTTCCTTGGCCTGAAACAGGAGTTTCCAAACCTTGACGTGGTCGTGTGCACCACCGATGACGGTGGATCAACCGGTTTACTTTTACAGCAGCTGCCCATCATCGGCATTGGTGACATGCGCAAGCTGCTCTTATCGTTGATTTTGCATGATGAACTGCAGGCCACCTACGGCCTCGGCGAGATCGAAACCAGGCAGCTCGTGCGCCTGATCCACTTCATCTTCAACCACCGTTTTCCCGACAATCGTAATGATTCCAGGTACGTTT
Source organism: uncultured delta proteobacterium (assembly GCA_963783775.1). Lineage (GTDB taxonomy): Bacteria > Desulfobacterota > Syntrophobacteria > Syntrophobacterales > Syntrophobacteraceae > JADGQM01. Next base: position 28,485 of record CAWAOR010000020.1, on the reverse strand, counting down.
CCAATCCGCTCCTGATTGTGCCGGAAAGCATGAGAAAATCTTGTCCCAAACCCCTTGAAGGCCTGCTGAGATCACTTGGTCAATATGTTGCCCCACGAGGGGACGGGCCGACCATTAAACCTGGAGGTCACTGCCTGGGAAATCTGCTTCTCATGGCGGCCATATTCAGGGAGGCTCCAAACAGGGGGGACCATCCGCCGGATTTGAGCGCCCTCGAGAAGGGGCTTGACACCATAGCCCGGGCCATCGGTGTGAGACCCGGACGCTTGCATCCCGCAACGCCCACTCCCGGCCAGCTGGTATTGCGCTACAGCAATGGGGTTGCCGTTCGAGGGCAACGGAAAGCAGCGTGGTGCCGGCGGGATTTTCCCATTGATTGCGTGGCCGTGGAATTCTTTGGAGACCCGGTTGTCAATCAAAGCCTCTGCCGCACGATCCGGGAAGCAGACCTGATCATTTTCGCACCAGGGAGCCTCTACACGAGCATTATGCCGATTTTGCAGCTGCCGGCCATTGTCAGGGCGGTCAGAGAGAATGATAAGGCTTTGAAGATTCTGGGGGCCAACTTTTGGATTCAGGAGGGAGAGACCGACATATCACGTCGTGGCAGGAATCGAGGATTCTATGTATCTGAGCTGGTGGAGGCCTACGAACAAAATGTTCCGGGGGGGGCGGGAGGTCTTTTTGACGTCGTTCTTAGTGCTAATCTTGAACATGTGCCCGGTAACGTGCTCAGCAATTATGCCCTGGAGGGCAAGAGCCCCATTTATCTTGACCGCAATCGGGTGGAACGCTTTCGAGTGCTTCCGATAGAAGCCACCATTTATTCCAGGCAACGGTTGAGGGTTGCTCAGGTCATGCACCATGATCCTCGGAAGTTTGCTCTCGCTGTCCGAGCCCTGGTCTTTGCCCATCAACAGTTCAATCTGAAAGGTGAAGCTTTTTCCGGACCGGGTTCCCCTCAGCCATCACCTGACTGTGAGCTCGCCCACCCTCCGGTACTCTGTGCTTATAGAAAGACCGTGAACCGAGCGCTCGCCGCCAAGCGGTTTTCACCTCCGAGAGCTGGGACCCGTATTCCAGGAGATTGTCTGGGAAAACCGCGACATTCGTGTGGATCATTTCAAGTTCTTCCGAGGAGCCCGGATCGTTCCTGCGGTGCAGTGGGACAGGAGCAACGAGTGGGACAATGTCCTCGGCTATTATGATCCCGAGGACGGCATGCTGAGGATTCATGAGCAGTTGCGCCATGAGCGGGAACGGCTGAAGGGGAATCTGTTGATTGCCTTGGGTGAGTCGTTGCTCGGGGGGTATCTGGAACGGCGCCAGTGGCTTGACCAGGAAGCTAAGGGTGAATGGGGCGTCCCGGTGCTACGAAATAAGGCTGCGGCCGGCAGGGGAGCGAAGATGTTTCCTGGACGATGCCGAACTGCGCACTTATCTCTATCTCGCCCGCATGGTCCCCAGTCCAGACGATGCGAGGACATACCGGATAACACTGAATGGTAACGAAGGTTTTACTCCGCCCGGTCTGCTCTTCGGCCTCTTGTACGCATGGTATCTGAATAATATTTATGGCGAGATCATGGAATATGAAATGTCGCTGCTGCGCTGGCCGCCCAAAAAGCTTATTCCCTGCCAGCTCGAGGAGCGCAGTCGCAAGCAGGCTCTCATCAACTTTTTCCGCAAGGTAGTGTTCAAACACGCTGACTGAAACGATAACCCGCTGTTCAGGAGCAAACGATGCCTGGAAAGTCCTGAAGGACGGGCTATGGCAGGTGCGGTGTGGGGCCGTGCTGTATAAATGGAGGTGGAAATGGAACTCTGGCCCAGAGGTCATCAGAAGATTATTGAGCTGATGACCAGAGGGGTTGACATCCCGAACCCTCTGACTCTTGACATAGGGGATGAGGTGCTCACGGAGAATATTTCCGGCAATGGGGTCAAGATCTATCCCGGCTGTCGCATCTATGGAAAATCCACCGTGATTGCCCAGGGGGTCAAACTCGGAGCCGAAGGCCCGGTCACTATTGACAACTGCCAGATCGGTGCCATGGCTGAGCTCAAAGGCGGCTATTTCAAGGGGTCGGTGTTCCTTGCCAAAGCCAATATGGGATTGGGTGCCCACGTTCGTGAGGCGTGTATCCTCGAAGAGGAGGCCAGCGGGGCGCACTGTGTGGGCTTGAAGCAAACCATTCTCTTTCCATTCGTGACTTTGGGAAGTCTCATCAATTTCTGTGACTGCCTCATGGCCGGAGGAAAAAGCAGAAAAGATCACAGTGAAGTTGGGAGCTCATATATTCACTTTAATTTCACCCCCGACGGGAACAAGACGACTCCCTCGCTCGTGGGTGACGTCCCGCGAGGGGTAATGCTGAATCAGCCTGCAATTTTCCTGGGAGGCCAGGGCGGCATGGTGGGTCCCCTGCGCCTGGGCTATGGCAATGTGTCGGTTGCCGGTACGATTTTGCGAAATGACACTTTGGAAGGCCGCAAGATGATAATTGCCAAGACATACCCACCCACCATTGCTGATTTCGAGCCCCACAGCTATCCCAATCTCGGCCGCATTCTCAAGAACAATATCATCTTTCTTGCCAATCTCGTTGCGCTGGAATACTGGTATAAGAATGTGCGCAGGCAGTTCTTTGCCACCATGGAGTTTGGTGAGCTCCTCTATCAGGGAGTGCTTGACAAATTGTCTCTGGCCAGGAAAGAACGGTCCAGCAGACTCATGGCGATGGTTGAAAAGGTTCCGCCCTCGCATGAAAAATGTTGCTGTCAGACGGGTGCCGAAAGACGCTTGTGCGAATTGCACGCCAATATCGGCGATGTCTGCCGGGTGTTTGAAGAGGAACTCTCAGATCCCAAGGAGGCTGAACTGGGTGAGCGTTTTCTAAATGACTTCGAAAAGCACCGCCGCGGAAACGGAGACTATATTCAGGTGATACAAGGCCTGCCGGACTCGACCTCACAGGATGGCGTCCGGTGGCTTCAACACATTACCGACGCCCTGTGTAGGAAGGCAGGAGCACTTCTTTCATCGTTTGAACTTTTTAAATAAATACCACAGTTGATTAAGGAAGGCAGGAATATGGGTACTTTGTTCGGTACAGATGGCATGAGAGGGGTGGCAAACCAGTATCCGATGGACGCCATGATGGCGTTCTCAGTCGGTCAGGCCATGACTCACGTACTAAAAAGGGAAGGTCATCGGACACGGATCATCATCGGAAAGGATACGCGCATATCAGGTTATATGCTGGAAAGCGCCCTCCTGTCGGGCATCACCTCCATGGGTGGCGACCCATACCTCGTGGGTGTCCTTCCCACTCCAGGAATTGCATTCATTACCGAAAGCATGCGTGCCGATGCGGGAATCGTCATTTCCGCCTCTCATAACCCCTACCAGGATAACGGTATCAAGATCTTCGGTGGAAATGGTTACAAGCTTTCCGACGAGCAGGAGGGAGTGATCGAGAGGCTGATTCTCGAGGGAGACCTGCCCAACAAGGTGCCTCCTGTCCATCAAATGGGGCAGGCATTCCGTATCAACGACGTCCTCGGCCGCTACATTGTCTTCCTCAAAAACACCTTCCCTCGTGAGCTATCCATGGAGGGGATGAAGATCGTCATCGATGCGGCAAACGGAGCGACCTATCGAGTTGCGCCGGAAGCTTACACGGAACTGGGCTCCCGTCTCGATGTCATTCACAACACCCCCAATGGGATCAACATCAATGACGACTGCGGCTCGCAGCACACGCGGGATCTCCGCAAACGGGTCGTGGAGAAAGGCGCCGCCATTGGCCTCGCTTTCGATGGTGACGGCGACCGGCTGATTGCTGTGGACGAGAAGGGCCGTGAAATTTCCGGCGACCAGATTTTGATCATCTGTTCCAAGATGCTCAAAGACCAGGGCCGTCTGAAGAATGATCTCCTGGTGAGCACGGTCATGAGCAATCTCGGGCTCACGGTTGCCTGCAGGAAATACGGCCTCAAGCAATATGCGTCCAAGGTCGGCGACCGCTATGTGCTCGAGGACATGCAGCGGCTGGGAAGCAACCTGGGCGGCGAGCAGTCGGGCCATGTCATCTTTCTTGATCGTCATACGACCGGGGACGGCATTTTGACATCCCTGCAACTCATTGCCGCGATGCTGGTATCCGGCAAACCCCTTTCAGAACTTGCTCAACTGATGGATATTTTCCCTCAGAAACTCATCAACGTAGACGTCAGCAGTAAACCGGATCTCTCCAGCCTGACGCATGTCCTTGCCGCGATCAGGGACGTAGAGTCGGCCCTGGGCGATGAGGGACGAGTACTCGTGCGTTACTCCGGCACTCAGGACATGTGCCGGGTGATGGTCGAAGGCCCAAGCGATGAACTGACCGTAAAGTACTGTGAGCAAATCGTTGACGCAGTGAAAGCAGCGATTGGCAAACAACATCCTTGAGGTATGCATCAGCTGGGATCCAACAGAATGCAAGAGACAAAGATTTCCGACAAGATTAGACGTGGGCTTCCGGCTCAGTCTATCGCTTCGGTTGGAAAGCATTTGGAAACAAAGCAGCGCAACCTGCTTCTCGAGCACTGGGCCTCGGTCGGCAGGTCAGCGCTGTAGCTGCATCAGAGTATTTTCTACGGTCTCGAGAGGCCTTGGCGAGACCCTCACATCTCCTCTGAAGGGGCCGCTGAACTCTACAGCAAGCTAGAACATGATCGGCAGCATGCCGATTACCATCACGTCAACCAGAATCTGCACCCCGGTGGTGCTAATGCTGAGAAAAAAGAGGCCGACCAGCAACAGCAGGCCGCCAATCAAAAGAGCCCCCCACAACACCCCTGGCAGCTCCCTTTCATCGAGTTTGAAATTGGCTTTGATGAGGATGAAAAGCCGGGCTGTGCTGGTTTTGCTTCAATTCGAATGAGTTGTCGTGCTTGTTATCTCATGGTCCAGGTTATGTTAGTCTGTCTTGCCGAGCTGTCATTTTCCCTGACTTCCAGAGCTTTTTCGATTGATGTCTCGGAGATTACTGTAGAGGAAGTACACACAACCCAGGAGCGACGAAGACGGGGTATCGCCGACAAACCTTGAATCGAAGGAGTTTGACCAATGTCGAACTGTAAGTTGCTTACTCGTGAGATGCTGCATTTACCCATCGATGTGTTTATCGAAGACTCTGATCTTGATTTCTACCGTGCGAGAAGGGTCGCCGACACCCGAGCTCGCCAAGTAAGCGAAGAACCCATGCTTCTCGCATGGTATGATCGCAAATCGGGGGACTTCTCACCAAGGGTTGAATGAAGTAGTCAAGACAAACCAGGTTGGTTGGTTTACGCTGAATCGAGAGCAGGAAACATTGTCATCGATATCAACCACGAAGACTTTGTTTTCATATACAGGGATTGATATTTCCGGCTTGCCCGGCAAGATTCGACCCTTGACGGGCTCTTTCGTGTTCAAGCCATGGTGCATTCCTTCCCCGCACGGTGGTCACTTTTTAGGTTTTTTGTCAGAGTTTGATGTAGGCATTCAACCCGATGATTACCGGCTTTCCATCGACTTCTGCACTGGTCACAGTATTTCCCCGACTGCTGGCCACCACGAGGGTTTTGCCGGATGCTGAAGGTGTGGGCTTTTCCAGGTCGATTTCGGTACCTTCTCAATAAGTGCGGCTAAAGCATCAACAGCCTCTGGATTCCCGCCTGCGCGCATAGGCGTCAACTTGAGGGTTTTGCATGGGATTTGGGTGGTATCCCCGAATTGACACTTAACCACGAAGATCACGAAGGACACGAAGGAGAAAAGAGAGTGGAAAGGCGTGGAACAGATCTAAAGATATCCATGAGGCGCAGTTGCTCACCACTATGAAATTGGCCGGGACAGGAACTGGCCTGCTCATCAACTTCAACGTCAGAAGGTTGAGAGATGGGATCAAACGTTTCGTTCTATAACTTCTTCGTGGTCTTCGTGTCCTTCGTGCTCTTCGTGGCAAAAAAACCTTATGTTGACGCCTATGCGCCTGCGCGGGAATGACGCATGCAGCGACTCCTCGTCATTCCCGCATGCTTCCAGCGGGAATCCAGAAGTTTCAGACGAGTTGATGTGCCCATGGTTATTGAGAAGATACCAAGTAGCCGACCAACGGTTTCTTGCCGGCTTTTTCGGGCTGGAAGCTTACCCAAAGAATTTAAGACTCCTGGGAAAGCTATCCCTATGCGGCTGCAGTGCTTTTCCGAGCCAGGCAATTGTCTCACCCAAATTCCGCATGTTGTTCAGTCCCTCTTCGTCTGTCTTCACATCGCCTTTTTCCAGACCTATGCCCAGGTTCCAGTAAGTGGAGCCCGGAATGATCATCTGCGATATCAAGAACATGTGATTGATAGTATCAAAAACATGGGTGGCGCCCGCCCGCCTGACGGCCACGACGGCTGCACCGATTTTACCCGCAAAAGCGCGGTCGTTGGCCAAAGCCACGAGTCCCGACCTGTCCAGCAGGGCCTTGAGCTCAGCAGTGACGTCGCTGAAATAGGTCGGCGATCCCAGAATCAAGGCGTCCGCTTTGAGCATTTTTTCCATGACTTCGTTAAAGATGTCATTTTTCACGGAACAGCGCAGGTCCTTGTTTTTGAAGCACTTAAAACATGCGATGCAGCCGCGGATCTTTTTCGCTCCAACCTGAATGAGCTCGGTATCCCAGCCGGCTTCGTCCAACGCTTCGATCACTTGCGTCAGAAGCATCTCGGTATTGCCACCCTTTCTCGGACTCCCATTTACTGCCAATGCATACATTTCGCGACTCCTCTAACAGGCGATTAAGGGGAAGACTACTTGAAAGGCACAGATATAAAAGCTTCCGTATTGAGATTCTGGAGAGACCTCCCCGGGCTGCGGGAGACGAAAGCGATGCCGCTGTTCGCGGTTAGGCATCTTGAAAAATAAGATTGCCTGGCTGAGCATAATGGTTATATTGCAGCCGTTCGCGGATGATCCCCCAAATCTACCACCTAAAGAGACAAAACGAATGAACCAGTTTGAACTGTATGATCGAAAGCCCCGGAACGAGGCTTCCCAGCCAAGATACCGCACCAACCAGCCCAAGGCATGGGGATCCATGAATGAAGGCACTCAACAGCGGATCGTGATGCTCTACACCGATGGGCAGAGCATTGAGTCCATAACCAAGGAGGTTGGCAGAGCGAGGCACCTCGTCGTCCATGTACTTCAATCCAAAGGCGTTTTTGGAAACCGCCGAACGGAACCTGACCACGAAGAATCAAGGACCGAGTCGCCTGTTGTCGCGGAACTGAATGAAGAGCTTGTCAATGCGGAGCAGGAACCTGAAACATTTGCCGTCAAGGGATCCGAACCTGAAAGTGTCGTTGAGGAGTCACCCAGGAAGACAAAACCGCTCGGGGCATCTAAATCCCCAGGGAAGTTGAAGTCCATGCCCGCTGCGAAAACGAGACCGAAGCCGTCCGGCGCCGAAAGACCTCCGGTCACCAGCCGATGGTCTCCACTGGCGTTGGATGCGTTATGCAAAGGTGCCGGGCAGCACGACATGAATCCAGATATAAGCTTGGAAGATGTCCAATAAATGGCTTCTATGTCGGAGTCCTAGCCTGGATTCCCACACGGAGGCGGACTCCAGGCTAGGGCTAACCCTTTGCAGTCATTGGTGCCGGAGGAGGGAGTCGAACCCACACACCCTTGCGGATACTGGATTTTGAGTCCAGCGCGTCTACCTGTTTCACCACTCCGGCACGTTCTAAGACCCACGGACTATACGCAAACGGTTTTTGTGCTGTCAAGGAGAATCTGGCCGGTAGAACACTGAAGCATCAACGAGAGAAAAATTGCGGGAAAGGGATTGACATCCCTTCTCCCCTCTTGTATTGATACATCCGTTTCGGGGCTGTAGCTCAGTTGGGAGAGCGCTTGAATGGCATTCAAGAGGTAGTCGGTTCGATCCCGACCAGCTCCACCAGGAAAGTCAAGGGGTTGCAGGGTTTGGTTCTGTAACCCCTTTTTGTTGCGTACGCATTACGTACGCAGAAAACGATTATCTCCATAAACAGTCCAACCTGAAGACCGTCCCCCACTGATTCCTCATGCACTGTTCACACAAGCCTAAAACCTTCCTTTATTTTCTGCCAACCGATTGAAAGACAAGAAGGCCCTTTGAAAAGTAATCGGAAGCCAAGGGCAAAATGCCTCCTCAATGATCAGATTCACGTCCAGGCATGAAAAGGCTGGCCAGTCACATACTCCGGCAAAGCCGGAGGCTTGAAAATCTGAGCCCCTCAAAGCGGCTTGAAGCTACTTTTCACGACCTATCCATGCGTTACAGGTTTGCTACGCATCTCCGGCATGAGTTCAGAGAGCAGAATGCTTCTTTCCACGAAGTTGAATGCTCCTCTCAGTGCTACAGGGACCTGTCCGGCCTTTATGAGGAGATTCTCCAGGGTTTGGCTCAAAAGCCATGCCGTAAGAAGAATATTCCCGTAAATGTCAAACTCTGGGAGTCCCCGGCAGAGCCGGGGGTTTACCCAGGTGAAATTAGACATTCTCGCAGAGGCCATGGATGACCGCTATCTCTCAAACTCATCTTCTACAGTACTTGTAAAAAGATTGTGCGATATTGAGCAGTTAGACATGACAATATCATCCTTGGCACTACAAATCGGCATTCTGTTCATGGAGAAACTACCCGGCGATCTCACGCATGGTCGGAGGCACAGCAACCCCGACAGCCTGAAACACCTTGCCGCAGGTTCCCTGGCACTGGGTGCGGATGGCGAGCCGCTTGCCGTCTTCATCGAGGGTGACCTCTTGCAGGGATTTGAGGTCCTGCTTGATGTCCGACCACTCGAAGTTGTTGCCCGCAGCTTCGAGGCGCCGGTACAGCTCCTTTTTGAGGACCAGCGCGAGAAAGCTGCAAAACACATGGCCGCGGATGGTCTCATCCCATTTGTGAAAGATCGGCCGGGTCTCGAGGAGCGACTTGGTGTCCCGAAAAAGGTGCTCCACCTGCCAGAGCTCCTTGTACTTCAGGGCCACCTCGTCGGCCTTGAGCCTGGTGTTGGTGGTGAGCACCCATTTGCCGTCAAAACGGGCATCCTGTTTGACTTTTTCCTGGTCGATGGAAAAAGCGCCCTTTTCGCTTTTGAGGTAGCGCCGGAAGCCGCGGTTTCCGACAAGAGTGGTGGCTCCTTTCTTGAGCTGCTCTTCAAGGGAAGCCAGGATGGCCTCGCGGTCGGCCTGATCCTTCCTGGCCTCTTTGGGATTGAGGCACACGATGTATCGTCTGCCGTTAACGGAAACCTCCTTGACCTGCAGGGGAGAAGGGTCCTTGGAGGACTTCCCCTCCGGGCGAACCTCCTGGAATTCCTGGGTGTCGGCAAGAACCTCGCTCGCGCACCTCTTTGACCTTGCGCATCCGCACTCCCAGAATGTAGGGGAGCCCGGTTTCGGGGTCATCGAGGGTTTTCAGGGTCTCTTTGCTGATCATCCCCCGGTCGGCCACCAGGCAGAAGCGGGCGACCTGAAAACGCTTGCGAATCCTTTGTGCTATCGGAATGAGAGTCTTCACATCCGTGGTGTTGCCCGGCCACATCTCGCAACAAATGGGCCTGCCGTGATTGTCGAGAACAGCCCCGACCACCATCTGATTGAGATCCGGCCGATGGTCCTTGCTGATAGCCTTTCTCCCCCAGGGTCTCTCCCCCTTCCCCCTCGAAGTAGAGCGAGGTGGTATCGAAGAAGACCAGATCCAGCCCCTGGAACAGATGCCTTTGGCCGTGGAAGAGGTGCTCTTCGACAAGGTCTTTGGTGCAGCGGGGCGAAAAGGGGGTGGCATCGGCTTGATCGACCACCTCTTCTCCCAGGAACGCCATGGCCCGATAGAGATGATGCAGCGACAGGTCGTCCGTACCCCGGATAACGTAGTCCCTGCGCCATTTCTCGCAGTACCTGTCCGAACCGCTCACCATGAGCCGGTGGAGCACGGTGAGGAAAACGGCCCGCTCCACATCAAAGCCGAACAACCGGTCTTTCAGCAGTTCCTTGAGGACCCTGCCTATGCCCAGCTCTTCCCAAAGACGCTCGAAGATCAAAGCCGGACCGATCTTTCTGGCTTCCGCCAGCAGGTCGCTCTTCCCGGAAAGCACCAGCAAGGCCTGTTCGGAGAAACGAGACAGGGAGCGCACCAGGCTTTCGATGTCCCCTTTGGCATTGAGCCGATCCAGTCGGCCGAGGGTCGAAATAACCCGCTGCACCACCTTGGTGCCTTCCCGGCGATTTTCCACAACCTGGAGGTACTGGTATGGACCTGACTTTTTGGCACGCACGAACATGGGAGCCTCCACTACGTTAAGGTGGCTCCCATAATATTTTCCAATAACGACATAAACAAGGAAAAAGTGACCAATTCCTGGCACTACATTTTTTACGCTCAAAAAACACGACCTAGATTTCATGCGGGTTTACAGACCGCAAAAGGCCATTTTTGGCAAAACACTGTAGAAGAAAAGCCTTAGTGTACGCCCGCAAACGCTCTACCACCTTTCGCGGAATGAATACGACCTAAGCGTCTTTGCCGCTCTTTGGACTTTTGATCGTCAACTTGTGGTCGCTGACGTCCTTCGGTGTGAGCTGTAGTACTTCGCCGATTCTCATCCCACCTCTCGCCATCAGTTCCAGGATAAGCCGGTTTCTCACCTTCGTCGTCCTGAAGATGATCTCAGCTACCATCTCTTTTTCAACAACTTCCCAGTGCGTGGGTTTTGCTGGACGATAGATTTCCCTCAACATCGGGGCATCGCAAGGGTTTTGAATGGAGGGATCGAGATTGGTCTTGATGAAGTTAAAGAAGGCCTTTAGGTGTGAGTAACGGCCGTGTTAGGTCTGCTGTTTTCCTTTTTCGGTGATTTTGTTGAGGAATGAGAGGACCTCCTCGGAAGTGATCGCAACAAGTCGTCATTGCCGAAGTGGTCACCGAGCCGGGTCAGTGTGGCACCATAAGATTCTGTCGTATTTTTTCCGAATTCATTCTGTGGTACTCTTGATAGACTTGGATCGCTTGCACGAGTTTCATGGCACGCCTCCTGTCTTGGTTGTGGATGGGTCAAAACCGATGGTCACTACGACCGGAATGTAAGATATCCTTTTCAACCATGCAAGAATTCTGGCTGGCTTTGAAGTTCGGGGATCTGGCAAGTTCGGTTGCGAGTTGGTTTATGTCGCGAGTTTTATTCCTTTTTTGCCTGGGGGATGTTACGTGATCGAAACCGTGGAAGACAGGGGAGAAAGAACGCTCAACTTAATGCGGAGCGTGTCATTGAAGGCTTCAAAGATATCACCCTTACCGGGATCGACCGTGAGAACTCTATTGACGATCACCTTACGTCACGCCACTATTGAAACTTCATGTCAGAGGCGGATACTGGAACTTCTTGGCTTTGATCCGGGGATCTACTCCAGACTGTCGGTACAATTCCCCAAACCTGGTCAGGAAATGAGCGAACCGTGAGTTAATAAATGCTTCAACTACCTGGATGCATGCTTCGCAGGGAGGTCTCTCATGAACAAGTTTCACCGTTACACTTCCTGGATTGTGGTTATATGTCTGCTCATGCCATTGACGGGCATGGCTCAAAATATTCCCATCAGGCCGTCTGACTCGGAAAGACTTCATAATCTAACCATTGTGCTGGAAGGTCCTGCGGACGCACTCCTTCAATCCCGGTTGCTGGCCGTGTTTGCCAATATTGAAGCGTTGCACAATGTTCGGGTCAAAGTGAATGATGGCGTAGTGGAACTGTACGGCACAGTGCTGCGTGCAGAGTCAAAGAAAAAAGCTCAAGATCTGGCGTCGAGACTGGCAGGCGTGGTTTATGTGGAAAACCGGATCGAAGAGCAGACAGCCATTGAAACCAGAATAAGCCCAACCATTGAAAAGGTCCAACAATTCCTCAACAAATTTGTCCAACAACTGCCGATGGTGGGCATCGCCGTCGGGGTCCTCGCGCTGTTCTACTTGATCTCTCGACTGCTCCTTCGTTGGGACCAATTATACATGAGGCTCGGAATTGATCCATTGATCCGAAATCTGATCCGCCACGTTTTGCGATCATTTATCCTTCTTTTGGGGTTGGTGCTGGCCCTGGACATCCTGGACTTGACGACGCTGGTGGGCGCTCTCATCGGTACGGCCGGGCTCGTCGGTATTGCCTTGGGATTTGCCCTCAGACATGTCGCTGAAAACTATCTTACCGGTCTGTTTTTGTGTGTTCAAAGCCCTTTTTCAGTGAGCGATCTTATACAAGTGGACGGGTATGAAGGGAAGGTGGTTCGTCTGAGCTTCAGGGAAATGGTTTTGATGACACTCGAGGGGAATCATGTCCGAATTCCCAATTCCAAAGTTTATCAGAGCATCATCACCAACTTCACCCGCAATCCCCTGAGGCGTTTCGATTTCGAGGTGGGAGTCGGTGTAGCTGAAGACCTCAGCTTTGTGAAAACCAAAGGATGTGAGGCGTTACGCAATATGAAAGGGGTGCTGACCGATCCGGAACCCTCTATGATAATTGAACGGCTGGGCGACTACAATGTGATTGTGCGTTTCTTCGGGTGGGTGGATCAAAGAGATGCAGACCTTCTCAAGGTGAAGAGTGAAGCGATTCGCATGGTAAAAATCGCTCTCGACAAAGCCGGCGTCTCCATGCCCGAACCTATCCAGTCAGTTCTGCTACGGCCTCAGGCTGTGGATAAGACACTCGAGGTGAAAACAGAAGAGCCGCAACCGTTCTCAGCCACTGAACTTGGAGTCGAGGAGGCGGATGTGGCGGTGGACACTCAACTGGACAAGCAGATCGAGAAGGATAGAGCGGTGTCCAAGGAAAAGAGCCTTCTGAAGAGCGATTGACATCACAAGTGCAGCTCAATAAGGGCGTACACCGCTCCAAACCCACATGGTTCATGCGAACCGACCGAAGGCATTCTGCATTTGTTCCAACCATTCGATAGCCCAAATAAATTCATCACAATGTTCTTTGGCAGGATGCCGTCAGGTTGACCGAGACCCATTCGGCCCATGCAAAAAGATTTCCTTTACAAACAAGAAACGTCAAAGCCCGCTTTCATCCCATTCGCTTCCTCTTAAGGCGCCTGAGGGTCCACAGGACTGCCAACACCATGACCCCCAGCACGGCGATGCCTGCCGCCCCTTCAAACATACTGGCGCTGATCAGAGCGTCCCCCAACACTAAGAGCCCAAGGGCGTAAAGCATCGTCGCGATCCAATAGATCGTCAGGTAGGCGGCAAACGGCGCGTCAATCAGGGCGCCGACGCAATTTTTGAATGCCAACGGCGGCCCCGGAGTGATGCGCACCAGGATCAGCGCGGTTAGCCTGTTGCGACTCCCGACACTTGGCATCTCATACTGCCAGCGTTTCGCCATGCGCACCAGCCAATTGCGCAGTAAACGGCGCGCCAGTAACCGGCTCAGGGTGAGATTGACGGCGAAGGCAAGGGCGCAGCCCGCGAGTGCCGGTAACAGCTCAAACGTCGCCCCTGCCAGGACCAACAGCGGGGTTATGGGAACGCCAAACAGCGGCAGCACTGCGACCCCCGCGAAAAAAGGCCAGAATCCCGCTTCGGCCTTCCACGCCATAAAAGCCTGCCAATGCTGCATCAGTAGCCAGATCACCAGTCCCACCGAAGCGAGCGCCCCCACGATGGAAGCGATTCGAAGCAGAGTACCGTAGGAATTCCCCGCGTGCGGCTCAATGGCCATCTCGGTGGCTCCCTCCCCCAGAAGCTCTTGTGTGGCGAGCCTCCCTCTGGAAAATCCTGACAAAGAATTTCGACACCTTCCCATACTCCAAGTTTCAGGGTTGCTTTGCAGTTCCCTGCATGCGGCTGTTCAGGGCCTCGATGCCCAGCTGCAGCGCCTGACCGACAGGCCGGCGGCTAGCCCGCCAGTAAAGCAGGGCCGATCCCAGAAACATGAGCACCATGGCCAGTAACAGCTGCCGCAGCAAGAGCTGGTGGATGGGCAAGGAAAAAAGATAGAAGCTGACGTCCTTGCCGAAAGCCGGGTCTTGAAGCCCACTCGCGGGGGCGAACAAATAGAGCAGGGCGTCCTCCTAATGTCGGTAGAGAGGAAGGGCGAGAAAAACGGCTACAATCAGAGAAAACACAATGTAGAACTTGAGCGACCCTCGGCGAAATTTATCGATCATTCGTTGGAACCAAGAGGGTCGCGTCGAATCCGGCTCCGCTTCCTCTCCGCCCGCTTTGCCGACAAACCGTGCAGCGACCCAAAAATTAGAAAGAATGATCAGGAAAGACAGCAGGGTAAATCCTGCAAACACCAGGTACTGGTAGAGCAGCCGTTGCCAGAAGTAAAACCCGTAGCTCACCGATTGGAACCACCAAAGATCTACCAGGAAGTTGGGGAAAATCACTCCGAATAAAACATAAAGGCCGCCTGCAGACACCAGCACGGCTGCCAGGATGGTCATCCAGCGTTTCATATGGTGCATTGTCCTCCCCCTAAATTCTTCAGTCCATTGACCGCCCGGCCACATAATGAGGCGCCGGGAGCTCATCACAGAATTCAATTTCAACGCCTGTCCAACCAGGCTCGGCATGCACAGATGGCCATGTTCTCCTAATTCCGTCGTTTCGAGATGCCGTCGGAGAGTTGGGAGAATCCAGTTGTGTCCCGATGGGCACAGGATCATAGCCCGGCGGGTACTTGCGCCAGGGTTGTCCGCAGCAAGCCAGCTGGTAACCCAATTGAAAGAGCTTGTTCATGTAAACCGTATCGAATGACGAGGAGGGCCTGAGGGTAATGTTCGGTGGAATGTAGGCCAGGTTGTAGTCAAATTGATCCCTCTGGGCGAAAACATACAGGCGAAAGAGGTCGCCGACCCCCTGGGTTTTAAGGAGGGTGTCAATGGTCCGGATGGCGATGTGTTTTAACTGAGGTTTGATTTCCTGCCATTCCGGGTAAACTTGCTCGTTGCGGATGATAAAGAGCTTACGGGGGCGCCGAGAAGGCACAGCAAGGAACCTGATGGAAGACTCATACAACATCACCTGTGCTCTGGTGCCGCCATCCACATGCATTTCTTGGAAATGGTTTCCTGCCGCCTCCACGTCGAAGTGCTGCGGAGGAAACATGGCAGGAATGGAGGCCGATGCCACCATGATTTGGCGGAACAGTTCAAGGGCTTGGGGATGGCCGCTAACGGCGATGACTCCCATGTTCCAGATAACCAGCCGCTGAGCGTCCAGTTGGGTCGTCCCAATGAGCAAACGCCGTCCTTTCAAATGCTCTTGGGCAACTTTGTTCAGCACATCCGCATCGATCATCCGAGCCACCAGTTGGGTCAGGGGAAGGCTGTCCGCCATTGACGGCAGAGCTTTGAGGTTGGCCAGCGAAAGTAGGATCGCCAGCGGGCCGTATGGTTGATAGATGTCATCATCTGACATGGTTGTATAAGCTTCCTCGAGCTGTTCATCATAATCTGAACCTAGAAACGCGAACGGCGCCAT
Source organism: uncultured delta proteobacterium (assembly GCA_963783775.1). Taxonomy (GTDB): domain Bacteria; phylum Desulfobacterota; class Syntrophobacteria; order Syntrophobacterales; family Syntrophobacteraceae; genus JADGQM01. The sequence continues at coordinate 12,916 of CAWAOR010000020.1, read as the reverse complement.
CAGCGCCCCGGTACTGATACCGGTCACCAGCTTGAATCGAGGCCGGGTGCCGGCCCTGGTCCAGCCGCACAGGATACCCGCCCCGAAGGCCCCTTCCGCTCCGCCGCCCGAGAGTGCGAGCACGCTTACCACCGGCTCTAGCTCGCCATTGTTGGCCGCCTTCTCCTGCTCGGAGGATTCCGCTGCACACTGCTCGAAGCTTTCGTTGTATTGATCTCCCCACGCCCTCACTCCGGGCATGCCCGGCATCTGCACCTGACCTTCGAGATTCGCGGGCAACACATTACGGGGCATCAAAACGGCGCAGTTTGACAAGCTCAGCGTTAAAGTGGCGAGGCAGGCAATCAAAGCCAACTTGCCGAGAACGGGAGCTCGACATCCATTGGCGGCTAACCCTTTACCACCTCTCTGTGAAGTTGAACCTTGGCAAAGTGATAAACGATTTTGGCTCAATGGATGGTCCTGATTTGTCATTTTGACCTCGGACGGTTTCGACAATCTTTAAGCGGGAATCGACTTAAGAGCTCGAATGGATTCCCGTCGGGAACTTGCGGAATTACAGCGCATTCCGCATTTCAATCATTTGGTGAAGCAGAAGTGCAGGCAGCAACCATTATTTTGCAGCGCCAGTAGATGCCCGCAGTTCAGTCTCTTCTCCAGCGAGCATGATTGTCGATGGCTCTGGATGCAAGTCGGGCAGGCACCTTACTGGCTTTGCCGGCCCGCCTGGTAGCCTTGCTGGAATGCTCTCTGATTGCTCTCTACATGCCTGCCGTAGAGGAACCCACCGGTTCCGCCGGCCGCACCGCCAATGGCAGCGCCCAGAGCGGCATTACCTGCAAGGGCTCCGATAACAGCCCCACCGGCGGCACCCATAGCGCCTCCGGTGAGCGTGCGCTGCTGAGTATCCGACAGGCCCGCACAACCCACCGAGGCCAGGCAAATAACCAAAAGAGATATGAATAGAATCTTTCTCATGGCATGCTCCTCTTCTTTTCCGGCCGTTATTTTTTGCAGGGCCACTTTTCCGTCAAAAACATGAACAAGGTATCTACGGGTGCTTCCTTCATGTGTTCCGGATGAGCTTTGGCCCATTTGAAATACATCTCGATTGCGGCATTGCGCGAAGGGGGAGGATTCGAAAAACATACCAGACGGTCTCCTTCCGGTCCGGCGGCCTGCGCGGCATAGTAGGCGTAAGCGCCGACCAAAAAGCCGTGGCAGAAATGGATGGCCGCGGTGTAGAGGGGATCATCGGGGGCAGTGGTGCAAAGACCGACAATATCCTCGGTCGACTGAACAATAAAATCTTTCTGTTGCGCTGCCGACGCCAGGGCGGGTATCAGCAGAACCACCGCAAACAGGACACCAATCAACTTTCGCTTCATAGCATTTCTCCTTATTTGGCCTGTTCATTAACAGTCAGGCGGCCCCATGCCGCCTCCTGACCAACCCGATGCCGAAAATCAGCACGCCCAGGGCAGCCGCGACATGTTTGAGGGTATGGCCGCTGATGACCTTCAAGATTTGGAAAATAGAGTCATCCAGTAGCTCAAGGATTTTGGCCAGCCCATACATGCCCATCATTCCCCAGACGTAAGAGTTTGGCGCAAGTGTGGGGTGATAGAGCCAAATAATCAGGGGAATTAAAACCATTGGCAAGAATTGGACGATTATGTAGATACGGAGATCGCCACCGTCATTGTTGTCAGTAAACCTCCACCATACTACGGAGAAGAGCCCTAAGAACAAAAGAGGGACAAGAAGCTTCTTGGCGATAGCCTCATTGATATATTCACCGATGATGATGGCTACGAAGCTCATGAAGGAGATCGTCATAGGCAGCCTGTCCCAAACGAGAGTTGAATCATTTGGGTTGAGATGAAAATACCCTGAGCCGAATGCGACAAGAGCAGCACCGACAAAAAAAGTGAGGTAAGCGTAGCGCAGGGAAGGAAGGCAGCCAGGGGGTGCATTTTTTTTGAAGAGGAGCAAGCCATAGACGCCGGCCAACAGGAACGGCAAATTGGAAACGACGTCAAAAAAGTTGGGAATACCGAAAAAGGAACGATCGTCCGAGAATTGATAGTACGCTTGAGGTTGGGGAATGCGACCATACAGAGCCAATGCTATAATGAATACTACAGCGATGCATGCGAACGCGATGAGTCTTTTATCTGAAAAAGGACTTCTGTCCATCACGGCACCCCGTATCGTGTGCTTCTAGGGACCCTAGAAGCCGTTTATGTAAATCGAAAATCAGTTCACCGCCACCTGATCGTGACAAGAATAGGTCCTGGGCGGTTTCCGCTGACTCAAAGCCAGTTGTTCCCATAACCTTAGGAGTCGGCATATCAGAACCTGTAAATCAGGTTCACGTTCACAACGTTGACATTGTTGGTGCTATAATCTCCCACCAGATTTCCTCTAAGAAATCCCTCTTTATTGATGTTGGCAGACCCCAGGTCGATGAATTCATAGGCGAGCCCTAATGTGAGATTCTTGCTCCAGTCGTATTGAACACCTGCCGCGTATCGAAAGTTTCTGTCAAAAGGCATGTCGGGTGAGCGATTCGATGCATCACTGGGGGAACTGTCATAGGCAAACCCTGCAGACAAAAGCCATGGCTGACTCACTCTGTACTGGGCTCCTATGGCTGCATGCCATGTGTCCTTGAATCCAAGGTTGATTGTTGAAGCTTCTGGTCGTCTCCGGGTTGACGCTCAAAGATATGTCGACGTTGCCAAACTGGCTCCAGTCCTGCCAACCGAAGTTACCCATGATGGCAAGCTTGTCGGTGATTTGCTGATAACCACTCACCATGATCCACTGCGGGATGGTGAAGTCCATTCCGACGTTTCTGCCGTTCATGCCCAGTCTTGAAAGGACCCCGCCCAAAATCGGCCCCACCCCTTTCAGCTCAGGCGCGTCGCTGAAGCTCACATTCACAGGCGAGTAGTAGGTGACACCGAAGCGCGTTCCTTCCCTCGGTTCGATGAGCAGGCCGAATCCGCCGCCAAACCCGAAATCGTCGTCCTCATAATTGAGTTGACCATCAGCCTCGGAAAAAAAATTTCGGATAGCCGACTGGGTGTTCAACTTTGAATACAAAATGTTGAACATCGCCCCGATGGACAGCCAGTCATTTACCTTGAATGCAGCCGAAGGCGAAATGGCGAGCGTCAGGAAATCTGATTTTTCAACCCAGTAGCGCCCAACCCAGTTGTCACCGTAATCAATCCCCAGGCCGAAATAGGAAAGCAAGCTGAAGCCCAGTTTGAGGCGGTCGGAAACGCTATGGACGTAATACCCACCCAATGAAGGAATAACTCCTCCCGCATTTCCCCCGTCGGTTCCGCTGAAGGTGGTCGCCGGGCTTGAGCTGAATTTTGAAGTGATGATCAAAGGCTGTGCCCCGACGAGCAACTGAGACCTGTCAAGCCGGGTCATGCCGGCCGGGTTGGTGAAGGCGGTTGACGCATCATTAGCCAATGCAGCCCAGCCAGCTGACGCCGTCCCGGTAAGGGGAGAATTGATTTCATAAAGGATCAGCCCGGCTGCAAAGCTCCGGCTCGAGGAAAACAACAGCACAATGGCCATGGAAAAAACACAGAATGTTTTCTTCATCATGTATGGTCTCCTAAGGTTGCCGCCCTCTAGCGTCATCCATCCACGCCAAAGAGCGGCTTTCGAGAAAATCGTAGAAAGGGTTGTACCTCAACCGCAGCAGCCATTCAGAGGATATCCTCAGCAAGCCGCGCTCACCGCGAATCGCCATCTCTCCGAGAAAGAGAGCCTTGTCGTTTTCAGGGAACCGCTGCCCATAGAGGGGATCATCCGGCGGAATCGGCAGTGCGACATGGGACAGGGATATCACCTCGACCGGCCAGGACAGATCGAGAGGTTTTATCTCTGAAGCGAGCTGTGAAAAGGGGGCCTTGCGGCGGGCGAGAACCTGGCGACTCTGCGGGCTCTCGTTGGTGACCAGCGTGACCGTGAACGGCAAGGTCCCGTCGGCCATCAGCCGATCGGATAGAAGGCCCGGGTCGTCTATGAGCAAAGTGGCCTTCGCGGCAAAACGATTGATGTCGAACAAAACGAGCTCATGGCCGTCAGGCCCCAGGTGTTTGAGAAAACTGTCAACCACGGCATCTGCCGAAACCGTTGCATCGATGGCGGACTTAAAAACCAGAGTCGGTGGGAAGTTTCGTATGGGGCCGGACCGCCCTCGGTCAGCGATGCGCCTGGAAACGCCGCGAGTCAGGCGATCAACCTGGGTGCCGGCATTGGTTGCGAAGGAATTATATTTGTAAGGATCGAATTCAGGCGCGATCGACAGCCAGGCGAGGCGATCCAGCCCCGGCACAACGGACAGCCCGTCCATGAAACCTGTCAATCGGGCCGCCGGGTGGAGGCCGATGGCCGGAGAAATCAGCACCAGGCTGGCGGGCAACGGCGAAGCTTTCCCTTCCAGCGCATCGAGGGTGTGATTCAAAGCTAACGGGCCTCCGGTTGAATAGCCCATGATGTGGATCGGCTTTTGTCCGACTTTGGATGCGAGGTGCTCCATGCCAAGCCGCACTGCGGCGACCATGTCCTCCCATTTGACATGCAGCAGCCCCGATGGTGCGGTTCCGTGACCGGGCAGGCGTAGACCAATGACCCAATACTTGCGTTGGCTGAGCGCCTCGCCCAGGGCCCGAAAGCTGTATGGAGAATCCGACATTCCGTGCAACAACAGGGCTCCGCCGACAGGTGAATCGGCTGACAGCTCGAAGCTGCGGTTCCAGTTGGGGCTGCGGCGTTGCGGGTCGGCGGCACTGCCGGCGCTGTAGCGGACGAGCGCATAGGGAGGTCCGGTTCCAATGCGCGGATAGACCTGCTCTTCCAGTTGGGCGAACAACTTGCCTTCCAGCTGCCGGTAATCGTCAAAGGTTCGGATTGCACCCACTTCTTTTGCGGTAAATTCCGCCGTCAGCTTTTCCGTATGCCAGGGCTCAAGAGAGGACCCACCGCGTCCGGCAAAATACAAGGTCATTGCGACCCCAACACAGCCGAGCACACCCCAGACCAGGTAGCGACTATTACGTCCAATCATGCGGGTACGCTCCTTCCTTGTTGATCGGAAGCCTGGTTGGCAAGGGAGACAAGGCCGATAAGGCCGGTACTGATGCCAACAACCTGTCCGATCTATCACCGCCCACGGGTCAAAACCCGGTATGCGGTGCCGGTTGGCGTTGTTACACGATATTCCGGTCGGCTGCCGGGCATCTCGACATTGACCAGCCGCAGATACAAGTCATCGAAAAACTGCGGTGTTTCCAGGCTGAAATTATGGAAATTGCGGGTCCGATTCACCGGCGTCACATCCACCAGGGTAACCAATTCCTTGTCCGGTTCAACCAATTCGAAAATCCTGGCGGCGACTTCCAACTGATCCGGATTCTGTGGATCCAACGTGCTTTCGCCCAGGCGTCTGCCTCGGTTTAGAAAGCGGCTAATCAACAATGCGCGATCATTGGAGGACACATACGCGGTGAGATTCCTGGACAGGGCGGCAATCTCTTGTTTAAATTGGTTGTTGAACTCGTCCTTATCAACATCGGGCGCCGTCAGCACCACTTTTTCGATCTTGTTCCCGCATTGGCCAGATCGGCATCGCGATAAAGAATGTGAAAAGCGTGAACGACCACCTGACCACCCATGCTGTTGGCAATCAGCCACAATCTGCGCGGCTCAATCTGGCGGATGACCAGGGCCAGGGTCGAGGCAAGTTCGGCCCCGGACTCACTGGCAATCGTCTGTGCGCGTCGATACCCCTGCGGTGTCGATCCCTGATCGCCCGGCCAGTCGAAAACCAAGACCGGGGAATCGATGTCCAGGACGTGACTCAGAAACGCGGTCTTGCGCAGCGCGGAAGGAAAGCGCTCTCGGAATCCGTTCACATTGATGAGAAGCGAACGCAGCGGGGAGGCTTCAACCTGTTGCCGGAGTTGCGCAACGAATTCGTTCTGGTCGAGCGACTGCACTTGTTTGAACTGTATTTCCCTGTTTTGGAACCAGTCGGTCGGGTTGACGATCATGCCGATACCCAAAGTGGGCTCAATCATGGTGTCAAAATAACCAAATTTGAGCTTCTCTTCCCGTTGGTTGCCGAAGCACTCCTCCAGCGGTCGATCCTGGCAGTCCAAGCGACGATTGGTGACATAAAAGAACCGATATACATTTTGCTCGCCCAGCTTCGTCACCAGCATTCGTCGGAATTGCAAAGCCTCGGCCCGTTCCAACGCGACACGTGTAGGTCGGTAGAAGAAGGAGCGCCAGTCCGACGAGAAGGAGCACGACCAGCGCCGTGCCAGTCAATATAAGACGTTTGGAACGAATCATGACGCCCCCTGAACCCTTTGAAACCTTGAAGCACCTCAACTCATCTCCATCCGCTAAGTACGACCCCTCGGGAATAGAAACTTAATCGTAAAGCGGATCGTCCACTCCGGGCGAATATGGTCGGGTTTCTCGACGTTATAGTATCCCTGTAATGAAACATTTAGGGGTAGTCTGCCTAAAGAAACACCCGCCCGAACCCGCCGCCTATCGGCACCGTCCAGGTGTTGTCGCTGTCGGCTTTCCAGTTGGCGGTAATGACGGGCGAACTGGACAGGTACCAGCCATGGTTGAGGTTGTAGTTCACGAAGGGCTGCCAGCTGAACAGATTCACGCTTTTATCCCCCGTGAAGGACCACACATTGCTGAACAGTGAACCGATTACCCATCGCCCGCGCATGGTCAGGATAACCGCAGACGGCCGCACCCACTTCACCGACGCCCAGACGGTCTTGCGTGGACGTGGGCAGCAGTATGGCCGGACCCGCTCCCCAGAGCCAGTTGCCAAGCCAAAGATTCCGGTCCTTGGGCGAGAATAACGCCGAGAACAGAGTGTCACCCAGGCCGAACTCCGGTCCTGACTGGGCCGAAACGCGGGTTGCGAAACCAGGGGCAGAATGGTGCGGGTGACCATAAGCCACTCCTCGGTCACATCGACGGGAATGACGGGCTGAATATTCAAGACATTCTGTGTTCGCTCGAGCGGGCCAAAGTTGAAATTGGTATTGTTCTGTAAGTGGAAAACTGATCATGTCGGCAACGGGATTCTGCACGGCATGGGCCAGCTCCGCTTCCTCGTCCTCGCCCTTTTTGAGGATACCGTCGCCAACATAGCCTTCATAGCCTTCCTGGTACTTCTCGTAACCCGGCGCTTGATCTGCCCTTGCAGCGATCGGCGCCCCAACCAGGACGAGGACCATCCAGAGTGCAAAGAGCCCGCACATGGTACTCAACTTCCCATGTGTTTCATTCATTGTTTATCCTTTGCCTTTTCCGCCAGAGGAAGTCAATCGGTTACATGACATAGAAGAGAACGCAGCAAACCCAATCTCACAATTCTTCCCGAGAGCTTCTCAAGGGTTTAACAAGACCACCACGAGACCGTAGATCCCCATCAGCAGCAGCAGGGTCGCGGCAAGTAGACCGAGGGGCCAAGGCTCCATGCGAGGGTAGCCGCTTTTCCGGAGCCGCTTCTCGATCCGCAAGTGCTGGAGTATGGCTGCGAAGAGCCCCAGCATGCCGAGGAGGATGAAACCTCCGCCGAAGACTTGGGCGGTGTATAAGGGATCAGCTTGCCTACCAACTTTTTGCAGGTACTCCAAAGCCCGACCGATACCGAAACCAAAGCCGATTAGGGACAACGAAGTGCGGATCCAGGCGATTAGAGTGCGGTGATCTGCCCAGTGGGTCCGGTCAGCGGACATGGCGGTGCGTTGGCGGGACAGCTCCGTGCGCTCGCGCGCCAGCTCAGTGGTCGTGTCGGCTTTCTGCAAATCCTGGTTGGTCGTTGTCTGTTGCTGCTCTTTCTATAGAAGTTATAGTGCCTGCTCAAGCCTTACGAACTTGCCAGGCCAGATAGCCGATCGCCGCACCTTCGCCGAGAAGGACGATGCCAAACAGCGGACATAAGATCCAGATCGCCGTAACCGGAAGCTTGCTCCAGGTGAGAATTGCCGCGATAATTCCGAGCAAGCCGCTGGCAAGGACCCATTGCCAGTTGGGCAAGGGTCGGATGGTAAGGGAAAGGAACAACTTGGAGATGCCTTCCGATATAAAGTAGACAATGAGAAGCATGGTCAGGACAAAGAGGCGTTCTCCGGGGATGCGCAAAAACATTATCCCGATGATCACGGAAAGTACGACCGACAGCAGTTGTACCCAGAAATGGGGCACATTCCGGGCTCCGATCAAACTGACGCCCTGGGCAGCACCGCTGATGATCAGCAGCCAGCCGAGGAGAAGCGGAACGGCGGAAGACGGGAGTATGGGATACACAAATGCAAATGCACCGGTCAGCATCATCAAGCCGCCCTGTACCACGTACCAGATCGAATAGCGTTTGATCGCTTCCCGCATGGCCTCTCGCATTATCTGAGCAGCGGATTCCAGTGATATTCTCTCATTCATGCGGCCTCCTGTAGAGTCATCTGGCGTTTGCTCCAGACCGAGTAGGGAACGGCCAGGAGCGTTCCCAGGAGCATATAGGTCAAGAGCGTGGGTATAAACAACTGTCCGTAATCGGACAAATTCGCAATAAACAAGGCGAGCCCGACATTACGCGCGATGCTGGCGATGGCGAGCACAGAACGCCGCTCCTGAGGTGGGCCGCTCAACAGGTGGCCGATGGCCAGGGACGCCCCCGCCAGGATGATGATCACAGCGGTAGGCAGCCCCCCCAACCACAGCATGACCCGGAGATCGGGTGAAAGAACAAGAAGAACGATCACCACCAAAAAGAGCAGAATGAACAAAGTGTTTGCGATTACCCGCACGGGCCTGGCAATGCGCCCTGCGATACCCGGCCAAAAACGCTGGATAAGCAGGCCGATGATCACCGGCATAAAGGTGACCTCGCCGACCTGACGAGCCACTTCAAAAGCGGTCACCCGCCCGGTGGTCAGCTCAAAAAGGGCGCCAAGGATCATCAGGACGAGCGGTGTAACCACGACCGCCAGCAAGGCCAGCGTCAGTTGCAGACTGGCGGCATAGTTCCGGGCCCCGCCGGCCATCTCGGCTCGTTTAATCATGAGTGGGGCACCCGGTGCAGCAGCCAACACGGCCAACCCTTTTGCGACGGGAGGCGGCAAGTCAAACAGCCGCAGCAACAGACCAACCACAACAGGAACCAGCACGACCACTGCCAGTAAGGAACGTAACAATAATGCAGGCTGACTCCACAGAAAGGTTAGCTGCTCGAAAGAGTGGTTGAGCCCAATGGTGAACATTAGGCTAAAGATAGTCAGCGTAACGAAACTGAGGATAATCACGTTGTCCATTGCAGCAATTCTCCTGGTTTGATAAAATGCGCCATGGAGAGCACGAACCCGAAGATCAGCTATAGTCAGGCGACCTCGGAGCCCCACACTTTTCAGATCGTGAATTCTCCTGAGAATCAGCGAGCTTCAACGGCCCATTGTCGGGAAGTGCGTTTTTTCCGGGTCGTCAGACTGTAATTCACGCGGCTTCAAGGGCTTTGCGCAGATTATCTTCCGCTTCATCACTTAGCGAGGTTTGAAGTACTTTCCCTTTGAAACCTTTCTGCTTCACCCTTTCGAGAACTTGGTCGCCGGTCGCGTGGCGAACAAGGACAAAAATGGCTGACGTCCCTTCTGTAAGGTCTGCCGCCAATTCTTTCATGAAATCGTTGTTGATCCCGATGTCCTGCAATTTGCCCGCTAGCGCACCGGCGCCGGCCCCCACGGCCACGCCTAAAAGCGGGTTGAGAAAGATCATGCCAAGGAGCAGTCCCCAGACTGAACCTTTCAGCTCCCGGGAGGGTCAAGTTATAAGCCTGGTGCAGCTTGATCTTGCCTTTTTCATCCTTAGTGACCACCACGACGTCGTCCATTTCAATCAAATACTCTCTTTCCATCTTAGCGAGCTCGGCACGCATTTCAAAAGCCGCCACCTGATTGTGGACTCAATCACGACTAGATCACTCATGGGTCATACTCCTTATCTTAATTAGTCTGATTCTGTTATCAGAGAGCTTCAACGGTCCACTGTCGCTAAAGTCGAGCTTCCCGGGAATTCGGACTGTAATTCACGAGGCTTCAAGGGCTTTGCGCAGATTATCTTCCGCTTCATCACTTAGCGAGGTTTGAAGTACTTTCCCTTTGAAACCTTTCTGCTTCAGCCTTTCGATGACTTTTTCACCGGTCGCCTTGCGAACAAGGACAAAAAGGGCCGACGTCCCATTTGTGAGGTTTCCCGCCAATTCTTTCATGAAATCGTCGCTGATCCCGATGTCCTGCAATTTGCCCGACAGCGCACCGGCGCCGGCCCCCACGGCCGCGCCCAAAAGCGGGTTGAGAAAGATCACGCCGATAAGCATTCCCCAGAACGAGCCAGTCACCGCTCCCGCCGCAGTCAAGTTATGGGCCTGGTGCAGTTTTACTTTGCCTTTTTCATTCTTGGTGACCACCACGACGTCGTCCATCTCGATCAAATACTCTTGCTGCATCTTGGCAAGCTCGGCGCGCAAATCAAAAGCAGCCGCTTCATTGTCGAACTCGATCACGACCAGATCACTCATGGGTCATACTCCTTTCGCATTAAGTAGAATTCCATTATTGGGTAGTGCAAACGCCAAACGCGACATCACCGACAAGGTACCCGGAGGCGGTCAGCACCATCTGGCCCGTACCTCCAAGATGGCGATCGTCCAGCCGAACCCGTCTCTGATCCCCCCTCCCGGTTCCGCGCCCTGAAGCATCAGCTTGCCATCAACATTCTTGACGTCATCTATATGACTCTTCCGGGCGCTATCGCCTGCCTTTTTGCTCTGAATGATCTTCTTGCCGACATCGATCCACAAGAACCTCGCCAGGTTGTTGTCCTCAGCGCTTACCTGTTTGCATTTTTCTCTCCACAGCATTCCGTGACTTCAGTCACCGTGCAAAGCAGGAGCTCGACCAGTCGAAATCGCTGGCCATGCTAAACTGGGCCCAGATGAGATACAGCTTCCGGCCAGCATGATCACGATATTCTTGTTCATCCGGTTCCTCCTAATGATGGGGGATGAGTCTTCTTCACAAAATCCGACGGCCCTAATAAAAGGTTTCGGGCACTCGTCTCCTGCATGACTTGGTTGGAAGGTAGAAAAGATATGGTGGTCAATTGACCGTGTACCCTTTGCCCTCCAGACACGTTCTATGAGCGCGGTTGAACCGGTCTCGGTCCTGAGCCTGCTGGGTGGCCTGCTGTCGGGCCCACTCTTGCTGGGCTTGTTCCTCTCTCATTATTTGGTCCGATCTCCTCATAGCGCCCAGCAATGCCCCTGTGCCGGCTCCGATGGCCGCGCCTGTTCCGGCATTCCCCGCGATAGCCCCTCCAACCGCTCCAACTGCTGCACCGCGGGCACCGCCGCGGACCAATCCGCCTTGGGGCGTTTCCCTGGGGGGTGGAGGCGTAGTGGCCCGGGGTGCCACCGGGGATCAAGGCCCGTCTGCTGCCGGGCCCAAATTTGACACTCTGCCTTGTCTCTTTCCATTTGCTGCTGGCTTTGGCCTCGGCTGGGAAAAACGAAGAAATCCTGTGCCGGGGCTAACTGGGCAGAAGAAAATAAAACAAAAAGAAGATAGGGATGGACAACATCGACTTCATGATTAGGTCCTTGATCTTCACGTGGAAACATTCCGTTCCTTCAACGCCTCTACTTACATTCCAATGTCGTTGACTCCGTAACCGTGTTGATAATGATCTTGGGGGGACGAATCAGGAGACTCCTGGTCCCCATCAACACGGCGAACCGCTCCGAGCACAAATGTTTCTCCAACGCATCCCGGCTCAGCCACTGATGAAAAAGAGTGAAGCTATTCTCGCGCTCGATATCTTGGAAGACGTGGTGGTCGAAACAGTCTTTTTCATTCCGCGTAGGCTCAGCCAGTGCGAGTAGCGTTTGTTTAAGCTCCAGGCACTTTTCAGGAGGGGCTCTCATCTTTATGATGACAATGATCATAAGCTCCTTTCTGCACCGGAAGAAACACATCCCGCAAGACCCGGGCCAACCGGGAAAGCAATCCAAGTTCGACAAGGGGACAGCTAGCTCCAGCCTTGACCGTGATAGAACGCGACCGCCTTATACGCAAACTGCTCGGCCAGCCGATCTACATCGGCCTGGATGCCTCCCCTGATCTCGTTGACGGTGCTCAGCCCCCCTTTGACAATCACCGGAATTACAAAGCCGGTCGCGGCAGCTGCGGTTCCCGGGAGCGCCAGGCCGGGCATCCTGCCGCTCCGTGCCTGCCCCTCTACCTCTGAGGTCCGTTGCAGCCCGTTTTCCGTCATCTGGTAAAGCTGGGCCTGAACCTGCAGCATGGTACTTCCCGCCCCAAAGCCGATCACCATTCGCTGCGCCCGGCTTCCCTCCTGGATCGTCTCGAATTGGCCCTTCACAACCAGCGCATGAAGGGGGACCGGAGTCAATTCCGTGGCGCGCTGAGCGGCAATGCCGACTGCCTCAAGCTTTCTAACCACCTCCTCGGACAAGGACTTCGCAATCTCCTGTCCACGTGCGATCTCCAAGGAGGGCGGAACATCGTCTGGAGCAACGGCGAAATCATAAACCAGCATCACAGGTGGCCGCGCCAGGGATCTCTTTTTTCACGACTTGCCCCGTTCGCTGGGTGTTTGCGCTGGCGCAGCCCATCGCAAGGGAAAGTGCAAGGCAGATAGTCAGGTACATGGGCTTTCTAATAAGCTTGATGGTTTGCTTCATACCGGTCTTCCGTCGATTGAACTCAGCGCGAACGTATCGCCGGATTAACGTGTACTTACACCCAAGCCATGCCACTTAAAAGGCGAGGACCTC
>CAWAOR010000019.1:0-55440 GCA_963783775.1 uncultured delta proteobacterium | reverse complement strand
GATCGGGAACGCCTCAAATTGGCTGAATCGACCCTCGAGGCTCAGGAGGCTTCCTACAATCTGATTCGACGGCGTCATGAAGTCGGAATTGCCGGGGAATTGGATCTTCGTCAGGCCCAAACGAGAGTGGATGCGGCCCGGGTGGATACTGCCCGCTTCACGCGACTGGTGGCCCAAAACGAAAACACTTTGAATCTTCTGGTTGGCTCTCCTGTGTCGAGAGAGCTATTGCCCGATGACTTGAGCAGCGTTAACCCTTATCCGGAGGTTTCTCCCGGGATATCCTCGGAGGTGCTCCTGCGCCGCCCCGACATTCTTCAGGCGGAAAATCTGCTCAAGGCTGCCAACGCCAATATCGGTGCCGCTCGGGCAGCTTTTTTCCCTCGCATTTCGTTGACGGCTGCGTTCGGGACGGCGAGCGGCGACTTGTCCCTACTCTTCAGACCCGGTCAGGATGCCTGGACTTTTGCACCGCAGATCGTTTTGCCGATTTTTGACGCCCGTACCTGGTGGGCGCTGAAAGCGACCAAAGTGGACGGAGAAATCGCCGTGTCTCAATACAAGAACTCAATCCAGACGGCCTTCAAGGAAGTGGCCGACGCCCTTGCCATGCGGGGCACGGTGGATGATCAGCTGGCGGCGCAACAGTCTCTGGTCAATGCCAGCAGCGAAACGTATCGTCTTTCCAATGTCCGCTACCTGAAGGGCATAGACAGCTTCCTGGGTGTCCTCGATTCACAGCGTTCCCTCTATGAGGCCCAACAGGGTCTCATCACCGTCCACCTGCTGCGCCTCGCCAACCTGGTAAGGCTTTATGCCGTATTGGGTGGTGGAGCTGATTAGGCCCTGTCGCGCGAAGGGGCGCGGAAAAACTCCCGTGACTGGCCTTGTGCCGCGTGGTGCGCGGGCCCGGGGGGCTAAGTGGTGGTCCAAGAATAAACCATCGTGTTTCACCATTAAGGCACGCGAAGAGCTCCTTTCCTTCGTGCGGTTCGTGGTCAAAGATGAGGTGTGTTTCTTGGCGGCAACTTATCTCGAAAACACGGAATGCTGGATTTCGGGGAAGATGTTGTCCCGGTCTTCTATCTGTGAAAGCCGGATAGGATCGATTCTGTCTGCACGGATTTCATCACTGAGCCTGTCAAGGTGCGAGAGGTGGGTTTTGGTTCTCGCGGTACCATAATCAGCCATGGTGCCGCTGTTGATCATGAAAGCCCAGTCGCTCGCCTGGGCCAGCAAGAGCTCTCGTGCTGCCTGCCTGAGCGCTCTTGACGTCAGACCGTTCCCCTGAGGACAATACCTTGCCAGACTCTCCACGACCGCTGCTCCCCGGTGGAGCAGTGGATAAATCCAGTCGGTCTTGCCATTGAGCCATGTTTCGTGAAAACCGTTCGAGCCCCAGCTGGAGATGGCCGGAGTTGCTACCTGGTTGGTGGGGTATTGGTCGAGGTAGTCAGCAGGGGTGATGAGCCGAATCGCACTCTTTCCCGAACTGATCCGGCGAATGAGTCGATCCAGCCAGAGGGGGCCTTCATGCCACCAGTGGCCAAAGAGCTCAGCGTCATAAGGGGCAAGGATGATGGGTCTGCGCGGCATGGCTGGACCAAGGGACGCAACCTGCTGCTCGGTGGTGGAGATGAAATGTTGGGCATGAAGGTCCGCTCGCTTTTCCGCCCGCTCCGGAACATAGACTTCCTTATGCTCACTCTTGCCGGTGATGCGAAAATATTTGAAACCGGTATCCAGTCGAATTCCATCTCGATGAATGTATGGCCTTAGATAATCAAGATCGAGGTCATACGCGATATCGCGGTAGAATTCCCGGTAATTGAAATCGCCGGGATAACCCTCGGTAGCACTCCAAACCTGTCTGGACACTGTCGGGTCGCGGCCGAAAGCGGCAAGCCCTGAAGGGCAGAAGATCGGGGCATGGATGCCGAACCTGGGCCTTGGCTCAGCGCGAGTAACCCCGTGCGTCTCCAGAACGGTATAACGGATGCCATGTTCCCTGAGGATTTCATCCAGTCCTGGGAAGTAGCCGCATTCCGGCAGCCAGAAGCCCCTGGCTCTGCGTCCGAAAAACCGCTCATAGCACGCAATGCCCACACTGATTTGAGCGCGAACGGCGGCGGGGTTGACGGCTAGAAGCGGAAGGTAGCCGTGAGTTGCCGCGGTCGTGATGATTTCAAGCTGCCCGGTTTCCATGAAGCGCTTGAATGCCTGAACGAGATTCCCCTGGTAACCGTCGACGAAAACCCGGCGCACCTCCAGAAGACGACGGTGGACCATGCGGGCAAGAAGGTTGAATGAGGGTTGCGAGCGGGTCCTCTGGAGTTCCCTTACGCCCAGCTCGATCAGTCCTTCCAGTCGCTCCTGGTAACGGTGCTGCAGGAATGGGTCCGCGAACATCGAGAGCAAGGTGGGGCTGAGCGACAAGGTCAGCCGATAGGCGACGCGGTCGTTTTCCAGACGATCAAGCATCATGAGCAGGGGTATGTAGCTTTCGGTGAGGGCTTCAAAAAGCCACTTTTCCTCCAGCGAATCCTCATATTCGGGATGCCGCACAAAAGGCAGGTGAGCATGAAGGATGATCGCCAGATAGCCCTGTTCCATAATCGAGCTCACGTCGCTGCTGATGGCTTGGTGTTATACTTGTTTAGGATGAGATTCTTCCATTTGGCAAACCCAGGAACTCACCGCAGAGCATGCTGAGATCGCAGAGAAAGCCAATAGTCTTAAAGCCGATGCTCTCTGCGCGCTCAGCGTGGTCTGCGGTGAAAAAGGAAACTTTTCAACCTGCTGGCGAAACATTCCCAAGTTGTATCGAGGACAGGCCGCTCGCAAATGACCGTTCATTCATTTCCACAAGGTGGTGTTCAGAGAAAGTCCCAGACCCCGTTTGATCCAGGCCGGTGGTTTCCTCAGACCTTGAGATATCAGGTCGATTAGAAGTCGGGGGTTGTGGGGGTTGATCTTCACGGGGTCCTGTTGGCGGGTCTCGAAAAACACAATCTCCCAGGACGAGCATCAGAGTTTCATCGTCGTTATCGGAGGCTGAGGCCGGAGGCCCTGTGACAATGGTTGACCGCGCCAGGACCGAGAATCGACCATCCTCTGCCTTGAGGCCCAAATCAACGAAGTACCTCCTTGATGGCTTTGGCAGATACACGTACCAGTTTAAGGCGTCAAGATCGACCGGGACGTCCAGGAACGCGTCGGACTCCCTCAAGTCAACGGACGCAAGCGGGATACTTTGAAATCGCAACACCGGACTCGGCCCGGTGGTTTGCTTTCCAAACGAGCGCGCGGTTTCTCGCAGCTCAGCAGGTTCAATTATCCAGTAAATATGGACCTGGTATGGGTCGACAGGAAGGACCACAACGCCGCTCTTCCTGTCGGGGGTGGTTGCCTGCTGTGGCTTCGATTCGCTCCAACTGCTCAATGGGAATACTCCGATCCCTTTTCAGGCAGGCAAATTGCCAACAAGGCAGCGTCACAGTTGGTGTGACGCCAAGGCAGCTGACCCTCTCCCATGGTGGGAGAGTGGTTCGAAATTTCCGGAAGGAGACTAGCGTAGAGCCTGGCAGAAATCCAGAAAAAATGCAACCCACGGAGTGCACCAGGGTTCCCTTTAAGCTGAGTTCCTTTGGGTCATCAGGATAATGCCCTGTCCCGGGCGCAACTCATAGTGGAACGGGGTGGGCAGGTAGTCCAGCCGGTATTCAGGTGAGACATCCACAAGAGGCACGGAGGCCTCAACATAATCATACAGGTTTCTCGCGTAGAAAGTCTGTCTGTTGTAGAAGTCTTTGTTCAGAATGAGAAGAGCTTCCTGTTTGGTTCGGGTGGATCCTTTCCACATCAGGAGCACGTTGGGATTGTCACTGTCTTGGATTTCGGTGGGCGCCTCTTCCTGGAAGACGGCATATTGCGCTTTGATGGCGTTCACGCAGGTGATGAAGCCTGTGAGATCAATTCCCGTTTCCTCCCAGTCTTCGGGCCTCGTCTTCACCACATGGAGTTTTTTCCTGAAACCCAATTCGAACCCGATCGGCATCATGACACCGGCGGAAAAGAGGGCGCTGAAGAGATAACGCTGCTTTACTCCTTCCAGGTTGCCCTGCAATTCGTCGCACAGTCTCGGGGTGTCGTGGCTCTCGGGAAAGCCTATGGAGGGAGCGATCTCGCGGGTGAGAATGTATTGTTTCATGAGCCAGGTGCTGTAAAAGTCCCACCACTTGGAACTGTTGAAGATGTAATCGAACCCGGCGCTGGCAGTTTTTCTCGTCGGCTCCGGTTGGCATCCCAGGGTTTCCGCCAGAAAGAGCACTTCCGGGTGGTCTTTCTTGATTTCTCCTATGAGCCTTCCCCAGAAGCTCCGAGGAACCTGGTAGGCCGCATCGCATCGGAATCCCTGGAAGCCGAGCTCGATGAGGAACCTCACGACCGAGAGGAAAAAGCGATACAGCCCTTCCGGGTCCCGGGTCTGCCGATGGTCGAACCTGGCCAGATCTTTCCAGACCACCCGCTTCCCGTCTTCATCACAGGAGGGATGGGCCACCTTTCCCCGGGATTCCCATGCAAACCATTTGGGGTGTGTTTGCAGCAGGCTGGAATCCGCAGAGCAGTGATTGACGACCAAGTCGATCATCATCTTCATACCCATCTTCCGGGCTGCCTCGACCGCTTCCGCCAGTTGCTCGCGCGCGTTCTTTCTGCTTGTGGAGTCGACCAGGAGCGGGTTGAAGGCAAAATAGTCGGCAATGGAGTACAGGCTGCCGGAGATGCCGGGCCGTTGAATGGGGTTGACGAAAACCCAATTGAAGCCCATCCGGGAGGCCCGCAGCACATGCTTTTCCCAGTCGCCGAACTTCCCGGCCAATAGCGGGAACAGGTTATAGATGATCATATTTTCGGTGTCTTTCATGAATCTGCCCCCATGTTCGGTGTGCAAAGGTCAGGATGAATCTGCTTGGTGACGGAAAGCAATTTACAGGCAGTGCGCAAGGTCAGCAAGCCTGTTTTAGCAGTCGCTGGTGTTGCTGCAGAACCGAGAGCCAATAGTTCATATGTTCGGCGTTGGTCTTGTCAGTCCAGTGGTGGAAAAGATGTGAGGCGTTTCGCAGGGCGAGCCAGCCTTCGGATGGATGGATTTCCAGAGAGAAGGAGACGCGATCCGGTCCCAGTAAGCGGAGGGATTGAGTGACCAGCGCGGTTAGGCCGGAAGGTCCAAACATGAGGGGCAGCGCGCAGCGGCCACGGTACATGAAGGGTATAGGGATTTCTTCCAGGAAACTGAGGTGATCGGACACTCCGAAGGGGCTTGCAGTCGATAGCGGGTGGCCGTCGTGGAGATGAAAGTGGAGGGGTTTGCCCAGGAGGCTGGCGGCCTGAATCACCTCCAGGACAGGATTGAGGGCCGATTCGACGGCGCCCTGGAGTTCGTCGATAACCCGCGGCAGTTCGGGGGTTTGCGGTGTCAGGCTGCAGACATCGTCTCCCGGGTGAAGCTTTGCATAAGCCATCCGCACCAGCCACAGTCCCAGATGCCCGACATCGAGGCAGGCGCTCACCCGTTCCGAGTCGCGCAGCGCATGAAGCGTTTCAAGGAAGAGCTCCGGCCTTAGCCCCGCCGCATATTCAACAAAAAGCAAGGGGCTCTGGGGAATTTGCTCAAGGCGAGCTCCGAGCGTGCTCAACGCTGCCACGTAATCGTCTTGTCGGGTAGCCATCTCGGGTTGGTCATGAATCACCAGCCCCACTAGCTGGTTGCGGAAAGCCGAGGCAAAATCGAGGATCAGGCTGCCGCTGGCTTCTGCGAGGAGGTTCAGGTCTCGTTTCAGATGCACCACTACTGGGCTTTCCGGGGTTGGCCGGAATCCCATAAGCTGGTTCAGTTCCGGTGGGGTCTCGGCGTAGAATTCCGGCCCCAGACCCGCCTCGCGGAAGCGCAGACGCGCCAGGTGGAGCAAAGCCTCGTCGCCGTCAACCCGCTTTTCGAAAAGAGCCAGGAGGGGAGGAGCATTCGGATGTCGGATGTCGGATGTCGGATTCGGGGCTTCGGAGCTCGGATCGTTCATGAGGGATTCCGGATTTCGGGTGTCGGCTTGCCCACTGGAAGAGGGCGAATTCATATTGAACTCATTTCATCCACGAAGGCATACGAAGGCTCGCGAAGACACACGAACAAATCACTTCATGCTCTTCGTGGTGAAAGCGGGTATTCCATTCTTGGACAACTCCTCATCACTCACCACTGGCCACTTAATCACTAGCCACTCAAAAGACTCCTTGCTGCGGGCGGGACTGAACGAGATAGAGCGTTTCCCCGGCCACGGCTCCTTCGATGTCCTGGGGTGCTCCCAGGGTTTCTTCCACAATTTTTCCCACGGCTGCCAGGCGCTTGCCCAGGGATTCCCGGTAGGAAGCGTTGGTGGAAAACGCCATGCCGGCGTAGTCCAGCGTTCTGGCGACCGTGCCTTCTTGGGCATCAGGAAAGACCGCCGCGCTAAGACTGGCGAAGGCGAGCATGCGAACCTCCCCCGTGAGCTTATTGCCGATTAAACGATAGGGGCTGCCGGGGTGGTCGGCGGAAGCGAGGGTCTGGCCGAGACCGACCGCCAGTTCGACGAGCAGTTCATCGCGGCTCCCCGTTGCAGGGTTGATGGTGTGCATGATGAACGAGAGGTCCGGGACCACCAGTTGCTGAATGAGCACCGCCATGAAGGCCCGGTCATGAGGAAGGTTGGCGTTCCTTCTGCTTTCGGCGGCTCGCAGGGACCAGAGGGAGGCCCACACCTCACGCACGGCGGCAGCCAGCCCCTCGGCGGCAACGTTGGCAACGGATTCATAAAGACCCGCCCCGGCTATTTCCTCCAGATCCTCACAACTGGCGCTGGAGCGCACCATGAGGCGAGCGTCGGAGCCGAAGTGCCCAATTGCCTCGGCGACCACGGCGTCCGGCACTTCCAGGCCTCTGATGAGCCCCTGCAGTTTCTCCAGGTTTCGAGGCCACTCTCGCCGCGGCAGGTGGGTGAGAAAGCCGAGACAGCGGTGGTATTCGGCTTCATCTGAAGGCTGGGAATGCAGTGATGCCTCCATCGCGCCAAATGGGATTACCAGGCTCCCGGGGGTTGTGAAATTTGCCCCATCACAACCCGATAATTCCTCAAGCAGCCTTGCCCCATAAGCCTTCCGCCCGCCGTTTGCCACCGTCACCCGGTTCAGGGAAAGGACGCAGGCTCTTTTAAAGAGCTCCACCCCAGGCATCCCGAATGGCCTCGACTTGATGTCCGATTGCTGAGGAGCAACGGGGTGTGAACCTTCAGCCGATATTGGGGTGACGTCCACTTTCTCCGGGGAGGCCTGTAAGAGCACATAATGGCCGCTCAGCGGCAGAAAAGCCGATACAGGCTCACCATCCGCGCAGGCAACGAAAACCACGCCGTGTTCTCGGGCGCGAACCGCAAAATGGGAAAGGTAGGGGGTTTCATGGGAGACAATGACACCCGACACGTTTCTCGGGATCTCCTCGTCTCCCTGCAGTCGGTCGATGAGAGCAACCGCCGGCTGCTCCGAGGACGGCAGCTGCTCCAGGCTTGGGGTTGCTGCGAGCACGCCGGTGGCGCTTCCCGGAACGATTACCTCCCAGGGTGACAAACCGGCAAGTTCCCGCAAGGTTTTCAGAGCGAGCGCGAGCAGCTTTGCGAGCTGGAACACCACGTGACTGCGGATTTCCGATTCCGCATAGACCTTTATGGTCGGTTCCGGTACCCCGAGGGCCTGCCCTAGCCTGGCGGCCCTTTGGGGAAATAGTCTGAGGAGGGTGTCACGGTAATTGTCGGCAAGCCTCCTGGCGCGCTCCAGGGTGGCTTTGAGACGAAGCACCTGATCATAATCATGGAGTTCCAGGGACTGTCTCCAGGCCTCCAGTTCGGATTCGACAGCCACGCATTCCTGCCGGTCAAAACCGCTGCAGCGTAGATTGGCCACAGTCAGGAGCAGGCATTCCAGGAGCGAAAGCCAGGGTGCGGCGGCGGGCTCTCTTGTGTTTTCCGGGAAGCGCAACCGTTCTTCAAAATGATTGTTCAGCTGACTCAAGAGCACAAACGCATACTCCTCCAGCCGGATATCCGCCAGTTGGAGCTGCTGCTGACCCGCTCCGTTCCGCTCCTGCAGCCTGTCATGGAAACGCTCCCGAAGTTCGCCCAACAACGCGAGTGTCCTGAGTTGTTGGGGCAGGTCGGTGGCGCCGGGTTTGGCTTCGAGAAAGGTTTTTATGAGCCTGGAGTCGGGGTCGTTGGCATCCCCGGCAATGGCTTCGAGCTGCTCATCAAGGGACCGGGCATTGAAGAATTCCTTGAGCTGTTCGTGGAAATGTTGGAATTGAGCCACGAAAGCGGGAGCATAGGTGTCTCCCGAAGCGATTATGCGGGCGAGAAGGGCGGCCGAAGTGGTCAGATCTTCCGGCCCGGCGCAACGATGGAGCTTGTTTTGCAGGGTGTGCTTGATCTCGGTCTTGAGTTCCTTCGGAATGTCGTTGCGATGGGCGATATCACGGATCAAAGTCAGAGGTTCCGCGTGGGTGAATTCACTTCCCGAAGACGGCAGCCAGGGGATGATTCTTCTGACGACGTGAACGTTTTGGGAGGTGGTAACGGTGGTGAGGCGCTCGACGATCTCTCGGGCCAGAACTGCATGATGACTGGGGCGAAAGTGACGGCCGTCTTCGTGGCACAGTAACTGGCCGGTGCCGATAAATCGAAGGTAGATGGCCAGGTAGACCAATGTCTCCAGTTCCGAGGCAATCGCCGGGTCGTTCAGAACCTCACGGATCCAGCCCAGTTTTTCCCTCCAGCTCCGGTTCTGCCGATCGGCTTCGACCAAGGTCTGGAGGAAGTCTGGGACCTGACCGTTCCTGGAGGATATGCACTCCGCTACCTCATCTCGCGGCAATGCCGCCAAAGCAGGCCCCTCCCCCTTGCCAATCATCTCCAGCAGCCGGTTCCGGGCGTCACAGAGCAAGGTCGGCGGTTCCGGCCACTGCTCAAGGATGATGCAACCGGAAAAATCCCGTTTGGCCAGGCGCTGTAAAAACCCTTCAATCCCCGAAGAGTCTCTGCCTGCCGGTCCGGTGAAGAGTGTCAGGTGGGCGTCACGGTCGCCGTAGTTCTCGTGGAGATGGACGTGGATGATCGGAATGGCGGGATCGAGCCGGTCCATGAATCTCAGGTAGTCATTGCGGGTGGCCTGGCAGAGATTGGCATGACCCAGGTCGAAGCACATCCCGACCCGACCGGCCCCAGCCAAACCACTGCGGGTGAGCGCAGCGAAAAGGGAGTTGCACTCTTCCGGTCCCGTAAGCGGGGTGTTTTCCAGGGAGAGTCCGATGCCGTATGTTGCGAGCCGCTCGATCACGGGGGCGAGAGCGTTGACGAAGGAGGGGACGTCCTGCTCGCGGCAGAGATGAAAGTTAAAGAGAGAAGCTCCCGTGTCCCGGGCGAAGTCGATACCTTTGTTGAGGATGGTGACAGCTTCCGGGGCTGTCGGGCTGGCCCACCAGGGGGCATGCACCGAAACACGGATATCGCGGGCACGGGCAATCTCCCTGAAGGAGGCCCGCTGCTCCCGGTCGAAATTGTCTTCCGTCCAACCTGCTCCCGCGGCATTCCGGTCAGGAAACCACTCGAAGGCGTCAAAACCCTGGGCCACCGCAAATTCGAAAGGCAGTTCCGCCCTGGCGGCGGAGATGGCGGTCTGATTGCCGATGCGGATGCGCAAAGCCTCAGTCCTTCTTAAGACCGACCTGAGGTCTGGTTTGCACCACAAAGTATTGCCCGTTGCGGCAGGCACCTTCAATATCCTGAGGACTGCCGAGAATCCTCTCTACCATGGTTCCAATGAGGGCGATGTTGACCAGGAGGTTCTTCCGAAAATGATCGTCCCAGCACAGCACTTCGTTGGTGTAGTCGAGGGCGGTCTTGCGCGGCGGCGGCAGCATGAAGCTATCGTAAAGCCCGGCCCCGGCAAATCCGGCGAGATCTTCTCCATTGGAATCGGAACGAAAGATCAGGCCGCCCCCGTAAAGCCCCTGGCTCTTGCTGGGGAAAGTCAAAATCCGAGGTTCGTGCATGCCCTTGGTCGAGGTGAAACTCAGCGCTCGGCCGGGATAATTCCCTACCAGCGCTTCCCCGAGGCCTAGTACGACTTCGGCGTAGATTTCATCACGGTTGCCGGTCGAGGGATTGACCGTGTGGATGACGAAGCTGTAGTCCGCTTCAATCACTTCCTGAACGAGCACCGCCATAAAGAGGTCGTCATGGGGAATGCCCCTGGTTTTGCGACTGAGATAGGCACGCTCATTCCATTTCGAGGCCCACACGCGCTTGATGCAGGTCCACGCCTCCTGCCACCTTTCGGGCCATGGAAGTGCCGCTTCCGTCATGACCGTTTGCAGTGATGAGGCAAGTTCCGGTGCTGCGCTAAGGCCGAGCAGGGTCGCGCGGAGCTGGGCCAACCGGGGTTCGCTCTCTCCGTGGGCCAGGCTGTCGAGGTTTTCCGCCAGTTCCCGGCAACGATCCCGAATTTCCCGGTTCGCGGTGTCGGCGAGGGTTTTTTCAAAGACGCCAAAGGGCAGGGCCACGGAGCGGGGAAGTCCCACCCATTTGGGGAGTTCTCCCAACAGTCTGCGAATATTGTTCGACTTTCCTCCCACTTCTCGGTCGTTGAAAGCATCCGCCGCAAGCGCATAGGTTTTGAAAACGGGACGGTAAAGCCGTGGTCGAACGGGCTCCGGGGGAACTACGACAGCCTTCGACACCTCTGTCCCTGCTTCAGAAACCACCTCCCCGGAAGGTGTCACCTTGAGGGAAATCAGACTTCCGGCATAGGATTCCAGCTGAGCGAACGTCTCCGGGTCGAAACAAGAGGCAAACAGCAACCCGGCATTCCTCGCCCGGACGGCCACGTGGGAGACGATGTCGACCGCATCCGGGGTAATGACGGCGCTCACGCCCTCGGGGATTTCCTCCTCGCCGCCGACCTTCCGAGCTACGACGACCGTTGGCCGGGTGATATTCTGGCCCTGCACCTGCCGCAAATGGGGCATGGTCACCACATAGCCTCCGGCCGACGCCGGGCTGATCACTTGCCAGTTGCCAAGATCGGCGTGTTTCCTCAAGATCGGATCCAGGCGGCGGAGCATGGCCGAGAGAGCGAATTCGAGCTGCCCGCGAATCACCTCCTCGCTAAACAGGGTGACGGTCCATGGAGCCGCATGGAAAGCGTGGCCGAGAAAAGCCGCCTGAGGCTGCAGCAACGACGTATAGCGGTCGATAAAACCAGCCAGCAGGCGCCCTAAACGGTCGAGCACAGCTTTGGTCTGCAGCGACCATTCTCGATCGAACCGCGGCAGATGCTGCAACCGTCGCCAGTGGTGGAGGCAGCGCTGCAGTTCGTCATCCGACCGTGAAAGGCTCAGGTTTTCAAGCACCTCGGGAAGAACATCCACCAGTTCGTCCCCGCTCGCGTGGGCAGAGAGGTTCCGCTCCACCAGTATACGGGCAAAATGCTCCAGAGCCAGATCCAGGAACAGGAGATCGCGCGCGCCGTTGCGATTGGTTTCGAGCAGCCTTCGGATGCGGGAACGGGCTTCGGCAATTTTTCCCAGAAAGTGGCCGGCCGGAATTCCGGGATCGTCCCGATGGTGCCACACAAAGTCGAGCAAGTGGTGCATTTCCCCGTCGCAAAGATACCGGGCTGCGTGAATTGCCGTTCCCAGGTCGGTCCCCGAATGCACTGCTTTGAGGATGCCCAGGAAGTGCTCAAAGTCGGGAATGAGAGCGTCCTTCAGATGCGGGACAAAGTCCGGGTGACTGGTGATCGGGCGCTCATAGGTTTGCAGACGTTCACGGGTTACGCCGCCTGCTTCCAGGATGCGGTAGAACTCATCGAGGTGGCCGTTGCTCTTCAAATACCCCAGATACGCCTCGCAGATGACCACGTCATCAGGGGTGGTGTTGTTGTGGAGCTTCTGGTGCCATTCTTCGAGAAAATGACCGCTGACTTCCTTGATGTGGTGCCGATGCATGATCCGCAGGATTTCGTCACGCACCTCCTGGCCGTTGCCTCCCCGGCCCAGGGTGGTCAGGATGAGACGAAGCCATTCGCGCTCTTCGGGTTGGTTCAGGTAGCGGTCGGCCAGCTTGGACGTCAGGCGCTCGAGGGCGTGGCTCAATTCCCTGGGCTTGGTGTTGAAGTTGCGCTGCCAATCCAGCTGTCTTAAGGCCGAATACCGGAGCCACACATACAGCAGTGCCAGCCCTTCGACATTCCCGGGAACCCTGTCCAGGAGATCATGGCAGAGATTGAACCGGTGCATGAGGGTCCAGGAATTACCGCTCATCTCCCGTTCGACGATCTCATCAGCCAGGTGGGCGAGGTGGGCATTTCCCAAGCTGGGTGTGAAATCCTGGACTCCGGCGATAGGAACAAAGAAATTCCCGCCCTTTTCCTTCAACCAGTGCCCGGTATCGGCCTGTTTCAAGACAAAAACGAGGCCCAGGGGCGCCTCGGATTGGTCGAATGCGAGTTCCAGGCGATGGGTTCCGTCGAGGGTGACGAAAGGAGTCTGGGCCGCCGTTTCCTGAATCAATACCGTCCCTGGCGGGAACACGGCGGCCGGTGGCGGGTTCCAGTCGCGGGGTGAACGCAGGGCAACGCCCCAGTGCAGGATCAGAGGGCCGGAGGTGTGGGCGGTGAAGCATGACATGGTAATGGTGTTCCTCCCTGGTCACGGCAACGCTGAGCTGACCGCCGGTCTCGATCCTGTAAGAGTTTTCATAACAGACCTCACCCACCGGAGCCTCATCTCGAACGGCCGGAGCGGACTTTTCAGCCGGCTTTCCGGGCTTCGGGATAAGGATCTGGTAGTTTCGCCCTTTGTTGTTGTCCCAGCGGTGGTCTTCCGGAAAGAAGAGGACGAAAGCGAGGGAAGAAAAATCCATGGACCGGTCCAGGCCGACGGTGATCCGACGTTGGCCGTTCGAACCCGTAAAGGGCGTCTGCACTGCCAGGTGATCGATGGCTCGCGTGCCCTCGGGCCAGGTCGACCGGGGTGGGATCTGCCATGCGGCCTGGCTGTTCCGACACAATCCCCAGTGCAGGAGGCACGGTTGCTGATGCTCCATAGTAATGGCTATTTCAATCGAGCCATCATCTCTTATCTGTTTTTCGACCACGAGGGCGATGCCGCTGCCGGCTTTGATCTGTTCTATGATGGTCGTCACTGCTCAATACTTTCCCGATTCTCAATTCCTGTCCACGAAGGCACCCGAAGGACCACGAAGATAATGCTGATGGCAAAAGCTGAAAGAGGTCTTCATCTTCGTGTGCTTCGTGCTCTTCGTGGTGCAAGAGTGATCAATCGTTTGAATCCATACATGGGGCGGGCTTCATGCCGGCCCGGGGTTCACTTCGCAATCAAAATGACCATCGACCTGGGCTGCATCCGGTAGGAATCCGGTCGTAGCAGCAGTTCTTCCTGACCTGCTGGAAGAATGTCATCAGGCGATGGTCTGGCCGTATCGAGCGCCACATGCCAACCTTTGCCTCCCGGAGGGGCGGGTACTTTAAACTTCGCCTCGAACGATTCGGCGTTGAACAATACCCCGAGTGGCACACTCTCGTGCCCGCCCGCCGCCGGTTTCGTCTGAGGGTTTATGGTGCACCCGAGGCTGCGGCCGCCATCGCCCCAATTGGGAGCCTGGCCCCCCGGGCCGAACCAGATAAGGTCCTGATCCTGGTAGAAGTCCTCGGTCCGGAGCACTCGGTGACGTTTGCGAAAGGCAATCATTGCCTGCGTAAAGCGGCAAAGTTCGAAGTTGCCGGGCAGGAGGTCCCAGTTGGTCCAGGAGATTTCATTGTCCTGGCAGTAGGCGTTGTTGTTCCCGCGCTGCGTCCTGCGAAATTCATCACCCCCGAGGATCATGGGAACGCCCCGGGAGATGAGAAGGGTTGCCAGCATATTCTTGATCTGCCGCAACCGTACCGCCTCGATGGTCGGGTCGCGGGTTTCGCCTTCGATGCCGTAATTCTCGCTGAAGTTGACGTTTTCCCCATCCCGGCTCTGCTCCCCGTTGATCTCATTGTGCTTCTGCTGGTAGCTTACCAGATCATTGAGGGTGAACCCGTCATGACAGGTGATGAAATTGATGCTGTTCATGGGCACCTTGCGGTTGCCCTGATAGAGGTCCGCACTGCCGCAGATGCGGGTTGCCAGGAGCGGGACCATGCCGGGCTCTCCCCGCCAGAAGCGGCGGATGTCGTCGCGGAAGCGCCCGTTCCACTCCGACCAGCGCTGCCCCGGAAACGATCCCACCTGGTAGGCACCGCCGGCATCCCAGGCCTCGGCGATGAGCTTCACATCACGCAGAATGGGGTCTTCGGCGATGGCCTCGAGTAGAGGAGGATTGGGCAGCACATCGCCTTTTTCATCGCGGCCCAGGACCGAAGCCAGATCGAACCGAAAGCCGTCCACGTGCATCTCGATGACCCAGTAGCGCAGGCAGTCGAGGATATAGGATCGCACCACCGGGTGATTGCAGTTGAGGGTATTCCCGCAGCCTGAGAAATTTTGATAGCAGCGCCGGTCGCTTTTGAGCATGTAGTAGATGCTGTTTTCGATTCCTCGAAAATTGAGGGTCGGCCCCAGTTCGTCCCCTTCCGCCGTGTGGTTCAAAACAATGTCGAGGATCACTTCGATGCCCGCCTTGTGCAGTTCCCGCACCATTGTCTTGAACTCGCCTATCTGACAGCCGGGAGAATCTCCCGTGCCATAGGACTCCTTGGGTGCAAAAAACGCTACCGTATTATACCCCCAATAATTCCGGAGCAATTCGCCGGTAGCAGGGTTGCGGACCACCAGTTCCTTTTCATTGAATTCCTGCACCGGCATCAATTCAATGGCGGTGATGCCGAGTTCCTGGAAGTAGGGGATTTTTTCGATGACGCCGAGGAAGGTTCCCGGGTGCCTGACGCAGGAGGAGGGGTGGATGGTGAGGCCCCGCACATGGGTTTCATAGATGATCGTATCGGGCCAGCTGTGCTTCAGCGGGCGTTCCCCATCCCAATCGAACCGATAATCGGTGAGCAAGGACTTGGGCGACCAGGCGGCATTGTCGACCGGGCAG
Source organism: uncultured delta proteobacterium (assembly GCA_963783775.1). Classification (GTDB taxonomy): domain Bacteria; phylum Desulfobacterota; class Syntrophobacteria; order Syntrophobacterales; family Syntrophobacteraceae; genus JADGQM01. Next base: position 40,252 of record CAWAOR010000019.1, on the reverse strand, counting down.
GGGGTGAGGTCCTTTTGCGGCGAGTTGGCGTCGAAGGCCCGCGCGCGACTCCAATCCCAGCGGGAAGTGCCCAGGAGTGCGGTACTGTAAGGGTCGAGAACAAGCCGGTGGCGGTTGAAACGATGTCCTGCTTCCGGCAGGTATGGCCCGTCCACACGAAAGGCGTAGAGCTGGCCGTAGGTGGCTCCCTTGAGCCAGACGTGCCACATATCGCCCGTACGGTGTCGTTGCGGGTCGAGTTCGATGGAGAGGGAGGGTTCACCATCCTCGGGTCGGTCGTAAAGCTCCAGCCACACCCGGGTGGCATTGCGGCTAAAAAGGGAGAAGTTGACTCCCCCATGGCGGTGGTAGGCTCCCCAGGGCAGGGGCCTGCCACGTTCAATTTGGAGTGGTTTTGGCATCTCTTTCGCTTCTCCTATCATCCCGCAACTTCAGGTCAGAATCAAACCGGTGTTTCAGTTGAGTCTTGTTATTTAAACTAACCTGTTCCGGATTGCTATTGAGATGTGACATTTTCCGCAAGGGCTAACGTTCGGCCGATTCTTGCGGCATGGCAGTTCGGACGCATGGTGCACGCCCCTCACAGCATGTCTTTGAGCTCGTCGGGTGCGAGGTCCGCACCATGAGGAATACGACCCTTGGCGTAGGCGTTGGTTGGATCATGTCGTGGGATGGAGCGGGGCCTTCATCGTTTGCGCGCGAGAATGTAATGGTGTGCGAAACTTCAGGATCAGGATCTTGCCTTGAGCGTTAGCTGGAGTCCGTCCGGAAACCTTCATAATCGAAAACTAGCGCTAGATGAGGGATTCATCCCCTCCCGAAATACATAAGAATCAACGCAAAGTGAATCACCGTGTCCTGATATGAATTATCAGCCGGATAGAACTCCTTGTCCTTTCTTAGCCCAAATAACCGTCTCAAAGCCATACAACGCCCACGTACCAGGCATTACTTTGCGCCTGAAAACCGAAAGGGGCTCCAATAGCAATCCAACCAGAACCCCTGTTCGAGGCCGATAGCGTCTTTGGCAGTAATCGACGGTAAGCCCGGCGGAAGCAATCTGTGCCATGACTTTTTCAAAACTTGGGACAGTCTTGTGAGTTGGATCGTCGTAGAAATTTAGGCATCCCGCACGGGATGGAAATCCCTTACTCTCCTCACACGGAAAAGACAGATATAATCTCCCTCCAGGTCTCAAAGCACTAAGCACCGCCTGTAATGTCCTTTCTTGGTTACTGCAATGCTCAAGGTTATGAGAACTGATTACTGCACCCATTTGATTCCTGAGTTTATCGATCTCCGCTGAGAAATTATCAGGTGAAGTTGTGATATATTCATCAGCATATAAAGCAGGATGATGTTCCTGATTGTAATCGCCAATATCAATACCTACATAGTATAGATCCGGTCGTTGCATTTTTGCAGCATACGGGGAGTCATTGCCACACCCAACATCGAGTATTTTAGTACCATATGGAATTCCTTTGAGGAAGGCAGCTTTTCCATTGGGCCGAAGAATATGATTAATGATTCCAGCGATACCCATAATAATTCCTTATCAGGCCATGGATTTGCAAACCAATTACCTTTATTGATTCGGTGAATAGCGCCTCGTGTTGAGACAGTCAAGGGCAAGATGGTTTTCGATTCTCAGGCGTGATTATAAGTAGGCTTGGGAGAGTTTGTCCTCGCTCCTTGCCGAGACCAACACATCCATGTCCGACTATTGATTGGTCTTCCCCCATGCCCACAACCCTAGGATGTTGAAGCCGACGACTTCCACGAGTGTGAAAAGGCTGTTGCCGCACGACAACCAGCAGCGTTATAGTTGTATTGTTTTGCAAGGGCCTTGGGGCGGAACTCCAATGAGATTCTTCACGAGCACCTCCGGGGCGACCCTGGGGCTCTGGAGAATCATTATATGGAACAGCCAGGCGCCTCCGTTTCCCTGGCAGCAAGAAAAGCCCTTTGCGTCAACCATTCTACAGAAAAGAAACAACCCATAAAGAAGTTTCTCTTTACACGGTCCCTGTTTCTGCTCACGATGCTCTCGATGGCAGGCATCCTTCGCGGAGAGGAGCGCAGCATGATCGAAATTCAAGAGACATCCGAGCGCTTAGCGGTCCACGTGAAAATGCTGACGGTCACCATCGGGGAGCGCAGCATTCACCGGCCGGACAATCTGGAAAAGGCGCGGGCCTATATCGCGTCCTGCTATCAGGATCTGGGTCTGACGGTGGAAAATCAGCCTTACGCCTACGGGAACCTGACGGTTTCCAACGTTGTTACCGAGATCGACGCCGGGGAAGCTCCTTCCCGCCGCTACCTCCTGGGTGCTCATTATGACTCGGTCGGTGGCACGGTCGGGGCGGATGACAATGCGGCCGCCATTGCCGTCCAGCTTGAGACGGCACGGAGGCTCAAAGAGATTGCCCGCACGCGGAAATTAGACACGGCGGTGAAGTTCGTCGCTTTCGCTCTCGAAGAATCGCCCGCCTTCGCGACTCGCCATATGGGGAGCAGGGTCTATGCAAGGAAAGCCAGGAGCGAGGGCGAGGACCTGGACGGCATGATTTGCCTCGAGATGGTGGGGTATTTCTGTGATGAGCCTGGCTGCCAGCGCTATCCGCTTCCTCTGACGTTCATGAATTACCCCAAGGCGGGGAATTTCATCGGTATTGTCGGAAATTCCCGTTCTAAGGAGCTGACCCGCGCTTTGGAGGGGGCTTTCCAAAGCAACTCCGCGCTGCCGGTGGTTACTCTGACGGTCCCCCTCAATGGATGGATATTGCCCTCGGTTCGGCTGAGCGACCATTCAGCCTTTTGGGATGAAGGCTACCGGGCGGTCATGGTGACGGATTCAGCCTTTTTCCGCAATCCCCATTACCATCTCCCATCCGACACCATGGAGACCCTTGATTTTCGACGCATGGCCGAACTCGTGGAAAGCCTTCTCCTCTTCTTTGGTTCGTGAGCGCTGTGGACATCATCGCCATAGAGGCCAGGACCGCTCTTGTCCGGTCCAAGATCCCCGGGGTGAGCCATGTGATCAATCCCTACCTCGGGTGCAGCCACGGCTGTCGTTACTGTTACGCCGTCTTCATGCGGAAATATTCGCGCACACATGCCCAGGCCCCGTGGGGGAGCTTCGTCGAGTGCAAAGGGAACGTGGTCGGGCTCCTTCGAAAGGAACTGGCTCGCAGGAAGAAGCCCGGTTCGGTCATGCTGTCCAGCGTATGTGACCCCTATCAGCCGGCAGAGCAGACCTGGCAGCTGACCCGGGGATGCCTGGAGGTTTTGCGCGACTTTGGGTGGGAAGTCGAAATCCTGACACGCTCCCCGCTGGTTTTACGGGATATGGACCTGGTCGGGACGATGCCGCGGGTTTCCGTGGGCTTTTCCATCGGCACCGATAACGAGCAGGTACGAAGCGTTCTGGAACCCGGTGCGCCGCCGCTTCACCTCCGCGTGGAAGCGCTGAGGGAATTGCGCTCTGCGGGCATTTCCACCTGGGTGTTCATTGCGCCGATCCTGCCCATGGACCCGAACAAGCTTTATGATATGATTTCTCCCCACGCGGACGCGGTCCTGCTGGATCCTCTCAACTATCGCCGGCAGGTGCGCCAGGTCTTCATGAGAAACCAATGGACTCATGCCCTCAGCGATGATTATGCGGCGACGACTCGTGGCAGGCTCATAGAACTGTTCGGACCGAGGGCCAGGAGCGTCTGAAAGGGTTTGACCAGTCAAGGGAGGCCAAGCGGGCGAAGAGGCCTGGCGAGTGGGAAGGGGCCGGCATTTCTTGATTAAGATACATGAGGTCTGGTGTGCATGCATCAGTGCGTGGTATTCTCTTTGGGGAAGGTGAATGGGGGCCGCCGGATACCGATGCCTATGGCGTGGACGGATTCGGGTTGCGGCCCCGGCATCGTGTTTACCTTGAGGCACTCGTGGTTGTGCCTGACGACCTGACAAGGGCTTTGTCATTTGCAGTGACCTTCCGGGTCATGACAGTCAGAGAGGTTAGGGGCTTTGATGAACGAAGAACATGAAAAAGTCGACGAGATGGCGGAAGAAGAAAGCTTCGCTGAGCTGTTCGAAGGGAGTTTTGTGAAGCCGGTCCGGTTTACTCCCGGGCAGAAGGTGGAGGTAAGGATCGTCAAGATTTCGGCGGAATGGATCTTCCTCGATTTGGGCGGAAAGAGCGAAGGCTATCTGGAAAGGAAGGAACTGCAGGATGCCGAAGGCAACCTTTCCGTAAAAGAGGGTGACATCATCGAGGCCTATTTCCTGTCAACGGCCAACCAGGAGCTGCGCTTTACCACCAGGATCACTGGGGGTGACGCCGGGCGGCACTATCTGGAAGATGCCTGGGAAAACGGCATTCCCGTGGAAGGACTGGTTGAAAAAGAAATCAAAGGCGGCTTTGAAATCAAGATTGCCGGGGAACTGCGCGGCTTTTGCCCCTTTTCCCAGATGGGCCTGCAACGGGCGGGGAGTCCAGCAGAGCTGATCGGCCAGCATCTTCCCTTTCGCATCACTCAATACGGCGAAAAGGGGCGAAATATTGTGGTGTCGCATCGCTCCATTCTGGAAGAAGAACGCCAGAAGCAGCGGGAAGTACTTAAGGGGTCGTTGCGGGAAGGCATGACCGTTACCGGCACGATCAGCTCCATCCGCAGTTTTGGTGCTTTTGTGAAAGTAGACTGCGTTGAAGGGCTCATACCCATCTCGGAAATCGGCTGGGACCGGGTTGAAGACATCAACGAACGGCTGGCTGTGGGCCAGGAAGTTGAAGTCGTGGCCATGAAACTCGATTGGGAGAAGGACCGTCTCTCTTTCAGTCTGAAACAAACCTTGCCCGACCCCTGGGACAGCGTTGAGAAAGACTTCCCCGAAGGTTCCCGGCACCGAGGCACCGTGGTGCGCTTGACGGATTTTGGCGCCTTTGTCAGCCTGGCGCCGGGCGTAGACGGTCTTGTGCATATCTCCAAGCTGGGAGCGGGGAAGAGAATCAACCATCCCCGCGAGGTGGTATCCAAAGGCCAGGAGGTGGAAATAAAGGTCGAGAAGTTTGATAAGGAGAACAAGCGTCTTTCCTTGTCGCTGGCCGGGTCCGAAAAGGGGGAGGCACAGGAAGAGAGTGAGGAAGATCTTTCACAGTTCTTGAAAGGAAAAACCGACTCGATGGGGACGCTGGCGGACCTTCTGAAAAGTAAGCTCGCCGGGAAAAAGAAATAGCCATCGCGCGCAAGGAAGCGGCGGGAAACCGTTCCGTCATGCCGGCGGAAGGCCATCGGCGTTATCCCTACGGCGCTATCCGGGAATTGGTGTGAAGGAGAGTTACGGATGATCGGGCGAGCATCTTCTCCCGATCAAAATCCCTGCTCTCCAATTCTCCTTCGACATTCTGCGGTTCCTTGTTCGATATTCGATATTCGTTTTTCCGCATTCACTCGGGGTTACCCTTCAAATCCGGCGCCTCATCGACCACCACTGCGGCCGCACCGTGAAAAAGGCCCCGGCGCAAGGCTTCAAGAGCCTCATTGGCCTTAACGAGCGGGAAGGGGTGCACCTCGGTCTGAACCGGCACCTTGGGCACCAGGGCCAGGAAGTTCTCGCCATCCCGGCGCGTGAGATTGGTCACCGACTTTATGGTCCGCTCACCCCAGAGCAGATCGTAAGGGAATGCCGGGATGTCGCTCATGTGAATCCCACCGCAGACCACGATCCCGCCTTTGGTGACCGCCTTGAGGGCGGCCGGAACCAGAGCCCCGTCGGGTGCGAAAATGATCGCCGCGTCCAACTCCTCAGGAGGAAGTTCGGCAGGAGTTCCCGTCCAGACCGCTCCGAGGCGCTTAGCGAACTGCCGGGTTTCGTTATCACCCCGGCGGGTGAACGCGTACACCGTCCGTCCCTGCCAGCGGGCCACCTGGGCGACAATATGGGCCGCTGCCCCGAAACCGTACAGCCCCAGGCTGCCTGGCATCCCCTGCCATCGTCAGGCACCGGTAGCCAATCAACCCTGCGCAAAGCAAGGGGGCCGCCTGGAGGTCGGGGTATCCTGCAGGAATGGGGAAAACGAACCGCTGGTCCGCCACGGTATACTCGGCGAACCCTCCATCGCGCTGGTAGCCTGTGAATTGAGCCTTATCGCAAAGGTTCTCCCGGCCCGAGAGGCAGTAGCGACAATGGTTGCAGGTGGACCCAAGCCAGGGGACGCCAACCCTTTCTCCTGCGAGGAAGCGCTCCACTCTTTCCCCTTTGGCGACTATGGTGCCCACGATCTGGTGGCCGAGAATGAGCGGCAGCTTGGGCTCCTTCAGTTCGCCATCGACGATGTGAAGGTCGGTACGGCAGATTCCGCACGCATGGACCTGCAGGAGCACCTGGTCCGGCCCCGGTGACGGGGTCGCCACCGTGGCAAGACGCAAGGGCCTGCCCGGGCCATCAAAAATCATTGCTCGCATCAATGAAAATCTCCCAAAGTTGCCATCGTCTGTTCCACCTTCGGGTGAAGAGCGGTGCTGTCGCTCACATCCGACGTGCCTGGCCAGGATTTGCGGGCAGAAACCCACCACGTTTCCTGCTCTTCACCGACATGGAGGGCTTCTGCCGGATGCTTTCCTGGCTCAACGGATTGCCCTCACCTCATGATGTCGGTTGCTGGAAAACCCCGTCTGCCCGATCAGGGCGAGGGCGCCGACATCGGCAAGGAGGGCGCCGATGGATTCGATGGATTTCCGCAGTGGGGTGTTTCTCACATATTGCCAGCGCGTGTCACCGGTCTGGTGCTCGGGCATCTTGAGGTTGTATAAAAGGGGGGGCTGAAGTCCTTTCAGGTTGGCGGCATGGACTCTCAGCCAGGCGTCCCCCGAAGGAACAATGTCCGTCAGGTATTCCACAAGGATTTGGCCGTTATCAAATATGGTGGTGGTCAGCTTCTGGCCGGCCTCGAAGGTGCCGAGGGTAGCATCCGGGAGGACCTCAATGAGATTCCAGCCGGCGAGCAGCAGGTTTTGCCCCATATGGTTCAGGCTGGCAGGGATGCCCTGGATGAGGTCACCCAGCAGGGCATCCTTGAGCTTGGATGCGGAATAAGCCAGGCGATTCATGAAACCTTCCGGAGCTTCCTCCCGGTCCGGATGCCAGAGGCCGAAACTCAGAGCGCTTCCCATATCTTTAAAGAAATCAACCGCAACTCCGATAAATCCCTTTTGCTGTGCTTCCTGGATCTGGCTGTTCGCATCCCGGTACAGAATCGTGGACCCGAGGAAAAAGTTGCCGAAGAAATGCTTGATATTGCCGAGACTATCGGAGAGATCCTTCCCAATTCGGCCGAAGAAAGAGTCCTGATCCTCTGGATGCTCGACGACCTTTTTCTGGTCGAGATAGTAGTGGTCCCCTCCCGGATTGCGCAGGAGCTGGTCGTCCTGGTATTTCTCGAGATCGCTCATGGGAGCGGGGTCGCTCAGGCGGTTTGCCTGCTGCTCATAAGCCGCAACCGCGCTCTTTCCCGGCGGCGGCCGAGGGTCTTCGGTCGGCAACGGTGTGAAGGCTACGGGGGGCACGGCGTGACTGAACCAGGACCTGGCTGCTGCATCTGCGGGGTCTTGGGGACAGGAATGCTCCAATTGGGCGGCTTCGAGAGTTTTGTCAAAACTCTGGCTGTCCTGAGTGCACGATACAGGAACGGCCGAGGCTGGAACCTCCGGCAGGTCCATTCTGGAAATGGATTGCAATTTCATTTGTCAACCTGAATAGTTTGTCGCACAACGACCGCCAGGAAATGCGAGAGCGCGGTTAACTATCATACAATGTTCATGCCAGTGTTGTGAACATCCGGGCTGAGGTTTGAATGGACTTCAAGTGCCTGCGTAGAAACTGTAGACATTCAAGTCTATGGTCACAAGGGCAAAATCGGCCTTGCGCGGCCTTCGGACCTGGTCATACCCTTTATTGTAAAGAAGATTGCCGGTCTGGGGCAGTTCGCAGATGCCAAGAGGGGTGTTGTCATCATGTTTTTCATCCTTTCGCATTTCGGCCGACACGGCGGCAAGACTCGACGGAATGGATCATGACACTGATGTCGCAGCGTCGCAAAGGCCAATGCACGACCACTTCAGGAAGAAACTTCCACTGAAAGAGGATTCTCTCGAGATGAGATAGCCGAGGCTTGCTCAAGCACTCGTATAAGTGGCGCGACCTTTCCCCTTTGATAACCACCTGTCTCCGGCTACAATGAACATGACCAGCGTTGGCAGGGCACGGGCCAAGAACCGGCTGATGACGTGACCTTCACGGGGAGCATCCTCATAAACTGGAACTCTTTATCCTCGAACCCCGAAGAGAGAAGAGCATGATTCGAATCTCCAAAGACCAGTACTATTTGAATATCGCCAAAGAAGTTTCCATGCGAGCCACCTGCCTGAGAAGGAGGTTTGGGGCGGTGATCGTGCAGGAGGATCAGATTATCTCTACCGGGTACAACGGGCCCCCGCGAGCGACAAAGAATTGTATTGATGTTGGGTTTTGTGCAAGAGAGCTATTGCACATCAAACAGGGGGAAAAATACGAAATCTGCCGAGGCGTTCATGCCGAACAAAATGCCATAATCCACGCATCGAGGCTTGACATGCTCCGGGCCACTCTATTCCTGGTTGGAGTGGATGCCAAGTCAAAGGCAATTGTTTCCAATACAGAACCCTGCAAAATATGCAAAAGGATGATCATCAACGCAGGGATAGAATCAGTGAAAGTGCTTAAGCCCGAAGGAGAGATTGTCGCGTTCTCGGTTCAGGAATGGATCGATGACAATATTGATGAGCTCGAATTTGTAGATAATCAATGGAAACCCAAAATCAAAGCCGGCTACTGATATGAAGGGGTGGCCAACCCAAAGGTATTTGCCGCCTCTTTGATTTCATGCGGGCTGCGGCTGCGGCCAGAAACCTGGCCCGCCTGAGCGGGTCGCTCTCAAGCTTTCCTCCAATATGGGTCAGGGTAACTCAATACGGGCCACTGTGAGTTACTTTGACACCCCTCTCCCGCCCTCTTGTTCTATCCCAAAAGCCGATTAGCGCTAATCTTCAGCCAGAACAAAGGGGTTCTCGTGGAACAGCCGGGGTTTCCGACCGGTATAATCAGGAATTTCGACCGGCATAATCAGGGATTCCCGAGTAGACAGCGCCCTCGGTGAGGAATATGAAGTCAACTCACAATTTCAGCAACACCACTGTCAAGGGGGCGAACGTTTGAGCATCGTGCAAGAGGAGTGAAAGATGAAAAGTAAAGTGCTGTCATTATTGGTTGCGATTTTCTTTACCGCCGGCGCCTTCGCCGTACCTGTTACGGTGTCCGCTCAGGGAAGTTCAGGGCAGACACTGACCCAGGGAGAAACCGGCCAGAAGGCCACGACCAAGAAAAGCAACAAGAACAAGAAGAAAAGCAAGAAGAAAAGCAAGTCCACAAAGCCCAGCTCAACGAAGAAAAGCAAGAGCAAGAAGACCCAGGGCCAGCAAGCTTAAAGCAAAAGATCTTGGCATCGTCCCTTTTGAGAGCAATCATCAAGCTGCCTTTGCCTTCATCCCCAAAGAAAGGGCGCCGAGACGGTTACGTCACGGCGCCCAAGGGGATGGGATGGGGCAAAGGCGTTTTGACTATTCGTCAAAGTCAATGATCATATCAGCTTCATTGCCGCAAACTGAGCACACGTGGGTTTCCTTTTTCTTCTTCTTGACCACATTCGGTGCTACGGGGACATCGACGAGTTCACAGGTTATCGTCATTTCTGCTTCATTACCGCATTTCTCACAACTGCAGACTTCCTTTCTTACCGTCGTCGTCATTGCCATTTCTCCTCTCGCATTTGAGCTAAAATTCATGATTATTTCGCTGATCACCTGATCCTCACAACAAACTATAATAATCTTTGGGCGAAATCAAATAGGAACTTTGATATCAGCCTGCGCGGTCGGCCACAGAGATTCGGTTTTGATCACCACCAGGGTGATGTCATCCAGTTGCGGTACGGTTCTGCGAAATTCCGTCAGAGCGACGGTTATGAGCTCCACTATTTCCTGGGCGGAGCCCTCACGATGCTCCCGGACGATTGCCCGCAACCGTTCCTTTCCAAACATCTCATGCTGCTCGTCTTCCGCTTCCCAAATGCCGTCGGTGCCGATGACAAGGACCTGGCCCTCGGCCCAGTCACGGTATTCGTACTCATGGAAGGCAAGGGTTTCGTCCACTCCGAGGGCAATACCGCTGCCCCGCAGCTCGCTGAAGGAGTCGGTCGGGATGTCATAGACGATAGCCGGATCATGGCCTGCCCGCACCCAGTTGATCTTGCGGTGGACGCGGTCGGCAAGCATGAAAAAGAGGGTCATAAAACTGGACGTTTCTGACGTATCGAGGCAGAGCAGACGATTCACATGGGTGATGACCTCGACGAGGGTGCCCGGTTGTGTGACCCGGCTCCTGAGGAGCGACCGTACGGTGGCCATGATCAGAGCGGCGCCGATGCCGTGGCCGGCCACATCTCCCACGACCACTCCGAGACGTCCCTCGAGTTCGGAAAACTCGAGGAAATCAAAATAATCGCCTCCCGTTTCGTCGCAATAGATACTCCTGCCGGCAATGTCGAGCCCGTCGACCTGCGGAGCTACTCTGGGCAGGAGGCTCTGCTGCACCTCCATGGCCAGGTCGAGGGCTTCTTTCAGCCTGATTCGCTCTTCGAGTTGGAGTGCCATGGTGTTGAAGCTTTCAATCAACTGTCCCACCTCGTCCCGTGTCTTTACGGGCAGAAGCGGCATCTGAGAGCCGCGCGCCACATGTTCGGCAGCTCCGGCAACGGCCTTGATGGCGCTTACCGTGCGTCCGGTTACCCACCGCATCAACACCAGAATGAACACGAAGAACAGCGCCCCGCCTGCGAAGTAGTAGTTGCGGAAGCGGATGATGGGGGCCAGGATCTCGCTGCCGGGAGCGATAATGACCAGCGTCCAGGGCGCCTCTTTCAATCTGTAGAAGCCGCTCACCTCATTGGCAGGATGACCTTGGCCGAGCAGAGTTCCGAATGGCTGTTGTTGGAGGGCCTTCAAGGTTGCGAGTTCCAGCGGATCACCGCTGCTCCCAAGCTGTTTGCGTTCCTCCGGGGCAGCACAGATGAGCACTCTGCCTTCCTGATCCACAAGAAAAGCCTTATGCTCCCGCCACCATTTGGAAGCTTTCATGTCTTCAACAAGGTAATCAAAACTAATCGCCACTTCGAGTTGGCCAAGAATACGGCCGCCGTCACCGGCAAGGTCTGAGATCAGGGACACGGTCTCGTGGTTCACCAGGGAATCGTAACGAGGAGACGTAATCTCTACGGGCACTTTCCTGCCCAAAGGCATCCCGCCTCTTATGCCATCTGCGCCCATGCGGTGATGGGCCTGGCCCTGCTGTATGCCGCGACCGCGGAGAACCGGAGGGCTCGTCCTGTTGTCATCCAGCCAGCTCACATTCACTCGAACCACCCCATCAATTCCTTTGAGGAGCTCGACGAGCCGGTCCTGCAGGTTGTCGGGAGAAGGCGTGCCAACGGCGTAGAGGTACATCTCGAGCCATTCCCTGGGGCGGACTAAGCGCATGTCGACAGAATGAGCGCCTCGGCCCAATTTCAGCACGACAGCTTCCCGCCATTGTTCGAGCAGGTTATTTCTGGCGTAGAAGAACCCCGCGGACATCATGGCAAACAGCAACAATGCCACGGGGAGTAGAAGGAATACGGCCAACCGTTGCTGCAGACTGGTGAACCGGAACATCAGCGCCCTCCTGAGGCTGGCGTGGCAGGTCAGAAATGGAAACCAGTGGCAACGCGCGAACGCTTCGCAACGGTATTCCTCAAGTTCACGTAAGATTTCTGCAATCGAGAGGACTCTGGGGGCATATGGTCTCCTCCTGGCAAGCGTTTTCTCCTGTTGACTCAGATCTGGCAACCGGCTATTAAACGTGGACGCTATCAAAGCCGGGGAATATCCGCCCCGTGCAAGGTGCTGGTTACTCTTCCACGGCAGCGGCAGGGTGTCTCGGCAGTCGGAGAATGCCGTGAGTGATAGTCAGGCTTGGTCATTCTAAGATAATGGGTGGGAACAAATCAAGATGAAGCGAAAGTGCATTGAAGTCAGATGGCATGGACGGGGGGGACAGGGAGCGGTCACTGCCGCCATGATCCTGGCGGAAGCAGCCTACTATGAAGGTTACAAAGGGGTGACTGCAGCTCCTTTTTTCGGAGCGGAACGCCGAGGCGCGCCGGTAATCGCCTCGAACCGCTTCGGTTGGGAACCGGTCAGAACCTTCTCCCTGGTGAATAACCCTGATGTTGTGGTGGTCTTGGATGAAACCCTGCTGAAGGTGGTCAATGTCGCCGCCGGCGTGCGCCCGGATGGCATCGTGATCATCAATACCGCCAAGCCCCCCGAGGCCATTGAACTCCAGGCAACCGTCAACATTGCTGCCACCAATGCCACCGGTTGGGCTAAAGAGGCCGGCCTGATCGTGTCCGGGGCGGTGCTGTTCAACACGACCATTCTTGGTGGATTTGCGAAAGCGACCGGTCTCATCAGCATGGAGAGCATTGAAAAAGCCCTGAGGCATCATTTCCACGGCGCTGCTGCGGAGAAAAACGTTCAGGGCGCCCGACTCGCCCACGAAGGTACGTTCAATCTGAACGAATGCCAGCTGAAGTGCGCCTGAGGGGATGTCGGATGGCGCCGGACTCAATATATAGTTGTTAAGGATGAAATCTTTCTCTTTAGCCACGGATAGGCGCGGATAAACACGGATTGGAATTGGTATCGGCGTTCATCTGCGGCAGCTGGAAAAGCTGAACGTCTTCATCCTAATCGAGTATAATTTTCGAATCGCCCGCGGGGCCGAGCACGATCTTGGGTGCTGGCAATAACTTTGGAAGGAAACAATGGCTGATACAAGGAAATTAGACAAATTCACCCACGCTCATTCCAGGTTGTGCAAGGGCGAAGGGGGCAGGACCGGAGACTGGCGAACCTTCCGGCCCGAAATTGATCACAGCAAGTGTACACCGAGCAGGAATAAGCGGCCATCATGTTATATCTGCTGGCTGTATTGTCCCGATGCGGTGGTGAAGCGCACCATTCCGGTCGAAATCGATCTCGAATACTGCAAAGGTTGTGGGATTTGCGCCGAAGAGTGCCCTACCAAGGCCATCCGCATGGTCGAAGAAGCCGAAGAGTAGGTAAAAATTAAGGAGTGAGGGGTTAGGTGTGAGGAGTGGATTGTTCTCACATCACCCCTTACCCTTAACTCCTTACGCCTCACCCCTCACTTCTTCAGATAGCGTTCTTTTTCGCTGTAGATGCAGCCGCAGTATTGCTGACGATACAGCCCCTGCCGTTGGGCCTGTTCCTGGCCCAGTTTCCAGCCTTGGCGGAAGTCTTCGTAGTAAAACGTTATTCCATGCCTTTTTGAGACCTCATGAGCCAGGTCGCAAACCAGGTCATGGTTTTGCCTCCTGCTGTAGAGTAGGGTCGTGGTAAAGGCATCGAAGCGGCTCTTCTTCGCGAGTCGGGCCGTTGCTTCGAGGCGCCTCGCGTAGCAGTAAAGGCACCGCTGATGTTCCCGAAAGGCTACCTGCCTCAGGAAGTCTTCCAGTTCGTACTCCGCGCGGATGATAAGTTGCAGTTCTTCCCGCTCGGCAAACCTTTCCAGGGTGGTCAGGCGTTGGGCAAATTCCTGGTAAGGTTGGATGTGGGGGTTGTAGAAAAAGCCGTGCACCTGCCAGCCCCCTTCCCGAAGCTTTTCGAGCGGGTAAATGGTGCAGGGTGCGCAGCAGGTGTGAAGGAGGATGTTTGGCAAGGTGCTTTATCCTCCCGAATCCTCATCACTCATCACTATCTTGCATCCAAATTCTGCAACAGTCTTTGGGGCAGGCCATCGAAGCTGCCATTGCTCATACACACCACCAGATCCCCGGCAGAACAGTAGGCGGTAAGGAAGCTCAGGAGGCCTTCCACCCCTGGGAAATAGTGGGCCTCTGGGTTACGCTTTCTTACATCCTCGACCAATTGTCTGGTATTCAAACGCTCCGCCTCGGGTATGGCTTCCAGGCCGGGTGGCTGTTTGATGCAAATACAGTCGGCGGCATCGAATGCAGCCGCGTAGGCACCCTGAAACACCGCCCGGCGGCTCGAGTTGGTGCGCGGTTCAAAGGCCGCGATCAAACGCCTCTCGGGATAAAAGCGGTGCAACGCCTCGAGGGTTTCTTGAACTGCCGTCGGGTGATGGGCAAAATCATCCATGACGAGAATTCCTCGGGCTTCCCCCACCAGGTCCTGCCTCCTTTTCACCCCCTGAAAAGCGAGCAGCGCTTCCTGGAAGGGATCTCGGTGGAGGCCCGCCAGGGCGGCGACCGCTCTGGCGGCCAAGGTGTTGAGAAGATTGTGACGGCCGGGAAGCCGGGAGGAAAGGCGCTCTTCCTTGTCAGAGATGGGGTTCCGGTAGGCGAATCGGACCTCACCGGACAGGAACTCGGTTTCAAGGAGGCGCCAGTCAGCCTCGGAAGAAGTTCCGTAGGTTATGACGCGCCCGCGGCATGGGCGGCTCAGGGCGAGACAATTCGGATCATCGGCATTCACCACGAGTGTTCCGTCAGGAGGGATGATCTTCACGAAATTCTCGAAGGCTTTCAGCACCGCCTCGAAGTCGGGGAAAATATCGGCATGATCGTACTCGATGCTCGTGATCAGTCCCACCTTGGGCTGATAGTGAAGAAACTTGGGGCCCTTGTCAAAGAAAGCCGTATCATACTCATCCCCTTCAATGACCATAAAGCGCCCGGCGCCAAGGCGATAGCTGGCCTGCCAGTTCTTTACAAAGGCCCCGATAAAGGCGCTGGGGTCCATGCCGGCATGGCTCAGAACCCAGGCGAGCAAGGATGAGATGGTGCTCTTCCCGTGAGTGCCGGTAACGACCACGCTTTCATGATCCGAAAGGAAGAACCGGGCGATGGCCTGAGGCATGGAAAGGTACGGCGTGCCGTTCTGAAGAAGGGCCTGGGCTTCAGGGTTGTCGCGGCGGATCACATTGCCGACGATGACGAGATCAGGGGCGTAACGCGCCAGGTTGGCGGCATGGTAGCCCTGGCATAGGGGAATGGCGAGCGCCTCGAGATGGGTGCTCATGGGCGGATACAGATTTTGATCGGAGCCCGCCACCCGATGGCCTTTTTCTTTGAGCATGGTGGCCAGGGTGCCCATGGCAATGCCGCCGATGCCCATCATGTATATGGTCTTAGAGTTTAGCAGCGCCATGATAGGTTTCCATCACCAAATCGTGAAGGTAAGGTCGAAAGCTTCTCAATCGTTCGTTTTCCCGGGTAGGATAAACGCGATTGGTCAGGAGTATTATCAGGATTTCCTGTTCAAGATCAAACCAGAAAGAAGTTCCCGTGAATCCCAGATGACCAATGCTGTGGGGAGAAAGGTATTTCCCCGCGCTGGAATTCCGGGAGCTCGGGCTGTCGAAACCCAGTCGCCAGGAGCTCCCCGGCACGAGGGCCTGTTCCCTCCAGAACTCGCGCACGGTCTGGGCCGAAAAATACGGATGCGTGACCCTGCCCGCATAGACCTCCCACAGAAACGTCAGCAGCCGATAAACCCCGTGGGCCGTCCCGAAAAGCCCGGCGTGAGGGGCTATGCCACCCAGGCAGTAGGCATTTTCATCGTGGACCTCCCCGACCAGGAGGCGCTTGCGCCACGGACAGTATTCGGTAGCGGCGAAGACCCTGCCGGTGGCAACTGTTTTGCCGGGAGAGAGGGTCGGATCACGGGAGACCTTCAGTGAACGAAAACCAAGCATGGCAAGGGGGGAGCCCTGTCTGAACGTCCTGAACATCAAGCGGGAGCCGTCTGAGCGGTTTCGGATTCATCTGGTTCAGGCCCAAAGGATCCAGCAGAAATTCTGTGGCCAGCTGACCGAAAGGTTTGTCATAGAGTTGTTCCAGCAAGCTGGGCAGGAGCATAAACCCCAGATCGCTGTAACAGGCCATTGTTCCTGGTTTCGACTCGAGCGGCATGTGCCGGATCATCCTAAACAGGGCGCCCTGGCGTTCGGCGGGCTCCAATGCGATGAGCTCGCGGTAGAATGGATGGTAAGCAGGAAGGCCCGAGGAGTGGTTCAGCAGGTGCCTCACGGAGATGGTCTTCTTGTCCCCACCCAGGAGCGCTTCCGGATAGTATCGCAGCAGGGTGGTGTCGAGGGCGAATTTGCCCTCGGAGACGGCGCGCACGCAAAGAGGTGCCGTGATCAGGGGTTTGGTGAGTGATGCCAGGTCGAAGAGAGTGTGACTGTCAACGAGACGACCCCGGCGGCGGGTGTGCCCCCAGGTTTTGTGGAACAGAATCGAGTCGGGTGTGGCCACCAGCAGGCTGGCACCGGAAAAGGTCTTTTCGGCCAGCGCCCGAGCAAACAAGCGATCGACGGAGAGGACGAACGGTTCAGAGGCGAAAGGCGGCTGGCAGACCGTTGATGACAAAGAGGTTTTCTCCTACCGGGCAGGCTTGGCACCGTCCCCGTTGGCGTTGGTGACGAAAGGGTTGCGGAGGATTTTAAAGGTTCCTTCAAAGGCGTTGAGGGCAAAGGAGGGTCCCAGAGGGATGACCTGATTCGGGGAGCCATGGCCGAAGGGGAGGCCGGCGAGAACCGGGAAGGAATAGGATCGCACCAGATCGAGAACCATCTCGCCAACCTTTTGGGGCGCATCGCAATCCTGGAAATGGCCGAGAAGCAACCCGCCTATTTGATCAAAAACTCCCGCGAGCTTGAGCTGGGTCAACGCTCGGTCCAGCCGATACAGGGCTTCTCCCCGATCTTCGAGGAGGAGCAGAGCTCCCTTCATGTTGGGAAAGTAGGGTGTTCCCAACAAATGACAGAGGCAGGTGAGGTTGCCGCCGAGAAGGGGACCAGTGGCCAGGCCAGGCCTCAATACTTGATGGTTTTCGAGGCTCCAGGAGAAGTCCCGACATCCTGAAAGGGCCTGTAAAGCGCCATCCATGACTCCGGGGGTGTCAGCCATCTCAATCAGGTTCGGCCCGTGAAAAGTGGTCCAGCCCATCTTGCTCTCGAAGGCTGCATGGAGGCAGGTCGCATCGCTGTAACCGAGGAGAATCTTGGGGGTGTGGCGCAGGTCGGCAAAGGGGAGCCAGGGCAGCAGTCGACTGCTGCCATACCCGCCCCGAATGCAAAGGATAGCCGACACCTCGGGGGTTGAAACGGCACGAATGAGATCTTGAGCGCGCTCCGCTTCCGTGCCCGCAAGATAGCCCCGTTTTTGGTGAATGCTCTTTCCGGGGGCCAGTCGGTAACCCAGGTCTTCGAGACCATCGCAGGCCCGCAGGAAGGGTTCTCTTTCAAAGGGGCTTGAGGGGGCGATCAACGCGATCCAGTCACCCGGTTGCAGTGGGTTTATCATTGGCTCTGCGGTTCCGCTCGAAGATGATCCGGAGTCCTTTTAAAGTCAGGTATTCATCGACTACATCGATGACCGAGCACTCGCTTGCGATCAGTGGCGCCAGGCCGCCGGTGGCGATCACCTTGAGGTCGGTCCCCGCTTCCCGCTTCATTCGCGCAATGATCCCCTCGACCAGACCTGCATACCCGAAAACGATGCCGGCATTCATGGAGGCGATGGTGTTCTTGGCCAGAATGGAGGTCGGGCGGGCGAAAATTTCCACGCGGGGGAGTTTGGAGGCCTTGTGAAACAAGGCTTCACAGGAAATCATGATGCCGGGACTGATCACGCCTCCCAGGTATTCACCGCGTTCCGAGATATAATCAAACGTGGTGGCGGTCCCGAAATCCACCACGATAGTGGCCTCCTTGAAGGCCTCATAAGCCGCAACCGCGTTCACCACACGGTCGGCTCCCACCTCCTTGGGATTGTCGTAGAAGATCGGCATGCCGGTCCGGATACCGGGACCGACCACCAGGGGGACGACGGCGAAATACTTCTGGCAGAAACGTTCGACAATATGAAGCACCGGGGGCACCACGCAGGAGATGATCACCTGTTTGACCTCATCCATGCCGAGTTCTGAGGCGTTGAAGAGGCTGCGAAGCATGATCCCGTACTCATCGATGGTGGCGTTCACTTCCGTTCTGATACGCCAGTCGTGGACGAGCTCTTCGCCGCGGAAGAGACCCATGACGGTATTGGTATTGCCGATATCCATGGCGAGGAGCACGCGGTAACTCCTTTTCTCATCAAAATCAAAGTGTCCATCCAGCAAGGCTCAGCGATTGCTGAACCATAAAATACCATCTTTTACCACGAAGAGCACGAAGGACACGAAATGCGTGCTTCGTGCGTCTTCGCCCTCATTCGTGTGACTTCGTGGATGAAAGAAGGTCACAATGATTGCGGGCTGTTTTGGACGGCCCCTAGGCCTGCTCCCTGATGGCGTCTCCCATCAAGGCAACCTGGCGGTGCCACGCCACATCGTGAGTGCGCAGCAGGTGCACGCCCGCGGCCATGGCAAAGCTATGGACCACCGCGGTTCCCAGTTCGCGATCGGTGACCGGACGATCGAGTACCGTACCGATAAATTTCTTCCGGGAAGCTCCCAGCAGAAGCGGGCGATCCAGGCAGTGAAAAAGCTCGAGGTCGCGAATCAGCCGCAAATTGTGGTGCAGATCCTTGCCGAATCCAATCCCCGGATCGATGACGAGTTGACGTCGGTCGATCCCATGATCCATGGCAAAGCCCATCCGTTCCTCGAGAAACGCAATGATTTCGGAAAAGAGTGAGGAATAGACGGGGTTTTGTTGCATGGTGCGAGGGGTGCCCTGCATGTGCATGAGAATGACGGGTGCCCCGGAATCGGCGGCGACCTTCACCATCCGGTCGTCAAAGCGGAGGGCGCTGATGTCATTGATAAGGTCCGCGCCTGCTTGGAGTGACTGGCTGGCCACTTCCGCTTTGGTGGTATCGATGGAAAGGGGAATATCACTCGCCTTCCGAACGGCCTGGATGACCGGAATGACCCGTTCGAGCTCCAGATCCACCGGCACGGGGTCAGCGCCCGGTCGGGTGGATTCACCACCGATATCGAGCAGGTCCGCTCCTGCCGCAATCATTTCCGAAGCCCGTTGAACCGCTGCCTGATAATCAAAGTGTTTTCCCGCATCGGAAAAAGAATCGGGAGTGACATTGAGGATGCCCATTATGAGGGTACGGCGCCCAAGCTCCAGGGAGCGGGTTTTGAGGTCGAGAGTATAAGATGCACGTGGGCAAACGGCCATCAATGAGATTCCTGGTGCTGTCCCTCGGCCGTATCGGGCATTGTCGTTTTTGCTTCCAGCTCCTTGGCCAGTATCTCAGGCTTCGTTTCCGCAATGATCTGGTCGAGATCCTTCAAATCGAGAGTCTCCCTCTCGATCAAGGCTTGGGCAACGAGATTGAGAAGATCCATGTGCTCGGTCAGAATGGCTTTGGCTCTCTGGAAGTTGTTTTCGACGATGGCACGCACTTCTCTATCGATATGGATGGCGGTTCGTTCGCTGTAATCCCGCTGCTGCATGATATCGCGCCCGAGGAAGACCTGTTCATCCTTCCGCCCAAAGCTGAGGGGTCCGAGTTTTTCACTCATCCCCCACTCGCATACCATGCGCCGGGCGAGGTGGGTGGCCCGGTCGATGTCATTGGAAGCGCCCGTGGTGTACTGATGGAAAACGATTTCTTCGGCGACACGCCCTCCCATGAGGATGGCAATGCTGTCGGATAGATAATCCTTCGAATAGGTATGGCGGTCATCTTCGGGAAGCTGCTGGGTGAGGCCGAGGGCTCGGCCTCGTGGGATAATCGTCACCTTGTGGAGAGGATCGGCGCCCGGAAGCATGCGCGCCACCAGAGCATGGCCGGATTCATGATAGGCGGTGCTGCGTTTCTCCTCCTCACTCAGAATCATGCTTTTGCGCTCCAGCCCCATCATCACCTTGTCTTTGGCCGCCTCAAAATCGGACATGTCGATGAATTCCTTATCTCTTCGGGCGGCAAGCAGGGCGGCTTCGTTGACCAGATTCTCGAGATCGGCGCCGGAAAATCCGGGGGTGCCCTTGGCCAGCGTCTGGATATCGACATCAGGAGCAAGCGGTTTCTTGCGGGTGTGGATTTTCAAAATCCCATTCCGCCCGCGAATGTCCGGCACCGGCACCACCACCTGCCGGTCGAAGCGGCCGGGACGAAGGAGCGCTGGATCGAGCACATCCGGGCGATTGGTGGCGGCAATCAGGATCACCCCCTCATTGGATTCAAAGCCATCCATTTCAACGAGGAGTTGGTTGAGCGTCTGTTCTCGTTCATCGTGGCCGCCGCCAAGACCTGCGCCGCGATGACGCCCCACCGCATCGATTTCATCGATGAAGATGATGCAGGGAGCGTTCTTCTTGCCCTGCAAAAACAAATCCCGGACGCGGGATGCCCCGACTCCTACAAACATCTCCACAAAATCCGAGCCGCTGATGGTGAAGAAGGGGACCCCTGCTTCTCCAGCGATGGCTCGGGCGAGGAGCGTCTTTCCTGTTCCCGGCGCGCCCACCAGCAGCACCCCTTTGGGTATGCGCCCACCCAGGCGGGTGAATTTCTTGGGATCTTTCAGGAATGCGACAATTTCCTCAAGCTCTTCTTTGGCTTCGTCAATTCCCGCCACATCCTCGAACATGATCTTCCTGGCCGTTTCGTTGAGCAGCCGGGCGCGGCTTTTGCCGAAGCTCATGGCCTTGCCCCCGCCCGCCTGCATCTGGCGCATGAAGAAGATCCACACTCCGATCAGAAGGAGCATGGGGAACCAGCTGATAAGAATGTTCATATACCAGGGATTCTCATCTTCTGGTTTGGCCTGGATCTCCACTCCGCGTTCCCGCAAGGTGCGGATGAGGTCCGGATCGCGCGGAACGAAAGTGCGGAAAGCTCTCCCGTCGCTGTAGGCGCCCGAGACACGGTCTCCCTGAATGACAACCTGCGAGATGTCGCCTTTCTGGACGGAAGCGAGAAACTGGCTGTAAGTGGCGTCATGACTGGATTGCTGGGGCTGATGGAACATGTTGAACAGAAGTATCACCATAAGACTGATGACCAGCCATAAGGCTAGATTCTTATAAAACGGACTCAACCGGAAAGCCTCCTTATCCTGTAGTCAGAGTGTCCCATGGGCAGACCTGGGCGCCTTTCTGGAAGCAGCGTAAAACGCCGGCAGGAACTCCCGCCAGGCAAGCACTGAATCCAACAGCATGGTCGGCCCATGAACTCTACGGCGCAGGGTATACCAAATTCCGTGAGAATGGAAAAGCCTCAATATGACAAAAGGTGTACAAATTCTGCATTAGAATCCAGGAGATAGAACCAAGGTTCAGACTGGGAAAGGTGCTGGGGCAATCGATCTCCGGCTTTGCGTCCTCTGGCTGTCTCAATACTTCTCCCAAATCCTAAAAGTGCCCTCTGCAGCTCTGCGACCTCGCGTGCGGTCGTCACTGCATGATTTTCTCCAGGTCGTTTTCCATCACCTGCCAGCCCTCTCCTCTCTCCGAGAAGACCCATTTCTGGTGTAGCGTCTTCGTTTGCAGTTGCGGGTTCGACGTCGAGAAAAAACGATAGCGCAGAATCACGGTTCCGGAACCTTCCTTGCCTTTCAGATTCACGTCAACGACTTGATAGTCCATGATTCGAATGCGACCCTGCAACTGGTCCACCTTGCCCCAGAAGCTTTCGCGTTCTGAAGGGGCCATGCGGGAAGCGGCGGACTTGTAATCCTGCCACTTCAAATCAGTGTTGAAGCGATCAGCGGCGCCAAGCAAAGCCTGCCCATCGTTCTTCTGACTGCTGAGAAGGCCGCAGGAACCGAGCATTCCCGCCAGGATACAAGCCAGCAGGGCAAAGAAAAGGGTTGGATGTTTCCTGCGGGTCGGCCGCATGCGGATGGTCCTCCAGAAGTTATTTAACCGCTGAGTCCTTTTACTCATGACATGAAAAGTCCAAAACCCTCGTCCCATTCTCGTTCAAATGCCCGTTTCGATCAAGCCCTATTTCGACCCTCGGCTTTCAGCATGCGGCGGCTGCGAGAGCTCCTCCATTAAAGTATTGATAAAAAAGACTGCTCAGTATAAAGTATAACTAATAAGTCTAGTGGGGAAGAGGCTCCGTCCCGGCTGATGCCGAGGCAAGGTCGTTCAGCTGGGCATGTGGTAGGAAGGTGGTTTTCTTCGGGAAAGGAACAGCAGATGAGTGACTTGGATCAGGCGACGGCCCGAATCCATAGCAAGAAGGTCCCAGCGGGCGAGCTGGGGGACTTTGCGGTGGAAATCGAAAAGCATGCCAATACCCTCGCGGACTCCGGCTGGACCAACGAAGCCGTCCATCTCCGAAAATGGGCTTCAGAACTCCGGGGGAGATCGCTCAAGACCAGCTATACGAAGGATCTATTGCTGGGCTCGCAAGACTGATTCCCTCCGCCCATATTATTCTTGTTTCATGTTTCGAGAGTCTCTGGGCTTGATCGCTCGGTTTCCTCAACCACGTCCCCCCACTGTCCTCTGGGCCACACCAAGTGCAACTCAACACAAATGAGTGTCCAGCCTCGGTTCGTCATACCGGCGGAGGCTGGTATCCAGGCTGTTTTTCTGGATTCCGGCCAGAAGATTGCCGGAATGACGCTTTGAGACAATGGTCACTCTATTCTGTGGAGCCCTACCAAGGTGATTCCCGAGTATCCTCCTTGCAGCCTCCATGCCCTTGGCTTCCGGTTCCCAACCTGGAAGCCCATGCCTGTTATTCCCAAGCCATATGTGCTAAGCAGTTGTCCAAAAATAACTGTTGGTCACTCGGGCGGGGATAAACCCTACCCCTATCGCTATAGTTTGCTTCAACTCCCGTGGGGGCGGGCTTGATGCCCGCCCGATGATTCACAAGGTTCAGTGATACTTGTTTCTGGACAGCTCCTAAGAGTGCTTGACATTTGGGAGCTGACCGTAAATTAATAAAACTAAGCTCCACGCGGGTACAGTTCTTTTGCTCGACGCTCAACCATAACAGTGGGATGGTTTCCTTCATGACGCGGTTCGTGTGGTGCAAGAATGAAGAACGTCGGATCCCTACCTTCAGATGTCTGCTCTGCAAACAGAGTTGCAAGCTGGCTCACGATGGCCTTGGTGATGTTGATAACCTACAGGAAATACTATTGAAGTCGGGAAAGTACAGGGAGCGTTTTCTCATGAAACGAAAAGCGAATGTCGTAGAAGAAATCAAGCCTTTCGATGAGGGCGATGCGAGGGAGCAGGCCGAGGGTGAGAGGAATGGCGAGGAGCAGCTCGATGGGAGGGTCTTTTTGCTGGAAGATGGGAAGTTCAAACCATTCCTGCAAGAGGAGTATACGACCTCGACCCTCTACCAGGTGACGGACTCTTTCCTGGTGGAGTCGAAACTGGTTCGCCCCGAGGAAGCGGGAAATGTTGTGTTCGAGGGAAAGAAACCATCGAAGAAGACCTTGCCCGTAATGATCGCAAAAACGGGGGAAACCACGCTGTTTGCTTCCTGGGAAGAGCTGGAGTCCAACCCCGGCCCGTTAGCGGAAGCCGGAGAGGTTCTCGGGGTGGTGCCGGTTCGGCAGATCTTTGTTTTGAAAAGAAGGTAGACGTTGGGGGGATGGTCCCCATTGAGGCCTGCGGATGGTCCAGAGGAAAGTAACCTGAGCGTTATGCCCCCCCGGGGGCACAGAGAGGAATGGCGCGGGGCGGGTGATGTGGGCGCCGGAGGACCAAAGGCGGGGACGGGGACTTGGGGAGGCAGAGCGGGAATGCAGTGGAGAGGGATATGACGGCATCAAGCGAGGGGCCCGAAGCCTTCCTCGAATCGGAAGAGCGCCGGGAGGGGCCGCGGGAATCAGCCGATCGTTTGCGCACCCTGAACCAGGACATCGTTCATATGTTGATGATCATGTCGCACGATATCCGGGGTCCTCTGGTGGCGCTGGCGGCTACTGTGAAGCTTTTGCTGCGCGGCTCCTATGGCAATATGGACGAGAGTGTCAGAAACACCCTGGGCGACATGGAAGCCCGCGTCATCCGGTTGCTTGGAGTGGCAGAGGACTTCCTGGGGAAAACCCACGCCCTCGATGGTTCGCTCAAAATCGAACGGGAAACCATGGACCTTCGACAGGATATCATCGACCCGGTTTTGAGCGAACTTGCCAACGACATCGAACAGCGGGAGATTGTTATTGACAACCGCCTCGGAGCCATTCCGGCAGGCCGTATCCTGGTCAGGGCCAACAAGATCTGGCTCAAAACCGTCTTCCGCAACCTCTTCACCAATGCTATCAAATATGGCGGGAAAGGTTGTCGGATTGCTTTCGGATTCGAAGATCACGGCGCCTGTTACCGGTTGAACGTTTACAATAGTGGGACTCCGATCCCTTCCGAACTCCAGGGTCGGCTTTTCACCAAATTCTTCCGCGGTGAGACCGAAGGCAAGGAACATCAGGATGGCGTCGGCCTGGGCTTGTATTTGATTAAAGAGATCATTCACCGGCATGGGGGGGAAATCTGGTATGAAGCCAGACATGACGGATCAGATTTCATCTTCACCATCGCTAAAGAAACACCTCTCGAATCAGAGGGGACCTGTCCCAGTCCATGATATCCCTGGCTGCTATTGAAAAAGCTGCGGAGGTTCTGCGCGGACGAGTGATTCGCACGCCTCTGGTTTATTCTCCCACCTTCAGCCACCTGACGGGGGCGGAGGTCTATCTGAAGCTCGAAAACCTTCAGGAGACGGGCTCTTTCAAGCTTCGGGGGGCCAGCGTCAAAATTCATGAGCTGCGCGAGAGGATCGGACCGGAGGGCGTGGTCGCGGCCTCGGCCGGCAATCATGCTCAGGGGGTTGCCCTGGCCGCAAAGCGGGCCGGCTTCAAGGCTACCATTGTCATGCCCGAGTCGGCTTCCCTCTCCAAGCAGGAGGCGACCCAAACCTATGGGGGAGAGGTGCTGCTTTTCGGGCACAACCTCGCCGAGTGCCTCCAGCAGGCCGAGCACCTGGCGCGGCAGGGAAAGGTTTTCATCCACCCCTTCGATGACCCGGATATCATTGCCGGCCAGGGCACCATTGCCCTCGAACTCATTGAGGACTGCGCCGATCCCGATTTCATCTTCGTACCCATCGGCGGGGGCGGTCTGATCAGCGGAATTGCCACCGTACTGAAGGCGCTGCGTCCCCGGGCAAGAGTCATCGGAGTACAGGGAGCGGCATGCCCCTCGGCGCACCAGGCTCTCGAAAAGGGCGGGACGACCTGTGTGGAAGCTGGACATTCCCTGGCCGACGGCATTGCGGTAAAAGAAATCGGGGAACTTCCTTTCGCCATTATCCGGGAAAAAGTGGATGAGGTGGTATTGGTTGACGAGGACCAGATTTCTGCTGCCATGGTGTTGCTCATGGAGCGGAAAAAAATCCTTGCGGAAGGAGCGGGGGCGGTTCCCCTGGCGGCACTCCTGGGACGGACGGTAGCGATTCCGACGGGCAGTCGGGTGATTCTCGTTATCAGTGGCGGCAATGTGGATAGCCCGTTGCTGGAGCGGGTCATCCGCCAGGAACGGTTCCGCAACGGCCGCATCATGCGTTTTGCGGTCTGTCTGGAGGACATTCCCGGAACCCTTGCGCACTTTCTCGCCATCATCGCCCGGCTCAAAGCCAATGTTCTCCACCTCTACCATCATCGCAGCGGGAAAGGATTGCCGGTCTACCTCAGTCGCGTCGAGGTCGAACTGGAAACGCGCGGCCCCGCCCATGTCGAAGAAATCCTCCGGGAACTGCGCCAGGCTGGTTACGCAATTCCTTGAACCATCGGAGCTAAGGTTCGCCAACGCATCAATCCTTCTCCTGAAGAGATGAGGCAGTGATGGATCAGAACATAAAACTCTATCTTCTTTTCAAAGATCGGCTGGGCATTGTGGCTGATATTTCGACTCTGGTCGCCCGCGTGCAATTCAATATCGTGTCCATGGAAGTGATCAGATCAGAGGATAAGGCCAATGTCTACCTGGAGATTGAAATAAGATCGCCGGGGATATCTCAGTGGGAGCTCTTCGATTTGCTTGGCAAGATACCGGACCTCGAGGAACTGAAGGCTATTGACACCCTTCCTCAGGAAACAAGAGAAAACAGGTTGCGCGTAGTCCTGGACAACATCAGGGACGGGGTTGTTTCCATCGATGCCGACGGCAGAATCGCCCTGCTCAACGCCGTCGCCGCCAGGGCGCTGAATTGCCGCATCGACGAGGTAATCGGCAGGCACGTCACCGAGCTTCAACTTCCCGATTATGGCATTCTGCAATGCCTCAAGGGGAAGAAATTCCATCATGTCAAGAAAGATTTCGTCAATGACAAGGGACGGTTTCAGTACTTCGCTACCGGTGTGCCCATCACCGACTCGGATGGTCGCATCGTGGGGGCGGTCGAAATCGGGAAGGACATGCAGGAGATCAAGATGCTTGCTCAGTCTATTTCCCAGGCGTGCCCCCTCACTTTCGCCGATTTTGTCGGGAAAAGCCCCACCATCAAGGATGCCATATTATTTGCCCAAAAAATTGCCAAGACCGATTCCGTCGTTTCCATAAGGGGAGAGAGCGGGACCGGCAAAGAGATCTTCGCTCGTGCTATCCATGCGGCAAGCGATCGGAAGGGCTCGTTTGTCGCCGTCAACTGTGCCGCTCTTCCCGAAACCCTCCTGGAAAGCGAACTCTTCGGCTATGCCGGCGGCTCCTTTACCGGGGCCCGCAAAGACGGCAAGCAGGGTCTTTTCGAGCTCGCCAGCGGAGGCACCATTTTCCTTGACGAAATCGGCGAGATGCCGTTGAGCGTTCAGGCAAAAATGTTGCGAGTCATCGAGGAAAAAAGCGTGCGACCGGTTGGTGGGACCAGAGAGATTCCCATCGACACCCGCATCATCACCGCCTCCAACCAAAACCTCGAACATATGATCGAGCAAAAACTTCTTCGTGAAGACCTCTATTACCGGATCAATGTCCTGCCCATCCATATTCCACCCCTGAGGGAGCGGACTGAAGACATCCAGTTGCTTGCCGAGCATTTTCTTTTCCAACTTGGCAGCAGGCTCGAGAAGGGTCCGCAGTCTCTTACACCCCGGGCCATGGAAAAATTCTATCAATACAGATGGCCTGGCAATGTGCGGGAATTGAAAAACGTCATCGAGCGGGCGGCGATTATCTGCGACTCGGAGGAAATCGATGTCAATTGTGTGCTTTTCTGTTTTGAAATCGGAAAAGGCAGTGGAGGTCTGCAAACCGCCTTTCCACAAGTCCAGGAGGGCGATTCGCTGCAGGGTCTGATCGACGTCTACGAGAAGCGAATCATCCACCAGGCACTGGCAAAATCCGATAGTCTGCGCAAGGCCGCCAAGGCTCTTGGCATGTCGCACACCGCGCTGCTGAATAAGGTAAAAAAACACAAAATCGTGGTGGAAGGAAAACAAACCATCTGGAGATAATCTTTACCAGATGGGTTTTCCCTGTATTTCCTGAGGTTTTGCCCCTCTCCACAAGCACTCTGTTCTGTTTTGTTGCCAGTCTGATGAACGTTTTCCCGGTCCGATGCCCGCATCCCGCGCCCGCTGTGGCTGAAGACCCTGGCGCCCGGGCGGCGCCGTGGACCGGTTTCCGCGTGATCTCCGGACCAGCCCTGCAGGTGTTTTTTTGTGGCCGTAGAGTTTTTGACTCCCCACCGATCCATTGGCACACAACCTGCTCACGGTGTGGGGGGATGGGCGAGCAGGTTTTGATCCCGAGCAGTGCACCTCGATTAAGTATCAAGAAGGAGCGAGCATGGAAAGAATGACTAGAACGCAGGCGGGGAGGTGAACCATGGTTGGAGCTGATTCCATACGCCAGTTGGATGCGATCCTGAGACCCAGGAGTGTCGCCGTAATCGGTGCTTCGAACACCCCCGGCAAGTACGGTCACGAAATCCTCAAGAACATCCAGGCAGGCGGCTTCCAGGGGAGCGTCTACCCCATCAACCCCAAGGCTGAAACCATCCTCAATCTCTCCTGCTTCCCCAGTATCCAGGACACCCCGGAACCGCCGGACCTGGCGGTCGTCATCATTCCGGCCCGCCTGGTGCCGCAGGCAATGGAGGACTGCGGCAAAAGGGGGGTGCGCTCGGCTGTGATCATCACCGGCGGCTTCAGTGAAGCCGGACCCGAGGGCGCCGTGCTCCAGCAGCAGACCGTGGAGGCGGCCCGGAAGTATGGCGTCAGGGTCCTCGGACCCAACTGCCAGGGAGTCAACAACCCGTATCATCGACTGTGTGCCTCCTGGCCGCTGCTCACCTACCGGGGCATTGTCGCCGTGGTTTCCCAGAGCGGCACCGTGGGCGCAGCCATGATGGACTGGTTTTCCGAAGAAAAGCTGGGGGTATCGAGCTTCGTCGCCCTGGGCAACCGGGTCGATGTGGATGAGTCGGACCTGATTGCCTATTTCAATGAAGACAACAACACCGCTGCCATTGCCGCTTATATCGAGGGGATCAAACAGCCCGAGAAATTTATGGCGGTAGTCGAGCGGCTCCACAAACCTCTGGTCGTCCTGAAACCCGGCCGCACCCCCAAGGGAAGAGTTGCCGCCGAGTCGCACACCAAGTCGCTTGCGGGTGCCGACGCCATCTACGACGCGCTGTTCGCCAAGTACAACATCTGCCGCGCCTACACCGTCGAGGAATTCTACGATTTTGCCAAGGCCTTCGCTTACCTGAAACCGCCCAAAGGCAACCGCATCCTCTTTGTCACCACCTCGGGAGGCTCCGCGATTCTGGCCACCGACCAGGCGGAACAGGAAGGATTGGATGCCGCCCCGCTCCCGGCCCATCTGGTGGAAGCCGTCTCCCCTCTCATCCCGCCCCATGCCATCAGAACCAACCCCATCGACCTGACCGGCGATGCCACCGCGCAGATGTTTGCCGAGGTGATCGAGGCTACCAGAAATGATTACGACACCATTGGGGTAATCTTTGGCGATCCCGTGCCCGAATGTATCCCAGGCGGTGACTCCGGGGGCTAACGAACTCGTCGTCTTTCTGGGCGGGGCCGAGGTGGAGCGGCGGCAGAAGGAACTCATGCATCTCAAAGGGGTCCCCGTTTTTCCAACACCGGAACGGGGCATGAAGGCGCTTGCCCGGTTGGTCGGCCGCAAGGCCCTGGCGCCGCCCCAGCGACCGACACTCACCACGGCCGTGGCCGGCCGGCAGTTGCCGCCGGATAAGGCCATGCAACTGATGGCCGACGAGGGCTTGCCCACACCGCCATCCGCCCTTGCCGCCAGTGCCGCCGCTGCCGGTCGCATCGCCAGGGCGCAGGGTTTTCCGACAGTCCTCAAAATCAGTTCCCCGGACATCGTCCATAAGAGCGACATCGGGGGGGTGCGCCTCAACCTGACCTCGGCCAAAGCCGTGGCAAAGAACTACCGGGAGCTCATGCAATTGGTACGCAAGGGTTTCCCCAAAGCCCAGGTGGATGGCGTCCTCGTGAGCAAAATGGCGCCGCCCGGCCAGGAGGTTATTGTGGGGATGAACCGCGATGCGCAGTTCGGCCCGATCATCCTTTTCGGCCTTGGAGGAGTCCTGGTCGAGGTCTTTCGGGATGTCAGCCTGCGCCTTCCCCCGTTGACCGCGGAGGATGCCCTCGACATGATCCGGGAGATCAAGGGGTATCGTGTCCTTGCCGGCTATCGTGGGCGGGAAGCCGTGGACGAGCAGGCTCTTGTGGGATGTCTCATGAAGGTCTCGGAAATCGCTCACAAGCATCCGGAGATCGTTGAAATCGATCTCAACCCGGTCCTGGCCTATCCGGACGGGATCATGGTGGTGGACGCCCGGGTCATTGTGCAGTAGGGGGTGCTTTCGGCGGGGAAGCTCTCCGCATCGCTAAGTCGTAATAGGTATCCGAATGCAGTTCGTATGGTGCGTTGAAAATATGGTCACCTTGAAGGTTAATGATTTCATCGTGGGAGGGTTTTCATGGACATTGGGGTGCCGCGCGAGCGGCGAAATGATGAGAGCCGTGTCGGGCTGACGCCGGCGGGCATCGAATTGTTGTCTGCCGAGGGACATAACTGTTACGTGGAATCGGGGGCCGGCCTGGGCTCGGGGTTTACTGACCTGGACTACGAAAGGGCGGGGGCGCGGATTGTATATTCCGGTGAGGAAGTATACGGCCGGGGCGAATTTGTGCTGAAGGTCGCCAGGCCGACCCTGGAAGAATTCGAGTGGGTCCGGGAAGGGCAGGTCTTGATGGGGTTTCTGCACCTTGCAGCCGGTCAGCGCAACAGAGTGGAACTGCTCCTTAAAAAGCGTGTTACGGCCATCCCTTACGAAACCGTCGAAAACGACGACCGCAGCCTCCCGATCCTGGCACCCATGAGCCAGATTGCCGGTCGCATGTGCCCGCACACCGCGGCGACGCTGCTGCAGAGCGACCGGGGCGGTAAAGGCGTGTTGCTGGAAGGAGTGCCCGGGGTGCCCGCGGCCGATATTGTGATCCTGGGTGCCGGTATGCTCGGCACTTATGCCGCGCGTGCCTTCCTTGGGGCCGGCGCCCGGGTGATTGCTCTTGACCGCGACCTGGCAAAACTCCAGCACCTCGATGAGATGTTCTCCGGCCGGGTGACAACCATGCTCAGCCATTCGTTCAATATCCGCAAAGTCGTCTCCTTTGCCGATGTGCTGGTGGGCGCGGTGCTGGTGCGCGGAGCGCGCACGCCAACCCTGGTCAGGCGGGAATTGGTCGCTTCCATGCGCCCGCGCTCCCTCATCATGGATCTCTCCATCGATCAGGGAGGCTGTATCGAAACCTCTCGGCCCACGACCCACGGCACGCCCACCTATGTAGAGGAAAACGTCATCCATTACTGTGTGCCGAACATGGCCGGTGTTGTCGGGCGGACGGCTACGCATGCACTCAACAATGCCACCTGGCCGTTTGTCCAGGAAATCGTGCGGAACGGTGTGACGGCTGCACTCAAAGCCAACCCTGCGCTGGCGCGCGGGGTGGCGACACATGACGGGCGCATTGTCAATCAGGCGCTGGCCGAATTAATGGGTGCGGGATCACGGTAATTTCAGGGCCGGAGACGAAACATTGGTTGAAAGGCAGCTTTCAGGCGGGCTCTCAGCAATACGAGGATGACCATGAGCGGATGGATGCAACTGTATCAAAGCAAGGTTACCACGGCCGAACAGGCGGTGCGGTCGATTCGGTCGGGGATGCGCCTGTTTCTGACGGGCAACTGCTCGGTGCCGCAGCAGGTGATGGCCGCCCTGGTGGAGTACGCACCAGCGTTTGAGGAACCGATCGAGATCGTCCAGGTGCTCACCATCGGCAGCGCCGACTACGTCGCTCCCGGCATGGAAAAGTACATTCGGGTGAACACCACGTTTATCAGCGCCAACGTTCGCAAGGCCGTCAACGAAGGTCGCGCCGACTTTACCCCCTGTTTTCTCTCCGAGATCCCCGGACTGTTTCGCAATGGCATCCTGCCCCTGGACGTGGCGCTCATTCATGTGAGTCCACCGGACGAACACGGCTTCTGCAGCTTCGGGGTCGAAGTAGGCGTCACCAAGACGGCCGCCGCCACGGCCCGGATCGTCATTGCCGAAGTAAACGACCGCATGCCGCGCACGCTCGGTGACAGCTTTATCCACGTCTCCAAGCTCACCCACATCGTGCCGGTATCGTACCCGCTGCCCGAGCACCTCATGGGCGAAATCACCGACGTGGAAAAAGAGATCGGCGGCTCTTGCGCCGGCCTCATCGAAGATGGCTCAACCATGCAAATGGGCATCGGCGGCATCCCGGATGCGGTGCTGACCTTCCTCGGCTCCAAGAAGGACCTGGGCATTCATACGGAGCTCTTTTCCGATGGGGTGATCGACCTGGTAGATCGCGGGATCATCAACAACGAACGCAAAACCCTGCACCCCGGCAAGATCGTTGCCGGTTTCATGCTCGGCACCCAGCGGCTGTACGATTTTGTCCACGATAACCCTATCGTCGAGCTTCACCCGACTGAGTACGTCAACGATCCCTTCCGGATCGCCCAGAATGAGCGCATGGTCGCCATCAACTCGGCCATCGAAATAGACCTTACCGGTCAGGTGTGTGCGGACTCCATCGGCCCGAGGTTGTACAGCGGCGTTGGCGGGCAGGTGGACTTCATTTATGGGGCGAGCCGCTCCAAAGGCGGCAAACCCATTATCGGCATGCCCAGCATCGCCGAGATCAAAGGGCAACAAGTGAGCAAGATCGTGCCCATGCTCAACCATGGCGCCGGCGTAGTCACCACCCGCAATCATGTGCGCTATGTCGTCACCGAATTCGGCATCGCCGACCTTTACGGGAAGACCATCCGTCAACGGGCCCGGGCATTGATAGAAGTGGCACATCCCCAGTTTCGCGAAGAACTGGAAAAAGCCGCTCGTGAGCTCAAGTACCTCTGAGTGGGGAGGAGGTTTTCGTGCTGCTCTACGTGCTCGATCTGGTAGGTGTGGCGGTCTTTGCGGTCAGCGGCGCGCTTGCGGCGGGTCGCAAGAGTATGGATCTTTTCGGCGTGATCGTCATTGCCGTCGTTACGGCCATCGGCGGGGGAACCATCCGCGATCTTTTGCTGGACCGGCATCCGATCTTCTGGATCCAGGACACAACCTATCTGGTGGTAATCATTGCGGTGGCCGTGGCTACCCCGCTTTATTCGAGGTTTCGAGCGGTGCCGGGAAAAGCCCTGTTGGTTGCGGATGCGTTGGGGCTTGCAGTGTTCACGGTTATTGGTGCTCAAATAGCTGAGCAGGAGCACCTGCCCGGCATCATTGTTGCGATGGTGGCGACGATCACCGGGGCGGCAGGGGGTGTGGTGAGGGATGTGCTTTGCACCGAGGTTCCGGTGATCTTGCGCAAAGACATCTACGCTACGGCATCACTCGCGGGCGCCGTGGTCTACTTGCTGGCCAGGAAGGCGGCTCTGGATGCCGCTGCCGGGATGCTCGCGGCCATGGCTACCGTGGTGATCCTGCGCCTGGCAGCGATTTTTTGGGGCCTGCACTTGCCGCGCTTTGTCCTGGGAACAGATGAGGAAACGTAGGCGATGCGGATCAAGCTTTGCGGTCAAGGGCCTTCTGCACCACCTTAAAAAGATCATCCCCTATTTCAAGGATCCCGGGTTTGGGCACGACCACCCGGTATTCCCACTCGATTTGATCCGAACCCATTCTTATGGTGGCGGTCCCGATGACCCTGACCATCACCCCGTCAAACTCCTCTTTCAACGTTTCGACCGCTGATGCCAGTTCCTCACACATGTTGTCTCCTGCCTCGAAATGAGTCCCGAGAGCGGCATAAGGTCTACCGGCAGACCCTTCCGCATCTCACGGTCCGGGCATTCCCGGGACTGATGTGATGAAAATAGTGCATCAGTGACCAGTGATCGGAAAAAGCGAAGAGCCGTTGGCGGCTGCCTTTTTCATGGTTCACGGGTGCCGCCGCGGAATGGCAATTTATATGAAAATCGGTAGATGGGTTGATCGGCAAACAGACTCGACGACAACCTGTTTTCATCCTTCGCTATGGCTCTCTGGGTAATGGGTTAGCACAAAAGTCATGCCATGCCACGGCTGATCTCCAGGTCGATCATGTCCAAGTGATCGGAGAATACCACCTTTGCACCCATTGGTCAGTCAAGAAAAACCAGATTAGCCGGTTCTCATCCGGAAACCCACTTCCTCTCCCCCGGGTTCGGTGGAGAAGAAGTTATCTGATGGAGCCTAGCGAGGAATTGTCGATTTATTTGCAGATCATTTCGGGCGGTCGAAAGAAACCCGGAATCATGGTGGAACTGAAACAAACCAGTTGGGGATAATTGTTACCAACCAGTCTTTCCGCATGGCGTTTAGCGTTAGGCTCTGTCTATGGTGTCTGCTTTCATCTTTTGTTGCCAGTCGTATGATCAGGCTCTTCTTACTGTAGTCCCATCCCCCCCGAACCATCCATGAATCATGGTGCCTCCAGGGACTCGGAACTCGGCCCATACCAGCTCTCCATAACAATTTACCGGACACCCAGCCTCATTGCCAGCCACTTCTTCTCTCTCTCCCGAGTCCTTGGCATGCAACGTGCTCAAGGGCCTAAGCCATGTGCTTAGGGCCCTAAGCAATAGGCTTAGAGTGCTGGGCATAAGAGCAGAACTCTTACCTTCCAACCCCATGAACCAAGGAGAATTGAAATGATCGTAGGAATTTTGAAGGAAATCAAAGTACAGGAAAACCGTGTTGCCATGACGCCGGCCGGAGTTGAGGTGATGAAGCTGAACGGGCACACGCTTCTGGTCGAAAAGAATGCCGGGGCCGGGAGCGGGTTCGAGGATGAGGCCTACGCGCAGGCGGGTGCTGAGATTGTAGCTACAGCCAAGGAGATTTTTGCCCGTGCGGATATGGTGATGCACGTCAAGGAACCCCAGCCCTCGGAGTATGACCTCATCAGGAAGGATCAGATCGTCTGGACCTATCTGCACCTGGCCGCTGATAAAGCGCAGACGGATGCGCTCATCAAATCGAATGGGATCTGTATCGCCTATGAGACCGTGCAAAAGGCGGACGGGTCTTTGCCTTTGCTCATCCCCATGAGCGAAGTGGCTGGGCGGATGGCCATTCAGCAGGGAGCGAAATATCTGGAAATGGCCCAGGGCGGGCACGGTGTGCTGCTCGGCGGGGTACCGGGCGTCGATCCCGGCATGGTGGTGGTCATCGGCGGCGGCATCGTCGGCACCCACGCCGCGAAGATGGCCTGTGGTTTGGGCGCCAAGGTTTACATCCTGGATATGAGCCTCGATCGCCTCCGCTATTTGAGTGATGTCATGCCGGCCAACTGCTTCATGCTCTTTGCCAGCCCGGCCACCACTCGAGACCTGGTCTCGAGAGCCGACGTCGTCGTGGGCGCCGTGCTCGTTCCGGGCACCAAGGCTCCCAAGCTGGTCACCCGCGAGATGGTGAAGACCATGAAGAAAGGCTCCGTGCTGGTGGATGTGGCCATCGACCAGGGCGGGTGCTTCGAGACTTCCAAGGCGACCACCCATACCGACCCCACTTTCGTGGTGGATGGCGTGGTCCACTACTGCGTCGCCAATATGCCCGGCGCGGTTGCCAAGACCTCGACTCTTGCCCTGACCAATGCCACCCTGCCCTATACGGTCCAGCTTGCCAACAAGGGCTGGAAACGGGCCATGAAGGAGAACATCGAACTGGCACGCGGGGCCAACGTCATCAACGGCAAAATCACCTATAAGGGCGTAGCCGATGCCTTTGGCATGGAACTGACTCCCATTGACCAACTCCTCTAAGGCTAAGCAAGGGGGCGGCGTGCAAATTCAAACCACCCGCTTCTTCCATCGGCTTCACCAAAGGCTGTCTTATGGAGCTTAAGAGGAGAGGAAACATGATCGTTGGAATATTAAAAGAAAGAAAGGCGGGCGAGTATCGGGTTGCCATGACCCCGGCAGGGGTGGAAATCATGAAGCAACACGGGCACACCGTCCTGTTGGAGAAAGGCGCCGGAAAGGCCAGTGGTTTTGAAGATGCCGACTATGCCGGGAAGGGCGCTGAAATCGTGGATGCGCCCGCGTCGTCCGAAGCGCCTGAGGAAATCTACAAACGCTCCGAGATGATTCTGCGGGTGAAGGAGCCGCAGCCTTTCGAGTACCGGTTCCTGCGGCCGGATCAGATCTATTTTTCCTATCTGCATCTGGCGACCTCGGAAGAGCTGACACGCGCCCTCATGAGGATCGGGGCTGTCTTTGTTGCCTACGAGACCGTTCAGAAGGCCGACGGGTCGCTGCCGCTGCTCAAGCCCGATGAGCGAAGTGGCTGGAGCGATGGCCGTACAGGAAGGCGCCAAGTACCTCGAGATGGCTCAAGGGGGCCATGGGGTGCTCCTTGGCGGGGTGCCCGGAGTGGACCCCGGCATGGTGGTCATCCTCGGCGGCGGGGCAGTGGGTCTCAGTGCCGCCAAGACGGCTTGCGGCTGGGGCGCCAAGGTTTACGTCCTCGATGTGAACCTGGACCGCCTCCGGTACTTGAGTGACGTCCTGCCGCCGAGCTGTTTTGTGGTGATGTCGAGCCCTGCGACTATTCGCGATCTGATTACGAGAGCCGATATCGTCATCGGAGCCACCCTCGTGCCCGGAAGCAAATGTCCCATATTGGTTACCCGGGAAATGCTTAAAACCATGAAGAAGGGTTCGGTGCTGGTAGACGTTGCCATCGACCAGGGGGGGAACTTTGAGACCTCAAAGGAGACCACTCATGACACGCCGACCTACATCGTCGACGACGTGGTCCACTACGCCGTGAGCAATATGCCCGGTGCGCTCCCTAGGAGTTCCACCATCGCGCTGACCAATGCCACCCTGTCGTACGCCCTCCAGCTTGCCGACAAGGGATGGAAACGCGCTCTCAAGGAGAATGCTGAACTCAAACGCGGTGCTAACGTAGTAAGCGGCAAGGTCACCTATAAGGGTGTCGCCGATGCCTTCGGTCTCGAGTGTGCGGATATCGACGCACTCCTTTGACAAGAGCTTCGAGACCAACAGAAGATCCGGCAAGTCGAGGTCGATATCCGGCTATCATTTTCGCTTCCGATTTTGAAACCAAGAGGCAAAGAGAGATTACCTGATCTTAAGGGAGGTAAAGAGAAATGAATAAAATGCTCACAATCCTGCTGACGACGGCAATGCTTTGCATGCTGAGCATACCCGTCATGGCTGCGGACAAGCCGGGTCCAATCGTTGCTGAACCGACGGTTGTCGGCGTTTATCTGCCCATGACCGGTGATGTGGCTTCCCTCGGCCAAATGGCGTGGGACGGCATGAAGGCAGCTAACGAAATGATGCCCCAGGTGCTGGGCAGGGACGTCCAGCTCATCCTGGAAGACACAAAGAGCGACAAGGAAGAATCGGCAAAAGCGGTGGAACGCCTGATCAGAACTAAGAAGGTAGGGACCATCCTCGGTGAGGCCATCAGCAGTAACTCCATTGCCGGCGGTCCCATCGGCGAAAAGTATGAGGTCCCGATGGTCACGCCGACGGCGACCAATCCACTCGTCACTCAGGGGAATAAATACTACTTCCGCGTATGCTTCAGTGACCCGTTCCAGGGTGAAATCGCGGCCATGCTGGCACTGATGACCTTGAGGGCCCGGAGCGCGGTGGTAATCGTCGACATCAATCAGGATTATTCCGTCGGGCTTGGCAACTACTTCGTCAAGTCCTTTACCCGGTGGGGCGGCAAAGTGCCCTTCACCACCTACATTCGGACCGGCGACAAGGACTTTAGCGAGCAACTTGCGGCGGTCCAGGCCGCAAAACCGGACATCATCTATGCTCCCAACTACTATGGCGAGCTTGCTCTGCTGGCCAAGCAGGCGATGGAACTCGGGATGAACATCCCCATCGTGGCCGGTGACGCAGCCCAGTCTGAGGAACTCATCAAGCTCGGCGGCAAGGCCGTGGAGGGGATGTATTTCACGGCTCACTTCAGCCCGGCCGCGGTGAACACCAAGTTGGGCAAGGAGTTTATGGCCTTCTATAAGAAAAAATACAACCGCGAGCTGGATGGTTTTGGCGCCATGGGTGCCGACGCCTACTTCGTTCTCATTGACGCGATGCAGCGTTCCGGTTCCACTCTCGGCCCCAAGGTGCGGGAGGGGCTCGCCACCACCAGGGACTTCCAGGGAGTTTCCGGCAAGATCAGCATCGGTGAGGACGGCAACGCGGTAAAGGGCGTAGTGATCAACCAGGTTAAAGACGGCAAGTTCGTCTATGTGACCAGCATGAGTCCCACTTTCACGAGTCAGTGAGCGTTGCTGCCGGAGGAAGAGAAGCTAATTGTTCAAGCACAACTCACAGGTGTCAGGAGAAGATCATATGGAAAAGGGAGCACTGTCTAGAAGAAAAAGCCTGGCAGATCTCATATCTGAAGGCGAAGCTGAAGTGGGTCTCAAGCGCACGTTGGGCCCAATAAATCTGATGGCCATAGGTGTAGGCGGCATCATCGGCGCGGGAATATTCGTGCTCACCGGACAGGCGGCAGCCAACTACGCGGGGCCGGGCATCATTTTGTCCTTTTGTTTGGCAGCCATAGCCTGTGGTTTCGCCGGGCTCTGTTATGCCGAATTTGCGTCGATGATTCCCATTGCAGGAAGCGCTTATACCTATTCATACGCGACCATGGGTGAATTCACTGCCTGGTTTATCGGGTGGGATTTGATTCTGGAGTATGGCGTATGCGCCGGCACGGTCGCGGTCGGATGGTCGGGCTATTTTTGCAGCTTCTTGCGTAATATGGGAATTCATATCCCCCCGGAGGTCATGGCCTCCCCCGGCACGGAATTCATCTACCTGACCAGTGCCGTCCTTCAGCAGATACACCTCACGGTGCCCGAAGGATGGTACGGGCTTGCCAACTATGCCAAGGACCTGGCGCAGGCCGGCATCCCCCTGGATTCCGTGCAGCATGCAACGGCATTGTTCAATTTGCCCGCCGCCCTGATTGTTTTGGCTCTCACCGCCTTGCTGGTCAGAGGAATCGAAGAATCGGCGACCTTCAACGCGATCATTGTGGTTATTAAGCTGGCCATTGTTCTGGTCGTCATTGGACTTGGCTTCGCGTACGTGAACACCGACAACTGGTTTCCCCTTATTCCACCGAATACGGGCGAATTCGGGCATTTTGGATGGTCGGGCGTGGCCCGTGCGGCGGGGGTGATTTTCTTCGCCTACATTGGGTTTGATGCGGTTTCCACCGCCGCCCAGGAAACCATCAACCCGAAGCGGGACATGCCCATCGGCATCCTGGGTTCGCTGATCATCTGTACGGTCCTCTATATTCTGGTGGCGCTCGTGATCACCGGCGTGGCCCACTACTCCAAACTCAATGTACCCGATCCGATTGCGGTGGCGATCGATATCATGGGCGTGAAATGGCTGGCGGTGCTGGTAAAGCTCGGCGCCATTGCCGGCCTTACCTCCGTGATTCTGGTCTTCCTGCTGGGGCAGCCGCGCATTTTCTTCACCATGTCCCGCGACGGCTTGTTGCCTCCTGCTTTTTCCAAGGTTCATCCCAAGTACGGCACCCCCGTCATGACCACCATCGCAACCGGTATTGCGGTGGCGATATTGGCCTCACTGGTGCCGATGGCGCTGCTTGGCGAGTTGGTTTCCATCGGAACCCTGGCGGCGTTCATTATTGTCTGTGCTTCAGTCCTGGTGCTCCGCAAAAAGCAGCCCGACGTTGTACGACCCTTCAAATGCCCCTGGGTTCCCTTCGTGCCGCTGGCGGGTATTGCGTTTTGTCTCTATCTGGCAATTGGTCTCCCCGGTGACACCTGGATTCGTCTCATTGTCTGGCTTGCCATCGGGATGGTGATCTACTTCACTTACGGCATCAAACACAGCATTCTTCGTGGTCGCGAAGATGCCGCGACCCCTGCACCGGCAGCGCAGACTCCCTAGCAGAGCTGCAAGAGCGACTGGCTGCGATAAGCTTTTTCGGACCAGCGTCCGGCTTTTCGGGACGCTGGTCATCAAGGACTATCTTTGCTAAACACTATCCTTGCTTCGCTAATCAGGTTTGTTCCGACTCCCTTCCAGCGATCCGGGGAGCATGCGGTCAACAATGAAAAAAGCTTGGATGAAAGGATAGAAAAAATGCTGACGGTCAAAAAGATTCTCTGTCCAACGGATTTCAGTGAGGCGTCCTTAAGCGGGCTGGAATATGGGGTCGAGATTGCTTCCCTTTTTCAGGCGGAACTGAAACTCCTTTATGTTGTCCCGGTTTTGCCTCCCCGGCCGGCGACTCCCGGAGACCCCTTGACGAGTTACGAGATCCCTGAATATGAACCGATGCTCCGGAAGGAATCCGAACAGCATCTCAAGGCGATCGTTTCCCAGCGCGTGCCCAAGGATGTGAAAGTTGATGCGGTGATCGGGAATGGGAAACCGGCCTATGAGATCGTACGGATAGCCGAAGAAGAAAAGGTGGATTTGATCGTCATCGCCACCCAGGGCCATACCGGCTGGCACAATTTCGTGGTCGGCTCGGTGGCCGAAAAAGTCATCCAGATGGCGCCCTGCCCGGTCC
>CAWAOR010000018.1:0-60146 GCA_963783775.1 uncultured delta proteobacterium | reverse complement strand
TGATGGGCAAACCACTGAT
This sequence comes from uncultured delta proteobacterium, assembly GCA_963783775.1. GTDB lineage: Bacteria > Desulfobacterota > Syntrophobacteria > Syntrophobacterales > Syntrophobacteraceae > JADGQM01. The sequence continues at coordinate 60,127 of CAWAOR010000018.1, read as the reverse complement.
GTCGCTGCACCAAGAGACTTCGGCCGACAGCTTTGCCACGCCTGTGAGTTACTCTTCGTTTCTTCGGCTGTTCAAGGATTACCACTTAAGGTAGTCTATGAAGAATGAATTTTTATGAAACAACACTTCAGGAAGCAGTCCACACAATGGCAATGAGGGCGGGCGCTACCCATTCGTTGGAGAAAAACGACGGAAACCGCGCGTTATTTGCTCAGGCGCTTCCGCGCCACGCACTGATTTCGTTGACCTCACATCACAGGTCATCTTAGTCGGCACCAACCCTTCGGCAGTGCCACGAAGCCTCGTCTGTGTTACGGGGGACAGGAACGTGTATCGCGTGGACGGTGCGCTGCTCAACCCTGAGTGGAGGCATTAATCTCTGCCACCATTAAAAGTTAGCGATAGCTTAACAGAACCAGCACCTTGAGGTAGTGATGGTTCGTTACTGATAGCCAAAACATATCTTGCCAATATCATAAAATCCTCAATTGTTTCGATATGATCTGAATGTCTGAGTTCAGACCTCGCGAAAGCAAGGTCCCCAGTCCCGTGCTTGGCCCGAGGACCGTTTCATCTATCGGGCTCACCATCTCTCTCGACCGGAAGGTGCCAGGTATTCCCCAGACTCAGAGACTCAGCAGCCACCCATCGAGATGTTTTGAACATCACAGCTTGTCTCCGGTTATCCACTGAAGTAGTATGCTGCCTTCATTACTCAAACCCAAACGGCTCGACCCCCAGGAGTGACCGATGACTCTCACCAAAGCCCACATCGTTGAAAATCTCTTCGCCAAGAATTTGTTCAGCAAAGGCGAGTCGGCCCAGACTATCTGAATCTAATAAGCCAATATTTCGGAAGACTGTAAAGCCTTGTGGACTGTGAGTTCATGGGGCTTCTGCTTTTCATAGGGCAATATTCGCATCTGCCTTGCCATTGATGATCGGATTTCAAGGGCTTGGCAAGGGGGCGCCATGGGCGGATGAGTGCTGGCGGCATGGGGCTGGGGTGTTGCAGGTACTGGATTTGTGAGGCGATTTAGAACCCAAGCACGAGTCTTATCGCGAACTGATCGGGCGATGGGGAGCTGCGATAGAGATCATGTAAGAGCAGCTGGCTCTAGTTGCCGATGCCAGACCAAGGCCAGCGAGGTCCTCATGCGATAGAGCTGCCCAGAAGCGAACAGCGGACTCAGGTCGCTCAGCTATACCTCCTCTCTCGCTCAGCGACCGGTACCAGGCGGCGTCTCGACTAGCGAAGCGAACGAAGGACGACCCGGAACCGCGCGAACGATCGCGCTACCTACATCAACATCGACGAGGACAACGGTCTGACAGTCGAGGCTCAGAGAAATCAGGCGAACGAAAGCAAGAATCTACAGCTCGATCATGGAAGATAGAGAGCAATCAAAGGAGCAAGGAAAAAAAAGAAAAATGCGGCGCGAGGGTAGGACGATCAGACGAGGCAGATAGGCACGCGCGCGCTCTCGCAAGGCAAGGCGAATGGGCGGAAAGCTACGCGCTGTACCCTCATGATGGGGTGATGGATTCGTTGGTGTTGCCCCAGGTCAATGCACAGGCCATGTCGTGTTTCTGGGGAGTAGGTACCGGCGCCAGATGAGTTGATCCTCATGGTCATGGATGGTGCCGGTTGGCATAAAGCCGCAGAATTGAAAGTGCCAGACAACATGCACCTACTCTTCCTTCCGCGTATAGCCCTCAGCTCAACCCAGTTGAGCACGTGTGGGAGAGCATCCGAGAGAACTGGTTCCGCAATGAGGTGTTTGAAAGCATGAATGGGGTGGAAAACCAGTTGGTCAATGCTCTGGCTGACCTCGAAAATCACCCGGCAGAAGTGGCAAGCCTGACCGGATTTCCTTGGATCATTGATATCATCTTGAACGCTACTTAGTATTACATTCCCAAACCAGGTGTGATAGAGTTTTATTGACGGATTGCCCCCTCTGCGCTGATCCGGCCGCCGCTAATACTCAATCCCCTCTCTTCTCCGCCAAGGGCATTCAACTATTAATCCCGCCATGAGCCTTGAGGCATTTAATCGGTCATTGAAAATGGGATGGAATCAATTATGGGATCTCAATCGGGGCCACGCCGGATTCTCGTTGTAGATGATGATATGATGGTCCTGGAAGTCGTCGGCGATATGCTTACGGCCGCCGGTTAGGAAGTCACGGCAACCCATGACCCGCAGAAAGCCGTGGAACTGATCTGGAAGGAAGACTTTGATGTCATCCTGACGGACCTCGGCATGCCGGTAGTGAGCGGCTGGGCGGTGGCCAGACAAGTGAAAGCGAAAAATACTTCGACTCCTGTAATCCTGTTTAAGGCTGGGGGGCACAGTTCGAGGAAGCAGATCTTTCAAAGAACGGGGTTGATCTGGTCCTTACCAAGCCATTTGATTGGAAAAGATTGACTGCTGCCGTGGAAGAATTGGCAGTCCTCTCTGTTAGCGGACAGAGAGAATATCGGAAGCAGTGGCGGCTTCCAAGTAAAAAGGGCGAATTGACGAAGCTCCCCAGTCCGACAGGGGATTCGCCTGCCAACCGGGGTAAGATCATAGACATCTCTATCGGCGGACTTTCTTTTCGACACAGCGGAGAGGCAAATCGTCCGGGCGCCTTATTGAGTCTCGATTTGATCTTGGAGGACGGTGTCGAAATCGACTCGGTCCCATGCAAAGTTTTATATGACATTGAATTCCAGCAGAAATCCGGCCTCGGTCAGATAAAAGCGGCCAGGCGCTGCGGCGCCCAGTTCGAGAAGCTTTCGCAGGGCCAATTATCCCAACTAAAATCTAGCATCCGGAGGCGAGCCCTTGAGGATGAATCTCGGGAGCGCTGATGGCAGTCATGGGAAAGAAAAAAGAAAGGCAGAGCCACTGCTGATGATGAATCTGCCTTCCAGGTTAATTGCACCGCTCAGTTAAACGCCTACTTTTTGCTTTGATCATGCGGAACAATGATCTTAACGTCTGCCGTACTGGAGTTCCCGGAGGAATCTGTGGCGGTGATCGTGATAGTGTATACTCTCCCGCTCCCCTTTCCGGACCTGTCAGCCAGGAGCTGCAACGATATGATTCCAGTGTTCTGATCTATCTTGGGCTGAGTCCAATCACCCGCTGCATCATCCTGCGGCTCATTGCTCGAAACCACAGCGGTTAGTGCCACCGGCCGTCCGCTGTTATCCGAGGCATTGGCCACAATGGTCACATCAACCATTTTCTGATTCGGAGGCCAAAGCACCTGAGGGTTTGCGGATGCGCTGGTAATCGTTGGTGGGGTAGTGTCAAGTTCGAGGACGGGAGTTGATAACCATTCAGCAACATTGTGAGCGAATATGGCGTTATCTTCTCCTAGCCAATGATTATCATCATAAAATCCACTATCTAAAATTGTTAGGACATTCTTTTTGATTCCCCATAAATTCGCTATTGCTGGCCAGAAAAGTGGAATACCGCCATTAGCCGTTCCGTAATTGTTCCTATAAAGATCTAAGAAATAGACGCCTTGGGTGATATCGTTAGCAGTGATGGAATGGGGGTTATATGAACTGATAGTACCACTATATGCTCCAGCATAAGTCCCCCCCACAATCCCAAGAATTTGATTATCCCAAGCTTCATATCTTATGGGGTTAATTTGACTCAACTTCTCCCAACCCCACTCACCAATCATGACTACTTTTCCTCCCTTTTCCATGAAAGCTCCAATATTACTTATTTCGGAATCAGTGAGAGAGCCACTAGTGTTGGAGGAACCCGAAACGCTCCGCAGCTCTAGCCAAAGGGCGTTATAGTGCAGCAAGAGGTCTAGATCCTCAAGATCTGGAGCACAAAGGACTTCTTCAAATCGAGAAGTTAACTCTGTGTACATAGTAGAATACCCGCTGCCACAAAGTCCATAATTGTCGGGAACCCCATCGGTTATAGAATGTGAGATCAAAAGAGAGTGTGTTTCCGGCAAGGGTACGTCGCCGAAAGACGGCCCCACATTCATGGAAAACATCAAAAATGCCAGAAGTGCTACTTTGACCATTGTACTCATGGGACATCTCCATTGTCCTCGGTGGCTTAGATCGAATGCCTCCCACCAAGATTCTTCAGAAGTGATAAGAAATCGTTTGTTAAGGGTTTTCTGGCAAAACGTGCCGTCGGTTCCCTCAAGGACATTAGGAAAAAGCCTCAAGATCTTGCACGGTGCAAACAGCCGCAACCGTTTCATTTGGTCAACTTGTTATAGGCTTCAATAATCTGTTGGGCTTTGCTTTCAGCCAACTTTCGGAATTCCGGAGGCAAGTGGGAGTACTTGTCCGGATGGTAATTCCGCAGAAGGTGGTGGTAGGCATTCTTTATCACCTCCGGCGGGGCGGCAGTCCTAAGCTCCAGCACCTCGAAGCTCCGTTTCAATGCCTCGTCCTGCTCCTTGCGCAACTCCTCATGGCGAATCTGGTCGTTTCTCTTCGCCTATTCTGCCAGTCTCAGTTTCTCGCGTGCCTCTTGGGAAATCTGGACGGTATCGGATACTAGCTTAGGATGCTGGGTGCCAAGTGCTCCGGAAGGTGCGCGAGTTTCCCAGGAAGAAGTCCTGCGATAATCTTCGAGGATCTTTCCGTTCGTGATCGAGCTGGTCGGTTCAAGCATTTCTCGTCATCCACCACTGGAGAAGAACCACAGAAGAGCACTTCAAAAATAAAAGCCGGGCTACCCTCTCAGGCAACCCGGCTGTCTCGACTCAAGACCCTTGGCTTTCCGTCCCCACCTCACGATGGGTTTGGTTTTTTCTGATTGATCTCATCTTCTATGAGATGCTGCGATTGTCAAGGCGTATTTTAGGGGATAGGTTTTGAGTATAAGCACCCACCTAATTGTCACTTTTAATCCATCGATATCGCATGATTGAGAGCTTCAGCTGGAACGCCGGAGTTTGCCCTGTCTTCAGAAATAGTCCGGAAGTACCGCAAATGGGATGAAGATGGGATGCTCATCAACTGCATTTCCGCAGTTTCCAAAACCCAAAAATTGGACAATTTTTCGGCGGGATATGTACGAGACACTCCTACCCCGTTGCGTAGGGTATACCCCCCCTCGGACCGAACCCGCAAGCATCCGCTCAGGTTGCGACGCGGTATTTCCGGGAATGTGTGAAGTCTGGCTGACGGATCGAGGGTAATCTGACCGAATGCCCCGCCTGCTCCCATGTCTGGATTTTTCGGAAAACTAGAAAGGGCAGAGTCAATTCTGACCTTGCCTGTCTTCTACCACACCTAAAGGCCCGTTGAAGAATCGCTTCCTCTGTATGATGGGAATCCGCTTTTCCTGCGAAAGACCGTCGCAGTGGAAATTCTTCCCGCTAATTCTCGCTCATTTCCTCAAAAACATTCAACAAAAGGTGAACACTAACCGATGAGATAAATGTTAGTTCAATTTTTGACCGCAATGGCGGAAGACATACTGGTATGCCGTCATTCTATCCACGAATACGTATCACTTTCACCAACGGTAGTCGATGAGATGAATGCCGCTGCACGGGTGCTTCCAAGCAAAGAGGAAATTCGCCATCGGGTTTCCAAAATTACCAAACTCTCTCCTCTGATTGGGGCTTTGCAGCGTCTGTTGCAGCTTCTCTATAGCGAGACCTCCTCCGCGGGAGAGCTTGAAAGGATAATTCTCTACGATCAGGCTCTTTCGGCAAGAATACTCCAGGTCGCGAACTCATCTTTTTACGGTTCGCGAGGTAATGTGCATACCATTGCCAGAGCAATCATGCTGCTTGGTTTCGATCAAGTCAAATCGATCTGTTTATGTCTGGTTTTACTGAAACTCTATTCCGACGAGTCGGTATTATCGACCAGTCAGAGAGAGCGCCTTTGGAAACATGCTTTTGCCACAGCACTTATGGCCGGTGAGATTACTCAAATGAAACCATGGATAGACAAAGAGTTAGCCTATGTCTTAGGCTTGCTCCATGATCTTGGGCAGATGGCACTGGCTATCCACTTAAATGAATATTACCGAATGGTATCCAGCCTGGCAGAGACACGAAAAATTCCGCCTTGGTTCGTAGAATACGAAAGTGGCCTCACCCACACTGAAATCGGTCAAATGATGTGTGCCAAATGGGCGCTGCCTGAGACCTTCAAGCGGGTAATGGAGTATCATCATCAGCCTCATCTCAGCCCATCTTACAGGTCGGAGGTCACCCTTGTGTTTCTGGCTGATGTGCTGGCTAATTCTCGAGAGTTTCCCGATTATGTCCATGATCCGTTTACTCTCTCAGGCACCACCCAACTCTGCCTCACCGAGGAGGATTGGGAGCACTGCATAGAACGTACAAGTGGACTTTGGCCCCAAGTTGACGCTTTCTGGGAGTTGCTCAAATAATAGGCGGGAAAGTATGGATATGTCAGCCGCAGAAGTAAGAGAAGACAGCCTTTGCGCGGGTCATTTCCCACATCCCCAGAGTGCACAGTCCACTGCACACCGGTTATTGGTAGTGGATGATAATGAAGATGTGCTGGAGATCATCCAAGCGATGCTGCATTGCGATGGTTACAAAGTTGTTGCCCTCACCGATGGAAGAAAGGCTCTGGAGATCATTGAGACAGAGGAGTTTGATCTCGTGCTCACAGACCTTGGCATGCCGAGCATCAGTGGTTGGGAAATAGCCAAGAAAGTGAAGTGCAAAAATCCAAAGCTCCCAGTGGTAATGCTCACTGGTTGGGCAATCGAGTGTCAAGAGGATGAACTCTCGATGGAGGGAATTGATATGCTGCTGTCGAAGCCCTTGAACTGGGTACAATTGACTGAAAGCGTCAGGAAATTGCTTAAACATGCAAGCGTGAACACTTGATCGATGTGACCCTCACGCCGTCTGCTCAAGCCCAAAGCGGCTTTCAGGTTTGCTTTCAAGTTTTCAGTATACCTACCCTCCAGATCCCTGTCCCTGATAATCATCAGATTCTCCGCATTTCCCCTGCAGCCTTCGTGAAATTGAACGATCCTGTGATCACGGCTTCCCCGTCGATGATCATGATCTTGTTGTGGGCGATGGCGTTGGCGGCATCGATCAGGGTTGGTATTCTTGAATAGGCCAGGAAATCTGCTGGGACTTAGCGGTCCTCGGCCCCTCAACCTCCTCAACTCTCAAGTAATACTCTATACATGGTCAGCATGCCGCTCCGGGCTTGTTGAACAATAGATTGAAACGACTCCGATAAAGCCTGGAGTCGTCTCAATCCTTATACGTTATCAAAGCTGTGCATGCAGCGATTTTCAATCCATGTATGTTTGGACGAATTTGATTGCATCAGTCGTACCCCAAAGACATTTACCGACTGTAATTCCCATCCAACATGATGGCCCATTGCAACAATCATTAACGATCAATATATTATGAACTCCAGCAGTAAGTTTAATAGAAACATCCTTATGTTGGTTACTAATGGAATCGACGACTATGTCATCGACTAAAACCTTAACATTACAAAATGCGTCAATTGGTATTGATGTGGAGATGCTTTTAATAGCCTTAATCTGTACCCCTACCTTGAGAGTAAAGCCTGTGCTGTCAACTATTTCATGGAAAGAACCGTCGGGGGAGAAATGGAACGCCGTATTTTGTCCGATAATTCCAGTCGCAGGAGCAGCATTATGCTCAGCGCGAACCCCCCATCCTGATATTAACAAAGTTTCCGCGTTAATTTGGCAGGTACCAAAGAAGAAGAAAATTAACAGGCTCAGAACGAACGGGTAAAGTTTAATTTTCAAAAAAACCTCCGAAGATTTGTTGTGTTGTCTAAATAGATCCCAAATCGGCCTCATCGTATTGGCCTCAGCTTCTCCAACTTACCTACGCCTTTCTTCGATACCTTGTTCTAATGTGGTGGTTCTCTAGCTCGCACAACACCCTCCGCTATTGCATAACATGCAATTCTGTAGTTTCTGTTCATCTTTACGACACGGGGAGGTGTTCGGGTCAGCCCAACAACGGATGGCATATCCTGTAGGCGCTCGCTGCTGTCCTCCCTCTCAGAATACGTCCAACCCGTTACCCGATCTGCCGAGCTGAATTCGAGATTATGAGCATCCTCATGTGACAACTAGATAAGTTACACCAAATTGCCCACTTAGTGAAACGAGAAGTTCGCCGAACCCCAAGGGCGCAGCATATCAGCGACGCAGTCATCATAAAGACGATCTTGTAGTGGGCGATGGCGTGAGCAGTATCGATCAGGGTTATTATACCAGTGCGGGTAAGGAAGTCTGCCGAAGAGTCTTTGCCCGTGCGGTTACTCTTGTCCTGAATGCCTCGACTTTGATCCCTCGCTTGTGGGCATCAACCAAGGCCTTGCAATCGGGAGCAGCCGTCGTTGCAGGGATCGAACGCCGCCTCTAATCCTCCACTTCGACGAAATAGTTAGGTTTCACTTCGCCTGAGAGGATATTCGCCTTCGCCATGTGCTCATCCACTATTTCAGTGATCTTTAGTCTACCGACTACTTCTCGTTTATAGTAGGGATGTGCAGCATACTTTGAATCCAGCAATTCCCGGAGGTAGCAACCAAGCGTCTAATTTAGTGTAAGAGATCGGTATTTCTTGGTCAAGGTGAAGATAAAGGGGCAAAACCAATCACAATGAGTAGTGCTTGCCAGGTGACGCGGAAATAGGTTGCCCGGCGGCTGGCTCAATTAACAAGACAGCCTCGAGGTTTGGGAGGTCTCGGATTTCTCCAGGCAAACTGGCTCGAAAACAGGGTTATCAAAATCAGGAAGTGTCATTGATAAAGACCGGGCGGATCTTCTGAGGCCCGGCAAGGAGGATGCGGTAGATCGTCTCCATGTTGTCGACGAGGAAGATGTGAAAGGTCGCTCGAATTTTTTCCCACAAATCTCGCTTGGAGCCGGTTTTCTTCCTCAATTCACGAAAGAGTGGACAACTGATCTGCTGAAGCTGATCAACCAGAAAAGCGAGCATCATGAGCGAAAAGAAGACCATGCTGAGGTATTTTTCGCCAAGTCCGTAGTTGTGTTCCAGGTGGTAGCCTTGATTCTTGAGCGTGTTGAAGGTTTCATGGAGAGTAGGCCGGAGGAATTTCACCCCCGGCCCCTCGCAGAACGGTGCGGGAGCCTCTCGACTCACACCGCTCCCATCAAGCAAACGCACCTATCATCCCCCGTTGCCAGTGAGCAAACAGTTGCGGCTGCCTCTTCGCGATACCTTCCATAAAGAGGCTTGCTCGCGTCTTGTGACCTTTGAGCCGTCTGAACTTCCGCATGGCCCAGGCAACCAACGTCTTGTTGAAATGCCGCAGAACCGGATACATTGCCGAAGCGCTGAACTGCCCATAATACGACAGCCAGCCCCGGAGCACCGGGTTGTACATTCGGGCAATCTCGTGAAGACTCAAGTCAGATCGATTACGAAAATTCCAGCTGCGAGTCGTCTGTCGCATCGTCGTTACTGCCTTCGAGCTCACTGCGGGTGTAAAGTTCACAAACATACTGTTGCGTTTGCGGTTCTTTACCACCCGCGCTCGAAAGGTGTACCCAAGGAAATCAAACTTCGTGTTTGGGTACTGTCCTTTGCGACTTCCGTCTTTGCAGTAGACAATCTTGGTTTTATCCGGATGCATTTCCAGCCCGCATTCACCGAACCGAATTGCAAGGGCAGCTCTGATCGTCTGCGCCTCATGTTCCGTCCTGCAGTGAACCAAGCCATCGTCGGCGTAACGGCACCATGGGGCATTCCGAAACGTTCTCCCCATCCAAAGATCAAACGCATAGTGCAAAAAGAGATTGGCAAGAACGGGACTGACCACTCCCCCTTGCGGCGTCCCCCTGGTGCGTTCCACCAGAGTCCCGTCCGCAAGTTGCAGAGGGGCTTTCAACCATCGTTCAATGTAGAGAATCACCCACTTGCACTCCGTGTGCTTCCTGACCGCCCGCAGCAGAAGCTCATGGTCGATGTTGTCGAACAAACCTTTGATGTCAAACTCCAAGACCCAGTCGTACCGCCAGCATCGCTCACGTGTAACTCCAACGGCGTCCAATGCCGACTTTCCGGGTCTGTAGCCATAGGAGTCCGGCAGGAAAATGGACTCCACAGCCGGCTCAAAGGTCATCTTAACCACCATCTGTGCCACTCGATCCGCTACTGTCGGAACTCCAAGAATCCGCTGACCTCCATTCTTCTTTGGTATAGCAACCGCTTTCACCGGCGGGGGAAAGTAGCTCCCCGACGACATCCGGTTCCAAATCTTGTACAGATTGTCCTTCAGGTCCTTCTCAAAGTCCTCAATCGACTGCCTGTCTACCCCGGCAGCACCCGCATTGGCTTTGACGGCTTTAAAGGCCTCTACCACCAGTTGCTTTGAGATGACAAACGGTTTTGTTGCACTCAACAGTCTCCTCCTGTTGCCAGTTGAACTCCAAATGCAACCGCTTGACCCAACCCCTTTGCTCAGGCCGCATTACCAGCCTTCAACGCTCATACGGGTTGGTCCGCCCCAGTGCCCTGCATCGGTACTCTCGCCTCGTGGTTTCTGCCACTTGTGCTTCTCCCTTGACATCAGAGCGACTGGTTCCCGCAGTTCCGCACGAGAGCCCGGATCAGATTCACGCCTCCTATACGCCGGCCGCCGCCTGCCCAGTTGCCAGGTATCCGACAGGCTGGTCCCAGGAGATGGAAAAGCCCCTGGTTTTGACGACAATCTCTGGTTTACGACGCTTCAACGGAGGTTCACTTGCGTTCGTCTCTCTGACCCATACCTGCTCGGGGTACGTCCCCGACGCTTTGACTCCAACGCTCACCACCAACGGCTTTTGACCGCAGCAGCTTGGAGTGGTTTGAAGCCCGCTCCTGGAAGCCGACTCCGAAGGGCCTTCCTTCATCTCCCGCGCAGCTTATGCACAGTACGTCAGTTCATATTGAACCTCCCTTCCGTGCGACTGCGGCGCACTTTCCACCTTCCACCTGGCACGACCGCCGCGCATGATCTGATAGACATTGTCCTTGGAGAGGGTAAAGTCCGTAACCCAGCTAAAGGTCTTGTCTCGGCCATCTTGACTCTGCCAGTACTCCAGGACATTGACGAGCACGTCTTGGTTGGACCCGTTAAGAGGCAGTCCGTTGGCAAAACGGAAGAAATGGCCCACTCCCTCTCTTTTCGGATCCATCACCGAGTGCTCGATGGTTTGCCCCTTTGCCACGGCCTCATCCAGGCATCGAGAGAGGTACTTGTGGTCGTCGTCTTTGAAACCGAGGATGAAGTGGCAACCGCTGGCCTTAAGGTCCCTGATGTGGGGAGCATTGGGGCTGAGAGCATCCTCGGTGATGATGACTTTCAGATGAGGATGGTCTTTTCTAAACTTGTGCAGCCACCGCTTGCAGGCATTGCGCTCAGAGTCGTTTTTGGTCTGTCCGTCCTGTTTGCAAATGAACTCGGGAGGCAACGGGATCACCTCCTTGCGGTCAGGATGTACCATGACCGCTCCCAACGCTTGGAGATGATAAATCGTATTGCCGGTTTTCGAGCATTTCTTTTCCAGGCAGGCAGGGGATTTAAGTTTGGTGGAAGAGAAATAGCCGGTCCCGTCAACGGAAACGAGGTAGCAGTCTTCCATGAAGACCATTTGCTCAAGCACTTTGCCTCGTTGGGCGCTTCGGAAAACTGCTTTGTAGGCGGAACGGACCGAGTCGGGATGGATCTCGTCGAGCCGCTCGCGCACCTGGGTATCGCAGGGGAAGTTCTTGACGTGATAGATGGATCTCAGGTTGTGTTCCTCGGCCATTCTTCTGCGCTCAAATTGGAGCAGCGACGGGTCTTTCAAAGAAAACATGGCGAACGCTGACATGAGCGCATCATGGAGGGAGATCTGGGGCTGCCCTTTACTGGGGTCTTTGACGGCCTCGAAGGATGGATGCAATGCTGCGATCAGCGCGTCCGCACCCAGGTGTTTCCGAAGCCCTCCTCTCGTTGCTGTAGAGCCTATCCGGTCTCCCATGGTAGCTTACGATAGAAGAGTTAGCGGGAGATGTCCAGCCCGAAATGAAGGCAATCATAAAAAATATGGCTCCTCTGGGGACCATTAACACTGGGGGGGAATGTTTACGAAAACTCGGCCTCGTTTCTGAGCCCTGAAGCCAGTTGAAATGGCCTCCGGGAATTGCTGGCTTTGCTGTGCATTCCACCAACGATTGTTTTGATTGGCTCCAGCGAAATTCTGTGCAGCACCACATGAGCTGATATTGCAAGCGCTTGCAGGGATCTCACGTAAATGATTCCATTCAGGAGTTCGTCCTTGTTGCGTTCTGAAAATGAAAATCATCCACAGTGACCAGTGAATACTCCCTCATTCCGATCAGTATGAGATCTTGCCCGATACCTATTGCCTGACTTTTTCCCTTCGCCCGCGCTGAACGTTAGAGCTCTGATAAGCCATGGATTTCCTCGCATGAGCAAGATCACGCCGTTCTTCGATATTCCGTTTGATGCGCGCAGCTTCAAGAAGTTTAAGAGCTTCTTAAACCTCAAGATTGACACTCTGAATTTTCATATCCCTTGAAAGCCCATAAGTTATTGCGCCTTCTTTCATGAGAGACATTTGATCCAGAGCGCCTACTCGGGTCCACCTGAGGCTTAAGTTTAAAACGGTCGACAGGCCGATTACGCCATCTGGTAGCATTCTTTGGGGAACCAGTGTAGTACGTCTTCGGGGATTCGAGGAAGCATTCAGATGGTTCAGAAGTATGAGAACCCCAGGATCTTGGAGAAAACTGCTGAAGAGAAGATGACCTTTAGGGAGCTGGCGGAGTGGTATCTGGAACTAAAATCAGTCAAGAAGCTCCATACTCACAATCGCATTCAAGGCTGTCTGAACAATTTCAACGCGGTTTTTGGGGATAGAATCATAGCGCGGATTAAGCCGCTTGACCTCGAAAACTATCAGAGCATCAGGGAAGAGACGGGGCTTGCTGCTGCAACAATCGACATGGAGCTTACTTATGCAAAGGCCATGGTATCTAAAGCTTTTGACAATGATGTGCTGAGTGGATACACCCTGAAGGTGTTCAGGAACTGCAAGCGGATGCTCCGAAAGGGCGAAAATGTGAGAAAGCGGGTGCTCTCATATCAAGAATACCTGGCAATTAAAGAGCAAGCCGCACCCCATTTGCGGGATATGATAATTACTGCATTCAATACCGGCATGCGATTGGGAGAGATTCGGGGCCTAAGATGGTGCCATGTGCAACGGGACAAGGCGTTCATAAGACTACCGGCGGAATTGACGAAGGAAGGCAGATCCAAAAGCATACCGATCAATCATTATGTTGCTGCGGTTTTGGATTCCGTCCCCAGAGCACTGCATCATGATTTCGTGTTCACGTTCAAGGGGCAGCCTATAACCCAACCAGGAGGGGTCAAACGCTCGTTTCGGACAGCCTGCAAGAATGCAAAAATCCCCTGTGGCCGGAGTACCTCTAATGGGATTACCTTTCACGACATCCGCAGAACAGTCAAAACGAACATGCTCAACGCTGGTCTGGATAAGGTCTTTAGAGACACCATCCTGGGCCACACGCTAACCGGCATGGATCTGCATTACATGTCACCATCCGACGAAGACCTGACCAAGGCGATGAATCTCTATACCGCTTTCCTGACCCAATTGACCACCGTCGAATATCTTGACCAATGTCTTGACTAAAAAGAGTGTTGAGTCTGTAGACTGGCGCGCCTGGCAGGATTCGAACCTGCGACCTACGGATTAGAAGTCCGTTGCTCTATCCACCTGAGCTACAGGCGCGTGGAGAGGGGGCGGCACATTCGGCGGCCGGTGCGGCTTACACCGATGCCTGGGCCAGCCGTGCAGCCTGAGCACTGCTACCTGCAGGAGGCTGCGGCGGCTAAGACTCTTACCTGACTACTCCAAAAAAAACAAGACTCAAATTCAGCCGGCGCCCGTCCTTACCTGAGGGCGGCCAGTGGCCCGAGGCAAGATTCGCCTACCGTGCGCACAGCTGCTTCAGCCGGTTTTCCTCCATCAGTCGTTGCCTTCTATGGGAGGGGGGTGAGACTGCCTGCGAGCACCTCCTTTGCTCCCCCCAGCCAAGCCTTTGGCGTCAGGGAGGAAAAACTGGGGGCCTTTGAGGATGTGAACTGGCTAAGGATTACAGACGGTGCACGGTTTGTATCCCGCTCTCACGGCCTGTTCCCGGCCCTTGAAGACGGCAATGCAGCTGGTGCAATCATAGTCCTCGCAGTTCGAAGCATGAAAGAGATGTTTGACGATATCGCCGTGGTAGACCGGAAGCTGGGCCTCGCGGTGCGAATGGAATTCCCAGGGAGGAATGGGATTGGGAAGGGACCATAGACCGGTCTTCTGTCGCTTGGCCTCCTTCTCGAGCTCTTTCCAGGCCCGACAACGGGGTTGGGTGCAGGACTCGTTGTGAACCCAGGCGAGACCGGCTTTGACGAGTGCTTCATTGAGACATCTGCCGTCTTCGGTATAGACCAACGCCACGGTCTGTCCGAACTGGTCTTTCGTCCGGCCTTTGCGGTCGAGTGCGATGGGTTCTACTTCAACAACCTTCCGATTGACCAGCTCCGAGGTAAGCTCCTTTGCCCTGTCGTAAAAGTCCTGATGTTTGTGCGGGCACTCGATGCCATAAAGCCGAACCCGCTCCTTCTTCCCTTCGCGCTGGACGGCTACGGTGTGGCCATCTATGATGGTAACGACTTTGTCCTGCCAGGCTTCGACCTGGCAACGGGCAAAGAAGCAGGCAAGAAAGACGGGGAGAATGGCGATCCATCTGTTTTTAGTGATCCTGGCTGAGGTCATGGTCCGGTCCTGAAATGGTTCTTGTTTCGCAAACTCCGGGTTCTCAAAAGGAGTGGGAGCGTTCGGCACATTCCGCATGCGGTGGAGGACGGAGTGTTAAAGTGTTGATTTTGATACTCGTTTTCTCGCAGACTTGTCAACGGGCTTATGGTGCGCGGCTTGCCGGCTGCACTGGGGGATCATTTTTCTTTTGAGTTTTCCGGGGACAAGTCGTAAAGCATCAGAGGATGAGAGTGGCCATTTGGAGTTATAAGAAATTTATTAAGCTCGTTGCGTGCGGCCTCTGTGGTGAGGTGGACCGGAATGGCGCCGTCTTCTTGAGGACTATCCTGCCTGGAGGGAGTCGGGCTGGATTGGTGCGCTGCGGAGGAGAAGGAGGGTCTTTTATGTCGCGTGGAACCCAGCTGCTGAGCCTGTTCGGCGGAATTGTGGTGGTCTTGTTGGGAGGGTGGAGACTCTACCAGGAGGGGGAGTGGATGCTGCTGATTCTGGGATTCCTCATCGTTGCCTTCACGCTCAACAATATCGCCCGCACTTCCCAGCAGGGGAAGGATGGCGGTGACTCCAGGCAGGGGTAGTCCGGGGTTAATTGCGCTTGACGTACCCGCGCAAATCATCTAACGTTCACGCGTTTTAAGGGGTCGGTCGTTGGGGACCAATGCCCTGATGCAGGGACGAAAGCTTGCGGCTTGAAATGTCCTGCCATCAACTGAGGCAGCTCCTGGTGTTTTAGCGCCTTGAAGGCTGGCTGCAGCGGGCCGGAGGACAAACCCGGGCAGGCGGCACAGTTCACTTGGAGAAAGAAACGGCGGGTATGGAAGACCTCAACCTGGTCATGCGAGAGCGGCAAAAGAAGGCGGAAGAGATGGAAAAGGAGGGGGTTGCGCTTTTTCCTAATCGGTATGCCGTCGCTCCATCGCATCAAAGATCTTGTGGCATCCTTTGCGGTGAAGTCGGCGGAAGAGCTCGAAGGGCAAGCCCGAGGTCTTCACCGTTGCCGGGCGGATCATGGCGGTTCGCTCCTTCGGCAAATCCATCTTCATGCATCTTCTGGATGCCGGAGAAAGGCTTCAGATCTACATCCAGCAGAACCAGGTCGGGCAAGGAAAGCTACGGGCTTGGCCAAGAAGCTGGACATCGGGGACATCATCCGCGTCCGGGGGCCGCTCTTTCGGACACGCACCGACGAGCTGACGCTGCTGGTCAAGGAGGTCGTCCTCCTCAGCAAGAATTTGCGCCCTCTGCCGGAGAAATACCATGGTCTCAAAGACGTCGAGCTCCGGTATCGGCAGCGCTATGTGGATCTGATCGTCAACGAGGCGGTGCGAGACACCTTCCGCAAACGCGCCGAAATCATCCAGACGGTGCGCAGTTTTCTGATGGATCGAGGGTTTCTCGAAGTCGAGACGCCGATGATGCAACCCATCCCCGGGGGCGCTACGGCCAAGCCTTTCAAGACGTTTCACAATGCCCTGGGCATGGATCTTTATCTGCGCATCGCTCCCGAGCTGTATCTCAAACGGCTGCTGGTGGGCGGGTTCGAGCGGGTTTTCGAACTGAATCGCAACTTCCGCAACGAAGGCATCTCCACTCAGCACAACCCCGAATTCACCATGCTGGAATTCTACCAGGCCTACGCCACCTTTGAAGACCTCATGAGCCTGACGGAGGAATTCTTCGGGGCGGTGGCGATGGCGGTGAACGGCGGCAGCCTTGCCGTCCCCTATCAGGGAGCAGGTGATCGATTTGACGCCTCCCTGGTCACGCTACCGGTTCCACGACGTGCTGGTCGGAAGTGGGAGGGCTTCCCCGAGCGGCTCGTCGAAGATCCTGCCGAGACCATGAAACTGGCGGCAGCCATGGGCCTCAAACCGGAGCACCAGGAAGGCCACGGGAAACTACTGACCAAACTCTTCGACCTGGTGGTCGAACCCAAACTCATCCAGCCAACCTTTATCAGCCATTATCCCGTGGAGGTTTCGCCGCTGTCGCGACGCAACGAAGCCGACCCGAGCCTGGCCGACCGGTTCGAGATGTTCATCGCGGGCAAGGAAATGGCCAATGCTTTTTCCGAGCTCAACGATCCTCGAGACCAGCGCGACCGGTTCCTGTCCGCAACTCGAAGCGCGCCGGGCCGGGGATGAGGAAGCTCACTTGATGGATGAAGACTACATCCGGGCGCTGGAGTACGGCATGCCTCCCGCAGCGGGTGAAGGCATCGGCATCGACCGGGTAGTGATGCTTTTCACCGATTCCGCCTCCATCCGCGACGTGATCCTTTTCCCGCACCTCAAGCCGGAAAAGAAGACCTGAACAGCATATGAACTTCGAACTCTTCGTCAGCCTCCGCTATTTGCTGGCGAAGCGGCGCCAGACCTTCATTTCCCTCATTACCTTCATTTCCATTGCCGGAGTGGCGGTCGGAGTGACGGCGCTCATTGTGGTGCTGGCGGTGATGAACGGGTTTCAGGATGACCTGCGCAACCGCATCCTTGGCATCACCTCCCATGTGATCGTCGGCAGCTTCAACGGCGTCTTTTCCGATTATCCGGGACCTGATGCAGGAAGTGGAAAAGGAACCCGGAGTGGTCGCGGCTGACGCCCTTCATCCACGCCCAGGTCATGATCAGTTCGGGGAAGAACTGTGTCGGGCGCGCTCCTGCGCGGAATCGATCCGCAGACCGCCGCGAAAGTCATCAACATCCAGGACAACATGATCCGGGGAAACCTTGGAGATCTGCGCACCGACCCGGCTCTTGCCGGAGAGGCTGCCGGCTCAACCGGGAATCATCCTGGGGGTCGAGCTCTGCACCAACCTTGGCGTGCGCCAGGGCGAATGGGTTACGGTGATTTCCCCGTCGGGGCGCCTTACTCCCATGGGGCAGGTCCCCAAGAGCAAGCTGTTCCATGTGGTCGGCATCATCCAGTCGGGCATGTACGAATACGACAACACGCTCGCCTACATCAGCCTCACCGCGGCCCAGCAGTTTCTGGGCCTCGGGGATGCGGTTTCGGGCATTGAACTGAAGCTGACCGACATCTACCGGGCCCGCGAGGTCGCCGAATCGCTTCGCTCGCGGCTCGGCCTTCCGTACTGGGTGCGCGACTGGATGCAGATGAACCGCAACCTCTTTTCCGCGCTGAAGCTCGAAAAGGTGGTCATGTTCATCATCCTGACCCTCATCATTCTGGTGGCGGCGTTCAACATCGTCAGTTCGCTGATCATGCTGGTGATGGAGAAGACCCGCGACATTGCCATCCTGAAGGCCATGGGGGCCACCACCGGCGAGCATCCGCAAGATCTTTGTCATGGAAGGGTTTCTGATCGGGATTTCGGGGACGCATTCTGGGTCTGCTGGGCGGGTTCACCCTGTGCAGCCTTGCTGAAGAAATACCAGTTCATCGAACTGCCCCGGGATGTCTACTACATTTCGACCCTTCCCGTGAAAATGGAACTGCTCGACGTCGGCTTGATTGCGCTGTCCGCCATTCTGATCAGTCTCGTGGCGACCCTGTATCCCTCGCGTCAGGCCGCCAAACTCGACCCGGCGGAAGCCCTGCGCTATGAATAGCGATCCACAACCCATCGAAGTTCAGACCCTGGCGATCACCAAGGTTTTCGGGGAGGGAATGCAGGCCATCGAGCTGTTCCGAGGATCTGGACCTGATCATTCGCCGCGGGGAACGCCTGGCCATCGTGGGGGCGTCGGGGGTGGGCAAATCGACCCTGCTCCACATCCTGGGGACGCTCGAAAAGCCCACGCAGCGGGCGAGTGCTCTACGGGGGTCAGGACATTTTCCTGTGGGATGAAAAGCACCTGGCGCAGTTCCGCAACCGTTCATATCGGGTTTGTGTTCCAGTTTCACTACCTGCTTCCCGAATTCAATGCTCTGGAAAATGTGATGATGCCGGGCATCATCGCCGGGCTTTCCCAGCGGGAAGTGAAAGCGCAGGCGCTGGCGCTGTTGGAAAGGCTGGAGCTGACCGACCGGTTGCACCATCGGGTGGGCGAGCTGTCGGGGGGAGAGCAGCAGCGGGTGGCCGTCGCACGGGCTCTGGTGCTGCGCCCGAAGATTTTCCTGGCCGACGAGCCCAGCGGGAACCTGGACAGCAAGACCGGCAGAAAACTCCATGAATTGCTGGTGACGCTCAATGAAGAACTGGGGTTGACGATGGTCATTGTTACGCACAATTGGAACTCGCCGCCATGATGCACCGCACCTTGCGGCTGGTGGACGGCCAGCTGCGGCCGGAACCGGCTGGCTTTGCCCGTTGAAGGGGCGGGGCGGTGAATCGGTGAGTCAAGGCGATGGCGGGCTGGTACGGAAGGAATCAGTTGTGGTGAGGCGACGCAGTGAGCTATACAAGAGGGGCTCGATGGCAGGGCAGTGGAAAGCGCTCCGCAATAGGGCTGAACTTTTTGAGGTGATGGGAATTCTAACGGAGGGAGGAGCGAACCATGGTGAGGGGGAAAAGGTTCGTGCGTAGGTGTATGGGTCCCGCTGTTTGTCGCGATCCTGGCTTCGGTGGCGTGGGCTCAGGAGCAGAACCCGAGGGTTGCGATCATGCCTTTTACCGTGCGTGGTCAGCAGGAACCGGCAAAACTCCAAAAGAACATCGAAGAGCTATTGACTCCGTCAGCTCACCACGGAAGGGGCCAGGGCAGTCAGTCCCCAGGAAGTGGAAAAGGTAGTGAGGCCGGGCGAGTCGATCCAGAACGACGAGCAGGCGCGGGCCCTCGGGCGCCGCCTGCAGGCGGATTATGTCCTGTTCGGGAGTTTCAACCAGATCGGCAACAGCATCAGCCTCGATGCCAGACTGGTTGACGTGACGGGGCGGAAGAATACGGAAATCATCTTCGCCGAAGAGAAGGGGATGGAGAATCTTGCTGCCGCCGCCAACACCGTGGTGCAGCGCATGGCCGTGCATCTTCTGGCCAAAGCGGTCATTGCCGAAGTGCAGGTGAGAGGGAACGAACGCATTGAGCCCGAAGCAATCAAGCTGAACATCAAGAGCAAGAAGGGCGAAGTGCTAAGACCCGAACAGGTGGCTGAAGACATCAAAGGCCATCTATAAGATGGGCTTTTTCGAAAAAGTGGATGCCGAAATCAGCCGACACCCCGGCGGGAAAGTGCTGACCTTCGTCGTCCAGGAAAATCCCACCATTCAAGAAGTGACCATCACCGGCAACAAAAAGATCAAGGAAAAGGACATCCTGGCCGCCATTTCCACCAGGCCTTTCAGTGTCGTTCAGAGGAACGTAGTGGCCGAAGACGTTCAGAAAATCATCAAACTCTACCATCAAAAGGGGTATTTCAATGCCGATGTGAAATCCTCCATCGACTTTCCCAAGGATCCCCGACAAAGCCGTGGTCACCTTCACTATCAATGAACAAGGCAAAAGTCTTGATCCAAGAGTATCAATTTCACCGGGAACAAGAGCTTCTCCGGCCGCAAGCTCCGCAGCATCATGGAAACCAAAGAAAAAATGATTGTCCTCTCCTGGTTTACCGACCGCGGGATTCTGCAACGGGATATTCTGGATACGGACGTTGGACCGTCTGAGCGTTTTCTATCATGACAAGGCTTCATGGACTCCAAAGTGGGCACCCCTGAGGTCGCCATGAAGGATGACGGATTTTACATCACGATTCCGGTGGAAGAAGGGGAGCGCTACAAGATCTCGGGTGTGAAGATCTCCGGGCGATCTCCTGGACAATAACGAGCGAACTCATGAAGCAGCTGAAGTCGCAACCCAAGGATTACTTCGGCCGCGAGAAGCTGCGCGAGGATCTGGACAAGATCAGCAAAGTCTATATGGATCAGGGCTATGCCTATACCGAGGTGGACCCGGGGGTGAAACGGGAAGTGCAGGACCGGACCGACCGATATCGATTTCAATGTGAAAAAGAAGAACATGGTCCATATCGGCAGGGTCATCATCACCGGCAACACGAAAACCCTGGATAAGGTCATCCGCAGGGAACTGAAACTGGCGGAAGGAGACCTTTTCAGTTCCACCAGGCTTGAACAAAGTACCAACAATTTGCGAAAGCTCGACTATTTTGAAGATGTCGAAATCACGCCGACGGATACCGAACAAACCGATATCATGAACCTGAACGTCAAGGTCAAGGAAAAGCTGACCGGCGCCATCAGTCTTGGCGGTGGGTATTCTTCGGATGACGGCCTTTTCACGAGCGGCGAGATATCGCAGCGCAATCTGTTCGGCACCGGCCGCGTCGGTCGTCCCTGAAGGGCTACCTGGGCCAGGAACGGCGCAACGGTATGTGTTGAGCTTTACCGAGCCCTATGTTTTTGACCGCCCCATTTCGGGTGGGGTCGATCTCTACAACTGGCTGCGGGAATATCATGATTTCACGGAAGATTCATCCGGTTTCCGGCTGCGTTCGGGCTATCGCTTCGGCAATTACAGCCGTCTCGGCGCTACCTACAACTTAACAGCTCCTTCGTCAGTTCGATAGCGCTGGGGGCTCCACCCATCATTACTCAGCAGGAAGGGCGCATCACGACCAGCGCATCACTCTTGGCGTGGGACCGCGACAGCACCAACCATCCCTTTTCTTCCCACCAAGGGAATGGTCAGTGGGGCCAGCGTGCAATGGGCCAGTCCCGACCCTGGGAGGCCACAGCAACTTCCTTAAAGCGGAAGTGCGACAGGGCATCTTCATACCACTCTTCTGGAAGTTTGTCGGCTATGCGCGAGGAGAGTTCGGTTACATCAATCAATCTGGGGGACCCGGACGACAATACCACACTCCCCTTGTATGATCGGTTCTTTCTGGGTGGTATCAATTCTCTGCAGGGGTTTCAATTGGGCGAGCGTCGGGCCCTACGGAAGCAGGGTATGTCATCGGTGGCTTGAACTACGGGCTTGCCACGGTCGAACTGCTTTTCCCTTTGGTGGAGAGTATCGGCATGCGCGGGGTGTTCTTCTTTGATGCTGGTAATGCATACCTGAAGATGTCCGATTTCAGTATCAGCGATTTTCGTACGGATGCGGGCGCCGGTATCCGCTGGAATTCCCCTATGGGGCCGCTGCGCATCGAGTGGGGCTACAATCTGGATCCTCGAGACGGGGGAAAACAAGTATCAATTTCAGTTTTCAGCAGGAGCGTTTTTCTAAGGAGTGAAACAGATGAAAGAAGAGACATTTGGTGCAGGTCTGTTGGCAGTTGGTGTTATTCTTCTCTTTGCCACTTCGGCAACGTGGGCGGCCGCGGCCCCCAAGATTGCCGTGGTCGATGCGGTGGGAGCCGTGCAGCAGTCCCAATGGGGCAAAGCGGCCACCGAAGAGCTGAAAAAGCAGGCGGAAAAGCTGGACGCGGAACTCGATTCGAAACAGAAAGCCTTTGCGGGGAAGAAAGAAGAATTCGACAAGAAGCAGAGTGTCCTCGATGCCAAGAGCAAGACTCAAAAGGAACAGGAACTCCGGGATATGCAGCAGGAAGGGCAGAAGTTCCTCATGGACTCCAAAGGCAAGCTGAATGAGCTCCAGGGCGCGCTGGCCAAGAAGGTCCATGACGTGGTCGAGAAAATTGCCAAGGATGAAAAATACGATTTTGTCTTTGAGAAAACCTCCCTGGTCTACAGTACCGAAAAGGATGACATAACCAAACGGGTGGCTTCCGAGTTGGATAAACTGCCACCCTTCCGGCCATAAGTGAAGGGCCTTGCGGTTATTGCGACCATGCCTGATCAGAGCCGGAGAAAGTCATACTCACTGGAGGAGCTTGCCCGTCATTTGGGGGCGAGGATCAAAGGGGACCCTGAGATCCGCATCTGCGGCATGGGCTCTCTGGATGCCGCCCGGGCGGATGAGCTGAGTTTTGTTACCGATGAACGCTATCTACCCTTGATTGCGAGCAGCAAGGCGGCAGTGCTCATCGTCCCTCCCAACCTCGAAAATCTTGACCGCCCGCTGCTGATTTCCCCTCAGCCCTATCTGGCCATGGCGCTGGCGGCCCAGCTTTTTGTGGAGCCTCCGGCACTCTCGCCGGGAGTCCACGCCAGTGCGGTGGTGGGGGTCGACGTACACCTGGGAAGCGAGGTCGGCATCGGCCCCCTGGTCCATCTCGGAGATCGCTGCCGGGTCGGGGAGGGGACCAAGGTCCTTGGCGGGGCCTATCTCGGGGCCGAGGTGGAAGTGGGGGCTCATTGCCTGATCCACCCCGGCGTCATCGTGCTCGACCGCTGCAAAATCGGCGATCGTGTCATCATCAACAGTGGTACCGTCGTCGGCAGCGATGGGTTTGGGTACGCCCAGGATGAAAAGGGACGGCACCACAAGATCCCTCAGGTGGGAATCGTCCAGATCGACGACGACGTCGAAATCGGCGCCAATTGCACCATCGATCGGGCGGCCTTCGGCCGGACCTGGATTCAGCGGGGCGCCAAAATCGACAATCTGGTGCAGATTGCTCACAACGTTGTGATCGGGGAGCACTCCATCCTGATTGCTCAGGTCGGCGTTTCCGGCAGCACCCGCGTAGGCAGGCATGTCATTCTCGCGGGGCAGGTGGGCGTGGTCGGGCACATCGAAATCGGGGACGGCGCAAGGGTGGGAGCGCAATCCGGAGTGGGTCGGTCGGTCAAGGCCGGAGAAGATGTGTCGGGCAGCCCCGTCATGCCCCATAAAGACTGGCGAAAGATGGTGGCGAACGTCAAGCGCCTGCCTCAGCTGAAGGAAGAATTGAGGGGACTCAAGCTGAGGGTCCGGGAACTTGAGAAAGGGTTACACGGGGAATGACCATGGAGAAGGACATCCTTGAGATCTTGAAAATCATGCCGCACCGATACCCGTTTCTCTTATTGGACCGGATCTTGGTTTTCAACGAAGAGGAAGTTATCGGCTTGAAGAATGTGACCATCAATGAGCCCTTTTTCCAGGGCCATTTTCCGACTCACCCGGTGATGCCGGGTGTCCTCATCATTGAGGCTCTGGCCCAGGCGGGAGGACTGTGGGCCTTTTCCCATGCTCCGGCAAAGGAACGGTCAGCGGTCTACCTGATGGGGTTCGACAAGGTCCGTTTTCGCAAGCCCGTGCGGCCGGGGGATCAAATGCTCTTGAAGCTGCGACTCTTGAAACAGCGCGGACCCGTCTTCAAGATGCGCGGGGAGGCCTTCGTTGACAATCAATTGGTGGCAGAGGCTGAAATCATGGCGACTATTGATCTTAAAGAGCCGGAAGTGGATGCCTGATTTAATTGGAAGGGGAGTATAGCTCACATGGAAATTCATCCTACCGCGCTGGTCTCGCCCAAAGCTCAACTGGCTGAGGATGTAAAGATAGAAGCGTTTTCCATCGTTGGCCCGGAGGTTAGCATCGGTTCGGGGAGCGTTGTCGGGCCGCATGCGGTGATCGATGGCTGGACGACCCTTGGCGAGCGCAACCGGGTTTTTCCTTTCGCCACCCTCGGCTACCCGCCGCAGGATTTGAGCTACCGCGGGGAGGAAACCCGGTTGGTGATCGGCAACGACAATATCTTTCGCGAGAGCGTTACCATCAATCGGGCCACCCAGCGGGGGGGCGGAGAAACCCGCATCGGCGACCGCAATCTGTTTATGGCCTACGCTCACGTCGCCCACGACTGCGTGATCGGCAACAATGTCATCCTGGCCAATGCCACCACCCTGGGGGGGCATGTTCGTATCGATGATTTCGCGATTTTGGGAGGAATTGTCGCCATCCACCAGTTCATCCGCATCGGCACCTACGCTTTCATCGGCGGGAAGTCCGGACTCAGGATGGACATGCCCCCCTACATGCTTGCTTTCGGCGCCCCCGGCAAGCTTTTCGGTCCCAATCTGGTCGGATTGAGGCGGCACGGTTTCCCCCGGAGCACCATTCAAGCCTTGAAGCACAGTTATCGGATCATGTTCCGCTCGGGCTTGACGGTGGCGGAGGGCATCGAGCGCATTCGTGAGGAGGTGGAGGTGACGCCGGAAGTGGAGAACCTCATCCAGTTTATGCAAGGCCGATCCAAGCGGGGGGTTACGAGGTAGTTGAACGATGGATGAGGCCTCTTTGAAACCGCAAGGGGAGCTTTACCGGATTGGATTGATTGCTGGGAGCGGACAATTTCCGCTCCTTTTTGCTCATGCCGCCGCTGAGGAGGGCTTGCAGGTCGTTGCCGTGGGCTTCCAGGGCGAGACCGATACGGCCCTGGCCGAGTGCGTGGAGGAATTCCACCTGCTCAAACTGGGCCAGCTTGGCAAACTGATCCGCACCTTCCAGAAGGCGGGGATCACGCGCGCGGCAATGGCCGGGGCGATCAACAAAACCAGAATTTACACGCGCCTTCGCCCCGACTGGCGGGCGGTCAGACTCCTCAACCGACTCCGCAACAAGAAAGACGATTCGATACTCCGAGCCATTGCCCGGGAAATGGAGGCGGAAGGCATTCACATCGAAGCCTCCACCATTCTCCTACCCTCGCTCCTCGCCCCCGAGGGGATCTTGACGCGTCGCCGGCCAAACCGACACGAGGATGATGACATTGCCTTCGGCTGGCAACTGGCTAAAGGCTTCGGACATCTGGATGTGGGCCAATGCCTGGTGGTCAAGAACCAGTCGGTGCTGGCCGTGGAAGGCATCGACGGCACCGATGCCACGATCATCCGCGGCGGAGAGCTCTGCCACGAGGGCGCCGTGGTCATCAAGGTGAGTAAGCCGACCCAGGATCTGCGCTTCGACGTTCCGGCCGTGGGCCTCGGCACTGTCGCTACCATGAAGCAGGTCAAGGCCAAAGTGTTGGTGATCGAGGCAGGCAAGACCATCATTTTCGACCTGGAGCAGATGATCGACGCCGCTGACGCTGCGGGCATCAGCATTGTGGTGCGAAAAGACGAACCGGCCATCTCTTCGGCCCAACCGCCGGGGTTTGGCGGTGTCACCACCCAGGAAGCGATGCTGCCGTTGGAACCCGGCCTCAAAGCCGCCCCGCCCCGCCTCCTGGTGAGAAAAGCCCGTCCCGACGCCGTCCGGGTGGGGGTCGTTGGAGTCGGCTATCTGGGCGGCTTTCACGCTCAGAAATACGCGCGGCTCCCGGAGGCTCGGCTCGTCGCGGTAGCCGACATGGATGGGGCGCGCGCCGCACAGGTGGCTGTTCCCCTTGATACTCACTCTACCATAGATTATCGGGAGCTTTTCGGCCAGGTTGAGGCGGTGAGCATTGCCACGCCGACCCCGCTCCATTATCCCATCGCCAGGGAGTTCCTTGAGAACGGCGTGCATGTGCTTTTGGAAAAGCCCATGACGCAAACCGTGGAGGAAGCCGAGCAGCTGATCGCACTGGCGCAGCGCCACCAATGTATCTTGCAGGTCGGCCACCTGGAACGCTTCAATTCGGCATTCGGCGCCATCCATCCGCATCTCAGAAACCCCATGTTTGTGGAAGCCGATCGGTTGGCCCTGTTCAATGAGCGCGGCCTGGATGTTGACGTGGTGCTGGATCTCATGATCCACGACATCGACATGGTCCTCCATATCATCGATTCACCCCTGAAGGAGCTGCGGGCTTCGGGAATTGCGGTTTTGACCGCCTTGCCCGACATCGCCAGTGTCCGGATGGAATTTGCCAACGGGGCCGTGGCCAACCTCACCGCCAGTCGGATTTCCACTAAGAGCATGCGCAAGCTCCGGGTCTTCCAAGAAAATTCCTACTACGTTGCGGACTACGCCGAGCGTCGGGCCTACGCTGTTTATCGAGAACAGGAGGCCGATGAAGACGGGTATCCTCAGGTTTCCATGGAAGAGATCGAAATTGAGGAATGTGATGCGCTCGAAGCGGAGATTCTAGCCTTCCTCAAAGCCATCCGGGGTGGACCGCCTCCCGCCGTGGGCGGCAGAGAAGGCAAACAGGCGCTGGAAGTGGCTCTGGAAATATCGTCCCAGATTGGAAGACAACTGCGCGACGAACGGCATCGCAAAGGAGGCGGATTATCGAGATCTTCTTGAGTGCCGGCGAGGCTTCGGGCGATCTGCACGGATCCTATCTCGTACGAGCCCTCAAAGCTCATGCTCCGAATCTTCGCGTCACGTGCATGGGAGGGCGGCTGCTGGAGGCGGCAGGGGCGGAC
Source organism: uncultured delta proteobacterium (assembly GCA_963783775.1). Lineage (GTDB taxonomy): Bacteria > Desulfobacterota > Syntrophobacteria > Syntrophobacterales > Syntrophobacteraceae > JADGQM01. Next base: position 33,167 of record CAWAOR010000018.1, on the reverse strand, counting down.
GTGCTCGTGGATCATCGGCAGCTGTCGGTAGTAGGGCTTTCCGAAGTAGCGGCGCATTTCAAAGTGATCTACCGGGCCTGGCGAACCATTGCCTCTTACCTTACTCAACATTCCCCCAACTTGTTGGTTCTGATCGACTTTCCCGATTTTAACCTGCTTCTGGCACGCGTGGCCAGGCGGCGCGGGATCAAGGTCTTCTATTATATCAGCCCGCAGGTCTGGGCGTGGCGAAGCGGCAGGGTCAGAACCATACGGCGCCTGGTGGATGAAATGGCGGTAATCCTGCCTTTTGAGACCGAGTTTTACGCCCGGCACCGGATGCAGGTGCGCTTTGTGGGTCACCCCCTGCTGGATGTGCTGGCGAACCAGCCACCCCTGGATGAAGTAAAGAGACGATACCGTGCTTCCCCTGCGCAGCACCTTGTGGGACTGCTCCCCGGAAGTCGCCAGAGCGAGCTCCGGGCTCTTCTGCCAACCCTCCTCGATTGCGCCGACCTGCTGCAGCGGAGACTGCCCGACGTCGCTTTCATCATTCCCGTTGCGCCCTCTTTGGATATCGCCTCCCTGGAAGCGCTGGTCACCGCTCGGGGTCTGCCCTTACGCCTGATAAGCGGCGACACCTATGGTGTCATCCGAGCCTGCGATCTGCTCCTTACCGTTTCCGGAACGGCCACCCTCGAGGCTGCCATTCTGGGGACGCCGATGATCATAACGAACCGGGTGTCGAATCTCAGCTACCATCTGGGCCACCGACTCATCAAAATCCCCTGGATCGGGCTCCCCAACCTGATCGCCGGCCGTCGCATAGTGCCGGAGTACGTGCAGCAGGATGCACAACCTGAGCTCCTTGCTGAGGAAGCGACAACCCTTCTCCAACATCCCGAACGACTGCAGGAACAGCGCCGTGAATTGGGATTCATAAGGACCCGGCTGGGAGAACCCGGGGTCGCGGACAGAGTAGCCAGGCTGGTCTTGGGGATTTCGGATGTCGGATGTCGGATCTTGGATGTCGAATAGGCGGAGTTTGGATCTCGGATTACGGTTTGCCCACACTCTGACGGATGTGCGGGAGCGGGAGACGCCGCCCCGGGCATTCGGTGTTCGCTCCGGGAGCATCCCGATGAGTGATAATGTTCGTGGCCGGAATGTGATAATATTGACACAGGGTCTTCAGGAGATAGGTTAGGGCCTGGAGTTGGCCGGGAGTTGGATTTTCTTCATTGAAGTTGCCCACCAGTGCGACACCGATCCCCTTTTCGTTCATTCCCCCGGAATTGCAGTGCGCTCCACTCTGCTGCTTGATCCAGCGGGGAGCGACCTCGATCTGACCATCCCCTTTTCCCAGCGTCCCATTGTCGATAAGGAAATGATAGCCCAGGCCGTTCCAAAAGCCGCGATCGAGATGCGTGCGGTGGATCGCATAGGCCTTGCCGACGTCGGTGGCGGTGTGATGGATCACGATATACTTCCAATGCGTGTTGGGATAGAGGGGAATGACGTTGCGAAGGGGTTTGGCATTGGGAATGATGAGCTTTTGTCCCGGATGGATGGGGTCCCCGGGCTTTAGCGAATTGGCGGCATAGATCGCTTCCAAGGGAACGTCATACATTCTGGAAAGCCGCCAGATAGTCTCCAGGGGAGCGACCTCGTGGGTGATGGTTTGACGTTCCCCGGAAGCGATGGAGCTCTGCGTTGTCACTCTGGGCCCTGAGTCCGATGGTTGAGAAAGGCCGGAGGAGGGGGGAAGGGGGCCCGGGGGAAAGGGTGTGGCGATTTTGTGGCTGCAGGCCGCCAGGATCAGCCCAAAGAAGAGGAGCAGGACGGGGTTAACCGGTCTCCGATAAAGCGGGGTCAGGGATGTTTTCGGCATAGCGTCTCTTTATGGGCTGGTGCCCTCTCACTCCAGTCTTTCATCTTAGAGATGTTTCCCCGGTTTTCAAGCATGAATTTAGCAGCGCCGGCGGATGCGCCGTGGTTCTTTTTTATAGAGAAAAGTACTTGACAGGGACAACCGGTTTTCTTTATGCTTAACTCCGAAATATCAACGGGGAGCAGTGTATGTTTAGCAGCTATTGTTTTTATTATTATTACTGCCCATTTACAGGGAGCGCTTGGGATATGTAAGGCTGCCGGTTAATAGAGAACTTTCCATCGAAGCCGTGGGTATCCCCGAGTGGTCCCGCGGCTCTTTTGTTTGTTGATGCAAGAGTAGTTTGGGCCGCGGGAGGAAATTTCCTGGCGGCCCTTTTCTTTTTCGGGCTGAGCATCCCAAGATGGCTCAGCATTTCTTTCAAGGAGGTCAAACTGCCATGATAATCGTATTGAAACCTGATCACCAGGAGGATGACCTGCACCGCCTGGTAAGGCGACTCGAAGACTTGGGATTGCACGCTCACATTTCCAAAGGGGAGCACCGGACCATTGTTGGCGCTATCGGGGACGAGCGCATGTTGCGGGAAGTCCCCCTGGAATCGATGCCCGGCGTGGAATCAGTGCTGCCCATCCTCAAGCCCTACAAGCTGGTCAGCAGGGAATTCAAGCCCGACGACACGCTTATTCAGGTTGACGGAGAGGAGATCGGCGGGCCGAAGATTCAGCTGATTGCCGGGCCGTGTGCTGTGGAGAGCCGGGAGGTTTTGGAGGAAATTGCCGCCGCCTTAGTGCCTATGGGGGTGCGTTTTCTGCGGGGGGGGCCTTCAAACCCCGAACATCGCCGTATGCCTTTCAGGGATGGGGTGAAAAGGGCTTGAAATACCTGGACGGAGTCCGGGAGAGCACCGGTATGCTCATCGTGACGGAACTGATGGACCCGCGGGATACGGTGTTGGTCAGCCGGTATGCCGATATTGTCCAGATCGGGACGCGCAATATGCAAAACTTCCGGCTTTTGACCGAAGTGGGGAATATCGAAAAGCCGGTCATCCTCAAACGCGGCATGAGCGCCACGATCAAGGAGTTTCTCATGTCCGCGGAGTATATTTTAGCCCAGGGCAACGAAAGAGTGATTCTCTGTGAACGGGGCATCCGCACCTTTGAAACCGAAACACGCAATACGCTTGACATCAGTGCCGTTCCGCTGTTGAAACAGCTTACCCATCTGCCGGTAATTGTGGACCCAAGCCACGCTGTGGGGCGGGTGGATCTGGTGCCGGCGGTCTCCAAAGCCGCGATCGCCGCCGGGGCTGACGGGTTGCTCATCGAAGTCCACGTGAGGCCGGAGGAAGCCATGAGCGATGGCCCCCAGTCTTTGCGCCCCGCGGCCTTTGCAGCCATGATCGAGGAATGCCGTCGCGTGGCCCATGCGGTAGGACGAACGCTCTAGCACTCATGACCCTTCACTCGAAAAGGAATTTGCATGGAGGTGAAGCAGGACTTACCTGACTTTTTACCTGAACCGGGGGGTGGCGATTCAGATCGCTGGAGGCCCGGGAGAACCGTCGGCGTCATTGGCGGGAAGGGACAGATGGGGCGATTGTTCGGACGTTTCTTTGAAGCCCGAGGATACGAAGTTATCCTGGCCGACCGCGGCTCGGAAACAGGCAACGAAGAAACGATCCGATTGTCGGATATCGTCGTTTTCGCCGTACCTCTTCACGAGACCGTGAGCATTATCCGCGAGCTCGTACCCCATGTGCGGCCGGACCAACTGCTCATGGACCTGAGCAGCCTCAAGGTGCGTCCCATCGAAGCCATGTTGCTTTCCCCGGCGGCGGTTGTGGGACTTCACCCCATGTTTGGCGGGACCATCTCATCCTTTACCGGGCAAACCATCGTGGCCTGTCCGGTGCGGATTTCTCGTGCCGAGTGGAACCCCCTGCGCCGGCTCTTCGAAAACCAGGGCATGCGCGTCAACGAATGCACGCCGGAGAAACACGATCGTCTCATGAGCATCATCCAGGTGTTGTTTCATGTGACCACCATGCTCACCGGCAGGGTGTTGCGCGAGATGGAAGTAGACGTTTCCGAAACCATGGCCTTCACGAGCCCCAGTTATCGGCTGGAGATGAATCTCCTGGGTCGGATTTTTGCGCAAAATGCCGCCCTCTATGCGGCGATTACCCAAATGAATCCCTACGCTTTGAAAGTCCTCGATCACCTGGAAGAGGGCTTGAAAAGCTACAAAGAATGGTATGCCGCAGAAGAATTCCAGGCGTTTGTGGATGATTTCGAGAAGAGCGCCGAGCACCTCGGCGATTTTTGCCCGACCGCATTTCGGGAAAGCTCACTGCTTCTCGACTTTGCCGTGAAACTGGTGGGGCCGGAGGCGTTGGAAACTGGCAGGGGCTGAGAAGGGCAGGGGGCTAGCCCTTATCGCCAGGTTCCGAAGCACTGATCTTTTCGAGGCATAATCTGAGGCAGTCCTCGCAATTGGAGGTCCGGGAGCCCGCCTGGCAATAGCGGGCGAACGCGCTGAACCAGTCGAAACTGGTGCGTGGGCACATTTTGATGAATTCAAGGAATCGCACCAAGCGATCAACCGCGAGGGGATCAATGGCGTGTTCGATCCGACAGGCGTTGGCCTCAGCCTCTTCGGGGGCCAGCTGCAAAGCGGTGCTGAAGAATTCTTTGAGTGTCTCGTGACGGTGGATGACATCCTGCGCAACGGCACGTCCCACAGAGGTCAGAGTTATATAGCTGTAGGGGCTGTAGTTGATGAGGCCGCGTCCTGCCAGGGCTTTTAGGGCGCCCGTGACGGAAGCCCGCTGAACGTTCATCTGGTCGGCAATATCCTTGGCACGAGCTACGCGGTTAGACCGCTCAAGATGATAGATGACCTCAACATAGTCTTCCAGGCTCGCGGAAAGCCCTTCCGGTGCAGTGTCAATCATAGTCTGTGCCTTTTTTTAACTAGAGTAGTTGGTGGTGCAGCTTATCCAGTAGAGGAGCTTGCGTCAAGCGCCATCTCCGCAAGGTTTTGACCCGTTGGGCGCAACCTGTTAAGTAGCCCACCAATGCTCATGGACGTTAAGCCGCGGACGGAGTGAACGAACCGGGCGTTCAAGCAAAAACCTACTTTCATTGAGGTTATTCATGAAAAAAACAACATTGCCACCACCATCCTCTTAAAACCCTCTGCAACCGGTCCTGGATGTGCTCCAGGGCGCAAACCACGAGGTTGTTGCAGACCCCGTGGGATTACCCCTGAAGAACTTGAAAAGAGGCTCGAAGCCTATCAGACCTCCCGGCGTCGTTTAGTCCTCGAAGAACAGGAGAGCGGCGAGAAAGTGGGGCGGAATGAACCCTGCGCCTGTTGGTGTGGGTCTGGCAAGAAGGTCAAGAAATGCTGCCCCTCCCGGCAGCGGGAAGCAAGATACAGCCTTCCCCGCGGGCAGATGGCGGGGAAGGCAGCAACCCGGGCTCGGGATGAGCGGGAAGAAAAGGTCAAATCCTGAGCTTTATACTTGCAAAGCCGCTGAGTGCCTCCTCCTAATCCGCAATGGTTACCGTTGCGGTGTTTGGAGACCCCACCTTATACCTGGTAGTCGGTGTGATCGTCAGAATGACGGTTTCACTCTTCTCATTAAGAGCATCCTTCTTAGGCATGACCGTTAGATCCACCGAAGAATCTCCCATGGGGAAGTCCACAATCTTATCCAGTGTGACATAATCCTTGCCATTCGTTGCCGTACCGGAGAGGGTGTAGTTGGCCGTATAGGCCGACACCGTGCTCCCTGTTCGCGAGAAGGTAAAAGTACCCGGGATGAGGCCCGTTTCCGAGGCATTTGGATTCTTTGCAACGACGGTCACCGTGGGAAGATTGTCTCCCAGAATCGTAACGGTACCTTTCTTCAGGGCACCGAGTGTGTAGGTGCTGTCAGCGACAAGGGTGAGGATTACGGTTTCACTGTTTGTTACGACACCAGCTGCACGAGGAGTCACGTTGACGTTGACGGAGGATGCATCGGCGGGAATGGTGGCCGTGCCGGAGAGTTTCACAAAGTCTGTACCGTTTGCGGAAGTGCCCCCAGTAGTGTACTTGACAACCAGGGCGGCTGTGGTCGGGCCGATCCTCTTGATATTGAAAGTTCCCTTGTCACTTGGTTTGGCAGCATATTTATCGCTCACGGTGATGTTGACTTCCGGGAGGCCCTTGTCGGAGATATTGATAATCCCCACACTCGGCTTTCCGAGCTCATAAGCGGGATCGGCGTTGAGGGTCAATTCCACGGTTCGGTTGAGATCAGATTGATTGTCGTCAATAGGTATCACATTGATGACTGCGGACGCCTTCCCCTCGGGAATGGTTACGGAACCGGGCAGGGCCTTGTAATCGGTACGGGCTTTGGCCGTGCCGCCCACAGTGTATTTGACGGTCAGCGGCGAACTGCCGGCCTTGTCGCGGGTCACCGTAAAGACACCTTTCACTAAGCCACCTTCTACCGCGTAGGGCTGGGTGGCCACCAGGGTCGCCACGGGCAGATCGTTATCCGTGATCGAGATGGAGGCGCTCTTAGACGAGCCCATAAGGTAGCGGCTCGTTTCAGAAAGATTTACCACCACCGTGAGATCACCCGTTGTCAGATTGTCATCTATGGGAGTCACTTCCAGAAGCTTAGAGACCTGACCCGCGGGGATAGTAATCTTGCCGGAAAGGGCGATATAGTTCACCTTTTTGACGGCAGTGCCGCCGACCTTGTAGTTTATCAAAAGAGGCTTTTGGATACTGCCTACGCGCGAGATTCGGAACCGGCCCTTGGTGCCCGACTCGGTGGCGTTTCGCACGGCGCTTACGGATACTGAGGGGGTTTCGTCATCGACAATGATCACTTCGGCCTGATTGGATGAACCCACATAATAGGATGGGCTGCTGGAAAGAGAGAGGATCACTTTTTTGTCGATTTGTGGGGTTTGATTCTCCAAGGCCGATACCACCACGTTCACCGAAGACGCCTCGGCCGGGATGGTCACATTGCCGGGAAGAGCAGTGTAGTCAACGTCGGGAGTCGCTGTTCCGCCGACCGTATAGGTCAGTTCCATAGGAAGAGTGAGATCCCCGGTGCGGAAGATCGTATAGGTGCCGGTATCGGTTGCATTCTCCGAAGCCAGGGGATCACTGGCCTCAACAGTCACCACGGGCATCTCGTCGTCGATAATACTCATCACGGCACTGATCGAGTCGCCGAGAGTGTAGCCGGAACCTGAAGTCAGGGTAAGGATCACGGTTCTGGTTCCATCCAGGAACTCATTGTTTACGGGAAGCAAGGTGAGATCCGCAGAAGAGGCGCCGGCGGGAATGGTGATCATCCCGGAAAAGATTGCTTCATAGTCGGTCCCGAGAACGGCGGTACCACTGTAGCTGTAACTGACCTCCAGGGCCGGTGCCGTATCTGACAGGCCACTGCGGCTCACCCGGAAGACCCCGGCTTCCGTGCCGTTCTCATCCGCCGCTCCTACCGGTGCGGTGACGCTTACGGTGGGGAGATCATTTTCGCGGATAGTGATCGTTGCCTCAGCAGGAGTACCGACTGAGTAAGAGCTGGTGCCCAGCAGGGTCAGGGTAACGGTCTGATTGCCGTCATAGACCGAGTCGTCATAGGGATACACGGGAATATCCGCGTAGGCCTGGCCTACAGCAAGCTCAGCGCTGCCGCTGAGCTGCTGGTACCTCACGCCACCGGCCGCGGTCCCACCAACGGTGTAATACACCAGTAACGAGGAAGTGGTGCGGCCATTGCGCGCCACCCTGAAGGTTCCTGTGTTGTTGCCCGTTTCCGAGGCATTGTCGTCTATGGCGGTGATCGCCACCTTGGGGGGATCATTGTCGACAATGATAATGTCCCCGGTATTGGGCCAGCCCACCTTGTAGGAACCGTAAGAGACGAGGGAAAAATGAAGACTGTTTCCGGCCTTCATCAATATCATCATCGATGGGAATAATGTTGATGAGCGCAGACTCACTGCCGTCGGGAATGACGATCGTCCCCGAGAGCGTCTCAAAGTCCACCCCATTGGTTGCGTTGCCGTCAAAGCTGTACGCAACTTCCACCGCTCCCGTGAATCCGGTCCGCCAGACCTTGACTTGAGCGGCAACGCTCCCGGCCTCGTAAGCCACAGCCTTGGTTTTGACTTCCTGCATATTGACGGTGGGGCCATCGTTGTCGCTGACGGTGACCGTGGCACTACTGTCAGTACCCAGATTATAAAGCGTACTGGGTGAGAGAGTGAGGACGACGGTAGTGGACCCACTCCAGGCGGTGTTATCAATGGGTTGCACGGTAATGGTCGCAGAGGCTGCGTTCACTGGCAGGGTCACCGACGTTGGCAGAGCCACAAAATTCACGCCGGAAACCGCTGTTCCTCCGATGGTGTAAGGAACCGTCAGTGCCTCAGTTGTCATTTTCGTGCGATACACGGTAAATTGACCGGCGGTGCCGCCTTCCGTGGCGATGGGAGTGGTGGCGACAATGGTTACGGTGGGAGGTCCGCTCTGATAAATGGTTACAGTCGCCGCATTGGGAGTGCCAAGACTATAAAGGGAGCTGCCGGCAAGAGTAGCAATCACGGTCAGACCATCAACATCCACCTTGTCATCAATGGCCGAGACCTGTACCGTGGCAGAGGATGATCCGGCTGGAATGACAACGTACTTGTTGGCAAAATCGATGTAGTTGACGCCGGCCTTCGCCGTACCGCTCACGGTGAAATTCACCGTCAGTGAAGAAGTTGTGGCTCCCGACCTCGAAATCTGGAAGACACCGGGTTGCAATCCCTGCTCGGAAATGCTGGGTACCGAGGCCACGATGGTCACAGTGGTGAGATCCTGGTCCACGATGGTGGCCGCAGCATTGCTTGGTGAGCCGATATTATAGTTGGGACTGCTGGCGAGGGTAAGTACCAGAGTCTTGTCGCCGTCGTTTACTTGGTCCCAAAGAGGTGTAACAGCAATGGTTGCAGAAGAGGAACCGGCTGGAATGGTTAGCGTAACGCCTGGAGGGGTGTAATCGAAACCGCTGATGGCGGTACCGCCGGTGGTGTATTTAACGACCAGGGCAGACGTCAAGAGCCCGGTGCGGGAAACGGAGAATTGAGCGGTTTGCGAGCCCTTTTCGAGGACACTCGATACCAGAGGCGTGATCGTCACTGTGGGGAGATCGCTGTCGAGGACAGTGACCGTCGCCGAACTGGGTGAGCCGAGCTTATACATGTCGCTGCCGGTCAGGGCCACCACAACGGTCTTATCACCATCACTGACAAAGTCTTCCAGGGGAGTGACCAGGATGGAACCCGAGGCGGAGCCTGCCGGTATGGTCATTGACCCTTGGAGAGCAATATAGTCGACAGCCCTTCGTGGCGCTGCCACCAACGGTGTAATAAACGGTCAGCGCAGCTTCGTTGTGGGCGGAGCGCGTGACCGTGAACTGTCCCTTACCTGTGTCAGATTCGGACACCGTGGCACGGGTCGCGGTAATCGTGATCGAGGGCCCGTCGTTATCGGCAATATTGACGGTGGCGCTGTTGGCAGCCCCAATGTTATAGAGGGCGCTGGCAGCGAGGGAAAGGATGACCGTAGTGGGGCCTTGCCACAAAGAATCATCCAGGGGCTGGACCACAACTTCTGCCGAGGCGGCACCGGCAGGAATGCTTATGGTCCCCGGTAGCGTGCTGTAATTGATCCCGGGTTTGGCCGTCCCGCCCACCCCGTAGGCCACGGTCAGCGCACTGGTGGTGGTTCCCGTTCGAGAGACTGTGAACTTTCCGGTCACCGAGGGTTCCGAAGCATTGGGCTGGGTAGCGGTGACAGTAACCGTGGGCAGATCACTCTCCGTAATGGTTATGGTAGCCGAGTTGGGAGTGCCGATGAGATAGAGGCTGTTCACCGTGAGCGATAAGATCACCGTATGGTCGCCGCTAAACACATAATCCCGCATTGGGGTAAGGGTGATGGGTGCCGTTGAGGAACCGACAGGGATCGTAACACTGCCGCTCAGGGCAGCGAAATGGGTACCGCTCACACCGGTGCCGCCCACCGCATATTTCACGATCAGAGGCAGGGAGGTGGTTCCGGTGTGGGTGATCGACATACTGACCGGTCAGAGAACCGCCTTCGGAAATACTCGAAGACGTTGCCACCATGGTAACGATGGGCAAATCGCTGTCCACAATGGTAACGGTGGCGGAACTGGGCGAAGCGACGGTATACAGACTGTTGGCGGCAAGGGTTACCACCACCGTTTTGTCGCCGTCATAAACCTGGTCCCAAAGCGGTGTTACGCCTATGTTTGCGGAACTGGACCCGGCCGGGATGGTAATCGAACCGGTCAATGCCGTGTAGTCCGTGCCGCTGACTGCTGTCCCACCCACTGTGTAGGTGACGGTCAGGGAAGTGGTTGTCACACCGGCCCGGGTAACGACGATGAGACCGTCCTGGGAACTCTTTTCGGTAACGCTCGCAACCGAGGCAGAAACCGTGACAGTGGGCAAGTCTTTATCCACGATGGTGACGGTGGCGGAACTGGGGGAGCCAATGACTGTAGAGTGTGCTGCTGGTAGAGTGTGACCACGACGGTCTCATTACCGTCATTGACTTTGTCCCATACGGGTGTGACAGAGATCGGCGCCGAAGAAGCACCGGCAGGAATGGTAATCGATCCGCTCAAAGGCGTATAGTCCGTGCCACTCGTTGCGGTACCGCTGAAGCTGTAGTTCACGGTCAGCGGAAACGTAGTGTAGGCTGAACGGTAGACCGTAAACTGGCCGCTGCCTCCACTGGACTCCAGCACACTGGGCGTGGTCGCGGAGATCGTGACCTCGGGTACGGCAACCTTGATATACCCGCTTCGCGATTTAGTGTCTTCTCCTCCCGTTCCCGTGACCTTCAGGCTAACCGTGTAGGTGCCTGCTGAAGCATAGGTGTGGCTTGGGTTTTGCGTTGTCGAAGAACTGCCGTCACCGAAGTTCCACAACCAGCTGGTGATGGTGCCCTCGGACGTGTCGGTGAAGACGACGGTGAGGGGATAAAGACCGGTGGTCGGGGTGGCAGTGAAATCAGCCAGGAGGGCGCTGAGTTTGGAAACAAAGACGTCATTGCCGCCGCCGGCATAGTCCTTCATGAAGGCTGAAGAGGTAACAGGAAAGTCGTAGGAAGATGAATAGCCGGTGACATAGACGTTGCCGCCGGTGCCCGCTGCGATGCCACGGCCGACGTCGACGGCAGCACCGCCAAGATAGGTTGAATAAGCTGTCTCGCTCCCTGTGGAAGCGATCCGCACCACGAAAGCATCAGACCCGCCGCCGCCGTAGGTGCTTTGAATGGCTTTGCTCACGGGGAAACTGCCTCCAGTCTTGCCGGCAACATAGGCATTCCCCTTGGTATCCACGGCAATGGCGTAACCGACGTCGTCTTCAGCCCCCCCGAGGTAGCTGGAAAAAGAAAGACTGAGCCCATCGGCAGCGAGTTTGGTCACGAAAGCGTCCTCTCCTCCGCCGGGACTGGGCTGCGCAGCACTCGCCGATATGGGAAAGTCGGTCGAGGATGTGCTTCCGGTCACATAAGCACATCCCGACGTGTCGGCGGCGATGCCGCGACCGTAGTCAGCTCCGCTGCCTCCGAGGTAGGTGGAATAAACCAGTGCCATGGTGCTGCGAGTGAATTTCACCACGAAAGCATCCGAACCTCCGGTACCGTAAAGATTCTGCCAGCCGCCACTGGTCGGAAAATTCGCTGAAGAAGTCTCTCCAACGATAAAAACATTGCTGCTGTTGACGGCAATCCCATAGCCGGCGTCGGCATCATTGCCCCCCAGATAGGTCGAGTACGTGAGATCGTTTCCGTAGAAACCGACTACCGTCACGAAAGCGTCGGAATAACCACCGGCAAAAGTTGACTGGAGGGGACTGCCGTCGAAGGGAAAATTGGAGGACAAAGTTTCACCGGTGACATAGGCCAGACCACCGCTGTCTACAGCGATTCCCAGCCCAATGTCGATCGAGTTGCCGCCAAGATAGGTGGAATAGGTCAGGGACGATCCGCTGGCACTGAGTTTGGCCACAAAAGCATCGGACATTCCTTCGCTGGCCAGGCCATATGAAAAGGCACTGACGGTGGGAAAATTCGTGGAAGAGGTTTCCCCCGTGACGTAAGCACAGCCCGATGAATCCAGGGCAATGGCATAGGCGGCATCCGTGCTGGTCCCACCCAGGTAGGTGGAATAGACGAGAGCGGTTCCCGCACCATTCAGTTTCGTCACAAATGCGTCTACTCCCCCTCCAAAGGAACTGTCATAGGCGGATGCGGTGGGAAAACCAGTCGACGTAGTCCGGCCCGTCACATAGGCATAACCCGAACCATCCACCGCAACGGCATAGCCGGTGTCGCTGCCGCTGCTGCCGAGATAGCTGGAATAGACCAACACCGGATCGATAATGAGAGGATAATTCGCATTGTATGCGGCCAGTTGAAACCCGAAAACAAAAGGTTCCTCGGCGTCCCCGGGGGCCTGTTGCATCCGGGGTTCAACCACGAATTGCCCTTCCACCTCATGGCGCTCCCCATGGATCTCCTGATAAGCTACCGGCTTCCTCTGAATGAGGGTACCGCCATCCGAGAGCTGCAGATGGAGGTCTCCTTCGTTGGTCACGCTGAGGTCGTGAATGCCGCTGTAGCCAAATTTTACCTGAGATGGATCGGCGCCGGCGTTGACGATGACATCATATTCCAGACGCTCATTGGAGCCGTAAAACTTGAGATCGATGCCAGGGTAAACCTTCCGGTAAACAATAGAGCGGTAAGTGGGAACATTGGTCTGCCATTTGTCCGGGTCTTTCCCGATGAAATAATTGACCTTACCTTCTTGCGGTTCGAAGCCTTCGATCGATACATCTTTCTGCATGCCAACGGGGAAGAGGCGCACTTGGGAGGATCTGACCGGTGTCGCGCCAGGCGGGGTTTTCCTGACTTCTTTTGAGTTTACCCGGGAATCGTCCTCGGTGCCGGCAGGCTGCGGGTCGGCGCCAGTTTCCAGGTGGAAGACGATTTCTTCATCAGTAAAGAAAATGGCATGGCCCCGACCCGTTTCGTAGTATTTAACAATACTTCCAACTTGCCCTTCATTCTTGACAAAATAAAGGGGGAGGCGACCGTAGGCGTCCTGGACCAAGGCCTTCTCCGCTTCCGCAGGCACCGCCGGGGGGCGGACGGACAGCGTGAGGGCGCAGCAGATAAGGATCAGCAGGAGTGTGAGAGCCCCGAAGGCAGTCCGGCCTCGGAGTAAATCATGGGCCATGCGGCCTTTATCCGTCGCGTTCATGTTGCCAACCTCCGATGTTTGTATGGTGTCAAATCGATGTGATCCGACTAAACGTTCATGAATCTGAACCCTCTAATAATGTCACAAAGATCCATAGTAGCGAGTGCTTATCATACTCGAAAACCATTTGTCCATCTTTCTCTCACGCCGAGCATCCCCGCTTGGGAAAGAGGTTCTCACGGAGTCTGCCGTGGCCGGAGAAGAGGTTCAATCTTCAGTTCCCCGGCTCGCCGTGCAACCTTTGCCACCGTTGCCGGATCCATCACAATGTCGTCCGGCCAGGCCCGGAGATGTCCGTCCTCCGGTCCCTTCTTTGAGGCATCGAGGACAATGCGCCGGCCCTTTCTGACAATATCGCGCTTGGGGTCGACGTTGTTGAAGACCTTCCAGAGCAGGAGCGAAGCATCGCCCAGATTGAGGTCGACATCGTAAAGTATGAGGATGGAGAACGCCAGCAACGCTGGGTGGTTGAGAAGATCGTCAGCCACCTGGCGCCCGGTGAGCTTGCCGTCCTTGAGGAAGCTCAAAAGCAGCAACCTGTTCCTGACCGCAAGGGAGGGGGTGCAGAATCCGGTCAGAGCTGAAGAAACCTCGCGCAGGGCCTGGTCGATGACGGCTCCTGCAGGCGCTGGGGCCAAATCTTCGGGAATGTGGCGCGCCTTTTCGCCGGGCAGGCGAGTTGTCGCGTCAAGACCGAGTTTGGCGCCAAAAAGCGGGTCCGGTGCGCTGTGGTCCAGGACATCGAGGACGCCTTCGGAAACATAGAGGTCCGCTTCCAGGTCCAATTTGTCGAGAAGAGCCTCAAGCACCCTTCCCGGTGAGTTCAAATCGACTTCCGCATCCACTACCACCAAGGCCTTGCAGAAGCTCATCTGCCCCTGTCCCCACAAAGCGCTCATGACCCGGCGCGCATGCCCGGGATACTCTTTTTCGAGGGAAAGGACGGTAATGTTATGGAAAACCCCTTCCCACGGGAGCCAGTAGTCGTGAATCTCTGGTAGAACGGCATTGAGAAGGGGCAGGAAGATTCTTTCCGTGGCTTTGGCCAGGTAACAGTCTTCCATTGGCGGGCGGCCGACAATGGTTGCTGCATATACCGGGTGCTTTCGATGGGTTATGGCGGTAACGTGAAAGACCGGATATTCGCCCACCAGGGAATAGTAACCCGTGTGGTCCCCAAAAGGCCCCTCAAGGCGCAGTTCCTCGGGATCGACATAGCCCTCCAGCACGAATTCGGCCTCGGCGGGAACCTCGAGATCCACGGTCAGACAACGCACCATGGGGACCGGCGCCCGTCGGATGAACCCGGCAAGGAGCATCTCATCAATGCCGCGCGGGAGAGGGGCTGTCGCCGCGTAGGTCGTCGCCGGGTCGGTCCCGATGGCAACCGCTACGGGCATGCGCATGCCTCGTTTGCGGTATTCCTGAAAATAATGGGATCCGTCTTTGTGAATATGCCAGTGCATGCCGGTCGTGCGGCGGTCGTAGATCTGGAGCCGATACATGCCGGCATTCCGACGTCCCGTTTCGAGGCTGCGCGTAATGACCACCGGGAGCGTAACGAAGGGGCCGCCGTCCTGTGGCCAGCATTTGAGTATGGGCAACTGGTAGAGGTCCACCTGCTCGCCGACCCGCACTACCTCCTGGCAGGGGGCTCGTTTTACGGTTCTTGGCAGGAAGCGGAGCCCGTCGAGCCCGAGAGGAAGCAAACGAAGCCCATCTACAAGGGACTTCGGGGGCTCTATTTCCAAAAACCGGCGGACCCGACCGGCCAGGACCTCCAAATGGGGAACCCCGAGGGCCAGCCCGAGCCGTCGTTCACTGCCGAAGGCATTGGTCAAAACCGGATACGGGGATTCCTCCACACGTTCGAATAACAATGCCTTCCCCCCGCCGGGACTTTTGGAAGCTAGATCGGTGATATGCGTGATTTCAAGGTCCCTCGAGACCGGGGCCTTGATGCGCTGCAATTCGCCGGCCTCGTCCAGGGTCGAAATGAATTCCTGAAGATTCCGATAGGGATATTTCATAACATTTTTGCTCTAACCTCATGAACCTTTGCATCCTTGGGTTCTGCCTCTGTATACAAACCACCGAGACAAAAGACACAAGGCAACGATGAACTTCGCATTCTTGGTGAGCACATCGCGTGCCATGTTTTTCAGCATTATCGAAACCGCAGCATTACACCCTGCCAGGGGTTCTCCACACAACCCCGGCAAACGAAGGCAAGGTGCCGTTAATGCTTCTGAACGGGGGTGCCAAGAACCGAGAGAATTGTGGCATGGTCTCCAGTCGTGAAAGGAACGGCACAACGCACCTCTCTTGCGAGACTTCGAGATCTTTCGAATGAGTCTTGTGAAATTTCGCAAAGCTGGGGGGCGGAACGGAGGAGGACCTCATTCCTGCCATGGTGCGGAAGTTGTAGTGAGAGTCGCGCACCCGCTTTCCGATTCACTCATGGAGACATCTCTGGTCTGGCTTCAGCCGCTCCCCGTGCTGTTCAATCCCGAGTTTTTTCTTGCGGTAGCGGAGGGTGTGGTGGTTCATTTTGAGCAGGCGGGCCGCCTGGCAATCGTTGCCTCCAGCCCGGTGGAGGGCCGCCTCGATATAATGATGTTCCAATGATTCCAAAACGGTCGCAAGGTCCACTCCATCAGGTGGCAGTTCTACAGCTTCGGCAGCAGCCTTGGTGCGACCGGGCAATAGAATCCTCGACCCCGACACCAGGCCCAGGTCTTCCTCGGTCAACTCGTCCCCTTTGGCCAGCAGGACGGCCCTTTCGACGACGTTTCTCAGTTCGCGAATATTTCCCTGCCAGCGTCTTTCCTGCAGTATCTGGGCGGCTTGGGGAGTGAAGCACTTGTCGGGTTTCTGAAATTTCCCGCAAAACTGAGCCAGGTAATGGTTGGCAAGAAGCAGGATATCCTCCCTTCGCTCGTTGAGTGAGGGCACCTCAATCCTGATAACCCCCAGGCGATAGTAAAGATCATCGCGGAACTTGCCCTCACTGATCAGGTCTTCAAGCCTGCGGTTGCTGGCCGAAATGATTCTTGTTCGGACCCGCAGTTTTTCGGTTGCACCCACCCGGTAAAACTCACCGTTCTCGAGGAACCTCAAGAGCTTGGCCTGCGCTTCCGGGCCAAGATCCGTAACTTCATCCAGAAACAGGGTGCCGTTTCCCGCTTTCTCCACCAGTCCCTTCTTTCCCTTCGGGTGAGCGCCGCTGAAAGAACCCCGTTCATAACCGAAGAACTCGCTTTCAATGAGGGTGGCAGGAATGGCGGCACAGTTGATGGGAACGAAGGGGCCGCTGGAGTTGGGGCTGCGGTAATGGATGGCGGCGGCTATGAGCTCCTTTCCCGTTCCCGTTTCCCCAAGAATCAGCACGGGGGTATCTGAGCTCAGGGCAACCCGGTTCACGATGTCCATGATTTCGTGAATGGCCAGGCTCTCTCCCAGAATACAGGGCAGCTGATCTTTGATGGCGTTCTCCTGAAGAACCTGCACCTCCTTGCGCAACCGCAGGGACTCCAAGGTGTCGCGGACCCTTGCGAGCAGGGATTGATCATAAATGGGTTTGGGCAGGCAATCATGAACGCCGAGCTTCATGGCGGCGATAACGGTCGGCAGATCCACGCCAGCGGTTAGTGCGATAATCCGGGTTTGTGGAGAAGAATTCCGGATGCGGCGGATAAGATCCAGGCCATCCGCTTCCGCCAATCCGATACCGAGGAGCAGGAGGTCCGGCGTTTCGCTCTCCATGGCCCCAACAGCATCCATTCGCGCAGCAAAATCGTGGACTCGATAGTAGTCTTTGAGCGTCTTGCGAAAAGACTTCCTCAGGGTGGCGTCATCATCGACGATATAGATTAGATAGCGAGTCATCTCGCAGGGCCTCCCGTTCCTCTGACGCAGAGGTAGATTTTATTGTTGAGCGACGATTCTCGACCTCTGGAAAAAGAACTGGCGCCGCACATAATCCATTCGAAGCACAATACCATGACTCCAGCATTAATCACAGACGGAAGATTCAGGGCAATTGCCACGAGTCCTCAGCGCGTCCACAGGTCCAGGCCGACCCCCGCCAGAAGGAGCAGGGAGATGACACTGTTGAGGTGGAAAAAGGCAAAGTTGACCCGCTCCAGATGTCCAGGTCGCACCAGTTTGTGTTCAAGGACGAGCAGCATGCTGATGATGACCAGGATGCCCAGGTATACAAATCCCATGTCGAAAACCACATAGATGGCGACGAGAAAGACGAAAGTACCGAGGTGAAGCAGCGAGGAGAGCCTCAGAGCCCGTTCAACCCCCAGGCAGGCCGGGAGGGAAAACAAATGCTGTGCACGATCGAATTCAATATCCTGACAGGCATAGAGAATATCGAAACCGGCAATATAAGTCATAAGGGCCAGAGCGAGCGGCAGGACACGCAGATCGAAGGCTCCGGTGCTCGCCACCCACGCACCTAGCGGTGCGAGGCCGATGGCGACTCCCAATACCAGATGGGAGAAGGAGGTGAAGCGCTTGGTATAGGAGTAGCCAAAGAGTACCGCGAGGGTAGGGGCGGCGAGCGCCAGGCAGAGGCGCCCCAGCATGCCGGCGCTGAAGAGAAACAAGGCGGAAGAGAGCAGCACAAAGAGAAGCACCGAGGCTTTGTCAATGCGACCGGCAACCAGTGGGCGGTTGGCGGTGCGCGGGTTGCAGCGGTCGAACTCATAATCGACGTAGCGATTGAAGCCCATGGCTGCGGAACGGGCCGAGGCCAGGGCCAGGAGAATCCACCATAAGGTCGAAAAACTGAGGGGGTATTGACGGTGCGCCAGGAGCATCGCTGCCAGGGCGAAGGGGAGGGCGAAGACGGTATGGCTGAACTTGATCAAACGACCGTACATCAGTATGCGATTCAGCAAGGCAAACACCATCCGAAACCCTTGAGAAAAATGTTTCCCGGACTTGTGGGTAAGGCTTCTCCTGGTCATCCGTAGCGTTTTGTATTAGCATAACTCCCGCGGCAAGGAAAGACGGCATCAACCCATGACCTGGAGCGAAGATGCGCCGGGGTGAGAGGAGGAGAGGGACTGGTGATGGACAGCGGCAAAGGGGGCGACGCCGGACCTGAAACGGTTGCCGTGCGCAAAGGGATGGAGGTCGAACTCGATCTTGAAAAGCTCGCCTTCGGGGGGAAAGCGCTCGGGCATCTGGATGGGCTGGTGGTGTTCGTGGATCATGGGCTTCCCGGACAGCGCGCGCGGGTGAGAATCACCAAGAAAAAGCGCCAGTTTGCCGAGGGATATGTCACCGAGATCCTGTCACAGTCGCCTCATTATGTCGAACCCTTCTGTCCCCATTTCGGAGTCTGCGGGGGATGCCGTTGGCAGGATTTGCAGTATGAGGAACAGTTGCGATGGAAGCGGCAGCACGTCCTGGAGGCGCTCCAGCATCTAGCGGGAGTGGGTGAGACCACGGTGCTGCCGGCCGTTCCTTCGCCCCAACGCATCTGGTATCGGAATAAGATGGAATTTACCTTCTCCCCCCGCTCGTGGCTGGAGCGCCGGGATCACGAGCAGGCCCCGCCCTGCCGGGTGGAATCGGTTGCCCTTGGGCTACATGCCCGCAAGTCCTTCGATGCTGTGTTGAATCTCGAGAAGTGTTTTCTGGAATCACCGGAGGCGATCGAGATTGTGAGAGAAGTCCGTGAGTGGTGTCGGGCGAGCGGATTGCCCGCCTACCATACCCGAAGCCATCAGGGATTCTGGCGTTTTCTGGTCATTCGTGAAGGGAAACGCACGCAGCAGAGGCTGGTGCATCTTCTCACCAGCAGTCAGGGGCATCATGGCGCCGTGGTCGACCAACTGGCCAGGCATCTCAGGGCCCGCTTTCCTCAGATCACCAGCTTCGTCCATTCCATCACCGACAGCAAAGCTCAGGTTGCTGCGGGCGAATCCAGCCGCTGCCTGGATGGCCCCGGCTTCATAGAGGAACGGCTGGGATCTTTGACATTCAAGATCTCCGCCCAATCATTCTTTCAAACCAATCCCCTTGCCGCCGAAGAGCTCTTCCGCGCCATCTTGGAGCTGGGCGCCTTCACCGGCAGAGAAACGGTGTGGGACCTCTACTGTGGGGCGGGAAGCATTGCCCTTTTCATGGCCAGGCAGGTGCGGCAGGTGGTGGGATTTGAAGTCAGTGAGGAAGCGGTGAGTGATGCCCGCGAGAATTGCGTCTTGAACCAGGTTGACAACTGCACCTTTGTGGCCGGGGACTTGAAGGATAACTTGGGGAACGTCGGCGCTTCCGTGCCCCGGAGCGAGCGTCCGGATATCATCGTCACAGACCCTCCCCGAGCGGGGATGCATCCCCGGGTCTTAAAGGCACTTCTCGAAGCCGCCCCCGCCTGCATTCTTACGGTCTCCTGCAACCCTGCGACCCTTGCCAGGGACCTTGTGGTCCTGCTCCAGCAGTACCGCCTTGATGCCGTGCAAACGTTCGATCTCTTTCCTCACACTCCTCATATTGAATGTCTCGTGAAGTTGACGCGAAAATGAAGTGTTGATAGTTGATCAAGGGGGTGCCGGTTAGGTCGGCCTTATGCTACCAAGCAAAACGCGTTCACATCGCTTCCGCACCTGGAAAATCCTCATAATTCCGCCACTGGCTTTCGTGATCCTCATGGTGGGCTATTTCGGCAGCCTTTATCTGGAGGTGAAGCAGCGGTTCGAATCACGCCTTTGGAGTATCCCGTCGAGGGTTTTTTCCGCCACCGTGCCCCTCTATCCCGGCCAACAGCTCTCCATATCGAATTTGAAACACCTCCTGGAAGAACGACGCTACCAGGAAGCCAGGAAAGAACCGCTCCAGTCAGGCGAATACAAAGTGGGGCGCGATACCGTGACGGCCTACCTGCGCGAGTTTCAATTCCCGGGTCGGGCGCTCCCGGCTCAACGGGTCGAATTTCTTTTTCAACAGAGCACTCTTATGAGGATAAAAAGCGGGCAGGCTGAGACGGCCTTTCTGGAGTTGGAGCCACTGGAAATTGCGCGCCTTTTTGGACCCGAGCGGAAGAGTCGCCTGCTCATCAACATCAAGCAGGTCCCGGCCACTCTGATTGATGGCGTGCTGGCTATCGAGGATCATCGTTTCTACGCTCACCGGGGGGTCGACTGGTGGGGTATGTTGCGCGCTCTGTACACCGACCTTACGGCCGGACGGGTGGTGCAGGGAGGCTCGACTATCACTCAACAGCTGGTGAAGAACTACTTCCTCGAACCGGAACGGGTCCTCAAGCGCAAGCTGCAGGAGGCTTCCATGGCCGTTGTCCTCGAGGCCCTCTATGAAAAGCAGGCGATCCTGGAAATGTACCTGAACGAGATCTATATGGGGCAGAGAGGCAGTGTGGCGATACATGGTATGGGTGAAGCGGCACGCACCTATTTCGGAAGGAACGTGGAAGACCTCACCCTGTCGGAATGCGCGACCCTGGCTGGAATCCTTCGCGCGCCCAACAGCTATTCGCCTCTGCGCCATCCCGAAGCGGCACTCGAGCGCCGTAATCTCGTCCTCAAGCGCATGTTCGAGCTGGGGATGATCCCCGCGCTGGAATATGAAAAGGCGCGAGGGGAACCATTGCGTGTTGCCTCCACCACGCTGCCCGGAAACTTCGCGCCCCACTTCGTTGACTATGTGAAGCAGCAGCTGCAGGATCTCTATGATGAAAAGGTGCTGGCATCGGAAGGCTTGACGATCTACACCGCGCTGCATCCGGAGATGGCCCTGGCGGCTGACCGTGCGTCGAGGGAGGAGCTGGACTTGCTTACGCGGAAAACCATCGACTCAAACAGCACCTCCGAGCCTGGAACACTTCAGGCCGTGGTCCTTGCCGTCCAGCCGAAAACCGGGGCCATGCTGGCTCTCGTCGGCGGGACGGATTACCATGCCGACCCCCTGAAGCGAACGCTTGGCAAACGAATGCCAGGTTCGGCCATCATGCCTTTTGTTTATTTGAGCGCTCTGGACCAGTTTACCCCGACCAGCTGGCTGAATGACGAACCGGTGAGCTACCCCGACAACGGCACCAGCTGGAATCCAAGGAATCTCGATGACCGCTACCGCGGCCGAATCATGTTCCGAGACGCCCTTGAGCAATCCCTGAATGCGGCTACAGCGGACCTTGCGGCTCAGGTTGGCGTGGAGAAGATCGCTGCCACCTTTCGCTGTCTGGGTTTGGAGCCACCGGCTGAATCCGCCCTGGCGCTGGCTCTGGGAGACTTCCCGGTGACGGCTCTGGCCTTGGCGGGAGCCTATGCTGCCCTGGACAATGACGGCCAGAAACCCTATCTGCTAGGGGTCAAGGAAGTGGTTGCCGAGAGCGGCGAACTCCAGCAGCGGCGCCATGTGGAGTTCCTTTCTGTGACCAGTCCCGCCAAAGCCTACCTGATTACCAGCATTTTGGAGGGAGCCGTGAAAGAGGGCGCCACCCGTCATGTAAAAAACCTTGGCGTCAATTTTCCCCTTGCTGCCCAGGCCGGCTTTTCCATCGACGCCCGCGACAGCTGGTTTGTCGGCTACACCACGGATCTTCTGGCGGTGATCTGGGTCGGCTATGATGACAGACGACCACTGCCTCCGCAGGCTTTACAGGCGGCCGCCCGAATCTGGCTGAGGTTCATCAACCAGGTTCGACCGTGGCTTCAACCGCAGGAATTTCGGATGCCCCCGGAAATCTCGCAGCGCCTGATCTGTCTGGAATCGGGTCAGCTGGCTACGAACCGTTGCCGCGAAAAGCGCCTCGAGGTTTTCCTCGACGAGCATGTTCCCAGAGATTATTGTACACTTCACAAATAAAGGCAGGGAGAGGGGAGGGGGCGGCGAGGGGTGGTTTGGCATCGGCCACCTGGTTTTCCCGTACACTTCGTTTAACATTATTAAGTATTCATGGAAGGTTGCTGAGATGAAAGCTCTTGATGGAAGGATTTGTTCCGGCAGCCGGCGGACCTCCTGGATGGCGTTGCTTGGCGCTCTCATCCTCGTTGCCGCCTGCACTCCCAAAAAGCCCGTCTACATCCCGTCGGAATGGCAGCCCCCCCCTGCCGCCCAAGCATCTCCCGCTCCAAAACCGGCGGAGTCGATCCCGGCGGCAAAACCGGCAGCCATCATTAAGCCACCCCCAGTGATCAAGGAAAGCGACCTGACGGTGCCATCAGAGGGGCCTGCAGCCAAGCCTGCCGAAAAAAAACCGCCCCAACCGCAGCCCCAACGGGTCGCCTCCATGCATCTGGTGGACCAGGCCAAGGCGTCTTTGGCACAAGGGAAAGCGGATGCGGCGATACCCCTTCTGGAACAAGCTATCCAGGTTGACGTTCACAACGGAGAAGCTTTCTTCAATCTGGCTAAAGCCTGGCGGATGAAGGGTGCACGCCAGAAGGCGCTGCAATTTGCGCAAAAGGCCGAAATCCTCTCCCAGGACGATCCGGCGAAATTGAAACAAGTTTACCTCCTGCTGGCAGATCTCCATAAAGAGTTGGGAGACACCGGCAAAGCGGAAACCTTCCGGCAAAAGGCGGCCAAACTGAAATGAGTTGTCCATTAAAGGCCTTAAGCCTGCCACCAGGGCTTCTTGGGCTTGGTTTTCACTTTTTCACGAGGGGGTGAGGGAGTCTGCGAATCCTCGGGAAGACCGGCCGGCACTTCTTCGGGGTTCCACAGCTCCAGGGCCCGGACGCGGGCTCGAAGTGCTTCCACATCCCGTTCCAGTCTGTGCATAGCTTCCTCTTTCGCCAACAGTATCCCCTTAAATTCCATGAAAAATTGGTTCTGCTTGCGGAGTTCGCCAAGCTCGAGGAGAAGCTGTTCGTAGCGCTCTCTGCTCAGGGTCACCGTGTCCCCAACCTGTCCTGTCCCAGCGGTCTTTCCGGGTGCTTTGGGGGATTGTCCCTGTCCCCCATGAACATCACTCTTCAACCCCTTGACTTCGGCAAGAAGGAGAAGTGTCCGTGTCCCTTCCTTCACCCTTGTGAGAAGGCCTTTGGCAAGGTAGCGCTGGACCGTCTTGGTCGTAACCTCAAGAAGGTCTGCTGCGGTCTTTATGGTGATCTTCTGTCCTGTCGCCTGTCCCTGCATGAACGGTTCCTCCCGGTAGGGACATATTATGACAGGCTTTTCCGGGTGTACAAAGTGAAAAATCAGGATAGAATTGCGGCGCTGGGGTGAGGGGAGATGTGGTGTTGCCTGCCCGGCCCCGGTAGCAGGCAGGGGTGAACGTGATGAAACGAGAGATTCCGCAGTGTATTTGACCTCATTCATTCATCGAGAAGAACTTTTTGACATTGCTGAACGCTGGTTTTGTGGGCATCTGCATGACAAGGACGCCCTGCGGTTGACACAAATTCTGATCTCTGACGGGTTTGTTCTGGGTGACACACTGGAGAGCCTTACTCGGGATTTGTTGATGAGGATTCACCCGGAACCTGTGGAACACAAACGCATTCAATTCAAAGGGGAACTGCGGGAAGTCATCTGTCGGGGCAACGGGTCATTGAGTGAGCGTGAACTGGAACTCTTCTGTCATTATCGCATGACCCCCGACTTCTACTATCGCGAGGCGCCCATAGACGGCGTCATGTGCCTGGGCAGGGAAGGGCAGCTTGTTGGCCTCTACCGGATCAAACGACCCAGGCGCATCGCCGAAAAGGCGAATCGAAAGATCGCCAACTGGATCTTCAGGGTCGTGCAGCACAAGGCCGAGGAGATGGCGGCAGAACGGGCAAGAAGGTTTGGCATTCCTCTGGAACTACTGGTCACCGCCGAATCAGAGATGGTTGGTGAATTTGTTGAGGCGGAACGCGCGATTGCTCGAACTTTCAGCGAAGGGAGCATAAAGTTCGAGCGGGAGGCGCTGACCATTCAAGATGTTGGCGGCATCAAGATCGTAGCCGAGGACGAACAGCTTCTGGCGCTGGAAAATGCTCTTGCCAGCGACCCGCGGATACGCATTCTCGACCAAGAGAGCCACCACGGCAATTATAGGGCCAGAAGCCTGATTCTTGAAGTTGCCTGGGATGCCGAGAGGGTCTTTCGGAGATTCAGGGAGGGCGGGTCCTGGGAGCGATACGCCAATCGAGGGGTTTCGGGAGAGGACCTGAAGCAGGGACTCGAATCGCTGCTCGGAGATCCCCAAACTACCATCCTCGTGGAGGTGATCCTTTCCAACTTCCCCGATCTGGTGGAATCCGAACTGGGAAGCAGCATACACGAAGAGCGGATTGTTGCCCAGAGAGACAGCAAGGTCTACAAGGGCTATGTGCCGATGAATGTAGAGTTTATACTGGAATACCTGTTTGCGGTAGGGTTCAGCCCCCAGACCGAGATCGAACATCTGCCCATCAAACTGTGGGGAAGATACCTTCCGGAAACGCTGATCTACTACGTCCGCCGTCTCTACCACCTCCCCCAGCAGGACCTCTTTTGCTAAGAAAATGACCTCAGTGCAAACCACGAGGAACAGGAAGAAACCGCTTTGTGCTCTTCGCGGTGGAAAAGGGTATTCGATTTTTCGGCCAATTTCTTACCAACGCAGCAGCGTGGACGCCCAGGTGAAACCGGACCCGAAGGCGATGAGGAGCAGGAGGTCGCCTCGCTGAAATTTGCCAGCGCGGTAGCTCTGATCCAGCAGGAGAGGAATGGAAGCCGCAGTGGTGTTGCCGAATTTTTGAATGTTGTTCAGAAACTTCGCCTGGGGGAGGCCCAGACGTTCAGCGACCAGCTGGTTGATCCTTAGGTTCGCCTGATGAGCGATGAAATACTTGATTGCGTCGGGTTGTATGGCGCATTGCCCCATAGCGTTCGTTATGAGTTCGGCCATCCGGGTGACTGCGTGCTTAAAGACTGTCTTGCCTTCCATATGGGGCCACATCTCGCCGGCTTCGAGGCTCTCTTGGGTCATAAATGGTTTTCGGGAAATATCCCACACATCCTGGCAGAGGACCTTGGCAAAGCGGCCGTCGGCATGGAGCTCCGAGTAGAGGATGCCACGGTTTTCGTCCGTCGAGGAAGATAGTACCACGGCCGCGGCTGCATCCCCAAAGAGGACGCTGACGTCTCGGCCTTCATCGGTGAAATTGAGGGCGCTCGAGTGAATCTCCGCCCCCACGATGAGCACATGGCGATACATGCCCGCCCGGATCATCGCATCGCCCACCGTTAGACCATACAGAAAGCCGGTGCACTGGTTCCGGATATCCAGGCAGCCGATGCCTGGAATGCCAAGCTTCGCCTGCAGGACACAGCCGGTGCCGGGGAAGTGGTGATCGGGGCTCAAGGTGGCAAAAATAATGAATTCCAGAGCTTCAGGCTCTACTCCAGCATTCGCCAGGGCGTTTTGCGTCGCTTTCAGAGCCAGGTCAGAACAGTACACGCCTTCATCGGCAAACCGCCGTTCCTCGATGCCGCTCCGCGTTCGGATCCACTCGTCACTGGTGGTCATCAGTTTGGCAAGGTCATCGTTGGTCACCACTCGTGGTGGCACATAGCTTCCAATCCCGGCAATCACACTGCGCATGATACCTCCTCGACCCTTTCTTTCAGCCCACCCAAGGTGCTCCATAGAGCCTCAGCCCGAAGCTCTCTCTATACCAGCACCGTCCAAAAGTCACTCATAATCCGGCCCCCGATTCCGGGATTCGCAGTTGAGCTGCTGCAAGAATTGGAATATGCTCCTTTCGCGTCAATCCGCGTGACTCGATGATTGCAGACAAATGAATAATTGATGAGCAAAGAGGCTTTTCATCATGACGAACCGTGGCGAAAGGAAAAATCTTCCCAAACCGGGCAACACCGGCTGCTTTGGCTGTGGGGCCGACAATCCTTTGGGACTTCACCTGTCCTTCTATTGTGTCGGCAAGACCGTTCGATCAGATCTTACCTTGCACCATCATCACATGGGTTGGGAAAACCTTGCCCACGGCGGGATCATCTCGACCATCCTGGACGAGATCATGGGCTGGACGGTCCTCGCTTTCAAACGGGTGTTCTTCGTCACCCGCAAGATCGACGTGCAGTATTTACGCCCAGTAGAACTGCAGGTACCCCTGACGGCGGTAGGGGAAATCGAGGCCGATTTTGCTCCTAAGGGTTGTTCCGTTCTAGGTCGTTTGTTGGATGCCCAAGGCAGGAAGCTGGCGGAAGGACGGGCTGAGATGA
The DNA here is from genome assembly GCA_963783775.1 of uncultured delta proteobacterium. Lineage (GTDB taxonomy): Bacteria > Desulfobacterota > Syntrophobacteria > Syntrophobacterales > Syntrophobacteraceae > JADGQM01. Next base: position 6,726 of record CAWAOR010000018.1, on the reverse strand, counting down.
CCTATCTCTCCGGAAAACGCCTGCCCCTGCTGCCGGAGCAGTACAGAGCTCACATGGAAAAACTTTTCGATCAGATCCGAGAGTTGCTGGAATGATGCGCATGGCCCTGCTTTTTGCCCTCCCAGAGGAATATGCCGCCTTCAAAAGGGCTGCGGGGTCGTGGCAGCTCACCCACCGGACCCCCTTCAAAAGTTTCCTCCACAGCGCTCCGTCCCGGCAACTCGTGCTGGTGGAGACCGGGATGGGGCGAGTGGGGATGCTTGCGGCCCTGGATTGGCTGCTGGGCTGGATGCGCCCCGATCTGGTCATTACCGCCGGCTTTGCCGGAAGCCTCAGCGAGGAACTGGCGGTGGGGGATGTTTGCCTGGGCGAGGCCTTTACATGGCTTGATGAAGGCTCTAACACCCCGTTATGCCTCGATGCTGCCGCCAGAAAGCCGGCGGCCAAATCGCCGGTAACCTTCCGCCTGGCAACCTGTGCTAAGGCAGCTTCAAGCTTCATCCGGTTTTGCAGCGAAGACCGGCTTCGGCCAGCACGCATCGTTACCGTCAGCCAACCTCAGCCAAAATCCTTGCTGAGTCCGGAGTTCAAAGATGTTGCGTCGATCATGGACATGGAAAGCTATTTCACCGCCCGCTTTTGTTATGCAAGGCGGATCCCCTTCCTCGGGATCCGCTCGGTCAGCGATGGTCTTTGGGATGAGATCGAGTTTGATCTGCGCTCCATCACCGATCAACGGGGACGCGTGAGGATTCCGCTGGTGCTGGCATCGGTCATTAACTCCCCGGGGCTGGTAAGGAGCTATTACCACTCCTGGGAACGCTCGCGAAGGGCGGCCCGGAGCCTGGGTGAAGCGCTGGCCGGGCTGGCCGCACTGCCCGCCGAGGAACTCGGAGCCCTGGCCGCGTCGATATCATACTACGTACGAGACCTGAGCCCGGGTAGTCTCGGCAGTGTTCTTCAATCTGGGTCGAGGTGACAGTCTTCTGTTTGTACAAGGTAAAGAAGCAGACCAGCAGGCTCGGGAAGAAGAGAACCACACAACCCACAATCCCCATAAAAGTCTCGCCGATCCAGAAGGTCATGCCAAGGTTGAACACCAGCACCGCAACGTACAGGGCAGGTCCAAGCAGGTTTACCCAGGGGAACCCGGCCAGCCTCGAGACGTTCCCGGGTTCCAGAGAGGGGAACCGTTCGAGGAGTTGAAGCACGGCAATCATCGCCAAACCTACCAGCAACCAGCCACCGAAGTTGCTCATGGGGATACCGAAGTACCAACCGGGTTCCCGATATCCGTAGATTTGACCAAGAAACCAGCGCTCGCCTTGGAAGGCCACCGGATCGATGATGATGTCGAGGAGGACGAAGAGAAAGGCCCCCAGGATGAGCGTCTGCGGGGAGCGCCTGAGGCGGCGGGTTTCGAGCACGGTCACGCCCTTTTTGCTGAAACAGAGCGGGCTGAGGACAAAAAGCGCCATGGCATAACTGCAGTAGGAGAGAAAGACATAGGATAGGGAATCCATGAAGGGCACGCCCAAGACCCATAACTCACGGTCCAGGGTGCTGGGGATATAAAAATAGTCTCCGTAAGGGAATCCCCAGTTGATGGAAGAAAACTCGGAAAGCCAGGCCAGACTGTAGCCTAAGGGAAGGAAAAGCAGCGTCTTGCGCCACCCGAGATGGACTGCGGCGGCGACCAGGTAAACGGTGAGAAAGGCAAAAACATAGGGGCGAAGAAGAATTGTTCCCAGCAGCAGGCGGCAGAATTCAAACATAGAGGTTCCATTTGATCATCCGCAGGAGGTCCGGGCCGCTCATTTGCAGCACCACCGTGGGTTCATAGCCGCAGTGGACCATGCACTGGGCACAGCGGGGGTCTTGGCCCGAGACGTAATGGTCCCAGTCCGTCCGGCTCATGAATTCCCGAAAGGTGGGGTAATGGGTGTCGGTAATGAGGTAGCAGGGGGACTTCCAGCCTTGGGTGTTTCTGGTCGGGTTGCCCCAGGGAGTGCATTGCAGCTTCCGTTCTCCAACGAGAAAATCGAGGTAGAGGGGATTGCTGATCAGCGGGAAGCGCTGGCCCCAGCGGCGAATTTCTCTGAACTTCTGCATGATTTCCTGACGCGAGAGGAAGACATCGCCGGTGACGTCTTCATAGCTGAACCCGGGGGCTACCAGGATGCCGTCCACACCGGCGGCCGTCAGCTGCCTAAAGAGCGTTTCGATATCGGCCAGATCGGTTTCCCGGTAGATCGTGGTATTGGTGCTGACTCGGAACCCTTTCTCCTTGGCCGCCAGCAAGCCTGCAAAAGCTTTCCGGAACCCGCCCGGCCGCCCGATAATCTGATCATGAACGGCTTCGGCACCATCGAAATGGATGTTCCAGGTGAAATGAGAGCCGGGGCGAAAGTGGTCCAGCGCTTCATCGAGCAGCAGGCCGTTGGTGCAAAAATAGATGTGTTTTCCGCGGGCAAGCACCGCACGGGTAAGCTCTTTCACGTGCGAATAGAGCAGGGGCTCACCGCCGGTAATCGTTACCACCGGGGTATCCGCCTCGTCCACCGCCTCGAGGCAGGCTTCCAGGGTCATCTCGTCGAGGATGGTATCGCGGTATTCCCGAATCCGGCCACAGCCCGCACAGGTCAGGTTGCACCGATGGGTTGGCTCCAGCATGAGCACCAGGGGAAAGTGCTGCTGCCCTCGAATCCTTTTGTCGAGCAGATATCGCATCATGGACAAATACAGACTAACGGGAAAACGCATGCCAGCCTCAGTTCTTCCGGTCTTGGGTAAGGTAGCCATGGATACGGAACCACGCGACCGCTTCCGCCAGGGCGAGCTCCACCGGCGTTTGGGGAAGCCCCAGTTCGCGCACCGCTTTGCTTGCATCAAAAAACATGAACTTCCGGGCCATCTTCACCCCTTCATAGGGGATGAGCGGTTCTCGGCCGGTGACCCTTGACACCAGATCGCATAAGTAGCCCAAGAACAGAATCGGACGATGGGGAAGGCGATAGCGTGGTGCCGGAATTCCCGAAACTTTTTCAAGAAGCCCGAAAATTTCGGCCAGCGTCAGGTTCTGGTTACCCAGGATGTATTTCTCCCCGACCCGTCCATGTTCCAGAGCCATCAGATGGCCTTCCGCCACATCGCTAACGTGGATCAGATTCAATCCGGTATCCAAATAGGCGGGCATCCGCCGGTTCAGAAAATCGACAATGATCTTGCCGGTCGGCGTGGGCTTGTGGTCCCCCGGCCCCACCGGCGTGCTGGGGTGCACCATCACCACCGGCAGTCCCTGGGCGAGAAAACGTTCCGCCTCCCGCTCCGCCAGGAATTTGGAGCGCTTGTAATGCCCGATCATGTCTTCGAGGCGAACCGGAGTGGTTTCATCGGCAGGCTTGCCGTCATTTCTCAAGCCGAGCGCCCCGACGCTGCTGGTGTAAACCACCCGCTCCACCCGCTTCAGAAGGGCTGCCCGCAAGACATTGGTCGTCCCGGTTACATTCGTCTCGTAGAGTTCCTCAGGATTCCGCACCCACAACCGGTAATCGGCCGCAACATGAAAAACCGCTTCACATCCCGCCATGGCAGCCTGCACCTGCTCCAGATAGCGAATGTCACCCGGACACCATTCGATATCGGCCTTCTCGAGACAGGGTGCAGGTGAGGCGGGGCGCTTGAGCCCGCGAACCCTCCAACCCCTCTCGAGCAAATGAAGGGCCACGTGGCTGCCAATAAAGCCCGTAGCACCGGTAACAAAGGCAGTAGCCATCTCAAATCTCTTTCTGTTTGTTCCAATCAAGCCCGCCCGCTCCCTATACCAGAATCAGGCCCGCCCTGCAATGTGATCTCCACACCCTGACCGCTTCACCACTCCAACCTCCAGCCCGGACCGACCCATACCTGCTGTACCGCTTAGGCTGGTATCGAGTCTATGGCGGTTCCTGGACACACTCTTCGTCCCCGGGTTGGAGAACCTTTCTGTTGACAGTAAAATTATCCTGGTTTAGAGAACACTTACGAGAAATGGATTTGCGTGCGCCGGCCACATGATTGGTTTGTGTTCTAGCAAAGAAAACAACAGTCACATCGAAGGAGAGAGCAATGAGAAGGAGAAGTGTGCTTGGTGTAGTGGCTCTGGTGGGTATTTTTCTCTTGGGAAATCCCGGTCTCGGTAGCGCTCAGGAAGTGATCAAGATCGGGGCTTATCTGCCCATGACGGGCGGTGTTGCGGCCTATGGTGACATGGAGTGGTCCGGGATTCAAGTTGCCAAAGACATGGAGCCGCAGGTTCTGGGCAAGAAGATCGATGTGGTGCTGGTGGATACGAAGAGCGACAAGATCGAAGCGGCCAATGCCGTATCGCTTCTGGTGGAAAAGGAAAAGGTTATCGGCATCCTGGGAGAAGCCATCAGCGGCAACAGCATGGCCGGAAATCCGATTTCCGAAGCGGCCAAGATTCCTTCCGTGAGCCCGACGGCAACCAACCCTCTCGTCACCCAGGGGAAGAAGTTTGCCTTCCGCGCCTGCTTCATTGATCCCTTCCAGGGACAGGTGGCTGCCCGTTTTGCCCGCAATGAGCTCAAAGCGCAGACGGCGGCTCTGATCATCGACCAGGCTCAGGACTACTGCGTGGGTCTGGCCAACTACTTTGAAAAAGAATTCGAGAAGCTGGGCGGAAAAATCGTCTCCAAGACTTACATTCAGACCGGAGACCAGGATTTCTCAGCGCAGCTCTCCGCGGTACAGGCCACCAAACCGGACATCATCTATGCCCCCAACTACTATACGGAAGACGCCTTGATGGCCAAACAGGCCCGGGATCTGGGAATCAAACTCCCGATTCTGACGGGTGATGGCGCTCAGGATGAGACTTTGATCAAAGTGGGCGGAACGTCTGTGGAGAATATGTATTTCACCGGCCATTTTCATAAAGCCGCGGCAACCACCGACAGAGCCAAGGAATACATCAAGCGCTACGAAGAGAAATTCAAGAAAGAAGCCGGGGCCTTCGATGCCCTCGGGGCGGATGCCTACTTTATGCTGATCGACGCTATCAAACGGGCCGGTTCAACCGATGGAACCAAGATTCGCGATGCCCTTGCCGACACCAAGGATTTCAAGGGGGTTTCGGGCACCATTACCATGGGTGCGGAAGGAAATCCCGTCAAGAGCATGGTGATCAACAAAGTTGAAGGGGGTAAGTTCGTTTACGTCACCACGGTCAACCCTTAGGCCTCGACACGGGATTGCCCTGAGATTTTGGTGAAGAATTCGCAGTAAGCCCAACTTCAGGTTCGCTTCTTCCGCTTGTGAGATTGCATCAGAAACAGGAAAGCTCGCAGCTTTCCTGTTTCTTTTTTTGCCTGCAGGGACTTTTGTTTGATTTGTCCATTGAAAGTGCTGCATAACATTTTATGATGACGACGATTCAAAAAGAGGGGTGTGGAACGGAAATGGGCGGGTCTGTTGATGTTCCCGACGAAATGGGGTTGCTGAGACTCTGAGATCGAGGTGAGTGTGGACGCGACGATTTTTTTTCAACAACTGATCAACGGGATCTCTCTGGGCAGTCTCTATGGTCTGGTGGCCATTGGCTACACCATGGTTTATGGCATCCTGCGGCTGATCAATTTCGCTCACGGCGACCTGCTCATGTTCGCGGCCTATGTGGCGATCTATTCTATCTCGCTCTTTACCTTTCCCTGGTATGTCAGCTTCCCTCTGGCGGTTCTGGCCACAGGTCTGGTAGGGATCCTCCTTGACCGCGCCGCCTACAAACCGTTGCGCGATGCCCCCCGCATCTCGCTCCTCATCTCCGCCATCGGCGCCTCCTTTCTGCTGGAAAATCTGGCCCTGGTATTTATTGGCGGAGTGCCCAGAGCCTTTCCGAGACCCCCCTTGTTCGACAAAGTCATCGTTTTTTGGGGACTGCACATTCAAGTGCTGACCATCTACACGCCACTGATCACCATCGTCCTTCTTCTGGGGCTGCTCTACATTGTGTTCCGGACCAAGGTGGGTAAAGCCATGCGGGCCGCTTCCAAGGATTTTGAAACCACCCGCCTGATGGGCATCAATCTGGACCGGATCATTGCGGTGACTTTCCTTCTCGGCTCGATGCTGGCAGCGGCCGGCGGCATCATGTGGGCCATGAAATACCCTCAAGTCAATCCCTTCATGGGCATCTTCCCGGGCATCAAGGCCTTTGTGGCGGCGGTGCTGGGCGGCATAGGCAACATCCTCGGGGCCGTGATCGGCGGTTTTCTCCTGGGCCTCGGCGAGATTCTGATTGTAGCTCTGGTGCCGGAATTATCCCAATATCGCGATGCTTTCGCGTTTATCATCCTGATCCTGGTGCTTTTGTTCAGGCCTACCGGGATCATGGGCGAGCCGATTACCAATTGATTTTGGATTTTGGATTTCGGACGTGGGATAGGGGCGTAAGACGGGCATCTCGTTCCTTCGTTTCGGGAACTCACGGTCCCTGAATGAGTACCCTGTGTCAAGAAGGGAGGATCATGAATAAGGATAAGAGAAATGTCTGGCTCAATCTGGCCGCTCTCGCGGTATTGTTCTACATCCTCTATCTTTTCAAAACTTATGGTTCCGAATATCAGGTTCGCATTCTCAACAACATGGGAATCTTTGTCACCCTGGCGGTGAGCTACAATCTGGTAAACGGTTTTTGTGGCGTTCTGCATCTTGGTCCCAACGCCTTCA
>CAWAOR010000017.1:0-129912 GCA_963783775.1 uncultured delta proteobacterium | reverse complement strand
GATCGGATTGTCAGTGTCCCTTTTTCGTGGCTGTGAAAGGTGAAGAAAACCTCGATTCCTTTACAGCGATTCCTTTTTTGATGGATCAGGCGGTGGTTATGACGGCAACTCCATACACTTTGTCCCATCTCGGCGGTGAGACCTGCGTCACCGGGTCCTGCCATCTGGTGCAGACGGGAGGGCTCAACCTCCTCGTCGATTGCGGCGCCGTGCAGGGGCAGGATCGGGCGCTGCCCATGGAGGCATGGCCGGTTGCACCTGATGCCATTGACTATGTGCTGGTCACCCATGCCCATATCGACCATATCGGCGGCCTCCCCGAGCTCATTCAGAAAGGCTTCAAGGGCGAAATCCTCGCCACTCACCCCACCAAGGCCCTCCTGCTGCCCATGCTGAAAGATGCCATGAGCTTCTCCCAGCTGAGCGCAGGGGAAACCGACGCCTGGCAGACACCATCGACCGGCTGAGCTGGGGCTTCGACTATGGCGAAGAGTGCGATCTCAAAGGGGGTTCGCTTCGCCTTCCACCAGGCCGGCCATATTCTGGGGTCGGCTTCCGTGTTCCTGAAGGCCAAAACCCGCCCTGGTCCATCGTCTTTTCCGGGGACCTCGGCGCCGGAAACACCCCGCTCCTCCCCGACCCCGAACCGCCGCCCGCGTGTGATCTGCTGGTGCTCGAAGCCACCTACGGCGACCGGCTGCACGAAAGCCGCGAGCATCGAATCGAACGGCTGGGCCAGATTCTCGGCGCGGGCTCTGGCCGACGGCGGCAAGGTCTTCATCCCGGCCTTCGCCCTTGGGCGGACCCAGGAACTCCTCTACGAACTGGACCGGTTGGTTACCGACCCGAGCCCTGCGGCGGAACGTTCCCCAGGCTCGAATCGCCTGAGGCGCATCCCCGTGTGGTGGATTCGCCTCTCGGTCTCGAACTCACCAGGATCACCTCCTGCCTTTCGGCCTACTGGGACCGGGAAGCCGAAGCCCTTCTGCATCGCGGCGACCACCCCCTGGACTTCGATCGGCTCTACGCCTGCGAGCCACAAGGACCACCTGCGAGCCGCTCGACATGCCCGGCCCCGCCGTCATCATCGCCGGAAGCGGCATGTGCACGGGCGGGAGAATCGTCGATCATCTCAAGGCCGGACTCGAAGACCCGAAAAACGACCTTCTTTTCGTCGGCTACCAGGCCGAGGGCACCCCGGGCCGCGATATTCAGCACTTCGCTGCCAAACCCAACGGCACCGTCATGCTCGACGGCGAACGCTGCCGGATTCGCGCCGGCGTCCATGTGCTCGGCGGCTATTCCGCCCACGCCGACCAGCAGCGAGCTCATGGCGTGGGTCCGGGCGATGCCCGGCAGCCTCGCCGGATCAAGCTGGTTCATGGGGAGGAGGCGGCGGACGAGAAAGCGCTCGCCGGAAGTGAGGTAAGTTTTGGGTGAAAGGGGGAAAGAAGGCAAAAACGGTGAATGAGGTGAAGGGATGAAGCGGGTGAAGGGGTGAAGGGGTGAAAAACCTGGTGAAGAGGGGATTGGGCTCTACCGCTCTGGGCCTCCGGCCCATTGGCAGGTGCGCTGCAGACCCTCGCGCAGCGAGATGCGAGGCTGCCAGCCCGTGGCAGTGCGAAAGGCCTCCGCCGAGGCCAGAGAAAGGCGGATGTCACCGGGGCGTTCCGGGAAGAAAGTAAGTCCTTCTCGATTCCCATTGAGCTCATTCAGGGTTTCGGCCAATTCCAGGATACTGGTCCTGGTCCCCGTACCAATGTTGTATAGTCTCCTTGCTCCACCCCCGCCCTGCAGACAAAGGTTGGCGGCGCTAAGATAGGCCTCCACCACGTCCGACACAAAGATGAAATCACGAGCCTGCCGACCATCGCCAAAAACAGTGAGAGGCTCTCGGGCCAGAGCCATGGTCACAAACCTTGAGATCACTCCGCTGTAGGGACTGCGGGGGTCCTGCCGCGGGCCGTAAATGTTGAAACAGCGAAGCGCCACTCCGCACGGGCTCATGGCCACCTCCCGTGAAGCCAGGTACTTGGCTCGACCATATGGGCTCAAATGTCTCGTCTCTTCCGTGGCATAGGCTTCGAGCAGGGGCAAGCGTTGATCTTCGCCGTATTCCGCTGCGGAACCGGCGAAGACAAAAGCCTTGAAGCCGAGTTGTTCCGCCTCGTGCAGCAGGTTCACCGTTGCCCGGTAATTCACCTCCATGGTCCTCTCAGGATGGTCCACCGAATAGGGGACGCTGACGATGGCCGCAAGGTGGAAGCAGGACTCGAGACCCGGATATCGGCCCTTCAACTCATGGATCAGCCCTCCTTCGGTGATGGAGCGCTCGTGGAAGGCAAACTCGCTTTTTCCAAGCAGTGACGTCAGGTTCTCCCGGTGACCGGAAGAGAAGTCATCCACCCCTACCACAAAGAAGCCGGCAGCGAGCAACCGTTCCGCCAGATGACTCCCCACGAACCCGGCCACACCCGTTACGAGGCATCCCGCCTTTTTATCTGGATTTCGCAAGGGTACTCCTTGAAGTTGGAAAAGCCGACCTTGATACCTCAAGTGGTCCATGAAAGCTGATCTGAACTGGATCGCGATAACCATCAATAAATAGAGTAGATAATTTCTTTTCTCAACAGAAAACTGAGAAGCTAAAGGCTTCTTTCTTGAAGCGCGATTCAGGTTCTCTTGACAAGGAAGCCATCATGGTATACCTCCTTAATCATTCGGGTATACCTGATGGAGGCGTACAAAATGTCGAAAGTTACTGCAAAATATCAAAATCACCCTCCCACCGGAAATCCGAAAGCATCAGGGATTTTAGCAAAGGAAAGATGGTGAGAACTTTCGAGCTTTCTCGGGAAGAGCGAAGCCGCGTGCTCGAACGCATTTCCAAGCAGCTCTCAAGAAACCGGGAGATCCTCTTTGCTTATGCCTATGGGTCGTTCCTTGAAGACTGTCCCTTCAGGGACCTGGACCTTGCCGTCTTCTTGCGCCCGAAGCGGTTGCTCATTCAGCCTTTCCGCTACGAGGACGCACTCGCTGCAGCGCTCACCCGGCAACTCAAACTCTCCTTCCCCATCGACGCCCGGATTTTGAACAGCGCTCCGGTAAGCTTCCGGTATCGCGTCTTACAGGGCCGCCTGCTTTTCGAAAAAGACCCGGAAGCCAGGATCGAGATCGTGGTTCACACCGTTGCCCGCTATCTCGACCTCAGACCCTTCCTCCATCACTATCTGAAAGATGCCTACGGCTGTGAAACTTGACCACGATCGCATCCGCGCGAAACTGAACGACATATCCCGGTCGCTGACGCGTTTGAGAAACCTCCGCTCAGTGAGTCGGGAAGCCTTTCTGGCCGACGAGGACACCCAGGACATTGCCCGATCCCGACTCCTTACCGCCATCGAAGCCGCGCTCAATATTTGCTACCATGCCACGGCAAGATATCTGCAGCGCGTTCCCGAAGACTACGGCCAGTGCTTCACGCTGCTGGCCGACGCAGGAATGATGCCGGGAGACCTTGGGCGGCGGTTGTCTGCCATGGCCCGTTTCCGAAACCGTCTTGTCCATCTCTACTGGGACATCGACTACGGCCAGGTTTACGATTTCCTCCAGGCCGATCTGGACGACCTGGAAAGCTTCTCACGGGAGGCGGCATCCTGGCTCTAGCCGGCACCGGGCTCAGCTTCCGCCGGTCCCCCGGTTCCCAAGCTGGTTCCTTCCGCTGGTTCCCAAGCAGGAGCTTGGGAACCAGCGGAAGGAACCAGCGGAAGGAGTGGTCACTAACCACTAGTCACTAACCACTAGTCACTAACCACTAACCACTAGCCACTACTCACTACTCAGGGAGTCGATGATCATGTCAAAACGCCTTCAGCTCTGCCTGCTTTTGGTCCTGTTGCTGCCGCTGGTTGTCGCCTGCTCCGGGTCGCCGGAGGCCAAGAAGGCCAAGCATCTCGAACGGGGAGACAACTACTTTGCCGAGCAGAAATACAAGGAAGCCATCATCGAGTACAAGAACGTCATCCAGCTCGACGGCGGCAACCTGCGGGCGCTCCGGGGCGCGGGTCTCTCCCATTACGCCGTGGGTGAACTGCCGCAGGCCTTCCCCTTTCTGCTGAAGGCCAGGGATATCGACCCGGAAAACATCGAGGTGCACATCAAGCTGGCAACGCTCTTCCTGCTGAGCCGCAAGCCTGCCGAGGCCAGGCAGGAGGTGGCCGTGGTTCTCGAAAAAGATCCGAAGCATTTCGAAGCGCTGCTGCTGTTCTCCGATCTGGCATCGACCCGCGAGGAACTCGATGACGCTCTCCAGCGCCTGAAAGATGCGGAATCCGATTATCGGGACCGCCCCAAGTACCACATGGCCCTCGGTTCCCTCTATTTCAAGAAGCGGGATCTCCTCAAGGCCGAGAATGCCTTCATGGACGCTCTGTCGGGGAAATCCGACCTGCCGGAGGCCCACATCGCCCTGGGCGATATCGCCATGATCAAGAAGGACCTGATCCAGGCCGAACGCGAATACAAAGCGGCGGCCGATCTGGCTCCAGGGGGCACGCCGGCCCAGATCAAACTGGCTGACTTCTACCTCTACACCGGGAAGCCCGACCAGAGCCGGCAGATCCTGGAAAGCGCTGCGGCCCAGGCCCCGGAAGCCCTGCCCGCCCTCTACCGCCTGGCCAACCTGGCGCTGGATGAAAACCGCATCGACGACGCCCTGAAAACCCTCGAACCGGTATTCAAGAAAAACCCCGCCGACCCCGAGGCGCTCAAGCTGCGAGGCCGCGCCAACCTCATGCAGCGCAAGACCGACGAAGCCCTCAAAGACCTCGACGCGGTGGTCAAGGCTCGTCCCGAGGATGCCCAGGCCCGCTATCTGCTGGGGCTGGCCTTCATGCAGACGGGCGATATCGCCCAGGCCAAGACGCACCTCAAAGAGGCCACCACCCTCGATCCCAATGCCGCCAACGCCATTCTGCGGCTCTCGGAGCTCAACATCTTCACGGGAGCCCTGCGCTCGGCCACGGACGACCTGCTGAGACTGCTCCAGAAGGCGCCCAGGAACGTGGAAGCCCTGGTGCTGCTGGCCGACGCGGCGACTACGCCTCAGGAGACGGCCGACGCCCTCCGGCGGCTGAAAGAAAACCTGCCCGAGCACAAAGACAAGGCCCGCTACCAGCTGGCCCTCGGCTCCCTCTACCTCAAACAGGAGAAACTGCCGGAAGCCGATGCCGCTTTCAAACAGGCCCTCGCCCTGGAACCGAACTCAGCCGACGGCCACGTGGCTCTGGCCAAGCTGCTTGAAGCCCAGAAAGACCCGGATCGAGCCGAACAGGAATTGAAAAACGCCGTTGAACTCGCCCCCAACATCCCCCAGGCCAAGATCAACCTCGCCGACTTCTATCTCCGCCAGAAGCGGATGGATGCCGCCAAGCAGGTGCTGGAAGAAACCACCTCGCAATACCCGGATTATCTCCCGGCCCTCCATCGCCGCGCCAACCTGGTCTGCCGGGAAGACCAGTACGATGAATGCCTGAAACTGCTCGAGCCCATCTTCAAAAAGAACCTCACGGATCAGCAGGGGTTGCTGCACCGCGGCCGGATGAACCTCACCAAGGGCAAGAACGCCGAAGCCATACAGGATTTTCAGGAGATCCTCAAGCAACAGCCCAAGGCCCCCGAGGCGCTCTACCTGCTGGCCATGGCCAATCTCCAGGCCGGGGACGGCGTCCAGGCCAAAGCCAACCTCCAGGCCGCTTTGAGTGCCGAGCCCGGTTTTACGGAGGCGGGCCTGCGGCTGGCGGAAATCTACGTTCGTGAAGGCGCCTACCAATCGGCCAACGATCTCGTCGAGCGGCTCTTCGAGAAGCAGCCCAAAACGGCTCGATTCTATTCCATCCTCGCGGCCGCCAGCCTCGGGAAGCGCGATTGGGCCAAAGCCGCCGAGGCCAGCCGAAAATTCAGTGAACTGGCGCCCACCGACGCTCGGGGCCCCTACCTGCTGGGACTGGCCCTCCGGGAACAGGGGAAACGTGACGATGCCAAAAAGCAGTTCGAGGAAGCCCTCCGGCTCGCTCCCGGCGCCTACGAACCCTTGAGCGAACTGGTGGCCCTGGATGTAGCCCAAAAGAACCTGGACGGCGCCCTGGCCCGCGTGAAAGAGGAGATTGAGCGCGCCCCCAACTCCGCGGGGCTCTATTTCCTCCTCGGCAGGGTCTATCTCACACGGGATGAAACGAAGGAAGCCGAAGCGGCCTTTCGCAAGAACATCGAAATCGAACCCAAGTATGTCGCCGGCTACGTCGCCCTCGGTCAGCTCTACGCCGCTTCCCAAAAGTACGCTGAGGCCCAGGTCGAACTGGACGGAGCCCTCAAAGTCAATCCGGACAACCCGTCGGTGCTGATGCTCTCGGGCATGATCAGTCAAATGCAGGGCAACCTCCCCAAAGCCCAGGAAGCCTACGAAAAGATCCTGGCAAAAAACCCGAGCTTCCCACCGGCGGCCAACAACCTGGCCTACATCTACTCGGAGGTCCAAAACGACCAGGAGAAGGCTCTGCGCCTTGCCCAGAAGGCCCGGGAAGGCGCACCGGAAGACCCGCAGATCGCCGATACCCTCGGCTGGATTCTCTACAAGAAGGGCAACTACGACTGGGCGCTCACCTACTTGAAAGAAAGCGCGGCCAAGCTCAAGGATAACGCCGAAGTCCAGTACCACCTGGGCATGATCCAGTACAAGCTGGGCGACGGCCCGGCAGCCAAGCAGGCCCTGGCCCGCGCCCTCGAACTGGACCCGAAACTTCCCGGCGCCGACGAAGCGAAGAAAACACTGGCGGAACTTTGAAGGGAAAGATGGGGAGAGGGGGAGATGGGGAGAGGGGGAGATTAGCGATGGGGAGGATTCGGAGTTTTCGGGAGTTGGAGGTTTATCAGTTGGGCATGGGGGCAGCCATGGAGTTATTTGAATTGAGCAAGCGGTTTCCGCTGGAGGAGAGGTACTCGTTGACGGATCAGGTGCGGCGTTGTTCCCGCTCGGTTTGCGCCAACATAGCCGAAGCCTGGCGCAAGAGACGCTACCCCAACGCGTTTGTCAGCAAGCTCAGCGATGCCGAAGCCGAAGCGGCTGAGACCCAAGTCTGGATCGAATTCTCAGCCAAATGCGGATACCTCGCACCCAATGTCGCTAATGGACTTGATCAGCGCTATGAAAACATACAAGGCAAACTTGTCAATATGCTCTCACACCCTGAACAATGGAGAATCTCCTAATGCACCCACTCCCCCACTCTCCCACTCCCCCACTCCCCCACTCCCCCACTCCTCCCCACTCCCCCACTCTCCCACTCTCCCCACTCTCCCACTCCGATTGAGGTAGAACGATGAGCATCCACATCATCATAGCCATCATCGGCGCCATACTCAGCGCGGCGCTCGCACTCTGGGTCCTGGTGCGGGACCGAAAAGCTTTTTCCAGTCGGGCTTTCATTGGCGGCATGGCGGCCCTTGCCCTGGAGCGGGGATTGGCGGTGCTGGCCATGGAAGCGGACTCGCCCATCGAGTTCCTGCGCTGGGAATACTATCGCGGCCTGGCCGCCGCCCTGCTCCCCTGCCCCTGGCTTTTCTTCAGTTTGAGCTTTGCCCGTGACAATTACCGGGATTTCGTCGCCCGCTGGAAGTGGCATGCTCTGGTTGTGAGTGCCCTGCCGTTTTTTCTGGCGGTTTTTTTCGGCGATTCCCTTTTCGGCCGCTTCGTGGCCCTGGAACCCGAGGCCGCATGGATGCTCCAGCTGGATTGGGCGGGATATGCCTTCCAGGTGCTCTTCCTGCTCAACGCCGTGCTCATTCTGATCAATCTTGAAAGAACCCTCCGCGCCTCCTACGGTGCCACCCGCTGGCGCATCAAGTTCACTCTGCTGGGAGTCGGGTCATTGTTTGCGGTGCGGATCTACACCATTTCCCAGGTCCTCCTTTTCTCCACCACCAGCACCCGGTTCACAACTCTCAACAGCATGGCTCTGCTCGTGGCGAACCTGCTCATCCTCGCCGCCATGCTGCGCGACCGGCTTCAACGCGCCAAGGTCTACGTATCCGAGCAGGTGCTGCAGAACTCTTTCACCCTTGTCGTCGTGGGCGGCTACCTCCTGCTTCTTGGCCTCACAGCCAAGGCCTCCCAGTATTTCGACCTTGGCCGGCTGCTCCTGGACAATGCCCTTTTGATCTTCCTCGCACTTTTGGGGTCGTCCATCCTCCTGCTCTCCGAAGACCTGCGATTCCGTGCCCGGCACTTCATTCACCGGCACTTCGAGCGGCCCACCCACGACTATCGCAAGATCTGGACAACCTTTACCGCGCGCACCGCCGCCCTCGTGGATATCCGAGACATCTGCCAGGCGCTGGCCAGGACGGTTGCGGAAACCTTCGGGGTTTCGGCGGTGAGCATCTGGCTGGCGGACGAGGCGCAGAGCCGCCCGTCGCTTGCAGCGTCAACCGCTCTTTCCACATGCGACCCGCAGGTCCTGGAGCAAATGGAAAAGGAAGTGGCCGTCCTCATGCTGACCATGCGCCGGGAAAACGCCCCCCTGGATCTCCGGCGCCTGGAGGGAAGCACCACGTCCCCGCCCCCTCCTGGAGGGACGCAATCCCCCTCGTCCGCCGAGCCGCCATCACCACCCCCTGGAGGGTCGGCGTCCCCGTCGTCCGCTCCACCCACCGGCAATGCTGTTGAACCAGCGGGATCGATATCCCCCCATCCCTCGAAAGCATCCGCTACTGCGCGGCGCTGGCCGTGAGCGGCGAATTCCTGGGGGTGATGACTCTGAACGACCGCACGGGACGAGAGCCCTTTTCCTTCGAAGACCTCGATCTTCTCAGGACTCTTTGCGAGCAGGGCGCCGGCCTCCTGCTCAATCACCGGCTCTTCGAAAGCCTCAGCCGGGCGAAAGAAATGGCGGCCTTTCAAACCTTTTCCGCCTTCTTCGCCCATGACCTCAAGAACGTGGCCTCAACCCTTTCCCTCACCCTGGAAAACCTGCCGGTCCATTATGAAAACCCGGAATTCCGGGAAGACGCCATGCGCCTTATCGCCAACAGCGTGGAAAAGATCCGCTCGATGACCAGCCGCATGTCCCTGCTCAAACAGAGGCTCGAAGTGCAGTGCATCGAGTGCGATTTGAACGAACTGGTGACCGCCACCATCGCGACCCTCGACGGCGCCCGCGACCAGTCCATGACAAGCGACCTGGGGCCGATCCCGAAGATTTTGGCCGATCCCGAGCAGATCCAGAAGGTCCTGGTCAATCTCATCCTCAACGCCCGGGAAGCCTCACCGGACCGGTGCGATATCCGGGTTACCACCAGGCCGGCAGGCAACTGCGTGGCGCTCGCCGTCAGCGACCACGGGTGCGGCATGACCGAGGAGTTCATCCGCAAGGAACTCTTCCACCCTTTCAAAACCACCAAGGACCGCGGGCTCGGCATCGGCCTCTTTCACTGCAAAGCCATCGTCGAAGCGCATCGCGGCCGCATCGAAGTGGAAAGCAAACCCGGCCGGGGCACCACCTTCCGCGTGCTCCTGCCGGTGGTATGATCAGGGTCAGGTTGGGGTCAGGTCTTGTATTATGACATGGTCATGTCATAATACAAGACCTGACCCCTGTTTGCGTGCAAATCCCACTGTAGGGCCAGGAGTCAGAAGGTTTGTTTGCTTTTCATTCTCTATTTTGTCTGCTGACTTCTGTCTTCTTCAATAGTCATGACCGCTCTCTGTAATTTCGTGTTCTTAAGTTAGCGCTTATGCCCGTCGAGGGGGAGGAGTGGAAATGAGTCTTAAGATATCAGTCAGACCTATGAAAAAACCCAAACTGCTCATCGTCGAAGATGACGAAAACATCCAGCTTTCCATGAAATGGGCGCTGGCGACCGACTACGAAGTCTTGTCGGCGGGGAACCGGGAGAGCGCGTTGCGCCTTTTCCGGAAAGACCGCCCTCGTTTGGTGACTCTCGACCTGGGCCTTCCGCCCCACCCCAACGGCACCGAAGAAGGGTTTGAAACCCTGGCCGAACTGCTCACCGAAGACCCGTTCGTCAAGATCGTCATCATCACGGGCCAGGACGACAAGGAAAACGCCCTCCGCGCCATCGGCCTGGGAGCCTCGGACTTCTTCTGCAAACCCATCGCCATGAATGAGCTCAAGTTCGTGTTGCAGCGCGCTCTGAGCGTTTCTGAACTGGAACGGGAGAACCGCGAGCTGCAGAGCCGCGTCAGCCGGCAGGCCTATGACGACCTCATCGGGGCGAGCCCTCAGATCCAGGAAATCTTCGTCACCATGGGCCGGGTAGCAACCACCGATGTCCCGGTTTTGATTACGGGGGAGAGCGGCACGGGCAAGGAGCTCATCGCCCGGGCCATCCACCGGCGCAGCCCGCGGAAGCAGGAAGCATTTGTAGCCATCAACTGTGCGGCCATTCCCGAAAACTCTTCTGGAAAGCGAGCTTTTCGGCCACGAAAAAGGGTCGTTCACGGGCGCCCATGCCCAGATGATGGGGCGCATCGAGACCGCTCACAAGGGCACCCTCTTTCTGGATGAAATCGGCGAAATCCCCCCTTCCCTGCAAGTCAAACTCCTGCGTTTCCTGCAGGAACACACCATCGAGCGGGTTGGGGGCCGGAAGGAAATCTGGGTGGATGCCAGAATCCTGGCCGCCACCAACCAGGAATTGAAGAAGGCCATCGAGAAAGGCCGGTTCCGGGAAGATCTGTTTTACCGGCTGAGCGTGGTCGCCATCCACGCGCCGCCCCTCGGGACCGGGAAGGCGACGCCGCTCTGCTGGCCACGGCCTTTTTGCAGCGGTACGCCGCGGAGCAGAACAAGAAAATCACCGGCTTTACCCCCCCGGCCATGCGGGCCATCGAGGGCTACACCTGGCCCGGGAATGTGCGGGAACTGGAAAACCGGATCAAGCGCGCCGTCATCATGGCCCGCAAAACCAAGGTAACCGTCGACGACCTCCAGCTGGGAACGGAAGCCATCAGCCACCAGGGGCTCCGACTCAAAGAAGCCCGGGAAACCCTCGAACGGGAAATGCTCCAGCGGGCCATCACCAAGAACCAGGGCAACCTCAGCAAAGCCGCCGAAGAACTCGGCATCAGCCGCCCGACGCTCTACGAGCTGATGGAGAAACTGGGGATTGAGAGGCAGTGAGGGGGACGCGGGGAGGGGGAGAAAAGGTGAAGGGGTGAGGGGGTGAAAGGTGAAAAGGGAAGGGTGAAAAGCGAAAGAGATCTTGCAAAATAAAATGATGAAGTTATAATTGCACGGTATGAAGCGAGCCTATGAAAGACTTCTACAATCCTATCTCGCTGCCTTTCCGTGCGTTGCCCTTATCGGAGTGCGGCAATGCGGCAAGACCACCCTCCTACAGGTACTGCCTGAGGGATGGAAGCATTATGACCTCGAGCGCCGCGCCGATTTCCAGCTGATCTCCCACGACCCTGACCTGTTCTTCCGGCTCAATCCCCGGCAAGTATCTATTGACGAGGCTCAAGTTTTTCCGGACCTTTTCCCGGCACTCCGCGTGGCGATCGATGAGCATCGCGGGGAACGAGGCCGGTTTGTCATCACCGGTTCCAGTTCTCCCGCCCTCCTTCACTCGGTTTCGGAAAGCCTGGCCGGGCGTATCGGCGTCATCGAAATGGGCCCCTTTTCCTGGGAAGAAGTGACGGAAACCGTTGGGCGCGACTCCTTTCTCCAGCGTCTCCAGAACCCGAAAGCAAAACCCGATGAGCTCATTCAGGGTCTGACCCCCCGCGGCAGCCTCGCCCTGGTACACGAATTCTGGTTCCAGGGCGGGTACCCGGAGCCGTGGCTAAATCCCGGTATGCCGTTTCGTTCCCAGTGGACCGAGCAGTACCTCCAGAGCTACCTCTTCCGAGACGTGAGACGCTTATATCCGGGGCTGAATGAAATGCGTTTCCGCCGCTTCCTCGAATTGCTCGGCGGCTTGTCCGGCCGTATTCTTAATTTCGCCGAAGTGGGGCGAGCTCTCGGTATTTCCCAACCAACAGCCCGGGACTATTTTGAGATCGCCCACGGCACCTTTATCTGGAGAAATGTTCCAGCTTACACCCGAAACACCTTGAAACGGGCGGTCAAGCATCCCGCGAGGCTACTTGCGCGACAGCGGATTGCTTCACTCCCTCCTGCGCATTCCCGATCCCGACGCGCTGTTGACCCATCCCCAGATGGGCGCATCCTGGGAGGGGATGGTGGCCGAGGAACTGCTTCGCCAGTTGCATGCCCTTGGCGCGGGATACCAGTACGCATATTACCGCACCGGCGGCGGAGCGGAGGTAGACTTGGTGCTGGAAGGGAACTTCGGGCGGATAGGCGTCGAAATCAAACATTCATCGACGGTCGAACGACGGGAATTGCGGAGCCTCCGGGATTTCGTCGCCGGGCAACAGGCGCGACTGGGGGTCCTGATCAACAACGACGTTGCACCCAGGCTCATCGAAGATCGGATCGTCAGTGTCCCTTTTGCGTGGCTGTGAGGGGTGAGGAGTGAAGATGTTCTATGCCTTTTAGGCAAGATGAAGGTGCATGTTGCGGCTGATTTGCTTAACGTCGGTTTGATCCAGATGGCCAATTCTTTTCAGTATAAGCCGGTTGTCGAGAGTGAAGATTTTGAGGCGCACAATACAAGGCAGGCGCAGACCTGCAACAGCATGGTCGCCGATCTCGGTGTCTCCGGGCCATGGCAGATGGGTCTTCGTGGTGATCATGGCAAGTATCGTGTGCCCACCTTTATTAAATCGCTCATTGCTGATAACCAGGGCAGGTCTTCGCTTTGTGGAGCCTTTCTCGACAAAGGGGAAAGGAACCGTCACAACATCCCATGACTCACAGATCACGGAAAGCCTCTTCATCTTCGGGGCTGGCCCATTCATCCAGAGTGGTCGAGAGGGCAATGTTGAATTGCGTATCCAATGGTTCAACACGTCTGAGTACGATACTGCCATCGCGAACTTCGCATGCAACGAGGTCGCCGGGGTCCAGGCCCAAAGATCTGCGGATCTCTCCTGGAATCGTTACCTGGCCTCTCCTGGTAAGTCGGCTTGTTCGCATCATTGCTGATCCCTTCGCAAATTCATCCTTTTGGCCCTAAGCATAGAAGAAGGGGAGGATCACGTCAAGCGCTGCGCAAAAAGTGAAGGGTGAGGCGTGAGGGGTGAAAAGTGAAGGGTGAAAAGCAAAAGCGAAAGCGGATGACGGTGGGAAGAGGGTCTCGATCGGAAAGAGGTCTTGTTGCCGGACTTTGGCTCATGAGCGTCACCAGCTTCCCAATCCCTCCCCCCGTGCCGCAGCCTCAAGCTTTTCGTCGAAGGTGAGCAGCACCAACTCGGGAAGTTGCTCCTGAAGTTTCCTTGCATTTGAACGTGGAAGGGCATGGTGGCAGAGGAACTGCTTCGCCAGCTACATGCCCCTGGCACGGGCTACCAGTACGCTTATTACCGCACCGGCGGCGGAGCGGGAGTGGACCTGGTGCTGGAAGGAAACTTTGGACGGATAGGCGTCGAAATCAAACCTGCATCGGCGGTCGAGCGTCGAGAATTGCGGAGCCTGCGGGATTTCGTCGCAGTGCAACAGGCGCGACTGGTAGTCGTGATCAACAACGACTTGCTCCCAGACTCATCGAGGACCAGATTGTCAGCGTCCCTTTTTCATGGCTGTGAAAGGTGAAGAAAACCTCGATTCCTTTACAGCGATTCCTTTTTTGATGGATCAGGCGGTGGTTATGACGGCAACTCCATACACTTTGTCGCATCTCGGGGGGGAGACCTGTGTGACCGGGTCGTGTCATCTGGTGCAGACCGGAGGGGTCAACCTCCTTGTCGATTGCGGCGCCGTGCAGGGGCATGATCGGGCGGTGCCCATGGAGGCATGGCCGGCCGCACCTGATGCCGTTGACTATGTGCTGGTCACGCATGCCCATATCGATCATATCGGCGGTCTTCCCGAGCTCATTCAGAAAGGATTCAAAGGAGAAATCCTCGCCACTCACCCCACCAAGGCCCTCCTGCTGCCCATGCTGAACGATGCCATGAGCTTCTCCCACCTGACCGAGGGGGAAACCACCCGCCTGGCAGACGCCATCGACCGGCTGAGCTGGGGGTTCGAGTATGGCGAAGAGTGCGATCTCAAAGGAGGGATGCGGTTTGTTTTCCGCCAGGCCGGCCATATTCTGGGGTCGGCTTCCGTGTTCCTGAAAAGCCAAAACCCGCCCTGGTCGATCCTCTTTTCCGGGGATCTCGGCACCCGCAACACCCCCCTCCTCCCCGACCCCGAGCCGCCGCCCGCGTGCGATCTGCTGGTGCTCGAAGCCACCTACGGCGACCGGGTGCATGAAAGCCGCGAAGATCGGATCGAGCGGCTGGGGCAGGTTCTGGCGCGGGCTCTCGCCGACGGCGGCAAGGTTTACATCCCGGCTTTCGCTCTTGGGCGTACCCAGGAGTTGCTCTACGAGCTGGACCGACTCGGGAGCGATGAGTCCCTGCGGCGGAAGATTCCCCGGCTGGACCGCCTGAGGCGGGTTCCCGTGCTGGTGGATTCGCCTCTCGGCCTCGAACTGACCAGGATCACCTCCGGCCTTTCGGCTTACTGGGACCGGGAAGCCAAAGCCCTCCTCCGGCAGGGCGACCATCCTCTGGATTTCGATCAGCTCTACGCCGTGCGGAGCCACAAAGATCACCTGCGAGCCCTCGAAATGCCCGGCCCCGCCGTCATCATCGCCGGGAGCGGCATGTGCACGGGCGGGAGAATCGTGAATCATCTCAAGGCGGGCATCGAAGACCCGAAAAACGACCTTCTTTTCGTCGGCTACCAGGCCGAGGGCACCCCCGGGCGCGATATTCAGCAGTTCGCGTCGCGCCCCAACGGCACCGTCATGCTCGACGGCGAACGCTGCCGCATTCGCGCCGGCGTCCATGTGCTCGGCGGCTATTCCGCCCACGCCGACCAGAAGGAGCTGCTGGCGTGGGTCCGGGCGATGCCCGGCAAACCTCGCCGGATCAAGCTCGTTCACGGGGAGGAGGCGGCGCGAAAAGCGCTCGCCGGAATTCTTTTGGGTGAAAGGGGGAAAGACCAAAAACGGTGAAGAGGTGAAGGGATCAAGCGGTGAAGGGGTGAAGGGGTGAAAAACCTGGTGAAGAGGGATTGGGCTCTACCGCTCTGGGCCTCCGGCCCATTGGCAGGTGCGCTGCAGACCCTCGCGCAGCGAGATGCGAGGCTGCCAGCCCGTGGCAGTGCGAAAGGCCTCCGCCGAGGCCAGAGAAAGGCGGATGTCACCGGGGCGTTCCGGGAAGAAAGTAAGTCCTTCTCGATTCCCATTGAGCTCATTCAGGGTTTCGGCCAATTCCAGGATACTGGTCCTGGTCCCCGTACCAATGTTGTATAGTCTCCTTGCTCCACCCCCGCCCTGCAGACAAAGGTTGGCGGCGCTAAGATAGGCCTCCACCACGTCCGACACAAAGATGAAATCACGAGCCTGCCGACCATCGCCAAAAACAGTGAGAGGCTCTCGGGCCAGAGCCATGGTCACAAACCTTGAGATCACTCCGCTGTAGGGACTGCGGGGGTCCTGCCGCGGGCCGTAAATGTTGAAACAGCGAAGCGCCACTCCGCACGGGCTCATGGCCACCTCCCGTGAAGCCAGGTACTTGGCTCGACCATATGGGCTCAAATGTCTCGTCTCTTCCGTGGCATAGGCTTCGAGCAGGGGCAAGCGTTGATCTTCGCCGTAAAAAAGCGCGGAACCAGCGAGCAACCTTCCAGCCAGTTGTCTCCCCACGAACCCGGCCACACCCGTTACGAGGCATCCTGCCTTTTCATCCGGATTTCGCAAGGGGACTCCTTGAAGTTGGAAAAGCCGACCCTTGCTTACTCATGGGCACCCCTCCTGATGAAGGAAACACTCCCTCTGCGTTGGTTCTTCATGGCGCAACGAACAGATCATCCACTCCCAGTCGCCAGCGACACTTCCGCCAGCATGGCTCCCCGCGGCCGGCCGATACCCGTAGAGGCATCCTATCTTCGCAGGCTCCTTCAGCGGAAACGTCGGGATTCCTCAAAAACACCCCTCCCGGCTGCTTCAGACACTTTTCCGCCTCCCTGGAAAATCCCTGATGTTCGCTTTCATTCCACCCTATTGGCCCGGTCCTACCCGATCCGTTCCCGACCCTATCCGTTTCCTTATGGGTATGATCTAAGCCGGTGCGTGCTCCGGGAAACGGCTGGCCTTGATATTGCCGACGCGCTTTTCGGCTTGACATAGGTCATACTGCATCTGCAGGCGCAGCCAGGTCTCCGGCGTGCCGCCGAAGGCTTTGGATAGACGGATAGCCATCTCCGGCGATACCCCGCTATGACCGTTCAGGAGCTCGGACAGCGCCTTGCGCGTGACCCCCAGTCCTTTGGCTGCCGCCGTGACCGTCAGGCCCAACGGTTCAAGACACTGGTCGCGAATAATTTCGCCAGGTTGCGGCGGATTGTGCATCTTCATGGTTGCCTTCCTTTCTCACGGCCAGTGGTAGTCGACCAGGTCGACATCGGTCGCGTTCACCCCTTCGAACTCGAACACGACCCGTAAATTGCCCGATACCGATACCGCCCACTGTCCTTTGCGTTCGCCTTTCAGGGGATGGAGCTTGAACCCAGGGAGATTCATCTCTTGCGGTTCCTGGCTGACGTTCAAATAGGCGAGGATCTGCCGGAGCTTTCGCACGTGCTCGGCGGATACTCCACCACGTGCATCGCCCGTCATGAAAAGCCGCTCTTACCCCTTGTGCCGGAAACGAAGGATCATATGTCACCTATAACGTTATGGGTCGCAACCGTCAAACCTTTCGCGGTTGAGCGCTCATCTTTCACCAGTTCCTTTGCTCCGAAACCACGGATCGAGCCAAACGGCATTACCCCTTCACCGCTTCACCGCTTTTCATAGCACAATGCACAGCCGGTCTGGTACCTCCGATTCCCATCTTTCCATGCCCGCAACCGGTTTTGTCGGAATTCTTTACAGGTTTGAATAAGGGCTCTCAGTTTGCCCACCATGGGGGCAGGAAACCCTCCGCCATTGCGATCTTGCCAACGACCATCTCAACGGTATCCCCTCGGACACCCCAGTCCAACGCCCCTTCACTCAATGCGCAGCACTGTTCAAATGTTGAGAACAATGGCTCTGCTTGCCCCCTCACATTTCCGGCTGCGCCCTAAAACCCCCTTTTCAGCATTAAAACCGGGCTTTTAAGCTCAAATAACCCCCTGTTTTCCGCTACTTTATATTTAATTCCAGCACATTAGCTTGGCCCGACCCCACTGGAATCAGCACATTAGCTTGCCCGACCCCACTGGTGCACTGGTGCCAAACCCATTCGGTCAAATTCATCGACGTGCAGCGTTCAGGCCGTCTTCGATGCTTTCTATGAAACGATCGATGTCGGTCAGGCGGGAGAGGATGCCATCGCAAATGACCTGAGGATCGATGATTTCGTAATCGTGAGCGAGGAAGTTCCGAAAACCGGCAATCCGTGCAAAGTCATAAGCAAAAGACGGGTCCAGAATGCGATTCTCACCAAGAATGTCAAAGGCTTCTGCATAGGTCTGGGGAAGCCTCAGCTTCCTGTAGCGGATGACCTGCTCCGCAAGGACAATGCAGCTGTCGGCGAGAAGGTAAAGGTAGTGGAGCAAAGCTCCACGGTAGAGGGGATCGCTCGCGAATCGCTGTCGGCATTCATCCTGAATCGAGCGTACCAACTTCAGATATTCTCTGATACGTCCCAGTTTTTGATGAATTCTCTCCATCAAGCTCCCAGCACTGCCCTTCTCTGAGTCCGGAAATCTATCGCCCGGTGCAGAACTCTCTGTTCGAAATCCTCTCGCAGATCAGGGTCCCGGTCTACAAGAACAACCCCGCGGCGGATGATGTCATCCAGAAGAATCAAGTTGGATGCCGAATTGAGGACCACAATGTCGATATCATTGGTTCCCAGTCTCCGGCTCAGAGCCATATAGAGACTTATTTTCCATTCATGCCAACGCAAAAGATCCCCGTCGACAAAGTAGGCAGCGATATCGATATCACTCAGGGCTGAAATGTCACCTCTCGCATGGGAGCCAAAAAGATAGGCAAAGACCACCCGGTCCTGTTGTTGCACTAGAGAGCGCAGGATGCGGAAACCCACAATAATCACCTCCGGTAAGGTCCATGGATCCCAAGAGCAGTTCGCGTACTGTGCGAGTTCAAGTTGCTCCCGTCGGGCGGCGAGCATGATTCATACAACAGAATTTTATCAAGAAATGACGTCGTGGTGCAAGCCTCAATGTGGGGTCAGGTCTTGCTATCTAATATTCGCTCGTTCGCTTGGGGTCTCGTTCCCTCGTGCCCCCTTCCCTCGTGCCCCCTTCCCTCGTGCCCAAGCTCCGGCTTGGGAACGTAAACACCGAAGCTCCAGCTTCCGTGCTTCTTTGGGATCAAGCATCAGCCACACGTCCGGCGAAGCCGGAGCTTCCAAGCAGAAGGGTTCCCAAGCTGGAGCTTGGGAACCAGCGCAGGTGCGGGCTTGGGAACCAGCGCAGGTGCGGGCTTAGGACCAGCGCAGGTGCGGGCTTGGGACCAGCGCAGGTGCGGGCTTAGGACCAGCGCAGGTGCGGGCTTAGGACCAGCGCAGGTGCGGGTTGGGAACCAGCGCTTGGGTGAATTCTCAGATGGGCTCCCAAATTGACGGCCCTCTGCGCGAATCCACGGCGGGGCTCCCTGCAAAATCCTTGACGAAAGCGCGGAACCGCGCTAGATCTTGGTCAACATTAGCCTTGGGGGCTGTCCTCCTGCCTGGAGAGCGAGTGCCCCCGCGCTTCATTCACCAGAACCATGTCCGCTGTTTCTTTCATCCGAAAGGAGCCACCCCATGCCACGCAAGATCAAGAAATATGGATGGTTGCCCGATCTCCCCGATGCCCGCGACTTCATGTACGCGGCCCCGAGGAAGGTCGTGGCGGCACTGCCCGTGCAGGTCGACCTGAGGCCCCTGTGTCCTCCCGTGCTGGACCAGGGCGAACTGGGAAGCTGTACCGCCAATGCCATTGCCAACGCCCATCTCTTCGGTCAGCTCAAACAGAAGGCTCTCAAGCCCTTTTCCCCGTCCCGCCTCTTCATCTACTACAACGAACGCGTGATGGAAGGCACCGTGGACATCGATGCGGGCGCCATGATCCGCGACGGGATCAAGAGCATCGCCCAACTGGGGGTTTGCCCGGAAACCCAATGGCCCTACAACATTGTCAAGTTCAAGAGAAAGCCGACGAAGAAATGCTACCAGGAAGCCCTCAAGCACCAGGCTCTCTCCTACCAGCGCCTGGTCCAGACCCTCCCGCAGCTCAAGGGGTGCCTGGCCGCCGGCTATCCTTTCGTCTTTGGATTCAGCGTCTACGAGAGCTTCGAAACGACGGAGGTGGCCGCGACCGGCACGGCTCCCATGCCATCCCCCGGTGAGAGGCTCCTCGGCGGCCACGCCGTCCTGGCAGTGGGCTATGATGAAGCCAACCAGCGCTTCCTGATCATGAACTCCTGGGGAACGGACTGGGGCCTCGAAGGGTTTTTCACTCTGCCCTATTCCTATCTCACCGATCGCCGCCTGGCCGCCGACCTCTGGACAGTGCGGTTGATCGAAGCGTAAACACTCAGTTTATCACACCTGAATTGAGCGATTCCTTGGTCCTGTCCTCACCGGAACGGCTGACTCACACGTTCTTTGGAATGAGAACAAATTTACCCTGTCCTCACCGGAACGGGCGGGCATAAGCCCGCCCCTACGGCAGATCGGGTTCCCGACGTCGGGACCGGCTTTATCCCCGCCCGCCAGAAACAGCGTTGCTGTGGGGACTTCTCGGCAAGAATCGCTCAGTTTGGGTTGTACCCTCTTCCTTGCCCCACGGCGCCTGATCCGCCTGGATCAGGTGGAGGGACGGCGCTTGATCGAAACCTGACGACCTGCTACAGTAAACGGGAATATGTCTGAACAAAAGCCCTTGGGCTCACAGGGGCTTTTCTGAGAATCTAAAGGGGAGCGACTCGATGACGATGAGTACCTGTCTGGTTACCGGCGGCGCGGGGTTTATCGGCAGCAACTTCATTCTTGCCGAACGGGAGCGGGGAGAGGCTCGCATTGTGAACCTGGATCTTCTCACTTATGCCGCCAACCTGGCCCACCTTCAACCGCTGGCGGGGGATTCCGATTATCTTTTCGTCCAGGGTGACATTGGCAACCAATCTCTGGTGGCCGGCCTTCTGGAAGCCCACCGCCCTTCGGCCGTGATCAACTTTGCCGCGGAATCCCATGTGGACCGTTCCATCACCGGGCCTGCGGACTTCATTCAGACAAACGTCGTGGGCACCTTTCATTTCCTGGAAGAAGTGCTTCGCTACTGGCAACAATTGCCGGACGCCGAGCGGGACGCCTTTCGTTTCCTGCATGTCTCTACCGACGAGGTCTACGGCTCGCTGGGACCACAAGATCCCCCCTTTTCCGAATCCACACCCTATGCGCCCAACAGCCCCTATTCGGCCTCGAAAGCCGCGAGCGACCATCTGGTGAGAGCCTACCATCACACCTTCGGCCTGCCCACCCTCACCACCAACTGCTCCAACAACTACGGGCCAAGGCAGTTTCCCGAAAAGCTGATCCCGCTCATGATCATGAACGCCCTCCACGGCAAGCCCTTACCGGTCTACGGCGACGGCCTCAATGTGCGCGACTGGCTCTATGTCGGAGATCACTGCGAGGCGCTGCAACGGGTGCTGGAACGGGGGGTGCCGGGCGAAACCTACAACATTGGCGGACTCTGCGAGAAAGCCAATATCGATCTGGTAAAGACCATTTGCCGCCTGCTGGATGAGCTGCGCCCGCACTCTCCCCATGCGCCCCATGCCGGGCTCATCACTTTTGTCAAGGACCGGCCCGGACATGACCGCCGCTATGCCATCGATTGCTCAAAGATCAGAAGCCAGTTGGGTTGGGAGCCAAGAGAACGGTTCGAGACGGGGTTGAGGAAGACGGTTGAGTGGTATGTGAGGAGTGAAGAGTGAAGAGTGAAAGAGTGAAGAGTGAAGAGTGAAGGGTGAAGGGGTGTTGAACAGGTCTTGTTTCCACCCTCCCCCTGCCCCTCCCATCAAGGGAGGGGAGTTTTGAGAGTGTTTTTTGGTTCCGGTTCAAGCGCCGAATGACATTGCAGGGACCTGGCGCAGGAGGGCTCGGACCTGCACGCGTGAAACTTCTAAGAGCTCTTTCAAATACTTTATATAATTCATTGTCTTCTCAGCCTTCTGTGCGCCCTCTGCGGTGAATTTGTGGCTGTGCATTGGATCATGTTTCTAAGGGGTAAGCGATGAATTCGGAGACTCGGAAATCTTCCTCTATTGACTCGGTGACCACCGCGTGGAAGGGAATCATCCTTGCCGGCGGTTCCGGGACGCGGCTCTATCCCATCACCAGGGTGGTCAGCAAGCAACTTTTGCCGGTTTACGACAAGCCCATGATCTACTACCCCCTTTCCGTCCTCATGCTGGCCGGCATTCGGGATATCCTCATCATTTCCACTCCCGAAGATCTGCCCCGGTTCTGCGAGCTCCTCGGCGATGGGAGCCAGTGGGGAGTGCATTTCTCCTTCGTCGAACAGCCCCGTCCCGAAGGGCTGGCACAGGCTTTCATTCTAGGGAAAGAGTTCATCGGCGATGACCGGGTCTGTTTGATCCTGGGCGACAACATCTTTTTTGGACATGGTTTTAAAGCAACCCTGCACCGGGCCCGGCAGCTCGAAAAGGGCGGCTTGATTTTTGGCTCCTGGGTGCGCGACCCCGAGCGGTATGGGGTGGTTGAGTTTGAGGACGGCGGGAAGGTGCTCAGTATTGAAGAAAAACCACTCAAGCCCAAGTCCTCCTTCGCCGTGGTGGGGCTCTACTTTTATGACAACCGCGTGATTGAGATTGCCGCCAATCTGAAACCCTCGGCCCGCGGCGAGATTGAGATCACCGACGTGAACAACGCCTATCTCAGGAGCGGAGCATTACGGCTGGAGCTCCTGGGCCGGGGTTTCGCATGGCTGGATACGGGGACGCCGGAATCGCTGCTCGAGGCCTGCACCTTCATCGAGACCATCGAACGGCGCCAGGGGCTGAAAGTGGGCTGCGTCGAAGAGGTTGCCTATCGTATGGGCTACATCGATGCAGCCGGCCTGCGCGAACTGGCAGCGCCGCTGAAAAAGAGCCAATATGGTCACTACCTGCTGCAACTGCTGGATGAACCGCGATGGTAGCGCCGCCTCTCTCCTCAGGTTGCCTATTGGAGTTTTCAACCTCACTCAGGATGCCGCCGTGCTAGAGCCAGCTCTCTCCAAGTTTCAAGTTTCAAGTTTCAAGTTTCAACAAGTCCTGCTCATCGAACCCAGGGTTTTCAGTGACCATCGGGGCTGTTTTTACGAGTCCTATCACGGCGAGCGCTATCTTGAACATGGCCTCCCCAACCGCTTTGTG
This sequence comes from uncultured delta proteobacterium, assembly GCA_963783775.1. Classification (GTDB taxonomy): domain Bacteria; phylum Desulfobacterota; class Syntrophobacteria; order Syntrophobacterales; family Syntrophobacteraceae; genus JADGQM01. The sequence continues at coordinate 107,334 of CAWAOR010000017.1, read as the reverse complement.
CAGGACAATATTTCCTTTTCCAAACAGCACGTGCTCCGAGGACTCCACTACCAGCTGGGCTGCCCGCAGGGAAAACTGGTCATGGTCGCGGCGGGCGAAATTTGGGATGTGGCAGTAGACATCAGGAGGGGCTCGCCAACCTTCGGCCAATGGGCGGGGACCACTCTTTCTTCCGGAAACCGCCGCCAGCTCTATATTCCTGAAGGTTTTGCCCACGGCTTTTGCGTCCTGAGCGAGACGGCAACGGTCTTCTACAAGTGCACGGCCTACTACGCTCCGGCCGAAGAGCGGACCATCCGCTGGGATGATCCGGCTCTCGCCATTTCCTGGCCCGTCTCCGTCCCCGTCCTCTCGGAAAAAGACGGCGCGGCTCCAACGCTGGCAACCCTGCCTGAGGACGACCTCCCGCGCTTCGGGAGTCAGCGGTGAGGCGGTGAAGGGGTGAGGGGGCAATGTTGTTGAATTAGGGAATTTAAGAATTGAGGAATTCAGGGATTAGAATTCCCAAAGCAGCGGCCGGCCTGCCCTGTAGTGTGTCAATTCCTCAATTCCAAAATCCTGCAATCCCTTAATTCAACAGCATTGGGGAGAGAGGGTGACACGGAGGCAAGGGAGGCGCGGGCGAGGGGTGATGAGTGAACGGGGAGAATTGCCTATGAAGGACGCGACCATCCTGGTGATGGGTCATTGCGGCATGCTCGGGCGGGATCTCATCGCCCGCTTTGAGGCGAACAGCTTTGCAGTGATCGGGCTCGACTGTCATGAAATCGATATCACCAGAGCACCTCAGGTGGATGCCGCCATAGGGGATCATGGCCCTCAGCTGGTGATCAACTGTGCCGCCTACACCGCTGTGGACAAAGCGGAAGCGGAACCGGAGCCGGCTTTCGCCGTCAATCTTACCGGTCCCGAAAACCTCGCCAGGGCTTGCATGCACGTTGGCGTTCCCTTGATCCATATCTCGACGGACTATGTCTTCGACGGCAAAGCCACTCGCCCTTACAGGGAAGACGATCCCGTCAATCCGCTCAATGTCTACGGCCGCAGCAAGCAGGAAGGCGAGCAGGCGGTTCGCACCTGCCTGCCGGAACATCTCATTGTGCGCACCGCATGGCTCTATGGCGTCCATGGCAACAGCTTCGTGAAAACCATAATGAGACTCGCCATGGAACGGGAAGAGCTTCAAATAGTCGCCGATCAACATGGGAGCCCCACCTGGACGGAAGACCTCAGTGGCGCCCTGCTGGAAATGTCGATGCGGGTGTTGCGGGATCCCCGGGATGTTCCCTGGGGAACCTACCACTACTGCAACAGCGGCAGGACAACCTGGTTTGATTTTGCGCGGCTCATCGTGGAAGCAGCCCGACCCCGAGGGGAGGTGAAGGTGAAGCGCATGGTTCCCATTGCTTCCGCTGATTATCCCGTTGCCGCCCCGCGCCCGGCCTTCTCGGTACTCGATTGCACGAAAATCGCCCGCAACTTCGGCATCACTCCCCGTCCCTGGGAAGAGGCTTTCGCCGGGATGCTTGACGCCATGAAGCTCCAAGAGGGTGTCTAATAAGAAACTATCTCAAAATCCGCTTAGCCCGCCACCCCCGCGAAGGCGGGGGGCCAGGAAGACCCCAAGAAACTGGATTCCGGCCTTCGCGCATAGGCGTCAACTCAAGGGTTTTGCGTGGGATTTGACTGGTGTCCTTGAATTGAGACTTAACCACGAAGGACACGAAGAGCACGAAGGAGGAAAGAGAGTGGAAATGCGTGGAGCAGATCAAAGATATCCATGAGGCGCAGTTGCTCACCCCTATGAAACTGGCCGAGACAGGAACTGGCCTGCTCATCAACTTCAACGTCAGAAGGTTGAGAGCTGGGATCAAACGTTTCGTTCTATAATTTCTTCGTGGTCTTCGTGTCCTTCGTGCTCTTCGTGGCAAAAAGCCTTATACGGAAGGCGGGGTCTAGAAACCGATGGTGCACCTGGATTCCGGCCTTCGCCGGAATGACGTGTGGAGACTTGGGCGACCTCGCCGGTTCCCAAGCTGGAGCTTGGGAACCAGCGAAAACCAGCGGCCCAGCGGATGATGGGAACCACTCGGCGCATATGTCGGATTTCCTTACACCCCTGAAATGGGCCTGGATGCCTGTTCCTGTTGGCTTTGCCGGAAACAGGCTGAAATATTGTCGGTTATCCTTACACTTTCAGGCCACTATACCCATGCCTCTTTGATCCAAACTCCCCATGGCCTTCGCCACAGCTGCAAAATATCTTTTGATAAATCAGTAAGTTAGCACAGCCGGTCCGGCTTTTATTGCAAGCCCTCCAAATGGGCATTGTTTGTGCAGGCAAAAATTACTTGGGATTCAGTGCCCCATGATGAAGCTGTGGGTCACCATGGAGGGTAGTTGCCCCCTTTCTTCCCCGACCAGGGGGGATGATTTGGCAACTGTCTCAAAACGCGCTTACGCCGTCACCCCGGCGCAAGGCGGGGTCCAGAACCCCTCGAACAACACTGGATTCCGGCTGTCGCCGGAATGACGATAAAAGGCGTTTTGACCCTTTTGAGATAGTTTCTTAACATACATCAGGAGATGATAGTGTCTCTGGCGATGAATCATCACACCGCTGTAATGGAGAGCATCGTGGACCGACGGCAAAGCGAACGCTTCCGGCCAACTGCTGAAGTGTTCCTCACTTTTCGGCCGAACTTCGAAAGGATAGGCCGCATCAGAGACATCAGCCAAACGGGTGTTTCCTTCGAGTACCTCTCTTTCGAAAACTCTGAGACGGTGGAACATGTGGAGGTGGATATCTTTTCCGGAGAACAGAACTTGTACATTTCCTACATCCCCTGCAAAGTGGTCTACAACATCAGAAAAGACTCTTCTTTCCTCCTGCACAACGCCGAAACCAGACGCTGCGGCCTTCAGTTCGAACAACTCAACGACCAGCAGGCATCGAGCCTCTTGACCTTTCTGAGCCAATTGTCCTGAAGCCACCCGCCCGACCCTCGAAGCCGGACTCTGGGGTGAATTCTTGGAATATGATGGATAAGCACCGGGCGGCACCCTGACGGCAGCGGTCCAGCCGCGCCGAACGGCATGACTGCGGCACGCCCGAGGCATGGGACACAACCTTCTTTTCGCAGCCAGATGGAAGAGAATCCCGCCGGAGGGATTCGCAGGGATCGTCCTCTCGAAAAGATCCGCGAACCAAGTGATCCCGTTACAGACAGTGACCCAGGCTCTCAAGGCCCTTTCCCCAGCAGGCAACCGCCTTTCTGAGAAGGTGGTCTACTCAGTATTTTGGTATGGGGAGAATGGTATTTGAACAGGTGGATTCTTCTCCCTGTGAGTGAGGGTGAACGCGAACAACCCTTCAATAGGAGTCCCTCAGTTTCACATCATCAATCTTGCCGCTGCCACGCACGGAGAAGCTGTTCACCTGAAGAATGGTGACTCCGGACTGGGCTTTGGTCAAATCGGCCTGGAGGTCGCGGGTGAAGGTATGCCATTGACCATCTTTCGCTTCCGTTCCGAGGCCCAATCGGATCCTGGCTGAAACGCCCCAGATAGTCGCTGTTGATGGGTTCATACTGAAAGTACCGGTAGCCACTGGTGGTCTGAACCTCGACGTAGACCACAAAGGTTTCACTGTACTTCATGCTCCACTCGATCACCAACTGGCTTCCATTGGCCCAGTTGCTGTAAGCATTTGTGCGCAACCGGTAGCCGTTGTCCGTGTTCGATCCTGCCACCTGAATCACGCGGCCATTGCGTTCCTCATCGCTCACATTGCTGATGGTGGCTCCCGCGGGTGCCGCATCAAAGACATCCCAGCCCTCGATGCCTCCGGTCTCGGCATCACTGTAGACCATCTCGGGAATCCATGTGGGTTCGGTCGTGATCATGATGGAATCGAGTTTCGTACCGTCTTCCATCTGTTTGACGATCAGGGTATGCGTGCCGGCAGTGAGATAGAAGGAGACCGGATCGGGATCACTCAAGTCGGTCACCTGGTCCCACACCCAGGATTCTTTGATCCCGACTGCGGTATGCCAGGCGACACTCGGCGCCGTAATCCATGGAGATGAAGAAGGAGTTATCGGACACGGTGTTGGCGATCACCCGGCCCCACACCCGATAGTTGCCCGCCGCCGGGATATTGAAGCTGTAGACCGCCTGTCCGCCTGCCGCTAGGGGGTCGGTGAGATTCCCTGTGCCATTGGGAACCCAGATGTATTTACCACCACTGGCCTTAGTGTCGGTTGCCAGGACCATGGGGGCGGTGAGAGCACCTTGTTCCGCTTCCAGCATGACGTTCACCTGGGCGTTGACGGTCACGGTGAAGGAGGCGACATTGGAATCCGCCTTCCCGTCGTTGGCCTTGAAGGTGAAGGTGTCCGCACCGCTGCTGTTGGCATTGGGAGTGTAGGTAAAGGAACCCGTTGCGGCGTTGAGCGCGACCGATCCCAGTTTGGCAGCCCTGACCACCTGGTAGGTCAGGGGATCCCCATTGGCATCGGTAGCGGTCAGTTTGCCGGCGGCAGGGGTGTTCTGAACCGTGCTCAGCGCCCCGTTGCCGGCAACCGGAGGCTGATTCCCCGGGGTAATGGTGACGGCGATGGTGGCCGTGCTCGTCAGGTTGCCCGGGTCGCGCACCTGAAAGGTGAAACTGTCCGAACCCGAGGCGCCGGCATTGGGGGTGTAGAGGTAGGTGCCGCCGGCCGCATTGGTGATGGCAGCCGTGCCCTTGGTCCCTTGGCCCGCAATGGCATAGGTCAGGATGTCCCCGTCCGGATCCGTGGCAATGAGCACTCCGCTGCCCGGGGTTCCGTGAGCGGTGGAGAAAACTCCGTTCCGAGCAACCGGCGCGTGGTTCACGGGCACGATGGGGACTTCATCGGACCGCGGCACCTGGTAGACCAGCTCCTCGGAAAAATCGCTTTCATGACCATACCCATCGCGGGCCGTCGCCGCGAAATAGAAAGTCGTCCCCTCCTGCAGGTCGGGAATGGTGCAACGGAAGACCTTGCCCACATCATAAAAGAGGCTGTAGTTCCTGCTTGCCGTGCCAACATAAACCTTATAGCCCGCAACATCCGGATTACTATCAGCGTCCCAGGCCACCGTGACCTGTGCGGCCTGCGCCTCGGGCGTTGCCGCAGGGAACAAGCAGAAGAGCAGGGCGAAAAAGACAGCGACAGGGAGAAAGCCCCGACACTGCGGAAGCACTCTAACGGGGAAATACCAAGGCATGACCACATTCCTCTCTTCATCTAACGCCACCCGTATCGTCTCCCCCATGCGAAACAGCATGAACCTATGGCGGAGGGAATCACTGCCTCCACCCTGGTGCTCTCCTCGAAGGAGTGCGAAAGTTGTAAGGGGTTTACAGGGTGTCGCGGCTGTCCTGGCAAGCAACGTGCCAGGAGCCGAAGCGAGCTTGGTCTATCTCATGAAGAGATTGAATACAAGACATTTGACAGGATGTTACGCTCCAGGCCGCTCTAGGTTGCACACCAACCATCGGGGTCCTTGGCCGTCCCGTTTCACCCCTTCGGGCGCAGGCATATGGATACACTGGTGCAGGTCTCTTCATTCACACAGCTTGAAATGCGGCTTGTCGGCTCAATCGAATTGTGGCACAAGACTCCGGGTTGAAACTGGAAACTTGAAACTGGAAACTCGGGGTGGGAGAGCGTATGCGTGGGCTTTCAGATGTTCGGGCTTGTCTGTTCGATGTCAACGGGGTGTTGATAGATTCCAATCGCGCCAACGCCGAGGCCATGGCAGAAGCTTTCACCGACGACCGGCGGCGGCAGGAGAGGATTATCCAGCTCTATCTTCAGCTCACCGGCATTGACCGGGGCAGCAAAATCCGGATGATCCAGGATCAGGTGATCGGTATTGCCTTCGAGGAGGGGGAATTCGCTCTGCGTTGGGAGAGGTTCAAGCGGCTGGGCAGCCATGCCATGGGCAAAGCGCCGCTGCAGGAAGGGTGTCTGGAGGTTCTACGCGAACTGGGAACAAGGGGGATCACGCGGGTCGCCCTGTCCAACACTCCCCTGATCGAACTGCAGCAGACGCTGACCGTTCTGGGCGTTGCCCCTTTTCTGGACCGGATTTACGGCGGCGGGGACTGGCCCAAGTCCGAGTCTTTGAGACGGCTTCTCCTCGAACATGGATGGGCACCGGATGGATGCCTCTTTTTCGGCGATGGTAAAGGGGATTTGGCCGCAGCCAGGGAAAACCGCGTACCGTTTGTCGCCATCGACCCCGGCACGGGTGAATTCCGCGGCGAGCAAGGCTTCGCCGGGCCCTACCGGCATCTGAGGGCATGGGGGCTGGAAGCCCTCAATGAATATCGAATATCGAACAAGGAACCGCAGAATGTCGAAGGAGGGTAGAGAGCCTGCGACGAACACCTCGACCGCTTCCTGCGAAATCGTTGACTCGCTGTTTTCGATATGTTAAGTGTTGCAAGCTCTATTCTATCGTTTTCTATAATGTTTTTGGTTCTTCTTGCATAAGGATGAGCGTGATTCCCATGAAATCCGTGTGTTTTGTGCTGTGCGCTCTGCTGGCTTTGACAGCTTGCGCATCCCTGTCAGTTCCTCAGAGCCCTTTGAGTCAAAGAGCCCCGCGCCCCCCCTCCGAGGAATCCCTGAGGCCGGATGATTCCTATTACGACTATCTGCTGGCGCAGCATTATGTCCGCGAGAATCAGGTTGAAAAGGCGATTGAAGCCTACAACCAGGCCTTGAAAAAGGACCCCCACTCGGCCGTGCTGCTCACGGAACTCGCCGCCCTCTACGTCCGCCAGGGGAAGATCGAAGCCGCTCTCAAGCTCAGCGAGGAAGCCATCGCCAACCATCCCGACTACGAACAGGCTTACCTGCTTTTGGGCCAACTCTATGCGGGATCGGGTCAGAACAAGCAGGCGGTGGCAACTTACCTGCATCTCCTGGAGATGAACTCGAAGAATGCGGATGTGTATCTGCTGCTGGGGACCCTCTACGCTCAGGACGGCCGTTTCACCGAAGCCATGGAAACCTTCGACCAGCTCCAGCGGCTCTTCCCCGGTAATCCCATGGCTCTCTACTACAAGGCCCGCATCCTTCTGGATATGAAATCTTATGATCGAGCGGAAGCGGCCTATCTGGGGATCCTTGCTTCCGAACCGACTTTCGAGAATGCCCTTCTCGATCTGGCCTTTATTTATGAAGTGACCGAGCGAGCCAAAGCCGCAGAGGAGACCTATCTGCGCATCCTGTCCTTTGAGAGCGGCAATGTTCAGGCCCACACCCGCCTGGGCAACCTCTACATGCGCCAGGGAAAGTACGATCAGGCCCTGCAGCATTTCGATCAACTGTCCCGAAGCAACCGCAAGGATATGGAAAGCCGCCTCAAGATCGGCATCATCCACCTGCAGCAGAAGAATTATGAGGGCGCCATCCAGGATTTCACTTTCCTCCTCAAGGATCAGCCCCAATACGACCAGGCCCTCTACTACCTCGGTACGACCTACGAAGAAAAGGGCGACCTCGATCAGGCCATCGTCAACCTGCGCCTGATCTCCCGCAACAGTCCCCTTTGGACCGCCACTCAGACCCGGCTGGCCCTGATCTTTTCCAAGATGAAAGACTACCGTGCCGGCCAGGAAGTGCTTCAGGAGGCCATTAGCAAACAACCCGAACTCGAGGATCTCTATCTCTATTCCGGGCTGCTCTACGAGGAAGAAAAAAAGCCCGACGAAGCCATGAAAATGTTCGACCGGGGTCTCGAGAAGGCCCCGCAGGATGCGGAACTGCTCTTTCGTAAGGGCGTGCTCCTGGAAAAGGCGGGTGACAAGAATGCCGCCATCGCCGTCATGCAAAAGATCCTCGAAGTCGAACCCAAGAACGCCAACGCTTTGAACTACATCGGCTACACTTACGCGGAAATGGGGACCAACCTCACGGAAGCCCACCGCATGATTAAGGCGGCGCTGGAAATCGAACCCGAAGACGGCTACATCATGGACAGCCTGGGCTGGGTCTACTACCGCATGGGGCAGCACAAGAAGGCGCTTGAAGTGATTCTGGAAGCAGCCCGGCGCGTCCCCAAAGACCCGGTCATTCAGGAACATCTCGGGGACATCTATCTCAGCCTCGGCAAGAAAGCCAAGGCGGCCGAAGCTTATCAGCGAGCGCTGGAATTTGAACACACCGAACCGGAAAAGATCCAGGAAAAGCTCAAACAAGCCCAATGAAAACGACCCGGACACGGCTGCCGTCACCTCTGCTCGTAGCACCCTTACTGCTGGTACTCCTGTTGGGAAGCTGCGCCCCCCGCCCTCCCCTGCCCGTCCCCTCACGGGCGGTCGCCTTCAAGGAATGGCTGCCCGCACTGCGGGAGCGCTCTGAACACTGGCAGCGGTACCAGGCAAGAGTCCGCCTCAAGGCCCAGACCGGGGATAAGAAGTTCAATCTCGAGGCCATGGTGCTGGCTAATCTGCCTGATCAGTTCCGCCTGGAAGCCTTCCGCTTGGGGCAAACGGTCGGCGTCCTGATTCTCGATCGTGGACAATCCAGCCTGTTTGTGCCCTCGGAAAAGGTGCTCTACCGCGCCGCCCACTCGGAAGATCTGACCAACCATTTGCTGGGGATCGCTCTGCCTCTGGACGACTTCGGCTACAGCCTGAGCGCCACTTTGCCCCCGGCCCGACTGGAAGGCTTCGAAATCGCTCCATGGCGCCAGGAATGGCTCGGGCAGACCAGATCTTCTCGCTGACGGCTGGTCGTCGGTGTGGCACTTCAGTCCCGAGCCTCAAGCCGTGACTTCTGTGAGAGTCCAACGCGGCGGTTGGGATTATTCCATCCGCTATGAGCCGCCGGTGGGTCTTGCCGTGGACCGGATCCCTCAGAAAATCGTTCTTAATTCGGCGGAATGGCTGATCGAAGCAACCGTCCAGGAACTGCAGCCGGTTTCGAATCTTCAGGAAGCCGCTTTCCAGAGCGATTTTGGTAAGGAAGTGCGGCGGGTGGAGATTCGTTGATACTTGAAACTGTGAAACTTGAAGCGATGAAGCGGACCAGCTATTAAGGGGTCTAAAGAGATGGGGAGACGGAAGGGGTAGACAAGCGGTTTGTGGTCGACAGTATGCTGGGGAAGCTGGCCAAGTGGTTGCGCATTCTGGGCTTTGACGCCCGCTGTGAGCCACTCGAAGGCCGGGAGCCGATCGCAGCTTACCGAACTCGGGAGTTTTTCCTCCTCACACGCAGGGCGAAGCTCTGTGGCCAGGCTGGGGTATTCTTTCTGAAGGCTAATGATCCCTGGGAACAGCTCCGGGAAGTTGTCTCCCTGACCTCCGATCACTCCTCAGGAAGTCCGCCTGCTGCACCGCTGTCTGCTCTGCAATGATCAACTCCGGGAGATGAGGCGTGAGGAGGCCTTTGGCAAGGTGCCGGAATACGTCTTTGAGACCCAGACATCCTTCCAGCGCTGTCCCCAATGCCGGAAAATCTATTGGGCCGGCAGCCACCCCGAGCGGATGCGCCAGCAGTTGGAGCGGGAATTGGGGTGGGAGATGGGGAGTGAGGTGATGAGTGAGAATGGGAAGTGGGGAGTAACGGACGAGGCAACCGACGCTGTCACGGCTCAATATCAGGCAAAAAGAGATCCGATTAGCGTCGATCTTCAGCCATGCATATAATCAACCGTCATTCTATAACTTCTTCGTGGTCTTCGTGTCCTTCGTGCTCTTCGTGGTAAGAAAGCTTAAGTTGACGCCTATGCGCCTTTGCGGGCATGACAGGTTAAGGAGTTTTGCTTAGCATAAATCAGCTTTGAGTTCGTCTGGCTGAAGAATAGCGCTAATCGGAAAAAAAGGAGCTCCCCGCAGGAACACAACCCGGACAAATGCACAGTGGCCCCCGCACTGACCCCTCACCCCTGACGCCTCACCCCTCACGCCACACCGGCCCCACAGTCGGAGGGATCGCCCTGGATTTTGTCGAGGGCATGGGACAGGGCGGGCAGGACCACTTCCAGGTTTTCCAGAGCACCTTTGGGACTGCCGGGAAGATTCACGATGAGGGTTTTGCCTCGAATGCCCACGACGGCCCTCGAAATCATGGCGTGCGGGGTTTTGGCAAGACTCGCCGCGCGCATCGCTTCGGCCATGCCGGGAACGTGGCGATCGATGACCGCCAGCGTTGCCTCCGGGGTCACGTCGCGGGGTGAGACTCCGGTTCCTCCCGTCGTCACGATCAGAGCAACCCCGATGGTTTCCGCGCATTTGACAAGCTCTGTGGAAATCGCTTCCACTTCATCGGGAACCACGCTCTGATAGAGCACCTGGTACCCTTGCTGGAGCAACCGTTCGCGCAGCACCTGGCCGGAACGATCTTCCCGCTCGCCCCGCGCGCCCTTGTCGCTCATGGTCACAATCGCAACCGTCCGTTTAAACCCCTCGCCGCAACTCATCGTGCCCTCATGGTTCATGGCTGATGGCTCATCATTCTACTCACCTCTATCATTCACTCACCTTCACCTTTCACCCTTCACCTTTCACCCTTCATTACTCTCACTATCCCTTTTGCAAAATCAACCGGCGGGCGGCCAGGGCGATCATTGCCGAAACGTCCTTGCTTTTCGCAATCAGAGACAAATCCTGGGGCATGAGCGTCGGGAGCATTTTGATGCCAATATTGATGGGGGTTTTGGAATTGCCGGCCAGGGCCAGTCTCACGGGATAATATTTCACCCACTCACGATTCTCCGCAATGCGTCGCAGGACTTCTTCGTCGATGGTCTTGGAGCTGGCAATGATGGCGATCTCGCCCTCGGTAATGCGAGGATTGCTGATGATCGCGAACTGCACCGCGCGACTGCCGTCGCGGATGAGCAGCGACCGTCCCTCCTTTTCACACCTCAAAGCAAAGCGCACCTTTTGCGTCAGGTTCATCCCACGAACCATCTGGAAAAGCGATTTGGTCTGCAGTTCCTGCGCCTGGCTTTCCGCGACCTCGTCTCGCTCAGACTCCTGACCGCGGACCGCATCGATGAGCACGTCCTCCCACGGTCTGGCGATGGAAACGGTTCCCGGCGCTTCCGGGGGCAACAGGCGAAAATCCCCCGCAGGTGCACTCACCATTCTGGAAAACGCCGCCTCTCCCTGAAGGTCGGCAATCTGTGCGTGAAGGACGCGGCCCGACCTGAAGGAGATCTTGCCCGCACCCCATTCCGAGCGGACCTCCAAAACACCTTCCCTTGAAGTCAGACAAAGGGTCTGAACCGCATCGACCAACTCTTCGCCGATGGAGAATTCCCCTTCCTCGGCTTCCTGGGGTTCAGGTGGCTTCAGCGTTTCTGAATCCGAGGCCTTCCCTCCAATCCGTGACCGTTATTTTTCTTCTTTCGCCGCCGTGATGATCTTTTCCTGAAGCTGACCGGGAACTTCCTCGTAATGGGATACCTTCATCGTAAACATGCCCCGCCCTGCGGTGATGGAACGCAGATCAGGAGCATATTTGAGCACTTCCGACTGGGGTACGTTCGCCCGGATGATCTGCTTCTTGCCCTTGCTTTCCATCCCCAGCACCCGGCCGCGTCGCGAGTTCAAGTCCCCGATCACATCCCCCATGCAGTCATCCGGCACCGTAATTTCCATGAGCATGATCGGTTCGAGCAGGGTCGGTTTCGCTTCCATCATGGCTTTCTTGAAGGCCATGGAACCGGCGATCTTGAAGGCCATTTCCGAGGAATCCACCGTGTGGTAGGAGCCGTCCACCAGATCGACCTTAAAGTCGACCACCGGGTACCCGGCCAGGGCTCCTTCCAGGGACGCCTCCGCAATCCCCTTCTCCACTGCGGGAATGTACTGCTTGGGAATAACGCCGCCCACGATCTTGTCGAAGAACTGAAAGCCTTCACCTTTGGGCAGGGGCTCCATTTCGATATGGCAGTCCCCAAACTGGCCGCGACCACCGGACTGCTTCTTGTATTTGCCCTGAACCCGCGTCTTGCCCTTGATGGTTTCCTTGTAAGACACTTTCGGCAGGCGCAGATTGACTTCCACGCCGAACTTGCGCTTCAGTTTTTCCACCGTGGCTTCGATATGGATTTCACCCATACCCGAGAGGATCATCTCGCGGGTTTCTTCGTTGCGGTCGAGTCGCAGGGTCAGGTCTTCTTCCATCAAGCCGGGTGAGCGACGAGAAGATCTTTTCTTCATCGCCTTTGCTCTTGGGTTCCACCGACAGGGAATAGATCGCCGGAGGCAGTTCCACGGCTGGAAAGAGGATCGGTTCCTTTTCGGAGCAGAGGGTATCCTGGGTGGTGGTTTCCTTCAACTTGGCGATGGCCACAATATCGCCGGGACCCGCTTCCTGAATCTGTTCCTGGTTCTTGCCCTTCAACCGCAGGAGCTGGCCGAAACGCTCCCGCGCCTGCTCCGTGCAGTTGTAAACCGAAGAATCGGCCGTCAGCGACCCGGAAAAGATCCGAATCACCGAGAGGCGCCCGGCGTATGGGTCGCTGATGGTTTTTATGACCAGCGCACTGAATGGGCCGTTGGGATCGGGGTCCTCTCAACCACCTGCTCCTTGCCGGGAAGTTTTCCCTGTCGGGCGCCGCGGTCAAGGGGCGAAGGGAGACAGTCCACAATCAAGTCCAGCAGCGGCTGGATGGCGACGTTGAGCGGCCCGGAGCCGCAGGTCACGGGGAAAAGCTTGCCCGAAACGACGGCACTCCGTAAGCCCTCCCTCACCTCTTCCGGCGTCAGGCTCCCCTCTTCGAGATATTTTTCGAGCAGTTCGTCATTGGATTCGGCAACCCGTTCGGCAAGTTCTTCCTTGTATTGCACCAGGCGACCTTTGAGGTCTTCGGGTACTTCCTCGGTATCAAACTGGCCGCTGTCGCCTTTGGTGTAGAGATAGGCCTTCTCGCTCAGGATATCGACCACGCCCTTAAAGTTCTCCGCCGCCCCGATGGGGATCTGGAGGACGACGCAGGACTTGCCGAAATTGTTCTGAATATCTTCGGCGACTTTGAAGAAATCCGAGCGTTCGCGATCCATCTTGCTGACAAAGATCATCCTCGGCTGCCCGAACTCTTCGGCAAACTCCCACACCTTCTCGGTCTGCACGCGGACCCCGTCGATGGCGTCCACCAGCACCAACACGGCGTCGGCTCCCTGCATGGAGGTTTTGGTTTCAGCAATGAAGTTGAAGTCCCCAGGGGTATCGATGACGGTAAGCTGATGCTTTCTCCACGGAAGGGTGTTGAAGGCCGTGCTGATGGTGATTCTGCGTTTCGCTTCTTCAGGCTCGTAGTCCATCACCGAAGTGCCTTCATCCACCTTTCCCAGACGGGTCGTCACTCCCGCATTGAACAGCATGGCTTCAGCCAGAGAAGTTTTGCCCGCTCCGCCGTGAGAAATGAGGGCGAACGTTCGAACCTTGGAGACATCTTCTTTCATATTTTGTCCTTTCTACAGTCATTGCGGCAAAAGGGCGCAAAATTTCGAAGTCCCGGAAGAAAATACAAGTTCTAAAACTAAGGCAAGAAGGAAACCCGAGTCAAGATAATTTCGGATTTCGGATTTCGGATTTCGCATGTCGGGTGGTTTTTCATTGATTTTTTCGGTCTCTGTGCTAATCAATTTCTTTTTTTGGGGTTACTGTGTCTGTATCCTTGCAGGTTTGTTGACCGATGAAAACCTTACTCACCCTGGAACAATCCCAGGAGCTTTTCCTGGATTATCTGCGCCACGAGCGCAGTGTGAGTGAAGAGACATCCCGGGCCTATGCCAGCGACCTCGACCAGTTTCGTCAGCACCTGCAGCAGAAGACCCGAACCGAGCACCTTGCGGTGTCCGAAGTCACACCCGATCTGATCCGCGGTTTTTTCGCCGCGGTTCACAAGGATCTAAAAAACAGCAGCCGAGCTCGCAAGCTGTCGACCCTGCGGTCGTTTTTCAACTACCTGACCGATCGCGGCTGGTGCGAGGACAACCCCGCCGAACGGGTGGCCGCGCCCAAGGTGAGAGCCAAGATCCCTGCTTTCCTTGATGTGGATGATATTTTCCATTTCCTGGATACGTTGCAGCGCAGCGCCGCCCTTCCCGACAGCTCCTGGAGGCGATTCCGCAACTGGGCCATCTTCGAAAGCCTCTATTCCCTCGGAGCCCGGGTGAGCGAACTGGTGGGTCTGGACGTCTCCGATGTCGACTTTGAGCAAGGGTTGGCGCGCCTTCGCGGCAAAGGCAAGAAGGAGCGGGTGATTCCCATCGGCAGGAAAGCGCGAGAAGCCCTGCGGGCCTATCTTGCCGCCGTGGACGGGCAGTTGCCACACCTTCGACGCGATCGCCCCCATCTTTTCCTGAACGCCTCGGGCCGCCGCCTGACGGCCCGTTCGGTGCACCGGATTTTGCGGGCCGAACTGCACCGGTGTGGCCTCTGGCAGCATTTGAGCCCCCACGGCTTACGCCACACCTTTGCCACTCACCTTTTGAACTCCGGGGCCGATCTTCGCGCCATCCAGGAAATGCTCGGCCATGCTGCGCTCTCGACGACGCAGCGCTACACCCATGTGCATCTGGACCAGCTGATGAAGATCTACGACTCTGCCCACCCCCGCAGCCGGATAGCCAGGTAGGCATTATCCGCATTCTGGAGAAGACTCGATCATGAAAGAAAACATCATTCGCAGCACCACCGTTTTTGCCATTCATAAAGGCGGGCAGGTGGTTATGGCCGGCGACGGACAGGTGACCCTGGGCGAAACCGTGATCAAACACCAGGCCAAAAAGGTCCGCAAGATGTACCACGATAAAATCCTGGCCGGTTTTGCCGGGTCGACGGCGGATGCCTTCACCCTGTTCGAGAGGCTCGAAGGGAAATTGGAACAATACAACGGGAGCCTCAAACGCGCCGCCGTGGAACTGGCCAAAGACTGGCGCATGGACCGGGCGCTGCGCCGCCTGGAAGCCTTACTGGTCGCGGCCGATCGCACCGACTGCTTCATCCTGAGCGGAACCGGCGACGTCATCGAACCGGATGACGGCATCGCCGCGGTGGGCTCCGGCGCTCCCTTTGCTCTGGCAGCGGCGCGCGCCCTCCTGGCCCATACCCAGCTTCCCATCCGCGCGATTGCCGAGGAGGCCATGAAGATCGCGGCCTCCATCTGCATTTACACCAACCACGAATTTACTTTCGAGGAGCTTTGAGCCCATGCAGCAACCGCTTACTCCGGTCGAAATCGTCCGCGAACTCGACAAATTCATCATCGGGCAGCATGACGCCAAACGGATGGTCGCCATCGCCCTCCGGAACCGCTGGCGCCGCCAGCAGGTGCCGGAACATCTGCGGGATGAAATCGCTCCCAAGAATATCATCATGATTGGGCCGACCGGCGTCGGGAAAACCGAAATTGCCCGACGACTGGCGCGCCTGGCCCAGTCACCGTTTCTTAAAATCGAAGCCAGCAAATTTACGGAAGTCGGCTACGTGGGCCGGGATGTGGAATCGATGGTGCGGGACCTCATGGAACTGGCGGTCAGCATGGTCCGCACGGAAGAGCTCGAAACCGTTAAGCTCAAAGCGGAAGAACTGGCCGAAGAAAAGCTCCTGGATATTCTGCTGCCACCCAAGCGCCAACAGGAAACCAAGGATCAGCTGATCGAGGCTCCGGTCGAGGTCAAGGCCGCCCAGGAAGAATCCGATCAGGCCGATTCGACCCGCGAGAAGCTCCGCAAGCTCCTCAAACAGGGCTCACTCGATGACCGCTACGTGGAACTGGATGTCCCCGACCGCAATTTCCCCATGATCGAGATTTTTGCCGGGACCGGCATGGAGGACATGGACTTCAACCTGCGCGACATGCTGGGTTCCATGCTGCCGCAGCGCACCAAGCGCCGCAAGGTCAAAATCCCCGAAGCCCGGGAGATCCTCATTCAACAGGAATCGCAACGCCTCATCGATATGGATAAGGTCATCAAGCTGGCCATCGAACGGGTGGAACAGTCGGGGATCATTTTCCTGGATGAAATCGACAAGATCGCCGGCCGGGAATCCGGCCGCGGCCCGGATGTGTCCCGAGAAGGCGTGCAACGCGACCTCCTCCCCATTGTGGAAGGATCTACGGTCACGACCAAATACGGCATGGTCAAAACGGATCACATCCTCTTCATCGCCTCGGGAGCGTTCCACATCTCCAAGCCCTCCGACCTCATTCCCGAGCTCCAGGGCCGGTTTCCCATCCGGGTCGAACTGACCTCGCTCAGCAAGGAGGATTTCATCCGGATCCTGAAAGAGCCGGAAAATGCTCTGATTGTGCAGTATGTGTCTTTGCTGAAAACGGAAGAGGTGGAGCTGGTCTTCGCCGATGAAGCCATCGATGAAATTGCCGGCATCGCCTATGAGGTCAACTCCCGAATGGAAAACATCGGCGCGCGGCGACTCCACACCATTATGGAAAAACTCCTCTCGGACGTTTCCTTCAATGCCCCCGATCTCAAAGGGCAAACCATCCCCATCACCAAGAACTACGTCCAGGAAAAGCTCGCTGATATTGTGAAGGATGAGGATTTGAGCCGGTATATTTTGTAGTGGTTAGTGGTTAGTGGTTAGTGGTTAGTGGTTAGTGGTTAGTGGTTAGTGGTTAGTGTTAGTGGTTAGTGGTTAGAGACTGTCTCAGAGTTCGCATAGGCCGTCACCCCTGTGAAGGCGGGGGGCCAGGAAAACCCTAAAGACTGGATTCCCGCCTTCGCGCATACGCGTCAACTTAAGGGTTTTGCGTGGGATTTGGCTGGTGTCCCTGATATTGAGCACCTAACCACGAAGGACACTAAGGAGAGGAAAGCGTGGCGTTTCTTCTGTCCGTGTCCTTCGTGCTCTTCGTGGTAAGAAAGCCTAAGTTGACGCCTATGCGCCTTCGCGGGAATGACGATCAAAGAAGTCATAGGCATTTTGAGATAGTTTCTTGGTGGTTTGGCGATGGGTGGGAGAAGGTGAAGTGGAGAAAGCAAGGATTCTGATTGAGGCGCTTCCTTATATTCGCCGGTTCTACCAGTCCACCGTGGTCATCAAGTATGGCGGACACGCCATGGTGGCGGATGAACTGAAGGAAAGTTTTGCGCAGGACATTGTGCTGATGAAATACATCGGGATCAATCCCGTCGTCGTCCATGGGGGGGGCCTCAGATCAGCGACATGCTGGGTCGCCTGGGTATCCGGAGTCAATTCCACCAGGGGATGAGGATCACCGACCAGGACACCATGGACATCGTCGAGATGGTGCTGGTGGGAAAAATCAATAAAGAGATCGTTTCCTTCATCAACCGCCACGGCGGTCAGGCCGTCGGGTTGAGCGGCAAGGACGGGCAACTCATTGAAGCGCGCAAGCTCCACGTCACCCGTCACCAGGGGGACGACCAGCCGCCCGAAATCATCGATATCGGGCTGGTGGGGGAAGTGGAGCGGATCAATGAGGAGATCCTCCTCACCCTGGAGCGGAGCAACATGATCCCCGTGATTGCGCCGGTTGGCGTGGGGAAGGACGGGGAAACCTACAACATCAACGCCGATCTGGTAGCCGGGCGCATTGCCGGCGCCCTTCGCGCCAAGAAACTGCTGCTCATGACCGATGTGCCCGGAGTGCTCGGCACCGACGGACAGCTCATCCCCAGCATGACGATTGCCGAAGCGGCGGACGCCATGCAGGACGGAACGTTGCGCGGAGGCATGATTCCCAAGGTGCAGTGCGCCGTTGATGCGCTGCAGGAAGGCGCCGAAAAGGTTCACATTGTGGATGGCCGAGTTCCCCACGCCATTCTTCTCGAAATCTTTACGGACGCGGGAATCGGCACGGAAATCGTGAAAGAACGCCAGGCATAAATAGAAAGAGACTCTATGAAAGATGTGCAATTATCCTGTCAGGAGAACATCTTTGGCACCTACGCCAGGTTGCCCGTGGTCTTTGTGCGGGGCCGGGGCCTTCGGCTGTGGGATCAGGCGGACAAGGAATATCTGGATTTCCTGGCCGGCATCGCCGTCTGCAACCTGGGCCACTGCCATCCCGAACTCACCAGGGTGATCTGCCAGCAGGCGGATACTCTGGTTCATGTTTCCAACCTCTTTTACACGTGCCCCCAGGTGGAACTGGCCGCTGAATTGACACGGCTTTCCTTTGCGGATAAGGTGTTTTTTTCCAACAGCGGGGCTGAAGCCAACGAAGCCGCTCTGAAGATTGCCCGCAAGTACAGCAAGGACCGTTACGGGGCGGGGCGTTTCCACGTGATCAGCATGAAGGACTCGTTTCACGGACGCACCCTGGCCACCCTTTCGGCCACCGGCCAGGAAAAGGTCCATAAGGGCTTCGAACCCCTTGTGGGAGGCTTTACGTTTGTGGATTTCAATTCCCTGGAAGCCGTGGAGAAGGCGATCACCGATCGGACCTGCGCGGTTCTGGTGGAACCCATCCAGGGTGAAGGAGGAATCAATTTCCCGGCCCCGGGCTATTTGCGCGAACTCAAAGAGCTCTGCCGCAAATACGATCTGTTGCTCATCTTTGATGAGGTCCAGGTCGGCATGGGACGGACCGGCACTCTCTTTGCCCATGAACAGGAAGGCGTCACGCCCGACATCATGACTCTGGCCAAAGCTCTGGCCAATGGGCTGCCCATCGGCGCCATGCTCGCCACCAATGAAGTGGCGGAAGCGTTCGTTCCCGGGCAGCCACGCCACCACGTTCGGCGGGACTCCCCTGGTCACTGCGGTGGCTTTGCGGACGCTGCAGCTGATATCGGCACCTCCGTTTCTCGAGAGGGTGAGAGCGATCGGCGGCTATTTCAAGGACCGCCTCGAGTCGCTTCAGGCGCAGCACGGTTTGATCCGGGAAGTCCGGGCGCGGGGGCTGATGGTCGGCATGGAACTCACGGTGCCGGGCGCGCCGTTGGTCCAAAAATGCCTGGAAAGAGGCTTCGTCATCAACTGCACCCACGACACAGTCCTCCGCTTCGTGCCGCCGCTGATTGTGGAGAAAGACGAAATTGACCAGTTAGTCCAGGTCTTGGATGAGGTCTTAAGAGAGGAGACTAAATGAAACGCGATCTTCTTTTGCTTCGGGATCTTTCCGCAGCAGAGATCCATCAACTCATTGCACGAGCCCGGGAAATGAAGCTGGAACAGCAAACGGGCAAGCTCCGCCCGACCCTCGCGGGCAAGATCCTCGGCCTCATTTTCATGAAACCGTCGACGCGGACGCGGGTTTCCTTCGAAACCGCCATGTATCGCCTGGGTGGTCAGTGTCTTTTCATGACGGCCAACGACCTTCAGCTTTCCCGTCAGGAACCGCTGGCCGACACGGCCCGCGTTCTGTCTCGCTATCTCGATGCCCTGGTCATGCGGACTTTCGCTCATCGGGATGTGGAAGAACTTGCCCGCTATGCGGCCATTCCCGTCATCAACGGGTTGACCGACCGCTCCCATCCCTGTCAGGTGCTGAGCGATCTCGTGACCATTCAGGAAAAACGGGGCAGCCTGGATGGCCTTTGTGTAGCCTGGATCGGTGACGGCAACAACATGGCGCACTCGTGGGTCAGCGCCGCCGCACGGTTGGGCTTTACCCTCTATCTGGCCTGTCCGCGCGAATACCCGCCGGACAAGGAGGTCCTTGACTGGGCACAACGCCAAGGGCGGGGAAGCATTCACCTGGTGCACGACCCGAAAGCGGCGGTCGCCACCGCCGACGTGCTCTACACGGACGTTTGGGCAAGCATGGGGCAGGAAGCCGAAGCCGAAGCGCGCAAAGAACTCTTCCAGCCCTTTCAAATCAATGAGGAACTGCTCGCCGCCGCCCCGCCCCACGCCATGGTCCTGCATTGCCTTCCCGCCCACCGCGGCGAGGAGATCACGGCAGGGGTCATGGAAAGCCCGCAAGCGGCGGTCTTTGACCAGGCGGAAAATCGCATGTGGCTGCAGATGGCGTTGTTGGAGTGGCTGATAAAGGACGGTGAACGGGTGAATCGGTGAATGGGTGACGCATCGGCCACTGACCACTGCCACTAACCACTAGCCACTAACCACTAACCACTGGTCACTAGCCACTATAACCAAAGGGAATATATGGACGTTAAGAAGGTGGTTTTGGCTTATTCGGGAGGATTGGATACCTCCATCATTTTGAAATGGTTGATCGAGACCTACCGCTGTGAAGTCGTCGCTTTCGTGGCCGACCTGGGCCAGGGCGAGGAACTGCAGGAAGCGCATGCCAAGGCGCTCGCCACCGGCGCGGTCAAGGCCCGTGTGGAGGATTTGCGGGAGGAGTTTGTGCGGGATTTTGTGTTCCCCGCGTTTCGCGCCAATGCCATTTATGAAGGGCAATACCTGCTGGGGACTTCGATTGCCCGGCCGCTCATCGCCAAGCAGCAGGTCAAGGTGGCCGAGGAAGAAGGAGCCGACGCCGTCAGTCATGGAGCCACCGGCAAGGGCAACGACCAGGTCCGGTTTGAGCTGACCTATACGGCTTTGAACCCTGCTTTGAAGGTAATCGCCCCGTGGCGCGAATGGACTCTGAAGTCGAGAACCTCGCTCATTGCCTATGCCAAACAGCATGGCATACCGGTGCCGGTGACTCAGGAAAAGCCTTACAGCAGCGACCGCAATCTGCTTCACATCAGTTTTGAAGGGGGTGTTCTGGAGGATCCCTGGGCGGAACCGGATCCCCGCATGTTTGTGCTGACCGCCAACCCCGAAGCCGCGCCCAATGTCCCGGAGGTTGTCGAAATCGATTTCGAGCGGGGCGACCCGGTGGCCGTCAATGGTCGGCGCCTCAGCCCGGCCACCCTCCTGCACACCCTGAACGAAATGGGAGGGAAACATGGCATCGGACGGGTGGATCTGGTGGAAAACCGGTTCGTGGGCATGAAATCGCGCGGCGTTTACGAAACCCCGGGCGGCACGATCATGCGCGCTGCGCACCAGGCGGTCGAATCGATCACCATGGACCGGGAGGTCATGTATCTGCGGGATTCTCTGGTTCCGCAATATGCCCGTATGATCTACAACGGCTTCTGGTATGCGCCGGAGATGCGCATGCTGCAAGGGATGATGGATCTTGCCCAGGAAAACGTGTGGGGTACGGCGCGGCTCAAACTCTACAAAGGAAGTTGCCAGGCCGTCGGGCGCAAATCCAGCCGTTCCCTTTATCAGCCGAGCTTCGCGACCTTTGAAGAGGACGATGTCTATCGACAAGACGATGCCACCGGCTTCATCAGACTCAATGCCCTGCGGCTTCGCATCGCGTCGCTGGTGGCCAGGCAGAAGCACTAGGAGCCTGCCTTAGAATTCACCTAAGAGCTGGTTCCCAAGCTCCAGCTTGGGAACCGAGCTGAAGACGAGACTGCAACAACATCGCAAAGGGATGGTCGGAAAAGGATTCCAATGGGGGAAAAACTCTGGCAGGGCCGTTTTGAACAGCCCATGAACAAATTGGTGGAAGAATTCACGGCCTCGATCCATTTCGACAAGAGGCTCTTCCGGTATGATATCGAAGGAAGCATTGCGCACTGTCGCATGCTGGGCGCCTGCAAGATCATCTCCGATGAAGAGGCATCGCGGATCGTGGCCGGCCTGGGGGAGATTCAGCGGGAAATTGAACGGGGTGAAATTGACTTTGCCTCCGCCCAGGAAGACATCCACATGGCCATCGAGCAGCATCTGATCCAGAAGATCGGCGAAGTCGGCGGCAAACTCCACACGGCGAGGAGCCGCAACGACCAGATCTGCCTCGATATGCGCCTTTACCTGCGCGATACGCTTCAGCAATGCCGCACCCTCCTCCACGAACTGCAAAAGGTCCTGGTATCGCTGGCGGAAGAAAACCTGGACGTCATCATGCCGGGCTTCACCCATCTGCAGCATGCGCAGCCCGTGTTGCTGGCACACCATCTCATGGCCTATTACGAGATGTTCGGGCGGGATGACGAACGCTTCGAGGGGTGCCTCGGGCGCACCAACGTGCTGCCGCTGGGGAGCGCCGCCATGGCCGGCACCACGCTTCCCATCAATATGGAATGGACCGCAAAGTACCTCAACTTCCCTCGCATCACGGTCAACAGCATCGATGCCGTGAGCGACCGGGATTATCTCATCGAGTTCAACGCCGCAGCCGCCATGTTCATGATGCACGTGAGCAGAATGGCTGAGGAATTGATCCTCTGGTCGACCAGCGAGTTTGGCTTCATCGAAATCAGTGATGCTTTCTGCACCGGCTCGAGCATCATGCCTCAAAAAAAGAACCCGGACGTACCCGAACTGATGCGGGGAAAGACCGCTCGTGTCTACGGCAATCTGACGGCCCTGCTGACGCTGACCAAGGCTCTGCCCCTCGCCTACAACCGGGATTTACAGGAAGACAAGGAACCCGTGTTCGATAGCGCCGACACCGTCCTCAGCACCCTCCGCCTGCTCGCCCGACTGCTTCAGGAAATTCGCTTCAACCGCGAACGGTTGGCGGCGATGGCTGCGGAGGGTTTCACGCTGGCCACGGACCTGGCGGACTATCTGGTCCGCAAGGGCTTACCCTTTCGCAAGGCCCACCATGTGGTGGGACAGCTCGTTCAACACTGTATCCACCAGGGCAAGAAGCTTGCTGAATGCAGCATCGAGGAATTCAAGTCATTCCACAAAGGTTTCGACCAGGATGTGTATCCTTTTCTCGACATGAACACTGTCATCGATCAACGGAAATCGCTGGGAGGCACCGCATCTTCGCGGGTTTTGGAAGCCATCGAGCGGGCTCGGACGGATTTGCAGGCAAGAGAACCGTCTCTGAAGCTGAAACCATGATCTCCTGATGGAAGAAGACCGGTATGAATACGCGTGTTGAGCGCACTGCGGAGCACTTTCGCCGGCCCGCCCTGGTCCCCATTTTGTTACTGGGGCTGGTGCTTTCCGGGTGTGGCCTCAAGACTTACCCTAAGACGATCTCCCTGGAACAAGTCCCCCGCATCCAGGATTTGCGGACACAGGTCCGGCTCAAAGCGGTCGAGGTGGTCTGGTCGGTTCCTGCTGAGCTCACCGAGGCCTTGAAAGGGACGCCCGTCCGCTTTGTCGTCGTGAAGGCGGAGTTGAACTGGGGGAATCGCAACTGCCCCGATTGTCCCGTCCCGTCACAGCAGGAAGTACAGGTCATCGACCCGGTCAACCCCGCACCGGCGGTGCGCGAGGGCAACACCTTTGTGTGGATGGATACCGTGGTCTCCCCAGAGCACGCATACCGCTATCAGATTATGGTGCGTGACCGGGACCGCCACCAGCTCTCCCTCTCCAACCCTTCCACCGTGAAAGTCGTCACTCCCCCGCCCCCTCTCAAGAATCTGACGGTAGGCTCCGACCAGCGGGGCATTGTCCTGCTATGGAAGGCCGGGGCGGCCAAAGTCGCGGCAGGGGCCGTGTCGCCGGGAGAGGTGCAGTTCCTGATCGAGCGCCACAGTCCGGATGGGCCCTGGGAAAGACTCTCGGCCATGCCCGTCAGAGGCACGACCTTTCTCGACTCAGCCGTGGCTTCGGGCCAGACCTACGACTATCGGGTCACGCCGGCTTACGTTTTCGAAGAATCTCTCATCCTGGGTGAATTCACGGTCTATAACCAGGCTAAAGCTCCTGACGCGGTGCCGCCCCCACCTCCCGGAAACGTTTGGGTTATCCCGGTGAAGGGTGCCCTCGAGGTCCACTGGCTGAAGAGCGAAGGCAAGGTCGACGGGTATCATATCTACCGGCGGGAAGGAAAGGACATCATTCGCCTGACCGCAACCCCCGTAGAGAATCCCCCTTATATTGATCAATCGGTCAAGAAGAACGTCGTCTATTCCTACGCCGTTTCCGCCGTGAGCAGTCAAAAAACCCAGAACGGTCACCGGGAAGGGCTCCTGTCCAAATGGGCGGAGATCAGGAGTCTGATGATCGGTCCCTAGCAAAGGTTGAAGAGCGATATGCACCATTTTCATTACCAACAAGACGAACTGTATTGCGAAGGGTTGCCCCTGCGCAAGCTCGCCGAAGCCGTGGGTACGCCATGTTATGTGTACAGCTACGCCACCCTGCGTCAGCATTATGCGGTCTTTGATGAGGCCTTCGCCGGGGTGCCTCATATGATCTGTTTTTCCGCCAAATCCAACTCCAATATTGCCATCCTTGGCGCTATCGGAGCGCTCGGCGGGGGAGCGGACATCGTTTCCGGAGGAGAGCTCTTCCGCGCCCGCAAGGCCGGTATTCCAGCGGAACGGATTGTCTATTCCGGGGTGGGGAAAACGGAGGAAGAAATAGACTACGCTCTCAACGAAGGCATTCTGATGTTCAACATCGAATCCACGCAGGAACTCGAAGCCATCAACGAGCGCGCCAGGATGCTCGGCCGCAAAGCCCGCATCGCCCTTCGCGTCAACCCCGACGTCGACCCCAAAACGCACCCCTACATCTCGACCGGCATGAAGAAGAACAAATTCGGCATCGATATCGACAACGCCCTCAAGGCCTACGAACAGGCGAGCAGGTTGGAGTTCATCGAAATTCTGGGGGTAGACTGCCACATCGGCAGTCAGCTGACCGACATTACCCCCTTTGTTGACGCCTTGCAGCGCCTGCGAATGCTCATCGACCGCCTCGAAAAGAGGGGCATCGCGATCCGCTACCTCGACCTGGGAGGGGGTCTCGGGATTGTCTACGACCAGGAATCCCCCCCCCATCCGCGCGAATATGCGGAAGCCATGCTGCAGGAGCTCAGGGGGTTGTCTTGCACCTTGATTTTCGAACCGGGCCGCGTTATCGTCGGCAACGCTGGTGTGTTGCTCGGCAAGGTGCTCTACACCAAACGGACAGCGATCAAGAACTTCATCATCACCGACGCCGGGATGAACGATCTCGTTCGACCAAGCTTCTACGGGTCCTACCATCAGATTCAGATGGTGACTAAAAGCAGCCGCGAAACCCAGGTCGTGGATGTGGTGGGACCGATCTGCGAGTCAAGCGACTTTCTGGCTCGGGATCGCGAACTGCCCATGACGCAGCCGGGGGAGTACCTGGCCGTGATGAGCGCCGGAGCCTACGGGTTTACCATGGCTTCCAACTATAACTCACGCCCTCGCCCCCCTGAGGTCCTTGTGAGCGGGGAAGCATATTATGTTGTGCGAAAACGGGAAACCTGGGAAGACCTCGTCCAGGGAGAAACGATTCCCGCGTTTCTCGATCTTTGATCCCCTTTCGAACCGCGCTTCGGGCTGTTTTCGGGCAAGGTTGCTGTGAACACTTCTTTCATCGGTACACCGGGGCAGGGAGTCTCCCCAGGGCATGTTAACTTCAGAAAATTCCATTGCATTTTTCAAAATGGTCGGCAGCGGGAACGATTTCATTATCGTCGACAACCGTTCACAGCAAATTCTTGCCGATCAGGGACCGCAACTGGCACGTCTGGCCTGTCGTCGCCGGCTTTCACTGGGTGCTGATGGCCTCATCCTCATCGAAAACGATCCGGAACTGGACTTCATGTGGCGGTTTTTCAACGCCGACGGCAGTGAGGCCGAAATGTGCGGCAACGGCGCCCGCTGCGCCGCCCGCTTTGTTTGGCTCAAAGGCATCGTCCGAAAACAGGAAATGGCTTTCCGCACGCTGGCCGGGATCATTCGGGCAGAAATCCTGGAGGAGCGCGTCAAGGTGCGCATGACTCCTCCTCATGGTTTAAAGCTGAACATCTCCCTGCAGTTGGAACATGAGCTTCTCCTCCTGCACTTCATCGACACCGGTGTCCCCCACGTCGTTCATTTTGTGGCCGACAAAACCACGCTGGAAGCACTCGAGGTTTTTCATCTGGGCCGCACGCTGCGCACCCATCCTCAGTTTCAACCCGCGGGAACCAATGCCAATTTCGCGACCGTGTTCGATGAGCATCATATGGCCGTTCGCACCTACGAGCGGGGAGTAGAAGCGGAAACCCTGGCCTGCGGGACAGGTTCCATCGCCTCCACCCTGGTTGCCGCAGCCAGAGGAAGGGTCCGCTCTCCGGTTGAAGTCCTGACTCAAAGCGGGGAATCTCTGACCATTCACTTTACACAGCGAACGGACCAAGATGCGCCGGGATTTGCGGAGGTCTACCTGGAAGGAGACGCCAAGGTCGTTTGCGAAGGCAAACTCTGGGATGAAACTCTAAACAAATAGGGAGTGCACCATGTTTCAAGGCGCGATGGTGGCCATTGTGACCCCATTTAAAGACGGTGAAGTGGACGAGGCTTCCCTGCGGCAACTGATCGATTTTCAGATTGACAACGGCACGACCGGGATCGTTCCCTGTGGCACCACGGGGGAATCGGCAACCCTGTCCTTTGAGGAACATGAACGAGTGATCGAGATCACCGTTGAGCAGGTGAACAAGCGTGTTCCCGTCATTGCCGGCACCGGTTCCAACAACACCGAAGAGGCCATCCGGTTGACCCGCCATGCCCGGAAGGCTGGTGCGGACGGAGCCCTGATGATCAGCCCCTACTACAACAAGCCCACCCAGGAAGGCCTGTACCGCCACTTCCAGACGGTTGCCGAAAAGGTGGATATCCCCATCATTCTTTACAACATCCCCGGCCGCACCGCCGTCAATATGGAACCATCAACCATTGCCCGGCTGGCCGGAATTGACAACATTGTCGGCGTCAAGGAAGCCTCAGGCAGCATGAAGCAAATCACGGACATCATTTCCATGTGCGACGAGCGTTTCGTGGTGCTTTCCGGCGAGGACTACCTGACCTACCCCCTGCTTTGTGTGGGCGGCAAAGGCGTCATCTCCGTGGTGTCCAATGTGGCTCCGCGCGACATGGCGGATCTCTGCAAGCGATGGCTGGAAGGCAAAGCTGCCGAGGCGAAGGCACTCTATTACCGCCTGCTGCCTCTATGCCACGCCTTGTTTTACGAAACCAATCCGGCCCCCGTCAAGGCCGCGCTGTTCATGATGCACAAGATTGCCAGCGACACCGTGCGCCTGCCTCTGGCACCCATGTCCGACGCCAATCGGGAGCGGCTTCGAGCAGATCTGCAGGCTTACGGTTTGATGTTAGTGGTTGTGGTTAGGAGGGTAGGGGTTAGGGAGCGAGAGTTCCATACCTCTCCATGTGTTGCGTTTCGCAAACTCAACGCAACCTACGATGGTCATGTTTGGGTGGATGCTCGCTGTAGGTTGCGTTGAATGAACATGAAACGCAACGGCAAGAGGAATGGCAACACACCTGCCCTGAGTGGGTTGGGCTTGGGGGTCAAGAGGAGGACATGATGGTTCGAGCGGTGGTGGCTGGCATCGGCGGTCGGATGGGTTCCAGAATTGCCCAACTGGTGCGCGAGACGGATGGCTTTGAGCTGGCCGGCGCGTTCGAGTACTCCAAACACCCCGCAGTGGGTAAGGATCTTTCCGAGATCATCGGGGGCAGTCCAACGGGAACCACGGTGCGCGGAAATCCGGAAGAGGCTTTGCCGGGGGCGGAAGTGGTGATTGACTTCACCAATGCGGCGGCCTCCCTGGGGCATCTGGAACTCGCCGCAGCCCGAAAGATCCCCATGGTAGTGGGATCTACCGGTTTCAGCCCGGCACAGATTGTGCAAGCACAAGAGTTTGCTCGAGTTATCCCGTGTGTGCTTACTCCCAATATGAGCATGGGAGTCAACGTGCTCTTCAAGGCGGTAGCCGAGGTGGCGCGTCTGCTGGGTGACGGCTTTGACGTCGAAATCGTCGAAGCTCATCACCGGTTCAAGAAGGACGCTCCGAGCGGGACGGCTCTCAAGCTGGCACAGATTGTGGCCGAAGCGCTTGGGCGTGACCTTGAGCGGGCCGGAGTCTTCGCGCGCCATGGTCTCATCGGTGAGCGGTCGGACGCCGAAATCGGCCTTCAGACTCTTCGGGGCGGCGATATCGTCGGTGAGCATACGGTGATGTTTGCCGGCCTGGGTGAGCGCATCGAACTCACCCATCGTGCTCACAGTCGCGACAATTTCGCCCGCGGCGCCCTCCGAGCCGCCTTGTGGGTGGTCCTGCAGCCACCCGGCCTTTACGATATGCAGCATGTGTTGGGGATCAAGTGAGAATTTGGAGGTTTTGATGGCTTTTGAGAAAGCAGAACGACTGAAGCAGCTTCCCCCCTATCTTTTTCAGGAGATTGATCGTCTGAAGGCCGAAGTCATGGCCAAAGGCGTGGACGTCATCAATCTGGGAGTCGGGGATCCGGACCTCCCGACTCCCGGGCACATCATCGAGGCAGTGCAGAAGGCCGTCGAAGACCCGTCTACGCACCAGTACCCTTCCTATTCCGGCATGAACGATTTCCGCATCAGTGTGGCCGCCTGGTATCGCCGCCGTTTCGGGGTGGAACTGGACCCCCTCACGGAAGTGGTGACGCTCATCGGCTCCAAGGAAGGGATTGCGCATTTTCCGCTGGCCTTCATCAATCCGGGAGATCTGGCTCTCGTGCCGACCCCGGCCTATCCTGTTTATCATGTGGGAACACTCTTTGCCGGTGGGCAATCCACCTTCATGCCACTGGTGCGCGAAAACCACTTCCTTCCCGACCTTGCGGCTATTCCTCCGGACACCGCTCGGCGCGCTGCCGTGATGTATGTCAATTACCCCAATAACCCTACGGGGGCCACCGCTGAGCGGGATTTTTACGAAAAGACGCTGGCTTTTGCCAGAGAATACGAGCTGATCGTCTGTCACGATGCGGCCTACAGTGAAATCGCCTTCGACGGCTACCGCCCCATGAGTTTCCTCGAGATTCCCGGCGCCAAAGAGGTCGGGATCGAATTTCATTCCCTCTCCAAAACCTATAACATGACCGGCTGGCGGCTCGGCTTTGCCGTGGGCAACCCCCGGCTCATTCAGGGCCTCGGACAGGTCAAAAGCAACATCGATTCCGGTGCCTTCAACGCCATTCAAATGGCCGGCATCGCGGCGCTGGAGGGAAGCCAGGAATGCGTCGAGGAGATGCAGCGGATCTACCAGGAAAGGCGCGACCTGCTCATCAGCGGACTGCGGGGCGTGGGCCTGGAGCCGACCGTCCCTAAAGCCTCTTTTTATGTATGGTGCCCGACACCGTCCCGCTACACTTCTTCTGAATTTACCTCCCTTCTCTTGAAGGAGTGTGGTATCGTGACGACGCCGGGGAGCGGTTTCGGCGAACCCGGAGAAGGATACGTGCGGTTTGCTCTGACGGTCGACAAGGAACGCATTGCCGAGACCGTCGCGCGCATTCGGAAGCTGTCATTCTAGCATGGAGCGGGTTCTGATCGCTATTGGGAGTAATCTGGGGGATTCCGTGCAGATTTGTGCTGCAGCCATCGAACGACTGGGCAAGCATCCGGACCTGCAGGTGCTCAGGACCTCCTCCCTTTACCGCACCAGCCCCTTGATGCTTGCCGATCAACCCTGGTTTATCAATGGAGTCGTGCTTGGTGAGACGGATTTGAGCCCGGAGGATCTGCTCAGAGTTGTCCAGGAGGTGGAGCAGGATTTCGGCCGGGATCGCCGGATCCGCTGGGGCCCGCGTACGCTCGACCTCGATCTGCTCGCCTATGGCGATCATGAGGTGAATCTGCCGGCTCTCACCATTCCCCATCCACGACTGCACCAGCGACGCTTTGTTTTGGAACCGCTGTTGGAAATCGCCCCGGACTGGGTGCACCCCACGCTCAACATTTCCGTGCGTGACCTTCTGCACCGACTCTCAGACCAGGGGGACAACCAGGAAATACAGCGACTGGAGACCTCATGATTCGACTCCTCTTCTACGGCATTCTGATCTACCTCGCCTATCGCTTTCTCAAACCCTGGATCGCTTCGCTCATCAACCCAAGCACGAACGACCCACGCGGCTCATCTCCTCCCGAGGAGACCGAACTGATTCGCGACCCTCAGTGCGGAACCTATTTTCTGAGGCAGCGTGGCGTCGAGGCCAGGATCGGGGGACAAAGCGTCTATTTTTGCAGCATGGAATGCCGCGACAAGTATCTTTTAGATCACCGGGAAACCTGAACGACCGGACCCTTTGAAACCAGGAGCACAGTGTGAAGTTTTTTATCGATACGGCCAATCTCGATGAAATCAAAGAAGCCCACAATTTGGGAATTCTCGATGGCGTGACCACCAATCCTTCACTCATCGCCCGGGAAGGGCTCGCCGGCCGCACCGCCTTCGAAAAGCATATCAAGACGATTTGCGAACTGATCGAGGCCCCGGTGAGCGCCGAGGCGGTCAGCCTGACCTTTGAAGACATGGTCGTTGAAGCCAGATCCTTGTCGCAGATTGATCCCCACGTGGTGGTGAAGATCCCCATGACCCTGAATGGGCTCAAAGCCGTCAAACAGCTTTCCGAGGAAGGCGTCAAGACCAATGTGACCCTGGTCTTCTCACCGCTGCAAGCGCTCATGGCGGCCAAGGCAGGGGCAACTTACATCAGCCCGTTTGTGGGACGTCTGGATGACATTTCCCAGGATGGTATGAAGATCATCGAACAGATCATCGATATTTTCGCCAACTACCTCTTTGAGGCCGAAGTGATCGTGGCCAGTATCCGCCATCCTGTGCACGTTCTCACCGCAGCCAAACTGGGAGCGGATATCGCCACCATTCCCTTCAAGGTTATTGAACAATTGGCTCAACATCCTCTGACTGCTATTGGGATCGACAAGTTTCTGGCAGACTGGCAAAAAGTGGAGAAATGACCGTTTCGCAAGGCTGGCCGCAACCCTACAGAGGGAAGGAGGGACGATGAGAAGGCTGTCTGCGATTATCCCCCAGGTGGCTGTTTTCTCTGGCGCTTCTGGCCGCCCTTCTGAACCTTCCGGGGCTCTCCGAAGCGCAGGTGTTCAGGTATGTCGATAAAGACGGGGTGCTCCATTTCACCAACGTTCCCACTCTCCCCCATCAAGTGAAGACCCCCACCTTGCCCCCCCATGCCGCCAACCTGGTGAACCATGTGCGCTCACCTTCACCACTGCCTTTCTATCCCTTCCGGTCACTCGCTCCTTCCTGCACGCTGCTGAATCAGAACCTGTACGACCCCCATATCCAGTATTCCTGCCAGCGGTACGGATTGGACTACCGCCTGGTCAAAGCCTTGATTCGCGCGGAATCGGCCTACGATGCGGGGGCACTCTCGCCCAAAGGCGCCATGGGACTGATGCAACTGATGCCCGGAACCTCCCGTGACCTGGGGGTGGCAAACCCTTTCGATCCAAGGGAGAATATTGACGGAGGAGTCCGCTATCTGCGGTTTCTCCTGGACCGGTTCAACAACAATATCACGCTGGCTCTTGCCGCCTACAATGCAGGGCCGGAAGCGGTTCAAAAGCACGGAGGGATACCACCCTACGAAGAAACCCGCAATTATGTTCAAAGGGTATTGGAATTCTATGCACGATCCACCCCATAGCAGCACCGGCGTGAGAGTCCGGCAGCCGGTTCCTGCTTTTTCGCAGAACTCAACCGCACTCATCCTGGCTGACCATCGGGCACTGACCCCTGACCATTCCTTTGAGTAAGGCTTTGTGATCGCCATGACCCGCTCTGATTTCTCTCGCAAAACCCTGATCAGCCTCCCCAACGTTCTGACCTACCTGAGGATGGCAACCATACCCGTCATTGTGGTGATGCTGACCCCGCCGGCCTGGCCGGAATCTCAGAACGCAGCTTTTGTCCTGTTCCTGATTGCCTCCATCACTGACTACCTTGACGGCATTCTGGCGCGGCGCCACAATCTGGTCACTTCCCTCGGAAAACTCCTGGATCCCCTGGCCGATAAACTCCTCACCTCGGCCGTCATGATCATGCTCATTCCCCATGGAAAGATCCCGGCCTGGCTGGTCTTCATCATCATCGGACGGGATATCACCATCACCGGCCTGCGATCCATTGCCGCCAGCCAGGGGCTCATTATCAACGCCAGCCGGGCAGGCAAAAACAAGATGCTCTCGCAGACCATAGGGTTGTCTTTTCTGCTGCTTTCCGTCCCTCCGATCCAGACCTTCCTCGATTCGACAGGCATGGTTTTCCTGTGGCTTTCCGTATTTCTGAGCTATTGGTCCGCACGTGACTATTGCCGCCAATTCTTTTACCAGGCAAAACACCAGGACCTCCAGAACGACTGATGGGGTGACCCCATGAAAGGACAGCAGCAATCCCGTGACACGGAACCCCGGCACCTCGTTGGCAGCTCTCGATGAAGCTCAACTCAAGGCCTTGAAACAGGTCCAGGTGAATATGCCATGGCGGTCTCTGCCCGATTACCTCGAGACCATCATCGACCTGCAGATCAATATTGAGATCGGGCTTGAAGCAGAACAGCTGGACGGCGTTTCGCGCGCCAGCTTTCGTGCCGTGGCCGAAAGACTGCAACGCAACGGATGTCGTCTTACCCTCCACGGCCCCTTTTGGGATCTTTGCCCCGGCAGCTCCGATTCCCTTGTTCGTCACGTGTCCCATTTCAGGTTCCACCAACTTTACGATCTGGTGGAGCTGTTCCGACCGATCCAGGTGGTTTGTCATACGGGTTTCGACCCGGACCATCACGGAGGCCGGCACGATGGGTACAGGGAGCGCAGTCTCGCCGTCTGGGAACCTCTGGTGGCGCGGGCGGAAGCCCTGAGAGTGCCACTTCTTCTCGAAAATGTGTGGGAGGCTGATCCCGAGCTTCACCGAGAACTGCTGACAGCGATCAACTCCCCTTATTGCGGCTTCTGTCTCGACGTGGGGCACCAGCACAGTTTCTCCCAGGCTCCCCTCTCCGTTTGGGTTGAAATCCTAGGAGAGTACTTGAAAGAAGTGCATGTGCACGACAACAGCGGCAGCCATGACGATCACCTTCCGGTAGGTCAGGGAACCATAGCTTTCGACTCGTTTTTTGAGCTCCTCAGAACCCGAAGGCTCAGTCCTCTCATCACCCTGGAACCGCATCGCGAAGAACACCTGACGGAAAGCCTTGCCGCGCTGGTGCACGTAATGGATATTGACGAGAGCGCCACGATCGCTTAACAAGGAAGGCGTTTCTCACACTATACTCGGGGTCAGGTCTTGTATTATGATATGATCATATCATAATACAAGACCTGACCCCGAGAAACAAGACCTGACCCCAGGAAAAGGAAGGGACCGAACGATGGCAGTGGCAGAAGTCAGCATTATTCCTCTTGGGGTTCCCGGCACCAGCCTCAGCACTCATGTGGCGCGGGTTTTGAGTGTGCTCAAGGAGAGCTCTCTCCAGTTCGAGCTGACCGCTATGGGGACGATCATTACGGGTGATGTCGAGGAGATTTTGCAGGTGTTGAGAAAGATGCACGAGAGCTGTTTCTCGGGGGAGGTCAATCGGGTGCTCACTCAAATCAAGATCGATGACCGCCGCGACAAGCGCGGCACACCCGAGCAAAAGATCCACTCGGTAATGTCGAAACTCGCAACACCATGAAGTCGCACCAACCAGAGGCCGCAAAGCTGCCGGGACCGGTGTTGATCTGAGCACTGGTCACCGATCCCTGTGCTCTTTGCAAGCACAAAAGGACCGATTAGATGAAAGCATTGGTTGAATTTCTTATTAAATCCCTGGCCGATCAACCGGATCAAGTGGTTCTGGCGGAACATGAGACGGATGATTCCATTCTGCTGGAACTGAGGATTTCGCCAGACGACGTTGGCAAAATCATTGGAAAAAACGGCAACACGATCAATGCCATCCGCACCGTTCTCCAGGCCGCGGCTTCGAGCCATAAGAAGCGGGTCAAACTCGAAGTTGTAAGCTGAAGCGGAATGGTTTATTGACAGGGTTATCTTGATTCTTAACTTGAGGTTCGGCAAAGATTGACGTTAACGGTTGCATTCCATCCATTTTGGGCTCTTTTTTGATATTTTCAGAGGAAGGATGAAACTCATGGCAAAAAAACCTTCGGCACTGTCCGTGAACGATTTGCGAGACCGCATTGAACCTGAGTCGCTGCCATTCGACAACACTCATTCACTGGAAGACCTGCCGGAAAGAGTCGTCGGGCAGGAACGGGCGATCGACGCTATCAAATTCGGCATGGGCATGAAGGAGCGTGGTTATAATGTCTTTATCGCCGGCCCATCCAATGCCGGCCTCACCTATACAGCCAAGACCTTCATCGAAGAACAGGCCAAGCAGGAAGCCACGCCACCCGACTGGTGTTATGTCTACAACTTCAAGGAACCGGACAAGCCCAAGGGCATTATGATTTCCCCCGGAACCGGCAAACAGTTGAAGAAAGACATGCACGACTTCGTGGAAACGCTTCAGGCGAAGATTCCCGAAGTGTTTGACAGCGATGACTATCGCACCAAAGAGGGCGAGGTTCACCAGTCGTTCGAACGGGTAAGACGAGAAATCATCGACAAGTTGTCTGACGAAGCCAAGGAGCAGGGGTTCATCCTGCAGTTTTCTCAAGTCGGGATGGTCATCATTCCGGCCAATAAAGAGGGCGAGCCGATGACTCAGGAAGACCTTCGCCACCTCGAAGAAGAGGAACGCAAGGTCTTGCGGGAGAAGAGCGACGAACTCCATGAAAAGATGAAAGAGGCCATCAAGAAGATTCGGGAGGCGGAAACCGAGTTCAAAGAGAAGCACACCAAACTGGACAATGAGATCGCCCTTTTCGTGGTCGGCCAACTCATGGACCGCTACGAAGAAAAGTATCAGGATGACCCCCAGGTGCTCGACTTCCTCAAGATGGCTCAAGAAGATATTCTGGAGAACATCGAGGATTTCAAGAAAAAGCCGGAAGCTCAGCAGCCTCAGCCCGGAGTTCCCTTCCCGGTTCCTCCCAAGGAAACGCTCTTCAGAA
Source organism: uncultured delta proteobacterium (assembly GCA_963783775.1). Classification (GTDB taxonomy): domain Bacteria; phylum Desulfobacterota; class Syntrophobacteria; order Syntrophobacterales; family Syntrophobacteraceae; genus JADGQM01. Next base: position 72,481 of record CAWAOR010000017.1, on the reverse strand, counting down.
AATATGATGTCAACGTTCTGATCGATAATTCGGAGACCCAGGGCGCTCCCGTGGTCATTGAATCGAACCCGGTTTACACCAATATCTTCGGTTCCATCGAACGCCAGGCCTGGTTCGGGGCTTTGTTCACCGACCATACCATGATCAAGCCCGGCGCCCTGCATAAGGCCAACGGCGGCTACCTGATCATGAAAGCCCTTGACCTTCTGAGGTGGTTCGTTTCCTATGAGGCACTCAAGCGGGCCTTGAAGGACGAGGAAATCAAAATCGAGGATTTGGGGGAACTTTACGGGCTATTCAGCACCCGGACCATTCGGCCGGAGCCCATTCCGCTCAGCGTCAAGATCGTCCTGACCGGCGACCCCTACATCTACCAGCTGCTCTACACCTACGACGATCGTTTTCCGAAGCTCTTCAAGGTGAAGGCCCACATGGACGACCAGATGAATCGCAAGGACGATACCATCGTCGAATGCGCCCGCATGATGAGCAGCTTCTGCAAGGACAACAAACTCCGTCACCTCGATCGCACGGGCGTTGCCAGGGTCATCGAATACAGCATGGAACTGACCGAAGACCGCGACAAGCTGAGCCTCCAGCTGGGCTCCATCAGCGATCTTCTCAAGGAAGCCAATTATTTTGCCGGACTTGACAGCGCCGAATTGATCCAGGCGAAACATGTGGAAAACGCGATCAAGAAGCGGATCTATCGTTCCAACCTGGTCGAGGAACGGATCAAGGAGCTGGTCGAGAAGGACATCTTCTGGGTCGAAACGGACGGCGACAAGGTGGGGCAGGTGAACGGCCTGGCAGTCCTCATGACCGGCGACCACATGTTCGGCAAGCCCAACCGGATCACGGCCACCGTCAGTGTCGGGCGGGAAGGCATGGTTTCCATCGACCGCGAATCCAAGATGAGCGGCAATATCCACACCAAGGGGCTGATGATCCTGAGCAACTTCCTCAAGGAACGTTTCGCTCAGAATAAGCCGCTCTCACTCACAGCCTCCCTCTGCTTTGAACAGAGCTATGGCCTGGTGGAAGGAGACAGCGCTTCCAGCACCGAGCTCTATGTCCTCCTCAGCGCGATTGCCAACGTCCCCATCTCCCAGGGGATTGCGGTAACGGGATCGGTAAGCCAGAAAGGGGAGGTTCAGCCCATTGGCGGCGTGAACCACAAAATCAAAGGCTGGTATGATATCTGCAAATTCAAAGGGCTCACCGGCAAACAGGGCGTCATGATCCCTTCCAAGAATGTCCGGAATCTCATGCTCGATCAGGAAATTGTCGATGCCGTCAAAGACGGGAAATTCAATGTCTGGCCGATAACCACCATCGAAGAGGGCATTGAGATCCTGACCGGCATGGAAGCCGGAGAAGTGCAGGAAGACGGCACCTACCCTGAGGGCACCCTGTTCCGGAAAGTGGATGAGCGGCTCCAAAAGATCTCTGAAATTGTCCGGGAATTCGGCAAGGACAATGGCGAAGGCAAGAAAAAGGAAGAAGAACCCGCGGGCTGCCCGAGCTGTGGGGCCTAAAAAGGTAACGAGTGATGAGTGATCGAGTAATGGGGGGAAGTGGGCGTGACGTTTTGCGCCCTAATCACCAAAGCCGAAACCAAGAAAATTTGGGAAATCGCTGCCAGGGCGGGCTTCATGCTCGCCCTGGCGTTTTTTTGGGGAGGGCAGGTCCTGAAAATCTTCGAAAGAGATCATTTTCACCACGAAGCGCGAAGATCACGAAATGATTTCTTTGTGTGCCTTCGTGGATGAAAAAATACCGTCACAATGACTGCCCATTGCCTTCGGCCGACTCCTAACGCCCGAGGCTGCTCACCGGCGTCAACAGATCCTGATTGTGATAAGGATCCTTGAATTCAAACTCGGGACGGAATTTCAGTTTCTTGTTACCGCGCTCATTGAGATACTTCGCCATTTCCAGGTTGACGTCCGCAGGTAGTTCCACTCCGGCCCCGGCCAGAGCCTGCCGCAGCAAACCTTCCGCTTTGCCGGCCATGGCCACGGCATCCCCGCAGATGCGGCCGGCTTCACTGGGATTGTGAAAGCCTGTGGAGTTCTCGGCCCCGATGAAGATCACCCGGTAAAGGGCATCCAAATAAAGATCCTTGGCCCGGTTATAAAGATTCTGATCCAGGGTCTTGCCCTCGGCCTGCGCTTTGTGGGCGATCTCGAACAGCTTGGCGGCAACCGCCGTCGCATAGCCCGCCCGGTTCATGAGGGATACGGTGCGCTCCTGGATGGCGAACACCTGTTCCTAAGCCAGGTAGGAGCTCTCCGTATGGCACTGCTGGCAGGCCTTCATTTCGTTCTTCAGGGGACTCATGACATTGTGGTCGGAAATCTTGTTCGCCCCCACTCTGGTATACGGCATATGGCAGTCGGCACAGGCGACGTTCGCCTTTTGGTGCACACTGTTGTAGGTGAAGAACTCGTATTCGGGATGGCGGATGAAGCCGACTTTGAACCCGGTCACATTCTGTTTCCATTCCAGGTGAGCGGGGTCGCTCTTGATGACTTTAATGATATTCTCGATGGAAATGGCTTCCGGTTTGCTTCCCTGCCAGGGAAAGAAGACCCCGGTGGACTTCATCTCGGCATCCTTGGGGATGATGTAGGTGACATGGCACTGAGCGCAAACCAGGGAGCGGGCTTCCTGACGCGTCGCCTGCGTGTAGTCCTTGCCCATGGCGGCCATCGCCTGCTGGAGAGTCCAGCGGGAGAGTTCCAGGGCCTGCGTCTTATTGTTGTGGCAATCGGCGCAACCAACCCCCAGTTGCTGAAATTCCTTGGGAATCTTGGCGTGGACGTCGAGATAAGGATCGGCAAAATAGGCTTTGCCCATTTCTTGCTGCAATTTGGGGGCAAACGGGGTCTTGCAGGTCAGGCAGGCGCCGCCCGCTTTGAGCCGTGACGGATCGATCTCCAGCTGGTCAATGACCATGTAGTAGTGCCCGCGGGGTTCGTTATACTCAATCCCAAACCCCCAGCCGTTGAACAGCAGGGGCATGTAGGGGAATTCACTGAGCTTGTCGTAGATGATGAGATCGGTGTCATAACCCGGCTTATACTTACTCTTCTTGGCGGGGCGTGGATCCTTGGTCTTGAGCCAGGAGTCGTACTCCAAAGGGTAAGCCTTACCCCAGACCGCGGGATCGATTTCACCGTCGGGAATGGTCACGGTCTTAACCGGTTCCGGCTTTTGCGGGGCGCAGGAAACCAGGATCACCCAGCCCACAAGGGAAATCAAGACCAGGAAGTGCAGGATGTACTTGCTGCTTTCATCGACATCTCCTTTCTGAACCAGATGACCTTCACATAGCCCCGCTGAGCCGATGAGACAGACGGCGGTGGCATTGCCAACAGTTACGGTCTTCATTGATTTTTGCCACCGTTTCATCATGGCAGCGCCGGCAGTTTTCCTGCAGGATAAGCGCACCCGATGGGGTGAGCTGGATGGTCTCCGGCACCCGACCGGAATAGAAACTAAAAGCATCCCACATCCCCGTGTAGCCCTTCCAGGTAAGGTGCCGCGCCGCGTTGTCGTTGGGAAGATGGCAGTCGATGCACTTCAGGCGACGATGTCCCCCGTTATGAAACCAGTTTTCATACTCAGCCTCCATCACATGGCATTGCGCACAGAATTCCGGAGATGCCGACTTGGCATAGAGTCCCGGCGGCCCAAAGTTGACATAAAGGCCTGCGGCAACGAGCACCAGGACCACCAGTCCTCCAATCCGCATTAGCTTAGCCTTGTCGCGAAAGATGCTGCGAATTCCCATGGGAAATCCTTGTGCGCTGAAGGTTTGTGAACGTCATCGCGGGGCGATGAGCCGGACCGACCCTTCTCAGAGCAACAGAGACCAGAAATTTCAGTTTGGGGTGAGAGCTATTAGTGGAGCTAACAGAATCCCAATGCAAAAAGCCGGGGACCCTGCTGAGCTGAACAGCAGAGCAGCGCGCTGAGCTTCCAGGCAAATTTGAGTAGCACGATGAGTCTCTTCATTTCCTTGACTTAAGTCAAGCTATTTCGGTAAGGGGTGGTTGTGGGCCCGGCACCCGCAATAAACTGCCAGGCAAAGACATTCGTCAGCGAAAGTCGCCTCATTTTCGAATCATCACTGGATACCCCCTGATAATTTCTGATGGTGATGCCTCGGTGGCCAGATTCTATTACCTCTAATGCTTTTGCTGCTCTCCCTTGACCCCTCACATCTCATCACTATTTCCCATCAGCACGCCAAGAACCATGTTCTACCTCCAATACCCCCAATATTTTTTACTGATAATGAAGAAACAGAGCCATGATCAAAGTCTAAACAGGTTGACTTACTTTCTAAATCCTTATAAGGTTGCTTTTGACAAGTGGAGGGTACGCGTCCAGGCGGCACCAGCGGGACCCTGGTCGGCCCTGCTCACACAACCCTGTCAGGGCCGGGTAAGAACCCCCCCAGCCATCTCATAAAGGACAGTTGCCAATGAAATACTGGCGAACCCCTCTCGATGCCGATGAGATACAGGTTTCCCTGGGCATCGTGCATATCGTTCAGGAACGATGCAAGGGCTGCGGCTTCTGCATTGCCTTTTGTCCCAGGGACGTGCTGGAGTTGTCCAGTTCCTATAACGTCAAAGGGTACCACCCTCCCGTGGTGAAGAAACCCGAGGCCTGTGTGAATTGCCATTATTGCGAGATCATCTGCCCGGATATGGCCATCTATTCCGTGGAGGCACCAAACGATGGGGAACTTTTCTCATGAAACCCGCGGTCCTGACCGGCAATCATTTCATTACGGGGGATGTGGCCTGCGCTGAAGGGGCTCTGGCGGCAGGGTGCCGCTTTTTTGCGGGTTACCCCATTACCCCGGCCACGGAAATTGCAGAGCATCTGGCCGCGCGCCTTCCCGATGTCGGCGGCACCTTTGTGCAGATGGAGGATGAAATCGCCGCCATGGCAGCGATACTCGGAGCATCCTGCGCGGGAGCCAAGAGCATGACCGCCACCTCCGGGCCCGGCTTCAGTCTTATCATGGAGAATCTCGGCCTGGGCATCTGCACCGAGACGCCCTGCGTGGTGGTAAACGTGCAGCGCGCAGGGCCCTCCACCGGCCTTCCCACCCTTGGGGCTCAGGGGGACATGATGCAGGCGCGCTGGGGGTCCCATGGACATTATGAAATCATCGCCCTGGCACCGAGCTCGCCGCAGGAAATTTTCTACGAGACGATCAACGCCTTTAATTTGAGCGAGACCTATCGGCTGCCGGTGCTGGTCATGACCGATGAGGTGACCGGGCACATGAGTGAACGGGTGACGATCCCCGAGGCCAGGAGCATCAAGCTCCAGTCGCGCCCTCGCCCAAAGGGAAGAAGAGATCGTTTCAAGCCCTTTCTGCCGGGACCCAATGGAGTCCCCCCCATGGCCATCGCAGGAGAAGGCTACGGAATCCATGTAACCGGCCTCACCCACGATGTCAGAGGCTATCCCGTGATGACCGCCGATGCCCATGCAGCCATGATGGCTCGGCTGACCGACAAGGTCCGGAAGAATCTTCATGATATTGTACGCACCGCCGGCTACCGCCTCGAAGATGCGGAAATCGTTCTGATTTCCTATGGCGTCTCCGCCCGCAGCAGCCTGGCGGCGGTGGATGAAGCCCGGCAATTGGGCATCAAGGCAGGATTGCTGCGTCTGATCACGGTGTGGCCTTTCCCTGAGGAGCAACTGCGGCAGCTGGCGGAAACCGTGCAAGCCCTTGTGACGGTCGAGATCAACCTCGGCCAGATTCACCTGGAAGTGCAGCGGTGCGCCGCAGGGCGGGCACCGGCCTTTCTGGTGGGGCACGCCGGCGGCACGGTGATCCCTCCGGAGCAGATCGTAGCCATGCTGAAAGATATCCAATCATTACGCGCAAAGGGAAAAGCCTGAAACTCCGGCACGGTAAAAGAACGGTCCAAGGACCGGTTTCCCGATCGCACCGAGAGAAGAGAGACAGCAGCATGTCTAAACAAGAAGTTCACCTGGAGCACCCCCTTGATGGTCTCCTTCGCACCGAGCGCATGCCGCACATCTGGTGTACCGGGTGCGGCATCGGCACGGCCTTTTCCTCGTGTCTGGTGGCCATGCAGGGCTGCGGGATTGATCTGGAAAAGACCGTCATGGTATCGGGGATCGGATGCTCGGGCCGCGCTGCCGGCTATATCAAGCTGGATTCCTACCACACCACTCACGGCCGGGCTATCCCCTTCGCCACGGGCATGAAGCTGGCCAATCCCGAACTGAATGTGGTGGTCTTCAGCGGTGACGGCGATCTCTTCGCCATCGGCGGCAACCACTTTATCCATGCCGCGCGCCGCAACGTCGATCTGACAGTGATCTGCGTCAACAATTTCAACTACGGCATGACCGGCGGCCAGGCAGCGGCCACCACGCCCTGTATGGCAAATACCACCACCACTCCCATGGGCAACCCGGAATCGCCTTTCAACCTCCCGCTCCTGGCCTATGCTGCAGGAGCGACCTACGTGGCCAGGTGGACCATTTTACACACGCGGGACCTCACCAAGTCGTTCGAAGAAGCCTTGCTCAGACGAGGGTTCTCCTTTATTGAAGTGCTGGCGCCCTGCCCTACCGGCTACGGTCGCCGCAACCGCGAAAAGCCCCTCGAGACACTTCAGATTTACCGAGACCGCACCATCATCAGGAATGGCGCTCACCCCTCGGCGGTGATCCTCGATTTTGCCAAGGGCATCACTCTGGGCAAGTTTATCGACCAGGAACGGCCGACCTGCACCGAAATGTACGACAAGACCTGTAGGCCGACATTATGAATTCACAAACAACGGCTCCTCAACGCAAGGAAATCATCATCACGGGTTTTGGCGGTCAGGGCATCATTCTTGCCGGTCAGATCCTGGGCAAATCGGCGACCCTGATCGACCTGCGGGAAAGCACTCTGACCCAGTCCTATGGACCGGAGGCTCGGGGCGGAGCATGCAGTGCTCAGGTTATTATTTCCTCTACCACCATTCATTACCCGTACGTCAGAAATCCCGACATTCTGGTGTGCTTATCCCAGGAGGGCTATAACAGGTTCCACGGACTGACGAAGGACAAGGGCACGGTGATGGTGGATCAGGATCTCGTTACTGCCGTTGAGCCGGGATCGCAGAATTTTTTTACCATCCCGGCCACCCGCATGGCCGAAGAACTGGGCAACAAGATGATGGCCAATGTGGTCATGCTCGGCTTTTTCACTGCCCTGACGGGGGCGGTTTCCGCTGATGCAGTCCGCGAGACGGTTGCCGACACGGTGCCCCGGCGCACCAGGGAAAAGAATGTGGCCGCCTTTAACAAAGGCTACGATTACGGTCTCGCCACCCTCAAGGGACGCCAGAAGAAGGCCACCGGACGGAAGGGGACAATGGCATGAAGGGTCCCAAGGATCATCTTTACCGCGTGCTGGTCATCGGCGCCAACCCTGCCGGCCTTGCCGCCACCAACAAACTGGGTGAAATGGGGATTCCGGTCACCCTCGTTGATCCGGACCCCGACCTCGACCGGAAGCTTGCCGGCGAGGAATATCGGCTGGATTCGGGTGTCCTCTTGAACTACGCCCTGCGACCGGGGCTGCTGCGGATTCTGCGAAACCCCAGAATTCGCTGTGTCATACCCGGTGAAATCAGTTCCCTAAAGCACACACCGCAGGGGTTCTGTGCCCATTTCAAGAATTTTGAGACCTTCATCGATCCTGAGCGCTGCAACCTTTGCGGTCACTGTGCCGAAGTCTGTCCGGTTACTACCGACGATGGCTTGAAAGCTCTTCGCTACCATGGCCGTCAGAGCCTTCCCGGACGTCCGGTGATCGAAAAGCGGAGGCAGCCGCTGTGCCAGGCCAACTGCCCGTTGGGAGTCAATGTGCAGGGTTATGTGGCGCTGACCCGGGTGGGCAGGTTCGCTGAGGCTCTGGAACTCATTCGGCGTGACAACATCCTGCCCGGAATCTGCGGAAGGATTTGTACCCACCCGTGCGAAGTGGCCTGCCGCAGGGGGGAGTTGGACGCTCCCCTCGCCATAAGGGATATCAAACGCTTTGTTTCCGACCACGAGCGGGCCACGCAACAGCGCCCCCCCGTCCAACCGGTTTCGCCGCGTGCAACGCCCATCGCGGTCATCGGTTCGGGACCGGCGGGGCTTGCGGCGGCGGCGGATCTGGCGCGACGCGGCTATCCGACCACCATTTTCGAGAAGGAACCGGAGCCCGGAGGGGTGCTGCGCTACGGCATCGGCCCTTACCGCCTCCCGCGGGATATTCTCGATTACGAAATCGACATCATCCGCGACCTGGGCGTAAACATCCAGACCGCGTCACCAGTTGACCTCAGCGCGGAATTGGAGAACCTCAAGGAGCGCTTCGGGGCAATCCTGGTAACGATCGGCGCCTGGACTGACCGCAAGCTCGGAGCCCCGGGGGAAGACCTCGAAGGCGTTGAGGGCTGCCTCGCATTCCTGGCTCGTTTGTATCGGGAAGAAATCAGGGAGCTTCCAGAAAGAGTGGCCGTCATCGGCGACGGCAACGCCGCATTCGACGTGGCTCGCGCCCTGGTGCGCGTTGGTGCCCACGTCACCCTCATCTCCTGGTTTCCGGAACACCTCATTCCCGCTCTCGCTGATGAAGTGAAGGCAGCACGGGTCGAGGGGGTGGAGATTCTCTGCTCAAGGCAGGTTACGGCCTTTCTGGGAACCGACGGCAGGTTGTCGGGCCTTCGTTGTATGGTCACGAGGCCGGGAGACCCGGACCCAAACGGCATCCCCTGGCCCGTCATGTGCGCCGGAGAAGAACCTGACGACCTCCCCTTTGATCGTGCCATCGTGGCGATTGGTCAGGTCGGTAGCGCCTCCAGCACCGGCCACGGCCCCCGCATAAACACCTCCAACACGGGCTTCATCCGCATTGACGGCGCCTTTCGCACCAATGTGCCGCGCGTTTATGCCGCGGGAGACGTCGCCAGGGGACCCTCTACCGTGGTTCAGGCCATGGCCTCGGGAAGAGCCGTCGCTCGTGCGGTTCATGCCGATCTGAGCGGGGAGAAGCCGGATCAGAGCTCTTCGAACCGACCGTCGACCAGGGATTTCCGCGAACTACCCCAAAACGTTCCAACCCAGGCCCGCGCCTGCATGCCTGAAAGAGACGCCTCCTGCCGGCCGGAACTTTGCCTCGAAGTGGCTCTGGGGCTGGATGAGACCCAGGCCTGTGCCGAAGCCGAACGGTGCCTGCAATGCGGCTCTTGTTCCGAATGCCTGCAATGTACGGAAAGGTGCGGTTTGCAGGGCGCCATCAGGCATGATACCGCTTTGGACAGTGGTTTTGAACACGCCGGCGTAGTCATTATCGCCGATCCTGAAGCGGCCCCCCCCATCCGGGGAGAGGACGTGATTCGGGCCTACAGCAAGAAGGCTTCGAAGGACGATATCCCGGCCATGATGCTGCGGGGGTTTGCGGCGGCCATGGAAGCGATGCGCATGCTCGGCGGCAGCTCCCAGCGGCTCAAGGGACACGGCCTCTCTTTCTCGCCCCCCGATCCCCACCTGTCACCAGAGTTGCGCATGGGGGTTTTCGTCTGCCGGTGCAACGACTCTCTGGGCTGGGCCCCGGATTTGGACGAATACCTTGCCCGGCTTACCGATCAGCCTCATGTGGTGCATGTCGAGACCCTGCCATCGGCCTGCGTGGCGGAAGGCACTTCAGGGATGCTGAAAACCATCCGCCAACACGGCCTGACCCGTGTGATTCTGGCCTCATGTGTCTGCTGCCCGCTCGATTTCATCTGCAGTTCATGCACCGACCCACGCAGCCGGCTCAAGAGCGCCCTCTTTAACGCCACCGGCGTCAGCCGGGCCATGGTGGAGACCTGCAACCTGAGAGGGGAAGTCCTGCGCCTCCTGCCGCACGATCCCAGGTTGGCTCGGGAACGTTTCCAAGGGCTCATAGAGCGCTCTCTGGGGCGGGCGGCGCGCCTCAAGTCACTGCCCAGCCCGGCCCGCCGCTACAATTTTACCACCGCCGTGATCATCGATTCCGAAGCCACCCTGACCAGTGCTCAGACACTGGCGGAGGCCGGGATGGAAGTCTTCCTCTTCGGATCCATTGACCGCCCCCTGGAGGACTCCCTCACCCACCGCAACATTCAGAGTTTCCCAGGATCTAGCGTAAAACGACTACGCGGCACGGTGGGAGAGTTTCAGGTGACCATCGAGACTTCCGGGTGCCAACAGGAATTCCAGGTCGGGGCGGTGATCCTGGGAGAACATTCCCGTCGCCGCATACCCTATATACCCAAGGAGGAACTGGCGCCGCGCCCGGTCGAATCGTCCATGCAGAAGGACGGGGTCAGCGGCATCCCCTTTTTCACTCCCGGAGCCACCTCGGTTCCCGGCCTCTTTCTTGCCAATCCCCCCGGAATCAGTGTTTCCGAGCGCACCAAGGGGACCGCGGCAGCCATGCTGGCAGCTTCGGTCATGCCCCGTGGACCCCGGCAAAACAAAGGTTACACCGTGGCTATCGATGAACTCCGCTGCCGGGGGTGCGGCCGGTGTATTGAGATCTGCCCATATCATGCGGTGAGTTTTGCCAGGAACGCAGTGGGCGGCTGGCATGCCGTGGTGGATGAAGCGCTCTGCAAGGGATGCGGCAACTGCATCGCCGTTTGTCCGTCCAGCGCCGCTGATTGTCCCTATCGCGACCGCCTTTACCTGGAACAGATGATTGACGAAGTGTTGCAGTGATCAGTGATGAGTGAGATAACGAGTGATCGATGTGATGACTTAAAGATCGTTCTGTTCATGTGTAACTGGGGGCCGCATGCAGCCTTTCAGGCCCTCCAGGACAATGGTTCCCCGATCCCCACGGAAATCAGGATGGTGCGGATTCCCTGTACGGGGAGGATCAGTAAGTCGCTGCTTTTCAGAGCTTTTGAAATGGGAGCGGACGGGGTGGCCCTGGTGGGTTGTGCACCCGGTTCTTGCCGTTATGGGAGTGGCACTCCGGCAGCGGTAAGTAACGTCGATGATACGCGGGAGATCATCGAGCTTCTGGGATTGGGAAAAGAGCGTCTCCGGCTGGCCACGTGTTTACCGGATGAATCCGAAACCCTGCTCCGTTTCCTGATCGAGTTCCGCGGCGAAATTGAGCGCTTGGGACGAAATCCGGTCACGCCTCCGGCCGCACAAGAACGAGAAGATGCGGGCACCTCATCCGCCGTGAAGGATAACGTCGCAACAGGGGCCACCGGTTCCCCGAAGGAGATGCGGGCCGCTGCTTCTCAACTCCTGGCCGCCCATGACGTTTATGCCTGCCAGGACTGCGGCAAGTGCTCCTCGGCCTGCCCTCTGGCGTTGATCGGCAAGCCGTTTTCTCCCCGGGGCGTTGCCAATGCGGTGATTTCCGGAACCATTGACGCTCCTGCGGTCGTCCGGGACACCTGGTCGTGCCTCACCTGCGGCACGTGTTACGACCGCTGCCCATCGGCCGTTACCTTCCCTGAGTTCATCCGCGGCCTGCGAGAGCTCCAGGGAACCTCGGAAGGCCGCAACCACCAGGCCCATGACGGTTTCTTCCAGTCACTCATGCGCACCATGACGTCACCCGCTTTGCCCATTCAACACTGGCGGTGGCTTCCGGATGATGTTCACACGGACCCGCAGTCGAAGCTGCTCTTTTTCGGTGGTTGCGCCCCCTATTTCGATGCTTTTTTCAGGCACCATCTTGCCACCCGAACCACGGACATCCTCGTCGACAGTCTGCGACTGCTCAACTTCTTTGACATTCATCCCCGCATTCTTCCCGACGAGCGCTGTTGCGGTCACGATCTGCTCTGGTCGGGAGACCGGCACAATTTCCTCAAGCTGGCCGCGATGAACACGGCGGCGATCGCGGAAATGGGCATCGAAGAGGTGGTGACAGCCTGTCCTGAGTGTTATCGGACGCTGAGTCGGGAGTATGCCGAGCACGGCATCAAGGTCGGCTTCAAGGTGACTCATCTGTATGAACTGTTGGAAAGAGAGATCGACAAGGGCGCGGTGGGCTTTGAACGGTATGATCGAGAATTGACCTTTCAGGATTCTTGCCGGCTGAACCGGGTCGAGGACGGAGCCGGTCTTCCGAGAAAACTGCTGCGCCGGCTTCGGCCCAAGAGCTTCAAGGAAATGCGAGACCACGGCATGGCGGCGATCTGCTGTGGCAATTGCGCCTGGACCGGCTGTGACAGCTACAGCAAAGCCCTCCAGGTCAAGCGCCTGCTCCAGGCCAAGGAAACCGGCAGCGATCTCCTGGTGACAGCCTGCCCGAAATGCCAGATCCATTTGCGCTGCGCCATGGAAGATCCCATCTGCGGCATCGATCTGCAGATGGAGATGATGGATCTCACTTCGGTTTTGGCTAAAACGATTCGGTGGGAATGAAGAGTTTAGTGAGTTAGTGGCTAGTGGTTAGTGGATAGTGGTTAGTGATTAGTGGTTAGTGGTTAGTGGCTAGTGGTTAGTGGTTAGTGGGTAGTGGGTAGTGGAGTGAGATGTATGACAGAGATTAAGTCGTATAGGGATCTGCTGGTGTGGCAGAAGGCAATGGAACTGGTTGTGGATGTATACGGCATCGCAAAAGCTTTGCCTCCGGATGAGCGCTATGGCCTTGGAGGACAACTACGACGATCCGCCGTCTCCATACCTTCGAACATAGCAGAGGGACAGGCGCGTCAGCATACTGGTGAATTCAAGCAATTCCTATACATCTCCTTGGGATCACTGGCTGAACTGGATACACAACTCATCATTGCAGTCAGGCTTGATTACCTTTTCCATGTAACCTATACAGCAATGGATTTGAGAATTGTCGAACTTCAAAAAATGCTCTCAAGTCTTATCAAGAAACTGAACCCTTAAGAGCCTCTTGCAAAAGTCCTTTTCGCCCTTCGATACCTCAGGGCGAACGGACTTTCGCAGCGGCAACATGTTGAATTTCCGTTCGTGGTGAGGTATCGAACCACGAATGGGAGTAGTTTTGCAAGAGGCTCTTAAGATTGGCTTAGGGCTGCTGACTACTAACCACTAATCACTAACCACTAACCACTTCCACAGACAGGACAACGATGGATAGGCAACAAAACACGCCCCCCCGCATTGGTGTCTATGTGTGCCATTGCGGGTTGAATATCGCTCGGACGGTGGACTGCCTGAAGGTTTCCGAGGCGGCATCGGACCTTGAGGGCGTCGTGGTCGCCCGCGATGTCCCCTATGCCTGCTCGGAACCCGGACAGCAGAGCATCCAGGAAGATATCGCGGAACATGACCTCGACCGCATCGTGGTGGCCTCCTGCTCCCCCCGCTTGCACGAACCCACCTTTCGCCGGATGCTCCAGGACGCGGGCCTCAATCCTTATCTGCTGGAGATGGCAAATATCCGGGAACATTGCAGTTGGGTGCACATGAACGAACCGGCCTCGGCTACCCATAAAGCCCTCGATCTCACCCGGATGGCCGTGGCGCGGGCGCGCCAACTCCAACCGCTCGAACCGGAAAGGCTGCCCCTCGTGAAAAAGACGCTGGTCATTGGTGGCGGGGTGGCGGGAATCCAGGCGGCGCTCGATCTTGCCGACAACGGCTACGAGGTGGTGCTGGTTGAGAAACGGGCGTCCATTGGCGGCACCATGGCTCAGCTCGACAAGACCTTCCCCACCATGGACTGTTCCATTTGAATTCTGGGGCCTAAAATGACGGATGTCGGTCGACATCCCCACATCAAGCTCCTGACACTCAGTGAAGTCGTTGACGTCAAAGGCAGTGTGGGCAATTTTGAGGTCAAAATCCTGAAGAAGGCTCGCTACGTCGACGAACAGGAATGCACGGCATGCGGTGATTGCGCCAAGGTTTGCCCGGTCGTTCGCCCCGATGAATTCAACTTCGGGCTGTCGTCCCGCAAGGCCATTTACTCGCCCTTTCCACAGGCTGTCCCCGCCGCCTACCGGCTCAACCCCAATGAATGTCTGGGGCACAATCCCGCCGTCTGCGCCAAGTGCATTGAAGCCTGCCAGAAGCACTGCATCAACTTCCACATGTCTGACGAGGAGATGGTGGAGCAGGTCGGCACCATTGTCGTGGCCACCGGTCTGGAACCCTATGACCCCACGGAGATGGATGAATACGGCTACACACGCTTCGAAAATGTTTTGACCAGCCTGGAATTCGAGCGTCTGGTCAATGCGGGCGGCCCCTCCAAGGGGGAGATCATCCGCCCGAGCGATCGCCGGCAGCCCCGATCGATCGGTTTTGTGCAATGTGTCGGATCGCGTTCTGCAAGAAAGGGGAGCTCCTATTGCTCAAACGTCTGCTGCATGAATACCATAAAAAGCACGCTGGTGCTCAAGGAACACCATCCGGAGATGGAGGTGAAAGTTTTCTACATGGACATCAGAGCCTTCGGCAAGGGCTTTGAAGACCTCTACAAGCGAAGCCGGCGGCTCGGGGTGCACTACGTCAGAGGCTTGCCCGGCACGGTGGAAGAGACTCCAACGGGGAGCGTACGGGTGGCGGTCGAGAATACCGCCACCGGGGCCATCGAGTTTTTCGACCTGGATATGCTGGTTCTCGCCATCGGTGTGAAACCGGCCAAGGGCACTCAGAAGCTCCAGGAGCTGCTCGGCTTGCAGCTGACATCAGATGGCTTCTTCCTCGAAGCCCATCCCAAATTGATGCCTGTGGACGCCGCCACACGCGGGGTCTTTTATGCCGGGTGCGCGGAAGCCCCCAAGGACATCAAGGAAAGCGTCACCCAGGCTTCGGCGGCAGCCGTCCGCGCCATCCGCTTGATGCACAAGGGTGAGATTTTCACCGAACCGATCACCTCCGAGGTGATTGCCGAACAGTGCAAAGGTTGCGGCCGGTGCGCAGAAGTCTGTCCCTACCATGCCATCACCGTCGACACCAAGAAGCAGCTTCCCGCCGTCGTTAACACCGCAGCCTGTGCCGGATGCGGCACCTGCGCCGCGGAATGCGCCTTTGGTGCCATTCACATGAACCACTTCACTGACTTGCAGATCCTGGAGCAGATCGACACCATGCTCGCTGACCGACCTGCCGAAAAAATCCTCGCCTTCGCCTGCAACTGGTGTTCCTATGCCGGGGCTGATTATGCCGGGGTTTCTCGCCTCCAGTATCCACCCAATGTGCGCCTCATCCGTACCATGTGTTCCGGCCGCGTGGATGAAACGTTTATCTGGCGAGGTTTCGCCCTGGGCGCGCCGGTGATCCTGGTTAGCGGCTGTCATATCGGCGATTGTCACTACATCGATGCCAACCATTGGACGGTGAAACGGGTAGAAAAGGTGCGCAAGAAGATGGCAAAACTCGGCATCCGTCCGGATCGGCTTCAGCTGGAGTGGGTCAGTGCGGCGGAGGGCATCCGCTTTGCCAGGATCATGCACCAGATGGAAGATCTGCGCCAGGGAGTGAGTACGATGGAAATCGCCGACACGGTTGCCGTACTCTCAAAACCATAGCCCCCTCCAGCCTTCGCGGATGCTTAACCAATGATCCGGACCGCCTTTATGGGTATCATTCAGGCATGGAACCCTCCGCAAAATCTTCGGCGAAGAACTCCTCGAAAGCAAGGCCTGGACTCCCTGGGAAGCCTAGTACAGCGCGGCGAAAGTTCCGCACCTCTCCACGTGTTGTGTTTCGCAAGCTCAACGCAACCTACGACTAAGACGGTCGTGTTTGAGCGCATGCTCACTGTAGGTTGCGTTGCATGAACATGAAACGCAACGGCAAGGGGAACAGCAACACACCAGCCCTGAATGGGTTAAGACAAACGCCGCGCTGTGCTCCTAGCCCCGGACGAGGGGCGCTACCCCAATTCCCCTGTTACATCCTCTACCGCCTCCAAGAGTCTGCCGCTCTTCATGAGACTTACCACCGCCTGAATGTCCGGTGACAGGACGCGGTCGCTTTCAAGATGGGAGACCACGCTGCGGATCGTTCGATACGCGGCGAGCGTCCCCGCCCCGGGCCTGAGGTTGGTAAAGAGGTCCAGGGCCTGGGCCGCGCAGAGGAGCTCGATGGCCACGACATGTTGAGCATTGCTTATAACCTCCCGACACTTGCGGGCAGCAATGGGGCTCATCGGCACGTGGTCTTCCTTGTTGGCCGACGTGGGGATGGAATCGACGCTGGCGGGATGAGAAAGTACCTTGTTTTCCGACACCAGGGAGGCTGCCGTGTATTGGGCGATCATGAAACCCGAGTTGAGTCCTCCCTCGCTCACCAGAAAAGCCGGAAGACCGCTCAATTGAGGATTCACCAGCCGTTCGATGCGCCTTTCCGAAATGCTCGCCAGTTCGGCAACAGCGATACAAAGGAAGTCCAGAACCAGTCCCACCGGCTGGCCGTGGAAGTTGCCGCCCAGCAGGAATTCTTCCGCATCTGAAAAAATCAGGGGATTGTTGGTCGAGGAATTCATCTCGGTTTCGATCACCCTTCTGGCGTAGGCTATGGCGTCTTTGCTTGCGCCGTGAACCTGAGGGGAGCATCTGAGGGTGTAGGCATCCTGTACCCGCCCACAGTCCTTGTGGGAGGATATGATTTCGCTGTTTTGGGTGATGCGTTGCATGTTGTCGGCAGCGGCCAACTGGCCGGGATGCGGTCGCGCTTGATGGATTCTCGGGTCAAATTCCGTGCGACTTCCCAGGAGCACTTCGAGGCTCATGGCCGCAGCGATGTCAGCCATCCTGGAGAGCTCGGCCGCATCATGGACGGCAAGCCCGCCGATGGCCGTGGTCATCTGGGTACCGTTAACCAGCGCAAGTCCTTCTGCAGCCTCCAACTTAAGCGGTTCCAGGTTGCAGGCTCGCAGCGCTTCAGCTCCGGAGATCTTCGTTCCGGCGTGAAAAACCTCACCCAGACCAATCAATACCAGGGCCATATGCGCCTGCGGAGCCAGGTCTCCGCTTGCCCCAACCGATCCTTTTTCAGGAATCACGGGGACGACTCCACAGTTGAGCAACTCGATGAGCATACGGACCGTTTCGAGCCGAATCCCTGCGTGGCCCCTTGCCAGATCCTTCACACGGAGCGCCATCATGGCCCGCACAGCCTCCTCCTCCATCGCCTGGCCCACCCCGACGGCGTGGCTCATCAATATGTTCCGCTGGAGGAGTTTGGCATCTTTGGCAGGAATGAAAACATCACTCAGCGCCCCAAAGCCCGTGGTTACGCCATAGACGACTCTGCCTTCCTGAAGCCATCTTTCGACAAGTTCCCGAGACCTGACGATGCGTCCGGCCGATTCTTCGGAAAGGCGGATTCGAGCCCCTTTTCTGGCAATAGCCACGAGATCCTGCACGGTCATCCCATCAACACCCAGAACGATTTCTTCCATGCACCTCCAATCCGTTGGCTTTCAGATGGTTACGAGTCATCGCAGGCAGCTCTCGAGCTGAGAGAACCATTGCTCCAAGTCTGTGCACACTCCACCGCAGATCATGCTCAATCCTACGTCAAGTTGTACGCGCTGTCACCTCTTAGAAATTATCTCAAAATCGGATTCCCAAACCAATCTCTCGTTCGTGATGAGGTATCGAACCATGAGCGGGAACGCACGGGAACTCGCCCCCTTCGACAGACTCAGGACAGGCTTCGATACCTCAGGACTCATCAGGAAATAACATAGTGCAGCGTGAACAGTCCCCACACGTCGCCAGCTCGCTGGTTCCCAAGTCTCCGGCTTGGGAACGAGCGGTATTTGCTCTAGGTTATTTCTTAATGCCCACGCAGGGCGAACGATGGGAGTTTTGAGATAGTCTCTCGAGAAACAACTGGTTGTGTCCACGAGAGGAGCGAGGGGGGTTGACATGATCTCAGGTGCGGGTTCGGGATGTCTGCGATTGGAGGGTTTGGTTTGAAGGTTTGTGACCGATTGCCCCAAAAACTGTCCCCCACTCCACGAGATTTCATGAGAGCGGGGGATCAGCTCTATTGTTGAGGCAATTCAGCTAAAGAATCTGTGTTCTCGCCATTAAGCAATCAAATGGCCTGCCTGAGTTTGATATCATCGACTTTGCCGCTGCCGCGAATCGCGAAGGTGTTCACTTGCAGGATTTGCACTCCTTCCTGGGCCTTGGTCAGGTCGGCCTGGAGGTCGCGCACAAAGGTATGCCATTGACCGTCCTTGGTTCCGGTTCCAAGGCCCAGTCTGACCTGGCTGGAGGCTCCGAGATGATCTACGTTGATCGGTTCATACTGCAAATATCGATACCCGGAGGTGGTTTGAACTTCAACATAAATTATATAATTCTCATCGTATTTCATGCTCCATTCAATCACAAACTGGTTCTCGTTGGCCCAATTGCTGAGACTTTCCGAATGCAGCCGATAGCCATTGTCTTTCCTGGAGCCTGACATTTGGATCACATACCCGGCCCGATCCTCGTCAAACACATTGGTGATGAGGGCCCCGGCAGAAGCCGCATCAAAAACATCCCAACCCTCAGTGCCTCCATTCTCGGCATCACAGTAGACTGTCTCGCGCATCCACCCCGACTGGGTCGTAATCAGGATGGAGTCCAGTTTCGTGCCGTCTTCCATTTGTTTGATCACCAGGGTATGCGTTCCCGCATCGAGGTAGAAGGAGAGAGAATTTGGATCGTTCTTGTCCATGACATGGTCCCAAATCCAGGTGTTTTTCGCCCCGATTGCAGTATGCCACGCGATACTTGCCCCGTAGTCCATCGATACGAAGAAGGAATTATTCCTGATGTTCTTGGCAACCACTCGTGCCCAGATCTGATAGTTGCCGGAAGTTGGTACGCTGAAGCTGTAAATAGCCTGCCCCCCAGGGTTCAGCGAGTCGCTGACATTTCCCGTGCCATTGGGAACCCAGATGTATTTCCCATTGGTGGCTTTGGTGTCTTTTGCCCGGACCATGGGTGCAGTGAGAGTACCATCCTCGGCTTCAAGCACGATTTTCACGTGGGCATTGACGACAACATTGACTGATGCCACGTTGGAATCCACCTCCCCGTCGTTGGCCTTGAAGGTGAAGCTATCCGTGCCGGTACCACCCGCCTGGGGCGTGTAGGTAAAGGCTCCGGTCGCGGCATCGAGCGAGAGAACTCCCAGCTTGGGGGCAACGACAATCTCATATCCAAGGAGATCTCCATCCGCATCGGCAGCATCAAGTTTGCCGCTTATGGGAGTGTCTTGAATAGTAGTCACAGTACCGGCGCTGGCAACCGGTGCCTTGTTGCCGAGCGATATGATCCTGACCGCCACAGTCGCGGTAGCAGTCAAGCCGCCGGGG
Organism: uncultured delta proteobacterium; assembly: GCA_963783775.1. GTDB lineage: Bacteria > Desulfobacterota > Syntrophobacteria > Syntrophobacterales > Syntrophobacteraceae > JADGQM01. The sequence goes on along the minus strand of CAWAOR010000017.1, from coordinate 53,124 downwards.
TCTTGTACCATAAACGTGAAGCTGTCTTCACCCTTACTACCGCGGTTCGGGGTGTAAGAGAAGACGCCAGTGCTTGCATTGGTAACGACTGCCGTGCCCTTTTTGCCTTGGCTGGCAATGGTATGGATTAAGGCGTTGCCGTCCGGATCACTGGCAGCCAGTTGGCCACTGCGGATCGCACCGCGATAGGTAAACAGGGTCCCGTTCTGAGCAATGGGTGCATGATTGACCGGAACGATTGTGACCGTAACGCTTGCGGTAGCGGTCAAGCCGCCAGCATCTCGCACTCCGAAAGTGAAGCTGTCACTGCCGGTAACGTTGGCAGTTGGGGTATACGTGTAAGCACCGGTGGCTGCATTGGCGATCACCACCGTGCCTTTACCAGCTTGGGTGGTTACGCTGTAAGTCAACGCATCGCTGTCCGGGTCCGTCGCAACCAGGGTTCCCGTCGCCGACGTGTCCTGGTTGGTCGAGAGTGTGCCGTTCTGAGCAGCCGGTGCATGATTGACGGGAACGATGGTGACCGCAACGGTCGCGGTGCTGGTCAGCCCACCCGCATCAGCAACCCGGAAGGTGAACGTGTCACTGCCCCGCGCCCCGGAAGTTGGCGTGTACCGATAAGCGCCGCTAGTCGCACCAGTGATCGTGACTGCGCCTTTGGCCCCCTGAGTGGCTACGCTGTAAGTCAACACATCGCTGTCCGGGTCCGTCGCAACCAGGGTTCCCGTCGCCGACGTGTCCTGGTTGGTCGAGAGCGTGCCGTTCTGAGCAGTCGGTGCATGATTGACGGGAACGATGGTGACCGCAACGGTCGCGGTGCTGGTCAGCCCACCCGCATCAGCAACCCGGAAGGTGAACGTGTCACTGCCCCGCGCCCCGGAAGTTGGGCGTGTACCGATAAGCGCCGCTAGTCGCACCAGTAATCGTGACTGCGCCTTTGGCCCCCTGAGTGGCTACGCTGTAAGTCAACGCATCGCTGTCCGGGTCCGTCGCAACCAGGGTTCCCGTCGCCGACGTGTCCTGGTTGGTCGAGAGTGTGCCGTTCTGAGCAGCCGGTGCATGATTGACGGGAACGATGGTGACCGCAACGGTAGCGGTGCTGGTCAGCCCACCCGCATCAGCAACCCGGAAGGTGAACGTGTCGCTGCCCCGTGCCCCGGAATTTGGCGTGTACCGATAAGCGCCGCTAGTCGCACCAGTAATCGTGACTGCGCCTTTGGCCCCCTGAGTGGCTACGCTGTAAGTCAACGCATCGCTGTCCGGGTCCGTCGCAACCAGGGTTCCCGTCGCCGACGTGTCCTGGTTGGTCGAGAGCGTGCCGTTCTGAGCAGCCGGTGCATGATTGACGGGAACGATGGTGACCGCAACCGTAGCGGTGCTGGTCAGCCCACCCGCATCAGCAACCCGGAAGGTGAACGTGTCACTGCCCCGCGCCCCGGAATTGGCGTGTACCGATAAGCGCCGCTAGTCGCACCAGTAATCGTGACTGCGCCTTTGGCCACCCTGAGTGGCTACGCTGTAAGTCAACGCATCGCCGTCCGGGTCCGTCGCAACCAGAGTTCCCGTCGCCGCCGTGTCCTGGTTGGTGGAGAGGGTGCCGCTCTGAGCAACCGGCGCGTGGTTCACCGGAACAATGGTGACCGCAACGGTGGCGGTGCTGGTCAGGCCATCCGCGTCAGCAACCTGGAAGGTGAACGTGTCGCTGCCCCGCGCACCGGAATTGGGCGTGTACCGATAAGCGCCGCTAGTCGCACCAATGATCGTAACCACGCCATTGGAACCTTGGGTAACGAGGGTATAGGTCAGCGAATCTCCGTCGGGATCAGTCGCGGTGAGAGTTCCCGTCGCCGCCGTATCCTGGTTGGTGGAGAGGGTGCCGCTCTGAGCTACGGGCGCGTGGTTGGACACCGAGGCCGAATAGACCACTTCCTGGGAAAAAGCGCTTTCATTACCATAGCGGTCATAGGCCGTCGCGGCGATGTAGAAGGTCGTTCCCTCTTGTAGGTCCGCAATGGTGTAGCTGTAAACCTTCCCGGCATCCCGGCTGGTCGCGTAGTTCCTGCTGGAAGTACCATAGTAGACCTTGTAGCCGGCGAGATCCGGTTCGCTGTTGGCGTCCCAAGCCACGGTTACCTGTTGTGCCGCGCGGACGTCGGGAATAGCTACCAGGAACAGGCCCATCATAAGGCTCAAGAAGGAAAGACCAAGAAGGAACCGATGATTCTTGAAAAACCTGTGCAAAGGGGGATATCCGGGCATGTCTGAACCTCCTTGTGTGTGTCCCTAGGCCTTGCGGGATACAGCCCCAAGGAGGCGCCGTCTCCGCTCGGCAACCCTGCGACCGTGTCTCGGCAGTCCGAGATTTAGGCCAGTGGCTTTGCGTCCCACCCTTTCGAGTGGTTTGCCTTTTTCGAGCTTCAATACTGTCTAATGCGGTGATGCTGTTTCGTGGCTTCAGTGCTTGCAAGGGGAATGCCAACAGGGGGATAGCGAACCAAGAAGCACGGATGAAGTTAGAACATGCTTCACTTTGAAGTCTTTTGCCGCCAACCATGCCGGGGAACCGCGACCGGTTCCCCTCACTACCCTCCCGTCAGGCGCAAAGCTGTTTCCTAAGACCCACAGAACCTGTCTTCGCAAGCCTGGAGGGGGGCTGCGGTCTTGATGGTTCCTGAAACACACTATCGGGGCGATAAGTAAGCTGTTCCTGGTTCTTTGAGCATGCATGGAAGGCATCGACGAATTTCGAAATGCGAATGCGTAATTTGTAATAGCCAAGCTGACAACCCATGCCCCAACGACCCGGAAGGTCACAACGGAACATGAACATGCCACCACGAATGCCATCATGGTTTACGTTTAACGTAACGATGCCATTCTGGGTCTCGTCTTCCGTATTCTCCTATGAACTGTCATTCCGAGGCGGTACCGGCGAACAATGCAAACGAGAATGGAATTCCATGCTGCTGGGCAACACCCATGACTCACCTCCGGCAGGAAATGGGCTGACGAGCCTGTAGGCTTAGAGGGCGGGGCAGTGTGACAAAATTTTGCAGCCTTGGTACTATAATTGCTAGCAGGGACTAGTAGAGAATAGATGCAACCGCATCCGGTCTTGAATCTTCCGTAGCACAGGAGGTAAGGTTGGAAAAGATATCCCTTTCCATTCCGTGTCTGGTTTTGTCATCGGAGACAAATATCTCTGGGGAAACCGAGAAGCACATCCTCACCCCCTTTGGGTACATTGATATTATCTTCCCGGGTACTCACGCTCAAGGCCAGGACGGCACGCCCCTGGAAATTAAGGTTGTCGGCGACATTGACTCCTGGATGATCGATGAATCGATGCCTGTCGAATTCAAAGTCGTACTCCGAAAATTCATCGTCGAAATGGTTCAGCTATGCAGTCAGACTCCCCTCCCAAGGTCAATCAAGAGTGGTCTTCACCTGCAAGGCGATAATCAGAATATCAGAGTCGTGGTGACCAAATGACTTCGGCAGGTGCAACCGATCTGTCCCGGAAAAAGCGTGGGGGCTATTTGTTTTTGCGCCATCGGGGATGAGTAATGCCGTACTTCTTCACCTTGTAATTGAGAATGCGTGGGGTGATACCCAGGCGAGTGGCCGCGTCCCGCTGAATCCAAAGGCTCTCCTCCAGGGCCTGCAAGATCAGATTCTTTTCATTATTGTTCAACTGCAGGGAGGCCCTGCCGGCATCGCTCGGACGCATGATACCGGGTTCGGGGAGGGAAACGCTGTCTCTTTGGATGGTGTGACTATCCTCAATGATCACCGCCCGCTCGATGACGTTCGAGAGTTCCCGGATGTTGCCAGGCCATGCATAAGCCTTGAACCGGCTGATGACCTCAGGAGAGAATCCATCCACCCGTTTTCTTACCGAGCGGCAGATCTTCTCCAGCAGATAGAGGGCCATCGGCTCAATGCAGTCCAGGCGATCGCGCAGTGGCGGCAAATGCACCCGCAGGACATTGATCCGGTAGTAGAGATCCTCTCTGAAGGTCCGGGCGGCCACCTGTTCTTCGAGGTCCCTGTTGGTAGCCGTGATGATCCGGATATCGGAGTGGATCGTGCGATTTCCTCCCACACGCTCGAACGATTTATCCTCAAGCACCCGTAAGATCTTGGCCTGGAGTGCGGGACTCAACTCTCCGATCTCGTCCAGAAAGACCGTGCCGCCATTGGCTTGCTCCAACCGACCCACCCGGGTCTTGTTAGCCCCGGTGAAAGATCCCCTTTCATGCCCGAAGAGTTCACTCTCCAAGAGCGTTTCCGGAATATTGGCGCAAGTTATCTTGACGAAGGGCTTGTCGCGCCTGGCGCTGTTGAAATGCATGCTGCCTGAAAGAATGCTTTTGCCGGTACCGGTTTCGCCCGTCACCAACACGGTCGAGTCCGTGTTGGCAAGCTTTGTCATGGTGGTGATGACCTTCTGCATGGAGGGGCTGACGGCTATGATCCCGGCGAAATCATAGACCACATCCTGCTGCCTCCTCAGGTAGTCGAGCTCATTTCTCAGACTTCGGTTTTCCATGGCCTGGCTGACTGCCAGTTTGATTCTATCCACCGAATAGGGTTTGCAGATGAAGTCAAACACTCCCATGCGGATGAGCCTGACGATCATTTCCGCTCTTTCGTCTTGGCTGGTGACAATGACGCGGGCATGGGGAGTCTCTTGGAGCAGGTTCTGGATGAAACTGACGGCACGGTCCGGCTTCGCCGGCAAGTCACAAACGACGATATCGTATGCCGCCTTGCGCATGGGTTCAGCAGCTTCTGCGGGGGACCGGCAGAAAGTCACCCGGTGAATCGGCAAAAGCCCTTCGGTAAGGCGTTTCTTAACCTCCGGGTGGTCCTCTATGATGAGGATTGTGGCCATTTGACTTCCCAGCCCGTGAATCTTGCCAAAAGAGAATGGACAGAATCGGTATGGTTGAGTTGTAAAAACGGTCTGCATTTAATCACACAATTCATCAATAAGACAACAGGAAATCGCGCTCATCGACCGATCCAGCACGACCGCAACCCCGAAAATGGTACACCAATCAGCGGCAACTTATTCATCCTTGCCATATCTTCGTTAAAATGGTAACGATTCCAGGCAAGTAAGAAAGGGACTCGGGGCTTTGAAAACCGTCTTTTTCTGATCTTTGAGGTGACATGACTTTCCCCTTATGTTAGATGGGTTACCGTGGGAGATGAACCGGTCGATGAGAGGCCAGCCTTCCCTTGGCAGGTGATGTGCTCAAAGTCTGTCGGCCGCGATGGCGTTCATCACAATTCCTGCGTCGGAGAGAAGAGTCTCATGGTCTCGGGGGGCATGGCTTTGGGCGACGATAACCTGAACAAGATGGAAGCAAACCGGGATATCCCCATCTTCATCCTGGACGACGAGCAGTCGATCTGCACGACGATGGAGAATATCATTTCGGCCCTGGGGATGAAGGCGGAGAGCACCACCAGTCTGCAGACGGCGATCAAGCGTTTTCAATGGCATCGTTATGATGTCGTTTTTCTCGACGTGCTCCTGGCCGATGGCAATGGCCTTGAGCTGATACCGGAAATCAGGAAGCATTCTCCCGAGACGCTGATCATCGTCATGAGTGGCTATGCTGATAAGGAGATGGCAGTCCATGCCCTGCGGGCAGGAGCGTTTGATTTTCTGGAAAAACCATTCGGCATAGAACACCTTTCCCACACGCTTAACCGGGCGGTCAAGGCCCTGGAGGCCGACCGCAAAGTCAAGACCCTGATCAAAGACCTCGAAGAAAGAAAGGCTGAACTGCTGGTCAATAAGGAGCGGCTGGAAACCCTCAACAGCAGGTTGATAGAAACGAACCGGGCGCTATCGGTTCTGGCACAGAACATCGAACGCGAGCGCGAGGAAATCGAAAAACGGGTGGCGCTCAGGCTTAAATCTCACCTGCATCCCGTGCTTGAAAAGCTCAAGAAAGACGAGCACTGTTCCCCATGCAAATTCAGGCTTGACCTGCTGGTCAAGCAAATGGAAGAGCTGACTTCGGGTTTCGGCCCGGATGCAAAACTTGCTGCAGCGCTTTCCTTCACCGAACTTCGAGTGGCTTCCCTCATCAAGAGCGGGTTGAGCACCGAAGACATCGCGGAACACCTTCACATTTCCTACAATACCGTGAGGACTCACCGGAAAAACATTCGCAAGAAACTGGGGATCAACAATTCCCAATACAGCCTCGTGAACTTCCTCTCCTCGAGGCGCAGCACATCACTTTAGGAAACGCCCGTGACAGGTGTTCTTAACAACCCTATGTTGAGGGTGGCCACTATCGATCAGATGCAACTACTCTTGCGCTGGTTCCCAGGCTCCAGCTTGGGAACCAGCTCCACGTGAAAGGAGTAACCCCTTATGGATGACGGCATCACTTCTCGGCGAGAACGCGTCGCTACGATACAAAGCGGTTTTGTGGCGAGGGTTTACAATTGGATGGGATTGGGTCTGGCCACTACGGCGGTCGTCGCCCTCCTGACGGCCTCAAGCCCGTCACTGCTCAACCTGATCTTTGGAAGCCAATTTGTGTTCCTGGGACTGGTTCTGGGTGAACTGGGCCTGGTCATTGCTCTGAGTGCGGCCATCTCGCGACTGCAAGCGACGACGGCAGCCCTGATGTTCTTCCTCTACTCAGCCCTGAACGGCCTCACCCTCTCCGCCATCTTCCTTGCCTATACCAGTGCTTCCATCGCCAACACCTTTTTCGTCACGGCAGGCACGTTCGGGTTGATGAGTCTCTACGGGTACACGACCAAACGGGACCTGACCTCGTGGGGAAGCTTTCTGTTCATGGGCCTGATCGGGATCATTCTGGCCTCCGTGGTAAACCTCTTTATGCGGAGTGAGGCCATATCCTGGCTGGTGACGTACGCCGGGGTTATCGTGTTTGTGGGTCTGTCCGCATATGATGCACAAATGATCAAACAAATGGCTGCTTCCGGCTTCGGCGATGAAGAAAGCGAACGAAAGAGCGCGGTCATTGGAGCGCTTCGACTCTATCTGGACTTCATCAACCTCTTCCTGATGCTTTTGAACATCTTTGGCCGAAGGCGCTAGTACATCGCGGCGAACGTTCGGCACCTTGCCATGTGTTGCGTTTCGCTCCACTCAACGCAACCCACCATCCTCGTGTTTGGGCGGATGCTCGCTGCACCTGTAGGTTGCGTTGCATGAACATGAAACGCAACGACAAGAGGAACAGCAACACATCTGCCCCCGGTGGGTGAGAACGCCGCGATTTACTAGAGCGCTCCTCTGTGGATTCAGAATGCCTGACCGATACTAAAATAGAACTGGTAAGGATTGAAGGCATTTTGTTCCGGGGGATTGAGCTGGTAGCCAAAATCCAACCTCAAAGGGCCCACCAGGGTAAGATAGCGAAGACCGCAGCCCGCCGTGTAGCGGAGGCTGCTCCACATGACGTCGAAGCTGCGTTCAAACACATTTCCAAAATCCGTAAAGAGCACGCCTTCGAAAGACTTCCGGAGGGGGAACCGCCATTCCAGGCTGCCTTCAACGAGAGTCATACCCCCGATCGGGTTGCCGGATGGGTCCAAGGGACCAAGTTTCTGATAGGGATAGCCGCGGACGCTGTCGGGCCCGCCGGCAAAAAACCTTTTGAATATTGGAATGTACGCAGTGTTTTCAATCGTCTGGATGCCTCCCCACTTGAACCTTCCCGCAAGCACCCCATACTTGCTGAGGGGCAGATAGCCCCGGCCCTCCAGGATCAGCTTGACAAACTCTACCTGAGACCCGAGGGTCCCCGAAGCCCATTCCAACGTCTGGAAGAACCTTAAGCCTTCGCGGGGATTGGCCGGAATATCCACCTGTTCCCAGGCGTTCCCCACCAGCAGGGACGAGACGTAATAGTTTTCGTTCTCGCGGTCCTGGGGTCCCTGGACCGTGGGCAGCACCTTCACGTTGAGGAGCCGGTTGGCTTCCAGATCATAGCCCAGATAGGATGAGAACCTCTCGTTCCATCTGTAGTTGAACACGGGATCCACATATTCTTTTTGATTTTCGAAGGAAACCTGGTCTTCGTGTTGGATGCCGCCGTCCACCGTAAGATAGCTGTGCGGGGTCAGGAAGTAAGGTTGAAGAAAGTGGCCTGCCAGCAGTTGGACGAGGGAACTGGCCTTGGCGTTGATCTGCAGACGTCGGCCATCCCCCAGGAAGTTGCGGATTTCCCACTGCAGCTGACCGCGGAATTCTTCGACGGTACCATATCCGAATCCGACTCTGATGGTCTGCTTTTTGGCCTCCTTCACGAGAATGTGGATGGGCAGGATGGTCTCGTTGCCATCCATCTTTTCCACGGTCATATCCACGAACTGAAGCAGGTCGAGGGCAAAAAGGCGCTGTTGGGTCTCCTGGATCTTTGCCCCGTTGAACCGTGTTCCCGGAACAAAGGTCACTTCCCGCAGGATCACCTGCGTCGCCACATGCTCGTTCCCTTCGACGGCAACAGGGCCGAAGAAGCATGGGGGACCGGTATGCACGGCCACAGCAACTTCGGCCAGGTCGGTCCGCTTGTCCAGTTTTGCCTTCAGATCCACCCGAGCCTTGGGATAACCCCATTCTGAAAGGTACCGCAGGACCGCCCTTTCTATGTCGTGGTAGGCGGGAGTGTTGAACCGATCGCCGGGATGCAACGGCATGACACGGAGCAGATCCTGATGCCAGGGCCCGGATGATTCCTCATCCACGTCCAGGGTTACGGTCGCTACCACCATGGGCGGCCCCTCCTCTACCTGAATCTCCAGCAGGACCTCCCGCCCCAGGAGAGGAGTCACTTCATGGGATTCAATCCGGGTATGGTAGAAGCCTTGACTCTGATAATAGATCTTGAGCCGTTCCAGATCGTCGGCGAGAACGGCTTCCTCCAGAGGAGCCTTGGCGAACAGGCCCAGGAGCTTTTCTTTGGTCTTGAGGATGTTCTTCAGATCGGCGGATGAGAGAGCCTGGACGCCTTTGAACTTGATGAAGCGCACTTCGGGAGGGGAGCTGGGGGTGGACTGTTCCTGAGTCGCGCTTGCCAGGGACGACTGGAGCCCCAGGAAAAAAAGGACAAGACCGGACATCAGGAAGACCCTGGCGTGAAAATGCCCCCCTTTCATCACTGGCGTGCTAGCAGACACTTGGTTCTACATTCTGTCACTAAAGCTGTTTCAGTTTCTTCTGCGCTGCCTGGGCTTGAGGCGTATCGGGATATTTTTCTACCAGCCGTTCATAAAGGATCCTCGCTGCCGTAGCGTCGCCCAGTTGCTGGAAGGCCGTTCCCTGTTTGAGCAGAGCCTGAGGCACCTTGCTACCTTTGGGGTAGCGCTCGACTACCTGCTGATAGATTTCGACCGCATCTTGATACCGTTTTTCCGAAAAATAGCATTCGCCGACCGAGTAGAGCGCACTGTCGGCAAGCTGCGACTTGGGATACTTGGCCACGAAGCTCTGATAGTCCTTTCTCGCAGCATCGAATTGACCCTGTTGAAACGCCTGCGTGGCCTTGCCGAAGAGCGCCTTTTCCTGATCTTCCTTCTCCGGGATGGTGATGGTTGGCTGCGGTTCATGGACGGCTTTGGCTGCAGAGGGCGAAGCCTGCGCGGGCGTTGCAGCGGGCGGGGTGACCGGCGGGGGCGCCGTTACCGCCGGAGGAGACGCTGAAGAAGCCACCGCCGGGGGGGGCTGAGAAGCCGCGGTACGGGCAAACTGTTCGAGCTTGTGGTTTTGCTCCTCAACACGGCCATTCAAGGCCCCGACCTTGACCTGCAACTCTTCCAGGCGCGAAAAAAGGTCCGCTCTCTTTTGCGACTGACCATCCATGCCGTCGACACGCCGTTCCAGAGCCTGCAACCGTTCATGCAACATGGAAATGTTCTGCTGAAGAGTGTTCATTTCATGGACGGAAGTTGAGGCACATGCGGTATGCAAACACAGGACTGTCAACGCCGTCAGTATGGACCGGAAGCCCACCTTTCCCGAGGCCTCGCCTGTTTTCATAAACTCCCCTCCTGCATGATCTGGGATTTCGGATCAGTAATTCAGAACAAAGTGCGCCCTTCGATTTTTCGCCCAGGCCGCTTCATCATGCCCGGTAGCAGCAGGGCGTTCCTTACCGTAGCTCAGGGTCGTGAGATTCGTTCGGCCGACTCCCGAATTGTTGAGATACTGGAGAGCGCTGTTCGCCCGGCGTTCGCCGAGAGCCAGATTGTATTCGGTGGTCCCTCGCTCGTCACAGTGCCCTTCGACGGTCACTTTAACCTTTGGATAACGCTTCAGAAAAGTGACCTTTTCATCCAGGATTCGCTTCGCCGGCTCGCTCAAAACGTAGGCGTCGTAATCAAAATAAACGTCTTCATTCTCGAAGTTCTGCGCTTTGGCAAGGAATTCCCGCTTGTCAGCTTCCGAGGTCAGGCCCAACTCACGCCATCGGGCATCCTCCAGGCCCACGCCTCCCGCACCCCCGGCACCGGCACCGGCGCCCTCTGACAAGGCCCCACCGCCCGGACCAAGACCGGGTTGAGGGGGAACGGTGCTCTTTGCACAGCCAAACCCTCCAGACACCAGGGCGAAAATCAACCACAAACCAACCAGCGAACGATAGCTCATTTGCGTCCTCCTCAATACCATTCAGGTTAACCCGAAAAGCTGTTACTTTCCTCCCATGCGCGGCGACCAGTCGGGCAGTTCCTGGCCACCGCCACCGGGAGTAAGGCGCCTTACGCCGCTCCCGTTGGTCTGCAGGACCCAGATGGCAGGGCTGCCGCTGCGGGTGGACGTAAACGCGATCATGCGGCCGTCGGGAGACCAGGTCGGGTCTTCATTACTGCCCTCACCACGGGTAAGTTGGCGCATTTCGCCACCGTCCGGGCGGATGATGGCAATGTTGTGTCGCCCTCCGACCAGGCTGGTGTAGGCAATCCAGTCCCCTTTGGGACTCCAGGAAGGAGCGGTGTTGTAATTCCCGCTGAAGGTGATGCGGCGCTTCGAGCCGCTGCCCACCTCAAGAACGTAAATCTGGGGATTTCCGGTCTCATCCGAAACGAAGGCCAGGCGCTTGCCATCCGGCGACCACCCCGGCGACACATTGATCGACCATCCCTGAACCAGTTTTTGTATCACCTGCCCCCCGGACGACACCAGATAGATGTTCGGGTTCCCGTCTTTGGACAGAGTTACGGCCAGCTCACTGGTTCCAGGTCGCCAGGCGGGAGCGATATTCAGGCCCGGGTAGCCGCACACGAGCCGCTGGGAGCCGTCCATGACATTCACGGCGTAGATCTTGGTGGCGCCGTCCTTGTAGCTGACATAGGCCAACTGGGACCCGCTGGAGTTCCAGGCCGGCGACAGGTTGAGGCTGTTGTCACGGGTAACCTGGATGGGATTGCTGCCATCGAAATCCACCACCTGGATCTCTTTTGCCTTTCCCTGAGCCTGCACGAAGGCAATTTTGGTGTCAAACACCCCTCTTTCTCCGGTGAGAGCATAAAGGATCTCGTCAGCCAGGCGGTGAATCATCAGCCGCCAGTTTCGCGTATCGCCTTCGTAGGCTTTGCCGAAGATCATCCGGGCACTCACCGTATCGAACAGGCGGCCCTCCATCCTCACCGTGGAACCCTGAACCTGATAGGACCCGCGCACCAGAAAGTCGGCTCCGATTCTGCGCCATTCAGGAAACTTGATATCCTCAGCGGTCAGCCCCATGACTTGGGGGTCTTCGAGAAACCCTTTGGGATCCAGCGCCCGGAAGACGCCCGAGTAGTCGAGATCATTTGCCAGCGTCTCCCCCATCTCGCGGGCCAGCTGCACCTGCTCTGCCGACTGACGTTTGAATTCGGGGACAGCGATGGGAATTCTTTCAAAATTCGGCTGCGTAATGTCGATCGTGACCCGTTGCGCCCAAACGGCCCCAGCCCAGACCCAGGCCATGACGCTTAAAACCAAAAGGCAACCCCACCGAGCTTTCTTGCTACGCCTCACGCCTCACTCCTCACGCCTCACTCATGAGAGGTCTTCAGGACGAAAACGAAGCCCGATCTCTTCCTGAGCGGGGCTGTAGATGGCCGGAAAGGGCGGCAACGGCTCCGCCTTTCGCACGGCCCGTCGAGCCGATTCATCATAGGCCTCATTGCCGGAGCTCTTCTCCACCCGCAGATCCAGAACCTTGCCGTCCCGTCTGACCACAACTACCAGCATCGTTTCCAGACGCTGCGACTTGAGATATTCCGGAAGGACCCACTGGCGACGAATGGCATTCCAGATTTCCGTATAGTACAGTCGGCGAGCCAGCCCGACCTGCGCTCCATCGGCTCCGCCCGGCGCCCCCCCGACTGACCGCCTGGCTGAGCACCTTTTTCGCCGGCTTTGCCGGCGCCCTCACGAGCTCCGGCCGCACCCTTCTCACTCCCCTGAGTTCCTTCAGAAGCGCTCTGAACAGCCTTCTGCGGCGGGTTGGGGGGAGCGGCCCCGCCCTTGTCACCGCCCTTATCACCACCATCCCTAATTACTGGAGCGGACGACGGACGCTCGGCCGGCTTGGGTTTGGAGATCAGCTTATCAAGATTCTTTTCCACCGCCGCCGCATTCTGGGTGTTGCTCGCAAACTTCGGAACCTCCGGGGTTTCCAGTTTCTTGATTTCCGTATCCGCCTTCCCCGAGGGTTCGCTCAGCTGCAGCCTCTTAACCGGCACGAGAGGCCCTGATTTGCCACGTTCCGAGGCCGTCCCCTTTGGTCCTTCCTGAGTCTTCGCAGCCGCGGCGCCCCTGGGCGTCGTGGCTTTGGGTGAAGCCTCGCTCCCCAGGCCGAGATCCTGCATACTCACCAGGCCGACCGTCCAGGCAGGGTTGACTTGGATCTTCTTGTTGGCACTGGTGAAGGGGCCAACGATCGCCAGGACAACGATGAGAACGTGCACCAGGACCGATCCGCCCACTCCGGTCCATACATCCTCCCGAGACATCTTCCGTGATGATAAAGTCAAGGATTCCACAGGAACACCCTTCTATACCATGTTTCCCAACGGACTCCAGAAACTGCTATCGCGAGGGCGGCTTGACGGGACTCTTGAGGGGATCGGTAACCATCCCGATCTGATCGATGCCGACCTCTCGAATTGCTCCCATGACCTGGACGACAAAACCATAAGGGATCGCTTCATCCGCCCTCAAGAACACCCCCTGGCGACTGCCCCGGTTCTGGTAGATGCTTGACAGTTTGGGCCCGAGTCCCTCCAGATCAACCGGATACTCATTGATGTAGATCTTGCGATCCTGCGTCACCGTCACCATCAACCGCTCCTCCTCGGCCGGAATGGCCGGCGCCGAGGCCTGGGGCAAATTCACGTCAATCCCCTGGGTCATCATGGGAGCAGTTACCATAAATATGATGAGGAGCACAAGCATGACATCCACAAAGGGAGTGACGTTGATCTCCGAGATCATATTGCCGTTTTGTCTGTTGCCGCCTGTCGTCATGCCCATTGTCAATCTCCGTAGAACAAAGTCCTCTATACGTCCGACACGGCCGCCCGCGGTGGTTCCCCCAGGCTGTCATCCTGCCGTCCCCGACGCATCAGATCGCGTTTGAGTATATTCAGAAAATCGACGGCGAAGTGGCTCATTTCGTTCTCGATCATGCGGATATGATTGGAAAAATGATTAAAAGCGACGACAGCCGGGATGGCTGCGGCAAGGCCCATGGCCGTGGCCACCAGGGCTTCGGAAATGCCGGGGGCAACCACCGCCAGGTTCGCCGCGCCCTTGAGCCCGATGTCCTGGAAGCTCGTCATGATTCCCCAGACCGTGCCGAAGAGTCCGATAAAGGGCGCGGTGCTGCCCGTGGTGGCCAAAAGCGGCAGGAAGCGCTCGAAGCGCTGCCGTTCGGCCATCATGCCGCCCTGAATGGCACGGTCCACATTTTCGATCAACATTTCGGGATTTCCTTTCAATTCCTGAATACTCTTCGTCTCGAGCGATTTGCTGAGACGATTCAGTTCCAGGTATCCCATCCGGAACAACTGAGCCAGATGGCTGTCTTCCAGGACCTCGCTGTCCCGGTACAAAACGGCGTAGTTTTTGCGCTGGCGAAAGAGGTCGATGAATTGCACGGATTCCTTTTTTGCCCTCCTGAGCAACCGTGTCTTCAACAAAATCACACACCAACAGGCGATGGAAAGGATCAGCAAGGCTGCCAGCACAAACTTTACCATGGGGCCGGCATGGCTCACCATCTCCAGAATTCCGTTTCCGCCCCGTTGATAAGGAGCGCTCATCGCTTCAGGAGCAGCATAAGCAAACGTCGACAGGAATGAAATGACACATGACATCGCAGGTCGTCCCTAATAGTGGTCCTTGTTATCGATTACTGCCAGGATCGCGGGCAGGGCAACGCCAGCGGATTCAGCGAGGCGCAGATCCGTCAGGTGATGCGTGATTTCCGATGCTTGGGGATTGATTTCGAGCAGAAAGGCACCCTTGCGTTTGGCCAGCAGAGGCAGATTGGAGGCTGGGGCAACGGAGGCCGAGGTCCCGACAATGAGCATAAAATCGCACTTCTCGGCTGCCGCCATAGCCTGGTGATAGGCGTCAGTGGGAATGGCCTCACCAAAGAAAATCAGATCGGGGCGAAGAGCACTTCCACACGCACAGCGTGGCGGAAGACTCTGCAGGGAGACGACTTCCCGCGGAAACCTCCGGTTGCACCGATCACACCGCAAGATGCGGTTGTTGCCATGGAATTCCACCACCACCGTGCTCCCTGCCCGTTGGTGGAGGCTGTCTATATTCTGCGTAATCACAGCCCTCAGAATACCCCGCTTTTCCAGTTCGGCCAAGGCCAGGTGGGCTCCATTGGGCTTTGCCTGCAGCAAAATCTCGTCGAGCTCGACCAACATCTTCCACACCTTGGCCGGGTTGGCGCGAAAGGCCTCAATATAGGCAAACTCCAATGGATCATACTTCGACCACAACCCGCCGGCACTGCGAAAATCGGGGATGCCGCTCTCCACCGAGATACCCGCCCCCGTCAGCGCTATGGCATACCGGCTTCGGGCAATCCGCTCCGCTATCTGTTCATAAACATCCATCGCCCACCAAAAAATAGTGAATTTTTAATGCCTTATGGGAGCGGTATGGTAAATCTCCCCGCCTGACTTGTCAAGCACTTCATTGCTTCGGCCGCGGCAACGCAGTGACACCCAACCGCAGCATGACAACAGCTGCCGCCTGAAGCTCCCGACAACGCCCCTCGCCGGTCATTCTCACCCCTCATCACTGTTCACTGCTCACTGTTCACTGCTCACTCCTCACGGCTTGATGATCTTGAGCACCTGCCCCAGGCGGACTTTATCGCCCTGGAGGCCGTTCCATTCCTGCAACGCGGCGGTGCTCACCCCGTAATGCGTGGCGATGCCGCTCAGAGTCTCCCCTCGAGCAACCTTATGGGAGATGGTCTGGGGCTGATAACCGGCTTTGAAAGTGTCGAAGCGGCTGTTGAATTCCTTGCCCTTATTCACAGGGAGTTTGAGGGTGTGGGCACCCTGGGGAAGGCAGTCGGCGACAAGGGCCGGATTGAGGTTTTTCAAATCCCGGTAGGAGATGCCGGCAAGCTCGGCCACCGCCTGCAAGGGAACGGAGCAAGGGGCGACGACATTCACACGCTCGACTGCCAACTCGGGATAACCGGCTCCCGGCGGAAGCACATAGCCATATTTCTCCGGGTGGCTGAGAACCTCTTTAATGGCCAGAATCCTGAATATGTAGCGTTCCGTCTCGAGGGGCAATTTCAGCGCGTAGTAATCGCTCGCTTTCTGCCTCTTCAATTCATCCTGAACCCGTTTCTCGCCACAATTGTAGCCGGCGATGGCCAGGGTCCAATTCTGAAACAGGTTGCGCAGATTGCGCAAATATCGGAAGGCGCTTTGGGTCGACCGTTCGAAGTCGCGCCGCTCGTCAAGCGCCTCCGATTGGGCCAGTCCGTAATTGACCCCGGTGCTGCGGATGAACTGCCACGGCCCAACGGCACCCGCCGGAGAGGATGCTGAAACTTGAAGATCGCTTTCGGCTACGGCCACATATTTCAGATCATCGGGCAGGCCGTTGCGCGCGATTTCTTTTTCCAGACTGGGAAAGTAGCGCTGCAAGCGCTTCAACCAGAGATAGACCTGGGCGTGGCTGTGAACCACGATGGTAAATTCCCGGTCGAATCGTTCTTTTACCTCCTGGATCTCCAGGGGCACGGCTTCGCCACAAAGCTCGAGCCGCTCGGGCGGGGCAAAATAGGGTACCACATACGGTACCACGGAGGGAGCCGCAGGAGGCTCTCCGGGGCTCTGTCCCCAGATCACCTCGTGAAGCACCCCTCCCCCTAGCAACAACATGATCATGATGACCATAACGAGACGCCCGTCTCTGATGCCCATCTTTTCCCCTTTCTTGGCCATGACTTCTGCGCAGTCCACCATCCTCAAGAAGGATAAAACCTGGTGTTTTCAGCTCTCCCACCACGACACCAATTCACCGGGATGCCTCTGGGTGTCGGTGTTCTGGGAGTTTGTATTCCGTATATATCCAAGCCACGCCCAAAGTAAACCTCTTCAACGCAGGGGCGGCAAACATCGGGGGTCAAATCCGGCAACTCAGGCCCAAACCTCCTCTCAGGATCGCTTCCTATCCACATTCGCACATCCCACATCCGAAATCCGCAATCCTCCCCCCTTCAATAGCTGTGGAAAATCTCCAACGAGCAAGTATAATGAGTTTACCAGGTCACCATGAGCCCTCATGACAGGATGATTGGCCTATGATCACGAGCTATTGGGCAGACGATTACGTCAAGAAGCGGCGTTCAGCCAAACAGGCCATCGAGGCCATCAAGCCGGGCCAGAGGATCTTCATCGGGACGGCGTGTGGCGAACCGCAACATCTGATCCAGGAACTGGCGGCGCAGGCGGGCAGCTTCACCGATCTCGAGGTGGTGCGGCTCTTGAGCCTCGAAACGGCGCCGCTGACGTTGATCGCCAGTGAAGCTTCCCGGCACAGTATCACCATCAGGTCGTTCTATTCGGGATCGACCATATTCAAACCACTCGCGAAGAACCGCCGTTTCTTCACTCCCATTAACCTCTCCGACATTCCCCATCTCTTTGAGAGCCGGCAGATTCCCATTCACGTAGCGCTCATTCAGGTCTCTCCACCCGACGATTTCGGGTGGATGAGCCTCGGAGTTTCCGTGGACATCACCAGAGCCGCCGCCTTCTCGGCCGATCTGGTGATCGCCCAGGTGAATCCCAAGATGCCGCGGGTACTGGGCCAGAGTTTCATTCATGTCAATGACGTGGACCTGATGGTGGAACACGAGGAAGACCTGTTGACCATCGAACCGCACGCCCCCTTTGAAGCGGCTCGGACCATTGCCAGGCATCTCACCAAGCTCATCGAAGACGGTTCCACCCTCCATCTGGGTTTGGGCGCCACCGCCAATGCCACCCTGCAGGCGCTTTCCGACAAAAACGACCTCGGCATCCACTCCCGGTTCATGACCGACGGCATGATGCAGCTGGTGGCCAAGGGCGTCATCACCAACCGCAAGAAGGGCATCAACGACGGCAAGTGCGTCGCCAGTTGCGCTATCGGCACAACCAATCTCTATGAGTTTCTGCACGATAATCCGAGCATCGAATTCCATCCGTCGGACTACGTGAACAACCCCTCCATCATTGCCGGCAATAACCGCATGATCTCCATTCAAGTCGCCACCCTCATGGACCTGACCGGCCAGGTCGCCGCCGATGCCCGCCCCCAGAACCATTATTCGGGCGTGACCGGAATGCTCGACTTTGTGCGCGGCGCGGCGCGCTCCCCGGGAGGCAAATCGATTATCCTGCTGCCGTCCACGTCACGCGATGGCAAGATCAGCAGAATCATGCCCATGCTCAACGATGCTGCGGTGGTGGTCCCGCGAAGCGACGTTTACTATGTGGTGAGCGAATTCGGCGCGGTCAACCTGTTTGGCAAAAACCTTCAGGAGCGGGCGGTGGCCTTGATCAGTCTCGCCCATCCGGATTTTCGTGACGAGTTGTTCTTCAAGGCCAAGAAGCTCGAACTGGTGGGCGCCGAGCGCGGCCTGAAAGAATCCGTCCACGCCGTCTACCCGCTCAAGTACGAAGAGACCCTTAAACTCGGCGAGCAACGGGTGACGATCCGCCCGGCGAAACCGGTGGATGAGCGCCGGATTCAGGAACATTTTTACAACCTGGATGCCGACGACATTGTCTCGAGGTTCTTTCACCGCAAGACCAGCTTCATCCGGGACGACGTCGTCTCCATGTACGAGATTGATTATGTGCGGGAGATGACCATCGTGGCCGTGGTCGGGGAGTTCGGTTTTGGCAAGATCATTGCGCTCGGAGGTTATGCTCTCGATCCGGCAACAAATACTGCGGAGGTCGCTTTCTCCGTGGCCCGGGAATGGCAAGGCAAAGGCTTATCCAAAATCATTCTGAAAAAGCTGACCGAAGCCGCCCGGGACAATCATATCGCCGGTTTCACCGCCTACACCTCCATGCAAAACCGAGCCATGGCCAAGCTCTTCAACTCCCTGCCATACAAGGTCCACACGATGTTTGAAGAAGGCATCCTCTCCATGACCTGCCACTTCGACGATCTGGACACGGAGAAGGCAGCCGCCGCCCCAGCGCCCCACTGAGGCCGGACTCTTCGCCAATGCAGACCGTCTTGATCTTCAGGCTTATGCCCTTGAATGCACATGTTGTAAATTCAATTGACACATTGTACGGATCGGGATAGCCTACTGCCATGATTGCACGAACGGCATACGACACGCTTATGCGTCTGGCTCGAGGCTTCCCGGTAATCGCGATTACCGGTCCACGCCAATCGGGCAAGACTACCCTCGCCAGGACCGCTTTCCCTGATAAGCCATACCTGTCTTTGGAAGACCCCGATACCCGGCTCTTAGCCGAAAGCGACCCGCGCGGGCTTCTCTCCCGCCTCCCCGACGGCGCCATTCTGGACGAGGCCCAACGGGTCCCCGGACTCTTTTCCTACCTGCAAACCAGTGTTGACGCCGACCTGCGCCCTGGCACCTACGTCTTGACCGGCTCGCAGCAGTTCGGCTTGCTGTCGGGCATCACTCAATCGCTGGCCGGCCGGGTCGGCATGGTGCAGCTCCTGCCCTTTTCCTTCGGCGAGTTGCAGGCTGTCGGCAGGCTCCCCGCAAACCTCGACGATTTGATGTTCCGTGGTCTTTACCCCCCCTTGTATGACCGCGACATCACTCCCGGCGACTGGTGTGCCGCTTATGTCAGCACCTATGTTGAGCGCGATGTGCGCCAGCTCATCACGGTGCGCGACCTGTCGGCCTTCCAGCGTTTTCTCCGGATGTGTGCGGCCCGAACCGGCCAACTGCTAAACCTTTCCTCCCTGGCCGCCGACTGCGGCATCACCCACAACACCGCCGCCGCCTGGCTGTCAGTGCTGGAGGCAAGCTATATCGTCTTTCTGCTCCGCCCTCATTTCCGCAACTTCAACAAACGGCTGGTCAAGACTCCCAAGCTCTATTTCTGCGATACCGGCCTGGCTGGTTGGCTATTGGGCATCCGCGAACCCGGGCAGATCATCTACCATGCCCAGCGGGGAGCGCTCTTCGAGAATCTGGTGGTGGCGGAATTCCTTAAAGCGCGCATCCACCGGGGGCTCCCGCCCGACATGTACTTTTGGCGGGACAGCCGAGGGCTGGAAGTCGACCTCCTTCTGGAACACGGGGAAGAGTTATGGCCGGTGGAAATCAAAGCAGGCCAGACCATCGCCCCTGACTTTTTTACATCCCTTAGAAAGTGGAGCGAGCTTTCGGGCAGAGGCGACAAACCGGCATGGCTGGTCTACGGAGGGGACCGGGAGATGCAGAACGGTAACGTAATGATCATCCCCTGGCGCGGCTTACCGGAGTTGATCGAGAACAGGTGAACAAACAGGACCGGCTTGCCTCAGGGATCACAAAACGATTTTTGCTTTTCTAGACCGACTTCCTGGCATGCTGATTCTGTCCAGTTTTACGACCAGCTCGAACGTCTCGCTCATAATAATCCTGATGAGGGCTCAGCCAACACCTTTATCGGATCTCTTAGCTGACATTGTCGCCTTTCGTTGGCCGGAAAGCAACGATTGCGTAATATGAGGGGATTCATTCGGTCAGTTTCAAAAGAGGGGAAGGTCGGAGATTTCTGTATGCGGGCCGGAAGCGCGCTGGCATAGCGATCTGAGAGTTTCTTGGTTCCTTATGACCCTGCTGTGCCTGGATTTCGTCCCCTAATCCGCAAGCCCCTTTTTCTTCTGCAGGCCGAGAGCCCGTTCCAGAAGGCCTTCATCGATGGAGCGCAGGTGCAGGTCACGCTGGGGGTAAGGGATTTCGACACCCGCTTGCTGGAAACGGGCGGCGATTTCCTGGCAGAGGTTGCTCCTGGCCGCAAGCAGTTCCTTAACATCGGCAATCCAGGAGTGCAGTTCGAATTCGAGGGCATTCTCCCCGAAGCGCAGGAAAAGCGGATTGGGGGCCGGGTTGCTGAGGACTCTGGGATCGCTTTCCCCGGCATCTTTGAGCAACCGCAGAACCAGCTGGACATCGCTCCCATAAGCCACACCCACGGCAATTTTGATCCTGGCGATGTGGTTCGAACGCGTCCAGTTGGTCACCTTGCCCGAGATGAACTGAGAATTGGGCACGATCAGCTCCGAACGGTCGAAGGTTTCGATCAGAGTCGAGCGCAGCCCGATTTTTCTTACCGTTCCGGTCTCGTTGTCCACCACCACCATGTCGCCGACCTTGAACGGGCGCTCGAACAGGAGCATGAGACCGCTGACGAAGTTGTTGACGATGTTTTGCAGACCGAACCCGACGCCGATGCCCACAGCACCGGTGAGGAACGCAAAACTGGTCAGATTGAGGCCGATGAGGCTTACGGCCATCATGATTCCGACAAACAGCAGGGAATAGTGGATCAGCTTCTTGATGGCATCGCTGGCGCCGCGGTCGAGTTGCCGGCGGGGGAAGACCTCTCCGTCGAGGAAGGCGCGGATGAACCAGGAACCGGAAACCACGACGTAGATGAGGAAGGCTGCGATCAGGATACGGCCCAGGCTGAGAGTGAGCTCACCGATAGCGAAACGGAATTCGAAGATCCTCTCCCAGGCCTGACCGAAGGAGGGGTAAACACCCCACAACTGAAACAGGGTCAGAAGGAGGACCAACAAGAGGACCGCTTTGAGCAGCTTCCTCAGCCGGCTTTCGATGGCCTCCCCGAACCGGCTGATCAGCCCCAGACGGGCCACTGAGGGCTGCCTGAGAACCACCTCGATACAGCCGTTGCCCATGTGGAGCAGCAAAATACTGACAATGATGAAGAATATCGAAATGATGGAAGAGCGCACCAGGTAGTGTGCCAGATTGCTGTAGCCGGCCAGCACGAGGAGCAGGGCGGCAAACAAGACCAGCGGTCCCCCCCGCAGGCCCACTGAAAACAGATCCAGATTCCCCCCCTGTTCGGCCAGATAGCGTCTCGCCTCGCCGGCGAAAAACCCGATTCCCAGCAGGCAGATGAGCGCCTGATAAAGACTGTAAAGAGGCGCCGGAAAAGAGATCAGCTTCAGGGTGGCGGAGATGGTCAAGACCCCTGCCAGCAGGAAGACCACCCGGCGCATCCGGCGATGGGGGAGCATGCCGGAAATCAAGAACGACGAAGCAAAGCTGACCAGCACAAGGTTGAGGAACATCCACGAAGCGGCAGGCCCGGAGTAAAGAAGGAGGGCGAGTGCTTGTATGACAAAGATGGAAAACGCCCACGGGTGCTGCCTGATAAAATGCCATTCTTCGGTCTTTTCGGACAGTTGCCGCCGGCGCCGAAGCAAGGAAACGAGCGTGAAGGTGGCCAGAACCTGCAGGAACAGCATCCACCCATAGTTGGGAAGATCTTCCTCCTCCAGCTTCAAGCCGTCGGCGAAACCCTCTTTCATGGCCGCCCAAAGGGCTTTATCGAACTGTTCGTAGAATTCCACAGCTGAGGAAAGAGGGGGTATTCTTTTCGAAGTTCTCACTGCGCACCTTCTTGAGTGCCGCATCCACGGGAATGCTCAGCTGCTGGACTGCGTCGAGCAGTCGGGTGAGCCTTTGCTGCAGGGCAAGGAGGGGCTGGGAGGCGCTGGAAGCAGCGCGCATGACGGTATTGGCGGTTTCCTCGACCTTCCTGAAGTTTTCGAGAGGAATCTCCGTTTGGGCCTCCCGCAGGGACTCCTCCCACTTTTTCCAGAAAAGGTGCTCCTCGTCCCACCGCTTCCCGATGACTTCAAGTTCCGACAGTTTTGTGGAAATCGCATCGAGGAGCGTTCCAACCTTGCCTTTTTCGTTCACAATGAGCTGCTGAGCATCGAGCAGCCGGTAGATATTCCAGGTAGCCGGATCCCCCATCCCCGCGATCCTTTTAACGAGCTGACTGACCCGGTTCTCGGCGTCGCTGATTTGCTTCCCATAGGACGACACATCGGCCAGCGCCGCGATGGTTTCCTCCGCTTTGATTGCCTTCTGACCCAGATCGGCAGCACGGGGAACCACTTCAGCCAGCCCCGCAAACGGCGACGCTGTCCCTCTGCCCTCCTTGAGCTGGTCGGCACTTTCTTCCTTGCTAAAAACCTTGGGGACGAGCTGTGGAATACTGGTCTGGCCGTCACTTTTCTCCTGGGCAAAACCGGAGGCGACGAACACCCATACAATCATGATCAACGACAGTAGCGGACGAACCTTCATAAGCTCTCTTTTCGAATCGATCGCATCTAATCTTCGGGCAATCTGACCTGCCGAGTATAATCGCAACGGACCGGCCCGACCAGGTATTCTGTCACCTGAGGGCAAGATAGCGATTTTGACTTTGACATCTAGCGCTTGTCTAAAAGACCTCATTTTTCCAATACATTTTATCTTTTGACACCCGTTTCATTTTCCCTATGATGGACCAAAATTTGTCAAAGCCGGTCGCGAAAACCGGCTGATGCCTTGACGTCACAAGACGGGCGAGCAGAGTCTCATCAATGGTCGACAGTGTTTTTCAATCCCCGAACAATTGGATTCACCGCCAAAGAGGATAGAATTGATATGTTGGACCAGGAATATTTTGTTGAACCTCAGAGTGTGGAACATGAAGGGTCCTCAATGATGTCGGAAACGAAACGCAAGGCAGGAGCAAAGCAAGAGCCCTCTTTGGCATTGTCAGGGAACGCTCTGGTGGTGCTCAAGAAGCGTTACCTGAAGAAGAACGACCAAAACGAACCCATCGAAACCCCCGAAGAACTGTTCCGGCGAGTTGCCGGCGCCATTGCGGAGGGAGATGCCGCCTTCGAAGGGCGGGAACAAGTCGAGGAGACCGCTCGCCGGTTCTTCCGCCTGATGACCTCTCTCGATTTCATCCCCAACTCCCCGACCCTCATGAATGCGGGCCGCCCCCTGGGCCAGCTTTCGGCCTGTTTTGTCCTGCCCGTGGAGGATTCCATCGACAGCATCTTCGATGCCATCAAGCACGCGGCCATGATTCACAAAAGCGGCGGCGGTACGGGTTTTTCCTTTTCGCGCATCCGCCCGGAAAACGATCAGGTACTGACCACGCAAGGCGTAGCGAGCGGTCCCGTCTCTTTCATGACGGTCTTCGATGTGGCCACGGAAACGGTCAAACAAGGCGGCACCCGCCGGGGCGCCAACATGGGCATCCTCAGGGTGGACCACCCGGACATCGAACGCTTCATCACCTGCAAAACCGACAACGACCGCATGACCAATTTCAATATTTCCGTAGCGGCCACCGACGTGTTCATGAAGGCGGTGAAGGAAGATAATGAGTACGATCTGATCAACCCGCGCACCGTTGAGCGGGTCAAGAGCCTGCCCGCCATGCAGGTTTTCGACCGCATTGTGCAGTCTGCCTGGAAGAACGGCGAGCCCGGGCTGATTTTTCTGGATGTGATGAACCGTGACAATCCCACTCCGGGGGTGGGTCGCATCGAGAGCACCAATCCTTGCGGCGAACAACCTCTGCTTCCTTATGAATCCTGCAACCTGGGTTCCATCAACCTCGCTCACATGGTCGAAGACGGCGGGATCGACTACGATCACCTCAAAGAAGTCGTCTGGGACGGGGTCCATTTTCTTGACAACGTTATCGAAGTGAATCAGTACCCCCTCCCCAAAATTGAGGAACTGACCCGCGGTAATCGCAAGATCGGGCTCGGGGTCATGGGCTTTGCCGATCTGCTGATCGCGCTTGGCATCCCCTATGATTCCGAGGAAGCGGTGCAGACCGCGGAAACCGTTATGGCTTTCATCCAGGAGGAATCCAAGGCCGCCTCCGCCTGTCTGGGAAAGGCCCGCGGGAACTTCCCCAACTACCGGGGCTCGGTCTACGACGGCCCCGATACTCCCTTCATGCGCAACGCCACCACCACCACCATCGCCCCCACCGGCACCATCAGCATCATCGCCGGCTGTTCCAGCGGCATCGAGCCCCTCTTTGCCATCAGCTTCGTGCGCAAGGTGCTCGATAATCAGGAACTGATCGAGGTCCATCCCCTTTTCCAGGAAACGGCCAAGACCCAGGGCTTCTTTTCCGATGAAATGATGAAACGAATCGCCGAAAAAGGAAGCATTCGCAACTTGCGGGAAATCCCGGAACAGGTGCGTCAGGCCTTTGTGGTCTCCCACGATGTCACTCCGGACTGGCACATCCGCATTCAGGCCGCTTTCCAGAAGTATACCGACAATGCGGTCAGCAAGACCATCAATTTCCCCTTCAGCGCCACCCCCGAAGATGTTCGCAACGCTTACCTCATGGCCTACGATCTTGGCTGCAAAGGCCTGACCATCTACCGGGACGGCAGCCGCGATGCACAGGTGCTCAACATCCAGCGCAAACCCCAGTATCCGCAGGTGGAGCCGCGCCCCCGCCCCGATACGACTTCCGGCATCACGGAACGGATCAATACCGGCTGCGGCAAGCTGTACGTAACGGTCAACTGGGACGAGCACGGCTTTTGCGAAGTCTTCGCGCAGATGGGCAAGGCCGGCGGCTGCGCTTACTCACAGATTGAAGCCACAAGCCGCTTGATCTCCCTGGCCCTGCGTTCCGGGGTCAAGATGGAAGCCATCATCCGCCAGTTGATGGGCATTCGCTGTCCGTCGCCCCAGTGGCAGAATGGTGAACAGATCGTGTCGTGTTCGGATGCCATCGCCAAAGTGCTCATTCACAATGCCCAGACCACCATCACCGCCGTCCAAAGCCTCATGGGAGCCTGCCCCGACTGTGGCGCCGCCGTCGAACACGAGGGCGGGTGTATTGTGTGCCGGTCGTGCGGGTTTTCCCGGTGTAGTTAGGGAAGTGAAGAGTGAAGAGTGACAAGAGTGCGCTGCATCCTTGGGACTTGGCGCCGGCGGAAGCCAGGGTCTTGCAGCAAGAGCTTGCCGCACAGGTTGTTCTCCAGCCGCTCCCCGAGAAATTCGGGGTACTGGGAGCGGCGGATATCGCCTACGTTCGCTCGACGAATCAGCTGGTGGCGGTCATGCTGACGTTCCAGTGGCCGGGGCTCAGCCTCCTCGAGAGCTCTCGGGTCGTCAGCCCCATCGCCTTTCCCTACATTCCGGGTCTGCTCTCCTTCCGTGAGGCGCCCGCCGTCATGGAAGCACACCGCAAACTCCGGCACCCACCCGAGGTGCTGCTCTGTGACGGTCAGGGCATCGCCCATCCTCGAAGGTTCGGCCTGGCCTCGCATCTGGGCTTGTGCCTGAATCTTCCCACCATAGGGTGTGCGAAAAGCCGTCTCTGTGGGGAACACGAGCCCTTTGAGCTGCATCGGGGCGATGCTGTGCCGCTTCGTTTTCGCAATGAGGCGGTGGGATGGGTTTTTTGCTCAAGGGACGGAGTCAGGCCTCTCTACATTTCGCCCGGCCACCTGAGCGATCTGGAGACCTCGAAGGAGCTGATCCGTCGTTGCCTGGGCCGATACCGCATTCCCGAACCCCTGAGGCAGGCTCACCACCTGGCCACCCAGCTCCGCCGCCTTGCCCTTCCTCATTGACTTTTCTCCCTTGACCACAGTAGGAGTAGTTCCGTAAACTCACCGCAGATGACGGCTTCCGCATTGGATCACAACATACGGAAAAAGGAGTCTTATGGACATTGTCAAACAATACGAAGAGTTGCTCAAACTCGACCCCGGTTCCATCGCCTTTGCCCCGCTGGCCGAAGAACTCTGCTATCGCGGCTTTTGGGAAGGGGCCGTAAAGGTCTGTCGCCAGGGTCTGACCCACCATCCCCAGCACCTCCGCGGCCGGGTTCTGCTCGGCTGGGCGCTCAAGGAACTCGGCGAGAGCGATGAGGCGGAAAAGGTGCTCGTGGAAGTGGAAGGGGAAGTCCAGAAGAACGCCCTCCTTTTCCGGCTCCTGGCCGAGCTTGCGAAAAAGGCAGGGCATTCGGATCGCGCTGAGAGGCTCCTGTTGATCCACCGGAACCTTCAGCCGGGCACCCTGGAGCGAACCGCCCCCTTGACCGTGGAAGTCGAGGCTCCGCCTCCTGCCGTGAGTCCCCCAGAGCCTCTGGGCGGAGAGCCCACCGGAACCTCCTGCAGTGAGTCCCGCAGCACCTCTGACAGAACTTGCGCCACTGATTTCAGCAGAGCCTCCCTTGGAACCTGCAGTAGCAAAGCCGACAGAAGCTCCAGGGGAAAGTCCCAAAGAAGAAGTTGCCGATTTTCTGTCTTCCCTGCTCAACCGTTATGAAGCGTTGCCGGAAAAGACCACTGCGGAACAGCAGCTCTTCACCGAAGCTGATCGTGAAACGCTGTCTCGCATGCTGAAGAGTCTCCGGCACTAACCCGGCGCTATGTTCATTCTGGCTCGCTACAGCTACCGCAATCTTTGGGTGCGACGGTTGACTACTCTCATGACCGTGGGAGGAATGGCCCTGGTGGTCTTTGTTTTCGCGGCGGTGTTGATGCTGGCGCTGGGGTTTGAAAAGACGCTGGTGACAACGGGAGACAAGGACAATGTGGTCTTCATCCGCCGCTCATCGGAAACGGAAGTGCAGAGCATCATCGAACGGGAGGAAGCAGCGATCCTGGAGACTCAACCGGAGATCGCCGCTGCCGCTGATGGGCGAAGCTTTGCGGCACGGGAAATCATGGTCCTCATTTCCCTCAGCCGCAGAAGCGACAATGGCCCGGCCAATATTGCCGTCCGCGGCGCAGATGCCCGGAATTCCTTTGCCCTGCGCCCCCAACTCAGGATCAGCGCCGGGCGTGCTTTCACCCCGGGAACCGCCGAGCTCGTGGTTGGCAAAAGCATTGGTCGTCGCTTTGCCACCGGCGGTCTCGGAGAGACCATCACCTTCGGTACCCGCATCTGGACCATCGTCGGCATCATGGAATCCGATGGCAATGGGTTCGAGTCGGAGGTGTGGGGTGATGCCAACCTCATCATGAACTCCTTTCGCCGCCCGGTCTATTCTTCGGTCATCGGACGCCTGGCAGACTCATCGGGCTTTCCGGCCTTGCGTGAACGGGTCTTAAGAGATCCGCGTCTGACTGTCGAAGCCTGGCGGGAAACCGCCTACTACGCCGCCCAATCCCGGCTGATGGCCCGCTTCATCCGTATTCTCGGCCTCACTCTGACGTTGATCTTCAGCCTCGGCGCGGTCATCGGTTCCATGGTCACCATGTACGCCGCGGTGTCCAACCGCATTGGCGAGATCGGTACCCTGCGGGCACTGGGATTCAAACAACGGACGATCCTCAGCGCCTTTCTGCTCGAGTCGCTTTTTCTGGGACTCATGGGCGGCCTCCTCGGCCTCTTTGCCGCGTCCTTCATGGACCAACTCACCATTTCCACCATGAACTGGCAGACCTTCTCCGATCTGTCCTTTCGGTTTACCTTGACGCAGTCCGTGGTTGTCGACGCCCTTTCCTTTGCTTTGGTGATGGGCCTGGTTGGAGGAATCCTGCCCGCTTTCCGGGCGGCACGCATGAATATCGTCTCCGCCCTGAGGGCGGGGTAGAGGGAGTGGGCGCGTTGTTTCTTTTTGATCCACGAAGTCACACGAAGATACACGAAGAATCGAAAATGTCGCTTAATACCGCTTCACAGAAGAAGGTGACCATTATGGCACTTCGTCATTCCGGCAGGTTTTTGGCCGGAATCCAGACAAAATCCTGGATACCGGCCTCCGCCGGTATGACGAAACGAAGGTGGACACTCATCTGTGTTGACCTGCACTTAGGTCTCCTTATGCGGCTGTCTGTGATCTTTCTGTTGGCCGCTCTGCCCGGCAGAGTTCTGCGCCACGACTCTGGAGCAAGCCATCGCCATGGCAAAGGAAAACATGCCGTCCCTCAAGGCCTCGCGGTACAAAGTCCAGTCGTCGGAAGCCCTCTATAAGGCGTCGCTTTCACCCTACTTACCGAGCCTCGATGCCGGCGGCACTCAGGAATGGCACAACTCCACCCTCGACGACTACGATCAGAGGTCATACGATGTAGCCCTTTCCTACACCCTCTTTGATGGCGGCAAGCGGAGAGCCAACCGCAATATCGCCAGGGCCAATCGGGACATCAGCAGCGACGATCTGGCAACCAACGCTCTGCAGCTTGAGTTCGCCGTCAAAACCGCCTTCTTCAGCACCATCGCCAGGCGGAACCTTGTTGAGGAACGGCGGACGCAGCTTCGGGATGCGGAAAAGGACTACGAGGTCGCCCAGGGACGACACCGTCTGGGGGTTGCCAAGCTCTCGGACGTCCTCCAGGCTTCGGTACGGCGGGAACAGGCGAAGTTCAATCTGGTGCAGGCGGAGGGCGAACTGGCCAAAGGTCTGACCGAACTGAACTCACTGCTGGGGAGAACCCTCGAAGCCCCGTACGACCTTCAGGGCACGCTGGATTTCGCTCCCCGGGCGCCCGATCGCAACACCCTCTACAACGCCGCCCTGGAAAGACCCGAGCTCAAACGAGCGGAAAATGCCATAAAGATTTCAAAGAATAATGTCTCCCTGCAGACCAGCGCCTTCTATCCCGTTATTTCAGCCAATGGAGCTTATTCTAAAATCGATGGCGGGCTCTACGGATTTCTTCCCAACGATACCGACAAATCCGTTGGCTTTTTTGCGACCTGGAACATCTTCGAGTTGGGGAAGCTGTACAAGACCAAAGCGGCTCAAATCGACATCAGGGTGTCCGAGGAAAACCTGAACGAGACTGTCCGCCAAGTCATGTTGGATGTGGCGAAAGCTTACGAGGATTTCATGACGGCATCCAAAGATGTCGTGGTAGCCAGAGAACAGTTCCGATCCGCCGATCAGAACTACGCCCAGGCCTTCGGAGAATATAAAGTCGGCAAGGGCGACATTCTGTCGCTGGTGACAGCCGAGGCCGCTCTGGCGAGAGCTCAGGAGCAATTGACGCTGGCCCGGCTCAATCTGGTGCTCTCCAAGGCCCTGCTGGAACGGACCGCCGGCGTCGAAAAACTGGAATCCCTCCTGCCTTGACAGGATGGCGGTTCAGGGTTCACTCTAGCCACTAGTCACTAGTCACGATTCACTAGTCACTAACCACTAGACCACTAACCACTAGTCACTAGTCACTAACCACTAGTCACTAGTCACTAGTCACTGTTCTCCAGAAAAGGATGGTTGTGAAAAGGCGATGGCTCATCGTGATCATACTCCTGGCGGCGGGCGGCGGCGGTTTCTTCGCTTACCGGAAGCTTTTCTCCACCCCCGAGGTAAAAGTTCTCGACACGGCGCGAGTTGAAAGGGGCGATATCCGTGGAGTTCTGGTCGAAACGGGCATCATCAAGTCGCAGGTGGGTGCGGTGGTGAAGATCGGTTCACGGGCGACGGGGTTCATCGTCCAGATGAACGTGAAGATCGGCGACCGCGTCAAGAAAGGAGACCTCATCGCCCTCATCGACGACCGCGAGACCCGGGAGAAGCTGCGGCGGCAGCAAGCGGCGCTGGAAGGAGCCCGCAGGACTCTGGCCCAGGTGCAGCTGACTTATCCCCAAAGGATCAAAGAAGCTCAGGCCAACTTCAATTACGCCAAGATCAATTTTGCGCGGGAAAAGGAGCTCCTCAAATCCGAATACACCACGCCCGACGCCGTAGACAAGGCGGAAAACCAATACAAGGCCCTGGAGGCGAATTGGAAGAAGCTTCAAGACGAGTACCAAACCGAGGTGGAGATCACCAGGGCGAGAATCGACGAGATTGATGCGCAGATCAAGGAACTCGAGGTGACGCTTTCCTATACGAAGATCTATGCCCCCATTGACGGAGTGGTGTCGGATGTCACTCTCCAGCGTGGCGAGACCATCGTGGCGGGGCTCCAGGTCGCCAATCTGGTCACCATCCTCGACCCGACGAGCCTCGATATGCAGATCTATGTGGATGAAACCAACATCGGGAAGACCAGCATCGGCCAGCAGGTTGAGTTCTATGTCGACAGCTTTCCCGACAGGACGTTCCGGGGGAAGATCGACAAGATCTACCCTCAGCCGCAGACCAAGGACAATATTGTCTACTATCTCGCCATCATGGCCATTCCCAAGGAGGATGCAGCCTTCTTGAAGCCAGAGATGACCACCCACGTGAAGGTCATCTTTGAAGCAAAGAATGACGTGCTCAGGGCGCCCAACGCGGCGATCAAGTTCGAGGAGGGCAAACAGATCGCCTACAAGGTGGTGGGGCCGAATAAGGTCGAAAAACTCGAATTGAAGACCGGCCTGCGCGGAGAAGACAATACCGAAATTCTGTCGGGGGCAAAAGAGGGCGACGAAGTGGCAACCAAAATCATTCTGCCGGTGGTTGCCAAGCAGTAGGGCCCGGATCAGGACAGCGCCGAGGAGTCGTCCAAAAACAACTTACTTCGATTTGGTTTTTCCATCCACGAAGTCACACGAAGATCTATGAAGACACACGAAGAATTCATTTCCTGCTCTTCGTGCTCTTCGTGCTCTTGTGGTGAAAGATGGTGCGGTATTCTTGAAAGCGACCTACTACAGCGCCGCAGAATGAAATGACCATTGTCTCTAAGCGTCATTCCGGCAATCTTCTGGCCGGAATCCAGAAAAACAGCCTGGATACCGGCCGCCGCCGGTATGACGAACTGGGGTGGCCACTTATTGGTGTTGACCTGTGCTCAGATCAAGCGGGATGCAAGTGAGATGCCCCTGTGCCGGTTGGAAAAGGTCAAGAAGAGCTACCGCATCGGCGAGGATGATGTGGAGGTCCTTAAAGGCATCGATCTGCATATCGAGCAGGGCGAATTCGTCGCCATCATGGGCCCCTCGGGCTCGGGCAAGACCACTCTCATGAACATCCTCGGCTGCCTCGACGTGCCGACTTCCGGAGAGTATGTCCTGGCCGACCGGGAGGTTTCACAGCTCACGGACGATCAACTCTCCGTTCTGCGCAACGAACATATCGGCTTTGTTTTCCAGAATTTCTACCTCATGCCCTACGCCACCGTGCTCGACAATGTTTTGCTGCCGACCCTTTATGTGGAACGACATAAAGAGGGCGGCGGCAAGCGGGCCATGGAAATTCTCGACCTCGTGGGGCTGAAGGACCGGGCCAAATTCAAGCCCAATCAACTGTCCGGAGGCCAGCAGCAACGGGTTGCCATTGCCAGGGCGCTGATCAACAACCCCGAGATGGTCCTGGCGGATGAACCCACCGGGCAGCTGGACAGCAAGACCGCCGAGAAATCATGGAACTCCTGGCGAGGATGAACGAACGAGGAACCACCGTCATCGTCATTACTCACGACTCCACCACGGCCGCCTACGCCAGAAGGATCATCAATCTGAAGGATGGCCTGATTGTCGCTCCCGGACTGCAGGAATAGTGGATTGAAGCGGTAAGATCATGGAACGTTTAGCCAAAATCCTGGCCCAGTCGGCGAGGGCCGTCATGGCCTTCAAGCTGAGGACCTTCTTCTGCCTCACCAGTGTCGCTCTGGGCATCGCCTCGATTACGGTCATCGTGGCGGCAACCGAAGGGGCTTACAAGAAGGCCTACGATATCGTGGCCATGTTTGGGCCGGACTCGCTCCTGGTGGTGGCCGGCAGTGATGAAGCCAGAGCGATCGGTCAGAGGCTCAAGACCCTCACCCTCGACGACGTCCAGGCGGCGAAGGAGGCGTTTCCCAGCGCCTACGTGGTCGTTCCCTTGACCAGTAACATAGAGGTGCCCGTCACTTACAAAGACAAGAAAAGCCAGACCCTCGTGGTCGGAACCACCGAAGATTACAGCCGGGCCTGGACATGGCCCGTGGTGCAGGGTTCCGACTTCAGTGAAGATGACATCAAGGGACTGCGCAACGTGGCCCTGATCGGACAATATCTTGCAGACACCCTGTTTGAGGATGAGAACCCCGTCGGGAAGTACGTGTTCATCAGGAAGCTCCCCGTCCAAATCGTGGGCGTGCTTTCTTCGCGCGGCATGACGCCAACCGGCGCCAACATGGATGATCGCATCGTCATCCCGCTCACCACCATGATGACCAAGCTTCAGAACGAGCGGAAATACGTCCCGGTGTTCAGACTCCGTTTCATCGATCAGCAGAACCTCGACTACTATGTCAACGAAGTCAAACTGCTCTTGCGTGAACGGCACCGCCTGCCTCCCGGGGAAATCGACGACTTCAAGATCATCTCCCCCAAGGAGATCATCACTTTCCTCGTGGCGCTCACGGGTTCTCTGGTGGTCTTCATCGGCATTGTCGGGGTCATTTCCCTGATCGTTGCGGGCTTTGTGCTCGCCAACCTTTTCCTGCTATCGGTCAAGGAACGGACCGCGGAAATCGGTATCAGAAGATCCGTGGGAGCCACGAAGGGCGATATCCGCTTCCAGTTCCTGGGCGAGGCCGTCATCATCACCACCCTTGGCGGGCTGATCGGTTTCCTCATCGGTGTGGTCGCTTCCGAATTCCTGACCCAGATCGCGCAGTTCCCCATCTATTTTTCCTGGAAGGCCTTCGCCGTCGGTCTTCTGCTCTCATGGCTGGTGGGCATCGGCTTCGGCCTGCAGCCGGCAGCCCAGGCCGCCAACCTCAAACCCATCGAGGCCATCCGCGGATGAAAAGGATCTTCCTCAATCTCCGCATTGCCCTGCGCTCGCTTTACAGCTTCAAACTGCGGACCTCGCTCGCCGTGCTCGGGGTTTTCCTCGGCACTTTCTCGCTCATCCTCGTCTCCAACCTGGCCGACTCCCTGGCCCGAAAGGCACAGATAGAGCTCGACAAGCTGGGGAAGAATCTCCTGGCCATTCGCAGCGGCATCGTCTTGCGTCCCGGCCACGCGACCAGACTCTTTACCGATGCGGCCAATCTCTCCCTGGATGATGTCCGGGCTATCGCTGCCGGAGCGCCTTTCGTCACCGCGATTTCTCCGGCCTCCTTCAAGAACTTCCCCGTGCGCTACGGGGGCGTCACCCTGTCATCCATTCTGGTCACCGGCGCTGCGCCCAACTATCCTGAAGTGAGGAACTTCTTCCCCAAAGAAGGCGCCTTCATCAGCGACGAGGATAACGAGCAACTGAGCCGCGTTGCGGTCATCGGCAAGAAAATCGCGGAAAAGCTCTTTGGCCGCGAAGACCCCCTGGGGAAAAGCATCCTCATCTGGCGGGTGCCCTGCCGGGTTATCGGGATTATGGAGGAAAAGGGCGTTGATGCGTCGAATGTGGATCAGGACAATCAGATCTTTGTACCGCTCCAGACCTTTCTGCGCCGCTTCGTCAACAAAGAATACGTCAACTATGTCTTCGTCCAGACCGCCGACAGTGAATCCCTCGTCCCCGCAAAAGCCGAAATCGAACAGATCCTGCGCCTCAGACACCACATCAAACCCGGGCAAAAGGACGATTTCAGCGTCCTGAACCCCAAAGACATGCTGGCCCTGAAGACCCAGGCAACCGCCCTCATTACCATCCTGGGGCGGATTGCCGCCACGGTTTCCTTCCTCATCGGCGCCATCGGCATCCTCTCCATCATGATCCTCATCGTCAACGAGCGCCGGGTGGAAATCGGCATCAGACGGGCGGTGGGGTCGCGAAAGCGGGATATCATCCTGCAGTTCCTGATGGAATCCTCCTTCATTTCGTTCCTGGGAGGACTGGCCGGGGTGGTTTTAGGCTTGCTGGTGAGCATCTTGGTCTTCAGTCTGTCCCAACTGCCTTTCAGTATTTCCCTGGGAGGGCTGAGCGCAGCCTTCAGCGCATCGGTGCTGGTTGGCATCCTGGCCGGGATCTACCCCTCGCAGAAGGCCACCACCATTCAACCCGTGGATGTAATCCGGTCATGAAGAATCATGCTCTACAGCCAGCATGTGCTGGGTATCGGCCATTTTTTTCGAAGCATGGAAATTGCCCGGGCTTTGAGCGACCATGAGGTCATGTTTGTGGAAGGGGGAGACCCTCTACCGGAATTCGTCGCACCATCTCACGTGAAGCGACTCCTCCTTCCCGCCCTCATGATGGATGCGGAATTCAAAGCCATGGAAGTGCGGGAGGGCAGCCTCGAGGCCATCAAGGCGGCCAGGTCAAAGTCCTTCATGGAGGCTTTCCTGGATTTTTCGCCCCACGTCCTCGTGACGGAACTCTTTCCTTTCGGGCGCCGCCAGTTTCGCTTCGAATTGATGCCGGTGCTGCAGACCATCCACGAGCGGCGATTGCCGACGAAGGTGGTCTGCAGCCTCAGGGATATTCTCGTGGAAAAGGCCGATCAGGCGGCCTACGAAGCATGGGTGCTGAAGCTCCTGAACCGCTATTACAGCCTGCTCCTGGTGCACGCCGATCCCCGGCTGATCTCCCTCGACGAAACGTTTTCACAGGTCGACCAGATCACCCTGCCCATCCGCTACACCGGCTTTGTCACCCGGGCCCTGCCGACGGTTACCCGGGAACCCGGGCACAAGGTCATTGTGGCCAGCAGCGGCGGCGGCAAAGTAGGAGCCGATCTTCTGGCCACAACCATCGCTGCGGTCCAGACGCTATCCGACCCGAATCTGCGCCTCAAGATCTTTGTCGGCCCCTTCATGGAAGCGTCTGATCGGGAATTCCTGCTCAATCTGGCCGTCAAAGATCCCCGCACGCTCTTGATGCCCTTTTCTCCCGACTTCCTGGCGGAACTCCTGGCTGCGGATCTCTCCGTCAGCATGGCGGGCTACAACACCTGCATGGACCTGCTGAACACAGGCGTCAAAGCCATCGTCTACCCCTTCCGCCAAAACCGTGAACAGGGCCTGCGGGCCGGGAAGCTCGAAACCCTGGGGCTGGTCCGGGTGATCCCGGAGTTGGAGGCAGCTTCCCTTGCCCACGCTATCGAGCAAGCCCTGGCATCCCCCCGCGCCGCCTCGGCCGCCCCGCCCCTCGACCTCGCCGGAGCCGTCAACACCGCGACCATTTTAGGGTCATTCATGGGGTCACCGGGGTCAGGTCTTGTAATATGATATAGCCATATCATATTACAAGACCTGACCCCAGGTGTGACCCCAAGTGACCCCTGGCGTCCTTGCCGCTTGACAGTCCCGGGGCCGTGTGCTACCTCAGCGTTGCCCCATGAGGGTTTTCGATTCTGAAGACTGCCAACAACCTTCGACACGATGGGTGGAATCATGCCGGGTTTTGAGCTGATTGGCGAGGAAGAGCGGAACGAGGTCCTGGACGTCCTGGAAACGGGCGTCTTTTTCCGTTATGGGTTTGATGGGCCGCGCAAGGGCCATTGGAAGGCCCGGCAGCTTGAAGAGGCTCTGCAAAAGCGCCTTGGAGTCCGCTACGCTCATGTCTGCTCGAGCGGCACCGCCGCCGTCTGTGCCGCCCTGGCCGGATGTGGGGTGGGCGCCGGCGATGAAGTCATTCTGCCGCCGTTCACTTTTGTGGCCGACCCCGAAGCCGTCCTCCTGGCTGGCGCGGTGCCGGTATTCACCGATATCGACGACACCCTCTGCCTGGATCCCCAGGCCGTGGAACAGGCGATCACGCCCCGCACCAAAGCCGTGCTGGTGGTCCACATGTGCGGCTCCATGGCCAGGATTGACGAACTGCGCGAGGTCTGCCAACGCCATCAGGTCACCCTCATCGAGGACAATGCCCAGGCCGTGGGGGCAACCTTTCGCGGCAAGGCCCTCGGGACCTTCGGCGAAGCCGGCATCCTCTCGTTCGACTATGTCAAGACCATCACCTGTGCTGAGGGCGGCGCGGTCCTTACCGACGATCCCCGCGTCTACGAACTCGTCGATGCTTTCTGCGACCACGGCCACGATCACCGGGGAAAAGATCGCGGCGCCGACGCTCACGAACATATCGGAACCAATTTTCGCATCAGCGAACTCCACGCCGCTGTGGGTCTGGCACAACTGCGCAAGCTCGATCACATCCTT
The DNA here is from genome assembly GCA_963783775.1 of uncultured delta proteobacterium. Classification (GTDB taxonomy): domain Bacteria; phylum Desulfobacterota; class Syntrophobacteria; order Syntrophobacterales; family Syntrophobacteraceae; genus JADGQM01. Next base: position 16,612 of record CAWAOR010000017.1, on the reverse strand, counting down.
GAACTCCAGCGCCGGCATCAGCGCTTCTTCCTGGCGGGACTGGCCGACCTGCCGCGCGTGAGCTTCCGCGCCGTGCCCGACACCGAAGGGGATTCGGCCACCTTCCTCTCTTTTTTCCTGCCGTCGGAGAAGGAAGCACGCCACGCTGCCGCCGAACTCGCCGCCGCTCGCGTGGACGGCTGCTTTTACTGGTTTGACAACAACTGGCACTACCACCGCAAGTGGGACCACATCAAGCAGCTCCGTTCCCCCGGTCTGCTCGCCGTCCACCAAGCCGGCTGGTTGAGCGGCCTGGCAGACCTCACCCTGCCGCGTTCCGATGACATCATGGGCCGTACGATCTGCATGCAGATCAAGCTTTCCTGGACGCGGGACGAAATGGCCGAGCGGCTCGCCCGCATGAGATCCGTCCTCCGATGAAGTTTGCCATCATCGTTCCGGCCCGGCTTGCTTCGACGCGCTTTCCCCAGAAATTGCTCCACCGGATCCTGGGCAAACCGGTGCTGCTCTGGACGGCCGAGCGTATTCGCGCGGAGGCCCCCGAGTATCCCCTGTTCTTTGCCGTGGACCATGAACTCCTCTTGAAGCCGCTGCTCGACGCCGGCTATCAGGCCGTCATGACCGATCCCTGCCATGCGTGCGGGACGGACCGCATCGCCGAAGCCAACCGCATATTGCAGGCTGAGTATGTTCTCAATGTGCAAGGGGACGAACCCACCGTTACCGGGGAACAGATCCGTCAACTGGCCACCCTGATTGAAGGTGACGTGGCCATGGCCACCCTGGGGACCCCCCTGCCCAGCGCCCAGGACTACCTCAATCCCAATCATGTGAAACTGGTTTGCGATCAAGACGGGCACGCCATCTATTTTTCGCGAGCGCCCATTCCTTACTTTCGAGACTCCCACGGGGCCTTTGATCCCGTGGCGGCGGCTCGGTGTCCCGTGCTCGTGCATCTCGGGCTTTATGCCTATCGGGGCGATTTCCTGGAGGCGTTCTCCAAGATGCCGATGGGAAGACTCGAAGCAATCGAAAAGCTCGAAATGCTCCGCGTCCTCGAGCGAGGCTACCGCATCGCCGTGGGGATTTCCAACGACTTCCTGATTGAAATTGACACGCTGGAGCAGGCTCTTGAGTTTGAGGCAACCGTTCAGCAATCACGGATGAACACGGATGAACACTGATTGCTTTCGCGGTATTGTCGCATTGAGCAATTTTTAGCAGCACAGGTCAACAGAAATAAGTATCCCCTTCAGTTCGTCCTACCGGCGAAGGCCGGTATCCAGTCCTGCCGAGGTGGGATGGATTCCAGCCAAAAGATTGCCGGAATGACGACTCAGGGTTATGGTCACTTTATTCTGTGGTCGTGTACTTAGAGTGAAAGCGAGGCAGGTTCCATCATGTATCGTAATCTTCGCATCGTACCGCAACTGATTTTCGGTCGCGGCAGCGTTCGCCAGCTCGGCGACATCCTGGCCGCCCAAAGGAAAGACCTTCGTCCCTCAGTCGTTTTTCTCATCGATCGCGTCCACAAGGGCAAGACCTTTGTCCAGCAGCTGCCGGTGGCAGGGAGTGACCTCGTGCTGTTCGTCGATGTCGACCACGAGCCCAAAACCGGCTACGTGGATGAACTGACCGAGGGCGCCAGGGCTTCCGGCCCGCAGCAACCCTGCGCAGTGGTCGGCATTGGCGGCGGCAGTACCCTGGATCTCGCCAAGGCGGTAGCCCTGATGCTCACCAACCCTGGATCGAGCAGCGACTACCAGGGTTGGGATCTCGTAAAAACGGCCGCCGTCTACCATCTGGGCATCCCCACCCTGGCCGGGACCGGATCCGAAGTCTCACGCACAACGGTGCTGACCGGGCCGACCCGTAAACTGGGGATCAATTCCGACTTCACCCCGTTCGATCAGATCATCCTCGACCCCGATCTTCTGGCCGGCGCACCCAGGGATCAGCGCTTCTACACGGCCATGGACTGCTTCATCCATGCTTCGGAGGCCCTGCACGGCACCTTCATCAACGAATTCGCCCGTGCCTTTGCCGAGAAGTCCCTGGCGATGTGTCGTGAGGTGTTCCTGGGCGACGTGGAGGAAGCGGTGGCCGACGAGATGCTGATGACGGCTTCCTATTTTGGCGGGATGAGCATCGCCTACTCACAGGTCGGCATCTGCCATGCGCTCTCCTATGGACTGGCTTACGTCCTCGGCGTGCACCACGGCATCGGCAACTCCATCGTCTTCGATTACCTGGAAGATTATTACGCCGAGGACGTCCGGACTTTCCGCACCATGATGGAAAAGCACGCGATCACGCTTCCCCGGGGTCTCACCCGGGACCTGAGCGAACACCAGCTGAATGAGATGATCCGCGTCGCCCTGAGCCTCAATCCGCTCTGGGAAAATGCACTCGGCCCCGACTGGCAGCAAAAGATGCCACCCGAACGAGTCCGCGAGCTCTATCTCAGGATGTAGGGCGTTAGCCGCTAGCAGAATACCCTTTCTCACCACGAAGAGCACGAAGGGCACGAACTGATTTCTTCGTGTGTCTTCGTGGATGAAATGTTTTCGGGACAAGCTGCAAGAGGGCTGAGGGCGTGTGACATCGCGGCAGGATGAAGAGAGCTGGGAGATGCCTTCTTGAACCTTCTCATTGTCAAGACCAGCGCCATCGGCGATGTCATTCATACGCTCCCGGCCCTGACCGCCCTGCGCCGCCACTACCCGCACGCTCAAATCGACTGGCTGATCGAGGAAGCCGCCGTCGAGGCCGTGCGCGGACACAAGGCCCTCGATCGTCTGCTGATCTGGCGGCGGAAGAGCAGCATGGAGCAGTTCCGGCAGGGCCGTCGGCTCGCTGTGGTTGACGAAATGTCGCGCCTGGCGAGGGAACTTCGCGCCACCCGTTACGATCTGCTGATCGATTTTCATGCACTCCTCAAGACCAGCCTTTGGGTCCTGCTGGCGCGCGCCTCGCGCAAGGCGGGCTTCGGACGGGGGATGGCCCATTCCGAAGGGAGCTACCTCGCCCTTAACGAGCGCATCCCGGCCATCTCCATGGAAGCCCATGCCCTGGATCGCGGGCTGATCCTGCTCAATGCCCTGGGGATTCCAACCGGCGAGGTGGTGTACGATTTTCCGATCCTGGCAGAAAACGAGGCCGAAGCACGGCGCCTTCTCGAGGCCGAAGGGGTGCAACCGGGCGACCGTCTGGTGGCGATCCACCCCATGACCCTCTGGGAGACCAAACTTTGGGACCACCCGAGCTTCGGCGAAGTTGCCGACCGCCTCCTCGCAAAAGGCTTTCGGGTGGCCTTCACCGGCGGGCCCGCTGATGGTGAGGCACTGGATGAGATTTGCCGCACCATGACTCACCCGGCCATTCGCCTCGATGGCCGCACCAGCCTCAAAACCCTGGCTGCGGTGTACCGCCGGGCAGGCACCGTACTCACCACCGACACCGGCCCCATGCATCTGGCCGCTGCCGTTGGCACCCCGGTGGTCGCCCTTTTCGGGCCCACCGCACCCTGGCGCACCGGTCCCTACGGCAGAGCACACACGGTCTTGCGCGTGGGCCTGGATTGCAGCCCCTGTTTCCGCAGACGCTGCCTGACCACCCGCTACGAGGAAAGGGCGTGCATGCGTCGCATCACCGTCGATCAAGTCGTCGAGGCGGTGGTCAGCAAGATGGAGAGCGGCATGGCATTGCCGTCCGAATCGGCACCCGCTCGTTGGAGTTAGAGAGAGCTTTATTTCCGGACAACCTCATACCACCATGACGCACTCTTTCACTTACCGTTTGGCCCTCATGGTCTATCTGGCCTTCATCAATCTGGCGGCCCCCCTGGTGGGACTGCTCCTGCTGCCGTTTTTGCTCCTCATCCGGAAACGACGAAAGACCCTTTTCCCAAGGCTGGGCTTCCAGCGCTACCCCGGCCCCGGCCATTCCCCGCTCAAACCGGTCTGGGTGCATGCCTTGTCGGTCGGCGAACTGCTCTCGTGCATCCCCCTCATCAGAGAGCTCCGCAAGATCCTGCCGCCCCGGCCCCTGGTTCTTTCGGTCTCAACGCTTGCCGCCCGCGAACTCGCCGTCGCAAAGCTGGCCACCGAGGTTGACGGGCTCTTTTACTTCCCCTACGATCTGATATTCTCCGTGCGCCGCTGCCTGCGCGCAATGCGACCGGCCCTCTTCCTCCTCATCGAGACGGACATCTGGCCCGGGTTTCTCGCCGCCCTGCGCCGCCGCAAGATCCCCTGTTTCTTGGTGAACGGAAGGCTGTCCCCGGCCTCCTTCCGCTTCAGCCGAAGGTTATCGGTGCTTTTCCTGCCGGCCTTCGACACCTTTGCCCGGATCTACCCGCAGTCGCCGGAGGAAATGGAACGCTTTCTGGCGCTCGGTCTCGAAACGGGGAAGATGTATGGCGCCGGTAACCTGAAGTTTGACCTGGCCACCCCCCTGCCCTCTTGGGAAGCGATTGCCGCGCGGCGACGGGACCTGGGGATCGGGGAACATGATCCCGTGCTTGTTGCAGGAAGCACCCATCCGGGGGAAGAAGCGGTGCTGCGCTCGGTGTTTCTCGCTCTGCGGCGGGACTACTCCCGACCTCAAAGTGATCGTCGTGCCCCGCCACCCCAGCCGCGCACTCGAGGTCGCAGACCTTTTTGCCGGTGACGAGTCGAGCGTGGTGCTGTTCTCCCGGATAACCTCTGCAGCCCGGCCGGACGTGGTAGTGGTCGATCGCATGGGGGTGCTCAACGGTCTCTATGCTCTGGCAGACCTGACCTTCGTGGGAGGAAGCCTCGTCAACAAGGGGGGACAAAACCCCATCGAACCCGCAGCAGCCGGCAAGCCGGTGCTCTTTGGACCCGACATGACCGATTTCCCCGAGGTCTCGCGACTGCTCCTCGCAAGAGGGGGAGCAATCCAGGTGCGAAACGCCGGCGACCTGCTCGACCAGTGTCGCCGATTGCTTGCAGATCATGCTCTGGCCGCAGCGATCGGCCTGAAAGCCCGCGCCGTCGTCGACGAACATCGGGGTTCAAGCCACCAAATTGCCTCTGACATTGCTGCCTTCCTGCAGACGATCAAAGAATGATCAAGCCTTTGGTCGCTGTCCAAAGACCAGATAGGATCTTTCACCACGAAGAGCACGAAGGACACGAAGGGGTTTCTTCGTGTGCCTTCGTGTGTCTTCGTGGATGAAAAAAGACCATAAAGACGGCGAGTTACAGTTGAACAGTTCCTTGCCGGGCTATTTGCCGAACATCTTTCTCAGTTTGTCACCAGTTGCTTCAACCGCCTTACGAGCGGTACCCTCCGCTTCCTCGAATATACCGCCCGCTGGTTTGACGCCCTTTTTCGAAGCATCCAAAGCCGCCAGACAAGCGTTTCCCTCGGTTGGAGGGCCGCCGGAGAGGTATGCGGCAATGCCGGCCGGACCGAAAAGGGCCGCTCCACCGAGCGCCCTCCCGATACTGAGGGCGGCCTGGGTCAGATCGAAAACCATGGTCGGTTTTGCCAGGGTGCCACCCAGCTTGAAGGGCCTCGCAAGCTCCCCGAGATTCAGGCTGATCTTGCCAAGCCCGCTTATCCCCACACCCTCTTTGGGCGACGGCTTGAAAGAAAGATCCAACTCCTCGGACTTCAGATTGATTTTACCTTCCCCCACCACCGTCACGTGGTTCGTGTCCAATACCAAGGCCGTGCTCTGCGCTATTCCCGCCCGGACGTCGAAGCCGCTGACAAAACAGTTGATCTCAACATATTGCGTCTCCTGACTGAAAGGGTTGAGGAGCCGCAAGGTACTGCTGCCTACATCGGCGCCGAGAAGGTCGAGGTATTTGTTTTGGATACGTCCCTTGGTCATGACCAACAAGGTCTTGCCGGTAACCCCCGCCATGATTTCCGCCACGGAACCGCCGTCACCCTTAAGGTTGAGATCGAGGTCGAGCTTGCCTCCAGGTTTTTCAGTGAGCCCCAATTCCCTGGCCACGAGATCGACGTCCACTCGGTTGGCCTTCAGCACAGCTTCAACTCCCACACCTTTCTCCCTGGCCCTCAAACCAATCCGACCATCGAGGGTGCCGCCGCCCACACCGGCCTTGAGCGGGTCGAGGGTGAGCGCCCCGTCAGCCAGGACCAGGCCGACCGTCAGATCATCGATGGCCAGCCGGGGGGTAAAAATCCGCCGCGCATGGATCTGGAGATCCGCGTTCAGCCTGTTCAGAGCCTCGAGGGACAACGGCTCGGCGGGGAAAACCCTGCCGCTCCTGGCTGTCGGGGGTTTTTCATCCTTTTCTTTTGCCAGGAGAGGCCGCAGGTCCAATTGGTTCGACGATAACGTCCCCTTAACGCCGGGTCGGGCCGCGCGGAGATCCAGTTGCAGTGAACCCGCAAGATCGTTTTCACCGGCAGAAACCTTCAGGTCGGATAGCTGGTAGACCCTGTCCGCCAGGTCGTTGACATGGCCGGAAACCTGAAACGGCCCAGGTATTGGCAGCGGCCTGCCGGCAAGGCGCCCCACCATGGCAAGGTCTTTGCCGTAAATCTTTACATCAAGGTCCACACCGCGCTGCGCCAGGGGGTCTTTGATGCTCCCCGTGAATTTGAACGCGGCCAGAACGTCCGACCCACAGTCGATATCCAGGCTTTCAATAGACAGGCTCTTGTTGCGGCTGACGATTTTGACCACAGCCCGAACCGGACCCAGTTCCGGCACGTTCTCCACTTTCGCCAGCCTGGCGAGATCTGCCGTGGTTTCCCCACGAGCTTCTATATTGAAGATGGTGTCGCTGGCATGCAAACCGTCACGGATCTCTCCGTCCACCTTGAGCGTAACGCCGGTCGCGGTAGCCGCCAGCTTAACGGGCCAGCTCCGGCCGGGTTGGGTCAGCAGGAACAACGGACCAACCTCCCCGGAGAAGTCGAAGGATGCCCCGTTTGCCGCACCCTTGCCTCTCAGTTGGATGGATTGGTCAGGACCGGAGGCGGTGGCCGTGAGATGCTCCAGAACCACGGAATCGGTCTTCCCGGACGCCCCGTCCTGGTAGGCGACAACTCCCCCCTCGATCTCAATTGCCCCGCTGCTGAAGCGCGGCAGTGGCGAGCTTTCAGCCGAGATCTCGCCCTTGGGCTGTACGGAGGAGACCTCGCCCGATTTCTCAAAGACGAGATTTGACCTTCCCGCCTGGTCGGTTTCAATCAGTATGTCCGGCTCTACCAGCACAAAGCGCTTGATCTCGATTTCTCCTCGGATCAAGCGGGACCAGCGCCACCTGGACTTCGAGGCGTTTGATGGTAACCATCTCCGGGCGCGAGCCCCAGGGAGCATTTTGCAGACTCACATCGGCCATCGTCAGCCCCGGTGCCAACCCGATTGTGAGGCCGATATCACCGCCTAGTGTCACCTGACGCCCGGTGGCAGCTTTGACTGCGCGGGCGATTTCCGGTTTGAGGTGGTCAAAATCATAGCGGGACAGGATGACGAAGAGTCCTGCCAAAGATACCAGCATCAATCCGGCAACGATAATAAAGACCCATTTCCATCGCATCAGCGTCCCCCTATCTTCAGGGCCTCCTGCAAAACTCAATGAAAGCGTCACCTCACCGAAACGACGGAGGCTCCCCAAGATGGAAGCCACAATTCCCGGCGACCCCCTGTTGAATCCTCACACCCACCTTCATTCTTAGTGTAATATAAGGCCATCGGCGCATAAAGGAACAATCGAGAAGGAGGAGACCCATGAGCAAACACATGCAGTTGACGGTCACCGTACGTCCCTATTATCAACAGGATCTGGAAGGGACTTACCCCGGGATCGAGCGCCATTTGAGGCATATCGATCCGGACCTGGCCAAGCGCAACCCCTCCCTCTATGACCTGGCGGGGCAGTTCGATCAGGTATTGTTGCGTTTTGAGGGAACGCCATTGAGCAAAGTCTTTTCCCGCCACCGGGAAAAGCTCCGGGATCTTCATGCAAGGATCAGGGCGCACATCGCCGACTGGCAACTCGCCCAGGCTGACCGTCTGCTCTATGAGATGGAAGACATTTTCGACGCCATGGAAAAGGAGTTGGATTAACCCCCCTGGCATATGGCGGGGATTGACTTCGCGTGCTTTCCGCGACCAGCTGGGCAGGTTGAGTTGAGCGGAGCCAAACGCAACGATACAGCCCCCAAAATCTTGTTGAATGCTATGGCTGGCGCAGGGAGTCGATCAGCCGGTCCTTTTCCGTCCACAGATCATTCAACCAGACGTTGAAGCTTTTCCTGAACTCTTTGTCGCCCAGATAATCCCCGGCCAGCTCCGGGGTAACGGGTAGCTGTCTCACGTGCACCTTGACAGTCATCGTCCTGCTGCACAGGAATGCCCAGATCTCTTGAACGCCTTCCGGGTACACGATCGTCACATCCAGGATCGCGCGCAGCTGCTCACCCATGGCGCCAAGCACGATGGCAATGCCGCCCGCTTTGGGTTTCAGCAGATTCTTGTACGGGGAGTTCTGCTTTTGCCGTTTTTCGCTGGTGAACCGTGTCCCTTCAAGGAAGTTCATCACGGAGACGGGAACGAGTCTAAACTTGTCGCAGGCCTGACGGGCGGTCTCGAAATCTTTCTGCACCGAAGAAGACCGCCTCATAAACGGGAAATCCATAGCCCACCAGGCAATTCCCAGAATCGGCACCCAGATCAGCTCCTTCTTGAGAAAGAACTTGAGCATGGGAATCTTCCCATGGAAGATTTTCTGCAAGACCACAATATCGACCCAGGACTGGTGATTGGCCACCACCAGGTACCATGCATCCGATCTGAGACCTTCGGTGCCCGCAACCTCCCAGCGGATCTGCTTGGTCAGCTGCAAGCCCACGTTGTTGCACCAGACCCAGCTCAGACCGATGGCGTTCAACAGCCTGCTGCACAACATCCGCCACCCGTCGAGGGGAATGGCCAGCTTGAGCAGGGCTACCAGGAAGATCAGCAATCCCCAAAAGGTTGTGTTGACGATGACCACAGCCAACGAGAAACACCCGCGCACCGGATTTGGCAAGGACTCCAACATGGTCGTAACGCATTCCTTAGATGCAGGAAGGACGATAATAGGACTGCTCAGGCGCCGAGTTTTGCCTCGTTCGTCGCTGTATTCCTGGAGATCCACCAGGTAAAAAATCCACACCCGAGAATAATTACAAAGGACTGCCCAACAAAAGTATGAACAAAGTCGAATACGCTGCTGAAGTTGCGCATGATATAGTAGAGGCCAACGATACGGAACATGTTCAAGAAGTAGATAAACGTAACGCCATAGAGCAATCCCAGGAGTTTTCGTTTGAATTGAACATTGGTGGCGCAGATGGCCGCAATAATCAGGAGCATTCCACCCATCGCTTCACAGCCCCTGATCACTTTGAAGGTGGCATATTGGGAGGTGAGGTCCGTCCCGGTGAGAGCAATATGATCTTGCGGGGTAAGGAGGTTTATGATGAAGGCGGGCGGCTTGGCGGTCATGACGGCAAGAATGAAATCTTCCACCGGCGTTTGCTGTATGAGCCAGTAACCATAATTGAGCACGGCGAAAAAAACCAGGAAGCGAAGGGTAAAAAGAATCTCCCGCCTGTATGGGTCGAAGAACAGTGCCAAATTACGATGGAAAACCAATCTGTCAGCCACGTCTAAGCCCTGTAAAACAAAATTGAAACCAGCGTGAATAAGCCATTTCCTGTCCGTGCTACCAAGAAACCGGAAAACTTGAGTGGGCAGAAGGTAACACTTTCTCCGAAATTTGAGAAGGAGGAAGTGAACTGAGAAGCTTTTCGGATTTTGCTTGCATGCAAACAATTTCCCAGGCAAAAGCGGGTTTACCAAAGGGATCCTTTTGAGCTATGTTTTCTCGGCAAGAGTGATGGGATGAACGAGTGAGGTTCACCCTCTCGATGCCAGATGGTGGAGAGATGGGATCGTACGTTTGGTTCTGTTTCTTCTTCGTGGTCTTCGTGTCCTTCGTGCTCTTCGTGGTGAAGAAACTTAAGTTGACGCATGTGCGCGAAGGCGGGAATCCAGTTTTTAGGGTTTTTTCTGGACCCGGGCTTTGGCCGGGGTGACGGCGTAGACCAGGGAGGTTTTCGTTAATTCAACAACATTGCGCCTGGGGGGGCGAGGCTGCGCAATGCAACCCCACGGGTAAGAGGTCGGTATGGACCAGGTCGCCGCAAGTGATAGCAAGTCTGACCTTTCTTCAAGGCGAAGTGAACGCTCGGTTTCTCCTTTTGGCGTTGCCAAAGTACTTCTCGTTTTTTTCGCGTCCTATGTGGTCCTTCTGGTTGTTTTCTCCCAGTTTGGGTTCCTTTATTTCAAACTTTTTGCGGGGATTTTCCGCCTGGAGATCGACACCTTGTATCATCCTTTGAAGGTCGCTTCCCTGCAGATGGAAACCTATAGCGGCCAGCAAATGATTTCGCTCGAGGCCAGGATGACCGAAAATGTGATTCTGGATGATGGAGTGGTGCTGCACAGCAGAGGCCGTCCCTATATTGCCAAGACCCTGTCCATAGGTCAGTACCTGCATCCGATTCTTATCCTTTCCATTCTTGCCGCCTGGCCGGCGATGGTGTTGCGAGACCGTTTCAAAGTGCTGTTGCTCGTGCTGCCGTTTCTGCTGGTGGTGGAGATGATTGATATCCCGATTTTGCTGGCGACCCGTACCCAGGAGATGATGCGCATAGATCTCTATAACGACCTTGGAGTCACGAGCAGTCTTGGTTCTTTCTGGGCCGCCTGTATGCACAGCGGAGGGAGGGAGGCCTTGTCTCTTCTGGCTGTCGGGCTGGCCTTGGGATGCTTTTACCTGGGCAGGTTCCGGCGTGGCAGGAAAGTCGTTGCCCGCGCCGCGACAGTCAAAAGGAACCGCCCGGCTCGATAGGCACCCATCGTTTTTCCTTCATGAAGACCTGTCGGCTCGATGCTTTGAGCCTGAGGCTGCCTCTCGACCGGTGCCGAAAACTTTCCCCTCCTGCTGACGCCGCTCACGTCGCGCAGCGCATCCATAACCTGCAGAGACGCATGCGCTGCTCGCCCAATGAAACCGCCCCTCTTGCATTTTGACCCACGAGGTGGTAAACATCCTCGCAAGGATGATGTCGGATCTTCATCAAATCTATGATGTTTGTGCCGGTCGGTCACAACGCTTCAGAACACCTCGAAAGAGCCCTGTGTAACCGAGTTGGCGGAGCTGTAGCCGGCTTCGGTCATACTCTCCGGCTCAGCATCTATGCATGGGAAATACACGACATGAAGAACGCCGGAGACATTCTCGTGGCACTGGCTGCCAGCTATGGTCTGCAGTGCATCTATTCCTTTGGCAGTCGCGCCCGGGAAGCGTTGGAGTTCATCGAGGGGCGCAAACTGCAACTCACACCGGGTGCCTCCGATCTCGACATCGGAGTCAAATCTTCAAGCACTCTCACGGTTAGTGAGAAAGTCGATCTGGCCTTGGAATTGGAAGAACTTTTTGCTGTGCCCCGAGTTGATCTGATTGTGCTCTCCGATGTTTCCATTTTTCTTGCCCTGGAAATCGTTTCGGGAGAACTGCTTTTTGCAGAAGACCCACATGACGAAGCGGAATACCAGCTTTATGTCATGCGCAAGGCCGCTGAACTGATGCCCTATCAGCGGGCCAAGGAGCGCATGGTGTTGGGGCTCGACCCATGACTCCGGGCGCCATCCGATCTGAGATCGTGGCTGACCGGGCTCTTTGGATCCGCCGGATGGTCCGTGATTTAAGCACGCTTCCCCTTGAGAACATCGAAGCGTTTCATGCGGACAAACATAGCTCTGCGGCTGCCGAATCCTATCTTCGTCGGGCTCTGGAAGGCCTTATGGATCTCGGCCGCCACCTCCTGGCCAAAGGCTTCGGGCACCCAGCGACGGAATACCAGGAAGTAGCAAAGGCCTTGAGCGAAAGAGGAGTACTGGGACCCGAGACGGCGAAGCTCATGACACAGATGGCGGGCTATCGCAATCGGATGGTTCACTTTTACCACGAAATTGAACCCGGCGAACTCTACGAGATCTGTCACAGCCACCTTCACGACATCGAGAAAGTGCTTGATGAAATGCTTGCGTGGGTGAGATCCTTCAAGCGGGAACCGATATAACCTCATCACCCCATAACGACTAAAGACACCCTCATGCCTCCAACCCCTCTCCTCCTCCAAAAACTCCTCGAAAAGCATGAGGCGGTAATTTTCGCCTTTCTTTTCGGCAGCCACGCACGGCAAGCAGGAACTCCCATGAGTGACGTCGATATTGCCGTCTATCTCGACATGACCGTCTGCCCGCTCGAAGAAAGACTGAGCTTGGTGGGCGACTTGACGAGCGCGCTGCAAACTGAAGATGTCGATGTGGTTGTCCTCAACACTGCCCCTTTATCACTGGTTGGTCGCATTCTCTCCCACCGGGTGGTGCTGCTGGATCGTAACCCAAACCTTCGACACCGCTACGAGTCCCTCCTCCTGCGCCAGTTCCATGACTTTTACATCAAGGAGAGGAGCATCTTGCAAAGGAGGTTTGGTCTTGGTTGATAGGAACCTGATCCTGCGGAAGCTCGCCGAGCTCCAGGAATATCTGGAACAGGTGAGGGAATTTGAAACGATCGGCCTCCGCGAATACTCTGGTGACTGGAAAGTGCAGCGTATTGTGGAACGTACGCTGCAGATGATGATCGAATTGTGCATCGATGTGAGCAACCACATCATCTCCGACAGCAAGCTCCGCATCCCGGTAAGCTATGCGGACACCTTCAAGGTTCTTAGGGAGGCGGGATTGATCGATGAATCCCTGTATGGGGTGATGGACAAAATGGCCAAATTTCGCAATGTTGTCGTCCACCACTATGATAAGGTTGATGAATCCATCGTGGTGACCATCCTAAGAAAACACCTGGACGATTTCGTTGTTTTCATCAATGCCATGGTAGCAATCGTTGGCAGAACCGACACGCGAAACCCTCACAAGGCTGAGGAGCTCAAATAAGTCGGCTGGCAAGAGTCCCAAGTAGGAACAACGGGACCACCATGGGGAAATGGCTCGAAGATGCGTCTCAAGCCACACGAAGCTGCTGCTATCAGAAACTGCGTCCATCGGTATGACCAGAACGCCCGCATCTACCTTTTTGGGTCCCGCGTGGATGAGAATGCCAGGGGTGGCGACATCGACCTTCTCATCCTGTCGCCTTGGTTGACCTACAGCGATAAACTGAGCATCGAACAATGCCTTTTTGAGACCCTGGGGGAGCAGAAGATAGACATCATCATCGCCGATGATACAAAACGCCCCTTTGTCCGTCTTGCGCTGCTGAAATCCATACCGTTATGATTCCTCAGCTGTTCGATCTCCTGCAAGAGGAACTCCGACTACTCGATGGAGCAGCGGACATCCTGGTCTATTCCTATGAGCGGTGCAAGGATATCGGCTTCAAAGGAGAGTACGGCTATGAAGATCTTGACCGGATCGAAGCGCTCACCAGTCGTTTCGCACGACTGAGCGACATTCTTCTCCAAAAAATCTTCAGAGTTATCGATGAGATTGACTTGGAGACTTCCGGCACGATGCGAGACAGGATCAATCGCGCGGAGAAAAAAGGGATCATCGGCGATGCCGACACTTTCATCCGGATCAGAACACTCCGAAACGACATTGCCCATGAGTACAGCCCGGAGGCCATCCGGGAGATCCACAAAGTGGTGATGGAACTGACTCCGGACCTGCTGGAGGGTGTCAGCCGGACCAAAGTCTACTGCCATCGATACCTCTGAGCGCGCGTGATATGGAATTTCTAGGATTAAAGATTTAGACAATAAGATTCGTGAAGGCCTCGTTGCAGAATCACCTGCCTGGGAAGACCGGATTGCTCTGGATAATCTTGATGAGGCTATAAAGCGCATCGACCATGCTCTTAACGCTCTATGAGAGAGTGGAAAAGGTCGCCGAAAAAGAGGTGGGCGTTTGGCTGCATCGAGTCCAGCAAATTCCCCACAATTAAGGATGCTCCTAAACGAGATAGTTGGCTGGATGAGGCTCTGGCATGCAACTATATCACACCGGATTGTTACCACGGCCTTATTGAAAAATGTAGTCTGATTGGACGGATGCTCGGCAATATGATCAAAACCCCCTCTTCATTTTGCGCTCAATCCACCAAATGAACATCCGCCATCCGCCCCGGGCGATCTCTCGAAGGTTCATCATCATCTCCGCCCAAGGGGGACCCAGGAAGCTGCTCACACAAATAACCAACAACTGCTCCCCGGAACAAGACGATGCAATTTAATGTAATAATAGAAAAAGATGCTGATGGATATTTTGCTCGAGTCCCTCACCTCAAGGGATGTGTAACTCAAGGTGATACAGTGGAAGAAGTGCTGCAGAATATCAAGGAGGCCATTGAACTTTATCTTGAAACCTTAGATCAGCATGATATCGCTGCCATTACTCAGACAACCTATATGATTGCTCCTTTGGAAATTGATCTGGCTCATGTCTGATAGACACCCTAAACTGACCGCAAAGGAGGCCGAGAAGACTCTGTTTGATGCCGGTTTCGAACTTCTTAGACAAAAAGGCAGCCACAGGATTTACGGCAAGGGAGCGAAGCGGATCATCTTACCTCATCATCCAGGAAAGGCCTTGCATCCCAAAATCGTCAAGGAACTGAGAGAGATTATCCAGACCGAACCTGAATGATTGCACAGCCTGTTTCATGGCATCTTTCGTTTTTTCTCGTAGCCGCAGATCAACGCAGATGAAGATAGCATTTCTTATCCGTGTTTATCTGTGTCTATCCGCGGCTAAAAGGAAGGTTTTCATCCTTAACAAGTATAAATCACCTCATGACCGGGATGATCTGATATGAGCGACATCATGAAATTTGAGAACTTGCAGGATCGCATCATTGAAATCAGAGATCAAAATGTCCTGCTGGATGTCGATGTTGCAGAGATTTACGGCGTTGAAACAAAACGAATTAACGAGGCCGTTAAGAATAATCCCGACAAGTTTCCATCCGGAACCATCATTGAGCTCGATAGAACAGAGTGGGATGGATTGAAGTCGAAATTTTCGACTTCAATAAAAGGTGGGAAAGTTAAGCTGCAGTTCAGGCCACCCTGGCGATCATTGAAACATTTTCCAAAATCAGGGAACTATCCCGCAATATCAAGACCCTTTCCAACATCAAGGATAAAACCGTGTGCAATTCACGGATGTTGGTAAATTAAGCAGCCATATTTGTAGCTGCGGTCCTGTGCGCCCAGTAGTCATCCCACCATTCGTTGGCTCGGACGACCCTCAAGGCGAGCATCGGATTGATTGAGTCAGGGTGCCAGCAAGCCCCTGGCAGCTTCAGGCGTTTTTGAGGAATGGATCGATGTGCGCTTTCCACCTCACCTGAACCGATTGGGTAGCCGAGCTCTTTGAAACGATCGTAGTCCACCGCATCCTGGAACCGGCTCAGATAGCCGATAAACTGACGAAGACGGTCGTTGGGCTCGGTCGTGTTTTGGGTCTTAAGCTCTTCGAGGACTTCTTCAGCATGGCCTTCGCTGATTCTGTCCAGTTTTGCATGGACCCATTGACGCTGTTGCTCTTCGTTAAAGCCCAAAGCCGCAGCCGTTTCGTAAAGATGCTTTTTCAGATGGGGCTTGTCCAAGATGAACTGCATGTTGGGAAACTGATTTTCCAACCCCTCGCGCAACCCTTGACCGCCGTCGGCGACGGCTACGACATCGGTTTTCTCTGACATCCCGAGCATCGTGGCCACGCAGAATAGCTGTGCCATGACCTCAGGGTATTTTTCCATTTGGGCAACGTAAAGCTTGGACTCGGCGCTCATGGGTCGGGCAAGCCCGACGCGGACGTCACGCCATGCAAGGATCTTCTTCCTATTGGGTGCTCCATCTTGAAGATCGTCTTCAGCGGGGGCGAAGGTGCCAGTTCGGATTTCGCAACCATCCAGTTCGACCAGCATCGGCTCGCTCAAGCCATTTGCCTTGGGGCTTGCCCGCAGCGGTCCTTTCCCTATCGCAGTTTCTCTTCCACATAAGCTTTGGCTTGAAGGGCGCTCTCCTTGGTGACACGATCCACCGTGGTCGCGCTGATCTTGAACCCATAGTGCTCTTCAAACCGTTTGCTGGCTTGGACAAAAGAATCCTCGATTCCGAAGTCCGTTAGAGCACGGTTGACCGTTTCTGTCCGACCGTGATGAGTGATGCCCATATCGTCCATCAGCGGCTTCGATCTCTCTCCGTTCATCCACAGGTAGGGGGAGTTCAGTTCCATGGTCCCGAATATGACATGGTAGACGATCACGCTGTTTCTGTTGGGTTTCAATCCTTGGGCTTTTTTTTAGCGACTTTTTCGTCGCGCGTCTTTTGATGACGAGCTTGCTGGTGCGCAAACCAACCTCACGGACAACCACGGCGATGTCTGCGTCGATTGTCTTGATTCTCCCGGTCAAATCGCCTTCTTCCTGGAGGATCTTTTCCGACAACTTTTTGCTGATCTCTTTGACGAGGTCTTCGTAAGCATCCTTCTTCATTGGGACATCTCCTTGTCGAGGGTGAG
>CAWAOR010000016.1:0-114767 GCA_963783775.1 uncultured delta proteobacterium | reverse complement strand
TGGTCGTCTCCGGGTTGACGCTCAAAGATATGTCGACGTCACCAAACTGGCTCCAGTCCTGCCAACCTAAGTTGCCCATGATGGCAAACTTGTCGGTGATTTGCTGATAACCACTCACCATGATCCACTGCGGTATGGTGAAGTCCATTCCGACGTTCCTGCCGCGCAAATCCAGTCTTGTAAGGACCCCGCCCAAAATCGGCCCCACCCCGTTCAGTTCAGGCACGTCATTGAAGCTCAATTCACAGGCGAATAGTAAGTGACACCGAAGCGCGTTCCTTTCCTCGGTTCGATGAGCAGGCCGAATCCGCCGCCAAACCCGAAATCATCGTCCTCATATTTGAGTTGACCATCTGCCTCGGCAAAAAAATTTCGGATAGCCGACTGGGTGTTTAACTTTGAATACAAAACGTTGAACATCGCCCCGATGGACAGCCAGTCATTTACTTTGTAGGCAGCCGAAGGCGAAATGGCGAGTGTCAGGAAATCTGATTTTTCAACCCAGTAGCGCCCAACCCAGTTGTCACCGTAATCAATCCCCAGGCCGAAATAGGAAAGCAAGCTGAAGCCCAGCTTCAACTGGTCGGAAACGTTATGGACGTAATACCCACCCAGTGAAGGAATAACTCCTCCCGCATTTCCCCCGTCGGCTCCGCTGAAGGTGGTCGCCGGGCTTGAGTTGAATTTTGAAGTGATGATCAAAGGCTGTGCCCCGACGAGCAACTGGGACCTGTCAAGCCGGGTCATGCCGGCCGGGTTGGTAAAGGCGGTCGAGGCATCATCAGCCAATGCAGCCCAGCCCGCTGACGCCGTCCCGGTAAGGGGAGAGTTGATTTCATAAAGGATCATCCCGGCTGCAAAGCTCCGGCTCGAGGAAAACACCAGCACAATGGCCATGGAAAAAACACAGAATGTTTTCTTCATCATGCATCGTCTCCTAAGGTCGCCGCCCATTGGCGCCATCCATCCACCCCAAAGTGCGGCTTTCAAGAAAATCGTAGAAAGGGTTGTACCTCAGCCGCAGCAGCCATTCAGAGGATATCCTCAGCAAGCCGCGCTCACCGCGAATCGCCATCTCTCCGAGAAAGAGAACCTTGTCGTCTTCAGGGACCCGCTGCCCATAGAGGGGATCATCCGACGGAATCGGCAGTGCGACATGGGACAGGGATATCACCTCGGTCGGCCAGGACAGATCGAGAGCGTTCTATCTCCGAAGCGACCTTTGAAAAGGGGGCCTTGCGGCGGGCGAGAACCTGGCGACTCTGCGGGCTCTCGTTGGTGACCAGTGTGACGGTGAACGGCAAGGTCCCGTCGGCCATCAGCCGATCGGATAAAAGGCCCGGGTCGTCTATCAGCAAAGTGGCCTTCGCGGCAAAGCGATTGATGTCGAACAAAACGAGCTCATGGCCGTCAGGCCCCAGGTGTTTGAGGAAACTGTCAACCACGGCATCTGCCGAAACCGTTGCATCGATGGCGGACTTAAAAACCAGAGTCGGTGGGAAGCCTCTTATGGGGCCGGACCGCCCTCGGTCAGTGATGCGCCTGGACACGTTGCGGGTCAGGCGATCAACCTGGGTGCCGGCATTGGTTGCGAAGGAATTGTATTTGTAAGGATCGAATTCAGGAGCGATCGACAGCCAGGCGAGGCGAGCCAGCCCCGGCACAACGGACAGCCCGTCCATGAAACCTGCCAGTCTGGCCGCCGGGTGAAGGCCGATAGCAGGAGAAATCAGCACCAGGCTGGCGGGTAACGGCGAACTTTTCCTTCCAGCGCATCGAGGGTGAAATTCAAAGCCAACGGGCCCCCGGTCGAATAGCCCATGATGTGGATCGGTTTTTGTCCGACTTTGGATGCGAGGTGCTCCATGCCAAGCCGCACTGCGGCGACCATGTCCTCCCATTTGACGTGCAATAGCCCCGATGGCGCGGTTCCGTGACCGGGCAAGCGTAGACCAATGACCCAATAGTTGCGTTGGTTGAGCGCCGCACCCAGGGCCCGAAGGCTGTATGGAGAATCCGACATGCCGTGCAACAACAGGGCGCCGCCGACAGGTGAATCGGCCGACAGCTCGAAGCTGCGGTTCCAGTTGGGGCTGCGGCGTTGCGGGTCAGCCGCACTGCCGGCGCTGTAGCGGACGAGCGCATAGGGCAGGCCCGGTTCCAATGTGCGGATAGACCTGCTCTTCCAGTTGGGCGAACAACTTGTCTTCCAGCAGCCGGTAATCGTCAAAGGTCCGGATTGCATCCACTTTTTTTGCCGTAAATTCCGCTGTCAGCTTTTCGGTATGCCAGGGCTCAAGGGAGGGGCCGCCGCGTCCGGCAAAATACAAGGTCATTGCGACCCCAAGGCAGCCGAGCACACCCCAGACCAGGTAGCGACTATTCCGTCCAATCATGCGGGTACGCTCCTTCCTTGCTGGCCGGAAGCCTGATTAGAAAGGGTGACAAGGCCGTTGAGACCGGTCTGATGCCAACAACCTGTCCGATCTATCACCGCCCACGGGTCAACACCCGGTATGCGGCGCCGGTTGGCGTTGTTACCCGATATTCCGGTCGGCTGCCGGGCATCTCGACATTGACCAGCCGCAGATACAAGTCATCGAAAAACTGCGGTGTTTCCAGGCTGAAATTATGGAAATTGCGGGTCCGATTCACCGGCGTCACATCCACCAGGGTGACCAATTCCTTGTCCGGTTCAACCAATTCGAAAATCCTGGCGGCGACTTCCAACTGATCCGGATTCTGTGGATCCAACGTGCTTTCGCCCAGGCGTCTGCCTCGGTTTAGAAAGCGGCTAATCAACAATGCGCGATCATTGGAGGACACATACGCGGTGAGATTCCTGGACAGGGCGGCAATCTCTTGTTTAAATTGGTTGTTGAACTCGTCCTTATCAACATCGGGCGCCGTCAGCACCACTTTTTCGATCTTCGTTCCGCATCGGCCAAATCGGCATCGCGATAAAGAATGTGAAAAGCGTGAACGACCACCTGACCACCCATGCTGTTGGCAATCAGCCACAATCTGCGCGGCTCGATCTGGCGGATGACCAGGGCCAGGGTCGAGGCAAGTTCGGCTCCGGACTCACTGGCAATCGTCTGTGCGCGTCGATACCCCTGCGGTGTCGATCCCTGATCGCCCGGCCAGTCGAAAACCAAGACCGGGGAATCGATGTCCAGGACGTGACTCAGAAACGCGGTCTTGCGCAGCGCGGAAGGAAAGCGCTCTCGGAATCCGTTCACATTGATGAGAAGCGAACTCAGCGGGAGGCTTCAACCTGTTGCCGGAGTTGCGCAACGAATTCGTTCTGGTCGAGCGACTGCACTTGTTTGAACTGTATTTCCCTGTTTTGGAACCAGTCGGTCGGGTTGACGATCATGCCGATACCCAAAGTGGGCTCAATCATGGTGTCAAAATAACCAAATTTAAGCTTCTCTTCCCGTTGGTTTCCGAAGCACTCCTCCAGCGGTCGATCCTGGCAGTCCAACCGACGATTGGTGACATAAAAGAACCGATATGCATTTTGCTCGCCCAGCTTCGTCACCAGCATTCGTCTGAATTGCAAAGCCTCGGCCCGTTCCAACGCGACCCGTGTAGGTCGGTAGAAAAGGAGCGCCAATCCGACGAGAAGGAGCACGACCAGCGCCGTGCCAGTCAATATAAGACGTTTGGAACGAATCATGACGCCCCCTGAACCCTTTGAAACCTTGAAGCACCTCAACTCATCTCCATCCGCTAAGTACGACCCCTCGGGAATCAAAACTGAATCGTAAAGCGGATCGTCCACTCCGGGCCAATATGGTCGGGTTTCTCGACGTTATAGTATCCCTGCAATGAAACATTCCGGGTAGTCTGCCTAAGAGAAACACCCGCCCGAACCCGCCGCCAAGCGGCACCGTCCAGGTGTTGTCGCTGTCCGCTTTCCAGTTGGCGGTAATGACGGGCGAACTGGACAGGTACCAGCCATGGTTGAGGTTGTAGTTCACGAAGGGCTGCCAGCTGAACAGATTCACGCTTTTATCCCCCGTGAAGGACCACACATTGCTGAACAGTGAACCGATTACCCAGCGCCCGCGCATGGTCAGGATAACCGCAGACGGACCCGCGCCCCATTCACCGACCGCCAGACGGTCTTGCGTGGACGTGGGCAGTAGTATGGCCGGTCACGCTCCCCATAGCGAGTTGCCAAGCCAAAGATTTCGGTCCTTGGGCGAGAAGAACGCCGAGAACAGGTCGTTGCCCAGATTGAGCTCCCGGTCCTGACCGGGCCGAAACGCGGGTTGCGAAACCAGGGGCAGAATGGTGCGGGTGACCATGAGCCACTTCTCGGTCACATCGACGGGAATGACGGGCTGAATATATCAAGACATTCTGTGTTCGCTCGAGCGGGCCAAAGTTGAAATTGGTATTGTTCTGTAAGGGAAAACTGATCATGTCGGCAACGGGATTCTGCACGGCACGGGCCGCTCCGCTTCCTCGTCCTCGCCCTTTTTGAGATACCGTCGCCAACATAGCCTTCATACCTTCCTGGTACTTCTCGTAACCGGGCGCTTTATCTGCCCTTGCAGCGATCGGCGCCCCAACCAGGACAAGGACCATCCAGAGTGCAAAGAGCCCGCACATGGTACTCAACTTCCCATGTGTTTCATTCATTGTTTATCCTTTGCCCTTTCTGCCAGAGGAAGTTAATCAACTACATGATATATAATAGAAAACTCAACAAACCCAATCTCACAATTCTTCCCGAGAGCTTCTCAAGGGTTTAACAAGACCACCACGAGACCGTAGACCCCCATCAGCAGCAGCAGGGTCGCGGCAAGTAGACCGAGAGGCCAAGGCTCCATGCGAGGGTAGCCGCTTTTCCGGAGCCGCTTCTCGATCCGCATGTGCTGGATTATGGCTGCGAGGAGCCCCAGCATGCCGAGGAGGATGAAACCTCCGCCGAAGACCTTGGCGGTGTATAAGGGATCAGCTTGCCTACCAACTTTTTGCAGGTACTCCAAAGCCCTACCGATACCGAAACCAAAGCCGATCAGGGACAACGAAGTGCGGATCCAGGCGATTAGAGTGCGGTCATCTGCCCAGTGGGTCCGGTCAGCGGACATGGCGGTGCGTTGGCGGGCCAGCTCCGTGCGCTCGCGCGCCAGCTCAGTGGTCGGGTCGGCTTTCTGCAAATCCTGGTTGGTCATTGTCTGTTGCTGCTCTTTCTATAGAAGTTATAGTGCCTGCTCAAGCCTTACGAACTTGCCAGGCCAGATAGCCGATCGCCGCACCTTCGCCGAGAAGGACGATGCCAAACAGCGGACATAAGATCCAGATCGCCGTAACCGGAAGCTTGCTCCAGGTGAGTACTGCCGCCATAATTCCGAGCAAGGCGCTGGCAAGGACCCACTGCCAGTTGGGCAAGGGTCGGATGGTCAGGGAAAGGATCAACTTGGAGATGCCTTCCGATATGAAGTAGACAATGAGAAGCATGGTCAGGGAAAAGAGGCGCTCTCCGGGGATGCGCAAAAACATTATCCCGATGATCACGGAAACTACGACCGACAGCACTTGCACCCAGAAATGGGGCACATTCCGGGCTCCGATCAAACTGGTGCCTTGGACACCACCGCTGATGATCAGCAGCCAGCCGAGGAGAAGCGGAACGGCGGAAGATGGGAGTATGGGATACACGAATGCAAATGCACCGGCGAGCATCATCAAACCGCCCTGTACGATGTACCAGATCGAATAACGTTTGATCCTTCCCGCATGGCCTCTCGCATTATCTGAGAAGCGGATTCCAGTGATATTCCCTTGTTCATGCGGCCTCCCCTAGTGTCATCTGGCGTTTGCTCCAGACCGAGTAGGGAACGGCCAGGAGCGTCCCAGGAGCATATAGGTCAAGAGCGTGGGTATAAACAGCTGTCCGTAATCGGACAAATTCGCAATAAACAAGGCGAGCCCGACATTACGCGCGATGCTGGCGATGGCGAGCACAGAACGCTGCTCCTGGTGGGCCGCTCAACAGGTGGCCGATGGCCAGGGATGCCCCCGCCAGGATGATGATCACAGCGGTAGGCAGCCCCCCCAACCACAGCATGACCCGGAGATCGGGTGAAAGAACAAGAAGAACGATCACCACCAAAAATAGCAGAATGAACAAAATGTTTGCGATTACCCGCACGGGCATGGCAATGCGCCCTGCGATACCCGGCCAAAAACGCTGGATAAGTAGGCCGATGATCACCGGCATAAAGGTGACCTCGCCGACCTGACGAGCCACTTCAAAAGCGGTCACCCGCCCGGTGGTCAGCTCAAAAAGGGCGCCAAGGATCATCAGGACGAGCGGTGTAACCACGACCGCCAGCAAGGCCAGCGTCAGTTGCAGACTGGCGGCATAGTTCCGGGCCCCGCCGGCCATCTCGGCTCGTTTAATCATGAGTGGGGCACCCGGCGCAGCAGCCAACACGGCCAACCCTTTGCGACGGGAGGCGGCAAGTCAAACAGCCGCAGCAACAGACCAACCACAACAGGAACCAGCACGATCACTGCCAATAAGGAACGTAACAATAATACAGGCTGACTCCACAGAAAGGTTAGCTGCTCGAAAGAGTGGTTGAGCCCAATGGTGAACATGAGGCTAAAGATCGTCAGCGTAACGAAACTGAGGATCATCACGTTGTCCATTGCAGCAATTCTCCTGGTTTGATAAAATGCGCCATCGAGAGCACGAACCCGAAGATCAGCTATAGTCAGGCGACCTCGGAGCCCCACACTTTTCAGATCGTGAATTCTCCTGAGAATCAGCGAGCTTCAACGGCCCATTGTCGCGGACGTGTGAGCTTTCCGGGTCGTCAGACTGTAGTTCACGCGGCTTCAAGGGCTTTGCGCAGATTATCTTCCGCTTCATCACTTAGCGAGGTTTGAAGTACTTTCCCTTTGAAACCTTTCTGCTTCACCCTTTCGAGAACTTGGTCGCCGGTCACGTGGCGAACAAGGACAAAATTGGCTGACGTCCCTTCTGTAAGGTCTGCCGCCAATTCTTTCATGAAATCGTTGTTGATCCCGATGTCCTGCAATTTGCCCGCTAGCGCACCGGCGCCGGCCCCCACGGCCACGCCTAAAAGCGGGTTGAGAAAGATCATTCCAAGGAGCAGTCCCCAGACTGAACCTTTCGCAGCTCCCGGGAGGGTCAAGTTATAAGCCTGGTGCAGCTTGATCTTGCCTTTTTCATCCTTAGTGACCACCACGACGTCGTCCATTTCAATCAAATACTCTCTTTCCATCTTAGCGAGCTCGGCACGCATTTCAAAAGCCGCCACCTGATTGTCGAACTCAATCACGACTAGATCACTCATGGGTCATACTCCTTATCTTAATTAGTAGGATTCTGTTATCAGAGAGCTTCAACGGTCCACTGTCGCTAAAGTCCGAGCTTTCCGGGTCTTCCAACTATAATTCATAAGGCTTCAAGGACTTTGCGCAGCTCATCTTCCGCTTCAACACTCAGCGAGGTTTGAAGTACTTTCCCTTTGAAACCTTTCTGCTTCAGCCTTTCGAGGACTTTATCGCCGGTCGCTTTGCGAACAAGGACAAAAAGGGCCGACGTCCCATTTGTGAGGTTTGCCGCCAATTCTTTCATGAAAGCGTCGCTGATCCCGATGTCCTGCAATTTACCCGACAGCGCACCGGCTGCCGGCCCCCACGGCCGCGCCCAAAAGCGGGTTGAGAAAGATCACGCCGATAAGCATTCCCCAGAACGAGCCGGTCACCGCTCCCGCCGCAGTCAAATTATGGGCCTGGTGCAGTTTTACCTTGCCTTTTTCATTCTTGGTGATCACCACGACGTCGTCCATCTCGATCAAGTACTCGTGCTGCAACTTGGCAAGCTCGGCGCGCAAATCAAAAGCCGCCACTTCATTGTCGAACTCGATCACGACCAGATCGCTCATGGGTCATACTCCTTTCACAGTAATAGAATTCCATTATTGGGTAGTGCACACGCCAAATGCGACATCACCGACAAGGTACCCGGAGGCGGTCAGCACCATCTGGCCCGTATCCTCCAAGATGGCGATCGTCCAGCCGAACCCGTCTCTGATCTCACCCCCTCCCGGTTCCGCGCCCTGAAGCATCAGCTTGCCATCAACATTCTTGACGTCATCTATAAGACTCTTCCGGGCGTCATCGCCTGCCTTCTTGCTCTGAATGGTCCTCTTGCCGACATCGATCCACAAAAACCTCGGCAGGTTGATGTCCTCAGCGCTCACCTCTTTGCATTTTTCTCCTCCGAGGCACTCCGTGACTTCAGTCACCGTGCAAAGCAAGAGCTGCGACCCGTCGAAATCGCTGGCAATCGCCAAACTGGGCCCAAATGAGATACAGCTTACGGCCAGCATGATAACGATTAGTCTTGTCATCCGGTTCCTCCTAATGATGGGGGATGAGTCTTGGCCACAAAATCTGACAGGCCCTAATAAAAGGTCTCGGGCACTCGTCTCCTGCATGACTTGGTTGGCAGCTAGAAAAGATATGGAGGTCAATTGACCGTGTACCCTTTGCCCTCCAGACACGTTCTATAAGCGCGGTTGAACCGGTCTCGATCCTGAGCCTGCTGGGTGGCCTGCTGTTGGGTCCACTGTTGCTGGGCTTGTTCCTCTCTCATTATTTGGTCCGATCTCCTCATAGCACCCAGCAATGCCCCTGTGCCGGCTCCGATGGCCGCACCTCTTCCGGCATTCCCCGCGATAGCCCCTCCAACCGCTCCAACCGCTGCACCGCGGGCACCTCCGCGGACCAATCCGCCTTGGGGCGCTTCCCTGGGGGGTGGAGGCGTAGTGGCCCGGGGTGCCGCCAAGGGATCAAGGCCCGTCTGCTGCCGGGCCCAAATTTGGCAATCTGCCATGTCTCCGTCCATTTGCTGCTGGCTTTGGCCTCGGCTGGGAAAGACGAAGAAATCCTGTGCCGGCGCAAACTGGGCAGAGGAAAATAGAACAAAACAGAAGATAGGGATGAACAACATCGACTTCATAATTAGATCCTTGATCTTCACATGAAAGCATTCAATTCCTTCAACGCCTCTACATACAGTCCAATGT
Organism: uncultured delta proteobacterium; assembly: GCA_963783775.1. Classification (GTDB taxonomy): domain Bacteria; phylum Desulfobacterota; class Syntrophobacteria; order Syntrophobacterales; family Syntrophobacteraceae; genus JADGQM01. The sequence continues at coordinate 105,684 of CAWAOR010000016.1, read as the reverse complement.
CGTTGACTCCGTGACCGTGTTGATAATGATCTTGGGCGGACGAATCAGGAGACTCCTGGTCCCCATCAACACGGCGAACCGCTCCGAGCACAAATGTTTCTCCAACGCATCCCGACTCAGCCACTGCTGAAAAAGAGTGAAGCTATTCTCTTGCTCGATATCTTGGAAGACGTGGTGGTCCAAACAGTCTTTTTCATTCCGCGTAGGCTCAGCTAGTGCGAGTAGCGTTTGTTTGAGCTCGAGGCACTTTTCAGGAAGGGCTCTCATCTTTATGATGGCAATGATCATAAGCTCCTTTCTGCATCGGAAGAAACACAACCCGCAAGACTCCGGGCCAGCCAGGAAAGCTTTCCAAGTTCGACAAGGGGGCAGCTAGATCCAGCCTTGACTGTGATAGAACACGACCGCCTTATACGCAAACTGCTCGGCCAGCCGATCCACATCGGCCTGGATGCCTCCCCTGATCTCGTTGAGGGTGCTCAGCCCTCCTTTGACAATCACCGGAATTACAAAGCCGGTCGCGGCAGCTACGGTTCCCTGAAGCGCCAGGCCGGGCATCCTGCTGCCCCGTGCCTGCCCCTCTACCTCTGAGATCCGTTGCAGCCCGTTTCCCGTCATCTGGTAAAGCTGGGCCTGGACCTGCAGCATGGTGCTTCCCGCCCCGAAGCCGACCACCATTCGCTGCGCCCGGCTTCCCTCCTGGATCGTCTCGAATTGGCCCTTCACAATCAACGCATGAGCCGGGACCGGAGTCGATTCCGTGGCGCGCTGCGCGGCTATGCCGACCGCTTCAAGCTTTCTGACCACCTCCTCGGAAAAGGACTTCGCGACGTCCTGTGCACGTGCGATCTCCAAGGAGGGTGGAGCATCGTCTGGAGCAACGGCGAAATCGTAAACCAGCATCAGAGGTGGCTGCGGCAGAGATGTTTTTTCAACGACTTGCCCGGCTCTCTGGGTGGTTGCGCTGGCACAGCCCATCACAAGTGATAGTGCAAGGCAGACAGCCAGGTACATGGGCTTTCTAATAAGCTCGATTGTTTGCTTCATACCGGTCTCCTGTCTATTCAGCGAACGTATCGCCGGATTAACGTGTACTTACACCCAAGCCATGCCACTTAAAAGGCGAGGACCTCCAGAAACCCTAAAAGCATGATTATCCTAGAGTCAAGATCCGTGCCAGCAGGATCGATTAGTGGGCTAAGAGGCTAAGCTGTTGTGATCAATCAGAATTCTATGACAAGCAGGGCTCAGAGGATGTCGCCCGGATGTGCCCACATATGGCCATTTGCCCATATATGGGCACGCATAGATTTAAGAAGATTGTGATGGCTTCTCAGAAAGTGAATGTCTCAGCTTGTCCTCGACACGGACACTCGAGACGCCACTCAAGAATTCACTACCGGACACCATTTAGCCAGAGCTCTCAGGCGTGAAGGCGACCGGTAGTGAGAGGCCTTCATCGAGAAAATGCTCGAGTAGTCTTATGCCGAGTTGGAGGAGACTGAGACCGCACCGGTGGGCATCCGGTCCTCCTTTTCGCGGGAGGCTGCGGAAGGGCCTGCAGTGGATGCCGCTGGGGCGGGGCCCGGCGTCGAGAAGACTGTTGGAGCCTGTCCGACACCGCTCGAAGGCGATGCCGCCGGCACCCACAACGGTCTCCGAACTCACGGCCGTTTCCGCTGTCTGGTAATCCGCCTTCGCCAGCCCCCCCTGCTCCGCTGTTCAGCAGATACCTCCCGGAGGGGAGCTCGAAACGTCGAAACGGATCCCCGCATGCAGCCGGCCTGTTAAAAGGGGATGATGTGGAGGGCAGATGCCGCAGCAACAAAGCCCCGCGTTTCAACACAGGGCTTTGTCAATTAGCCGGGAGCCCATTGAAGGCTTGACCTGCGGAAAGTGTCAACTTGCCGATTGGAGCGCTGCAATCCGCGATTCAAGGGGCGGGTGGCTGCTGAACAGCGCCATCATGCCGCCGCCTGCAATCCCGCTGGCCGCCATTTCCTTCGGTAATTGGCCGGTTTGGAGATTACCCAGGGCGCGCAGGGCGTCGATCATCGGCCGTCGGTCGCCCATCAGAGCGGCAGCGCCCGCGTCCGCCCGGTATTCGCGTTGGCGTGAAAAGTACATGACCACGATGCTGGCCAGGATGCCGAACAGGATTTCAAACACAATGCTGCTGATCCAATAGCCGATGCCCGGGCCGCTCGATTCTTCGTCCCTGCGCAGAAAGCTGTCCACCGCGTACCCCGCGGCACGCGACAGGAAGATCACGAAGGTGTTGACCACCCCTTGGATGAGCGTCAGGGTCACCATGTCGCCGTTTTCGATGTGGGTGACCTCGTGGGCCAACACGGCTTCCACCTGCTTTTGATTCATGCTTTGCAGTAGACCGGTCGAGACGGCCACCAGCGAATTGGACCTGCTGGGACCGGTGGCAAAGGCATTGGGAGCCCCTTCGTAGACGGCCACCTCGGGCATCGGCAATCCGGCTTTGGCGGCAAGCGATCCCACGGTGTCCACGAGCCAGGCTTCCTCCTGGTTGCCCGGCCGCTCGATGACCTGTGCCCCGGTGCTCCATTTCGCCATGGTTTTGGACATCATCAGCGAAATGAAGGAACCGCCGAAGCCGATCAGGGCGGCAAATGCCAGCAGCATGCCCATGTTCAAGCCATTGCTGATCAAAAAGCGGTCGACGCCCAGAATACGGGCGCTGATCGACAGCACCAGCATCACCGCAATGTTGGTCAGCAAGAAAAGAACCACTCGTTTCATCTAAGTCCTCCTGCTCATTATTTTCATTGAATAATCATGCACTACTGCCTCAGGCGTTTCTTCATCACTTTTCTGGCCGACCTCGATAAGCACCTTGTCGATGCCGTTGCCGTCCGTATCGACGACCTCGAACCGTGCACTCCCATGCATGAAGCTTGCACCGGCTTTGGGTATGTGCCCCAGATGGTCCAGTACGAAACGCCCTACATCCACCACTTCCTTCAATACATTCGCCAACCCTCAGATCAGCCACGCCAGGATAAGGACGTAAATGACAGAGAGAATCAATTGTACTGCAGTCAAGGGAATTCCATATCGGGCGAAGGTGGCAAAACTCACAGGTCTGCCGTGGCTGGCGCAGATCCCGGCGCCCACCACATTGGCCGAAGCGCCGATCAGGGTCGCATTGCCACCTAACGTTCCACCGAACATCATGCCAATAAATACGGGCAAAGTTAACGCGGGCCAATCGGTGAAAGCCCTTCCCAGAGCGAGCTCCGGGACGAATTCAGCTGCCACCAGGTACCCCTTGACGACCAGAATCATCGCCGCAACCACCGGGATATTGGCCAGAAAACCAGACGCCAGGGCTACGCCCACGAGCATGACCATTGCCACCGTGAGCAGCTGCGTTCCAAACCACCCGTACATTCCGTGAGAAACGCTCTGCAGGATGCCGGTTCTCGTAATCGCCTCCACCATAAGAAACATGCACATGAGGAAAAGGAGGGTCTTCCAGTCCACATCCTGAAGCACCTTGTCTATGGGCTCGACTTTCACCCCATAAATGATAAGAAGCGCCAAGGAAGCGCCGATAATGGCCACGGAAGGAGGGAGCAGCGGCATCGGCATCTTTTCTCCGAAAAGAAAGAGCAAAACCATCACGACCAGCACGAGCAGAGCCAGTACACAGAAGAGGGGACGCTCCAGGCGGGGCAGCGGAAGGTCCGAAGGGAGGGATCGTTTCGTTTGCCAAATGTCTTTCATGAGCCATGGAAGGACCGGAATGATTACAAGGACGGAAAGCAGCCCCCCCAGGCTCACCTTGCGGAGGTACTCACCGAAGCTCATGCCGATGGAGCTCCCAACCAGAAAGGTTGCGGGGTCTCCCACCAGGGTCAACAACCCTGCGGAATTGCTGACAATGGCCGTAAGGACAACGGGAGCTACGTAATCGATATTCCAGCACCTTGGCAACACGAATGATGATCGGCGGCCAGCAGAATCACAACCGTTGCATTGGGGAGAAAGGCGCACACGGGAGCCGTCATGATGACGATGCCCAAAAGGAAACGCTTGCCGCTCCCCCCGGTCGCCCTCAGGAAGTGCGTGCCAAGCAGATCGAATAATCCCGTGGGCACCAAGGTCCTCGCTACCACCATGCCACCGAAAAGGAGAGAGATGGGCCCTCCGGCAGTCTTCACCGCATTGAGAAACTCCTGGCTGGTGAAGACGCCAAACAGAAGCATCGTGCTGACCCCGATGAGGGCAGCCAAAACGATGTCGAGGACGTTGAAGGCAATGGAAAGGATCACCCCGGCAAAAATGATTGGAGTAACAAAGACTTGCAGATCAGTCATGGAAGACCTCGCTCAGGGAAAGGGATCAGCAATCCCTTTCGCGTCTTCAAGATTCTTTGGCACTATCCCAGCTTCGATTGGCCTCATCTCGGGCTCGGCCCGCCATATCCGATAGCGCACTTCAACGCCATCGGGTACGTAGACAACCACGGGCAAACGGCTGTTGTAGCGGATGAGGTGCGGCTCTCCGGCAAGCGTGACAAACCGCTCCACCTTCGGTGCGTCGGGATCGACCGCCATCAGCGTGCCTCCCATCGGACCGAGCGCCTTGACAATGAAGCGTGGAAATCCCCAGCCCTCGATTGTCTCTTCTTCAATCTTGCCACCGAAGAAGTAGACGTTGTTTGCGTCGGTCAGAACCATTTTACCGACGATCAATTCCAACCTGAAAAGAGATTCATCATCCTGCTTCGGCAGCTGAAGGACATGTCGAGCCATTCCCTCATCAGCTGGAGGGAAAGCTTTCATGTTGTCCACCGCCCGGGCAGCCGGGACTGCAAGGAAAAACGACAGAAACGCAGTCATACACAGCTTCTTCACGCACACTCCTCTCTTGCTCGGGAGTCACTGTTCGGGTCCCGCCTCGGGTCCCGCCCCCGGTCCCGCCGGATGCTTCCACCACCGCGGGTGGATTGCTGTCTTCCATCAGATATCGGCCCGCAACCCAGCCCACAATGTTTCCATAGCGCACCCTGCACCAACGGTCCCGGCCGGCTCGCTTGCGCTCGGCCTCGGACATCTTCAGCCACTCCGCAAAGCTCGGCACGCCTGTACAGCCAAGATTCTGTAAACCTCGAGCGTCATGCGGAATTTCCCCGATCTTCCTGCTCCCGGCCGAAGCCTCCTCACGAATGTTGAGGACACTGTCAGCAGCAACGCCGGTCACGGCATAACAGTCCGGTCCGCCGTCCGCCGCGGCACCAGCGCAAACACCCAGCAGAGCCAATCCAAGCACGACTGCAATTGCCCATGCGTTTCTCGTCATATTCTCACCGATAAGGCGGAGCGTACATGAGACCGCCGTCTTTCCAAAGCTTGTTAAGACCGCGCTCCAATTTTAGAGAACTGTGCTCTCCCAGGTTACGCTCGAAGATTTCACCATAATTCCCGACACTCTCCACTATGCGGATTCCCCAGCCCGGGTCGATGTTCAGTGATTTGGCTATGAGCCCATCCATCTCTTTCCAGGACCTTGCCCGGAAGTCGTCCTGGCTCTCGAGCCGCGAGCGCACGTTGGTCTGAGTGTAATTCTCTTCTTCAGCCCGGATAAGCGTAAACAGGACCCATCGGACAATGGTGAGCCACTCGTCGTCCCCCCATCGAACCACCGGACCCATGGGCTCCGTGGAAATCTGCTCCGGCAAAATGATGTATTGGTCAGGTCCACCGGCAGCCCTGATACTGGCAGTGATCAGTTGAGGTCTTTCCGAAGTGAAGGCCTTGCAGCGTCCCTCGTGCAGCGCCTCTATCGCCTTGGCTGGGGATTCCAGAGGCACGGGCCGAAAGTCCCAGCCTTTCGTGCCGAATACCTGTGCCAGGTTTCCTTCATGCGTGGTTCCCTTGACAACACAAATAGGGGCTCCATTTAACTGATGCCAGTTCTTGTACCCCGCTGGATTTTGAAACCAGAAAACCCTGTCCATCGTAATAGAGAATCCCGGTGAAAAGGATTTCCAGAACTGCTTCGCGCTCCAGTGTCCAGGTGGTGTTTCGGGCGAGAACGTCCACCTCGCCTGTTTTGAGCGCGGAAAACCGGGCAGCGGCAGTGAGAGGCACGTAGCTCACCTTTTCGGGATCACCCAAAACCGCGGCGCCCAAAGCCCGGCAGAAATCCACGTCCATGCCGGACCATCGCCCGTTTTGGTCCTTCATGGAAAGCCCCAGGATGCCGTCGCTCACCCCGCACTTGAGGTTTTTGCGTGCCTTGATGCGAGTGAGTGTATCCCCGGCTTGCGCCGGCCCGGACAGAAACAGGACCGCCCCAATGGCCAAAATGGACGCAACAACCTTCCCCAAACGATTCATACCAACCCCACTCCAGGTCTTCATCTGGAACCCTATAATCCCTCTCCCCCTCGAGGGTTGAGGGGAGAGGGAATTTCTGGACGTTGACCGGTTAAGGATCAAAGGTTTTCAGCTTGTTGCTGCTAATCGCTCCAGGATTGCTCCATTTTGGTCATGACCTGATCGATGGTGAAGCTCGCCGGCTTCATCCGCGGTGGGAATTCCTTGAACGTGGCCAGGAACTGGGTCACCAGGGACTGCGCGGCATACAGTCAAATAGGCGTGGTCGATCATCCAGTCCCAATAGGTGTTGGAAGTGATGTCGGCCCGTTCAAAGGGGTCGGTCCGCAGGTTGAATATCTTTGGGATGCGCAGGAAGATGAACGGTTCCGCCCAGATTTGACAAGTACCCTGGACCCGCTGCTCGGCAAAGACGACCTTCCAGTTGTCGTAGCGCAGCGCCGACCAGGTCGCCGTCGTCGGAGAAGTAGACAAAGCCCGGCCGCGGCCCTTTCTTCTCCTCGCCGGTGAAATACGGCAAAAAGTTGTAGCCGTCGAGATGGACTTTGAAGGTCTTATCACCGGCCCGATGGCCCGCCTTCAGCTTCTCCTTGATGTCAGGCTCTCCGGCCGCGGCCAGCAGCGTGGGCAGCCAGTCCTGGTGGGCGATGATCTCGTTGGAAACCGTACCCGCCGGGATCTTGCCCGGCCAGCGCGCGACCATCGGCACGCGGAAGGCGCCTTCCCAGTTGGAGTTCTTCTCGTTGCGGAAAGGGGTCATGGCCGCATCGGGCCAGGAGTTCATGTGCGGACCATTGTCCGTGCTGTACATCACAATGGTATCCTCGGCAATGCCCAGCTCGTCCAGCAGGTCCAGCATCTGCCCCACGTGCTTGTCGTGCTCGACCATGGCGTCGTGGTAGTAGGACTGCCAGCGTCCGGCCTGGCCGAGGATCTCCTTGGGCGGGTGGACGCGGAAATGCATCCAGGTGGTGTTGAGCCAGACAAAGAATGGCTTGTCATCGGCTATGGGCCCGCTTGATGAAGTCCTGTGCCGCCGCGACGAACTCGGTGTCGCAGGTCTCCATGCGCTTCCGGGTCAAGGGGCCCGTGTCTTCGATCTTTTGCTTGCCGACGCGGCCCCAGCGCGGGTGCTCGGTGGGATCATCCTCTTCCGTCGCCCAGGAGTGGATCACGCCCCGCGGCTTGAATCTCTTGTGGAACTCGGGCAAGTCCTTCTCCGGCGGATAGTCGACGATTCTCCGGCTCCTCTTCCGCGTTGAGGTGATAGAGATTGCCGAAAAACTCGTCAAAGCCGTGAGCGGTGGGCAGATACTTATTCCTGTCGCCAAAGTGGTTCTTTCCGAACTGCCCGGTGGCGTAGCCCAGCGGCTTGAGCAGCTCGGCCATGGTCGCGTCCTCGGCCTGGATGCCGATATCGGCGCCCGGCATGCCGACTTTCGTCATCCCGGTGCGGTAGGGGCTTTGCCCCGTGATGAAGGCCGCCCTGCCCGCCGTGCAGCTCTGCTGCCCGTAGGAGTCCGTGAAGCGGATCCCTTCGTTGGCGATGCGGTCAATGTTGGGGGTGCGGTAGCCCATCAACCCGTCCGAGTAACAGCTCAGATTGGTGATGCCGATGTCGTCACCCCAGATGATGAGAATGTTTGGCCTTTTCTGTTGTGCCATGTGTTGCCTCCTTTGTTGAGTAGTTGAACGTCAGTGATCACGCCAGTCAGGGTTTTCTTGTTGCAACTTTTTCCAACGCCTCACTTTCCACCCCTGATTAAGGAGGGTTGGCGGAGCCGGCCCGGTCGGGGACGTGCTAACCTTTTCCGATCTTGACCGGCGGCGGCGACCAATCCCCGTTGATCAATTCCTCCTTCGGACCGTAGGCGCGAATGGTCATCGCAAACTCTCCTTCAGGCGCCGGCAGCCAGTTGCTGATCTCGCCTGCGGAGGGTTTTTTGTTTTGGATGTAGATGGTCAGCGAGCCATCCGGATTGAACCTGGAGTGCCTTGTTCTTGGTGCCGGTCGAATAGCGCTTGATTTCATTGGAAACGAAGAAATGTTTCTGGTTGTACATGGTAAGCGACCAGAATCCGGTTACCGGCGGGGTTCGGCCCGGTGGGAAAGTCAGGGTGTAGGTGTTCTTTCCGTCAAGGCGGGCGCCGTTTTCATCTTTGTATTGGTAGAGGTAGCTGGTTTCCAGCATGTGGTTCGTGAAAATGTTGGATTTGGCGACCGCCAGCCGGGTCAGATAGTCCGTACCGAAGGCCGCGTTGTTGAAGGGGCGCGTCCAGTTGTGGGCGACCTTGACCCCCACATTGCTGAAGAAGAACAGCGGGGCAACAAGTTGCTTTTCGCTTTCACGCGCAGTTTCCTGCAAGACTTCGGCAATCGCTGCGTCGCCGGAAGCCGCCTCTAAAACGGCCCTGAACTGGCTGTAAAACGCTTCTTCGCCCGGAAGCGGCGGCACATCGTCCAGAACCTGCGTGAGCTGCTTGAAGAATGTATCCGGGTTGACCCAGGGGGTTTCACCGCCGTCTTCCGCCGATGTCCCTGTGGTCTTGGGCATCGGCAGGGCCGGAAGCTTCTTCCAGTCCACCGATTGCATGACGCCGGTGAATTTCGAAAGAGGGTACATCATGATCTGGTTCAACACCGGCTGGATCGCCGCACGGTCTTCAGCGGTGTCTTCCATGAAGACGCGCGGGATGACGACTCCGGTGTTGGTCGGCGAACGAAAAACGTCGGCGATTCCCTCCGGCTTCTCACCCTTCCAGCCCGGCCCGACAATCAAATAGAAGCCGGGTTTGGTTCCGTAGATCTTTGCCGCCCTGGCGAAGCTGTCGGTGCGCTGGTCTGCGATTTCGTACATCCAGAACCGGTCGCCGAAATCCGGTATCTGCACCACGACCGGTTCCTGGTCGAGCGCCATGACGCCGAACCCGTAAACGACGTCCTGGTTTGGGTGCGCCACGATGCGGATGTTCGGATCGATGTAATCGGCCAGCATGGCGAGCTCGTTGAGCGGGGCGACCGGCATGGCCCGAGCGTCCCTTCATCGGCACTTGCGCGTACATCAAACGCCGGCTCTGTATGTTGACCATGGGCCAGCCCCAGGCGTAGGCCATTTGCGCTACGGCCCTGGCATACCCGGGAGTCATTATGGTGCCGGGAACAGGCCCCGGCACCGGCGTCATGGACGAGTTTGTTCCAACTGTTGCTGTCATAAAATGGTCTCCTTTAAAGAAGGGCACCCCCCCTTTTTATTTCCCAACCTTCTGCACCACCGGCACAGGAAACTTGCCAGCCTGGATGTCCTCATCGCCGCCATACATGCGGAGGACGAGGTAGAAATCTTCGTTGGGGACCGGCAGGAAGTTGGTGTCCTCCGCCTTGCCCGTGGTGTCATGGCTCAGGCGAAGGGTGACGGCGCCATCGGGATTCAGCTTCACGTGACGGTCGCCCCGGCTATGGCGATTGAGATCGTTGGCGATCATCAGCATGGTTCTCGAGCCGTAGGCGGTCACCGACCAGAACTGGGAGACCTTGGGCGGGGTGAAGGTGACGGAGTAGTCATTCGCGCCGTTCAGGATGTCGCCGTTCTGGTCCTTGACCATCTGTACGTAGGAGGCCTCGACAGGCGGAGCGCCCCACTGGCCGACATAGGTGCCGGCTGCGAACAGGGTGCGGTCACCGTTTCCGAGCTCTTCACGGGTGCCCAACGACTTGCTGGCGTTGGTGAGGGTCGGGAGGACCTCCTTGAGTCTTGCAAGCACATGCTGCTCGCTGATCTCCGCGGCGGCCAACTGCTCCGGGGTGAAATCCTGCTTGCCCGCGCCGATGCCGGACGCCTCCAGTCCCTTGAGCCAGTGGGCGTCTGCGGTGGCCATGGTGCCGTCCGCCAGCACGAAGTTCACGCGCTCGAGCCAGGAGTTGCCCGCGGAGGGGACAAACTTTCGAACCTTGGGTTTTGGCCCGGCTTGTCCAAGGAACTCGCTCAGGGTCCGGATGTTCCAATCGTCCACATAGGTCAGCGCCTTCTTCTCGTCCTCCACGCCGGTCGCCATCACCCTCCCCATCAACTTGAGGAAATTGCTTTCGACGCGGACGACTTCCGTGATGCCGTCCGGAACGTCACCTTTCCAGGCTCGGTTCGCAAACATGAAGCGGCCGCCCTTCGGGCCGCGTGTCCGCTTGCCGAAGAGGCTGGTGGTGTAGTGCCCCATGTCCATGGTGTGGAGCAACCAGTAGCGGCCGTCATCGTGGTCGGGCACGGAGACGATCACCGGCTCGGCGGCGACATCCAGCCAGCCCATGAGGTGCAGGGTGTCGTTGTTGATGGTCGGGTGCGCCGTGTACTTGTCGTCGGCGAGGTGACGGATGATTTGAAAGCGGTTGGCCGGATAATCCGGTTTCACCATCGTTTCGTAGAGATGCTGATAGGCCCTGTCCATGCCGAAGGCATACATGTATGCGCGGTCGGAGATGGCCTGGAGCTCGGGTGAGACTTTCCGAGTTTGCATGTGCGGATCCTCCTTTTCATGTGTATGATAGTCCTAACTTCTCAACGAGCGGGGCGACCGGCATCGGCCCGATCCGTCCTTTGAGCGGCACCTGCGCATACATGAGGCGACGGCTCTGGATATTGACCATGGGCCAGCCCCAGGCATAGGCCATTTGGGCCACCGTCCTGGCATACCCGGGAGTCATTATGGTGCCGGGAACAGGCCCCGGAACCGGCGTCATGGGCGAGTTTGTTCCAGCTGTTGCTGTCATAAACTGGTTCTCTTTAAGAAGGGGGTTTAAGATCCCCTTTATGGTTAGCAATTAGGGTTCTTCCCTCGCAACTTTTTTCAATGCTCACCTTCCACCCCTGATCAAGAAGGGTGCACGGGGGCCGGACCAGCTTTGCCGTCTCCACTGTTTCCGAGCCCGCCATGACATTTCTTGAATTTGAGGCCACTGCCGCAGGGACACGGCGCATTGCGGCCGACTTTCCAGGGCCCGGATTGCCGGTGCACCATCTTCCTGCGCCAGAACCTGCATCACCTGCTCGGCGGGCAACCCGCGACGCAGCAGTTCGGCCCAGGATCTTCAGCGGCATGTCGATGTGGCGGAAAAACCGCTTGTAGCCAGCGCACAGGTAATTGAGCCCGGGCTCGCCCTCCGGGGCAGTTAGAAACCGGTTCTTGGGACATTCCCCGTGGCAGGCAAAAAGTACCTCGCACTCGCGGCAGCAGCCCGGCAGGGTTTCCAGCTTGTCGCGGCCGAACTTTGTTTGCAGCTCGGAGCCTGCCAGCTCACCCATGTGCGTTTGCAGGATGTTGCCCAGCAAATACTCGGGATCTACAAAGTGGTCACAGGCGTACAGATCCCCGTTGTGCTCCAGGGCGAGTCCGTGGCCGCAGGTGGGGTCGAAGATGCACATCCCCGATGAGGGCAGATGCAGCCAGGAGCGTACCGCCGCTTCAAAAGTCTGGACGAAGACCTTGCCCACATCGTGGCGCACCCATTCGTCGAAGATGTCCGTCAGGAAAGCGCCCCACTGCTCCGGCCCCACCGTGCGGTCCGAAACGGTCGCCCCTTCCCGAGAGAGGGCGCCCGTTCCCCCGTTGATCCGCTCGATCGCCGGAATGAACTGCATCCAGGTGGTTTTGGCCTCGTCGCGCAAAAACCGGTAGACCTCGAGCGGGTGATCCGCATTGGTGCGGTTGACCGTGACCAGGACATTGTGCTCGACCCCATGCTTTTGCAGCAGCCGGAGGCCCCGCATCACCCGGTCAAAGGTCGGTTTGCCGGCCCTGTCCACCCGGTGGGTATCGTGGAGTGTGCGGGGGCCGTCGACGCTGATGCCGACGAGGAAGTTGTTTTCACGTAAAAACTCGCACCATTCGTCGTTCAGCAGGGTGCCGTTCGTCTGGAGGGTGTTCTCGAAGCGCATGCCCGGGCGGCGGTATTTTTCCTGGAGCGCGATGGCCCGTCGGTAAAAATCGACCCCCATGAGGGTCGGCTCGCCGCCCTGCCAGGCAACGGTCACCGTGTCCGTGCGGTGGCACTCGATGAGCTGGGAGATGTAGCTTTCCAGCACCTCGTCGCTCATGCGAAAGCGACTGCCGGGGTAGAGTCGCTCCTTCTGGAGATAAAAGCAGTAGGCGCAGTTCAGGTTGCAGGTCGACCCGGTCGGTTTGGCCAACACGTGGATGCGCTGAGGAAAGCTATTTAGGGCCATGACAGGAGCTCCATTCAATAAGCGAAACCCTGAAGCGGTGGCGACAGAGGAACTGGGAAGAACCCAAAAGCACGACTACCCTAAGTGTCAAGATTTGTGCCAGCGGGATCGATTTGTGGATTATAAGGCTAAGCTATTGTGATCGATATGAATTTCATGGCAAGTGGAGCTCGCGGAATGTACTGCGGATGTGCCCATATATGGCCAAATGCCCATATATGGGCAGTGAGTCATGTGAAAGTCTCAAAGAAATGGGCGAACCGTGAGCTTTAGAGGTAGACGGAATCGATATCCAGAGTGGAGTGCTCCCAGAGCGTCGGAGCTCTCATCGAGCCAGGCCGAGGCACGATACCCCACGTCGTACAGGCGCTTCAGAAAGGCCCATTTCCCGTTCAATTTGCTCGATACGCTGAGGGGGCTTGAGTTCAACGTCCGGATTGATGAGATGGAACAGTGTATTCTTGAACCATTCATGCTCAAGGTTCTCCACTTCGATCAGCCTCTTCAAGAGCGCAATGGTGCGTACTTCCTTGATGAGGCATGAGCGAACAGAGAGTGATCCCGCCGTGCAAAAATATAGAAGCGAAAGACGTTACACCATCGTCATGGCTCATATAACGGCTCAGCGAGCAGGATCAGGCATGGCTCACTCCAGGTTGGCGGCAAGAACGGCCAAGGCGGCGGCTGCACCGAAGAGCCCTAACAGCAGCGGCCACATAAACCGCAAGTATTTGTCGTAGTCAACCTTTGCGATGGCCAGACCGGCAACGACAACGACATTGGTCGGTGATGCCAGCAGGGTCAGACCGTGGGCCATAATCCAGGCGGTGATGGTGGTGGCTCGGCTCACGCCGGCAAAGTCGGCCAGAGGGGAGAGCAGCGGCATCGCCAGCGTGGCGTGACCGGAACTGGACGGGTATCAGGAACGCCAGGGGAATGTTCACCAGCATGGTGGCCACCGCGAAGGTTCCCGCCGAGGCGCCGGCGATGAGTTTCTCAATTACTGGAGGATTGTGCCGAGGGTCTGGGTGTTGGTCATGATGTACCGAGACTCCCCCTGCCAGCAGCATAACGATGGCCGGCTTCATCATATCCGACGCGCCCACTGCGATGAGCCGCACGATCTCTTTTTCGTCCATTCGCGCCACCAGACCAACGATCACCGACATTAGTATGAACAGCATCGCCAGTTGCGGGAACCACCAGTCCAGTTGGAACCAGTAACCCCGGACGCCGGCCACCTCGTGTGTGACATAATAGTCGGCAGGCCCGGTGGTGCCGCCGATGAGACTCGACCAGGGGATGACCGAGAAGATCATGAGGCCGAAAGAGAAGACCGTGATCGCGAGCACCCATTTCTGCGTGCCGGTCAGGCGTTCGTCGGCGACTGTGGGATTGGCCGCCAGGTCTTCAGCCATAAGGTCGGCAGCCGACTCGTCTTCGATGGGGACGTCCTCGAAGCCGATCAGCGAGGCGCTCGGGTCCCTGCGCACCTTGACCGCATAGCGTAGCACCCACCCCACGGCCATGGCCGTCAAGGCCACCCAAAGAACCAGGCGCAGCACAATACCGTCGCCGATGCCAATTCCGGCCTCGCCGGCAGCCACACCAATGGAAAAGGGATTCACCGTAGAGCCCATGATGCCGATGGTGGCGCCGACGATGATCATCGAAGCAGTAACCAGACGGTCGTAGCCCAGCGCCGTCATAAGTGGGGATGAACAGCGGATAGAACCCGAGTGTTTCCACCGAAAAGCCCATGGTGGAACCGAGCAGAGAGAACAGCACCATGACGACGCTTATCAGCAGCCAGCCGCGTTTTCGCAGCCGGTTGGCAAGGGCGGCAACGGCAACCTCGAGGCTGCGCGTTGCAAAGCTGATGGAGATGAAGGCGCCGATGGACATGATGAAGACGATAACGCCAATCTGACCGAACAGACGCCCGACTCTCTCGGTATCGACCATGCCGGTCTCGGGGTTGAAAAGCCCGTACGTGCCGTTGACAGGTGCCAGGATCAGTTGCGCGACCCTTTCGCCAAAGGTGAGTGGCGATTCGACCCTGTGGTAGGTGCCGGGGATGGCGGAGCCGTCCGCATCCATGAGGTATTTGCCGGGCGGAATGAAGAGCGCGGCAAGCCAGATCACCATGGTGACGATCACCAGCATCGTCACGGGACCAGGGAATTGGGCCCTTCGTTTGCGAGGCTGGGTCGGATCGCCGGTAGTCATTGTCGGTTTAGACATAGTCACACCTGGTCTATTGGTAAGTTGTCCGAAGAGCCTCCTGCAGAAGACCATGACGTCATGCCGGCGCACCCGGGACCACAGTCCGGGGCCGACGCGGGCGTTGGCATTAGAAGGCGATGGGATCGCGAATCAAGGGGCAGGTCATGCAGTGTCCGCCGCCCCGCCCGCGGCCGAGCTCGGCCCCGACAATGGTGATGACCTCAACCCCGGCTTTGCGCAGCTCGGTGTTCGTCCAGGTGCTGCGGTCATAGGCGACCACCACCCCGGGGGACAGGGCGACCAGATTGTTGCCGCTGTCCCATTGCCCGCGCTCGGCGGCGTAGTGATCCCCACCGGTCTCGATGACCCGGAGCTTCTTCAGGTTCAGCGCCTCCGCGACCACGTCGACGAAAGGTTTCTTCTCCAGGGTCGCCTCAATCCCGGGGGGTTGTCGCTGGGGCGCAGGGAGATGGCATGGACCTGGTCCATGATGGGTGGGTAGAGGGTCACGAGGTCCCGGTCGGCGAAAGTAAAGACCGTATCCAGGTGCATGGCCGCGCGCAGTTTGGGCATGCTGGCCACGATCACCCGTTCGGCGGCGCCATTGGCAAACAGCGCGGCGGCGAGCTGAGAGATCCCTTGGCGTGAAGTCCGCTCGCTCATACCGATCAGCACTACTTTGTTGCCCGCAACCAGGACATCCCCACCCTCCACAGTCGCGAGTCCGAAGTTCTTGTCCGGGTCGCCCCACCAGACTTTGATGCCGGCGTTGGCGAAACTCGGGTGAAACTTGTAGATGGCGGTGGTCAGCAGGGTCTCTTCCCGCCGGACCGGCCAATACAGCGGATTCAGGGAAACGCCGCCGTAAATCCAGCAGGTCGTATCCCGGGTGTAAAGAGTGTTCGGCAGGGGCGGCAGCAGATATTCGAAGACGCCGTGAGCCTCGCGCACCAGCGACAAGTATTCGGACGTTGCGTATTCCTCCGGGATGTCGATGACCGAAAGACCGCCGATTAGAAATTCGGCCAGCGTTCGGGGCTTCAGGCTTTCCACGTAGCCCCGGGTCTCTTCCATCAGTCCCAGACCGACGTTGTTGGGAGTGATCTTGCGGTCGAGGATCCAGGATCGCGCCTCCGGGATGGCAACCGTTTCCGCCAACAGGTTGTGCATCTCCACGACTTCGACTCCGCGTTCGCGCATCTTGTTCATGAAGTCGAAATGGTCCCGCTTGGCCTTCTGCACCCACAAAACATCGTCGAACAGCAGGTCGTCGTTGTTGCTCGGGTAAGGCGCGTGTGCGCCCAGCCCCGGAGCGCAGACCAGGACCTTGCGCAGGGTTCCGACCTCTGAATGAACGCCGTAAACGGGCGCCGTGTCGCTTGTATCGCTCATTTCAATTCCTCCGTATCACGATGGTGATCATGCCAGTGGCAAGGGCGGTGACGCCGATGACCCGCCCCTCCGAGAATCAGGGCAAACAAGCCCCATTCAACCTTGGTAAACAATCGCCCGGCCTGCTCCCGCCGGGCGAAGATGAACAACAGGGTCCCGGGCGCAAAAAGGATGCAGGAAGGAGCACATGTTTGAGTCCGCCCGCAATGAGCATGAAAATGGCATAGATGGTGGCGAGGCCCGCATAGATCAGTCCCTGACCACGGTCCCTGGACCCGGTTCATATGTTTCCCGGGTCAATGTCAGCTTGAGACCATAGCCCGCCACCAGCACGTAGGGGATCAGAGTCATGGCGCTGGTCATCTCCAGCGCCAGGTAAAAAGCCTATTGTGCGAAGAGGGTCAGGATCAGGAAGACCTGCACCAGGATGTTGGTGAGCCACAAAGCGGTGACGGGACCTGATGAGGGTTTTCGTCGCTCAGCGAGGATGGCACCAGCCCATTCTTGGACGGCGGAATACAGGACCTCGGCGGCCAGCAGTGACCATGCCAGGTAGGCCCCAAGCACCGAAACGATGAGCCCGGCGCTGACGAACTTCAGTCCCCAGGGCCCCACGACGGCGGCAAGGCTCCCGCCATGGAAGGCTGCCGCAATGCCCCCCAGTTCAGGCCGCAGCAGCACGCCATAGGGCAGCAGGGTCACCAGCACCAGCAAGACAGAGCACGCCGATGAAGCCGACCACGGTGGCCCAGCCCACATCCTCCCGCCGTTTGGCATAACGGGAGTAAACACTGGCGCCCTCGATGCCGATGAATACAAACACCGTCACCAGCATGGTGCTGCGCACCTGATTGAAAATATCGCCGCCGCTGTAGTCGCCCCCGCCCCAAAAGCTGGCAGTGAACAGATCGTACTGGAAGACGAACGCCATAAACACAATAAAAATAAAATCGGAACAATTTTGGCGATGGTTACGACCTTATTGATGAACGCCGCCTCCTTGATGCCCCGCAGGACCATGAAGTGCACCGCCCACAGGACGATGGAGGAGACAAATACCGCAGCCGGGGTGTTGCCGTCGCCAAAGACCGGAAAGAAGGCCCCGAGGGTGGATTTGATTAGTACGAAGTAGGTGGTGTTGCCGAGGCAGGTCCCGGCCCAGAAACCGAAAGCCGCAGCGAACCCCAGATAGTTGCCGAACCCCTCTGGGCGTAAGCGAAGATGCCCGCATCGAGGTCCGGCTTGCGCACCGCCAAGGACTGAAACACAAAAGCCAGCATCAACATGCCGGATCCCGCAACGAGCCAGGAAACGATCGCCCCGAAAGGCCCGGTGGCCGCTCCTATACGAGCCGGCAAGGAGAAGATCCCGGCCCCCACCATTGACCCCACGACCATGGCGGTTAAGGTCATCCGTGTGAATTTCTGATCCGATGCCATAAGTTGCCCTCCTCTGTGATAAGAATTGCGGGGCGGCTTACCCGGACGTTAAACCGCCAGGTTCGGCACTAATGATGCACAATGACTGGTTCCCACCCGCCCGCTGAGGTACCAACAGGGTATCCGGTCGCTGCTCCAAAACGACCCGGATACGACCGAAGGCCGGGTCGGAGCAGCCGATTTGGGTTGGGGAAGGTCACATACACGTTCAAGGTACCGATGGTAAGGTTTAGAGCAGGGTCCACAAAGCTGAGCTCGCCACGAAGCGGGTAGACGGAATTGTCGGTCATGACCAATTCAAAAGGTGCGGCGCCCTGTTCCGCCGGGAACGGTTTTCCCTCCTCGAACCTTTGGGCTCGGCGCAGGTAATCAGCTTCACTAATGCCGAAGACAACTCTCATGGGGTCCCATGAAGAAATCGTCGTCAGGAGGGTCTGATCTCGCGAAATCAAGTTGCCCACCGCTAGTTCTTCCTTGCCGATGATGCCAGTGATGTGAGCGCGTATCTCGGTGAATTTCAAATCCAACTCGGCCCTGGCAATGACAGCCTTGGACCGATCAATGGCAGCGCGGGCTTGCTCGACCGCTGATTCGGGGCATTGTCCAGGTCAACCTGAGGGGCGGCATCTTCAGTGACCAGGGGCCGCAGGCGCGCCACGTCCTTCTGGGGCAGGGATCCGTCCCGGATCATCCTTTTTGTCGCGGGGTAACTATCTGCAACTCATTGTTAACTTTGAGAACACCCTTTACCTCCCGGACGTTCTGCTCTACCAGCGTTTTCTCATCACTGGTATGCACCTTACCGGCAAGGGTAACCACACCTTGTATCGTATTCACTTCAATGCCGATCAGTGTCCCCAGCCGAACATCTTTTGCCAAGTCAGCCTTCACCGCAGCAGTAATGAGAGTGTCTTCTATCACGCTTCGAAGGTTGTGGACGTAAGCAGAAAAAGTGTTGGATGCAACAGTATCATTGTCCACTGACTGAGCGGCATAGGAGGCATCAGACAAGCCCATTAATAGGGCAAAGCCAAGAACCAATGATATGGACAGGCCCGTCTTATTCATGTTGTTCTCCTTAACTGCTTGAGCTTTAGTCACGATTTAGAGATAAACGATGGGAACGAGAAGAATGATGGGGACGCCTCAACTACTTCAAAGAAGCTTCCCAAGCCTTGACTTCCTTTTCCGCCTCTTCACGTGCGATGCCGCGTCTGTCTTGTATCTTGCCGAGGAGTATGTCGCGTTTTCCAGCAACGATGTCCACGTCTTTGTACATCAAGTCAGTAGGTGTTGCGCCTTGCGCCAGAGTACTCTGGCGCAACCCAACCGAGGTGCATCAAGCAGTCAAAAAGAATGCAATAAATATAACCGCTACCTTAGTTCTCACGTGCCCCCCGTTTCGACGACCTGCTGGAGCAGACGCTAGATAATCACTGGGTAGAGCGGCTCCTTTCTGGGCGTCAGACATGTCGCCTGCAGTCCAGATCCATCCTCCAGACCCTTGTCGATGCTCGCCCGGCGTCCTTTCACGGAGAATTTGCATGCGATAAGATTCCAAAGAACTTTACTATTGCGTTTGGCAACATCTATGCCAGCAGGGCGGATTTATGGCCTACGCGGCTAACCTACTGTTTATTGCTTCTATTTTATGCAGGCAGAGCTCGGAGGTTGCCTTTCAGAAGTTCCCATATATGGGCAATTGCCCATATATGGGAACAAGCAGATGAAAAAAGACCGCCTTTACAGACAATGAGGAACGATGGATGTTTATGGCTTGTGGATGCCCAGCTTCTTCATGCGGGCAAGCAGCGTATTTCGTTTCAGCCCGAGAATCTCGGCGGCCCCATCTTTCCCGCTGACTTTCCAGTTAGTCTGTTGAAGCACACCGAGAATGTGGTCGATCTCAACTTCTTGCATAGTTTTCGATATCGACGGCAAAACCTGTTCCAGCTGCTTTAGTTCATCCGCCAGCCGCAGCTTGGGGCCAGAGGAGGCGATCACCGCTCGCTCGATCACATTCTCCAACTCCCTGACGTTGCCGGGCCAACGATAATCCTGCAGGGTTTTTATGACGCTCGCTGGGATCTGTTCAAGGGACTTGCCCATTCTCTTCGATATGTTATGAGTGAAGAAGCTAGCGAGCGAAGGAATGTCTTCAGTCCGCTCCCGCAGCGGGGGCACCGTAATGGGAAAAACATTGAGGCGGTAGAAGAGATCTTCCCTGAACTGGCCCTTGCGTACCTCCTCCTGCAGGTTACGGTTCGTGGCGGCAATGACCCGCACATTGACCTTGATCGTCCGGGAGCTGCCCAACCGCTGAAACTCCCCGTCCTGGAGCACCCCCAGCAGCTTTGCCTGCAAGTCAAGCGGCAATTCGCCAATCTCGTCCAGAAAGAGAGTGCCGCCATCGGCCACTTCGAAGCGACCTGAACGGGCGGTCTGGGCGCCCGTAAAAGCGCCTCGCTCGTGACCGAATAGCTCGCTTTCGATGAGGTTTGAGGGTAAAACGGCGCAGTTCACTTTCACCAGTGGGCGTTTGTCGCGCAGACTGGCATTATGGAGGGCCCGGGCGACCAATTCCTTACCGGTGCCCGTTTCGCCGAGAATCAGAACAGTAGTGTCCGTAGCCGCAACTTGCTGGATCTTGAAAAGAACGTATTGGATGGCAGCACTGCTGCCTATGATATTGTCGAAATTGTGCTCCAGCTTGATTTCCTCCTGCAGGTAGTTGCGCTCGGCTTCCAGTTGATCTTTCAACTGCTCGATCTCCCTGTAAGCACCCTGCAGAGCGGATTCCGCGAGTTTTCGTTCAGTGATGTCCATGTGGGTAATGATAACTCCACCTTCGGGGCCCTCTAAAGGGAATGACTCTCATCCAGAACCAACGTTTTTCAGCCGGCGAATCACAAGGATACTCCAACTCGTATAGCTGACGGCCTCCGTCGAGCACGGAATGTATTCCTTCCATCGCGGTTTGGGCTAGCTCAGCACCGTTGGCAGCACTTTGGCGGCAAACCTCCAAGTAGTTGCTGCCTGCGCCGATTCGATCCAAACATTTGGCATCATTTTCGCGGGCAAACTGCATCCAGCTTTCATTCACGTCTAGAATATTTCCCTCGTGATCCACGACGGCAACGTGGTATTTAAGAGAATCCAGTATAGACCGTTTGAATTTTTCACTCTGGATAAGAGCTTCATCGGATCGTTTGCGCGCCATTGCATTGGCGAAGACCTCGGCCACCAGCCTGAAGCGGCGAGTCAAGCCGTCCGGCCATTCTCTGCGGTGTTTCAGCATCGCCATGGTCAGTATACCCAAGGTCGACTGACCCGCCACAAGGGGAATCAAAACCGCTGACTGGATGCCTTGAGAGCGGAAGTAGTCTTTCTCGGCCCCGGCTTCAGGGGGCAGTTCGTCAGCATGGGAAAACATCACTGTGCTCCCCATTGTAGATCTTTTGTCTGGCCCAAGTGTGCCGGCCCCAATCAATTTTGAGGGTGGCGCTGCAATATCGGAGTCTGTGCATGAATGAAAAACGATGAGCTCTTGGGTGCTTGCAGAGATTTCAAACAGGTCCGACCCGATCCACATCAAGCTGTGTCGCGATCGTTTCCAACTCCCGCCTTATTTCGAAATCTGCCTGATCCGGGGGCAGGTTCACAAAGCGGGCCGACAGCGCAGATAACATCTTCTCAAAGCGCAACTCTTTCTCGAGTGCGGATTCGGACTGCCGAAGGCGCCTTCGCTGCACCAGCAGAAACGAAACAGCACCGTAGCCAAGCAATATGAGCAGAATGGCAGCAATGATGTACTTGTGGTAGAGTTGCCAGGGTGTCAGGGTTTTAAACCTCACGATGCTCCCGGGAGGTAAACGGTCTTCACTGATCCCCCAGCGCTGCATCTGGCGCCAGTCGAACATCGAGTGATTGACAACCCTTACAGGATTGATGTCCGCCGGGGGCTCGCCCTTCAGAATGCGAACGGCAAGGTCAGCGCATTTTCTCCCCTCCTCTTCGGCACTGAGCAGGCTGCCCCCCACAATTCCCTGCCCAAGATAAGAATCAAGAACACCGAAAACGGGAGCGTTGGCTTTCTCGGAAACGGCACTTACAAAATTTCTCGAAATAAAAGAGGCTCCTGCGGCATCACGAGAGAAGACCGTGTAAAAAATTGCCGAGTTTTCCGGCAACCGGGCAACTTTTTCAAGCAGGTCTTCTTTGCTGATATCGCTAATATAATTGATTTCAAGAGGTCCCTTATACTGCTGCAGCGCTTTCCGCACCAGTTTTTCCGCTGCGCGGTCGGTCTCCGAAGAGCCCGAAATAACATAGAGATGGCGGGCTTCAGGGATCAATTTTTCAATTAATTGTATGTTGCCCTGGATGTCAGCATCCCAAACAAGAGACGTCATGTGGGGCTTCAAAGAATCCCGCTGCAATCGATTCGGGTTGGCCGAGACTATGACCATCGGTATTGTCCCGAACAAATCTTCGGCGTATGAGATCAAAAAGTTGACCTCTTCATCCCCCATGCCAATTACAAGGTCCATTTGGGGGCGAGAATATTTGTAGCGATATAATTCGATCAGCTTTTGGCGGTAAACTTCGTTCATCGTAGTAGACAAGATCCGCATACTCGATGTGCAGGTCGATGGGATAGGGCGACTCTGACTCAAGGTTCGTGCGAAGGCTTTCGACCACATGATTCGCCCATGGTACACCCGGATGGAAAAAGGAAACCAACAAAATCCGCTTAGGCAGCGTATTTTTGGTGTCTGAGGCATATGCCGACGAGCTCGCCGTCAACCACGCTAAGCACAAAAAAAGAGTTATTCTTTGGACTCGTCGCATGTCAAGATTCTTGCTACCCAGTAGGAAAGGCTAAGCGGAAAAATCTCCACCAAACCATTACCGCACTGCCATGATTTGAAGCTCACGGCAGGCTGTCCAGATGGAAAACGAATCTTCCATTAGAAACGCACCAAAAATAACTTCATGGCCAACAGTTCCAGATTGGCTGGAACATCATCCACGATGAGGATGCTGGGAGGTGCCGGTCGAAGGCCTTCTCTCGCTATGGGCTTCTCCGTTTGAATTTCCTTCATAAAGAGGTTGCCCCTCCATATTTCCGACGGCGTGAGAGTAACAGCCTTCAGGCCAAGCGTCCTGGTAAAAGACGTGGTCAGTTCGCCCAGGTGTTGCTCCAAAATATCCACGAGCGTCTCCTGCATCCGGTTCAGCTGGCTCTTCTTCAGTCGCTCAACGAAAGGCAAAATGAGATTTCTCACGTTGCTGAGTACCGATTCTCCAAACTCCTTCCGGTCCTCGTCTCTCTGCCGTAACAACACCCGCAAGGCAGATTGACCTCTTCGAGGTGTCCTGACTTCTCTTTCAGTTCGCGCACCGTCCGGTCCAGATCTCTGTTTACTCTCAACAACACTTCTTCAGCCCGCTTTCGCTCGGTGATGTCCGTCCAAACGGCTGCGAAGTATTCCATGCCTCTTATGCAGAGAGAGCGGAGACTCTCTCGAACATCTCGAATCTCACCGTTCCGGTGGCGATGTTTGGTCTCAAATTCAAGCCCACCCAACGCCCGGACCTGTTGCAGGTTGTGCCGGATCCACTCGACTGAGTGCTCAGCCTCGATATCGGGAATGGTGAGAGTGGAAAACTCCTCGCGGGTGTAACCGAGTCCTTCGTGGGCTGCGGAATTGAACTCAACAAACCGCAATTCACTGTCAATCAGAATGATTGAATCCATAGCCTGACCGACAATGCTTGAAAACAACTCCTCACGCTCTCGGAGGGCTTCCTCCGCGTGTTTGCGCGCGCCAATATCGGCGAAACTGATCACAACGCCATAGCCGGTAAGGGGAAGCGGGGCCGCCGTCACACTGATCCAGGTTATCTTGTCCTGCCAATTGACAATGCCCATCTCGATATGTTCGACCACACGTTGCTCCCGGAGCGCGCGTACGCTAGCGAACTCGTCGGTCGGCATCGGGGTTCCATCTAAGCGGATGATCTTCCATTCCGGTCCGTCAATCACTCGATGGAGTTGCTCATTGGCCGAGAGTCCCAAAAGCCTCTCTGCCTCTCGGTTGCA
The DNA here is from genome assembly GCA_963783775.1 of uncultured delta proteobacterium. GTDB lineage: Bacteria > Desulfobacterota > Syntrophobacteria > Syntrophobacterales > Syntrophobacteraceae > JADGQM01. The sequence goes on along the minus strand of CAWAOR010000016.1, from coordinate 81,929 downwards.
TTCGACGAGGCCACCCTTTTCGTCTGAAACCACAACACCGAGGGGGAAGGATCAAAAAGGGTTCGGTACTTGATGAGTGCCGTCTGGAGCTCTTTAAGCGCCAGCTTGCGCTCGGCGACTTCCTTGGATAGCTCCTCATTAATCCTGGCCAACTCTTGAGTGCGATCCGCTACGCGCTGCTCGAGTTCATCGCGGGCACGTTGCAGCGCCTCCTCCATCTGCTTACGCTCGGTGATGTCGATCAGGGAGACTCTGCAGAGTTTTCCATTGCGACTGTCCTGGATTACCACGCTTTCCAGCAGCATCCATAAGGACCCGCGGTCTTTTGTTTCCAATAACAGTTCACAGGTTTCGCGCTTCCTGGTCTTGAACACTTTCACCAGGTGAAGGTGGAGTTTATCCGCCTCTTCGGAGGAAAGATAGCGCTGGAGATGGGTCCCTGTCAGGTGAACCGATCGAGCTCCGAGCCAGCGTGTCAGCGTCAAGTTTGCCTCCTCGATCCTACCCCCCCCGTCAAGGGTAAGGTAACCGGCGGGAGTAGAATCATAGAGATCCCGATACTTGGCCCGGGATTCCTCGATCCGCTCAAGAGCACCACGCAACTCCTGGATCATCGCTTCGAGTTCGGTCTGATGGACCTGCACCTCAAGGAGAAGATACAAAGGGTCTTCTTCTGCCCTAAGCAGATTGGTATACGGCTTTCTCCCTTTCAGACGCTTCTCGGAGTGGCGGCGCAAGGCGTCGAGAGCTACCGGCACCCCCTTGCTTTTCTCAGACACCGCAAGCTGCTGCCGTAATCGGATCAGCTCATCGAGTAACTGCTCTTTGGTTTTTTCTTCGTCTTTCACTCCGTTTCTCCAGAAACAGAGATGGAATCATTGCAGCATGGACTGAGGAATCTCAATAGGAAGATGGCCACGAGGTTCCATATGTCGATGCTCGGTCGAGAGGTCCCGCTGATACAAAAACTTTCTATTCTATTATGAGTATTTGAAATAGGCAGTTCAAGAAGAAATGTGAGACAACTCATCTCAGAATATGATCAACACACCGAAGCTTCGAAGAAACACAAAATGCTGGATACCTTACGCACTTAAATGATTCTTCTGATCGCTTGCTAAAAATCGGTACGTAAATGTCCTTGAAACCATCCACCACAGATGCTACCCAAGAGCCCTCAAAAACCAATTTCCTATCATCTCCTATCACCCTATCAGCTGTTAACATTACTAATCTCGAAGCCTGCCCCTCACACTCCACGTGCAAAAGAAAAATGCAGTCAGACCCGAATGGCGTTGAAAGCAGTATTTGAAAAGACAACTTGAAAGATTGGAATCCCAGCTCTTATTGCGATCAGTTGCCATTCCCGGTTCTGTCAAGCCTAAGGATGTCCCGGTTATACTCCTTCAGGAACATTCTCTGGTGGCGAATCCCCTCCTGCATCTTTTTCCTGAAGTGGAGGTTCGCATAGAGGCTTAGGCCGAAGAGGATAGGGGTGCGCCAGTAGCGCAGCACCCTTTTTAGGATGTTGGCTGGCCGGAAAAACTCCTCATAGGCCCATAACTGTCCCTCTTGAAGTTCTTCAATGCTTATGCCCCTGGGTTTGTAAGTTGCGTTTTCCTGGTAATAGCTCCAATCGTGATGGATCAGTCGACCTTCCCGTTGCAGGGTGTCAAAGAAGGCGGTGCCGGGGGTTGGACTGACAATATGAAAATTAACCAGGTCAATCTGGTTGTCCATGCAGAATTTAACGGTATTGGCAAATGTGTCTGGTTCGTCCTGGTCCAGACCGAAGAGAAACGATCCCAGGATGATAATGTCCTGGTCCTTGATCTTTTTGATATAGTGACTGTAGGATGCTGCATCGTAGCTCTTGCTTACCCCGTCAAGGCCGCTCTGGTTGGCAGTTTCAAAACCGATGAAGAGTCCGATGCAGCCACTCTTTTTAGCGAGGTCAAGCAGCTCATCATCATACGCAATGGACAGGGCGCACTGGCTGCCCCACCAGATCTTCAGCGGGGCGATGGCCCGAAAGAGTTCCTTGGCATAGATTGGGTCATTGACAATATTATCATCGGTAAAGAACAAGATCCGACGCTCAATACCTTTGGCTTCACGGGTACTGTGTTGGATCTCCCTGACCACATCGGCCACCGGCTTGTGTCGCCTCCGTCTGCCGTTGAGTGGCCCAATGGCGCAAAAATCACAGCCGAATGAGCATCCTCGGCCTGTCTGGACAATGTTCTTGATTTCATACCTGCTGCGATCAATGAGCGCAAAAGGCAAAGGCGGCAGACCGGCGAGATCGGGTTTCTTCAGTTCACGGTATTCCTTTTTGAGACGACCGTATTCAAAGTCACGTAGGATATCACCCCAGGTGTCATCAACCTCTCCGATGACAAGGCAGTCACAGTGGGGCTTTACCTCATCCGGACAGAGGGTGGCATGGCCTCCGCCCATAATAACCGGAATGTTTCTCTGGCGATACCAGCGTGCCAGTTGATATGCCTTTGCGGCGGTGAAATACATTACTGAAATGGCAACGAGATCACAGTGCTGCGGCTCGATCGGGGCGATGGTTTCATCGAAGATGGCGATGTCGTAGTAGTCGGGAGTGAGGGATGCCAAGGTAAGATGGGTGATAGGGATCATGGTTAGACTCTCGACAAATTCGTAGACATGTGGACCGGTAGTGGGCGCGAGAAGATGTAGACTGTAACGTCTATCTGGCATGGTTGATTCCCTTGCTGCAGGGGTTAATGAGTGAACTTGGGTGACTGTGACCTGCCCCGAACAATTGTACCATATCTAAAGTTAGACTTTGCATGTCAGCGAGAAGTCTCAGAGCGCGAGGGCCACCGGGAATGGGTCTACTGCAACATGGACGTGCTTATGTGCGGTCATAAAAAGTGAATCCATCTTAACAGCTCCGGAACCTTCAGGGGGCTGGTTTGTTGACGATATGGTCTTTGAATCCACACCCTTTACTGATTGGATTTCTTGTTTTCCAAGGCAAGTACCGCCACTTTTCTTCGCAGCACGAACCCGATGGGAATTGTCGCCGGTGAGATGGCCTGCTACACCTTGCTCACTTTTATTGCATTGAGAATGGAATTGCGCTGGAGGTCAAACCCTCTGGGAAAAGTGCGAAAGAACCTGCCCATCTGGAAGAGTTTGGAGCATTAAAGAATTTACACAATCGATTTGACAGTACCCCATTTATCCTGACTGTCATCCGTGATTCGCTGAGGAGACACGCCGCTCTGACTCGACTGCAATGATCTTTGATGCCGAAAGGCGTCTATACGGCTCGATGCTATCACCGGTCCAAAGTGGACCCACCTTGACCAAGGTGCGGACCCTTTTGGAGAATCATTCTCCAAAGTTGCCGCGCGGCAACCAGGCATATAGCACGCAATTTGCTTATAGCTGCTAAAGAAGATAAAGTATAGTAAAAGTGAATACATAGAGTTTGAACTCAACAACCAAGAATCCCGCCAACCAGCGAGCGGGTCAGCCACTGGGCGTCTGTCAAAGGAAAACGGGTGGGTCCAGTTTCTGCCGCTGGGTGGGTCCTTTCTTATTCGGTGGTAGCAAGCTCGATCGAAAACCAGGAGCCCACAATGTTGTAGCTGTACACTATGAAACATAGGATAAGCAGAGACACTATGCTGCATCTCTATTCCTTTGAGTGTAAACCAGCAATCTGAAAATAACCGGGGCTGTGGTGAACGAACGATTTGCCGATTCCTATTTGGTTTTGCTGGGCGGGATGTAAGCCTCTTTAGGTGCGGTCGTGGCAGAGGGATGGCGGGGGCTCCCCTCCGAATCCTGACTGTGCAGTGGCCATTAGGGTATAATGAAAATGGTAAGGGGTTGCTGTAGTCCACTTCTAGCTTGTGTTCTTACTCTACCAAGCATCCCTGGAACCCCACCACCATGGCTATCGGTGGGTCACAGTGGGGAAGCCGTTTGAAGAGTTCCAGGTTTTCTGGTTGTCTGCTGCCCAATCACCCGTTTCGGCCAACACGCGAAAGCCTACGATCTTGAACTCCGGGAGCCGATCACGGGCGACCGCTATGTCGTTCAGGTCAAGTCTCAAGCCGGGTTAGCGGACCTGAAGGCCACCGTAGCCAACTTCTCCGCTGAAGACTTCAGGCGCGTCTATTTCGTCGTGCATTCGCCAGCGAAGGATCTTGCGAACGCCACCGGACTCCCTGACCATGTGGAAGTCATGCCGCCGGAACGCCTTGCTCAGCAGGCGCTGGATGCTGGGTTGGCAGGATGGTTGGAGGAGAAGGTGTCTTGAGATGAACCCGCCTATTCACCATGACCGGAGTTTGTCGGCTCCGGCCTATTCGAAGCTGGTAACGCGAAGGCGACTTAGAAGGGGCTGACGTGTTGCTGAATGCTGGGGAAGGAACGATTCACTATGGATCACGCAGTGGATGAGATTTCGATGATCACAGTGGGTGATTTTTCGGTTGTCACTATGAACCGGCGCCGAGACTAGCCAAAGATTCAAAGAACCAATTCATCAAGGTCTAAGCTGGACCCCATCAGGGCCTTCTCTTTGTCTTGTGAGGGGGCATTGCATTCATGCCGTGTCCATAGGCTTTACCCTCTCGCCCGTTACTACCGGATCATTTTCGCTTGAACCCACCAAAGACTATGGAGCGGGAAATGAGGCTATCAACTTCGGGAAAGGTCGTATATCCTCAAACTGCCCAAATTGATCTGATCGGCGTTTTTCTTGCGAGTTTTGATCGAGATATCATATGATTTAGAGTTTGTGCGATTCAAGAGCTTTTTTCCGTGGAATCTGATCCCGAAAGGATCTTCAGGATCTGTAGACGCTCAAGCTTACGAACCATCCAAGTCTGTATACGTTTCATCGCCAATTTCCGGATGAACAGGAGACTTTTTGCACCGACCCACAAGGAGGACGTTCTTTGAAACATCCAACTAAAGTTCTATGGGCCATGGCACTGCTCGTTTTCATTGCCGCAGCATGCGAGCGGATCGGGACAACTTCAATAGGCAACATACTCGATAAACCCCGTGATTATGCCGACAAAAAGGTTACCATTTCCGGTGAGGTAACGGAGATATTCAGTTTGTTCGTAATCAAATATTTCGTTGTTCAGGATAAGACGGGCCAGATTGCCATCGTATCCAACAAACCGTTACCCAGAAAGAATACCATCGTAAGGGTGACCGGAACCGTTAGGGAGGCATTTTCGATTGGAGATCAGCAGTTGCTGGTTCTTGTCGAAGAAGGAGAGAAATAAAGGGTTGGCCGCTCGGTAACGATGGTGATACCGCCACCAAGGGATTGCCCACCAACCTCAATTCCCGGATCAGCGTCGGATGCGTAACGTGGGTGGCGTCGGTTTGCTAGCCTGTATTATTCACAAACAACTGTGTGCTGTTAAGCCTGTAGATCGGCATCGAGTCACCATGGGCTAGATAGATTTAACACAGGGAGGATTCATGAAGGCGATAGCTATCAACGGCAGCCCCAGGAAGGGCTGGAACACGGCGACTTTGCTGCGGAAGGCACTGGCCGGGGCAAAGAACAAAGGCGCGGACACAGAGTTAGTTCACCTCTACGGCTTGGCGTACAAGGGCTGTATCAGCTGCTTTGCCTGCAAGAAGATTGGCGGGAAGAGCTACGGCCGGTGCGCCGTCAGAGACGAACTCACCCCGGTCCTAGACAGGATCGCCGAGGCCGACGTCCTCATCATGGGGTCACCCATCTACTTTCACACGGAGACCGGCGAGATGCGCTCGTTCATGGAGCGCCTCCTGTTCCCGTACCTGACTTACACCCCCGGCTACGCATGCATCTTTCCAGGCAAGGTCCTGACGGGCCTCGTATACACCATGAACGTGGCCGAGGAAAAGATGCCTACCTTCTACCAGGACAAGACCGTCGAGGCCTCCCGCGGCGTCATGACACGTGTGTTCGGAAACTGCGAAATTCTGCTGTCAACTGACACCTTTCAGTTCACAGACTACTCGAAATACGTTTCCACGGCCTTTGACCCGGCCGCCAAGGCCCGGCGTCGTCAGGAGGTTTTCCCGCAGGACTGTGCGATGGCCTATGAGTTGGGAGCGAAGCTCGCTCTCGCTGCAAAGGCCCGCTAGCCTGCTGAAAGTGGATTACAGATAATGAGGCCTGAGTCGGGAGTTCTGTCGTGGAATCCGGAAGAGTTGCCCAGACCCTTGGCATATAATGGAACACGTCGATGAAAGATGAGCCACCCGGGAACAGTTACGTCTACATTCTGGAATGTGCTGACAAGACATTATACACGGGATGCGCCATAAACATAGAAAAGAGAATCCGGGAGCATAATAAATCCAGAGCTGGAGCCCGATATACAAGGGGACGTCGTCCGGTAAAACTGGTCTATTTTGAACTCTGTTCCTCTCATTCCCAGGCCCTGAGGCGAGAAGCCGAGATACGGAAATTATCACGAGCCCAGAAGCTGCTGCTGATTAATGAGAAACTGGACCAGATGAACGTGGAGAGTCCGTGAGGGAAGGTTGCTTGCCTATGTGTCACTGATTAATGAACATATGGGGGCAGGCTATAGTAGTTATTTGCCTCCCGGAAGCGAGGGGGACGATGGTTGGCACGTTGGGAATCACACCAAGATGAGGAGGTGGACTCCTTGATGTCGAGCGGGATGCCTGCTGGCGTATCGGGAGGCTCAGTGATGCGTTTCTCCACCGGCAATTTCACTATTTCGACCGGCGAAGAACTCTCCTGAAGAGCAAATAATCGTCCTTGCCGATTCTTCATGTGTCCTGATCATATCGATACCTCATCAAGCATAATGCTGGCCGGGGAAACGGCACCATGGTCTCCCCGGCACTCGATCAACGATAAAGATTCTCAATCCACCTCGTTGTTTCACTGTCGCTGATCTTCCCGAGATACCGTTGCGTGGTCGAGAGGTTCGAGTGTCGCAGGATTGCTGGCCGGTCAACGCAAGGATGGGCGGAATATTTGAACTCCCAAAGAGGCAGAATAGGAGCAATCGCGACTAATGCTATCCTCCTCCTTCCTCCTCAGAAAAGCCGCCTCTTTGGGAGAGTGGCAGGGATTATAAGCATGGAATGGGGTTTGTCCAGAAGAATGAGGCCTGCTAACGGTTAAAATCTGTTTTCATGTCCACTGGGATGCAGGAATGTGACCACCGATCACTGAAATTGAAACTTGCGTTGATCCACAACCGGAACCGTCAGATCATAGAGATTGAGGTCCTATGAAAGAAATTTCACGGCGTCAGAAAGCAACTTCCCACTTCCTTGTTGTTCCGTGATGCCCCTGGAAATGACCAGCCTCTGACCTACACGCTCGCCATCCCATAGAACCTTTTTGTCCTGACTCGAAACTCCTCTTCTAAAAGTGACTACACGAGGGTATCTGTAGGCCAGATATGCCGCAAGGAGCGGGTCCTCCATTTTCACAAGAGCGAATTCGTCCAGGGATTCTATCTGTTTCTGCGACTGTTCCAGCTTGGAGCGAAAGCCCTGGATGACACCCACTGCAAAGTCGGATTTTCGATTGCTATTCAGCCTTTTGTCCTTGTTGTATTCAAACCATTGGGTTCTGATAAACCCGCACACAAAATCGTGAACGTAACTGGCAATTTTCAGATTCTGCAAGGTTCCACTGATTTCCAGAACCCGCCCCATCTTCTCTTTTTCAACAACATAGGCAGACACCCAGATTCCATGGACAAAATAGAAATCCTGGAGCAAGTGGGCGAGGTGATAATCTTCGCGAGAATGGCGCAAGGCAGGCTTCCCAACAAAAACACTCGTAAAATTCCCCTGCTCGTTCTCTTGTGCGAAAAGATCCAGATTGTGCTTTGTGATGAGTTCGTGTGCTTTGGCCATGGCAGCTTCGGCCTCGTGACAGTTCCCACTTCCCGCCAATGCCATAAGTTTCTTGACAAGCAACATCGTCTTGTCGTTGTGATGTAACGATTCAGATGCAACACGTTCGTCCAGAAGGGGGTACCTTCCCGAACTTTTGGGATTTGCCCGGAGCAGGTGGCATGCCTTTTGGAAAATGGGACCATGAGGCGGCTCATTATGAGCCCCTAATACTTCATCGACGTATTGATGTGCTATTTCGTGCAGAAGAACCTCGCGCACAGAATCCCATGAATGGTTCATAACCAGTTTGCGGCTCAAGGAGATCTCACGTTTAGAGCCGGACCACGTCCCCCACCTCTTATTTGAATCTCGCAGGCTGAAGAGCGGTACCTGAAGGGAGGATCTTGAGGTCGACCTCAGTTGAGACACAGCATGAGTCCACTCTAAGGCGATCCCATGAAGGATGCGTTGTCCAAGCTCCTGTTCAAGTATTCTCTCCTGTCCATATACATTTGTCATTGTTCGTTTATCCCGGGCAAAAAATCAAATGATGCGCCAGTCTGACAACTCATTTCCGTACCACTGGCTCTGTAAACCAGCAGCACAACGATCAGTAGGGAGAGATTCCAATTTTTCTCGAAGAGGTCGTGAAACATAGGCGCATAGTATGGGCAGGTAGTATGTTTCAATACACCTCGTAACAAACGATCTCTTCCAGGCTCTTTCTTGGCCTTGGTGGGCTTCTGTGCGTTGAATATCCCAGTGGGGACATTGCCACAACCCGGACATGTTCGGGGATGCTCAAGATCTTTTTGACCTCTTCTTCTTTGAAGGCACCGATCCAGCAGGTTCCAAGACCAAGTTCGCACGCCTGCAGGATCATGTATGCGAAGGCTATCGACACGTCCACTGTATAGGCCGGCTGACCGCAAGTCATGATTGCCCGGGTTTCGGTTGCACACGCGACTATGACAACTGGAGCCTGGCCTACGAAAGACTGACCGCAAGCAGCCCCTGCAAGCTTCTTCCTTTTCTCCGGATCCCTGACCACAATGAATTTCCACTCCTGACGATTGACTGCGGACGGTGAGAGTCTACCTGCTTCCAGTACCATCGTCAGTTTTTCCTCTTCCACATCTCTCTTCTCAAATGAACGGATACTCCTTCTTTCCCTTAAAGCAACCGAGACTTCCATCTTCCCCTCCCGAACTTGATATTCCCCGGGTGGTTGTTGGCTCACCCATACTATGAAATACAGGGACCTTCCCCTTTGATGAGTTCTTCAAGCACATTGTAGGGTTGGGCGCCTACCACCCTGCGTCCATTAGCGACAAAGGTCGGTACGGCCGTGATTTCACAGGCTCGGGAGTATTTCCAATCATGGTCTACCGCCTCTTTGAAAGCCCCATTGGATAAAACCTCTTCAGCTCCCTTGAGGCCAACCGATTCAGCCAGTTCAACCAGTACCGGAATCTTGGCGATGTTGAGTCCATCGGCAAAATATGCCTTGAACGCCGCCAGGTGGAACTCTTCTCCCTTGTCCAGGGATTCAGCCCACTTTCCCAGCTCCTGAGCCCGTCGGCTGTTGTACGTTCTGGAGCGCATGCCGAACGGCAGGCCACACTCAGCCGCCACCTTTTTCAAATGGTCCAACATCGAGGGAATATCGATGTCCCTTCCTGCGAAGAGTTCTTTCAGGGTCCGGCCTTCTTCTGGCGTCTCTGGATGCAGGGGAAACGCGATCCACTTCATCTCGATGTCGTACGCTTGCTTGAGTTTTTCAATACGCCCGGTAATGAAGTAGCACCAGGGTCAGATATAATCGGAGAAGATCTCCAGTAGGATTCGGTCTGGCTTGCTCATCCTTTACCTCCATTGAATAAGACATAATATCAAGCTATCGGTAATGGTCTTTGGCTTTCAGTTCTGGGTGTGGCCATCTTGCGGTCTCCTTTTCACCGATTCATCCAAGAGGAACAGAAACGCCGAGATTGTCATGCAGAGCCACGCTGAGTCGTCTTCGTCGAAGTAGTGTCTGAGTACATGGCGGAGGATTCGCTTTGGGTATCCACAGGCTCTTTTTCCGATTTGAGTTTCGCCGCGGGCCAGAAGCCCAAACTTCTTTAAAGGCATCTCCCTGGAATCTTGCAAGCCGGTGTTGGGCAACTTCCTCAGCGTGTTTCAAGGCCAGAGCACAGAACATGGTGCAAAAGCGATGCGCTGGGACACACCGCGGGTCCATGCCAACCTCGTCGATGATCTCACAGAAGTCCGGTTGCCGCCGGCGGATCATGGCTGAGAGCGCCCTGGCTTCCTGTGCACGCAGTGATCGGACCACCTTCGAGAGACTCTTGAGATCTGGAACGGTAAACTTCATCGTGCTCCCAACCAAGATCCTAGGACCCAGGTTTTTTGCGGTAATCCCATGGAGGTATTGGGTTTGGCAGGCTCCATAATCCCACTTTGCTCTTTCTCGCCCGCTCCTCAAGCTCAAGCCATAGAGAACATCGTGGTTTGCTGCAGTACTTCCTGAAAACCCAAGCACAGCCTTCGTCGACAAGCTCTTCTCCGAAAACCTTATCGGATGTGATTTGCTTGGCCTTCTGGCCGAAATCCTGTCCTTTCTCAGGGCAATCGATTCCGTACACTCTGATCTTTTCACCCTTTCCATCATGGAGGACAGTGATGGTGTCCCCGTCACTGACGCCGACAACTTTGCCTTGCCACCCGAAAGAAAAGGCAGGAAGCAAAACCAAAACGACGAGCAACGGGAGAGCAACTTGATGCTTCATCGACTGGACCCTCCTGACGAAAACCATCCTCATTGTGCCCCTGGATTCAACTTGAATGACCTAAAGCTCGGGATCAGCAAGTTCACCTCTGACTTGTACTTCAAGTACGCCTCCCCGAATTGCTCTTCAAGGTAAAGCTCTTCGGCCTTAATGAGTTTTTTGAAGATCAGGTACATGACGATTGGAATCGTGAAAAGAATCCACGATCTAAGAAAGAGGGATATGGCCGGGACGATAAACACGATAAAGCCCGAATACATGGGGTTCCTGACGATGGAGTAGACCCCGGTGGTGCACAGCTTCCCTTGAGTGACACCTGTCAGCAATGGGAAAATTGAAAGAAGCCACAGTGGAACACCAAGCGCCAGAAGGATTACCCCGAAGAAGTTGAATACGGTGGACGACATCGGGATAATGAAGAAACTCGGGTAGGCCATCGTCAAGGCGGCCGGAATGATCGAATAAGCGACAGAGAGCCTTACCAATTTAGGGCCGATACCAAAGATTGTCATAGTTCCTCACAGTTCATGGAAACAGCAGCCACAAACATAGATCGGAAATCCGTCTGAGACCAATAACAACTTTGCAGCGTGGCGCAGTTCTATTTTGATCCCCAACGGTGATGCTGGTAGATTACTGCCCGACAAGTGCATTCTGCAAGTTACTCTTCACGAAGAGGTATGTAATGAAGTTCATCTTCAAAATTGGCGACTCAGTCAGGCTCAAGCCGGGAGTCAGTGATCCCGATTTTGTCCCGCTCCAGACGGAATTGGAATTTTCCTTCGTTTGAGTTAACTACAAGCAACGGAGGAAGCCCCTATGCTGAAGAAGCGCAACAACTACAGTGCCCAGGAGAAAGTGGCGATTCTCAAGCGGCACCTGCTTGAAAAAGTTCCGGTCTCGGATCTGTGTGACGAGCACGGAATCCATCCGACGGTCTTCCCGCTGGCAAAAGGAGTTCTTTGAAAAGGGTGCTAATGCCCTGGAGAGCCCACGGGACAGCCATTCAGCCAGATTGGAAAAGCAGGTGGCGGAACTGGAACAGAAGTTAACCAGGAAGCACGAAGTCCTCTCCGAACTGATGGAGGAGCACATTGCGCTAAAAAAAAGACTTGGGGGGATCTGAGTTCCACCTGGGTTCCTCATGACGTCCGAGACACCAATGTATTCGCCCGAAGACTCCTATCAGTCTCGAAGATGCCAGGAGGATTGTGGGTGAATTTGTGGACTACTACAACCAGGTCCGGCTTCACAGTGCCATCGGCTATGTGGCACCCCAAGATAAACTCGAAGGCCGGGAGCTCGACATCTCCGCGGACCGTGATCGGAAACTGGCTGCTGCCAGGGACTTGCGGAAAGCAAGGCGTCAAGGGGAAGCAACCCGTGCTGCGTGATTGGTTGACGGTAAGGGCACTAGACCGTTATTCTTGCCAGGTTCGGTGAAACGGAGTCGGGCAACGCTGGAGAGCGACCCGGCAAGGGATAACCGAACGGGGTGGCGACGGATATCGCACCCGGGGGAGCCCTCAAAGCTCCCCCGCCCCTGAACCAATTGATGCTGACACGTGTATCACGTGCTTTTGCTGCCAGGAAATCTGTTCTGAGAAAGCTACTACCCTGAAGTGAACGTAGCGTAGCGAGGGCTTAAGAAGAAAACTGAGAAATGATGGGTAAATTCTTATGCCGTACGTAGACATCAAAATCACCAAAGAGGGTGCCACCCCGGATCAAAAAGCCCGGCTCATCAAAGGGGTCACACAGTTGTTGGTCGATGTCCTCGGGAAGAACCCTCAAACCACGGTTGTTGTGATCGATGAAGTTGAAACCGACAACTGGGGGATCGGCGGGGAGACGGTTACGGTTCTGAGATTAAAACCACCGGCCGAGGAAACACCGAAGAAGAGAGGTTTGCCTGAAAGGCTGGTTCAATTCATGGAACAAAGAAAAGCAGCGGCATCGGCGACTAGCGAAGCAAAAGCAAAACCATCGCGGAAAGGCCGAAAGACCGACTGACTTGCCTGAAGGATCACAGGGTTTGAAGAAGCTACTCTATTGATTTAGTGACGGTCTGGAAGCATTACCTACGGTCGCCAGTTAGACCGGAGAGCAGCCAACCCTGCAGCGGTGCTGGCCGTTAAGCATTGGTGCCAGGTGGAATTGCTCACCCCAAAGAAGGGCCTTGAAGCGCTTTCGCGGTTGGGTTCGCAAGCCTGAGGAAACCACCATGACTAAACCGACATCGCTGCAACTTTTCAAGCTCAGTCCCAGGACCAACTGTGGGGAATGTGGCTTCCTTACCTGTCTGGCCTTTGCCACTCAGGTAATGGTCGGGAACGGCAATTTGAGCGACTGCCCTCACCTTGAGCCGAAAGCCTTGGCACCCTTCTATGCCGAACTAGCTGAAAGTCCCGGGGCCGAAAGCTTTGAGAAGACCTTCGATTTCTTACGCAGAGAAGTTGCCAAATGGGATTTTCGAAGTATCGCCGACAGTCTCGGAGCAACACTTGAGGCTTCCGGGAGCTGTTGCTGGATTACTTTGGCAATAGGGTCCACATCTCAGCATGATGACATTCTATCGGACCATGAATTGGATCCCTGGGAAAAGATTCTGCTCTACAACTATGTTATCGGAGGAGCAGTGGAACCTTCGGGAAATTGGGTGGGGATGGAAAGCCTCCCCAATTCGGTTTCCAAGATTAAAAGCCTGAAAACCCACTGTGAGGAACGCCTCGCCCAAGCCTTCGCTGGAAAGATGATGCAACTGGGTTCCATGGGAGTGGGGCACATTTTGAGCGATGCAAAGGCTGACTTCGGAGCTGACTTTCAGATCCTGCCAAAACTGACGGTCCGTATATTATGGTGGGATGAAGATCCAAGCGAAAGATTCGAGGCCAAAACCAAATTCCTTTTCGATGCACGGGTATTACAGGTCGTCGACCTGGAGTCTCTGATCTTCGCATGCGAGCAAGTCACTAACCGTTTGCTGGAAGTACAATCGTGAAAGGTTCGGCATTATTCCTTTGGCAGCCAATGCCGCTTCACAATAAACCAGGGCCTTCTCTCCCTCCAGCAACTCCCGGGGGAATTGAGGATTGCTGCGATTCTGAGCATATCAGCAAATCTTCCAAAGGCCTTATGGGCGTCTGCTTAGTAATGAAATAGACACTATTGGGTTCAATGGCCAGCTTGCTGGCATTAGAACCACGTAGAATTTACTTCCGAGAGGTGTTTGCATGACAATAAGGTTGAGTATTACGCTGTTTCTTCTGAGCATGACTACGCTGGCACAAGCCGTTGAACCGGTTACCCAGGCTCAGATTAACGAAGTCGTCACCAAAGTGATGCAAGAAAAGCATATCCCCGGCTTGTCCATTGCGGTCTCCATGCCGGGCGGGAAGTATCGAGGAAAGTTATGGTCTTGCCAATGTGGAATACCGGCAACCCGTTGAGAAAGATTCAATCTTCGAGATCGGATCCATTTCGAAAACCTTTACCGCCATCGGCGATATTGATGCTTCAGGAAGAAGGAAGGCTGAGCGTCAACGACAAGATCACGAAGTACTTTCCCCAATATCCGGGGTGGAGCGAAATTACACTCAAACACCTCCTCCAGCACACGTCCGGCATCAAGGAACTGACGGATACCGAACCTTTCAAGAGCAACCAAGGAAAAGACTAGACTCCCCAGGAGGTCGTTGCCGCCATTGCCAGGGAGCCCCTTGACTTTGAACCGGGACAGAAGGCCAAATACAGCAATACCGGCTTCATAATTCTCGGGCTTGTCATCGAAAAGGTAACCGGGCTTCCCTACGGTGATTTCCTCGCCGAGAAAATCACGAAGCCTTTAGGCATGACCCATACTATGCTCGGCAGTAACAGTGCCCTTGTCCCGAAGAGAGTCTCGGGGTACGCCTAGCCGGAAATCTAATGAATGCGGAATATGCAAGCCTTCTGTTGCCTTATGCCAGCGGAGGCATCCTGTCGACCCCGTCGGATCTGATTAAGCTCGCAAAAGTATTCCGGGGAGAAGCACTGCTCAACGAGAAGTCGATCCAGGAAATGTTTGGCCCCACCTACCTCAACAACGGAGCCAGGTACGAATCCGGCGGTCCCGGTCTAAAAATAACCTTCGGATATGGCCTTGATTCCATCGTGCTGAAAGAAAAGATCATCCCTGCCAAAACGGGGGGCATATCCGGGTTTAATTCTTTTTTTGCCTATTTCCCTGAATCTCAGACTATGGTCGCGGTAACGGCAAATCTCAACAACACCCTCGAACATTTGCTCATTATTGTCCATCAGCTTTTTGGTTTATCGAAGAAGTAAGCAGCATGCCACGCTGACTGTCAGCGAGGATCCTGCTGCTGTCTTTCAAGGGATTATCCTAGCATAAAGGCTGCGAGACACTTTTCCTACAAGGTTCAAAGCACCATCTGGTTGCAGAAGGGAAGGTCCGTCATGTTCAGTCGCTCCGCAATGAGAAGAGCCTTTCTGTTGGTAAGCATACTCGCGTTGGTTATCATTGGCCCCGGCTTTCACCCTGCCGCAGAGAGCGCCCCTCTTCAGAATATGCCGGTCACTGTCAAGCAGCCCAACGGTGCCGTCCTTCATCTCTATACCAGTGGTGATGAGCATTACAACTGGCTCCATGACAAAGAAGGATACACCATCATCCAGGATCCGGTGACCGGCTACTTTGTCTATGCGCTCTTGGATTCCAACGGCGACCTGGTCTCCTCGGGATTCACCGTAGGGAGCATCCATCCCAAGAGCGTAGGTCTGAAAAAAGGCATCAAGCAATCCCCGGAGAAGATACGAGACAAGGTGCGAAAGGACCTTCTTTTGCGCCAAGAGTCCCTTCCCGATGGGCGGGAGCCGCTCCTTGCCCCGAAGAAGGGGACCATCAATAATCTCGTGGTCTTCATCCGCTTCAGCGATGATGAGGAGTTCATCGCCCCGATCGACACCTATGAGGTCATGTTCAACAATCCTGCGGCCGGGGCCAACTCACTGGCCAGATATTTCAGGGAGATTTCCTACGACCAGCTTTCCATTTCCAGCACCTTCTACCCGTATGCCGTCACGGGCAATACTCCGTTCTTACCAGGATTCCCATCCGAGAGCGTACTACCGGGCCTACAACGCAGCAACCAATCCAGGCGGGTATCAGACCCCGGCAGAGCAAGTAGAACGTGAAGAGACGCTTGTCCAGAATGCCGTAAATGCCATAGCCAACCTCGTCCCGTCAGCCATCAATGTCGATGAGGACAACGATGGAAATGTGGATAACATCTGCTTTATGGTCTATGGTTCTCCCATCAACTCAGAAAACATCCTCTGGCCCCATATGTCGAATTTAGTGACCAAGGAGGCATATATCAACGAGAGGAGGATCTGGTTCTATAACATACAGTTGGAGGCTTTTCTTTCCACGGAAGGTGTGGGGGTACTTGCTCATGAGATGCTCCACTCCATCGGATTTCCCGACCTCTATCACTCCAGCTATGATGGCCTGCAACCTGTCCACCATTGGGACATAATGGGGACTACCCTTAACCCCCCCCAACACCCCGGCGCTTACACGAAACGCCTTTACGGCACCTGGATTGATTCGATTCCTACCATTACCACCCCCGGCACCTACACTCTCGATGCCCTTACCTCCTCAACCAACAATGCGTATCGGATCAACTCACCCTATACCTCTGATGAATACTTCCTGGTGGAGTACAGGAAAAAGACCGGCACCTTCGAGGGAAACCTCCCCAACGAAGGGCTCCTCGTCTACCGCATAAATAGGACTGTAAATGGCGGGGGCAATGAGAAAGGCCCCCCTGACGAGGTTTATATATACAGACCCGGAGGGACATCCTCAACCGAAGGGACTTGCGATGACGCCGCCTTACAGCAACAAGCCGGGGCGGCGGCGGATCGATGACAGCACATCGCCCGGCAGTTTCCTGAGCACCGGCAACCCCGGAGGCCTTTACCTTTATGACGTTGCCCCAAACGGCGACAAAATTTCCTTCTCGGTGCTTTTCCCGCCTTATCTGCCAAAGACCGGCCAGACTATCGTTTATGCCACAAGGGATGATGGGGAGATTCAGTCCGGGATCGAGTGGCCCGTCCCGAGGTTCACAGTAGATGGCACCTGTATCATCGACCACCTCACAGGACTCGTGTGGGGAAGAGAGGTTTCGTCCGAATCCTTGGGAGAACCTGGAATGAAGCCGTAGACCATGCCTACAACCTGACCCAGTGCAGCAGATCCGACTGGCGACTCCCCAACGAAAACGAAATCTTCACTCTGCTCAATGCATCACAAAATGGTGTGCTATGGCTCGAGAATCAAGGCTTTCTCTTTCATCCGACACACCGATGACGGCTACTGGTATGACAGGTCTGGACCTCGACAGGCTATTCCGATGTGGTGGTATATATGGATCTGCTAGACCTCTGGGAGAACTTCGACCAGATGGACTTCAATAATCGCTTTGCTACGACCGTAGCTGACGCACAGGACGATGGGCCATATAGAGCCGGTATAACCGGTCAGTCATGGACCTTTAGGACGGGTGACGACGGCCACTATCAATCCGGCAAAAACTGGCCGGAGCCGAGATTTGCAGTGATTTTTTGCAATGCCGGCGGGCTGTGTGCAGACCAAGGGGCAGACTGTGACGGAACAGACTCAAACAATATGGTCATCGATTACCATACGGGACTCTACTGGGCGAGTGATGCAAACCTTGCCGGCAAAAAGATGGAATGGCCTGATGCGATAGTTTATGCCAACAGCCTTTCGCTGTGTGGATACTCAGACTGGCGACTCCCCAACCGTGTCGAGCTTCGCAGCCTGTTGGATCGGTCTCAATATTTTCCTGTTCTGAGCCCAACGGTCCCTTTTACCAACGTTCAATTGTTCACAGGCGACACGTACCTCTATCCTGTTTACTACTGGTCGTCTACCACGCAATACCCATTTAAGGACAGTAGTTGGGCTAATAATCTGAGCTTCATGAATGGGTGGTCATTGGCGTACCCGAAGGCGAGCACCGATGCGAGCGCATGGTGCTTTGTCTGGCCTGTCCGTACCGCCAAGGCTAAGGTTTCCGACGTCATACTCTCCATAAACAAGACTGGTGCCGGTCGCGGCACCGTCACCAGTTACCCTGACGGAATCGACTGCGGCCCCACCTGTACCTTCCGGTTCGATGCAGGCCAGGCGGTCACCCTTGCGGCCAGTGCCTCGGAAGATTCTGTCTTCACCAGCTGGATTGGCTGTGATTCCCTCACCGGCAACAATTGCAAAATAACCATGAACGATGACCGCCAAGTCATAGCCACCTTTGCAATCCCCACGGTCCTGCTGACCGTCAACAAGTTCGGTAACGGTTCCGGAACGGTGACCAGTAACACCTTTCGGTATCACCTGTGGTACGGACTGTTCGGAGTGCTATTCGGAATCCACTGTGGTGACCCTCACCGCAGCCGCAGACAGCGACTCTGCCTTCCTCCAGTGGTCGGGCTGTGACAGCGCTGTCGGGAACACCTGCACCGTGGCCATGACAGCGAACAAGGTTGTGGGCGCTACCTTTGTGCCCCTCTACACGCTGACCGCAGCCAAGTCCGGTGACGGCATCGGTACGGTCAGTTCCGTTCCTGCCGGTATCGCCTGTGGTTCCGACTGCACGGAACGCTATACCGAGGGAACAGTGGTCACCCTCACCGCCTCGCCGGCTGAGGGCTCGGTTTTCGCCGGCTGGTTGGGAGGGGGATGTACGAAGACCGGCCCATGCACGGTTACCATCAATGAGGATACAACCGTCACGGCCGCCTTCACTCCCACTTTCAAGCTGATTGTCAGCAAAGAAGGAAGCGGCTCCGGTACGGTGAAGAGTGATCCCGAGGGGATTGACTGTGGCGTCGATTGCTTCTTCATGTATGTCTCAGGGGTTGAGGTCACGCTAACCGCCACTCCCGATAGTGGCTTCTTCTTTTCAGGCTGGACAGGCTGCGATAAGAGTTCAGATAATAACTGTACGGTGGCCATGGTAACAGACAGGTATGTCTCTGCTGCCTTCAAACCGAAACAGAAGCCTAACCTCGTCCTGTTCAAGCCCGCTGGATGGAGCAACAAGCTGGTTGTTTCCAATAGGAAGAGCACTCATGTCGACACCAATCCGTTCTACACCACCGACCTGCTCTATCTCGATTGGGCGGTTAAGAACAACGGCCCGGGAACGGCCACAGGTACGTTTACCTGTGATGTGTATATCGACTCCGAAGGGGATGGAAGCGTGTCCCGGAGTGGACCTTTAGGCGCCGGCAAGTTCTTGTCCGTAGCGGACTATGCCATTGGGTCGCTCAGTGAGGGGACTCACACCATCAAGATTGTTGTCGATGCGAACACCGGGATTGACGAAACCAATGAATCGGACAACGAATACACGAGGACGATTACCGTCTTGCGCCCCAGCATCACGGTGGCATCACCCAATGGTGGAGAAATTTGGAAGGCTGGCACATCAAACCTGATCTCATGGACTTATCAGGGAAAGCCGGGAACGACCGTGAAGATTGACCTGCTAAAAGGCGGAGTTGTGCAGAAAACACTTTCCTCAAGCGCCCCTCTTGGGAGCAATGGAAACGGTTCGTTTATATGGCCGATTCCTGTGGATCAAGTTCCGGGGAAAAACTACAAGGTCAGGGTCAGGAGCAATAAGTCCGGCAGTTGGCAAGACAGCAGCAATGGTTCGTTTAGCATTGCCGCTCCCTGATACTGTTGAAGAAGATAAAAGTCCGCAGACAGAACGGAGAATGAAAAGAAAGAGCCCCGGCCAGTTGTCGTCGAAGTCGGAAGTGGACAACTGGCCGATCTCCACGCACTTTCATTTTGCCCTCATGAGAATCCGGGTGCTGATTCCACGGTCTCAAGTGGCGAGACATTCCTTTGCCGTTTAACCAATGACTCGGGTTATGGATACCTGCCTTCTTTCAAGAAAAATCAGCACTCAAAAACTTCAGTATTCCAAAACCATATCGCCAATAGACGGCCGCCACTCTCAAGGTTCTGGAGATGTTAAGGTATCATGACCAGAGGTTTGGTCACCCCTGAGGATGAAAACCGCCTGTGTTTTCACGGTAAGCCCCATGCCCTGCGTCCAGGAAAGCTGATCAGACAGCAGAGACGGTATTGGCAGACTGAAGATTACGGATGGGAAGGTGGTAATTTGGGCGCCAGAAAAGGGCTCTTCAAGTGGTGTCTGGAGGGATCAATCGGATCGGCGCCGAGCATGTCTTCCTGTATTGCGTATTTCACAGTCCAGTCCATACGTGATAAATTACGAACAGTAATCGATAAATTTCTATCGGGGGGCTCTATGAAAAGCATTTGGCTTTCATTCAAGCAGTCGTTTCCAATGGCTTTGATCGCCATTCTCTGTTTGTTTGGTTGTGCTGTCATTCCAAATGATCCATCTCAACTCTCCCCGCTGGTTCCCGGCGAGACCAAGACAGGTGTATTTCCAGATATCGCAGGGTGTAACTCCGACAAAGGAATCGTCATCTCACCCACAGGCAAATCATTGGGCTATGTGCCTTCGACACAAATTCTCTATGAGAATGATTCTGATAAAGTCGTGACTCTTACGAATGCCGATGATGAGCAGATTCCCATCAAACAGAGTTTGCTAAGCGTCAGCATACGGGCAACCCTCTCAAGCATTGACGTGCTCGGAGATGTGGCGCCGGAAGAATTTCTGGAGTACGGCGTGGCGGCGAACTTCAGGCTGCCTTGGGCGCGGTATTCCCAGTCAGGCTGGGGAGCCGGCACGAGGCTGATGGCCAGCGTCGGCGCTCTTTATGGAGCCGGGGAAACCGCGTTGGTCCTTTCTCTCATTCCCCTAGTTGCCCTTGGCAGTCAAGATGGGAAGTTTACATTAGATATGGGAGCTGGCGGGGCTCTGCTTAGCAGGCATCACTTCGGAACGCAAGACTATGGCGGATGTTTCCAATTTGCCCTAACCGTGGGGGTTGGTGTTCCGCTCTTCGAACGGCTCGGAGTGGGCTACCGGTATCTGCACTATTCCGATGCAGGAATCAACGGACCTAACACCACGGGGGCAGATATGCACATGCTGGAACTCACCTACCGGTTTTGAAGGCAGGGTTTTCTCCTCGCCACCGCTCAACCGGCGCGTTGAATAAACGTATAGGTTCAGATAGCTGCCTTCTTCAACAATAAAACAGCGATCAAAAACTTCAAAATCACAAAAGGATATCGCGAACAGAGTGTCCCCACTCCCAAAGAGCGGGAGTTGTTAAGATATATACCCTTTCACGGAGGGAGATTGCCGACGTTCTTTTTGAGATCATGCGTCAAAACGTCCACGCCGATCAGGAAGACCTCGCAGTAGCGCCCCTGACTTACATGAGTGCGTTGACGCCAAGCGTTTTTCCATCCGGCTTCATATGACTCACCGGTTTCAGCCTTCCTTCGTGTCCTTTTCCAATCCGGCATTCGACGCGTCCGGTGAGCCCGGCGGCGGATTGGCCATACTCCCGCGCATCTGTCTTATTTGCTCGGTCGAGAAGTTCGGGAACGGCAGGCGGCCCTCGTCACGCCATTGACGCACCTGGGCTTCGGCCACTTCGGTCCTCTCGGCGTTCAATCCGTCATCACCGGTGAAATAAGGGGTCTGCGACGGAAAGGCGAAACCGGTCCCGCTCTGCGCTACGATGTCCATGAAGCGCAGGAATACGTCTTCCCGGATGCCGAGAAATTCCGCCATGTCCGTGGTCGTCACATACGCAAACACCTCAATGTCCAGCGAACTGGCCCCGAAACCCACGAACGGTGTGCGCACCGAGTCAGGATCAATGCGGGGATAACATAGGAGCATCTCTCGGATCTTGACCAGCAAATAGCGCAACTGCTCCGGGCTGGTCTCGCAGCGAACCCCGATGACGGACCGGAAGGTGGAGGAACCTCCACATATGTAGTAAGTGACGCCACCGACCACAGCCGTAGTGGGAGTACAGGGGGGTGCGCTGTAAAAAGGGCCGGCAGCACCCGCGGCATAACCGCCCCCCACTGCGGCCGTTCCCGCCACTACGGCTGTTCCGACCACGGCGGCACTATAGTAAGGGGCCGCTCCACGGTGGTAGTCGTCAGAATAGTCCTGCCAGCCCTCACGGGCATCTGAACCATAAGCCTGTCGACTGCTCTGTGCCTGTGTCGCGGTACTTTGGCGAGCGCTCTGGTTTTGCGTCGAAGTCGCCTGCGGACTGCTCTGCATGTCCGACGCACTGCCCTGACGGCTGCTTTGCCGTTCTGATGCGGAACCCTGGCCGCTCATACTCTGGGCTGTTTGTCCGGACTGGCACTGAGCAGTCCTTGCCGACTGGCCTCCTCCGGAAACTTCTGAACGGCTTGCAGCCGGTGATGAGAAGCTCCCGCTCGACGCAGCTCCACCCCGGCTAAAACCGCCACCCCCTGAGGAGCTGCCTCCTCCGCGCCCTCCTGAAAAGCTCTCTCCACCACCACCGCCGCGCCCTCCAGAGCCACCGCGTCCCCCGCCCCCTCTCTGGGCATCGACCTCTACCACGCACAAGCAAACAATAAACATCAGGGCGACCGCTATCGCAAAACTTTTGGCTAAGCTCTCGGAAATCGTCATTTGCCTGCTTTCTTCTGAACTGTACCGACAGACTTCCGCAAGTCAGCCAGGAAAGGTATTTTTTCCGCCCAGCCTTCGTTGATAGCTACTTTCGCCTCTGATTGGGTGGTGACCGATGTCACCAAGAAAGAAGCCTTTGCGCTCCGTGTTGAGACCCCTGAATCCCAAGTCCGACGACACGTGCTCACCGAAGCAATCCAGATCGTCAGTCGGGTCATCAGGAAGATAAAGCGATACTAAGAGGCTATCTCAAAATGCTCCATGCTCCATTGATCGTCACTCCCGCGAAGACGGAATCCAATTTCTTGGGGTCTTCCTGGACCCACGCCTTCGCGGGGGTGACGGGCCAAGCGAATTTTGAGATAGCTTCTTAGCAGCACAGGGCAACACAAATAACTGTCCACCGTCAGTTCGTCATACTGGCGGAGGCCGGTATCCAGGCTGTTTTTCTGGATTCCGGCCAGAAGATTGCCCGAAGGACACGTTGTGATTATGGTCACTTTGTTCCGTGATCGTGCACTTAGGGGGCGTATGGATTGAAACGCGTTGTCCAGGTGATGGCCAGGTTGGCGAAGAAGCCACCCCCGAGTTGAACCTGGTTGAAGGGCTGCCTCGACATCGGATTGATCATATCCGTGTAGTTCAAATTTTCATAGACCGGAATGCCGGTTGACCCGCGGAGTTTGAAATTCCCGCCGAAGGCGTTGAGAAAACGCCAGTCGAACACAAACGCCAAGTTGCTCCGTGTCCCCCCCGTGTTGCCGATCTTGTAACCGTTGTCTTCATTCTTCCAGGCGTAGGCTGCATCCATTTCCAGGCCGAGCATCAGATCATAGTTGGGCGTATAATGCAAAGCGGCCCCCGCCGTCACCGTGTCGCCGAATTTGTAATCGTCGTGATTTTCGGCGTTGAAGTCATAGATGGCCGACGCGTGGAACCAGATGTTCTTCCAACGCTGAGAATAGAGGAGCCCACCCCCGACCGTCCCCGTTTCCTGGCCCAACTGCAAGGCTGGACCCGTGGAAACGAGAGAGTACCCGCTCACGGCATCGAATGCCCTTTCGCTGTTGAACTTGCCCGTCGGCAAGGTCGTGCGGACCAGAAGAGAGACAAACTGACTGTAAAAGGTATTGTGCCAGAAGTTGTATCTCCCTTCGAGGTTGATATCTCCGATGCCATTCTGCTCTGCAACTGCACTTCCGATCTGGCCGGTTGCAGGATCCCTCACCAGTGTCGTCTGTCTTCTCTCGGACCAGGGTATATTCATGAAAAGCGCGAGATCATCCATGGGCGAGTAATTAAAGAACAGCCCTTGCTGGTATACTCGGACCTCATCGGGTGCCCTTGGCTGGTACCGATTGCCGGCGATGAAATCATTGGGATCGTCTCTGCTGGCACCCTTCTTGACTGCGTTGCGCGTAAGGTATCCGTAAACGAAACCCGTACTGAAATTACCCTTCCCGGGCGTCACCGCCGTGCGGATGCGGAAAGGCGCCGTGGTGCCGGCGAACGAAAGGTCCTCCATCGCCTGGGCGAAGGTGATGACCTCCCCCCCTTCCTTCGCAGTGAAGGCTTCCGTCTCTTCCCGGGTCGCAAAGGCGATGTAGTTTGGAAGCATATCCGGAATGACTTTGCTGCCGATAACGTAGTAGGCCGTCTCGCCGTCCACCTCCTTGCCGGAGTCCCAGTCATGAACTTTGATGGACGTGAATGCCGCCGGCCCGCCGGCGTCCTCCACCAAACGCAGCATGCACGCCACCCCGCAGGTGTATTCCCGCTTACCGTCTTTATAGACCAGTTCGGCGGCACTTTTCGGGTATTCGTCGATGTACATGCCGCACACCCGGCAACTGTCCCGCTCGTGTTTCTCCTCGGCCCATATCGGTGTCGACATGAGCAGGAGAGGACAAAGAAGAATGACCCACAATCTAGTAACCACTGTCATAAAAACCCTCCTTGTATAGTACTGTGGTCATAAGCCTTTCAATTGCCTCTATTCCCGGTTCTCCGCTGATCTTTTCTCGCAGGACACCTCCTTCATCCAGAATGAACGTGGTCGGCAGTTCCACCACACCGAAATACCGGGCGACTTTTCCATATTCATCGACCAGCAGCGGATAGGTTACGTGATCGAATTTGCGGAACCTCTCATTGCCTTCGGCCGGACGACCCTGATAGATGGCGATCGCCACGAACCCCTTTGCTTTGTACTTTTGATACAGGGCGTCCAACGACACCAGCATGTCATTGTCGCACAGGGCACAAGGGATGGACCAGAATCGCACCAGTGCGACCTTGCCCTCGATTTCCTGTGACAGCGTCACCGAATTGCCTTGGAAATCGGTCAGAATCATGGATTGCACATGATCGCCGAGGTCAAAACCCCAGTGTGGCGGACTCATCCCGGCGCAAGCCGCCGCCAGCGACAAAAGCAGGGCGGCGACCATGCGCATCATTTCCGGAATTGTCACGACCGCCGGTCCAGAGTCTTGATCACGTCTTCCGTCACATCCTGAAAGCGGAGAACCGATTTGCCCTTGTGGTCCAGAAGAAACTCCTGGGCGGACCGCTGGTCCTTTAAGGGCAATAATTCATGCCCCATCGGTCCCAAGACATCGGAGCCGATAACGTAATAGGCCGACTTCGCCTCGATCAGGTCGAGACTGTAATAGTCGGTAACGTGGAGCTCGGCGATGCCTTCCGCCGTTTTCCCGGGTGTGTACTTCGCAACGTTGAAGATATGCTTGAACATATCCTTGGCCCCGTCATAAAAATAGGCTGAACCATCACTGAAAACGATGCGGGCGACCCATTTCGGATACTTGTAAACGAACATGCCGCATACGGGGCAACGATCGGTTTTTTTTATGACCGGAGCCTCCTCTGCTGCTGAAAAACCCAGAAAAAACCATAAAGGCACGGCGACCATGACCACCGAGGTGGCCAGCACGCGCAACCATACACCCCTGGCTCGATCAACCATCGCCCTTCCCCCTCCTCTCATGGTCCAACCTGAAACCTCGTTGAGCTGTCCACTCGGAGACCTATCTTGATGGTCTTTTTGATCCCCTGTGTTGCGCCCGTCCGCACCAAATGTCAACATTAACCAGATCGTCGACTTGGGTAAGAAATAGAATGTGAGCGAATTCCTGACTACCGGGAAAACCCCAATTCCGGGGCTCGATCTGTATGAATCGGGCGGTGGAAATGGATGGAAGGAGGGGTTCCATGGCTGTGATGGAGATGCCTTCTCGAAAAGCTAACGCTTCAATCGTTGTCGTTTCCAGGAACCCGGGAAGTGCGCCTGCGGCAAGATCCTGAGTTATCCTCCCTGCGGTGCCTTCATGCGTTTTTCTTTACGCTTCTCCCTAATCATTTTGCTGTCCTTATACATGTCCTCGTAAGCCGCTTTGAGAGCTTCATCAAAAGTGGAGATCTGACCCCCTTCCGCCTGAACGAACTTTTCGGCTTCCGCTTTATCGGCAAACGCCCATTTGGCTCTTTGAGTCATGACTCCCGTTTTCTTGCCGCCAATAACCCAAGTCGCCTTTTCCGCATCAATGAGTTGTTTGGTATTGTAGTCTCCAACCAACACCGTCTTCGGTGATTTATCCATGTGAACGGCCAGGTCAATCGCAGCACAGTGCAGTGAACAGGCGCCGAAAGCCGAACCGTCGTCATACTCAACCAAGACCCTCGAATGAGCGAATTTGGCGCGATCCATGCCGCAATAGGGGCAGGAGGGATGTTTGGTTACATCGTCTTGGGCAAACAGCTCCGCCGACGCCCACAACCCGAACACCAAGCCTAAAGCAACAAACACCGTCAGCCATCTCTTCATTGCGATCTCCTTTGCGGATAAAATTCCCTGCTGGTTCGCCAACCCCCTTTTGACCATCACACCGACAGTCGTTCAGGGTCTCGATTGTCGTCTTCGAGGCACATTCGGAGACGGAGCACCGGCCTGCCTTCGGCGCTCCTATTCTTGGCGCCGTCTCACACAAGCCTGGCGCATACCCCAATAGAGATCTTCCCTTGGCACGGGGAGAGCTGCCCCGCGGGGCGCCGAATCGGCATGGACACTACGCTAGGGCATTCCTGCCCTCTTCGCGGCAGGAAGCATTACCCAAAATGTAGTTCCCACATCCGGAACGCTCTCGAAGCCGATCATCCCTCCATGACGGGCAACGATTCGCTGCGACATGGCGAGTCCCAATCCGGTTCCCGTTGATTTTGTTGTGAAAAAAGGGTTGAAAATACTTGCATGGTTCTCCGCGGCGATCCCTCGACCACAATCCTGGATCTTTATCATTACTGCCGGGCGTTTCTCCTGGAGGGAAGAAATCCCGTTTTGGGCGGTAATACTCAGTACGCCGCCTTTCGCCATAGCCTCAACGCCGTTTTGTATCAGGTTCATTAGGACCTGTTGGATTTCAACAGGGTCACCGAGAATATTGGCCAGATCCTCATCGAGGGACAGCCTCAAATCAACCCCACTACCCGCCATCCTGGAGCGCCACAGGCTAACGGTATCCTCAACCAGAGTGCCCATTTCCACCTCATTTTGGGTGGTCACCTCCGATTGCCCGGAAAAAGCCGTGACTCTTGTGATCATCCGGTCGATCTTCCGGATGTTACGCTTCATCTCTTCTATGATATTCAGCGCGTGGGCTGTTGGGCGGAACTTCTTCCCATCGCCGAGCACATCCAGAAAGAGGTTCATTGCTGTCAGAGGATCTCTTATTTCGTAGGCGATACCCGCCGCAAGCGCTCCCAACGACGAGAGGCGGTCCGCCTGCATGAGATGCTTCTCGATGTCTTCGCTCTCGGTCAGGTCGCTGATTCGAACCATGGCGCCCGGAACAGCGCTGACTGTATCCTCGTTGAGAATATGCTTGAACATATCTCTTCCCTGAACCTCTCATAAAATAGGCCAAGCGATCATTGAATACGATCCGGGCGACCCATTTGGGCAGACTTCGATCAATAAATAGAACGTGAGCGGATTCCTGACTATCGGGGAAACCCCAATTCCGGGGCTCGATCTGTATGGATTGGGCGGTGGAGATGGATGGAAAGAGGGGGTTTGGGGATGCTTCTCTTACGGCTTTCAGCTGTTCGCGATGTCAGATGAAGCTGAAGCCGTATTATGAGGTTTTATCGGTGCTACGAGAGTGACCCGCGTGCCGCGTCCGGACTGAGATTCTATCAAGATCCCGCCTCCGACATCACTCAGCCGTTCACGGATGCTGAAAAGCCCGAATCCGCCCGTCAAGGTTGGCCGCGCGGCAGTCCCTGAGGCATCAAACCCAATGCCGTCGTCCTCCACGCCGACTCGAATTTGATCCTCCTCTCTTCGGATGCGGACGGCCACATGGCGCGCCCGGGCATGCTTCACGACATTAATCAGCAATTCATTCACAGCCTGAAAGAGCAGGACTCTCACGTCGTCATCGAGGGGTTTGGGCTGTTGGTCGTGTTCACAGGCAGCAATAATCGCGTGTTCTTTCTGTATTTGATCGACCCGGTGCCTGATGGCGGCCTCAAACCCGAGTTCGTAAAGGATCGGTGAGCTGATCTCGAACATCAGCGTCCGCGTTTCCTGGATCGCTTGTTCTATGAAATTGCTGATTTCATCAACCAATCCCGAAAACTCGGCGGAGCATTCCAGCTTGCCTCAGGACCCCAAGTTTAATGTTGGATATGGCCAGTGCCTGCCCTACGCGATCGTGAAGGTCGACGGCAATTCGACGCCGCTCGCGCTCTTCTGCCAGCGACAGTTGGGATGCCAGCGAGCGCAGTTGAACGGCACGCCTTTCCAGGGTTTCGGCCATTTCATCAAAGGCGCGGGCCAACTGCTCCAGCTCACCGTTTGTGTAAGCAAGGCCGGTGCGAGCCGCCATATCTCCTCCTGTCAGCCGCTCAGCCGTCCTGACCAAGATCGCAACAGGATTCAAGATGAACCTGGTGCTCCCGAGCCAGACGACCGATAAGGCGAGCAGGGCAACAACCCCAAGACCCACAAAGTGGTAGACCAGGATTCTGGTGGCATCACGATACACGATGGCCACCGGAAGGCCGATGATCACGTATAATCCCGTGTCCACACTGCTGCTCAGTGGCGCAAAGGCATAAAGGCGCAAGGTGCCGTCCGGGTCCCGGATCTCCGCTGTCCCCACACCTTTGCTCACGACGGTCCGAGCAAGAGGCGTATTTTGCACAGACTTTCCAAGGCAAGCCTCCGGGTCGGGATAGCAGCTCAGGATGGCCCCGCTCTGAGAAAGCATGGTAAATTGTGCGCTTCCGGGTATCTGCACATGAGACATGAGCTGGTTGAACTGAGTTAGATCCACAGCAGCAAAAGCAATCCTTCGCACCTTGCCGCTGTCGTCCATCACGGGATAGCTGATGATCAACGCTACGTCGCCGATCTCGCTGCCGATTTGGCAGGTCCCCATGGCAAAGTCGCCGGTCTCGAGAGAACGCTCAAACCACGACTGGCCGGCAAAACCACCGGATTTCGTTACGGGCGCGGCGCTGCACACCACCTTGCCGTCCACGTCGATTACCCCCAAATTACCGTATCGGGGAGACTCTTGCAGCAAACGGGTCAATAGAGCCCGACATGATGCGGAATCTGTTCCTCGTATTACGGGAAGCCGCACCAGGGCAAACAACAATTGTCGCGTGCGGTCCAGAAGTTGTTCCTGATCGTTAGCGATAAAGCTGACGATGCGCTGCATATCATCCTGGATGTGGACCATCACCAATTCGCGCTGTTCCAAGTAGGTATAAAGCGTCAAACCTAGCATCGGCAGAACCGCTAAAAGGATGACCAAGGCCATTCTGACGCGGAGACTGGAAAAAGAAGGGAATCTCATAGGATATTTACCTTTTGCTTCAGCAAACCCAAACCGGGAAAGACCATGCGAGCAAAACCGAATCAAACGGTTCAGTACCACATCCTTCAGGAAGCTCGGAGAGATCGGCTCAAGAACTGTATCAGATTTTCATTTTGCATGGTCATTTATGAACATGTACCATGAATAAGCTAACTCCGAAATATCTGAGTGCCTTTTGCCGGTCAGTTTCGGCAGCGCCGCTACGGATTTTTGGTTCCTGCGACTTTGCCGGAAATTCGGAGATCGCGCGAAAAGACTGGCATAATCTCAGAACGGTCGCCGGGGACATTGCGTACCACTCTGGAAAGGAAGATCAATGAAAAAAGCGTTTTCCATAATTCCTTTTGCGGTCGCACTCTTTTGCGGGATTGCTTCCGCGCAGGAACCACAGGATCTCAAAGACTTTCCGGCCTGTAAATATTGCAACATGAACAGAGCACAGTATGCTCATTCGAGAGTGCTCGTCGTCTATGATGATGGAACCCAATTTGGAGCCTGCAGCATCCATTGCGCAGCGGTCGACCTCGCCATAAACCTGGACAAGAGCCCAACTGCCATCCGAGTCGGGGACTATTACTCCAAGGAGCTGATTGATGCTGAAACCGCTTACTGGGTAATCGGCGGAATCAAGATAGGCGTGATGACAAAGACAGGCAAATGGGCATTCCTGAGAAAGAAGGAAGCCGAAAGATTCATATCTGAAAACGGTGGTGAGATGGCGACCTTTGATCAAGCCTTGAAAGCAACCTACGAAGATATGTATGCGGATTCAAAGATGATCCGTGGCAAGAGAAGAATCAGAAACATGCAGAACTAAGTACCGCACCACAGAATAAAGTGACCACTACATCGAAACATCATTCCCGCATGCGGTGGCGGGAATCCAGAAAGAAAGCCTGGATGCCCGCCTTCGCGGGCAGGACGAGTCTCTATTGGACACCCATTTATGTGGAACTGTACTGAGCCTGCGATGGGAGTCGCGAGGAGCTTGAGCGCGCTCAGGACCGTGAGGGATCGAGAGAGGTAAGTCCGTCGCGGATAGCGTGCTTGATCAGATCGGCCATGTTGTCGGTGTTCAACTTCGCCATGATCTGCTGCCGGCGAGTTTCCACGGTCTTCAAACTGATATGGAGGTGAGAAGCGATTTGTCTGGAGGATTTGCCTTCCGCCAGGAGCTGAAGTACTTCACGCTCCCTGACCGTCAACACGGCAAAGACCGACGTATTGTCATTGGACATCTGGCGTACGTAGTCCTTTATCATAAGGCCCGCAATCTGTGGGCTCAGGTAAAACTGCCCAGAACTTACCACTTGAATGGCCTGAACCAATTCCTCGAAAGCACAGTGTTTCAGGAGGTAGGCTGAAGCACCCGCCCGGAACATTTCACCCACAAACACCTTATCGGAGTGCATCGATAAGGCAATCACCTTGACGCCCGGAACACTCGCAACAATTTCTCGGGTGGCGTCAATACCATTCAAGTCCGGCATCCCAATGTCCATGATCACCATATCCGCAGGCAGTTCCCGGGCCATGCGCACAGCCATTCGTCCGTTATCGGCCTCTCCCGCCACCTTGATGTCCGGCTGCTTTTCGAGTAACACGCGCAGGCCATCGCGCATGATCTTGTGATCGTCTACCAGTAGAATCCTTATCGGCATCAGGCCGCCATCCTCTGATAACAGTCAAAGCCAGTAAGTTAAGCCGGGGTTGCTGCAAACCTCACAAAAACCGGCGAAAGCCAGGGGCCAGAGCACCCTCAATCCCACCGAAGGCGAGACTGGATTCGTGCTTTCGCAGGAATGACGCTGGTGGTTTTTTCGGGAAGCTTAAGGTATTTTATCATTTACCAGCTTAACCCCTTGTTGTGCAAGCGAAAATAGTTGGGTGCAGCTCGTTAGGAACGCTCTCAGCCTTGATCATAGGGTGTGTCGGACAGACTATGAAGCTATCTCAAAATGGTCAAAACACCTTTTATCATCATTCCGGCGAAAGCCGAAATCCACTTTTGTTCGAGGGGTTCTGGACCCCGACTTGCGCCGGGGTGACGGCGTAAACGAGTTTGAGAAAGTCTCTAAATGGACATTCTGATTGAGTGTCCGGCGCGCGAACTGAGTTGTGGCGGCTCAAGAGCCCTGTAATCTGGGTATCCGATTCATTGCCATCCACAACCTTATCCTGAGAACTCGAACTGGACTCTACCAATTGTCTGCCTTCCGGCTTCGCCTCCTTTATTGGTGCCGTCCCCAAATCCAGCGCTGATGTGTGCTTGCCTGATCAAATTTGGATAATCAGAATTTTACCCTTGACTATTATGGGCATATGCTTATTATTGTGACACCAAGGAGGTGGCGAGATGCCGAGACCAAAATGCTGCCGAAGAATCGGTGGGGAACCACCC
This sequence comes from uncultured delta proteobacterium, assembly GCA_963783775.1. Classification (GTDB taxonomy): domain Bacteria; phylum Desulfobacterota; class Syntrophobacteria; order Syntrophobacterales; family Syntrophobacteraceae; genus JADGQM01. The sequence continues at coordinate 50,257 of CAWAOR010000016.1, read as the reverse complement.
TGCAGGATATTCAAGCCCGCCGGGGTGCCTCGGACGCTGCTGGAGGAGGTCATCCTCACCATGGACGAATTTGAGGCCATCCGCCTGGCTGATCTTGACGGACTCTACCACGAGCAGGCGGCGGCACGGATGAACGTTTCCCGCCAGACCTTCGGCAGAATTATCGAGGGGGCTAGAGGCAAGGTGGCCCGAGTGCTGGTTGAAGGACTGGCCCTGCGCATTGAAGGAGGTGCAATCGAAATGGCCGAAAAGCGCACTTTTGGGTGTCATCAGTGTCAACACAAGTGGAGTGTACCCTACGGAACCGGCAGACCAGAGGCGTGCCCTGCCTGCCAGAGCAACAACATCGCTCGTGCCGAAGAAGAACGAGGGGTGGGAAGAGCTGGGCAGGGATGCCGACGCAATGCGTCTCGGAAGTCCGAGTGAGATCTACGGGCAATCAGATCTGAAATCTGTGCATCGGGCACGTTCTGAGCAGCCCTGGGCAGGGAAGCCTGATAAATCCAGGACAGGGTCTCACTCAGGGAGAAGTAAATCGACTTATGTGAAAGTCTAATCAGAAAGGAACAATGGTATGAAAGTTTGTTTTCCCACTATGAACCTGGCAGGATTGGAGAGCCGAGTTTATGAGCATTTCGGGTCAGCCCCGGGTTTTGTCATCGTCGATACCGAGACCCAGACCGTTGAGGAAATCAACAACAATGACCTGCACCACGCTCATGGCATGTGCCAGCCGTTGAAAGCTCTGGGAGGACGTGCAGTAGATGCGGTGGCGGTCGGAGGCATCGGGATGGGGGCCCTGATGAAACTCCAGGCTCAGGGTGTCAGGGTTTACCGGGTAACCGAAGGCACCGTGGGGGAAAACATCAGCTTTCTCCTGAAACAGAGGCTGCCCGAGTTTGATGCGCGATTCACCTGTGGAGGTCACACCGGCGGCGGGTGTGCTCACTCAAATCAATGAGGTAAAGAAGCACACTATGCCCCTTTTTGACTTCTTATGTGTGGAATGCGGAGCCACGACCGAGGTGCTGGTCGCTTCATCTGATGAGGCGCCAACCTGTAAGGCCTGTGGCAGTGTGAACCTGAAGAAGCTGCTTTCGGCGCCGTCGTCCTTATCCGGTGTCGCCAAGCCGGGCCTTCCCGGGCCTTCCGACACCGCCTGTTGCGGTAGTTCGCCGGCCCATGCCGGCTGCGCGGGACCGGGCAGCTGTTGCGGAAAGACTTCGTTTTGACGCGCTTCCGTGAAGACAGCCTACGCACCGAATATCAATGATCCTGAACGGCTCTCACCTTCACGGGCCAGAGCCCGGAAGCATCTCAATGCCAGCAGGAGGCTTTTGTCAACATTCCGTAAAGACCATGGGGTGTGAAGATGAGCGTCCGATCGAGAGTGAGGGTTCATTGCGTTTCGGGTGCGGGATGACCCACATTGGCCGTCAGCCAGGTTGCGATGATGCCTGCACCGACTACGAGCAGTATACCGAGTGCGGCAATCCACGGTGTGCGATCGTTCCAGAACCACCAGCCCCAGAGCGTGGCGAACAGGATGCCCGCATAGTTAAGGTTGGCAGCGAGTAGTGTCTGGCCGTATCCGTAGGCGCGAGTGAGAGCCAGTTGTGCGAGCACGGCGGTGCCACCGACCGCGAGCAGGTCAACCAATGTATGCCTGGTCGGCCAATGCGCTCCCGTGAAACTCATTCCGATGAGGGCGGCGAGCAGCCCGCTGAGCGTGAAGTAGAATACTATCCGACTAGACGGCTCCTTGAGACGGCCGAGTGCGCGAACCGTCATGAGTGCAACCGCAGCGAGCGCGCCCGAAGCCAGTGCCATCAAGGCCCAGATCAACTGGTCCTTGGCAAGTGTCGGTCGCAGGATCAAAATGATCCCGATAAAGCCCACGACCAGGGTGAACAGCATCGGCCCCTGCCTTACGCCATGCAAATTCATCGTGCCTGCGCTCCACGCAGCCCCGACGAAGCACCCCACGCCGATGAACAGGGACGAACTGTAATTCAAGGTCATCGACACGGCGATCGGCAGATGCGCAAGTGAGGCGAACCATAAAGTCACGGCCATCGTGCCCGAAAGGTTGCGCACGGTGTGCGCAGACCAATACTTGGTGGCGAGGCCAGCGCGTAGTCCTCCTTGCATGCTGTGGATGATCGGTATCAGGACAACCAACCCAACCAGTGAGCGCCAGAAGAGAATCTCCCAGGCGCTGTGTTCGCTCGACGCCAGCTTGACGAACACAGCCATGATGGAAAACAGGAATGCTGCAACGATCATCCAGAGCGATTGCATACGACCGATTCTATACTGGGTAAGCGTCGTCGCGTCGCGCCAAGAAAGAGCGCGACCCTGGGATGCGCGGGGCCGCTTCTGTGATAACACGCCATAGCGACTCAGGCCGGGCGACTCAATTCGCGTTACAGGTGCTCATGGAAATGCTGTACGATCTCTTCCGGGTAGGGTGATTAGAAATCGCCTCTTGAGGGTTTTGGGGTAGCACTTGTCGTCGATGCTGTCAAGGACATGTTTGTGCCGATTTCTAAAAGGGATATAAGAAAGATCGTCATGTTATGGCAGGTGGTGACAAATGTGCCCTTGGGCACGCTCTCTTGATTGCGGAGGGCTTGAAAGAGGGTGTTTGCCTCGGATCTGAGGGCAAACTGCTCTTGGTGTTTCCACAGTCCCAACTTGTGAAGGATTCCTTAGCCGGTTTATCGATGGGTGGGGGTATGGATAGCTGCCTTATCGAGCCAAGAATCAGCGATCAAAAATTCAGGATTACAAGACCATATCGCCAACAAATGCCCGTCACTCCCAAGGGTCGGGAGGTGTCAAGGAATATTCATTTGATTGAGATCCGGCCGATGGGCCTTTCTGTAGCCCTTCTCCCTCTGGGGGCCGCCCTCCGCGGGAGGTAAACTGCGCGGAAGGCGTTTCACCCGCTGCGCGGGACTACTGTGTTTTGCCCACCCAATCCACACTGCCCCACGTGCGGGTCTTAGTGCGGACGGCATTGCCGCTGTTACCCTCGATGGTGGTGAACTCGGAATTGTCGTCGAAATCAGGCGAGCCGGGGGTCTCAGCGACCCAGCCCCGAAAGATCACACTGTGACCGCCATCATTGATGCACATGTAATCCCCCGCCTTCACGGTGTAGTCACCATCCTCCACGTTCGCGCGGGTGTAGTGACGACCATGGTCCTCAAACCAATCAAGAAGGTCGTCGGTGCCGATCGAGCCGCTAGGCGTGGAGATGCCGCTTTTGCGGAACATGTACGAGACGAATTCACTGCACCACCTGACGTCAGCGTTGTGGTACTTCTTCGACCCGGTCTGGCCCAAATCCTGCGTGGCATAATAGATCACCGTGTTCCGGGTGTGCCCGACGTCATCCCACTTGTCCTGGGCGGTGTCGACCGAGAAGTCGAGCACCTTCTGGTAGTACTTGTCGAGCCAGGTGTCTACGGTGACGTCCAGGACCGTTTCGCAGCTTTTCACCAGCCTTACCCGGTGGATTAGGAGGCCGTTGCCGGAGTCGGTCACGAGCGTAAGCTTCTTCCAATCGTCCGCTGGAATCGACTTGTAGCATTCCTCACAGTTTAGGGGGAGCGTGTATAGCAGGTTAGCATCGGCGACGAACACACCGGGACCGCCCAAAAGATGGATGGTAAAATCATCGCCCACCTTGAACTGAATCTCCAGGGCGTCGCTGCCGGCAAGCTCGCCCGAGCCGATCTCGATCAGGATGGAGTTGTCGCACTCCAGCCCGGAATGGTGATCGACGAAGTCCGCGCCGAGTAAGCCGAGCACATTTTTGTCAGGCTCGGTCGGTTCTGGGATGGGTGACTCAATGTACTTGTGTCCCCGGTTAACTTTCTGAGGGTTGCCGATGAAGTCCGAGAGCTTCACGGTCTGGATGGTGAACGGCTGGTCTGAGTCATCCGAGCGCACGACACTGCCCTGAGCATTGTAGGCGAGGACCCTGACGAGACATTTAGTCTTCGTCGTGAGAGGCTTAGGAACATTCCACAGGCGGACCTTACCCTTGACACTTTTCGCTACCGTTTGCCAGTTTACGCCGCCGTCGAGGCTGTACCTGACCGCGTACTTCACCTCATCTTTCAGGCCAGTCCACTGGATCTCGTAGGCCGTGCCCGCCGCGATCTTCTCCCCACCGTTGGGGCTGGTGACCATCACCCCTCCAGCCGTCCCTGCCGTGAGGACGACGATCAGCGCCGCCCACGACAACACCCCCAACCACTGTTTTCCCGTGCCCATGTCCGTCTCCTTTCCTGACGCTGTGCCTTGCCGACCGACGACGTCCCTTGCGACCTGCCGTCTCGTCGTCTTCCTGGCAAGACAATTTTTCGGAAGGCTCTTCGCACTCCAAACGATCGCTCCTGGAGAGGGGAAATCGACATGGCCAGTGCCTCGCGATCGCTGCAGCCGATCACACCCCTGATGCACTGCGCGCCAGCCTCGCCGGCGAGACCGGGTGACTGCCCCATCTGCTCGAGAAGGCTGTCAACCTGTAACTATGGCCTCTTCAAGCGCAATTCCGAAGTCGAGGAATGGATTCTCCGAATGGAGTGGTGTTTTAGATGCCGTTAGACGAAGGAAGAGATCCTCTCGTCTAACGGCAGAATGAAAACATTCTAAGGTTCATGGTGCCCTCCTCAGAAGAGGGAACTCTGCAAGCGTGGCTCATAATTGTGATTATTAAACCAGTCCTACTTAACTGGAATGGTACAAAGGTGGGTTCTAAAGTCAAGATTTATTTTGCCAAGAGGTCTTGATGGTCAGTGGCAGTCCAGCCCCACCCGGCTAGAGCTAAAGCTGCAGCCGGGGTTGATTTTGTTGACAGTCGGATGATGGCGGGTTCAGTGGACCCAAACAGCAGGCTCTTCAAACCCAGGAGAGCCATCGCCGAAACCCTCGACGACAACAGGCACAGGATCGGCTGTTTTCGGCTTTCTCAGCTGTTAAACTATCAAGACTCTTATTCCCCATGGTCGATCAGGCGGTCATCATACGACATGCACCTTTGCCCTGTCGGCAGGAAAGGTTTCGCCAATGACCGTTGAAGCCTTCACGCCGGCTGTCAAGAGTTCGTCAACCAAAAGCCCCGCATGGTCCGGGGACACGGCGATGAGCAGTCCGCCTGAGGTCTGTGGATCAAAGAGGAGTTCCTCCTGCGCCCTGGACAGTTTTGCCGTCATGTGCAAATGTTCTTGGACCAGCATCCGGTTGGCCGTGTTGCTGCCAGTCGTTTCCCCTTTGCCGTACATGTTCAGTGCATTGGGGTACACCGGCAGAGCGGAATAATCAAGTCGAAGGGCGACATTGCTTCCCTTGGCCATCTCCAGAGTATGCCCCAGCAGGCCGAATCCGGTGACATCGGTACAGGCGTGTATGTCGAAACGCAGTGCCACTTCGAGCGCCTTGCGATTGAGTGCAGCCACGTCTTCCAAAACCGGTTCCAGCTCGCTCCAGGGTAGTTTTCTGGCGCGGTGTGCATTGAACAACACGCCGGTGCCGATAGGTTTGGTCAAAATCAGCACATCACCTGGCCGTACCCCGGAGTTGGTGAGAATACGCTGAGGATGGACTATTCCCGTGACCGCCAGGCCGTATTTTGGCTCATCATCATCAACCGAGTGTCCGCCGCAAAGCGATGCCCCTGCCTCGGCAACCTTTTCGTTGCCTCCCTGAAGGATGCCCCGCAGGACTTCCAGCCCGAGCTTTTTGCTCGGAAACATCACCAGGCTGAGCGCCGTCAGGGGCCGCCCTCCCATGGCATAGATGTCCGAGAGGGAATTGGCGGCAGCGATGCGGCCGAACCACACCGGATCATCCACCGGAGGGGTGATGAAATCGACCGTGGAAACGATGGCGTGATCATCCTCCAGGCGATAGACCGCGGCGTCGTCATTGGTTTCAAAACCCACCAAGAGGTTGGGATCGGTTGACGGGGGGAACCCCTTGAGCACATCCGACAGAACCGTCGGACCAATCTTTGCGGCTCAGCCACAAGTTCTGGCGAGTCCGGTCAGAGTCTTCTTGCGTGGGAATAACAACATTTATCAACCTTTCAGCAAGGGCAGCACAACTCCAATAAGAGATAATTTCACAAAAAGCCATTGCATCGGTGGAAGCCGGAGTCCAGGGAAACTTTGAGTCGCCCAGGATTATGAGATACACCATCCCGGCTTGCGCCGGCAGGACAACAAAAGGCCTTGCCTGACCTCTCGCAGGGTAATCGAAAAAGCGTTTATTCATACCCTCTGACGAGTGAACAGTACAATCCATTTTTCCTATGGTTGTCTTCGCTTTCCATAGATAAAACCAATACGGAGATTGCTCTCTTCTCATCGGATATCCCTACCCATTGGGTGCTTTTTTTACATTGAACAAACCAATTTGACTAATGAGTCTAATTCAGTAAGGTGCTGGCTGGTTGATTGGGCTATCCCCCGGTAGTCTCGCATCACCTGTGCTAATGCTTCAACAAGTGTTGGTGGAATCGTGTTAACCTCAGCAAAGAAGGTCTTGCTTTATTCACCCTGTGACAACCACCATAGGCTGGCTTATAATGCTCTGGTCTGGAGGACAATTTGTACATGATTGCAGCTGTTGATGAGCGAGAGAGGTGGCTAAGGTTCAACATACAGGAGGCCTGTTCCGTTTACATGGATGCGATCTTTTGGGATAAAGGTTAAGTGCCGTATGTGCCGCTACTTCGTGTCACTCCAACCGACCGTCCTCATGGAGGAAAACCTGCCCCCTTACACCGATCCGGCCGACCCCGCTGTCGCAGGCCTGTTGAAGCGAGCTGCCGGAGTCTTGTTGCCCCAATATGTAACGCAGTGGCGCTACCGCGAGATCACCCGGCATGCCCGGGCCTGGTTCCCGCGGCTGGACGCCCGTTTCACCAATTACGGCAAGACTAGGCAGATCATGCTGTTCCGTGAGATCGGGGTCAGACACCCGGAGAGCCGCACGTATTCAAACCCGGCACAACTCTCTGAGGATTTCCTGGAAAACGGTTCCCCGTGGGGCTACCCATTGGTGGTGAAGGGGGATAGAGGAGGGGGCGGTAGTTTTGTTTTTCCCGTATATCAGGCGGCTGACCTTCCCCGATACGTCGACCGGCTGCGGCCCGATCAGCCAGCACTGCTCCAGCGTTGGGTGGAACATGGGGGGAAGGACCTGCGGGTTGTAGTCTATGGCGGTCATACCGTCACTTACTTCCGTGTTGGCGGGGGTCAATTCTACAACAACGTGTGTCGGGGAGGACGGCTTGACCATGCCGGGTGGCCACAATTACAGGAAAAGGGATCGGCAGCGGTACTCAGTTTCTGTGATCGGGCCGGCATAGATGTGGCCGGCTTTGACCTCATGTTTCCCGATGATGGGAAACCAGTTTTCGTGGAGATTAACTACCACTTCGGAAGGAAGGGGCTGGGCGGAACCAAAGGTCACAAGTCTCATCTTCTGAGAGCGATTCAATCATGGCGGCGGAAGTGTCTGGAAACTGAAGACCTAAACTCGGGGAGGCACATCCTTCGATTCTAGCCGCAATTGTGTACCGTGAAAGGAGACAGTCAACCAGAACACGGTCTCGGGAGCCGTTGTTGGGACGGTCATCGGAGCTGGCCTTGGGGCTGCTATAGGCGCTATTTCCAGCAATCCCGGTATGGGCGCAGCAGTCGGGGCAGGCAGCGGGCTTCTTAGTGGCACGGTTTCAGGGGCTAGCGCCGGTCAAGGCTATGCATGGAAGGCTCAGCGTCGATAAGACATTGCTTATCAGCAGTGTATGTACTCCAAAGGAAACCAGATTGGCGGTTCGGTGCAGTAGGGGTTTTCTCTCAGAACCATTGGAGCCGGGGAACTTCAGCTTACGATGAAACCCTGCCGACCTCTATTTCCTTACTCCGGTCCACTCATTGTCAAGAGCTCCTTCGCAGTATCCCCAGTTGCCGGTGAAGGTCTTAGCCGTGAATGTGTATTTGAAACGGCCCCAGAAATACTTGCCTTGCCTGGCTGTTTCGCAGCGCTCAGATCCCGCATCTTGGGTCCAGTAACCCTCCAGTTCGGTTCCCTTAAGCGTGCCGGCAACCTCACCGTTGTCGGTAGTGTATTTTCCCTTCACCTGATTAGCCGTCTGAGTGAGCGTCATGTCTCCTTCTGAAGTAAACCATTCCCCCGTGCACTCACGAAACTGCGCGTCCCCGGTTGTACCGGACTTGGCGCCGCCCGAAGCCTTATCCTCCTGGGGGGAGGTCTTGGCCTGCGAGGTGTTGCCGCTCTTGGCCGTACTCAGTGGAACAAAGGTCCCTTTACAGCTCTTTCTGCAAGAATTAAGGGCCTTCTCAAGAGGTATGCTGGCGATTCTCTGATAACAGTAGGCAACCTGTTTGACCTTGTCCTTCTTCTCCACGGTACATTGAGAGATCGCATTCTCCCTGGGACATGAAGCAGCGCCCCAGGTCTTATCGCCAGCCTCTTTTGGAGAGCAGACCCGTTTCATTTTGGCGAGCGCCTTCTGATCGCCCGTAAATTCCGTACAGCTCATGACCTTGCCTTTTTCTACAACCCGGCAGGAACCGGTGTCGCCGCAGGCGGGGAAAGCCAGGAACAGAGACAAACCAAAAAAGGCCACGACAACAACGGTAGAAGCCACTTTCTTTACCATGTACGCCTCCTCTTGGAAGGATGGGGTCCTCGTCTCGCATGGGTTGGTCGGAGGATGAAGCCGATTCGCACAAGCCGCGCCTCTCTATAATGGAAACGCACGTTAATTGCAATCGCTCTGCGACAGCTGGCCCTGTGAGGCAGGCGGCCCCCCCCACGCAAGGTTCCGGGAGGGTTAGGGTTACCTGGAATTCTCTGTCACACTGATTAACGCCTCCATCTCACCGTGTTGTGTGTGGTAAAGTAATAATCTCAAAGCCCGGGGCAGGTTTTTATTGATCTGCCAATTCCAGACCGCCAGAAGGATTTTTTGATGGCATTTCCACCGCAGATTCGTCAAATCTTCCGAGGAGTCGGAAATGCAGGATGAAGACAAAACTAAAGAGCAGTTCTTGATCGAATTGCATGAATTACGTCAGCGGCTTGCTGAATTGGAGAAGGACAAGGTGGAGCGCAAGCAGTCCGAGGAAGCGCTGCGAAAAAGTGAAGAGGAATACCGGAATATCTTTGAAAGCGCTGTCGAAGGTCTATATCGAGTGACTCCCGATGGGTCACGGTTTCTAACCGCCAACCCGGCTGCCGCCAGGATTCTCGGGTATGAATCTCCTGAAGAATTAATCAGTACGATGAACGACATAGCCACACAGATTTATGCCAACCCCAGTGATCGTGAAGAAGCACTCAGGTTGATGAGGGAACAAGGCTACCTCAAGGACTTCATGGTTCAGTGCCGTCATAAAGACGGAAGCATCGTCTGGTGCTCATTCAGTGCCCGGATCGTTCGCGATGACCAGGGAAATATCCTTTACCACGAGGGCACAAGTCAGGACATCAGCGAGCGGAAACGGGCGGAAGAGGCGCTGCGGAAGGCGCACGGCGAACTGGAACAGCGGGTTGCAGAGCGGACAGAGGACCTGAGGCTGCTTAATGAGGAGCTACGAGCAGACAATACCAATCGCACGCTGGCGGAAGAAGCGCTAAAGAAATCGGAAGAACAACTCCGGTTTCTCTCTTCTCGTCTTCTTGAGGCACAGGAAGAAGAACGAAAGAGGATTGCGAGAGAGCTCCATGACAGCATTGGCCAGACTCTGGCGGCGGTTAAGTTCAATATAGAGAATCTGCTGCAACGAGAAGGAATACAGGAATTCTGAGATGTTGGCCAAACCGCTGGAAACCCTCGTTCCCATAATTCAGGAGGCTATTGAAGAGACTAGAAGAATTTGCACGGGGTTGCGGCCATCCATCCTGGATGACTTGGGAATTTTTGCAGCTATTAGTTGGTTTTGCCGGGAATTTAAAAAGACTTTTCCAGCAATCCATCTTGAACACATCCTGGTCAAAGAGGCTGAAATCCGGGAGGATCTAAAGATCATCATCTTCAGAATTATTCAGGAAGCCCTCAATAATGTAGCCAAGCACAGCAAAACCGAGGCCGTGAGGCTTTCGCTTAAGTCAGAAGATGGAACGGTAGAGCTAATCATAAAAGACAAAGGCATAGGATTTGACTTGGACTCTGTCCTCTCTAAAGACAGTTTTCAAAGGGGCCTGGGGCTCACCGGCATGAGAGAGCGAGTCGAGCTTTCCGGGGGAGTTTTTGGTATAGAATCTATCGTCGGTAAGGGAACTGCTCTTCGGGCATCATGGAGCATCTGAACGGATGATGAGTAATGCGCGAAAAAACAACCGATTGGAAAGAAAGGAGTTATGCGGATTCCTCTTGAATTGTATCTTGGTAATCCTTTAAATGGCCTGATGGCTGTTAGCGATAATCGGGTAAGGAGTGCGGGTGTGGCAGCTACGCTGGTGACCCTCAAATAATACCGACCTTGCAGGCGGCCCTCTTACTATTGTTCTGATAACGACAGGGCTGGTATAAAATAACGGGTTTGAGGTGACACTATCGGCCGTGCGTTGGTGAGTTATGGCAAAATCACGGAGCAAACGGAGGAACGAATGGAGCATAAAACGGTTACAGTACTCGCACTGGTAAGGGCGAAAGAGGGAATCGAGGAAACTGTCAGGCAGGAGCTTTTCTCTCTGGTCAAACCGACACGGTCAGAACCAGGCTGCATCAGCTACAACCTTCACCGGGCTGTCGATGACAAGTCCCTGTTCATGTTTTACGAAAACTGGAAGAGCCAGGAAGATTTGGACAAGCACCGCGAAATGCCCCACCTGAAGGCTTTCAGTGCAAAGATTGATAATCTTCTTGCAAAGCCCATTGAAATCACGTTGTTCGAAATGATCAGCTAAAAGCAACCATTGTCCGATGAAGGTTTTCAGAAACCAGCGGCCTTAAAGTCCTTCGCCCAACAACCATCGCCTGCCTGCTGAGGCATTGCCGTCTTAGCCGGTTCCAACGCATGCTTCTCACGGCATGCGGTGCCCTCTGTGCCAATGAGACTGAGACACCTCCCCTATTGAGGAACTTTGGGGTTCTCATCAAGAATGGCCCCGTCGCCAACCGTAAGGCAGAGAAACACTTAAATGAAGCCCTTTCGATTGCCCATGCAATCGGTGCCAAAGAAACCGCGGGACGCGCCCACCTAGCCTTGGGGTTGCTTCATAAGTCCAAAGGCCGACATGAGAAAGCCCGGGAATGCCTCTTGGCTGCTGCTCATATCTTTGAGGAGTGTGAGGCTCAGCTCTACGTCAAAATGGCAGAAGAAGCCTTAGGGGATTGATGCGAAGTTGAGGAGCTTGCTTTGGGGGCCGGGAGAATGCTAAGCCCCAGTGGCCTTGATCGAGCGTTTTTGCCGGATATCAGCGGCTCCGTCAAACCCCGTCCCTCCAGCTTGCCATTTCTCCGTGAAAACGACGGGGATTCGACCTGAGGATCGTGACGAGGGCTTTGGCAGATTCCTCCGGTGAGAGCAATTCACCCCGTTCTTTGAAGCCCCAAAAGGTCTGCCGCAGTTCTGCAGAGGCGCCCCCAGTTGACGTTCTGGCCTCTCGTTGCATGCGGGTCTCAACCACACCGGGCCGGTAGATGAAGCTGGTGATTTGAGGAGCTTCCGCGGCAAGCTGTCGAGCCAGGTGCTCCTCCGCTGCCTTGGCGGAACAATAGGTGGCAATACCGGGGATGCTTTTCTCCGCCGCCCCCGAACCGAAGAATACCGCAAGGCCCCCGCCGCGCTTCAATAACTCAGGGGCGGCATAGCGAATCATCTGATAGCTCGCTGTCACGCTCGCGGCAAATATTTCGTGGAAAGGGGCCTCGGAAAGCTCCCAGAGAAAAGGTCCGGGATGAAGAACTCCCGCGACCTGAATAAAGCCATGGAACTGGCCGAGGTCAAGGGCGGCGTTTACTAATTTAGAGGCCGTCATACTGTCGGCGGCGCTTCCGGCCAAGGCAAGCGCTTGCGTCCCCAGATTCCTGCAATCCGACACCACGTCATTCAGCAACGCCGCGTCCCGCGCATTCAAAACCAGATTCACCCCGGCTTCGGCCAGTTGCAGCGCCAAGGCCCGGCCGATTCCTCTGGAAGCTCCGGTGAGGATCAGGGTCTTACCTTTGAGCTCACTCACGGCATTCATCTCCCGATGATGGTCAGCTCCACGCGACGCTGGCGTGCGCGGTTATCGTGATTGATGAGTATGCCCTGCTGCCAGGTCCCAAGGGCCAGCTTCCCATGGCGGACTGAAAGGGAAAGAGAAGGCCCCAGCAAAGCCGCCTGGACATGGCTGTGGCCGTTTCCGTCATGCCATGCCCGTTCGTGCTCATAGTCCAACCCCGGCGGGGCTAACCGGGTGATCGCCCGTTTCAGGTCCTCGATGACCCCTGGTTCATATTCGATGGTCGTCAACGAGACGGTCGAGCCGATAGCCGTAGCGTGAAGTACGCCGTCCTTGATTCCGGATTCCTCCACGGCGGCGTTCAAATCACCAGTGATGTCTTCCAGAGCAGGCCCGACCGCCATGGCTTTATTGAGTGATGCAAAGTGAATGAGTGTGGGAATCATGGTATGCAGCAAACTCCTTTAGCAAGCGTATCATCGACAGGGTCACGAGCTGAGATTCTTACCGCAAAGACGGAAAGAAAGCAAAGGGGTACAGCCGACTGATAATTCAGGAGAAACCGGCGCGTCTTTGGCGTCGTTGCGTTGACTGGAAAACGTTATCCATAGAGCCCGGAGGTATTCTTGGACTTCTTTTTGCCACGCCCTTTTTGGAGGACCGTCCCATCTCAAGGGGTATTCTCTTTAGCTTGATCCCTTCGGCTATCATGTTCTTTGTTGACCTGCCCAGCATGGGGAAAGGTCTACTGGGGCTTGGGTTTGGCAACCTAACGCCAGTCATCGTCATCGGTCTAAACTTTATCTGGGGAATGGGGTCCTGCTGGTTCATTTGCAGGATGGGTGGGGGCCTCCCGACCGTGCTGCTTCAAAAGTCTTGATGGCCGGCCCCATGCGCTCCTCGAGTTCCTCATAACGCCTTTCGTGCGAGGGGTGCGTGGATAGAAACTCGACGGGCTGGCCACTTGAAGCAGCTGCCATATTCCTCCATAGTTCGATGCTCGACCGTGGATCGAAACCTGCTCGGGCCATGAGATCCAATCCTATGGCATCAGCTTCCTTTTCGTGGGTTCGGCTGAAGGGCAACAGCAGGCCCACTTCGGCTCCAAGGCCGAGAGCCTTTCGTGCCATCTGATATTTCCAGTCGTTCGGGTTGTCGCTGACGAGATCCATAAGAGCCAGGCTGCCCTGTACCGCCAGTTGTTGGGTGAGGCGTTCGTTCGCATGGTCGGCAAGAAGGTGCCCCACTTCGTGGGCCAGAACAGCAGCAAGCTGGTCCTGGGTTTGGGCGATCTTGAGCATGCCGGAGTTGATTCCGATCTTGTTTCCAGGCAGTGCAAAGGCATTGGGGCTGGGATTACGAAACACAACCACCTCCCAACTCCCGAGGTTCTCAGGCATGGCTTCCATGATTCCTTTGGCAATGCAGTCCACGTATCGATTGAGCACAGGATCTGTGACCACAGGTTGCGTGCGCTTAAGGTCCGCGAAGGTCTTGGCCCCGTAAGCGGCGAGCTTGCTGTCGGGCAGAAGGGCAAGCTGCTTGCGGCCCGTCGGTGTTTCGTCGCACCCCATCAGTCCAAGGCTCAGACAAGCCAGTGAAATGAGTCCAATGAAGAGCGTCTGTCTGGAGATTACCATAGCAGCTTCACCCTTTTGGGGGCGCGCGTGAAGCCCACGCTGGAGTTGTTCTTGCCAAGGTTTTCCAGTGGCAGCTATCTTGAATGCTGTCAAGAGTATTTTCGCTCCACCATCTCACCATTACGCATCCTCACTTTTGATTGCACCCCTTTCGATCTTCGGGGTTGCCTCGATTTCTCGATCAATGGTAAGATTTTCGGCCAATGGAGTTCTACGGTGCCCCTTGACGGTGATATCTATTCATTCAAGTGCTTTACAGACGGAGGAAGAGGAGCAGTCATGTTTTCAGCGCGCGAGATCTTTGATCTGGCCATCCAAATCGAGGAAAATGGGGAACACTTTTACCGCAAAGCTCTTCCAGGATTGTCTGATCCGTCCTTCCGGGAAATGCTGCTGTGGTTTGCCAACGAAGAGGCCGCCCACCGTGACTGCTTCATCAGCATGAAGCAGTCAGCTCCCTCAAACCGCAGTGATGAATGGGCAGCGCAGGTGAGTGGGGCGATGTTGAAATCCTCCCTGCAGGACCACCTCTTTTCCCTGGATGAAGTAGAGCTTGAATCCATTCCCGATCTCGCCGCGCTGGTGGCCACCGCTTTGGAGCTCGAACAGGATAGCGTAATGTTCTATGAGATAATTGCATCCTTTGTTACCGAACCCGAGATCCTCGGACAGGTGACGGCCATTATCGCTGAGGAGCAGAAGCACATCGAGGCGCTCAAAGAACGGCAAAAGGCTCTATTGCACGGCTCTTTGGTTGCATGAGTGGCCTGGATCAGGTCCTGCGTGAAATAATCCTACCGATCCGGCGACCTTTTTTCCGCTTTCCCCTCGAAATCATAGTTCAAGACCCGACTCTTGCGGAGGGGGAGGTGGCGTGCGCCAAGGAAGTGCTTCCGCCAGTATTTCTCGGCAAGGTTGTCCTCCCGAACCCGACCTCCCGGGCTCGAACAGTGGATGAACCAGCCCTGTGCCTCATAAATGCCAACGTGGGATGCGCCCTTTTTTTCAACATCAAAGAAGAGCAGGTCTCCCTGCTGGAGTTGCTCCACCTTCACCGACTGTCCCACCAGGTACTGGTCGAAAGATTGCCGGGGAAGGGCTATGCCCTGTTGCTGGAACACCCATTGCGTGAAGCCTGAACAATCAAAGCCCGTCCCGGGAGAGCTGCCTCCGGCCTGGTAGGGTGCGCCCAGTTGACTGCGAGCGGTCTGAATGAGCGGCACGGCCTCAAAGGCAGGCGGTAATGGTGGCGGATGACCTCTGCCCGCCGCACAGCCGTTCAAAACCAGGGCGAGGATCACCAGCCCAGAGATGGTGCTGCTTTTATGGCCAAATTCAGCCATCATTGATCGGATATCTACCCCGCCACAAAGATGAGTTTCGCTGTTAAGCGTGCTTCAATGCGAACACGGTGAAGCCTGCTGAGCTCCTGGGTTACGCCCCTATTGTCCCCACTCCTGGTACAGGTTGGTTTCGATATCGGCAAATGGAAAATCGAGCAGGTTTTGGATTTTTTGAATGTTCAGAGTGGTGTTTGGGGCTCGTGGAGGGGTGCAGGGCACCTCTGCGATGGTTCGGGGAATCAGCAGATCCTGCGAATACCCGAGCACTGCGGCCACTCTGCTTCCCAGTTCGAAGCGGCTGACACACTCGGCGCCGGCAACATGCCAGACCCCGGTCACCTGCCTGCGGATCATTTCCCTGATCACCAGCGCCAGTTCCCCAACCGCTGTCGGATTGCGGTATTCGTCGACAAAAAGCGATGTCTTCCGACCCTCCTGCCAGCTCAAAGCTAGCTTTTCATCAGCCCCGCGGTCTTTTTCCGGACTTCTGCCATAGACCAGTGACGTCCGAACAATAGCCCACGGTGCCTTGCTGCTGCGTACGGCCAACTCGGCCGCCAGCTTCGTCCAACCATACACACTAAGGGGATGCGGATCATCCTCCTCGCGGTAATCTCCCCGGCTGCCGTCGAAGATCAGATCTGTGGAGAGGTGGAGCAGAAAAGAACCGTTTTGGGAGGCCCATTCGGAGACCCAAAGCGAGCCGCCGAAGTTCAACGCCTCGGCTTCCCCGGGATGCTGTTCGCAATAGACGGGATCGCTGTAGGCGGCACAATGGACAATGGTCGAAGGGCGGAGGCGATCCAGCGCCTCCCGGGCTTGGGAACGATGCCGCAAATCCACCTGCATCCGGTTCCCCAAGGCAACCAGGGTGGGGCGCCGGTGGTGGAAACCCCAGGGCGATCCCGTCTGGCAAAGTTGTTGCATCAACCGGGATCCCACCAAACCGCTTGCACCTGTTACGACAATTCCATTCATCATTGACTCCGTGGAGGGGATGCGTAAGGAGGCAGGAACAACAAGGGGCAGGGTGGGCTCATGGGGGTTGACCGCCGCTCTGCCGGAATGATACTAAGTTCAGAGCAACAGAAAGAGTTGTCCATAGGCCACTCCGTCATGCCGGTGAAAGCCGGCATCCAGTGCCTGTCTGGATTCCGGCTTCCGCCGGAATGACAACTTGGTTGCGTCTTTCGCAGCGGTGGCGATTCTTCTTGAGGATGAGACATGCTTGGATTTCCTGAATTGCTTATGATTCTGGCAGTAGTCCTGGTAGTTTTTGGGGCGGGGAAGGCCTCGGACCTGGGCAAAGCCCTGGGAAAAGGCATCCATGATTTCAACCGGGTCAAAGAAGAAGGCGAGAAGCTTTTAAAAGAGCCGCTGAAGGAGGTTGAGAATCTGCCCAAGCTCGTTGCATCCCTCTCGGCAACCCCACCGGAAGCCGTCGAGCCAAAGCCTGCCAAAGAGCATCCCCCTGGCAACACATCGCCGTGAGCCACTCGGGGGCCCCTCATCCACCACGGAAAAGCAATGCCGGCGCCCCCTCCCTGCCGTCCCCGGTCGAGAAGCGGTCCATCCAGGCCGGGTGGGCGATCCCGGTCCGATCCAGATTGATTGCCCGGCCCCTACCAGCGGTCAGGATGGCAATAGGGCGGGAAGGGTGATGATGCACCGGAAGAACAATTCATGCTTTCGGATGGCTGGGTCAGTTTATATTCTTTAAGAAAATTCGTGTCGGCACAGCCGTAACACCCTGCGGCCACGAGCACCAGCGCCAACCCCACCAGACGTCGAATCTGCCTCTTGATCATAATCCCCCTCAACCCCTGCAGCATCACAGGCAACTCATGCCTGTGAGACTGGTTCCGCGGAGTCATCCTTTTGATTGCCGAGGATGCGGTGCACCATGTCACCGTATGCCCGAAGCGTGCACGGCTTCATCATGAAGCCCCGGATTCCCAGGCGTTCAGCCCGCTCTTTGTCCACATGCTCACTGTACCCCGTACACAGCATAATGGGAATATCCGGTCGCCGTTCCATGAGCTTTCTGGCCAGTTCGACTCCCGTCATTTGCGGCATGGTCATGTCAGTAACGACAGCATCAAACCGCTGCGGATCCTCGGTAAAAATTTTCAAGGCCTCCAGCGGGTCGGTAGTAGACACCACTTGATAGCCCAGGCGTTCGAGCATCAGCTTACCGACCTCCGCCAAAGCAGGCTCGTCGTCCACGAATAGAATTTTGCCACTGCCGCCGGGAACACTTCGCTCCATTTCCGGCTCGCTCCGCTTCATGCTGGCCTCAGCGGCCGGCAGGTAGATTTCGAAACGGGTTCCCTGCCCCGGAACGCTGTCAACGCAAAGGGCACCGTTGCAGTTCATAACGACGCCGTGGACGGTCGAAAGTCCCAGCCCGCTGCTACTTGCGGTTGGCTTGGTGGTGAAGTAGGGATCAAAAATGCGATGCCGAATAGAAGGATCAATCCCGTGTCCCGTGTCTTCAACGACCAGTTTCACGTATCGGCCTGGGGCAAGTTCGCCGCTTTCAAGGGGGCGCGCTGTTTCGACGGTCACCTCCTGCAGGCTGATTTCGAGCGTTCCCGCTTGATCCCTCATGGCCTGGCCGGCATTTGTGCACAGGTTCAGAATCAGCTGCTGCAATTCCGAAGCATCACCCAGAACCGTTCCTGTGCAGGCGACCTTATCCCGAATCTCGATGGTCGCCGGAAGTGACGACCGCAGAAACCTCAGCAAGTCCCTGGCGATGCGCGACATCTCCATGGGGTGCCGGGCCAGAGGAACCGGACGTCTGAAGGAAACGATCTGCTTGACCAGCCTTTCCGCCCGGCGCGTGGCGTCAAGCGCTTGTTGCAGGTTCCTCTTCGGCGTGGAAGAGTCGGGTAGGGCCATCATGGCCATCTCGGTAAAGCCCACGATGATTCCCAGGATGTTGTTAAAATCGTGGGCAATACCTCCGGCCAGGGTACCAATGGCCTCCATTTTGTGAGCCCTTTGCAGTCGCGCTTCAAGCGCTCTTTGCCCGGTAATATCTTTGATGGTCCCCTGATGCTGGAGAAGCTTATTGCGCTCATCTTTGCGACCGACCGACGTAAGCAAGGTTTGGATAATGGTGCCGTCTTTCTTGCGCAGGTTGACCGGAAAGTCTTTGATGAATCCCTCTTCCCGAATGCGGTCGAGCAATTCCGTTCTTTGTGCGGGATGCTCGTAAAGATCCTGAATCTTGACCCGCAATAGATCCGCGCGATTCGTGTAGCCGAAAAGCTCGACGGCGGCGTCATTGAAGTCGATCCAATCTCCTTCCGGTGATGATATGAAGACGCAATCCCTCGAGGTCTGGAAGAAATCCCGGTACCTCAGTTCGCTCTCGCGCAGCCTTTCTTCGGACCGCTTGCGCTCCGTTATGTCCTGAAACAGCGATAGAATCAGGTCGTGGCCGTGCTGTCTGATCATTTGCGAAGCAACCAACAGATGTTTCACCTCCCCGGACTTGGTCCGCAGGCTCAGTGGTTCATCCCGCAACAGACGTTCCCTTTGGAGCTTCTCGACGATCCTGACACGATCTTCGGGATCGGCCCAAATACCCAACTCCACGGCGGTCCTGCCGATCACCTCTTCCCGCTGGTAGCCGAGCAAATTGAGGAAGCTGCGGTTGACATCAACATATCGTCCATTGGCAACGGAGCTGATGATGGTGGGGGTAGGGTTTTCATGAAAGGCGATGGAAAAGCGCCTCTCGGACTGTCTCAGGGCATCCACGGCGAGCTTGCGTTCGGTGATGTCTTTAACGGTTCCTTCGTAGTAGAGGATTTTGCCCAAGTCGTCCCTAACGGCTCGAGCATTGGCTGAAATCCAGATTCTCTGACCGTCCTTGCGCTTCAACTGGGTCTCGAAATTCCTGACCACTCCGATTTGCTCATACAGGAGCTTGATGGTGTCGCGATCATCGGGATCAACGTAAAGATCCGACTGGATATCATCGATCGCGGCGATCAACTCCTCGGGGCTTTCGAAACCAAGCATTCTGGCATAGGCCGAATTGACCCTGAGGTATTTCCCTTCAGGGGTGGCCTGAAACATCCCATCGACGGCATTCTCGAAGATGTTTCGGTACTTCTCTTCGCTCTTGATGAGTATATCCTCTGTCTCTTTGAGACTGGTCATGTCACCCGTGACCTTCACGCACACCCATATTTGCTAGGACGCTCCGGTGCGCACCCTTTGCGTCCTTTCAGTGCAATCTGACTCTCGTTTGAAAACCGTGAACCATGCGGAACCGGTGGGAGCATGGGGATAGCCGCCCCCGGTGGGGGGGCGAGAACTCGTCACCGCGCGATACTTTATCACGAAACGAGGAATCCGCAAGCTTCGTGAATAATATGGTAGAGTGACCCCCCACAAGGGCCATGGTCCCTTGGGTGGAATTCGCGGCGGGGTGATCGCTGGATGTCCGCTGCCGAAACAAAAAGAGCCTGCTCATTTCCGGAGTCACAGCCTATGAATCTTGATCCGTTGCACTATCCCTATCGCTCGCGCCGCAGTGTGGTTTTCGCCGGGCGGGGCATGGTAGCCACGTCCCAGCCTCTGGCGGCGCAAGCGGGCCTGGAGGTATTGAAACAAGGAGGCAACGCCATTGATGCCGCCATCGCCACCGCCTCCTGTCTCACGATTGTGGAACCGACTTCCAACGGCATCGGCGGCGATGCTTTCGCCCTGATCTGGACCGGAGGCACCCTCTACGGCCTCAATGCCAGTGGGCCGGCGGCGCGCAGCATATCGCTGCAAGCGCTTGCCAGGGCGGGCCACCAGAGCATCCCTCCGTATGGCGTGATCCCGGTCACCGTGCCGGGGGCCCCGGCAGCCTGGGCGGAATTGGCCCGGCGGTTCGGAAGGGTGCCGCTGACGGTCAGCATGGGTCCCGCCATTGGTTACGCCGAACAGGGTTTCCCCGTTTCCCCGGTGATTGCCAACCGATGGGAAGGAGCCCTTCAAATCTACCGGGCCCAGCACGGAGATGAATTTCGGTCATGGTTCGAAACCTTTGCCCCTGGAGGCCGTGTCCCTTTGGGGGGCGAAAGGTGGCGCCTGCCGGATCAGGCCGCGACCCTCACGGCGATTGCCGAAACGAATGCCGAGACCTTTTACCGCGGAGACCTGGCAGAGAGGATCGGCGCGTTCTTCCGCCGCTACTCGGGCTACCTCACTTCCGAAGACCTGGCCGCCTTCACCCCGGAATGGGTGGAACCCTTAAAGGTCGATTACCGGGGCTATGACGTCTGGGAAATGCCGCCCAATGGCCACGGCCTGGTCGCGCTCATGGCGCTCAATATCCTGAAGGGTTTTGAATTTCGGGCCAAAGAGACTACCGAGACCTACCACCGACAGATTGAAGCGATCAAGCTGGCCTTTGCCGACGGCCTCGACACCATCGCCGACCCTCACAGAATGAAGGTTAAGGTCGCGGATCTGCTTTCCGAGTCTTACGCCGCCGAGAGGCGCCGTCTGATCAGCAACCAGGCCATTACCCCGCTCCCCGGCCGGCCCCACGGCGGAGGCACCGTCTACCTGGCCACGGCCGACGGCGAGGGAAACATGGTCTCCTACATCCAGAGCAACTACCTGGGCTTCGGCTCCGGGATGGTCGTCCCGGGAACCGGTATCTCCCTGCATAACCGGGGGCTCTGCTTTTCCTCCGATCCTCTGCACGTCAACCGCCTCGAACCGGGCAAAAGACCTTACCACACCATCATCCCGGGATTCCTGACCAAGGACGGCGAAGCATGCGGGCCCTTCGGTGTGATGGGCGCTTTCATCCAACCGCAGGGCCACGTGATGGTGGTGATGAACACCGTCGATTTCCACCTCAATCCGCAGGCGGCCCTTGATGCTCCCCGATTTCGATGGCAGGAAGGGAAAACGGTCGAAGTGGAGGCGCAGTTTCCCGAGCATCTGGCAGAGGCGTTACAGCGGATGGGACACGACATGAGGTACGGGCAGGTTGGCGATCGCGACTTCGGTCGGGGGCAGATCATCTGGCGCAATCGGGAGGGGGTGCTGGCCGGGGGCAGTGAACCGCGTGCGGATGGTCAAGTCGCCGCCTGGTGACGCACCTACAGTCCCAATCTCTCTCATTGAATTGACTGAATATCGATCCGGTGCTTATGCGGGATCGAAGAGAGAACCGCAGAACATCGAACAAGGAACCGCAGAAAGTCGAAGTGTGCGCAGTGCTAAGAAGCGGGTTAGCCATGCCAAGGATTGGTCCTTGCGCCGCAACTTGGAGCAGCTCCACAGAATAAAGTGACCAGAAAGCAGTAGGTTGAGTTGAGTAAAGCGAAATCCAACACAAGCTTTCGGTGGGTTGCGGCGCAAAAAGACGCGCCTAAACCACCTTACGCACCTGCTGCATAATGGACACTTATCTTTGTGGCGCTGTACTAAGCGAAGGTGATCAAACCACTCTAGGGAGGACTCGAATATGTCAATTCTGTACTCGGAATCCGTTCTCGGCCTTCTGACATTGCAGAATCATCTGGTCATGGCGCCGATGACTCGCAACCGCGCTACCGACAATATTCCAAACGCGCTCATGGCTGAGTACTACGAGCAGCGGGCCACGGCGGGACTCATTATTAGCGAGGGCACGTCACCCTCACCGAATGGATTAGGTTACCCGCGCATACCGGGAATATTCTCCCCGTCCGAGGTCGAGGGGTGGAAACGCATTACCGATGCGGTGCACACCAAGGGTGCGAAGATGTTCGTGCAGCTCATGCACTGCGGACGAATTGCCCATCCGCTGAACCTGCCCGCAGGGGCACGCGTGCTGGCGCCTTCGGCCGTGGTGGCCGGCGGCGAGATTTACACAGATGCCGAGGGCATGAAGCCGCATCCCGCGCCGCAGGCGATGACCGATGCGGATATCAAGAGCACCATCGCGGAATTTGCGCAGGCCGCGAAGAATGCCATGACAGCACGGTTTGACGGCATCGAGCTGCACAGCGCGAATGGCTATCTGCTTGAGCAGTTCATCCGTCCGAATACGAATCAACGCACCGATGGTTATGGCGGTTCGATCGAGAACCGCGCGCGTTTTGTGCTGGAAGTGACCGAGGCGGTGATTGATGCCATTGGCAAGGACAAGGTGGGCCTCCGGCTTTCGCCATTCGGTGTGTTCAACGACATGCCGTTGTACGACACGATGGAGGCGGATTACACCTACCTGGCACAACAGCTCAACGCCCGCGGGTTGGTCTATATCCACCTCGTGGATCACTCGCCCATGGGCGCGCCGCCGGTGCCTGATGCCATGAAGGCGACATTCCGCAAGCTATTCAAGCGTACGCTGATTCTCTCCGGCGGTTACGATGCCGAGCGTGCCGAAAGCGACTTGGTCGCGGGCAAATGCGATCTCATCGCCGTGGGGCGGCCTTTCCTTGCTAATCCTGACCTGGTGGCACGATGGAGAACCGACGCAGCGGTTAACGCGCCGGATATGGCTACGTTCTATACACCTGGATCCAAGGGCTATACCGACTACCCGGCGTTGAATAAATAGTTTGTAGGTCGAGTAGGGCGTGGAGAAACCCGACGAGATGATCCCAGCTTTGCGTTCGAGAGGGTCGGGCAAGAGCATGCCGGCCCCTCAACTCTTTGATTCCGGCCGTACCAAGAGACTGTTCAGAGATCCCTCTTATGTTGAATCCGGCAATTTCCAACACAGCTCGCCAAGACCTTGAACTTCGCAGTGGCGACCGGTTCTGTGAGGGTGTGATCTGAACGTGGTGAATTTTCGGAACATCCAGATTTCAAGGACCAGGAGAGATGTAGGTCTCTGTGGAGTGGTCCCTGAACGATCGTGAAAAACAGTCTCTAAAGCTGCACGAAGATTGCGACAGCAAAGCCATCAGAAAACACTCGCACCGCCGGCCGATGATTATGTTTAAGCTTGCCAAGATAACTATGCAGCCACGTAAGCGGCATTTGCTGTTAGGATCGAGAGGGATGGGCGGAAAGGTGGTGTTCGATGGTGAATGAGACGAGAAATCCTATGAACCTGCAGGAGTTCTTTGAGCTGGCAAAGTCAAAAAACATAAGAGTTATTGAAGCTGAAGGACTCGGTGAGAAAAGCGGTCTTCGCTATCAAAAGAACGGGGTCGAGTGGATCGTTCTCAATTCCTCCATGTCGGAAAATGAGAAGATAAGGGCTATGGGCTTTCTGCTGGAAGAGAATCCTGAGGTCACTGAACTTGATACTGCCAAGATAGCGAGACAGCTCGGCTTGATTTCACTTCAGTGTCCGAAGGGTTGACCGATTCATCGCAGGAATTTCCCTTTGTTCCTGGTTCCCATGCAGGAGCGTGGGAAAGCGCCTTTGCAACTCAAACGGTTACGTTCACGTCACTGGGAGTCGTGAAGGAATGACCAAGGAAATGATCCACGAAGCAGTGAGGAATCTGGGCGGAGAGCAAGCGCAGGTCATCGAGCTCTTGTACGGCTTTGGAGGGAGGAAGCGCATTCCTCAACAGGAAGTCGCCGAACTGATCGGCTGTAGCCCGACGAGCGTGGAGGAAATCGCAACCAAGGCCATTAGAAATCTCAGGCATCCCCGTGTGTTCAAATCCATCACCAAAGCATTGGTCGACGCGCAGGACGAAATCTGGGGCATCTTGGGAGGACCTGACCATCTGCTTTTCAAGGATGAGGTCACTGCGAGCTTCGAGGAGCACCTGCCGGGAGAGTACCAGGTGGCCATCATGGTTCGCTACAAATTCCTCAGCGAGTGGCTGGTCCAGCATACTTGCGAAGCGCCCCGGGCGTGGTACCGTGGTACGTATTCCTGCGAAGAACTCTTGCAGGTCATCGACAGAATCGAGATGGTGCACCATGAAGTCAGACTCCCGATTCCCCTTCAGTCCCTGTCGCGGACGCTGCAGGTGGATCCGGAGCTCCTGGTGCTGGCCATCCGGCTGGCCGGTCATTCTTCCATCAGCAGAGGCTACTTCGCGAAATCGCACTCCGGGATTCGAGTGGGGCGAGCAATTGGCCTTCACCACATGTTCTCGTTCACCTACCTGGATGCTCCCGTCAGTCTCAATGCTCTGCTCAAAAACTATAATGACCTGCACTTGGAGGATCGCGTCGGGCCGGAGGAGATGGAGATCGCTCTCAGCACCAAGCCCCACCTCTTCCTCGAACTGGGTGACATGGGGTGGGTGGGGATCGGGCTCGTTGACGACGATTGGTCGCACATCGAATGCGGAGCACCTCTTACGCCCCCCGAGACGGATGGCCGCATTCTGAGGCATCTGCCTCACAGGGAGCCTCCCGGTCCGGACTTTGCCGAAATCATTCGCCAGATCCTTTTGGAAGGCCCCCTTCATATTTCCAAGATACTTCCAGCATTGATTGAAAAAGCCGGAAGAACTCGCAGTCCCAAAACTCTTAATGCGGTCTTGAAAGGTTCGGAAGATTTCACCTTTTTGGCTCCAGAGGTTCTTTCCCTGCGCCAACACCTGCGCGAAGCGACGATCATGGAGGCGGCTCGCAGCATGTTGGTGAACCGTCGGCAATGTTTGCTCTATATCCTCGCCCGATGTGCTGGAGAGCCGGTCGATGCTTATCCCCTTTGGGGACCAACCTTGGAGATGAAGATGTGCTGCTGGGCGGAAAACATCGACGCTCCCAAGCTCTTTCCCTCTCTCATGGCGGTGGCTGATCCCGAAAGCTGGGACCTGCCAGACGGTTTCAGGAAGCTTTGGATCTTCAAGAAAAAGGGGTTCGGCCGCTATCGATTGTTTCAGGAGATCAAGAAGTCCGCCTGGAGCGTACGTCCCAGGTTTCGTCATCTCCTTGCGGTAGCCATGTGCGCCAAACACTTGGGATACATCAACTGGCTGCGAATCAACGACATCGTGAAACCACAGCTTTATCAGCAGGTCTACGACCAAGACGCCGTGCCAATCCTGGCCCTTTTGATCGCACTTGGACTGGTGGAACCGGAGGACCACTGGCAGAAACGGCACCAGGTTGGCCGGGGGGTGGATTCCTTTGTGTCTCAGCTCTCCCATGAACTGCACCGCAAAGGGCGCATCCGCTGGAAAGAAGGAGTGGGGACGGAAATTCTCGGCCGCCTGGAGCATGCCTGGCATAGCGAAGATATTGGGTGGGTCCAGGCCCGAAGCCTGGAAGTCCTGCTGAGCTCCCTGCGGGGTGAGGAAATGCGCGAGGAAGCGGACACTGAATGCGAAGAGGCGGCAGAAGAAGAACCGACGGAGAAAACGCTAGCTGAAAAAGCTCTCGTGCAGTTGCGGCTGCCGTTCTGGCCTGCCTGATTTCGAGCGTTAAAGATCAGGGGGCCTTGACAGCGGCTCCGGTGCGTTGGCTTTTTGGACTCATCGATTTGATACCAGAAATTGCCAAGCATTCTTCCTCCCTTGCATTTTTGATAGGCTTGGGAGATTTCCTATGATCCGAATACGCTGAGCTCTTGAAACTCCGAGATCCAGGAACCAGGAGAGAGGTGTGTTCGGTGGGAGACGAGATCGCATTTTCCAGTTGTTCCAGTCATGGATTAACATGGAGCCACCTACTCTACCAGGTCAACGACCTGTAGGAGTAGAGAGCTACCTGGACATCGGTTGCATGCCGCCGCCCATGCGGACGACGGCCCTGGCAATGGACAGGTTAGCCTGAACTATGACCCCGTCTACTTGTCGCCCGCAGCTTTCATGATCGATTCCATCACTCGATCGAGGTTGAAGCTGCCGGGCTTCTGGCGCGGCGGGAATTCACGGAAGCTTTGCAGCCAGTTGCCCACATAGACAGCGGCCGGCGCGAATGCGAACATGTGCTCGAGATACCATTGGTTGTAGCCCATGCCTTCGTATTCGGCGCGCCCGAAAGGATCCATGCGCAGGTTGCTCAGCATCGGCGCGCGCAGCTCCTCAAATGGCTGCTGCCAGACACGCATACCGTGGGCGCTCTGCTTCAGGAATGTTACCTTCCAGTTTTCGTAGCGGAGCGCCGCGACGCTGCCGTCGTCGGTCCAGTAGATGAACTCCTTGCGCGGCCACTGGGCTTCACCCTTGAGCGCGGGCAGTAGGTTGTAGCCGTCGAGGTGGACCTTAAAAGTCTTGTCACCGACTTTCTTGCCCTTGAGCAGTTCGTCCTTCACGTTGGGTTCGCCAGCCGCCGCGAGTAGCGTGGACAGCATGTCTTCGTGCGAAGCGATTTCGTTGTTAACGGTGCCCGGCTTGACGACCCCCGGCCAGCGGATAGCGGTAGGTACGCGGTAGCCGCCTTCCCACTGGGTGTTCTTTTCACCGTGGACGGAGTCATTAAGGCAAGGTGGAAAAGATCGACTCCACTGAAACCGGGCAGCGCTATGAGTATAAAGGATTTCCCGTTGGGCCGTCTGTCTGCGGGAAAACACCGCATCCGGATAATGGCGGATTCAACCGGAGTCGTTCAGGAATCCGATGAGTCTGATAACGGTTACACCGAAACGATCACTGTTAAGGCGAAATAAGCGGTTGCCTGAGGCTTTTGTCGGAATCCGGAATGTGTGAGTTTCTTGATCTTTTGTCGAACAGTGCAGGGGCTCGATGACGGCATCCTGAGGGGTGGTCATGGTGATCCACACCTTCGGGGATTACGCCAATTTTCATCGCATCTTAACACCTCCCCACCTTCACGGTTCACACCATGGTGGTTCTTGTCTTCACGCACCAAGAAAGCGGCGCAAAGATGGCCTTGACAGTATCCACGAGCCATGCTAGGCGGAAAGCTTCGGACAGCAATTCCTTATCACCTGAAGATGCAAGGGCATATAAAGAAATCTGTCCCCTGTTGTTTCCCTGTTGTTTCTCTGGTCTTTCCGAACCGTTCAGTTCAGCGTCCGCTGGTAGAAAGGAGATGCCCCATGCCAGATTCATGGCGATGCGCAAATACTAAACTGGATGCAAAACCGTGCAATCTAATTATGTTTGGGGCTAATCCGCCACCTATGGCCATTTGCCCCCGATGCAAAAAAAAGCCGACATGGGTCCCGGAAGACGACCCGAACAAATATAACAAGCCGATTCTGGCAGTGGGGCCAGATCCGGCACAGGCGGCTAGGGACCGCGCAGACATCGCCTCGAGACGAAGGGCCCTTCAACCACGAATGAACACGGACCTAGTCGCGGTCGAAGTCCAGCAAATCATCGCCGTGAACCAAGATCTCAAACACGATCCGAAGGTCCTTTTAAACTTCCAACTATTCCTTTTCCTTTACTACGCAAGTAAGGAGTTGGCCCAGCAGCTCAAAGAAAGTGAATCTCTCCGCCAGGCTCTTGAACATGAGTTCAAAACCGGCGAGGTGTTGGAGATGCAATACCTGATGAGTGCGCCCATGGTGATCGAGATGTTCCTCGCCCAAGGTTGGAGCATGTTCAAGGAAAAGTGGGCCCAGCTTTCCACGCCCCGAGAGAAAACTAAGTTAATCCGCGATGTGTTCGTTAGCGATAAAGGGTATGGAAAAACTGCGCGCATACTGGAAACGTGGGTGCGGCCGAAAGCCGTGGATCTCGTGACGCTCCTGCAAAACTGGCTGAGCGAGGGCCGGAATGACTCTATCTTCACCGGCGTTGCCATCGTCGCCGACGAAAGGGGAAAGTTTCGGCGCCTCCACCCGCAGCGGATCGCCGACGACCTTTTCGCAAAGGTCGGGGCTTCGAGCACCGTCGGACAACAGATCAAAAGGTGGTACGACCAGGAAAGCAAGGAGTCAAAGATCTACATGTGGGGGCTGGTCCTTAAGAAAATCCACGACGCATTGGATCTTGACCTAAAATCCGCCACTCATATGGGTGAGTTACACGACTACTGTAGGGAGCACGTGCAAGACATGAAGACCGCATTCGCGAAACTCATCAGTCCTCAGGAGATCGACCACTTCTTCTCCCCCGTCCGCTTTCCTGAGGTATACAAACAACTGTTGGGAAATAATTAGGAAAAAGGGGATAGATTATATCGACCAATCCGGCATGGTGAGATAGGGCATTCACCATGGCGAGACAACTGCAATTTGTCGTATGGATACCCGCATCATGCTGCGCAGATGCACGACGCACTCATCATTGTCTGCGCCTGTGAAAAGTGGCGATATCTTAACCGATCCACGACCTTTTCGGGGAAGGCAGTCCTGTGACTATATTGGGGGGGTAAAGAAGACTGCAAGATCGATATCTGAGAATAGGATAATGGCAGGATATGAAAAACGCTTTAGTAGTCATCATCGCTTTTGTTTTGGTTGGGGTATACTGGTGCCAGTTCCAGGTTAAGGAGAAAGGAATTGGGATTTATAAAGTTACTTATTATTCAAATCGCTGCGATGCTGAAAAACTGCCACGAAACTTCTTGCGACTCACTCAAACGCCGTGCGTAACAAAAATCATGTGGCAGGAGCAAATCGGTCCGAATACTTACCGATGGATGCGCTGGACTCCGGAAACCGGGACCCAAGAGGGTACGCTCGAGCGAAAATAACCCCCTTATGCACTCGTCCCCGCTCCAGCACAAAAACCGAAAATCCGATAAGCACACAAGCAGTGACTGTAGTCTTTCTAAGATGGGCTCTTCATTACCAGGCCAGCAGCCCTCAAAATCCTCCTTCATTGGCCACGCTGAATTGCCAGGACAGCTGCCTTCTTCAGTGAAGAATCAGCGACCAAAAGCGGGACACAACCAAGTCTCAACCCTAGAGTTCTCCCGGACAGATTCCAGTTTCATCTGACATCTTTCATTTTCCGCCAGACTCGGTCGCTTTGATGGTTGCCAGTCAACATGTGCACCATTTGGCGTATGATCGGGCAAAAGAGGCGGATTCAACTAAAGTCGCAGATTTCTTTTGCTATTCTCAGTCCAGAACCTCCCGAACCACCTTGAGCATCTGTTGGACATTGTATGGCTTGTTGATGAAGGCCTTCGCCCCACTCTTTGCGGCTCTCTCAGTCTCCCCTTTGACAGAATAACCGCTGGCTATGACGACCTTGGCCTGGGGATTCATTTCAAGAAGCCTCTGAAGACACTGCATACCTCCCATTCCAGGCATAATCAGGTCCAGGATGACCAGATCAATTCTATCTTTCCCCTCGCGATAGATTTGCATGGCGCTCTCACCATCTGGTGCACTGATCACCGCGTACCCGAACATTTGAAGAGTCTCTTCTCCCAGATCACGAACGGAGTCATCGTCGTCCACAAGAAGTATGGTCTCAGTGCCACCGGGTGAAATCGCTGCCCCCGCGACGTCGCTGGGAGATTCTTTAAATTGTTCGATAGCGGGGAAATGAATCTTGAATGCAGTTCCCTCGCCCAGGTTGCTGATGCAGGTAATATCCGCCTGGTGGCTTTTGACAATCCCATAAACCATGGCAAGGCCCAAGCCGGTGCCCTTCCCGACTTCCTTGGTGGTGAAGAAGGGATCAAAAATATGTTCCAGCGTCGTCTTATCCATCCCTTGACCTGTGTCGCTTACTGTGAGGAGAACATAATTCCCAGGGGTCAACTCGGGCTGGCTGCAGCAATCCTCTTCATCCAGGGTGACATTTTTCGTTTCGATAGTGAGCGTGCCCCCTTCTGGCATCGCATCTCGCGCATTAACTGCGAGATTCATCATGACCTGTTCAACCTGTGAGGCATCGGCATTGACACTGTGAAGGTTGCCCATGAGACGCAACTCTACTTTGATCATTTTGGGGATAGTCCGTTCCAGTAACATCTTTACATCGTTAACAGTCCGGTTGAGATCAACGGGCTGAAGTTTGGATTCCACTTTGCGGCTGAAGGTGAGAAGCTGGCGGGTGAGATCTCCCCCTCGTTTTGCAGCACGGCTGATCTCGAGGAGTTCCTTGTATCCTGATTCCTCTTCCGTCTTCCTTAGGAGCAGTAATTCCGCATAGCCTTGGACAGCCTGGAGGAGGTTGTTGAAATCATGGGCGATACCGCCAGCCAACGTACCGATAGCTTCCATTTTACGAGCCTGGTGGAGCTGTGATTCAAGCTTCTTTGTTTCGGTGATATCGATGACAATGCCTCTGAGCCCTACCGGCATTCCGTCAAGGAACTTTGCGGTAGAGTGCATGATGGCGGGAAAGGTGGTCCCGTCTTTTCTTAATACTCTGTACTCACTGAGCCCGATCTTCTCGCCGCTCATGACCCTTTTGGCATTCTCCAAAGCCCTGGGACGGTCTTCGGGAGATACCAGCTCAAAGCCATTCATGCCGTGTTCAAAGTCCTCCTGGGAATACCCAAAATGATCAAAAGCATTCCGATTGACAAAGGTGAGATTCCCACTGGTGTCCATTTCAAAAATCGTTTCAGGCAGCAACTCGGCCAGTTCCCTGAACCTCTCCTGACTTTCATTCAAGGCCTCCGCCGCCCGCTTGCGCTCCGAAATATCCAAAGCGGTAAAAGTAACCCCAGCAGTGAGATCAATTGGATCAAGAGGGGTGGAGCTCAATAAAACGTTGATCACCTCACCGTCTTTCTTCTGCCAGTGAGTCTCGACAGTTCCTGTCCCCCGCTGACTGATCTGAGCGTATTTAACTCTACCGACCCACTCGAATTCTTCCTGGCTGGGATAGAGAATTCTTGCGCTCTCACCTACGAGTTCCTCCCTCGAATAGCCGATTATCCCACAAAGACGGTCGTTCACCTGTCTTAGAACCCTGTCGGAAACGAGACCGATGCCAATGGGTGCTACCCGGAAGATGCTCTTCAAGGTGGCCTCGCTCTCCCTTAAAGCATCCTCCGCCCGCTTGTGCTCTGTGATATCAAGCGAAACGTTGGCCAGGAGCAGTGGCACACCGGTGCTTGGGTCCGTGATCGTGAACGTCTCCGCATGCACTTCGGTTAGTTTGCCGGTCTTGAGGTTCCGGTATTGCAGCTCACCCCGCCACCACCCATCTTTGATCAATGCCGGCATGAGTTCAGTCTGCACCTTCTCCTGTAAATGATCAGGGATAACCTGCATAATGCTTGCCTGTTTAATCTCTTCGGAAGCTATGCCCAGCATTTCGATGCCCGCATCGTTTAAGAAGATCATTTTCCCGTCGATGGTGGCCAAATTGACGAGCTCCTTGCTGTGCCTGACCACAGATGCCAGCTTTTGCAGCTCCTCTTCCGTAAGCTTGCGTTGTTCTATTTCCTTGACTAGAAGATCGCGGGACACGGTGGTCTTTTGAAGGTCAGCAGCCATCTTGTTAAAGGTTTCGGAAAGCTGCCCGAGTTCATCGGAGCGGGTCATGTTTATGCGATGGTCAAAATTGCCGTGAGCAAAGGCTGCAGCTTGTTCCTGAAGACTTTGAAGGGGACGGACAAGGCTTCTAAAGCTGAACCGAAGCCCCAATACAAGGGCTACTAAGACGGTTAGTAAAAATATGCTCAGAAATACCGCAGATAGCGCGTAGAGCGTCCTATAAGCCTCGTTGAGTGGCTCTTCTACAACAATCCCCCATCCAGTCGAGGGAATCAGAGCGTTTGCTCCAATGACGCGACTTCCTTGGAAACCCACATATTCAAAGACCCCGGTCTCGCCACGTAAGAGTGCTTGTACTATTTCAATGCCTTTGAGATCGGTCTTACCCAACACTGAAGACACATCTTGATAGGCCAGAAGGGTGCCCTGGGGATCTACAACATAGGCGTAGCGATCTTTGCCTATGCGATACTTGGATATCAGTTCCCACATTCTGGCAACATTGACGCTTACATCCAAAAGGCCCGCGACCTGCTCTTTCCAATCATAAATAGGGACCGTAATATGAATTTCAGGAAGCTTATTGAAAGCAGAAATTTCGATTTTGCTGATTTTGGTCTGCTTTGGAAATTCAGGGCTCAAGCGTCCTTCATGAGCAAGATTCCTCAGTTCATTCGTCCTAAAGGTATAATAACGCGAAACCTTGCAGACTTCGTTGCCTTGGATATCTGATATGGTGAGAACATTGTAGTCGAGCTCCTGATCGAGCATGTCGTATGAAATGTTGCGCAGTCTCTGCGCATCCATGCTCATGAGATCATAGAAACGAGCAAAGAGTTCAATCTTCCCTTTGGTTCTTTCAAGGTGACCGGAAATTCCGGTAGCGATTCGTTCTGCAACTTCTTGTTGGAGTTCACCGATCGCAAGTCTTTTTTCCCTGAAATAGAAACCAAAAAAGGTCAAAGCCAAGATCCCGAGTGGAATAATCCCAAACAGGAAGAAGAGCCGAACCAAGTTCCTGGCCACCCCACCTTTTGGAAGCAAGGGACGTCTTATGCTCATCTCGCCCTCATTCCTATCTTGCCGTCCAGCCTGGCATCGGCCATACGACAGCCTTTGAAGCCAAATCCCATGGCCAGACTGTACAGTATTGTCCATCCTGAATCTGAACGATGATCCCTTTCCCTAAGATGTTCTGACCGGTGCTCGGGTCAAACTTCACTCCATCCCACGGCATGATCAGTTGATCTGGTTTGATATCCGTATTCAAAAGAGCCTCCCTTACACTGAGAAGCTCGGATGAGGAGGCCCGATTAATAGCATCTGCCAGAACGATCGTCGCAGTAAAGGCCCGCGCTGAATTGCCCGTCATATTTCGGCCAAATTTTTTCCGGAATTGCTCATTGACGGATGTTACGAGGGGCTTCCTGCTTCCAACATCAAGAGCCCACACCTCCCGGCTCATGACAAGATTCCCATCGGTGCCCAGGCTCTTTAGGAAATTAGGGCTAATGAACCCCGCATTCATCGCCAGAATCGCAAGAGGATTGATACCGTGCGCCTTGTAGCCCGTCATGAAGGCGACGGCGTCGGTCTCATATGAAGCTTGCAAAATAATTGCCGGCAGTGACGATTTTATTCGCTTCAATTCCTCGTCGAAGCTGGATGCCTTAGGGTCATAAGGGATTTCTTCAATAATGTCATAGCCGCTCTTGGGGGCGAGCTTTCTCTCGGCCTGGGCGACGCTCGTTCCCCAGAGCCTGTTTTCAAAAACGAGAACCAGGCGTTTGGGAAAATCATGCGTGCTCTTCTTGGAAAACTCGGAAAGGAAAGTGAAGAAATTCTGGGCAAACATCTCATCATGGGGCGTTGTTCGAAAGAACCACTTGAAACCTCGCTGGGTTAAGGTCGGCGAGGTAGATGCAGCGTTCAAAAAGGGAACCCTAAGCATTTCTGCCCGCTCACTGGCTGCCGCCGTAACCGTGCTGCTGTAACAGCCAATTATCCCCTTTACGTGTTCCTGGTGAACAAGTTCCTCAACGAGCGCCGCAGCCACTTCCGGACTGCTTTTAGAATCCCTGTAAATGATTTGGAGCTTGCGGTTTCCGCGGTTTGGCAGCCCCTCGCTTTGAGCTAATGGCATAGGAAGGTCAAAAACTCCATTGATTACCTCTAAAGCTAGATCCGCTCCAGCTTTTAGGTCCTCAGCCGTCGCGGCGTCGGGTCCACTGAACGGATAGATAGCTCCAATCTTTATAGGCTCAGAATGGGATGTACTCGATTCTTTCTCACCACAAGCGGCGACAAAGATGGTGAACACCGCTGCCAAAAGGAGGCATATCGATTTGAGCAAGTTCATAGAAATCACCTGAAAGTCGACAACAGTTGATGTTGGGAAGGAAACAATTACGCTTGGGCAGTCAAAGTCGAATCTCAATCAACTGACAGGGTTTTGACAAAGCCTTCTCCGACCTCCTCTCACCATTTTAGACGCTCCAGCCGCAGAGGAACGATGGTTCCTAGCCTTGCCTAAAGGCTGCAGGCATTCTGCCCATTTGTCAAGTGGGATATTTCAAACCAACCCTGATGAAAAAATGTGAAAAATTCAAACATCCAAACGGTTATTAGGATCAATCACTTTAATCTTGGGTCGGGATGAAGCAGCCCTCATAGTGGGGGTCAAATGTACGGGTTCAGTGAATCGGTCTGTTTTGGTGGGGCACATCGCAACTTCTTAACCTCCCACCGCCAATTTGTGATCCTCATTTTGATCACTGGAAGAGAAAGGGCTCCAACTGGTCTATTGGATCTCATCTCGCCGTCAAAAATGGCAGGAAAAGTGACGATAGCTTAACAGCTCCAGCACCTTAAAGTGGTGATGGATGGTTATGGATAGCAGGTAGATATCTTGCCAAAAGTGAGGTTTTTCCAGGGGACTTGCATGTGTGGGCACAAATGAGGGGATCGAGGTGGCCATCGGGGCCTGCGGGGCGTCAAGATTCTGGACCTCCTAAACGATTTTGAGCGGACGAAACATGGAAATCTCCTTCTGCCAAACCTTCTTAAAGGCGGCCCAATCGGCCTGTCGACCGTTTTCAACTTTCACAAGCTTCTTGGTTGGCATGATGGTCCTCTCAGGCTTCGCCGCCACCATTGACCTTCTCTTTCAAAACCGTTGAGTAGTGGAACGTGACAACCGTGCGAGGAGGTAAAGCCATCGGCTCACCAGTCTGGGGGTTCCGTCCTGTTCGCTGGTGCTTCTCGCGAACGCTGAATTTCCTGAAGCCACTGATCATGACATCTTCACCCTTTTCCAGGGACTCTTTGAGCAGTTCGAAGAGCGTCTCGATGATCTGGGCTGATTCGCCTTTGGTGAACAAATTCTTGGCGAAAAGATTTTCCACGATGTGGGCTTTGGTGAGAGTCATCGGTCACTCCTCGAACGTGGTACCATTGGATAAAGCGATTAGGGCAGCATACTACTTCAGTGGGTCTCCGGAGACAAGCTGTGAGATCAAATAGCTCGAGGGTTGGCTGCTAGGGTCTCTGAGCCTGGAGAATTGGTGGCGCCTTCCGGTCGAGAGAGAGGGTAAGCCCGATAGATGAAACGGTCCTCGGGCTAAGCACGCGAGTGGGGACCTTGCTTTCACGAGGTCTGAACTAAAATATTCAGATCATATCGAAACAATTGAGGATTTTATGATATTGGCAAGTTCTGACAACCTTCAATGGGATGGCCGGACCAGGATTTCCAGGGTTTCTTACGTGCCCTCGCAAAAGATGTTGAGCATGGGAAGCTCTCCAATTTTCTAAATCCTGCCAATCTGCATGTTTCACAGAAAGATGCACATCCTGTATCGAAATATGCTTGCATGGACTTCAGGCCTTAATTAGACTGATATCAGGATGATGAGGGAAGTCAGCTCGCAAGGGGCACCCACAAACCAGACATCCCCTGCCTCGTTGTTGTTTGAACATCCACCCCGCGTCCTGAAGTTTCATGGAAACCGTAGAATTACTTGTTAGGCTAAAGCGTATGACAAGTTCGAGCAAATAAGAGGGAGTCTCAAATGGAAAATCGTGATCCACAATGTGCAAAATGTACAGTTCTTCGATGTCGTTCCAAAGAAAAGAGCAAAAAAGTGCCAGTCTCCTGCCCTACCGAAAAGTATTCTGGTTTAGTCAAGGGAACAGTAGAAAAGCTAATGCTGCCCGAAAACCAGGCTATAAATAAGGGCTGGATCGGTTATATCAGTAAAATCATGGACCCGGAAAATCCGAGAGAAATGCTGTCCTGGACAAGAGTTGATGAGATTGTGGAGTACGCTAAGATACGTGGGATGACAAGGTTAGGCATTGCAACGTGTGGGGAATTGATGCCTGAATCGAAATTGTTATCTGACATCCTTGAAAGTAATGGTTTTACCGTCGTCTCGGTAATATGTCTCTGTGGTGAAACAAATCCGCAGGACATAGGGATGTGGGGAAATAAGATATGCAACCCAATAATGCAGGCAGAAGTACTCAACCACGAGAAGACAGAGCTGAATATTATGGTAGGGCTTTGCCTTGGACACGACATACTGTTCCTCCGTCATTGTGAAGCGGAGACGACGCCTCTTGTGGTCAAAGATCGCGCGCTTGGGCATAATCCTGTTGCAGCGTTGTACCTCAGCCAGAATCCTTTTTATAAGGACAGATTCATCAGGAAATGAACATTCCGCCGTGGGAGAGAGATTGATTGATAATGGCAGCAGAAATAATCGCCTAACCAACGGCTACACGCGGACTGCTTGGGCCGCACTTCCGTGGTAACTTGTTAGTCCAACTTGGCCCAAGCACCCGGTGAACCGGGTCGTTGGCTGACTCCACATAGCTCTCCTCTGTTGACTGTGAAACCATTGCGGGCAAATCAAGAGATACTTCTCATAATGTGAAGAAGCTCCTTGGCCGCCACAGGGCATGTTAACGCCGTTTTCTAGGCCGGTTGCATGTGTCATGGCTTTTTCACTTTTCCGCTATCGATCAAAGTGATTGAAGAAAGCCAGGCACTGCCTTTTCGAGAACCGAAATTGGTATCGAATTGGGTTTCCCGAATATAATTGATCACCCAGCCTTGCTTGAAGGTTTCCCGAATCTCGGTTTGAGTGACGCGTCTTGGCCCCCATGCGCCAGGCTCGTGCTCGCTGAAACACATCATAAGGTATTTCCCCTCAGCATTCAGTACCGAGGCGAGGCTCTCTACAAAGACAGGGCGCTTTTTGTCAGGCAGAGCGTGAAAGAAGCCGGAGTCGATGACAGTATTGAAACGTCCCTGCAATCCTTGAAGGTTCAAGGTATTCCAGACCAGGAACGTGGCCAATAAAGATCGTTCCTTTGCCTTGCTGAGAGCTTTTTCGATCGCCACTGGCACAATATCAATTCCCGTGACTTCGAAGCCAAGCTTTGCCAGATAAAGAGCATTCTCACCTGTCCCACAGCCGACATCAAGCACTGGGGACTTGATCTCATTAGCTTCAGCAAGATGCACAATCTCGCTCTGAGGCCTGTCTATTTCCCAGGGTGGAACACCTTTGTACATTTCTTCAAAACCCTTTGCTCCCATTCAAGTCCTCTCCGAACCTCGGATGTTTTAACGAAATCCGCTCGAGATTAAAGCTTGCTGCATTCTTTCAAGAACCGAGATTTCATATCTTCAAGCCTTCGCCGGTTTACCCCCAGATCCCAATATCCAACCCTTGAGGCTGATCGCATGTGAATTACTCGGTTCTCACGATCCAGAGAAAACTCCACATCGTCGACAAAACCGAGAACTGTCCTAAATTCAGTATGCCTGTATTCTTTTTCTTCTGTAATGATTACTGATCGCTTTTCGTCTTTGACAATCTGTTTTAGACACTTGAAAGCCTCGTCCGGGGAGTCCGTGAAATGCAGCGGATCGATGAAATAACGAGAATCCTTACTCAGGCTTGAAACACAGTTTGGAGATGAGGGGCAGTCTTGAACATCCTTCCGCTGCCCTTCATTGCCAGCAAACCCATCAACACTTAGCAAAAGAAGTATCAGCAACCCTATAACCGGTGGCATCAGAAATGGAGCAATCATGTTCCCGTACTCCTTTATTGCAGCCGCAAATGTATAAACTCCAGCGACGTCTAATCGGCATCATTGCAGTAGCGTTATTTTGATTTTGGAAACGTCGTACCCTTTTTGAGCAGCCTTCTCGACCAAGCTGTGGTAGACACCGTCTCTCATCTCTGGAGCCTTGAAAGGATCCATTGATATTTCTTGCTTGGATGCCCGACCATTGCGTACTGATAGTTATCATCAAGGGCTAAGGATCCAGTAGTCTCCCTTGAAAGGCCAGAAGAACTGGACCTTCAGGCGGGAGTTGTTGCTGCCAGAGACGGGGTAAGCTTTTCCTGTTGCCAGATCAAGTTTGCCTTGAGAAGAACCCTTACGGCAACTATTCCTCACTGAAACATGATCCCCTTTCAGTTCATATTCTGCCATTGTGCAGTAGCAATCGTTTTGAAACCAGTTGGGGAAGGATGCGATTTCATACCATCTCCCCATGTAACGCTCCAGATCAACCTGTTTGACAGTCTGCTGACCGTAATCTGCTGTTCCCGAAAGGCTGGTGCAGGAGACTGCCACAATCAATGGCAGGAGCAGAGCGACGATCTTCACTTCAGTTCCCTTTCACGTTGAAGATGATTGCTATTCACAATTTCTTCACGTTTTCCGACTCACACGCCCATCCCAAACCGGGCTTGTCCCTCTTCTTTGACCATCCCATCAAAGCCTTTCAGAACAAGGGATGCAGAGCTTCTTCCCTTCAACTTCATGAATCCTGGTCGCCATGACTTCCTCCCCACAAACCTGGCAGACGATGCTTTGATGAATTTGAGCTGGAGCCGGCACTTGGGGAAGGGCATTCTTGATTTCAAACAAATCCTCCAAAGGAGCTTCCAGGATTCTTTCAGCAAAAAGGATTTGCAGTTCCTCAAAACGCTTCTTTTCTTCCGAGGTGATGGTATTGTTCCGCAACTTACCGGCCAGTTCTTCACGTTCAGGGTCCAATGACAGACAAGGCCTTTGGCAACGCTACAATTCGGATTCCTTTGCCGTCCGATCGACGATAAAAATTGAAGGCTCTCTTTCCATAGTCCTTATGGATCAGGTTTCCTTTGCCAAATGTACAGCCAGTGAGCACTTGAATGGCGTCAACACCGCACATGTCGGTTTCGACGACGGCAACGACTTCCTCATCCTGAGCATGTGGCCCAATTTCACGTAAGGCGATCTCTGCGGCACGAATGCCAATGGCAAGACCCGGGCACATATGTCCATGGAAATCTTTAACCGTTTGAATAACCTCCGCGGTAACATTGTTGGTCATACTATTCTCCTATGCCTCCTCGCTCGTCTCGGTCAACTTAGCTGATCCCAAGGCATCCTTTATCTTGCAGGGGAAAAGATCCCGTCCATGAGTGCATGCTACTTGGTGCGCACCCGTGACGCAACGGGGAATACTACAAGAATGAGGACAACACTGACGAAGACAAAGGGCCACCGATATCCCATATAGGAAGCCATGATGCCTCCTACCAAAGGTCCCAGGGTCATGCCAAGGCATGTCATGGAGGATGTCAATCCATACGCCTTTCCGTAAACAGCCCGGGGCATCAATACTCCCACGAGGGCATTCATGGTCGGCACAATCCCGCCCGCTGCCAATCCATAAAAGAGCCGGATCACCATAAGCTGAGTAATACTGTTTGCCAGGACATGGAAGATCCAAAATACTCCGCTCAGAATCAGATGGACGATCAGGACTTTCTTGTATCCCATTCTATCGCTGAGATAGCCGATGCAGGCCGCCGAAACTGCGGCAGCCGCGCCACTGATCGCAAAAAGCAGCCCTGTCGTGGAGGCCACGCGGACCGTAAGATTGCCGACCGCCTCGATGAAGAGAGGGAGGATGGGCATAGCCACAAAGACGGAGAAGTTGAAGAGGAAGAAGACCGCCAACATGGTCGTGAAACCTGGATAGGAGAGGAGACTCGCCAAACTTCCACTCTTTTTGAGGGCTGCCTCGGAGGGCCGGGTGAACTTTTCCTTGGCTCCTACCATCACGAGGATGCCTCCGGCGAGGAGGATCATTCCCCCCACGATGAACGTGTAACGGTACCCGAAGGCATCGGCCAGGAGACCTCCTATCCAGGGTCCCAGGGTCATCCCGAGAAAAACCGCCACCTGCATGAGGCCCAAACTGAAGCCGAGTCTGTCTCTCGGCACTGCCGCGGAAACGAGAGATACGGAAGCGGAGATGGTTCCCGTCGCAGCGCCTGTAAGGAGACGCAGTACCAGGAGCTGGTAAACGTCACTGACCATGCCCGTGGCCATGGTGATGACAGCGCCTGCAAACATGGCCCGTTCGACCATGATCTTGCGCCCGTAGCGATCGGAAAGCCATCCCCACAGGGGAGAGAAAATGGTCATGACGAGACTTGCCGCCGCCGCCAGGATACCCGCCCATATGGGGACGAGGCGCTCGTCCGTCATACCGAGTTCCCTGATGTAAAAAGGGATGAAGGGCAGGACGAAGGCGAAACCCACGATGGAAAGGAGTTGGGCCGTGAACATGACGGAGAGAGTGGTTTTCCACTCCCTGTCACTACTGGCATTCTCTACCGCTTCTCCCTTTACATGCACTTTGCCCGCCCAGTCACTCCAGACCCTTGCTATGTCCCTTGTTCGTAGAACAGTTTTGCCCGTTGGCCGGGCTTATTCTCGCTTTGCCTTCGTCATCTCACATCGTAAAATAGCAGGCTGAAAATACGCACTCTCTCAATGTGGTGCAATGAATGGATTCCGAATGAGGTCATACCAGATCCATTTTATCTTGAAGAAACCGCTTGTCTTGGAAATCGGCAAGCTCGGCAGGTACGAATTCCCAGCAGGCAAGTATGTCTACACAGGAAGTGCCAAAAGAAACATGAAAGCGAGGATCTCCAGGCATTTGTCAAAGAGGAAGAAGCGTCGGTGGCATATTGATTACCTCCTGGCCACTTCACACGCCAGAATGGTCAGGGTAGAGCTATTTGACGGAGAGGAATGTGTGGTAAATCAAGAAACCGAAGGGGAGATCCTGGTTCCTCGGTTTGGGGCAACAGACTGCAAGAACGGCTGCGGAAGTCATCTGAAGTATGTCACCGAAAAGTATGAAGAAGACTTGTCACCAGTTGACATGGCAACCACTGCGAGCACTTAGAGCCAAGTGCCTCTGGTGCTCGAACGATCAACATAAAGAGTTTGAGGCTTGTGCTGCAACCAGCTGCCTCTTGTACCGTTACCGGATAGGGACAAAGGCTGCACCTGATAAAGCTTGTCTGGCGGCCATCAGGCGGAAATGTCTTGACTGCCAGACTGGTTCTCATGTCGAAGTGGAACGGTGCAACTCTTTCGATTGTCCCCTTTGGCTGTTCAGGAAGAACAAGAGCATAGCCTCATCCAGAGCACCAGCTGATGAAAGCAGCTCATTGTAATCCATTCTCCGCAAATAGACTCCTGGCAGCCCGATTGTGATGACCCGGAGCATACTGGGCAGATCCGCCACCTCTTCAGGCTAGGCCGTCCGCAACCCGCTTCTCGCCAGTTTAGAACTTGT
This sequence comes from uncultured delta proteobacterium, assembly GCA_963783775.1. GTDB lineage: Bacteria > Desulfobacterota > Syntrophobacteria > Syntrophobacterales > Syntrophobacteraceae > JADGQM01. Next base: position 9,127 of record CAWAOR010000016.1, on the reverse strand, counting down.
AGCCTTCGTGATCTGTTCTGAGGTGAGTTTGTGTCCGGCTCTCAAGCCCTCATACATTAAGTTATAGTGATCCTTAATATGATCAAGACCCAGCAGGTGTCCAAACTCGTGTGCGAGAGTGTTTCCCGTCAGCGGATGACCCAGTGAGGCGACAATGCAAGCCTGCTTATCCTCCGCTGCCATACCGCCCTCTTCGGCGCCCTGAAACCGACTGACAAACAATGCGGATGCGCCGCCGCGACCCGGGAATTGTTTAGCCAGGAACAAGAACCCTTGATCGTTGACGACCTCAGATTCGCCCGGCATTTCTACCGACTTAGAGCTCGTCGATCGCAACCGGAAGACTATCTGTGCTGGACCCAGAATCTGATTGGCGATGACAAAAGCCTGAGCAACCCCGGTCGCATTCTGGCGTGGGGGAACCTCGTGCATCTCCTTAACTCTTTCGCGCCGGGTCTGCGTGGTCCGCCCTACCTGTACGGTGCGGTCGACGATCCGGTAGGTAGGGAGTCGGAGAGTAATGAGATAGGCATCTACCATAATCGTTATAGGCACCAGTGCAACCTCCATCAAAGCAATTCATTTTAACCGAAATGATGCTCAGAAACAAAGGCTTGTCGACCGGCCAAGAACCTCAGGCCCCAACTTTTCAGCCTCATCATGACATTTCTGCCATTATAGCTTCCTTGTACCCGGATGCATTGTTTTTTCTTGACATATCGTGAGATTTATTGTCTCCAATACGTCGTGGATAGATATATTCAAACTTCCAGAATTTTCAATTCTTGTGCAGCAATCATAGACGTCAATTTTGGCGAAGGTTACTGGCTTCATCCTGTTATTACATCATGGCCTATACTGTCAACATGACATAAGGATGTTTTTCAGAGAAATACGTTATGCGGTTGTCATTTCAACAAAGCTTAACCTCAACCAAAGGAGTGGGACATGACAAAGACCGAACTCGTAGACAAGCTTGCCAAGGATCTTGAAATCAGCAAAAAGAAAGCAAACGCAGCACTGGATTGCACTTTGGCTGCCATCAAAGAGGCTGTGTGCGCCGGAGAGGCAGTGACCTTTATCGGGTTTGGAAGTTTTAAGATGGTCGAACGCGCTGCACGAGAAGGCCGTAACCCCACAACGGGCAAGAAACTCAAGATTCCTGCCAAGAAGGCAGTAAAATTCACTGCTGGTAAAGCATTCAAAGAAAGCCTGAACGTCAAAAAAGGCAAGAAGAAATAACCTTGGCCAAGAGGGGGGCTTCGGCCACCCATGTGTCACCCCAGAGCTATTCAAGGCCGCTATACGATTTTTGCGCGAACGATAGGAGGATTTACCATGACCAGGAAACTTTATGAGATTGCTGCTGACATTATTGAAGCTCAAGCAGAGATAGGTCCAATGACACCGGAGGCGCTTGAGCAAGCGCTATCAACTGTTTTCGTGACCCTCCAGAGAATGAAAATTGCAGAAGATGGTGGATTCCTTCTCGATCAGGCTAAACCGTCTGAAGAACCCGTTCAAGAAGGAGTTCCTGTTGATCCCAAATCTTCCATTCAAGAAGACAAGGTGATCTGCCTTGAATGCAGCAAAGAAATGAGGCAATTGACGGCGAAGCACCTGGGCTCCCACGGCCTGACCATTCGTGAGTACAAAAAAAATGGGTTTTCCTCAGAGGCAATCACTTTCAGCATTATCGCTATCAAGAGCCCGCAGCAAAGCCGCCAAGAAACGGGGGCTCCCCGAGAAGCTGTTGAGGTTCCAGGAACAACGAAAGCAGGAGAAAGCGGCTGTGTTGGAAGCTGCATGTTCACCCACGCTGCAACCAAGGCGCCGGCCAAAAAGAGAGCCAAAACCAACGCACCAGCCAAGAAAAGGGCTAAGAAAAAGGCTGAATAGTGGGAAGACCATGGAGTGAGGATGCCCAAGTACAAAGTGATCGCCAAAGCGAAGGATAGCCAATGCCCGCATGTTCAGGTGGGGGACTCCATCAGACCAGGGTGATATTTGAAGTCTCCAGGACGGTAAATGGGGGAATAACTGGCTGTAACTGAAGTTCTCGAGACGATGGAACAACGTAAATTCTTCAGCCTCTCGGCTATTACAGCTTGACAGTCAAAAGTTCAACAGGGTTCAGGCAGCCTCTTTGAGCTGTACCGCCGTTGGCGGGAGGCGCTTGTTCCGAATTATTCGATAAATCTCAGTATGCTTGAATTTGCGGAAATGATGGTAGAACTCATGTTGGATGACCGTCTTCACCATTTCTTCCGATGGCACCTCGGAGGAATAGGTCCGCATCCACCAACAGTGGCGCCGCCGGATATCTTCCGCGTGCTCGATGGCCAACAATTGCAGCAAGCCTGTCGCTATCATGGCGAGATTGACAAAGGCCTCGACGGCGTTCATGGCATCGGCGAGCAGGCGTTGGGCTGCTTTCGGCATATCCTTCAGTTGATCGAGGGTAAGGGACTTACCCTTCGGGACTTGCCATGCCTTTGTCCAGAAGTGGTAGTAAAACCCGCCGATGACGTGCTTGATCATTTTGAAAGTGACCTCAATCTTGAACCGCCTGGCATAGAGGCTGACAATCTCCGGGGGAGCCATGGTGAGATCCGAACATATCAGAATGAACTTCTGTTCGCCGTCTCTGACGAGCACAAAACGCAGAGTATCCCGCAGGGGTCTCCACAAGAGATCCAGACACAGAACCGCAAGCGTCTTCGTTTCGCCATAGACGTTTACCGTCACGGCTGTAAAGTCATTTGCCCTGGAAGAAAAAAGCTTCATCAGTTCGATTTTTCGGCCATATTTCGGTCGCCGCCCCCGGCCGCAATAGGTGCGTGGGTGCAATTCATACGCCACGGCATTGTTCTTGGCTCGTGTAATGATGTGGAGCAACCGCTCGCCGTCTTCCCGAATCGACGCCTTGGCAATTGCAAACATAGGGGCGGCGGCAAAGAAAGCGTCCAGCACCGCGACACAGGGCTCGGTGAGGGTGCGTGTCACGATTGCAAGGAGCTCGCCCATCAGCGTCACCACGGTGGTTTTCTCAACACCGTTGACCTCGGGCGGCTTCTTGCCCTGAAGACACCGCAGGGCCAAGGCTCCTTCGTGAAGTTCGGCGGCAAGAGGGATGCAGAAAATCTTTTCCGTAATCCCCGCCAGCATGCCGACCACGCCGAAGTGATGCCCGAATATCCAGGGAGCTTTCCCGGAGTTCTCGGATTCCTGGTGCAGCTTTTTGACGCCGGGCATGAAATTGGCCTCCTTGGCCGCTTTGATCCCGTCTCCGATCAGCACAAGCGCCCCACTCCTGGTGCGCATTGCGTAACGCTTGGCCACCAGGAGCTGCCAATGACGCAGGACCGTGCCGAGCTTCACCGCGTCGGAGCGGAAAAAAGCGAGGAAGGTCTCGTAAAGATCGTCGCGCACCCGCAACCAGCGAATACTCGACGACACCCCGTGATGGTCGAGACGGACGATAAACCCGAAGACCGCCACGACAAACCAATGGAACGTTGCACCTCTCGGGAAAGCGTCTCTAAAGCTCATCATCACGATTCCGAGTTGTCCTATCATGGTGTGGCCTCACAAGGAAGGAATGGACAGAATGAACCTGATGGCGAAGTCGGTCTTTATGTCTGTCTCAAACCAAAGGTGTTGGGGGCCACGCGCACGAAGCGTTTCTCTTTGTGGACCTGCTTGATGATCGCCGAGGATAGCGAATCCCTGTCCAGGGTGACACCGAACTCCTTCTCGACGGCCGCGATGATATCGGTGACATGCAACGGTTTGCCGGCGGCTTTCAGTACTGCCTCTATCATGGAAAGATTAGACGTACGTTTCAGTCGAGTCTTTCCAGCGGGAAAGGCATCGCCGGAAATTTTCCGGATGAGTTCGAGCTTAAATTCAGCAACCTCTTTTTCGTACAGCAAAAAAAGCTCTTGTGGTTTCATGGATTATCCTCCTGGCATTGTGGTTGATAAGCACGCACACCTGAAGGATACAACAGATCGTGCTGTACGTCAATATAGTGGACGTACTATTTATCAAAAAAGTTATACCAGACAAGTTGGCATAATCCATTGTAATCGTGATTAAATTTTCAAAGATCGAGATTGAACCAACGTACGTAAAAAATCAGAACTTTTGACTGTCAAGCTAGTACTGCAATGCGATGAATTATCTGTAGCTTAAAGGAATTAGCAATTCCAGTGAGATGGACTTTCGTGTCGCCATCATGGACATCATGAATTGAATGCATGCGGTGCAGGGCCTCAAAGCGGTCTGCAGAGAGAAAATTCGGTACAGCTTCCCAGAAGGTGGCATCTGACCAGGCGCACCTCGTATAAAAAATTTGTCAGGTTTTCTTCTGCATGCGACAGGATTTGTCGCACCCGGCGGTGGACCGTAACCCAATGTTCCATCAGTTTAGTTTTGCTGAGCCAAAGATTGATGGTCTCGTAAAAAGTAAACTGGCTCGGAGATGGGTCAGAACTGAAAACCGAGTCCGAATTCAAGGGCGTTTTGGAAAAACAACGCTGATTCAGGTATGAATCGCTCTTTGACAACTCGAAACAGGGTGCGGAGGATGGAAAAAGGACCTTTCGACGGGCCATTTTCCACATTTTGGCCTCGTTTGAACGCAGCTGTCCTGATGATGTTGATGCCGGTGGCCTTGAGAAAGGCGCAAAAGCGGACAGCTTTCATCCCTCTGACACGTAGTCTCTTCACACCGGTTCGTCTGTCATACTGTGACATCGTTCCCTCAACACCGGCGCGAAACCGGTATTTTTCAATGAATTCCGGTGTCTTCTCGATGGCTCTGCGATGCGCCAGGCGCAACGCTTTTTCGTCATAACGCAGGTAGTAACCCCGTTTGCCGGCTTTTACCGGACACTCATCGATCAAAGGGCAACCGGCACAAGTCTCGGAGGCAAAGACGGCACTGAATCGGCTCTTCTTCTTTTTGGTCTTTAGCGGCGCGTGCCCCTGTGGGCAGGCAACAGCCTTTCCATCATTGGAAAAGGTGAAATCGCCAAGGCTGCACTGACCATTTGGGGAGGAACCCATGCACGGGGACACCACTTCGACTCCCAGTTCCTTGGCCTTTTCACAATTGTGGTCACTCCCGTACAGGGAATCTGCAAGAAGCTGCTCTGGAGCTATCTCTCGCTCCGTTGTGGCCTCAAGGTAAGGGAGCAGAGCGTTGGCATCGCTTTCATGGGCAGGCTCCACTTCGACATAGGTGATCAGGGAGAGTTCTGCCTGGTCCTCATTGTTGCTGTAGGTTTCGGCGACCTGTACCTGGTATCCCTTCCCTTTGTGTCCGTCATAGCCGGCATCCGGGTCCGAAGGATTCTGCAGAGAATCCGAGCTGACTTCTTTGTTGGGCTTAATCGTAACCTTCCTGGTGTGGGTATCCGGGTCTTCCTCCACCAGGCATTGCTCCTTGAGGACCCGCACCATAAGCTGGTAGCTGCTCATCGTGGCCACATGGTTATGGGAACTGAAGCGCTCGATCAGGAAAAAGAGATCGTTTCCAAGGATCTCAAGGGTTCGTGAGGATTCGGAAGGCTTCACCATGGAAAAGGTCGATTCCTCTTCCTTGCGCAGGTAGCGATCGGTGAGCTCCTTGTCCAAGGCATCGAACAAATCCTTATGATGCCGCTTCAGATTGGTCAGAAACTTCTGGATGGTCTTTACAAAGATCCCGATGCGACCCAAATGACGCATGTTGGAGAAGATGTGAACCGAGTCGAGGCGCTGCAGGCTGGAGTCAACCTCAAAAACCTTCGCCAAATGATCCGCCACCCCTTCAAATACGGGTTGGTAGAGGTCGTGTTCGCTCATGATGTGGCGGATAGTCCAGATGCTCTTCGGGCAGACATAAGCGTCTTTGTCGGAAGTGCCGGTGATGTCCAACGCATAATGCCACTGGATGTTGAACGCAAACTGGTTGACGGTCTCCTCATCGGTGAAATCGTGCATCTGCTGAAGAATCATGGCGCCCATCATGGCCACCAATTCATTGGTAGGACGACCGGTATCTTCACTGAAATGATCGGCGAGCAGGTGCACCGGCAGAACGGGCCTTACGTGATCACGGAACACTCCGGCCCAGGAGTCCTTCAACAATTTCTGCCGCTTCTGGCCCAGATAGCCGAACGGGTCGAACATGTAACGGGTTTTGTGGTCTTTGATCCGTATCATTCAATCTCCTGTTAACTATTGAAAATGACACGACAATACTACCACAAACACGCTTTAAATAAAAGAAGAAAATGCTATAATTTCAAACAATTTCATAATGTTGAACGCTATGGACTTTTTACGAATCCATCAAAGATTGCAGCTGTATCAAACTCCAAGTTCGCCCACTGCCCTGCATTTTCAAATTGACATCGGACTAGTTTACTCCATCGGGACCGGAGGATATCATGAAAAGAATTCTCGGATTGCTCAGTTTGCTTGGGACGCTCGCTGTCATGCAGCCCGATGGAAGTGTGAAGGTCTATGCCACTTTTCCCATGGGAGGGACGCAGATGAGCGTGCTGGACCTCGATACCGGCAGGACCTGGATGATCCGCAAGGCCGATGCGCATGGCAACACCGTTGATGTCATCGACTATGACAGCGGCGAGACATACCGCTGGAACACCACCGATGGCTGTAGAAAGTGCGGTGATGGGAGACAGATGGAGGAATGGTCCCATTCCGCCCCGGACCCAGGGAAATCGGGTTGGACGTTTCAGACTGATCGAGTGTATAGTCACCAAACCAAGGGCGCCGATCGCAAAGACACGTGGAAAGGAAACTCAAACGACAGGCCAAAATGAATGCGACATCGGCCGGCTGAATCGCAATAGGCAAAGAGGGGGCAGAATTAACAAGAGGTCCGAAAGGAAGCTTTGACATTTCTTTCCACCTTCCCTGACACTTTTGTCTCAAAGCCATCGGGTTTCGCACCATTCGCACGGCCGCACCCGGTGGGAAGAGACACCAACATTCCGGCTATCGTTGGCCCCGCCAATATCAAATCCACTAAGGTATGACCATGCCGAACGATCTTGAAAATTCTCCACGCGCCATCCTGCTCACCTATTTTGGCTACGACAACTTCCGCGGCCATCAGGAAGAGATCATCAATCAGGTGATATCCGGCAGGGATGCCCTGGTCCTGATGCCAACGGGCAGCGGGAAATCGATCTGCTACCAGATCCCGGCGATGATCCGCCCCGGCGTGGGCGTCGTGATTTCGCCCTTGATCGCACTGATGCAGGACCAGGTGGATGCCGTCACGGCAGCTCGGGATTCGAGCGGCATTCCTCAACTCCACTTTGACCCCGGACGAAGCTCGCGCGGTGGAACGGAAGGTGCTTTCCGGTCACCTGGATCTTCTGTATGTGGCGCCCGAGCGGTTCATGATGCCCGATTTTCAAACCCTCCTCGACCAATCCCAGGTGGCTCTTTTTGCCATCGATGAGGCTCACTGCGTGTCCCAGTGGGGGCATGACTTCCGGCCCGAGTATCTGCAGCTCTCTATCCTCCCGGAACGCTTTCCGGAAATCCCCCGCATCGCGGTTACGGCCACGGCCGACCTGGTGACGCGAAAGGAAATCATCGAGAAGCTCAAGCTCGAGAAGGCCGGGCAATTCTTTTCGAGCCTCGACCGCGCCAATCTCTACTATCGCGTGGAACTGAAGGAAAACGAAAAGGCCCAGCTGCTGAACTTCCTTCGGACGGAACATCCGCACGATTCCGGAATCGTCTACTGCCTGAGCCGCCGAAGGGTTGATGCCATTGCCGAATGGCTCGCGGGGAAAGGTTTTACGGCGCTCCCCTACCATGCGGGAATGGAAAAGGAACTGCGTCTCAAACACCAGCAGCGCTTTCTTCGTGAGGAGGGGGTGATCATCGTTGCCACCATCGCTTTTGGCATGGGCATCGATAAACCGGATGTCCGTTTTGTGGCTCACCTGGACCTTCCCAAGACCCTTGAGGGCTACTACCAGGAAACCGGTCGTGCCGGCCGCGACGGCGAGAAAGCCGATGCCTGGATGCTGTATGGTCTGGGGGACGTCGTTACGCTCAGGCAGATGCTTGGCGGCTTCCGAAGGAGATGAGCAGTTCAAGCGAATCCAGCAGCGCAAGATGGAAGCCATGCTTGGTTTCTGCGAGACGACCCGGTGCCGGAGACAGGTGCTCCTCGGCTATTTTGGTGAGGACCTGCCGGAACCCTGCGGGAACTGCGACACCTGCGCCGGTAAGGTCGAGACCCGGGATGGAACGATCGCGGCGCAGAAGGCCCTCTCCTGTGTTTATCGCACCGGCCAGCGTTTTGGGGCCGGCTATCTCACCGACGTTCTTCTGGGCAAGGATGATGAACGCATCCGCCGCTTCGGCCACGATAAGGTGTCCACCTTCGGCATCGGGAAAGAGCTCTCCGAGCGGGAGTGGAAATCGGTATTCCGCCAGCTCGTGGCCGCCGGACTCCTCAGTGTCGATATCGAGGGCAAGGGAGGATTCCGCCTTGCGCCGAGGGCCTGGCCGGTCTTGAGAGGAGAGGAGAAGTTCGAGCTCCGAAAAGACCCGGAGGCGGCCAAGCCCGACAGAAAGTCACGCATCCAGGCCGGAGCGTGAAAGGCCTGACCTGCCATCCGCTCCCATGTCCGGAGAGCTCTGGGAAAAACTGCGCTCGCTTCGCCTCGAGATTGCGAGGAACCAAGGTATTCCACCTTTTATTATCTTTCACGACAGCACGCTGCGGGAAATGGCCAGGGCCCTTCCGCGAACCATCGAGGAGATGGGCGAAGTTTCCGGCATTGGCGAAAGAAAGCTCGAACTCTACGGCGAGCAGTTCCTGGCGCTCATTTTGGATCACCTGAAGGAGCACGCCGCCCCGTCTCCTGAAGAAGAACCGGATGCCGGTGATCGAGGGGAACCCACCGCACCCGAACTTCATATTGAACGCGCGCCGAAGCATGGAAGTCGCGAGCAGCAGAAAGCCGAGATAATTCGCCTTATCAAAGAGGGCAAACTGAGCTCGAAGGAAATTGCCGAGCAGGTTGGAGTGTCTGAGCCAACCGTATCGGGCGTACAAAGCTCACGTGACCATGGGAACGAA
>CAWAOR010000015.1:0-205669 GCA_963783775.1 uncultured delta proteobacterium | reverse complement strand
ATCGCCATCGGTGCCTACGCGTCAGCCCTGCTCACCATGAGCCCGGCGGAGAAACAGCTCAACTTCATCATCCAGCCTCTCATCTGGCCTTTGAGTGTGGTGCAGGTTCCTTTCTTGGTGTCACTCCTGGCGGCCGGCGCTTTGGCTACGGTTTTTGCCTACCTCATCAGCTTCCCGGTTTTCCGCGTCCGCGGTGACTATCTGGCCATCGTCACGCTGGGGTTTGGCGAAGTGGTCCGTGTTTTCTGCAACGCTCTGCAGAGTGTTACCAACGGGCCGCTCGGCCTCAAAGGTCTGTCCCCCCACACCACTCTTTGGTGGAGCTGGGGGGTGGCCGTGGTTACCGTGGTGCTCGTGGCGAGACTGATTGACAGCAGTTGGGGCCGGGCCATGAAAGCCCTTCGGGAGGATGAAACCGCAGCGCGCGCCATGGGGGTGGACCCCTATCGGCATCTGCTCCTGGGCTTCTTGGTCAGCGCCTTTTTCTCCGGGGTTGCCGGGGGGTTGCTGGCGCACCTCATCACGACCATCTCTCCCACCTTGTTCACGTTCTTCCTAACCTTCAACCTGCTCATCATGATTGTCATCGGAGGCCTGGGAAGCACCACGGGGGCCGTCCTCGGGGCAATGCTCTTTGCCTGGGGCGGGGAAGCTCTCCGGGTGGTCGAGCGGCCAATGGATCTGGGGCTTTTCACGATTCCAGGGATTCCCGGCATGCGGATGGTAGTTTTCAGTGTCATTCTGATGATCGTCATCATCTTCGCCCGTCGCGGCATCATGGGGCGAAGCGAGTTCAACTGGAACTGGGTCGATCGGCTTTCAAGGCACTGAAAAGATTTATCCACGAAGTCACACGAAGAACGAAGACACACGAATGAATGCCTCTTTACAGCTCGAACGTTTGTTGATGCAGTTCGGTGGCCTTACGGCGGTGAATAGTTTTTCCCTTGCCTTGAGCCCCGGCGAATTGATCGGGCTCATCGGCCCCAACGGGGCCGGCAAGACCACTGTTTTCAATATGATTACCGGTGTTCTGACCCCGACCTCCGGGCGCGTGATCTGGCGAAACGCCAACATCACCCGGCTGTCCACGCAGCAGATCGCCGCCCGAGGCATTGCGCGGACTTTTCAGAACATTCGCCTGTTCAGCGATATGAGCGTGCTGGAGAACGTTTTGGTGTCCTTTCATTATGATCTCGGGGCCAATTTCTGGGAGGCGATGCTGGGACTGCCCCGCTATCGCCGTGAAGAGGCGCGCATCCGAGAGGAAGCCATGGCCTTCCTGGATGATCTGGGGTTGGCGCACCTGGCTTCGGAAAAGGCCGGCGCGCTTCCCTATGGACAGCAGCGCCGGCTGGAAATCGCAAGGGCTTTGGCGACAAGGCCCGGACTGCTCCTGCTCGATGAACCGGCTGCCGGCATGAACCCTCAGGAAACCATGGAAGTGGCGGGGCTGCTTCAGGATCTGCGGAAGAAATACGCCCTCACCATCTTCCTCATCGAACATGACATGAAGTTTGTCATGAGCCTGTGTGAGCGCATCAAGGTGTTGGACTACGGGATCACCATCGCCGAAGGCACACCGGTTGAAATCCAGAATAATCCCGAGGTGATCAAGGCGTATCTGGGGGAGAAGAAACATGCTTAGAGTGGATAGTCTCCAGGTTTACTACGGGGGTATTCACGCGCTCAAGGGAGTGAGCCTCAAGGTCGAGGCCGGGCAGATCGTGACCTTGATCGGGGCTAACGGGGCAGGCAAGAGCACGACCCTCAGAGCTATCGTTGGACTCGTGAAACCACGGGCGGGCTCCATTCAATTTGGTGACGAAGAGTTGGTGAAAATGAGCACCCACGAGATCATTCGGCGCGGTATTGGTGTAAGCCCCGAAGGGCGCCATGTTTTTCCCAACCTGACGGTGCTGGAAAATCTCGAACTGGGGGCCTATCATCAGAGCCCCAAAGACTTTCTGGAGCAATTCGAGTGGGTTTGTTCGCTGTTCCCCCGCTTGCGGGAGCGTCAAAAGCAACTTGCGGGAACACTCAGCGGCGGAGAACAGCAGATGGTGGCTCTGGGAAGGGCCCTGATGAGCCGTCCGAAGCTGGTTTTGCTCGATGAGCCGTCCCTTGGACTCGCGCCTCTGGTGGTCGAGGAGGTGTTTCGGACGATCCAGACCATTAACGAACAGGGAGCGACCATCCTCCTGGTGGAGCAGAATGCCATGGCGGCCCTGAATGTGGCTGCCTACGCGTACGTGCTTGAGACCGGGCGTGTGATTCTGGAGGGTCCCGGTCGGACATTGCTGCAGGATGAGCGTGTCCGCAAGGCCTATCTCGGGGAATAAAGGCACCGTCCATGCAACAGCTCAATCCTTTTGAAAAACGCTCCGAAGAAGCCCTGAAGGGCCATGCCCCCCTGGCTGAGCGCATGCGCCCGACCAGCCTTGACGAGTTTGTCGGCCAGACCCAGCTGCTCGGGCCCGGCAAAATCCTGGAGCGCGTGCTGCGAAACGAAAGACTCCACTCCTTTATCCTGTGGGGCCCGCCCGGTTCCGGAAAGACCACGCTCGCCCGCCTTGTCGCTCACCAGACCCACACCCATCTCATTGCCATGTCCGCCGTCATGGCCGGAACCCGCGAGATCCGCGCCGCCATGGAGGAAGCTCAGGCGGTCTGGGCCAGGGAAAAGCAGCGGACCTGGCTCTTCATGGATGAAATCCACCGTCTGAACAAAGCCCAGCAGGATACCCTGCTGCCCCATGTGGAACGGGGAACGGTCCTGCTTCTGGGTGCTACCACGGAAAATCCTTCTTTCGAGGTCATCCGACCGCTCCTCTCGCGCGCTCAGGTGCTCGTGCTGCAGCCTCTCCAGGAGGAAGACCTGCACAGCATCGTCGCCCGAGCTCTGGCAGATGTTCCCAAAGGGCTGGGAAAATACCCGGCGCGCCTCACCCGAGACGCTGAAGACACCCTCTTCGCCGCTTCGGGGGGTGACGCCAGGATCGTTTTGAATGCCTTGGAAATGGCGGTGCTGACCACCCCGCCGGGCCCGGACGGGATGAGGCTCGTGGACCGCCAGGCCATGGAAGAAGCCTTGCAGCGCAAAGCGGTCCATTACGATAAGGGTGGAGAGGAGCATTTCAATCTCATTTCCGCGCTGCACAAGAGTGTTCGCGGGAGCGATCCGGACGCGGGGCTTTACTGGCTCTCGCGCATGCTCGATGCCGGAGAAGATCCCCTGTATATTGTCCGGCGTCTGGTGCGCATGGCGCTGGAAGACATTGGCCTGGCCGACCCCATGGCCTTGGTTGAAGCCATCGCGGCCCTGCAGTCTTACCAGTTGTTGGGGAGTCCCGAGGGCGATCTGGCTCTGGCGCAGACGGTTGTCTACCTCGCCCTGGCACCCAAGAGCAACGCCCTCTATACGGCGTTCGACCGGGCGCTGGAGGTGGCCCGGAAAACGGGGGCAGCTCCCGTCCCGAAGCACCTTCGCAATGCCCCGACACCGCTCCTGAAAGGACTTGGGTATGGCCGCGACTACCGATATCCCCATGACGCGCCGGAGGGATGGCTCCCGGAGCATTATTTCCCCGAGACCATGAGCGCCGCTGTTTTCTATGATCCTACCCCTCGTGGCTGGGAAGGGCAGCGGCGGGAAATGCTGAACAAGCGCCGACAAGCCCCAGCGGAGAGACAAAAACCGGAAACCTCTAACGCGAAAAGCTGACCCTTTTGATCATGCAAGTACTCAAGGCCGGCCCAAACACGCCTGAAAGCATCAAGCCCTTTCGTCTGGTCAAGTATCTGTCCCTGACCAGTCTGATGGTCATTTTGGTGTGCACGCTTTTTCTTTCCGGCTTCATCTCCAAGCGCGCCCGCGAGATCCTTTTTCACAAGAGCGAACAATACGCGCTCCTGGTTGCCGAGAATCTCAATCATCAGGTTTTTTACCAGTTCACGCTGCCTACCCTCCTGGCCGAAGGGGAGATTCGGCTGAGCCGTCAAGCCCAGTATGAGCGGTTGGATCGAGTGGTGCGGAACACCATTCATGGCTTTTCAGTGGACAGCGTCAACATCTATGACCCTGACCAGATACTCACCTACAGCACGGAACCGGAAATGGTCGGCACCAGAGGTGATGTGGGCGAGGCATTCAAACAGGCCCTGGCGGAACAGTCGGTCTCCCTGCTGACCAGCGAGGAACAACCGTTCCTCGGCATTGAATGGAAAGGCGGCACGCGCAAACTGAAGACCTATCTCCCCATGTGGGAAGAACGCCCCATGAGCTGGAAGCGCGGGAAAATCCTCGGCGTTTTCGAGATCTCCCTGGATATGACTCACGATTATGCGACGGTGCGGCGGTTTCAGTGGATTGTGGCCATGAGCTTCCTGGCGTTTGTGACCGTCCTTTTCACCACCATCCTCCTGATTGCCCGTAGAGCCGAGCGCATCATTGCCAGCCGCGCGGCGAAGCAAAGGAAACTCGAGGACAAGCTCAACCAGACGGAACGACTCGCCGCCCTTGGTGAGATGATCGCGGGAGTTTCTCATGAAATTCGCAATCCGCTGGGGATCATTCGCAGTACGGCTGAACTGCTTCATGATCGTGCGGACAACGATCGGCAGAAACGCTTTTCGTCGATTATTGTGGAAGAATCTACGCGCTTGAACGATATCCTGACGGAATTCCTAGACTTTGCCCGCCCGAAGACTCTCCATCCCATCAAGTGCCGAATTGAAGACGTCCTCGAGCGGAATCTCAAGGTCATGGAACCCGAATTTCAGCGCCTCGGAGTTCGCGTGGAACGGCAATACGAGAGTGGCTCCTTTGCGGTCGAAGCCGACCCCGATCAGCTCTACAGGGCCTTCGTCAATCTGCTGGCCAATGCTTTGCAGGCTATGCCGGAGGGGGGCGCCCTGCGCATCCGGACGTCTCTGACCAACAACCGCTTCGGACCCCCTTATGTGGAACTGATCCTGCAGGACACAGGACCGGGAATCCCCTTGAAAACTCAGAAAAAGATTTTCAATCCTTTCTTCACCACCCGAGAAAAGGGAACCGGCCTGGGATTGGCGATTGTGCGCAACATCGTCGACAGCCATCACGGCGAAATTGAAGTGGAAAGTGAAGAAGGGAAGGGCACCACGATGACAATCCGCCTGCCCCTCCACCAACCCTTTGCCCAGCAAGAAAGCGTAGGCTCATAGCTCATAGCTAATGGCTCATGGCTGATAGGTAGCAGCTAATGGCTGATGGCTCATAAACATTCTGATGAACTGGCGGTCTGGGAAGTTATGGAAAGCATCCTCATTGTCGATGACGAAAAGAACTATCTGCTGATTCTCGAAGACCTCCTCGGCGAGGAAGGCTATCAGGTGGTTACCGCGGAAAGCGCGGAACGAGGCCTGGAAATAGTTGCTGAATATGATCTGGATGCCGTGATCACAGACATGAGAATGCCGGGTATGGACGGCATGGCCCTTCTCGATCGGGTCCACACCCAGCATCCCGATCTTCCCATCATTATGATGACGGCATACGGGTCGGTGGGAAAAGCGGTCGAAGCAATGCGAAAAGGAGCGTTCGACTATATTCTCAAACCCTTCAAGAATGAGGAATTGAAACTAACTGTCCGCAAAGCTGTCGATCACTATCTGCTGGTTCGAAAAAACCGCTATCTGACGCGAGAACTTCAAGAACGTTATCAATTTGGGAGTATCATCGGAAAGAGCGCTTCCATGCAGCGCATCTACCAGCTTATTGAAAAAGTGGCGCCTTCCAAGGCCACCGTGCTCATAACCGGGGAATCGGGTACGGGTAAGGAATTGATCGCCCGCGCCATCCACTTTAACAGCCCGAGGCGGGAACAGCCGTTTATTATCGTCAACTGCGGCGCGTTGCCGGAAAACCTGCTGGAAAGTGAGCTCTTCGGCCATGAGAGGGGGGCGTTCACGGGGGCCGTGAATTTGCGGAAGGGGCGCTTTGAGCTGGCTCACGAAGGAACCCTCTTTTTGGATGAAATCAGCGAAATGTCGCCCCCGCTTCAGGTCAAACTCCTGCGCGTGCTCCAGGAGATGGAGTTCGAACGGGTTGGCGGCAGCCAGACCCTCAAAGTGGATGTGCGCATGGTCGCCGCCTCCAATCGCAATCTCAAGGAGGAAGTCGCCCACGGCAATTTTCGCTCGGACCTTTTCTACCGCCTCAATGTGGTTCACGTGCAGCTTCCGGCATTGAAGGAGAGGGCGGATGACATCCCGCTCCTGGTCAATCACTTTCTCGCAAAATACTCCCAACCGGGAGACCGTCCCCAGATCAGCCTCGAACCTGAAGCGCTACGGGTGATGCTGGACTACGGGTGGCCGGGAAATGTCCGGGAACTGGAAAATGTGATTGAAAGAGCGCTCATTCTGTCAAACGGCGAAAAGATAACGGTGAAAGACCTTCCTCAGGAACTCCGCGATTCGGATCCGGGCGCCTCTCTCGAGAGCGCTTCCGAACGCCTGCCGGGGGCCGCGAGCGCTTTCCCCGTGGATATGAAAGCACCAGACGGGCTGAGTCCGGGGGACCGGCTTCCCCAGTGGGGCCTGAACCGGCGCCAGGTGAAGGCTATTGACTTCATTAAGGACCACGGGTTTGTTACCAATCGCCACTATTCCCAGCTGAATGACCTGTCGGAACGTCAGGCCCTGCGGGAACTGACGGAGATGGTCGATGCGGGGATCCTGCATCGCATCGGGAAAGGGCGCGCATGCCGTTACATCCTTGGAAATAAAGCGTCGGTGTGATTTCGGATTTTGCATGCCGGATGTCGGAGTTTGAATCGGACGTCCGGTCTCTTGGTCCTACTGAAAGCTTCAGGAACTTCATGGGGTTGCCCGGTCTAGAATGGCAGACCGGGCCAGCTCATCGCAGCGCTCATTTTCCGGATGCCCGGCGTGCCCCTTAACCCAATTCCAGTCGATGGTGTGGGGCCGGCTTGCTTCATCCAGGGCGAGCCACAGGTCCTTGTTTTTGACCGGCGCACCGGTGCTGGTTTTCCAGCCGTTTCCTTTCCATTTGCGAATCCAACTGGTGATGCCGTCTTTCAGATAGCGGGAGTCAGTGTGAATGACCAGATGACAGGGCCTGGTGAGGGCCCGGATCGCTTCGACCACCGCCATCAGTTCCATGCGGTTGTTGGTTGTCCATGGGGCATAGCCGGAAAGTTCCTTCTCGGTTTCTCCATAGCGCAGAATCGCTCCCCAACCCCCGGGACCGGGATTTGGCGAACACGCCCCATCGGTGAAGATCTCAACCGTCTGTAGCTTTCCGATTTCGGCTTCAGAACTCATGAGAATGGTGACAGCCGCTTGCGGATCATCAGTTCAATGGCCTGCGAGGTGGGCTTCTCCAGGACCTGTTTCAGGTTGGCTATGGGAATCTCGGCCCTGGCCATGGCTTGATGGCCGCCGGCACAGCCCAGATTGCCGAAGGCGCGGCGGATGATTTTTCCGGCATCATGACTGCCGTCATTGCGCACCACGATAATGAGGTTGCCTTCCAGAATGCCGGAGATGATGCTCCACGAAATATCATGGACCTTCAAGAAGAATTCGGCAATGACCACGAGAATATCAGCCGTTGGGATCTCGTCGAGGTGGGCGAAAAGGCGATCCCTCACGACGTATTTGCGCTCGAAGGCCATGTGGAAAAACTTGAGATCGCCGAAGGATAAGTCGGAAATCTCTATCTTTCTCAGTATGTTATGATTGGCAAGGGGAAACAGGTAGCGAAAGGCTTCGATATCGTTCATGATGGTATGCCGTTCGAAGTTGCGCGTATCGGTCTTGATGCCATATATGAGGGTGGTGGCAAGGGATTGAGACGGTTTGATGCGGGCAACTTTGAGGTATTCGGTGAGGATCGTCGAAGTAGACCCGAAATCGGGGCGGATATCCACAAAAGGAGTTTCCCCGATGGCGTCGGCAATCGGGTGATGGTCGATGATGGCGGTATAGTGAAATCGCTGGAAGAAATCATTGTGGCCCGGCTGTCCGTCAACCACCACATATTTGTCGAACCGTTCCGGTTTGTCCCGATTGAGGAGCACCAGGGGGAGCCTCAACACCCGCACCATGGTTAGGTTGTTGAGGCGCCTGATGGGACGAATCATGCCGATGGTGGTCGATTGCACCTTATGCCAGAGCAGGCGCTTCACGGCGAGCGCCGAGGCGATAGCATCAGGGTCCGGGTCGATGACGATGAGGACCTGATCCTTAGGGCAGAAATGGGCGTAGAGTTCTTCGAGGGTCTCTTTGCGGGAGTGATGTTTACTGGTGTTTCTCGTGCCCGAGCGTGCTCTATTTGTTCTCATCTTGCACGTGTGAAACAGCAAAGGAAAACATGACATAATCCACAAAAAAAAGGGTGGCTCTCAAGATACCACCCGGACTCGGCTACTGGTGGAGCGGGAAACGGGATTTGAACCCGCGACTTCAACCTTGGCAAGGTTGCACTCTACCGCTGAGTTATTCCCGCTCAGCTGCGGACGTTTAGTTATTAGAGACAGGGGGGAAAGTCAAGGGAAAAATTCCACAACCAATAAGGTCTGATAATATATATTATGTAAACTAGACAATGGCGCCTTTTCGGCTTCCTTCTGGAACCACCCAGATGATGAGGGAGTATCAGTTGGCCGCTCAATACCATCCCAAAACTCTGGCTAAAACCCTTGCTTACATTGCCTGCCATGCGCCCGCGGAATTCGGCCTCTTCTGGGACCCTGACGGCACCATGCCCTGGAAGGAACTCTATTGGGTGCTTCAGGAGGATCCTTCCCTGCGTTTTGTGCGGGAAAGCATCCTTCGGGAGTTGACCGGTCTTGGCGTGACCCTCCCGTTCGTGCTCGAGGGTTCCCGGATTCGCTTGAGCACAGGCGCCGAAAAACCCTCCTACCCGGTGGCGGAAAATGTGCCCGAGCGGCTCTACCTCGCCTGTCGGCGTAAACAATATGGATACGTGCGCGAACATGGCATAACCCCTTCGAGTCGCCCCCTGGTCCCCCTTGCGGCGACTCAGGAGCTGGCCTTGCGCCTCGGGCGCCGCCGCGATCCCGAACCGCTACTGGTGGAAGTTCTTGCGGCCAAGGCGCAGGCCGAGGGTGAACTTTTCTACCAGGCCGGTCCGCTTTGTTTCTAGTCGCTTCCCTTCCCACCCGGCTTCTGGTTTTCCCGCTTCTTCGCGCCGATCAACAGGTTGCCCTCAGTTCACGGAAGAAGGCCGAAGCAAAAGCCTCCCCGGCCGGCCATCCAACCACTGCCGGCTCGTTCCTGGTGGATGCTCAAGTGTTCGAGGGCGGCAGTGCCGCAAAAGATGGAGGCAATAAAGCAGGCAGGCATAAAGGCAAAAAAAAGCGTGATTGGAAACAAGACGCAAAGAAGGAACGCCACAAGAGAAGCCTATAGGGACTACGTACGGTTGAGGTCAAGTTTGATAGGATGGCAGGTCTATGTCACAATACAAGACCTGACCCCATCACCCGGTCCCCAGGTAAGCTGCCTGGACTTCAGGATTGGCCATGAGTTCTGCGGCGGGGCCTTCAAGCACAATGCGGCCCAATTCCATGACATAGGCCCGGTGGGCCAGTTTGAGGGCGGCGCGGGCGTTCTGCTCCACCAGTACGACCGTGACGCCGGCGGCGTTGATTTCGCGGAGCGTCTGGAAGATGGTCTTAACCAGCAGCGGTGCCAGACCGAGACTGGGTTCGTCGAGCAGCAGGATCTTCGGGCTGCTCATCAGGGCTCGGCCAATGGCGAGCATTTGTTGCTCGCCGCCGCTGAGAGTTCCCCCAAGCTGCTGGCGTCGTTCGGAAAGGATTGGCAGGAGCCCGTAGATCCAGTCCTGAGTCTTCTTTACCAGCCCTGCATCTTTGGCAACGAAGGCGCCGAGGTTCAGGTTTTCCTGAACCGTCAGGGTGTTGAAGATGCGCCGCCCTTCCGGAACCTGGGCAATGCCGAGTTTGACGATGGCGTGTGCCGGTAGTTTATGGATGGGAAGCCCGCTAAAACCGATGCTGCCCCCCGCGGGCTTGACCAGCCCGCTCAGGGCCAGCAGGGTTGTGGATTTGCCAGCCCCGTTGGCACCGAGAATGCTGATCATTTCTCCTGCCTCGACCCGCAGGTTGATCCCATGGAGCACTTCAATATTGCCGTATTTGACATGCAGGTCCGAGACCTCAAGGAACGCCATGCTACCAGTCTTCCTCAACACCCAGGTAAGCTTCAATCACTTTTGGGTCCTGTTTGATTTGTTCGGGAGGTCCTTCGGCGATCTTGGAGCCGTATTCGAGCACCACGATCTTCTCGCAGACCCGCATCACAAAACTCATGTCGTGTTCAATCAGCAGGATGGTCACCCCCTGGTCTTGAATCTTGCGAATGAGTGAGACCAACAGAGTGGTTTCCTGTTCGTTCATGCCCCCTGCCGGTTCATCGAGCATGAGCAGCCGGGGTTTGGTGGCGAGGGCCCGGGCGATTTCAAGGAGGCGCTGGTTGCCATAGGAGAGGTTTTTGGCCAGTTGCTGCACCTGCGCGCGCAGACCCACAAAGGCGAGAACATGCAGGGCTTCAGCGAGGGCTTTCTGTTCCTCCCGGCGTTGGCGCGGCGTGTGAACAAGGGATGAGAAGACTCCTGCTTTCATCTGGCAGTGAGCACCCGCCAGGACGTTTTCCAGGGCCGAAAGGTTCTGGAAGAGCCGGATCGTCTGGAAGGTCCTGCCGATCCCGAGGGCGACAATGCGGTGCGTGGGAAGCCCCAGAACGGAAGTCTGGCTGAAGGTAATCTCCCCCTGGTCGGGACGATAGATGCCGGCAATGAGATTGAAGACCGTGGTCTTGCCTGCGCCGTTGGGTCCGATGAGCCCCACAATTCCTCCCTCTTCGACCTCGAAGGAGATGTTGCTCACCGCCGTCAGCCCGCCGAAATGCTTGGTGAGTCGGTTGATGCTGAGCACACTCATCCCCTGCCCTCGCCTTCCAGAGATCCGCTCAGGTCATACGTGCGGGGTTGGGCGCGGCAGCAGTCCCTGGGTGCGGAAAATCATCATCACCACCATGGCCGCCCCAAAAATCAGCATGCGGGCATTGGCGAACTCGCGAAACGCTTCTGGCAGGCCGACAATGAGGAAGGAGCCGAGCAGCACACCGGGAATACTCCCGGCTCCTCCGAGGATAACGATGGTAAACATCAGAACGGATTCCCAAAATGTGAAGGATTCCGGTGAGATGATCGTCATTTTGGCGGCATAGATATTCCCAACCATCCCGGCCCAGGCAGCGCCGATCACAAAAGCGGCCAGCTTGTAGTGAGCGGTGTTTACGCCGCTTCCTTCCGCGGCCACTTCATCTTCGCGCAGGTAATTCAAAGCCCGGCCGCATCGTGAGTATTCCAGCAGATGGAACAGGAAGATGGTTATCCCCACAAAAAGCCAAATGAGGTAGAAGAAATGGTGGGGGGTGCGCAGCACAAAGCCGAACAGGCTGGGTCGGGCAATGCCGAAAATACCGTTGGCGCCTCCGGTGATCCCAAAGACGTTGTTGATCAGAGCAATGCGCACAATTTCGCCCACGCCGATGGTGACGATACACAAGTAGTCACCTCGGAGATGGATGATGGGACGCGCCACGATCAATGCAAAAAGACCGGATATGAGCCCGCAGAGCGGGATGAGCCACAACACAGGAATCTGAAACTGGGTGTTGATGATCGCCGCGGTATAGGCTCCCATGGCATAAAAGGCGGCATGCCCGAGATTGAAGAGGCCCGCATGGCCGACAATCAGATTGAGACTGAGAGCAAGAACGGCATAGATACCGATGTTATTGAGAACATCAACCCAGTAGGTATTGAGAAATGGAGGCAGAAGGAGGAAGCAGCCGACGAGTGTAGCGGTGACGATGGTTTTGGGGTTGCTCATACTTTTTCAGCCACCCGCTCGCCCAGAAGACCTGTGGGCCGCACGATAAGAATCAAAATGAGCACACAAAAGGCAATGGCATCCTTCCATGCAATGGAAAGGTAGGCGGCCCCGAGGGCCTCGACAACGCCCAGCAGGAGACCGCCCACCATGGCGCCCGGAATGTTGCCAATGCCCCCGAGGATGGCCGCGGTAAATGCCTTCAGCCCGTAAACCCAGCCCATGGTGAAGTTGATCTGACCGTAGTAGAGCCCCACCATCAGACCCGGCCAGACCGCCAAGCGCCGGTCCGACCAGAAAGACCATCAGAATCACGCGATTGACGTCGATCCCCATGAGCCTCGCGGCGTCCTGATCGATGGCGGCGGCGCGGATGGCCGTCCCGATTCGGGTCTTCTGGATGAAAAGGTAGAGGGCTGCCATCATGATCAATGATGCCGCGAGGACCAGCAGGCGCACTACGGGGATGGAGAGTCCGAACACGTCGATAGCGGCCTTGGGCAGGATATCCTGGGGATAGACCTGGAAGCGGGCCCCGTAGATGAGCATCACCGTATTCTGCAGGAAGATCGATGCACCCAGAGCCGACACCACGGCGGAAAGGCGTGGGGAGGCCCGCAGCGGGCGATAGGCAACGCGGTCGAGCAGCGCGCCCACCAGGCCGATGAGCCCCATGACCATGAGGGCCAGCAGCAGGGTGCCCCACAAGGGACCAAGGTGATTGGTCAGGGCCATGGAGGTCAGGAGGGTCAAACCCAGGTAGGCTCCCAGCGTAAAAAGGTCGGCGTGGGCAAAATTGATGAGCTTCAGGACCCCGTAGACCATGGTGTAGCCGAGTGCGATCAGCGCATAAATCCCGCCCACCGCCAGGCCGTTGGTCAGCTGCTGGAAAAATTGTTCCATAATTTCGAATGAGCCCCTTGTAGGGTGGAGGTGTCTTATGTCAGCCCCCGCCTGAAAAAATCAGCGCATGAGAAGGCCTCTTCCCATGCGCCGATACAGGAGCGATTCCTCCCAATTAGGGTTGGAGGATAAATTCCCCCTGGGGGTTGACCTGGTAGACCTTATACACCTCCCCGACCCGGTCGCCCTTGTCGTTGAAAGTGATCTTCCCTGTCAGCCCTGGAAAATCCTTGAGGGTTTTGTGAAGGTAGTCAGCCACCTTGGCGGTATCTGTGGTTTTGGTCTGATCGATGGCGGCAGCGACTACGCGGAAGCCGTCTCCAGCCAGCACCGCATAAATCGAGCTGGGAGGATTGCCATATTTCTTGGCAAAAGCGGTCAGGAAGGCCTTCGCTTGCTCAAACGGCAGATCCTTTGGCAGAGGAGCGCTGAGAAAGTAGAACCCGGCCGCGGCATCCTTTCCGGCGATTTTTACCAGGTCCGGATTGTTGGTGGCATCGCCGCCCATAAACGGCACATTCCAGTTCATTTCCTTTTTCTGTTTGAGGAGCAGGCCGCCTTCGCCGTAATAGCCGGTGAAGAACACGAAATCAGGCTGGACGGATTTCATCTTGGTAAGAATGGCCGTGTAATCCTGTTCCTTGGGGGTCAGGGCCTCGAAGAAGACAATTTCCACTTTCCCCTGGAGGAGGGCTTTGGCTTCATCGGCAAGTCCCTTGGCGTAGGTGCTGTTGTCATGGAGGATGGCCAGTTTCTTAACACCCAGCTTTTGGATGGCCTGGGCCGCGACTTTGGCCTGTTCATCGTCACGCGGGCAGGTCCTGAGGAAATAGGGCAACCCTTTTTCGGTCAGCCGGATGGCGGTGGACCCATTGGCAATCTGGATGATTTTGGCTTCATTGTAAATGTTTTGCGTAGCTTCGGTCACGGCTGAGCCGTAGGTTCCGATCACCGCAATCACTCCCTGCGTCGACAGGCGTTGCGCCGCAAGAGACGCAGTGCGAGGATCACCGCCGTCGTCTTCACTGATCACTTCCACCTTCTTGCCGGCAATCCCGCCCTTGGCGTTCAGTTCCTCGGCCAGCAGATCCAGAACTTGCTTCATTTCCTGTCCCTCGCTTGCCCACGAGCCGGTCATAGGCCCCATGAGGCCGATCTTGACGGTATCGGCGGCATGCGCCTGACCCAGAAAAAAGGACAACACCAGAGCAACAAAGAGCAGCTTTTTCATGGAACCCTCCCCTTTTGTGATAAGAAGCGACGACGACCACGAAATCCGGCGGACCTCCCCCCCGAACTCCTCCCTACAAGTGTGCGAAAAATATCAGGACACCCCTCCCCTGTCAACTTAGCTTTGTGCTTCCGCAGAGGGGAAATGAGTTTTCGCTGGGCGTTGCGAAGCATTATAATATCTATAAAGTCCAAACAGGGAGGAAAACCATGGCCGCCGATTTGGAAGAACGCCTTCAAAAGACTGGGAAATGGCTCTATCAGCTGATCGAAGGAGAGTCCCCGACCCTCTTTCAAAAACAATTCTGGATCGGCAAGGTGCTCGACTGGTGCATGCGGGACGAAGCCTTCCGGGTCGAGATGTTTCGCTTCATTGACGTCTTTCCCACCCTCAACCGCCCCGAATCGGTCGCTCGGCATCTCCAGGAATATTTCAGCCGGCCGGAGGTGAAACTCCCGCCAGCTCTGCAATGGGGAGTCAAGTTCGTTTCGCCGACCTCATTTGCGGCCAAAATGGTGGCTAAGAGCTTTGCCGATAACATCGCCTCCATGGCGCAACAGTTCATCCTTGGCCGCACTCCCCAGGAGGCGGTTCCCGTTCTGGAACGGTTGAGAACACTCGGAGTGGCCTTCACTGCCGACTTGCTGGGCGAGGCCGTGGTTTCCGAGCAGGAAGCGGAGCAGTATTTCCAACGATACTTCGAACTCTTTGACGTGCTGCATGAGGCGCAGCATGGCTGGGCGCCGCTGGGTGACAATCCCGCCACCCTGGACTGGGGGCATTCACCCAAGGTCAATGTCTCCATCAAAGTCTCGGCCATGTACTCCCAGATGAATGCCTGTGCTTTTGAGCATTCTGTGGCGATGGCCAAGGAACGGTTGCGACCGCTTTTCCGCAAAGCTGTCGCTACGGGCGCCTTTGTCAATCTGGATATGGAACACCACGGCCTCAAGAACCTGACGCTGGCGCTTTACCGCAGCATCATGGAAGAGCCCGAATTTCACGACTATCCGCACACCGGCATTGCCATCCAGTGTTATCGCCGTGACAGCGAGGAAGACCTCAACGACCTCCTGCAATGGGGGCGCAAGCGCAAGATCAGGTTCACCACCCGCCTGGTCAAAGGAGCCTACTGGGATTCGGAGGTCATATGGGCACGACAGAACACCTGGCCCATCCCGGTTTTCACCACCAAACCCGAAACCGACGCCAACTTCGAGAAGCTAGCCCGGATCATTCTCCAAAACCATGAACGGGCCCGGCTTGCCTGCGCTTCCCACAATCTGCGAGCCATCGCCTACGTCATGGAAACTGCCAAAGAGCTGCGAACGCCTCCGGAAGATGTCGAATACCAGGTCATCTACGGCATGGGGGAACCGATCCGCAGTGCGCTGCGCAAGGCCGGCCTGCCGGTGCGGGTCTACGCTCCCATCGGCGAGATGCTTCAGGGCATGGCCTATCTCGTGCGACGCCTGCTCGAAAACACGGCCAACGAGTCGTTTCTCCGTCAGGGTTTTGTCCAGGGCATCGCCATTGACGAATTGCTCCGGAATCCCCTGGAAATCTTAAAGGAACCCCCTCCATCCCCGGAACCTCAGCTGGTGGCCAGCGCGCATGGGGACAAAGGCCCTTTTCAGAATGAACCTCTGTGGGATTGGACCCTCGCGCAACCCCGGGAGGGTTTCGCCGAGGCGTTGAAACGGGTGCGCAAGGGCTTTCCCCGAAAAATTCCGCTGGTCATAGGCGGGAAGCCGTTTGAAACTGCCAGAGAGATCGTCTCGGTCAATCCGAATGCACCGGATGAGGTGGTGGGACAGGTGGCGGCAGCCGGGATCGCCGAGGCGGAGCAAGCCATTCAGGCCGCAAAGGCCGCTTTTCCCGGATGGCGGGATACCGATTTCCGAACGCGGGCCGCCGTTCTCTTTCAGGCTGCTTCACACGCCCGTCGGTTGCGTTACGACCTTGCCGCTCTGCAGGTGTTCGAAGTCGGCAAAGCCTGGCGCGAAGCCGATGCCGATGTCTGTGAAGCGATTGATTTTCTCGAATATTACGGCCGCGAGATGCTGCGTCTCGGGTCCCCCGAACGGATGGGCCATGTGCCGGGGGAACTGAGCCATCTCGTCTATGAACCCAAAGGCGTGGCGGTAGTCATCGCGCCCTGGAATTTCCCGCTCGCCATTTCCATGGGCATGAGCGCTGCGGCCATCGTCACCGGCAATACGGTGGTCTACAAACCCGCGTCCCAGTCTCCCGTGGTCGGCGCCATGGTTCATGAATTGTTCAAAGAGGCAAAACTGCCGCCGGGGGTGCTGAATTTTCTGCCCGGGTCCGGCAGTGACATCGGGGATCACCTGGTAGCCCATCCCGATGTGGCTCTCATTGCCTTCACCGGAAGCAAGGAAACCGGTCTTCACATCGTTGAACTCGCTTCCCGGACCCCCCAATCGGCCCTCGGAGTCAAAACCGTGATCGCCGAAATGGGCGGCAAGAACGCCATCATCATC
This sequence comes from uncultured delta proteobacterium, assembly GCA_963783775.1. Lineage (GTDB taxonomy): Bacteria > Desulfobacterota > Syntrophobacteria > Syntrophobacterales > Syntrophobacteraceae > JADGQM01. The sequence goes on along the minus strand of CAWAOR010000015.1, from coordinate 189,080 downwards.
GATGCGGATGCTGATCTCGACGAGGCTGTCGTTCACCTTCTCCATTCCGCATTTGGCTACCAGGGCCAGAAGTGCTCCGCCTGTTCACGGCTGATCGTGCTCGAGGAGAACTACGACCGGTTGGTGGAACGGCTGCAGGCCGCGGCCGGGAGCCTCCCTATGGGGCCGGTGGAAGACCCGGTAAACGCTCTTGGAGCCGTGATCGACCCCATCGCCCGCCAGAAGATTCTGGAATACCTCGCCATCGGCAAGGAGGAAGGAACCCTCATCGTGCAGCGCGACGTCGCCCCCACTCATCACTCCGGAGCGTTTTACGTTCCCCTCGCCATTTTTGCCGATATCCGCCCCGAACATCGCCTGGCGCAGGAGGAAATCTTTGGGCCGGTGCTGGCCGTCATCAAAGTGAAAGATTTCGAGGAAGCTTTGGCGGCGGCCAACAGCACGCAGTACGCCCTTACCGGAGCGGTATTTTCGCGGAGCCCGAAAAATATCGCCAGGGCGAGGAGGGACTTCCGGGTGGGGAATCTTTACATCAATCGCGGGTGCACGGGAGCACTGGTGCAGCGCCATCCCTTTGGGGGGTTCAAAATGTCGGGCATCGGCTCCAAAGCCGGGGGACCGGATTACCTGCGCCAGTTCATGACGCCCCGGAACATCGTGGAAAATACGCTGCGCCGGGGTTTTGCCCCACCGGATGAATGACGGCGGGAGAGATGAATATCGAGAATACTGGAGAGGGAGTTTCGAATTACGAAGTTTTCTTTCGCATTTCCAGGCGAAAAGGATTTTGCCGCGCCCTTAATTGGAACCATAATAGCCGGCCAGGGTGCTGTCTCCGAAAGACGAGCTTCTCGCTTATTCGCTGAGCGGGGTCAAGAAATCCCGCGACATCCAGCCGTCTACCACGCCGTCGCCCTGGAGATCGACAGCCGCCCAACCGTCCTTTTCTTTAACGATAAATACCCGTGTGCCTAGTGGAGCCACCTGCAAAACCTCGAATGCGGTTCCCGCCCCTTCGCGCAGCTTCAAACCACTCCGTGCGGCAACCATGTAGGCTACTCGGGTTTCGTCGGGGTGCACGCGCTGGGGCATATCCGGGCTGTTCCGGAAAGGATCATCGGAATCCGATTTCAGCCACAGCTCTCCCTCTTCAGCGCGACGCCTAACCAGGCCTGGAAGCGCAACTTTCCTGCCGGTTTTCGGATCAGTCGCCTTTACCCATTTCGCCAACTCACTGGGCACAGCGTCGTAGTCGCCTGTGTTGAGGCGGAGCAACAAGGTGCTGCTCTCTAGACGGCCGGCACCAACGTTGAATACAAAACTCACTAAAGCCGAGAATTGGGGATCGGTCAATGGTACCCGTACCAGTCGCTCCACGTGTTCTCCGGCTTCCGCCAAATCCTGGTTCAAGATTTCTTCGGCCTCTTCCTCGGCAACTTCCATCCCGGGCTTCACGCCGTGGGTGTGACCATAACCTATCGTCCAGACTCCTGCTGGGCAGCGGTAAGCCTGCTTCCGGAAGCCTTCACAACATTTAACCAACTCCAGCCCCGCTCGGTTGATTTGTCGTGCCATGAAGCTCCTCCCTTCTCAGACAGCCTCTTAGCCTTGAGCCTTTTTCAGCAGGCGGTATTCTCCATCTTCATAGAGAGTATAGTCGACATCGCCGAATTGAAATTCGTTCTGGTAACTGTAGGGCAGGCCCAACTCATCGGCAGTCGCGATGGTGTCGAGGATGAAAGTCAGCACCTGAGCATACTCATGGAGATCCTGCACTACCTCTTGAGTAGTCAAGCGAATTTCCTTCACCCCAAAAATTGTGCTCAACCCTTGAGTCTTAAGGTATTCACGGGATTCGTCGATAACCAGAAGGATCCCCTGGGCAGGATTCTTGGTGTTCTGGATACTCAGGAGCACATCCTGATCTTCCAGTGAGAGATTCTTGTTCATCGCCATTTGTCCTTTGCTGATCCACGAAGAAGCATGAAGATAGCAGGCCGGGAGTGGCTCTTGGGGCAACCGCAAAGCCAATCCGCTCTTTTATCGACGAGAAATCTGAAGGAATCCGAGGAATCCCTTACCAGTAGGCCCGAGCTTCATCGTTCAGGTTGTCTGCTACCCAAGGATCCAGGAAAAAGATCACCTTACAGGCCATCGATCACCTGTCATTTGCCGGCGGGTTTTTCAAGACAGGACGGTCGAAACACACACTCCTGCTGGTCGCAGTCATCCAGGGCCGTGCCGTAGCAGTCAAAGTTTCCCTCCGTGCGTTGTATTTCCCGGATCAAAGCGATCTTGTTTTTCCCAAAGGAATTGATCCCAAGCTTCTTGGCCATCTGGCGAATTTCCTGCATCTTCATAGCGTCACTCCTCCTCTGTCGTTTTCCCAAATCCCCAAACCCTTATGCCAACATCCCCCATCTGCCTCCAAACCGGCGCCTTACTGGATCTCAAATCCGACATCCGATATGGAAATTGGAAATGCCTTCATTTTCCAAAATCATAGCGTAAGAAGACATCAATGCCGCTCTGCTGGGTTCCCCCAAACTCCGTCTGAACCGAAAGATGACGGTTTATTCGGTATTCAACCGCAACCTGGTCGCCTTCCTCTCCGGTGACGCCTTTTTCGAAGTTGACATAAAGGTCCGGGGTGATGTGCTTCCCGATCGCCACAACATTCGTATCCGTCCGGTTCCCCGAACCAGATGTCACCCTGGAGGTGCTGGTGCTCTTCCGGTATTCGATGGTGTCCGGCACAAAGGGTGTGTCCCCAAGCACCCGCTTTAGCAGCGTCGAAGTCTGGGTGCCCATCCAGGATGCTGCTTTGTCCTGGAGCTGAAAGCTCTCTTTGGAGCTCAGATCCCCTGCCGGACGATCAAAGACCAGATAGGAGAGGATGTCAACCTGGTTCATGGATGGGATGCTGCTCATCACCAGTTTCGGCTGCTTCAGCGGTCCCGTGACATGGACCTGTATGATGGCATCCTTGACCTCTTTTTGACAAACAATTTTTAAATGAGGGTCGGGTTCGGGTGCTTCGGGAAAAACCAGTTCACCATCAACGATCTTCAGTTTGTACTCCTGGAACCGGTACTCGCCACGCAGCGTATGCAAGCCACCGCGCAGCTTCACTCCGGCAAACGGCCGCTTCTCGATCTTGAGGGCGCCGGTTATTTCCGCTTCCAGTCCCTTGCCATGGACCCAGGTCCCGGAAGGAGGAAGGTTTATGGTAAGATCCATTTCCAGTCTGTCAACAAAGCCACTCTGCTGCGTTGGGTCTTTGCGGACCTCGATCGTTTCCGCCTTGCCGGTCCCATCAACGACCGAGATGTTGCGGGCGAGATCGGTTTCAAATTGGCCGAGATTCATGTCGCCTTTGCTCAGGTTCAAAATGCCGGTAAGGCGGGTGGACGTAGCGGTTTGCAGCAACTGGGCATGGCCTGAGACGGTGCCTTTGATCCCGTAGATCTCCTTCACTTCCAGATTGCTGCCATCAGCCGTAAGGTCCATCTCAAAAAAACGTGGGTAGCCGATGCGTCCTTTCACCTGCACGTCCCCGCCGAGGAGATTCATGCTGCTTTTTTGAATGAAGATCTGCCTGGCATCTGCTTGCCAGTCCACCTGGATATTCTCGATGGGGTTGGGCCATCTGGTGACCCGAAAGGAACCGTTCTGCCACGACCCGTTACCAATGACAGAGGGTTGATTCAACGTTCCGCCAACCTGGGCGTCCAGGTCAAGGCGGCCTCCCAGCCGGTCCAGAAAGTCCAGATAGGGCAAAATCTTTTCAGCCTGGAGCGCCGTCACCTTTACCGAAGAAGCCAGCTCTTCCCCGGCTTTCAGGTTCAGCTGGGGAGGATTGAGACTCAAGTGGACCGGCAGTTTGGCCGCAAAGTGAAGCGGAGTTTGCACGGCGGGACTCTGCAAGTCACCCTGGATGCTCAGGACATCCTTGACCAGGGAGCCCTGAAGCTGAAGCCGGTCGATCAGCTGTTCCGGGGTGGGCGGCTTCCCCGTTCGGGAAGGCAACCCAGGGGGGTCCGCTTTCGGGGGGACTACGAACGCCCCGCGCAGCAACTGCAGATTCAGCGTGGCTTCGGGCTGATTGGCGCGGCCCTTCACGGCGAGCTGTCCGGACAGCATGCCTGAAATCGAAAACTCCCGAGCGAACATCCGTGACCATTGACCCAGATTGATGCCCTCGAGGGTCAGTTTGAGGTCGGTCCTGGCATCAGGCAGGACCTCTCCGGCCAGCTGCAATTTCTCGCTCCCGCGCTGTACCGTCAGCGAGGGCACCCGGATGCCATCTTTGGAAGCATCAACCCGGCCCTCCACCGTAGCGCTCTCCTTCCCCCAGGTGAGTGTGCTCTGGTTGACCAGCAGCGTCCTGACCGGTCCCCAGAGCCTTTCCAGCCGTCCGACGAGCCTGGCTCCGCCTTGCGCCCCGATCCCTTCGCTCCTGAGATTGAACCGGCAACCATCGCCCTCCTGTTGCAGGTCGAGGTTCAAAGTCCCCAGTTTCCGGCCTTCAACATGCAGATTCTGAACCTTCAGCGTGAGTTCGCGTTGCCCTTCTTTGCCGACGATGCGGCCTTTTCCTTTGAGAGATACCTGTTCCCCCTGGACGCCTCCGACCTGAAGCAGCGGCGAGGTGAGGATGCCGTCCCACACCAAATCCGCGCCCCTTCCCTTGACACTGCCGCGAGAGTTTACCTTTCCCTTGGCATTCAACGCGGGAAAGTACGCGGAAAACTTCTGAAGCTCGCTGAGTTCGAGTTCGTAATCCACATTGAGAAAATCATGTTTCTGATTGCCCGAAGCCTTCAACGACAACAACTGGGGCAACGCCAGGTTAGCTTCCAGATTCCCCTGCCATTGCTCCCACTTGCGGAAATCCCCGGCTCCATACCGGCCGCTATATGAAATACTGCCGCCAAGCCGCTGGGCCGCTCCGGCAAACACTTTCTCAAGACTGGCCTGTTCCGCCCGCAGGTCCAGCTTCACGGCGCCGGCGTGATCTAGATGCCAGAGCCCTCTCAGGTCCGCCGTTGCGGAGAGATCGAAATTCCCGAGCGAACTCTGCACCTTCGAGGGCTTGATTGCGAGCATGCCGTGGTCGTAGGAAGCGCTGAGTTCACCCCGGTAGATCGTTTGATCCCCCCACCAGGACGTATCGAGAACAGCATGCAGGCTTGCCTGTGCAGTATCGAGGTCAACGCCCTTCAACGTGAAATCCACTAGCCCAAAGAGATGAGAGTTGGCGGTCTGCGCCAGAACCGGGACCTGGAGGTCAGCGAAGCGGGAACTGAGTTGAACGATCCGGCCGTCTGAGGCACCGGGGTCGACTTGCAGGGTCCCCTGAAGACCGCCCAGGTTGGTCTTGAGGTCATGCTCGAGCGACCATTTGCCGGCGTCTCTGTTCAAACGCAGGATGCCGCTGATCTCACTCAGCTGGGAAAAGGCCGTCTGAAAGGTGGGAAAGGCTTGCACAGAGAATTGCCTGACCTGCAATGCCAGTGCGCCGTCATACGGGGGAACGAGCATCCATTGGCCCTGGCTGTGAAGCTGCGTGACGCCCGGAATCTCCAGCTCAATTCCAGGGACCACAAGGGTTTTGTTCCTGATTTCCGCTTGCCCGCTGAATTGCCACCGGCCCCACGCGGGGACTTCCGCAGAACCATGCCATTGGCCAAAATCAAGCTTGAGCCACGGCCCGTCGCTGTCCATCATTTCCTGCACCGAAAGGGTGGCGTTCACATCCCGTATGGAGAGCACCACCTGCCCGTTCTGGGCGGCGGTGATGGTTCCAGAGACAATGCGTACTTGAGGCCAGGGGAAACTGGACCAGGGAAAGGGTTTGCCGGGCTGGGAAGCCTCCGGCGGTGCGCCCTTCCTGGCCGGGAGCTGCCACCGGCCCTGGGCATCGCGTTCGAGGTGAAGCGAGGGTTTTTCGAGGACGATGGCCTCGGGGTATAGATAGGGCCATTTCCAGGACAGATGGTAGCCGAGATTCGCCTTCTCACACTCGATGAGATTCTCACCGGCGGCCTTAACTTTCAGATCCAGCAGGCTCAGCTCACGGAACGGCGACCAGCGGGCGCCGGCAAGTTGTATCTGCAGATCGGCGCTGCTTTCGAGCTTTTGCACCGCTGCCCGCAGGATGGTGTCCTGCACTGCCGGCACGTGCAGAGCTGCGACCAAAGCCAGGGGAAGGAGCAAGAGACAGAGCAGGGCTCCGGCCAAACATCTGAGCGGAAAGGAGAGGTTGTGAGGATGTTCCCCGCGGGCGGTTTTCTTCGGTTTCTGCAAGCTAAATCCCCATTTGCAAAATCATCAGCATCTGTTGCATTATTCAGGAATTGCCAGGACAAATCAACAGGCAATGAGATGCGTTAAAGGACAAAGCGCAGAAGGCAGCGCTTCTTGCAGCGTGTTTGGCGCTGGCGCGGACAGGTTCCGCAGGTCAATATGGCTCGAGTCGCAGCGCTGGCGGCACAGGGACTATGATTGGGTATCCTTCGAGTGGAGTTTGTGAAATGCGAAACTGGAAGAACATTGTACGCCTACTGATTTGCCTTGGACTGGTCTGCACCCTGTGTTCCTGCAGGACCGCCGCCGGGAGGAGTGCGGGCCAGGTGATCGATGACATGAACCTCACCACGGTTATCAAGGCCAGAATGTTCAACGATCCTTATTTGAGCGGTTTCGCCGTGTCGGTGGACACCTTCCAGGGTGAGGTCACCCTCACGGGGGCGGTGGAATCCGAATTTGCCAAGAAGCGGGCGACGGAACTGGCGGAAACTGTTGACGGCGTGCGCAAGGTCAATAACCTCCTGGTCGTCCGTTAGGTGCTGTCTGAAAAAAAGGGAGGGACAGTTTGAGCTGTCCCTCCGGTAGAGCATTGTACACCTGAGAGCACCTTTTTCGTTAAAATGAGCTTGCTCTCATACGATGACGATTCACATACAACAAATCTCTTTCTTTTGACATCACCTTATGCCGCACTTGGTGCTACTATGCCATTCTTTCTTATCTCTCTCCATTTCTTGAACGATAAGCCAATGACACCGATGGAAAGAACAATCAGCAATATCGCGAAGGTGGCCAGGGTATAATTCCCCTTGGGGAGATATGTTACCGTAAGTAAACTAACCAGTGAATACAAGGTTGTTGCCATCATGAATATCGCCGGGATTACGGTAAACACGGCATTTTTCCCCTTATTCACCAGCCACACGGATACGGCGATCAGCGCCAAAGAGGCAAGCAACTGATTCGCAGGAGCCGAAGGCGGGCCAGAGAGCCAAAAACGCATTGTTGTAAGCCAGAAGGTACATGAGAATCACACAGAGTGCAGAGTTGAATACATATCCTTTCATGATCTTCGGAACATTCGTGAATATAACCGCCCACAGCTCTTCGAATAAATATCGGTTGAGCCGCACGGCCGTATCCAGGGTGGTGACCACAAAACCTTCCACCAGCAGGATTCCGAAAATGGTCCCGTACACGGGTGCGATCCCCAACCCTTTGTCGAGCAAACCGCCGGCGCCGGCGGCAAAGGCCAGAATCGGGTTTGACTTTGCCCCGGCGGTCGTCGGGAACACAATATTCGTGTAATCCTGAAACGTGAGGCCGCAGCCGACGGCAACCAGGACGCCGATGGCAAGCAAACCTTCCAATAGCATTCCGCCATAGCCGACTTTAATAATATCCGATTCTTTTGAAACCTGTTTCGATGAGGTGCCGCCGGCAACCAGGCAATGGAAGCCTGAAATGGCGCCACAGGCTACGGTAATGAACAAAAACGGCCAGATGGGACCTAACTTGCTGTTCCTCGCCGCAATATTGGTGAAGGGGGCGTTGAAGGTAACCCCTTTAAGGCCTGCCACAATACTGCCAATAAACAATGCCGCAACGCCGGCGTAAAGCAAAAACGAGTTGGTAAAGTCCCGCGGCTGCAAAATGATCCAGACGGGAATGCCGGCGGCCAGCAAGGTATAAAAACAGAGGATGATCATCCAGGTATTGGCTGCGATGGAAATCGGATATTCCATTCCAACGATAACGGAAAAGATACACACAACGATCGCGATTCCGCAGGCAAGATAAACATTGATTCCCTTCTTATACACCAGGAAGCCGATAATCGGTGCAAAGCAGGTAATAATGATGACGGACGTGGAGGCGATACCGCCGATCTGGGCCTTGATCACTCCTCCGGCCTCGATGGTCTTCACCACCGTTTGTGAAGGATCCAGCTTGAGGACGTCCAGGGACAGCAAAGACGTCAGAGCCGTTGCCGTCAGGCCCAGAAACGCCGAGGTCACCAGTAACAGGACGCAGATGGTAAACGAGATAAAGAGAAAGAATCCCGTGTTTCCCAAGGTCGATCTGGCGATCTCGGCAACCGAATGTCCCTTCTCCCTGACGCTGGCAAAAAGGGTCGTCATGTCATGCACGGCGCCAATAAGAATACTCCCGAACACCGCCCACAGCCATACCGGGATGAATCCGAAGATCATCGCGACGGTAGGACCGATGATCGGCCCGCCGCCGGCGATGCTGGCAAAATGGTGCCCAAAGAGCACAATCGGTTTGGTCGGCACATAATCACAGTCATCCGTCAGGACACATGCCGGTGTCGGTTTGTCATCATTTTGTTCGAAGACTCTTGAAATGTATCTTCCGTAAAAACGGTAAGCCAAAAAGAAAAAAGCAGCTGCTACGACCATAAGAATTGCTGCGTTCATATTGTTCTCCTCATTCTACTCACTTGACTCGATCATTTAGGAAAACCCCGATACGCCGCGCCCACGTAAAACCATTACCGAGACATCTGGTACAGCACATCCCCCCTTTCCAGATCTAATTTTCTTGACGTGCAAAGCCCGTTTCAAAAATCATTTTTGCCTTCTCTCTAACAATCCCCTTCGTCTTTACAGGATTACCACCATCCCCCTTGAAGACCGCCATGCCGTTCGATCCCAGCAGCCTTTTCAATCTTCTCCTTCGCATCATTGGCGGTCACTTGCACCTATGGAAAAATATCATACACTATACAATATTTTTCTGGGTTCAAGTAATATCTCACCCTTCGCTTTTTTTGCATTGCGTGTTCGACCATCCAAGCTGATATGATTTCAAATGGTTATGGTTAGAATCCGGGTTGAGGCCAGATTGGATTGAAAACCATCCCGGGCGGAAAGGGTGGCATCGGGCAAACCGTTATGGCCGGAGCCGCCGGGGGGAGGTCAAATCCCTGCGTGAGATACTCTCCTCTTCCAAGAAAGAGGTAAACAAAGACCCGCTCCTCGAATATCTTCAGGCCACTTGTGTGTTTACTCTTTCATCACCATCGAGCGTAACGTTCCAGCTCAATATCTAGGGGGCTTTCTCGACTCTGAGCATGTGAATATTGATTCCGTGGAGGCTCATCCATAGCGGCTTTCAGACGAAGCGACAATCCATTCCGACAGGCTGCAACCGGATCGGACAGCGTTCGCGGGTCCTGGAGCCGGTGCCCGGAATTGTTGCCTCAAAGCCTCGATGAACGCACAGAGAGGATCAGGAGGCCGAAAACGTATGCCTGCTGCTGGTGGATAGGAACGGCAATTGTCTTTTAGTCGGTCAAGACGACGCGCATGGCCGTGAATTCCCGGAGTGTCTTGACAGCAGTTCCATCCGAGCTCCCGCATGTCCGGGCCATGCTGTCGGAAGCGGCAGGAATGACCTCAGGCAGGCATACGAGCCCGATGGGAGATAGCGTCCTGGAATCGCCCGTGATTTGTCTCGCAGGAATCGAGATAAGTGGGACTTCGGCATTTCCGGGACGGATCAGGAAATGCACCAGGTGACCACCTTCACCACCCTGTGAGCCAGGGCCTGCCACTGGGAGGCATTGACGACCCGCTGCCATTTGGGGTCCCGAGGCTGGCGCCGAAGGCGGCAAGGTTCAAGCCGGGCCAGTGAGCGTGGGTTGCGAGCCGGTGGAGCCCCATGAGCCGTTATCGAGCAGCACCACGGAAAGATTCTTCGGGCAATGGCGGCTGAGTTCCAACATCTGATTCGGGTTGAGGATGAAGGAGCCGTCACCATCCAGGACGACGATGCGCAAATCGGGACGGGCTTCGGCCAGCCCGACCCCGACCAGGGTTGCCGAGCCGAGAGCCCCCAGAAGATAGAGATTCCTCTCTCGATCCCGGATGGCACAAGCCTCACGGGCCGGAAATCCGATTTGGGCCACCAGCACCTGGTCTTCGGTCAGGGTCTCGAGAATGACCCGATCGCCTGATAGCGCGTCAACTCGGGGACACCCTCGAACCTTCCTCCACAACGCCGACAGGAGCCAGGCGCGGATTGCCCACTTCGGGTGTTCCCTCGATTTGCTCACCTTCCCACAGCCGCGGAGATAACAGAAAGACCTGCACCCTGGACTCTTCAAAGCACGCAGCAGGCCCGCGTCGAACTGCCCGAGATCGTCGGGAGTTTCAATAGCAGTTACGGGAATTTCAAGCCCGCGCAGCATGGGAACGATCCGTTCCCCAAGAATGGTCTGAGCCTCGATGTTCTCGCGGTAGTGCCCGCGCCAGCTCACCAGCAGCGGCAAGGGAAGCCCGTACAGGACCGGGAGGGTCATCAGTTCCGTAATGACATTCCCGAGCCCGGTGCTCTGGATGAGCAGCGCCGCCCTTCCCTGCCCCATTGCATAACCGAACGCCAAGGCAACTCCGGCGCTTTCCCGGCTGAGGTGCCACACGGGAACCTGCTCCACCAACCTGGCAAAGAGCCACTTGAGCTTATCGCAGGGCAGATAACCCAGTTTTTCAATGTGATGGCGGCAGATGATCTCAGTAACACCTGGCTGGTGGCCATATCTCAGTTGACCTCACTCCTTTCGCCCCCACCGACGAAACGACCGCGCGCGTCATCCTGACAGAGCCTCAGGAGCTGGCGTTTGCCCTTCACTTGGAGATGGTCAGGCGGTTCTTTCGAAGAAGTGCACCACGTCAAGCGTCCTGAAGTCCCAGGGCCTGCTCGGCGCGTTCTACCGAGTCCACATAGACCTCAGCGATCTCTTCGGGTTTCAAGTTGAGTTTCTCAATAGTCCCATGGAGCTCGGTGAAGTCGGCTCTCTCGTAAAAAAGCACCAGTTCGAGCGGGTTCCTGAATGCAGTTTTTTCGCCGGACAACGCTGCCTTGATTTCCTGACTGAGGGGCATTTCCGCAAGCACTTCGGCCAGCGGTCGACCCACGAATACATCGAGCAGCGAGAGCAGACCGATCATGTAGAGTTCCGATTTCTTGCCCTTCCAGCCCATCGGCTCCGCCAGAGCTTCACAGAAGTTGGCTCGAATCAGGGAAGTGACCAGCAGTTCCTGCGGCTTGTCTTTGCCAAGGCCCGTCAGAACGACGAGTGAAGCCCATCTCCTGACCTCATCTTCGCCCAGGAGCATGATGGCATGGCGGACGGAGGAGACTTGCTGGCGCACGCCCAAATAGGCCGAGTTGATGTAATTCAAAAGCTTGTAGCTCAGCGAAAGATCGTGCTTGATGGTCTCTTCCAGGGCACCGTAGTGCAAGTCCTGCCGGTGCAGTTCCTGGAGCATCTTCAGGTGATTCAGCTTGAAGCCCGGAACCTCCTTGCCCGGAACAATCTCCGGTTTGCTGAAAAAAAAGCCTTGAAAATATTCATAACCATCTTCCAACGCCATCTGGAATTCTTCCTGGGTCTCGACTTTTTCGGCGAGCAACCTGGTACTCGCTGCCGCCGTCCTCACCCACTCGGCAATAACCTTCTTTTGCTGGTCGTCGTTGCCTCGAAAGTCCACCTTCAGAATATCCGCCAGTTCGGCAAGCGGTTTCAGGTGTTCACTGGTAGCGAGGTAGTCGTCCAGGGCCAGCGTGTACCCGGCCTCGTGGATTTTCCGACAAACCTGTATGAGATCCTGATCGGGCATCACGTCTTCGAGAATCTCGATAATCACAAGATTTTTCGGCAGATTGAAGGCTATCTCCTCAATGAGCACGTTTTGGGTGAAATTGATGAAGGCTTTCTTGCCGCCAGTGATCCGCTGCAGCCCGATGTTGAGAAAGGTGTTGGCAATGACCTTGCGAGTTGCCTGGTCTCCATCCGTCCCATCATAGAAATTGCCTGCGGTTGAACGGTACAGAATCTCGTAGCCGAAAACACGTTTCTGCCGGTTAAATATTGGTTGCCTGGCTACAAATACCTGCATCTCGTCCTCTCCGTTGTCATCTCAGCAAGCCAAGCGATCAGAAATCCAGCACCAATAAACAGCTTGGATTCAAGCATGACATCTTTTGACGAGGAGTACAAGGTGAGCTTACCTGGACTGAACGCATCGTTCAAAGCAATCCTCTTTCCCTAAGCTTTCCGGTGACGCGATCTGTCACTCCAATGCTGAATTATGTCGCTGCGGCCCCCGGTGCGCCAAGCGATCAGCCCTGGCATGCCGGAACGAGAAGGCTGGAAGGGTTTTCCTTGAAACAGGAGAGTCATCCTGCTTCACAAGGAGTCGTCGCGGTGGTGGGTGATACGCAGGACGCAGGACGTCCTGACGCGCCATTCCTTGCGGCCAGCATGAGCAACCGCCTCCTTGGCATAATCATTGCTCGCTCTTCGTAGTTGATGAAACCTTCCAGTCGAATTGGCAAGGCAATTTTTTCACCGAACAATTAGCTTCCTCTAGGGGTGATAGAAAATGCTATTTAAGGTGCAAAGGAATAAGGGGTTCACCCTGGTTGAGCTTATGATTGTAGTGGCCATTATCAGTATTCTGGCTTCTGTGGCGGTGCCATTTTACCAGCGCTACGTCGCAAAATCCAGACTCACCTCCCTGGTCCTCCCGGCCATTCATTCCATGCAAAACAATATCTCGGCGTATTATGCCTTTCGGAACCAACTGCCGCCCATCAACGGGGACTCCGAGCTGATCGCCTTTACTCGCGATGCGGATACCCGCTTTATGGACATCACTTGGGCGGATTGGCTGTCCTCGAGCAGATTGAAGGTCAGCGTCAATACAGAAGCGACAGACCCGCGATTCCCCTCCGAGAATCGGAAGCCCTTCAACGCCATCGGGAGCGACAATGGGCGTAACGTGTTCTATATTGTCGCGAATGAGAGCCAAAGCGGGGACCTCCGAAGACTCTACTGGTCCTATCAAGGGACCCTGGTCGCGGAGCTTGGGTTGTAGAAGAAGAATACCTTTCGCCCTTCCCCTGCGAAGTGTTCGCAGAGAACGTGGCCCTGGCCCTTGCCGTGTGCCAGCATTGCGGGGTTGAACCAGCCATCGCCCTTGAAGGGATGCAGTGACCACCGTCGTTATTCTGAACGCCCGCGCCGACCGAAGATTCCGAACCATGCCGCCGTGCAAGTTGCTCGAAGCCATCCATCGCGGTCTGGTCGTCGCGACCGGGATTCTCGTCAGCCAGGGAGCAGTGTTGCTCTCTGGGAGGAACGATACCTTAATTCCATGCATAACCTTACGCTTGCCTGGTCTAGTGGAGGATCTGGCTCAGAAAGAGCTTGGTGCGTTCGTGTTGAGGAGTGCTGAAGAAAGCCTCGGGCGTATTCTGCTCGAGGATTTGCCCGAAGTCCATCAAGAGCACCCGGTGGGCAACACTCTTGGCAAAGCCCATCTCATGGGAGACCACAAGCATGGTCATGCCCTCATGAGCCAGTTGGATCATGACGTCCAGCACTTCCTTGACCATCTCGGGATCCAGCGCGCTGGTGGGTTCATCAAAGAGCATGACCTTAGGCTTCATACACAGACTGCGGGCGATGGCCACCCGCTGCTGCTGGCCGCCGGACAGCTGGCCCGGAAACTTCTTGGCCTGCTCGGCAATATGGACCTTTTTCAGATAGGCCATGGCGAGCTCTTCAGCTTCAGCACGTGGCAGTTTGCGGACCCAGATCGGCCCGAGAGTCAAATTCTCCAGAACGGTCAAATGAGGGAAAAGATTGAAGTGCTGGAAGACCATGCCCACTTCCACTCTGATCTTTTCGATGTTTTTAAGGTTATTGGTCAGTTCGATATTATCAACAACGATCTGACCGCGCTGGTGCTGTTCGAGTCGATTGATGCAGCGGATCAGAGTGGATTTCCCCGAACCGGAGGGGCCGCAGATAACGATCCGTTCCCCTCTTTCAACGGTAAGGTTGATCTCGTTGAGCACATGCAAGTCGCCAAACCACTTGTGCAGCCCCGTGATCTGGATGATCGGGTCGCCGGAGGATTCTTTCTTCGCCGTGCTGGTCGTTTTGTCTACCATATATAGTGCTTCTCTTGTGTGATTTCCAATGTCATTACAAACCTCTACCGGTTCTAAAAGGACTCAGCTGCTTCACGTTCCCAGTTGCCTTTCCAGGTCGCGGCTGAAGTTGGACATGGAGAAACAGCCCCCGAAATAAAGGATGGCGATAAAGATAAACGCCTCGGTACTGAACCCCATCCACTCGGGATTGGCAAGAGTCACCTGGGTCGTCTTCAAAAGGTCGAACAGACCAATGATCACCACCAGGGAAGTGTCTTTGAAGGCCGAAATCAGAATGCCAACCGAAGGAGGGATAACAATTTTCAAAGCCTGCGGCAGGATGATGAGGCGCATCTTCAAATAATAGTCCAAACCCAGTGATTCGGCCGCCTCATACTGGCCCCGGGCGATACCCTGCAGCCCGCCCCGCACAACCTCTGCAATATATGCAGCCGTGAACATGATGATTGCCACTTGCGCCCGCAGAATCTTGTTTACCGTGATTCCCTCAGGAAGGAACAACGGAAACATGACTGAGGACATGAACAGCATGCTGATCAGAGGTACGCCGCGGATCAATTCGATATAGACCACGCACAGGCTCTTGATGGCGGGCATCCTTGAACGACGGCCAAGGGCCAGGACAACTCCCAGAGGATAGGCGGCAGTGAGGCCAAACAGGGACAGGAGTAATGTCAGACAGATGCCGCTCCAATTAGCGGTTTCGACTTCGGCCAAACCGAAGATACCGCCATGCATGAGCACGCCCATGACCAGCACTCCGGCCAGCCAGATGTAGCCCAGCCGTTGGTTCCAGTGGCGCCGGTCGCGGCTGTAATAAAACAGGCCGAAGAGTATGCCGATGCTCATTACCGGCCGCCATTGTTCATCCCATGGATAGAAACCAAAGAGAATGAAGCGCAGGTTCTTGGTCACCACCGACCAGCAGGCGCCGTCAACCGCCTTACACTGCTGGCCTGACGAATTCCACAGGCAGTCGACGAACGCCCATTTAACGAAAGGCGGAACAATCGTGCAAAGGAAAAGAAAAATAAGGAGCGTAAGAATAGAATTGGCAGGACTGTTGAAAAGATTGGCCCTTATCCACCCGATCACGCCAACTTGGGTCACAGGCGGTTTGATTTCTTCGGTGTTCACCGGTTGTATCAATACTTCCACGGGGCCTACCTTTCCACTAGCGCCTTTCTCTTATTGTACCAGTTCATGAAAGCCGAGGTCACCAAGCTAATAAAGAGGTATACAACCATGATGATGGCGACGCCTTCGATGGCCTGTCCGGTCTGGTTGATGGTTGTGTTCGCCACCGATACCAGGTCGGGGTAGCCAATAGCGACAGCAAGCGAGCTGTTCTTCGTCAGGTTGAGCATCTGGCTGGTCAGAGGGGGAATGATCACCCTCAAGGCCTGAGGGAGGATGATCAGGGTCAGCACATGACTTGGCTTGAGTCCGACGCTCATCGCCGCCTCCGTCTGGCCGTGGGAGATCGCCTGAATGCCGGCCCGTACGACCTCTGCCACAAAGGCCGAGGTGTACAATACCAATCCCAGGAGTAGCGCGGCGAATTCGGGGGTGACTAACATGCCCCCCTCGAAGTTGAACCCTAGCAGATGAGGGGTGTTCAACGCGGTGGGAGCGCCGGAAACGACCCAGACAATGAGGGGCAGTGCGATGACCATTCCCGCCGACACCGACCATACGGGAAAGGTCTGACCGGTTTTCTCCTGACGCCTTCGAGACCAGCGGTAGAGGAAGGTGCAGGCAACGCAGGCAATGACCAGCGCAATTCCCATGCGAGCATATGCCGGGTGGGGAACAGGGATGGGAAAATAGAATCCCCGGTTGTTCAAAAAGACCCCTGCCAGGGGGTTCAGGGACTGACGCGGCAAGGGCAGGCTGTCATGAAAAACGGAGTACCAAAAAAAGAGCTGCAGGAGAACCGGAATGTTCTGCAGCACTTCGATATAGGCAGCAGCAAGCCGCGACACCAGCCAGTTGGTTGAAAGACGCGCCACCCCGACAATCGTCCCCAGGATAATGGTCAGAATGATCCCGATTACGGCAACTTCCAGGGTATTCAAAACTCCGACCAAAAGGGCTCGGGCATAACTGTTGGTTGCCGAAAAGGAGATCATCGACTCACCAATCTCGAACCCAGCCTCACGGCCTATAAAGCTAAAGCCGGTAGCGATGTGCTGTCTTTGCAGATTGGCCTGAGTGATGGCGAAAAGGTAATAACCCAGCGTGAGCACCACGCCCAGGGCTACAGCTTGATAGACGATCGCCCGCTTTGATGGATCATGCCAGAATGGGATGCTTTGGGATTCAGCGCGTTTTGCCAATGCCGTATGACCCTCTGACGCCTTCTCACTCTTTCGTCGTGTGGATGATTTTCCTTTGGATAAAGGATCAACCGGGGCGCAGCCCAAACAATCCAGGCGCGCCCCCCTGGTGGCATGAGTGGGCGAAGGTCGGAAACAACTCTCCAGTCACTGGTATCCCTGTTCCGGCATCCGCCTTCCGATTGCTGCCGTGTCCTTTATTGGAATGGCGGTGAGTACATCAATCCTCCGTCCTTCCATTGCGCATTGAGACCACGTTTGATGCCCAGCTTGGTCTTTTCGCCCACGTTTCGCTCGAAAACCTCCCCGTAGTTACCGACTTTCTTGACGATGTTGTAAGCCCACTTTTCATCCAGTCCCAAAGCTTTGCCGTTGCCCGGCGTTACCCCTAGAAAACGCTGTACCTTGGGATCTTTGCTGCTGAGCATCTCATCAACGTTCTTGGAAGTAATCCCCAGATCCTCAGCGGCAATCATGGCCAGTACGGTATAATCGACAATGTCACGCCACTGGTCGTCACCATGACGCACCACCGGGGCTAAGGGTTCTTTGGAGATGATTTCCGGCAGGACGATGTAGTCATCAGGATTGGGAGCCACAGTCCGAATGCCGGCCAACTGAGAGGCATCCGAAGTGAGAACGTCACAGCGGCCGGCAAAGAAAGCCTTGTTGAGCTCAAGGTTCTGCTCGATAACCACGGGTTTCATGGTCAAATTGTTTGACCGAAAGTAGTCCGCTGCGTTTTGTTCCGTAGTCGTACCCGGGAGTACACATACCGTTGCACCGTTTAACTCTTTTGCGCTCTTGACACCTAGCTTCTTGGGGACAAGAAAACCCTGGCCGTCATAATAATTGACCTGAGCAAAGTTCAACCCCAGATCCGTGTCCCGGGTCAGGGTGCGGGTGGCGTTCCGACAGAGGACGTCCACCTCTTTGGACTGGACGGCGGTAAACCGGGTTTGGGTGGTCAGCGTGACGTATTTGATCTTCTCTGGGTCGCCAAAGATAGCCGTAGCGATCGCCCGGCCTGTGTCCACATCCAACCCACCCCAGACGCCTTTTTCATCGGGCATGCCAAAGCCAAAGAGACCGCCGTTAACGCCTACCGTGAGGAACCCCCGCGCCTTCACGGCATCCAAGGTTTCCCCGGCCAGGGCTGCAACCGGAGCCAACAATAAGAGCGCTGCCAACACCACAAAAATGCTTGCCTTAACTCCCTTCATAATACTCTCCTCCTGGACTTTCAGGTCATCATGTCAAAGCCGGCCGGGGGACGCTCCCCCGGTCTCGACTTGCTTCCCATCACAGTCCGCCCGTGCCTGCCGCTCGCCCTAACGGTCATGACCCGGTGGGTCACAACGAAGGATGAAAATGCCTCCGTTCGTGCCGAGGTATCGAAGCATGAACGGGTGCTCGCCCTTCGATACCTCAGGGCGAATGGTCATTTTCACATAAAACCCTGCCGTGACCGAAACATCTCTGGACTACTAGCTGAGGCTAACGCAGCAAAAGCTGCGCCACCGGATGATCAAGCCTGTGCAAGTTGCAGTCGCGACCTTGCTTGAGCCTCGCCACCAGCTATTAGGGTTAGTGAGAATTTGCGAGTGAGTTGTTGCTTCGCGTTAAGATTCTAAGCAGATGCAGTGCTTCTATACCAATTCGCGCTGCCGTCTGTCAAGAATCCTCATTGCCGGACTGAGTCCTGCAGAGGCGTTCCCTCTGCCTGAGAGCATACGGAACGAGGAGACTGAACCCGGGTTCCTTCCTAGAGATGCCCGTACTTGTTGAGCGCTTGCAGGAGCGGAAGGCCTGCGGCAATATCCTGGCGAGCCAAAGAGTCCTTCGTGCTCAAGGTGAGCACCCGTTCGAGCACCTGGTCCAGGTCATCCCGGGGCACGACAACCACACCATCCTCGTCGGTCACGAGGATGTCGCCGGGCTTTATCGTGATCCAGTCTTCCAGAGCTCCACGCACTTGAACTGGCGACCTGCCGGGCCGTTACACGCCATCGGCCGATGGCCTGGGCTGGGGTGCGGTAGCGGGCCATGACCGGCAGGGCAAGGTTCTTGAGAAAGGCGCTATCCCGAATGCCCCCATCCACAATCGAGCCGGCTATCCCTCTGGCCTTCATGGCCGTGGCCAGCAGATCGCCAAAGCAGCAGACCCCCCGGATATCGCCGCCGGCCCAGACCGCCACCACGCCTTCGGGCATGTGATCAATGGCCTCCAGCTTGGCGCGGTCCCCTCCTCCGTCCCAGCGGAACGATTCGCCCTGAATGGTGTAAGCGGGCCCGGCAAAACGGCAGCTCCCCCCGCCCATGAAGACAAGGCTGTTGTCCACAACCTTAGGCAGGAGACCCAGGACGTCGAAGACATCGGAAACGGCAGCCGTCCCAGCCTCGATCAAACTGCTTAGCTCTGCTTTCACGGAGTGATTCCTCCAATACTCGGCTCACTCACGACTCAGTCTCTTTTCCAGTCGCCGAGTGAGGTAGGAAAGAGGATACGTCAGCAGGAGATATAACCCTGCAAGCGGCAAATAGGCCTCGAAAGTCTTATAAGTGGTCGCGTTGATGACTTCGGAGGCCTTCGTCAGTTCCCTTACGGAAATGACCGAAAGGAGGGATGAGTCCTTGATCAATGACACGAACTGTCCCGTGACCGGGGGAATGATGCGTTTCAGGGCCTGGGGGAAAACGATGTAGCGCATGGTCTGCCAGTCGTCGAGGCCGGTGGCCTGGGCGGCTTCCACCTGCCCCTTCTCAATGGATTCAATGCCGGCCCTAACCATTTCGGAAATGTAGGCTCCCGAAAAGAATGCCAGGGTGACCATGCCGATGATCACGGCGTTGTCGTAATGGACGGCAGCAGCAATGCAGAAATAAAAGACGTAAATTTGGACCAACAGCGGGGTCCCCCGGAACACTTCGACGTAGAGCGTGGCAAGTTCTCGGGCGATGACATTCCTGGATACTCTGGCCAGCCCCCCAACCACCCCCAGGCCAAATCCGAGCACGATAGCGCCGATGGAAACAGCCAGGGTATAATAAAACCCCATGAGGAACAGCCTGCGGTACTGCCACGGCACGCGCCAGTTCCAGGGATAGTCGATCCCCGCAAAGAGGAGATAAAGACTCGCACTCAGCCCGATCCAAAGAAATAATCGAACAAGCAGACGGTAACCCATTTGAGCATCATTGCAGAAGGTCGTGTAAGGCTTAACCCATGGGACCCCATGACCCAAGATGCGCTCGCATATTGCGGATAACCCGATGAAGCAATCGTCTCGATTTCGGTAAGTCCTGTGAACGCTCGATGGGGAAAGCATCAAATGCGAGCATACTTCATTTAGAGGCCTGATTCAAAAGGAATGAGCAGCGAGGGGTGGCATTCAATGCTTTTGCGGTGGTCCTCCATGCCGAGTGAAGGGGTTCGCTGTTTTAGAGCTGACGATTCTCATTTCTTGGGTTCTGCTGTTGCAGGCGCCGGGACCTGCTGGGGTTGCTCGGGGGCCTTCCCCTTATCCCCTGCCTTTTTCATCTCCTCGATTTCCTTGACCATACCCGAAGCCGAAAAATCCGACTCGCTCCGGTCGCCTTTTTTAGCGGCCGGCGTGGGGGCGTCGTTACCGCCGCAGGCAACAAGAGCCAGGTTCAGGCAGATAACAAGGGCGATAAGGATCCATACACGCTTCATGAAACCTCCTCATAATCTTTGCCAATGGTTCAAACCGTTTTTTGAGCAGCCCAGGTATTCCATCTTCCCCCTCGACAGGCGGCCACTTTGCTGACGGTCAGGGCGTCCGGGGACTGCCCCCGCGCCTTGTCCCCCGGTGCTCAGAGAATGGTTGAGGGAGCCATGCCCATGTTTTCAATGCCATGGCCAAGACCTCGGAAGAACTCCGCCGTAATCAATTTCGGTATTACCGACATGGCGGCCACTGCATCCTTAATGATCAACATGTTACCGATCACCTGTTCGCCAGGGTTTCATGTTATCACCCGGGTGATCGTGTGCCAGTCCGTTCATGGCAGGCAGGTACCATCTCCGCCGCTTCTCGGAAACCGAAGGGAGCTTTGCCTGATCGCCCGATTTCGTCTCAAATCCGCTCGAACACCATGGCCATCCCCTGTCCTCCGCCGATACACAGGGTCGACAGACCCAGCTCCAGATTTTTTCGCACCATCTGGCCGATCAGGGTGAGGATGATGCGGGCGCCGGTGCAGCCAATCGGATGTCCCAAGGAGATGCCGCTTCCGAGAAGATTGGTCTTCCCCAAGTCACATCGCAGTTCCCTCATACAGGCGATCGCCTGGGCAGCGAAAGCTTCGTTCAGTTCGATCGCACCGAAGTCATCAATGCGGAGCTTCGTGCCCATGAGGACCTTTTTCACTGCGGGGATGGGGCCAAGCCCCATAAAAGCTGGTTCGACCCCCGCCGAGGAATAGGCTTTGATGCTGACCAGGGGTTTCAGGCCAAGATCCTTTGCCTTGTCTTCAGACATGAGCAAAAGAACTGCCGCGCCATCGTTGATCCCTGAGGCGTTCCCCGGAGTAACGGTGCCATCTTCTTTGAAAGCCGGTCGCAGCTGCCCCATTTTCTCTGGGCTGGTTTCGATCGGCCTTTCATCCGTGTCAAAGACCAAGGTCCCTCCGGTCCGTTGAGGGATGCCCACAGGAACGATCTCTTCCTTAAACAGCCCTCGGACAATGGCATCCCTCGCCCGTTGGTGGCTGAGAGCCCCGAGTTCGTCCTGTTCCAGTCTTGAAATTCCGTATTTTTCCGCGATATTTTCGGCCGTCCTCCCCATGTGATATCCATAGAAGCTTTCCTGCAGCCCGTCGAAAAGGAGCAGGTCAACCAGGTTTGCGTCACTCATGCGGGCGCCCCACCTTGCGGCCGGGAGGGCATAGGGAACGAGCGTCATGTTTTCCATGCCGCCAGCGAGAATCACCTCGGCATCGCCATGAGCGATGGCTTGAGCTGCCAGAGCCACCGTTTTCATCCCCGAGGCGCAAAGCTTGTTCAGAGTAAACCCCGGTGTTTCCTTCGGGATCCCGGCCCGGATCATAGCCTGCCTGGTCACATTCTGGCCCTGCCCCGCCCCCAGGACATTGCCCAGGATGACCTCATCAACCCGCACCGGTTGAAAGGATTCCTGATAATCGTAAGCTTCCCTTTCCAGCTCCCCTGTCCCCATCCCTTTCAGAGCCTCGGGCTCGAATCGAGTGAGCTCGGTGGTTGCCACAGGCCTGAGCCCTGCCTTTTTAAGGGTTTCCTTGAGCACCAGGGTGCCGAGCTGGACCACCGGCGTTGATTTCAAGCTTCCACCAAAAGCCCCGATCGGCGTCCTAGCCCCAGCGACAATAACCACCTTTCTCATGATTTGCTCTCCTTGGAAACTATCTCAAGATTCGCAGGGCTGTCACCCCCGCGAAGGCGGGACTGACTATCATCGAGGTCTCAGGTATTTCGAGACAGCCTTTCAGTATCGCCCAACTCGAATAGTCGTAATTCTCACTTCTCCTTTTTCACCAGTGCTCGCATGGCACGTTCCTTTGTCTCATAAATGTGAGGCGCCACATCGCGTTTTGCCAATTCATCGCCGAGTTTCATTCTGAGGAAGGTGCTTGTCGTATAGCGTGTCGTGCTTTCATAAAACTGCATGACATATTTCACCATATCCGAATATTCATCGACCAAATTCCGGGGATATGTTGAAATTGTCATAGTTTACGATCGTATAGACCTTCTTGCCCAGGGGAGCCAGCATGTTTTCCACGAGTTCTTTGATTCTGCTGGATCTCCTCGGACGATTTGACATAAAGATTCTCAAAGTTTACGAAAAAGAGGTTCTCCTCGGGATGGTAGGTCAGCCGTTCTTCGATGGGCAGGCTCAGCAGATCGTTCTTCAAGTCCATGGGCTCAGGCCGGAAAATCCTCGAGTCCATCAGTTGGAGATTCTTGTTGATGATCGGTTTGAAATCCATGAGGGCCAGGATGTCCCTCTCCAGGTCAATCCCCGGGGCGATCTCAATCAGTTCCAAACCCTCTTCCCAGAGCCTGAAGACGCAGCGTTCGGTAACGTAAAGAACCGGTTGTTTGTTCAGTGCGGCATATCTGCCACTGAAGGTTTTCTGTTCGACTTGATCGATGAACTTCCGTTCCCTGCCCTCCTGCTCAATCTTCACCTTGCCGTCTTCTATGGCCACCTTTAGGCCGCCTGCGGTGAACGTGCCGACAAAAATTATGTTTTTGGAGTTTTGGCTGATGTTGATGAATCCTCCCGGACCGACAAATCGAGGCCCGAACTTGCTCACATTGACATTCCCTTCTCGATCGACTTCCGCCGCCCCCAGGAACGCCATGTCCAGACCGCCTCCGTCGTAGAAATCGAACTGGTAAGGCTGGTCGATCAGGGCCACCATGTTGGTACCGGTACCGAAGTTGATGCCCGAATTGGGCAGGCCGCCGATGACGCCGGGTTCGGCGGTGAGGGTGAGGTACTCGATGATGTTCTCTTCATTGGCAACTTGAGCAACGCCTTCCGGCATCCCGATCCCGAGGTTGACCACACTGTTGGGCATCAACTCGAAGGCCGCCCGCCTGGCGATGATCTTTCTGGGGCCCATTTCCATCGGAGGAATGCTCTGCATGGGCATCCGGATCTCGCAACTGTAGGCTGGATTATAAAATTCCAGAAAGGTCTGCCAGTGGTTTTCCGGTTTGGCCACCACGACGCAGTCAACAAGGATTCCGGGAATCTTGACCTGGCGGGCATTGAGCGTCCCCCGCTCGGCTATTCGTTCCACCTGAACGATGGTAAAGCCGCCCGAATTCCTGGCCGCCATCGCCATGGCGAGCGCTTCCAAAGTGAGGGCCTCCTTTTCCATGGTAATATTCCCATCCGTATCCGCTGTCGTTCCCCTCATGATTGCGACATTGATGGGCAGAGCTTTGTAGAAGAGGCATTCTTTGCCGCCGATGTGCACCAACTCGATGAGGTCCTCTCCCTCTCTTCTCGTGAGTTCATTCAGTTTGCCGCCATCAATCCTTGGGTCGATAAACGTCCCCAGTCCGACGTAGGTGAGGTGGCCGGGCTTGTGCCCGGCGATGTCGCGGAAAAGATGGGCGACCACACCCTGGGGAAAGTTGTAGGCGAGGATGCTGTTGGCTCGGATCAGTTCCTGAAGTTTGGGTGCGAGCCCGATGTGTCCCCCAATGACCCTTCCTATCAGCCCTTCGAGGCCCACATGGTTCAGGCCTTTGGTTTTGCCGTCCCCCTGCCCGGCTGCATAAATGAGGGTCAAGTTCCTGGGACTTCCCGTTCTCAAAAAGTGTTCCTTGAGCTGAATGATGATCTCTTCCGCGAATCCCGCCCCAACGAAACCCTCGGTCGCTATCGTATCGCCGTCCCTTATGAGGCTGACGGCTTCTTCAGCTGAAATGATCTTGCCCTTCTTCATGCGCATCGCCTGGACCGGCGTCAGCATGGGATGGATGGATGCTTTGCTGGAGGCCATTTCTGCCATGGGACAACTCCTTTCCGATGGTCTGAAACAAACCTGAATCCGGGCGGGGGCGAGTTGAGGATTGCAGGCGATGTTCTTGCAGATGGTTGTGCAAAGCCTTCTGCCGAGGATCTGAAGGGGTGAGGGAAGGATATACGGGTCCTCCCCTCCCCGGCTCCATCTTAGAGCTTGAAGACCGGCCTCATCTGCTTGGGCAGGTTCTCGCCGGCAGCACCGTTTGTGAAGAAGGAGACCACCGTCGTGATGATGATCGACCCACCGATGGTGAAGAGGTAGTAGGGGAACGGGAACCTCCAGATCTTGAAGTTCTCCAGGATCGGGAAGGTGATGTTGGAGACGACGGCAAAGACAAGCGCCAGGATGATTGCCTCGCGGGAGCAGCGCCGCCAGAGGAGCCCCATCGTGAACGTGGGTATCGTCACCGAGGCGAAGAAGCCCCACCCGAGGGTTCCCAGGATGGCTACGGCCCGGCCTCCCCAGTATCCGAACCCGATGCAGAGGATCATCACGACGATTTGGAGGTAACGGCCGATGACGATCTGACGATCATGGGCGATCTCATGACCCAGCGACCCCATGAGGTCTCTCGTGAGAGCGCCTGATGCCAGCGAGATGAAGAAGCTCGCCGTCGAGACGATGGCCGCGAGCAGCGCCGCCATGACCAGGGCCTGCAGGACGCCGCCCGTCTTGCTGACGAAGAGGAAGGCCGCCTTGTCCAGGTCCTTGATGGCCGGGGCCTGGCCCGTGGCGACAATCCACATGGCGCCGTAACCGACGAGGATCCAGACGAGCGAGGTGAGGCCATAAGTCGTCCCGCCGAGGATGCCGGCGATCTTGAGGTCCTTGTGGGTCTTGACGGAATACATCTTCGCGAGCATCGTGGGCTGGCCCATGACGCCGATGAAAAAGACGATCGAGAAGGCGATGACGAGCTGGAAGGGCATGGCCCCGGCGCCGTCGACAAAGGCGGGCCCGAAGTCGGGGCTGTTCATGATGACGGAGAAATCCCCGCCCGTCATGGAGAAGAAGGCAAAGATGACGCCGAACGACGCCGATGAGCATGACGAGCCCCTGGAAGGCATCCGTCAGGATGGAGCCGGACATGCCCGAGACCAGCATGTAAGCCAGGGTCGACCCGAACATGATGACGACGCCCCACTCCTCGGAGACGCCCAGCATCTGGTTCATGAGCTTGGCGCCGCCCTTGACCTGCGAGGACAGGTAGGCGATGGCCGCAAGACACAGGCCCACCGCCAGGATGCCGCGGACGGCCTGGCTCTGGAAACGGACGCGGGCGATGTCGGGAAGGGTCGCCACGTCGGTCACATCGGCCATGGCGCGCATGCGCTTGCCGATGACCCAGTAGCCGTAGGCAAAGCCGGGACCGCAGGCGATGGTCATCCAGATGGAGGTGAAACCGAACTTGTAGACCAGGCCCGGGCCGCCGATGAAGCCGAAGGCGCTCATGACGGCCGCCATGGAGGCCAGGCCGATGACGACGCCGCCGAACATCTTGGTCCCGCCGAAGAACCCTTCCGCCGTTTTGGCGAATTTGTTTGCGTACCAACCGATGCCGATGGAGACGAGCATAAAGACAACGGTATATCCAATGATCAATGGAGATGGCTGTATTAATTGTTCGTCCATGGTTCCCCTCCTTTAGTGCAGCTTTTCCTGACCGGCGATTTCCTTCTGGAACTGCTCCCATTCGTCCTCAGGGACGGCTTTCGAGCTGAAGAGCAGCAAGTAGGCAAGCGTCGCGGTCACGAAGTTTCCGAGCCAGAAAAACACCATGGCGCCGAAGAACCCGGGGTGCATCCCCATGATGAAGTCCATCTTCTGACCCTTGGTCGTATAGACAATGGTAAATGCGATGGCCTGGAAGATACCGTTGATCAGCACAGGCCAGATGAGCGTGGGGATGCTCATCTTCTCATTGACCACTGCACCCATGAGGTAATAGACGACGGTAAGGACAGCACCTGCTAAAAGGCCGAAATAGATGAGTTGATCGTCCTTGGCAGGACCGCCGACCCAGCTGGCGTAGATGACCAAAACCCAGCAAAAGGCTGCGACCACCATCAAGGTGTCTCGCATCTTGTCAGTAATGGAAATCATTCTCTAATCCTCCCTTCTTGAATTCAATTAATGTTAGTGCCTCCTCCTGAAAAATTCGCGATAGCTTTTTGACTCCTCTGTTGGGTTAGCGATGGGGTGCTTGTGCCAGTCAATTTACACGAAATCATTTAGCAATCGTTATGCCACCGGGTTTTGGCGCCAATCAGGCCCACCCCGTCTGATTGAAAATCGGCCTTAAGCCAACTTCTATCCCATAATCAGCAAAATTCACAATTTTGGAGGTAATGTAGCTTTTTGGTGACATCAATGTGGCCACCTGAAAGCTCATATGCAGAAGCGTTTCTTATTACGATGGCTTGGATGGATTGTACCGATAATGGTACGATATGTAGCTAAGATGGTACACTGTAGGAGATTCCGTGACGTTTCATTTTTTCGTAGAGTTTCACCCGGTGAATGCGCAGCATTGCTGCTGCCCGTGATTTGTTTCCCTTAGTCGCCTGCAGAGCTCCAAGGATGGCATTGCGTTCAGCCTCCG
The DNA here is from genome assembly GCA_963783775.1 of uncultured delta proteobacterium. Taxonomy (GTDB): domain Bacteria; phylum Desulfobacterota; class Syntrophobacteria; order Syntrophobacterales; family Syntrophobacteraceae; genus JADGQM01. Next base: position 162,287 of record CAWAOR010000015.1, on the reverse strand, counting down.
CCTTAACGTTAGCGAGCGATCCCGGTGTCAATTCCCTGCGCACGCCGGGTGCCCCGCGCAGAAGATGTTCGGGGATATTCTCCGATACCAAAGCTTGGCCTCGGGACATGGTGACCGCGCGTTCAAGAATGTTTCTCAGTTCCCTCACATTGCCCGGCCAGTCATGAGCTTTCAGAATTTCCAGGACCTCCGGAGAGAGGGAGCGCCTGGGCTCGCTGGCTTCCGAGGCCAACTGCAGGAGGAAGGATTCGGCAATTTCCTCAATGTCCTCCCTACGTTCGCGGAGGGCGGGGATGTTGATGGGAATCACGTGGATGCGGTAATACAGGTCAACGCGAAACCGCCCCTCCCGCACCAACTCTTCGAGGCGTTGTCCGGTGGCGGCGATGATGCGAATATCAACCGGTCGTGTGCTCGTGCCTCCCACTCGCTCCACTTCCCGTTCTTGGAGGACGCGCAGAAGCTTTGCCTGCATGGGTAGTGGCATATCGCCAATTTCATCGAGAAAGAGCGTCCCTCCGGCGGCCATCTCAAATTTCCCAGGCTTACCTCCTTTCTTGGCACCGGTAAAAGCGCCTTCCTCGTAACCAAACAGTTCCGATTCAAAGAGTTCGACTGGGACGGCCGCGCAGTTGAGTTTGATGAAGGGGCCACTGCGCCGAGGGCCAGCCGCGTGGATGGCATGGGCAAAAAGTTCCTTGCCGGTGCCCGTTTCTCCCCGAAGCAGGACCGTCGCGTCGCTCTGACTGGCTCGCAATACCTCGGCCTTGGCTGCTGTAATGGCCGGCCCCGTGCCGATTATGCTGTCGAGCGTATAACGAGCCCCCCTAAGTTGGGTCAGTTCCTTCTCATAGTAACGGACCTTGGATTCCAACAGTTTGAGCTTTGTTGCCAGTTCCCAAAGCTGTTCCACGTTCTTGAACACGACCCGACCGTAAGCGCCGACCACCCGTTCGCCATCTCTCAGGGGCAGACGATTGACGATCAGTTCCCGCCCGCCGATGGCCTGAGCCTCGCCCATCTCGGCCACCCCGGTTTGGGCAACGATGTGCATGCGGGTATTCTCGATCACTTCCGTAACGTGTCGGCCAATCGCCTGGGATAGCGTAGTGCCGTTGAATTCGGCGTATTCTTCGCTGATCATCGTGACGATGCCGCTCGCATCCACCACCACCATCCATTCCCCAGCCCCTGCCAGGACTTCCTCCAGAGTCCGAACGAGGGTCTTTGTAGAATCAAGCTCCCGCGACACCCTCTCCATTTCGGTGATGTCCTGGAAAATCGAGACAGCCCCGATCATCACGCCATCGTGGATGACCGGCGAACGATAGGTGAGCACCGTGCGCTGGCCGATGACCTGGCGCCCCCCGATTTCCGGCTGACCAGTGCGTAACACCTGGACCAGCCCGGAATTGGGAATCACGGTGAGGAGCCTGGCTCCCAACGCGTGCTCTTTGGAGAGCCCCATGAGACGGGCGGCGGCGTCATTGAAAACGATGATTTTCTCGTCGCAGTCAATGGCGATCACCCCACTCGACAAGGAATCGAGGATGGTTGACATCAGCGGCATGTCCCGCCCCTATCATAGCGCATGGCAACCACGCGCGGCATCACGGCGTCAGGGAATAATGTCATGAAAATACTTCTGATGCAGTTCCTGATAGCGGCCATCGGCCTTGATGGTTTCCAGGAAAAGGTTGAGCCAGCCCAGGAAGTCCGCATCTCCCTTGCGAATGGCAATGGAGTAAGGTTCATAGGTAAATGGTTTCAAAAGCGCCCTGGTGCTGTCGGGATTCTCCTTTTGGTGCTTGCCGATGGAAAGCTGATCATAGAAGAAGGCATCGGCCCGGCCCGTCACCACTTCACGCACACAGGCCGTTTCTTCCTTGAAGCGGTTCACCTGGGCCTTCGGGAAGAGCTTGCCGGTGATGAGGTCGCCCGTAGTGCCAAGCTTGACGGCCAATATGCGGTCAGGAGAGTTGAGTTCCTTCACATCCTGAACATCGGGTGCTTTTTTCTTGCTGAGGAGGGCACAGAGGCCCGTTTCGAAATAAGGTTGGGTAAAGGTTACCGTCTTGGCCCGAGTCAGGGTGCGCGTCATCCCCGAGATGATCATATCGAGCTTGCCGCCCTGAAGAGCCGGAATCAGCCCGGCGAATTCCATATCTCTTATCTCGATCTCCACCCCCAGTTCCTTGGCGGCCAGCTGGGCGATTTCCACATCAAAGCCCATGAACTCCCCCTGCTCATTGGCGTATTCAAAGGGGAAGAAGGAGACCTCCATGCCCACGATCAGCTTGTTCCGTTTGACGATCTGATTGAGGTTGCTCCCCTCAAAAATGTCATACGGGCTGGTTGCCGCAGAAGAACTGACAACGGTGCCTCCCACAAGGGCCAAAGCCACGCAAAACAGCAGAAGATGGCGCTTCATTTTGGTTTCCCTCCTCGATGGACAAAAGTTCCGAGCCAAACATCCTCCCAGGAAAAGGCGCTTGCCAGACAGGGTCTTACGTCGCCGGGGATGGTCGAAGCCCCGACCACGGCTACGCATTGTGGCGCAATAATCGGATCGAGGTCGCGCATGGTTCACCTCGGCTTAGGTCAGGAGCAATCAGACGGCGAGTTTCCTCGCCAGCTCCTCGGCCCCGTCCATGACCTCTTGGCGCCGTCCACTTCACCCGCTTCAAACACCCCGCAGGCGCGAATCAGATGGCTGTCATGGAACCCATACCATTTGAAAAAAGAACTGTAACGTGGAAAGACATCTGCATAGAGCTCTTCGCCCGAGTCTCCCTGGGCCAGCATCATGACCAGCTTCTTGCCCGGCGTCAGGCGGCTGGGCTGAGGGTTGGTCGCAAAGTCCGGAACCAGATAAGAGAACGTGCGATCGATGAAGGCTTTCATCTGGCTCGATACTTCGCCGTAGTAAATCGGCGAGGCCATCACGAGGATGTCGGCATCGCGGATGGCGTCGAGCACCTGGGTGAGGTCATCCTTAAGCACACACCGGTCCAGCTTTGTTTTGCAGGTCATGCATGCCTGACAGCCCCGATATTTGAGGCGGTTCAGGGCAAAGGTCTGGCTTTCCGCTCCCCCTGCTTCCGCCGCGCGGCAAAAGCGGTCAGCGATCACAAAGCTGTTTCCCTTCGGTCTTGGGCTTCCTAAAAGACACACGATCTTCATCTCTGTCGCTCCCTTCGCTACCAGGACTCAATGACCGTAACCAGAGACTCCCAGCCTTTCAGGGGCGAGGGTCTCAGGGATTCCATGGGATCTTTTCGTAAAAGATTGGAAAATGCCGACCCGTAAACACGGAAAAGCAGTGCGCCCCGCCTTGGCCAATCAGAAATAGGCCGCAACAACCTGCGCTAAAACTCCCAGTATCGTCAGCAGGATGCCCCCGGCAAAGAGCCATGGATAGGCGACAATGGTGGACTGCCTGCTTCCTTCGCTCACTTTTCTTCGCTTGGAAAACACGATGAGAGCCACTCCCAACACGCTCAAGATCATTCCAACAGTGCTAAGCGTATCCATTTCCCCTCGCTGTGATTAAGAAACCTGACGCGGCACCCATGCCCTTCCCTGTGGCCAGATAGATGGTTCTGCGCCGGCTTGACCCGGCAACAACGGTATTCCCCGCCCCCCAATTCTTGAGATGCGCTTTTCGACATCAAAACTAGCATCTTGAGCCGAAAACCACCACTCCATTTGCCATAACGCGGCACATCTTTGCTATAGGAGAGGGGTGACATCAACGGGAGGAGCTGGGGAACGGTCATGGGGATTCCTGCCGCGTCCATTGACTGGAATAGACTTTTCAGAGAATTCGATGAGTTCGAGCCGGACGAGGAAATCCGAGGCATGGAGGCGTCGGCCTTTTTGCATTCACTCATCGAACCTTCTCCCCCTTTCGTGCATGCCCTGGTGGAGCGGAAACACCAGGGAAAGATGAACAGCGCCGAGGCCGTGAGGGCTCTTTACGCGTTTCTTTTGGAGAAACGCTATCAGGAAAGGCTCAATCTGCTCCACTTCGCTTTCAGCATTTTCGATGAGAACACTCAACTGCCGCAAACGCTCATCGACCGCACCCCATTTCCCCACGAAGAAGGCTTACCCTGCTTCACCCACATCAATGACCCGGACTTCGAATATCTCATGCACTCAGTTACAACGTTTCAAATGAAACTTCCTCTGCCAATTGAGCAGGTTTTTGGCTTCTTTTCAGATGCTTCCAACCTCGAACGTATTACCCCACCGGAACTGCGGTTTCACACCGTCTCCCCTCAGCCCATCAGGATGGCCGGGGGCACTGTCATTGATTTTCGTCTTCGTTGCTCGGCATCCGCTTTGGCTGGCGCACCAGAATCTCCGTCTGGGAACCACCCCACTGTTTTGTTGACGAGCAGCTTCGCGGGCCCTATCGGGTCTGGGTCCACACTCATCGTTTCAGTGAAGCCGAAGGTTTCACCACCGTTGTCGACGAGGTTCGTTTCGCCCTGCCCTGCTGGCCTTTCGGTCAATTGGCTTACCCCTTTCGTGCTCCACCATGCCGCACACGGATTTTCTGAATTCCGCCAGCAAGCCACAAGGGCTATGCTTTTGCTCGGGAACCGTAGTCTCCATGGGCCACCTAACTCATGTTGCGGATGCGCACCTCGATGTCCTTTTCACCTTTCAGAAGGTCCACCACCTTCGCAGTGTCCGTATTCCCAAAGTGGTAGGGATAGAGAACCTTGGGGTGGAAGCTCCGGGCCGCATCAGCCACCATCTCGGGAGTCATGGTATACGGAAGATTCATCGGGCAGGAAGGCGATATCGATATTCTTCAGCTGAGCCATCTCCGGGATGTTTTCGGTGTCACCGGCCACATACACTCTCTTGTCCCCAAAGGTGATCACATAGCCATTGCCGTTGCCTTTGGGGTGGAAAGGCTGTCCGGGACTGCGCATCTGGACGATGTTGTAGGCCGGCACCGCCTCGATGGAGATGCCCAGAACGGTTTGTCTATCGCCATTGGGCAGGATGGTGACTCCTTTGATCGCCTTGGCGCAGGCTTCCGTCCCCACCACCACGGTCTTGTCGGTCCGCACCTGCTCAAGCGCTTTGGGTCAGTGTGATCAGATGTTCGTGGGTGAAGAGAATGAGGTCGGCTTTGGGAAACTGGCCGAAATCCGCATACTGGCTCACCGGGTCGACATAGATCGTCTTCTCGCCGAAGGCAAACACCAGGGATCCATGTCCCAGAAAGGTGATTTTGAGGCTCCCCCCGCGGTCTCAAAAGTATCGGTCTCGTGCTTTTGGGCAGTCGCGCAAAAGCAGCGAAAAAAACCAGCATCCAGGCCAAAACAAACATTTTGATCATGGCAAACCTCCTTCGTTTGAGTGATGGACAATGGCGTCTTAGGCCGTATGATACCGCTGTTGCCCCGCTTTTCCACAGAGGAACGGCAGCTCACGCAAGGATTTTAGTGGTTCGCAAATGATCATCCAGTATGATAAGTACCACAAAACTCGAGGGGGAGTGAGCGATAAAGGAACACCTGTTCCTCGGCGGATGTGGCGGGAGGTATCGGTTCAAAATTTGAGGTGGAAAACGATGGACGAGAAACAGCAGAAAACGGCTCAAAAATTCGCAGAGCATATCAAGCACACCAATCCTCAGGCCATCGGCGTGGCCTACCTGGTCCTGGGGTGTGGCTGCCTCCAGGGCGCGCCTTTTGATGAAAACGGGGATCAGGCAGGACCCATCGAACACTTTCTGACGCAGAGCAACGGCGACTCCATTAAGATTTGCCCGGAATGTGCCAATGACGGGGGGCCTCCGGAAAGAGTCACCGGCTCCGCTCTTCTCTTTTTTGATCCGGATAATCTGACTACCGCCAAGAAACACTGGATCTGCAGCAAGATCTTTTCTGAGACTCCCACCGAGGGTTGACCTGTTACCGGCGCAGGCGCTGAGAGGATCCTTTGTCTGCAGATTTCTCATTGCCCGCACCTCCGTATCTCATAGATCTTTGCCCCGGCGCGTCGCCGCCTCGGCACCGCCAGGCATCGCTTCTACCCGGAGCTTTCTTCGTGCTGGAATGGGGAGGTGGGGGTACTGGTCACTTCGAGAAGCTTGAAGCCGCTCGCAGGGCTCTTTTTACGCTCCCCTGCGGCTCCCAGAATCTCCAGGAGCACCACCTCACCCACGAGCCAGACCTCAACCCCGGCGCGGGTGCAGCCGACCGTCGCCTGCCCTTCGCGCCCGGCGGCGGCGTGCATGTGAAGGACCGGTTTGCCCGCTTCGTCAGGAAAGAGGGTGCCCACACCGAGCACTTCCTGGATGCCACGCAGGGCGTGAATTATGGGAATGATGGCATCCCCGCACTCAGCCTCCGGTCCCACCACCAGGCGGCTGCCATCCTGGGCTCCCCCCACATACAGCACCACGGCACTCGCCATACGGTGATCCTCGGCAAAGCTCTCGACAGCATCCGGCAACCTTTCGCCGCTTTCGAGGCGCAGCACGAAAATGCGGCCGATGCTTCCTTCTGAATACTGCATGACCACTCGCTTTCCTAAGCCTTTCCCACGGCTTGGCTCCTACCGTTGCTCCGGCCACAACCCACGCCTGCCTATGGCTTTGTTCCGCCAATGTCTTACGGTAGGGACTTTAACAACAATTGCACATCGGTTCAACGGATACTAAAAGTATCGGACCGCCTGAAGTACATCCTTAATTTTCTTCTTTGCCCTTGATTTTTTTCCCTCGATGAGTATCTTGGCTTCCGTTAGCACTCAATGCAGACGACTGCTAATATGGCCAGATCATTGGCAGGTCGTCGGGAAGCTTGACTTCGGCCACTGCAGCACCGTATGGGTGCTGAATCATCACAAGAAGAGGAGAGTCTCGGTATGAAGGTTAGACCATTACATGATCGCGTGGTAGTGAAACGGCTTGAGGAAGAAGAGAAGACGGTGGGTGGGATCATTATCCCCGACACGGCCAAGGAAAAGCCGCAGCAGGGCAAGGTCATTGCGGTTGGCAAGGGGAGAATTCTTGAAGACGGCAAAATCATTCCGCTCGTCGTCAAGGAAGGCGACCGGGTGCTGTTCGGCAAGTATGCAGGCACAGAGATCAAGATTGACGGCGACGAGCATCTGATCATGCGCGAGGATGATATCCTGGCGATCTTCGAATAGGACCACCTCTAGCGAAATCTAACAAGAAAAGGATTTAGGCTTATGGCTGCAAAAGAAATCAAATATTCTGCCGAAGCTCGGGAAAGAATGATGGCCGGCGTCAACGCCTTGGCCGATGCGGTCAAGGTGACTCTTGGCCCCAAGGGTCGCAATGTGGTGCTCGACAAGTCCTGGGGTTCCCCCACCATTACCAAGGACGGTGTCACGGTAGCCAAGGAAATCGAACTGCTCGACAAGTTCGAGAACATGGGTGCCCAGATGGTCAAGGAAGTGGCGAGCAAGACTTCGGATGTGGCCGGAGACGGCACCACCACAGCCACCATTCTGGCCCAGGCTATTTACCGTGAAGGCTCCAAACTGGTGGCCGCGGGCCACAATCCCATGGCTCTCAAGCGCGGCATCGAGCTGGCGGTCGCCGCAGCGGTGGAAGAACTGAAGAAACTCAGCAAACCCACCAAAGACCAGAAGGAAATCTCCCAGATTGGCACTATCAGTGCCAACAACGATTCGACCATCGGCAACATCATTGCCGAATCCATGAACAAGGTGGGCAAGGAAGGGGTCATCACGGTCGAGGAAGCCAAGAGCATGGAGACCACTCTGGAAGTGGTGGAAGGCATGCAGTTTGATCGCGGCTACATTTCCCCTTACTTCGTCACGGACCCCGAGCGGATGGAAGTGGTGCTCGAAGAGCCCCACATACTTATTAACGAAAAGAAGATCGGCGGCATGAAGGACCTTCTTCCGGTTCTGGAACAGACCGCCAAAATGGGTCGGCCCCTTCTGATCATCAGTGAGGATGTGGAAGGTGAAGCCCTGGCTACGCTGGTGGTCAACAAATTGCGTGGAACGCTCAAAGTCTGCGCGGTAAAGGCCCCCGGTTTCGGCGACCGCCGCAAGGCCATGCTCCAGGATATCGCCATCCTGACCGGCGGCCAGATGATCTCCGAAGATCTTGGCATCAAACTCGAAAACATCGTCCTGAAGGATCTTGGCACCGCCAAGACCGTCCGCATCGACAAGGACAACACCACCATCGTCGACGGCGGCGGCACCCGTGAAGCCATCGAAGGTCGGGTAAAGCAGATCCGGGCGCAGATTGAGGAAACTACCAGCGATTACGACCGCGAGAAGCTGCAAGAACGGCTGGCCAAGTTGGTCGGTGGGGTTGCCGTGATCAAGGTCGGCGCTGCTACCGAAACGGAGATGAAGGAAAAGAAGGCGCGCGTCGAGGATGCGTTGAATGCCACCCGCGCAGCCGTGGAAGAAGGCATTGTTCCTGGTGGCGGCGTGGCCCTGTTACGTTGCATTGCGGCTCTCGACAAGGTGGACGCCAAAGGTGAAGAGGTCTTCGGGGTCAGGATCGTAAAACGCGCCCTGGAAGAACCGGTGCGCCAGATTGCCAACAACGCCGGCCATGAGGGCTCCGTGGTCCTCGAGAAGGTGAAGAATGGCACCGGCGCGTTCGGTTTCAACGCCGAAACCGAAATCTATGGTGATCTGACGGATGCCGGTGTGATCGATCCCACCAAGGTCGTGCGTTTTGCCTTGCAGAACGCAGCCAGCGTGGCTGCTCTGATGCTCACTACGGAAGCCATGATCGCCGAGAAACCCAAGAAGAAGGAAGCGATGCCTTCGATGCCCGGTGGTGGCATGGGTGGTATGGGTGGCATGGGCGGTATGGGTGGCATGGACGATATGTACTAAACCAACTGCTTCACGCTCATCCCAAGCCCATCCGGAACGGTCTCGCACCTGCCCGGATGGGCTTTTTCTTTGGCTCCCTGGCGGCTGGGAATCCGAACCTAGACATGATCAAAGAGGAGGGTTTGATGAACAGCAGGATAGAAAAAATCCGCGTGGACATGCAGGAGGCACGGCTCGCGGAAGATCTGGAACGATACCGGCAAAAAGCCCTGGCACTGGGGGCTTCCCAGGCTCTTGTGGTCAGGGCGGAAGATATTCCCGTGGACGATCGGGTGACCCTCAAGTGCCGCATTCCCCGCTGCTTTGGATATGGCGCGGGCGCCCATTGTCCGCCCCATACCATGAAACCGTCCGAGCTCCGGGAGATCCTCAAACAATACCAGTGGGCGGTATTCTTTATCAAAGAGGTGCCCGCCGAGGTGATCGTCAGGGACAAGGCCACGATCAAAGAGAGAGTCGCCGTTTATCAGGAAATATACAGGATGGTCAGTGACCTCGAGTCCATGGCGTTCTATGATGGGCACTATCTGGCCTTCGGCTTTGCCGCAGGATCATGCCGCCATACCTTTTGTGGCCAGCAGCAGACGTGTCAGGCCATGACCGGTGACCGGTGCCGCTTTTCTCTGCTTTCCCGACCATCCATGGAAGCCGTCGGCATCGACGTTTACAAGATGGTCGCCGCGGCTGGATGGGACATCTACCCCATTGGGAGTGGAGCCAAGTCGGCGAACATTCCCAAGGGGACGCTGGCCGGGATCGTGATCGTGCAGTGAAGGAAACGACTACCGGCTGAGATCATTGGCCGCGGGAGGCCTGGCAATCCATCCGCACCCACGCGGCAAGGTCTCTTGGCCTGGTGATGTCGGCTCGGGAATCCCACTGCGGCCAGCCGGTTTCCTGCAAGAAGACCACGTCGGCAGCGGCCTCGGGCGAAAAATACCAGCCGAGCGGCTCGTCACCGATTTCCAGCAGAAACCGCGTGCGCGTGCGCGGGTCGAAGCGGATATAAAAGATGCCGACTTCCGTTTCGCAGACCCACATAGCTTAAAATTTCCAGTTCTCCCTCTGGCTCATACAGGCTCGATCCTTTACCGTCCTGAGGCAATCATCTTATGAACGGTGTGGTGCCCCATCGCTTTGGCATATTTGGCAGCTGTCAGGTTGCTCTTGTCCAGCGCCTTCCGATTGGCACCGTGAAGCAACAGCACCCTTACGGCTTCTTGGTTGTTGTGAATGGCAGCAATCATGAGCGGCGTTCGGCCATATTTGTCCTTCATCTCCAGGTTGGCCCCGCTGCGAATGAGCAGGTTGATCAGGCTGGGATCTCCTCCCCTCGCCGCATGCAGCAGAGCGGTTTCACTGTCGGCATCCATTTCGTTTACAGTGGCACCGTTCGCTAACAGCAGTTCAACCACTTCGACATTGCCCCCGATGGCAGCGGAGATGAGAGCGTTTGCGCCGCTTCGGGTGGTTCGGATGGTCCGGGAGCTGATTCTCAGGTTAACAGAGGCCCCGGCGTCGAGCAGATCTTCCACGACCTCTATATGTCCCGCCCACGATGCCTGCATCAGAGCGGTCATCCCGTTGCTATCCACAGCATTGACCTCGGCCCCACGCACGATCAGGGCATGGACCAGCTCCCTGTTCCCCAAGAGAGCGGCGTGCATCAAGGGGGTCATGCCGTCACCATCCGTGGCGTCGATCTCGGCCCCTTGCTTGAGCAGCTGATTTACCTGAGAACCCTGCCCATTCTTCACGGCAAAGAAGAGTGCGGAGTTAAGCAAGGTCTGGCGCTGCTCCTCACCCAGGCTCTGCCGGCTTTTGTCCCCTTTGAGGGAAGAGCCCGGCATGGACTGCATGCCGCCATTGCTCAACGTCTGGGCGCTGGCACCGGTGACCAGCACCCAGCACAACACACACAGCAGACTGGCCATGTTCAAGCGGAGCGATTGTGCACGCATCATCATACCTCCTCTGCAAGCCGCACGTTGTTTTTCTCTCCCAAGGGGCACCATTAGACCAGGTATTATTGGGCGCGAGGCACGTCGTGTCAACTATTGGTTTTCAGCTCGATCAGGTGTGAGGCCGCAACGATTGCTTCTCTCTCGTGAACACCCTGTTTTTCCGCTGCTGCAGTGTACTTTTCCTTGTTCTCATATCGAGTAACACGCTATAGTGGTTACGTTCAAGGTCTTTCGTAATGCCTTCGCAGGAGGAGAAGCTTTCCAGACGATCTTTCCGGCATCGCGCGATAGACTGGATGGGCAGGAGTTTACGATGAAGAGGGGTTTGCTGATTCTTGGTGTAGTGTTCTCGGTCGTGGCCTCGACCCATTTCGCAGATGCCATGCAGTCCACCATCCTCGAACAACGCAATGAATATGGTGGAAAAACCGTGGAAGAGAGCTATTCCGGCGAGGATGATAAGCATAAGGAAGGTCTGGCTAAGCTCGTCCAGTACTTTGATAGCAACGAGCGAATCATCAAACAGGAATCTTATTTCAATGACGATCATGCGCTAACAGATGGGGTTCAGAAGTCTGTTCAGTATTTCGATAATAAGTACTACCGGGCAGGGGTGCGCACTCGTGTGGAATTTTACTACGAGGATTCTTTTGCTGCTCGAGAGGGACTCGTCAAGGCGATCCAGTATTATGATGAAGATGAGAAAAGGACAAGAATCGATTATTCTTACACCGATACGTTCGCGAAAAGACGGCAGATCTTTAGGCTGGAAGTCCTATACGACTCCAAAGGCAACATCACGAAGCGCACCTATACCGATAAGGACGGGAAGGTGCTTCTAATTGATGAGAAGAAATAGCACCGATCAGAAGGGGACAACATACCTGGCGGGCTGCACACCAGCATCCTGCTCACTGACTATTTCGGTCCAAAAACCTCGGGGACGGCATTAGCCGCCGGGGATTTCACGGGCACGGCTGGCTTGCCTCTTCCCTTTCGAACCGCCTTTTGCGGTTTCTGCGGCTGTGTCGAACCATCCGGCTGCTCAGCATGAACGACCGCCAGGAAGACCGGCACCTTGACGATATCGCCTTTTTTCAGCGTAACCGGGTCAAGGTCTGGGTTTTCCTCTTTCAACCGGTACACGATCGCCTCATCCCCGGAATACCATTTGGCAACGGTAGCATAGGTTTCCCCTTCCATTACCCGATGAAAGATATACGGGGGTTTATCGACCGGCGGAGGAAGGACGATTGCAGCATCCTTCTTCCTGCTTTGATCCATCGATCCGCAACCTCCGGCAAGCAGCAGCCAGACGGGGCTCAGCACAACCAAAACGATCAATCTGCAGCTCATGTTCATCGAAGCACCCTCCTGGAGAACCCCTATTTTCCGTTCGTCAAGTATCTGGCCCAGGGTTGATCAGGGCCGCTGGGAGATGGACTATAAACGATCAGCCAGCTCAGTACAACCCTGTACCAGGCAGCAAGGGCAGGTAAGAGTGGGAACAAGCGACGGCGAAACGCTACCCGTCATTTCACGCCGCTCTCCCCTTTTGGTTGAAAAATCTGCCGCCCACCATTAAGATGATCAACTGATGACTGCCGCGGTATACCGGGTTGTTTTCGGACGCGTGTCTTGCGCTGCGTTGTTGAGGGGTCGCGGCTTGCTTGCTCAAGGATATTTGGCGTCGCTCGATATGGCAGTTTTCCACCAGGCCACACAATGTAGAATATGGCCGGATTGTCGTTTTCGCCGGAAGGGCGGGCGGGATTTTCCTACACAACGGGCGGAGGAACATGTCCAAATCAGTTGAACGACAAGTGGTTCTTCCGTTTGGCCAAGTCTTGAGGATCTCCTTCAATTCGATGATCGTACGCCTCTCCCGGTCCCTCATCACGACGGCCACCCTTGCCCTCGCCATTGCCTTTGTGGCCTACATCTGGTCAGGCTACGAAATCTTGAACTCCGTCTGGGTTCATGTTGACTCCGCGGTGCAAGAGGAGATCCTTGCCAGCGGCCATGAAATGATCGACGGGCAATTCGGGAGCAGCCAGAAGGATCGCTGGTTGGCCATTCTGTCCCTCCTTGTCTGTGTGGTGGGGATCGTCAACGCGCAACTCATGGCGGTCACCGAAAGGTTCCGGGAAATCGGCACCTTCAAGTGCCTCGGTGCACTGAACAGCTTTGTGGTAAGGATTTTTGTTTTCGAGGGCATTTATCAGGGGCTCCTTGGAGGATTCGCCGGCAGCATCCTGGGCATCCTGGTAGCGACTTTTTCTCTGACCTTGAAGCTGGGGTGGAGCGCCCTGCTTTTCTGGCCGCCGCTGCAGATGCTTCTCACCGTTGTCTGGGGACTGCTCCTTGCTGCTCTCCTTTCCTTGCTGGGCGTGATGTATCCGGCGCTGGTGGCGGCCCGGATGGAGCCTGCCGTAGCCCTGCGGGCGGATCAATAGCAAAGGGACCGTATGGAATTACAGGGCGACCATAACGTCGTCAGACTTTCAGAAGTGACCAAAGTCTTCCGCATGGGCAACAACCAGGTTGAGGCCTTGAAGGGGATCAACTTCGCCATCAAAGCCGGCGAATATCTTTCCATCATGGGCCCTTCCGGTTCGGGGAAATCGACCCTCTTCAACATGATAGGCGCACTCGACAAGCCTTCCACCGGCCGGGTTTTCATCGACGAGGTGGATGTCGCCCAGCTCGATGCCTACGAGTTGGCTTGGCTACGCTGCCGAAAGATCGGCTACATCTTTCAGACGTTCAATTTGATTACGGTCATGACAGCCATCGAAAACGTGACCCTGCCCATGATCTTTGCCGGCATGAATCGTGACGAATACATGGCAAAGGGCATGGAGCTGCTGAAGCTCGTGGGATTGGCGGAGCGCTTTCAGCACAAACCATCGGAACTTTCAGGCGGCCAACAGCAGCGGGTGGCCGTGGCCCGCGCTCTGGCCAACAGCCCCGCTATCATCCTTGCCGACGAACCCACCGGCAATCTGGACCTGGTCACCGGAGAGGAGATCATCACCCTGCTGAAAAAGCTCTCCACGGAACGCGGCGTGACGATCATTTCGGCCACCCATGACATCAAGATGCTCAACGTATCCGACCGGATCGTCTGGATTCGCGACGGGCGCATCGACCGCGTCGAAGAGCGTCGAGATTTGAAGATCTCCATCGGCGAGGTGAAATAGCGCCATGCTGAAAGCAGTGGTCAGTGGTCAGTGGTTAGTGGTTAGTGGATGGTGGTCATGGGTGAGAAGAACCCTTGCCAACCATTGTGGAGCATTGCACCAACATCTCCTGACTCAGCAGCTGATGACCAAGCAGAGGTTTCGCCCTCGGCTTGAAATGACGTTCTTGACACACGCTGCCGCGGCACCGCTGCTTCTTGCTTCCCTCTTCCTGCTCCTGGTTGTTTTTGGTCCGGTTCCTCGGGCAAACGCCCAGGATGCGATCCACGACCTCGAATTTTTCAGCAACTTGAAGGATCGCTCGACCGGCACCGAGGGGGCGGAAGCGGCGGCGGATTACATTTTAAAGGCTTTTTCCGAAGTGGGGCTTGCCGACGTCGCTTCCCAGGAATTCCTGGTGCCTGTTCCGGCAGTGACTGCGGCCTCCCTCGATGTCGGTGAAGAACACCTGGATCTTTACCCCTGGGGACCCAACCTCGTCTATCTGCCCAGAACTCCCTCCGAGGGCCTCAGCGGTCCACTCCTCTATGCTGAGGACGGTCATTTCGAACATTTCGACAATCGCAACGTCAAGGGCGCGATTGTGCTCATGGAGATGTCCTCCTGGGAGAACTGGACCAATGCCGCCATGCTGGGAGCCAGTGCCCTGATCTTTCTCGGCGACGGGAATTCCATTCGCGGTGAGTTTACCCAAAAGAACATTCCTACTCCGGTGGCCTTTCCGCGCTTTTGGGTTCCGCCCGAGATCGGGGCAAAGCTCAAGGAACTTGCCCAGGGGAAGGCTCTCGAAGGAACCGTAAAATCCAAGACCCGCTGGCAAAACAAGCTAGTCCGGAATTGCTACGGCTTTCTTCCGGGAAAGCATCCGCAGCTCAAATCGGAAATCGTGGTTCTGGAAGCCTTCTACGATGCTTCGTCAGTCGTGCTGGGGCTCGCTCCCGGAGCCGATGAAGCCACCTCCATTACCACCCTCCTGGCGGCAGCGCGCAACATGGCCCGCGATCCCCCGGACCGGAGCGTCCTGTTCCTGGCCACGGCCGGCAATGGGCAGAGTCATGCCGGCATGAGGCAGTTCATCTGGTCGGCAACGGCCCGCAAGAAGCTGCTGCGCAAGGAATCCAAACAACTGCAGGAGCAAAGGCAGCGCATTGGCCGTCAGCTCGAGCTGCTGCAGCAGGACGATCCTCTTGCCGTGGAAGACCCCAAGGACCAGGAGCTGGTGTGGCAGGTTCTGGTCGAAAAAGCCAAAGACAAGGCCGATGTCCTCATCCGGGAAACCCAATATCAGCAGGCGTTGCTGAAACAGGGCGCCCCTTCAGCCATCGATGAAGCGCGGCCATTTCGGCATCTCTCCTGGATCACCGGTCTGCAGGAGATGACGCCTGAGCAGAGACCGCTGGCGCTGGATCTGCTCAAAGCAGCGAGCCCAACCTTCAAAGCCAGGCAGAAGGAACTGAGACTCCGGCAGCAGGCCATTAAATCCAGTGAAGCGCTGAGAAACCGGCTGGATGAATACACTCCCGTGCTCTACCTTACCCTCCATCTCTCCTCCCATTCCCCTTATCTGGGGCTGATGGAAATGGGACAAACGTATCCTCTGCGGGAGGGCGTAAAGCGGATGACGCGGGCCGGCCGCCTGAACACGCTTCTGAATCAGCTTGCTTCAAAGACCGCCACTGACGAAACTGTCCCAACCATCGTCAGCGACGCAGGCAGAGGCGGCTCAGGAGAAGAGGGTTTCAGCAAGATCCCCGCCCCCTGCTGTCTCGCTTGCGATGTGGGGCTGCTCGCAGGCCTTCCGGCGGTGTCTCTGATGACCGTGGACGACGACCGTTCGCTCTGGTCCACCCCCCATGACACACTGGACCGCCTGAACAAAGACAACGTACTCGCTTTATCCCGCTTCCTCCCGCCCCTGTTTGCCAAGTTATTCTCCCACCCTACTCTCCATCAGGGGGTCGAGGCCGGACTCGCCGGTCTGGCGAGTCTCGAAGGCCGAGCCATGTTCATTCGCCAGGGGGAGCTCTTCCCCGACCAACCTGCCCCGGGAACGATCATTTCCGTCATCCAGGGTGACAGTATCTTCCGAACCATGGTCTATGAGGATGGGACATTCTTCCTTCCCGGCCTGGCCAACAAGCGGGTGTCACTGGAAAAACTCATTCTCGAACCCTACGCGCTGGATCCTGAAACCGGGCGGGTGGCCTGGACTGCCGACAAGGTGCAGACCCGAAAGGTGAACTATCGCATCAAGGTCAAGGGCGACCTGGCTACGACTTCCCTGGTCATGTTTCACTGCGAACAGACCGATGTCATCAACGTCTTTAACCCGCAGGACATGAACTACCTCACCAAGGTGACCCTGCTCGATGCCGCCACGGAAGCCACCCCCCTCCGCTACTGGTACAGCCGCGTGGACGGTCGGGACACCATGGCCATTTCGGTTTTCCTCGAAAAAGGTACCCGGTTCAAACTCATCATGGCCGAGTCACTCCTGCGCAAGGAATTGCTCCTCCTCAACAACAGCCCTGAAAGCACCACCGGGAAAGGCTTTCTGGTCGGCGACCCTCCTACCATTCTCATCGCACCCTACCAGGCGTCAAAGGACTTGAGCAACCTTGGAGCGGAGCGCCTCGGCAACCTGTTTCAGCATGGGATTGTGAACTGGTACCTGGAAGCGCTCTATAAAGCGTCTGCGAAGGGTCTCGACGAGTCTCAAAACGGTCTCATCAAGAACGGATATGGCGTTTTCTGGGAAAACGTGGTTGCGTCGTGGGCCAGGCTGGATACGATCTACAGCGAAATTGAAACGACGCAACGGGATGTTCTGACCGGAGTCATGTTCTTCATTGCCCTCTTTATTCCCTTTGCCTACTGCATGGAACGCTACCTCTTCTGCTTCCGCAATATCTATCAGCAACTCGTCGCCTTTCTCCTGATCCTGGTCATGACCATTTTCGCCATTCGCGGCCTCCACCCCGCCTTCCAGCTCACCTACAGCCCGATGGTGGTGATCCTCGCGTTTTTCATCGTAGGCTTATCGCTGCTGGTTTCCTGGATCATTTTCATGCGGTTTGAAGAGGAAATGGCCAATGAACAGGGCCGTGCGCGTCCCGGAACTCCCCAGGCCGAGCAAATGGAAGGCCTTTGGAGCGGGTTTTGCCATCGGCGTCTCCAACCTCAACCGCCGGAAGCTGAGGACCGGCCTGACCTGTATCACCCTGATCATTCTGACCTTCACGGTCATGTCCTTCACCAACGTGAAGAGCCTGCACAAGACCACCGACACCCGCATTGCCGATGAAGCCGCCTATGAAGGGGTGCTGCTGCGCCACCAATATCGCCTGCCCCTCACTCCGGTTACCCTGGAAACCATGAAGACCCGCTTCGGCCGAGAGGCGACCCTCTGGCCAAGGGCCTGGATCGACCCCCGGGGCACCTCGGAGCGCACCATCGCCCGAGTCCACGCTGACCGTCGCCGGGCGAACGTCGAAGGCATCCTTGGATTGGGGCCGGAGCCTCCCGCCTATTTTCGCGGGATGGTAACCCAGGGACGCTGGTTCCAGCGTGGAGAGGATGAAGTCCTCCTGATTTCGTTTGCCATGGCGAAGCAACTGGGACTGGACCCGAACCGAGACCGGGAGCCGGTGGTGCAGCTCCTGGGCACTCCGTTCACGGTAGTGGGCTATTTTGACGGGACTCTTCTGGAATCCCTGAAGGATCTGGACCAAAATCCCATCACCCCGGCTTATCTCGAAGTGAGTCAGAGCGAGGAACTCTCGGAAGTGGAGATTGAAGCCATTCAGTCAGGTGAAGAGGTGCTCCCGAAAACCGAACGCTTTCGCAATGCCAGGGCGGAGGCTACCGTCATCCTGCCCTTCAAGAAGTGCATCGACCTCGGTGGCACGCTCAAGGCCATCGCGCTCATCCCCGAACACGGCCAGAATCCCCTTGGCATTGCGGCGGATCTGTCGTCCTGGCTGGCTTTTCCCTTATTTGTCGGCGAGACGCGGCGTATGGTATCACAGCGCCAGCACCACGGTGCGGTATCAAGGGGTGGCCAATTTGATCGTCCCTATCCTGATCGTGATTTTCATCACCCTGAATACCATGGTCGGCCACGTCCATGAACGGCAACGAGAGATCGGGACCTACACTTCGGTGGGTCTAGCCCCCATACATGTCGGATTCCTCTTCATCGTAGAGGCACTCTCCCTGGCCGCCATTTCCACCGTCATCGGCTATATCCTGGCCCAGCTGAGCGCCAAGTTCCTGGGCAACACCGCCCTCTTCTCCCAGTTGACTTTCAACTATTCTTCCATGGCGAGCGTTGCCTGTATGTTTCTGGTGTTCTCCGTGGTTTTCCTGGCCGCCCTCTACCCCGCGCGCCTGGCAGCCGAAATCGCCATGCCCGATGTCAATCGCTCCTGGACGCTCCCCGACGCGGAAGGAGATCTGATCTCCATGAACCTTCCCTTTCTCTTGAAACATGAGGAGGAGGAAGGAGTCATGCGCTTCCTTTTCACGTTCTTCAAGTCGCACCAGGACGTGGCCCAGGGAGCCTTCATTGTCGATGATGCCAATTTCGATATGGAAGTCCCTCGGGCGCGACCCGGCCAGATGCCGGCTCCCCTGTGTCCCCTGCAGAGGATGAACGTCTGGCTGGCACCGTTCGACTTTGGCATCAAGCAGCACCTCCAGCTTCATTGCTGTCCCTCCGCTCGATAATCCCGGCTATCTCGAAATCAGCCTGATGATGACGCGGCTCTCCGGCGAACGCTCGGCATGGGTTCGCGCCAACAAGAACTTTGTTAAGGTCCTTGCGCAAACAGATGCTTCACTGGCGATTGCTGGACGTTAAAGCCAGGGAGGTTTTTCTTCGTGATGAGTGGTTAGTGGCTAGTGGCTAGTGGCTAGTGGTTAGTGGTTAGCTGGTTAGTGGCTAGTGGTTAGAGGAAATTCTGCATGAGGAAGACCCCAATACGGTTTTCGGCGCTGCTAACGGGCCTGATTTTCGCCATCTTATTTTGCGCCTTAACCCCTTTCAATAACGTTAAACTGCAGAACAGCCCTCTGGCCGGCGGTCATTTTCCACTGGCTTCCTTTGGCTGCCTGCTTTTGCTGCTGGTGGTGGTCAACCCTCTCCTCTCCCTCTGGAAAAAGGAATGGCGCTTCCATCTCCATGAACTCCTGCTGGTCTGGTCCATGGTCACGGTGGCCACCGGGATTGCCTACACCGGACTGATGCGGACCTTCATTATCAACATCACGACGCCTGCGTGGTTTACCACTACTACAAGTAATTTGAGCCAGCTTCTGCCCCCCCTCGTGCCCGATTCTCTCTTTCCCAAAGACCCCGACCTGGTCCGCACTCTTTACGGTGGGCTGGAGGGTGGCATCGATATGAGCTGGTGGGAGGTGCTTGCCCTCATCCCCTGGCAGAGCTGGCTGCTGCCCATGGTGTGGTGGGGCATCTTCATCCTCCTCGTCTATACGGCCCTGCTGGGAATGGTCGGGGTATTTTCCCACCAGTGGGTTGAAAACGAGAAGATGAACTTTCCTCTGCTCAGAGTCCCGGAGATTCTTGGTGGGGAAGCCGAGGCGGGCCGACTTTTCCAGTATTTCACCCATCGGTATTTCATCCTCGGGTTCGGCATCCCCGTGCTGCTGCATCTTCTCAACGGGCTCAACACCTACTTCCCCCAGGTTCCTCAAATTCCCACACTGATGCTCGCCCAGCCTTATATCCCCAAAGAGGGACTGCTCTCAGGTTTCTATAAACTGAAGATTTACATCTATCCGGCGTTCATCGGCTTTGCCTTTCTCACTTCCAAACAGATCTCTTTCAGCCTCTGGAGCTTTTTCATCCTCGGCGGGCTGTTTCCCGGCCTGCTCCAATCCCTCGGTTGGCGCCTGCCGGCGGCAGCCCTGGGAACCACCTTCGGGCCGGTCGTTTCGCGCGTGGAGGAGATGCAGATGGTGGGAGCCTTTGCGGTTTTTTTCCTGTTCATCCTGTGGCTCGCCCGAGACCATCTCAAGCTCCTCTTCCTGTCCGTTTTTCGCGGCCGGGAGATGATTCAGGAATGCCACGGACTCCTTTGCCCGAGGCTTGCCCTGTATATCTTTCTGGGCGGATTCGCGGGCGTTGTCCTCTGGCTGAACCTGTTTGGAATGGATCTCTTGCCTACCCTCATGTTTCTCGTCATCTGCTTCATGCTGCAACTGGTAAACTCGCGACTCATCTGCCAGGGTGGACTGCCCTATCTCACCTTGCCCCTGGCCCCTCCCGATGGTTTCCTGGCTTTTTTCCAGACGCGCTGGATCGCTCCTGCAAGCCTCTATCTCGGGCTCGTGGTCCAGAAGGTCACCTTTCTCGACATCAGAGAATCCTTGATGCCGTCGCTGTTTCACTCCGCAAGACTCTCCGAAGGCAGTTCTCCCAGGTTCCGTTTTCTTTTGGGCATTCTGCTGGCCATCATCGCCGGCGTGGTGATCTCCTTCGTGGCCTATCTGGCCCTGTATTACAAATTTGGACTGAACACCCTTCCCGATGAATGGGCCGTTGAAACGACGCGACGCATTCACGAGAATTTTGCCCAACTGCTCAACCATCCCGAAACACCCAAACGCTGGAGCATGATTTTCAGCTTTGTCGGCGTCGGCGTTATGACCTTGCTCGTTGCCGGCTACCATTCCTTTATCTGGTGGCCACTCCATCCCATTGGCTATCTGACGACTTACACTTCGGCCATGCAGATCCTCTGGTTCGGTTTTTTCATCGGCTGGCTCTGCAACACGCTGGTCCTGCGGTACGGCGGGATAAGCTTGTTTGGAGAGGTGAGGCGCCTGTTCATTGGTTTGATCGTGGGTGACATAACGATGGCTATTTTTTGGCTGATCGTCGGCATCTTCACCCCCATGAGTTACCACGTACTGCCGTTGTAGGTTTTGGGGCCACCATAGAAGAGGTTGGGGATGTACGAGGATAAGGAACTCAAGGAATACCGGGATCTCCTCAAGGCACCTGAGAAGTTTGAAGAGGGGTTTGGGTGGAAGTCCATTGTTGGAGCCATCTTCATCGGCTTTCTGATGATGCCAGGTTCCATGTATCTGGGACTGGTCATCGGCACCGGCATCGGCCCGGCCGCCCGGTGGGTCACCATCATCCTCTTTGCCGAGATTGCCAAGCGCGCCTACACCAAGTTGAGCCAGCAGGAGATCTTTGTTCTCTACTATATGGCCGGAGCGGCAATGGCTTCGCCGTTTTCGGGCCTGCTCTGGAACCAGTATCTGGTGCAGTCGGAAGCGGCGAGAATGCTGGGGCTGACACAGCACATCCCCTCGTGGGTGGCGCCGATGTTCGGCTCGGAGGCCCTGGTCGATCGCACCCTTTTCCATCGCGATTGGCTGATCCCCATTTTGCTGATGATGGGTTTTGAAATCATTTCCGCCGTAGATCACTTTGGCCTCGGCTATGCTCTCTACCGCCTCACCTCCGATGTGGAAAAACTCCCTTTCCCCATGGCCCCGGTGGGAGCCCTGGGCAACATGGCCCTGGCTGAATCCACCGAACGCGACGAAACCAGCTGGAAATGGCGGATCTTTTCCATCGGGGGCATGATCGGCCTCGTCTTCGGGGCCCTCTACGTGTTGCTCCCGGCCGCCTCGGGGGTGATCCTTTCCGAACCCATCGAAATTTTCCCCATCCCCTGGATTGAACTCACCCATGTCACCGAGGACCTCTTCCCGGCCGTCGCCACCGGCATTCAGCTCGATCTGGGGCTGTTCTTCATCGGCATGGTACTCCCTTTCTGGGCAGTGATCGGGGGCGGGATCGGATTCCTCCTCACGCTCATTGCCAACCCCATTCTTTACGAGCACGGCATCCTGCACCGCTGGCACAAAGGCATGGCCACGGTGGAGACCATTTTCGCCAACAATTTCGACTTTTACATGAGTTTTGGGATTGGGCTGGGGTTGGCCATTGCCGTCATCGGGCTTTATCATGTCTTTTTCAGCTTCCGGCAGAAACATTTGGGACCCCTTCGAGAGCGCCTTTCCGTCCTGTTTACGCCGCCCAAAGGCCGAGGTGATTTCAGCATCTGGATTGCGCTCGCAATCTACGTCGGCTCGACCACCGCATACATTGTGATTTCATCCATGCTGGTACCGGGATTTCCCTGGATTTTTCTGGTGGCCTACGGTTTCATTTATACCCCCATAGTGTCCTATGTTTCCGCCCGGATGGAGGGGATCGCCGGTCAGTTCGTGAGCTTGCCCATGGTCCGCGAATTCAGCTTCATCGCTGCCGCCAAGTACTTCGGGTACAGTGGCATCGGCATCTGGTATGCGCCCATCCCCATCCACAACTACGGCAAAGCCACCCAGCGTTGGCGGGAGATCGAGCTCACCGGGACCAGCTTCAGGAGCATCATCAAAGCGGAGATCCTGGTCATCCCCGTGGTCCTGATCGCCAGTCTGCTCTTTTCCCAATACATCTGGAAGCTGGCGCCGATCCCGTCCGCCAACTACCCCTATGCCCAGGAGTTATGGCACCTTCAGGCCCTCAACACCCTGCTCCTGCAAAGTGCGACCCTGGAAGGGAATTCACCCTTTTTCGAAGCCCTCAAAGCCGACTATGTGGCGATCGGCATGGGGCTGGGGGTCTTCACCTACTGGTTCCTCGGGGCTCTGAACCTGCCCGTCATGCTCATCTACGGCGTGATCCGGGGACTCAGTCATTCCAGTCCCCACGGGATGGTCCTCGAGATCATCGGGGCTCTTTTGGGGCGCTACTATTTCGTAAAGAAATACGGACTTGCCTGGCGCCAGTATGCTCCGGTGCTGCTGGCCGGGTTCTCCTGCGGAATGGGACTCATGGGCATGCTGGCCATGGGCTTCACCCTCATTTTGCGGTCTCTGCGAAGCCTGGCCTATTGACCCCGACCTCATGAAACCCGCAAAGCAGGCCCTGCTCATCTTCCTGCGCTACCCCGAACCGGGGCGGGTGAAATCCCGCCTGGCGGCTGACATTGGCGCGGCCGAAGCCGCCCGCGTGTATGAAAGACTCACGCGGAGAACCCTCGGCGTCGCCGCCGATTTCCAACGGCAGCACTGTGATGTCGATCTTTTCCTCTTTTACACTCCCTCCGAGAAGAAGTTCCAAATTGCAGAAGCCTTTCCGGGCCCCTGGGGGTTTGTCAGCCAGCAGGGTGATCATCTCGGAGCCAGGATGGGGGGCGCCGTGCAGCAGGTGCTGTCTCAGGGCTATTCCCAGGTGCTGCTGGTAGGAACCGACCTTGCCGATCTGGAAGCTTCCGATTTCACCGACGCTTTCGAAGCGGTTGCCAAAGGCTACGCCGCCCTGGGTCCTACTGCTGATGGCGGGTTCTATCTCATTGGCCTCAATCGACCCTGCCCGATGGCCTTCCAGCCCGAAACCTGGGGAACTTCTGATATTTTCAACCGTACTCAGGACCTCCTGACAAGCTCTGGCTTCCGGGTCCAACGCCTCGCAGAAAGAAAGGACGTGGATCGCCTCGAAGATCTCGCCAGTCTAAAGGAACAGGCCTGGTTTAACGCCACCCTCTCGATCATCATTCCCACGGTCAAGCCACTGGCTGAGCTTGGTCCCTCGCTGCGGCACCTTCGGCAACAGATCTGGCCCGGTGACGAGATCATCATCATCAAGGCAGCGAGAATCGACGAGTGCCACCCGATTCGTACCAGACCCAGAACCTTGATACCGCACCACATAAAGCGGTATGCGCTATACACCCGTCATGCCCGCAAAGCCTGTCCCCGCAGGCTTGAGGCGGGGAGCGGACATCCAGGCTTCTCTTTTGGATTCCCGCAAAAACCCTTCCCCACAAGCATGAGGCAGGGAGCATGCAGAGATGACATCCCGGGATCATGGGCACTTCATTCTCCGGAGCTGTGCCTGGAAATCACTCCTCAAATCCGCTGTACAGCCGCTCCGCGAGGCCGAGGTCACCAACTCAACAGAGGAGCTGAGCTGGCCGAAGGGAACCTGCTCTTCTTTCTCCATGATGACAGTGTGCCGCCCCCGAATTTTGCCTATGCCATCCGCAAGCTGTGCGCACGACCGGAAACGAGCCTCGGGTGTTTTTCGTTGGCCTTTTCCCCGTCCCAACCCTTGCTCAATGGCATTGCCAGGTGGGCCAACCTGCGCACCAAAGTTTTCGGTCTCCCGTACGGTGACCAGGGGCTCTTCTGCCGTCGTGAGATGTTCGACAAAGTGGGTGGCTTCAAGAAACTCTATCTAATGGAGGATGTCGATTTCGTGCGAAGCTGCCGCCGGTTCGGCCGCATCCTTATGCTGCCTGACAGCATTGCCACGTCCCCCGAACGATACCTCCGCAAGGGCACCCTCCGCGCTTCTCTGCAAAACCATCTCACGATGCTTCTCTATCATCTCGGGGTAAGCGATCGCAGGCTTTATTCCTTCTACTACCGAACTGGGCAGCCTAAGGTGCAGACTGCCTCAGGAGGTCCGTCGGTCGGTGCGGAATTCCCTTGGTAATGAACCATCCACCTGATACCTCTGACCATCGCATTTTCCAGTCAGCCCTATTATCACCAACAAAAAAGAGAGTCCGCACACAGCGAAGAAGAACCCTTCTCTTTCAGCACATACAGCTGTACATTGTGATGCGCTTAATGAAGCCATCAAAGGAGGTACCGAGGACACTATCCGTGTAAACGTCGAAGTCCCCAATGATCTTGCCTGTGAAATCGAGCGGCTCGCCGGGCGAAGGAGGCGAAACCGGTTCATTCTTGGGCCATTAAGCACTGCGTTGAACCGATTGGCCAAGAGGAACTCCGCCGGCGTCTGATCCAGGACTACCAGAACGCTCACCACGAAGACCTCGAAAGCACCAAGCAATTTGAAGTCGCAGACATGGAGGGGTGGGATGAGTATTAGGAGGGGCGAGGTCTACCTTCTGTCTCCTCGACCAAAGTTCGAAGGACATTACTGCCCGCCCTCAATGAATGACAGAATCCTGGCGAAAATGCGCTCCGAGCCCTCGCCGCGGATGATGACATGCCGATTCGCCGGGAAAACGGCATACTCCTTGTCTTGGCTGCCCAGTTCCTCATAGAGGAGCTCACTCCCCTTCGGATCTACTACGGGGTCATCGGAACCTTGTATGATGAGAGCCGGGAGCTGGCAATCCTCGAGGCCTTCAGCCACCCTTTCCATCATTTCCAAAAGCTGGTTAAGGCCGCTGATGGGATTTCTGTGGTAGTTGATGTCCGGGTTTTCAGGTTCATTGGGCACGAAATGCTGCTTCCCGTCCTCTCCCGCGATTCTTTCCACCAGACTGTTCCAGAGCATCACCGCGGGCGCGAGCCGGGCGGCCTTCCTCCTCAATTTCGCGGGGGGATTGATGCCAAAGATCGCCCTGACTTTCGGGAGGTTACCGGCCCCGGCCAGCAACGCCAGGCCGGCTCCAGCACTAAAGCCACCCAGAACAACATCCCGACAGCAATTGGTCAGCACCAGGTAGCCGCGTTCCACCGCCAGGAGCCACTCCTCCCAGCACCTTCCGGCAAGGTCTTCGGGACTGGTACCATGACCCCAGAGACGGCACGCGTAGACCGTTAACCCATGTTTATGGAGATAATTGGCCAAGGGTCTCACCTCTTCGGGAGCAGCCATATAGCCATGGATAAGGAGCACCCCTGTCCTGGCGCCGAAACCCTTGAGCAGAAAGGGAGCACCGATGTGCATGGGCTTTGATTCGCCTGCGACGCGATGGAAGGCATAGTCGGCGGCAAACCTTTGCTGGTCGAGACGGAGGAACTCTCGAAGCAGTCGCCGTCGAACCAGGAACATCGGGCGCCAGGCAACCCGCCGCAGCCTTCCGGTGAGGGCACGCAGATATTCGACTTCGTTCAGGATCACCAGGTAGGGATTCTCCCTGCGAATATTATGGAAATTCACGAGCGGAGTCATGCGGAGCTGCTTCTTGATGATGGTTTCACCCCGGATTTCCACCACCCCACTCTGCCGGGCAACCTCCAAGAAATCAGTCAGCATCCTCCGGTATTCACAGATCAGCTTGGGCCGTTGCTCTTCCCGTATCGCGGGATGAAAACGGATGTCTTTGAGTCGAGTGATTTCTCCCATCGCCAAATAGAGGCGCTCCATCAAATCGAAGGTGCTCAATCGGCGCCGAGGATAGTACTTGAGGAGACACGCTGCCAGATGGTCATAATTGACCGTGGTCATCCGGTAGATGGAGGCCATCAGCTGCATGGTTATTTCCGAAGCAGCCTTTCTCAACTCAGGTCTTGAGGCAATTGCCTCATCGGGAAGGATGCGCCGGGGAGCATCGATATCTTCCCGAATCCTGGGAGACTGGAGCCGGTCGCGGATTGGAAGAGGTCGGCCGAAGCTGATATCCATGTCCACGCCGGACAGCAACAGAGTCCCCTCGAACAGCAACTCTTCCTCGTAGCGCTCGGGGATGTCCTTCACCAGATAAGAGGCCAGGGTTTTCAAGGCGTTCTGCCTGGTTCGTATTGGATAGTAACTCACGTTGACCGGGACGAGAAAAGTCTCTCGGGCACTGACCTCCTCGCCTGATTCAAGTCCGAAGAATTGCAGCTGCTCAGCCAACAGCTCGGGTGAAACGTTATGCAGATACTGAATGCGCTGGCGGTAGAATTCCGTACGCAGAGCATACACGACCGCTCCCGTGTGCGGGGGCCGTCGGACTCCAGTAGAGCTATAGATGAGGAACTTGCCCCGTTCGATGATCTTCTTGTCCTTGATCATGGAACCCTCGGGAAACATCAACCACGGGTGATCGCCCATGAGCAGGGAACGAATAACGGTTTTGTCGCGATCCGGATCGTGGGTGGAGACCGCACCCATGCTGGACAGGTAGTTGCCCAAAGCACCCACAAACAGCTTGTGGTGGACGAGAGACATGACCGGTTTGCCGGTGAGCCGGAAAAGTTCGTAGGGAAGCACCAGGGTTTCAAGGCGGGTAAAGTGATTGACCACGAAAATGAGTATGCCGTCGGGAATGTTTTCCTGGCCGTGGACACGAACCGAAGCCTTGAAGAGACGCTCGATGGCACTCACCCCAAGTTTGCTCAAAGAGAATATGAAACGGTTGAACTGAGCCATGGCAACCCCACCGTTGTGCACATTAAGCAACACCCACGGGCCAGGGACCAGTGTGTCGACCTTGGAGTCGAAGCACCGGGGTCGAGATGGAACGATCAGGCAATGTCAGGTGGCATCAGCAGGGAGATAACCCGGCGCTTGTACTTGCGGTAGATATGCAAATCGGTATCGAGGGTAAGGATGGAGCTGCGGTCATGCAATTCGGCCATCCGCACCAAGCATGCATCGGCGAGGGATATGGGTACATTTTCATATTTCTTCAACAACACCGAAACAGGAGCGATATGATCCGTCAGGGAAAAGGGGATGTCCAAAACCCTCCGGTCCAGCAGGTCACAAATGGAGCGAACACCTTTGCTCCATTCCCTGAGCAAGAAGCACGCCTCCGAGACGACTGCTTCACAGGTCAACAGGGGAGGTCCAATTTGCGCCCATTGGGCTTTTGCCCAGTCATGATACTTGTCCCGTGAATTGAGAAAGGCCACCAGCGGTCCAGTGTCGAGGATGACTTGCCGTTTCATTCTCCGTAGTGCTCCATCCGTGCCGGATTTGTCGAAAGATCCGGCGGGCCTTCCACACATCCCGCAAGATCACTGGCAACATCGAGACACGATCCTGCGTATTCCTTCCTGGAAAGGAATTCCTGGAGGGCCTCACGCATGACTGCCGACCTCGTTTCACCCCTTTTCATAGCTGCATATTGGATGGCAGCCACCAAATCATCGGGCAGCTTTATGGCTATCGTCTTCATTGAGCTCCTCACAGAATACGGATTTGGCAAAATCGTATTACAATCAAACGCAAACATCAAGGCCCAAACGGCTGGTCTTTCTGGCAATGGCAAATAGGGACCCGGACTTTCTCAATGTCCCGTATCGGTAACTCCTGCTTCGGCAAACGTTTTGATTTCCATGAGCACCTTGGCGGCCGCTTCGACGATGGTCATCGCCAGCACCGAACCAGTGCCTTCCCCCAGGCGCATTTGCAGATCGAGAATGGGGTCCAGACCGAGCAGTTCGACCATGGTGTTGTGGCCGGGTTCCTGACTCCGGTGGGAAACAAACAGGTAGTCCTTTGCTTCGGGCACCAGCTGACAGGCAATCAGAGCGCCGGCGGTGGCGATGAATCCATCGCAGATGAGGGGAGATTTGGCCGCCGCGGCGCCCAGGAGGGCGCCGGCGAGGGCGGCGATTTCAAAGCCGCCGACTTTGCTAAGGATATCCAAGGGATCGTGGATATTGGGGTGGTTGACGGCCAGGCCTTTTTCGATGACGGCGATTTTGCGCTCCAGGGTGGCATCGTCAATGCCGGTGCCGCGCCCCGCTAACTCTGCCACCGGCTTGCCGCTCAACACGGCGACAATGGCGGTGGACGGCGTGGTGTTGGCGATTCCCATATCACCGGTTCCGACCAGCTGATATCCCTCTACGGTGTAGGCCTGCTCGACCAGTTCCGCGCCGAGGAGCAGACCCGTGATCGCCTCTTCACGACTCATCGCCGGCCCGTTAGCAAAGGAAGCGGTCCCCTTGCCGATTTTTCGATGCAGGATCGGCCAATCCTTGGGGAGATCCGCCGCCACGCCGCAATCGACTACCCGCACGTCAGCCCCGACGTGGCGGGCCAGCACATTTATGGAGGCCCACCCCTGGACAAAGCTGAAGACCATTTGCGGAGTAACCTCCTGCGGATAGGCACTCACCCCTTCGGCCGCGACCCCATGGTCGCCGGCCATGGTGAAAACGAGTTTACGCGAAAGGTCGAAGGTCAGGCTCTGTCGCATCCCCGCCAGCCGTGCCGCAATATTTTCCAACAGACCAAGCGACCCACGCGGGCGGATTTGGGAATGCAAGCGCTCCCATGCCTGCTGCTGCCAGGTCCTGTCAGCCGGTTCAATCCGCGCCAGGAGTTGATAGAATCGGTCCATGCTGCACTCCTCTCTAAACACAAAATCCTTCAAACCTCTCCCCGAGGTCTGAAGGATCGCTTAATGGTTTCGGCAATCAACCAGCCTTACCCCAGCTCATGCCGGGTTTCCCTTTCACGGCAGGTCTTCTGACTTGCGGTTCGCTTTACTCTCTGAGCCTTCCCATTACCGCGAGCCCAAAGACTCGCCGGAAACAGTGGCCGACTCTCAGATTTCATCCCCGCTTACAGCGCTGACCAAACATGCCGGTCTTGCACCGGCTTCCCTTTTAAGCCGCACCCCAGCACCGTGAAAAGGCGAAATAAAAAGAGCTTTTTCAACTCCGTACTACTTCGTCTTCTTTACAGTCCGCTTCAAGAACTTCAAGGCCTTCTCGGTTTCCATAACCGGAATGACTTCCGCTATCCCCAGATCGCTCCAGTTATAGACTGAGGAGGCCAGGTGGACATCATCGTCGGCCTCGAAGAGGCGAAAGATACGGTGACCGGAAATGTCGAGCCATTCACCTTTGATGGTCACTCCCACATCCTTGTCCGCGCCCTTTACCCGCCGTTCGATGACGATGTCACGATCCGCCGGGTCGTAGTTGAATATTCCCAGGAACAACATGGTTGGTCTCCTTTCCTGCGGCTGTTTCGCTGCCAGTTTGAGGGTCGACAAAAGCAATCGTTTGGATACCAAACACCTTACTGCTGTTGCTGAGCATTATAGATGAATCCCCAGCCACATTGCAAGGCTTCACGTGTGAGTAGTGATGGCAGGAGTGCTCAGTAATAAATTGTCCGGCATCGGTGGTAGGGTCGCTTTCTGAAGGGTTCAAGCTGCCCGAGTTGCCACAGCCATTGGTCCACCGAAGCGCTCGTCACCGCCTTTCCCAAACGCCCCAAAGCCCCTTTAAGAGCTTCGACGGCCCAGATGGTCATGGCTCTGATTTCAATCTCTTCCTCGCTCCCCGCGGCCAGATTTACCATCTGATCAACCCGATTTGCCAGGTCCGGATGATAGGAGATGACGCCCAATTCCCGCAGGACCTGCGGCAGTTTGTAATCGGCAAAAGCGGTGAGTTCGCCGATATCGTCGAATTTTCCCCACCCTTCGCCGATAAACGCAGCATGCACGTCGGCCACAAAGAGCTGCGCCCGCTTCCAGAAACAGACCACGCGCCCATGGTAGAGGGCTTCGTCCTGGAAACTGCCAAAAGAGGTTACCACCTGTTGGACCGTTCCAACAGCACTGCCACGGGTTTCCTCCAGGAGATGAATGAAGTCTCCCTCCCAGCAGGACAAAATCACCTGACCCGCTTCCCTCAGGTTGGAGAGACGCTCCTTCAGGAGGGGGATCTCAGCTTCATCGGTGCCCCTGAATATTTTTCGCAGATCCCTCTCGGACAGCTCAGCGAGGTAGGCCGGATCAGTAACGGGAAAACCATTTTCGAGAGCGCGTTTGAGGCTTGCCGCCAGCCCCCAGTAACCGGAATAATCCCGGCCGTTATAGCGCACCGTCCAGGTAGGTTCCCCCTCATCGGGCCAGAAGCAGTGGTTGAGAATATCCAAGACAAAAATCCAGCGAAGGGTTTCTTCGGCGCCGTCGAAATAATGGCAGGGATGGCGCCAGGTGTTTCGCCCGGGAAGGGCATCCCCCCAGAGCTTAACGGCGGCATCCAGCTGCTCGGGATGGAAGGCGACCCAACGGCAGCGGCTGTTCAGAGGGCCCAGAGAAGACAAGACAGGAAGTCGTTCGAAAACTGTGCCCATCACCTGTCACCGAACTGGTGAGATAAAGACGCACCCACAAGACGAGATGGCTTTAGAAAGCGAAAGCCCTGACTATTGACGTTCGAATTCATAGTCCAAGGTCCTCATGGCAAAGAATGGTCATCTGCAGCTTGACTTCCTGACCGGTTTCATAGTAATTATGATCTCGTAGCATCGGCAATTCCAACTTCTCATTATCCCATCACTTACTTTGTTCCGCCAGTAATGAATGAAACTGTAGCCTTCGTTTTGTGGCGAGAAAGTGCCATGACGCGAAACAGGGTAGAAATCTTTCAATGGAGGATTGGTTATGAAAAAGATTTCGATGATGATGGTCGCGGCATTGATGGTCTTAACCTTCATGGTTCCACCTGCAATGGCACAGGAAAGCATCAAGGTGGGCATTATCCTGCCGGTGACGGGAGACAAGGCGAAGTTTGGAGAAATCGAGAAGAAATCCTTTGAACTGGCCCTGGAGGAGCTCAACGCGGCCGGCGGCATCAACGGCAAGAAACTTGAGTTCGTCTTCGAAGACGACACCGGGCGCCCCGACGTGGCCCGCTCGGCGGCCGAAAAGCTCATCACCAAGGATAAGGTGGTGATGCTGGGGGGCGGTTACGGGAGTTCTGAAACCTTCGCTATTGCCGGTGTGGCTCAGCAGAATCAGATGCCCTTCCTGGTCAATACAGGCGCCGATGACAAAATCACTACCCAGGGCTGGAATTTTATCTTCCGTCTGAATCCTCCGGCGAGCGAATACCCCCAGGCATTAGAGTCCTTTCTAACCGAAGTGGTCAAGCCAAAAACCGCAGCCATTCTTTATGAAAACACCAACTTCGGTTCGTCCAGCTCAAAAGAGTTTCAGCAGACCTGCGAGCGCCTCGGCATCAAGGTGCTCATGTCGGAAGGCTATGAAGCCGGCGGCGTAGACTTCAAACCGCTCCTCGTCAATGTCAAGAAGGCCAATCCGGACCTCGTGTATATGGTCTCCTATATCATGGACGCTTCCCTCCTGATGCGACAAAGCATGGAACTACGGCTCAGCCCCAAGGTTTTCGTGGGCGGAGCGGCCGGCTTTACTCTGCCGGAATTTCTCAAAAACGCCGGCAAAGCATCCGATCTCGTATATTCAGCGACCCTGTGGTACCAGACCCTGCCCTTCCCCGGGGCAAAGGACTACTTCGATAAGTTTGTCAAGAAGTTCGGCACGGATACCGAATATCACGGGGCTGAAGCCTATGCCGCCGCCTATGTGATAGCTGATACCCTCAAGCGCACCAAATCTCTTCAGCCCGACGACGTGCGCCAGGCCCTGCTCGCTACCGATATGATGACCGTGTTTGGTCCGGTAAAATTCATTGCCTACGGCAAGATGGTCAATCAGAACAAACTCCCCACCTATCTGGTTCAATGGATAGAGGGCAAACTCGAACTGGTCTGGCCGAAAGAACTTGCCAGCAAACCTTATGTATTTCCTATTGAATGGGAAAAGGTCTGGAAGTAGCGGCAGGGACTTTTGGTGCCAACGCGGTCTTTACTGCGAGAGCAAAATCTCCAAACCGCCATTCGCGGTTCTTAACGATGAACGACTGGGGACAGGCACACCATGGAAGTTTTTGTCCAGACATTAGTGTCGGGGATTCTCATCGGCGGCATTTATGCGCTCGTTGGACTCGGGATGACCCTGATCATGGGAGTCATGAAGATCATCAACCTGGCTCACGGCCAACTCATGATGATCGCCATGTATATCACCTATGTGCTCTTTGAACATCTTCACCTGGACCCTTACTTCTCGCTCCTGGTGGCGATGCCGTCCCTTTTCGTTCTCGGGGCCGTCATTCAAAAGTATTTTCTGAACCCACTTCTGAAAGTGGATTCCATCCTGCCGGAAAACCAGGTCCTCATGACGGTGGGGATCGGTATGGTGTTGACGGAACTCATGCGGTTTATCTTCCATTCCGACTACAAGTCCGTCAAGACTTCGTACAGCTCCGCTTTCGTCTATGCGGGCGGCATTTCCTTCAATCAGGCCATGGTGGTCGCCTTCTTTATCGCCGGGCTGCTCACGCTGCTGCTGTTCTTCTTCCTCTTGAAGACGGATATCGGCAGATCCGTTCGCGCCACCGCTCAAAATAAGGAAGCCGCGCTCATCATGGGGATCAACGCCGAGTGGATCACCGTTTTCACTTACGGCCTCGGGGCTGCTCTGGCCGCCGCTGCCGGCTCCCTGCTCCTGCCCATCTATTATCTTTTCCCCGACATCGGCGGCCCTTTTACCTTGAAGGCCTTTGTCATCACCATTCTGGGCGGCATGGGCAGCACGGTTGGGGCCATTGTGGGCGGTGTTGTGCTGGGGATCGCCGAGTCCATGGGGGCAACCTACATTTCCATGGCTCTCAAGGATGCCGTCGGCATGGTTATCTTCCTCCTGGTGCTGATTTTCCTGCCGGGTGGCCTCAAGGCATGGACCAAAATCTAGACAGGTTAGCACCATGAAAACAATGCGATGGTCAACCCTCATTCTGCTTCTCGCCCTCATTCTTTTTCCGGTGGTCGTGCAATCAGATTACTATCGACATATCTTCATCATCGCCCTGATGTGGGTGGTGATCGGGTCTTCGTGGAACCTTCTGGCGGGCTATACCGGTCAGGTTTCGTTCGGACATGCCATTTTCTTCGGCACAGGGGCCTACACCGCGGGCTTATGTGTTACCCAACTGGGCATTTCCGCCTGGTGGGGGATGCTCCTTGGAGGCCCGGTCGCCGTCCTGGTGGGACTCCTCATCGGCTGGGTCTGCTTCCGCCTGCGGGGGCCCTATTTTGCCCTGGCCACCATTGCGGTGGGAGAAATCTTCCGCATTGTGGCCACCGTCTGGAGAGATTTCACCGAAGGGATGCAGGGGATTCTGATCATGCAGACCTTTCGCAGCAAGATACCCTACTACTATCTGGCGCTTTTCCTGGCTGCAGCCTGTGTCTATGCCATCTATCGGGTCATCAATTCCAAATGGGGTTACTATTTTGTTGCCATCCGCGAAGACCAGGATGCTGCCGAATCCATGGGGATCAGCGCCTTCCGCTACAAAAGCCTCTCCCTGGCGGTGAGTGCATTTTTCACCGGGCTCGCCGGCGCCTTCTACATGAATTACATGGCCTTCATTGACCCGCACGTGGTGTTCTCGCTTCACTACATTTCCATCATGGCCATCCTCGTGGGCATCATCGGCGGCGTCGGAACCCTGTGGGGACCTGCCGCCGGCGCCTTCATCATGGTGCTGCTCCAGGAGACCTTTCGCAGCTCCTTTTTCGGCCTTCTCCCCAAATGGGTCAGTGAAGGCCATGTGCTGGTGTTCGGGTTGCTCGTTATCGTCGTCATTCGTTATATGGCCAACGGCATTGTTGGTGACTGGCCCAAGATCAGGCAACTCTGGTCCAAGGGAAAACCACTGCCCTCTGCAACTGCTGGAAACTGATTATGAGCTTTTTTGAAACGAGTCATCTTACAAAGGCCTTTGGTGGGCTGATCGCCGTCAATGACTTGAGCTTTCGCGTAGAGCAAGGAAAGATTTACGGCCTGATCGGTCCCAACGGTTCCGGCAAAACCACGGTCTTCAATCTGATCAACGGTTATTACCCCATCACCTCCGGAACGATTCATTTTGATGGCAAGGAACTGAACGGACTTCCCACCTGGAAGATCTGCAAACTGGGGATCGGCAGGACCTTCCAGATCGTCAAACCGCTCCGTCGCATGACCGTGCTCGAGAATGTCATGGCTTCCGCCTTCAACCTGACGGGCAGACAGGATGTAGCCCGGGAGAGCGCCATGAAGGTGCTCGAATTCTGCGAACTGGTCAAAAAGCAGGACTATCCCGCCAAGGGCCTCACCATTGGCGACCGCAAACGACTCGAGATTGCACGGGCGCTTGCCACCGGCCCCAAGCTGCTCCTGCTGGATGAAACCATGGCCGGGCTCACCCCTCAAGAACAGGCCGAGGGGGTGAAGCTCATCCGCAAGGTCCGCGATTCGGGAGTCACCATCATCATCGTCGAACACATCATGCAGGTCATCATGAACCTGTGCGACCAGATCCTCTGCATCAACTACGGTCAGGAGATCACTCAAGGCACTCCTGCGGAAGTCGCCAACAACCCGGCGGTCATCGAAGCATATCTCGGAAGGGAATAGAAACCATGCTCAGGGTGGAACACGTCAATGCCGGCTACGGCGATATTCAGGTTCTTTGGGACGTATCCTTCCAGGTGCAGATGAAGGAATTCGTGGTCCTGGTGGGGGCCAACGGCGCGGGCAAGAGTACGATCATGCGCACCATCTCGAGCATTATCTCACCGACCAGTGGCGCCATCTGGTTCGAAGACCAGCGCCTGGATCAGGCGCCCCCCTACCGGATCATCAATCATGGCATCGCCCACGTCCCTGAGGGACGACAGCTCTTCCCTGAAATGAGCGTGCTGGAGAATCTGGAACTCGGTTCTCTGACCCCCGATGCCAAGGCCCACCGCAAAGAGACGCTCGATTGGGTCCTGACCCTCTTCCCCAGACTCCGCGAGCGGCAAAAACAGCTGGCGGGAACACTTTCCGGCGGCGAGCAACAGATGTGTGCCATTGCCCGCGGCTTGATGTCCCGGCCGAAAATGATCCTCTTCGATGAACCCTCCCTCGGGCTCTCGCCCCTGCTCACCCAGGAGATCTTCCGCCTGACCAGCAAGATCCACCAGGAAGGCATCACCATCCTCATGGTGGAACAGAACGTCAAACAGACCCTGGCCATCTGCGACCGCGCCTACGTCCTCGAAAACGGCAGAATCGTCATCGAAGGCAAAGGCCGCGAATTGCTGGAAAACGAGCAGGTAAAACAGGCGTTTCTCGGGATTTGAGGTCGGATTTTGGACGTCGGATGTCGGCTTTCAATAACCCGCGAGAACGCTCCCTCGCGAGGGTCGGAGAAGGCCCCAGCTCAGGAAAAGGCCTGCTCCATCCAGCGTTTTAGAATCGTCCCGTATGCTGGATCGGTGATTCTCGTAAGGGTCGTGTCATTCGGACCGCGATAGGACTCCACCTGCCCGCCAGCCAGCCAGTTGATGCATTGAGCGTAGACCTCATATTCCAAGGCCAGGCCACGCTTGCGCACCCTTTCCAGATCATCGTCGGGCCAGATGGGGTACACCGCCTGAGCGATGATCGGCCCGGTGTCTTCCCCTTCGTCCGCAAAATGAACGGTAATCCCCCCCCATTTGCAGCCGTAGCCAAAGGTATCTTCATACCCATGCGATCCGGGAAAAGCCGGCAGCAGCGCCGGATGGATGTTTACCACCCGCCATTGGCCTTCGCGGTTATAGTGGCCAAGAAAATAGGGGCTGACCAGCCGCATGAAACCGGCCAGACACACATAGTCCGGCTGATAGCGTTCGAGTGCCCGAAGCAGCTCATCCTCCGCCAGGACGAGTTTGGCAAGTCGCTGCCGCAGCTTGTCGGGATCAGCCATCTTCAGGATCTTCTGGCGGCTGGGCCAGCGCCAGAAGGTCCACCGGAAGTCCAAGTTCCAGGGGATTTGCTATTTCCCGCTGCAAATGGCCCTTATAGTCAACTACATAGGTGGGAATGCCGGCTTTTTCGGCACGGACCAGACCGTATGCGTCGGCGCGGTCACTGACTACCACAACGATATCCGCCGCAAGCTGCCCGGCCGCCTGACGGTCCAGAAGCGCCTGCAGGTTGGTGCCCCCACCAGAGAGCAGCACCGCCAACCGCAGTCTGTTTGTGCCTGATTCTTCGCTCATCGCGCATTTGCCTATTGAAAAAATCCCATCCACGAAGACACACGAATTAACACGAAGAAAAACCTGAATATTCTTGCTTCGTGTCTCTTCGTGTGACTTCGTGGATTAAGAAAAGAATTCTATAGCGTTTCGGAACAACCGAATACCCAGGCCCTCTTCCGGGAGTTCCTTGCCTTCACGCCGACATTCTTCCTTCCAAACCGTCCAATCGGGATGATTCGTGACATGGTTGAAGGCTTCCGGGTGCGGCATCAGCCCGGCAATGCGCCCGGTAGGGTCACAAATGCCGGCAATGTCTCGTACTGAGCCATTGGGGTTATACGGAAAAGCTCCCCGTGCTGGGGTGCCATCATGCATTGCATAGCGCATGATCACCTGATCCTGAGCTTCGAGCCTTTGAATGACCGCGGGTTCCGCATAAAGCTTTCCTTCGCCGTGGCGCACCGGCAATTCAAGGGTGTCCATACCACGCGTAAAGACACACGGCGAGGACCGGTTTATCGCGAGATTCACCCACTGGTCGCGGAAGTTGCCGCAATCGTTGCCGATAAGAGCGACTTCCCGCCGCAATTCCGGCGGATCGAACAGGGGTAGTAAGCCGAGGTTGACCAGCACCTGAAAACCGTTGCAGATACCAAGGACCAACCCGCCCCGGTCCACAAAATCACGGAGCGTCATCGCTCATGCGATGCTTGATGCGCATGGCCATGATCACTCCGGCACCGTGATCATCCCCCCAGGAAAACCCTCCCCCGATGATGAAGATCTGAAAATCGCGGAGGTTCCTGTTACCCTCGATCAGCGCATTGAGGTGGATGCGTTCGGGGTCGGCGCCGGCCGTTTTCAGTGCGAAGGCCGTCTCGTTATCACAATTGAGGCCAAAACCGGTGAGAACAAGGGCTTTTGGGGGACTCATTCAGTGCTCCATCTGTTTCCAGGATTGCTTGAGGGCGACGGCTGGCTCATCGACGAGGGTTTCACCTTCGGGCCCCAGGATCATCAGCCGTTGATCGGCTGTGACTTCACCCACCAGAGCACAGGGCAGGTTCTCGAAGAGTTCTTCAAATGCTTGCCGCTGGGATGGTGAAGCCGTGACCAGAAAACGCCCGCATGATTCACTGAAAAGAATCTGATCAGGGCGCAGGTCGCCGGCCCGAGGGACTTTGGTCAGATCCAGCGTTATTCCGAGGCCGCTCGCGAAGGTCATTAGAGCTGCATGGATGGCCAGCCCTCCCCGGTATATGCCATGGCAGGAGGCGGTCAAGCCGGAAGCGATGGCCTGCTCCAGAGCGCGGTAGATGGGCTGGGTCGACTTTGGGTCCAGCTTAGGCACATTGAGGCCCGTGTACCCAAAGAAATCGTAGTATTCGGACCCGCCCAGTTCGTTGCGGGTGGTTCCCAGGAGGTAGACCAGATCGCCGGCGATTTTGCTTTCCATGGTCGGGCTGTTCAGGATGTCGGGTACAACGGAAGTGGCCGTAAACTGCATGGTCGGCAGTCCGGAAATCTTATGGCGTTCCCCGAAAGCGCCGGGAAGGTGGCCGTCCACGTACATGCTGTCCTTTCCGGAGAGGAGGGGGATCCCATAGGCGAGGCAGGTATCGCGCAAGGCCCAGTTGGCACGCACCAGTTGGGCCGCCTTGAACTGCCCGTCGGGATTGTGGACGGGGTGGTACTGGATGTTCGGCCAGCAAAAGTTATCCACACCGCCTATTTCGTCGAGCTTTCCGCCGGCGGCCAGCACGCGCCGAACAGCTTCGTCGATGGATGCGGCAACCATGTCGTAGGCATCGATCGACGCATAGGTAGGATGAAGCGCCTGGGCCACCGCAAGGCCACGCCGGCTTTCGAGGATGGGCCGCAGGACGGCGGCATCGTTCGGAACATCCCGCTCCCGCCCGGTCATGAACTTGATGGCACTGGTGCCCTGCACTTCATGGTCGTACTGGCGCTGAATCCACTCGCGTGAACAGACATTGGGACGTTGCAGCAGGCTATGCAGCAGAAGCGCATAATCCCGCGGTTCTCCAAGCACCGGTTCGTGGAGACCTCGAGCCTCGGGCGCCTGCCAGTGGGCGTCGAACTCCCACTGGGGGAAGGCTTCCTTAAAAAAGCTGAGCTCGAGGCAGGCGCAAGTCTTGCCCGCATACGCCAGATGCAGCTTGCCGTCGCCTGCATAGCGTCCGATGACCGTGCTTTCCACCTCGTGCTGCTGGGACAGTTGCAGAAAACGACTCAGATGCCGGGGAGGCACCGCAATGGTCATTCGCTCCTGGGATTCCGACACCCATATTTCCCAGACATCCAGGCCTTCGTATTTCAGAGGCACTTTATCGAGCTCGACAAACGCGCCCCCGGAAAACTGGGCCGATTCACCGACCGAGGATGACAGTCCGCCGCCGCCGTTATCGGTGAGGAAGGAAATGAGGCCTTCGTCGCGGGCTTCGAGGAGAAAATCATGCATTTTCTTCTGCGTATACGGGTCACCAATCTGGACGTGGCCGGCAGGCGTGCTCGCCGAATAAATCTCACTTGATGCGGTCACCCCGTGAATCCCGTCCTTCCCGACCCGCCCCCCGCTCATGATGATCAAGTCACCGGGTTCGGGACGTTTTTGATCGGTGGGTTCACCGAGGATCTCCCGCGGCATGATGCCGAGGGAGGCCACGAACAGCAGGCATTTGCCGAGATAGGAATCGTGAAAGAAAAGGCTGCCAAAAGGCGTTGGGACTCCGTGCTTGTTCCCACCGTCTTTCACCCCTTCCACAATGCCATCGAGCAACCGGCGGGGATGAAGATGCGGGCGCAACGGTCCGGCGTAGTCCCTGGGGCCCACGCAGAATCCGTAGAGTCCGGCAAGGAGTCGGGCTCCCTTGCCGGTTCCCATGATATCGCGGTAGATGCCGACGATACCCGTCAGCGACCCACCATAGGCTTCCATGTTTGACGGACTGTTGTGCGTCTCCCCGGTAATCGCATAGTTGTGGTGGTCATCGAAACGGGCCACCCCGGCATTGTCCCAGAGCACTGAAACGACCCAGTCTTTGGCTTTCATGACCGCCAGCGTGGGTTCTTCGATGCAGGTCTTGAACAGGCTGTCGATGACCGTTGCTTCCCCCGTCCCCAAGTCACGGTAGTGGAACTTTCCCCGGAAGGTGTTGTGGTTGCAGTGGTCGCTCCGGGCCTGCGAGATGGCTTCCAGTTCCACGTCCGTCGGCAGGGAGAGGCCGACGCTCCGACGGGCTGTGAGTACTTCCGGCCGGAGGAAGTAGTTCCTGATGACCGGAATGTCCCGGGGATTGAGAGCCAGGTTGCGGGCGTCGCTAAGCCGCACCAGATCATCATCGGAACCGATGGGGATTTCGACAACAGAGGGCGTATGCGCCAGGGCGACTTTGGGCAGGATCAGCCCTATCCCTTGGCTCGCATCCCACTCGGAACCGGAGAAAACCAGCCATTGCTGAATGATGTCGTTTGCCAGCAACTCCCGCGCAATGGTTTCGACCCGTTCCCGGCCGAGAGTGGTACCGCTCAAGGTGTAAAGGGAGGATGTGTAGGCCGCATCGTCGGTGCTCAGAGGTCTTCCCAGGTAGTCACAGACCGCCTCCAGGGCTACGCTCCCGGCCGTATCCCGCACCCCCGGGCGAAAACCCACCCAGACGGCCCAATCAAACCCTTTCGCCATCGGCTGAAAGCCGGAATCCTGAGTGACCGGATTGGTAAAGATCGCCTTGCGGACCGCCTCCAGCTCATCCCCGGAGAGTCCCGTATCCAGGGTAACGATATGAATGACGCGAGCCGCCCCTACATCCCAGCCAAAATAGTCGTGGATCTTGCGACAGAGGCTTGCACCTTCAGCGTCGAACAGATGTTCTTTGAGTGCTATTTCCAGCCTGACAGCCATAGGATTTCCATTTCGGATGTCGGATTGCGGATTTCGGATTTAGGGCCTTCCGGCATAGTGCAGGTAGTCTTCGCCCGGACAGTAGCCCCAACTCACCATACTCTTCACCTTTTACTCTTCACTGTTCACTGTTCTATGAGGTCAGCAACTTAACTGCAATTGCCAAAAGAATCAAGCCGCCCGCAATTTCCATCCGACGCCCGAATGTCTCCGAGAGGCGATTCCCGAGCTTCATTGCCGCCCAGGTCATAGCGCAGGCGACAACACCAATGATCAAAGCCGCGAAAAGGAGACCCTGCTCAAGAATTCCGAGACTGAAACCGACTCCCAGAGCATCCATACTGGTGGCGAGTGAGAGTCCTACAAGGCTGAGCCCTCGGGTAGGGTCCGGACAGCTCTCGGCCTGTTGAGATTCCTCGGCCGGGCGAAAACTCTCGTGAATCATCTTCGCTCCAATCACGGAGAGCAACCCGAAGGCCACCCATGGTGCCCAGTCACGAGCCAGCCCGACGACGTTTTGACCGATGAAACAACCCAGAAGCGGCATCAGGAACTGAAAAAGACCAAAGTGAAAGGAGAGCCGAAAAACCTGACGGGGAGCGCAAAATCGCGTCCCTACCCCCAGGCCGACCGCAAAGGCATCGCACCCGAGTGCGACTGCTATGAGAAAGGTTTCAACCGGTTGCAAGGATTGCTACTCGTTACTACGTATAGTAACAGCTGTAGATATCGCCAAAGATCTCGTAAATCCTGACCTGTTCTGCAATTACTCGTTCCACATCCTCATCCACGCTCACGAACTTGATCCCCATGCCTCTCGGGGAGAGAGAATCGGCCGGACCATGGATATTGGTCCAAATCACCTCACCGCTGATCTTGAGAGGACTGCGCACCCCAGGGAACTTCAGTGCTATTTTCACTTTGGTGTAAAGCGGTGCCGGGTGCTGGCAGAGGACCAGCATCCCCCCTTCATTAAGGTGAACGGACGTGCCGCTGAAGACCTGATCCCCCACAATAAAGGTAACCTGACAGGGTGGAACCTTTTCCGCTGTGCGCTCGTGCTGTTTGCTTGCCATGGCCATCTCTAGGACCGCAAAGTGGCATCAAAATGGTCCAGCACCTGCTGCACCAAGCGCCCGTGCACGCCGTTGACTTCGGCATCAGTCAGGCTGCGCTCCAGCGAGCGATATACCAGTCGATATCCGACGCTCTTCATCTCCTTGCTGAGCTGAGGATTGCGATAGATATCGAAAATATCGACCTGCTCGATCATCGGTTCTTGAAGTTGCCAGATAAAGTCCACCACCTCCTTAACCGGAACGGATTCACTCACCATCAACGCCATATCCCTCGACACGGAAGGGAACTTGGGCAGGCTTCGGTAGAGTGAGCGCTCGCCTCGGTGTCCATAGAGCTTCTCAAAATCCATTTCGAAAAGGTAGACGGTCTTTTTCAAGGCGAAGGATTCTTCGACTCTCGAGTGCAGTTTCCCCAAAGCTCCCACCACCTCTCCGCCGCAGAAAATCGATGCCGCATGCAGAGAATCTAGATAGGGAGGACCCTTGCCGGCAACAAATATGACTTCAGGAAGGTGGAGAGGTTCCAGGATTGCCTCCACCACCCCTTTCAGGTCAGCATAGTCGATCTCGCCCCGTTCACTGTAGAGCAACTGAGGCGAACCCTTCCCGGCCATGAGTCCCGCCAGATGATGGCGTTCTTCCGGCAACGCCTTTCCTGCTTGCGGAAGGAAAACCTTACTCAACTCGAACACCTTCAGATCCTCATTGCCATGATCGAAATTCTGGGCCGCCGTTTGCAGCAGGCTTGGAACCAGGGAAGTCCGCATAACCTCCTGCTCTTCACTCAGCGGGTTCACTACCCGGATTGGGTTCAGGCGCGGATCATTCTGCTCGAAACCCAGTTTGCGCAGGGATTCATGGGAGATGAAAGAATAATTGAGAACCTCATAAAATCCGGCTCCCTGAAGCAATTCCTTCAACTCCTGCCGCAACGCGAGATGGGTATCAGCAGGTTCCGACTGAAGCGAAGCCACAGGGTAGGTCACAGGCACCAGATCATAGCCGATAAGGCGCGCCACTTCTTCGGCCAGGTCCACTTCCCTCGTAATATCGGGGCGAAAAGATGGTACCGACACCTGAAGTCGTCCGGCATCAAGGACTTTCACCGGCAGCTCGATCCAACCGAGAGCCTCCGCTATTACAGAGGCCTGCAGATCCAGTCCCAGGAAACGGTTGATACGAGCCACATCAAGAGTCAGCACGAGTGGTTTGAAGGGTCGTGGATAGACATCGATTCGCCCTGCTGCAATTTCACCTCCGCCCACCTCCTGCATCAGCTGCGCCGCCCGATCCAGAGCGCGAATCACCCCTTCGGGGTCGATTCCTCGTTCAAATCGGTAACTGGATTCGCTGCGCAGGCTTAGCTTCTTGCTGCTGCGGCGGATGCCGCGAGGATCGAAATAGGCGCTTTCAATGAGGACTTCCGTCGTTTCCGGCGTAATCTCCGAGTCCAAACCTCCCATGATGCCGGCGATGGCCACCGGACCCTGGCCGTCGCAGATGAGCAGCGTATCATCAAAGAGGATTCGTTCCACGCCGTCGAGGGTCGTGAAGCGTTCACCGGCCGTCGCCCGGCGTACCACGATCCGGCGTTCCCGAAGGCGGTCGAAATCGAACGCATGGAGCGGCTGGCCCAGTTCCATCAGGATATAGTTGGTGACGTCCACCAGGTTGTTGATGGAGCGCAGTCCGACCGCTTCGAGGCGCGCGCGCAACCATACCAGGTGAAGGACCGACGGTGACGTTCCGGACGATCCTGGCGGCGTACCTGGGGCACCCTTCCTCATCCTCAACGGTAACCGAACTGAGGTTCGTGACGGTAGGACCCGCCTCTCGGAGGGCAGTGGTCGGGTGGCGTAAAGGCGTCTTGGCGATCGCAGCCACCTCTCTCGCCATCCCAAGAATCGACAGACAGTCACTGCGGTTGGGGGTCACGGCTATGTCGAGGACTTCATCGTCGATGCCGAGAGCTTCGCGAATGGGCGTGCCAACGGGCGTTTCTTGAGGGAGAACCCAGAGGCCACCGGCATCTTCTCCGAGTCCCAATTCCATCTGCGAGCAAAGCATCCCCTGGGAGAGCTGACCCCGAATTTCTGCTTCCTGAATGACGGTACCGCTTGCCAGGGTCGCCCCGGGCAAGGCCAGGGGGACGATACTCCCTTCCTCCACGTTGGGGGCTCCACAGACAACGGGGAAACGGCGCCGGCCGTCGAAGACCTCACACAGACGCAACCGGTCCGCACTGGGATGGGGTCGAACCGAGTCGATCCTGGCCGTCACGACGTTCTCAAGGTAGGCATTGGACCGGTGCACTGCCTCCACCTCAAGCCCAACCATGGTCAGGCGATGAGCCAATTCCTCACTCGAAAGAGTGACCTCCACATAGTTCCGCAGCCACTCAAGACTGACAATCATCTCTGGTTACCTCATGCTTTTCCTGGTT
This sequence comes from uncultured delta proteobacterium, assembly GCA_963783775.1. GTDB lineage: Bacteria > Desulfobacterota > Syntrophobacteria > Syntrophobacterales > Syntrophobacteraceae > JADGQM01. The sequence continues at coordinate 118,157 of CAWAOR010000015.1, read as the reverse complement.
GTTCTCAGCCCTCGGGTCATGAGCCAAGGATTGCGATACGCGGGGGGAATTGGCGTTTGCGGGAGCAGTGTCAAGGAAAAGGAATTATGGTCGACCCTCCTTTTGCCAAACCCTAGAACTGCCGCAGGAACCGAATGTCATTCTCATAGAAAAGACGCAGATCATCGATTCCGAATTTCAGCATGGCAATGCGTTCGATTCCCATTCCAAAGGCAAAACCGGTAACTTTGTCAGGATCGTAGCCGACCATTTTGAACACTTCCGGATCAACCATGCCGGAGCCCAGAATTTCGAGCCATCCGGTCTGGGAACAAACGCGGCATCCCTGCCCACGGCACATTACGCAGCCGATATCCACTTCCGCACTGGGTTCGGTAAAAGGGAAAAAACTGGGTCTAAACCGCAGAGCAACGTCGGCGCCGAACATCTGATGGACGAAGATGGTCAGAATCCCCTTGAGATCACCGAAGGAGATACCTTCCCCGACCATCAACCCCTCAACCTGGTGAAACATGGGGGTATGCGTCGCGTCCGAGTCACACCGATAGGTTCGGCCGGGAGCAATGATCCGAAGGGGAGGACGACGCTTCTCCATGGTCCGGACCTGAAGGGGCGACGTGTGCGTGCGCAGCACCACGTCATCCGAAATGTAGAAAGTATCTTGCATATCCCGGGCGGGGTGGTCTTTGGGGATGTTCAGCGCCTCGAAATTGTAGTAGTCGAGTTCGATTTCCGGCCCTTCGACGGTGGCAAACCCCAGTGTGCTGAAAATACTTGAAATTCTTAGGGAAATCTGGGTAATCGGGTGCAACCGCCCCCGCGGAGGCCGGCGCCCGGGGATGGTGACATCAAACTGTTCGCGGCGTTCGAGTAGCCTTGCTTTTGTACTTTCAACCGCTCCCGCCAGCCCTTCTTCCACGCCGATCTTGGCCTCGTTGAGAAGCCTTCCGACTTCGGGCCGGTCCCCCTCGGCGACTTTGCCCAGCCCTTTGAAGAGCTGGGTCAGCTCGCCCTTCCTCCCCAAATAACGGATGCGAATCTGGTCCAACTCCTGAAGATCGTCCCCTGCTGCTCGAATCTCGGCAACAGCCGTCGCCAGGAGCTTGCGCACCGCTTCTTTCATTGCTAAGCCGCTTCCTGGGCAATTTGAGCCAATTTTGCAAAGGCCGGCAGATCGGTCATAGCCAGGAAGGCCAGAGCTTTCCGATCCAGAACCACATTCGCCTTCTTGAGCCCGTTCATGAACCGCGAGTAGCTCAGCCCATACTGCCGGGCCGCGGCGTTGATGCGCACGATCCAGAGGCTGCGGAAGGTACGCTTGCGCACCTTGCGGTCCCGATAGGCATACTTGAGAGCCCGATCCACCGTTTCCGTTGCGCTTCTGAACAGCTTCCCGCGGCCTCCCCTGAAGCCCTTGGCCATGTCCAGGATCTTCTTACGACGCTGGCGTGATTTTACCGCCTTCTTTACCCTCGCCATGAATCTCCACTCCTAGCTTGTTCGTATAGGAATTCCCATTTCGGATGCACCCATCAGTCGTTCATCATAAATCCGAACTGCGAAATCCGTAATTAACCTGATCCGTCCTGATCCAAACTCCTAGAGATAGGGAAGCATTTTCCGGAGAGCTCTAACATTGATGGCATCAACAACGGTGGTCTGCCGCAGGCGACGCTTTCGCTGAGCGTTCTTCTTGGTCAAAATGTGGCTTTTATTGGCTTTTGCCCGCATAAATTTCCCCGTCCCTGTCACTTTGAACCGTTTCGCCGCAGCTCGGTTGGTCTTCATCTTGGGCATTACATTCTCCCTCACACCTGGCACGAAGCCAAAGCTTCAATCAAAAAACACACCTCTCGCCGTCAGACCTTATCGCCCAGACCCGCACTTACCCACTTCGGACCTTCCGCGTGACTCAGTTCCCCAGGAAGCCCCTTCTCGGGTCGACAACTCACGCCGGTACTCGGCAACCCCAGTTTGCCCGATTGCAAACATGAAATTTTGCTAGTTATTGTCATCGAGGAGATGTGTCAAGCTCTTTTTTGACGCTTCGCTACTTGGGGGCCAAAATCATGACCATGTTGCGGCCTTCCATTCTGGGCATCTGTTCCACCACGCAGTCTTCTTTGAGCACTTCCCTGATCCGTTCCAGGACCTTCGTTCCCTGGTCGGTATAGGCAATCTCCCGCCCTCGAAACAGGATGGTGACCTTCGCCTTGTCCTTTTGCCCGAGAAACCGCTTGATGTGGCGTATCTTTACCTGCAGATCGTGTTCGTCGGTTTTGGGACGGACTTTGACCTCTTTGACCTGAATGACGGTTTGCTTCTTTTTGGCCTCTTGGGTCCGCTTGTTCTGCTGATACTTGAATTTGCCGAAATCCATGATCTTGCAGACCGGAGGATCGGCATTGGGCGCTACTTCGACAAGGTCCAACTCTTCTTGGACGGCCAACTCCAGGGCCCTTTTCAATGCTAAAACCCCCAACTGCTGGCCTTCCTGGCCGATCACACGGACTTCTGACGCGCGAATCTTCTCGTTGATGTTGATCTGTTTCTCCAGGACTGGAACCTCCTTTCCGTGCGGTATCATCCTTTCCCCAGGTCTACTAAACTACCCCGAGGCCCATTTTCCCTCGCGTTGCATCCAGGCATTCCTTTTCGACCAGAGCCGCGAATTCTTCCGCATTCATCATCTCCAGTTGGGCTCCGTCGCGCCGTCTGGGGCTGATGCGACCAGCCGCCACTTCGCGATCTCCAATAACCAGCATAAAGGGGATCTTTTGAACCTGAGCCTCGCGAATTTTGTAGCCCAGCTTCTCATTGCGGTCATCCAGTTCCACCCGCACCCCAAGCTCCCGCAAACTTTCAAAGGTCTGTCTGGCAAAGTCCAACTGCACGTCCGAGACGGTAACGACCATCGCCTGGACTGGAGCCAGCCAAGCCGGGAAGGCTCCCGCATAATGTTCGATGAGCACCCCCAAAAAGCGCTCTATGGCTCCCAGAATTACACGATGCACCATTACCGGACGATGGCGCTGGCCGTCAACGCCAATATATGTCAAATCAAAACGTTCAGGGAGCGTAAAATCACACTGAATGGTCGCACACTGCCATCGGCGATCCAAGGCATCCCTGAGTTTGACGTCAATCTTGGGTCCGTAGAAGGCTCCTTCCCCTTCACCAATGGTGTAAGGAATGGCCTTCCCGTCAAGAGCACTGATCAGAGCATTGGTCGCCCGTTCCCAATCCTCATCCGTGCCGATGGATTTTTCGGGTCGCGTGCTGATCTCCATGTCGAAGGCAAAGCCAAAAATTCCCATCACCTCGATCACAAAATCGATGATGTCTTGAATCTCCTTATGGAGTTGTTCCGGCATGCAAATTATGTGCGCATCGTCCTGAGTGAACTGCCGCACTCTCAGGAGGCCGTGGAGCACTCCTGACTTTTCATGGCGATGGACGGTGCCCAGTTCAAAGAAGCGCAACGGAAGGTCGCGATAGCTTCGCATCCGGGACTTGTAGATGATCATGTGAGCCAGGCAGTTCATGGGCTTGATCCCGTAGGACTGCTCTTCGATTTCTGTAAAGTACATGTTTTCACGGTAGTGATCGAAATGGCCGGAGCGCTTCCAGAGGTCGGTTTTGAGCAGGGTCGGCCCCATCACGATCTGATAGCCTCGTCGCAGATGCTCACGCTTCTCGAAGGATTCGAGGATTTGCCGCAGGATGGCTCCTTTGGGGTGGTAGATCACCATACCGGCCCCCACTTCATCCGTGAAACTGAATAGATCCAGTTCCTTCCCCAGACGACGATGGTCTCGCTTGCGCGCTTCTTCAAGGAAATGAAGATACTTGTCGAGCCCTTCCCGATTACCGAAGGCGGTGCCGTAGATGCGCTGGAGCATCCGGTTGCGTTCGTCTCCCCGCCAATAGGCACCGGCCACGCTGGTGAGCTTGAAGGCTTTAAGAAACCCCGTATGAGGAAGGTGCGGGCCGCGGCATAGATCCACAAAATCCCCTTGCTCATAGAGGGAGACCGTCTCATCGGAAATCTCGGAGAGAAGCTCCACCTTGTAGGGTTCCTCATGCTTCTCAAAGAAGGCCATGGCTTCTTCCCGAAGCATTTCCCGGCGGTGAAAGGGAAGCCGCTGGGAGACGATCTTGGCAATCTTGGCCTCGATCCGTGCCAAATCGTCCTCGGTAAACGGCTTCTCCACTTCGAAATCGTAGTAGAAGCCATTTTCAATCGCCGGCCCGATAGCAACCTTGGCCTCGGGGAATAAGGATTTCACGGCTTGGGCCATGATGTGAGAGGCGCTGTGGCGCAAAATTTCCAGCCCTTTGGCCGAGTCTGCCGTCAACCCCTCGATCGCAGCATCCCTTTCCAGGGTTGTGTCGAGATCCACCAGGGTGCCGTTCAGGCGCGCTGCAACCCAGGCATGGCCAGGCTCGCCCATTGACCTCAAGACCTGAGCAAGGGAGACTCCCCTTGGAAAAACGCTCTGCTTTCCATCCTCAAATGACACTCTAATATCGTCAGAAATCATACCCCGCCCCGAGATCTACAATGGTCGGAAAAGGCTAAATCATTGTAGAAGTTTGTCGAACAAAAAAGCACCCCGTTCCATCAATAGGATAAGGATGCCCACTATTAAAAGCCCTTCGATTTCTTTTTTGAAGACTCTTCTCGTTGCAGTATTTCACATTCAAACGAGCCAACCGGGCGCCCTATTTCAATGCTCCTTCCATTCGCGCAAAATCCTAAATGAATTGGTTATGGTAGGCACGGGCGGTTTCGAACCGCCGACTTCTACCGCGTCAAGGTAGCGCTCTCCCCCTGAGCTACGTGCCTACAAAGCTGATGACTCTATAACGATCTCCCCAAACCATGTCAAGCGAAATGCGGTAGGCTTTCATTTTCAACGCCTGGTTCCTTCGGGGAATTGATGGGATTGTAGCGCGGCAACCCCCTTCATGACGTATTGGGAACCGCTGGCAAGGGAGCATCCGGCGGTGATCCAGATCAGCACCAGATTCCACGGTAACATGGAGATGAGCGAAGCACCCAGCACACTCAGCACCATCAGAAGCTGAGAGAGTGTCGTCAATTTACCCAGGAGGGTGGGCTGGATTTCCAGCTGAACCCGAAGCAGAAACAGGGTGCTTGTTCCCGTCACGATGACCGCGTCGCGCAGGACCACAAGAACGACCAGCCAGAGGGGAAGCAAATCCAGGTAGCCCAAAATCAAAAACGAACTGAGCAGCAGAAACTTGTCTGCCAGGGGATCCAGGAGTGCGCCAAAGCGGGATTTCTGATGGAACAAACGCGCCGTCAACCCGTCGAGGACATCCGTCAGGCCCGCACAAACGAACACCACCAGGGCCTGGTTCATCTTCTGATTGAGCAGACACCACATGAGTAGAGGCGTCAAGAGAATGCGGCAAAAGGTGAGAAGATTCGGAACCGTCATGGTTTAGGCTCCGCCTGACTTGGTGAGGGTTTCATCAAGGTGAGACTGAAAGCATTCCCCTCCGTTTCAACCCTGGCGATCTGGAGCTGGGCGCCATTGGCAAGGCGGGTCCCGTGGAGCTTTTGGAGGCCCGCTCCGTCGACTCCCGACAGCCTCACCAGACTCTCGTTGGGTCCAATTTCGAGGCCCCTGACCTGCAGACTCTGGAAATGCTCTCGCAGTATTCTTTCGACCGCGACCCAATCGCCATAGCCATCCGTGGATTTGATCAAAACCAACAGTTCACCCTGCTCCGCCGGTCTGGCCCCCCCTTCGTTCTCAGGCCTGGCTACTCCCTGGTTGGAGGCGGAGGGCTCGGCCGATGGTCGAAGCTGGCGATCCAGCTGGGGGATAACAAAGGCAGCAAGCTCGATGGCGGCCTCGTGGCTGGTCGCCTCAGCCATCACCAGTTGCCGGTGGATTTCCCCCTGCTGCTTACCTGAAGCTGTATCCAGGAGACGCAGCGTGGCCTCGATACGGGCCTTACCATCGTCCGTCTCTCCAAGAGCCACGCTGCCGGCTACCACCTGGCGTAGTCCCAGCGCAGAGGCCTGAGCAAGCGCCTGGTTCGCAGGGACTTCCCCGTCGTTATCCGGAGTGAGAGCACCGGCATCCGGGAAATGCAGCGACCAACCGTAGTTCTCAGATTCCTGAGAAACACTCGCGGCAAAAGGTCCTTCAGGATCTCGCGGGTCAGCGGGCACGTACCAGCCCTGCTCCCACTTTTCGGCAACAGCCCAAAAGATGGCCAGCCCACTGGTCGCCGTTTTTCCCGTCGGCTCAGCCTCTTTACGAACCTTCTCCCCCACCCCATCCGAACGGCGCTCTTCGCTTCGGGACGTTGGCCCGGCAGGCTGCGGAGGCTGCCCTTCCAGGGATGGTGGGGGCAACGCCACAAGATCCTTTTTCAGCAGATCCATGGAGATCGTAACCTGTCCGGTGAGGCGGTAGAGGCCCCCGGTGCCCGAAGTCTCCGAAAAGATCTGATAGGTTTGCACATAGCGCTGAGGTTGTTTTAGAATCTTTTCCTGGATCAGTTGATACTGTTTTCCTAATTGCGCCGGCGAAAGCAGGGCGGAGGCCGCCTGAGTGATCGCCTGCAGCTGAAAATCCTGAAGGGCCTCACGCTGGCTCTTCATGGGTTCCTGAGGGTCAAAAATGGCCTGGCCCTGGCTAAAAAATACATTCGGGAGGGACTGTGACTGGGCCATGCCCGAACTCACCATGAGACCCTGGACTAAGAGCAACACAAGACCAAGGCCCATACCAAAAAGCGCTTTCCTGCGCCTCGCCGTCACGTTCTCAACCTCAAGCACCCCATTCCCACGTCAGAACTCAATCATTCCCCGGCCGGACCGAAAGTCGCCCTTTGGGTCACCACCATCCTATCGAAACACAAGAAAAAAGCACTGCACCCTTTCCCTTTCGCAATTCCATCTGGTACCATAGACTCCGGCGAAACAAAAGGGGAAATCCTTGCAGAGACAACCAAAAACATGTTCCAAGAAACACTTCATCATCCCCCCCCCACACATCCACCTGCTACGGTTCATTCTGGAGGCTTACGAAGGGATCGGTCTGGTCACGACCCTGGATGCGGGCCTCGGCTTGGTGGAGCTGAGCATCGCTCCGGGGTGTGAAGAAGAGGTGGCCAGAATCTTGACTGAAGAAACGGCCAACCTCCACTTACGTCAGGTTCATCTGGATCACAGGCAAATTCGTGAGCAATGCTTGACTGGTTAAAGTTGCCGAACCCATCGCCGGGAAGGCTGACTTCCTTCACGATGGAAGGACTGCAGGACCTGTGTTCATTCCTCGTGACAGGTGAAGAGCGCTTTACACTTGCGAACAACTCGTCTAGTATGGATAGAGTAGTTAGAACCGGACATTCAGCAGGCAATCCACCCGGCAGATCTTCTCGAGGTGGTCGACAGGCTCATTTTCAGGGAATTCCCCCATGGAAGATACTCTTGGGAAAACCGATGAGAAGAATCATTCCCGCTTGCACCGGGCTTTGGACCTGCACGCCTATCAACACGGGGATGAGGTGGTCACGGAGGGAAGAGAGTCGGCCTGTTTTTTTGTCATTCTGAGCGGGCAGGTAAAGATCAGCAAGCGCGGAAAGTTTGTCCGGTTGCTGGGGGATCAGGATGTTTTTGGGCTGGAAAGCATTCTGTTCAAGCGACCCATCCCCTACACGGCGAGAGTCGTGACATCTTCCAGAATTGCTTCCTACGGTCCTGAAGCCCTGGATCATTTCTTTCGTGAGAACCCAAGGATGACTCAGAGCATTCTATTGTCCTCTCTGCAACAACTGGTCCAAACCACCGATAACGTGGTGCAGGAAGCGGGGGCCTTTCGCCTTGAAGAGGTGCGCGTCGATTTTTTTGCTGATGGCGATCACGTTGTCGACGAGGGGAGCCCTGGAAAGGATTTTTTCCGGCTTGTTTCATCCCAGGGGGGCTTGAAGGTCACCAAAGCCGGAAGAGAAATATCGCGCATCCAGGTCCCCGGGGAATTCTTCGGCGAGATGGCGAGCCTGCTGGATCTTCCTCGCCAGGCCACCATCACCAGCATCGGAGAAAGCGTGGTGGAACGATATGATCTGGATGATCTGGACGTGATCATCCGAGATTACCCAGAAATAGCCCTGCAGATCATGAGAACCCTTGTCAGTCGCTTGCTGGAAGTCTCCAGAAAATACACCGAGGCCCTATGGTAATCTCATCTTCACCGCACCCTCTCTCAATTGAATCCCCAGTAACCCGTTTGCTCTATATCAAGACCTTTGGCTGTCAGATGAATGAGTATGATTCCCTTCGCGTGGGAACGCTCTTCCAGGCTCAGGGATATACCCTGACCTCGGAGATGACCGCTGCCGATGTGATTTTCCTCAACACCTGCTCCGTCCGGGAAAAAGCAGAACAAAAGGTCTATTCTTTTCTGGGGCGATTGCGTCCCCTGAAGTTCTACCGCCCCGGCCTCAAGATCATCGTCGGCGGTTGCGTCGCCCAGCAATTGGGCCGGCAACTCCTGGAGCGGTTCGATCACGTCGACCTGGTTGTGGGAACCAGAGGGATTTCAGCAATTACCGAGCTTTTGGGCGAGGTTCAAGAGACCAGGAAGCGCGTGTCTCACTTGCCGGTCGACGCCCCTCCCCGCTCCCCTTCGGAGCCCCCTCTGATATCGAAGAGAGCCCCGGAAGTCGTCGCGCCGGTGACCATCATGCAGGGCTGTGACAATTACTGCACCTACTGCATTGTTCCGTATGTCCGTGGCCCCGAACGAAGTCGACCCGTGCAAGATATTATCCGGGAGATCCAGGCGCTCACCCCAAACGGGGTCCGCGAGATTCTGCTACTAGGCCAGAATGTGAATTCCTACGGGCGCGGCCTGGACGAGCGCACCGATTTTGTCGCTCTGCTGCATCGCATTCAGCAGGAGACCGATGTTCACAGGGTTCGCTTCACCACCTCCCATCCTAAAGACCTGACCGAAGCCCTGATGCAGTGTTTCGCCACCCTGCCCGTCCTCTGCAGGAACCTCCATTTGCCGGTTCAGGCCGGATCGGACCGGGTCCTGCTGCGCATGAACAGGGGCTATACGACCCACCAGTACCTGCAAAAGATCCTGCTTCTGCGCCAGGTCTGTCCGGATATCGGCTTGTCTTCGGACGTGATGGTCGGCTTTCCGGGAGAAACCGACGAGGACTTCCAGCAGACCCTTGAGCTACTGGAAGCAGTGCAGTTCGACAACCTGTTCTCGTTCCGCTATTCCGACCGCCCCCACGTCAAGGCTTCGGAATTTCAGGATAAGGTCAACGCTCAGACCAAAGCTGGACGCTTGCTCGAGTTGCAGAGCCTGCAGGCGGGAATTGTCCTGCGCAAGAACCAGCTCGAAGTCGGCAGGATCCGGGACGTGCTGGTGGAAGGGCCGAGTCGCGCCGCTAACGGCCAATTCACCGGGAGAACCCAACAGAATCGCGTCGTGAATTTTGAGGGTTCAAAGGAGTTGCTCGGAGAAACCATATGTGTGAAGATTACTGCGGCCTTCTCCCATTCACTCAAAGGAGACCCCTGTCAACCGCGGGGAACCCTCTGAGCTTTCCAGTGGGGCATACGCCGACTGCCGAATTCGCCGGCTCCTCCTGTTCCCTTAAACGGGGAGCCGAGATCTCAGAAACGGAGGCAATCCATGTACAGACAGATGAAAGTCGCGGCCTTGGTCATGGACCCCCAGAGCAACACCCCCATCGTGATCTTGAAGGACCTCCAGACCGAAACCTCGCTTCCTATCTGGATCGGTCTTCTGGAGGCCACAGCCATTGCGACGGAGCTGGAAAATATTCAATTCCCACGACCCATGACCCATGATCTGATCAAGAACTGTTTCGACTATCTATCCATAAAAGTCGAGCGGATTGAGGTTTGCGACCTGAAAAACAACACTTACTACGCTTTGATTTACATCCGCAACGGGGAACAGGTGAGCCCCGTCGACGCGCGCCCGAGTGATGCCATTGCCATTGCTCTGCGCACCAAGGCCCCGATTTTTGTCAGCGAGGAAGTCATTTCTAAATCCCAAAAAGCGGATGACACCCCACGACCCTTGTTTGATAAAGAGAACAAGGAGAAATGGTCCGAAATCCTCGAAAATCTTGACCCGGAAGACTTCAGCAAATACAAGATGTGACGCATTGCTCGTCGTTCCCGGCGCTTAGCTTTTGGCGTCCGGCGACAGGCTCCAGACCGGACGGCTTCAGCACTGGCGGCGGGTAAGGGATATCAACGGGGGCGCAGTAATCTATGATAAAGTACGACTGTGAGCGTCTGAGCCGCCGGATCGAGGCTGCGCAGGGGAAACGGCCGGCGGATCTATGCCTGCGCCGGGGCCGGCTCATCAATGTGATTTCCGGCCAGGTGGAGAAAGTCGACCTGGCGATCACCGACGGCACGGTTCTGGGATGGGGGGACTACGATGCCGAACGGGTAATCGACGCCTCCGCTTTCTACATCTGTCCGGGGTTTCTTGACGGCCATATCCATCTCGAAAGCACGATGCTCAGCCCTGCCCAGTTTTGCGCCGCCGTTCTGCCCTGGGGGACCACCTCAGTCGTTGCCGACCCTCATGAAATTGCCAATGTACTGGGGTTGGATGGCATCCGCTATTTCCTGCAAGCCACCAGGAATCTCCCCCTCGATGTCTACTTCAACTTGCCGAGCTGTGTCCCGGCGTCTCCCTTGGAAACCTCGGGAGCCCATCTCCGGGGCCCCGATCTCTTCTCTCTCCTCCCCCATGAGCGTCTTCTCGGGCTGGCGGAAATGATGAATTTCCCAGGCGTGATTCAGGCGTTCCCGGAAGTCATCGACAAACTCGTCCTCTTCCAGGAACGTGCCCTCGACGGCCACGCTCCGTGCCTGGGAGGGCTGCAGCTCAACGCTTATCTCGCTGCCGGCATCGGCTCAGACCACGAATGCACCTCGTTGCCGGAAGCTCGGGAAAAGCTTGCCAAAGGCATGCGCATCATGATTCGGGAAGGCAGTCAGTCCAAGGATTTGGCGGCCCTCCTCCCCCTCGTGGATCACCACACCTGGCCCCAGTGCATGCTGGTGAGCGATGATCGCCACCCCGATGACCTGCTTCGGGAGGGCCACATGAACGCCATCGTCAACCAGGCCATGGCCAGAGGCCTCGACCCGGTGCTGGCGTTGACGCTGGCCACCTGGACCGCGGCCGGGTATTTCCGGCTTTCACGCAAAGGAGCCCTGGCTCCGGGCTTTGAGGCGGACTTCACCATGAGCCCCACCCTCAACCCATGGACTCCGCATCGGGTGTTCAAAAGCGGCGTTGAGGTGGCTCGAGCCGGCAAGCTCCTTGTGGACCCTCAATCATGGCCCCAGCCCTCCCCTCCTCCCAGTCCCATGAACGTCACCCACCTGGCCCTTGAGGACCTGACGGTTCCAGCTCAGCCCGGCAACCTTCGCTTGATCGGTGTCCAGGAAGGAACCTTGCTCACCCGGAAACTGGTCCTGCCGCCCAAGATTGAAGGCTCGAAGGTGGTGGCTGACGCTTCTCGCGATATTCTTAAACTGGTCATCTACAACCGTTATGTGCCGGACCGCCGACCGGCAGTGGGTTTCGTTCAGGGTTTGGGGCTGCAACGGGGAGCGATCGCCACCACGGTGGCCCACGATTCCCACAACCTCATTGCCGCCGGCGTGGACGATCGTGACATCATCCACGTGGCCGATGCGGTCAGAAAACTCGGCGGCGGCATGGCCATCGGCTCCGCCGACGGCCCTTTGGAGATCCTGGCTCTGCCCCTTGGCGGGCTCATGTCGGACCAGCCTCTGCAGGTTGTTGTCGAACGTCTGGAAGCGCTCAAGAGCCTGGCTGCCACTTGGGGGTCAACCCTGGCCAATCCTTTCATGGCGCTTTCATTTCTCGCTCTTCCCGTGATCCCGGAACTGAAACTCACGGATTTGGGACTGGTGGATGTCTCCTCCTTCTCGTTCGTTTCCCTCTTTGAAGCAGGGCAATGAACTTGCATCAAGGCTTCAGCATCTTTATTTTGTAGGCGTTAATCTTTTGACAGCTCAACGATGACTTTAATTTTTCACAACTGGAGGGAACCATGACTACCGTTTCGTGCAGGTCTGTCGACACCGTTATCAACTTCGCTATCGAAAAAGAAGAGAAGGCCATGAGTTTCTATCAGCAATGTGCCGACCGGGCCAAGAACCAGGGTATCAAGAAATTCTTCCTGGAAATGGTTGGAGAGGAAACAAAGCATCGCGATCTCCTCAAGAATCTGAATCCTTCCACCCTGGCCGAAATCAAACTTGAAAAGGTTGAGGATCTGCGCATCAGCGATTACATGATCGACGTCGAGTTTCATGATAAGTTGACCTACCAGGAGGCACTCGCGCTCTCCATGAAGAAAGAAGAAAAAGCCCACGTCTTCTATCTGGGATGGAAAGACAAATGCATGCACGAAAAAACCGCCAAGCTCTTCGAGATGCTCGCCAATGAAGAACTGAAACACAAACGCAAAATGGAAACCATTTACGACGAAGAGATCCTCACCTGGGATTAGGTGACGTCTAAAGCCTGGTTGCCACAACTTGAGCTGGGAGGCAGACTCGGGTAGTCCCCCCGCAGAGCCGGGGGGCTACCCAAACGAAACCTCCGCCATTAGCCCACAGTTCGCCTAAAAGCTATTTTCAGGAGATCCATTGCTTTCGACAGGCGGCAGTGAGCGACGTCTCGCCGTCAAAAGCGAGAGGATGGCGACAGAGTTTCAGGGATGCCTGCCTCCATGTGTCTATTACGGATGTTTCTTATGGTTCATAACACGCTGGAAAGGATATTCCAAATCTCTCCCGGGAAGCCTGCCGACCAGTGGATGGTTGACAGTTGAGGCCCACTTCCGGTGGACTTTGTTTTTTGCGATGAGCACAGGCAGAAATTCGCGAGGTGGTAGGGTGTCGCTTTTTGAGTTTTTTGAATAACCGATCCAAAGGATCCGGCCTTTTGGTGCTCTAGAGAATCTCCTTGACGGCACGCATCAGGCTCTCTTCGCTGGGGATGTAAAATCGCTCCAAAGGCGGACTGACGGGCACGGGAATATCCGGTCCGGTGACGCGTCGGAAAGGAGCTTTGAGGCAAGAGAAAGCTTCTTCCGTCACCACAGCACAGATTTCTCCCGCAAAGCCTCCCGTCCGCGTGGCTTCGTGGAGTACGATCAGACGACCGGTCTTGCGAATTGACGACAGCAGGGTTTCCTTGTCAAGCGGCACCAGGGTTCGCAAGTCCAATATTTCCAGTTCAATACCTTCGACACTCAAGCGCTCCGCGGCCCGCAGGGCCACCCCAACCATCTTGGACCATGTCACCACGGTCACATGGGTACCCTTGCGCTTGATGTCAGCCTTGCCGATGGGAGTCAGGTATTCCTCTTCAGGAACGGGACCGGGAATAAAGTAGAGCATCATGTCTTCGATGAAAACGACGGGGTTATCGTCTCGGATGGCGGATTTCAGGAGCCCTTTCGCATCGGCAGGGGTTGCGGGCATCACCACTTTGAGCCCGGGGCAATGTGCCACCCACGCTTCCAGATTATGGGAATGTTGACATCCGGCGCCAAACCCCGCGCCGGTCTTGACTCGGACTACCAACGGAAAGGTAGATTTGCCTCCCGAAAGATAGCGCAGTTTAGCCGCATGATTGACGATCATATCCGAAGCAAGAGTAAAGAAGGGGTTGAACATGATCTCCACCACCGGTCGCAGCCCCCGGACTGCAGCCCCGACGGCCAATCCTGCAATGGCAGCCTCGGCCACGGGAGTGTCTTTGACCCGCTCCGGTCCAAATTCCTTCAGCAGACCGGCAGTGGGAAGCGCCGGGTTATCGTGGATGCTCACGCCCACGCCTTCTCCTGCTATGAACACGCTGGGATCTCGTGTCATCTCCTCTTGCAGGGCCTGTTTCACGGCCTGCCCCATCCCCAGGTGCTGCATGGTTTTATCCTTTCCACAAGTATTGATCAGGCTCAGAACAGTTTTCACGAGACAAACACATCCTCCAGAGCTTCTTCCAGTGCGGGATATGGGCTTTGCTCCGCATACCGAATGGCATCCTCCACAATGCGGGCAATCTCGCCTTCCATCTCCTGCAGATCCCCCGCGCTGACAAGCCCCTGGGCGAGCATCTCGCCGCGGAGTTTGGGAATGGGGCATCTATCCATCCAGGCCGCAATTTCATCTTTGGGCTGGTAGTGCTGGTGATCGGCTTCTCCGTGCCCCCGGCAGCGGTAGGTCTTGCACTCGATAAGAGTTGGGCCTTGCCCGTTAAGAGCCCGCTCCCTGGCCTTGTGAACCGCCGTGAAGACGGCCACCGCGTCGTTGCCGTCGACCACCTCGCCCGGCATCGCGTAGGCGGCGGCCCGGTCGGCAATGTCCTTTACCCTGGTGTGTTCCTCGTAGCGTTGGGCTCCAGCATAGACGTTGTTCTCACAGACAAAAACAACCGGAAGAGCCCACAGGCTGGCCAGATTCAGAGCCTCGTGAAAGGATCCCTCATCGGCGGCACCATCCCCAAAAAAACAGACGGTTGTGCTGCTCTCCTTCATGTACCTTTGAGCAAAGGCAACTCCCACCGCTATGGGAAGGCCTCCCCCTACCACGGTAGTCGTACAGAGCGCATTCACCTCAGGAACGGCTATGTGCAAGGTGCCGCTTTTGCCCTTGTTGCAGCCCGTCCGCTTGCCGTAGATTTCTGCCATGAGGGCTTTGGGATCAGCTCCTTTGGCAAGCAGATGGCTGTGACTGCGGTGATTGGAGATGATCACATCTTCCGGACTCAGAGCGGCCGCCACGCCGGAGCCGACCGCCTCCTGGCCCGTACACAGGATCATCATCCCGGGGATCTTTCCTTGAACCGTGCAGAGCTCCGCAAGTGATTCTTCAAATCGCCGCGTCAGGAGCATCGAGCGAAGCATTTCCATCTTTTTCTCTCTTGAAACCTGCATGCATTCTCCTTCTGTCGCCCGATCCCGGCAACCATCCCGGAACCTCGCCTGGCATTTTTCGGGTCAACGGCCCTGAGCATAGAACAAGATGGAAAAAAGTGAACGCTTTTTTTGGATCAAAATACGGCTCATTGAGGATTTGCGGTTCAATGCGGATTTGCTTGATAGCAACGGAAAGGTCTCAGGCGAAGGCGCGAAGAGATTCTCTACTCCCTTTGCGCCTTTGTGCGAGGAAATGATGATTCCCAAAAGGGAGTCTCGCTCGTTCCCAAGCTCCGGCTTGGGAACGCAAAACTGAAGCTCCAGCTTCCGCGCCTCTTTGGCATCAAGCGGCATCCCCACGCCCGACGAAGCCATAGCTTCCAAGAAGATGGGTTCCCAAGCTGGAGCTTGGGAACCAGCTCTGTTTACACTTGTCGGTAGGGGTTGATCGTCAGCACTGGGGCGGGAGACTTTTTTACTACCTCGTTGGCGACGCTGCCGAACAAGACTCGATCGAGACCCTTTCTGCCATGGGTGCCCATGATGACCAAGTCGACCTTTTCCAGGGCAACGTATTTCAGGATCTCCTCGGCAGGATCGCCCTGCACCACGACCGTCTTCAGTTTCGGGTATTCACTGAAGAATTCTTCCACAAACTCGGTAAGCTTCTTCTGACCACCTCTGAGCACTTCCTCGCCAAACGTCTTCAGAGATGGATGCGGAATGTAAAAAGTCTGAAACTTCTCGAAGCTGCCGGTCACCAACAAGAGGTGTAACTCGGCATCAAACTTCCGAGCAAAGGCGATGGCTTCAGGGGCAAGCTTTGAAGATACCTCGGAAAGGTCAACCGGAAAAAGAACCTTACGGATTTCCATCATGGCATATCCTCCTTTCTCTGTCTTAAGTTTAATGCAGGTAACGTAACACGAACGCCACAAATTCCTGGCTGGAGGAGAGACGGAGCTTGGGTTCACCACGCAAGATCACGACAACATGTCGCATTCATTGGAATTTCGTATACTTTATATAACCAGAAACGGCTCACATGTCAATTCTGTGGGGCTATTATCGAGATTCGCGAACCACCAATCCTTCCATGCGTTCCTTGCGATTGAATTCAGCGGCAAAGCGCATGGCTTCTTCGCGGTTGGGAAAATACCCGATCAGGACTCGATTCCAGCGGCCGCTGCCGCCCAGAGTGACGGATTCGATCCGAGGGGAATAGCCTTTGGAGCGGAGTTGTTCGAGGAGGCGCTGAGCGTTTTCCGCCTCTTTCATGGAAGAGACCAGGAGACTGAAATGTTCCGCCAGGTGTTCCGGAGGCCCCGGATCGGTCGCAAGAGCCGCTTGGGGAGCTGAACCGGCCGCCTGTTCCGGGGGACGCGGGGGCGGGGGGCAGCTGCGGATTTTTGTGTTTGAGCTGGAGTCTCACCGGGCAGTCTCGCGGTCGGGGCGGGCATGGTGGGCACCGGCCTCAAAGCCGGTGGTCCCGCCTCCTTCTTGCTGCCGGTCAGGTGCAGGTAATAGTCGAGGGCACTGAGCATGTCTCGGGGGCTGTCAAACTCCTCCGCAACCTCCGGCTCCGCCTGCTTGGCAACTTGCGTTCCCAGGCCAAGGAACCGCAGCAGGTGGGCACGCAAGGAAATCTCTTCCGAGCTCACCAACGGAATCCCTCTTCCCACCAGAATCCCGAAAACGAACATCCAGGTAAGCGCAAGGACCAAGCCCAGACTGCAGAAAACCAGCCCCTTAAAACCGACCTCCATCCGGTATCGCTTCGGTTTTCTGGCGGTTTCGGCCGGTTCATCGGCATTGTCATTTTTGCCCGTGCGGGCCATCAGGCCATAACTCCGTCATTCAATGTGGTTCACATTTTTTCGGGGGCGTTCACTCCCAGCAGCGCCATGGCGTTGTGAATGACAATTCTGATCGCGTCCGCCATAGCCAAACGGGCTTGCGTCAATTCCGGCTCTTCGCCAAGGATACGATTCTGGTTGTAATAGCTGTGAAAAAGAGACACGAGCTCATGCAGGTAATACGGAATAAAATGAGGCTCCAGTGCCGTCGCGCACTTCGCCAGCACATGCGGGTACTCACCCAACAGCTTGATGATGCCAAGTTCCTCAGGAAGAGTCAGGCTGCTGAGGGCCGCGGGAGCCGTCCTCTCCGGCCGGAGGTAATGAACGCCGCGTTCTTTGGCCACTTCAAAGATGCTGCAAAGGCGGGCATGCGCGTACTGCACATAAAAGACCGGATTGTCATTGCTCTGGCTCTTGGCCACCTCGAGATCGAAATCGAGCTGGCTGTCCGAGCGGCGTGTTAAAAAGATGAAGCGCGCCGCATCCCTTCCCACTTCGTCAAGGACTTCGCGCAGGGTCACGAACTCCCCGGCCCGGGTGGACATGGCCACGGGCTTTCCCGCCCGCAAAAGGTTGACCAGCTGGACCAGGATGATCTTCAGGTCGTCCCGTTCGCGCCCCAGTGCTTGCGCGCCGGCCAGCATGCGGTCTACATAACCGTGGTGATCGGCCCCCCAGATGTCGATGACGGTTTCAAAACCGCGTTCAAATTTTTCCCGGTGATAGGCCAGGTCTGCGGCGAAATAGGTGCTGACCCCGTTGGAACGGATCACTACCCGATCCTTTTCATCGCCGAAGGCGGTGCTCCGAAACCACCGGGCCTCCTCGCTGTCATAGACGAAGCCGCGGGCTGCCAGAGCCTCAATCGTTTGCTGAATAGCGTCGGCATCATGGAGCGTCTGTTCGCTGAACCAGTGGTCGAAATGCACCCCGAAAACGTTCAGGTCATCCTTAATGCCGTCCAGAATGCGGTTGGCGGCAAACCGCGTGAAAACGGGCAGCACTTCCTCCAGAGGACTTTGCTGGTAACTGTTTCCGGCCTCTTCGAGGAATTCCCGCGCCAGGTCGCGCATGTAATCCCCCCGGTAATGGCCTTCGGGAAACTCGATGGCTGCCCCCAGCAATTCCTGGTATCGATAGTAGAGGCTCCTTCCCAGAGTATCCATCTGATTGCCGGCGTCGTTGATATAGTATTCCCGTTCAACCTGATAGCCGCAGGCGGCCAGGATATTGGCCACCACATCACCGGTGGCGGCCCCACGGCCGTGGCCGATGTGCAGTGGACCGGTGGGATTCGCGCTGACAAATTCCACCTGGATCCTCCGCCCCTTGCCCAGCTCTTGCCGCCCATAGCCGGACGGGTCCTGCAGAATGCCGGACAGGACTCGATGCCAGGCCGCAGGCTGGATGAAAAAGTTGATGAATCCCGGGCCGGCAATTTCCGTCCGTTGGAGGATCTGATCCGCATCCACCAGGTTTCTGAGGATTTCCGTCGCGATTTCGCGCGGGTTGCGCCGCAAGTGGCGGGTCAAGGCGAAGGCCGCATTGGTCGCATAATCTCCATGTTGCGCCAGATTGGGCATTTCCAGTTCGATGGGGAGGGACCCTGGGGAACCTTCGGCGGCCGCCGGCAGAAGAGGAAGGATGGCGTCGGAGAGCATTTGTTGGAGCCGGTTCCGGATCAGGCTCATAGCGGGTGGAGCCTCCTTGTTCCTGGTTGAGTAGTGACCGTATATATCCCAGCAGCACCGCATGATGCAAGCTTATGTTTACAGAATTGCTGGATTAGTAGCCTTCGTTTCCGGTCAAGCGCGTGCTGATGACTCTCTATGCAAGCGGGTCAAAATATGTTAGGCGAATCCCGACAGAATGGGAAGAGGATCTTTGAGGGACTTGCTACAGGGGAACGGAAAAAATGTCAGGAGGGTACTTTATCACGGTGTTGGGTTTGATCTGCTTTCTCGAGGGTCTGCCCTACTTTGCTTTCCCCAGGCAGATCAAGGCCTGGCTTGAGAAACTCATGGCCACGCCTGCCACCCAGCTCCGCCTTATGGGTGGGGCGATGATGGTCGTTGGGCTGCTTTTGGTCTACTGGGGTCGCCGGCATGGAGGATGATACCGACCCGCAGTATCACCTTGAGGAATATGACTACGCGTTGCCCGCTTCCTTGATCGCCCAGGAACCACTGGCAGCGCGGGCACGATGCCGACTGCTCGTGCTTCACCGGGCGGCCGGGATATTCGAGCACCAGGCTTTTCACAAGCTCCCCGGGTATCTCCGGGCGGGGGATGTTGTGGTCCTCAATGACACGAAGGTCGTTCCCGCCCGCTTGTTGGGAGTAAAGGAAACTGGGGGCAAGATTGAACTGCTGGTCTTGGAACCGTTCCGCTCCGCCAAGCATGACGGCGGGGACGCCTGCACCTGTCTCGTGAAAGCCTCCAAACCGCCCAAACCTCACAGCAGGGTCACCTTGAAGGGTGGGCTCCAGGCAGAAATCCTCACCCCCCTTGAAGAGGGCAAGGCTCGCGTCCGCTTCCTGACCTCAGCCCCCCTCCCCTCCATCCTTGAGCAGGCCGGGGAAGTGCCGCTGCCTCCCTATATTCACCGCGACGGCCCCGGCCCGCAATGCGACGATGCCCACTGTTATCAGACGGTTTACGCCCGCGAACCGGGCTCGGTGGCCGCCCCCACCGCCGGGCTCCACTTCACCCCTCCCCTGCTGCAGGAACTCGCAGAGCACGGTGTGGAAATCGTCCACGTGACACTCCACGTCGGCTACGGCACCTTCGCGCCCCTGCACGGCGAAGACATTCGGGAACATCGGATGCATCCGGAGTACGCGCAAATCAGTGCCGTTTCGGCTGAACGCATTGCCCGAGCCAAGAGCGAAGGCAGACGCATTGTGGCCGTCGGCACGACCTCGGCACGCATTCTGGAATGGGTGGCCCTCAAGCAGGGAACGGTCACCAGCTTTTGCGGTTACTGCGATCTTTTCATTTACCCCGGCTTCCAGTTCCAGGCCGTCGATGCTTTAATCACCAATTTCCATCTGCCAAAGTCGACCCTGTTGCTTCTGGTTTCGGCCTTCGCCGGTCGAACGACGATTCTCGACGCCTACCGTGAGGCCATAAACGCGAATTACCGGTTCTTCAGCTATGGCGATGCCATGCTCATTCTGTGAGAGACAAGGATACCCCAGGTGATTTTTGAGATTCTCAAGCGTGACCCCGAAGGCGAAGCGCGGCGCGGTCGCCTGATGACCGCCCACGGCACCGTTGACACACCGGTCTTTATGCCCGTGGGAACGCAAGCCACGGTTAAGAGCCTTACCCCGGATGAATTGGAAACCTTGGGAGCGCAGATCATCCTGGGGAACACCTATCATCTCCATATGCGGCCCGGCGCTGATCGGATCAGTCGCCTTGGCGGCCTGCATGCCTTCATGCGCTGGCCGCGCGCCATCCTGACCGATAGCGGCGGGTTTCAGGTCTTCAGTCTGGCCAGAATCAACAAAATCGAAGAAGAAGGGGTCGCATTTCAATCCCACATCGATGGTTCCCGGCATTTGCTCACCCCCGAGACGGCCGTGCAGATCCAGATGCAGCTCGGCGCGGATATCGCCATGGTGTTCGATGAATGCAACTCCTATCCGGTTTCTTATCAATACGCTGCGGAGTCCATGCAGCGGACGGTGCGCTGGGCGGCCCGCTCCAAAGGGACCCAGGAGCTTCCGGAGCAAGCCCTCTTTGGCATCATTCAGGGGAGTGTGTTCCTCGATCTGAGAAAGGCCTGCCTCGAACAACTCGAAGCCCTCGGCTTTGACGGATACGCGCTGGGCAGCCTCTCGGTGGGAGAGCCCAAGGAAGCGATGCTGACCGTTCTTGAAACGATGACGCCCCTTATGCCGGTTTCCCGCCCCCGCTACCTCATGGGCGTGGGCACCCCGGAGGATCTGGTCGAAGGTGTGAGGCTCGGGGTGGACATGTTCGATTGCGTCATGCCGACGCGCAATGCCCGCAACGGGATGCTCTTTACCTCAGAGGGAAGTGTCCAGATCAAGAACAGCGCTTACGCGGACGATGGCGGGCCCATTGAAGAGGGATGCCTCTGCTATACCTGTCAGCGCTTCTCCCGAGCCTATTTGCGGCACCTCTTCATGGCCCGGGAACTCCTCGCTTACCGCCTCAACACGCTCCACAACCTTCACTACTACTTGAAGCTCATGGCCGCCATGCGCCAAGCCATCGAAGAAAGCCGCTTCGAAGCCTGGCGGCGAGCCTTCTACGCAAAACGCGAACAGAGATAGCGGCCAGGGCCGCACCGAGGTTCCTCCACTTAGAAACTATCTCAAAATTCGCTTAGCCCGTCACCCCCGCGAAGGCGGGGGTCCAGGAAAACCCCAAGAAACTAACTTCCCGCCTTCGCGGGAATGACGATCAATGGAGTCTGGAGCATTTTGAGATAGCCTCGTAGGCATTTTAGGCTTGACTTTTGTCCCCAATGGCCATGATTAAAAGCACCATCCTTTTGTTGCTAAAAGAAGCGGTCCGAGGTTGCCGCTTTCACGCCGAGTGCCGTATGACGGCGGACCTCATGCCTGCAACTCTTGGATGGCCTGGGTGATGAGGATAGGTGGAACGTTGCACTACTTACAACAAACACCAAGAGGGAGGGCAAAGTTATGAGTCTGCGGAAAGGTTTGAGATTGTTTTGGGCCGTACTGTTTGTAGTTGGTCTGGCATCATCGGCATCTGCGGGTACGCTTGAGGACATTGCCCAGCGCGGGGAGCTCATCGTGGCCGTTCAAACTCAGGGTCAGCCGTTCAGCTTTATCGACAAAAACGGCAACCGCACCGGCAGTTCGATTGAACTCTGCAAAATGATGGCGGAAGAAATGGGAGTGAAGATCAAGTTCCTCGATTTTGATTGGGATGGCCTGATCCCAGCCCTCCTTTCCAAGAAAGCCGACATGCTCGCAGCCGATATGACCCCGACCCTCAAGCGGGCCATGAAGATCGCTTTCAGCAATCCCTATATGTATACGGGAAGTGTCGTCTTTGTGAAAGCGGATAGTCCCATCAAAACCGTTGAAGACGCCAAGAAGGCCGGCCTCAACGTGGCCGTGCTGCTGGGCGCTCAGGGCGAGGCCGACGCCAAGAAGTTTTTCCCCAATGCCACGCAGAAATCCTACAAAGGCGGGGGACCGCTTCTCATCGATGCTGTGATCAAGGGACACGCGGACTTTGGGGTCAACGATGCGTCTGCCGTGAAAGGGCAATCGGCCAGTTTTCCGCCCAACAGCATCCGGGTGCTGCCCGATTTGTTGACCAAAGAACCGCTCTCCTTTGCCGTGCGCTATGATTCGCAGGACCTCCTCACCTGGATGAACCTCTTCTTCCTGCACATGACCATCAATGGCCGCCTCGACCAGAACCTCAATTACTGGGTCAACTCGGAAGACTGGAAGAAGGACCATTAGTGCTGAAAAGACGGCAATTCCTTTAGAAGCTATCCCAAAACTCGCTTACGCCGGTCACCCCGGCTTGCGCCGGGGTGACGGTTCTATTGAGTTTTACAGGAAGCTCTTTCGTGTACCCTCGTGGCTGAAATACGGAAGACCGCATGCTCGAGACCTTCAATTTTCGAATTATTTTCGAATACCTGCCGCTCTATCTGCAATGCTTTTGGGCCACCGTGTGGCTTTCCGGCGTGTCCCTGGCGGGATCGGTACTGGTGGGCATAATCGCTTGCAGCATGCGCCTGAGTGACTCACTCCTCGTCTCCCGGGTTGCCGGGATTTACATCGAAAGCATCCGTTCGACTCCCCTCCTCGCACAGATCTATTTCTTGTATTTCGGCTTGCCCTCACTGGGGTTTCAGGTTTCTGAAATCTTTACCGGCATCACCGCTCTCACCCTGAACAGCGGTGCCTACATCGCCGAGATTATCCGGGCCGGAATCCAGTCCATTCCCCATGGGCAGGTTGAGGCGGGCATCTCCTATGGCTTCAACTACTTTCAGCGCATGCGCTACCTCATTTTACCCCAGGCCCTGGGGGCGACCATTCCCCCTTTGCTGGGACAAGCTATTGTGCTGGTCAAAGATTCGGCGCTGCTGTCACTCATCTCCATCATGGAATTGACGCGGGCGGGGCAAATCCTGACCTCGGAGCGTTTCATGCCCGCTGAAGGATTCCTGACCACGGCCCTTTTTTATCTGATCATCTACTATCTTCTCAAGACGATCTCCGAGTGGTCCCAGAAGCGGTTGATCTTCCGCGAAGCTCACTGAGAGAAGGGCGGGTGCGTATGTGGGGGTTCTATTTCGACCAACTGGTACAGGCCCTGCCCTTCTTCCTCAAGGGGCTGTGGATGACCAGCGTGGTCTCGGGCCTGAGCCTGCTCATCGGCACGGTCATCGGGTTTGTGCTCGGGATCCTTCGCGCCCGCAAGAATAAAGCATTCCGCTTAATCATCGGCGTCTGGGTGGATCTGATTCGGGGCACCCCTTTCCTGGTGCAGATCTTCATTGCCTTCTTCATCCTGCCGGAACTGGGACTCCATCTCGAAGCCTTTCCCGCAGCAGTCATCGCTCTCAGCAATCTGGCCGCCTGTTTTATCTGCGAGATTGTCTGCGGCGGCATCCTCGCCGTGCCCGCCGGCCAGCGCGAGGCCGCAACTTCGTCGGGCCTTTCCGCCTATCATCAACTTCGACACATTGTCCTGCCGCAGGCCATGCGAGTCATTCTGCCGCCGCTGGTGGGACAGTATGTCCTACTAATCAAGGACTCCTCCGTGGTCTCGGTCATCGGGGTGCTGGATGTCACGCGCGTAGGATGGCTGACGGTACAGCGAGTTCCCGAAGGCCTCATGGTCTTTGGGCTGGTGGGACTGCTCTATTTTGTCATATGCTACCCTCTGATTTGGTTGTCGAACCGGCTGGAAAAACGCATGACCGTGGTCGCGGTCAGGCTTTGAGGGAACGCCTGGGGAAAGGCTCTGCGGCACAAGGGAAATCAACATGATTCAGTTTTCTGGCGTGAACAAGTGGTTCGGTAAGCTGCACGTGCTTAGAAATGTCGATTTACAAATCGGCGCCGGGGAAGTGGTGGTGGTGTGCGGTCCCAGCGGTTCGGGAAAGAGCACTTTGATTCGCTGCATCAACCGCCTGGAAGTAATCCAGGAAGGGCGGCTCGTTGTGGACACCATGCAGGTGCACGACAAGAAGACCAATATGACCCGGCTGCGCGCCGAAATCGGCTTTGTGTTTCAACAGTTCAACCTTTACCCGCATATGACCGCTCTCCAAAACATCACCATCGCTCCGATCAAAGTCCGCGGGATGAAACGGGAAGCGGCCGAGAAGCTCGGTCGCGAGATTCTCAAACGCGTCGGCCTGGAAGACAAGGAGGGGGCTTACCCGGCCCAACTCTCCGGGGGCCAGCAACAGCGTGTAGCCATCGCCAGAGGCCTGTGCATGCGCCCCAAGATCATGCTCTTCGACGAACCCACTTCCGCCCTCGATCCCGAAATGATCAATGAAGTCCTGGACGTGATGCGGGTTCTGGCCACCGAAGGGATGACCATGATCGTGGTCACCCATGAGATGGGCTTTGCCAGAGAAGTGGCCCATCGAGTGGTGTTCATGGACGAAGGGGAAATCATTGAAGTGGCTCCGCCCAATGATTTTTTCACCAACCCGCAAACAGAACGGGCAAAGCTATTCTTGAGCAAAATCCTTACCCACTGACCACCGAGCAATTATCTCAAAGTTCACTTCTTTGACATGGACCCTTGAGAGGAATGTTCCCATGATCGACCAAATTGCCATTCTGGGCGCCGGCAACGGGGGTAAAACGGCGGCGGCCGATCTGACGCTGCAGGGCAAACGAGTCCACCTGTTCGACTTCCCCGAATTCCATCGCAACCTGGAAGGGCTGGAGGAACACAAGACTTTGACGGCGACTGGAGCGGTTTGCGGCGAAGCGGTCCTTGAGCGGGTCACAGCGAGCCTCACCGAGTCCCTGGAGGGAGTGGACACGGTAATGGTCTGCACCCAGGCCCTGGCCCACGAACGCGTGGCGCGGGAACTGGCGTCCCTCATCCGCCCGGATCAGCTCCTGATTCTCAACCCCGGCTCCACCTGCGGGGCGCTTCACTTTGCCCACATTTTCCGCATCCTGGGCATGAAAACCCTGCCCACCATCGTCGAGGCTTCCACCCTGACCTACGGGTGTCGCGCCCAAGGAACCGTCCTGGACGTGTCGGTCAAAGTCAAACGGGTGCTCTACGGCGCCTTGCCAGGGCAGGCAGCCGACCGGGTCGGCCCCGAACTGGAAGCCCTCTATCCCGGTCTGGTGCGAGGAGCGTCAGTGCTGGAGGCGGGCTTGAATAACGCCAATCCCGTCATCCACCCGCCGATCACGCTCCTCAACGCCGCACGCATCGAAAAGGAAGGCCCGGCCATGCGGTTCTATGGCGACGGCGTGTCGCCCACAGTGGCGAAGGTGATCCAAAAGCTGGATGAAGAGCGCATGGGACTCTTGCGAGCCCTCGGCTATCCGGCGCAACCCGATCCGGTCACTTGCGTCGAACAGGGCTATGCCACGAGCACGGATTATTTCGAATGCTACGCCAAAGGCCCCGGATTCGTCGCCTTTACCAGCCCCAACACCCTGGACTGCCGCTATTTTCATGAGGATATAGGCATGGGGCTGGTGACGTTCTGTTCGCTGGGGGAGTTCCTGGGCGTTCCCACCCCCACCTGCGAGGCCTTTGTGCGGATGGGTGAAGTCATCTCCGGGATTCCCTATGGCGCTGTGGGAAAACGGACCCTCGCAGCCTTAGGCCTCGGAAGCTTGACCCGTGAGGAGCTCAAAGCGTTTCTTGAAACCGGGCAAATGCCCGGTTTCTGAGGGATGGGTGCCGGTCACAAGGAATGCCCCGTCCGGTGGCCGAAGTCGCGGGTTTCGCTACTGCGTGAAAAGATACTGGTGCACCGGATCGATGGGAATTTTCTTGCGTACTTCGGCCGTAGGCAGCGCATAGGGGTCGATAACTGCCGGGTTGGCGCTGACGCGAACCCGAGGATCTTCGGGAAGGCTCGGCGATGATGGCTTGTCCTCGGCGGCCGGCGGCCGGGCGGGGCTGCGAAATCGAGGATCTTCCAGAATGCTCATGGAGGATGGCGGCTGCTCGACGGCCGGCGGCTTGGAGCTAACTTGAACGGGAACCTCTTCCGGAACGCTCGATGCTAAGGGTTGCGGTTCAAAGACGACGATACTGATCCTCCTGTTCCTGGGATCGAAGGGATCGTCCCTGATCAGAGGCTCAGTTGCGGCAAAGCCGGCCACTCTCAGCAGGCGTTCGGGAGGCAGTCCGTCGAACTCGAGTTGCTTCCTTGCCGCCGAAGCCCTCTCCGTGGACAGTTCCCAGTTACTGTATTGCTTCACCGCATAGCTGAAGGCGTCGGTGTGCCCTTCCAGAGCAACCTTGCTGCCGCTGGTAAGCACGTTTTCACCGATCACCTTGAGCACTTTTTTGCCCTCGGGGGTGATGTCCGAACGGCCCTTGTGAAACATGGGGCTGCTGTCGCTGTCAACCATTTCGATGCGCACGCCTCCCTCGAAGGCCTGCACCAGCACCTGATCTTTCCAGTCCCCCAGTTCCTGCTGAACTTTGTCATCAAGAGCCTGCTTGAACTGCTTTGCAGGAGTGGTCTGTTCCGCCTCCGGCTCTTGAGCGGCGACGGCTGAAGGCTTCTGCATTCCATCTTCGCCCATGATGGCCCCCATGGGCATTGATTTTTGGGCATCGAGCAAGGTATCCCCACTCTTGTCAAACATGCTGAAGTGCTTGAAGTAGTGCGCCACCCTGGCGCGCTTTTCGGGTGCGACCATGCTGATGAGCCACAGCAGAAGAAAAAAGGCCATCATGGCAGTCACGAAGTCGGCGTAGGCCACCTTCCAGCTGCCGCCATGGGCAGCGGCGTGGCCGCCTTTCTTCACTTTCTTGATGATGATTATGTTTTGTCCTTCCAATCCTTGATCGCCTTTTCTAGTTCTTGAAAGGTTGGTCTTCCCGCACTGGGAATGGCTCGCCTGCCCGATTCCACGGCAACCTGGGGTGCTGCTCCTCCCACAAATGCAACCAGGGAGGTCTTGATGACGTTGTAGAAAGTCTCCTTCTCCGAAGCTTTGTGCTCAAGGTTGGTCGCCATCGGGCTTACAAAACCGTAGCAAGCCAACACTCCAAGAAAGGTTCCCACCAGCGCTCCCCCGATACTCGCCCCAAGGACGGCGGGGGGTTCATTGATCTTGCCCATGGTGAGCACCACGCCGAGCACGGCGGCGACAATGCCGAGGCCCGGCAGGGCGTCGGCAACTCGAGCAATACTCTGGGAGCCGATCAATTTCTCCTGGTGGTGGGCTTGAACATCGATCTCCAAAAGGCTGTCCAATTCATGAGCCGGCATGTTGGTGGTAAGGATCATCCTGAAGTTGTCGCAGATGAATTCCATGGTGTGCTTGTTGGACATGATGGACTTGTAGCGCTTAAAGACTTCACTCTCGGCGGGATTCTCCACATCTTCTTCAATGGCGAGCAGCCCATCCTTTCTAATCTTCCAAAAGAGCTGGTTGAGCAACAACAGAACTTCGGTATAGCTAGCCTTGGTGGTACTCTGACTGCTGAAGATGTTCTTGAAGTCCTTGACAACCAGTTTCAGGATATGACCGGGAGAAGCAATGACCAATGCCCCAATCGATGCCCCTGCAATAATGATAATCTCTGCAGGTTGGACAAGAACTCCCAGATTGCCCCCTGCTTCCAGGAAGCCACCAATAACAGACGCGAGAACTATTAGAACTCCTACAATGGTCATCATGTTTTCAATACCAGACTTGGAATCAATCCATTATAATATGCAGTAAAACATACCAAACCTCAATACTTTTACAAATCTATGATTATAGCTGCCCATAGTTATCTACACCATGCCGATTTACATTTCGAACCTTCTCTGCTTCATGATTATTTCTCTCTGGCGCTTGATGGTATAATATGACAATACATCTCTTGCTTCGTCCTCAATCTCGGTAAACTGCACTCCGACTTTGTACTCCCCATCCTCTTCCCTTGTCGCTCGGTTGACATTTCCATATAGAACCAACCATACTGGAGGATGCATGGGTAACATCATTTTGACTTCAACCAGGTCGCCCGGACCGAGTTCATCGGGAGTAGCGAAACTGACTCCTGATGCACTGAGAGAGACCTCCTGCTCCTCGCCAGGGCCTGGTTCCTCGAGGTTGCCGGAAAGCTTTTCAAGGATCAAGTCGAGCTTCGAGTTTATCTCACATAGCATTTTCACCAGTTTGGGATTTACTATTCCGTCGCTCAGATCCTCTGCGAGATTCACACTTCCCAGGCCTGAAAAATATCCAGAGAAAACTCTTGGATTTTTTTCCAACCATGTTCTCGATTTTTTTTACCCTAATCGGAAGAACGTCAGTCACCCGAAAGTACTCCCGCCTTTCAGCGATGCACTCCTTCCCTTCAACATCATCCGCCATCGCCTGCTTCCTCTCCCCGCCACTCACATCGACGCTTGCCTTTTCATCGCTTTTAGCCACTGACCGGGGACACCGCGACCGCTCCCCTCTTCCCAACTTCACCGCTTCCCCTCTTTAAAGTACAGTTGCAGCTTCAAACTCCTTATCGGTAGAAGGCTCCCGTCACTTGAATGAGAATCCGCAGAAACACGGAACCCTCTACGAAAATAGTCTCAGCACTCGCTTGTTCTCCTGAAGTTTTCTTTTCAATTGGTCGAAGAGAGCTATGAAGAGAGGTAACGGCCAATGAAAATGAAAGAGAGTAATTTGAATTATAACTTCAGTGCATGATCCTTCATAACAGGTGCGAAATGGAAATCAAGAAGATCGGACCTTGTGCCGACCAAAGCGCTGAAAAACTCCAGGAAAAGGACCGCAGGACGACCGAGCAAACTAGGGCGCCATCGACAAGAACAAAATCCCCCACAGAGGCTTCGGATCGTCTGGAGTTCTCCAGGGGATATCAAGAAATGGACAAGGTAATGAAAGTGATCATGGAGATGGCTGATATCCGTATGGAAAGCGTGGACTGTTACCGCAATATGATCCCCAACGGCACCTATACTGTCAACCCCAGCCAACTCGCCTGCAAGATCCTGGAAGAACACTTGAGCCTCTCCTGCGAGCATTATTCTTCTTTCAGTCGATGACCACAGCCGGTTCATTGCCGAATAAAGCCTGTTGATTCCGGTCACGGTGATTGTCAGTTTTCGCGGATCTTCGCGGATTTGCTTGAGAGATGCCTGTTTGCAGCATAGCCCCTTGCGGGCACAAGGCCCTATGCTACAGGGCGATAAGCTATGGCACTGAATGACTCGGGTTGTTTTCACACCAATCCGCGATGAGCGAAAAATTCCTAAAGTCCTCCAACTGCGCATCCGATAAGGTAAGCAACGGCAGAAACCAAAGGAAAAAATGGAGGGGAAAGGAGGAGAAAGCGAACAAAAGTATCAGGAAACTTTCTTAAGAGCGCCGATAACATCGGCACATTCGCAACCCCTTCGGCAAGAAATGCCGAAAAAAGACCTTAGAAAGAGGAGAAACAAACCATGGCTATGAACGATATCTCCCTGACCTCAGGAATGCGGAACAACTTGGTGCAGCTTCAGTCAACAGTGACGCTTCTGGACCGTACACAGGAACGCCTGTCAACTGGCAAAAAGGTGAACTCACCCCTCGATAACCCGATCAATTTCTTTGCGGCCCAGGGTCACTTGAGCCGTGCGGCCAGTATCGCCACTTATAAAGACAACATGGCTGAAGGCGTCCAGACCATTCAGGCGGCCAATGCCGGTATCAAGGGCATTAATGGACTGATCGAAGCGGCAAGGGGGATTGGACAGGCCGCACTCGCGGCAGACGCAAACCAGGTAAGCTTCACCATCAACTCCGTAGCTGTAGGCGATGTGGTCACAGTTGGTGGTCAAGCTTTTACGGCTGTTGCTACCGGCGCGACCGGAAATCAGTTTAATGTTAAAGATGCAGACAATAATTCTCTTTCCGCTGATGAGATTGCTTCCAACCTTTCGCTTAAGATCAACCAGAATGTTGAGTCCGGAGTTTCTGGGGACATCAAGGCGCTATATAACGGTAACCGCGTTACCCTGCAGTCCGTGGCTGCGGACAAGGCAATCACCGGTACTGATGTCGCCCTTGGTCCTGCTACTATCACCATCGATACTACGGTCACCGCTGACCGCGCGGCTCTTGCGGCCCAATATGAGGGGCTTCTGGCTCAGATCGATACCCTGGCCGGCACCTCCGGGTACAAGGGCAACAACCTTCTGACAAAAGACACCCTCTCTGTCGCTTTTGAAGGCGGTCAGATTTCCGTCAGGGGATTTAACGCGTATGCCAGCGACATGGGCGTGAATACTACAGGGGAGGCAAAGGCAACATTAACGGGCGAAGGCAAAAAGTGGGCTCTTACCAGCAACATCAAGTTCGACATCGGCAATCTGGATAAGGGTGTCGGCAAACTGCAAGAAGAGTCTTCAAAGCTGACGGCAGCCATTAGTGTCATCTCCGTCCAACAGGATTTCTCAACGACCAAGATCAATCTGCTCACCAAGGGTGCGGACAATCTGACCGCAGCTGACGCCAACGAGGAGGGAGCCAACATGCTCATGCTGCAGACGCGGCAATCATTGAGCACTACGGCTTTGAGCCTGTCGGCGCAGGCTTCACAGTCGGTATTGAGATTGTTCGGGTAACGGTTAATACGGGCTTCGGAGGAGGGCAAAGCCCTCCTCCGTTCGTTGCTTGATCAAGAGGTGCATAAGGACTTGGAGTAAACGGGACAACATGGCGCTGAAAATATACTTAAAACCGCAGGAACGTTTGATTATCGATGGTGCAGTCATAACGAACGGTAACGCAAAAAGCGAACTGCTCATCGAAAACAATGTCCCAATCCTCAGGGGGAAGGACATTATGAGCCTGAACGAGGCTGATTCTCCCTGCAGACGTATCTATTTTGCGATCCAACTCATGTATGTGGATCAGGAAAATCTGGCGGAGCATCATAAAACCTACTGGGAACTGGTGAAGGATGTGGCCGAGGCAGCGCCCAGCAGAAGAACGGCAATGCTTGAAATCAGTGACAACGTATTGAACAGGCGGTATTACCAGGCGCTCAAGTTGACCCGCAAGTTGATAGCTTATGAACAGGAGGTAATCAGGAATGCACGCAACGAAAATGCAAGCATATAGAAACGCACATACGGTAACGATGTCCGACCGGGAGATCGATGCCTATGCCCTTACTCGGTGTGCGTTCAAGCTTCAGGAATGTCAAAAAAACTGGGATATGCCCGAACAGGAACGGATTGACCGGTTATTTGAAGCGCTGAAAATCAACGGCTTGTTATGGAGCATTTTTCAGGCGGAGATTCTCGCGGAGGGCAATCCCCTGCCCAGGAAGTTGCG
The DNA here is from genome assembly GCA_963783775.1 of uncultured delta proteobacterium. Classification (GTDB taxonomy): domain Bacteria; phylum Desulfobacterota; class Syntrophobacteria; order Syntrophobacterales; family Syntrophobacteraceae; genus JADGQM01. The sequence continues at coordinate 86,740 of CAWAOR010000015.1, read as the reverse complement.
CGAAGATCTTTTGAGCCTGAGCCTGTTTGTTGACAAGCGGACCAAGGAGATCATGTGTTTTCCTGATACCCGGAAAACTGACCATGCTGATCAACATCAACCTGAATATTGCCGCGGGTCTCAAAGCATCGCCGGCACAGGAAGAGCCCATCCTGAAAGCCTGCTGATATGATCAGTTGTTGAACTCCTTCAGTTCGGCACGAACAAGGGCAATCACTCCTTCCCAGTCACCCTCAGACGGCTGGCGAAAAAGTCTCATGGAAGGGTACCAGGGACTGTCATCCCTGTTTAACATCCAGCGCCAGTCCGGCGTATAGGGCAAAAGGGTCCAGACCGTTTTCCCGAGCGCCCCCGCAAGATGGGCAACCGCCGTGTCCACCGAAACAATCAGATCAAGGTTGGCTATCAGGGCGGCAGTTTCTGCAAAATCATGGAGTTCTTCAGAAAAATCAAACAGTTTGATTCCCTTGGGTGGATTTTTCGTCTCTTCTGCGGCGATGCCCTTCTGAAGACTAAAGAACGTGACATCAGGGAGACCGGCAAAGCGTGAGAATGCATCGAGGGAAGCGGACCGTTTTTTATCGGCTTCATGCCGGGGATTCCCCGACCACGCCAACCCGACGCGGACCCTGCCATGCCCGGCGCCAATTCTATGCTGCCATTGTTCCAACAAGGCCTGGTCAACGGAGATATAGGGCGTCTTCCCCGGAATTGTTCCGAGCACTGTCCCGAATACCAGCGGGAGACTTAAAAGGGGACAGTGCACATCAAACATTGGCAAGGAGTTGCCACGGGGAATGAAATCATGAACACCTTCAAGGCCACAGAACAACCTGTCCAGTTCTTTCTGCGCCTCAACAATCACCTTTGCACCGCGCTGGGCAACCAGCGGGATATACCTGATAAACTGGATGGTATCACCCATTCCCTGTTCCGCATGGATGAGGATGGTGCGCCCTTTAATGTCTGAACCTCGCCACAGGGGTTGCTCATATTTAGTCCTGCAGACTTTCTAATCCTTTGATCCTTGATCTCCATTCATATTCTTTCCAGCCCTCTTCATAATTACCCTGCAAAAGCTGCTGGAGCGCCAGATTCCAGTGCGCTTCAGCCAAATCAGGGTTGAACCCAATGGCCTTACGAAAACAGTCGAGGGCCTCATCGAAGCGTCTTTTTCCTTTCCAGAGACTGCCAAGGTTATTATAGGCATCCGCGCAGCAGGGATTGATCTGGAGGGCCTTTTGATAGCATCCTATGGCCGCTTCAATCTCTCCCTTTTTCTGCAGGGCCACCACCCAGGTTAATGTAGGGCTCAGCAAGACCGGGGTTGCACTGCAGGGCCGCTTGATAGTGGGCGATGGCCTCGTCATCCTCCCCCTTTTCCTGATAGGCTATTCCCATATTATAGTATGCTTCAGCGAGATCAGGTTTATACTGGATCGCCTTTTGATAACAGACAATGGCCTCGTCGTGTCTGCCTTCTTTATTCAAGATACATCCCAGGTTATAGTGTGCCTCGCTGAAATCGGGCTTAAGACAGATCGCTTTTTGAAAAGCTACAACGGCATCCTCTGTATGTCCGGAAAGTTTAAGGGCGTTCCCCAGGTTATTGAATATAACCGCATGGTCCTTGTTAAGGCTCAAGGCCTTTTTGTAATATTGTATGGCAAGTTCATAATTTCTTGTCTGAAAGGCGATAACCCCCAGAAGATTCAGAGCATCTGCATTATCCGGCTGGATATTCAGGATTTCCCTGTACAGATGTTCCGCAGATTGCAGATCGCCCTGCCGGTGATATTGCAGGGCTGACGACATTAAATCATGCATAGGAACCGGCTTTTCTAAGCTTTTACGAACTCGTCAAAAGTCACAATTTGACTCTCCTGTCATTCCCGGCTTGACCCGGAGTAACCGTTCAGGGGTTCAAAGGTTCACGTCAGAGGTTGAGGAACTCGCACGTTTTCAGAGAGCATCAACTTTGGGTCATTTTTTGCTCTGGCACTCAGCAAGGAGCGTATGGGTATCCTTGTTGATATTCCCGCTTAGGATGGCCGTCTCAAGCAGTATAACGGCCTGGTCGAACCTCCCGTGAGACATGAGTCCCCTGGTCTGCTCATCGAGAAAGTCAGCGCAGCCAAACGATTTTTTTCGGAGTTTCTCGAAAAGATCAAATCCCTTTTCCTTTTGCCCGTCAATACAATATGCAGCGGCGACCAGTGCCACTGCCGGCGGATAATCGGCTTCCTTCCGCAGGAGTGATTCAAGGACCGATATGGTTCTTTTGATATCCCCGATGATGAATTCACTACCCGCATAATTCAGAGCGGCCTCCTTCATGGCCGGATCCAGTTCCATCGCCCTTCGGGATGAGGTATGGGCTTCGTGGTATTGCTCAAGCTTCATATAGGCATATCCGATGTTCAGGAAAGCTACGGAATCGTTCAGGTCGAGTTCAATGACCTTTTTCCATAGCTCCACGGCGGTGACGTATTCCCCCAGCTCGGATGCCTGGATGGCAAGTTCCTTCAGCGCCTTGATGTCGCCCTTCATCTCCTCGATCTTCTTCTTCCCCAGAAGAAAATAATCCCTCCCCTTCGCCATGAGCTTATCCCTGTCAAATCTTCCATAATGATGCACGGGGATACTGGAGGTTTTGATCTCTATCCCGGCTTTTTCCATGGATGCCTCCACAAACTCGTGCACGGGGTTTTGGAATTGAATCCGCTTATCATTGACGAATAGCCTGACCTTGGCGCTGGGGAACCAGCCTGTCCCGGCCTCCTCCCTGCGATATTTCCTGTCATTGGCAACCCAGCCTTTTGAATTGACCTCATTGGTATAGTTCCTGGTGACCAAAGTATAGGCAACCGGTTTAGAGGGTCTCTTTTTCGTGATTTTCTCAATTGAGGCATAGTCCAGGGGAGAGATCACCTCATCGGCATCCAGAACAAGGATCCAGTCACCGGAAGCTTCGGATAATGAATAATTCCTGGCTTCGGAAAAGTCATTCGTCCACGGGAAATCGAACACCCTGGCGCCGAATGCTTTGGCGATATCCTTTGTTCTGTCCGTGGATCCCGTATCCACCACGATCATCTCATCTACTACCGGGTTGGCGCTCAGAAGGCAGCGAGTCAGGTGCTGTTCCTCGTTCTTCACGATCATGCACAGGGACAGAGCGCCTTTATTTTTTGCTGCCTTGTCTATCTTCTTTATCCCCACCTTTTCACGTATCTCGAGCGCGGCGGAGACCATGCCATCATCAATACCGACATCCAGCATGGCCTGCTCAATTTCATGCATTGCCGCATCAAACTTGCCCTGCTTGATGAAGATATCGATCAGGAAAAAGAGGATCCTCTTGTTTTCAGGGTGAAGTTCTTTCGCGTCCTGAAATAACTTTTCCGCCCTTTCGAATCTTTCCAGCGCTGTAATCGCCGAGTGATACAGGGTAACATTGTCCGTCAGGGTCGGCGACAGGATAAACCCTTTTTCCAGGCAATCCAGCGCCTCCTCGTTCTGGTCCGCGGCCCATTTCATAATGCCGAGATTCGTGTAGGGCTCGCCATAACCCGGGTCAGACGCGATAGCCTTTCCGAAGAAAGCCTCCGCCGCACTGTTTTCACCCTGTTTGTAGGCATTGATCCCCTTGAGATTTATAGCCGCGGCATAGTCCTTATCGACTGCCAGGATACGGTCGGCCAACTTCTCGGCCTCTTCAGGTCCTTCTGTGCAATACGCGATGATCTCAAGACGCTTTAAGTCATCTCTCGCCTCCCGGGGCATTGACTGAATGGCCTCGAGGGCATCTTTATAGAGCTTGGCGTCAAGCAGCATCTCGGCAAGACGATAATAAACGGCCCTTTCCTCCGGTGCATACTTGATCCCCTCGATAGACATGGCGATGGCCTTGTCAAGCTGTCCTTTCTGATTCAATGCATCCGCCTTTTCGAGGAAATTGAAGGCGGTAACTTTTTTGCCGAAAGGTGTGTTGACATCGATACCCGTCCACTTTTCGTCGAATATTTTGATATTCCCGGACATGGATGAACTGTAGTCAATTCTGTTACCGATAAAGCTGCGGCTGCCGTAATGGTGAATGAATACATCCCCGGCAATCAGGTTCCGGAAACCGGCCAAAGTTGCCCTGAGACAGTAGTCGTCGTCCTCGAAATTGCCAGTTCCGAAACTCTCGTCGAGCAGACCGATCCTGTCAACCAGCGCGTGCCTGAATAGCATGCAGAAACCGACGATCCTTCGCCAAGAGACACGACGGTGCCGGTATTTCTCCCTGAATGACTTTGCATATTCAATCATCCGGGGGATTGTCCTGTAATCACCGTCCGAGACTTTTTGAGGACCGCTGATGTTGTTCGTCATAGGACCGACGATCCCCGTATCCAGAGCGCTGTTAAGGCATTCGAGCATCCCTGAAAGCCAGTTTTCGGTGACGACCACATCGTTATTCAGCAGCAGAATGAATTCACCGGAAGACGCCTCAATTCCCTGATTGCAGCCTTTGGCAAAACCCAGATTCTTTTTGTTTTCGATCAGTTTGTAGTTTGGATTCTCCTGACTGATTTTTCTCAGCCATTTCAACGTGCCATCGGTGGAGGCATTATCAACGAAAATTATCTCATGCGGCTCAGGGGTGTGCTTCTTGATGCTTTCAATACACTCTCGCGTGTATTTGAGTTCGTTGAAGGTGAGTATGACGATGGATACGAGGCCTTTTACAGTCTCAATCTTTACCGGAGCATATTGAACACTTCCAATTGAATCCTTGGACCATATTGCTTGAAACTCCGCCATGATTTCATTGGTGTTGGGTATTCTGCTGATTTCAGAGCGATTCTTATTATAGATCACCTCCCTATCTTTCCTGAATTGTGATTGACGGGATGAAGTCATCGTGGTGCCGTCGGTGCGCCAGTTAACCTGTACCGTAGGTTTGCTTATGTGCTTGAATGGGGCAAGAGCAGAAAGCCTTATCCAGAAGTCCCAGTCTTCAAGGGTACTCAAGGTCTCGTCAAAAAGGCCCGCTTTCAATGCCAGATTCTTTTCAAATACAAAACAATTAACAGGTGATATATTACCAAGGAACAGCTTGTTGCGATCGAAATCCATCGAATAGGGTACACGCTTTTCTACCAGTTCATACCTATTCCCTTTTTTTTGATAGGTTGCCCTTACTGCATCGGTGTATACGACCTTTTGATCTTTTCTTAGGATGCGCACTGCCATTTCAAGGTGATCCGGATAAAATACGTCGTCATCATCGAGGAGTGCAATATACTCTCCTCTTGCAGCCCTGATTCCTGTATTCCTTGTGGCAGCTATGCCCATGTTTGTGTTGTGTCTTTTGTAAGTGATCTTGCCATTCTTGTTTAATGAAGAAACAATGCCCTCCACCTCAGTCCCCGCGTCATTCACCACAATAATCTCGAAATCCTGTAAGGTCTGGTCAAGGATGCTTTGAATAGCATCCTTCAACATGTCGGGGCGGTTGTGGGTGGGAACGATGACTGAGACCATGGGTTGTGATGCTGATTTGTATTCAAGAACTTCTTTCCGTAGCTGGTTCATCCTACGGGCAATAACTTCCGGCTCGTTAAATGATGAAGAGATTTTCCCGATCCGGACAAGCTGGTCCCATTGCTTTGCCACATGCTCCCAACGATAACACGCCTGCCAATGATCATAGCCTAAAGATCCCAACTCTTTACACAGGTCTTTCCGAGCCCGGAGGCACTCTATAACGGTAGGGAAGGAATATAGAGGGGTAACGATACCGCCCGCTAAATCATGAACTGACCCACACTCCGGAGTCGCAACCCAGGGGATACGATGACTCATAGCTTCCAGTATCGTAACAGGCGATACTTCTCCATGGGAAGCAAGAACAAGCACATCGGCAGACGCCATGGCCGCCGATACTTGTTCGACTGAAAGCCCAGGAATAAGCAGAGCTCTTGAATCCTTCAAAATTTCCCGTTGAACATTTTCCACGTATATTGAGTCTGAAGAAGGGTGACCGATTACAACCAGTCGAACATTGCCAGCAAGCTTTGTAATAGTATTTATTAGTTCGGGTTGGTTTTTTACCGGCCAAAGATTGGCTACGTTAAGAATCAGAAAATCTTTTTCAGCAATTCCGTACTCCTGCCGAAAATCCTTAGAAAATTCCATAGAGCTTACTGCATTAGGCAAATAGACCGGTGTAACACCCTCTTCCCGCATGAAAATCGTTTCGGGTCCATTTCGGGTTAACGCAATGGCTGCATCGGCACGATTAAGTATAGCTGCAAGGCGTTGGCGAAACTCCTTGTTTTGGTTCCATCCTTTATACCCATCAGCGTTGATGAGTGGCTGGATAATCAGCCGGGTGTTAGATGGAATAGTGGCCCCTTCAACCGACCAAATCACCAAATTGCGCGGATCGGCCAACATGATACAGGCAGTATACTCACCCGAAACAATCAATTGCCTCAGTTGGTGAACCCACTGAGGAACAGCGTTTTCCACCTGATTTGTATCCAACGATATGATACGAATGCCTCGATGCATCTTCGAGGTACGATCCGGATGTGAACAGGTTGCAACATCTACAACGTATCCCATCCGCACAAGCTGACTGCCGAGGTTTTCGGCAATGGTTTCAAGTCCCCCAATTGAAGGCCAGAAATGAGTGCAAGCGATGAGGATTCGTGGCAGCCCCAAGGCTGCTGCTTCCCGAACTCCCGCCAAGAGTTCCTCTGCGTGGCGCAGGCGCTTTTTGCTGTAGAGTACCGGGTGGTTACAGACTATGCGGGCGATGAGTTGTTCCCGCTTCCGGTTCGACCCCTCCAACATCGACCCTTCCCGTTTACGATACCAGAACAGGGGCTCCGGGATACGGTAGCCCTTCCATCCCTTCTCTATGCAGCCGACCCAGAAGTCCCAGTCCTCATATCCTTCGCGCATGGTAGCGTCGTAACCACCCACCTCATCCCACACGCTACGCCGGACCAGAGAACAAACACAACCGACGTTGTCGGTATGGACCATTGTTTCGGTATCGAAGTCGGGGAGGAGATAGACTTCGTTCCGTGCCCCGAAATGACGGATATGGGTGTACACAAAACCTATATTAGGCTCGCGCTCCAGAATCGCAACTGTCTTTTCAAGGAAAGTAGGATCCAGTTTGTCGTCGGCGTCTAGTGGCAGCCAGTATTTACCTGAGGATGTCCTGATGCCGACATTGCGGGCGTCGGGGAGACCGCCGTTCGGTTTTTCAACGAACTGAATACGCTTGTCTAAATAGTGTTCAATAAGTCCTTTGGCAACTTCGGAAGTATTGTCCGAACTCCCGTCATTAACGATCAGGCACTCCCAATCCGTAAAAGTTTGAGCAATAACGCTCTCCACTGCGTCTGTAAGGAAATGAGCTTGGTTGTAACAGGGGATTACAACCGAAACCTTTGGAGGCGAGCCCTCTTTTTTAGTAAACTTAAGAGCTACTTCCTGGTGACAGGCATTGGGAGTGAATTCATCAAAGGCTTCTACATCAATCCGCTGACCTTTCATATAGCAAGCAAGCAGAGACTCGGCAGTGAGCTCGGTAGATTCCCCCGCGCGATTATACCCTGCCGTATTTTGCACCCTGTTTATCGGATTGCAGAAAGTGAGCGAATGCTTTGAACATAGCAGGTAAGGATGAGATTCTTGAAAACGTGAGACCTGGTTGGCCATCTCGGCCTCGAGACTGTTCGGGTTATGAAACTGCGATGGGGTTAGTACCTGAAGCATATCTGTTCTTCGATAAAGTGAGCTTGATACTTCGAGAGGGTAGCCAAAGTCATATTTAGCCGATGTCCAATCATATTTCATGGTATGGGGCGTAAGCTGTACAAATATTGGCAACGGTTGTGACTTATCAAGAGGATAGCAGTACATGGTGTTTTCGCCAAGTCGCAAAGAATATCCCAAAGCGTCCGGATGAAGCTCAAGAAGACGAGAGCAATATGCAAGGTCGAAATCCCTGACGAAAATATTGTCATCAACAAGCCAAAGTAAATATTCTTCTGATTTAAGAAGATCTAAGACCTGTTGCCGAAAGTCATTTTCTGAAATAAATAATATGTTGGAGTATGAAGAGTATTCCTGTTCAAGAATCTGGTAGGCCTTCCCGTAATTTTCATTAGATGCCATGACAATAATCTGGAGCGATACTCGGTGGAAATCCAGACAGTGAAGTATGAACGAATGAAGCGTCGCATCGAGCTGAAGCGGGCGATCCTTACTGAAAACAATGACCTGAATGGTTGATTGGTGATGTTCAGAACTCGCTTTCCTAAGATCTTCCATCTGAGTCTGCATAAGACGCATCGGTTCTTCAACGCGATTATTAGACGTTTCGGCGGCAGGGAATGAAATTGTCAAATCAGAAGATTTGTACATCTCAACATGATAGCCAACAGTAAACTGATCAATAAACAATGTGTCCTCCACGGCAAAAAAGAACCGGGGAAGCACCTCCGATAGCAGGCCCTGCATTTCTTTGACTTTTTCGGCGGGAAGAGAAGGACAAGATCGAAGAAGATTGGCAGCCCTGAAACATTCTTGGGCGAGAAGCCTGAAAAATCCACCATTCGGGACAATTTCAGAAACGGATAAACCGGCTTTAGCGGCCCAATAGCGATACCATTCTGGCGAGAATCCGCCATAATAATGGTATGGGAGTTGGTGAAGACCAGAACCGAGGGGTGCAGTCAAGAGAAGCCTGCCACCGGGACGAAGAATGCGAATCATCTCTTGAAGAGCCAAGCCGGGTTCGGGCACATGTTCCAGAACTTCTGTACAGAGAATCACATCGAATGAAGCATCCGTCACCGGTATGGAGGTAATTTCCGAGACATAATCGATACTGCCGTACTGATTTGTGCCACCTAATTTCTCGCCGGTGTATTTTTTAAAATCATGGGCCTTGTACTCGCAGTGTGAGAATATGCTCCGATAGGGGCAAGTCCCCGCGCCAATATCCAGCACACGTGCACCGGGCGGTACGGTAGCAGCCTTCTCCGCCACCCAGCGATCGCGTCCGCACTGGTTAAAATCGTGAATATCGTCAAGTGGCAGATTACTACTCATTTTTTGTTCACAAGTATCACCTGAATTCATCTGACTTTTCGGTGCCCGAGCAACAGAAAGAAAATCCCTAAGTTGTTTCTGCCAAACAGAAAAGATGGGCTCTTCTGTTGGACTTACGGTACTTTCCCACAGTATTTCGTCTGCTGCTGAGAGGTGCTCTGACAAAAAAATATCACGGGATTTGATGGCAAATAACGTAACATTCGACAAATAGGGTTCGCATGACCAGGAGACTTGAGTGGTCTTAACATCAGTATATCCGAGTTTCTCTAATGTACGCTCAAAACGTTCTGGAAACCAGTGGTCGACGTGATAAGCCCAAGCAGCGGACTGATCTCCGGCGATATGGCGGACAACTCCGGCTTTAGTTTTCCAGGAAGAGGCGGAGACCAATGTTTTGGCGCTTCCCACGAGGTCTGGCGTTTCAATGTGCAGCCTACCGCCGATCTTCAACCAGGCGTGCCACTTAATGAGCATTCCCAAGGCTGTAACTCTGCTGAAATGTTCAAAAACATGATGCAAGCGAATTTCATCGACTGAGTGTGGAGGGAAATCCAATTCCGTGATATTAGCGAAAATATCAGCGCTAACCTTCATGACATTATGCTCACTCGACGGATAGTCAATGTTTACATATCCATCCAAATACTGTTCGCCGCATCCTAAGTGTAGCCGAAGCGGTGTTTCGGTGGACCAGATATTTCTTGATATGAGTTGTTGAACAACGCTGTCATACGGCATCGTAATGTTTCCAGAAGTATCGGAACGCGCATAGATATCACCCCAGAGCATCGGGTCACACTCCTGGGCTATAAGTTCAAAAGAACGATCAGCAGAGACCCAATCTGGCAAGCTGAAAACATCTGATTCCCCCAGAACATAGTTGAACTTGTTGAAGCCAAGCCGAACGAGATGCGATATACAGGACTTAGCATGATCGATAAATTCCCTGGTAAACTCAAAAGAGATAAGTGGAATAGGCATTGAAAGTCCCTGTAATACCTGTAACTCAAAACCTTCCACATCCACCTTGCAATACTCTGGCACGCCATAGGCCCTTATTAGATCATCCAGCGTGACCGCCTCAACGTCGACCTCCTTATCCCATTGGTATTCTGAAAATCTTCCACGTTTCCATTCGTTGGAGCACGTTGAAATAGTCGGTGCTGCAGAACAAATCGATATTGAAATAATGCCGGCCTTATCCGACACGGCCTTCTTTACGATTGTAACGCGAGGATCTTCACGAAAACGTTTGAAAAGCATATCGTGGAGCATGGGCTGTGGCTCAACACAGATGACCCTCCCCGCGCCATTATCAAGAAACTGCTGAGATTTATTTCCGAGATTTGCTCCGATATCAAAAATGACCCCCCCCATCTTCGCTGACACCGTTTTTTGAACAGACGGCTTAACCTGCGAGAGTTGCGATGATGCCAGGACGGTTTTTGCGCTAGTCCACTCAAAAACCTGTCGCACCAATTCCTCAATTGTATGATGCGCTTTCATTCGCTCTGGCTTTGGACTGCCTAAATAGACTATAGGAGTATCTCTATTAATCTCATAATTTGTAAAGAGGCGTTCGTCCTTTGGAACCCATGAATACAGAAAGTGATCCGACTGCATCAAACTTTTCGCGGCTTGACTTGAAGCTGTATAAATATTGAAACTAGCATAGGGCGAAACCGCTGCTGCAATTTCGAGCTGAGAACGCGACTGCAAGTCCCCCCAAATTGCAAGGATGGGAATCTGAAGCTCGTTAGAGATTATATTTAGAGTTTCAAAACTCGGAACATTCGTGGCTGTCCCCGGTAGTCTGTAGATTATCAAAACTACAAGATCAGGTCTGTCCAAAACACATTTTGCCAAGAATGCTTGGTCCGAAGAACTTTCATTTTTCAAAAAATAATCATCGCCATGAAAAACATCGACCGAAGCGAGATGTGTGCACTCCATGGATTTCCAAAGATTTGTCTCCCACTCCGACACTCCATTTTGAATTTTGCCTTCACACCATTTATCTACAAAAAATAATACACGGGGCATGCTTCCCTCCACCGGCATTACCCGGTTTTATCCGTATGCATTATGAGTTGATCCGACTATCTAAGATTTGCCTCCTTAATATACTCCCCATATGAAACCCCGTGAAAAAGCTCAATGTCGCAATTACACATCAACCACCCTAAAAGAATACGAAGTCTCCACTCTAAAATCAGCGTCAGTTCTTACCGTGCAATAGCAATATTGATGCCAGAGAACTTTCAGAAATAAACCGCCCCGAAGTTCCAGGCACCGGACTATTGTCCCAGATCTTGTTAAAGACGAGCGCAGACCCTCAGGTTGCTACCGAACTGTCATTGGGCAATATTGATGCGCGTGAGCTCTCAAGAACACCGCCGAAGCTCAGCATATTTTCTTCCGATAATGGCGGTACTTATGAAAATAACTTCGATAACTTCTGCTGAAACTGTTGATGCCCTTTTTTTGGCCTCCACGTCAAGCTCTGCCCAGTACGAAAGCCTTGCCGGCGGAGCCTTGGTTCGCGGATTAGACGCCTTTACGGCAAAGGATTACAGCACTGCTATCCGGGAATTTAGACGCTCCATCGCCCTTTTCCCCAATTCCGACAATGCCCGCAATGCATTCGAGCATTTGGCCACAGATCAGGTGAACAACGGCAAAAACGGCCGAGGCTGTGACTACATACCAGCAGGCGATTAAAGCCTTCCAGACCGATGACAGCCTTTACTTGAAGCTCGGCAATCTCTATTTCAGCGAGGGCAGATATTCAGAGGCATTGGAGCAATACTCGACTGCAGTCAAAAATAATCCAGCCGAGAGTCAATAATTTCACTCTCTTGGCCAGAGATACCTGGCCTTAGGACGGTATGGTGAAGCGGAAGACCAATTTAAGAAGGTTATTCAACTTTCGCCCCAGGATTCCGGCGGCTATTACGCCCATGGTGCATTTTCATCACGAAATTCCTCGAGTTGAACCCAATTTCTGCCGATGATATGGGTACTATGGATAGATGCTTGTTGGGGTTGAGTATTTTCGCATCACAGGAGCCTCATCCCTGATTCCGCCAAGGGTCGCCGGGGGCGTTGAGAGTCTTTGTCATCCTCTCAGCGCACTCAGCGGCAAAAGGAAGGATTTGAAGCCAAATGACATTTAGCTCTATGTCAAAACTTGCAGAAAGTGCAGATGCTTTTTTTTCAGCTACCATGCCAAGCTCGACCCAGTACGAAAGCCTTTCCAGCGGAGCCTTGGTACGCGGAATAGACGCCTATACGGCAGAGGATTACAGCACTGCTATCCGGGAATTCAGACGTACCATCGCACTTTTCCCCAATTCCGACAATGCCCTCAAGGCCTTCGAGTATTTGGCCACAGCTCAGGTGAAAAATGGCCAAACAGCTGAGGCAGAGAATACATACAAGCAGGCGATTAAAGCCTTCAAGACCGATGACAGCCTGAACTTGCATCTCGGCAATATCTATTTCAGCGAGGGCAGATACGCGGAGGCATTGGAGCAATACTCGACTGCTGTCAAGAAAAACCCAGCCGAGAGTCAAAATTTTTACTCTCTCGGCCAGGGATACCTGGCCCTGGGACGGTATAGTGAAGCTGAAGAACAATTTAAGAAGGTTATTCAACTTTCGCCCCAAGATTCCGGTGGTTATTACGCCCTTGGTCAGACCTACCGGATGGCCGGCAAATATGATGAAGCTGAGAATCAACTTGATAAGGCCTTGACAATAAAGAAGGACTTTGCAGAAATTCATTTTGAGCTCGGCATGGTTTTCGCCGAACAGCAAGAAATCGACAAGGCAAACGATGAGCTCGATATTCTAGAAGAAGACGCTCCGGAACTGGTATCCGAACTGCAAACCAAAATTCTTCAAAAGACCCCGCCACAGTTCCTCTCCGCCTATACCTCCAATATCAATCTTACATCAAAACCGGGTAGGCTGGTGTCATCCCTTGATGCATCACTTGCCACTCCGCTCACCACGAAAACCTTTACCGTCGATTTTGTTTTTGACAAGGAGATGGATGCTGCATCCGTTCAGAATACGGCTAACTGGAGCATCAGCAGGTCAAACAGCATGAATACGGGGGGACTATACAATTGGGGCATCGATACCACGACTGACGTCAGCATCGCCCCACTGCCGCTCAGAGTGACCTATCGCCAGGACCTCGCAACCGCCACGGTGACCTTTGCCATTACTCAAAACTCTACTGGTGACGGCACCATTGACCTCTCTCACATTGTGTTCAAGTTCAAGGGAATTGACGTGAACGGCAATTCAATGGACACCTCACGAGATGAATACAGCGGGTTTTCGAAGATCGTGTAACCGAAAGACAAATGCTCCGGTCTTGAAATTTGGCATTTTGCTGTGGGCGGATTTTCAGAGGGAACGATGGGGCGCTGTCCCCCAATTATAGACGATCACAAGCGTTTCCTACTTTTTCTTCCCCGGCCAAATCAGTTGGCACCATTCTCGCCCTGATGAAATACGGGACAGCGCTCCTCTTCCACAGACTTGAAAAGCTCCAGGAACGTTTTGGCGTTTCTCTGCCCGCATCCAATCATGGGCAAATCGTGGATTCAGCCGAGACCCGAGTCTCCCCCTTTTATGAAGGATTGCTCCGCATCACGGCGCAAGCTCATATCGTCCACAACGACGATACTTCCGTAAAAGTCCTTTCCATCGCTGTTCCTCAGAAACGCGACGATTTCGAGATCTCCAAACCAGAGTGATGGCCGTCAGCAATTAGTGCATCCCTTCACCACAAAGCTGCCGTCGACCGGACATGCTCATCCGGACTTCATGAAAAGCGCCCGCCACTCAAAAAAGTTCACACTGCGCACCCTTGCCGAAAAGACAACGGAGTTAGCGAAGTTGTGCTTGTGGCCTTCCTCCCGAGGGTGGCCAGCCTAATACGGCGAAGTCACCGCTATTAGTCAAACCGCTCTTTGTGACAGCCCAATTTGTTGCTTCGATTTTAGGCCTCGCGGTTGAAGATCATGCCGACCAGTTCGCTCATTTTAGCTTGAAGGGCCTGAATTTCTTTCGGCGGGATCTCACGAATTAGATCCCCCGTACCCTTATCCACGACTTTAACGGCGATCTTGTTGTGATGCTCTCCATATAGCGTATACTGGAGGCTGATATTCATGCTATCGAGATGGCTCTGCATTTGCTCCACAATCTTTTTCAACTCTTCTTGGCCAACTGGGGCACCTCCACCCGAGGCCTCTTCCGTCCGGGAGGACGAAATCACCGCAGTCTGTTTGAACTCTGCGCGGCTGACCGAGCCACCTCCACCCAAGGCCGCTTCAGTCTGGGAAGACCCGCTCGCCGGATGCGGTGCACTTATTGCTCCCGAAGAGCCTGCCATTGCGGTATCAACTGTTACAGCGCTGATTTTCACTTTCTATCACCCCCTTCTATAGTTTTTTTCTTCCTGCCTATGAAATCGGCATCTCATGATAAAAACTTTAAACTTTAATCGTAACCGTTCACCAAACTGGACAAATTAGCTGAGAAAGGAAGTCCGTCCCAATCGGTAAAAGTTGCTCCCACGAGCTTTGGGAGGGAGTGGAACGGTTTTTCCCCTGAAGTTGGCAGGTTCGTGTGACCGTCAGGATTCTTTCGGCGAAGCGTTCCCCGTCCTCGGACTGGTTTCCGAAGCAAAGCTCTCTCCAATGGAAGGATGACCTGACTGCACGCTCCGCTATATTGTTTGAGGGCTCCACACCTTGGTGGATGAGGAAGGTGAAAAGGTGAGGCCAGTTATCGCAGGAGTTCCTGGCGGTAGTCGTTCACACCTTCCTCCTTCTTCAAAGGAGGGCGGGGGTTGTGCGAAGTTAAAAAATCCCCCCTACCCCCCTCGTATACAAAAAGGAGGATTTGATCGGTAGGGTTTGAAAAAAACCTCCCGGTAATCGCAGATCCCGAGGGCCAGAAGTTCTTTCGGATAGGCACCATGTTCCGGAGATTCGGACAGGCTGTCGAAAGCCTTTTCGATCTTGGTCAGCACGTGCTCGGCTTTTCCGGGCCCATCATGTAAGGCGATGTGTTTGTAGAGTTCTTCAAGGTCGCACGCTGCATCACGCGTCAACAAAACCGCAAAGGGCATCAGCGATCGCTCCGGCGCTCTCGCAGGCGCTTGATCACACTGGCTGCAGGCTCTAGTTTACCCGCCTCGATTTGGCGGTTGCCGAGAGCCAGAATCTTTAGAAGGGCCATGGTTTCCTGGGTTTGCTCATAGCTTGCGATGTCCTGCAGAACGACCTTGGCCTCGCCGTTCTGAGTAATGATAAGCGGCTCCCGCTGCTCGCCCATATTGCGTATGATTTCGGAAGCATGGGCCTTTAGGTAACTGATCGGCTTGATCTGAGTGGACAATTTCATGGTTTTCCTCACCTCCTTCGGATTGCACACGAGATCCGTCTCTTACCAGGCAGGCAGATTACTTTGGCCTATGTGATTTCCAGAACCGGACCTGACCCCATTTCAACTTCTTCGGAATCGCTATAGGTTTCAATATTGAGCCGCTCCGCCAGTTTCTGCGCCTTGGGGTCAATCATCGGCGAAATCACGATCAACCGGTCGGCCTTGCGGTGGTGGCGGCTTTCATAAAACCGCGCCTTGCGTTCAAAGATGTGCATGCCCGCTTTGTCGATGGATGATTTGAGTTCGCAAATCAGCAGCAACCCATTGGTAACGATCACATCCAATTCGATCTGATCCGGCCGGCCAAACACTACCCCCTGCTCGTCGTATTCATTGATATTCAGCACCTCCACGCCAAAATTATCTTCCAGAATACCGGCCAGAGCATTGCGAAACGATCTCTCGGACTGCATTCCCCACCTGGCGCCCAGAGCACCGATGGACCGGTCATGCTTCTTGGCCATAGCCATGATCGCTTCATGGACCCGGTCGAATTCTTCTTTGTTCTCACGCTGATGTATCTCCCACTGGCGGGCCTGTGCCTCCCACTGGCGGGCCTGTTCCTCCCGGTAACGTGCCTGCTCCTCGATGTAAGCTTTATGTTCCTCACGATTCTCAGCCCATTTTTTGGCCTGTTCCTCGATGTAGGCTTTATGCTCCTCACGACTCTCAGCCCACTTTTTTTCCTGTCGTTCGCGTTCCTGGCGCATGTCATCCAGGGTTTCATGAAACCAATCCCTGGTTTCTTTACGGTCGGCGTACTCTCCACGCGTTATTTCAATTATATAGGATCGAAAATCCGGGTCGAGACGCAGCAGTTCCGGCAGTTCCTGCCGTATGGTCTTCTTTAACGCTTCCAGATCCATCTCATTGCCTCCCCCTAATGTCACCCAAAGCATTGCATGTTCATTGAGCCATCTGCAAAAGAGCTTTTCAGCCTTTGCTCAAAACAAACGGACGTTTGCACCTGCAACCTGTCGTGGTGGGGTATCGAACCACAGATGGAAACAGTTTCGCACAGGGTTCTATTATATCATTTATATAGCAATCCGCTGTCATCCGCAAACACTCGTCAACCGTAACGGCGATGTACCATTGGATGCGGGCATGGGTCTTGTCGCAATTCAGTTTGAGAAGTTCGCCTCCTCAAGGACCTGGGGCCGGCGAGATCATCCCATGCGGTTACCTCCCAGGAATTTTGCCAGCCTGCCGGCCATTTCGGCGAGAGTCTGATGCATACCGACCTCCGGCACTACATTTGACTTAACGAGAATATCCCTGGTCTGCGCCGTCACTGCCTGTTCCTGTTTGCAGGTCGGCAGGAATTGCACCCCAGCCCAGAAGAACTTTCCCTTGGGAATGCATTTTCTCAGGAGCCCAAAAATAGCGGCGACTCTATGTAACTGTATTTGCAGCACTTATGAGTAATCCATTGATTGGCATTTACTTTGCTACAGTAGTGGATGATGAGTTTCCTGGGAAAGGTAAAAATCTCGACATCAACACCCGGCAACCCTTGAGGCTCGCATCTTGAGGTTTTGTTTTCAACAGTTCTTCACCGGCTTGCAGAGCCTGACGGATCCACCGGCAAACTGGCTTAAAGAAATCTCTCCAGGATGCCGATTAAGAGAATATGATCGTTTTGGGTTACAAAAGGTTTGAGAGGACGGGTCCCCATGAAAGATAGAGAAACAAGCAGGAGTTATTCCAAGGAGGCCAAGAGGGGTGATGCCCTCGAAACACCTCCCAACGAGCTCTTCGATGCCTATGAGCTGGCTGGACAGCTTGTGCAGCTTCTCGGACAAGAGGCGCAGACCCTGAGACGATTTGAAAACCAGGAGCTCTTGAAAATTCTTCATCGCAAGGAATCGCTCATTCGAGAGCTGGCCGCAAAGCTGAACGATTTGGAAAAGGTGAAGAAAGAGCACACGGATATGAGCCGAAGGCCTCAATACCTTTCCCTGAAGACCTGCTTGAGAGAAATCGAGAAGCTCAATCGTTCGAACCAGGCATTTATAGAAGGTACGTTGTCCCATTATCAGCACTTCATTGACTGCCTTTGCCCCTCCAGCTACCATCCCCGCCACGTAAGTGAACCCAGGCAGGAATTGGCGGCATTCAAAGGTCTGACGTTCAGGAAGGAGATCTAAGATGTCGGGTCTAACCATCGCCCTGGAAACCGCCAAGAACGCCCTCCTCAACACGCAGATTCAGATGGGGACGGCTTCCCAGAACATCGCCAATGCGGACAACCAGGCTTACGCCAAGCAAAAAGTGCTCCTGACGACAAATCCACCCTATCGGACGCAATCGGGCTTCGTGGGAATGGGAGCTCGGGTGGATCAGATCATTCAGCAAAGAGATCAATTCATTGAGCGGTCTCTCATCGGGAGCATCTCAAAAGAGTCCGACTATGAGGCACGTTCCGCACGTCTTGCAACGGCCGGGGCTCAACTGCTCGACAACGGCGACCAGGGGATTTCCAGTGCTCTGGGGGCGTTTTGGGATTCATGGGAAGCACTCTCCCAGAACCCTGCGGGAATGGTGGAAAGAAGCGCTGTCACCCAAGCCACCAAGAACCTGGCTGCAACCATTCGCGATGCAGCCGGCGGCCTTGCAGATACCGCAAGCAATCTCGAGACGGAAGCCCAGAGCGAGGTCAGCACGGTGAACAGCCTGCTTTCGCAGATCGCCTCATACAACAAAGAGATTCGCATGAGTGAAGGTGGCGGGCAGTCGGCAAACGATCTGAGGGACATGCGCTACCAGGCCTTGACCAAACTGGCGGAATCGCTTCCCATAAGCTACCGGGAAGAGACCAACGGCACCCTTACGATCACTCTCACGGACGACTCCACGGACATAACGCTCGTTTCCGCCGACCTGTCAGGCTCACTGACCTACGACACCACGGATCATGGAGTCACCTACTCCGATTATCAAGGTATAACCTATGACGGGTTCCAGCTCTCGGCAGGACGACTCAACGGAGTGCTGACCGTCTATAAGGCCATCGGCACGTCCCACGATCTCTCATACGTTCTCGCCAATCCGAACGCCACCGACCTCACCTATGTTGATCGCTTGAATGCCTTCGCCTCAACGCTCATCACCGAGGTCAATTCCGCCTACGGATCGAGTGTTTTTTCCGGCACCGATGCGAGCGATATCGACCTTGACTCGAGCTTTAGTATTGATACCAGCCTCGAAGCCAGCGTGGCGCTGAGCATCTCGGAGCTTCAGGAGACGAAATTAGATGACCTGGGAAATTCACAGTTCAGCGGATACTTGAGTGACATTCAGCAGAGGGTTGGGCTGGACGAACAGAATGCGCTCGCGCTGGGCTCCTTCCAGGAAACTCTTCGCCAGCAACTTGAAGGCCAGCAGCAGTCCGTATCGGGAGTTTCCATAGACGAAGAAATGGTTGATATACTCAAATTTCAGCAGGTCTATCAGGCCGCCGCCAAAGTCATCCAGTACACTGCTGACATGCTGAATACCATTATGAAGATGGTATAAGGAAGGGAGCCCGCCATGCGAGTCACCGTCTCCACGACCTATGAGAAGATGATACTCAACCTGAATCGGAAAACAGAAGACGCCGATCGACTTGCCACTTATGATCGCTTCAGGCAAACGGATTTCGACACCTCAGGAAGACCCCCGGGCCTGGTCTCAAGCAATGGACTTGAAACAAGGTCTCAGAGAGCTTGACACCTTTCAGAAGAACGTGGACTTCGCCATGTCCTGGAACCAGACCACCGTAAATGCCCTGAACACATTCTCGGATTTGCTGGACCAGGCGATACAGGTTGGCAGAGCGGCAATAAATAATTCGGAGGACCGAACGATTCAGATCGAAACCATCGACTTGATCTCCCAACAAGCACTGGACCTGGCCAACACCCAGTACCAGGATCTCTACGTTTTCAGCGGCAGCAATTTATCATACAGCCCCCTTCTCTGAAGATCACTCCACGGCTCTTATACCTATTATGGGAACACGGATGATTTTGAGGTCCGAGCAGGGAAAAACAATCTCCAGAGGATAAACCTGGATGGTCAGGAGGTCTTTATCACCGATGACGGATTGAATATTCTGGAAGAATTGGCAGCTCTCAAAACGGCACTTGAACTTGAACCCGAGGACCCGACGGAAATCCAGAACCAGATCACGGCATTGGAGAGCGCTCAAGAGCACATCACAGCGAAAAACACCTTGGCAAGCTTGCGTTACTCTTACCTGGACGGCCAGAAGTCCGCCCTGGCAACAACGAAGCTTAACAACGCAAACCAACTCTCAGCCATCGAAGATACCAATATGGCCGAGGCCATCGTCCAGATGCAGCAGAATCAAACTACTCTTCAGGCGGCCTTGCAGGTCACTGCCATGCTCGACGATTTGAGCCTGGTTAATTTCCTGTAAAGCCTTTGGAATAAAATGTACCCAAAGCTGATGAAGGGAAACGCAACAGAATCTGATATGGCACCGCAGCGAATTCCAGTAGACCAATTGCGACCCGGTATCTTCGTTCAGCTTGAACTGAAGTGGCTTGCCCATCCCTTTTTCTTCAGCAGCTTCAAAATCAAAAGCCAGGATCAGATTCAAACCCTCAAGGAATTGAACATCAGGGAAGTCTTGTACTATCCCGAAAAGAGCGACTGCCCTCCGGCGGTTTCCCCAATCCCCATCAAGCAAGATCAGGCAGTCCCAGCCTCCTCCCCGGCGCCATCCCAGGATGCCATGTGGGAGCACAAGCGCAACCAGATCCAAAAGCTGGAAAAAAAACGCCAGCAACTCCAGCATTGCGAGAAGGAGTACCACCGCACCATCCGGCAGGTCTCCGTCGTCATGCAAAAGCTCATCACCGGCTCCAAAGAGGCTGCAGCCGAGGCCGACCACCTGATTCAGGACATTGTGGACTCCCTGCTCATGGATCAGGAAGCCATCGTGCACCTGGTCAACGTCAAGAGCAAGGACGAGGCGGTTTTCTATCACACCCTGAATGTCGCTATTCTGGCCATGGTTTTGGGCCGAGAATGCGGCCTCAACGCCGACCAGACAAGATCCCTGGGCATGGGAGCCCTTTTTCACGATATCGGGAAGAATAAGGTCCCGAAGAATTTACTCTACAAGAGGGGGGCATTGACGGCGCCCGAGGCGAGGATACTCCAGATGCACCCTCACTATGGTCATCAGATGATGTCAGAAGTCGAGCACTTTCCAGAGGAAGCGCTCTCGATCATCCTGCAGCACCACGAGGCCATTGACGGGAGTGGCTATCCCAAGGGTATACGAGAGGGCGAAATGTCCCTTCTCAGCAAAATCACCGCCGTTGCCAACAACTATGACAATCTCTGCAACAAGCTCGACCCCATCGAATCCATGACCCCCTACGAATCGCTCTGCCATCTCTTTTGTCGGCAAAAAGACCAACTGGACTCAGAGTTGATGACACTCTTCATCAGCTGTCTGGGGGTATACCCGCCGGGAACCATCGTAAGGCTGAAAAACGACATGATCGGCATGGTCGTTTCGATTGACCCCAAGAAACCTCTCCGACCCAATATTCTAATCTATGATCCAGATGTACCCAAAGCCCAGGCCCTGATCATTGATCTCGATGAGTTCCCCTCCTTTGAGATCGACCGGAGCCTCCGCCCCTCGCAGTTGCCGCCGGAAGTATACCTGTATCTGGATCCGCGAACCCGCGTGAGTTATTTCTTCGATAGCACTCCCGACACCAAATCACCGGCGCTGCCTGGCTGAGCCCGGCAAGAAATCCGCAATTCAAATCCAGCGAGTTCTCTCATTTAATGTCGCAAGAGACCGTAAAAGGCTTAAAGATTCTTCCTAAATCTGTTATCCATGGACTGGGCGGATCGTGCATATCCTGCGACATTCTGTAAGGTTTTCGGCTTCCGTACGGTACGGCACGGCAACGCCACAACAACGATCAAGTCACGAGCAGGTAACCAGCGGAAACAGACTATGCCAGGAAAAACGCGCCAAGCATCCTCAGGGGACTTCCAGCTTCTTGGGCTCAGATTTGGAGCTCCTCCAGAGGAGGTAAAAAAGGCCTATAAAGCGTTCGTCAAGACCTGGCACCCGGATCTCTTTGCCCAGGGATCGCCTAAGCAGCAGCGGGCGGAAGAGCGGCTGAAGGACGTCAATGCCGCCTATCGAAGGATTCGCAACGACTGGGAGGCCGAGGTCCCAGAGAGCAAACCGGAGCCTCGAAGCCCCACCCCACCCCCGGAGAGGCACCAGTCAAAGCCCGCCACCGGCACCTCCGGGGTGCCTTCGGCGTCCTTGTCGTGGTTCTTGAAACGGGGCTGGGAGCAGGTCCGGACGGCCGTTCGCGCCCCCTTTCCGAAGACATCCCAACCCAGCTCCAAAGCGCTTCGATCCTGGATGGTGTTTCTGCTGTTTCTTTCGCTGCTGGGCACTCTGATTTTCATGGAGCCAACCCCTGTTCCGGACCATCGCAGCAAACCGCTCCATAGCGCCAAAAGGGATACGCCCCCTCCAGCCCTGCCGGACCCTGTGCTGCCCGAGGCCACCGCGCCGCCAGAAACGCCGGATCAGGCTCCCGTGACCTCTCAGCAAATCCCCGACGATCGTTCGCAGGCTCTGGACCCAGAGCCTGCGAGCCAGGAAAGGACCTTCTTTACGCTCGGTTCCAGCAAAGGGGAGGTGCTCCGCATCCAGGGCAAACCGGCCAAAGTCTACGGACAGACATGGGTCTATGGCTTGTCGGACATTACCTTTCGCGACGGCAGAGTATGGCGCTACCACAACTTCGATGGCACGTTAAGGGTCCAGACTCGCGCCTTCCGTTTCGACCCAGAACAGGCACAACCTTGATTCATTCTCCCTGGGCGCAACCAGGGATGTAGTGCTTCAGGTTCAAGGCACACCAACGCACATCGAAGGGAACAAGTGGTCCTACGGTTTCAGTGAGGTCTATTTCAAGGATGGCATTGTTGTCGGTTTCAATAATTTCTTCAACAATCTCAAAATTGCCATGCGCCCCTCTCAGGGGTTCCAGACGACACCGGCCAAAGGCTATTTCACGGTGGGGTCCAGCCGGGATGAGGTGCTCGCTGTTCAGGGGACACCCACCGTGGTCCAGGGGAACCTGTGGTCCTATCAGCTTTCGGATGTTCTTTTTGTGGATGGCAAGGTTCGCACTGCGAATGATTTTTCAGGCATTCTCAAGTACTTTCACCCTGACGTCGCCGACGGATTGGAAGCCCGGAACCCGCAGGGAATTCCTCCGTGAAATCGATTTTGCCCTTGTGATCTATTAGTTGGGGTGGCATATAGGGTTTCTGTCTGTTTATCTTCCGCACACGGGGCGGGGAACCCGTCAATAGGTTGACATTCGATAGGGATGAACGTTGCTGTGCCGCCGGGATGCGCGGCTCAGCCCCTGGGCCGTTGCCCGAAAGTGGACTGTTTAAGAGCATGAAGAAGCTGCCTTTGGTCATCAACACTGAGCTCTTCATCCAGTCGGTTGACCACAAGCTTGCCTCTGCCAAGTCCAGGATCCTTGGTGCTCGCCATGGTGATTTCATTATCATCGACAATCCCATTCTTCACTTCTGCGACCGACTTTTCAGCAAGCTCACGGGAAACATACGGTGCAACTACACGCTCGAAGGTGAGGTCTACGATTTCCTCAGCATTGTGCTCAAACACACCGAGGAAGGCATTTGTCTGATCGAGTATCCCCGGACCTTCGAGCATACTAAACTGCGAAGCCATCCGAGGATTCGCGTGAACATTGAGGCTCAGATGGTTATTGGCCCGCGACGCGAGAACCTGGCCGTAACCATGGTTGATATCAGTGCCGGCGGATGCCGACTCACCATTCCCTATCTTTTTGGAGTAGCCGCCAACACTCAGTGTGCACTGTCATTTACTCTGCCGGACAACCAAG
The DNA here is from genome assembly GCA_963783775.1 of uncultured delta proteobacterium. GTDB lineage: Bacteria > Desulfobacterota > Syntrophobacteria > Syntrophobacterales > Syntrophobacteraceae > JADGQM01. The sequence continues at coordinate 63,191 of CAWAOR010000015.1, read as the reverse complement.
ATGTCGAGAATCTCAATGGGATGATCTGCAACATACGAATGATGAAATTGGGAAAGAGGACAGAAATCGGAATCAGGTTTCTTGAACCGGCATCCGAGCTGGAAAAGATCGCTTCGTTCTGTCGGTTCTGTTTGTTTTTTGAATTATGACCGTTGCGCTTCTGGCAGCTGAACACCGGCCCCTTGCCGTAGCCCTTGGAAGTCTTTCTGTCGTGGTTTCGGCTTCGAGGCGTGCCAGTAACCGCTAACCCATCCCCTAAGGACTTATGCCGCAGCCACTGTCTTCCCGCATACTGCTCGTGGATGATTCCACGACCACCCTGGAGCTCATTGCTGAGAGACTCGAACAGGAGGGCTACCGGGTGCACTGCGCCTCCAACGCGGCAGAAGCCTTCACCAAGGCGTCTCAGAACAGTTATGACATAGTCATCACCGACCTGGTGATGCCCAAAGCAGACGGCATGGAAGTCCTGGCGCATTTTACCGAGCGCTACCCCGAAACGATCGTCATTCTTTTGACGGGATATGCCACGATCGAAACGGCCGTCGAGGCGATGAAGCGGGGAGCTTTTGATTACCTCACCAAACCCGCAAAACTGGACGAGATCTGCCTGGTACTCAAAAGAGCCCAGGAACTCCTGGCCCTCAAGGCCGAAAATGTCCTTTTGCGGTCCCAACTCCAGGAATTTCTACGGTTTGACCGGATCATTGGCAAGAGTCATCCGATGCAGGGGCTATACAAGATCATCGAGCGGGTGGCCAAGACGGATTCCACCATCCTCATTCTGGGTGAAAGCGGGACCGGCAAGGAGCTTGTCGCCAACGCCATCCACCTCAGCAGCCTCCGCCGGGACAAGCCTTTCGTACCCATCAACTGTGGCGCGATTCCTGAGGAATTGATGGAAAGCGAACTGTTCGGTCATGAGCGGGGGGCCTTTACCGGCGCCATCAAAGATCGGAAGGGGCGCTTTGAACTGGCCAACTGGGGCACCGTGTTCCTGGATGAAGTTGCTGAAATGAGCCAGAAGCTTCAGGTAAAACTGCTTCGCTTCCTCCAGGAACGGAAGTTCGAACGGGTGGGCAGCTCCCGGACCATCGAGGTGGACGTGAGGGTCATTGCCGCCACCAACAAGGATCTTGAACTGGAGATCGCCTCCTCCAAGTTTCGCGAAGACCTGTTTTACCGCTTGAATGTAATCCCTATCTACGTTCCCCCATTGAGGGAGCGCAGCAGCGACATCCCTCTGCTCGTCCATCACTTCCTCCAGGAGCATTGTCAGAAAAAGGAACTCCCTCAAAAGACGATTGCGAGTGCCACTCTGGATGTGCTGATGCACTACGATTGGCCCGGGAATGTGCGGGAACTGGAAAATATGATCGAACGTCTGGTCATTCTGGTCGAAAATGACGAGATCCAGGTGGATGACCTTCCCGCGCGCATGCGCAGCCGTGAGCCCAACGATTTGCGCCCACTAATGGAAATTGGAGATGAAGGCATCGACCTGAAAAAGATCCTGGACGAGCTGGAAGATTGTCTCATCCTCGAGGCACTGAAGAAATCCGGGGGCGTCAAAAACAAGGCCGCAGGCCTGTTGGGCCTCAATCGCACCACCCTCATCGAAAAACTCAAAAAGAAAAAAATCCAATTACCCACCGAGTGACACCAATCTTCCTCTTCAATCTATTGCCCCCGTCTGTCCCCCCGCTCTTTTCGCAGACTGGCATGTTCCTTGCCAAGATTCCATCTGGCAGGATGCTTCCGCGTGCTCTTGTGCGGAAGAGAGTCCTTGCTGCGTCCAGGCCGGCAGCACTCAGCCCGCCTGATTGGCTCAACCAACAGTCACAGCGGTCGCTCGAGCATGAAACACCGTCAGAAGATGAACGCCTTCGTATCGATGCTTTTCCTGAGCATCGTCCACATTTTGACGCTTACCGTCCCGGCCCGGGGTGAAGACCCTACCCAATTGCTGCGCCTACGTCGGGGAGTGCAGAAGACTTCCGCCGTCACCTTCACGCGCCTGGTCTTCGAACTCAAAGGACAACACCCGACCAGTATCGAGCGGGTTCCACCAGACAAGCTGGCGATCTCCTTCCAGGCACTCCAATCGAAGCTGGAGCCGCAAATCCCCATTTCCGACCCGGCCTCGCCGGTGACGGGCATTAATATCCTGGATGGCGGAAACGGGTCTCGGGTTCTGGTGCAATTCCGCACCCCGGACTGTGTCGTCAGCCATAGCTTCCTCCCGCCCGAGACCCCGAATCCCGGCGCCTATCGTCTCCTGGTGGATGTCCTGCCTCCTCCCAAAAAGAAGACTCCGGAGACCAGCACCAAGGAACCGAAGGAACCCAAAGCTGCGGCCATTGTTGCAGAAAAGCCCGCCGAACCTCCCAGGACCGAGGCCGCTGCGGGCAAGCCCAAGGGCCAGGAGAGCCCCATCAAGGGCTCCAAGGGCACAGTAAGTCCCCCGGAAAAGCTCGTGGAGGCAATCCCGGCCGAGCCTGCGACCTTGAAAAAGGAGGCGGAACCACTGAAGGTTCGGGAGGTGGCGGAAGCCAGCCTTTCGGAACCACTCAGAGAAGCCAATCGGCTTCTGGTGAAGGGAGACTACGACCAGGCCTTCACGGAATACTCTCGGTTGCTCACAGCGGCCGAACTATCCAAAGAGGAAACAGCGATCGCCTTATACGGTCTGGCGGATAGTTTCTTCTTCCTTCACCAGCAAGATCTGGAGAAGGCCACCAAGGAGGCAGCCACCAATTATCTGAAAGCGATCAGCGCCGATCCCTTCTTGATCCAGGCGGGGTGGGCCTATCACCGACTGGGCCTGGCCTATCAGACGTCAGGAGACCAGGAGAAGGCCCTCAAAGCCTTTGAGAAGGCGCTTGAGGATTACCCGAAGCACCCGGCTGCAGCCCTGTGCTGGCTTGAACTGGGTTCGGCTTACCTGAAGGCGGGGTCACACGGTCATGCTGTTCGCGCTTTCCGCGCCGCCCTGGAATTGCCTCTGGACCAGGCCCAACAGACCAAGGCCTCCTGGCTGCTGGGGGTAGCCCTGCACGGGATGGCCGAATACGGCCCCGCCATCGAGGCCTTCGAACGCTGTCTGAAGAAAGACCCGGACTGGCACCTGAAACAGCCGCTTCTGCTCAAGAATCTGGGCGAATCCTACTTCTTCCAGAAAGAATACGACAAGAGTCGTGACCTGCTGCTCTGGTATCTCAACCTGCAACCCGAGGCACCGGATCGGGACCTGGTGTTGGCCAAGATCGCCGAGATCTTCACCGCTCAAGATCAACCTGAATATGCCGCCAAGCTCTTCGCTCACATCCAGAGCAATTATCCAGATTCCGAAGGAGACGTCATCGCTCAAATCCGAAAGATGGAGTCCCTGAAAACCAAAGGCCGGCTCTCCCTTGAAGATGACCTGACATTTTTTCGGGAACTAGCCCAGAAGCCATTGTCCCCTCAGCTTACCAGGCTCATCCATCTGAAGCTCGCCTCCCGCGAACATGAATACGGCAACTCTGATACAAGCCTTTCCGTAATTGACTACAATCTCAAGGGAATCTCATCGCCAGTTGCCAACCCTGAGTTCCTGGCCCTGCGTGCAAAAGTGGTAACCGGACTGGTTGAAATCCGCCTTCAAGAACCGTGACTATGGAACGGCGGTGCTGCTGTACGAGAACAACCAGAGCACCTTCGCCAATGCCAACAACGCCGACCTGAACCTCATGATCGCGGACAGCTATGTAGGAATAAAGCAACCCCAGAAGGCGATCGCCCTCTATGAGCAGGTTCTGGCCAAGCAGGGGCCGGCCGCTCAGAATGAGTTGTTCGCCAGGATGGCGGAAGCAGCTTTTATGGCCAAGGACTTCGAACGCGCAGAGAAAGTCTGCTCACAAATCCAGGGCTCGCAGTTTCAGCCCAAAAAGAAGCTCCTGATGGCCCAACTCCATTTCTCACAACGCGACTATGGCAAAGTTGTCGAATGCCTGAGCAGTCTTCCCGAAACCGACATCCCGGCCACCGGCAGTCCCAGTCTGTACAGCATCTACGGCGTGAGTCTGGCCCAGTTGGGGGAGTGCGAGAAAGCAACGCCCTGGTTGCACAAGAGCTCAGAGCAAATGGAGAAGACCAACACCCACTCGGATGAACTCCTGCATGACTACATGGTTCAGGCGGCCTGTTTCGGCAAACAGGGAAAGCAACAGAAGGCGATTGCGGTACTCGAGGAAGCCGCCACCATTGCCGGCACTGATCACCAGCGGGATCAGCTCCAGTATGACATTTCCAAGCGCTACCTGGAGTTGGGCCAGACTGAAATGGCCATTCAAAAACTGACCAAACTCATGAGCTCCAACCAGAGCTTCTGGAAGACCGCGGCCAAACAGCAACTCGAATATATCCAGATGGAGCGAAAATGAAGGCAAACCCGATCCGGGACAGGAATGACCATGCCCATCTTGATCATTGAACCCAATCCCAGGCACGCTCAGAGTCTTGCCGAGTCAGTGAGGACTCAGGGGCGGATTCCGTTGACCACGGACACCGTCAAATCGGCGCTGAGCATCCTGCGCAAAGAAAATCCGGAACTCGTACTGGTAAGCCTTAACGGAAATCGCAGCCAGGTTGTGGGGCTGCTGGAAATGAATCAATCATCTCCCTGCGGCCCGCCGGTGATCATCATGAGCGATAAAGCCTCCCTGGGAGATGCCACGGAGATGATGCAACTGGGAGCTCAAGACTTCTGGATCAAACCGGTTCAGCCCGAACGACTGGCGCAATCGATTCTCCTCCTCGAACGCAAAGCCGCAGCCCGTGAGAGTGCAGCTTCCTCAGGCCAGAGGGCAATCATTGCCCAAAGCTCCTCAGATGCTTCGCCTCAAAGAGCTGGTGAGAAGAGTCGCCGCCACCAACGCCACCATTTTTATCCAGGGCGAAAGCGGCACCGGCAAAGAAATGTTCGCCCGCTACCTTCACCAGCACAGCGAAAGGCGGGACAAGCCCTTCATCGCCCTCAACTGTGCGGCTCTCCCCGAGGGACTGCTTGAAAGCGAACTGTTCGGCCATGAGAAAGGAGCTTTCACCGGAGCGATCAAATGTAAGGAAGGCAAGTTCGAACTTGCCCACGCCGGCACGCTGCTCCTCGACGAGGTCACAGAAATCCCCATCCACTTGCAGGCTAAGCTTCTTAGAGTCCTCCAGGAGAATGAGATTGACCGAGTGGGGGGGCGTTATCCAATCCCGGTTGACGTCCGGATCATCGCCACCACCAATGTTGACCCGGAAAGGGCGATCACTGAGGGCCGCTTTCGCAAAGACCTCTATTACCGGTTGAACGTCATTCCGGTAAAAATCCCGCCCCTGCGCGAGCGGCCTGACGACATCGCCCCCCTGGTTCAACACTTTCTTGACAAATACAACCGCATGCACCAACGCAGCCTCACGCGGATCTCCCCAGCCTTGATGCAGAGGCTTCAGCACTACAGCTGGCCCGGGAATGTGCGTGAACTGGAAAATGTGATTCAGCGTGCGGTGTTGTTGAGTGTTGACTGTGATTTGACACCCGAATGCCTGCTCTTTGACACTCAGCATCAGGAACCTGCGGAGGATCGAGAAATCGAGCTGATGTCCATCGGCCAGATGGAAAAGCTTCTCATCGGGAAAGCCCTGGAAGTCGTTTCCGGCAACCGCAATAAGGCCGCGGAAATCCTGGGCATCAGCGTTCGCACCCTGCGCAATAAACTGAATGAATACCGTCAGGGGCTTGCCGTCTAAGGCAAAACGCCAGCCCCCAGAGCCTTCCCCTCCCAAGCTTTCCACATTGGCCCATGGTACAAGATTTGCTTTCATCTGCCTTCGAACCGACACGAAAGGAGGTCCACTCATGGCAACTGCCGCGATATTTGATCGAACCATCAGCCAGATTGAAGATCGGTTGAATCTGATCACCCACAGTCACAAACTGGTGTCCAACAATCTGGCAAATGCGAGTACCCCTGGTTATCAAGCCAAAGACGTCTCTTTCAAGAACTATCTTCAGGCATCCATCAAGGAACAGAACGTGGCCTTAACCACATCTCATGGCCGCCATCTTACTCCGGATGCGCTCGCTTCAGCCACCGCCAGGGCTGAAGTCGAGGAAAAAGGCCCGGTGAGTCTGGAGCAGGAAATGATGAAACTGGCGAAGAACAGTGTCGATTACCAGTACATGGTGACCATGCTTAACCGCAAGTTTACCAACCTGAAACTTGCCATCACGGAAGGAGCGAGTTAGCCATGGATTTTGAAACTGCGATGAAAATCAGCGCCTCAGGGCTGAGTGCCCAGCGCACCTGGATGAATGTGATCTCGTCGAACCTGGCCAACGTCAACACCACTCGAACGCAGTCCGGCAAACCCTACGAACGACAAACGGCGGTAGTGGAAGCAGCGGATATCAACGACCATTTCGATCGCATTCTGGATGACGTGGTGCAGGACGAACTGCAGGCCGTGCGTGTGGCTCAGATTGTTCCTGACGGCCGGGACTTCAAGCAAGTTTATGATCCGGGCCATCCCGACGCCAATGCAAGCGGCGTTGTGACCATGCCCAACATCAGCTCTGTTGAGGAAATGACCAACATGGTAGTCGCCAGCAGGTCCTACGAGGCCAATCTGTCAGCCCTGAACAACGCCAAACAAATGGCCTTAAAAGCCATCGAAATCGGCAAGTAGTATCCCGAAAGGTGAGAAAACCATGCGTAGCGAATTCGTCACCTCGCCCCCGATGGATGGTCTGAAGAATGTCTTCCCGTCCCGGCCAACCACCTATTCCAAAGCTTCCTTCGGAGAAGAGCTGAAAAAGACTCTGGAACAGGTCGAAGGCTTCCAGCAGGAGGCGGACAAAGCTGTGAGCAAAGCGGCCACAGGTGGAGCGGAACAGATCCATGAGACCATGATCAAGATGGAGGAAGCCGGGATCAGCATGCGTCTGCTGCTGAAGGTCCGCACCAAAATGTTGGATGCCTATCAGGAAATCATGCGCATGCAGTTCTAGCAAGGCTCCACAACAGGCACTTTTGAAAGGTCTCCTTTTTCACCGCCGAGAACGCAGAGCACGCAGAGAGAATCGGCTTTGAGAATATTAGCTTTCTCAGCGCTCTCAGCGTGATCTGCGGTGGATCTCTGGGTTTGCCGAGATGATGAATCTCACCCTAAACAAGAATAGCAAGGGCTTCCTATGAAAGCACTTTTGGACTCTCTTCAACGCTCGAAAGATAACTTTCTGGCGCTACCCGGACCCCAAAAGCTCCTTTATGCCAGCGTCGTCCTGCTGGTTGCCGCCAGCGTGATGTACACCGTCTACATCAGCAATCAGGTCGAATACGTTCCCCTGTTTTCGAGACTTTCCGAAGGCGAGATGGGGACTATTGTGGAAACCCTGAAGAAGAAGAAGATGCCATACCAGGTATCTGCGTCGGGCAGTCTTTCGGTGCCCAAGGAACAGCTCTATGATATCCGCCTGGCCCTCGCTGCTGAGGGAATCCCCCGCGGGTCGGGTTCAGGGTTCGAGATCTTTGACCAGCAAAAGCTTGGAAGCACCGAATTTGTTCAGAAGATCAACTATCAACGCGCTCTGCAGGGAGAACTGGCGCGCACCATCAACCAGATGGATGAGGTGATGGAGAGTCGGGTGCATCTGGCTCTGCCCGAGGAATCGCTCTTTCTGGAAGATCGCAAGCCGCCGAGCGCCGCGGTAGTTTTGAAGCTGAACCCCGGCGCACGACTCAACCAGCGCCAGACCCAGGGCATCGTCCACCTGGTGGCGAGTTCGATCAAAGGCTTGGAGGAGGATCGAGTCACAATTCTGAGCACAGACGGCCAGGTGATCTTCAAGAAGAACCCCACCGACAGCGGCCTCCAGGCCACCGGCACCCAACTCGAATACAAGAATCAGGTCGAGGAAAATCTCCGGCAGAAACTCCAATCCATGCTCGAGCAAGTCCTCGGGGCCAACCGGGTAATCTCAAGGGTCACTGCCGATCTGGATTTCAGTCAGACCCGGATCGAACAGGAAAGCTTTGATCCCGATAGTTCCGTGGTACGCAGTCACCACCGCAAAGTGGAAAACCACGAAGGGGCTGACGCTGGTCCCAAGGGCAATGCGGACACACCCATCAACATAGAAAGTAAGCTGGCTGAAGGCCAAACCAAAGAACAAGCCAAAAAGCAAAATCGCCAGCAAGAGACCGTCAATTATGAAATGAACCACATCAACCGCAAGACCGTGCAGGCTTCGGGAACCATCAAGAAGCTCTCCGTGGCCGTGTTGGTGGATGGGCTCTATGAAAACAAACCCGACGCCGCCGGTCAGGTGAAGTCAGTTTTCGTTGGCAGAGCACCGGAGCAGCTCAAATCTCTGGAAGAAATTGTCAAGAAGGCGGTGGGCTATGATGATGCCCGCGGGGATCAGATCAGCGTCTCCAATGTGCCTTTCAGCGCGGACCTTGGGCCGATGGATGAGGTTGGCCCCCGTAATCGTTGGCTGGAAATGCTGAAGAGCAACCAAAAGATCATTATGAACATCATGCTGATGATTTTCATCTTCCTTTTTGTAGTCAGGCCAATTGTAAAGAAATACCAGCAAATGCCCAAGGCGAAGCTGGATCTGGCTCCGCCTCAACCTCAGGCAGCCTTGCCGGCAGGAGCCTCTGCCAATGTGTTCGGCCTCATCCCGACCCTTGAGGGGGCGCAGGATTCGCTGCCGTCCACACGTGATCGCATTGTGGACATTGTAGAACGTGATCCCGAAAAGACCAGAGAGATCATTCGCACCTGGCTTCGGGAAGGGACTTAAGCCATGGCCAAGTTGACAGGCGCTCAAAAGGCTGCTGCTTTTCTGATGTTTCTCGGCGAAAAAACCTCCGCTCAGCTTCTCAGGACTCTCAGTCCCGACGAGATCAAACAGTTGGGTTTGTGCATGGTCGACATGCAGGATGTTAAAAAGGAGGTCCTGACCGAGGTAATGGAGGAATTCGGGCAGATGTTCACCACCCAGGACGCCATTTTCACCACCGGGGACGATTTTTTCCACAGCCTGCTTCCCAACGTCCTCAACAGGGATGAAGCAGAAGCCGTCATCAGCAAGATTGAAAAGGAAAAAGAAGAGATTCCCTTCAAGAATATGCAAGGGGTCGACCCCAAACTCCTGGCCGGCTTTATCCGTACGGAACACCCCCAGACCATTGCCATTATCCTGGCCCATATGGGGCCGGAGCGCGCCGGCCAGACGCTGGCGCTCCTTTCCGAAGCCCTGCAGTTCGAAGTGCTCAACCGTATCGCTCACCTCGAAACGGTGCCTCCCGATTTACTCCGGGAGGTCGACGCCGTGCTCCAGGAAGAACTGCTGTCGGTGGAAAAGGGCGGCAACCAGGTTCTCGGAGGGGTTAATGTCGCTGCCGAAATCCTGAACAACTGTGACAAACGCACGGAGGAGAAAATCCTGCAGGCCTTGGAAGAGTTTGACGAGGAACTGGCGGAAAAGGTTCGCAAGCTGATGTTTGTGTTTGAAGACCTGGCCGGTGTCCCTGATACGGGGATTCGTGAACTGCTGAAGGAGGTCAGGAGCGAAGATCTGACCCTGGCGCTCAAAACCGCTTCCGAAGAACTCAAGCGCAAGGTTTTGAATAATCTATCTAAACGCGCAGCACAGATCCTTGAAGAGGATATGAGTGTCATGGGCCCCGTCCGCTTGAGTGAAGTGGAATCGGCACAACAGAACATCATCAACGCTGCCAGGCGGTTGGAGAAGGAAGGCAAGATCTTCCTCGTCGGCAGTGAAGGCGGGGATCCTCTTGTCTAAAATCATTAAGGCCATGCCGGACCAGTTGGAAAAGGTTCTCCCGTTCGGTTTCGACGAACTTCAGCGGGAGCGGAAAAAGACCTCCCCGGGTGAATCCAATATGTTCGGGGGTCTTAGCCAGTCTTCTCACACATCGCAACTGACTGAAGACCCCCAGCCATCTCTCCAGGAACTCATGCTCAATGCGGAACGAAAGGCTCAGGAACTGGAAGAACAGGCCTACCGAAGAGCATATGAACAGGGCCAGAAGGATGGTTTTGACGTCGGCCAGCGTAGTATGGCCATCGTCAAAGAGCATCTCGAACAATTATTGAAGGAACTGCAGGGCACCCCTGTGAAGATCTTCGAACAATATCGCGACTGGCTCATCGAGACGTGCCTCGCCATTTCGCGCCACATCGTCCGCAGAGAACTGGCCGCGGATAGCACCCAACTGATCCGGCTCATTGACAGCCTGCTGCGGGAGGCGGCCGAGGAGCACAGTCTGACCCTTGCCGTCCACCCCGATGATCTGGCTCTGCTGGAACAGCACCTCGAGCTGAAGGATCTTGCCGAACGGACCGGTCGCATTTTCACCCTCAAGGCTGACGCCCACATGGAACGCGGCGGCTGTCGCGTGGAGAGCGATATTCAACTCATTGATGCGTCCATTGAAAAGCAGTTTGATCTTGTCGAGCAGGCGTTGCGAAATGATGAGCCAGTCACTGACCAGATCCTTACCTGACGAAGATTGCCTGGGCCTCAGGACCAGCACCGGAGCGATCCAGAGCAGCCCAAACTGGGAGAAGTCCGGCAAAGTTGTCGAACTGGTGGGCAATATGGTCGAGGTGGGCGGGCTGGATGCCGCTTTGGGAGAGATTTTCCGCATCGCCAACCCCGACTATGAGCTTCCCATCTATGCTCAAGTGGTTGGGTTCCGCCAGAGGCGGTTGAAGCTGAGCCCTTTGACCGCACTTGACGGGATCCAGCCGGGCGCGCTGGTGTCACCCTGCCCGCAGGCTCAGGCCATTTCCGCAGGCCCCGCATTGCTTGGGCGAATCCTTGACGGCATGGGCCATCCGATTGATGACAAAGGCCCCTTGCCTCCCGGCACTCCCTACCCGCTCCTCGCAAAGGTTGTCAATCCTCTTCGCCGGCCACTGATTAGCGAACAGCTTGACGTAGGCGTGCGCAGCGTCAACAGCCTGCTTCCCCTGGGCAAAGGACAGCGCATGGGCATCTTTGCCGGCTCCGGAGTCGGCAAAAGCACGTTGCTCGGGATGATGGCCCGGCACACCGCAGCACCTGTCAATGTGATTGCGCTCATCGGAGAACGAGGCCGAGAGGTGAACGAGTTCCTTGAGAAAGAGCTCGGCTCCGAGGGCCTGGCTCATTCGGTGGTGATCGTGGCCACCTCGAACCAACCGGCCACCATTCGGCTCCGGGGGGCTTATCTGGCCTGTTCCATTGCTGAATACTTCCGGGATCAGGGACAGGACGTCCTCTTCATGATGGACTCGGTGACCCGGTTTGCCATGGCAGGCAGGGAAATTGGCCTGGCGGCAGGAGAGCCGCCCACTTCCAAGGGGTATACTCCAAGCGTGTTCGGCCATATGCCACAGCTGTTGGAGCGTGCAGGCAACTTCGAAAAGGCTTCCATTACCGGTATCTACACGGTACTGGTGGAAGGCGACGATCTTGAAGATCCCATCGCCGACGCCCTCCGCGCCATCCTCGACGGCCATCTCGTTCTCGATCGCAAGCTGGCTCACAGACACCAATATCCGGCCATCAATGTGCTCAAAAGTGTCAGCCGCTTGACGGATCAGCTTCTGACCAAAGAACAGAGGGCGCCCCTCTCTCGCTTTGTGCAAACCCTGGCCAGGTATGAAGCCAGTGAAGACATGATCAATATTGGGGCTTACGCCGCCGGTTCCAACCCCGAAACCGACTATGCCATCGCCATGTATGACAGATTCTGCCAGCACCTCAGGCAGCCGGTGGACGAGAAATGCTCGGTAACCGAAGCTCAGGAGGCTCTGGCCGCTCTCTTCCAGCCATAACCCGCCACGGATCGAGTTGTCGCATGGCTTACACCTTTCGCTTTCAGGCTCTGTTGAAATATCGCAAGTATCTCCTGACTCTGGCCCAAACTGGATTGGCTACCGCGATGAGACACTACGAAGCCGTACAAGCTCTTCTTCAAAAAACCGCAGCAGAACGCGACCACAATGTCGGCCTTTTCCAGGAGAAACAACGGTCCGGAATAAAGGCCTCAGAGTACCATCTTTTCCAGAACTACTTCGTCTCTTTGGAACAACAATTGCTTAAGTTGGAGAGTGAATTACGGGACTTGGCCGAAGACGTTGAGAATGCCAAGGAACTCCTGCTAAAGAGGGAACGGGACCTCAAGATGCTTGAAGTCACCGATGAAAAGGATCGCGCCGCTTTTCGGCAGGCTCAGACCAAGAAGGAGCAGAACCAGTTGGATGAGAGAGCGGTAATGAGCGATTACACCAAGAAAGTCAGGCTACAAACCAAGCACAGAGGAAACATAGAATGAAGCGCAAGGGCCATTTCGCCATCGGTGTCGTTCTTCTCGTGGGACTGCTCACCATCTTGTCTCTCAAGCTATTGATGACGACAGGCAACCTGATGAATCAATACCAGGGGCTGCGCTCTTTCTTGTCCGTTCCCGAGGTCCTGGCTACGGACCAGAAGAAAAACCTTTCCAAATCCGCTGAGAACGCGACCAAGTCCGAAAACCCGGATAACGTTGGCAAACCGGCTCCGGAAGGGGAACCCTTGCGAACCGCCCGCTCCACAACCCCCTCCAGTGCCGAGACCCTCGCCCATTTGGAACAGAGAGAACTTGAATTGAAGCGAAAGGAGCAGAACCTGCAAGAGCAGGAACAGCATCTACTGCAAATGCAAAAAGAGGTTGAGCAGAAGCTTGAAGAACTCATCGCCATCCAAAAGGACATCCAGAGTTTCCGCAGTGAGAAAACCGAAACCAAGAATGCCAGCATTCGTTCGCTCGCACAAATCTACGGCACCATGAAGCCCAAAGAAGCGGCCAAGTTGCTCGAAAACATGGACGAAAAACTGGTGGTGAACCTGCTGTCCACCATGAAGGCAAACGAGGCGGCTGAAATCCTCTCCATCATGGATTTCAAAAAAGCGGCAAAGATCTCGGAAGCGCTGACGCAACGCTGACGGCAAACCGGCCTGCCCTTCCCGGCGGCAAGAATTGCGCCGGGTATCAGAAAAATTTTCCCCTCCTCATCGCACCCGGCTTCCCCACCGAAATTTCAACCTCCTGTAATTGCAACATTTATCGACCATCTTTCAGTTGGTATCCATATTGCTTTGGATAACCGGCGAACAGTAGGGACGTTCAGAAACCCCCAAAGGGAATCGTACTCATGCAGTCAACAGGCATTCAACCATCACAGTTGCTCATGGAAGTGCTGGCAAGCACTCAGGACAAGATCGGGCAGAACATTTCCCAGTCCGGATTTTCCCAGCAGCTTTACGAGCAGCATCGACTCACCCAAATCGTCCCCTTCGGGCTGACGGCCTCCACGTTTGCGCAGCAGGCGCCATCTTCGAACCCGGTGATCCCTTCGCAGTCAGTCTCAACAATCCAACCTCCCGCGGATGGCGTCAGGCTCCCCCAAACGACAGCCCCTGCCGGCAACGCGGTTAAAGGCTCCCCAACTGCGTCAACGGCGGCCAGGGACCTGGTTGTCAGCAAATGGGAAATCACCCAGCAATTGACTTTTTCCGACTCCACAGCCCTGGATAAGGTGCTGGCGCAATTCCGTCTCTCACCGTCTGTGAGTTCACCCATTGAGAACGCTCTAAACAGCCAAGGCGGGGTTTCTCTGCAAAAACTCAATGAGTGTCTGGATCGCGCCTACTCCAACAAGAACGAGCTCCCCCCTGAGGGCAAGGCGGCATCCGCCGATATCCAATCATTGCTGGCAGCCGTACTCCAACAACAGCAAATTCCCGTTCAGGCTTTGAACGACTTGGGGATACAAGGCAAAGGGGTCTATGATTTCATTGAATTTCGCGAATTATTGCGGAAGGTTGTTAACCAGGTGGCAAAAACGGGCCGCAAGGAGTCTGGAGATTCAGCCTTGCCGCATGCCTCCGATACCGCTTCCGCTGCGACCAAACCCGCCGCCGATGCCGTTTCGGCTTCCAGGGCCAGTCTCCCCAGTCAAACTCAATCACTCGCCGCCAATCTCCTCCCCTCTTTCCTGAAAGACAAAAGCAAACCTTCCAGCGCCCGCGGCAACCCAACACCAGCCGTGGTCGTATCCGTTGCGGACGGCAGCCAGAACTTTAAGGCTCAGCCCCTCACGACCGATGAGACTGATGGCGGAGAAGTAGGGTCGAGGAGTCAGCAGAGCGCTGGTCAGCTGAACGGGGCAGTTGACCCTCTCAGAGCAGGTGATGCCCAGGACGCAGCTTATTTACTGTCCGGCGCGGCGAAAGCCCCCCAGGCTTTTCTGGAGTCAATTTTCAAAACCGTTTTGAACTCGCCCCCCGCAGCCTCCGACGGCCCCGCTTCACAGGCTGAAATGCTGCTGAGCGGGGAATCGCAGGCGATCACAGCCGACCGCATGGCCGGGAAGCCTGATGCTGACCCTGCTTCTCCCTCAAGTGGCAAACAAAGCGTGATCCAGCCGTCGGCAAGCATCCTGGCTAGCGCCTCGAACGCCGGCGAGGCGGTTATCACTGCTCGCCCAGCCCCAACAGGCCCGGACCTCCATCCCAAAGGCAGCCCTGTTGAAGAAACGATATCTGCCAAGCCCGCCATCCCTGCAGTGGACAAAATTGCCGCCCCTGCAACCGCGAATTTCACCTCTCCCCACTCGGGATCATCGGGAAGCCCGGATTCAAGTTCCAACAGCCATGCAGGGTTCTCTCCCCAGGATACGCAACGCCCTGCTGAACCAGGCATCAAGCCCTTCCCCCTGAATGCGTCGACAGAACGCCCCAGCCAATACCGGGAGCAGATCTCCGCAGATCAAACCGGGCTTGGCGTGACGACCGCAGCAACGGAGTCCAGCGCCACAACAGCGATCTTAGAACCATCAAGACCCGTTGACCCAAGAGGGGTTTCTAGAGACGCGATCCGCCTGCAGACGTCGACCGCTGCGGATGGCATCGACAAGAGTTCCTCAATGCTCAGGGCGGCTATCCCGGAGCAACCTCGAAAAACGCTTCCAAGCACCCCTGTTCCGGAGCCTCAGAATGGAGGTCGATCTCCATCGACTCCGGCTCAGAATGCACCGTTCCCGACCCTGGCGGCTACCGGGAAAGCCGGTTCTGCGCAAACACCATCAGCAGGACTTTCAATAAGCGTTGCTGCTCACGGCTTTTCCTTCGATAGCTTGCCGCACCCGGTCGAAACTCAACACCAGGCACCCGCCACCACCACAGCGACCGTTGAAGATGCAGCGAGAACGACATCCAGGCGGATGGCACCCCTGGCAGATGCCCCAGGCGGAAGCCAGGTGACAGCACCCCTGAGCCCTGATGTTGGTGGGAAGGCGCCGACTGGCTTTCCCACCGATGGCCCGGATACAACCACCCGGGAAGACTCTGTTGCCACCGACAATGGCAAGCAGTTTCCCAGAGTCACAACGCCAGGAGGCACGGCCAGTTTGGCGTCAGTCTCGAACTCCATTATGGATCCGGCAGGACTGCTCGAAAGCAACTCCGGGCAACAGACCAAAAACCGAATTGCCCCCATTGATCTTTCCGCCACTCTCCTACAGGAAACGGTCGCCGGTCCGGAGCCTTTGACACAAGAGGGGTTTGCTCCTCCTGCCGCCACGGAAGCAACCCTCCACCCTAAATTTGCAGACAGCGACCCACAAGACCTGACCCAGGCGACATCAAACCGCCCCGCAAGGGACCTGGGACAAGCTGTCACGGAGTCCCCTCCAAGGGTAACCTTACCTGGCAGCACCGAGGGTGGTGCCAACACTCTGACATCTGTGAGTCAGGCAACCTTCCCCTCGGAAGGCAAGCAGCGCTTCCAGAACAGCGTTGAGCTCCTGGCCAAAGGGACCGTCGAAGATAAGGCAACGGCGAACAAGAGCGTCCCCGCCTCGTACGAAGCGGCGGAACAGACTGCCCGGTGCACGTCCAACGACTCCGGTGCAGTCAGCACGCCACCCAGCGCGAATCTCGAGAAAGCCGCCCCGGTTGCACAAACTTCCGGGCAGTCCCCCAGCCAGGAACAGGGAGAGGAGCATCCTCCCACCTGGTTCAGGAATGACGCACAGATGCTGACGCTCCCTGCTGCAACTTCGGTGGACAAGGCGACGGAGATGTTTTCCAGCTACGCCTCCTCCCTGACGACCGAACTCGCGCAACGCATCCAGGAACTCCATCGGCAGAAACGAAATGAGCTGACGCTCGAATTGCAGCCGAAGCACCTGGGTCGTTTGTTGGTCACGATTGGCACCGACGACGATCAGGTCAAGACGATCATCACCACTGAAAGCGAACAGATCAAGGAACTGCTCAGCAGGAGTTCCTCGGTGCTGCGACAGGCGCTCGCGTCTCAAGGGCTGGTCCTGGAGCAGCTTCAGATTAACGTGAACAGCCAGCCCTCGGCCAACGACCAGTTCTATGACAAGCAGGGTCCAGGTACCCGGCGAAATGGTTCAAAGCCGCAGGCTGCGCCCTCGGACAAAGGATTGGGCAACTCCGCCGCACGAAGAACTCAGATCGGCAGCGGCGACACCCTGATCAGCATCTTTGTTTGAACGAAAGAAAACGTGATGAGCAAGAAACGAGAACCACACGGTATGCCCAGAGGGAGAACATCATGAGCGCAGCATCGGTCACCGCTGCCAACGCGGCGAACACCACCAGCGCAAACGGAAGCTCCAAAGTTTTCAACAAATCACTCGATCAGAATGCCTTCTTGACCTTGTTTTTGACCCAGTTGAAGTATCAAGATCCGACCAATCCCATGGAGTCTTACGAATTGGCCTCCCAGTTAGCCCAGTTCAGCTCCGTGGAAAAGCTCTCCGACATCAATACCAATCTGGCCGCGCTCAAATCCTCGCTCGCCTCCCTGACCAACGCTCAGATGGTCAATCTCATCGGCAAGCAGGTAGTCGCCCAGGCCAACACACTCCAGGTGACCAACGGCAAGGCATCCACCGGCCAATACCAGTTCGACCTCGCTTCAGGCACGGCCAAGGTGACCATCGCCATCTCTGATGAAAATGGCAACGCCGTGCGCACGAAAACCATCGACTCTCAGGCCGGCGGCCAGTATCAGGTCGATTGGGACGGTCTCGACAACTCGAACAACAAGGTGAGTGACGGCGCTTACACCTTTGCCGTCGAAGCCGTCGACGGCAATGGCAACGCCCTCGAGGTCAGCAGCAGTGTCAGCGGCATGGCCTACTCTTTCCGTATGGACCAGGGCAGCCAGTACCTGATCCTCGATGGTCCGGATGGGGTTAAGGTTCCCGCCGGCAGCATTATGGAAATCATGGCAGTTACGTCTTCCTGATCGCGGCCATGAAGTACCGGCAGTGATCGCATGACTCAGGTTTGAAAAGGTTCCCAAGCAGGCACTTCAACATCACAAAGGAGGAATACCATGGGAGTTAATTCAACGTTATACATTGGAGCAAGTGGGTTGCAGACCTTCGCTAATGCCATGTCGATGGTGAGCGACAACATCGCCAATTCCAACACCACCGCCTTCAAATCGAGTCACGCGCGATTTGGCGACATGGTCAGCAGCTACCTTTCGACCCAATCGGTGGATACGGACAGAGCGGGGTGCGGCAGCTCCATCCTCGGGGTCGCCAGCAATTTCGCCCAGGGACCGCTCCAGGGGACGGATACCTGGTCGGATCTTTCCATAAACGGGGAAGGCTTCTTTAACGTCCACATGATGGACGCTACCGGCAATCTGGTCTCGACCGCACAAACCTACTACACCCGAGACGGCGGTTTCCACGTGGACAAGACCGGCTTCCTGGTCAACAATCAGGGTTTCGCCGTGCTCGGCACTGATGGCAGCCCGATCAAGATCCTGGATGATCCCACAAATCCGACCTACAGCAATTTCAATACGAACGCAGCGGGGGAAATTTACGGCACCCCGGTTGATCCGGCAGTGGGCGTTGACCCGGTGCTGCTCGGCACTCTTCGCGTCTCCAAGTTCCCCAACCAGGACGGTTTGATCCGGCAGGGTGCCAACCTTTTCCTGACGGGTCCCGAGTCGGGGGCGGTGATTGACGGCGTCGCCAATGCTGGGGGCATGGGTACGGTCATCGACTGCAATGTTGAAGGCTCGAATGTGGATCTGGCTACCGAAATGGTCAACATGATCATCTACCAGGCGGATTACAACGCCAACTCAAAATCGGTTACCACCGGCAACAGCATGCTGGATACGGTGATCAACATGGTGCGGTAAGCAATTGTCCGAAAAGTAACCGTTGGTCATTCGGGCGGGGATGAACCCCGCCCCTACGCAGTCGGTTGCTTCGACTCTTGTAGGGGCGGGCTTTATGCCCCGCCCGATGATTCACAGGTTGCAGTGATACTTGGTTTTGGACTTTTCGACAGCCCCTAACGGCTGCGCCACCGAGTCGAGGGAGGGCCGTAATGGTCAGTCAAAGAATTGACCGGGAAAGGCCCCCTTTGACTATCCCCTACCCTCTTCCCCGTGGTATCTGCAAGTCTTTGCAAGAAACGCTTGAATCCTTGATCTTTCGATTTTCACCGCAGTCTGTCATGTTCTTCTGGAACACCCAAAGCAATGAAAAAGATTTATTGAGAGGCTTGCACCATAGCCGCTGGGACTTGCTGAGTCCATCTCGTCATTCCGGCGGGGTTTTTGGGCCGGAATCCAAGCGGTTGGCCACGGGTCTGGATTCCGGCCAGAAGCACGCCGGAATGACGGCAAGAGGCTTCCGCATGAGTCCCTTGAGGGACCTTTTTCAGAGCAGAGTGCGCAGAGAGAATGGTCTTCATAATCATTGGCTTTCTCTGCGACCTCAGCGTGCTCTGCGGTGAATTAAGGGGAAACTCGTTTGCCCCCGCTTTTCTAACGGTTTCAATTACACCCCTTCAGCTCTCTGCATTTCGCTCTCTCCCAACGTCTGGCATGGTCATTGCTCTTTTGGGGATGCGACTGGCTATGGATCTTGGTGCCGCTGCTCGATCCATTTCCCCGGCTTCGATGGCTGGGGTGAGGCGCAGGGACCATGGCTGTCCACGGAGCAGCGCAGGCAATCAGCATCTATTGGATACTCAAGAGAGGGCGTCAGGCAATGGCAGGGAAAGAGACCGAATCTGGGGATCAGGGAAAGCCCGAAGAGAAAAAAAAATCGCCTTTGATCAAGATCATCATCCTGGTGGTGCTGCTGGCGATTCTGGGCGGAGGGGGTTACGTGGGCTATCTCAAGTTCCTGAAACCACCCCCGCCTGCACCTAAAGAGCCTCCGGTTGAACAGAGCGTTTCAGCCGAGGGCGGATCCTTTCTCGTCAACCTGTCCGATCCCGGCGGCAAACGCTATCTGAAGGTTTCCATGCAATTCGAACTCAGCGGTCAGAAGGCTAGTGAAGAGCTGAGCCGGCGGAACGTGGAAATGCGGGATTTGATCATCATGCTTCTTTCCAGCAAAGAATATCCCGAGATCGGTAACGCCAGCGGCAAAGTCAGCCTGAAGCGGGAACTTCTCACACGGATTAACAAAATGCTGCGCGATGGTCAGGTGAAGGAGATCTACTTCACTGAATTCCTCGTTCAATAACCAGTAGGGAAAGTCTAGCAAGATGGAAAAAGTCCTTTCTCAGGCCGAAGTCGACGCGCTGCTACGGGGGCTGTCGGACGGAGAGATTAACGCAGAGCAAGAGCAAAAAGAAGATCTGGACGGCATTCGCGGCTATGATCTCACCAATCAGGATCGGATCATCCGCGGGCGTATGCCCACCTTGGAAATCATCAATGACCGTTTTGCCAAACTCATTCGAACGACCATGTCCGCGTCGCTCCGAAAAGTAATCGACGTGACCGTAACGCAGACCGAAATGGTCAAGTTTGGTGAGTTCATTCGCACGCTCCCCGTGCCGACGAGTCTGCATATCCTGAGGATGGATCCGCTCCGCGGCCATGTTTTGCTGGTCGTTGAAAGCCGGTTGGTCTTTAACCTTCTGGACTGCTTTTTCGGAGGAACCGGTAAAGCCACCATCAAGATTGAAGGCCGCGATTTTACCGCCATCGAACAAAAGGTCATTCAAAAAGTGGTGACGATGGTCCTCAAAGACCTCGAACTATCCTGGAAACCGGTGGTACCGATCACTTTTCAATCGGTTCGTGCTGAAATAAACCCTCAGTTTGCCACCATCGTCCCGCCAACGGAGCTCGTTATAGCCATTCATTACGACCTCGAACTGGACCATCTCATCGGAAAGATAACCCTTTGCCTGCCTTATTCCACGATCGAACCGATCCGTTCGAAACTCTATGCCCGCTATCAGAGCGAACAGCTCGAAGTGGACCTGGAATGGATCGAACGGGTCAAAAGGCAGCTCCGCGAGGTTGAAGTAGATATCCTGGTTGAGCTTGGGAAAGGGCAGATGACCGGGCGCGAGCTGTTGCAGATCAACACGGGCGACACGCTGGTACTGGACCAATATGTAGATGACCCGCTGCTGGTCAAAATTGAAGGAATCCCTAAGTATCGAGGCTTTGCGGGAATGTCCAAAGGCCTTCATGTGGTCAAGATTCACCGCGAGATTGATTTGATGAACATGTGACGAGGGTTCGTCGTGGGCGCAGTCGTTCTTCGGGGCTGCACCCGAGAAAAATTTGAACTACGCGGAAGGAGGACGACAGGTGCCGACCCAGGAGCAATTCATGGATGACATGCCGGGTAAGGACGCAGGAAGCTCATTGAGCGTCAAGGAGCAACTCCTGGACATGGAAGGTGAAAAACGCAAGCAGGAAAGTATCCGTGACATGGATTTCATCCTCGATATCCCGCTGGAAGTCTCAGTGGAATTGGGGCGCACTAAAATGCTGATCAATGATCTCCTGCAGCTCGGACAGGGGTCGGTGATCGAATTGAACAAGCTGGCGGGTGAACCTCTCGAGATTCTGGTGAACCGCAAGTTGGTGGCGCGTGGCGAAGTGGTGGTGGTGAATGAAAAGTTCGGCGTTCGCCTCACCGACGTCATCAGCCCCATGGAGCGAATCAAGCAACTGAGTTAGGAATGATCGGCATGGAAGGCACATTGGATTTTGGCGCCCTTATCCTGCGCGCTCTCGGCAGCCTGGCCCTGGTGCTGGCGCTGTTGTTCGCTCTCCTCTACCTCTTCAAAAGAACTCGCCGCCTGGCCGCCAAAGGCGCCGCCACCCATGGGATCAGGCTGCTTGCCAGGCAATCGGTCGGGCCACGACATCACCTGGTCATGGTTGAAGCTGCCGATCGCCTGCTGCTTCTGGGAATTTCTCCGGAAGGCATCCGCTTGCTGAGTCCCCTCGGGACCGCCGGCGCGTCCCTTCTGGAAAACCAGAGCGCCACCGAAGCGGGGACACCGCAGGCGACCTTTCCCGACATCTTACAGCAAATGACCGATAGGAATGCCTGACATGAAGCACCGCTTGATTCTTCCCAGGGGGCTGGCACTCGCCGGCACACCTCGGCTATGGAGCTGATCATGGCGACAGGAACCAGACGTTCACTCGCAGTGCTCTTTCTGGTCCCGGCCTTGTTGGTAATGGGATTACCGGCAACCGGTTTTGCAGCCGAGCTCAATCTTCCGGGACTTCGGTTTGGCCTGGATGACTATGACGCCCCCCAACAGGTTTCCGGGGCCTTGCAGATCGTCTTCCTGCTGACCATCCTTTCCATTGTTCCCGGCATCCTGATTCTGACCACCTCGTTTACGCGCCTGGTCGTGGTCCTCTCCTTTCTCAGGCATGCCCTCGGCGTCCAGCAGTCTCCCCCCAACCAGGTCGTTATCGGCCTTGCCCTCTTTCTCACCGTTTTCATCATGCAACCGGCATGGCAGAGAGTATACGATGAAGCCATCGTGCCCTATAACAAACACGAAATCGCGGGTGAGGAATTCCTCCAGCGAGGCATGAAACCCTTGAAGGATTTCATGCTGAAACAAACCCGCACCAAAGACCTGGCTCTCTTCGTGGCGCTGGCAAATGAAGAGAAGCCCAAGAACGCCGAAGCGCTCTCCATGATCAGCGTTATCCCTGCCTTTGCCATCAGCGAACTGAAAACGGCTTTCCAGATTGGATTTGTGCTCTACGTCCCCTTCATCATCCTGGATATGGTCGTCTCGAGCATTCTGCTCTCCATGGGCATGATGATGCTGCCGCCGGCCATGATTTCCATGCCTTTCAAGCTCATGCTGTTTGTTCTGGTGGATGGTTGGAACCTTCTCATTCAATCGCTCGTGAAGAGCTTCCAGTAGGGAGAACCATGACGGAAGATTTCATCCTCGGGTTTGCCCGTCAAGCATTGGAGACGATGCTCCTGACAAGCCTGCCGGTCTTGCTGGTAAGTCTGGTCGTTGGGGTCATCATTAGTCTCTTCCAATCCGTCACCCAGATGCAGGAGATGACCATCACTTTTGTTCCCAAGATCATCGCGACCTTCATTTCCTTGATAGTTTTTGGGGCCTGGATGATTGAGCAGATGACCGGTCTTCTGCGCGAAGTCCTGGTGAATCTGCCTTATTGGGTGCGCTGATGGTCAGGAATCGTGTGCCTTGGTGGCTTGAATCCGGTTGCAGAAAGGAAACATCGATCCCTTCGCGAGTCCATGAGAAGACAACAGGATGTTGAACCTCCAAATCCACACTCCTGATGTTGCACGATATCTGGCAATTCTCCTGCGTTTCAGCCTGGTCATGTTTCTCATTCCGCCTTTCAACAATGCCACCCTCCCGGCCCGCTTCAAGGCTTCCTTCGTATTGGTCCTGAGCTCCATGCTGTTCCCCCTGCTGCGAGATGCCGTGACTCCACTCTCCTTCCAACCCGGGCCCCTGATTTGTATGGTTGCCAGCGAGATCCTGTTTGCACTGCTGATGTCCCTCTCGGTTTACATCATCCTCGGTGCCTTCGAGTTTGCAGGGGAACTCATCAGTTATCAGGCCGGCCTTTCGATGGCTCAAGTTGTCGATCCCCAGGGAGGATCTCAGATAACCGTTATCAGCAACCTGATCGAACTGATCGCCTTGCTGCTGCTCTTTGCCCTCAACGGGCATCACGTTATTCTGAAAATCATCGTTCGAAAGTTTTCATACCCTGCCGGTGGGACAGTTCATCCCCAATGCCGCCACCATTGATCGTTTTGTTCTCGCCACCGGCCAACTTTTTGTCATTGCCATCAAGCTTTCAGCTCCTGTGCTGATGGTCCTGTTCCTGATTCAGGTCAGCCTGGGAGTAATTTCCAAGTTTGTCCCCAACATCAACGTTCTGGTGACAAGTTTTCCCATCACCATCATCTTCGGGTTGCTTTTCACCGGCCTTGCCCTGCCCTACCTGGGTGAAGCCATAACTGACCACCTCCGGCAGGTGTTGGAATTTTTGCAGAACCTGGTGCAACTCCAGTCCCAGACGCCCTGATGAGGGTTTGCACACCGACGGTGGCGGCGGGGGGTGAGGACGACACCGAGGGCCAACGGGCAAGGGGAAAGGCCTCCACCGGGACAATAAATTGACAGCGCAGTAGGCTTTTGACGCTTCGAAGAATCTGAGGAGACGATGGCTGGAGGCGGCAAAGATAAGACTGAAAAACCTACCTCGAAGAGGCTTACCGAAGCTCGCTCCCGCGGCAACGTGGCCAAGAGCAGAGACCTGAACACTGCTATCGGCTGCCTGGGGGGAAGTCTTGCCATTTATCTCAGCATCGACGGTATCTACGGTCACACCCAGCAACTGCTCCAGGAACTCTGGAGTAGCGGGTTTCAGGCCGCCGCCGAAGCCAATCTCAACCGCAACTTCTTCATCCAGGTTTCCACCCATTTCTTTTTGATGATTACGCCTCTCTTGACCGTGGTCTTCATCCTGGCGATCGCCACCAATCTGGTCCAGGTCAGATTCCTGCTCGCCTGGGAGAGCCTCAAACCGACGTTTTCCCGCCTGAACCCCCTGAAGGGTCTCGCCAATTTCGTCTCCCTGAGATCCTTGCTGGAACTGGCAAAATCCATCCTCAAGCTCGTTTTCATCGGCTATGTCGTGTATTCGCTGGTTGAGCAGCAGAGCCTCCTGTTTCTGTCTCTGGTTCGAGCCGAAGTCGTTGACATTGCCCATCTGGCCGGCCTTCTGGCCTACCGCATTCTGATTTATGTCGGGGCCATCATGCTCGTCCTCAGCTTTCTCGACTATTGCTATCAACGGTGGCAGCACCGGAAAGATCTTATGATGACCAAGCAGGAGGTCAAGGAAGAGAACAAACAGGCCGAGGGCAACCCGGAAATCAAGTCCAGGATTCGCGCCATGCAGCGCTCCCTGTGGCGTCTGCGGATGATGACCAAGGTGCCCAAGGCTGACCTGATCATTACCAACCCCACTCATTATGCGGTGGCGCTCTCCTACAACAAGGCCATGGATGCACCTCGGCTGCTGGCCAAAGGCAGAAACCTGATCGCCAGGCGCATCATCAAGATCGCTCGCAAGCATCAGATTCCCGTTGTCCCCAACCCCCCTTTGGCACGTGCTTTGTATCATCAGGTTGAACTTGACGAACCTATCCCGGTTTCGCTCTACCGGGCGGTCGCAAAGGTTTTGGCTTATGTTTACCAGCAGCGAGAGCAAAGTGCATGAGGGTCCGACTGAGAGCTTTTCGGGAGCGGGTTGGTTCACGAGTTCCGGGATCCCTGCCGGCCACCGAGAGAGCTTGAGCCCTTGACGAGGTGAAAATGGAAGCAACAGACACCACCACGAATCCAATCCTGCAACGACTGAAGAGCCTCTCCGACAGTGATGCCGTGATGGGCATCGGGGTGGTGATCATCCTGGCCGTCATGCTACTGCCCCTGCCCGCCAGATTTCTCGACATCCTGCTGGTCCTGAACATCACCTTCGCCCTGGTCATTCTCCTGACTTCCATCTATACCGTGAAACCACTTGATTTTTCCATCTTCCCTTCCCTGCTCCTGATCACAACCCTCTTTCGACTCGCGTTAAATATTGCCAGCACCCGCCTGATCCTCCTTCATGGTCATGAAGGCACGACCGCCGCCGGCCAGGTCATTCATGCTTTCGGATACTTTGTGGTCGGAGGCAACTACGTAGTTGGACTGGTCATCTTTATCATCCTGGTGATCGTCAATTTTATCGTCATCACCAAAGGCACGGAGCGCATTTCCGAGGTTGCGGCCCGGTTTACCCTGGATGGCATGCCCGGCAAGCAGATGGCCATCGATGCCGACCTGAACGCAGGTCTCATCAATGAGCAGGATGCGCTCAAGCGGCGCAAAGAAATCACGCAAGAGGCCGATTTCTACGGCACGATGGACGGTGCGAGCAAATTCGTGCGCGGTGACGCCGTTGCCTCCATCCTGATCACCGTAATCAATGTGGTGGGTGGTCTCAGCATCGGCATGCTTCAAAATCAAATGAATTTGATGGAGGCACTGCAGAACTACACCCTGCTCACCGTCGGCGAGGGGTTGGTCGCTCAAATTCCAGCCCTGGTCATTTCCACGGCGGCAGGCATGCTGGTTACCAGGACCGCTTCCGACCTGGGCCTGGGCAAAGCCTTTTCCACGCAATTCGGCCTTCAGCCAAAGCCCATGTTGATCGCCTCGGGAATGCTCCTGATGCTGTCTCTTGTGCCTGGTTTTCCGGGCTTTCCCTTCTTCCTTGTGAGCGTCCTGCTGGGCGGGTTTGCCTTCCCTCTGTTGAAGAAACAACAAGACGCAAAGACGGAAGCCGAAACTTTGCCATCGCTGCCGGAAGGCACGGCAGAAATGAGCGAACTTCCTCCCCCGGTGGATATCCTGGAACTGGAACTGGGCTATGGTCTGATTCCGCTGGTCGATGAGAGCCAGAGGGGGGACCTGCTGGGACGTATCAAGGCCATCCGCCACCAGTTGGCGATCGAGTTCGGCATCATTGTTCCCGCTCTCCATGTACGGGACAACCTGCAGTTGAAACCATCGGAATATCGACTGCTGCTCAAAGGCAACCCGATCGCTAAAGGGGAACTGTTCACCGGGCATTGTCTGGCCCTCAGTCCCGGAGAGGACAGACAAGACATCGGGGGAATCCCCACCAATGATCCGGCCTTCGGTTTGCCGGCCGTCTGGATTCCGGAAAGCAAGCAATCGGAAGCGGTCCGAGCCGGCTACACCGTGGTTGACCTCTCGACGGTCGTCGCCACTCATCTCACCGAACTGTTCAAGAAACACGCAGATGAACTCATTTCCCGTCAAACAGTTTTGCAGCTACTGGAGAATCTTGGCGAAACGCAACAGAAACTGGTCGACGAACTGACCCCAGCCCTCCTGTCCCTGGGCGTCATCCAGAAGGTGCTCCAGAACCTGGTTCGAGAAAGGGTTTCTCATCCGCGATTTGCAGACCATTTGCGAAACCCTGCTCGACCATGCCCTGATCACGAAAGACCCGGAAATTCTGACGGAGTACGTACGCCAGGCGCTGGCCAGGACGATCACCAAACCGTACGAGACGGAAGACGGCCTGCTCTACGTCGTGACCCTCCAGCAGGAACTCGAAGAACGCATCAGCAAAGGAATTCAGCGATCGGACCAGGGAAGTTTTCTCTCCCTCGAACCCACGTTCCTGCAGCGTTTCATTCAGACCACCAATCGCGAAGTGAAAAGGATCCTGAATCTGGGCTATCAGCCGGTGATTCTCACCACCCCTCTGGTACGGCGTCATGCCAAGAAAGTCCTGGAACGTTTCTTGCCCGAGGTGGCGGTGATTGCTCACAGTGAGCTTTCAAGCCCTCTGGAAATCAAATCAATAGGCATGATTGCGGTCCCTTATGCAGATTAGAACCTTCAAAGCAGCCACCATCAACGAAGCGCTCCAACTGGTCAAGAAGGAGCTGGGACCGGAGGCGGTCATCCTCAAGAATGAGCGCATCACGGTTTCCCCCACCCAGTCCTACGTGGAAATCATGGCCGCCACCGAACCGGAGCCGCACGCTCAGAGACAAATCGCTGACGGCGCGCCGCCCGAGCTTCAGGTCCATGATGACATCAAAGAGATCAAAAGTCTGCTCTCCATGCTCATCTCTTCCAAAGACTACTTTACCCAACTCCAGATCCAGCAACCGCTCGCAGAAATCTACCACACCCTGCTCATGCGAGGATTGGATGAAAAGCAGACCTTTCTCCTTCTGAGGAAGGCGCTGTCCGATGCCAAGGAGGAGCCGCAACAGAAGAAGGACATCGTTGCCGCGTTTTGCCATCAGCTGTTGAGCAAGGTCCGCTTCACCAATCCTTTTCGAGGCGAGTCTCTTGCCCGCTCCCGGTGTTTCACCTTCCTGGGGCCCACAGGAGTCGGAAAAACCACCACCCTCGCCAAACTGGCTGCCCACCTGAAGATCAAACGCCGTCTGGAAGTCGCAGTGATCTCGGTGGACACCTACCGCATTGGCGCCGTGGACCAACTGCAACACTACGCCGAGATCTTGAATGTCCCCATGATGGTCGCTCAGACTGCTGACGATTTAGCCGCGGCCAGAGAACAATTCCAGCATTATGATGTGGTTCTGATCGATACCATTGGCAAGAACTTCCTGCAAAAGAAGCACCTTCAGGACCTGATGACGATCTTGAAAGGCACCCAGGGCGTGCAGCATCTCCTGGTTTTGAGCGCAACCGCCAAGGACGAGGATCTGAGACAAACCATCAGGCATTTTGCCGCCATCAAGATCCAATCCGTGATCTTCACCAAGCTCGATGAAACGCTCAGCCCCGGGAGCATGTTCAACCAACTCCTCCGGTTCTCCCACCCCCTTTCCTATCTGGGTACGGGCCAGTGTGTGCCGGAAGATATCCGCCTCGCCAGTCACAGGAACCTGCTGGCTTTTCTTTTCCCATCAGAAAGAGTTCTTAAGGAAGACAAAGAGCATGCCTCGTGAAAAGATGGATCAAGCAGTAGGGTTGCGCAACCGCATGGCCAATAATCCGCAAACCCACCTGGGCATCTCGACGCCGGAACTGCCCAAGATTCCGGTGGCGAATCAGGGTGTCCGGGTGATTGCCGTCAGCAGCGGTAAAGGAGGGGTCGGCAAAAGCAGTGTCGTGGTGAATCTGGCCATGGCCCTGGATCGTCTGGGTAAACGGGTGCTCATCCTGGACGCTGACCTAGGGCTGGCCAACATCGATATTCTATTGGGACTCGTCCCCCAAGTACAACATCAGTCACGTGCTGGATGGCAGCAAAGGCCTGGAAGATGTCTTGGTTCGGGGGCCCGGAAACATCCGCATAATGCCTGCCAGCTCCGGGGTGCAGGAACTCACCAAGCTGACCGATGAGCAAAAACTGATCTTTCTCGAAATGCTGGACGGTTTAGAGGCAGAAATTGACATTCTGTTGATCGACACCGGGGCGGGTATCTCGGATACTGTCGTGTACTTCAATCTGGCAGCTCAAGAAAAGATCGTCCTGGTAACTCCCGAACCGACCTCCATGACCGACGCCTACGCTCTCATCAAGGTTCTCTTTACCCGCCACAACGAGCGGCATTTCAAAATTTTGACCAATTCGGTCAAAGATGACGCCGCGGGGAAGGCAATCTTCGCCAAAATTTGCCGCGTGGCGGATCATTTCCTGGACGGTTTGTCCTTGGACTATCTTGGGGCGGTTCCTTACGACCCTTACATGTCCAAGGCGGTGATCCATCAAAAACCACTGTTGGAGCTTTTTCCGCAGACACCGGCGGCACGAGCCTTCACAGCCCTGGCCATCAAGCTGCAAAAAACGCCCCCTCCTCACCAGAATCATGGCAACATTCAGTTCTTCTGGAAAAGGCTGCTGTATGTGTGACGGCTTCGCACCGGCAGGCGAGAGGGTTGCCCACTCACAGGGAGCCTTACAGGTGACCAAAGAGCAACGGAAGAAGACATGCTTATGTTGATTGGAGCCTATTGTCGAAACGCTGGCTACGGGCGGCAGGTCCATATCGCTGAAGGAGGTGACGAACCTTCCACCAAGGAAGAAATGATCCTCCGCCATCTGGATCTCGTCAAGTATATCGCTCTACGCCTGGCGCCCCGTCTTCCTGGCGACATTTCGGTGGATGATTTGTTCAACTCTGGAATCATCGGTCTCATGGATGCCATTGACAAATTCGACCCCGCTCAGCAAATCCAGTTTAAGACCTATGCCAAAATCCGGATCAAGGGCGCCATGCTCGACGAAATGCGGGCAATGGATTGGATTCCCCGTTCTTTTCGCCAGAAGAGCAGCCACCTGGAACACACCTTGGCCTCCCTGGAAAAGAAACTGGGCCACCAGCCAACCGATGAAGAAGCGGCTGCAGAGCTGAAGCTTACTCTCGATGAGTATTATAAGCTTCTCGATGAAATCAAGAGCATTTCCGTACTGCCCATGGAAATCCTGGATGCTCTTCAGGAAACTCAGACCGAGGGGCAACTGGGCGTGCATGCCGACAATCCGGTCCAGAGCATCTATCGGGAACAAATCCGGCAACAACTGGCTGAAGCCATAAGTACGCTCTCCAAGAATGAACAGCTGGTGCTCTCCCTCTATTATTACGAAGAACTCACCATGAAAGAGATCGGTGTGATCCTGGGTTACACGGAGTCGCGCATCTCCCAACTCCACACCAAAGCCGTTTTGCGTTTGCGATCTCGCCTCACCCGTTCCTGCAGGAAGGAAGATTTGCTTGACTTTTCCTCAACATGACCCGGGAACGAGCAGTGGGCAAACGTGGCGGCACATTCTCTGAGGAACTTCCATGGCTCGAAAAATAGCAAAGAAGGCCATCAGTGAAGACTTGCTCTTCGGAGATGACTTCGATGAGGACAAATTAGCGAAAATAGAGAAGAGCCTCAGCCAATCAACGAATCTGGCAACTCCTCAAGAAAAGCAAAAGCGGTCAGTGACGACCGAGGAAGCTGGGGAACTGCCGCTGCCCACCGAAGTTCTCGACCAAATCCCCCTGGCTCAACCACCGACTCCTGAGGCCGCACCACAGGATATTGCAGAAGAGCAGCGCCAGGCCGTCGCCAGAAGGGTCCGCTCAAAAATGGTGCTGTTGCTGAGCGCTGCCTCCCTGGTGGTGCTCATTGCCGCAGGACTGGCATATCTTTTGTGGTTTCGTCCCGAACCGCCGGCCGTGCCCCAAATGATTCGGCATCAGATTGTTATCCCGAGCCATACGCACGTCATCAATTTTCTTTTGTTTACCGGCTCTTCCGGAAAGAAAAAGGACCTTTTGAAACTGGATCTGGAATTGGATTTCTCGAGCGGTGAGGCATACAAGAACTTCAAAGATAAACAAGTGCTCTACTGTGACATCATCTACAAATTCCTGCGCAAACAGCAACCCCTCGACAATTCCTTTAATTATTGGGAAAAGGTCCTGGAGCAGGATTTGTTTGAAAGCCTGCGGAGCAACTACCCGGAGACGCGTTTATACAGCGTCCGTTTAAAAGGCTTTTCTCGACTTTAGGGAGCGATATTGATGCAATTCATACTGGAATGGCTGCAAGAACAAGCCAACATTCTGACGATGCTTCAGATCTTCCTCGATTTGATGCTTGCCCTCCTGGTGATCATCCTCCTTACGCGTAAGCCCAAGGCAGTGAATCCGTCCGCCTACGAGGAACTCACCACATCCCTGGAAAAGATCATCCACGAAACCAGTCAGCTTGCATCCGACTTCGAGACCAATCTTCAGGAGCGCCATAAACTCATCAACCAAATCACCTCCCAGCTGGATTCCCGTCTGAATGAAGCCAGGACGGTATGCAGTCAGTTGGAGACCCTGGTGCATCAGAGCGCGGAACAGGCCGCTCGACCGGAACCAGTCAAGCGCAATTCCGATCATCAGGATGTCCTTCGCCTGGCGCGAAAGGGCCTCAGGGTTGAGGCTATTGCGCGGCAACTGAGGAAGCCTCTCGGTGAGGTGGAATTGATCCTGAAGCTCAACAAGCTGTCGGGCAGTTGAGCCGTGATTCTCCTTCCCTCGCAGGCGCCTGTTTTCTCAGAGAGCGTCTGGAAACCCACCTTGATTGCCTTCGTTAGGGATCCCGCATGAACCCCCAAATCGTCATTCCCGCATGCTTTTACCGGGAATCCAGGTTCTTTCATACACCCTGGACCCCGGCCAAAAACATGCCGGGGTGACGCTGCAAACGACTTTTTGGGCACGCTCTCAGGCCCTGTTCGCTCGCAAACAAACCGCCATGCCGGTGAATGCCGACGGTAAATTTTGCCGAGCCTGGCCAAAAACTCCCCCTCGAAGCGCCCACGACCTTTTTCGCTCATCCCCAAACCCTTGCCGCACAAGCTTTCTCTTTTGGCACTCCCGTTGCATCCTGAAAGGACCGAGAGGAGATAAGACGATGGCAATTGGTATTTACTGTGCAGCTCTGGGATCGAGGGAACAGCAGAAGCGTTTGGAAGTCGTCTCGAACAATATTGCCAACACCGGCACGGCGGGATTCAAAAAGGAGGTCGTGCGTTTTGAGAATTTCCTCTCTCAGTCAAGCGCTACGAACCTTGAACAAGGCCCCATTCGCACCACCGGGAACGATCTCGATGTGGCTCTGTCCGGTAAGGGCTTCCTCAAAGTCCAGACCGACCAAGGAGTCCTCTATACCCGAACGGGAAATCTCACCCTGAACCGTCAAGGGGTCTTGAGCACTCAGGAAGGCTGGCCCGTCCTGGGCCAAGGCGGTCCGATCACGACCGGCAGCCAGAACACAGCGTTGAGGATTGAAGCCAATGGCCAGGTCTTTGACGGCAATCAGAATCTCGGTGCTCTAGACATTGTGGAATTCCCTGCTAACACCTCTTTGCTCCGTGCGAAGAACGGCTACTTCAAACCCGCCAGCCCGCAAGCCGTCCCGGCGCCGGCTGCAGATTGCGCGGTTCAGCAGGGTGCTCTGGAAGAAGCGAATTTCAATGTCGTTCAAGAAATGACCCAAATGATTGATACCATGAGGAATTTTGAAGCATATCACAAAATCATCCAAACCTATGAACAGATGGACGCGCAGTTGACGAATAAATTGGCCGCTCCCTAGAAAGAGGGCTTGGCATGAAGGTTTTCGGGTCTGAGCGCCAATCTGACCCACGTTTTGCTTGTCTGCCCGGCAATTCGCGGCAGACGGAACGATAAAAGGAGGAGTAGCATGATTCGATCACTCTGGACCGCCTCGACGGGCATGACCTCTCAACAATTGAACATGGATGTGATCGCTCACAATTTGGCCAATGCCAGCACCACGGGCTTTAAGCGGAGTCGCGCCAATTTCCAGGACTTGATGTATCAGACCACTGTCGCCCCCGGTGCCCAAACCTCCAATGATACCCAGATCCCTTCGGGCATGCAGGTCGGAATGGGGGCCAAATCGCTTTCGGTGGAAAAAGTTTTCATTCAGGGGGAGTTTGCCGAAACGGGGAACCCCCTCGACCTTGCCATTGAGGGCAAAGGCTTCTTCAAAATCATGAATGGCTCCGATGAAGTCTACAGCCGAGCCGGTTCCTTCAAAATGGACAAGGATGGTTTCGTGTGTGATGCGCAAGGCAATCGTCTGCAGCCCGAATTCAGCATCCCCGTGGAAGCCGTCAACGTAACCATCGATCCGGGGGGAACTCTGAGCGCCATGGACCAATCCGGGAAGGTGGTCGCCACCGAGACGATCAAGCTCTACAATTTCCAAAACCCTGCCGGCATGTTGAGCGTCGGGCGCAACTACTTCAAGGCCAGCGAAGCTTCGGGTGACGAACAGGAAGGGCAGCCGGGAGTAGATGGATACGGCACGCTCCTTTCCGGATTTCTCGAAAATTCCAACATCAACGTGGTGGAAGAAATGGTCAAAATGATCATCGGCCAGCGTGCCTACGAAGCCAATTCAAAGATCATCAAGACCTCCGATGAGATGTTGCAGATCGCCAACAATGTCAAAAGTTAATAGGGTATGAAATCGTCCCTGTGCCACACCATATTGCCGGGACTTTTCCTGGCCATCGCCGGCTGCCTGGTGGCACCGGGTTTTTCCACCCTCGGCCGGCACGTTTCACCCTGCCTGGCCGGCGAGGTGGCCCAGGCCGCCCCTGCCGTGCCTGAAATCGCGGTTCAGTCAAACCCAGTCCCGGAAACCATTACGGCAACACCCAACCAGACTGTGGTGACACGCGAGCAAATGGAAGAGCTTTTCCGGGAATTTGTGTTGAAAAAGACGCCATGGAAAGCCGAAGATCTTGTCATCGGAAAGATTTCTTTCAGCCCCCTTCCGGCCCTGCCCTCTGGGCGGTTGAGCCTCGAGGTCACCGCATCACCTCATGAACGCTTTGTTGGGGATGTCAGTGTGATCGTGCATTTTTACGTTGACGGTAAAGAGATACGGAACATGCGTATTTCAGGCAAAGTCGAGCTCTACCGGGAAGTCATGCACAGCGTCCGCGCCATGAAGCGCAACGAGGTGATCACCGAGGCCGACATCCAGTCCGTGCGGGCAAATATTGCCGCCCATCCCGAGCGTTACGTGATGCTCCGGGAGCAGGTGATCGGCAAAAGATTGCTCTCCGGTATCGGGCCCAACCAACCTATCAGTCCCCGCGACCTGGATCAACCCTCGCTTGTCAAACGAGGAGATCCGGTAACCATCGTTTACCAGCAGGACGGGATCAGGCTGAGCACCAAAGGCGAAGCCAAGGAAAACGGCGGCCAGGGGGATCGTATCCGCATCAGAAATCTCGAATCAAAGAAACATATCCTTTGTCAGATAATTGATCCTCAAACGGTGGAAGTTTTACCCTAGCATCAAAGGACTCCAGATGACCACAACCACATCCAACCAGATTCTGGGAAAGCCGTCGGATATCGTCGGGCAAGGATGGCATCCATCCATCTCCGACCCGCAGATCTCGGCGTCTTGGGGTTTGCGGGGCCGGCGATTCGCGTTTTACTTGCTGCTGGCACTGCTGCTCCTACCAACAGCATGTGTCACCACCAACCCCACGACTCAGACCACCGGACTTCCCTATGATCCGGCGGGCGTTGCTCCCGACAAAGCGGCGAGCCTCTCCCAGGGGACGTGCCCCACTCCATCCCCCCTGGCCTTGCCCTCCCAGGGACCGAGGCCCGACGAGAGCGTTCCCACCGGTTCGATCTGGACTCCCGCGAGTGCTTCCATGTATCAGGACCTCAAAGCCAAGCGGGTCGGTGATGTGTTGACCATCACCGTCAAAGAAAATTCCGACGCATCGAAAGAAGCCACCACGAAAACCGGTCGGTACCGGGACAATTCCGCCGACGCGGCTTTTGCGGGCCTGACGGCGGGCGACACCACCGTGCTGGGCCCTGCCAAAACCGGGTACACGGCGAAATTTGACAACAACTTCAAAGGCTCCGGCGCCACCACCAAAACAGACAAGATGACGGCCTACATGAGCGCCACCGTGGTGGACATTCTCCCCAACGGCAATCTCTTCATCCGCGGTTCGCGCTGGACCAAGGTCAACGAAGAGCTCCAGCAGATTATTCTCGAAGGTATCGTCCGTCCTACCGATATTGATCGCTGGAATCAAATCCTCTCCCAGAAGATCGGGGATGCGAAAATCTTCTTTGTGGGCAAAGGCCCGGTGAGCACCCAGCAAAGGCCCGGATGGCTCGGGCAACTCTTTGATATCGTCAATCCTTTCTAGTGAGGGCAGCATGGTCCATAAGCTCTGGTTTTCATTTCTGACCGCTCTTCTCTTGATCACCGGGTTCGCTGTCACAGCTGTCGACGCAGCCCGCATCAAAGACATAGCCTATTTCAAAGGAGGCCGCGCCAATCAGCTCATGGGCTACGGGCTCGTGGTAGGACTGGACGGCACCGGGGACAAAGACAAAACTCAGTTCACCAACAGCACGCTTGCCAACCTGCTGGACAACATGAGGATCAAAGTCGAGCCCAAGGATGTCAAGGTCAAGAACGTGGCGGCCGTGATCGTGACAGCCAACTTTTCACCATTTATGAAGAATGGCAGCAGAATCGATTGCCAGGTCTCCTCGGTGGGCGACGCCAAAAGCCTTCAGGGAGGAACGCTGTTGATGACCCCTATGCAGGGTCCTGATGGGCAAATCTATGCCGTGGCTCAGGGTCCCATTGCCCTCGGCGGCTTCAAGACTTCGGGCCAGAGCGGCAGTAAAGTGGAAAAAAACCATCCCACGGTGGGCTTGATCAGCGAAGGTGCCCTCGTAGAGCGCGAAATTCCATCCAACTTTGGGGATTCTCATCAAATGCAGCTGTCACTGCGAGCGCCCGATTTCACTACGGCCATGAAAATGGCCCAGACCATCAACTCGGCCATGGGTGGCAGTTATGCTCAAGCCATGGATGCAGGCACGATCAAACTCGAGACACCGCCTCTCTACGAAAACCGCCCCATTGAAATGATCAGTCAGATAGAGAATCTGCAGGTTCAACCGGAGATGATCGCCAAGGTGGTAGTCAGTGAGCGCACCGGTACCGTAGTAATGGGTGCAAACGTCCATATCAGCCCGGTTGCCATCGCTCATGGCAGTTTGACGGTGCAGGTCACGGAAACGCCCACGGCCTCTCAGCCGCTTCCTTTTTCCCAGGGTAGAACGGTCGTGCTGCCCGATACCCAAATCCAGGTCCAGGAAGAGAAGGGTTCGCTCCATCTGGTCGGGGGCAACACCACCATCGCCCAGTTGGTGAAAGGTTTGAACTCGATTGGGGTTACTCCTCGAGATCTTATCACTATTCTCCAAACCATCAAAGCAGCCGGCGCTTTGCAGGCAGAGCTGGAAATCATCTAGCCTGCGGTCAGGAAAAGCCTATGAAGCTTACGTCAACCAATGCAATCAACCCCAAATCCGGCACCGACTTGAAAAAGCTGAAGCTGAAGAAAGCCTGCGAAGACTTTGAAACCATCATGACTACCTATCTTCTCAAATCCATGCACGAAACGGTTCTGCGAGCGGAAACAGAAGAATTCGGATCCGGCAGGGACCTCTACGAGGGCATGATGGATGAAGCGGTGGCCAATCAGCTCAGTCACACTCAGGGACTCGGTTTGGCAAAGCTGCTTTATAACCAGCTGGCAAGTAATCTCGACACCAGGAAGGCCAGTCTTGATCTCACCGAGGTGAAACCATTGATCCCCGAAGAAACACCCACTCAGAGTCAATTATCTGACGTTGCTGCCTCTGACATGGCCGAGCCTCGCCCTAATCATGCCTGGGATGAGGTGGCTGAAAAGAGTTCATCGCATTAAGGGGAAGGGATTGGTGTAGCCGTCAGGTCGTTGACTCGGAACGGTCACGCCCTGACGGCTGGTCGGCAGGGAAACGGGAGCGGTTACGCCAGTTCATCCAGGATTTTGCCGGCGACCAAGCCAGGATCAGCCTGATAAGTACCGCTCTGGATCATGTTTTGGATCTTGCTGACGCGTTCCATCCGGATTTCCGGCATGTCCATGAGCACCTGCTTGATCTTGCCCAGCTCCTGGTAGTCCTTGGAAAACTGCACACGATCCGAGCCTTCCCCGGCAGCGTTCACCTTGGTGGATTGCTTGGCCTGCTCAGCCGACTTGAGTTCCGGTTCTTGCACCATAGCCGGGTTCTGATTGCCGTAAGTTGCGATTTTCTTGATGTCCATTTCGCACCTGTTGGGAAAAACTAATGCTCTGATAGAAAAGATGACCTTATGACATGTTTGCGCGACGGTGACGCTCAAGCAGTCTCGGGACTGTCACTGTACTGCACCTGTTCCAACGCCTGATATTTGATTCGATCCATCAGCAACCGCTGCTTGGCCTCTTCTGAGATCGTGACTCTCTCGGAAGGCATCGGCCGATCCTCGCTGTCTCTCGGATTGACCAGCTTGGACCGCTGCAGCTGTCGACTGTAGGTTCGAAGTACATTTTCCACGTGTTGGGCTGTTACAACCATGGCAGTCTACCCTCTTCAAACATCCTTTCGACCAGCTTGCCCTTATACTTTAGAAAAAAATGGAGGAGCTATTAAATTTTTCTATCTTCCGGCAATCCGTTGCATCTTCCCGCTGCTTGCGCTTCATTCTCCCGGGACCGGGGCGGGCCTATTGGCACCGATCTTGAATCCGCTATTCTGGACACGAACTCCGCCTGGGGCCGCCTGACAGAGGGGCTCCGGGCATATGCATTGAATACTGAGCATGCCAGAGATGGGAGCACAGAAAACAGGAGACGGGGGCAAGAACTTCCCATGGAACAAGGCAAGAACGACCGTTGCGGGATTTTCTGCTTTACCGTGAGCTTTGGGTCATGAGGGTCACACGGAGCGCAATACAGTGAAGGAGCACCGCATCAACTGTATCGGTTGCAGGCACTTCAGGGTTTCCTGGAACCCGGCTTTCCCTTACCGATGTTCGGCCTGGGGCATCACTTCAAAATGGCATCCCGCGGTAGCGGTCCGTGCCAGCTCCGGTTTGCCGTGCCAGTTGTATGAGCAGAAGCGAGAGGGCAATCCCCAACAGGGCCCCTCTGAATGACCCCAATCGGCACCATGGAACGCTCCGGTTGTTGCCCTGGGCGAGGGGAAAGCCGGGGCCTCAAGGTTCCGCGTATCTCAAGACTGAAGGCTTGATCTGCCAGGAGGAGATGAAATCCTTATGGAGCCTCGACAGGAAGCACACAAAAGAATGTCGACGAAACGCCTCGATCGGCTCTCAGAAGTGATCATAGACACCCTCAAGACTCT
Source organism: uncultured delta proteobacterium (assembly GCA_963783775.1). Taxonomy (GTDB): domain Bacteria; phylum Desulfobacterota; class Syntrophobacteria; order Syntrophobacterales; family Syntrophobacteraceae; genus JADGQM01. Next base: position 25,418 of record CAWAOR010000015.1, on the reverse strand, counting down.
TTCCGGTGAACAACAAAAGCTCACACCGGGGACTCTCTCCGAGGCTCTGCGAGGGCGGGAGGATTTTTGGCGACTGCTCGACGCAAACGGGAAGAGCACTGCAACTCGCGCCATCAACCGAGACCCCGATGCCGGCCTGGCGGCGCCAGCCCTCCTGGGCCCAGCGCAAACCGATGCCGGCCATGGAGACCTCACGGCTGAGCCTTCTCCTTCCAGTCCGGATGGAATAACCGGCCTGTCCGGGTTTTACAGGAAGTCGGTTCTGACCTTGATTGCTCTAGCTCAAGAAAATGAAAACAGGAACTTGTCCGATTCGCTTGATCATTTGAGGCTCTTGATTCTCGGCAATTGCCTCGATCTGGGAAGCCTCACCGACAGCCTCCAACAAATCAAGAATGCAATTCTCAAGGAAGCGCCGGACTCCGCAACCACGGCAGGAACCAGAACCCCTGGCGGCTCATCCTTTTGGAGCTTCTGGCAACGGCGCTCAAAGCCGCACAAAGACGATGCCCTTTCAGAGGATCTCATCCTTTACGTGCAGCGTCTGCAAAGCACTTTCCTGGCAATCACGGACGAGCTTCAGTTCGGTTTGGGTGAGGGACAGCAGGAGCGTTTTGCCGACATCAAAGGGCGTTTCGCATCCTCCTGCGATTTCGAAATGTTGCTCGCGCCAACCGACGATCTCATCGGGTTGATCCAGGCCTACATCAAGCGCGCGGCCCAGCAACGCGACGAGATCGCGAGTTTCGTTAAGGAACTGGGAACGGGCCTGTTGGAGATGGAAAAGCAACTCATCACATCCATGACTCATACGCAAGAGACCTATGAGTTTAATTCCGAGTTCAACAGCTCCCTTCAGGGGCAGTTGGAAGATATCAAGGCATCTTTCAGCATTAGCAAGAGCTTTGAGGAGATTCGGAGCTTTGTGCTTGGCAAACTGAAGGCAATCAGAACAGCTTTGGAAAGCAAGCGTAAGCAGGATGAAAGCTACATGCAAAACGCCCATGAAAAAATGGGTGATTTGCAGAAGGGTTTTGAAAGGATGAAGAAGGAGGTAGGTCAGGTTCAGAAAAAGACAAAAATCCTGGAACAGGAAATCCTGCTCGACAACCTGACCGGGATATACAACCGGCGCGCCTATGAATTGCGAATCCGAGAAGAGATATCCCGGTTCCAGCGCTATGGTCAACCGTTTTCCTTGGTATTGTTCGACATCGATCACTTCAAGAAAGTCAACGACCAGTTTGGCCACCAGGCGGGAGACAAATGTCTGCGTGAAATAGCCACAAGGATCAGACCATCCTTGCGCGATAGCGATTTCCTGGCCCGTTATGGCGGCGAGGAGTTCATCCTCATCCTACCCGGCACCGATGAAGAGGATGCTCACAGGGTAGCCGAGAAGATCCGCAGCCTTATTGAAAAGACACGCTTCGTTTACCAGGGCGCCGAAGTGCCGGTGACCATCAGCCTCGGCGTGACCCAGGTACAATCGAGTGACCAGGACTCGGAACTCCCGTTTAGGCGTGTTGATGCCGCTATGTATCAGGCCAAAAAAGAAGGCCGGAACCGAACCCACCGAATGTAACAACTCGAACGGGGCAATGGGCAGCGAAGTGAGAACGCTTGTGAGGCAGGTTTTTCACCTTTAGCGCTCAGAAACCAAAGTCAGCCAGAAGTGAATCCACATCGCCCTGCGAATGCATTGAGGTCGTTCTGGCGGCGTGGGCCGGCCCGTAGAGTTCATCTGCGACAATTTCCTTCCTGGCTTCAGAGCGCACGCCGAAGGTACGAATGACGTTAACCAGGTTAAATTCGAGATCTTTAAGAAGAACAATGATCTTTTGAATGATCTGACCGGTCAGGTCTTGATAGTCCTGAGCGGTCAAAATCGTGACCAGATCCTCGCTGGTCCGGCTTAGCGAGTTCTGCAGGTCATCCAAAGATGACTGGGAATCCCCGATGAGCTTCTTCGCCCTGTCGCCCACGGCTTTCATCCCGTGCAACATATCTTTAAGCCCTAAGAGTTTAGTTTGCTGTTCCTGGTTTCGCTTCTGCATCGCCTCCACATGATCCAGTGTGATGTTGGCGGCATTTTCGGTCAATTTGAGGATGTGTTCGAGACGGGTTCCAGAATCAGGGATTTTATCTTCGACAATATTCACAAGCATTGGGTCGAGCGACTCGGCAAAACCCTTCAAAGAGTCATGGAGTTGCCGGGCCATCACGCCGACCTGCTTGTATAGCCCTGCCTGCTGTTGTTGCTCAGCCAGAGACAAAAGGATCTCCTGCGCCCGCTTCAAATCCCCGGCAGAGAAAGCCGCCACGAATTCCTCGAAGACCTGCAAGATCTTATCGAGCCGCCCGTCTTGTGGGCTCTCCTGTTGAGTCAGCTTAGAGGCAAAGGTCGTTTTCAGGTCATTGGTGGACAGCAAGCTCTGGATCCTCTTGACATTTCCCTCCGAAACCGAAAAACTCAGTAGAAACGAGCCGGGACTCCCATTCTCGGACCCCATGAACAGTTGGCCACCGAGGCTTTCCGTAACGCTCTTCAGAGCTGACAGGTCGATCTGGTCCGTATCCCCGTGGGTCTCGCCACCCGGCTCGGAGACCACTTCCCGCACTTGCTCCCCATCAGTTTTCGCCGGGCCAAGATCGGAGGGCAAGGGCTCGGAAGGAAACTCATCGGCAGTGAGTTCGCCAGCCACCTCATCCTGGGTCGGCGAGGCCGGGATCGAATGCAGGATTTCGATGATCGGCCCAACCTCGAAAGCTACCTCAGCATTGCCGGCGAGGGAGTGCTCCATCTCCCCAAGAATCGCCTTGATGGTGGATACAAAAGGCAGGACCAGACCATTGTCAAAAGGGGTGGCGGAAGCAATTCTGCCAGCGAAAAAATCCTGCAACGCCAGACCTGATTGTTCCATTACTTCCATCCCTAACATGGCAGCAGTGGTATGGAATGACTGCAGACCTTGACGCACTGCTTCAAGCGTTTCGGGACGGCGGCCTTCATCAGTCAGAACCGCAGCACCCTGGCGGATATTCTCCATGAGTTTGATCAATTCTTCGAGATCTTCTTTTTCAAAGTGCGCCATCATTTCCTGTTCCCCTCATGAATACTGACCACCCCTTTCACATCCACAATCAGCGCTACCTTGCCATCGCCCAGGATAGCGCCCCCGGAGACTCCAACAACATGCCGCATGGACTCACCCAGGCTCTTGATCACCACTTCCTGACGTCCCACGATCTCATCGGCGAGCAGGCAGAAGGCTCCGCTGTTTTCACCAACCACCAGCACCAGGGCATCCCACGGGTCGTGAAACCGGGGTTCGGTGTCGAATATCTCGTGCAGGCGAATCAATGGCATCAGGCGATCGCGCACCTTAATGAGTTCTCCCCGCCCCTGCACCGTCACATAAGCATCCTTCAGGGGGCGCAAAGACTCAGTCATCGCAACAGTGGGCACAATGTATCGCTCATCGCCAACCCTTATTACCATGCCGTCAATGATGGCCATCGTCAGCGGCAGCTTAAACTGAAAGCTCGAACCCTTGCCGGGAATGCTCGTGGTGTCGATCTTGCCTCGCAGACGATCGATACTTTTCTTAACTACGTCCATCCCCACACCGCGCCCCGACACTTCCGTCACGACTTCCTTGGTGGAAAAACCAGGCTGAAAGATCAGTTCATAGAGGGCTTTCTCCTCGAGATTTTCAGCGGCAGCGATTAGCCCGACTTTTATGGCCTTATCACGGATTCGCGCCGCATCCAGGCCACGACCGTCATCCCGGATCTCGATGACGATATTTCCGCCTTTCTGCTGAGCCGTGAGCGAGATGGTGCCTCGGGCTTCCTTGCCCGCCTTCATCCTCTCTTCGGGCATTTCGATCCCATGGTCCAGGGCATTACGGATCATGTGAACCAGGGGCTCGTAGATTTCCTCCACCATGTTCCGGTCAATCTCCGTCTCTTCACCCTTCATCTCCAGGCCGACTTCTTTCCCGGACTTCTTGGAAAGATCACGAACCAGGCGGATCATCTTCTGAAAAGTGTTCTTGATCGGCACCATGCGCATGGCCATGCTGATCCGCTGCAGTTCGGTCGTGATTCGTCGCAGCTGAGCACTGTCTTTTTGCAGTTTCTGCTCTTTGATCATTTCAATGGCGGGGTTGTTGAGGACCATGGACTGGGCTATGACCAATTCCCCCACCATATCCACAAGGTTGTCAAGCTTCTGGGTGTCGATGCGGACAACCGCCGCATTCTCCTTCATCTGACGTTGTTCACGCAGGGCACTGCACACTTCTTTAGGTTCGACCAAACCCTCCTTAACCAGATGTTCTCCCAATTTCTCCCCGCCTGCGCGACTCTGTTCAACGACACGTTCCACGACTTCGGCATCAATTATCCCCCGTTTCACCAGGATTTCACCCAGTTTGTCCGCGGGAGCAACGAGTTGAGGCTCCGGTTCCCCCTGCTGAATGAGCTTGATGCGTTCCTTTAGTTGTTGAATCTGGGCGATGGACGTCTCGGGAGGGCTCCCTTCCGGCCTTTCCAGATCCAGCAACAAGGATTTCAGAAGGTCGACAGCCTCCAGCACAACATCGATGGCGGTGTTAGTAATGACGAGTTTGCCTGAGCGTGCCTGATCGAGATAGTTTTCAACCTCATGGGCCAGTACATGTATCTGCTTGAGGTTGAGAAAGCCGGCCACCCCTTTGATGCTGTGGAAGGGTCGGAAAATATCGTTAATGACTCCAACATCGCCCGGGTCCACCTCGATGGCAATCATATTCAATTCAATGCTGGCGAGATGCTCTTTGGCTTCCTCAATAAAGTCCTTCAGAAGCTCCGGATCCTGAAATTCAACCATCTCCGGTTCCTCTTGTTCCACGACCCGAGCAGCAACGTCAGTACTAGGAGGAGGATCAGCCACCGCTTCCCGAGGTGCCGTAAAATCGGCGGGAGAAGCCCCGTCTAGGAGTTGGCTCCCGAGTGCGCTGATCAGTACGCGAATTTCCTCCCAGTCATGTTCCGGATCCCCTTCCTCGAGAATGACCCTCCGGAAAAGCTCTTTGAGGGTAAAAATAGTCTGACTCGAGACCGGCGGCAGGTCAATCGCTTCGTTTTCCAGATTCTCGATGAGATTGATGCACTCCCCAATGCCGGCAAGGTCATCCGGCCCGGCAATGATCCCATTTTTCAGCTGCTCAACAATTTCCCTCACCATCATAGACCCCGATGTCTGCTGCTGCATTAGTATGGTTCTGCGGCCTTGGTCAATTGGGCAGAATTTTCGCAAGTTTTTCCGAAAGCGTTATAGCCGTAAAGGGTTTGATGATGTAGTTGCTCACTCTCGCCTTTACCGCCTCCACAATGTTTTCTTTTTGAGCTTCCGCCGTCACCATCAGGAACGGAAGGTCTTTGGTCGTTTCATTTGACCGCACGAACTTGAGTAAATCCAATCCAGTCATCTTCGGCATGTTCCAATCCGATACGACCAGATCAACCTTCTGGCTTTTGAGAATCTCCACCGCGCTGCTGCCATCATCAGCTTCGAGGATGTCTTTGAATTCGAGTTCGCGCAGGATGTTGCGGACAATTCGACGCATGGTCGAGAAGTCATCGACTACCAATACTGTCATGTCTTTGTAAGCCACGAGAAGCCTCCCTTCAAGATATTCCTATGGGTCCCCGAAGATAGTACACCCTTACGCTGAGCGTGATCCTTTCACCATACCTGGATATTTTTACGCCTAATCCAGCATCCCCTATTCATCCATGAACACAAGATTCAATCCTTTTCAGTTCTTAATCGGAACAATTAGATCTCAACTCAAGACAATCTTCTTGTTGGTTCAGGAATTGTCACACTCCCTAGTTCTTGATCGTTCCTCACCCCCTCAGTTGGTCCGGTTCCCGGCGGTCAACCGATTGGGCCAGCATTTGAAAAACTATCTGGGGAATGTGGGGCAAAGGCACAATCTTATCCACGCCACCCAGACGAATGGCCTCCTTGGGCATGCCGAAAACCACACAGGTGGCCTCATCCTGGGCTATGTTGCGGGCCCCGGAATGACGCATCTCCAACATTCCCTTGGCTCCATCAGCGCCCATGCCGGTCAGAATGACCCCAACCGCATTCGCGGCCACATACTGGGCAACCGAGTGGAAAAGTACATCCACCGAAGGGCGCTGGTGACACACCAGCGGTCCGGATTTCACCTCCACATAGTAGCGAGCGCCACTTCTTTTCACCAGCATGTGGTAATTCCCAGGGGCAATCAGGGCTAGACCGGGAAGAAGAGTATCTCCGTTATGGGCCTCACGCACTTCGATCTGGCACAGTTCATTGAGGCGGTTGGCGAAAGCCGTGGTAAAGCGAGGAGGCATGTGTTGAACGATCACAATGCCGGGACTGTTTGGAGGCATCTGCATCAGGACCGCCTTCAAAGCTTCCGTTCCGCCAGTGGAGGCACCGATGGCAATTATTTTGTGGGTGGTTTGACTCAATGATTTTTTTAATAAGCCACTATTATTGCCGACATTGCGTTCTGGTTCCACTGGAGCCTTTTGCCCGGGCTCAAAACGCACCTGGGCCGCCGCACGGATCTTTTCCGCCAGTTGTATACTCATGTCCCCTACGGAATAGGATCCTCCGGGTTTGGCCAAGACCTCCACAGCACCATATTCCATTGCTTCGACAGCCATTTCGCTGTTCTTTTGCGTCAAAGAACTGACGATGATGGTCGGCACGGGATGGTACTTCATCAACTTCCGCAGGAAGCTCAACCCGTCCATCCGCGGCATCTCAATGTCCAAGGTGAGCACATCCGGCCTCAATTTGATAATCTTGTCCCTGGCCACATAGGGGTCGGGCGCCGTACCGACTACCACGATATCCGGATGTTTAGAGAGCTCCTGGGCGAAAATCTTACGAACAATCGCGGAGTCATCCACAACTAAGACCTTGATTGGCTCCATGCTTCCCTCTGGTTTCACATTCTCTGGGAAAATGATGCCCGGCACCTTGGGCCATTATCACGAACCAAGTGGCACACGGTCACGAAGAATAACAAACGGCTGGCTCGGAATCTCCGCACACAAAAGCGGCCCGCTCGCCGCTCACTGCTCCATATGAAGACGGATTAGAGCCATCATTTCCTCGTCCAGGAACAAGACGAGCGAGCAACTGTCTGGAGCAAATGACGCCTCGCGATCGGCCTGGGGCACTTCAAGTAACGGTATTCCCAAGTCCCAGTTCCCCCCGGTCGGCAGACGAGAAAGACAGTCTCCCCCCACCATATTGGCGAGTTCTTTGAGCGTATCTTCCATCTCTTCCGTGGTCACCTCTTCTTGGCCCACGCCCAGGAAGTTGGCGGTGATGATGCTCGCAAAGGCCCTCGTTGCCTTGAAGCAAAGCCTCAACCGCTGACCATCACCACCTATAGTGATCCTTGACTCAAGAAAGAAAGGCCCCTGGCTGAAGCCCCGCGAGTTCTCACTCTCTGCAAACGCCGGGACCAGAAAGAACATGGTCCCCAGGACATTAGAAATCGCATCCTTCATCATTGTCGAGAGTTGAGGCATCATCTTTGTCTCCCATGACATGCAACAGGAAAGATCGGATATTCTCAGGAGTGAAGGGTTTGCGAATATATCCTCTAGCACCGAGCGCCATGGCTTCCTGCAGTCGCTGTTCGTTGGCTTCCGTGGTGATCATGACTACCGGCAAATCCCGCCAAGTCTCATGTTCCTTGAGGGCCTGCAGAAGGCCAAAACCATCCATTTCCGGCATGTGGATATCTGACAGAATCAAATCGACCCAAGCTGTCGAAAGCACGTCAAGCGCTTCCCGGCCGTTACCCGCTTCAAGGCAGTCACCAACCTTGAACCCTGAAAGGCTCAAGGCCTTCTTGATCACTTGGCGCATGGTTTTGGAATCGTCAACTATTAGTATATTGTATGACATCGTCCTTCATGCCTTATGATGGATCTCCGCACATCTTTTGCTGGCCCCTCCTGGCGATGTATTGCGGCACCTGACGGTTGCCTGACTACAACTCCATTTCTCCAAAACCCGAGACCTTGAGGACTACACGCCCGCTGGATACTTCCAGGCGCACCGTGCGATTAACGCTTCCGCCCACATGTTCCGCTGCGATCAACACGTTGTTCCGCCAAAACAGCTTGCGCATGGCCAGATAGTTTCGTTTCCCGATATTGAAAACTCCATTTTCATCCATAATTTGAGAGCCACCTGCGACCTTCACGATGGTGTTTTTCTTGGTGGCCCCCAACTGATAGGTCTGCTTGAACAGCATGGGGATGCCAGAATCGGCAAACATGGCAGGCTTATTCTTGGCCTTCTCCACATCCATGGACGCCTCAGGCAACATGAAGTGCAGTACCCCCGCCACCCTCACTACCGGATCGAAGGTGACCACGGCAATACACGAACCGAGAGAATAGGTAATGAGTGTCTCTTCAGCCTTGTTGCTGACCGCCATATCCGCAACGCCTATTACTATCGCCATAAATCACTTCTCGGAGCGGTTGTTGCCCTATGTTTGAGGGATTGGTGAACTCCCCGCATGTCCGTCAGTTATAGTATGCATTCTTTGTACCATTTGCCAGCCTCAGGATCCCGCCCTTCGATAGACCGACGGCTGCACATAGGACAGGGGATGCTGAAGTCCTGTCAAACTTTCGGAATGCCCAACCATCAGGTATCCGCCATGTGACAAATAGGTGGCCATCTTCTGCACAAGATTTTGTTGTGTCTCTTTGTCAAAGTAGATCATCACGTTGCGACAGAAGATGAAATCAAACGGTCCGGAGAAGGGATACTTCTCTTTGAGGTTAAGGCGCCGGAAAGTGATAAGATCCCTCAATCTGGGATTGACCTCAAAACATTCCCCACTCGGCAGACTCTGTCTGCAGAAATGCATCTTCTGAAGATTTTTCGGGACTTTAGCAATCTTATCGTGCGGATAAATGCCGTTCATACCAATCTGCAAAACCCTGGTCGAAATGTCCGTTGCCAGAATCCTGAAGTCCCACCTGCCTGGATCCTGCAAATGGCCAAGGACACACATGGCGAGACTGTAAGGTTCTTCTCCCGTCGAGCACCCGGCACTCCAGATCCGGATGCGCGCATTGTGCTCCCCGGTCTTGCTCTGGATCAGCGCGGGCAAGGCGATGCGGTCGAGAAACTCGAAGTGTTTCGGCTCACGAAAGAAATAGGTGAGATTGGTAGAGATGCAATCGAGAAATTGAACGATCTCACCATTGTTTCCTGAGGACGTGATGTAGTCATAGTACTCTCTGTAGGAACTCAAGCCCGTCGCCCGCAGGCGCTTGTTCAAACGGGCCTGCAAAAGCTCCTTCTTGCCGCTGTGCAGATTGATGCCGCACTCCTGGTAAACCAGGCGACTGAATTTCTCGAACAGTTGATCTGACAACATCTTCACAAGCACCACTCACTTTTTGATCAATGAAAAGACTTCTATCGGACAGGATTTTAGTCATCGACCGCCACCCATCATCCCGACCGTGTTCCCGGTCATCTAATCGGCAACGATGGAGAGCGACTTTAGGAGAAAATGGAGAGATGCGGACTCCCCGTCAGGGAAGATGAGCGGTGCGGACTGCACCTTTTCCTATCGTGAGTAATCATTTGGGCGCGGGTCGGAAAAACGTCGGGGCGGTTGTCTGCCGTCGATGATCACGTTGTTCAACATCTCCCACGACTTCTTCTCCTTGTCCCGCTCTTCCCGCTGTCGTTTCTGGTATTCCCAGTCTTTAGAATCAGTCCGATAAATGACGCTGTCTTCACGTTGCACGACTTCAGCCAAGCGAATGCCTTCCGAGCCATTGAGAAGTCCGGCTGCCCCGAGCATTTCTGAAACCTCCTTGCTCACCAACACCCGCACCTGCATCAAGGAGGGTGCAGGCCAGTCGTTGGTCACAGGGAACAAAGCCAAGACCACCCCCCAGGCAAGAGCCGACCGTCTCCATCCTCTCCCTTGAAAACCCATTTTAGAGATAATCTCCTCTTCTATACTTGACCGACTCCACGTGAGCCAGCACCGCCAGCTCATCTGCCATTTGTCGGAGCAGATGGTTTTCCGGCAAACAGGCCACTTTCTGCTGCAATTCTCCAACCCCGGCAGTGAGGTCGTCAACGGCCGCCCCCACACTTCTGAGGCCTGCCCCCGGGTTCTGCAACGCCGACTGTAAACTCTCGATGCGGAAAATCGCGCCCTCAACCGCAAGTTCGGCCTGCTGATAATCATCCGAGAAGTCATTGAGTACGGGAGCAAGCTGAAACGGCGTCACTGACGACAAGGCCCCAAGCTGGGCCCCTCCGCCGACCTCTCCGGCAGCCTCGGTAAGCTTTCCCTTTTCCTCTGCCAAAAGACGGTTGAACTCGGCTGAAGCCGATTCGTTCGGCTTCGTCTGCTGCAACTCCTGGCTACGGTCGCATTGCTTGATTTCTGAAATCTTCATGGTCATTCCCCTGCTTTTACGTCACCCCACGAAACGTCCCCAACCTCGGAGCATGCCACCATCGGCAGCATGAGGAACGATCTCATCATGACTATAAGCAAACTTCCTGCCAGGCTTCCGCCTTTCCCAGGTCGGCACTCGGTCAATCCGATGGAGCAGCATAAAGCCTAATGCCCACAAGCATCCAGAATCATCGGCCCAGTGCGTTTTACCCACCAACCACTGAAGGAACCGGTTCAAAGGAACAGCAAGGAGGGGAAAGATTTGCCGATTTTTCTCGGGACAGGGGCAATTTAGGGCAGGGGCCGGTGACTTTGGTCTTCGTTGGTGCCCTGACATCCGGAGCCACCTTTCGGCTGGCCCCGAACGCAAGGCCTCGGTTACGTCACGGCGGATGGTCGCCTACGGCTTCAAAGCCTCGCGGGACTGGACCGGAATCTCCAACGTGGCGACGGTCTCTTGCCCTTGCCTCTGCAGCCTCATCTTAATGGCGTAGGGAGCGAGAAGCGTGGATACCAGAAAGAGGCCGATGCCATGGTGCCTTTCCTGCGAATGGATCGTCGCGGGCCAGCCGGAATAGAATGGCTCGAAGCAACGGTCTTCCTCGTCCGGCTGCAAACCGCAACCCGAATCCCGCAACGATAGCCAGATGCCCTCCCCTTCCCTTCGGCTTTCGATGGTCAGGTGCTTTTCGGGTGCCTCACGCAGAGCAGTCACGGCGTTTCGGAAGAGATGAATCAAGGCAGGGATCAAATGCCGAGCGAGCACTCGAACAAGCGGCAGATCGTTGGCGAGCCTCAGCTCCAATTGCACATGATGTTTGAAGAAGAGGTCACAACGAAAGTTCTCGGCAAGACTGGAAACCAGCACGTTCAGGTCAATTTCCGTAGGATTACGTTCGATTTCATGGAGGAACCTCAGCTCCCGCAACATGCCATCGACCAACGAAACCTGCTCGGACAGCTTCTGCAACCGCTGCTGTTCCCGTTCCAGGAGCTGGCTCCTCTCACCGCCATGCTCGTCCCCAGAGGCACCTGTCACTCTGCCCAAACGCGAAAAGCCGCTCTGGATGAGCTCCACCAGCATGGAGATATTCTGCAGGGGAGTATTGATGTTGTGGATGAGGCCCTGAGTGAATGCCCCCAAACAGCACAAACGCTCTCTTTCGAGCACCACCTCAAGCCAGCGGGGATCTGATTTCAGAGTTTGATCGATGTGATGGTTCCTTTTGTATGGCCGTGAAGCGGGTCAAAAATGGCGGCCAGGCAGGCCAGAAAATGCACTGCGCCAGCATTCAGCCCGAAATCGGTAAGCCCATGGACTGATTCATCCCCTTTTTATTGCAGGCAGTCCTTGCAGGAATGCCGCGACCACCTCGGGATCAAATTGCCGGCCCAAGTTGATGCGCAACTCCTTAATGGCGTCGCCATCACTCATACTGGCTCGGTAAGCCCGAAGTGAAGTCATCGAATCAAAAGCATCGGCCACCGCAACAATCCTCGCCAGCAAGGGCACATCCTGACCCCTCAGACCGTCCGGATAGCCCTTGCCGTCCCAACGTTCATGGTGATGCCTGATGATGGCGCGCTGTTCCGCGTTCAGCCCCAACTCGGCCACAATGGATTCGCCAATAACCGGGTGTTTCTTGATCAGTTCGTATTCTTCGGAAGTAAGGCCAGCTGGTTTGTTAAGGATTCTGTCAGCGATCCCAATTTTTCCAATATCATGGAGGAAGCCGACGGTTCTCAGGGATTCAATTTGTGCCTCCGAACATCCCATTCTTTCGGCGATGGCAATGGCATAGGCCGTCACCCGCTCAGAATGTTGCCTGGTATAAGGGTCTTTCGCTTCAAGGGCACTCACAAGGGATTTGAGGATGCCGTAGAAGTTGCTGACCAGGTTTTCATACAGGGCCATATTTTCGACAGTCAGAGCGGATTTTTTCACCAGGAGATCGAGCAGGTTCGCGTCACTTTCGGAAAGGAGTTGCGAACTGCCATTGTGGCAGGTCATCAGGAAACCGAAGAGTTGCCCGCGGATTCGGAACGGCCAACACGCAAGTAACCCGTCACGTTCGAGCAGGCCCTGGAACTTGGGCTCACTCTCGAGTTGGCTCGCTTCGATCACGAGATGCGCCAAATCCGGTTGACGAAGCCTCTCCATGAGACCACCCTGAAGACGGAAAACTCTCTCGGTCTGCTGCTCCTCCGTGAAACCGTGATCGGAAATGAGAAGCAGAGAATCCTTTTCACCGGAAAGGATAAAAAATCCCGCCTTCTCGGCCGCAGTCATGCGCGAAGCAAGGCTGACAATACGTGGATACAGAGACTCACTCGACCGAATGGCTTCAATTTCCCGGAAAATGCCAAACAGTTCATTCTGTTCGCGGATCTTCCCCTGCAATTCACGGTTCAGCTGTTCCGCATGTTTGCGCGCCCTCGATTCCAATTGGAGGCTGAGGTTTTCCAGGAGCAGTTTGCGTTCGCGGGCCACCCGCTCAACTGTCAAGGCCAGATCCTTGAAATTGAAGGGCTTGGCCAGAAAGTCGCATGCTCCTTTGCGCATGGCCTCAATGGCGTTTTCCATGGTGGGGTACCCGCTCATCATGACTACGGGCAGAACCGGATTCAAGACACGAATGGTATCGAGTAACTCGAGGCCGTCAACGTCGGGAAGCCTTAGATCGAGGAACACACAGTCGAATCGTTCGTTTTGGATGGCCTGCTGAGCCTCTCCGGCGGTGAGACAGACCTGCACTATTTCATGGGATAAATCCAAAAGGAAGTCCCGGAGGCACTCTCCCAAAAGAAAATCGTCCTCTACAATCAGGATCTTCATAAAGCACCGGTTCGAGACTGATCCATCCTGTCAATGACTCTTCTTTTCAAACGCTCCAGCTCTTCGTCGTTAATGATGCCCTGTTGCCTCAGATCCTTCAACCGCTCCAGTACAGTCAGTATACGAGTCGGCTCCTCCGGCAATCGCTCGAACAGGGACAGTGGCAGCGTATGCCGCGGGAAAAGACAGATGGTCTTCATGATCTCGCCGGATCTGTCCCCGGCGTCCTTTAACAGCGCTTCTTCCGCCGCTCCCTGCTGTCCCTCAAATTGATTGATCTTGCGATAAGCCAATCCCAATTCTTCAAGAATCCGCTGCTTCTCGCGCAGCATTTTGATTTTCTCAATGGCATTTCGCGTGACAATCTGGATTTCTTCGATCTTGAATGGCTTCTGAATATAATCGTAGGTCCCTTTACGGATCGCTTCGATCGCCGACTCCAGGCTCCCATAACCGGTAATGATGATAGTCAGAATATGAGGGTAATGTTCCCGAGCCTCCCGCAACAGCGACAAGCCGTCCATGCGTGGCATGTTGAGATCGGTAATCAGGATGTCAAAAGGCTCGGCGGATAGCTTGTCAAGACCTTCGAGTCCATCGCATGCAAGCCTGACCTCGACTTCGTGCGAGGCTAATGTCTCTCGCAATATCTCACGGCAAATCTGATCGTCATCAACTATCAATACCTTGATGGGAAGATCCACAGCACATCCTTGATGAACCCGAAAAATCAGCACCAGTGAACAGCCAAGCAGCCGATCACATAGAAGAGATAGGCCGTTCAGCCCTGTCCAACGTTTAAAAGTCCAAAACCGCGAGGCCATCTGGCGATGAGGTTCGATGACCGCTACGATCATGTTATTTTATCAGAAATATGCGCAACAACACATAGGTTATTTTCCCCACTGCCCATACCATCATCCTGCCCTGGCACCTGCCCCTGCGTCCGCAAGCACGGCATCATGTTCAGTTCGCAGAAGGATCGTGGACTGAGGGGGCTCCGAAGTCACAGGCCGGAAGCCGTAAACCCTTATGGACGAGGCATGCTCAACCAGCCTCCGCTGGCACCCACTGGTTACAAACCTTGAGACAGAGAGGAGGTTACGGGCGGGAGCAAAGGATACCACTGAGAAACTATCACCCTGAAGAGTTGGCAACCTCAAGCCTTACCCGCAAAAATAACACCCCTGAGTTCTTCCAGTCTTTGAGGGAGATCCCAAAGATCCTTGTGGGGGAGCTGCCGAATCACTTCCTCTGTGTCTCGGTTGATCACTTTCACCACCACTTCGCCCGTTTTGTCGTAGATCTCGAAGCTGATGCTCACATTCATCTCGGAGAGATAGCGCTGAATCTTTTCGGTCAAATCCTTTGCCTTGCCAGGCTTGGGGGCGGCGCTTTTGCCCTTCTGGTCTTTACTCAGCTTCCGGAAAGAAGCCCCCTCGTTCTTGGGCACCGGTTTTACCGAATCAGGCACCTTGCTGATGATGTCAGGGACCACCCAAGGCTCCAGGACCATCGGTTTGATCTCAGGAATTTTGCTGTCCATCACCCTTCTCCCTTCTATAAAAAACTTCGGCCAGCCTATTCACTCTTTCTGTCGGCAATGATGCGCTTGTACTTGAATGAATTCCTTGAACCAAGCTTGCACCAGGAACGGTGCGCCTTTTCCTGCGCACCTATCCGTAAAACAGGGACCGGCCGAAGTCTCTGCCGCAGCTACGAGGTCAGACCAGTCCTGGTATGTTTCTTGCTGCAAAATGTGACAGAAAAGGCGCCCTCAAAGGGCAGACCTTTCGCATACTTGATTTGGGTCGATCCGGGAACCCGTTCATTGTGGCCGGCACAAAAAAGGTTGGCGGAACGGCTTTCTTCCCGATGAAATCCAGCTTAACAGGTGAAGAACGGAGAAGACTCGTGAAGATAAGCGAAAACGCCAAAACGCCTAATGCACTCAATAAGCTATCAAAGGGGCAGAATTTGCCGCCCGGCATCGAAAACCAGCCGAGGTTTGCAGCGGTACTTGACACTCTTGGCAAAACGGGCCAAGCGAAACCGCCATCGGAAGTCAAAAGTATGACCCCCTTAACCCTTGAGGATTACCGGAACCTGGCCCTCCCTGTCCGCCAGAGGACTTTCAAGGCGAACAGCTTCCGTATGGCAACCGAGCGTTCACGAAAGAATGATCTCAATGCTCCGGAGCAAATCCAAAAGGCTATTGAGGACAGTGCGCGCAAATTCAAACTGCCGGTTCAACTGGTCACAGCTATCATCAAGGTGGAGTCCAATTTTAATCCACGCGCGGTGTCATCAGAAGGCGCCAGAGGCTTAATGCAGCTGATGCCGACCACAGCGTCAAAGTTGGGAGTCAAAAACAGCTTTGACGTCGCCCAGAACATCAATGGTGGATGTCGCTATCTGAAAGGTTTGCTAGAGCAGTTTGACGGCAATCTGGAACTGGCGGTTGCAGCCTATAATGCCGGCCCGGGGGCAGTTCAAAAATACGGCAAAATCCCCCCTTTCAAGGAAACCCAGAACTATGTGAAGAAAGTCCTCGCGTACTGCTAGGAGCTTGTCCGGGGACTCCTTTCTTTTCATAGGGATGCGCCAGCCATCTCCTCAAGGAGCTTGATTTGGAATTCCCATACAGTATTCAGGTACTTTTGCCGATAAGAACAAGCGAGAAGCAGTCAGGTCTGCTCACGCGCCGATAGCCATGGGGTCGCGGTAGAGAGCAGTTTTAAGCCAGGGGAAGGTTTCCGTATCATCAGGGAGGAAAAGGGAAAAGACCATGAGAGAGAATCTTCAGGTTATGGATCAGGCAGTGAAGAGGATGGCGGAACGCGAGGGCAAGTATCTGACCTTTTCCCTCGATCGGGAGGAATACGGCATCGGCATTCTGAAGGTCAAGGAAATCATTGGGATGATGCGGATTACGCCCGTGCCGCAAACACCCGAGTTCGTCAAAGGGGTGATCAACCTGAGGGGCAAGGTGATCCCGGTCATCGACCTCCGCTTACGCTTTGGAATGGAATCCATCGCCTATAATGATCGCACCTGTATCATTGTGGTCGAGATCAACACTGACTCCGGAAGGATTCACACGGGGATTGTGGTGGATTCAGTATCTGAGGTTCTCAACATCAAGAGCTCGGACATCGAGGACACCCCAACCTTCGGCACCAAGTTGAATACCGACTACATTCTCGGCATGGCAAAAATGGGCGGCGGAGTCAAGATCCTGCTCGAAATCGACAAAGTTCTGAGTACCCAGGATCTCAATGTTCTGGAAGCCGTCGCTTGACAGCAGCAGCCCTTCCGGCATGAACCAGCATGCGTCTGCCGGGGCTTCAGCAGCCGCCCCCCGTAGCCCCGGCCGCCAACCATCCCCCTGGAAAGCGCGATGGCAACCACTCGCGCAGGTCCAGGGGCGGCTTTATCACAAAAGCGAGCCTATCGTTTCAAATCTCCGTTCCCCGCCTATCGTCAGCATCCCCTAGCATCTTCGGCTTAGGGGAAACCTCCGGGGCTGAAAGGTGCAAGTCCGCTTCTCTTTCATGGCTCTGCATACGCCTTTTCGGCGTAGAACTCGAAATGCGGCACGAGGATCGGCCAGCAGCCCCGGAGTCTGTCAACGCCCTGCTACTGCCACCGCCATCATGGTTGCCGCCGTTGACAAGCACCACCAACTCACCCACATATTGTCTGGTCTCCTCAGCCTGCGTGCTCAATTCCACTGAGGCGGAAGCCGATTCCTCGGCTTGTGAGGCATTCCGCTGCACAATTCCGTCCATTTCCGCGACGGCTTTGTTGACCTGATCAATGCCCTGGGCCTGCTCATTGGAGGCGGCGGCAATTTCAGCCAACAATCCATCCACTCTGGAGGTCGTGCCGCTCACCTGCAAAAGAGCCTCCTCAGTTCTTTTGGCCAGCCCTGATCCGTGCTGAACTCTGCTGACAGTGCTCTCGATCAGCATGGCCGTGTTCTTGGCGGCCTCCGCGGCACGTATAGCCAGGTTGCGCACCTCGTCTGAAACCACAGCAAACCCAGCACCGGCCTCACCCGCCCGCGCCGCCTCGACCGCGGCATTCAGAGCCAGCAGATTGGTCTGGAAGGCAATTTCATCGATGGTCTTAACAATCTTCTGGGTTTCCTCACTCGCCTTTGAGGTCTCGTCCATGGCCTTGATCAGATCCTCCATGGAGCGGTTGGCCTCCTGCACTACCTGGATCGCATCCTGCATCAGTGTTTTGGCCTGGCTTGCATTGCCCGCGTTCTGCTTGACCATGGAAGCCATCTCTTCCAGGGCCGAGGAAGTTTCCTCTAACGAAGCGGCCTGCTCTGAAGCCCCTTCGGCCTGGGCCTGGCTGGCTTCCGCAATCTCGCGAGAAGCAGAAGCCACCTGCGCACCTCCAGCTGACAATCCGCCAATGATACGAGTGAGTGGAGCTGCAATGCTCCTGCTGAGAAACAGCCCCAGGATCACTCCGAGAAAAGCCATCACCACCGTTACCGCCCCAATCAGCATAGCCGCCTTGGCAGCACCGGTGTCCGCCGTGCGCCTGATACTCTCCACCAGCTCAAGGACTTCAGGGGCGGGACAGGTGGCGGCCACAGTATAGGTCCTGGTGTTTATTTTTACAGGGAGGAAGTGAGCGTACTTGGGAACCCCCTCGAAAGTGAAACTTCCCGATCCTTCCTCGCCCTTCAACATGCGATTCCGCACCAAGTCCGCAAGAGCACCGAACTGGGAATCGGTTAGATTCACAGGCGTCTTCAGGTCGTATTTGGGATGGGAAATGAGCACCCCATTTTCGTTCATGATGAAGGGATAGCCCGTTTTACCGTAGATATGATTCTTGAGCTGTTTCCAGACAAGCTGCCAATCAGCGCTCAACACCACGATTCCCTTGAGAACATCGCCCGAATAGACTGGCGCCGCCACGCGCATCTCCGGCAAACCCGTGTTGGCAGCCAGGACGGCCCCCGAATTGGAAAGTACTCCCTTCTTGAGGGTCAGGCACTCCTTGAACCAGGCCTCTCCAGCTTTAGAGACCAAATCGGGGGCAAACTGACCGAGTTTGTAATTGATCCGCTCCTGGCCCGACACATCGATATATCGAATCTGATTGTAGATCGGATCACTCTTGCCATCGGTGTCGAGATGACCAGCGCGGTAGATGCCCTGAACCTCATCCCGGAAAGCAGCCAGGGAAGCGCTGGTGGATTCCTGCGTCAACTCAGTCCAGTCTCCCAGACCGCAGACCACCCAATCCCATTCCGGGAAGTAGTAGGCAACAAGAAGCTTCCTGCCCTTGTCATTACTAAAGGTGAAGGCGCGCACTTCACCGGCTTTTTTTTGGCTCAGAATCTCTTCCAAACCGGTTAGCTGGAGCGCTGATGCGGCGCTCTTGCCAATCAGTTCGCTTTGAGGATGAATGACCAGCGTCCCCTTGGAGTCCATTACAAAGGTATAGCCGGACCGGCCTATGCGGCCATCTGCTATCGCCTTGTTCAGCTTTTCGCCATCACGCTCCTTTACACCATTATAGAGCATGCCCACCAGCTCTCCACTGGCGCCATAGAGCGGCTTGTAAACCGTAATGTTCCAGGCATCGACGACAAAGGCCCTGCCCTTGTAGGTCTCACCTTGCATAACCCTAGACACCACGGGATTCGGCTGACCATCCGGATTGGTGGCCGGGATAAAAGTGCCGGTGCCCCGCGTTCCGTCCCCTTTCTTTACATTGGTGGTAATCCGCAGCATGTCCCCGCCAGCGTTCATCTTTTGAAAAATGGTGCAGGTTCCTCCGACCATTTTCTGCACTTCATCGACAATGGGAACGAATTCATCCTGGGCCCGTTCTGAGGCAAGCATCACCTCTCCCACCCGCATGACCGGCAGGGAGACCTTCTGGCTCTCCTGCGTAAACTGATTGCTGGCGGTCCACTCCGAACCGGCGGCCAAAAGAGCCGGTTTACCATGTCCAGCAAGGAGGTGCTCGGTGACGGCAAGGTCACCGTCCAGCTTCTTTTGCAGGAGCTCTTGCTGAACTTTGCACATATCGACAATGCCCTCGACGGTCCGGGACACTTCCTTTTCAACCATGGAGTTCAACAGCTGGTTCTTGCCGTCCTGGTTTTCCAGATAGTTGGCCAGCCGAAAAGAACCGGCAAGATTGCGGGCGTCACCTTCGGTCCGCTCAATGAACCCCATGACCTTGTCGGCATCGATTTTGATGCCGCTGGCGAGAAGATCCAATGCTTGTTTTTCCAAACCCGAGAAAGACTGGTTCACCGTTTCCCGAGAAAACGACATCAATTGATAGTAGCTGAGCACACCAACAATGGCGACTGGCACAATGACCATCAGAAGGCAGACCAACAACAACCTCATCTTGAGCGACAGCCTTTTTTTCATTTTCCTTGTCCCTTGTTCTCGAGTCATGTGGAAATGCGAGGTGGCCATGCATCACTCCGGCTGTCCTTTATCTCAGGACAGCCGGAGTGGCTTTTCTCTGGATTTCTAGATGAGTATACAGAAGCAAAGGAACCGAGTGGCATCTGTATGTCCGTCATTCTTAAGGTGTGGTCGTATTCTCATGCTTCCTTGTGACCTACCGGGCCATGAGGGTTCTTCTAGAATTCTTTCAGACTCTCTTCCTCAAACGGGATTACTTTTTCCGGCGAGATCTCAAGCTTCCCGTTGCCCTTTTTGCCACGGTGTGAGGGATGGTGCCCTGCCGACATCTCAGCACTTTCAATCCCGGAAACATGTGCTGATTGGCCCCTGGCTCGAAGACGCCGCAGGCTTTTCGATGCCCTCGAGGACTCCTGCACGCGCCCCTTGTTGTCGGTGGCCCCGACCAGAGTCACCAGATCCTGCACGTAGCCCTTCATCTGTTGAGCCTGGGCGTTCATCTGTTCTGCAGCAGCCGCTGATTCTTCCGCATTGGCCGCATTCTGCTGGACTACCCGGTCCATTTCCGTCACCGCCGTCGACACCTGGCCAATCCCTTGGGCCTGCTCCTGCGATGCAGCCGCAATCTCACCCACCAGTTCGCCCGATTTGGTGACGCTGGCCGAGACTTTCCGGAAGTCCTCATTGGTCTTGCCGACAAATTCGTTCCCTTCTTTCACCTTCTTTACCGTACCTTCGATCAGCGAGGCCGTATTCTTGGCGGCTTCGGCAGCGCGCATGGCAAGATTGCGCACTTCGTCCGCGACCACCGCAAACCCCGCTCCCGCCTCCCCGGCCCGGGCAGCCTCGACCGCCGCATTGAGGGCCAGCAGATTGGTCTGGAAAGCAATCTCGTCGATGGTCTTGATGATCTTCTGAGTTTCCTCACTGGCTTTCGAAATCTCGGTCATCGAAGCGGTCAGGTTGGCCATCGTTTGATTGGCCTGGTGCACAATGGCGCCCGAATCCGTCATCAGATGATTAGCCTGATTAGCGTTGTCGGCGTTTTGTCTGGTCATTGAGGTGATTTCCTCCAGGGCTGAGGAGGTTTCCTCGAGGGAAGCCGCTTGTTCGGAGGAACCCTCCGCAAGCTGCTGGCTGGCCGATGAAACCTCTCCCGAAGCCGCCGCCACCTGGTCCGACGCTTTTTCGAGGCCACTGATGGCCCGTTTGATCGGAATGATGATAGCCCTCGCCAAAAGCGTTGCGAATACCAGGCCGGCCAAAACCCCAACCAGGATGAAGCCCACAATCGCCACCTTCCCTCCAGAGGCGGCGCCGCCAAAGGCTGCCATGGCCCCCTCACTGACGCTGCTGGCAGCCTTTTCCACTTTTCCGGCAACCTCGTCAATTTGTGTAACATCTTTTTGACGAGCCTCATTGTTTCTCACGCGTGCCGTGAATTTCTCAAGATAAGAATCGGCGTTCTTCTTGACCGCATCGGTGGCAACGGGAAGGTCTTTCAGGCGGCCAAGATACTCGCCAACTTTTTCTGCCTGCTGGCCGAAGGCAAAGTAGTAGCTGGCGTAGAGTCTGGCCTGCTGGCTGAACTGGTTGATGGCGTCCGCCTGCTGCAGCCTGACCAGGCCCTCTTCAATCACCTTGCCGGTTTTCGCGACCTGTTTTTCGATATCGTCGATGTAGGCGCCGGCACAGATGATGATCCCCCAGGGCTTGAAGCTCTTGGCATAGGTCACTTTTGGAAATACCGCATCACCCATGCCCGGTTTGGTCCAATAGTACTCGGTGAACGACTCACCGTCCTTGAGGGCGCTGTCAACGAGTTCCTTCATGAAGGTCTTGCCGGTCTTCTTATCCTGGATCTTGCCGAAGTCCTGCCCCTCAAGATTGCGGTTGCTCCCATGAGCAACGAGGATCAAATCTTCCTGAACCACAAAAAAGTAGTTGTTGCCTTCGAAATGCAGGTTTCTTACGGTATCCAGGGCGGCTTCTTTGGACATTGACCGCTCGTGATAAAACTTCAGGACATCATACCCCACCCCCACCACGTCCTTGACCCGTTCCCGACCATAGTCTCTAAGAGTTGTGGCGTTGGTCTGGAGGATGCTCTCCCTGATGCCGGCAGTTGCTTTCGCAGATTCTTCATCAGCAATAGAGGTGATCGCACTCGCCACATTCTGAAGCTCTTTGAGCACTGAAGCGTCGTCTTCTTCAAGCCGTTTGAGCTCTGCTGCAGCCTTCCGGTAGACCTGCAGGGCCTCCGCAATCTCCTCGGCGTCCTTCGTCTGATCCATTTTCGATTTCAGCGTAACGGTAAGCGCCGCCAACTGATCCAGGCTCTGCAGCAGTTTTCGATAGGACTCTTCGTCCTTCTTGATGATGTAGTTCTTCTCGAAGGTCCTGGCTTCGAGAATCTTCTGCTCTGTTGCTCTTGCCGCTCCATCCAACTCCCCGGCAACGATGACTCGGTTGAGACTGAGATAGCCCGCCCCCCCGATTGCCACTCCAATAATGATCAGGGTAATGAATCCCCCGAAGATTTTTGTTCCCACCCCCACATTGAATCTCTTCATCGTTGTGACCCCTCCCGCCAGTCCGGATTTAATAGCTAATGGTCCTCACTTTTCACGCAGCTTTGGCAGGTCGATCTCCCTGATGCCCAAGGCTCCTTCTCCCCCCTCTGATTTCCAGTCATCAGAGGAAGCCTCTCGGAGATCCTTCCGCCTCTCCCCCCTTTGAACGCTGTTCGGCAATTTGTGCAGCTATGCCGAAAAGAGCATGTTGCCAGATATCCCCTGTCTGTCTGTTGCCCCCCTCAGGGCCAGAAGCATACCGGCTCCAGGTCCACCACCTCCTTTCAACCTTCTTTTCCCGTCGCTCTGACCTCTCTGGTCACATGCCGTGAAAGCCGACGCCAAAATTTGCAGCGCTTCATGAGGCATGACTCAGTATTGGGTCTGATTCATCTATCGGTGGCTCGCGACTTGAACATGAAGAAAAAGTTGAGGCAATCGCGCTTTTATGACGCTCTTGCGAATATGTGGCCTGATCGTTGCATTATTTTCTTCCGGGAAGACGCTTTGCTCCTCCACGACAGACAGACAAACCGGCTCAAGCGCCTCGGGAAGAATCAATCGCCGCTGGCCGATGACTCACCCCTGGTCATGCCAGGAACGGAGAAAGCCACGCCCCACGACTGGTGCTTGCCTGTGAGTACCGGCAGGCCGCCGTGCTGGATTGAAGAACGAGCCGTATTCATTGGGAAGGGAACGCGAGATGCGTTGGAATCGCTTTCGAGGGACATTGATGGTAATGGCCGGCATCCTTCTGCTCCAGGCAGGATGTGTCTCGACGCCCATGAGTATGCTGACGGAACCGAGAAACTTTATGCAGGTTCAAGTCTTTCTGAAACCGCCCGTTGCGAACCATCAGAGACCCAAGCTGGTTATCTATCCCTTCACTCACCCCCAGTACGCGCCAGGCACCGGGAACAGGGTGACTCATGAATTCTACCAGGAACTCCTGCGTTCCGGCCTCTACCGACAGATCGCCCTGAGCAGCCAGCTTTCGAGTGATCCCAAGGAAATCTCGATCTCAACCGAGCTGAAGGACTATGATCTCGCAATGAGGGGCAAGATTGTTCACCTGTTAGCCGGTTCAGGAATTACGTCGAGCCAGCTTACGGTTGAAATCCAGATCATGACCGTTTACTCAGGGGCCCTGGTATGGTTCGTCAGGCTCGATGCGACTTCTGAGACGGGGACAGATATCGATTTAGTTTGGCACACCTACTCAGGGCAAAATGCGCAACCATACCAGGCCCTTGCTCGTGCCCTTGCCCAACAGCTTGTCAAAGTCATGACGCCCCCGCCCGAACCTGAGACTCAGAGCGTTCCGATGAAGAGTCCCCCCATTCGGGACCCGATCCATGATGCAGACTGAAGCTGGCAGGCTGGCAGAAGGAAAAGCCCATGGCGAGCGATGGTTGCTGCACGCATTCTTGGCGCGGACAGAGTATTTTGGCTCAATTATCTTTCAAGTGTTTAACGTTTTTTCCGACAGAAGAGAGGACCGGAAGCGCCAGGCAAGCGAGCGAAACCGCACGCCGGACGGTAGAGTCAAGTGGTCAATCTGCCGCGATGGCTTTGGGGCGCTTAGTAATGCACCACAGAATAAAGTGACCATTTTCTCAAAGCGTCATTCCGGCAATCTTCCGGCCGGAATCCAGAAAAACAGCCTGGATACCGGCCTCCGCCGGTATGACGAACTGACGGTGGACAGTTATTTGTGTTGACCTGTACTTAGAAACCATCTCAAAATTCGCTTAGCTCGTCACCCCCGCGAAGGCGGGGGTCCAGGAAAACCCCAAGAACCTGGATTCCCGCCTTCGCGGGAATGACGATCAACGGCGTATGGGGCATTTTGTGATAGCCTCTTAGTATCCGCAACCGACAGGGCCATCGATTGGCCGTGAAGAGACCCGAGATGTTGGTTACATCTTCACCACACCAGAGGTAAAGGACGGACGTATGTCGGAACTTGCATCATCACAAGTCTTGGAACAGGTGCTCGCATCTGCGCAGAAGCTCCCCCCCTTTCCAGAAATCGTGGGCAAGGTACTGCCTTTGATCCAAAGGATGGCCCCGGTAAACGAGATTGAGGCAGTGATCAAATACGATCAGGCAATTACCGCCAAAGTCCTGGCTTTGAGCCAGTCCCCCTACTACGCGCGCCGACAGCCCATCCGCTCGCTGAGGGATGCCATCGTCATTCTCGGGCAAAAGCAGCTCATTCAGGTCATCACCATCGCCTGCTCAGCCCGCTATTTTCGTGGAGACGGGAGTGGCTACGACCTCCGCGAAGGAGAGCTTTGGCAGCACGCCGTAGCCGTGGCCCTGATGGCCGAAATCGTGGCCCAGCGCACAGGCCAGCACGATCTGTTCGCGATTTACACGGCAGCCCTGTTACACGACATTGGGAAGACTCTGCTGAGCCTGCATGTGAAAGACTACTATGATGTGATTCTGCCGCTCGTGCACAAGGAGAAACTGCGCTTCGTCGAAGCCGAACGCCGGGTTCTGGGGATCGATCACCAGGAGCTGGGAGCCACAATTGCCAGACGCTGGCGCTTCCCCCCCGGGGTCACGACCGCCATCGGCTTTCACCACTACCCCAACGAAGCCAAAGACTTCCGTGAGGTCGCGGCCATTGTCTATGTGGCGAACCGAATGGTGTCGGCAATGGGAATCGGGTGCGGTCTAGATGGCTTTCTGCAGCCGAATCAAGATGATGTATTTCTTGAGCTCGGCCTTACTTCCCGGATGGCGGAACAATTCATGGCCACCCTTCACGGCGCTCTGGAAGAAACCAAGGCCTTTCTGGGCGATGGGACATGAGGGCCAAGAGACAATGCCACCGGCCGCCTGGGTAAAACAGCGAAGCACACGGCGGCCTTCGCCGATCATTACACGGTTCTTCAAGACCCCATCAGAGGAGAAAGCAGGGTGAACCGACCCTGCTTCTTCTTGTGTGCAGGGTGTTTTTCCTTGCCTGTGAGGAAGCGTGTGGGGAGCGAAGATGGCAGGCACACATAAAACCAAGCATGAAGTCATTCTAGAGTGGTAGTCCCAACGGGGTTCGAACCCG
>CAWAOR010000014.1:0-31573 GCA_963783775.1 uncultured delta proteobacterium | reverse complement strand
CGCGTTTGTTGCGGTATAGGGTATTCGCGTGATTCGGTGGTATTGCCCGGAACCCGAAGTGATTGGGGGAGGAGCCGTAATGCCTGCAGCGGTTGATGCCGAAGTAAGCCGATGGAAAATAAATGGGACAAATAAGGAGGAAATATGAAAGCTTTGATTATAAGTGCGGACAATTTTGAGGACTCTGAGCTGCTGGTCCCCTACTACCGGCTGAAGGAGGCGGGCGTCGAAGTGACAGTGGCCTCCCTGAACCGCGGGGCCATCAAGGGCAAGCATGGCTACGAAGTGGCCGTGGACAAGACCCTTGACGAGGTCAACCCTGACGACTATGCAATCCTGGTCCTGCCCGGGGGGGAGGCGCCGGCGGTGGTGAGAAAAGAGCCGAAGGCGCTGGAGATCGCCCGGAGCTTTTTTGCTCACAGCAAACCGGTTGCCGCCATCTGTCACGGGCCGCAGATCTTGATCAGCGCCGGCCTTTTAAAGGGGCGACGCGCCACCTGCTACATGTCGGTGGCTGATGAACTGAAAGAGGCCGGCGCGCTCTATGAAGACCGGGAGGTGGTTGTTGACGCCAATCTGGTCACGTCCCGGCAACCGGCCGATCTCCCCGCGTTCATGCGCGAGACCATGAAACAGCTCCGGCTTTAGCGTGCCGTGCCCGCCGAAAAAGGAGGGAGAAGTCAGTGGGAGCATGCTTATTACCTGGATTATCAGAACCGCCGTGCCGACTATGTTAACGCCGTGCTCGACAAGCTGATCAACTGGGAATTCGCCCTACAGAACGCCGGCTGAAAGTCTATTATGGCAATCAGCGGATGGTGCCCAGCCCCGCATCCGCAGAGCGGCCTGGGACAGTCCCAGGCCCAATGGGATGATACCGAGCCACCTTGTTCTTGCTCAACTGTGGTCTAGATAATGGGGTCCACGTTACCCCACTCAACACATATCTGAACGCAAGCGCATTGAAAGAGGTGGTGTAGGAGACCGTTTTCGTAAGCATCGCCCTCAGTTGTACAAATTGCCGGGATTTTGAGGAACCAAGCGATGAAAGAAGAAAAAGACAGTCCGAATCGATCTGCCGACCTTCGCAGGCGGGCGGAGGAGATAGCCCAGGAAAAAGGCGAGCAGATACCGGAAGACCTGGACTCGCTGTCCCCCGAGGAAACGCGGCGGCGGCTCCACGAACTGCGGGTACACCAGATCGAGCTGGAGATGCAAAACGAGGAGCTGCGTCGAACACAGGCGGAGCTGGAAGCCTCTCGGGCGCGGTATTTCGAGCTGTTCGACCTGGCCCCGGTGGGCTATTTCACCCTCAGCGAACAGGGGCTGATCCTGGAAGCCAATCTTACCGCCGCCGGTATGCTGGGTGCGGTAAGAGCGGCTCTGGTCAAGCAGCCGCTGTGGCGATTTATCCTCCCCGAAGACCAGGACATCTATTACCTGTACCGCAGACAGATTATTGAAACGGGTGTTCCGCAGGTGTGCGAGTTGCGAATGCTACGCATGGACGCCGCCCCCTTCTGGGCACAGCTGGAGGGGACCGCGGTGCAAGACGCTGATGGCGCGTTAATGTACCGCGCCGTGGTGAGCGATATCACCGAGCGCAAGCAGGCCGAGCAGGGGCTACACGAGGTTATGGAGCGCAAAAGGGAGCGGGCGGAGGAGTTGAAGACCGTGTTGCAGGCCGTGCCCGCGTATGTGTGGATCGCTCACGACCCGGAATGCCTGCACATCACCGGCAACCGCGCGGCTGACGAATTGCTGCGCCTGCCTTTCGGTGCTGAAGCCTCGCTGACCGCACCCGAAAAGGTGCGGCCAAGGCACTTCAAGCTGTTTAAGGATGGACGCGAGATCATGGGCGACGAGTTGCCTGTGCAGCAGGCGGCGCGCGGTATTGTGGTGCAGGATTTCGAATATGATGTCGCGTTCTCCGACGGCACGATATGTCACTTGCTGGGCAACGCCAGGCCGCTGCCTGACGAACAAGGCCGACCGCGTGGGTCCGTCGCTGCATTTGTGGACATCACCGAGCGGAAGAGGCTGGAGGATGTCATTCACCATGCACACGACCAGTTGGAAGAACATGTTAGGGAACGCACCGCCGAACTGGTGGGAGCAAATGCCCAACTGAGTCGGGAAATTCTAGAGCGGCAGCAGACTCAAACTGCTCTGCAGGTGGAACGTGATAACTTCAGAAAACTCTCACAGGAATTCGATACTCTTCTGAATGCTATCAGCGACACTTTGGTCCTGTTCTCTCCCGACATGGAAATATTGTGGACCAACTGCGGAAATGCTCAACAGTTGAATGTGCCGCTATCTGGGGAGGTAAGGCAATACTGTCATGAATTATTGCATGATCTGTCTCCTCCCTCTTTGAGCGCTCCGGTAACAAGATGTTTCAATACCCGGCAAATGGAAGTTTCGCTGGTAACCCACAATGGTGCCGTACTGGACCTAAGGGCCTTTCCCATCAAAGAGGGTGAGACGGTCAGCAACGTGCTCCTGCTTGCCACTAATGTTACCGAGAAGATGGCACTGCAGGCGGAAGCCATACAAGCATGTCATTTGGCCACCTTAGGGGAACTGGCCGCCGGAATTGCTCATGAGATCAATAATCCCATCACGGGTATCATAAACTATGGTCAAATATTGATCAACGAGTCCAGCGCTGAGAGCATGGCAAATGACATCGGCAAGCGAATCGTGAAGGAAGGGGAGCGTATTGGCCGCATAGTCAAGACGCTGCTCTCCTACGCACGCGATGATGAGGGGGAGAGAAGAAAAACGACGTACCTTTCTGCAATACTTGAAGAATCAATCATTCTAACCCAGGCGCAAATGCGAAAGGAGGGCATTGCTCTAAAGATAAATATTCTTGACGACCTTCCTGAAGTGGATGTCAACTCTCAGCAGATCCAGCAGAGTTTTATAAATATTATCAGCAACGCGCGCTATGCGTTGAATGAAAAGTATCCGAGAAGGCATGAGAATAAACTCCTCGAAATCACCGGTGAGAAAGTGATCATCAGCGATCGCCCGTATGTGCGAATCGTATTTCATGATCAGGGAGTCGGAGTTTCACCCCATGAGCTACCCCTGCTGACAAAGGCATTCTTTTCCACAAAGCCTTTCGGGAAAGGAACCGGCCTGGGGTTGAATATCACTGAGAGGATCATCAGAGATCATGGGGGGTTCCTCAGTTTTGAGAGTCTCAAAAGGGAATTTACCAAGGTGATAATTGACCTACCTGCTAAGGTGAACAATGAATGTCAAGGTTCCTGTAATTGACGATGAAGAAGCGATCAGTGTTTGACGTTTCCAAAGAAGATGCGAGTACTGCCGAGTCCCTTCTGAGGTAAAGGAGTCTCTCACAAGGGTAATGGATGAAAGCAAAGATACTCGTGATCGATGCTGGGAAAAGCATACCGAGACAGGAGGACCGAACATGAGTCGTTTCTGTAGTAGCCGATCTTATCCTCGTTTGCCGCCGGCTGTATCGGCGTCCGAAGAAACGGAACAAAGAGTTCCGCCGAAGGTGAGCTCGGAAGATCATAAAGGGAAGGCGAAAGATGCGATTGGCTTTGTCAACGAGGCGCACAAAGATATGGACGCGCTCGATGCTGGTAAATAATCGACCACAGAAAAATATTTGGGGATAACTGATAGGAAATCGCTTTTTGAGGGTTTGGTGATAAAGGCGCTATCGTTGATGCTGTCGAGGACAATAAGTGGCCCGATTTCTCGGACACTCTCCTAGCTGTGCTATTCGCACAATTAGCGACGTGATTGGCAAGAAGGAATTTTCGGAATGGGTGGTAAGCAATCTCCTGAGGCTGAGTCGGATCGAGATGGTGAATCGAAGAAGGCCAACCAGGCCGGTCAAGGCACCCAGGAAGAGGCCAAGAAAATTTGGGGGCGTGATTTGGTTGTTCGGGCGGGTTTCAAACCCATCCTTACCTCCTTTTCTTTTCGCGCTTTGCGGCTTTGCGCGAGACCGACCTGAGTAATCACAGGAAAGGCATCATGAACGTCCTCATCATCAGTACCAATCAAAGCGTCTTCCCCATGCCGGTCATGCCGATCGGGGCATGCATGGTTGCAGAGGCTGCGGAGCGCGCAGGCCACAAGGTCGGCCTGCTCGACCTGATGTTCGAACGCGACCCCGCGCGCGCGATCGCGTCGGCTCTCGGGAAATCAAATCCTGACGTCATCGGCCTTTCGGTGCGGAACATCGATAATAACGACATGCGAGAGCCCACGTTCTACATCCCGGGCCTGCTTCCTCTAATACGGGCCATCCGCTCGCGTACTGAAGTTCCTATCGTCCTCGGCGGCGCTGCGCTCACGGTCATGCCCGAGGAGATCCTCCGCGCCACCGGCGTTTCCAGCGCCGTGCTCGGGGACGGCGAGGTCACGTTTCCTCTGCTCCTTGAACGGCTCTCGCGGGGTGAACCGTTCGATGATCTTGCAGGCATCGCTTTGCTCGCGGCCGGTGAGTTCCGGGCAAATCCCCCCGCTTCAACAGGATCCTCCATCGACTGCATGACGCCTGATTATCAGCGGTGGATCGACGTGCGTTCGTACCGCTCTCAGTTGTCCACGGCGCCGCTCCAGACCAAGCTCGGTTGTCAATTCCAGTGCAGCTATTGCACCTATCGTAAAATTGAAGGCAATACGTATCGTTTTTCAGATCCCGGGCAGGTGGCGGCATCCGCTGTCCGTCTGGCGTCATCGGGCCTCCGGGACATCGAGTTCGTCGACAGTGTGTTCAATGCGCCCTACGACCACGCGATGGCTGTTTGCGAGGCGCTCGCACGATCGAAACCGGGGGCCCGCTTCCAGAGTCTGGAACTGAACCCGCTTTATTTTGATGATGCACTCCTTGCCGGCATGGAACAAGCGGGTTTTGTCGGGTTCGGATTGACCGTGGAAAGCGCGTCTGATGAGGTGCTCCAGGGATTGAGAAAAGGATTCACCGCTCGTCATGTGCATGCCGCTGCGGAAATCGTCCGGCGCCATCATCTGCCCTGCGTCTGGATATTCCTGCTCGGCGGACCAGGCGAGACTCAGGAGACAGTTCGTGAAACGTTACGCTTTGCCGGGACCGCCATCCGTCCCCGGGATGCTGTTTTTTTCAATATCGGGATACGGATTTACCCCGGGACAGAGCTTGAATCCATTGCACGGCGGCAAGGTGTACTCACGCTTCCTGCAGCGAAGATGCTCGAGCCGGTCTTCTATTTATCACCGGAAGTGGATTTCGGATGGATCACGCGGCAGGTAAAGAATGCCATGAACAGCCACATGAATTTTATGAGCGGCGATTCTCTCAACTTCCCGTTCCTTCCCGCCATCCATCGCGTTGGATACCGGCTGGGGCTCAGGTCTCCGCTCTGGCGGCACACGCGCTTCATCCGCCGGGGGTTGCGGTTCGCGGGAATGGATGTGTGAAAAACCGACTCACAACCCATAACCGACCACTGACAACTTAAACAAAAGTCTCGGCTCACGGAAAGGACATGATCGGATGTCAATACAGGGAAAAAACGCTCACATCGTCTCATTTGCCGTCGCCCCGGCTCCCTACATCGCCGACCAGGCGACGGCTGAAGAGTTCATGCGGAATCACTACTCGGACAGACTGAACTCCCGGAGCCTGTCGCTCATCCATACTGTATTTTCCCATCCGAGCATCAAAAAGAGGCACTTTGCCATCGAGCGTACCGAGACCCTCGTGGACGAAGAGCCGGATGCACGCATCGAGCGGTTCACGCATTGGGCTGTCGAACTCTCCGCCCAGGCCATTCAGAAGGCGCTGGCGCAGGCGGGAGCGAACGTAAGTGATGTGACAGGCCTGGTGGTGAATACCTGCACCGGCTACATCTGTCCCGGCATCTCGACGTACCTCATAGAAAAACTGGGGCTCTCGCGCACAATACGGACGTACGACCTCGTAGGCAGCGGCTGCGGCGGCGCGATC
The DNA here is from genome assembly GCA_963783775.1 of uncultured delta proteobacterium. Lineage (GTDB taxonomy): Bacteria > Desulfobacterota > Syntrophobacteria > Syntrophobacterales > Syntrophobacteraceae > JADGQM01. The sequence continues at coordinate 25,590 of CAWAOR010000014.1, read as the reverse complement.
CCGAATCTCCAGGTGGCTGAGTCGCTGCTCGGGAAAAATGGAGACGGTGTGGTGGTGAGCGCTTCCGTCGAGATATGCAGTGCCACGCTCCAAATGGACAACGATATCAGCCTCATCCTCTCGAACGCCCTCTTCGGCGACGGCGCGGCAGCGGCCGTGCTCTCGAACCGGCCCGAGGGGTTCGAGATGGTCGCCTCGGCAAGCAGATACGTGCCCGAGCAACGAGACACGATACGATATGTTCATAAAGACGGACAGCTTCATAATCAACTTTCGTTGAAACTGCCTCAATTGGTAAGTAAAGCCGCGGCTTCGGTCATTGCGGATGTTTTAAAATCCCGGTCTCTTGCCGTACGCGACGTCAAACACTGGGCGGTGCACACGGGCGGAGAGAAGATCATCGATGCCGTGCGCGACGAGATCGGGATCCCCGAGGAGCGGTTACAGGCGACGCGCAAGATCCTTGCAAAATATGGGAACATGTCGTCACCCACGGTATGGTTCGTGCTCGATGAATTGAAGCAACAGGGCATCGCTCCCGGCGAGTGGTGCGTGATGCTCGCCTTCGGCGCCGGGCTCTCGGCGCATGCGTTTCTTTTTCGTAATAAATAATCCTTGAAAGGCAAAAGCCTTTTTTCGAGCCGCTTTATCGAGTTGGATCGCAAGCTCCCCCTCTGCTGATGAAGTGCAACATGCGGCATCGATGAAACGCAACACTTCTGTTGCATGCAACAGTTCCCAGATCCAATTCCATAAGCTTTGAGGCGACACGTCCTGCCGTAACTGTCTATATATATTCAGAAAGATTAAGAGGCGACGTTTCTCAACCCGCATGGCTCAGAACTTGCTCAAGTATAATGTCACTTAAGCTCATTCCAACTTAGAGAGGAGGTGATGATATGAGTACGGAAACCATCCTGATAATAGTCGTATTGCTTCTGCTTTTCGGCGGGGGCGGAATCTTCTGGTCGAGGCGGGGCCGTTAGGCGATCAGATCCGGGGCGGTGGTCAATCTCCAGGATGAGAATGCGGGCAAGATCCACGGAACTTGTGATCGACGCCGAAGATTGCCTCCTGGTTTAAGTGGTGCTCTCCATCGGCGGCTTCCTGGGCATGGGTAAAAGCTGTTTGACATGCCTTGGAAAGCCTTCGAATGGAGCAATTATAACGTGGCGGCTATCCGGTGCAAGCAAAAGAAAGCCTGGGCGGCCTCGTCATTGACGCAATCATCGCCCTTTAACTTTTTTGAGGTGAGCATATGGGAACAAACAACAGGGTAGTTGATCAAACTGGAGAAACCGCGGCAGAGTTCCAAGATACGGGTAAGTCGACCGGCTTCGAGAATGTCAAAAATATTATTGCTGATAAGTTTCATAATGTTGCTGAGGCTCTAGGCGAGAAAGTGGCAGATCAGGACGCGCAATCCGGCATAGCTCATTACGGAAAGCAGGCATCCGAGTGGTTGGACCAATCAGCCGAGTACGTTCGGCAATTCGACTATGATCAAGTAGATGCCAGGGTCCGAGAATACGTCAGGCAGAGCCCGGGGCGCAGCATCTTGATAGCAGGAGCCGTCGGCCTGATTATCGGAGCTATTTTGCGGCGCAGGTAAGGAGGCGGTTTTTCCCAATGAACAACAAAGTGGTAAACAAGGACCCTACAGCACAACGCGACTCCTTAACCGAACTGTTGGGGCAGCTTGCCCACGACTCAGCCGCGGTGGTTCACGACGAAATTGAGCTCGTGATCCAGGGAATTCGCGAAAAGGTGAGGGCTGTTCGCAGCGGAGTCTTAACCGTCGCGACCGGAGTGGCCATCAGTTTTGCCGCATTCATGTCTCTGTGCGCTGCATTGATCATCGGACTCGCTTCTTATATGGCCCCCGTCACTGCGGCGCTTGTCGCTGGAGCGGCGCTTGCTTTAATCGGTGTCGTCATTGCCTTCATCGGCTACAAGCAATTGAAGAAATCGATCCTCAAAACCTAGAAGACAATGCAAACACCGGAAAGGAGGACAAGGAATGGCTGAAAGAAAGCATCTAAGTGACACAAGGGCAGCTGATGTCGAGCGCAGTAGCGAAGATATACGTCGGGATATAGCTAAAGGAGAAGAGAACATTTCCCAGACAGTGGAGAAAATCGACGAGCGTATCCAGGAGAAACTGGATTGGCGCGGATATGTAAAAGACTCTCCGTACTGGGCGCTGGGGGCTGCCGCCGGCCTTGGCTATCTTGCCTCAAGGATGTTCATAACACGCACCACGCCCATGGAGCGAATCATGGGTTCCATTGGCGAGGAAGTTCGAGACTCGCTCGGCGGTCTGCTTGCCGGAGCCGCCGGTCCCGGCCTAATCAAGGTGGCCCTGCTGGGTGTTGTCACGAAGGCTGCCGCCGGCTGGATAAAGAATGCAACCTCGACAGCGGAGGCAAGCAGTGGCGCCGGGCCTCGACCGCAGACCGGACGTGGTTCAACCGTTAGCCCGAGAGTGGATAGGCAAAAGATTACTAAAAATTAAGAGTTAACGCTTGATCTTTCTTAGGAGGATAACATGGATGTCGAACACAACAAATACAAGACCCCCAAACCGCAAATGGTAGGAGAACCCGGCAGCGCCGGCGATACTACTCAGGGCATCCTGGAAGGCGGCGCCGAGGTTTACGGACAAGCGGAGCAGGCTGTAAGTGATGTTTATGATAAAACAGCCCAGGCGGTAAGCGAAACGTATGAACAGGCCAAGAGTTATAGTAGCGAAAATCCGGGCAAGACAATTCTTATCGCGTTAGGGATAGGAGTAGGACTCGGGTTTCTCTTGGGTGCAAGCTCTCGTCGCTCGGGCACCGGCCGGTTTGCCAGACCCGTGGTCAACGCGCTCTCCGACATTGCTCTGGAGGTTTTCCGTTAGACCTTGCTGCTACGGGAAAAAGCAATCCAATCAATTAGGAAAAGTTCCGAGTCTGAAAGAAATGGAGGATCGCCATGCGTAACAAAGAAGAAGGGAAGGTGGGGTGGATTTTACTTTGGGCCTTAGGAATCCCGATCCCGATCTTACTGGTGCTGTTTCTTCTGCGTGGGTGCACCTGAGGGCTTTACCAGGTCATCAGGGCTGGAAGGATGCGTGGCAACAAATCAAGTAGGTCCTGAAAAGGGAATATAAAGTTTGTCCTCGACGGGGACGAGCTCCAGGGTGAATTCGCGCTGGTAAAAAGGGCAAAGGATGAGAAGTCGTGGCTTCTTTTGAAGAAAGAAGATCGCTATGCGATTGCAGATGACATTCTCAAGAAGAATCGTTCCGTAGAGTCCAATAAGACTCTGGAGGATCTTTCCGAAGTCAATCCGAAGAAACCTTCCCGTCAAAAGAAAAACCGATTAGCGTCGATCTTCAGCCATGCATATAATCAACCGTCATTCCCGCATGCTCCTAGCGGGAATAACGAGCAGGGAAGAAGCCGATGCTCCTGATTCCCGCTCAAAACCGTTGCGGGAATGACCGGTTAGGAAATTTTACTCAACATAAATCAGCCTTGACTTCGTCTGACTGAATTTTAGCGCTAATCGGAAAAGAAAATGAACCAAACCCGTCTTCGGGAAGCGATGGAAAGAGAAGATCTGAAGGATGCGCCGATAACACCGATGCCGAGGGGCATAAAGCCCATGCTCGCCACCTTACATGGGTAAGACCGGAGTTGGTCTGCGAAGTTGTTTTCCACGGTTGGACCGATGAGTGCCTCATGAGATAACTCGTTTGTTTACGGCTACGTGAGGACAAAACTGCCAGCGAAGTGGTGCGCGTACACGTCCCTGCGACTGTTACTGAGAGCGGAGCATAGAACGGGGTGACCACTCCCACCACGACCATTATGCGCAGGCTCCTCACCGGAATTCATGGTCGGGTTGCTGCCCGCGCAGGATACCATCTGGCAGGGGATCAATTTCGTGGTCTCATTCGGCGTCATCACGCTGCTGTTTGCCATGATCTTCAAAGTGCTGCCCGATGTGAAGATCGCCTGGCGGGATGTTTGGATTGGCGCGATCCTCACCGCCCTCCTGTTTAATCTTGGAAAGCTTTCTGTTCGGCCTGTACTTGGGGCGGAGCAGCGTCACCTCTGCGTACGGGGCGGCCGGCTCGCTGGTCGTCGTGTTGTTGTGGGTTTATTACTCTGCGCAAGATTCCGTTCTTCGGTGCGAAGTTCACCCAGATTTACTCCGACAGGTATGGTTCGCATCTCGAACCGGTGTCGGGCGCGGAAGCAGTGACGCTGAAGGAGGTGGTGGTCTCTGACTCCGAGCAGCGCCGCCCGGTCGTCTGACGATCAGTTAGCAACGGGAGAAAATGCCATGCCAAACAACGCCAAACCAGAGGTGAAGCCACGCCCGGTATATTTCTATATAGTACTGGCAGCGGCGTTATTTGCTTTCATCCAAACGTTCTCGCTGCTGTCTCCCATTCTGCTGTCGTTTCTGCTCATTCTGCTGATTTCGCTCGCAGTCAATCCAGTGATCTCGCGGATGCGGGCTTGGACGGGTGGAAGAAAAGGCGCGACGGGGCTGATCGTGGCGGCATTGGCTGTGCTCATTGCCTTGACGGGCTGGGCTTTCTCCGGGCCGCTGAAGGACTCGGTCACCAAGCTCTCGGAACAGTTGCCCGCTTACTGGGAACGTCTGCAAAAGCCCCTGATCAAAATGGAGCAACAAGCAGTGCTTTCCGAGGAAAAACTCCAGGCGGAAGTCACCACTGAAATTGCCCAGACCGCGACGGAGCAGGGCAAGCCCGAAGCCGCGCGACGAACCACTAAACCGGCTCCGCCACAAACGACGAAAGAGTCGGGATCTCTTCGTTCCAGTTTGAGCCAGATGGTCCAGGGTGTGGTCGGCCGCTTCACGGCGGTGGCGTTCAACGCGGCTCAGATCCTGGTGGTGTTGGTGACGGTCTTCTTCGGCGTAATCTTTACGCTAATGAATCCGCGGCCGATTTTTGGCGCGATTTTTTTGATTGTACCCGAGCGTCACCACGACCAGACCCTGACCATCATGCAACGCATTGGAAGATTTGTGCCCACCTGGGCAATCGCGACACTGCTGGCGATGCTGACAGTCGGCTTCTTGGTGCTTCTGCTCATGTGGCCCTTCTTCGGATTTGTAGATGCCTTGGTTCTGGCGCTGATCGCGGGACTCTTCGAAGCGATTCCCTACCTGGGACCCATCCTGAGCGCGGTGCCTGCCCTCTTGTTCGCCCTGGGCGAAGGAGGCATGACTCCGTTCTGGGTTTTGCTCGCGTATCTCGCCGTGCAGGTCTTGGAAAACAATGTAATCGCTCCCATGATCATGGCGCGCAGCATGAAGCTCCATTCGGTGGCGGTGATCTTTTCCATGCTCTTATGCGTGGCCGCCTTCGGTGTGCTGGGTGTTCTGGTCGCGGCTCCCCTGGTTGCCATTGTGGGTATCGTGCATGACGAGCTTTATCGAAAGCGCTTTCTTCCCACGGTAACGGACGCAGACCTGGATCGTCTGGCACGAGACGCCCTGCGCGAAAAGCAGTCCGTTAGCAAGTGACCCGGGTAAGCGACGACCTCGAGCAAGCCGAACCCGAAGACAGCCGGCTGATCGAAGCTCCCGATCCTACTGCTGCTGTTTCTTCTGCGTGGGTGCACCTGAGGCGATCCAGAGTCTCATAGGTGAATCATGTCTCTAATCCTGACAGTTTCTCCTCGGTCAATTCGTTCGTCTTGCGCTCAAGTTCTGCTATAACCTGAGCGCCTAACAACAGGATTAAGGCTGCAGCCTCTGTAATAAGAAGGGTCACCACCGCTGTCGCGAAGGAGCCATAGATCAAATTTACCATGGATAGAGTCGAGTAATACCAGACCAGTACGCGGCGGGTGATCTCCCATAAAATCGTTGCGGTTACGCCCCCGATCAGCGCGTGGCGAAACGTGGTACGCACCGCCGGCATAAGCAGGTACATGGAAGAGAGCAGACCCACCTCGCTGGTTACCCCCAGTATGTACAGTGCGATCCTGGACGGTGCTTCAAGGCTTACACTCCATCCAAATAGTATCAGTTGCCTTTTTTCAAGTGTCTCTAATGCTCCCGTAATAAACGAAATCACCACTATACCGAACCCGATTGAAAGGACATACAGATAAGGAATAACAGCGGAAAGGAGAAAGTTGCGACGGCTAATTCTGACAGGATGAAAAAAGATAACCGACAGGGCGCTTTGAAGCACGCCAAAGGCCATGGAGCTAAAAAACAGCATGGCCAGGAATCCGATAATACCGACCGCTTGACGATGCTCAAGGAACACCTGAACCTGTTCGGCCAAAATTGCTGCGTAGCCCGGTATCACCATCCCCGCATAGGTGGACAACGTGCGGAGCAACTGCTCCTCTGCTATAAAATGGGACAGCACGGTTAGGAAGAGGATTGACATGGGCACAATCGACAACAGGGTGCAATAGGCAAGCGCGCCGGATAAGAGCAGACCCTGATTGTGCATGAAACCGCGCACTACCCTCAGCAGGAAGCCGAAAAACTGACCGAGTAATCGCTTTATGTGTTGTTGTTTGTTTATGTGGCCGATTTCAGTCATCGATCAGCGTTTCGTTATCAGAAAGGTCAGAGTTCATGGCTGTTCTTTCGTTAGGGGCAGTCCAGTATGCCCGTTTGCTTTCTGTTTAAACTCCTCAGTGCCGGTTTAAGAGATGGGATGGTGCAATTGCTATTCGTTGGCTTATCGAACAACTGCTGCCGGCGAACGAGCGAGCGCCAGCCAGGGAGCGCGCCAGGTGCATGCCCGGCTTAGGCATCATTTCGGCATGTCCTCCTCATCAACATGAAATTCATGCAAAATTCGATGAGTAATCGGGGCGAGAACAATCCCCATCACTGCTATAAAGATAAGGCCGCTAAAGAGAGCATATCCTGAAGCAAATAGTTTTGCTGCTCTCGTCTCAAGCCGATTGACCGGGCCCATTCCGCCGAGAATCATCGATGCCTCCAAGAAAGAATCGGTCCAATCAAATCCAGCTATCCAGTGATATCCTGCAATACCAATGAACAAAACAATCGAGACCAAGATACCTGCCATGGCAATAGACGCGGCCAGCCTTCTGACGAAAACCGCTACCGGAGCTATCTTTTCATACTTCCGCTCAAACATCTCCGCAGCCTCCTGGAGCTATGATGGGTTAGCTCCTCGATTGCCCCGCGATCCAATTGAGGATAGATTAACCTTTTGCGCTGATTGCGTTCAAGCCAAATGCAAACGCAGTCACCGTGCGACGGCCGCAAACACGGAATCCGAGGAACTGATAGGAAATCGTTATGTGAGGGTTTTCGGATAGCACCTGTCCTGAATGCTGTCAAGGACAGCTGCGTGTCGATTTCTCGGTAAGTCAGCTGGCTGCCGGCCAGATGGGGTTTAGCAACTATCTCAAAACCCGATGCTCCAGTAAGAGCTCATTGAGGCATTTCCTGATACTGAAGTGTTACATGTGACATGGAATAAACGCAACGTTTCTGCTGCATGCAACAGTTTCCAGATCAAAGTTTATAAGCTTCTATGGGAAATGTCGTGCCTTAAGTGTTTATATATATGTCTAAAAATAGAGCAGCGATATTTGTCAAGCTGCCTGGCCTAGAACTTGCTCATGTATAATGTAACTTAAGTTTATTCCAAATTAGAGAGGTGGTGATGATATGGAAACTATCCTGATAATAGTCGTATTGCTTCTACTCTTCGGCGGTGGCGGATTCTTCTGGTCGAGACGGGGCTAGGTGCCAAGATCCGGGGCAGAGCCCTGGTGGCCACGGGCACGACTGACTGCGCTCGAGTAACTTGCTGTGCCACCGGGGGTTGTTTTCCCTGTTTGGTTGGGTAAATCCAACGCTAAGGAGTTCGAACAGATACGAGCAAAAAAGAGTGTGCTACTCTTCAGTCTGTTTGTTGCAGTGTGGGCAGTGTGGGTTTTCATCCCTGCGCAGTATAGCCACGCAGCGAGCGTAAAGACTGAAACGGAAACCCGCAGCAGCAGTTCGGACAAGGATTCGTCCCAGGCTGGAAGCGAGTACAAGTGTAAGAGTGAAAGCAGTGAATCGGTGAAGAGTTCGGGGCCGGGTGTTGAGGAAAAGAAGACCGAGAAAACGATCAAGAGACCACCAACGAAGACGACCGAAACCAAATAGTTGATCGAGCCAGTAAAAAGTTCACCAGTCCGCAGGGAATGTCTCTGCGGGCTTTTCGCTAGAGTTCAAAAGGCAAAAGTAACAACACTAGAAGGAAGCTCCTTATATGGAAGTGTTGCACATGACATGGAGGTAACGTAACGCTCCTGTTGCACGCAACGCTTTTCTTCCTCAAGCCCATAACCTTCTGCGGGTTTCACTCTGCCATAAGTGCCTATACATATGAGCTTAATGGAACATACGACGTCTCTCGATCGGTCTGGCATGGACATTGCCTTTAAGGTCAGGGACGAGTGGAAACCTACCGACGATGACAATGCCGTGCGAAACGCAAACCGCTGAGGCTGTCGGTAGCGGAATTGAACTCAATAAGGCAAACAATAAGGAGCAAGGTATGAACGCACCGAGCGAGAAGTCTGTGGCGATGTATGGTGTCGTCCCAGCATCGAAGATCATCGGCGAATCGGTGGTCAATCGCCAGGATGAGAATGTGGGCAAGATCCACGAACTGGTGATCGACGCCAGAAAGAATCGCGTGGCCTACGTGGTGCTCTCCTTCGGAGGCTTCATGGGCATGGGTAGCAAGCTGTTCGCCATGCCCTGGGAAGCCTTCGAGTTCTCCGCCACCGAGCACAAGCTCATCCTCAATGTGGACAAGGAGAAGCTGAAGACCGCTCCCGGATTTGAGAAGGACGGCAAGTGGCCCGATTTCTCGGACACACTCTGGGGAGAGAGCATCTACAACTACTACAACTACGTCCCCCCCTGGAAGTCGTAGGATCGACGATTCGGGACGCTTGTCAAACCGATCCAGTGGATCGACTGCGCCCTGCATGTCTGTTTTTTCTTGGAAATAGGAATCCGAGGTTGCCGGCTCAACCCCTTCCCGGCATGGATGAAACGGCAACGCCCGGCGGGTCTGTGATCTTGCAGACCCATGGCTGAGGGAAAAGCGTAAGGAAGTTCACGAGAGGCTAAGAAAAGGAGAATACAAAATGAACAGAAAAATTATGGCGGTGATGATTTGTCTGGCAATGTTTGGGATGACGGGGAATGCCCTCGCCCAGCAGCAGGCGCCGGTGGCCGGTGTGTCGACTACGGTTGTCGGAGTTACAGCAGATGAACTGGTGACCGTGGTCAAAGGATGGAGCGCCAAGAAACTGATCATGGGGAAAGACGTCTTTAACGACAAAAATGAGAAGGTCGGCGTAGTGGACGACCTCATCATTACACCGGACAAAGCCGTCTCCTACGCCATCATCGGGACGGGTGGCTTTCTCGGGATGGACAAGCACGATGTGGCGATTCGCGTAAATCAGTTCAAGCTGGTGGAAGGCAAGATCACTTTGCCGGGTGCCACCAAGGAATCGGTCAAGGCCATGCCCGAGTTCCAGTATGCTAAGTAGGAAAGCCGGAGTGCTGCAGCCGGGCAGCATTCCAACGGTGAAGAGATGAAGAAACAGCAGTTGTCCTTAAAATGTCGTTGGCTCAAGGCTTCGAGGAGATTTGGGCAAACTTCAAATCCCCCCTGCCGCTTTCTTGTCAACGGGGGATCCCCCTGTGTTAGGGCAGCTGTCGCCAAGTCCCCCTTCCCTAAAGTGGGAGATGAGCTGACCGCCGGAGGCGGTCAGCTCAAGGGCTTGAAAGAGGGTGTTTGCCCCGCAAACCTCGGCATCCCCAGCCTAGCGCTTCACCGAATCCATAAAGGTCTCGGTCATTTTGCCAAGAAGAGCCGGTGAGGGAAGAGGATGGTGTGGGTATCCTTGCCAGGGATCATATGAGAATCCCTCGGTTGCACAACTGTCAATCACTCGTCGGTTTGAGGCGGAGCTTCATCAGAAAGTTCTAGTCATTGCGCTCCCGGCACCGGCAGCGGACCTGCCGCGGGCAAGGTGTAGTCCCGCTCAATTGCCTCACGAATCTGCCGGCGGCCTTCCAAAGGGTCGATCTCAGCTGGTGCTTCGATACGTGCGACCGCAGCGGCCAGGTCGGCGTCCTTGATGCTGTCCTTCAGCCAGCGCGAATAGTCCCCCTCACGGCGATGGTGTTCCCAAGTCGCGTCGTCGACACCGTCTGCGATTTGCAGGAACAACATCAAGTTCTGCGCTCGCAGGTTGAGCTTCTTCTCCGGCCCCTGGAAGTAAAAGCTACGGTCCGGCGGCAGCTCACCTTCCGCGTATTTGCGCCGATGACGGCGGCGCTCCTGCTTGCACGGGTGAGTTTTTACGACTTGCGGCGGAACTTTGCCTGTTCGCGTCCAGTGCAGCACTTCTCCCGTAGCAAGCGGTTTGCTGTCCCAGATCGGTATCGGCGTTTTTCCCGCTTGGGCAAAATGCCGCAAGATATCTGCTGCTTCAAGGCCAGTTACCAGCAGCGTATCGAGCCGCTCCAGGATGGCGGTCGACAGCAGATCCAGGTGTACGGTGATCAGCACCATGCTGGTCAACTCGTCGGGAAGCATGCCTTCCGGCGGCAGCCATTCTGCCGGCAGCAGGTGGTGAGCCTCGTCGAGGATCAGCCAGTGCGGCCGGCCGAGCCGAGCCCTCATTTGCAGTAAACTCGGTAGCAACTTGAGAAAGAACGGCGGCCGATCGGGGATCGGCATGCCCGTCAATGAAACCACCACGCTCGCTTCGGGGTTTTCGAGCACCCGCAGCACTTCGCCTGACTGCGGCGCCGCCTTGGGACCGCCCAGGACGACGGCTTGCTCGAAGTTCTCGTAGTCCCCCTCGGGATCAATGAGGCAAAACTGATACTGCCGCTCGACAAGCGTCTCCACAATCTGGGTTGCCACGGTCGATTTACCACTGGCTGACGGGCCCGCAATCAGCACGCTGGGACCGTAAGGAGGCAGGCACACGGGCCCGTCCTCACCAGCGCCGAGTTCCAGGTGATGCCGTGTGAGTTTACCATCCAAATCCGCCAAGTCATTAGCGATCATCCGTTCGATGAGCTGCGCCACGCCCTGCCCGTGATCGGCAGGTGTTACCCAATCGGCGGCTTCCTTGAGGGCCGGGAGTGCATTCGTGACGGCGGCGGAGAACTCACACAGTTTCAGCATCGCATGGTCGTTTTCGGCGTCGCCCACACCAACTGCGTTGTGCGGCGAAAGTCCCATCTTCTTTAGCGCCGCCGTCAGCCCGCTGGCCTTGTTGACGCCGGCAGGCAGCACCATCACGGCGCCCTTATTAAAGATGACCTGCAATTCCAGGCCAAATTCCTGGATGGTTTTCAGAACGAGTTGCTGATGAGGTTCCCACGTAGCCACAATCGCCCGGCCGACCGAAATGGGCTCGCCTCCATGGGCGCGCAGCGCTTCGCTGAACTTCGCCGGCGGAGGTTCGGCCAGCACCTGTTCCTCTTTGGTAGCAGGGTGGTAAAGCAACGCCCCATTCTCGGCGACCACCCATTCAAACAGTTCCAGGTGCGGAAAGGTCATTTGCAACTGCGGCAGTTCACGGCCGGTCACCAGAACCAGGCGCCGACCGGTGGCCAGCAGGTTTTCGAGTGCCTCAATGGTGGGCGCATCGACTACCCCATCGTGCGCGAGGGTACCGTCGTAATCGGTGGCGAGAATTTGATATCGCATGTCTCCTCCTGAAAACGCTCCAATTCCTGGGCAAATCTTGCGCCCCCCAATGATTGCTGTTCGCTCACCGTGGTTCATGAGGGGACGGATTGTTTTCTTCTGGCCGAGAATGCCCCCAAAATCGCGGCGCCCTCTCTGGCCGTTGGGTTTGGTGTCAAAAAAATCGGCAACTTACCGGCTCGATCAGTAAGCGTCTTCAGCGAAACCGCGTTGAACTTGGTAATGCGGTTTGAGCAGCAACTCGTATTCTCTGCCTTGGGCCTACCTGTCGTTTCAGGTCTGGAGGCTTGTTGAGAGTTTTTGGATAGCACCTGTCCTGGATGCTGTCAAGGATGCCATCCTCTGTTCGAAAGCGAGATAGGCAGGTAATCTACGCAAAGGGAGTGAAGGTTCTGCTGTAACCACCCGCCAGAGCCTCCCCTCAAATCCCTACCCCCCGCCCTTCAGAAGTCGCTGTATATTCAATGGGGTCCACCACATATTGGCGGAATGCTTGAGCCATCGGCGATTGCTGCAACAGGCCTGGTCGCATTCTTAATGCGCAATAAGAAGCGCGGTTTGTGGTTCTCCTTGGGCGCGCTGTTCGCTTTGTTGTTGGCGTTTCCGGTCGTCTTCCTCTGGTTGGTCGCTCCTGCGAATGCCGCCTTTCTCGCTACAACTCTCCCCAGTATTCCGCCCATTTGGACAGACTTGCGTTCAAACTGGGAAATGGGCCATGCGATTCGTTTCGCCCTTCAGGTCGCGGCACTCGCATTGCTTGTCCTATCGCTGGCACTCGACGCGGCGCTTTGGGGCTCTGCGCGAGACCGACCTGAGTAGCTTCAGGAAAGGCATTATGAAGGTCATCATCATCAGTACCAATCAAAGCGTCTTCCCCATGCCGGTCATGCCGATCGGGGCATGCATGGTTGCAGAGGCTGTGGCGCGGGCAGGCCACAAGGTCGTTGTGCTCGACCTGATGTTCGAGCGCGCCCCCGAGCGCGTGATCGCGTCGGCCCTCAGGAAATGAAATCCCCACGTCATCGGCCTTTCGGTGCGGAACATCGATAATAACGACATGCGAGAGCCCACGTTCTACCTCCCGGGGCTGCTTTCTGTTATACAGGCCATCCGCTCGCGAACTGAAGTCCCTATCGTCCTGGGTGGCGCTGCGCTCACGGTCATGCCCGAGGAGATCCTTCGCACCACCGGCGTTTCCAGCGCAGTGCCCGGGGGCGGCGAGGTCACGTTTCCACTGCTCCTTGAACTGCTTTCGCGGGGTGAACCGCATAGCAGAACTGGGGATCTCTCGCACAATTCGGACGTACGACTTTGCAGGCAGCGGTTGCGGCGGCGCGATCCCGAATCTCCAGGTGGCTGAGTCGTTGCTCGGGCAAAATGGAGACGGTGTGGTGGTGAGCGCTTCCGTTGAGATATGCAGTGCCACGCTCCAGATGGACAACGATATCAGCCTCATCCTCTCGAACACCCTCTTCGGCGCCGGTCTCTCGGCGCATGCCTTTCTTTTTCGGCGAGCGGAACGACGTTCGGCTGATCGCCGCAACGAACAGAAATCTCGTGGAGAAACTCAGCCTTGAGTGCTCCTGGAAGGCAGCGCCGCTTTCTCGATGAGACACAGGATGCCGATTCCAACGCAATTCTGGAAGCTCTGGATAAAACCGTCTGGAACAAAACAAAAGCGGCTCCCTTACTGGCTATAGATAGCATGACCCGCTACCGGAAAATCACAAGGTACAGCCTCGCCAAAAGATATCCCCTGATGTTGATGTGTTGCACGTGACATAGAAAGCATGCAATGCAGGCGTTGCATGCAACACTCTTCTTCCTCAAGTCCACAACCATCGATGGGTCTCAGCCTGCCATAACTCCTTATACATGTTATCTAAATTCAAAACGTAACGTCTCTCGACGTACTGGGCATGAAATTTGCTCAAACATGACGCAACCTGGCTCATTAGGCTTCCAGCCGGGTTCTCTTCCATGATTTCACATAGGGAAATCATGGGTGTGAGATCCGAGAAGAGCCTCTTGAAGCTGATAGAGAGAACGTAAGTCGACTGAGGCAGCACCTTAATTACGGAGTTAACTCCGGCTTAAGTACCAGCAGTCAAATCGAAATCCTAGAGGAGGAATACCATGAAATCGAGCACGAAGGACCAGGCGGAAGGCAAGTTTCACGAAGTAAAGGGTAAGCTCAAGGAAATCGTCGGAAAAGTCGGCATGAATTCCGAGCTGGAAGCCGAAGGACAAGACGAAAAGATAGCCGGCAAAGTTCAGAAAAAGATCGGTCAGGTCAAGGAGGTTTTGGGGAAGTAGGGAGAGCGGCTTATCATGCCTGCACCGGCGTATTTTTACGCCTCCGACTGTGGTTGCGATACACCACAGCCGGGACTTTGAAAGGCATGAGGTCTTGGGAGCATATAGTTTACAGAGAGGAAAAGTAACAACAATAGGAAGTGAACATACCGTGACACCAATATGTTCTATATCTCTATCGTTGGCAGTGGTAGCTCTGCTGGCGCTCAGCATGCCTGTGCACGCGTCCAAGATGGATGACCGCATCGAATCATCGGCCAAAAATTCGCATGTGTTCAAGACCTACCTCAAAGACGATGACATTAAGATCCAGTCCAGGGAAGGCTTCGTGACCTTGACGGGGCTCGTCTCCGAGGAATCCCATAAGTTTTTGGCCCGGGAGACCGTGGCGGGCTTGCCCGGGGTCAAAACTGTGAACAACAGGCTGAAAGTCAAAGGGGAAGGCTCGGCTATGAACACGGATGCGTGGGTGCTGATGAGGGTGAAAACCACACTCTTGTTCCATCGCAGTGTGAGCGCAGGCACAACCGAGGTTAACGTCAAAGACGGCATTGTGACCCTGCGAGGCGATGCTGCCAGTCAGGCACAAAAGGAATTAACGGCTGAATACGCCAAGGATGTCGATGGGGTCAAAGATGTAAGAAATGAGACGGTGGTGTCAAAGCCCTCGAAAAAGACGCGAACGGCAGGCGACAAGATCGATGACGCTTCCATCACCGCCCAGGTCAAGATGACGCTGCTCTATCATCGCTCGACCAGTGCCCTCAATACCTCGGTCACAACGAACAAGGGTGTGGTTACTTTGGGTGGCAAGGCCGAAAACGCGACGGAAAAGGACCTGGCCACCAAACTCGTCAAAGACGTAAACGGCGTGAAGAGGGTAGAGAACCGCATGACCATCGAGTTGTCAAAGTCTAAGACCAAATTGACTGTAGTATCACTGCCGGCTGGTATGGTGATGCAATAGCCGGCAGTCTCTCCCCGGCGCCGGTTGCCTTTGCGCAGGCCTCCGAAGTAGGCTTCGTCCAGCTCGATCTCTCCGCCCAGCAAGCTCGGGGCGTGCTCTGCGCGGCCATGGACAGAGTGCGATCATCTGCCTCTTCGGCACGGCTCTTAATCGTTCAAATCACGACGGATGGCCATCCCGCACATTTTTCGCCTGTCAGGGCCGATGGGTGGGCAGTGGTTGACGGTGCCAAAGAAGACGCGAGTACCTGCCGAGTCCCTTCAGAAATGCTGAAAGGTTTTCACCCTTATCGGGTATGGCTCGATTTCATAGGGGTTCCCTTGAATTTCCAGCATTGGGGCATTCAAGGGGCGGAGCGATGACCGGGAACACTCACGACCAGGCGGGCGTATGGCCTGAGGAAACGCCGCCTAAGAATCAAGGAGGCCCACAATGACCAGCACGAATAACCGACCAAGCGCCGCCGCTGAACTGCGCTGGCGGGCCGAAGAGATCGTCGCGGAAAAGGCGGCCCAGGCGCCGGCAAAACTCGAGGCCCCGTCGCCCGAAGAAACGCGGCGGAAGCTCCACGAGCTGCGGGTGCATCAGATCGAGCTGGAGATGCAGAACGAGGAGCTGCGCCGGGCACAGGCGGAACTGGTCACCGCGCGGGCGCGCTATTTTGACCTGTACGACCGGGCGCCGGTCGGCTATGCCACCGTCAGCGAAAAGGGGCTGATCCTGGAGACCAACCTCAACGCCGCCGCCATGCTGGGCGTGGCCCGGGACGCGCTGGTCAGGCAGTCCTTTTCCCGGTTCATCCTCAAAGAGGACCAGGACCTCTACTCCCTGCACCGCAAAAAGCTTTTTGAGACCCATTCGGCAAGCCCAGGGCAAGCCGGTGAACCGCAGTTGTGCGAGTTGCGGATGGTGAAGAAGGACGGAACGGCATTCTGGGGGCATCTGGCGGTGACCGCCGCGCAGGACGCCGACGGCGCGCCGGTATGCCGCGTCGTGATGAACGACGTCACCGAGCGCAAGCGGGCGGAAGCTGCACTCCTTGAATCGGAACAGCGCGTTCGACGGTTGAACGAGCACATTCTGAACATGGTGATGGTCCTCTCTCATGACATCAGGGGGCCGCTTGTCGCCATTGCCTCCATCTTGAAGCTCATGCTTCGAGGCGCATACGGGAAGCTGGATCAAAGCCCGGCCAACACCGTGCAGGACCTCTTGTCCCGTTGCGCCCGCCTGCTGGGAACCGCGGAGGATTACCTCGGGAAAGCCTCCATTGTCGATGGAATCGATCGAAATGGAACGCGAGGTGCTGGACCTGCGGCAGGATATCATCGATGCGGTGCTGGAGGAACTCGCGGACGATATCACCCGGCTTGAGATTGTCATCGACAATCGTCTGGGGGCGATTCCCGCAGGTTCCATCCCCATCTGCGCCAACAAGACCTGGCTGAAGGCCGTCTATAGGAACCTCTTCACCAATGCCGTCAAGTACGGGGGCAAGGGGTGCACCATCTCTTTTGGTTTCGAACAACGCGAATCGCATTATCGTCTCAACGTCTACAACAGCGGCAGACCGATTGCTGAAGAAGATCGCGAGAAGATCTTTGACAGGTTTGAGCGAATCGAGCCATTGGAAGGTCCCACTCCGGACGGTGTCGGCCTTGGTTTGTGCCTTTGCAGGGAAATCATCCTCGATCACGGCGGTGAGATATGGTATGAGGCCCGTCCGGACGGGTCTAACTTCGTGTTCACCATATCCCGAGAAGATATGTGTGAGTCTTAGATATCCAGGGATTGTGGATGGCGTGGACTGATGTCCCAAGGAAAAGTTTCCAGGCATTAAATGCTCCTTGCTGCCGGAATGCTCAAGACGCGATGTTGCTGAGGCTCTGGGCGGAAAATCGGCAGATGATGACGCGCAATCCGGCATAGCTCATTACGGGAAGCAGGCATCCGAGTGGTTGGACCAATCAGCCGAGTACGTTCGGCAATTCGACTGCGAGCAGATAGATGCCGGGGTCCGAGCATACGTCAGGCAGAGCCCAGGGCGCAGCCTCTTGATAGCAGGAGCTGTGGGCCTGATTATCGGAGCTATTTGGGGACGCAGGTAAGGAGGCGGTTTTTCCCAATGACCAACAAAGTGGTAAACAAGGACCCTACGACGCAACGCGAATCCTTCAGTGAACTGTTGGGGCTGATTGCCAACAATTCAGCCGCGATGGTTCACGACGAGATTGAGCTCATGATCCAGGGAATTCGCGAAGAAGTGAGGGCTGTTCGCAGTGCAGTCTTAACCCCCCACTCTTGCCCCCTCCTCAAAATTGTCATTTGGCCGGAGTAAATCCTCTCACGGCACGAGGTTGTTCTTGAAGTCGCTACTTGAACGCCTCATAATTCACTGGCTCGCTTGGGTTAAAAGAAGACAGATCAGGATCTAGATCTGGAGGAATGAAACCAGGACCCGCTGTGAGCGAGAAAATCTTTTCAATTTTTCGTAACCCTATAACGCGAAACGGTAGATCCTTCATCTGCGCTCCAGGACATTCCTGGAGGGGCAAGATGAAACCGGCAGGTCGTTCCCGTATTTCAGGAAATTCGCAATGAGAAAAGCTGGCAACCCAACTGAGAAGCAACTCATCGATGAATTGGAATCTTTGCGCCATCGAGTGGCCGAATTGGAAAATGACATGGCGGATTGCAGAGTGGTGGAAGAGGCCCTGAAAGAATCCGAGGAAAGATTCAGGGCCATTTTTGATAATCTGCGGGATGGACTGCTTCTGGTGGATAAGGAGACCAAACAGTTCGTCGCGGGCAACCCCGCAATCCAGCGGATGTTGGACTACACTGAAGAAGAACTCAACCGGACTGGAGTAACAGACATCCATCCCGATCAGGATCTCCCCTGGGTTTTGGACCGGTTTGAAAAGCTGGCAAGAAAAGAGATCGAGATAGCTCGGAACATACCGGTCAGGAAAAAAGACGGCGAGGTTTTTTATGCCGACATCAGCTCTTCTTTTCCAATGGTAGTCGATGGGAAAGAGTGCTTGGTGGGAGTCTTCAGAGACATCGCCGAACGGAAGCACGCGGAAACTTTCCTGCGAATTCATCGTGATCTCGCCCTTGCGCTTGCTTCCACGAGTTCCATGACTGAAACTCTGGACCAGCTGCTGCGCGCCACTCTGCAAATCGAGGATTTCGACTCTGGCGGGGTGTATCTAGTGGACGGCGCGAGTGGTGAACTGCGGCTCGTCTCCCACGTGGGACTTCCCTCCGGATTTGTCGACCAAGTCTCCTGCTATGGACCCGACACCGCTGAAACGCGCGTCATCATGCAGGGAGAGCCGGTCTATTGGCCTAAACTCGGGGAGGGCTTCGGTGCCGGAGCAGTCCTCGCCTGGGAGGAGCTCGCCTCTGTGGCCGTCATTCCAATCAAGTCCGGAGGTCGGGTGGTGGCGGTGCTCAACTTGAACTCCCGCACCCAACGCGAAATTCCCGAAATCGCAAAGAGTGAGCTTGAAATCATTGCGGGCATGATTGAGACGATTATCTCACGGGTCGGCGCGGAAGAGGCGCTCAAGAAGGAGCGGGAGAATCTGGCCGAAGTTAATTCCGCTCTGAAGGTTCTCTTGCAGCACCGGGAGCAGGATCGCAGGGTGCTTGAAGAGTCCCTGCTCACCAATGTAAAGAACCTGATTACGCCCTATGTTGAAAAACTTGCGAAAACGCAATTGAGTTCCGATCAGGAGCTCTTGTTGGAGATTATAGAATCCAATTTGAGGGAGATTGCCTCCCCCTTCCTGCGGAGGCTTTCCCACCCACTCGTTAAACTCACCCCGATGGAGACGCGCGTGGCTGATCTCATACGCAACGGGCGTACGACCAAAGAGATCGCCACAGTCCTGCGAACCTCAGCAAGGTCGATCCGCTTTCACCGTGAAAACATAAGGGGAAAGCTCGAACTGAAAAATAACAAGTTGAACTTGAGGTCCTACCTGTGCTCTTTAGCCTAATACCAGTATATAGCCTGGTATTAACCTGGTAGTAATTTGGCAAACGCGATCATCGCCAGTCTGATATGATCCTTCGGCCATAGCGGGAGGGGGTTAAGGCTTGCCATCTCGCACCGGATCACTTCCCACCACGGGGGACTCATCTCATCCGAGAGCGTGCCCGTAGGGGGGACGGCATTTACCGTTGAACTTTCAGCGCACCAAACCCTTACTGCAAATGGGAGAGGCAATGTCCAGTTCGAGCGAATCCATTCCGGTAAAGCAACTGAAAAAAACACCAACCGGCATAAGCGGTTTTGACGAGATCACCGGCGGGGGGCTCCCACAAGGACGCCCCACTCTTATCTGCGGTGGACCGGGAAGCGGCAAGACGCTTTTCGGGATGGAGTTTCTCGTCCGTGGAGCAAGAGATTTTGGCGAACCCGGCGTTTTCATGTCTTTTGAAGAGAAAGACACCGACCTCATTGAGAACTTTTCCTCGCTCGGGTTCGATCTCGACGACTTGGTAGCCCGTGATCAGGTGGCTCTCGACTATGTTCAAATCGAACCAAGCGAAATCCTGGAAACAGGCGAGTTCGGCCTGGAAGGTCTTTTCGTGCGGCTCGGTTTTGCCATTGATTCCATCGGGGCCAAACGTGTCGTTCTGGATACCATCGAAGCCCTTTTTTCAGGCTTTTCCAACGAGGGAATTCTCCGGGCGGAAATCCGCAGACTTTTCAGATGGCTCAAAGACCGGGGCGTGACGGCGGTCATCACATCCGAGCAGGGAAAGGGAACCCTGACCCGCCATGGTTTAGAGGAATACGTTTCCGACTGCGTCATCCTGCTCGATCATCGCATGATCGAGCAGGTTGCAACGCGCCGGTTGCGTATTGTCAAATATCGCGGGACGACCCACGGAACCAATGAATACCCATTCCTGATGGACGAAGGGGGCCTTTATGTGCTGCCCATCACCTCTATGGGCCTCACTCATAAAGCCAGCACCGAGCGCATATCCAGCGGTGTTTCACGCCTCGATACGATGCTTGGCGGGGAGGGGTACTTTCGCGGCAGCAGCATTTTGATCACGGGTACGGCCGGTACGGGGAAAACAAGCCTTGCCGCCCATTTTGCGAACAGCACGTGCGCGCGCGGGGAAAGATGCCTCTATTTGGCGTTCGAGGAATCGGAAAGCCAGATCCTACGCAATATGCGTTCTATCGGTGTCGACCTCCAGCCCTGGCTGGATAATGGATCGCTTTATTTCCACTCAACGCGGCCCACCCTCTTCGGGCTTGAAATGCATCTGGTCACTATGAACAAGCTGGTGAGGGATTTCAAACCCTCCGTGGTAATCATGGACCCGATATCCAATCTGGTTTCAGTAGGCAGCGCAGCCGAAGTAAAATCCGCACTGATGCGTTTCATTGACAGCCTGAAAGTGGAGGGTATAAGCACGCTTTTTACGTGCCTGATCTTCGGGCAGCACCAGGATTTAACCGAAATGGGCGTTTCCTCCCTCATGGATACATGGATCACGGTGCGGGACCTCGAAAGCGGCGGCGAGCGCAACCGTGGCCTCTATGTGATCAAATCGCGGGGGATGCCTCACTCCAACCAGGTCCGGGAATTCGTTCTGTCCTCCGAGGGTGTACATCTCGTCGATGTTTATGTCGGCCCCGGAGGCGTTTTGACCGGTGCTGCCCGGCTTGCTCAGGAAGCGATTGACCGGCAGGAGGAAAAAGAGCGCGCAGAGGAAATCGAACGAAGAAAGCGGGCATTTGAAGCGCGGAAACTCGCGGTGGAAGCCCAGGTTGCGGGAATGCTTGCGGAATTGAGCGCTCAGGAAAAGGAACTCCAAAAGAACGTCGACGAGGCGGAGGAAAGGAAGCGCGGGCTCGACCGTCAGCGGGCCGATATAGCGCGCCAGCGGCAAGGCGATTAGGCTACTCTATCAGGGGGAATTCCCATGATGGCTTTATCAGACGACAACCGCACAACTGTTGCAGGCGAGGAAGAAGATCAGACCCGGGCCGAATCCGCGTACCAGTATGAACTGAGGCTCTATGTAGCCGGGCAGACGCCCCGGTCGATGGAAGCGTTCAGCAATCTAAAAAAAATATGCGAAGAGCACTTAAAGGGGAGTTACTCGATAGAAGTAATCGACCTGCTTGAGAATCCGAGGCTGGCAAAGGGCGACCAGATTCTCGCCATTCCGACTCTGGTAAGAAGACTGCCGGAACCGGTTCGTAAAATAATCGGAACCCTGGCGGATACGGAAACGGTCCTGGTAGGATTGGACTTACGTCCCCGCAAACTCTGAAAAATGTCTCGGATATGCAAGCCGAAGTGCCCTCCAAGGAAAGTGCGACTATGTCTGATCACAAAACGACAACCGAAATATTCGAAGAAGCTGCAGCCACGGGGGGATCGCAAAAATTCATCTTGACCCTCTTTGTCGCCGGCATGACGCCCCGATCTTTGCGAGCGATAGAAAACGTCAGGCAGCTTTGCGAAAAGTATCTTAAAGACAGATGTGAGCTCGAAGTGATCGACGTCTACCAGCAGCCGGGTTTGGCCAAGGATGCCCAGGTGATTGCCGCCCCGACGCTTGTCAAGCATCTGCCGCCGCCGCTCCAGAGATTCATCGGCGATCTTTCCGACCCCGAACCCATTCTGGTCAGGTTAGCAATAAAAGCGGAAGAAGAGAGCTCCTGAGCCATATTTGCTTGAATAAGCAACCGAGGTGTATCAATGGAAAAGTGCGAGCCGACCAGAGAAGAGTTGTCTGCAAAGATCCGAACTCTGGAAGAGCGCCTGTGGGAAGCGGAACAAACCATCGCGGCGATCCAAAGCGGCGAGGTCGATGCCCTCGTTATCCATAAGCCCGATGGAGAGCAGCTCTACACGCTAACAGGGGCCGACCACGGGTACCGGGTCCTGGTGGAGTCCGTCAGCGAGGGTGCGCTCATCCTCTCATCCGACGACTCGATTTATTACTGCAATCGCACTCTGGGGGAAATGCTGCAACTTCCCATTCAGAAAATCATCGGCAGAGAACTGGACTCTTATGTTGCTCCCGAGGGTCGCGCGCAATTGATGGAACTCATCAAGGAGAGCCGCAGTCTTGGGGCGGCCAGGGGCGAGTTCCTGATGAAACGAAATGACGGAACCCTCCTGCCGGTCAACGTTTCGCTTAATCGCATGAGCTTTGAAGATTTTGAGGGCGTATGTGCTGTTATCACCGATCTTGTCCGAGCAGAAACAAGTCGAGGAAGAGCTTAGAAGACACCGCACAGAGCTTGAATTTTTGGTCAACGAGCGCACGGCCGAGCTTCAGCAGGAAATCATCGAACGCAAACGAGCGGAGGAGGAGGTCCGCGGACAGCGCGAATGGCTGCGAGTGACACTGACCAGCATCGGTGACGCGGTAATCGCCACGGATGAGGCAGCGCGGATCACCTTCATCAACCCCGTCGCTGCCGAGCTGACGGGATGGCGGGAAGAGGAAGCTCGGGGGAAATTGGTCCAGGAGGTTTTCACAGTCATTAACGAGAAGACGCGAGAGCCGGCCGAGGATGTCATCAGGCGCGTTTTACGTGACGGCCGTGTTGCCCTCCTGGCTAATCACACCGCCCTGGTCACCCGTGATGGACGCGAAATCCCTATCGAAGACAGTGCCGCCCCGATCAAGGATAACGCCGGCAACCTGATCGGGGTGGTGCTCGTCTTTCATGACGTCACAGAAAGGCGCAGGGCGCAGGAAGCCCTGAAGCAGAGCGAGGAACGATTGCAGGCGCTCATGAAGGCATTGCCCGTCGGAGTCAGTTTTTCCCATGACGCCAACTGCCGGTTTGTTACGGGAAACCCGGCGGTGCTCGCTCAGTTTGAAGTTGCGCCTGAGGATAACCTTTCCGCATCTGCAGCAGACCCCAATGCGCCTGGCAGACAGGTGCGTTTCTTCCGGGATGGTCGAGAAATCAGCGAGACCGAGCTTCCCCTCCAGAGGGCCATTGCCGAGGATCAAGAGATTCCGACGATGGAGCTTGAGGTTTTGCTGCCGAGCGGGCGGCGCTGGTTTTCCGAAGCCTCGGGAGCACCCCTGCGCAATGCCGAAGGCAAGGTTGTTGGCGGCGTCGCTGTGACCGTGGACATCACGGAGCGCAAGCTGGCCGAGGAGAAGATCCGATATCACAGGAAAATCCTCGAGACCATCAATCATATCTTCCACCAGGCCCTGACCTGTGAAACGGAAGAGCAACTGGGCGCCACCTGTCTGAAGGCTGCCGTGGAGCTGACTCAGAGCAAGTACGGCTTCATCGGTGAGTTCGACGGGGATGGCTCGCTCTACGATATCTCAATGAGCGACCCGGGTTGGGAAGCGTGCGCCATGGACGACCAGAGCGGGCACGGCAGGCCGAAGATTGATTTCAAGATCCACGGACTCTATGGCCGTGTGCTGCTGGATGGCAAGAGCCTGCTGACCAACGACCCCACGTCGCACCCCGACAGCATCGGCACGCCCTCGGGGCATCCGCCCCTGACTGCCTTTCTCGGGGTCCCGCTCATTCACGACGGAAAAACACAAGGGCTTTTGGGCCTGGCGAACCGTGAGGGCGGGTACACCTCGGAACACCAGCAGGCGATTGAGGCGATTGCTCCCGCTATAATCGAGGCCTTTTTTCGCAAGCGGTTGGAGGCTGAATTGCGCGAGAGCGAGGAGCGCCTCCGCCTCCACAGAGAGCGCATGCCAATCGGGTTTATCGTCTACGACGCAGAGTTCCGGTTTCTCCAGCTTAACCCCGCTGCCGAACAAATCTTTGGCTATAAAGCCGAGGAGTTGATTGGCCGACACGCTCAAGCCATCGTGCCACCGGATGCTAAACCGCACGTTGACGACATTCTTCACCGCCTTGCTAAGGGAGAAATGACCGCCCACAGTGTCAACGAGAACCTCACTCGGGACGGCAGGCTCATCTTTTGCGATTGGCTGAACACACCCCTTGAGGACGCCCGGGGGAAATTCCTGGGGTTCCTGTCTATGGTTCAAGATGTCACCGAGCGAAAAGCCGCTCAAGAGGCGCTGCATCGAAGCGAGAATCTTCTTCGTAGAGTGGTGGATTCCATGCCCATCGGAGTCTGGATCTCTGATGAGCACGGTAATCTCATCCTGGGGAATCCTGCGGGTGAGCAGATTTGGGGAGGCAAGAGATATGTCGGCCTAGAGCACTTCGGGGAGTACAAGGCCTCGAGACTGGATACGGGCAAGCCCGTCGAACCCGATGAGTGGGCCGTTGCTCGGGCCATACGATACGGTGAGACAACCCTCAACGAAGAGCTTGAGATTGAATGCTTCGATGGCACCAGGAGAATCATACTCAACTCGGCGCTTCCCGTATTGGATGAAAACAAGAAAATGATTGCAGCCATTGCTGTGAATCAGGACATCACGGAGCGCAAGCGGGTTGAGGAGGCTCTGCGCCAGAGCGAAGCGCGCTTCAAATTGCTCTCGGAGACGGCCGGGCTGCTGCTGACGTCGGAAAACCCTCAGGGAATCGTCAGCGAGCTTTGCCGGCAAGTCATGGAACACCTGGACTGCCATGCTTTCTTCAACTTCCTGGTGGACGAACCGGCCGGCAAGCTCCATCTCAATACCTGGGCAGGCATCCCGGAAGAAGAGGCCCGAAAGATCGAATGGCTGGACTATGGGGTGGCGGTCTGCGGCTGCGTGGCGCGGGACGGGGTACGGATCGTTGCCGAGGACATTTTCAATACCCCCGATGTTCGAACGGAATTGGTCAAGTCCTACGGAATCCAAGCCTACGCCTGCCATCCCCTCAGGGTCGAGGGCCGACTCATCGGGACGCTTTCCTTCGGCACCAAGACGCGAACCCGTTTCTCGCTCCAGGAACTGGAGATCATGAGGACGGTAGCCGACCAGGTTGCCACTGCCATGGAACGGATACGACTCATCGAAGAGCTTCAAAGATCCAGGGATGAACTGGAAATCCAAGTACAAAAGAGAACGGCCGAACTGAATACTGCGAACGAGGAACTGAGACAGGAAATCCTTGAGCGACGCCATGCAGAGGAAGCGGCGAACAGGGCAAGAACTTCACTTCAGAACGTTTTCGACGGTATTCCCACACCATTGTTGATGATTGACCGGAATTTATCCGTCGGGATGCTCAACGAAGCCGCCTGCAAGTATTTCAACGTTGTCGGCGGCGAAGAGGCTGTCGGGAAATGCTGTCACGATTTGGCTTTTGGAAAAGGCTCACCTTGTGAGCAATGCGGCATCCTCCCGGCCATACTTGAGGGCAAAGAGAGCACCATTGAACGGAAGGGCCTCTTCAATCCGGAGCGCATCGAAGAAGTGAGCGTTTATCCCCTGGAAGAGGCTGTCAGCGGCATCCCGGGCGCCATTGTGCGCATCAGTGACATCACCGAGAGCAGGAACATCGAAAAGCATCTCATGCAAGTGGACCGCCTGTCCTCCCTGGGACTGGTGGCGGGAGGCATCGCCCATGAAATCCGCAATCCCC
>CAWAOR010000013.1:0-478744 GCA_963783775.1 uncultured delta proteobacterium | reverse complement strand
TTTTCACAGGCATGACGGTATGGTCTTCGATGGGAAGCCGGGAGTCCAGACTCTGCAAGGCTTCTGGACCCCGGCTGGAGTCTACCCGGTGCTGCGATACGGGGCCGAGGTGACGTTGGGAGAGGATTTTTAGGCACCTTGCCAGGTCCAACAGATTGCAGCTCAACCAAACGCAGAGAGGAAGCTTCCCGTGCAAACGCGCTATAAGCCCATCGCGATCGTTGCCGTCCTGCTGGGGGTGCTGGGTGTGGTCGGCTACCTGACCCCCGGGTCTACCGAGCAAGTGCCCACGCGGTTCCTCTTTGAGAACGCCGGAGGTAAGATCGTTTTCCCTCACAAGGTGCACGCGGAGGGGTACCAGATACCATGCCTGCAGTGCCACCACGAGAGCGACAAGCCCGCTCAGAAGCCGGCAGCCTGCGCTGAATGTCATCCGAAACACTTCGAGGAGGGCTTTGCGGCCGAGCACAAGAAGGTCATCGACAAGCAATATTGCGGCCGCTGTCACCATGCCGAACTCGGCAAGAACAAGTTCGACCATGAGGGCCATAAGGATTTGACTTCAGGCTGCCTGGATTGCCACCACGACAAGTCCGTCGAACCCGAGCCCACCTCCTGCGGGGAATGCCGTCCGGCCCAGTGGGGAGAGGGCATGCCGTCTTTGCGTGATGCCACCCACAAGCGGTGCGCCGAGTTGCCACGAGGACCTGTTCGCCCGGAAGGTGAAGGGCTGCACGAGCTGCCACGGCATGACCAAGAACGGGACCGGTTATCCGGCCTGCGGTTCCTGTCATTTCGATTCGAAGAAACTCCCGATTCCCACCAGGCTTGAAGCTTACCATCTGCGCTGCATCAACTGCCACAAGGAGAAGGGTGCAGGGCCTTACAGTCCCCAACACTGCAGCATGTGCCATAATCGGTGATTGCCATGACTACGATCAAGCCAAGCTTCACTCTGTTGACCGGTATCAGCGGCTCCTTGCAGGACGGTCCCGATCCTGAGGTGGTTTACGTGCCGCTGCGCGGCCATTCGACCAAGACCATCAAGAAGAGGACCCCGGTGGCCCCGGGAACCTTAGTGGCCGAGCATCCCGACCCGGACGTGGGCGACGTCCACTCGCCCATGTGGGGGGTGGTGACCGAGGTCACCGAAACCGCAGTGGTCATTACTGCCGGTTTGGCTCCTCCGGCCAAGGAGGGGGAAGAGCCGCCGGTGGCCGCGTCGGTGGTCCCGGTGGATATCACCTCACTTGAGGGCGAAGATCTGAAAAGGGTCCTCAAGACCCTGGGGGTCTCAACCAGGCCTTTTGCCAGGGCGGCGACGCTCATTGTCAACGGCCTCAATCCCGAACCCGCCAGCGGCATCGCCGAACTCATCCTCAGGGACTTTCGGCAAACCCTCGAGAAGGGCTTTTCCGTGTTCGAGGAGCTGGTTGAACCTTCCGAGACCCTGCTGGCCGTGGCTGAGGGCTGCTTCGTGAGCCTCGAAGGCGGGGCCGTGAAAACCGTACCCGCGACCTACCCCAACAGCCTCAATCCTCTGGTCATCAAGGCCCTCACCGGCAGGGAGTCGGCCCGGGAGGTGACGGTTGTCAGCGTCATGGAGCTTTTCGCCGTCGGCCGGGTGGCCGAGACCGGTATGCCCCTCACGGAGACGGTACTCACGGTGGGAGACGGTGCTTTTCGAGTCAAGGTGGGCACGCCGCTGGCCGAGGTCCTGGCGCACGCCGGCGTGGCCGCCGCGCCCCTCGACCGGGTGGTGGCGGGCGGCCCCATGCGCGGCAGGGCCGTGCCGTCGCTGGAAGTCGGGGTGAGCAAGGACGACTACGCGCTCCTGGTCGTGCCCCACGGAGCCTTCCCGCCGGTCACCGATAGAGCCTGCATCAACTGCGGCGAGTGCACCCTGGTGTGCCCCTCGCGGATCATGCCCGGGTTCGTCGCCCGCTACGTCGAGTTCGAGATGTACGACAAGGCGAGGGAGTTCCGCATCGACACCTGCATGGACTGCGGCCTGTGCGGCTATGTGTGCACGGCCCGGCGACCCATGCTGCAACTCATCCGGCTGGGCAAGGAGGTCCTGGAAATCCGGACCTCGGCCCTCGAGTCCTGCCGCCTGCAGGGCGCGTGACCGCTAAGAGAGGACGTTTCTATGGTCAACGAGGCAACCGCCCCCAACCTTTTCACCGTCGCCGCCCCGCCCCACTGGCACAACGGCCGCACCGTGACTCTGGTCATGATCGAGACCATCCTGGCCCTGCTGCCGGCCGCGGGTATGGCCGTCTACTCTCGGTTTTCCCGCACTGCGGGTCATGGCCCTTTCCTGCGCCACGGCCGTGGCCGCGGAGGCCCTCTGCTGCAAAGCCATGGGCCGCGAAGTCGACCGTGGACGACTTCCATGCCGTCCTTGTGGGCCTGCTCTTTTCTTTCCTGCTGCCGGCCATGGCCCCCTGGTGGTTGGTGATGGTGGGGGCGACCGCGTCCATCGTCGTCGGTAAGATGCTCTTCGGCGGTCTGGGCGGCAACCCCCTGTGCCCCCCCATCGTGGGGTGGACCATTCTCGCCATTTCCTGGAAAACCCTCATGGACCCGGACGCCTCGGTGCTGAACACCGACCTGGTGAACCCGCTCACCCAGTTCAAGTACATGGGCCTGCTCGCCGCTCAGAAGGTAAACTTCGCAGACATGTTCGTGGGCCGGCAGCTCGGGCCCCTGGGCGGAGTGCAGGTGGCGGCGCTCTTTGCCGGAGGGGCCTATCTGGCCGCCCGCGGCCACCTCAAGCTCTATGTTCCGTTCTCCTTCCTGATCGGGGTGTTCCTGGCGGCGGAATTCTTCATGGCCAAGGACGTGTACGTTCACCCCTCCCCCATCTTTCATGTGTTTGCCGGGAGCACCGTCCTGGGGGCCTTTTTCCTGGCGGTCGACCCCAATTCCTCGCCGGTGAACAAGGCGGCCATGGTCCTCTTCGGGCTCACCTGCGGGATCATGACCGTGATCATCCGTGTCTATGGTATTTACATGGACGGCGTCCCGTTCGCCATTCTCCTGGCCAACCTGTTCACGCCCATGTTCGACCTCATCAAGCCCAAACCCTTCGGTGTGAGGTAAGCCATGCGTGAAATCATCAATATGATCGTGGTGCTCTCGCTGATCAGCGGAGCCTCGGGCCTCTCCCTGGCTTTGCTCAAAGATGTGACGGCCAAACCCATCGAAGAACAGGTCCTTTTTTACGTGCAGGGACCTGCGATCAAGAATGTGTTCGCCACGGCGGAGAACGATCCCATTGCCGATCGCCGGAAGCTCGACACTGACGGGGGTCCCGTCACCGTTTTTCCGGCCAAGCACGCAGGAAAGGTCACTGCCGTGGCCCTGGAAGCCTTCGGCCCGGGCTATGGCGGGGAGATCGGGGTGATTGTGGGCATCGATCTGGTTCGGGACACTCTGGTCGGCATCGGGGTCACCACCCTCAAGGAAACCCCGGGCCTGGGCATGCTCGTGACCGAGCCCAGGTATGCCAAACAGTTCAAGGGCCTGGCCCTGGACAAAGTGGGCCTCTCCGGCAAGGGTGGGAGCATTGACGCCGTGTCGGGGGCTACCATCTCTTCTGCCGGCACGGTGAGCGCGGTGAACAAGGCCATCGCGACCTACAAGAGCCTGAAACCCAAATTGGAGGGGGCCTTCTAGCGGCTCAACCAGGAGAACCATCCATGTCATCCATGATCAAGGAGTTCACCAAAGGCCTGTGGAAGGAGATCCCGCCCTTTCGGCTGGTGCTCGGCATCTGTCCCACCCTGGCGGTGACCAAGTCCGCCTCGGACGGCTTGGGCATGGGCGCCGCGGTCATCTTCGTGCTGGTCCTTTCCAATGCGCTCATCGCCCTGGTACGCAACATCATCCCCAAAAAGGTGCGCATCGCCTGCTTCATCGTCATCGCCGCCTCCCTGGTCGTTTCGGTGGAGTTGCTCATGCAGGCCTACGCCTACCCGCTATACGAGAGCCTGGGGATCTTCGTGCCACTCATCGTGGTCAACTGCATCATTCTCGGCCGGGCCGAGGCTTTTGCCGCCAAGAACTCCGTCCTCCTCTCCATCGCCGACGGTCTGGGCATGGGCATCGGCTACACGCTGTCGCTCACCTTCCTGGGCGCCTTTCGGGAGATCCTCGGCTACGGCAGGCTTTTCGGCGCGTCGGTTTTCGGATCCGGGTTCAAGCCTTTTACGTTCATGGTGGAAGCCCCGGGGGCCTTCGTCTGCCTGGGGCTCATCCTGGGCGCCATGAACTTTCTCGTCATCTGGCAGAACAAGCGCCAGGGTCTGCCCGAGCCGACGCTGGCCGCCTCATGCAGCGGGTGCCGGGCGTGCAGTATCGGCGAATCCAAGCAACTTCTCCAGGAGGGTTAAGCCGTGGACTACCTTTTGATGCTCATTTCGGCGATCTTCGTCAACAACATCCTGCTCGCCCAGTACCTGGGCAACTGCCCCTTCCTGGGCTGTTCCAGGGATAAGGGCGTAGCCTTCGGCATGGGCGCCGCGGTGGTCTTCGTGGTGGTCATGGCCACGGCGTGCACCTGGGCCATGCAAAAATACGCGCTGGCACCTTACGGCCTGGGTTACCTGCAGACCCTGGTCTTCATCCTGGTCATCGCCGCCCTGGTGCAGTTCGTGGAAATGTTTCTGAAGAAGGTGCTGCCGGCCCTCTACCGGGCTCTGGGCATCTTCCTGCCGCTCATCACCACCAACTGCGCGGTGCTTGGCATCGCCATCCTGGTGCAGCGCAAGGAGTATGACCTGGCCGCTTCGCTCTACTATTCCTTTGTGGCTTCCCTGGGCTTCATGCTGGCCCTCATGCTCATGGCCGGCATCCAGGAGCGCCTGGTGATCACGAGGCTGCCCAAATCGCTGAGGGGCACATCCATCGGGCTCGTCATGGCGGGGCTCATGTCCCTGACCTTTCTGGCGTTCCGAGGAATGATCGAGTAGGAGATTTTCGGCGAAATGCGGGGCAACCGGTGGAAGAGCGTAACCAAAATACTCTTAACCACGAAGGACACGAAGAGCACGAAGCAAGGCTCGCCACAAATAAGAGCCCAACCTCTCTTGGTCATACCGGCGGATCCTGGATCGGAGTCCGGGACAGGCGCCGGTATCCAGTTAAATTCTCTGGATTCCGGTTTTCACCGGAGTGACGCCTTGAGACGATGGTCACTCTGTTCTGTTCAGCGTTACCGGGAACCTTCATCAATGATGAGATCCTGTTCGTGCTCTTCGTGGTGAATCAATAAGGTTTGGGGAAGAAATCATCAGCTGGCAGTAAAGGTGCAGATCATGATCACGTCATCGGTTCTTGTCATGTTTGGTTTGGGGCTCGCCTGCTCCGTCATTCTCGCCGTGGCTTCGAAACTGCTGGCCGTGGAGGAGGACCCGCGGGGGGAGGCGGTGCTCGAGGTCCTGCCCGCCGCCAATTGTGGCGGCTGCGGCTTTGCCGGCTGCGAGGGCTACGCAGCAGCGGCCGTCCGAGACCCCAACACCCCTGCCGACCGCTGCTGTGCCGGCGGGGCCGAGGTGGCCGCTAAGGTGGCTGAGCTCACCGGCAAGGCGGCGGGATCGGCCGAGCCTATCGTCGCCTTTCGGCGCTGTGCCAAGACCGAGGGCAACGTAAAGGTACTCTTCGATTACCAGGGCTTTCTCACCTGCACTGCGGCGAAAAAGCTCGGCAGCCCCGACGCCTGCGCCTACTCGTGCATCGGTCTGGGCGATTGCCTACGCGCCTGCCCTTTTGGCGCCATGTACATGGCCCACGGCCAGGTCCACGTCATCCTCGACAAATGCACGGGCTGCGGCATGTGTGCGCAGGTTTGTCCCAACAGCATTCTGGAGATCGTCCCCCTGGCCGCCCGAGTCATGGTCTTGTGCTCGTCCCAGGACAAGGGTAAGGCGGTCTCGGACATCTGCGGGGTCGGCTGCATCAGTTGCATGAGGTGCATCAAGGACTGCCCCGGCAAGTGCATCAAATTGGAGGGGGGGGTATCCGCATCGACCATGCCGCCTGCCTCGCCTACGGCCCATCGTGCCTGGAAGCCTGCGCCGAGAAGTGCCCGCGCGGCATCATCCGTCGCCTGGGTGGTTTCGCAGCGGCGGGGGAGGAAGCAGCCTAGGAGGCTCGAAATAATAGCCTGAACACTATTGGCTAGGTCTCCCGAAGGCTTTTCACGCTGGTTCTGCTGGTCCGCTGGCTCTGGTCCGTGGTTTGCTGGTTCCTAAGCTCCGGCTTGGGAACCCACGCCAGCCAAGCTCCAGCTTGGCGTGATTCGCAGCACTGGAAGCTGGAGCTTCCCGGATTGCGTTCCCAAGCTGGAGCTTGGGAACGAGCGACTAGACGAGCGACTGAACGAGCGAAGCTGGAGCTTGGGAACGAGCGAGCGAACGAACGCTGCGGCATTACTCTTGGACCATTTAGGGCAGGTGTGTTGCTGTTCCTCTGCCCGTAGCGTTTCATGTTCATTCAACGCAACAGCTACAGCGAGGATTCGTCCGAACACACCATCGTTACGTTGAACCTGCAAAACGCAACACATGGAAAGGTGTGGAACTTTCGCCGCGATGACCTAACACGGTGTTTCAATAGTCTTCCGCCCGGCTGTATGTGAGCTCGAGGGCGGCAATCGGAGCAAGCTCATGAAAGAGTCAAAGACCATTTCCAGCACCGCCACCCGTCGGCAGTTCCTGCGCACCTGCGGCCTCATGGGCCTAGGTTTGGCCGCCGGCCAGTGCCGTCCCCTCAGCGGCTCATGCGGTCGCGCGGCTGACCGCGAGAGCATCGCCGTCACCCGAACGATGCCGCTCATGGGCACCTTTGTTTCCATCACCGCCGTGCACGACTCGCGTGATCTGGGTGAGGAGGCCGTGGGTCGGGCCTTCGAGGAAATGGAACGACTCATCCGGGTGTTCGACCGCCACCGGGGGGACACGGCCGTATCCGTGCTTAACCGCGACGGCCGGGTCTCGGGCGCACCCACGGAACTGAGCACGGTCGTGGAACGCAGCCTGTCGCTCCATACGCTGAGCGAGGGTGCCTTCGATCCCACCGTGGCCCCGTCGTGGAAGCCTTTCGCAACCGCGCCGCCGAAGGCCTCAGCCTGGACCTCTCGTCGGCCGAGATGGGCCGAATTGCTGGTTTTGGTGAGTGCCCGTCAGGTAAGCAGCCATGACGGCCGCATCACCCTGGGCCGACAGGGCATGGCGGTTACCCTGGACGGCATCGCCAAGGGCTAGATCGCGGACCGGGCCTCGGCGGTGCTCTCCGCCGGCGGGGCGCCAACCACCACCTGGTCAACGCCGGCGGGGACATCAGGACCGGCGGGAGCAAGGGCCCAGGCCAACCATGGACCGTGGCCATCGAGGACCCGGCCAAGATGGGCCGGCACCCCGACGTCATTTCCCTTAAGATCGGCGCCGTGGCCACTTCGGGCAGCTATGAAGTCTATTTCGACCGCAGTCGCGTCCACCACCACATCGTGACCCCTGGCACGGGAAGGTCGCCCCAAACCGCGGTGAGCGTCTCGATCCTGGCGCCCACGGCCATGGAGGCCGACGCCCTGGCCACCGCGGTCATGGTCATGGGCCCCAGGCCTGGTCTCGCCTTCGTGGACTCCCTGCCCGGCCGTGAATGCCTCATCATCACCGCCACCGGGGCGCAGTTGTCCTCGCGCCACTGGGGATAGACCCCCAATGCTGTTGAATTAAGGGATTGAGGGATTTTGGAATTGATACACTGCAGAGCAGAACGGGCGCTGCTTTGGGAATTCTTATCCCTGAATTCCTCAATTATTAAATTTCTTAATTCAACAACATTGGGATAGACCCGCGGGGGGAAGGGGCAGGAAGGTGAAGAAATACCAAATTGTGATGGAAGGGAACCAACCGTCCGGAGATAATACTTGCCAACCGGGTTCTCACCATTTTTCCGATAGTTAAGTCCATGTTTCAGGTCCGTATCCACGGTCGCGGGGGGCAGGGTGTCGTCACGGCCGCGATTGCTCTCTCATTCCCACGCAACCATCGAAGCCTCCACCTGAAGAGGCCGTATCAAATCGCAGCCACCGGGATGGACTGGGTGGCTGGCGTTAGCGGCAAGGACTGCTCGGCCAAACAGATGACTCCCCCCGGACCGATGGGCATGTTCAGCTTTTTCAGGATCTGGAAATGCCGCACGTCCTCCTTGTTCGGAGAGGCGGTCTTCTTGAACTCCAGTGGATAGATCGTTCCATCTTCGACGATAAGGAGATCGATTTCTTTTTGGTCCTTGTCGCGGTAGTAATAGAAGGGGGCGCGCCGCCCGTTGTGGAGGTAGCCTTTCAAGAGTTCGGCCATGATCCAGGTCTCGAGGATCGCCCCTGACATAGCCCCGGCCTCGAGCGTTTCCGGGCTTGACCATTCGGTCAAATAGGCGCACAAGCCCGTGTCGAGGAAGTAGAGCTTCGGTGTTTTCACCAGCCGGCTGGTGAGGTTTGTATGGTAAGGCTCGAGAAGGTAGGCCACTCCTGATGCCTGCAGGATGGAGAGCCAGTTTTTGGCAGTGTTGACGGCGACATGAACGTCCCGGCTCAGGTCGGTCAGATTCAGCAATTGGCCGGTGCGCGCAGCCGCGGCTCGGAGAAACCGGAGAAAAGCCATCTCGTCCCCGACTCGAGCCAGATCGCGAACGTCGCGCTGCAAATAGCTTTGAACGTAGGAACTGTAGAAAAAATCCCGGTCGACCTCATGGGACAGGGCCATCGCCGGGAAAGCCCCACGCCATATCAGACGGTAGAGGTCCTTGAGAGGGAGCTTCCCGCCTTTGCCGAGGCGACCTCCAATGGCATCCGGAGTGGGTAGAAAGGGTGCGCACTCCAGTCCCTGAGCGGCCATCTCCCTTCTGGACAGCCCCAGGAGATGGACTACTCCCACACGGCCGGCAAGGGATTCGGAGACGCCTTTCATCAGATGAAATTGCTGGGAGCCGGTAAGCCAGAAAAGACCCGGAGCCCGGCTTTTGTCCACGGCCATTTTGAGGTATGGAAGAAGCTGCGGCGCGTACTGGATTTCATCGATGAGCACGGGTGGTGGAAATCTTTGGAGAAACAGCGGCGGATCTTCCCTGGCAAGGCTCAGGACCAAGGGATCCTCGAGGCTCACATAGGTCCTTTTGTCCCTGCTGAGATGCAGCAAAAGCGTGGTCTTTCCCACCTGCCTCGCTCCCGTGACCAACAGTACGGAAAACTGGGCGGTTGCGCGACGAATAAAAGTCTCAAGGGTTCGAGAAACATACATAGAGCACTCCACGAGTCATTTCGTCCATGATGTAATTGTGCTGCATTATGGACGAATTATTTCAAATTGTCAATGAGCACCACGCGATGGCTGTTGCCTAGCCGTGCTGAGTAATCTATTAAGAGACAACGAGTTAGCGTTTCAGGGAGAAGGGAATGCGACCATCACAGTCAATGCAGGCCGTCAAGGATCTCGATTGGGTGGCGTTACGGAAAGTTTTTCAGGGCTATCCCGAGGTTCAGGCGGTTTATCTCTTTGGCTCTCATGCCACTGGGCGGCTCCATCTCGACAGCGACGTGGACTTGGCTGTGGTGCCCGCGAATCCCACCGCTCGCGCACGCAAGCTCGACATCCTGACCGATCTTGCCCGCTCGGGATTCTGTGAGGTGAGCCTGGTATTCCTGGATACGGCGGATGTCGTGCTCAGATATGAAGCGGTCCGGCACAACCGCCTCATCTATTCCACCAAGGATTTCGATCGCGGTGTCTATTATTCCAAAGTGGTCCGCGAGTATCTCGATTTCGAACCTTACCTCGAGGTGCACCGTAAGGCCTACAAGATGAAGATCCTCCATAGCAAGGCAACTTGAGCTTTTTTATTGATTGCTGTATTCGATCCCTTCCAAAGCTCTAAGAAGAGGTGCAATGCTATCATCCATTGTCTTAGTATTTGGGGTTAAAGTCTTACCTCAATTTCATCCGGAGACCTCTCCAAGTTACTGTTTTTCGCTGATTTACGCACCCCAGTCTGTGGGATAGTCTGTATTCGGGGCAAAAAGGTCAAGTTCACGCCTTTACACCCGGCAGGTCTTTGTTTCTCTCTCAACGAGACGGGGCATTGATGGACAAAAGGACGAAGCTTTACCTGCTGTTCAACGATCGACTGGGAATTGTGGCCGATATTTCCACCTTAGTTGCCGGAGTCCAATCCAGCATTACCGCCATGGAGGTGGAAAGAGAGCACGATAAAGCAGAAGTTTACCTCGAGCTTGAAGACGGTCGGTCGGAATTCAGCCAGGAGAAGCTTTTCGAACTGCTGGGAAAGGTCCCCGGCCTCATCGAAATGAAGTTCATCGAGACCCTGCCTCAGGAATCCCGGGAAAACCGGTTCCGCGTGGTCCTGGACAACATCAGCGATGGGGTCGTTTCCATCGATGCCGATGAAAGGATCACAACGATCAACAAGGTCGCCAGGAGAGTTCTTGATTGTGAGGCTGAGGAAGTCATCGGCAAACACATCAAGGAACTGCAACTTCCTGACTACGGCATTCTGGAATGCCTCAAGGGCAAGAAATTCAGCAACGTCAAAAAGGACACCACCACTGCCAGGGGTCGTTTTCAGTACTTCGCCACCGGCAGGCCCATCAGCGATTCGGCCGGCCGCATTGTCGGTGCGGTCGAAATCGGGAAAGACATGCAGGAGATAAAGATGCTTGCGCAGTCCATCGCGCAGGCGAACCCGGTGACTTTCGCCGATTTTGTTGGACAAAACCCCGTTATCAGACAAGCCATACTGTTTTCTCAAAAGATCGCCAAGACCGATTCCGTC
Source organism: uncultured delta proteobacterium (assembly GCA_963783775.1). GTDB lineage: Bacteria > Desulfobacterota > Syntrophobacteria > Syntrophobacterales > Syntrophobacteraceae > JADGQM01. Next base: position 467,890 of record CAWAOR010000013.1, on the reverse strand, counting down.
GTCTCCATAAGGGGAGAGAGCGGGACGGGCAAAGAGGTTTTTGCGCGGGCAATCCATGCCGCGAGCGATCGCAAAGGACCCTTTATTGCCGTCAACTGTGCCGCTTTGCCGGAAACTCTGCTGGAAAGCGAGCTCTTTGGCTACGTGGGCGGCTCCTTTACGGGAGCCAGAAAAGATGGGAAGCAGGGGCTGTTCCAACTGGCCAGCGGGGGCACCATTTTTCTTGATGAAATCGGTGAGATGCCGGTCAGTGTTCAGGCAAAAATCCTGAGGGCCATTGAAGACAGGAACTTGAGGCCGCTTGGGGGGACGGCGGAGGTTCCCGTGGACAGCCGGATCATTACGGCTTCCAACGAGAACCTGGAGCAAATGGTCGAGCAGAAGCTTTTTCGGGAAGATCTGTATTACCGGATCAATGTCCTGCCAATCCATATTCCGCCCCTGAGGGAACGAGCTGACGACATTCCGCTCCTCGTTCAGCATTTCCTGTTCCAGCTCGACAGCAAGCTCGACAAAGGCCCGCAATCCTTCACCGCAGGCGCGTTGGACAAGTTATACCAGCACCGGTGGCCGGGCAATGTGAGGGAACTGAAAAACGTTATCGAACGGGCTGCCATCATCTCCGATGCGGATGAAATCGATGTGGATTGCGTGCTTTTCAGTTTCGAAATTGGAAAAGGCCATGGAAATCTGACAAGCTCTTTTCTGTGCGAGACCGGCAGCCAGTCGCTCCAGGGTATGATCGACCTCTACGAGCGGCAGATCGTCAAGCAGGCGCTGGAGAAGGCGAACAGTATCCGAGGTGCCGCCAAAACGCTTGGCTTATCGCACACGGCGTTGCTCAACAAAGTGAAGAAACACCAGATCGTGACGGAAGGCAAACCAACCGTCCGGAGATAAGGCCTGCCCACCGGATGTCCACCTTTTCCCTCAATACAGCCAGACACAAAGGGTGGAAAGAAAACAGGTGTCGGTACCGTTTTCTTCTCGGCTTTCGTATCCCGCTGTTCTCATAAACGGAAGCGGATCGAACCAGATGGAAATGAACACTACCAGCCTGCGTTCCCGCAAAGTCATTGCGATCAAGTCCATTCCCCGGTTTTCCCTGTTACCTATTGTTGCCAATCCCTTGTTGGTCCCGTTCCCGCCCGTTCTTTTCAAAGCGTTACCCGTAATCTTTCGGCCTTTCCCGCACGCTCCGGCATGCGATGTGCTTATGGGTTTCAGTCGGCACCATGTAACCCCCTCCCTTGAAGCAGAGCTTCTTCCGCGGCTCTGCTTCTTCTTGTTGCAACCACGATTCCCATGAGAATTCTTTTGCCGTAGCTTTATCGGCCCGATGGAAGCTCGTGCGCATGATGGAAGCTAATCGAACCAGATGGAATTGATCTTGACCAGCCGGCATTTCCGCATATTCGTAACGTTCCGGTCCATTCCCGACTATGCCCTGTTATCTTTCCTTGCCACTCCGTTGAGTACTCCGTCTGCCGCAGGTCTCAGTTGGTTGTGAGTGAGGCACTGAATCCCGCGGAACTCAGAAGCGCGAATCGTTGTGCGGTCTTGTTTTTAACATTCCGAGTCTGGTCCTCCGGATGCTTGATCCTTTCACCCTTCATCTTTTCTTGCTCACCATGTTCCCTGGCACGCATTCTGCTCTCCTCACTTGACCCAACAAGAGTCAATTGGTCTTTCACCCCACAAACTTAAGGAGAAATAAGATGATCGTAGGAATTCTGAAAGAAATCAAAGTGCAGGAAAACCGCGTTGCGATGACACCGGCGGGAGTAGAAGTAATGAAACTGAACGGACACACGCTGCTGGTGGAAAAGAACGCCGGGGCCGGGAGTGGGTTCGAGGATGAGGCCTACGCCCAGGCGGGTGCCGAGATTGTTGGAACGCCCAAGGAGATTTTTGCCCGTGCGGATATGGTAATGCACGTCAAAGAGCCTCAGCCCTCAGAGTACGACCTTATCCGGAAGGATCAGATCATCTGGACCTATCTGCACCTGGCCGCTGATAGAGCGCAGACGGATGCGCTCATCAAATCCAATGCGATCTGCATCGCCTATGAGACCGTGCAAAAGGCTGACCGGTCCTTGCCCTTGCTCATTCCCATGAGCGAAGTGGCCGGGCGGATGGCTATCCAGCAGGGCGCGAAATACCTGGAAATGGCCCAGGGCGGCCATGGCGTGCTGCTGGGTGGGGTCCCGGGCGTCGATCCCGGCATGGTGGTCGTCATCGGCGGCGGCATCGTCGGCACCCATGCGGCGAAAATGGCCTGCGGCCTCGGAGCCAAGGTTTACATCCTCGACATGAGCCTCGATCGCCTCCGCTATCTGAGCGACGTTATGCCGGCCAACTGCTTCATGCTCTTTGCCAGTCCGGCCACCACTCGAGACCTGGTTTCGAGAGCCGATGTGGTCGTGGGCGCCGTGCTTGTCCCGGGCACCAAGGCTCCCAAGCTGGTCACCCGCGAGATGGTGAAGACCATGAAGAAAGGCTCCGTGCTGGTGGATGTGGCCATCGATCAGGGCGGCTGCTTCGAGACCTCCAAGGCGACCACCCATACCGACCCGACTTTCGTGGTGGATGGCGTGGTCCACTACTGCGTGGCCAACATGCCCGGTGCGGTTGCCAAGACTTCGACTCTTGCTTTGACCAATGCCACTTTGCCCTATACAGTCCAGATTGCCAACAAGGGGTGGAAACGGGCCATGAAGGAGAATGTCGAACTTGCACTTGGGGCCAACGTCATCAACGGCAAAATCACCTACAAGGGCGTAGCCGATGCCTTTGGGATGGAACTGACTCCCATCGACGACCTCCTCTAGCGCAAAACGGGCGGGTGGCCGGTGGTGCTAGACCACCCGAGCCTCTTGCAAAAGTCCCTGGGCGTCATTCCGGCGGAAGCCCATACGCGTCAACTTGAGGGTTTTGCGTGGGATTTGGCCGGTGTCCCTGATATTGAGAGCTAACCACGAAGAACACGAAGGACACGAAGGACCTAAAAGGGTGGAATTTGATGAATTATCGAACAGAGTGATTGGATGTGCGATAGAGGTTCATCGTACCCTGGGTCCTGGAGAGTGGACACGCTCGTTGATGACATCCTTGTCCTGTAACTGAAATGCGTGGAACAGATCAAAGATATTCATGAGGCGCAGTTGCTCACCACTATGAAACTGGCCGGGTTAGAAACCGGCCTGCTCATCAACTTCAACGTCAGAGGTTGAGAGATGGGATCAAACGTTTCATTCTATAATCTCTTCGTGGTCTTCGTGTCCTTCGTGCTCTTCGTGGTAGGAAAGCTTAGGTTGACGCCTATGGGTGGAAGCCGGAATCCAGGCCTTTCAACGATTTCTGGACCCCGGTTTTCGCCGGGGTAACGGAGGTTGAAAGTTCTGCAAGAGCCTTACCCGTCCTTTCCCCTGGGCCGGTTCAGAGGCTGTTTGTCTGTGCCACATGAGAGGAGAGGAACCATGATCATCGGAATACTCAAAGAACGAAAGGCGGGCGAGTATCGGGCTGCCATGACCCCGGCGGGGGTGGAAATCATGAAGCAACACGGGCATGCCGTCCTGGTGGAGAAGGGAGCCGGAAAAGCCAGTGGCTTCGAAGATGCCGACTATGCCGGGAAGGGTGCGGAAATCGTCGTTACGCCGGCGCCATTCGAGGCGCCCGAAGAGATTTATCGGCGCTCCGAGATGATTCTCCGGGTGAAGGAGCCGCAGCCTTTCGAGTACCGGTTTCTGCGGCCGGACCAGATCTATTTTTCCTATCTGCACCTGGCGACCTCGGAAGAATTGACTCGCGCCCTCATGCGGATCGGGGCTGTCTTTGTGGCCTACGAGACCGTTCAGAAGGCCGACGGGTCGCTGCCGCTGCTCAAGCCCATGAGTGAAGTGGCGGGAGCGATGGCCGTCCAGGAAGGCGCCAAGTACCTCGAGATGGCTCAGGGGGGCCACGGGGTGCTCCTGGGTGGAGTGCCCGGAGTGGACCCCGGCATGGTGGTCATCCTCGGCGGCGGGGCGGTGGGTCTCAGTGCCGCCAAGACGGCCTGCGGCTGGGGAGCCAAGGTCTATGTTCTGGATGTCAACCTGGACCGTCTCCGGTACTTGAGTGACATCCTGCCGTCGAGCTGCTTTGTGGTGATGTCCAGCCCGGCGCTTATCCGGGATCTGATCACGAGGGCTGACATTGTCATCGGGGCGACCCTCACCCCGGGCGGCAAATGCCCCATCCTGATCAGCCGTGATATGGTCAAGACCATGAAGAAAGGTTCGGTGCTGGTGGATGTGGCTATCGATCAGGGGGGGAACTTTGAAACCACAAAGGAAACCAGCCACGACACACCGACCTACATCGTCGACGATGTGGTCCACTACGCCGTGAGCAACATGCCGGGGGCGCTCCCCAGGACCTCCACCATTGCACTCACCAATGCCACGCTGCCTTACGCTCTCCAGCTTGCCGGCAAGGGCTGGAAGAGAGCCATGCAGGAGAATGGGGAACTCCAACGCGGGGCGAATGTCGTCGGCGGTAAGGTAACCTGCAAAGCGGTCGCCCATACCCTCGGTCTCGACTATATGCCGATCGACACGCTGCTCTAGGGAGAACCGGCCGGGAGCATGTCCGACAATCCTCCTCAATCCCCCCTGTAATAGAGGAAGACTTTCATCCCGCCCTTTACGAAGGGGGGTGGGGGAGGATTTGTTCCGTGCCACATCGTGCCGGAAGATGGATGTTGCATAGCAACATTAGTTTATGCAATAGGCGTTCGCTTGTGAAACTTTGTTTTGTATAAATCTGTATTTACATTATGATGTGTATCCAAGGTTGTTTTGATATAAACATTTAGGTATGCTGCAATGCAACAAATTCTGCTTGACAAGGCCGATTGCGCGATTATGATAGACCCACCCTTGACCGAAGGGGAACGGTTGCTCACGAGCCCTTTGTGGGTAGCAAACTCAGAGGCCTTTTCAAGGAGAGAATCGATGCAGAATCTGGATGCAATTTTTTCCCCCAGATCCGTTGCCGTGGTCGGTGCTTCCATGACACCCGGAAAAACGGGACACGATGTTTTTGTGAATATCCTCAAGGGGGACTATCAGGGAACGCTTTTCCCGGTGAACCCAAAAGCGAAGTCCATCAAATCGGTTAAGGCATACCCTTCGATCCCCGACCTTCCGGAACCGGTAGACCTGGCCATCATCATCCTCCACCCGGAAGCCGCGCTCAAGGCGGTGGACGACGCTGCGGAAATGGGCATCAAAGGGATCGTCATTGTTTCCGCGGGATTTCGCGAAGTGGGTGAAGAAGGCCGCCGGATCGAGGACGCGATCACGGCCCGATGTCGTGAAGCGGGTATGCGCCTGGTGGGGCCCAATTGTCTCGGGGTGATCAACCCTGATCCCACCGTGAGACTGAATGCCAGCTTTTCCGCCCGCATGCCGACTTTCGGCCCGATTTCTTTCATTTCCCAAAGCGGGGCTCTGTGCGCCGCAGTGTTGGATTTTGCGGCGGATCGCGATTTCGGCTTTTCCAAGTTCATCTCCATCGGCAACAAAGCGGATGTGGATGAACTGGATCTCCTCCGGTATCTCCATGAAGACCCCAACACCGAAGTGATCATGATCTACCTGGAAGAGCTGCGCCAGAAAGGCCCCGAATTCATCCAGGCCGTCAAGAAGATCACCTCGGGAGATCGGCCCACCCCGGTGCTGGTGGTAAAATCCGGGCGCACTTCCGAAGGCGCCCGCGCGGCAGCCTCGCACACCGGTTCACTGGCCGGATGGGAAGGGATCTACGACGCCCTGTTCCAGCAATCGGGGATCATAAGAGCCGATTCCATCGAAGAACTGTTCAATTACGCCTGTGCGTTTTCCAATAAAAAGATCCCTCTGGGAAACAAGGTGGCCATCGTCACCAATGCCGGGGGGCCGGGGATCGTGGCTACGGATATGACCGTGTCTTCAGGCCTTGAGCTGGCAAAATTCAAGGAAGAAACCGTTGAAGTCCTGGCCAGTCATCTTCCCCCTACCGCCAACATTCATAACCCGGTGGACGTAATCGGAGATGCGTCTCAGGAGCGCTATGAAAACGCCCTGGGAGCAGTGATCAGGGATGAAGGAGTGGATGGTGCGCTGGTTATTCTCACTCCGCAATCCATGACCAATGCCCTCGGGACGGCGGAAGCCATCTCCCAGATCGCCGATCGGACGACCAAGCCGATCCTGTGCTGCTTTATGGGGATCGTCGACGTTTCGGCTGGGGTGAAACACCTGCAGGGCCACGGCATCCCCGTTTTTCGCTTTCCTGAACATGCCGCGAAATCTTTTGGAGGGCTTTATAAATATTCGCGGTGGCTCAACCGGCAGTATCTTGCCGAGTTCAATCTGGAGCACGACCAGGAGCGGGCATCACAAATCATTGCGCAATGCCTCGCCGCGGGCAAGACGTACCTGGGAGAGATCGACGGCAAGGAATTGCTGAACTGTTATGGCTTTGAAGGGCTGCCGACGATGCTCGCCAGGACCCGGGAGGAGGCGCGGGATTTTGCCGAGGACATCGCCTCGGGCGTCGCCATGAAAATCGTCTCTCCCCAGATCATTCACAAATCCGATGCCAATGGGGTTGAGCTTCACCTCAAAGGCGGAGAGGCTGCCATGGAAGCCTTCGACCGGATCATGGAAAGAGCCCGGCGCTATAGCCCGGAGGCGAACATAGAGGGGATCCTGGTCCAGAAGATGGCCCCTCCCGGCGAAGAGGTGATCGTGGGGGCGAGCCGTTATGATGGATTTGGTACCCTGCTCATGTTCGGACTGGGTGGGATCTTTGTCGAAGTCTTCAGGGATGTGGTGTTTCGCTTTGCCCCGATCGGGCGTAACGAGGCGCGGCGAATGGTCTCGGGAATCAAGGGGTTTTCCATCCTTAAAGGGTTCCGTGGCAAACCGCCGGCCGACACGGAGGCGCTGGAGCGGGCGCTGGTGAGCCTTTCGGATATGGTCACCAACCACCCGGAAATCAAGGAATTGGACATCAATCCGCTGATGGTTCTCGAAAAAGGAGAAGGTAGTGTTGTGGCCGATTGCCGTATCATCCTGGACCCGGATGGGCGGCAGAGTGAATGAATCAAACCCGTAAGATCTGGAGGTAAGGACCATGCTGGAAATCAAGGATGCGGTAGCGGTGATCACCGGTGGCGCCATGGGGATCGGCAAGTGCGTCGCCAAGTTCTGGGTGGAGAACGGCGGCAAAGTGGTGCTGGGCGATATGGCCCAGGATGCCCTGGTGCAGACCAAGGCCGAATTGGAAGCCCTCGGCGGCAAGGTGGCGACGGTAGTCTGCAATGTGACCAAGGAAGAAGACTGCGCCCTCCTCGCCGACACCGCCATCGAGCAATTCGGGCAGATCAACCTGGTGGCCCCCTTTGCCGGAATCATCAAGGACGCCATGATGGTCTCTCCGGACAAGGATACCGGGAAAGTCACCCGGAAGATGACTCTGGAGCAATTCAAGCTCGTTATCGACATCAACCTCACCGGGGTCTTTCTGACCGTGCGGGAATGTGCCGAGCGCATGATCAACGAGAACTGCAGAGGACTGATCTGTCTGGTTTCTTCTACCGGGTCCCTTGGCACCGCGGGGCAGATCAATTACTCTTCTTCCAAGGCTGCCATGTCGGTGATGCCCAAAGTGATCACGGCGGAGTTCTTCCGGCGGGGTCTCTCCAACCGGCTCCGCTGTGTGGCCATCGCCCCGGGCTATGTGGCCACCCCCATGGTCAAGAATATGGACCAGAAAGCCCTGGACAAGATCCTGGCGGATGTGCCCATCGGGCGTTTGGTGGAGCCTGAGGAAGTGGCCCAACTGGTCGGCGACATCTATCGTAATGAGGCCATGGCGGGGGATGTTTACTTCATTCATGGGGGCCTGCGTTTGGGTTCCAGAGGATAGGCCGTGGACAGCAGTCCAAAAACAAATGGCACCCGTTCTGACCACCTTTTTGTCCACGAAGCCACACGAAGGACGGCGAAGCCACACGAAGAAATCAGGGAGCGCTCTTCGTAGGCAAAGAGAGATTTGTTTTGGGCAAACACCTAAGGAGAAGTGAAGATGAGAAATGTGGTTATTGTTTCCGCAGCAAGAACCCCCGTGGGATCTTTCGGGGGAACCCTCAAAGCCACTCCCGTGGTCCGGCTGGGCGCCTTGGTCTTGAAAGAGGCCCTCAAGAAGGTCGGACTGCGCCCGCAAACCGGGGCCGAACTGCAGGGTGTTGAACCCGACGCTCTGCGCAATGTGGGGCTCATCGACCTGGAAAAGAAGGCCTATGAATACGAGGCCTCCCTGCAGCCGGTCCAAATCGACGAAGTCATTTTGGGAAATGTTTTGCCCGCAGCTCAGGGCCAGAACGTTGCCAGACAGGCCATGATCGGGGCCGGTATTCCCAAGGAAACCCCCGCCTTCACCCTCAACAAGCTGTGCGCCTCCGGGATGAAAGCAGTAGCCCTGGCGGCCCAGGCCATAAGCAACGGGGATGCCGAAGTGATGTTGGCCGGCGGCATGGAAAGCATGAGCCTGGTTCCCTACGCCATTCCGGCGGCGCGCTGGGGCGCCCGCATGGGCGATGCCGGCATGCTCGACCTCATGGTCCTCGACGGCCTATTCGAAAGCTTCTACGGCTACCATATGGGATTGACCGCGGAAAATATTGCCGAGAAATACGGCATTTCGAAACAGGAGCAGGACGAACTTGGAGTGTTGAGCCACCAGCGGGCCAGAAAGGCCATTATCGAGGGCTTGTTCAAGGATGAAATCGTCCCCGTGGTGATCCCCCAGCGCAAGGGTGATCCGGTCGTTTTCGCCGTAGATGAACGACCGATGGACACCAATCTGGAGAAGATGTCGAAGCTGTCCCCGGCGTTCAAGAAGGGCGGGACGGTGACCGCCGGCAACGCTTCCGGCATCAACGACGCCGCGGCCGCACTTTTGCTCATGTCCGAGGATAAAGCAAAAGCACTCGGATTGAAGCCTCTGGTTAAGATCAAGGCATATTCTTCAGCCGGGGTGGATCCGGCCTTCATGGGTCTGGGGCCGATACCCGCCGTGCGAAAAGTCCTTAAAGCAACGGGGCTTTCCATCGGCGATTTTGGAGCCATTGAACTGAACGAGGCCTTCGCCGCCCAGGCCATCGGCTGTGTGCGGGAACTAAAATGCGATATGGAGAAGACGAACCCTGTGGGAAGCGGCATTTCCATTGGTCACCCCATTGGCTGCACGGGCGCCCGCATTATGGTGACGCTCATCGGCCAGATGCTGCGCAATGACCTGGAATGGGGGCTGGCCAGCCTTTGTATCGGCGGGGGCCAGGGCATGGCAACCGTCCTGCAGAAGGTTTAAAGGGGGACTGGGACGGTTGCCGGGGACCGGGAGCCACTTGTAAGGAGGAGGAAAGTCTGTGTTGCCCCGATGGAGCAATTCCCCGGTTCCCCCCCACGTTCATGACAGTTAGGCTTAATTCAATGAAGAATGGGAGATAAACCATGGATCGCGACGACAAACAAGCGGGAAGCCCCGGCTCTATGTTTGCCGACTGGATGAAATCCGCCGCGGATTTTTGGCTTTCAGCGGCCAAGAGCTGGGCGCCGGCCGCCCCCGATGGTGCCAAAAGCTCATCGGGCGTTCCCGGGAGGTGACTTCGGCAAGATGCAGGAAGGCTGGCAGGCGCTTCTCAAAATATGGCAGACCTCGGCTTCGGCGCTGGGCTCTCCCCAGACCATGGAAGCCGTCTTCAAGGGGGCTGCCGCCTCGCCCGAAACCGCCATGAGAATGCTTCGCACCACCTGGGAAGGCTATTCCCAGCTTTATCAGAGCTGGCTGAAGAACGCCGGCAAGGTTGGCGAAGCTGCAGCACCGCAAAGCTTCGAAGGGCTTGAAGCGGGGACGTTCAAAGAGTGGACGGCCTTCTATGAAAAGGAACTGCAGCCTTTCTTCAAGGCGCCCCAAGTGGGCTTGACCCGCCTCTATCAGGAGCGGTCGAACATGGCCCTGGACAAGTTCAATCAGATGCAGGTGGCGGTGGGTGAATTCCTCCATCACCTCAACGGTCCGGTGGAGAGATCGGTCAAGGCGATGCAGGAGAAGATCGAGGAACAGGCTAAAGAGGAAAAACTCTCGGAGAATTTCAAAGACTACTACAACATGTGGATCAAAATCCTTGAGGGCGATTACATGGCGCTCTACAAAACCCCTGAGTATATCGAGTCCATGGGCCGGGCTCTCAGGGCCGTAGACGAGTACAAGATGGCCAGGGACAATGTGCTCGTGGATCTCCTCCAGGTCCTCCCGATTCCCACGAACAAGGAGATGGACGAGCTCTACAAGGAGTTCCACGTCCTGAAGAAAACCGTCAAGGAAATGGCTAAGAAGCTTAAGAAGTTTGAGTCGATGAAATAACGGAGGTCTCGTATGAATGCATCTGGAATCCCGATAGACCTGATCATGGGCAAACTGGCCGAGGATGCGGGAAAATCGCAGGAACGCATCCTCAAGTCCAGGGACGTCCTGCTGGGCCCGCTGGAAACGGGCATTGCCACCACCCCGTGCGAGATCGTCTATGAGGAAGACCGCGTGAAGCTCAAGCACTATCTCCCCCTGGCCGAAGCTCGCGTAAAGACCCCGCTGCTCATGGTCTACGCCCTGATCAACCGCGAGACCATGCTCGATCTTCAGCCGGGAAGGAGCGTGGTCGAGAATATCCTCAAGGAGGGGATCGACCTCTATATGATCGATTGGGGCTACCCCACGCGCAAGGACCGCTATCTGGGCATTGACGACCACGTCAACGGTTACCTGGACAACATCGTCGATTTTATCCGCGAGCGGCACGGCGTGCCCAAGATCAACCTCATGGGAATCTGCATGGGGGGAAGCTTTTGCATCATGTACTCGGCCTTGCACCCGGAAAAGGTCAAGAACCTTATCACTACGGTAACCCCAAGCAATTTTGACCATGACAAGGGCCTTCTCAACATCTGGATGAGGGCCCTAGACCCTGATCTCATAGTGGAGACCCATGGCAATATGCCCGGGGATATGTTGAACATCGGCTTCCTGCTGCTCAATCCCGCCCGGTTGATGCTCGACAAGTATGTGAACTACTTTGAAAACGTCCATGACAAGGTCTTTGTGGAGAATTTCATCCGCATGGAAAAATGGATTTTCGACAGCCCGGACGTTCCCGGGGAAACCTTCCGAGAATTCATCAAGGATTGCTTCCGAGATAATCTGCTCATCCAGAGCAAGATGGAGCTGGGGGGCAAAAGGGTCGATCTCCAGAACCTCACCGCGCCCCTGCTTAACATCTACGGCCGCTTCGACCATCTGGTTCCGCCCGTGGCCTGCGAGCTCCTGACGAGCAAGGTGGGCAGCAAGGACACCGAAGACCTGTGCCTCGAGACCGGCCACATTGGCATTTATGTGAGCGGCAAATGCCAGAAGGAACTGGCTCCCAAAATCGCCGGCTGGCTGTTGGCAAGAGACGGCAAGGAAGGGGAAGCCGCCGCTCCCTCCTCAGCCGGCGAAGATGAGCCGAAACCGAAGGCCGAACCCAAAAGGCGAACCGCGTCAACCAAGAAAGAAAAGTAGAAAAACCAGGGAGGATGATCATGAACTCTGCCGAAAAGAACGATTACTTCGATGCCATCTGCAAGGTCAGCAGGGCCTTTGGAACGACTCTCAACAAGGACGAACTGCTCAAACTGATCGTCGCCAGTGCCGTTGAAACCATGAAGGTGAAAGCCTCCTTGCTTTTTCTTCACGATGAAGAGCGGGACCAGTTCAGGGCCGTAGCCCAGAAGGGTTTGTCTGAGACTTATATCAAAAAGGGTCTCACCCAACCGGGGAAAATGGTGCCGATTCTGGAAAAAGAGGGTCATTTCTTTGCTCGTGACTGCACCACCGACAGCAGGGTGGATGGTCATGAGGTGAAGAAGGCCGAAGGATTGGCTTCCCTCCTCATCGTCCCGGTCATGGTAAAGGGCAAGGTCATTGGCGGTCTGGCGTTGTTTACGGACAGTCCGAAGGATTTCTCGAAACAGGAAATCGACTTCGGTGCGGCGCTGGCCGAGCAGGGTGGCATGGCCATCGAGCATGCCCGCTTGCTTGAAAAGCTCAGGCAGAATACCAACCTGTTTCTGGATTTGGCGGTCGATATCAACTCCAGCCTTAATGTCAAGGAAGTCCTGCACGCTCTCACCGTGCATGTGGCGGAAACCCTGAACGTGAAAGGCTCGGCGCTCCTGCTCCTGGATGAAAAGACCAAGAAGATTGAGTGCGTGGCGAGTCATGGGTTGAGCGACCGGTACCTGGGCCGGGGGCCGCTGTTGATCGAGGGAAGCATCCAGCAGACCCTGGAAGGCAACCCGGTCCTGATTCGGGACGTCGCCACCGACCCCCGCGTGAAGCACAAGAAAGAAAAGAAAAAGGAAGGCATTGCCTCCCTGCTCTCCCTGCCGGTCAAAACCAAGCAGGGCATCATCGGCGTGCTGCGGCTCTACAGCGCCGTGGCGCGGGAATACAGTGAGGATGAAATCAAGCTGCTCACCGCTCTGGCTCATCTGGGAGGAATCGCCATCCAGAATGCGTCCCTCTATCTCGTTATCGAAAAGGACATGACGGATCTGCGCGAAGAGATCTGGACGCACCGCGCTTATTTCTAGCCGATGTTGCAGGCGACCGTCCCTGGCCGGGTTCCCTCCTTTCCCGGCTGGGGAAGGCTGCGGGCGCCACCGCGCCGGCATGGGGGAAGAGCCTAGCGGCAGCCTCAAGGGTCTCAAGGGGAGTCAGAGAGAGGTAGTAATGAGGATCATGTTTTGCCGGAGATATAACCGCTACGTCAGCCAGAGCCATTGCGAAATTTTCAACGAAGGCGAAACTTGCGTACACTATGAACTCGCCGACTCGTGGACGAGCATCAAGACACTCTTGCAGGATCAAGACCGGCCTCTGTGGGACGTAGTCTCAATCGCAAAGCCGTTCAATTGTACCCTGATGGACCACTGGCATCGCGGCACCGTAAAACGCCGAGGTCGCCACCCAGGACGGGCGACGAGAGCTCGGGGCTAAGGGGAACCCCTGCTGACGCGCATTCCCCGTTTTCCGGCCGGGTGCTACGCTTCGGGAGGGGGATCTTGCTTTGCAGTTTTTCCCAGGCCCGGAAACAGCTCGAACAGGGAGTCAAGGGTAGCGAAGGGAGCCATGGGGGTTGGTGGCTGGGCAAAAAGGTCCTTACCCATAGTGAGCCAGGTTCGAAACTGCTGGTCGAGGGCCGCCTTCTGCGCCAGGTAGTTTCTGATGGTGAGTTCCAGGTATTGTTCGAAGAATTCACCGAGGACATTTTGGCCGTATTGAATGATCAGGTGGAGGAGGGTCACCGGCAGGAGGCTGTTGTTTTTCCTGGCTTCCTCCACGATGATCTGGGTGAGGATGAAGGCAGTCATGTCCTCCTCGGTTTTCGCATCGACAACCTGCACCTGACGGCCTTCGCGGATGATGTCCGAAACCTGGCTCAGGGTAATGTAGGCGCTCTTCTCCGTGTCATAGAGCCGCCGGTTGGCGTATTTTTTGAGCAAAACTCTTTCAGGCATTTTCGTCTCCCGGCTGCAGCGGGGCGATCAGCAATCGCCACACCGCAACAATATGTATGTTAGTGAGAAATCAAGACTCTGATGAATATAATGCAACCGTTTAATTTACAATATAAAAAATAAAGTAGCATAAGAACAAAAAATATGCTGCACTGCAACAAATTTCCCTTGACATGGGTGCGAAAGCCATTAGAATAGACTCACCTTTGATCAAGGGCAGGAGAGTACGCAACGCTTATACCAAAAATGCAGGAGGCAAGACAAACATGGAACCGCTTAAAATGGCAAAACAGATGATCGACTTCCAGAAGACTACCTTCGACAATACTTTTGAAGCCATGGTTTTGTTGCAGGACCAAACGGAGAGAATGGTCGGGACCTTCATGGAGCAAACCACCTTCCTCCCCGAGGAGGGGAAGAAGATGATGGGTGATTGGGTTCAGACTTTCAAGAAGGGCCGTGAAGAATTCAAGAAGGCTATGGATGAGGGTTTCGGCAAGGTGGAAGCCTACTTTGCCGAGGCAGGAAAATAGCATGGACCAACAATTGCCGTGCTCGTTGGCTGCTGTGGCTGACTTTGGGGGCCGACGGCAGGCACGATCCCAGAAGGAGCAACCTAAATGGACCAGAAAGAGATCCTTAAACAGATGATCCAGTACAACAAGACCGCCTTTGAAAACGCTTTCAGCAGCCTGGCCATGGTTCAGGACCAGATGGAAAAGACCATGGATATGTTTATGGCACAATCCGCCTGGCTGCCTGCGGAAGGGAAGAAGGTTGTCGACGAGTATGCCAAGGCGTGCAAGAAGGCGCGCGAAAACTTCAAGAACGCGGTGGATGAGAGTTTCAAGAAGGTAGAAGGCTTTCTTGGCGGTGCCGCATAGGATTGATCTCTATCCGGCCCGCACAAGGCCTGGATTCCCCCCTCCAGCGAGGTTTTCTTGCTCGGGGGGGGACTCTGCTATACCGGCACGAAGCTTCACTCATCCCGTGTTGCATCGTCACAAGGGGAGAATCATCGATGGAGAATTTCTGCAGTTCCTACACTCAGGCTTTCGATTTATGGCGCGGCTCTCTTCAGAGAGCATCAAGCTGGCAATCCCAAACGGTAGAGGCATCCCTCAACTCGCTCAAGGGGGCCATGATTTTCGGGACTGGCGTGCTCAAATACACGAGCGAATTCATGGAGCCTTCGTGGAATGCCCTGAACGCCTTTTGCAGCTCAGAGCGCAGAAAGCTCCAACACACGCCGTATGCACAAACTTTGGCCGACTACGCAGACCTTTTGCGGTTCAATTCCGATTTCGGCTCGAAGGCGCTGATCAGCCCCTTGCAGCTGAATGACTACGCCCTGCGGCAGATGCATGAGGCTTTCGTGGCGATGCTCAACACCCTGTTCGACCGCGAGGGGGAAGACCTTGCACAGTTTACCGCCCGCAAGGCCAAACTCCTGGACGTCGTGGTCAATGCCTATCCCAAAGCTATCGGGGAAATAAAGTCGGAGTACGGCTTTCATTTCGATGAAGGCCGATATGTCAAAGCGGGTGAGACCGATCGGTTTGAGCTCTATCAGGTCCTTCCTTGGGACCCCCGGGTCACGGTCAGAGAAAACGGCAAGCCCATTATCATCATCCCTCCCTATGTGTTGGGAGCAAACATCCTCGCCTTTCTGCCCGGCGAGAACAAGAGCTACGCGCACTGTTTCGCCAATCAGGGCATTCCCACCTACATCCGCATCATGAAAGACATCGAGACCACCGAGGCGGTGCAACTTATGACGCCGGAGGACGATGCCCTCGACACGCGCGTTTTTTGTGCGCGGGTTATGGCCAAACATGGACGACCGGTCACTCTGAACGGGTTTTGTCAGGGGGGCTACATGACAACCCTGGCCATTCTCTCGGGAGAGCTGGACGGCCTCGTGGATGCCCACATCACCTGCGTTGCGCCCATCGACGGATCGCGCAGCAGTGCCCTGGTGGACTTTATGGAGCATACCCCGGAGCGTTTCAGGGATTTGGGCTATTCCCTGAAAACCCTGCCCAACGGGATTCCGGTGGTCGACGGCCAAATCCTGAGCTGGGTCTTCAAGCTGAAGAGCATCGATAAGGAGGCTCCCATCTTCACCCTGATCCGGGATCTCATGATGTTTGACAAGCCGGGACAGGTGGCCAGCGTCAACAAGACCGCGGCGGCCATCAACCATTGGATGCTCTATGACAAGACCGATCTTCCCCTCGGGATCACCCGGGCAAGTTTCGATTCCTACACCATCCCCGTGACGGAAGATGGGACCCTTCCGGTGAAACTGTTCAACCGCCCGCTCAACTTCAAGCATTTCAAGGAAAAGCATATCCCGTGGCTCATCTGCATTGCCGAAAAGGACGATCTTGTGGATGCAGCGGCCAGTCTCGCCCCCCTCGATTGGGTCGACGCCGAAGTCACCGTTTTTCCCAAAGGACACACGGCAATGGCCACCTCATGGTCCATGCCCACCTCGGAGTGTGCGCTGGATGCCTGTTTCAGCTATAAGTCCCATGCCTCCGCTTCCTCTTCTTCCGAGGGGCAGTGCCGGGGGCCGGTCCGATACCAGTTGGACCTGGAGGCAACCCCCTTGCAGACAAACTGAGAAGGACAACCCATGGACAGACAATTTCTGGAATTCTGGGGCAATTTCATGCTCAATGCGGCGAAAAGCCAAAAGCAGCTCGAAGACCTGACGACCTGGATGAAGGGTGGTCTTAAGGGCTTCGAGGGACTCTCTTCCCTCTTCCAGAAGGTTTACGGAGAGGGAAAGGTTGAGGAAGAAACTCCGGAAGGGGCGAAAACCTGGGCGGCAGCGCAGGAAAACTTCACTCAATCCTACAGGGAATACCTCGCCCTGCTCGGCGTCGTTCCCCGGGAAGAACACCTGGCCCTGGTCAGGAAATATGAAGAGCTCAAAGAGAAAGTCGCATCACAGGAAGAAACCATCAAACACTTGCGAATGCTGTTGTCCCAAAACAATCAGGAAGCCTACCGGGATATGGCGGGCACGTTCGAAGGCCTCGTCCAGAAGCAGGGTGATCAATTTCAACAGCTGATGGAGAGCTTCACCCAATCGTCAAAGAAAGATAGTTCGTCATAACCCTATCGAGCCCCTTTCGCCATAAAGGCCTTCATGGTCTCGCCAGATCGAACTCGGCCCATACGGGGGTGTGGTCGCTTGGGTTTGGGCGGCCCCTCAGTTCGCTGTCCACCAGGCAATCCAGGCACCTTTGGGCAAGCGGCCTCGTAGCCAGGATGTGGTCGATACGCCAGCCCAGGTTGCGTTCGAGGCTTTTGGGTAGGCGATAATCCCAGAAAGTAAATTGCTTCTGATCGGGGTGATGTTGCCGAAAACAATCGACCAGGCCCCAGGCGGCCACTTCCGCAAGGGCCTCGTGTTCGAGGGGGTGGAAGCCGACGCTGCCGGCCAGGCGTATGGGATCGAAGAGATCGAGGGCGGTTGGCGCGACATTGATATCCCCTGTCCAGATGAGGGGCTGGGCAGGGTCGAAATGGTTCTCAAACCACCGTTTCAACCTTCTAAAATAGCCGAGTTTGTATTGAAACGCAGGGTGTTCCGGGTCTCGCCCCTGAGGAATATAGGTGTTCACCACCCAGACACCATCGACGCTTGCGGCGATGAGTCGAGCTTCTTCGTCGGCTTCTCCGTCGCCAAAGGTTTTGATGATTTGTTCCGGTTCCCGCCTGGTGAGGATGGCGACCCCGTTGAAGGATTTCTGCCCGCGTGCATTGACATGGTATCCGGCTTGTTCAAAGGGTCTGGCCGGGAGATCCTTATCCTGGCATTTTATTTCCTGCATACACAAAACATCGGGTTGGTGTTCGCTGATCCAGTCCACGACGGTTGCGAGTCGGGCCCGAAGGCCGTTGACATTAAAAGTGGCAAGTTTCCAGGTCATCGATGAATCTCCCTGAAGGAAAAAAGATGCCGGCGTTCCTTCCACAAGGGGCAGGAGCCTCCGTCCACCGGAAATGGGGTACAAGTATAGCGCAAGAAGATGATCGAAGAAATGGTTAAGCCCTTGGGTCTGTTAAGAGCTTGATAGGAAAGCGTTTCTCGGGCGATGGCAGGGATTGATGTGGGCTCACCGGTTCCTTGGGCCCCCTCGCAGTGCGGTGGATGCAAAATTTTTCTCATCGGCAGGCGTCTCGAGCAAAAAAAGTGTCACGCTCGGAATCAAATCAGGTTAACCTCTCCTGTCCCAATCCTCCGGTAGGGCGTTGAATAGTCCCCCACTAAGGACAGCGCCACAGAATAAAGTGACCATTGTCTCAACGCGTCATTCCGGCAATCTTCTGGCTGGAATCCAGAAGAACAGCCTGGATACTGGCCTCCGCCGGTATGACGAACTGACGGTGGACAGTTATTTGTGTGGACCTGTACACCCGTACAAAGGCTGTGCGGGTGAAGGCCGGGGGCCGATGATCATTGGCAGGAAAGCAGGGTGTAGGGTTATGAAGTTTAAGCTTGAGGATGGAACCATCGAATTGGTAAAGCTCTTGAAGGTTACCGGCCTGTGCAGCAGTGGAGGGATGGCAAAAGTTTTTACGAGCGAAGGACGCGTGAAGGTGGACGGGGTTGTCGAACTGCGCAAAAGATGTAAAATCAAAAAAGGGCAAACGGTGGAATTTCAAGGAGAGGTTGTTGAACTTGAATAGTCCGCCCAGGGATAATCCTTCTGTCAAGGTTGGGGCTTATCTCTTGATTTCCGTACCCCTCTTCGAATATGTTGGCGTGCGCGGTTGACCTCAACCGGCCAAGGCAGGGTTTACCGGCGCCAGATCCACGACCGCTTTGGTGGTAAGGGCCGCTCTTTGGCTTTGACTTTCACCCTTAACGAGGTAATGCGTCGAGATGACTGTCTTCGGTGAGCTCACCCTCGGGCCTTCAGGCCGAACCAGTCCATCAGGCTCCGTTACCGGCATCTATGCTAAAGGAAAAGAAGGATTATCATGAACATCTTTGTAGGGAATCTTTCATTCAAGACCACCGAGCAGGAATTGCAGAGGGAATTCGAGGTTTTTGGCGAGGTGAATTCGGTTAAGGTCATCACTGATCACGAGACCTTCAAATCTCGAGGGTTTGCCTTTGTCGAAATGCCGGACCGGGATCAGGCTTTGGCTGCAATTGCCGCGATGAATGGCAAAGAGCTTGCCGGTCAAACCCTCAAGGTTAACGAAGCAAGACCCCGAGAAGCGCGGAGTGGCCCCCCTCGTGAGCGCACTGGGGGCGGCTTCAGCTCAGGTGCGCGCTCGACTGGGAGCGGGTACGGCCAGCGCGATCGGGGCGGTAGCGGCTTCGATCACCGAGATGATGGTGGGAGCATATACGACAGCAAAGGTCGCGGGGGGCGAGGTCAGGGCAACAGGGGTCGGGGTGGGCGTGGCTCAGGTTCAGGCGGCCGCTCGGGTGGCGGTCGACGTTCCCCCTAAGCTAAAGATGTTTTGAAATATAGACGGAAAAGACGGTCCCTCTTGCCGGACCGGGTTCTACGTGAACTTTCCCCAGGTGCTTTTCGGCGATTTCCCGCACGATAGCCAGACCGAGGCCGGTGCCCTCGACTCCTTTGGCTGCTCCATTGCGCTGGAAAGCGCTGAAAAGCTTCTCCTGGTCCTGCGATCTCAGGCCCACCCCATCATCGCTAACCAGAAAGATGTGATAGTCATCCGTTTCCTGGTAGCCGATGCTGATTTCACTCAGGTCTTCACCTCCGTATTTGAGGGCATTGTCCACCAGGTTTCGGAAGACACGAAGGATGGAAAGTCGGTCGGCCAGGATTTCGGGGATGGTTTCCGGCTCACGAAAGGTGATCTGACGAACGCTCAGCAGCGCCTCGAATTCGTCTTTCACCATTTGAATGACGTCTTTGGGGCTGATCGGTTCGAAATCCAGCGGCATCTCCCGAGTCTTGATGTAAACGTTCACTTCTTCGATGAGTTTCAAGGCCTGGTCGGAAGCTTTGATGACCTGGTCGCAGTATTTCTTGCCCTTGTCATCGAGAAGATCACGGTATTGTCGATGAAGCAGCCGCGTGAGGCCGTTTACGCCGGTAATGGGGCTCTTCAGATCATGGGAGACGCAATAGGCAAAATGCTTGATGTTCTCGGCATTGCTTTTCAGCGCCTCTTCCATGTGTTTGTGTTCGGAGATATCGCGAATCGATTCAATAGCGCCGATTCGGTTTCCCTCCGGATCATAGAGGGGGGAAGCGGTGACCCAGAGATAGGCGCCCTTGCCGTCGTAAAGCTTAGGAACATAGGTCTCGGCATAGAGGGATTCGCCTTGGTGGTTCCGGACGAAGTCATATTTGAAGGCGACATCGATGGTGTTGTCAAAGACCTGATCGATCAGCATCGGGCGGCGATCGCCATAGAACGGAAGAGCGTAGGCATAGTCTCCCTGTCCGAGCATTTGGGTTTTGGGCACGCTCGTCATTTCTTCAATGGCCCGGTTCCAGGCAATCACCTTGCGTTCCTGATCGATCACGAAGGTGGCGTCGGGCAAAAAATCCACAATATCCAGAAGCTTCTGGTGGGCTGCCTGCAAAGCCTCTTCAACCTTCGTGCGTTCCCTGATTTCCTGCTGAAGTTTCTGATTGGCCTGTTCGAGGTGGGCGGTCTGCTCTTCGAGGACGTCCAGGACCTTGAGCAGCTCCAGTTCCACCCGAGTGCGCTCAAATTCCGACACCTCGAGGTCGATCACCCGTGAGCGTACCGAAGCCAGTTCAGCGGTAAGTTGCGCGATGATGTGGTCTTTATCCTCCATGGCCGCTTCCCTGCAAGGCTGGGGTGGAAACCAGGTGTTCATAGTAGTTCCGTTCGGTTTCCCGGATCAAGGGAAGACCAATGAAACGGTTGAATTCTTCAAATGCCATCATGCGGTCACGAAAGCCTTCCGAAGTGCCATGCTCGAAAAGCTCCTTCATGAGCCCGGCAAGGGCTGAGGACATCGCATAAATGGCGGAAGTGGGAAACGCGACCAGCCGGTAGCCGATGGCTTGCAATTCCCTGGCCGACAGGAACGGGGTCTTGCCACCCTCGACGTTGTTGGCCATGGTCGGCGCCTTGACCTCGCCCGTGATCCGGTGCATATCGGCAACGGTTCTCGGAGCCTCGACAAAGATCATGTCCGCTCCCGCTTCGCAGTACCGGTTGGCACGCTCGATGGCTTCATCGAGGCCGTGGGGAGCGAGGGCATCGGTGCGGGCCATGATCACGAAGTCTTCATCGGTGCGTGCATCGACCGCCGCCTGGATTTTGGCGATCATTTCCGCGGCCGGGATCACCGCTTTGCCTTCCATGTGGCCACAGCGTTTGGGGAACAACTGATCTTCAAGAAACATCGCGGCGGCGCCGGTGCGCTCGATTTCCTTCACCGTTCGTACCACGTTGGTGACGTTGCCGTGCCCGGTGTCGCCATCGGCCAGGACGGGTAGGTCCGCAGCCTCGACAATCCGTGCAAAGTGGTCGACCATCTCGGTCAGGGTGAGCAGCCCGACGTCAGGTTTGCCGAGATAGGAAGCGCTGACGGCATAGCCTCCAACCGCCAGGGCTTTGAAGCCGGCCTTGGCGATGATCCTCGCGCTGAGAGCGTCATGGGCGCCCGGCATAATGAGGATGGCCGGGTCGTGAACCAGTTGTCGGAAGAGGGTGGTCTTTTTCACTGCCGTTCCTTTGGGCTGTCCCACCAATCAGGGACCAGCATTGAGATCGTGGCAGGCCGGGAGATGGCTGCCGAGGGAGCGGGCCTTGCGTACGGCTCTCAGTACTGCCTGAGCGGTGACCTGAGCGGCCAGTGCTCCGACGATGGTCACCTCGACATCCTCCCGTTCTCCGCAGCTCAAGGCAAAAAGAGTATCGCCATCATACACGGTATGGGCCGGGTAGACGGTTCTTGCCAGGCCGTCGTGGGCCATTTGCGCCACTTTGGTCAACTGGGTCTTGCTGAGTTTGACATTGGTGGCCACCGCCCCCACCACCGTGTGATGACCGTCAAGGAAGAGGCGGAGTCTGGTCAGACGCTGGAGTTCCCGTTCCGTATCGATCAGTTCGCTGCTCGCGGCGCTTTTGCGGCAACCTGCAATGGGTCGGCCCAAAGCGGGATCGACAACATCCCCGAGGGCATTGACCACGATCAGCGCCCCCATCTCAATCCCCGCGGGAGTTCGAAGGAATGCGCTTCCCACGCCACTTTTCATGGCCCGGTCCTGCCCGTATAGCTTTCCCACCGTTGCTCCCAGGCCAGCCCCTACCGACCCTTCGGCCACCGGATCGGACGAGGCGTTCTGACAGGCGGCATAGCCGAGAGCTGCGTCGGGATAACGGTGCGAGCCGTTGATGCCCAGATCGAAAATGATGGCGCCCACAACAATGGGAATGAGGCCGTAGCCGCTGTCGAAGCCAACGTTCTGTTCTGCCAGGAAGCGTCTCAACCCTTCTGCCACACTCAGTCCAAAGGCGCTTCCTCCGGCAAAGAACAGTCCATGCACGCGGTCGGCGATGGTGAGAGGGCTGAGCGTATCGGTGCCATAAGTGCCGGGAGCCCCGCCACGGACGTCGACCCCCGCCACGGCGCCGTTTTTCGGGATGATCACGGTACAGCCGCTGGGAGCGTCCGACAGGACGGCATGCCCGACGGCAAGACCTTTTAAGGCGGTTAGGGTGTCATTGGGCATGCGTGTTCTCCTTGAAATGCTGCAGCAGGTATCGGAAAATTTCCTTGCCGATGGCGATCCCGGTCTCAATGATATCGGGTCCATACTGACGTCCTGTGGAGGTGCGAAAGGTCTCGGCGATGTGGAAAATGCCGGTCATACCCCAGGGAAATTTATCGATGAGTTCCTGGGGCGTGATCCCCTGGTGGTCAACCATAAACCAGAGAGTGTGCGTAAAGGTGTCCGGACCCCAGCGGAACTTGTCGGCGTCGTACAAACAATCGCTGATCAGCTGCGACCAGAGCGGTTCGCACGGAAGGGGAGTGGTGAAGGCTTCGTGGTTGCCGATGGCGCGGCAGATGCATTTCACCTCTCTTGGTCCCAGAGGAAATCGCCGGAGAATTCTGGCCGCCTCGAGGGCCCCGGCAGCGGCGTGCTGATCTTCGTTACGGCAGATGTCGTGGAGAAGACCGCTGATGAGTCCCAGTTGCATCAAGCGCTCACGTTTGACGGGGCTGAGATGGTCTGATTCAAGTTCCACCGCAATGAGGGTGGCGGTATCGATGCTCACTTTCGTGCTGTGAAAAAGGCCATGTCCCAGATCCTCCTGCAGGGACGGCTCGACCATGCGTCGCAAACGCCGCAACATCGGACTCGTGAAGAAGATCCTGCGAGCCAGGGCCTGGGGCGCCTTGAATCGGGCGTAGAATTCCGGCGGTGGGTGCTTCGAGGCAATTCGTTCAGCCTCGCGCTGCAACCTCAGGACCAACTCATTCATAACCTTCCGCGGTTCCTTAAAAGGGCAGGTTCACTCCCGCTATGGCCGACTTCCGGACGGTCGTCCCAAAAGTGCGCGCCTTACCCTTCTTCGCACCATTAGGAACTGTCCAAAAATAAAGTTTCCTCTTTCACCACGCAGAGCACGAAGTACACAAAGTGATTTCTTCGTGCTCTGCATGCCCTTCGTGGTTTGAAAAACAGCCCAAATGCGTGCAAGTTGTTCTTGGACACCTCCTTAGCGATGACCTACTGGAGCATAAACTTATCGGTAATAAGTCGGCGAAAGCGAGGGGTATAAATTAGCTCAAAAGTCTCCTCTTTGTCTGGAAAATGTGCGTACGCCTGACGGCGAACCCCCTCGACCACGCTTTCCGCTTCCTCGAGGGAAAGGTCGGTTTGAGCGATAAAAGCCAGGGAAAAGTCCACCAGTGTTCGCAGCCAGCGAATACGTCGCTCTTCCTCCTCCCGGTCTGCTGCTGAGTACGGTTCGGGTGGCTGCATCGCTCCCTCCTCCTGGTTCTGCTTCAGCCATACGCGCATTCGTCAGCCCTGGCTTGCATGAGCTGATCTTCCATCCTGATGAAACGCCGGACCATCACGTCGAACATTTTGATGCCCACTTCGGGAAACTGTACGAAAAGCTTCTGGAATGTTTCGCGGTCGATTGTGAGGCATTCCAGATTGGTTACCGCTCTGACCGAGAGAAGCCTCGGTGCGTCGGAAAAAAGGGCCAAGCCTCCAAAGAAGTCACCTTCTTTGAATTCATGCAAGAAGATGGAGGAGTCTTTAAGCTCCCTTATGACCTGCGCCGTTCCACGGATTATGACATATCCAAGGTTACCGCTATCCCTGCGGCGAAACACAAACTCGCCCGCTCGGTAATGCATGCGTTTGCTCAGATAGGCATAGAGCTTCAGCTGCTCGAGGGGAATACTGGAAAAAATGGGCACTCTGCGAAGGATTTCGACATTCTGGTCCAGTTCGCAACGACTTTTCCCTTTTACATCGGGTTCAATAGCTCTCTGCTGATCCGCTGGCGAGTTCATAGAAGGAGCCCTTTCTGTCCATCAGTTCTTCGTATTTTCCCATCTCAACGATTCTCCCCGCTTTCATGACGGCGATCACGTCGAAATCGCGAACCATTTCCAGGCGATGCACCACGGCGATGAGTGTGTTTTTCCCTTTGAGCTCTCCCGTGAGCAGTTGTTGGATGCGGGCCTGAGAGGTGTTGTCCAGGCTTGCCGTCGCTTCATCCAAAATGAGTATGTGCGGGCTCTTGAGCAGTGATCGGGCAATCCCGATCTTTTGTTTCTGGCCTCCGGAAAGCCGATCGCCTTTGCTCCCCACCTGGAATTCCAACCCCACTTCCCGCACATCGTCCAGAAGCCCGGCTGCTGCCAACAGGTCGATGACGACCTGGCGAATGCGCTCATTCACCTGGGCCTGCTCGGATCTCAGATGCCCAAAAATAACATTTTCCAGGACACTGTGGGCATACAGATATTCGCCCGGGCGGTAGAAGGTGATCGCTTCCGGGTCTTCGCGCCCCATTTTTTCCGTGAACCCTTGCCGGGCATGCAGCAGCTGACCTTCCAGGGCCGGTGACAGGGAGGCCATCTTGTGTATGCCGGGAGTAAATCGCAGGGCGATACTGAGCAGGTCATCGACCATTTCCCTGGGCAGGTGTTCCGGCCCCGACCGCGTCAACCGGTCCACAATCTCCGAGTAGCGCTCGAACTCCTCGGCCCGAATTGGACTCATCTGGAAAAAGAAGTCATCCAGCTCCAAACCCTTCAACAGGGTCACGGTGCTCACGGCCAGGTCTTTGCCGAGGTGAAGGAGCGGATCGTGGAGCTGCACCTCCTTCAGGAAGCTCCGAAAAACGCTGTTGGTCGGCAATGATGCCGCCTCGTAGGATGGGCGTTCGGGATGTCCGAAGATGATGTTTTCAGCAATACTCGTGTAGTATTGGAGGCGGTTTACATCAAAGAAATCAACCTGCTCCGCGAGCTCCCCACCCCACTGCCGGAAGAAGGATTCTCTCACGGCGATGCACTTGGCGGCAAGCGCCGGATGGCGCTCGGGAGAAAGAAGGGTATTGAAGCCCATAATCAGGATGTCATCGGAGAATCCGATCTTATCCAGAACCTCGAAAATCTCTTCCCGGTTGGGAAGGGAAGGCGGGCGCTCCGAACCGTTTCCCCCGAGTGCCCGACAGGCATAGAGAAGATTCTCGAGAATCGTCCCGTCAAAAATAAAGGGGTATTGGGCCACGAAGCCGATGTTGTGACTGACGTCCAGGCGGCTGAGGGTCTTCAGCTCGCGACCGTCAACGAGGACATGGCCGAGGTTGTAGGTGTAGAGCTGGCCGATGACCATCGCCAGGGTGCTCTTTCCGCTACCCGACAGCCCGACCAGAGCCAGCTGTTCACCTGCCCCGAGGGTGAGGGAAATCTGGTCGAGAATGCGGATCTGGCCTTCGGCGACGAAGGAAAGGTCTTTGATCTCGATATTCCCGGAAAGGTCAAACGGTTCCCGAGCCTCTGCGGGAAGGAGCTCGAAGTCGGGTTTCACGTCGAAATAGTCCATGATCTGATGATAGCGCACTTTGCTGTCCTGATAGTCCTGATAATAATCCATCAACTCCTTCCAGGGGTCGTAAAGTTTCTCATAGGCCGAAAGAAAGGCTACGAGAGCACCAAGGTCAAACCTCCCTTGAATGGTGAGATAGCCGCCAATGATGAAGAGAATGAAGGGACCGAGGCTCTGAAAGAAGTTGTTGGCAAACTTGATCAGAAACTTGAAGTTGTTCATCTGCAAGCGGATCTCGAATAACCGGGAAGCAAAGCGCCCCAGTTTCTGGCGTTCCAGCCGGTATCCGGCATTCCCCTGGACTTCCTGCATCCCGGAAACCGCTTCGCCAATAATGTTACTCATGGTGCGGGTGACATCAATGCGATCCCGGTTGAGCCGGTTGAAGCGTTTTTGGAGTAGGGGAATGATTACAATTTCAATCGGATAGATGGAGAAACTCAGCACCGCCAGGAGCGGATCGAGATACGCCATGTAGGCGGCGAAGGAGACCAGTGTCAGGACATTGATAACGGGTATAGCGATGGCTCCACCCATGAACTCTCCGATGGAGCTGAGTTCGGAGGTGAGCGAGGCGATGACCATGCCGGGTGGGGTGCGTCGAAAAAAGGGGAGAGGCAGGCTGAGGATGTGGTCATAGATTTGGGACCGCATTTCAAAAAGGATTTTCTGTCCTATGAAGCCTTGAATGAGATTGATGACATATTTGAAGACCCCCGCGAGTACCACAGCGCCCAGATAGAGTCCACAGTAGAGAAACAGAGCGTGCAAATTCCTCAGACCGATGGCCGAATTGACAATCCTCTTCTGCATCTCCAACGGAAAGACGCGGAGGAGAATGGCTGCCAGAATCAGCAGGAGGAGGATCACCTGGAGTCCCCGATAACGTTCGAAAACCCATGCAAAGAGAGGTTTTTTTGAAATCATGCCGTGTCACTCCGGAAAGGGATAGGCCCGCCAATCAATCCTCGATGCCCCCAATATAGTGTTTCCCACTGCGCCCGGAAAGTCAACGTTCCATTCCTGAGGGGCGTGTGGTCTTGACAGTCCAGGATCAGGTGCTGATAATGAATCCTCAATATTTCTGAGGGGTACTTCCGGGGAAGTTTTGTATAACGGTTTGACATGAGGAGGAAACGTATGAAAAGTGTGAAGGGAACTCAGACGGAAAAGAACCTCTTGACGGCCTTTGCCGGAGAATCCCAGGCGAGGAACCGATACACCTTTTTTGCCAGCCAGGCGCGCTCGGAGGGGTTCGTCCAAATGGCTCTGATTTTTGAAGAAACCGCCAACCAGGAAAAGGAACATGCCAAACGGTTATTCAAACTCCTCGAAGGCGGCGAGCTGGAGGTGACGGCGAGCTTTCCCGCCGGGGTCATTGCCGGCACCCTGGAAAACCTGAAGGGGGCGGCGGCCGGTGAAAATTATGAGTGGACCAGCATGTATCCCGAGTTCGCTCGAGTGGCTCGGGCAGAGGGTTTTGAGGAGATTGCCGGGATCTTTGCGGCCATTGCGGTGGCTGAGAAGCAGCATGAGAAGCGATACCTGGATCTGGCCGCCAATATCGAGCAGGGCCGCGTTTTCAAACGGAGTAGCGAAGTCGTATGGCGGTGTTTGAATTGCGGCTATCTCCACAAGAGCCAGGATGCTCCGTCGGAATGCCCCGCCTGTGCGCATCCTCAAGCGCATTATGAACTGCTCGGGGAAAACTGGTAAGAATGTGCGAATGCTGAAAAGAATCCCTGGTTCAGATGAGGAAGCAATGGTCACGAGGAGGAAAGATGCATCCGGTTGAAGTAAAGAAGGGGATCTACTGCGTTGGTGCGGTCGATTGGAACATTCGAGATTTTCATGGCTATTCGACCATGAAAGGCTCAACCTATAATGCCTATCTGGTCATGGATGAGAAGATCACTCTTTTCGACACCGTGAAAAAGCCCTTTGTCAACGATCTGATCTGCAACATCTCAAGAATTGTGGACCCGAAGAAGATCGATTACCTGGTGGTGAATCATGTGGAGAGGGACCACTCGGGGGCGGCGCCGGAGATCATCGACCTGATTCAACCCGAGAAGGTCATCTGTTCGGCCGTGGGGAAAAAAACGCTCATCGATCACTTCCACAGAGAAGACTGGCCGTTCGAAGTTGTGGAAACCGGGAAGACGATGAGCTTGGGGACCAGGACCGTGCAGTTCATCGAAACGCGGATGCTCCACTGGCCGGACAGCATGTTCTCCTACCTCAAGGAGGACCGGCTGCTCATCTCGAGTGATGCCTTCGGGCAGCACTGGGCTACGAGCCAGCGCTTCGATGACGAAGTGAACATGGAAGAGCTGCTCCATCATGCGGCCAAATACTATGCGAACATTCTGCTGCTGTATTCACCGCTGGTGCAAAAACTGCTCGCCAACGTCCAAAAAATGGGGCTCGAAATCGATATGATCGCTCCGGATCACGGGCTCATCTGGCGCAGTCACCCGGGCAAAATCATCGAGGCCTACGACACCTGGAGCCGGCAGCAGGCCAAAGACAAAGCGGTGATCGTCTACGACACCATGTGGCATGCGACGGAACAGCTGGCCAATGCCATCGCCGATGGTCTGGTTCAGGAAGGGATCGAAGTCAAACTGTTTGATCTGAAGTTGAACCACCGCAGTGATGTCATCACCGAAATCCTCGATGCCAGGGCGGTGGTCGTGGGGTCGTCCACCTTGAACAATGGGATGCTGCCGCTGGTGGCGGATATGCTCTGTTACATGAAAGGACTTCGCCCGGCGGACAAGATCGGTTTTGCTTTCGGTTCCTACGGTTGGAGCGGTGAAGCGGTGAAGCTGATCACCGACATGCTCGGGGAGATGAAAATCAAGGTTGTGGATGACGGCATCAGGGTGAAATTTACCCCCACCCATGAGGATTTCAAAAAGTGCGCCGAACTTGGTCGCAAAGTCGGCCAGGAAATCAAGAACAGAGGCTAGTACAGCCGGGCAGAAGGACTTCGCTGGTTCCCAAGCTGGAGCTTGGGAACCAGGGGATATGGGTAAAGGCTGTTTTGTGACGGTTCCTGAGGCGGGAGCGACGTCGGCCCTCGCGTGCATGCTGGCGCATTCAGGTTCTAGCCCGACTTTTGCAACATTTTTTCGATTTCCAGTTTGGCCCGCTCCAGGAACTCCGCTTCACTGATCCTGCCCTCCACATAATCCTTCCAGGTGGAGAAGCTGCTAAAGAAACAAAGAGTCAGGCCGGCAGCCTCGCATAGCTTGCGGTAGATCCGGTTGGCACGCTTCACCCGTTCCTGCTTGCCCGCGTCTTCCGAGGGTGCTGGATCTTCTTTTTCAATCACGAGAAACTTGCCGAAACTCTTGGCAAATTCTGTCAGTTCAAGCTGCGCTTTTGCGGTGAGTGAGGCTTCGCTGGTAGTGCCGTCCACAAACTCTTTCCAGGCTCCAAAATCCTGCCAGGATGAAACCTTCAGACCGCTTTCCTCACAGGCATCGCAATAAACCTGCTTGGCTTGTTCGCTTCTTTCCTCTTCCTCTTTGGTTTTCGCTTGCTCTTCCTTCATGTCCGGTTGAGAAGTTTCTCCCATGTGTCTCTCCTTAGATTTCGGTATCCGGATAAATGAGTGAACTTTATAGCACAGATGCAGTATAAAGAGAACAACCGAGGTGTCAGAAGAACCTACAGGAATCTTTCTCTGCCAGGATCTGGTGCAAATGATGAGTCGGCGCGATTGGCCTGGCTTGGCATCCCTTCAGGAGATCTCCATGAAGCAGAAAACCATTCTTCCCATGCTCACGATATGGATGTTTCTGACCGTTTTGGCAGGATACAGCCCGGCTCTTGAACCGGTAGACTCGATGCGGTGCGGTTCGAAGCTGGTTCAAGTGGGCGACACCAAGGTCGATATCCTCTCCAAATGCGGGGAGCCTGCCCTGCGCGAAAAGGTCACGCGCAGCACGAGCGTGAAGAAAGCCAAGTCCACGAGCGGCAAGAGCGAGAAGAAATCCAACGCCAAACGCGGGTCGACCGTGGAAGATCGTTCGAGGGAGGACGATCAGTGGACCTACAACTTCGGGCCGCAAGACTTCATCTATACGCTCACCTTCGAAGGGGTGGAAATGAAGAGTATCGGTCGCGGCGGCCGGGGTACCCGCCGCTAGGGCGGACCGGAGCAGGATCGCAGGGGAAAGATGCCTGCCCGCATGCCGAAGGCTTCCGCCGAGCCTTGTCAACTCAACGAAAGGTTCGTTTTGCCCGTTCGTCATCGGATAAACCAGACCGCCACGATCACTGCCGCCAGGGCCAGCCGGTACCAGAAGAACACCTTATAACTTACGCTGGTCACGAATCTAATCAGGCCGGCGATGGCCAAATAGCCTGTCAGCGCCGCTGTGAAGATTCCTGTGATTTCCGGTATCCCCACCCCAGCCGCCAGGAAGCTTTTCAGCTTCAGCACGGTGGCGCCGAAGATGATGGGGGTTGAGAGGAGAAAGGAAAACCGGGCGGCACTCACCCGGTCAATTCCCAGGAGGAGGGCGGTGGTTATGGTGGAACCCGCGCGCGAGATTCCCGGGACAATTGCCAGAGCCTGCGCCAGGCCTATGATCAGGGCCTCTCTCCAGGAAATATCCTCCAGCCTCTTGCGGCTGCGAAGCCGCTTGTCCGCCCAGAAGAGGATGTACCCGACCACGCTAAGGGTTGCGGCGATGAGCAAGGGGTTACGGAAAATCGTTTCTGCTTGATGCTCCAACAGATAGCCAATGAGGGCTCCGGGGATCGTAGCGGCAACCAGTAACCACAAAAAGTTCTTGGGATAGTAAATGCCGAAAAGGCCCGTGTCGGTTCGCTTCAGAGCCGCCATCAGGATTGCCGCCCAATCTTTGCCAAAGTAAAGAAGCACGGCAATCAAGGTTCCAAAATGAAGGGCGACATCGAATGCCAGGCCTGGGTCAGTCCATCCGAAAAACCATGGCGCCAGGATGAGATGAGCTGAAGACGAGATGGGAAGAAACTCCCCAAAGCCTTGTATGGCACCCAGGACAATGGCCTCAAGCAAATGCATCGATAACTCCCTCAGCTTTCCTTCTCGGACTAAAATCGAGGCGGGTGATTGGTTGCAGGACTCAGCCGGCTTGACACATGCGGTTAGGGGGCTATTCTTCGGCCAGGAGTTCTTGGACGTTGGTCAGGAGTTCTTCCCGGGAAAAGGGTTTGCGCAGCGTGCGAAGGGCTCCAAAACGCTTCGCGTAAGACAAGAAAGAAAGCATGCCGCTTTCACCCCCTCCCGACATGGCAATAATCTTGACGCCGGGATATTCACGATGAAGCTCACGGATGGTTTCCAACCCTTCCATCTCGGGCATAAAAATGTCCGTAATGATCAAATCGGTCGGATCGCTGCGAAAGAGCTGCAGACCGACTTTTCCGTTGCCTGCAACCACGACCTCGTAACCCTCTATGATCAGCATTTCGCGTACGATCATTCGCACCGGTTCTTCATCATCGATCACTAGAATTCGTTTTGGCATCAGCTAACTCCACCATTTGACCCGATTGCTTTCAGCACCCCTGCAGCGGGTTACTAGCTTAGCTATTCTTTGACCCGTTCTCAAGCCTTTTATCAAGGACATGGGCAATTGCGCTCAAGGAATCGGCGAACGATGGCCAATGGCCAGGAAGGCTACAGCTTTGGGGGCAGACTTAGAAAAGCGTTGGATCCGTGTAAGCTAAAGGGTACCCTGCAGGTCGCAGCCAATGCCAAAGAGGCAGCCAGAGCCTCCGGGGAAATGAATGCCTAGGATGAAGACCTGCGGGATTTCTGATGCCCCGGCATAGAGTCCAGCAGTGTCGCTCCTCTCCTCGGAGGGCGGGCGGGGAGCGAAGTCAGGGTTATGAGATCTTTCTTCATTCCTCCCCACAAATAAGTTATTAAAAAAGCTTTAGCAGAAAACCTTGATTTGTGGGGCCTGAGCCCTCATCAAAGTAATGTTGTAGGTGTAATGCCAATTCTGGAGATCCATGTGAAGGAACCTGTCGCTATCCTCAGCCAAACTAACAGTCATCTGGAGACGCAAATTGGCGAAGGTGTCCGGACGGAGCGCACACTGCGCGAACTGGGGCATCTCGCGCGCTCGGCGCTGGATGCGCTCTCGGCACACGTGGCCATTCTTGACGAGACGGGGACCATCATCGCCGTCAACCGTGCCTGGCGCCGATTTGCCGAGGCCAATGGCACTACCCTGACCGGCCTTGCCGAGGGCGCCAATTATCTGGCCGTTTGCGACGCGGTGCGCGGTTTAGACGCCGAGGGCGCCGCCGCATTCGCCGCCGGCATGCGCGCGATCCTGCAGGGTACGCAGGATGAATTCGTGCTGGAATACCCCTGCCATTCTCCCACGGAAAGGCGCTGGTTCATTGGCCGGGTGACGCGTTTCGCGGGTGAGGGGGCGACGCGTCTGGTCGTGGCGCATGAAGACATAACCGAACGTTGCCGTGCCGAGGCGGTCTTGCTGGAGAGCGAGGAGCGATATCGGCGGGTTTCGGAAATGATTGTGGACTATGCTTACTCATGCCTCAAGCCTGCGGGCGGAGCATTTGCCATCGATTGGCTGGTTGGGGCTGTGGAGAGGATATCGGGGTATACTGCCGACGAGGTCAGAAGCCGCGGTTGCTGGAAGTGTTTTGTTCATCCCGCCGACCATTCGATATTTGAGAACCGGGTCATCGGACTCAACCCCGGAGATTCCGGCGCATGCGAACTGAGGATCGTCCACAAGGATGGTTCGATTCGCTGGCTCAGGGCTTTGTCAAGGGTCATCGAAGAAGGAGGGGATCCGCTCACGCATCGTCTTTTTGGCACCTGTGAGGACATCACCGAGCGCAAGAGGGCGGAGGAAGGTCGCGAGCAGACGTTCAAAGAGTTGGACAGGCGTAGGAGAGAACTGGAATCTCTGCTGTATGGCGCGACCACTGTTCTTGAGGGGGCGGATTTTGCCGGTACGGCGCGGAGGATTTTCGATGCGGCGTGCAAGATGACGGGAGCACAATCGGGCTATGTGGCGCTCTTGAGTGCAGATGGCGAGGAAAACGAAGTTTTGTTCCTCGAATCCGGCGGAGTTCCCTGTACCGGCGATTCCAGTCTGCCGATGCCGGTGCGCGGCCTCCGCGCTGAGGCATACCAGACGGGACGCACCGTCCTCGACAGCGACTTCATGTACAGCCGGTGGGTGGCCTTCATGCCCGCCGGTCATGTCGATCTGCAAAAGGTCATGTTCGCGCCCTTGAGTATTCAAGGCAAGATCGTGGGCATCATGGGCCTTGCGAACAAGTCTGAGGGTTTCTCCGAAGATGACCGACGCATGGCGGAGGCCTTCGGGCAGCTGGCGGCCATAGCCCTGCAAAACAGCCGGGACAGGGAGGCGCTGCAGGGTTCCGAGATGCGCTACCGCATGCTCGTCGAAAACGCCAATGAGGCCATCTTTGTAGCCCAGGACGGCATGCTCAGGTTCGTAAACCCCATGACCTGTCAGATCACCGGCTGTTCGGAGGACGAATTGCTGTCGCATCCTTTTGTCGATTTCATCCACAGAGACGACCGGAGCCTGGTATTAGACCGCCATGTGAGGCGACTCTGCGGCGAAACGCTCCCGGCCCGATATAAGTTCCGATTGGCGGGCAAAGCCGGAGGCACCAAATGGGTGGAGGTCGGAGCCGTCCTGATCGAATGGGAAGGCAAGGCTGCCACCTTGAACTTCATGACCGATATCAACGCTCGCAAGCGCGCGGAGGAAGCCCTGCGCGAGGCCAATGAGTACCTGAACAACCTGATTGCTTACGCTAATGCGCCGATCATCGTTTGGGACCCGGAGTATCGGATCACCCGGTTCAACCGTGCCTTTGAAAAACTGACGGGACGGGCATCTCAGGAGGTCATCGGGCAATCCCTGGAGATCCTGATTCCGCGCGAGCAGGCTGACGTCACCATGTCCTTCATCAAAAAGACTCAACCGGATGAGCGCTGGGAGACGGTCGAGATCGGCATTCAACACATCGATGGGTCGGTTCGTTCCGTTCTCTGGAACTCGGCGACGATCTTTGCCGCAGATGGCATAACTCCCGTCGCCACCATTGCCCAAGGGTATGACATCACCGAACGAAAGCGAGTGGAGGAGGAGAAGGCGAGGCTCCAGTCCCAAACCTGGCAACTCCAAAAGGCCGAGAGCCTGGGCCGCATGGCTGGGGCCATCGCCCACCACTTCAACAATCAGCTCCAAGCGGTGATGGGTTACCTGGAACTGGCCATGGACGACTTGCCTCCAGGGGATCGGCCTCACGCAAAGGTTGTCGAAGCCTTGAAAGCTTCTGGTAAGGCCTCGGAGATCAGCAGCCTGATGTTGGCCTACCTCGGCCAAGCCTCCGGCAACCGTGAGCCGCTGGATCTTTCCGTGACCTGCCGCTGGGGCCTGCCCATGCTCCGGTCCGCCATGCCGGAAGGCATCGTCCTGGAGACCGATTTACCCTGCCCCGGTCCGGTCGTCAGCGCGAACGCGAACCAGATACAACAGGTCCTGACCAACCTGGTTACCAATGCCTGGGAGGCTTGCGGTGAGGGAGTGGGCTCCATTCACCTGGCCGTCAAAACGGTTCCTTCGGTGGTAATCCGCTCATCCAACCACTTCCCCATCGACTGGCAGCCGCAGGAGAGTCTTCATGCCTGCCTGGAGGTGACGGACACGGGCTGCGGGATCGAGGACAAGGATATCGAGAAGCTCTTCGACCCGTTCTTCTCCAGTAAGTTCACCGGACGGGGCCTAGGTCTGGCCGTGGTCCTGGGGATTGTACGGGCACACCGCGGAGCCGTCACGGTGGAGAGCGAACCGGGCCGAGGGAGCGTCTTCCGGGTCTTTTTTCCCGTGTGTGCGGAAGAAGTTCCCCGCCGACCGGACAAACCGGCCCAAGCCTCGAAAATGGAAAGGGGCGGCACGGTGCTGCTGGTCGAAGATGACGATATGTTGCGCAACATGACCGAGAGCATGCTCACGAGTCTGGGTTTTACGGTGCTCGCAGCGAAAGACGGCATTGAGGCTGTTGAGGTGTTTCCTCGGCATCGGGACGAAATTCGCTGCGTACTCCTGGACCTGTCCATGCCGCGCATGGACGGCTGGGAGACCTTGACTGCACTGAGGGCGTTGCGGTCTGACCTTCCGGTGGTCCTGGCCAGCGGGTACGATGAGGCCCGGGCGCTTCAAGGCGAGCACCCGGAGCTGCCCCAGGCCTTTTTGCACAAACCTTACCGGATGGATGACTTGAAAGCGGCGCTGAGTAAGGCTCAAAAGGCACTGTCTGCTGGAAGTGTTGATTCTCAATCAACGCCTCAAAGCGGCTGCCTCAGGTGAATCCCTAAGAGGGTCTCTAAGCGCAGCGCCACAGAATAAAGTGACCATTGTCTCAAAGCGTCATTCCGGCAATCTTCTGGCCGGAATCCAGAAAGAGAGCCTGGATACCGGCCTCCGCCGGTATGAGTGCGCCTGACGGTGGACAGTTATTTGTGTTGACCTGTACTTAGAAAGCTGAATTACTTGGAACTCCATCCTCATCAGAACGCGATCATCGTCAGCGGTTTCTCTGAAACTGAGCGGGTCACGAAAGCCCAGGAATTGGGTGCCGGCACCTATGTCAAAAAGCCTTATGTGCTGGAAAGACTGGGATTGGCTATCAGGAAGGAGCTGGACCGGTGACCATGATTTACCCCAGAGGAGATTTAAGGTGAAAGATGAGGATAAATCCAAAGAGCAGCTCATCAACGAATTGTTGCTCATGCGCGAGCGCACTGCTCAAATGGAAGAGGATTTAGCCAAACTCAGGCTCCTGGCTGAGGCTCTTCGCGAAAGTGAAGAGCGGATCAGAGCGTTTGTCGACCATGCCCCCACCATAGCCTGGATGAAGGATGAGCATGGTCGGCATGTATATCTGAACAAAGCCTGTGAAAACCGTTTTGGGGTGCGACCTGAAGACTGGAGCGGAAAAACTGATTTCGAACTCTGGCCCCAAGAGGTTGCCGAAGAGTTCCGGCGCAATGACCAGGCCGTTCTGACCAGCGGTCAGGTACTTGAAGTAATGGAAGAGACTCTTGGTGTCGATGGGAATTGCTATTATTGGTGGAATTACAGGTTTCCCTTCACCGATGCGTCTGGGAAAAGATATGTCGGTGGCATGGGTATGGACATTACCGAACGCATACGAACCGAGGATGCCCTGCGCGTTTCACGGGAAAGGTTGGGACTGGGTCAGCGAGCAGCGAAAACCGGATTCTGGGACTGGGAGATGTCCACGGGTAAGCTCACCTGGTCGGAAGAGTTCTACGAGCTTTTCTGCTTGGCTCCGGGGGCAGATCCATCTTTCGAAACGTGGCTGAATACCCTCCACGCAGATGATCGCAAATCGGCCATGGAGAAAATCAATCGCTCCATAAGCGCACGGACGCCCCTTGAAAACGAGTATCGAATTGTCTGTCCCGATGGGCGGGAACGTTGGATCACCGCGCTGGGTGACACCTTCTATGATGATGCCGGCCGACCTCAACGCATGTGCGGCATCTGCACCGACATCACGGTGCACAAGCGGGCAGAAGAAGAAACGCGCCGGAGTGAGACAGCCCTGCGTTCCATTCTGAATGCCGTGACGGAATCGGTTTTCATGATGGATGTAGAAGGAACGGTACTGGTTGCGAATGCGACTACTGCCGGTCGGTTGGGCAAGAATGTTGAGAATCTGGTGGGACGGTGCATCTATGATCTCGTTCCCGGTGAATTGGCAAGTTTTCGCAAAGAACGATTAAAGGCGGTCATCCAATCCGGTCAGCCGATTCGATTCGAAGATGAGCGCGAGGGGAGGTGGTACGAATCTTCCGTTTATCCGGTCTCGAACGCAGAAGGCCGCATCACCCAGTTCGCAATATTTGAAGTCGATGCTACCGAGCGCAAGCGGGCAGAGGAGGCGCTGCGTGAGAGTGAGGAGCGCTGGCAGTTTGCCCTGGAAGGTGCGGGCGACGGCGCCTGGGACTGGAACGCGCAGACGAACGAGGTGTTCTTCTCGCGCCAGTGGAAAGCGATGCTCGGCTATGAGGAAGATGAAATCGGAAACACCCTGGACGAGTGGGACAAGCGGGTGCACCCGGAGGACAAAGGACAATGTTATGCCGATCTAGAGGAGCATTTCAGAGGCAAGAGGCCAGTCTACCAAAATGAACACCGCCTTCTGTGCAAGGACGGCAAGTATAAATGGATTCTCGACCGCGGAAAGGTCATTGAGTGGGCCGATGATGGTAGACCCTTGCGCGTGATTGGCACCCATACTGACATCACCGAGCGCAAGCAGGCGGAGGAGGAGTTCCGGGCCTTGACTGCGCGGCACCTAGCAATCCTGGAAGCCATTCCGGATATCATCATGGAGGTTGATGCGAACAAGATCTACCGATGGGCAAACAATGCAGGTTTCGAGTTCTTCGGAGAGGATGTGCTGGGTAAAGCGGCCGATTACTATTTCGAGGGCGAACAAGATACCTATGGTTTGATCCAGCCGCTTTTCATAGGTGATGAAAACGTGATCTACGTTGAAAGCTGGCAGCGCCGCAAGGATGGTGAAAAACGTCTGCTGGCCTGGTGGTGTCGGGTGCTCAAGGATGCGAACGGAATTGTGATCGGGGCTTTGTCTACCGCTCGTGATATCACCGAGAGCAAACGGGCGGAGGAAAAGGTTCGAGAGCAGGTCAATTTTTTGAGGACTTTATTTGACACCATCCCGAACCCCATTTTTCATAAGGATGCCAACGGCTGCTATACCGGATGCAATCAAGCCTTCTTGAAGTTTACCGGTAAACGGCCGGAGGAAGTTCTGGGCAAAACGGTCCATGACATGGGGCCCAAGGATATTGCAGACCACTATGCGGAAAAAGACCGGGAGTTGTTTGAGCATCCGGGCAGGCAACACTATGAGTGGCAGGTTCAGAATGCGCTTGGGGAAGTCAGAGAAGTCATATTTGACAAGGCCACGTTGCTTGATGCTCATGGTGCCGTCACCGGTTTGATTGGGGTGATCTCCGACATCACCGACCGCAAACGGACCGAGAATGCGTTGGTGGAGAATGAGAACCGTTACCGTTCCTTGTTCGAGATGGAATCGGACGCCATTTTCTTGATTGATAATCGCACCGGCCAGCTATTGGAAGCCAATCGCGCCGCATGTTTGCTCTATGGCTACAGTCGTGATGAACTACTGGCCCGGAAGAACACCGATCTCTCCGCCGAGCCTGAAGAAACCCAACGACAAACAGAGGAAACCCCTATTCTACCCGATAATATGGTGACCATTCCCTTGCGCATCCACCGCAAGAAGGACGGCACCGAATTTCCTGTGGAGATTACCGGGCGTTTCTTTATCTGGGATGGACGTCCTCACCATATTGCCGCCATCCGCGACATCACCGAGCGCAGGCTGGCCGAGGAGGCGCTGTGCGCCTCAGAACGATTCGCTAGTGAGACGGTGGACGCTCTTTCGGAGAATATCGCCATTCTGGACGAAGAGGGTCGAATCCTTACCGTCAATGAATCCTGGCGCGACTTCGCTCGCAAGAACGCTTCGTCTCTTAACGGCTTGATCGAAGGGGCCAACTACCTGGAAGTCTGCAGCAATGCCCAAGGGGCAGAAGCGGACCAAGCGGCAGAGTTTGCGGAAGGTATTCGCTCCGTGATGCGCGGCGAACGCGAACAATTCATGTTGGAGTATTCCTGCCATTCGCCGTGGGAAAAGCGCTGGTTCATCGGGCGGGTGACCCGCTTCCGTGGCGAGGGGCCGGTGCGCATCGTAGTTGCTCACCAAAGCATCACCAAGCGGAAACGGGCCGAGGAGGCGCTGCGCAAGAGCGAGGGGCGGTACCGGATGATCTTCAACCACGCCCCCTTGGGAATAATGCATTTTGACTCCAAGGGAATCATTAGGGACTTCAACGATAAGTTTGCACAGATCATAGGCGCCTCAAGGCAAGCAATCCTTGAGTTCGAGATGCTCGAAAGACTGCGCGATCCGGCCATGCTTCAAGCCGTCAAGGACGCCCTCGATGGCCAATTGGGGTATTACGAGGGCGATTACCTCTCGGTTACGGGCGGCAAATCGACGCCAATGAGGGCCATTTACCAGCGCATCACCGATGAAAATGAGAAGATTGTTGGTGCTGTGGGTCTCTTCGAGGATGTGACAGAACGAAAGCGGGCTGAAGAAGAGAGAGAAAAACTGGAGGCCCATCTCCGCCAGGCCCAGAAAATGGAGGCGATCGGCGCCCTTGCCGGGGGGATTGCTCACGACTTCAACAATGTGCTGAGTGCCATCTTCGGATTTACGGAATTATCTCTCGGGAAAGCTCCCCCGGACAGCCCCATCCAGGCCGATCTGCAGCAAGTTCTACTGGCCGCGGAAAGGGCCAAGGAACTGGTGAAGCAGATCCTCACTTTCAGCCGGCAAAGCGAACAGGAGGTCAAACCTGTTCGGATTGTCCCGCTTCTCAAAGAAGCCTTGAAATTCCTTCGGGCATCCATTCCTTCAACGATTGCCATCCGCCAGCACATCAGGACTTCCTCCGAAAGCACGGTGTTGGCGGACCCGACCCAGATTCACCAGGTCGTTATGAACCTGTGCACCAATGCTTCCTACGCCATGCGCCAGAGTGGCGGAACCTTGGAAGTGGAACTGTCCGAGATCGTTCTCAGTGAACACGAGGATCTGAAATTATACCCAGGACTGAACCCGGGGGAGTATCTCTGTTTAAGGGTGAGCGATACCGGTTGCGGAATGGACGAAGGAACCATCCAACGAATCTTCGATCCGTTCTTCACTACCAAGCCAAGAGAAGAAGGAACGGGGATGGGGCTGGCGGTGGTTTACGGGATCGTTAAGCGCTGTGGTGGGGCCATCACGGTACGGAGCAAGCCCGGAGAAGGAGCGAATTTTCATCTGTATTTCCCGAAAGCACCTTCCCCGACTCCCAAACCCCTTTTCGATGCGAAAGCAATATCCGGAGGGAAAGGCCGTATTCTGTTTGTGGATGATGAAGCAGCTCTGGTGAAATTGGAAGAGAAAATGCTCCAGGGTCTTGGCTACACGGTTGTGGCTACAACCAGTAGCCTGGAAGCCTTGGCGATATTTCGTTCGCGACCGGCAGAGTTTGATTTGCTCATCACCGACTACACCATGCCTCAATTTACAGGCCTTGAGCTAATAGAAGAGATTCGGCGCATTCGTGCCGATATGCCTGTTATCCTCTGTAGTGGCTACACGGAGTTCCTCGATCGGATGAATATTTCAGATTTGGGGGTCCATGAGCTGATCCACAAGCCGATAAGCCGGCGTGCACTTGCGGAAGCGGTCCGCCGGCTCCTGCCGCAAGCATGAACATACCTCAAAGACAAGTCTTTAAGGATCTGCAAAACCCTACCGTGAGCGTCGTCAGTCTGCCCCTGCTTCGTGCGCTGCAGTACAGGGAGAGCAAAGTCACCAGTAAGAAACCGGTACCCCTAAAGCTGGATGGTTTTATCGGAAGCAGCAAGAGAATCAAATCCTGTATTGAGACCCTGGCTCATGCCGCGGCCAGTGAGGCCAATGTGCTCATCACCGGTGAAACGGGGACGGGCAAGGAGCTCTTTTCCCGAGGAATACACAGCAATAGTCGCCGATCCTGTGAAAACTTCGTAACCGTCGATTGTGCCGCGCTTCCCTCGACGATTGTGGAGAGTGTCCTCTTTGGGCACGAAAAGGGGGCCTTTACCGGAGCAAACAGTTTCCAGACAGGGTTGGTCAAGCAGGCAGATGGGGGAACGCTATTTCTTGATGAGGTGGGAGAACTCCCCCTTTCGGTCCAAAAAGCCTTCTTGCGAGTCATCCAGGAACGATCTTTTCGACCGGTGGGAGGCAAACAAGAACTGAAATGTGACTTCAGACTCATCGCGGCAACCAATCGCAACCTCGAGGAGATGGTCAAGTCGGGGGACTTTCGCAAGGATCTGCTCTTTCGCCTTCGATCTATCCACATTCATTTGCCGGTTTTGCGGGAACGCCCGGATGATATCAAGGACCTGGTGATCTACTTTCTCAATCACTTCTGCGAGCGTTATGGCATGGGCATGAAGGGCTTCACTCCAGAATTCATTGACAGCTTTTGCGCTTACGAATGGCCGGGAAATGTCCGTGAATTGAAACACGCCCTGGAGAGCGCCCTGGCCGCGGCAGGGGATGACCCGACGTTGTTTCCGCAGCATCTCCCTGCAAACATACGCATCCATCTGGCACGAAAGGGTCTTTGCAAGAAAAAAGAGAAGGAGAAGTTTGCTCAGCTTCCGAAGGCTTTCAAAGAAAGTCGTCAATTTGCCATTGAAGCAACTGAAAACCTTTACCTCCAGGACCTGATGAGCTTCACCTTATGGGACGTTAAAAAGGCATGCCACATATCCTGCCTGTCAAGACCCCGGCTGTATGGTCTTCTTCAGAAATACGGGGTAACCCGGGAGAGAACTTTGAGCCTGGTCTCATAATATAAGACTGATCTTGTTTCTTAAGACAGTTTCAGAACCCACCCCTACCAGCTTTAGCGCTCCTGCAACCTCAAACCGGTCCCACAAAGTGAGACTTCAAAGCAAGCTGAAATCATCCAAGTCATTGCCAACCCATTGTAATCAAATGTAATTTAATGGATGCCCCTCTTGGCATTACTCTTGTAATTACTCATTGTCGTCGCCACTCGGGATGCTGAAGCGCTGGAGACCCCCCTCTTCCTCAGGCAGAGCAAGGAAATCCCCAGCATGCTTTTGGGGAATTGAAGGCGACGCTGACCGCCAATAACGGTCCGCAAACTCTCGCACTGAGCGGTATTCATTCACTTAGAAGGAGTCCGTCGTGTCAGTCCTCTTCTTTTCAACTGTGCATGACCCTGCGGCGCAAGGTTTTCAAACGATTGTCCAGGCGGAGGTTTGGCCGGAACGGCTGGAACTCTGCCGAAGTGTCAAAGCTCTCTCCCAAAGACTTCATCGACCGCGAGGCGGCCTTAGCATTGCCGTGGTCAACGTCTCTTCTCAAGAGGAATTAACGGATGTCGTCTCCCTGAAAGACCTGCTGGACGATCTCGCAACGATCCTCATCCTGCCCGATGCCAATACGGACAATGTTGCCAGAGCCCATGAAATCAGACCCCGCTTTCTGGCTTGTACGGACAGCAACCCGATCGTGATTGCGGCCGTCTTGGCCAAGATGCTGACGAAAACATGGAAACGAACCGATACCGAAAGGAGGGAGACAAAATGAACGGAAGAACTGACATCATGGATCAGGAAACAAAAAGGGTGATCCACAGAGAAGGAAAGTACCTCACCTTTTCTCTCGACTGCGAGGAATACGGGATCGGCATCCTGAAGGTCAAGGAGATCATAGGGATGATCCGCATCACCCCGATTCCTCAGACTCCGGATTTCGTAAAGGGTGTGATCAACCTCAGAGGCAAGGTCATTCCGGTGGTTGATCTCAGGCTCCGTTTCGGGATGGAAGCCACCGACTATACCGAACGGACTTGCATCATCGTGGTGGAGATCAACACTCACGGGGCGTTCTTGCAGATCGGCATCGTGGTTGATTCCGTGACGGAGGTGCTCAACATCAGAAGCGCCGATATCGAGGATACACCGAAGTTCGGCGTCAATCTGAATACGGACTACATCCTTGGGGTGGCAAAGACGGGAGGCGGGGTCAAGATCCTGCTCGAAATCGACCTGGTACTGACCGGCGATGAATTGGTGTTACTGGAAAACGCTGCCTGAGGCAGATGAGGAGGTTTGAGTCATGAAGAACATGAAACTGGCCATGAAGATCATGCTTGGATTTGGCATCCTGATCGTAATTTCCTTGATTCTGGGAGGTCTTGCGGTCTGGAACATGAGGGACGTCCAGAAGACGGCCGTCATGCTCGCGCAGGAGAATGTGCCCGAGGTAGCCGTGGCCAACAACGTCGAACGGTACTCCCTCGCCACCATGTATCAGATGCGAGGGTACGCCTACAGTGAGGAGGGGCATTTTCTGGACGCTGGCAGAAAGAACCTGGAAGAGGTGAAGAAGTACCTCAAGGATGCCAAAACCCTCGGAGCGAGTTCGGCCCACCTGGCCAAGCTGAAGGAAGCGGCCGAAAAGGCCGCGGTGTCCGCCCTCGAATACGAGAAAATGGTGGATGAAACGGTAAAACTGACCGACGGGCTCGAAGCGGAACGCAAGAGCGCCGAGGTGGCGGCCAAGAAGTACATGGATATCTGCGATGAATTCCTCAAGGGACAGCACAAGAAGTTAGAGGAAGGAATCAAGGGCGGCATAGATGCCAGCGCGGTACTGGAACGGGTCAATAAGATCGATATGTCAAATAATATCATAGATTTAGGGAACTGGATCATCATCGGCACCTGGAAATCCCAGTTTCGCAGGGATCCGAAGCTCTTTCAGGAGACGCAGAAGCTCTTTGAGCAGGTGAACAAGAAACTTGACGAACTCAAGGCCGCCACGAAAGATCCCGCTGATCTGAAGTTGATCGAAGACTGCCGGGCCGCAGGCAGTGCCTATGAAAAGAATATGGAAGCTTTTCTCACCAAGTGGCTTGCCCGGGAGGAGCTGGCGAAGAAGCGCGGGGTGGTTGCCGACGACGTCATCGCGCAGGCCAAACAGACGGCTGAGATGGGCATGAACGACACCGCCAAGGCAACTCAGAGTGCGGCCTCCGACCTTGCCGCGGCCTCGATGATGATGATCTTCGGGCTCCTCGGCGCCGTTATGATCGGCATTGGGGCGGCGATTTTCATAACCCGGAGCATTACCAAGCCCATCAACCGCGTGGTCGA
Source organism: uncultured delta proteobacterium (assembly GCA_963783775.1). Classification (GTDB taxonomy): domain Bacteria; phylum Desulfobacterota; class Syntrophobacteria; order Syntrophobacterales; family Syntrophobacteraceae; genus JADGQM01. The sequence goes on along the minus strand of CAWAOR010000013.1, from coordinate 424,252 downwards.
GGGGCTGGGCGATGCCTCCGAGCAGGTGGCCGCGGGTGCTACCCAGGTCTCATCCGCCAGCCAAAACCTGGCGGAGGGAGCTTCCGAACAGGCTGCCTCGCTGGAAGAAACGTCGTCTTCCCTGGAAGAAATGTCTTCCATGACCCGCCAGAATGCCGACAACGCTACGCAGGCAAAGGCCAAAATGGCCGAAGTGCAGATCATTGTGCAGAAAGTCAACGGGCACATGGGGGAGATGGCCGGCGCCATCACCGAGATCATCAAATCCAGTGAAGAAACGGGTAAGATTATTAAATCCATAGACGAAATTGCTTTCCAGACCAACCTCCTGGCTTTGAACGCCGCCGTGGAGGCGGCCCGGGCCGGGGAAGCGGGGGCGGGGTTCGCGGTGGTGGCCGACGAGGTGAGGAACCTGGCCATGCGGGCGGCGGATGCGGCCAAGAATACCAGCGATCTCATCGAGAACACCATCAAGGCGGTACGGAACGGCAACGAGCTGACCAAACTGACCCAGGAAGCCTTCAAGGAAAACATGGACATCTCAGTTAAGATCGCCCAACTGGTGGACGAGATTGCCACCGCTTCCCAGGAACAGGCTCACGGGATCAACCAGATCAACACGGCGGTGGCCGAGATGGATAAAGTGACCCAGCAGGTCGCGGCCAATGCCGAGGAGTCGGCCAGCGCCTCCGAGGAAATGAATGCCCAGGCCGAACAGATGAAGAGCTATGTGGGCGATTTGATGGCGGTCGTGGGGGGCTCGGGCAACCACGATGCGGTCCAGCGCCGGGGCACTTCAAGATTTGGACGGGCCAAAGCCGGCGGACAAACCGAATCCCGCAAGGCATTACCGAAAATGAAAACCAGCGGAAAGGGCAACGGGAAAGAGCTGGTCCCAAGCAACGCAAAGGAATTGGCACCGCATCAGGTGATCCCGTTTGACGATGATGAGTTGCGGGATTTCTGATTCCATGGCGAAGTCTCCAGCAGTGCCGCTCCTCTCCTCGTGGTCGCCGGGAGGGGAGCAATGCGTCATGGTTGTCAAATACTACTTCATTCTTTACCACGAATGAAGTATTGGTTGCAGTTGAAGAGGGGTGAGAGGCTCTTTCTCATCCCTTTTCAATCTTTCCTCCCGCAAGGGGAGGAAAAGCTGTCCGTTCCCTGCGGACAGAGGAGCAGGTTCACAAGGGTGACGTCTTTATCAGGCGAGATCAAGCGGGTTCAAAGGGATAGGGTTACGGGAGTGATCGAGGAACGACCGGGGAGAGGACACACCCTTTAAGAGAATCGGCGAACTGGATTTGTTTGGATTGTGACCCGAGCCCCGATTATATCAATTGCGGCGCTGCAGCTCAATTTCGTGCCGGACTGTGAACAAGCATTCATTCGCCGGCATGTACTGATACTACAACGAAGCTTTTACAGAGAACCTTGCTTTGTGGGGCCTGCCCCGTGGTCTAAGTACCGTTGTAGTAGTAATGCTAATTCTGGAGATCCAAGTGAACGAACCTGTCGCTATCCTCAGCCAAGCTAACAGTCATCTGGAGCAGGAAACTGGCGAATCGGTCCGCACGGAGGACACACCGTGCGAATCGGAGCCCTTCGCGCGCTCGACGCTGGATGCGCTCTCCGCACACTTGGCCATTCTGGACGAGACGGCGACCATCATTGCGGTCAACCGTTCCTGGCGCCGATTTGCCGAGGCCAATGCCACCACCTTGACCGGCCTTGCCGAGGGCGCCAATTATCTGACCGTTTGCGATACGGCGACCGGGCCCGATTCCGAGGGCGCCGCCGCTTTTGCCGCCGGCATTCGCGCGATCCTCCAGGGCGCCCGCGATGAATTCACGCTGGAATACCCCTGCCATTCTCCCACGCAAAAGCGCTGGTTCCTCGGCCGGGTGACGCGCTTCACGGCTGATGGGGTGCCCCGCCTGGTCGTCGCGCATGAAGACATAACCGAACGTCGCCGGGCCGAGGCGGTCCTGCTGGAGAGCGAGGAGCGATACCGGCGGGTTTCGGAAATGATTGTGGACTTTGCCTACTCATGCCTCAAGCCCGCGGGGGGAGCATTTGCCATCGATTGGCTGGTTGGGGCTGTGGAGAGGATCTCGGGGTATCCTGCGGACGAGGTCAGAAGCCACGGTTGCTGGAAGTTCTTCGTTCACCCTGCCGACGTTCCCCTATTCGAGAACCGGGTCATCGGACTCAACCCGGGAGATGCCGGCGAATGCGAACTGAGGATCGTCCACAAGGATGGTACGATTCGATGGATCAGGGCTTTATCGAGGGTCACCGAAGACAGGAGGAATGCCCTGTCTCATCGTCTTTTTGGCACCTGTGAGGACATCACCGAGCGCAGGCACTCGGAACAGAAGCTGAAGCAGAGTGAGGAGCGATTCAAGGTTCTTTTTGAGGATTCTCGCGACGCCCTCATGACTCTCGAGCCCCCTTCCTGGACGTTCTCAGAAGGAAACACAGCAACGTTGGAGATGTTTGGGGCCAAGACGAGAGAGGAATTCCTTTCCTGCAATCCCTGGCAATTGTCTCCCGAACGGCAACGCGACGGGTGTCTTTCTAACGTGAAGTCCATGGAGATGTGTCAGACAGCCATGCGCGAGGGATCTCACTTTTTCGAATGGACGCACAAACGGATGGACGGTGAGGAATTTCCCGCCACCGTACGTCTGAGCAGGACGGAGTATCATGGAAAAATGGTTCTCCTGGCAACGGTCAGGGACATCACCCAGCGCAAGAGGGCTGAGGATGCGCTGCGGGAAAGCGAGGAGCGCTGGCAGTTTGCCCTGGAAGGAGCAGGTGACGGTGTCTGGGACTGGAACGCGCAAACGAACGAACTGTTTTACTCCCGCCAGTGGAAGGCCATGCTCGGCTATGAAGAAGATGAGATCGGAACCACCCTTGACGAGTGGGACAAGCGCGTGCATCCTGAGGACAAGGAACGTTGTTACGCCGACCTGCAGCGGCATTTCGCAGGCGAGACCCCGGTTTACCAGAACGAACATCGTCTTCTGTGCAAGGACGGCTCGTACAAATGGATCCTCGACCGCGGCAAGGTGATTCAATGGTTGGACGACGGCAGGCCTTTGCGGGTGATCGGCACCCATACCGACGTCTCCGAGCGCAAGCAGAGGAATGAGGCTCTGCGCGAGGCCAACGAGTTCTTGAACAACCTGATCGATCATGCCAACGCACCGATCATCGTTTGGGATCCGGAGTATCGGATCACCCGGTTCAACCGTGCCTTTGAGAAGCTCACGGGGCGAACCTCGCGCGAGGTCATTGGGCAATCATTGGAGATCCTTTTCCCGCCGGAGCAGGCTGACGTCACGATGGCGTTCATCCAGGGGACTCAACCGGTCGAGCATTGGGAGACGGTCGAGATCGGGATTCAGCACCTCGATGGTACCGTTTGCTCCGTCCTCTGGAACTCGGCCACGATCTTTGCGGCAGACGGAGTCACCCCGGTTGCCACCATCGCGCAGGGCCACGACATCACCGCGCGCAAAGAAGCGGAAAAGGCGTTGCGTGAGAGTGAGGGAAGATACCGGACGATCTTCAACCATGCCCCACTCGGCATCGTGCATTTCGATTCCAGCGGCATTATCCGGGACTTCAACGATCACTTGGGGCAGATCCTCGGTGCCCCGAGAGAGAAGATCCTGGGATTCAATATGCTCGAAAGGCTCAAAGACCCGGCCATGCTCAGAGCAGTGCAGGATGCTTTGGCCGGGAAGTCGGGCCGCTACGAAAGTGACTACCGGTCGGTTACGGGTGGGAAGACTATCCCGGTGCGGGCCATCTATCGAAGGATGACCTCGGAAGATGGAAGTATCCTCGGAGCGGTGGGGCTTTTCGAGGACATCACGGAGCGCAGGCGGGCCGAAGCGGCGCTGCGGGAGACCAATGAGTATCTGGACAACCTGATCAATTACGCCAATGCGCCGATCATCGTTTGGAATCCGGAGTATCGGATCACCCGGTTCAACCGTGCCTTCGAGAAGCTCACGGGGCGAACCTCGCAGGAGGTCATTGGGCAACCATTGGAGATCCTTTTCCCGCCTGAGCAGGTTAGCGCCACGATGTCCTTCATCCAGGAGACTCAACCGGCTGAGCGCTGGGAGACGGTCGAGATCGGTATTCAGCGTAGCGATGGGACGGTTCGCTCCGTCCTCTGGAACTCGGCCACAATCCTTGCCCCCGATGGAATAACTCCGGTCGCCACCATCGCCCAAGGGCATGACATCACCGAGCGCAAGCAGGCGGAGGCGGAAAAGGCAAAGCTCCAGGCTCAAACGTGGCAACTCCATAAGGCCGAGAGCCTGGGCCGCATGGCCGCGGCCATCGCCCACCACTTTAATAATCAGCTCCAGGCGGTGACGGGGTACCTGGAACTGGCCATGGACAACCTGCCTCCAGGACATCGGTCTCACGCAGATGTTGTCCAAGCCTTGAAAGCTTCCGACAAGGCATCGGAGATCAGCAGCCTGATGCTCGCCTACCTTGGCCAGACTTCCGGCAACCGTGAACTGGTGGACCTTTCCGAGGTCTGCCGCCGGGGTCTGCCCATGCTCCGGTCCGCCATGCCGAAAGGCGCCTTCCTGGAGGCCGATTTACCCTGCCCCGGTCCGGTCGTCAGGGCCAATGCGAACCAGATACAACAGGTTCTTGCCAACCTGATCACCAATGCCTGGGAGGCCTTTGGTGACGGGAAGGGGGCGGTTCGGCTGACCGTCCGGACGGTTTCCCCGGCGGAGATTCCCTCTGGGCAACGCTTCCCGGTCGGCTGGGAGCCGCAGGAGAGTCCTCATGCCTGCCTGGAAGTGGCGGACACGGGCTGCGGAATCGGGGACGAGAACCTTAAGAATCTCTTCGACCCGTTTTTCTCCAGCAAGTTCACCGGCCGGGGGCTGGGGCTGGCGGTGCTGCTCGGGATCGTGCGGGCGCACGGCGGGGCCGTCACGGTCGAGAGCGAACCGGGCCGAGGGAGCGTCTTCCGCGTGTTTGTTCCAGTGTCTGTGGAAAAAGCTCCCAGCCGGCCGGAGCACCCCGACCAAACTGCGCAAATGGCGGGAAGCGGCACGGTACTGCTGGTTGAAGACGACGAGATGTTGTGCGCCTTGACCGAGGAAATGCTCACGGGGATGGGTTTCACGGTACTGGCAGCGAAAGACGGGGTCGAGGCCGTTGAGGTATTTCGCGAGCATGGGGACGAAATTGGCTGTGTCCTCATGGACCTGACCCTGCCAAACATGGACGGCTGGCAGACTCTGGCGGCTCTGAGGGCGCTGCGGCCCGACCTTCCGGTGGTTCTGGTCAGCGGCTACGACGAGGCCCGGGCGCTCCAAGGCGACCACCCGGAGGTGCCCCAGGCCTTTTTGCACAAACCCTACCGGATGGAGAACCTGAAAGCGGCGCTGAGCAAGGCTCAAAAGGCGGCGAACGGGCGTTTCCGCTCGAGCTGAGGATCGAAGCACCAACAACCCGCGAAGGCCATCTTACGAAAACGGGACATTTTATCCTTAGTAGCCGTCCAAAAACAACTTGGCCTCATTTTGGCCTTGTTTCAAACCACGAAGTACACGAAGAGCACGAAGGAATCACTTCGTGTCCTTCGTGCTCTTCGTGGTGAAAGAAAGTATTTGGTTTTTGGACAGTCCCTTACCCGGCATATAATATGCCTTGAGGCATTTCTCTCATACCTTCGAAGCAATCGGGAATACTGACCATGGGAACCTTGATCAAGCTTTTCATGTGGTTGTTGCTTTCCCTGGCGGCGATCCCAAGCGAACTGCCGGCCGCTGCCGCGGAAAAGGCTCACCGAAACGTTACCGCTCCCAATACTGCGCCCGTTGTCATAGCCCTGAGAAACGATGTGCCCCCTTTCTCTTTTCTCGGCGTTGATGGGCATCCCGCCGGTTTGTTCGTGGAGATGTGGAAGCTCTGGGCAGCAAGAACCGGTCAAACGGTCGACTTCCTGATGGGGACCATGAAGGACAATCTCCAGGCCCTCGAGAGCGGCTCGGCGGACCTCATTGGCGCCATGCTCGATGCCGCGGACCGAGCGTCATGGATCACTCTCTCCGAGCCTCTCTATGAAATCAGGGTCCAGCTGCACTTCCTGAAAAGGGAGGGCGTCCTTCGGTCCGACCGGCTCAAGGGAGAGCGCATCGGAGTGGTTGATCGAACCGCCTTTCAAAAGGAGTTGCAGAACGACTACCCTGATTTTGAAATTGTCCCGTTCGGCACCCTCGAAGAGATGATTCATGCGGCTCGGGCGGGGAGCCTTCGCGCCTTCCTGGGCATGCCGACGCTGGTGTCGATGATTTTGAATCGGTTGGGACTGGCCGGGGAGTTCGTAACATCGGACGAAATCCTCTATACCAGGACTCTCCATGCCGGGGTCCGTAAAGACCATGTCGAGTTGCTTCGGCTGGTGGACAAGGGCTTTGGGGCCATATCCAATGAAGAACTTGCCGAGCTTGAAAGCGTGTGGCTGCCGGATCCCACGGCCCGGTATTTTTCAGTCAGAAGTCACCGGATGAATCTGACCAAGGAGGAAGAAGCCTGGATTCGCCGGCATCCCAGGGTGAATCTCGCGACCTCCGAGGGGTTCGCGCCCTTTTCGTTCGTGGGGCAAGACAATGAGCCGGTCGGGATCTGGGCGGATTATCTCGAGTTGCTGAGGACACGCACCGGCCTTGATTTGAGAGTCACGATGGCAGCGCCCTGGGAAACCCTCATGGGTCACCTCCAGGCAAAAACCGTGGATGGCGTTGCCTGTGCCGGAAAGACCTCGGAGCGTGAGGAGCTTCTTGCTTTTACCGACCCCTATCTGGTGGTCCCCTGGGTGATCGTTGCCAGGGACGACTTTCAGCTCTACAGCGTAACCCTGGACGATTTATCCGGGAAAAAAGTGGCGGTGCTCAAGACAAGTCCCGCCCATGAAATCCTTCAAGACTATCCGAAGGTGAATATCGTCGAGGTGCGGAAGGTTGAAGATATCTGGGAAACCGTGTCCCTGGGGAAAGCGGATGCGGGCATCTCCAACCTGGCCTCGGCAAGCTACTACATCTCCCGGAAAGGGATCACCAATCTCAAGGTGGTGGGTGTCCTTAAGGATCAACTCCGGCTCGGGCTGGGAATCCGCAAGGACCGGCCGGAGCTGGTCGGCATTCTCAACAAGGCCGTCGGCGCCATCACACCGGATGAGCACAATGCCATTCAGAAGAAATGGATGTCGGTCCGGTATGAACAGGGGCTACAGTGGCCCATCGTGCGCCGCTGGATCGTGCTGATCGTTGCCGCTTCCGGAATAATCCTGTTTGCCGTCATGTTGCTGTGGAACAGACGGCTCACCGGCGAGATAGCCAAGCGGAAGCGTTCCGAGCAGGCGTTGAGAGAAAGCGAGTCCCGCTATCGCGCGCTCTTCGACCTGGCTCCGGATCCCATGGCGGTCACCGACCTGGAAGATGGCCGCCTGATCGATGTCAACCAGGCTTTCGTGAGCTGGTCCGGCTATTCATACCAGGAGTTGAGAGGGAAGACTTCGGTGGAGCTCGGCTTCTGGATGAGCCCCCGGGATCGAGCGGCCATGGTCGAGCAGCTCGCCGCGGCTCAGTCCGTCTACGGTTTGGATGTGAGGATGAGCAACAAAACCGGGGAGATGCGCGATGTGGTCTTTTCCTCCCGTCTCACCGAAAGGGAGGGCAGGAAGGAGCTTTTTTCCATTGTACACGACATCACCGAGCGCAAGCAGGCTCAGGATTTACTGCACAAGTACGCGTTCATGGTTGGTGCAACCCCCGATCTCATGTCATTCATCGGTAGAGATTATTGTTACCAAGCTGTTAACGAGGCATACCTTCGCGCCCATCAAAAAACCAGGGTTCAAATCATTGGTCATTCAATTGCGGAGCTGCACGGCACCGAAGTCTTCAACCCCATTATCAAGCCCGAGATGGACAGATGCCTTGCAGGGGAACAGATCCGTTATGCCGCATGGTTCGATTACACCGGGTTGGGACGGCGTTTCGTGGACGTGACCTATGCTCCCTACACGAACAATGAGAGGGCGATTATGGGGGTGTGTGTGAGCGTCCATGACATCACCGAGCGCAAGCTGGCGGAGGAAGCCCTGCGCGAAAGCGAGGCGAGATACCGTGAATTCTTTGTTACCTCGCGTGACGCCGTCTTCATCACCACTCCGGAAGGCCAGTGGATTGACTTCAACGATGCGGCGGTGGATCTGTTCGGTTTTGCGGACCGGGAAGATCTGGCACGGGAGTCGGTGGTCCAGCGGTACGAAAGCTCCGAAGAGCGGGGGACACTCCTGAAAACTATCGAGGAGACCGGGTTTGCCAAGGAATTCCCGGCCCGTCTGAGGCAGAAGGACGGCACCGTCATGGAGACGCTGATCACCGCGGTCCCCGTCTGGACGCCGGAAGGGATGCTCAAGTCATTTGTGGGGACCATCCGTGATGTGAGCAGGCAAAAGCGGGCTGAGCGCGCATTGCGGGACAGTGAAGAGCGCAATGCCGCCATCATCGCCGCCATGCCGGACCTGTTGTTTGTCCTTTCCGAGGAAGGCAACTACCTGAACTTCCACGCACCCGGTGAAAGCCTGCTGGCCATTCCAGGCGATCGGATCATCGGGAGTAATATCAGTGAAATAGGATTGCTCCCCGAGGTTGAAAGAAACGTGAGGGAAACCATACGGCGGGCCATCGCCACCAGGGAGGTCCAGCGGGTAGCCTACCAGGTCAACACGCCGGTCGGCGTCAGGGACTTTGAAGCGCGGATCGCCAGGCTCGATGACCACAGGGTGCTCAGTATTGTCCGGGACACCACCCAGCAAAGGTTGACGGAGGAAGCCATCAGACAGAGTGATGAGCGATTCAGGCAGTTCTTTGCCCACCTCTCGGATTATGCCTACATGATCTCCCCGGATGGAGTCATCCTCGATATCAACGAGGCGGCCTGCAGAGCTCTGGGGTATGAGCGGCAGGAGTTGATCGGGTCACCTATCATTAGGATCTACTCGCCGGAGTCGCAAGAGAAGGCAAAGCAGCTGTTTGTCAAGTGGAGACAATCCGGACAGCTCAAAAACGAAGAACTGGAAATCATCGGCAAGAATGGACAGATTCGGCAGGTGCTTCTCAACGCCGGTATCGTGAGAGGCAGCAGAGGAGAGATTCTTCACTCGACGTCGGTGCAGCATGATATCACCGAGCTGGTGAAGGCCGAGAAAGAGCGCAGGGAGTTTGAGGAGCGGTTGCGGCGCGGGGAGAAAATGGAGGCCCTGGGGATGCTGGCCGGCGGGGTTGCTCATGACCTGAACAATGTCCTGGGCATTGTGGTCGGGTACGCCGAGATGCTCGCTGATGAGGCGAGCGAGTCAGATTCATTGGCTTCTTATGCGCAAGAAATCGTTCAAGCCGGTGAAAAGGCGGCCGCCATTGTGCAGGACCTGTTGACCCTGACCCGCAGAGGAGTCCCGAGCAGGAAGGTTCTGAATCTCAACGAGATCATCATTGATCACTTGCGATCTCCCGAGTTTGTGAGACTAACGTCTTACCATCCCGGGGTAAAGGTCACCACCGATCTTGAGGCGGACCTTCTCAACCTTTCAGGCTCTCCCGTGCATCTGGGCAAGTCCTTCTTCAACCTGGTTTCCAATGCCGCGGAAGCCATGCCGGATGGCGGCACCGTCACCGTAAAAACGCGCGAATCAATACCTGGATCAGCCCATTTCCGGATTTGACCGGATCAGGGAGGGAGACTACGTCGTTCTCACCATCACCGACACGGGGGAAGGGATATCGGCTGGTGATCTGAAGCGCATTTTCGAACCCTTCTATACCAAGAAAGTCATGGGCCGAAGCGGGACGGGACTGGGGTTGGCGGTGGTGTGGGGAACGGTGAAGGATCACCACGGCTATATCAATGTGGAGAGCGAGGAGGGGCGAGGGAACCACCTTCACACTATATTTTCCCGTGACCAGGGAAGAAATGACCCCGGAGCAGCTATGCCGTTTCTGCCGCTGAATACATGGGAAACGGTGAAGCGATCCTGGTTGTGGATGATGTCAAGGAGCAGCGCGAGCTGGCAACGAAGATGCTCACAAAACTCAATTACCGGGTGAACGCTGTTGCCAGCGGTGAAGAAGCGGTGGAGTATCTGCAGGATCACACGGTCGATCTGGTGGTCCTGGACATGATCATGGACCCGGGCATGGATGGGCTGGATACTTACACGAAGATCCTGGAGATCCATCCTCACCAGAAGGCGATCATCGTGAGCGGTTTCTCCGAAACGGAACGGGTCACGAAAGCCCAGGAGCTGGGTGCGGGCGCCTATGTCAAGAAGCCTTATGTGCTGGAAAGACTGGGGCTGGCCGTCAGGAAAGAACTTGACCGAGCGGGTTGAGTGGCCCATCGTGAGCTCTGAGCTCAGCCAGGTGTAATTTCTTTGGATTAATCCAGGACAGGGACCCGCTTGAAGGGCATTTCCGTTGACGGAAGCATGGTATCTAGCTATTATGTATCTATGCTTATAGCTATAATAACCTTAGACCAAGGACCTACTCAGATGATCCGTGTCAGTGTATCGGAGACGAAGAACCGTTTGAGCCACTACATCAGGTTGGTTCGAGGGGGAGAGGAAGTCGAGATCATGGATCGTAATACTCCCGTGGCCAAAATCGTGCATGTCTCAAAGTCCTCCGAGGCAGACAAGAAAGCGGCATGGACCATGGAAGCCATCCGTCTTGGTCTGATCACGCCACCCCGAGAGAAAGAACTTCCGGCCGACTTTCTTCGACATGAGAAAAAGCCGATTAAGGAAGGAAAAGGAGTCTTGCAGGCCCTTCTCCAAGAGAGAGAGGAGGGGCGATGAAGTTTTGGGATTCTTCCGCCATCGTCCCGTTGATCGTGGCTGAGGAGCACACGGACTACTGTGTGGGAGTGTTGTCCGCTGACCTGAGATGCTGATTTGGTGTTTGAGTCGGGTCGAGGTGGTCAGCGCCCTTTGTCGGAGGGTGAGGGAAGGGGCATTGAGCGAGGATGAATTTCGAAGGCTAAGGAGCGATTGGCAGTCATTTTGGATTCAGCCTATGAGGTTTCGGCCGTTGAGAAAGTGAGATCGAGAGCATTGAGGCTTCTTGAAGTCCATCCTTTGCGGGCGGCTGATGCGTGCCAGCTGGCGTCGGCCCTCGTTGGCCACCCAGGAGGATCCGGAAGGCTGCCCATCGTTTGTTTCGACCACCGTCTGGAGGGTGCTGCGTCTCAGAGAAGGGTTTGCTGTCAATCCTGGCTGAACACCCATTTGTTTCTTGCTGAAGCTCTTCTTCGAGCAGAGCTCCCGTCCCATCTGATGCAATGAAGTGCCTGGCAATAAAGAATCGTCCGCGATATGGGAGACCGATTCGGTTTTGAAAACCGAGTCGGTCTGGGTGTCACGGACAAATATTGTTCGCCTGTGGCCTGAAGTCTCACCCAATTGTCATCCTGGTGCCTCTCAATCGGTACGCCTCAAGTTAGGAAACGTCCAAATGCAAACATTAATATCAACACTTGCCGGGGGGGCTTTGCCCACCTGTTGCGCTCTGCGATCCGCGGCGTTGGAAAGAGCATGGGGTAGGCATCACTCGACGCGTTGTCGGTGACTGTGCCCCTGCGGGAAGGGATGGCAGTGTTCAATAATCCAGATACGCTTTCGATACTGGCGACGGCTTTTGCCGTTATCGGAATTCTGACCCTGCTTTCAGCCTTTTTGGCGGTGTCCGTCTGGCGATTGGCGCGGACCAAATCGAATCTGCGGGAGAGTGAGGCTCGCTACCGGCGCATTGTGGACACTGCGCGTGAAGGCATCTGGGAGATGGACGCCGATTACCTTACGGTCTATGTCAACCAGGTCATGGCGGACATGCTGGGCTACGAACGAGCCGAAATGGTGGGACGGCATGTGACCTCCTTCATGTTTGAAGAGGACCTGCGGGACCATGGACAGAAGATGGCGGTGCGGGTGAGCGGCCTTGACCAGAGCTATGAGCGAAGATTCCGCAGGAAGGAAGGGAACGAATTCTGGACGCGGGTCCAGGCTACCGCTCTGAAAGACGAGCAGGGCTCTTTCCTGGGTTCTTTCGCCATGTTCACCGACATCACCGGGCAGAAACAGGCTGAGAATTCACTGCGGGAGAGTGAAGGAAACCTGCGTGCCCTGTTTGATGCGACCTGCGAGTCGTTGTTCCTCTTTGACGCGACCGGTCGGGTGCTCACGTGCAACAAGACGTTCGCCGAGCGACTTGGAAAACGTCCGGAGGATTTGATGGGCGAGTGCATCCACGATTACCTGCCGCCGGAGACGGCTGCACGACGCAAGGGTTGGGTCAACGAGGTTATTGGACGCGGCCGGTCCATGACCTTTGAGGATCAGCGGGAGGGTCGCTGGTTGTTTCACAACATTTCCCCCATTGTCGATGCTGACGGCACCGTAACCCGTCTTGCAGCCTTCGCGATCGACATGACCGAACAGAAGCAGGCGCTGGAGGCGCTGCGGGCCTTGACTTCGCGGCACCAGGCCATTTTGGAGGCCATTCCGGACATCATCATGGAGGTTGACGCCGATAAGGTCTAGCGGTGGGCTAACCCTGCGGGCGTGGCGTTCTTCGGAGAGGGGGTGCTCGGCAGGTCGGCCGACTACTATTTCGAGGGCGAACAAGATACCTATGGTATGGTCCAGCCGCTTTTCGGCGGTGATGAGAGCGTGATTTACGTCGAAAGCTGGCAGCGCCGCAAGGATGGTGAAAAACGTCTGCTGGCCTGGTGGTGTCGGGTGCTCAAAAACGCCAACGGCGAAGTGACCGGGGCCTTGTCGACCGCGCGTGAAATCACCGAGAGCAGGCTGGCGGAGGAGGCGTTGGCAAAAAGTCACCGGGTGCTGCAGCAGACCGTCCAGGAGCTCGAGCAATCCAGAAACATGCTGAAGCTGGTGGTGGAATCGATCCCCGTCAGGGTTTTCTGGAAGGACAGGGACCTCCGCTACCTGGGATGCAATACCCTTTTCGCTCGTGACGCGGGCTTGAGCCGGCCGGAACAGCTTCTGGGCCGGGACGACTTTGCCATGGGGTGGCGGGAACAGGCGGAGTTCTACCGGGCCGATGACCGCCACGTCATGGAGTCCGGCATCCCCAAGCTCAATTTTGTCGAGCCGCAGACCACCCCCGCAGGTGCCAGGATCTGGCTGAATACCAGCAAAGTCCCCTTGCATACGCCCAGCGGTGAGGCTTTCGGGGTTTTGGGCGTATATGAAGACATTACCGACCGCAAGAGGGCCGAGGAGGAGCGAAGAAGCCTGGAGGAGCGTTTGCAGCGCGCGGAAAAGATGGAAGCCCTGGGGACGATGGCCGGCGGGGTGGCCCACGACCTCAACAATGTTCTGGGTATTGTGGTCGGCTATTCCGAACTGCTCGCTGGACGAGGTCGGCTGAGTCGAGTGCGGTCAGTTCCTATGTCCGGGAGATTCAGAAAGGCGCGGACACAGGGCGGCAGCGATTGTTCAGGATCTGCTGACCCTGGCGAGGAGGGGGGTGCCAAGCAGGCAGGTATTGAATCTGAATGACATCGTCCTGGAATGCCGGAACTCCCCCGAGTTCGCCAAGGTGCTTTTGCACCATCCAAACATGAGAGATCAAGACGGATTTGGAGTCGGACCTTCTGAACATCTCGGGTTCCTCCATCCATCTTGGCAAAATCCTTCATGAACCTGGTTTCCAATGCCGCCGAAGCCATGCCGGAGGGAGGTACCCTGACCATCAAGACGGCCAACTGCTACCTCGATAAACCGCTTTCGGGATATGATGAGGTCCGGGAAGGGGACTATGTTGTGCTCCGAGTTCGCCGACACGGGTGAAGGCATCCCTGCGGCCGATTTGAAGCGCATCTTCGAGCCTTTCTATACGAAGAAAGTCATGGGCCGAAGCGGGACAGGCCTAGGACTGGCCGTGGTCTGGGGGACGGTCAAGGATCATCTGGGATACGTCAATGTGGAGAGTGAGGAAGGCAAAGGGACCACCTTTACCTTGTATTTTCCGGTGACCAGAGAGGAACTGATCCCGGGAAGAGGCTTCCATCTGCCGTTGCCGAATATATGGGGAAAGGTGAATGCATCCTGGTTGTGGATGATGTCAAAGAGCAGCGGGAACTTGCCGAGAAGATGCTCACCAAACTCAATTACCGGGTCACCACGGTTGCCAGCGGCGAGGAAGCGGTGGCGTATCTAAGCGAAAGCACAAGGCCGATCTGGTTGTTCTGGACATGATCATGGACCCCGGCATGGACGGGCTGGATACCTACCGGAAAATCCTTGAAATCCATCCTCGGCAAAAAGCCATCATCGTCAGCGGCTTTGCCGAAACCGAACGGGTCACCAAAGCCCAGCAGTTGGGTGCGGGCGCCTATGTCAAGAAACCCTATGTGCTGGAGAAGCTGGGGATGGCTGTCAGGAAGGAGCTTGACCGCTCGGGGTAGCAGAAAGGTGGTCTCTGTGGATGGGATCCTTGAACGATTTCTCGCGTCCTTTTCCGGCCATCTGGCCCTGTTACTTTTCGGTCGGTCTTTTCGGTTGCAAAGAACCTGGAACTGAGTTAGAGAACAAATGGGGTTATTGTAAACTATTTTAAGATGTTAGTAATAATCATTGATGTTGCCTGCAAATAACTCCAGCTGAATCCGAAATCGTTGGGTGCCATATTCGACCGGAAGTGCAAAGAACAGGAAGACGTTCATCCACCTCACCAAAATGGCTGGCAGTGCATGAATTGTTGCGAGACCGTGGAAACCAGGCATCACTTTGAATTGCTGCTTGAGCGGGAGAGGAGCGCCAAGCAGATCTGTTCCGATCTCAACCACTTTGTCGATCTGCACCCCACGCTGACCACGATCATCGGGCACCTCATCAGCCTGGCAGCATGCGAAGCCGTGGGCCTTCGCCTTGAAGACGACGGGGACTTTCCGTACTATGTCTCCGAAGGACTCCCCGAATCCTTCATCCTGAAAGAAGACAGCCTTTGCGCCAAGGACGAGCACGGGCAAAGGATCAGGTTGCCGGATGGAGACGGTTGGCTTTTGGAATGCATGTGCGGGAATATCATCCGAGGTCGGCTTGACCCTTCGCTTCCCTTCTTTAGCGGAGGGGGTAGTTTCTGGTCCAACCATACCTCGGCGCTTCTGGCCGCAACCAGTGAAGAGGACCGTCATGGCCGCACCAGGAATTACTGCAACTCCTGCGGCTATGAATCGGTGGCTCTCATCCCCATCCCGATACAGGGCGAAAGGATCGGTCTGCTCCAATTGAACGACCGGCGCCGGGGCATGTTTACGGAGTCCCTCGTTGAGTACCTGGATCAGTTCACGCACGGAATCTGTCCTCACTGTGGAAAGACCTCCTATCCGAGCGTATTCAAGGGATCGTGACCCGACAATGCTTTGAAAGGTTGCGTTTTGCAGGCTGCCTGGTTCCCAAGGTGACGCTTGAGATCTGGGGAACAACGTGGTTTATTTCGAAAAGCCTTGATTTGTGGGGCAGGCTTTCCAGCCTGCCTCACGGGGTTTGAACGAGTGTTTGTGCTGCTCCGGAAGGAGGGAAAGGGTCGGTTTGTCATCGCCTTTCGCCCTCAGATCACCTCCATTTCGCTGCTCCAAGAAAGGCAGCTTCCAATATGGCCAGGATTTTGATCGTTGACGATGAGCTGAGCTTTCGCCTCCTGCTGCAGGCGACCCTGCCTCTTCTGGGTTACGAAGTGGCGGGCGTGGCCGCCGATGGTGCGGAGGCTCTGGAACTAGCCAGGTTTCTGAAACCCGACCTGGTGCTCATGGACATCGTCATGCCGGGAGCACTGGACGGGATCGAGGAGGCGAAAAAGATCCGGGCGGAGCTGGATATCCCCGTGATCTTCCTGACTGGCTGCGGCAATGATGAAATCGTCAACCGGGCAAAATGTGCGGACCCCTTCGCTTTTCTGATCAAGCCCTGCGGGGAGGAGGAACTGAAGGCAGCCATCGAACTGGCGCTCCACCGGCAAAGCCGGGAGCGGCGCTTGAATGACGCGCTCTCCTCCTACCGGGAAATAACCGAGGCCGTCCCTCACATCTTCTGGCTCAGCACGGGAGATTTCAGCCGTATCCTTTATGTCAGCCCTTCCTATGAGAAGCTTTGGGGGAGGCCACCCCATGAATTTCTCAAGGACCCTCTGAGTAGTCTCTCTGCAATCCATCCCGATGAGCACCCATATATCCTGGAGAAGATCGAGCGGCAGAAATCCGGCGAAGTCACGGAAAAAGTCTTTCGCATCGTCCGTTCCGACGGGTCCCTCCGCTGGATCAAAGACTGTGCGTTCCCCATCAAGGACGACGATGGAAACATTTCCCGCATCGCCGGGATTTCCGAAGACATCACGGAACAGATGCGAGCCCAGCAGGCTGCCACGCGCACCGGCAAGCTGTTGGATGCCATCCGGCAGGCGCAGGCGCTCTTCATCCTGCATCCCCACGAGCGCATCGTCTTTGCCGAACTGCTCCGGATGATGGTCGAGGTGACGGAAAGTGAAAGCGGGTTCATAGATGAAGTGCTGGAAGATGAAAAGGGATCTTTGTACAAAATCAACCTTGCCCTCTCGAACATCGCCTGGGATGAAGGTTCCAGGCAACTGTACGAAGAGCTCACCGCTCGCAACCTTGAATTCAGGAATTTGGACAGCCTTGCCGGTGCCCCGGTCCTGACCGGGAGTCCGGTGATCGCCAATGACCCACCTTCTCACCCCAGTTTCAGAGGCCTGCCCGCCGGCCATCCGCCTCTTCGTTCGTATCTCGGCATCCCCATCCGTTTTGGGGGAGTCATCGTGGGAGTGATGGGAGTCGCCAACCGTCCCGGAGGCTACAGTCAAGACCTTGTCGATTTCCTCGAACCTTTTGTCAGCACCTGCGCCACCATCATCCAGGCAATGCGAACCGAGCGGAAGGAAAAGGAATCTTCAGACCGCATAGCCTCGGCCGAAGAGAAGCTGCAGTTCGTGTTCGGGGCCATCAAGGAGACCGTGTTCCTGATGTCGATTGACGGGACGGTTGAGCTCATCAACGAGCATGGTGCGGCGCGCCTTGGCAGGAGGCCGGAGGAGATCATCGGGAAGTCAGCCTACGCTTTTATTCCTCCCGAAACGGTTGCGCACCGGCGCAAGAAGGTTGAAGAGGCTTTACGAACCGGGCTGCCGGTCCAGTTTGAAGACTCCAGGGAAGGGGTGTGGCTGTCCCATTACCTGTACCCCATCAATAACGAGAGCGGCAAGGTCGATAAGCTTGCGATCTTTGCGGTTGACATCACCGCGCGCAAATACGCGGAGGAATCCTTGCGAGCCAGCGAGGAAAGATATCGCCGCATCGTCGAAACGGCAGAGGAAGGCATCTGGCTGGTGGATCGGGAATGGAGGACCTCCTTTGTCAATGCCCGCATGGAACAGATGCTGGGCTACCGACCGGGTGAAATGCTGGGGCGGCATCTGCTGGAATTCATGGGCGAGGATGAAGCGCTCAGTGCGCGGGAGCCCATGGCTCGGCGAGAAGATGGAGCGCGGGAAAGCCACGAGTTCAAGTTCCTTCGGCGGGACGGCACGGAGCTTTGGGTCCTGCTCTCCACGAATCCGTTGCCGGACGAGACGGGAGCCTTCAGCGGAGGTCTGGCGATGGCCACCGACATCACCGAGCGCAAGCGGGCCGAGGAGGCGCTGCGGGCGAGCGAGGAGCGGTATCGCACGGTGGCGGACTTCACGTACGATTGGGAGTATTGGCTGAGCCCCGACAAGATGTTCCTCTATTGCTCGCCCTCGTGTGAGCGCATAACCGGCTACCGGGCTGAGGAGTTTGAAAGGGACCCTGATCTTCTGAATACCCTCATCCACCCAGATGACCGTGACCGGTTCCTCCTTCAAATGAAAGTCGGCGAGGGAAGGGATTCCGAAAGTCAGGAGCTCGAGTTCCGCATTCTCACGCAATCCGGG
The DNA here is from genome assembly GCA_963783775.1 of uncultured delta proteobacterium. Lineage (GTDB taxonomy): Bacteria > Desulfobacterota > Syntrophobacteria > Syntrophobacterales > Syntrophobacteraceae > JADGQM01. The sequence continues at coordinate 406,181 of CAWAOR010000013.1, read as the reverse complement.
GAAGTGCGCTGGCTTGCCCATGCCTGCCAGAGCGTATGGGGCCGCGATGGGGCGTACCTGGGACGCCGGGCCAGCAATCGCGACATCACCGACCGCAAAAGGGCTGAAGAAGCGCTGCGCAAGAGCGAGGAGCGGTACCGGATGATCTTCAACCACGCCCCCTTGGGAATAATGCATTTTGACTCCAAGGGAATCATTAGGGACTTCAACGATAAGTTTGTCGGGATCATGGGCGCCTCAAGGGAAGACATCCTCGCTTTTAACATGCTCGAAAGACTGCGAGATCCGGTCATGCTTCAAGCCGTCAAGGACGCCCTCGAGGGCCGATCGGGGTATTACGAGGGCGATTACCTCTCGGTTACGGGCGGCAAATCGACGCCAATGAGGGCCATTTACCAGCGCATCACCGATCAAGATGACAAGATTCTTGGTGCCGTGTGCCTCATTGAGGATGTGACCGAACGCAAGCGGGCCGAAGAAGAGAAAGTAAAAATGGAGGCCCATCTCAGGCAAGCCCAGAAAATGGAAGCGATTGGCACCCTCGCCGGGGGGATTGCTCACGACTTCAACAATGTGCTGAGTGCCATCTTCGGATTTACGGAATTATCTCTCGGGAAAGCTCCCCCGGACAGCCCCATCCAGGCCGATCTGCAGCAAGTTCTACTGGCCGCGGAAAGGGCCAAGGAACTGGTGAAGCAGATCCTCACTTTCAGCCGGCAAAGCGAACAGGAGGTCAAACCTGTTCGGATTGTCCCGCTTCTCAAAGAAGCCTTGAAATTCCTTCGGGCATCCATTCCTTCAACGATTGCCATCCGCCAGCACATCAGGACTTCCTCCGAAAGCACGGTGTTGGCGGACCCGACCCAGATTCACCAGGTCGTTATGAACCTGTGCACCAATGCTTCCTACGCCATGCGCCAGAGTGGCGGAACCTTGGAAGTGGAACTGTCCGAGATCGTTCTCAGTGAACACGAGGATCTGAAATTATACCCAGGACTGAACCCGGGGGAGTATCTCTGTTTAAGGGTGAGCGATACCGGTTGCGGAATGGACGAAGGAACCATCCAACGAATCTTCGATCCGTTCTTCACTACCAAGCCAAGAGAAGAAGGAACGGGGATGGGGCTGGCGGTGGTTTACGGGATCGTTAAGCGCTGTGGTGGGGCCATCACGGTACGGAGCAAGCCCGGAGAAGGAGCGAATTTTCATCTGTATTTCCCGAAAGCACCTTCCCCGACTCCCAAACCCCTTTTCGATGCGAAAGCAATATCCGGAGGGAAAGGCCGTATTCTGTTTGTGGATGATGAAGCAGCTCTGGTGAAATTGGAAGAGAAAATGCTCCAGGGTCTTGGCTACACGGTTGTGGCTACAACCAGTAGCCTGGAAGCCTTGGCGATATTTCGTTCGCGACCGGCAGAGTTTGATTTGCTCATCACCGACTACACCATGCCTCAAGTGACAGGCCTTGAGCTAATAGAAGAGATTCGGCGCATTCGTGCCGATATGCCTGTTATCCTCTGTAGCGGCTACACGGACTTCCTCGATCGGATGAATATTTCAGATTTGGGGGTCCATGAGCTGATCCACAAGCCGATAAGCCGGCGTGCACTTGCGGAAGCGGTCCGCCGGCTCCTGCCGCAAGCATGAACATACCTCAAAGACAAGTCTTTAAGGATCTGCAAAACCCTGCCGATAAGTAAAAGTGAGTCGTCTGGAAGTTGCCCTCAGGAAGAGTGAAAGCTTGCATTTCCAGATCCGCTACTAATCACCAAGTCACCAAGATGCCACGCTGCCTTTGTGACTTGGTGGTTGGTATTTAGTTCCAGAGATGAACGATTTAAACCTTTAAGAAAAGAGGGGATTGACTGGACATGGCAAACATTCTGATCATTGACGACGACCAGTCAGTTACTCAAATGCTTTCCAGGGTGGTGAGTGAGATGGGGCACAAGGTCTCTGTTGCCTCCACGGTCTCTGAGGGATTGGAGATAGCCTCATCCGCCTCGTTCGATGTGGTATTTCTCGATGTCATGCTGCCGGATGGGAATGGCCTCGAGCTGATCGATACCCTCAGGGGAATCGAATCGCCGCCGGAGATCATCATCATTACGGGTGCGGGAGATCCGGACGGTGCTGAGTTGGCGATCCGCAACGGCGCCTGGGACTATATCGAAAAGCCCCTTACCGTGAGCGTCGTCAGTCTGCCCCTGCTTCGTGCGCTGCAGTACAGGGAGAGCAAAGTCACCAGTAAGAAACCGGTACCCCTAAAGCTGGATGGTTTTATCGGAAGCAGCAAGAGAATCAAATCCTGTATTGAGACCCTGGCTCATGCCGCGGCCAGTGAGGCCAATGTGCTCATCACCGGTGAAACGGGGACGGGCAAGGAGCTCTTTTCCCGAGGAATACACAGCAATAGTCGCCGATCCTGTGAAAACTTCGTAACCGTCGATTGTGCCGCGCTTCCCTCGACGATTGTGGAGAGTGTCCTCTTTGGGCACGAAAAGGGGGCCTTTACCGGAGCAAACAGTTTCCAGACAGGGTTGGTCAAGCAGGCAGATGGGGGAACGCTATTTCTTGATGAGGTGGGAGAACTCCCCCTTTCCGTCCAAAAAGCCTTCTTGCGAGTCATCCAGGAACGATCTTTTCGACCGGTGGGAGGCAAACAAGAACTGAAATGTGACTTCAGACTCATCGCGGCAACCAATCGCAACCTCGAGGAGATGGTCAAGTCGGGGGACTTTCGCAAGGATCTGCTCTTTCGCCTTCGATCTATCCACATTCATTTGCCGGTTTTGCGGGAACGCCCGGATGATATCAAGGACCTGGTGATCTACTTTCTCAATCACTTCTGCGAGCGTTATGGCATGGGCATGAAGGGCTTCACTCCAGAATTCATTGACAGCTTTTGCGCTTACGAATGGCCGGGAAATGTCCGTGAATTGAAACACGCCCTGGAGAGCGCCCTGGCCGCGGCAGGGGATGACCCGACGTTGTTTCCGCAGCATCTCCCTGCAAACATACGCATCCATCTGGCACGAAAAGGTCTTTGCAGGAAAAAAGAGAAGGAGAAGATTGCTCAGCTTCCGAAGGCTTTCAAAGAAAGTCGTCAATTTGCCATTGAAGCAACTGAAAACCTTTACCTCCAGGACCTGATGAGCTTCACCTTATGGGACGTTAAAAAGGCATGCCACATATCCTGCCTGTCAAGACCCCGGCTGTATGGTCTTCTTCAGAAATACGGGGTAACCCGGGAGAGAACTTTGAGCCTGGTCTCATAATATAAGACTGATCTTGTTTCTTAAGACAGTTTCAGAACCCACCCCTACCAGCTTTAGCGCTCCTGCAACCTCAAACCGGTCCCACAAAGTGAGACTTCAAAGCAAGCTGAAATCATCCAAGTCATTGCCAACCCATTGTAATCAAATGTAATTTAATGGATGCCCCTCTTGGCATTACTCTTGTAATTACTCATTGTCGTCGCCACTCGGGATGCCGAAGCGCTGGAGACCCCACTTTCCCACGGGCAGAGCAAGGAAAGGCCCTCCCGCAGATATCCTTGTGAAGCCCGGCGTCTTAAGCATCCACCACCTAACCCCCATGATCCGATGGGGCACAACAAGCATGAAATCCCCCCTGTCCGCCTTTGGCAAAGGGGACAGGAGGGGAATTGAAGGCGACGCTGACCGCCAATAACGGTGCGTAGACTTTGGAACTGAGCGGTATTCATTCACATACAAGGAGTCAGTCGTGTCGGTCCTTTTCTTTTCAACTGAGCATGACCCTGCGGCGCGAGATTTTCAAGCGATTGTCCAAGCGGAGGTTTGGCCTGACCAGCTGGAACTCTGCCGCAGTGTCAAGGCCCTCTCCCAAAGACTTCGTCAACCGCGAGGCGAGCTTACCATTGCCGTGGTCAACGTAACTTCTCAGGAAGAATTAACGCAGGTTGTCTCCCTAAAGGACCTGCTGGACGATCTGGCAACGATCCTCATCCTGCCTGATGCCGATACGGACAACGTCGCCAGAGCCCATGAAATCAGACCCCGCTTTCTGGCTTGTGCCGATAGCAACCCTATCGTGATTGCGGCCGTCTTGGCCAAGATGCTGAGAAAGCATGGAAACGAACCGATACTGAAAGGAGGGAGGAAACATGAACGGAGGAGCTGACATTATGGAACAGAAGAAGAAAACGGTGGTCCACAGAGAAGGGAAATACCTCACCTTTTCTCTCGACTGCGAGGAATACGGGATCGGCATCCTGAAGGTGAAGGAGATCATCGGGATGATCCGCATCACCCCGATTCCTCAGACTCCGGGCTTTGTAAAGGGTGTGGTCAACCTCAGGGGAAAGGTCATCCCGGTGGTTGATCTCAGGCTCCGTTTCGGGATGGAGGCCACCGACTACACCGAACGGACCTGCATCATCGTGGTGGAGATCGACGCGCGAGAGGGGTTCTTGCAGATCGGCATCGTGGTTGATTCGGTGACGGAGGTGCTCAACATCAGAAGCGCCGACATTGAGGATACGCCGCAGTTCGGCGTCAGTTTGAATACGGACTACATCCTTGGGGTGGCCAAGACGGGAGGCGGGGTCAAGATCCTGCTCGACATCGACCGGGTGTTGACCCGGGATGAATTGGTGTTACTGGAAAACGCTGCATAAAACAGATGAGGAGGTTTGAGTCATGAAGAACATGAAGCTGAGTGTGAAGTTGATCGGTGCGTTTGTCTTTGTATCCTTATTTACCCTGGTGGTCGGATTCATCGGGATCAGCAAGATTCGAACAATCGATGAGGCCGATACCGCCATGTACGAGCTCAATACAAAACCCCTGGGGGATATGGGAGATGCGGTAGCGGCATTCCAGAAGATGCGGGGATTTGTGAAGGACGTCTTTCTGGCCAGATATGTCATGGACCATGATTCCGCAGAAATAGTCGGCAAAATCAAAGGAATGGACCAGGCAGGACAGCAATCTCTGACGAAATTCGAGGAATCGATCAAAGCGGCTGAGATCAGGAAAGAATATGACAGCTTGAAAGCTGAACTGGTTCAGTACTCCTCTGTGCGAGAGAGGATTTTGAACTTGGTCAAGGAGGGCAAGAAAGAAGAGTCTTTGACCCTGTTACACGGGGAAGGTGCAAAAGTGGCCAAAATAGTGGAAGACTCCATGGACAAACTCTTCACCATGAAAGTCGACATGGCTAAACAGAAAGCGGAACACAACAACGAGATCGCCAACGGTGCCGTATGGTTCATGTGGCTGGCTTCGGGGTTCGGGACTCTTTTCGCCATCGGTATCGGACTGTACCTCTCCCTTTCCATTACACGGCCCATCAATCGTGTAGTGAGCAGTTTGGGCGATGCCTCGGAGCAGGTGGCGGCGGGTGCGACTCAGGTCTCCTCCTCCAGCCAGAATCTTGCGGAAGGCGCCTCCGAACAGGCGGCTTCTCTTGAAGAGACCTCCTCGTCTTTGGAAGAGATGTCCTCCATGACCCGGCAAAATGCCGACAACGCTACGCAGGCAAAGGCCAAAATGGCCGAGGTTCAGCTCATTGTGCAAAAGGTCAACGGGCATATGGGCGAAATGGCCGGCGCCATCACCGAGATCACCAAATCCAGTGAAGAAACGGGTAAGATCATCAAATCCATAGACGAAATTGCCTTCCAGACCAATCTCCTGGCTTTGAACGCCGCCGTCGAAGCCGCCCGTGCCGGGGAAGCCGGAGCGGGTTTTGCAGTGGTGGCCGACGAAGTGAGGAACCTGGCCATGCGGGCGGCGGACGCGGCCAAGAATACGAGCGATCTCATCGAGAACACTATCAAGGCCGTCCGGAACGGGAACGAACTGACCAAAATGACCCAGGAAGCGTTCAAGGAAAACATGGACATCTCAGTTAAGATCGCCCAGTTGGTGGACGAGATAGCCACCGCTTCCCAGGAGCAGGCTCACGGGATCAGCCAAATCAACACAGCGGTGGCCGAGATGGACAAAGTGACCCAGCAGGTCGCAGCCAATGCCGAAGAGTCGGCCAGTGCCTCGGAAGAAATGAATGCCCAGGCGGAACAAATGAAGAGTTATGTGGGCGATTTGGCGGCCGTCGTAGGGGGTTCGGGGAACCACAACGGGGGCCGACGCCAAGGCGCTCCCAAATTCCTCCGCGCCAAAGCCGGCGGACAAACCGAATCCCGCAAGGCATTACCGAAGTCAATGACCAGTGGAAAAGGAAACGGGAAAGAACTGGTCCCAAGAAACGCTAAGGAATTGGCACCGCATCAGGTGATCCCGTTTGACGATGATGAGTTGCGGGATTTCTGATTCAAAAACCCATATCGTCACTTTATGCTTGAACAGCATGACCCCGGCTGGGATGGGACTCCCATGAGGACCTACCCCAGCCGGGGTCTCGCTCGATGAGGACACCTCACCGGGTGCGGAAGTGACCTGCTGGGAGATTTCGCTCATTCCTTCAACGACATGGTTCACGGGGCGTGCAATGCCCTTGGCAGGGAAGAGCCAGATGCAGAGAGACGGCACCAGGGACGCAGGGAAGGTGGAAAGAAGAAGGTTCGCCAGATGGACTCCATGGGAGGAAGGGCCGAGGAAGGATCGGTTCCTGGACTCTCTGCGCCAGGCCGGGCTAAAGTGAGGACAGTTACCCTATCGAGGGAAGAATCTAGTCGTCCAGAATTCACGATCTAAAGAACGTATCTTCACCAGGCGACCTTCCCCTTCAAGGTTCCGGGGCTGGTAAGATATCGCCACTTTGGTTTGCTGCTTCCGGCCCGCGGAGAGGTTGCAGCCGGTTTCGGCTTAGAAATTGTCCAAAAACAATTTGCAGCTATTTCAGCCGTTTTTCAAACCACGAAGAGCATGAAGAAATCACTTCGTGTTCTTCGTGGTAAAGGAAGGCCTTTTGTTTTTGGATGGCCGCTTAGGGGGCATTAAGAAATAACCTAGAGCAAATACCGCTCGTTCCCAAGCTCCAGCTTGGGAACGCAGTCTTGGAAGCTCCAGCTGCTAGTGGCCACAAGTCACGCCAAGCTGGAGCTTGGCTGACCATGGTTCCCAAGCCGGAGCTTGGGAACCAGCGAGCTGGCGACGTGCGGGGACTGTTCACGCTGCACTATGTTATTTCCTGATGAGTCCTTACTGGATATAGACATGGTCGCGAGTCATCGGCAGATCATTGTTCAAACCTTTCGCAAAGAGCACCTGGAATACGCGCAACTCTCCATATTTGAATCCCGCCGAAGCACCGCGCAGATACAAGCGCCACATGCGGACGAAAGCGTCATCAAACATCTGGCGCACTTTCTCAACATTGCGTTCGAAATTGTCCGCCCACAGATCCAGAGTGCGGGCGTAATGCAGACGCAGATTTTCCACATCGAGGAGGGAGAACCCAGCCATACCCATTTCCCGCGCGATCTCATCGGGAGTAGGCAGGTAGTTGCCCGGGAAAATGTATTTCCACATCCAAGGATCGCTGGCTGAGGCCTTATCCTTTCCGATGGTGTGCAGCAGTCCCAGTCCACCCTTCTTCAGGAGCTGATCCACCTTCTGCATGAATACCGGGATGAACTCCTGCCCCACGTGTTCAAACATGCCAATGGAGACAACTTTATCGTATTTTCCGGTAAGGTTTCGGTAATCCTCGCAAACCACCTCGATTTTGTCCGCCAGGCCCAGGTCCTTTATCTTGCTTCTGGCATGTTCAACCTGTGATCTGTGAAATGGTGTTTCCAAGTGCGGTCACGCCATGGTTTTGGACCGCATGGATGAGCATTTCTCCCCACCCGCAGCCGATGTCCAGCAGTTTTTCACCCGGTTTGAGCAGAAGCTTGCGGGCGATATGCTCATACTTCTGATGCTGTGCCTGCTCCAATGAATCTTCGGGGCTCCGGAAATAGGCGCAGGAGTAAGTCATCGTGGGGTCGAGGTAGAGGGGATAGAGTTCATCGCCTCGATCATAATGGTGCGCTATATTTTGGCATGCGTGGTTGCAGGTATTTCGATTGGTTAACCGATGCATCCAAAAGAGCAACTTCCGCCAGGATGACGGGGGGGGTTGATCAAATCCGATGCGGATACCAAGCCGCAGCAGCGTCTGGAGGTCACCATCCATTTCCAGGTCACCGCCGGAGTAGGCTTCTCCGAATCCCAAAAAACCATTGGCAATGATGTGCTTTGCGGTCCTTGGTGACTTGAACCGCAGGGTCACAGCGTCGGGGCGGGAAGCATCACCGTAGGATACCCGCTCGCCATCCCAAAACTCAAAGGCGAAATTGGCCTCGGGTTCCGCCTGATGCATCATGGTGGCAATCTTCTTGAAGGCCCCTTTCATATGCCGACCTCCTTTCTGACCAAACCGCCAAGGGCATTGCACCATTGGCATTCTTCTTCTCGGCCATTCGAGCATTTCTAGGAAACGCTCCTTGAAACCCTCAGCATTTCGAATTGTGTATGATGTGCTTGGAATTATAACGCGAAAAGCCCGGTTCATGAAGTACTCGAAACGATCTCACTCGTCCCAGGCAGAATCATTCTGCCAAGCGGAGTCGATTCCCCCGGGTTCAAATCGGGCGACGTGGCGTCTTATTCGATCTAGGTGCGATGCAGTTCAAAACAGTCGGCTGGCTCATGCTCATCCGGAAACCCCTTCCTTGCCGGGAGGGGTAAGGGGAGAGGGTTGATCAAATACCCGAAATCGAATGGTTTTTCACCCCCACCCAACCTCCCCCGTCAAGGGAGGAGCAATTAGGGCACTTTCCGGATGGCCATGAACTGGGGGGTTGACTATCTTTCAGCCAATTTCATGCTATACTTGAAAGTAATCCAGTGGGCAGCCAAGGTTGATGGAAGAACAACATAAGAGGCTGGTCACTGGAGTTCTCTCTCAGGTCCTGTGTTTGCCGCCTGGCCTTATCCGGGGTGCAAGGGAGGGGGTCCCATGGCAACAGAAGGATTCAAGCGCAAGCTGGCCGCGGTCTTCAGTGCCGATGTCGCCGGTTACAGTCGGCTCATGGGCGAAGATGAAGCAGCAACCCTAACAACCCTCGAAGCCTACAAGGAGGTCCTGTTCGTCCTCATCAAGCAGCACCGGGGGCGGGTGGTATCTTCTCCCGGGGACAATGTCCTGGCCGAGTTTGCCAGTGTCGTGGATGCGGTCCAGTGCGGGGTGGCGGTGCAAAAGGAGATCGAAACCCGCAACACCGAACTTGCCCGAGAGCCGGAGAATGCAGTTTCGCATCGGGATCAACCTGGGGGATGTGATCGAGGAGGAGGACAGCATCTACGGTGACGGGGTGAACATCGCGGCGCGCCTGGAGTCCCTGGCGGACCCCGGCGGGATCTGCGTCTCCAAGACCGCCTTTGAGCACATCGAGGCCAAGCTTCCGTTCGGGTACGAGTTCCTGGGGGAACAGACGGTCAAGAATATCGCCAAACCGGTAGGCACCTACAGGGTCCTGATGGATCCAAGGGTGACGGTAAAGGCTGAGACTGAGATCAAGCCGAAGGTTGGCGCAAGGCGCAGGCCTATCTTTATCGCCCTCCTTGGCGTCCTGGTCGTGGCGGTGGGGGCCGCAGTCTTCTGGTACCTCTCCCTTCCCCCTGCCCGGCCGCCGGTGGAGAAAGCCTCCAAGGACCGGATGGCCTTTCCCCTGCCGGACAAGCCGTCCATCGCCGTTATGCCCTTCCTGAACATGACCGGGGATCAAAGCCAGGATTTCTTCTGCGATGGGTTGAGCGAAAGCCTGATAACGGCCCTCTCCAAAGTGCCACAACTTTTCGTCATCGCTCGGGAATCCACCTTCAGCTACAAGGGCAAGGCGGCGAAGATCAGTCAGGTGAGTGAGGAGCTTGGGGTGCAGTACGTTTTGGAGGGGAGCGTGCAGAAGGCCGGGGATCGAGTGCGGGTCACGGCCCAGCTCATCGATGCCCTCAAGGGACATCACCTCTGGTCGGAGCGCTACGACCGGAGCATTAAAGACCTCTTCGACCTGCAGGATGAGATCACCATGAAGATCCTCACGGAACTTCGGGTGACGATCACCGAGGGTGAAGCCGCGCGCATACATGCAAAGGGAACGAACAACCTTCAGGCTTACTTGAAGGTTTTGGAAGCGGATTGGGTACAGAAATCAAAAGCAACAAAGAGGCGAATGCTGTGGCCAAACGGCTTTTACCAGGAAGCCGTGGGACTGGACCCAAATTACGCAATGGCTCATATCGGTCTAGCCAGCTCACTATGGATTTGTTTTTAGGTGCCAGTGAATCGCCCAAGGAGACGCTCTCCAATGCCATGAAATCTGGCACAAAAGGCCATCGAACTGGACAACTCCTCGGCTGAGGCCCAAGGCTGCTTGCCGATGCTCTTAATGTTGGTATGCGTCATCATGATAAGGCGATTGAGGCCGCGGAGCGGGCTGTGACGCTTAACCCCAACTGCGATTACGGTCTCCTCACTTCTTGCCATGTCTCTGAACTATTCTTCCGAGGAGTGAGGAGGCCCTTCCTTTGCTTCGACAGGCCATTCGACTCAATCCTTTTCGTGCCCTATTCCTACCTGAATCTCGGCTCTCGCTTGTCGTGAAACCGGAAGGTATGAGGAGGGGATCGCTGCACCAGGAAATCCCTTCAGCTTGCCCCCAATGACTGTGTTCGCCAGTGTTACTCTGGTCACTTTGTATATGTTACGCGGGACGCGAAGATGAGGCCCAGGGCCGCCGTCGCGGAGATCCAGCGAATAGCCCCAAATTTCTCTCTCGAAAGGTTCGCGAAAGAACTCCCATGGAAGGAAGGGCCGAAGAAGGATCGCTTCATAGACTCTCTGCGCAAGGCGGGGCTGAAGTGAAGTCATCTGCCGTCTGTACGCAACCAATGCGTGGTGGTGTCAAATATTGATAGCATTCTTATATAGGAGCTTCATCAATCCTCAGTCTCTTCCCCATAAATCGATTTCGCACACGCTTCGACGCTCCGAGAAAAGACACTGGCGAGCGCCCATATGGCATCCAGCCTCTCGAGGTGAGAAGAAATGGTGTTGTCAAAGCGCATGAGCATCTCCGGTTCGAACTCGTCATCCCCTTCCCAGAGCACCAGGAGCAGAGGAATCTGCGGGAAGGCTGGAAACCGGAAGGCCAGATCGCCCATCGATGCCGGAGTCCCGCCCAGCTTTTCCGCCACCGATCGGAACCGGTCCGGTTGCCGCCCTAAGAGCGCCGTCAGTGGTTCGAGGGGAATCCCGTGGGGGCCGCGAAAAAAGACCTCGCCTCCGGGAAGCTCCTTTTCCCCGATCCATGTGCCTGATGGCTCCCGCGGCTTGGCTTCCAGGAGATAGTGGAGCAGCACCAGGCAGAATTGAAAATCAGGAGTGGTGAAACCATCCCCGCTTAAGAATTCGATGCTTCGTGCTTGGACGGAACAAAGGAATTCCGCATTGAGAAAAGGGACCACATAGGCGGTCAGTTTCGGCTCATAGGTTACCATCGCATTGCTGCAGACGACCTGGGGATCGGCCTGGCTGAGCCTCTCCCAGAGCAACGGATCGACTTCCGAGGGGTCGACGTAAATGGTCTTCGATTGGAAATCTTCGATTAAGGGCTTGATGATCTCGGTCGCCCGCGAGGAGAGTTCTTCTGGAACCATGAGCCATCCCCAGCCCCGCTGGCAGACGAAGAGCCCGTCGTAGGCCGTTTCTTCAAAGGTCCTGAGAAAAGTCGGAATGCCTTCCTGTTTGAGAGCGTCCATGAGAAGATCTGCCTCAAAGCGGTTGGCCAGGGTGTGGATGTTCGTAAAATGTGTCGATGCTCCGGATGTCGTATCCTGCATGGTCCTCCCCTTGCCCTTCTGCACGCGAAGCGCCCCAGTAGTGTATATGAAATCGCCTGTAGGAGCAATTTTTAGCCGTGACCATCGCGGCTAAAAGCTGTTCCCACGGAACCAGATTCCAACCCTTGTTGTGACCCCGCGGGTCCATGGCCTTGGCGAGTAGAAATGGGTGATCGGAATATACCCTGGTCTGTTATGGATCGAGCGACTCAATAAGCACGATAGCGCGAAGACGCATTGACCGCCGCACAGGCGGTGGCGATGGCCAGCCCGGCGCCGCTCTTGGTTCGAATCCAGTCCTGGTGGGCCAGCACGGAACCCGCCGCAAAAACGTTCTCGAAAGCAAAGTCGCCGTCTGTTCCGAGTGGTCGGAAGTGGTCATCGATTTCCAGTCCGGCTTCATGAACGGGATGCCCTCGACGGTCGAAGAACTGCTCGCGGTACCACAAAGCCCGGTTGGGCGGCTGGGTGAGCGGAAGTCCGAACACGGTTTCCCGAATGCCGTCTCGTCCTGCTGCGAGCCCTCCCCCCAGGAAACGGCCGGTGGCCAGGATAATGCCATCTCCCAGCAACGTCTCGCGCGATTGCCCCGTGCCGATGGTGATGCCGGTGCAGCGACGGCCGTCAGTGTGGACGGCGTGCACCTGCCTGCCGTTCAAGAGCAGGGCGCTCTGCCGCACCAAGGCGTCGTCGAGGGCTTCCCTCATGCGCTGGCCCGGTACCGACGGGGGCAAGGTGGGGATTTCAAAAACACCCACTCCAAGCTGGTTTTCCAGATCACTCACGACCTCGGTCGCCGCGCGCACGCCGAGCACGGCGGGCATCCCAACCATCCTCGCATCACCCAGGTGAGGCCGGATAGTATGGGCCAGTTCCGCGCGGACGGCTGGAGACTCCAGCGCTTCGGCCAGCATGAGGTTCGGGCGGTCAGCGCCCAGGAAAGCCTGCGGGAAAGGAACGCGCTGGGCCCGCAGCGCCGGCCAGTGTGGGTGCAGCACTTCGACCATCAGCCTGGCGCTGAAATCCTTCATGCCATCGAAATCGAGCAGCACGGTCGGGAGTTTTTCCTGGAGCGCACTCACTCCGCACCACATGGATCGGGGAACCCGGTAGGTTGTTTTGAGGGTTCCTGCGGCGGTCGCCAGAGTGACGTTTCGGTCCGGCCATCCGCAGTAGTTCAGTCCGGCCGCCTCGGCGAAGCCCAGAAATTCCTGCATGGCCTCGCTAATGACGGCAATTCCCACTTTCGCGTAGGGATGCTGCGGTGAGTCATCGATGAGAGCGGCAAGGCCGGCCCAGGGATCGTCCCAGAGCCTCTGTTCCTTGGGTGGGTAGGTGCCAAGAAGATCCAGCAGACCGCTGGCGAAAGTCACTTCTCCGCCGGTCGCCGAGACCTGCGCGGTTCTCAAACCGCGTGACACGGCAAAACAGGTGGCTGCGGTTCCGGCAAGACCGGAGCCGATGACGATGAGGTCGAACTCGGGAGAACTATCCAAAAACGCCCCCCATCTTGGTTCCGGTAATTCTATTGATGGCAAAAAGACAAGTTGCTCCGAGGACAATGAGGATGAGGCCAAGGGCGGCCGCTTCGTTCACAGAGCCTCCGATGTAAAAGTTGAAAATACCAACGGGCATCATCTCATGGCCCGGGACCACCAGGAGGAGGGTGGCCGAGGCTTCCTGAAGGGCAAGAATGAAAGAATAGAGGGAGCCGACCAGAACCCCTTTCCAGATGAGGGGCAGGGTCACATCCTTAAAAGTGGTCATTTTTCTGGCCCCGACGCTTTCCGCCGCCTCTTCAAACGATTTATGAACGATCTGCAGGGAAGCAAAAGTCCCCCGCACCGTGTAGGGCATTCTCCGTACCCCGAGGACCAGGGGAATGACAATCCACATGCCGATCAAGGCCGTTGCCGTAAAGGGAAACGGTTCCCGGAACGCGCGGAGGTAGGCGATGCCGATGCCGGTTCCCGGAAGAGCCAGGATCAGGGTGGTGAGGGAGTCGAGGAGGTCGCGCCCCGGCAGTTGCGTGCGGGCCATCACCCAGGCGATGGGCACCCCGATGACGATACAGATCAAGACCGAAATCCCGGAATAGAGCAGGCTGTTGAGGATAAATTTGGGGGTTTCGATGGCTACCCGTTGGAAATACTGCAGGGTGTATTTGACTGGAATCGGGGTAAGGGCCCACCCCTTGCCAAAGGAGTCCAGGATGATGCCCAGATACGGAATGAAGGCAAAGACCAGGACTGCACTGAGAAAGATGACCACGCCGACTTTTCCCAGCCGCGAGAGCGTTTTTCGCTCGATCACCGAATAGGAAAGGGAGCTGTAATCCTTCAGGGCGACATAGCGTTTGGCGACAATGAGAAAGAGAATGGCGAGCAGGATCATGATGGCGGAGATCACGATGCCCATCTTGAACAGTCTTCGATCCACAAACTGCACGATATTGAGGTAGGCCTGGGATGCGAGCAGATCGTCGATACCCACCACCAGGGGGGTGGCAAAGTCGGCGAAGGTCCAGATGAAGACCAGAAGCGCACCGGAGACATAGCCCGGAGTGGTGAGCGGAAAGGTGATGTCCCAAAATTTTCGAAACCCCCTCGAGCCGACGCTTTCTGCCGCTTCATCCAACGAGGGCGAGATTTTTCCCATGGCATCCACAATGCTCAGGGTCATGAGCGGAAAAAGATGCAGGGTTTCGACGAGCAGGACGCCATGAATGCCGTACATGAAGTTGATGGGTTTCGAAAACCCCAGATAGTCCATCAGAATCACATTCACCGTCCCGGCCCTTCCCAGGATGAAGACGAAGCCCATGACTCCCACCAGAGGAGGCATGATCATGGGAACGATGGAGAGGAAGGAGAAGAGATTCCTCCCGGGGAACTCGTAGCGCAGGAGCAAGAAAGCGAAGGTGATCCCGATGATGGAGGTGGTGATGACGGTGCCGACTCCCAGGAGGATGGAATTCATGAGAGCCTGGAGATAGTACGTATCGGTGAAGAAGTCGTAGAAATTCATCAGGGTGAAGGCTTCTTCATCGGTGGTGAAGGCATCATAGAAGAGGCGGATGAGAGGATAGATGAGGAAAATCGCCATGAACGCCCAAATGCCGGCGTAGGCAGACAAGCCCCCGATCTTCAGGCGCGGTCGCAACCCAGCCTGGTCGGTCGTTGCGATCACTTCGCGCGGCCTTTCCATAGCAAGCCTTTTCCGCAGCTCATGCAGGGATAGCCAGGGTGGACCTGGCTGAAAAAGTGACCGTGATGCTCTCTCCTATGGCATAAGGCTGGTGATCCCGCGGGTTTTGAACATCCACCCGGAAGATCAGGTCGGTGCCAATTTCGACGTCATAGCGAATCGTATTGCCGATGAAGGAGGCAAAACCAACGGTCCCGCCGATCGTGTTGACGGTTTCCGCCACCGGTTCCTGTTTACCGATGGAGGCGGTTTCCGGCCGTACACAGATCATGCAGTTATCCCCGTTGGCCAGGTGTACGTCGGTTTCGCTCAGCAAGACCCCGACCTCCGTCTTGACCTTTACCCGGCTTTCCCCGTCAGCGGTTTCTTGAACCTGTCCCGGGATCAGGTTGTTGATGCCGATGAAGTCCGCCACAAAGGGGTTTGCCGGCCTCTCATAAAGGTCCCAGGGCGTGCCGAGTTGCATCAGCTTGCCATGCTCGATTACCGCAATCCGGTCCGACAGGGTGAGGGCTTCTTCCTGGTCATGAGTGACATAGACCGTGGTTATGGCAAGTTCTTTCTGGAGCTTGCGAATCTCCGCCCGCACCTGCAGGCGGATCTTGGCATCGAGATTGCTCAACGGTTCATCCAGCAGCAACACATCCGGGTTCAGGACCAACGCGCGGGCCAGAGCCACCCGCTGCTGCTGTCCGCCCGACAGTTCGCCGGGATAGCGTTTTTCCAGTCCCTTGAGATTGACCAGGCCAAAAACATAGGACACTTTATCGGCGATCTTTTCCCTGGAGACTTTCTTTAACTTCAAACCATAGGCGACATTGTCGTGAATCGTCATGTGGGGCCACAGGGCATAGTTCTGAAAAACCATGCCGATGTTTCTTTCATAAGGGGGGCTCCCGATCACATTCCTGCCCCCGAAAGCGATGATTCCATGATCAGGCTTGTGAAAGCCGCCGATCAAGCGCAGGATGGTGGTCTTGCCACATCCCGAAGGACCCAGGAGCGTAAAGAGTTCGCCGGCCTGGATATCGAGGGAAACATGGCTCACCGCTTCGAGGGTGCCAAACCTTTTGACAACGTCGCGCAGTTCAATATTCATCACATGATAACCAGATTCTTCATCATTTATCTTTAACGATGTCCTTATGCTTCTCGGTGATTTCTTTTCGGAAGTAAGCGTTGACTTCTTCGATGCGCTTTTTGTCGCCCGCCAGAGCGACGTCATAGACATTGCCCACCGGAATGTCGAAAAATGACCTGATTCCTCCCGTAAAGGCAACCGCCTTCTCCTGGTTGGATCCGGGAGCGCCCTGGACTTTGTATTTGGCCGTAATGGGATAGACTCCCAGTTCCGAGACGAGTTTCTGTCCTTCTTCCGAGATCAGGAATTCGATGAAAGCATGGGCGGCTTTGGGATGAGGCGCCCCTTTCAGGACGGCCATCGGTTCCGGTGTGACATAGGCATTGGTGGGGTAAACATACATGATTTCATAGCCACCGAGGACCTCCGCAAAGGCCATGTAGCTGGGTACCCCGAAGCCTACGGCAAATTCCCCTTTGGCCACCACATTGGGCACGTCGCGAGACCGGGCGGTGAAGATTCCCGTGTTGGCCGCCAGCTTGGTCAGCCAATCCCAGCCCTTTTCCCATCCGTAGGTCTGCAGGACGACCTCAACCGTGGCGTGACTTGAGCTTGATCGGTCCGGCGTGCACTGGGCAATTTGACCCTTCAGCTTGGGATTGAGCAGGTCGTCCCAGTCTTTGATTTCTACTCCCAGGCGCTTAAGAAGCTTGGGCTGATAGATGATACCGTATGGTTCGAGCATCGTCCCCACCCAGAACATCTTGGGATCCTTGAGAGGAAGGGGCACCGGTTTCCCGATCGCCGCCGGAATCTCATCCCACACGTTCTGAGGAAGTTGCACTTTCACCAGAAGGCCTTGCGCCGCCAGTTCGTCGAAGAGCGTTCCTTCTCCACCCCAGAAAATATCGGCCTGAGGGTTGCCTTTCCATTCCAGAATCTGGCCGTAGGCAACCGGTGTGCCCTTGGGAATGGCGCTGGTCTTTACTTCGATGTTCCATTTCTTCTTGGCATAATCCGCAAACGCCTTCAGGACCGGATCATGGACATCCTTGGAAACAGGAGTAATCAAATAGAGTTCATTTTCAATCGGTTGCGCCTGGGTATTGCCCCAACTACAAAAGATCAAAGCCAGGATCAAGACGGTCAATACCGCGATCTTCTTCATTGTTCACCCCCTTTTCGATTGACGTGCATGCTCATACCAAACTGGTTTCTTTGTCGGTCTTCTCCGGTGTCTCACCTCCTTTTCCTACGTGTCCGGCGGGAGGGCCCGTCCCGCAAAAGCTGGAGAAAAACGCTTCCCAAAGGCGCTTCAGCAGGAATGACTCTTTTCAGCCACAGTCTAGTACTGACCCTTGGTCGAGTTTAGTGGAGACATCATGGTGAGTCAAGGCAATTGGAGCTCCTGAGAGCCGGGTCGGGGCCCGACCCTGTTGCCTGCAGCGGCCCTGGATTAGAACACTCTCACCATTGTCGGTCCGAAAGACTTCTGGTATTGTTCTGAGAAGCGATCTGAGTCCGCCTGCCGGATAATGGCGGATGAGTCAGCCTTGAGAGGCCCACCTTGAGGGGTGCGAGCGTGGAATCACGCGGGTCAATTGCAAGAGAAACGGCTTTGCCATTGAATGAGGAAAGGGAAAAGGATGTCCGACCCCCGATCAAAACACTGGGAATCGATAAAAGAACAAGGATTCATTGCTCTTTGCAGTGATTGGAATGCCGACGGCACCGAGATAATGTGTGAGATATTCATGGATGGCGGCTTTGGGTGCGCCGAGTGCATTTCTTGCCGGAAAGCCTACCGGAAGGACGAAGAAGGCAACATTGAATACCTCCGCTAGGGACTCTGGCCCGCTCTCTGTCCGCGACCTCCCGGGCAGCTTCGATATCTGGGGCAACTGAGCCAGGATTGGGGTGCGAGGCACCGGCGTTCACCACAGCAGGATTCGCTGCCGGGGGCGGAATGATTCGACAGGGACTTATGGGGAGGTATGGTTAGGGAAATAAGGTCTAAGCTCTCCAGCGCTGTTTGCGGTTCAGCTGACGCGATGAGCCGGGCATGCCCGCCTTGAGGGAACCTCGACTTCCCCTCGTGCAATAGGTGAATATCACGCGCTTGTTACTCTGATGTCAGGCTCCATCAACAAGGGGCACCCACCCCTTTCGAAAGAGGAATACTATGCTCATACGCAAGGACCTGCGCAATTTGGCCATTATCGCCCACGTTGACCATGGCAAGACCACACTCGTGGACGCCATGCTCTGGCAGAGCGGCGTTTTCCGGGAGAATGCCCAGGTTGCTGAAAGAGTCATGGACAGCCTTGATCTCGAACGGGAAAAGGGCATTACCATCATGGCGAAGAACACCGCCGTGGTGTTCAACGGGGTGAAGATCAATATTGTCGATACCCCCGGTCATGCCGATTTCGGGGGCGAAGTCGAACGCACCCTGAACATGGTTGACGGGGTGATGCTTCTGGTCGACGCCACCGAAGGCCCTCTTCCCCAGACCCGGTTCGTGCTCGGCAAAGCACTCGAGCGCGGGTTGCCGCCGATCGTCGTGATCAATAAGATCGACCGGCCGGACCGGCGGATACAGGAAGTCCTGGACGAGGTCTATGACCTTTTCATCGATCTCGATGCCACCGAGGAGCAACTGGACTTTCCGGTGCTCTACACCAATGCCAAGGCCGGCCTGGCCTTGACCGACCCTGACGCCCAGGGGCGGGATCTGGTCCCCCTCTTTGAGGCCATTCTCACCTCCATTCCCGCTCCCTCGTATGATCCCGAAGCGCCGCTCCAGTTTCTGGTCACTACGCTTCAGCACAGCGACTACGTGGGCCGGATCGGCGTCGGGAAGGTGGTAAACGGGGCGTTGCGGCGCGGCCAGGAAGTGGCGCTCCTCAAAGCCGACGGCCTGGCGCGCAAAGCTTCGCTCAGCGTCCTCTATTCCTATGATGGCCTCGAACGCGTGGAACGTGACCTGATCGAGGCCGGCGACATTGCGGCGGTGGCCGGTGTGGCTGACCTCTATATCGGAGATACCCTGGGGGATCCGGCGGATCCGCGGCCGCTGCCGGTCATAACCGTCGAAGAACCCACCATGTCCATGGTCTTTTCCGTCAACACCTCCCCCCTTGCGGGCAAAGACGGGCGGTTCCTGACCTCGCGGCACATAAAAGAGCGGTTGGATAAGGAGCTTCTCTATAACGTCAGCATCCGGGTCGAACAGGCCGAGAATCGCGAATCCTACCGGGTGAGCGCCCGCGGTGAGCTGCAACTGGCGGTGCTGGTGGAGACCATGCGCAGAGAGGGTTTTGAGGTCTCCCTGTCCAAGCCCAGGATCATCACCCGTGAAGTCGAGGGGCGGCTTTCTGAGCCCAAGGAACTGGCCGTGGTAGACCTGCCGGAGAATTTCGTCGGAATTGTCACGGAAATGCTGAGCTCCCGGCGCGGCCAGCTTGTCAAAATGGTCAACAACGGCTTCGGGCGCGTGCGTCTGGAATTCGAGATCGCTTCTCGGGGCCTCATCGGTTTTCGCAGCCAATTTCTGACTGACACCCGCGGCACCGGCATTCTGAACACGCTGCTCCTCGGCTACATGCCCCATGTGGGAGAGATCGGCGGCCGGCCCAACGGGGTCCTGGTTTCCGACCGGGACGGGAGGGCCGTGGCCTACGCCATCTTTCATCTCCAGCCGCGCGGCACCATCTTCGTCAGTCCGGGAGATCCGGTCTACACCGGCATGATCGTTGGCGAAAACTCCCGCTCGGACGACCTCTGGGTCAATATCACCAAGGAGAAAAAGCTCACGAACATCCGCGCTTCCGGTTCCGACGAAGCCCTGCGCCTCATCCCGCCGCGCCAGTTTACCTTAGAGCAGGCCATGGAATACATTGCCGACGACGAACTGGTGGAAGTCACCCCTGCTTGCATCCGCCTGCGCAAAGCCAGGGGTCGATGAGCCGACCGCCTGGAATCCCGCACGCTTGAGCGAAAATTCATGGGTCGTTTGGTGGGCACGATAAGGCCCTGCCCAGCCTGTGATTTATGAAGATCTAGCCTTCTTCCCCAGTGCAACAAAAAAGCAGGAGGCTGTAAGGACCGTCCTTACAGCCTCCTGCTGGGGAAAGGGGGGGCTCTCAGATTGTTTCTATTCAGACATCAAAAAGAACTGCGACCATCCACTTGAATTAGAAGTTCCGCTACCGTGCATCAGATCTTCCGCTTGAATTCCCGTATGAGAATGAGCTCAGAGAATAACCAGCACCATCTCTATCGCTTGAATCGCCACTTCTGGATCCACTTGAACTAGAACCTCAACTCGAATCAGCAACCTCCGCATGGGACCAACATGAGCCTCGAAACGCTAACTTCTGAGAGTTCCCTGTGTAAGAGTCGAGCCTGTTAAACCTTCGCGTTCAGTTTTCAGTTTTCCTTGAAAATTCTCAACTGGCTTTAACTTCGTTTTCGAGCGCGCAGAGGACAAAGCAGCTTCCAACTCAACAAGGTCGAACGGTTTCTTGAGAAACGACCGAACTTCAACGTGGAGGACATGTTTGGCTACGGCCTGATAGTCATATTCCGAAAGAAGAATCGCAACAACATCAGGTAGCATCAGGGTCAGCTTTTCGAGCAGGGCCAAGCCATTCGCATCAGGCAGATG
Source organism: uncultured delta proteobacterium (assembly GCA_963783775.1). Lineage (GTDB taxonomy): Bacteria > Desulfobacterota > Syntrophobacteria > Syntrophobacterales > Syntrophobacteraceae > JADGQM01. The sequence continues at coordinate 385,390 of CAWAOR010000013.1, read as the reverse complement.
ATATTCAGAAATCACAATATCGGGATCGAGTCTCTCCGCCAGCGCCAACGCATCACGAGCAGTCGAACAACATTCAAAGGAATAACCGGCTCGTTCTAAATACTTTGTCAAAGAGCGTCTTAGGGAAGCTTCATTTTCAACTAGCAACACCTGATTTCCAGCACTCACTCGCAGCCTCCGCCAGCTTATCAAGCAAGGTGTGTGCCATCATCGAGGAAGATCCATCTTCTCGTGGCAATTCCATGACTTGGGGTGTCGATGGCCTTGGCGTTGGGAAAGCAATAATTGAAGAATAGTCTTCATGTGACCGTGTTAAACCTCAGGAAATGGACCTGTCGAGAAGATTTGTGGTTTGATTCCATGGTATTGGCTAAGTGTGGATAATATTATTCAATCAAGTTAGAAAGTGAATAATATTATCCAATGCTCTATTCTGCAGGGCTATCCGCCGTTTTGAGTTGCTTGCGAGCTGGTTCTATGCTTCAGGAAGACCCGAAGTCCGGTAGTTTCTACAAAATGCCGCTTGCCATTTGGGATTTTGGGTATATAGTGGCGATCACATTGTTTGAGACCTTGGTAGGAATGGTTTTGCGGACCGCTTTTGATTTTCCCTGCCATCAGGCATCATCGATCACTGACCCTTTGCCCCAAGCAAGCTTTTCTTTATGCGGCAGCACGTCTGGTTGGCGACGATGTTTCAAGCCCGTCGTCTCAGTCATGCTGCAACCGCAAGCGCCTCCGCGGCGCGGATTGACTCCTGCAGCCTGGTATTTCGAACCTTTGGCCGAGTTTCTGACTCGGACCACCCGAATCGTCACCTTGGTGTCAAGGTTCGGGCGCGCCGTTTTGCGCCGGTCGAGGAAGTGCCCTCGAAAGCGGTGGCAAGTGGCTGGTTCGGGTTTGGAAATGATAAGGAATTTGCTTTTTATGTCTTTTGAAGCATTGCAGTTGGCTCCACCCATTCTCAAGGCCCTCGCTCAGTGTGGGCACCACAAACCGACGCCGGTCCAGGTCCAGGCCATTCCCCTGGCGCTTGCCGGATGTGACATCATTGCCTCCGCCCAGACCGGCACCGGCAAGACCGCAGCCTTTGTGCTCCCGGCCCTCCAGCGGTTGTCGTCCGCCCTACCCGAGCGCAAGCGCGGCCCGCGCGTGCTGGTGCTGACACCTACCCGGGAGCTGGCCGACCAGATCACTCAAGCCACCCGCATTTACGGCAAATACCTGAGAGTAAAGAGCGTTGCCATCTTCGGCGGTATGCCCTTTGGGGAGCAGATCAGGGCTCTTTCCCAGTCCCCTGAAATGATCATTGCCACGCCGGGAAGGCTGCTCGATCACATGGGCCGCAAGCTAATTGATCTTTCCCATGTCGAAATGTTCGTCCTGGATGAGGCCGATCGTATGCTGGATATGGGTTTTATCGAGGACGTGGAGCGGATTTCCAGTGCCGTGCCGGATGGGTGCCAGAAGTTGCTGTTTGCGGCGACGCTGGGAAGTGCCACCGCCAAACTGGCGCAGAGGTTGATGAAGGACCCCGAACGGGTCGAGGTGGCGCCGGGCAAAATGACGCACGATACTATCGAGCAGCGCCTGCATGTAACGGACAATATCGGGCACAAGAACCGTCTGCTGCAGCATTTTTGTGCCGACAGTACGGTGACGAAGGCGATCATCTTTTCCGCTACCAAGCGCGACGCCAACACTCTGGCCGGTGATCTCAACCGGCAGGGGCATGCGGCGGCGGCCCTTCACGGGGATATGACCCAGAATGCCCGCAACCGCACCATGCAGAACATGCACCGCGGCAAGATCAGGCTCCTGGTGGCCACCGATGTGGCGGCGCGCGGTCTGGATATTATGGGGATCAGTCATGTCATCAATTTCGATCTGCCGCGTTTAGCCGAAGATTACGTCAACCGTATCGGACGAACGGGTCGGAACGGAGAGTCGGGCATTGCGATTTCTTTCGCGTCCCAAGGCGAACTTGGTTATCTCGACCGGATCGAACGTTACATCGGGCGTGCTCTGACCATGCACGTCGTCCCCGGCCTCGAACCGTCCTATCCCTTGAACCGCATGAGCAGCGGGCGAAGCAGCGGCCTGCGAGCCCACCCGACTCCCATCGGCAATCCCGGTAAGAACGGTAAGTCCAATCGCCGCTCCTTCAGTCCCAGAGTCACTAAAGCCGCCGGCAGGAATGGGGGAAACGGCAAGAGCGGCCCGGAAAAGTGGGACCGGGAGGTCGCGGTGGCCTATCGGCGAAGCAGGTAGGCTAATGGGTCAGGGGTGATGGTCGATAGGTAGTCCGCAGACAGCGAGAAATCGGGGAAGAACAAGCAGAGTTTGCCCAAGAACTCCCTCTCTTCCCCGTATCTCTACTCTCAGGTGATACGGCTCGCCCGCTTCCGATGCTTGGTGAGTTCCCTGTCAAACGTGTCCGAAAACCGCTGTTTTTCCCTCTGACCAAACTCTTTGGGGCCGGGTGTTACGCTCCCGGCTTCCCGAAGGTCCTGCATGAAATTGCGAATGGAGAGCCGCTCCCGGATATTGTCCTCGGTATAGAGTTCGCCGCGGGGGTTGATGACGGTGATTCCCCGGGGAACGAGAACCGAGGCCAGGGGGATGTCTTGAGTGATGACAAAATCGCAGGCTTCGGCCGCTTGGGCAATGGTGTCGTCGACCACTTCCGGCCCCATAGCGACGCGGATGGTGGAAACATAGGCCGAATCGGGAAGACTGATGAACTTGTTGGCGACAAAAACGGTCGGGATTTTGAGTCGCCTGGCCACCCGGATGATCAATTCTTTGATCGCTCCGGGGCAGGCGTCTGCGTCTACCCATATCTTCATGCGCTACCCCTGAGCGGTAAGTCTGTCGATGATCCAGCGATGCTCCGGATAGGTTGCGAGCAGGCTCTTGCGGTCACCCAGTTCGAAATCTTCGTATTCAAAGCCGGGAGCCACTGTGCATCCGACCAGGGCATAAGAAGAGGGGTCATCCACGGCAGCCCCAAACCAGCAGCCGCTCAGAACGACCACCTGAAACGCTTCCCCTCTTTGATGGTTGGCTCCCAGTTTCCTGAGCGCGAGCGCACCCGCAGGATCGATGGTATAGAGAGTCAACCCCCTGCCGGCGTGGAAATGCCAGATCTCATCGGCTTTCAGGCGATGGAACCGGGAGACTTCATGGCCCGGCAGGAGGTAGATGATCGCGGTTGAAAAGTGTCGAGGGCCTTGAAATCTCTCCGGTAGATGCTCTTTCTCGATACGTTCGCGCGCTCGATAGATCCGTCTGAAATAGCCTCCCTCGGGATGCCTGGTGAGCTCCAAGGCCTGGATCCAGTACGCAGCATCTCTAATCATAACACCCAATCATTCCCCAACGCGGGCCAAGCACCTCATTCGTTGCCCGCCCCTCGCCCCTTGCCTCGCTGCATGCCGTCAGCAGGGGCAGCCTTTTGCCCGTGACCGCCCCCGCGGGGTCCCGACTCAACCTGGGGTGTCTGGGGCGCGACTGTGCCCGCCGCCGCCGGCGGCTCCACGTCCGGGGTAGTGACTGCTTTCTGACGATGGGCTCGCGGCTGCTGAACCGCGGGTTGCTGGGATGGCGTGACCGGCGCTACCGATCCTTGCGGTTGCGGCAGCTGACGGGGAATGACGGCATTCCTGCTTCCTTCCGCCGGTGGGTTCACCGTCCGCGCAGCTGGACGGCGGACTTCTCCTCCCGTTCCCGAGGGCTCTGTTCGCTGGATCCTGCTGCTCGGGGGTTGGAGCGCTCCCCTTTCCGTCTGCCCCCCCTGGGTGCCTTGCTCGGTCTTAAACGATCTCGCGCGTTGACGGTTTTCCGCAGGCTGTCCCGGCTGCCCGGTTTGATCCGGCTGGCTAATGGTGGGGGGCCTCGAGGAGCGGAGCCGCGGTCCTTGTTCCGCTGCCTGCCCTGACGGTCCTGTCTGCCCGGCCTGTTGTCCGCCTCCTGGCAATTGCCGCTCTTGCTGGGGTTTGGGTTGGCGTACTCTGCGGCTGTTGTCGAGGGGCGATTTTACTGGCCCCTCTTCGCCAGCCTGGCTGCCGTTCCCGGGTCGTGGAGAAACGACGTTCGTTCCCGGTTCGTCAGAGGTCTTGCCCTGCCCGGGTTCAGTGGTCTGCAGCTCCTGCCCGGGTCTTGCCGGCCGGACCCGCTGGTTTTCGCGGGGAAGGGTGACGGACGGTTTCTGCTCTGCCGGCGTCGTTGTCGCCCCCGGCCTTGCAGGTCTTACGCGCTGGCCTTCTTGACCGACGGCTCCGGACAGTCCCCGGTGAAGTTGACTGCAGCTCCTGTCCGGGTCTCGAAGGCCGGAAGGTCTGCCCCTCTTTGGCAATCGCTTTTCCCCGATTGGTTTCCACGGGTTGTCCTTCGGTTCCCGTTCGGCCCTGCAGATGCTCGCTTTCCCGGCCGGGTCCAGCCACAATCGGGGATGGGGTTTTGGACTTTGCCCGCACTTCCCGCTGGGGCAGTTGCAGATCACTGGTGGGTCTGCCGGTATCCTGCGGGCGGACGAGCCTGTCGGTTACCCGTGGGGGTTCCACCTTGGCCTCGGGTTGCGGTTTGCCTTGCCGAAAGGTGGCCACATTCTGCTCAATGGCACGGGCGTTCACACCCCCGGCCGTTCGGGCTACCTGCTCGTTGTGGGATATTCGATTCAAAACCGTATCGTGTGGCCTGTGCTCCACTCTGGCATCAGTGAAGTTGTACCGGTTGCGCATGTCGCTGTAATTCTTGACAACTGTGTTGTTTACAACAGGAGCGGCACGATAGTTGTTGATGATTGTGGTCCGGTTGATGTTGGTGATCCTCACGTTCTGGTAGTTGTTAACACCATAGAGATTCCTCTGATTAACCACAATCGCACGGTTGGCATACTGGTAGCGGTTGATATTGATGTTGGTGACATTGATGTTATTAACCACCAGGTTTCTTGGTCCCCAATAACGGTTGCAGTAATAGGGTTCGAAGGGGGCGAGAGGAATCCATCCGACATTGATTCCCGAAGAAATCCATCCCACTCTTCCCGGATACCAGCCGAACCCGATGCCAAGCAGGGGGGCGATACCCACCTGGACGCCCACCACCGGCGGAGCCCAGTACCAGAAGTTGCCGGCGTACAACCAGTTGCCGTAATGGTGGGTCACGTACCCGAAAGGTTCATAGGGAACCCAACAGTTGTCGCCGTAATAGACGGTCCATCGTCCGGCAGTGAACGGCGCCCATCCGGCCGCCACCGTGGGGCGCCAGAACCGGCGGTACTGCCCCTCATAGTAGACCTGTTCCCATCTCCCGTTCTCCTCCAGGGCATAGGACTCGTCGTGCAGGCTGGGCGGCAGATAGCGCACCGATTCACCGCGCACTTCCGTTCGTTTGGACCAAAGCTGGTCACGCTGGCTGTTCCAGTCATCCCAGTCGGCGTCAACCTGCCCTTGTCCCGAAGTCACCTGCTGGCCGTCGGAAATCACGGAGGAGCCCCCGGCCACGACCTCGTACCTCGACTGGTCGCGGTCCAGGACAAAATCGACCTTTCCTTTCAGTGCAATCACTTCCAGGGAGCGGTCGCCCACGTAGAGATCAAATACGCTATTGGCCGGAGCTACCACATAGCCGAAGGGCGAGGTCGCTCTGATGACGCCCTGGGAGTTCCTGTTGTAAACCCTTGCCATCCCTGATGCGATGTCGACCTCGGTGACGTCGGTACGCAGGGTGATGAGCTGGATCTGGGTGCTGCCGCCAATCCTGATCCAGGTGTTGTTGGGCATGATGAATTCGGCTTTCGCCGCAGCTTCGGAATAGAGCGAGTCCTCGAGGCCGAAGGGAGCATCCTTGACGGTGGCTACCCAGTCCTTCTCCTCAGGCACATACCGCAGCAACTGACCCTCGACATGGGAGATGCGCCCCACCAGGACCCCTTCCCCGGCCTCCGGAGTGCTCGTCCGGGCCCAGCCCGAAGGCGCCATCGCCAATACGAGGACAAAGAAAAAAAGGAAACATTTCCTTACGGTTTTCATCAGGGTTCTCCTCCCCACAAAGATGTTTTCCTGCCGCCATTCGGGACCTGTCAACGGGTACGTTTCAGAGGGTTCGCCAGGGGACGCTCAATGCGCCTGTCCAGCTTCTATTATGGCTCCGGACAGCATGTAAAGCAACAAGCGTTCCATTTCATTAACCGATGGAAATAAGACACTCTTATGGGGATGGCCGGTGAGAGCCGGGGTTTTGGCAGGGGCAAAGTTACGAATGGTGCACGCCCGGTTACGCTTTTTGCCCAGAGAAGCCTCGGCCTCAGCTGCTGATGAAGCCAACAGCTGAGGCCGGGTGCGGTGGAGAGGGCTCGCAGGAAAGGCGGAAAATGAATCCTTAGAAGGCAGCCGTAAGGCGCAAACCACCAAAAACGTGGTTCTGGATGCCATCCCAGGAAATGTAGCGGATCAGGTTCGTGGCATTGCCGCTGAGAGGAAAGGCATAGCCCACCCTGGGGGAAACGGTTATGTATTTGCCAATGGGCACATTCAGAGCAGCCGCCAGCTGGCCCGAGAGCATGCCGGCAAAGGCGTTGCCATTGTCGATGGGATTCCCTCGACTGTCAAAATCAGCAGGATAAGCCGTGCTGTCCGAAGAGTTCAGGTAGTAGAAACTCGTCCCCAAATCGAGGCTCATGTCCCAGCAGGGCAGTTTGAAGTTTCGCGAGAGGTCGAACTGGAGAAACCAGCCTGGGTAATGTGACACTTCACGGTAGCCGGTGACGCCCACCGTGAACCAGGGGAAAGCGTAGGAGAGGCCGGCATAGACCTCGAGAGAATCATCTACCGAAGCGTTCATGACACTGTCGAGCGCATAACCGTAATAGATGCCGCCAACGGTCCCGCTCAACCCTCCATAGATCTCTCGGGTATAGGACAGGGTCAGATCGGTTTCGGTCCATTTAGCCCCTTGGGAGCGGTTGTTCTGGTACTTGGCGTTGGTGTCGAAATTCCCCCAGACATTGAGGGAAAACCCCTTGTAGCCGGCGGTCACCGACGGTTGAATGACCGCGCTGGCCTGGCTGTAAGCCATGCCTCGCCAGATGTACTGGCTGAGGATGTCAGTGGAGACACTCGCCGTCGGTTTGTCTTCATCTCCTTCGGCCCTTGCCGGTGTAGTCGAGATCATCACAAGTGAGCACGCAACCAGCAGAAAAACGCACAACCGTAATCTCGTAATTGCTAACGTAGTCATTATGCAGCCCCTTTTTGTCGTTTCAACGATGTTGAATCACCGGGAAGCGTGGTGCTTCCTTTGCTCCTCCCAACGGCTCCGATGATCCCCAGGTCTCATTCCCTTTGGCTCCCACCCGGAGTCCATTCAGGCTTTTGCAGGCGGTTTCGGGTCCAAGCGAAGAGCCTACCTTATCGGAGCCGCCCGTCACTGGCAACCTTCAAAAGTCTGTTCCCGGGCGTCTCCTATTCTGCACCAACCTCACCAACGGCATCACCTCCTCACCTTCCACGGCTCATTGGTCTTCGATATCAAATGGCAGGAAGCGTGCCATCCTTAAAATCGTCCTTGACCGATTGCAGACAAACAGGCTATCTTTCCGACATCTCAACAAATTATTGAGCCATCAGGGCTTTTGTGAGACTGAAGGAAGCGATACAGAAAGAACATTATTGTACATTTATTGGTATAGTATCAACATTTCAAACAAATCTGAGACTCTCTGATTGTTCTATCTTGGAGCGAATGATGGACGAAACTGTCCTTGGAGAAAGACTGGCGGAAGAGCTCATTGCGCCGTGGGAGGTAGTTCCCACGGGCAACGGCTTCCTTGTGGTGACCGATTGGCGCTGGCCCAACGAGGAAAGGATCGAAGTCCACGTTAGAAGGGTTGCCCAACGGGATGACCTTTATCTGGTAACTGATGGCGGCGAGCTCTGTAACTTTCTCTTTGCCAAAGGCATGGACCTTCGCCAGGACCCTCGCCGTATGGAGCTGCTGGAACAGCTCGCCGCGGAATCAGGCGCGGGGATGATTGACTACCAGATCGTGCGAGGGGCGGGCGATGAAGACCTCTCTCACTGTATCCGGCGGGTTTTGGAGGCCATAAAAGAAGGGGCCTTCGTCTTCTGGCGGGAACTGAGTGATGGGTAATAGGTCATGGGTTATGGGTGATAGGTGGTGAATGCTGCCGGGGGCCTCGATGCTTGAAACAAGCGCCTCTCCCCATTACCCAATACCTTATCCAAACGGCAGCGTGATCCTAAGCATGATTAGGTCTCGGTCTTTGCGCTGGAGTTCCACCAGTCCCTGGTGCTTGTGGATGATCATTTTGGCCATGGGAAGATCGAGCATCTGGGGACGATCTACCGGGGTGGCGAAGGGATAGAAGAAATGCTCGAGGTCGTCTTCCGAAACCTGGACTCCGGTGACTGACAGTTCCAGGTGGGCGTTGTGCTCACCGGGGTAGGTTCGCACTTCGAGTGTTTGCCCGGGCTGACAGAGTTCCAGCAAGGCGATAACGATGTTTGCCAGCGCCCTCTTGATCAGTTCTTGATCCAGGGGAATCTCGGGAAGCTTGACCGCGAGGTGCCGGTCGAGTCTGACGGCGAGGCCGGCGAAGAGCTCCCCTTGGTCATCCAGGACCTGTTGGATCAGATCATTCAGCGAACATAGGGTTGGCACCACCTCGAAGGGCTTGAGATAGACCAGCATTTGCGCCAGGATCTTTTCCAGGCGAGCCACCTGCTGCACGATGATCCGGGCTTTCTCGTGCGTCGGGTCGGACTCGGGGAGGCTTTGCAGGATGCGGCGCGAGAATCCTCCGGCCACCACCAGGGGGTTCCTGATCTCGTGGGCGAGCCGTTCGGAAATCTCACTGAGGGTCCGCAGTTCCTCGGTCTGGATGATCTGTTCCTGGAGTTGATGGCGTTCCGTAACGTTTACAAGGAAGCCGTCCACGGAATAGAGCCTTCCCGTTTCATCATGCACCGGCAGTGCCTCGTCGAGAACGTAGAGAAACTCGCCATTGGGGTGCAGGATGCGATATTCGGCCTTGAATTCCCTCCCTTCCCGCAAGCACCGGTCCATCAGGGGCCAGATCCGTGGCCGGTCTTCGAGCCAGACCTTGTCTCTCCAGAAACCGGGAGTCGCCAACGCGTCTTGAGGGGAGACGCCGGCAAGGTCTTCGATGAACTGATTGACATAAATGGTGCGTCCATCTTCCGTGAGTCGGTAGACCACCAGGGGTACGTTTTCCACGAGCGTGCGGTATTTCTCTTCGGATTCTCTCAAGGCCTGGGTGCGGGTCTGCACCATTGCTTCCAGATTGACCGTGTAAAGCCTTACCTTTTCGCGCGATTCCTGGAGGGCGGCAAGCATGTTATCGAGAGCGTCGGCGAGGATGCCCAATTCCCCCTGGGGATGAACGTCGAGAGCGGCAACCTCTTCACCCGCGGCAATGGCTTTGGCAAAGCCGATCATCTGGCCGATGGGTTCGGTGAAATACTTGCTGATGGCGTATATGGCCCAAACCGACAGCAGCATTCCGAAGATCCCCAGTCCGAGCATCAGTTCGCGGTAGCGGGCGGCGAGGAGCATGGTTTCGGTTCGCTTCATGCACAATTCAACCAGGACCACCGTTTCAGCCTTGTAGTCGGCAACGGTTCCCAGCAGGATCGCAAAGGGGGCCCCCGCTATTTCTCTGAGCACGAGGTCAGGCTGTTGGTCCTTGAACACCTGGGCATACACGGGATCGGTTCGTTCGATGCGCTCGGGAAAGGTCGTTGCCAGGCTGGTGAAGGCGGACTGATTGCCATCAGGGACCAGCAGGGAGGCCTCGATGTCAAACTGCTCCTTCATCTCTTCCAGGAACACACGGCCGAAATTGAATCCGATTTCGACCACGCCCACCATCCGCTGCTCAAAAAATACCGGTGCCACCCCGCGGATGCCATAGCCGGTGAGGCCCTTTTCCAGGCCGAAGGTTTCACCTTCCCGGGCCACGGCATCGGCAATGGTCTGGCGGTAGCTGAGGTCGTCACCAAATTCATATAGCCTTTGAAAGCGCAAGAAATTCCTGGGAGGCAGCGTATGGAAATTGAACTGAGTAATACCAAAATGTTGCTTCATAAAAAGAAACCACGGATAGCAAATCTGGATCAGCCGCATGCGGTCCTTCTTGGCCAGGGCCTCGGTGATCTCGGGATTGCGGGCAAAGCTCGAGGCCAGGCTGACCGCCCATCTTCCCTGGACCTCCAGGTTGTGGTGAAGGGCGCGATAAGTGCTGAAAAGACGATCGTTTTCCACTTTGGAGATGATCTTATTCTGGCTGAGGATAGCCAGGCCCACCAGGCTGAAGGTCCCCAGGAAAGCCAGAAAAAAGAAGGGAATGCTGAGGCGATAGCGAAGCGGAAGGGTCGAGAGCCGGCGGTGAAAGGACTCACGGTGCGGTGCTCTTGCCATCGCTGCCACCTCGTGTAGTGGTCAGTTGTTACTCATATACTGCACGGCTTGGCGCAGTCGCTCCATGACGGTGGCCTTGCCGAGGACATCGATGATTTCGAAGATGCCGGGACTGACGGTCTGGCCCGTCAAAGCGACCCGCACGGGTTGGGCGATTTTGCCAAGCTTGAACGCCAGAGCCGAGGCGACCTCGTGGAAGGCGCGCTCAAGGTTTGCCTCGTCAAACACGTCCAGGCTTTCCAGGGAACGGATGAGTTTCTTGAAGGGTTCGATCATCTCGGAAGTCAGAAACTTGCGGGCTGCGGAAGGGTCGTAGGCGATCTCTTGAACCAGGTAGAACTGCATGGCATCGGCCATTTCCACCAGGCTATGGGTCCGCGGTTGCAGGGTGGGGATGGCTTTGGCAAGGAATGCCGGGGGCTTCTCAGGATTTTGCCGGGCCGCCAGGAAAGGCGTCAGCAGGGGAACCAGGGATTCGGGGCTGCGGGCTCTCAGGTAATGGGCATTCAGCCAGAGGAATTTTTCCGGGTCGAAGACGCTGGGCGATTTCCCCACGTTTTCCAGGCTGAAGGTGGCGATGAGTTCTTCGCGGCTGAAAATCTCCTGGTCGCCGTGGGACCAACCCAGGCGAACCAGGTAGTTGATCAGAGCCTCGGGCAGATAGCCCATTTCCTGGTAGGCCATGACGGAAGTGGCGCCGTGGCGTTTGGACAGTTTCGCCCGATCCTGCCCGAGAATCATGGGGACGTGAGCGAAATAGGGCAGGGGTACTTCCAGGGCCTGGTAGATGAGGATCTGCCTGGGCGTGTTGGGAACGTGGTCGTCGCCCCGGATCACATGGGTGATATTCATGGTGATATCGTCGATAACCACGGCAAAATTGTAAGTGGGCACCCCGTCGCTGCGTTCGAGCACCAGGTCGTCCAGTTCGGTGTTTTCAAAGACAATGGGCCCCTTGATGAGATCATTGAGCACGGTGGTTCCCAGTTGCGGACAACGGAAACGGATGACGCGGTTTGGTCCGGGCCCCAGGCCTCGATCTCGGCAGCGCCCGTCATATTTGGGTTTGCGGCCGGCGGCGAGAGCCGCCTGGCGGCGCTCTTCCAGGTCCTTGGATGCGCACTCACAATAGTACGCATGCCCTGTTGCCAATAGCTTTTGCAGATACTCACGGTAGATCTCCAGACGCTGGGTCTGAAAATAGGGTCCCTCGTCCCAGGTGAGCTCCAGCCAGGTCATGGCGTCCAGGATCGCCTGGATGGCATCTTCCGTAGAACGAGCGACGTCCGTATCCTCGATCCTCAGGATGAACTTACCCCCGTGGTGCCGGGCAAAGAGCCAGTTAAAGAGCGCCGTGCGCGCTCCACCAATATGGAGAAAGCCGGTCGGGCTGGGAGGGAACCGCGTGATGACTGGTTGCATGAAGGGTAAGACTCCTTTTCTTGATCATCTATTGAACACAATACCTCAAAGGAACTTACGCATATCACAGTCGCCCGGCGAACTCAAGGAAGAGGGTGGTGCCACCCCTTATCCTTTCGCAAAACCTCACGACTTCCTGCCCCTCCCGGCTGCAGTGGGGAAAATGCTGCTCCCTTTCCTTAAAACTTGCTCAATACCCAATCATCTGGCAGTATAGCCGCGATCCTCCTCTGCCTCTTTTCCAAAGGTATGCGGAGAGGTTCTCGTGGTTCGGGGGGGAGTTCCACCCGCCATGCGAAATCAGCGATTACTGGATTACTGAGAGTTCGGCGAAGTGTGACTGCTACTTTGAAGAGGGCAGAATCCCGATGATGAAAAAGATCCTGTATCTGCTTGGTTGTCTTGTGGTTTGCGCGCCCTTTCTGGGGTGCGGTTCGACGCGTTCCGGACTACCCCCGCCAACGGTTGCTGCCCCCGCTGTCTCCAGTATCAAGATCCGGGTGATGGATGTCTCCAATGATACCCGGGAACTCTATGAGGTGGACGTCATCGGCATGATGTGGAGCGCCCTGGACGATTCGCTGAAGAAGCGGGGCATGTTTTGGACGCCGGACGCTGCGGGGTTGCCGTATATCATCGAGGCCCATGTTCTGAAGTATGAGGAGGGAACGGCCTGGTTGCGCTGGATTTTGCCCCCGTGGGGAAGGACGGTGCTGACTACCAAAGCTGAGCTGAAAGAAGGAGGGCGCGTCATCGCCTCTGCCGAATCGAAGGAAGCCATTACCTTTGGTCATGAGACCTTTACGGTCGGGGCCTGGCGAAAGATCTTTGCGACAGTGGCGGAAGATCTGGTCAGCCAACTGATCAGAAGCCTTTGAGGGGGCTGCCCGGAGGGGCGAGAGGGCATTTGGGGACGGGTGTTGGGACCTCCAACAAAAGGGCTTGACTTCCCGCCTCTTTTTTAGCATGATGCGAACTCCCGCTTGGAAAGAGAGGGTTGCCTGCCCCTGGCAGGTGTGGGAAGGGCGGATAGCTCAGCTGGGAGAGCATCGGCCTTACAAGCCGGGGGTCGCAGGTTCGAACCCTGTTCCGCCCACCAGGGAAACGATATCGGGGTCGTAGTTAAGTTGGTTATAACGCCGGCCTGTCACGCCGGAGGCCGAGGGTTCAAGTCCCTTCGACCCCGCCAAAAAAAACAAGGAGTTAGCCGACATGGTTGACTCCTTTTTTTGTGCAGGAACCCTACTGGGCGGTGACGAGCATCAATCTCGAGCTGACCGAACTGATGACAAAGGCGGAACTCTTATGCTGAGCCAAGAAGTTCCTTCACCCAATTGTCATCAGCTTTTCCTCTTCCTTGGGTGTTCTTTCACCCAATCGCTCAGATCCTTGTTCAGGCGGGTTTGCCATCGCGTCCTGTGGCCTTGAAGGCTTCCAGAACCTCGGCATCCAGGCGAACGGTAGTGGAGATTTTAGTAGCAGAGGCTTTGGGGCGGCCTCGTTTCAGTTCCTTCCGAAACGCCTCCTTACCTTCCTCCGGCGATACCTCCGCCCCGGCTACAAACCATCGCAAGCGTTCTACGAACTCATCGGTCAGCTCCGGAATTTCTTCATATTCTTCGGGCCGAGTCTCATGGGCGTCCACTTTTTCAAGATCACTGCCCAAGGAGCGACTGGAATCGTGCAATTTCTCGTTCATTGGCTTTCCTCATAGAAAATCCGTGGCGGGTATCGCCACGCTCGACATAACCGGCCACCACCAAACGTCCTTCAAGCACGCCATAACAGATCACTCGCCGTTCCCCATAGTCTCTCCGAGTGTCTTCGAACTCGAAGGGCGGCCCGGAGAAAACCCGGCGAGCATCTTCGAAATCAAGACCTCGATCCCGGAAAACCTTTTCACGCTTGGCTGGATCGTAACTGATCTTCATGACTATTTATTGTAATAACGATAAATCACGAAAGCAAGGCGACTTATGGCTGAAGCCAAGTCCCCGAAGAAGCTCATCGAAGTGGCTCTGCCCCTGGATGACATCAACGAACCCTCAGCACGGGAAAAGTCCATCCGGCGTGAGCGATCTGCATGACGACCTTTCCTCCGGCATTATGAAGAGCCGTTGTCATTTGGAAGAGAGCGGGAATGAACCTGTCGTCATGAATTGCCAAATGCCACAGTCCGGCCTGCCCTCCCGGATGGCGCAGGTGTGCCGGAAATGATGAGGCCCGCCCCTCTCCAGCAAGCTGAACCATTCGATCGATGAGCTTTTTCGTGCAACTGCAGTCAGCGTTGGCCATCCCTTCCCCGTGGCAGACCTGACAAAAGCAAAATATCTTCAAGGCCGGGCGGAAATACTTGATTCCCCCGGCCTTCTTCATTTACTTGGATGGAGACAGGAATGGAAGAAGTCCGTCATGAGTTTGCTCGGCACCCTCAAAGTGGAGGAGTCTCTATGAACACGCAGGCCCAACAGGTCGATATCGGCCAATGCCGCAGGGTGAAGATCCGCTGTATTTCAGAGACCAGCTGGTTTGACACGAACCAGATCCTGGCAGACATCAGGAATGCCGGGGGTATGTCGGCCAGCCAGTATACCGTAGGCTGGACCGAAACCAACAGTGGCGGCTACTGCGCCCTGGTGGAGGTTGAGGCTCTGGATGGCACCACCAGGCGATTCCTGCTGGATGCGGGTTGGAACCCTTCCTGGATGGATACCTGTTTCCGAAGGGAAGGTGTGGACCAGATGTTGAGTAAAGGGGAAATCGAGTTTGTGTTCATCTCCCACGAGCACATGGACCACTTCTGGGGGCTTCCGGTCGTCCTCAAATACCGTCCCGACATCAAGATCATGGTTCCAAACAGCTTGCATCCGGAAGGAAAAGAACTCATTCGAAAAAGCGGGCATAAGGGGGAACTGGTGGAGTTGGGGGCAGAAAAGCTTCATAAGCTCTTTCCCGGATGTGCGTCGGTTACCTTCGACATCCCCATCATCATTCGCGTTCAGGGGGAGCACGGCTTGTTCTTCCATATCAAGGACAAGGGAATGGTGACGGTCACGGGGTGCTGCCACATGGGGGTTTTGAACCTCATGAAGTACGGACGCGAAAACATTCAGGGGTCTCCCAGGCCCTACGGGCTTTACGGCGGGCTGCATATCTGTCCCTTCGAAGCAATGGGACACCAAGATGGACCAGGTCATCACTGACTTGGCGGCTATGAAACTGGCGGTGGTAGCGGCCAATCATTGTACGGGAATGATCACCATCGAGAAGATGATCGAGGCAGGTATTCCTGTAGTGAGAGGGACGGCCAGGCACGGAAGCAAAAGCGATCTCTATGTGGGCAATGGGGATGAGGTTGTCTTCTGATGGTTCTGCGTGGTGTGCGATTCCCCAACCGTCTCGATCAGCTGTCAAGAGGTATCCGTCAACTTGAAATAGCTTTCTTATCACCGGAAGCTTTGACCAGCGAGACGGAAGCCTGAGCCTTCAGGGTCGATAACTCTTTTGCAGAAGCTCACCTGGGTTTGGCGAGCAAATACTGAGCGGGCCACGGGAGGTCGACGTTTAGCGCCCTGGCTGCATGGAGAGGCCAGTAAGGCTGACGCAAAAACTCACGTGCCATACGACGGCATACTTGCCGTCATTGCCGAGAACAACCAGTGCGGGCGAATGAGGGGGTCCTTCCAGATTTCTCTTGATGGCCTCATAGGCCTCTGCAAGGTGGGCATCCGCACTTATGGTCGCAAAATCCGGGGCCATTACCTCTTTGTTTGTTTTTTGAAGGTCCATGGGCTGGAGTGGAGATGTCTTAGACCGAGGTTCCCTGGTCTGAAATTGTTGCGATGCGCAATGTCATTGCTCACGAGTATTTCGGGATCGACCTCGACGAGGTCTGGCAGGTTGTTGAGCGGGATTTGGCTGAATTAAAGCAGAAGCTGAACCGGATAGTTGAAGAGCTGACTCTACGGGGCACACATGATTGATAAAGGAAGAGCTCATCCGTGACGAAACACTTCAGATGCAGGCTAGGAGCAACACCATAGACAATTTAAAGTACGGGTTTGATGAGGCCTTTCTGGCAAAGCTGATAGAGCGGATGCAGGACAATCAGGGGATATTTGAGAAAATTTTGGACGACAAGGAGTTTGGAGAAGTCGTGAGAAAATGGATGCTGAATAAAGTCTATGAGAGGTTGATCTCGCAGACAGGAATCAACAATGCAGCACTTGAAAGGAGGAGGAAGGCAACTTCGGCTTCTTGGGGCCACGTCACATCTGATGAACCATGCATCTTTCGCCATCCATTATGATACCGACAGCTCAAGACGAGGATGCTGTCCTTGTTTCCTCATTCACCGCAAAGTCGCTCAGTCTAACTGTCAAACATGAGGGGGAGGCTGTCGGCCACGAGAAAGCCTTTGCGGGTGGGCTGGATCCTGCCGTTATTCACTGTTACCAGATGCGCTTTTTGCAGCTCTTCTAAAGCCTTACCCGATCGCAAGCGACCTCCGGGCGCATGAAGAGCTACGCCGTCACTGGTTCTGAGGCCAAGGGCGAGTGCTTCGAGGTCGAGTTGCGCTTGAGTGAGCGCCTCGGAGGCCTCCACCGGTGCCTTTCCCGCCGCCAGGAGCCGGCAATATTGCTGGATTGACCTGACATTCCACCATCGGCTCCCGGCCTGGAACGAGTGGGCTGAGGGACCCAGACCGAGGTATGGGACATGGTTCCAGTACTTGCGGTTATGACGGCACATGGTTTCCCGGTTTCGGGCAAAATTGGATATTTCGTAGTGTCGATAGCCGTGTTTCTCGAGATAGCGGGAGGTGAAAACAAAAAATGCCGTTTCCCACTTTTCTCCGATGGCTCGAACCTGGCCGGCCGCCTTCAGCTTCCCTAACGGGGTGCTCGCTTCAATAGTGAGCTGGTAGCAGGAAAGATGTTCCGGCCTGAATTCGAGGACCTGGTCCATGGTCCTTTTCCATCCCGGGATACTCTGACCTTCCAACCCGTACATGAGATCGACGCCAACCTCGGCAAACCCGCAGGAGCGGATCATCGCGAGCGCCTTCAGGGCCTGCTTCGCACTGTGACTTCTGCCCAGGTATTGCAGGTCCCGGTCATCAAGAGATTGAACCCCAAGGCTGATGCGGTTTATGCCAAGACCCTCGAACGCTTTGAGCTTGTCCGTGGAGAGGTCGTCAGGATTGGCCTCGATGGTGATCTCTGAGTCGGGGGAAAACGTGAAATGCTTGCGGAGGCACGCCATCAGTGCGGCGAGCTCCCGTTCGCCCAGGATGGTGGGCGTGCCGCCGCCAAGATAGAGGGAATCGAAGTCAGGGAATTGCTCCTGGTACAGTAGTACTTCGCTCTTTACGGCCTCCAGCCAGGCCGGGATGGCCGCAGACGAGGCAACGGAATAGAAATCGCAGTAGCGGCATTTTGAGCGGCAGAAGGGGATGTGAAGGTAGAGCCCGGGGGGGGCCTTGTTATTCATCTCGGGTTTTCAGGACGGAAACAAAGGCGCTCTGAGGGATCATGACGGAGCCCACCATTTTCATCCTTTTCTTGCCTTTCTTCTGCTTTTCAAGGAGCTTGCGCTTCCGCGAGATATCCCCTCCGTAGCATTTGGCCGTGACATCTTTTCTGTAGGCCGAAATGGTGGACCGCGCAATGATCTTTCCTCCAATGGCGCCCTGAATGGCGATCTTGAAGTTGTGTCGCGGTATTTCTTCCTTCAGACGATCGCAGACCTGCAACCCCCACTCCCTCGCCCGGTCACGGTGCACAATGAGAGACAGGGCGTCGACCTTTTCTCCGTTCACCATGATGTCCAGCTTGACCAGGTCGCTCTCCCGGTAATCGATCAGTTCGTAGTCAAAGGAGCCGTATCCTTGAGTGACCGTCTTCAGCCGGTCGTAGAAGTCAAAGACGACTTCCGCCAGCGGCATGTCGAACTTGATTTCGATCCGGGCCGGTGTCGGATAGGTGGTCCTGGGATTGACCCCGCGGCGCTCCAGGCAAAGCTTCATCACCACGCCCATGTAACGCTCGGGGATGATGATCGTGGCAGCAATGAAGGGTTCCGCCGAACCTTTTACAAGCATGGGGTCGGGATAGTATTGAGGGTTTTCCACTGTGACGGCAGTCCCGTCCAGAAGAATAAACCGGTACTGAACGCTTGGCACCGTCATGATAATGGACTGATCGAACTCACGCTCCAGGCGCTCCTGAACGATCTCCAGGTGAAGCAGCCCCAGAAAGCCGCAACGGAAACCCTGGCCGAGGGCGATGGAGGAATCTTTTTGATAGACCAATGCGGCATCATTGAGCTTGTACTTTTCGAGAGCATCCACCAGGGACGGGTAATCATCCGAAGATATGGGGTAGAGGGAGGAAAAGACCACCGGCTTGATATCCTTGAAGCCGGGCAGGGAAGCAGAAACGGGATTGGCATCCAGGGTGATGGTGTCACCGATTCTGATGTCGGCCACGGTCTTTATGCCTGCAATCAGGTATCCCACGGAACCCGCCGAAAGTTCTTTTTGAGACTCCCTGGTCAACCGGAAAACCCCCACCTCTTCCACCTTATGCGTTGCTCCGTTGGACATGAGGCGGATGGTGTCTCCGGGCCGAACGGTGCCGTCAAAGATACGGCAGCTCACAATGGTGCCCCGAAAGGAGTCGTAATGCGCATCGAAGATCAGCGCGGTGAGAGGTTTTTCAGCATCTCCCGAGGGGGCCGGAACCTGATTCACGATCGCTTCGAGAAGCTCTTCAAGGCCTGTCCCTTCTTTTGCGGAACACAGGACGGCATGGTCCGATTCAAGCCCCAGATCATGATCGATCTGTTCTTTGACGCTCTCGATATCGGCCGAAGGCAGGTCAATCTTGTTGATCACCGGGATAATGGTGAGATCATGCTCCATGGCGGCATAGAGGTTGGCAATGGTTTGCGCCTGCACCCCCTGGGAAGCGTCCACCAGCAGGAGGACCCCCTCGCACGAAGCCAGGGCGCGGGATACCTCATAAGAGAAATCCACATGACCCGGGGTATCGATGAGATTGAGTGCGAACACCTCGCCGGATCGGCTGGTGTAGGAGAGGAGGATGGTCTGGCTCTTGATGGTAATGCCCCGCTCCCTTTCGATGTCCATGTTGTCGAGGATTTGGTCGCGAAACTGGCGGTCGGTCACCAGACCGGCGTGCTGAATCAAACGGTCGGCCAGGGTGGATTTTCCATGATCGATATGGGCAATGATGCTGAAGTTTCTAATCTGCTGCATGGTCAATTTGATTTTTTCCTTAACTTAAAAAGACCCTGGGGCTCATGGGAAGGATGTGTCCTCATGGCAGAAAGGTGATGGGCGATTAAGAAATTGCTTTTCGCGCGCTTGTAGGTAACACATCCTCAGGTGGCTCTCAATAGCATATTTGGGTCCCAGTTTCGAGCGAGCCGACTGTGAAAGTGCTTGCAGGTCTGAAAAGAAATCTTCTATAAGCGAACTCGGACCGCAACTCAATCAATCCTGGGCTGAGAATGCATAGAGACTGCCAAAATCAGATTTCCCCCACCATCGTGAAACCGACGGCAATTGCTCAGCTCGATACCATTCGAGTGCTGGCCATGCTCGGAATCTTCCTGCACCATCTCTGGAAAACGGTCATCGTAACCCCGCAGGGTGCCCTTGAGAGGGTGTTGGATCCGCTATTCAGTTCCGCGTCGGACGGTGTGGTCGTTTTCAATATCATCTCGGGCTTTCTGCTGGCGATGCCGTACCTCGGCCCGGAGCATCGCCCCTTCGCGGGCTATCGGTGGTTCCTGCAAAAGCGTTTTCTACGCATCATTCCTCCCTACTATCTCGCCTTGGTGATTTTTACGTTGGCGAACATCCTGCACTTCGAGTATCCTCTGCGCCCCGCTTTCGACATGCTGCTGGAACACCTCCTGTTCGTCAATTCGCTCGACTATGCCAATATGTTCAGTAACTTCTCCCATTTCTGGTATCTCGGCCAGCTCGCTCAGTTCTACCTCCTGTTCCCGGTCATCCTCAGCCTCTTTACGCGGATCGGCCCCACGAGGGCGGCCCTGTCGCTCATCACCCTGTGCTGGGGAAGCTGGATTCTCATCGCCTGGTATTTTCCGGAAACCCCGAACTCCCCACCGAATTTCGTCGAGAACCTGATGCACTTCAACCTGCCGGGCCGCCTGCCAGAGTTCGCTATGGGCATGTGGCTGGCCTCCCTCTGGAATCGTGCCGCCGGTTCGGTGCGCCGGAGTGTCCTGCAGAGGCCCTTTGCTCCTTTTGTCGCGGGCATGGCCGTTTATGTAGTCGGGGGAGCGCCGTTGCTCGCGGTCATGAATCTGCCGTTTGTCCACATCTACCACGTGGCGCTCAGCCTGCTCTTCTTCCTCGCTCTTCTCGTCTGGACTCCCGCCGCCAGAGCGGGAGCATCCGCCCTCATGAGGAACCTTGCCGCGCACTCTTATACGATCTACATCGTCCACCATCCCCTGTTCAGCTACGTCGGTGTAATGCCCTCGAACGTACCCCATACGCTCGAGACTTTTGCGATCCTGACGGTATTGCTGCTGCCCCTGTCTTATCTCGCGGCCAGTCTCCTCGACTGGGCTTCGGCTCTGCGCGTGAAATTGGTGACTGATCGGCTGAGCCGGCCGGCCGGTCCATAATTCCCGGCCTGCTCGACATCGAGCGTGAGTCCGGCATGAAAAGACTCAAAAACGCGCTCGTAACCGTCCCCGATTTGGCTTTTGCCGACGTCTGTCGGAGACTCCGTCCTGCACCACCGCCAAAACCTATGCCAGCTTACCTGCAGAAGTTTCCCAATGACAGGAACGTCACCTGCACTGAAAAGAAACCATTGAGAAAATGTCAGTTTCTAGGGATAATAGAGGGGCAACATCAAACTCACGCAGAGTCATCGACGCATCGAGCAGGGCAGAGTTTTTGCCAGCAACCTCTTCGCACCTTGCAGAACCTCACTTGACGCTTGAAACGGAGATCCCGATGGCCGAGCTTTAGCCATAGCCGGCAGGATTTCATGGCGCCCTGACCCAGGGATGGCAACTGTATCGGTTTCCTTGCCCTGAGAAAGGAGGGATGAGAACATACGGGAGACCATTGCGGATTAGGAGTTGCATTTCCCCGTAATCATTTCACCACTTCTTGGGATGGAGGAGGAAGTCATGGCGAGTGCTACCAGCAACATGGAAGGGTGTGTGATGTTGGCTCTCTCGACCTTCAGGCAATCCGAGAAGGCCATCAACATGGCTTTTGAGAAGTCCCAGCAGACCAAGAAATTGATGGTCGTGTTTGTTGCTGACGTCAATCTGGCGCGCTACTTTGTCGACGTCGATCTCGGACTCTTTGGTGAGCTGAAGGAGTCGTGCGAGTCCGGTTTGCTCCAGCAACACGAGAAGGCCGGTCGGGAGCACCTGGCGGCGATCACGGCGCGGGCTGAAAGAGAAGGAATTGAAGTGCAGACGCACCTCGAGATCGGCCGGTTCGGCATCGTGTGCCTTGACCTGGTGCAGCAGGTCAAGCCGTCTCTCATTATCACCACACGGGCAAAAAGGCCGGAATGGGTAAGGAAGTTCTTCGGATCGCCGGTGGATGATCTGACCGCAAATGCCGGCTGCCCCGTCACGGTGGTCTGAGACCGGCCTGAGTTGCGCCCATGGGTCCAAGTTGCCCCGAGCACCAATGGCGCAGATTGATCAAGGGAAGGGAAAATGCGGTAAAAGAAGGGAAGGTGTTTTCACGAAAGCATCTTTTGTCGAATGGCGGTACCTGGACTCCAAAGCAGCCCATGGATGATGCTGGTCGGGACGAGCCGATTTGAACGGCCGACCTCTTGCACCCCAAGCAAGCGCGCTAACCAGGCTGCGCCACGTCCCGACCTTGAGCGCTGTCTATCATCTCGTTGAGTGAGTGTCAAGGCGCTTTTTATCTGGGATTGTCGGTATCCGGTTGAATACTCAACCGAAGCTGCAAGCAACGGGCAGCTCAAAAAATGGCGGGGTGCCAGGGGCGTTAGCGGTTGACTTCAGGTCTCCTGCACTTCACGGATGCCGAGGGTCTTCATTTTCCGATGGAGGTGGCTGCGTTCGAGGCCGATCTGCTGGGCGGTGAGGGAGATGTTCCAGGAGCATTCCTCGAGTCTGCGGATGAGGTATTCGCGTTCGAAGGAGGACCGCGCTTCTTTGAAGGATGGCAGTCGGTAGGGATCGTTAAGGTTCGAATGATGCTGCACCTGCTGCTGAAAATCGCGGGGAAGATCTTCGGGATGGATCAGCTGACCGGGCGTCATGATCACCAAACGTTCCACGAAGTTGCGCAGCTCGCGTACGTTTCCGGGCCAGGGGTAGGACTGCAGCAGGGCGTACACGCCGGGATCGATCTCTTTTCGGCCCATGGTGCTTTCATGGGCCATCTGAGTGAGGAAATCCTCTACCAGCAGCGGAATGTCCGGGAGGCGTTCTCGGAGTGGCGGAACGTGGATGGGAATAACGTTTAGACGGTAGTACAGGTCCTGACGAAAACGACCGCTGTCAATTTCCTTCGGCAGGTCCTTGTTGGTCGCGGCGATAATCCTGACGTCCACTTGAATGGGGCGCGAGCCACCCACTCGCTCGAAATTCTGTTCCTGAATGATGCGCAGGATCTTCGCCTGGGTCCGGAGGCTCATGTCCCCAATTTCGTCCAAAAACAGGGTCCCGCCGTGGGCGGCGTCGAACTTGCCCTTACGTCGCTCCACGGCCCCCGTGAAAGCCCCTTTTTCGTGGCCGAACAGCTCGCTCTCGATAAGCTCCTCGGGGATGGCCGCACAATTGACCTCGATCATGGCCCGCTGGCTGCGGCGACTCAGCTGGTGGAGCATGCGAGCGACTAATTCCTTGCCCGTTCCGTTCTCGCCGGTGATTAGGACTGTGGCGTTGGTGGGGGCCGCTCTTTGGATCTCCTCCCGAAGTGCTTCCACCGTAAGGCTCTTGCCCGTGAGTTGGGAGCGGTGTTTGGCTTTCTGTCGCCAGAAGCGGTTTTCTTCCTGGAGTCGGAAGAATTCCAGACCATTCTGGACGGAAACGACGATCCGTTCAAGGGAGAGGGGCTTCTCCACGTAGTCGAAAGCCCCCATCTTGGTAGCTCTGACGGCGGTGTCGATGTTTCCGTGGCCGGAGATGATGATGACCGGAAGCCCGGCGTAAACCTTTTTGATTTCGCCTAGGACGGCCAGGCCGTCCATCCCCGGGAGCCAGATGTCGAGCAGGACAAGATCCGGGGGGTCTTTGAAAACCTCTTCGAGCGCTTGCTCCCCCGAGACGGCAACGCTGACCAGATAGCCTTCATCTTGAAGGATTCCCCGCAGCGTTTCGAGGATGCTCACTTCATCGTCAACCACAAGAATCCTGGCTTTCATTCAGTTATCCCGGCAATTCAATGATGATGACGGTCCCCTGGGGCGAGTTGTCGCGAACCCTCACGAAGCCGTTATGGTCGGCAATGATGCTGGCCACGATGGCGAGCCCCAGTCCGGTTCCGCGCTCCTTCTTGGAATAATAGGGTTCGAACATGCGGAGTTTGTCCTCCGGGGAGAGCCCGTGTCCGTTGTCCGCGCATTCCAGGCGGGCGATCTTCAGGATCGGATCATAGAAAAGGCTGATAGTGATCGCCCCTCTCCCGCCGTCCAGAGCATGCAGCGCATTGTCGAGGAGGTTGGTCAGCACCTGTTTGAACTGGTCTCGATCCAGCTTGAGCGGCGGCAGGTTTTCGTCCTTTTCCAGACCAAAGGCCGCCCGCGGATAGGTGTGCTGATAGAAGAGCAGAACCTCTTCAACAATGTTCGAGAGATTGCAGAGGGTGGGCTGGGCGCGAGGGAGCCTGGCAAACTTCGAAAACTCATTGACCAGGTGTTTCATGTGATCCACCTGTTCGATAATCGTCCGGGTGCACTGGTCGAAGATGGATCCCTCCAGGGTGGCCAGATCGGTATGCTTGCGCCGGAGTCGTTGGGCCGAGAGCTTTATTGGGGTGAGAGGGTTCTTGATCTCGTGGGCGATGCGGCGGGCCACCTCACGCCAGGCGGCCATGCGCTGGGCCTTTTCGAGATCGGTGAGATCGTCGAGTACGACCACTGCCCCCAGGTACTGGTTCCGGTCGCCACGGAGGATGGAGACTTTGATGAGCAAAACCATCGGGCGATTGCCGATGATCACCTGGACCTGTTGTTCCAGAAACGGCTGCCGACTCAAGCGGTAGGTGTCCACGAAGGACTTGACGACTTCCAAATGCGGCGGGTGGAGGATTTCCGAATAGAGACGCCCCCTCACTTGGTCAGCTTGAAGCCCGAAGGTGTTCTCCGCCGACTGGTTCATGGTCACGATCGTACCCGCCGCATCGATACTCACAACCCCCGCGGCAATGTTTCGTAACACGATTTCCATGTAACGGCGGCGGTCCTCCAATTCGGCGTTGCTCTGCTGCAAAGCCGCATACGCCGTGTCGAGCTGTTCCCGGCCTTCCCGCAGATCGTGAACCATATTATTGAAGGAGGTCATGAGCATGCCGATTTCGTCCTTGCGGTCGGAATCGACCTGAAGGCTGAGGTTGCCGTCGGCCACGGACTGGGTGGCAGCAACCAGGGTCTCGATGGGTACGGTAATGCTCCTGGCCAGAAAGAACGCAAACCAGATGGCACCAAACACAACGAGTAGCGTGATGATGGAAAAGGTAATGAAATGACTGCGCTTCAAGGGCTTATGCAGCAGTCTGAGCTGGAGGTAGTCCTCGTAGCCGAGCCCCATTGCCCGCAGCCTGTCCGTGATGTGTTCCGGAAAGACCTTCAGAGCCAGGAGTCTTCCCGTTGCTTCAGGGTGTGACGGGCCTCCCAAGGGGTATTCAAGTTGAATCCCGAGGGCCTCCCGCTTTTTGTTGAAGGTGATCGTCTGGACTCCAGGGGAACCGTCTTCCTCAGGTGTGCCTCCACTCTTGAAGGCCGTCGGCTCGACTTTGGGGGTATCGGTCCGCCGCCCTTCGCAAAGGAGGTTCCCTTTGTCATCAAACAACCACAGGGCATCCAGGCGATAGTGCTGCAATAAAGGCTCCAGAGCCTGCTCGCGGGTGACGCCGGAGGAGTCGTGGCCCTCGAGAAACCCCGGGAGCTCGGCCTTCAGCATGAGCACATCGGCCAGAAAATCCTTCTTTTCCTGTTCCAGATAATCCTTGGCAAACGACACGGACTCCTTCAGGGACTGCTCCACCCGATGGCTGAACCAGTACTCCAGACTTGAGAAAATGAACTGGGTCGCCAGCCAGAAAAGTGGCAGGGTAGGGATCAGGCTCAGCCCCACAAAAGCGGCCACGAGCCGGGTTTTGAGTTTGGTCCCAAGCAGATTGCGCTTCCGTTCGAAGAGCAGTTTGACGATGTTGCGCAACACCAGGTAGGCGAGCAGTAGGAGCAGGATGACGTTGAGATTGATGAGGGCAAACAGGAGGATATTGCCGGATAAGGGCAGGTCAGGCTGGAGCTGAAAAAACCATCCTTCCAGGAAGCCGAAGAAGATCACCAGGAGGAAGAGCAGAATGACCCAGAACCGTTCCTGACGGCGACGGTCCTTGAGGAAGGGAAGGGAAGGGAATCTCATGGTTGACCGCTTGCCCCGGAATGGTCGCGATTGCGGTGTGTTGCATGCCCCATAAGGCCTGTGACCATCATGGTCTCATCTTCATCGTCTGCGGGGCCTGTGCCGGCGTGGCCATCAAAGCGTGAAAGGGATTTTCAGCCAATCGGTTTCGAAATCCCACAAAGAAACGAAGAAGAAGATGTAGCGAAAGAAAAGGGGTAGTTCAACCTTGGAGAGTTCCGCTCTAATCCGTAATTCATAAGGCTGGTCTTTTTCCAGGCGCCATAAAGGGAGCAGGGGCAGTTCGTGAACGGTGCTCATCCAATGCTTGGCCTCGTCAAAATCCTTGGTGACCCTAGCAGCGTCAGGATTTTCAGGGATTTGAACGAGGTACTCATTCTTCAGATAATCGTATTTGATAGTATGCTCGAGGATGACATCCAGAATTGACGACGAAAAGAAGAGGAAACCAGCCTTTTCGACGACCGTGCGAATCCGGAAGGTGGTGGGAACACCGCTGCGGATGGCTTCTTCCAGGCTCGGCGTAAAACAGTCCTCAATGAAGAAACTAACCCTGAGGATGCCGGGTCCTTTCGCAATTTCCACATCAACGATCTCAGCCTTGTTCTTCGCCAGGGCCGTGGTGGCGAAGAACCCGCCCACCATTACCCAGAAACAGCAAACCATGCAGGTCAATATTTTTTTCATGATATCAATTTGTTAGGGTGACTGATTAGGAGATGACTGCATAGGCAGGTTTGATTGTAGCGAAAGCTCGAAAAGCTGACAAGCGCTTTCTGTGGTTTGTAGGAGAGGCAGGTGCGGAGCCAAGGCGGGCGAATTAGATGAACATGATGCTCCCTATCCTCGAGGAGAGGGAGAAGGATTCTCTGATTTCTAGGGATCTTGACGCTAACTGAAGGCCGGATTGGGTGCTGCCATGGGTGTCCGGTGATTGAGCGGAAAGAAGGACGCCGGGTGGCAAGTCGGAGCGGCAATGGCATGGTAGCCGGGGAGGGAAACCAGTTTCTTGATGAAGGCGGTATGCAGGGCATGGCCGGCCTTATGAACTTCGAAGCAGCCGATCAACGGCCTTCCCGCCAGAGCCAGATCCCCCATGAAGTCCAAGATCTTGTGGCGGACGCATTCATCCCCGTAGCGGAAGCCGTCCTGATTCAAAACGCGAAAATCATCGAACACCACGGCATTGGCCAGCGATCCGCCCTGGGCCAATCCCAGGCTTTGAAGTTTCTCCACATCCTTAAGAAAACCAAAGGTTCGGGCACGGCCAATTTCCCGGCCAAAAGCAGCGGCGTTGAAGGACCACAACAGGGTTTGCTTTCCCACCAGGGGATGGGGGAAGTCTATGGTGTAGCGAACCTGGAAATGGTCCGCAGGAGTCGCTTTGACAAAAGCCTCGCCTTCACGCAGGAACACCGGTTTGGTGATAAACATGCACTGGCGCAAAGCGTTTTGTTCTTTGAGCCCGGCTTCCTTGATGAGTTCGAGGAAAGGGGCAGCGCTGCCATCAAAAATGGGGACCTCAGGACCGTTCAGTTCGATCAGAACGTTGTCGATACTGCTGACGTAGAGTGCCGCCATCAAGTGTTCAATGGTAGATACCGTGGTGCCGTTGAAACCAATGCTGGTAGCTAGAGAGGTGTTCACGACATGATGGGCGTGTGCCGCTACTGCAGGGTGATGCCCCAGGTCCATCCGCCGAAACCTCACACCGAAATTCAGCGGCGCGGGCCGAAGCTTCAGATCCACTTTGGCACCCGAATGTAGACCAATGCCCCTGCAGGACACTTCCCCTGCGACCGTGTGCTGCATCATTGAGTTCAAGTTCAAGCCCCTTATCCTCCTCAAAAGCGGGTTAAAGCACTAAGTATGCCATCGGCGGTTTTCTCAACAAAAATCCGTCGGAATGTTTCGAAAGCCACGAAGGTCAATCTCTCACGTGGATCTCTGCCTGTGCTCCAGCGACACCGGTGAGGCCAAAAACCCGGGAGGCGTGGTAGAAAGACCACAGTGAATGTGTCTTTTATGCAACAGTCGTCTTGGCTCAAACCCTCCTCGTGGTCGCGTTTTCGCTCGCAGGTGTTCAATGACCTCTTGCTTCACGCACCCGGATACCGGATACTAATGCGGATTTGCGCGACGACTGCGCTTCGCAGCCTCGGCGGGATCCAGGTCTTGCGGATCTATTGAGCGGTCTCAAGGATTCGGTTCAGGGCCATCCAAAAGAAGGGAGTGTCAGGTCATGAGAATTGAAGAATTCCCAGCCGAAATGCAGTCCTACGTCATCCCCAAACCGGGCGGCAGCTATATTTATCACTGTATCCACTGTGATGAAACCTACGGGATCGAGAAGCTGCTCTACATCTGTCCCCGATGTCAAAGCGTGCTCATGATAAAGGATGCTGAATGGGAACGCTTGCGCTCCCTGCCGGGACTCCTCTGGCGGAAGATCTTTGACTACCGCAGTATGTTAAACATCCCTGCCCTGAAAGGGATTTACCGCTATCACGAACTGATTGGCTCAATCATTCCGCTGGAGGCCGTCGTCTGCCTCGGGGAGGGCCACACCCCAGTGGTTGCAGCCAACGACAAGCTTGCCCGGTGGGCTGGTATGCCTTTTTATTTCAAAAACGACGGTCAGAACCCCAGCGCCTCATTCAAAGACCGCGGCATGGCAAGTGCCTTCAGTTATCTCAACTACCTTATCACCCATCAGGGTCTGGAAGATGTGCTCGCTATCTGCGCCTCAACCGGCGATACTTCGGCTGCTGCTGCCCTCTACGCCTCCTATTTCACCGCTGGAGTGAAGTCTGCTGTGCTCCTGCCCCACGGGAAGGTGACCGCGCAGCAGCTGGGGCAACCCCTCGGCAGTGGTGCTCAGGTGATCGAAATTCCCGGTGTTTTTGACGATTGCATGAAGGTTGTCGAGTATCTCTCTGAGAACTACGCGGTAGCCCTGATGAATTCCAAGAATGCCTGGCGCATCCTGGGCCAGGAATCCTACAGTTATGAAATCGCGCAGACCTTTGACTATGATGTAAGCGACCTCGTGGTAGTGGTTCCGATCGGCAATGCAGGCAACATCACGGCTGTGCTGCAGGGTTTCCTGAAGCTCTATGACCTGAAGATCATCACGAGTTTGCCCATGGTTGTCGGGGTCCAGTCGGAGCACGCCAACCCGGTCTTTCTGTACTACCTCGAACCCGCCGCGAAGCAGCGTCGGTTTCGCCCGGTGCTGGTGAGGCCGAGTGTGGCGCAGGCGGCGATGATCGGCAATCCGGTCTCCATGCCGCGAGTCATACAGTTGGTCGAACACTACCGGGAACTGGCAGGAGGAGAAGCGGTTCAGGTCGTCGAAGTGAGTGAGCAGGAGATCATGGACGGCATGCTCATCGCCAATCGCCATGGCCATATTGCCTGCACTCAGGGCGGTGAATCCCTGGCCGGCATGCGGCGAGCGGTCGCCCAGCGGAAGCTGCCCGGCAATCGCGTAGCGGTCTTGGACGCCACCGCTCATGCCCTCAAGTTTGCCACATTTCAGGAAAAGTATTTTGCCGATCGATTCGAGCCGGAATTTGAAGTGAACCCCAAGCCGGAGCTCCAGAACGCTCCTCACTTGATCGCACCTCCCGACGATGTGCCGCGACCGTTGCCGGGGAAACACCTGGAGGCGGACGCGCTCACCAGATTCATCGAGTACACAGCCGGAGCCATTGCGGAACGATTGGAACTGAAGCGCCGCTGAGGCGGAAAAAAATGACGACGCGGCCTAGGAAAAAGCCTCGTAACTGTCAGTGAGAGGAGCGACCTTAAGGATGGACAATATTCTACCTTACAACAACATCTATCCGAAACTTGCAGATGACGTGTTCATTGCCCCGGGGGCCTGGGTGATCGGGGATGTGGTTATTGGAAAAAAGAGCAGCGTCTGGTTTAATTCCGTGGTGCGCGGGGATGAACACTACATCCGCATCGGGAACGAGACCAATGTTCAGGATCACGCGATGCTCCATGGCACGCCGGTGGATTTCCCGCTCGAGATCGGTGATCGCGTCACCATCGGTCACGGCGCCATCGTGCACGGCTGTGTCATCGAAGATGAGTGCATGATCGGCATGGGCGCCATCGTCATGGATGGCGCGAAGATTGGGAAGGGTTCGCTCATCGCCGCCGGTTCCCTGGTCCCCCAGGGTTTCGTTGTCCCGGCCGGGTCGCTGGTCGTAGGGTCCCCCGCAAAGGTGGTGAAGACCCTCGACGAAGCAGCTCAAAAACGCATGCTGCGAAGCGTCACCAACTATCTTCAGCTCATTGCCGCCTACCGGGAGGCGACTCCCTTGCACGATGAAAGAAAGGTGAAGGGGTTTCTGGGCTAGCGGTTCAACGCCATTCGTGGCTCGAGTTCAGGTGCAGAAGCTGGTCACGGGTGAGCGGCAGGTTCCCCGTCAGCACGCCTCGTTGCGTCAGTTCGGCAGCGGCTTGGAGCAAGTTCTCGCTGGTGCCGTTCCATTGGAGGCTGGCGCGCTCCAGCGTGAGGGGTTCCCTCTCATCAGCCAGAGCGCAGAGGAGAATGTAGAGAGACGTTGCCTCTACGCTGGTCTGCAAGTTGAATATGCTGCGATCCATGAGCACGATGTTTTCTCCTTGAAGGTTTGTCTTCGATCGGAAAAGTACTTATCATCTTGCCATGCCATTATACTCACTGAAAGAGGAAAGGAGAGCAAAATCATGTTGGGAAGAATGATTGTTGTTTTCGCGGTGGTGCTTGGGCTGATGTTTAGCGGCTATGTTATTGCTGCGGATCCTCCGGGCAAGGGGGGACCACAAACCATCTGTCCCGTTGAGGGGGGGAAAATCGACAAAAGCGTCTACACGGACTACCAGGGCAAGCGCATCTACTTTTGCTGCAGCGGATGCATCGCCGAATTCCAGAAGAACCCTGATAAGTACCTGAAAAAAATAGAAGAACAGGGTGTTGTTCTGGAAAAAACGCCGGAAACAAAATAACGGTCTAGCGGAGCTCTCTCAGCAACCGGGGGCTGCAACCTCTCAGTCGGCCAGTTTGCCCACTTGATAGATGACGCCATCCACTCCCTCATAGATGGGCTGAAATTCGCCGTATTTCCGCACCTCTTCGATACTGGGAAGATACCATCTCCAGGTGACCGAGTTAAGATGGACAGGGAACATGCCCATCCCTACAGCTTCGAACACAGCGAACGTTGTTTTGCCCGGGCAAAAAAGATCCTGGCGCGGAGTGCCTCCTGATGGAGCTTCCTGCCATCTTCTGTATTCCTGAGCCGGTGCGCCCGAACAAGGCAGGGGTGTGAGCCCTGTTGGCTTTCGAGAACGATTGAATGCCACCCTGCTGCGATCAAGCCTGTCCCTTCTTTACAAAGAAATGCCAGCGCCACACCTCATAAATTGCCGGGTAGACGATCAGCTCCATGAGGAACGAGGTGAAGATTCCTCCCACCATGGGAGCGGCAATGCGCTTCATGACATCGGAGCCGGCGCCGGTTGACCACATGATCGGCACCAGCCCCAAGAACATGACGGCGACGGTCATAAATTTGGGTCTGAGCCTCTTCACTGCTCCTTCCACAATCGCTTCGCGCAAGTGTTCCTTGGTCTTCATGAGTCCCTTGTCGCGCATGCCGTAGTAGGCCAGGTCGAGATAGAGGAGCATGAAAACGCCCGTTTCGGCATCCACCCCCATGAGAGCGATCAAGCCCACCCAGACGGCGATACTCATGTTGTAGCCGAGAAGATAGAGGAGCCAGACTGCCCCCACCGCCGAGAACGGTACGGCGAGAAGGATGATGAGAGTTTTTGCGGTCGAATGGGTGTTGAAGTAGATCAGCAGAAAGATAAGGAAAATCGTTATCGGGACGACCACCAGCAATCTTTCCTTGACCCGCTCCATGTATTCGTACTGCCCGCTCCAGGCAAGCGTGTAGCCAGTGGGAAGCGTTACCCCTGCGATCACCGCCTTTTTCGCGTCGGCCACATAGCCGCCGATGTCGCGCCCGGCCACGTCCACATAGACGTAGCCGCTCAGCCGGCCGTTCTCATCCCGAATCATGCCAGGGCCCGGAAAGGAGCTTGATATCGGCGATCTGAGCCATGGGGATCTGCTGGCCGTCGGCGTTCGCCACCAGGGTGCGCTGCAGGCGCTCGACGGTGCTGCGATAATCACGGAAGTAGCGGACATTTACGGGAAAGCGCTCGCGCCCCTGCACCGTGGTGGTGATGTTTTCCCCGCCAATCGCCGAGGAAATGGCCATCTCGGCCTGGGCGATGGTCAGGCCGTAGCGGGCCAGTTCCTCGCGCTTGAGTTCGAAATCGAGGAAATATCCTCCCGCCGTCCGCTCGGCGAAAACGCTGGCGGTGCCCTTTACGTCCTTGAGCGCCCTCTCGATGTGCAGGCCAATTTCCTGAATCGCGTTGAGGTCGGGACCGAGGATCTTGATGCCCACGGGGGTCCGGACACCGGTGGAGAGCATGTCGATCCGGGCCTTGATGGGCATGGTCCAGGCGTTGACCACGCCGGGAAACTGCATGGCTTCGTTCAACCCACCGGGCCCGTAGATGAAGTCCTCGGTGCTCTGGTGGTCCGGCCAGGCGCGCCGAAGCAGATTCTGCAGCCACTCCGGCGCCCGCTCGGAATACCAACGCGGCACTTTTGGCCACTGGCTCGTGGGGCTTGAGCAGGATCACGGTCTCCATCATGGAAAAGGGGGCGGGATCGGTGGCGGTTTCGGCTCGCCCCGCTTTGCCGAAGACCCGTTCCACCTGGGGGAAGCTCTTGATGACCTTATCCTGAAGTTGCAGCAGCCGCTGCGCTTCCGTTACCGAGATGCCGGGAACAGTTGTCGGCATGTAGAGCAGGGCTCCCTCATCGAGAGGCGGCATGAACTCCGATCCCAGCCGAAAAAAGACCGGCACCGTCAGGAGCACTACCAGCAAGGCCCCGGTAATGGTTGCCCACTGATGGCGCAAAACGCCTTCCACAATGGGGTGGTAGATTCTCATCAAGGGGCGGCTGATGGGGTGGCTTTCCTCGCTGTGAATCTTGCCCACCAGGACCGCATTGGTGACCCGGCAGAGCCAGCGGGGACGGAAGCTGTAGTCCTGCATGTGGGTGAAGAGCAGACGAATGGCCGGATCCAGGGTGATGGCCAGCAAAGCGGCAATGATCATGGAAAACGTCTTGGTGAAGGCCAGCGGCTTGAACAGCCTTCCTTCCTGTGCTTCCAGCGTAAAGACCGGCATGAACGAAACGGCAATGACGAGGAGGGCAAAGAAGCTCGGCCCGCCCACTTCTTTGACGGCGCCGATGACCACGTCGCGGAAATTGCCCGGACGGCCTCCCTGATCCCAGTGTTCGAGTTTTTTGTGGGTCTGCTCGACGACCACGATAGCCGCGTCAACCATGGCCCCGACGGCGATGGCGATACCGCCCAGGGACATGATGTTCGCGGTGATCTTCAGGCCGTACATGGGAATGAAGGAGAGGATCACGGCAATGGGGATGGTCAAAATGGGGATGATGGCGCTGGGAATGTGCCACAGAAAGATGAGGATAACCAGGCTTACGATCAGCAGCTCCTCGATGAGGGTCCTTTTCAGGGTCTCGATCGACCGCTCGATAAGGTCCGACCGGTCATAAGTGGTGACGATCTTAACGCCCGGCGGCAGGCTCCGTTCCACTTCGGCCAGTCGCGTTTTCACCCGGTCGATGACCTGCAGTGCATTCTCGCCGTACCGCATGATCACAATGGCGCCGACGGTGTCGCCCTGGCCGTCGAGGTCGGCAACCCCCCGGCGAATATCGGGACCCAGCACCACCCGACCCAGGTGCTTGACCAGGATCGGGATCCCGCCGTTGGGATTGGTTCCCACCACGATGTTCTCAATATCGCCGGCCGATCGGATGTAGCCCCGGCCTCTCACCATGTATTCGCGACCGGAGAATTCGAGCAGACGTCCGCCGACGTCGTTGTTGCCGGAACGGATCGCTTCCACGACGCGCTCGATGGGAATACTGAAAGCAAGCAGAGCGTTGGGATCGAGATTGACCTGATACTGTTGCACAAAGCCGCCGATGGGAGCCACTTCCGCCACGCCCGGGACCGACTGCAGCTCGAAGCGCAGATGCCAGTCCTGGAGCGCGCGCAGTTCAGCCAGGTTGCGTGTGCCCGTGGTATCCACCAGCGCATACTGGAAGACCCAGCCGATGGCGGTCTCATCCCGCCCCAGCTCTACCTGCACCCCCTGGGGCAATTTGGGGATGATGGTGCTGAGATATTCGATGGTTCGCGACCTGGCCCAGTAGATGTCCGTGCCGTCTTCAAAGATGATATAGACGTAAGAGAAGCCGAAATCGGAGAAGCCTCGAATGTCTTTCACCTTGGGCAACCCGAGCATGGCCGTGATGATGGGATAGGTGACCTGATCTTCGATGATGTCGGGGCTGCGATCCCAGCGGGAATAGATGATGACCTGAGTATCCGAAAGATCGGGAATCGCATCCAGAGTGATATGCCGCATGGCATAGAGGCCGGCGAGAACCGCCATGATGACGAAGAGAAAGACCAGGAAGCGGTTGTTCGCGCATATATCAATGATTTTGTTGATCATGTTCAATCGTGTCCCGCATGCTCGGGACTTCCCATACCGGAAAGAGCCGACTTCAGCTTGCTTTCCGAATCGATCAGGAAGTTCCCGGAGGTGACGATCTTCTCACCACGCTGCAAACCACTCAGAACCGCGTACAGATTCCCCACCTGGGCTCCCAGTTGGATCTTCCGCGGTTCAAAATAGCCATCTCCGAGGGCTACGAAGACGATCTGCTCCGTGCCGGAATCGAGCACAGCGCTGCTCGGAATGGCAAGTTGCCGACCATAGTCGATCTTGAAGCTGACATTGGCCCACATGTCGGGTTTCAATTTAAAGCTGGGATTGGGGAACTGCAGGCGGATTTTGAGGGTCCGCGAGGTACTATCCAGCCCGGGATAAACGTAGGAAACAGCCCCGGTATAGGTTTCACCGGGAAAGGAGGCGAGGGTCATGGTGGCAGTCTGTCCCAGATGAATGTTGGCCACTTCATACTCGAAGATATCGGCCAGCACCCAAACAGTCGTAAGGTCGGCAATGGAATAGAGTTCCGTGTCGGGGGCAATACGTTGCCCGGGATAGGCGTTTCTCGTAAGCACAAAGCCGCTGATGGGTGAATTAAAAGTCAGAGCCCGCAGCGGGGTGCCTCGGGTTTCAATCTGCTTGATTTCCCCATCCGTAATGTTCCACAGCCTGAGCCGCTCTTTGGTGGAACGGTATAAGGATTCAGCGTTGGCACTGACTTCCTTGAACTCACTGTCGGCCAGCGTTTCCTTGGTCTTCTTGGCGATCAGTAGCTCTTGTTGGGCCGAGAAGAGCTCCGGACTGTAGACGCTGAAGAGGGGTTGGCCTTTTTTCACCAGCATGCCGGCGAAGTCCACAAAGACCTTTTCGATCCACCCGTCGATCCTGATCTGAATCCGCGCGATCTTCGTTTCATCGTAGGCCAGCCGG
Organism: uncultured delta proteobacterium; assembly: GCA_963783775.1. Taxonomy (GTDB): domain Bacteria; phylum Desulfobacterota; class Syntrophobacteria; order Syntrophobacterales; family Syntrophobacteraceae; genus JADGQM01. The sequence goes on along the minus strand of CAWAOR010000013.1, from coordinate 350,275 downwards.
CCAACGGTCAGAATGGTTTTGGATAATTGCTGTTCCATCGCCTCGCCATACTCAACTCCGATCAACTGTTGCATCTCGGGCTTGATTCTGACGGTTCCCGGAGGAAATGTCCCTCCAGCCGGGGCTTCTTCCGGCTGCTTCTTGACCAGGTCCATATTGCAGATCGGGCAGGTTCCGGGCTTGTCCGAATGAACCTGGGGGTGCATGGGGCAGGTGTAGAGGTCTTTCTCCTTGGCTAGCGAAGCTGCCTTTTGTGGCGGAGCAGCTTCCTTTTCCAGTGCTTTTTTCTCAAGGTTCATGTTGCAGATGGGACAGGTTCCCGGCTTATCGGACTGAACCTGAGGGTGCATGGGACAGTAGTACAGGTCCTTCGCCGGAGTGGCAGTATGAATATGAAGAATTTGGCCCAGCTTCGTCTCGCTGAGCAGGTCCCGATAAATATAGCCGACCCCAAGCGTCCCTCCAACGGCGATCAAAATTACCAGGAGCCAGGCGACGGAACCTTGTTGTAGCATCAAGATTTTTGAAGACCGACGCCGGTATGAAACCTTCATGATCCTATATCCTTATAAAAGTTGAAAACCTGCCTTCAGGCCAACACCGACCGCCGCTGCCCCAAATCCGAAATCACTACCGCGTCAAGTCGACGCCCACGATGGGTTCCAGTTGCGCCAGGGCCTTCTGGAATTCGCTCATTGACTCATAGTATTTCAGTTCATACTCGAAAAGCGCCATGGTGCTGTCGACCAGGGTCAGGAAGTCCACCTTGCCGGTCTCGTAATTGGCGATCGCTGAATGCAGCGAGGATGTCGCCTGCGGGATGATCGCGCTGGAATAGAGTCTCACGAGCTTATCGGAGGTTGTCGCCATGGCGTAGCCCTGTTTTATCTGAGAATTCTGCGAGGAGGCGGTGTTTTCGCGCATGTGTTTGGCCCCGGCGAGATTGGATTTGGCCGCATCTACCTCGGGTTTCTGTTTTCTCCAGAAATAGAGCGGGATCCGGGCTTTGGCTTCGACGCCGTACATTTCCGGATTTCCTTCCCGGTCAAAGTAGGTGAACCCCACCGTGAAGTCAGGGAAGTACTCTTTCTTGGCCAGCTCGAGAGAATACTGCCTCCGATCGATCTCGCGTTCCTGGATCTTCAGCGTGGGGGAGTTTGCACGCGCCAGTTCGGTCAGTTCGTTGAGGGAGTAGGTCAGCTCTGATTTCTTATATTCTGCCGGATTGCCGACGGGCGTTTCCGGGGGGCGATAGAGGAGGTTGTTGATCTGAGCCTCGGCTATCCAGCGGCGTTGGTCGAGTACCGCCTCTCGGTCGATGAGCTTGGCGAGTTCCACCTGGGCTTTCAGAACATCCTGCTGGATGCCCTGACCGACCTGATAACGGGTCTGTGCGATCGTTTCGAAGTTTTGCAGCAGGGCCTTACTCTTTTTGAGGATTTCCAGAGATTTATGGAACAGGTAAAGGTCATAGTAGGCCTGCTTCAGCTCTGCGATCACCTGGCGGTGGGTGAGAGTGTGATTCCACTCTTCGGCCTCGGCTTCCATGGAAGCCACCTTACCCTTCAGTCCGAGTTTGCCGGGGAAGGGGATCTCCTGCTCGATACCGTAGGTTCTCGCCGACGCGGGATCACCGACCATGCAGCCGCAACGGGCTGAGATCGCCCATGTGCCAGAAGGTGATGTAGGGATCGGGGAGCGTTTCGGCCGGCAGGATCAGCGACCTTTTGGCGCTGGCGGTTTCCTGTGCCGCCTTGATGCCGGGGTTGCTTTTGCCGACTTCCTGGATCAGTTCATCAAGGGTTACGGTCTTCTGTTGACCGGATTCCTCGCTCCCCATCAGCCCCGAGCTGTTGCCCTTAACCTTTTGAGAATCAGCGAAGGTCGGGCTTGCGTAGCAGAGAACAGCAGCCAGGAATAGAAATGCCAATCGACTCATTCCGAAAAAACCTGCCTTCACAGAATCCTCCAACCTTCTTACGTGATGACAAACCTGTTCCATACCCATTTGCCAAGTAATTGCCGAAGAGATGGAATGTGTCTATAGCACGAGCAATGCCAGGAACCCAAAAGACCTGACAGAGTCATCCCAATATAACACAACTCAATGAAAACGCTACCATACTGGACACTGAAAAGAATCGCCCGGAGGAAAAACACGAAATAGAGCGAGGCGAGATTGCAAGTTTCTTTCAACGCAGGGTGCGCCCCTTCTGCCAATACAATCAAGATACTCCATAGCCTGATAGATGCCAGGCCATTCCCGCCAATGCCCCCACGGGTACGAGGTAGTGCATGGGAATACGGAATTTCAGCGCAAGGGCAAAAGAAACGCAAGCCACTGCGGCCGCAAAATAATCGAATACGCCTTGAGCTGGGAAGAGCACTTTCTGTCCGAAGAAAACCCCCAGGTTTACAATGACGCCAACCACTGCTGAGGCAACACCCACAAGGGCAGCCTGTATCCTGCGGTTCCCTGACAACATCTCGATGTATGGCGCTCCCAGAAAAATGAAGAAAAAGCACGGGAGGAACGTCATGTAGGTGGTAATGAGGGCGCCAAGAGTACCGTAGAATAGCGGGTTAAAATCTCCGGCAAACTTCCACGCCGCCAGGAAACCGATGAACTGGGTGACCATGATGAGCGGCCCCGGTGTTGACTCCGCAAGTCCGAGTCCCTGGACCATCTGATGGGCATCCAGCCATCCGTAGTGGTTTACGGCCATATCCGCGATATAGGTCAAAACGGCGTAGGCCCCTCCAAAGGTGACGAAAGCCGCCTTGGAGAAAAGAATCGCTTCCTGTACCAGAACATCCCAAGGCCCTCTCCAGAGCCACAATCCGCAAACCGGTATCCCCCAAAGGAGGAAAAACAGGATGAACAGCTTCAGATTGTGCTTCATCGAAGGCCGACTGTTCTGAACGCCCTCATCAGTCTCCGTACAGGTGGGAGCACCGTGGCCGATCTGGCAGGACTCAAACACATGAGGCCAGAATCTGTGCAACGCGATGCCACTCAACGCGGCAGCACCGATGAGGTAGGGAAATGAAATGTCGAAGAAATAGAGAGCCACAAAGGCTGCAAAAGCGTAAACGGCAAGTCCCCAATGGCACAGGGTCTTCTTTCCTATGCGCAAAACGGCCGAGGCAACGATGGCAATAACGACCGGCTGCACCCCATAGAGAATCCCGTGAATCGCAGGGACATCTGATGAAATCACTGCCATCCAGCTCAAGGCAAGCATAATAAAAATCGAGGGCAATACAAAAAATCCGCCCGCAACGATTCCCCCGAGGATTCCATGAAGGCGCCAACCAATGTAGATGGCCAGCTGCTGGGCCTCAGGACCGGGAAGAATCATGCAGAAGTTAAGCGCCCTCAAGAACTGGTTCTGGGATACCCACTGCCTGCTGTCCACCAACTCATGCTGCATGATGGCAATTTGCCCGGCAGGGCCTCCAAAGTTGATGAATCCGAGTTTCACCCAAAACCTCAAGGCATCTTTAAACCGGACCTCAGCAAGAGGCGCATTGGACTCCGTTTTCATCGAATCACCTTTATATTGCCCATGGCTTGCGGTGCCAGATGGTTTTCAATTGTCTCGAACGGTTTCATTTGAATTCACCTTCGGGTTTGCCTCGCTTTATCATTTCCTGGCAGTATGCATGCAATGCATCATAGACAATCCATTCAGCGGCATTGACTTCATGGTCATCTTTGAAGCCCAGATGCCGAAACCCTTCGGCTATGGCCTTGAGCCCAGGTCCTTCAGGCTGGTGGTAAAGAGAGTTGTCAGTATCCGCGCCGTTGACAATCTTCCCGAGCAATGCCAGCACCGGATCGCCATCCAGTTTGTATTTCTTGAGAATCGCTTCGAAAGAACATGACTTGCCGTGATGGCCGAGAATCACATCCGGTACGTCGAAAGGAATCGCGCCCAAGCGTTCCGCTTCGCCCGTTACCTGATCGGCAGGAACAAAATGAAACTCGGCATCCTTGTCCACGAACCTCTTGATCAACCATGGACAGGCCACGCGATCTACCTTTACGCGTTCGCGCGTAATCCACTTCATCTCTGGGTACCTCCCTTGGATTGCATCTATTGTCAATAAACGAGCCGGCGGGGTCCGTAGCGATGATTTAGGGGCTCCCCCTCAGCACCGGCGGTCGCGCCTGAAGCCATAAGAGTCATGAGATTTCCAAGACTGACGTTCACCGAGCCAGACCAGCTGATCCCCGGATGCGAAAAGCCGCTCCAAAGCGCCTTCATGGGGATGGACTCAAGGTGATGGGGGGTGATCGTGTCGCAGGTGGTGAGCATCTCTTTGAGCCCGCCACCCAGATCGATGCAGTAAAGTTCGATGGGGATATTGGACGTTAGTTTCACGGAAGTGGCGCCCCCGCCGGAATCGCCCGGCTTGGATCTCATCTGCCGAGGCCTCACCAAGGCGCTGCACGATGATCTCAGAGCGATTGAAGTGGGCGGCATCGTCTTCGATGCCATCTACGCCCAGCTGATCGATCAGAACTGACTTGAGATCTCAGTCCACTCCCGGAATTTGGGTGAGTACACAACCGATCCCTTCATTTGTGATCGTTTGCATGCGATCGGCAGCCAGCGGATTACAGCCTTGGGGAAGGACGAACTCGCCTTGAAATCATGACGAAAATCGACGAACATTTAATGCAAATGGATCCCTGCATAGCGGCTATAAACGATACTGCTTATGAGCAGATAGATGCCAAAAGCCAGGGCAGAGTACCCGAAAACAAAATAGAGCACCCTGTACCAGAGGGCTGGGGCGGGTGCCTCTGCCAGCTCGAGCCTCCCTTCTTTCTGCAACCGCTCCACCCAAGCGGGTTTCTCCTCCATCGCCTCTTCGATCTTGACTCCGCCCGAGAACATGGCTTCATTCATGGGAAAACTAGAGGGTCGGAGATGTCCGACATAAAAATGTACGATGAAAATGTAAGAAACAGCCAAGATTGCTTCGGCCCTGTGCAAAAGAGCAGCGATGTTCAAGGCCCAGCCCGGTAAGATGCGGCTCGACGCAATAGGGAACATCAGCATCAGTCCAGTAACAGCCAGCAAGGGAAGACCCCAGAATACCGCCCAATAATCAAACTTCTCCCAGTAAGTCCAGCGATCCAGTTTAGGAGGTGGGCCAAAACCGAAAAACCACTGGATTCGTTGTGAAAGGTGCTTGGCATCGTGAAGATTGGGAACCAGGGAGTCGGGACCAAAGATGCTTTCTCGAAAATTGTGCCAGTCCATCTTAGAAAGAAGGTATGCGATGTGCAGCATAAATCCCACAATCATGAAAATGCCCACCCTCTGGTGGATCAACAGGGAGGTCTCATACCCGCCAAAGACGTTACTGAGGTTCTTCCCCCAGGAAGTGTTTATAAACAACCGGCTGAAGCCGGTTGCAGCCTGAATGAGAAAGGTCAACATAAGGCAAAGGTGAAATATCCGATCTATTTTATTAAATCGTCTAATGCTCGTCGTCGACATCATTCTCCACCTTTTTCGTCTCTTTCGTCTCTTTCGTCTTTTTCGTCTGTTCAGCCTGTTCAGTCTCTTCCGTCTGCTCAGTCTGTTCAGGCTGCTCAGGCTCTTTCGTCTTTTTCGTGAGTAACTCTCGCAGTCCCACCATAAAACTATGAGGAATAAAGAAGGCCAGGGTGGCGGCTAAGAGCAATAGCATAAGCCAGTATGTGTAATACAATGCGGGAAAGCTCTTCTGAGTTGCAGGTTCCCCTGGAGCAGGTTCATGGATGATATAGCTGGCAAAAGAGGCGCTGGATCCCTCGTGGCACTTCGAGCACACATAGGCATGCCTTCTTATGGGATTGAGCGGCGAATAAATGTGCGCGATGCTGGCTATCGGTTCTCCCCCGTGGCACTGCCGGCAGGTAAGGTTTGCCCGGACGGTATGGATATCCATGGTCTCACTGTGGTGGCACTCCTCACACCGTCGCCCCTGGTAAAACTTGATCCCCCGATGGGAGTCGGCTAGTCGAGTACGAATTCGCACTTCGGCTGCAGAAGGGCTATAGGGGAATATGCCCCGGCTGACCCCGGGTACTTCAACCAATGGGGCCTGCCGGCGGGGTTTGGCTTCATATTCTTCATAGTAACCGGTGCTGACTTCTCGATCCTTGTACCGGCGGATGGCCGAAGCCACTTCCTCCTGTGAAAATGCAATCTGGGGCAGCAGTAAGAGCTGAGTCAAGAGTATCGCTGCCATCCGGAAGAGAGTCCTTCGAACTGGATGGATCGTAGTCATCAGGGACTCCTAACGTGTCTCTATTGTTTGGGTTTCGACTTCACCTCAACAGGTTGAAGAGTCACGCCAACAGGTTTTGGGATGACCGTCAGAGCATCAAAGGCATCTTGCAGGCTCTTCAGATCTGCATCTTTATGCCTGTGGCAAGGCTGGCAAGAGTTCGGAATGACGGGGTTCGCCAGGGTGTCCTTGGGCAGCAAGGCCACAAACACGTGGCTGTGAAGATCGCCCGATTCTGCGCTCCTGGCGATCCTCGGCATATGGCAACCCACACAGTTGCCGAAGGAATGGATGGAGTGAGCTTTGTTGTTATTGACCACCTCGTGGCAGCTGAAACATTCCTTAGAACCCGCAGCCATGGTCTGCGAGCGCGTGGGGGGCATGCCGACCTGGTGTACATAATGGCAAGAGGTGCATGTCACTCCTTCGGTATGGTGCTTGGATTGCTGCCAGTCAATGTATTGTTGATGATGACCCTTGGAGAATTCGTTGGCGTACACGTCATTCAATGAACCGCCGGCATAGGATACGGATTTGAAATAAGGCCGAGAGGGCTTTACCCGGCTGATAACCAACCGGCCACTCAGCTCCTTCGAATTTGGTGGCTTTGCCCCGGTTGTGGCAAGAACCGCAGATTTGTACTGCTACTCCCATGTTGAGCTTTGCAGGGTTAATGATTGTCTGCCGTTTCTCGAAAACCGCCGTTTTGGGGAGAGCTGCATGCCATGAGCCTTTACCATGGCAAGATTCACAGGTAACACCCGGCTCAACGAAGGTATTCTTCTCAAGGTCGACACCGGTTGCGTGACAGCCACCACATTTCAGAATCCAGGAATTCTTATCCCAGTTGTCCTCATGGTAATTCACCCAGCGGTTCGTATCCACATTGTATTGAATCGGGGCAATGTAGAGCTTACCCTCCTTTTCTACCAGGTAGCGCTGCTTCCACTGGCTGCCGATAGTGTATTTGATGTCTTCGATTTTGGGCACATAGATCTGATCCGCAGGCACCTTGAGGTTAGCGGATTTTCGCCAGATCTTCCCGAATCTTTTTGTCATTGATCTCAGCGACGATAACATCGTTGTCTTTTTGGGCGTTTCCGAGCATTCGGCTGTGCAGAGTCATCTTCCACGTATCGTAGTGTTCCAGGTGGCACATCTTACAGGTATCGGTGCCTACGTAGGTTTGTGGTTTTGACTTGAGCGCAACCAGATCCACCGGGCTTTCACCGGCACACGAAGTCATAAAGACAAGGAGTAAACCCAAAGAGAGTACTCTTCCCAAACCCAAAACCTTCATGATGATCTCCTTTTGTAAGAGGCCGGTTAATGGATGGGAACATCTTCCCAAAAGACATCATAGGTTGCTTGCACAATGATGAACAGGACGCCTGAGCTGGATGCTATGCAACAGAATCAGGCAGAAACCGCATGAGAAAAGTCTATCGATTAGAAAACTTCTGTGAGCGGGTAAAAGGCAAAAGCATGACTGCAGAGTGAAAATTTAGGGTACAGCTTGATAATCAAATGCGCTTGAGGGTTTGTCAATCAAAAAAAAGCTTGCTCAACGCCAGTTCTTCGTGCAGAGGCCTATTTTGGGGCATCAAAGGACGTTGAAGCGCGAACGGAAATAGTCATGCAGGGGGCTCCGCGGCCTGCTCATTTCCCCCAAACCTCTTCCAGATAACGGTCACGGCCCGAGCCGTAGCGGTAGTACTTATAACGCAAGGGATTCTTCTTGTAGTAGTCCTGATGATACTCCTCAGCTCTATAGAAGGTGGTCGCGGGAACGATTTCGGTCACGAGGCCGCGCTCGTATCTGCCCGAGTTGTCAAGACTCTCCCTGGAGGCTTCAGCAAGCCGCCTTTGCTCGTCATTGTGATAGAAGATGACCGAGCGGTACTGGGGGCCTCTGTCCACAAACTGCCCATCAGCCTGGGTTGGGTCGATATTCCTCCAAAAGACATCCAATAGCGCCGAATAGGATACCCGGGAGGGATCGTAGACGATCTCAACCGCTTCCACATGGCCGGTCAGTCCCGCGGATACTTGTTCATAGGTCGGGTTTTTCTCTTTTCCTCCGGCGTATCCGACCGTCGTCGAGATCACTCCATCCAGTTTGTCAAAGGGCGGCTGCATGCACCAGAAACAGCCGCCGGCAAAGATCGCCGTCTGAGAACTTTCCCCCAAAGCGCCGGGCGGGCGGTTTCCGTCACTGGAATTCGAGAGGGAGGGAAGGCCAACCAACGCAAAAACGATCAGAAGGGCAAGCAAATGCTTCATCGGTGTCTCCTACTGGGCTACGAAATTCAGCGCTGCCGAATTCATACAATAGCGAAGTCCAGTCGGCCTGGGGCCATCTTCGAAGACATGCCCCAGATGCCCGCCACATCTGGTGCACAACACTTCGGTTCTGGTCGTGAAGAGGCTCCTGTCCGTAGCGGTTCTGATGCTCTTGTCGGAAATTGGCGCCCAAAAACTTGGCCACCCTGTGCCTGAGTCGAACTTCGTTTCCGAGCTGAACAGGGCATTGGCGCATGCCGCGCAAACATAGATCCCTTTGCCCTTGTGGTCATGGTATTGCCCGCTGAAGGCCCGCTCCGTTCCTTTTTGTCTCAAGATCCGGTATTGTTCCGGACTGAGAAGCTGACGCCATTCCTCATCACTCTTGACAACGGCATCAGGCAGCTTGCCTTCCTCCTGGTTGCCTGAGACCGTGCCGGCTTGCTTTGCCATATTGACCTCCTCTCTGTCGGCCCTGGCCATCCTCACCACAGCTCCGGATAAAGCCGCTAAACAAAGGACCAACAGCAACATAACGGCTAACATAGATCTATCGTTCATGTACGTTCCTCGTCGTTTAAAAGCGTATCCCTTCCTTTACCGTCGGCCTATACGGGGGGCGTGAGGCCCCGCCATGGTTGGCGTGCGCTTTGCGGTCGCCATGGCCAACAATGCTAATATAGTAATGAGTGTCCGGAAAACACGGAGCGAAACACAAACAATCATTGTTCAAGCTATTTTACCCGGCCGAACTTATCTTTATTACCGGTCGATGCAGGGTGCATTCGGTGCCGAGGAGACAAACGACGATCTTAAGAGGAGGGACAGGGTGATGATGACTCACCTGTACCCTGTGTTCAACCGACCATCACCCGCTCGCCGGCGTCTGTTCATCTGGGTGGCACTCGGGGGGATCCTGTTGGGTGTTGTCCTTTGTGCTTTAGATCTGTCGCAGGAGCCAAAAAGTGATCTTGAATCAACTCGGGAGGAAAAAGACATGGCCATTGCCGTCAGTAGCTTGGTGAGCGTCTCTGAAATACGTCCTGTAACAAGTAAGAAGACAACTGCAGTCGAAACGGCCACCTTTGGTATGGGCTGATTCTGGGGGCCGGATGCCCAGTTTGGGAGCATCAAAGGTATCCAGCGAACACGGGTGGGATATGCGGGAGGAACGAAGGATGATCCGACCTATCGCGACTTGGGTGACCACACGGAGACCGTTGAAGTAGACTATGACCCGTCGGTCATCTCCTACGAAGAACTGCTGATGGTCTTCTGGCGCAGCCACGACCCTTACAGCCGCCCCTGGTCCAAGCAGTATAGTTCGATCATCTTTTACCATAATGAGGAGCAAAAAGAACTTGCCGTGGCCACCCGTGAGCGGGAAGCGGCAAGGAGCGGCAGGAAGATCCACACACAGATTGTGCCCGCAGGAAAATTCTACCGGGCCGAAGACTACCACCAGAAGTACTATCTGCGTATGCAGTCGGGGCCGGCGAAGGAACTCAGGAGAAGCTACCCGTCGGAGGAGGAATTTGTCGACTCCCTGATGGCGGCTCGTTTGAATGGATACGCGGCGGGTCATGTTTCCCTCGCCGATATTCAAAGGGAAATAAACGACCTGAGTCTAGCGGCAGGTGAAGACAAGAAGGTCCCCGATTTCTTGAATCGGTAACTTCTTCCCGTCGAGAGCCCAAGGCATAGAGTGGTGTGATTGCTTTATGAAACGGCCGGTTCGCTGTGGTGATAATTCCTGATGCGCTCCCGCAAAGCACTCACCTTTGCTGCAATGTCGGGCGCCTGGGTGATGGCGGTCACCATGGCCACTCGTCGGGCTCCAGCGGCAAGAACCTGATCGAGATTGGTCTCGTTGATGCCTCCCATTACGGTAAACGGTACCCGGATTTTAGCGCTGATGGCGCTGATGGCATCCGGTCCAAGATAATGGTGAAGGCCGGTTTTGGTTTTGGTGGGAAAAATGGGGCCGATATTGATGGTGTCCGCGCCGTCGTCCTGGGCCTGCAGAGCTTCGTCCACGGAGTGCGTGGAAGCCCCGATCAGCAATTCCGGCGCCAGCTTTCTGGCCACGGCCACGGGCAGGTCATCCTGGCCCAGGTGCACCCCGTCGGCCTCAACCGCCATGGCAACGTCCAAATGATCATTGATGAAAAGCAGGACTCCCGCTTTGCGGGTGATTTCCCGAAAGGCCAAGGCCAGATGATAGAGGTTTCGCCCTGAGTAGTCCTTTTCCCTAAGTTGGATAATTCCGGCGCCGCCCCGGATCACTGCTTCCAGGACTTCCAGATTGGATCTGCCGGCGGAAAGCCTCTCGCAGGTTACAGGATAGATATCGACTTCCAGGAACTTAGCCTTTCTGCCATCGCTATGCATTCAACCACCTCCGACAAAGCGTATGATTTCGATCGAGTCACCATCCGCGACAGCCTCCTGTGCCAGTTCGCTACGCGGCACAATGCGCAGATTCCTTTCGACGACGACCGGACGGGGGCTAATCCCCAGGAATTCAAGGAGGCTCGTCAGCCACGGTGGGCCAAAGTATTCTTTCTTTTCTCCGTTGACGGTGATTTGCATAAGAGGCCTCTATCCTGCTTTGGAGAAATGGAGAAAGGCCGGGTCCCAATCTTTCCAGACCGGGTCGTAGCCTTTGCTGCGAATGACTTCGGCGACCACCTGCGGCGGGCGTTCGTCGGCGATTTCGAACTGGGCTTCAGCCTCTCCCGTATGAGTATAGCCGCCGGGATCGGTCCGCGATCCGGCGCTCATGGTGGTCACCCCGAGTGGGATCAAGTGGTCGCGGAAGGCCGGGGATTCGCGCGTTGAGAGCACCAGTCCGGCGTCGGGTAAAAACAGGCGCAAAGCGGTGAGCAGTTGCACGAAGTTGGCATCGGAAACGGGAAAGGGCGGTTCATAGGCACCAGCCGCCGGACAGAGCCGCGGAAAGGAAATGGCCACATGGGATTGCCAGAAAGTCCGCAGGAGATGGCGGGCGTGGAGCCCCAGGAAAAAGCCTTCGGTCCGCCAGTCGCAAAGACCCAGCAGCGCCCCCAGGCCAAGCCGGCGAAACCCGGCCTCACCGCCTCGCTCCGGAGTCTGCAGGCGCCAGCGGAAGTCACGTTTCTTCCCGCCAAGGTGGAAATCTCGGTAGCGCTGCTCATGGTAGGTTTCCTGGAAGACCGTGAGCCCGTCCACCCCATTTTCGATGAGATCGGAATAGGCGTCCGTGCCCAGAGGAAAGATTTCGATGGAGATGGACGCGAAGAGAGGCCGGAGCTTTTCGAGAACGGCGTGCAGGTAATCCTGGGTAACGAGATGGGGCGATTCACCGGAAACGAGGAGAATATGGCGGAATCCCATTTGATGGATATGCCTGGCTTCGGCCTCCGCCTGTTCCGCCGTGAGGGTCAGGCGTGCGACCGGATTGTGCACATTGAAGCCACAGTAAACGCAACTGTTCATGCACACGTTCGATAGATAGAGCGGGGCAAAGAGGCTGATCACTCTGCCGAAGCGCTGTTCCGTAACTCGGTGTGCCCGCTGGGCGAGGGTTTCGAGGAAAGGTTCGGCAGCCGGTGAAAGGAGGCTCATAAAGTCGTCCAACTTGGGCGAGGGCGCCGCAAGGGCTCGTTCTACATCGCTGACGGTGCGGCTTTCGAGTTGGTGTGCGATTTCATCCCAGGGGTACCGTTTCAGTTCATCATAGAATTCCATGGTGTTCACCCCAAAAACCCGGTAAGCGGGCTCGATGCTTCGGCCCTTTGTTGGGGACGGCCAAGGCCCGCCAGGAAAGCTTCCCGCCCAGCTTCCACGCCCTTTTTAAAAGCCTGAGCCATGGCTTCGGGGTCGCCGGCCACGGCGATGGCGGTATTGACCAGTACGGCGTCAGCACCAAGCTCCATGGCTTCGGCGGCGTGGGAAGGGGCACCCAGGCCCGCATCCACCACCACGGGGACTTTGGCTTTCGCGATGATGATCTCAATGGCATCCCGCGTTCGCACCCCCTGTTTGGAACCAATGGCGGAGCCGAGTGGCATGACGGTGGCGGTTCCCACATCTTCCAGCCGTTTGGCAAGGACCGGGTCGGCATTGATATAAGGAAGGACTACAAATCCCTCTTTAACGAGGATTTCTGCAGCCTTGAGCGTCTCCACCGGGTCAGGAAGAAGATGGTGGGGATCGGGCGTTACCTCGAGTTTCACCCAGGGTTCACAGCCTGCAGCCCGGGCGATGCGGGCAAGCCTCACCGCTTCCTCGGCGTTTCGTGCGCCCGAGGTGTTGGGAAGCAGTAGATACTTTTTGGGATCAACCACGCTCAAGATACTGTCCTCAGGATTGTCTAACTCCACGCGGCGTAGCGCCACGGTCACGATCTCCGCTCCGGAAGCTTCCATAGCTGATGCCAGGAGCTGGGAAGAGGCGAATTTGCCGGTACCCATCAAGAGTCGGGAACGAAAGGATCGCCCTGCAATGATCAGTCGGTCGTTCATGGGATAAGTGCCTCTCTGCAAGAAGGTACGACGATGTCAGTTCCATCGTGCGATGCCATGCTCATTGGCAAACAAAAAAAGCCGTTTTCAGCGTTCTGGAAACGGCCACGGGTGGCGATCCTTGAAGCTTCCTCAGCTCGCAACCGTTTCCCTACGCTGGTATTGTCCAGTCCATAACTAGGTATTTTGAACTGCGACTAACTGCCTAAGATCCATAAAAAAAGACCGAATCCTTCACGGAAACGGTCTGAAAAAACAAAGCGCCTTTTCAGCCATTTCCCTCCGCTGGAACTACCCAGATCAGGTGGATAAGGGTTTCTTCTCAGCCTGTTTTCAGGCACCCCTAACGGCTGTTCAAGCTAACACTAGCCCGAGACTTTTCAATTGTCAAACAGATCTATAGCCATCCACTAAATGATACGATGTGCCGTTTAAAGCCCTTCCACTCCGTTGGAATTGCCCAGTCCATAAGTAGGTTTTTAAACTAATATTAACTGGCTGAACCCATTCCATATGGGGTGCCTCAAGTCACGGGAGACAGCAGGACTCAGCCTGGACACGCCAGTGCCGGCGGGAGTCGCAATGCCGCTTCTGGAAGGGTTGAAGAACGAGGTCGTATGTCGAGACAACCAGATTCGGGATCTCATTCCCATGGAGGAAGCCATCTGTACGGCCTTGTTAGAGGCAACCGGAGGACCTGGAAAACTGCCTTCGGTGCCGGCGTGCTTCCTGCGATGAAGGGCTCAGCGTTTCACCCTCCTGATCCACCATTTTTCAATTTCCACAATGAGGTGGGCAACGACTCCGACGGCAAAGACTCTCCCCCATGAATCCCAGCCGATGGGAGCGCTGCGGAAGAAGTGGTTCATGAATGGAACGTGAGTGAATGCCACCTGAAGAACGATCATGCCGGCAATGCCAAAGAGAACCCAGATGTTTTGAAGCGGGTTGGTGCGGAACGACGCCCCATGCAGAGACCGACAGTTGAGGAGGTAAAGGGTGGAGATGACGGCGAACGCGTTGACGGCAACGGTGCGTGCTTGTGCTTGTGATGCTCCCGAGATCTCTTCCCATGCAAACAGCCCGAATGCCGCACACAGAAGAAGAAATCCCACGAGCAGGATTCGGAAGATCAGCTCTTTTGAGAGAATCGGGTTGCGAGGATTTTGTGGTGACCTTGCCATGATGCCGCGCTCTTTTGGTTCGAAAGCGAGCATGAGTCCCAGGGAGCCTGCAGTCGTCATATTGATCCAGAGACTTTGAACGGGGAGGATGGGAAGGTGCTCTCCCGCAAGGACTGCTGCAAGAATCACCATACCCTGTCCCAAGTTTGTGGGAAGGGCCCAGACAAGAAACTTCACGAGGTTGTCAAACACGCATCGACCTTCCTCCACCGCCGCCTGTATGGATGCAAAATTGTCGTCGGTGAGCACCATGTCAGCGGACTCCTTGGCGACCTCTGTTCCCGTGATCCCCATGGCCACCCCGATGTTTGCCTGTCTGAGTGCAGGAGCATCGTTCACTCCGTCTCCGGTCATGGCCACGATTTCCCCGCGTGCCTGAAGGGCTCTCACGAGCCGGAGCTTCTGCTCCGGGGAGACCCGGGCAAACACCTCGGTTTCAGATACGGTGTCGATGAGTTCCTGGTCGGAGAGGTCTTCCAGTTGACTGCCGCTGAGGACATGACATTCGGGGCTGCAGCTTCCAGGGTTCTCATAGAGTCCGATTTGTTGAGCAATGGCGGATGCGGTGAGGGCGTGGTCCCCTGTAATCATCTTGACCTGTATTCCAGCCCCTTGACAAGCATGTACCGCATCGATCGCCTCTTTTCGAGGTGGATCGATCATCCCCTGAAGGCCAAGGAAAATGAGCCCGTCTCCAATGCTTTCATGGGAGAGGGAGGTCTTTTCCCTTTCCACCTCTCTTGCGGCGAAGGCAAGGACCCGTAGGCCCTTTCTGGCCATGGTGTCCGCTTGAGAACGGACTTGCTCCTCGTCCAGGGGGACCCGTGCGCCCGAGATATCCGAAGTGTATTTGCACCGTGCAAGGATTGATTCCAGCGAGCCCTTCACGAAGACTTGATGAGGGGCTTGGGGGCCTTGTGCATGGAGGGTTGCCATATACTGATGTTGCGATTCAAAGGGGATGGAATCCAGTCGGGGATAGGAGGCCTTTTCCCCTTCTTCCATCATTCCGATCTTCTTGGCAGCGACGATGAGGGCTCCTTCGGTCGGATCGCCTTCCACAGCCCAGCGACCTTCCTTCTGGATGAGGCGCGAATCATTGCACAGGAGGCCGGCTCTAAGGCACTCCACCAGGGCCGCAGACGAATCTCCCTTTTCTGATCGGTCCTCTCGATCGATGGTTCCGCTGGGATCGTATCCGGAGCCGGTCACCTGATATAGCCTTCCCCCTGCCACGATCTCCATGACGGTCATCTGGTTTTCGGTAAGGGTGCCTGTTTTGTCGGAACAGATGACGGTTGTGCTTCCAAGGGTTTCCACTGCGGGCAGTCGGCGGATGATTGCCTTTTGTTTTGCCATTCTTGAAACACCGACGGCGAGAATAATGGTCACTGCTGCAGGGAGCCCTTCCGGGATGGCACCAACGGTCAGGGCGACTGCCGCCATGAACATGTCGATCATGGATTCGCCGTGGAGAAGTCCAGCGCAGAAGGTGAGGCCACCGAGGGCGAGGATGGCAAAGAGAAGCACGCGACTAAAGTGAGCAATGCGTCGGGTCAGGGGCGTCTCGAGAACCTGCACATCAGAGATTAACTGGGAGATGCGGCCTATTTCCGTGCGGGACCCCGTGGCAACGACGATGCCTTTCCCTTGGCCGTAGGTCACAAGAGTGGATGCGTAGGCCATGTTCTTGCGATCGGGGAGAAGCGCGTCATGGCTGAGCCTCTGCAGATGCTTCTCCACGGGAACGGACTCCCCCGTAAGCACTGACTCGTCGATGCGCAGTTCTCGCAACTGAAGAAGACGCATGTCCGCAGGAACTCTGTCACCGGACTGCAGCAAAACGATATCTCCCGGAATTAGTTCCTCCGAGGAGACCAACTGAACTTTTCCGCTCCGCAGCACATTGGCCCCGGTTGTCATGGACCTGGATAGAGCTTCGATGGCGCCGACAGCTTTGGATTCCTGGAGAAAACCAATGATGGCATTGATGAGGACAACCACGAAGATGACGCCGGCGTCGCTCCACTGGACAACGATGCCTGTGACAATCGAAGCTGCAATGAGGATGATGACCAGCGGCTGGTAGAACTGGAGGAGGAATCTGGATATGGGACCTCGCCCTTTTCTGCGGGCAAGGAGATTTGGACCAAAATGTTCCTGTCTTGCCTGGACCTCCAGTATATCAAGGCCACGTTCGGTTTGGCTTTTCAGGAGTACGGCAACTTCCTCTCGGGGAAGATCGTGCCAATGGGTTCCAATGAGAGTCTCCATGTGCATCTCTCCACTGCAGTGTGAGTTTGAGGCGTTGCCTTCTAAAATAGGATCAAAGCCCCAGCTTCGCAAACACGGATGAGCCTCCTGCAGAACTACTCCCGTTCGTGGTTCGATACCCTTCGATACCTCAGGACAGGCCTCACCACGAACGAAAATTCAACAGGTTGCAGCTGCAAAAGTCCGTTCTCCCTGAGGTATCGATGGGTGAAAAAGACTTTTGCAAGAGGCTCGGATTATTGAGCATAAATTGATAACTTCAGAGACTTGGGGATATACGCAATTTTTCTCGGGTACCGGAGCAATCGAAAGATAGTGTTTGCTAAGAAAGCCAATCGCCTACAGGAGTCCAGAACAATCCCCCGGAGTGATTTTTTCCTGAACATCGCCATTGTGATTTGCTAATTAAGTAATTATCTCAAAGTTCTGAACAGACAAGAGGGGATGTTCTTTTCAGGGCTGCTTCCTAAGGCAACGGGCTTGCAGGTGGCTGCAAACCGTCAACTCTGGAACGTATTGCAGAGCGTTCTGCAGGCAGGGAGGATTTTGAGGACCGTTGATAGATGCTCTCCACTTCCAAAACACGATTGAATTACTGGCCAATCATCGCCATTATCCGGATGATTTTTATCCTTTGGATAATGAAGTCATACTCAGCCATTTCCACGGAATCGCCGCTCCTGAGGAACGTGGCCACCATTATAAATTCTACCTTGCTTCTCGCCAGGTATGTCAACCAACAAGTGAAGGGCTGGGTCAAAGACAAGATCATCTTGCTGTGTGGACTTTCACCAATTGTTAATTTGCTCATCGCCCAGTTCAATACCCCGGGAGTCAGTAACAATCAGATTATCGTCGAGGGTTTCAACCTAGCTTAAAGGACAAACCATGGAAGCGAAAACAAAGTATTCACTCTGGTACGTGGTAATCGCCATCTGGGGAATAATCATAATACAGAACCTTATTGCCTCACAATTTGCACCGAGGGTATTGCCCTACAGTGAGTTCCTGAAATCGCTCAAAGATAGTCAGATTATCGAGGTCGTCATTACCGAGGGGCGGATTGCCGGGAAAATGAAGGTCACGGAGAACGAGCAGATCAAGGAGGTAAACTTCACCAGTTATCGGGTGGATTCCGACCTCTCCGATGAACTCTCAAAATATAACGTCAAGTTCCGGGGGCAGCCCGAGAGCACCTTCCTGCGGGACCTCCTTTCGTGGATACTGCCGGCCGTCGTCTTCTTCGGCCTCTGGTATTTCCTGATGAAGCGGCTCAGCCCCGGCGCCGGCATGATGTCGTTCGGTAAGAACAAAGCTAAGGTATACGCGGAAAAAGAGATCGAGACCCGCTTTGAGGATGTAGCGGGGGCGGATGAGGCTAAAGCGGAGCTGGTGGAAATCGTGGACTATCTTAAGGAACCCGGGCGCTATCAGCAGCTTGGAGGAAGGATGCCCAAAGGGGTCTTGCTTGTCGGCCCGCCGGGTACGGGCAAGACGCTGCTGGCAAGGGCCGTTGCCGGAGAAGCAAGTGTCCCTTTCTTTACCATAAGCGGGTCCGAGTTTGTCGAGATGTTTGTAGGCGTTGGTGCGGCAAGAGTACGCGAGCTTTTCCAGCAGGCACGGGAAAAGGCCCCGTGCATTATCTTCATCGACGAACTGGACGCCATCGGCAAAGCCCGAGGGGCAATAACCATCGGCGGCCATGATGAGCGCGAGCAGACCCTGAACCAACTCCTCGTTGAGATGGATGGGTTTGATCCGAGGGTCGGGGTCGTCATTCTGGCCGCGACCAACCGCCCGGAAACCCTGGACCCGGCCTTGCTCAGAGCGGGAAGATTCGATCGCCAGGTTCTGGTGGATCGGCCCGATGTCAACGGGCGCGAAGCGATCCTCAGGATTCACGTGAAGAAGGTGAAGTTGGCGGACAACGTTGACCTCAAGGTCATTGCCCAGAAGACACCCGGTTTTTCCGGAGCGGACCTGGCCAATATAATCAATGAAGCGGCTCTGCTCGCCACGCGAAAAAACAAAGACGCCATTGAAACGGAGGATTTGGACGAGGCGGTCGACCGCATCATCGCAGGTCTCGAGAAAAAGAACCGTCTGATCAATCCGAAAGAAAAGCAAATCGTAGCTTATCACGAGACCGGTCACGCGCTGATTGCCGCCTTTACCCAGGGGGCAGACAAGGTTCACAAAATATCCATCATCCCCAGAGGCATCGCCGCCTTGGGCTACACTCAACAGTTGCCGACGGAGGACCGCTACCTCATGACACGCCAGGAGCTCCTCGGAAAGATCGACGTGCTCCTGGGGGGAAGGATGGCAGAGGAGATCATCTTCGGTGACATTTCCACGGGCGCCCACAATGACTTGCAGCGCGCAACCGACATTGCCAGGGCCATGGTTTCCGAGTACGGGATGGGCAGAACGCTCGGGCTTTCCACCTACCCGCGCCAGAATCGACCGATGTTTCTGAGTCCTGAGCAAATGCCGTTGGCCGGGAAAGAGTATAGTGAGGCAACCGCTGCCAAGCTTGACGACGAGGTCAAGGATCTCATCACGGAAAGGGCTTCGGGTGTGAGGGAACTGCTCTCGCAAAACCGCGGGCTGATCGAGGTAATAGCCGGAGAGCTCTTGAAAAAGGAGGTGATGGAAAGCGATGAGTTTTACCGGTTTGTGGATACCCATCGAACCCCTGAATCTGCTTCGCTTAAGTAAAATGGAAACTGGAATGATCGCGGATCTGGAAAGCAGGATATGAGAGGATCAAGAATCTTTCTTCTTTTCATTATATTGGGGGCCATCTTTGCCCTGTCCTGCATGCACACCCCCGGGTCTTTCGATGAGCAGAACTGGCGGCGGCAGGTGGAAGATCAGAGTGTCGAAAAACTGTACGCGGCTCATTTCAACGACGGGCAGTATTTCAACCCCTGGATGCCCATGGAGCATGGGGGATTGTGGCGGTTCTTGAAATGGAGATTAGGGAGCAAGGCCGAGTATTCGGAGGAAGAGAAGAACCACCGACCTCAATTCATCCCGGAGCTGAAAAAACGGATTCAAGCTCTGCCCGAGGGAGATTTCATCGCCTGGATCGGACACAGCACCTTTCTGTTGCGTATTCAGGGGAATTATTGGATCACCGACCCGATTTTCTCCAAGAGGGCGCTTCTCCCCAAGCGAGTCACCCCGCCGGCCATTACCGGCCAGGAATTAAGAGACTTGACCCCGCGGTTGAATGTGCTGATTTCCCATAACCATTACGATCATCTCGACGAGGAGAGCATCCGTTCCTTGCCGCAGGATTCTAGGATTTATGTTCCTCTCGGTCTCAAGAAGTATGTAGAGTCTTTCCACAAAGGCGTGGTTCAGGAGCTCGATTGGTGGCAAGAAATCGATTTGGGGGGAGCGAAGAAGCTTGTCTGCCTGCCGGCTCAACACTGGTCGAGGCGAATTGGCCAGGGTTTCAACGAAACCCTTTGGGCCAGTTTTCTGCTGATCACCCCCGAAACCTCCGTCTATTACGGGGGGGACAGTGGATACTTCGTCGGCTATAAAGAAATCGGAAGACGATTCCCGCACATCGACTACGCCCTGCTTGCCACCACCGCCTACCATCCACGATGGTTCATGCACTACGCGCACAAGAGCATTCCCGAAGCGCTTGACGCCTTTCAGGATCTCGGGGCGGAGGTTTTCATCCCCACCCAGTGGGGGGCGTTCCAGTTGGGGGATGAGCCTCCCGGCTATCCGGTCCTGGACCTGATGCGGACGATCAAAGAAAAACAGCTCGACGCTTCGCGATTCACGATTCTGCACATAGGAGGGATTCACCGAATCGATGCGTTACCAGATGCAGTTTCTCATATAGAATGAGCTCAACATCATGAGCGGAATCCGTCAGATTCAATCCGTTTCCCCGGAGTGCTGCTCTTGTGGAGGTATTAGGGTCACGATGGTCTCGCCCACACCGTGGCCCTCTATTGCCGTGACCTCAAATCGGACGCTGCCATAAATAACTGAATCGCCGACCCTTGGCTCCCGCTCGAGCAGCATGAGAATCAGCCCGCTTACGGTGAACACCTCTTCATGCTCCAGGGCAACCCCGAGCTGCTCTCCGATCTCATCAAGCCTTATCGTTCCTGAAACATGCAGACGCCCGAGGCTGTCTCGATAGGTTTCCGGGGCTTTGGGTTTGCCGTGCCCAAGAGGATATTGCCAGAGTGCGAACCACGTGATAGATATAGGCGCGCTTGAGCCCGGACGGGAATCATGCCGGTGACACTAACAGGCTGCGGCGCTGTTTGCTGGCCTACAATCAGACGCTTTAGAGAGGACGTCCATATCCTTGGACAAATCATCGGCGAGAGCCACATCTGAAGAAGCGACCGCACAGATTGCTTTTGACCAAAACCAGTTGGTGCAGCAGCTGGCGGGAGCACGCAACAGCCATCTCAAAATCATTGAAAAACAGCTCGATGTGCGGATTCACCTGCGAGGAAATCAGTTCAGCATCGCCGGGGATGAGCCCCATGTCGAGCTCACCGAACGCTTGCTGTCAGAGCTGGCCGAACTGATTCAGAAGGGATATCCGGTATACGATAGTGATATCGTCTATGCCATCCGCATTCTCAGCGAAAACCTCAACCGCAACCTGAAAGATATTTTCCTCGACCACATCTTTATTGCCTCTAACAAGCGGACCATTTCTCCCAAAAGCGTCAAGCAGAAGGAGTACATCGAGGCCATTCGCCACTATGATGTGGTATTCGGCATCGGCCCGGCGGGAACGGGCAAGACCTACCTGGCCATGGCCATGGCGGTGGCGGCCATGACCAAGGAACAGGTGCGCCGCATCGTGCTGGTGCGTCCGGCGGTGGAGGCAGGGGAAAAACTGGGGTTTCTGCCGGGCGACCTCGCGGAGAAGGTTAACCCTTATCTGCGACCGCTCTACGACGCTCTCCACGATATGATGGACTATGAAAAGGCCTCCAGCCTCCTCCAGCGGGGAGCCATCGAAGTGGCGCCGTTGGCCTTTATGCGCGGTCGCACTCTGAATGATGCCTTTGTCATCCTGGACGAGGCTCAAAACACCACCAGTGAACAGATGAAAATGTTCCTCACCCGCCTCGGGCTGGGATCAAAGGCCGTCATTACGGGCGACATCACCCAGATTGACCTTCCGGAAAACAAGACCTCGGGCCTCGTGGAAGCCATGCAGTTGCTCAAGGGAGTACGCGATATTCGCTTTGTGTTTTTCAGCAATATTGATGTGGTAAGGCACCGGCTGGTGCAGGAAATCATCCTGGCTTACGAGCGTGCCGACCAGCGCAGGTCCCAATCCGAAACCTCGTTCACAGAGAAATAGTGCCCATGGACAAGGAGAAGCGAGATCCCGAGAAGCCCAAGAACAAGACCAAAGCTGCGCAGGGCAGGATCTTTGTCCCCACGGTCCTGCGCCGAACCGCTATACAAAAGGTTCTCATGCTGGCCGGGTTCACCCTGCTGGTCTCGTTGTTGCTCACCCCCTCCTTTGTTGTCGAAGCACCCTTCTATCAACTCGGCGATATTGCCACGCAAAACATCAAGGCGAAACGGGATTTCCTCGTGGAAGACCGGGAAGCCACCGCCAAGAAACGGGAAGAGGCGGCCAGGCAGGCGCCGGTGGTCTATGATCAGGACGAGACCGTTGCGCAGCGCCTTATCGAGCGGCTGGAGGCGGCCTTTCAAGCGATGCGCCAGGATTTGCCGGGCCTCCAACCCTTGGCCGAGAATCGGCAGGAGCCGCAGGCCGCCCTTTTTGCTTCCCCATCCCAGAAGTCGCCAGGTTTTGAAGCCTATGACGGGGGGGAGAAGTTAGTCCAGAAAAAGAAGGATTTTGAAACCATCCTGGGCCTTCAGGTGTCGGAGCAGGTATTTTCCATTCTCGTGGAAAAACATTTCAGCAAGCAGATCCAGGAGCGGATTGCCCAGTTGCTCCAACTCACTTTCGAACAGGGGATCGTTTCCAGCAAAGCGAAGCTTCCACAAGGTCAGGGAGAGCATCTCATCATCCGCAAAGCCTTGTCTCAGGAGGAGCGCCTGTCGGTTACGCCTCACTCTTTTGAGGACCTGGAAGGCGCGCGCAAGCTGATCAAAATCCAGACCCTCGAAGACCAGAGAGACGCCGGCGAAATCATCTCCGTGATCTTTCTGGTTACTCAGTTCCTGCAGCCGAACCTGTTTTTCAACCTGCAGGAAACGGAACAGCGCAGAGAGCAGGCCTATGCTTCAGTCAAGCCGGTCTATCTCCAGATCATGAAAAATGAGATGCTGGTTCGCGAAGGGCAGCGGATCGGACCGGAAGAACTGCTCAAACTGCGAGGGCAGGAGCACGGGAAATCCTATGGTCATCGCCTGTTGGTTTTTGTCACCCTGCTTCTGTTCAGTGGTCTTTGCATTTGGGTGTTCGTTTACGTCGCTTCCCGCCATTTCCCCGCTCACCCTCTGGAGAGCAAGGACTTGTTGTTTTTGGGCATGGTCCTCATTTTCATGCTCGCTGTCGGCAGTTTCACCATGTGGGTTGCCGACACGGTCGGAGACACTTCCGCGGCCATGTCGGGCAAAACCCTCATCTACGCCATTCCCATTAGCGCCGGAGCGATGGTCGCGGGGATCCTTTTTGGCGTAACACTGTCGTTGATTTTCTCTCTGCTGCTGTGCCTTTTCGCCGGAATGCTGTTGGGAAGGGATTTTGGCCTTTTCCTTTATTTTCTGATTGGCTCGTTCGTGGCGGTGCATGGAGTCAGTCCGTGCCGGAACCGCATTGTCCCCATCAGAGCGGGGTTGCTGGTTGGCTGCACCAATGCCGTCATGATTGTGCTCGGCGCTCTGTTGCAGGACCAATGGGCTTTTTTCCGCGTCGTCACCAATGTTTTCGTGGGATTTTCCGGCGGCATCCTGGCAGGGATAATGGTTACGGGTTTCACACCCTTGGCGGAAATGGTCTTTGGCTACACCACGGATATCAAACTTCTCGAATTGGTCACCATGGATCAACCCCTGCTTCAGGAGTTGATGGTGCAGGCTCCCGGTACCTATCACCACAGCATCATCGTGGGCAACATGGTGGAGGCGGCGGCCAAATCCATCGGTGCCAATTCGCTCCTGGCCAAGGTTGCGGCCTATTATCATGATATCGGCAAGATCAAGAAGCCCGTATATTTCATCGAGAACCAGTTTGATTCGGACAATCGTCATGAAAAGCTGGCCCCTTCCATGAGCAGTCTGATTCTCATCTCCCACGTGAAAGAAGGGGTCGAGGTGGCCAGACATCATCGTCTGGGCAAACCGATCCTCGATATCATCAGCCAGCACCACGGAACGAGCCTTATCTCCTTCTTTTACAACAAAGCGCAGGAGACTCGCCAGAAAGCCAAAACTTCGAAGGGCACGGAATTGCCTCCCATAGACATTGATGATTTTCGCTATCCCGGGCCCAAGCCACAGACCAAGGAGGCCGGCCTGGTGATGCTGGCAGACGTCGTCGAGGCTGCCTGCCGCTCCCTCACCGACCCCACTCCCGCGAGAATCCAGGGCATGGTGAACCGGCTGATCAATAATGTCTTCAGCGATGGCCAGTTGGGACAGTGTGAGCTCACCCTCAAGGACCTCCATCAAATAGCCAAGCACTTCCACCAGATCCTGGCCACCGTCCATCACCGGCGGATTCAATATCCGGCCGTCTGCGCAAACGGAAAGGGAAAAGCGGATGCCAGTGATTCGACTCCGCGTGAACCAAAATCAGATCGCGATCGACCGGCGGCGAATCAGGAGAGTGGCCGGAGCAATCTTAAGCGGCTTGGGATTCACTGATTCGGAGTTGAGCATCCTGATTGTGGATGATGAGGAGATGGCCCGGCTCAACGGGCAGTACCGGCAGATGAACACACCCACCGATGTGCTGGCTTTTCCTCTGTTGGAAGGCGAGTTTGGTAACATCCTGCCGGAGTTGCTCGGGGATGTTGTGATTTCGGTCGAGACGGCCCAGGTCATGAGTGACCTTCATCACCGCCCGCTACCCGCAATCCTTGATCTGCTTCTCGTGCATGGCATATTGCATCTGGTTGGCTATGATCACGAACGCGATCCGGACGAGGCGCGCCGGATGGAAGAAAGATCCCTGGAACTGTTGAAAATGCTCGGGCATGCTGAGGAGAGCTTTGGGTGGTATATGAAGGGGCGTGGCGAGTGACTGAAAGGAGGGCCTGTGGCTAGAGTTGCGGTCAATGTCGATCATGTGGCTACGGTAAGGCAGGCCCGTCTGGCCAGCGAGCCGGATCCGGTGTTTGCGGCGGCTTTGGCGGAGCTTGCGGGAGCGCAGGGCATCGTCGTCCATCTCCGGGAAGATCGTCGCCATATTCAGGATCGGGATGTGGAGGTCCTGCGCCGGACGGTGAAGACTAAACTCAACCTGGAAATGGCCGCTACCGAAGAGATGGTGAAGATCGCTCTCCGCACCAAACCGGATCTGGTGACCCTGGTTCCGGAAAAGCGCCAGGAACTGACGACCGAGGGCGGGCTTGATGTGGTGCTTCACGAACAGTCGCTCAGGGACGCCATCAAGAAATTGCACGGGGGCGATATCGCAGTGAGTCTCTTCATCAATCCTGACCCCGACTGCATCAAGGTTGCACACCGGCTGGAAGCGGATTACGTGGAAATCCACACGGGTACCTTTGCGGACGCAGCGACCTTTGGGAGCCGTCAGGAGGAATTCGAACGGCTGCTGACCGCCGCAAAACTGGCACGCAAACTCGGTCTGGGGGTCCATGCCGGCCATGGCGTGGACTACCGCAACGTGCTCTGGCTTAGAAAGATTACCGAAATCGAAGAATTCAGCATCGGCCATGCCATCATTGCCCGTGCTTTGGTGACCGGTATTGAACGGGCGGTGCAGGAAATGATCGCCCTCGTGAATGGTTGACGTGGCTCTCTACGGGATAGGAATCGATCTGATCCGAGTCGACCGCCTGGCGAAATCCTTAAGCCGCTGGGGCGATCGCTTTACCAGGCGGGTCTTTACTCCAGGTGAGCTCGCCGCCTGCGGTGAGAGAAACAATCAGGCCGCTTGCCTGGCTACCCGCTTTGCCGCTAAAGAGGCGTTTGTAAAAGCCCTGGGCACCGGCATGCGCTCCCCGGTGCTGTGGACCGATATTCAGGTGGAGAACAACGACCTGGGAAAACCCGAGCTTTCTCTTTCTCCCGAGGCTCTGGAGTTCTGCCGTAAGCTTGGCATTCGATCCTGGCACTTGAGCCTTACCGACGATGGCGACTACGGCGCCGCGGTGGTCGTCTTGGAATGTTGATGGGATTTCGGATGTGGGATGTGAGAAGGGACGGATGTGGCCGTCCGGAAATCCGGATTGCTGGCCGAATTCGATCCTCCCGTACTGACCACTGATCACAGCAAAGCTCGGGGAGCACGGCATGTTCGTTCTGACCGCTTCAGAAATGGCTCATCTGGACCGACGCACCATCGAAGAAATCGGCATCCCCGGAGTTGTCCTCATGGAAAATGCGGCGCGGGGCGCGGCGGCTTTCTTTCTGCAGGTGCTGCCGGAATTGCCCAAACGCCGGATTGCGGTGGTGGCCGGGAGCGGCAACAACGCCGGGGATGGGTTTGTTCTGGCCCGGCTCTTTCATGACCTTGGTGCTCCGGTGAGAGTGGTCTGCCTGCGTTCTCCCGATCGCCTTCAGGGCGATGCCCTCACGAATTTCCGGATCCTTGAGAAGCTTCACATCCCGGTGTTTGTGTGGGATGAAGGCCAGGAGTTTGACCGCCAATGGCAGTGGCTTGCCCAGAGTGAAGTGGTTATCGACGCCATCCTGGGAACGGGATTGAAAAGTGAAGTCCAGGGGTTCTACCGGCAGCTCATCGAGGCCTTGAATAAGCTCCCCGTTCCTGTACTGGCCGTGGATGTTCCATCAGGGTTGGATGCCAGCACCGGAAAACCGCTGGGGGTGGCAGTGCGCGCGCTGGCCACCGCCACTTTCGGGTTCCTCAAGATTGGCCATGTGGTTACTCCCGGGGAAGACTACGCGGGAAAAGTCCACGTAGTCGATATCGGTATTCCGCCAGGCCTTGCCGAAGCAAGCGGTATCAAGCGCTTGTGGCTGGAGGAGAGGTTGGTCTCCCCATGGCTCCCCCCTCGCCCGGTCGAAACGCATAAAGGTACCGCCGGTCATGTGGTGGTGCTCTCGGGTTCCCCCGGCAAGACCGGTGCGGCGACTCTCATCTGTCTCGGTGCCGGGCGGGTTGGTGCAGGCCTGGTGACGCTCCTCATTCCCGCCAGTCTGAACCCCATTCTCGAAGTCAAACTTACCGAAACCATGACCCTTCCCCTTGCTGAAACCTCAGCTCAGACGCCAGGTCTGGCGGCGCTCCCGGAGATTTTGCGGTTTACGGAGGGAAAGCAGGTTTTGGCCATGGGCCCCGGCCTTTCGCTGCATCCGGAAACCCAGGAACTGGTCAGAACCCTGCTTCCCCGGATGCCGTGTCCGATGGTTCTGGACGCCGATGCCTTGAGCGCTCTTACGGGTCATCTCGATTTGCTCAGAAACGCTGCTTCCCCTCCAATCCTGACCCCTCACCCCGGTGAAATGGCGAGACTCATCCAGCGATCCGTTGCCGAGGTCCAGGAGAACCGCCTGGAGATTGCGGCTGAATTCAGCCGGAAGCATGGGGTGCACCTGGTCCTCAAGGGCCATCGGACGGTGATAGCGGCTCCGGATGGCAGCCTGGCGCTCAACAGTTCCGGAAATCCCGCCATGGCCAGCGGCGGGATGGGGGATGTGCTGACCGGGATGATCGCCGGTTTTGTGGCACAGGAGTACGAGCCTTTTCAAGCGGCCTGTCTGGCGGTCTATGTCCATGGGGCGGCGGCAGACAGCGCCATAGGAGGGAGAGCCAGCCGGGGTCTGCTTGCTTCCGACGTGGTGGAGCGGGTGCCTGAGGTCATTGGCCGCCTGGAACGCGGTCCGGGGTGGGCATGGTCCAGGTGAAGCTCACCTCTCCCAGTGAAGCGTGCAGCTTAAGACTGGGTGGTCGCCTTGGCGAACAGGTTGAAGGCGGCGACGTCCTCGCTCTCTGGGGTGACCTGGGTTCCGGGAAGACTCTTTTCACGCGCGGGATTGCCAGAGGCATGGGAGTCCCCCTGCAAATCCCCGTCACCAGTCCGACTTTCACCATAATCAATGAGTACCAGGGGCGCCTGCACCTCTACCACCTGGACCTCTATCGTTTGACGACGAGCGAGGAACTGGAAACGCTGCCCTGGCGGGAGGCTCTTTTCGGGGCGGGGGTCGCCGTTATCGAATGGCCCGAACGCCTGGGCGCAATGCTGCCCGAGACACGCTGGGACATCAACTTCGAGTTTCTGGGTGACGACTGTCGCCTCATCACCCTTTCCGCCTGCGGCGACCACCACCGGGCAAGGCTTGCCGGCCTGGTTCCGGACCTGATCGAAATCGCCTCCTCGGCAAAAGAGGCTAGTTGAATTGAACCGGGTCTTCCGATTTTTCCATCTCTGATGGGAAATCGTTGAACGGAAAAGGCCGGAAGTTCTCGTTGAGGGTCGCGTAGCGTATGAGCCGATAAACATATGCGGCGAGCTTGTTGGAGAAGTTTCTCAGTGGTTCGCTATACTTCCCGGTGAGCAGAAGATAGATGAACTGAAGAACAACAGTGATTTGAACGACGAGCTTAAGCACTTCCAGGATAATCAGGTAGAGCAGCGAATAAAGAAAGCGGACGGCAATCTGTTTTCGGGGAATTTTAACTGCTTCGATTTCATTCATGGTCATTTCCTCCACAAGGGTTAAAGGTAATCTTGCTCATCCAAATCCGAGTTTAGCGTCATGCCGGCTACAGTCAAGAGGAGTGGTCTCCATCAAGATGCCACCAGTCTTCCCATTTCAAAGGTCTAGCTTGTGCTCCCTGACATCTTTGTGCCACGGCTCTAAAGGCTTTGCTTGGGGATTTTGGTCAACCTGATGCGACCCGGCTCAACGACTACAAAAGATCCCATAAGCTTGTTTCCCTCCCGCCTCACTAACTCGACTATGGTCTCAGATAAGAGGGATCTTGCGTGCATGGGGAATCTTATGAAGATTACGCTCGCATTGCCCCCGGTACTGGCAAAGACTAGCCAGCCAAAATCCTTGTCTTCGGTGAGCAGAATACGTTGTTCACTGATGGCAAGTGCTATCACGGCTTCATCGGAAATGCCCGGGCATGCTTCGACAATAGCCTTGATGTCATGTCCGGTGTTTCGCACTGCCCGCACTACGGCAAAATCGCAACTCTCATCTGCCAGGAATCGCATCGCCTCTTTCGACTGTGGAAGAAGTGGGTTGGTAGAGGATCACCTCTTCGTGAGCCAGACTGTCTGCGGCATAAGCGAGCGCAGCTCGGATATCGTCTGAGCTCAGGTGGGGGTATGCAGTGAGGATGTCCTCTTCCTTTGCTCCCTCGCTGAGTTTTCTCAAGACGAGTTCGACGGTTACTCGGGTTCCCCGTATCACCGGTTTGCCCAGCATGATCTTCGGATCAATCTCGATACGATCAGTAAAGCTCATTTTCCGCAACTCCTTTAGGGTCAATCATTTCCCTAGAGTTCTGTTAGTATATAGATCATCTCAGCCAATGTCATGACCAAATGAAAATGATAAGGACATGCGAGTTCTGGCCCACATCAAAGCTGGAGGGCGCGAAAGTATACAACCCTGAACGGTGGACTCGTGTGGAGCAGCCCCCTTCGCGATTATTATATTCCAAGACCTGACCCCAAAGGATAAAAATGATCTACAAAATGCGCTGCAGTTGTGTTAGATAGCTGTGATTCCTCGCTGCTCGCTTGCATCCTTGCCCGTCTCCGCTTGAATCGTCGCAAATCTGCATGAATGAGGAACAGGTAGCAGTTGAAATCATTTGACCAGGGAGGTCGCATTCTATATGGCACTTGTGGTTCAGAAATATGGTGGCACTTCGGTAGCTGATGTGGAGCGAATTCGGTCCATAGCCCGGCGGGTGGTGGCCCGGAAAGAGGCTGGCGACCAATTGGTGGTGGTGCTATCGGCCCGCGCCGGAGATACGGACCGATTGCTGGCGCTGGGGCGGGAAATGAGCCCCCATCCTGACCCCAGAGAGCTCGATGTGCTGCTCAGCACCGGGGAGCAGATTACCGTGGCCCTTTTCAGCATGGCCGTCAAGGATCTGGGAGCTGAGGCCGTGTCCATGACCGGTTCTCAGGCGGGAATCGTCACCGACTGCCATTATGGTGAGGCCCGCATCAGTTGTATCCAGACCGAACCCATAAAGCAGAAGATCGATGAGGGCAAGATTGTTGTGGTGGCTGGTTTCCAGGGGTCTGATGACGATGGCAACATTACCACGCTGGGGCGGGGCGGATCCGACACGACCGCCGTGGCGCTGGCCGCCGTACTGGGAGCCGAAGTCTGTGAAATCTATACGGACGTCGAGGGGGTTTTCACGACTGACCCAAATGTCTATGCCAAAGCCCGGAAGCTTGACAAAGTCAGCTACGAAGAAATGCTCGAAATGGCGAGTACTGGCGCTAAAGTCCTGCATCTTCGCTCGGTCGAATTTGGTATGAAATACAATGTGCCGATTCTGGTGTGCTCATCTTTTACCGATGCTCCGGGAACGCTTGTTACCAAGGAGGATGAAGAAATGGAAAAGGTGGTGGTTTCTGGGATCACCTTCAGCAGGAATGATTCGCGCATTACGCTTACCAATGTTCCCGATGTCCCGGGCATGGCGGCGAAGCTTTTTCGTCCCATCTCAGAGGCCGGCATCAACGTCGATTTGATTGTTCAGGGCAGCGGCAGCATCCCGAAACGGGCCAACCTCTCGTTTACCGTGCCGAAGTCACACTACGAAGAAACGATGCAGATTGCCCAACGAGTGGCACTGGAAATTGACGCCGGTGTGCACAGCAATCCCAATATCGCCAAAATTTCTGTCATTGGCGTCGGCATGCGCAGTCACAGTGGCGTTGCCTCCAAGATGTTCGAAGTCCTGGCCAGCCAGAATATCAATCTCAAGATGATTGCCACCTCAGAGATCAAGATATCGTGCGTGATTGACGAGAAGTACACGGAATTGGCAGTGCGCATGCTTCACGATGCTTTCGAACTGGACAAGGATCCGGGGGAGAGGATCACGATTCGGGAAGAGACCTAGTGCATCGCGGCGCAAGTTCCATACCTTTCATGGGTTGCGTTTCGCAAGCTCAACGCAACCTACAATGGTCGTGTTTGAGCGGGTGCTTGCAGTAACTGTAGGTTGCGTTGAATGAACATGAAACGCAACGAAAGGAAGACTCCGGGGCGAAGGTTGTGGGAAGGAGGTTTGGGAACGGTCCCATGCGGCAGGTGAAGATCTATGACACGACTTTGCGGGATGGCACGCAGGCGGAGGATTTTTCCATTTCCGTCGAAGACAAGCTAAGGATCGCGCTCAAGCTGGACGATCTTGGCGTGCACTACATCGAAGGGGGATGGCCGGGTTCCAATCCCAGAGATGCGGGTTTTTTTCGTGAAATCAGGCGCTACGAGTTCAAGAATGCGCAAGTTGCCGCTTTTGGAGCCACCTGTCATCCCATCAAAACGCCTGAAACCGACCAAAGCCTCAAGGCCATTTTAACGGCCAAGACTCCGGTGGCCACCATCTTCGGCAAAAGTTGGGCGGTCCATGTTCGGGATGCCTTACGCACCACCCCGGAGCGTAATCTACTTCTCATAAAAGACAGCCTTGCTTATCTGCGACCTCGGGTGCAGACGCTCTTTTACGATGCCGAGCACTTCTTTGACGGTTTCAAGGACGATGCCGAGTATGCTTTGCAGACCCTGGAAAAGGCTGTGGAGGGCGGGGCGGAATGCCTGATCCTGTGCGACACCAATGGCGGGAGTCTGCCGCGCACGATTCAGGAAACCATCGCTGCGGTGAAAGAGCGTCTTCCCGGAGTGCCTTTTGGGATTCACGTACACAACGATTCCGATCTGGCCGTCGCCAATTCCCTCGTTGCGGTTGAGATGGGTGCGGTGCAGGTGCAGGGAACCATAAACGGCATCGGTGAACGGTGCGGCAACGCCGATCTCGTTTCCATTATCCCCAATCTTTGCCTGAAGATGGGAATCCCCGCCCTGGCGCCGGAAAACCTGCTGAAACTGCGTAAGGTCAGCCGTTTTGTGCTCGAACTGGCCAATGTGCCTTCGAACAAGTATCAGCCGTTTGTGGGGCGCAGCGCGTTTGCTCACAAGGGTGGGGTCCATATCAGCGCGGTGGGGAGAAATCCCCTCACCTATGAGCACATCGACCCGGCTCTGGTGGGGAACAAGCGAAGAGTCCTGGTCTCCGATCTTTCGGGAAGGTCCACCATCAAGCTCAAAGCCCTTGACTACGGTCTGCCCATCTCCAAGAAAGATCCCGTCGCCCTGCAGGTCCTGGAGGAACTCAAAGACCTGGAAAACCAGGGATTCCAGTTCGAGGCGGCGGAGGCGAGTTTCGAGCTTCTCATCAACAAAGCCATGGGCAAGAGCAAACGCTATTTCGAACTGGTGGGTTTCCGGGTGATCGACCAGAAGCTGAGCGAAGACCGCGCCCCCGTGGCCGAGGCCACCATTCAGGTCAAAGTTGGAGGACATGTCGAGCATACGGCGGCTCTCGGCAACGGCCCGGTCAATGCCCTCGACAACGCGTTACGCAAGGCGTTGGAAAAGTTCTATCCCGAGCTGAAGGAGATGGAGCTGAGCGATTACAAAGTCCGGGTGCTGCCCGGACGGGATGGTACGGCATCCCGCGTGCGCGTGCTCATTGAGTCACGGGACGAAAACGACCACTGGGGTACGGTGGGGGTTTCCCACGACATCATCGAGGCCAGCTGGCAGGCTCTGGTGGACAGCATCAATTATAAGATGTACAAAGCTGAAAAATAGAAACAACCGTGGAGGAACTCTTCCCCCCTCGCCGTCAATGGGTGGCGATTGCTGTGCTGGCGGCCATTATTGTGTCCACCCTGCTGGGGCGTTCTCAAAATCGAGACTCAACTTCGTCAGATGTTCCTTCTCGTCCGGTGATGGTGGCGGTGGAAGGTGAAGTCAGAGAGCCTGGAACCTATCTCCTCGAGGGTCCGGAAGTGACTGTCAGCCGCGCTCTCGGAGTGGCGGGCGGCCTTCGCTCGGGCAGCGCGAAAGCCGTCGCGGCGGAAGTGGCGGAACGCTTGGTCGGCAACGGGCAAGTGGTCCGCGTCTCGACCTCCGGTGAAGGTCCGGCAACTGTCCGCGTCGAGGCCATGCCGGCGGCGGCGTGGTTGACGCAGGGTGGAAAACTGAACGTGAATGCTGCTTCCGAAGAAGAGCTCATGTTGGTGCCGCAGATGAAAGCGGGGTTTGCTGCGGCTATCGTGGACCGGCGCGGCAAGTCAAGCTGGCAGAGCCTGGATGAGCTGGAGGAGATTCCCGGTGTTGGTCCCAAAACGGTTGAAAAGTGGAAAGCCTACCTGGAAGCGGCTGACTGCGGCAGGGGAGGATTGAATGAAGAAAAAGAGTAACGTCGAGTACGAAGGCAGTCTGCTCACCGAGCACGATATCTACCTCTTCAAGGAAGGCAGTCATTTTACGCTCTTCGAAAAAATGGGTGCTCATCCCATCACGCTACGGGGCACAGCCGGGACGCATTTCGCGGTATGGGCACCAAATGCCCAAAAGGTCACGGTCTTTGGGGATTTCAACGGCTGGGACAAGGCCTCTCATGCCTTGAAGGTCAGGGAGGACGGCTCCGGAATCTGGGAAGGCTTTGTCGCCGGGTTGGGCAGCGGCACCATCTATAAGTACCATATTGTCTCCAAACACCATGGCTACCGTGTGGATAAGGCCGACCCTTTCGGCTTTTGCTCCCAGACGCCGCCCCAAACCGCCTCTGTCGTCTGGGAGCTTCAGCATGACTGGAGTGATGCCCAGTGGATGACCTCCAGGCATAAAGCCAATGCCCTGAATGCGCCGCTCTCCATCTACGAGCTCCATGTGGGGTCCTGGCGAAGGGTTCCGGAGGAAGAGAACCGGCCGCTCACCTATCGGGAAATGGCGGAATACCTGCCTCCCTATCTTAGCGAGATGGGTTTTACGCATGTGGAATTCCTGCCGGTCATGGAGCATCCTTTTTTTGGTTCCTGGGGTTATCAGACGACCGGGTATTTCGCCCCGACTTCCCGATACGGTACGCCGCACGATTTTATGTTTCTCATTGAGGAACTCCATCGCCACGGCCTCGGGGTCATCCTCGACTGGGTCCCTTCACACTTCCCCAGCGACGAACACGGACTGGTTTATTTCGACGGCACCAATTTGTTTGAGCATGAGGATCCCAAACAGGGATTCCATCCCGACTGGAAGACCTACATTTTCAACCACGGCAGATACGAAGTCAGGTCCTTCCTCGTCAGCAGCGCCATTTTCTGGCTCGATCGCTACCACGTCGACGGGCTCAGAGTCGATGCCGTGGCGTCCATGCTCTATTTGGATTATGCCAGGAACGAGGGGGAGTGGATTCCCAACGTCCATGGCGGCAGGGAAAACCTCGAAGCCATCTATTTTCTGCGACGTCTCAACGAGATCGTTTATGGGCGCCATCCGGATGTGCAGACGATGGCTGAGGAATCGACTTCCTGGCCGATGGTCTCCCGACCTGCCTACGCCGGAGGGCTTGGCTTCGGGATGAAATGGAACATGGGATGGATGCACGATACGCTCGACTATTTCTCAAAAGAGCCAATCCATCGCAAATATCACCAAAACCAGCTCACGTTCAGCATCTGGTATGCGTTCTTTGAGAACTTCGTGCTGCCCTTGTCTCACGACGAGGTTGTGTACGGCAAGGGTTCCCTCATTCGGCAGATGCCGGGTGACGACTGGCAGCGATTCGCCAATCTTCGGCTCCTGTTCGGATACATGTATGGCCATCCCGGCAAGAAGCTCCTGTTCATGGGCGGGGAATTCGGACAATGGAACGAATGGTATCATGAAAAGAGCCTCGACTGGGATCTGCTCGAACATCCCCCCCACCTGGGCGTCCAGAAGTGGGTGCAAAGCCTGAATGCCACCTACCGAACGGAACCGGCCCTGTATGAGGCGGATTTTACTCAGGATGGATTCGAGTGGATCGATTTTCGCGATGCCGATACGAGTGTTATCAGCTTCCTCAGGAAAGGCAAGAGCACGGGTGATATGGTCGTGATCGCAGCTAATTTCACTCCTGTGCCGCGCATTGATTACCGCCTGGGGGTGCCTCGAGGCGGTTTTTGGAAGGAAATCCTGAACAGCGATGCCGGACTCTACGGAGGCAGCGGTCACGGGAACTTCGGAGGTGTCGAGGCCGAGCCCATCCGGTCCCACGGACGACCTTGTTCACTGCCTCTGGTACTTCCACCGTTAGGAGTGGTGTTTCTTAGAAGTGAGGCGCCCAAGGAGGCCAAACCGACGCCGGTGAGCCTGCCGGAGCTGTCCTCTATGGACACAGTGGTCTCGGATTCCCAGACCCCGGTCGGGGAGAGCAAAGCACCACAGAAAAAGGGTCTGAAACCCACCTCGGGGCGGCCTTTGACGGAGTCTGAAAAGACTTCTAAGTAACACGGCTGCCGTAAGGAGTCTCACAAGGCGCTGAGGTCTATTGATGGCAAGACGACGCAGTGGCATTTTGCTCCACCTCACCTCGATTCCTTCTCGCTATGGCGTGGGCGATCTTGGGGATGGCGCTTACCGGTTTGCCGATTTTCTGGCCGAAGCGGGCCAGAGCCTCTGGCAGATCCTTCCTCTCACGCCGACCTCTTTGCTGAGCGGGAACTCTCCCTACACCTCTTCTTCGGCGTTTGCCGGCAACCCTCTTTTGATCAGTCCCGACCGCCTGGTACAAGAGGGTTTCCTGACGCCCGCCGACCTCGATCATCTCCCGTCTTTTGCCGACAGCAAGGTGGATTACGAGGCCGCCTCCCGGGCCAAACAGGGTCTTCTGCGGAAGGCGTTTGCGAGGTTTGTCCGAGAGCGGCCTGCGGATGCCGGATATTCCCAATTCTGCCGCGAACAGGCTCTCTGGCTGGACGACTACGCCCTTTTTGCCGCCTATAAAGACCACGCGGGGGGCAGCCCGTGGAGGTCCTGGCCAACGGGCATGAAGCGAGGAACGGAGGCCGAGTGGCAAGCGTGGCGAGAAAGACTTGCCGAGACCGTTCAGGAAAAAAGATTCGTTCAATATCTATTTTTCAGGCAATGGGCGGCCCTCAAGAGCTACTGCCATCGGCTGGATATTCAGATCATTGGCGATCTTCCCATTTACGTAAGTTACGAGAGTGCGGATGTATGGGCCAATCCCGGCCTTTTCCTCCTCGATGAGGAACTGAGGCCCACCGTTGTGGCCGGGGTGCCGCCGGACTACTTCAGCGCCACCGGTCAGCTTTGGGGCAACCCGTTGTACCGGTGGGATGTGTTGCAGGAGACGGGTTACGCGTGGTGGCTCGAGCGTCTGGAGCATAATCTGAGGCTTTTCGACTGGGTCCGGCTGGATCATTTCAGGGGATTTGTGGGCTACTGGGTAATTCCCGCCTCCGAGACCACCGCCGTCAATGGTAAATGGGAACCAGCGCCGGCTCATGATTTCTTCGCCACCTTGTCCAAACGCTTTCCCGTTCTTCCTCTCATTGCTGAAGACCTGGGCGTAATCACCGCGGATGTGCGGGAGATCATGGTAGCTTTTGGCTTTCCCGGAATGAAGGTGCTGCAGTTTGCTTTCAGTGAGGACCTTCCCACCAACCCCTATGCCCCCCATAACCATATTCGGAACGGAATTGTCTTCACGGGCACCCATGACAACAACACGACCCGGGGCTGGTTCCGCCGCGAACTCGACGAACAGGGCAAAGCGCGCCTGGCGCAGTATCTTGGCAGGAAGGTGGAAGAACCCGGAGTGCACTGGGAACTCATAAGGCTGGCCATGATGTCCGTGGGCAATACCGTGATCGTTCCCATGCAGGATGTCCTGGGACTTGGGGAAGAAGCACGCATGAACGTGCCGTCGGTTGCTCATGGCAACTGGGAATGGCGACTCTTGCCCGAGCAGATGACCTCGGAGCTGGCGAAGCGGCTGGCGAAAATGACTCGCCTTTACGGGCGGAGTTGAAGCCCTGTTTTACCCGCCGGGAGATCCTCTGGAAGAGCGGCCGGGCCTTGTTCCCGGGTGATTTCAAGGTGAGATGGCCGGGACAGTGGCTTACCCTGGTTGGGTGGGGGATCAAGAAATGAAGATTGACCAATCTTTGGATTCATCATAGAATATGATTTTATATTACAGACTACAGAATGGGTGAGAAATTCCTGCGCGGGAGCTGGTATCGTGATCATTGACAACGATGTCCTCGAGAGAACCTGCAAGGGCATGATTGAGAACATTCTTTTCTGCTTGTCCACGGCTACCAAAGGGACCATTTATCGCATTGGTCCGATGCCGGACCTGCAGGCCATCCGCGTTACTTCCGGAATTCGCACGCCAGGATCAGAAGAGATCCAATGGGGCTTGCCGGAGATTTCCGATTATAATTATCCGGGCAAAATGTGGGGCCAGTATCATGACCGGCCGGGTCGGGTGAGGGAGGCCATGGGCTGGTGTGTGGAAAAGCAGAAGAGCTGGACCGCCGATAACCCGGATGAAGATGTTCGCAGTGTCCGCAAGCAAATCAACGGAGAGATCGAAGACTTCCACCACATGGAACCCGTTCTCGTCCGGAAAGCCGATCTCTACTGGGATCAGGTCAATCACCCGGTATATCCCCTGGACCATGAAAACAGGTCGATCTGGCAGGATTCCGAATTTGTTGTAGTGGCGGTAATCAAAATCCATTTCAAACCGGGAACGATCAAGCGGGGAGACCATTCCACCAAGATCATCAAGAAACTCTCCCGCACTCTGGGGACGGAACTCCTTTCCCTCCATATCCGCGAAACCCTGTCCGAAGCTCACGAAACGTTGACACGACAGCGCCTTCAGAGCTGTAACGTGCTCGCTCACGAGATGCGGAATACCCTGGTGAAACTAGGTTTTATCTTCTCTGCCATAAATGCGGAAATAGGATACCTAAGGGAACAATGGGAAGCTCAGCTGGAAAAAGCCGTTCCCGAGATTGCCTGCAAGAGAGCGGTTCTCGCTCGGCTCTGTGAGCTTCTTCAGCTGCATTTGCCGCAGTTGAACGGCACCGGCAAAAGTGGAGAGCTGGCCAGAGAATTGTTGAGTGAGCAACAGCAGCTGGCTGTTATGCCGCTCATGCCCCATGTCAGCGAAAAATGGGTGAAGAATCGCATCCTCCCCAAGTGGTGCTGGCTCCTGTCGGCCGATGCCACCTGGAGTCAGGAGGAGGAGGAAATCCGCCAACTCCTCGGGCGGCTGGAGCGTGCTCTCTGGATCGGGATGGACAAAGATCTTGCCCGCCGCGTTGAACACCTGCCGGCGGATCTAAGGAGAGACTGGCCCAGACTGGCCTATGTTGATTTCAAAGCCGATAACATGTCAGTGCTCGAGGAAATCGTCCACTTCCTTGACCATCCGGCACTGGAAATACCCCACCGCCAGCAGACGAAAAAGATCCTTACTTCCCTCAAAGCCCTCGTGGAGATGATTCCAGAACTGGAAGAGAGGGCGAACCGAATCATCTTTTCGCTCAAGAATGGTTCTTCCATGGGGGCCTACTGACCCCTGTTCCTGCTGGATCAGCGAGACCCTGCCTCACGCCCCTGCAATCCCGCCAAAGCTAAATTCTTGCCATTAGTTATCTCTTATCGCGGTCTGCCTTTTCCTCCAGCACATAGCTGACCGTCACCTTTTCATTTGTATTGGAAATCAGTTTCAAAGACGGGGGCGTCAAGACGAGAGTGGTCGTCACGGTTCCCGCTTTTGTCAGGCTGTCCAGACGCACCGGTGCCGTGTAGAGGGTGCTCAACCGTTGCAGCACCTGTCTGCCGCCGATAACCTTGACGCTCTCGGGCGTCACACTGACTCGCACCAGATTCAGATGGTCCGGAAGTTTGCCGGCCCAGTCCACCTGGACCGGTAATTCCGCGGTTATCGGGGCATCGAGATTTACGTCGATATTGGTGGGCTGGACCTTGTTGAGGAATACCCCGGGCGGCAGAATGATATTGTCCTGAGTAATGGGAAATACGTTCCGACCTTCGACGGCTTTATTGAGGTCAACCCGCACCATCACCTGACCAGGTTGCAGGGACTTGATCAGCGCGCTCGACCCGTAGAGCTGCAGACGGGCTTCATCGGTCGAGGTGTCCAGAATCTCAAAGCTGAGGGGACGGTTGACATACTCGATGGGAACATTCAGTGCAATGATGGTGTCCTGGCTTCTCGTAAACCCAAACCAGATGCCGGTCATGATCAGCAGCGACAGGATGGCGGCCAAGGTGAGGCGCAAGCGCTCCCGTTTTTGCCGGTTGGTGGGGACTCCGTCGGAAATATTCAGGTGCCGGTTGATGAACTGCGTCAACTCCTGCGGCTCACTGAAGGGTGTGAGCGCGTTGTCCTTGGCGGCGGTTACGCGACCGCGCTCCTCGGAAACCGCTACCACCAGGGCGTCGCTTCGTTCGGCCAGACCAAGGGCGGCCCGATGGCGAGTTCCATAGTAGGAAGGCAGATCCTGGCGCTGGGAAAGGGGCAGGAGCACGCCCACCTCCACAATCTGATCCCCCCTGATGATGATGGCGCCGTCATGCACCGGATTGTTCGGCCAGAAGATGCTGAGCAGCATCTCCTGAGAAACCGTCCCGTGCCAGGGAATGCCGCCATGAAGGAGTTCACCCAGGTCTTCCTTGCCGGGAAAAACGAGGAGGGCGCCGATTCGCTTCTTGGCCATCTGGTAGACGGTTTGCACCACGATGTCGACCGGGGTGGCCTGTTCCCGGATGGGAGACCCCCAGATAAAGGCTCTGAGGTTGCGCACCTGGAGCGCGGAGCGGATCTCATTGCGGAAAACGACGATGATGATGACCGCTGCCGCCGTCGTGATGCCTCGTATGGCCCAGCTGGTCAGAATGAGGCCCATGGACGCGGCCACTTCCTGGAGAATCCAGAGAGAGGTTATGCCCACGAGCACGCGAAAGGCGTTGGTTCCATGAAAGAGGACATAGACGCGGAAGAGGATATAGCTGTTGATGATGATATCCACCAGGTCTTGCCAGCGAACAGTTGAGAGAAACTTGAGCAAACGAGTCATGGCAGTGAATCACAACGAGTGGAAAGGTCTAGTCAACAATACTGAAGCGGAGCACATTAAAGACGCGGCCATTCTGATCGGTGATTTCAACCCGCCAGGGGCCTTTGTCCGTTTCGCGCAACTGAATCACGCTGTAGGTTGCCCACTTGGGCGGATAGATCCGGAGCCTGGTCTGGGTGCTGAGCTCATCCCGGTGAAACCATCGATGATAGATCAGAGAGGGCTGAGGCACGGGATCGAAGGAAGTGTAACAGGCGACCTGCCCGGTGGAGACGGAAAAAACCAGACCCGCGCGCATCGGGGTGAGATTGTCAACGCGTTCACACATGGTGGCATGGCTGAGTTTGGCCTTCGCTGCCGTATCGGAAGCTTCGGCGGCCTGGGGAGCAGCGGTTTCCGCACCCTGCGCAAAAGCCTTCAGGCCGGCCAGGGCGATGGCCAGCGTCATGGGAATGAACAACAAGAGTTGCAGCTGTCTATTGCACATGAGTTCCCTCCAAGGAACAAAGCCAATTCGAATCCGATCGTCAGGCCATCTTCGGGATATGGTTCCAAGGCTCCCCCTTGAATAAGACATAAAAATGGTCGTAAGGGCAAGAAAAAGTACTCCCGCTAGTGGAAAAAGGAAAGCCGACATGGCCCAAGGAGCCATTGACATGTTGGCCGAGATTCGATAAGTAATTATTAAGAAAGGGAGAACATCTGATGGGTGCTGATCGAAAAGAGACTGCACTGGCGGCCGCCGCGTGCTCGACAGCCTGGGCGGTGGTTGGTGCCATGGTGATTCATTAGCAAACGGTTCCTACTGACTGCCATGGGCTGAAGAGTTGGCTCATGGTGTCTTGAAGCCCTGGGCCAGGCGGCCTGGGGCTTTCTTTTTGGGATGACCGGAATGACGTGGAAGAAAGGAGGACCATCCTATGACCGAAGACCCGATTGTCCGCTTTGCGCAGCGCATGACTCAATTGCCACCCTATCTTTTTGGGATGATCAACAAGATGAGGATGGAAAAGCGCGCCCAAGGCCATGACGTCATTGACCTGGGGATGGGAAACCCCATTGATCCGGCTCCCCAGGTGGTGACGGAAAAACTCTGTGAGGTGGTTCAAGACCCCAAGAGCCACCGCTATCCGGTTGCCGCCGGACTGCGGAATCTGCGGCGGGAAATTGCCCGTTATTATGGTCTCGACTATGGGGTGGAAC
The DNA here is from genome assembly GCA_963783775.1 of uncultured delta proteobacterium. Classification (GTDB taxonomy): domain Bacteria; phylum Desulfobacterota; class Syntrophobacteria; order Syntrophobacterales; family Syntrophobacteraceae; genus JADGQM01. The sequence goes on along the minus strand of CAWAOR010000013.1, from coordinate 309,214 downwards.
TCGATACGGAAAGCGAGGTCATCGTGTACCATCGGTTCCAAAGAGGGGATATCCCATCTTTGCCTGGCCCTGATCGGTCCTGGCGATACTGTGCTGGTGCCAACGCCTGCCTTTCCGATCCACATCTATGCGACCATCATCGCCGGCGGCAACGTCATTCGTATTCCGCTGGCCAGTGAAGAAAAATTCCTCGAACGCATTGCCACCATGTGCGAATCGCTCTATCCCACCCCGAAGGTCCTGATCCTCAACTATCCCCATAATCCCACGGCCACCGTGGCCAGCCTCGACCTTTTCCGGGAGATTGTGGCCTTGGCCAGGAAATACCGGTTCATGGTGATTCACGATTTTGCCTATGCCAGAATCACCTTTGACGGCTATCGCGCGCCGAGTTTCCTTCAGGTGGACGGGGCGGCGGAGGTGGGAGTGGAGTTCGGTTCTTTTTCCAAGTCTTACAACATGGCCGGCTGGCGGATCGGGTATTGTGTGGGAAATAAGGAGATCATCCAGGGTCTGGCTAAGATCAAGGGCTACTACGACTACGGCATCTTCTCCGCCATTCAAATCGCCGGGATTGTTGCTCTGCGGGATTGTGACGCCGAGGTTGAGGAACAGGCCCGCATTTACCAGCAGCGCCGTGACGTGCTCTGCAAAGGCTTGAGACGCATCGGCTGGCCGGTGACGGAACCCAAGGCGGGCATGTTTGTCTGGACCAAAATTCCCGAACCGTTCAATCAGATGGGATCTATGGCCTTTGCCATCAAACTGATGGAGGAAGCGAATGTGGCAGTTTCTCCCGGCATCGGCTTTGGCGAGGAAGGTGAGGGCTACCTGCGGCTCGCTCTGGTGGAAAACGAACACCGACTGCGGCAGGCCCTGAGGCAGATGGCAAAAGTCATCAAAACGTCGCCGGCAAAAAGTGGACGGCCAAAGAAGAAGGTTTCTGGATGAGATGGCTCCTTGTTGTCGTGGCTGTGGGGTTGCTGCTGACTCCGGACTGCAGCTGGGGCCGATCCTTACCGGATTCCGGCGAAGTGGCTTTCGTGTGTGACGGTGACACCATCATTCTGAAGAGTGGTGAGAAGGTGCGCTATCTGGGCATCGATGCTCCGGAAATCGCGCACGACAGAGGCTACGGCCGACTGCTTCGGGGAGGATGCCCGGAAATTGAACAGCGATCTGGTTCTCCACCAACGCATCTCCCTCCAATATGACCACGACAAGACCGACCAGTACGGTCGCCTTCTGGCCTACGTCCTGTTGCCCAATGGCAAATGTGCCAATGCGGAACTGCTCCGCGCCGGATGTGCTTTTGTCTTCAGGTCCAACCAGGATTTCAGGCGACTTCAGGAATTCCTCCTGCTGCAGAAGGAAGCGATTCACCAACGCCAGGGAATGTGGAGGGCTTGCGCGGTAAAACCTGAACCAACCTATTTCGGCAACCGCGCCAGTTTCGTCTTCCATCGGCCCGAATGCGCGCTGGGGAAAAAGATCGGACACCGCCAGCGAATCAGTTTTGGGGACCGCTGGACCGGATTGGAACAGGGCTATCGGCCGTGTCGTCACTGTAAACCCTGAGAGCGGGTCCAACAAGAGGAGAGAGAATGAGTCGACGCTATCCCAAACGGCCCATGGTAGGAGTGGGCGCGATTATCTTCCGAGGTGACCAGGTGCTTCTGGTGCAGAGGGGAAAGGAACCCTCGTATGGGAAATGGTCGGTGCCGGGGGGACTGGTGGAAGTGGGGGAATCGCTGCGTGAGGCGGTTGTGAGAGAAGTGCAGGAAGAAGTCGGGCTGTCGGTGACCGTCCGTGACCTGGTTGTGGCCCTGGATCGAGTGATTCGGGATCAAGCAGGAAGAATCGAATACCACTACATCCTTCTGGATTTCCTCTGCGAAGGCAACGGGGGAGAACCCTCCCCGGACAGTGACGCTCTGGACTGTCGCTTTGTTCCCATTGGTTCCCTGGGAGACTATGAGATGACACGGGGCACCGAGGGCGCGATCCAGCGCGCCCATGCCCAGGCTCAGGGAATACCAAAACCCACCTACGATGCTTCTCTGTAGTCCTCCCGTCGAAAGCTTTCCTACGCAGATGGGCAGCTTTTGCAGCGCCATGCGAGAAGGGCCTTGACTTTGTTCGGCTTCTATGATTAATGACCGACCAGTCCGTCAACGGCGATGGGGAGAGCGGTCTTGAGCAAAGAAAACAAACGGCAGCGTCTGCAGCATCTGGCCAAAAGGCTGGCTGAGGGGAAGATCAAACCCGAGGCCATGGCCGCCGCCCTGGGCGAGGTCATCCACCATGATCAGCCCAGGGAGCTGATTTTGGACGAGCTGGTCGGGTGCTTTCTTGAGCTTCGCGAGGCGTTCAAACCAAAGCCGTTCCCACCGGCTTATCCTCTTCCAGCTTTCATCGCGGCCTTTCAGATGGCAGCCGAGGGGCTGGAGATCAGCTCCGAGCAGTTCTACGGCAGGCTCCTGGAAAGGATGATGGCGGAAACCGTGCCCGGTGAGGATCACAAGGCCTTGGCCAGATCCTCGACGCGCGAACGAATTCTCGATGCGGCCCTGGGGGTCTTTTCCGAAAAAGGCTTCCACGTTGCCACCATGGACGAGGTGGCGGACCTTGCAGGCGTGGGAAAAGGGACCCTCTATCGCTACTTTGCCAACAAAGAAACTCTCTTCAATGAGCTGGTGCGCCAGCGCCTGGAAGAACTCGAAATCAAGGCCAGGACCATTCTCGATGGCCAGGACGACGTTCTCACCATGATCACCAAGTACGTCCGGGTCTACTTTGAGTTTTTCGACCAGAATCAGGGTCTGTATCGACTCATCGTGCAGGAACGGCATGACATCGGAGTGCAGGTTGAGGATCTTTACCTGAAGCAGGTGAAGCGGCGCATCCTGGTGTTGCGCAGGAAGGTCTTGGAAGCCGGCCAGAAAGGGGTGCTCAAACCGCTCGACTTTGAGACGGTTTTCTATGGGGTGATGGGATTCATCCACGGGATCATCCAAAAATGGCTGGCGCATGATTGCAGTTATTCGCTTGCGGAGGAACTGCCGAGTGCCTTGGAAGTGCTTTTCTATGGATTTGTAAACCATCCGAAACTTGAAAAAGACGTCAACTAGATCAGGAGGCAAGAATGGATCGAACGGAAATGCAGGTAAAAGTGGCAGACATCATTGCCAATCAATTGGGAGTTGACAAGGAGATCGTCACTCCGGAAGCCAATGTGGTCGATGACCTGGGAGCCGACTCCCTGGATGTGGTGGAACTGGTAATGGCTCTGGAAGAAGCGTTCGATCTGGAGATTCCCGACGAGGAAGCGGAAAAGATCAGGACCGTTAAAGACATCAGTGATTACCTGACCAAAGCCCTTGCCCTTTAGGATCATCGGGGGGTGAGGCAACCCTTACCCCCTCGCCTCACCAACCCGCCCGCTTAGTCTGTCCTGCCTTGATGATTGCAGACGCAATCAAGCGCTCTGCCGCTTCAGTCGCCTTCTCAGCGCCCCGGAACATCAAGCAGGGTGGTCTTCTTTTTCAGGGTTCTCAGGGTAAGATAGGTAATGAGGCCCACCACGAAAAGAACCGCCCAGCCTATGCCTATCTGCGGATTTCGGGTGTGGAGGAAGAGTTCCGTGATGATATGGAGGCAGGTAAAGGAGGCGATGATGGCAAAGAAGCCCGAATACTCCCTTTTCAATACTTTACGCAAGGAGAAGGTCAAGTCCGGCTTGTTCCAGTCCTTCAAACGGGGGATGAAGGCCGGTGTCTTGGTCGCCCAGTCGAGATAGGCATCGCCGAATTTGTTCCGCAAGAACTCCTCTTCGGCAAACGCGATGCGTTCGTAGTAAACCCAAAACAAGGAAGCCCCGATCAGCGCGAACCACCAGACTCGGATAAAGAGCAACAAACCGAAGATCATGATCAGGTTTCCCAGGTAAAGCGGATGCCGCACGACCGAATAGATCCCGGTGGTGTTGAGTACGCTGGCGATCTGTTCTCTGGTGTTCCTCCCGGAGGTCCCCGAAGGCACAAAGGCAACTGTCGCACAGCGGATGGCAAAACCCAGCAGCGACAGGAGAAAACAAAACGCTTCCCAAAACCTGACGGCCGTTCCCGAAGGTTCCTGAGCATCCGAACGGGAACCATAAAGGGCCATGAAAAACAGCGGTACTATGAGCAGCGGCAGATAGCTTCTCCAGCGAAAGAGCCAGTTGCCCTGCCTCTCGAATTCTTCTCTTAAAGCCATCTTCGTTCCCTTCAGGAAGCGCCCGTCTCATCCTCGCCAACGGTCTTCTCATCAAGCTCGGGCAAGCGAGCGTCGACAACGGTGCTCTTGAGACTCCAGAAAATACTCCTGAAATGCTCCCTAAAATTATCAGGCGAGATCCTGCCCAGTTCAATGAACTTTATGGCGATCTCCTTGGCAAACCGAAGGATGATCTCATCATCTTGCTGCACGGCACGCCCTTTCCCGACGGTTCAAAACAAAAAAGCCTCTGCCATTGGAAGGAAGGCCTTTAGGGTTGGAAGCAGAGGCTTTTCTGGGGTTGCATGAAATACCCCGTCAGGCATTCCATCACCCAGCCCTCCATAACACAAGCGGTCTGTCCATGGCAAATGAAATAGAGCCGGAAGGCCGGGGCTAATCCTGGGGCAAAGAGTAACCCCAAGGCCGGACTGGAAGACCAAGGCGGTGTTGCATGCTCCTTGCCCGGCTTCTCCCTTGGCGAGACAGGAGTTCGTTGCCCTTGGATAACTCTTGGCGGGATTAGAGTGAGGGCGGAAGATTGGCGTTGAGAAAAGATCTGCCGCCTTTGGAACAGTAGTGCGGGAAGACGGTGAAGGGAGGTGAGCAATTTTGCATCGAGCGTGCGATTGTGTTTGACAAACCGGAAAAAATAGATATTAGTAGCAAAAAGTGGGAAAATGTGGGAATAAGGGGCTTAAAGTGGGAATGCTGGAGAAGCCGTACTTTCGAGGGCAGTCGGTCCATCGCCTCGATGCCAAAGGGCGTTTGCGGATTCCTACCAAATTCCGCGAAGTCCTCCAGAACCACTACAAGGACGCTCTGATCATTACCGTCATGGACAAATGCCTGGTGGCGTATCCGCCCGAATCCTGGGAGGAAATTGAGGCCAAGGTGCAGGATTTCTCTCAGGTGCAGGGTGATCAGCGCGCCTTCATGAGGCATTTCGTTTCGAGTGCCGAGGAATGTGAGTTTGACAATCAAGGTAGGATCTTGATTCCCCCGTTCTTGCGGGAAACGGTGGGACTGGGGCAGGAGGTCCTGCTCGCGGGCATGCTCAAAAGCTTTGAGATTTGGGACAAGGCGACCTGGGAGCGGCACCGTGAATGGTACCGGGATAATTCGGAACAGATTATGGAAAAAATCGCCATAACCGGACTCTAAAGGCAAATGGATGAACCAACTTCACGCCCTCATTTGCCAGTCTTGCGTGAAGCGGTCATTGGACTTCTGGGATGCCATGCAGGCGGGGTGTACGTTGATGGGACCGTTGGAGGAGGAGGGTATGCCGAGGCCATCCTGCAAGCGAGTGCTCCTGATGGCGTGTTGATTGCGCTTGACTGTGATGCCGAAGCCATAGCACGAGTCCGAGCAAGACTTTCTTCCTACCAGAAAAGATTGTTCTTAGCAGAAGCGAACTTCGCTGACCTTCCTCGCATCCTGGGAGAATTTGGCTTAGGGCCAGTGGATGGGGTTGTCGTCGACCTGGGGGTATCAACTTTCCAATTGACTGACGCTGCACGTGGATTCAGCTTTATGCTCGAGGGACCGTTGGACATGCGCATGGATCGACGCCTTCGGCGGACGGCTGCGGATCTGGTGAACGGGCTTTCCGAGAAGGATTTGACTGAGCTCATCCGGCAGCTGGGGGAGGAGCGATGGGCCTCCCGCATTGTCCGTGGGATTGTCTCGCGGCGTCAGATCAGACCGTTTGCAACCACCCTCGACCTGGCCAAAGAGATTGAAAGGGTCGTTCCCAGGACCAGGGACAGTGTGCGTATTCATCCGGCGACGCGAACCTTTCAGGCCTTGCGGTTGGCCGTAAATCATGAACTGGACTCGCTGGAACAGTTCCTCTCCCAGGTCCTGGGCCTGATGAAACCCGGGGGCCGGCTGTGCACCGTGGCTTTCCATTCCCTGGAAGACCGAATCGTCAAGACAACCTTCAGGGAGTGGTCAAAATCGTGCACTTGTCCGAAAACCTTTCCAATATGTCAATGTGAAGGGCAACCCAGGGTCAGGCTGATAACCCGAAAGCCGCTTCGCCCGGATATGAGCGAAGTCGAGACCAATCCGAGCTCACGGAGTGCTCGTCTGCGGGCCATTGAAAAATGGGGAGAGGGTGTGAGCAGGCAATGAGTGGGTCTGCTCGACAGCCAGGGTGAGGAGGGGAGGACCGGGGCCGATGCTGAGGTTGAAGTCGCCTGACGATTTTGAGGATACCGGGAACCCTCCCTCCAGGGCCGGGATGAAGGCGTGGATACTCCTGGCCGGCGTCCTGGGGATCGTGTTCGTTCTCGGGGCGGTCTTCTTCATCTGGCTCTATGTTCAGCAGGTCCAAAACGGATATCGGCTGGCGAACCTTCATGAAGAATACGAACAACTGGTCACCGTACAGAGGAAACTTCGCCTGGAGTGGTCTCGTTTTCAGGATCCACACCACCTGGAAGAGCTGGGACGGAAGGATTTTGGGCTGAATCCCCCTCGGCCGGAGCAAAAGGTTCCCATGCGTTAACGTCATACCGAATAAAGGGGCTGCACGTGGAGAGGCGCAACTCTGGTAGATTCTTGAATGCTCGATACTGGTCCTGCTATGTCTTCTTCAATGCCCTGGTCATCCTCGGCTTTTGTGTAATTCTGGCGAGGGCTTCCCGGCTGCAGCTGATCGAATATGCTACCTGGCTGGAAAGATCTCAGAGCCAGACGGAGGCCACTATCCGCGTGCCCACCTTTCGGGGATCCATCTATGACAATCAGGGGCGCCTGCTTTCCTTTTCCGTACCCCAGCGTTCCCTATTTGCCGACGCCTCCAGGGTGGACGCCCGCAGTCACCTTTCTGCCCGTCTCTCGCCCATCCTGGACGAAAGCGAAAGCGTTCTCGCGGGAAAATTGGCCAATCAGCGTCGTTTTGTCTGGCTCAAACGGCATCTCACCGACCAGCAGGCCATTGCCGTCGAAGACCTGAAGCAACCGGCTTTGAATTTGGTTGACGAATACAAGCGCTTCTATCCCTACGGGCAGGTCGGGGGGCAGGTAGTGGGTTTTGTGGGGGTGGACGGCAGCGGTCTGGAAGGGGTTGAAAAAGGCTTCGACCAGATCTTGCGGGAGCATTCGGTGACCGTCGGTCAGTTGCACGACGGCATCAGGCGGGGTCTCTGGCTTGACTCTTCACCTCCTCCCGAACCCATGGAGAACTTTGGGGTGCGGCTGACCCTCGATACGTACATTCAATATCTGGCCGAATTCGAACTCGAGAAGGCGATGCAGCAATATCGAGCCAAGGCGGGTGAAGTCGTGATCCTTGACCCGCAGACTTTCGAAGTGCTGGCTATGGCCAATTGGCCCTTTTTCGATCCCAATCTGAGCAACAAAAGCAGCGCCGATTCCTGGCGCAACCGCACGATTACGGATTCCTTCGAGCCGGGTTCCACGTTCAAGGTGTTTCTCATGAGCGGAGCGCTGGAAGAAGGTCTGGTAAAGGAACGCGATCGCATCTTTTGCGAGAATGGAAAACTCCAGGTTACCGGTCATGTGATCAAGGATGTCCATCCTCACGGTTGGCTCACCATCCCCGAGGTGATCAAATATTCGAGTAATATCGCGGCGAGCAAGATCGCCATGCAGCTGGGGAATGAGCGATACTACCGCTACATCAAGGGCTTTGGGTTCGGCGCCAGAACAGGGATTACTCTCCCCGGCGAGGTCAGAGGATTGGTGCGACCCGGGAAGAAATGGCGTCCCATCGATCTGGCCACCACCGGTTTTGGTCAGAGCATCGGCGTGACCGCACTGCAGCTTACTAATGGGATGGCGTGCTTGGCCAACGGAGGAGAAATCGGTCAGCCCACGATCGTGAAACAGATCGTCGACGGTGAGGGTGAGCGCTATGAACCCCTCCGTACCAGACCTTTCCGCAGAGCGATTAGCAAAAAGACAGCGCAGCAGATCTGTGATATGATGGTCAGCGTCACTCAGGATGGTGGGACAGGGGTGAAAGCGGTGCCGGAAGGGTACACCGTCGCGGGAAAAACGGGAACGGCTCAGGTTCTGGATCCGCAGACAAGACGCTATGCGTCCAACAAATATACCTCTATTTTTACGGGTTTCATTCCGGCCGATCGGCCTCGTCTGGTGATCAGCGTAGTGGTCCATGAACCCCACGGCGCCGATTATGGCGGAGTAGTGGCGGCGCCGGTGTTCCGCAACATAGCCGCCAAGGCTCTGCCTTATCTCGGTGTTTTCCCTCGATCGAGCAGTCCTTCCTATCCTCCGGGCGTTCATCTCGCGGGTACGGGACCAAACAAAGGTGCCAAAGCCGCTGTTCCGTCCGACAAGAAAGGGTTGGCGGGAGCTCTGCAGCCATTCCCGAAGGAAACGAAGGGAGTCACGAAAGGGGCGGCGATTCCAGCTGTGCAGACCAAAGGGCAGTCCGGGGCAAAGCCCGTCTCTCCGGTTCTTGCCCTGGAGGCAACGAACAAGCCTAAAGTCCCGGTCGACCTGGTCATGACCAGGGTGCCTTGAACTGGTGGTGCCGAATTTTCAAACCAGTTGGATAGTAAAGGGAGATTTTACAGGTGACGAAGACTTTGGCCGCTTTATTGGATGGTCTGGAAGTTCTTGAGATGCGAGGAGAACTCGAGATCCCCATAAGCGGTGTTGTGTATGACAGTCGTAAGACGCAGGCGGGCGATCTGTTTGTGACGCTCCGCGGGGCTCATGTGGATGGAAGCGCCTATATTCAGGATGCCATCCGGCGGGGAGCGCGCGCAGTCATCACGGAGAATCCACTCAACGGCTCCCTGGGGGTAAGCGCAGTGCGCGTTCCTGACAGCCGCAAAGCATTGGCCAGGCTCGCCTTCAATTTCTATGAAAACCCCTCCAGGGGCCTGAAACTGATCGGCGTGACCGGAACCAACGGCAAGACCACCACCACGCTCCTCATCGAAAGCATTCTAAAAGAAGCGGGTACCTTGGTCGGGATCATTGGGACTCTTGGCTATCGCTGGGCACAGAACCGGCAATCCGCTCCCATGACGACTCCTGAATCTTCGGACTTGCAGCGGTTTTTCAGGGAAATGAGGGATGAGCGGGTGACCCATGTGGTCATGGAGGTTTCCTCCCATGCCCTGAGCCTGGGACGGGTCGAGGGGTGTCAGTTCGATGTGGGGGTCTTCACCAACCTTTCCCAGGACCATCTGGATTTTCACACCACGATGCCGGAGTATTTTGCCGCCAAGAAACTGCTCTTCGCGGATCAGGTTTCTACCAGAGCGCAGGGTTTTGTGAGTGTGGTCAATCTGGATGATGCCTATGGCGAGCTGTTGGGCAAGGAAATCCAGGGAGATGTGTGGAGCTACTCGGTCGGTGACCAGGCAGCCAGCGTCTGGGTGAAGCAAGTGCAGCTTGAGCCTTCGGGCATTGCAGCGACCCTGGCGACCCCCGTCGGGGATCTAAGCATCAACTCCCTGCTGCTGGGCCGTCTGAACCTTTACAACCTTCTGGCATCGGCCACCACGGCCCTGGCCATGGGAATTCCCAAAGAGACCGTGGAAGCGGGGTTAAACGCCGTGACCTCGGTGGATGGGCGCCTCCAACGCGTGCCCGTCCCTGCCGCGTGGGGGTTCGAGGTGGTGGTGGACTTTGCCCATACTCCCGATGCCATGGAGAAGGCCCTCTCCTGTTTGAAGGAGATGACCAGAGGCACGACTCCTGGTGGTTTTTGGGTGTGGCGGCGACCGCGACCGGGCCAAACGTCCGCTCATGGGAAAAGTGGGGGCGCAGTTTGGGGATCTCGTGATCCTGACCAGTGACAACCCGCGCAGCGAAGAGCCGGCAGCGATCGTTCGAGAAATCGAACCGGGAGTCCAGTCTTTGGGGTTTGCGTTTCAGGAATCCCATGCCCCTGTGCCCGGCAAAAAAGCGTACACGATTGAGGTCGACCGCAGGCGGGCCATTGGGCTGGCGCTTTCCTGGGCGGCGCCGGGGGATTTGGTGTTCATTGGCGGGAAGGGACATGAGACCTACCAAATCATTGGTGACCGGGTGCTCCGGTTCGATGATCGGGTGGTCGTCCAAGAGTACCTCGAAGCATCGAAAGGACGAAGGTGACATCAGTGCCCGGTGAAACCACCTGGACGGTTGCCAAGCTCCTTGAGGCAACCGGCGGTACCCTCCTTCAGGGGCTTTCGCATCAGCTCCTGGCAGGAATTGCGACCGATACGCGCCGACTTCAGCCTGCCGCGTGTTTTGTGGCGCTACCCGGCGAGCATGCCGATGGCCATGTCTTCATTCCCGATGCTCTGACCAAAGGAGCTGGGGCTCTGGTCATCTCCCGCCCGCGGGACTCGTGGTCTTTCCAGGTTCCGCCGGAAATTGCGATCGTCGAAGTTTCCGATACGCTCTACGCGTTGGGAGAATTGGCGCGCTATATCAGGCGGCAGCGCCCTATCCCGGTGGTGGGCATCACGGGCAGCAATGGCAAAACGACCACCAAAGAGATGGTGGCCGCGGTTCTCGGCGAGAATCGCAAGATCCTGAAAAACCAGGGCAATTTCAATAATCTGATCGGTGTTCCTTTAACTCTTTTGGCCCTTCAACCCCAGCACCAGGCGGCAGTGGTCGAGATGGGCATCAACGTACCGGGGGAAATGGCCAGACTCCTTGAAATTGCCAGCCCAACGGTGGGCCTGATTACCAATGTGCAGCCGGCCCATCTTGAAGGGCTGGGGTCCCTGGATGACATCGTCCGCGAAAAGGGAAGACTGTGGCTGAGCCTGCAACCTGAAGACCTCGCCGTGGTAAACCTCGATGACGAACGGTTGGCGGTCTTGTCGAAGCAGACCAGGGCCCGTACCGTCACCTATTCGATGAAGTCCGCCGCCGCCGATGTCCGCCTGGCCGGCGAGGTGGCGACTGGGGAGGGGGGGAGCGCGTTTACCATCAGTCTGGGCGATCAAAGTTTTCCGGTGCGCCTTCCCATCCTTGGCTTTCATCATGTTTTGAATGCCCTTGCCGCCGCGGCTGTGGGCTGGGGCATGGGATTGCCGGCGGCAACGATCGCGGCGGGTATGGCGAACTACCAGCCGGTCAAGATGCGGATGCAAAGGCACCTCCTTGCGGATGGGCGGACGCTCATTGATGACACCTACAATGCCAATCCCGGCTCACTGCTGGCAGCCCTGCGGACGGTAGTGCGAGAAAGCCGCGGCAAACCAATCATCGCGGTCTTGGGAGAGATGAGGGAATTGGGGCCGGAGAGTGCAACGCTGCATCGGGAAGTAGGGCGTGAGCTGGGGACTCTGGGTGTGACCCGGCTTTTCACCTTGGGCCAGATGACGCAGGAGCTGGCCGAGGGGGCCCAGGAGACCGGGCTTGCTGCCTCTGCCTGGCGTCACGCGGAGACCCATGCGCAAATCGTGGGCTGGCTCAAAGATCAGCCGGTGAAAGAGGCGTGGATATTGGTCAAGGGGTCCCGTTCCATGACCATGGAACGCGTTGTGGAAGGAATGCTGACTGCATGAACCCGAAGGGATTGAAAGCCGGGCCCGGCAAGGTTGTCGTCGTGGGGATGGGAATCTCCGGGCGTTCAGTCTGTGAACTCCTGCTGGAGCAGGGTGTTCGGGTTGTTGCCACCGACCTCAGAACGCGCGAGCAGTTTAATGGGGTCCTGGATACTCTGGAGGCAAAAGGCTGCCTGCTGCGCCTGGGTGCTCACGATCGTGACGATTTTCTGGGCGCCGAGCAGATCATTGTCAGCCCTGGAGTGCCGCTCGACCTCGAACCTCTGGAAGCGGCCAGCCGGCAAGGCATCGAGATCCTGGGTGAGCTGGAATGGTCCTGGCGCCAGGTGGACCTTCCCGTGGTAGCGGTCACCGGCACCAATGGCAAGACTACTGCCACCTCACTGGTCGGAGAAATGCTCAAAGCGTCCGGGAAACAGGTGTTTGTGGGCGGCAATATTGGAACGCCTCTGAGCGGGTGGTTGCTCACCCCCGACGAGGCGGAGATCCTGGTTCTGGAAGTCAGCAGTTTCCAGCTGGATACGGCATCGAAGTTTCGTCCGCGAGTGGGAGTGCTGCTCAATATCACGGAAGACCATCTCGACCGATATGAAAGCTTTGCGGCCTATGTGAGTTCCAAGTTTTCCCTCTTCGCCCGTCAGGAGGCCTCCGATGTGGCGATCCTCAACGCCGATGACCCGCTTTGTGTGGAAGGTGGTTTCGCGGTGAGGGGCCGTCCTCTGTATTTCAGTCGCAGGGATGATCGGGCTCAAGCCATCGTTCAGGGTCGACAGATCAAAGCCGCGATCCCCTGGCAGGCGCCTCTTACCCTGAGTCTTGAGAAGACGCACCTGCAGGGCCTTCACAATGAAGAAAACATGCTTGCAGCAGTGCTCGCCGCTTCGGCCATGGACGCGACTCCCGCAGCCATGCAGGAGGTGCTGTGCCATTATCGCGGACTGCCTCACCGGGTGGAATGGGTGCGCTCATGGCGGGGGGTCGATTTCTACGATGATTCCAAAGGCACCAATGTGGGAGCAGTGATCAAAGCTGTCGAGAATTTTGAGCGCCCACTTTTGTTGCTTCTGGGAGGGCGGGACAAGCTGGGTTCCTACCGGCCCCTGGGCGAGGCGCTGAAAGCCTGCGGAAAGGGTGCCTTCGCCTTTGGTGAAGCGGCTCCGAGAATTCAGGAAGAGCTCAAGGGATGGCTTCCCACGCGCCCTTTTCCCGACCTGCCGGCGGCGTTCGAGGAAGTCCTGGCGCAGGCGGTCTCCGGAGATGTGGTGCTGCTTTCTCCCGCCTGTTCCTCGTTTGATCAATATGAGAGCTATGCTCAGCGAGGGGACCATTTCAAACGTTTGGTTAGAGAACTGAGTGATTAAGGGAGATCTATGATCAGGCCGCTTGCCGATGCTCCTCCATTTCCCTCGGAGTCTGCCGAGAAGGAAAGGCAGAATGCCTCCAGCGGTGTCATTCCGCTGGAAGTGGAGCTCTGGATCGAGGTAATGCTGCTCATTGGTGTTGGGCTTGTCATGATCTACAGTTCCAGCTCCATCATGGCCCTCAAGAAATTTGGAGATGCCGCTCACTATTTCAAGCGTCAGCTCGCCTGCATCGGTCTTGGCATCGGGACCATGCTGGTGGTCAGTCGCGTCTCCTATCGCAGATACCGGGAACACATCCCGTGGATGTTCTTGTGGACGCTTCTGGCTCTGGTGCTGGTCCTGATCCCCGGGCTCGGATCGGAAATCAATAACGCCCGGCGCTGGTTCAATTTCCGTTTCTTCCTGGTGCAACCGGCAGAATTCGCCAAGGTGGTCTGGATCATCTTTCTGAGCGTTTCCCTGGTTAAAAAGCAGGACAAGATCAAACGGTTGAGCGTTGGGTTTGTGCCGCACATGGTCTTGCTGGCGGTCTTTGCCGCTCTGCTCATGAAGGAGCCTGATTTTGGCACCACCTTTATGCTCGGCTGCCTGACCATTTTCATGATGATGTTGGGAGGAGTGCCTTACGTCTATCTGGCCAGTCTGGTTCCTTTTGCCGGCTTGTTTTGCTACCGGTTCGTGTATCTGGTGCCTTACCGCTGGGAGCGGATCACGGCATTTCTGGACCCCTGGACCGATCCTCTCGATTCAGGATACCAGCTCATCCAGGCCTGGATTGCAGTGGGTTCCGGCGGGCTCCTGGGGAAAGGGCTGGGATTTGGCCAGCAAAAGCTCTTCTATCTGCCGGAGTCCTTCACGGACTTTATCCTGGCGGTAATTGGCGAGGAACTTGGGTTTGTGGGGATTTTTGGGGTTTGCGCCCTCTTTTTGCTCCTGTTTCAAACGGGAATTCGAATTTCGCGGTCGGCTTCTGACTATCTGGGATCTCTGATGGCCTTTGGTTTGACCCTGCTGCTTTCCCTGCAGGCCATAATGAACATCAATGTCGTATTGGGATTGTTTCCCACCAAGGGCATGCCGCTTCCTTTCATCTCGTATGGCGGCAGTGCCTTTGTGGCGAACTGTGTGGCCGTAGGAATTCTGATGAATATTGCTCGTTCGAGCCAGACCCGAGTGGACCAGGATGTTTAAACGATACAAGCACATACACTTTGTAGGCATCGGTGGGATTGGTATGAGCGGGATCGCCGAGTTGCTGTTGAATCTGGGCTATCAGGTGAGCGGTTCCGATGTGAAAGAGACCGATCTCACGCGTCGACTGGCAGCCCTCGGGGCGACGGTGTCCATCGGTCATCAAGCCGACCACATCAAGGGTGCGGATGTGGTCGTGCTTTCCTCGGCCATCTCTGAGGACAATCCCGAACTCCATGCTGCTCGCAGTCTGGGAAAAATCCCGGTCATTCGCCGGGCCGAGATGCTGGCCGAACTCATGCGTCTGAAATACTCAGTCCTGGTGGCCGGAGCTCATGGCAAGACCACAACCACGTCGATGATCTCCACCGTTCTTTCCCGCGGGGGCCTTGATCCTACCGTGGTGATAGGCGGCAAGCTCAATGCCTGGGGCACCAATGCGAAGCTGGGAACCGGGGATTTCATGGTGGCTGAAGCCGATGAGAGCGACGGCACCTTCCTTTTGCTGCCGCCGACCATTGCGGTGGTGACGAACATCGACCTGGAACATCTGGACTACTACCGCGACCTCGATCACATTCAGGAGACCTTCCTGCAATTCATCAATAAGGTGCCGTTCTATGGGCAGGCGGTGCTCTGTCTCGAAGACGCCAATACGCAGAAGATCCTGCCCCTTGTGACCAAGCGTTTCGTGACTTACGGTTTTTCCTCGCAGGCGGACTTCCAGGCGCGGGACATCAGGACCGAGGGACTTACGACCAGCTATCGCGCGGTTCATCAGGGGGAGGAGCTCGGAGAGATCGACATCCGCATTCCGGGGCGACACAACGTCTTGAATTCCCTGGCCGTGTTGGCCGTAGCCCATGAATTGGAACTGGATTGGCCTGATATCCAGGCCGGGCTGAGCGATATGACAGGGGTGCAGCGGCGTTTTCAAATCAAGGGGGAGGCCCGGGGGGTGCTCATCCTTGACGACTACGGCCATCACCCCAACGAAATCCGGGCCGTTCTCGAAACGCTTGCCGACTGCTTTCCCTCACGCCGCCGCATCGTCGTGTTTCAGCCCCACCGCTATTCCCGCACCCGGGCTTTGCTGGATGAATTTGCCCGCTGCTTCTACCATTCCGATGTGCTGCTCATGACCGAAATCTACGCCGCCAGCGAAAAGCCGATTGAGGGCATCAGCGGTGAGCTTCTGGCGAAACGGATTGCCGCTCATGGTCATCATGAACTGCATTTTTGCCCGACCCTTGAAGAAATGGTCGCTGAGCTGGAGCGGCTGGTGGTTCCCGGCGATGTGGTGATTACCCTGGGGGCTGGAAACATCTGGCAGGTGGGAGAATCGCTGCTGAAAGCTCTCACGTGAGCGTGCGGAGGTCTTCCCGCGGCCTCGACGGCGGCACAAGCGCCTGCCGCCATCGAGCGGAACCATTTGTAGGGAGCGCTTCCGTACTCTCGTAAGCGAAGTGCGTGAGGAAGCGGTGCTGAGTTCAAACGATATACACTCGCTGTTGGCCGATCTGGCCGAGGTGGAGCTGAGATGGCGGGAACCCCTGGCCCGCTATACGACCTTTCGTGTGGGCGGACCGGCTCTTTGTCTGGCGCGTCCGCGCACGGAGCAGGCGCTGATCGGCCTGATGGACGTGGTGCGAGCGCACCAGGTCCCCTATTTCGTGCTGGGCGGGGGCAGCAACCTGCTGTTGCCCGACGACGAAGTGCAGGCTCTTGCTGTTCAATTGGGGCACTGTTCCGGCAAAATCCTGCTGGAGGAGGTGGTGGGAGCGTCGAGGACGCGTTTGGCCGTTGGGGCCGGCGTCCGCTTGTCCCGCCTGCTGCGCTATGGTTTGGAAAACCGGTTTGGCGGTCTGGAATTTCTTGTGGGCATTCCGGGGACAGTTGGTGGCGCCCTGGTGATGAATGCCGGCACCAGAGACGGGAGCATTGCTGAGGCCTTGCGTTGGATCGATGTCCTTGATGAAAGAAACCGGCGCCAACGCCTATTGCGATCGGAGCTGTCGCCGAGGTATCGGTCGATGGGTATGCCGGGCGAGTGGGTGGTGTTGGGTTGCGGCTTGCGCGTCGCCTCCTGTTCTCCCGACAGCCAGCGCCTTCGCCTGTCTCAACTGATGCGGGAACGGAAAAGGACGCAGCCCCTGCAATGGCCGTCGGCGGGGTGTGTTTTCAAGAACCCTGCGGGACATGCCGCCGGGGCTTTGATCGAGCAAGCCGGTCTCAAGGGCTTCCGCCTCGGGGACGCCGAGGTCTCGACGCAACACGCCAACTGGATTATCAATCGAGGCCGAGCTCGGTCACGGGATGTGGTCGCTCTGATCGAACACATTGAAGAGTGTGTGGAGCGGGATTCTGGAATCCGCCTGGAGCGGGAGATCCGGATCATCAAGCCATGAGAAAGAAACGCAATCGCTATCGGCCGGATCAGGCAAAGCGGCGCAAAATGGTGATGTATTGGTTCAAGGCCTCCTTTGGCTTCGTCTTTTCGCTGGTGGCCATCATCCTGTTCAGTGCGGCTCTTGCCCATGGTTACTACGCTCTGGTTAACGCGCCCTGGTTCCGAGTGGGCGCCGAGGATGTGTCTATCGTGGGGCTTAAGCATCTAAAGGAAGATGATATTTTGAATACCCTGATGATTCCTCCCCAGGCGAGCCTGCTCAACCTCAAGTCAGTGGACCTGGCGAGAAGGCTGGAAGCCCTTCCCTGGCTCGAATCGTCAGTGGTCCAGTTCTCCCTTCCCAACCGCATCGTGGTTGAAGTCAGCGAGCGCGAACCGCTGGCCCTCATTCACGCCGAGGATTTCTACCTGATCGATACCGATGGAAAATTGGTCTCGCGGGCTTCCGCCGAACAGAAACAGGATTTTCTGTTGCTGGAGGGTCTTTCCGGGTTAGGGTTGAAGGAGGGTGATTTTTTGCCCCGGGCTACCCTGAGGGAGCTCAAGGCGTTGCTGGCGGCTCTGGAACAAGCCGGGACCTGGCTTCCGCGCAAGGCCATTCTGATGTGCCGCTGGAGTGCAGAAACCGGGTATGCGCTCTATACAGCGCGCAATAGCATCAGCATCCAACTAGGGTGGGACCGCTTTGAACAAAAACTTCAGCATCTGCACCGAATTTTTGGGCTTCTGGAAGAGCGACAACTGTGGAATGCCGTGATTGGCATTGATCTAGACTACGAAGGACGAGCATACCTGGAAGGGCTTTTTCCCTTTCCTAAAGGGACCTGATTTGTGGTATCAAGGGGGGAACTTTAGTTGTTGCATCCCCGGACCAAAGTGCCAAAGAAAGGCCAAGCGTGAATGCCATCCATGAGCTGGACGGTGAAAGGTGAGCGATGGGAAAAAGAGAGGAACTGATCGTCGGCCTTGACCTCGGGACCACGAAAATCTGCGCCGTAGTGGGAGAAGTGACCTCGGAAGGGATTGATATCGTGGGCGTGGGGACGCATCCTTCGATTGGTCTGCGCGGCGGGGTCGTGGTCAATATCGACCAGACCGTTCATTCGATCCGCAAAGCCATAGAGGAAGCGGAATTGATGGCTGGTTGTGAGATCTCTTCGGTCTTTGCGGGAGTTGCCGGAACGCATATCCAGAGCCTGAACAGCCATGGGGTTATCGCCATCAAGAGCCGGGAGGTTACTCAGCCGGACGTGGACCGGGTCATGGATGCCGCCCGCGCCATCGCTTTGCCCTTTGATCGGCAGATTCTGCACGTGCTTCCCCAGCAATTCATTGTGGATGATCAGGAAGGGATTCACAACCCGATCGGCATGTCCGGAGTGAGGCTCGAGGCCAAGGTGCACATTGTAACGGGAGCCATTACGGCCATTCAGAATATCATCAAGTGTTGCGAAAAGGCGGGGCTGCATGTGCAGGATGTCGTGCTGGAGTCCCTGGCTTCGTCGGAATCGGTGCTCGATCATGACGAGAAGCACCTGGGAGTGGCCCTCATCGACATGGGCGGCGGCACCAGCAACGTGGCGATGTTCCTGGATGACGCCATTCGCTACTCGGGGGTGGTCGGCTTGGGAGGAAACCACATCACTTCGGACATTTCGGTGGGATTGCGCACCTCGATGGAAGAAGCGGAAAAGATCAAAAAGAAATATGGATGTGCCATTGTCGAATGGATCAATCCGCAGGACATCATAGAAGTGGGTTCGGTGGGCGGCCAGAAGCCGCGTGAGCTGAAACAGTCCATACTCACGGAAATCATCGAAGCCCGGGTGGAAGAAATTGTGAAAATCATCGAGGCGGAAATGTTCCGCTCTGGTTACTTCGAATCCCTTCATGCCGGCGTGGTTTTAACCGGCGGCGTTTCGTTGCTGCCAGGCATTCGGGAGTTGGCCGAAAAATTATTTGATTTGCCCGTGCGCATCGGTGTGCCATACCACTTTGGCGGCTTGGGCGACGTCGTCAAGAACCCCATCTATGCAACGGCGACCGGGCTCTTGTTGCACGGGAAGAAGCATGGAGGGCAGGCGCCGGTGGAAGAACGCAGCGCCATGGGCAACATGTTTGCTGGACTCAGGCGCTGGTTCAGACATCTATGGGGAAGAAGGAATAACTGGATTTAGGATTGCCCTGATGAATCCTGTCGGGCTTTCTTGCTTTAGGGGCTCATAGTTGCAGGTTCTTTTCGCTGACGGGGTGGACTCGATCATGAAAGAGATGAAGAGGAGGAAGGGGATGGAGAGCAACAACTCAACCCTGAATGGAGCAAGAATCAAGGTGTTGGGAATTGGTGGCGGGGGCGGCAATGCCATCAATAATATGATCTGCTCTGGGCTCGACGGCGTCGAGTTCATTGCGGCCAATACCGATTTCCAGGCTCTGGAAAGAAGTCTCGCACCGGTGAAGATTCACCTGGGAGTGAATCTCACCAAAGGACTGGGTGCGGGCGGCAATCCGGAAACCGGCGCCAAGGCGACCCAGGAAGACCTGGATAAGATCCGCGAAGCGGTTGACGGCAGTGATATGGTTTTCATTACGGCAGGACTTGGCGGTGGCACGGGCACTGGTGGTGCGCCCATTGTGGCGCAGGTCTGTAAGGAACTGGGATCGCTCACCGTGGCGGTGGTCACCAAGCCGTTCCTGGTCGAAGGCAAGGTGCGGCAGCGCAACGCTGAGGAGGGTTTGAAGGCCCTTAAGAGCGTGGTCGATACGCTCATTACCATCCCCAATAACCGTTTGCTTTGCCTGGCCGACCGGCGCTCGACCTTTCTCGAGTGTTTTCGGCGGGTCGACGACGTGCTGCTCTACGCTGTAAAGGGTATTTCCGATCTCATCGTCCATCCCGGCTACATCAACGTGGATTTTGCCGACGTCAAGACCGTCATGGGGGAAATGGGACTGGCCTTGATGGGGACTGGCGTAGGGAGAGGCGAAAACAGGGCAGCCCAGGCCGCTCAGCAGGCGATTTCCAGCCCGCTGCTGGAAGATATTTCCATCCATGGCGCCCGCGCAGTCCTCGTCAATATTACGGCGAGCGAAGATTTGGGCATGCACGAGTTTGAAGAAGCCTCCTCGATTATCCAGAAGGAGGTTGATGAAGACGCGAACATCATTCTCGGCATTGCCATCGACGAAAACCTGGGCGATGAGATTCGCGTGACCGTGATCGCCACGGGTATTGGCAAAATCGAGCAGGTGCAGAAAATCGAAGGGACCCGCCCGAAAAGAAGGGGTGAAGGGCTGGTGCCGGAGCTGAACTACGATTATCTCCAGATCCCGACCGTGGTTCGACATCGTTCGAGGGTGGGGGAAGCCCAGCCTTCGGAACAACCCAAACGGAGAAGCCTTCTTCAAAAACTGACCGGAGTGGCGACGGAAGACGAAGATCTCAGCATCCCGACCTTTATTCGCAAACAGATGGACTGAGGTTTGCGCTGGCTCATAGCTCATAGCTGATGGGTGCTGGCGTTTGGTTTTCACTAAAGCTCTCGACTGAGTATGGTTGGAATTCCGGGTGGGTTAGGTGCGTCTTCCGCACCTTAACCCACTGCTACTCGGTAATGGGTTGTCCCGCCAAGGTGGGCAAGCCCGGTCACATTCTTGCCCACCTTGACAGCTGGGGGCATACTCGGCTGACCTTTGGTCCCTGGGAGAGGTTTCAGTAATGTCTGTTGGCGCCTACGGGGTGGTCAGGGAGTCATCCAGGATACAGCACTTGTTTATTCCTGTTATGATTGCCTTATGCTGTGGAAACTGAAGGAGCGGTGCCAACAGTGGCTGGCCGAAGAACGCGGAACACTCCGTAAGGCGTGGGGCGGTAAGCTGCCTGTCGCGCTGGCTTTTCCCAACCGTTATGCCATTGGCATGTCCAACCTGGGCTTCCAATCCGTCTACGAAGCTCTGAACCGCTTCGACAAGGTCGTCTGTGAACGGGTCTTCTACCCCGAACCGGAAGACCTTCCAAGCCTCAGGCAACAACCCGGCAGGCTGCTGAGCGTTGAGTCTCAGAGGCCTCTGGGGGATTTCCAGCTGCTGGCCTTTTCCATTCCCTTTGAGAATGATTTCAGCAACGTGGTGGAAATGCTCCGATATGCCGGTATTCCTGCGCTGAGCGAGCAGCGCCGCTTGGGGCATCCTTATGTTGCGGCGGGTGGGATTGCCGCCTTCATGAATCCCGAACCCCTTGCTCCCTTCCTGGATTTTGTGTTTGTGGGGGAAGGGGAGACCCTGATTCCGGATTTCCTGGAATTCTGGCTGCAGCATCGGCATTGGCAAGTCCCTCGCCGGCCCCTGCTGCAGGCACTTGCCCGGGAAGTTCGGAGCATATACGTTCCTTCTCTCTATCAGGTTTCTTACCATCAGAGCGGAATGCTGGCGGCCACTGACCCCCTGCCCGGCTCCGGGGCGCCGGCACAGGTTGCCTACCGACGTACGGAACTTGCGGCAAGCTCCCCTTGTAAGAGCGTGATCCTTACTCCCCATACGGAATTCAGCAATGTCTTGCTGGTTGAGATCGGGCGCGGCTGCGGGCGCGGGTGCCGGTTCTGTGCGGCCGGCTTTATCTATCGGCCGGTGCGGCATCAACGGGCCGACGCCCTGGCAGCGGCGATCTCGTCCCATTTTCCGGATGTCTCGAGAGTGGGTCTCATGAGCGCGGCGGTTTCCGACCATCCTGAAATCTCCCGCCTCTGTGAGCAACTTCTTGAAGCGGGAAGACTGCTTTCGTTTTCATCTCTGCGGGCCGATAGCATCACTCCCGAGCTGGTTGCCGCGCTCCGAGCGAGCGATCATCGTGCGGTGGCGATCGCGGTGGAAGCCGGATCGGAGCGATTGCGGCGCGTCATCAATAAGGACATTACTCTGGAGGATGTCTACCGTGCAGCGACCTTGCTCACGGAAGGCGGCATTCTCAGCCTCAAGCTCTACTTCATGATCGGTCTGCCCACGGAAACCCTCGCAGACCTGGAAGCCATCGTCGAGGTGGCCAAAGGCGTCAAACATCACGTCCTCAAGATCAGCCGAGGGCAAAAGAGGCTTGGCACCATAACCCTGAGCATCAACGCTTTCATCCCCAAACCTTTCACCCCGTTTCAGTGGGCGAGTTTTGCCGGCGTCCAGGAACTGAAAGCGCGGGCCAAATGGGTTCAGAGGGCGCTGAAAAAGGTTCCCAATGTACGCGTTCATTTTGATGTCCCCAAATGGAGCTACGTCCAGGCGCTGCTCGCGCGTGGAGATCGTAGAGTCGGGCAGTTCCTTGAAAAAGTGGCCCTCGAAGGTCTCAGTTGGCCCCAGGCCATGCGCACCGCACCTCATAATCCGGATTTCTGGGTGATGCGGGAACGGGAACGAGAGGAAGCCTTCCCGTGGGAGATCGTCGACCTCGGAGTGAACCGCTCCTTCCTCTGGGAAGAATATCAGCGCGCCCACGAAGAAGTGAAAACCCAACCCTGCCGGCCGGCGGAAGATTGCCGCCGCTGCGGCGTCTGCGGCTGAGACAGGGTACTGAGCCCGGGAGGAGAGAGACCGGGGGCCTAAGCAGGCTCCTCCGCGTTTACCAGCATTGATCTTGTTAGATGGTGAACTTATGATTAGATTAATTTTTGCGCTGAATCTGGATACGACTGACGGTCTGATCAGGTCTATCTCAATTGTCATGACAAAGAGAGAGTTCGATGGCTCAAAATGACTACTACCAACTGCTGGGTGTTCCAGCCGATGCTTCTTCGGAAGAGATCAAGAAAGCCTACCGCAAACTCGCTCTGGAAACCCATCCGGACCGAAACCCCAACGACGCCCGCGCCGAAGAACGCTTCAAACGCATCAGTGAAGCCTATGGAGTGCTGATTGATCCGCTCAAACGGGCCCAGTTTGATCAATATCGGCGAATTGGGCCGCAGCAGCAATATGGTGGGGGAGGCCAGACCGGGTTTCGATATTCGCAGGAAGAGATCCTGAGGGATTTCTACAAGAGCAGGTATTCTCAGGATATGTTTGCGGAACTCCAGAGGGAATTCCAGCGTATGGGGTTCCGGTTCGACGATAGCTTTGTTAACCGGATGTTCTTTGGGGACAAAACGATCTTTTTTCAGGGCGTCTTCTTTGGCGGGCCGGGAGGAGTTCGCGTAATTCGCCCGAAAAATCGGACCAACCCCAATTCCAGCTGGCAGACCGGCGCCGTGCACCCACGGCGGCAGGATGCTGCCCCCCAGCCTAAAGGTATCCTTCAACAAGGGGTATCTTTGCTCGCCAAGGCGGGAAAGAAGGCCGGCCAGTTTATTTTGAACAAACTCACCGGCAGCCCCGGTGCCGCGCCCGCTGCCTCAACTCGACAAGTCGGGAGAGGAAAGGGCTCTGACATCACCTTCCAATTGCTCATCTCCCCGGTGGATGCCGCGAGAGGGGCTACGGTGGAGGTGGAGTTGCCCTATTTTGACGGGGGAAAGCGTGTCTCCGTCCACATCCCGGCCGGCGTCAGAACCGGCACCAAACTCCGGCTCAAACAAATGGGCCGTCCTTTGTCCCACCATTCCTCCACCCGAGGGGACCTCTACCTCACGCTCCAGGTGACGTAGCCAGGCAGGCGAAAAGATGGCATCCGCCGAGTTCAGGGGAAAGTCAATTATAAGGTGCCGGGACTGGGCTCGGGATAAGTGGCGATGATTCACCCCTCAGCGATAGCCTTCCTTGTGCTCTGGTTCTTGTTCGTCCTGGTCAATGCCCTGTCGTTTTATCGCACTCACGTGAGCAAGCGATTCACCTCCTCCATCCCATTGCTCGGCGGTCTCTTCGGTCTGGTGGGTTTCCTTCAGATTCCAGAGCTGAGAAAGTGGTGTTGGGTTGCACTGTTGGTGGACTATGGGACCCTCGTCTTTCTGCTTGCTCTCCCAAAAGTGGCAAAAGAACTCTGGCAGACCAGCCGGGTGAATCTGGTCTATGAATTTGCCGGCAAGGATGGCGGGAAAGAAATAAAAATCAGGCTCTATAAGGCCGGTGTGTTCACCATAAAGCACCGTTTCACCCGCGCGAAAGGCGAACCGGGGTTGTTATCATCCTCCGATATTGGAAGTTGGTCCAAAAAGCCGAAGGGGTGATTGTGCTGACCTTGCGAAGCGACCCGGTGCCACTGAGGCAGCTTGGAGCGGTCTGGAAGGTCGACCGTTCGTTCTCTCATTACGGCAAGGACAGCGATTTAGGGATAGAGCCAATCGATTTCAAGGAAACACGGCAGAGCTGATTTCTGCTGTTTCGAGGATGCAGTCTGGGGTTCTTCTAGAGGTCCGTGCCATGGCGCGGCTGCCAGTTGTCTCCAGCGTTCACCTGCGAGGAAGGGACATAAATGACGCTATCCACGTTGCTCTGCTTCCTGGGGGCATCGGCCGCCCTCACCATAGCTCCCGGTCCCGACAATATCTTTGTTTTGACTCAGGGCATCGCTCGCGGGAGAAAACCGGCCATCGTAACGGCGCTTGGCATGTGCAGCGGGATCAGCGTCCATACTACAGCAGCGGCTTTTGGCCTCTCGGCGGTGTTTTACTCCTCGGCCGTCGTCTTCAATGTCGTCAAGTACGCGGGGGCTGCCTACCTGCTGTATCTGGCCTGGAAAGTGTCCCGGGAACGATCCACCATAAGACTGTCGGGCGCTGATGAAAGCCCTTCTGCGGCCCTGTTTAAACGCGGTTTCATCATGAACGTGCTCAACCCGAAGGTGGCCATGTTCTTCCTGGCGTTTCTGCCTCAGTTCGTGACCCCCGACAGCAACCACTTTGCCCTGCAGATGCTGCTCCTGGGGTTCATCTTCATGGTTCAGGCCGTCATCATCTTTTGCCTGATCGGATTCTTTTCGGGCAGTATCGGCAACTTCATTCTGGCCCGGCCCCAGATCGCCAAATACTTTGACTGGCTGACGGCCGGGGTTTTCGCCTCCCTGGGAGTGAGACTGGCTTTGGCGGAACGATGAACCGACTGTGCTTATGGGCATCAGTTTTTCACTTTCCTTTTTGAAATCCATCTCCCTCCCGGATGGGCTCCTTTCTTTTGACCTTCCATGGCATTCCAGAACTGAGAAAAGGATGATGGGTCATGCGGCGGCTCAAGATTTGGTCCCGACTTCCCGTAGAATGCGTTCAAAGGCCTGTTGGATAATCGGGAGTTCTTCCGGCTGCAGGGTGCGAAGATCCATGAGATACCGGTCGGCTTCGATGCGCCCGATAATTGGCGGGTGGTTGGTGCGCAATCCGGCTTCGAGGTTCTGAATACCCATGTCGAGCGAACTCACCGCCACTGCCCAGGTTGGGAGGTCCTGATTAGGCAGGGCGCCGCCGCCGACCTGTGAGGAACTCGGTTGTACCTGAACCTGCAGGCGGCCGGAAGCATCCGTATCTCGGATGAGGGAAGCCAGATGTTGAGCTTTTTCTTCGAGGAGGGGCAGTGGCATGGCGATCATCCGCAGTGTAGGGATTCGCGCCACCGCCTGCCGTTCATCCCGATAGAGGCGCAGCGTGGCTTCCAGGGCGGCAAGGGTCATCTTGTCCACACGCAGAGCTCTGGTGAGAGGGTTTTTTCGGCAGCGGGCGATGATTTCATGCTTTCCCAGAATGATCCCTGTCTGGGGACCGCCGAGCAGTTTGTCGCCGCTGAAGGTGACCACATCCACCCCCTTGCGGAGGACTTCCTGGACCGTGGGTTCGCCAGGCAGACCGAAGGCGGCCAGATCCATGAGGCAGCCACTTCCCAGGTCTTCCATGACCGCTAGCCGGAGCTTTTGCCCCAGCATCACCAGTTCTTCCGCCGTGACCTCGGCGGTAAAGCCGATGATGCGATAATTGCTGGCGTGGACGCGGAGCAGTAGAGCGGTTTCGCCGGTCACGGCTGCCTCATAGTCTTGCAGGTGCGTCCGGTTGGTGCACCCAACCTCCCTAAGTGTGGCGCCACTGCTTCGCATTACGTCGGGAATCCGGAAGGAGCCGCCGATCTCCACCAGTTGCCCGCGGGAGACGATCACTTCGCGCCCTTTGGCCAGCGTGTTCAAGGTGAGCAGCACGGCGGCGGCATTGTTATTGACGACGAGCGCGGCTTCGGCCCCGGTGAGTTCGCACAGGATGGCTTCCGCATGAACATAACGAGACCCCCGCCGGCCCTGTTCGAGGTCGTATTCGAGGTTGCTGTAGGTGCGGCAGATGAGTTGCAGCCTTTCGCTTGCCTCTTCGGCGAGGAGGGAGCGCCCGAGGTTGGTGTGCACGATGATGCCGGTGGCATTCACGACGCTTTGGAGGGTGCAGGCGCTGATCTTGTCAAGGTGTGCAAGGACCGGCGGCGCCAGGTGTGAGGGGTCGAGATTCACCGCAAGGGCTGTCTCGGGTTGCTCGAGAAGCTCTCGGCGCTTTTCCTCCAGAACGTGCCGGATGCTTGCCAGCACGAGCTTCCGCGGGTGTTGTGCGAGCGCTTCCCGGATGGCACTCACTTGAAGCAGATGCTCGACGCTGGGAATCTGGCGCAGTCTATCCTGGAGAGAGGCACCGGCCATGGGTCGTCGCTCCTTCTTGTACGGGATGGTCGAGGCAAAAAGACAAAGGCGCGGCATTGCTTCCCGCCGCCCTCAAACCTTTCTTTTCAAAGGTTTGTTGGTTATAATGCCATTTAGCCTGAAGATGAAACTCTTTTTGCATGGGAATCGCCACGAACCCTATGAATGTATCCGTCTATCCTGAACAGGAGCCCCAAGGCTCGGCGAGAATCGCCGGAGAGGGTTTCCTGAAAACGGATGTGGAAGGTATCCTCACCTTCTTGCAGAATAGCCGCGAATCAGTTCATCTCCATGGCGTGCAGGATTCCGCTCTGGCCCATGTTGTCGCCAGGGGCCTCCCTTTGCTGCGCAAGCCCATGGTGCTGATCGCCTCAAACGAAGCCGAAGCCGAGCGATATTTTGAAACCATCTGTTTTTTTTCGGGGCAAGACGGTCAACGCCCGGATGCGCTCACTCGAAGGGTCTGGTACTTTCCCTCTCGCACGGCCCGCAAAGCCCAGTCTTTGGGGAAAATGGAAGCTACTGCCAGGCGGCTTGAAACCCTTTACGCCATCCGGACGGCATCGTCACCCCTAGTCGTGGTGACCTCTGCCCTGGCGCTCCTCGAATGTCTTATGCCCCCCGAGGTCCTGGTCAAGAACGTGGATTACCGGGTTAAAGGCGAGGAACTGGAGCTGGACGCGCTCTGTCGACAGCTCATCGAGCGCGGCTATTATCCTGTGGCGCTGGTGGAAGAATATGGGGACATCAGCCGCCGTGGAGGTGTTCTCGATATCTTTGCTCCTCTCTACCGGTGGCCGCTCAGGCTTGAATTCTTCGGCGATGAACTGGAATCCATCCGCCTCTTTCATCCCAGCAGTCAGCGGTCCTTGGGGGTGCTGGCTGATATGGTGCTGCTCCCGGCGAGCGAAATCATCTTCGATGCCGAGGCCCGTGCTCGTGCCCAGGAAGCCGTCTATGCCGATGTTCGTGACGGCGTCTTAACGCCCGCTGCCGGGAATGTCTGGCTGGAAAGGATACAGGAAGGATATCAGCCCGGGGCTTTTGAAGCGGTGTTACCGATATTCTATGAAAAAACCGCAACCCTCCTTGACTACCTCGACCCGCGCACCATCCTCTTCTGGTCTGATGCCAACCGCAGCCGTGCAGAAATGGCCGAGAGCCACTGGCAGCTGGGCCGCGACGGGCCCGAGGATGCTTCCGCCCATGAGTGGCACAGACCTCCGGCCGAACTCTTTGCGGCTCCCGACCAGGTGCAGGAACTCGGCAGCCGCTTTCAGCAGGTGTTTGTGAACGCCCTTGCCGAGCCTTCGGAACCTCTCCGGATCTTGGATCTCGGCGCTACCAGCCACAGCGAGCTCAACCTGGCGGTAAGGTCCCATCAAAACAAAGAACGGCTGCTTGAGCCGCTCGCCCACCAGTTTGTCAAATGGCAGACGGAGGGCATCCTCCCGTTTCTGGTATGTCAACAGAAAGAGCAGGCCAAACGTCTGGCGGAGCTATTGGCGGGGTACGGGGTCGATGTGTTTTTCAGCGACCTCCCGTTTGGGGAGGAATCCTTCGCCTCCCCGGCCGTGAAGGTGCTTGTCGGACCTTCCCTGAAGGGTTTCCTTTGGCCCGCGGAACGACTGGCGGTGGTTTCCGAGGAGGAAGTCTTCGGGAGAAGAGCGCGCCGGAGTTCCCGCAAGCCGCTTTCGGGCATATTCTTGAATTCCTTCCAGGATCTTCATCTGGGAGATTTCGTTGTTCATGTCGATCATGGTATTGGGGTCTACAAAGAACTGGTCCACCTGAATGTGCGGGGCATCGAGAATGATTTCCTGCTCCTCGAATATCAGGACGCTGATCGCCTTTACGTTCCTGTGGATAAGCTCACCAGGGTCCAAAAGTACCTCGGCATCGAGGGGCATGAACCGCGGGTTGACAAACTGGGGGGAAAGTCCTGGGAAACGGCCAAGAACAAAGCGCGCGAATCAGCGGAACGGATCGCCCAGGAACTCCTGAGCCTCTATGCTCAGCGACAGGTGAACGAAGGCTTTCGCTTTTCGCCCCCGGATACCACCTTCCAGGAATTTGAAGCCACCTTTGCCTTTGAGGAAACCCCTGACCAGGTGAGCGCCATAGATGACGTTCTGGAAGACATGGGGGCTGCGCGTCCCATGGACCGGCTGATCTGCGGGGATGTCGGCTACGGCAAAACCGAAGTGGCGATTCGGGCGGCTTTCAAGGCGGTCACGGACGGCAAACAGGTGGCGATGCTGGTCCCAACCACGGTGCTGGCGGAACAGCATTATCAGACCTTTGCCGAACGCTTCGACGGGTTTCCCGCCACCGTAGCGGCTCTCAGCCGCTTCAAGACCACCTCGCAACAGAAACAGATGCTTAAGGATCTTGATCGCGGCGTCATTGATGTGGTCATCGGCACGCATCGGCTGCTGCAAAAAGATGTGAAGTTTCGAGATCTCGGTTTGGTGATTGTGGATGAAGAGCACCGGTTTGGGGTCAAACACAAAGAAATCCTCAAGAAGCTCAGGATTTCCGTCGATGTGCTCACCCTTACTGCAACCCCGATTCCGAGAACGCTCCACATGGCCCTTTCCGGCATGCGGGATATGAGCGTCATCGAAACCCCACCGCAGGATCGACGTTCCATCGAAACGTTTCTCTGCAAATATGACGAGTTCACCATCCGCGAGGCGCTTTATCGGGAATTGCGGAGGAGCGGACAGGTCTTTTTCGTCCACAATCATGTGATGAGCATCTACCAGATGGCGGCCAAGCTGGGGTTGTTGGTGCCGGAGGCACGCATAAGCGTGGCCCATGGCCAGATGAAGGAACGGGATCTGGAAAAGGTGATGATGGATTTTATCCATCGCAAGATTGACGTGCTGGTCTGCACGACCATCATTGAATCGGGGTTGGACATCCCGGCGGCTAATACAATTATCATCAACCGAGCCGACAAGTTCGGGCTTGCTCAGATCTACCAGCTGAGAGGGCGCGTCGGGCGGTCCAGTGAACAGGCCTTCGCCTATCTGCTGGTGCCCGGGGAGCACCTCATTACCCGCGATGCCCAGAAACGGCTGCGGGCCCTGCTGGATTTCAGCGAGCTGGGAGCGGGCTTCAAGATTGCCCTCAATGACCTGCAGATCCGGGGAGGGGGAACCATCCTCGGGGCGGCCCAATCGGGGCATATTGCCGCCGTGGGCTATGAGCTTTACCTTGATCTCCTCGAAAAGACCGTGCGTGAGCTAAAGGGGGGACCGGTTGCGCAAGAGGCCATCGAACCGGAGTTCAACATCCAACTCTCCGCGTTCCTGCCCGACACGTTCATTCCGGATACCGATCAGCGACTCCTGGCCTATAAGAGATTAGCGACGATTGCGGAGGAATCTGAGGTGGACAACCTGGCAAAAGAGTGGCGGGATCGTTATGGGCCCTTTCCCGAGAGCGTCAGGACCTTGATCCTCCTGGCGAAAATGCGCTTGCTCTTGAAGCAGGTCGGTATCGTGCGCCTGGATGATGATGGCGAAGCTTTCGCTCTTACCTTTGTCGGGGCTGCTGCGGCCTTGTCGCTTGCTTCCTATTGCGAGGGCATCAATTGTGGGTTCAGGCTGGAGACGGAACGCAAGCTCAGAGTCGAGATCTGGGGGCGTGATCTGGTCCAACGTCTCGTACGCCTGAAAAGGATCTTGCAAGAGGCCTGGGAACATGCTAGTGATATCAAGTCAATTCAGTAAGTTAGAATATGGTGTGAGAACCTGGGTCAAGGATGGGTATTGCAGGGGGCGGGGGGTATATGGTTCTGGTAGTGAGGCTTTCCTTCGTAATCATGTGTCTGCTGGCAGGGTTTGGGGCTGTTTGGGCGGACACCATGGACCGGATTGTCGCGGTCGTGAACGGCGGCATAATCCTTAACAGCGAACTGCAGGAGCAGATACGCCTGCTGGTCAAGATGACTCCTGAGCTGAAGACGGATGATCCCGTCAAGCGCGCCCAGATCGAGCGTGAAGTGCTGCAGCAGATGGTTCGGGACCGTCTGGCGGACGAGGAAATTCGGCGCATGAAGATTAATGTGACGCCGCGGGATATCGATGAAGCCATCGAGGGGATCAAACAGGAGAATCGTTTCACCGATGCCCAACTAGACGCCATGATCCAGCAACAGGGGCAGACTCGGGCGCAGTTCCGCGAGGGGATCAAGAAAGAGATGGAACGCTCCCGGCTGGTGGATCGGGTACTCAAATCAAAGACGATCGTCACGCAGGAACAGGTCGATGCCTTTCTCAACACCAATCAGGCTTCTTTCAGTGAAAAGCGGCGCCTGGCGATCATCTTTCTGCCGTTAGCCGAAGGAGGCGATGCGCGGAAGACGGAAGAACTGGACAAGCTTGCCAAAGACGTTATGTCACGCATAAAGGGGGGGGCAGACTTCGCCAAAATTGCCACGGAATACTCGAAGGGGCCGGCAGCCCAGGAGGGTGGGGACCTGGGATATGTAGCCGTTGCCGAACTGGCTCCCCCCATCGAAGCGGCGACGCGAGGGCTCAAACCAGGCGAGACGACAGACCTGATCAAGACCCCTTCGGGCTATTTCATCCTCAAGCTGGTGGACGTTCAAAGAGAGAAGCAGACTGCCATCGACGCCAATACTCGCGAAAAGGCGCGCAAGCAGCTTCTCCAGATCGAAATGAACCGAAAATTTCAAGACTGGGTCAAGGATCTCGAATCGCGCGCCTTCATTCAGATTTCCCTGTAGTTTTTAGGTTGGGGGCAGCCCGGTCACGCGTGAAAATGATGCAGGGGAAATGTCCGGTGAGAACGCTACTCAACAAACCGATAAACCAATGCCAAGAGCCAATAACCAGGAGCTAAGAGCCAAGAGCGGATGCAGGAACTTGCGGAATTCATAAAATCTGAAAGGTTATCGCAGAGTCTGACCCTGACGACGATGTCCAAAAGGCTTCGCGTCAGTGAGAGTGTGCTCCAGGCACTGGAAGACGGGAACTTCGGGCAGATCGGTACGGCTCTGCTGATTCGCAGTTTTATTCGGACCTACTGCCGGTCCCTGGGCATTGACTGTGAACCGCTAATCGAGAAATATGCGGCGGAGATCGGTGCCTGTGATCAACAGGATCAAGGGATCCAGCGCTACGGAAAGTGGTCCAGAGGGCTCCGAAAAAAACCCCGACTCGGGGTATTTGCGGTCGTTCTGTTCGGTATTGTGGTCGTGGGGGTGGTCTACGGAGGAGCCTGGTTCTGGAAGTTTCGCCTGCACTCAAACACCACACAGACGCTGACACGCTCGGGTTATCCGCAGCAGGATCTCCCTTCCGATCTTTCTGACAAGACCGGTCCGGGTTCCGGCAGCGAGCCCACGCGAGAGAACCAGACGGGAGCGGACAAGGCGGCGCGGTCGGCTGCGGTCGTGCGGGCGACGGACATTCTTCCGGAATCGCCCGAAAAGCCGGTGGCGGTGAGTGCCGAAAAGCATCTCTTCAGTGTTGATGCCTTGCAGAAGACCTGGGTTCAGGTCACCATAGATGATAAGACCACCCAGAACGCCATGCTCGAACCTGGTGAGAAGCGCGAATGGGAGTCTGAAAAGGGGTTGAAAATCGTGGTGGGAAATGCGGGCGGCATTCGTATGAAGTGGGACGGTCGTCCTGTTGAGGTTCCGGCCAAACCGGGTAGTGTGCTCCGCTTCAGTCTCCCTGACCAGCGCTATACGAAGGATTGAGAAAAGACGGGGCATGGATGTTTCACAGACCGAGGCTGTCGTCTTGAGCTGCAGGGACTTTGGGGAGTCGGATCGCCTCATTGCTTTCTACAGCGAGACAGGGGGAAACCTCAGAGGAATTGCCAAGGGTGCGAGAAGGAGCAAGAAACGCTTTGTCCATACTTTTGAACCATGCAGTCTGGTTCGCCTGACTTACCGGGTCCGCAAAGGGCTGGTGTGGATTGAGGCGGGGAGCCTCCTGGAGCCTCATCTGAGCCTCCGTAAGGATTTGATGCGGTGGGGTTATGCGGCGTTGCTTTCCGAAATTGTCCTGGAAATGGTTCCGGAAGGGGAGCCACAGCCTGAACTGTTCGTGCTTTTGCGGCTGACATTGGATCATTTGGTGACGTCCAGGGATCCGGTTAACGTGGTTTTGCTTTTCCTGCTTCGCTTTCTCCATATCATGGGTTATCTTCCATCCCTGGAAGAGTGCGGAGTTTGTCACCGCCCGCTGAGTTCTGCCACCCAGTGGTGGTGGCGCTTGAACCAAGGCGTGCTCGCCTGTTCTGATCATCGTCGAGGGGACGAGGACGGCATTCCCCTGGATTTGGGGACACTGGCCCTGGTTCACCAGTCGAGGCGGTTTTCGGTGACCAACATCTGGCGCCTGCATTTTGTACAGCATCGGAAGGCGCCCCTCCTGCAGGCATTGCTGGGCTGGGTGCGTGACCACCTCAGGAAAGACCTTAAGAGCTTGAGGCTCCTGGAACAGCTCGGGACGGTATAAGCGAAACGAATCAGAGGATACGGTTTGGAGTGGATCGGTCAGTTTGAGGGGATTGCGAGAGAACACCCGTATCTTGCCCTTCTTCTCGCCTATGTAGGCGGTATTTTGGCAAGTTTTACCCCGTGCACCTATCCCATGATGCCGATTACGGTGGCTTTCGTTGGCGCTAAGGCCCATGGCAGCCGATGGAAGGGGTTTGTGCTCTCGTCTTTCTATGTTCTGGGACTTGCCGTGGTCTACTCCATTGTCGGTGCAGTCGCCGCCCTCACCGGGGAGCTCTTCGGGGCGTTGACAACCAACAGCTGGACCTATTTGATGGTGGGTAACATATGTCTTTTCTTTGGCCTTGCGATGCTTGAAGTTGTGCCGCTCACCCCGCCGGCATTCCTGAATCGACTGCAGGTGCGCAATATTCCAGGCCATGATATCCTCTCGAGCGTGCTTCTGGGGGGAGCTTCCGCCCTGGTGGTCAGCACCTGTACCACACCCATTCTGGGGGTGCTTCTGACCATCGTCGCCACCCGGCAGGATATTGTCTGGGGCGTGGGGATGCTTTTTTGCTTTTCCTACGGCATCGGCACCCTCGTTATCCTGATCGGAACGTTTACCGGCCTTCTGACCTCGCTCCCGCGCTCCGGAATCTGGATGAGGCGCATCCAGAAGGCTTTCGGACTGCTGATGATCGTTGCTGCCGAATACTTCTTCATCAAGACAGGAGAACTCTGGCTATGAGTCTCAAAATGGCTTTTCGCGGATTGTTGTGTGGCCTTGCAGCAATGGCGGTGGCTCTGCCGTTGCTCCCGCAACCGGAGGCAATTGCCGCTGAATCTCATGAACCGATGATGCTTGCCTCTTTCTTCGGTTTGGGATCGGATGCCAAAGCGCCCGCCGTTGACTTTGAGCTTCCCAGCCTGAATGGTTCCATGGTCCGCCTGAGCAAGTATAAGGGGGAGCGCCCGGTGCTGATTTACTTCTGGGCTACCTGGTGCCCCTATTGCGTCGCCATGAGACCTGATTTTCTCAAATTGCGGGAAAAGATCGGTCCGAGCGAAATGGAAATAATCGGCATCAACGTCGGTGGCTCGGACTCCCTTGAACGCCTGAAACGCTACCAGGAAGGGCATCCGGTATCGTGGCCGATGCTCTTTGATGGTGACGGCAAAGTGATGAAGGCCTATAAGGTACAGGGAATACCCCTGGTGGTGCTTGTGAACAAAGAAGGCAATGTGGTTTATCGGGACAGCGGACTGCCGTCGGATGTGCGGCAGTACCTCCGGTAAAGCCGCAGGGCGCGGACTTCAGGAAGCGGGTGGACGATGAAAGACGTGCTGACCATCATCATGGCGGGCGGTGAGGGAAAACGGTTGATGCCCCTGACTCGCGACCGTTCCAAACCGGCGGTGCCCTTTGGCGGCATCTACCGGCTTATTGACATTCCCCTGAGCAACTGCATCAATTCCCAGCTCTACAAGATCCTCATCTTTCCGCAATACAAATCCCAGTCCATGGTCGATCACCTGGAAGAGGGCTGGAATATCTTTTCCGCCGATCTCGGCCAATACCTGCGGATCGCGGCTCCGCAGCAGCGAATGGGCAAGGAGTGGTACCGGGGAACGGCTGACTGCGTGCGCCAGAACCTCTACCTGCTCGAACGGGAGCGGCCTCGTTATGTCCTCATCCTTTCCGGCGACCATGTCTATAAAATGGACTACATGTCCTTTCGTGACTACCACGAAAAGCATGATGCCGACGTCAGCGTCGGGCTGCTCGAAGTGGAGCGAAACCAGGCCTCGGAATTTGGCATTGCAGAAGTGGACAACGATTTCCGGATTGTCTCCTGGGAGGAAAAACCCAAAGAACCGAAAGCCATCCCCGACGATCCCGAGCGTTCCCTGGCCTCCATGGGCATCTATCTGTTCCGCACGGAACTGCTACTCGATCTGCTCAAGAAGACCAACCACGATGATTTTGGAAAAGATATTATCCCTCATCTGATTGAGGATTTTAAGGTGATCGCCTATCCCTACCGCCGTCTGAATCATATCAAGGATTACATCCACGCCGTGGATCCCGACGGCAGCAGGAGCTGGCAGCTGGTTGACGGAACGCGGGATTCCCAGTACTGGCGTGATGTCGGAACGCTGGATGCCTACTGGAACGCCAACATGGACCTGACCGGGATTGACCCGTTTTTCAACCTCTACGGCAGCCTCTGGCCTATCCGGACGTTTCAGCGCCAGTATCCGCCGGCCAAGTTCGTCTTCAATCAGGCCAACGATGAACAGCCGCGTGTGGGGATGGCCGTGGATTCCCTGGTATCTCCGGGCTGCATCATCAGCGGTGGCACGGTGCGCAGTTCGGTGCTCTCCTACAACGTGACCGTGCGCAGTTGGGCGGAAGTGGACGAATCGGTCATCATGGATAACGTCGAGGTGGGCCGGCATTGCCGCATCAAGAAAGCCATCATCGACAAGCACAACGTCATCCCTCCGCACACTCAGATCGGCATGGATCCGCAGGAAGACCGGAAGCGGTTCGGCGTCACCCCGCGGGGGATCGTCGTGGTGCCGAAGAACCATTTTACCAGCCCGTGGCGTCAGACCAGCTGAGGTTTCGCGCGGAGGTGCGGGGTTGCCTGTTCGAACTGGTAGCCGATGCGCAGAATAACCTCCTCTCGAAAATGCGGCCCGAGAATTTGCAGCCCGATGGGGAGCTTTTCGGCCGAAAACCCGCACGGTACCGAGATGCCGGGAACCCCCGCCAGACTGGCCGGCAGCGTCAAGACGTCACTGAGGTACATCTGGAGCGGATCATCCGCTTTTTCCCCGATTTGGAAGGCCGGAATAGGCGCCACCGGAGCCAGCAGGGCGTCACACTGGGTAAACGCCTTGATAAAATCCTCTCTGATCAGCGTCCTCACCTGTGAGGCTTTCCGGTAATAGGCGTCGTAGTAGCCGGCCGAAAGCACATAGGTGCCCAGCATGATCCGCCGTTTGACTTCCGAGCCAAACCCCTGTGAACGGCTCTGCCGATACATGGTCATCAACTCGCGGGCCTCGGGAACGCGATACCCGTACTTCACCCCATCATAGCGGGCAAGGTTGGAGCAGGCTTCGGCGGGAGCAATGATGTAATAGGCGGCGACTCCATATTCGGTATGGGGCAGGGAGACCTCTCGGATTTTCGCCCCGAGCTCCTGGCAGGTGCGGATGGCCTCCTGCACCTTCGATGCGACGTCGGGGTGCATGCCTTCGATAAAGTACTCCTTGGGGATACCCAGGCGGAGCCCCTTGATGGGCTCTCTCAATGCAGCCCGATAATCCGGCACCGGCCGGTCCACCGAGGTCGAATCGCGCGGGTCATGGCCGGCGATGGCCTGCAGCAGCAGAGCAGCGTCTTCGACGTCTTTGGTGATGGGGCCGATCTGATCGAGGGATGAGGCAAAAGCCACCAACCCGAAGCGGGACACCCGACCATAGGTGGGTTTTAGCCCGACTACCCCACAGAATGAAGCGGGTTGGCGAATGGAACCTCCCGTGTCGGTTCCCAGCGACCCGGCGCAAAGATCCGCGGCGACTGCCGCCGCCGACCCCCCACTTGACCCTCCCGGTACCCGGTTCAGGTCCCAGGGGTTCCGCGTGGCGTGGTAGGCTGAATTCTCCGTGGACGATCCCATGGCGAATTCATCCATGTTGGTCTTGCCCAGGAAGATGGCTCCGGCTTGCTTCAACCTCTCCATAACGGTGCCGTCGTAGGGCGGCACAAATCCTTCCAGGATGCGCGAACCGCAGGTTGTCCGTACACCCTTGAGGCAGATAACATCTTTGATGGCAAGAGGGATCGCGGCCAGAGGCGAAAGACCGTGGGTGGCGGTCCCCTCGTCAAACCGCCGGGCTTCATCCAGTGCGGTATCGGCCAGCGAAGCCAGGTAGCAGTTGAGTTTCGGGTCGAGCGTGGCGATGCGCGCCAGAAAGGCCGTAATGACCTCGGTGGCGCTCACTTCCCGGCGCGCCAGCAGGTCGTGCAAGGCGTGGATGGTTAGGGTGTGAAGTTCCATATGAGAAAAGCCTCTCGGTCAAAGATCTAGATGACTTTGGGGACGATGAAATTGTCGCCGTCGCTCTGAGGCGCATTGGCCAGCGCCCCGTCACGGTCGGAGGCGGAAGTGACCCGGTCCGGGCGGAACACGTTTTCCAGCTGAATCGCATGGGTGGTCGCGGGGACGTCGGTGGTATTCAATTCATTGAGCTTGTCCATGTAGCTCAAAATGCTGTTCATTTGTTCCGTCATGCGCAGTTCTTCCGTTTCCGTCAGTTCCAGTCTCGCAAGATTCGCCACATGCCGCACTTCTTCTCGGGTGATCCTCATGATCCTCATTTGTCCTTTGAAAACTGTGATGAACGTCAAGCCCTGCGCCCTTGCGATAGGTACGCCAGGTCTAAAACGCAGAGTGCCGCCCCCTGACTGCCGCGATTCCCCCTGGCACGGTCCTCATCCATTGATACCACTCTGACCTTCCGTGCTTATAGCGCAACCAGGGAGAAACTTAGCACAGGTCAACACAAATAACTGTCCACCGTCAGTTCGTCATAACGGCGGAGGCCGTTATCCAGGCTGTTTTTCTGGATTCCGGCCAGAAGATTGCCGGAATGACGCTCTGAGACAAGGGTCACTTTATTCTGTGGCGCTGTACTTAGCACACCAGCGCGCGATAGACAATCCTCGCCTTACCCACGCCCAAAGCACCTTGACGGATATGGACCAGGCAAGGGATTGGTCACCCTGGGAAAAAAGTCTCCATCGTGCGGCAGTCACGGAACGCTGCAAGCACTTCGATCAGGCCCGGGATCCTGCAGTTCTCGAGGAGTTGATAGGTCTGTGCATGCACGCGGCCTTCCTCGATTTCCTGCTCCGGGGTCGTGCTTTCGAAGCGCTGAAGGAATTTGGCGAAGCGGATCACGTGAATCAACTCATGGGTAACGATATAGAGAGAAAGCGGGAAAAGGTGAATACTGGCATCCCGCTCGACCGCTTTGCGAATGACGTGATCCTGCAGGCAGATCTTGAAATAATCGCCGGTTTCGCTGCCGCGCAAGCGTTCATGAGGGCTTTGCGCGTAGCGGTGGATCTGGGCAAAAGCCGTATCCGTGATTTCCTTTTCCTGAAGATCTCTCAAGGACTGAATGTCATAACGATACCGTTTCCATTGGGATGTCGAGATCTTGTAGTGCTCGCTGAGGAGTTCTTCCGCGATATCGATAGACTGCCTCAAGACGGCGATTTCGTCCTGTTGAAAGGGGAGTCGTTGTGCAGGTTCAGTCTTGGTATCCATCGGGTTCTTGCACAGTCAGCCGCTGATAGTCTTGCCGTGAAGGTCTCTCCGTTTGCCTCCGCTTTTCTATTACAAAACAATCCCCATTTTATCAAAGAGTTATTTGATCAGATGGCGAGAATCTCACCGGTTCGTGCGCCCGCTAGCCCGGGTTCTCAATACAGCAGCAGAAAAGCAGGTGTCCGAGTTCAGTTCCTCATAAGGCGGAAGCCGGTATCCAGGGAGTTTTTCTGAATCCCGGTTTTCATCGGAATGACACGTTGTGGTTATGGTCACTCTATTCTGTGGAGCGATATTTAGGAACTTTCTCAAACCTCATTTCCACTCCTCCCCCTGCCCCTGCCATCAAAGGAGGGGAGTTTTGGGATAGTCTCTCAGTGGATGCGGGATTGGCCGCCGAGTTTTATTAGCCTGTCAAGAATGCAATGTCCTGAGGGGTTTACTTGCCCTTTGACTTAAAATATAATCTGGGCTAATAAACCATGTCCCTGCTGGAATGGAAAGGAAGCACAAGAGCCTTTAGCGTTGCATGAATCTTCTCGTGGAATTCCTTCCTGGCTTGGGTTGAACCCCTGCCAATATCCATTCAGTTTGGCCCTACAGGCAAGTTTGCCACCTCTCCTGGTAGCTTTTCATAGCGGAGCCCTGCAAGTGAGGGATGCTATGCCGCCAGGGTAGTCTGTCATTGGGAGGAGAGCTGTACGATGTGCCGCTTGTTTGCAGTAACCAGTGAAGAACCTCTGTCGCCCATGATGGCCATGCAGGCGCTGGATGTGATGCGCGAAGGCCATGATGGTTCAGGGGTGGGTCTTTACCTCAGCGATCTCGGAGGCCCTTTTGAGGAACTCAAGGGGGCGCCGATTCTGTCGGGCATCTTCACCAACGACGGTTTGAAGCGCCTGGATCAGTTCATGATGAACATCGGGTTTATGACCAAATTCAAACTTTCGATCAAGATTCCCAAGAATCCGCCTCCCGGGACCCCCCGGCGCGATATCTACCTGATCCGCGCTTATGAATATCCGGAGACGTGGGAAGGGCTCAACGACCGGGAACTCGAACACCGTTTGATGATGCTCCGGCTGCAGCTGCGCCAGATGGGCGAAGAGCATGAAGACATGATTGTTTACAGTTTCTGGCCCGATGTCATCATGATCAAGGAAATCGGCGACCCGCTCCTGGTTTCCAAATATCTTCGGTTGGACCGGGAAGAACTCCAGGCTCGCGTGATGCTCGCTCAGGGGCGGCAGAACACCAATTATGCGATCAACCTCTACGCCTGCCATCCCTTCTTCATTCAGGGGGTGGCTACCATGACCAATGGTGAAAACACGGCTTTTGTCCCCATTCGGGAATTCCTCAGCTCGCGCGGTTTCCCCGGATACATCGGGTACCAGTCGGACTCGGAAGTCTTTACTCATATCCTGCATTTCGCCCTCAATCGTCTGGGGCTTGGCATCGAGTCCTACAAGCATGTCATCACCCCCTTGCAGGATGAGGATCTGGAGCAGCATCCGGACGGAACGTTTCTGAGACATCTCAAGCATTCCTGCCGTCGCCTGATCATCGACGGGCCCAATTGTGTCATCGGCTGTCTTCCTGACAAGACGCTGTTCGTGGTTCAGGATCGCAAGAAACTTCGGCCGGCGGTGGTGGGAGGCCGGCCCGGTCTGTACGCCATTGCCTCGGAAATGTGCGGCCTCGATGTCGCCATCCCCGACCGGGATCGAACCAGGGACTTTCAGCCCATGTATCTGGATACTGCGGTTATCCATCCTGATCGCCAGGAGGTCAAGATATGTTCTCAGACGGAACGATTACCCCTTCCACATTAAGCATCAAAGATCTCCCCTGGCAGGTCCACTGG
Organism: uncultured delta proteobacterium; assembly: GCA_963783775.1. Classification (GTDB taxonomy): domain Bacteria; phylum Desulfobacterota; class Syntrophobacteria; order Syntrophobacterales; family Syntrophobacteraceae; genus JADGQM01. The sequence continues at coordinate 269,190 of CAWAOR010000013.1, read as the reverse complement.
GAGAAGGACCGCTGCACTCTGTGCGGCCGCTGCACGGCGGTTTGTCCGGTGCATGCCATTGAGCTGGGGGTTCACCGCAAACGGGCGATCCAGCTGCCCAGCCTGGGAGAGATTGGGCAAAGCAGTGGCTCTTCGAGTGTCAATCAGGTGTTCTACGGTATTCGTCAGAAGACCGACCCTGCCTACGCCTGCGTGGGCTGTGCCATGTGCAGCCTGGTCTGCCCCAATGACTGTGTGATTCCCTATCGCACGGATGAGGCCGACAAGCTGCGCTTCCACATCAATCGGGGCGGCCAGCCCCGACGCCGGGGTGGCCGCAGGAATGTCCGCGACCCGGAACCCGGTGGGGTGCTCGACCGGATCAAATTCACCCGTATCTCCATGCTGACGGACCCGGCCCTCGATGCCGGGCGCCATGAATTCGAACTGCGGACTCTTCTGGGCAGAATTCTGCCGCCCGAGGAAAACCTGCGGCTGCTCAAAGAGCAGGGCTGGATTCCACCGGTGCGGGAGATCTACCCGCTCATCATTGGTGCCATGTCCTTCGGAGCGCTTTCGCCCACCATGTGGGAAGGCCTCCAGATGGGGGTTGCCTACCTCAATGAACAGCTGCACATGCCGGTGCGCATGTGCACGGGGGAAGGGGGCTGCCCGCCGCGGCTGCTGCGCTCGCGATTCCTGAAATATGTGATCCTGCAGATTGCCAGCGGCTATTTCGGCTGGGATGAAATCATTCATGCCCTGCCCGAAATGAAGGAAGACCCCTGCGCCATCGAAATCAAGTACGGTCAGGGAGCCAAGCCGGGTGACGGCGGTCTGCTCATGTGGTACAAGGTCAACAAGCTCATTGCCGCCATTCGTGGGGTGCCGTCCGGTGTCAATCTGCCCAGTCCGCCCACCCATCAGACCAAGTATTCCATCGAGGAAGCGGTGGCCAAGATGATTCAGTCCATGTATATGGCCTGGGGCTTCCGAGTTCCCGTCTATCCTAAGATTTCCGGTACCTCGACGGCCCTTGCCGTCCTCAACAACCTGACGCGCAACCCTTACGCCGGAGGGCTTGCCATTGACGGTGAAGACGGCGGTACCGGAGCGGCCTATGCCGTCTCCATGGACCACATGGGGCACCCCATTGCGAGCAACATTCGTGACTGCTACCTGAATCTGGTCAAACTGGGCAAACAGAATGAGGTGCCCTTATTCGCCGGCGGCGGGGTGGGCAAGTACGGGAACCTGGCCTCCAATGCGGCCGCGCTCATCATGCTGGGGGCGAGTGGGGTCCAGGTCGGCAAGTACATGATGCAGGCGGCTGCCGGCTGTCTGGGATCGGAATTCGATCGCTGCAACATCTGCAACATCGGCCTTTGCCCCAAAGGGATCACCTCTCAGGATGTGCGTCTCTACCGGAGGCTCGATCCGGAGAAGGTCGCCGAACGCGTGGTGGATGTTTTTCTCAGCTTCGATACCGAACTGAAGAAGATAGTCGCGCCGCTCGGGCGCTCGACTTCGCTTCCCATCGGCATGTCCGACGCTCTGGCCATCAATGATCACCACGCCGCCGAGCGTCTCAGCATAAAGTATGTGGTCTAGCCTGTCAGCTACGGGCTCTGAACCGGGTACGAGGTTCGGGAGATAGCAATGGAAAGTCAGCACTATTATCGTATTTCCGGAATGGAAAATGGATTGCGGCTCGAATCCCGAGTTCTGGAAGAGCGCATCCAGAAGGCCGTGGAGAGCGGCAATCGGCATCTCGAAATCGAGGCCTTTGGTCAGCATGGGCTCGGGGGAAGGTTATGGAAGGCTGGGGAAGAGCCGGTCCGGGTCCGGATCCTGGGTTCTCCCGGACAGCGGGTGGGGTCCATGGGCTTTCCCAATACCCGCATCGAGGTCATGGGACCGACGTCCGACGATGTCGGCTGGCTGAACGGCGGGGCCGAAATCATCATCCATGGCCATGCCGGCAATGGCAGCGCCAATGCCATGGCGCAGGGGAAGGTCTACATCGCCGGCAATATCGGCGCGCGCGGTATGACCATGACCAAGCGCAACCCTCGTTTCGAGCCCCCGGAATTGTGGGTGCTCGGGTCGGTGGGCGACTATTTTGCCGAATTCATGGCGGGAGGCATTGCGGTGGTCTGTGGCTACCGGCCTCAGGATGCCGAAAATGTTCTCGGGCATCGCCCCTGCGTCGGGATGGTTGGAGGCCGGATCTACTTTCGCGGGCAGCATCGGGGCTACAGCCAGACCGATGCAAAGCTCATCCCCATTTCCAACGAAGACTGGGAATGGCTGGTCAGCCATCTCAAAGCCTATCTCGACGCCATCAACCATCCGCAGCTCTTCAAACAGCTGGCGGACCGCACCCAGTGGCAGCTCCTGGAAGCGCGCCTGCCCCATGAAAAGGGTTCCAAGAAGCGGCTCGCCATCAAGGACTTCCACCAGGATGTTTGGGACCGGGAACTGGGGCGAGGCGGGCTGATCGGCGATCTGGTGGAATTCGATCGCAGCCCCATTGGGGTGATAGTCAATGGCAACCTGCGCCGTTATGTGCCGGTCTGGGAAAACCGGCAGTATGTGCCGCCCTGTGAGGCCAGCTGTCCCACGGGCATCCCCGTCCATGAACGATGGCGCCTGATTCGGGAAGGGCGGGTCGATGAAGCGGTGGATCTGGCTCTGGCCTACACGCCTTTTCCTGCGTCCATTTGCGGCTATCTGTGTCCGAATCTTTGCATGCACGGGGTGCACCCGGCATACCGTTAACATCCTGCCGGTGGATGTGACCCAGTTGGGTAAGGCGAGTATCAAAGCAAAAACCCCTGCACTACCGCCCCTTAGCGGCAAGCGGGTGGCTGTTGTCGGCGGTGGCCCGGCCGGCATTTCGGTGGCCTGGCAACTGCGCCAGCGCGGCCATGAAGCGGTTGTCTACGACATGCGCGAGGCCCTGGGAGGAAAGATCTCGGCTCTCATCCCCAAGAGCCGCATTCCCGACGAGGTGGTCGGCGCTGAGCTCAAGCGGGTGCAAGACGCGCTTCCCCACGTCTTCCTGCAACAGAAACTGAATCCGGACGACCTCGAGCAGATCAAAGCGGATTTCGATTTTGTCGTGATCGCCGTGGGCGCTCAAAAACCCCGCATTCTGCCCATCCCCGGCAAGGAAAAAATGATCCCGGCCCTGGACTTCCTCCGTCAAAGCAAACTCAATCAGATCAAAGTGGGGAAGAAGGTCGTGATCATCGGGGCGGGAAACGTGGGCTGCGATGCGGCCACCGAAGCGCATCGGCTGGGGGCGAAAGAAATCACCCTGGTCGATATCCAGGAACCGCTCTCCTTTGGCAAGGAACGCGAAGCGGCGGAAGCCATCGGCGCGATCTTTCGCTGGCCGTGCTTCAGCAAGGCGGTTACCAAGAAAGGTCTCGAACTGACCACCGGGGAGGTGATCCCGGCCGATACCATCATCATCTCCGTGGGCGATATGCCGGACCTGGCTTTCCTTCCCGCGAGCGTTGCCACGGAGCGCGGTTTTATCAAAATCAATGAATACTTTCAGACCACCGATCCCAAGATCTTTGCCATCGGTGATGCGGTAAAGCTCGGCCTCCTGACCGATGCCATCGGCGCCGGCCGCAAAGCCGCCCAGGCCATTGCCGATATTCTGGAAGGCAAGCGCCCCCGTGGCGATGCCCGCAAGATGCTCGACACCACCCGTGTCAAGGTGGAATACTTCGACCCGCGGCTGGTCAAATTCGACGGCGTGGAGGAATGTGCCTCCCAGTGCTCATCCTGCGGGTCCTGCCGGGACTGCGGGATCTGCCTCACCATGTGCCCCCAGGCGGCCATTTCGAAAAAGGAAAACGGCCAGGACTTCGAGCTGGTCGTCGACCCCGAGCGCTGCATCGGGTGCGGTTTCTGCGCCGGAGTGTGCCCCTGCGGTATCTGGAACCTGATGGAAAACGATCCGCTGGAATAGGCCCTTACGTCGCCAACCGGGATGGCTGATCCAGGCTCCAAGATAAGGTTTCGGGGTAGGTGCCGCGCTGAGATCGCAGAGAAAGCCAATAGCCTTAAAGCCGATTCTCTCTAAGTTCTCTGCGGTTGAAAAGAAAACATTTGAACCTTAACGAGAATCGTTGCCTGAAAACCATTCCAACCGATTTTCAACACCGCTCGGCCGCCTTGCAATGACATCCAGTCCCTTGTCTTGTCCCTGTTTGGCCAAAATGCGTAAACCTAAACAATTGACGATCCCCGAAAAATGTGGCACTCAAAAACCAGCACAAGAGCATTTTCCTATCACTCACGGGTGGTTTTATTATGCTGGAAGGCGTTGAATAACGACTACACAGTCGATCAAGAGGAGCATTTCAAGCAATGCAGGCAATAACCCTTAGGCTCAAAATCTTTCTTGTTCTATTTTTTGTTATCATTGTTCTGGGTACAGTTGGTTTTGTTTTAATCGAAGAAAAATCAATTATAGAAGCTATCTATTTTGTCGTTGTTACCATGGCTACCGTCGGATATGGAGACATCCATCCGGTAACTCAATCAGGGAGGGTATTCACCATCTTCCTCATTGTGACCGGTGTGGGCACTTTTCTCGGAGTGATTGCAAACCTCACGGAGATGATGCTGGCGAAACGAGAGATTGAAGGCCTGATGAAAAAACTCAACATGGTCATAGGGGTTTTCTTTAGCCAGGTTGGTATTAACCTCATAAACATATTCTCCCAAAGCGATGGCGAGGCAGATCGAATCAGGTCTGATCTCCTTGTGTCGGCCAACTGGACTAATAAACAATTCGAGATCGCGATTAATGATCTCAAGAAGTATGATTTCGGTATTGAAATGGAGTTGATTGACTTAGAAGTCCTGAAAGACTTTATCTGCGATAAACGGGATTTCCTGGTTCGACTGCTGGAAAACCCCATACTCCTGGAGCACCAGTCGTTCACCGATCTTCTTCTTGCAGTCTTTCATTTCATGGAGGAGCTTGCCTATCGGGATGATGTGAAGACTATTCCGGCATCGGACAGGAACCATCTTGCAAATGATATCCAAAGGGCTTACCGGTTGCTGACAAACGAGTGGCTCGACTACATGAGATACCTAAAAGCGAATTATCCCTTTCTTTTTCATCTCGCAATGCGAACAAATCCTTTCGACCGTTCAGCATCTATTACAGTAAAATAAGGTTCATGGCCACCTCCCAAGTTTCCGGTTTCAAATCACCCTGAACATCCCTCCTGCCTCAGCTGTATCGAGAAGATATCCCAGGAAACGATAGCCTTTAAGTCAGAAGGAAACCGAAGAATTACCATTTCAACTGCAGTCATCGGTTGGCACTGGATTCTAAACCAACCCAAATTGATCGCCTCTATGCTGGTCGGTCAAGTTCTTTTTTCACAGATGTGCGATCGTTGCGATCGCTTGTCGACAATTTCGTCGACATTTCGACACGATCGACGACTCCTGGATTTGACTTGCCGATGCACTCAAAATCAGCAGTTAGGCAGGTTGTTCGGAACTGTGACAACGGTTTATGATTCCTTGAAGAGTTCCTGTGTAGATGGAGTAACTGAGATTGGGGGGTTCTGTCTGAGATCATTTCACAGAAAAGAAAAACCGCTTACCATAAGACCCATCAACGTTGGTAGCTGATGTGTGTGGTTCTGATCGGATGTTTTCTGGTAAGCGGCACGGCATTTGCTCATCAGGAGAGGTGCAACGACGATGGCCCCCACCCAATCGGGGTTCACCACCCTGATGGGATTCGGGAGCAAACAACAAGGGACAGTTTGACAGGAGAGTGTTTTATGAAACGAATGACCAGGGTTATTAGGAAACAATTTTGGTTCGCTCTTGGGTTTGTTGTCATGATGACCATCATGGCTGCGGGTCCCATCTTTGCCGCCGCACTGACCCAGGAAAAAGATTGGCTCAGCTATATGCGCGAAGAGGAAAAAGTGGCAAGGGATGTGTACAAAAGCTTTATGAGATGTGGGGTCTGACCATTTTCAGTAACATCGCCAGTAGCGAACAGAAACACATGGACGCCATTAAGAACTTGCTGGACCGGTACAGTCTTGACGATCCGGCAGCAGGCAATGACATAGGAGCATTCAGCACGGTGAAATCCAGACAATTGTATCTGATTTGATTGTCATGGGCAATGTGTCAGTGACCGCTGCGCTCGAAGTGGGAATGATCATTGAGTGGACCGACATCGAGGACCTTGATGATGGCTCTGGCGAAAACTGTTCATAAGGACATCATCCGCGTGTATCAAAATCTTATGGCCGGGTCGTAAAACCACCTGGCGGCATTTGAGTCGAAGCTATGAAATTAGTGAGGCTGCTCCTTGCTCCTGCCCGAAGACAAGACGTTTCAATGGCCGGCAGGGACTGTGTTCGGCAAGGGGAGAATCCTACCTTCTTGAGTTCATGACCAGAGCACCAGTTCTGGATTGAGCTCCCCACAACATACTGCCACCTATGCCGCCTGGGGCCAGTTACAGCTGGCCCCATCTTCGTCGGTCCAGGCGGCTGAGTTGATGATCTTGACCACACGAAACCCCTTTATGCCCCACCAATTTGCAGAACTTGAGACGACAAAGAGATATCGATGGTCTTTGCCTGGTGTCATTCCGGGCGAACCGAGGAATCTTGAGATGCCGCTCATTGGCTTTCAGATTGCTCACTCCGCTCGCAATGACAGTGCTCTCTGAAACATCAGAGAAGCATAAGGGCATCTAAATCCGACCTTTTCATAAATACCAATCAGTTATCATTAAAGCGAGAGGTCGTCGCATAACGGTACAATTATTGCTTTTTATCCAGGCCTGTGACTTTCTGTCTCTTTTGCTTGTAAAGACGTCTAAGGGACAAAACAACAGCCCGAGATTCCATTGAAGCTCATGGAACAGAGAGCAATTCTTCACAGGAGTAATGAATCAGAATCATGGAGGAAATGGATGCAAGCTGAAAAAGATCTTGAGAAGAGTTTGGGGACAAAGGGGATTTCACGCCGCGACTTTATGAAGTTCTGTTCGGCGATCGCTGTGTCACTTGGCCTCGGACCATCCATGGCCAGGGAGGTGGCGGCGGCTCTCACCTCCTCGGATCGTCCACCGGTATTGTGGCTGCATTTTGCTGAATGCACAGGGTGTACGGAAGCTGTGCTGCGGACAACCGACCCCTGGTTTGATGACCTCATTCTCAACGTGCTTTCTCTCGACTACCACGAGACGCTCATGGCTGGGGCCGGTCGCCGAGTGCATGAGATCCTGAGCGCTAACCGCAGAACAATATGCCGGCCAGTTCTTCTGCATTGTGGAGGGAGCGATCCCCACGGCGAACAACGGGGTCTACGGAATGATCAACGGCCGCACGATGCTCAGCATTGCCGAGGAGATTTGCCCCAAAGCCAGGGCGATCATCTGTTGTGGCACTTGCGCATCCTATGGCGGGCTTCCCGCGGCTGCCCCCAACCCGACCGGCGCCAAGGGACTGAAGTCGGCCCTCCCGACTTTGACCGTCCCGGTGGTCAACGTTCCCGGCTGCCCTCCCAATCCCATAAACATCGTGGGAGTCATTGCGAACTACCTGCTCAAGGGCACCCTTCCTAAGCTGGACACCGTTGGAAGACCGCTTTTCGCCTACGGTCGTACGGTCCACAGTCTATGTCCTTACGAATCCGGGGTGCAGGAACATCGCTGCCTCGAGGATCAGGGCTGCAAAGGCAAACAGTGCCACAACAACTGCCCGTCGATCAAATTCAACGACGGCACGAGTTTTCCCATGCAGGCGGGCCATCCCTGTATCGGATGCAGCGAACCCAATTTTTGGGACACCATGACGCCGTTTTACAAGGAAAGTGAAAGTTCGGAGGAAGGTGACGACTGAGAAAGTGTCCGGCGCACCCCCAGGGACAAAATTGCCGGCCAGTCAATCAGCGGTCAATCGAATAAATAGATCTGCCATGGGAAAGGATGCAGGTATGAGTGGAACGAGAATTACCATCGATCCGATAACGCGCATAGAGGGCCATCTCAAGATCGAAGTCGAGGTAAATAATGGCGTGGTTACTGACGCCTGGAGCTCCGGAACGCTTTTTCGCGGGATCGAGACGGTCCTCAAGGGGCGGTCGCCCGAAGATGCGTGGCTGTTCACCCAGAGACTTTGCGGTGTCTGTACTTACGTACACGGGGAAGCATCGGTTCGCTGCGTGGAGCGTGCGATGAAGCTTACGATTCCCGCCAACGCCAGGATTGTTCGAAACCTCCTCATGGGAGGACAGTATCTTCATGACCATATGGTGCACTTCTACCATCTTCATGCCCTTGACTGGGTTGACATCGTGAGCGCACTTAAGGCTGATGCCAAGGCGACCGCAACTTTGGCCATCGCCCTTTCTCCCAACGCCCCTGCCATGGATTTTGCGGCAACCCAGACCCGCCTGCGGGAATTTGCCAACAGCGGCAAACTTGGACCCTTTGCAGGCGGCTACTGGGGGCACCCGGCCTATGCTCTGACTCCCGAGGAAAACCTCCTTTTTGTGACCCACTACCTGTACGCACTCCGGGAACAGACCAAAGCTGCCAAGATGCACGCCATCTTTGGCGCAAAGAACCCTCATACTCAGAGCCTCCGCGTGGGGGGGGTGACCTGTAGAAACGAAATCAATGGCTCCAAAATATCTGCATTTCGCTCCCTGCTTGCAGGACTGCGCAACTTTGTCGACACGGTCTATCTGCCTGATGTGAAATACCTTGCGGCAAGATACCCCGAATGGCGTGATTTTGGTTCCTCCCGGAATTACCTCTGTTATGGGGAATTCCCATCGGGCACCAATGAACCGGTCGATTTCTATTTCCCGCGCGGCGTGATTTTTAACCGAGACGTCGCCGGCGTGCAGGACGTCGACCTGTCCAAAATATTTGAGCATGTTGCGAGAAGCTGGTATTCGGGAGCCACTGCGCGTCATCCATCCAAGGGCGAGACTGTGCCGAACTATACCGACTACGATACCGAGGACCGCTACAGCTGGCTCAAGGCGCCCAGATATGACGGTGAACCCATGGAGGTCGGCCCTCTGGCCCGCATTCTGGTTGCCTACGGACGAGGTCATGGTGAAATTACCGCTCAGCTCGATCAGTTCCTGGACGAAACAAACCTGACCCTGGATGACATCCACTCCACGTTGGGTCGCGTGGCCGCTCGCGCCATCGAGACCAAGGTCATTGCCGACGCCATGGATGGGTGGCTCAATCAATTGAGGAGCGGAGGTGCGACCTTTGTGAGCTCAAGCATTCCCTCCAAGGCTTCGGGCTACGGTTTGAACGAGGCACCCAGGGGGGCGTTGGGCCATTGGATCAACATCAGCAACCAGAAGATCGGCAACTACCAGATGGTTGTGCCTTCCACCTGGAACCTCGGTCCACGTTGCGCCGCCGGCAAACGCGGGCCCGTGGAAGCAGCGCTCGTTGGAACGCCCGTGGCGGACCCGGAACAGCCCATTGAAATCCTGAGGATCGTGCACTCGTTCGATCCCTGCATTGCCTGCGCGGTGCATGTCATCGACACCAACCAGGATAAGCATTACGTGGTGCAGGTTGGCTGATCTTTTTCGAAGGTGGTGAATTCGGAAATGGGGGACCATCGGCAAAGAGATGAGATGGTATTTACCACCAAGCGAGAAGCCATTTCCCAAATGGTCGCGCGTCCGGACAACCCATAAACAGCCTGTAACCTATTATCTCCTTCCCGCGACTATTGATATTGGGAGCTTGGAGGAATCGATCATTCTCCAAGACACCGAGCTGATGTTTGGACATCGGCTGGTCGAAACCATTGAATCAAGAAGGAGAAAAGATGAAACATTTTAATTTCGTTGTGCTGGTTGGATTGGTGACCGTGTTTTTCATTGGAGGTATTGCCTTTGCCCAGGGTGGCGGTCAGGGTAAGGGCGGTCAAGGTGCTGCTCCAATGATGGGATGCCAGCAACGATTTGATTCCCTGGATACCAACAAAGATGGGCAGGTCACCAAAGAAGAGTTCATGGCCACTCCACATCACCGGGGCAATGCCGAGCAGATGTTCAAGACCATGGATGTCAATGGAGATAGTTCCCTAACAAAGGACGAGTTCTGCTCAGGCAAAGGCATGGGGCAGGGAATGGGTAGAGGTCAGGGCAAAGGAGCGAACCAGTAATGAAAAAAGGGAAGCATTGGATGCTTCCCTTCCCTTGGCAGCTTCAAGAACTATTGTGCTCGTTTATTCCTTAACTTCGGCAAGAACCGTCACGCTTTGGGGTTCGAGTCCGCGTCCGATCTGCAGCAACATTCAAGGAATCGTCTTTTGCCGGTGGAAACTTTGGCAAGACCGGTCACGCTTACGGTCCCTCTGCTTGCCTGCCGCCAGATCAAAAACACTGGACTCGGTTGTCGTATAACTCCGGCAAGAGCCATCCCGTTTCCTGTCTCTTTTGGTGTCCGCAGCCAGAACCGACCCAGCGCCGAAAACAAGTACCACACTGAGTACCAAGCCCAACTTCAGAATGTTCTTCATAAGACTCTCCTTAATGTTTCAGTATTGCTGCCAATATCCCAATCCTGCAGTACGCAAGATTCGAGACTCCTTCTTCGAACTCTCCCCGGGAGGCTTCATTTTGCTTTGATCGCATTGTCCAGTCTCGGCTCAAAGCGCGAATAACTCCAGGTCTTGTATTGCCATTTGCCATAAGTATGCCAGAGCTTGGATCGTTCGCTGGCGCCGGGTTTCCTGGCCAGCCCTGGTGGATCTTGTGCATCTCGCACGCGAAACTTTTGTCGAATGGTCGACGAAATTGTCGAGCTGACCTTACCAAACCGGGGTTTCAGGATTAACTTGTAATGGTTTAGAGGACTCTATTTCCCAAAAATGAGGACCAGAGAGCCTCTTGCAAGACTACTTCCGTTCGTGATTCGATACCTCACCACGAACGAAAATTCAACATGTTGCAGCTGCAAAAGTCCGTTCTCTCTGAGGTATCGAAAGGTGAAAAGGACTTTTGCAAGAGGCTCCAGAGAGTGTGGATATGAATGCACGCCTTCGATTCCAAATCTTTCCTCTCATAGGGGCGATGGTCTTTATCTGTCTTTCTTTTTTCCATGATGGTTTACGGACGGACAGAGATCTCGAGAGCTACTATTTGCCCATAACCGTCGGCATGACGGTCGGTTTTGTGATCGCCTACCTTCAGAATCGGACGCAAGTCAGGACGCGGAAATACGAGAGGCAGCTCTCACGGGAACGGGAAGATGCAGCCCTGGGACGGGTGGCGTCAGCTATTGCCCATGAGGTCCGAAACCCCCTCAACGCCTTGGGCATGGGCTTACAGAGACTGCAGATAGAGGCTAACGAACTCAGTATGGACCACCAGCAACTGGTGAGCCTCATGCTGGACTCCGTGAGTCGCACCAACCGCATCATCGGCGGTCTCTTGAAGTACGCTCAGCCGCGGAAGCCGAAGCGGCGATCCATGAGGCTGGACTCAATGATTGAAGAGCTCCTGCTGCTCTATCAGGCTCAGTGCGAGGAGATCGGCATCGAAGTGACCAAAAACATGGGTTTTCGAGAGCCTGTTTTCGCCGATGTGGATCTTCTCGGTCAGGTATTTCAAAACCTTCTGTTGAATGCCATCGAGGCCCAACCCGGTGGTGGATTTATTGCCATTGAACTGAAGCGGAGAGGCTCGGAGGTGAGCCTGGCAATCCGTAACGGAGGGTTTTCCCTGCCTGTCGATCAGGCCGGGCGCATCTTTGAACCCTATTTCACCACTAAAGGTCAAGGAACGGGATTGGGATTGGCTATCAGTCAACGTATTATGGAAGCTCACGGTGGAAGTCTGGAGGTGAGGTCCATGGAGAATAATCAGGTGGAAATAGTCGCGCACCTGCCTCTGGTTTAAGCGTAAGGAAAGCTCTTGGCACAAGGAAGCGCGTCATGCCCATGAAAATCCTCGTCGTCGATGATGATTCCATTCAGAGGGAAGTCCTGAAAGGGTTCCTGGTGAATCAGGGATATTCGACCTTGACGGCTGTCGATGGTGAAGAAGCCCTCAATGTCTTCCAACGTGAACTGGTCCACCTGGTACTTCTTGATTATCGCATGCCCGGGTGCAAAGGCGATGAACTCCTGGCAAAGATGAAGGCACTAAACCCTCTTATAAGAGCGATCATGATCACTGCCTATGGTGATCTGAACACGGCAGTGACGGTGCTCAAGCTGGGTGCGGACGAATTCCTAGGAAAACCCGTGGATCTGCCGGTCCTTTTGAACAAGATCCAGAAGATTGAACGTGAAATTGACGTAGATGAAGATGTTGCCGCAGTAATGGAGACCGTTGAAGAGGGACCTTTACCCTTAAACATCGTAGCCGTTAGTCCTGCAATGAAAGAAGTCCTTTCGCTGGCCCGGAGAATTGCCAAAACCCCCTGGCCCGTTCTGATCCAGGGAGAAACCGGAACCGGCAAGGAACTCATGGCGAGGCTCATCCACCTCCTGAGTCCCAGAAGAGACTATCCCTTTATCGAGCTGAACTGTGCGGCGATACCTGAGAATCTCTTCGAGAGCGAATTATTCGGCCATGAAAAAGGAGCGTTTACCGGCGCTCTGAACAGGCGGCGGGGGCGCCTCGAGCTGGCTGACAAAGGGACCTTGTTCTTCGATGAGGTAGGGGAGATGCCCTTGCTCCTTCAACCCAAGCTCCTGCGCGCTCTGGAGGAAAAAAAGATCACCCGGGTGGGAGGCGAGAAGGAAATCCCGCTTGAGGTACGCGTGGTATTAGCCACCAATCGGAACCTCAAACGCTTGATCGAGGAAAACCTGTTTCGTAGTGATCTCTACTACCGTATCAAAGTGTTTGAAATTATTATCCCCCCCTTGCGCGAACGCCGGGAGGACATACCCGCCCTTGTTGACTTCTTTTTACATCGCTATTCCAGCCCCTCCGTCCGGTTTTCTGCGGCAGCCCTGGACACTCTCATAAAGTATCCCTATCCGGGAAACGTGCGTGAGCTCGAACACATTATTCAGCGAACAATTACCCTGGCTCGCGGAGAAATCATACATCCCCTGGACTTGCCCGAGGAGATTCGTCATTTCCAGGCTACCACTCGTGGGACTCTGATGGAAAGACTGGACGCCCTGGAGCGGGAAATCATCCTTTCCGCCCTTGAGAAAAGAAATTGGATCCAGACTCAGGCTGCAGAACTCCTCGGCATCAACGAGCGAGTGCTCAGGTACAAGATGAAAAAACATTCCCTTAGCAAGGAAGACCTGTGATACAGTCTTGCTACCTCCTTGCCCGCTAGCTAGCATTCCCTTTCATGATGATATCCGACACAGCCGCTTTCATGTGTCGCCTTCCAGGTCTGCCAAAGGTTGGTACATAAGTTGCTCATTGAAAGCAGTGGGACAAATTCGGACGGAGGGAATCTGGACTCCCGGGTTGTTGTTTTCTTGCGGCGCCGTTTGACGCCGTGGTGCACGGAGGAATCGATGAAGGCTTGGAGCGTTTACGTTCGTTGGCTTGCCGGGATGGCGCTGACTGTCATGTTTTGTTCAGCGTTGCCGGGGTGGGCGCAGATCAAGGTGCTCGACGAAAACCAGGCACCCGGTCGCACCATGGCGCAACAGGCGACCAAAGGCAGGGAAGTCTGGATTACGGCGGATCATTCGCTTCACCCCATCCTCAAGAAGGAATTCAAGTCCGGACCGGAAGTCACCGAGTCCTGCCTCTCCTGTCACGAACTGGCTGCCGGTCAGTTTCAGAAGACCATTCACTGGACCTGGCTCGATCCCAATCTTGATCCCAAGCTCAAGGTCGGCAAGGGCGGCCTCAGCATGAATAACTTCTGCATCAACCTTCAGTCCAATGAACCGCGCTGCACCTCCTGCCATGCCGGCTATGGCTGGAAGGATAAGACCTTCGACTTCAGCAACCCCCATGGTGTCGATTGTCTGGCCTGTCACGAACAAACCGGCACCTATCATAAGTTTCCCACCGGTGCGGGGAATCCGGTGGTCGAACCGACCGTTTTCAAGGAAGACGGCAAGACCTACAACCCACCTGAATGGAATAAAGTGGCCCAGAGCGTTGGTCGGCCGACGCGACAAAACTGCGGTACCTGCCATTTCTTCGGGGGAGGCGGGGACGGCGTCAAGCACGGCGACATGGATTCTTCGCTCATGAAGCCCAACAAGGAACTGGATGTGCACATGGGAACCGATGGGCAAAACTTTGATTGTGTGCGGTGCCACACCACCAAAGTCCACCACATTGCCGGCCGCATTTATTCAACGCCGGCCGCCAAAGATCGCAAAAGCCTGATTGAAGACGACCTCACGCCCAAAATCATGTGTGAATCCTGCCACTCGCGCACGCCGCATAAACCGGGCGTCAAAGCAAACGACCATACCGATAAAGTAGCCTGTCAGAGCTGCCATATTCCCACCTATGCCCGCGTCAACCCCACGACCATGTGGTGGGATTGGTCCAAGGCCGGACAGATGAAAGAAGGCAAGCCCTACAAGGAACAGGACGAGTTTGGCAAACCCAGATACGATACCAAGAAGGGCGAGTTCAAGTGGGCTAAGAACGTGGTTCCCGAATATTTCTGGTTCAACGGTTCTCTCAAGTCGCTGACCGCCAAAGATACCATCGATCCGGCTGGTGTGGTCGCCGTCGGTTGGCCGATGGGCGATAGGGACGATGCCAATGCCCGGATCTTCCCCTTCAAGGTGCACCGCGGCCGCCAACCCTATGATAAGGTCAATAAAACGCTGGTGATTCCGAAGTTATTCGGCAAGGAAGGCACCGGCGCCTATTGGGCCGACTACGACTGGGAAAAAGCTGCCGCCAGTGGCATGGCCTATGCCGGCCTGCCCTTCAGCGGGGAACTGGGATTTCTCGATTCCACCTACGTCTTCCCCATCACGCACATGGTAGCCCCCAAAGACAAGGCCGTGCAGTGCCAGGAATGCCACTCCAAAAACGGCCGTTTGCAGAACCTGGGTGGTTTTTACATGCCCGGCCGTGATGTCAACAAGCCGATTCAGGTCATGGGGTGGATCCTGGTCCTGGGTTCACTGGCAGGTGTTTTCTTTCATGGCTTGGGGCGGTTTATTGCCAGAGGCAAAAAGGAGGACTGAGCAATGACACCGAACAATATGGTCAATGTCTATCTCTATACCCGGTATGAACGCTTCTGGCACTGGCTGCAGACCACTCTCATCCTGCTGCTGCTCGTGACCGGATTTGAAATCAACGGTTTGTTCCGCCTCTTCGGGTTCAAACTGGCCACCGATCTCCACGAGTATGCCGGTCTTGCCTGGCTCATCGCTTTTGCCTTCTTTGTCTTCTGGCTTTTCACCACGGGTGAATGGCGTCAGTACATCCCTACCACCAAGAAAATGCTGACCGTCGTCCGCTATTACACCTATGGGATCTTTCGCGGGGAAGCCCACCCCGTCCCCAAACGAAAAGACGCCAAGCACAACCCTCTGCAGCGATTGGTGTACCTATCCCTGGCGGCGGCCCTGCTCCCGATTCAGATGATTACCGGCTTTCTTTACTGGGGCTACAACTCCTGGGCGGCTTGGGGGCTGAGCTGGCTGTCCCTGCAGGTGGTCGCGACCATCCATTTGGCGGGAGCCTTTGGGGTTCTTTCTTTTCTGATTGTGCACCTGTATATGATCACCACCGGCCACACGCTCTTCGCCCACACTCGAGCCATGATCTCCGGCTGGGAAATGGTAATGGAGGGTACCCCGATCGACGCTTGGGAGCGTAAGGAACGCAAGCAACCGGCAGAGTGTTCCTGAGCAGAACGCGTTGAATAATCTTGCCTTGAATGTGTTTATCCATGCCCCGCTTTGAGGGGATTGCGATTTGCTGTTGTTGCTCCTGCTGCGGGGAATTGGGCTGAAGTGCCAATTCCTCAGGAATGGACGGTGCAATTGGCGGCAGCGTCGCCGCTGAGATAAGTCTTGCGAAACCGGGGTTCCTGCAAAAGCAGCAGAATGTGGCTGAGATGGCCAAAACACCCATCACCATCGAGTGCCTGAATGGCAACGATGGTTTCTTCAGCCATTTTCCATACCTGGCGGTGCACGGTGGGGCCGTTTTCACCGCAGCGCACCAGCGAATACAAGCGCCGGCAACTAAAGGGTCGCACCGGATAGATGGCGCAGCTCAGATCTTCCTGAAGAAAGGCACAGCGGGAGTAAATGGACTCTTCTTTCTCCCGGGCGTTGGCTTCGATCCTCTTTTTTAACTGGGAACGATGCCCAGGGTCCATGCCTTTCAATCGTTCCAGAATGAGCCAGGCTTCGAGGGTGACGGCATCCACGTTGCCAACGTTGATGCAGCAATCGGCGCAGCCAACGCCGCACGCCGCCCCCTCGCGATGGACCCGGGCCTTCTCCTCAAAATCCTGGTAGAGTTCCAGGAGCTTCTTTGCCTTGGTCTCGATATCCATTCCAGTCCTTTACCGACTATTCGAGATCACAAGCCCTGGGCTTCCTTCAGCGGTAGCGACTCCTGTTTCGGTCTTCTGCCGCTGCCGGCAACGAGTCATCGTCCCTGGATTCCCGCTTCTTCTGATGACGGTTCCAGAATCTGAAATTCATGGAAACCTTCGGCCCCGTGGTTTTCCACTGGCCCTGGTGATAAGGGTTGCATGCAACTTCTTCCGCGTCCAGGTTCCCATTGCTATACTTTTATAGGATGAGATTCTTCATTTTGGCAAACCCAGAAATTCCCCGCAGAGCATGCTGAGATCCTAGAGAAAGCCAATGGTCTGAAAGGAGATTCTCTCTGCGTGCGCTGAGGTGAAAAAGAAAACATTTCAACCTTAACGAGTATAATAACCGTCGATGATGGGTGTCGAGTGACATGGGGGGCTACTTTATGGGGGTCCAGAATTTTTCCAGGGCGGGTGCCGACCGCAGGTGGAGGTCGCTTTGAGGGTAGGCGATCTCGATCCCGTTTTCCCGGAACAGACGGTCGATTTCATAGCGGATGTCGGAGAGGTTGCGCAGATCCTGGTCGACGTTGTCGATCCAGAATTTCACTTTGAAGTCCAGTGCGCTCGGACCAAAATCCCAAAAATAAACGACGGGAGCGGGGCAGGACAAGACCTTGGGGTGAGTCCGGGTGGCCTCCAGGAGCAGTTCCGTGACCTTTGCCGTATCGCTTCCGTAAGCGACCCCCACTTGCACCTCCCGCACCACCCGCCGGTCACGGTGGCTCCAGTTGATGAGCTGGTTGGTGATAAGATCCGAGTTGGGAACAAAGAGCGTCGCGTTTTCACGCGTTTGCACCACGGTATGGCGGATCGTCACTTTCCGGACGTCTCCCAGCATGCTCCCGAGTTGGATTGTATCCCCTGACTGGATGGACCGCCCGATCAACAGAATCAAGCCACTGAAAAAATTGTTGACGATGTGCTGAAGGCCGAAGCCGATGCCCACACTCAAGCCGCCGGCGATGACGGCCAGGTTGGTGAGATCCATTCCCAGGAGAAAAAGGATGGCGAGTCCAAAGAACGCCCAACAGGCGTATCGGAGCAAGGTCGACAGCGACTCGATCACCACTTTGTCGAGGTCGGGCCGGCGGTGCGGCAAGCCGCTGAGAAAGGTCCCGGAAAGAAAGATAGCGGTCTTGGTGAGATAGAAGCCCACGACCATGAAGCTCAACCCCTTGAGGGTCAGGCTGAAATCCTGCCAGTTCACTTGAAACGACAGGATCTCGAGAAAGACACTTTCCCCGCCCAGGCGCAGGGAAAGGAGCCACAGGCTCAGCAGGAGAAGGCCAAGGATCATGCAGGGAAAGCCGATACCGGAGAGACAACCGACCGCATAGAGCGATTGCCCGCTTTCTTCAGCACGTGTTTCCCAGATTCTGAGCAACCGCCAGCCTTGGACGCTGATGCCGAAAGCGAGCAGGACATAGAACAGGGCATTGGCGATGATGAAGGAGAGGGGGGCAAAGCCCACCACCGCGAACAGGGCCAGGCCGCACAGCACATAGGGGCTCCACAAAGTCCAGATGTGCTCCAGTTTGTCTTCCGCACCGGGGGCCAACCGGTACTGCCTCCAGGCCATGAGGAGGAGGACCAGCGGCCAAAGCACAATGGCGACGGCATAGGGCAACCCCAAGGCGTCGAGCAGCAATCCCGAGGCCAGAGCCACCCAGAAAGGCCAGAGGGGGTTTTGGCGGCCCGGCCCGACCGGCAGGTTTCTTCCCGATGAGCGCAGCAGGCTGTAGAGGCAGACAAGTCCGGAAGAAAGAAGCACTTCGTTAAGGGCGGAAGACAGCCCGTACAGCGTGAAGGGGATGCTGCGGTCGACCCAGAGCGCCGAGGCGCTGAGAGACAAGAGCGACCAGGCGGGAAGCAGACGCGCCGGAAGGCCGGTGGTACCCGTCAGGATGGCGGCTTTCCTGGCCACAGCCCAGCCCAGGAGCATGAGAAGGCCCGCCATGGCCAGTCCCTGCAGCAGGGCGTCGCGGGTCTTCAACCATTCTCTTTTCCCGCCAAGCGATTCCTTCACGATGCCGAGGGCCGCGAGCCATTGATCCATGGTTTTGCGCAAAGGACTCCAGGTGTCCGAGGAAAAGATGCTGGGCAAAGGTTGAAGATAGAAGATCCGCCAATAGCTCGACACCTTGCCGCCGACTGTGCGTTCGGTGGTTTCCATGCGCGCGATGAAGTCCCCATAGAGGGTGCGGACGCGCCCCATGTGGGCTTTCACTTTGCCCACCTCGACCTTTAGATCGGTAATCTCGCCCAGACTCGAACTGAGGGATTCCGCGTACTCCTGCGCCGGGCTCTCGACCAGCTGTCGGCTGATCTCGGCCTCCATTTCATCGAGTTTGGGTTCGAAGATCTCCAGCTTTCTTTCCATGTCCGCAAAGGGTTTGAGCAGGTCTTCCGCTTCCAGACGCAGTCGGAAAAGCCCTTTGAGAAGATCGTTCAAGTCCTCAGGATCATAGGAACTTCCGAACCAGAGGAGCAGCTGGCCTTTCTTTTTTTCCAGCCGGGCAAGCCCCTTGCGGAAATCCTTGACTTCGCGGTTGAGCCCGGCCGCGTAGTCCTTGAGATCCATTCGCACGCCCTGAAAGGCTTCCTGCAACTGTTGCAGGGCATTTTTCCAGTTCTCGTCCTCCAAGGCCGAAGCGCTCGGAGGGTTGCTGGAGAACATCAGGAAAAGGGCCAGCAGAAAGGCCCCTGCCAGCTCAAGGAGGCGGTATCGAGTGCGGATTCTCATCGTTGCATGGCTTCAGAGGGCGGTGCCGTTCATCGGTTCTTGCAAGAGATCGTCAAACAAGAAAGCCCTCTACCCAGGACACCAAAGCGTCCTTGTTGGCAGGATTGAGAATACTGCCGAGGACTTTTCCTTCCTTGGCCAGGAAGAGTAGGGGGACGGCTTTCACTTCATACCTTTTGCACAAGTCCCGATTGATGTCGCAGTTGATCTGGCCCACAATGATCCGGCCTCCCATCTCCGCCGCCACCTCATCGACGACGGGCGCCAGGGCGGAGCAATGATGACACCACGAGGCCCAGAACTCAAAAAGCACCGGGAGCTCAGTTTCCGCGAGGATGCGGTCAAAGTTCGTATCGTGCAGCACAATGGGTTGGCTGACGGGGTTCTTTTCAGTCATTTGCGAATCCTTTCCTTCTCTCCTACAGGAGCGATCGGTCGACATAACATCGGCACATTTTCACCAAAACCGAGCCGAGGTTGCGGCGCGGTATGTTAGCAGATGCCTTTCCTTCAGGAAAGGGGTGGCTCTGCCTCGGCGGGACTCTCTCCCTGCTCAAGGATTAGGTTGATCAGTTTGGCCGGTTGGGTGAGATCGAAGGTCCGCCAGTAAGTCCCATCCAGTTGATCAGGCCTGACGGTCCCGGCTGCCAGACGGTCGGCAAGAGAGATCTGTTGATCATCGTAAAGATCCCGAGGATCCATCTCAACCCAGTAGCCGGGGTAGACTTCAACCTCAATCCTCATCGCGGTCTCCTTCGTGTTTGAAATTGGAAACAGGTAACTGGAAACTGATGGGGTGCCTGCAGCTTCCTATGACCGAGGTTGGTATATTAGCGGGAAACTGGAAACATGAAACTGGTAATTTGCGTTCATCGCGGATTTGCGGGAGTTCGTCCTTTGCATTTTCGCGCGGAGATGTGGAGTGATCCGGTTTTCATCTGAACCTCCGCGGCTCCGCGTGAGCATCCTGCGGTCTATCGGGGGGATGGAGGAATCGATATTGCATGGAAAAGTTGTTTTGTGATATCTGAGGCGACATCTTTCTGAGTTTGGTCATGACCTTCAAGGAAAAGGAGATCTGCTTTGAAAACGGTCCTGGTTTGGCTGTGGGTGGGAGTGTTCTTTTTTGCGGCAACAGGCTTTGCGGCTTCAACTTATAGCAGCGGAGAGATCGACGATGACCTGACGTTTGAAGATTTCAAGATCGCGGACGGTTACCTCACCGGCTTCATCGTCAACTCATCCAAACGGCCCCGCTCTGCCGTGAAACTCGATGTGTGGACAACCAATACCCAAGAGACCCGGATTTATTGGAGAAAGAGCTTGAGTCTCGGGGACATGGCTCCTGGGGCGAAGGTTGCGGTAAAAGAGCCGTATAAGATCGATCAGGAAGACCTGGCCAAAACCAAATTCATGTTTCGAAACCTCAAACCCTGCAAATTTCAGAAATCAAGCGACCGAATCGAAGCCGTCGACTCCGTCCAGTCAACCAAAGCAGTCGACCCAGCCGAAGCAGCCAAAGCAGCAAAAACCCTAGGCCCCAAGGAGTTCGAGGTAGTTCCGGATGGTCGGCAGGTTGCGGATGAAGGTGTGGGCAGCCAGGTCGTGGCGGAGTTGGCCGGTCGGGTAGGGGATGCGAAAGAGCGTAATGGTTTCGGCCGTGCTGTCGTAGAGCACGGCATTGGCTACGGGGAGGCCGTCACGGTAAGGGCCGCCGACACTTCCGGCCTTGATCCAGTAGCGGGCTTCCGGATGAGCCTGGATGGCGGAGCGGTTGCTCGGCATGCGGTCGATGAATGCGGACATCTTCCAGGTGCGGTGAGGCGATGCCGGTGGGAGTTCATAAACGGCCGGCACATGATCGTGGCCGCTGAAAATGAGATGTTTCGGATATTTCCCCCAGGCTTCCAGAGACCCTGCCAGTGCGGTTTCATTCAGGTAATCGAAGCACTAGATGGTCGGCGGTACCCCGGGATGGGGGAGATGAAACGGGCTGTGGTGCACCACGACGAACTCTTCCTGTTCCAGCATGAGCGGCAATCCGCGCAGATACTCGACGGCTCCGGGCAGAGTGCTGAGGAGTCCGGCATTGTAGGCTGTGGCCTGCATGCGATCCCCTTGTGCGGGATGGTCCGGAAAGAGACCCGCGACGAGAAGATCGTGGTTGCCGGCTACGGTCGGTATACCCAACGCGCGCATGCGCGCCAGCGTGAGGTTGCCAAACGGCAGCCAGCCGACAAGATCCCCCAGGCAATATACCGCATCGGGCTGAAGTTCGTCTCACATGCTCAAGGCATGCTTCCAGAGCATAAGGATTGCCGTGGATGTCGCCGAAAAAACAAGTGCGCATGGAATTCTCAAGCCCTATTCTTCCATCGTCTCGAAAGTGCCGTCATCTTTCTGTACGATCTTCATATTGCGCCCGCTCGGGTCGGTGAATCTGATGGCCCCTCCATAGTTTGCCTGACCGGCTGGCTTGGGTGGTTTGCGGCGTTTTACCACCACGAAGAGCGCCACAAGGACTACCCCGCCCAGAATCACTGCCAGCAAAAACCCCACGTCCAGTCTCCTCCCATCCGCATTCAATCGAGTTCCGAGTTTCAGGTCTCAAGTTTCTCAACCGGTCTTCCGGAAAAAAACAGCTCATGCCCGGCGATGGAGTCCAAAAGCGTTTTCAGAGGAACCGGGCTGGCGGCGTTGTACCAATCCTCGATCAGCCGAAAGGCGATGGAGAAGCTTCCAGGAAGCCGGAGCACTCCCGCCTGCAGACTTTCCGCGTAGTCCTTGCGGGAGAACCAGCCGGCCTCTGCCAGTTCGTGGTCAACCAGGCGAATGGTCTCATCCTGGGCGACCGCGGTAAACCCGAGCATAATCGAACCCGGAAACGGCCAGGGCTGGGAGGAATGGTACTGCACGCCGGTCACCCTGACCCCCGTCTCTTCATGGATTTCGCGCACAACGGCGTCTTCAAGGCTCTCGCCCGGTTCGACAAAACCGGCAAGGGCGGAAAAGAAGCCTTGCGGCCAGATGGCCTGCCGTCCCAGTAGGCAGCGATCGCCCGCACGAACCAGGGTAATGACCGCCGGATCGGTGCGCGGGAAATGCTGGGCACCACACCGGACATTGGTGCAAAGCCTCCGGTGCCCCCCGTCGACGCTTACCGTGGGGCTCCCGCAGTCGCCGCAGAAGCGATGGCGACGATGCCAGTAGGTGAGGGCGCGGGCATAGGCGAGAAGGGCAGCCCGACGAGCGTCAAGCAGGGCCCCGAAGCGCTTCAGATCCTGAAATTGGGCGTGTTTTGGCAGGTTGTCAGCAAAGTGTGCATGGTCTTGCGGCAAATCCAGAGCAAAGTAGCTCCCGGCCTCATCTCTGCCAAGGAAAATGACCGTCTCGGCTGCCTCAAACGGGCCATTCGCTTCGGGGTGAGAGAGCAGCACCGGGCTGGGGACCGGTTCATCGGTGAAGAGCTGCTTCGAGTCCCATACAGGAATGAACCTGGCGGCGGGACTCGCAAGCTCTTCCTCAAGCCAGGCCTCGTCCCCACGTTTGCACGACAGCCGATCAATGGGATTGGCCGCAAAACAGTTGAGAGCGGAACGTTGGTAATGATCCATAAGCCAAATCACTCGAGCGCCCTGCCCCAATAGGCAAGGCGGTTTCTTCAACCAAACAGAGCAAAGTCTATGGTTGAATTCGTGTGAGCCACCCTCTCAAACCGGCGTGGCTCAACCAGGCCCCTACCGTTTGGGTTGGCAAATCCGGTGCCTGCCGGTATGCGGTCTCAAGGTCCTTTATACTTTTGGAGCTCTTTTGGCACCCACCACTCCCGCGGGGTGAGGCCCATGGGGTAGACCTCGACATTTTGAAAGCGCCGGGCCACCGCCACCAGCGCATCGGTCGTAAAGAGAAACGTATAGGGCTGCTCCTCGTGCAGAATCTCACTGAAACGATTGAACAAAAGACGCCGTTTGGGCGGATCGAATTCCTGCCGGGCGGCTTCGATGAGCCGATCGGCCTCCTCGCTGCGGAACCCCACAAAATTGGACCCTTTGTCGGCCTGCGAGGAGTGCCAGAGCTGATAGGGGTCCGTATCCCAGCCGAGGCTCCAGCCCATGGTGCAGGCATCAAAGTTATGTTCGTCTACGCGCTGGACGAAAACCGCCCATTCGAGCTTGCGAATCTCCATCTTGATCCCGACCCCCTTCAAGTTCTCCTGCAGAATGGTCGCGATTTGTTCGCCAAATTTCGAGCCCGCGGAAATCAGAAATTCAAAGGCAAAGGGAACGCCATCCCGTTCGAGCACCCCGCCCCCGTTGCGATCCGCCCAGCCGGCATCCCTGAGCAGGGCCACCGCTGCTTTGGGATCGAAGGGGTAGGGCTTTAGATTGTGGTTATATTCGGGACTGTTGATGTAAAAGGTCCCGTTGATCACGGTCCCCAGTCCGAACAGCACTTTCTTGAGGATCATGTCGCGATCCATGAGCATGGTCATGGCCTGTCGCACGCGACGGTCGGCAAACAGGGGACGGCGCATGTTCCAGCCAATGTAGGAGTAGCTGGGCAGGAAATACTTGAGCTTCTGGAAATTCTCTTCAAACCGTTTGGTCTGCGTCTGCCTCACCCACTGGATGGGGCGCAATCCCATGAGGTCCAAACCTCCCTGCTTCAACACCTGGAGGGCTACCGTGGAGTCGGTGATGATCTTGAAAACAATCCGGTTCAGGTGAGGCTTCTCACCCCAATAGTCTTCATTGCGGGTGAGGACGATCTCTTTGCCGGTGTCCCAGTGCATCAGCCGGTAAGGGCCGGTGCCCACCGGCCGGCGCCCGATGGGATGCTGGTTGAAGTTGTCGGCGTCCTTGAAGAGATGGGCCGGGACGATGGGGATTCCCCCGCAAAACTCCAGCGCTTTAAAGTACGGAATTCGATAGTGATAGCGCACCGTGTGGTCGTCCAGAGCCTCGACGCGCTCGATGTCCTGGTAGTAATTGCGCAGATGCGCGGCATCGACCTTGGGGTCTTTGATGCGTTCGAAGGAAAACAGGACATCCGCAGCCGTGAATGGATGGCCATCCTGCCAGCGGATAGTTCTTCTTCAAATGAAAGGTATACTGAAGGTGATCCTCCGCGATGTCCCACGATTCCGCCAATACCGGCACCAGCTCCAGTGATTTCTCG
The DNA here is from genome assembly GCA_963783775.1 of uncultured delta proteobacterium. Taxonomy (GTDB): domain Bacteria; phylum Desulfobacterota; class Syntrophobacteria; order Syntrophobacterales; family Syntrophobacteraceae; genus JADGQM01. The sequence goes on along the minus strand of CAWAOR010000013.1, from coordinate 244,705 downwards.
TCGCGCTTCAGAAGGGATTCGTAGAGGTAGTTATTGATATTGGAGGCGTAAGCATCGGTGGCCGTAATCGGGTTAAGGGTTGCGGGTTCGGCACTGAGATGGGTGATCAGCCAATCGCCGGTAACCGGTTCGGCGTCCTCCGCCAGTACGGGTAGACCAGACCACGGGACATCACCAGAAAGAGCAGTATCAACAGCAGACTAAAAACTAAGAACCGAGCCCCTTTGCGTAAGCTCCTCCTCTGCCCGACTCTTTAGTGTACCTGGAAGATAGCATGAGAGAAGGCATAAAAAAACCCCTTGTCCACATGAGTCGCGAAAAAGGGGCTACCTCTAGAACCCTTGCGGAATGCAAGTCCGCAGCTGAGGATTACAGTTTGCTGATATCAATGTTGCGGATGAATGCTTTGACATTTACCATCCATGCTTCCAACTGCTGTTCGCGTTCCTGGTTGTTGGCATCCTTTTCAAGCGGTTTCCCATCAGCTTCTGCATGAGGCTGCACCATGGCATCTTCCACTGCGCCGCTGCCTTCCATGGCCGGGAAATCGCTGTTCTTGTAATAGTCCATTCGATTCGCATCATATTCAAGGGTTTTCATTCTAACCTCCTTTAACTTGTCTGAGTTCCTAGGTAAAAGCAACCTAATCACCATGCTCAGCGTTGTAAAGCCGTTTGGCTCATAGCCCCTGGCCCATGGCGCCTGACATCCGCACGACGACGCTTACCGCATCGCCCCGGCAAATGCCGTGGTCTCTGGCCGCATGGCCCTGGGTGACGGCAATTTCCAGACGGTTGGAGCTGCCGATGAGAGCGACCAGTCTGCCGGCTTTCCGGTCTGCCGTAGGCGGCAACTATTGGCGATAAGGTCATCCCGGCTATTCGCACCGCCAGCCGGGAACGTTAGGCAAGGCGGTCGAGCGCCTCAGCGGTGATATTGGTGACGGCATTTCCGAAATGATCGATATGGATGATCATGCCCGAGGATCTCGTGTTCCGGTCTCGGTCGGGTCAGTCCATGCCGCAGGTCGGGGAGTGCAGGGAGGGCCGAAGGCCTGAGCGGGTGTTCCCCTGCCAAGGTGGGCCGCCACCGGGGCGAAGATGTCGCGGCCATGAAAGGTCCTGCTGACCGGGGTCCGCCAGAAGTCGGGGTGTTCCAGGCTGTATGCCTCCCAAACGGCTGCTTCGCGCAATATCCAGGAAAAGAGTCCGTTGTCCGGTCCCACAAAAAGGTGGCGGTCAGCTTTGATGACGAGGCCCCGACGGTCGGTGCCTACCTCCGGATCAACCACCGCCAGATGGATTGTCTCCGGGGAAAAATCCTTATAAACGGATGCCAGCAGAAAAGCTCCGGTGCAGACATCCTGCGGGGGTACCTGGTGGGAGACATCAACCAGCCTCGCTTCCGGGCAGATCCCCAGAATCACCCCTTTCATGCTCGCTACGTAGGTGTCCTCCAAGCCGAAATCGGAAAGCAAGGTTATGATGGGTGGGGTCATGGCAAGAAACCAGTGATGAGTGATGAGTGCCGAGTGACTAGCAATGAGCGCAGAGTAAAGTCGGGAGCGCTCAGTTGCTGTCCCCTTTGAGCTGCAGCTGTGCCAATCCAAGAGCCAAGAACCATGAGCTATGAGCCACCAGCGCTCTTCTGGCGCTGACGGATCAAGTCCGGGGTTTTGGTGTCAACCTCGCGGCGCAACTGGAGGATGATCACGGCAGCGATGACCAGCGCTCCTCCCAGAAGCTGGAGCGGCGCCAGGGCTTCACCCAGAAAGAAATAGGAGACGGCGGCCGCCGAAATGGGTTCGAGAGTAGCGGCGATGCTGGCTCGTGTGGAACGGATGAGACTGATGGCTTCGAAGTAAAGCCCGAAGGGGACGATGGTGCCCATGACGGCGATATACAAGATGAATCCCCATGTAGCAGCGGAATAAGGGTGGCTAAAGGCTTCCAGGGGGCCGGGAGCGGCATCCCAGAACAGTCCGGCACAATTCCAGAAAAGAGCGGCAAAGAAGATCGCATAAAAGAGAACGGTCCAGGGGTGGTAGCGGTGCATCCCTTTTTCCCCGAAGATCGAATACCAGGCGAAGGCAATCGCCGCTGCAAAGCCGTAAAATAGCCCTTCCCGGTTCATGGCGAGGATGTCGAGATTGTAGCCGCCAACGACCAGGTAGCAGCCAAGGGTGGCGCCCGAGACGGCGACCAGGGTGGCCCGCGTAAGGCTGTCGCGGGCTGCCAATACGGAGTAGAGGGTGATCAGGACGGGCGCCAGGTATTGAAGCAGGACCGCAGCCGCTACCTTGATTTTGCTGATAGCGACAAGATAGGTGAACTGGACCATGGCCATACCGGTGGTGCCCAGCAGGAAAAAGTACAAGAGGTCCCGGCGGGCGATGCCGAGCAATGCAGGATGACGTGCGAGGAGCCACACGAACAGGAGGGCGATGCCGATGGTTAACCGGAGTTGTACCAGTTCGAAAGGAGTCACTCCATGAACCATGAGGTATTTGGCGCAAGGTCCGGAGATGGCCCACATGAGTGCGGCTGCCACCACATAAAGGTAGCCCCGCCGTGGGATGGCGGGCGTTTCTAGCGCTGTCGTCTGGATTTCCATAGATCTCTAATGATTCCGGGCTGAGAAGAAGCCATCGCTCGTGCAGGAAGGGGTACCTCGAATCCCCGTCTTCCCTTCCAAGCAAGGCCTGTATAAATGAATTTCCCGTGCAAAGCAACCTGTGGGTCCAGGGTTCCAAGAGTGCCGGAGCAAGAAGGGTGGAGCTTTTTTCTTTTTTTCAATTTGCGATGGGCCTCTGCTTTGCTAACATGCGCAACGTGGTGTGAACCGATGGCGGGGCATGCTGTCTGGTTTCCATCCGGGACCCCCTCCCTCGGCGGCGGGGGTGTTTGGGGCGGAGAAACAGGTGACCTTTCCGGAAGGAAACTGTCTATTGTCAGGGGTGTCTAGAAAGGAGTGCGAATGGATCGGCTGGAAAGTCCCGTGATTGATGATTTAACCCAATTTGCGATGGATGCTTTGCGTCGTGCTGGAGTTGAGGCGATGCGCTACTATGGCAAAGGGGATCCCCTGGTGAAATTTGACTCCGACCTGGTTACCGAGGCGGAATTACACCTGGTGGAATTTTTCCGCAATCAGCTGCACGCTCAGTTTCCCGAACATGGGATCTTCGGGGATGAGTTGCCGAGGGAGGACTATGTCCACGGAGAGAGAAGGTATCTGTGGATCTACGATGCCCTCGACGGGGTTGCCAACTTTCAGGCCGGAATTCCCATCTGGGGAACCTCCCTGGCACTGCTTGAAAACTTTTGGCCCGTCTTCGGCGTTTTTTACATGCCGGTTACGGGTGACCTCTTCCACGCTCGAGCCGGGCAGAAAGCCTACTGGGGCAATACCGAGATAACTATTCCGGATCACGGTGAAATCAGCAACGAAAGTGTCCTCCTGACCTATTCCCGGTTTCACAATCATTACCGCTCCACCTTTCCCGGTAAAATCCGCAATCTCGGGTCCACTGCGGCTCACCTGTGCTATCTTGTGAGAGGATGCGCCGAAGGGGCTTTGTTAGCGAATCTTTCCTACCAGGATCTGGCGGCGGCGCAGATCATCCTCGCAGCTGCCGGCGGCAAGATCTGCAAGCTGGATGGCCAGGAATTCCACCTCAGTGATTATCTGAACGGTGAACGGATCGAAGAACACCTCCTCGCCGCTCCCGAAGGTTCCCATGCCGAAATCACGATGTATTTGCAGGCAGGCGGGTGATGAGTAACGAATGATGAATGATGAATAAGGGGGTGGGTGGGGGTAAAAATGCTGGCTGACGAGAGACAAATGACGCGCAATGGGGAACTGTTGTGTTGGTGTGCCATGAAGACTGCTGAGTCCTGCCAGCCTGGGAGGGGGGTCCAAACATTGCAGTGTTCTCCGCACCAGCCAACCCCACGCTCCTGCTCACTCCCCACTCCTCACTCCTAACGCTTTACCCCTTACCCACCCCGCCTTTTGCCTCCTGCAGCACGGCATCCAGACGGGTTTCGGAGCGGGCCAGAGCGGCCTCCAGTTGGGCCAATAGCTCAGCCTGCAGCTCTGGCGGCAAAGCCGCCATGGTGTTTTGAAGTTTTCTGGCCTTTTCGATCAACTGCCCGAATCGTTGGGTTGCTTCCGATGGTGCAGGTTCCGCAGAAAGGGCGTCCGCTGCGAGCGGGCCAAGGGCGATCACCTCTCCGATGCTCGGAACATGCGTTGAAAACCCAAAGCGGTCCTTGATCAGTGCTGCGAGCGTCTCGCTGCTCTTGGGTTCACCATGAATGACATTGACCTGCATCTTCGGATTCTCAAAATGACTGAGCCAGCTTAGCAGCAGGGCCTGGTCGGCATGGGCGGAAAAGCCGCCGATAGTGAATACTCTTGCTCGGACCACAATCTTTTCCCCGTATACTTTGACCGTTCGTTCTCCGTCGACGAGCCTCCGTCCCAGCGTTCCCGCCGCCTGAAAGCCGACGATGACCAGGGACGCGCCGGGACGCCACAGGTTGTGCTTCAGGTGATGTTTGATGCGCCCGGCGGTGCACATGCCGTTGCCGGCGATGACGATGGCAGGGCCGGCTGTCCGGTTGATGGCGATGGATTCTTCAGTGGTCCGGGTCAGGACCAGCTGGGGAAAGCTGAAGGGATCGTGGCCGCTCTTCAACATCGCTGCTGCGGCTTCATCGTATTCAGCGGGCATGCGGCGGAAGATCTCGGTGGCGGCTATGGCGAGCGGGCTGTCGAGATAGACGGGCATGGACGGGATGTCGCCATTGCGGAAGTACTCTCCGATCACATAGAGCAGCTCCTGGGTGCGTTCGACGGCAAAAGCTGGAATGATGACCTTCTCGCGGTGTTGATAGCTATAGTGGATGGCTTCGAGGAGCTCCTCGCGGCTGGCTTCGAAGGATTTGTGATTGCGATCGCCGTAGGTCGACTCCACAAACAGGGTGTCGGCGGCAAAGATGGACTGGGGGTCCTTGACAATCAGCTGATCTTTGCGTCCCAGGTCTCCCGAAAAGACCACTTTGTGGGCTGCCGCCGGCGGGCCGCTCCACACTTCCAGGATGGATGATCCAAGGATATGACCGGCGTTGCGGAAACTCACCTGCAGGGTTTCGTCAACACTGATTCGTTCATCTCTTGGAACGACCTCGAAGAGCGGAAAACAAGCCTCGGCGTCGGCAATCGTGTAAAGGGGGGCGAGCTCGGGGGTGCCTCGCCGGAGGTTCTTGCGGGACTGGAGTTCGGCTTCCACTTCCTGGATGTGGGCTGAATCCAGGAGGAGTATTTTGGTGAGTTCGGCGGTTGGCAGAGTGGTGTAGATCTTTCCTCGAAATCCCTCCTTCACCAGTTTCGGGAGACGGCCACAGTGGTCGATATGAGCGTGAGTGAGAAAGATCGCCGCAATTTCCCCGGGCCGGAATCCCCACGGCTCGCGATTGCGCTTCTCCATTTCTTTGCCGCCCTGAAAAAGCCCGCAGTCGACCAGGTACTTCTTGCCCCGGTCGAGCAGAAAACAAGAGCCCGTTACGCAGCGTGCAGCGCCCAGACATGTAATCTTCATACAATGCCTTTCCAACGTCGGTGGGTAGGTGAGAAACTCCCTGACCGGGCAAAATCCCGAGCGGGTGGTATGCCCGCTCGCTACCTATAGCAGCGGTCTCATTACATTACAATCCCTTATGCCTCCCGTGCTCGCGACTCCATTGACAGACCAGGATCTCCAATCATACAATCAAGGCGTTATCAACAGAGGCATGCGGGTCTTTTCAGCAAGTATTCGCAGGTTTCACGGCCTTTCATCACTCACCGGACCAGCAGGAGGGAACCAGAGATGAAATTGCTTGTCGATGAGCGGGATGTAAAATTTGTCCTCCACGAACAGTTGCGCATCGAAGAGCTGTGCAAATATCCTCTCTACAGCAGTTTTTCTCAAGACCTATTCGATATGGTGCTCGAGGAAGTCGAGAAGCTCGCGGAAAAGGATTTCTATCCCGCGAACCGGGAAGGTGACCAGCAGGGCTGTCGGTTCGAAGGAGGAAAGGTGAAAGTCCCTGACGCCTTTCATCGGCCCTATCAGCGTTATTGTGAGGGAGGCTGGCTGGCCATCAGCGATCCTCCCGAGGTGGGAGGCCAGGGGTTTCCGGTGGTCTTGGGCCATTCCTGCATCGAGTTTTTGGGTGCTGCCAATTGGTCATTGCTGATGTTCCCCGGGCTGACACACGGCGCGGGCCGCCTGCTGGAGGAATGTGGGACACCGGAGCTGCAGGAACGCTACATGTTCAAGCTGTTCTCCGGCGAATGGGCGGGCACCATGTGTCTCACGGAACCGCAGGCCGGGAGTGATGTCGGCAATCTGCGCACCCGGGCGACCCGCCTCGAGGATGGCACCTACCGGATTTCCGGGCAAAAGATCTTTATCTCGTCAGGCATGCACGACCTCACGGAAAATATCGTCCACATGGTCCTGGCTCGCATTGATGGCGCGCCGAAGGGGGTCCGGGGGATCTCCATTTTTGTTGTCCCCCGCCTGCGCTCCGCCGACGATGGCAGTCTGGTGGACAACGATGTTGCCTGCACCGGGATAGAGCGCAAGATGGGCATCCACGGCTCCCCTACCTGTACCCTCAACTTCGGCGAAAACGGAGGCTGCGTCGGCTATCTGCTGGGCCAGGAACATACCGGCATGCGGATCATGTTTGAAATGATGAATGAAGCCCGGCTCTTTGTGGGCATGCAAGGGCTGGCTCACGCCAGCACCGCGTATCTGCACGCACTGCAGTACGCCAAGGAACGGTTCCAGGGAGCGCCCGTCGAACGCATGAAAGACCCCCAGGCCCCGCGCGTGCCCATCATGCACCATCCGGATGTCCGCCGCATGCTCATGTTCATGAAGAGCAGCACGGAAGGCATGCGAGCGCTCCTGTATCTTGCCGCCTACTGCATCGATCGAGTGCGGGCGGCCCCTTCGGATGAAGAACGGGAGCGCTTTCAAGGTTATGTGGACATCTTGATTCCCATCTGTAAGGCTGTCGGCAGCGACCTGGGATTTCGGGTTTGTGAAACGGCTATCCAGGTTTACGGGGGATATGGGTATATCGCCGACTATCCCGTGGAGCAGTTCCTGAGGGACTGTAAGATCGCCTCGATCTATGAAGGGACCAACGGTATCCAGGCCCTCGATCTGGTCGGCCGCAAGCTGACCCTGAAGCGCGGTCAGCTCTTCAAAAATGCGCTGACAGCGCTCACGGAAATCCTTGAAAAAATCCGCGGGAACTTCGCTTTGCGCGAGTTGGTGCAGATCTATGAAGAGGCCCAGGAAAGCGTCATCCAGGTGACCAAATTTTTTGCCCTGAAAGGGATGACCGACGAGTTTCACGTGCCGCTCCTGTATGCCAAACCTTATCTGGATCTGTGCGGCGATGCCGCCATGGGATTCCTGCTCCTGTGGCAGGCGTATCTGGCCGACCGGAGACTCCAGGAGATCTACCGGGACCATCGCGCCCAGGACGCCGGAGCTCAGCAGGAAATCCTGGCGAACAATCGAAGTGCCGCTTTCTATTTTGGTAAGATCGCCTCCGCGCGCTTTTTCATCAATCAGGTCTTGACCCAGTCCCATGGACGGGCCCGGGCCATCATGAATAACGATAAGTCGGCGCTGGAAATGCCCGAGCACGGCTTTGCGCTGGGGTAGGTAATCGGTGAATCGGTGAATCGGGTGAATCGGTGAATGGGTGAGTCGAGAAGGAGCCAAGAGCCAAGAGCTATGAGCCATGAGCCAATCAGGAGCTTTCATGAAAGTCAGGGATGTGGTTGTAGTGGATGGAGTGCGTACGGCTTTCGGGAGGGCCGGGGAAAAGGGCTTCTTCTGGTTGACGCGGGCGGACGACATGGTGGTGAAGGTGATCCGGGAGCTTCTGCGGCGCAATCCCGAGGTGAAGCCGGAAACGATTGAAGAGAACGTCTGGGGAGCCACCACCCAGGAGGGTGACCAGGGGCTGACGCTGGGACGCACCACGGCTTTGCTGGCCGGATTGCCCGAAAGCTGCACCGGCTTTTCCATTGACCGCATGTGTGCGAGCGGCCTGACAGCGGTAACGGCGGCGGCTTCCGAGATTGCTCTGGGGGCTTGCGAGGTGGCCATTGCCGGGGGCGTGGAACACATGAGCCACCATCCCATCGGCGCCACCGCCGACCCCAATCCTCGCTTTATGGCTGACCGGATCGCCTCGGAAGACGCCCTGGTAATGGGGAAGACCGCGGAGAATCTCCACGACATGTTTCCCGACCTTACCAGGGAGCTGGCGGATGCCTATGCTTTGCACTCGCAACAAAAGGCTGCCAGAGCCTACCAGGAAGGTTCGATCCAGAAGATGATCGCACCCATGACGGTCTATACCCGGGAGGGCTGGGTGGTGGCCGATCGCGACCAACAGCCCCGTCCTGATACGACCATGGAAGGCTTGCGGGATCTGAAGGCCCCCTTTCGGGCTCAGGGCCGGGTGACGGCGGGCAACGCGTCGGGCTTGAACGATGGCGCCTGTGGCCTCCTGCTGATGAGTGAAGAACGGGCACATGAATTGGGAATCGTTCCCAAAATGCGCCTGGTGGGCTTCGCCTATGCCGGAGTGAGGCCGGAAATCATGGGCTATGGGCCCGTTCCTTCTACGAGAAAGCTTTTTGCCAGGACGGGCCTGTCCATGGAGGACATGGGTTTGATCGAGATCAACGAAGCCTTTGCCGTCCAATGTCTGGTCTTCATGAAGGAATTCGGGTTGCAGATGCCCGATGATGAACGCCTGAATCCGCTCGGGGGGGCGATTGCCTTCGGCCACCCCCTGGCGGCCTCGGGACCGCGCCTGGTGCTGCACCTGATGCATCTTTTTGCCGCGCACCCCGAGGCGCGCTACGGCCTTGCCACGCTCTGTGTGGGTCTGGGCCAGGGGGGCTCAGCCATCTGGGAAAACCTTTGCGGCTCATAGCTCATGGCCCATGGTCCAAAGAACAGCGATCGGATGCTATGCTTTATTGGTTCAGGGTTCACAGTTCATAACTCACTAGTCACTAACCACTAGCCACTAACCACTAGTCACTAACCACTGTTTTCTTAAAGGGGGATACCATGGCAGAACCGACCACCCTTTTCTATAATCGCTTCTATGACTCGCCGGTAGGGAAGATCGCCATTGTGACCATGGACAATGGTCAGGACTACCGACGCCCCAACACTTTCAGTGAAGCCGCCATGCACTCGCTCAGCGAAACCCTGGATGGGATTGCGCGGGAGAAGGAGGTGCGGGGGCTGATGCTCACCGGCAAGCCTTACATCTTTGCGGCCGGCGCCGATCTTACCGAAGTGCCCTTCATCACGACCTTCGAGCAGGGCTACCAGGTTGGGCGCCTCGGCCACATGGTGATGAAACGGATTCTCGAACTGCCTTATCCCACGCTGGCGGCGATCAACGGAGTGGCGCTGGGAGGAGGGCTGGAGATTGCACTCTATTGCCGGTATCGTACGGTGCATCGAAGTGCCCAGGCCCTCGGTTTCCCCGAATGCTTCCTGGGACTCATACCCGGCTGGGGGGGGTGCACCCTGGCGACCAAACTGCTCGGCCCGGAAAAAGCGCTTCAGCTCATCATCACCAACGCTCTCAACCAGAACCGGATGATCAGCGGCCCGGCGGCCTTTGGGTTGGGGCTGGCCGATCGGTTGTATGACGGTGCCGAATTCCTCGACGAATCCTTGCAGTTCTTGCAGGGAATTATTTCGGGCGAGGTTGTTGTGGAACGTTCTCCCACATTGGTGGAAGGGCTCAAGGAGATGCTTGACAAGGCCAGGGGGTTTGTGGATGGCAAGGTTCACGGGGCTGCCCCCGCCCCCTACCGGGCGTTGGATCTGATTGCCGGGGCCTGCGAATGGGATCTCGAACGTGGTTTCGAGGAAGAGAACAAGGCTCTCGGCGATCTGATCAAATCTCGCCAATGCAAGGCGGGCATCTACTCCTTCGACCTGGTGAACCGCTATGCGAAGAAGCTCAATGTGCTTCCGGAAGTAAAGCCCAAAGCCATCAACAAGGTGGGCATCATCGGCGCCGGCCTCATGGCGTCGCAGCTGGCCTTCCTTTTTGTGCAGCGGCTGGGAGTGCCGGTCGTGATGAAGGACGTCAGCCAGGACGTGGTGGAAAAGGGCTGTGCCTTCGTCCGTCAGGAATTGCAGAGACTGGTGGAAAAGGGAAGGGTCAGCGAAGGAAAGGCCCGATACCTGGCAAGCCTCCTCAAAGGCACCCTGGACTACCGGGATTTTGCGGACTGTGACCTGGTCATCGAGGCGGTGTTCGAGCGGATGGACGTCAAGCAGCAGGTTTTCGGTGAGGCGGAACCTTTCCTCAAGCCGGATGCGGTGCTTGCCACCAATACCTCATCTTTGAGTGTCACAGAAATGGCAAAGGACCTCAAGTCGCCGGAGCGGGTGGTGGGTCTCCACTTTTTCAATCCCGTGGCAGTCATGCCCCTCATCGAAATCGTTCGCGCGGAGAGGACCAATGAACTGACTCTGGCGACGGCGTTTGACCTGGCGGCCAAACTGAGGAAGACCGGTATTCCGGTCAAGGATGCTCCAGCCTTTCTGGTAAACCGGCTGCTGGTCCGCATGCTGGTGGACTGCCTCGGCCTGGTCGACGAGGGAGGAAGTTTCCAGCAGGTGGATGAGGCGCTCCAGGCTTTGGGGCTGCCCATGGCGCCCTTCGACTTGCTGGATCTGGTGGGGCTGCCCGTGGCTTACCATGTGACCGAAACCCTCAACCGCGCCTTTGGGCCCGAACGCTTTCCCCTTAATGCCAATTTGAAAAAACTGGTGGAAGCCAAAAAGGCGGCCTTCTACCTCAGGGACGGCAGACACAAACAGCTTGACCCTGAAGTCGAGGCGCTCTGGGTGAAGACCGGGAAGAAGGCTTTCCACCTCGAGGAGATTCAGGAGCGCGTCTTGAGCAACCTCGCCCGGGAAACCGACCTCATCTTGCACGAAAAGGTGGTGGGCAGTTCCCGGGATGTCGACCTGGCCATGATTCTGGGGGCTGGCTGGCCCTTCTTTATGGGAGGCCTCACCATGTACCTGGATCTGGTCGGAATCACCCCCAAGGTACTTCAGAAGGTTTTTTTCAGTTTTTAGGGACTGTCTGCCAATAAAATACTCTCTTTCACCACGAAGAGCACGAAGGACACGAAGTGTTTCTTCGTGCTCTTCGTGGCCTTCGTGGTTTGAAATAGGGCCGATATGAGGTCAAGCTGATCGCCAGGATCCCCTACATGGAGATCTTACGGGCAATCTTGCGCATCTGGAGGCCGTGAATGAGAGCGGCTCCACCTCGATGGCTGCAGCCACATGGACCGCTTCCGTCATCTCCCCCAGGTTTGACCCCTTTTCCAGACAAGTCTGGGTGTAGGCGTCGATGCAATAGGGGCATTGCACGGTATGGGCCACAGCCAGGGCGATCAGCGCCTTTTCCCGTTCGGTGAGCTCCCCCTCGCTAAAAACCGCTTGATAGTAATCGAAGAATTTTGCGCCGAGCTCCGGCGCTTCCTCAGTGATCTCCTGAAACTTCCCCAGATCTTTCGGATCATAATAGGCTTCCATCCCGTCCTCCCTCCTCAACACAGAGCACCGACTTTCGCATCCGCCGGAAAACCTCATCCACGTATTCTCAGGGTACAACACTTATGCTATCTTACAAGCCTTTGTTCGCCTGATGTGTCAATGGCATAATTTAATGGACGGCGGGTTTTGATGGCAAAGCACTACGATGCTGGGTTGAGGCAATGAAAATCCTTGCCATGTATGGGAGTCCACGGCGGCGGGGCAACACCTCGCTGCTGCTGAAGCAGGCTGTGGAGGGGGCTCGCCAGGCCGGGGCGGAAGTCGAGGAGATCGTTCTTCGCGATCTCAAGATGTCTCCCTGTCTTGAGATCTATGGCTGCAAGAAAGATGGCCGGTGTGTTATCCAGGATGACTTTCAGCCGGTCTACGATCAGCTCCTGGCGTGCGGCGCTCTGATGCTGGCCTCGCCGATTTTCTTCTATGCGGTGAGTGCTCATACCAAAATGCTCATGGATCGGTGCCAGTCCCTCTGGGTGAAAAAATACTGGATCGACAAGGTGCCCTTCGGCCAGGGTGAAATCAAGCGCCGGGGTTTGTTCATTTCCGTCGGAGCGACCGGAGGAAAGCAACTCTTTGACGGGGCACTCCTCAGTCTCCGCTATTTTTTCGATGTCCTTGACATGGAGGTCTGGCGAACCCTGCTCTATCGCAGGCTGGACCTGGAAGGAGAGGTCCTGCAGCACCCGGAATTCTGCAGGAAGCCTTTCAGGCGGGAAAGGAACTGGCTCTTGTCTAATAGCTCATGGGGTGCGGTTCGCCTCATTCTTCCCTATTTCAGACGCCATGCTCTGGAAGGTCTCGGTGGGCTTTCGTGGCCCTGGTGGCCGTGGATTTCCTGCAGCTCGTCATCCCGCGCGTGATCAAGAGCGCGGTTGATGCACTGCAGTTTGGGATCGGCCACTCCAGGGCCTGTTGACGGCCGGCGCCTATATCATCGTTCTGGCCCTGTTCATTGCCGCCCTGCGGTTTCTCTGGCGCAATCATGCTCCTGGGTTTTTCCCGCGTCTCTGGAAACGGATCTTCGCAGCCGCTTGTTTGCTCACCTTTTGACCCTTGACCGGGCCTTTTTTCAGCGCCGCACGGCGGGTGAAATCATGGCCCTGGCCACCAATGACCTCTCCTCCGTGCAACTGGCAAGCGGTATGGGGCTGGTGGCCTTTGTGGATGCTGCCTTCATGGGCGTTGCCGCCATTGCCTTCATGGCCTATATCAATCCGTGGTTGACGCTCATCGCCATCGCTCCCATGCCCCTCCTGGCGGTCCTCACCCGTTATCTTTCCGCGCGCTTGCATCGGCGGTTTAAGAAGGTTCAGGAACAGTTTTCCGATCTGACCGAATTTGTCCGTTCAACCTTTTCCGGCGTGCGGCTGATCAAGGCCTACAATCAGGAGAGGGGCAGAGCCAGCGTTTTGAGAGGATGGGTAAAAACCTACATCCACGACAATCTGCGGCTTTCATTCATTTATGGGGCGCTTTTCCCCGTTTCCGGCTTGCTTGCCAATGTCAGCCTGCTGCTGGTCCTCGTTTTTGGCGGCCGCATGGCGATTGGGGGGACGCTCACGGCGGGTGATTTCGTTGCTTTCATCAATTATCTCCTGCTCATGACTTGGCCAATGATGGCCATAGGTTGGGTGGCGGACCTGTTTCAAAGGGGTGTGACGTCTCTGGGAAGGATTCAGACCCTGTTTGACGAACGGCCGAGCCTGCTCGATCCAGTTCTCCCGGAAACTCAGCCTCCGCCTCTTTTGACCGGTGGCATTCAGCTCCGCAACCTTTCCTTCACCTACCCGAATCAGCCCCAAGCCGTGCTTCGAGACCTTGACCTGGAAGTCCGTCCGGGTCAGTTCATCGGCATTGTGGGACGGACCGGTTCGGGCAAGACCACCCTGTGCCACCTTCTCACCAGGCTCTATCCGGTTGCCGACGGCACGGTCTTGTTCGATGGCCAGGACGTGAACCGCCTGCCCCTTGCTGCGGTGCGGGAAAGCGATTGCCTATGTTCCCCAGGAAGTGGTCCTCTTCTCCGAGACGATTGCCTTCAACATCAGCATGGGGAAGCCCGAAGCCACACCGGAGGAAATTGAAGCGGCGGCCCGGGCGGCGGCCATTCACGATGAGATCATGGCCATGAAGGACGGCTATCAAACCAGGATCGGGGAACGGGGGGTTAAGCTTTCCGGCGGCCAGCGGCAGCGCGTGGCCATTGCCCGCGCTCTGCTGCTGGAGCGGCCCGTTATCATCATCGATGACGGTCTGTCCGCCGTGGACATGGAAACGGAACATGCCATCATTCGCTCCATTGCCGGCTATCTGAAGGGGCACACCTGTCTCATCGTATCCCATAGAATTGCTCCCCTTGCCGATGCCCAGGAAATTCTGGTGATGGAACGCGGGCGGATCGTCGCCCGAGGGAACCACGATCAGCTTCTCGTGGCGAGCCCCTTCTACGCCACCATATACCGCCAGCAGAGTGTGGGTGTGGATTGAAGAAGTCATTTCATGCAGCATGATTACGGCTATTTTGAAGACGATCATATCGGCCAGATAAGTGACGTCAGACTCTGGCGGCGCCTCGTCGGGTTCATCTTCCCCCAATGGCGCTGGGTGACCGTGGCGGTGCTCCTGTCTTTTATAGTGACCGCGACCAGCCTCGCCTTGCCGCGCCTGATCCAGGTGGGAATGGACCGCTACCTCATCAGTACGGATCTGGGGATTGATGAACGCCTGTCCGGGTTGACTCAGCTCGGACTGGCATTCCTGGCGGTGATTGTCATCGGTTTTATCGCCAACTTCTGCCAGGTTATCGCCCTCGAGTGGACCGGGCAGAACATCATGCATGCCATCCGCCAGCGCCTTTTCAATCATATGGTGGGCCTGAATCTCTCCTTTTTCAACGCCCATCCGGTGGGCAGGCTGGTTACACGCCTCACCAACGATATCCAGAACATGTATGAAATGTTCACCTCGGTCATTATTACGCTTTTCAATGATGGCATCCGCCTCCTGGGAATTCTCGGCATCCTCTTCTGGATGAACTGGCGCCTCGCCCTGCTGCTCTGTGGGACCTTCCCGATCATGCTCGTGATGACCACCTGGTTTGGCCGCTTGAGTCGGGACGCCTTCAGGCAGTTGCGCACGCACCTGGCGTCGATCAATGCCTTTCTTCAGGAAGCCGTGTCGGGCATTTCGGTTATCCAGCTTTTTCTGAGGGAACGGGACACTGCATCGGAAATTTTCAGAGCTGAATGACCAATATTACCGGTCTGCTTTCTATCAAATTTGGATCTTCGGGATTTTCATCCCTCTGATAGAGGTGATGAGCTCCGTTTCACTCGCCTTGATCATCTGGTACGGAGGCAAGGAAATCCTCCAGGAACACATGACCATAGGGGTCCTGACGGCCTTCATCGCCTACATGAGACTTTTTTTCCAGCCGGTGCGGGAACTCTCCCAGAAATACTCCATTGTGCAGTCCGCCATGGCTTCCGCGGAGAGGATCTTTCATCTGCTGGAACTGCGGGATACCCTGCCGACTCCAAATGAACCGGTTGTTCCTGAAGAGGTTCGGGGGGAAATTGCCTTCACGGGGGTGGATTTCGCCTACGAACCGGACCAGCCGGTCATCAAAGACCTGACGATGGCGATCCGCTCGGGGGAGACCCTGGCGATTGTGGGCGCTACCGGTTCCGGGAAGACCACCCTGATCAACCTTCTCGAACGCTTCTACGATCCCTGCAGGGGCGTCATCAGCCTGGATGGAGTGGACCTGCGCAGGCTTGATCCCCATTGGCTGAGAGAACAGATCGGGTTGGTCATGCAGGACGTTTTTATTGTCCCTGCCACCATGAGGGAAAACATCCTGCTGGGGCGGGAGGCTTCGGATGAAGCACTGGAGAGGATCGTGGCGCTTTCGCAACTCTCCGGGGTGGTCCGGCGGCTTCCTCAGGGGCTCGATACCCGCATCGGCGAGGGCGGCATGGATCTCTCTTCGGGTCAGAAACAGCTCCTCGCCCTGGCCCGGGTGTTTGCCCGCAACCCCCGCATCCTGGTGTTGGACGAAGCCACCGCCAACGTGGATTCGGAAACCGAGATGCTGGTGGAACAGGCCATTCACGCCGCTTTAGCCAACCGGACCAGCATTGTGATTGCCCATCGCCTGTCCACTATCCGGCGGGCCGACCGCCTTTTGGTCATGGACCATGGCCGCATCGTCGAGCAGGGAACGCACGAAGCCTTGATGCAGCAGCGTGGCCTCTACTACCACCTGCAGACGCTTCAGAATGGAAACCCCTGAGCCCGGCGTGGAGGCTGTCTTTTCGGTCTATTTGCCAGCCATGTGCCAGGATACGGACGCGAATAACAGCGCCGACCGAGGCCATCTTAGGGGGGCAGGAACGGCGCAGGACATCGAACCGCAGAATATCGAACCGCAGAATATCGAAGAGTGCGCAGTGTGCAGAATGGGTTAGCCACGCCAAGGTGTCGTTCTTGTGCCGCAACTTATCGAAATGTCATGTTGATTTACCCAGCCGGGGAGGGGCTAATTCACCCTTGTCTTTCTACTTCATCATTGGACATTCCTTGTTCGATATTGGATATTCGCTTTCTTTTAGCTCAAAATTGCCAACAGTGCCACGATAAGGGGGGCAATGGCTAGCGCGGGCAAGAAACTGGCAAGGCGGATATCCTTCAGTTCAAGAAGTCTGAGGCTGATGCCGACAATGATCAGTCCTCCGGTGGCGGTCATTTCCACGATCATCGGGTCGGTAAGCAGCCTTGAGAGGGTGGAGGCAAAGAGGGTTAGGCCTCCCTGGTAAAGGAGGATGCTCAGCGCCGACAAGGACACTCCCCAACCCAGGCTTGCGGAGAAGGCGATGGCAGCGAAACCGTCGAGAGCAGATTTGACTGCCAGGAGACGATAATCACCGGTCATGCCGTCCTGAATCGAGCCGAGAATGGCCATGGGACCGATACAGAAGACCAGGCTGGCGGTCACGAAGCCCTCCCCGAAAAGGGGATTCCGATCCTTGGAGAGAAGGGACTGGAGGAATGTCCCCAGCCGCTCGAGTCCATCTTGAAGGCCAATGGCCTCGCCCAGGATGCCGCCCACGAGGATGGCTCCCAGCACGATCATGACGTTCCTCGTGCCGAGGGCCATCTGGAGCCCTACCAACAGAGTCAGCAGTCCCAAGCCATTGAGCACGGTCTGGCGCACCCGCTCCGGCAAACGTGAGCCCACGGACGCCCCCACCAGGCTGCCCGCAACAATACTGCCAACATTGATCATGGTTCCCAGCATGACTTTGATTCCTGTGAAGAGTGGGACCGACCACCCCGCTTGTCTCCATCGCTTGCCGCCCGCTCCGCTGTTTCCATGCGGGCATGCGAGTAATTGAAGGAGACCTGCCAATTCTCTTTAATCAACAGGGCGGGGGGTAAGATAATGGACCGAAGCGCTTATGCAAAGAAGAAAGATGAAGGCGGTTCGCAGGTGACATGACCCTGCCCGTGCGAGTTGATTCTTGGGAGGGGCGGTGTTATATTGCTGCGAGTTCTGGTACCTGAGAAGTCTGGTTTAAAGCTCTTCCATTTGATGGTGACAAGAACCTTTGCAAGGAGGAAAGAAATGGCTGTTTTTAAATGCAATAAATGCGGCAATACCATAGATGTGGCGGCGCCACCGGAAAAGTGCCCCGCGTGCAAGCAAAGTTGCGAGTTTGTCGACGTCAGTTGCTACATTCCCGAATGTGGAGGTGCCGGCTCGGGTAACATCAACCCGCAGGTCTTCCAGGAAAGCTACAAGTCGGATAAGAAATAATCAGCGCAGGTGTTCTTGCTGACTGCGGCAATTCCTCTCCGGTGTGTGGTCGACATTTTCTCTTCGTGCTCGTTCGCCAATTCTCTTCGTCGGTCAGACTCAAGCTTTTCCGAGCGGCACTAGAGCAGGCTCTGAAGTGAGCGGGAAAGGCTCCTGTTTGGCCGTTGTGGCGTATCCTCACCCGTAAGATGCTCCGGATCTTTTGTCTCTGCCAGGAATCGTCTTGTTGCATGTTGGCTTTTCGTTCGAGGGCGGGGGTGATACCTTCGACACCCCCCTGCTTCTCGATAAGAAGCGAGGAATGACGATGAAGGATAAGCGCAGCTTACATTTGAAAATGTTGGAGCTTTGTGATTGCTATGCCACCACCGATTACCTGAAAGAAATGTCGCAACTCCCTCAGGCAACGGACGACGAGGAGGGGGCGCTCAAATGGATGGCTCTCACCATCCTGCACGGTATAAACGCCAATGCAAAGAAGATCGCCCTCAGCAAAAAACCTGATGGGGGGATAAAGGTGGTCGCCAAATATCGCAAAACAGAGCTGCCGTCTCCTGGTGGTGCTGTTGGCGAAAAGGTGCTCGAGGTAGTGAGGGAGATCACCCACATTGAAGGCGAAGGCGGGAAGATTCCTTTGGCGGTCGCCATTCGTGACAGCAGCTTTGAAGTGAAGATCAAGGTGGCGCAGGACGAAGAAGGGGAAACCGTGACCCTCGAGTTTCCGAAATAGGCTTTTGATTTCGGATGTGGCGCGTGCCGGCTGGTTGCTTCGGTCAGGGCCTTCAGGGCGGAGAAGATTCCAGCGCTTGCTCTGCTTTTTGCAGATTCCCCAGAATATTGTCCAATACCCCATTGATGAAGGATCCTGAATCCTCAGTCCCAAATTTCTTGCCGATGTCAATGGCTTCGTTTATGGAGACCTTCGGGGGAACGTCGGGGCAATAGAGCATTTCGAAAAGAGCGATGCGCAGGATGTTTCGGTCAACGATCGACATGCGGTCGAGACGCCAGTGTTCGGAGGCCGACAGGAGCGTTTGATCGATTTCGTCCCGGTGCAGGTGGACCCCATGCACCAGGCGCTCGGTAAATGGGCGGATCAGCACGGTTGCCTGGGATTCTTTTTCTTCATCCGTGGTCATGAATTCATAATGATAGGAAATGGCCTCATCCGCTGGGGAATCGGTCATATCCATGCAGTAGAGTATCTGGAGTGCCATTTCTCGGGAGCGTCTGCGCTGGCCCATCGCTGGTTTCTCGAATCCCTTTCAAAAGCTTGCAGGGAGCGCCGTCGCAGCTCCCCACTTAAATACCCGATCAAATGCTTGGCCGACGGGTTATACTCCCCGGCGTTCGCTTTTCCCCCTGCTGGTGAAAAACCGCA
This sequence comes from uncultured delta proteobacterium, assembly GCA_963783775.1. Classification (GTDB taxonomy): domain Bacteria; phylum Desulfobacterota; class Syntrophobacteria; order Syntrophobacterales; family Syntrophobacteraceae; genus JADGQM01. The sequence goes on along the minus strand of CAWAOR010000013.1, from coordinate 225,808 downwards.
GCAGGAGAGTCTGCCTGCAGAACCTCGCCATGAGGCCCGAAATTCAAGAGGGGAGCTGCTTGAGGAGGTTTGCCATTTCAATGGCAGCCATGGCGGCATCCCAGCCCTTGTTTCCCGATTTGGAGCCAGCCCGCTCAATGGCCTGCTCTATGGTGTCGGTAGTGAGTACGCCAAAGGCGATGGGAGTACCCGTTTCCAGACTCACATTGGCAATACCTTTGGAAACCTCACTGGCCACATAATCAAAATGAGGCGTGGCGCCCCGAATCACCGCTCCCAGGCAGATCAGGGCATCGTAGCGTCCTGAAGCAGCCACCTTTTTGGCCACAAGAGGGACTTCGAAGGCTCCCGGTACCTTATACACGTCAATGCTGTCTTCGCTCGTTCCGTTGCGCCTGAGCGCATCGAGCGCCCCGCCCAGAAGCCGGTCGCAGATAAAGTCATTAAAGCGGCTTATAATGATCCCAAAGCGAAGACCCTGAGCCAGCAGTTTGCCTTCGTAAACCTTCATAGCCCCCCCTGGAGTGAAACTGGAAACTTGAAACTGGAAACTGAAAAAAGTCAGACACAGAAACCGCACTGGGCATCCAAAATCTCCACATCCGAAATCCGACAATCCGTAATCCTTAAACACAGCTCAACAAGTGACCCATCTTGGTGCACTTGGCGGTCAGGTAGTCGATGTTGCACTCATTAGGCGGGATTTCCAGCGGTACGCGTTCGACAACGCTGATCCCGTAGCCCTGCAGGCCCACGATTTTGGTGGGATTGTTCGTCATGAGGCGCATCTTTCTGACCCCGAGGTCTACCAGGATCTGCGCTCCGATGCCGTAATCCCGCAGGTCTTCCTGAAGCCCCAGCGCCAGATTTGCTTCGACCGTATCCATGCCCTGTTCCTGGAGACCATAGGCTTTGATCTTGTTCAGGAGTCCGATTCCCCGGCCTTCATGGTTGCGCATGTAGAGGATAACGCCCTTCTCTTCTCTGCCGATACGCATCATCGCTGCACGCAGCTGCCCGCCGCAGTCACACCGGAGCGATCCAAACACATCTCCGGTCAGGCATTCCGAATGCACCCGCACGAGCACTTTGTCTTCCGGGCGGATCTCGCCCTTGACCAGAGCCAGATGGGTGTAATCATCGATGTCGTTGGTGTAGGCAATCACCTGAAATACTCCGCCGGCAGCAGTCGGAAGTTTGGCCGTTGCACCGCGATGCACGAAGATTTCGTTTTGCATCCGATACTGAATGACATCGGCAATGGTGACGATCTTGAGACCATGCTCGTCGGCAAACTCCTCGAGGTCCGGCATACGCGCCATGGTGCCGTCGTCTTTCATGACTTCACAGATGACGCCGGTCGGCTTCAGTCCAGCCAGCCTGGCGAGATCAACGGATCCTTCCGTTTGCCCGGTGCGGACCAGCACCCCGCCTTTCTTGGCTCGAAGGGGAAAGACATGTCCCGGACTGACCACATCGTCCGGCTTGGCATTATCGGCAATGGCGGTAAGGATGGTTCGCGCCCGGTCTGCTGCACTGATCCCCGTGGTGACGCCAAGTCTCGCCTCGATTGAGACCGTGAAAGCAGTTTCAAACTTGGACCGATTCTGGGAAACCATCATGGGGAGCCGCAGCCGCTCGACCCACTCCTGGGTAAGAGCAAGGCAGACGAGCCCCCGGCCATACCTCGCCATGAAGTTGATGGCTTCGGGAGTCACTTTTTCAGCGGCCATGCAAAGGTCGCCCTCATTTTCACGGTCTTCATCATCCACCAATATGACCATCCTGCCCTGGCGAATGTCTTCTAAGGCTTCGGGAATGGATGCCAAAGGCATGTTCTGTTACTCCTTTTCGAAATCATTAGTTGCCAAGGCAATTTCTGCTGGTTTCTGCATTCTGTCACGATTTCTATAACATGAATCTGACTCAACCTCAAGGCAGGTCATGGGTAAATGGGTGGTGGGTGTTGGGCAGCGCGTGTTGGGGAGACCCCGGGCTTCATCATCCTGGTACAGCCAGGCGCAAATCCTTGGCTGGTCAGGCCGCTTGCGGGACCTTCCGCTGGTTCTCAGCTCCGGCTTGGGAACCAGCGAGTACTTCTGCCCGGCTGTCCTAGAGGAAGCCGTGTCTTTGAAGGAAGGCCGTATCGATGCGACTTGCCTGGGGGGAGGCCTCGGTCGTTCGCAGGAACCCTCTGAGCATCTTTTCAACATATTTGCCGAGGAGGTCCGTTTCGATATTCACGGCCTCGCCGGGTTTGATTTCCCCCAGGGTGGTCTCGGCCAGCGTGTGCGGCACGATGTTCACATCGAAGGAGCTTTCCCCGCATCCATTGACGGTGAGGCTGATGCCATTGACGGCGATGGAGCCCTTTTCAATGACGTAGCGATCCAGTTCGGGCGGCAGCTCAAAGAAAAGCCGCCATGACCGTCCTTCCTGATGGCGCTCGCGAAGTGCTCCCATGCCGTCCACGTGGCCGGTCACCAGATGTCCCCCCAGGCGGTCCCCCATTTGCAGAGCGCGTTCCAGGTTGCAGTGGCTTCCGGGGAGTTTACGACCCAGAGTCGTGCGGCTCAGTGTCTCCGCCGAGACATCCACGGTAAAGAGGTTTCCCTCAAACGAAACCACGGTCAAACAGGCGCCGTCGACGGCGATGCTTTCCCCCAACACCAACCGTTCCATTGCGCAGCGGGACTGGATGACCATTCTGGCATCGGGGCCGTGACGTTCGGTCCTTACCAGAGTCCCCTTAGCCTGAATCAACCCTGTGAACATGATGGTTTCACCCTAATAGATCGCTTCACGAAATCTGCCTGAGAGCATCACATCACTCCCCAGTCGCCTGACCCGCAGATCATAAACCGGCAGGGCCTCGGAGACACTCTGCCTGGGCCGGCCCTGAAGCATGGGAACGGCTTGAGGGTCGCCCAGGATCTTGGGGGCGTAGAAGAAATAGAACTCGTCGGCCAGAAGGTTTTCAAGAAAATCACCCAGGACGCGGCCTCCGCCTTCGACGAGGAGACTTGTCAGCCCACGTTTCCCACATTCGCAGAGCAGGCTTGAAAGGTCGATGCGGTTCTCTGTGACGGGCAATCTGAGGACTTCCATACCGGCTCGGGTCAGTTCCTCCTCCTTCTGCCGAGGAGCCGCTTTGCTGCAAGCTACCCATACCGGGACCTCCCGGGCGGTCCGGGCGAGGTGACTGGTTGCGCTGAGCCTGAGCCCACCGTCCAGAACCAGGCGAACCGGTTGGCGACAGGGCTGAGGCAGGCGCGCAGTAAGCTGAGGGTCATCCGCAAGGACCGTTTCGATGCCCACCAGAATGCCGTCCGATCTGGATCTCAGGCGATGGACAAAGCGCCTGGAGCGTTCATTGCTGATCCAGCGGGAGTCTCCAGTGCGGGCCGCAATGCGCCCATCGAGCGTGGCTGCGACTTTGAGGGTCACTAGAGGAATCCCGCTGGTGCTGTGTTTGATGAAGGCCTGATTGAGCAATCGGCATTCCCGCTCAAGGACCCCCGTGTCCACAGTAATCCCCTGCTGACGAAGGGTGTTCGTACCGCCCCCTTCGACGTGGGGATTGGGATCGGCCATGCCGACGACCACTCGGGTGATGCCGCTGTCGACTACCGATAGCGTGCAGGGTGGCGTTCGTCCGTAATGGTTGCAGGGCTCGAGGGTCACGTAAAGGGTTGCCCCGGCAGCTTTTTCACCGGCATCCCGGAGGGCGTTCACCTCGGCGTGTGGGCTTCCCACCCGTTCATGGTAGCCTTTCCCCACGACCCCGTCCCGGGCTACGACCACGGCTCCTACCATGGGATTGGGACTGGTCTGCCCGCGGCCTCTTGCAGCCAGACGCAAGGCCTCCTTCATGAAGAACTGGTCACGGTTCAGTGGTTGGCTCATGGCTGGTGGCTCATAGCTCATGGAGCGAGGCTCTTGCAGTTAGCAGTCTAGGAGTCGTCCCAAATTAAGCTCTCTTGTGAAACGCGACACAAAGATCAGGGAGAACGGAAAGACTTCTTTTTAGACGACTTCGTTTGTGCTTGGCTCGTAGCTGTTGAATCCTGCCCCAAGAGATTCATCTGACGATTCCCACGCTCAGATCACAAATGGGTCGGCCTGGTAAAGCAACCTGCTCGCCATCAGTTCCTGGCTTTTGACGATGCCCCCCCACAGCAGCCATGAGCTATGAGCCACAATCTATGCCGGAAGGGGAAACGAGGTGCAGAATTCGGCTACCTCAAGTCTCAAGGACTTCAGAGCCGATTCGTCGCCTGCCGCCTGCAGGCCGCGATGAAGTAAGTTTGCCACGGTTGCCATGTTATCGGGAGCCATCCCCCGGGTGGTAATCGCGGGGGTGCCAAGGCGAATGCCGCTGGTGATGCCCGGTTTTTGAGGGTCATAAGGAATGGTGTTCTTATTCACAGTGATGCCACCCCGGTCCAACGTTTCTTCGGCGACCTTCCCTGTCAGTCCCTGGGGAGTGAGATCCACCAGCATGAGGTGGTTGTCCGTTCCCCCGGAAACCAGCCGATAGCCAAGAGTGGTCAATTCGGCGGCGAGGCGGTGACTGTTCGCGACAGTCCGCCGCTGGTACTCGTGAAAGGTCGGCTGCAAGGCCTCCTGCAAGGCCACGGCTTTGGCTGCGATGACATGCATAAGCGGCCCCCCCTGAATCCCGGGGAAGATCTGGCTGTCCAACATCTTGGTGTATTTGGCGTGGGAAAGGATCAGTCCTCCCCGAGGTCCGCGAAGGGTCTTGTGGGTGGTGGAGGAGACAAAATCAGCATGGGGTAACGGGCTGGGATGGATGCCTGCGGCCACAAGCCCGGCGATGTGGGCCATATCAACGGTCAGGTAGGCGCCCACTTCGTCGGCAATTTCGCGGAACCGCTGGAAGTCGATGGTCCGGGGATAGGCGCTGGCCCCGGCGATGATCATTTTGGGCCGGTGTTCACGAGCCAGTTGAGCCAATTGTTCGTAATCGATGGTTTCCGTGTCGCGCTTGACGCCGTATGAGACGACCTTGTAAAGCTTGCCGGAGAAGCTCGCCGGGCTTCCATGAGTCAAATGACCACCTTGGCTGAGATTCATTCCCAGAATGGTGTCCCCGGGTTGGAGCACGGAAAAATAAACCGCCATGTTGGCTTGTGACCCGGAATGAGGTTGCACATTGGCATATTCGGCATGGAAGAGCTTTCTCGCCCGCTCCAGAGCCAGCTTTTCAGCAATATCCACAAATTCGCAGCCACCGTAGTATCTTCTGCCCGGGTAGCCCTCGGCATATTTATTGGTCAGCACGGACCCCTGAGCCTCGAGCACCGCCTTGCTTACAAAATTCTCGGAAGCGATGAGTTCGAGCTTTCCCTGCTGACGTTCTTCCTCATCACGAATAACCTGGGCGATTTCCGGATCAACGATCTCGAGTTGCGACATGATTCACCTTTCATCAACACCCTGCTGCGTGGCCTTGAGCTCCTGAGCATTCTTCCGCTGCTATTTCTACCACGAGGGATACGGTGGGCACGAAGATGCGCGCCCGCGTCATGGGTCAGACTGGGAAGGTTCCCCCTTTTGCGTCAGACGTTCGATCAGCTCCACCCGCCGCTGATGGCGCCCTCCTTCAAATGCTTCGCTCAGCCATACGGTTACAATCTCAAGAGCCAGATCGCGCCCGATAAAGCGGCCTGCGAGGCAAAGGATGTTGCTGTCGTTATGACGGCGACTCATCTTCGCCGCATAGGGTTCGGAGATCGATGCCGCCCGAGCTTCCGGAATCCGGTTAGCCACCATGCACATCCCCAGGCCGCTGCCACAAACGAGAATTCCCCGGTCAACTTTCCCCTCTGCCACGGCCCGTGCTACCCTCGCCGCATAATACGGGTAGTCGACCGATTCGGGGCCATGGGTGCCGATGTCTTCCACCTCGTGGTGCAGGGCTTTCAGACGAGGCACGATGATCTCTTTCAGTTCCCACCCGCCGTGATCACATCCGATCATTATCTTCATCGAGGTCTATTCAGCTCCCGTCCACTGTTTGAAGAGCAGGGAACCATTCGTTCCGCCAAAACCGAAGGAGTTGGACAGGGCCATGCGGACGGCAGCATGACGAGGGTGATTGGGCACATAATCCAGATCGCAATCCGGATCAGGATGTTCATAGTTGATGGTTGGAGGCATGATTTGGTGATGGATGGCAAGCACCGTGTAAGCTCCTTCAAGCCCGCCCGCCGCCCCCAGAAGATGCCCCGTCATGGACTTGGTGGAACTTACCCCCAGCTTCCAGGCATGGTCGCCAAAGACCGCCTTGATGGCCTGGGTCTCATATTTGTCGTTAAGGTCGGTGGAAGTGCCATGAGCATTGATGTAATCCACCTCGTCCGGCTGGATGCCGGCATCCTGCAGGGCAGTTTCCATACACCTGGCGGCGCCTTCTCCATTCGGCGCCGGAGCAGCAATGTGGTAGGCATCCCCCGAGGCGCCAAAACCGACCACCTCGGCATAGATCCTCGCGCCCCGTTCTCGCGCCATATCCAGTTCTTCGACAACCAGGACCGCGCTTCCTTCGCCCATGACAAAGCCATCGCGTTCCAGATCGAAAGGTCGCGACGCCCTTTCCGGTTCATCATTACGGGTGGAAAGGGCGCGCATGGCATTGAACCCGGCAACGGCCAGAGCACTGATGGTTGCTTCAACGCCTCCGCAGATCATGATATCGGCAGTGCCCTCGCGAATCATGTGATATGCCTGGCCAATGGCGTGGGTCCCTGCGGCGCATGCGGTCTGCACGGAGAAGTTTGGTCCCTTCAGTCCGTGATAGATGGAGATGAGTCCTGGAGCCATATTGCTGATGATCATCGGAATGAAGAAGGGGCTGACTTTCTTTGGCCCGTATTCGAGGAGCGCCTTGTGGTATTCTTCGATGGTGGCTATGCCCCCCAGTCCGCATCCCATGATGACGCCGGCCCGGTTGGAAAGCCCCGGTGCCACCTGCAGGCGGCTGTCATCCATAGCTAGACGGGCCGCAGCAAGAGCAAACTGGAGGAAAGGGTCCATCTTGCGGAGTTCTTTCTTGGAGATGAAATCCTCAGGATGAAAGTCGTTCACCTCCCCCGCAATACGAGCCGCAAAATTGGTCGTGTCGAAACGGGTAATGGGTCCAATGCCGGATTTCCCCTGCATGAGGCTGTTCCAGTTTTCTTCAACACCCACCCCCAGTGGCGAAACCATGCCCATCCCCGTAACGACTGCGCGACGTCGCTTCTGCAATTCCATATCCTCACTCCCCAATTGGCTCATGGCCTAAGCGCCATCTTATCCCATGAACATGCCGCCGTTTACATGGATGATCTGACCGGTGATGTACCCGGCCTCGTCTGACGCCAGAAACCTTACAGCAGCTGCTACATCCTCCGGACTGCCATAGCGTCCTGCCGGGATCTGATTCAAAAGCTCCCCTCTAACCTTTTCGGGCAATCGAAGCGTCATGGCGGTTTCGATGAACCCCGGCGCCACAGCGTTTACCGTGATGTTTCGGGAAATCAGTTCGCGGGCCAGGGAACGGGTAAGGCCAAGGAGCCCTGCTTTGGCAGCAGAATAATTGCACTGCCCCGGATTCCCGATCACCCCGACCACCGACGTGACGTTAATGATGCGACCGTATTTCTGTCGCATCATCATTTTGACGACCGCCTGCGAACAGAGAAAGGCCCCTTTGAGGTTGGTGTCGATCACCGCATCCCACTCCCCGGGTTTCATCAGAGCAAGGAGGTTGTCTCGTGTTATGCCGGCATTGTTAACCAGCACGTCCACCCGCTTGAAGAGCCCTGAAATCTCCTTGAAACCCTCTTTGATGGCTTCCGGGTCGGAGACGTCGAAACGGCACAAGTGAGCTGTCCCGCCTCTGGCTTCAACGGCAGCAGCGGTTTCCTGGGCCGCCTCCGCGCTCGAACTGAAGTTGATGACCACGGTGCACCCGGATTCCGCCAGCGCTACGGCGATCCCTCGCCCAATGCCTCGACTGGCTCCCGTCACTACTATCACCCGCTTTTCACTCATGCTCTCTTCCCGCTTTCCTCAGTCTCCCCGTTCCTGTTTGATTTTCCTCACCAATGCCGGCATGAATTCAAACAGGTCAGCGACCACCCCATAGGTGGCCACATCGAAGATGGGCGCCATGGGGTCCTTGTTTACGGCCACAATGACGCTGGAACTCTGCATCCCGACCAGATGTTGAATCGCTCCGGCGATCCCGACCGCCATATAGAGGGAAGGGGAGACGGTGCGGCCGGTTTGGCCCACCTGGTGGGAGGGCGCGATCCAGCCTTCCTCGACGGCGCCGCGGGAGGCGCCGACCGCCCCGTTGATGAGCTGAGCCACTTCCTCGATGAGAGCGAAATGCTCCGGCTTTTGAAGCCCCCGTCCTCCCGAAACGATGGCATCGGCTTCCGTCAACTTGGCCGTCTGATCCTTCTCGGGGATCACTTCCAGGACCTCGATACGACTGGTGAGGCAGGCCTCGGGAACGGCAACGGGAACGATTTCTCCCTGGTGATCCGGCTGTTTGAGGGGTTTCATCACTTTGGGTCGCACCGTGGCCATCTGCGGTCGTTTATTGGGGCAGATGATAGTGGCCATAACGTTTCCGCCAAAAGCCGGGCGCGTTTGCAGCAACAGGCCGTCTTCGTTGACATCCAGTTCCGTGCAGTCGGCGGTAAGGCCGGTCTCCAAGGATGCTGCTACGCGAGGGATGAACGAGCGGCCAATGGTGGTGGCGCCGGCAAGCAAGACCTCGGGTTTTTTCTGGCGGATCAGTTCCACGACCACCTTGGCATAGGCATCGTCGCGAAAGTGGGCCAGTTCTGGGCGGTCCACTACGTAGACGGTGTCGGCACCGTAGGCGATGAGCTCTCTTATGGAATCGTCGCTCAGGTCGTGCCCCAGCAATACGGCCGCAAGAGGACTGCCGAGCTTGTCCGCCAGTATCCGCCCGGTGCTCAGGAGTTCGTGGCTGACCTTATGGACCAACCCTTCGCGCCATTCGGCAAAAACCCAAATGCCCCGGTAGGATGCAAGATCTGCGGCCGGTCCCGTTCCCACTTCGGGAAGGGAGAGCGCCCCAAATTCACAGGTGTCCACGCACATGCCGCACAGCGTGCACTCATCCGTAATATCGATGGCGGTTTCACCGACGGTGATGGCGGCAAACGGACAGACATCGACACAAATGCCGCACAGCGTACACTTTTTGCGATCGACAAGGACTTTCATATTCCGGGCACCTTGGCTTCCTTGAGGTAGCGATAAAGCTGGTCGGCCTGCTCCTCGATGGTTCCCTGGAGGATCACGCGATCCCCTCGGCGCGGCGGGCTGAAAACGCGCACCACTTGAGTGTAAGACCCGGCGAGGCCGACCATACTGGGGTCAAGTCCCAGGTCACTCGCCCCCCATACCCGGACTTCGGCTTTCTTGGCCCGCATCTTGTGGCGCAGCGAGGGGAGTCGTGGTTCCCCAAGCTCCTTGATCACCGTCACCAGGGCCGGCAGGGGAAGCTTCCAGACTTCCACCCCTTCATCCGTTTGACGCATAACCTTGAGGTGGCGATCATCGAGGATCTCGATTTTCTTGACGAAGGTGGCATAAGGCAGATCGAGGAGGGTTGCCATTTCCGGGCCCACCTGCGCGGTGTCGCCGTCGATGGCCTGCTTGCCGCAAAGGACCAAATCCACGTCACCCAGTTTGCGAATGGCGCTGGCAAGGGTGGTGGAGGTGGCCCAGGTGTCCGAGCCCGCGAAGGCTCGATCGCTCAGCAATACGGCCTCATCCACTCCCCGTGAGAGAGCCTCCCTGAGCGCTTCATCGGCCTGGGGCGGGCCCATGGTGAGCACCGTTATGCGGGCGCCGAGGGCGTCTTTGATTTTTAAAGCCGCTTCCACGGCAAAGAGATCGAAGGGGTTGACGATGGATTCCACACCCTGTCTGACCAGCGTGTGGGTGTCCGGGTCAATCCGTACGTTCTTGGCGTCGGGCACCTGTTTGATACAAACTGCAATGTGCATGGAACATTCCTGTCACTCCCCTCCCTTGCACCCCCCTTCATAAAGAGGGGTGGGGGGGTACAAATTAGAAAAAGGTTTCTTTCATGCGGCCGTATTCCTTGTTCAGCTCCTGGCCGATGATGTTGCGCTGGATTTCGTTGGTGCCCTCGTAGATTTGAAGAATCTTGGCATCGCGCATCATCTTTTCCACCGGATAATCCTGCATGTATCCGTAACCGCCAAGGACCTGCACCGCTTCCGTGGTCACTTCCATGGCTACATCGGCGGGAAAAACCTTGGCCATGGCAGCGAATTTGCTGACATCGGGAGGATCGCTATCCATGTAGCGCGCAACGGAGTAGACCAGAGCGCGGGCGGCTTCCGTCTTGATCGCCATATTGGCCAGTTTGTGTTGAACGGCCTGGAAATTGATGATGGGTTTACCGAATTGCTCGCGAGTACGCGCATATTCGATGGCAATCTCCATGGCTCCCTGGGCCAGTCCCACCCCCAGAGCCCCGATGCCGGGACGGGATTTGTCAAAGGTCTTCATGGCGATGATGAAGCCCATGCCCTCGCGGGAAATCAGACGATCCGCAGGAATCCGACAGTCTTGAAAAAGGAGTTCACGGGTGGAAGAGGCCCTGATGCCCAGCTTCTTTTCCTTCTTGCCGAAAGCGAAGCCCGGATCACCTGTTTCCACGACGAAAAAACTGGCTCCCCGCGGCCCCTTGGTCCGGTCGGTGAGGGCCAGCACCGAGTAAATCTCCGCTTCGCCGCCATTGGTGATCCATTGCTTGGTGCCGTTCAGAATGTAATGGTCCCCGTCGCGTACCGCGGTGGTTTTGATCCCGGAGACATCACTACCCGCTGCCGGTTCGGTCAGAGCGAAGGCGGCCAGCCGTTTGCCGGCGGCGATGTCGGGGAGGTAGCGCTGTTTTTGGTCCTCGTTGGCAAAGAGCAGAATCGGGTAGGCCCCCAGGCCGCTGGCTGCGAAGGATGTGGCAACGCCCACACAGGCCCGGGCCAGTTGCTCCACGGCCAGGCAGTTCTCAAGGATGCCCCCGCCCAAGCCCCCGTAAGCTTCGGGGATGTAGAGCCCGTAAAGATCAGACTGGGCGAGCACCTTCAGGATTTCCCACGGGAATTCGTCCTGTTGGTCCAACTCGGCGCGCACTGGGCGGATTTTTTCTCTGGCGATCTGTTCCGCCAGTTCCTGGATCATCTTCTGTTCTTCTGTCAAAAAATAGTCCACCGATGTTCTCTCCTTGTGTGCCCGTCACCTCGCCCCTCCGACGGCTGGCTTTCGGAGTAACCGGCGGCGTTTTCCGGTGGGAATTAACCCAGCCGTTAGTTAATCTTCCGGCTGCTATTTCCTGTCACCCGGGGTTGTTCTCTGGGAAAAAGTCCATTTGCTCCGCAACTGTTCCAGCATGAGCGCGGTGTTCTGGTGTTTCAAGTCGATCAGAATGCCATCCTTTTGCAGCCCGTCAGCGAGTTGCTCATAGACCCTGTCCTTGACCAACTCAGAAGCCAGCAGAATGGCATTGCTCATAGCTTCTCCGTGGGAGCGTCCGTGTGCCACCACGACCGGTCTGTGCACCCCCAGCAACGGTGCGCCGCCAACATTGCGATAATCGCATCGGGCCTGGAGACGCTGGAGAGCTTTTCCCAACCCCTCGGTGGTGTCCTGGCGGTCACCGCTTCCCAGGTGTTTTTGAAAACCCTGCAAGAGGTTTTCCATCAACCCTTCATACATCTTCAGCAGAATGTTGCCCACAAATCCATCACAAATAACCGCATCGGTGCGGTCGGCAAAGAGCTCCTGCGGCTCAACATTGCCAATGAAGTGCAGAGGGGAGCGAGCCAGAAGAGCGAAGGCCCGTTGTATGACCTTCATGCCCTTCACGGGTTCCTGGCCGATGTTGAGCAGCCCAACGCGTGGATGGTCCAGGCCTTGCGTGACCTTCAGAAAGGTATGGGCGAGCGCTGCAGATTGTGCCAGATAAACGGTATTCGCCTCTGTCTGGGCTCCTGCATCAATCAAAAGCACGCTGCCAGTAGGAGTTGGCAACGGAACCGCCATCGCCGGGCGCCGGAGGCCAGGAATAAGCCCCACCAGGTGTTTAGCGGTGGCGACGATGGCCGCGCTGTTCCCGGCGCTGACCACGGCCTCGACTTCCCCCTCCGCCAGCAGCCTCATGGCCACACTCAAGGACGCCCCACGCTTCTTGCGGATGGCCACCGGGCCCGCCTCACCCATGCCGATCACCTCGGAAGCGTGAATGATGCGGATTGAGGAACCCTCCGGGGCGTGTCCCAGGAGCCCGCGAAGTTGCTTTTCCTGGCCGATCAGGACCAGTTCGGCTGAACATTGCGGCATTGCCTGAAGAGACCCAAGAACCGGTGCTTCCGGAGCATGGTCCCCCCCCATGGCATCCACCGCAATCTTCATAGCTAAAGACCTTCTGCCCCTGGAGCAAAGAGGTTATTCTTCTTCAAGCTCCAAAACCAACCGGTCATGGTAATACCCGCAACCCGGACAGACCCGGTGGGGAAGGCGCTGCTCATTGCATTGCGGGCAGCGCGATAAGGACGGTGCGACAAGGCTTCTGTGAGCGTTCCTCTTGTCCCGCCGAGCCTTGGAAGTCTTCCTTTTTGGTACTCCCATCTACAATTCTCCTTCACGAGCAAAGACGCTAGAGATCTTCTGTGGAGCCAGCCAGACGAGCCTTGATCGCTTCGAGAGCGGCGAAAGGTGACTTGCCGGTGTCCTTATCACAACTACACGGCTCTTCGTTGAGGTTGGTTCCACAGCGCGGGCACAGCCCGCGGCAATTATCGGAGCAGAGGATTTTCACGGGCAAAGCGAGAAAGATCTGCTCGACAACCAACAAATCAATGTCGATGACCATGCCGTCAAAAAACTCGTAATCCAGATCCTTCGAATCCAGTTCGATTTCCTCTGATGGTTCCAATTCCTCTTCTTCGACCAGAAAAACGTCGACTTTCTCATCCAGGGGCCAGGGAACGGCATGGAGGCAGCGATGGCAGTTTACCTGAAGCGTTCCCTTCAGCGTTCCTGAAACGTGGAAGTGATCCGTGCGTTTCTGTATTTCGAGGTCCACATTGAGCGGACGCACCAACTTAAACTCGAAGGGATCATCATCGGGCAAAAACCGCCTCAAGCGGGCATCATCCCAGTGAAAATGCAGGAACCGCCCCGCATCAGGTATCTCATCCACCCGTACGCGCATATCTCCCCTTCGCCGGTCAACGAAAGCCTCTTACTATAAAGTTCTACCATGAAGTGTCAAGAGCTTTTCCGCAGGCTGGCAGATCTCAAAACGCTCCGGGGAACAGGGGGGCGCATTCATGCCTGGTGGTGTCAGTGTGGAAAGCGATCCGGTGTCAGCAGGCTGAAAGCCAGTTCAGGAAAGCTTTCGAAGCCCCGATCGAAGGTGATGAGGGTCAACCCCGCAGCTGCGGCAAACGCAGCCAGATAGGCGTCGGTCCAAAGCTTGGGAGAGAACCTTTGTCCTCGGCTGAAACGTCTGAACGAGATCTCGAGGTCTGGTGGTTCGAAGGCTGCGAAAGTAATCCGGTCGTCCTCCAGAACCCCTTGCCAGACATCCCAACAAGCGGCGGTATCCAGGACTTCTTCCTGCATCACCGCTGGGTTGTTGAGCAGCCGTAGGAGGCTTATCTGGACAATCCGACAGACGACAGCATCCCCCGATGAGATGTTGTCGAACCAATGTTTGGCTCTGTGATGATGGGCGTGACGGTCGGCGACCAAAGCCAGTAGAACGTTCACATCAAGTAAGACTGCCACGCGCAGCATCCTCCAGTTGGGCAATCTCTTCTTCGGCGGCGAGGACAGCTTCCGCCGTCAATGCGCCGGGGCGGGTGCTACGTAAAAGCGGAAAAGACACCCTCAGGCGGCCGGTATGCCGACGCTCGGCCACCACCAGGCGTAAAGCACGCTCAATGAGATCGCGGAGCTGCACTCCTTCCCGGGCCGCCTGAGCCTCGGCCTGCTTCATGAGTTCATCAGGTATTTCTATGCTGGCTCGCATCTCCCTACACTCGCTTGAAGAGGTCAATAATGATCTTGTCTTCTGGGACCCATGGTGTCTTTCAAACTCTTATAACAAAAACAAATTAGTGCTGCCACAGTAAACACCGGGCAAGGCAGGAAGGTTTCGGAAAGAGATGACCATGGCGCGGTCAAGTGCTTCCCGTCCTGAGATTTCACGATACCGATTCACAACAAATGCCGCCGGGTGCCCTCGCAGGTTTGCATGGAGGAAAAAAGCAAGAGGCAGGGCCATCGCTGGCCTTGCCTCGGGCATCATTCTAGGAAAAGACGGCGCTTACAGATCAGGCCTGTTTGGATCTTCTTCGGAGTGCAGCCAGACCAGCCAGACCCGTGCCGAGCAACAACATGGTGGCAGGTTCGGGGGTGGCTACAGTGCCGCCAACGTTACCGTCATGGATGGCCAAGGCATATGCTCCATATGAACTACCTGCCCACTTGAAACCATACACACCGTCACCATAAAACCAGTAGGCCCACCACATGGGCGCACCCATCCCCATCCCTGCTGATGAACCGGTCCAGTAGGAGTCCCAGTTCGCACCTCCATAATGCAGGTTCGAAAAGGGGCCGTAATTAGACGGCACTGATGCACTATTTTTCAGTTCGTCTACGTACAGATGTCCCAGTTCATTGCTTTCGTAAGAGGGAAGCCGCCAGTCATCATAGAGACTCCTATTGACCATCAATTCCAGGCTGTCCGCCACGCCACAGCTTCATAGTCCTGAAAACCATAACCGCCAATACTGTAATCATACCAGGTGATGTTGAGGTCGTCATCGTAGATGAACCCATTTCCGTTGTCTATGAGAGTGGCCGAAGCCGATGTTGAAAATGCCATCACCAATGCTACCAGAAAGACCATACTCAACCTCTTCATTTCTCCTCCTCTTCCTCTCAATTAGTCTCAAGTGGTCAGTCCTTCGCACCCGCTCGAACCGTTCGCTCGTGCGCGGTCTTGAGTCGGCCGACCAAGTATGCAAAAAAACCAAAACATCTAATACCCTAACTTCACTGGAGAAAGCCTCTGTATGACGAGTCTGCCTCCGGGTTATTTCCGTAAATTATTCCGACAGGCGATTCAGCCATTCAGGAGCCAACTGATTGATAATAATAGCGTTCTTAAGAATGCTCTAAATTGTAAAGGTTTCCGACAATCAGCCACAGCCTATAGGAGGGAATCACTCCGCCTTGCTTTGATGCCTCTCGTTTGATGGTTAGTGGAAATTGTAAAGAATTCCTACAGCCCTGCTGCCCTGGAGGCAATGGAATTTTGTCTTATCCATCCGCGATATCTGTGGTACATGCCTGCTGTATGCTTCAGGCTGGTCGAGCTCGGCCCAGGTGCCTCTTCGAGACTGGATGGAATGGGGAAGAATATGAATCTTAAAACCGTCATCGAAAACCTCATCCATTTCTTTGCCCGGAAAGAAATCGATTTCGCGGTTATCGGAGCCTTCGCGCTCAAGGCTTACGGCTACGTTCGGGCTACTCAGGACGTGGATTTTCTGGTAAGGGGGAAGGACCAGGAAAAGATCATCCCGTTCCTGGAAACGCTAGGATATGAAACTCTTTATCGTTCCAAGAGGGTTTTCAAACCATCTTCACCAACTGGCACCCCTCGGCCGCATAGATTTCGTGTACGTGGCCGGTGAAACAGCTGACCAGATATTCTCCGGGACCAAACCGCTGCTCATTCTTGAAGATCTTACCCTGCCGGTGGTGAGGCCTGAACACCTTATCGCTTTGAAGGTTTATGCGATGAAAAACGATCCCCAAAGGACCTTCCGGGAGATGGCCGATATCCAGCAGATTTTGCGGTTGCCGGGGATCGACGAGGACGAGGTGCGCAACACCTTTGAAAAGTTCGGGCAACTGGAGAAATTTCATGAACTTGCCGGCAAAAGAAAATAGGAAGCTGCTCACCCTCGAAACCGATCTTCCTCTAACGCCGGAGGACTTTCGAGCCATGAGCCGGCCTCATCCTGAGGAAGACCGTGACCTTGCCGGGTATCTCATTTTTCTGGAAGCGATCGGTGCGTTCAAAACAAGAAAAACCGAGGTGAAAATTTACTCGGAAGAATTCAGCCTCACATAGAAAATCGGTGAATCGGTGAATGGGTGAAGGGGGACGGCTACAGCCGATCTTCATCCTTTGTTGTGGCCTTCGGGGTCATGGCGGTTGGGCAGTAAAAGAACCTCTTCGTGTTGCTTCGTGTGCCTTCGTGGATGAATAGAAGGATTTATCGAAATGCCTGAAACAATCCCCCAGCCTGACTGGCGGACCAAGCCCAGCGACCGTTTCATCCTCAAATGGATCAAATGCCGGTTATCCGCGCGCATCACACCCAGGTTGGTTGCCATTGAGTGGCTCCGTCCGTGGATGATCACCTTTGCCTCAGCGGGCTTGGGGATTCTGGCCGGGGTTTTGTTTGCGCTGGGAACGGGTTTCCTTGCCGGGATGACGGCAGCGTTTTCACAGATTCTGGATGGGGTGGATGGGCAGTTTGCGCGCCTGACACAAAGCTCAAGCCGGGCCGGAGCCTTCATGGATTCCGTCCTTGACCGTTATGCGGACGGGGCCATGGTGATCGGGTTGCTGGTCTATCTGGTCAGATTTCCGATCTTTGAACCCCTTTGGGTATTGCTCGTGGTCGGATCGTTGGCACTCATCGGCAGCGGCCAGATCAGCTATTCGAGTGCCCGAGCCGAGAGCCTCGAGATCGATCTCGGCAAACCCACCCTTGTCAGCAAAGGAACGAGGATTTCGATGATCGCCGTTTCAGGCCTTTTGACACCCCTGTGGCAGGGCATGCCGGCGATTGCTCTGTTCTACCTTGCTCTGCACACGAACATGGTGGTGGTCAAGCGGTTGCTCAAAGCAGTGAAGGTGACGTCGTAAGGTCATTTTATGGACCTTTTCTGAGAGTGCGGGAAATCCTTGCTGCTCGATGTGGGAGGTTGGGTAGGGGGAAGCAAGCGAGGAGGCAGAGTGCATGGTTGAGCGAGGGGTGATTCACGGCCGTTTTCAGATCCTTCACCATGACCATCTGAAATACTTGCTGGCCGGGAAGGCGCGTTGCCGCCACCTGATTGTTGGGATAACGAATCCCGATCCGGTATTGACCCGAGATGATCCTGCGGATCCTAATCGCAGCAGTCCTCTGGCCAACCCGCTCACCTATTTTGAACGCTACACCATGGTCCGCAGGGTGCTCCTCGAAGCAGGTCTGAACCACGTCGATTTTTCCGTAGTCCCCTTCCCCGTCAATCTGCCGGCCCTCTACCGATATTACCTGCCGTTGGATGCGACGTTTTACCTGACCATCTACGACGAATGGGGAAAGCGAAAACTGGAGCAGTTTCTGGCGGCAGGGCTAAAAGCGGAGGTTCTCTGGAGGAAAGATCCAAAAGATAAAGGGCTCAGCGCCGGCGAGATTCGGCGCCGCATGGCCTTGGGGGAAGAATGGGCTCACCTCGTGCCCCACGAAACCAAGACCCTCATGGAAGCATGGGGGGTACCGGAGCGGTTGAAGAGGCTTTACGAAACGGACGCCCCCGGATCCTACTCCTGCGACTAAAAGGCTCGGGGGAACTCACCGCTCGGGGTTGCCAAAACCGGAAGCCGCTTCCCTGCCTCATCAAACTTTCTTTTCCTTCACCAGACGGGCGAAATGTTCGAACGAGCGGTCGTATGTTCTTTCGGCCTCCTGCGGAAAACAACAGGCAGGCAATTCGCGGCTTTTCACGTGATATTGCAGGCATTCACAGCAGATGCCTTTTCTGGCGCAAGGGTCATAGCTGCAGTTGCATTTCTGCTGATTCTGTTCTTTTTTGCATTCCATACAAGCCGCCTCCGATGACCTTCTCCTCCCTTCAACTGGGAAAAGTGCCCAAAACAGTTGTAGAGGGTAAACTTGTGGCCACCGGTTGGATCGGCGGGCACAGCCCACCCTGTCTTTCGATTCCTCAATTCTGTGAACGTGAACAAAGAATCGGGCGCCAATAGTCAAGAGCCCAGGCCCAAGTGCCAGTAGTTACCCCACAGGCAGTCTAGTGTGCCGGTGTCCCCTTTTTGACCCCTTTGGTGACAATCAGCATTACGGTGCAGAAGAGTATGATTTCCCAAATAATTACGGCTGTCCATTGCTCAAAAAACGACCAAAAAAGCCCCCCACCAATAATCCCCGGAACGATCGACAGAATCAAGATGCCCACTACCCACGGCCAATTCATCGCATATCCTCCTCTCCGCTTGCGGTAATAATTAGGTTGTCCTTTTTATCACGTGGTATTTTCTCATGCAACCATTTACTATAATCTTGGCTTGTCGTGAGACTGATTCGACTCCACCTTGTTATTCCTGATTCAGGCTGACAGCGACTCCAGCTGGCGGTTGAAAACCTGTCCGCCGGTGTTTAAAATAAAGGCCTCTGAATGGCATGCCAAAATCTAGTGCAGATTTAGGTTGTTCCGAGGATTGGCAAGGTAAAGCGGGAGGCTATAGAAACCTCTCAAGAAACGGCCCCCGTGCGGCTTTGGGGAAACTTCGAAAATCCAGGATGCTGATTTGCAGGACGGAGTAATAAGGCTATTCTATCAACTTTGGTCTCTTGTGCGAAACGGATCCTGCCTGTTCTGAGGAACCACTGATGGCTTTGTTGGATGTTTGCACTTATCCGGACCCCATCCTGAGGGCTAAGACCTCCCCGGTAAGAATATTTGACCGGAAACTCACCCAACTGATACAAGACATGGCCGAGACCATGTATAATGCGCCCGGTATAGGATTGGCCGCCAACCAAGTGGGCCGGTCGCAGCAAGTGTTGGTTCTTGATCTTCAAAGGCCCGACTATGAACTTGGGCTCATCGTCCTGATCAATCCTGAAATTGTTGTTGCCGAGGGGGAGATCACCTATGAAGAAGGATGCCTGAGCGTTCCTGAATTCTTCGCCACAGTGAAACGGTTCGACCAAATCACCGTGAGAGGGGTTGATGAGCACCAAAACCTCTTGGAGATCCAAGCCTCGGGCCTGCTGGCGATCGCATTGCAGCATGAGATAGACCACCTGAACGGCAAATTGTTCATCGACCGGATCGGGTCCATATCCAAGGATATCTTCATCCGAAAATGGAAGAAGAAGCAGAGGGAGGCAAAGTAATCGACGCCGAATTTCCCCGTTTGGTTTTCCTGGGAACCCCTGAATTTGCCGTGCCCTCATTGAACCGGCTGATGAGCGCGAAGGTGCCGGTCGTACTCGTGATCACCCCACCCGATCGTCCCAGTGGGCGCGGGAAGCGGCTCAGTGCTCCCCCCGTTAAAGTGTTGGCGGAAGGACATGGGATTCCCGTCTTTCAACCCGAGCGGATCAGGGAAAAGGAAGTCATTGACCATATTCGATCCTGCGGGGCAGAATGTGCCGTGGTGGTGGCCTACGGTCAAATCCTGCCGCAGTCCTTTCTGGATGCTTTTGCCCTGGGGACGCTGAACGTTCACGCTTCGCTCCTGCCTGCCTATCGCGGCGCCGCTCCCCTTCAGCGCTGCCTGCTCGCGGGTGAGACCCGGACCGGGGTAACCATCATGCTGCTCGATGCTGGAATGGATACGGGACCGATACTCGCGCAAAAGGAAGTTCCCATCGGGGAAGACACCACTTTTGGCTCCTTGCATGACGCGATGGCCCATGCAGGAGCGGAACTCCTCCTGAAGACGCTGAAGGAATGGCGGGCAGGTCGAATTTTTCCTGTGCCTCAGGACGACGCTCTGGCAACCTACGCTGCTCCCATTCTCAAGACCGAAGGGCGGATTGTCTGGGCGACCCCCGCCAGTCGGATCGTCAATGCCATCCGGGCCTTCGACCCTTCTCCTGGCGCCTACGGGTTCTTCCATGGGCAGCGGATCAAGTTGTTCCAGGCCGCCCTGCTGCCGTGGAACGGTGTGGGTCGGCCCGGAGAGATTGCTGGTTGTGGGGAAAGGGGCCTGGTGGTTCTGGGGGGGGACGGTCAGGGAGTTGCCATTGGTGGATTGCAGTGGGAAGGGCAGCGCCGCCTGGCGGCTGCCGAATTTCTCCGGGGGCGAACCATGCCGGTTGGCTCATTGCTTGAATAGATCGTTGTTGCTGATGATTGTCTCCCATGTCGACTAAACCCGCAGATCAGCCGGAATCGTCCAGACCGCCAGCCCAAAGAACCCTGGTGCTTCTCCTCGGGTTGACGGCCATCATCGTTTCGACGGTCCTTGGCGTTTTTTATGTGGTTCCCTATTACGGGTTCGAGCGCATCAGCGTTCAGCTTCCGTGGATTATGGGCGTCGTCATGGGAGCGCTCGGCGCGGTTATCTTGGTGGCCCTCGCTTTGCTCATCATGGTAACGCTCCTGGGTCGTGATGTACCTTTTTCGCGACCTCTTCGCAGTCTTTGCACCAAATTTCTGCTTCCAGCGCTCGTTTTCGTGGGCCGACTCGTCGGCTTGCGGCGGGAAGAAGTGCAGCACGCCTTTGTTGCCGTGAATAACGAACTGGTGATGGCGCAATGCCGCAACGGGCACCCGCCCCATAAGATCCTGCTGCTCATGCCTCATTGTCTTCAGGACAGTGAGTGTAACGTGAAAATCACCCACCGGGTTGAAAACTGCCAGCAGTGCGGAAAATGCCCGATCAAAGACCTGCTGGAAATGTCGGTCCAATATGGTGTGGATCTAGCCGTCGCCACCGGCGGCACCATTGCCCGCCGCATTGTCCTCGAACGGCGCCCGGATCTGATCATTGCCGTGGCCTGCGAACGGGATTTGACCAGCGGCATTCAGGACACCACCCCACTTCCGGTTTACGGGATTTTTAATGAACGCCCATTCGGGCCCTGCTTCAACACGAAAGTTGCTCTCGATCGCGTTGACGCGATCCTGCGGGAGATTGCCGCCATGCGACGGGCGGGACCATGATCAACGCGAGAAGGTTGGCTTATCAGGTCCTTCTCAACCATGAAAAGCAGGCTTCCTATCCCGATCGTCTCGTGCGGGCAGTCCTGCGGCGGCGTGAAGATCTTAAAGATGAAGATCGGGCACTCCTGACGGAACTGGTTTACGGGGTCTTGCGCTGGAAGGGGAATCTGGATTGGCACATTGACCAGCTGAGCAACATCAAACCTCCCAAAATCGCTCCGGAAATCCGTATTCTGCTCCGCCTGGCCCTTTACCAAATCATCTACCTCACCCGCATTCCCGACCACGCCGCCGTGAACGAGGCCGTCAAGATCGCCAAGGCTTCCCAGCCCCCCCACCTGGCAGGTTTCGTCAACGCCATCCTGCGTGAAGCCATCCGCCGTGAGGGCAAGTGGAACTGGCCTTCCTCCGCAAGTCACCCGGCCGAGTATCTGGCGGTCACGACCTCGCACCCTCAGTGGTTTGTGCAGAGATGCCTGAAGGAATTCAACTTCGAGGAAACCCAGGCCCTCTGCCAGGTCAACAACACCATCGCCCCTCTGGTCTTGCGGGTCAATCCTCGAAAGATTCCGGCGCTCGAATTGGTTGAGCGTCTGCACGCGGCAGGGGTCCACGCCGAATCGTCTCCTTACCTCCCTGATGCAGTCCGATTGTTTGGACTCAGGCAGGATCCTGCCGGAGTGCCCGGCTACCGAGAGGGCTGGATACACGTCCAGGACGAAGCCTCGCAGCTCATCTCCCTGATCCTCGATCCCCAACCGGGTGAGCGCATTCTGGATCTTTGCGCCGGTTTTGGGGGCAAGACCACCCACGCGGGCATCCTCATGGAAAACACCGGAGAAATCGTCGCTGTCGATCAGTCCTCGTGGAAGCTCCAGGAGTTGCAGCAAAACGCCCGGCGGCAGGGCCTAACGATAGTCACCATCGTTGCCGGGGATGCCCGGGAACTTCTCCCTGCCAAGTTGGGACATTTTGACCGGGTGCTCCTGGATGCCCCCTGCAGCGGTTTCGGCACCCTCCGGCGCAAACCCGATATCAAATGGCGCCGCCATCCCAAGGATCCTTATCGCTTTTCGCAGCTGCAACGCGAACTGCTCCAGCGGGCTTCCCTCTTTGTGAAGAAAGGGGGGGTGCTGGTTTATGCCACCTGTACGGTATTTTCAGACGAAGATGAAACCGTCGCGGATGACTTCAGCCGCCGCCACGAAGGTTGGACCCTGGAGTTGGCAGCCGATCTCCTGCCCGAGTCATGTCGGGATATGGTTCAGGGAAACTTTTTCAAATCCTGGCCTCATCGTCACGGTGTGGACGGCTTCTTCGCTGCCCGCTGGCGCCGAATGTGAGCGCCAAAGACGGGGTCAGGTCTTGTATTATGATATGGTCATATGATAATACATGACCTGACCCCGCACCCTTCTTTAAGAGATGTTCGCTCCCGGTTTTACCGGTGCTTCGGGGGTAAGGAGCCGCAGGGTCTCGCCATCGCTGGCGGCCAGGATCATCCCGTGGGATTCCTGCCCCATCAGTTTTGCCGGCTGCAGGTTGGCCACCAGGACGACCTGCTTGCCGATGAGATCTTCGGGGGCATGCGTTTGCCCGATTCCCGCCACCACCTGCCGTTCTTCGCCGATATCGACCTTGAGGAGCAGCAGTTTCTTGGACTTGGGAATCCTTTCCGCATGTTTCACCACACCCACCCGCAGGTCAATCTCCTTGAACCGGTCAAAGGCAATCAGCGGGGTCTGTTCGGGGGTGTCCTGAACTTCCGGAGTGCTCTGGGTCATCTTCTGTTCCTTCAATTCAATGCGCGGAAAGAGGGCTTCGCCTTTGCTGACCGGCTTGCCTTCCTCCAGCATTCCCCAGCGCCCGTCTGCTTCCAGTCTCAGGTCCATGGCCGGCTTCGGGCATCCCAGGCGTTCGAGGATTTTCTCGCTGGTTGCGGGCATGAAGGGGGCGATCAACACCGCCATAGTCTTGTTCAGTTCGAGCAGGGTGCGGATCACATGCTGGAGGCGGCCATGCTGGGCGGGCTCTTTGGCCAGATTCCACGGCCCGACCCGGTCGACATAGCGGTTGGCGGCGTTGAGGCATTCCCAAATGGACATGAGGGCTTTGTGGAAGGCAAATCTTGACACCTCCGCAACGACCTCGGCCGTGGTCTTTGCCACTTGCTGCAAGAGTTCCTCGTCGAGGTCCGCACTATCAGCGGCAAAGGGTGGGACCTTTCCTGCAAAATACTTGTCGGTCATTGCCAGGGTGCGGCTGAAAAGGTTGCCCAGATCATTGGCGAGGTCGGCATTGAGGCGCTGAACCAGGGCTTCTTCGCTGAAATTGGCATCAAGCCCGAAAACCATCTCCCGAAGCAGGAAATAGCGAAAGGCGTCCACCCCGTATTTGGCAACCAGATCCAGAGGTCGCACCACCGTCCCTTTACTCTTGCTCATTTTGCCTTCATCGATGCGCCAATACCCGTGGACATTCAAGTGCCGGAAGAGCGGGAGGCCCGCCGCCTTCAGCATTGTGGGCCAATAGATGCCATGCGGCTTGAGGATATCCTTGGCGATGGTATGTTGGACTGACGGCCAGAATTCGCGGTAGAGCGAGCCGTCGGGATACCCGAGGGCGGAGACGTAGTTGATGAGGGCATCAAACCAGACATAGGTGACGTACTTGGGGTCAAAGGGCAGGGGAATACCCCAGCTGAGGCGTTCCACTGGGCGCGAAATACAGAGATCTTCCAATGGTTCCCGGAGGAAGGCCAGGACTTCGTTGCGGTAGCGTTCCGGGCGGATGAGATCCGGATTTGCGTCGATGGTTTCGATGAGCCAGTCCTGATATTGTCCCATGCGAAAGAAGTAGTTGGCTTCTTCGCGTTCGACGGGTTCCGTGTCGTGGTCAGGGCATTTGCCGTCGACGAGTTCGCGTTCCGTGTAGAACCGTTCACAGCCGACGCAGTAGAGCCCCTTATAATTGCTGAAGGTGATGTCGCCCGCATCATGCACTTTCTGCAGGATGGTTTGCACGACCTTGACGTGTTCCGGGTCGGTGGTGCGGATGAAATGGTCATTCTTGACATTGAGGGTCGGCCAGGTGTTGCGGAAAAGTCGGCTGATCCGGTCAGCGTAGGCCTTCGGGTCCATACCGGCCTCCCGGGCGGCCTGGACAATCTTGTCCCCATGCTCGTCGGTGCCGGTCAGGAAGAAAGTCCGGTCTCCCAGCAAACGGTGGAAACGGTTCATGACATCCGCGACAATGGTGGTGTAAGCGTGGCCGATATGGGGCTCAGCATTGACATAGTAAATGGGGGTAGTGATGTAAAACTGTTTCACGTTGGTCCTATCCTTCAAGATTGGGCGGCGTCCTCAGGAGAAATTGCCAAGTCCTGGGTCCTGGGCAAAAGCGATGACCAAGACGGCGTTTCGCGCTCCATGAGCACGTTTCCGAGAGATGGAGATGCTCATGGCAAAGGGTCGAGGGTCTTTTCAATTTCTTTTCCATCTTCTAGTTGGACAGTAACGGACCGTTGCATCACATTCTGACGCACAACCTTGCCGCGCCCCTCCGGAAGTTCGATCTTCTTGCCGAGCTTGGGCATGTCCTTCTTGAGTTCACGATACGTGTCGTATTCGTATTGCAGGCAACACATCAGACGCCCGCAGGCGCCTGAGATCTTGGTCGGATTGAGGCTCAAGTTCTGTTCCTTGGCCATTTTGATGGAAACGGCGTGAAAATTGTTCAGGAACGATGCACAACAGAGAGGACGCCCGCATCCTCCCAGCCCACCGACCATTTTGGCCTGATTGCGAATGCCGATCTGGCGCAGTTCCACGCGCGTGCGCAGCCGGCGGACCAGGTCCTTGAGCAATTCGCGGAAATCCACACGACCATCTGCCGTAAAGAAGAAGATGATCTTGCTGCGATCGTAAAAGTATTCAACATCCACGAGATTCATCGCCAGGTCATGAGCCGCAATGCGCTCGATAAAATAGGTCTTGGCATCCTGCTCGAATTCACGATTCTCAAGATGCTTTTGAATCTCCTCCGCCGAGGCGAGATGGTCGATCTTTTTGATTTCAAGAGGGTGGAAGCGGGGGTCTCGAGGGCATGGCCCTTCTACTACCTGCCCGAATCCCCATCCCTGTTCCGTATTCACCACGACGTAGTCGTCACGCTTCACTGAAAAGTCAGCAGGATCAAAATGATAGATCTTTCCTCCGGCCCGAAAGCGAATTCCAACCACTCTCTCCATAAAGTTTTTCCTTTATTGCCAGGCAGACACCTTCCAGGGTGAGCTGTTTATTGGCATTTTGTCGTATGAGCCTGTGGGCGTTTTCTATATCCATGAACAGGGACAGCAGTGTGGCCACCGCCACGGAAGGCGCCTGATTCAGGGTCCTGGCGGCGGTTTCCAGCGCCGGCCGATAGTCCGTCACCAGTCGCGATCGGATGAGGTCCCGCAGCCACAGTTTAATACATCCCAGGTCCTGCTCCAAGTCCTCACTGCCTTTGGCCCATTGTGTCGTGAGAGGGAAAAAATCGACCATGGGAAGTCCCTTAAGTTTCAAGACATTCTCCAGAACGCCCTGCAGGTGTGTCATCCGATCCGGATCGGCCAGCCCTTGGGCGCGCTCCAGGCTGCCTTCGGCCAGCGTCGCAATTTGTTGGGCCTGGGCCGGGGGCAATCCATGCCTTTGGGTCAAATAGCGCTCGATCCAGATCTCCTCGAGGGGCTGAAGACGGATGTGGCAGCAGCGGGAGACAATGGTCGGGAGCAGCATTTGAGGTTCGAGAGTCGTCAAGAGAAACAGGTTGTGTCGAGGAGGTTCTTCGAGCAGCTTCAAAAGGGAATTGCCGGCCTCCTCTCTCAGATCGTGGGCATCTTCAATGATCACGATGCGCCACTTTCCCTCGAACGGGCGAAACGCCAGACGCTGCTTCAAACCGCGGATCTGATCCAGCTTGATGAAGGTTCCTTCGCTTTTGATCCAAACCAGATCCGGGTGATGACCATCCTTCATCTTGAGGCACGAGGCACACGCCTCGCACGCATCGGCGTGCTCCGGGTGGAGACAGTTCACGAGCTTGGCGAATTCCCGCGCGAGCGTGGCCTTGCCAATGCCTTCCATCCCGCTCAGAAGCACCGCATGAGGGATCTTCTCAAGGTGCAG
Source organism: uncultured delta proteobacterium (assembly GCA_963783775.1). Classification (GTDB taxonomy): domain Bacteria; phylum Desulfobacterota; class Syntrophobacteria; order Syntrophobacterales; family Syntrophobacteraceae; genus JADGQM01. The sequence goes on along the minus strand of CAWAOR010000013.1, from coordinate 199,562 downwards.
CAAGCGCCGCAAAAACCGCTTCGCCCGTTCCTGTCCAAATACATCCCTGAAGGCCATTGGTTCCTTTTTCAGTGCTTCGGTGTTAATAGGTCGTCCAATAGACAACTTGCATCCATCTTAACCGTATTTCATCCACGAAGACACACGAAGGACTGGGAAGAGCACACGAAGATATTCTTTCGTGTCCTTCGTACTCTTCGTGATGAAAAAATGGTGCTTCGTTCGTGGAAAACCGCTCAGTAGAGCAGGAGCCATTTCAGCATGGACGCTTAGGCCCCAGCAATGGGTCCCTTTTTTGTCGACCACAGATGCAACTGAATTCCTTGCTCCTTAGCACCTCCCTGTCCGCCCAGGGTTTCACCCTCGGCGGAAACCGGGAAGCCGCGGAAAAAGAAGCGTTCAAACAGCGGTTGGTATGAGGTCCACGGTGCATCTTCATCCCTGCTTTCGGAGAGGATGCGGGTCAGGCTGTTCATCTTGGCATCCAGATCGTCAGCCAGGTGCAAGACGAAAGCTTCTCGCGTCATGGGCAGTTTCACGGCTCCCAGTTCGGCATCCCCGTGATGGCTGAGGATCAAGTGTTGGAGCAACAGTGCTTCCCCGGTCGGGAAGTTGCGAAGGGAACGGAGCTTTTCCTCCAGGATCTGAACACCCAACACGATGTGGCCCACGAGACGGCCGGGGATGGAGTAGTCTATGGCGAGGTCATAGACAAATTCGTCGATTTTTCCGATATCGTGAAGAATTGCTCCTGCCACCAGGAGGTCTCGATTCAGATCGCCATAAAAGGTGCAGAGCTGTGAAACCAGCTGAGCCACCGCCAGAGAATGTTCAAGCAGTCCACCTAAGTAGGCGTGGTGCATCGATTTGGCGGCGGGGGCGGTCTTGAAGCGATCCATGAGGTGCGAGTCGCTCAAAACCTGCCTCATCAACCGCTGCAGAGGGCCCTTCTTGAGCGAATACACAAGGTCTCTCAGTTCCTGCATGAGGTCTTCGCCATTCCTGGGACCAACGGGCAGGAAATCTGCCCGGTCGATTTCGTTCAGGGGAACCGGGGAGATTTCATGGATCTGCAGTTGAAGTTCGTCGCGGAACAGGTCACTCCTTGCACGAATGAAAACCACGGATCTGACGGCAATGGCCTGCGACCATTCGTCCGCCCGCTCCCAGATTCGCCCGGCTATGCGGCCCGACTTGTCGGCCAGTTTCAGAGTGAGGAAGGGGAGGCCGGTCTTGGCCACGCGCAACTGTTTTTCTTCAACCACAAAGAAACTCGCCACTTCCTGGTTTGGTACGATTTCAGAAACAAAGGTCTTTGGCACGTCCGTCGCTCACCTGAAGCGTTAGTCCCCTGCCTGTTCACGCCCGCCGATTATCTGATTTCTCCGGAACTCCTGACGCTCATGCTATATTATGTCAAGGTGAAATCTGTCAAACTGAACCTTCACACGCCTGGAGAACTGTCCTCGAAAGAGTGTCCCCCGCACGCTGCTCGGCCTGCCGCCGGACGTTGTGCAAATTCCTTTTGGATGTTGGCCGTCGCCGGTGGTACAAGAAATTGTTGCAGCAGCCTGCACAAAAGTTTATAGAGTCACTCAAATTAGAATTGGGTAGGATCTGGGAGGAGGAACTGAATATCCCGTTGGCTCACCTTACGGAAAAAGCGCCGCTGGTTCAGGGGCTCGAAGAGCCCTTGCCGTCTCTTTCCAATTCGGGTCTAGAGGTTTGATCCATGTCGTCACGATTGCTGTTGCTGGCTGTCCTTCTGATACTCCCTCTGGTTCCCACGTTCTGGGCCATTATGGATATTCCCAAGCGCCGGTTTCCCAGTTTCAAGAAAAAAATCATCTGGTTTCTGGTGGTGTCCAGTCTGCCTTGTGTGGGAGCGCTTTGTTACCTGGCGCTGGCGCGTCGCCACACCGAACCATCGGAATCGTTCCAAGAATAAAGGAGGCATACACAGCCCATGCTCGATCTCGTTCGGAAACATGCAAAGTCATGGCTTATCAAAGTCGCACTCTTCCTCATCGTGCTGGTCTTCATCTTCTGGGGGGGGTATTCGTACAAAGACCGCCAGGAGAGCCAGATGGCCCGGGTCGGCGACCGCACCATTTCCTTCAATGAATACAACCAGTATTACCAACAGCTTGAGGAAACCTATCGACGCCGGTTCGGGAATTCTCTCCCCGAAGGCATGCTGCGTGACATGAATCTCAAGAAACAGGCCCTGAGCCTGTTGGTCGATCGTCACCTCATGGCCAAAGCGGCCCAGAACCTGGGCCTCGCCGCGACCTCCCAGGAAATTCAGCAGCAGTTGCTGACCTACCCGGTCTTCCAGACCGAGGGGCAGTTTGATCAAAAGCGGTATATCTTCATCTTGCGGCAGAATCGCATGAGTCCTGAGACTTTTGAACAACAGGTGGGACAGGATATCACTTTGCAGAAGGTGGAGAACTTCATCAAGCGGCGGGCGCTGGTGACGGAGGCGGAGGTGCAGGCCGAATTTCGTTTCAACTATACACTCATTCAATTGGCCTACGCTCTGCTTGACCCCAAATCCTTTGAAGCTCAGATCGGCGTTGACGACAAAGCCCTCGCGGATTCCTACCAGCAGCATCAGGAACGCTACCAAGAGCCCGAGAAGAGGCAGATTTCCTATGTGCTGTTCAACCCGGACACCTATCTGTCCGAAGTTCAGGTAACCGCCAGCCAGATCAGCGAAGACTACGAAGACCATATTGCCGACTACCACAAGGAACAGGAAGTGCGGGCGCGTCACATTCTTTTCGGCCTGAAAGAAGACGCTTCTGAAGCCGATGTGGCCAAGGTCCGGGCCGAAGCCGGAAAAATCCTTGCGGACGCCAAAGGCGGTAAGGATTTTACCGAACTGGCCAGGAAATACTCCAACGATCCCACCGTAAGTGAAAACGGGGGAGACCTCGGATTCTTCTCCCGCACCCGCATGGTGCCTGAATTTTCCGAAGCTGCTTTCAATCTGAAACCAGGGGAGATCAGCGATTTGGTCCGCACGCCCTATGGATTCCATATCATCAAGGTGGATGAAGTGCGTCCGGAGAAAGACACGCCCCTCGAAGCGGTGCGAGGCCAGATCGAGGCCCGGCTGAAAGGAGAGAGGGCCCGGGATATCGCTCATCGCAAGGCGCGTAATTTTGCCGATGCCGCCTTTGCTCAAAAGGATATCGGCAAAGCGGCTCAAGCCATGAAACCCCCGCTGACGGTCATATCAGCCTGGGTGTCTCAGAAAGAAACCCTTCCCGAGGTTGGCGGTATTCCCATGCAAAGCATGACTAAACTCCTGTCCCTGCAGGAGAAGGGCATCACGGATGTCAGCGATGTTCCGAGAGGGTTTCTGCTCGCTCAGGTAGATGTCATTCAGCCGCCCCAGGTGATTCCTTTTGAAAAAGTGAAAGAACGGGTGGAGAAGGATTATCGGACGGACCAGGCCCGCGAGCTGGCTCAGAAGAAAGCCTCCGAACTGCTTGCGGGTGCGAAGGACCTCAAGAGTCTGGAAGCGGCGGGCAAGCAGGCGAAAGTGGGGGTCAAGACGAGTGGATGGTTTTCCCGGCAAGAACCCGACAAGGAACTGCCTTCCTTGCAGGGTGAAGTACAAAATGCCGTATTTGTGCTCCAGGATGCTCAACCCTTCCCGGAAGCCCCTCTGATGCTGGGAAACAGCTACGCGGTGTTTCAACTCCTGGGGCGAAAAATGCCGGAAGGCCTCATGGAAAAGGAGCGCCCGACGATTACCGCACGCTTGCTGGGAGAAAAGCAGGGCTTGATCTGGCAGACCTGGCTCGACGAAGAACGCAAGAGGACGGAGATCGAGATCTACCGGGAACCTTGACGCCGGAGCCGGTCCCAGCTTGTTTTGACTTGACGGCGAGTCTGGTCGAGATCGGAGCTGTTGTCGATAACCAGATGGGCCAGGGGTCGTTTTGCCTCGATGGGTAGCTGCATGGTGAGGGTTGCTTCCGCTTCTTCCCGGCTGAGGCCATCGCGGGCCGCCAGCCTCTGGATCTGAATCTCGCGCGAGGTGTAGGCCAGAATGATGGTGTCAAAGTGGCGCGCCAGGTCCGCTTCGAAGAGCAGAGGAATATCGAAAATGATGATCAGCTCAGGCTGAAGCTCCCGCCGGGATTGCCATTGCCGGTCCAGTTCCCGCAGGATGTGAGGATGGAGGATGGCATTCACCGTGAAACGGCAACGGTCGTCGCGGATGATTGTTTCCCGAAGTTTTCGGCGCTCCAGCGTGCCGGTCTCGTCAAAGTAGGCCGGACCCAGGAAATCCCGCAGCTGCTGCCAGCAGGCAGCCCCCGGTTGCACCACCCTGCGGGCTGCCATATCGGCGTCCAGAATGCAGGCGCCCAGTTCGGCAAAAAGCTTCGCCACGGTGGATTTCCCCGATGCAATCCCCCCCGTAAGAGCGATTCTACCCGACTTGCACGAAAGAGCGGCTGGCGAAGTTGGCACGATCTCTACAAACTGGTGTCATCCGTTGATTCCGGCCAATCCATCTGTCCCAGCGGTCGCTCGAAGGTGTATCGAAAGGGTTTTATCATCAACTGCCGGCCCACGAGGTCGCCACTGTTACTGGTGGCGGCAAACGGCCAGGTCAGGAAGGCCCCTACCACGCCGACTACGCACGCTACCATGCCGGCCGGCCTCAAGAAGAGCACATCGGCAATGATCAGCTCACCGGGAGGGTCCTGGTGGGTGGGGCCGGCGGTCATGGTCCGGCTGGAAAGAGGCGATGACGGTGTGCTCTCATCCCCGCCGAAGGCCGGCACGTGGATTAGAGCCACGAAGAGGGTTCCGATTACCAGGAGGGACAGCATTTTTTTCATAGCACATTCTCCAAATTCTTACCGGTAATGATTTGAATGATTACATGACGTCCTTTTCGCTCATTTCCACGGCGCGATCAATTTCCGCCTTCAACTGTGCCGGCAAACCCGGTATGTCCACGTTGAGAAAACCGCGGACAATGGTGGCGGTGGCCTCCTCCTCGCTGAGACCCCGCGACATCAGGTAGCAGATCTCCTCCTGGGCAATCTTTCCGACGGCAGCTTCATGAGACATCTCCACTCCGTCCGCGTGGCCTTCCAGTTCAGGGACGGCGTAGATGAGCCCGCCCTTGAGGAGCAACCCTTTACATTCCAGATGCGCCTTGATGTCCGGGACTTCTCCAATGAGATGTCCTCGCGAAATGATCCGGCCGCCATTGCTGATGGTGCGGGCGATGATTTCCGCGCGTGTCCCCGCCTTTTTTAAATAGATGCGTCCCCCCACGTCATACTCGGAATTGGGGCTGCCGACGATAATGCTGTAGAAGCGGGCTACCGCGCCTTCCCCGATGAGATGGGTGGTGGGATACATCTGGAGGCTGCGGACGGGTTTCATGCAGACATAGTTGTTCAAAAAGAGCCCGCCTGCTTCCACCTGCGCCACCGAACGGGGACGAACCACCATGTCTTCAGCCCAATTGTGGATCATGGTGAAACTGAGTTTGGCATTCTTCTTGACATAGAACTCGGAAATGCCCACATGCATGCCCTTGGTGAGATGGGGCGAGGTGGAGCAGCCGGTGATGATGTGCAGTTCGGAATCTTCTTCCGCAATGATGATGTTGTGTACATTTTGTTGGAGCCCCTGTTTGTCGAGATAGAGGCAGGCCTGAATCGGATAGATGCTCTTGACGCCCGGCAGAGCCCGGATCACGTATCCGTTGTGCAGTCCCACCTCGGCTGCGGCGGTGTATTTGTCGGCGTCGACGGAGACCAGTTTCCAGTAGTAGTCATGAATCCAGTCGCACTCTTCCAGGGCTTTGCGAATGGGAATGACCTCGATACCTTCCTGCTTTGTCTTACAATGGACGACGGCGGTGTCCTTCTGAAAAAACGTTCCACCGCGCTCCTTTTCGTTTACATCCACCCCCGACATCATCAGTCGCTGCCGATCGGCCTCAGGCAATGAACGAAGCTCTCCGTCCGAGAGGTAGGGATGGTCAACGGCATGGGTCTGGAAATCCTCCAGATTGATATCGGGTCCGATAGCCCCCTTCTTGTCGAGGGCCTTCGCTGCCTTTTCTTTCAATTCTCGGGTATCGTACATCGCACACATTCCTCATAACCGATCTGGGCTATACAGCGTAGAATCTCTCGAGGGTTCGAACTGCAGCTGAGGACTCCGTTGAACAGGACCTGGCCTTTGTCCACCGCCACATAATCGAGGATATGGCCGGTATGAGTGATGATCAGTCCCATTTTGGTCCGTTCGCGTTTGGCTTGCAGTCGCGATTTGGCCTCGCTTTCCGAGCCGTTCTTCTGGAGCAGTTTGGCAATGGTGTTGCCGACGAGGGAGATGTTTTCCAGGTCCACTCCCGATTCGGGCTCGTCAAAGAGCATGAGATCGGGGTTTTGAGCAGAAAGTTGAAGGAGTTCCGAGCGTTTGATTTCTCCCCCGGAAAACCCGGCGTTGACATCCCGCTCCAGGAAGGCTTCGAAGTCAACCTTGCGGGCCAGGCTTACTACATCCACCGCCTGGCGCGCACAAATCTGCACCATCTGGCGCGTCTTGAGCCCATGGATGGTCGGTGGTCGTTGGTAGGATATCCCAATGCCCAACTGTGCCCGTTCGTTGATGGGGGCTCGGGTGATGTCCACTCCCTTGAAGGTGATCTTCCCTCCGACAACCTTGTACTGCGGGTAACCCATAATCGTCATAAGAAGAGAGGTCTTGCCCGAGCCGTTCGGTCCGAACAGGACATGGGTCTCTCCCGGCTTGATCTCCAGGTCGATATGGCGGAGTATCGTTTTTCCTACAAGCTCCACTTGCAGATCTTCTACCACTAGCATGGTGCCGCTCCCGTTAAGAATCTTCGGAAACGATCCTGTGATCTCACCGTTTCCGTGGCGATGCTGCCTCTGGCCCAGTCTCCCATAATATGTTGCTCATCAACTTCAATCTAACTAATGTTTCGGTCAGGATAAAGCAAATAAATAGCTATTCTCTGCTAAAGTATTGAATTACTCATGGATAGGCGTTCACCATGGGAATGATCCATGTTTCTTGATACGATGGCGGCGGATTTCGAGTCTGCATTGAGGAGAGAAAGAAATGGGCCAGGGACCTGTCTACTCGACTGAGCACGGCCGGATGTGTCCCGCATGCGGCCAACCCATCGCAGCATGCTTGTGTCGCCGGAAAAGAGAAATCCTTCAAGGCGATGGCATCGTGAGGGTTGGAAGAGCAACAAAAGGGCGCAAAGGGAAAGGGGTGACGGTGATTACCGGCGTTCCGTTGGAGGAAAGGGAGCTCAAAGAACTCGGGAGGCAACTAAAAGCAAAGTGCGGCGCGGGGGGCACCGTGAGCGACGGGGTGATTGAAATCCAGGGTGATCACCGGGATGTTTTGCTCGAGGAGCTGAAAAAATGCGGTTGGACGGTCAAGCGCGCCGGCGGCTGATCCCCGTTCGGTTGTAAAGCCTTCCAGCAAGGAGAAGGCATCATGGATGGACAGCAACGCAACGGCATTCGACCCGGTATGCGTGTCGAAATTATCCTGAAAAAAGATCAACGAACCGCCAAGCGAACCATTGGGGTTGTCAAAGATATCCTGACATCTGCCGCCTATCATTCGCGCGGGATCAAAGTGCGGCTGGCTGACGGACAAATTGGGCGGGTACAGGAGATCCTTCCGGATGAGCAATAAGGAGAGCTGACCGACCGGCACCGGGTTGCTTTCCAGATGGTTCCGGTTAGCGGCGAACGGCTTAAGCGCTCAGAATCTTTAGCGCAGTACTGTTGCAATTTGGCGGGATATGGGTTGTGTGCGTCAGGTTCTGCAAGATCTCGCTCCCCGCAGCTTAGTCTTCTTCCAACACGATCCGGTGATCTCTTTGATGTGCCCCTTCACCCAGCGTTGTTGACCAAATATTGTTCCGAGAAGCAGTCGGGTGCACCGGGCGACTTCTTCTTTTACGGGGAGAATGGTGATGCCCCGATAACGCAGGCCGGCGCAAACCTACGCTTTGCGTCAAAGCATTTTCCGATTAGCGCTATTCTTCAGCCAGACGAGCTCAAAGCTGATTTATGTTAAGCAAAACTCCTTAACCTGTCATTCCCGCAACGGTTTTTTTTTGCGGAAATCCAGAGGCATCGGCTTCTTCCCTGCTCGTCATTCCCGCTAGAAGCATGCGGGAATGACGGCTGACTATATGCCTGGCTGAAGATCGACGCTAATCGGAAAGCATTTTGGATGCTATAGTAGCGACAATTGCAGTTGGGTTTCACCCGGTGATAACATAGAGGGCAAAGCAAGAGTTCCTTAGCACTGATCGAGGGTTACGGGGAAGCAGTTCAAGATGATGCAGGAAGGGGTCCGTTTGCAGCTCAGCGAGGACCTTGGCAAAGCGTGATTTCAGCTCCGGATGTGTTCTGAATAACTTGCCGGCCTGACGGAGAAACTGCTGGGGAGTGACGATCGTGGAGACTACTCCGTCTCGTCCGCGTCAAGGACGTTCAGCAGGTCTTCGTCGGTTTTGAAGGTCTTCGCTTGACCGCTCTTGACATCCTCCAGGGACGCACGGACACGGGCATAGCAAGCCTCTTATTCCGCCGCTATCAGCTTGGAATCGCTCATCTTATTGAGTTCACTGTCGAAAGAGAAAAGAGATGTATGCGAACCTGCAGCTTTCACGCAGAGGATGCAATCGACAATATCCAGGTTCCGTTCGGAAAAGAGTGTCAGGGCGCGGATGAGTTCTTTCTGATCTTGGTTTGCAATACCCTTGTAGCGAAGGATGTCGATCAGGCTTCCCGCCGCCTTGTTCTTTGGCACCTTATAGATCTTCGTGAGGACGTAAATGCACTCGGCGATCACGCTCTCGATAATAATGGCCCTCATGCTCCCTTCTTTGACCTGGTCAAAGAATTCCTTGGCCCTGGCATAAAGGGGTTCATCATCTCGCGTGAGATATCTGATGAGGACGTTCGTATCAGGCAGACTCTTTACTGGTTTTCTCATGCACCGCCTCTTCCCACGCTCTATCCTTCATCTGCGCCATGGAAATACCCGGTTTGACGTTCCCGGCGTATTCGCTGAGAGAACCGGCGGCATCCCTTACCGCCCTGACCACTATCTCATCATCGACCACCTCAAAATAGACAGCCGTTGCCTTCAGTCTCTCACGAATCTTTTTCGGGATGGTGACTTGCCCCTTGCGGGTGATTTTGACTGCCTCTGTCGCCATAACCTCTCTCCTGACTTTTCTATGATCGCATTACACTATCGAATAGTAATACTTTATCGAGCAGGCTGTCAATCGACATGAGGTAAGAAACATTTGAGACACGAAGGCACTCAGACACGAAGAGACCCAGAAGACGTCCGTTCCAGGGCGCGGGAGTGCCGATTACTCCCTCCTGTTGCTCACGATCTGGATCAGGTGTTCGGCTTTGAGGTCGGACACTTTATCGATCTATGCTTCATCGAATCCCGGTCGAACGAACGATTTGCCTTTGGGAAATGCTCCTTCCGTCGCTCTTTGCAGGCGATCGAGACGAACAAGGAAATCGAGGATCTGTTCTTTTCTTTGGGGGAAGTACGCGCGCATTCGCCACCACGCCGCTATGGACCGATCGATGGCTATCAATGCCACCTTGGCCGATCCATCGGAGTCCTTGGGAATAGACTCAACGGACGCTGTACACCCTCTGATCTCCTGCTGAATGGCTCGTGTGATTTTTACGCAGATAAGAGTGTGATACCACAGGATGACCTGTTCGATGTTTCTGAAGTCTTCACCTTCCTGTTTCGAATCAACCTCGACAATTTGGAGTCGGACCTTCAGGTCGGTTGACTTAAACCACTCCCTCACTCTATTCATGTATTCCGTTGCCTGCCGAACAAGTGTGTGCTCCCCGGCCTCCTTTTTAGTGCGAGCGTTTGAAACCCTGCCCTCCTCCGAGACCAGAGTATCCAGATGCACTCCGGTCTCTTGAGCCATTTTCGACAGCAGTTCCAGAGCTGTTGAGAGAGTGTCGTTAAGCCGCTGCCAGAAGGCCTTGTTTTCTGGATCGTTAGAAGGTGAACCGTCAGCCTCGGCTTGTTCCATCGCGAAGACCGCGCAGCGCGCTGTCAACGAGCACCGTTCACACCAGCGGTCGCAGTAATTGTATATACCCGGAACGAGCTCGGGGTTGTCAACAAGTTCCTCTATTCTGCCTTTGTCCATAGCTGATCCTGATATCCTCCGAATCATCAGGTTTGCCCGACCTCTTGGCTCAGCGGCGGCGCGCCAGAGGCTTTCGGAAGAGTGCAACACATGTTCCCGTGCCGTCCGCCACCAGAAACTGCATCGCGCGGTGAATCGCGATCTCGGTTTGGCAACACCACCGGCGCCCCGCCTCGGTGCGGCCGGGGCATGATCTCGAAGAACTCGCGGGTTTCCTCCGGGGTCAACATTTGCTCCCTGAGCTGCAGACCAGATCCCCAGGGAATCAGGCGGTCCGCCCATACGCGAGTCACCCGCAGACGCCGTCCCGCCCCGCCTTTCCATGCCTTCAGCAACTCTTTGACCTGGTCCACGATGAGGAGCAGGTCCTGGAATCCAAGTTCCCCGCCCGCATGGGACTCCTGGTAACAGAGGGCGCAACGGAGGTTGCAGCGTTGCGTGACGTGCCACTGCAACAGCAGGTCACGTGGGATGGTTCGCCGTTCCTCACATGCCTCAAGGAGTCTTGCGTCCACAGGTGTCAATCTCATCCGCCTCCACAGCCCCCGCAACCCCCCCTTGAACAATCGGCGCCGCTTTGTCGAGCGCTGTCACGGTGACCTCGCTGAGCACTACCATCACGTTCACATCGGAGGTGTCAGGGGTGTATTCCCCCTTCGCCAGTCCCCCGTAGAGCACCACCGACACCAACTGCTCCCCTAGTGCCTCCTGCAGGTGCGCACACAAACGCGCAAGTCCTTCCCGTACCGACGCAGGCAGTGCTCTTTCCATCGGGTCATCAGGTTTCATGATCCTCTCCTCCCTTTCACTTCCTGGAACAGCATGGAGCAGGATCCAGTGCCGGTGACTTAAGGATGGCCGGCCGCTTGGGAGCAAAGGAATCCCTACCGATCCTCTTTTACGAAAAGAGGGAACTTGCAGCTTCTCCTCGAACCGACCAGGGTTGCGTCACGCAATTCATTGAAATACAATGTCGCACAGGGTGGCTAATGTATAGGGTTTGAAGAGACTTCATGCAAGTATCCAATCAACGTCCTTTGCCCAGAAAGTGAAGAGAATGCCGAAACAGGAAACAGAACGGGCTATGGGGAAAGGGTTGGCCGTCAAACAGGGGGTATCACGATGAAGGCAGCACGGTTTTTATTATACCTGCTTGCGGTACTTTTTGTGCTGGCGACGCTGAGCCTTTCGCCGGCCTTTGCCGGGAGTCCCTTCTATCTCACGGTGACCAGAAGTTTTGCCAATACCGAAAAGCCCGAACTGAGACTCGACTACACGAGCACCAATAAGCCGATGCTGATTCGGGTGGTGCGGCCGAATAACCTCGAACGCTTTCTCGACGGTCAGCTGCAGATCAGTCGCAGTTATGAAGAGCCGACCACCGAGCTGAACCCGGGGCATTACTTTGTCACCGGCTTGAACAAGGTGGAATCGCCGCTCAAGACTTTTAGGGAAATGCTGGACGCGAACTTCCGGAAATCCTTCAAGGATACGGCATTGCACAAGGCCATCCTGGAGGCCTCCAAAGGAGATGTGGCCTCACCCCCGGAACAGGTCATCCATGGCGCCCCCGAAGGGTTCACCCTCGTCCGGGAATACTACCTGGATCTCCAATATGGCGGGGAAGCCGTAAACGACCTGGGCTGGTGGTTTGCCGACAGTGCCTGGCGCGAGGATTCCTACAAGATCAGGAAGGTGATCCTCGACCCTCTGCCCGACGGCGTCTATCTGGTCCAGGCGGTGCAGGCCAAGACCGAAGCCCAGTGCCTCATGCAGGTGAGCAGCCTGGCCGTGCAGGTGAAACAGTCCAGCGAGCAGCTGGTCGTGCGGGCGATCACCCGCGATCTCGATCCGGTGGCAGGAGCGGTGGTGAGCTACCGCGACGGCCGCGGCAAGTGGTTCAAACTTGAGCAAAAGACCAATGCTTTCGGGGAAGTGGCGTTCTCGAACCCGCAGGGGATCCTCGACGGCAGGCTGGTCATCAAGGCCGAAACCCCGGAGAAACGGCAGGCGCTGGTGGATACGGATTTTCTCCCCGTCGTTACCAGTGACAATGCCGTCTTCGTCATCACCGACCGCCCGATCTTTAAACCCGGCGAGACCTTTTTCTACAAAGGCATTGTGCGAGCCCTGGAAAAGGGGGAGCTCAAGGTGCCGGATTTTGCTCAGAAGCAGGCCGCCGTGACTCTTCTCCGTGCGGACGGCGGCGCAACCGGCCTCCATGCCGAGGTCCCCGTTACCGATTTTGGCTCCTTCAGCGGCATGTTCGGGCTCGAGGATACGCAACTGCCCGGCGTCTATCGCCTGGTTGCAGAAATCGACAGCAAGCCCTACGGCGGTGAGTTCCGCGTCCGCGACTACGTCAAGCCAACCTTCTATCTGGAGCTCATCGAACGGAGTCCTTCGGTGGTGGCCGGGGAGTCGTTCTCCGTCAAATTCAAAGCCAAGCGGTACAGCGGGGGCGCGCCGAAGGATGCCCGGTATGAAGTGTTTCTCTACCGGAAGAAATTCGAAACGCCGCAGTGGGTGGTCGAGGCCGGAGCCGGTTTGAGCTCCGGTGCGGATTATCACGGCGAGGTGCGGTCGGCCTCGGCCCTCACGGAGCCGAAACGGATCTTCAGCTCGATCGAGGCGCGGCTGGCCGCCCTCGGTGACCGGGATGTGACCAATACCTGGGATTCGGCCCCCATGATGGACGACTCCGGCGAGGCCTCCTTTGCCTTCGACGTGCCGAAAACCGCTTCCGGCAGCGACGAGGAGTGGATCTATACCCTGATGGTGCGGGCACTCGATCGCTCCGGGTCGCAGGCGGTGCTGACGGAAAACCTCTTCGTTACCCTTTCTGAAGCGCAGCCCACGGTCCAGTTCTCGGACACCATGGCGCAAGTGGGGGAAAAGAACCATGCTGTCTGGGTGCGCTCGACCACCCCCGACGGGAAACCGGCCCCCAGGGGAGGCGGGGTGATCGACATCGCTCTCGAAACCGGGCGGGAACTCTCGAAACAGTTCATCAAACTGCCGTTTACCACCGACGATCAGGGGGTGTGTCGGCTGGTGCTGCCGGAACTGGCAAGCCGCGGGCGCTTGAGCGCCGTGGCGACGCTCGAGACCCTCGACGGCAAACCCATGAAGCATAAGGCCGCCTCGCAGCCGGCGCTCATGATTGTGGGCGGCGCCCAGGGGGAAACCGTGCTCGACAATCAAGAACTGGAGCTCTATACGGCGAGCAACATCCTCAGTCCCGGGGAAAAGGCCAAAGTCCTGGCGCTGCTCCCCGCCAACTGGGGGAGGGCGGAAGCCGGGACGATGTGGGAAACGGTTTCCGGGCGAAGGATCTATGACACCAGGCCGTCCGCTTTCAAGGGACGGAGTCGCTGGTTTGAAGTCGAGGCCAGGCCCGAGTATGGGACGGGTTTTTATCATACCGTTACGGTCCCCATGAGCGGCGGCAAGTACCGCGAGCAGACGCTCGGGTTTCGCATCATTCCCTGGACCAAACGGCTGAATATCGCCGTCCTGCCGGAACGGAACGAGGCCGAACCGCTGAAACCGCTGAAGATCGAGTTCGAGGTCAAGGATGCCAACGGGTCCCCGGCTGCAGAGACAGAACTGGCCGTCACCATCGTCGATCGGGCGGTCTATGCGGTTCAGGGGGAACTGCGGCCGGGGGTCTTTGATTTCTTCTACCCGCTGCCCCGCTTGAATCTGGCCACCTTTTATTCGGATGAGCTCCAGGGCTACGGCTATGCGGCTCTTTTGAAGAAGCCGAACTTCAAGTTGGGAGCGCTCAAGAGCCAGAGCAAACCCACCAAGAAGTCCATGCGCGACACGGCGGGCTGGTTCCCCCACGTGGTTACCGACGCCGGCGGGCGCGCGTCCATTACCGTCGATCTTCCGGCCAATGTCACCGAATGGGTGGTTACCGTAGTAGCGTCCGACAAGGACGGCCGCGTCGGCGAGTCCAAAGGCAAGTTTCGCACGGTGGCCGATGTCTCGGTGGAAGTGCTGGCGCCTCAATTTTTGCGCGAAGGCGAGGAAGCCACCGTGCAGCTGAAGATCGCCAATCATCTCGCTCAGGCCGTGGCCGTGGCCTCCAGGCTTACCCTGGAAGGCGAGGCGCTGCTCAAGGAGGGTCAACAGGAGAGCCGGTTCACGCTGGCCAGCCGGGGCGAAGACATCCAGCCGCTCCGGCTGGAAGCCGGCGGGGGCAAGGGAGTGGCGACCCTCAAAGTAGCGCTGGAAACGGCGGAGAACATCCACATCGGGGGCGCCGAGGAATTCGACCTCCCCCTCAAGCCTTCAGCCATGACCCAGGTCTTCTCCGGAACCCAGAAAAAGATTGTCCCGGCGGGCACTCAAGCCGGTTTTCCCGTTCTTGCTGAGGTATCCAAGCATGAACGGGGTGCTCGCCCTTCGATACCTCCGGGCGAACGACGATTGGCAGGTCAGGACAGGCCAGGATTGGCAGATCCTCGGACTGATAGAGTTGATGGGATTCTGGTGACAAACCTGCCGACGACGGGAAAAGCCCGTGAACTGAAGGTGCAGGTGAGCTCGGGGCTCCTGGGAGCCGCCCTCAACGCCGCGGAAGTCCTGGTTTCGTACCCTTACGGGTGCACCGAACAGCTCGTTCACTCGACCATTCCCAACGTCGTGCTCTTGGACGTGGTGAGGCGCGCCGGTATCGACTCGCACGAACTGGGGCCACTGGCGGCGGCGCTGACCAAAGCGGAACGCAACGCCTCCCTCGGCATCAAGAAGATCATTCAGAATCAAAAAACGGACGGCGGTTTCAGCCTGTGGCCGGCAGACCCAGGCGCTTCCCTGCCGGCGACGGTTACCGCCCTCTATGCCCTGAAATTCGCCTCCGACCTCAAGGTCGAAGGTGCAGCGAGGGCTTTCAATAGGGGCTCCGACTGGCTATCCCAGCAATTCGAAAAAGAGCACGGAGCGTTCCGAGAATACGTTATCCGGGTATGAGTTGGCCCGGATCGCGGAGATCGGCGGCTACGGGCAGCCCTATAAGCAGGAGATCGCCTTTGTGGAGAAGCTGCAGCAGGCCGAACAGCCTGCGGCCGAGGATCTCGTCTACGCCCTGAAAATGTTCGCCGCCCACGAAGACAAGGACTGGGATCGCTTCAGCCAACACTTCAAAGAGTCGACGGCGAAAGCAGAATTGACGGAAAAACTGCAGGAGGCGCTCACTCAGTTCAGCCCGGAAAGCTACCTGAAAGCCGCGGCCAAGGAGACTCCGCTCTCTCAGGCCCTCGGCTTTGGCTTCGGCGTCCCCTACGTGGTTTCGGCGGCACTCGGCGCTTTGAAGCAAGCGGAGGCTCTTTCCGAGGAAATGGAAGCCGGGCTCAAGCAGATTCTGCTGGAATCGATGAAAAACGGCTACTGGACCTCGACCTTTGATACGGCTCAGGTCATTTTTAACACCCGTGAAATCCTGAGCGAAGAAGCCGCGGCTTTTACCGAGGAACGGGACGACAATACCCGCAAGATCGTCGTGCGTACCAAGGACGGCACCGTGCTGGGTGAATTGGCTCGGATTCCCGCCGGCTTCGTCGGGACTTTTGGCGAGCCGGGGCGGATCGAGACCCTTTCGGAACTCCGGCTGGAAGGGATGGAAGCGGATGAAGTAGCCTATGCCGCGACCAAGGTCGATGTTCCCTACCCGGCAGTGAAACCATACGCGCATGGGCTGAAGGTGGAACGGAGCCTCATGCGGATCACCCCCGAGGGCAACGAGCCCCTCGATCTTAACAAGTCACTGCCCAGGGGCGCTACGGTCGTGAGTACAGTCCGGGTGAAACACGATCCCGTGAAGGATGCCGGCGTTCTTCCCAGCCGGTTCCTGGTGGTCGAAGACGGCATCCCCTCTTTCGCCCGGGCTCTGGACGAGGACGAAACCTATCTGGCGGATGCCAAGATCCAGCCCCAAGACGAGTCCTATTGGAACGCGATCAAAGAGACCAGGCGCTATCCCGAAAAGACCGCCCGGATTGCGCGGCTGCTCCCCGGAGGCGAGTTGAGGGTTTATCAGGTCTGGCGGGTGACCTTTGCGGGCAAGGCCGCCATCCCCCCGGCCCGAGCCTTCGACATGTATGACGAAAGCCTGCAGGGGAACACCGAGGCCCGGAGCGCTCGGGCGGAGTAGGTCGGCGATGGAATGGCGGTCAGAGGCCAGATTGCTGAATTTCCAATTTTCGCCTATTCTTGCGCCGGTGCTTGCCCTCTAAGTACAGCGCCACACAAATAACTGTCCACCGCCAGTTCGCCACCGCCAGTTCGTCATACCGGCGGAGGCCGGTATCCAGGCCGTATTTCTGGATTCCGGCCAGAAGATTGCCGGAATGACGTTTTGAGACAATGGTCACTTTATTCTGTGGCGCTGTACTAAGAAGGAGCATCGGGTCAGAAACTCAACTGTTTTTCAGACACGGATACTGCGCTCGTTGAGTTTACCGATGGAACAGGGCGCATGCTCATCGAGGGATGCCTTCACGCGGTTCGGCCAGACTGGTCTTTGGGATAATCCTGGATAAGGGATCGCAGATACATGGGCAGGGTGTGCGTCTTGTTCTTCAGAGCAGGGAGGATTCTATTGGTGAAGAATTCCGTGAAGGTGACATCGTCCAGTTTCAGAATCTTCATATAGTCTCTGAGAAAGGGATGATCCGCCGGGCTCAAGAGATCGCCTTCCAGGATGCTGGAACTGAGATGGGCGAGGAGGAGCATGGCGACATAGTCGGCATGCTGGGTGGGGAGCTTGGAGGCTGGCACGAAACTCGGACAGTGCTGGAATTCGATGGCTTCGGTAACTATTTTCGGGATGTTCCACTGGGTGAGGAGCATGGCGCCGATTTTTGCCGGATCGAGCATTTCCACGAAAAGATTCCATTTGGGATTTTGCTTCTTGAGAAGCAGAATAATACTTTTCCCGATGTCGTGGAGTACCGCGATGGTGCTCATGGTGGATGATTTCTGTTTGTTGTGAAGCTGACAAATTTCAAAAGCCAGGTGAGAAATGGTCACCGAGTGCTGGTGGAGGTCTTGAAATTCCCTGGTGTTGGGCATGGTTTTCTGCATACCCCCAGCGACAACGATCTGGTAGACCTCATTGAAGCCAAGGTAGAGGATGGCATGGTTGAGGTCTGCGATCTTGCTGCTCAGCGCGTAGTGGCTGGAGTTGACGGTCCTGAGGATCTGACTCACCAGGGAGGGGTCTTCCTTGGCCAGGGTGGCAATATCACGAGAGGAGGCCTTTTCGTTGAGGAGGAGTTGGACGAGTTTCATGACGTAGATGGGAAGTCTGGGAATGCTTTTCAGGATGTTTTGGAGAACCTCCGAATGTTCGTAGTCCTTGATCCTTCCCTCATGCTGATCCCGGATGTAACGGGTGAGATAGGCGTTGACTTTGTTACCTTGAGCGTACTCCCTGGTGAGGGTGCAAAGGCGGCGCGTCGTCTGATCGTTGAGTTTTTTCAGGATAAAGCTCTGAGTTTCCGAGGGTAACGCTCTGAAAGTCCTGCCATTGACCACCAGCACGACGGTGGGGGTCACCGCCGTCACGGACACCACACGCAGGGGAGTCTGAAAAAAGAGAAGCTCGCCGATCCAGTCGCCTTCGCGAAAGACGTTGTTTTCATTACAATTATTATCGGCAGCGGGCTCGCTCCGGCATTGCCCATCGACGACAAGGAAGAGAACGTCGTTTTGATCGCCTTCCTTGAAAAGATGCCTGCCCGCACTCACTCTCCGGAGCTGACCCAGGTTGTAAAGGCTCAGGAGGCCCATTTCGCTCAGGCCGTCGGCGAGAATTCTTTGCTGAAGCTCTGCTTTCTTGGATGGTTTGTCCATAGGGGTGTCTTTTCCATTTCCACGCTGTAAGCTATGTGCGGGCCGGCTCTCCGCGCGTTTTGGTCTCCTGCTTGCTTACTCGCCACATAAAAAAATATCGGTTTCTGCCAAGAGTGTCTTGACATTTTTCCATGTTGAGCAAAAACAAGGGGGGCTCTGGACTCTGCTATGGCCGCCGGCGTCCTGCTGTGCTGCGCACCTACGTCGTCTTCCGATGCTGCAGGAAATCCCCGGTCTGTCCGTCGTGATCAAAGATATAGCCTACGGACCGGAGGCTTTTGAAGAATACCGGCTCGTGGGGATTATCCTCGAAGTACTTGCGGAATCGCATCACGAAGTTGTCCACCGTCCGGGTTGGCGTGTTCCCCGTGTATCCCCAGACCACCTCCAGGATCTCACCCCGCGTGAGAGGCTTTCCGGGGTTGGCTACGAACAGCTTCAGGAGCTTTACTTCCTGTTCGGTCAGGCTGATTTCACCCTGCCGGCAGGTTGCCTTGAAGCGGTCGAAGTCAATGACATTGCCACCGAAGGTGTAGGCGCCGACTGCCGCTTCACCGTCCCTCTCCCGATCCCTTGTGGCCCGTGCATGAAGCCTTTCCACGCGGAGCAGAAACTCATCAAGATGGAAGGGTTTGGCCAGGTAATCGTCCCCGCCGAGGGCAAGGCCCTGGACGCGCTGTTCCGGTTCGCCCCGTGCCGACAGAATGAGGACGGGCAGCCTCTCGTCCTCCAGCCTGATATTGCGTAAAACCGTCAGGCCATCGATGTTGGGCAGCATGATGTCCAGGACGATAAGGCCGGGTTTCCACTCCTTCCAGAGCCGCAGGGCCGTGATGCCGTCCAGGGCGATCTGCGGATCATACCCCTTCAGTGCAAGGTTGAGCCGCAACCCTTCGGCGATGTGCCGGTCGTCCTCGACAACGAGTATCCGCTTATTCTCCAAATTCTTCATGATGATTCGCTCCCGTCCCAGTCGACTCTCTTCGGCCTGGGCAGACTCAGGATGAAGACGGACCCCTTTGACGGCCCGTCGCTTTCGGCGTGGACCCGGCCCTTGTGAAGCCGGGCAATCTGCTTGACGAGATAAAGTCCGAGTCCGCTGCCCCGCGCCGTCAAGTCATCGGGTCTGCCCGCACGGTAGAATTTTCTGAAGATCTTCCCGAGCTCCTTGTGCTCAATTCCGACGCCGTTGTCCTCGAAGCGGATGTCGAGCCAATCGGGGCGGGGCACAAAGCGGATGTCGAGCCGGGGCTGTGGCGAGCAGTTGTATCGCATGGCGTTCGAGAGGAGATTCATGAGGAGGATGTCGAAGTGTTGAACGTTCAGGCTGAACGGGAACGGACGATTGGTGGGGTTATCGATTGTGACGATGCCGTTGGGGAACAGGTCGGCGTTCTCATTTCTGAACCGTTCCACCAACTCCACCAGGTCGGACTGGACGAATTCCCCGGCGTAGCTCCCGGTGTCAATCCGGGCCAACTGGAGGATCTGGTTGATGTTGCTCAGCAGACGGTCCACGTCGTTGAGCATGAATCGGATGTACTTGAGCTGGTCCTCGCGCGGAAGCTCATGGCGGCTGAATGTTTCCAGGTATAGCTTCAAGGAGGTCACGGGCGTCTTCAGCTCATGGGTGAAGCTGTCGATGAAATTACGCTGCAGACGGTAGAGGCTCCATGTCTTCTGATAGTACACGAAGATGATGAACACTCCCACAACGATAAGTCCCACCAGGATGGAAAGCACCATGATGACGACCCAGGTATTGAACTCGAAGAGCCCTTCCTGGTCGAGCTTGTACGTTGTGACAATGCGCTGCAGGCCCGTGCTGACCGCCAGGTACCAATAGATGTAGAGCGCCAGGGACGCGGCCAGGGCCACGACGGAAAGGACAAAAATCAGGATGGGGTGGATAAACCATCGCACGGGACTCTTCATAATCGTGACTGCTACACCTGAGGTTTGGTTCTGTCAACGTCAATTGTCATCATGCCCTGCCAGCGCTGTCTTCGTCATTGTAAAACAATTGTAAAACCAATCAATCCGTCTTCCTTTCCCGTCGCTTTTCACGTAGCAAGGACACGTGCCGCGTATCAAAAGCCTTGAAAGGAGTTTCTTCGATGAGCAATTCCGTGATCGTTCCTCACCCAAAAGGAACGAAGGCCAGAATCCTTCTGACCAGTGTCTTCGGGCCTTTCGCCCGCGACGACGAGTTCGGAAGTCGCCGCATTAACCCCATGGAACTGTATCACAACCAGGTCACACGCCTGCAGGGTGGTTTCTCGCTACGGATGTTTCACCGCTCCTTCGGCCTTCTGATGCTGCAGGATAATATCGAGGCCCCCTGCACGGTTCTGGACTTCCCTACCCTCGAGTCATTCACGGACGAGGTCCGCAAGACCCCCTACGATATCGTGGGAATCGGCGCCATCGGGCCCAATGTGGAAAAAGTCAAAGCAATGTGCGCGATCATTCGCCGTGAAAGGCCGGCGGCGACCATTGTCGTGGGAGGCCACGTCGCAGCGAGGCAGGACCTCCCTGAAATCATCGACGCGGATCATATGGTCCGGGGAGACGGCATCAGTTGGTTCCGGACATTCCTCGGGCAGGACGAAAAGCTGCCCGTCCGGCATCCCATGCTTCTGTCGGGTTTCGGAGGGCGGATCATGGGCATCGACCTGCCGAAGAAGAAAGGCCGCACTGCCGCCATTCTCATCCCCTCTGTCGGGTGCCCTGTAGGATGCAACTTCTGCTCCACTTCAGCCCTGTTTGGAGGCAAGGGAAACTTCGTGAACTTCTACGAAACAGGCGACGCGCTCTTCTCCGTCATGTGCCGGATCGAAAAAGAGCTTGCCGTGAATTCCTTCTTCGTCCTGGACGAGAACTTCCTTCTGCACAGGCAGCGGGCCTTGCGTCTGCTCGAGCTGATGCAGGCAGCAGGGAAGAGCTGGGCGCTTTACGTTTTCAGCTCTGCCCGGGTCCTCTTGTCCTATTCCATCGAGCAGCTTGTGGGGCTGGGCATCGGCTGGGTGTGGATGGGCATCGAGGGAGAAAGCAGCGGGTACCGCAAGCTCAGCGGCGTGGATACCCGCAAGTTGGTCAAGACCTTGCAAGCCAACGGGATCCGCGTTCTCGGCTCGACCATCATCGGACTGGAGGATCACACCCCCGAAAACATCGATGCGGCGATCGGCTATGCCGTAGGCCATGACACCGTGTTTCACCAGTTTATGCTTTACACCCCGAACCCCGGCACTCCGCTGCACGAGGAACACCGGCAGGCGGGGACGCTCCTGCCCGAGTCCGCCATGCCCCCGGCCGACAGCCACGGCCAGTACCGCTTCAACTACCGGCACCCGCATATCCACGATGGAAGGGAAGAACAATATCTCCTCGAAGCCTTCCGCCGGGACTTCGACGTCAACGGGCCGAGCCTTTACCGCATCATCCGAACCATGCTGCAAGGTTGGAAAGCCCACGGTCTGCACCCCGACTGGCGCATCCGGAAACGGTACGAATGGGACGCGGCCCCCCTGCGATCGGCCTATGCCGGGGCCGTATGGGCCATGAAGAGATGGTATCGCAGAAACGAGCGGATGGAGAAGAAAATAGGGGATCTCTTGAACGATCTCTATGAAACGTTCGGCTGGAAAACGAAGCTGGTGGCTCCTCTCATCGGTCTGTATGCCCTGGCCTGCCTGTCCCGCGAGGACCGGAGGCTGAAACGGGGATGGACGTACGAGCCTGCCGCCATCCTGGAAAAAAACGCCGCCGCCGTCGCCCTGGACAAGGCCAAAGATCATATGAAACTACCCGGGCTCTGGAAATGGCACCTGCCATGGATTGTGTCAAGGACATCCGGGGGCCAGCAGGACCTTCCTATCCGGGCCGGCCATTGTCAGAACCCTTGAGGACAACAGGCCCTGGAACAGAGCTTATTAGTTCCTTCGGATGGGGGTTCACCTGCCGTTTCCGTGGCCTCTCCAGCGAAAAAAAGCCGAGTCGTGTGACTCGGCCGGGCAATGGGGACAACGCTTCATCTACTCAATTGCTCAATCTTCCAAACAGAGCACCACGTGAGTGATGAGATGAGTACCGTCGGCAAGCTTCCTGCCGAAAACCCTCGTGTAATCTTCTCCGACCACAATATCGCCGAGCCCCAAATCAAACACTCCCACTTTGGAGCCTTTTGTTCTGACTTCGACGTTTTCGCTGACGGCGAACACGGTGCTGTTATCTCCGGGAACGCCATAGGCCTTATCGATATCCAGGGTCAGCGTCAGAGCTTCCGGATCCATTTCGGCAACGGTCCCGGCAGCGGCAAAGAGGCTGCCTGAGCCCTCTCGATCATCCAAATGAAGAACGATGTGGGTTATCAGATAAGTGCCGTTGGCAAGCTTCCTGCCGAGGATCCTCGCAGAATCTTCTCCGACCATGATATCCTCGAGCCCCAAATCAAACACTCCCACTTTCGAGCTTTCGGTTTTAACTTTAACGGTCTCGCTGATGGCAAACGCGCCACGGAAATCTTTAGGAACATGGTAGGCTTTGTCGATATCCAACGTCAGGATCATCGCTTCAGGATGCATTTCAGCGATTGTCCCCGCAGCGGCGAACGTGACCCTCTCTCTTTTCTGCTGTCCGTTTCCAGAGTACGCCGGGTAGTGACTGCCACCTGAGTCACGACCCGAGCTGGCGCTTTCAGCCGTGCCGGAGCCCTGGCCAGTGGCTGAGACCGGCACGTAATCTGAACCGTTAACACTCTTTGAGCCCTTGGTCACGGCTGAGTCGGAAGCCGTATTGGAGGCTTTGCCCTTATCCGGGGTATTGACAATGTCTGTGCCATTAACACTCTTTGAGCCCTTGGTCACGGCTGAGCCGGAAGCAGAATTGGAGCCTTTACCCGACTCTGAGGTACCGACGCTGCCCGAATGGTTAACGCTCTTTGAGCCCTTACTTACGTCTGAGCCGGAAACGGAGTTTGAGGCTTTGTCCGCACCTGCAGTATCGACGGCGTCTGAGCCTTTAAGGTTCCTGGTGCCCTTAGTCATGACTGAGCCGGCAGTGGAGTTTGAAGCTTTCCCCGTGTATGAGGTATCGACAACGTCCGAGCCTTTGATACTCTTTGAGCCCTTAGTCACATCTGTGCCGGAAGCGGAGTTTGAGGCTTTGCCCGTACCTGAGGTGTCAGCAGCTTCTGAGCCTTTCGCAGTGCCTGAAGTATCAACAGCTTCTGAGCCGGCGACCGTGTTTGGGGCTTTGCTGCCAAGAGGAACGCCATGAATATTCACGGAATCTGTGCCGGCACCAACTTTCTCTTGGCGACTCCGTGAAGTCGGGTTGCTTTCTGGCAGCTGAGGACCGTGGCCGCTTCGATCCTGATCGGTGATTCCCAATTGTGAAGAGAAATCGTCTCGAGAGCCTCCGCGGGCCATTATCGCCATGGCGGCTGAGGCAATTTGGTCATCCTGAAGCCCTTTCCTTTTCGCTACTGCGACAATTTGCGAAAACTCCCTCTGCTCTGCAGTGAAGAAACCCCGCTTCATTCCGGTATCCACGATTTGTTCGGCAAGCTCTGAATCAAAATGAACCTGCTTGAGGGATGCCAGGACTTCGGCGCCTCTGGAAACCACTGGCAGGGGGGCAGTGGGGAACGTGCTCAGAAGCCGACTCAGATTTTCCCGCGAAAGGCCACAATAAAGGGTCTCGGTGAAGCGGATATGAGACTCGGAAGAAGCAGGCTCAACCTTGCCACGGGTCCCCAACGTCTCTTCGATCAGAGAACGGGTAAAGCGGTAGTCGTCCAGTCTTGTCCTCAAAACCTGTGCGATTCGAGACGGAGGTATCCTCTTCGAAATCCCTTCTTCAATCTTGCTCAGAAACGGCCCCAGGGGGAGGTTTTCCATCTGACATTGGGCAAGGATCGGCAGCAGCTTAGCCATCCCGGAGGGTTCGAACTGCTTTTCATAGCCGAGTGCGAGCAGCTGACTGAGGGTCGTTTCCGAGATCCCGGTTTCCCTTGCTTCCCGTAATGCCGCCACCAGGGTGTCATCCGTTTGTTGAGCCTGAGCAACAACCGGGCAGCCGATCGTTAAGATAAGCAGAAGGAATTGCAGCAGTGCCTTTTCAAATGGCCTCGTCATGGTGTTTTCTCACAATCAGAACGGCGTTTTGATTCCCAAAGCCATCGTCAGCAAAAAACTCTGCCTCCGGGTCAGGAATGATGTTTTGACCGTCGAGGACAAATGCGTATTCGTAGCGACCATCGGGCAATCGAAGGAGAAGAGTCCACGTGCCCCTGGCAGCATCCCTTGTCATCTCGTAGCCTTTTTCATGCCACGCATTGAAAGTGCCAACCACTGAGACGGAACGGGCTTCAGGCTTGTTGAGCGTCAGGGTGATTGGCACAGAGCCCTGCAATTTCGCCGGGAGTTGATACCCGCGATCGCTCCTCAAGAAATAGACAGTGCTGACAAACGACACCAGCAAAGCAAGAGAAACCAGCGAACCGACCTGAAGAGGAGTAAAAGTGAAAGACTTCGGCGACCTGGCCCATGTGAGCCATCGATACCACCACGGGAATCGCTTTCGTCTAATGGTCCCCATTATAGACGGCAGCAGATCTTCAGGGGGATCAAGATAGGGCATCTCCCGAAGCTGCCTCGAAAGGAGGCGTAGCGCTTCGGATTCCAGCTCCGGCTCGAATTGACCCCCTTCGTTAAGAGGTGTTCTGCTCTTCATGCCCCTATAACTCCAAGATTTCGCGCAGTTTCTTTAGCCCCCGATGGACCCTCATTTTAGCGCCGCTCACCGAGAGTGAAAGCGCGGCCGCAATCTCCTGCATGGGGAGTTCCTCATGATAACGCAACATCACCGCCTCCCGGTATTCCCAAGGGAGCCTTTTGAGCGCACCCTGCAGCCGTTGGTAATCTAATTGGGCACACATTTTATCTTCCTCATGGGCTGTATCGTCGGAACCGGAATACAGTTCACAGTCTTCGATGGCAACCTCGTTGGCTGTCTTGTTTTTCCGGAGGAAGTTCCGAGTATGGTTCAGTGCGATCGTGTACAACCAGGGAAAGAACCTTTTCTCTTTGTGAAAACGATAAAGTTGCTCATAAGCCTTGATAAAAGCATCCTGCGCAAGGTCTGCAGCATCTGCCCGCGAACCTGTCATCCGGTAAACCAGATTGAAAATCGGCTGCTGATAGCGGTCAATCAGGACAGCGTAAGCATCCGCATTGCCGCCCAAGACGGCTGAAATTACCTGCTGTTCCTCTAATCGGTCCATGTAGGGCTATTATCTTTCGTCTGATTGCAGCCGTCTCCCTTCATATACAGATCAGGAAGAGCAGAGGTCACACCTCATTCGACAATCAGAACAGAATTCTTGCTTCCAAAGCCGTCGTCTTCAGCCAGCGGGGCTCCTGGGTCTTTTCGCCAGAAACGGCTGTCAACGACAAACATATATTGATGACGACCGGGTTCGAGAGGAACAGCAACGGACCAGATATCTCCGGATGGGCTCATGCAATCCGCTTCTTCCGACCAGCCATTGAAGCTGCCTGCAACACAAACGGCTGAAGCTTGGTCATCTACATAGACAAACCTGACAGGAACACACTCCTGCTCTTCGCCATGCTGCGCCTCTTGCCAGTCAGGAGCACAGTTGTCCGCAAAGAGCCAGCCAAGGCAAACGAGAAGGAGCAGGAGAACGAAACGGTTACTCCTCCTCCCTCTTGTTCTTCTCAGGGAGTTCGATTCCATTTTGCGCGTGTTTCCCGATCCAAAGGATCAGTTAAAAAGGCTCAATTGCGCTTCATGAGCACATCAGACTCGTTTGGGTCTGAAAAACCAGCTGCGGTGTAATTGGCCCCCCAAGGATGCCCCTCCAGGGCAGCCAGAGGACTATTAAAGTAACATCTGCCTGATGCCGGAGGCAAGCACAAAGCCGTTTTCTGCTGATCCGGGAAATTGAGGTCGGTCATGCTTCCCGTTGGGAATCCCGCATGGGGGAACCTACCAGGTGGTCATTGATTCAGCGGTGGGGCGGGACCCGGCACGGGGAGCGGCAGATCCCTCACGGCCATGGTGGCCTTGACGGCAACGAGAGTGGCTGCGAGGAGATCTCACAGCAAAGGGCAGCGGTTTGAATCCTTGATCTCACCTCACGATCGAATTCGCTGCAATCCCAGGATGAGGCTGCCATGGGTTTTTTGTTTGAGAGTGTTTTGAAACTCTACCACGTATATTAAAGCAATGCATGCCAGTGAATCTGCAAGCCACTCACTGAGCTCAAGCTTGAGGGGGGCAAAGGCCCGGCATCTCCGGCACGAAAACCCATCCCACTTGCTCTTTATGGCTTTTTCAAGGCAGCATTCGTATTGGGCACACATGACATTTCTTTCGACTCCTGAAGGCTTCAGGGGGATCCTTGATGGTATGGGATGTGGGCGATTTGCCATACTTCAATTATCCTCTTGTTATCGAGCACAATCCAGACGCGTGAAAGTGCGCCAAGCCACACTTGCCTGGTATCGGCCACGATCGACGGGTTCCAGGATGGGTCTTTGGCCTGTCCGGGGCATCCTCTGCCCGAAAAACACGCTCGTAGGCAACAAGAGGCTTTCCGGTAGGGACTAGAGGCCTGCGGGGATTCTTTTCCTCTATGAAAATGGGGGTCAGGCCTGATAATTGCGGCCAGCTGTATGAATACCAGTTTACGTCATACCCCGATGCCCGAGGGCTCATTTTCATCCTTGGGTGGTGGCCCTTCGGCTCATGGCGTCTGCCTGAAAGGCTTCTACTGGCAGTCCCCTCACTGCCCCAGTCTCAAGCGCCTTCACCAAGAGCTGACTTCGGCCCCTTCTCCCACTCCTTATACAGAGGCCGGGCACCCATCGTCACAAGCCGCAAAGAATTTTCTCCCTGCCTGAAACCCTGGCAGAATCCGGACTCTGACATAGGAGCAGTCCGCTCCCTCAGGAGGTTGGATTCATTTGCTTGAAAGAACCCGCCCGCATGGCCTGGAACTCTGGAACTAAAGAGGGAATTCTGTTTGGTTGGATGGCCCGGTTCGAGGCGGGTGGGTGTCATAAAGCTTGACCTGCTCTTGGCAAACGAGTTACAGGTGATTTGATTGCCGGCGGCGCGGTTTTTCGGAAAGCACGGACAAACAGTGAGTTCTCAGACAAGGAGGAGCATACGATGGATCGAAAAGAGCGCGGGTTAACTCTGGAAGCCAAAAGACTTCTTGGCATGCTGCTGGTCAGCGGCCTGGTCCTGGGGATGGGGGCTTTCGGTTTGAGCGGATGTTCCCAGGGGGTTGCCGCCCCTCCCGTCCAGGTGGCTCCCCTCCCTTATAGCGAAAATGCCCTGGAACCGTTTATCTCCCAGAAAACTCTTGAATTTCACTATGGAAAACACTACCGGGCCTATGTCGACAAAACCAACGAGTTGGTCAGAGGAACCCCCTTTGCTCAGCTTCCCCTCGAGGAGATCATCAAACAGACGGCCAACGCCCCCGATAAGGCTGCGGTCTTTAACAATGCCGCGCAAGCCTGGAACCACGAATTTTACTGGAAGAGCCTGAAACCCGGGGGAAGCAAGCCCGACGGCGAATTAATGAAGAAGATCCAAACGTCGTTTGGAAGCCTCCAGAGCCTGCAGAAACAACTCCTGGATGCGGCTCTGGCTCAGTTCGGGAGCGGGTGGGCATGGCTGGTGCTGGAAGGCGATAAGCTCAAGGTCGTTAAAACCGGAAACGCCGACAATCCTGTCGTTCACGGGCAGATCCCTCTACTCACCGTCGATGTCTGGGAGCACGCGTATTACCTCGACTACCAGAATCGCCGGGCGGATTATGTTAAGGCCGTCGTTGATAACTTGCTGAACTGGGAGTTTGCCGCAGCGAACCTGCCCAAGCCTTGAAGCTGGTTTACCTGTCCCATTTCTTTGGCGACAGCAGGTACTTGCCGTATTGTATGAGGGTGTTCGATCACGTGGATCTTCGGCTGACATCACTTCGTCGGCACAGCGCAGGTGTTCTGCGTGGTCCAAGCCTCCAGTGACTGTTTTTTTCTCCTACTTCATGGCGGCCTTGAACTTCTCCGCAACCTCCCGAAGGTTGTTTGCCCAGTCCGGGGACATGGGGTCCGCGGAGACGATCTGGCCGCCGAGCGCTTCGGCGATGACTTTGGCGCTGGTGGCCGAGAACTGAGGCTGCACGAAAAGCGCTTTGACATGATGTTCGCGGGCGCTTTCGATCAAACGCTTGAGGTCGGCAGCCTTGGGTTCTTTGCCTTCAACCTCGATGGGTGTCTGCTCCAACCCGTACGCAGCGGCAAAATAACCCCAGGCGGGGTGAAAGACCATGAACTCCCTGTGGTCTCCCGCCTCCCCAAACAGGCGCAGCAGGTCCACATCGAGCGTCACCAATTCGTTCACGAATTTCTGGTAGTCTGCTTCATAAAGGGCACGCCGGGCCGGGTCGACCTGAAGCAGTCCGCCGAGGATATTGCGGGCCTGAATCATCACCAGGGGGGGGGAGAGCCAGATGTGCGGGTCGAGCACTTCCTGGTGGTGGTCCTGGGCGGGTTGAGCACCCTTCTGAAGAGCCCCTCTGGCATGGTCGTCATGATGCTCATGGGCTGCCATGGGCAGCTTCTGGATGCCGGTTTCGGTGTGCACGATCTGCATCCCCGGACTGGCCGAGGCAAATTTCCCAAGCCAGGCGTCTTCAAAGGGAACCCCGAGGGCGAAATAGACCTTCGATTTAGCCAGAGACGCCATCTGCTGGGGCTTGGGATCATACACGTGAGGTTCCGCCCCAGGGTCCACCATCACGGTCACCGTGACCCGATCCCCGCCGATTTTTTCAACGAAATACTTTTGCGGCTGAATGCTGACGGTAACTTGCAGCGGTTCTGCGGCGTGAGCTGAAGAAAGGATCGCCAATCCGAACAACCCCGCTACCATCCAAGCGATTCCCAGAGTTCTTTGCATTACCCTACCTCCGATCGAACAGTCTGATACCCTTCCTCAAATGTCCTCAGAACGCCTATGGTCAGCAACCGGGCAGCAAGCCCAAAACGAATAAGGATCTCCCATGGCTGCGCCTTTTTATGCAACAAACCTGCACCCATTGGCAACCATAACTCTGCAGGGGGTCTTTCATAGGCATCGGCGGGACTGCGCGAACTTTTTCCCTCCCTTCTCACCGGGTAAATCCACTCGACCCAAACACATTGAATTGATCCTCTGATTTCTCTTTGCCGGAGGCCTTGATCTACGTTAGAGTTTTTTCCTGAGCTTTGTTCCGTATAAAGAGGATCGGTGAAATAATGATCATAGGGATTTGAAAGGTTCCTGCCGGCATCCGACGGCTCGCGGGAAGATGGGATGAAAGCTTTTTCCTGGCCGGAAGAAAAGACTACAACTCTCAATAGGGAATGACGAAAAGCATGATTACCAATGCAGCTATCGCCAGGGCCATGAACTTCAGGCTGGAAGATATCTTCCGGGAACTGCCGGAGAAGAAGGTTTTCGTGGAAGGAATCCGCCGGGCTCCGAGGAGGGACTTCAAACTGAGCAAGGCAGATACGGAACTTGCCCTGAAAAACGCTCTGCGGTATGTGCCGGAGAAATGGCACGGCGTCCTGGCGCCCGAATTCCTGGAAGAACTCATCACCACTGGAAGAGTCTATGCCTATCGGTTCCGGCCCGAGGGCCATATCAAGGGCAAACCCATCGACCTATACCGGGGTAAGTGCCTCGAAGGCCAGGCCTTCCAGGTCATGATCGACAACAATCTGGATTTCGACGTTGCCCTCTACCCCTACGAACTGGTGACCTACGGTGAAACCGGGCAGGTCTGTCAGAACTGGATGCAATACCAGTTGATCAAATGTTACCTGGAAAGGATTAGGCGGGACCAGACTCTGGTCGTGGCCTCCGGCCATCCTGTTGGTCTATTTGGCTCCAGCCTGGAAGCACCTCGTGTGATCATCACCAACAGCCTTATGGTGGGCCTTTTCGATGACCAGGTGAACTGGCACCGGGCAGCAGCCCTCGGGGTTGCCAACTACGGTCAGATGACCGCCGGCGGCTGGATGTATATCGGCCCCCAGGGAATCGTTCACGGGACCTACAACAACTTGCTGAATGCCTGCCGCCTGAAATTGGGGGTGACCTCCGGCAGCGATATGAGTGGGATCCTGTATGTATCTTCGGGCCTTGGAGGCATGAGTGGCGCCCAGGGCAAAGCCGCCGAAATCGCTAACGGCGTGGGCCTTATTGCCGAGGTGGATGATTCCCGCATCCAGACCCGCATCCAGCAAGGATGGATCAAGAAGATTACCGAAGACCCCGAGACAGCCTTCGCCACCGCCAGAGAATACGTGGAGAAAAGAGAAGGAATAGCCATCGCCTATCACGGCAACATTGTGGATCTGCTTGAATATGCGGCGATCCATGAGGTGAGCATCGACCTCCTGTCCGACCAGACTTCCTGCCATGCGGCCCATGACGGTGGCTATTGCCCGCAGGGGTTGACCTTCGCTCAGCGCACAGAATTGCTGGGAACCGATCACGCCCGGTTCATAGAACTGGTCGACCGTTCCCTGGCCAAACACTACCAGCTCGTCAAAACACTTGTAGAAAGAGGAGCTTACTTTTTCGATTACGGCAACAGCTTCATGAAGGCGGTCTTCGATTCGGGGATAAAGGAGATTTGCCGGAACGGTGACAATCCGCTGGATGGTTTCATCTTCCCCTCTTACGTGGAAGATCTCATGGGACCATTGCTGTTTGACTACGGCTACGGGCCTTTCCGTTGGGTGTGCCTCAGCGGCAGGCCGGAAGACCTGGCGAAAACCGACCAGGCTGCCATGTCCTGCATCGATCCGGACCGGCGTTTTCAGGATCGAGACAACTACCTGTGGGTCGAGAATGCGGGCCGAAATCAACTCGTGGTCGGAACCCAGGCGCGCATTCTGTACCAGGACGCCCTGGGCCGCATGAGGATCGCCCTCAAGTTCAACGAACTGGTCCGCAGCGGCGACATCGGCCCGGTGATGCTCGGTCGCGACCACCACGACACCGGCGGGACCGATTCGCCCTTCCGGGAAACCTCCAACATCAAGGACGGCAGCAACATCATGGCGGACATGGCCACCCAGTGCTTCGCGGGCAACGCCGGGCGGGGCATGAGCCTGGTGGCTTTGCATAACGGCGGCGGCACCGGGATCGGCAATGCCATCAACGGCGGTTTCGGGCTCGTCCTCGACGGCAGCGAACGCATCGACAAGGTTATCCGAAACGCCATTCCCTGGGACGTGATGGGCGGGGTTGCCCGCAGAGCCTGGGCCAGAAACGAAAATTCCATCCGGACGAGCATGGAATACAACCTTACCCACAGCGAAACGGACCACATCACCCTTCCTTATCTGGCTGATGAAACCATGGTCCGCGACTTGGTCGAGAACACTTTTGCGAAGCTGAAGGGATAGCGCCGCAGAGGGGGAGGGGGAGAACGGAGACGCGGCAGGGGGAGGAGTCGGACACGACTTTTGAGTAGTTCCCTTAACAGCTCTTAGCTGAATTGCAGACAGGCTCTTAAAGAGGGCGAGAGAAAGGGCCTTTGGGAGAGTAGAGAGGAACATTGGCATGGCGATTTCAGGTAAGATTGTCGAAACGGTACCGAACTTCAGTGAAGGCAGGGATCTCGCTAGAGTTGAGAAAATCGTCGCGGCCTTCAGAGGCAAAGCCGGCGTCAAACTCCTCGACTATCAAACGGACGAGGATCACAACCGGTCCGTAGTGACTGCGGTCGGGGACCCTGAGGCGGTGAAGGATGCCGTGGTGGAAGCCATCGGGGTGGCCGTCGAGGTCATCGACATGACCCGGCATCAGGGGCAGCATCCCCGCATGGGCGCGGTTGACGTCGTCCCCTTCATCCCCATTCGCAACATGACGGTGGAGGATGCGATAGGTCTGTCAAAAGCCGTTGCTTCCGAGGTGGCGGAAAAATACAGTCTGCCGGTCTTTCTTTACGAAGCTTCTGCCACCAGGGCCGAACGGAAGAACCTCTCCGACATCCGCAAAGGCCAGTTCGAGGGGATGGCCGAGAAGATCAAGCTGCCCGAGTGGCACCCTGATTACGGGCCCGCCCAGATTCATCCCACGGCCGGGGTGGCTGCGGTCGGCGCGCGCATGCCGCTGGTGGCCTACAATGTCAACCTGGGTACGGACCGCCTCGATATTGCCGACAGCATTGCGAAAAAGGTCCGCCACCTGAGCGGTGGCCTGAGGTACTGCAAAGCGCTTGGCATCGAGCTCAAAGACCGGGGAATCGTGCAGGTCTCCATGAACCTGACCGATTACTCAAAAACCGCCATCTACCGAGTGTTTGAGCTGATCCGGTTCGAGGCCCGCCGCTACGGGGTCAGCGTGGTCGGAAGCGAAGTCGTGGGGCTGGTGCCGATGGAAGCTCTGATCGATGCGGCAGTCTACTACCTGGGGCTTGAGGACTTCTCCATGGAGCAGGTGCTCGAAGCCAGAATCATGGAATAGGAAACCGATGAAAGGAAACCTCATCATCAAGAATGCCTCTGAACTGGTCACCTGCAGCGGTTCTACGGCCCGGTGCGGCAAAGCGATGCAGGACTTGAAAGTGATTCCCGAAGGCGCTCTTGTCGTGCGTGAGGGGGTCATCAGCGCCGTGGGCAGAACGGCGGATATTCTGGCCGGGATCGACACCAGCGGCTATATGGTCATTGATGCTGCCGACCGCACGGTGTTGCCCGGCTTTGTTGATTCCCACACCCATTTCGTCTTCGGCGGCTACCGGGCCGAGGAGTTTTCCTGGCGGCTGCGGGGCGACAGCTACATGGACATCATGCAGCGTGGTGGCGGTATCGTGCAGTACGGTTGCCGCCACCCGGGCCGCTTCCAAGGAGGAACTGGTCAACTCGGGGCTCAGGCGCCTTGATTCCATGCTTGCCTTCGGGGTGACTACCGTGGAAGGGAAAAGCGGCTACGGGCTCGACCTCGATACGGAAGTCAAGCAGCTGGAAGCGATGGTCGAGCTTGACGCCTTTCATCCGGTTGATGTGGTACGGACTTTTCTCGGCGCCCATGCCCTTCCCAAAGAATACGCAGGGCGCGATGAGGCCTTCATCGACTATCTCGGGGATGCTGTCCTGCCGGTGATAGCCGAGCGGGAGCTGGCAGCATTCTGCGACATTTTCTGCGAGAAGAAGGTCTTTTCCCTCGATCAGTCGCGAAACCTGCTTCGCAGAGCCAGAGAAGCCGGTCTGGGAATCAAAATCCATGCCGACGAGATCGTTCCCTTTGGCGGCGCCGAACTGGCGGCGGAACTGGGCGCCGTTTCCGCCGATCATTTGCTGCAGGCTTCGGACGCCGGCATCCGCGCCATGGCGCAGAAAGGGGTGGTTTGTACCCTCCTTCCCGGGACCGCCTTCAGCCTCAAAGAACCCTATGCCCGAGGACGCTTCATGATCGATAACGGTTGCGCCGTGGCGCTGGCTTCGGATTTCAATCCCGGAAGCTGCTTTTCGGAGTCGATCCCGCTGATTATTGCCCTTGCTACCCTCTACATGGGCATGACCCCGGAAGAAACTATTACGGCGCTGACCCTCAATGGCGCTGCCGCAGTGGGTCGGGCCGAGAGCATCGGCAGCATCGAGGTGGGCAAACAGGGGGATCTGGTCATCCACGAATTTCCATCTTACCGTTTTATCCCATACCACATCGGGGTCAGCACCGTGGAAAAGGTCATCAAGAACGGAACGCTGGTCTACGACAAGACGATCATGGAGGCCCACATTGCTCGAAAAACTGCCCCTCAATGACTTTCTGGAGAAAACCGCAGCCGGTACTGCCGTTCCCGGCGGCGGCAGCGTGGCCGCGCTGAGTGCTGCTGCTGCTGCCGGCCTGGTGGAAATGGTGGCCAACCTGACCATGGGGAAAAAGGGATTCGAAGCCGTTGGTGAGGCCATGCGGGAAATCGCCGGAAAGGCCTCGCACGCTTCGGGAAAAACTTATGCAGGATATGGACCGGGACGCCAATGCCTACACCCGGGTTCTCGATGCTTTCCGCTTGCCCAAGGTTACCGAGAAAGAGCGGGAGGTCCGCCAAGCGGCTGTTCAGGAAGCCTTTAAGGAGGCGGCGACGGTCCCCCTCGGAGTGGCCAGGGACGCTCAGGCGGTCTTGGAGCTTGCGGGCGCGGTCGTCGCAAAGGGCAACCCGAACGCAGTGACCGATGGGCTGGTCGGCGCGATGCTGGCAAGAACGGCCGGACTCTCAGCCCTCTATAACGTCAGGATCAATCTGGGCTCGATTCGGGACGAGGATTTTGTACAAGACTCTCCGCAGCCAGGTGGAAACCCTCGAGGCTGACCTGATTCGCAAGGAACAAGAGATCCTGGCCTCTGGGGTCAATCTCTGAATCCGCCAATAGAGGTGTCTTAGCCTAAACAAGGTTAACTGCGATTCCCCGACGGAAGTCTCCGTGAGGTTTTGGCCGTTCTTGTCAGACGGTCGCTAAGTGCCGATAGCGCCGAAGAAAGGGTTCCTTATGACCAGGAGAAAACTCAAACAACATGTGATCGAGCACGAGTGGTGTAAGGGCTGCGGCATCTGTGTCCGCTTTTGCCCCAAACAGGTACTGGCGTTGGACGAAAGGGATAAGGTGGTTGTCGTGCGATCCGGGGACTGCATCTGTTGCAGGATGTGCGAAATGAGGTGTCCGGATCTGAGCATTGCCGTTGAGACCGAAGCAGAAGTGGGCCAGGAGGAGTAGTATGAGCGGAGCGATTCGATTTGTGCAAGGCAACGAAGCGTGCGTGGAGGCAGCCCTTTACGCCGGCCTCCAGTTTTATGCCGGATATCCGATCACTCCTTCCACCGAGATTGCGGAAGTCCTGGCCCGGCGACTGCCGCAACGGGGAGGCAAATTCATTCAGATGGAAGACGAAATTGCCTCGATCTGCGCCATCATCGGAGCTTCTCTCACCGGCCACAAAGTGATGACGGCCACCAGCGGTCCCGGCTTTTCGCTCATGCAGGAAGGCCTGGGATACGCCATCATGGCTGAAATTCCCTGTGTTATCGTCAATGTACAGCGGGGAGGGCCGTCTACGGGTCTCCCCACCGGCCCAGGCCAGGGAGATGTCTGTCAATCCCGCTGGGGCGTGCACGGAGACCACGAGATTATTGTCCTGACCGCTTCGACCCATCAGGATGTGTTTGAGATGACCGTCCACGCCTTCAACATGGCGGAAACCTACCGCACCCCGGTGGTGCTGCTGTTCGATGAGGTGATCGGCCATATGCGGGAGCGGCTGGTGGTGCCGGAGCCCGGTGAGATTCCCGTGGTAGAGCGACTGCAGGACCTCGGTTAAGGCCGGTGTGGACTACCATCCCTATCTTCCGCGTGAGGATGGACGGCTGCCCATGTCCGATTTCGGGGGTGAGCATCGGTACAATGTCACCGGGCTCTTCCACGACATGTGGGGCTTTCCCTTCCAACAACCCCGGGATTGTGCACGGGCTGCTTCGCCACCTGGTGGATAAGATCGGCAACAATGCCCAGGCGATCACCCGTTACAAGGAGTTCTACCTCGATGATGCCCTAACGGTGTTGATTTCCTATGGCTGTTCGGCTCGTTCCGCCCGTGCATGTGGTGGAGAACCGACGGGCGCGTGGAGAGCGCCTGGGGCTTCTGGAGCTGCAATCCCTGTGGCCCTTTCCCTACAGTCTGGTGGAGGAGAAATGTGCCAGGGCCCGTCATATCGTCGTGGTGGAAATGAACATGGGACAGGTCCTGCGCAGCGTGAAACTCGCGGTGCACGATCCCGAACGCGTGGTTCTGGCCAACCGGATCGACGGCAGCTTCATCACACCCACCGACATCAAGAATATTTTGCGGCTCATACAGGGCAAGGGGGTTTAGCGCATGGCCAAGACGAGAGAGTACCTGAGAGAGCGTTTCTTCCCTCACATCTGGTGTCCGGGCTGCGGTCACGGCACCGTGCTGAACGGTCTCATTGCGCGCCGTTGATCAACTGGGACTCAAGAAAAACGACATCGTGATGATCTCCGGCATCGGTTGTTCCTCGCGAATTGCCGGGTACGTGGACTTCCATTCCCTCCACACCCTGCACGGGCGGGCTCTGGCTTTTGCCACCGGGGTCAAGCTGAGCAAACCGGAACTCAAGGTGATCGTACCCATGGGTGACGGGGACGCGCTGGCCATCGGCGGGAATCATTTCATTCACGCCGCCCGGCGCAACATTGCCATGACCGCCATCGTCATGAACAACCGCATTTACGGCATGACCGGCGGTCAGTATTCGCCCCTCTCGGGCTATGGTAACCTGGCGACGACCGCCCCCTACGGGAATATCGACTACGAGTTCGACGTGGTGAAGCTGGCTCAGGCCGCAGGGGCTTCGTTCGTGGCCCGCACCACCACCTATCATGCCCCCCAGATGGTCGATATCCTCAAACAGGCCTTTACTCATCAAGGTTTTGCCGTGGTGGAAGTGCTCTCCCAATGCCCCACCTACTTCGGGCGCAAGAACCAGAAGGGCGGTGCCGTCGAAATGATGGAATGGTTCAAAGACAATACCACCCCGGTTGGTTCCGAGGCAAAACAGAGGAAGCCTTCGCTGATCGAACGCGGCATCTTCGTGCGGGAGGAGAGGCACGAGTATTGCGCCGAATATGACAGGGTGATCGAGAGAGCGATGAAAGGGCGTGTGTAATGGAAAAATGCAGATTGGTCTTTTCCGGGTCGGGGGGCCAGGGGGTGATTACGGCTGCCATCATCCTTGCCGAGGCGGCGGTTCTCCATGAAAATCTCATCGCCACTCAGAGTCAGGCCTACGGTCCTGAAGCGCGAGGCGGTGCTACCAGGTCGGAAGTGATCATTGCGGATACCCCCATCCATTTCCCCAAGGTGAATCAGCCCAACGTGCTGGTTTGCCTTACCCAGCAGGCCTACAATAAATTTTGGTCGATCATCCGGCCGGGAGGTCTGCTCCTGACCGACTCAAAATATGTGAAAACGGAGACCAAAGTCGATGCCCGGCAGATCCAGCTGCCCATGTATCAGGCGGTCATGGACCGGATCGGGAAGCCGATTGTCTTCAACATCTGCGTGCTCGGCGCCATACTTGCGCTGACCAAACTGGTGCGACCCGAATCCATCATGAAGGTGCTCGAAGCCCGGATCTCGCATGAGTTTCTTGAAATGAACCGACGGGCTCTTGATTTGGGTTTTAACTTGGGTCAGGATGATAAAGGAGCTTGACTGTCAACGATATAGGATGACCCGTAACTGAGCAGTGTTCGGGCGGACGATCGAACGTCATCTTCCGCGGGGCCACGGCCAGAGCGCCGTGATCCGTTGAACAAGAAGGAGCCCATGGTCGGTCCGCTCTTATTTCTGGCGGCGATTTTTTTCTTCAATTTTCTCGCCAGGATCATTCTGAGTCCTCTGATGCCGGTCATCGAAGCGGATTTGAAGCTGGATCACGGTCAGGCCGGGGTTTTGTTCATGGTCCTTGCCGTGGGCTATTTCGTCGCGCTCATGGCTTCGGGATATGTCTCTTCCCGTCTGCAGCATAACCGCACGATTGTGGTCTCCGCCCTGGCCATGGGACTGGCGTTGCTGGGCACCTCATGCTCGCAGGATCTTGGCGGCGTCTGCATGGGGATGCTCGTGGTGGGCATGACCGCCGGCTTCTATTTCCCCTCGGGTATGGCCACCGTTACCTCGTTGTTTGAGCCGAAGCACTGGGGCAGAGCTATTGGGGTCCATGAACTGGCTCCCAACCTGGCCTTCATCTCTGCTCCCCTGCTCGTCGAACTCTTGCTGCACTGGTTTTCCTGGCGCCAGATCCTTGCTCTGACGGGTCTGGCTTCGGCCCTGCTCGGCGCCGCCTTCGCCTGCTTCGGCCGCGGTGGTGAATTCCCGGGTGAAGCGCCGGCCCTCAAATTCCTCCGCACACTGCTCCGGGAACCGGTTTTCTGGATCATGCTCGTGCTTTTCGGCCTAGGCATGGGTTCCACGACGGGAGTCTACTCCATGCTCCCTCTTTTCCTCGTGTCGGAGCGGGGGATGGATCCCAATCAGGCGAACCTTGTCGTTGCCCTCTCGCGCATTCCCACCCTGGGCACGGCCCTCCTGGGCGGTTGGGCCTCGGACCGCTTCGGTCCCGCGAGGACCCTGACCGCGGTTGTTCTGGCCACCGGCCTCATGACCCTGCTCTTGGGCCTGGTGACCGGCCCGTGGCTCATCGCCGTGATCATACTCCAGGCCATGGTCGCTGTCGGCTTCTTCCCGCCCGCTTTTGCCGCCGTCTCTTCCCTAAGTATGGCCGCTTCACGCAATGTCGTGATCTCGTTCACCGTGCCCTTTGCCTACCTGCTGGGGGCCGGGGCGACTCCGACCCTGATCGGGATTTGCGGCAAGGAGGGAGCCTTTGCCTTCGGGATTGGCCTGGTTGGAGTGTTTATCGTTCTGGGGGCGGGGCTTTCAGGTTTTCTCAAGCTGCCTAAACAGCACCTGAAAAGCGGCGGTCAGTAATGAGTGGTCAGCGGATAGTGGACCAGTGACTGGTTCTTGCAGGCAGAGAGTGTCTTGTCTCCTTCGACATCCTGCGGTTCCTTGTTCGATATTCGATATTCAGTTTTTCAAGTCACGGCTGTTGCCCAACCAGCCATGGACAGCTGCGGATTGCCTGGGGAAGCTGGCCAATCAGCAGAGGAAGCTGCTCCGGGCTGAGTCCAATTCTGGATAGTCGCGACGTTAGAGCGTCGGTGCTCAGCCTCTCCACTTCCTGTCCCACCATGAACCGGGACATGATCAGATCGGCAAGGTAGACCACGAGAGTCAAGTCAGGCTCAATCCTGGCTTGTTCCGGTTGATGGTGGTGTCTGATGGCCTCGGCCAGAGTCTCGGGGATGGACCAGTGGGTCGCCAGCTGGCTCCCAACTTCCGGGTGTGTGATCCCGAACAGTTCCTTTTCGGCCTCGATGAGATCGCCGTTGTTGGCCTGCAGGGAACGATAAAAGAGTGGACGTCGGGCGTGCAAAGACTGATCCAAAACCGCTTTCCCGATGTCATGCAGCAAGCCGGCCGTATAGGCAAGATCGCCAGGGATTTTATCGGCAAACTGAGCCAGACTTTTTGCAAGTGCGGCGGTGCCGCAGGCGTGTTGAAAGAGGCCCCCCTTGCAGAGGGAATAGCCCTCCTCGGTCTGGGAGAGAAACTCCTCCAGGGCGGTCGTGAGAATAACCTGCAACAGCCATTTTTCCCCTACAACGAAGAGCGCCCGCTCAATAGAATCGACCCGCGTTCTCAGCCCAAAGAAAACCGAATTGCAGAACCCGATCATTTTGGCGCTCATTACCTGGTCCTGCATGATTTCATTCACCACATCCGCATGTCTGTAGGTCTGCTCTGAGATCATGCGCAGGACCTTCAGAGCGATCTGCGGAATGGGGCGAACCTGCTCGATAACGCGATCAAGATCCTCGATGACGAGCTTGTCGAAGGTGGTTGCCTCTGAGGAGGAGGTCGCAATCCCCAAAGGTTCGATCGTACTATCCCCGGTCTGAAGGTTTAGACTCAGGCGACAGGAAAAATAGCCACCGATTTCAATCATGCGAATGGCTATCTGATGCTCACGCAGAATGCTTTCCACGATGTCCGCAGTGCGTCCCCCGATGTCCAGGGTCAAGTCCACCCTGGACACTCTTCCCATGAGGGCGCCACCAGCGACAGTCGCTTCCAGATCAGCTATCGTGGCGCCTTCCCGCATCAGACGCTCGAGGAAAAGCGGCAATCCCGTTGCCGCATAAGCCTCCGGGTGCCAGGGGTTGTCGCTGCTGGGCGGTTCGGCCAACAGCAGGTGAAGCAGGCCGCCCACCCGCGTCCGCCGGTCCCACAGGGCAACTCCCACGCAGGTTCCCAAATCGGCCTGCAGGATCGCACCTTTTCCTTTGCTGACCACATAGCTGCCCGAGGCGACGAGGGTCCTGGGCAAATCCGGAGCTAATCTGAACATGGTGAACCTGCCATAAAAGTTGCTTTTCCGTCTCCCTTTCGAATGGTGGGAAACGGCCACTCTCTAGAGGTTAGGCATACTACGGAGCGCAACCAAAAGCAAGGACAACCCCGCAGCGTTCGATCATAGGTGTCCTGCTTCGCTATGGGCGCTGATGAGGTCACGGGTGGTGATCGCAGAACAGCTATCGAAGTTCCGATCGGCTCAACAAGAATACCTTTTCGTCGGAATAGATGGGGCCTCCTGGCGTTAGCCCGTCTGGTACCAGTGCATAATCGCTGGCTGCCGGCCCGCTGATGGGTTGATCGGTGAGATAGAAGAGGTTCAGACGTAGAGCGTGTTCCGTCCGCGGGTTGATGTTCTTGTATGCGTATCGAAAGCACCTTTTGGTCGTATTCCAGGATAGACCGTCTCCCAGCAACAGCACAATGCCGTCGGGATTCATGATTCTCTTCAGTTGCTGGAAAAACTCGGTAGTGAAGAAGCCGATGGAGTAGGGGTCCTGGAGGGTGTGGTCGAGGGCGATGATGTCATATTTCAGGTCGGCGAAACGGACATAACCTCGGAAATCGTCGACCACGAAGTTTGCTCTTTGGTCCTTTGTGACACGGTCATATTCCTCCGGGAAGAACTTCCTGGCGGCATCAATCACCGGTCCGCAGTTTTCGATAATATCCATCCTGGTGACCAGAGGAGATTCCAGATAGGAAGCGGCCGAAACCCCGCTGCCGTATCCGAACATCAGCACCTTAGCCGGACGATTGATGATCTGCAAACTGGTCTCGGCCCATTGCTCGTGGATTCTACGGTCGACGGGGAAATTGAAGCTCTGATGGATGTTGTTTACCTTGAGATCGAGGGGGGCCGAATCCATCGTGAGATCGGGGTCTCTGCCGCCGATCTGTAGATTGAGGTAGCTTGCTTTTTCATGATTCAGTCGCCAGACTTCGACAATTCCAAATTCACTGTCTTTACTGAAAAGGATGTCTTTGGAGGGAAAGAGCAGTTCGGACACATTGAAATGGATCAACCCGACCGCGACGCTGACGAGCAGGGCCAACATTGCTTTGTGGGCGAGGTTCATAAGTGAATACATGAGATAGAGGGCCAGGCTGGCGAAGAGGATTGCGGCGATGTAGGTGGAGCGCATCCCCCACAACGGCACCAGCATGATCCCGTGTGCCAACCCTCCGACAACGCTGCCCAGAGTGCTGAAAGCATAAATGTAGGTGATGAATTTTTCTCCTCGCCAGTGCATAATCTTGACACTGATCGCATACCCCATACCGGACAGGAGGGATGGGGTCAGGACCGAGGCCATGAAATAGAGCCGCACCAGATTTGGATACGGGCAATGATAAACGAAGTATTTCTTGGAGAGGCAAAAGATGACCACAAAGATGATGTTGAGGAGCTGGATCAGGGCGAACTTCCAACGGGCGTCGGTTTCATCTTTGACGGAGAAGGTCCCCCAGGTTCCCAGATAGGCGCCGACCGCAAGACCGACCAGAAAGATGGAAATGATCAGGGCGTTCGATGCTGCTGTGGACCCAAAAATGTAGGTGAACTCCCTCAGGAGGGAAAGCTCCAGCAGCAGAGAAACCACGCCGGCAGCGAAGATTGAGGAGAAAATCAGCCAGATGTCTTTCATAGCGGTCCTGTTCTATTGGGATTCTCGGGAAAGGATTGGTCGCACGAGAGATCGTGATTAGCATGGCTTCCGAAATAGGTCAAGGAGCACCCGTCGCCGTGTCGGAGAAGTCCAAAGGGTTGAAGAAGAGACGAAGAGAAACTTCTACGTGTTCCCGATCCGCGCGGGGTTTGAGATCAATCATAATAAGGGTATGATATTATTGTGCAGTTCTCGAGAGACCGAGCCATGGAGGAATCGCTGTGAGATATCCTGAAATCAAAACTGCCCTGCCAGGCCCGCGCGCGGCTGCGCTCATCGAGGTCGATCGCCAGTTCGTGTCTCCCTCCTATACCCGAAGCTACCCCCTGGTAGCCGAGTCGGCCCAGGGACTCTGGATTCGTGATCCGGACGGCAACGTTTTTCTTGATTTCACCGCGGGCATCGCGGTCTGCGCCACGGGGCATTGCCATCCCCTGGTCGTGCAGGCCATCAAAGATCAGGCCGAACGGCTCTTGCACATGTCCGGGACCGATTTCTACTACCCTCCTCAGATCATGCTGGCCCGGAAACTCGCCAGTCTTGCGCCGGGTCCCGGGGCACGGAAGGTCTATTTTGGCAACTCGGGCGCAGAAGCGGTCGAGGCGGCTTTCAAACTGGCCCGCTGGCACACCCGGCGCGAACTGAACCTGGCCTTCTTTGGCGCCTTCCACGGCCGCACTATGGGAGCCCTCTCCCTCACCGCCAGCAAGACGATTCAAAAGAAACACTATAATCCCCTGGTGCCGGGAATCACCCACATCCCGTATCCTTATTGCTATCGCTGCTCTTACCGGCTCTGTTATCCGACCTGTGAAACGGCCTGCGTGGACTGGATCGAGGACACGCTTTTTCGCACCACTGTTCCCCCCGAGGAGGTGGCCGCCATCTTTGTCGAACCCATCCAGGGGGAGGGGGGCTATGTCGTGCCTCCACCGGAATTCCATAAGAAACTTTTTGACGTCGCCCACAAGTACGGCATCCTTTATGTTGCCGACGAAGTGCAGTCGGGCATGGGGCGGACCGGCAGGATGTTCGCCATGGAACATTTCGGTGTGGCTCCCGATATTATGGCTCTGGCCAAGGGGATCGCTTCGGGCCTGCCACTGGGAGCCATGGTGGCCCGGGCGGAAATCATGGACTGGGAAGCGGGCTCTCATGCGTCGACCTTCGGTGGCAACCCGGTTTCCTGCCAGGCGGCGCTGACCACCATCGAACTGCTGGAACAAAGCCTCATGGAGAATGCCGCTCAGCGGGGAGAGCAACTGATGGCCGGTCTGCGAACGATGCAGCAGGAGCTCGAATGCCTCGGCGATGTCCGCGGCCGGGGGTTGATGGTAGGTGTCGAGCTGGTAAAGGATC
The DNA here is from genome assembly GCA_963783775.1 of uncultured delta proteobacterium. Classification (GTDB taxonomy): domain Bacteria; phylum Desulfobacterota; class Syntrophobacteria; order Syntrophobacterales; family Syntrophobacteraceae; genus JADGQM01. The sequence goes on along the minus strand of CAWAOR010000013.1, from coordinate 156,317 downwards.
GCGAAACCAAAGAGCGTGCCGGCGACTGGCGGGACTTCGTGGTGCAGGAGGCTTTTCGCAAGGGGTTGTTGCTCCTCGGGTGCGGTCACAATACCATCCGCTTCTGCCCGGCCCTGACCGTGAGTGCTGAGGAAATCGATGTCGGGCTCGATATTTTCGGCGAGATCCTGAGGCGGATCACGTGAACGGACCCCCGCGAGCAATCGGACTGAGAGACTATCTCAAGACTTCTACCGTTCGTCCTGAGGTATCGAAGGGCGTGTTCCCGGTGCCTCCCGTTCATGGTTCGATACCTCACCACGAACGAATGACCGGTTCGGGAATGCCATTTTGAACCCGCAAACCGTGCAACAATTGAGGGCAACAACCATGGGACTTCTCTTCATCGACGGCAATCAGGCGGTGGCCATGGGGGCTCTCTATGCCGGTTGCCGGTTCTTTTCGGCGTACCCCATCACCCCGGCGAGCAGCCTCTTTGACGCCATGCTGGAGCAGTTGCCGGAGGTAGGGGGCCTCGTCCTTCAGGGGGAAGACGAGATTGCCGCCATCGGCACCTGCCTGGGAGCATCCATGGCCGGCCTGAAGGCTATGACCGCGACTTCGGGGCCCGGTATCAGCCTGTACAGTGAAAACATCTCCTTTGCCATCGGGGGTGAGATCCCCCTTGTGATTGTCAACGTCATGCGCCAGGGACCGTCGACGGGAGCGGCTACGCTGGGCGCTGACGGGGACGTGCAGTTCCTGCGCTGGGGCTGCAGCGGCGGCTTGCCCGTGATCGTGCTGGCGCCGGGCGATGTGCGCGACTGTTTCACGCTGACGGTTCATGCCTTCAATTTGGCTGAGCGCTTTCGGTGCCCGGTCTTCCTCGCTTCGAACAAAGAAACCGGCATGACGCGGGAAACCGTTGCTCGGGAGAGCATCGAGAAGCCGGTTCCGAGGGACAGGAAGCTCCACCTTTCCGGCCCGTTTCTGCCTTTCGGGGTGCAGGAGGGCGAGGAAGTCCCGGCGTTTCTTCCCATCGGGGGAGCGGTCCCGGTGCGGCAGACCTCGTCCACTCACGGAGCGGACGGCTATATCACTACCGACCCGAAGGAGATTCAGAGCGGAGTCGAAAGGCTGCAGAAGAAGCTTGAAACCCATGTGGCGGAGTTCACGTTTTTTGACCTCGAGCGGAGGGTTGGCGCGCGGTCGCTGATCGTTACCTATGGCGTCACCGCACGGGCGGCAAGGGCTGCCGGCGCAGCGGTTTTCCGGGCTACCGGGACGCCGGTTTCCGTACTGGCGTTAAAGACTCTTTGGCCGGTGCCGGAGCAGCTCCTGGGTCGAGGCGGCTGAAGGCATGGAGCGGATTTTGGTGGTGGAGATGAATCTCGGCCAGTATGTTCATGAGGTGCGGCGGGTGCTTTGTGGAACGCGGGTGGATTTCTACGGCAAAATGGATGGGCGGCTGATCGCGCCGGGGGAAATCGTGGAGGAGGTGCTCCGTGGCTAGTCTGCTCAACCCCGGCCGGCCTCCCGTTTTTTGCCCCGGGTGTGCCCATGAGAGGAGCCTGCACGCCCTCGATCGGGCATTCCAGGACTTGGCGCTGCAGCCCAGCGACGTGGTCATCGTGAGCGATATCGGCTGTTCGGGCCTTTTTGACACCTTTTTCGACACCCACGCCTTTCACGGCCTTCACGGCCGGGCGTTGACCTACGCCGCCGGGATTAAACTGGCGCAGCCTCAGCTCAAGGTGGTGGTGACCATGGGAGACGGCGGCATCGGCATTGGCGGGGCGCATTTTCTGGCGGCCTGCCGCCGTAATCTGGACCTTACCCTTCTGGTTCTGAATAATTTCAATTTTGGCATGACCGGCGGCCAGTTTTCCTGCACCACACCCCCCGAGGCTACCGTCGCTTCCGGATTTCTCAATGTGCTTGAAAAGCCCGTGGATATTTGCCGGGTCGCCGCCGCCGCCGGAGCCCCGTTCGTCGTGCGCGCCTCGGTTTATCAGCCCGATTTGACCCGATTGCTGACAGAAGCGATAAGCTACGAGGGGTTTTCTGTAGTAGATGTCTGGGGACTGTGCACCGGCCACTACAGCAAGCGGAACCGGCTGACCCCGCGGGACCTCGAACGCAGCATAAACGAGCTCCCGGCCTTTACTGGCTTGGTAGCGGCAAACCAGCGGCCGGAATATGGCAGCCGGTATCGGCGGATGCTTGGTGAAAGAGGTGTCGCCGATAAGGGACGGCAGGGGGTCGAAGCGATATTTCCGCCACCGGTCAGGGAGCGGCGCGAAGTCGTCCTCCTCGGCGCGGCCGGTGACCGCATCAATTCCGCCGGAACCTTGCTCGCCCATGCCGCCATGCTCGGCGGCATGCAGGCGACGCAGAAAAACGAATACGACATCACCGTCATGCGCGGACCATCGGTGAGCGAACTCATCTTCTCACCGGAACCGATTGGCTACACGGGCGTCGAACATCCGGATCTCATCGTGGCGCTGGCCCCGGAAGGGGTCAGGCGCAAAGCGAACCTCTTTGCCAGGATGTCTCCCGCCGGGTGCGTGTTGCTCGAAAAAGGCCTGGCGATCCCGGACACCTCCGCCCGCCTGATGGAAATAGACTTCAAGGGTCATGGCTTCAAAAGAACCGAGCGCGCGCGCGCGGCCCTGGCTCTACTGGCCAGGACCGGCGACCCGATCACCCATGACATGCTCGAAAGCGGCCTTCGGCTCACACTCACGGGCAAGGCTCTCGAAATGAGTCTTGATCTCCTGGAGCGGACCAAGGCTGTTCCATGGCCACCATCCCTTTCTTGAACCCAACTCCGGCCAAGGCTCTTTCAGCTGCCCTTGGGGGAAAGGGCGTCATGGCCGGTGATGTCGCGGCCGATGATCAGGGTGTGAATGTCATGGGTGCCCTCGTAGGTGTAGACGGATTCGAGATTCAGCATATGACGGATGGCGTGGTAATCGAGGGTGATCCCATTGGCGCCAAGGATGTCGCGGGCGGTTCGAGCGATCTTGAGCGCTTCGGCAACGTTGTTCCTTTTGGCCAGGGATACCTGGGTATGCCGGGCGCGTCCGGCGTCTTTCAGACGCCCGAGCTGGATGCACAGCAGTTGGGCCTTGGTGATCTCGGTCAGCATCTTCACCAGCTTGGCCTGCACCAGTTGAAAGCTGGCAATGGGGACTTCGAACTGAATGCGGCTTTTAGCGTATTCGAGCGCGGTTTCGTAGCAGGCCATGGCGGCGCCGACCGCGCCCCAGGCAATGCCGTAGCGGGCTTCGTTGAGGCACATGAGGGCGGATTTGATGCCTTCCGTGCCGGGCAGGAGGTTTTCCGCCGGAATCCGCACGTCGTCCAGAGCCAGCCCGGAGGTGACCGAGGCGCGGAGAGAATACTTCCAGGCGATGGGAAAAGCCTCGAAGCCGGGTGTGCCCTTTTCCACGAGGAAGCCGCGAATGCCGTCCCCGGTTTGCGCCCAGATCACCGCCACATCAGCCAATTCGCCGTTGGTGATCCACATCTTGCTGCCGTTGAGCACGTAATCCCCGCCCTTCAGGACGGCCCGCGTACGCAGGTGCACCGGATCGGAGCCCGCGTCGGGTTCGGTCAGCCCAAAGCATCCCACTTTTTCCCCGCGCGCCAGGGCCGGCAGCCATCGTGCTTGCTGGGCTTGGGAGCCGAAGGTGTAGATGGGGTGCATGACCAGGGAATTCTGGACGGATACGAAGGAGCGCAGGGCGCTGTCCCCGCGTTCGAGTTCCTGACACACCAGACCGTAGACCACATTGTTCATGCCCGGGCAGCCGTATTCTTCGATCTTGATTCCGAAGAGTCCCAGTTCGGCCATTTGGGGAATGAGATCCCGGTCGAACCGTCCTTCGTCAAAAGCGGCCCCAATGTTCGGCAAGTATTGCTCTTCCACCCACCGACGGATGGCGTCACGCACATTCCGCTCATCCACGCTCAGAAGCTCTCCCGTCTGGTAATAGTCGACACCCTGGAAGGGTTTCATGGCGTTTGCCTCCTTCTTTGTCTTAACGACTGAATGCGGTCGGCCATGGATAAGTTGGCCGGGGAACCTGAACGATAGTCTCTTCCAATGCTGAAGGATTTTTGGACGCAGAGCATTGGCCCTTGGTGTATAGTAGTAATACAGATCCACCGAACAGAGCGATCGAAAGCCATTGGCCGTTCACGAGTGAGCGGGGATTTTGAGAGGGAACCCGGTTTCCCGCCTGTGTGGCCATCGTCGGCTGAGTCTTGACGCCTCCCTTTGTGGGGCTTTGGTGACTCAAAACGCATTCTGTGGCGCCTCTCCGATTGAGGGTCCATTATGGTACGAACAAGCACCTGATGTAAACGAAGGATTGCGGCAGGGCTCAACCTGAGGTCCTGTTGACAAGCGTGGTGCCTGCGCGGACCTGTTCCAGGGCAATGGCCGGCCGCAACGGCATCGCTTGATGGTCGGCGGCGCCATGGGTGAGGCTCCAGAGGTTGGTCGAGGGTATTGCACGGTCCTTGATCTTTCGAGCATAGTCCAGTTGAAGGGTTGGAAGATGAGAGCATTGATTGTGGATGACGATGCGGTAGGACGCAGGTTGATGGAGAAGTATCTCTCACTGTATGCTGAATGTGATCTTGCCGAGGACGGCCTCGATGCGATTAAGGCGTTCATCGTGGCAAGAATCGAAAATCGCCCGTATGATCTGGTTTGTCTTGATATCATGATGCCGCTGATGGATGGGCAGGAGGCTTTGCGAAGGATTCGCCAGTTGGAAGATAAGTTCTCCGTTGCGGAGAGGAATCGCGTCAAAGTCATCATGACTACCTCGTATTCCGATCGTGAACACATCATGCGGGCAGCGGTGGACAAGTGCAGTGGCTATCTCGTGAAACCAATCGAAAAGGCGCTGCTGCTGAACAAGCTGAAGTCCGTGGGCCTTCTGCTCGAGAACGCCGAAAACGTCTGAGCCCAGTGCCCTGGTCTTGATTGAGGTCCTGATCGGCAGCGTCCCTTCTCTTCGCTTGACTCTGCCCCGGGGCGTGATGAGGGGAGTGGGACGGCTGGCGGGGAAAGCTCGATCTCAGGGATGGAGGAGACGATGAACAGGAAGGTGTTTCCTGAAGTTGTGCCGTACGATCAGTACAACTCCCTGTTGCTCGACCACGTGCATCCACCCGATTGGCAGAATCCTGAGCCTGTGGGCCGTTATAATCTGGTGGTGATCGGCGCAGGCACCGCCGGCCTCGTGACTGCCGCCGGGGCCGCCGGGCTGGGAGCGAAAGTGGCTCTCATAGAAAAGCATCTCCTTGGTGGTGACTGCCTCAATACCGGGTGCGTTCCCTCCAAGTGCCTCATCCGTTCCTCCCGCGCGGCTGCGGATGTGCTTGCCGCGGATCGATTCGGCGTTCGCCTCGCCGCTCATGGCGACGTGGACTTCTCTGCGGTGATGGCCCGCATGCGGCGCCTGCGGGCGGCCATCAGCGGCCATGATGCCGGACACGCCTGCGGCAGCTCGGAGTGGACGTGTTTTTGGGAGAAGGCCGCTTCACCGGCCCGGATTCGCTTGCTGTGGGAGGAAAAACCGTCTTCTTCAGCAAAGCGGCCATTGCCACTGGAGCGCGGGCGGGTGAGGTGCCGATCAATGGCCTGAGAAAAGCCGGCGCCCTCACCAACGAAACGGTTTTTTCCCTGACCGAGCGACCCCCACGTCTTGCGGTCATCGGCGGGGGTCCTCTCGGCTGCGAGCTTGCCCAGGCCTTTCATCGGCTGGGGTCCAGGGTGGTGGTGTTCCAGATGACGGACCATCTCCTGGACCGAGAAGACCCCGATGCAGCGGAAATACTCCAACAAAGCCTGCTCAGGGAGGGCCTTGAACTGCTGCTCAAAACCCGTCCGACGTCAATCACGCCGGCCGAAGAGGGGAAGCTCATTGACTATGAACAAGACGGTCAGACCGGCAGGGTCTGTGGTGGATGAGATCCTCCTGGCCGTCGGACGGGTCCCCAATGTCGACGGACTCGGCCTCGAGGCTGCCGGCGTGCAGTACGACCGGACGCACGGGGTCCACGTCAACGACCATTTGCAGACCACCAACCCTTGCATCTATGCCGCCGGAGACATCTGCCTGCCGTATAAATTCACGCACACCGCCGACGCTTCGGCCCGCATTGTGATTCAAAATGCCCTCTTCATGGGGCGAAAAAAGCTGAGTGCTCTCACCATCCCTTGGTGCACCTATACCGATCCGGAAATCGCGCATGTGGGCATAGCTGAACAAGAGGCTTCGGGACCGCGGCCTTGCCGTGGACACTTTCATCCGCCCCTTCAAGGAAGTGGATCGGGCCGTTATCGACGGGGAAGTAGAGGGATTTGTGAAGGTGCACGTCAAACGGGGTACCGACAAGATCCTGGGGGCCACCGTGGTGGCTCGCCATGCTGGTGAGATGATCAATGAAATCAGCCTGGCCATGGTGGGAGGGCTGGGCCTCAAGACCCTGGCAAACGTTATCCATCCTTATCCGACCCAGGCCGAGGCCATACGGCAGGTGGCCGATCAATTCAACCGAGGGCGGCTTACTCCGTTTGTCGCAAGGTTGCTGCGGATGTGGCTGATTTTGGGACGGTCAAGCTTTACGAAAAAGCTTAAAACGGTTCACTCGCGAGCCTGCCGCAAAATGGGCAGGGTTTTCGCTGATGGCTTCTGACCCCGGGATGAGGTAGGAAGAGCCATGGACCAACAGGATTACATCGACCTGGAAAATGATTACGGTGCCCACAACTACCAGCCGCTTGACGTGGTCCTGCAGCGAGGCTGCGGGCGCCTGGGTCTGGGATGTGGCGGGCAATCGTTACCTGGACTGTCTGTCGTCCTACTCGGCGGTCAATCAGGGACATTGCCACCCCAGGATCCTGGCAGCCATGGTCGAACAGGCCGGCAAACTGACCCTCACTTCGCGAGCGTTCCGCAACGATCAGCTCGGACTGTTCTACAAGGAACTGTGCGAGCTGACCTCCTCCCATAAAGTGCTGCCCATGAACAGCGGGGCCGAAGCGGTTGAGACGGTCATCAAGTCGGTACGCAAATGGGGCTACCGCATCAAAGGGGTGCCGCCGAGCCAGGCCGAAATCATCGTCTGCGCGAACAACTTCCACGGCAGAACCATCACCATTGTGGGTTTCAGTACCGATGAGCATTCTCGTGCCGACTTCGGCCCCTTCACGCCCGGGTTCAAAATCATCCCCTTTGGCGACGCCGAGGCCCTGGAGGAGGCCATCACCCCCAATACCGTGGCCTTTCTGGTGGAACCCATCCAGGGCGAAGCCGGGGTCATCATCCCTCCTGTGGGCTACCTGAGGAAGGTCCGGGAGCTCTGTACCCGGCATAATGTGGTCCTCATCCTGGATGAAATCCAGACCGGCCTCGGCCGCACCGGGAAACTTCTGGCCGAGCAGCACGAGGGCATCGAGTCGGACCTGACTCTGATCGGCAAGGCGCTCTCGGGAGGTTTCTACCCGGTATCGGCGGTGCTTTCCAATACCGAGGTCCTCGGAGTGCTGCGCCCCGGGGAACACGGCAGCACTTTTGGCGGCAATCCGCTGGCCTGCGCTGTGGCCCGGGCCGCCATGAAGGTTTTGGTCGAGGAAGGCATGATCGAAAACGCCGCCCGTATGGGGGACTACTTCCTGTCGGCTCTGGTGCAGCTCAAGAGCCCCCTCGTCAAGGAGGTGCGCGGCAAGGGGTTGATGATCGGTCTAGAGCTGCTTGCAGAGGCAGGAGGTGCCCGGCGCTTCTGTGAGAAACTCATGGCCAAGGGTTTGCTCTGTAAGGAAACGCACGAACACACGATTCGGTTCGCACCGCCTCTGATCATCAAGAGAGAAGAGATAGACTGGGCGTTCGAAAGGATTGCTTCGGTCCTGAGAGAGGAATGAGATGGAACGAGTCATCATCATGGGAGCCGCCGGGCGTGACTTCCACAATTTCAACGTCTACTTCAGGGGCAACCTTCGCTATCAGGTGGTGGCCTTCACGGCAGCCCAGATACCGGCCATCGATGACCGCTTCTATCCCCCGGAGTTGGCTGGCGATCTCTATCCCGATGGCATCCCCATCCATCCGGAAAAGGACCTTCCGGAGCTGATCGAGAAACACCGGGTGGATTTGGTGGCCTTTTCCTACAGCGATGTGCCTCACGTGGAGGTCATGCACAAGGCTTCGCTGGTTATGGCCAAGGGGGCGGACTTCATTCTCATCGGGGCCACCTACACGATGCTGCGTTCCCGCAAGCCGGTCATCGCCGTATGTGCGGTCAGAACCGGATGCGGCAAATCCCAGACGACCCGCAAGGTCGCACAGATCCTCAGGGGACTGGGAAAGCGGGTGGTCGTTGTCCGTCACCCCATGCCTTACGGCGATTTGCTTGCTACAGGTGGTACAGCGTTTCTCCAGCTACGAGGACTTCGAGCTCCACCACTGCACCATTGAAGAGCGAGAGGAGTATGAACCCCTTGTGGATCAAGGCATGGTGGTGTATGCCGGGGTGGATTACGGGCGCATTCTGGCCGCCGCCGAGCAGGAGGCGGACGTGATCATATGGGACGGAGGGAACAACGACACCCCCTTCTACTTCCCGGATGTCCACCTGGTGCTGGTTGATCCGCATCGACCGGGGCATGAGATTCTTTACTACCCTGGTGAGACCAACCTGCTCATGGCCGATGTGGTGATCATCAACAAGGTGGACACGGCTCTCCCGGGCAATGTGGCATTGTCGCGGAGGAGCATTCTCCAGGTCGCCCCGCGGGCCGAAATCCTGATGGCTGAGTCTCCCGTGGTGGTCAGCAACCCCGAGTGGGTCAAGGGAAAGAGGGTCCTGGTTGTTGAGGACGGGCCTACGCTTACCCACGGCGGGATGGCCTTTGGGGCTGCCAGAATTGCCGCCGAGACCTTTGGCGCCAGCCGTATTGTGGACCCGAGAGCCAGTGCTGTGGGTTCCATTGCCCAGGCGTACCGGGAGTATCCGCATATTGGCCCGGTGCTTCCCGCCATGGGTTACAGCAACCATCAGATTCGAGATCTGGAGCAGACCATCAACGCCGCCGACTGTGATGTGGTGCTGTTTGCTACGCCGATCCAACTTACCCGTCTCGTCTCCATCAACAAGCCCACCCTCCGCGTCCGTTACGAATACCGCGACTGCGGTGAACCGAGCCTCAGGGATGTGCTGGTGAGGCGGCTCGAGACCCTGAAGGAAGCGAAAAAGATCCAATTCTAGAGGGGAGGGTGACCTCATGGATGAGTCAGCAGCACCGGAGATTCTGCTGGTGGCCCTGGGCGGCAATGCCTTGATCCGCAAAAACCAGCGGGGCACGGCGCAGGAGCAGTTCGAAAATCTGAGGGTTCCCATCCGCCAGATCGCCCGCCTCTCCCGGCGCTACCGGATCATCATCACCCACGGTAACGGTCCTCAGGTGGGATACCTCCTGCTCCAACAGGAGTGCTGCAATGCGGTGCCGCCGCTCCCGCTGGAGATTCTTGTCTCCCAGACGCAGGGGCAGATCGGATACATGATCGAGTCTACTTTGGACACTGAGTTGATGGCTTTGGGAATTCAGACGGAGCAGTTTCTGGTCAGCCTCATCAGCTATGTGGTGGTGGATGCCAAAGACCCCGCCTTCCTGGCGCCCTCGAAACCCATCGGTCCGGTGCTGGCGCCGGCGACGGTGGCGACGGCTCCTTATCCCGTAAGCCTGACTCCTAAGGGGTACCGCCGGGTGGTCGCCTCCCCGCGGCCTGTCACCATTGTGGAGAAGGGCGAGATCAAACGACTGATTGAAATGGGTTTCATTGTCATTTGCTGTGGGGGCGGCGGTATCCCCGTGATCCGCGAAGGCCGTGCCTTCTCCGGGGTGGATGCGGTCATCGACAAGGATCTGGCAAGCGCCGTACTGGCCGAAGAGGTGGGAGTCAAAACCTTCCTGATGGCTACGGACATCGAAGGGGTGGCTCTTGATTTTGGTGGCTCTTCCCAGCGTTTTGTCCGCCGGATGAGCGTGGAAGAGGCCGAGCGGCATCTTAGGGATGGCCAGTTTCCCCGGGTTCCATGGGGCCGAAGGTGGAGGCTGCCATTCAGTTTATCCGCCAGGGAGGATCGCGAGCGGTCATCGCCTCCATCGAGCAGATCGAAGAGGCCATCGCGGGCCGGGTGGGCACGGAGTTCGTGCCGTGAGCAGGTCCAGGCGCTCACTGCTGTCCGGCATTTGAAGAGTGACACGGTTTTTTACGCTGCGAAGATACAGGCAGCACCCACTACTGCCAGGAAGGCCCCGAGCCATGCTCCTGGTGCCGGGAACTCCTTGGTGACCAGCCAGAGTATGGGGAGAATGAGAATCGGGGAGGTGGCTGAAAGGATCGAGACGAGGCCTGCCGGACCGTGGGCCAGGGCGATGAGGAGAAAGGTCATGCCCAGAGCCATGCCCACCAGACCGCTCAAAGCTACCTGACCCACCAGACTGACTGATAGCCGCGTTGCGGGTCTTACCCCTTCCGGTCGCACCAGCAAGGTCGCCAGCAGGGCAAGGGCTCCGGTGCCCACGCGCAAAGCGGAAGCCGCTACGGCATCAACGCCGGAAGCCAGTATTGGACGCATGATGATGATGGACACCGCCTGGCAGAAGGCACCCAACATCCCCAGGCCCACTCCCACGGCCAGGGAGCCCCTCACCTGTTCGAAGCTATGCCGTTGGGTGGTGCTGCTGTGAAAAACCGCCAGAAAGACCCCGGCCATGATCAGGGTGCAGCCGAGAATCGTCGATGGAAGCAGCCGTTCATCGAGAATGAAAAAACCCATGAGAGCAGTAATGGGTGCATTGGTGGCGAAGAGGATACCGGCGCGGCGAGGTCCCACCCGCTTCAAAGCTGCATAGAAGGAGGTGTCCCCAACAAAAATGCCGACCATGGCCGATACCATGAGCATGAGAGAATGCTGGAGCGTGAGCGTCCACCATCCTCCGGTTATAAGTGCCATGGCCGAGAGCATCGCAAAGACCAGGCACATGCGCAGGCGGTTGAAGGCTATCGCCCCAAGAGTGCGGACGGGATTGGTGGAAATGAGTCCGCCAAAGGACCAGCAGAAGGCCGCCGCCAAAGCGGAAAATTCAGCGATGTACATGGTATACTCCCAGTCAACTCTCTAAACCATAGGACAGAAAACGGGCAACGAGTCTATCCTCGGCCTGTTCATAGGTCAATAACGATGGTCCATAGACAATGGGATCGCCCTGTGGGCCGCGCGTGAGTCTCTGGAGGGACGGGTGGCTTGCCGGAATCCCCCCTGAATCCCCCTTTGCCAAAGGGGGGCCTCCTAGTCGCCCCGAAACAGGGAAGGAACTTGTGCCCGGCAGTACCAGGGAATTGAGGAAACTCGAAATGAGAGACGAAGACAAGACCAAAGAACAACTCGTCAACGAGTTGCTTGAGATGCGGATGAGGATTGCCGATTTAGAGGGTCTGCAACCCGGAAAACCACCAATGGTCGATGAGGCTGGCAGTCACATTGGAGCTTTACACATCCTGTCGGACATCACCAAGAGAAAGCCGGGGGAGAATGCGCTGGGGGAATCAGAGATAAAGTTCCGCATGCTTGCTGAGAGCATCCCTGATGCCGTCACCTACATTCACGCTCTGAACGAAAACAAGACCCTGCTCCAGGTTAGTCCCCAGGTTGAAAAGATACTGGGCTACACTGCTTGGGAGTGCGTGCAGGATCCTGGGATCTGGAACCATTGCATTCATCCGGAGGACTATGAGCGAGTTGTGTCTGAAATCAAACACTGTGAGGTGACAGGGCAACCCTTTGTCTCAGAATATCGGGTGATCAGAAAAGATGGCGGAGTGGCCTGGTTACATCATGTGGGCGATGTGATGCGCGATGAGAACGGCAGGCCGGCGTCCATTCTCGGCGTCACTTTTGACATCAGTCGTTACAAGTGGATTGAGGAGACACTGCGGGAAAGCGAAGCAAGATATCGGAACATTTTTGAGAACGCCATGGAGGGCATTTATCAGACCACCCCCGAAGGGCGTTATCTGAGTGTCAACCCTGCTTTTGTTCGGATGTTTGGCTATGCCTCACAGGAGGAGATGCTGGAAGGTGTCACCGATATCGGCCGGCAGATCTATGTCCATCCGGAAGACCGAGAGAGGCTGAAGAACCTCCTGGCACAAAGAGGAAGAGTCGAAGCCTTTGAAACCCAGGTTTACCGCGGTGACGGGAGGATAATCTGGATCTCCATCAATGCTCGCGTAGTCCGAAATGCGATGGGTGCCATCCTCTACTATGAGGGAACTAACGCAGATATTACCGAACGCAAGCAAGCTGAGGAGGAATTACAGAAGCTGGCCTCAGTAGTCAGGTACAGTAGCGAACTCATCAACCTGGCAACTGTCGACGGCAAGATGATCTTCCTGAACGAAGCGGGCGCTATGGCGCTGGGTGTAGATCCTGATGAGGTTGAAAAGACAAACATCCTGCAGGTTTTTCCCGATCACCTGCAAGAGAAGGCGCAGACTGAGATCCTGCCGACCCTGATGAAGCAGGGGCACTGGGAGGGTGAGTTGCAATGCCGTAACCTCAAGACGGGCAAACTGACCGATTTGCACACGTTGGCTTTCACGATCAAGGATCCGGATACGGGCGTGCCAATGTTTTTGGCTAATGTTTCGCGCGACATCACGGAGCGCAAGCGGGCGGAGGAATTGTTGAGACAATCAGAGGAGAAATTCTCCCGAGCCTTTCAGGCAAACCCCGCTCCAATGTCCATTTCTGCGCTGAGAGATGGACGCATCATCGATGTCAACGAAAGTTTCCTGAAGGCCACCGGTTGCGAACGCGCCCAGGTGATTGGGCGAACAGGGACGGAAGTGGGATTTTGGGATCAACAGGTCAGAGACGATTTGATAGAAATTCTGAAAAGTGGGGGAAAGCTTCGCGATCGGGAGATTCAAATACGAGTTAAGTCTGGAGATCTGCGCACAGCTCGATTCTCGGCAGAAATGATCAAGATCAATGGAGAACCTTGTGTCCTGGCTGTCGCTGACGACATTACCGAACAGAAGAGAGCCGAGCGCGCCCTTCAAGAGTCGCAGCGACAACTTTCGGACATCATCGATTTCCTGCCCGATCCAACACTTGTGATAGACCTGCAGGGAAGAGTGATCGCGTGGAATCTCGCCATGGAAGAGATGACAAGGATAAGCAAGGAGGACATTCTCGGGAGGGGCAAAGATGCTCTTGCCATCAGTATTTATGGGCGACCAAGGCAGATGCTCGTTGACCTTGTGCTGGGTAATGAGCTCAGCTCCGAGAAACTCTATGATCATTTGGAACAGAGAGGAAAGACTTTCTACGCGGAAGCTTATGTTCCCGGAAACCTGAACCGCAGGAGTGGCCAGCTTTGGGCCACCTCCTCACCCCTCTGTGACAGGGACGGCAAGGTGATCGGAGCTATCGAATCCATTCGTGACATTACCGAGCGTAAGGAGATGGAAAGGACCCTGCGCGAGCGAGAGAAGGAATTGGAAGCCAAATCAGTTGACCTGCAAGAGACAAACACCGCTCTGAGAGTCCTTCTCAAACACCGCGAAGCAGACCAGAAGGAGTTTGGAATCAATGTGGTATCTAATCTGAAGGAATTGGTTTTCCCGTACCTCGAAAAATTGAAGAGCAGCGGCCTCAATGAAATGCAGAGAACTTATACGAGCATTCTGGAATCGCACCTGGAGGAGATCGCCGTGCCTTTTCTCAGGAGGCTTGCCAGTGAGTTCACCAATCTCAGCCCCATGGAGCGCCAAATCGCCAGCCTGATCAAAGACGGAAAGCGAAACAAGGAGATCTCAACAATCCTGGGGGTTTCTCTGAACACCATTTCCACCCATCGTTATCACCTCCGCACCAAGCTGGGATTGAAGAACAAGAACATCAACCTGGTTTCCTACCTGAAATCCCTAAGCACCCTGTAGATCGTTGCCAGAATGCTGAGGCATCTCGGACAAGGGACCAGCAGCATGGCAGGTCATCCTGCACTTTCATTATCGGTTATAATCCATCACTGATTTTTCATCTATTATTCATTCTCGAGGTTTTCTCTCCACCTTCCGATCATGTTAGTGGGACAAAAGAGCGGTCGGAGCAGGCACCAATGCTCTCAGGAAACTCCAGCCTGTGGGGGGGCGGAACCAGCCCTGCAGGCCAAACCGCTCTTCGGGATAGACGCCGGTGCCACCCGAAAATGCACCTGAGCAAGACAAAACGATAGAAGACCGAGGGATGAGAAAATGACGGAGCAAGCCCAAGAGTTCAATCCAAGTACAAAGGGGATGCTTGACAGCGGTCGCAAATATCTCAGCTTTTTTCTGGATGCGGAGGAGTACGGGATCAGCATCCTCAAGGTCAAAGAGATCATCGGGATGATGTCGATCACCTCTGTTCCCCGGACTCCGCGATTCTTCAAAGGGGTGGTCAATTTACGAGGCAAAGTTATCCCGGTGATCGATCTTCGTCTTCGCTTTGGCATGGAAGAGATCGGTCACACGAACAGGACTTGCATCATTGTGGTTGAAATCAACACAGCTTGTGGGCGCCTTCCCACGGGTATTGTCGTCGATTCGGTGTCAGAGGTGCTGAACATCAAGGGTTCGGATATCGAGGATGCCCCCACCTTTGGAATGAGGCTCCATACAGATTTCATTTTGGGAATGGCTAAAATAGGCGGCGGCGTAAAAATCCTGCTGAATATCGATCAGGTGTTGACGAACGAAGAATGCATGCTCTTGAGCAAAGCAGCATAGCGAAAAAGGGAGGAAGAGGGACATGAGGAAGCTGACGTTAGGTACACGACTCACACTGGGAGGAATTATCATTGTTATTGTACCCCTGGTAATTATTGGCATGTTTTCAGTCATGAAAACATCCGATGCGCTGACCGATCTATCCAGGGAGCAGGCCACCAATGTGGCGATTAAGCTTGCAGACATGACCCAGGTGGCACTTTCTACTGAGCTCAAACTGGTAGGAGAGCTATCCCTGGAGAGAATCACCACCGAAACTGCAGCCAAGGTTGCCAAAGGCAAGTCCGAAGATTCTGCAGTAGATATCGAGAAGCTGAATCGCCACCTGTCCAATGTGATGAAGCAGATCGGAAGTGACTACGAGACAATTATCGTAACGGACACCGAAGGGGTGATCTTCGCGGATGGCACCAACGGTGAATATAAGGCTATCAACCTTGGGGAACGGGACTACTTCAAGGCCGCCAAAGCCGGCAAGGTGAACATTGGCACTGTGATCAAGTCCAAAAAGACCGGCAACCCGGTAGTCCCCATCAGTGCCCCACTATTGGGAGAGGCTGGGGAGTTTGTCGGGAGCCTTGTGATCCCTCTCAAGATCGACTTTCTTGTGGAAAAGATTGCCGGCACCAAAATTGGCCAGACCGGCTATGCCTTTATGGCGGATCCGAATGGACTCATCATCGCTCACCCCAGAAAAGAGCTCATCCTCGAACTGGACCTGAAAAAACTCAAAGGGATGGAGGCCATCGTCAACAGCATGCTGGCTCACAAAACGGGAGTAGAAACCTATGTTTTTGAAGGGATTCCCAAAATAGCAGGCTTCGCTCCAGTGGGTCTCACCGGCTGGAGTGTGGCAACTTCCCAGCCAACGGATGAATTCCTGGCCTCGGCTCATACCATTCGCAACGGTATCCTCCTGGTGGGAGGCATCTTCCTCGCGTTGACCATCGTCCTGGTGTTGTTCTTTGCTCGCAGCATTTCAAGACCGATTACCCGGGTCGTTGAGGGTCTAAATGAAGGTGCTGATCAGGTAGCCACAGCCTCTGGTGAGGTCTCCGCCAGTAGCCAATCCCTTGCGGAAGGGGCTTCGGAGCAGGCCGCTTCCTTGGAAGAGACCTCCTCATCCCTCGAAGAAATGGCTTCCATGACCAGGCAGAACGCAGACCATGCGAATCAGGCCAATACGCTTATGAAAGAAATAACCCGGGTCGTGGAAGAGTCCAACACCGCAATGGGGAAGCTCACCACTTCGATGAGAGATATTTCAACCGCCAGCGAGGAGACCTCGAAGATCATCAAAACCATCGACGAGATTGCGTTCCAGACCAACCTCCTGGCCTTGAACGCGGCGGTAGAGGCTGCGCGGGCAGGGGAGGCGGGCGCCGGTTTTGCCGTGGTGGCCGATGAGGTCAGAAACCTTGCCATAAGAGCTGCCGAAGCCGCCAAAAATACGGCCAATCTCATTGAGGGGACGATCAAGAAGATCAAGGAGGGGACAGAACAGGTCAACAAAGCCGGAGACGCGTTCCAGTTGGTTGCGACGAGCACGACCAAGATGGGAGAGTTGGTGGGAGAGGTTGCCGCCGCCTCCGGCGAACAGGCACAAGGAATAGATCAGGTCAATCAAGCGGTGGCGGAGATGGATAAGGTTGTTCAGCAAAATGCCGCCAATGCCGAAGAATCGGCCGCAGCATCGGAAGAATTGAATGCGCAGGCGGAACAAATGAAGAGTTACGTCAACGAGCTGATTGCTGTGGTGGGTGGGAATGAAAAGAAGGCTGCCGGCAAAAGCCTTCGACGAACGACTGGGAGCAAAGTGAACACCAATCACCCGCAAATCATATCCGAGTCACCTCGGACCATAAAGAACCTTCTTATGCGGCAGAAAGGGAATGGAAAGGCCTTGGGGATGTCCAAAGCGAGGGAAGTAGCGGCTGAGAAGGTTATTCCTTTTGAGGACGAAGTAGGCGATTTCTGAGGCCGTCTTCCGGCGTTGCCCTGCTGCTCAGTGGATGGCCGCCGGTGGTCCAGAGCGGCGCTGTTCTGGCCACCTTATGAACCCAGTGATAGGCGCTGGCACTCAATCCCAATTGCCGAACGGCACCGGCCAGGAGCTGCTCGCCCGTATGGTCCAGCTGGCCTTGAGAGTGGGGGCCGTTTGTTGACGATATGCTTCTGCTATCCTGAGGTTTTTGATCACTGATTTTTCAGCGAAGGCAGGTATCTGACCGTCTGTTTGGGCAACCGAGTGATTTCGGGTGGAGACAGTGGTCGGGCAACCCATGGCGGACGCGGAGGCCGACTTTCAACTGACCTCCTTCATTTCCTGCCAAGCTATGTCGCTTTCACGGCTGCCAGTCAACATTTGCATATGATTTGGTTGAGGAATCTGATTCAGTATTTTGGCAAGCTGTAGGGCAGGAATCTCTGACCTTTCAGGATCCCCTTCCAATCTGCATGCTTCACAGATGGATGGGCACCCTTCCCTTGGAAAGAACCGATGAAAAGTAGGGGTAGACCTGCAACCTATTCCCGATTTCGTCAGCAGCTACAGCTTTGGCAACCTGATCTGAGGGTCTTCCCCAATCTTTCGCAAGGTGGGTGAGCCACAGTTGAATTCTGTCGTCGAGGCTATCTATCACGCGACCCCCCCTTTTCTTACACACAACCGAAACTGAGCATCAATCTCATACCCACCGACCAGAGAAATGGCGATCGGCATCCCAGCGGGAAACTCGATACACGCCGTTCACTCCGCGAAGCAGCTTGAACATCGGTTATGCAGTTGCATGAACCGTTGCAGCCTGCAGGCCGCCAACCCGCTTGACCTTTTGAAGAAACCTATGCGCCCAATAGCCAATTTCCTCGCCTGCCTTCCTATAGAGCTGCAGCATCTCCTGGTGAAACTGTTCCTTCAAATTCTGGTACATAAACTTCTCCTGACGAGGCTGTCCTAGCACTCCAACAATGAGTATGCCCTTTGTTCCTGGGCTTTGCGTCAAACTGCGACGGGAGTTAACGTATAGACGCGTGCGACTCGTGCGGCGGACTTCACGTCGCCTTTCCGCAAAGCTTCTCGGACATCGTCGAGCTTGCGAGCGTCCCCCAGGGAAAGATAAGGAGACCATCCTTCATCCTCATAGATTAACTCAACGTCGACTTCCGCGGCGTAGTCGCCCTCGTGCACCATCTTTGTGTAATGTTTAGTATTCATTTCCTTCTCCTTAAGAAATCTGCCTCCCATCGCAGCAGGTCTGGTCTGTACGCAGTGACGAGAACGGCTGGAGCTGACTTGCCTTTTGGAATACCCCAGACCACGTGAATAGGTTCTCCTTCTTGATCTTTCTGTAATACCAAGACACAGGGGCCTTTCGGATAGTCTGGGTAGTCCTCAACCACTACACCATCACCCACTGAGACGATTGCGTCCCGTGCATAGAGGGTTTCCGACGCAAGTTCATCGTAACCGTGGTCCGATATCCTGATCTCTCCCCGTTGAACCAGCCGGAGGACCTGCTCAAACGTCTCGCTCATAATGATCCTGATAAGAGTTTAGCAGCCACCGTGTCGCTCCCCTTTTGCCTGGCATTGTCGCCTTTCATTCACCATAAAGCAATCATTGGGTTGCGGGGCACCAGGTGACTGGGGCATAGATTGCGCGAACTGGACGCGTTTGGCCTGGCAATTCGCTGGTTCCGCGTGGACTGAGGTTGAGCCGAGTGCTTGGAGGCTAGATCGGGCGAGTCTTCGTCGCTGATTTTGAGTCCCTCCGCCGGGATGGTAAAAACCTAGCCAAAGATATTTGAAATTTTAAAAACTTGAATTCCATCGGTTGTGTCCCGAAGATTGTTTTGCCGAACAAATCATAGGGAGGAACAAACGATGGAAACCTTGATGCAACTTTTGGGATCGATGATGACTTTCGTTTACCACTGGACACTCATTATAGGACCCAAATGCTCCAATAAGGAACGTCAGCGGATGAACCTGCGGCGTTTTTATGTCATCTCGCAGATTGAGTACTGCCACAATTTCAATTTCCGCCGAAACTTTCCAATACGAAAACTCTTCCAACGTTCCTGTGAGCTTGGCCTCGCTACCTTAACGGCCAACAAGGTCTCCAACATGTTCGGCACCCGGATCACCAAGGGCTTCAAAGGCAAGCTCCAGGTGGTTGTGGAACGTCTCGATCAAGCCCACCATAACCTTCGCGCCTATTTTAAGAACTCCTTTGTCAAACAGTACGAGAAGTTTCGCACCTTCTTCCGAATGGAGATCCGCACCAACAACACTCCCGACATCCGGGTTCGAAGGTCTCTCGTCAATCTGCCGTTGGTTCGACAAAGCAATCTAATCGTTCCATTTGGCCACCCATGCATTAGCCGCCATCCGGCGATTTCGCCGGCCCTTTGCGACTATACTCGAATGCCGATTATTCCAGCTCGTTGAATATGCTGAATGGCTTCGACCAACTGATAGAATCGGGGGTCAGCCTTTCGCCCGCGAAAAGCAGTCTCCGAACGACGGAGCGAAGCAGAATATCGGAATGATTTAAGGATTTCAACCAGGCAACATTTATAAAGGACATGTTTGGTTTGGTCTATTGGACCAAGGTCCAATTGACCAAACCTGGGCCCGAGTGATATAAAGTTTTAGTGTAACACAATCTTGACCCTGAGCCGATGCGGCTTCCAAGTGCCCCTCTCTCCTTTCCATCATTTATCGCGCCCTCTCACAAGCAGAGGGCGATACTTCGTTGGTTGCATGAGTGATCGAAAGAATCGGAGGTGTTCTGCAGATAAGGAGGATAAGTGAATGAGCTCAGGAACATTAGCGGATTACCGAAAGATGTCAACGCAACAGTCACGGCAGTGTCAGGCACGGAAAGGAGGATCTAAGGAATGACAAGAAGATGGTGGTTCTTGCCTATAGCGGGCATTTTTCTGGGGTTGGCGTTGGGTTGCGTGCGGGCCACTCAGGGGCCGGCGCCGGCCTCGACGGCCGGTACGACCCCTGTTGCCGCTGAGACGCTCGTCAAACCTCAGCCTCAGGATGCTGGGGCCATCCTCAGGAACATGGCGGACTTCATCAGCCGTACCAAGAGCTTCAGCGTTACCTTGCGCGATGGTTACGACGTCGTTCAGGCCTCCGGGCAGAAGATCGCGTTCGGTGAGATTCGTCAGCTCACCGTCGAGCGTCCCCAAAACCTGCGGGCCGATCTGACCCAAAGCGATGGCGATAAGGCTCAACTTATCTATGACGGCCGGGAGATTTCCTTTTCCAGCTCATCGGCCAACATCTACGCCATAACCTCCAAGCCTGGAACTCTGGACGATGCCATCAAGTATCTTGTGAGGGATCTGAAGCTTCGGCTCCCACTGGCCATGATGCTGCTCTCCAGTTTTCCGGCGGAGTTGGAGCAGCGCGTCACGGCTGCTGATTATGTGGAGTTCGACACGATCACCACGCCGCCTTGCCACCATGTGGCAGCGCGCACCGATGCCGTCGACTTTCAGGTTTGGGTGGCCGCAGAGGGCAACCCGTTGCCTCAGCGAGCCATCATCACCTACAAACACGAAGAAGGACAACCGCAGTTCTGGGCGGAGTTCAAGAACTGGAACCTTGCTCCTTCCATCTCTCCTTCCCTGTTCGTTTTCACTCCTCCCCAAGGGGCGGAGAGAATACCGTTCCTGGTCGACATGAAGGAGTCTATGGGTACAGTTCAGAAGAAGGGAGGCAAATGATGGTTTCCAAGATTTTAGCCCAAAGTGTCGCGATAGCGGTCGCCCTGATGTTCCTGGTTTTCTTGTGCGTACCGGAGGTTGATGCCCAGAGAGGCGGTGGTGGACGCGGTGGGGGTGGTGGAGGTGGACGCGGCGGTGGTGGAGAGGGTGTTTCAGGAGGGCGCGGTGGAGGTGGCTCCTCAGGGGATGGTGGTTTCAGCCGGGGTGGAGCGGCGTCGAGCGGGAGCTTCTCGTCGCCGGGGGCAAGCCGCTCGGAAGCCTCCGGAGGAGGTCAGTCGGCTAGGGCTGGTCAGCGCCAGTCCGGACCAACAGCCCAGAGTATGAGCGGCCAGGGTTCTGCATCGGAAAGGCAAGGCAGCCGCCAGAGCGGTGCGGCGGACAGGCAGAGCGGCCGCCAGGAAATGCAGAGCAGTCGCCAGACAACTTCGACGCAGAACCAGGGCAGCCGCCAGGCCGCTGTGTCAGAAAACCAGAGCGCTCGTCAGAGCACGGCAACCCAAGCGCAGAGCAGTCGACAAGCTTCTGCTTCTGAGGCCCGTGAGGACTGGCAGGACTATTCTGACGACTACTACCGCAGGGGAGCCCCGTACGGGGCTGCCGTGGTCGGGACCGCGGTAGTGGCGGGATCCGCGTATGCTGCGGGTGCCGCGGCGGCAACTTACAGCGCGCCCCCCTGCACTCCCACTACGGCCGTGGTCGGTGGCGTCACCTACTACCAGTGTGGTTCGACCTGGTACACGCGCGCCTACTCCGGCAGCGAAGTGACCTATGTGGCGGTTCCTCCACCTTCCGGCAATTAGCAGGAGCTTGAAAAAGTAAGTCAGAGACCTGCTCGATGGGAAGGTCATTACGCAGTAAGTGGGTGTGAGTGACGCTCCGCAGCAGTTTGCTGTCACTGCGGCGTTAGAGGTGTATGAGTTGTGGAGCTGGGTGGCTTCCGGGCCGAGACCCAGCTTCCGGCAAGAAGGCGGGCGACGCGATCTCGCCCGCCCGGCGGCTTCCAGGGGATCGAGCTTCACCCATTTCCATGGCAGGGGCGGTGGTTCAGTCACTGTTGGGGTTGGAGGCAAGGCAAGGCTGGACCCATACCCCGCTATTCCTCCTGCCAGGAAAGCGCCGGCTGTCGTCACGAAATGGCGGCGGGAAAGTGACGATGCTCTCTTCTTCCTTTTCCAAGCTTATCTCCTTCTCTTCTAGTCTCATTAAACATTTACACACCCTGGGTGCCGATCCCATCCGCCTCGAATTTTTGCCATAATGCCAGGCTGCATGCTGCGTCAAGCGCATCGAGCAGCAATTGTTGATCAAAGGGTTTTCGCAGGTAGGCCACGGCATCCTTCTCCCCCGCCCCCCTCTGCCTTTGCAGGTTAGCCTGAGCGTTATGAAAATGACAGGACAATTCGTCCCGGATGCAGCAAAGGATTTCTCGGGCAACACACAAAACCCCTTCCTGGAGAGGGTTCCCACGAGTGGCCGCAGCTCGTTTTCGCTTAGAGCCTGGAACTCTAAGCAGGGGGCGGATTGCAGAAGCCTTTTTGCAGAGCGGATGGAGCCGAACAGCCTGCAGAGGAAAGATATTGGACCTTGGTTCAATAGCCAATGATTCATCCCTCGTGATACGTTCTTAACATCCCCTTTCAGCCATATTGGCGTCGGTATTCAAGAGCCATCAGCGCCTCTGGGGAGAGGATTTGTTTCACATCTCTGCAGGTAACTTCTTAAAGTGCTCCTGTTCCGCATCAAGGGAGATGAGAGCCAACAAGGTTTCGTAACAGTGTGGCCGGCGGAAAGTACAGCGGTGCCAAACAGGTATTCAACTGGAGATGACGCATGAACAGACCCTCACAGCTTGATCAAGCACTCGAACAACGGTTGGCTTCCCCTTTGCTGGATGTCTTGATCCGTGCCGGCCTGATCCTCGGCTTGCCATGCTTTGCTACCGGGTCTTCTCCCCGTTCCTGACCCTTATGGTCTGGGCGCTGATCCTGGCCGTCACGCTCTATCCGCTCCACCAATACCTGGCCGGCAAGATCGGGGGCAAACAAGGACTCGCCGCAACCCTGCTGGTCGTCGTTGGCTTTTTGCTGATCGTATCACCGACGGCGCTGCTGATGAGTTCGCTTGGCGATTCGGTGCGTCACCTGATCAGCGGCGTGCAGAACAACTCGCTGCAGATTCCAGCCCCGCGGCCCGGCGTCGAGCAATGGCCGATCGTCGGCCAGCGGATCCACGACGTTTGGTCGAAGGCGCATACGGACCTGCCGGCGCTGGTTCAGAGCATGCAGCCGAAGATTGGCGAATTGGCGAAAACGGCCTTGGGCTTTGTGGCCGGCATCGGTGGTGCCTTGTTACAGTTCATAGCCGGCATCATCGTGGCCTTTGGACAGTCGGGCAGTCGCAGCAGTCAGGCGATCTTCGAGCGCATCGCCGGCACCACGCGCGGCAGCGAATTTGTCAAACTGTCCACGGCGACCATTCGTGCCGTCGCTCAAGGGGTGATCGGGGTGGCCTTTATCCAGGCCATCGTCGTCGGCCTGGCCTTGCTGATCGCCGGGGTTCCGTGGGCCGGTGCGCTGGCGGTGCTCGTGCTGATCCTTGGCATCGCCCAGGTACCAGCACTGATCGTAACCCTGCCCGCCATCGTATACGTCTGGTCGAGCGGCGATAACAGCAGTGCGGCAGCGATAGCCTACACCGTGGTGTTGTTGGTGTCAGGCATGGCGGACAACGTGCTGAAACCGCTGATGCTGGGAAGGGGTGTCGACGCGCCGATGCCGGTCATCCTGCTCGGCGCGCTGGGCGGAATGGCGACCGCTGGAATCCTGGGGATGTTAGTCGGCGCCACCCTGTTAGCGCTGGGCTACCAGATCTTCATGGGCTGGGTGGAGGCCAACCCGGAGGCCGGGCAGACGCAGGCCGAAAGCGATGAGCAGTCGACAAGCTGAATTATACTTGTTTAAAGCTGAATTCTTCATTGGTTCGCCAGTAATCCACTGAATTAGCGGGGTATTTCTTGAAAAGCTCCGAAAACACAGCCGTCTCGAACACGCTGCCGATGATCTCCCTTTGCAGGCCTTTGAGCCAGAGCATCTGCAACAGACCGGTATCATAAAGAAACAGCTTCCGCTGGTCTGCTACGCCAAGAAGCCCCTCTTCCGCCAGATACCTGATAAACTGATCCACAATTCAACCACTAACTGCCAACTGAGCCGCGCCCCGCTTCTTGGGCGGCGGATCGAGCGTAGGTTCGCTTCATCGGTAATCATCCTTTCGATGACCAACCTTCACTATCCAGACAGTGAGTGCCTCATCTTGAACGGAATAGACAATACGATATCGGCCCTGACGGACACGATACCTTTCCTGACCGGTCAGCTTTTCATACCCTGGCGGCCGCGGGTCATTAGCCAGCGCCTTAATGCGGATCAGTATTTTTGCCAGATCTTTCTTCGGTATCGAACTGAAGTCCTTCTCAACTGACTCCCTGAAGTAGACTTTATATGCGGCCATCTCTCTTTAGCCTTTTGAGCATTTCATCGTAAGAAATCAACGGCTCCCCGGCCCTTTGCTCGAAGGCCGCAATATCTTCAGCATCCTCCGCCAGAGCTTCTCTGACCGCATCGTTCACAAGCTCTGACACTGACTTGGAAGTCTCGACCGCTTTTAACCGTAACGCCTTATGCAAATCAGGGTCCAAATACACAGTGGCACGTCTTGATCCCTGTAATGCCATAATATTACCTCCCGGAATTGTAGTCATATGACTATAATGCTGCGACGTTATAGCGTCAAGTCTTTAAGTTCACAGCCTAGTGGAGAATCAAGAGTTCCTCCAAAGGATGTGCTTCCTTCATTTCTGATTGATCTGTACGAAGGGCTCAACGCTGACCGGACGCAGACTGGCCCGACCTTCAACAACTCTCTCCTTTGCGGGCGGTTCCCGCAGGATCCCTGGAACTCGCCTGTCCAATATAGTTAAGCATTTGGAGTTGGGCGAGAAGCCCATTTCTAATATCGCCCAAGAGTTCTTGCGAAGCAGGGGTCTCTTGGCACTCCTCCATTATGCAAAAAAAGAATTCTCCTCAGTCAATGCAAGCAGCCACTTTCGAAAGTGCAAGCAGGCGAGAACGGCTGAATCGATGTTAAGCACCATAGATGTGTCTGCTTTGAAAAACCGCCAACTGAAGTCCGCGCTTTGCACAACCCCTGGTGGAGTAAAACGGGATTTGAAAAGATGGGATGAAGCACTAAGCCTTGGGGAGCAAGCACACCTGCTGACCCCCCAGGATTTCCGACCATTTACTCTGATGGGTGCGGTGAATATGGAGATTGGCAATTTCGTCTTGGGGCAATCCTGGTATAAAGAAGCTGTCGAACGAGGTGTTAGCGAAAAGTCAGTGGATGATGAGCTGCGAAGCATTTTCATGCTCGCTGAAAAATCCAAGCGAGAGGCCTTGCGCGACCATCTGCTCAAGATGGACACCGAGCGTTACAGTTGGGCGAAAAAGAAGTTTTGAATCGGGTTCCGGAGTGGGGCCTATCCGGCAACAATGGCATGGCTTGCAGATTCGGCGTCAGTCTGCGTGCCGTTCACGGGAATCGGCTGGGCCTTTTCCTCCCTGGGTGTTTCAGGCTGTCCCGGTTCTGTGGCCTGCTTGACGGTCGTGGTGTCCTGCGGCAGCTGAACGATAACATTGGGGGTGGAGTTGGAAAATTCGAGGCCTTGCTTATTGAAGGCTTCCCGCAGCTTGTGGAGCACTTCCCGACGCACGGCAAATTGATCCCCAGGCCGGGTCTTGAACTTGACTCTCACGACGATGCCCGAATCCGTCAAGGCCTTGATGCCCTGAGACTTGATCGGGTCGAGCAGTTTCGGAGCCAGTTCCGGATCTTCCGCCAACTGCTGGTTGATCTTCTTGACAATCTTGCGCACCTTGTCGAGGTCCGTTTCGTAGGGAACGGGAATATCGAGCTTTTCCACGCAATAGTCCCGGGAAAAGTTGGTCACGGTGCCGAGTTGGCTGAAGGGGAGGGTGTGGATCATCCCTCGCGGATGACGCAGCCTGACTGACCGGATGGAAATATGCTCGACCGTTCCCTTCGCTTTCCCCGTGTCGATGTAGTCGCCGACCCGCAGCGCGTCATCGACCAGGCAGAAGACCCCGGCGATGATATCCTTCACCAGGGCCTGGGAACCGAATCCAAGAGCCAGACCGATGACACCGGCGCCGGCCAGCAGGGGGCCGATGTTGATGCCCACCGAGGAAAGCACGATCAGGGTCACCATGGTGACGAGGACAATGAGCAGGAACTTGCGCAGCAAGAGCAGCAGCGTGCCGATGCGACTTCCCCCCGAGCTGTCATGCTCCGCTCCATCCTCCCCCTTCTCAACGGGACGCGCCTCTTTCAGCCGCCGATTGATCATCCTTTCGATCAATCTCCAGACGACATAGGTCACGGTGAGGGCAACCAAAATCTCAAAGGCAGCACCGGCGATCTTCTCCCCCACCGACACCTCGAAACCCCATGACCCCAGCAGCCAGAAGAGCACCGTCCCGGCGATGCAGAGGCGAAGAAGGGTTCTCAAGCAGGGGATGACCTTTTCAGCGAGGGCAGGAGCAAGCTTGGGCGTGGGTGCAGGGGCTTCCTCGAGATCTCCGGCGGCGCAAGCTGGTGAAGTGTCCTGTGCGGATGTGGGGAGTGGGCCGTGGGCAATTCCCAGCGCCCCGTCCAGCAACCGCTGCGCGATCCCGTTGCCGAGCAGATAGACGGGGATGCTCAGGAGCAGGGTGACGACGGGATCGAGCACATTTTCCTGCCCCAAGAAGATATAGAGGAGCCAAACGGCAAAGAATGCGACCACATAGGGAATCATGAGAAGATGCCATTGTTCGGCGATTTGTATTTTCAGCGATCGGCCGCCGCCCGAAGCATTGACGGCCTGACGGCACAGGACCTTGGCGATAGTCCGGCGATTGGCCAGAAGCAGATAGATGATCAAACCCGTCACAACCAGGCCGAATAGAGCCGACGTCACCATCACGACGGCTTCGTGGGTCCGGCGGAGCTCCAGCAGGTCAGCGATGAGGCGCCCCATGCTTGCGATGACGGCAATGCGGATCACCCACCGGTGGTGGTATTGGGCGCTCGCGTCATCCAGTACAAAATTTCCGCCACAATTCTCCCCGCAGAGACATAGCGCCAATCAGTATCCTTATCGGCAATCCGGCGAGCTTCCTTGAAGCATTGACGTCGGAATCTTCTCCCTAAACCACCTCTTTCTCCGCACCCGAACACCCCTCTCCCTAACGAATCCCGACAACGATTCAACTCGAAACAAACGGAATTCCTCTTGTGGTTGGCCGCCTCGAAAACTCGGCAAAACTAAGGAAGGGGCAGGAATCGATCTGCCCATTGCGGTGGGCATTCTGGCGGCGATGGGGATGCTTGATCGGGAAATGGTCGAGCAGGTGATTATGGTGGGGGAGTTGTCGCTGGATGGTCGAGTCAAACCGGTAACCGGCAGTCTGCCCGTGGCCATCCATGTCCAGAATAGAGGCTATCGCCAGATGGTCCTGTCGCAGGACAACGCTCTGGAAGCTGCGGTGGCGGATGATCTGACGGTTCTGCCGGTCAATCGCCTGGCCGAGGTGGTGAGCTTTCTCAATGGTTCCGGGGCAATCGCTCCGGTCCGCATCGACCGGGAACCGATCTAGAATGCCGCCCTCGCCGAGGTCCCGGACTTCGAAGCAGTCAAAGGCCAGGAACATACCAAACGGAGCCTCGAGGTGGCCGCGGCGGGTGGTCACTACGTCCTTATCTAATTGTACACCTGAGCAGTGCTACTGCCCGCATAGCATTGACTCTATGGTAAAAGCCCATTTTTAGTGATTTGACTCAGAGTGCTGTGAGAAAGGACTAGTTCCCCGATCTCCGCCCCCTCCCCGTAAGGGAACCACAACCAGTCCGCAAAACCTTGACAGAATGGCTTCTCAATCGCTCGATTAAAGGGAAGGATGCCTATCTTTGCACTCTCTCGGAATGTTTTCCATAGACAAACCATATCCTGAAAAATAGTGTAGTTTTCATGTTGGCAAGTCATAGAGAGTTTTATGAGCCCAGGCTCAGGGCTTGCTTCAAAGGCTTGTTACGTGCATGATGGTCATCTCTGCAGCGATTGGAGCGGTGTCCACTATCTCCGGCCCCTTCCTCAGGTTCTATGTCAGCGTAGCTTCAGGTGCTGCGGTGGGTTATTGGCTGCCACAGGTATATTCTATAACGACCTTCCTATTTGCGCCGGAAAAAGGCATGCTCTGGAGATTCCAGCAACGGCCAGGAGAGATGTGAAAGCATATCGAATAGGTAATGGAAATGGATAGCTGGTCGGCACGTACTCTCTTGAGATACATCTTGCTCCAACTTCCCGGTTGGATTCTGATGCTCCTCTTGCTCATGCTTCTCGACCGCTGGGTCGGTCTGTCGAATTGGCTCATTGCGATCGTTTTTGCCTGCTGGGTGGGAAAAGATGTAATCATGTTCCCCTTTGTCTGGAGGGCCTATGATCAGAACCCCTCCAGGATTGTGTACCGCCTGTTGGGAGTTCATGGAACGGCAAAAGAACGCCTCGCACCGTCCGGTTTTGTGCAAGTGCACGGCGAATTGTGGCAAGCTGAGGCGATTCCGGGGATCGCAGCAATCGAAAAGGGTGAGAGGGTCATAGTCCGAGAGGTTCGAGGACTCACTCTCCTCGTCGAACCCCTGAACTCAGGAGACTAGTGAGCCTGCGCGATCATGCGGAGCGTGGCTCTGGACCTTTCCACGGCTGAGCACACGCTTCGGGGCGAAAGCATGCAACCGGAACGTCCCGGAGGATTGATTCCTGACATGAGATGTTTTGAATTATTTCGGACAAGAGGGAGTAGCTGGCTGGGGTAAAGTCACCAGTACGGCGTAAATGCCTGGCTTTGCCGTTGGCCTCAAGCCAGCAAAGGGGTGTGTGATTCTGCTGCTATTTTATTGGGTACTGGAATGGCTGAATCATTGGCACAATTGGGGGTAGAAGGTAAGCCTGAAGATACGCTAATGCTCCACCATCCCATGGTGGCTTGGCAGTCTCAGAAGTGGCACCAAAACAAAGAAGGGATGGTCATCGTGATTACCAATGGCCTTGCCTTAAGTGCTAGCCGTGCGATATTACGTGGTGCTTGCCCGAGCAACTTCCTCTTGAGCCCGATCAGCCCAAGCAGGCCCGAGCCGAGCAGCCAGACCACCCAGGGGTAGCTCTACCCAACACCCAGTGACTCAGGTTCTGCCGAAAAGGCTACAAGCATGGGGAGATGTTGGGCCTGGATCTCTTAAGCGCGCCCATGACAGCTCGAACGGTTTCTTGTAATCATCGGGCGAGCTCATCTTGTTGTAGTTTTGACTATGATCTGCCATAATCTTCATGGGATGTTCCGTCCTTTTTGTACTGAGCGGAAAAAAGTGCCCGCTGATGAATACTTGATATGGAGGGACCATGAAAATCAAAATAAGAGATGAAAAGATCATCAAAGCCATTAAAGCGATGGCAGGTATTGATATAATTCTTAAGACCGTAGAAGATGCCAAGCAGGCTATGCATCTCATCCTTCGCAAAACAGCAACATCCCGTACTACAGACTACGAGGGTCTTAAGGATATTGCTATCACCAAGGCCTCTGAACATCCTACCAGTGCTGTGGAATATATCACATATTACGAGGTGGAATTCATCCTCACAGATGACCGCTTTATCGACATGGAAATTGCTTTGATTAAGGAACTCCAGGCTATTTTTGAAGACCTATAGCTGATATATCGACATATCACTATGAGTACATGGATGCTATGGTTGAGTAGATGATGCGCCAATCGTCGTATGACCGCATTGTCTCCATAACTGAGGTCAGATAGGAACTCATGAGCCGGATGACTATAAGTATGATGAAGGACGCGTTCCTGTGGATGGAGCCTCCCATAAAACTCACTTTCAAAATGTTGCATATTCATAACAAAAGACTTTTGGTTAACGTAAAAATTCCCCTCGCTGGATTTGAAACGACCATTCAAATCTCCCTACTCTCCACAGAGCTTCTCGCAGCGCGAAGCACCCTCTGTGCCAATGATGCATTGATTGATGGCTTGGCGAGAACCATAGGTCAGCAAAGACCATCAGTGAACAATCCCACCAATGGTTGGAATCGGCCGGGACTCTAAGCTCCAGAAGGAGACCCAGGCGAAACCCCAGGATTACCCCTGACGTGCGGAAATGGGCTTTTGAGATATTTGCTTGGGAAAGACGAGGGGAAGGAATTAGAAAGAAAAATAGTTCTTTGAGGGATTCCGGAGTATAAGGGACAGTGCAGCAATAAACAATTGGCGAAAATGATCGGCTGCACAGAAACTCAACCGGCTGCTTCAGGTGTCTTCGTTTTCATACATGAACACCATCCCTATTACGGGAAATCCTCGCCTGTTATAGAGACTCATCAGGAAGGCAATCCTCCGGAGTACGTTTGCAGAATTTCGGCGATCGCTTCGCTATTCATACCCAGATGGGTAACCCATCCTGAAGCTGAGCAAGGTTCAGCGATTCAATCAACGCCTCGATTGCCTTGCGAGGTTCTTATGAAGCTATTGGGCTTTTTGAATTATCTTGATAGGGGTTGAGCATTTTCTCAAACAATTATTTGTAACAGAATCAGAAACCTCTTTATGATAATGATTTAGTATTAAACTGCTTTTCTAAGCCTTATAAGATGCTTGGTCAGTCTCACGCTCGGTCGAAAGCATGACGGATTGACTAGCCTCTGTCGACCATTATCATTAAACTCAACAGGCCGAAGATTAGGGCGGTCGGCAGCCTGGCTATAAGTCCCGGTTGCCGAGCGCTTTAGGAGGATAAGTGTGAAAGGAGGAAAACCATGAAAATATTTAAGCACTTAATGATAACGGTTGCCGGAGCTGTCCTTATGTTGGGCTGGCCCGGCGTTGGATTTTCTCAGGATATTTTCGCTGCCGCGGCGACAGTCAATGCGAACAAGGGATCTTTTGTCCCAAATGTTTGTGAACAGCTGAGGGATGTCCAGGTCCGCAACAAGAAAATCTACCAAAAATGCTTGAGGGGGGCGAGCAGCAGCGGCATCGCCAAGGCGGATTTCAACGGGGACGGTTTTGGAGACCTTGCGATAGGCGTGCCTCATGAGAACCTCTCGAACAACTCCGCTGCAGACGCAGGAGCGGTGGTGGTGATCTATGGAACCAGCACCGGGCTGAACCCTGCCGGCGGGAACGGCGTCCCAGCAAGCCAGTTCTGGTCGCAGGGCGTGACGGGTGTGCCTGGATCCAGCGAGACGGGCGATCTTTTTGGCACGGCTCTCGCTGCTGGTGACTTCAATGGCGATGAATTCAGTGATCTTGCCATCGGGGCGCCCGGCGAGGACGCGATTATCGAGGGCGCTACCTTTCGGAACACTGGAGCTGTGACCGTTATCTATGGTTCCACCAATGGTTTGTCAGCGGCCAATCCGGTGGTCTCTCCCCAGTTCTGGGATGTCGGGGATGTCCCTGGCATTTCCCTGGGATTTGGGACTGGTCTTCGTCTCCATGACATACATTTCGGCCAATCTCTTGCCTGGGGGGACTTCAATAATGACGGTCTTGGAGACCTTGCTATCGGAATCCCAGATCAGGCAATCTGTATTACACCCCCGCTTTTTTGCGACCTTAAACCTTCTGCTGGAGTCGTGGCAATCCTTTATGGTTCGTCCGGCGGCTTGACTAGTACCAATGAATTTTGGGATCAGAGAGTTCTGCTGGGCGCACCCGAAAACGGTGATCTTTTCGGGGCAACCCTTGCAGGTGGCGATTTCGACGGCGATGGTTTTAGTGACCTGGCAATCGGCGTTCCCGGTGAGGATATCGGGACCGTTGGGGCTGCCGGCGCCGTGAACGTGATTTACGGCTCCTCGGGTGGCCTGACCGCTTCCGGGAACCAATTCTGGCACAAAGACAGCGCGGGGATCATTGATTTCGCCGCGGCAGGGGATCAGTTTGGTCGTGCGCTCGCAGCCGGCGATTTTAACGGCGACGGCAGGACCGACCTTGCCGTAGGTGTTCCTTTCCACAACCTCGGTTCCGCGAGCAACGCCGGATCGGTGAGTGTGATTTATGGATCCTCGGGGAGCGGTCTCACCGCTACTGGAAACCAGATATTCACTCAAAATGGGCTTTTCAGTTCCACCGTCGAAGCGGCCGAAACGGGAGATAATTTCGGTCTTGCCCTTGCGGCCGGCGATTTCAACGGCGACGGGAAAGCCGACCTCGCCATCGGGGTTCCCAACGAAGATGTGGTATCCGCCCTTGTCACCAATCGCCCGGTCGTCGATGCAGGGGAGGTCAACGTGGTCTACGGATCCTCTACCGGGCTCAGCCGGACCGCAGGCCCCGGAGCACAGATTTGGCATCAGGAAAACATTGGCTCACCAATTCCAGCCCTCGAAGCAGGGGACAGGTTCGGCTCGGCATTGACGGCCTGGAATTTTGGGCGGATTCAGTTCCTCCCGGGTATTCCTATCCGACCGGTTGTCACCGCTGATCTCGCAATCGGCGTACCGTTTGAGGATGTCTTTCCTTTCGGTACCACTGACTTCACTTCCCCGCAAATCGCTGATGCCGGGGCGATTAACGTGATTTATGGATCAGCGGCTGGATTGTCGGTGAGTGGAAGCTCAGGTGCAAGCCAGACTTTCTCGCAGGAATCCCCTGGCATCGGGGGCGGCGCAGAGACTGGAGATTTATTCGGCTCAGCACTCTATTAAAGGAGATGGGAACCATAACTGCCAGCCGGCGGCCAATCTTCGGACCGGCTGGCAAAATTCTTGGATTTGCATCTAACTGCAGGAGAAGGAATTTCAGCACTGGTCACTGCGGGGCTGACAACTAATATGGGTGGGTGATAGGAAATCGCTTTTCTACGGTTTTTCGGTAGCAGGTGTTGTCGGTTCGTTCAAGGCCAGTTTTGTGCCGATTTCAGGAGACATGAAGGCAGGGACCACGACGGTGCAGCACCGTGGTGGCCGCCTCGATGGGGAGTTCGCTGCAGATTGAACTTCCGGCAGGTTTCCTTGTTTGCAGAGGGCTTGAAAGAGGGTATTGGCCCCGGTTTGAGGACAGACTGCTCCTGTGGTAGCCGGTGGGAGATCTCTTGAGCATCGGAGTTTAGTGGGTGACGAAGACAGGCTCTTCATATCCGGGCCACCCGTCGTCGAAATGCTCCATGACAACCGGCCCGTCTTCAGGCGCTTTGAATCTTCTGTTGTGGGGTTTGGAACAATGCTTCCATAGAGCCAGGGCCAGAAATTCATCCGGAGTTTGACCGATGCCTCAGGTGTAGATACAGCTGCCTTGTATCGCCCTGTTGGAACTGTAGTTGTTCGATTCCAGCTCTCCTGATCGTTGAAATTTCGACATCCTCAAATTTTGCCACGTCCAGATCATATCAACACTGAATCGTGCTGGACTGCCGATGGGCTGTACGGTTCTCCGGAAGAGGAGTTTCCCGAAGAATAATCTCTTGATGCACACGACAGATCAGAACATACTTCGGTCCAGCGACCGGTACTGAATGGCCTCCAGCAGGTGATGGGGGGCGATATCCTTCTGATGATCTAGATCGGCGATGGTGCGGGCGACCTTGAGTATCCGGTGATAGGCGCGGGCACTCAGCCCCAGTTGTCGAACGGCGCCGGCCAAGAGCTGCTCGCCGGTTTCGTCGAGATGGCAGTACTTCTTGATATGCCTGGGTTTCATGAGGGCATTGGCGTAGATGCCATCGCTGGCGCCGCGTTCGAGCTGGCGCTGCCTCGCTGCCACCACGCGTTCCCTAACGGCAGCCGAGGGTTCGGCCGGTTCATTGGAGCGCAGATCGTCGTAGCGGACGGCGGGGACTTCGAGGTGGATGTCGATGCGATCCAGAATGGGTCCCGAAATACGGCCCCGGTAGCGGGCAACCTGGCGCGCCCCGCAGTTGCAGGGGCGGTCAGGTGAGCCGAAGTAGCCGCAGGGGCAGGGGTTCATGGCCGCCACGAGCATGAAGCGGGCGGGGTAGGTCAGCGACATGGCGGCGCGGGCGATGGTTACCTGCCCGTCTTCGAGGGGTTGTCTGAGCAGATCCAGAATATTGCGACGGAATTCCGGGAATTCGTCGAGAAAGAGCACCCCGTTGTGGGCCAGGCTCACTTCGCCGGGGCGCGGAATATGGCCGCCGCCAATCAGTCCGGCATCGGAGATGGTGTGATGCGGTGAGCGAAACGGGCGCTGGACCATGAGCGGCTGGTTGTTGAGCAGCCCTGCGGCGCTGAAGACCTTGGAGGTCTCGAGGGCCTCCTCATAGCTGAGCAGAGGCAGGATTCCCGGCAGGCGCTGGGAGAGCATGGTCTTGCCGGCCCCCGGGGGACCAAGGAGAAGAACATTGTGACCACCCGCGGCGGCCACCTCGAGGCCCCTTTTGGCCTGTTCCTGGCCCTTGACTTCTTCAAAGTCCATGGCCTCGGTGAGGGCGGCATTCCAGATGGCCTCGCGGTCGATGCGCACCGGAGCGATCACCTCAGAGCCGTTCAGAAAGCTCACCACCTCAGCCAGGTGCTTCACGGGAAAAACCGCCAAGTCATCGGCTACTGCTGCTTCCAGAGCGTTATCCTGCGGCAGGAGCATCTGGCGATAGCCGCTCTTTTGGGCATGAATGGCCATTGGGAGGCAGCCGGTTACCGGCTTGACCCGACCATCCAATGAGAGCTCCCCGACCAGAATCACCTGCTCGACCATTTGCCGGTCAAGCATCCCCATGGCCGCCAGAATGCCCACGGCGATGGGCAGATCGAAGCCCGCCCCTTCCTTTTTCAGATGGGCCGGAGCCAGATTGACGGTGATCCGCTCGGAAGGAAAAGGATAGCCGCTGTTCTGCAGGGCCGTCTTGACCCGGTCCTTGCTCTCGCGCACGATGTTGTCTGGAAGCCCGACCGTCGCGAAATAGGGAAGCCCGGGTGAGAGGTCCACTTCCACTTCCACGAGGAGGGCATCGATGCCGAGCAGGCTGCAGGTGTAGGTCTTGGCAATCATGTTAGAAGTCAACTCACTCTGGAGGTTTGCCTCGGAGGTTAAGCCAGTTGCCGGTAAGGTGTCAAGTCCTCTGGAATTGAATATCCAATATCGAACAAGGAACCGCGGAATGTCGAAGAACAGTAAGGATTTGGATCTTGAAAACGGGATTGCATGGGGTTGCCGATCGAGTTGACAGCCCAGTGAAATATACATTGCCTGGAAAAACTAGAGAAAACTTGATAATTCGAAATTCGTTGTTCGAGTTTCGATAGTCATCTTTTCGGCAGTGCATCTAGTTGCTGAAGCTTTGCACCGGAGCCGGGATGCGGCCGCCGAGGCGGATGAAGGCATCGGCCCCGGCGTGGGTGGACACGGGAATGATGGTGGCTTCGCCAAGCAGTCCCCCGAAAAAGGCTTTCTCACCGGCCTTTTTCCCCGGCACCGGAATGAGCCTGGCGGCGGTGGCTTTGGCGTTGATCATACCGATGGCCATTTCGTCGGCGATGATGGCGGCGAGGGTTTCCGCCGAGGTGTCGCCCGGCAGAACGACCATATCCAGACCCACCGAACAGACACTCGTCAGGGCTTCGAGCTTTTCCAGCGACAGGTATCCCCCGGCTGCCGCCGCGCCGATATTGAGATCTTCGCTGACGGGAATGAAGGCGCCGCTCAAGCCGCCCACATAGGAACTGGCGAAGATCCCCCCTTTTTTCACGGCATCGTTGAGGAGCGCCAGGACGGCCGTCGAGCCTGGCACGCCGATGCTCTTGAGTCCCATACTCTGAAAGATCTCCCCCACACTGTCTCCGACATTGGGGGTCGGCGCCAGGGAAAGGTCGACCACCCCAAATGGGACGCCCAACTTGTCGGCGACCTGGCGGCCGATGAGCTCACCGACGCGCGTGACCTTGAAAGCCGTGCGTTTGATGGTTTCCGACAAGTGCCCCAGATCGGCGGCAGGGTTGGCGGCGCGGGCGCGATCGATGGCTTTCTTGACCACCCCGGGGCCGCTGACGCCCACGTTGATCACGGCATCGGGTTCCCCCACGCCCAGATAAGCACCGGCCATAAACGGAATATCCTGGGGAATATTGGCGAACACGCACAGCTTGGTCGCGGCAAGCCCGTCGGCATGGGCGGTGAGCTCCGCCGCCTGCCTGATGGTCTTCCCCATCAGGTAAACGGCGTCCATGTTGATGCCGGCATTGGTCGAAGCCACATTTACGGAGGAACAGACTCTTTCCGTCTCCGCCAGGGCTTCGGGGATGGCCTCGATGAGGGCGCGGTCGCCGCGGGTGAACCCCTTTTCCACCAGAGCTCCAAAACCGCCGATAAAATCCACGCCGGTGGCCCGTGCGGCCTCATCCATGGTTTGGGCGATGGCGACCATCTGAGGTGTGGAAAAAGCACAGGCCGCTACGGCAACGGGACTTACGGCGATGCGCTTGTTGACAACAGGGATGCCGTATTGGAGGCCGACCTCGTCGCACACTCTAACCAGATCTCGAGCCAGGTGGCAGATCTTGTTGAGGATGCGCTGCCGGAACTTCGCCGCATCCTGGCCGGCGCAGTCGAAAAGGCTGATGCCCAGCGTTACGGTGCGGACATCCAGGTGTTCATTCTTGAGCATCTCAAGCGTGGAAAGGATTTCGCGGTCGGTAAGCATCTTTAAACCTTATACTCTGTGAATGGTCTCGAATATTGCCCGGTGTTGGAGACTGATATCCAGCTCCAATTGCTCCGCACGCTCATGGAGTGCGGTTCGGAAGGTGTGCCGATCGATGGCGACAGGAATATCCACCTCGTAGATCATGACGTTCCGTCGTGGATCGTTGCCGCCCCTGAAGATAGCCCTGAGGTTCGTAATATTGATCCCAAAGCGGGCCAGAACCTCGGTTATGGCGGCTACCAGGCCGAGGCGGTCCGGGCCAAGGGTGGTGATAACAAAGGGCTCGCTTGCCGGAGCGATCCATTCGCCCGCCTCCTGCACAGGCTTCAGTACCACCGAAAGCCCCATGGGGGTGAGTTCTTTCCGAAGTTTCGCCAGCAAGTCTTCCTCACTCAAGAGTTCGGGGAGGGCAGCGATAAAGATCCCCACAAATTCGGTCTGCAGGATGGTCTGGCTTACGTCTTCGATATTGCATCGGTTTTCAAAGAGGGTTTTGGAGACTGCCGCAATAATCCCCGGCCGGTCGCAGCCTAAAACCGTGATGACAAACTTCTTCATTCGCTAACCCCTCCCGGTTTTCACATCATGAAGGAATTCCTCCACACTGAATCCCGCCCGGCGATGGTGGTAGTAACTGATCGTGACGTGCGCCAGTTTTTCGTATTGACCTTCCCGGCTCGCCAGTAATTCTGGATAACAGCGAGCCATGGCCTGAGCGTTGGTTTCGTCGGGCCGCCTGATGAACCTGTCGCGCCACAATACCGGACGGGGCTGCTTGACGTAGGCTTCGAGCATCTTCTTTTGAATCTCGAGCGGGGTTGCGAGATGAACTACGGTGGTATGGCGACGGAGCTTCATCAAGGTTTCCTCCCCGGTGTAAATGACACTGCCGGTAGTATCGACCACGATGTCCTCCGCCAAGCCCTCCCCACGGCTGCCAAACGTGTCAAGAAGCTGTGCCATGACAGCCATTTCACAGGCCAGGTAGGCGGCTTCGTGCTCTTTGTAGGGGGGCTCGAAGGGGAAGCCCATCCAGCGTCCCACGGCGGCGATGCTGCCATCCCTCTTCCTCGCTTGAGGGAAGAGTCTCGCCGCAATCAGATCATCGCAGCAAAAGCAGCGGAAGCTCGACCGGGAGAGCCTTTTTGACCAGAAAGACTTGCCCGATCCCGACATGCCCACTAAAGCGATGCGCATGGCTCGTCCTGGATGCGGCGTACCGAACAGCGGAGTCTGGGGCTCAGTGTCATGGGGATTGGGATCCTTTGTTGAACAGTCGACCGATAAAGGCGAACACCTTCTTGATACCCTGCCACAGGCGGGGAAGCAGCCAGATGGCGAGCAGGACGAAGGCCAGCAGGAGACCCAGGAACAGCCAGGGGTGGTGGATGGCCGTCCAGATCCCGCCTATGACCATGACATCCTCGGTGACTGAGGCCGTCCAGTTGGTAAAGGGTTCGGGTGACGTGTTGATGAGCACTCTGGTGCCGGCTTTGGTGGCATGGGACAGAGTCGCCAGCCCTCCCCCGAGCAGGGCGGCGGCCACTGTCAACGAGGGGTTGACGGAGCCGGCAGCACCCGCGGCCAGAAGCGCCCCGGCAGGGATGCGGATGAAGGTGTGCACCGTATCCCAGCCGGTATCCACGCCGGGGATCTTGTCAGCAAAAAATTCCACAAGATACATCACGGCGGCTGCGAAAATGACCAGCGGACTGGCCAGGACCATGAGTTCTGGAGGAAGCACGATACTGCCGGTGGTGCCGAGGATGCCGAGCATGAGCAGAGCGGCATACA
Organism: uncultured delta proteobacterium; assembly: GCA_963783775.1. GTDB lineage: Bacteria > Desulfobacterota > Syntrophobacteria > Syntrophobacterales > Syntrophobacteraceae > JADGQM01. The sequence goes on along the minus strand of CAWAOR010000013.1, from coordinate 118,143 downwards.
GGTTGATGCCACTGGCCCAGCCGACGCCCATGGTCAATGCAATGGTGCTGATGATCTGATTGAGTTGGTCCATGCCTTCCCAAGACTCCTTCAAAATGGACGCGAATCGTTTCTTCGTTGCCTGATCGGGTCGGGGGAGAGTCCTCGCTGGATATCCCGCCAATCCGAAGTGCTTCCTGGAACGACTCAGATGGAATATATCATGAGTTCTTCTTTGATGCACCCTAACTCACATGCCGCGAATTCCTTTACTTTGGCGAGGGACTTCAGTTATAAGCGTCGTTGAGCAGTCACGACTCCAGCTCTGATTTGACACTTCCCGCGTCCAGTATTCCTCCGGTCGCGGTTCCGATGAGGCTGCGATTGAGGCCGTTGACCATCTTCCCGGGCTGTTGGCAGTTTCGATAAGATGTGCTGAATCTTGCCTGTCGACTTTGGCCGCGGGTATTGCTGATGCCGTTTGAGAAGGGGGTAATGGTATTTGCCATGGATGAGAAGATACGGCAGGCGTTATTCCGGGAGGTAGAACGGGAACCCTTTGCACAAAAGTTTGGCCTGAAGCTTTTGGCTCTGGATGAGGGATATTCCCAGGTCGAAATGATGGTTACGCAAGAAATGGAGAATATCTTCGGGATTGCCCATGGGGGAGCGCTTTTTGCCCTCATTGACGAGGCTTTTGAGACGGCTTCCAATTCTCACGGGACGGTCGCCGTGGCTTTGAGCATGACAGTCAACTACATTGCTGCTCCGGCAACAGGGACCAAGCTCACTGCTGAGGCGCGAGAATACAGCCGTACGCGAAAAACGGCCAACTATGATATCAAAGTCCACGACGACCAGGGGCAGCTGATCGCTTCCTGCCACGCCCTGGTTTATCGGAAAGGCATCGCTCTGCCTTTCCTGGAAGAACCTGTACCCTGAGGCCTTTTCCCCTTCCGGGATGGCCCGAATGAGAAAGGTCTTTGCCCACCTTGACACCCGCGCGCTCAGTGGCTACACAAGAGAGGCGCAGATGACGCAATAGAATAGTGAAAGGAGAATGTCAGTGGTCCATATTTCGGAAACAGCAGAAGAGGTTTTGAAAGAGTATTTCAAGGACAAGGAAATAGCTCCGATTCGTATCTTTTTGCATGCAGGCGGGTGAAGCGGGCCTTCCCTGGCCATGGTTCTGGATGAACCTAAAGAAGCGGATGAGGTTTTTGCTGTCAACGGCTTCACGATGTTGATGGACAAGGCACTCAGTGAACAAACCAAGGATGTTACCATCGACTACGGCATGCATGGGTGTGGCTCAGGCTTCAAGTTGACGTCCGAAGTCCCGATAGCAGGCGCAGGTTCGGGTTCCTCCTGCAGTTGCTGAGGGTTTAGCGGAAGAGAAGTCATTAAGGGTGTCTGAAAAAGCGAGGGGTCCGTATGGATTCCTCGCTTGCTATTTCGACGATGGGTTTTTGTTCAATTGGTCTTCTTGGACGACCCGGAGGCAGGCTTGTGCTTGGTGCTGGCGGCCGGTTTGCTGGCAACTTGAACAGCAGTCGATTTTTCCTGGTCAGCCGGTTTTGAAGGCGCGTCCACCTTCTTTGAGCCGGGGGCTTCTTTGGCAGCGGTCTGCTTCTTTGCAGTGGTGTGGCTTTCAGCGGTCGCCGGTTTTGTTGTGGCCTCCGTTACTTTAGCCGTCCCGGTTTGCTTGACCAGTTGGAGCTTCCCTTTGCTTGCCGCGGTCTTTGCTTTTGCCGGTCCCCCCACCGGACAGGTATCCTCGGCCGGCGCCGCTTTTTTCACCAATTGGGGGGATTTTGCAGCTGGAAGGCAAGTGCGCGAGGTGTCGGCAGCTTTCCCGAGACTGGCATGACCTTTCAGTTGCTTGCGGTTTGCATGACTTCCCTGCCGTTCACCGGTCGGCACCGCACCTGCCATGCGCACATTCCTGGCATTCCTGGTGGCATCCTGACGGGCAAGGATTTCTTCGACGGACCCGGGATCTTTAGCATCTGAGGCCAGCTTCTGAAAGCCTGCTTCAAGAAGCTTCTCAGTCTCCATGGTTCTTGTCCACGGGCTGCGGGCTCCCAGCACCACGGCAATGAGGCGTACATCACCACGTTTGGCCGTCGCTGCCAGGTTGAATCCCGAGGCGCAGACGAAACCGGTCTTGATGCCGTCCACTCCCGGACAGACGCCGAGCAGTCGGTTGGCGTTGTGATGCGTGGAGCTGCAGTAGGTGTACGAAGTCATGGAGTGGATATGAAGGGCCTCCGGATAGTGCCGGATGTATGATGAAGAAAGCTTGGCCAGATCCCGAGCTGTAGTCACCTGCCCTTTGGCCGGTAGACCGTTCGGGGTCATGAATTCTGAATTCGTCATACCCAGTTCCCTAGCCTTGACATTCATCTTCATTACGAAGCTTTCGACGTTTCCGCTCAGATATTCCGCTGCGGCCACGGCGGCATCGTTCCCGGAGACTACGGCGATGCCTTTGATGAGTTCCTCCAGGGGGACATCCTTTCCCGTGCGCAGGCCCATTCTGGATCCTCCCGTGTTGGCCGCGCGCTTGCTGACGGGCACGCGGTCCGAGGGATGGACCTGACCCTGCTTGATCGCATCAAAGATCAGATAAAGCGTCAAGATTTTAGTAACGGAAGCAGGCGGAATGGGCATATCGGCATTTTGCTCATAGAGCACCTGCCCGTCGGCGGTATCAAGGAGGATAGCGGAACGAAGATCCAGGTAAGGGGCGCCGGTGGCATCAACCGCCCATAGCGAAAAGATGGCAGCAGCCACCAACCAGGGGGAAGCTAATCGCAATATTCGAGGCATCTCAGAGACTCCTTCCCGGCACCATTCGGTTAAATGTGCTCACCCACCCAGGGCGCAGCTGCGGAAGGACCGCTGGTCGAAATCCTATAACAGACCGATTATATTATATATATCACAGCAAAAGAAGATGACGTTCTGCCTGGTCATTTTGCCCCTAAAGCAATGGGTGCTCCTCTTTTTGCCTCAAAATAGCCGCGCAGAGCCACTGTATCTTCACTCTTGCGCGTTTTGTCAATAGAAAACCGCCGATCTGTCGGCCGGGGACACCCTCGAGGAGAGACAGTTCGCCAGCCGCTCACCCTCGGTGGGCTCTCTTTGGGGCCAAAGCCAGTGGTTTCTGAACCCACTAAAATTTTGCAATGATATCCAAACATTTGCTATATAGGAGGGTAGACTGAGCAAAAAGAGTGACTGCTAACCCCATGGAACGGCCCCAGGTGAAGGAAATGAAGAAATGATAGGTCACATGCTGGATTTCCTCTCCCGCGATATGGCGATGGATTTGGGTACCGCCAACACCTTGATCTATGTGCGTGGGAAGGGCGTGGTTCTCGATGAACCGTCGATGGTGGCGCTGGACCGGGAAACCAAGAAGGTGGTTGCCATTGGCAAGGAAGCCAAGGAGCTTGCCGGCCGTCACGGCAGGAATACCATCAGTTGTCGTCCGCTGAAAGACGGTGTTATCAGCGATTTCGAGTCCGCTTCGTATATGATACGGTCCTTCTTGGGGAAGGTTTTTAAGCGGGTGCCCCTGTCGCGCCCGAAGCTGGTGGTAGCGGTCCCGGCCGGGATCACCTCGGTTGAGAAGCGCGCCGTCATGGAAGCTTCGGAGATGTCGGGAGCCGGGAAGGTCTTCTTGATCGAAGAGCCCATGGCGGCGGCGATTGGCACTGCCCTGCCCATTGACAAGCCGATGGGGCAAATGATTGTCGATATTGGTGGGGGGACCACCGAGGTGGCGGTGATCTCCAAGTTTGCCGTGGCCTGCAGTGAATCGCTGCGCGTGGCCGGGGATGAGGCGGACGAAGCCATCTGTCAATACATCAGGCGCGAACACCACATCTTCGTCAGTGAGATGATGGCCGAGATCATCAAGATCAAGATTGGCTCCGCCGTGCCGCTGAAGAAGAACCTGGAACTCAAACTGCGCGGCAAGGACCTCACCACCGGCATGCCCAAAGTGGTGACGATTACCGATGCGGATGTGAGGCAGGCCATTAAAGAACCGACCCTGGCGATCATCGAAGCGGTGCGGCGAGTGCTCGAGAAGATGTCGCCGGACCTGGCGTCCGATGTGGCGGAAAGCGGCATCTGGCTGGCCGGCGGCGGGGCTCTGCTGAAGGGCCTCAGGCTCCTGGTCCATCAAGCCACCGGTCTCGATGTCCGCAAATCGGAAGATCCTCTCCGTTCCGTCATCCGTGGGGCCGGTGCGGTCACCGAAAACTTCGACTTCTATCGCACGGTTTTTGTCAGCTGATTATTAGAATTGACCTTTTCCGGAGCCCCCTTTGGGTCGCCGTTCAGACCGCAAAAGATCTTCCGCAGGAGATTCCCGGTCTACAAAGGTCTGGTTTTAGCGTTTGTCGGTCCCGGGTTCGATGCCTCTAAGTATGGTTCATCCATAACGCACAGCCGTCATGGCTTCCGATATCCACAAGAATGTGACAAAGTAGAATCAAAATGTGGAGAAGATCATGCTGACGCGTTTGAAGGTCTCCGGTTTCAAGAACTTGGTGGATGTGGACGTCTACTTTGGCCCGTTCACGTGCGTGGCCGGGGTGAACGCCGTTGGCAAATCCAACCTCTTCGATGCCATTCACTTTTTAAGCGTTCTGACAGATCGCCCTCTGATTGACGCTGCGCTTTCCGTTCGCGATGAAGGGGGTAGAACGACAGACATCAGGAGCCTATTTCACCGAGTCGGAACGGATCATGTTGACGAGATGTCATTCGAAGCGGAAATGATTGTGCCCTATGAAGGCTGGGATGATTTGGGGCAAAGGGCAGAGGCTACGATCACTTTTCTGCAATATTCCGTTACCATTGCTTACCGGACTGACAATCATGCTTTGAAGTCCCTGGGTTCCCTTGAACTCCTGAAAGAGGAGCTGGTGCGAATCACGCAGGGCGAAGCATCCCGTAGACTGCTCTTTCCGCACAAGCTCAAGTGGCGGAAATCCGCGGTAAAAGGACGGCGGAGCTCGCCCTTTATCTCCACAGAGGGCGAAGGGGAAGACCGGGTTATCAAAATTCACCAGGACGGACAGGGAGGAAGAACCCTCAGACGACCTGCCAGGCACTTGCCCCGCACTGTTCTTTCTGTTGCCAATGCCGCTGAAAGCCCAACGGCATTGCTGGCGCGTCGCGAAATGCAATCCTGGCGCCTGCTCCAACTTGAGCCCTCCTCTCTGCGCAAGCCAGATGAGTTTACCTCGCCGGGAAGATTGGGTATGGACGGGTCTCATCTGCCGGCCACACTGTATCACCTTGCTCGCCACGGAAGGCATCAAGACCAAAATGAATCAACCAGGGAAGAAGCGGAATCATTGGTTTTGGGTCAAGTTGCCAGCCGTTTGGCAGAGCTCATCGATGATGTGTATGAAGTGGGAATTGACCGTGATGAAAAGCGCGAACTTCTTACCCTTCTGGTGACTGATCGAAATCGCACAGCCCATCCGGCACGTGCCCTGTCCGATGGAACCTTGCGCTTTCTCGCACTGGCCGTTCTCGAACTTGACAGCGAAGCCCAGGGCCTCTTGTGCTTGGAAGAACCTGAAAACGGTATTCATCCTGAAAGAATTGCTTCTATGCTCAGGCTTCTCGAGGACATTGCCACCGATGCGGATGAACCGATCGGTCCTGACAATCCACTCCGACAGGTGATCGTCAACACCCACTCGCCGGCTGTCGTTACTCAAGTGCCGGAAGATAGCCTGCTGGTCGCTGAACTGAAGGAAGGGGTCCGATCCGGCAAACACTTCAAGAAGGTTTCGTTCAGCTGCCTGCCTGATACCTGGCGCACTAAGATGCCTGGAGAGAAAAGCGTTGTCCCTCGCGGTAAACTTCTCTCCTACTTGAATCCTGTCCCCATCGAAGAGCCAGAGAGGATGCCGGATCGTCATGCCGGGTCTCACAAAGGCCCGAGACCTGAGAAGCCGCAAAAACGCCGGGTGCTGGATCGAGAGGATTTCAAGCAGCTCTCCATCCCGTTCAGAAGGATATCCCCGGAATGAGGGAAATCCGCTATACGTTGCTTTCGGATGGGAGTTCGGACGATGCTCTTCTCCGTGTGCTCACCTGGTTGTTGCGGGAGCACCGGGTTACCTGTGCTATCCAGGCTGAATGGGCTGATCTTCGACGACTGCCGAATCCTCCTAGAAAGCTGACTGACCGCATCGAAAATGCCATAGAGCTCTTTCCTTGCCAGCTTCTCTTTGTTCATAGAGATGCAGAACATCAATCATATGGAGAACGTAAGGGGGAAATCCTTGCCGCTCTCGAAAAACTACCATTAAGTCCTCCGCCAGCGGTCTGTGTCGTGCCGGTTCGCATGCAAGAGGCATGGTTGCTCCTTGATGAATGTGCCCTGCGCAGGGCCTCTGGAAATCCCAACGGCCGCCGGCCTTTGATACTTCCTGACCTGGCTGGACTTGAGAGGCTCCCCGATCCAAAACAAGTCCTTTACGATCTCCTGAGTCAAGCTAGCGGACGCTCTGGACGCAGGTTGAAAAAGTTACGCCTCAACCAGTGTGCGAAACGTGTGGCGGACTACGTAACCAGCTTTGATTTATTGAGGACTTTGCCTGCTTTTCAAGCGTTGGAAGATGACATTGAAGAGCTTGTCCAGGAACAGGGATGGGCCATGGCTTCATAGCCTTTCAGAAGACCTGATCGATGGCGCTTTCGAGTCAGGACAGCGCATCCTCGGTAGAGACAGCGAGGGGGGACATTGCATAAGCATCCGTTCGAATCCCCGGAAAGCCATGAAAGTGAGATGATGGCCGAGATCATCAAGATTAAGATTGGCTCCGCCGTGCCGCTCAAGAAGAATCTGGAGGTCAAACTGCGCAGCAAGGACCTCACCACCGGCATGCCCAAGGCGGTGACGATTACCGATGCGGACGTGACGGCAGACCATTAAAGAACCGACCCTGGCGATCATCGAAGCGGTGCGCCAAGTGCTCGAGAAGAGTGTCTCCGGACCTGACGTCCGATGTAGCGGAAAGCAACATCTGGCTGGCCGGTGGCGGGGCTCTGCTGAAGGGCCTCAGGCTCCTGGTCCATCAAGCCACCGGTCTCGATGTCCGCAAATCGGAAGATCCGCTCCGCTCCGTCATCCGCGGTGCCGGTGCGGTCACCGAGAATTTCGACTTCTATCGCACGGTATTTGCCAGCTGAGCAGCAGAGCGCATGTTTTTTCAGGCCTGTCTCGATGGCATTGATGCTCCCTTTTCGAAGGATGATCCCTCAGTCAATAAGGTCATCATGTGCATGGACCTCAGACTCCAAAACACCGGAAAGCATCTACCTACTCCAGAGCGCTGGTCTCAATCCTGTCGGTCTGAAGTAATGCCAACATCGACATTTTGGTACGGCAGGAATTCGTCAGAAAACGTGCTCGCACAGGCCCTGGAAGCGCCAGTGGTCGAAAATCTTATTGTTACTCCGGACGAATTTTCAGTTATAGTGAATCCAACAAAGGCCCTGGCTTTCTAGCCTCTGAACAGGATGGCAAAATATGAAGATCCGTGCCCTCGATCTCTTTCACGGAGCTGGCGGTAGCAGTCTTGGAGCCCAGGCTGCTGGTGCCGAGATTGTTGCCGGTATTGACTTCTGGAGCATAGCGTCTGATTGTTACCGCAGGAATTTTCCCAAGGCACTTGCTATCCATGCAGATATAAGAGATGTGTCACCTGTTGAGCTACACGACGCAGATTGGAGACATCGATCTGATCGTTGCTTCTCCCGAATGCACCAATCATACATGTGCAAAAGGCGCTGCGAGAGCGATCTGAGGAGAGCAGACTCACCGCTTTTGAGGTTGTCAGATTTGCAGCCCAATTCAAGCCCAAATGGATTGTGTTGGAGAATGTCGTCCACATGCAGTCCTGGGATGCCTACCCCAAGCTTACAGCTGAGCTCGAGAATTTGGGTTACAAAATTTGGGTTGACAAGCTCAATGCCATGGAATTCGGTGTTCCCCAGTCTCGGAGGCGACTTTTTCTCATTTGTTCCCTTTCAGGTATGCCCGACCGGATAATGACAAACGGTAGCGAAGTGATGTCTGCCAGCGCAATTATCGATTTTGATGGTAGATACTCCTTCTCCCCACTTTGTTTCACCAGGAAGAGCACTGCCTACATTAGCGCGAGCATACCGCGCAATGGATCAACTTGGTAACGAGGAGCATTTCCTCATTGTGTATTATGGAACTGATCAGAGTGGAGGCTGGCAATCGGTTGACCGCCCTTTGAGGACCGTTACAACCCTTGATCGCTTCGCCTATGTCAAGCCTTCTCCAGACGGCCATATGATGCGTATGTTACAGCCAGAGGAATTGAAGCTTGCCATGGGATTTCCAAGGAGCTTCAGGCTTGAATCTGGTGTAAGGAGGGACAAGATCAAGTTGATGGGGAATGCCGTATGTCCTCCGGTCATGGAATGCATTGTCAGATCTCTTGGGTCTCGGAAACTGGAAGAAGAAGTGAGTCAAGTACCGCTCAGACAGTCTGCTCTTTTAAGCCCAGCGCACACATGCTTCTTCTGCCAATGAGCCTTAGCATAAATGTCACCAATTCTTGACCAGCTGTCTTTCCTCGCCTGTAATTACAGTTAAGAGATAAGTCCAGATGTAACTCTGTACAAATAATAGGCATTCTTGAGTGAACAGAACTTTTCAAGAGCGGCGAAGGCTCATTCAAGGTCACAGACTTTCGTAAAGAGGTTAATAGCTTGGGGCCGGCAGAATTTTCGTCCGTTTCCCTGGAGGTTCACTGGAGATCCTTACCATATCTTGATTGCCGAGGTAATGCTTCACCGTACACAGGCCGTACAGGTGGTGCCAGTGTATGTGCGATTCATTGAGCGCTATCCTGACGTTCCCGCCCTGGCTATAGCAACAGGAGAAGAGATCCATTCGATGCTTCTGTCACTCGGCTTGCACTGGCGAACTGATCTGATCCAGGATATGACTGCAAGCCTCATGACCAGATTTGGTGGTGAAGGGTCCCGCGTGGGAAAGAGGAACTGATTTCATTACCAGGTGTCAGCGACTACATCGCAAGTGCTGTCTGCTGTTTTGCCTGGATCTGCCAGCAACCCTCATTGAACAACACGTTAGGGTTACTGGCCGGTATTCTGGCTCGGAAGTGAAGGACTCATCCCGGCGCAACCGGCGATTCAGAGAGATTATCCAGGCAATGGTAGATCCAGTGATGCCGCGGGAGTGCAATTTCGCTCTCCTCGATCTGGCAAATCAGGTATGTGGCAAAAGAAGGGCATTGTGTGGTGGGTGCCCGGTACATCAGATACTGCAAACACCGCGCCTTCTTGGTGGGAACCAAGTTGAAGATCTCCTGATTTTGGTGGCCGGCAAAAGGATCAGCCAAGGGTTCCCGTTCTGCTTTTGCTTTTGAACTGTGAAGTATCATAGACCTCCCAAGGTTCACTTATCATACAGAGACTATGGAACAATAATTGACGGTTCCTCTTCCAGCATACGATATAGCAGCACCGCCGGCAGCTTCGATGATCGAGGCAATGAGAGGTGTAGGCTATAATCGTTCAAACAGCTATTGCGGATATTTTCGACAATAGCATAACAGCTGGTGCTAAAAATATTTGGATAAATTTTTGGTGGGAAGGACAGAACTCATACATTTCAATCCTAGATGATGGCGATGGGATGAATGAAGATACCCTTCGGAATGCGATGTGTCCCGGCAATCGAAACCCTCTTGAAGAACGCGTCCCGCGAAGATCTTGGGCGATTCGGTCTCGGCCTCAAGACTGCCTCCTTTTCTCAATGCCGTAGCCTTACGGTAGCATCTGTCGACAAACGGAAAAATCGCCATTCGTCGTTGGGATTTAGACCATGTAACCAAGGTTAATGCCTGGCAACTCCTAAAAAAAACCAAACCCGGATCTGAAAAACGAATCGACCCATTAAATGAAATCACAACATGGAACTTTGGTGCTTTGGGAGAATATGGATCAAATTGCTGGAGACAGCTCCTCGATGATGACAAAAAAGACTCATGACTCATTTCTACAGCTTACTGACAGGGTTGAACAACATCTCGCGATGGTTTTCCACCGCTTCCTAGAAGGTCCAAAACCCGAGTTTAACATATTTATTAATGGTACATCTGAGGCAAAAAGTGTAAAAGACTGGGATCCATTTATGAAAAATCATTCTTTTACCGATTGTTCACCGCTTGAAAGTATTCCCACTTCCGTTGGGTCGTTGAACTTCAAGGTTATGTTCTCCCGCACAAAGATCGCCTGGATTAAATGAGTTTCAATTTCGGAGCCGGGCCCGAAGGCTGGACTGCTCATCAGGGATTCTATGTTTATCGGAATCGAAGACTGCTTGTACCCGGCAGCTGGCTTGGGTTCGGTTTTGGGCGAACATGGACCAAAGAAGAACCTTTCAAGCTTGCGCGTATACGTCTTGACATCCAAAATTCAGCTGATTCTCACTGGAAAATTGATATTCGCAAGTCTACTGCTCGCCCACCTGATTATTTAAGATATCGCCTCCGGGATCTTAGCAGATAAAGTAAGAAATCAGGCCAGGAGGGTATTTGCACATCGAGGGGCCTACGGGAAGAGAGCAGTCATCCAGGGGTTCCAGAGAGCATGGGAAGTAATTGAGAAAAAAGAACACATCAACTTATCGAATCAGCCGCAATCATCCTGTCCGTTAAAGTCTGTCCTTGACGATTCTGGAGAACTTAAGAGCAAGATTGAGGGTATGCTCCGCGTAATTGAGGGTACAGTGCCAGTTCAACAAATCTGGCTCGACACTGTTGAAAAAGGCGAAATTCAGGATGAGGCTTTCAGCAGTAGCTCAGAAGATGAAGTGTATCAAGTGCTTTACTCCATCTATAAACACATGGTTCATGGCACTTAAGCATTTCACCAGATGAAGCGCGCCAATCGCTTCTTGAGGACTGAACCTTTTCACAATTTTCCAAAACTTGTTATATCACTTTCGGATTCACGCGGAGGAGGAAGGGTAACATTGAGCAACGGTGATTTCGAAAATGTTCTTGGCTTAGTACAGATGTTTATTCGGTCAAGGACTGATGACGACCCTCTTACTCGTGAAATCATCGTTGAGAGCGTCGAAACGTGTTTTTAGTTTGAATGGTGGATGGCGCCAGAGAATTGATCGAGAGAGGCTTATCAGGGAACTAGAAACCAGATTCAGTGTCTGGATTGGCCGAGAGATATCTGCTTGTCGATGAAGAAAATCATGTTCCCTGGTTTCCTTTACGCAGAAGCAATATCTCATGGAGATACAGCAACAGATACCGTTTATTTCTCGGAAGCAGATGGTCGCCGAGCAGTATCGATGCCCTGGATGAAATCACTGATCGCACCCTGGGGCTTCTTGAAGATCCTCAGCGCTCCGGGCCATGGGATCGGCGGGGGCTTGTTGTTGGCCACGTTCAGTCCGGAAAGACTGCCAACTATAACGGTCTGATCTGTAAAGCCGCCGATGCCGGCTACAAGGTTATTGTGGTTCTTGCCGGAATTCACAATAATCTTCGGAGCCAGACCCAAATGCGTCTGGATGAAGGTTTTCTGGGCTACGAAAGTATGCCTCCTCGCGAGGCCCAGAGGCGAGGCCTTCGTCCCATTGGTGTTGGCCCTATTGATCCCGAACTGCGAACGGATACCATTACAAACCGCAGCGAGCGAGGGATTTCAGCCGGGCCGTTGCCAGAAACTTCAGTATAAACCCTGGAGGGCGTCCCCTACTTTTTGTGGTAAAGAAAAATGCCCGCGTACTGCAGAATCTTTTGGACTGGGTGGAATGGGCTGCAAACGGCAGAGATCCTGAAACGGGATGACGAATTGTTAGAGACGTTCCGCTGCTGGTCATCGATGATGAAGCCGATCATGCATCCGTTGATACCAATGAACAGGCATTTGATGAAAACGGGCAGCCTGACCCCGATCATGATCCAACTGCCATCAACCGCTGTGTGCGCCGGTTACTGCGCTTTTTTGAAAAGAGTGCCTATGTCGGCTACACTGCCACTCCATTTGCCAACATCTTTATCCATGAACGCGCCCGCACAGCTGAAGATGGTGATGATATTTTCCCCAGGAGTTTCATCATAAATCTGCCTGCACCATCGAACTATGCCGGGCCGGTAAGGATCTTTGGGCTCAGTAGTGATTCAGAGGATGGTGCGGATGATGAACCAGCACTCCCCTGGTAAGACAGGTTACGGATCATGCCGATTCTCTTGAGCCAGGAGAGCGCAGTGGCTGGATGCCATCACGACACCGTAATGGACACCGTCCTCTTTATGGTGGCCAGCCTGAAATCCCTCCATCACTTAGGCTAGCTATTCATTCTTTCCTGCTCGCCTGTGCTGCAAGGCAGGCTCGTGGCCAGGTCCGGGTGCATAACTCCATGCTGATCCATGTTACACGGTTCACCAGCGTACAGCAGGCCGTCTACAATCAGGTTCGTGAAGAGCTTAGCTCCATTCGCCGACGGATTCGCCGTGGGGATGGCGGATCATCCAGGCCGCTCCTTTCCGAGCTGCGTCGGCTCTGGGAGGAAGACTTTATCCCCACAACGGATTTCTTTGATGACCCTGACTATCCACCTGTGCCATGGGAGAGCATTGAGCCCTCTGCTCGGACAGGTAGTTTCCAGCATCGAAGTTCGCCAGATCAATGGCTCAGCCAGAGATATTCTAGATTATGAGCTCAATAGAGAAACCGGCCTTAACGTCATAGCCATCGGTGGTGATAAGCTCTCACGTGGTCTTACCCTTGAAGGTCTCACGGTGAGCTACTTTCTTCGAGCCTCAAGGATGTACGATACCCTTATGCAGATGGGGCGTTGGTTTGGGTATCGGCCTGGTTATCTGGATCTTTGTCGTCTCTACACCACGCCGGAGCTTAACGAATGGTTTCAGCATATCACCGAAGCCAATGAGGAATTGAGGCAGGAATTCGACCATATGGCAGCTGTGGGTGGAACACCGAGGGACTATGGCCTGAAGGTAATGTCGCACCCTGCTTTGATGATCACCTCAAGGGTCAAGCTCAGGACGGGCATCGAGCTTCAACTGTCTTTTGCAGGTTCCATTTCTGAAACCGTTGTCTTCCACCGGGATCGGAGAGAACCTTGAGCGGAATTATCAGAACTGCTGAAGTTCTGTTGAGGAGACTTGGCTCCTCCGGCTGAAACAAGTCCTGAACGTGATCGTCCTGGTGGAAGATCACACAGATGGGCGGGATACCTGTCTCTGGAATGGAGTACCTGCAACCGAAATTCTCACATTTCTCAACCAATTTGTCACACATCCAACGAATCAAAAGGTTGATGCCCGGTTGCTCTCTGATTACATCGAGCGACAGACCGGCATTGGTGAGCTTCAGAGCTGGACGGTAGCTCTCATTTCAGGAGAAGGTGAAAATGGCTCAGATCGGAGAGCTGGATACTCAGCTTGGTGAGGCGTTCTCCCAACGAAAGAAGTCTTTCGATAGAGGAACAACGTGGTGAAGGGCGCTACATTATCAGACGCCTTCTTTCTCCTCGTGACGAAGCTATCGATCTGGATCTTGACCGTTATCAGGCAGCTTTGATGCAGACCGTGCAGGACGCAGCCAGGACCGGGCGAAGGGAGATTCCCAGACACTCCATCTGGACCCAAGAATCAGGGCACAACGTGATCCTGGTACTGGATTGCTTTTGCTTTATCCTCTTTCTCCATCTACGGCACAGATTGATGGAGACCTTCCTGTTATTGGATTTGGAATCAGCTTTCCATGCCAGTGATCGTGCTCGCACTGTAGCGTATCAGAGTGAATAATATTTACTGGAGCCAGGAGTATGGGGGAGAGCTATGAACCAGGTGGCTCCCTCTGGAAGAGATCTTGCCGATGAGCGACCTCTCGCAGCCAGGCTGGCATACCAGGCGCATTCTTTCCGGATGTGCATATCGATATCCGGGCTGCGATTCTTCAGCCCGGGTGTGACACCTGGCTCTTTTAATCGAGGTTGCATTCACCAGCCGTACCACCTGATGTGGATTATCCTTCCTCGAGAGGATTTGAGCTTTTTCCGGAAATCGTGATCCCTGGACCGAACGGGCGGGTTCGCCTCTGTCTGGTGCTTTCAGATCGGATTTACCGGGAAGTCTTCGAAGTGCTATGTCAGGATGTAGCAGAGATGGTGGTGAGAGCATCTTCAGAGCCAGGAGCTGTTCAATCCCTGCTTCACTCGGCTCCGAATCTGGCAGGGATTCATGAAGAGGTATGGACCTGAAGGACTCAGCCCGGAAGAGCAGGCTGGCCTCTTTGCCGAGCTCAGTTTCTTGAAGGGAACAGCGTCGATCGGGCGGCTGCCGGCGTCGGACGCAGTCGAATCCTGGAAAGGTCCGACGGGTGGTGTTCAGGATTTTCAGCTTCCCGGGTGCTCTGTTGGAAGTGAAGAGTACCACCATTCTTCCTGCCGGCCACATAAAGATTTCCAGCCTCTCACAGATGGATGAAACTCGCGTGCGGAGGCTGATTCTGTGCCACATGACACTGGATACCAGGCGGTACTTCCGGCCTGACTCTGCCAGAATTAGTTCAGCAGCTACGCAGCATGCTTGGCACTGAGGACGAATCCGCTGTCATCAGGTTTAATGATTGCCTGATGGAAGCAGGATATCTGGATATTTATGAAGGTCTTCGTATTCTGGCATACGAGTATTTGCTTCGAGAGGTCCATTACTTTGAAGTGGCTGGAGACTTCCCGAGAATACGAGCGTCTGAAGTTCGTGGAGGTGTCGCCTCCGGTTCCTACAGCATAGAATTCTCAGCATGTCTTCCCTTTGAGATAGATGCCTTCGAGAGTGCACCACTCTGATGATTGAAGGATGAAATGGCAGAAGATCTTGAGTTGCTCAATTTCATAAAGAGAATGAGCTGCAGAAATCCATGATCGCGCGAGCGGGGGCTCAGAAAACGATGGGTCGGTGGACTTCAAGGAAAATGTGTTTGTCGAGTATCGTCCTCGATCATCTTGGAGAGATGGGCATAGTCGAAAACCCAGAGGTTTGCCACTTTGAAAGGCAAGCTCCAAGAGGTTCCCTCAGAGTGAATGGCTTTGCGGTGAATGATGATGGCGATACGCTTGATCTTGTTTGCCTCTATTTTTCTTGACCTGCAACAACCCTCGAATTCTCCAAAGAAGAGATATCCAAAGCGGCAAAGGAGGCAATCCGGTTTCTTCGATGCGGCGAGGAAAGGGCTTCATCAGCAAATGGAAACCGCTTCCGATGCGTTTGGGATGGCCTCAAGGATTTACGAAATTGCGCCTGGACTGACTCGTGCTCGTGTTTTTGTCCTGACCGACGGCCTGAGTCGCGTCAAGGATGTCCGAGGAGCCAGGATAAAGGGCCTGCCCGTTCCACTCGAAATTGAGATCTGGGATATCGAGCGGCTGTTCAGGAGCATGCAATCGGGCCTGCCAAGGGATGTCATCGAGATTGATTTTGAAAGAACGTTCGGCGCTCCGATTCCCTGTCTTGCCATGCCACGCGCTCGAAGACTACCTCTCTTACCTGATGATCATGCCTGCGGAGATTCTCTACCGCATCTATGACGAATACGGTCCACGGCTTCTCGAGTTCAACGTGAGATCCTTCCTTCAGGCCAAAGGGAAAGTCAATAAAGGCATCAGGGACACCCTGAAGCAGGAACCAGATCGCTTCATGGCATACAACAACGGGATATCTGCCACTGCAGACAGCCTGCAGGTTGTTCGCAATGATGATGGGCAACTGGCCATCAAGACCATAACAGGGCTCCAGATTGTGAACGGCGGTCAGACCACGGCATCTCTGCACAGAGCAAAGAAGATTGATAAGGCTGATATCTCCGCTGTGTTCGTTCCTGCCAAGATCACAATCCTTCTCAAGCCGGAAAAACTCGAGGAAATTGTTCCGAAGATCTCGCTCTATGCAAACAGCCAGAATGTGATCCAGGTTGCTGACTTCTCAGCCAACCATTCCTTCCATATCGAAATCGAGAGGCTTTCAACCACTGTCTGGTGTCCGGGAGAGCAGGGGCGATGGTTCTACGAGAGAGCACGAGGCCAGTATCAGGTTGCCAAGAGCCGTGCAGGGTACAACTCCGGCACAAAAGCGTAAGTTTGACGAGAGAACCCCAACGTCTCGTAGATTCACAAAGACCGATTTTGCCAAATACGTGAACAGCTGGGATCAGCTGCCACATGTGGTCAGTCGCGGTGCCCAGAAGAATTTCCTGGCCTTTACGATTGAGGTCCACAGGCGCGGCAAAGATTGGAAGCCTGACGAAATCTGGTATCGAGAGCTCATCGCAAAGGCGATCCTTTTCAAGCAGGCCACGCGTATTGTCAGACAGGAAGAATTCCCGGCCTACAAGGCGAACATCGTCACCTATCTGATTGCATACCTCGCTTACAGGAGTGGGACCAGCCTGAGTCTTCGGCAGATATGGGACAATCAGAAGATCTCAAGTGAGCTTGAGAGCCTGCTCCGATCGTGGTCTCATAGAATTAGTGATGCCATTACCACATCGGCCGGCGGCCGCAATGTGACCGAATGGTGCAAGAAAAAGAGGACTGCTGGGAGGCTATCCGCGAGCTTCATACTTTCTTTGCACAATGGTCTGCCTCCCGAATGGCAGGCAAGAGCAAGATGACCTCACCCAGTAATTCAGAGTGATCTGCTGGTGGAGGAATCCACGTCACATCACAGCCTACGCCCGGGATTATTCATAACCTGAGGAGGCTGTTGCCCAATCGGGAAGCTTTCAATTCTTGTGTCGAGTATCCTGGCAGATCATCCGGCACCACCAAAAGGCAGGACTTTCAATTTTCTCTTCTACGATACCTGCCTTCCTTCCGAAGTCTACCAGCAGGAAAGGAAGAATCCTCGCATTGACAGGCTTCGGGCTTTCCGTTAGCATTCCCTGTACCTTTTGCCAAAGGCCATGATTTTTCTTAAGAACTTCATGCCCCTGAGAGTTGATAGTGAGGGTCGGCGCGCTGCCTTGGGCTTTACAGAGCGCACATGGTGAAGATGGATGCTTTCTCAAGCAGAGAGGAGAGTCATGATCATCGGGCTTGATGTAGGTGGCACGAATACGGACGTGGTGCTCATTGGCAAAGATGGCGTGCTGCGTCAGACCAAAGTTCCCACGGATCACTCCAATTTGTTCGAAAGCGTTACCGCCGGGCTGGAAGTTATCACCCGGGATGTGCCTGCGGAAAGCATCAGCCGCGCAGTGTTGAGTACCACCCTCACCACCAATGCCATCGTCGAGGGGAAGCTAGCCGGCACGGGCATGATCGTTTGCGGCGGGCCGGGGGTTGACCCGGAGCTTTTCCGCACGAACGAGCAATATTTTCCGGTAGCCGGCTCCATTGATCATCGCGGACGCGAGGTCCAATCCATAGACCACAAGGAAATACGAACCATCGCCTCGAAGTGGCGAACTGAAGGTCTGAAGCAAGTGGGCATAGTGGGCAAGTTTTCGGTCCGAAACCCCAAACACGAACTGGAGATTCAGGAACTGCTGAGTGGCGGCTTTGATTACATTGTTCTGGGACATCGCCTCTCGGGCCATCTCAGTTTTCCCCGGCGCATCGCCACGGCCTTTCTGAACGCTTCCGTATACCCGATTCACAGGAAATTCTTCGAAGCCGTGCGCGATTCTCTCCACAAGAAGGGCTTGCATATCCCCATCTATATCCTGAAGGCCGATGGCGGGACGATCAATCTGGAAGCTTCCATGAACTATCCCGGCCAGACCATCCTTTCCGGTCCTGCCGCCAGTGTCATGGGGTCGCTCCCTTTTGCTGCAGCAAACCGGGAGACGCTGGTTCTGGATATTGGGGGCACGACTACGGACATGGCGATCCTCATCCATCAAGCCCCCCTGCTTGACCCGCTCGGCATTGAACTCAGTGGTCACAAAACGCTGATTCGCTCGCTGAAAACCCGCTCCATTGGTCTCGGTGGTGACAGTGCGGTGCGGATCGCGGACGGGGAGATCAGCATCGGTCCGGATCGACAGGGCCTTCCCATGGCTTATGGCGGTCCTCTGCCAACTCCAACCGATGCCCTGGTGGTGCTGGGGGAGCTTGCCGATGGCGATGCCGGTGCCTCCATCAG
The DNA here is from genome assembly GCA_963783775.1 of uncultured delta proteobacterium. Lineage (GTDB taxonomy): Bacteria > Desulfobacterota > Syntrophobacteria > Syntrophobacterales > Syntrophobacteraceae > JADGQM01. Next base: position 99,928 of record CAWAOR010000013.1, on the reverse strand, counting down.
GGGCCTGCAGCCCTTTGCGGACCAACTGGGAATGCCGGTTGAAAAGGTTGCTGAGCGGATTTTCGATCAGGCCTGCCGCAAGATTTTAGATGCCGCTGGTCACATGATTTCGGAGATCAACAGCAAGCCTGTCTATACCGTTCACGAAATCCTTGAAGGCTACCAGATCAAACTCGGAGAAATCCTGGTATTGGGCGGACCGGCGCCCGCTTTTGCGGCGCGTCTTACGGCTTTGTCGGACCTCAAGGTGCGGGTGGTCCCCCAATGGCAAGTGGCCAATGCCATCGGTGCGGCTCTGGCCAAGAATACTTGTGAAGTATCGCTCTTTGCCGACACGGAACGGGGGTTGGCCGTGGCTCCGGAGGAGGATTTTTCACAGTCCGTCAAGAGAGATTTTGACCAGAAGGGCGCCGTCAAGCTGGCTTTCGATTTGCTTCGAAAAAAGTGCATCCGGCAGGGAGCTTCGGAGCAGGAAGTGGAAATGGAAGTGCTTGAGGAGTTGCAGTTCAATATGGTGCGAGGTTTTTACACGACGGGTCGGAATATCAGGGTTAAAGTACAGGTCAAGCCGGGTCTGATTCCTGAGTATCGGGAGATTGCCGGGACGCTGTCCGATGCCGGTTCGATCGGGGGCGCTGTTTAGCATCTCCGGCTTGCCCTTCGAACCACCCGGCAAGCGGATAATGGAAAAAAACTTGCCAACACCACCACGTCCCTGAGGGGAGGAACCGAGTCATGCTCCAGACCAAAGCGAAAACGGGGCTGGTCTTTTTTCCGGCCTTTGACTGGGCCATCAGCGATACACACCCTGAGAGGGAAGAGCGGCTGCTCTATACTCAGGATCAGGTCTTTGAAGAAGGGCTTCTTGATATTGAGGGCATTGTTGAATACAAGCCTGATTTGATCACCGTGGAAGACATTCAGCGCGTTCATTTCTGCTTTCCTGATGAGCGGCGCGTCATCACCGAGTCCCACCTCATCAGTGCCGGGGGCGCCAAGAAGATTGGCATTGAGGTCATGGAAAAGCGGATTGAGCGTGGGTTTGCCCTGGTACGCCCACCGGGACACCACGCCATGCGGGTGGTTCACGGCGCCCGCGGATTCTGCAATATCAATATCGAGGCCATCATGATCGAGTACCTGCGTCAGCATTACGGGGTTGATCGGGTGGCCATTGTGGATACCGACTGCCATCATGGCGACGGGACGCAGGACATCTACTGGCATGACCCGGACACCCTTTTTATTTCCGTGCACCAGGATGGTCGCACGCTCTACCCCGGTTCGGGGTTTCACAACGAGGTTGGCGGCCCAACCGCGGTAGGGAGTACGGTCAACATTCCACTGCCGCCCCGTACCTCGGAGGAAGGGTTCTTGTTTGTGCTCGATGAGGTGATTCTGCCGATTCTTGCGGAATACAAGCCTGATCTCATTGTCAATTCGGCGGGGCAGGACAATCACTACACCGATCCCATTACCAACATGTGCTTTTCGGCCCAGGGCTATGCGGAACTCACCCACCGTCTGAAGCCGGACATCGCGGTTTTGGAGGGGGGGTATTCCATCGAAGGAGCGCTCCCTTATGTCAATGTGGGAATCATCATGGCCTTGGCGGGTATGGATTACAGCAAGGTGAAGGAGCCCGACTACCAGCCCGACAAAATTCGCCAGTCTGCCGACACGACCCGCTACATTGCAAAATTGGCCGAGACAGTCATGGAAAGCTGGAAGAGAAGCCCCGAACTGCGGGAAAAACACCGTGCCACTGCTGAATTCGCCAAACGGGAGCGAAGCATCTTCTATGATACGGATCAGATTCACGAGAGTCAGCGCGAGAAATTGCGGGTCTGCCGGGATTGCAGCGGGGTCCTGGCCATCGATTCCGATACGGACAGAGGAAGGCAGATCTATGCGGTGCACATTCCGAGGAAGGCGTGCAAAGCCTGTCAACAACTAGGGTATGAGTGGTACGAGGCGTGTCGGGACCGGCGATATGACGCGGTCTTCCTGCAGGACCGTACGAAAGACCAATACCTGGTTAAGGGATTGCGGCGGTGAACCGCATCAAAAAGCGAATATCGAATATCGAACAAGGAACCGCAGAATATCGAAGGAAAGGATGAGGAGCAGCTTGCTTCTTCAGTCGTGATGTGAAAGCCGGGGGTCAGTGAAAAGCGAATATCGAACATCGAACAAGGAACCGCAGAACGTCGAAGGAGGGGATAAGGGGCATCTTGTCGTGACGGTGTTGCCAGGAGCCAGGAACCAGGACCTAACAGCTTCTGTGAAACCAGATTTCATCAAGAACTACACGCTACCCGAACTCGAACTCTGGGTCGAAAGCATCGGAGAGGCGCGGTTTCGTGCCCGTCAGTTGTATAGGCACTTATACACGCGAGGCATCAGGGAGTGGGATGAATGCAGTGATCTAAGCAAGTTGTTCCGGGTGCAACTGGAGGTTGGCACACTCTTGCATGCGGTGCAGATCGCAGAGAAGCAGGAAGCTGCCGATGGCGTCGTCAAGTACTTGTTTGAGTTAGGAGACCAGCACTTTATCGAGGCGGTTCTGATTCCTGATCCCCCCCGGTGTACCTTGTGTATTTCCAGCCAGGTGGGGTGTTCGTTCAAGTGCCGGTTCTGTTTGACAGGGGCACTGGGATTCAAGCGTAATTTGAACACAGCCGAGATTGTGGATCAGGTTTGCGAGGTGCAGAGAGATCAAGGGACCCGCAGACGGATTACGAATATTGTCTTCATGGGCATGGGCGAGCCTCTGGCCAACTACGAGGCTGTCATAAAGGCCATCCAGATCATGATTGACCCGAATGGGATGGCCTTTTCGCACAGGCGGATCACGCTTTCTACGGCGGGGCTGGTGCCTCAGTTGCGGCGGCTCGGCCAGGACAGCCCGGTGAATCTGGCGATCAGCCTGCACGCCCCCGATGATGCCCTGCGCAACGAGTTGATGCCGATCAATCGGACCTATCCGCTGGCAGAGCTCCTCGCGGCTTGTCGAGACTACCCCCTTGCTCCCAGGAAGCGGATTACCTTCGAATACATCCTGCTGGAGGGCGTCAATGACTCTTTGAAGCAGGCTCGGGAACTGGTCAGAATCTTAAGTGGAGTGCGGGCCAAGGTGAACCTTATCCCGTTCAATCCGATGGGTCCCGAATTTGACTTGGGGTACCAAAAACCTTCCGAAGAAAGGATTTTGGCATTCCAGGAAGTGTTGCAGAAAGCCCAGTTTACCACCATCATCAGGCAGAGTCGGGGGGCCGACATCGGGGCCGCCTGCGGCCAGTTGGTGGCGAAACGAAGTGGCTAGTGGCTAGTGATTAGTGGTTAGCGGGCGGCGAATGGGGGTTGATGAATAGGGGAGAGGAGATAGTACCGGTGAGGACGGTATTGTAATCAGGTGGAACGGGCGAACCCCGATGAGAAACTGGCTGTGGAGCAGAAAGGGGTGATGGTCTGGCGCCAGGCTCACTGGCCACTGAATATGGACCACGAATCACTAACCACTAGCCACTAACCACTCAAAACACGGAGCGTTGACATTGAAACCTGATTTTAGTAAGCACGGTGGTTTGCTCCCGGCAATCGTTCAGAGTGCGGGCACCGGCAAGGTGCTGATGCTGGCTTACATGAATGAACTGGCTTGGGAAAAAACTCTTGAAACGGGCACAGCGCACTACTGGAGTCGTTCGCGCCAGAAACTGTGGCTCAAGGGGGAAGCATCCGGGCATACTCAGTTGGTGCGAGAAATCCTTATCGATTGTGACCTGGATACCATTCTTCTAAAAGTCGAGCAGCGAGGCGGGGCGGCGTGCCATGCCGGCTACGAAAGTTGTTTCTACCGCCGGTACGAGGGTGGTGAGCTGGTAGAAGTGGAAAGGCCTGTTTTTGATCCTAGGGAGGTTTACAGGAAGTGAAGCAACTGGTTTTGGGCATTCCCAAGGGGAGCCTGCAAGAATCAACCATCAAATTATTCCGCCAGTCCGGATGGCGCATTTCCCTTTCCGACCGCAACTACTTTCCGGAGATCAACGATCCCGAGATCAGTTGCGCCATCTGTCGTGCTCAGGAAATGTCGCGCTACGTGGAGCAGGGGACCTTTGATGTCGGCCTGACCGGGCGTGACTGGATCATGGAGAATGATTCCAAGGTGACGGTTGTGGCGGACCTGATTTACTCGAAGGTCAGCCAGCGTCCGGCGCGATGGGTGCTGGCGGTGCCTCTCGATTCCCCGGTGCAGGAACTGAAAGATCTAGAGGGGAAGAAAATCGCTACCGAGTTGGTCAACTTCACACGGCGATATTTCACCGCCGAAGGGATATCCGTTGATGTCGAGTTTTCCTGGGGCGCCACCGAGGCCAAGGTCATTGCAGGTCTTTGCGATGCCATCGTCGAAGTGACCGAAACGGGCGCCACCATGCGTGCCAACGGGCTGCGTATCGTTAAGGAACTCATGCAGTCCAACACCCAACTCATTGTCAACAAGAAATCCTGGGAGGACCCCTGGAAGCGGGAAAAAATCGAAAACATGAGCCTCCTCCTGCAGGGAGCACTCCGGGCCGACGAGCTGGTGGGCGTGAAGATGAATGTTCCGGAGGAGCGTCTGAACGACATCGTTCCCCTGCTGCCCAGCCTGAATGGTCCGACTATTGCTCATCTGTACCAGAGCAGCTGGCTGGCAGTGGAGGCCATCGTTGCGAAGAACGTGGTACGCGAATTGATTCCTCAGTTGATCAAGAAAGGTGCCGAAGGGATCATCGAGTATTCGTTGAATAAGGTGGTTTAGAACCAGTGAAGAGACTTTTTTCCGTGCTATTCATGGGCCTGGTGTTCGTTGCTGGTGGATGTGCCACCCTGAATCGTGATCCCAGTGATATTTACACTGATCGCCAGCTCCAGGAAATGGGTGAGAAGTTTCTGGCCGCCAGGGACCTGGGTCAGGCCCTGAAATATCTCACTCTGGCCGAAAAAAGACGCCCCAACGATCCCGTAATTCAGTATGACCTCGGCCTGGCCTACTACGAGCGCGGACTGCGGTCCGAAGCTCTCGTGCATCTGAAAAAGGCGCTCACCCTCAAACCAGTGTTTTCTGAGGCGGAGAATGCTATGGGGCGCTACTACGCCGAACAGGGCCAGTATGATCAGGCGCAGCAAGCCTTCCAAAAAGTCCTCGCCGATCCCTTCTATTCGACGCCTCAGCTGGCTTTCTACAACCTGGGTCTGATTTACGAAAAGAAAGGTGATCCCGAAGCGGCCCTGAAACAATATCAGGAAGCCGTGCGTTTGAAGCCCAATTACGGTGTTGCCTACTACCGCATGGGACAGATCCTGGAAGAGATGCACCGGGCAGACCAGGCACGAGACGCCTACAGCAGGGCGATTGAGTTCGCTCCCGAAATGGCGGAAGCCCATTATCGCTATGGGGTGATGAGCTATGCTGCGGGGGAATTGGAGAACGCCCTATACTCGTTGAACCGGGTGGTCAAGCTGGCTCCTTATTCGACCATGGCGGAGGATGCCAGGCGTTATCTGGAGCGGTTGCACGCGGTTATCCCGACTGGACCGTCGTCTCGAGGTGCGCCGATGCCACCGGGAGAAAGGTTGTCTCAGCTCGAAGTGATGACGAACCGAGAGGTCTTGAACGAACCGTCCCAGGCTGCCACTTCTCTCTCTGGCCGAACCTCGGCGCCGAACCTCGAGTCTCTGCAGGTGGCAAAGATCGGCCCCGGCGTTGCCGAACCATCCCTGGAGGCACCGGAAGGAAGCCCCAGAGGATCGCATAATAGATGGGCCTCGTGCCTACATTGTACAACTGGGATCCTTTCTGGATAAAGACAATGCTGAAGATTTGCAGCAGCGTTTGCGTCGGAAGGGCTATGATGCCGTGGTCAAACCTTTCAACCATCAGGTGCTGGGCCAGCTTTTCGTGGTTCAGCTGAAGCCGGTGAATGATGCTGAAAAGGCGAGTCGATTGATGCTGCAAGTGGAAAGAGAAGGACACGGCAAGGCCATCATCCTGGAGGTGCCGGCTAATTGATTTGATATAGCCAGCGCGACGGCTGAGGTTTTCCCGGGACCACAAGCCGGTGCTTTGGCTAAGGGGTTGTCCAATCATAAAGCACAGTCTTACCACGAAGCCCAATAAGGATACGAAATGATCTCTTCGTGTAACTCGTGGGAAAAAAGTGGTCAGAATGAGTGCAGGTTGGTTTTGGACGGACCCTAGTGTGACGAGAGTGTGAGAAAGGAACAGGCTGTCATGATCTGCCGAAGAGTTCAGGAGCTGACTTCGTTCATTGTGATGGATGTTCTGGAGCGGGCCCAAGAGATGGAACGGGCGGGAGAATCGGTTATTCATCTGGAAGTGGGAGAGCCCGATTTTGACACTCCGGAAGCCATCAAGGAGGCCGCCATTGAAGCCTTGCGGCGCGGAGAAACCCATTATACGCACAGCCTGGGCACCCGGCAGCTGCGGGAAGCCATCTGCAAGTATTACAGTGAAACCTATGGCGTCCGCTGGCTCGAACCGGACCAGATTCTGGTCACTTCGGGGACCTCTCCGGCATTTCTGATCGGGATGGGGGCCATTCTGGAATGTCGCGAAGAAGTCATCCTCTCCGATCCCCATTATGCCTGCCATCCGAACTTCATTCGCTTTCTTGAAGCCATCCCCAAGATGATCCCGGTCTATGAAGAAGACGGCTTTCAGTATCGGCCGGAAGCCATACGCGCGGCCTTAACCCCCAACACCAAAGCAATTCTGATCAACTCACCGGCGAACCCTACGGGCAACCTGCTGGAGCCGGAACGGATGGCCGAAATCGCCGACATGGGAAGATGGGTCTTGAGTGATGAAATCTATCACGGGTTGGTCTACGAAGGGCGAGCCCGCTCGATTCTCGAATTTACCGACCGGTGTATCGTTTTCAATGGGTTTTCCAAGCTGTTTGCCATGACCGGCTGGCGCCTGGGTTATCTGATCGTGCCGAAAGAACTGGTGCGCGTTATGCAAAAGATGCTGCAGAATTTCTTTATCTCCGCCAATGCCATGGTACAGACTGCAGGTTGCGTGGCCCTGACCGACCCCAGGTCAAGGCGGATGTTCAGAAGATGTGCGACACCTACAATGAGCGCCGCAAATTTATCATCCCGCGTCTGCGGGAAATCGGTTTCGACATCACCGTGGAACCCACCGGAGCCTTCTACACGTTTGCCAACGCCCGCCGATTCACCAAGGATTCGTACGCCTTTGCCTTTGAGATTCTGGAAAATGCCAGGGTCGGCATTACGCCCGGGATTGACTTCGGACCGCATGGAGAAGGTTACGTGCGTTTCAGCTACGCCAATTCTCTGGAAAACATCGCCGAAGGGCTGCGAAGAATAGAACACTATCTGCAAAGCCGCTCCTGACTGTTGGGTCATGGCTCTTAGCTCTTGGCTCATGGGTTAGCATTTGAGCCTTTGGGTAAAAGGTCCCTTGGCTTGATCTAAGGGTTTGGGACTTACTCAACCAGAAGGACGATAATGCCGACAGACGGAACCAACCGTTTTTCACCCATGCCCCCCAGACTCAAGAACTGAGACCGAGCACTCGCCACTCAGCCTCAGACTCATCACCTGTCGCTTCTCACCATCAAGACGGCTGAATTTGAAACCTCAGCCATCGCGCCTCGCCAGTATCCGGCGGGGAACCTTCCGGAGATCGCCTTTGCCGGGCGTTCCAATGTGGGCAAATCCTCCCTCATCAACGGTCTGGTTCAGCGCAAAAAGCTGGTCAGAACCAGCCGCACTCCGGGTCTCACCCGGATGATCAACTTCTTCAGGATCAATGGGGCATGCTACTTTGTCGATCTTCCCGGATATGGGTTTGCGAGGGTGCCGGAAAAGGTCCGCGCCCAGTGGAAACCCATGGTGGAGAGCTATCTCCTGGGTAGGAAAACCCTGCGAGGGGTTGTGCTCATCATGGATACGCGGCACCTTCCGACCGTGGACGACCTCCAACTCTGGAACTGGCTGCAGGACCGCCGGATTCCCGCCATTCCGGTGCTGACCAAGGCCGATAAGATTACCCAGGGCAAACGGTCTTCCCAGGTCAAAGCCGCCGCCCAGGCGCTAACCGTCGCTCCGGATCGGATCGTCCTCTTTTCCTCGACCACCATGTTGGGACGGGAGGAACTCATCGAGAGAATCCATGGGATTCTCGATTTACCTTGAAATTGTCCTTGATCGACGATGGGGTGAGAAACCTGTTGCCACGGTTTGACCGCGAAGCCCCCTTGGCCGGAGAGGGTCGGGCTTCCGGTGAGGTGAGTTCCCGGCCGCACTAGACAGGGTGAATTACCTGAAGCACCGTATCAATCCGCTTGATCTCCTCAGCGGTCCCCACGCGATCTTCGACGCTCAGTTGCCTCGTTCGACTCAGCTGCACCAGTTTGGTCAAGAGCTCTCCCATCGAATCAATTGCTCCTCGAACATCCAGGTCGTCGTTCATGCGGCTCTCAAACCGGTTGCGAAGCGCGGTCGCGAGCTCGTGAGGCCTTTTCTCCCAAACCGTTGACGGCCCTGCGTCAGGACGGGTCGCCACGAGCTCCCGGTATGCCGCTCTGAGGCGGTCGAGGACCTCGCTGATGTTCTGGAAGGATGCCGGGGTGAAATTGATTCGCTTCCGGTGATGACCATAGAGGAGATAGAACCGTACGTGTTGTCCCGTGAAACCCTCAGTTAGGAGGTCATCGGGATAGACGATGTGGCCGAGGCTCTTGGACATCTTCTTGCCATTGACCAGAAGGTGTTCCCCATGCACCCAGTAGGGCGCGAATTCTTTGCCGGAAGCGGCCTCAATGACGGCAATGTTGTAGTCATGATGGCGGTAGAGGTTGTCGATGCCTCCACAACAGATGTCGATGGCATAGCCCAGGTGTTTGGTTACCATGGCCGGGTCCTGAATATTCCAGGAGGGCCGACCGCGGCCGATTTCGGTATCCCAGAAGACCGTGTCTCCTTCCCGATAACCGTGCCAGAGGATGAAATCTCCGAGATTCCACCTTCTCCCGATGATAAGTGTCTTTCTTGAACCTTCGCTTTTCCTTGGGCCAGCGGCTCATATCCAGGCGGGAGAGCTTGCCGAATCCTTCAAACTTAAGAGGATCGAAGAAAACGTTGTTCTTGTGCCAATAAGCATAACCTTTGTCCAGGAGCACCCGGATGAGCTTGACAGCCTGGTCAATGCTGGTGGAAGAGCGGGGAATGGTATCCGGGCAGTTTGATCTGCAGCTGTCCGGCATCGTCAAAGAAGCGTTCGACTACCGGACGGGTGAGTTCCGCCAGCGTTATCCCTTCGTCTTGAGCCTCCTCGATGGCTTTGTCCTCAATATCAGTGAAGTTGAGCACCCGTTTAACCTTGAAGCCTGAATACTCCAGGTACCTCTGGAGGACATCCTCCCACACAAAACTGCGGTAATTCCCGAGGTGGGGCCGGCGATAGATTGAAGGGCCGCAGGAAAACATCCGCACCGTTTTGTCGCCCAGGCGAGGCGTGAAGACTTCTTTCTCTTTCGACATGGTGTTGTAGAGCTTAAGCATAACGTCGCAATCCTTTATTCGGCATCTTCGGTGTTGGGTTCAGCAAGTTGCGCAACCAGTACCTTGTCCACACGATGCCCATCCATGTCAAGAATCTCAAAACGCAGGCCACAGCATTCAAAATGATCACCGGCGGTAGGGACGCGTTTCAGGTACGCCATGGCAAAGCCCCCCAGGGTCTGGAAATGTCCCCCCTTTTCTTCCGGCAGGGCCTTGATGTGGAACATCTCCTTCAGTTCATCCACAGGCAGCAAGCCATCCACCAGCCATGATCCGTCATCCCGCTCGACGACCTTGTGCTCTTCCCGGTCGTCCACGGAAGGCAAATCGCCGACAACTGCTTCGAGAATATCCGTCAAAGTCACGAGACCCTCAATGGTGCCGTATTCATCGATGACCATCGCCATTTGGGTGCCGGATTCCTTAAACCTTTCGAGCACCTTGAGCACGTGCATGGTTTCCAGGACGAACAAGGGTTGCTTGAGGGCTGCTTTCAGATTGAGAGGCTGGCCCGCCAGACTGCGCACCAGGAGATCCCTGACGTGGACAATGCCGAGGATATTGGTCAGTCTGCCCTGACAGACCGGAAACCGGGAGTGGATGCTTTTGGCCATAAGGCGGCGGTTCTTTGCGGGAGGGTCGCTGAGGTTCAGCCAGGAAATGCGTTTGCGGGGAGTCATGAGCACCCCGACGCGGCGATCCGCGAGGCGGAAGATGCGTTCAACCATCTCCCGCTCAGCTTCCTCGAAAACTCCGGCGACCGTTCCCTGGCCGATCAAGAGCTTGATCTCCTCCTCGGTAATGGGAGGCTCGGTTGACGGTTTCATGCCCGCTACACGGAGGATCAGACTGGTCGATGCGCTGAGCAGGCGCACCACAGGGTAAGCAAGGGTCGAGAACAGCCTCATTGCTGGGGAAACTAAAACGGCAATGCGTTCGGGATCGTTCAAAGCCAGTCGCTTGGGCACCAGTTCGCCAATGAGCAAAGAGAGGAAACTGATAGCAAGCACCACCGTGCCGAGAGCGAGGGAGTGGCTGTAGGGGGCGAGGGTCGGAATGAGACTCAGCCATTCCGCCAGGCCATTGGCGAACTTGAAGCCTCCGAATACACCACTCAGCACCCCGACGAGGGAAATGCCGACCTGGACTGTGGCGAGAAAGAGATTCGGCGAACGTGCCAGTTCCAGGGCCGTCCCGGCCTTCTTGTTGCCGTCCTCGGCCCACTGCTGGAGACGTTCTTTGCGGGCTGAAACGATGGCCAGCTCAGACATGGCGAGCGCGCCATTGGTGAGGATGAGCAGAACAATAATCAGGATATCAAGACCGTGGGATAACATGCCGGGGTTTCCTTTCGCGTCTGAGCCTCACCTTCACTCCTTCAAGCTGGTCTTGACGACAATCTCCGCATGTAAGGTGCGGTGCACCGGGCAACGGTCGGCAATTTCCAAAAGTCTTTGTCGCTGTTCCCGGTCTAGTGCTCCCTCGATCTCGATTTCTCGTTCAATGGTGTCAATCTTGCCGCTCTTGGTTTCGCACTGCGCGCAGTCCGCAGCATGGACCTTCTGATGCTTGAGTCTCACCACAACGGATTCCAGAGGCCATTGGTGGCGGTCTGCATACATGCGGAGGGTCATCCCCGTGCAGGCGCCGAGGGCGGCCACCAGGAAGTCGTAGGGTGGGGGACCCGTATCGGCGCCGCCAACCGCTATGGGTTCGTCAGCCAGGAGCCGGTGGCCGTTGGCTATGATCTCCGTCTGATACCCCTTTCGGCCGGTGCGAGCCAGCACGCGGTTATCGGTTAGATCCCGCTGAGGGCTTGCCGGGGGGGGGATGTCGAGGTACTTGCGCGCCCAGGCGGCCAGCACCGACCCAACGTAGAGGGAGTCCTTCCGGTTGGAGAGGAGGTGATCGGCCTGATCCAACGAGATGAAGCTTTTGGGGTGCCTGGCCAGCTGGAAAAGCTCGGCGGCGTTTTCTATGCCGACGATGTTGTCCCGTGGTGAATGAAAGATGAGCAAAGCCCTGCTAAGGTTTTCAACCGTTTCCTGCATGTGAGTGTGATCCAGGTCATCCAAAAACTGTTTCTTGATCCTGAAAGTCTTCCCTCCCAGGCTGATTTCGACCTCCCCTTCCCTTGCTGCCTGATCCCGGGACAAATCGATGTGGCGTGCGAGGTGAGAGAGACTGGACGGGGCACCGACGGTTGCCACGGCCATCGCTGAGGGAATATATCGGGCAGCCTGGAGGACGGCGGCTCCACCGAGCGAGTGGCCGATGAGCAGCTTGGGCGCCTCGAATTCCTGTTTGAGGAAAGCGGCTGCCGCAATCAGGTCGGAAATGTTGGAAGAAAAACTGGTCTGGGAGAAATCTCCTTCACTCTCACCCAAGCCGGTAAAATCAAACCGGAGGGTGGCGATTCCTTCTTTAGCCAAGGCCTGGTTGATGTTGACCACAGCGTTGAGGTTTTTGGTGCAGGTGAAGCAGTGAGCAAAGACCGCGTAGGCGAGCGGCTTCTCATCGACCGGCAAATCGAGCCGAGCAGCCAGATTTTCTCCCCGTTCATTCCTGAAAGACAATTTCAAGAAATGCATTGGCGCCTCTCCTGTAATGAATGACGTTATTCGGTAACCCTTGATCTCACCAAAGAATATCATACACGTTACCCGTTAAGCCGAAATAAGTGAGAGGCGAAAAATACAGTCTTGACAGGTAAGGAAATATTTCACTACAATGGGCACACTGTGCTTGCTGAGGAGTTGCTGAATTGTTGTCGTTAACGGATTTGAAAGGAGGCAAGGAGAAGCGATGAGAGGAGGAAAGTGGATTGCGTGTGTAGTCTTGGCAGCTTTCGTTGTTGGAGCAGGGGCTCTGCTGGCCATCGCTGCCGATAAAGGGCAGGATGTGATCGAGTTCAAAGGCGGAGCCGTTTGGCCGACGCCTACCAAGAAAAATGTGCCGTTTACCCACAAGAAGCATTATGAGGATTACAAAGTCGCCTGTGCCGAATGCCATCACGTCTACAAAGACGGCAAGAATGTGTGGAAGGAAGGCGATAAAGTAGACAAGTGCGAGAAGTGCCACACCGAGGCGACCATCCAGGGTGAGAAGAAACTTCCCCCGGATCAGCAGAAATTGAATCTCAAGCTGGCTTTCCATAACAACTGTGAAGCGTGCCATAAAAAGCTGAAGAAGGAAAAGCCCGAATCGAAGATTCCGGTAACCTGTGCCCAGTGCCATCCTGGTTCAGGTAAAGAATAGCTTGCAGGCTTATTCCTGTTGCTGCTTGCCCGCCACCTCATCGAGTGTTGGCGGGTTTTTTTTGGGGGGGACGTTGCTCTCGTCCACCTTATCGCTCTGCCTGGCTGTAAGCAAAAAAAGAACGAGCCGCCCATCCTGAACAAAAATGGGCGGCTCGTTCGGAAACAGCGGAATGGAGTGCGAACTAGACTTCTTCTATGGTGATCGCGTTTTGTTCGCAGACTTCCACACAACTTTCACATCCGAGGCATTCGTCCTCGTTCACCGGGTCTGCCTTCCCGTCGTTCAGTTCATAAACATCCACGGGGCATACATCGACACATTCGGCGTCGCCAGTGCACTTGTCCTTGTCTACCGTAACCTTCCACATTTTCTTTTTCCTCCATCTTCACATGAAATAGTATTCCGAGCACGGCTCAACAGGGGGGAATCGATCTATTCGCCCCGCCAGTCTAGCTTGGGACCAGCCTTTCGTATCCTCTTCTAAAGTGAATGTCAAGTCGAATTCAGCAGGATTTTAAGGGCATTTTTTGATCGCGATCATCGGGGATCCGGCAGGGAGGACATGACTGGGAGGACGGTTTCAAACAAGGCGAGCAACTGATCGGCCCTACAGTAAAAAGGCCCCCAAGCCAGCTTCTCTGGCTTGGGGGCCTTTGAGCACGAACAGAGAGACTACACGCAACCGGTAGGCTTGGGGAGACCTGCCATCTTGCAGGCGCCTTTACCCGGTCCCGAGGGAAACAGTTCATAGATGTATTTGAGCTTGTAGCCGGTTACCTTGGTGAGAATGCGGACCATGGGCGCGATGCCATGTTTCCGATAGTAATCCTGCAGCACATGGATGATCTTCCAATGCTCTTCGGTGAGCTCTTTGATGCCCTCCGAGTTTTTTACGTAATCAACCCACTCGGGGGACCATGTGTCAAAACTGGCGATGAAGCCGTCTTCATCCACCTCGAAACTCTTACCCTGAAAATCAATTTGCGCCATAAAACATTCCTCCTTCTAGAGTGCAGTTGAGTATCCCGTTGTTCCCAACACCTTCCAACTGGAATCGACTTCGCCATCCGCGAGTCTACCCAATCGTTCCTGTCGATATGACCGGGCTCTGCGAACCATCGCTTCGGCCCAGCCTGCATTTCCTACTGCATGAATGTGAGAGTAGCTTGCCAAAGCATTCTTATAGCATATCCCGTCCCAGCCGGCCACTATTCCATGACCTTTCCTCAGGCGGAAAATATAGGGAAGAGCTGACTCGTTGCCAACGATCCTCGAGTAATGGAATTCATGTCCTTTGAAGACCGCGCCCCTGGCAAAGAACGGGTTGTCTCTCACACACTCCATGACGGTATAGCCGTGTCCCTGTGGCTTTCTCTCCAGCACCACATCGAACGGAAAGAGACCCGTCATGGGATAAGTGTTCTGTTGATGATAGATGCCCCGACACAGAAACATCAACCCTCCGCACTCGGCGTAAACCGGCAGCCCCCTTTCAATTTCGCGTCTGAGAGAAGTCCGAAAGGGTGCGTTCTGAGCGAGCACATCGAGATGAGTTTCCGGAAATCCCCCTCCAATGTAAACAGCATCGAGGGGAGGGAGAGCGTGACTATCGAAGCTCGAGAGTTCCTTGATGACGGCGCCTCTTTCCTCCAACGCCTCCAGGTTTTCGGGGTAGTAGAACTGAAACGCCGCGTCTCGTATCACTCCGATTACCACCGGCTCGGCAGGTTGCCGGCTCTCCGGGGTCGCTCCCTGAAGAAGCGGCTGCCCCAGCGGTTCTGCCGTTTTCGCAACCTCCCAGAGCGAAGCAAGATCCACATGGTCGTTCATCTGCTTCGCGGCAAAGGCCAGTGCTTCCGGAACGCTTTTGGACTCCTGGGCAGGCACAAGTCCCAGATGACGTTCCGGGAAAAAATTGTACTGCTGCCGCGGGAGGACTCCCAGGACGGGAACCCCACAATAATGCTCGATCGCTCCCCGCAGGACCGCTTCGTGGCGCTTTCCGGAGACCTGATTGAGAAGCACCCCGGCGATTCTGACCTCGGGGTCTAACTGGAGACAGCCCAGGACTTGAGCCGCTGCCGTACGCGTGACTTTGGTTGCATCCACGATAAGAATGACCGGCGCCCGGAGGAGCTTGGCCAGTTCCGCAGTGGAGAAACTGCCCCGGATATCGACCCCGTCATAGAGGCCGCGATTGCCTTCAATCAGACTGCCATCACCTCGATGGGAGCGTTGAATGAAGGAGCGGAGCATCTGGTCAGCCGTCATCAAAAAGGGGTCCAGATTGTAACAGGGCTGTTGGGCCGCCATGGCCAGCCAGCCCGCATCGATATAATCCGGCCCTTTCTTAAACGGAACCAGCCGCAACCCCTGGTATCGGCGCCATGCCGCCACAAGGCCAAGGGATATCAAGGTCTTGCCGGCGCCACCACGCATTGCTGCAATCACCAGACGCGGTTTCTCAAACAACATGGGAATCTCTGTTGCATGGGGCGTCGCGAGACACTCACGTGCCACGACGCCCCGGTCAAAGGGTTAGAACTTGAACTGGGTTGTAGTTCTCCAGGTGGTCATGGCCAAGCGATAGTCATCGATGTGTTCGTGCTTGAACTCGAGACCGGTTCTTTCGAAGAAACGTTCCCACCCAATCCGGTTGATCCAGTCACCAACGCGCTCATAGCGTTGGCCACCGGCGGCATAAGCCTCGACGATCTTCTTGATGGTGTTGACCGTCGTCGGCCATCGGGGCGGTTCATTGGGGATGAAAGGCACCGCCAGTTTGGAGAACATGGGCTGGGAGAGGACATTGGAGACCTTGCCGCCCACCCACAGAGCAATGCCGTCGCCTTCCCCATCCGCCAGCGGCAGAGCCGGACACATGGTATAGCAGTTCCCGCAGAACATGCACCGGCTGTTGTTGATCTCAACGCTCTTCTGCTCATCGACCTTCTTGGGCTTGATGGCGGCCGTGGGACAGGAGGCGATGACCAGCGGGATTTCGCACACATTCTGCACCCGTTCATTTTCGACGAACGGAGGCTTCCGGTGTACACCCAGGATCGCAATATCCGAACAGTGCACGGCGCCGCACATGTTGAGGCAGCAGGCCAGAGCGATGCGGACCTGCGCGGGGAGCTTGTGCGAGCCGAAGTAATCAAAAAGTTCATCCATCACGGCCTTCACCACCCCGGAGGCATCGATGGCAGGGGTGTGGCAGTGAGCCCAGCCCTGGGTGTGGACGATATTGGTGATGCCGGTGCCGGTGCCGCCGACGGGAAACCAGTTGCCCCGGCTCTTCAGGTCGGTCAGGAGGGGTTGCAGCTTGGACTTGTCACTGACCAGGAATTCCACGTTATTGCGGGTGGTCCATCGCAGGTAACCATCGCAATACTTGTCCGCGAGGTCACACATTTCCCGGATCAGATCAACGCTGATCAGGCGGGCCGACCCGATGCGCACCGAATAGAGCTCGGCCCCCGTTTCGGAGACGTGGACCAGGACCCCGGGTTGAAGGATTTCATGATATTTCCACTTGCCGTAGTTTTCCTTCACGACGGGTGGAAAGAACTTATCGTACTTTGGCGGGCCAATATCAGTAATACGGTCTTTCATCAGTTCATTTGGATCAAAAGCCATAGTGTCATCTCCTAAGCTTGATGGCGTTCACGGTAAGCTTTTCCGTCATGTTCCCAACCACCGGGGACTTCTGCCGGATCGTAGAAGATATAAGGATTGTAGCGTGGGGTGTTGACCATGCGCGGATCGGGAGTGAGTTCGCAGGCCTTCAGGAATTCGCGGAGGCCGATGCGCTGGATCATTTCCCCCAAACGCTCGCGATTCTTCCCGTTCTCCATCCAGAGATCCCACATCTTCTCGACGAATTCCTTGAACTCCGTGTAAGGTGGTTCCATCTTCAGGAAGGGGATGACCACACTGGAAAGCTGAGCCCCTTCGAGGATGGGTGCCTTGGCACCGACCAGAATGGTGGCTCCGGTGTCGACACCCGGCCGCAACGCCCGCGGCATTACCCGGATGCAGTGCATGCAGCGGGTACAGTCCTCATCCCAGATCTTGAGGCTCTTGCCATCCCATTCCATGCAGCGGGTCGGGCACAGATCGACGACTTCGGCCTTGATGTCAAACGCCGGTCTATCCTTGCCCTGGGCTCCGGCATGGGGGACCAACTCCCCACCCACATAGGCGCCAACGGCGGCCTGGTCGATCCGGATCTTATCCCGCCAGGTGCCGATGATGGAACAGTCGGAGCGGGCGATGGCCGCTACGCAGTCGCACGGGCAACCGGAGGACTTGAACTTGAATTTATAGGGAAACATGGGACGATGGAGTGCGTCCTGATACTCCTGGGTGATGATCATAAATGAGATCCTGAGTATCAATACAGGCCCACTCACAACGGGACTTGCCGAGACACGCTTCGGGGGTCCTCATGTTGGAGCCGGAACCGCCCAGATCCATTTCCAGTTCATGGGTCAGTTGATAGAAAATCGGTTCCAGTTGGTCGGTAGTGGTGCCCAACAGGACGATATCTCCCGTGGACCCGTGCATATTGGTGAGACCGCTTCCTTTTGCTTCCCAAATGTCGCACAGTTTGCGCAGGACGTCGGTATTGTAAAACTTGCTCGCGGGCTGATTGACGCGCATGGTATGGAAGTGAGCGACATTTGGAAAAAGGTCCGGGCGGTCACAGTAACGACCGATGACGCCTCCGCCATATCCGAGCACGCCGACGATGCCGCCGTGTTTCCAATGCCCTTCCTTATCCCGGAAGGACATTTCCATAATGCCCAGCCAGTCGCTGCACATGGCGCTTTTCTTCGCCATTCTCTTGACATCGGTTACAAAACTGGGCCAAGGCCCCTTTTCTAACTCATCAAGCAAAGGAGTTACATGCTTTTGTGTCATTCCTTAAACCTCCATAGGCCAATTTCTTGCTTTTGTTTGCCAGGATTCACGATGATCTCTTGGACAAGGACTTGCTAAAGCCTTCTGACCTCACCTCCTTTTTCCATGGTGTGAAAATCTTGCCCGGGAAAAACTTCAGTATTAGCGTGCAATGATCACGGTGCAGAAGGATCGAAAATCAGATAGAGACAATGGCAGGAGCAGGGAGCGGGAATGTCGGCAGGCTCGATTACTCGTTCATACCCTTTTCTTCTTTGGCTACATCGCCTTCTGAGGGGAGCATGTACATGGTGGTGCTACCGCTTGACCAATACTTCAGCTTGCCTTCATTGACCAGTTCGTTGATGACCTTTTTGGCTGCCATCATCTTGATCTCCGGGACAGCTTTGCACAGGTCGTTGAAATAATGCTTGGTCTTCTTCTGTTGCTTAACCCATTCAATGATACGCTGTTTGGCCTCCTCACTCATAACCGCCTCCCATGTTGTAGGAAATCAGAAAAGATTAACGGCGAAAGGTTCCTCAAACCCCGAAAAACCTGGAAATCAGCACCCTGTGAAGACGATAGCGTCGTTTCATTAAAACGTTCTCAGGTCTTTGTCAATAAAAAAGTCCCTTGGAAATACTTGCGAAAACGATCACATAACCAGGATGCAGTAAAGGTGCCTGGCCTTGACACCATCTGGGTGTGCTGTTAAGTAACACAAGTCCCAGGACGCAGCCCCGAACCCAGTTCTGGAAATCTCATCTAAACCATGGGCGCAGCCTTTACGGACCTTTGGGCGCATACCTGACAGTTACTCAGAGGTCCGTCAACACTCGATACAGGAGGTGATCACTTGATCGGTAAAGACGATACCGTGGACAAGCAGAAACTGAACCTCTACATCAAGTTCCTGAAGGAGAGGTTATTCTTCGAGCCCCAATCGGCTACGCTCCATTACAATCTGGGCCTTGCCTATACGCAAAAGGGGCAGGTCGAGGAGGCGATTTCCGAATTCAAGCAGGCCCTCGAGAGCGATCCCGGTTTGGCTCAGGCATACGTTAACCTGGGTGGGCTTTTCTTTCAAAAGGGGGATCTTGAGCAATGCCTCGAGGCCAATCTCAAGGCCATTGCGCTGGACCCAAACCTGCCCATGGCCCACAGCAACCTGGGGTTTGCCTGCCTTGCCAAGGGCGATTTCAAAGCAGCCATCGAATACGGCGAAAAGGCCGTGAGCCTCAATCCCAACCTGCTTCAGGCCCTCAACAATCTGGCTTTGGCTTACCTTCAGGCGGGACGGCCGGAAGCCAGTATGGAAGCTTCCCGAAAAGTCCTGAGTCTCAATGGAAACTTCCCTGCGGCTCACTACCATCTGGCCGTGGCCTTGCGCGTTCTCGGAAAGACGGAAGAGGCGCAAGACCATTTTGAAAAAGCCCGGGCGCTCGGTTATCCCGTTGCTGAAGATGCGGCAGCGGAGCTTTCTCCACAAGTCCAGGCGTAACAGGTGGCATGGGGCGAAAACGATCAGGCTGGCCCATCAGCGGTTCTGGTTGCGGAAGGTGTCTTTACGGTAAGGCGGAGGGGGATGAATGGAAGTTGGAAAGGATATGGCTGTGATCATTGAATACCGGGTTCGCCTCGACGACGGGGCCTATGTGAAAGGCGAAAACGGTCCGGTGTCCCTTAATTTTGTCTGGGGTTACCAGCAGGTGCTCCCGGCTCTTGAGCGCAACTTGCAGGGTCTTTCTGAAGGAACGGAAACGGCGTTCGTCATCCCGGCTGCCGAGGCATTCGGGGACTATGATGGGTCACAGGTTCATACCAGGTCTTTCGAGGAGTTTCCCGAAGGAGGGTCCCTGGCGGTCGGGAAATGGATTGTTGCCACGAATATGCAGACCCAGGCGCAGTACAGCTACTATGTAAAGGCGAAAACCGAAGAGGCCGTAACCCTGGATTTCAACCACCCCCTCGCAGGCAAGGATCTTCACTATCAGGTTAAAGTCATCGGTGTGCGCCCGGCGCTAAAAGAGGAATTGGAATATCTGCGCCCCTGCGAGCACGGTGACGATACCGCTCCCGCTGCGTGACTCTCCCCGCAAAACACAAGGGGGCCTTTGGTTGTCTGTCCTTGCGAGCGCACCCTGCGGATAGGGTTTCAGGAAGACGCTGTGGAAACCGCGTTCAGTCCCTGCTGATTCTGCTCTGATACCAGTGGCAGAATTCGGACATCAATTGGGCCCGCGCTTCGCCCTGAAGCAGGCCCCGGCACAGCTCAAAAAGCTCCTTAAACAGTGCCGGCGATTCTTGTGTGGCAGCCTGGGCCTGGAGAAATTCTCTTACAAGGGCGCTGGCGTTGAGGGATGCCGAACTGAAGATCCTCTCGCGCGGGTCCTTGGGTTCCTGAAAGGGGTCCCAGTTTTCATAACCCATCCTCAAAATGCGTTCCTGCCCGCGCCTGGCCATGCCATCGAAAATGGCCTTCTTCCTCATTTCAATTTCTTTTTCATCGTCGCTCATGGTGGGTCTGCTCCCCTGCGGCATCAGTCGGCCGGAAAGGTTCGGAAACGCTCAATCCCAGAACAGTTTTAGACGAATCTTCTTGAACTCTTTCGTACTGAAGAGGATGCGATAGCCGTCCAGATGGATCGCTTCGGCGAGTTTTTCCGCGGTCTTTTGGCAATCGTCGATATTCCGTCCATGGACCATGGCGTACAGGTTGTAGGGCCACTCATCAAAGCCGGGACGATGATAGCAGTGGCTGACTTCGGGGTATGATGCGAGAGTGCTGCCACAGACGTCGATCTGCTCCGGGGGGCAATTCCATACCACCATCCCATTGGCGCTGAACCCCACTTCGCGGTGATTGAGAATCGCCGCGAAGCGACGCATGAACCCCTGGCTGAGCCAACTGCCAATGAGGTCCAGCAGATCTGCTTCGGTCATCCCAACGGTTGCTGCCCAAACGGCAAAAGGCCGTTCCACCAGCGGCAGGTCCTCCTGAATACAGCGCACAATCCGGATGTGCTCAGCACTCGCCTGGAAAGAGAGAGACGATTCCAGGTGCGGAAGATCGGCATGCTCGTCTGGTGCCCCTCCTTCAGTTTCCTCCAGCACGTCCAGAACCACCGCCAGTTTATATTTTCGAAGTGCAGGCAGGATCAAGGCGGACCACCCCCCCGCGGCTTCTGCAAGTCGGTGGACCGTTTGATTGAGTTCTTGTCCCGGTGGCACGGCGATGGTGAACCAGACATTGTAGGAACCGGGCCGCAGGTAGTTGTGGCTCACTCCGGGATAGCTGTTGATCGCAGTGACCGCCTCCTCAAGTTGGCCCTCGGGAACCGCCATGGCCACGAGGCTGCTGCGATAACCCAGGGCGCCCGTATTGAAGATAGAGCTAATCTGGCGAAGCAGGTTCTGGCTCTTGAGCTGACCGAGACGCTCTCGAACCTCCCTTTCAGTTATTCCCAACCCATCTGACAGTGCCTGGTAGGGGCTGGACACGATAGGAAAAGATCGTTGAATCCGATCAAGCAAAACCCGGTTAATGGCGTCCAAGAATGCTGCTCCTGAAAAGTGCGGCGCTAAGATTGTCTGTTTGCCGGTGCCAATATCCTGCATTAAACCGATACTATTCTCTAGGATCTGTAATATATACTCCAAAGCTCCGGATTACAAGGCAACAAGTACTTGAAAACATTGCTGCGTGCCGGATCGAGCGGTCCAGGGAAGTGATGCCGACGATGGTATTGGGGCCCGCAGGGTCAATCAGGGGCAGTGCACGAAGAACCAATATGAGGGATGCAGATGACCTTGCCAGTCAGGATTTTCATAGACAGTCCGGATGGGTTGCTTGCCTTTGGACGTCATTACGCTGGCATGCCCCTGCCGTGGGGGCTTGATGCCGAAGGCCCGGCTGTCAGCTACGGTACCTATTTCGAGGCGCTCACGAGTTTTCTCAGCTCGAACGGCTATCAGCCCTTGCGCACGGCTCTCAGCCAGCTGCTCGCACGGCCCGTCCCCCTGGAAGAAATCCTGGAGCTTAGCGTTATCAGTCGGAAACATGGTGCTTTCTACCATGTAGCGCAAGTGCGTGCCAGGCTCGCGGACCAATACCGTTCCCTGGCGGTCAATAGCGCGGTTCAGCCGGCTCGACAGGCTTTTCTGGATCATGAATTTGCCCTGCTTCAAGACCTGAATAAACGCTTGCCGTTGGGGTTCATTCCACGTGTTTTTGTCCTTGGAAGTTCCTCGGGTATGGACGAAAAGGGTGCCCGTCTCACCCTCCGATCCTTCATCGCCGAATGGTTCGAGGGCTACCATGAATTTCATCTGAGGCTGCCGGGGCCGGAAGACTCCCCTTCCATCGAAGTCTGGGATGGGCACGAAAACAGACCTATCCTGAACAGCGAGGAGTCGCGGTCGCTCTACCATCAGGCGGCCTCGATCCTGACTGCTCACTATGATCCTGAATCCTGCAACCAAATCTATCCCTGGCATCACGCAGCCGGAGACTTCATCTTGAAGCGGCAGGCAACGGGGCTGCAGGTAAAGCTGATTACCGTGCGGGGCTATCTTCCTCTGGTCACGGTGGGGCCTGACCCCTTGGACCAATGGCTCCCACTCGTTCATTTTTTCCTCAATCTGAGCCTGCGTATGCGGCTGGACCGCCTGGATGGTACCGGAAGACTGGTCTGGGCCGGTACTGAGTGCTTGCAGGGGGTGGTTTCAGGGTTCCTTGAAGGCTGGGAACAGAAGGCGGAAAAGGATGCTGCCCTGCCTCGGAGATCAGAGGTGATGGCGGTTTTGCGGAGTTTTACCGCGGAAGAGTGGCTCTCTCTGGTTTTCCCGGTTCTTGAGGACGGCCTTGAAGAAGCGGATGAGCTGGAATTTATTCAGCCACGCTTGGAGGAACATGTACACTCCCTATTCAGAGCAGTTCGGGAGCATACCTGGTAGTAGCCGGAAGGGTGTGGTGTCCTGGGGAGCAATGCGCCTGGCGGCGCCGAACCTGCGATGGTGTGGCATAGTGGAATCCGACACAAATGGGTTATACGAAAATGATACCCCACATAGTGTGAGGACTGTCCTCAAGGATTACCGTCGACATTGAAAGAGCTGCTGAGGGGTGGTTCAAGGCTCAGAGTCATGCTGACCCATGCGGACCGGCGAGATTCTCCTTCGACTCAGAAAACCTTCCACCTCATGCCTCATTGGAATGCTGAGCCTGGCCCCGAGGCTTCTGCATGATAGTGCTGCGGCTGCACTGGCAAAGACCAGCGCGGAAGCGAAGCTCGCTCCCCGCGCAATTTCCAGCGCAAAGGCACCATGGAAGGTATCTCCTGCGCCGGTGGTGTCTACAGCCTCGATGGAAAAGGCTGGCAGTGAACCTTCTTCACCGCCCCGGCTCCACCACAATCCCCTTTCTCCGAGGGTAACAATCACCGAGGGGGCCTGCCGCTTCAAGACACCAAAAGCCCTTCCCAGGTCCTGTTCCCGGGTAAATTCCTGCGCAAACCGTTCGGAAGCGATCAGGTAGTCGACCAAGGGCATAAGTTCCAAGGTGCCTTGTCGAACTGACCCGGCGTCGAGCACGGAGATGATCCCATGGTTGCGTGAAGACTCCGCCAGGGGTGAGGAAATCAAAGGTTCGTGCCCGTCGAAGAGGATGACCTGCGGAGAGCAACCGGCAAAATCGATTTGATCGCGTCTCAGAAAGGGTGTTCCGAGCCTCGCATTTACCACCGTGCGGAGGCCGGTGGGTTTGACCAGGATAAAGGAGAGCGGGGTAGGGTAGGTGCCCCGCATGACCAGTTCTGTGCACACGCCCTCGCGTTGCAGTTCCGTCAGGTGCTCACAGCCATAGACGTCCTCTCCCAGATAGCCTGCGAAGGCAGCCCTGCCGCCAAGCCTGGCCACGGCCACGGCGGCGTTTGCCGCCGGGCCCCCACCGCATTGAACCAAGCCGGTCGCCGAACATTTTTCATCCGGCCCCGGATGCCGAACAACCGTCATGGTGAGGTCAAGGGAGGCGTGGCCCACACACAGAACGTCTGTGACCAGGCCAGACGGCTGCTGCAACGACAATCCTGGTGAGGTCTTCTTCAACTGTCCCCTTCGAACTGGTTTGGCGAGCGAAGCCCAGATTCTCCCTCAAGCATGGGGAAGGATCTGATAATTGCTGATGCTTTTGGCAAACGCCAGCGGATTCATAATCCTGTTCAGACTCGCAAAGACAAAAATCCTGCCAAGGACCCACCGAGCCAAGCAAAAGCTCATCATCTTATCCGTGTATGGATAGGAATTGCAAGAGGTTGACATGCTCGAATGGTGCGATGTATCTAAGAAGAGCAACAGAGCGTGGCAGGGTTGAAGCCCATGGCGAGAAGAACGGCAAGGGCATTGGTGCTAAGAAAGAGTTGTCAACAGCTGACAAATTTTGCCACTCCGAGCATTTCGCCCGCAATGAGCGGTGTTTGCCAGGTTTGGTGCCATCTACCGGAAGCGGATCGTTCACTTTTCAGCACTGGCCGATAGCCTCCAAGCCTGCAATAAAGGGCATCCTGCCCTCCTTTCAGCAAGAGAACGTGAGGGGGGCAATTCCAGCGCGGGTGTCAAGGCTTGAGTTGCCAGCGGCATGCGCCTTCCTGTATTCTGTCGGGGAAAGGGCCAATGGGGTGGGGGCACAGTCCTTGCTTACTAGTCCCATGTGCTCCCCGGTACCCTGTCAGTGTGCTCGGCGCGGCTTTCCTACACCGGGGACGCACACAAGGATGGATTCGGGTGAATCGCCGAGGGGGCCTTGCGATGAACGCGGGTTCGGAGCGATTCGGGCAGCGGGGTCGGTCCTGGCTCAACTCAGCGCCCTTAATTTGGTTTTAGAAATCGTACAGCGTTGGCGAAGGAGCTTATTGTCATGCAGAAGACAATACCGAATTCCAGGATACGTAATGAAGCTCTCAGCCTCGCGGTGTCACTGGCATTCTTCGCTGTCTGCGGGCTGGCCCAGGCGCAGGTGCTCGTCGATTCACCCAAAAATCAGATCAGACCGGAAATCAAGGCAAGAGTTGAGGTTCTACAGCAAGAAGTGGCAGAAAAAGGCCATACCTTTGCGGTTGGATACAATTCCGCCATGGAATACACCATCCCTCAAATTTGCGGCCTGGTCGAACCCAGGGGTTGGCGCAAGCGTGCGCAGTTTGAGGACCTGGAGAGCATGTATCTTACGGCTTCACAAACGTCTTTCGACTGGCGTAGCGTATCGGGTGGCAATACTCCCGTAAGAAATCAGGGTGCTTGTGGCAGTTGCTGGGCCTTTAGCACGGTTGCACCGCTCGAGACCCTCATCAGTCTTCGTTGCGGAAAGTCTGAAGAACTATCAGAACAATATCTCGTTTCCTGTAACCAGTCAGGCTGGGGATGTCAGGGAGGGTGGTTTGCCCATGACTATCACGAGTGGCTGGTCCCAAGCTCAAAAGGGGAGACGGATGTGGGGGCCGTCCTTGAGACGGATTTCGCCTACAAAACCTCCAATGTTGCGTGTAATGGTCCTTATTCCCACCCCTATAAGATCACCGACTGGAAGTTCATTGGCGGCTATCCGGTGCCGTCGGTGGCGGCCATCAAGCAAGCCATCCAGACGTATGGTCCAGTCTCGGCTGCGGTATGTGTCGGCAGTAAATTCCAGGCTTACCGATCGGGTGTGTTTAATGCCGACGAAACCTGCAGTGGGACGGTGAATCATGCCGTAACCCTGGTGGGATGGAACGACGACCTGGGTCCGGACAATGGCTACTGGATCCTCAAGAACAGCTGGGGCACCGGGTGGGGTGAGAGTGGTTACATGAACATCCGCTATGGGGTCTCCAAGGCAGGGTACGCTGCCAATTATATCGATTTTTCGAGCGGCAATTGCCCTAAGGCTACTCCCTCCGGATTCGATTGCACCGGGGCGACGGCGATCGAGCTTGGGCAAACATATGCTGGGCAGACAACTGCGGGTGGCCAGACGGGCGCTGTCACCTATGGCTGCAGTGGGCAGACAGAGGCTGGTCCGAGAAAGATCTACAAAGTCACCACCGCCGGCCCCGGCGATCTCATTGCGGCCCTGAGCAACCCCTCTGTGGGCGCAGACCTCGATGTTTTCATTCTCAAAGGGTGCAGTCCCTCCAATTGTGCGGCGTTTGGAGAGGTCACCACCACCTACGTCAATGCCTCTGCTGGGACCTACTACATCGCGGTGGATACGAAGAACATCGTCGCAGGTTCACCCGCTTCATTCGACCTGAAGGTGAGTCTGGCACAACCCTTGCCAGACCTCACCGGGACTTGGATCCAGCTGACCCCATACTTCAGTGGAAAAACGGTCTATACCACCCTGAAAGTGAGCAATACCGGAAATGCCAAAGCTGGGGCTTTCAAAGTGGGCTACTACCTCTCAACTGATGGGGTGACCCTGGGTCAGTTCATGGGCTACCAGACCGTTTCTTCCGGTCTGGCGGCGGGCAAGTATGTGACCCTCTATCCGCGGTTCAGTTCCTCTACCAGCTTTTCAAAGAAATACATCGTTGCGAAAATCGATTACGATAAGAAAGTAGTTGAGAAAAACGAGACCAACAACCTGACAACGGGGTTGGTGACCCTCAAGCGCCAGCTGGTTGGGCTCACCCCTGAATCGCCCTGAAGAAGCTGAGTTGGCAGCAACCCAGCTTCTGTTTTCGCTCACTGTATTCCTGTGCGCGTCATCTTGGTCGGCTTTCCATCACGCCACACAAAAAAAACCTGTCCACCTTCCGTGTAGATCCTCACTCCAGTATCAGAGGTAATCTGGGTTCCGTCGATGGTCCAGTCCCGCCATCCCATGTACTGCTTCTTTCCTCCCCGCGAGACGCGGGTAAAATAGAGAGCGTACTTGTCCTCATACTTGATCAGGCGATATTCGGCGGGGTTATTCTCCCATCCGCCCTCCTCCAGGTTTCTGTCAAAGTTGCACTTCCAGCTGCCCATGAGGATTGGCTCGGGCTCTTTCAGCACCCGGCAGAAGACGTCAGGTTTACCCCCGGCACCCTCCAGATTGAACGCGGCTGAATAGCCTGTCAGCCCAAGCAGGACTGTAACGAGCAACAACTTCGTGAGCAAACCTTTCATCACGGTCTCCTTTTGTGAGGCCCGGGTATTACCCATCGGGCTCAACTGAGACGATCAGCCATTGCGGAACCTTCTCCTCGCCCGGTCAACCGCTATTGAGACGACGGTGCCAGCTGTCCGATGAGCGTCAAAGGGATCATGGAATTGGCGCGGTCATTGGTTTTTGCGTAAGAAGTCTTCTTGGTAGTCTTTTGACAACTTCTGGGGTTCAGACTGATCTTCACCTTTCCCTCGCCACCGGGAGGGATTGTCCGGTCGAAGCGGACAATTGAGGTGCCTCAGGCGGCCATCACTTCTTTGATCTCCAGAACCCCGGTACCCTTATTGCGGATGCTGAATTCATGCACATAAGTGCCATCTTCTGCCATTTTTCCGAAATTGAACTCCCTCTCGGGAATCTCCGCCGCCGGGACTCCTTGTGTCGAAGCCTGAGGTTCGGTCGCCTTGGTTGGTTGTGGCACGTCCTTGGTCCAAGGACCGGGTACATGGCTGCAACTCATCAACCATAAGGAGATGAGAGCAGTAAAAAGCCACTTCGGTTTTCCTTGCATAAGCCATCCTCCTGGCATGGATAGGGTTAATGAAACTTTGTCCAGTCTACTGCCAACTTGACCCCTGGGTTGCTTCACGCAGCGGGTCCCTGTGGTCGGTACAAGCGGAGCCAGTTCATACGGCAACTGCCATCAGGAGTCAAGGAAGCAATCTTAACCGGGTTTGGATTTTCAATCGAGTACTTTGATCAGGTCCTTTCACTAACATTGCCAAAGGTGAGCAGCGCCAACATTCGCGGGAGATGAGGGCCAAATCCATGGTGCGGGGTGCTCGTACCTTTCTATTACCCCCGACGGTCACCTCTCACAATGGTTCACATTAAAGCCGATACTGGCTAATACGAAGGCGAGTCTTGCCTGGAACCGAACTATTGGGGTTGAACAATGTCAGTGCAGCCAATAAAACTGTTATAAAGGGCAACTCAAACGGTTATGATGGGCCAAACTGAAGGGAGCGTAACGACAACCTGCAGAAAGGCGAGTGATAAGTGGAATTACGAAAATTCTCCATCCCTGAAATCATCTTCGGTCAAGGAAGCCTGCGATACGCTGGGCGTTGTGCTCGGCGTCTCGGAGCAGAGAAGGTCTTCTTGGTCAGCGATCCAGGCTTGGAAAAGGTAGGCTGGGTTGACCATCTGACGGAAACGCTTGAACAGGAGAAACTGCGTTGGGTGTACTTCAACGACATCGTTTCCAACCCGCGGGATTTCCAAGTCGAGAGGGGAGCGGCGATTTACAAGGAGGAAGCGGCTGATGTTGTGATCGCCCTCGGCGGCGGCAGTCCGATGGACGCGGCCAAGGGTATTGCCCTCGTTGCCAGCAACGGCGGGCAAATTCATGATTATGAGGGAGCCAATCGGATCCAGCGTCCCCTTCCCCCGATGGTTTTTATCCCCACTACGGCGGGGAGTGGTTCTGACCTGACCCAGTTCTGCATCATTACCGATGTGCGCCGTAAAGTGAAAATGTCAATCATCGGACGCTCGCTGGTTCCCAACGTTTCCATCATTGACCCTTTGTTGCTGCAAACCAAGCCCCAAAATCTTATCATCGCATCCGGCATCGACGCCTTGGCCCACGCCATCGAATCCTACGTCTCAAGGATTGCTACACCATTCACGGAACTCCAGTCTCTTCAGGCGATCAGACTGATCCTTGAATACCTGGAGACCGCCCTGGAGACGCGGAGCCTGGACAGCCTTCAGCAGCTGAGCACAGCCAGCACCGCTGCCGCTATGGCCTTCAGCAATGCCGGCCTGGGTGCGGACCACGCGTTGGCGCATTCTCTGGGGGGGATGTTCGATACCCTGCACGGGCTGGTCCACCCCATACTCCTGCCACCGGTAATGCGCTTTAATCTTCCGGAATGTAAAGAAAAAATGGCGAATATAGGGGAAGTGGTCATGGGAAAGAGACTCCGTTCGGATGAATCGATCGCTCTTGCCGGTATCGAGAGGCTGGAAGAGTATTGTGAATCGCTGCATGTTAACATCCATCTCAGGCAGATTGTCGGGGATGCGAGCCAGCTTCCGGAACTCTGTAAAATGGCCCTCAATGACGCATGCCTTTTGACTAATCCTCGTTCGGCTACCGCTGAAGACCTGCTGCGGATATGTGAAGAGGCGTGGTGATGAGTCCCAAAACCACCCTCGATGATCTCATCGGCGTTGAATATACGCGCCTGGGTTTCTTCAAGGAACTGCAGCAAAAGATTGCGGAACTGGAGGTATCCAATTTTGAATTGGCGCGCCGCCAACGGGAGATCCAGGCAATTCTGGACGGCATTTCCGACGTTATGGTGGTGCTTTCGCTCGATTTCCAGATTGTCTCGGTAAACCACGAATTCATCAAGGTCTTTGGCGTCGCGTCGCCCGAGGGAATGCCGTGCTATCAGGTTTTTCGAAATGCTCACCAGTCCTGCTCACCATGTCCGGTTGTTTCTGCTCGCGAAGACAATCAGATTTGCCGCCAGATAGCGATTTACGCAGTGGCCGGACAAAACCGGCATTTCGAAATTACCGCCTCGCCACTGCGCAATCGCGATGGCAAACCCAGCCTCATCCTCATGCTGATGCGCGATGTAACCCTGGAAAAGGAACTGCAAGCGAAATACTATCAGTCTCAACAAATGGCCACCATCGGGGTGCTGGCCGCAGGGGTTGCGCACGAAATCAACAATCCGCTGACGGCAATCTCGGGTTTTGCCGAAGGGCTCAAGCGGCGTTTGCCAAGGCTTCAAAGAAAGATCGACGATGAGGAGTTGATGGATGACTTCAGCGAGTACCTTGGCATTATTCTCAAGGAGTGTCAGCGCTGCCAGGAAATCGTGCAGAATCTCCTGACTTTTGGTCGCCAGACGAGCTTCGAGGCCAATGCCGTGGATCTCAATGCCTTGGTCAAGGACACGCTCAAGCTCCTCCACAACCAGCTCAAACACCAGCGGAAAGACCTTGTCCGGGTCATTACGGAGGAATCACTGCCCTTGATCCGAGGGGACGAGTCGCAGCTGAAGCAGGTCATTCTCAACCTCCTCTTCAATGCCTTTGATGCCACGAGTGAGAAGGGGGTGATCTTTCTTCGGACCTATGAGGAAGACCAGGACTGGGTTATCCTCTCCGTCGAAGACAGCGGTTGCGGAATTCCCAGCGAACATATAGACAAGCTGTTTGAACCGTTCTTCACCACCAAGCCGGTGGGAAAAGGCGTCGGTATCGGGTTGTCGACTTGTTATAATATTGTCAACCAGCATGGTGGAGAAATTCGGGTCGAAAGTGATCTGGGTAAGGGTTCCACTTTCATCGTGAGAATGCCTCGGGAGAAGGACGATGGTGATATTCAATCCGATTCGCATACTGGTGGTTGATGACGAGGAATCGATTCGCCGCTTGATTGAAAAAGAGCTGAGCAGCATGCGCCGAAGTGTCCGCACTGCTGACAGCGCCCGCCAGGCCTTTGAATGCATTGAGCAACAGCAATTTGATGTGGTGGTGCTCGATATTCGCTTGCCTGATGGAGACGGGATTGAGTTGCTCGAAAAATTCAAGCAGACCATTCCCGATGTCGAAGTCATTTTGATCACCGGCTTTGGAAACGTCGATAGCGCCGTCGAGGCGATGAAGCTTGGAGCATACGACTACATTACCAAGCCCTTCTCGTTGGACCGGGTCGAATTGGTCGTTGAAAAAGCCTATCAGCGCGTCTGTTTGCAGCGACAGAATCGTTTGCTGCGTCATACTCAAACCTGCCAGCCAATCCCTCAATTCGTCGGCCGCTCGCCTTGTGTGGAACAGATCCATTACCTTATTGAAAAAGTGGCGCCGACCAACGTCCCCGTCTTGATCACCGGCGAAAGTGGGGCGGGGAAGGATGTGGTGGCCAGCGCCATTCACTTTCGGAGCCAGAGAGCCGCACAGCCGTTGGTGATCAAAAACTGTGGCGCCCTGCAAAAGGAGTTGATGCGAAGCGAGCTTTTCGGATACTGCAAAGGAGCTTTCACCGGTGCCAATGAAACCAATGATGGCCTGATCTCCCTGGCTCACGAGGGCAGCCTCTTCCTGGATGAAATCGGCGAACTTCCCCTCGAGGTGCAGGCAGCACTCCTGCGGGTGCTGGAAACCCAGACCTACCGGCGGGTCGGTGACAAATACGAGAGACAGGTGGACGTCCGGTTCCTTTTTGCGACCAACCGCAATCTGGTGGAAGAGGCACGAACGGGTAATTTCCACGAGGCCCTTTATCACCGTCTCAATGTTTTTCAAATTCACATTCCTCCCTTGCGTGAGCGAAAAGAGGATGTTCCTTTACTGGTTGAATACTTTCTGGGCATTCTTGGCGCCACTGCCGCGCCCTGCCGAATCTCCAAGAGTGTCATGCAGTGCCTGATGAACTATAGCTGGCCGGGCAACGTGCGTGAGTTGCGCAATGTCATTGAAAGAGGCATTATCCTGGCCGAAAACGGTATCATCACAGAGGCTGCCCTGCCTCGCGAACTGACCCAACGGTGCGATGGCAGACCCACGGATAACCCTCTTATCCCTTTGAGTGAGATTGAAAAGCACCACATCCGGCGGGTCATGGATTCGGTTGATGCCAATCGCTCCCAGGCGGCGGCGATTCTCGGCATTGGTCGGAAGACTTTGTACCGCAAACTAAAGGAATATGAGCTCGAATAGAAACCCAGCCCATTATGTGAAGGGTGACATAATGTTATATTCTGACACAGTTTCTAGCTGTGCTGGGGTCAACTTGACTCGAATTACTAACTCATTGATTTAATAGAAATAATCATATTTACTAAGATCTCCTCCTGCGAAAACCACGGAACTTTTTCTTCATCAGGACTCAGCGATTTCCTGGACGAGGCCCTTATTTACAATCTAAGTGTATAGAAGTATTTAGATAAGTTGTTGTGGCACAGACCTTGCTCAAACGCTTCTTACCGAGGATGGCTACACACAATCAGAGGTCGATCATCGATCATGCGAGGCAGGTTGTTGCGCGGGTGGCCGATGATCATAATCCCAACAAAAGTATGAACCTTGAAGGAGGAACACCATGGCAGTAGGCGATCAAGTATTTGGATTCTTTATTCCGACCGTAACCCTGATGGGTGTTGGCGCTCACAAAGAAACCGGCAAGCAGGTTAAAGTGCTTGGCGGCAAGAAACCCTTCATCTGCACCGACAAAGGCATCACCAAGGCCGGTATTACCCAGAAGATCGTCGATCTGGTCAAGCAGGATGCCGGTGTTGACTGCGTGGTTTTCGATCAAACCGTGCCCAACCCGACGGACACCAACGTCCATGACGGCCTCAAGCTGTTCCAGGACAAGAAGTGCGACCTGATCATCTCGCTTGGTGGCGGCAGCTCCCATGACTGCGCCAAGGGGATTGGCATTGTGTCCACCAATGGCGGCCACATTCGCGACTACGAAGGGGTAGACAAGTCCAAGAAGGCGATGCCTCCTTTTATCGCGATCAACACCACCGCCGGGACCGCCAGTGAAATGACCCGCTTTTGCATCATCACCAACACCAGCAACCACGTGAAGATGGCAATCGTTGACTGGCGTGTGACCCCCAACGTCGCGATCAATGATCCGCTGCTGATGGCCGGCATGCCCCCGGCGCTGACCGCCGCCACGGGTATGGATGCTCTGACCCACGCGGTGGAAGCTTATGTTTCGATCATTGCGACCCCGGTAACCGACGCCTGCGCCCTCCAGGCCATCCAGTTGATCGCCACGAACCTCCGCGCGGCCGTGGCCAACGGCGCCGACATGGTGGCCCGCGACAACATGGCGTATGCCGAATACCTGGCCGGTATGGCGTTCAACAATGCGAGCCTCGGCCACGTTCATGCCATGGCTCACCAACTTGGCGGTTTCTATGACCTGCCCCATGGCGTGTGCAACGCCATTCTGCTCCCCCATGTTTCGCAGTTCAATCTGATTGCCAAGGTAGACCGCTTTGTAGATATCGCCGAGGCCATGGGCGAAAACGTTGACGGGCTGTCGCCTCGCGCCGCGGCGGACAAGGCCCTGGAAGCCATCAAGAAGCTTTCGAGCGACGTCGGCATTCCAAGCGGCTTGAAGGAACTGGGAGTGAAAGAGAAAGATCTCAAGACCATGGCCGAGAATGCTCAGAAGGACGCCTGCGGGTTCACCAATCCTCGCTGTCCCACGCTGGATGACGTCATCCAGATTTACAAGTGGGCCATGTAATTGTTCTGTCACGTGGTTGCATCAGGTATGTACAAGTGGCAGGTATGAAATCCAGAGTCCCCCCTACTGTCTCGCGCAAGGGGAAGGGGGGACTCTGCAGGTGCTGTATTTGGGGACGTTTTCCCGGGTCGGGTGGGGAGAGCTTGCCACGGCGCGAATGGCGCAGTCTCGGTGCTGACATAAAAGAATAGAGGGCAAAGCTGATGGATAAAATTTTGCGAATTGATATGGGTGCGGCAGGCGGTCCGAAGGTGAGCGAGGGGCCTGTTGGTGAATACGCTGGTATGGGAGGTCGCGGCCTGACTTCGACCATCGTAGCCAAAGAGGTGCCTCCACTTTGCCATGCCCTCGGATCAGAGAATAAACTTGTTATCGCGCCGGGGATGTTGAGCGGTACTGCCGGGGCCATGTCCGGTCGGCTTTCCATAGGAACGAAAAGCCCTCTCACCGGCGGCATCAAGGAGGCAAATGCCGGTGGGCAGGCGGCTCAGGTGATGGCGAGACTGGGGTATGCGGCAATTGTCCTGGAAGGCGCGCCCCAGGGTGATGATGTCTACAAGATCTTCATCAACAAAGGCGGGGTCAAAATAAGCGTTGATAACAGCTTGAAGATGCTGCCCAATTATGATCTTGTCGGGAAAATGATAGAAGAATACGGGGAAAAGATTGCCTGCATCTCCATCGGACCGGCCGGTGAGATGAAGATGTGCGCGTCATCGATTGCCATAACCGACATGGAGCTTAGGCCCACGCGGCATGCTGCGCGGGGTGGGGTTGGGGCAGTCATGGGCGCCAAGGGCGTCAAGGTGATCGTTCTGGATGACGCCGGGATGAAGATGCGCGCTCCCAAGGATCCCGATAAATTCAAGGAAGCCAACAAGAAGTTCGTCGACGGCCTGCGCAATCACCCGGTCACCGGCCAGGGGCTGCCGGCCTATGGCACCAATGTCTTGACGAACATCTTGAACGAGGCCGGTGGTTATCCCACCTATAACTTTAAAGTGGGGCGCTTCCCAGAAGCTCACAAGATCAGCGGAGAGACTCAGGCAGAAACCGAGAATGCCCGTGGGGGGCCAGGTTCGGCGACGCATGGGTGTCATCGTGGGTGTGTGATTCGTTGTTCTGGGACTTATTACGATAAGGATGGCAAGTTCCTGAGCAAACAACCCGAGTACGAAACAACGTGGTCCCATGGTGGGCACTGCGGCATTTGTGACCTGGATGCCATCGCCAAGATGGACTTCCTGGATGACAACTACGGACTCGATACCATCGAGATGGGTGTCGCCATCGGGGTAGCGATGGAAGCCGGGGTGATCAAGTTCGGTGACGCCGAAGCGGCCATCAAACTGCTGGAAGAAGTTGGCAGGGGTACTCCTCTTGGCAGGATTCTCGGAGCTGGTGCAGGGACAACCGGGAAGGTGTTTGGGGTTGAGCGGGTTCCCGTGGTCAAAAATCAGGCCCTGCCGGCCTATGATCCAAGAGCGGTCCAGGGAATCGGGGTAACCTACGCAACGACTCCCATGGGTGCTGACCATACCGCAGGTTACTGTATTGCGACGAACATTCTGAAAGTTGGTGGGTTCGTTGATCCTCTAAAACCTGAAGGCCAGATTGAGCTGTCGCGGAATCTTCAGGTGGCGACCGCTGCCGTGGATGCCACCGGCATGTGCCTCTTCATCGCTTTTGCCGTTCTGGATCAGCCGGAGACCTTCCAGGCGCTCATTGACATGCTCAACGCTTTCTACGGTTTGACTCTGACCGCCGACGATGTGGTTGCCCTGGGCAAACAGATCCTCAAAACCGAAAGAGATTTCAATGCCAGGGCAGGGTTTACGGCTAAAGATGATCGGTTGCCCTCGTTCTTCAAGAGGGAAGCTGTAGGTCCTCACAATGTTACCTTCCAGGTAACAGATGAAGAGCTTGACCAAGTCTTCAATTGGTAGCTTTTCTTGAGAGCACATCTATTCTGATGTGTTCTCAATCCCCGAAGGAGCTCCTTGCGAGTTCCTTCGGGGCGGCTTTGTTGAGCGTTGCAGCATCTTCTTTATCCTTCCTGTTGCCTTCCCCGCCACCATTCAGCGACTTTGCATGACCTTCACGACCTTTTGCGGGACACTCGTATGTCCAAGTCTGCCCAATTGTTGACCGACCGTCACGAGCGTCTTCCTGCCCCCGATTCCAGTTGGCCGTGCCAGCGTTCGCGGCAATGTCATCAGGGTGTACTTTGAACGCGGGGAGGTTTTATGTTGACGAGCCTTAAAATAGAAAAGTATATATTAGTTTTTTGGAATTTCACTGTTGTCTTAATTGCCTTTTTGAGCCTTTGAGGATTTTGGTCAGGAACGTGCCCCGATGGATCTCGGCTGTGCGCGCCGCCTTGATCCTGAGGCTTCGATAGGGCGGTAGCGAATTGGTTTCGAATTCTATGGAAAAATGTTTACTTGGAGTTGAAAAGCCCGGCCGTTACCTGGCCAGCGAGATCAATGCCTTTCACAAGAGCTTTGATCAGGCTCGAGTGAGGTTTGCTCTTGCCTTTCCGGATGTTTATGAAGTCGGGATGAGTCACCTCGGGTTGAAGGTCCTGTATGATTTGCTGAATCAGACCGAAGGGGTGATGGCTGATCGCGTTTACGCACCGTGGCCTGATCTCGAACGAAACCTCAGGGAAATGGGAGAGCCGCTCAGAGGGCTGGAAAGCAGGCGTCCTCTCCGCGATTTCAGCTTTGTGGGGTTTAGCCTCCAATATGAGCTGAGCTATACGAATATCCTCACCATGCTTCACCTTGGAGGCGTCCCCCTCCCCATGAAGGCGCGCACCATCAATGATCCTTGGGTCATTGGGGGAGGGCCATGTGCTTTCAATCCCGAACCGCTCGCGGAGTTCTTCGACTTCTTTGTATTGGGCGAAGCCGAGGAGGTGCTGATCGAGGTGGTCGAAGTTTTTGAGGACTGGCAAGCACGCGGGCGGGCGCGACAGCATTTTCTGGAAGAGATAAGGAAGGTGGGTGGTGTGTATGTGCCTTCCTTTTTTAGTGTTTCTTACCGGCCCGATGGTGCCGTTGCCGGCATTGAGCCGCGCTATCCCGAGCAGGTTCGGGTTGCAAAACGCCTGATTTCTGATCTGGATAAGGGTTCCCCAATTCCCGGGAAGCCTCTCGTCCCCATGCTGGAAATCGTACACAATCGCCTGGGGCTGGAGATCGCTCGAGGGTGTACCCGCGGTTGCCGGTTCTGCCAGGCCGGATTCATCTATCGACCGGTGCGTGAACGTCATCCGCAGGTGATTCTAGAGCGGGCCGCGGAGGCTTTGGGGAACAGCGGGTTCGAAGAGGTGTCGCTGCTGTCTTTGAGCACCGGCGATTACTGTCAGGTTCAAGCGCTGCTTGCGACTTTGATGGAGCGGTTTCTGCCGCAGAGGATTGCGGTCTCGTTTCCTTCCATGCGCGTAGGAACTCTTACCCCTGAGCTTATGGCTCTGATCCGGCAAGTCCGTAAGACCGGTTTTACCCTTGCCCCGGAGGCGGGGAGTGAGCGGTTGCGACAAGTTATCAACAAGAACGTCCGTGATGAGGATTTGGTCGTTACGGCTGAAAATGCTTTCAAACTCGGATGGCGCCTCCTCAAGCTCTATT
This sequence comes from uncultured delta proteobacterium, assembly GCA_963783775.1. Lineage (GTDB taxonomy): Bacteria > Desulfobacterota > Syntrophobacteria > Syntrophobacterales > Syntrophobacteraceae > JADGQM01. The sequence goes on along the minus strand of CAWAOR010000013.1, from coordinate 63,111 downwards.
TTATGATCGGCCTTCCCAGCGAGAATCGGGAGGATTTGGACGCCTTGGTGAGGCTCGGTTTAGAGGTCTGGAAATTAGCCAAACCCACGCGATCATCGGTCACTGTCTCAGTATCAACCTTTGTGCCGAAACCCCAGACGCCTTTTCAATGGAGTGCCCAACTTCCTGAGCCTATGATCAGGGAGCAACTGGACGACCTCAAGGGGCGCCTCAGACGGCCCGGGCTGCGCATGAAATGGCATGATCCCGGGCACAGTCTGCTCGAGGCGGTGTTTGCACGGGGTGATCGTCGTCTGGGCGCTGTTCTGATGCGTGCCTGGGAGCTGGGGGCTCGGTTTGACGGCTGGTCGGAAGTCTTTCGTGAAGATTTGTGGCGCCGGGCGTTTTCTGACACCGGGCTGGATGCATGCTTTTATGCGACGCGGGAGCGACCGCTGGAGGAGATTCTGCCCTGGGACCATCTGTCGGCAGGAGTCACCAAGGAATTCCTTAAAGACGAGTATCGACGGGCCCTGGCAGGACAGTTCACGGGGGACTGTCGTTTTGCCCGGTGCATGCAATGTGGCGTCTGTGACCAGGAGGCCATTGGGCCCAGGCTCCACCCCGAGCTCCAAGAACCTCTGTGTTTCAAGGATGAAGCGACCCCTGACACCGATGCAGGTATTCATCTGTATTGGTTTCGCTTCAGTAAGATTGGTGTCGGCCGTTTCTTCGGGCAGCTGGAGGTGGCGCAGTGTCTGAGCCGAGCGATGCGGCGGGCGGGACTTCCGGCAGTCTACACGCGGGGTTTCCATCCCCATGTCAAGCTCTCCTTTGTCGAGGCGTTGCCTCTGGGTCTGGAAAGCCTGGTTGAAGAGGGTTATCTGAGTCTCTCTCAGAGGATGGAAGCGGAAAGCGTTCGGTCGCTGCTGGATGCTCAATTGCCGGAGGGATTGCGCATTGAAGCGATTCTTGGGGTCGAGAAGCCCTTTTCGAGGTCTGCCCACAGGCGCGTGACCTACGCCGTCTCCGATCTCTTATCCTGGCGGGTGCGCCGGGTTGTGCAGGGGTGGGCCCGGAGGAGGGCGGAAATTCTGTGCAAGAAGACCAAGAAGGGGGAAGTCAGAGCGGCGTTGGGTGAAATCCTCCTCGACGTGCGCCAAATGGATGAGTCCTCCATGGAGTTGGATGTCTATGAAGGACCGGAGATGAACTTCAGGCCCATGGCAATCCTGCAGCATCTATTGGAAGAACCTCAGGAGGCTCTATCAGGGTGTCGTATATGCAAAATAGCGGTTGTGCCTTTCACCGGGCAGGAGGAAGAAGAACATGCCCTCAGAGCTAATCATAAATGCTGATTTCTACGAAACACGGGTAGCCCTGGTTGAAAACGGGCAGGTGGCCGAGTTCTATGTCGAACGGACCTCTGAGCGGGGAATCGGGGGAAATATCTATAAGGGCAGGGTGGTGCGGGTGCTTCCCGGGATGCAGGCTGCTTTTGTGGATATCAACCTGGAAAAGGCTGCTTTCCTCTATGTGAGCGATGTGCAGCATCCCGTGGCCGACCTCGAACAGCTTTTCATGAACTCCTGTGGGGTAGCAAACGAGGAGGAAACAACCGACGTCAGTGACGAGCCCGCGGCGGAAGAGCTCAAGGACGTCCTTGATTTGCAGCCCAGCTACAATGACGTGCCGATACAGGATCGCCTCCAGGAAGGCCAGGAAATTCTTGTGCAGGTGGCCAAAGAACCCATTGGGCATAAGGGTGCTCGTATTACCACCCACATTACTCTGCCGGGAAGGCTCCTGGTGTTCATGCCGACCATGGATCACATTGGTGTCTCCAGAAGGATCGAAAACGAAAAGGAACGCAAACGTTTGCGCGACCTCATGTGCGTGATCAAGCCTCCCGGTTGCGGATTTATTGTCCGCACCGCAGCCGAAGGCGTGGAGTCGGAGAAGCTCGAGGCCGAGGTGGATTTCTTGCTCAAACTCTGGCAGAGCGTTCAGCGGCGAGCCGAACATGCCTCAGCAACAACTCTGGTCTACCAGGAGCTCGACATCATCCTCCGTGCGGTTCGCGATCTCTTTACCAAAGAAGTGGACCGGCTGGTCATTGATTCCGAAGCTGAGTATCGCAAGGTCCTCAATTTCACGGAAACCTTTTTGCCTTCTCTACAGACTGCCGTGGAGCTCTACGACGGGGATGAACCCATATTTGATGCCTACAGCATCGAAATGGAGATTCAACGGGCGCTCAGCAAGAAGATCTGGTTGAAGTCGGGGGGCTATATCGTCATTGAGATGACCGAAGCTCTGACCGCCATTGATGTCAACACGGGGCGTTATGTGGGGAAAAGGAACCTGGAAGAAACCATTCTCAAGACCAACCTCGAAGCGGTCAAGGAGATCGCGTATCAGTTGCGCCTCAGGAATATTGGTGGGATTATCATCATTGACTTTATCGATATGGAAAAGGAAAGCAATCGGGAAAAGGTCTTCAATGCGCTCAAGGAGGCTACGCGCAAGGACAAGAGCAAAACCAACATTCTCCGGATGTCGGATTTGGGGCTGATCGAAATGACGCGCAAGCGGACCAAGGAGAGCATCGGGCGGTTGCTTCGCGAATCCTGTTTTTATTGTGAGGGAGAGGGGCACCTGAAATCGAAGCAGACGGTCTGTTACGAAATCTTGAGGGAGTTGGAGCGCGAGCGGAGCGAACTCTTCGGGCGCAACATCATGGTGACGGTCCATCCTGATGTGGCGGCCCGATTCTACGACGAAGAGCGGGGGCCTCTCGAAAAGGTCGAAGAGCGGCTGCATGCGAGGATTATGATCAAGGGGGAAGCCAGCCTTCACCTGGAACAATTTGAGATCACCTCATCTTGACCCGGTCTAGGCGTTTGCATTCATGAACATCAAGGAAAAGCATGTGATGAGGCGAGATATCTCAAAGAAGCTCTATGAAGAAGCGTGTCTGTGGATACCTGGAGGAGTGAACAGCCCTGTCCGCTCGGGACGTGCTGTGGGGGTTAGCCCCATTTTTGCCGTCGCGGCCTCAGGATGCCGCCTGATTGATGCCGATGGCAATCAATACATTGACTATGTAGGTTCCTGGGGACCGATGATTGTCGGCCATGCCCACCCGAAAGTCGTTGCAGCGGTGCAGGCTGCGGCGGAGAACGGGACTTCCTACGGCGTTCCCACGCAGCTGGAGGTGGAGATGGCGCGCAAGGTGGTGGAAATGGTCCCTTCCGTCGACATGGTGCGCATGGTCAACTCCGGCACAGAAGCTACCATGAGTGCGATTCGATTGGCCCGAGGTTATACCGGACGCAAGCGAATCATCAAGTTTGACGGCTGCTACCATGGCCACGGTGACAGCTTGCTGGTCAAATCCGGTTCGGGCCTGGCGACGCTGGGGATTCCCGGGAGCCCGGGCGTTCCGGAGGAGGTTGTACAACACACCCTGTCCCTGCCCTACAACGATCTGGAAGGCGTTAAGGCGGTGATGGAACGTCAGGGGGAGGAGGTGGCGGCGATCATTGTGGAGCCGGTTGCGGCCAATATGGGCGTGGTCCTCCCGAAGGCTGGATTTCTGCCCGGGTTGAGGAAATTGTGCGACGAGTATGGCAGTGTTCTGATCTTTGATGAGGTGATAACCGGGTTCCGCTTGGCCCGGGGGGAGCTCAGGAACGCTTCGGGCTGCTGCCCGATGTGACGTGCCTGGGAAAGATCATTGGCGGCGGTCTGCCCGTTGGAGCATTTGGAGGAAAGCGGGACATCCTGATGCGGATGGCCCCCGTCGGCGACGTTTATCAGGCGGGCACCCTCTCGGGCAATCCCTTGGCCATGAGTGCGGGCTTGGCGACCCTGGAACTGCTGGATCAGGACGGCTTTTACCTGGCCCTCGAGGAAAAAAGTGATTATCTGGCAAAAGGCTTGGCTGAAGCGGCGAAAGCGGCTGACGTTGATGTTGTCTTGAATCGAATCGGGTCTATTGGTTGCGGGTTCTTCACCCAAAAACCCGTGGACGACTTTGCCTCTGCTCTCCAGTCCGATACCCAGGCCTATGCCCTCTTCTTCCAGGAGATGCTCAAGCGCGGGATTTATCTGGCCCCCTCGCAATTTGAGGCTTTTTTCATAAGCGCTGCCCATTCAAAAGAAGACCTTGACCGTACGATTGAAGCGGCGACTGAGGCACTGCAACATATTAAAGAGATCCTCGGGACGGAATCCAGAAAAAAGCGTTGACTCGGATAGGGGAGTGTGCTAGGTACTCTGTGAACTTTTACACGAAGTGACCCATGAAAGAAGATACGAGGAAATATCTGCGGGAATTGGCAATGGCAAGCTCCATCGGTTTTCAGGTGGTTTTTGCCATTTTTATCGGGCTGTTCATCGGCGTCTGGCTGGACAAGGTTTTTGACACCGGTCACAAGCTCGCGCTGGTTTTTCTGGTGATGGGGGTGATCGCCGGTTTTCTCAACTACTATCGCTACGCTCGCAGTCAGCAGGAAGAAGATTCGCGGGATTCGAAGAGGTAGTGGAAAAGGTTTTTTTTGAAGAAAAGCTGTTACGGCGGATCGAGCTGGTCAATGTCATCCTCATGGGTTTGTTGCCCATAGGAGGGTGGGCTCTCGTTTCGGCCGATGCCGCCTTAGGGGTTTTTCTGGGCGCAGCCATCGTCACGGCCAGCTTCAGGGTGCTCAAATGGCAGCTGAACAAAGCCTTTAGAACACCGGGCAAGCTTCCTCAAAAGGGGTGGGTTTTCGCCAGTTACTACGTGCGCTATGTGGCAACGCTGCTCCTGGTCTTCGTGGTGATGTGTTTCGGGTGGGCAGATCCCATCGCTTTCCTGGTGGGATTGTCGGTGGTGGTTTTGAGCATCTTTGTTGGCGGGGGATTAGAGATTTTGATTTCGCTTGGAAAAAGGGGGGAAAGCTAGGATATGGAGCATCCAATTCTTTTCTTGAATATCCTGTTTGGAAAGCTTGGGTTGCCGGTTGTTGGTGCGGATCAGGCCCACACCTTCCTGGAATTCGCGCTGCAGCCTCATGTTACTTACGCATGGGCGGCCATGATCATTCTGCTCGTGAGCGCCAGGCTGGCGGCGAAAACTCTGGAGATGGTTCCCAAAGGTGGACAGAACTTCTTTGAGGTGGTTATCACGGGTATTGAAGATTTCATGATTGGGGTCACCGGCGAAGAAGGTCGCTTTGTTTTTCCTCTGATCGCGACTCTGGGCTTCTTCATTCTGACCTGTAACTATATGGGGATGATCCCTGGATTCTTCGCACCCACAGCCAGTCTCAATACCACGGGTGCCTGCGCGATCATCGTCGTGGTGTTCACCCATGTCATTGGCCTGAAGTTTCACGGTGCGAAATACGTCAAGCACTTCATGGGCCCTGTGTGGTGGTTGGTGCCCCTCATCTTCCCCATTGAAATCATTGGCCACCTTGCCCGTGTCCTCAGCCTCTCCATCCGTCTTTTTGGCAATGTCTTTGGAGAAGAGCTTGTGCTTGGCATCCTGTTCTTCCTCGTGGGGCTCTACCTGGCACCACTGCCCATGATGTTTCTCGGTCTTTTCACCGGGTTTATTCAGGCGTTCATCTTCTGCCTGCTTTCCATGATGTACTTTGCCGGCGCTATCGAGCATGCCCACTAACGTTGGCGGTTAGGGTTGGAGGAAGGCCGCGTAGCTATATTGTCCCGCGTTGTTGTTGGTGCTATGTTTTCACATCAAAAAGGAGGTTGGTTCATGTCTAAGAGGATTGGGTTGTTGACAACACTGTTCGTGATGGGCTTAACGACTGCCGCTCTGGCTGCAGATCCTGCTGGCTCGATTGAGAAGGCGGAGGGGCTCAGTTTCTTCGTCTATTCCGCAATTGCTGCCGGATTGGCGATCGCCATTGCCGCTCATGGCTGTGGTATTGGCCAGGGTATGGCTGTTAGAGGCGCCGTCGAAGGTATTGCCCGCAACCCGGATAGTTCAGGTAAAGTGACTGTTACCATGCTGATCGGTCTGGCGATGATCGAGTCCCTCGCCATTTACGCCCTCGTTGTCTCATTGATCCTCATCTATGCGAACCCGGTGAGCACGATGATCCAGAAGTTTGTAGGTCTGGTCAGCTAGTTAGAGGTACCTGCAGGAGACTTTCTGCAAGCATCCAGGTGCAGGGGCTGAAAACCCAGTGAAATTCTTCAGCCCCCGCCCTGGTTCGTTTCCGCCTCACTTGCCTACAGGCTTTTTTTTTGGGCAACTGATGTGAAGAATATCACATATTTAACGGGTTCCTGCACCGGCTCGCTTGCGGCATTGTAATGCGAATTGAGCTGAATGGATGAAGCAGAACAAGTTGAGGTTTTTAGGATGAAATTCGCCAAGATCCCGATGGCTACCATCAGCCGCCTTTCAATCTACACGCGCACTCTGCAAGAGCTCCTGGAAGAGGAAGTGGATGTTATCTCGTCGGAGCGGTTGGCCAAACAGTGTGCGGTGAATCCAGCCCAGATTCGAAAGGACTTGGCTTACTTCGGTGAGTTCGGGGTGAGGGGGGTGGGTTATCGGGTGGCTGACCTGCTCAATCAGATCAAAGAGATCCTCGGCCTCAACCGTTCCTGGAACTTAGGCATGGTGGGTATTGGAAATCTTGGATCGGCTTTGATCAGGCACGCGAATTTTATCAGGCATGGATACCTTTTCAAGGCCGCCTTCGATGTGGACCCACAAAAGGTTGGGAGAAGGCTGCCCAACGGTTTGCTGATCAGCCATCTGGAGGAAATCGACGAAGTGGTGAGGGAGCGTGATGTGAATATCGGGGTCATCACCACTCCTTCAAGTGCTGCTCAGAGCGTAGCCAATCAGTTGGTGCTGGCGGGGATCAATGGAATACTGAACTTTGCCCCGATCCAGATCCAGGTCCCCAACTGCTGTCATGTTGAGAACGTTGATTTCACGATTAAGCTTGATTCAATTGCCTACCATCTATCTACGACCGCCTGATCATGGACGAAAGGAAGGCCCTGGCCCCGCGCGACCCTGGTGACGCCCGGGGGAGCAGTCGCGACGCTCTTTGTATGGCAGAGCCAATGCCTGGAGCTAATTTGCGGATTGCGTCAAGACTTGCCTCAGGAACATGCCGGTATAAGAACTTTCCTCCCGTGTAATCTCCTCGGGGGTACCCGTAGCTACCAAATAGCCCCCCTTGTCACCGCCTTCGGGGCCGAGATCAATGACATAGTCGGCAGTCTTGATGACATCGGGATGGTGTTCAATCATGATCACGGTATGCCCCTGGTCTACCAGCCGTTGGAGGACATGAAGAAGCCTTTGAATGTCTTCGAAGTGCAAACCGGTGGTGGGCTCGTCGAGGAGATACAGGGTTGCGGCTGGGTTCCTGCGGCCGAGTTCGACGGCCAGCTTGACGCGTTGGGCTTCGCCCGCCGAGAGCGTGGTTCCGGCCTGCCCGAGCCGGAGGTAGCCTAATCCCACCTCCACCAATACCCCCAGACCACGCGCGATCGCTGGAAGGTTCCCGAAAAGCCCCAAGGCCTCGGTCACGGTCATCTGCAGGATATCCGCAATGGAATGGCCCTTGAACTGCACTTGCAGGGTTTCGCGATGGTAGCGCCGGCCGGCGCAATCCGGGCAGGTAACGGAGACATCGGGCAAAAAGAACATCTCGATGTTTTGCGTGCCTTCACCTCTGCACGATTCACAGCGGCCACCCTTGACGTTGAAGGAGAAGCGCTTAGGGCCATAACCGCGCATTCTTGCCTCCGGCAACTGAGCGAAGAGTTCACGTACGGCAGAGAAGATGCCGGAGTAGGTCGCCGGGGTTGACCGCGGCGTGCGGCCCAGGGGGGATTGGTCAACGAGGACCACTTTGCTAAAAGCCGCGGCGTTTTCAAGGTGATCGAACGACGCGGGATCACGCGTGTTGTGGTAGAACTGGCGAGCCAAAGCGCGATAGAGCGTGTGGATTACGAGTGTAGTCTTGCCGGACCCCGACACCCCCGTGACACAGGTAACGCACCCGAGAGGGAATGCTACAGTGATGCCCTTGAGGTTGTGCCCGCTGGCGCCAGCCAGCGTAAGGGCTCCTTGGGCGAAAGGCTGACGACGCCTCCCAACGGGGATGCTTTTGCGCCCTGAGAGATATAACCCGGTCAGAGAAGAAGGGTGTTGCATCAGGCCTTCTGGCGGCCCGGCATAGAGCACCTCGCCACCCTGGGCGCCCGCGCCGGGCCCCATGTCGATGACATAATCTGCCTGCAGGATCGTCTCCCGGTCATGTTCGACAACGACGAGGGTATTGCCTTGATCGCGAAGCTGACGGAGGTTGTCGAGAAGGCGCTGATGGTCACGGGGGTGAAGACCGACGCTGGGTTCATCTAGAATGTAGAGGATGCCTGACAGAGGTGCGCTGAGCTGATGAGCCAGGCGCACGCGCTGCATTTCCCCCCGGCGAGGGTAATGGTCGAGCGATCCAAGGTAAGGTAGGCAAGCCCAAGATCTTCCAGGCTTCTCAAGCGATGAAGGATTTCACTGACCGCTTGCGCAGCCAACTGTTTCTGAGTGGCCGTCAGAGGCAATGCAACAAGCCATTGTCGTAGGGTGTTGAGCGGAAGGCGGCAGATTTCGTGGATGGCCGAATCGCCCAGGCGAACGGAGCGGGCCACTTCGTTAACACGACTCCCGTTACAGTGACGACAAACGGATGCCTTGTCGTCAAGATCGCGGCGCCAGGGCCTGGTGGGAGGAAAACCTGCTTCTCGCGCAAAAGCGCCCGATGGCCCTTGCGCGTCATCCGCAGGCAATCTCCCCGCATCATAGTCCCTGTACCCCGACCCCTTGCACGATGGGCAGGCACCCAGCGGGTGATTGAAGGAAAAGAGGCTGGGAGTGGGCTCGGGCATCTGGCGGCCACAAGATAGACATTTGAGCGATTCACTGAAGAGCCGCTCTTCCCCTCCCAGTCGGAGGGCGCCAACCAATCCCTTACCAATTTTGGCTGCGAGTTCAAGGGCGTCGGAGAGCCGCTTGGTCTTGTCCGGGACCAGAATGAGGCGGTCCACCACTACATCTACCTTGTAGCGGGCACGGCGGGGAATCAGGGGGGCAGGGTCCAGCTCATAGATTTTGTCTTCCAGGCGGATGCGGGCAAAGCCGTCCCGTCGGAATCTGCCGATTATCCCCGGAAGTTCTCTCTCCCCTATAATACCAACCGGACCGATAATCAGCAGACGGCTCCCCGCTGGCCAGAGGTCTTCCAGTTCCTCCACCATCTGAGGAATGGTGTATGTCTTCACAGGAATTGCGCAGGCAGGGCAGTAGCAGGTGCCCAGGCGGGCATAGAGCAAGCGCAGAAAATCATGGATCTCGGTCAGAGTGCCCACTGTGGACCGCGAACTTCGGAGCTGGTTGCCTTGTCCAACCGCGATGGCGGGACTCAATCCCTCGATAGCATCTATTTGGGGCGCATCGAGACGTTGGAGATATTGTCTTGAACGAGTTGAGAGTGCTTCCAGATAGCGTCTCTGCCCTTCGGCGAAGAGGGTGTCAAAAGCGAGGGTGGATTTGCCAGAACCGCTCACCCCGGTGATCACAACAAAGCGGTTACGAGGGAGGGTGACGTCGATATTCTTCAAATTATGCTGGCGGGCGCCCCGAATGACGATATGGTCCATATAAATCCTGCAAATTCCCTGGCGCCAGCTCAGCTAGGGCCGGCAGTGGAAAGACTGCTTTCTATCAGGAAAGCTTGGACGGACAGGCTCTGACTGTTTAGTGAGTTGTTCACGGAGAACCTGGCCGAAGTCTCTGCGACCGACGGTTTCGGGCCATTTCCACGGCCAGACGAAGCGCTGCCTGCAGGCTCCCGGGATTGGCCTTGCCGGTTCCGGCCAGCTCATAGGCAGTGCCATGGTCAACCGAGGTGCGGATGATGGGCAGGCCCAGGGTGACGTTCACCGCATCATGAAAATGGACCAGCTTAATGGGAATAAGCCCCTGGTCATGGTACATGGCGATCACCGCATCGAATTCCCCTTCGTAAGCCCGATGGAAAAGGGTGTCGGGAGGCAATGGGCCAACTACCTCAAAGGGCTGTCCCTGGAATCTCTCGATCACCGGTTGTATGAGCTCCACTTCCTCGCGACCGAAGAGACCCTCCTCACCAGCATGGGGGTTGAGACCGGCCACCCCGAGGCGTACGGTTTCCAGACCAAAGTCGCACAAGAGGGCTTTAGCGGTGATGTCAATCGTACGGAAGAGCAAATCATCGGTCAGAATTCGAGGAACCTCAGCCAATGCATGATGGATAGTAGCCAGGGATACCCTCAAGCGCGGTCCTGCAAGCATCATGACTACTTTGTCGGCACCAGTCAGTTGCTGCAGGAATTCGGTATGACCGGGGAACAGGAAGCCATGCCTTCTGAGCCTGGCCTTGTTTATGGGGCAGGTACAAACGGCGTCCACCCGCCCCGTAAGAGCCAAGCGGGCAGCTTCTTCGATATAGCTGATCACTGCCAGGCAGGTGGCTTGCGAAGGTTGCCCGTAAACCAGGTCTTCCCGAGCCAGATGCGAACGTCTGATTATGGGGACGACGCCCGGCTGGGCCGCGAGTTCAAGCGCCCCCAAATCATCGACAGGACAAATCTCCAGGTCTGCCCCAACCCCATCCAGTGCTTTTTCCAGAGCGTTGATATCGCCAATTATTACCGGTATACAGCGTTCGAAGATAGTGGGCCATTGAAGGCATTTTACGATAATGTCCGGGCCCACCCCACATGGATCTCCCATGGTTATGGCGATGCGGGGGAGGTGCTGCTGATGGCCCGTGAGCATGGTCTTCTCTTCCGGACGAAGTCTACTTATCTGACTTCAGCGGGAGTTTGAGGCGCTCGATTTCTGTTGGGGTCAGCGGACGTCCTTCGGCGTCCACTACGTCAACCGAGGGCGGGATGTCCATTTGGAAAAGTTTGGGGTCAAGGCTGGCCACGGCTCTCAAGGAATCCAGGCTGATGCGGTTAGCGTTTCCCATGGCGTTCAGAACCTCGATCGTCGAAATGCGGTAGGTTTGCAAGTCAATAGACAGGAAAAGAGTCTTGATTTCGGGGTCGTCCTTCCGCGGAACGAGTTTGAGCACGGCGGTTTCTTTGCTCGATTGCTTGTGGTCCAGGGTGACTTCGTAGTGCTTTTTGAGGGCGCCGACGCCCTCGAAAAAAGTTTGTGCCAGGGGGTGAGAAAAGATCTTTTTAGAATCGGAAAGAGAGATCTGTTTTTCGGCAGGCACATAGAGCCAGGCCAGTTGTCGGTTGGCCACAAAGACCTGAGCTTCGGGTTTGTCGTATTCCCAGCGCATTTGTTTGGGTTTCTCATAGTACAGTCTTCCGGAAGCCTCCGTGCTCATCGTGCTGACTGCAGCAGAGGTGACCGATTGTTGAAAACTGGCGGTAAAAGCTTGCGTCTGCTGGTAAGTGGCCTCGACCTTCTTGAGGATATTGGCAACCACAAGTGGCGAGTCAGCCAAGACTGATTGAGGATATCCCACCGTAACAGAACCCACGGAAAGCAAAATCAACAACATAAAGCAATGGTTTTTCATCAGGATATTCCACGATCTCCCCTCACGGGGTTTTCTTTCCGAACACTTCGCGTGGTTTTACCCCATCGGAAGCGCCGACAATCCCCTGTTGTTCCATCATTTCGATCATTCGAGCGGCCCGGTTGTAACCTACTCGGAGCCTTCTCTGCAACATCGAGATGGAGGCCTGCCTGGTTTCCAAAACGAGCTCGACGGCTTCCTCGTATTTTTCGTCGAGCTCATCCTCTGAGATTTCATCTGGTGCGGTTCCATTCTGAAAATCGACCCGCTCCCGCAAGCTGTCCTCCCTCAGTTTCTGGGCGCGCCAGAAATCGGTAATGCGCTGGAGTTCCGCTTCGGAAATAAAGGCGCCGTGAATGCGCTGGATCTTGGCCGTTCCCGGTGGGAGAAACAGCATGTCCCCCGACCCCAGCAGGCTCTCGGCGCCGCTTGCATCCAGGATGGTGCGGGAATCGATCCGCGAGGAAACCTGGAAGGAAATGCGGGTGGGGATATTGGCCTTGATGATGCCGGTCAGGACATCCACCGAAGGGCGCTGAGTCGCCAGAATCAGGTGGATGCCGGAGGCACGGGCCATTTGTGCAAGACGGGTAATGGATTCCTCCACCTCACGGGAAGCCACCATCATCAGGTCGGCCAATTCATCGATGATGATGACCAGGTAGGGCAGGCGGTGGTGCTGAATGCCGGAATCGGTTGCCGGGAGATCTTCGGGTTTATGGTCCTGCGGTTTTTCCCGGGCCAGTGCTCGATTGTAACCTTCGATGTTTCTAACGTTTTTTTCTGCCAGCAGGCGATAGCGCAGCTCCATTTCCTGGACTGCCCAGCGCAAGGCTCGGGTGGCCATTTTAGCGTCGCATACCACAGGGTGAAGCAGATGAGGAATATTCTCATAGCTCTTTAACTCTATCCTCTTGGGATCGATCAAGAGCAGGCGCATGTCTTCCGGGGTGTTTCGGTAAAGCAGGCTGGCCAGGACCGTGTTGAGACAGACGCTCTTACCCGTACCCGTAGCGCCGGCGATGAGCAGATGGGGCATCTTGGCAAGATTTGCCACCACGGGCTGGCCGGTGGTGTCCTTTCCGAGGGCTATCGTCAGCGGGGCTGGCGAGGAAGCAACGGCTTCGGATTCCAGAATTGCCTTGATCACCACCATCTCCCGGCGGAGGTTGGGGAGTTCAATGCCAATGGCTGCCTTCCCGGGTATCGGCGCCACCACGCGAATACTGATGGCCTTGAGGGCCATGGACAAATCATCCGACAGGCTTACAATACGACTGATTTTAATGCCTGGAGCCGGGGCGTATTCGTACATGGTGATCACCGGGCCGGGGGAAATCGCCACCACTTTCCCTTGCACCCCGAAATCAGATAGCTTCTCTTCGAGGATGCGGGCGTTTTCCTCGAGCTTCTTCCAGTCGGGCCGGTGATCATCAAGTTCGAAGCTATCGAGCATTTTGAGAGAGGGAAGGACATAGTGCTGGGATGGGTCAACAGCTGCATCCGTTAGGTTGGCGTCCTTTTTTGCTTTTTTTCCGGGGCGGAGTAACAGGAGGTGGCAGCAGTTCCACCCCCGGTGTGACCAGGGTCGGAGGCGAGGGTTGGACCCTGATCGGTTGTGGGTCGGGTGTCTCTTCTTGCGTGGTCACGAAGCTCCGGCCCAAGCGTGAAATGACCCTTGAGGCTAACGACAAAAGGCCTTTCAAAGAAGAAAAGATGAGCTGGCTGACCTTTTGCATCACTACCCTGAGGGAGAAAGGCGTAGCCAGCAGAAATCCGATCAGCAGTAGGCCGATGAGGACAACGTGAGCCCCCGCCGGATAAAATTGTTTGATGAGGAACTGGGCGAGAATGTCCCCAAGTTCTCCACCGGACAGGATCGTCTCGCCCATGAGACTGATTTTCGGCTGATGCATGACGCTCAGGGCCATGGAACAGGCCAGCAGCAGGATGATGCCGAGAGGCTGCAACCTGCGCTGAGTAAAGGGCGGGTGGCCGAAAAAGAGGCTGCAACCCACCCACAGTCCGAGGAGGGGAAGAGCATAGGCCCCAAGACCCAGACGCACCAGGATACAATAGGAAAGGTTAGCTCCCACCGCTCCCACCCAGTTCCTGGGCGGGACACCTGAAGCATTAAAAAAGGTCCTGTCGTCAGCATGAAACGAGATGAGGCTGAAAAAAATCAGTAAGGCCAGCATCAAGAGAAGAATGGCCCAAATTTCGTGCTTTTTTCGCTCCACAAAAACCTCTTGCCTGACTGATGCTCAAAGAGTCGGGAAGGGAGTTGGCAGGTGCTCTCTCATCCCTCAGATTTCTACAACGATCGGGTAGATTACCGGACGACGCTCCAGGACTTGGTTGAAGAAGCGCTTCAGTTCGCGTCTTATTTCGCTCTGCAGTTCGGTACAGTCGATTTCGTAGTCCTGCTCGAGGAGTCTATCGAACACTTCGAAAACGATGCACTTGGCGGCGTCGAGGATTTCCGCTTTATTCCGTTCACGGATAAACCCTTTGCTGAGAATATCCGGCCCACTCAGGATCTCTTTAGTTTCCTTGTTGATCACGAGAGACGCGATGACGAAGCCGTCTTCAGAAAGGTGGCGACGGTCACGCAGCACCAGTCCACCCACATCCCCAACCCCCTTCCCATCCACAAAAACCCGCCCCGTCTCCACCCGATCTACGATGCGAGCGCTGTTCGAGTGGAAATGCAGGATGCTGCCATTCTCAACCAGGAGGCAGTTTTCGGCGGGTATTCCCATCATCATGGCAACCTGACGGTGTTTGACCAGCTGACGGAATTCGCCGTGTAGGGGCACAAAAAAGCGGGGGCGAACGAGGTTGATCATCGACTTCAGTTCTTCGAGATAGGCGTGTCCCGATACATGGATGTCGCGCACCTGCTCATAGATCACTTCCGCGCCCAGGCGATAGAGGTGGTTGATGATATTCTGAATGGTCCTCTCGTTTCCCGGAATGAACTTGGAGGAGAGAACGATCGTATCCCCGGGCTTGACCTTGAGTTTCTTGTGGTCGTCAAAGGCCATCCTGTTCAAGGCGCTCTGGGGTTCTCCCTGGCTGCCCGTGGTGAGCATCAGGATCTGGGAATCCGAATGCCTGGGGAGTTCGTGAAGGCTGATTTCATCTTTGGGGTCGAATTTGAGGTATCCCAGTCCTCTGGCAATGCGTATGTTGGCCACCATCGACCTGCCGGTCAGCAGCACCTTGCGGTTGAATTCTTTGGCCAGTTGGATGATCTGCTGAATGCGGTGCAAATGGCTGGCAAAGACCGCTACAATGATGCGACCTGAGCAGTTTTGAAAGATTTCTCTGAGCGTTCTTCCGACGTCTCTTTCGGAAAGGGTGTAACCTTGCCGTTCGACGTTGGTGGAGTCGGAGAAGAGCGCCAGTACGCCCTCTTCGCCATAGGCCCCGAACCGTCCGACATCAAACCGTTTGCCGTCGACAGGGGTCTGATCGATCTTGAAGTCGCCCGAGTGGATCAGGGTTCCCACCGGGGTGCGAATGGCAAGACCTACTCCGTCCGGAATACTATGGCAGACCTGAATGAATTCGATTTGAAGAGGCCCAATGGAAAATGTCTCTCGCGCACGGATCTGGATAAGCTCAGAGCGATCGAGGAGGCCGTGTTCCTTCAGTTTCTCGCCGATGAGTGCCAGCGTAAGCGCGGTCCCGTATATCGGGACCGGAAAATCCCGCAGCAGGAACGGTATGGCGCCGATGTGATCCTCGTGGCCATGGGTGACGATCAACGCCTTCAGCTGGTCGCGCCTCGTCTGCAGATAGCTGAAGTCGGGGATGACAATATCGATACCGAACATTTCTTCTTCGGGAAACATGAGGCCGGCATCGATCAGGACGGCGGTGTCTCCATATTCGATCACCATCATGTTTAGCCCGATCTCACCCAGGCCGCCCAAAGGAACCACCTTGAGAGGAGTTGTGCCGCCATTCTTGGCATTCAAGTCAGTATTCATATCAGAGTTCTCAGGACAGGTTTTCGGTTGGTTGTTGAGATTCGGGTGAAGGGTTCCCCTCCGCGGGCGTGAGATGCCGACGAATTGCCTCTCGCACAGTGCGCGTGAGCATGTCGATGTCCTTCACTTCGAGGCCTAGGGTATCAATGGGCTTTTCAACAGTCACATCAACAATTCCAGGTTGGATCATCCATGTCCCCTGTTTTGGGAGAATGCGGTAAGAACCGCTGATGGCGATCGCGGCGATGGGCTGTTGGGACTTGATGGCAAGGACAAACCCGCCTCTCTTGAATTCCTGCAGGCTTCCGTCCGGGCTTCTGGTCCCTTCGGGAAAGATGACCACTGAGGTCCCCTCATGGACTTTCTCTGCCGCCTTGTGCAAGCTTTCCAGAGCTTTTCGCCGGTCGCTCCGATCAATGGGAATATACCCCGCAGCCCGCATGGCTGGTCCCAGAACGAAAACCTTGAAGAGTTCCTCCTTGGCCAGCCACCGAAACTGGACGGGCAATTTCCCCAGGAGTGTGAAGATGTCGAACCAACCCTGATGGTTGGAGAGAAAAACGTACGGCTGGTGAGGATCGAGATTCTCCAACCCGGTCATGCGCACCTTGACTCCCGCTGCCCAAAGATTCAGATTACCCCAGAATCTTCCGATGAGATGAGCCCAATTGCTGTTGTGGGTAACAAAGGTGGCCACAATTGCTGAAATCCCAAGGCTAATTGTCGAAATGAAAAAGACCGGATAGAAGAATAATGAACGCATGATCTTCATGACGGTCCCTCGCACCTTCCGACATCATCCTGGTATGAACGCCCCAATTCCGGTCCCATCCTGGATGGATTGACAGATGGCCATAAATAACAATGAGTTATTATGCCCAGACCGGAGGCAAGTGTAATCTTTCTGACAAAATGAGTCAACTGAGCATTTCCTTGTTCATGACCTGGTTAGGCCTTTTCCCGAGTCGCTGAGTCGGAATGGAGCCTGTGCTCCGATAGAACTTGCTGACCGTCGTTGGGTCGTGCTATACGAAGGCAGATCCTTGGGGGAGTCTTTGAACTCGGGAGTGCACCTCGCATTTGAGCAAAAGGAAAGGGAATCTATGGCAGGAACGGTCAACAAGGTCATTCTCATTGGGCGCCTGGGTGCTGATCCGGATGTGCGTTATATGGCAGACGGGACACCAGTCATAAACTTCAATATGGCAACGAACGAGCCCGTTCGCTCAGCAGATGGCACGTGGGAAGAGCGCGCGGAATGGCATCGTGTAGTTGCCTTTAGGAAGCTTGCAGAGACGATGGCCAGTCTTCTTGGCAAGGGCAAGTTGGTCTATGTTGAAGGAAAATTGCAGACCAGACAATGGCAGGACAATCAAGGCGTAAAACGCTACAGCACGGAAATCGTAGCTCGTGAGATCAAACTGATCGACAGCGCCGGCAACCGACCCGGTCAAGCCGCACCGGGTGAAGGTTACAACAAGGGCAGCGGTGCCCCTTCCTTTGCCGGCCAGTCCGAGGTAGAGGAGCTTCCGCCCCCTCCCAACAGTCCGGATGACCAGATCCCGTTCTAACCCGTGTTGACGGTTTGCCCGGACAGATCTTCGTTAGGTCGCCGGCTATGCTGCGGTGGGTTAGGCGCAGCATCTTGCGCCTTGACCCGCCGCATGTCGCGTCGGACGACGGTGCTGCTGCCTCAAACCTTGCTGTTGCGGACAATCTTTTCCGTGGATTGATATCGGAAAACCAGGCCACAGGTTCACGCCTCTGGCACCAGCCCTTCCCGTGCCGAAAATCTCTGATTTAAAAGCCAAATTATTGCCGCTTCTGCGGATACGGTATCATCCTGCCGGAGCGATTTCCTTCCCAAGGGCGGCGATGCGGCTCTATTCTGGACTGGATTTCTTCTCTTCGAGCTTGTCTGATTTGTCCGATGGCTCCAGTGATTCACTGGTAGCTTTTTTGAAATTCCGAATACCCTTGCCCAGTCCGGCCCCAATTTCGGGAAGCTTGCCCGCACCAAAGATGATCAGGATAATAACTAAGATTACCAGCAACTCCGGCATGCCGATTCCGCCAATCATAAACTCTCCTCACAAGGCAACCTAAAGACTATTTGTTGAATAGGTCTTCCACTTCCTGAAGCAATTGAAGAAACTCCTTGGAGCGCCGGTATTGATCCAGCCAATTCTGGTGATCCAGCCAACTCTCCCAGACTTTCATCCACGAGCTATTGTGCCAATAGTACTTGGGGTTTGCGTGCTGCTTCTCGATTCGCTCTCGGTATTCCAGGTATTCATCATGACAGTTCCTGCAGAAGGTGTAAGGCGTCGCATACCTGGAAGACTCCTGCATCTCCGCTTCCAGCTGTGTCCCGCATTTGGCACACTTCAGCATGCACCTTGTGCATTGAAAGATTTTCCTGAGCGCCTCAATCTTCCGCTGCCGCAGCACGGTATCCCGCGACGTTTTCAGATCCTGGCATTTCTTATCGAACTCGATAATGTCAGCCATGCTCGGCGCCTTGATTATTTGTTTATATTTTTCAATATCTTACTTTTATTATTAGCATCTGCTGGAAAATCCGTCAAGGAGGATGAAACGATTCCGTTCCCATCGGACAGGTTGAACAGTTGCTGGGCATAATCCACAAACAGCTCCTTGCTGTCACGATTGGCTTTCTTCTTCAAGAAGACAATGGGGTCATGGAGAAGCTTCTTCACGATGGACCCGGTGAGCACTTCGATGGCATGGCGCTCTTTGGCGGACAAATGAGATAGCTGGGCGAAGGTCCTCTGAAGTTCGCTGGAACGGATGCTTTCCGCCTTTTCCCGCATGGCGATGATGGTCGGGACGACCTCCAGGGTCGCCAACCAATGCTGGAACTTCAGGGTTTCTTCGCTGATGATATGTTCCGCCTTCGCTGCCTCGTGTTTGCGATCTTCCCGGTTGAGATCGATGACCCCCTGGAGGTCGTCAATGTCGTAAAGATAGACGTTGTCTATTTCGTTGATCCGGGCTTCCACATCACGGGGTACCGCGATATCGATGAAGAAAAGCGGTCGGTTGCGCCGTTCACGCATCCTGGATCTAACATCCTGATAGCGCAGAATAGGCTCGGGGGAGCCCGTAGAAGTGAGAACGATATCCATCGCTTTTATGCCGTCCACAAGATGCTCGAAGGGAATCGTGTCGGCTTTGAACCTCCGCGCCAACTCGAAGGCCCTTTCCTGGGTGCGGTTGGTTACCGTCAGATGGCGGACGCCCTGAGCCAGAAAATGCTCGGCGGCCAGTTCGGCCATTTCTCCAGCACCCACCAGGAGCACCCGCTTGTCCCGCAGTTCCCCGAAGATCTTGCGTGCGAGTTCGACGGCGGCATAGCTGATCGAGACGGCATGCGATCCAATCATCGTTTCGGAACGCACGCGTTTGGCTACGGAAAAAGATTTATGGAGCAGGCGATTGAGAATGACCCTGACCGTGTGGCATTCTGATGCTTCGCGGTAGGCGGCCTTGAGCTGGCCCAGGATCTGGGGTTCCCCCACCACCATGGAATCCAGGCTGGAAGAGACGCGAAAGAGATGCCTTACAGCGTCCAAGTGCTCATGGACGTATAAGATGCCCTTCCAGGAGGCTCCGGGGCGGGTTTCCCAAAAGGCTCATGAGTTGTGTTTTCACCTCCGCCATGGCGGTGTCGCGCTGGTGACAGGTAAACAGGAATTCCACACGGTTACAGGTAGATAGAAAGAAGACCTCGTCCACATGAGGCAAATGTGGGATCAGGTGGAGGGGACTGATATGTTGCTGGCAGGACACGGCCAGTTGTTCCCGAATTTCCACCGGTGCGGTTTTATGGTTCATCCCTAGAAGTACAATTTCACACATAGTGGCTGTTACCTGACAAAAACGGTGTGATGGCCTTTCAGAACCAAATTAACACCGAGAAAGGTCACAAGCACCGCAGAGAACCCGAAGATCGCCAACCAAGCTGCCCTGCGTCCACGCCAGCCCACCGCCAGCCGTTCATGAAGCAATATGGCGTAGATGAACCAGGTAATCAGGGCAAAAACCTCCTTGGGGTCCCAGCTCCAGGGCGACCGCCACACGGAACTGGCGTAGGCAAATCCGGTCACAAGGCCGGCGGTCATGAGAGGAAATCCGACAATTAGACACAAATAATTGATCCGGTCGAGCCGTTCCAGGGACGGCAGGCGGGAGTAGAGATAGCCGAAATTCTTGCTCTTGATCTGTCGCTCTTGAAGGAGATACATGATGCCCACGCCAAAGGCGAGGGCGAACAAGGCGTTGGCCAGGAAGAGCGTGGTCACGTGGAAGATGACCCAGCCACTCTGGAAAAGCCCACTCTGGGGGATGATGTGTTCCGGCAGCAAAGATGAGAGCAGCATGAACAGCACGGCGAGGGGCGACACGAAAGACCCGAGGATCCTAAGTTGCAGGCGCAATTGAATCAATAGATAGGTTACCACAAAGATCCAGGCAAAGAAGGAGAGAGCCTCCGAGCTGGAGGTCACGGCCAGATATCCCATGCTCTGGGAGCGAAGGAGAATGGCAGCGCCGTGAAAGATCGCTCCCAGAAGAAGGATGCCCCACGAGATGCGGTGGAGCACTTCCTGATCACGGAGGAGATAGACGAAATATCCCACACTGCCGATACAGTAACACATGGTGGCGACGACTAGGAAGACAGTTTCCATGCTTCGTTCCAAATCTGTGTCAGTTCCATCCGCTCGATCCAGGGGTGGCAGATCTCTGCAACCGCTTCAAGGAGAGCGTTCTTTTCACCACGCTGAATCCATTCCACCAGGGGAAGGTCGGCAATCCTCCGATAAATATCCTGATTCTGAACACTAGCCAACTCTTTTGTCTGAAGGGATGCCCTCAAGAGCGCCATCAGTTGAAGCAGGACATTCCATTCTGCTCCAAATTCATGCTCCAGCTTCTGCCTTATCCGGACCGCAACGGCAGGACTGGAACCACCGGTGCTGACAGCGATGGTAAGTGGGCCCCGCTGCACGATGGATGGTACAATGAAGGACCCCCGTTCGGGTTCGGTAGCCATGTTGCACCAAAGCCTGACCTCAGCGGCATCTTCAGCGATCATGCGATTCAAGGCAAGATCGCTGGTAGCCGCAAACACGAGATCGACATCCTGCAGGCAATCCTTGTGGTACGCTCTTCCGACCAGGATTACGGTGCCTTCATCGCATTGGGTTTGCAGCCAGGGAGTGAGGGTTTCGGCAATGAGCCGAACGGCAGCTGCGTCATGGAGGATGCCCCTGATCTTCCGCTCCGCGACGTGGCCGCCCCCCACAACCAGACACACTCTCTTCTCCAGGGACACAAACATGGGGTAGTGGTAGGAAGAAGGCACAGCCTTATTGTTTCCCTGCACAAGATTCAATCGTTAGCATTAACGAAGAAGACGATGCCTAAGCTCTTCGGCATATGACGTAGTCGGCGATATCGAGGAGGATTTCCTTGGTGGGATGAAGAGGAAAAATCTGGAGCGCTCTTTTCGCGTTCTCCACATACTCCTTGGCCAATTGCCACGCGTAGGCTATCCCACCGGAACGTGACACCCATTCCCTGATTTCGTGGAAATGCTCGAGAGCAGCCTGTTCAGCGCTGAAGAGCTCTCTCAGTCTTGTCTTTTCACGTGAATTACCGCTACGGAGGGCAAAAATGAGAGGCAGCGTAGCTTTGCCCTGCTGGATATCGTTTCCTACGGGTTTGCCCAGTTCATTCACATCGCCGGTGTAATCGAGAGTGTCATCAATGAGCTGGAAGGCGATTCCGAGATTATGTCCATAGTTGCGCAGGGCCATCTCGTGGTCCGGCCCCGCATTCCCCAAAATGGCTCCTATCTGGCATGCGGCGCTGATCAGGGCTGCGGTCTTACGGGTGATGACTTCCAAGTATTCCTGCTCGACGATTTCCAGATTATCGGCATGAATGAGCTGCAAGACTTCCCCCTCCGCCATAAGCGTAGTGGCCTCGGAGAGCGCCTGCAGGATCCGAATGTTGTTATATCCAACCGTCATCAGGATGGATTTGGAGTAAAGAAAGTCACCAACCAGCACCACCCCCTGATTTCCCCAGAGAACATTGGCGGCGGGCTGACTGCGCCTGAATTCGGCGTTATCCACCACATCGTCATGCAGGAGCGATGAAGCATGAAGGAATTCGAAGACCACTGCCAGCGGCCCATCATGATTGCCTTGATAACCACAAAGACGTGCAGCGAGGACCATCAGCAAGGGACGCAAACGCTTTCCCCCGCTCCCCATGATGTGACGGCCAACGGTAGAGATCAGCGGCACGCTGGAGGAAAGATGGCGCTCAATCTCCGCTTCTATCCGCTCCAAATCAGGTTGGACCCGAGAATGAATCCGTTCTTTGAGGTTCTTATGGTTGCTCGAGGGGATTGCCGAAGGAGTGGACGAAATCACGGTTACCGTGCCTGTTTGTGTCATGACCTTCTTATGTGGAATTCCCCGCAGGAAGGGCTCCCCGTTGCGATGCTTGCGCTTGGAGGCCACTCTCCTCCAGAGGAGAAGTTTTACAGTTAACTATGCCACCCCAGCTCTTAAGGGTCGGGCGCCACAAGATAAAACATTCCATTGCTGACTGATGGTGTCACTTGCCGAACCAACCGATTCATAACGAAATTATTCCGGCATGTCAAAGTCTTTTGCTGTGCCCATCCATTTCGCCGACCCGATGCCTGCGGTCCTGAGTGTAACAGAGGGGTGAGGCTGCTGGTGGGGCAGGTCTTTACGGATCACATATCTCGCCTTCGAGGTCATAATCATGGGCGGCGGTGAGCTGAACCATGACGATGTCCCCGGCGTTTGCCCGCCCGTTGGTAATGATTACCGTCCCATCAACCTCCGGGGCCTGGATTGCGGTTCGACCGCACAGCAGAAGGTCGGTTTCGGGATGGAGTCCCTCGATCAATACGGGTACCCTGGTACCTACACGTGAACCGAGCCGCCCTCTTGAGATGGGTTGCTGGACCGCAAGCAGGGTCTCATACCGCGCGTCTTTCGTCTGCTCATCGATTTGCTCGGGCAGTCTCGCCGCGCGTGTGCCCGCTTCGGGCGAAAACCGAAAAGCTCCTAAATGGTCGAACTCGACTCGTTGGATGAATTCAAGAAGAGCTTGAAACTCGGCTTCCGATTCACCGGGAAAGCCGACAATGATCGAGGTCCGCAACGCCACCTCGGGGATATGGTGGCGAATGCGAGCGACGAGGTCCTCGGGGTCGCCATAGGGTTGGGCCCGGCCCATGGCCTTCAAAATCCGAGCAACGCAGTGCTGAAAAGGGATGTCAAGATAGGGAGCGATCTTATTGGATTGGGCGATGGTGTTGAGAAGGGGCGCTCCGATGCGGTCCGGATAGGCGTATAGGAGTCTGATCCAGGCTATGCCATCTATTTCATCCAGAGCTTCAAGGAGCCTGATCAGAGCGCCCGGACCGGCACGATCAGAGCCAAAGGCCGTTGTGTCCTGGGCGATGAGATTGATCTCTTTCACGCCTTCAGCGGCGAGGTCACGGGCTTCCGTCAGGAGATCGTCGATGGTCCGACTTCGAAATGGACCCCGCAAACGAGGGATCAGACAATAACTGCAGCGGTTGCTGCAGCCTTCCGCGATCTTAAGGTATGCGGTGAAGAAAGGAGTTGAGCGCGAACGGGACAAAGCGCTGTCAACGAGGAACCGTGGTGAAGAAATCCAGACTCGTCCGCAAGCTTCTTCCAGTGAGGTCTTCAGGATCTTGTGGCAGATCATAGAAATGCTCGGTGCCAAGAAAAGCGTCTACTTCAGGCAGGAGGGCTGGAAGCTTCCTGCCGTATCGCTGAACCATGCAGCCTGCTACGATGAGCGTCTGGCAACAACCTTTCTCTTTGTACCGGGAAAGCTCCAAAATGGTCTCAATTCCTTCCTGTACTGCACTTTCCAGAAAGCCGCAGGTGTTCACCAGAATCAGAACGGCTGCTGCCGGGTCGTCCGTCATAGCGTAACCCATGCTGGTCAGCTGCGAGACCATCACCTCACTGTCTACCAGATTCTTGGTACAACCAAGACTGACCAGCATGGCCATAATGGGCTCGGTTCTCTTCACTTGGGACCTCCCTGCGCTCTTGAGCAGTCGCTCGCTGGTAAGCAAGGGTTTGGGGTCATCTGTATGTCAACCTTTTGCTATCCTATCACACACCTCACACTGAGGCCAAAGGCATCCTTTAACCCCCCTGGGGCTGAACTGGCGATGGCATTGTGCCAAAATCGCAGGAGCTATGACCGCCGTCAGGAGTGGATGGCTGCATAGGGAAAGCTCGCCCCCATGGTCAGGGAAACAAACCTCGGGATGGGGAAGGAGCAAAGGGTGAGGGCGGTCATTGGGTGCCCCTGAAGGAGATCACCGTGAAAGCGTCTATGCCGAGGTAAACGATGATGTCAAAGGCAACTGCAACCAATCCCAGGAGCACCCAGGTGGTGACTCTCACTCTTGGGTTTGGGTGCTCCCGCACTCGGGCAAGCAGAAGAAAATAGGCCTTGACTACCACGTAACATTCGACGGCAAAGGGAGGGAAGCCCAAAAAACCGAGGATGGGCATTTCGAATATTTTGAAAAACCCCAGGTAGGGGATGGTGTAGAACCATTTGGAGCCTGCCCAGAAATTCCAGCACTCCCAGAAAACTCCGCACGCAAGGCCACTTAACAAAAAGAGGCATAGATTCCTGGCCGCTCCCTGCTCCAAATCGCGCAGAATGCTATCGGCTCCGTATTTGTAGTTGAGCGGCTCGATGAGAAAAATCAATCCCAGCCAGATCGCAGGGAAGCAGACGTAGGGAAAGAGGAGAGGCAATGCCAGCATGGCGATGCCCATGGGAATCAAGCTGGCGGAGGGGTGGCGAAGGCGAAGCGGAGGGATGCGGAAATTACGGAAGACCCCCAGATGATCCAGCAGGTCTCGTGTGGTAAAGATCGCCGGGAGAACCGTTGCGAAGGCTATGGTATAACCAAGCCATCGCAATCCCGTTGACGGCGGCAGATCCAGGTAATGCCAGTTCTGCAGGCGGAAGTTGTAGGCCTCAAAGAACAGCCAGAGGGTGACGGAAAGCGGCAGGAGCATCAGGAATCGGAGGGGGCTGACGAAAAGCAGAGCACCCTGTCCGCGAGTGCCTAGAAAGGATTCTACGAAGAGAATGTAGCTCCACCAAGCGAAGGAATAGAACCAGGTGTAGAAGGGTTCGCGCTGTTGGAGCATGGCAGCGGTGGCCAGAAGAAAGAGCAGGAGTGCACTTGCCATCAATAATCGGCAAATGGTTCGCTGGGAATCGGTGGGCATGGGTGATCACTCCTTTCCTCGGTAATTCAAGGAGGAGGCATGTGGAAAGGGGTGCTGCGAATCTGGGCGCTCAGCAAGATGGATCCCACAATGGTTGCGCTAAGTCGGACCGTGCTTTTCGAGCATTTGTACGCGTGACGATTCAAAGATAATGGAAAGCCCCTTGTCAAATGATAGTGTGATGATTATTGTCAACTGTTTAAGAAAAGGGTGCTGGACTGCTGACCTCCCCGGCGCTGAGGCCCATCGTCAGACGGCTCGAGGTTGAGGATAACACTTTACAGTGAAATCAACAGCACTTCTCTTGAAGAGCTTTTCGGAATAATCGTGAGATGCGTCAGGGGTTACGATATGGGAACGATTCTTTTTTCTTCTGATGAAGCAAGCCATGAAGCTGAAGCCTCCTTCGAAACTCACGGCTTTGATGAGGAGACAATCAAAATGCCAAAAGAGAAGGCTTATCGTGGACCAGACCATTCAATAGAAAAGGATGGCAAGATCCTTACGAACCCGGTCATGTGCAAGGAAGGTCGAGGGGTTCGCAATTTTGCTTGTCAGTTCTATGATGCCTGCCTCGATAAGGCGGCGAAGGGGATGTGGAGTGGCTTTACGTGCAGAGAATGCCCGTGCCATTTTCAAAGAGAGGAAGAGAAGTCCGGCTGATTTGCGATGCTGTCCGAGCAGGGAAACGGAATCTCCAAACAAAAAACAACCCATGCCTGCGGGTTGTTTTTTGTTTGGTGGGGCCGAGTTCTGCCGGTGCTCTGATGAACTATGTGGTGCTTTCGTCTGCTTCCTTGAGGATGTCGGCTTTACGGGTCTCAACAACGGGCTCGTGTTTCCGCAGATGCAGGTACCTTCGGGCGCACCTTCTTGGGAGCACTCCCGGATCGGTAACCAGTTCAATCAGGCACATGGGAGAGCCATCACCGCGCCGGAAGCCGACCTTGACAATGCGGGTGTAGCCCCCCTGACGGTTCTGGTAGCGCGGAGCCAAGCTCCTGGAAAAGCTTGTAAACCGTGGCTTTTTTCGCGGATTGTCGCCAGCGCCTGCCGGCGCCCGTGCAAGTCGCCCCGCTTTCCCAGAGTGATCATCCAATCAGCCCAGCGGCGCATCTCCTTGGCTTTCGGTAAGGTCGTATAAATCCGTTCGTGCTGCAGCAAAGAACTCACCATATTGCGAAACATCGCTGAGCGGTGACTTGTCGTCCGATTTAGCTTTCTGCCGGATACTCCATGGCGCACGGCTACTCCTGCTCCTTTCTTCGCTGTTCAATCTCTGCTCGGTTGGGGAAGTCCTCGAGCTTCAATCCCAGAGACAATCCCATCTCAGCGAGGATTTCCTTGATTTCGTTAAGGGATTTGCGACCAAAATTCTTCGTTTTGAGCATTTCCGCTTCGCTCTTCTGCACCAGTTCACCAATGTATCGGATGTCGGCGTTTTTCAGACAGTTGGCCGAGCGAACAGACAGCTCCAATTCATCGACGCTGCGAAAGAGGTTTTCATTAAAGGCCGGCTCGATCTTGATTTCTTCCTCCGGACTCTCAACTTCTTCTTCGAAGTTGATGAAGACGTTGAGCTGATCCTTGAGGATCTTGGCGGCATAGGCGAGAGCGTCGTCGGGTCTTGACGCTGCCGTCGGTCCAGATTTCTATGGTCAGCTTGTCAAAGTCGGTGATCTGGGCCACGCGAGCCTGGGTCACATTGTAGCTGACCTTCTTGACCGGTGTAAAAATGGCATCGATGGGTACTGGTGCCGATTGGCTGAGTTTCGTCGAGATTGCGATCCGCCGGCTGGTAGCCTTTCCCCTGCTTGACCATCGAGCTCCATGCGAAGCCGGGCGTCCTTGGCAAGGGTGCAGATGTGCTGGTCGGGATTCAGAACCTCCACCTGCTCGTTCACCGTGAATCGCTCCCGCGGTGACTTCCCCCTCGCCGTCCTTTTCGATGACCAGCAGGCGCGAACCCTCGCCATGCATCCTGAAGCGAATCTCCTTGAGGTTCAGGATGACGTCAGTCACATCTTCGAGGACTCCGGGGATCGTCGAGAACTCGTGCAGTACGCCATCGACCTTAACGCTGGTGATGGCGGCACCTTGCAGTGAAGAAAGGAGGATTCGCCGAAGGGCATTGCCGAGGGTGATGCCGAATCCCCGTTCCAGCGGTTCACATTCGAACTTGCCGTAGGTGCCTGGCAGGCCCTTGTAATCTACTTCCAAGCGCTTGGGTTTAATCAGTTCGCGCCAATTTTTTTGCATCTCATTTCCTCATTAAGAAAGGGCCACGGAATTGCCTGCAAGTTGAGGCAAAAACGCAGCCCCGTTGCGGTCGCAGGACCCCTTGGGACTTCTTATCTTGACGTGGTGAGGAAAGCTACGACCGTCTATTTCGAGTAGAACTCCACGACAAGCTGTTCTTGCACGGGCAGATTCATCTCTTCCCGAGTCGGAAAAGCCTTGAAGACTCCTTCATAGTTGGCCTTGTCCAGCTCCAGCCAGGCTCCAAGCCCTCGACGCGGCAGCGCTTCGAGAGCCTCATTGATGCAGGCCAGTTTTCTGCTATCGTCGACCACTTTTACGTTGTCTCCAGGGCGCAACAGATAGGAGGGAATGTCAACCTTTTTGCCATTGACCAGAAAATGCTTGTGACGAACGAGTTGTCTGGCCTGGTCACGGGAATTGGCAAACCCCAGGCGGTAGACCGTGTTGTCCAAACGCCGCTCCAGCAGCACAAGGAAATTTGTGCCCGTAACCCCTTTCTGGCGATCGGCTTCCTTGAAGTACGTCTTGAACTGCTTTTCAAGCAAGCCATACATCCGCTTGATCCGCTGCTTTTCGCGAAGCTGCAACCCGTAATCAGAAAACTTGCCACGCCCCTGGCCATGCTGGCCGGGTGGAAAGTTCCGACGTTCAACGGCACACTTATCGGAATAGCAGCGATCTCCCTTCAGATAGAGCTTCATCGTTTCTCTTCGGCAAATCCTGCAATTCATACCGGTGTAGCGAGCCAAATCTTCCTCCTCATTCGAGTTGTATGGTCGTAGAATCTTGGGTATAGCGGTTCAGGTCCTTGCATCACACCCGGCGGCGCTTGGGAGGCCGGCATCCATTATGAGGAATCGGGGTAACGTCCTTGATGACGGTGATGTTGAACCCGGCCGCCTGGAGAGCTCGCAAAGCCGCTTCGCGGCCGGAACCCGGGCCTTTGACGTAGACCTCGATATTCTGGACCCCATGCTCCATCGCCTTCTTGCCGGCAATTTCAGCAGCGACCTGTGCGGCAAAGGGGGTGCTTTTTCGAGAACCTTTGAAACCCTGGCTCCCGGCACTGGCCCACGACAGCGCATTACCGCTGGCGTCCGTGATGGTGACGATGGTGTTGTTGAAGGTCGAACGAATGTGCGCAACGCCGTTCAGGATGTTCTTGCGCTCTTTCTTCTTGCGTGAGGCCGTTTTCTCTCGTGCCATAAGTCCTCCGTGCTATGCTTTCTTGCGCTTGCCCATGACGGACCGGCGAGGTCCCTTGCGGGTACGGGCGTTGGTGTGGGTTCGCTGACCGCGAACAGGTAAGCCACGCCTGTGTCTCAACCCGCGATAACAACCGAGATCCATAAGGCGCTTGATATTCATGGAGACTTCGGTGCGCAGATCCCCTTCCACTTTCAATTGTGAGTCGATGATCTGCCTGATGGTGTTGATCTCACCCTCGGTAAGATCGTCGCTCTTGGTATCCCAGCTGATGCTGGCTTGATTGAGAATCTTTTGCGCCGTGGGTCGGCCGATACCGTAAATATAGGTCAGCGCGATCTCAATTCGTTTATTCTTAGGCAAGTCAATCCCGGCGATACGTGCCAATGTGAATTCCTCCTGTTAGCCTTGTCTCTGCTTGTGCCGTGGATTTTCGCAGATAACGCGCACCGTGCCGTGACGGCGGATGATCCTGCACTTCCGACAAATTCGCTTGACCGATGCTCGCACTTTCATGCCATCATCTCCTCTTCTTCAATCCCTGAAGCAATGCACTATGATTTTGACCTGTAAGTTATACGGCCTCGGCTCAAGTCATAGGGCGAAAGCTCAACCGTCACTTTATCACCAGGGAGGATCCGAATGAAATGCATCCGCATTTTCCCGGAAATATGCGCCAAAATCCGATGGCCATTGGGCAGCTCGACACGAAACATGGCATTGGGAAGAGTCTCAACGACAGTGCCCTCAACCTCTATGACATCTTCTTTAGCCATGCCTGCAACTCGCTCCTTGCACCTGATTCTGAGCCATTGTCAAAAACAAGCCATTATATTGCATGTCTTACCCATTGTAAATAGAACCTCAACTTTTCGTGAGAATATCCGGCTCGCTGTCCGTTACTGCCACCGTATGTTCAAAATGGGCTGAAAGTTTCCGGTCAATCGTGACCGCCGTCCATTGATCCTCGAGCACTTCCACGGCGGCCGCCCCCTGGTTGATCATGGGCTCGATGGCGAAGACCATTCCGGGTTTGAGCAACACCCCCTTGCCGGCAGGACCATAATTGGGGATCTGGGGGCTTTCGTGGAGGTGTTGGCCAATACCGTGCCCTACAAACTCCCTCACCACGGAAAAACCTCGTGCTTCAACATATTGCTGAATGGCATGAGAGATATCCGAAAGCCTGTTCCGCGGGTAAACCTGGCGAATTCCTTCGTATAAAGCGTCCTCAGTGACGCGGCAAAGCTCCCGGGCTTCGTCGGTGATCCTCCCCACCGGTACGGTAATGGCCGCATCCCCGTAGTAGCCGTCCACGACCACGCCAAAATCCAGGCTGATGAGGTCTCCTTCCCGGAGAACCCGCTGCTTCGAGGGCATCCCGTGCACTACCTCTTCATTTACCGACGTACAGAGAGCGTATGGGTATCCGTGATACCCTTTGAATGCGGGCTTTGCCTTTTGCTTGGTCGCTAGTTCTTCACTCACCGCGTTCAAATCCCACGTGCTGACCCCTGGCTTAACTTGTTCACTCAACCGCTTCAGAATCTCAGCCACGATCAGGCATGCTGTGCGAATCTTCTGAATCTCCCGCTGAGATCTCAAGACTATCAATTGGGAAATCCTCTATCCAAGGATGGCCTTAATGCGGGCAAGAATGGATTCCATGTTCCCCACTCCATCGATGCGGCGCAGCTTCCCCTGCTTCTCGTAATAGTCAATCAGAGGCTTGGTGGAGGCGTCGTAAACCTTGAGGCGAGACATCACCGTCGTCTCGTTGTCGTCGTCCCGCTGGTAGAGCTCCCCCCGCACTTGTCACACACGCCGGATTTCTTGGGAGGGTCGAAGGTTTCATGGAAGCCTGCGCCGCAGCTACGGCAGGTGCGCCGGCCCGTCAAGCGCTTAACGAGTTCGTCATTGGGGACTTCGACACAGACCACATGATCGATCTTCTGAAGCAATTCGCCGAGCATCTTGTCGAGGGCCTCGGCCTGGCTGACATTACGGGGAAAACCATCCAACATGTAGCCTTGAGCACAGTCTTTCAGAGCAATCCGCTCTTTGACGAGACCGATCACCACGCTGTCGGGAACCAGAGCTCCTTGATCCATGAATTTCTTGGCCTCGAGACCGAGAGGCGTGGATTCCTTGAGGGCCGCCCGCAGCATATCCCCCGTGGATATCTGCGGAATGCCGTAGGCTTCGATCAGGCGTTTGGCCTGAGTCCCTTTACCCGCTCCAGGCGGACCCAGCAAAATGATGTTCATATTCCCTTCCTCCCTTTCTGTGTGCGGCGATGCCGAAACGTTTGCATCACAAAACCCCCCCAAAGGCCGTTTCTGTCTCTCGGAAGTCTTGTTTCATGCCTAGCGTCGACCACGAATGCGTCCTTTCTTCAAGAACCCTTCGTAATGGCGGGAAAGCATGTGAGCTTCGATCTGTCCCAGCGTATCCATCGCAACACCAATGACAATCAAGAGAGCGGTACCGCCAAAGTAGAAAGGGACACTGAACTTTTGAATGAGAACCGTAGGGAGAACACACACTGCCGAGACGTAAATGGCCCCACCAAGAGTGATCCGGCTGAGGACCTTGTCAATATAATCGGCCGTAGACCTGCCCGGCCGGATGCCCGGAATGAAGCCTCCGTACTTTTTCATATTTTCGGCAACATCCACAGGATTGAAAACAATGGCGGTATAAAAGAAGCAGAAAAAGATAATGAAGCCAACATACATGGCCGAATAAATCCAATGGCCGGGGGTGAGGTATTCAGCGGCCGACTGGACCCAGGGGACCTGGATGAAGTTCGCCAGCGTGGCCGGAAACATGATGATCGAGGAGGCAAAGATCGGAGGAATAACCCCGGAAGTATTGATCTTCAGAGGGATATGAGTGTTTTGCCCCCCATAGACGCGCCTTCCCACCACTCTCTTGGCATATTGGACGGGTATGCGCCGCTGGCCTCGTTCCATGTAGATGATAACGGCCACCACGGTCACCATCGTAACCAGGAGCAGCAGGGCAACGAAAATGCTCATCTCACCGGCCTGCAGCAGACCCATGGAGCTGGCGAAGCCGTTGGGCATGCCGGCGACGATGCCGGCAAAGATGATCAAGGAAATACCATTGCCAATGCCATGCTCGGTGATCTGCTCGCCGAGCCACATGATGAAGGCCGTCCCGGCGGTAAGGGTGATAACGGTAATGAGCCGGAACCCCCACCCCCCCTGGAGAACGACCATTTCTCCACCCGGAGCGGTCATCCCTTCCACGCCAACGGCAATGCCCAAGCCCTGGATGATACTCAAGACGACAGTGCCGTAACGGGTGTACTGGGTGATCTTCCTGCGTCCCGCCTCGCCTTCCTTGCTCAATCTTTCCAGATGCGGAATGACGACGGTTAAGAGCTGCAGGATGATTGAGGAGCTGATGTAGGGCATAATGCCCAGGGCGAATACCGATAGTTGGCTGAGAGCGCCCCCGGAAAACATGTCAAAGAGCCCGAGAAGGGTCCCCTGGGCGGCCTTGAAGAACGCTGCCAAAGCCTCGGCATTGATGCCGGGCGTAGGAATGTGAGCTCCAATCCGATAGACCGCAAGGAGCGCCAAAGTCATGAGAATGCGGCGTTTGAGCTCAGGAATCCTGGTAATATTCTGGAAAGCGGCTAGCACCCTCTAGTTCCTCTTCGGCAAAGGGATCAACTCCACACGGCCTCCCGCGGCCTCGACCTTGCTGATGGCTGCGGCACTCGCCTTATGGACCTGTACGGTGAGTGCCAGGGAAATTTCGCCGTCAGCCAGCAGTTTGATGCCGTCATGGCCTGCGTCGACAAGACCGGTCTGGATCAATTCCTTGGGACCGACTTCGCTGCCGGGAACAAAACGTCCGAGGTCGCTCACATTGATGATGTTGTAGCTCTTCTTGAAAATATTGGTGAATCCGCGCTTGGGTATGCGCCGCTGCAAAGGCATCTGTCCACCTTCGAACCAGGGCGGCGTGCCCCCACCGGAGCGTGATTTCTGCCCTTTGGTGCCCCGTCCCGCGGTCTTCCCCAGGCCCGAGCCGGTCCCTCTTCCCACGCGTTTCCTGCTGGTCTTTGCCCCTTCAGGAGGGGCCAGATCTTGGAGTCTCATGATCACTATCCATATCAGTTGTGAAGGGTACGCAGTTATTGCTCATTGACTTCCACGAGGTGGATGACCTTGCGGACGGCCCCCAAAATGCTTGGTGTCCCGAAGAGGGTCACCGATTTGTTGACATAGGTGAGTCCCAGAGCCTGAAGGACCTTCCGATGCTTCTCGGGATGGCCGATAGGACTGCGAACCAGTGTGACTTGAATCGGTTTTGCCATGTCAAGTTTCCTCACGTGAGTAAAACACGTCGTTCTGGGCGAAGCCAGAGAGATCATAAAGGATACGGACGGAAGGCATTCCCGCCCGTAAACTCAACGACTTCGGCCTGAAATGCGTTCAGGCTCGGATTTCGTGAATATCGAGGCCCCGTGTCTTGCTGACCCGGTCGGCACTGCGCAGGCGTCTCAGTCCATCGAGGGTGGCCTTGACCACGTTGTGAGGATTCCTGGAGCCAATGCATTTGGTCAAGATGTTGTGGATGCCTGCAGCCTCCATGATAGCGCGCACCGCCCCGCCGGCAATTACTCCGGTGCCGGGCGAAGCGGGCTTCAAGACCACCGAGGAAGCCCCGAAACGCCCCAGGATCTCGTGAGGGATCGTCTCATTCACAAGAGGGATGTCGAACATGTTGCGTTTAGCCGATTCCAGCCCCTTGCGAATCGCCTCAGGCACCTCGTTCGCCTTTCCAAGGCTGAATCCCACACGCCCGGTGCCGTCACCCACAACCACAATGGCACTGAAAGAAAACCGGCGTCCGCCTTTGACTACTTTAGCCACTCGGCTGATGTGGACGACCTTGTCGATCAACTGGAGTTGGCTCGATTCCACAGCTAACAATTGCATGCCTCCACTTAAAAGAAGATTGACGGAATCCTAAAAGTCCAAGCCGGCCTGACGGGCAGCATCAGC
The DNA here is from genome assembly GCA_963783775.1 of uncultured delta proteobacterium. Taxonomy (GTDB): domain Bacteria; phylum Desulfobacterota; class Syntrophobacteria; order Syntrophobacterales; family Syntrophobacteraceae; genus JADGQM01. Next base: position 29,635 of record CAWAOR010000013.1, on the reverse strand, counting down.
GAGCGCCTGTACGCGACCATGGTAGATGTACCCACTGCGGTCGAAAACCACCTTGGTGATGCCTTGGTCCTGTGCCTTACGGGCGATCATTTCTCCAACCCGCTTGGCAGCGTTGACCTTGCCCTTGATGGAATCAGCTTGCTTGTATTCCGCTGATAACGTCGACACCGCCACCAGGGTGGTCCCGAGCGTATCATCGATGATCTGCGCATAGATGTGCTTGTCACTACGAAAGACCGCCAAGCGGGGTCGTTCGGGATTTCCGCTCAGCTTCCTGCGGATCCGCTTTTTGCGTTTAAGGCGTGAAAGCTCACGCGAGTTGGTTTTCGAAGCCATGTTCGCCTTCCTCATCTGACCTTATTTTTTGGACCCAGCCTTGCCCACTTTCCGGTGCACCTTCTCTCCTGCATACCGGATGCCTTTGCCCTTGTAAGGTTCAACGGCACGCAAGGCACGCAGCCGGGCCGCAGTTTCTCCCAGCAATTCTTTGTCAATGGCCTCCAACCGGATCACATTCTGGCGCTCGACCGTGGCTTGCACCCCTTCCGGCAAGCACGAAATTGATGGGATGTGAATAGCCCAGACTCAGATTCACAATGTTGTTTTGCACATCGGCACGATAGCCCGTACCGGTAATCTCCAGGGTTTTGGTGAAGCCCTGACTGACCCCTTGCACCATGTTGAAGACGAGAGCCCGCATCAACCCGTGGAGCGAACGAGCCTGGCGGGAATCGTCCTTACGCTTGATGTGAAGGGACTGTTCGGCAACTTCCACCGCAAGTTGCTCGGGGACTGGACGCGCCAGCGTGCCTTTCGGGCCCGCAACGGTCAGCTCCAGCTCCTGCTGGGAGATCTTAACCCCCTGGGGAATATTGATGGCCAACTTTCCCACGCGAGACATTGCATCACTCCTGTGGTTCGTAATGGCACCCGGATCGCGCCACGGATGTGGTGACGGTTCCAGAGTGCGCTAAAATTCTGCTACCAGACCGAGCAGAGCAGTTCACCGCCAATGGATTCCTTGCGCGCCTGGCGGTCGGTCATCAGCCCTTTGGAAGTGGACAGGATGGCAATCCCCATACTGTTCATGATCCGAGGGATGTCATCGTGGCCCACATAGACCCGGCATCCGGGTTTGCTCATGCGCTTGAGGCCGGCAATGCTGCCCTCGCGAGTGTCGTCGTACTTCAGATTAACACGGAGGATGCCCTGCTTGTTGTCTCTGATCAGCTTGATAATTCTTGATGTATCCTTCTTCCTTGAGAATGCGGGCGATACTGGCCTTCATCCGCGAGGCTGGGATGTCGACCTTGTCAAATCGGGCCTTTTGCCCGTTTTTGATACGATTGAGAAAATCGGCGATAGAGTCCGTTACGGCCATAAAACGCGCTCCTTTAAGTACTCGAATGAGACTACCAGCTGGCTTTGATCACGCCTGGCAGTTCTCCTCTGAGAGCCATGTTACGGAAACAAATGCGGCAGATGCCAAATTTCCTGATGAACGCCCTCGGTCGGCCACAGAGGGGACATCGGTTGTAGGTTCTAACTTCAAACTTGGGACGACGTTTTGCTTTTGCAATCAGTGACTTCTTGGCCACGGTGGCCTCCTTTTCCCAACTTACTGCTTGAACGGCATGCCCATTAACGACAACAGGGTGCGGGCTTCGTCGTCATTTTGCGCCGAGGTGACGATGGTGATATTCATCCCTTTGATCTTGTCGATCTTGTCGTAGTCGATTTCAGGAAAGATGATATGCTCTTTGATCCCGAGCGTGTAGTTGCCGCGGCCGTCCAGGGCCTTTGGAGAAATGCCGCGAAAGTCACGGACGCGAGGTAGGGCAACATTGACGAGCTTGTCGAAAAACTCGTACATGCGGTTACCCCGGAGCGTAACCATGCAGCCGATGGGCATTCCCTTGCGAAGCTTGAAGGCGGCGATGCTCTGACGCGCCCGGGTGATGACGGGCTTTTGCCCGGTGAGTTGGGCGAGTTCCTCGGCCGCAGAATCAAGTATCTTGATGTTTTGGATCGCTTCTCCCAACCCCATATTGATGACGATCTTCTGGATCTTGGGAATCTCCATGGTGCTCTTGTACTGAAACTGCTCTGTGAGCTTGGGAACTACTTCGCTCTGATATTTTTCTCGCAAACGTACCATCAATTGCCTCCACTCCCGACCGTCTTCGCGACACGGTCCCACCCTAGTCGATCACCTCGTTGCACTTCTTGCAGTATCGGACTTTGCGATTATCCTCGAGAATCCGAAAGCCCACTCGCGTCGGGTCAGTGCATTTGGAACAGATCAACATCAGGTTCGACATCTGGATGGGCGACTCCTTTTCGAGGATGCCCCCCTGCCGGGATTGCTGGCTTGGCTTCAGATGGCGCTTGACCAGATTGAGCTTCTCCACAATTGCCCGGTCCTTCTTGGGTATGACGCGCATCACCTTTCCGCTCTTGCCTTTTTCCTTGCCGGCAAGGACCTTTACCATGTCGTTCTTCTTAATGCGGTATTTCTTGCGTTCTTCCATGGAAACTTTCCCTCATACAAGCCTAGAGCACTTCAGGAGCAAGCGAGATGATCTTCATGAACTGTCGAGCCCGCAACTCCCGGGCCACGGGGCCAAAAATACGAGTCCCTATGGGCTCCTTGGCAGCGTTTATAAGTACAGCAGAGTTGTCGTCAAACTTGATATAGGAGCCATCCGGGCGTCGCACTTCTTTCTTGGTGCGTACCACCACGGCCCGCAGCACATCGCCCTTTTTGACCTTGGCATTGGGAATGGCCTCCTTTACGGAAACTACAATGATATCGCCCACCGACGCGTAACGTTTCCGCGTGCCACCGAGCACCTTGATGCAGTACAAACGCTTTGCTCCGGAATTGTCCGCAGCATTCAGTTGGGTTTCCGATTGAATCATGGGTTACTCCATTATGGTGTCGCGAGTGTCCAATCCCTGGATGTTCCGCCTTGCTACCCGCAACACGCAATTTACATGACGGCTTTGTCTAACGTCCTCACCACAACCCAACGTTTTGACTTGCTCAGGGGGCGACTTTCCTCAATGAGCACGTGGTCGCCGACCTGACATGCATTGTGAGCGTCATGGGCCATGAATTTGTTCTGGCGACGGATAAACTTGTGGTACTGAACATGATGCACAAGCCGCTCGACCTTAACCACAACCGTCTTGTCCATCTTGTTGCTGATCACCGTGCCGACGCGCGTCTTCCTTCCCGACTTCTGTCCTTCCATGGGTGGTTGCCTCATGCCGTAGTCTTATGGTCCAATTCATGCAAAATCGTCAAAACCCGCGCGATGCTGCTGCGGGTCTTCGCTAGCTGAGCCGTGTTTTCCAATTGCCCGGTCTTGTGCTGGAAGCGGAGATTGAACAGTCCCTTTTGGAGGTCATCGAGTTTCTGGACCAGTTCATCTCGGGTCATATCGCGCAGAGGGTTAGCTTTCATAGCACGTCCTCCCTGGATACGAACCGGGTCTTCATGGGGAGTTTGTGGGCCGCCAGGTTCAACGCTTCCCGAGCGATGGCCTCGGGAACGCCCTTGATTTCATAAAGCACGCGACCGGGGCGGATGACCGCCACCCATGCCTCAGGGGAACCCTTGCCTTTGCCCATGCGCGTTTCGGCCGGTTTCTTGGTAATCGGCTTATCTGGGAAAATCCGAATCCAGACCTTCCCGCCACGCTTGACATGGCGCGTGATAGCGACACGGGCGGCTTCAATCTGGCGCGAGGTAGCGTAGCCATTGCCGAGGGCTTTGAGGCCAAAATCACCGAAACTGACGGAGCTGCCTCGGTCAGCCATCCCTCTCATGTGACCCTTCTGCTGTTTTCTGAATTTGACTCGTTTGGGTGCTAACATTAAAGCATCTCCTGATCAGGGAAGAATCTCTCCCTTGAAGATCCAAACCTTGACTCCAATAATTCCGTAGGTAGTTTTGGCCAGCGCCGTTCCATAATCGATGTCGGCGCGCAGGGTATGGAGCGGGACGCGTCCTTCGCGATACCATTCCCGTCGGGCCATTTCAGCGCCCCCCAAACGACCGGCGGAAGCCACGCGGACGCCCTTGGCCCCGAATTTCAGAGCTGCACTGACGGCCCGCTTCATGGCGCGCCGGAAGGCGACCCTGCGCACGAGTTGGAGGGCGATGTTCTCGCCAACCAGAATGGCATCCAGTTCAGGGCGACGAACTTCTTGAATATCGATGAGAATCTCGCGCCTGAACTTGCCTTCCAAATCCCGTCTGAGGGCCTCGATCTCAGCCCCCTTCTTGCCGATTACAATCCCGGGGCGCGCTGTAAAAATGCGGATTTTCGCCTTGTTTGCCGCCCGCTCGATTTCCACGCGCGCAATGCCGGCGTGAAAGAGTCGTGCCTTAATGTATTTGCGGATCATGTGATCCTCTTGAACGAGCTTGGCATAATCCTTTGTGGCAAACCATTTTGAATCCCAAGTCTTTACAACGCCCAGACGGAATCCGGTTGGATGAACCTTCTGTCCCAAATCTCACCTCCGTTACCTGTTACCGGGTTACCATGAAATTGCAATAAGTACGAATTACATTTCCTCCAGCACCATCGTAATGTGGCTGGTGCGTTTCAAGATTCTGGTGGCCCGACCCATGGCCCTGGGCCGCCAGCGCTTGAGGCTGGGTCCCTCGTCCACCATAATGGTCTTGATGATGAGAGTGTCGACGTCGATGGTTTGCATATTCTCGGCGTTGGCGACGGCTGAGCGCAAGGTCTTATTGATCAGGCGGCCACCCTTCTTGGGCAGGAACTTGAGAAGGGTAAGTGCCTCTTCAACCTTTTTCCCTCGCACCAGATCAGCGACCAGGCGAACCTTATAAGGAGAAACGCGTAAGTACTTGGCGACCGCTCGCACTTCCATCACTTCTTTCCTTTCACTTTCGACTTCTTATCCCCTGCATGGCCGTAAAAGGTTCGGGTTGGAGAAAATTCCCCCAGTTTATGTCCCACCATGTTCTCGGTGATGAAAACGGGGATGAATTTCTTGCCATTGTGTACGGCAAGGGTCACCCCGACGAATTCGGGGAGAATGGTGGACCTTCGCGACCAGGTCTTGATGATCTTGCGGTCACCTGTATCTTTTGCCTTGAGCACCTTGTCAAAAATGTGCCCATCAACGAATGGTCCTTTTTTCAGCGAGCGAGGCACTTTTTCCTCCTTTTCCTATCCTGCCTGAGCCTGTCTTCGGAAAGCCCGGAAGAAGGCTGGAAACCATGCTAACGTGCTACTTCCGCCGGCGGACGATGAATTTGTCGCTGGCCTTGGATTTCCGCGTGCGGTAGCCTTTGGTGGGTACGCCCCAAGGGGTGCACGGATGTCGTCCCCCGGAACTGCGGCCTTCGCCACCGCCCATGGGATGATCGACCGGGTTCATGGCCACGCCGCGTACATGGGGGCGGCGACCCAGCCAGCGGCTGCGTCCGGCTTTGCCAAGGGATTTGTTTTCATGATCGATGTTGCCGACCTGACCAATGGTGGCCTTGCATCCGATGGGGACCATGCGCATCTCGCTGGAAGGCAGACGCAGAATGGCGTGCTGCCCTTCCTTGGCGATGAGCTGAGTGCTGCAACCGGCAGACCTTGCCAACTGGGCTCCCTTCCCCGGCTTCAATTCGATGTTGTGAACCACCGTTCCCAGAGGAATGTCAGCCAGACGCAAGCAGTTCCCAGGCTTGATGTCGGCATCGCGGCTCGCCACGATCGTGTCGCCAACGGACAGACCTACCGGAGCAATGATATATCGCTTCTCACCGTCCTTGTAGTTGAGCAGGGCGATGTTGGCGGAGCGGTTGGGATCGTATTCAATGCTGGCAACCTTGGCGGGAATATTTTCTTTGTCGCGTTTGAAGTCGATGATGCGAAAGCGGCGTTTGTGTCCGCCACCGCGATGCCAGACGGTTACCCGACCGTTGTTGTTGCGGCCGCCGGATTTTTTCAGGGGCTCGACCAGCGCTCTTGCAGGGCTCGGCCGTAGTGATTTCGGCAAAGGTGCTATAGGTCTGAAATCGCCGCCCGGGGGATGTTGGATCTACTTTTCTGATGCCCATCGATGTCCTCTCTCAGCTCACGCGCCCTCGAAGAATTCTACCCGCTGCCCCGGCTTGATCGTGACCATGGCTTTCTTCCAGTCGGGACGTTTGGTCAGGAAGCGTCCAACACGCTTCTTCTTCCCTCTCATCGTCATGGTCGTAACGTCCAGAACATCGACCTTGAACATCTGCTCGACGGCCTGCTTGATCTCAATCTTGTTTGCCCGCTGATCCACCTCGAAGACCAGCTTGTTGCTGGCTTCCTTTTCCGCGGTGCTCTTTTCCGTGATGAGAGGGCGTCTTAGAATCCCATAGGCTTTCGTGTTCATGATCCCAATGCCTCCTCTATCTTGCCCACGCACTCTCGAGTGAGCAGGAGATTGTGGTAATCCAGGAGATCGTAGACGTTGAGTCCCTCAGACCGCAGAACTTTGACGTTCGGCAGGTTGCGCGCGGACTTTTCCACCAACTCATCCGGTTGTGGAAGGACGACCAGTGTTTTGCCGAGCTCGAAGCGATCCAATATGGCGGCGAAGTCTCTGGTTTTGATCCGCGCCAGCTCCAGGTTGTTGAGAACGGTCAGTTCCTGATCGAGCAGCTTCTGGGTCAAGGCCATTTTGAGGGCCAAGCGGCGCACCTTCTTGGGCACGCGCATGTCGTAAGAGCGTGGCTGAGGCCCGTGGATGGTGCCGCCCCCTCGCCAGATGGGTGATCGGCTCGTACCCGCCCGGGCCCGGCCGGTGCCCTTTTGCCGCCAGGGTTTCTTGCCGCCTCCGGCAACATCGCTTCGGCCCTTGGTTTTTACCGTTCCCGCCCGACGTTTGGCCAACTGATACAGGACCACCTCATGCAAGACATGAGGTTTCACCGAAACCGCAAAAACGCCCTCGCTCAGTTCCATCTGGCCGATAACGTTTCGCTCAATATCGTATAGATCAACGGTTGGCATAATGTTCCCCAAAAAGTCGTCGCTCACGACCTCGAAAGCAATTACTTGACCCGGTTGTTCTTGCGGATGAAAACGATCCCATTTCGACTACCCGGGATGCTTCCCTTGACAATCATCAGATTGTCTTCGGGCCGGACATCCACTATTTTCAAGCCCATCAGCGTAACCCGTCGGTTGCCCTTTTGCCCGGGCATCTTCTTGCCTTTGATCACCCGGCCGGGGTAGGTGGCATTGCCGGTAGATCCGGGTTCGCGGACGTTTTTCGATCCGTGCCCCGCTGGTCCGCGCTGGAAATTCCACCGCCTGATGGTGCCAGAAAAGCCTTTGCCTTTGCTAATGCCGGTAACGTCGACGACCTCTCCGATGGCAAACGCCTCGACGGACAGCTCCTGACCGGTCTGAAACTCCTCGATTTGGTCCGTCCTGACCTCATGGAGAACCTTGAAATAGCCTTTGCCCACCTTGTCAAGGTGCCCTTTCATGGGTTTCGTGACGTTCTTGGGCTTCGACTTGCCGAAGCCCATCTGGAGGGCAGCGTAGCCGTCTCTTTCCGGGGTCTTGATCTGGGTCACGACGCACGGTCCGGCCTCAATAAGAGTCACCGGCAAGACCGTGCCATCCTCTGCGAAGAGCTGGACCATTTCCAATTTACGTCCGATAATTGCTTTGACCATGAGATCTGCTCTCTTTCAAGAATCGAATCCCTCAAAGGGACTACAGCTTAATCTCCACGTCGACACCCGCAGAAAGGTCCAACTTCATCAGGGAGTCAACGGTTTGCTGGGTCGGGTCCAGAATATCGATGAGGCGTTTGTGGACGCGAATTTCAAATTGCTCCCTGGATTTCTTGTCCACATGGGGAGAGCGCAGTACCGTGTACCGTTGGATTTTGGTTGGCAACGGGATGGGCCCGGCCACGCGTGCCCCGGTCTTCTTTGCCGTCATGACAATCTCGTTGGTCGATTGATCCAGCAACTTGTGATCGTATGCTTTCAAGCGGATGCGAATTCTCTGATTCGTCATCATAAAGTCCAATCCTGCGATTTCGAATTAATGGCTCATATCAGGGCTGTAAAACACCTCCAGCACCTGGCTGCAGTTACTCAATAATTTCGGTAAGGACGCCGGCGCCGACGGTGCGCCCGCCTTCGCGGATGGCGAAGCGAAGTTCCTTCTCCAAGGCCACCGGGGTGATCAGATGCACTTCCGTGCTGATGTTGTCACCCGGCATGACCATCTCCACCCCTTCCGGAAGCGTCATGATCCCCGTCACATCGGTGGTGCGGAAATAAAACTGAGGCCGATAGCCCGGGAAAAACGGAGTGTGCCGCCCGCCTTCCTCTTTCTTCAAAACGTACACCTCGGCCTTGAACTTGGTGTGCGGGGTGATCGAACCGGGCTTGGCCACCACCTGACCGCGCTCCACTTCGTCCCGCTTGGTGCCGCGCAACAGCACCCCGATGTTGTCCCCCGCCTGACCCTGATCCAGGGTCTTGCGGAACATCTCCACCCCCGTGCAAACCGTCTTGAACGTGGGCTTGAACCCAACGATTTCCACTTCCTCGCCCACCTTGATCATCCCGCGCTCCGCCCGGCCCGTTACCACCGTCCCCCGCCCGCTGATGGAAAACACATCCTCGATGGGCATCAAAAAGGGCTTGTCCACCTCCCGCGTCGGGTCGGGAATGTAACTGTCAATGGCGTCCATCAGCTCATGAACGCAGGGGCCTCCGGACTTTTGGGATCGTCGGTCTCGAGAGCCTTCAGGGCCGAACCCTTGACGATGGGTACGTCGTCGCCGGGAAAGCCGTACTTGGTGAGCAATTCCCGCATCTCCAGTTCGACCAGTTCGATCAGTTCCGGATCGTCCACCATGTCCACTTTGTTCAGGAACACGACCATATAAGGCACCCCGACCTGACGGGCCAGAAGCAGGTGCTCCCGCGTCTGCGGCATGGGACCGTCATCGGCGGCCACCACCAGGATGGCGCCGTCCATCTGAGCGGCACCGGTGATCATGTTCTTGATATAGTCCGCATGCCCCGGGCAGTCCACATGGGCGTAGTGACGCTTGTCGGTCTCATATTCCACGTGCGCCGTGGCAATGGTGATTCCCCGCTCGCGCTCTTCCGGAGCCTTGTCAATCTGATCGAAGGGCACAAACTGGGCTTTCCCGAGCTTGGCCAACTGCTTGGTAATGGCTGCCGTAAGCGTCGTCTTCCCATGATCTATGTGACCAATCGTCCCCACATTCACATGCGTCTTCGTCCGCTCATACTTCTTCTTCGCCATCGTCGTTCCTCCTTAGCCAAGACTCAAAACCGCAACCGCCAGCTGCGGCGGATAACCACTACCCAAGCCGACCAGCCCCGTGGGCGTTCTAACTTGGCCATGTATTCAAAAACTTTTTGCTCTAATCTTCAATGCAGGTCTCAGCACCTACCATCGGTAGTGGGCAAAGGCCTTGTTTGCATCAGCCATACGATGGGTGTCCTCACGCTTCTTGACAGATCCGCCACGACTCTGGGCGGCGTCCTGGAGTTCCCCTGCAAGCTTCTGGACCATGGTTTTTTCGGAGCGTTGCTTGGAGTAATTGATGATCCAGCGCATGGCCAAAGCGTCTCTGCGTTCGTTGCGAACCTCCACGGGCACCTGGTAGGTGGCCCCGCCCACACGCCTGGACTTGACCTCGATAACGGGTCTCACGTTGTCCAACGCTTTGTGAAATACCTCGAGGGGGTCCTGCTTGCTGCGTTGCTCAATGAGCTCCAGGGCACCGTAAAAGATCTGTTCAGCCAGACTCTTCTTGCCGCAGCGCATCACATTGTTCATGAATTTGGCCACCAGTTTGCTGTTGTACTTTGGATCCGGCAGAACATCACGTTTTGGAACTTCCCTTCTTCTTGGCATTTGCTTCCTCGACCCAGCAAATAATTCAAAAGAAAAATAAGGCCATGACTGATTCGCTAAAGCCATGGCCCCAAATGGTTCGCCACACTCGCTATTTGGGTTTCTTGGTACCGTACTTGGAGCGGCCCTGCTTGCGGTCAGCCACACCCAGCGCGTCCAAGGTGCCCCGAATGATATGATACCTTACCCCTGGCAGGTCCTTGACACGACCACCGCGAATCAGGACCACCGAGTGCTCCTGAAGATTATGACCGATGCCGGGGATGTAGGATGTCACTTCAATGCCATTGGTCAGACGCACACGGGCGATCTTGCGCAGAGCGGAGTTAGGTTTCTTGGGGGTGGTCGTATACACTCTGACACATACCCCGCGTTTTTGAGGGCAGCTTTGGAGAGCGGGTGTGCTGGATTTCTTCCTGATCTCTTCTCTGCCTTTTCGAACCAATTGACTGATCGTGGGCATTGCTCAATAACTCCGTATTGTTCGAAAATCCCTATCTCAAACCGTTCACATCCATCGGCTATTAGTTCCAAAGCTGTCTTTTCTACAAAGTAAAGAGAGCTTTGTCAAGAGCTTTTAGCACCGAGGCGGTCACTCATTTCATTTCCGCAGTTCACGATAAGTCCGTAAACCTGTACCAGCCGGAATCAGGCGGCCCATGATCACATTTTCTTTAAGGCCGAGAAGATAATCCACTTTGCCGGCCGTTGCCGCATCGGTCAGGACCTTGGTGGTCTCCTGAAAGGAGGCTGCCGAAATGAAGCTCTGAGTGCTCAGCGAAGCCTTGGTAATGCCCAGTAGCAGCGGTTCCGCCGCGGCTGGCCGTTTGCCCTCGGCAAGCAGGTTCGCATTGATGTCTTCGAAGATGATTTTTTCCACATGCTCTCCCATGAGGAACTCCGAATCCCCCGGGTCGGTTATCCGGAACCGCTTCAGCATCTGTCTGACGATGACCTCAATGTGCTTGTCGTTGATCTTTACGCCCTGCAGTCGATAGACCTGCTGCACTTCATCCACCAGGTATTTTGCTACCTCTTTTTCTCCAAGAACGGTGAGAATGTCATGGGGATTGGGAGATCCGTCCATGAGTGGCTCGCCGGCCCGGACATAATCGCCTTCATGCACACTGATGTGCTTCCCCTTGGAAATCAGGTAGTCTCGAGGATCACCCACGTCGGGTGCCACGGTAACCTTTCGCTTGCCTTTGGTGTCCTTCCCGAAGCTAACCGTCCCGTCAATTTCCGTAATGACCGCATTTTCCTTGGGCTTGCGGACCTCGAAAAGCTCGGCGACGCGCGGAAGACCGCCGGTAATATCCTTGGTCTTCGTCGTCTCACGGGGGATTCTGGCCAGGACGTCGCCGGGAAAGATGGGATCGCCCTCCTGCACCATGAGGATCGCTCCGACCGGCATAAAATAGCGGGCAAAGCCACCCCCCTCACCCACCCGAGCGGTTTTGCCCTTTTCGTCCTTGATGGAAATGCGGGGACGGACATCGGCTTCCCGATATTCCACAACGACCTTGCTCGACTTGCCGGTGACCGGGTCGAGTTTTTCCTGCATGGTTTGGCCTTCGACGATATCTCCGAACTTGAGAGAGCCGGATACGTCGGTCAGAATCGGCGTGGTGAATGGGTCCCATTCTGCCAGGAGGCAGTCGGTTTCCACCTGCTGACCGTTTTCAACCTTGAGCTTGGCGCCGTAGTTGATGATATAACGCTCCCGCTCGCGGCCGGATTCACTGATGATACTGATCTCCCCGTTGCGGTTCATCGCCACCAGATCGCCTTCGCGGTTGCGTACCGTATTCAGGTTGAGGAAGCGTACCGTTCCCGGATAGCGGTTGTTGATGGAGGTCCTTTCGATGCTTTTGCTGGCCGTGCCACCGATGTGGAAGGTGCGCATGGTGAGCTGCGTGCCGGGTTCCCCGATGGACTGAGCCGCGATGATGCCGATCGCCTCGCCGATTTGCGCCAATTGCCCTTGGGCCAGATCGCGGCCATAACACATGGCGCAAATGCCGCGCAGACTGCGGCAGGTCAGGGCCGAGCGAATGGGCACCCGTTCGATGCCCGCTTCCTCGATGCGGACCACCGCCGCTTCATTGATTTCGGTTCCCGCCGCCAACAACACCTCAGCGGTCACGGGATCGACGATGTCTTCATGAGAGATCCTGCCGAGAATGCGCTCCCCCAGGCGCTGAATGACTTCTCCCGCTTCCCGGAGCGCCTCCACCTGAATGCCGTCCATGGTGCCGCAATCGTGCTCGGAAATGATGACGTCCTGGGAAACATCCACCAAACGCCGGGTCAGGTAACCGGAATTGGCGGTCTTGAGCGCCGTGTCCGCCAGACCTTTCCGGGCCCCGTGGGTGGAAATAAAGTACTGCAGCACAGTAAGGCCTTCGCGGAAGTTGGCGGTGATCGGAGTGGGTATGATTTCCCCCGAAGGCTTGGCCATCAGGCCGCGCATTCCCGCCAGCTGGCGCATCTGGTCTTTGCTGCCTCGAGCGCCCGAATCGGCCATCATATAGATGGGATTAAAGGCCTCAATCTGTTTGGGCGCTCCATCCCTGGCCGGGATCACCGTGGTCGCTATTTCCCGCATCATCTCCGCGGCGACATCTTCCGTGGCCTTGGCCCAGATGTCCACGGCCTTGTTGTACTTCTCACCTTCTGTGATGAGTCCTTCATTGTACTGGCGATCGATCTCGGTCACCGCCTCGAAGGCGTGATCGAGAATCTCCGGTTTACGCTGGGGGATCACCATGTCATTGATGGAGATCGAGAGCCCGGAACGCGTGGCGAACTGGTAGCCCAGGTCCTTTAAACGATCTGCCAACAGTACCGTCGCCTTAACCCCGGCCTGGCGGTAGCAGATATCGATCAAGTTTGCCAGAGCCTTTTTATTCATGACCTTGTTGATCGCTTCAAAGGGCAGTTCCTCCGGGAGAACCTCGGAGAGCAAGACCCTGCCCACGGTGGTCTGCACTCGGGCCCCGTCAATGCGGGCCTGAATCCTGGCATGCAGTTCCACTTCGCCGAAGTCGTAGGCGCAACGCACTTCTTCCCGACTGGCAAAAGAGCTGTTTTCACCCCTGGCAAAGGGTTTTTCCCGAGTCATGTAATAGATCCCGAGCACGATGTCCTGAGACGGGACGATAATGGGATCACCGTGAGCGGGACTCAGGATATTGTTGGTGGACATCATCAGGACGCGTGCTTCCACCTGAGCTTCGATGGAAAGGGGGATATGAACTGCCATCTGGTCGCCGTCAAAATCAGCGTTGAAGGCGGTACAAACCAGGGGATGGAGTTGGATCGCCTTGCCTTCGATCAAAATCGGCTCGAAAGCCTGAATTCCCAGGCGATGGAGCGTCGGGGCCCGGTTCAACATGACCGGAAATTCCCGAACCACTTCATCCAGGGTATCCCAGACTTCCGGCGTTTCTTTCTCCACCATCTTCTTGGCGGCCTTGATCGTCGTAACGTAGCCTTTCTCTTCCAATTTGTTGTAGATGAAAGGCTTGAAGAGCTCCAACGCCATCTTCTTGGGCAAACCACACTGGTGGAGGCGCAGATTCGGACCGATGACGATAACGGTGCGGCCGGAATAGTCGACGCGCTTGCCCAGGAGGTTCTGCCGGAAGCGGCCCTGTTTGCCCTTGAGCATATCGCTGAGCGATTTCAGCGGGCGTTTGCTGGCTCCGGTTATGGTTTTGCCCCGGCGCCCGTTGTCGAAAAGCACATCGACGGCTTCTTGAAGCATGCGCTTTTCATTGCGGATGATGATGTCGGGGGCGTTGAGTTCCATCAACCGCTTGAGCCGGTTGTTGCGGTTGATCACGCGGCGGTAAAGGTCGTTCAGGTCGCTTGTGGCAAAGCGGCCGCCATCGAGCGGCACCAGCGGGCGCAGGTCGGGAGGCAACACGGGAGTGACATCCATGATCATCCATTCGGGCCGGTTCTCCGACTCGCGAAAGGCGTCGATGATCTTCAACCGTTTGGCGAGTTTCTTGCGTTTCGCCATGGAATTGGTCTTGAACATCTCCTCGCGCAACTCCGTAGCGAGTTTCTCCAGGTCCAGTTCCGAGAGCAGCTGTTTGATGGCCTCTGCCCCAATCCCGGCGGTGAAACCGTTGGGATATTCCTGAACCATCTGGCGGTATTTTTCTTCCGTCAGCAGTTCGGCTCGGGTAAGCGAGGTTTCCCCTGGATCCAGGACGATGTAGGAATCGAAATAGAGGACCTTTTCCAGCTCTCGCAGGGTCAGGTCCAGGAGGTTGCCGATCTTGCTCGGGAGGCTGCGCAGGAACCAGATGTGGGCCACCGGTGCGGCCAGTTCGATATGCCCCATCCGCTCGCGTCGGACCTTCGATTGAATGACCTCAACGCCGCACTTTTCGCATACCACTCCGCGATGCTTCATCCGTTTGTATTTGCCGCAATTACACTCATAATCTTTGATCGGTCCAAAGATTCTGGCACAAAACAGCCCATCCCGTTCGGGCTTGAACGTGCGGTAATTGATGGTCTCAGGCTTCTTTACCTCGCCGTAGGACCATTCTCGAATCCGCTCCGGCGACGCGATCATGATCTTCACCGCATTGAAATTCAAGCGGATCCTTGGGCTTCATGAAAAGACTGTAAAGCTCTTTCAAGGGAACCTCCTTATTTAATTCCCGTCCTCTTCTTCCAGCAGTCTGACATCCAGAGCCAGGGCTTGCAGTTCTTTTACAAGCACATTGAAGGATTCGGGCAAGCCGGCTTCGAGAGTGTTGTCGCCTTTGACGATCTTTTCGTACATACGCGTTCGGCCAGCCACGTCATCAGACTTAACGGTCAGGAATTCCTGAAGGGCATAAGCGGCCCCGTATGCTTCCATGGTCCAGACTTCCATTTCCCCGAGGCGCTGGCCGCCAAACTGAGCCTTCCCGCCCAGGGGTTGCTGCGTCACCAGCGAGTACGGGCCGATGGAGCGGGCATGGATCTTGTCGTCCACCAGATGATGGAGCTTCAGAATATACATGACCCCTACGGTTATCGCGCGGTCGAAAGGCACGCCGGAACGTCCATCAAACAGAACGATCTGGCCGTTTTCAGGAAGTCCTGCCTCCTGGAGGAAGTGTCGGATTTCCCTTTCCTCGGCACCATCGAAAACCGGGGAGGCGACATGAAGGCCTTCTTTTAAGTCTTTGGCCAGGGCCTTGAGTTCCTTCTCGCCGGCATCCTTGAAGTAGGCGCTGAATTCGAGCTTGTTGTAGATCCGCTGGAGCTTTTCCTTGAAGGTCTCCCGGTTCCGATGGACTTCCAGCATTTCCGCCAGTTGCGTTCCCAGTCCCTTGGCGGCCCAGCCCAGGTGAGTCTCCAGCACCTGCCCCACATTCATCCGGGACGGAACGCCCAGAGGGTTGAGCACAATGTCCACCGCAGTTCCATCCGGAAAGTACGGCATATCCTCAATGGGCAGAATCCGCGACACGACGCCCTTGTTGCCATGACGCCCAGCCATTTTGTCTCCGACCTGGAGTTTCCGTTTGACGGCCACGTAAACCTTGACCATCTTGATCACTCCGGGCGGGAGTTCGTCGCCTCGCTTTAACTTGTTGACCTTTTCCTCATAGAGCACCCGTACCGCTTCCACCTGCTGGCGATAGTTCTCCGCGAGATTCTCGATTTCCATCGGGATGGCGGGATCTTTGCCCGCGCCGATCTGTTCCCAAAAAGCGACGGGGAGTCTCAGCAGGAGATCTTCCGTGAATTGCTCCCCCTTCTTGACATAGATCTTCTTGCCGTCTTTGACGGAGCTGTCGCTGGGTTTGCCCTCCAAAAGCTTGGCCAGCCGCCTGACCGTGGTCTTGCGGAGGATCTCGATTTCATCCCTCTGGTCCTTCTCGAGGCGCACAATCTCGCTGATCTTCGATCACGCGGGTGCGTTCATCCTTTTCCACGCCCTTGCGGGAAAACACCTTGGCATCGATGACGATGCCTTCAACCCCCGGCGGCACGCGCAGTGAGGTGTCTTTGACATCGCTGGCTTTTTCTCCGAAGATGGCCCGCAGCAGCTTTTCTTCCGGCGTCAGCTGGGATTCTCCCTTGGGTGTCACCTTGCCCACGAGAATATCGTTGGGCTGAATATAAGCCCCGATGCGAATGATCCCGCTTTCGTCGAGGTTCCTCAGAGCCTCTTCGCCCACGTTGGGAATATCCCGCGTGATGTCCTCTTTGCCCAGTTTGGTGTCGCGGGCGACGAGTTCGAATTCTTCGATATGAATAGAGGTGAACACATCCTCTCTGCGCAATCCGTTCGCTGACCAGGATCGAGTCTTCGAAGTTGTACCCTCCCCAGCTCATGAACGCGACCATCACGTTTCGTCCCAGAGCCAGCTCACCGTGATCGGTGGAAGGTCCGTCGGCGAGGATTTGCCCCTTTAAGACAACGTCTCCCTGCTGCACCAGAGGCTTCTGGTTGATGCAGGTGTTCTGGTTCGAGCGCTTGAATTTGATGAGCTTGTAGATATCGATGCCGCTGCGGTGTTCCACTTCTGCTTCAGCTACCCGGATGACGATGCGGGTGGCATCGACATATTCGACAGTCCCGGCACGCCTGGCGACAATGGTGACCCCGCTGTCCCTGGCCACCCGCCCTTCGATACCCGTACCCACCAGGGGGGCGCGGGTTTGAATGAGCGGCACCGCCTGGCGCTGCATGTTGGAACCCATGAGCGCCCGGTTGGCGTCATCATGATCCAGGAACGGGATCAAGGAGGCCGAAACACTCACCAGCTGATTGGGTGAGACGTCCATGTAGCGAATCTCTTCCGGCGGCACCAGGACATACTCACCGGCCTTGCGCGAGGAGATCTGCCCGCTGGTGAAACGTCCTTTTTGATCCAAGGCGGCGTTGGCCTGGGCGATGGAGTAATCCTTCTCGTCCATGGCCGTGAGATACTTCACCTTACTCTTGGCGGTGGACGCTTCGACTTCGCGATAGGGGGTTTCGATGAACCCGTAAGGGTTGACCCGGGCGTAAGTCGAAAGCGAAACAATCAGCCCGATGTTGGGGCCTTCCGGGGTTTCAATGGGACAGATGCGTCCATAGTGCGTGGGATGGACATCACGCACCTCGAAGCCGGCCCGCTCCCGCGTGAGCCCCCCCGGTCCCAGGGCGCTCAACCGGCGCTTGTGAGTGATTTCGGAAAGCGGATTGGTCTGGTCCATAAACTGTGACAGCTGGCTTGTGCCGAAGAACTCTTTGACCACCGCCGAGACGGGCTTGGCGTTGATCAGGTCATGGGGCATGAGCGCCTCGACTTCCTGAAGCGTCATACGCTCCTTGATCGCGCGCTCCATCCTGACCAGACCGATCCGGTATTGATTCTCGAGGAGCTCCCCCACCGCGCGAACCCGGCGGTTGCCGAGGTTGTCGATGTCGTCCACGGCCCCCTGGGAGTCTTTCAACCGGATGAGGTGCTTTACCGCCTCAAGGATGTCCTCCCGGCGCAGGGTGCGCTGTTCGAGGGGGACATCGGTCAGGCCCAGTTGCAGATTGAGTTTAAAGCGACCGACTTCCGAGAGATCATAATGGTCGGCACTGAAGAAGAGGTTGTTGAAGAACTCGCTTGCCACTTCCAGAGTGGGGGGGTTGCTTGGCCGAAGCCGCCGGTAGATCTCGATGAGGGCGTCTTCCCGGGTGTTGACCTTGTCCATGAGCAGGGTGTTGCGGAATGAAGGACTGACGTCCTGCCCTTCGAGGTGCAGCAATTCGACCGCGTGTATCTCGCGTCCGACCAATTCAGCGAGCATCTTGTCGTTGATGGTGTCGTTGCATTCGGCAACGACCTCGCCGCTGCCGAAATCGACCACATCCTGCGCCAGGACCCGCCCGATCATCTCAGTGGTTTTGATCGGCAGCCGTCGGATGCCGGCATCCTGAAGGCGCTTGAGAGCCTGTTTGCCAAGCTTGCGGTTCTTCTTGAAAAGGATCTCTCCGGTTTCGGGATGAAGAATGTCCTCGGGGGCGCGACTGCCAACCAGGATCTCCGGATTCAGTTCCTTTTCCGACTGGGCCTCCGTGCCAACAAAAATCTTCTCACTCGGATAGAAGCGGTTCAAGAGTTCGTCAGTGGTGTACCCCAGGGCCTTGAGGAGCACCGTTACGGGGAATTTGCGGCGGCGGTCGATGCGGTTGTAAAGGATATCCTTGGGATCGAATTCCAGGTCGAGCCAGGAGCCGCGAAGCGGGATGATGCGCGCCGAGTAAAGGACCTTCCCGCTCGAATGGGTTTTCCCCCGGTCGTGGTCGAAGAAGATCCCCGGTGAGCGATGGAGCTGGCTCACCACCACGCGCTCGGTGCCGTTGACGATGAAGGTGCCGTTGTCAGTCATCAGAGGCAGGGTCCCGAAATAGATGTCCTGCTCCTTGATGTCGCGAATGGATTTCTTTCCCGTCTCCTTGTCGACATCGTTGACTACCAGCCGTACCACAATTTTGAGCGGGGCTTCGTAGGTCATGCCTCTTGCCAGGCATTCATCCACATCGTATTTCACTTCACCAAAGCTGTATTGCACAAACTCGAGAGAAGCCGTACCGCTGAAATCTTCAATGGGAAAAACACTCCTGAAGACTTCCTGGAGTCCTTTATCGCTCCTTGCTTCCGGACGGGCATCCCGCTGCAGAAATTGATCGTAGCTTTCTTTCTGCATCTGAATCAGATTGGGGATGTCGACAATCTTGTGAATCTTACCGAAAGATTTACGCAACCGATATTCGTGAGCTAAGGCCGTTGGCATGTTGACTCCTGCAACTTAATAACTGATGAGCAAAGCGGCGTCCGGTTGATGTCCCGCATCAAGACCGGTTTCCAAAAACTCCCCACATTATTAAGGTGCTAAAAAATTGAAATCGGAAACCGGCATGAGAATGGTTTCAGCCGGTTTCCGACGTGCCTGTCAAACAGAGAGGGGACTTATTTTATTTCAACCGTAGCGCCAGCGTCGATCAGCTGTTTGGCGACCGCATCAGCTTCTGCTTTAGGAATACATTCCTTGACAATGCCGGGAAGCTTTTCCACCAGGTCTTTGGCTTCTTTGAGGCCAAGGCTGGTTATCGCCCGAACTTCTTTGATGACGTTGATTTTCTTATCGCCTACCCCGGTGATCACCACCGAGAACTCGGTCTGCTCCTCAACCGGAGCGGCCTCAGCCGCCGCGGGCATGGCCATCATGGCCATGGGTGCCGCCGCACTCACGCCAAACCGCTCTTCCAGTTCCTTGACAAAACCGCTTAGTTCCAAGACCGTCATGTCCTCAATAAACTTGACGACATCTTCTTTACTGATGTTGGACATTTTTCCCTTCCTCCAATCGGAATTAAACTTGTTCCTTCTGCTGCTGAATAGCTGCCAGCACACCCACAAATGCTCTCGGCACCCCGCTCAATACCGTAACCAGGCCGGTAGGTACCGCCTTAAGAGTCCCAAGAAGTTTGCCCAAAAGCTCTTCGCGCGGCGGCAAATCCGCCAGGGCCCCCACGGCCTCGATATTGAGGAGATGTCTGCCCAGCGCCCCACCCTTGAGCTTCAGTTTCTCGTTGGTCTTGAGGTACTTTTTGATGATCTTGGCTGGTATTGAGGGGTCGCCGTAGCTGATGGCAACCGCGCAAGTGCCCTCGATCAGGGGCTGCAGGGCCGAAGCGCTCGTCTCCTGACTGGCCAGGCGCATGAGCGTATTCTTGACGACACAGTAATCGATCTGCTCGGCCGCCAGGGCGTTGCGCAGGTCGGTCAGTTCCGCCACCGAGAGCCCTTTGAAATCGGTGAGAATCGTCGCTGTAGCACGCTGCAGCTTTTGATGCAGTTGCGCAACTACTTGCTCTTTCTTGGTTCGCTCCAAAGTCCTTCTACCCTCCCTTCTTCTGCCGGTGTGCTTTCGACTTTATCCTGTGGTCCCGCTCGAGGCAGGGGCAGCAGAGGATCGGTCCAGCGAGTCCGTGAGCCTGATTCGGTCCTTCACCCATCTCGGTAGGTTCCCCAAACGCGAAGGGGTCTTTAAACACCTCTCAGATGTACCTACGGTCTCAGACAGCTGAAAGCCAAACGGCAGGGTTTGCATGTTTTCTCCCACGAAGTCCCCCTGTCGGGGAACTATGCCATGATCGCTTTCACGCCCAGAGGGTCGATCTGAATTCCCGGCCCCATGGTCGTAGAAACGGCGATACCCCGCAAATAAGTGCCTTTGGCCGCTACCGGTTTCAACCGGAGGATCGTATCCATGAACGCGGAGATATTCTGGATGAGTTTCTCCTGGCCGAACGACACCTTGCCCATGGAGGCGTGGACAATGCCGGTCTTCTCGACGCGGAAATCCACCTTGCCCGCCTTGATTTCTTTCACGACTTTGACCAGGTCGAAGGTGACGGTGCCAATTTTAGCATTGGGCATGAGGCCTCGGGGACCAAGGACTTTGCCGATCTTGCCGACCGTGCCCATCATGTCGGGGGTGGCCACCGTCTTGTCAAAATCCAGCCAGCCTTCCTTGATCTTATCCACCAGCTCATCGCCACCGGCATAATCGGCACCCGCGTCGAGCGCCTCCTTGACCTTTTCCCCCTTGGCAAAGACCAGCACCCGCACCGTTTTGCCCAGACCGTTGGGCAGGACGACGGTGCCGCGCACCATCTGGTCCGCATGGCGGGGATCGACCCCAAGGCGCACCGCGATATCCAGACTTTCGTCAAACTTGGTAAAGGTACTTTCGGTCGCCAGTTGGACGGCTTCATGAAAGGTGTAACGCTTGCTCCGGTCAACCGTGGCAAACGCAGCACGATGTTTTTTCCCGTGTTTGGCCATCTTCAACTCTCCAAAAACTTAACGGTCAATGCGCCATGAACGACGCATTCCTATTCCACCTCGATCCCCATACTCCGGGCCGTCCCCTCGATGGTAACGATGGCCGCCGGCAGATCGCGGGCATTGAGGTCCGGCATTTTCAGCCGGGCAATCTCCTCCACTTGCGCCTTGGTGACCTTTGCCACTTTGTTGCGGTTCGGCTCACTGGAACCCTTGGCAATTTGCGCGGCCTTTTTCAGGAGAATCGCCGCCGGAGGCGTCTTCGTGATGAAGGTAAAGCTCCGATCCGCGAATACCGTGATGATCACAGGAATGATCATCCCTTCCTGCCCCTGGGTGCGGGCGTTGAACGTCTTGCAGAATTCCATGATATTCACCCCGTGTTGGCCCAGAGCGGGCCCGATGGGGGGCGAAGGGTTCGCTTGCCCGGCGGGAACCTGCAGTTTGATGTTTGCTACAACTTTTTTAGCCATCCTCTTCTTGACTCCTGCTAGCTATCCTGTTCGTCGCCCTTCTTAGAGACGATTGACTTGCACGAAATCCAGTTCGACAGGCGTCGAGCGCCCAAAAATGCTCACCAGGACCCGCACCTTCCCCTTTTCCGGCATCACTTCGTCCACCGTCCCATTGAAGTTGGCAAAAGGACCGTCGATGACGCGCACCTCATCCCCTTTTTCAAAACGATACTTGGGACGCGGTTTCTGAGCCCCCTCCTGCATCTGCTGGATGATGGCCTCAGCCTCTTCGTCGGACAACGAAATAGGGCGCTCCTGACTGCCGATGAAGCCCGTCACCTTGGGGGTGTGGCGCACCAGATGCCAGGTTTCGTCATCCAATTCCATCTGCACCAGAATGTAGCCCGGATAGAACTTCCGGGATGAAGCCTTGCGCTGCCCTTTGACCAGTTCGATCACCCGCTCGGTCGGCACCAGAATCTGCCCGAAGAGAGACTCCTTCCTATCGGATTTGATACGTTCCTCCAGAGCCGTCTTGACCTTGTGCTCAAATCCCGAATAGGTATGTACGATGTACCACTGTTTCGCCACAGAACAACTCCGGTGAAAATGGTATGCGAATCGAACGCCGCTTCACCAGCGAAGCGGCAGGGATTCTCTCTATCCGACGAAAACTCTTATAAGACGGCTCAGAATCAGGTCCACAGCCCCGAGAAAGATGGCGCAAAGGATGACGATAACCAGCACGACCGAGGTCGCCCCCAGGGTCTCCTTGCGCGATGGCCAGACCACCCGGCGCAACTCGTAGACAACTTCTCTAAGGTACTGGCGGAAATTCTCCCACCACGGCGTCTGGTTCTCGTCGGATTTTTTCGCAGTCTTCTTGGCAGGCTCGGCCTTTTTCACTTTAGCTGGCTTTTGCTCCCCCTTTTTCGAGGACTCAAGCCGCTGTCCCTTGCTGGAACGGGCCCCACCTTGATCGCTCTTCTTCTGAAACAAATTCGCTAGGTCCATTTATGCCATCTGCTTCCGGTCAGTTCGGGTTCGCTGCCGCAGCATCACTGTGCTCCGAGGAGTTCGCCGGGCGCACGCCGGGCGAAAAACCCACCTTGAGGCTGCCGCGGTCACGACGTGGCCTACTTGGTTTCTTTGTGATCAGTGTGAGCACCGCAGAATTTGCAATACTTACGAAAGCTTAGTTTCTCCGGCGTGGTTCGCTTATTTTTGGATGTGCTGTAATTTCGCCTTTTACATTCGGAACACGCCAGGATTACAAGAACTCGCATGGTGGTCTATCCTGTTCTTTCGCAGTGCGGCTAAGCAATAATTTCGGTAAGGACGCCGGCGCCGACGGTGCGCCCGCCTTCGCGGATGGCGAAGCGCAGTTCCTTCTCCAAGGCCACCGGGGTGATCAGATGCACTTCCGTGCTGATGTTGTCACCCGGCATGACCATCTCCACCCCTTCCGGAAGCGTCATGATCCCCGTCACATCGGTGGTGCGGAAATAGAACTGAGGCCGATAGCCCGGGAAGAACGGAGTGTGCCGCCCGCCTTCTTCTTTTTTCAAAACGTACACCTCGGCCTTGAACTTGGTGTGCGGGGTGATCGAACCGGGCTTGGCCACCACCTGACCGCGCTCCACTTCGTCCCGCTTGGTGCCGCGCAACAGCACCCCAATGTTGTCCCCCGCCTGGCCCTGATCCAGGGTCTTGCGGAACATCTCCACCCCCGTGCAAACCGTCTTGAACGTGGGCTTGAAGCCAACGATTTCCACTTCCTCGCCCACCTTGATCATCCCGCGCTCCGCCCGGCCCGTTACCACCGTCCCCCGCCCGCTGATGGAAAACACATCCTCGATGGGCATCAAAAAGGGCTTGTCCACCTCCCGCGTCGGGTCGGGAATGTAACTGTCAATGGCGTCCATCAGTTCATGAACGCAGAGGGCCTCCGGACTTTTGGGATCGTCGGTCTCGAGAGCCTTCAGGGCCGAGCCCTTGACGATGGGTACGTCGTCGCCGGGAAAGCCGTACTTGGTGAGCAATTCCCGCATCTCCAGTTCGACCAGTTCGATCAGTTCAGGATCGTCCACCATGTCCACTTTGTTCAGGAACACGACCATATAAGGCACCCCGACCTGACGAGCCAGAAGCAGGTGCTCCCGCGTCTGCGGCATGGGACCGTCATCGGCGGCCACCACCAGGATGGCGCCGTCCATCTGAGCGGCACCGGTGATCATGTTTTTGATATAGTCGGCATGCCCCGGGCAGTCCACATGGGCGTAGTGACGCTTGTCGGTCTCATATTCCACGTGCGCCGTGGCAATGGTGATTCCCCGCTCACGCTCTTCCGGAGCCTTGTCAATCTGATCGAAGGGCACAAACTGGGCTTTCCCGAGCTTGGCCAACTGCTTGGTAATGGCTGCCGTAAGCGTCGTCTTCCCATGATCTATGTGACCAATCGTCCCCACATTCACATGCGTCTTCGTCCGCTCATACTTCTTCTTCGCCATCGTCGTTCCTCCTAAAGAAATTGTCTCATTAGCACTAACAATATGCGATAAGGTCTCTCTCTCAAAAACCAGATGCCGCCGATTTCATGAAGAGTGGCCGATCCCAAAAGGCATCGAGACGGTAACTGCCTTCGCGAATGAGGGTTAAGGTGGAGCCCACGACCGGGATCGAACCGGTGAACCTCTTCCTTACCAAGGAAGTGCTCTACCTACTGAGCTACGTGGGCTGGCGAAAGAGCAGTCAGTGTTTCCAGGAAAGGTCCATCGTATGGTGTAGGAACTCTGCTTTGGAGGCTGAAAAGCAATGGCTCTTGGCTGTTCTTACTCTCATAACCTTCAGCATGACCTGCGTGTAGTCCCAACGACAATGACCTCTTGGGTTTGATGCCACCATCTCCTACATGGAATAGCCGAGTGGTGGAGAGGGGAGGATTCGAACCTCCGAAGGCTTCGCCGGCAGATTTACAGTCTGCTCCCTTTGGCCACTCGGGTACCTCTCCACACTTTTCCTGGCCTCAGCCAGGGCCGTTGAGCGCTTCTCAGCGCAATCAAGCTCACCTAGATAGCACATGAAAAAATAAATGGCAACAGCTTAGTCAAAAAAAGTTCAGCCTCAACGCCCTGTGGCTTCCAGGTGCTTTACTCGGACAAGCCAATCTTCAGCCGTTATCCAACGCTCGATCTTGCCCGTGCCTCCGCAATCCAGGCAGGGCCATTCATCCAGAAAATCCAGGCGCGAATGGCCACAGGGCAGGAACGGGAGATCAAGATCGAGTTCCGCGCCAAAAAAGCTTCCGCACTTTTCGCACCCGGACTGATGGAAAGTTCCCTTGCCCTCACAGTTGGGGCAGATTTCCCTGACTCTGATTTCCATCTTTCTCCTGCTCCTCCTGGTCGGCATTCCGCCAATGTGAGGTGAAGTCAGCGCTAACGAGGTGGTTGGCACCGCAATGGAACTCTTGTGGCACAATCATTAACGATATTATATAGATATGTATGTAAAGCCGGTATGTTCGAGGGGTGTTTCTAAAGAGGGAAACCCACTCGAAACATACAGGAGCTTTCCATGCGAGAGAAGGGTATCAAACGACAGGTGTTGTAGCAACTGAAGAACGAATTTCTCAACCGGCGCTTAGTACTGCAACGAGGTTTCTCATTTCAGCCCTTCTATCGAACCACGAAGAACACGAAGAACACGAAGAAAACACTTCGTGTTCTTCGTGGTAAATGAAAGTTGTTCCGGGGGGACGTCCCCAAGGCCTGTGGATTTCTCGTTGGTGACTTAGTGCAGGTCCACACAAATAACTGTCCACCGCCAGTTCGTCATACCGGCGGAGGCCGGTATCCAGGCTCTTCTTCTGGATTCCGGCCAGAAGATTGCCGGAATGACGCGTTGAGACAATGGTCACTTTATTCTGTGGCGGTGTACTTAGGGGGGTGAAGAGTCGCTGGACTTTGAAGAGACAGTCCGACAGGGCCGGCGCTCATGATTCTGGCAGCCTTGATCTGTGGTCAGCGCGAGGAAAAGCGGCTCTGAGGATCCATGGGACGCATGCCTGACGATCGGTTACCGCAGGGATGAATTACAAAGTGCGAAAATGTAATCGATGAGAGGTGGACAAACGGATCTCCGATTCCGGTAACTGGGGGATTGAAACTGTGCCATGTGGTGGCCGCTCCCTTCGGAGGCGTGCAGAACCCTACCATCATTAGTACATGAAAATACCCATATAAAATAAGGTCATTCCCTGAGTTGATTACCTACTTTGCCCCATTGCAGCGCTGCTGCATTGCTTGTAGGGGGATACTCTCATGGAAAAATAACATCCCAGAGTGTTCAGAAAAGGCCAAACCCACTGTGAGGTGGGGACGGAAAATCGCGGGTCTTTGGTCTGCCGGTCGCCTGTCGCATTCGAATAGGGCTGAGCGTGATAAAGACAGCCGGGTTGCCTGAAAAGTGCATCCCGGCTTTTTTTGTTTCTAACGCAATTTCTCCTCCAGCTGGTTGCGGTGTGAGGAGAGAACCCAATGATCGGCGATTCGCTGTTTTTAACTTTTTCTTAACCTTCTCTCTGTCATTGAGTCCAGGAACCTACGGACAGAATATTCTTTGCGGATTTAACCCTTTCTAAAGATTCTACTGCATTTTACGAGCAGGTACATCTTTCCGGGCCTTAGAAGCAAGAGATCTCAAGGTTTTTAGGAGACTGGCTGTGCGAATGAGGACTCAGAAGAGAAGCCATCAGCGCGGGATTTTCTTTTCTTGTTTTGCGGTCGTGTTTTGCCTATTTGGTTTTTCCTGGCCCGGGGCCGTATTCGGCGCAGACTGCCACTGGCAGGCAGGAACCGGCAACTGGTCCCTGGCCGCAAATTGGAGTTGCAACCACGCCCCGGGCAGCACCGATGATGCCTTTATCGATGCAAATGACACCTACACGGTCACTTTGGATGTCGATGCGACCGTAAACAGCCTGACCCTTGGCAGCACCACGGGCGGGACACAGACCCTCGCAAACAGCAGCAAAACCCTCACCCTGACCAACTCCAGCACCATCAACAGCAACGGGGTGCTCAATTTTAACGGGGGCACCTTAACCGGTGCCGGTGATCTCACGGTCAACGGAACGCTCAACTGGTCAAACGGCACGATGAGCGGGACGGGGACGACGACCATCCCGTGCGGGCGGGACACTGGTGATCAACGGCAACTACTATCCCACGCTGGCGCGCACCCTGGTGAACAACGGGACGGTAACGCAGAGTTACTACCTCAACCTGACCAGACGGGGCGGTGGTCAACAACGCCGGAACCTGGAACTCACGGCCGACGGGGCCACGCTTGGCGGCGGTTCCGCTCAGGCTTTCAACAACAGCGGGACGTTTGCCAAGACGAGTGGGACCGGGACGACCGATCATCGACGTTTCCTTTAACCACACCGGAACCCTTCGATTCAGAGCGGGACGGTTCAGCTCATCAACACCAGCACCTTTCAGGGAGGTTCCTGGAGTGTTGCCGGGGCCGGAGATCTTGAGTTTCGCTCCAACGCATCACCATCGCCACGACCGGCGCCTTCGGGCTGACCGGGACGGTGAAGATCACCGGCGGCACGACCAGCTTCAACAGCGACATTTCTATTCCGAGGCTGACGTTGAGTTATGGGTCGACTGAGCGGCAGCGGGAATGTGACGGTACCGGCCATGACCTGGTCGGGCGGCATCATGAGCGGGACGGGGACGACCACCATCCCGGTTGGCGGGACGCTGGCGATCACCAATGGCCTTCCCTGGAGCGCACCCTGGTGAACAACGGGACGGTGACGGAGGCTCACACCTCCACCTGGCCAACGGGGCGGTGGTCAACAATGCCGGGACCTGGACGTCACGGGCGACGGCTACGGACTCGTAAAGGCGGGGTTCGGCCCCTGCTTTCAACAACAGCGGGACGTTTGCCAAGACCGGCGGGACCGGAACGGCGACATCGACGTTCCCTTCAACAACACCGGCGCCTTCAATTCCAGACCGGTATGGTGAGCCTCAGGGAGGGGGACGAGCACGGGAGGATCTTTCAGCGTGCCTTCCGGGACTACGCTTCAGTTCACAGCCAACTTCACTCTGGATGCGCCTCGAGCCTCACCGGGGCCGGGGCCGTGGATTTCAACGGCGGCACGGTGAATGTGAACGGCGCTTTCAATGTCACCGGGACGGTCAGCGTCACCGGGGCGACAGCCAGCCTGAACGGCGCAGTCGCGGTGGCGGTTTTCAATTTAACCGGCGGTACCTTCAGCGGGTCGGCAATCTTACCTCACCCGTCATGACCTGGTCAAACGGTACGATGAGCGGGACGGGGACGACGACCATTCCGTGGGCGGGACACTGGTGATCAACAACAACTACCCCACGCTGGCGCGCACCCTGGTGAACAACGGGACGGTAACGCAGAGTTACTACCTCAACCTGACCAGCGGGGCGGTGGTCAACAACGCCGGAACCTGGAACTCCACGGCCGACGGGGTCGACGTTGGGGGCGGTTGCCGCTCAGACTTTCAACAACAGCGGGACGTTTGCCAAGACGAGCGGGACCGGGACGACGATCATCGACGTTTCCTTCAACCACACCGGGACCCTTTCGATTCAGAGCGGGACGGTTCAGCTCATCAACACCGGCGCCTTTCAGGGAGGTTCCTGGAGTGTTACCGGGGCCGGAGATCTTGAGTTTCGCTCCAGCATCACCATCGCCGCGACCGGCGCCTTCGGGCTGACCGGGACGGTGAAGATCACGGACGGCACGACCAGCTTCAACAGCGACATCTCCATTCCCAGGCTGGCGTTGAGTTATGGGTCTATGAGCGGCAGCGGGAATGTGACGGTACCGGCCATGACCTGGTCGGGCGGCATCATGAGCGGGACGGGGACGACCACCATCCCGGTTGGCGGGACGCTGGCGATCACCAATGGCCTTCCCTGGAGCGCACCCTGGTGAACAACGGGACGGTGACGGAGGCTCAGCACTTCCATCTGGCCAACGGGGCGGTGGTCAACAACGCCGGAACCTGGAACGTCACGGGCGACGGGGACGGACTCGTATGGCAGGGGTTCGGCCCCTGCTTTCAACAACAGCGGGACGTTTGCCAAGACCGGTGGGACCGGAACGGCGATCATCGAGTTCCCTTCAACAACACCGGCGCCTTCAATATCCAGACCGGTATGGTGAGCCTCAGGGGAAGGGGATCGAGCACGGGATCTTTCAGCGTGCCTTCCGGGACTACGCTTCAGTTCACAAACAACTTCACTCTGGATGCGCCATCGAGCCTCACCGGGGCCGGGGCCGTAGATTTCAACGGCGGCACGGTGAATGTGAACGGTGCTTTCAACATCACCGGGACGGTCAGCGTCACCGAGGCGACAGCCAACGTGAACACCGCAGTCGCGGTGGCGGTTTTCGATTTAACCGGCGGTACCTTCAGCCGGGTCCGGCAATCTTACCTCACCCGTCATGACCTGGTCAAACGGTACGATGAGCGGGACGGGAACGACAACCATTCCGTCGGGCGGGACACTGGTGATCAACAACAACTACCCCACGCTGGCTCGCACCCTGATGAACGACGGGACGGTAACGCAGAGTTACTACCTCAACCTGACCAGCGGGGCGGTAGTCAACAACGCCGGAACCTGGAACTCCACGGCCGACGGGGCCAACGTTGGGGGCGGTTCGCTCAGACTTTCAACAACAGCGGGACGTTTGCCAAGACGGGCGGGACCGGGACGACGATCATCGACGTTTCCTTCAACCACACCGGGGCCCTTTCGATTCAGAGCGGGACGGTTCAGCTCACCAGCACCACCGCCTTTCAGGGAGGTTCCTGGAGTGTTACCGGGGCCGGAGATCTTGAGTTTCGCTCCAGCATCACCATCGCCGCGACCGGCGCCTTCGGGCTGACCGGGACGGTGAAGATCACGGACGGCACGACCAGCTTCAACAGCGACATTTCTATTCCCAGGCTGGCGTTGAGTTATGGGTCTATGAGCGGCAGCGGGAATGTGACGGTGCCGGCCATGACCTGGTCGAACGGCATCATGAGCGGGACGGGGACGACCACCATCCCGGTTGGCGGGACGCTGGCGATCACCAACTGGCCTTCCCTGCAGCGCACCCTGGTGAACAACGGGACGGTGACGGAGGCTCAGCACTTCCATCTGGCCAACGGGGCGGTGGTCAACAACGCCGGGACCTGGAGCGTCACGGGTGACGGGGACGGCCTCGTATGGGATTGGGGTTCGGCCCCTGCTTTCAACAACAGCGGGACGTTTGCCAAGACCGGCGGGACCGGAACGGCGATCATCAACGTTCCCTTCAACAACACCGGCGCCTTCAATATCCA
>CAWAOR010000012.1:0-281484 GCA_963783775.1 uncultured delta proteobacterium | reverse complement strand
TCTCAACTGCTTCGGGTTGTGGAAACAGCGCACCTTAAGGTCGCACAAGCACAAAAGTGCTCAGTCTTCACTCGCTGAAACTCACAGCCAGTGATAAGCAACTACCATCCCACTCTGCATGGGCGTGCTCCGGAATCGCGTCAAAGCCCTGCTCTTTAGGTCCCAGGCAGGGAAAAGAAAATTCCCGAGAACTATGTCCGCCGGCTCTGCCAGTCTTCTATCCAAATCGCATGCACGTGAAGATTATTCAACAATAAGCTCCGTATTCAACTTGATTGCATGTGACATGTTGTAATAATTGGGAGATGTAGCAATCACCGCCTTGTGGATTTCCTCATATTGTTCCCGTGTACCGTTTCCTTTCAGCCGCACCTTGTATTTCAACTCCTTGTAGCCCGGTATAACGTTTTCATCGATGCCCAAGAACCCTCGGAGGTCCAACTCGCCTTCTGTTTCCATCTCCACCTTCTCCAGTCGGAGCCTTTCATAGCGGCGGCTATGACATACGTATTCATGATGCAGGCATTCACTGCCCCCATGAGGTACTCTTGGGGATTGGCGGCCGTGTCTTCACCCAAAAGCTCCTTCGGCTCATCAATGACAAAGGTGTGAAGGCGTTTCACCTTCTGGCCACCAATTTCGCAGCCTTGAACCACGGTTGTCGATTTTGTGGCTCCTTTCCAGGTTGTGGTCACTTGAAACTTTAACTTGCCGAGCGAAGGATTCTTTGAAACCTGCTCTATAACCTGCTTTAAAGCTTCGGTGTCAATGCCGTTCAGTTTCTCCTGCGTGATCTCTCCCATGATAACCCCTTTTGTGGTTTCTGGTTTATCCCATTGACCCAATGAATCAATACTTCAAAGAACTTTACTTCCTTGAGTGGTGTGCGGTTTTTCGTGCCTCCGACTGCGAGCACCCTGAAATATACGGCGTACGCCAATAATCACGTTTTCTGTGTGCCCTCGTTGGGCAACATCCAGAAAGAATTACCCCTTAAACTCAGACTGACTCGTCCGAGTGCCAATGGGCCATGTGCATGGCATGCGTCCTCAGGTAGGCTCCAGGGGTATAGAACCTATCGTAGAAATCCAGATCGAGGTGATGCGCCTGCAAGTACGTGGCAACAAACATCGAGGGTACGGTGCCGGGAAACTTTCCAAAAGTGTCGTAGATGTATTGAGCCTGGGTCGCAATGCATTCCCTAAACCGTTCATCGTGGACTCGGGCGGCCGAACGAACTTTGCGACTGTCCTTCCACGGGCCGGGCGTGTCGGGGTGAAACGGCCCTCCGCGGCCGAACTTGCGCTCGCATACCGCCTCCACGGCAGCCCGCAGGTCCGGGTAGTGAGGGGGACAGTAGCCCTCCATCACTCCCTCCAGACCGGTGGGGTTCGG
This sequence comes from uncultured delta proteobacterium, assembly GCA_963783775.1. Taxonomy (GTDB): domain Bacteria; phylum Desulfobacterota; class Syntrophobacteria; order Syntrophobacterales; family Syntrophobacteraceae; genus JADGQM01. The sequence goes on along the minus strand of CAWAOR010000012.1, from coordinate 280,089 downwards.
GTAGGGCCAGCGGGTGTCTGTATCATATCGGAAGCCCAGCCCCGGCACATCCTTATTCCCGCTTGCACCGAGCATGGCAAAGGGGTCGATCCCGTTGAACATCCATCCCCCAAGCCCCATGGCCTGGAGCATCAAGGTGCCGGCATAGCAACTCGTCGCCAGTTCAGCGGTGAGTTCTGCCAGCGACGTCTGGTCCACAAAGGTGATGGGCCAGACGTTATTCACGTCTACAACTGCTTTAAACTGCTCAATTCCGGGAATAGCACGTTTATTGATATCGTCGTACACCACCAGGCCATTTTGCAGCATGTAGCACAGATTCAGCAGAACATGCTGGGCCAGATCACCAACAGGGATCACGAGCAGCGTTCCAGGGTGATTGACGACCCAAGTGTTGTGTGGCTCGGTGTAGGGAACTTCGGGCGGTAACCGCAGGCGGCCATCATAAATCTTCCTGACGTGACGGCGGAGCCCATCGAGGATCAGTTCAAGGTCGAGGGAACCGTCATCATTCCTTTCACAGAAGGCCGGTGCATCGCGGGAGCCCAATACATAAACCCCTTCGTCGTCCGTGAAGAAGGTCATACTTGTATGAAAACCCGCTGCCGAGGGAAAGATTCGACCGCTCGCTGCCCCTGCGTAGTTCGAGAGATGAGGTGCATACAGTTGAGCACGGTGAATCATATGATGCCAGCTGGTATTGCCGCCGCACGCGTTGACCACAAGCAGTTTCTCCAATTCAGAAAGAGGAACGGGCTCATGCTGAGAGCGGTAGGCAAATACTCCATCTGGAATTTCTGCGCCCATGAAAAAACGGCGCGAACGGCGGCCCAACAGGGCGTCAACGAGTCCGAAAGACAGCATGTGTTGAAAACCGGTCGGGAAAGTTGCTCGTTCCATGGAACCCCCCTCGTCTGCCTGGCAGAACAGACATTAATCGCAACTTAAGCGCTTCTCCTCCTCAGTTAAGGAGTGGCGCAAGAGCTTTATTGATGCGTCTAGCCTGCGACTCCGTGATCAAGCTGCCCAAAGCCGCCTTGTACCGAGGATGTTCGACCCCGGAGAAAATGTATTGCCAGCGATAAGCGTTCAAAAGGCCGGACCGGAGGAGATCGATTTGTTTGGCATCGAATGAAGTGCAACTTGCTTTTTGGAAGTAATCCACGTCCGCTCGGCTCTGGGACTGCAGGATGCCGTCAACATCGGCGACGATCTCGATGAGTTCGGTGACCGCCCGGTCTCTTTCGTCAGGCGTGAGTTTTTGGTCTTCCCTTGGCCATTCCAGTTCATCAATGATGGCGTGAGTGGTTTCCTCTTTCCAGTGACACAGGAATATATCCTTGTAGAGTTCGGAGATGTTCTGGTCCGGTGCGATGCTTTCTTTGTAGTGTTCTTGCGTAAAAAGTTCTATCTCAAGGATCAGACCCAGCACAGCCCACGTCGAGTTCTTCAACACCGCGGCCGCCACTTGATTCGGGTCGGCCAGAAAACGATATCCCGCCGGCATCCCCGCATTCATCATGGGTTCAATCCGCCTGAATAATTCCTGGTGCTTCAGTTCTTCATCGCAGAAGCGCACTAAAGCTTCCAGCGCAACTTGATCCCCCAGCCAGTGGCCACGGGTAATTTCAAGGATTTTGGCCACAATAAAGCGCTCCACAAAGCCGAACATGTTGGCGTAGGTTCTGCCCTGAATCTGGCTTAGAAACCTCTTCTGCTCTTCATTCAGGAAATCAAAATGAGTGACTTTTGAGATGCCGTCCGGTAGGAATTTCTTGGAAAAATCAAAGGCCCGTCCCCGAATCACATCCTTATCGATATCCCAACGGACTCGTTTTGAGATTTCTATACATTTGGCGTAATCGTATTTTGACATTTTGGCCTCCTTATTGTTTCAAACAAGTTTCATAATCGCGGCATGAGCTCTCAACACTCTTCGCATTTCGAACCCAGGGGAGGGTGCGCATGGCGAAGGAGGCGCGACCATGGAGGATGTGATAAATGAACGAGCCCAGGCAGAAGTGACCGAACATGAGGGCGGCGATTGCCGATAGAAAGAGGGCCTCAAATAAGAACGCAGCCCATCCCCACCCGCCCAGCAACAGCGTTCCGATCACCAGCGAAAACGTGCCGGCCATGCCCTGTGCAAATCTACGGGGAGCGGGCGCCGGCCCGAGCAGAACGGTTCCCGGTCGGGTACCGAAGATACGATTATGGATCATGTCAAAAGGGTTCCATTGCGGTATGAGTGCGCTCCACCAAAGGAGCGCGGACAACATTATGAACAGCGCCGCTGACTGCAGGATAATCCCCAACAACACCGAGGAGGCGACCATTCTCGGCTGAAATTGGAGCGCTGTGAACTGGGCGGAGCATATTTCTTGGGCAACGTCACTCAGACCTTGCTGCAGGATGAAGTTGTGCTTTGTGGTAAAACATTTCGAGCCATTTCCCATGATTCACTCCCATGGATTTGTCGTTGATATTTCTCCCTATAGGTTTTCTTTCCCTGGTACCCTTGGCAGTTGAGGGCGTTGGGATACTGCCCTTCGGGCAATTCGCCGAGTGCAAGGCACCGAGTCAGACCCTAATTCGCGACAGCCAAGACAGGCGGCAAGAGACTATTAACCTAAAATTTCCCCCCGCGACTGAAGATGCTCCTCCTTGTCGATGATCCCCCCACGCGGTTTTTCTTTGACACTCGCGGAGTACTCTGCAACTCCAAGCAAAACTGTGCATGCCAGGGAATCCAAACGCCACTCAATGGAGGTGAGTTGCAGGGGATGAAACGCGTGACATTTCCGACACGAGAAGTCACGCCAATTTCTCCTTGCCGCCTTATCGAGACAGGAGTCATAGTCTGCACACATGACCCTGCTTTCCACCTTTGGTGGACTCCCCGCGAGCTTCGATGCTATAGGGTTTGGGTACGTTGACATCATTCAAAACTCATCTACTGCCGGGGATCTTTCCCAAAACAATCATCTCTGCTACAGCGCGCGTCTTCGTCAGTCTCTTCCTGGACCAACCGGAAGAACTCCTTTACGAAGAGAATCAGAAAGACCGCGAACAAGAATATTGAAACATAGGTTTGTTCATCCATCTTTGGTTTCCTGAAGCGCTGTGATCGCTTCTTGAACTTGCGCGCGCAGCGATGCGAAGGGTTTTGTAGAGCGTTCACGCGCCTGAATACGGTGTCAGTTATGAAAAGCATATGTTGTGCCAAACGGTTCCAAATAGTAGGTCAAACATTGAATAGGTTAAATGGACGGATGGTTGGGCAATCTTTAGGGAGTATTCTCACACAAAGAAAGACATGTCATCAGAGGTGAATTTGAGAATGTTGCCGAGTCTTGATCGCGAGCCCGGATAGGTCACGGTGTTCTCAATGCGATTTCAAATGGTTGAGTCTCTGTGGAGACTTGACAATATTCTCATCAGGCTGTCCAGTCATCATTGTTGCGAGGTATCGAGGTGTACAACTGGTCCAGCGCAGGAGCAGCAACGGAATTGACACCTCGTAGCTAAAAGCTGGCGGACTTGGTGGGAATACAAAGTCCGCCAGCCTGGCTTCTCCACTATCTCCTTTGGGACTGATCATACAGGTATCCCCCCAATGCTCCGGCTCCGGCGCCTACAGCTGCTCCAACTCCTGGAGATCCTCCTGTGATGGCTCCAATTGCGGCACCGCCTCCAGCGCCTATCGCTGCACCGCTCAATGTCCTCTGCTGGGTCGTGCTCATTCCGGCACATCCTGAAAGCATGAAGACTAAAACCAAAACGGCTACGATCTTACGAACCCATCTAAACCTACTCATGGCTAAACACCTCCATGTTAATAGTTTCGGATATAATTTAATCATCCGATTGGAGGCAGGCAGAAAGTAGCGATAGCTTAACAATTCCGATTTCTTAAGAGCGGAAGCGAAGCGTTGACGATATCGCCTTGAAATCCTCACGTTTTTGATCACCGGTTTCTTGCTGAAGAAGGCAGCTGTCTACACCCGGGCTATGGTCAAGCGGCCAGTGAATCCCTTACCCCTAAACTTCGACGCTAAAAACATTTCCCACCGGCTACCACTGTGGGACATCGTGATGGTACTTGTCTTCACCAGAGGTGGCCGTCAGGGGGTAACCGCCTCTGGCGACCTAGTCGTCGGGGTGCGATTCCCCGGCGCTACTCTACTCGACAATTTTTAAAGATTATCTTTCTCATCAAATGCCAAAAAATCGGCACGTAAATGGCCTTGACAGGATCCACGACACATGCTACCCGAGAAGTGTCAAAAAGCAATTTCTTATCAGCAACTGGAAGCTCACTCCTTCTCACGCGCCTCTCGCCCGTCGCTCAAATCGACCGTATAGTGCCAAAAAGTCTTTGACCTGTCGAAGGGGAACAATCGAAGTGGGGGCGTGCGATGACGACCGTCACGAAATACTTCGTATTAGTGTCTTTAGCGGTTTTTTCACTCTCGACGTCGATCATTGCGCAAACGTGCAATACGGCTAACCGCTCAATTCTTTTGTTGCTCGACGGCTCTGGCAGCATGAATGCAAAGCTGCCAAACGGCGAGACGCGCATCGCGGTCGCCAAGCGGGCGATCAAGGGCGTGTCCGGCTTCATGCCGGCGCAGGCGCAGCTGTCGCTACGCGTGTACGGGGCGCAGTCGCCAACGCCGCAGAAGAATTGCCAGGATACACATGTCGCTGTGCCATTCGGACCGGCCGATGCCAGCACCGGTGCGATCGCCGCGGCGGTCGATGGCGTCGAAGCACAAGGCTACACGCCAATCTCCTATTCACTCGACCAAGCGGCGAAAGATTTTCCCACGGACGCGAAGGAGCGCATCATCGTTCTGGTGAGCGACGGCAAGGAGACCTGCAAGGGCGATCCGGTGCTGGCGGCGAAGGCGCTCGCAGGCAAGGGCATCACCGTGCACACGGTCGGCTTCATCGTCGATACGGCTGCGCGCGGGCAGCTGCAGAACATCGCGCGCATCACCGGCGGGACCTACTTCGACGCGCCGGTCGGTCCGGAGCTGCCTGAGACGCTGAAGTCCGCCGTCGCCGCCTGCAAGAAGAGCGTGGTCACGATTCCACCGAGGCCCAAGCCCGGCAAGCTGAAGACAACATCGGCAACCTGGCTCACTTCACATCCCATTCTTAACGCCGAGACCGGCGTGCAGGTCGGGAAGTTCGACAGCTCGAGCAGGGAGATCACCCTCCCGGCCGGCGTCTATGAGGTGAAATTCGGAGCCGGAAGCTGGAAGGGTATCGAAGTGCGACCTGGTGAAACCACCACCATCGACCCGGGCGTGCTCAAGCTGACGCCGACGACAGGCGCGACCATCGTCGATTCCGAGACCCACGAGAAACATGGAAGCCTCGACAGAATGTCATCGTCGGTAACATTGATGCCGGGTGTCTACGACGTGCGCTTGGGCAAGACGGAGTGGCGATACGTCAAGGTCGACGGCGGCAAAACAACGACACTCAAACCCGTGCAGGTGAATCTCGACCGCGGCCTGAAGTGGCAGAAGGCGCGCGTCACGACGCAGGACGGAATGGAAGTCTTCCGTTTCGATGCGGTTACGTGGCACGCGGTGCTGGCGCCGGGTGACTACATTGTCGAGGTAGACGGCAACAAACTGCCGTTCCCGGCGACCGAGGGTGAAGTGCTCGACGTGAAGCCGCAATAGGAGGGTGACATGCGGAATTTGGTGAAATTCTGCCTCGCACTCAGCGCGGTCATCGCCTTCATAGATGGCGCCAACTCGCAACAGCCTTCGACGACCTTCCTTGGCAATCTTTTTAAAGAAGAATCTGCAGACCTCGAAGATGGAGGTGCCGAAAAATTCAAAGATGCTGCACGGCGCGCCCGTGACGACCTCGCCCCCGGCCAGTGTCCCAAGACCACGATCACAATCACGCTCCCAAAGGGGGACGACCTCTTCCAGCAGGCATTGCTTGCGGCGCAGCGCGATGTTCTGCAGGGTCTTCTTGGCGGTGATGCGCGCAGCTTCGTGTTCAAAATGGATTGGAACGGGACGGAACCCAATGTTCAGATTGATCCAGTGGCCGACAATGCGGCGCCTGGGATCACGGTCAATCCGCCCTCTGGCACCAAGGTGAAAATCGGGCGCAGACTGACAATCAAGGTGACCGCAACGGAACCGGAGACCGGGTGGCAGTCCGGCCTCAAGCGAATTCAGATCGAGGACGTCGACCAGCACAGCAACCTGCAGCTCTGGAACAACGATGCCCCGATGCCGCGCCCGTGCGGCAACGCCGGTCTCACGAAAACGATCGAAGCAACTGCGGAAGTGCCCGAGCGACCGGTGTGGCGTTTGGGAGTGACCTCGTTTGATTACTTAAATAACCGCGTGGTGGAAGAGGTTGAATATCCGACCGGCGATTGGTACGGGCGGCTGGAATGGTCCTTCCATCAAAGAGAAGACACCAGCATTCCTTCCAATGCGAACAGGTCCGAAACCAAGTTCAACGGTCATGCAGATCTGGCCGTCCGGCGTGATGGACGCGGGCGATTGACTGGTACGCTGGTGGGAAGCCAGAAGGTCGACACATTCTGGTGGGGTTACCCGCACGGCAGCGGTGAGGTGTGCCGGGGATCAGCCCCGCCTGCTCCGGTGCGCGCCAATGTCGAGGGCTCCATCGCGGCCGGCTCGAATTCGATATCGCTGCAATTGACGGATGTGCAGGCCGCGATTACCGCGCATTGGAGCGGCGGCGGCCCGCATCTAATCTGTACGCCTCTGCCGCCAATTGACAACGCGCTCACAATTTCCGGATTGGTTCGCGGCTTGCAGCCGGCCGGGAATGGAACCTACAAAGCCGAGTTCAATACAGTTCAGCCGCTGTTTGAAGCGCACTGGTCGATGACGCTGCGGCCTGCCGCGAATTGAAATCCCTGTTTTCATCTGAAGGATCGCGCTAGCGGCGGCACACGAGCTTCAGTTTCTTCGCGACCCCGACAAACAGCCAGATGCCGCCGAACAAGAGCCAGAAGGTGACAAGAAATCGCTCTTACTTTTTTACTTGAAAGTGCTGGCGACAGCGCCTCTTGTTACCCTTGCTGATTTCAAATCCAGGTATGAGCATAACATGTGAACTACCGGTTATTGCTGGCATGATTTTGACAGCTGATGACTACCGAGGTTGAGACCTACGCAAGGATCTCTTATGGGCGCGACATTTTTAGAAAGGAGGAGGGGCAGCTCGGGACAGATCCTAGGAACAATTGAGGACCAATCCTGATTGGTAATCAGCAGGTCGCGGGTTCAAATCCCATCGCCGGCTCCATGATTTCAAAGATTTAGCGGGACAGCGTGTTTCCCGCTTTTTCTTTTTGCTGATTTTGTCCCCATTCTGTCCCGCAGAAACTTTTTTCTTTTGGAAAAGCCAGAACTAAAGCGATTTAAAGCGGAGGATAGCCCTGCCAGCTGGAATCAGAAACCACTTTTGGGCTTGAAGATTATCCCTCAAACTCCCGCCGGCCCAAAAACTGAGACCACAAGATCAAAGGCGCACGCCGTGTTTGATTGATCAATATTATTCAGTCGTCAATTCATGTGAACATTATTCTCCATATTTAGTCAATGCCTTAGAATTCAAACCATAAATCATCTCAAAAGGTTTATTTCTTGAGATTTAGAAGGGTGGCGTGGAGACTATTCTCCAGTTGTTTCATTTTCAAATCTAGTGTCACCGGTACCCAACTCATGGGAATGCCACGGAAAGATAAGCTTTACCCAATCATGGCACGCACCTTGCTTATAAATGCGTCAGGAGACTGCGAGTGGGTGCTGAGAATATGGTGGTGTTGCTAGTTGAAAATGAAGCTTCCTTAAAACGCTCTTTGACAAAGTATTTAGAACGAGCCGGTTATGTCTTTGAATGTTGTTCGACTGCTCGTGATGCGTTGGCGCTGGCGGAGAGACTCGATCTCGATATTGTGATTGCGGAATATCACCTTCCTGATGCGAATGGCTTGGCACTGATCGAAAAGTTGACCCGGATCTTACCTGATGTTGCTACGATCCTCCTTTCGGAATATGAATATCAAGCTGTAGCGAAAGATGTACTCAACGTTGAGGTTCAATCCTTTCTCGAAAAGCCCTTTGACCTCGTTGAATTTGAAGTTGCTTTGTCCTCCGCGCGCTCGAAAGCGATGTTGAAGCCAGTTGAGAATTTTCAAGGGAAACTGAAAACGGAACGCAAAGGTATAACAGGCTCAATCTTTAAACAGGGAACTCTCAGAAGTTAGTGTTTCCAAGCTCATGTTGGTTTCACGTGGAGGTTGTTGATTCGAGTGGACGCTCAAGTGGAACCTGAAGTGGCAGTTCAAGCGACAGAACGTGCTGGTTATTTGCTGATCATCGTGAGGAAACTCAAGCGGAAGATCTGATGCAGGGTAGCGGAAATTCATGGTTGCGATTCTTTTGGATGCCTGAATAGAAACGATCTGAGAGCCCCCCTTTTCATAGCAAGAGGCCATAAGGATAATCCTTACGGCCTCTTGTTTTTGAGGGGACTCATTTTGTTTAGCTGCCCGACAAAAAGTCACCCAACTGAAAGGGGTCATGGCCTCCTCCTCTACCTTCTGGACCCGACCGTCGGATGCGATTTGATAGATGGTTCCATCGAGCAGGATCATTTCACCATCCAAGTGGTCGAACGTCCCGAGGCCAAAGTCACCACGCTTCTTGACTTCGCTGAAAGGGATCTTCTCCTCATAAATCCCTTCCACCAAAGCATTGCCGGGAGCGCAAAGATAAAGGCTTCTCCCGCTTGACACTATCGATTCGTTTTGGCCATGATTCTCCTGACATATTCAGGCCCTGCAATCTGTGCTCAGCTGCGTCGAAGCCTCTGTGCCCACCATTAAATCTCTTGTCAGCTGTTTCTTCAGCGCGACATATCCAGGACAGGTGCTCTCTCAAGAACCCGATAACGCGATTTCCCGTCAGTTCGTCGTTCCTCTCCGCTTGTTTGGTGCGACTACTCTATGACATACTCCCTACACCATGACCTACCGCCGCTGCTGAGCCGCCATGGGGCGGGAGGCATCGGACTACTTTCACTACAAAGTGCGGAGCGTAACGATGATCGGCAGGTATCTCGGACATCTTGACCATCATGATCCTCTGCACAGGTATCTACGGGATCACATCCTTCCCCAGCTGGGCGGCGGGCCGGCGAACGTGGAGTTTCGCGTCTTCCAGTCAGAAGGCTCGCGCAACGTCTACCTCTATGAGGAAGAACACAGCAAAGTAAGGCTGGTGGGCAAGTTTTATCCCCCCAAAAGCACTTCCGGCGAGCAGCTGAAAACAGGGGAGGTTGAGTTCAGCAATCTGGTCTTCCTGCGCGGCCTGGGGCTCGATTCGCCGCCCCATTATGTGGTCAAGCCCTTGGGCTTCAACCCCGCCATAAGCAACGTGCTGATGATGGAATTCCTGGAAGGCGACTCACTGGGAACGGTGATCAACGAGGCCATGCACCTGGGCCGATGCGAACGGCTGTACCGCAAACTCACGCCCTTGGCTCATTTTCTGGTCACCATGCACAACCGGACAGCGGGCGACTGGGGGGTGAACTTCGACCACAGCCATGCCTATATGGGGCGGCTCATCAGTTCGCTCATCGTCAAATGGAACCTGGGAGGCGACCACTACGGCGAACTCTACAACCTGGGCGAGGCCTGGCGCAACCAGAGCATGATGTGGGAGGACCGAGGCGTGCTGGTGCACGGCGACGCCACGCCCTCGAACTTTCTTTTCGGCAAGGGCCGCACCGTACTGGCCATCGACCTGGAGCGCATGCAATGGGCCGACCGGGTGTTCGACCTGGGCAGGCTCTGCGGCGAACTGGCCCACTTCTTCCACCAGGGCAAGGGCGATCCAGGCGCTGCCGAACCCTTCATCGGGCATTTCCTCTGGGAATACTGCTGCCATTTTCCGGACCGCATGAGCGCCTTCAGGGCCATCACCCGGCGCATCCCCTTCTACATGGGCATCACCCTGCTCCGCATCGCACGCAACTCCTGGATCGACCAGGATTATCGCTCGCGGCTCGTGCAGGAAGCCAAGAAGCTTCTGAGGGCACTGCCATGAACATCAAGGCCATTGTGTTCGATATCAACGGCACTCTCATCGATATCCACACCGATGAGGGCAACGAGGAGGTCTACCGGGCCATCAGCCATTTCCTGACCTACCAGGGCATACAGGCCCACCGTTGGGAGGTGCGCGACGAGTATTACCAGCTGATGGACGAACAGCGGAAAGCCAGCCGTGAGGCCTTCCCGGAGGTCGACGTCGTGGAACTTTGGCGGAAGTACCTGCACCGCAGGCCCAAGGCTTGCCAGGCCCTGCATCCTGAAAAACTGAAATGGATGCCCAGGTTTCTGGCTGAAATGTACCGGGGTATTTCCCGCTGCCGTTTGCAGCTCTACCCCGAGGTGAAAAACGTGCTCGACGAGCTGTCTCAGCGCTACAAGCTGGCCGCCTTGTCCGACGCGCAGAGCGCCTGGACGCTGCCGGAAATGCGGACGGTAGGCCTTGAGGGCTATTTTCAACCCATCATCGTTTCCGGCGATTGCGGCTACAGAAAACCCGACAGCCGGATCTTCCAGGCTGTCCTCGATGGATTGGAGGCGTTGCCGGAAAACGTCCTTTTCGTCGGCAACGACATGTACCGCGACATTTACGGCGCCAGCCGGGCCGGCATCAAGACCGTGTTCTTTTCCTCCAACCAGGGCAGGAAAAAGCCCAACGGGGCAGAGCCGGATTACATCATCTACCAGTTCGCCGAGTTGCGGCAGGCCATAGCTTTTTTCGAGGGCTAGCGTCGAGGAGGCCTGGGAGCCTGGTTCGCAGGTCAAATGGGCAATTATACTTGTTTAGGATGAGATTCTTCCGTTTTGCACTCATCCAAATCTCATACCGAGGATGCGGGGATCTTGAGGGTCCACAACGGCAAAGGGCAAAAAAAACCGACCTCGAGACGACCGCAATCATTACTCATTTGGACAGAGAGGGTCTCAGCCGAGAAGTGAGCCCGCTGCATCAACCTGCCGCAGGTGATCAGCGGGCTGCGCGGCAATCACCACGACAGGGCGATTCTGCGATTCAGCAGGTACTTGGCCACGACCGCCTGCAGCGTATCACGAGCAGGCGCACCCTCATGAAAGGCCTGCAGAACCCTCACATCCGATTCCCAGGCCACATCGCCGGGTGCAAGCACACAGAGGCTACCGGCCTCATACTCTTTCAGCACCCGGTCGCCCTTGAAGTAAAAGTGCTCCGCGGTGTCCACCGTGGCAAAGGCGCGCATTCCGGGAGGGATATCGTCCGGCTTGAACCAGAGTTTGATCTCCCGCTCGGCTTCCTCGATGGAGGCCGAAGCATGGATGAGATTGTCCATGCGATCCCCGACCATTTTCCCGTCGGCATCCAAGATCGGCACAACCGTTCCCAGGGACCGGATGCATCCCGGTTTTTCCTCCCTGGCAACATGGGGGTTAGTGGGACCACAAACCCCCCGGACGATCTTGATGGCATCGGGCCCCTGATAGACGATCGCGATGACGCGCTGCTTATCCGATTCGCCGGGGTAGTGAAGCTGGCCGGTGATCATCTCGATGAGGGCTTCGAAAAAGAACTTCCCCCGATGTTCGGCGTAGTGTTCTTCCGCGAGCATCCTGATGACGTGAACCACCTTGGATGCGGCAAAGGTCAAGCCGGTATGGAATTCGGAAAGTTGCGACAGTACATATCCGGTCAAGGAATTCTTAAGGGCATCAGGCTTGATTAACACGAGTGTCTGTTGCAGTTCTTGGGGCATATTCACTCCTTAAGTTATTGAAACGCAGAAGTATTTCACTGGTTCCCGAGCTGGAGCCTGGGAACCAGCGCAAGGTCCCACCGGCGGCCCAACGAGCCAAAGATTTGCACCCGGCTGGATATTAGGCTGCTCTCACAGAGTTCCGCAGTACGGGCGGGCGGGCCCAGTCAAACGACCGGACACCGCAACCGAACACGCGGCCATTATGCAGCAGATCGGCAAGGATTTACAAGGATGAGTTCAACCCGGGCCCTCCCCCCGCAGGGCTGGTTGGGTCGTTTTTGCATGGACAGATCTGGGGCACAGATGGTAAGAAAAGAGCGGCCGCCTGGCAATTCACTACAAGTTAGGAGAAAGATGGCATTATGAGGCAACAAGATCACATCCGGTCACTTCGCGTCATGTTTTCGCTCCTGGTTCTCGTTGGGGCACTACTCGGCTGTGCCACCACCACGCCGCCGCCGCCCGCTACTTCATGCCCCATCCCGCAGCTCACCCCCGACACCACGGCAGCGGCGCCTTCGCCGCTCCAATACATGGCACCCTATTTCCCGCCCCCCGACCGCATGGATCTTTGCGGCGAACCGGTGCCCCTCGATGTCCAGGATGTGCAGGAGCGCTTCGACCGCGAATTCACTCTGATCGTATACAACCACGCCCAGGTCTATCTCTGGCTGAAGCGGATGGAGCGCTATTTCCCCTGGATCGAGGATCGGCTCCGAGCTTACGGCCTGCCCGAAGACCTGAAGTATGTGGCCATCGTCGAAAGCGACCTGCAACCCAATGTCGTCTCCCCCAAAGGGGCCGCCGGGCCGTGGCAGTTCATGCCCAGTACGGGCGCCGCCTACGGCCTGGATCAGCAGGGTTCATTCGATCGGCGCTATGATTTCGAACGTGCCACAGAAGGAGCCTTCCGGCTCTTGCGCGACCTTTACGCCCGCCACAAGAACTGGGCTCTGGCCATTGCCGCCTACAACTGCGGCGACCGGCGCATCTACGATGAGATGCGCACCCAGGGCGTGACCGACTACTACCACCTGCGACTGCCCCAGGAAACGGAACGCTACGTGATCAGAATCCTGGCCGTTAAAGCGGTCCTGGGAAACCCGGCCCAATACGGCTACTGCCTGCCCAAGGGATCGGGATACGCCGAACTCAAATTGGATCGGGTGAAGGTGAATCTGGCCAGCTCGGTGCCGATCCCCACCATCGCCAGCGCGGCAGGAATTACCTATCGTGAATTCAAACGCCTCAACCCCGAGTTTCGAGCCGACGACGTGCCGGCAGGAACTCATGAGCTGAAATTTCCTCCCGGGTTCGGAAAGGTCTTCCAACAGAACTTCAGTGCTTCCAAGGTAGTGGCCAGCTCACCGGCAACCGCCAGTCAGGTGGAAACCGATAAACCCTTAGAAGCCAGCCCCCCGGCAGCATTGGCGGCGCCACCAACCAAACCCCAGCCCAAAGCCGCCGCCCAGGCCATAAAGAATCACACCGTGCAAAAGGGGGAAACCCTCTCCAGCATCGCCCGGCACTACCAGGTGAGCGTCCAGGATCTGCGCGAAGCGAATAACCTCAAAGGCGATAAGGTAACGCCGGGGCAGAAGCTGAAGATCCCTTAAACAGTTTCAACTTTCAAACCCATCAAGCCAAAACAATAAGGCATTCTTGATTTCCTGGATCTGCTCCGGATCGACCACCTTTTGCCCTTGGCTTGTCCGAACATAGAACACGTCGGCGACCTGGTCCACTTTCGTGGTGATCTTGGCCACGAGGATCCTGATCTGCAGTTCGAAGAGAGTGCGGGTGATCGTGTAAAGAAGCCCGACTCGGTCGAGGGTGTAGACTTCGAGGATTGTGCAATTGGCATTCGATTCGTTATCCACCAGGATCTGGCTCGGCGATCGGCGCACCGGGGGCGGCACGTCCCGGCGGGGGGCGGTATGAGCCGCAATCCGGTAATCGAGCGCCATTCTTCCCTGCAGCAGCCGCTTGAGATCCTCTCGCACGGCGTCCCAGTCGGGTTCCCTGCAGGCGGGTTCGGCAAAACGGCAGCGAAAGATGAGGATGATCACCCCGTCATTCATGGCGAAGACCTGAGCCCCCCGGATGTCCAGGTTGTGCAGCGTGAGGATGCCGGCGGCACGAAACACCAGGCCGGTCTTTTCGCGGCTCAGCAGGGTGATCTCGGCCACCTCCTCCTTCACCGACACTTCCAGCACCACGGGCTCATCGCTCTGACGCAGGTGCCGTTCCATCCGCAAATGCCTGGCGATGGCCCCCGAGGACATGGACAGGAGATAGCGCGGGGCAAGATTGGCAAAGTAGTCCTCGAGCTCGGCCGCGCTCAGGAGGTCCGTAGCATCTCTGGCGACCAGGGTGCGGAGGTGGGCAAGGCGCTCAGTGATGGCCTGCGAGCTGGGTTCGCCCTTTTCCAGGAGATGGCGGATGCGCTTGTAAAGGGCGATGACGGGGGTATCTATCCATTTTTGATGGCCCTTCGGGCCGGTGGCGACCATATCGGCGAGGCTCAACAGAGCAAGAAGGTCCAACCGCTCCGGACTCCCGACTGTGGCCGCACAGTTGGCCACCATCTCTTCATCGGCCAGGTCGCGCATGGAGGCATTGTCCATGAGCAGGAGGTGCCGGGCGACCAGGAATTGCAGCAGTTCGGTTTCCTCTTCGTTCAATCCCAGACGTCTGGCCACCGCCGGGATCATCTCGCCGCCGCGCAGGGCATGACCCCGGCCCGAGCTCTTACCGATGTCGTGTAGCAGTCCGGCCACATAGAGCATGGCAGGATCTTCCACCCCCTGGGCGATTTGCGTCAGTTCGGGTTCGGCTTGACTGTAACGACCGTTAAAGAGGTGCTTCAGTTCGGTAAGCGTCCGGAAATGGTGTTCCTGCACCGGGTACAGGTGGAAGGCATCGTGCTGGGCCAGGCCATGAACCGCGGAAAGCTCGGGAACGAGCGACAGCATGAGCCCCTTGTTGTAAAACCCCCTCACAAAAGGCAGCTCCGGTGCATCCCGGCGAAGGAGGGCCAGCAGTTCTTCGCGCACCGCCTGATCGCCGGCGGCCGTATCCAGGGCATTGCGATGATGGCGAATCCACTGCCTGGTCACATTGGCCAAGTGGTTGCCGGTTTCCGCCGCCAGGGCGAAGAGGTGGACAATCTGCCCCGCGGTGGCAGGATACCGATCGGTCTGGATGTGGATGCGGTTCGAGCGCACCATGATGCCTGCCCCCTCCTGCCATGGTACAGGTTCCTTCACCTCTTGGCCGTCTTCGCGGCTTTCGCATAAACGTTCCCAGAACTCCTGCGAAACCGTCTCCACCACGTGAAACAACTGATAGATGTGCTGCATAAAGGTTTCCACCGGCAGGAAGCCCGAGCGGGCCTGGTATCCCAGTTTCTCGGCCAGGTGTTCCTGTTCGTTGAAGCTGAGGGTGCTTACGGAGCTGTTGGTGAGGCTGCGCACCAGATTGAGGATGCGCGTGACGCTTTTCTCCGCCTGCTGCAGCTGGTCGACTTCCTGACGCGTCAAATATCCTCCAAAAATGGCGTCTTCGAGGTTGCGGACATTGGACACAACGCGGCAAGCAGCACGGATGGCCGAGATTTCCTCGAGTCCTCCGGGATTGCGCTCGAGGTCGGGTTCCATCCAGTTGTTGGCCTCTTCCAGGCGAGCCCGACGCACCTGGGAAGACTCGAAGAGGGCGTTCAAAAGATGCTTCTGGCGCACCTCCAGGAAGCCTTCCAGAGCCTTTTCCAGCTGTTCCGCCAGCTGGCGATTGCCGGAGATGTAGCGGGCTTCCAGGAGGTCGAGAAAGAAAGTGAAATCCTCCTCCGCCCGTCGCAACAGGGAGTCGCTCGTACCCTGATGAATCTCGACGTTCCAGCCCGCATCCGTCAACGGTGAAGCGATCTCTCCGATCCACGAGTCGCCGCTGCCGGCCGCTTCCGAGCTCAAAAAAAGGATCGGCACGGGCTGATTGGGCCCCAGCAGGCCGCGTCCGAACCCTCCCGCCGCCAGCACGGCCCCGGTCGAGCGAAACTGCTCGGCGTCCAGGTTCATGCGGTTGGACACCCGGTTGTACAGCGATATCACGGCGATTTCGAGAAAGCTGGTGTGACGACTCAGCATCTCCTCGCTGCTATCGCTCAGGATCTGTTCACGCTGCTTCTTAAGAGATTCGGAAATGTTCTGCATGACGCTTTCCTCGCACTCTTCCAGGCATCATCAGGAAATTTCATGGCCTCTCTCGCCAACGGGCGATCAGGAGACGACCACCAGGGGCTCCCGCCTCCCAGCTTTTCCTTCCGCGCCTTGCCCCATGAGGTTCCGCAGGGCTTGATGCAATCATCTTGCACACCGGACTAAACCATGTCAAAAGAATGATTCGGTGACCTTCTGACGCCAAAGGAGTACACTCTACCCCCTTGCGCGCCAGGAAGGAAGGCCAATTAACGGCAGGGTTTCCAGTATGGTTTTTACTAACCGCCAAGTGGAGTAACACGTGATTGCAATTTTGGATTACCGGGCCGGCAATCTGACCAGTGTGGAACGGGCTTTACGCTTCCTCGGGTTTCCCTGTGAGGTGACTGCGTCACACGAGAAAATCAGAGCCGCAGAGCGGATCATTTTCCCGGGCGTGGGCGCGGCGGGAAAGGCCATGCAGGACCTCAAAGAACTGGGGCTGGACGACCTGATCAAGGAGCGCTTCCGGGCCGGAGTGCCCATCCTTGGCATCTGTGTGGGCTTGCAGGTGCTTCTTGACTACAGCGAAGAAAATGAAACGCCCTGCCTCGGGATCATCCCGGGGCAGGTGCGACTCTTTCCCAGGAATCTCCGGGACGAACAGGGCAATCCGCTCAAAATTCCCCACATGGGCTGGAATCAGGTGGTCTTTCCCCATCCCCACCCGGTATTCAAAGAGGTGCCCGTCGGCAGCGAATTCTATTTCGTGCACAGTTACTATCCCGAACCGGCTGATCCCGCCGATGAGCTGGGCCGCACCGCGTACGGGATGCCTGTTGTGGCCGCCGTGGGACGTCGGAATCTGGCGGCAGTCCAGTTTCACCCCGAAAAGAGCGGACCGCCGGGATTGCAGATTCTGCGCAACTTCTGCCAATGGAACGGCGTGGCTTCCTAGGGGGCCGTCCGGAAACAACTTGCACTCATTCGCACCGATGCACCGTTTTTCATAAAGGAGCTTCCATGCTGAGCAAACGCATCATTCCTTGTCTGGATGTTCGGGATGGCCGGACAACCAAAGGGATCAAATTCAGAGACAACATCGATATCGGCGATCCGGTCGAAATGGGGCGCTTTTATTACGAAGAAGGCGCGGATGAAATCGTTTTCTACGACATCACCGCTTCGAGCGAGCGTAGGCCCATCATGCTGGACGTCGTACGCAGAGTCGCAGCCACCATTTTCATCCCGTTTTCGGTCGGCGGAGGGATTCGCACCCTCGAAGACATGCGCGACGTGTTGCTGGCCGGGGCGGAGAAAGTGAGTGTAAACTCGGCCGCGGTGCTCAACCCCGAGCTCATCCGCCAGGGCGCCAGAGCTTTTGGCAACCAGTGCATCGTGCTCGGCATGGACGTCAAGCAGGTGCCCCCATCAGAAAGAATCCCGTC
Source organism: uncultured delta proteobacterium (assembly GCA_963783775.1). Classification (GTDB taxonomy): domain Bacteria; phylum Desulfobacterota; class Syntrophobacteria; order Syntrophobacterales; family Syntrophobacteraceae; genus JADGQM01. The sequence goes on along the minus strand of CAWAOR010000012.1, from coordinate 262,583 downwards.
GGGGTATGAGATGGTCATCAACGGCGGGCGCACGCCCATGGGGATTGATGCCCTCTGGTGGGCACAGGAAGCCGAACGGCTGGGTGCCGGCGAAATCTGCCTCAATTCCATCGATGCGGACGGCACCCAAAACGGCTATGAACTGAACCTCACCCCCCTCATCTCCACCCGGGTTGGCATTCCCGTCATCGCTTCGGGGGGTGCCGGCACTCCTGAACACCTCTTCGACGTGCTTTCCCAGGGCCGCGCCGATGCCGCCCTCGTCGCCTCCATGGTTCACTATGGGGACTACACCATCAGGGGCATCAAGGAGTACCTTCAGGACCGCAACGTCAAGGTGCGCAAAACCTGGTAAAAAGGGGGGGATATCCTTCTCCCCCCGAAGACAATCGGCAGGGCCATCTCCGTCTTAGAAAAGAGGTTGTGATACAATGAAATGCTGGGCGATGATAAAAGGGAGTGGCAGAGGAGGAAAGGTATGACTCGTGGTAAGTTGGCAACCCTGGTATCTTTGCTCTGTTCGGTAGCTGTGCCGTCGTCTGCGTTCGCAACAACATACCTTGACCATGGGCATGGCGGACTGAACCTGGGCGAGGTTCTCCCCGTCTACAGCGGGTTGCCCTTTGTGGGGATGCTCCTGTCTATTGCCCTCATGCCTCTCTTTACCCCCAGATTCTGGCACCATCATTTCGGCAAGGTCGCCGCCTTCTGGGCACTGGTGACCGCCATCCCCATGGTGGCCGCCTACGGTGGACCGGCAGGCTATCAGTTATATCATGTCATGATTGCGGACTACGTGCCCTTCATCATCCTCCTTTGGGCTCTCTATACGGTCTCGGGCGGGATCCTCCTGCGCGGGACGCTTCGGGGAACCCCGGTGGTGAACAGCCTCATGCTCCTCATCGGAACCGCCCTGGCCTCGTGGATGGGCACCACGGGGGCGGCGATGCTGCTGATCAGGCCGTTTCTGCGGGCCAACAACTACCGGAAGAACCGGAGCTTCATGGTGGTCTTTTTCATATTCCTGGTCGCCAACATCGGCGGTTCCCTGACGCCGCTGGGAGACCCGCCCCTCTTTCTGGGCTTCCTCCACGGCGTTCCCTTCACCTGGACCTTCAACCTCCTCCCGCACATGTTGGTTGTGGTGGCCATCGTGCTGTCCATGTACTTCCTCATGGACCTGTATATGTATAGGAAGGAGGGAGTGACCGCACCGGTCGAGGAAGGCGCCAAGGAAGCGCTACGGTTGGACGGCTCGCTGAATTTTTTGTTTCTGGCCGGGATTGTCGGTGCCGTCCTCATGAGTGGTCTGGCGGACTGGAGTTCGATCAGTATTTTCGGGGCGCACCGGGCCGTCGCGGATCTGGTTCGCGACGCCCTTCTGATCCTCATGGGCATCCTGTCACTCCTGACCACAGCCAGGAAGGTGAGAGAGGACAACGATTTCACGTGGGCTCCGATCCTGGAAGTGGGCTATCTGTTTGCCGGCATCTTCATCAGCATGGTGCCGTGCCTCCTCATCCTCAAGGCCGGCTCGCAGGGTGCCGCCGCCTTTCTCGTCGAAGCGGTGAAGGAGCCGGCGCACTATTTCTGGGCCTCCGGCATCCTTTCGAGCTTTCTGGACAACGCCCCGACCTATCTCACCTTCGCCAGCGCCGCCCTTGGCAGGTTCTATCCGGGCATGCCGGAGTCGCTGGCGGTCCCGCAGCTCATTGCCGAGAACGCCATCTACCTCAAAGCCATCTCCTGCGGGTCGGTCTTCATGGGCGCCAACACGTACATCGGCAACGCTCCCAACTTTATGGTCCGATCCATTGCCGAGGAAGCGGGGACCCCGATGCCAAGCTTCTTCGGGTATATGTTCAAGTATTCGATTCCCATCCTGTGCACGACCTTTGCCCTGGTCACCTGGATTTTCTTCCTTTAGTCATGAGGGGGAACGGCATGAAAATAAAAAAAGTCCTGTTTGCGACCAAGTTCGGTGCGTTGAACCTCGAGGTGCTCAAGTCGCTCTTTGACCTCAAGCCTGCAGGGTTGGAGGAAATCCTTCTGACGCATATCATCCCGCGCGATGAGGTGGCGTTTGTACCATACGGGGGCTACCTCAAGGATGAAGAGCAACGTTTGCGGGAGGAAGCCAGGATTCGCTTTAAAGATTGGCAGGATGATATCGGGAAGGCGGGAATCGGTGTGAAAGTCTGCATCGAGGTGGGAGATCCCGTGCCGGAAATCATGAAAATTGCGGAAGCCGAGGGAGTCAACCTGATCGTCAGCGGCAAAGCCCGTAGAACCAGCCTGGAAAAGATCTACGTGGGCTCACACACGCTCGAATTGCTGCGCCACAGTGAGACCATTCCCGTCCTCGTCAGCAAGCACATGGCGATCTGCGATGTCAATGGAGAGTGCGTCGGACTTGCGAATGAGCACCCGTTCCAGAAGGTGCTGTTTCCCGCCGACTGGTCACCGCCTTCGGAGCGTGCCCTTCAGTTCCTTGTCGCCCTTCGGGGCGTGGTACGGAAGGTGGAGGTGGCTCATGTCATCACCCTCAAGACGTCCGGTGAGGATCGCCAGTCGGAATGGGAACGAATCGAAGGGGAAAGCAGCGCGCGTTTGGCGGGTTACTGTGATGTTCTGGGAAAGGCCGGAATCGAGGCCGAACCTCATCTTGTGGCAGGGCACACAGCCTCTGAAATCCTGCGCCTCAGTCGCGAATTGAACCCCACCATGACCGTTCTGGGCACCACCGGAAAGGACCGCGTCCACGCGTTTTTTCTTGGGAGTCTGTCGCAACGCATTGCAGAAACTTCCGATCTGCCGACCCTGTTGATTCCATAAATAGTGCCCCCCCTGTGCAGAGGGGGGGCCGGGGGGAAGCGGTGCGGCCATCATCTCAAAAGGGGACTCAGGCCTGCAGTTCATTTATGGAAAAGCCCTACATCCAAGAGCCATTGCTTTCGAACAGCCTTTTCTCACATCGGACCGGCGTAATCGTAGCACTTGAAAAGACTCTTCAGAAAATCCTCTTCGGTGGTATAGAACCCGCAACAAAGAACCAAATCGTCGACTCGCTCGAGAAAAACGGTCTTGCGGAGTTCCTCTTTGGAAGATGGTATATGCCATATGTAGTCGATAAAACCATAGCCCTTGGTCTTTGCGATATCGATAATCCTCTGAATAAAGGGCTTCCCGTTGGAGTCCTCCAAGTTGCTGAGATCGCGGCCCGTCAACTCGGCATCGACAGGGTGGGCCAGAATCGTTCCCGAGAGGTCCAACGCGTAAGTGTAGTACCCATTCCGAACGAATCGGCCGTTTTTATTGGCAATCTCAGCCAGCGCTGCGTCTTTGCCCGCTTCTTCGCAAAGGGCGACGGCGTTCTGTACCAGGTCTCTTACCTCGGTGCGCGCATCTGTATTCATTTTCGTTCTCCTTTGGTTCGTGGTCTGCAAATTCGCGTAGCGTTCATTGGTTGTTCAAGGTGCTGAACGCTGCCGCTATCTCTCATAGAGAGCAGCAACCGTGCCATTATAGGAACTATATGGAATTACAGGATAAAACGTTTTGGAGGGAGATAATCGACGTCAGGACGTGAAGAAATATGGGGTGAAATTGCCCCATATCTATGCGACCGCCTAAACAATTATATTGAATATATTGCAATATCTTGATTGGGGCTATTACTCCCCATCGTGGGGAGAAATCAATCCATAGGATTTCATTTTTGTGTACAAGGTCTTGCGGTCGATTTTCAAGGCAGCAGCAGTGCGGATTCGGTTCCACTGATGGCAGGACAAGACATTTTTCGATCAGGCTTTTCTCGAAGAGGGAGACTTTCTCCTGCAGGGAGTTCCCTTCTTCAAGCGGCTCTGAGGTCTGTGCCATCTTTTCCTGCTCGACGGAGCCCGGCAAATCCAGCCGTTTTGTTGCCAGATAGCGCTGCAAAAGGTTCTGCAGTTCACGAATGTTGCCGGGGTATTCATACTTATAGAGGGCTTCCAGGACCTTTCCCGGCAGCACGGGAGGGTTGTCGGTACCCGTGAATTGGCGCAGAAAATGATCGATCAGGAGCGGAATATCTTCACGACGCCGTCTCAGGGGAGGCAGATCGATGGGGACGATATCGATCCGAAAAAAGAAATCCTCGCGCATCCTGCCCTGCTTCACCATCTCTCTCAAGTTACGGTTGGTGGCCGATATCAGCCGAAAATCAGATTTTGCGGGCTTGCTCTCACCCAGTGGAAAGTAGCTGCCGCCTTCCAGGGCCCGCAGCAGTTTTACCTGCATATCGAGGCTCAATTCCCCAACTTCGTCCAGGAATAAGGTTCCCCCGTCGGCTCGTTCCAGAAGCCCCTTTGTGTCGGAAACAGCCCCCGTATAGGCGCCTTTCTTGTGCCCAAAGAACTCGCTTTCAAGCAGGTGCTGCGGAATGGCGCCGCAATTCACCGGCACAAACATGCGGCTTCGGCGGCGACTGAGATCGTGAATGGCGGCAGCCACCAGTTCCTTACCCGTTCCCGATTCGCCATAGATGATGACGCTCACCTCGGAACCGGCAGCCTGGAGGATGCTTTCGAAGACCTCCTGCATCGCCGCGCTCTTGCCGACGATTTTCCCGAACCGGTACCGGTCTTTGAACAGTGTGCGAAGCCGGAGGTTTTCCCGGCTAAGGAGTTCCGTCCGTTCCTGAATCTCCTTTTTCCAGAGCGTCGCTTCAGTAACGTCCTCGATGAAGCCGTCAAGGTGCGTGATGGTGCCGTTGCGGTCGCGAATGGCCCGGATGCTCAGGGAGCAGGTGATGATGGTGCCGTCCTTGCGGAGAAGCTCGGCGTCGAATTTCGCCATGCCGGTCTTGTTCTCGATGACCGACAGGATCTTTCCTCTTTGCTCCGAGACCCGATAGAATTGCGAATCAATGCTTTGTATCGACTCTATGAGATCCTGGGGCGACTCATAACCGAAGATCCTGGCGAAAGCGGGGTTGACCGCCAGGAAGCGACCGTCCAGGCTCGACTGAAAAATACCCATGGTCGAGTTCTCGAAGATGCTCTCGAATTTGTCGGCCCTCTCACGAATCCTCTCGATTGCTTGACCGGCCTCTTTCATCAATACCCCCAAGATTGTTTTAAAAGAAACCGGAATTGGATCTCAAAATCAGCCTACTTCTAATTTATATACTGCTTCTGCAATAGATAAAACGGATAATGAAGGGGCGCTAAAAAGCAAGGTCCGCAGTGTGATTCTGCAGCCATTAGTTTCATACGTGTTCGTTCGCAAGTTCACGCAACGCTACAGACTAGAATGGTCGTGTTTGGCGTGGTCGCTCACGTGTAGGCTTGCGCTGGAATGAACAGGTTTCGCATTTTTGGACGAGTGGAATCAGGAACGCACATCGCTGAATGGCATTAGGTACCTAACGACCGGAAAGTGAGCTTTCGTGGGGCGGACGGACTGGAGTTCGGCTTACCCATTTAGGGCGGGATTATCTGCCGCTAGAGCAGGCATGACTGCAGGCTGAGGGTGGAGACTTACCCGCCAGGCAAAAGCATCACACTGGGGTTATCCCTGCCGCAATCTGGGGAGATCATTTCGAAGGTTTCTTTTTGAGGCTGTCGGCAACCCGCTGGACGCGTCTGCGGAACAGAGTCTGAAAGACGATCCAGAAAACCGCAAACCATATCAGGAGCGCGGCGCTCAGGTATTCACTGTCCCCCATATAGCGCCTCAGCAGATAAAAACCCAGAAACACGATCGCCATCCCAACCACGGTGTAGGGCAGGCCGGCTTTACCAAAAAGGATCCAGTTTCTTTTCGATTGCTGTTTCCAGTCCTGCGCCATGTCGATTTCCTGCAGTCGGCGGTCTTGCAGGCCCACCGACTGCGTCTGGTGATCTCTTGTGGTTCTGGTGAAAATCCCCCCCAACCCCCCTTTGCCAAAGGGGGGAGCCGCTCTGAACTCCCCATTTGTCAAAGGGGGTAGGAGATTTTCATCCGTTCGTTATGAACGAGGAACTGCTTCGTCATTCCGGCGAAATCCGGAATCCAGTCTTGAGTGGTTCTGGACCCCGGCTTTCGCCGGGGTGACGGGGTTTCCTTGCTGGCGAAGACTTGCGCACTTAAGCACTAGTCTTTCTTGGCTACCGCAGGCGCCGGCTCGGGCTTCGCGCCAAAATGGTGTTCAAAGGTGAAATACATCATCGCCCCGACCAGCAGCCCCATGGTGGGACCGGACCACATCGGGCTGCCCCACAGTTTGACATAGTTGGCTGTGACCAGCACCGCCCCCATGATGCCGGCGATGCCCCGCTGCAGATTGTTCTGGCACATGGCAAAGGCCAGATAGATACAGAGATATCCCTGGATCAGCAGGGTCAGGGCAAAGCCGATGTCCTTGGCCGGCAGGATGAACTGCACAATCGGGTGGATGGCCAGAGCCAATGCTCATGCCCCAGAAAATCGAGGTGGCGCCGCCCCAGTAGGAGGGTTCCTCCTTGGATTGTCGCACTTTTGAAGCGGTTCACGACCAGAGCCTGACCGCCCGTCCACTGAGGACCGGCCAGCGGCAGGTAAGTTCCGCAAGTCCCCAGGATAAAATTGCGGATCGCGCAGAGGATGTGGTTGCGGGATACCTCCACGACGAACTTTTTCATCAGGCCGGGCCGCGTTGGCGTCATCTGACCAGCGCTTGCAGGACCAGGATGTCGCCGAAAGCAAGCACATAAGCCACTATGGCCAGCGAAAGAGCCGCCGCCCAATGGCTCATCGATGGCCAGCCCACCGCGAACACGCTGAACGTATCCATCAATTTCCCAATGGGCATGTCGATGAAGAATGCGATCGAAAACCCCGACCGGTGAGGGGATTTCACCGGTGAGCCAGCCAATGGCATAGCCGATGATAAAACCGGGAGCCAGGCCGAAGCTGGCCACCCAGGCAAACAATCCGTATTTTTTCTTCAATACGCTGAGCCGAGTCCGAAAAGAGAATGAACAGACCCCCAAAAGACGCTGAAAAAAAGGAAATGGGCATTTTGCTGACAAAGGGCTGGGCCGGGTCGAAAACCCGCTGCAGGGATGCGAAACCGGCGCCCAGCAAAATGCCGGCCCGCATGCTGATGGGAAAGTGCTTGACCACTCTCTCCGTCAGACCGGTGCCCCCCAAGATGAGGAAGATGAGCCCCACCAGAAACTGGAAGGCGATCATGGCCTGAATCCGGTCCGGACCCTCCGCAAAACCCGTCAGGAAGGTGATGTAAAGCGGGATGCCGGCGGTGATCCAGCCTGTCACGGAGGGGTCGCCGAAAGAGGTATGAATCAAGTAGAGAAAATTGTTCACCATGACCATGAAAACAGCCACTTCGATGGGAATCCCCAGCACCTTGTTCAAGGCGGGGACAATACCCAACGGCACGCAGCATAGGATGGCACCCTGGATGAAATCCTGATATTCCACTCGATAATGGATGAAAGGAATCCTGAATTTTAGCTTCCCCCCGATATACGGCTGCTCTGCTCCGTACTCCCTTTCAACAGCTCCCGATTTGATCTTTTCCATAGCTTTTCCCTCTCCTGCAAAGGAGTCCCCAGAAAGAACCCTCTCACCACTTCAGCAAGCACTTACGCCTTCGACCAAACCCCCCAAATGACAAAAAATCCGTGTTACCATCCCCGCACAAAGCCACATCCAATCCTTCCGCTTTAAGGAAGCATCCCCCTGCACGAGGCTGCCTCACTTTAAGGCCTTGAAATGGGGCTTCAGCAATGACCCCGATCATCACCTCCTTCCGAAACTACGCTGTATGCTGTGATACTCTACCTGACTCTGCCAAAACAAAGAAACAAAATCATTTCCTGACGGTTTTGCCTTGGCGACGATATTTCCGTAACATCAGGTGTTCCTCCAAAGTTCAGATCAACACACATAAGTGTCCAACCTCGGTTCGTCATACCGGCCCCGTTCGCACTACGGGGTAGACTCCAGCCGGTATCCACGCATCTTTCTGGATTCCGGTTTTCACCGGAATGACGTGTGAGATATGGTCACTTTATTCTGTGGCCCAACACTGAGCACTCTAACCATACCTGAAACTGACACCAAACCCGCCGCGCGGATACTTCCAGCTGATGGCGGCACTCGCCTGCGGGCAAACGACCCGGCAGGTACCGCACTCGAGACAGCCCGCGTAATCAAAACTGATCTCCCCGTCTTTCAACGTATAAAGCCCTGCAGGGCAGGCGAAGGTGCAGGGCTTGGGTTGGCACTGGGAGCAGACGGCCTTGTCCAGGATGATGTGAGCCTCGTCATCATCCACGGCAAACTTATCAAGCCCCAGCAGTTGCTCGATGCTCAAGCGTTTCAAAGGTTCTTCGCTCCTTTCCAGCTGTCCATGGCCAGTTGCCACAAGCTGATCCGGCTATCCTTGATCTGGTTAAGAACCTTCGCAAGGAGATGAACCGGAGGAGTACCATCAACCGTAAACAATTTGCTGACCAAACCGGTGGCCAGCCTGGGATATTCATTGAAGAGCCGGCGGTTTTCCTGGAACTCGGGGGCGTTGCGGTAGGCTTCCAGATCCCTCAGCACAAAACTCTCCTTCAAGAAGCTCTGATAAACGGCAAGCCCCTGGCGGGAGAAGTCGTTGCGAGCCTTGGCCGCCATGACGGCCTTGGCGGCAGCCTCCCCGGAGGCCACGGCAAAGTCCATGCCGCGCACAATATAGCCGAGATTGAGGACCAGGCCGGCGGCATCACCGGCCACCAGGATGCCGTCCCCAAAAAGCTGCGGCATCATGCCGAGCCCCGCTTCCGGGATGAGATGAGCGGAATACTCCGCCGGCTGCCCGCCTTCGATCAAGGGGGCAATGTGCGGGCTTTCCTTGAACTCTTCCAAGATTTCCGACATCTTGATCTGGCAACGCTGGAGTTCCGCCGTACTGACAACCAAACCCAACGAGAGACTGCTTTTGTTGGTGTAGAGGAACCCGCCGCCTTGCATGCCCTTGGTGCAGTCGCCCACAAAGAGCTGGGCCGCGCCATGCTTGCCGTCCACCTGAAAGCGTTGGCTGATCGTTTCGGGAGGAAGTTCAATGACCTGCTTCACCCCGGTTGCCACCTGGTGAGCGGTAAAGAGCTTGCTCAAACCAGCCTGCTGAGCGGTGATCGAGTTGGCGCCGTCCGCAGCAATGACCACCTCCGCCAGCATCTCATCTTCTCCGGCCCGGATGCCCACCACTCTGCCGTTTTCCTTCAGCACCTCATCCACGCGAATGGCGCAGGCCAGCACGGCACCGGCATCTTCCGCTTTGGAAGCAAGCCAGGCATCAAACTCGGCGCGCAGCACGGTGAACGAATGATAAGGGGGTTTCCCCCAGTTCACATCGTGACAATCCAGAGAAACACTCTGTTCACCATTCAAGAAGGTGATGATTTCCCGCGTGACCGGTCTCTCGACGGGAGCCTCATCCCAGAAATTCGGGATGATCCGATTCAGGGCATGGGTGTACATCCTGCCGCCGGAAACGTTCTTGGAACCCGGTGTAACGCCTTTTTCAATAAGGAGGACATCGAGGCCCTCCTTAGCCAACAGGTAGGCGGCGGTGCTTCCCGCCGGACCGGCTCCAACGATGATCGCATCAAACTTTTCTTCCGCCATAACCGCTAGCGCCCCATTTACGCTTTCAGAGCTGATTTGAGTTCTTGGATGAGTTTCGGGACGACCTGGTAGAGATCCCCCACGATGCCGTAGTCGGCAGCCTCAAAAATAGGGGCGTTCTCATCCTTGTTGATCGCGAAGATCACCTTGGCTGTCCCGAATACCGGTCACATGCTGAATTTGCCCCGATACTCCAACGCCGACGTAGAGATCCGGTTTGACCTTTTTCCCCGAGATGCCGAGATAGACTTCCTCGGGCAGCCAGTGGAGCTCTTCCGCCACGGGTCTGGAACAGCCGACCTCGCCGCCCAGCACCCGAGCCAACTCGCTCGCGAGTTCGACATCTTCCTTCTTTTCCACACCCCGGCCCACGCAGACAACGATCTTGGCTTCGGTGATGTCCACTGCTTCCCGCACCTTCGCGGTCCGGCTGACTACCTTTACCGGGGAAGGCGGAGTTGCGGGCAGCTCCCGTATGTTGCCTTCCTTTCCCTCCTGTGGTGCGGCGGGGTCAAAGGTTCGCGGCGGGATGGTTGCCATTTGGGGGCGAGTCGTAGGAACCAGGGTTTGTACCGCCAATCCCCCAAAAAGCATTCGTTCCATTGCCAACAACTTCTTCTCTTTATCCACCTTGAAGCCGGTACACCCGCTGCAAAGGCCCGTATTCAGGCGGGCGGCAAGGCGGGCGGCGATTTCTTTGCCGCGCTGCGTTGCGGCAATGAAAAACACATCCGGATCTTCCGTTTTGGCCGCGTCGGCGATCACGGGAACGCAGGATTCCAACGGTTGATCGTCAGCCAGCGGCGGCAAGAGAAAGACTTCATCCGCGCCGTAAGTGATATATTCCTGCGCCAGTTGCCTGTCCCAGGCAAAAGCCACCAGCTTCGTGCCAAAATCCGCTGCCAGATCTTTTCCGGCATTCAAAAGTTCTAACGTTTGGTCCCGGTTTTCCGCGAAAACCCAAATCCCTGCCATGGATGAGTACTCCCTAAGCGATGACACCCTCTTTCAATAAGGCGCCGACAACTGCACGAATATCTTCTTCTTCCGTCCCGAACCTGAGACGACGCCGTTCCATCGTTGCCGCCAGGATGCCGGTCGTCTGCATGCATCCCTCGCAAGCTCCTCCCAGCGCATCCAGCGTAATGTTGTCGATGGGCTTCTTGCCCGCTGCGAGAACCTGTTTCAGGGTGGGTATCCGGGGCGTGTTGATGTCCGGCAAAACGGTGATCAGAGCCGGAAGCGCGATCGATACCACCTCGACACAGTCATCCAGTTTGCGTTCGGCAATAATCCGCTGCTCGCCCTCAACATAAGTGAGTTTGTTAACATAGGTGGCACAAGGGATCTCAAGCTTCTCAGCCAGGGCCGGACCGACCTGTTGGGTGTAGAGGTCGCTCGAACCTTCACCGCAGATGATCAGGTCGAAATCGCCCTGCCCTTTTATGGCCGCCGCCAGGATCGTGGTGGTCTGGGAGGGCTCGAGATCCACCAGGGCAGGATCGTTCACAAAGCAGGCCTTGTCCGGTCCACGGGAGAGCGCATCCTTCAGACACTGCTTGGCGGTGGGCGGTGCCACTGTTATGGCCGTGACATTGGCGCCATGTTGTTCCTGAAGCCGTGCCGCCTCTTCAATGGCATTCCGGTCATAGAGACTGATCTTATATCCCACGCGATCGAGAATCAGTCGGCGCGAACCGGCGTCCACCTTGATGTCGGCTTCGTCCATAACCCATTTGAAACACGTTATAACCTTGAGCATCGACAACCTTTCCTGCTGACCACCTTTCCTCCACGAAGTCACACGAAGGACAGCGAAGACACATCTAAGAGGTCGTTTCGTGTCCTTCGTGCTCTTCGTGGTGAAAATAGTCCCTAATCCCTGGACAACCACTTAGCGCAGCACGCTGCCGGCAATAACCATCCTCATGACTTCCGAGGTACCTTCGTAAATCTCGGTGATCTTGGCATCGCGGAAGAGCCGTTCGACTTTCTGGTCTTTGATGTAGCCAATACCGCCGTAAATTTGGACCGCCCGGTTGGTGTGATGGGCCGCCGTTTCCGACGCCTTGAGTTTGGCCATGGCCGCTTCCTTGGCATAAGGCCGACCCTGGTCATAACACCAGGCGGCGTAATAGGTCAGGAACCTGGAAGCCTCCACATCGGTAGCCATATCGGCGATCATCCACTGGATGGGCTGGAGGGCGGCGATGGGCTTGCCGAACTGGACCCGTTCCTTGGAATACCGGATGGACTCGTCCAAAGCAGCCTGGGCAATCCCTAAGGCCTGAGCGGCAATGCCAATCCGACCGCCGTCAAGGGTCATCATGGCGATCTTGAACCCCTGCCCTTCCTGGCTCAGCAGATTCTCTTTGGGAATGCGGCAATCTTTAAGAACAACCTCGGCGGTCAAGGCGCCGCGGATCCCCATCTTGTTTTGGTGTTCGCCGGCCTTGATGCCAGGGTTGTCTCCGGGGACGATGAAGGCGCTGATCCCCTTGGCTCCCTTGGATTTGTCGGTCGCGGCAAAGACAATGAAAACCCCTGCCACCGGGGAGTTGGAGATGAACATCTTGGTGCCGTTGAGCACGTACTCATTGCCGTCCAGAACCGCCGTTGTGAGCCCGGCGGCCACATCGGTGCCGGCTCCGGGTTCGGTCAAAGCGAAGGACCCCAGCATTTCACCCTTGCAGAGGGGTACCAGGTATTTCTTCTTCTGCTCTTCGGTGCCGAATTTGTAGAGGGGAAAACACGCCAGGGAGGTGTTGACCTCGACGATGAACCCGGTGGTGGCGCACGCGCGGGAAAGCTCTTCGATGGTCAGGATGTAGGTCAAATAGTCGGCCCCGGCCCCACCGTATTCTTGTGGGTAGGGAATCCCCAGCCAATCCTGCTCGGCCAGTCGCTTGACGTTCTCAGCCGGGAAACGGGGTTGCTGGTCAACTTCATTGGCAATGGGTTCCACATATTTCTGACAAAACTCTCTCACACTGGCTTTGACCAGTTGTTGTTCTTCCGTCAACTCAAATTGCATGACAACCTCCCCCTGGTCATTGTTTTGTTAACTTATTTGAAAAACTAACTATTATAGAAAAACCACTCTTTGCTTTAGGTTTCAGCGCTTAGAAATCCTTAGGGCGGCCGGGTTTGGTGCCAACCCCGGCCGCCTCTGTCCGTCACACCGCCAACTGTAAAGGTGGTGCGGATTAATCAACCGTAGCTACTTCTTCTTCTCGGGTTCAGGGACTTCCTCGGTAATGCCGGCAATCTTGCGGGCATATCCGGCAAATTCGTTCACGGGGGTAAGTGCCCGGACCACGAGTTTGGCGCCGTCGGGAGAACCGCCCCCGTGCATGCACCCCGGCACCCCCGCTCCCAGGGTCAACCATTCCGCCAAGCCTGGCGGCCCGAGCCCTGGTTTCCGCGCTGAATCTCACGCTGGCTTTCAGGGCTTTTTGCACGAGATGGCCATAATTCGGGTCGTTGAAGTCTTTGGAGGACGGGAAACAGCCGGTCTCCACCATACCGCCCCCGATGTCCTGGCAGATGCGCTTCGTCTCATAGGGAAGGGTCGCCACATGGACCTTATTGGCATGAGCCAGGAGGGAATCGGAGACCCACATGCCGCCCGGGCCCTTCTTACCGATGGCCATCGCGCCAATGCCCATGCCAAAGGTGGTCTCGTTATTGACCGCCATCTCAACGATCTTGTTGGCGAAGGTACCGGCTGCCAAACCGTTGGCCCTGGCCATAAGAGCACCCGGCCGATCATCACGTCACCCTGGCCGGCTACGCAGGCACCGATGCAGGCCCGGTAGTTGGCGGTGAAGAATTCGATGATCTTGCCGCTGTACTTGAATTCCTTGCACAGGAAGACGCGCTCGTTGGGGACGAAGCAGTCCTTAAAAAAGAGGAAGCCCTGGGTGATGCCCGTCTCCGGGATGTCGAACCCCTCTTCAAATTCCCTGGTGTCACTGGCGCGGCGCGCCTCCACAATGGTCAACCCTTCGATGTCCCTGGGAACCACGCAGGCCAGGGCATAGTCCTTGTCCTCTTCCCGGTAGGCCCCGCCCGGCAGCAGGAAGATTTCATTGGAGGCCGCCACACCGCAGATCATCGCTTTGTATGCCGCTGATGACAATGCCGTCTGCCCGGACTTCCTTGATGTGCAGGTTGCTGTCCGGGTCGGGTTGCTGGGAGGGCCTCATGCTGCGGTCACCCTTGGCATCCGTCAGAGCGCCGGCCACCACCAAGCCTTTTTCCTGAGCGCCCAGGATCCACTTCTTCAGGCGCTCCTGATAGTTCGTCCCGTTTTCCTTGTCGCACATGGCGGTAACGTTCCACATCACGTTCTGACCGTTCCAACCCACACAGAGGCCGCCGTTGCAGGAACCCGTAAAGCGGTACATCCACCGCTTCAGTTTGGAATTCCCGATGATGTCTTCCAGGCGTTTCCATCATCGAATTCCAGCGGTGGATCTTCTCGCCGGTGAAAGTGGAAGTCGTGACAAAATCTGCCGCGTATTCCGGATCGTTTGCCGCATCAAAGCCCCGGGCGTGACTTTCCACCGTTCTGCGGGTAGCGGGGTGGGTGGTTACGTCCTCGATGAGCTCCCCAAACTTGTGAACGTTGGGCCGCATGGCTTTAAGGGAGTTGATATAGTCTTCTCTTGTTTTCAGTGCCATTACTCGTTCTCCTTTTGCTGACTTTGTTGCGATAATCTGAACCAGTTGAATTAGAGCTTCAGCCAAAGATCCATCAGTTTCCGTTGTTTTTCCCTAGGATCTCCTCCTTGATGCCCATGGGTGTCGCTTCCTGGAAAATGCGCGGGTCCATCAGCCGGAGTTCGGGAGATATGATGGGTTTGAACTCCATATGGGCCAGGACATCTCTCTCCAGGTCGACCCCGGGGGCAATCTCCGTCAGCGTTACTCCTTCCGGCCGCAGCTCGAAGACCGCGCGTTCCGTCACGTACATGATCTTCTGACCGCTTGTCCGGCCAAAGTCGCCGCTGAAAGTGATGTGTTCCACCTTGTTCACCAGTTTCTTGGTCTTGCCTTCATTGAGTATGTGCAGTTTTCCATCTTTAATTTCCAGTTTCACGCCACCTGCCGTGAGTGTCCCACAGAAAACGACTTTTCTTGCACTCTGGCTGATATTGATGAACCCGCCGGCCCCGGCGATGCGCACGCCGAACTTGCTGACGTTGACGTTGCCGTATTGGTCCATCTCCGCCATTCCCAGCACCGCCAGGTCCAGCCCGCCACCATCATAGAAATCAAACATGAGGGGATGGTCGATCAGCGCTTCGGGATTAATGGCGGTGCCGAAGTACAGCCCACCCATAGGCACTCCGCCGATAGCCCCCGGTTCCACGGTCATGGTCATGCTGCTGGTGATGTCCTCCTCGGCCGAAACGACACCCACTCCTTCGGGCATCCCGATGCCAAGGTTGACGACGGCGTCGGGAACCAACTCCATGGCGCATCTGCGGCAGATAACCTTTCTCTCGCTCATGGGCAGGGGACTGACACTGCTCACCGGGCACACGCGTTTCGCCACAGAGGGCGGGGTTGTATGGGGTAGCCATGGGGATCTGCCAGTGGTTCTCCGGGCTCGCGACGACCACCACATCCACAACCACTTTCGGGACTTTGACCATCATGGGATGCAGCGTGCCGGCCTTCACCACTCTTTCCACCTGAACGATGACCTTCCCGCCGGATCCTTTGGCTGCAAGCGCCAACGCCATGAATTCAAGGGAAATCCCTTCTTTTTCAATGGAAATGTTGCCATTCTCATCGGCGCTGGTCCCTCGGATCACCGCCACGTTAATGGGGAAGGATTTGTAGAACAGATATTCCTTGCCATCGATTTCCATCAGCCGAACCACCTCGTCATGGCTGATGCTGTTCAGCCTGCCGCCGGTTTCCCTTGGGTCCACGAAAGTTTTTAGGCCCACATGAGTGAGAATCCCCGGCTTTTTGCCGGCGATTGCCCGGTAGAGATGCAACATTACGCCCTGAGGGATGTTGTAGGCCTCGATCTTTTCGGCCACAGCCAGTTTGATCATGTCCGGCTGAAGGGCCCAGTGCCCGGAGAACACCTTCCTGATGAGGCCTTCCTTGCCCCAACGGTTCAGCCCCCAGTTGGACTTCCCATCGTTTTGGCTGGCGCCGAAAGTCATGGTCAGATTCCTGGGTTCTCCGGTTTCGAGGAACCTCTTCTCAATGGCTTTGGAGATCTCCTCCGGATGACCCATCCCGACAAAGCCGGAAATGCCTACTGTATCACCCGTCTTGATCAACTTGACCGCTTCATCGGCAGACATAAATTTCGCCATGCTCTTAACCTCCTCTTCTGGCCAAAACCCTTGTCTTTTGCTGTGGTGTGCTGTGGATTCCGCTTGTGGTCGTCATGTTGTTAGGGCAAATAATGTGCCAGCTTCTCACGATTTCCGCTAAAGTCGCAGCAGAGGCGCAAATGCGGCTATCGCTCAGTCCTCAGCTAAAGCAATGGGCCCCACGTGCGATGCCAATGCGCATCACACGCGGTCACCCAGAGGCTTTCCATACAGCTGCATCACGGCTGTAATGAATGAGTTTTATGAGCGCGATGCCCTAGACGCATCACAGTTTGATTTCTTGCATCACGATGAGGATGCGTGGTTTGATCGAGGGGTTTTGTAGTAGGGTTGAGTCACACAGGAGTGGCTGGCTCTCGGAAGAGATCCGGGCTGGTTCATCGATCCCTGAAGGCGACAGCGCGGTGTATCATGGTCAGATTCGCATTCTCAGGTCTTCAAAGCACGTTCCGTTCCCATCCGTATCCTGGCCTATGGCGATCTTGTATTTCTTCATTTTGCGCACAATCGTCGATTGATTGACCTTCAGTGCACTGGCAATCTTTCTGGTGCTGCCATATTTCTTGAGGGCCTGTTCCAGCAGTTGCTTTTCCGCTTGTTCAATGGCCTTGTGAAACGGCACGTTCTCAGACAAGACCATCTTTGCGTCATCCGGGATGAGGTGATCCCTGATATAAACCGGCAGGTGTCGGGAGCCGATTTCTTCCTCCTCGGTCATCACCAACATGCGCTCGATCACATTCTCCAGTTCACGGATATTACCGGGCCAGGGATAGGCTAGAAAAGCGTCGATAATCCCAGGGGAAAAGCGTTTGTCAAACTGATACCGTTTGCTGATTTTTTCCAGGAAATGCAAGGCCAGCAAGGGAATGTCTTCTTTGCGCCCCCGCAAGGGCGGAATTTCAATAGATACCACGTTGAGTCGATAAAAGAGGTCTTCTCGAAAGCTGTCGGCAGCCACCAAGTCCCTCAGATTCTTGTTGGTTGCCGCGATGATGCGGGCGTCGACGGGAATCGGTTTAAGGCCTCCCACCCTTACCACCGTATGGTCTTGCAGGACCCTGAGCAGTTTCACCTGCAGGTTCATGGAGATGTCTCCCACCTCATCCAGGAACAGGGTCCCTTTCTCAGCCAATTCAAACATGCCCGGTTTGCCCTGCTTCCTGGCTCCGGTGAAAGCACCCGACTCGTATCCGAAAAGCTCTGATTCCAACAGGGATTCAGGGATGGCCCCACAGTTGATTTTTATGAGCGGCCCTTCCGAGCGGTGGCTGAGACGGTGAATGGCATTGGTGATGACTTCCTTGCCCACTCCTGATTCCCCGGTGATCAGCACCGTGGAGTCCACTCTAGCGACCTGAGCAGCCATCTCCATCACTCGCCTGGTGGCAGCACTGCGAGCGATGACCTCACACCCCGCCTGTACCTGTTGAACCCGCATCTGCTGGAGTTCTGCAGCGTAGATTTCGTTGAGCTGTTGGGTCTTCTCCAAAAGTTCCTTCAGATAAAGTATTTCCGTGATATCTCTTATGTTTGCAACCACTCGTTTGATCTCGCCGTCATCACCCCAAATCGGTATGGCCGTCGCCATGATCTTCTGGCCTACCTTTTCCCCCCTTGTCATTTCCAGCATGATGGTAACCTTGTGCCGGGCCTTTATCGCCGCCATGGCAGAAGATTCGGTGTACCATTTTTGGTTCACCATATCATCAACACTCTTCCCCACCACAAAATCTCGCGGGATTCCGCAAATTCGCTCCCACGCGCTGTTTACCATCAAGATATTCCCCAGACCATCGGTGATAAACAAACCGTCGTGGGAGGCTTCAATGACGTCCTGCAATTCACAGCGGGAACACCGATTGGTTAGCGATGGATCCTTGTCCGTGATGAAGTAAGGTAGTTTGGATTTATCGTTCATGCCCAAGCCCTCAAGATCTACTGGTTTTCAGTCCACCTTTGGCAACGGTAAAACACTCTAACCGATCAGGCCCTTTAAGCATAGGCGGTTCCAAAGACTTTTTGAGGCTTGCCTTCTCCAGGTTCAAAAACCTTGATGGGGCAGCGGAGCAAAGGTCCTCACGACCAGATATTCGCCATCAAATCGGAATATTGCTCTTGGATCGTTTGAGATGCCAATGATGCCACGAAGGTCGGAAGGGTAGTATGTTTATCGTTGTTTGTCTCGCCGTGCCCGATCAGCGTTCATGGTCCTCCAGGGGTTGTTGACAGGTGAGCCTTGCTTCACGATGGGCGTTGATCTTTGCCATGAGCACCGGCAGGAAGTCCTGACAATTCTCCACGACGCCAAGATCGACCTGCTGGAAAACGGCGGATTTCGGATCATTGTTGATGGCAACCATGAGTCTGGCGCCGGCAACCCCCACCATGTGCTGCTGCTCTCCCGACAGTCCGACACCGATGTAGACTTCAGGACTCACCATCTTGCCGCTCTGGCCAATCATGATGTCCAATGGAGCCCATCCTTCATCCACCACCGGCCGCGTGCACCCGAGGGCTGCATCGATGGTTACAGCCAGTTCACGAACAGTCTCCCACCCTTCCGGGTTCCCGACGCCGGCGCCGCCCGACACAACCACACGGGCATCCTCCAGCGGAATTCCGGAGGATGCTTCCCTGATAATTTCCATGGTCTCCACCGGCAGGTCCGTGTTTGCAGGCACTGGGACCGAAACAATCTTGCCCTCCCGTCTGGGGTCCGCTCGCGGCGCTTTAAAAACGCCCTTGGCAACCGTTGCCATCTGAGGACGTTTTTCCGGACAAATAATAGACATCAAACCCCCGTAGGCGGGAATCTGCTGTTCCAGGTTCCGGTCTTTGTCATAGTGTAAACCGGTACAATGGGCAGCCAGGCCGGTCTTTAATCGAGCCGCCACGAGCGGTGCCAGTTCCCGTCCCATAAAGGTCGAGCCGATCAAAATGGTTTCCGGTCCGTACTCTTCAGCCAGCGAAGAGATGATGTCCCGGTACAGCACAGGCTGATAAAATTCGAGTGCACGGGATTCCCCGACAAACACCCGCTCAGCGCCGCCGGCAACCAGTTCCTGAGCAGCAGCACCGAGGTTGTGTCCCAGCAATACGGCCTCACAGGCCACCCCCAGCTCATCCGCCAGTTCCCTTGCCTTTCCAAGAAGTTGCAGGGATACCAGCTCCACCTCACAGTCACGCTGCTCTGCGATTACCCAGACCGGACCGAACTTTTTCTTCATCATGACACGCTTTTACCTTTTGACAGGTTCATCACAAAACCCGAAGGAACCTCTAAAGGATGCCAAGTTCCGCAAGGCGCGAGACGAGTTGATCGGCTTTTTCTTCCATCGTCCCCTGGAGCACCTCTACTTCTCTGCGGTTTTCAACCACTGATATTTCAGAAACGATCGTTGGAGAGCCTTTAGCCCCCACGGCGCCTGCCGGAACTCCCAGCGCCTCCAGGTCCCACTGTTCTATCGTCTTCTTGCGAGCCTTCAGAATGCCCGAGAAGCTCAAAGCCCGGGGCCGGTTGAGTTCCCTGGTGACCGTGAACAGGGCAGGCAGCCGGATTTGGACTCGGCGGTAGCCATTCTGCCAATCCGCATGGACACTCCACACGTCGTTTGCCAGGGTTTCGAATCTACGGACCATGGTCACGACGGGAATGTTCAAGAACGTGGCAACTTGAGGTCCCACCCATTCGGTAGCGCCGTCGCTGCTCGCCATACCGCACAGAATCAGGTCGAAAGCACCCGTCTTCGAGATCCCTTCGGCAAGCGTGAAGGCGGTAGCGAAGGCGTCTGCGCCACCAAAAGCGCGGTCGCAAAGGAGGATGCCCCGGTCGGCCCCGAGGGCCATGCATTCCTTGACAATACTGCCGGCAGGAGGCGGCCCCATGCTGATGACAGTCACAGAAGCCTTCGCCGCTTCCTTGAGCTGGAGGGCGGCTTCCAACGCGTGCTTGTCAAGGGGGTTAATGACCAGAGGGACTTCACATCGCATCAGGGTCTTGGTGGCGGGATCAATTCGTATTTTGCAGATCTCTTTTGGGTCCGGGACGGCCTTGACACACACAACGATGTTCATCACAGCCTCTGCTTCCTTTCAGGACGGCGGCAACCCCTGCGCTGCCGCCGTCAGAAAGAGATAAATCAGCTCAGAGCCCACCGGGCAATGATGACCTTCATAATATCGCTGGTACCGGCGGAAGGTCCCAGAATGAATGCGTCGCGCAAGTACCGGGTTACGGCGTATTCTTCCATGCAGCCATAGCCGCCATGGATATCGACCGCCATCTTGGCAGCCTTCTGTGCCGCCTCGGTGGTAAAATACTTCGCCACCGCAAATTCATTGCTGCTCATTTCGCCGCGGTCCTGCATGGCCGCAGCCCGGTAGGCAAGAAGGCGCCCCGCCTCCAGGTCGATCTTCATTTCCGCCAGTTTCATCTGAATGGCTTGAAGGTTGCTGATCGGTTTTCCATAGAGTATCCGCTCGTTAGCAAACTTTATCGATGCTTCCAGACATGCGGTTTGAAGGCCAACGGCACAGCCCACCATGCCGCCGCGTCCGACATCCCCGATGGCCGACATGCTGACTCGCAGCCCCTTTCCTTCCTGACCCAGCAGTTGTTTCGCGGGCACTCGGCACTTTTCCAGGCTGAGTTCCCCGGTGTTGCAGCCTTTCATGCCCACTTTGTGCTCTTCATGGGTCGCCTTGAACCCCGCGGTACCCTTTTCGATAATCAGAGCCGAAAAGGCCTTGGGATTCGTTTCATCCTTGGCAAGCACGGTGATGGTGTCGGCGATGTGGGCGTTGGTAATGAAACACTTGCGACCGGTAACGATAAAGTCGCTTCCGTCCTTGACGTAGGTGGTCCGACCACCCGTTGGGTCCGACCCGCCCGTCGGTTCCGTGACCGCCACGGTGGCAAGTCGTTCCCCCGTTGCTAATTGGGGCAGGTATTTTTGCTTCTGTTCTTCCGTGCCAAACCGAACGATGGGATCAATCCCAAGGGCAAAGACCTGGAGCATCATGGCTGTGGCCGTGGATACCCGGCTGATCTCCTCCAGCGCAATCATCCTGGCCACAAAACCGAGTCCCAACCCGCCGTATTCCTCGGGAATCGTGATGGCCATCATTTCCGCTTCGGCCAGGGCTTTGACCAGATCCGGCGGGACTTTGCCGGTCTTTTCCATTTCCGGAACGAAGGGTGCTACACGATTTTCCGCAAATTCCCGAGCCGCTTTTCTGAACATTTCCTGCTCATCAGTAAAAGTAAAATCAACCATTGCATCCTCCTCCTGCACTTTGGGGTACGATTCCTTCAGACGACCAAGAATCCATCACTCGATTGTAGCACGAAACAGCCTTCCAGCTTCCGGATGCTCCATCAGCGCATAAGTCCTTTGACAAGGAGGCCAATGTTTACTTTCAGGTGCATGCTCATCCGGACGATGAATGATAGGAAAACACTTTACTGGGCTTTCCTGCTTAGCAGGAGCTCTAAAGAGGGTCAAGAACATTTTCATGGCTGCCTCATTCCTTCAAGATGCATGATGAAGCTGTCCCGCCGGTGGAAGTCGGGCTGAGGGCCGGGATGGGTCAGCGCCCAGCAGGTCGCCTTACCGTTTCGGTGCCTGGTGACGGCGCTTACAGCAACCTCCAGAGGCTGGTTTGCAGGGATAATCGGGTGGAGGGGGCACTTCAGGTTGAGCGTTAAAGCATCCAGCCGGACATCGAGCGCGAACGGGAGCCTCGCAAAGGTCGGTTCTTCCTGCATTCCCTCGCGGTAGTCACCGAAGCGATAGACATTCCAGTCACCAGCCGGCGAGAGGTTGAATTCCCAATAGCGGGGAGCATTTCTGAGGGCGAGGAAGAACTCGAAGCACGTTTCTTCCCACAATCGGTGTCTACGGGTCGGAGCCTCCGCCGGAGCGGGAATCAGCAGATCCGCCAGGGGACCGTGGAGCACGTAGCGAATGTCAAAGGTGTGATAATGCCGCGTGACGCTGCCCGAAATCTTTAGATCAAGCTGAAGTCCGGTCCCTGGGAAAGCCTGCAGGCTGAAGTCTCGGGCCGTCATCGCAAGTCTCGGATCATGGCGCGAAGCGATTCTTCCTGAGCTTCGATGCTTGCGGTGAGTTTGAACTGAACGAGAGCCCGGGCCAGGTTGTGGTCATCACGTCGGGCTTTGAAATACACATTGCCTTCCAGATGGTCCGTGAGGAACCTCAAGCCCAGTTCGAATGCGATCAGGCGGATGGCGTCGTAGAGATATTCATAATCATATCCCGTAAGAAAAGTCCGCGCCCGTTCCAGATAGCCCAGGAGGATCACACGACCGAGGTCGGGTTCAAAGCGAACCATTTCCCACTGCTCCGTTTCTTCACCCAGGAGATTGCAGCAGGAGCGCAGGCAGTCGCCCAGATCGTAGTGAATCAGCCCGGGTTTGACCGTATCCAGATCAATGATGCTCACGGCCTGACGGGTGATCGTGTCGATCATGATGTTATTGACCTTGGGATCGCCGTGAATCGGGCGAAGCATCAGCCTGCCCCGCATCCGGGCCGCTTCGAGAACGCCGGCAAAGGACCGGCGCCCGCTCACAAATTCAAGGGCGTAAGCCATTTCGGAGGAGAGGCGTGGGCTCCGCTGCGCCATAACCTCATCGTAGTGCCTCAGGTAACGCGGGGTCATGTGAAACCCTTCCAGCGTATCGGCCAGTCCTTCCGCGGGCAGATCGCTGATGAGGCTGTGAAAAAGGCCCAGGGCGAAACCCACTTCGTGGGCGTGGTCAGAGTTCTGGACCGTGTCAAAGGGCTGGGCTCCTCCGATAAAACTGAGCGCCCGCCACCATGAACCGCCTTGATCGAGCCAGAGGTCTTGGGCCTCTTCAGTCAAGAGCACGCGCGGCACTTCCCAGCGGCGCCCACCTTCGAGGGGCATGCCATGCAAACGGCCGAGAATATGCTCGGTTACGGTGCGCATGTTCCGCATCACCAGCTCCGGCTGACGAAACACATGCGCATTCAGGCGCTGCAGGATAAAGTGGGATTCCGCTCCCCCTTCCAGAGCCACCAGAAAAGTATCGTGAACATTGCCGCTGCCATACGCCAGGATGCTTGCCACGCGGCCCGACAAAGTGAATCGTTCGGCGGCGGCCCAAAGATGATCAGCGCTCTTGCTGTTTGCGTTGCGAATTATTTCCATCGGTCTCCGGCATCTTTCTTTGAAAACCTTCAAACAGTCACCCGACAGCCAAAATCTTCGCCCCGTTGCTGCTTTCTTGTAAAGAAGAATTCTCGATTGAGTCTTGGGATAAACGTCATCCCACCCCGCCATCGGCGGGGGAATGACGAGGCGGTATCTCGCTTGATTTGTTCTCTAGTAGAACCGGGCAGAAGTACTCGCTGGTTCCCAAGCTGGAGCTTGGGAACCAGCGGAAGGTCCCGTTGGCGGCCTCACCAGTCAGAGATTTGCGCCCGGACCGTATTAACGCAATGCGCAGGACGTTGCCTGATCCAGTTTCTTCTTGTCATTAAATCGGGAACTGGGTAGAATTTTTCAAAATTGGTGAAGGGTAGCCGATGGTTCTTCAAGCAGGCGCCGGGCTCATGGCTTGCCTGTGCAAAGGAGGTTCTATGCTAACCAGAAAACCATGTCCCTCCTATGTTTTCGTTGTTTGGTTGACCCTGTTTTGCCTGTCCTGCGCGACGGCATTGGCCGATTGTCCTGGCAATCTCGCCGATCGGGCCGATGTGGCCGTCAACCCGGCCGGTAACGACTACGACGTCTACTTTACCGACGACAGCGTCGCCTCGGTGGACTACTTCCCCCGCACCCGCGCCGAGTGGGTCCGGGATGCCCTGGTCACTTCCCACAACATCTACGTCGGCGCCCCGCACAATTTCAGGCTCCCCTACTTCAACGATTCCCCCAACGACACCTGCATCTTCGATTCCGCAAACACCGCCTCCGCCCCCCACGGCAGGATAACCGTCGATGCCCCATCCCTGCGCTCCGACCCCGAGCCTTTCATTCGCTCGGCCATAGCCCATGAGCTCTTCCACCACGTTCAATGGAGCTACATCAACTTCAACGACTGGCCGTCCTGGGGTGGATGGACTGTTGACGGCACCGCCCGGCTCATGGAAGACAAGATCACGCTCGACAACGACATCACCCCCAACAATACCTGGTACGTGGGCGAAGTGAACGGCTACCTCGCCAATCCGAACCGCACCCTGATGGACCTCTCCTACGCCTACAGCGCTCTTCTGGAATTACCTCACCGAACAGCTGGGGACGCCCTTCGCGGAACCGGGCCGGGGTGTCGACGTGATCGAGGAGTTCTGGAGGAACACGGACGGGCACAGCCCGGACAGCGTCAAGTACCTGCGTGATGCCATCCATTTTTTCGATGCCAGCCTCTCGCTCGAGGACATCTTCCGGGACTTCTGCCATCACCAATTACACCCATAATCTCGATGTCAGCACCCTCGTCCACGCCCGACCGCTACCGCTACTTCGATGAGTCGGCCGCCGGCGGCGGAACCGCCTATGATGCCGTCGCCCGGACCAACGTCAGCCAGCTTCAACACCACCCTGGCCAGTAACGTGACACGCTGGGGCGCCCGCTACTTCGAAGTGAGCGTCCCGGCCGAGAAACAATGCGAAGCCATCGGCTTCTGGGGCAAGGCCAAGAATGATCGGACGCTCTCCTGGGCGCTGATCGGGGTCAAGGGCGGCAACAAGGTCACCGACATCTACAAAGGCTCCGGGAATTCCTTTTATCGGGCACTCATCAACCCGGGCCCTGCTCCGTATGACAAACTGGCCCTGGTGGTGATTGGTCGCAACGACAGCACCGACTTCGACTACGCCTTCGGGTGGGGCGACATGACCGGTGCGATTCGCCTCCCGACCAAGGACGACAAAGCCTTTGTCGGCTCCACAGACGACCCGGAACGTTTCCAGGTGCGCCTGCTGTTGCAGGGACCCGCCGTCCTCACCCCCAGCGGCACCGGCACCATCTCCATGAAAGGCATCGACCCCTCCCTGCTCACGGTGACCCTGAGAAGTGTCGCCACGGGCACCCCCTATGCGGGCGAGATCGTCAACGCGAGCTACGTGAGCGGCGAATACTGGCTGGTGGTGCAGGCCCCGCCCATCACTGACGCGGCCGACGGTGACACCTTTGACCTGGAGATCTGCGCCTGCGAACTGCAGGGTAACTGTGCCAATTTGCTGACACAAGATGAATCGGTCTACTACGGCAAGCTCACCCGCAACCAGATGCTGGTCGCTGGACCGTTCCTACAGCATGCACTACCCCATCGAGGACCCCAAGATTGCCGCCGCCAGGAATGCCGCCAGACTCTACGTCAACGCCGCGGCGGGGGATGATCGGTTGGGTCTGGTCACCTTCAACGGCAACGACCACGAATGCGACCATGATGCCGAAGTCAATTTCCCTCTGGATACCGTCTTCGGCAACCGCCCCTTCCTGATGGACGAAATCGACAGGATCGAGGAGGATGGCTGGACCTCCATCGGCGATGGCCTCAAGGATGGCCGTGATCAACTGCTGAGCGCGACCACCCCGGCGGACCGCCATGCATTGGTGCTCCTCAGCGACGGTCTGGAAAACGAGGGCGATTACTGGGGCAAGAGCAACTCCGCCTGCAGCACCCCACGCCCACCGGTCAAGGATTCCTTCGATCCGGCCACCGGGATTGCCGCCGACGTGAGGATCGACACCGTGGCCTTAGGGGCCGATGCCGACCAGGATCTGCTGCAGGCCATCGCCACCTTTACCGGCGGGGACTATTATTACGTCGGCACAGATTCAGCAGCTGCCAGTGCCGCTCTCGCCATGGCCGCTCGGCAACCGCCCCCAGGCTCCCTTTGCCTCATCGCCGCCCCCCGCTTCCAGCCTGTACCTGCCCAACCGGCTCGCCCAGATCTATCGGACTATCGAGGAGGAAACCCACAGTCAGGACCGCCTCTTCTATGAAGCCCACGCCATCTCTGCGGGCGTGGACCTGACCTTTTCGATCCCCGTCACCGAGAAGGATGGCGGTGGGGTTCAGAACGCCGTCTTTGCCTTCAACTGGAACGTCGACAAGGCCGGCGTGAAGATCGAACTGCGCGATCCCGACGGCAATCTCATTGAAGACACGACTTCCGGCTGGACCCTTCTGCGCAACCAGACCAATGCGACTTACCACTACGACGCAACGCTTGAACCCGGTGACTGGGAGGCCACCATCCAGAGTGACCAGGATCTTCAGCTGATCGCCATGCTTTCGGGGCGCGTTCTGCACGGGGTGGACCTCGATCTGCGCTTTTCCCAGGTGAAGGCGCGGGTGCCTTCCCCCAAGTGCGAGAAGACTTTCTTCTATAACTATCTCCGGGGATTGCCCGTCGCGATTCTGGTCAACGTCAATGACGGTAAGGGCGGCATCGAGAGACTTGAGGTCGTCGCCACCGTCGAGAATCCTGATGGGTCGACTAACCGACTGCGCCTCTACGATGACGGCGGCCACGAGGACGGTTTGGCCGGGCGATGGGATCTACGGCAATCTCTATACCCGGACCTACTGGTACAGCAACGGCGGCGTGCCTGATTTTCCCGACGGGCCGCCCACCGGCAATAACGGCAGCTACCATGTGACCGTAGCGGTGCGCGGTGAATCCAACACCGGTGAGAAATTTCAGCGCTATGCCGGCCGCAGCTTCCAGGTGTTCGAATTCAACACCAAAACGGATGGCGCCGGGTGTCAACCGGATACCGATGGGGACGGCCTGCCGGATCGTTGGGAAGACCTCTACGGCCTGAACAAGACCAACCCGGCCGATGCCGCTCACGACCCCGATGGCGATGGGCTCAACAACAAGCGCCGAATTCTTCTACGGGACCCTGCCGCTGGCGGCCGATACCGACCTGGGAGGTGAGGCCGACGGTTCCGAAGTCAAGGCCGGTCGCGACCCGCTTTTTGACCAGGACGACCTGCTCCCGCCCATCGTCGATTACGGGATTGTCACGGAACGCAGCTGCATCCCCGTGCACGAGCCGAAGCCCAACACCAACATTCTCCATTTCCCCGTGAATCCGAGCTACAAGGTCATGGAGATCTGGCGAACGACCCCGGGTCTTTTGGGCTTTCGGAGGATCGCTCAGGTGGACCTGAGTACCGAGCCCAGTGGCGTCTACTATGACAAGAAACTGACCAACGGCAAGATCTACCAGCTACTATCTGGTGGCCCGCGGCGAGAGCGGGGCGAAGACGGCCCGCACCGCGGTTTTTTCGGGGAAGCCAAAGGCTGACCCTCTGCCGCCCAAAGGCTGGGTCAAGATCAACCGGGGGGCAACGCGGACCGATTCGCTCAAGGTGAGACTGCTTCTGGACACCTCGGATGATGCCAAGATGGTGAAGATCTCCCAGAAAGCTGACCTGAGCGGCGCCGTCTGGCAAACCCTCAGCCCTGAGATGAAGTATACCCTCGCCCCCCCCACCGGGCCCGATCCTTTCCTCGCTACCGTGTATGTCAGGTTCCGGGACGCGGGCCTCAATGTCTCCACACTCTATAGTGACTCCATCATCGTAGACCGCACCGGGGATTTTGACGGCGACGGGAAAATCAACTCCGTGGATACCGACGATGACGGTGACGGTTTGAGTGACAGCAACGAGGTTTTCAGTGCCGCCTTCTTCCCGTTCGGCTACGACCCCTTCAACGCTGATTCCGATGGCGACGGCGTCAAGGATGGCGCGGAAGACTATGACCGGGATCTCCTCAGCAACGCCTATGAGATCAAGCGGGGACTCGATCCCGGCCACAACCTCGCGGATCTCAACCACGACGATAACTGCACCAAGGAGGATGTGACTCTTTTCAATGCCTGGTACAAGGCCAAAGATCCGCGGGCCGACGTAAACGGTGACGGCAGGATCAACGCCACGGATCAAGCGGTTTTCCAGAAAGCCTACGACAGCGAATTGAAATATCGAAAGCGTGTCGGAGGGCTGTGAGAGGCGAGGGGGGGGTTCTGTTTGTCCCCGCCCTTGCGCTGATTTGACGATTGGGCTCTCTCGCATAATACGGACCCAAACCATTCGCGGTCCGGCACGGAATATGGCATAGTATTTGTGAGCGAAGGTGGAGGAAAACAAATGGCCCGGAAAGGGCATTTCCTTGTCAGGAAATTCGACAGCCTGGAGGCCATGAAGGCCGAAGAGTACGAGTATTGGCGGCAACGGCCCGACCATGAACGGCTCAGCGCCGTATCCGAGTTGACGACCGAGGTTTACCGGCTCAAGGACCCGTCATTCAATGTACCCAGACTTCAAAGAACTCTTGTCCAGCTTCAACGATCACAAGGTTAAATATCTCGTGGTCGGCGGCTATGCCGTCTCCCTCCATGCTCAACCGCGGGCAACAAAAGACCTGGATATTCTCATCAAGGCGGACACTGCCAATGCTGCGGCGGTCTGTGCGGCCCTGGCAGCGTTTGGCACACCGCTTCAGGAACTGACTCCCGAGGATCTTATCGAAAAGGGCAAGTTCTACCGCATGGGGCATCCACCTCTTATGGTGGACATTTTGCCGGAAATTGCGGGGGTTGATTTTGATGCAGCATGGGAAAAGCGGATTGAGGTGATGATTGATCCCCCGACTGGGACGAAGGCATTTTTCATTTCAAGCGATGATCTGGTCACGGCGAAACTTGCCGCCGGCCGCCCCGAAGACCTTGCCGATACCGCCATACTGCGCAAGGCAGCCCCCAAGCTCAACGGACCCGGACATAAACCTAAAACTGCTGGAAGCAAACACCCCAAGAGGTGACAAAGGCAGCGGCGAGATTGTCGTCCGTTGTCATCACAGCAGCACCCGGTAAGTCTACTCGTTTGCTGCCGCCGGCGGTTCCGGTCGGTGACGGGTGACTTTGCGCCATATCCCGCCTTTGCTGAAGCTTTGCCAGCCCCAGGACAACCAACGCAGGAGCGCCTGGGCCAGCCACAGGGCCCAGAGGAGCATGAGGGTGCGATAGACGAACATGGGGAGCGACAGCACCCAGGGCTGCGGCAAGGTGGCACCGATGCGATCCTCGGTCCAGCGCAGCAGGAAATCCGACGAACCGTTGCCGGCAATCTGCATGTCGGGAATGCCGAGCAAACCCCTTTCGATGGAAAGGTAAAGGCCTCCCAGGGCGGCCAGGGTCCAGGCCACCAGCAGGAACTGAGTCAGATCGTAAGTGAAGGGGGCTTCCGGGAGGGCCAGTTTCTCCCGCAAACCAAGAGCCAGGAGCCAGCCGACGATCAGGATGGCGACGAGGGGCGAAACCTGGGTCAGCCCCAGCCCGAGCAGCAGCCAGTGGCGGGATTTGAGAGGCGTCCAGGGAATTTTGCCCAACCCGAAGGCCGCCAGCATCACCACCAGCAAGGTGCTCCAGAACAGCACCGCCGGTCCCAGCCGGGGGCCCCAGGCCCACAGAAGCCAGCGGTTGCGTTCCATTTTAAAGGTCACGGTAGCATTGACCGCACGCTGCTCGGGGCCTCCCACACTCACCTCGGGAGTCCTCGTTAGCCAACCACTCTCCCGACCCTGGTGCCATTCGAGCGCCACCTTCTGCATTCCCGGCTGCAGGGGAACCACCACCGCCCTTCCCTCCTGCCGGATGGGCTGGGTTTTACCGTTGATCTGGACCTGTTGCAGGGCGGCTTCCGGAGGGAGGGTTAAGGTGTGCTGTCCCCCCTGGCTGGTGCGAATGGTGAGCGTCAAACCGGCCTTATTGAACCGTTCCCCGGGAGTCAGCTCCAGCTTCGCTTCATCGATGGTTACCAGCTGACCCGGAATGGCTTCCGGCCGCGACACCCTGATGGTAACGCTCTCCCCTGGCCAGGGCTGCCATTGTGGTTTCCAGAAGCCGGCCCCGTCCTGATAGTGAATGACGGGAATTCCTGCCAGGTCACAATGCCATATGGGGCTCGCATCCAGGATCCAAGTCTCACTCCATGCGACCCCCCCCTCCCCGCCGGTGGCTTCGAGCCGAATCTCGGGATGACGTTCCAGGGACGAATTCCATGTGATTTCGCTCGCCCCCGGTTCCATGTTGACCAACGCCTTCCCGTCAGCCACGCGGATGCCGGGCGTCGTCACCGACTCCCCGGCCAGAAGCGGCACCGCCACCACCACCGCGCTCCCCGGAGGAGTCACCCGGCGCACTCTGGTCGCCCCCTGCCAGCTCAGGCCCAGGGAGAGCTCCCGTTCGATCCGGAGCAATGGAGGCAGTTGGCTTCCCGCCAAATCCCCCGGCCGCAACCTTTCCTTCGCCTGCCGGGTCAGCTGGAGGCTGGCCTCGACCTGCCCGTCGTCGTGGACTCCCTGAACGTCCCAACCGGTGCTGATGATCTTCACCTGATGGGGCCGCAAGGGCAAAGAGAGTTGGAAGGCATCCCCAGGGGGCACTTTGCCCTGAAGGGTTACGGTGTGGAGGCCGGCGGGTACCAGGAGCCAGAGCAGGCCATCGGTATCCCGCAAGAGCCCTTCGGCGGTCCGAGTATCCAGCAAAATCTTTTCCGGAAGCCACGATCGGGTATTCCCCGGCAGAGGCACGGCCGTATCGATGGCGGCATGGAGCTGGAAAAGCAGCCTCAGACTTTCGGTCGTCACCTGGAGCTCCATATTCGGGCTTTGAGCGCAAAGGGGAAGGCAGTCAGGCGGTTCCAGGAGACGGTTTTCGAGTTGTTTCAAGAGGTCTGGAGGAGGAAAGACGGCCTCGCCGGCGGCACCTGCCGCCGCCGGCGGTAAAAGGAGCAGCCCGCAGAGAACCACGGCCACCGCGCCCGCAAAGCCGCGTTCCTTCCACTGGCGCAGATCGAGCATGAGGAAGACCAGAAGCGCCAGCAGCAGCACGCGCACAAAGGCCAACCCTAGATTGACGGCGGGGCACAGCAGCCAGAGGCGGATTTCCTGGTTCCTTGCCACAGGACCGTTCCATTTCATATTGACGGCGCGCCAAGTCCAGGAGGGCAGGCCCGGACCGGTCTGGATCAGGGCTTTAGGGTCCTGGGTGAGGGCCGCCTTTTCCTTTGCCGGATCAACCTGGTCTCTATAGGATTCCGACAGGGTCAAGGAAGACGCCGGCGCCTTGCGTTTTCGCGATGACGGTGCCGGAGGTTCCTGTTGTTCAAGCGGAGGCTGAGGGACGGGTTCCACCCCTGCATCCCACACCATGCCCCTGGCCCCTCTTAGCGGTTCCAACTGCGGGTAAATCCCCCAGCGGATTTGCTGCACCATGAAGGGGATGGCGATTACCAGCAGGAGAACCAGAGCCACCAGGCGAATGGCGACCACCCAGCGACGCGCCCATCCCTCCGGGAGAATGCGCAGCAGGGCCACAGCGGCCAGCAGGCCGAGCCAGACGAGTCGCGGCGCCCCCGGTTCATGGTAGGTGAGACCCAGGGTTAGCAGGGCCAGGAAGCCCCAGCGCCAGTTCCACAGTTTACAAACAGCCAGGGCGATGATGAGGACCACAAAGAGGTCCAAGAGCGTCCACCGTTCGAACCAGGTTCCCGGGATGACATCCACGCCGCCGGCACTAAGGAGGCGCCACCCCGGAGGCAGGTTGAGGACCCCCGAAACCGACTGAAAGTCATGATCCCAGCCCACCGCAGGCAGCGGCTGGTGCGACGATTCGTAGCGGGATTCGGCCACCAGGTTCAGGTGCCCTTTGCGCAGCTCCACCCCTGCCTTCTTTTCCGGCCCCTGGCTGGTGATGAGCTGGTCGGCTCCATCCACGGACACCCGTCCAAGAAGCGCCGGCGCGTTCATGGCCAGATACCACTGGCGGCTCATGGTGCCGTCAATCTGGTCCTGAATGGTGAAACCCGTGCCCGCAAAATCCAGCCACCAGGTCCGCTTGAGGTTGAGCATATCAGGAGCCGGATCGGGATCGCCGCGGCGTATTTCCTTAAAAGTCATCACCGCCTCGGCCGCGACATAATAGGCGGGGAACTCCGCCCATTCTTTGGGAACATCGGTCTGCTTCGGGTCCACGCCGGAGACCCCTTCGATCTGGACCATGCGCAGCTGATTCTGGGCCTGGAACGACCACACTTCCTGCCCATAGGCTCCGCTCACCGGCCCAAGTTGGCGCACCGGCTCTTCGAAGCGGCTCAGAATCCTCACCTCCCAGCGGCCGGGACGAACTTGCAGCAGCAACTCTCCTGTCGGGCTGAGCCTCGCAGGCAGAGGGCTCTGCATGCTCAGGGGCACAGCCTTATCCAGCAAAACGCCATCCAGCTTCACTTCGCGAGCCTGCCCCGAGACGTTGATCTTCAGGAGATTGGTTGCCTGCATGGGGATCGTGTCGTCGAGCAGGCGATAGATTTTGACCTCGACCCGATCTTCCTGGGTTCCCGCCGCAGCCCGCTGCTGGAGCCACAGGCGCCCGGCATCGTCGAGGAGCGGCAACTCTATCCGCCGGCCATCGATGACAAGTGAAACCAATCCACTGGCCGCCGGAACATTCATCATCTCCGGCATCTCGTTCCAGGCAAAGGAACCCTCGATCACGTGTTTTCCCGGCGTGAGGCGCACCATGGGGAACTCCCCGCGCGCGATCACCGGGACGGCCTTCCCGTCCACCTTGACGTCACGGGGCCAGAGAGTGCTGCCGCCGCCGGGCAGGGCCACCCATTGCTTGACAAAGACTTGCCATTCCTGGGCAAACCGGCCCCCTTTCGGATCCAACGAAAGCTGCAGCGAGGACGGCCAGAGGCATTGGAAGACTTCCCCGTTGTTGTAGGTTATGGGACAGAAGTGAGCTTCCCGGCCATGGAGCACCCAGGGCTTCCACCTTTCAAGTTCGGGCGGGATGCTTTCCGTATCCGAAACAGCAGCCTGGGCCAGGCTCATGATGAGAACCGCCCACATTAGTGCCAACAGAAGTGCCATTCTTTTCATGATCGCTCCTCCGTTGCTTTGGCTCTTGAGAGGTGTCCCAAAACAACTTGCACTCATTTTGACCACATCTTATCTACAAAGACACACAAAGGACTGCAGAGACACACGAAGAAATCATTTCGTGGGGAATGCCCACGCCATGGCAGTTTGGCTGTCCGAGGGCGTCGTCTAGCCTTTCAGGGCTTCAAGATAGGCCTTGACGCTCGCCATGGTGGCGACAAACATCCTGGTGCCAGCGATGACCGTGTGGAGGTCCTCGCCATTCCCGCACAGGCGGGCGAATTCGGGTCCGATCACAGCAGCCGGTTCCGGGGCATCCGGTTTGAGCTCCAGGGCCTCCACGTAGCCCATCTGGCGATCTTTCAAAATCTGGAAATAATCGATTTCCGTCCCGGCCAGGAGTCCTGCCGACACCGATATGCCTTGCGAGAACTCGCGAACTGCTTCCCAGTAAATTTCGGCAAGCCGACTCTTATGGTCCGAACCGGCAAAAAAATAGGAGATGCTCCATCCCACGGTGATGATTCTCAGAATTGCCAACTCGTATTCCACCTTGCCCCGTTCGATTTCGGCCTCCTTGGGCAGGCGCTTCAGGAGCGTTTTGATGTCTTCACGGTCGACAGCGAAGTTGAAGAGATCCTCCCCTGCCTCATTGATTCCGGTTTCCAGAGTTTGTCTAGGTTCCACGAGTCGCGCGCTTCTTCCTGTTTGAGTTGAAAGGTTGACAGAAGTGGCTCATCATTGACACAATTCCGGCCTCCAAGCAAGGGCATAAGCGCGATCCCCTCCCCGCTTGCGTCGCCGCCGGCAACCTGAAGGAGGTCTTTGGACACAACGGGACTTTTCTTTCTGCCCTCACGGGTATAGAATAGCCTCGTTGGCCGATGTTCCGGGCGATATTCCAAAACCTCTGATTTTGCAGCAATTCGCGAGACGCCTGTTCTGTTCGCAGCCCCTTGGTTGCGCAGCGCGTCTTCAGGAATCGATTGCGTCTTTGTACGCCGACCCAAGCCGGCAGGTGGAGGTTTATGCAATGCTGAGACACGTCATCATTGGCAATGGCATCGCGGGAACAAGCGCCGCTGACGCCATCCGTTCCCTGGACCCGGATGCGGCTATTACGTTCATCGCCCGGGAAGAACACCTGCCCTACTCCCGTCCCATGATCAGCCAGGTACTGGCCGGCACCGCCGACTTCTCGCAACTGCCCCTGCGCTCCCCCGACTACTACCAACAATTAGAGGCCAAGGCTCTGACCGGCCACGAAGCGGTGGCCATCGACTGGGATGCGCGCGCGGTGCAAACCGATCGCGGCACCGCGGTTCCTTTCGATCGCCTGCTCATCGCTTCCGGTGCCGATCCTCGTCTTCTGCGGGTTGATGGCGCCGACTGTCACGGGATTTTCACCATGCGCGCCGCCGATGATGTGCGCCGGATGATCGAGCAGCTCGGCGGCGCCCGCCATGCCCTGATCCTGGGAGGCGGCCTGGTCGGCTTCAAGGCGGCCTACGGCCTCCTGCGACGGGGCCTCAAGGTGACCATGCTGATCCGCTCCGCCCATCCCCTCGCCATGCAGGTGGACGCGGAAGCGGGCATGATCATCCAAACGGAACTGGAGCGGCATGGCCTGAGTGTCCAGGTTGGGGTTGAAGTGACGGCCGTGGAAGCCGACCTCCAGGGGCGCCTGGTGCGCGCCGTTTTGAGCGATGGGCAAACCCTCGATTGCCGGATGATCGTAGTCGGAAAAGGTGTCTGGCCGTCGGTCAAGTTCCTCGGCCATGACCGGGTGCGCGTCGATGCCGGCATTATCGTGGACGACCATTTGCAGACCGACGTCGAAGGCGTCTATGCCGCGGGGGACGTAGCCGAACATTTCGACCTCGCACGCCAAACCCGTTGGGTGAATGCCATCTGGCCGGTGGCCGTGGAAATGGGGCAAATCGCCGGCATGAACATGGCCGGGCGCCCGGTGTGCTATCGGGGGAGCCTCAGCCGCAATGTGATTCGCATTTTCGAAGTGGACGTCCTCACTGCCGGCCTCGTCAATCCCCCCTCCAGTGCTGATTATGAGGTGCTGGCCGAACGCGATTTGCGGCGCCGAACCTATCGCAAGCTGGTCTTTAAAGACGAATTCCTCGTGGGAGCAGCCATGGTGGGACGCGTCGAACAGGGAGGAGTCCTCATGAACGTCATTGCCGCACGGATTCCTGTGGAGAAGCATCGCGAGCAGCTACTGGAGCCGGGATTCAACTACGGGAGCCTCGTCCCCTGCCGAAAGGCGGCGTGAAGCATTGATATGAGCCATTCAACCGGAGGTGTGTTTATGAAAACGGTGTTAGTGCATCCCGAGCGCTGTGTGGGCTGCATGCAGTGCATGCCGGCATGTGCCACCGCGCATTCGCGAGCCAAGAGCCTTTTTCTGGCTACCCTTGAGGAACCGCGACCCCAGCCCCGCATTCATCTCGGTGCAGGCCCCGGGGGCGAAGGGTTCCCCAACCGCTGCCGGCACTGCGATCCGGCACCCTGCATGCTGGCCTGTCTGGCGGGCGCCATTCGCCGTGACACATCCAGCAACACGGTCCTCATCGACCCCGACCTCTGTATCAACTGCGCCTCCTGCGCCATGGCGTGCCCCTTCGGCGTCATTCGCTATCATCAGGACTTTGCGGCGCCGCCCAGGAAAGTGGTGGCAGTAAAATGCGACAATTGCCTCGAACGGCAGGATCAGGGACTCGTTCCGGCCTGCGTCGAAACCTGCCTGGTGGGAGCGCTCACCTTTGAAGAGCCGACCGCGGCGTTCCGCCGGGAAACCGAGCGGGTAACCGCCCGCCTGCTGGTTGCCATGGAAGCGGCCATGCGCCCGCCCTCCGCTGGTTTCGACCTGCTCATGAAGGGGAAACGAGCGAGCGTTGGGGGCTAGTGGTTATGGTACGGGGTCATAGGTACGGGGTCAGGTCTTGCAATATGACGTTTTCTCGAAAACGTCATATTGCAAGACCTGACCCCGAATTAAGTGACCCCAAATTAAGGAGGATTGACGATGCACTATCAGAAGGATTTTTCCAAATACAGTATCGTACCCGACACCCAGCTGCTCCTCGAAAAGGCTGCCCAGGACCAGGTCGAGACCGTCTGGGACCGCTATCAAGCCCAGCAGCCGCACTGCGGCTTCTGTGAAATGGGCCTCTCCTGCCGCATCTGCATGATGGGGCCGTGCCGTATCGATCCTTTCGGCGAAGGTCCTCAAAAAGGGGTATGCGGCGCTACCGCCGACATCATGGTCGCCCGCAATCTCGGGCGCATGATTGCCGCCGGCGCTGCCAGCCATTCCGATCACGGCCGCGATCTGGTCGAAGTCCTGAGCAAGGTGGCCCAGGGTAAAGCCCCGGGTTATACCATCAAGGACCCGGCCAAGCTCCGGCGGGTGGCTGCGGAATTCGGGATTCAGAGTGACGGCAAGGACGATCTCTCCATTGCGGCTGAGTTGGCCGACGCCATGTTCGATGATTACGGGTCGAAGAAGAGCTGCCTGACTCTGGTCTGCCGCGCCCCCAAAGCCCGCCAGGAACTCTGGCAGAAGCTCGGCATTATTCCGCGCGGGATCGACCGCGAGACCTCCGAGATGATGCACCGCACCCACATGGGTGTGGACAACGACTGGGTGAGCATCCTGCTGCACGGACTGCGCAACGCCCTCTCCGATGGCTGGGGCGGGTCCATGATCGCCACCGACGTGAGCGATATCCTCTTCGGCACTCCGCAGCCGGCCAAAAGCACGGTCAACGTGGGCGTACTGAAAACGGATCAGGTCAACATCATCGTTCACGGGCATAATCCCGTGGTTTCCGAAACCCTGGTCGCGGCCTGCCAGGATCCTGCCATGCTCAAGCTGGCGGAGGCGAAAGGTGCCAAAGGCATCAACCTGGCAGGAGTGTGCTGCACCGGCAACGAACTCATGATGCGCCACGGGGTGCCCATGGCCGGCAATCACCTGTCGACGGAACTGGTCCTGGTCACCGGAGCCGTGGAGATGATGATCGTGGACTATCAGTGCATCATGCCGGCCATCAGTGAGGTGGCCGCCTGCTATCACACCAGGATGATTTCGACCTCGGACAAGGCCAAATTCCCGGGCATGGAACATCATGAGTTCACCCCGGAGAACGCCTACGGGAAAGCCGCCTCGCTGGTCAAGATGGCTATTGACAATTATTCCAACCGCAATCGGCACCGGGTCTACATCCCGGCGACCCCTCAGGAAGTGATCTCCGGCATCAGCGTGGAAGCGGTGATCGCCGCCCTTGGCGGCAGCGCCGGGCCTTTGATTGACGCCATCAAGGCGGGTAAAATCCGAGGGGCAGTTGGGGTGGTGGGCTGCAATAACCCGCGGATCAAACAGGACTTTGGCCACGTCAACCTGACAGCGCAACTCATCGCCAACGACATTCTGGTGGTCGACACCGGGTGCGTTTCGGTGGCCCACGCCCGCGCCGGTTTCAAGACCCTTGAAGCCCTCGACAAAGCCGGGCCCGGCTTGAAGGAAGTCTGCGGGGCTCTTGGCATTCCGCCCGTCCTGCACGTGGGAAGCTGTGTCGACAATGTCCGCATCCTGGTGCTCCTATCGGCTCTGGCAAACACGCTGGGGTGCGATATCAGCGACCTTCCGGTGGCCGGCTCGGCACCCGAATGGTATTCCGAGAAGGCAGCGACCATCGGGTGCTATTTCGTGGCTTCGGGAGTCTTCACGCACCTCGGTCCCATGCCGCCCATAACGGGCAGTATGAACATCGTCAAGCTCCTCACCGAAGGCTTGAAAGATGTCGTCGGCGCCACCTTTGCCGTAGAACCCGACCCCGAGAAGGCCGCAGCTCTCATCATCGACCACATCGAAACCAAGCGCGCCGCTTTAGGGCTTGATTCGCGGGCAACCGCCGCAAAATAGCGGTCATCCCCATCCCTGGAACACCTCGCCGCAGCCCCGCCCGTTTCGGCCGACGGTGCTGCGGCAAGTCCTTCCTACGACCAAGAGCCGCGCCATCTCCCCCCCTGCAGCACCGCCTAAAAGCGTGTCACATCGTACATGGATTGAAATCTTCACACATCTGGAGTACTGGAACTCACGGATCATAATGTCGGCTGGAACGCCTCTTGGGCGATCGCGGAAACAGAGGGACCGCCACCTCGCTGGCCTTGCACCGGTTGTCTCCAGGAGGAGCGCATGCAAAGCATCTTGAACCTCGGCGTAGACATGATCGTGGGACTGCAGAGCGTGGGAAGGTGGCCAACCCTTCCCATGGAGGCTTTTTCCTTCCTCGGAACCGAGACGTTCTACGTGATCACCCTGCCGTTCTTGTACTGGTGCGTGGACAGCGCACCATACTTTTTCCGCCGCCTGAAGTTGGCCGAAAGAGGGCCTGAAGCCGCGTTTCCACAGTGAGGTGCTTGATTCACCAGCCTCTTTCCGCCGGCATCCACTCGATCAAGGCCTGCACCACCGGCTTGCCGGATCGCGCATCGCGACCTTCGATAAAATCACCGGAACCATTTTCTGAGCTGTCGACCAGGCACAGGTCGAGCTCGTCGCCATCTTTCGCCTCGGCGACAAAGGCTACCGTCAGGGAACTTAGTTGGTGGTTCCGGTGATGTTTCGCAGGGTAGCAGTCCATGAGAAATTCGGTGAACCGGGCGTTATTCACGTGGCGATTGACGTCGAGATCGGAATAACGGACGTGCCTGGTGAAAACGCTCCGGCCGTCATGCTCGACCTCGAAACGCTCGGGGAAACAACGCAGAGCGTGTTCCTGCTCCTGGTAGGGAATCCTCTCGCCCAGGCGCTGGGCACTCACGGCTTTCTTGGTTTTCACATCCACGAGCAACCAGGCGGTGGTCGCGCGGCAAAAAACGCCATCGTTGCCGGAGAAGAGAAAATCCCTGATCGAGAAAAGCTTGAACCGGCATTTGGGCCAGGTTCTGGCGGAAAACCCCTCCCCGAATCGCGGCAGCGAGGCAACTTCCAGCTTCACCCATGAAAGCACCCAAAACAGCCCCTGCCCGAGGACTTCGGCAATACCGGCGCCCAATCTTTCCGCATGAATCGCCGCGGCGTTCTGGATGTGGTTGAAGATGGAGCTCACCTTCAGTCGCCCGGAGCTGTCCGCATCCTGAGCCTCAACCCTCAATGAGCATTCAAAGATTGGCTGCATCTGGATTTCCCTTTATTTATATCCACGAAGATCACATGAAGGACTGCGAAGGCACACAAAGAAATCATTTCGTGTGCCTTCGTGCTCTTCAAAGTTTTCTACGAGAAGAAATCTTCGTACTTGTCGTGACTGCCGATCCAGAACCAGGTGACCCTATCACCATCCATGAGGCCGATAGCGCGGCAGCCGCGGGTTATGCGCACCGACCATATGTTCTCTTCATGGTTGATACATTTGAAACGCAAAGATGGGTGAAAAGGGTTTTGTTCCCACAGGTGGTAAGCTTTCCTGGCGTTCCGTCTGATAGTTTGATCCAACGCCCGGTACGCTGTCCAGAATGATGGCAACGTGTGAGACCTCATAGTTGATCGTGGTCCATCGGTTTTGCCAACCCCTGGCCAATTTCCTTTCTGGCTCGACGTGCCGCGGCCACCAGTTGAGATTCGGTCTTCTTGAAGGCAATGTCCCATTCCATCTCGTCCTGCAGTTCTGCAATGTATTGCTGCAGGTGCTCAAGGACACGATACTGAGCCTGCTCTGGGAGGGTCTCCATCATCTTCACGACGGTGGTGATGATTTCTGTTTGCCTCATCTCATTCTCCACATCTCAAAATATGTTCGCCCCGATACGGAGCCAACTTACTATCAAATTACGCTTCATTTTATAAGCTACCGCAGCTTTTGAACACCTCTTCTTTCACTCTCGGGAAACCTGAGGGGTCCTGCCAATTCCCGCATTTCGGTCGGCTCGCTTTAGTGAGTAAATCCCCAACCGACGCGCTCTTGTTCCCGGACACCCGTTGTCCAGATTCGGAAAGGGCCTGTTTCCGATTCTGCTGCGGGAGTGGACTTTACTACCCACCCATGCAGAGGCGTGACAATCCCAACGCATTCCGGGAGGGGATAAACCCCTCCCGGAATGCTACTACTACCGTTGGATCCACACTCCAAAACCGCCCGCGTTAAACAGGCCTGACCCCGCAAAGCCCTCCGGGGCAGGTCGTTATTCTGAATTTCGAGAATGTGTTACGAGGGAGTCTATAGTAAAATCCCTCCCCGAAACATAAAGAAATAGGGCATGTGAGGGTTGGAATCGCCCAATGGAACTGAGAACATTTCGTGCAGTGACGTCGATACAGGACCCTAATGGACGATCTTAGCGCCATCATTCAACTGGAAGAAGAGCGAATCGCGCGCATCACCGGAGAAATGCGGGCAACCCTGGCCGCTGAAGAGGCCGATCGCCGGCAAAAGGATCAAGATCTGGCCGATCTCAAGCGGCAGAAGCTCGACGCTCCCGGTTGGCGCGAAAAGCGGGAAATCGACGACCAGATCCAGCACTCCCGTGCCCGCTACGCTCTGCGCCGGTATCAGGACGTCAAGGCCCTCAATCAGCCCTACTTTGGCATCCTCGAACTGGAAGATGATGCCCTTGGCTTCCTCAGTTACTGCCTCGGCCCCCAATCCTTTTTCGACCGTAACGGCAAAGCTCTGGTGATCGACTGGCGCGATGCCCCCATTTCACGGCTCTATTACGAATACGAGGCCGACGAGCTTTACGAGGAAGAAATCCGCGGCCGGGAGCGATCCGGCCGGGTGCGCGTCAAACGCCAGGTGGAGACCACCGGCGGGGATCTTCGCAAGATCGTGGAGCGGGGTGTCCTCCTGGTCCGCCGCGACGACGGTTCCTGGCATCGGGCTGACGATGCCGGGGCAGTGGCTCGCAAGGAAGAGAAAGCCGACCATCGGCTGCCGGAGATCACCGCCCTCATCAGCCGGGAACAGTTTCACGCCATCACCCGGCCCGAATCCGGGACCGTACTGCTCCAGGGAGGCGCCGGCAGCGGCAAGACCACCGTCGGCCTCCACCGCATCGCCTATCTCGCCTACCACGACCCCGAACGGTTCGATCCCCACCGCATGCTGGTGGTGATGTTCAACCGCGCCCTCCAGCGCTACATCTCGGCAGTCCTGCCGGGACTGGGAGTCGGGCCGGCAGTCCCTATCGAAACTTACCACAGCTGGGCGGTAAAACTCTTTCGCACCGCCGGCATCAGCATCACTTTTCAAGCCGAAGAGACGCCCCTGGAAGTGACCCGGCTCAAGAAACACGCCGCCATGCTCGCCTTGATCGACCGCTATCTGGACCGGTTGCTGAAGGAGTCCCGCGAATGGCTTCTCCATGAACTGGATCAAAGCGGGGATCCGGAGCGCGGGCAGATCTCAGGCATCGTGCGCAGCGTTGCCAACGCCGCCGCCTTCTTCCGGCTGCTCTCCGCCCATCCCTGCTTCACCGCCACCGACCAGCCCGCCCTGCGGCGGCTGGCTGTCCGGCGTCTCAAGCAGCGCTCCCTGGACCATGTTCAGGACCTTCATGCCGCCCTGACGGATCGGGAACTCATCGTCGACGCGCTCCTGCAGGCAGGGTTCGAGATCCCGGCTGAAACCGTCGATCAGCTGGTGCTCTGGCAGACCACCCTTCGCAACCGAAGGCGAATCGATTTTGCCGACACGGGAATCCTGCTCCGGCTGATGCAGCAGAAGGGGGTCGCCGCAGCCTGCCCCGGCTATGCTCACATCATGGTGGATGAAGCCCAGGACTTGAGCGAAGTCGAGCTTGCCACCCTCCTCAAGGCTGCGGACGACCGCCAATCCATTACCATCTGTGGGGATATGGCGCAGAAGATCAAGGGCGATGTGAGCTTCGACGATGCCGAGGGTTTTGCGGGTTTCATTCGACGCCGGCAGCAGCACACGGGAGCCGCGAAGGTGCATGCCGACACCCTGGTGGTCGGCTACCGCGCCACCCGCCAGATCATGGAATTGGCCTGGCAGGTGCTCGGCGAACACGCCCCCATGAAGGTCCCCCGCGAGGGACCACCGGTTGAAAGCATCCGCACGCGGAACCACCCCGAAACCGTGGCCAGGGCGGGGGCGATCCTCGAAGCCTACACCCGGGAGCGCCCCAATGCCCTGATTTGCGTCATCAGCCGTTACAAAGCGGACGCCAACCGCATTTTCAGAGACCTCAAGCAGCTTGGCCTCCAGAATCTGCGGCGGCACTCACGCGACGATTTTTCCTTCGAGCCCGGCATCGTCGTGACCAACGCCCATCAGGTCAAGGGGTTGGAATTCTCGGCGATTCTCGTGGTCAACCCGAGCACCGCCCAGTACCGGGACGACCCCGAAAGCCGCATGCTCCTCCACGTCGTCCTCACCCGCGCCGCCGATCGGCTCTGGCTCGTCGGTCACCAGCCCATGGCCTACGGTCTGTGAGCTTGCGTCTACTCCAGATTCTTCTTCAGGAATTCAATCGTCGCCGGCCACGCCTGCTTCGATGCTTCGAGATTCGCCCCGCCGCGATCGTCCTGGGCACGCAGGAAACCGTGCCCCGCGCCCTGGTAGATGTGGGTGGTATAGACCTTCCCGAGTTCCTTCACCTTTTCGGCCGCGGGCGGAATCGTGGTCGTGACACGGGCGTCATCCTCGCCGTAGAGGCCGAGCACCGGCGCCTTAAGGGTAGTGAGCGCTTCCGACGACGGCGAAGTTCCGTAGTAAACCACGGCGGCGCCCAGGTCGGGCTGGGCCGTGGCGTAGAAGAAACTTTGAGCACCGCCCCAGCAGAAACCGACCGCTCCAAACTTCGGCGCGGCGGCTGGAAGGCCCGTGCCGTAATGGCTCACGGCATTCAACACGGCGACCACTTCCGAGGCCGCAAGCTCACGCACGGCTTTGACCACGTCGTCACGGCTCGCAAACGCCTCGGTCCCGCCCCCGCCGGGCCCCCTGCCCGAAAGCAGATCCGGAGCAACGGCAATAAAGCCGTCTCCCGCCAACCGATCGGCTACGCCACGAATCCAGTCGGTGAGTCCATAGATTTCGTGGATCACGATCACCACCGGCGCCTTGTCCTTGCGCTCCGGGTAGGCCACGAAGGCGTTGAGCTTCACTTCGCTGCCCGCCAGGGCGATCTTGGCCCACTCGTGATGACGCACTGACTTTTCCAGGACTGCTTTCGCGCCCGTCTCACCTGGTGGAAGGGGACCGGCGCCCCCCCAGGCATAAGCAAAAGCGAAAAGATTAACGATCGCTGCAAGCAGCAATAAGCTGGTTCTGCCCTTTCCGATCATGGCCGTTATCTCCTTCGATCAGGTTCCCCACACCAGTAAGAAGCAATTTCTTTTCACTTTTAATAGGTCCTATTCCTTCTCCAAGACCCTGCGCACCATTTCGGCAATTTCACGTACGGTGAACGGCTTCATCACAAAAGCGCTGATCCCTATTTCCTTGGCTTTTTCGCCTGTGATCCTTTCATTGAATCCAGTAGAGAGAATGATCGGGATATCCGGACGAATCCTCAGCATCTCTTTAACAAGATCAACGCCCGTCATCCTGGGCATGGTGTAGTCAGTAATGACCAAGTCAAAATGTTGTGGTTGCTGGCAGAAGAGATCCAGTGCATCAGGACCGTTCATCGTGGCACTGACCTTGTAGCCCAGATGTTCAAGCATCTGTTTCGTGGCATTTACCAGCTCTTCTTCATCATCTACCAGCAGTATCCTCTCAGTTCCCTTAGGGATCGGAGTGAGAGCCTTTGCTTCTGAGGAATCACCACTTTTCAGCTTAGGGAGATACACGTGGAAGGCAGATCCCTTTCCTGGTTCACTGTTAACCTGGATTGCTCCCCCGTGGCTCTTGACAATGCCATGAACGACTGCCAGTCCCAAACCTGTTCCTTCACCCGGCCTCTTGGTGGTGAAATAGGGATCGAATATGCGCTCTATGGTTGCCCGGTCCATACCATGACCGGTATCCTCAACCGTGAGCTTAAGGTATTTTCCTGGACGGAGTTTTTCAGGCTTACCACCGTCTCCTGAGCCGAACTCGACACAGGAAAGCGTCACTGCTAGTATGCCCCCTTCTTCGCGCATCGCGTGCGCGGCGTTCGTCACCTGATTCATCAATACCTGGTGAATCTGGGTGGCATCCGCCAAGATCAGATCATCGCCCACTGCTGGCTCGATTTCCTGGCGAATTTCAATAGACGTCGGCAATGTCGCTCTCAAAAGTTCCATGACTTGTTTGATCAGGGGTATGATTTGCAGCGGTTTCGGCTTCTGCTCACTCACGCGGCTGAAGGTGAGGATTTGCTTTACCAGATCCTTGCCGCGGTGGGCCGCTTTCAGAGCCGCATCAATGTTCTTTTTAGCTGGTGAATCTTCGCCAAGTTTGAGCTCTGCGAGCTCCACATTCGTCATGATTATCGCAAGGATGTTGTTGAAGTCGTGGGCAATGCCACCGGCTAGGGTGCCAATAGCCTCCATTTTCTGAGCTTGCCGCAGTTGGGCTTCCAGCTTCGCCTTTTCTTCCTCCA
The DNA here is from genome assembly GCA_963783775.1 of uncultured delta proteobacterium. Lineage (GTDB taxonomy): Bacteria > Desulfobacterota > Syntrophobacteria > Syntrophobacterales > Syntrophobacteraceae > JADGQM01. Next base: position 218,034 of record CAWAOR010000012.1, on the reverse strand, counting down.
TCTGCTTGGCTTCGGTGATGTCGGTCAAGAAGGCATCGTAGAAAGCCACTTCGCCGTTCTCGGCACGAACGCATCTAGTGTTGATCGATATCCAGACCGTATCGCCATTCCGCCTGAGCATCTCTACTTCGTAGCCAAACAGCTGACTCTCATTGCGTAACCGTGCCAGGAGCCTCAGCCATTCCTTGGGATGACGATACAGGTGGGCCCGGATATCGTGAACCTCCTGGATCATCTGTTCGGGAGATTCAAACCCAAACATCCTGGCAAGTGCCGGATTCACTGAGAGAATACTCCCGTCTGGAGCGCTCCGTAAGATGCCCTCGACAGAGTTCTCAACAATATCGCGGTATTTCTCTTCAGACTGCCGAAGCGCTACCTCAGCCCGATTGCGCTCAGTGATATCCTCAAACAGCCCAACAGCGCCCAAGAAGCTGCCATCCTCCGAAACCATCGGTCGCAAAATCGCTCTCATTGGAGTAATCTTCCCGCTTGCAACGGACCGATAGTCTCCTTTGCAGTAGCCTGGTTGCCCATTCAAGACATCCTGCACCGCCTTGAGCATACCTTGATCCTTAACTCCTCTGAGCATGTTGAAACCAAGAAGCCTCTCTCTTGGCACACCCATAATTTGAGCAAAGTTGTCGTTGAAGTCTCGGATAATCCCGTCGGAGTCGAAATGCATGACGCCGAGAGGGGCATGATTGAAAATCGTTCGGTACCTTTCCTCGCTCTCCCGCAGTGCCTCCTCCGCCACCCTGCGTTCGACGATTTCCAGTTTCAGCTGGTCGTTCAGCCTCGTCAGTTCGGCTGTCCGCGACTGAACGACGGCTTCGAGGTGATTGCGATGCTTTTCCAGCTTATCTTCCGCCTCCATTTCTTTGGATACGTTCGTCAACAATCCAGGCGATAAACAGATCCCATCGGCCTCAAGGGTCTCTATTGTGGCCTGATCCTTGAGCCAGATGGCATAACCCTTCCGCAGGGCAATTTTATACACCGCCTCGATGGCACCTGTTTTTTGGCCTTCTACGCGCAATTCCCCCCAGACGACGCTCAACTCCTCACGGCTTTTGATCTCTTTGCTGATGCCGGCTTCCGCGTTCATGTATCTGTATATACGGCGATCGATGACACAATTACGGAGAACTTCGGCCACGTCGGTCAACCGACAATCCAGTAGATCTGTGAGTCGTTGACTGGCGTATTCATACCAGATGGTATCGCTTTTCTCCCGCCATGCGGCGATATACGGAATGGCGGGAGTACCGGTTTCTTCGAAAGCATGGTATCGTTTGCAGCATTCGACCACGCGCCTCTTCAATTCCTCGCTGTAGTCTCCCTTCAGAATGCGGCCGCAATATTCAGGCGGCCGAGTGTTGCGCTCGTCATGCTGGCGTGTCATCGTGATTGCGGTCTCCTTGAGTCCTGCAGTTCGAAAGCCCGGCCTACAGAACGACCATAACCTCTTTTACGTTACTGCCGTGGGTTCAGCAAGGTGATAAGCGATCGCTATTTAAGGATTTTTTGGTAACATCTGTTCTGGATGTAGTCAAGAACATTTTCGTGCCAATTTCTGCAAAGTACTGAGAAGAATCGTCATGGTGTGGCGGGTGAATTGGGGGCAAGTCGGCACTAGGTCCGGAGCACTGCGATCACGTCTGGCTGTGCGGCGGGTTCTCTCGTTCGTTTCTGGCCGAGGATGCCGCGAGCAGCATGAGGTGGCGGGACGATTTCATCCGCACGTTCCTGAGCGGGATATTCCCCAACTCGGGATCGCGATTCCCGCCGAAACCCTCAGGCGGTTTTGGACGATGGTTGCGCACTATCACGGTCAGGTATGGAATGCTGCGGAGTTTGCGCGGGCGCTTGGGACCTCGGAAATTACGGCGCGTCGTTACCTGGATATCCTTGCCGGGGCCTTCATGGTGAGAATCCTGCCCCCCTGGTTCGAAAACATCGGCAGGCGGCAGGTCAAAGCGCCCAAAATCGTACCTTCGCGACAGCGGCATCCTCCATGCCCTGCTGCAATTACCCAGCATGACAGACCTGCAGGGTCATCCGAAGATCGGAGCATCGTGGGAAGGCTTTGCGCTGGAGCAGGTAATCGGCACCATCCCAACCCGGGATGCCTACTTCTGGGCCACCCACGCCGGCGCGGAGTTGGACCTCCTGGGTATGACCGGAGGAAAACGCTATGGTTTTGAATTCAAATATGCGGATGCCCCCGGGTCCAGTCGCTCCATGCGCATCGCACGGCAGGATCTCCATCTAGAGCATCTCTGGATCGTCTATCCGGGCACCCAGGAGTACGTTCTGGACGAACGGATTTCAGTCCTGCCGGCGAGCGCCCTGCCCGCCCTGCGTGGGGGTATTGCCCAGGGGGCGGCCGGAAAGGCTCATTGAATTCTCGGCATGAGGGCCCATTTGATAAACCAGGAGGGCTTGTCCGGGTCCCTGTCGAGACAGACAATGCCACCGTTCTGGAACTTGAAAACCAGCGTGTCGACCGATCCCGTGATCAGGTAAGAGGTCAGCCGTTCCATAAACGGAAGATGGCCGACGAGCAGCAAGTCCTCTTTGCTGTTCAGGGCGGCGGCAAGCTGCACCACATCGTCCAGAGGATTCAGCCCGGCGCGCTCTTGCACTCCATGCTCGGGACTCAAGGCGGCGGCAAAGATCTCAGCGGTCTGCCGGGCCCTTTTCTTCCCGCTGTGGGTAATACAGGAGATCCTAACCCCGTATCCTTTGGCCACGGCTGCGATCCGTTCGGTATCGGCAATTCCCTCCCCTGAAAGACTTTGCTCGGGGTCTTCGTCCTTTGCCAGACTCTTGCCGTGTTGAACCAGAAATAGCGCCAGAATCCATCCTCCCTAAAATGTCTGGTGATCTCTCAGTTTGCCTTACATTGCACCAGGAGCTTCATTTCCAGCCTGCAGGAATGCGCATCAGGTCTTTAGATAAGGGTTTATCGTCAGTACGGGAACCGGGGAATTCCTTACCATGCGATCAGCAACGCTGCCGAACAGAATCTTATCGATCCCTTTTCGGCCATGAGTACCCATGACAACCAGGTCGATCTTCTCAGCCTTGATGTAGGCGATAATCTCATCGACGGGATCACCCTTTAACACCACCCTTTTCTTATTTGGGTACCCAGCAAAGAACTTCTCTTCGAATTTCTTCAATTCTCTTTCAGCGCTTTGCGCAACTTCATCCTCGAAGTTACCCACTATCGCATCCGGACCATAAACCCCTGCGATTTCCTCCATCGTAACGGCGACATGGACAAGGTGAATCTCGGCTTCAAAGGCCTCGCCAAATGCGATCACCGAAGACGCAATCTTCGAGGACACTGGCGAAAGATCAACCGGAAACAGTATCTTCTTAATTTCCCTCATAGCATTACCTCCTTTCGCTCCGGAGCGATTCCGGCAATGATATTAAGAAATTTGACTCACCATGCTTATAAACCTGGCATAAGAACTCACTGATAAGCTGTCAAGGGCCGGTTAGCGGGTATCTGATGATAACGGGGCAGGTCGTGGCGCTGACCAAAAGGTCCGGAGTGTCTTCTCCCTCCCCCTCTCGGCGGAAGTTGTCGTGTTATCGACGAAGACACATGAAGCAATCGTTCCTCATAGCTCGTGCACTTCGTGGTGATGGGTGGTGATCCCTGCCGGGCGGGATGATGGGGTCAGGAGGATCTCGCGGGAGTCAGGTATCGGTCGAGACAGCTCTTGAGTTCTTCCGCAATTTCCTCCCGCATTTCCTTCGGTGCCAGCACTTCCGCCTGCATGCCGTAGGAGAGCACCCATTTTTTCGCGTCAAAGCGTGTAGCGGTGGTACCGAGAGAAGCGACTGACCGTTTGCTCCATAAACATGCTCAGGTCCATCATTTTCATAAAGATCGGCAAATGCTCGTAAGCAGCCATGGGTACCATTTTGCCATAAGGCTGTTAGAGCGTTCAAGGATGACAGGCGGGAAATCTTGTTTGCTTAAGGTATTGAGTTTTCGGATTTCTCACTTCGCTCCGCTTCGTTCGAAATGACAGAAAAGGAGTTCCGGTAAACTTCGGAAGATGCCAATTCCCATGCTGTTTGAATGAAGGCCGGCACGGAGTTCTAGAGAGGCACGGGCCACGCTGCTGGTGCAGCCCAGGCTGATGATTTGCCGGGGCGCCTCAGGAGCGCTGACGCCGGCGTATGACCGTTCGGCGTAGCGGCCGTCAGGATAGCAAAGATGATCAGACCCCATTGCGAGAAGGTGGGCGTTGAAAGCATTGACAGTGTACCCCATTTGTGCTACATTGGTGAGGAAAAAAGGGAGGCAGATCATGAGCAAGACAGAAACCGTAAGAGCCCGGATACAACCGGAACTGAAGGATAAGGCAGAGAATGTATTCCGCAGACTTGGGTTAACCGCAACTCAGGCGATCACTCTGTTCTATAAACAAGTGGAGTTGCGTGATGGGCTGCCATTTGAAGTTGCCATTCCTAATGAAACGACCTCTCGAACATTCGGAAATACCGATGCTGGGCGTGATCTGATTGTTTGCGAGGACGCCGAAGATATGTTTAGAAAGCTGGGTATTTAATGTTCACCCCCGTATATACCCATCAGTTTGAAAAAGACGTAAAACGGATGCAACGGCGTGGAAAGAATCTTGAGAAAATAAAAATAATCATCTGCTCTCTTATCGCCGAAGATAATCTGGATACTCTTCATGGAGACCACAAGCTCGTTGGCAACTGGCAAGGGAGACGAGAGTGCCACATCGAATCCGATTGGCTCCTGATTTACAAGATAGAGGAAGGGCGGGTCGTATTCGAACGTACCGGCACACACTCAGATCTCTTCCGCAAGTAAAGCAACGGTGGGCGCAACCGATGGGTGAGGAGAAACCCGGATCGGTTCTCGGATAATGATAATGGAGAAGGCCCGGCACATCCTCAAGACCGTTTTTGGCTACGATGATTTCATCTCCCTGCAACGGGAGGTGATTGAGCACGTTTTTGGCGGCCGGGACACCCTGGCGGTCATGCCGACCGGCGGCGGCAAATCCCTCTGCTACCAGCTTCCGGCGCTCGTTTTTGACGGGCTCACCATCGTCGTTTCACCGCTCATTTCCCTCATGAAAGACCAGGTGGAGCAGCTCACGGAACTCGCAGTGCCGGCGGTGCTGCTCAACAGCTCCCTCTCACCGGAAGCTTACCGCGGCAACGTGGCACGGCTCCGCTGCGGCGACGCGAAGCTGCTCTATGTGGCCCCGGAAACGCTCTTAAAACCCAATGTGCGGGTTATGCTCGAAGCCCTGCCGGTGGCCTGTCTGGCCATTGACGAGGCGCACTGCATCTCGGAATGGGGACCGGATTTTCGTCCCGAGTACCGTCAGCTGGCCGAGGTACGGGCGCGCTTTCCGGGGGCGGTTTGCATGGCTCTGACGGCGACGGCCACCCCGCGGGTGAGGGAGGACATCAAAAGCTGCCTCGGCTTCGGTGAAACGAGCGAATTCGTGGCCAGTTTCAACCGGGAGAATCTTCTGCTGCGGGTCGAGCCCAAGGAGGATGCTTTCCGGCAGGTCACGGATTTTCTCCATCGCTTCCCCAGGGAATCGGGGATCATTTACTGCCTCACCCGCAAGCGCGTGGATGCTCTCTGCGCTGCTCTGCGCGCCAAGGGGTTTTCCGCCTGCCCCTATCATGCCGGCCTCGCCGATGAGGAGCGGAGCCTCAACCAGGAGCGGTTCGTCAAGGATGAGGTCCCCATCATCGTGGCCACCATCGCCTTCGGCATGGGGATCAACAAATCGAACATCCGCTTCGTGCTGCACCATGATCTGCCCAAGAGCATCGAAAGCTATTACCAGGAAATCGGCCGGGCCGGGCGGGACGGCATGCCGGCCGAATGCCTGCTGCTCTATTCCTACGCCGATGTCCACAAGATCAGGCCCTTTATCGACAGCAAGGAAGGTGACGATAAGCGCGCCGCCAAACTGCAACTCGACGCCATGGTGGCTTTTGCCGAAGCCGAGGTCTGTCGGCGCCTTCCGCTGCTCGCCTATTTCGGCGAAGCCTTCGCCGGCCAACCCTGCGGCATGTGCGACAACTGCCTGGCGGGCGAACGGGAGATGACGGACGTCACCATTCCCGCCCAAAAATTCCTCTCCTGTGTGAAACGCACGGGCGAATGTTTCGGGGCTTTGCACATCATCGACGTGCTGCTGGGATCGAAGGCCGGCAAGGTCTTGCAGCACGGGCACGACAAAGTGTCCACCTATGGAATTGGCCGGGAATTTTCCCGGGATCAATGGCAGCGATTGGCGCGACAACTCCTCCAAAAAGGACTCACGGTAAAAGACGCCGAATTCGGGGGACTGCGTCTCGCTTCTGCGGCCTGGGAAGTCTTTCGCGGGCGGGAAAGCGTGTTTTGCACCATGGCGGCGCCCCGGGCATCGGTGCAACCGCCGGATCAAGTCTTGGAAGACACGCCCTCGCGACACGATCCCCAGTTGTTCGAAATCCTGCGGCAGAAGCGCAAGGAACTGGCCGAGGCCGCCAATGTTCCGCCGTTTGTGGTCTTTTCCGACCGGACCCTCACCGAAATGGCCACCTATCTGCCGCAAACCCCGGAAGACCTGCTGCAAATCCACGGCATCGGCGGCGCCAAGCTGGAGAAGTACGGCGCGGTTTTCATGGCCATCCTTGGGGACTACTGCCGGGATCATCCCGAAGTCAACCCTCCCCGGCGTCCCGCCGCGCAGCCACGGGAAGATTCGCAACCAGGCCTCAGGAAACGGCACCACCTGGTCGGCGAAGCCTTCAACGCCGGGCAGTCGGTCGAGGAACTGGCCGTAGAGTGGCAGGTCAAGCACGACACCATCCTGGATCATCTCCACAAGTACCTTCAGGAAGGATATCCGCTGCGCTCGGGTGGGTTGCTGCACCTCCTGCAGATCCCTGACGAGCAAAAGCAAAGAGCCATGCGGGCCTTCCAAGAGCTCGGTCTTGAATTCCTCCGGCCGGTTTTCGAGGCACTGAACGAGGAAATCGGCTATGGAGATCTCAGAATCATTCGCCTGCACTGCCTGACCTTTCAGAACCCACTGCGCAACCCGGTACTTCTTCCTGCCACTGCCGAGCAGCCTCAAATCACAAGAATCATCTGCCTCGCCAATTCGCGCAAGTATTCCGGCTGGTGCATAGCGGGCAAAGAATTTCGAGATGGGCGAATTGGGCGCTGGATCCGGCCGGTCAGCGGTGCGGCAACCGGTGAATTGGCTCTGAACGACATCTCCCTGCCGAACGGAAGGGTACCCAGGCTACTCGACATCATCGAAGTGCACTTGCGTGAAGGCTGCCCTCATACTTATCAGACCGAAAACCATAAGATCGCCAACGGTTGCTGGTCATGGCTTGGGACGCTGCCTCTTGCCCGCGTTCAGCAGTTGTGCGATGAGGTTGATCAATTATGGATAAACGGCTATCACAGCCGAACCGGACGAAACGACCGGATGCCGCTGGAGGTGAGTAGCGGGACGATCTCCTCATCTTTGCTCTTCATTCGCCCGGAGAAGCTGTGCTTGCATGTCGAGGAAGATCTCAAGGGTTTGCCCCGAGTTCGCGCACGGTTTGCGTACAAAGGGGAACAATACCGGTTGGCGGTTACCGACCCGGTCATTGAAGAACACTATATCCAGATGAAGCCTGGCGACTATCCGGTGGCAGGTTATCGACCATACCTGACCGTGAGTATCAGCGAACCCTTTGAAGGCTTCTGCTACAAATTGATCGCGGCTGTCATCTTTGACTCCGAAGCAGCCACAGGACCCGGCAATGAATAAACTCTATACCATCGGCCATTCCAATCACGATCTCGACAGCTTCGTACACTTGCTGAAGATGAACGCGATCACCGCCCTTGCCGATGTCCGTTCAAGCCCTTACAGCAAGTTCACCCCCCAGTTCAACCGCGAAGTTTTGCAGAAAGTGCTGAAGGAAAACCGGATTGCCTATGTGTACCTCGGCGCTGAACTGGGGCCGCGCAGTGAGAATCCCGCCTGTTACGTGGCCGGCAAAGTCCAGTACGGGCGACTCGCCAGGACCGACCTCTTCTTACAGGGCGTGGAAAGACTGCTGACAGGGCTAAAAACCTACCGCATTGCAGTCATGTGCGCCGAGAAAGACCCCATTACATGCCACCGCATGATCCTGGTCTGCCGCGCCATCCGATCTAAACCCATTGAAATCGGACACATTCTTGAGGATGGAAGCATCGAACCTCTCGGTGACAGCGAACGGCGACTCATGCGGGATTTGAAGATGCGCCAGCTGCGGCTGTTTGAAAGCCCGGAAGATCTGATTCAAAGAGCCTACGACACCCAGGGCGATAAAATCGCTTACGTGAGAGATGACACCGGCGCCAGAGAAGCTGTTGAACCGGCAGGAGACGCATCATGGCAGGAGTAAAGCTTTTTACCATCGGATTTACCAGAAAGTCGGCCGAGCAATTTTTTACGGCCCTGAGCTCGGCCGGTGTTCAACGAGTCCTCGACATCCGCCTGAACAACGTCTCCCAGTTGGCCGGATTTGCCAAGCGGGATGATCTTCGCTTTTTTCTCAAGGCCGTATGCGGCATCGACTACCTGCACCGGCCCGACCTCGCCCCCAGCAAAGAGCTCCTCGATGAATACCGCAAAAACGGTGGCGACTGGCCCACCTACAAGAGCGGATTTCTGGAGACTCATCGCCGAGCGGCAAATTGAAAAACGACTCTCCAAAGAGCTGATCGACGGCGGGTGTCTCCTTTGCAGCGAAGAGAAGCCGGATCACTGTCACCGCCGCCTCGTCGCCGAGTACCTGGCCGAAAAGTGGGGAAGCATCGAGATCACCCACATCGTATAGGGCCCTCTCAGGTTTCTCGAGGGAACTCAGTTGACCGCGGCAAAAGGATAGTTGGCTGAGTTTCGCTCATTGAGAGTTTTTCCAAACCACGGAGGACGAGAAGTAGACTTTTCTCGTCCTCCGTGCTCTTCGTGGCAAAAGTCAGTGATTTATTCCCAGACAACTCCCAACCGACTTTTCATTCCGACATCCGAAATCCCAAATCCGCGCCCCTACCCTTTCAGGACCACATAGTGTTTACCCTGTTCACTCTGAAGCAGGAGGAGCAGCGAGTCCTTGTCACCGGCTTTGGCGACCTGGTCCTTGACCTCTTTGACCGATTTCACTGGTTCCCGGTTGACTTCGAGAATCACATCCCCCTGCTGCACGCCGGCCTGGGCTGCGGGGCTGCCCTGCTGCACGTCAACCACCACGGCGCCCTGGTCCACCTTGAGCCCGAGCTGTTTGGCCAGCTGAGGGTTGACATCCTGGAGCTGGAGGCCCCACTTGCCCTGGGCCGGCTTGCCGGGTTCGTTGGAGGCAAGTTCATCGGCATCCATCGCGGCGATCTTGGCGGAGACCTCATGTTCCCTGCCACCAGTGACCACGGTGACCGTCACATCCTTGCCCACCGGCGTAGCCGCCACCAGGGCTGGCAGCTCGTGGCTGTCCTGGACGCGCTTGCCCTCGAAGGCCACGATCACATCCCCGCGTTTGATGCCGGCCTTGTCCGCTGCCCCCCGGGAATCACATCGGCTACCAGAACTCCTTTGGACTCGCCCAGTTTCATAGCGGCCGCCAGTTCAGGAGTGATAGTCTGGATATTGACGCCCAGGTAACCGCGGGTCACCTTGCCTTTTTCCACCAACTGCGGGATCAGCGGCTTGGCGGTATTGACGGGGATGGCAAACCCGATGCCCTGGCCGCCGGAAATGATGGCTGTATTGATCCCGACCACTTCGCCCTTCATGTTGAAGAGCGGCCCGCCGGAGTTCCCCGGATTGATCGAAGCATCGGTCTGGATAAAGTCATCGTAGGGACCGGCCCCGATGACGCGGCCTTTGGCGCTCACAATCCCGGACGTGACCGTATTGCCCAGTCCGAAGGGGTTTCCAACCGCCAGTACCCAATCCCCAACCTGCAGCTGCTCGGAATCGCCCAGGCTGGCAGCGGTCAGTTTTTTCCCGGTGCTGATCTTCAGCACCGCCAGGTCCGTCTTGGGATCCCGCCCCACCACCTCGCCCTTGAATTCCTCCTTGTCGGCCAGGGTCACGGTGACTTCCTTGGCGCCTTCCACCACATGGTTGTTGGTGAGAATGGTGCCGTCAGTGTTGATGATAACTCCAGATCCGGCTCCCTGGACCGGTCGGTTTTCGCGCAGTTGAGGATGCCTGAAGAATTCCCTGAAGGGTCCTTCCGGGAGATTCGACCACGGCGAACTGGTCTTTTCGACCTTGTTCACCTTGATGTTGACCACCGCCGGCGTCAATTGTTTCGCCAGGGCCGTGAACGGACTGCTGATGGCGGCCGGATCGGAGCTGACCTGGGTTGTCGGAACCTGCCCTTGGGCCAGCGATGCGGCCGTCCCGTTCATCCCCGACGATACCACCAGGCCGGCAATAAAGAGCGAAACGGCCACTGCGGACAGGGTCTTTACCCCAGAGCGTTGGTTATGCAATTGGTTCATGAATCTCCTAAACATTCTAGTCCTCCTTTGATTGACAGCTGATCCGAAGTGTTTTCGACCACCCACATCATGGGTGAAGCACCACTCGCGATGCTTGTGTCTGAATCTAAAGGAGGAAAGTTAGGAGAGGATTAAGAATGGATTAGAAGTCTCTCATCGTTTAGGGCTCATCCCTGAAGCAGTAACGTCGTTCTTGGCCTCTGCGATGACGCCTTCCACCAGTTTCCGTATCTCGTTCAACCGTTCCGGCGCGCGGGCTTCGTAGCGGAGCACCAGGACCGGCTGGGTGTTGGAAGCGCGCACCAGGCCCCAGCCGTCTTCAAAGACGATGCGGGCGCCGTCTACCTCGATAATGTCCAGGTTCATCGCCCGGAACCGGTGCTTGGCTTTTTCCACCACCTCGAACTTGATGGGATCGGGGCATGGGACTCTGATTTCCGGGGTGGTGCAGGTGACCGGAACGCCTTCGAGCAACTCAGGTATGGTTTTCCCGGTATGGGAAAGGATTTCGAGGAGCCGGCAGGCCGCGTACAGCCCGTCATCGAAGCCGAAAAAGCGATCCTTGAAGAACATGTGCCCGCTCATCTCGCCGGCAAGAGCCGCATCCACTTCCTTCATCCTGGCCTTGATCAGGGAATGGCCGGTGCGCCACATGATCGCTTTCCCGCCGTGTTTTCTGATATCGTCGTAAAGGGTCTGGGAGCATTTCACCTCCGAGATAAAAGTCACTCCGGGACTTCGGGAAAGGATCTCACGGGCGAAAATGAGCATCAGCTTGTCGCCGAAAACAGGTTCCCCGCGGTGGTCAACGACTCCCAGACGGTCGCCGTCGCCATCGAAGGCAACCCCCACATCCAGGTGTTCCTTTTGGACCAGGGCACTCAGATCCCTGAGGTTTTCGAGCACGGTGGGATCGGGTTCGTGATTGGGAAAAGTGCCATCCATGTCACAGTAGAGGGGGAATACCTCGCAGCCCAACCGCTCGAGAATAGGCAGGATCACCGGTCCGGCAGTCGCATTCCCGGCATCAACGCCGACGCGCAGGCGCCGGCCCAGCTTGATATTGTTCACCACGAAAGCGAGGTACGGGGTGACGATGTCGTAAGGCATAACCTGCCCCGCGCCGCTCTCGAACGAACCCTCTTCCATGAGAAGGCGAAATTTCTGGATCTCGGCTCCGTAAATGGTGTCGAAACCGTTGCAGATCTTGAACCCGTTGTACTCGGGAGGATTGTGGCTGGCGGTTATCATCACCCCGCCCTCACGATTCAGCTGGCGCAGGGCAAAATAGAAGACCGGGGTTGGGACCAGGCCTACGTCCACCACATCGAGCCCCGTCGTCAGCATGCCTTCGAGCAGGAGATCGCGAAACCGGTCGGAACTGAGTCGACAGTCCCGGCCAATGACCGCGTATTGCTTTTGCTGGCGGGCCATGTAGGTGCCAAAGGCTTTTCCCATGAGCACCACATCCTCTGGGTGAATTTCCTCATCCACGACACCCCTTATGTCATATTCTCGAAAGACGTTGGGATCCACAGGGCAACTCCTTTGCACAAATAGATTCTGGTCGATGGTTATGGCCTTGCGGAGTTGAAGAGAGGCTCAGGGAGATACTGAAACATCGAGCAGGGGGCGGGCCTCCGGTACCTGGCGCTCACAGCTCACCTCAACCCGAGGAATGCGGTGCCACTCCGAGCGGCCGGTACCAGAAATCCGATATTCAAATTGCGTCAGGACGCTCATCCTCTCAAAGAAGATGTTTTGGGGGCAAACTAAACCTAGTGATGTCCCCCGCCGTCCTCTTGCTTCAGTCGCTTGAAGGTTATCAAAGCCGCTGCCACCAGGCCGAGGCCGATCATGGTGAGGGCGCCGTAGAGAGCACCAAAGAAAATGGTATGGCTCGGATCATACCAGGGGATGTCCTGAGGCAGCATACTGGCAACGCTGCGTTTAAGCTCCACACACAGAAATTCGCCGAAAGGTGACATAACACAACTCCTCGTTGAAAATGACGGTTATCGGCAGCTCATGAGATTCGTGAAACGTTTAGCAAAGATTACCCCGACGGTCAATCCTAAAACTCGCTTTCAAAAGTCGATCACAAAAGCTCTCTTCCTACATTTCTGCTATCTCAATATGGCCTGCGCACGGAAAGGCTTTGACACCATGCAATGGGACTGCCTATAAAGAAAAAGGTGATGGTTGAGGGTGGTTGAAAAGCTGCAATACTTGAGCAGGAATGCGCTGACCATGAAGAACGTCTTTTCCAATGTTTTGGAGGCCATCGGCAATACCCCGCTGATTCGGATCAATCGTCTGAATCCTAATCCGAAAGTCACCCTTTTCGTCAAATGGGAAGCGAAAAACCCTGGCGGTTCCGTGAAGGATCGACCAGCTCTGTCCCTGATCGAAGCGGCCGAGCGCGAGGGCCTTTTGACCCCGAGCAAGATCATCATCGAGGCCACCAGCGGGAACACCGGTATCGGTCTGGCGATGGTGGCCGCGGTGAAGGGGTACCGCCTCGTGCTGGCGATGCCGGAGACAGCCAGTCTGGAGCGGCAGAAGATCCTCAAGGCTTTCGGTGCGGAACTGCTGTTGACGCCTGGAAGCAAGGCCACCGACGGCGCCATTGAAGAGGTTTACAGGCTGGTGAGGGAAAACCCGGACCTCTATTTCATGCCCGACCAGTTCAACAGCCCCGCGAACCCCGCCGCCCACCATGAGCATACGGGCCCGGAAATCTACGACCAAACCGAAGGCAAAGTCAACGTCGTGGTGGTCACTCTCGGCACCACGGGAACGGCCATGGGCATTCTGCACGCCATGAAGGAACGCAACCCGGCCATCCAGGTGATCGGGGTCGAACCCTACCCCGGCCACAAGGTTCAGGGCCTGAAGAACATGAAGGAATCCTACGTCCCGGGCATTTTCGACCGCCATGCGCTGGACGGGGTTGAGAACATCAAGGACGAAGAGGCCTTTGAGATGGCCCGGCGTCTGGCAAAAGAAGAAGGCATCTTTGCCGGGATGAGTTCGGGAGCGGCCATGGCCGTAGCGGCGCGCCTTGCTGCCGCACGCGACGACGGCATCATTGTGGCCCTTCTCCCGGATGGCGGAGACCGCTATCTCAGCACTAACCTTTTCACCACCCTGCTCGAACCCGACTTTCGGTTCTACAATCTACTGCAGCGCCAGAAGGTTGATTTTAAGCCGGTCCAGGAAGGTAAAGTAAGGATTTTCGTAACCGGCTCCCCTCTGGACAAACCGCTCTCCCTCCAGGAATCGCGGCGTTTCCTGCTGGCCGACCTGCTGGCCCGCTTTCTGCGTCAGAAAAACTTCTCCGTCAACCAGGTCATCCTGGCTCCCGATCTTGACAGCAGCGCCATCCAGGAATCGCGAACGGCGAACCTGGATCATGCCGTCTATGCGCAGCAACAACTGGAACATTTCCTGAGCGCCCTGGACCTGCTCGGAATCCAGCGTACCTACAGCTGTCCCAAGACCAGTGATCATATCGACACCATTATCGAGTTTACCCGGTTGCTGATCAAAAAGGGCACGGCCTACGAGAAGCTGCGCTCCGTCTACTTCGATCTTTCGACAAGCAGCAACTATGGGGTCCTCTCCAAAGTCGATCCCAAGAAGATCCATTTGGGCAAGACCGTCGATCTCGATGCCTACGAGAAGCTCAACCCGAGGGATTTCACGTTGCTCAAGCGCTCGACGCTGGCGGAACTCAAGCAGGGGGTTTTTCTGAAAACCGACTGGGGAAACGTCCTCCCGACCTGGCATATCGCCGCGGCGTCGGTGGCGATTCACGATCTGGGCTCCCCCATCGACATCCATGTGAGCAGTGTGGACTTTCTTTTCCCTCATCTCGAAAATCTGCGCGAGATCGGTGAGGCCATAACCGGAAAACCCTTTGCCAATATCTGGATGCTTTGCGAACGCATCTGGTCCTCCCAGCATGAAAGGCAGGCCAGCGAGCTCGATGCAGACCTCTCCGTCCGGGAATTCATGGCAGCCGGCCACACCGCCATGGAGGTTCGCTACTGGCTGTTGAGCACCCACTACCGCAAACCGGTCCACATCACTCCCGAAAACATCCTCAACGCTCGACGCGGCTACGAGCGGTTGAAGGAATTCATCAGCCGCGCACAGCACGCCCAAAGCAGCAAACTCGAAAACGCAGCGCTCCCGGAAATCGTTTTTACCCTTGAACAGAGTTTTCTCGAGGCCATGGGTGATGATTTGAATCTGCCGCTGGCGCTGGCCGCACTCTTCCGATTCGTGCGCCTGGTCAATCCCATCCTCGATCAGAGCTCCTTCAATGAGGCTCAACGCACCCAGATCCTGGATGTGCTCAAGAAACTCAATGGCCTCATCGGGGTTTTCGACATGGAACTGGAACCCTTGAGCGCCGACGATCAAGCGCTCCTGCACCGGCGCGACGAAGCCCGCAAAGCCCAAAACTGGGCCGACTCCGACCGTCTCCGGGAAGAGCTCGGGCAGCGCGGCCTGCGGGTGATCGATACGGCTACCGGCACCCGGTGGGAAAGGGCGGGATAAAGCCTGTCCAAGCAAGCTGGGTGAAGTTGGGGAAGAATCTCTTGATATTGGAACTCTGCGGGAATGATGGCTCAGTAACCGTCATGCCCGGCAGACTCGGCGTCACTGACTCAAAGACGCGTCCGCCAGCACAGCCTGTCTAGCAGGTCGCGGCGTAATCCATCATCCGTTCCGGCATCTCCGCCGGCTCCGCTGGTTCCCAAGCTGGAGCTTGGGAACCAGCACACCGGCAATCTGGCAACCCATCGATGTGCTTCTGAAAAGGGATGATTATTTCCGTCTGGCGGTACTAGACAAAATCCCATACACTCTCGGCCAGGCCGGCGGAGCGGGTGGCTTCGAAGAGTCGCAGGGCCTCCTCGTAGGCATGATCCGAGATGCGCTTTTTGTAGGCTTGCGGGATGGCGTTCATTTTGGCCGCAAAGGGTTGGTTGGCGTTCTTGATATTGCCGCCCGTATTTTTGGTCTCGCCCGCCCACGACCACATTTCCTGCCACAACTCATCCGGGATGCCGCGATAGGGCAGTTTGATATAGTCACGATTTTCCGTGGTGATGGCGTTCCCGTTCTGGTTCATGGCCAGACCGAAGGCAATGTTTTGCCATAAAGTTCCCACGTTGCCCTTGCGAATCCCGTATTCGATGAAGGAAGAGATCTTCTCGAGCGAGGTTCCGGTGATCCCATGCTGAGCGATGTCCACGGCCCAAGGCTGGATGGACTGCCAGATGCCGGCGGTCAGGTCCAGTTGAATGCCTTCGTGGGTGGCGCCGAAGTAGGTGCCGTGAATCGACCCGTTATTGATGGCCAGCAGATTGGGGTGAATGTTCTTTTTGTTCAACTCGCCAATGAACCACTCAGCCTCCTCGGGTTGGGTAAACCCTTCAGCGCTGCCGCTCTTGGCTCCAATTTCCCCCAGCTCCACTTCGAGCGCCAGCCCTTCCTGAATGATGGGCAGGGCCAGCGTTGAGGTGGCGACCAGGTTCTGCTCGTTTTCCATGTGGGAGGCATCGATGGCAAAGGACGTGAACCCCGCTTCCATCTGCCTGGCAATGAGGGCTCCGATCCCTTCCACCTCTTCCAGCTTTTTCACGGTGATGTGATCGGCATGAACGGCAAAGGGCACTTCCGTGTTGCCCAGGCGTTCATTTTCCTGAACGATGTAGGCAACAAAGGTCGCCGGGGTAAATTCGGTATAGCTCAATTCCGATTTGGCAATTTCATACATGACCGGGGCTTTGGCGGCCATGGAAGCCAGCACAATTCCTTCCACCGGCAGGCGGCACCGCATGTTGCACGCCATGATCATCGATTTGTGCTTCTGAGCCGCAGCCAGCAGGGTTCTGCCATTGAAGAGGGGGACAACACTGTTGGGAAACTGCTTTTTGACGTTTGCCGGACGACCATCTGTTCTTGGTTTGCTCATTTTGTTCTCCTCACAGGAATTGGCTTACGCTGATTTCAGAGTCCGCATTGCGGGTTTCTGATTGCCGAATTCGAGTCCGTTGATTCACCCAAAATAGAAAATCCTATACGATCACAGGATGCCATGGCAAAGGGCTTCATGAGTCACTTTAACTCAACTTACCACGACTCGTGCCAGGGCCAACACAGAATTGGCAGCATAATGGAAATGGCAAGGCCATGGCAACCCATATCATCTCCGGGTGTTGAAACGGTCGCACGCGTGACCGCATTCTGGCAGATTATGGACAATCTGGTCAGAGGTTTCTGTTGACAAACCCATTTTGCGTTGATACATACTTCCCTGAAACGTCGGTCCTAACCTTCAATCGCCTGCGGTAACTCTTCCTACAATCCGTGTCTCACAGCACGATCTTTTCGAGTCGGCGGCTTCTTGCCAGGCTGTTTTACCCTTTAACCATTCCTTTTCCTTCACACCCTCTCAGTCAACCGCCTCAGCGGGCGGCAGAAGCTTATTTATTCCCTCAAACCTGGAAGGAGCTAGCCATGTCAGATCAATTGTTTCCCGTCCCCGAAGCCTGGGCAAAATCGGCCTGGGTGGACAACGACAAGTACCTCAAGATGTATGAGCAGTCGGTCAAGGACCCCGAAGGCTTCTGGGGAGAACAGGCCAAGCGCCTCGATTGGTTCAAACCCTGGACGAAGGTGAAAGAGAGTTCTTTCGAGGGGGAGGTTCCCATCAAGTGGTTTATCGACGGCAAGTTGAACGTCAGCTACAACTGTCTGGACCGTCACCTGGCCAAGCGCGGAGATCAGGTTGCCATCATCTGGGAAGCGGACGATCCGGCGGTAAGCAAGTCCTTCACCTATCGTCAACTGCATCAAGAGGTCTGCAAGTTTGCCAATGTCTTGAAGTCGTTGGGGCTGCGCGGGGGGACCGGGCAACCATTTATCTGCCCATGATCCCCGAGCTGGCGGTGGCCATGCTGGCGTGCACCCGCATTGGCGTTATCCACTCCATCGTGTTCGGCGGTTTTTCACCGGATTCCCTGGCGGGACGCATCCAGGATTGCCAGGGCAAGGTAGTGATCACCGCGGATGAAGGGTTGCGCGGAGGCAAGCCGATCCCTTTGAAGGCCAATACCGACGAAGCGGTAGCGAAGTGCCCCGTAGTCGAAAAGGTCGTGGTGGTGAAGCATACGGGTGGTCAGGTCTCCTGGACGCCCGGACGCGATCTCGAGTGGGGCAAGCTCATGGCGGAAGCTTCCGCGGACTGCCCACCGGAACAGATGGATGCCGAGGATCCGCTTTACATCCTCTACACCTCCGGTTCCACCGGAAAGCCCAAAGGGGTGCTTCACACCACCGGCGGCTATCTGGTCTACACCTCATTGACCCATCAGCATGTATTCGACTATCATGACGGGGATATCTACTGGTGCACCGCCGATATCGGCTGGGTAACCGGTCACAGCTACATCGTCTATGGCCCCCTGGCCAATGGCGCCACTTCGATCATGTTTGAGGGCGTGCCCAACTATCCTGATTGGTCCCGCTTCTGGAACGTCGTTGACAAGCATAAGGTCAACATCATCTATACCGCTCCGACCGCGATCCGAGCCCTGATGCGTCAGGGCGAAGAACCGGTCAAGAAGACCTCACGCAAGAGCCTGCGGCTTCTCGGCACCGTGGGTGAACCCATCAATCCGGAAGCATGGATGTGGTACTACAACGTCGTCGGCGAAAAGCGCTGTCCCATTGTCGACACCTGGTGGCAGACGGAAACCGGCGGGATTCTGATCACCCCGCTTCCCGGCGCCACGGCCCTCAAACCGGGTTCCGCCACCCGGCCCTACTTCGGCCTCAAGCCTGCCATCATCGATGCCGAGGGCAACTTCCTGGAGGGAGCGGGCAAGGGTAACCTGGTCATTACCGATTCCTGGCCGGCAATGTTGCGCACCGTGTATGGCGATCACGAACGTTTCAAACAGACCTATTTCTCTGCCTATAAGGGACTCTACTTCACGGGAGACGGAGCGCGCCGGGATGAGGACGGTTATTACTGGATCACGGGGCGGGTTGACGACGTCATCAACGTCTCCGGGCATCGCCTCGGGACGGCAGAGGTGGAAAGCGCGCTGGTAGCTCATCCCACTGTGGCGGAGGCGGCGGTCGTCGGCTTCCCGCACGAGATCAAAGGCCAGGGCATCTATGCTTATGTGACCTTGAACGCCGATCGACAACCCTCGGATGAGTTGCGAAAAGAGCTCATTCAGTGGGTAAGAAAGGAAATTGGGGCCATCGCCACACCCGACTTCATCCAGTGGGCACCCAGCCTGCCCAAAACCCGGTCGGGGAAGATCATGCGACGGATTCTGCGCAAAATCGCTGCCAACGATATCTCGGATCTGGGCGATACCAGTACTCTCGCCGAACCCGCGGTGGTTGAGGATCTCATCAACAATCGTCTGGCCGCAGTCCAGGGATAGAACCGCTAACATGCCGAGGAGGGAAACCACCCTCCTCGGTTTCAGCCTTGCCGGCGCTCAGGAAGTCCCTATGATGCAGGAGGCTCAGGTTTACACCGGAATCGGCAGCACCCCTCCTTACTTCCAGCCGGCAAGGCATACCCGAAAGGTTCACGGAACATCACCTCGATTCTTATCCCGCGGCGTCAACTTGGTGCGTTCCGGCAGGAACGAAACGGGTTAGAAATAGCGTAAACCTTTGGTTCTGATCTGCTGAAAAGCAGGTGCAGGAGCAGTTTTGCTTTGACGTTGTTCGTGTCAGGCAGTGCTTGCAGATGCGTTCGAAACGAGGAAACAGCTAATGCGAAGAACAGGTCTTTTGTACGACGAACGGTTTTTTCTCCATTGCACAAGCCCGGCTCATCCGGAGCGCTCTGATCGGCTTGAGGCCGCCCACCGTGCTCTGGAGCAAGCCGGCCTGCTGTCTCAACTCGCCATTATTCAGGCAACTCCGGCCAAGTTGAAATGGATTGAACGGGTTCATTCCCCCAGGCACATCTTTCGGTTCGAGGAAGCGTGTATGCTTGAACTGGGAGAGTTGGACCATCCCGACAACGAAATCTGCAAAGACAGTTATGACATTGCTTTGCTGGCCGTTGGTGGCATCCTCAAGACCATTGATTTGCTCATGGAAGGCAAGCTCGATAATGCCTTCTGTATGGTGAGACCCCCCGGACATCATGCTGAAATCAACCGCGCCCTCGGTTTCTGTTATTTCAATAACGTGGCCATCGCCGCAAAATATCTGCAAGAACAGTGGGGCATCCAGCGCGTCGGCATCGTTGACTTTGACGCGCATCACGGCAACGGGACGCAGCAGATCTTCCTCGGCGATGGCACCGTCTTCTACTATTCCATCCACGAGCACCCTTCCTTCTCATATCCAGGCACCGGGCGTGAGTTCGAGCGAGGCATTGACGAAGGCTATGGTTTCACGCTCAATTCCCCGGTGCTTCCCGGACAGGGCGATGAAGCCTACCAGGAATTGCTGTCCCGCGATCTGTTCCCAGCGTTCGCTTCGTTCCAGCCTGAAGTAATCCTGCTTTCGGCCGGTTTTGACGCTCACCGGGACGACGATATGTCAAACCTCAATCTATCTACCGAGGGCTACTCCTGGATCATGCAGAGAATGATGGAACTCGCCGAAGAGCATGCAAAAGGTAGGTTGCTCTCAGTGCTCGAAGGGGGCTATGTCTTGCAACGCCTGCCCGAGTTGATCAAGAACCATGTAGAGATTCTGCTCGGCAAGTGAAATTCTCAGATCATTAGGACCAAAGGAGGGCAAGATGTTCATAGACACATCCATGACGAGGGAGGTTATCGCCATCAACCCCGAAACCAGCATTGCGGAGGCCGCCGAACTGCTCGCCAGGCACCGCATCCGCCATCTTCCCGTTGCCGATAAAGACGGGATGCTGGTTGGGATTGTCACGGACCGGGATATTCGCAGCGCCATGCCGTCAAGCGTAGCAACAGGAGAGGACGCAGCGAGTGAGAGGAAGCAGGTTGCGCAACGCAAGGTGAAGGACATCATGACCAGAAAGGTCGTTACCGTCTCGCCCATGAACACCCTCGAGGATGCCCTGTTGCTGATGCAGCAAACAAGAGTTGGCGGCTTTCCAGTGGTTGATGCCCATGGAAAACTGATCGGTATCATCTCCATTCGGGACCTCATGCGGGCCTTCATCAACGTGCTGGGCATCGAGGAACCGGGAACCCTGCTCTGCATTATGGTCGAGGACAAGATCGGGCAGATGAAAAAGATTGTCGACGCCATCACGGAGGAGCGCATATCGTTTGGCTCAATCCTGGTCGCCCGTCATTGGGAGGAGGGCAAGCGCGCGGTTTTCCCCTACCTGCTCACCAGTAATGTGAGCCGTGTCAAGTCCAAGCTCGAAGGCCTTGGATTTTCCTTGCTCAACCCCATGGAATGGAACCTTGATCAACTGCCCAAAAAACAGTGAGTGGGGACTGATGACCTGAGGTTGGAAAACGGAGCACTTCGCGACGGAACCGCCCAGATCGCCTTGCCAATCCTCGTCCGACAGAAAAAAACTTGATCCAGAGCGGGAGAACCTTTATGTTACCGAGTGCTGAAGGCTCGCTCGTTTGTTGCCTGTTTATGTAATGGAGTGTCGGGAAGAGGGTTCATGAGAACAAGGGTTTTGGGTCTTGCGCTACTGGTTTTGGTGTTGTGCCTGTTTTTCGAGTCACGAGCCATTGCCGACGAGGAAGAGTACACGGCATCCGTTCACCGATACGAATACCGGTTTCCTGACACAACCGTGATTGGGAATCCAAGCTGGTATAAGATCGGCACCAAGGAAACGTTGCTGGATATCGCCCGCAAAAATGGTTTGGGTTACAACGACTTGGACCTTATGTTTCCCAGGATGGATGCCTGGATTCCGCCGACCGGGAAGAAGATTTCCCTTCCCACTTTCTGGATCCTGCCCCCCACCCAGCATCAGCAACTGGTGATCAATCTGCCGGAACTCAGGCTGTACTTCTTCGATAAGGCATCTTCCACGGCCCAGACCTATCCCATCGGCATCGGCGACGAGGGCTGGGAGACTCCGCTTGGAAGTTTCTTTGTCAATGACAAAAGAGTCCATCCTGTATGGTATATCCCCGCATCGTTGCAGGAAAAATATGGCATGGCCCAGATGCCTCCCGGACCGGAAAATCCTTTGGGAGACTATGTCATGAAATTCTCCGCAGGCGCTTATGGTGTTCATGGTACCGCTATGCCCTGGGGAGTCGGACGACTGGTCAGCCACGGTTGCATCCGATGCTATCCCGAGCACATCAAGATCCTCTACCCCCAGGTGCCCATGGGAGCCAAACTGGAAATCATCTACGAACCGCTGAAGTTCGGACAGAAGAATGGGCAGGTGTTTGTCGAAGCACATCCTGACGTATATCGAAGATTCCCTGATTACAATCAATATGCCCTTAACAAACTGGCCCAGCACCCTTTGGCGAAATACATCGACCAAAAGAAGTTCCTTATGGCCGTGAAGCTTCAGAATGGAGTGCCAACCAACGTGTCGCGGTTCGCTGCCGACGAGGTATCATTCAAACTCGTTGAGAACATGCCCTAGCAGTGGTTGAAACGGGGCCGAAAGGCGTGAAAATGCGCTTCTTTAAGGAAAAATATTTCTTGATTTTCTAAAATTTGTAGGGTAGCCTAAAACCGTTTTTTCTAACGGTGCGGGAAGCGAAGGCAATTCCCAAAGGCTTTTGCAGTGGATTCATTAAAAAAGGGAGGGGGTGGTAAGAAGACACATCCAACGGGTTTTTTGTTAGGTGGTTATGTTTTGTTAACGTAAGAGTAAGATCAAGTTCTTGAAGGAGGAAAGAGTTATGAAGAGAATACTGTCAGTATTGATCCTGGTCGCTTTTGCTTTCACCATGGTAGGTTGCGCTTGTGTACAAGACGCCAAGAAGTGTACGGACCTCTGCCAGTCGGCTCTGGATAAGGCTCAGCAGGTAGAGCAGTCCTGTGCAAACTATGCCAAACAAGCTGAAGCAGCTGCCATGAAAGCCGAAGCAGCAGCTCGCCGCGCTGAAGCAGCTGCCGACAAGTGCGAAAATATTTTCATGAAAAAGATGAAGAAGTAACTTTCCTTTGCAATAATACACAGTGTGGAAAAGCCGCTGAATGTTCTCTCAGCGGCTTTTCTTTTGTATATGATCAATAATGTGCGGCTTTCCCTTTTCATCCTTCGCATTGCAACCCTCCGGATCAGGTGAGGGTCACGGTCAAGGCTTCCCTCCGCACTGGGTTTTGTCGGCGTTCGTCTAGGGCTGCTGTGGTTTTTCAACATTCCCGAAAACGAACTTGCTCACCAGGTTTTCCAGATCCAAAGGCGGCTGCGTGTCTTTGATCGCGCCACCCGGTTTTATGTATTCTTCTGAAGCGCCAGGGCTGATGGAGACGTATTTATCCCCGATCACGCCCATGGTCTTGATGCTGGCAATTGAATCTTCCTCTAAAAGAACACCTTTATAAATGTTGAGCGTCAAAAGCGCCTGGCCATCTTTCAACCGGACACTTTTGACCTGCCCGATGGCCACTCCCGCCATGGTCACGGTGGCCTTGTCTTTCAGTCCTGCAACATTTGAAAATTTGGCCTGCACTTCATAGTCCGAAGTATTCCAGAGGTGGACATCGCCGAGTTTGAAGGAAAGATACCCCAGACATAAGAACCCGACCAACAAGAACACCCCTACTCCCAATTCAAGTGCTTTTCTTTCCATGTGGTCATTCCCTTATGAAAAGTAGTGATGAGCAACGTGTGAACCGCAACGAGCAGCGAGTAACGAGTAGACTCACCATGATCCCGGTACCGAGCACCGCGTGCGCGCACCGCCTTGACTGGCACCAACCGGCAACTCGCCACTCATCACTCGTTATTCGTCACTTCTCAAAGCAGAATGGAGGTAACCACATAGTCCCCGGCAAGAATCGCCACGGATGACAGCACCACGGCATTGGTGGTAGCCCGGCTCACCTCCTCGGGACCGAAGTTGCCTTCATCGATGCCCGCATAATAACCCTTGTAGGTGCAAATCCAGATCATCAGAACGGCGAAACAAAGGGATTTCACGATCCCCATATAAACGTCCTTCCAGACCACGCTCTTATAGACCCCGTCCATGTAGGCGCCCGGGCTCACGCCCAGAAGGTCAACCCCGATCAGATAACCGCCCATGATCCCCACCACGTCGCAGAAGGCGGTGAGGAGAGGAAGGCAGATCAGGCACGCCAGCAGTTTGGGAGTGATGAGGTAGGCATATGGGTCGATGGCCATGCACTCGAGGGCATCAAGCTGCTCGTCAATGCGCATGATTCCGATTTCCGCACACATCGCCGAACCCGCCCGCCCGGTAACCATCAGAGCCGTTAGCACCGGTCCCAGTTCGCGGATCAAACTGAGTGCCACCCCGGAACCCAACAATCCTTCGGAGCCAAACTTGGCAAGAGTATAGTACCCCTGCAAACCGAGCACCATCCCGGTGAAGGCCGCAGTAAACCCGATTACGAAGAAGGACTTCGTGCCGATGAAGTGAATCTGTTTTATCACCGCCCAGGACTTCCCGGGAGGTCTGCCAATCCCTCTGACCAGGAAGACCAGGAAGAACCCCATGCGGCCAAGATAAGCAAGCCGATCCAGGGCGAAAGCACCGAGAGATTGGACCAAACGGGTCATGAGCCCCCCTGCCTACGACAGTCTTTCTCTGCAAATCCGCAATCCGACAATTCAAACGGACCATCGACACTTCCCTGCTCGTTCAATTCCCAGTAAGGCGAGCCAGGTAGGCGGCCGGATTGATCTGCGCCGGGTCGGCAGCTCTTTGCAAAAACTGCTGCACCCGCTCATTTTCACTCGCCCGGATCTTCTCAGGGCTTCCCACCGCCAGTATCTGCCCCCGGTCCATCACCACCAGGCGGTCGGCAATGCGAAAAGCGCTCTCGAGTTCATGCGTGACAACGATGACCGTCATCCCGAGGGTATCGCGCAGTTCCAGAATGAGGCGATCGAGGCCGGCAGCGGTAATGGGGTCCAAGCCGGACGAGGGTTCGTCCACAAAGAGAATTTCCGGATCCATGGCGAGAGCGCGCGCCAAACCCGCACGTTTGCGCATGCCGCCGCTCAACTGGGAGGGCATATAGTCGCCAAATTCGGCCAACCCCAGCAAGTTGAGCTTGATCAGGGCCATGATCCGGATGGTTTCATCAGCCAGGTTCGTGTGGACTTTCAACGGAACGGCAATGTTTTCCGATACCGTCATGGAGTTGAAAAGGGCACCACTTTGGAACAGGACGCCGATGCGACGTCGATAGGCCCGCATGTCCTCTTCCTTGAAAGCCCCCAGGTCCATCCCATCGATCATCACCTGCTGAGGCCCGGTCGGTTTCAACCCGATAAGGTGCCGGAGCAGGGTCGTCTTCCCACAGCCGCTTACTCCCATGATGACCGTGATATGCTTTCCGGGAATTCCGAATTCGATATTGAAGAGGACCTGGCGGCGGCGGTAGAAGCTGTTCAGCCCCAACACCCTGATCAGGTCGGAAGGAACCGAAGGCAAGTCGCTCACGCCGCACCATCCCCCATTTCAAAGAGCAGATCGAGCTGAGCCAGTTGCACCAGCCTCCTGGCGTTTTCGCTCAAACCGGTCAAATGCAGCTTTCCGTCCCGGCGCGCGAGACTTCTCCAGACCTCCACCAACATGGCGACACCGGCAGTGTCCAAGACCGTCACCTGTGATAAATCCAGGTGCATCTCCTTGGTTTCTCTTTTCTTCGCCCAGCCAAGGAGTCTCTTGCGAATCCCCGGAACTGTGGCCAGATCGACCGGACCATCCAGTTGCACGAGTTTCCTGCCTTCCCGGGCTGAATGGCTTTCAGCTCTCATTTGGATATCCCATGGAGTCTTCGCCCTATCTGCTCACCTGCAACCATGGCAGCATGCCCACCGCCCAGGTGGAATGCAAGGCCTGCGCAGCGAAACCCAAACGAGCAGCACCAGTTGTCAGGATAAAGCGTTAATCATATTCATGGCAAAATTCCAAGTCCAAAGATGATTTTCTCTTCTCGCTTGACAGGACTCTGTTATAAATGGCAACAGGATGCGCATGCTGTGAGATGGACCTCGAGCGGGCTCCCAAAGGTGTCGCCGGGCTCACCGGTCGTCTGCGGATTGGATAAGGGAGCGCTCTGCTCCCGCATTGATGAGGCAAAGGAGTGTCGATGGATCCGAATAAAGTTGATTCGGAGTTGATCAGAGCCATCTACGAGCGGCGAAGCGTGAGGAATTTTACGGAAGCACCCGTGGACCGCAAAGTGATGTTTGAAATCTTGCAGGCTGCCTCCTGGGCTCCTTCCGGATTGAATAACCAACCCTGGCGCTTTTCCGTGATTTGGGAACAAAGCTTGAAGGAAGAGCTGGCAAAGCTGACCCGTTATGCTGCCGTCATGAAGAACGCAGCCGTGCTGGTGCCTGTCTTCCTGGACCAGGAAAGCTCTTACGACCACGTCAAAGACTGCCAGGCCATCGGGGCGTGTATTCAGAACCTTTTGCTGGCCGTTCATGCTCAGGGGCTTGGAGCCGTTTGGATCGGGGAGATCCTGAAGAATAAAGAGAGGGTGTTGAGGCTCCTCCAATTGCCGGAACGCCTCGAACTCATGGCCGTCGTTGCCATCGGCCATCCGCTTCACCGGAACCAGAACTCTCATCGCAAACCGATAGAAGAGCTGGTGGTGTTTGAGAAATAGCAGATCCCCGACCGGCAAGGAAGCAGCTGTGTTCATCGCAATAACGGTCGGTGCTCCAGTTTCCAGTTTCAAGTTTGTGACGGAGGGATCAGAGAATGAGAATCAAGAACCTTTATGGACTGGCAGGTGTGACCCTGGCCATCACTTTTATGCTGGTCGCCGCAGGGTGCAGCTCAATGGGAGGCCAGAGCACCCCGCCACCGAATCCGGTCGGGCAGCAGGCTCAGCCCGGCGCCGCCACGAGCTCAACTCCTGAGGCTTCTTCTTCAACACCGACCGCGCCGCGGCCGGTTTTCTATGATTTTCCAGACGTCCCCACCCCTCAGGAACTGGACATACAGTCCAAGGAATCCTACGTCGTGCAGGCCGGAGCGATCAAGGCCGGTATCCTTACGCTCAGAGGGCGAGTGGACCTGAATTCTCTCATCAGCTTTTTCCAGATGGCGATGCCTCGAGAGAATTGGAAGCCTAAGGGATCCTTTCGCTACCAACGCTCGGTGCTTATTTTCGAAAAGCCCGATAAGACCTGCGTCATTCGCTTGTATGAAGACATTGTCTATACTTATGTGGAAATCTTTGTGACGCCGGCGAATGGCTGAGGTGACTGCATGGTGGATGGGAAAACCATACTGCTGGGGATTAGCGGCGGCATTGCCGCCTACAAGGCTGCCGAGCTGGTTCGGTTGTTGGTGAAAGACGGGGCGAGCGTCCATGTGGTGATGACCGCCAATGCTCAGCGCTTCATCACGCCACTCACGTTCCAGACCCTTTCGGGCAATCCCGTCGGGACCGATCTATTCAACCTGGAACGCGAATCTCAGATCGGCCACATCCGTTTGGCAAGAGCACCCGATCTCGTCATCCTGGCACCCGCCACCGCCAATCTCATCGGTAAAATGGCAGCGGGCATCGCGGACGACTACCTGACGACCATCCTCCTGGCCACAACCGCCCCCGTCTTGATCTGCCCCTCCATGAACGCGTGTATGTGGGAACACCCGATCACCCAGAGGAACCTCGAATCCCTGCGGCAACTCCATTATTCCATTCTGGAGCCGGAAGCAGGTGAGCTGGCCTGCAAGGAGGAAGGCGCCGGGCGCCTGGTCGAGCCCCCCAGGATCCTCGAAACAGCACGCCGACTGTTGACTCCTCCCAGCCTCGCCGGCCGACGTCTCCTCGTCAGTGCCGGGCCCACCTGGGAACCTTTCGATCCGGTGCGCTTCATCAGCAACCCCTCCAGCGGCAAGATGGGCTACGCTCTGGCTTGCGTGGCGTATCGACGGGCGGCAGAGGTCCATTTGGTGTCTGGGCCCAGTTCCCTTCCTGCGCCCTATGGGGTCCACGTGGCCAAGGTGCGAACCGCCCAGGAGATGCAAGAGACCATTCTGCAGCTCGTTCCCCACATGGATGCAGTGGTCATGGCAGCCGCCGTGGGCGATTATCGACCGTTGGAGACGGCTCCTCAAAAGGTGAAAAAGATCCAGACGTGAAGCAAACGTTACTCTGGTCA
The DNA here is from genome assembly GCA_963783775.1 of uncultured delta proteobacterium. GTDB lineage: Bacteria > Desulfobacterota > Syntrophobacteria > Syntrophobacterales > Syntrophobacteraceae > JADGQM01. Next base: position 190,153 of record CAWAOR010000012.1, on the reverse strand, counting down.
AGAACCCTGATATCCTCGGTCACCTCGGAAAGTCGCGCGGGGCCTCCAGACGCCCGATTCTCGTCGGTTTTGCTGCCGAAACCGAAAACCTGATCGCAAACGCCACGGAAAAACTCACCCAGAAAAATCTGGATTTCATTGTCGCCAACGATCTCACCCAAGCGGGTTCGGGATTTGGCTGGGACACCAACCAGGTGAAAATCATCGATCGGCGGGGAAATATCACCGAACTGCCGTCTCTCACCAAGGAACACGTGGCGGAACAGGTACTTGATCGTATTGAGGGGTTATTCAGCGATGGGGAGCCCTGATGGAATCCGAGCATAACGCCGGGGCTGAGTTTGCGGCCATTTTAAAGTGCCTGAAATGGCACCTGACCGGTCTGCACCTTATGGGAATCAGGGACTGGCCCATGAAGACGTCAGAGGCAGAAGACCCGTCCACTGCCTTCAAAGTGAAGCCGCCCCCGAACAGGGCAACGCGGAGCAGCTTCTGCTCGACATCAGGGAGCATCTCGGCGAGTGCACCCGTTGCGGCCTGCATCCCAGCCGCGCGAAGATTGTCTTTGGCGAGGGCTCGCCGCGAGCCCGACTGGTCTTCGTGGGGGAAGGTCCGGGTTTTGATGAGGACCGGCAAGGGCGACCCTTTGTTGGCAGAGCGGGCAAACTCCTCGATAACATGATCAAGGCGCTCGGTTTCCGGCGAGAAGAGGTCTACATCGCTAACGTGGTAAAGTGCCGTCCTCCCAACAACCGGACGCCGCTTCCGGTTGAGATCCAGACCTGCTCCCCATTCCTCTTTCGTCAGCTCGAGGCTCTCGCGCCCCGGGCGATTTGTGCTCTGGGCGCCTGCGCCGCGCAAACTCTCCTTGCCACCACCCAAGCCATCTCCGGTTTGCGCGGCAAACGGCTCACCTGGCGCGGGACGCCGCTGGTCTGCACCTTCCATCCGGCATATCTGCTGAGAAATCCGTCCCAAAAGGCTGCAACCTGGCAGGATCTGTTGATCGTTCGCGAAATCTTGGAAGGACAGAAGGGGGAACAGTGATGACCGGTAAGCAGGCAAGAAAGCCAGCGCTGTTGGCCTTGGCTGCCCTGTTGACAGCGGTGTTCGGGTTTTGCAGCATGGGTCCAGCCGATGTTGCCCACCTTAACCTTGTCCAGGTTCAGGACAGCATCAATCCCGGCGTTGAGGATTTCCTGAAGTTTGCCATCGAGCGTTCGCAGGAAGAAGGGGCCGAATGCTTGATCATTCAGCTCGACACTCCCGGAGGGCTGATGACTTCCATGAGAGGCATCGTCCAGGCCGTGCTGAACTCAACCGTTCCCGTGGTCGTTTACGTCTCACCAAGCGGGGCTCAGGCGGCTTCGGCCGGCGTGTTCGTCACGGTCGCTGCAGACATTGCCGCAATGGCCCCCGGCACCAACATCGGGGCCGCTCATCCGGTCTCCATCGGGGGTGGCGATGTCCCCTCCACCATGAATGAAAAAATAACCAATGATACGGTGGCTTTTGTGCGCAGTATTGCGGGCCAGCGGGGGCGGAACGGTGACTGGCTGGAGGATTCCATTCGCAAGAGCGTTTCCATCACCGCCGAAGAAGCTTATGCTCAAAATGTCATCGATTTGGTTGCCGAAGACCTCCCTGCCCTGATCAAAAAACTGGACGGTTGGGAAGTTGTGCGAAAAGGATATACTCGAACCCTACACACTGCGGGGGTGGAACAGCGAACCATCGACCCCGGGTGGCAACACCAGGTCCTGAGGAGCATCAGCAACCCCAATATCGCCTACATTTTGCTGATGATCGGGCTGGCCGGTCTCTATTTCGAACTCTCCCAACCAGGCGCCATCCTCCCCGGCGTGATCGGCGGTATCGCCCTCATTCTTGCCCTCTATGCACTGCAGACCCTGCCGGTCAACTACGCTGGGATGCTCTTGATTCTCCTTGCCGTGCTCTTCTTTATCCTGGAGATCAAAGTGGCCTCTCACGGCCTGCTCAGTTTTGCCGGGGTGCTCGCTCTTGTCCTGGGCTCGCTCATGCTGTTCCGGGTCCCCGGCCACACCAGCCGCCTGGCCCTGTCGGTTTTCATCCCGACGGTGGGCACCATTTCGGCTTTTTTTGTGACGGTGGCCACCCTTGCCTTCCGAGCCCAGGTGAGCAAGCCGCAAACCGGTTCGGAAGGGCTCATCGGGATGATCGGCGAAGTGAGACAGGATCTCCACCCTACAGGAAAGGTCTTCGTCCAGGGGGAACTCTGGAATGCCGTTGCTGATGAGAACCTGCCTGCAGGAGAAAAGGTACAAGTCGTTGCGGTCGAGAATTTAAGGTTGAAAGTCGTGAAAATCAGTGCTAGAGAGTAGTGAATTATTTCATTTGTGCCTTCTCGAATCAGAAGGTGGAAACGAAGGGGAGGAAAGTATGCCCATATATGGCATCGCAGTAGTCGTCATCCTGGTGGTCCTCTTTCTGGCCAATGCCATCCGTATTCTCAATGAATACGAACGCGGGGTGATTTTTCGGCTGGGGCGTGTGATTCGCGCCAAGGGGCCGGGATTGATCATTCTCATTCCTTATATCGACCGCCTTCAGCGAGTGAGCCTCCGGCTGATCGCTACGGACGTTCCGCCCCAGGATGTCATCACGCGCGACAACGTTTCCGTGAAAGTCAGCGCCGTGATCTATTTTCGGGTGGTTGATCCGGTGAAGGCCATCATTTCCGTCGAGAATTACCTCTATGCCACCAGTCAGCTCGCTCAGACGACGCTCAGAAGCGTGTGCGGCCAGGGCGAACTGGATGACCTCCTGGCGGAACGAGATAAAATAAACGCTCATATTCAGGAAATCCTGGACAGCCATACCGAACCATGGGGCATCAAGGTCACGGTTGTTGAAGTCAAACAGATCGACCTGCCCATCGAAATGCAGCGGGCTATGGCGAAACAGGCGGAAGCTGAGAGAGAAAGGCGCGCCAAGGTCATTGGGGCCGAAGGGGAATTCCAGGCTGCTTCGCGCCTGGCAGAGGCTGCGGAAATCATGCAGCAGCAGCCCATCGCCATCCAGTTGCGCTACCTTCAGACCTTACGCGAGATTGCCGCGGAAAACAACTCCACCACCATCTTCCCGGTCCCCATAGATCTTTTTAAGCCTTTCATCTCGTTGGCAGAGACTTATCAGAAGAGCCAGGCACAGCCGAAGGAGCGGATAGATGGCTAAAGAGAAGATCAAAGAAAAGAAGGAAAAGCCTCTGGACAAGCTGACCGCCAAAGACCTCCGCGAGTTGGCCTTGACACTCGATGGCATTGTCGGCGTCCACGCCATGAACAAGAATGAGCTGATCGCCGCAATCAAAGAGGCCAAAGGAATTGTGGACGAAAAAAAGGCGGGCAAGGCCGAAGTCGACGTGCGCAGTCTGAAATTGAAGATCAAGGACCTCAAGGAGAAGCGATCGGTCGCCAAGGAGGCGGGCAACAACAAGCTCGCTGATGCCCTCAGGCGGCGCAGCAGCAACTTGAAGAAGAAGTCGCGCCGGACCGCCTAAAATCGGGAAAGGAGCAAAAAGACTTGCCGGGGACTACCCAATGACGAGGAATGAGGCATTGCAGCTTTTTGACAGCCATGTAAAGGCAGACAACCTCAAGAAGCACTGTCTCGCCACCGAGGCCGTCATGCGTGAGCTTGCCTTGCACCTGAAGGAGGATTGTAGCTTGTGGGGCAACCTCGGTTTGCTCCATGATCTGGATTTCGAGGTCACTCGCGACAATCCGGCCACCCATGGTCGCAGGACGGTAGAGTTGCTGGCGCCTTATGGCTTTCCCCAAGAAGCATTGAACGCGGTGTTGCGGCACAACGCCGAAGCCCTTGGCCTGCAGCGGGAAACCGTGCTGGATTATGCGCTGACAAGCGCCGAAACCATTACGGGGCTCATTGTTGCGGCGGCTTTGGTGCATCCTGACAAACAGATCCGGAGCCTGAACCCGGCTTCGGTCAGGAAGCGGATGAAAAGCAAGGACTTCGCTCGCAGTGTGAATCGCGACCATGTCGCCCTCTGCGAGCGAATTAATATACCGCTGATGGATTTTATCCAATTGAGCATCGGAGCGATGGCCTCCGTCAGCGATGACCTGGGACTCTGAAAGGAGCGTGGTGCGCGGAACAGGCTGAACTTTATCAGGAGGGTTTGATGGAAGTGAAGAAGAATGTGGTTGCAGCAATTGCGTCAGCGTTGGGTTTTTATATTCAGGCGGAACAGGAAGCAGCCATGCTGGCTTTCCAGCAGAAAGCGCTTGCGGAAAGACCCCGTCCACCGTATATTCCCTACGCCATGGCCGGAAGGCAGGCATCCATGGAACAAAGGTGGATGTGGCAGATGCGTTTGGTTCGTTAAGCAGTGGTTTTGTGTTTTCTTTCGCAACATGGTTGCGATGACAGTGCTCAGGAAATCCAGAAAGTGGAAAGTGACCGAGCCTGAATTTTGGTATCTAGTCCTGGCTGTAACAACCTGAAGCGGAGTTTAACGTTCAGGCGATAATAGCCCGTCCGGAGGAAACGGAATGGGGCGCTGAGCTGGGCTGAGTGGAGTGGGATCTCGCGAACGGAAAAAATGGAAAAAGAGGAGAATTACGGATGGGAAACAACGAATATCTTCATGGCACATCACTGATTGCAAAGCTTGTTGATGATCCAGCCCCTGCAGTGGACAACCCGATCAAAATCTGCGACTTGACCTTTCGTGATGGTCATCAATCGCTTTTCGCCACGCGCGGCCGAACCGAGGACCTGCTGCCCATCGCCGACAAAATGAACGAGGTGGGTTACTGGGCGATGGAGACCTGGGGAGGGGCAACTTTTGACACCATGCATCGCTTTCTCGGTGAAGACCCATGGGTGAGGATTCGCGAACTGAAGAAAATCCTGACCAAAACCCCGATGCTGATGCTGCTTCGTGGCCAGAATTGCGTGGGATATAGAAACTACGCAGACGACTTTGCCGAGGCTTTCACCGAGCGCGCTGCCATCAATGGTATCGAGATTTTCCGGACTTTTGATGCGCTCAACGATTTCCGCAACTTTGAAGCGGTTATCAAGCCCATCAAAAAGCTCGGCAAGCACTTCCAGGGCGTCATTTGCTACTCCTTGACCCTGCGCCGCATGGGAGGCCCGGTTTACAACCTGGATTACTATGTGAAGAAGGCCAAGCAACTCGAAGATATGGGCGCCGACACCATCTGTATCAAAGATATGGCCGGTCTGGTTGCCCCTTACGATGCCTATTACCTGGTCAAAGCTTTGAAGGCTGCGGTCAAGGTCCCCATCCACCTCCACAGCCATTTCACCTCGGGTATGGCAGACCTCGCCCTGCTGAAGGCCGTGGAAGCCGGTGTCGACATCATCGACACCTGCCTGGCGCCTTGGGCGTACCGCAGTTCCCATCCAGCCATCGAGCCGCTGGTTGTCTCGCTGCGACACACCAACCGCGACACCGGATTTGACCTCCTCAAGCTGGCTGAATGCGGCGCCTGGTTTGAAAAGGTCTCCCCCAAGTATCGTTATCTCTTGGATGACCGCATGTCCACCATCGACATCAACGTGCTGCTGCACCAGACGCCGGGCGGCATGCTCTCCAACCTGATCAATCAGCTGCGCGATATGGGCGCTTCCGACCGCCTCAACGACGTGTTCGAAGCTCTGCCGCAGGTCCGCAAAGAAATGGGCCAGGTGCCCCTGGTTACGCCCACCAGTCAGATCGTTGGGATTCAGGCCGTCAACAACGTCCTCTTCGATACTCCCGAAGAGCGCTACAAGATGATTTCGGCCCAATCCAAGGACCTCTTCTACGGCCTCTACGGGGAAACCCCGGTGCCCCTGGATCCCGAGATTCAGAAGAAGGCACTCAAGGGCTACCCCAAGGGCGAAGTTCCCATCACGTGCCGCCCGGGTGAGATCATCGAACCCGAAATGGCCAAGAACCACGAGGACACCAAGGGTCTGGCCAAGGATATCGACGATGTCATCATCTACGGCATGTACCCCATGACCGGTATGCGCTTTCTGAAATGGAAGTATGGCATTGAGCCTTTTCCGCCCGAAGTCAAGGGCAAGACCCTCGAAGATTGCGCCCGTGAGGCCGAGCTGGTCAAGAAGGCACTCGCCGGCAAGCTCGTTGAGAAGCCTGAAAAGGTCGTTCCCGAGAAGGGTGAAGCGATCCGCACCTTCAACGTATTTGTCGACGGCGATTACTTCGAGGTTGATGTTGAGCAGGTCGGTGGCGCCGCTCCCGTGATCACTTCGATCACCCCGGTTGCCCAACCTGCGGCCGCCCCCAAGCCGGCTGCTGCTCCTGCTCCCAAGCCGGCCGCCGCCGCTGCTCCTGCTCCTGCGGCCGCCGCCGCTCCTATTGCCGGCGGCACCAAGATGGAATCCCCCATGCCGGGTATGGTCATTCGCTATGAAGTGAAAGAAGGCGATACCGTAAAGGCCGGCGATGTCGTCATGGTGCTCGAAGCCATGAAGATGGAGAACTCTCTCACCAGCCCTGCGGATGGCGTGATCAAACAAATCTGCTGTGCAGCTGGTCAAAGCGTACAGAAGGGCACTGTGTTGCTGGTCGTTGGCTAATGAAGCGAATCGTAACCTGTGGAAGCTAGAGTGGACGAACTCGAAGGAGGAACAAACATGGCTAAAAGAAACAAGATCACTGTCGTTGGCGCTGGTTTCGTTGGTGCTACCGCCGCCCACTGGGCTGCATCCAAGGAATTGGGGGATGTGTGCATCGTCGATATCATTGAAGGCATGCCGCAAGGCAAAGCTCTTGATTTGCGCCAGGCAGCTCCGGTAGAGGGCTTTGATTCCAATGTCATCGGCACCAACGACTACAAGGACACCGCGGGATCCGACATCGTCATCATCACGGCCGGTGTGCCCCGCAAGCCCGGAATGAGCCGGGATGATTTGCTCGCCATCAACACCAAGATCGTCAAAGAGGTTACGGAGAATATTGTCAAGCATTCTCCCAATGCCATCTTGATCATCGTCTCCAATCCTCTGGATGCCATGACCTATGTCGCTCACAAGGTCAGTGGCTTCCCCACCAATCGCGTCATCGGCATGGCCGGGGTGTTGGATGCCGCCCGGTTCCGCGCCTTCATCGCCATGGAACTGGATGTGTCCGTTGAAGATGTCAATGCCTTCGTTCTCGGCGGGCATGGCGATACCATGGTGCCTCTGCCGCGCTACAGCACGGTGGCGGGTATTCCGCTTCCCGACCTGCTGCCCGCAGACAAGATCGAGGCCATGTGCAAACGCACCGCCAATGGCGGCGCCGAGATCGTGAACCTGCTCAAGACCGGCAGCGCCTTCTTCGCCCCTTCAGCATCGGCCGTCGAGATGGCTCAGTCGATCCTGAAAGACAAGAAACGCATCCTGCCCTGCTGTGTATACTGTGATAAGGAATACGGGGCTGGCGGTTACTTTGTCGGCGTGCCGGCAAAGCTGGGTAGGAACGGGGTCGAGCAGATCATCGAAATCAAGCTGACTCCCGAAGAGAAGACGGCATTTGACAAATCCGTGGCAGCCGTCAAGGAACTGGTCAAGGCTTTGCCCATCTAGCAAGGTCTCTTGTTGAGTGACAGAAAAAAGGCGGCTCTGAGCCGCCTTTTTTTGTTATCCGAGCGTTGTTTGTCTGCTGGTGGGGCCGGTCGCCCCACAAATCCGCGAACTTCCACGCCCCGTATTCAGCTCCTGGAAAAGCTGCATTTCATGGCAAAATTCTTGATACTCGCCTCATCATCGCGCAGGAGGGCGTCTTGAAAAGCCTGCAGACGATCACAATCCCTGCTGCATTCTTCTTTACTTGCGTGAACATTTTCGCAAGTTCGACAAGGACTCTCCACCGTTCTAGCATGATCAGCGGCCATCATTCCCATCCTCCATCAGCTTGAATCAACCCCAACCTCAGCTCCAACCAGAACCCGAATCTGCTAAAACTCCCAGCCATATTGAAGGATGCTATGAGGGCTGTCAAGCCTGATTCGCCATTTGACGAGTGCGCCAGAGCCACCGCTCACCCCTTTTTTCGGCTCTTGTGGTTCACGTTCTATTTTTCTCATTGCCTCGCGATTGCTGTTGCATCTTCCGCTGCTTGCTGCTATAGACATGCGTGAACAACTTTGTGAGGGCCCTGGATCCATTCATCCTTTTGACAGGCGGAGGTAAGGCAAAGACAGTCGAGTTTCGATTAACCCATCTCCTTTATTCATCCTGCTCTGGTTCACTTTCTCACCCCCCTTCGGCGGGGTCGCGGGAAGTGATCCAAATTCGCCCGAACGTGTGAGTTCGTGCTTTCTTTAACTGAGTCCGTTGGGGATACTTAGCGGGCGGTATCGTGTGGAAATTGTGTTGAGGAGGGTAAGCATGTTTGATGAAAAGGTTTTAGAGAAGGTCAAAGCTGGCAAGGAAAAATGGGATCAGGGGCCTGTTGCAAAAGACGCTCTCGAAATCACCTGAGCAGAAACCTGTGTTCACCACGATTTCGGGGACCCCCGTAGAGCGCCTCTATACGCCTCTGGATGTTGCCGGGATGGATTATGACCGGGATCTCAACTATCCTGGGTCGTTCCCCTACACCCGTGGTGTGCAGCCGACCATGTATCGCGGCCGTTATTGGACGATGCGCCAATACGCAGGGTTCGGGACCGCCAAGCAGACCAACGAGCGCTATCGTTACCTGCTGAAACAGGGGCAGACCGGGTTGAGCGTTGCCTTCCATCTTCCGACCCAGGCCGGGTATGACAGCGACGATCCCCTTTCCATGGGTGAAGTCGGGAAAGTCGGCGTTGCCATCGACTCGATCGACGATATGAAGGTCCTTTTCGATGGTATTCCGCTCGACAAGGTGTCAACCTCGATGACCATCAATGCTGCTGCTACGGTCCTGCTGGGCATGTATCTCTCCCTGGCCGAAGAGCAGGGTGTAACCTGGGACAAGGTGAGCGGCACCATACAGAACGACGTTCTGAAGGAAATCATCTGCCGCGGCCAGTACATCTATCCACCCAAGCCCACCATGCGGCTGACGGTCGACTTGATCGAGTTCTGCCAGAAGCATGTCCCCAAGTGGAACACCATCAGCATCAGTGGTTACCACATCCGTGAATCCGGCTCCACCGCGGCACAGGAAATGGCTTTCACTCTTGCTGACGGCATCGCCTACGCCCAGGCATGTGTTGATCGAGGCATGGACGTTGACTCCTTTGGACCGCGCTTGAGCTTCTTCTTCAATGCTTTCACCAACGTTCTGGAAGAAGTTGCCAAGTTCCGCGCCGCTCGCAGGTATTGGGCCAAAGTGATGAGAGATCGCTTTAAGGCAAAGGACCCGCGCTCCATGATGCTGCGCTACCATGTCCAGACCGGCGGTGTTACCCTGACCGCGCAACAACCGCTGAACAACGTTGTTCGCGTGGGCCTGCAGACCTACGCCACGGCGTTGGGCGGGGGTCAGTCACTCCACACCAACTCTTACGACGAAGCCCTCTGTCTGCCCACTCAGCAAGCCGTAACGGTGGCTCTGCGCACCCAGCAGATCGTGGCCGAAGAAAGCGGCGCCACGGATACCATCGATCCTCTGGCGGGCTGCTACTACGTCGAGGCCATGACCGACAAGATCGAAGCGGAAATCGATGAGTACATCAAGAAGATCGATGCCATGGGAGGCACTCTGGTAGCCATCGAACAGGGTTACATCCAGAAAGAGATCCAGAACAGTGCCTATCGGTTCCAGAAAGAGATCGAGTCCGGAGAACGCGTCTACGTCGGTATCAACAAGTACACCATGGAAGAGCCGCCTCCAACAGGTCTTCTGAAGGTGGATATGTCGGTGGGAGACGTCAAGGCCGCAGAGCTGAAGAAATTCCGCGCAGGAAGAGATCAGGCCAAGTGGAAGGCCGCTCTGGATAAGTTGCGGGAAGTCTCTAAGACGAGCGAAAATGTCATGCCCGCAGTGATCGAAGCCGTCAAGGCAAAAGCGACGGTAGGCGAGATCTGCAATGTATGGCGGGACGTTTTCGGTGAATATCGACCCAAAGAATTTGTCTAGAAGATCAGACTTCAGGTTCATGAACTGTTCGCTTAGCGGAGGTAATTTTCCATGGCAAAGAAAATCAAAATGATAGTAGCAAAGCCTGGTCTGGATGGACATGACCGAGGCGCCAAGCTTTTGGCAAGGATATTTGCTGAAGCCGGGATGGAGGTGGTTTACACCGGACTTCGCCAGACCCCGGAGATGATTGTCCAGGCGGCCATTCAGGAAGATGCGGATGTCGTCGGGATGAGCAGCCTTTCAGGCGTTCACAACTACTTTTTCCCCAGGGTAGCGGAATTGCTCCGTGACAAGGGCCTTAACGATGTTTTGCTGGTGGGTGGAGGCATCATCCCGGTGGAGGATTATGAAGGTCTTAAGAAAGCCGGAGTAAAGGGCATCTTTGGGCCCGGAACCCCGACTACGGAGATCGTGGATTTCATTCAGAACAATGTTCGGAGTCGTGGCTAACCGGCTAAGCATTAAGTGGCAACAGTCTAAGCGCGAATTATCTTGATTGATCGGGGGGAAGATCCTTGAAAGAGGACGACATCTCCCCGATCATCCTCAAAGCGAATCGTGCTCTTGCTTTAAGCTGGTAAGAGTTGAAGACACAGGTGTTTTGGCAAAACCTGTTCGTCCATGTGCTTCCTGCAAAGGGAAGTCGGTTGGTCAATTGGGCTCTGAGGGATTCTGCAAGACTACGTCCAGCCGAATCCATTAAGAGCCTGGAAACAAAGAATCGAACTCGTGGTTAGCTACTGAAGGGGAACGCGGTGCAGAGTGCAGTGCCAAGAGATTACGTCGCAGAGATCCTTGGGGGATCTCCGATGGCGGTGGCGCGGTTGATCACCTGGCTGGAAGATGAAGATGAGAGGGCATTTCAATGCATGGTTCAGCTTTATCGACACACGGGTAAAGCGTACATCATTGGGATTACGGGTTCACCAGGAGCGGGGAAAAGCACGCTTACCGACAGATTGACGCATCACATTCGCAAAGCGGGACTGACGGTGGGCATCATCGCCGTGGATCCATCCAGTCCCTTCACGGGTGGCGCGATCCTGGGTGACCGCGTGCGCATGAGCGAACACAATCTGGACGATGATGTTTACATCAGGAGCATGGCCACCCGCGGTTTTCTCGGGGGTATGTCCAAAGCCACCGGGGATGTGGTCAGGGTTCTCGACGCTTTTGGCAAAGACATAATCATTGTTGAGACAGTCGGTGTGGGCCAGGATGAAGTGGACATTATCGGGATTGCCGATACCACCTGCCTGGTTTTGGTTCCGGGCCTGGGCGATGCGATCCAGAGCATGAAGGCCGGGATTATGGAGATTGCCGACATCTTTACCATCAACAAAGCGGACCGGGCCGGGGCCGATCAATTGTCGGCTGAGGTTTCCTACCGAGTCACCCAGGATGCCACCATCAAACCGAGCGATTGGAGTCCATCCATCGTCAAAACGGTTGCCGTCAATGATGAAGGCGTGGATCAACTGTGGCAGGCAATCGGAGAGCACCGGAAGCATCTGGAGAATGGCGGGAGACTCCAGGAAAAACGACGCCACCGCACCTATCGAGAAACCCTCCGCATGATCCATAACGAGCTTTTCCGAGTCGTGCGTGAACAACTCGAGAGTACCGGGCAGCTTGATCACTTGGTAGAGGATATCATGGATCACAAACGCGATCCATACACCATTATGCGTCAGATCGTAGGCAAGTGGCTTTCAATTTCCCACACATAGCAGGAGGACACGATGAAAGTTCTGAAACTCGACCACGTTGGCATTGCCGTCTCCAGCATCGATGATGCCAAGAAACTTTACAGCGACATCCTGGGGTTGCTTCATGCCGGCAGTGAAACAGTGGCGGAGCAAAAGGTAACGACGGCCTTCTTTCCGGTGGGCGACACTGAAGTCGAGCTGCTGGAATCGACGGCGCCGGATGGCCCCATTGCCAAGTTCATCGAAAAGAATGGGGGCCGCGGCGGGGTTCAACACCTGGCCTTCCGGGTAGAAAACATCGAGGAAGCTCTGGCCGAGCTCAAGGCAAAAGGCGTTGCGCTCATTGATGAAAAGCCGCGCATCGGCGCCGGCGGCGCCAAGATCGCCTTCCTTCACCCCAAGTCCACCTTTGGAGTACTGGTCGAAATCTCCCAAAGGTAATAATCGCTCAAAATACCGGTCACCACACCGAAGGGCACGGCACACCGTGCCCTTCTCCTTTTTGTGCCTCAGTGCTCGATTCAGGCCTCTTCTTCCACGCCCCGCGGAGCCGAAAAGCGGGCTTTCAGAAACCACGCAAGTCCTCCCAGGAGCAGCACACCTATCACCAGGTCAATCTGGTGGGAGTACGTTTGCACCACTGGCCAGTGTTCTCGCAGTTTCATCCCGCACAGCAACAGAAATGTATTCCACAGGGTGGCTCCCACAAGGGTGACCGCCAGGAAAGGGACGAGCGGCATCCGGCCGATGCCGGCCGGAATCGAGATGAGATGCCGCACCACGGGTACAAAGCGGCTGATGAAAACCGTTAGAAGGCCGCCGCGCCGGTTAAAGAATCTCTCGGTGATCACGAGATCGTGGGGGTTCAAAAGCAGGTACCGGCCAACCTTCAGAACCACCGGTTTACCCCCGTAATAGCCCATGGCATAAGAGATGAGTGATCCGACCAGCGATCCCAGACTGGTGACTCCTATGGCCAGCCAGAGATTCCAGCTGCCGTCCGCCACCAGGAACCCAACAAACGGCATCACCGCCTCGCTCGGCACCGGAGCGATCATGCTTTCCAGGGCCATCAGGAAACCGGCCCCAAAGTAGCCGGTTGCATCCAGACATTTTACGGCAAAGTTCGATATTGCTGTAGTAAGCACTGCTCAGAACCCTCCTCGTTTGACGCTGCAAGGCGGCTACCTTGCAAAGTAAAGCTGAAACCATTCCAAACTCGCCTTCATCGCCATCTCCCGCCAATGGGGATCAAGCAATCGGTGATCGGCGGTTTTCATGAGCAGCAACCGTTTGGGTTCGGCAACCTGCCGATAGTTGGCGACAGCCTCGGCCCACGGCACCGTCTCATCTTCCTGGCCATGGATGATCAGGACTCCGGGAAGAGGCGGAAGCGCTCCGAGGTTTTCGGGCTTTCCCAGTGGGAACCCCGGAGGAAACAAGCGCTTGAGCTCTTCGGATTCCTCAAGGCCCAGCTTGATCCTCGACAGATCGAAGGGGGCTGCCCAGCAGACAACGGCCTTGATGGCGGTGGGGTCTGAAGCCGCGGTCAAGAGGGACAGGTATCCGCCCAGACTTGACCCCAGGAGGCCGATTCGGCCATCTGCCCAGGGTTGTTTCTGCACGTGATCAAGCACCACGCGAAGGTCGCGCAGCCTGCTGAAGAGCAGGCTTTCTCTTTGCACCACCTGTGACTCGCCGCAACCTGTAAAATCAAAGCGCACCACAGCCATGCCGGCGCGGCTGAACTGTTCCCCGATGGCCACAAACTTTGGGCTGTCTTTGTAGCTGAGCAGACCGTGGCAGCACACGACGACGGGGGCCGGAGGACATTCCGGGAGATGGATGGCGGCCGGAACAGACCCATCGGGACTGGGGATGGATGCGGGAAAAGAAGACATCACGGCATTCCTAAACACCGACTGCGCTTTTATGGCGAACGGCGAAGAGCTCAATCTGTTGGGCTTCCCCTTCCCTGCGCAGGGGCTGCGTAGTCTTTTTGAAGACGAAGCACTTCGTGAGCTCTTCAAAGAAGGTCGGAGCAGGCAACTCGGCGTTCTTGGCGAGGAAGATCACGCCCTCCGGGGCTAGTGAGCGGCGAAGGAAATCCACCAGGAGCGGATAGGATCGCCGGTCGTAGACGACCTCCGAACCGACAATGACATCATATCGACGCGTCTCCTCGGGATCACTCCAGTCCAGCTTGCGAATCTCCAGGTCGTTCAGACCGTTCAGCAGCGCATTGGCCCTGGCAAACAGCAAGGCATCCTCGTTGATGTCAGTAAGGGTGATGCGATGCCCGCACAGAGCGGCGTAGATGCCGACAATGCCGATGCCGGCGCCGATTTCCAGCAGATGATGCTGAGGATTGACCGACTGTTTCCCCAAAAAATAGGCGAGGAGAAAGCTCGCTTCCCAAAGCTTCGCCCAGAAGGGAGCCTGCGTGACATCCGGATCGTCTGCTTCAATCTGGTCCAGGATGAATTCTTCGTAGTCCTTGATTTGCACAATCTTGAGGACCTTGTCCCCAATCTTGAGCGGCACCGTATCGAGCGAAAACCTGCTCCCGATTTGCTCCATCACCTTATCGAGTTCAGACATCGAGACTCTTCTCCGCTGTTTCATTGACTGGACCAACCTTTGCGGGAGCGCACCCAGTAACCGGCCCAACGCAACCGCTCCTGGAGAGACTCCATGTAAAGATACACCACAGGCGTGATATAGAGCGTCAGGATCTGGGAAAGCAGCAGACCGCCCACCACGGCCAGCCCCAGCGGCCGCCGCGCCTCGGCTCCCGCGCCAATCCCAAGCGCAATGGGGAGAGTGCCCATGAGAGCGGACATGGTGGTCATCATGATCGGCCGAAACCTCAGCATACAGCCGGCAAAGATGGCTTCAGCCGGAGCCTTGCCTGCTTCTCTTTGCGCATTCAAGGCAAAATCGATCATCATGATGGCATTCTTCTTCACAATGCCAACGAGCATGATAATGCCAACGAAAGCGTAGATGCTCAAGTCCGTTCGAAAGATGATCAGCGTCAGCAAGGCCCCCACTCCCGCCGAAGGCAGGCCGGAGAGAATGGTAATCGGGTGAATGAAGCTCTCATAGAGGATCCCCAACACCATATAAATCACCAGGATGGCCATGACTAAAAGCATCCACATGCCCTTCATGGAGGCCTGAAACTGCTGAGCGGTACCCTGAAAACTGCCGGACAGGGATGCTGGGAGTCGCAGTTCCCGCACCACCTTTTCCGTCTGGGACACGGCTTCTCCCAGGCTGACTCCGGGTCTGAGGTTGAAGGAGACGGTCACCGACGGCAGCTGTCCACTATGGTTGACGGTCAGAGGACCCACCCGCTGATGGAGCGTTGCCACCGTTTCGACGGGAATCAGGCGACCGCTCGCCGACCGCACATAAAGCATGGAGAGGGCCGCAGGATCCATCTGATACTGAGGCTCTACCTCCAGGATCACCTGGTACTGGTTGGTGGGCGTGTAAATCGTTGACACCTGCCGGGAACCATAGGAGTTGTATAAGGCGGTTTCGATCTGCTCGGCGGTGACGCCCACCGACAGAGCTTTATCGCGGTCAATGGCCACGAGGACTTCAGGATTGCTGATTTGCAGGTCACTGCTGACATCCTGGAATCCCTTTAGCTCTCTCAGTTTATCCTCCACCAGAGGCGCCCAGTGGTAGAGCTCCTTGATATCAGCACCCTGCAGAGTGTACTGGTACTGGCCCTTGGTCACGCGGCCACCGATCTGGATCGCCGGCGGATTTTGCAGAAACACTTTGATGCCGGGCACCTGGGCCACTTTCTCGCGCAGCTTCTGAATCACCCCGTCGGCATTGAGCGTTCGCTCGTCCCTCGGCTTCAGCCGCATCATCAGCCGCCCGGTGTTCCCCATGGGAGTGAACCCGGTGGCACCCGCTGCCGCCATGAAAGCCTCGACCTCCGGTTCCTGACGGATCACATCGGCAACTGCCTTCTGGTGGTCGACCATGGACTGGAAAGAGATGCCCTGCGCTGCTTCGGTAGAACCCGTGATCTGGCCCGTATCTTGACTGGGCACAAAATCCTTGGGAATGACGACAAAAAGATAGGCCGTGGCAAGAATGAGAAGGAGGGAAAAGATCAGCGTGGCGCGTCGGTGGTTCAAAGCCCATTTCAGGCTGCTTTCGTAAGCGTGCAGCATGCCTTGATAGAAGCGCTCGGAAGCAGCATAAATGCGCCCGTGTTGGGCCCTTCCGGGAGGGGTCAGGAAACGGCTGCAGAGCATGGGGGAGAGCGTCAGCGAGACAAACCCTGAAACCAGGATTGCCACTCCGATGGTCACGGCAAATTCATGGAGCAGCCGTCCGAGAATGCCACCCATGAAGAGCAGCGGGATGAAAACCGCGACCAGTGACAGGGTCATGGAAATGATGGTGAAGCCAATCTCTTTGGAACCATCCAAAGCGGCCTGCATCGATCCTTTCCCCATCTCCATATGGCGCACGATATTTTCAAGCATCACGATGGCATCGTCGACCACAAAGCCCACCGACAGCGTCAGCGCCATGAGGGACAGGTTGTCGAGGCTGTACCCCAGCAGGTACATGACCGCAAAGGTGCCGATAATGGAGGCCGGCAAGGCCAGACTGGGAATAATCGTGGCCGACAGATTCCGCAGGAAGAGGAAGATCACCAGAATGACCAGAATGATGCTGAGATAGAGGGTGAACTTGACGTCTTCGATGGAATTGCGGATGGAATCGGAACGGTCGTATAAAACATTGAGGTTGATTGAGGCCGGCATTTGGGCAAGGAAGCTGGGCAGGAGCGCTTTGATCGACTCGACCACCTCCACCGTGTTGGTTCCCGGCTGCCGCTGAATGGCCAGGGTAATGGCGCGGGTGCCTCCCGCCTGGTCATTATACCAGGCCGCCACTTTGTCATTCTCTACACTGTCGATGACTTGCCCAAGCTCTTCGAGGCGCACCGGGGAACCATTCCGATAGGCCACAATGAGCGGGCGATAGGCGGCCGCATCGGTAAGTTGGCCGGTGGCCTGGACGGTGAAGGCTTGGTGCTTTCCATACAGAGTTCCTGTGGGAAGGTTGACATTCGAGCGGGCGATGGCATTTTCGATCTCATCAATGCCGATCCCCATCGAAGTCAGAGCGTTGGGATTGAGTTGCACCCGCACGGCGTATTTTTGCGCCCCAAAGATCTGCACCTGCGCAACTCCGCTCACCATGGAGATGCGCTGCGCCATGAGGGTGTCGGCATATTCATTCACCATCGACAGCGGCAGGATGGGTGAGCTCAAGGCCAGGAACAGCACAGGCTGATCGGCAGGGTTGACTTTGCGATAGGATGGCGGGGTGGGCATATCAGCCGGAAGCAGCCGTTGCGCTCTGGCGATGGCGGTTTGAACGTCCTGGGCTGCGCCGTCGAGGTTCCGCTCCATGGCAAACTGCAGGGTGATTTGACTCACGCCCAAGCCGCTCAAGGACGTCATCGAATCCAGCCCTGCAATGGTGGAGAACTCCCGTTCAAGGGGTGTGGAAACGGAGGAAGCCATCGTCTCGGGACTGCCACCCGGCAGCCGGGAAGTGACCTGAATGGTCGGGAAATCGACGTTGGGCAATTCACTCACCGGAAGCAACCGATAGCCGGCGATGCCGAAAATGATGATGCCCAGCATGACCAGGGTGGTCGTGACCGGTCTTCTGATGAAGAGCTCGGGGATGCTCATTGAGGCTTGCCCCCGCCCGTTTGCTGGCCGGCTTCCACGATTGTCAGCTGAGCACCCTGCGTGAGCCTGAGTTGCCCGTCGGTCACCACCTTTTCCCCCGCCTTGAGGCCCTGTTCGATCACGGCTTCGCTCCCCACGGTTCTCGCCACCGTCACCGGACGATATTCAGCCAGGGATTCCTGTGTCGCCACAAACACGTACCGGCCTTGCTGTCCGGTTTGCAGCGCCTGCGTCGGGATGACCACGGCGTCGGTTTGGGTAGCGAAGGTGAGGATCACGTTTACAAACTGACCCGGCCACAGCGCTCGATCCTGGTTGGTGAAGGTCGCCCGGAGCAGAATCGTTCCCGTAGTCTGATCCACGGCATTATCGAGGAAGGTCAGCGTGCCACGGAGCGGGGGGCCATCATCCCCGGGAATGGCTACGGAAACCTCCAGGGGGCCAGCGCCCTTATGTTTTTTCAGTTGCGGAAGATTGGCTTCGGGCACTGAAAAGACCACATAGATCGGGCTCGTCTGCCTTACCGTGACCATAGGATTTTCCGTGTCGCTGGCCTTGATGAGATTCCCCCGATCGACCTTGAGCTGTCCCGTGACACCGCTAATGGGAGAACGGATGGTACAGTATTTGAGATCGAGCCGGGCATTATCAGCCGCAGCTTCATCCGCCCGCACCGCCGCCTCGAGGGCCGCAGCATTGGTTAGAATCTGATCGTTTTGTTCCTCGGAAACGTACCCCTTCTTGACCACCGATGAGTAACGTTCCGCTTGCTTTCGGGCATGTTCGAGCTGGGCGCGATTTCTGGCGAGATTGGCTTCCGCCTGTTTGAGGGAGGCCTCAAAAGGGCGAGGATCAATACTGAAAAGGAGATCTCCGGTCTTTACCTCATCCCCTTCTTTGAAATGAACCGTAAGCAACTCACCACCAACCCTCGACTTGATAAGCACCGTTGCCGATGCCTGCACGTTCCCAATGGCTCGCAATTCCTTGGGCATCGGTTTGACCACGGCGGTGGCAGCCGTTACCGGCACAATCACCTGCTTTCGAGAATCTGCATTCTTGGGTCGACCGGAAACATCGTTGGAACAGGACACAGCGAGGCCAAAAAGTAGAACCAACGCCCACACGGAAAGAACACGCAGAAAAAGGCTGCGCGCTATCGGCCTGTTTTTGGCAAATATTATCATTCTATTCCTAACTATTTGGCAATTCTTACGATAGCCGAGTTATTTCTAATCATACCATCCCCGAGAGAATAAGAACAGGCACTCTGTCACAGCTCCCGTTCTAGAAATTTCTTCGTTCGCGGATGGCTGGCATTTTCAAGAAGGGTGGACGGATGGCCCACTTCCAGAATTTCACCCTGATCCATGAATACGATCCGGTCCGCAACTTCGCGCGCAAAACCCATCGCCTGCGATACCACCACCATGGTCATCCCTTCCCTGGCCAGCTTCACCATAACCTCGAGGACTTCCCCCGTCATCTCGGGGTCGAGGGCCGAGGTCGGTTCGTCAAAGAGCATGATCTTGGGATTCATCGCAAGCGCGCGGGCAATGGCAACCCGTTGCTTTTGTCCCCCCGAAAGTTGGGCCGGGTAGGAGCACGCCTTATCCCGGAGGTCGACCTTTTCCAAAAGCCGCAACCCTTTCGCTTCAGCCTCTGCCTGCGGGATGCCTCGGAGTTTCATGGGGGCCAGAGTGACATTCTGCAAAACGGTTTTATGCGGAAAGAGGCTAAAGCTCTGGAAGACCATCCCCACCTCCATCCGAATCTTGTTGATGTCCCGCTGTCGGTCTGCGATATCCCAGCCGTCCACCATGACACGCCCGGAATCGATTTCCTCCAGGCGGTTGATGGTCCGCAGCAGAGTGCTCTTGCCGGAACCGCTCGGGCCGATCACAACAACCTTTTCACCGGTCTGCACGGCCAAAGACACCTCGTGCAGAGCCCGCAGCCGGCCAAAATATTTGGTCACCCTTTCCATCCGAATGATGGCTTCAGGACCGTACATCGTAGTCCAGCCTCGCTTTCAACAGGCTCACCAGTTTAGCAAGAATCAGCGTGATCAGAAGATAAACCAGAGCGATCACCGTGTAGGTTTCCAAGTAAGCGAGACTCTCCGCGGCAGATTCCCGACCCCGACCCAGTAAATCAGCCACGGCCAGAATGGATACCAGCGAGGTATCTTTGAGGAGCGCGATGCCTTCGTTGCTGACGGGAGGCAGCACGGTCCGCCATGCCTGAGGCAGAATGATGTACATCATCGTTTGCGTCGAATTGAAACCGAGTGAGCGCGCTGCTTCACGCTGACCTTTATCGATGGATTCGATGCCGGCCCGGAAGACCTCTCCCATATAAGCCCCATAACAAAACGCCATGGCAATGATGGCGGCCGCCATGTCGGGAACCTGCACGAACCGCCCTAAAGCGTAGTAGATAAAGAGAAGCTGAACAAGAAGGGGGATCCCGCGGACCACCTCCACGTAGGTTGAAGCTAGGGCATTGACGAAAGGATTTGTGGAAATCCTGCCGATGCCGGTAACCAACCCCAGCAGCAGAGCGAGGACGATGGCTGCGACGGTGATTTCAAAGGTAACCAGGATGCCGTAAGGAAGGAATTTGATGATCCTCAAATAGGGTTCCGGGGAGAAGAGGATGAGACCGAGCAGCATGGCAATGGCCCCCCCAAAGGCGATCCACCATGCAGAGAAGAGCCCCCTATCGCGCTTTCGCCGAAGCACGGCGCCGTCGGTCACCTCGATTATAGAATCTGCTTTTCCCACTAGCCGATTACTGCCCTATCCGTTTGAAGCTCAATTGACTTCCCACCCCCCGCCCAGAGCTTTGTACAGAGCCACCAGGTTCGATGAGACCCGCTGCGCGCTCTGGGCCAGTTGATCTTCCGCGAAGTTCAGGGAACGCTGGCTTATGATCACGTTCAGAAAATCCACCAACCCTCTCATGTAGAGCTCATTGGCAATGTCCACTGCCTGCCGGTTGGCTTTCACGGCTTGAATCAGGGAATCCCTGGTGATTTGTTCCTTGGAATAGGCCACAAGCGCGCTTTCTACATCCTGGAGGGCGGTGAGAACGGTCTTCTCATACCGGATGGCAGCCTGTTCCTGTCTTGCATTCTGAATTTCCACCTGAGCACGCAGTCGTCCTGCCGTAAACACCGGCCAGGTAATGGTTGGCCCGACGGACCAGAACCGGCTCGAGCTCTGGAAGACATCCGAGGCGTCTACACTGGCCTGGCCGACCGCCCCGGTGAGAAAAAACCGCGGAAACAAATTAGCCGTAGCCACACCGATGCGGGCCGTCGCGGCGGCCAGTTCCTGCTCCGCCTGGCGAATATCAGGACGGCGGCGCAGCAAATCGGAAGGCAATCCTGCGGGGATATCAGGGGGGCCGCTCGGGATGGGCGCCGTCGCCAGAAGCTCGTCGAGCAGACTTTCCGGCGGCTGCCCCAGCAGCACCCCCAGTTGGTGGATCGCCTGGCGCATGGAGGTCTGCAGCAGAGGGACTCCGGCTTCAGTGGTGGAGAGTTGGGCCTGGGCCTGGGCGACGTCCAGTTCGCTGCTCAACCCGGCACTGTAGCGCGCTTTGGCAATTTCCAGAGCCTGCTGCTGCGTAAAAATGTTTTTCTCGGCCACCGCCAGCCGGGTCTGGCTGCCCCGCACTTCCAGGTAATTCCTGGCAACCTCCGCGAGCAGCGTGACCAGCACATTACGGCGATTCTCCACGGTTACGGCGATATCCGCATTGGCGCCTTCCACGGCGCGGCGCACCCCGCCAAAAACATCGATCTCCCACGCGGCATCAAAGCCGGCCTGGTAGAGATTCTGCCCTCCCGGTGCGCTGCTCGCTACTGAGCCTCCCGCGTTGAGACTGTCGCGGCTGCGAGAATAGTCCCCCGCCACATCAATCTGAGGGTAGGCGGCGGCGGCCACGACCACGCGTTGTGCCCGCGCTTCGCGAATGCGCGCCTCGGCGATCTGCAGGTCCAGATTTGACTGCACCGCTCGCTCGATGAGTGAATTCAATTTCGGGTCACTGAAGATCGTCCACCATTGAGAAATGTTCCTGGGCTCTTCGGTTCCCTCATCCCTGGGAGCTTCTGCCCATTTGTCAGGCATCTTAGGGCTCGGTTTCAGAAAATTGGGCCCCACCGTGCAACCCGTCAGCTTCACCACAAGCAAGCCACCCGTGAGGAGCACGAGGAAGAGTCTCCAAATCTTGTTTCGTACCACCATAGCTGTTTCCAGTGTTGTGCTTATTGATTGTCCAAGACTAAAAGCCTCATTGACCACCAAGGGCACGAAATGATTACTCCGTGTGTCTTCGCAATCTTTCGTGTGACTTCGTGGATGAAGTTGTGGTCAAAACGAGTGCACTTTGTTCTTGGACGATCCCCTGGGCGCTGAATGGGATAGAAGCTTCATTTCCCAGAAGGCATCAGAAGACCAAGAGTCTCGGCAAAAAGGTCGAGGTCGGCTTTCGACCAGAGACAGACAATGACCTCCTGCAGACTGGTCTCCTCGGTTTCGAGAAAAGACCGCGTGGCCTTGAGCATGATGTCGGCACAGCGATCCTTGGGAAAGCCAAAAATCCCGGTGCTGATGGCCGGAAAAGCCAGCGAAAGCATCCCCCTTTCGGTCGCCCGCTTGAGGCTGTTTACCGTGGCATTATGGAGCTTTTCTTCGTCATTCCCCTCACCGTACCTCGGCCCCACCGCGTGAATGATGTAGCGTGCTTTCAGCTTCCCCCCGCCGGTGACCACGGCCTGCCCCACGGTCGTACCGCCAATGCGGTCACATTCCTCTTGAATGCTGGGCCCCCCCTTCATGCGAATGGCTCCCGCCACGCCTCCACCCAACGCCAGGGCCGCATTGGCCGCATTTACAATGGCATCCACCGCAAGCTCTGTCAGATCTCCCTGCACCAACCTGATCTTCTTCCCGTTCACGGTTCTTTCCATCGTCTCACTCCTTCCAAAGTCGGCATTCCCGCTGAAAGCATCGGTTTCTTCCGGACCTTCTGTAACAAATCAGACTATGGGTTGTAAACGCCCTCTGTCAATACAATTTTCAAGCTTGCCGGGACGGCCCGAAAGGCGCCCAAGGCCATGGATCGGATCACCCTTCGCAAAGACCATCAGGTCCCTTGGCTTTGGTTTACAGACCGATACATTCTATGCTATACGTCACTTTTCCAATGGCAACAATATCCTGCAGGCTGCTGTTCAATGACTCATGCATATCAGGATCATTACTTTCACCGAGCCAAAAAAGAACATTTTCTGGCTCGCGCCGTTTATAAACTTGAGGAGATTCAGAAGCGCTACAAGCTCCTGAAGCCCGGGTACCGGGTGCTCGACCTTGGGGCTTTCCCCGGATCATGGCTTCAGTTCACCAGTAATATCGTTGGTTCGAGGGGCCTCGTGCTTGGCGTTGACATTAAAGACATCACCCACTCTTTTCCCGGCAACGTGAGCCTTCTGCAGCGTGATGTCTTTGAGCCGGGATTCCCTGAAGAGCTCGCCAGCCGGTATGCACCTTTCGATGTGGTGCTGAGTGATATGGCACCGGCAACGTCCGGCATTCGGGTGGCCGACAGCGCACGCTCGGCTCTTCTTGTCGAACAGGCCCTTCATGTGGCCCGGTTGACTCTGAAACCAAATGGTGACTTTCTGACCAAGATTTTTCAGGGTAGCGATTTCCACGATCTGCTGCCCGAGATAAAAAAGGTCTTCAATCAGGTCAAGGTGGTAAAACCCGCGGCATCGCGCAAACAGAGCAAAGAGGTCTATATTTTAGCCTTAAGCCTTAAGAAAACACATGAAGGAGGCTGATTCATGTCCGGACATTCAAAATGGAGTACGATCCGCCATAAGAAGGGGGCGGCGGACGCCAAGCGAGGCAAGATCTTCACCAAAATCATAAAGGAAATCATTGTCTCGGCGCGTATGGGTGGGGGAGATCCGACGGGAAATCCCAGACTGCGGGCGGCGGTGGCGCTGGCTAAGAACGAAAACATGCCCAAAGACAACATCGAGCGCGCTATCAAGAAGGGCACCGGCGACCTCGAAGGGGTATCCTACGAGGAGATCAATTACGAAGGCTACGGCCCGGGCGGGGTGGCCGTGCTCGTGGACGTCATGACCGATAACCGAAATCGCGCGGCCAGCGATGTGCGCTTCATTTTCAGCCGCCATGGTGGAAGTATGGGCGAAGCGGGCTGTGTTTCCTGGATGTTCAGCAAGAAGGGAAGCATCATCTTCCCCAAGGGAAAGATCTCCGAGGAAGAACTGATGGAGGCGGCGCTCGACGCCGGAGCCGAAGACGTCATGGATCAGGATGACCAGTTTGAGGTGACTACTTCTCTGGAAGATTTCGCCGCCGTCAGAGCAGCCTTCGACAATCGGGGCATGGTCTACGAACTGGCGGAAATCACCATGGTGCCTCAGAGCACCGTCGAGATCGATGACGAAAAGGTGGCGTTACAGGTCCTGAAGTTGATGGATGCTCTGGAGGACTGCGACGACGTCCAAAACGCCTATGCCAATTTCGATATTCCCGACAAGATCCTCAATGCGTTGGCGTAAGCAGGGTCATGGGTGTATGGGTCGTGGTTTAGGGCTTAGGGCTGATGGTTCATACGTCACATGCTTGAAAACCTCTGCCGATTGGGATAACACGGAGATCGTTAAGATGGCGCTCGGAACTGGAGGGCTGATACTCATCACTCATCACTCATCACTCATCACTCATTACTCCCCATGGATCTGATTCGCGCCCTCGGCATTGATCCCGGCTCCAGGTTTACGGGCTACGGCATCGTGGAAGGAGATGGAAGGATGCTCTGCCATGTCAGGGACGGCATCATCAGCCTGCCGGGCTCACTTCCGCTCCCCGAACGGCTGGGCATCATCTACCAGCGGCTCGATGCGCTGATCCATGAAGCCGGGCCGGCATGCCTGGCCATAGAGGATGTCTTCTTTGCCAAAAATGTGAAGAGCGCTTTGAGTCTGGGGCAGGCTCGGGGAGCGGCCATCCTTGCCGCCGTGAATGCCGGACTCCCCGTCTTCGAGTACAGCGCTCTGCAGGTCAAACAGGCGGTTGCCGGCTACGGCAAAGCGGGTAAAGATCAGATGGTGAAGATGATCCAGTACCTCTTCAAACTCAATAAACCGCTCAATCCCAATGCTGCCGACGCCCTGGCCGTAGCGATCTGCCACCTGAACACCCAGGCATCAAGAGTGCGTTGGAGTCTGTCCGAACCATCATGATTGGATACCTGGAAGGAAAACTGAAACATAAATCCCCCGATGCCATCATTATCGATGTTCATGGGGTGGGGTATTTCGTCAACGTTCCGCTGAGTACCTTTTACGACCTCCCAGAGCTTGGGCAGATTGTAACCTTAAACATCCATACCTATTTTCGGGAAGACGCTCTGCAGCTGTATGGTTTTAAGACCCTTGCGGAGAAGGAGATGTTTCTGCACCTCATTACCGTGAACGGGATAGGCCCGCGGCTGGCGGTGACGATCCTTTCGGGGATGAATCCGGACACCTTGAGGCAGGCGGTGCAGGGGCAGGACCACCAGCGCCTGCGCAACATTCCCGGAGTGGGGAAGAAGATCGCCGAACGGATCATTCTGGAACTGCGCGACCGGCTCAAGATTAAGCAGGGAAAGACGGAAGACCCGCGGCAGACGATCTCGGGCACAGGCGCTTATGCCGACGCTTTCTCCGCCCTGGTGAACCTTGGCTACCGACCGCCGGAAGCGGAAAAGGCCGTCCATAAGGCCCAACAGCACCTCGATGGCGAGCCGCCGCTGGAGATCTTGCTGAAGGAAAGCCTGCGTTTGCTGGCGTAAGAAAGAGTACCCATTAATGGCTGAGCGCATCATTGAACCCAAGAGAATGGAAGAAGATCTTCCCGCGGAAAACAGTCTGCGCCCCAGGCGGTTGGAGGAATATATCGGTCAGGATCGCCTCAAAGAGAACCTGACGGTTTTCATCGAAGCCGCCAGGCTGCGATCCGAATCGCTTGATCATGTGCTCTTTCACGGCCACCCCGGCCTTGGCAAGACATCCCTGGCAACGGTTATCAGCAACGAACTGGGCGTGAATATGCGCAGCACTTCCGGCCCGGTCATCGAGCGCCAGGGAGACCTGGCCGCCATTCTCACCAACCTCGAAGCACGCGATGTGCTTTTTATCGACGAAATCCACCGCTTGAACCATGTGGTGGAGGAGATCCTCTACCCTGCCATGGAGGATTTCAAACTGGACATCATCATTGGACAAGGTCCTTCCGCCCGCACCATCAAGCTTGATCTGCCGCCGTTCACTCTCATCGGTGCCACCACTCGCGCCGGCCTCCTTTCCCCGCCCTTGCGCGACCGTTTTGGCTTGAGTTTGCGGCTGGAATTCTACGAAGTTCACGATCTCAAGATCATTGTCAACCGTTCGGCACGGATCCTGAACATCGCCATCGATGACGAGGGGGCACTGGAAATCGCCAAGCGTTCCCGCGGAACGCCCCGCATTTCCAATCGTTTGCTCCGGCGAGTGAGAGATTATGCCGAGGTCCGCGCTGACGGCAAAATCACCCGCGCCGTGGCCGACCATGCCTTGGGCATGCTGGAAGTGGATGAAAAGGGATTTGACCGCATGGACCGCAAGATCCTCAGCACCATCATCGAAAAATACGACGGCGGTCCCGTTGGTATTGAAACCCTGGCGGCAGCAGTCTCCGAAGAAAGGGACACCCTCGAGGACGTTTATGAACCGTATCTGATTCAGGTTGGATTTCTGCACAAAACACCCAGGGGCCGTCTTGCCACCCGTCTGGCCTTCGAGCATTTGGGGATTTCGTACCAGGCCGTGCAGCAATTGCGGCTCTAGCCGGCCGTCCAAGAACAGCTGCACTCATTCTGACGATATTTCATCCCCGAAGACAGATGAAGAAGTGATTTCAATGACCACTCTCATGAGGAACGGCATCGGCGGAACCGCCTAATGGACTGCATTCTCCTTGGAACGGGGGGCATGACGCCCCTGCCCTACCGCCTCTTGACTTCACTGGCAGTGAGGCTCAACGGGCGGATCTACGTTTTTGATGCGGGCGAAGGGGCTCAGCTGGGCTGGAAAGCTGCCCAGCTTGGTCTTCGCGGTTTCGGGTTGCTCGCCGTAACCCATCTCCACGCCGACCATTGCCTTGGCATCCCGGGGCTCCTCATGTTTCGCGCCCAAATGGACGACCCCGGGCCACTCACCATCCTCGGCCCTCCGGGAATAGCATCTTTTCTCCAAGGAGTAAGGGAAGCACTCGGCTTCGTCCTCAACTTTCCCCTTGAGATTGTGGAATGGTCGGATGCGCATGGCGGCCTCGCCTACCTGGACGACCGGGTGCGCATTTTCTGGCAACCCCTCAAGCACACCCGCTTTTGCCTGGGATATCGCATGGAGGAACGCGAACGGCCGGGGAAGTTCAATCCAGGGCGGGCAATCCACTTGGGAATCCCTAAAGGTGCTCTCTGGGGGAAGCTGCAAAGTGGGCAGGAAATCGTTCTGGAAAGCGGCTCGACGATCAAACCCGACCAGGTGCTCGGACCGGGTCGGCGGGGTCGACACATCGCCTATGTGGTGGACACCCGGCCCACCAAGGCGGTCTATGGACTTTGTCGGGATGTGGATCTTGCCTTCGTGGAAGGCATGTTCCTGGCGGAAGATGCGCATCATGCCGAGATCAAGGGACACCTGACGGCGGTGGATGCGGCTCGCCTGGCCCGACGCGCGGGGGCCCGGCGGGCCATCCTGGTCCATATCAGCCCCCGATATGGCGAAGAAGAGCTCGTCAGGCTCCAGAATGAAGCCCAGGCGACTTTTGGTAAAGCTCTGGTCGGCAGCGAACGGGGGGTTTATTCAGTGTCTTATGAAGATGAGTGACGCCGCTTTTTACCGGGTGTTTTTTGCCACCCCTCCATCCGGATCCCAGAGAATATATCCAGACCGATCAATTCCCATGCCGATGGGCATGATGCCCCGGGTTGAATATTTCGTGCGCGCCTCCAGCACTCCGAGAAGAGGCGAATTTTGGGTGGTCTTCCCGGGAACATCGAACAGAACGTCACAAACCGTGCTGGCGATGCCCTGGACTTTGAAGCTCCCGAGCACGGTTTTGCGGATTGGAGCTTCCCCCTGATCGATGATGCATTGCGTACTCGAAGTTCTGCCCTTGGTGTAGGTGAATTTTGCCTTGGAAAAGATGTTCACGTGATCCTGCCGGAAGTCCTGCTTGCCGAGAACGAGAGTCAGTTTGGCATCAACCACCGTACCGGGGACATTGAAGCTGAGGTACTTGGGCATGGCATCATATTCTCCCGTCAACCCTGAGAGCTTGATTGTTCCAGGTTCTCCCACCGTCTCACCGCGAGGTTGATCGGCAGCAAAGTTCCAGGAATTGTAGCCCAAGTTAGCACCAGTCATTTCGTTGGTAATATCTGCAACCCCCTGCAGATAATTCCACGAAATCTGTTCGGTTCCGGCATCATTCACGGCCCAGCATTTCATCTCCCCCTTCTCGGAAAGATAGACCGGCGCGGAAATCGACCCCTCACCGCTTTTCATACTGAACCAGACCGTATCGTAGGCGCCAATGGTAAAGACCGCACCACCCACTTCGTCAGTAACACTTCGGTATTGGCACATAACACTGACTTCATAATAGAATGAGTTGGTGATGACGATCACGGTATCATTATCATTGGACACATCCACCAGAGGGAACACCATCAAGCTACCGCTCTTGTTAGGGCTGCCAACGGGCAGGGCAAAACCGCTGACGGTCAAAGCCACTGAGACGAGCAGCACAAGGCAAAACACAATCCGGACTCGGTTCATGGCACAGTCTCCACTATTGCAGAATGAACAGATGTCATCAATCTTCACCACCTTGCATCAGACTATATCCGCGATCATGGCGGCAGCATCTCTGACCAGGTTGGTGCATACCGTGTCAGAGAGCTTCTTTTCCTTCGCCAGCTGAAAGCCCTCGGGTGTGCTCAAATCGCATCCGAGCAGTTCGCGACAAACCAGAGAACCATGGCGGCCCGTAAAGCGGCAGGCGAACTCCCTGACCAATTCGTAAGTCTTCTCTTTTGCCTGCCGTGCTTTGGCATCCACTCCGCCATATTTCATCCCGATGAGCATATACGCACCGGTGACCGCCCCACAGGTTTGGGCCATACGCCCCATCCCGCCGCCAAATCCGGCGGCAACCCGCAAGGCCAGTTCTCGATCGAGACCCAAACTCTCGCTATAGGCCGCAAGCACTGCCTGCGAACAGGAAAATCCCTGCTTAAAGAGAGATACTGCAACCTCAACTCGATCCATTGCCCCTCTTTCCTGACTTCCGGTTGCTGGTTGAAAGGCACTTTCCTCGCTGCCGAGTGCTCATGATCGAACCTCCGTCGCAGGGGCAATGCCACGCCTTGGCACTGCTTTTACTAATACCCTGAATGCGACTGCCCGGTCAAATTATAGTTGAGCCAAGGACCACTATCGGCAGGACTGAGGTTGTCCAACTGGCAAATGCTGTGGCCTCGGTAAACGTGGGCAGAAACAGGAACGCTTCAGCTGATGTCAATTCGCCCAACTTCAGCTCATCCGGCAAACGCCATTCGTGTTCGTTTTTCCACGAACACCGGGGAGGATCGTGAAGCTGGAACCGAAAACGCTCCTCGCTGGTGGAGTTTCTGATAGATCGTGGCCGCAGCGTAGATAGCCGGTTTTGCCCCCAGCCTCCTCAATACCGACCGCTTCACGGCAAGCCCATAGGGTTCGAAGGTCCAGCGGATGAGCGCGGCATTCCAGTGACGGATGGCGCTCAGCTCCTGCGGAGGCCGGGAAGTCCAGGACACCACTTCCCGGTCTCCTCGTACAACCCTGGCACTGGCTCTGATGCGCCCTTCGGCCACAATTCGTACGAGTGCGGACAGGGCCGAGTGCTCTGCAAGAGGTTCATCCTGGAGAAGGCTTTTCAGGTAACTCCGGTAGGATTGACCCGGCCATGCCCCCGGGCACGGACGCGTATAGTGGTAGAGGTACGCGCCCCATTCGATCGCTCCGGGTTCCAACAGTCTTCCCGACTGCCACAACACTTGAGCATTGGTAGGCGAGCTTTGGGTTGCACCGAAATTCTCTCCTGGAAAACTTTCGCCCCTTCTGGCACAACTCGCCCCCTGCCGCCACTTTGCCACTCTACCCGGCTTGAGGTCTTCTAGCCTTAAGCGCAGTTGGAGACGCGGGTGGTCCTGTTGCTGCCTTTCTAGAATCCTTTGGAGGTTGCCGCCCGGGCGCAGGTCCAGAAGACAGTGGAGATCCGTTATGAAGGCCAGCAACCGATCCCTGCACACCATGCGGGTCGCCTTCGGACACGCAACGCCCCTGGTCATACAGGTCAAGGCCACGATGGGATAGGAAGTCGAAATGATGTGGCGAGAGTCACCAGCCTGGCCGATTTCTTCCAAAACCTGGGGCACGAGCAGCAGAAATCTTGCTCCCGTCTGCTCTGCACCGGCCGTCGCCAGATCATAAGTAGCTGTACCCAGACTGCTGGCCAAACCAAGTTCGTGTGTGGTAAGGACGTCCAGCATGCTGCGAAGCAACTGTAACCATTCCGCACCAGGGGAAATGAGTCTGGGCTTCCTCGAGTTGAAAACTGCCGCCCACCTCTGCTCGGCTTCAATGGTCCCTTTGCCGAAGAGGACGTGAGGACATGCCGAAGGGCCATCGCCTGGAGGCTGGTCCTCGCCCCATGCGGCTACCCATCTTCCCTCCTCGACCCAGCGGCGCGCCTGCTCACGCGCCGAGAGGAACGACTGGCCGCGGCCGCACCCAAGATCGCCGAAGCGCCGGCTTAGCCATTCCTGGAGGTCCGTCTCATCTTTGACAGCGCTTTGCAGAAGAGCGCCAAGATGGGCGTGGAAGGATGGTCCGCTGAGCTTGCCGGTCTGCTCCAAAAGCGCATTGAAGACCAATAGCAGTTGCGCTTTAGCTTCCGGCAGACGATGAAGGACGCGCGGCAGGACGGGATTTTTCAGCGAACTGAGGGCAAGGGAGAAGGACATCATGCAGCTGCCATCCTGTCCGGTTTCAAGGGCGTTGGTCGAGATTCGTTCGTTTCGGGTAAGGTACTGGTTGCCTGCCGCAAATGTCAAGTGTACATAAGAGGGGAGATAAATTAGGGCTAATTAGTGATGGGGGGCTTTGGGGAAAGGGGCTCGTTATGAAACTCGGAATAATTGGATTGGCAAGATCGGGCAAGACGACCATCTTCAATGCCCTCACCAGGAGAAGCGAAGAATCCGTGCCTCCCGGGGGGCATGCTGTACCGGTTCTGGGCGTTGTTTCCGTCGCTGATTCCAGAGTGGAATGGCTGAGTCAGCTCTATCAGCCCAAGAAAACCACCCATGCCCAGGTCACTTATCTGGACCTGCAAGGCCTTCCGGGCGTCTTGGAAAACAAGCAGGAATATATGGCCCTCCTCTTGACACACATGCGCCAGGTGGACGCCTTTCTCATCGTGGTCAGGAATTTCTCGGAATCCTCCCTTGGTGAACCCGATGTCAGACGTGACTTTCGAGAACTGGAGGACGAATTCCTCATCGCTGATCTCGGCACCATTGAAAGACGCCTGGAAAGGATTTCCACGGAAGAGAAAAAAGGGAAGAAGATCGGCGGCTCCGAAAAGGAACTGCTGGAAGCCTGCCTGGAAGTCCTCAATGCCGAAACGCCCTTGAGGATGCACCCGGAACTGGCAACAGCTCCGGAACTTCGCGGGTTCACTCTGCTTTCCGCAAAACCGGTGCTGGCGATCGTGAACAATGCCGATGAAGACGATACCCTGCCTGAACTCTCCTCTCCTGCAGTGGAAACCATGGTCGTGCGGGGAAAGCTGGAAATGGAGATCACCCAGCTCTCAGAGGAAGAGGCGGACGCCTTCAGACAGGACTTTGGACTCGCCGACAGCGCCCTGGATCGCGTCATCAAGCGTTCCTTTGCTCTGCTTCAGCTGGCCACCTTCTTTACGGTTGGCGACGATGAAGTGAAAGCATGGACGATCGCCGGCAATTTAGCCGCCGTGGAAGCGGCCGGAGCGGTTCACAGCGACATGCAGAAGGGTTTCATCCGGGCCGAAGTGGTGGCTTACGAAGACCTGCGCCGAACCGGGGACTATGCCGCCGCCCGCAAACAGGGTCTCGTCCGGCTGGAAGGAAAAACCTATCCCGTCAAGGACGGCGATATCATCAATTTCCGTTTCAACGTGTGAAGCAGGCCTTGGGGTCTCGGCTCCCTGCCCTTTGGTGGTGGGCAGCAGGCAGTGGTTGTCCGAAGATAACTCCTTCACCCCGAAGAACACGAAGGACACGAAATGATTGCTTCGTGTCTCTTCGCCGTCCTTCGTGTGCCTTCGTGGCTTACATATGGTCAAAATGAGCGCAATTTGGTTTTGGAGAGCCCCTTACCAAGCTTCATCACCGGCGAGATAGCGATCCATATCCGCAGCGGCTCGTTTGCCTGCACCCATGGCACTGATGACCGTAGCGGCGCCGGTCACGACATCTCCTCCCGCCCAGACCCCCTTCATGGTGGTGCGCCCCGTATCCTGGTTGGCAACCGCGGTTCCGTACTTACTGCGCTGGAGGCCGTCGGCATTGACAAAGACCAGCGGGTTAGGACTGGTGCCCAGAGCAAAGATCACGTGATCGACCTCCATATCGAATTCCGAGCCTTTGATGGGAATCGGACTCCGGCGGCCGGACTGGTCCGGTTCCCCTAATTCCATGCGGATACAGCGCATGGCGGCAATGCCGCCCTTGCCGTCGCCGATGATTTCAATGGGGTTGGTCAGAAAGTCGAAGATGACGCCTTCCTCTTTGGCATGATGGACTTCCTCAAGCCGCGCAGGAACCTCGGCCGGCGACCGGCGATAAACGATATGGACCTCCCCCCGCTCAACGCCGTTGGCCTTCGCTCGCAGGGACTGGAGGCGAAGCGAGCACCGCGCCGAATCCATGGCGACGTTGCCGGCACCGATCACCGCAACCTTCTTCCCGACCTTCACGGGGGTGTCATAATTGGGGAATTCATACCCCTTCATGAGGTTGACTCGAGTCAGGAATTCATTGGCTGACATCACGCCATTGAGATTGATTCCGGGGATGCGCATGAACATCGGAAGGCCGGCCCCAGTACCCAGAAAAACGGCGTCAAATTCCGTCAGCAACTCATCCAGAGTGAGGGTCCGGCCGATAACATGGTCAGGCCGGATCTGAATACCAAGCGCCTTTGCCGCGGTATCGATCTCGGCACGGATGACCCCCTTGGGAAGCCGGAATTCTGGAATGCCGTAGACGAGCACGCCCCCCGGGATATGCAGCGACTCAAAAATAGTGACATCGTGCCCCATGCGCCCAAGATCGACGGCACAGGTGAGACCTGCCGGGCCCGAGCCGACCACCGCAACCTTCTTGCCGGTGGATGGCCCCTTGGTCACGGCAAAGGTATTGTTGGCAAGCTCGAAATCCCCGACATAGCGTTCCAGTCGTCCGATGGCCACCGGTTGGCCCTTCTTGCCCAGGATACAGCGCTGCTCGCACTGCACTTCCTGCGGACAGACCCGGCCACAGATGGCGGGGAGATTGTTCTTGGCCTTCATGGCCGCCACGGCCCTGGCCATATCCCCGACCCGCACGGCGTCAATGAATTCGGGAATGGTGACCTCCACCGGACAGCCTTCCATACAGTGGGGTTCCTTGCACTGCAGGCAGCGCTCCGCCTCGAGGCGGGCCATTTCCAGAGTATATCCCAGAGCCACTTCACTAAAGTTTTCCACGCGGTCTTCAGGTTCCTGTACCGGCATTTCCTGACGCGGAATCTTCATCCGTTCTTTCTTTGTCAATTCAGCCATCTATTTAACTCCCTCTTCAACCATGCGGTCCAGGTTGCACTTGTGAGTTTCCCGCCAGCGTTGAACCGCCGCCTGCTCTTCAGAACGGTAAAAAGCCATCCGCGACAACAGATTGCTCCAATCCACCTTATGACCGTCAAACTCAGGGCCATCCACACAGACGAACTGGGCGCCTTCGTCCATGAGGACCCGGCAGCCGCCGCACATCCCCGTGCCATCCACCATGATCGAGTTCAGGCTGACGATGGTGGGGACGTTGAACGGTTTGGTGGTCGCGGCGACAAACTTCATCATGATGGCTGGACCGATGGCCCAGATCTTGGCAATTTGCCCAGGCTGTGCCTCGAGAATCTCCTTGAGCGGCACCGTCACTAGATCCTTGCGCCCATAGGAGCCGTCGTCTGTGGTCACAATGAGCTCATCCGATACGGCGCGCATCTTGTCTTCCCAGAGCAGAAGCTCCTTGGTCCTGGCGCCGATGATCGAGATGACTTTGTTGCCGGCCTCTTTGAGGGCCCGTGCGATGGGAAAGACCGGAGCGATCCCCACCCCACCACCGACACAGATCACGGTACCGAAGTTCTCGATTTCCGTCGGATGCCCAAGTGGGCCGACAATGGTCTTGAACCCGTCTCCCACCTCCAACAATCCCATTTCCATGGTCGACTTGCCCACTTCCTGGAAGATCATCGTAATGGTGCCGGCCTTCCGGTCAAAGTCGGCAATGGTGAGCGGGATACGTTCGCCGTGCTCGTGCGTGATGACGATGACGAACTGGCCGGCTTCGGCCTTACGAGCGACCTGCGGCGCTTCCACCACCATCAGCTTCGTGACGTCACTCAGAACTTGCTTCTCTAGGATCTTGTACATTCCCGACTTCCTTTTTCACTGAATTGATTTGGTCAGCATCCGTGGCAAGCTATCCGATCTCACCTGCGCGGCCCTTGAGCGTCAAAGCCCAATCATTGGCAACAGTCCGACAGCTCAAACAACCGCCCCGACTTCAAGGATGAGGGTAACAACGTGAAATCACGCATTATTCCCCCACGATAGACGATTTCACTAAACCACAAGAAATATATCACAAGATTGATCGGCGAATCAATCGAGAAAAAAAGAATCCTATGGTTTTCCTTACCTTTTGATCTCTCCCCGGAATGTGCTAAAGGAATACTCTTTTGACAGCGTGCCCAAAGACAAGCCCACTCAAGGGAAGGTTGCCCATGAAAATCGCTTATTTCAGCATGGAGATTGGTCTCAACGAAAACATCCCGACCTACAGCGGCGGTCTGGGAATTCTGGCTGGAGACCATATCAAATCCGCAGCGGATCTCAATCTTCCGTTGGTCGCTGTGACCCTCCTCTACAAACGGGGTTACTTCATTCAGACCATCAACCCCATGGGGGAGCAGGAAGAAATCTACCCCTACTTCGATCCGCGCGCCTTTATGGAACCCCTGCCCCTCAAGGTCACCATCAAGATCGAGGGGCGAGACGTGAACATCGGCGTCTGGAAATACAACCAAATCGGCACCAAAGGGCGAGTTCCGGTCTATTTCCTGGATACCGATCTGCCCAACAATGCTCCCGAAGACCGCCTCATCACCCAGTTTCTTTACGGCGGGGACAACCATACCCGGATTTGCCAGGAAGCCGTGCTCGGCATTGGCGGCTATCTTGCCCTGAAACGTCTCGAACGAAACATCACGACCTATCATATGAATGAAGGGCATGCGGTCTTTTTGACCCTGGCGCTCCTCCAGGAATTTGGCGGCGACGAAGAGACCGTGCGCCAGAAGTGCGTCTTCACCACCCACACCCCGGTGCCGGCAGGCCATGACAAGTTTTCCTACGATCTCGCGGGAAAGACCATCGGGACGTACCTGCCACAGAGAATCCGCACCCTGGCCGGGCAAGACCTTCTCAACACGACCATGCTGGCCCTGAACCTGTCGCGCGCCAGCAACGGGGTGAGTGAGCTCCACGGCGAGGTGTCCCGAGAGATGTTTCCAGGCTTCAATATCGGACACGTCACCAACGGCGTCCACCACTTGAGCTGGACCGGAGAAGAATTCAAGGCGCTGTTTGACACGCATCTGCCAAACTGGAGGGAACAGCCGCAGCTCTTGGCAGAGGCCCACACGATTCCCGACGATGCCATCATCAAAGCCAAGCGCCACGCCAAACGGCGCCTCATCAGCTACATCAATTCGGTTTCCGGAGCAGGCTTCACCGACGACCATCTGACCATCTGCTTCGCGCGCCGCGCAGCAGCCTACAAACGCGCCACCCTCATCTTCTCGGACCTGGAATACCTCTTCAACCTGAGCTTTGACCGGGTGCAGTTCATCTTTGCCGGGAAAGCGCATCCACAGGACGATGCCGGGAAGAAACTGATCAAGGAAATTGCCAATCTGGCCAAGCAGTATGAAAACAAACTGCGCCTGGTCTTTGTGCCCAACTACAACATCTGGCTCGGCGGCCTCATGACCCAGGGCGCCGATGTCTGGCTCAACACCCCGCGCCGCCCCCGGGAAGCCAGCGGCACCAGCGGCATGAAGGTCTGCTTCAACGGCGGCA
Organism: uncultured delta proteobacterium; assembly: GCA_963783775.1. GTDB lineage: Bacteria > Desulfobacterota > Syntrophobacteria > Syntrophobacterales > Syntrophobacteraceae > JADGQM01. The sequence continues at coordinate 154,038 of CAWAOR010000012.1, read as the reverse complement.
TCAACATGAGTGTGCTCGACGGCTGGTGGCGCGAAGGCTGCCGCAACCGGCTCAACGGCTGGGCCATCGGGGACGACGAAGACCAGGGCGATGAAGCCGCGGCCGCCGACCTCTACCAGGATCTGGACGACATGGTGACCACCTATTACGCCAAACCCAAACAGTGGCTCGCCATCATGAAAAACTCCATCGCCGACCTGACGCCGGTCTTCAATACCCACCGGATGGTTCTGGAGTACGTGCACAAATATTACGTGTGAAGATCTGCAGGAAGCCTGACGGGAGCACCTGAATGGTAATTTCTTCAGCGTTCTTGGCCACGGGTGCCTTCTATCGACCTCAAGGCGTTGGGGTCAGGTCTTGTATTACGACATTTTCGCGAAAATATCGTAATACAAGACCTGACCCCGTATTTACGAGCGGTACGAGGCGTTGATTTTGACGTAGTCGTAAGAGAAATCGCACGTGTAGGTAGTGAAGGAAGACTTCCCAAAGCCAAGATCGAGATGCACGGTGATTTCTTTTTGGTGGAAGATCCGGGTGGCCTGCTCTTCCACGTCCTGGCCGCCTACCGGTGTTCCTTCCCGGAACACACAAAGGCCATCGAAGAAGAGGGTCACCCGTTCGGGAACCAGGGGCACGCCGGCGCGGCCGGCGGCAGCGACGATGCGGCCCCAGTTGGCGTCTTCGCCGAAGAAGGCGGTTTTCACCAGCGGGGAGTTGGCGACGGTGAAGGCCACCTGGCGGGCGCTCGCTTCGTCGGAAGCTCCGGTCACCCGGATTTCAATCAGTTTGGTGGCCCCTTCCCCATCCATAACGAGCTGCCGGGCCAGATCGAGCAGCACGGCCTGCAGGGCTTCCCCAAAGAGTTGACTCTCCGGGCTGTCCGGGTCCGCCAGCGGCTCGTTTCCGGCAGCCCCGCCGGCCAGCACCACGAGGGTGTCGTTGGTGCTGGTGTCGCCGTCGATGGTGATGGCATTGAAGGACGAGTCCGCGGCCGCCCGCACCCAGTGATCGAGAACGGCTTTTTCGACCGCCGCATCGGTGGCGACGAAAGCGAGCAGGGTTGCCATGTTCGGGGCAATCATCCCGGCTCCCTTGGCGATACCGCCAATGGTCACACGCTTTCCGCCAAGCTCCACCTGGGTGCCGGCAAGTTTTGGCACGGTGTCGGTAGTCATAATGGCGGCAGCAGCCTCTCCCCAGCCGTCCGCCCGCAGCCCCGCGACGAGCTCCGGCAGCGAGCGGGCAACCGACTCGACCTCGATCTGCATCCCGATCACGCCGGTGGAAGCGACCAGAATTCTTTCGGGAGCAACCTTGAGGGCTCGAGCGGTGAGACGCGCCGTCTCCCGGGCCCGCAGCAGTCCGGGATCACCGGTGCAGGCATTGGCAATGCCGGCATTGACGAGAATCGCCGTGGTCGCTGACGAGAGCAGCAAGTGCTCTTCACACAACACGACGGGAGCCGCGCAGAACTGGTTGGTCGTGAAGACCCCGGCGGCGACCGCCCCGTCTTCCGCTTCCGTCGCAATCAGCGCCAGGTCAGGCCGTCCCTTATAGCGCATCCCCGAAGCGGCGGCGGCGGCTCGAAACCCGGGGACCACGAACGGTCCTCTACTTACCGTGACATTTCTTGTATTTTTTTCCGCTTCCACAGGGACAGGGGTCATTTCTGCCAACCTTTCGATCTTTTTTTACGGCCTGAGGTCGTGGCGATCCGCCCCCGGCCGCCTCATAAAACATGGGTTGTTCTTCCTGCTCCTGGCGAAGTTGCTGCACCTGTTCTTCGCGCTGAATCTGAATGTGGAAGAGCAAACGGACGGTTTCTTCCTTCACACGCTCGATCATGTCTTCGAAGATCTGGTGAGCTTCACGCTTATAAGCCACCAGCGGGTCCTGCTGACCATAGCCGCGAAGCCCGATCCCCTCCTTCAGGTGATCCATATTGAGGAGATGGTCTTTCCAGTAGCTGTCCACCGTTTGCAGCAGGATATAGTTCTGCAGATCCTGCATCACGGTCGGCCCGAAATCCCGTTCACGCGTTTCGTACCGGGTGCGGACCGCCTCGAGCAGCTCATCCAGCACATCTTCCTGGCTCTTATCCCCCAGGGACTCGACGGTGAAGCCCAGCTGGAGTCCGAACAGGCGCGCAAATTCGACGTTCAGTTTTTCAAGATCCCAATCTTCGGCAAAGGTTTTCTCGCCGGTGCATTCCAATACCAGTGAGTTGACCAGGTCTTCCACCATGTCGAGGATCACGGGTTTGAGATCACCGCCCCGCAGGGCTTCGCGCCGCTGCCGGTAGATCACTTCCCGCTGCTGGTTCATGACGTCGTCGTATTCGATGAGTTGCTTGCGGATGCTGAAGTTTTGCGCTTCCACCCGGCTTTGGGCATTTTCGATGGCCTTGCTGATCATCCGGTGTTCGATCGGTTCATCCTCGGCCATGCCGATCCGCTGCATCAACCCCGACAGCCTTTCGGCGGCAAAGATGCGCATGAGATCATCTTCCAGGGACAGATAGAAGCGCGACGATCCCGGATCGCCCTGGCGCCCGGAACGACCGCGGAGCTGGTTGTCGATGCGCCGGGCTTCATGCCGCTCCGTGCCGAGGATGTGCAGCCCGCCCTTGGACGCCACCCCGGGACCAAGCACAATGTCGGTGCCGCGCCCCGCCATGTTGGTGGAAATGGTGACGGTCCCGGGCTGCCCCGCCAAGGCCACGATCTCGGCTTCCTGTTCGTGGTGCTTGGCGTTCAATACCTGGTGGCGCACCCCTTGCCTTTTCAAAGCATCACTCAGCCGCTCCGAATTCTCGATGCTCACCGTACCCACCAGCACGGGACGGCCGAGCTCGTTCAGTTCCTTGATTTCATCCACCACCGCCCGGAATTTTTCCTTCTCCGTCCGGTAGATGCAGTCCGGATAGTCGGTGCGAACCATCTTCATATGGGTCGGGATGACCACCACTTCCAGCTTGTAGATCTTGGCGAATTCAGCGGCTTCCGTGTCTGCCGTACCGGTCATGCCGGCCAGCTTGTCGTACATGCGGAAGTAATTCTGAAACGTGATGGAAGCCAGGGTCTGGTTTTCATTCTCGATTTTTACGTTTTCCTTGGCTTCGAGCGCCTGGTGCAACCCTTCGCTGTAGCGGCGCCCCGGCATGATGCGGCCCGTGAATTCATCCACGATGATGACCTGCCCACCCTTGACGATATAGTCCACATCGCGTTTGAAGAGCGTATGAGCGCGCAGGGCCTGCTGTAGATGATGGAGGTAATCGATGTGGCGCGGGTCGTAGAGGTTTTCCAGTCCCAGAAGGTTTTCGGCCTTCGCCACTCCCTCTTCGGTGAGAGCCACGGTGCGGCTCTTTTCTTCCTTGGCGTAATGCGCCTCGGGCCGCAACTGCGGGATGATGCGGTTGATGCGGTAGTAGAGCTCCGTTGACTTCTCGGCGGGCCCCGAAATGATGAGCGGGGTGCGGGCTTCGTCAATGAGAATGCTGTCCACCTCGTCGACGATGGCGTAGTGAAGGTCCTGCTGCACCATGTCATCGAAGCGAAACTTCATATTGTCGCGCAGATAATCAAATCCGAATTCGTTATTCGTCCCGTAGGTCACATCGGCCTGGTAGGCTTCCCTGCGTTCGCGATCATCCAGACCGTGCACGATGCAACCGACGGTGAGTCCCAGGAACCGGTAGACTTTGCCCATCCATTCGCTATCCCGGCGGGCCAGGTAGTCGTTCACCGTGACCAGATGGACCCCTCTGCCCGTCAGTGCATTGAGATAGATGGGCATGGTCGCCACCAGCGTCTTCCCTTCGCCGGTTTTCATTTCCGCGATCCGCCCCTGATGCAGCACCACCGCTCCGATGATCTGGGCATCGAAGGGACGCATCCCGAGGGCTCGAATCGCGGCTTCCCGGGCCACCGCAAAGGCTTCGGGCAGGAGATCGTCGAGAGGTTCTTCGTTGGCTAATCGTTGACGGAATTCTCCGGTCTTGGCCCGGAGCTGCTCGTCGCTCAGCTTTTCGATGGCCGGTTCGAAAGCATTGACCTCATCCACCACAGGAACAATGCGCTTGAGATTTCGCTCATTCTGACTGCCAAAAATCTTTTTCAGTACGGTACCAATCATTTCGACACTTCACTCTTTTATTTCATCCACGAAGGCACACGAAGACACGCGAAGAGAGTGCTTTGTGGTCTTCATACTGTAAGGTAACGCTCCACGATTGCACAGCCCTTGGAGCCGGGCGGCATACACAGCTCAGCTCCCGCAGTAGGGCGCCTCGTATATAACTCATGCCAATACCATTTGCAAACCATACCCCAGTTCTTGCCGACCTCCAGATCCCCACCTTCTCCGTTCATTGCGTGGAATCCGGGGCACCTTTGGCCGCATCCAGATCCATCACCAGGGCCACTTCGTCGCAATTGGGGAATTTGGGGCATTGCAGACAATCCACCCAGATCTTTTGGGGGAAGACATTCTTGTCCACAACCCGAAACCCGAGGTGGGAAAAAAAGTCGGTCACGTAAGTGAGGGTGAACAACCGGCTGATTCCGAGTTCCCGCGCCTCGGTGATACAGGACTCCACCAGCTGGCGCCCGAGGCCTCTTCCCTGGTATAGGCTCGCCACGGCCAGCGAGCGAATTTCGGCAAGGTCTTCCCAGACGATGTGGAGGCCGCAGCACCCCATCACCTCCCCGGTTTCTTCGTCCACCGCCACAACCATATCCCTCAGGTTGGTGTAGAGTTCGCTCAAGGGTCGTGCAAGCAGCTTCCCCTGGGTGGCAAAGTCACCGAGGATCTTTTGAATCACAGGGACGTGGGCAATTCGGGCTTTCTGGATCATTTGCAGTGCATCCTTAATAGGAAAACCGCGACGAGTGATGAGTGACGGGTAATGAGTAAGAGCGTGAAGTCCCGGTCATCTTTTCATCGGTTGTTGAGAGCCTCTTCGCCCCCGAGATACCAAAGAGCGGAGGGCATGCAGGAAAAACTCGATATCCTCGACGGCGGTGGCATAGCCGGGAGAAACCCTCACCGTGCCGTACGGGAGCGTCCCCAGCGTTTGATGAGCCAGGGGTGCACAGTGCAGACCAGTTCTCACGCCAATATCAAAACCCTCGTCCAGAACCGCCCCCACATCCCCGGCGCTGAGCCCTTCGATGGTAAAGGAGACCGCTCCCGTTCCCCGCACTTCCGGAACATAGACGGTAACGCCCGGCAATGCTGCCAGTTCCCGTTCGAGCATACGCCCCAGGAGCAATTCGTGCTCCCTTATGGCATCCCTGCCGCGTTCAAGAATGAAATCGATGCCCGCCGCCAGACCGGCAATTCCGGGAAGATTGGGCGTTCCGCTCTCATATCGGTCCGGACAGAATTCCGGCTGATAGAGATCTTCGGAAAGGCTCCCCGTCCCACCTTCCATCAACGGCAGGATATTCAAGTCGGGCCGAACATAGAGGATTCCCACACCCGGTGGTCCCAAGAGACCTTTGTGCCCGGAGCAGGCCACCATGCCGAGGCTCCAGGCGTCGGTAAAAAGCGGCTGAATTCCGGCCGTTTGAGCGGCATCCAGGAGCAGCGGGACCCCTTTTTCCGAGCACTTCCGCGCCGCCTCGGCTATGGGCTGCAAAGCGCCGTTGACATTTGAGGCATGCACCAACACCACCAGCCTGGGTGCGGACTTCAAGCGGTCGCCAAGATCGGCCAGGTCGACCTCTCCTCCGGGCCTGCACCGGAGAATCTCGGTCACAATGCCGGCGTTCTCGAGGCGTTTGAGGGGACGCACCACCGCATTGTGTTCCATCCCCGAAATCACGACCCGGTCCCCCGGGCGCAGCCAGCCCTTGAGCACAATATTGATGCTCTCCGTGGCATTCTTGGTGAACACAATGCGATCGGGGTCGGCAATGCCGAGCATCCGGGCGGCTTTGGCCCTGGCCTCAGCCACGATCGTCAACGCCTCCCGGGCTTTGCGGTGGGCCGCCCGGCCCGGCGTCGCGCCCACTTCTTCCAACGCATACCGGACGGCCTCATAGACTGAAGCCGGTTTCGGGTAGGTGGTTGCGGCATTGTCAAGATAAAGAAACATCGCTGTGTGTCTGCTCCGAAAGGAATTTCACCCCTTCCCCTGTATCTCGCTACCCATCACTCGTCACTCGTCACTCTTTTGATGCGCTCGGCGCCGCTGTAGACGGTGAACTTCCCCGCACGAGCATAACCGATCAAAGTGATGTTCAGGTTCTTCGCCAGTTCCACCGCCAGACTCGTAGCCGTGTTGCGGCTGACCACCATGGGGATCCTCACCTTGGCGGCTTTTATGAGCATCTCAGAGGTGAGGCGGCCGGTGGTGATGAGCAGTTTGTCGTCGAGGCTGAGGGCGTTCAGAAAGAAATGCCCTACGATCATGTCCACGGCATTGTGACGCCCGATATCGTCCCGGAACAATAAAATGCGGCTGCCGTCCGCCGCCGCGCAGTTGTGCACGCCATGGGTGCGCCGATAGGTCTCGCTCAACCGACTCAGATCCTCGACCCGGTCCATGATCTGCCCGGCGCTGAACGAAACCTTGCTGGTAATGGGGCTGCTCAAGAGCGCGTCCAAAGAGTAGTAAAACAGGGAACCTTTGCCACACCCGGAAGTCACGGTGCGCTTCATCCACAGCCGTTCCGGCAACGACAAGTCGGTGCGGGTGGCGGCGTGCACCCGGCCTTCGCTTTCGTTCACCTTCAACTCGGCAAGATCCTCCGGCCGTTCAACGAACCCTTCCGCGTAGAAAAACCCTGCCGCCAGTTCCTCGAGATGGTGACCGGCACAGAGCAGGGTAACCATCTCCCGACCATTCAGGTAAAGAGTGACAGCCTGTTCCTTGATCAACCACTGGGCACGTTCCTCCCGGCATCCTTCCCGATTGTAAAGCCATGACGAAACCGAGCTGACTCTCTCTTCGGGCAGATCAGCACCTTTTGCTCTATCCCATGCTTCCATCGTTTCCTTCAACCCATCAAGCCATGGGGGGCGTTAGCGTGCGATCCTTCGCGGTCGTGGCCAGTTAAATACCGCTCACAAAACAGCATGAGCCCCTCTTGATGCTCTGTTAACCACGGAGAGCGCGAAGAAATTTCTTCGGGTCCCTGGTGCTCTTCGTGGTATAGGCGGTGCTTTGCTCTCGGACAATTCCTGAGCGTTAGAACCAAACCAATCGCCCGGCAGCTCCGAGCTTGCTGGCTGCTACCGGCCGAAGTAGTCCGCGAGAATCCTGGCATGGTCGAACGCCAGATTGGCGGGGAGTTCTTCCAGCCGGAACACCTTGACACGTCTGGCATCGTCGGCAGCCACCGGGGTCCCTCTGCCGACCCCGCTGAAAACTACGCTCACCGTGTGATGCCGGGGGTCGCGTCCGGGATCGGAGTAGGTTCGGAACTGTTCGAGATCTTCCACGGTGAGGCCCGTTTCTTCCCTGGCTTCCCTGCGTGCTGCAGTTTCGACGCTTTCCCCGTAGTCCACAAAGCCGCCGGGAAGAGCCCACCCATAAGGCGGGTTCTTGCGTTCAATCAAAACCACCGTCCCGCGTCCCATACGAATAATGATATCCACCGTAAGAAAGGGATTGCGGTAGATGTGCACGACCGTCCCACAAGTGGGACAGGAAACCTTGTTTTTGTCCTTCATGGACGATTCTCCCGATCAGAGTCCGGTCTAAGGTTCACGTTTGGAACGAAGAAGCCCATGTTCCAGGAGTAGAACCAGCAAAATGCCAACCACCAGACCATTTCCGAAAATCACGCGGGCGCCAACCGGCAGGGAAACCATCAGTTCTTCCGGCAGGAACCCGACACAGGTACCCAGCATTATCGGCAAGCCCACCACGAGGTAATCGCGGCCGGACATTTCTCCCGAGGCGACGATGGCCAGACCGGCGCCGACCTGCACCCCCATGGCGACAAAAAGAGCCGCCCCTACCACCTGAGCCGGAATGAGGGACAGCAGTGCCGCAAGTTTGGGCACAAAAGCGGCAAGAATCAAAATGGCCCCACAATAGGCCGTCGCATAACGGCTGGAAACGCGCGTGGCCAGGATGACTCCGGGACTCATGCTGTAGCTCACCATCCCGACCACTCCCAGGAAGCCACAACAGATTCCGGCCACCCCGTTGAGCAGGATGCCGCGATTGATCGCCTGCGGAAGCCGCTCCTGGTCGGTCAGATTGGCAACCCCATGGAGGCTGCCGAGGCTGTTCACGACCACCGCCAGATAAGTGCAGGCGAGAGCCAGCAGGGCCGGCCAGTAGATTGTCGGCCACGAAGGCACCACCTCAGAAGGCAGCGACAGCCAGCCGGCAGTTTGCATCTCATGCCAGTCCGGCGGTCCCATAACGAAGAAAAAGGCACTCCCCATGACCATTCCCAACAACAGGGCAACGGTTTTCCAGAAGCCTTTGAACCAGTGGGAAAAAGCCGCCATGATCAGCACCAGAGCAAGGCTGACCAGGAAAACGGTCATATCGCCGTGGGGATGTTGGGCGTCGACGCCGGCCATGAGCCGAGTCAAGTGGGGGAGCAGGGAAAAGACGATCAACATGAGGATCACCCCCACTACGTTCGGCGTGGCGTAGGCTATGACCCGCTTGAGTTGGCCGCTCAAGACCAACCCGATGAGGAGGAGGCTGCCGGCAATCAGGCCCCCTTGAATGGCTCCGAGGCCATATGGGGCCAGCACGATCAAAGTGAGCAGCAGTGCCGTAGAGGGCCCTTCCAGGAGCGGGTAACGATGTCCCCACAGGCTCTGGATGGTGGTGAAAAGACCTGAAGTCAATAGCGTAATCTGAAAAAAACGGACTTCCTGCTCGAGCTCCAGGTGCAGGGCGATGCCGCTCAGGCGGGCCACAATGATCAGGCCGGGAAACATAATGCACGCCCATTGAAGTCCGTAGACAAGCGCGTACCTCAGGGGCAGGCGGTCATCAAGGGCGTATACATAGGCTGGCTTCATGTCCCTGGGTTATGTGAAAATGGACGAGATGACGAATTGGCGAAGGGCTGAATCCGCTGCCCGATTCCGTGACATTCCATTTTCATCCTACAAACGCTTACGAGCGTTAATGGAGAATTTCGAACAAGCCGCTGATGGAATCCTCATTGTGGATGTTTCTGATGGCCGCGGAAAACAGCCGGCACGAGGGGAGGCATCTGATCTTCTGGCACTGAGCGGCTTCGGCACTCAAAGGGATGGTGTCGGTGACAATCAGGCTCATCAGGGCGCTCTTTTCCACCCGTTCCACGGCCGGCCCCGACAGAACCGCATGCGTCACGCACGCATGGACCGCGTTGGCACCTCTTTCCAGAAGGGTTTTGACGGCCTCCACCAGGGTCCCTCCCGTATCCACCATATCGTCGAGCACGATGGCGGTCTTACCGGAAACTTCTCCAATGATGTTGAGTGCTTCTGCCTGGTTCACCTCGGAGCGGCGTTTGTCGATCACGGCCAGACCGGCGCGAAGGCGCCTGGCATAGGCACGAGCCCGTGCCACGCCTCCGGCGTCGGGAGACACGATCACCAATTCATCACCGAAGTGCTCGCGAATATAGGGAAGCAGGATGGGCGAGGCGTAAAGGTTGTCCACCGGGATATCGAAAAAGCCCTGGATCTGGCCTGCGTGGAGATCCATGGTGAGGATGCGATGGGCGCCCACCCGGCTGATCAAGTCGGCTACCAGGCGGGCGGTGATGGGCACCCGGGGCTTGTTCTTGCGGTCCTGTCGAGCGTAGCTGTAGTAGGGGATAACGGCCGTGATGCGCCGGGCCGAGGCGCGCTTCATGGCATCGATCATCACCAGCAGTTCCATCAGGTGATCATTCACCGGGCGCGAACCGGACTGGACCACGAAGACATCAGCTCCGCGGACGTTTTCGCTGATTTCCACCCTGGTTTCACCATCGCTAAAGGTCGAAGCCAGGGAACGCGCCAATGCTATTCCCAAGGTGTCGCAAATCTGCCGGGTCAATTCCGGATTACTGTTTCCCGCAAAGATCCTTAAACCATAAGTGGACATGATACGCTACCCTCTCCGCAGAAGTGGCCTGGAATGAACGGTGCCATGCAAGGCGCCATTTTCATAGTACACGCCACTCAAAATCGCAACTCTTTTCCTTTTTCCCTGTGTTCGTTCGTCTTGCCCGAGGGCTCGTCGAAGGCAACCCCCGCTTGCCTCCCAGCAGTCGACGCCGAATGCCGCTAGAGCTCCTCCAAATCTTCTTCGAACACGCAGTAGCCCTCATGACCGGGCCAGTACATAAAGCGATGGCAGTTGGGGCACTGCATGATCGAGTCGTCCCGCTGCAACTCGATGAACTTCTGGGGTGGGATGTTGAGATGGCAGACCTGACAGACCCCTGCTTCAACCGCTGCGACGGCAATACCCGCCTGCTTTTGCAGCAGAATCTCCGAGCGTTTCCACACCTCAGGCTCCAATTTGGCCCGGACTTTTTCCTGCAAAGTCTCGATCCGGGTGAGACGGTCCTTAAGTTGGTCAGCTTCATGCTGCAGCTCCTGCTTGTCTTGCTGAAGCTTCTTTTTTTGCTTCCCAACCTCTTTTTCCAGCACTTTGAGTTCGCCGCCCAGACGCTCAATGGTCTCCATCAATTCCAGAGCACCGTCTTCCTTCTCCCTGATTTCGACCTCCAGATCACCGATTTCCTTGAGGATCGCCTGGTACTCTTTGTTGTTCTTTACCTCATTCATCCGGGCTTTACTGCGCTTGATCTTCGCCTCGATCTCGGCAATTCCCTGCTCCAACCCCTGGTGCTGCTTTCGAGTAAGATCGTGTTCCGCTTTCTTGTCGAGGTAAACCGACTCAAACTTCTCGAATTCCTTTTCAATTTCCGCAATGCGTTTGGGCGTTTCCTCACAGCCGCGAACCAGTTTCGTTTTCTTGTCCTCTAAAATCTGAAATTGAATCAGACATTTGAGTTGTTCAAGCAATTTAGACCTCCTTCAAAAGAGTGAGTTCCCGAGTTCCTAATTCATATGACCAACCACTCTGGATGGCAATCAAACCTCTGAGTCCTCCCCTCGATACCAGAAAGGATCTTTCTCAACTCTGGCTTCCAGGACTTCCAGGACCTCCCGGCGCCCTGCAGCCTGGGCTCGCAGAAAGGCCGCCAGCGGGCGAACGACAATTCTTTCCGAGGCAAAATGGCCCACATCAATGAGCGCCAAGCCTGCTTCCAGGGCTCGTTGGGCGTCATGATATTTGACATCACCGGTGATAAAGGCATCCACTCCCGCCCTGATGGCCACTTCCATCAAGCTGCCTCCACTGCCGCTGCAAAGGGCCACGCGCACGATCTGCTTGTCCGCATCGCCCACCGCTCTCACCGGAATACCGCCGAGGGCTTCCCTCGTCTTCTCCACTAGTTTTTCGAACGCCACGACCTGCGCAAGCTGGCCGATCCGGCCCATGCCTCCGTAACGATCCTCCCCGATCCAGGCCTCGTCACATTCGAGGGGCTCCATCCGGACTACGGAAAGCATTCCGCCCAGAATATCGTTGGTGCCGTCCCGGGCAGCGTCAACATTGGTATGCGCTGCAATCACGTGGATTCCTCCGAGCACTGCTGCGATGACGAGGTTTCCCGGAAAGAGATCGGAGCGCAGTGCTTTGAGGGGTTGAAACAACAGGGGATGGTGGGTCACCAGACACTGGCAGGCAAGCTTGCGGGCTTCCTCCAGAGTGCGGGAAGTGGGATCAAGGGCCACGAGCAGGCGGTCGACGGGGGCTTCCGGATTGCCCACCTGAAGGCCGCACTGGTCCCATGGGGCGGCATAGCGAAAGGGTGCAAAACGGTCGAGCCAGGCCAGAATATCGCGCACTAAAACCATGCCCTTGCACCCCTCAAAAAAATCAGGGGTGTTCCCTTGAGAACACCCCTGTTGTGGTCCTTCGCGCTGTCAGCTGTGGAAGCTTTCAGCCGCCTGTTCCCACCCCTGGCGGGACCAGCCTCCGTCGTCAACCCTATCATGCGCATTCCTCGAAATGGGACACTCCCCTCGGCCCCAACCGTAACGCTTTTCGTCAAGTGGGCCCACCTGGCCTCGAACCAGGGACCTACCGGTTATGAGCCGGTGGCTCTTCCAACTGAGCTATGGGCCCTCGAATCCGACCCGATTCGTGGGGTTATATAAAAAGACCCACCCTGGATTGTCAAGCTATGTTTCGATAAAGCTCTTGAGTTCCTTGCGGCGGCTCGGATGGCGCAGCTTCCGCAGGGCCTTGGCTTCAATCTGCCGGATGCGCTCCCGGGTCACCGCAAAATCCTGTCCCACTTCCTCCAGGGTATGATCCGCCTTCTCTCCGATCCCGAACCGCATGCGCAGGACTTTTTCCTCCCGCGGCGTAAGCGTTGCCAGGGCCTTTCGGGTCTGTTCGCTGAGGTTCAGGTTGATCACCGCATCCACCGGCGAGGCCACTCGCTTGTCCTCGATGAAATCCCCCAGATGGCTGTCTTCCTCTTCTCCGATGGGAGTCTCGAGACTGATGGGTTCCTTGGCAATCTTCAAGACCTTTCGCACCTTCTCCACCGGGAATTCCATCTTCTCGGCAATTTCTTCGGGGGTGGGCTCGCGGCCCAGTTCCTGAACCAGATAGCGGGAGGTGCGAATGAGCTTGTTGATGGTCTCAATCATGTGGACGGGGATGCGGATGGTGCGTGCCTGATCGGCGATGGCGCGGGTGATGGCCTGGCGGATCCACCAGGTGGCGTAGGTGCTGAATTTATAGCCGCGCTGGTATTCGAATTTGTCCACCGCCTTCATGAGGCCGATGTTGCCCTCCTGAATGAGGTCCAGAAACTGCAGCCCACGATTGGTGTATTTCTTGGCAATGCTCACCACCAGGCGCAGGTTGGCTTCGATGAGCTCGCTTTTGGCCAGCTTGGCCCGAATGGATCCGTCATCCACACGCCGCAGAATCTGCCGCAGGGACTTGGAGTCCATCTTGGCTTCCATTTCGAGCTGCGTGATCTCTGCCCTGGCTTTCACCGCCCGCGTTACCAGTTCGAGGAGACGTTGCGGAGACAGATTCAAGGCACTCGCGGAACAATCCAGGTCCTGGCCTCCGTTTTGCGCCGCATCATAGAGGGGCTTCAATTCCTGGAACGGCTTGCCGCACGTCAACAGGCAATGCTCCAGATCCCTCTCACACCCCTCGATCCGCAGCAGACATTGATGCAGTCGGTCAATGATGCGGTCGATATGGCGCCTTCCGAGCTGCAGGCCCTTGAGCAGGTTCACGATCTGTTCTTTGTTCTGTTGTACCTGGCTCTTTAGCACCACGCCATCATCGAGGGTGAGATCATGCCCCAGCAGAGTAGTCTGCACGTTCTTGTTGACTTCGTCGAGCCGCTTGACCTCTTCCAGCATGCTGATGACTCTGGCCTTCTGGGCGGCCTCCTCTTCCGGGGTCATCTCTTCGTCAACTTCGCGCACCACATCCTGCAGCCGCAGCCGGTCATTCTCCACGGAATCTTTCAGGTTCATCAGCTGCCGGATGCCGATGGAAGATTCCATGATGGCATTGAAAATCTCCCTTTCGCCCATCTCGATGCGTTTGGCAATTTCCACCTCTCCCTCACGGGTTAGGAGCGAAACCTGCCCCATCTCCCGCAGGTACATCTTGACCGGATCGGTAATCCTGCTGGTCACGTCGGCTTCGAGCTGGAGATCCTCTTCCTCCTCCTCGATCAACACCTCCGAATCAACCCCAACAGTCTCTCGCACCACCTGCACCTGCTGCTCGGAATCCACGATCTCGATGTCCATCTCATCGAAGATCATCATCATATCGTCGAGTTTTTCAGGCGACACCAGATCCTCCGGCAAGGCTTCGTTCACTTCATCATATGTGAGATAACCCTTTTCCTTGCCCACCGTAATGAGTCGCTTGATGTCGTCCATTTCGGGTTTGGTGAGGGCAGGATCGCGCTTTGGCTTGGTTTCCTTATCCGTCATCGGTTCCTCTCTCTAAACGTTATCACGAGAATCGGCAGCTTTTTTCTTAGAGAAGTTGAGGCCCTGTATTTCAGCCAAGAGTTCTCGAATTTGGGTCTGGTCACCCTTTTGTTCGGCTTGACGCAAAGCTTCTCGCAGGTCCCCATGGCGAAGCCGATGGTCACGCTTGCGCACGGCGTCCAACCAGTCCTGCATCTGCAGGCGGGCTTCGCTCAGGTCATAAGGGTCCACCAATAAACGCGCAAAACATTCTTTCAACTCGGGATCGGGCAGTTGGTCGTATACCGCGCGGGGGTTGAACTCCCCCTCAGGCGGGTAAGGCACCTCCGTCAGAGCTTCGGCGAGGGCTTTCAGCACCGCTTCCTGAAACCAGCCCACCGCCCCCGATGCCGACACCTCGCCAATCAGGTCCGGGTTTTGAATCATCACCCGCAGGATGTTCTCTTCCAGCGAATGGAGTCGCGAGAACTCGGCGGGAGCCGGCGGGCGGGCTCCGGGACGGGCTGCAGCCGGGGGCTGGCGACGCGACTGCTTTTCATGCTGAAGTTGGTCGCGCACCGCCGTTTCGGAAAGCGACAAGCGGCCGGCAATCAAACGGAGGTATTCCGCTTTCAGCACCGGCTGACGGGCACTCTGATAGATGGGTTGCAGTTCTGCCAGGACTCTGGCTTTCCCGGTCATGGTGCCGTCCCAGGTCTCCAGGGTCTGTCGAACGCTGTAGGCCCCCAGGTCCTCACGGTTCTTAAGCAGCTCTTCGAAAGCGGTTAAGGCATGGGCGCGCAGGAAATCGTCGGGATCCATCCGGTCGGGAAAGCGAATACAGCTGACCGCCAGATCTTCCTGCAAAAAGAGCGGCAAGGCCCGCCGCATGGCCCGCTCGCCCGCCTCGTCGCCATCGTAGGCCAATACCACTTCCTCGACATGGCGCGCGAGAAGCCTCACCTGGTGGGGGGTCAGGGCCGTGCCCAGCGTCGCCACCACCCGGTAGAACTCCTGTGCATGAAAAGCGAGCAGATCCATGTAGCCTTCGACGAGCACCACTTGCCGCACCTGTCGGCAGGCTTCCCGCGCCCGGCTGAGCTGATAGAGCAGTCGCCCTTTTTGAAAGGCCGGATGTTCGGGACTGTTGAGATACTTGGGTTCGTCTGGGGTGTCACCACCGAGAATGCGGCCGCCAAAGGCAACCATCCGACCGCGTTCATCCCGAATAGGAAACATCAGACGGTTGCGAAAGCGGTCATAGAACCGTCCCGCATCGCGCGAACTCCTCGACAGCAATCCGGCTTTTACACCCAGATCGGGAGCGACCCCGCGGTTCTGCAAATGCTTCACCAGCCCGTCCCATTGGGGAAGGGCATAGCCCAACCGTTCCGTTGCCACCAGGGTGGCCGGCAAAGCACGTTTGAGCAAATAGTCCCGGGCGGGTTTGCCGATCTCGCGGTCGTGCAGTTGGCGGTAGAAAAAGTCGCCGGCCACCTCGACCACCTTGTAGATTTGTTCCTGCTCCGTGCGGGCAGCTTCAGCGGCCCTGGCCGCTGCCGGGTTGTGGAGATCCTTACGGGGCAAGTTGATATGGTAACGATCCGCAAGTTGCTGAATCGCTTCGGTAAATGGGAGGTTCTGGTGCTTCATGACAAAGCTGAGCACGTCCCCTCCGGCCCCACAGCCAAAGCAATGATACAGCTGGCTGTTGGCATCCACATAAAATGAGGGTGTTTTCTCGTGGTGAAAAGGACACAGACCCACATGGCGGGCACCGGCACGACGCAAAGGAATGACCTGCCCCACCACTTCAACAATATCGACGGCCTGTTTCACCAAGGTGGCCAAATCAGAGATAATCACCTATGACAGCCCAATCCTGATGATTAGTACCAAAGGAACCCCCGGAGATGTCTTAGCGGTTTAACCGCCTTCTTTTATCCGCTCAGATTGGTCAAATCAAGGGGGCAGACGCAGAATTTTTGTGCATCAGCTCCCAAAGCCGCTTGAGAGAAGCTCGCAGGCCTTCAGCCTTGGAGTTTTGCGCGCACCAATTCGTTTACCTGCTTGCCGTCGGCGCGGCTGCCGACTTTGGGCATGAGGGCTTTCATGACTTTGCCCATGTCTTTGCCGGATTGGGCGCCCGTCTCGGCGATGGCTTCGAGGACCAGCCGCTCCAACTCCTCGATGCTGAGGGCTTCGGGCAAGAATGCCTGGAGGATGCGGATTTCATCCTCTTCGATGGCCGCCAGATCCGCCCTTTGGGCCGCCTGGTATTGTTCGACCGAGTCCCTGCGCTGTTTGATTTGCGAAGCGATCACGTGCTGGGTTTCGGCTTCGCTGAGCGCCCGCTTGAGCTCTTTTTCCTTCATCTTGAGGGCGGTCAGCAACAGTCGAATGGCATTCCGCTGGTTCTCGTTCTTTTCGCGGATGGCGACCTTCAAAGCCTGTTCGATGCATGCCTGCAATTCCATGTGAGACCTCTCTCTTTCCTGTACTCAGTGGCTCCTGGAGCCTCTTTAGCCCAGTGGCCGGGCTAAAGCCAGACCCTACCGTTAAGATGGCTGCCATAGGCTTTAATACCGTGTTTTGGGAGCAGGTTCGGTTGAGTCCCGCTCGAAGCGGGCTTCAAGCAGCGCGACCGTCCTGCTTTGCCAGGTGTTCCCTGACCAGGGCGAGGGCTTCGGGCAGGGCGAGCGAACCGCTGTAAATCGCCCGCCCCGTGATGACTCCCAGAAGGCCCAGCGGGATGAGCGGCAGCAGGGCTTCGACGTCCTTTAACGTCGCCACGCCACCCGAAGCAACGACAGGGAGCCGAGTGGCTTCCAGGAGCTTGCGGGTTGCCTCCACATTGACGCCGGACTGCATGCCGTCACGATGAATATCGGTGTAGATCACCGCCGCCAGGTCCAGGTGGGAAAAGCCTGCAACCAGGGCCACAACCTCCGTGCCGGTGGTTTCCTGCCACCCTTCGATGGCCACGCGCCCATCACGAGCATCGATCCCGAGGGCCACCCGATGGGGAAAGCTTCGGCAGGCCGCTTCCAGAAGTTGAGGCTCCCGCAGGGCCACCGTGCCCAGGATGACCCGCTCGAGGCCCGCCGTCAGGTAATCCTCAATGACTTCCAGACGCCGAATACCGCCGCCAACCTGCACCGGGATCGAAACGGCAGCGGCAATGGCGATAATCGCTTCGCGATTCTTGGGCGAACGGGAAAAGGCGCCATCGAGGTCCACGACATGGAGCCATTGAGCCCCCTTCCCCTCCCAGTGCCGCGCCACGGCCACCGGATCCTTGCCATAAACGGTTACCCGCTCGGGGTCCCCTTGCATCAGGCGCACACACAGCCCGTCTTTGAGATCGATTGCAGGAAATATGATCATTTTGTTTTCAACCTTTATTGCCTGATGACAGACAAGGGGTTCATGGCGCTGGGTGACAGGGGGCTAAGAGACTGTCCAAGAATAAGCTACCCTCATTCACCACGAAGAGCACCAAGCACACGAAGGGATTTCTTCGTGCTCTTCATGTACTTCGTGGTTTGAAATAATGCCAAAACGAGGACAAGTTGTTCTTGGACACATTCTAAGCTTTACCACATGCGAACTAGCCATTTTCCTGCCGGGCTTCGAGCACGGTTTTGAGGTACTCGGGAGGTTTTAACACCTTGCGGTCACGACTCACACAGGCGTGCACGGTGTAGCCGATGGCGAGGGTCTCTGCGTGACGCAGGATTTCATAATCAAAGCGCAGGCGGGCCGGGCCGGAAAACCTGAAGGCGGTGGCAATGGTCAGAAGATCGTCGTAGAGGGCCGGCTTCTTATAGTCACAGTGGGCTTCGACGACGGGCAGATAAAGCCCCCCGCGCTCCACTTCCCGGTAGGTCATGCCGCTCGCACGAAACCATTCGGCACGGCCAATCTCAAACCATTTCAGATAATTGCCGTAGTAGGCCTGCCCCATGGCATCGGTATCACCGTAGGTGACTCGGATCTCTGCTTGTACAGGCATAGCAAGGTCCTATGATTTCAGTCCCACAAAAGCCTCGAAGAGTTCGACCCCGCTCGCAAGCTGCCAGCCGGTAAGAGCGGCGGTGCGCTCGCAGAAACGGGCCACCGGGGTACACACGGACCCCGTGGCATGCAGGTCATCCACGATGAGGAAGGGGACGGGATCGGCGGCGTGGGTGCGCAACCGGATGGGAGTGAAGTGATCGGTAACGACCATCAAGCGCACCTTGGGGAACCTAAAGGCCCCTTCCAGCACCGGCCCAACCACCTTTTCATCGAAAGCCTCGATGGCCTCGATCTTCTTCTCTACGCTGCCCTCGTGACTCGCCTCATCAGGGGCTTCAATGTGAACGTAGACGAGATTACCGGTATCAAGGGTCTGCAAGGCGGCGTCGACCTTCCCGGCATAATTGGTATCGAGATAGCCCGTTGCTCCAGGAATGAAAAGGGGTTCCAGCCCCGCATACCTCCCCAGACCCTTTAGAAGATCCACCGCTGAGATCATCGCCCCCGTCAGCCCAAACCTTTGCTTCAAGGAAGGCATCGACGGCGCCCTGCCCTGCCCCCAGGGCCACACGGCATTAGCGGCGCGCCTTCCCGCCGCCAGGCGCTCCCGATTCACAGGATGCACCGCCAGGATGGCGGCCGCTTTTTCGATGAAACCGTGGAGCAGCGGTTCTTCCTGGTAACACTGATGGTAGGGGGCGATCGCCTCCCCGGTGATGTCATGAGGCGGTGTGGTTTTGAGATCCGCAGGGCCGTCCGGCCAGACCAGCAGGTGACGATAGCTCACGCCAGGATAGAGGCGCAGCAGCGTCCCCTCAAGGGCGCTCTGAAGGGAAGCAACGATCCCATGCGATTCCTCGTTGGTAATGTGTCCCGCAGAATAATCGGCCATCCGAACGACACCCGAGGCATCCGTTTCCAGGGTTACCACGTTGCAGCGGAAAGCCACTTCGTTAGGGCCAAGATGGATACCCATGCTGGCGGCTTCCAAAGGCCCTCGGCCCGTGAGGTACTGCCGGGGGTCGTATCCCAGCAGGCTCATATTGGCCACGTCACTCCCCGGTTGCATCCCCTCCGGAACAGTCCGGACCAGACCCATACGTCCTTTGCGGAGCAGGACGTTCAGGTTGGGCGTACGTGCGGCTTCGAGAGGGGTCTTCCCTCCCAGCTCCTCCACGGGGTAATCACCCATCCCATCGCCGACTAAGATGATGTATTTCTGATCCATAGATTCTTTCGTCTCGCAACAATTCCTGCTGCTTGATGGCACCATCCCAGGTTCTTTTGCCGGAGCGACGCTGCTCACTTCAGAACAGGCCGGATGCCTGCTAACTGAGATGGCCGGTTTCTTCGTTTTCGATGCGAATGAGGCGCGTCGGCCCCGCAACCACATCCAGGCGATTGATTTCCGCCAGCGCCTGCTGCACGGAACTCTCGACGGCTTCATGGGTGAGCATCACGATCGGCACGGAACCTCCCACCTGGCGCCCCTTTTGAATCACCGCCGCAATACTGATCTGATTCTGGCCGAGAATGCCGGCAATCTTGGAAAGGACTCCCGGGCGGTCGAGCACGGCGAAACGGAAGTAGTAGCACGTGGTTATCGCGGAGATGGGCTTGATCACAGCTTCTTTGAGGCTTTCCCGACGAAAAGCAAGCGGCGGAATGCGCCCCGGGGTACTGCCGATGATGTCTCGTGCGACGTCGATAAGATCGCTCACCACCGCACTCCCGGTTGGCATCATGCCGGCGCCCAGACCGTAGAGCATGATATTGCCGACGGCGTTCCCGTGGACGTGGACGGCATTGTAGGCGCCATCGACGTTGGCCAGCACGTGGTGGTGGGGAATGAGGGTCGGATGCACGCGCATTTCCAGCTGATCGTCCCGGTTCCGGGCAATGGCCAGGAGTTTCAGCCGATAACCGAACTCTTCCCCGAATTCGATATCGATGGGATCGATGCCGGTAATCCCTTCGACATACACCTGGTCGAACTGGATCGGCGTGCCGAAGGCAATGGCACTGGCAATGGCCAGTTTGTGCGCCGTGTCCGCACCTTCGATATCGAGGGCTGGATTCGCTTCCGCGTAGCCTTTCTCCTGAGCTTCCCGGAGAGCGTCCTGAAACGCCAAGCCCTGCTGGGTCATGCGGGTGAGGATGAAGTTCGCCGTGCCATTGAGAATCCCGAAAATAGTGTCGATCTGGTTGCCGGCAAGCCCCTCTCGAAGCGACTTGATAAAGGGGATGCCGCCCGCCACGGCGGCTTCAAAACCGATACTGCGATCATGGCGGGCCGCCACCTCGAAGAGTTCATTGCCATGATGGGCGAGCAGCGCTTTGTTGGCCGTTACCACATACTTCTTGTTTTCCAGGGCCTGAATGATGAACTGCCTGGCCGCCCCGATGCCGCCCATGAGTTCGACGACGATCTGGATCTCGGGATCGTTCAGGACCTCTTCTGCGCGCGTCGTGAGCTTCTCCCGCGGAACCGCCACCGGCCGTGGCCGGTCGAGGTCGAGGTCCGCTACCCGCTTGAGTTCAAGGTGCATGCCCAAGCGTTTTTCGATGGCAGCAGCATTCTTGTCCAGCACCTCGACCACACCACAACCGACTGTTCCCCAGCCGATCAATCCAACCCCAATTGTCTTCATCATGCCCTCATGTTTGAAACTGGAAACTAGGAAACTCGAGCGCGCTGATTTGCCCTGCCCACCGCCCGCTGAACTCTAATCTCTGATCACCTTTCACTCTTCACTGCATTTGAAGCGCGCGGCGAATCCCGCGAATGGCTTGTTTGATTCGCATTTCATTCTCAACGAGCGCAAACCGGACGTATTCATCCCCATACTCCCCAAACCCCAGGCCCGGGGATACGGCAACTTTCCCTTCATTAACGAGAAACTTAGAAAATTCGACCGAGCCCATCTTGCGGAAAGGCTCCGGAATCCGAGCCCACGCGAACATCGTCCCGCGGGGCTTTTCAAGCGGCCAGTCAATGCGGTTGAGACCGTCAACCAGAACATCCCGACGCGACTGGTAAACCGATACAATCTCATCCACACAGGACTGATCTTCATTAAGTGCGATGATGGCCGCAATCTGAATAGGCTGGAACACCCCGTAGTCGAGATAGCTCTTGATACGGGTAAGAGCGGACACCATTTCCGGATTGCCAACGCAAAACCCTACCCTCCAGCCAGCCATGCTGTAGCTTTTGGACATGGAGAAAAACTCGACCCCCACTTCCTTCGCTCCGGGCGCCTGCAGGAAGCTGGGCGCCTGATACCCCTCGAAGGTGAGGTCGGCGTAGGCCAGGTCATGGATGACCATGAGCTCGTTTTCTTTAGCAAAAGCGACGATTTTTTGAAAAAACTCCACATCCACCACTTCCGTTGTGGGGTTGTGGGGATAGGAGATAATCAACAGCTTCGGCCTGGGCCAGGTCTGTTTGGTCGCCTGTTCCAGGTCTTCCAGGAAATCCCGGTCGGGACCGATGGGAATTGAACGCACATCCCCCCCGGCAATGATCGCCGAATAAGGATGAATGGGATACGTCGGGTTGGGGGCAAACACCACATCTCCGGGGCTCACCAGCACCAGCACCAGATGAGACAGCCCTTCCTTGGCGCCAATGGTAACCACGGCTTCGGTTTCCGGATCGATGGTGACGTCATAGCGCCGCTTATACCATGCGGCGATGGCATCCCGGAGCCGGGTGATCCCGCGGGATGCGGAATAGCGGTGATTGTGCGACTTCTGGACGGCCTCCACCAGTTTGTCGATAATATGCTGCGGCGTCGCCAGGTCGGGGTTTCCCATGCCGAGGTCGATGATGTCCTCCCCCGCCCTTCGCCGCTCCATCTTCAGCGCATTCACCTGTGCAAAAACATAGGGTGGCAGCCGGTGCATACGACTGCTTCGTGCAATATTGAAACTCATTTTTCCTCTCCATGGTGGTTAAATTTGCTAAAAGGTAACGTAGCCCACTGAGCATGTCAAAATATTTCCCGAAACGAGAGTGACTCGATCCCCGGAAAAAGAGCAGTGACCGGGGCGCTAACAGCCTTTGCATTTTCCCGCAGGCTGCTTACCTTTCCATACGTGGAGCATGACGGGAGGGAAGGGACTGGTCCATGGCCTCTGAGGCTTACCCAAACTGGACCCGCAAAAAGACTTTCGGTCCCCCTGGAGGAACCGGGGAAAGGAGCAACGGATGCAAAAGATCAACCTGTACGAGGCAAACGATTTCTCTGAGAAGGCCTTCAAAAGGCTTCTCGTTCACGACTCGGCATATTTCAAGATTCTTAACTTCAACTTTAAGGCAGGCCAGGAACTGCCCATTCATTCCCATGATGTCGAGGGGCAGTTGAGCCTGGTCATCATCGAGGGCGAAGGAGAATTTCTGGCCAAGGACGGGGCTTCCCTTCCGGCCAAGCCCGGGGATGTGGTGGTCTCGGATATCAGCGAACCACACGGGTTGAAAGCAACAACCGATCTGCGACTGCTCGTGACCATTGCTCCTCCCATCTGAGGGGGCAGCGGATAGAGATTCCTCACGGCCGGATTCTGATGAGTTTGTATGCGGTATAGCGTACATCGAGGAAGCCAGCACGGCTTGTCCCGAGGACTGCATTGCGTGGGAAGAATGAAACCCTTACAGAGGAAAGGAAGGCGATCGGATGAGTAAATACGTATGTAAAATCTGTGACTATGTTTATGATCCGGCAGCAGGTGATCCCGATAACGGGGTGGCTCCGGGAACAAGCTTCGAAGATCTGCCCGATGACTGGCTGTGCCCGATCTGCGGGGTATCCAAGGATGAGTTCGAGGAAGAAGCATAGCTGCCAGCCAGACGAGGATGCAGGGCCGGTTCGCGCCGCAGGTTACAGAACGAAAAATTGTTGATGAACAGGGAAAGGAGACATCATGGGAATTGAGTCCAAAACATTGGAGAACAAGCTTCGGCAGATGTATCCGGGGATCGAGAAACACAATCTCGCCCTTTCAGCGCGCTTTGATGTCAATAAAGATGCCTGGATCGTTCAGCTCGCCAAGGGCAAACACGAACTTACAACTCACCTGGAGAAGAAGGACGCTGAAGCCTGTTTGGAAGGCGTTCAATGCATCTACCTGGGAGTTCAGATCGGGCAATTTGTCGAGAATTTTGAGGCAGATGAATAGGGAGCTCAGAAACGGGAGCCGAGCCGGTTATGGTGACCAGGAGACTGACCAACCAAGCAGATGTCTCCCTGAAGCCATTTCCGGCTCATTTGCCAAACAGCTCCAACGGTTGACACTTCTCATCCGCACTTTGCTTCATGGAAGAACCATTCCCCAAGGTCCCCGGCTTCCAGCAATGGGCGCGGCCACTTTTGGCTCTGATGGGGACGTGCCAGGCCTCTTCTCCTGCGCGATGAACACTGGGGTCGTCTGAACCATGGCTTAGACACTATCTCAAAATTCGCTTAGCCCGACAGCCCCGCGGAGGCCGTATCCAGGATCTTTTCTGGATTCCGGTCAGAAGATTGCCGGAATGACGCGCTGAGACAGTCTTTTAAGCAGTCGATAGCCTTCTCAACGAATCAGGCATAGCATTTGCATAGCTTGTTTTGGGCTTGGGACGGCCTTCCTTCCCCTGCCTTTCAGCGGTCCCGTTCCCGCGGCGCGAAAACAAATGGACGGCATTCGAAGGTTGACAGGGTTTAAGACATTGCGCATTTTAGCCGATGTTTTGTGAGAGCGCAGTCACTGTGGCTCTTGAACCTCATTTTCTCTGGGAGATTCCATATGGCGGAAAGAATGGTCAGGGGTGGGATGGTCAGTTGGGAAGTTTTCGATGCCCTGTATGAACATCACTTCGATTGCCTCCGCAAAATCCGGTTCTTTGTTAAGGCGGGAAGCGGCCTCAGGGAGGAAGGAACGGCCCTGGAGATCATCGCGGAATTCCTCAGGCAGAAAGAAAACGAACTGCAGGAATTGAGACAAACGGCGTTCGCCGAACGTGATGAGGCTCAAAGCCAGGAGGCGAGGGGCAACCCTTCGAGTCAGGAAGGCAAGCTGGCTTCTGAATCCATCCGGCAGGAAGACCGGGCTGTCTTTGGCAGGCTGCGCGAGATTTGCGCGAGCGGCGGAGACGCATGGGAGGAACTCAAAACCTATACCGATTCCGTTTATGCCCTTCTGAAAAAAAGGCAGGACTGAGGCCTTCAATCTCTCCGCCGACCTTGATCACATCTGATGGAGATTGCCGGAGAGCTGTATGGGACAGCTGGCGTGGATGCATTGTCACAGTCTCGTTATCTCAAATCCGAAAGGCTCAAGCGAGGGCTCTCCCTCCATGACCTGGCACAAAAAACCGAGATCAGCATCAGCCTGATCAAGGCGCTGGAAGCAGGACGCTTTTCGGACATTGGACCGCCTCCTCTTGTTCACTCCTATCTTCGGGCCTATTCGCAAGCACTTGCGGACCTTCAACGCAGCTCAGTCAAGCAAGAAGACCTCCAACCGGCAGCAAGCGCCCCACATCCACCTGACGTGAGTCAACTTGAATTCACGTCCACTTTTCCCAGGAAGAAGCCATTTCCTATAATGGCAGTACTCCTGCTCATAGGGCTCTTTGCGTTAGGAGCTCTATATCAGGTCGGCATGCTTTCACCCAAGGATCCGAGCCTCTCGGACGGTCGCTTGCCGGGCCCCGGCGCCTCCCCGGAAGCCCTGGTGCATAAAGCGCCGCCAAGTGCTGGCAGCACTACCCACGACGCGAACGCAAGCATAGAAGAGCCGTCAACGCAACCTCCAAATCAAGCCCTGCCCGATGTCGCCGGCACGGGAGCGCCCTCGGACCAGGGCGCTGAGGCGGAGTCACCGACAGCCCTCTCTGCGGAGGCGACAGACCACGACGAAAGCACTTTGATTCAACCGAAGAATCCCTTCCACCGTTTCGAAATTGAGGCTGCACAGTCGAGCTGGGTGGAGGTGAAGTGCGACGGCAGGAGGAGCGAAGGAGTTCTGCTCCAAGCGGGTGAAAAAAGGGAATGGCAGGTAGCCCGGGAACTTCAAATCCTTGTTGGGAATGCCGGCGGCGTTCGGATGAAGTGGGATGGCTCCACCGTCAACCTAGGCGGCAGGCCGGGACAGGTTTTGCGCTTTAAACTGCCCCATCCTGACCTCACCGGGGAATCTCCCTAAGAAACTATCTCAAAATTCGCCAAAGCAGTCCCCCCCGCGAAGGCGGGGGGCCAGGAATACCCTAGGGGTCTGGATTCCCGCCTTCGCGGGAATGACGATCAACGAGGTCTCAGGCAATTTGAAAGAGCCTCTAAACCTCTATGTCACTCTACCGGAGGCCTCAGGGGGAGCGGAATGACCACCCTTTGGCAAATACCACAAACGCGAAAGGCAGGATTTGTTGACGGGAGAGGTTCAAGATCATGACGATCAGCGCCAAATATACCCACACCAACCTTGTCGCCAGGGATTGGAAAAAGCTCGCACGATTCTAAGAGGAGGTCTTCGGCTGTCTTCCCGTTCCTCCTGAACGAGATATTTCCGGCAAATGGCTGGAGGACGCGACCGGGGTCTCGCATGCCCATCTGCAGGGCAGGCACCTGCGTCTCCCGGGCCATGGTCCAGACGGCCCAACACTCGAGATCTTTCAATACCTTCTCGAGGCGGAGGGACAGGCCCCCGTTCCCAATCGACCGCGCCTTGCCCCCCTTGCTTTTGCCGTCGACAGTGTCCAGACTGCCCTGGCGACGCTACTGACGGCTGGAGGCGGAGCCATCGGCAAGACGGTTTCCCTTGCGGTTCCTGGAGCCGGTAGGGTTGAGCTCGTTTATGCAACCGATCCCGAAGGTAATATCATCGAACTGCAGAAATGGTCGACCTGAGCAGGGCATGGCCTCAGCGTGCGGCAGAGAGGCATTTCCAAGGCCGGGCAAAGCTCGGTGACAGGCGAGAAGGCTTCCTTGACAGGTCAAAAGCACTTCCGTTTGCAGCGAAAATATGATGCCCAGCTTCCCTGGTCTTTGCGCATCGATAGCCCGGATGAGCTGCACCACGGTGGCGCCACCATCCACGTCCGGGTCGATGCGGACCACGAATTCGCTCAAGCCCTCATGCTTGGGCCGGTGAGGTTCACCCCAGTCGTAGGTGTAGCCGAGCCTGGTCCAGGGATAGGGAGCACAGACATCCGGATCGCTTTTGTAGATGGTTTCGGCGCGGTTCATATACCAATTCTTGAAGGTGACGGCATCATTCTTCCATTGAGCATCTTTGTATAGGTTCTCGTCGTTGATGGTCATGAAGGGATTGGGGTCCGAGGGAAAGAACCAGTGCCCCTGGGCGAGCTGGGTCGCCACTTCCGCTTCATGATCGGTGATCGCCGGATCGGCGCTTGGCCGAAAGAGATACTGAGGCTCGATCCACATCTCGATGAAAACTTCACCTCCAGAGTAAGGATTCAGCCCCAAAACCTGCCCCACCCGCTCAGCGGTCGGCGGACATTGCCCCGCATCCTTGAAGATCTCTCTGCTGAAAAAATTCCTCATTTCCGGGGCTACTGTCACCCACAAGCTCTTGCGGAGCACCATGGTCTTCGCATGTTTGTCCAGATTGGGTTTGTAGATATTTTCGTAGGTCCAACGGTCGACCAGCGTGACAACCTTAAGGCGCGACGGAAAGCCACTGTAGGTTGGGTCCCACGCCCAAGCCAGGTTGTCTCCACAGAGTTCGTTTCTATTGAACTGATCTTCAAAAGGGACCAGAGCAAGGAGGCGGCGGGAGATCTTTTCCTGGGTGGCGTTAGAAGAATCCGCCAGGGCGGCCAGATAGGAATCCGGCAGCGTATCCCCGGGGCAGGCTGCCAGCACTGAGCTGAACTGGCCGGCCAGGAGCCGAGCCAGGAACAATAGCAAGGACCCTAAAACAGGTGCGCGAAAACGTCCGTTAAGCGATTTTGACGGCATTGGTGCCTCCTTCTGCTGGGTGGGCGCTATTTAGCTATTCGTTGTTGCTTGCTGATTGAAAAACAGAGGATAATTCACGGACAATTTAGAAGCAGGAATTATGCCACGTCCCGACGACATTTCCGAGAAGGCAAAGGTGGCTGTACGAAGGGTCGATGTTCGGTCCGGAGGCAGAGGGTGGGGTGAACTGGACATCGACCCTGTGGCGCGTTTGCATCTGAACAGCTATCGCCCCTTCCCCGAGGGGCTCACTCCAACGCCGGATAAATGCCTGTCCCATCACCACCCGTCATGCCCCGGAAGGTGGCCTCCAGACCCATCTTCTCGATTTCCGGCCCGCCATCGGCGGGGGAATGACGTCTCGGGGCTGTGGTCATTTTGTTTTGTGGCGCTATACGAGGATTTTCCGTTCGCTGGTCCAAGCTCCAGCTCCCGTTCGCTCGTTCCCAAGCTCCAGCTTGGGAACGAGCGAAGTACTTCTGCCCGACTGGTCTAGGGTCTTCCGTTCATCACCTGCCCAAAGACCTCCACGGCCAATTCTATGTCGCCTGAAGTGACCTGGTAATGCGTCACCGCTCGGATACGACGGGCACTTGTGGGCAACACCAGGACGCCTTTCGCCCTAAGCTTTTCAGCCAGCAGTTGCGCGGACATCTTCTGGTTTTCGATGTCCACATAGACCATATTGGTGCGCATCGCAGTGGGAACCGGGCTCAGCCCTGAGATCGTCGACACCCCTTCGGCCAGCCTTCGAGCGTTTGCATGATCTTCAGTGAGCCGGTCTACCATCTCCTCGAGTGCCACAATCCCTGCCGCCGCAAGAACCCCGGCCTGACGCATGCCGCCGCCCAGCACCTTGCGCGCGCGCCTCGCCTCGGCAATGAAATCCCTGGCGCCGCACACCACGGACCCAACCGGGGCGGCGAGGCCTTTGCTGAGGCAAAACGTTACCGAGTCAGCCTGGGAGGCGAACGCTCGGGCTTCCACTTTCTGCGCGATGCAGGCATGGAACAGCCGGGCGCCATCTAGGTGGACTACGAGTCCATAGCGATCGGCAAGCCTTCTCACCTCTTCCAGATAGGCGAGGCTGAGGGGGCTGCCAAGGCAGCGGTTGTGAGTGTTTTCCAGAGCGATCAGACGCGTTCTCGGGAAGTGGACATTGTCGGGCCGAATGGCCGCTTCGATCTCATCCAGCGCCATGGTTCCATCCGGTTGGTTAGGCAGGGGGCGGGGATGAATGCTTCCGAGAGCCGCCATGCCGCCCTGCTCATACACATAGGTGTGGGATTGAGCGCCAAGAATGACCTCATCCCCCCTGCCGCAGTGGGTCAAAAGGCTGACAAGATTTCCCATGGTGCCGCTCGGCACGAAGAGCGCGGCCTCCTTCCCGAGACGCTCGGCGCCCATCTTCTCCAACCGATTTACCGTTGGGTCCTCGCCAAACACATCATCACCCACTTCCGCTTCCGCCATCGCCTGGCGCATCCGCGGAGTAGGCCGGGTAACCGTATCGGACCGTAAATCCACCTCACGCATCTACTCTCTCCTTCTCAAGTCGTTAACCCCGGCGAAACGCATAGCCGACCCTCCATCTCGTTTACCAGGGGAGGCCGCAAAAAGCAAAGGGCAGGTTGACGGTCCGTCACCTGCCCGATTAAGCTTCCACCGTGTTGCCCGTCCGAGTCATTAACCCCGAAGCCTCGTCGACTCCTTTAGCAGCACAGGGTGAGCACGGGGGTCATGGAACTGCCTGCGGAAAAGTGCCCTTTGAGACCAGCCCTCGCCGCCGTGCTCGCCGGATCGTGCTCGAGAAGAAAGCCCAGTGTCCTGATCTTTTCTTCAACGGGCAAATCAGAATCCACGGCAATCCATTCGCTCCCATCTTTAAAGAAGCGCACGCCTTTTCTGGTATCCAACCCACGGGCTTCGACGAACCTGATATCGCGAGATCTCGCAAGATCGATCAGCGTTGGGTAGTCCAGGAAACTTGCCTTGCCTTTGCCTTTTTCCATTATAACCACCACCTCTCTCATTTTCAGTGCATGAGGGTCAAACCCATGCCATTTAATAATCACTGCGCCGGGTCAGCGCCATTGCTTGATGCCTGCGTTCCCGGCGGGAGAGGGTAGCAAAGAAAGGCGGCGGGTTGAAAACCCGCCGCCTTTCTCATGCAGCATGTGAGAATCTTCCTCTTTTGCCGCTGTTAGGGGTCATGGCAAGGGCCATAGCAGGTTGGAGATAAAAGCATCTTCCTTACCACCGATGGTGGTCTGATAGGTCACATCACCCTCCGCACCCGCGCTCGGGAAAGCTGGATAATTGCTCGATTTCGTAGTCCCCACCAGGTAGATGCCGTTAGTGTTGACCAGCATCCCCGTCGGGCGATCATCCGAAGTTCCTCCAATATAGGTGGAATATCTGATCCACGTGGCCAGATTGTCAACGTCAGAGCCAAGGTCAGGCCCTACGACTATCACAAAGCCATCGACCCCTCCCATATACTTGGGCGAAATCGAAGTATCGGTGGGTGGCACCAGGAAATTGGCGGAGTTGGTAGTGCCGGTAAGGACCAGATCCTTGGCGGCATCGAACGCCATTTGCACGGCGTAATCCGAAGCACTTCCTCCCAGAAAGGTGGCCAAGTATTGACTGCTTTGGTTGCATTTGCCCGTGAGGGTCGGGGTGAGTTTGGCAACGAAGGCATCTTCTTTGCCGTTGATCTTCTTCCCCTTCAAATAGCGAGTGTACACAGGGAAATTGATGGAATTGGTGAAGCCCGCCACATAGACATTGCTCACCCCGGCTTCGGTTCCATCAAGCACCAGGGCATAGGCGGCGTCGTCAGTGGTGCCGCCGAGCAGTGTTGAACCCTCCAGAAGCCCCAGTGTGAAAGAAAGTCGGGCGACGAAGGCATCGGGCTTCGAGCCGACAAGAGTCCGCCGGTAGCTTCCAGGGGTTGTCGGGAAATTGAGGGATGTGGTGCTGCCGGCCAGATACACCTTGTTGGCCATAACTTCCAGAGCATAAGGAATGTCCGCCCCAGCGCCTCCGAGTAAAGTCGAATGGTAGAGGCGCAGGCCTGTGTCAAAGGCGGAAACGAAGATATCGGTGCTGCCACCGTAGTAGACCTGGTAAGCCGAATCCCCCAGTACTGGAAAGTCCTTTGACTGGGTGGTGCCGGCAACGTACAAGAGATTCAGTGGGGAAAGGTCAGGATCAGTGTACGTAATGGTCGCTGGTTTCAGCGCATAGACCTGTTCAATGCCGGTTCCGCCAAGGAAGGTGGCAGCCTTGAGTTCCGTCAGATCGGTCGAGAGTCTGCATATGAAGGCATCCTGGCTGCCGTTGAAGCGGATATCAAACACCGTTGAAGGGCCCTCGGCAGGGATGGGGATCGGGAAATCGGATGACTTGGTCGAGCCGGCCACCGTCACATTCCCATCAACCACAGCGATAGCCGTGCCATAGTCGTCGGAACTGCCGCCGATAAAGGTCGAGGCTTCCAGAACCTTCGTGCTTCGGCTGCCATCTACCTCGTCTGGCTCATCCATCAGATCGGCCTGGAATTTGGAGACGAAGACATCGTAGCCGCCACTGTGGATGGTGGCAAAAGCTGCATCCGTGGTGGGAAAGTAGGTCGAATTCGTCCAACCGGTGATATAAATGGAGGTGTCGTCGCTGGCTATCGCATAACCGAAGTCCGAACCGACGTCACCTACAAAGGTGGATGCCAGCAAAGGATCGATAATCAATGGGCGTGACCGATCATACCCCTCAACTTTGAAACCATAGCTATTCTTGCTCAAGCGGGTATACGCCGCCTTAACAAATTTGCGCTCGCCATTCAATTCCTGGTAGGCGACAGGAGCGGTCATCTTGAGGATGCTGTCGCTCCTTCGCATCTCGAGCTCCCCCCCCGGTTGATGCTCAAGTCTGAAACACCGTCCACACGGATGGCAATTCGTCGCGGATCAGCACCGCTCGCTACCGAAAAGATCTTCTCCACATTGTTATTATAGGCTTTGAGAGTGACGAATACACCCTCATACACCTGCCCGAAACCCACTTCATCGAAGGCCGCTACATTGCGCTTCCAGTTCTTCTGATCCGCCCCCTTGAAGAAACTGAACTTGGCCTGCGATGCCTTCACCCCCGTGGCAAGGCTGTTTTTGGGCTTGATCCAGCTTTCTTTGATCGCAACAGTTGAAGGATTGGGCTTGGAGCCGCGTTTTAGCTGATAGGTGATCCCCTGGTCTGACACGAGAACGGAACCGGCAAGGGTTTTGGCAAAGTACTTGACTCTCCCCGCGGAACCCGCCTCATCATTGACAATAAACGGCACCTGCAGGGCATTGATGCGCGAGGCCAGGTGCTTTTGCTCTGCTGATGGTGCATTAACGGTATTCTCGGTTGCCGGCGAGGCCAATGCCTCCTTGGCAGGCTCGGCAGCAGGCGCCTCCCCAGCGTAAACTCCAGCACTCCATCCCAACAGGATGGCAAGGCATACGGCACACAGGCTTCGTAACATGATAATTCCTCCCCTCAGGGCAAATTGGTATGAGACGCTTCAGACTCCATTCACGCAAACAAACTCGAGCACCGGTAATGGGAAATCCGGCCCCCATTGCCATACCTCTCGACAAACCATCATCAGCACTTAAATAAAAAGAATGAAAAGAATGGGGTCGGGTCTTGTATTACAACATCGCGGCCCAAAGGTTTCGCCCCGCGGCCGACGGCTTTGCCGTAGAGCTGTCAACTGGCGAAAAGCGGACGGCACTCCGGGCGTTAAGAGGGAAAAGCCACTCTGGCAGCTTGTTGATCTCAATGGAATGGTCTATGTAAGCTTCGACTGATCCGTTGGATCACAACCCTGATTGATGGAATGCGAATCATGCCTCAGCCTCACTTCGCTGTGAAGATCTCGGCTGAGCGCTGCTGCTGCAGGAGATTTTGGATGAGGGAAAGAGAGAAAACCAAGACACCCACCGGGGAAACAGGGATCGGGGCACAGATTCCTTCACGCATTCCTCACCTCACGTTACGTTTTGCGCGGGAGTCCGATGCCGAAATGATTCTGGATTTTATTCAGGAACTGGCCGAGTACGAGCGGCTTTCCCATGAAGTGGTTACAGACGTCAAGGGACTGCGGCAGTCACTGTTTGGGGGACGGCGGGTAGCGGAAGTGGTGATCGCTGAAGATGGCCACCATCCCGCGGGGATGGCGCTTTTTTTCCACACCTACTCGACCTTTCTGGGCAAACCCGGCCTGTACCTGGAAGACCTCTATGTCAAGCCGGCCTTCCGAGGCCGAGGGATCGCTCGAACTCTGCTGTCGTTTCTGGCCCGAGTGGCGAAAGAGCGGGATTGTGGCCGATTAGAGTTCTCGGTGCTCGACTGGAACGAACCGGCCATCAGGCTCTACGAAAGGCTGGGGGCCCGCGCAATGAGCGACTGGACCGTTTTTCGCTTTGCCGGCAAGGAACTCGATGACCTCTCAGGCAGCTTCCAAACGGAAGCCTACTGAGACGCACCAAGGGACTCGCAGGCCCTTTGCTACCCCTCAGGGCGAGGCAGCGGTTGTTGCCGTTTCACGTTTGGGCCTGTCGATCATACGCCGTTCATTCATGCCGATCAGGAGGGTCTGAGTGCCCTTGAGATTCTGAGGGTATTGCCAACAACCGTGAGGCTGCTCGCCAGCATTGCAGAAACCGCAATAAGCGGGTTTAAGAGGCCTGCCACAGCCAGAGGGATGCCGAAAACATTGTACAAAAATGCTAATGCGAGATTTTCTCTTATCACCCTGGTGGTCAGGGTTGAGACCTTGAGTACGTCGGAGATCTTCTTTAAATGTTGGCTCAGGATGGTTAGGTCGCCGGTAATTCCCACCGCGTTCGGTTTGCTCCCGAAGGCCATGGCAAGGTCGGCCTGGGCCAGTGCCGGCGCATCGTTGATCCCATCGCCGATCATCGCCACACGCCTACCCTGGTGCTGCAGTTTACGGACAAGTTCCAGTTTATCCACGGGTAGAGCCCGACCCGCAAAATGCTGAATACCCAAATCCTCGGCCACAGCACGGGTCGTCGCCGGAGAATCTCCCGATACCAGCCAGATAGCAAGCCCTTTTGCGTGCAACCCGGAGACAACTTGTTTCGCCTCCGCCCTCAACACATCCCCAAAAATGAGCAAGCCTTGAACGGTTTGATCCCAGCCGAAAAAGACAACGGTCATCCCCCGCGCCTCATGATGGAGCGCTTGTTCAAGGATGGGCGGAGCGACCATCAGACCCTGGTCTGCCATGAACCGGAGATTTCCCGCACAGACCAAGCCGCCCTGGAGCATGCCCCTCACACCCAGGCCTTCGAATGCTTCAAAAGAAGCCGGCGGTTCCAATTCCAGGCTGAATTGCTCTGCTTTGCGCACCATTTCCTTCGCCAGGAAATGATCAGAATGGACCTCGAGAGAGGCCACCCGTCGCAGTGCCTCATTCCTTTCAACCTTTTCAACAAAAACATCACACAGCGAGAACTTGCCCTCGGTCATGGTTCCGGTTTTGTCGAAAACGAGGGTGTCGATCTTCTTTGCCTTTTCGAAAGCTTCTGGATTCCGGACGATAACACCATTGGCTCGCGACACCCCAATGGCTGCCACCCTTGCCAGGGGCGTGGCAATCCCGAGGGCACAGGGACAGGTAATGACCAGCACGGTCAGACCGTGGAGCAGGGCCTGCTCCACGGGAACCCCGTAATGACGCCAAAAGAGCACGGTGCCCACGGCCAGCAGGAGGATGCCCGGCACCAGCCAGCGGGTGACGGCATCCGCAAAGAGCTCAATCGGGTTCTTTTCTGCAAGAGCCCGCTGGATCAACGACCGCATTTGGCTGACGGAACTCGCCGCGGCAGGGCGGGTCGCTCGCAGCAGAAGGTGCCCGTTCATCACCAGGGAACCGGCAAGGACCTCGTCCCCGGCTGATCTCCATACGGGATGCGACTCACCGGTCAAAATCGACTCATCCAGATCGGCGCCACCCGATAGGATGACCCCATCGAGGGGAATCCGCTCCTCACCGAGCACCAGGAACTGATCACCCGGTCGAACTTCGCTCGATGCTGTCCAGACCTCCTTATTGCCCTCGGAAAGACGAGCTTTCCCGCCGGAAAGCTGGAGCAGATCCAGCATTCCGTGGGACGCTTGCTCTCTTGCTTCGTTTTCGATGTATTTTCCCAGCAGCACCAGAGAGACGAGCATGGCTGCAGTGTCGAAATAGAGATGCAGGCTGCCCTCGGCCATCCTGCCGACACTGTAGAAATAGGCCGAGAGAGCCCCGATGGCGATGAGGGTATCCATGGAGAAGTTCAAGAACCGGAGTCCCTGCCAGGCTCGCTTGATCATGGGGAACCCACCGTAAAACACGACCGGAGTCGCGAGCAGCCACAGAGGATAGGAAAGATATCGGACGCCGTCTTCGCCCAGTTCCTGGAAAAAACCTGCATAGAGGGCAAAAGCGATCATCATGATATTCATGGTGAGGATACAGGAGAGGCCAAGGCGCAGCAGCGAACGCTTTTTCTCCTTTGAAGCTTCGCCCTGGTCTTCCAGGAGGGTTGCTCGATACCCCAGGCGCGCTATGGCTTTGAGAAGGTCCGAGGGGGCGGCCAGGTGGGGAAGATGCTTGATGGTTGCCAGATCGGAGAAGAAGAAGACTCTGGCCTCAAGGACTCCTTTCGTGCTGCAAAGCAAAGCTTCGACCACCCAGGCGCAGGCGGTGCACCACATGCCCTCTATTTTGAGGTTCAGATCTTGTGCGAGAGGGTCTTGTTTTTGAAGCGACGCCGAAAAACGGGCTTCGGTTCTCACCCCGACTTCAGTCGCCTGGACACCCCCCTGTTCCTTTGCGGGAATGAGGCCTGAGGCTACGCAGGCCTGGTAGAGTTCGGACTCTAAGAAGTCCTTGGGAGCGCCGCCGGGACTGTTGAAGAGGATCAGAAACACGGCCCTGCAACCCGGACAGCAAAACCGCATGACGGTGCCCTGCAGTAGGGTTTCCGTCCGCGCGGATCCCACCGGAAGACCGCAGAGTGCACAGCGTTCCGGCGATGAAGCGGGGGGGGGAGCCGGCTTTCGGATTTCGGCTTTCGGACGTTGGATGTCCGACCTTGGAAGCTCGAAGGGCAGCGCTGGATGTGGAGCATCGCCTTTCAAGGGTGGGGACTCACTCTGTGCCGCAAGCGCACGGGAGGTGCGAAGTCTCTGCCAATCAGAGGGCTCAGACAAGGACTTTCGCTCCTTTAAAGACGAGCATCAGGCCCATGACCACGACTGAGAGCGCCGCCAGTCGCTCGCCGGCAAGGCGCAGTTTAGCGGATAGCATCGACGCGGAAAGGCCGGGCAAGAAGAGGGCCGGCACCGTGCCCAGGCCAAAGGCAAGCATGATCACAAATCCCGACAGGGCCTTTTGGGTCGTCGCGGCCTTTACGATCATGGCCCAGGAAAGACCGCACGGCAGGAATCCCACAGCCATGCCGAGAGCCACCTTCGAGGCCATGGATCGTGAATCCAACAGACGCTTCAAGCGCCCTTCGCCTCCTGTCTCGCTGAAGGGAAACAGGGTGAGTCGCGGCAGAGGGATGGCCCGCATCAAAACCAGACCCAGCAGGATCATCAGCACACCGCCGAGCACAGTCAGGCTCGCTCGAAGCTGATAAAACACCTGGTCCGCACCGGTGAAACCGAAGAAGAGCCCTCCGAGGGCGCCAAGCAATCCGTAGGTGAGCAACCTGCCCGAGTGAAAGGCGAGGTGGTGAAAAATCTCCCCTTGAAAGAACCATCCATCATACCCCGAGTCTGGATTTCGGGAACCCCCGGTATGCAGGGAATAGGCGAGGATGAGCGGGCCGCACATCCCGAGACAGTGAAGGCTTCCAAGAAAGCCAATGGTCCAGGAAGCAAAAAAATCAAAAGCTGTTTCCATTCCGGCTAGCTTTTTTCAGGCCTGGCGAGCGATCGGATATAGTTGACGAGAGCCCAGCGATCGGTTTCCGTCACCGTATCCCAAAGCGGGGGATGGCGGTTAAAGCCGAGACTGATCCGATAGAACAGGCTCCCGTCGCTCTGTTCCCGCACATTGGGATCTTTCAGGTCGGCAGGCAACGGCGCAAAGCTCTGCCCGACGGTGCCGCGGCCGTCGGCAAGGGGGCCGTGACACTGGATACAGTAATAGGCATACGCTCCTTTGCCGCGCCGGACGGACTCCTCGCTCAAGGCAACAGGATTGACCAATTCATCCGGATCAGCCTCCCGCAAGCTCTGAATGCCTCCACCCACAGGGATGGCCTTCGCGGGCATCTCCGGCACCTTGGCCTGGTAGGTTTGAATGGCTTCATCATCCTTCATTCTGCCATAATCACAGGAGCAGAACAGCGGCAACAGCAGGAGTAGGATCACCCCCCAGATGACGCTCCGGGCTTGCACCTCCCGTATCGTGTGTAACCCCATGCTCTTCATGGCCGCTTGTCTTCCATTATTCCAGCCTCCCCGGGTGGTTCGTCAACGTGCTGGGGGTCAATCACCACCCTGGTTTCGGCAGGAAGCGGCGTCAGGTCCGCCACCTCCTTGATGCTCTGGGTGGCGTACGGAGACTGCCCGGGAATGTCCTGCGTTGTTCCGAAATCCCAGGAGGGAGGCCCCTTTTCGCCCACAGTAAAGAATATCATCAGCCCCCAGCAGAAAAAGAAAACCGCCATCGCCGTTACGATGCCCATGCTTCGAAAGGTGTCCCCACGGCTTCTCTCAGGATCATGGTTTTCCATGAAGGCCTTCCTCTGCTGAAAAGGAACTCACCCCGGCAGCTGCCAGAACCACTCTAAACGACTTATAAACGATGATCTGCGCCCACACCCCGCTCTGCGCGGTCAAAAGGTCCGTTGAAGAATTCGCAAAAGCGTACTTTCAGAAGGCGACTCCTTTGATTCCGACCACGACAACATAAGAAACGGCCCACAGGATGGCGCCCACAAAGATAAGGATGAGAACCGGCGGGACAGGGCCTCCCTCCGGGTCATGCGCTTCCGCCAGTGCACCTCGTTTGAGCCGGTCAAGTTCTTCTCCGGTCGGATCTTTTCTGGTTCGCTTATGGCCGCCGAAAGCCAGGTAGACCAGGATAACGAAACCCAGCCCAAGGAAAAAGGCCAGCACCAGGTCCTGAAAAGCGAGCAACGGGAAATACTGCATGGCTCACCCTACCCTATCTTTCGCCAAAGACTCAAAACCAGCGACCCGACTATTCCTAAAAGACCAAGAATAATGATGGACAAAAGAGCGTACGCCCCCGCCGTGAGCTTGGATGGGTGCTTCACCGGCAGCAGCAGGAATTCATCGCTCAAAGGAAGGTAGCGGGCTCTTCCCTGATCAGAAAACTGGCCGTTCCGCAACGCCCACACAAAGGCCGCCACACTGACCAAGAGACTGATCATAACCAAGCTGATCCAACAGGTGTACATGGCCTTATTTCCCCTCCGGGGGAGTCACATACGACGCTTCGATCCCTTGCGGTGGTCCTCCGGCATCCGTTTGCCCAATGAAAGTAACCGCAACATAGTTCCCCACATCCCAAATTTTTTCCGATTCCAGCTCGCGCTTGAAGTAGGGCATGGCCGTCCCGGTGATGCCGTTCATGATCTGGAAATAGAGGATGCCCCCGGTGATCCCCCGGTTGTGCAGAATCGTGAAATTGAGCGGCGGGGGGTATAGGTAAGGCTGAGCCGGTCCCATGCCATCGCCGATGGGTCCGTGGCAACCGATGCAAAAACTCTGGTAGATCCGATGCCCTCGCTGCAGACCGACATCACTGGTGGGGTAAGGATTGGGAAGTTTGGTCCAGGGCTCCGGGACCATGGCATGCAGCCAGGCGACATTCTTGTCGGGACCGGCGGCATAGGCCGAGATCGCCGCTCTTTTCCAGTGCGCCTGCCGCTCCATGCGGTAGTCCGCCATCCGATAGCCCAGGCTCTGCTCGTAGGCAATCAACGCTCTGATGCCCTCCATCCCCAGGAACTCCCACTGCGGCATGAGGGAATCGGGACGGGTGAAACGGGGATTGACGAAATGGGCCACATGCCAGTCATCGGGGTGTTCGCCACCTTCCTGCGAGAGATCCGGTCCCGTCCGTTCGGTCCCCAGCAGATGCGGCTGCTCGCGGATGTAATCTCCCGACTGCGCGATCCTTGAAGCTCCCAGATCCCAATCGATATTTCTTACGAACTGAGTGTGGCAATACGAGCATCCATTTTGAACGTAGAGCAGACGGCCCGCTTCTTCGTGCTCCGTCCGAGCCCGATAGATTTCTGAGGGTTCTTGGCTGATCGTCGTCCACGGCAAAACCACCGCAATGAGCAGTACGGAGGTGAAGATGATGAGGCTCCCGAAAACGAGAACAGGCGGCGTCACCTTCATTGGACACTCCTCGGCGAGCGCCTCGCGTAAATGGTCATGGCAACATTATACAGGCCAAGGATGGCACCACTCCAGAGGAGCAGTCCAATGGATGCCCGCAGCACCATGTACACATGGATCTCGGGCAGGAGTCGATAGACCGTCTCGCCGTTCAACCAGCCGTTTCCCTGGATGAGTCCGGCAGCGGTCAGTACCGTGAAGAATCCCGACATGCCCAGCAATACCAGCCAATACTGCACATCAGCCAAGCGCACGCTGTAAATCGGTTTTCCGGTCAGGCGCGGGAGAATGAAGAAAAGGCCACCCATGGCAATGGTCCCCGAAAAGCCCAGGACGCCAAGATGGGAATGAGCAATAACCCAGTTGTTCAGGTGAGTCACCTTTTGCACGGTGGGCAGGGCCTGGAGCGGCCCCTGGATGCAGGTCAGAATATACCAGACGAGCCCCGCCATAACGAACCTACCCCCCATGTCGGCATGGAGGTAACCCAGCCGCCCGCGCATGGTCAGCCAAAGATTGACGAGGACGGTCATGACCGGAATGAGCATTGCGATGCTGCCCGACACAGCCAGCACCTTCAACCAGGTTGGCACGGGAGTCTGCAGGAGGTGATGGGTGCCGATATGGGTGTAGATCATGAGCAGGGTCCAGAACCCGATCAGGGACAGGGTATGGCTGTAGAGCGGGGAACGACAAGCGATAGGAACGACGTAATAGGCGATGGCGATGGCCAGAGGGGTCAAGAACAAGCCCACCACACCATGACCATAAAACCATGCCAGAATTGCGTCCGGCATGCCGACGATGGCTCCGGTTCCGGGATTCCAGACAGCATTGCCAAAGAAATAGATGAAAAACGTAAACACCAGGGACGCAAAGACGTACCACACAGATACATAGAGTATCTTTTCTTCGCGGCGGGCGGCGGTCGCCAGGAGATTGCAGAATATCAGGGCGAAGGCAAGAAGGATGCCTATATCAACGGGCCATACCCATTCCGCATACTCTCTGCCCTGGCTGTAGCCAAGACTCAAGGTGACCGAGCCGGCAATGATGGATAAATTCCAGACCCACAGTGAGGCTTTCCCCAGTCTTTCGCTGTAGAGGGGAGTGCGAAGCAAGGCCGGGACCAGATAGAGAGCCGCACCCAACAGCCCGGACCCCACAAAGCCAAAGATGACCGCATTGGTATGCATGGGGCGAATCCTGCCGAAAACAAGCCACGGAATGTTGCCCAGGAGCTCCGGAGCGGTCAGATGAATGGCATCGATGAGTCCAAATGAGGTGCCAATCACGAACCACACCGCCGAGCTCAGGAAGAACAGCTTCGATGTCCCGTATGGCTCAACCTTAAGAAACCGCAAATTGCCTCCTTACAACCATTCCTCCAATAACCTCATGAGTCACCACTCACCACTCGTCACTCACCACCCCCCCTCAATGGTGACAGGCCAGCCAGCAATCGATCTGAGCGTTGCGCTCTTTATGGCAGTTGATACAGAAGCCCATCTGGAAATCCACCTGCCGCAAGCGATCGGCGGTGTTCACCGGGCCATGGCAGACGGCGCAATCGACCTTACCCCAGGCAATGTGGGGCTGGTGCCTGAACTTTACAAAATCCGGAACATAAAAGATGCGTATCCACTGAACAGGGTCTTTTGCCTCATAATGCTGCTTCTCTTTAACCAGTTGCGGATGGTTCGGGATGATGTATTTGTGGCAAAAAAAGCACTTTTCCATGGTCGGCAGCCCGGCGTGTTCCGACCTTTCCACATAGGGATGACAGAAGCGGCAGTTGATTTGCTTCACTCCGGCATGGACCCGATGGCTGAAATAGATGGGCTGCTGCGGACCGATGTTCGCCTCGGGATACTCGTAATAGAGATAGAGCATCGCCCCCGTGAGAAGGATAAGGGCCCAAAGCCAGCGAAGCCATTTTATCGTCTCATCAGCCTGCTTTAGCTCTTGCTCAACCATCTCAGAGGCCCTCTCGAAAAAGAGGGTCCCCCACGGGAAGCACCGGGACTCTCTGGAGGAACAAGAGGATACACAAGCCCACCAGACCAAAGAAGCCGGTCGTGATCAGCACTTCCGTCAATCCCAAGGGCACATTGCCCTCCTTCCAGAGCGAAGGGATGACGAGCAGAAACCTCTCCAGCCACATCCCGACCATGATGGCAACCCCTACGGCCATCATGAGAACCGGTTTCGTTTTGACCTTTCTGCTTAGCAGCACGGCAAAGGGCATGGCGAAAGCCAGAACCAGGACCGTCCAGGCAAGGAGGTCCCACGGACTTTCGCGAACGCGCAGAAGGACGTAGCGAGTCTCAACCGGGAGGTTTCCATACCAGATAACCAGGAATTGGGAATAGAAAAAATCCCCGGTAACCAGGCAAAAGGCCAGCATAAGCTTTCCAAGGTCATGGAAGTGTTTCGCCTGAATGGTATGTTCAAGCCCCATTTTCCGGGCCGCCAGATAGGACAAGACCGCCATCGCCGCCAGGGCGGAATAGAAGCTCCCGACAAAATAATAGGCCCCGAACAGGGTGCTGTGCCAGTGTGGACTCAGTGACATGACCAGATCGAAGCCGATAAGACTCAGGACAACCGCATAAAGAATCCCCATAATGGGCGAGAGAACGTGCTGCGGATCCGACGCTGCCTCCCGGCTGCCCGCCTCTATTGACCCCGCTCTTTCGCCCGCAGCCAGGTACCTCAAGTCCTTGCGCACGGAACAGCAGACCAGGGCCACCGACACCAGCGTGAGCAGGAGAAAGGATGCACCGTCGCGAGCGAACAGGAAGCCGCTGTTGAGCCAGCGTTCCTTATGCCCCAGCGATTCGTGCAGCCAGGGAAAGAGCTCTTCCCTACCCCCCCAAAGCACCCAGAAGAGGAGGAAAGCAACCGGCAGGAACGCGCCCGGAGCCTCCGCCAGGCGCTTCAGGGGCCTTCCCCAGCGGGCGTTGGTCATGGTCAGCATGGCCGAGAAAAGCACGGTTCCGAAGGCCAGGCCCGACCAGAAAAGAAAATTTACCAGATACACCTGCCACGCCCGTTGGGCCTGTGATCCCGAGATCCCCGCCAGGAATGCTGCTGCGCCAAGGACTGCGAGCATCCCAAGGAGGACGATCCAAGTCTTCCGCCCCACTCGCGGTTCGCTCCGAAAAGACTGAGCAGGCATTTCAGGCCGTGACTTCATGGATTTCCTCAGCACCGGCTTCTCTCAGCAGCCGGGAGACCTCCTGTTCTCTAACTTCGATGCCACGGACCAGCACTCCGAAACGATCTACTGAAAAGCGTGGGTCGTAGTATGCGGGCAGATGCAATTGGGGGAGCCTGGTGGTGATGAGCATCCCCACCACCGTGCAAAGAACGCCCAGGAGGATGCAGAACTCGAAGGCAATGATCACAAACGGCACCCATGGCACAATGGGTTTGCCACTGACAATGAATTTCCACTGCAGGACCGTAAAAACGGCCAGTCCCAGGCCCGCGATGATCCCGAAAATGCCCCCGAAGAGCGTAAAGTAGCGAACCGGACTGGGCTTCATGGAGAGCGCCTCCCGGATTTCATGACGAGGGATCGGCGTGAAAACGGTGAAGTCGAGATTCGCCCGCTTGAGCCCTTCCACCGCTTCAACAAGATCGTCGAGGTAGGCGAAGATCCCCATCAGCGCTGGCTTCTGCATCATTCGGCCGCTTCCTCTCATCTTCCCCCCTGGCTCCTTAGAGGTGGATTCAGCTCCTCCTTGACCTCGGCAATGGAAATGGCAGGCAGGAATTTCGCAAACAAGAAGAAGAGAAAGAGAAACAGGCAAAATGAACCCACAAGTATCCCGTAGTCGACCCAGGTTGGACTGTAAATGCCCCAGGAATAGGGATCATACTCATGCGCCACGGACCCCACGATGATCACATAGCGTTCGAACCACATTCCCAAATTGATAAGAATCGCAATGACATATAGTGCCACCAGATTAGTCCGAACCTTTTTAAAAAAATAGAACAGAGGGGCGACTGAATTACACAGGAGCATGACCCAGAATTGCGGCGCATAGTGCCCGATGGCTCTCCACAGGAACGTGTCTTCCTCCACCCGATCCCCGCTGTACCAGGCCATGAAGTACTCAATGGCGTAAGAGTACCCCATGATCAATCCCGTCAGGATAATGGTCTTGGCAATGTTCTCGAGGGTCCTCATGGTGATGATGTTTTCAAACCGGTATATTCTTCGAAGGGGAATCAGCAGGATCAGCACCATCGCCAGGCCGGAATGAATGGCCCCGGCCACAAAATAAGGGGCAAAAATAGTACTGTGCCAGCCAGGCACAATGGAGAGGGCAAAATCCCAGGACACCACGCTGTGCACGGAGATTACCAGCGGAGTGGCCAGAGCGGCGAAGAACAGGTACGACCCGCCATAATGCCGCCATTGATGGTGCGAACCCGTCCAGTTCAGGGAAAACCACCCGTAGAGCCTGCGCCGGGGGCCTGTCGCCTGATCCCGAATGGCGGCCAGATCAGGAATGAGGCCCGTGTACCAGAAAAGAACACTCACCGTGAGGTAGGTGGAAATGGCAATGACGTCGAAGACCAGGGGGGATTGGAAGTCGGGCCAGAGATTCCGCTGATTGGGATAGGGAATCATCCAGTAGACCACCCAGACGCGGCCCAGATGAATCAGAGGAAAGAGACCGGCCGTCATGACGGCAAAGACGGTCATCGCTTCAGAACTCCTGGCAATGGCGGTCCGCCAGGGGGCACGCAACAGATAGAGAATCGCGGAGATCAAAGTGCCGGAATGGGCAATACCCACCCAAAAGACGAAATTGACCAGGTAGGTTCCCCAAACCACCGGATGCATCACGCCCGCAACCCCGAGCCCCTGGGAGATCTGGTATCCCCAAACGGAGCCCAGCACCAGGACTCCCAGAAACAAGAATCCCACAACGACAAGGTAAAGCTTCCC
Organism: uncultured delta proteobacterium; assembly: GCA_963783775.1. Classification (GTDB taxonomy): domain Bacteria; phylum Desulfobacterota; class Syntrophobacteria; order Syntrophobacterales; family Syntrophobacteraceae; genus JADGQM01. The sequence goes on along the minus strand of CAWAOR010000012.1, from coordinate 110,628 downwards.
GGGAGGCGCCATGGCGTTCATTATGTCACGGTTGATGTCAGCGTAGCTCATATCTTTCACGACACCACGTCCAGGGTTTCCGTGACCTTTTTCAGATAGATCACCGCAGGCTTCGTGTTCAGGTGCGCCAACACCTGGTAAGCTCTCGGGTTTGAAATCAGTCTCGAGACCCGGCTTTCCGGGTCGAGCAGGCTGCCAAAAGTGAAAACATCGGTCGGACAGGTTTGGGCACACGCCGTGGTGAAGTCGCCGTCGCGCACCGTCCTCCCTTCGTTTCTCGCCCTGGCCTTGGCTTCAACAATGCGTTGCACGCAAAAGGAGCACTTCTCCATCACCCCCTTTTGACGGACCAGCACTTCCGGGTTGAACTGCCAGTTCAGCGGTTCCGCGCGCGTGAAAGTGAACCAGTTGAACCGGCGCACCTTATAGGGATCGTTCTGAGAACAGAAGCGCGTCCCGATACAACGATTGTAGACCTGGTTGTTCAGGCCTTCCTTGCTGTGGTGGGGAGCGTAGACGGGACAAACCGCTTCACAGGGAGCACAACAGCAGTGCTGGCAAAGCATGGGAAGCCACCTGGCGCCGGGGGCGTCGGGTTCAAAATAGCGCTGCACCCTGAGCCACGACATTTCGCGCCCTTTGAGGACCTGTTCCCGCCCCACCACCGCCACGTTGTTTTCCGCATAGCAGGCTACGACACAAGCTCCGCATCCGATGCACCGATCGAGATCCACCACCATGCACCAACGGTAGTCCTTGTGTTCATGAGGAGGGTAGAAATCCTTCCTGGGAGCAAAGCCTTCCCGCAGCGGCAGGTCGAGTTCTGGGCGATGATTATCCGTCACGGCCTCCTCGTACTCGGTGCGACTCATCACCTGAGCAAAGCCTCTCCCATGCTGATAAAAGCTTCCATCGGTATGGGCAACAGGGAGGTTTCTTATCCAGCTTTTCAATGCTGACCCTGAATTCCGGGCGCAAGATGCCCCCCACAGCGGGATCGACGCCGGAGGGGAAGAGCTGCATGGGGTTTGCGGGGTGGCCGTCGGCAAACCGTCCGAACGAGGTGTGCCCCTGCCCGATGGGTATGGCAAGGATGCCCTTGGGTACCGTAAAATGCGGCAGGGCGGGAACCGTTAGCGAACCGTAGGGGGACTTGAGCTGAAGGATATCCCCCTTTTCGATGCTGAGCTTTTCAGCCTCTTCGGGATGGATCTCCACCCATCCACCCCACGTGGTCTGGGTCATGGGATCCGGCATTTCCTGCAACCACAACCGATTGGCACCCCGGCCGTCGAAAAACTGAATGGTTGGGTAGACTGTTAGATGAAATCCCGTTTCCGGGCCGGCCGAGACCGCGGGATCAGGGAAGCGATATTGCGGCAGCCTGAAGCTGAGTTTTGATGATCTGGAACTCTCCACTGCCCACACACCACCCCTTTTCACCGCTCCTTCCCAAAAATATTCAAAGGATTTGGAAGGCTCTCTTTCTCGCCATTTCCGCTTCCAGGAATCCTGGAGGAAGGCGTACGAATCCTTCCAGGGAAAGCGCTCGCGGCCCTTGAGGCTTCGCCCGACCGAAAGCAGCACATCGGCAAAGGGCTTGCTGTTAAACATCGACCCCATCACCGGCTGCAGGAGTCCCCAAACCCCTTTGCGAGGGGAGTAGTCGCCCCAGGATTCAAGAGGGGTGTCCGAGGGCAAAATCAGATGGGCGAGAGCGCTCGTTTCATCCATGGCGCTGGAAAAACTCACCACCATAGGGACCGATTCCAGGCATTTGTGAAATTCCCAGGAAGAAGGCAGCGAAAATGCCGGGTTGGTGCCATGGATCAGCAGGATGTCCACGTCGCCCCCCTTCATCCTGGCTGATAATTCCCTGATCGCAGACGTCCTTGCGACACTGGAGTAGGCGGAGGCTCCCTCGAAATCGATCGTCTGCTGCGTTCCCGGCTGGAGGCAACAGAGCAGATTGGCCGCCACTGCCGTTTCCTGGGCGTGGGGAGAGTCAAAGGACAGTCCTTCCGCCAGAGCCAGGGGATTTCTCGCCTCCGCAAAACGGTGGGCCACGTTCCGAAGCAACTCAGGACTGAGGCCCGTTTTGCCGGTGATCGTGGCCAGGGGCCATGGCGCAACCAAAGCGCCGAGACTTGCCCGTTGTTCGGGACCCATTGCCGGCAGAAGGTTTTCATCGAGGATGATCCGCAGGATGGCGAGAGCCGCCAGATACTCTTCTCCGGGAGCCACAGGAAGCCAAAGATCGGCGTTGTTGGCCGTCATGGACAGTCTTGGACCCACGAAAACAAAAGGGTTCCTCCCCTCCCTGCGCAGGTCACGGAACGAGGCGAATTGACGGGCATATTCCACATTGGAAAGCCAGGTTTCCAGGAAACCCGCGTTAAAGGAAATGAGAAAATCGGCCTGGTCGATGCGGTAATGCGGAATGCCGTCAAATCCGAAGACCGTCTTATTGGCTTCTCGAAGAGGCTCATAGGAGAAGGGCTCATAGATCAAGTGCCCATCAGCGCTTCCCAGCTCCTTTAGCCAGAGGGCCAGCAAATCCTGCAGACTGCCTGCCGCGAGATCCGTCAAAACCACGATGCGATCCCCGCGCCCTCTTTGGAGTGCATCGCTCAGACTGCGGCTCAGGAGCTCTTCCCCCTCTTCCCAGCTGATCGGAGTGGACTTTCCTCCAGTACCCCTCCTCGAGGGCCCTGCAAAACGGTCGGGATTATAGAGTCCATGAAGGGAAGCCTGGCCCCGCGGACAAAGCTTTCCACCGCTAACCGGATGCAGTGGATTGCCCTCCATCTTGATCACATGGCCGTCCCGATTCTTCGCCAGCAAGCCACACCCGGCCGGGCATTCTCGGCAAGTGGAAGCATACCAGACGGCCTCACCGGGAATGATGTCTTCAGGAGCACTGATATAGGGAAATAACTTACGGGCAGATTCGGATGAACAACCAATGGTAGTGACCGTGCCGGTTAGGCCAAGTAGTTTCAAGAAATCTCGACGATGCAGGTCAGTCATCATGCGATCCCGTGAAAACCTTCGAGCCTCGAAAAAGATGGCCGTGGTAGAGCGATCATGAGGCACCACCCCAATGCAAGGTTGACAGAGGGCAAGTTCGATGTTGACGAATGAGAAAAACAACTGCAGGCTGCTTTCAAACACAACTGAAAGAATGACATGGGGAGGTGCAATCGCCCTGGTCGCGTACATACTAGGACGCTCCCGGGCTAAATACAAGAGCATTTCGCAGCACCATTATTGAAGGATTTTTGCCTGTTGATAGTCATACCAAGGAGTAAAGAAAGGGGGCAACCTCGTGTGGGATTTGGAAGAATTGAAGAACCATAAGGAAATCATCGACCGGATAGACTTGGAGATGACTCCTGAGAAGGCTGTCGAGACTTACCTGGAATGGGGCACGGGATGGGCCAGGAAGGATGACTTCGTGCGCTATGCGGGTCAGGAAAGCTTCTATTTCGTCATCTATGACTGGGAAAAGCCGCTGAGACTCACCCTCATCAGAAGAGATATGGAAGGGATGGACGAACTCGCGCGCATCGATGCTCCCTTAGATTTGATCCGACAAGCCATCGACGAAGGAGGCCGCAAACCTGGTGTAGGGGTTTACGCCATCAATGACAACCTCAGGGAATGGCTCAGAAACACCTTGAACTGTTAGCGGAAGGGGGTTGCGGATGGGGCGTGACGACCAACGCGCTCTTTCAACCTTCTTGGCCCCCCCTGGAAACGGCCGGAAGAAATTCCGGGGGCCAAAACGACTATTTTAAAGTATTTTGATAGAAATAATGATCTTATTAGAGCCCCCAGAGGTTGTTCGGGTATCAGCTAATGCTTACTATGCAGATACAATAAAGGGGTCCCAAAGAAACAAGACAAAGGCCCCGAGGAGGTCAAGCATGGATACCCGGAGCAAAGAAGACAAAGGACATAAGGGACCTGTCGAGTTGCACTGCGACTCCAGGAAATGTTTTAAGTGCTATTCAGATGGTTTCTGCGAAGAGCGGTTCGAAGACCTGGTCTTCAGTGTTGGGCCGTAATTTGTGAAAATTCCGTCAGGGAGTTCAAAACTGTTCAGACCCTATCACCACTCCCTCAAAGCATGCCTCGGGTAGTAGGGTATCCATGAGAGCAACGCCCCCCGGCTCGAAATGCGGGGGGTTTTTTGTGGGCTGGATCCTTGCAGAACCGAAAGGCCCCGAAGATCATTTCTGCAGAGCGCGAAGCGGACGAGCTTCATGCCAGCCCGGACCCTGATCGAACTTCCTTCCCGAGAGACTTTATTTCTTGCGTCATCGAATAATTGGGACGAAATTACTTCCGCTTGTCACCGGAGGACCTGCTACCCACACCTCAAGCATTAATGGGCCATCATCGATCCCCATATATCGTCTCTATTGGAGAAGTTAGCGATACAGAAAGCGAGGAACGATTCTCGAGGGTCACTCATCCATTGTCCCGGTGTGGCAGCATGAGACAGCAGGCGGGAGTGTTTTTGTGAAGCCGACCTAGGAAGACCTCGAGCGGCAGATCGTTGAGCTCAAGCGACAGCTCTCGGTGAAGCCTCTCTTTCAGAAAAGGGGATTAATAGGGATTCAAGGTTGGCTGCACCCCGGCTTCCGCCGGGGTGACCTTTGGAGAGGGTTTTGCAACACCCTGCTAGATGAGGCTGCGGAGCCTGTTCCAGACCTCAGATGAGTGTTCTTCCTTAAAGCAGAACTGGAGCTCACGGAATCGCGCCCTGAGCTCTCTGACTTGCTCGACCACCTTGATATCCTTCACTACCACTTCGTGAATGAGCACGGCAAGTTCCCTAAAATCTCCTTCCATCATCCCGAAGCGGGTCATTTCCGAAACCCCCATCCGCAGGGCTCCGGAAACGGTGAATCCTTCCTGGTCGGGAGTTGCCTGAAAATTGCAAATGATGTTGTTGGCTTCGAGCCGTTCGGCGATTTGGGGGCCGCGACTGTAGCCGACCCTGACGATTACCTGGTGGGTCTCGGTGAAATCGATGGCGGGATCTCCCGCCACGTCCAGGCCGCACTCGTTCATCGCCCGGGCAAAGGCCTTGGCGTTGGCGATCACCCGGCGCTGGTACTCATCCTTGAAATAGTTCATTTCGTAGGCCGCCACCAGCACCCCGAGGAGCGTCCCGAGATGGTGGTTGGATACCGAACCGGGGAAAGACCGGCGCAGCAGAGCCTCCCAGAGTTCGTAGCGTTCCTCCTCCTCCAGGAAACGGCTCGCCACAATACCGCGCTGGGTGCCGAAATAAGTCTTGTGGGTCGATCCCGTTACAAAGTCCGCCCCCTCTTTGAAAGGCTCCTGGAAATGCGGTCCCACCAGGCCCAGAACGTGAGCCATGTCGTACATGACCACCGCGTCGAGGCGCTGTTCATCCAGAAAGCGTCGGATTTCGGCCACCGGTTCCTTGTGCAGAATCATGCTCTTCCCAAAGATGATCAACTCGGGACGGAATTCATCAATCAGGGCCAGAGCAGCCGGGACGTCGACCTGGTAGGGATTGTCAGGAAGAACCGGAAAATTGACCACGGCCGGCCGTTCGGTGTGGGGGTCCCGAGCGATGAAGTCTTTGAGGGCGCCCATGGGCTGGGCGCTCAGATGCCCGCCTTTGGCAAGGTGATGGTTCATCACCTGCCGTATTCGTGCAGGTTCGCTTTTGCGGTCCGTGCGATTGCGGTAGTCCACCATCGCGCTGAAGACGGCCAGGTTGGCCATCTGCCCGCTGATCAACCGGGTCTCCACCTCCGTGCAGCCGAGGAACTTGCGGAGCTCTTCCTCGAGAGCCGCCTCCACCTCCTGGATAAAGCCCGTGCCCTGGTAGTAGTAGACCTCCGCATCGTAGAAAGCTTTGGTCTTCTTGTGTTCGGCGTAGCGGAAGGCCGGGTCCATCACCGAGAGCAGCCGCATCATGGGGGATCCGGTCATTTCCGAGGGAATGAGGTTGATGCACTCCTCCTGGCGCCAGAGGGTATTGCGCAGGGACTTCCTCCAGAAGGCTCCTCACCTTGGCGGGTTCATCGCCGCCCGGCAAGATTTTGGATGCGAGGACATGATCGTAGAGAATCGGACGTGCATGAGGCGGGGCTTCATTTCGCAGATGATAGGGCACGACTAACGCCTCGACCTGTTTGCCCCGGATATCGATGCTGACCCGGTCGCCTTCGAGCGTATCGCTATCCAGGTAAGCCATGCAAATGGAGCGAAGCTGCTTTTCGTCCGTCTGCCCGGAACTGAGCCCTTCCCCTCTAAAGACCCAGTACGGCACCATCGTGCCGCTGGTCACCCAACCGATAGGCTTGCCTTCTTTGAAGACCTTCGCCCCCTGCCGGGCAATGCCGCGCCCGGCCACCGCCAGCGGCAGAGTTAGACGGGGCAGCGCCTCGATCATCGAGTAGTCCCGGAACATGATCTTGCCCAGGGCCTCAAACTGCCTCGCCAGCGGCTCACAGCCGACAAAGCTGCCTTTCAGAGGCGAAAAGCTCACTCCAATCTTGGAAGTGGGACACGAGAGCAGGGGCATGGCACGGCCTTCAGGATCCTGCCCCAGTTCATGGCCATAGAGAGGAAGCCCGGCCTCCAGGCGAAGTGTGTCCCTAGCGCCCAGGCCCACTGGGGTGGCGCCGCACGCAAGGAACCTGTCCCACACGCCCCCTGCACGGTCCCTTGCGAGGAAGAGCTCAAAACAGAGGGGCTCACCCGTGTAACCCGTGCGGCTGATCCTCACCTCGGCTCCCCCTATCGTAGCGATGCTAACGGCGTTGTGCATGGGCTCCGGGAGCCGACCGGAGTCAACGAGCTGTTCCAGGATTGCCCGTGAGCGCGGGCCCTGCAGAGAGAGCATGGCAACCTTTTCGGTAACATCCTCCATTTCAACCCCGGCAAAACCCTTCCGACACTCCGCCAGATACGCCCAGTCCTTTTCCGCATTGGCGGCGTTCACCACCAGCAGATAGCCTTCCGTCGAGAACCGGTAAAGGTAGGCGTCGTCAATGGTGTTGCCCTGGTCATCGGCAATGAGCGTATATTGGGCACCCGTCATCCGCATATCCAACGCTTCAGCGTTGTTGGTCAGGACGTGGTTGAGGAATTTCAGAGCGCCGTCGCCGCGGACATCAAACCGGCCCATGTGCGAGATATCGAAAAGCCCGGCCCCTTTGCGTGTGGCGAGGTGTTCCTCAACGATCCCGGTCGGGTAGAAGACCGGCATTTCCCAACCCCCAAATTCAATGACCTTGGCCCCAAGCGCCGCGTGCTGTTCATAGAGAACCGTTCGCCTCAACGCATTCATCCCCTTCCCTCCGTTTCTCGTAATGAACCATCCATTGCGAGTTCAGTGGTCACTTTATTCTGTGGACTCGTACTGAGTCACCCGGGACTCAGCACATTTCTTTCAAGAGGAGTTCAATTTCCGACAGTTCGGCCGGAATCAGATTTATCTGGAAAACCGCTGCGAGGTTGCGCTGCAATGACCTGCGCACCTCGACGAGAGACAACCTCGCACCCCAGCTCACGTGCCAGAGACGTGACGCCGATGCCTTTGAGTCCGCACGGGTTGATCCAACCGAACGGTTCCAGCGAAACGTTCGCATTGAGGGCAAACCCGTGAAAGGTAATCCCGCGGCGAACAGCGATCCCGACACTCCCCAGCTTACTGTTGCCGACCCAAACCCCCCGGTTCAGAGGATTTCGCTCCGCGACCACTCCCCACTGGGCCGCCGTGCGGATCATCACCTCCTCCAGACCGCTCACATAGTCGATCACGCTAAATCCGGCCGCTTGCAGATCCACGATTCCATAGCCAACAAGTTGACCGGGACCGTGAAACGTTATGTTCCCGCCTCGCTCGACATGAAAGATGGGAATCCCGGATTGTTCAAGGAAACTTTCGGAGACGTTGAGGTTTTCCCGACCGCCCCGGCGCCCCAGAGTGAAAACCGGCGGATGCTCCAAAAGGAGGAAGATATCAGCTCCGAGCAAAGCGGACTTCCTGGCTTCAACCAGTTTGCTCTGCAAAGGCCAGGCTTCCGCGTATTCCAAGAACGGGAGATCCAGCCAAAGCCAGGTTTTTCCTGTCCGGCGCGGCACGGAAGAGAGTTTATCGTCTTTCACCGGAGCACGCTTGCCGTTGCTGAAGGCGGAATCATCCATGGCAAGGGACGAGATCTTGGGCTATTCAAGCCGCCACCGAGAGCAGGCGTCAGGCTTTCTTTGTGTGTTTGCACCTTGGAGAACATCCAAAAACAAACGACCATCTTTCTCCACCATGAACATCAAGGACACGAAGGGTCTTGCTTCGTGTGCCTTCGTGGATGAAGCAAAGAATCAGGCTCAGCACGTCAGGCAGGGATGGCGCGCAGCAGCGGTCTCGTCCAGCCTGGTTACCTTGGGTCGATGGGGTGCGGTGAGGAGCTGTTCCGGATCTTCACCGGCCTCTCTCACAATCTCCGTGAACGCTTCAACAAAAAGATCGATCTCTTCTTTGCATTCCGTTTCCGTCGGTTCGATCATGATGGCGCCGTGGACGACCAGCGGGAAATAGATGGTTGGAGGATGAAATCCATAGTCCATCAGCCGCTTGACCATATCCAGCGTGGTTATCTTTTGAGCCGCCTGATTCTTGTCGGAAAAGACGCATTCGTGCATGGAGGGTCGGTCGTAAGGAAGATGCAGGAGGTCTTTGAGTCGTCTCCCTGATGTACCTGGCATTCAACACCGCCAGTTGGCTGACCTTCTTCAATTCCGGCCCCAGGCTCAGAATGTAGCTGTAGGCCCTCACCATGATCCCCACATTGCCGTAGAAGGCGTGAAGCTTCCCCACGGATTGCGGAAAATCTTCCGAAAGAAAAAACCTCCCGTTTTCTTCGACCACCCGCGGGACCGGCAAATAGGGTTCCAACCGTTTGGTTACGCAAACGGGTCCGGCCCCCGGACCTCCCCCCCCATGGGGGGTCGAAAAGGTCTTGTGAAGGTTGAGATGGAGCACATCGACCCCGATGTCCCGCATGCTCACCATGCCCATAACGGCGTTCATGTTGGCCCCGTCGGCGTAGACCAGGCCGTCCTTGGCGTGGACGATTTCGGCGATCTTGATGAGTTCTTCCTCGAAAAGGCCGAGGGTATTGGGGTTAGTGACCATGATCCCGGCCGTCTCTTCGTCCATGACCCGGGCAATGGTTTCGGCGGAAAGAATGCCTTGTTCACTGGACTTCACATTCACCGGCCGGTATCCGCACAGGGCCGCACTGGCAGGATTGGTACCGTGAGCGGTATCCGGGACGATGATCTTCGAGCGGCGAGAGCCCCGGCTTTGGTGATAAGCATGGAAGATGAGCATGCCGCTGAGTTCCCCGTGAGCCCCGGCCGCCGGCTGAAGACTGACGGCATCCATGCCGGTGATCTCCGCCAGAAGCCGCTCGAGTTCGAACATCATTCTTAGCACCCCCTGCGACAAGGGGGCCGGCAGGAGCGGGTGCGATCGGGCGAATCCCGGCAGAGCCGCCTGCCGCTCATTGGTCTTCGGGTTGTATTTCATGGTGCATGAACCCAGGGGGTACATCCCCGTGTCCACTCCGAAATTCCACGTGGACAGCCGGGTGTAGTGGCGCACCACTTCCACCTCGCTCAAATCCGGAAAGTTCGAGCCCTCCCCCACAAGCGCTTCATCCAGAGGGAAATGCTCGACATCGCGCCGGGGCAGGGAAATGCCGCTTCGTCCCTTTTTCCCTTTTTCGAAAAGCAATGGTTCATTGAGAATCAACCCAGTGGTGCCAACCGATTCCTTCATGGTTCCACCTTTCTCTTATTTAGAAAACAGTGACGAGTGGTGAGTAACGAGTAATGCAGCGATGAAAAAGGCCTTTGTTCCCAGCCTTCTTCGCAAACTGCTTCCTTTGGCGGTGGATCAAACCCTCAAGCGCCCGACCAGGGCATCCAGATCACCACGCGTTTTGGTTTCCGTCACACACAAGAGATAGTGATTGGGCAATTCCGGGTAGGTGGAAGCCAGGGGCAGACCGGCCACGATCTTCTCCTGCAAAAGCCGCTGGTAATCTGCCTCAAAGCCGGTCGGGAATTCCACCACAAACTCGTTGAAGGTGGTGCCGGCAAAGGGGATCTTGAATCCTGCCCGGGTAAGTTCCTGCTTCAGGTACTCACTCTTGTCGTAATTCAAGCGAGCCAGTTCCCGCAGACCGGTTCCTCCCAGCGAGGCCATGTACATGGCCGCGGTGGTGGCACAGAGGCCGCTGTTGGTGCAGATGTTCGAAGTGGCTTTTTCGCGCCGGATATGCTGTTCCCGTGTGGCAAGCGTCAGCACAAACCCCGTCTTGCCGTTTCGGTCCGTGGTCTTTCCCACCAGACGGCCCGGCATGCTTCTTATGTAATCCTTGCGGCAGGCGAGCATTCCCAGGGCGGGCCCACCATAGCTCTGGGGAATCCCAAAGCTCTGCCCTTCGCCACAGGCAATGTCCGCACCCTGACTGCCGGGATTCCTAAAGAGTCCGTAGGCAAGGGGCTCGGTGAAGGAAGTGATAAAGAGGGTCCCGGTATCGCGGGTGAGGTTCCCCAAGGCCGTCAAATCCTCGATGCATCCGAAGAAGTTGGGAGACTGCAAGGCAATCGGCCGCCAGGTCACTCAGCCCTTCGGCGGCCCTGAGGTTCGTCCGACCGTCTTCAAGATAAGGCAGTTCGATGATTTCGATTCCGGGGGGTTCCAGATAGGTGCGCATCACACGCCGGTAGAGCGGGTGAATGAGACCGGACACGGCGACTGTTTTCCTGCGGCTGGCCCGCGTTGCCATGAGCAGTGCCTCAGCCAGCGCCGAAGCGCCGTCGTACATGGAAGCATTGGCTACATCCAGGCCCAGGAGGTTGGCAACCAGGGTCTGATACTCAAAGATGGCCTGCAACGTTCCCTGACTGATTTCCGGCTGATACGGGGTATAGGAGGTGGAGAACTCGGAGCGGCCGAGAAGATAAGAGACCGATGCCGGAATATGATGCTCATAGCTGCCGGCTCCGAGGAACACGCTGAAGTCCGGGGAGACCCCCATCCGGCCGGCCAGAGCGCCCATATGGTCGTTCAGTTCCCACTCCGTCAGCGGCTCGGGCAGATCAAGAGCGGTCTGGCGGCGGCACTCATCGGGAATCGTCGAAAAGAGATCGTCGAGACTGCCTGCTCCGATCACCTGGAGCATCTCTGCAATATCTTCGGGAGTATGGGGCAAGTATCTCATGTTTCTATGCCTCTCAGCATCTCAAGGTAGGCTTCCCGGGTCATCAGTGCCTCCCATTGGGAAGGATCAGTGGGCCTAACTTCAAGAATCCATCCCTCGGTGTAGGGAGACGCATTGATCTGCCCCGGCGAGTCCTCCAGGGCTTTATTTACGGCAATAATCTCACCACCCACCGGAAGATACATTTCCGCAACCGCCTTGACCGACTCCAGGGTTCCGCACTCCTGCCCCTTTTCAAAGCTCGCCCCCACCTCGGGCATCTCTACGAACACGATGTCTCCAAGCTGATCCTGAGCGTAATCGCTGATGCCCACTCGCATCTTTTCACCATCAACCTTCTGGGCCCATTCATGATCCTCAGCGTACCGCACATCTTCCGGAAAGCTCAATTCATCGATTTCCTTCATAGTTCCTCCTCGGGGTTCAGGAAGGGTTGATCGAGTGCCCACCATTGAGGTCATGAAAAAACAGCTGCAGGTGAACAGAGACGCTAAAGACCGCCATCTTAGTTTTCCGCCTAACGCAAAACAAGCGATATTTTTTGCCTGCCTGGCGGATCTCTTGTAACATGCGAACCTCGTAGCAGCGGCGGGGCACCGCACCGCATCCAACAGCGGCCCGCAGCAGGAAACCGAAAAGGGCGAGGACAAAACCTATGGCATTGCGAGTTACCGTTTTGGGGGCCGGACCGGGAGGATACGAGGCCGCCATCCGTGCGGCTCGATTGGGCGCTGAAGTCACCGTCATCGAAGAGGACAAGGTGGGCGGCACCTGTTTGAACTGGGGATGTATTCCTTCGAAGGTCATGATCACCGCAGCCGGGATGCTGAAACAATGGCAGCACGCCGAGGAGTTTGGTTTAAGGCTGGAAGGAAGAGCGGTCCCCGATATGCCACGACTCCTGGCGCGCAAAGAAAAGGTCATAGAGGATCAGGCGAGGGGCCTGCTGGATCGGTTTCAGCACAGCAGGATTCGCTATGTACGCGCCAAGGGGACTATCGAAAGGCCCGGATTGACTGCCGCCCACCGGGAAGACGGCAGCATTCTGGAGGTTCCCTGGGATAAGCTCATTCTGGCGCCGGGGACACAACCCCTGAGCCTTCCCGAGCTTCCCTTCGACGGAGACCGCATACTCTCCAGCAACGACGCGCTGGGTCTGCGGGAGCTTCCCGAGTCCATCATGATTCTCGGGGGCGGGGCGATTGGCTGCGAATTCGCCTTTCTCTTTGCCGCCCTCGGCTGCCGGGTAACCCTGGTGGAAGCGATGGAGCGGGCTCTGCCGCTGCCCTCAGTCGATGAGGATTGTTCCAAGGTCCTTCAGCGAGAGATGAAAAAGCTCAAAATCAAGTTCTTGGCACACCAGACGGCCTCAGGGCTCGAGCGCTGCGACGATGGATTGCTGATAAGCCTCGGCGCGTCCCCGTTCGCCCCGGATGCCGCGGGAAAGGTTCCGGTCGCAGTGGAAGTGGAGAAGCTTCTCGTCTGTACCGGGCGCAAGCCAAACAGTGCCGGCATCGGTTTGGAGAACCTGGGAGTGAGGCTGGACCCCAAAGGGTGGATCGTCGCCGATGAACGGATGGAAACCAGTGTGACGGATGTGTTTGCGGTGGGCGATGTGCTGGGACCGTCACGAGTGATGCTGGCCCACGTGGCATCCAGCGAAGGGCTGATCGCTGCGGAAAACGCTCTCGGCGGCAACCGCAGGATGGATTACCGGGTCATTCCCGGAGCTGTTTTCACCATGCCCGAAGCCGCCTGGGTCGGACTGTCCGAAGCCCAGGCCAGAGCCCAGGGGCTGCCCGTTCGCAGCGACAGCGTCCTTTTCCGGACCCTGGGCAAAGCCCAGGTGATAGGAGAGATCGCCGGCGAGGCCAAACTGGTTTCCAATGCTGAAACGGGAAGGATTTTGGGAGTCCACATGGTGGGTCCCCATGCCACGGATCTGATCGCGGAAGGCGCCCTCGCCGTCAAGCTGGGTGCCACCGTAAGAGAGCTGGCCGAAACCATTCATGCCCACCCTACTCTCAGCGAAATCATGCTGGAAGCATCGCTCAAGGCCCTGCCCTGATCGACACGGAGCATCTGAGACCACGACCGGCGGAGCTTTCTTTTTGATGCTGTGCGAGCGGAGCCTGGAGGGGACATTTTGGGCAAAAGGGGAGAATATGGAGCAAACAACCAAACAGAAATGCCCGCTGTGTAACGGCACCGGCACCGTCTATGATCCGCATTGCACCGCACCGGACTGTGACACCGGCTTCACTGAAGGGCAGATGGGTTGGATCTATGCGAGACCCGACAAATTCTTGCCATGTGGTCATCGCTTCAAGTATCTCACGGAACACTCCGCCTGCAGGGAGTGTCAGGGAAAGGGAATAATCGAGAAGTAATCTTCCCGACTCCACTCCCGCGCCAATGAGCGTCCGATTGGCTCATTTCGCACGAATGCCGCACAAGACGTCACCGGGCAGCGGAGGTCTCGACATCGATGCGCCTGGGCTGGGGAATAGCCCTTTTCGAGAAGCCGGGAGGCGAGGTCGGTCACGCAAGCTGGGCAGGAACCATGGCATCAGGCCCCCGACTCCGTGCCATCACCGGGGGGTCCATAGGGGAGCAGCGGAACCGCGAACCCGGGGGTCAGGCTAATCCCAAAATGGACTCGCGCGATCGCATGCGCTGCAATCTCAGGACGATACCGCCACGGGGTTTCTGTTTGAATTGCTGCTGCAGTTCAGCGACATACATCAGAGCAAGGCATGCCAGCGAATCCGCGATCCACTCCGTCTGATCGAGCTGTAAAGGTCTATAGGCGCGGCACTTCCGGCACGAAAAACCAACCCATGCCTTCTTTACGGCTTCATCGAGACAGCTCTGATAGCCGGCACACATGACTCTCCGTTCCACCCGGGACGGACTGTTGACGACTTTCGATTCCGTGGGATTTGCACACGTTGGCATACCGCAACGATCCTTTCACCATAACATGGAAGGGTTTCTGACGGGCTGGGTGTCAACGGCAGACGTCCTGGAGGCAAAGCCACATCTCTCGTTTGTGTTTTCTTGCCCCGTGGAAAGCCAGGACGAGCCGGGGGTTGTCTAATGCACATGTTGTGCCAGAGCCCGGTAAATGCCTTGGCCAATGGCAATCAACTTGTGGACAACTCGGACCATGATCGGGAGTCGTGGCAAAAACAGTGGATTTTCAGGAGGTCATGCAAGAATGGTCAGGCAAGGTGGTTGTTGGTGTTGAGCGAAACTGAACGTGCTGACCCGCAAAACGTGTTTCTGATTGTTCAGAATCCTGACACAAATTGTCAGCAATCAATCCCGGACCTAAAGGGGCGAAGCCTATGGCTTCGCCCCTTGATTTCCCTGGAGGCGGCAACCGGATTTGAACCGGTGAATAACGGTTTTGCAGACCGCTCCCTTGCCACTTGGGTATGCCGCCTTTGCTTTGTGCCCCACTATCTACTGAAAACGGGTAATCCTGTAGATCGCATAGGATCTATATTATTGATTTCATTTGGTTACAATTGTCAATAAATGCGGTTTTGGATGGGTAAAACGCACTCTATACGCACCCCAATGCAGCTATTTGCATCAAACCGGATAACGGGTTAAGATTGGGCAGGTTTTCAGCATAAACTCGATTCTATTCCCAGGAGGAACGAGGACTATGATTAACGTGGAATACATAGAGAATGGCAAGAGGGTAATCATCCCGGCCGAAGTGTGGGAGGAGCTCAAGGACCTGGCTGAGCACGCCGAGATTTACGAACTCATCCAGCAGCGCAAAGACCGGGCAGCCCTTCACTCCCTGGACGACATCCTGGCGGAAGAGGGCCTGAGCCGTGCCGACCTGGAAGGTTAAGCTCACCGATGAGGCGAGGGATGATTTTAGGCGGCTCGACGGGCGGCAGAAAATCCTTGTCGCCAAGCAGTTCGCCAAGATTGAAAGAGATCCTCACATTGGAAGACACCTTGGCAACAAGATGGGGATGGATCTGACTGGGTGTTACAAACTTTATGCCGACAAGAAGCGCGTCCGCATTGTCTATTCAATCGAGGGCGACCTTGTCAAGGTTGTTGCGGTGGGGGAGCGCGAGGACATGGAAGTGTACCAGTTGGCAAGCAAGAGAATCACGCCAAAATCACAGTAGAGCACACCATTTCCGGGGGATAGGGAATCGCGCTCACCTACCAACCAGACTTATTACAAGTGGTTGCCCAAAGAAAGCAGATCGAAAACTGACGAACTGGACGGGGTTGAAACTCGGGAAGCAGAACCGACCGCGGCAACGCACCCTATAAGCACCCAACAATTCAAAAGGGGTTAGCTGTGTTAGCTAACCCCTTGATGTCCCTGGAGGCGGCAACCGGATTTGAACCGGTGAATAACGGTTTTGCAGACCGCTCCCTTGCCACTTGGGTATGCCGCCTTTGCTTTGTGCCCCACTATCTACTGAAAACGGGTAATCCTGTCAAGGGGAACTTCGACGCTGTGAAAATCCCTTCCGGCAGAGGCGAGAGGATTCTTTGACAGAGCAAGACGCCGACTCAGCCCAGGAGTGCTTGCTTATGATCGCATGACGCTTCCGGCCGTTCTATACTCGCGGCCATCCCAGACATTCGGAGTCACAGACGGTGTTATGCCTCAGGCGGTGTTATTGACAGTCTTCCGTTCCTTGTGCTATGGACAACGAATCCTTCAGTAAGTGCCCCCGTAGCTCAGGAGGATAGAGCTCGAGATTCCTAATCTCGGTGTCGCACGTTCGAATCGTGTCGGGGGCACCATTTTACAGACCTTCATTTTGGAATTGTAACCATATTTGTAACCGTTGCTCCTGCTGTTCCCGATCTTTCCGCCAAAAATTCAGCATGACGCTGTGCTGCCCGCTTCAGATCCTGCTCATCGACGATATCGTATCTCTGAAAAACACTTCGTGTCTTGTGCCCGCTGATCATCATCGCCACACGTTCAGGAATGCCGGCGCGCAGCATGTTTCGAACCGCTGTTCTCCTGAGATCGTGAAAGAGTCGGCCGGCGATACCCGCTCTCTTGCAGGCACTTATCCATGATCTTCTAAAATAGTGGACAGGATCAATGCCCGATTTGCCGGTGAAGACATAGGGTGAGACTTCTCGCTTTCCCGCCGGTTGTCCCATTGTGCCTGAAGAACCGTTTTCAGTATATCATCATTCGGTCGCCTGGCGGAGGAAAGATGGAAACGAAATGCCACGACTGCGGTTATTAGGCTCTCAAAAGTGCCCATAACCAAACGCCTGACTCGGAACTTTTCCGGGATGGGGTTTTTCTTTTGAAGGAAGCGCACACTCTTCAGCTTTGAAAGGCTGGAGCCGAAACAAAAAAAGCCAACCTGATTCGGTCGGCTATAAAGGATTTACAGGCAGGTGACTCCCGCCTAATCCGCCCAAAAATTACCAAGCTCGATTTCAATTTCCAAAAACGGCTCGGCTCGCACCTTGTCATTTCCGACATAGGTTCCCGCCATTACCCACTGGCCGGATAACAGCCGGAAGACATCTAAGGTTTTAGCTGCCGGATCAATGAGCCACAGATAGGGAATTTCATGCCGGGCATAGATCGGCATTTTCCTTAACTTTATCCACCCGCACAGTGCCCGGTGAGAGAATCTCGCATATCCAGTTCGGAGCAACAGAGATCCAGTTCTCTTTCGGCACCCCCGGAAAGCGTTCTTTTCTCCAACCGGCAAAATCCGGAACCAGGAGGTGTTCCCCGAGCATCACCTCCGTTTCGGAAAGGATGACCCATCCGCCCGGACCGCCGCTTCTCCCCAGCTGATAAGGCGGCACTATCTCGCCGCCCAACACGGACGCAGCATGCGTATGTCGGACAGACGGCCGGGGGGTGGCAATTATCTCACCGTCGATAATCTCTCCAATCATGTTTTCAGGAAGATCGTAGAGATCCTCATAGGCTGCTTTCTTCCTTGCAGGCTGTGACATGACGCGACTCCTTATAGACTTTGGGCCGGCTTCAAGCCTTGGCTCCAGCCAGGCTCTGAAATGCTGACATTACCTTATTCCCCTCCTTATTATGGCACGGGTTTCGAACCTCAAAAATTCAGAAAGCAGATCGAAACATCCGCGCTCCGAAATTCCGGTTCAAGAATGACGGTACTTCTCCTCTCTCGTGAGATTTACTTTTGCGCCGAGCGGCCAGACAGCAAAAGCGATCTCCGCATCTTCCTCCGTTCGGGTTTCCTCTTCCCGCTTGGCTTGGGTTCTCTGGCGTTCCACCAGGCGCTCGTCCAGTTTGACATCCTTTTCGGGCAAACCTGGAACATCGACCATGTTGCTCACGACCTCATTTCCTCCTATTTTGAATCGACGCAGATAGCTCGCAAACATGGCTTTATTCAACTATTTAAGATTATTTATACAGTTACCCCGACAAGCGACTTCTGCCAAGCGGCCCGGGGAATCAGTCTTGTCCTGACTCTACTACATTCGTGATCTGCCAGCTATTCCATAACCTGAAAACTTTCAAACATTGGGGACGCCGACACGAGGCCACGCGGAGTCTGACAAATATTCGGGAAGCAATCTCAAGAACCAGGGGCGTGGGCATTATGAACGCGCAACTCCTTCTTTATACACCACTTCTTTATACACCACGTGCAAGGGATAGAATTCAAAGTAGTCGTTCCCATCAAACCAGGCGCATTTGAAGTGAAAGAGGCAATGACCGGCTTGGTTTCGGCCATGGGAAGGCGATGAGCTTGGGGCGAATCATGAAAGCCCACGGGGCAAATTGTCACTTTTGTTAAGGATATCAAAGGTCCTCAGTAAGGTTCTGAAAGATTTCACACTGTTGTCCAGGATGCTGCATGGTGGTGAAATTGAATTTCCCCTTCCCTATGATTGGTTGATCTTCTCTTTTAAGGTTCCGGACCATTTAAAGGTGACCACCGTGCGGGGCGGGAGCACCACGGGCTGACCGCTTTGAGGGTTCCGTCCCATTCGTTGCTGCTTTTCCTTCACGGAAAACTTCCCAAAGCCACTGATGAGGACGTCGTCTCCCCGTTCCAGGGCCTGCTTGATCAGCTCGAACAGGGTTTCAATGATTTGGGCCGACTCGCCTTTGGTGAACAAACCCTTGGCAAAAAGATTTTCAACAATCTGGGCTTTGGTGAGAGTCATCGGTTACTCCTCGAAAATGAAAGTGCAAGAGCCCTTTGGTTTTGATAGATTCCACAAAGCGATAAGGAGAGCATACTACTTCAGTGGATATCCGGAAACAAGCTATGAGTATTTTCAAAATCCAAATATTCCCAAAGCTGGAAGCTGCGTCTGGGGGATACGCGTCCCCTTCCGGTCGCGTCATGAACATGAGCGATCAAGTGGCGAAACGGCCCCCGGGCCACTATTTTCAGGAATCTTTGCAAAAGGCAGGGCACCATGAACCGGCATGAATTCGTTGCCACCCGTGAAGATTGCATGCTGCTGATCGTTGACATCCAGCAGGCGATGCTCAAGGTCATCGACACGTGGAAGAAGGTAACCCAAAAGGTGAATCAGCTTACGCAAGTCGCTGAAACCCTTGGCATCCCGATTCTATTGACAGAACAATACAGCAAAGGGCTCGGGGCAACCATTCCGGAAGTCTCTGGTCAGATCAGCTCGCCCAAGGTCTTTCACAAGGAGCATTTCAGTGCATGTCTGGAATCAGGCTTCCTGTCATTGATCAAATCCTACCACCGCCACAAGATCGTGGTCGTCGGCATGGAGGCCCACGTCTGCGTTCTGCAAACAGGCCTGGATCTAATCAGGGAAGGGTATCAGCTTCAACTCGTGGCTGATGGCGTGGCCTCACGTACCACTCAGAATCGGGATATCGCCCTGGACCTTTTTAGGGAGGCTGGAGCCGTGATCACCTCGGCTGAGATCGTCATCTTTCAGTGGGCCAGAGGCGCCAATACGGAAGACTTCCGGAAAATCCTTCCCATCGTGAAATGACAGCGCACCCGGACGAGGACTGGCGGCATCTGCCGGATGGAGTTCTGACGACTCTACAGCAAGGCGAAGTGAGGGGCTTTCCCGGTTGGCAGAAATATTTTAACTCCCAAAGAGACGATGAAGGAGCCAGTCTTATTATCCTCCTCTTTCCTCCTCAGAAAGCCGTCTCTTTGGGAGAGTGGGCCGGATTATAAGCATCAAATTGAAACTGTCCAGAAAAATGAGAATGGCTACCGTCTAAAACTTGCCCTACCTTCACTGGGATTCATGACTGGTACCCGATTGCCGTGATGGAGACGGGGGTCGGCCAAGTCCTTCACAAACTTGCCGCAAATGCTTATTGTTAAAAAGGAAAGTGACGAACTTTCCTCCTCCTGAGAGAGTCGAGGCACCCCCTCCGCCTTGGCTCTCTCTTTCATTTCACAACTTTCGGATGTGGCTGCCGGTCGGTTTGGCGAGACCACGACTTTCGATATTGTAATTCTGATGGGATATGGTATAGATTCCCGATTGTTGGCCCTGGCCTTCTGCATTCCTCACCTTACGATCCTGATGGTGACCCAGGATTCAGTTCAGCTTGAACGACTTCAGACGCGGAATCAGCGAGTTCACTGCCGACTTGTACGTCAAATACTCGTCTCCGAATTGCCCTTCGAGATAAATCTCTTCGGCCCTAATGAGTCTTGTGAAGATCAGGACCATGACGATGGGGATGCTCGATGCAATCCATGTTCTGAAAAATAAGATTATGGCGGGCAACACCATCATATAGCACCAAGGTCTTATTGTGTCCATCCGTTTGCCATCTTACTGTTGGAACTGGTGTTATTGGCCGGATGATTAGCCTGGGCAGCTTTTGGGGCGCTCCGGATAGGAGCAGGACCCATTTGGCTAAACTATGCGGGGCGTATTCCTGCAACCCCACAGATTACACCCTGTTCCATGGCGAGAAGGCTCCATCAATTCTGAGGGTTACGGGTCGGCTTGAACGATTTTGGGGATGCTTGCATGCCATCACCCTCGACGCTAGTCAGCGTTTCGTTGCGGCAAAACCGCTGGCTACTACAGCCTGTCTGGAGGTTCCCTGGGATTTCAAGCCGGTGCCGAGAAATACGACATGGTCATTCCGTTTTTGGGCGATGCTCGCTGTAGTTTGCGTTGAATGAACATGAAACGCAACGGCAAGAGGAGCAGCAACAGGTCTGTTCTAAGGGGGTTAAGGACTTATGCCATGGTGTACCATGTGTCCAGGACCTCATTCCGGCACGCGGAGGCTTCCCGGACAAGGTCCGACACAAAGTCAGCGCCATGATTTTTCGCAGCGCAGTCGAATAGAACCATCGGATGACCGCATAAAACAGGAGGGTGATTCATGAAAACAAAGCTAATGTGCAGGCATGGATTGATCGGGTTCCTCATTCTGCTCATGGCGGCTCCCCCCGGAGCTTTTGGGCAGACTTCCGGGACCGCCGGAACCTTCAGCCAGGAGGAATTGGATCAGATGTTGGCGCCCATCGCCCTCTACCCTGATTCGCTCCTGGCTCAGATCCTCGTGGCGTCAACTTATCCCCTTGAGGTGGTGGAAGCAGACCGCTGGGTAAAGCGCAACAAAAACCTTAAGGGAGACCAGCTCAACGATGCGCTTGACAAAACCAACTGGGACCTCAGTGTGAAAGCTCTGGCGCCCTTTCCCGACGTCCTCTCCATGATGAGTGACAAGCTTGAATGGACCCAAAAGCTGGGCGACGCTTTCCTGGCTCAGCAAACACAAGTCATGGACACGATCCAGAACTTGCGCGGCAAGGCTCGAGCTCAAGGCAACCTCCAGGACACCAGGGAGCAGAAGGTAATCGTCCAGGGAGATGCGATCGAGATTCAGCCGGCCAACCCATCGGTGATCTACGTGCCCACTTATAACCCGACCGTGGTCTATGGCTCCTGGTGGTATCCGTCGTACCCTCCCTATTATTATAATCCGGTGGGAGCGACGGTTGCCGCGGGCGTGTTTGGTTTTGCCGCCGGGGTAGCGGTTGGAGCCGCCTGGAACTCAGGATGGGGGAGCTGGAACTGGGGGGGGCATGATGTCAACGTCAATGTCAACCGCAACGTGAATATCAACCGCAATAACGTCAACGTTTCGAATATTCAGACTTCAAAGTGGCAGCATGATTCCGCGCATCGAAAAGGCGTTGCCTATCGCGACTCGGCGACCAGGGAGCGCTACGGTCAGCGGGGCGCGGGTTCTGCGGATGCCAGGCGTGATTATCGAGGCTTTTCCCAGGATGGGAAGGGCGGGGGTCGTGGAGATGTCGGCCGACCGGATGGGGGACAGCTTGCGGACCGACGTCCCTCGGAGAGACCCGGGGCGGGGGCCGGTAGCCGACCCGATGCCGGGTCGACTCTGAAAGGCCTCCAGGCTCAGAAGCCCGGAGGGGGAACCGGGGACAGACTCGGTGGTGGTGACTCTCCCCTGAAAGGATCTCATGCTGGGAGAACCGGGTTGGAAGGCGGGGCCAGACCCGGCAAAGACTCTTCTCTCAAGGGCAGCCGGGAGCGCCCGGGTGGCGGCGGTGCCTTTCAAGGCGCGGGCAACGGCAAAGAAGCCAGGATGAGCGCGGATCGCGGCCGTGCGAGTCGTCAGCAGTCATCGGCGGCAGTCAGTGGTCGTGGCGGCGGGGGTAATCGCGCCGCCGTGGGGAGTGGTGGCCATGGTGGTGCCCGCGCCGGGGGTGGCGGGGGAGCCCGTGGTGGTGGTGGCGGAGGTGGAGGCCGTGGCGGTGGTGGCCGCCGGTAGTGTGATCGGCCGGTTTTATGAGAGAGGGTTCGTCAATGACAGCCCTGGAGCCAAAGCAACCTTGACACATCCTGGTTTGATGGAGGTGTAAACCATGTTTCTATCGATAAAATATATGGCAAGCAATTCGTTGTTGCGTTTGGGATTGGCCGCTCTTATTGCGGTCCCCCTGCTCTTGACTGCTTTTTGCACTGGCGTGTTCGCAGTGGAGAAGCCGAAAAACAGTGTCCAGGAGACCTTCGCTTCTCCGGAAGATGCGGCTAAAGCGCTGGTATCCGCAGCGAGCGCCGGTGATGTGAACCGATTACTGGCCATTTTCGGACCTGAAGGCGCACCGCTGATTTCCTCCGGCGATGAAATTGTAGACCGCGAGGCGACGAGAGAAATTTGTCCGGATGTACGAGGAAAAAAACGCGATTGTAAGGGAAGGCGACGAGAAGGCCGTCCTCGAAGTGGGGAATGACGCCTGGCCGCTCCCGATTCCCATGGTGAAGGAAGGTGAAAGCTGGCGCTTCGATACCAAGCAAGGCGCAGAAGAAATCATTGACCGCCGTATCGGAAAGAACGAATTGAGCGCCATCCAGGTGTGCCTTGCCTACGTTGATGCCCAGCGTGACTATGCGGCCAGAGACCGAGATAGCGACGGACTGCTGGAGTATGCTCAGAAGTTTGTGAGTGAGCCGGGCAAGAAGGATGGCCTGTACTGGGAATCCAAGGAAGGGGAAGAATCGAGCCCCATGGGGCCTTTCGCTGCCCAGGCCAGGAAGGAAGGGTATACCCGCAAGAAGGCCGGCAATCAGCCGTCTCCCTACCATGGCTATTTTTACAAGATCCTCACGGCTCAAGGCAAAAACGCCCCGGGCGGAGCATACAGCTATGTGGTAAAGGGCAAGATGATCGGGGGGGTTGCTTTGGCAGCCTACCCGGCAAGTTATGGAACGTCCGGCATCATGACGTTTCTCGTGAACCATGACGGGGTAGTCTTCGAAAAGGATCTGGGCAAAGCGACCGAAGCCGTTGTCAAGGCCATGACCAGTTTCGATCCCGATGAGACATGGCGGAAGATAGAAGGCAAGGAGCTTGAACTTGCTCCACCAGCCAGTGGTTCTTAGAGACTATCTCAAACCTTCGCTCCCTTGAGGGGAGGGGCAGGGGAAGGAGTGGAAATGACTCTTGAGATAATTACTGAGCAAATAGATCAATACTCGTTAAATGGACTCCGGACAAAGGCTGGCGGCTTTGCTAAAGCATGCGGGGGAATACTGGATCGATAATAAGTGCAGGGCAACATGGATGGGTGTTCAAGGCTTGAGCCTTGAGATGCAGAGGAGATAAGCTTTTGGGGGGAGTGCCGGTCCCTTTGAACCGGCGGGCGCCTGCAGGATCGAGCGGGCGTTATTCTAATTAACGGAGCTTTTTGTGAGCTCAGCACAGGAGGAGAAATCATGCCATTGGCAAATCGTGCTATCGCGGAATTCATTGGGACCTTTTGGCTTGTCCTGGGGGGCTGTGGCAGTGCCGTATTGGCGGCAGCCTTTCCCAACGTCGGTATTGGCCTGTTGGGCGTGGCTTTTGCCTTCGGGCTGACGGTGCTCACCATGGCGTTCGGCATTGGTCATATCTCGGGTTGCCATCTGAACCCGGCAGTCTCAGTGGGATTGGTTGTGGGAGGTCGTTTTAAGGCGTCCGAACTGCTCCCTTATGTGGTGGCGCAAGTTCTCGGAGCCATCGTCGCCGCAGGCGTGCTCTATTTCATTGCAAGTGGTAAAGCCGGCTTCGATTTGAGCGGCGGACTGGCCTCCAATGGCTATGGAGACCATTCGCCGGGCAAGTACTCGCTGGGGTCAGGCTTCGTTACCGAGGTCGTTATGACCTTCATGTTCCTGATGATCATCCTCGGTTCCACCGACAAGCGAGCCCCTGCCGGGTTTGCACCCATCGCCATCGGGTTGGGCCTGACGCTGATCCACCTCATCAGCATTCCGGTTACGAACACGTCCGTAAACCCTGCACGCAGCACCGGTCCAGCGATTTTTGTGGGAGGCTGGGCATTGGAACAGTTGTGGATGTTCTGGATTGCACCGGTCATCGGAGCCGCGCTTGCCGGAGTCGCCTATCGATGGTTGGGGCAGGAGGGCCAAGACTGATTGAACGAACTCTCACGGACGGATAATGGCGTATGAAAATGGTCAGAGCGGTATTCACGCTGGTTTTCCTCATGATTGTGAGCATCCCCTTCGCCTTGGCTGAGGATGCGGCAAAACCGCCCCCGGCGCCGGTGGAGCTTGACGGCAAGCTCCTCTTCACGATCCAGGCAGGAACCAAGGCCTTTACCCCTGAGCTGCGGGCCACTCAGATTGCGGCTCGCATCAAAGAGCTTGCCGCTGACTATACGTTCCGTCCGGAGAGGATCGCTACCAGCGATCTGGAATTCGCCACGGAAATCTCCGGCGATGGACGCTTCATCATGGTTGTGTTTGATGCTGATGCCAAGGCTGAAGGGAGCGATCGCGAAGCCTTGGCCAAGGCACATGCAATCAGAATCCAACGAGCCATCGAAGCATACCGAGCAGAGCGCACCACCACCAACATTGTCACCGGGGTGGTACTAACCCTCCTTTCGACCGTGGTTTTGGTGGCCCTCATCTATCTGCTGAATCGCTCCGTCCGCAAGGTTCGACAGACCATTCATGAGACCGGTCGCATCCCCTCGGTTCGCTTTGGAGCCTTTGAGTTTTTCACGGCAAGCCGTATCAAGACCCTCTGTTTGGGGTTGGTGAGACTTATCCGGCTGGCTGCTGTGCTGTTTCTCCTGTTCGCATATCTCCAACTCGGGTTGAGCTTTTTCCCGGCAACCCGAAGGATCGCTCTGACCATCTATGACTATGTTTCGTCGGCACTCGGCACCATAGGAGACGCGATCGCGGATCAACTTCCGGGGATCATCTTCATCGCGATCCTGATTTTTATCACCCGCTACATATTGAAGAGCCTCAAATTCTTCTTCCAGCAGGTGCAAGAGGGCAAGGTCACCATTGGTGATCTGGACGCGGAAGTTGCGGAGCCCAGCTATAAAATCATTCGGTTGCTCATTATCGCCTTTGTCCTGGTTGTCGCCTACCCCTACATTCCAGGGTCTGAATCGCCTGCTTTTAAGGGCATTTCCATTTTTATGGGCGTGATTTTCTCGCTGGGGTCAACCTCGGCAATCTCAGGCATGACGGCAGGACTGAGCCTCATTTACATGAGGTCTTTCCGGGAGGGGGACGTGGTGAAAATCGGTGAAGCCACGGGCATTGTCATGCAAAGAAAACTGATGATCACCCGCTTGAAAACCTTCAAGAATGAGGAAATCTCCATCCCCAATGCGACCATCCTTACCGGCCAGGTCACCAATTACAGCCAGCAGGCCAGAACCGAGGGGGTGATTCTGCACACCAGCGTGACCATCGGCTATGACGCCCCCTGGGAGACCGTGCATGGACTCCTGATCGAAGCGGCCAGGGTTACCAACCATATCCTCGAAGCTCCTCACCCCTTCGTCCTGCAGACCGCCCTGAACGACTTCTATGTCGCCTACGAGTTGAACGCCTACACGGATTCTCCCCAGTTCATGCCGAGGATCTATTCCGACCTTCACCAAAACATTCAAAACAAATTCAATGAAGCGGGGATGGAAATCATGTCGCCTCATTACGCGCAAGTGCGCGACGGCAACCGGACCACGATCCCTGAAAACTACCTCCCGGAGGACTACGTTACGCCGGCCATCCGCATTGTGGATACCGGCGCTTTGGCCAGGTCTGAGAAAGCGGGAAAGGAAGGCGAGAAGGGCTAGCGAAGAAGCACCGCGTGTATGCGTACCTTGGCACGTCCCAAAGATCTCTTCAACATTTTTGATACCCGCCACTAAAATCGAACGACTGCACGAAACACTCCCGTCAACAGCAAGGCGGCCAGACCGAAACCTCATGGCCGCTCGAGAAAGTCGTTTAGCCCTTCGGGCCATGAGAACAATGAGATGCATTGATGGATGAAGTATGGTAATAGCCATATCAATCGTCGTTCTTGAAGCTGTGGGAGTTCATTGTGTCTATGTCCTCTCTTTATAAACTGATTTGCATAGCCCTGATTGGATTGCTCCATTCCAGTGGCGTTGCATCAGCTTCAGACGCAACCAGGCCCAAGAATGTCGTCATTCTCTTTGCTTTTGGAACCGGTTTGCCGGCTTATGAGGTCTTGTATCAGCGAATAAGAGAGACCATCCAGCGCGATGTGCCGGGCCCCGTCAATATCTATGCAGAGTATCTGGATCTGGAGCGGTTTCCCAACGAGTCCTATCAACAGCGGTTTTTCGACCTTTTTCGCGACAAGTACGCAAACAAGCATATCGATTTGTTCATTCGCATCGCACAGAGTGCCCAAAAACTCGTTGAGAAGTATGGAAAGAATATCTTCAGTGACACCCCCACACTTTTCTTGGAGACTGCCAACCCGCTTCCCCAGGCCCCGAGCTTCAAGAAAGAGCCCTTCACGACCGGGATTCTGGGGGACCTGGATATTAAGAGCAGCCTGGAGACGGCTCTTTCCCTTCATCCTGCCACCAAGACTGCTTTTGTCATCGCTGGAGCGTCTCAGCATGATCGATTTCTCGAAGCGGTTGCCAGGCATACCTACCGTGACCTTGCGGCCCGTGTAGGGATTGAGTATCTATCGGGTCTGTCGATTCAAGAGTTGCTCAATAGAGTTGCGGTTCTCCCCCCGGACAGCATCATCATGTTTCTTTCTTTCCTTTGTGACGCCAAAGGGGAGTATATTTATTCCAGGGATTTGATTCGCGTGGTAGCTGAGAAAGCGAATGCTCCTGTCTATTCCTTACTGAGCACATCCATGGGAGAGGGCGTTGTGGGCGGCCGTCTACTCGACTTTTCCCGTGCCGGTGACGAGGCGGGCAAGCTTGCGGTGCGTATCCTCCGGGGAGAACCGGTGGATGCCATTCCCATGATTCGAGAAGACTATTATGCTTATATGTTCGACTGGCGCCAACTCAGACGCTGGGGCATAAGCGAGGGTAAGCTCCCTGCCGGCAGTAGGGTCTTCTTCAAGGAACTGACTTTTTTTGAAAAATACTACTGGTACGTCGTCGGTCTAACGTTGATTGGGATTACCGAGACAATCCTGCTGCTTTCCTTGATGGTTCTGAGGAGGAAGCATAAGAAGACGCAGAAGATGCTCCATGTGGCAGAAAGCCGGTACCGGGAAATGCTGCGCTTTGAGCGCATATCGCGACTGGGTCAGTTGATCACATCCTTGGCGCATGAGTTGAAACAACCGCTTGCGGCCATTCTCAGCAGTGCCCAAGCGACACGGCGTTTGTTGAAGGGGGAAAACCTCGATCTCAACCTGCTCCAGCAGATAGTGGACCATATCATCAGGGATGACAAGCGGGCGGCAACGGTGATCACGACTCTCCAGTCCATGGTGAGGAAGGAAGAGAAGACCAAGGAGCCCATCCTTTTGAACCGTGTTCTGGAAGATGTCGTTGCCGTTTTCATGAGTGAAGCGGTCCAGTGCAACGTGACGATCGAAACCGATTTCGACGAATCATTGCCCCCGGTCCTTGGCAACGCTGCCGAGTTGGAACAAGTAGTCCTGAACCTGGTTATGAATGCCAGGGATGCGGTATCGTTAAGCCCTGCCGAAAAGAAAAGGGTCGTGCTGCAGACACGGTTGAGCGGTCCTGCCGTGCGGGTGACCGTACGGGATTTCGGGCCGGGAATCGATGAAGCAATACCGGATCAGCCGTTCCAGCCGTTCTTCACGACCAAGAAAAGCGGACTGGGGATGGGCCTCGCCATCTGCAAGTCCGTCATCACGGAACACGGCGGGCGCATATGGGCTGAGAACCATCCGGATGGAGGAGCAGTCTTCTCTTTTGAATTGCCGGTGCCTTAAGATGAATCAGCAGAATACCAGCATCTTTATTATTGATGACGATCCCTCGATGCGGGATGGTCTCTCGTATCTTCTGTTGGCTGCAGGATATAACTTTGAAGCTTTCGCCTCCGCCGAAGCGTTTCTCGCGAGGCCGCGCTTCGAGGGTGTGGGGTGCATTATTTTGGATGTGTGCATGCCGGGCATGACCGGTCTCGCGCTCCAGAGAGAACTTGCCAACGTTCACTGTCCCATGCCTATTATTTTCATCTCCGCGCATGGTGATATTCCCATGAGTGTGGAAGCCATGAAAAGAGGGGCGGTCGACTTCCTGCCCAAGCCTTTTGATGAGGAACAACTCCTGGGGGCCATCGAGGCCGCCGTCGCCAGACACGGGCAGGCCAGAACGGTATGTGATGAAACAAAAACCCTTCAAGAGCGCATCAAGAAACTTACGCTACGTGAATACGAAATATTTCGCTATGTGATTACCGGGATGCTCAACAAGCAAATTGCGGCGGAATTGAACATTGCCGAACAGACCGTCAAGATCCATCGCGGTCGGGTCATGGAAAAGCTTGAAGCGCATTCGGTCGCCGACCTCGTCCGCATGGCCCGGAAGACCGGGGTTACTGCCGACTGAAAGGCCCGCCGGGGCAGCTTTATCTCCCAAAATCACTCCCTCTTTTGGTCTACGAACGATGCCTCATCCCTGCCTGCCGTTCGGGCACCGGACCCGCCTGTAGCACCAAGGTCTTATAGACGCGCGTCCCCACCTGTGATCTATGTCACAATCACTGCCACTGACAATCTGCCCTGAAATGCCGTCAATAAGGATGGTAAAGCGTGATCTACATCATAGACGATGATGAGTCCGTGCGCGTTGCGCTGCTTCTGCTGATGGGATCTGCCGATTTCGAGGCGGAAGCTTTCGCATCCGCTGAAGAGTTCCTCGACCAGGGTCAAGCCCACACACCATGACTGCATCATCCTGGACCTGCGCATGCCGGGGATGGATGGTTTTGAGCTTTTAGAAAAGCTGCCATCCGGAGCGAGAGACGTCCCTGTCATCATTGTTTCCGCATTTGACGACCGAAAGAGCCGCGAGAGAGCGAGGAAGCTGGGGGTCAAAGCATACTTCCGAAAACCGGTCGATGACCAGGCGCTCATTGATGCCATCCAGTGGTCACTGGAGGGGCAATAGCCGCCGAGAGGTGAAGATCGCGGGCAATCCTGAGGAGAGGAGCCAAGCATTGAGATGAGCGAAAATGAGAAGCATAGCCTGCATGAGAGGACTTCCGAGGCGGATTCCATCGTTGCAGCCAGCAATGAGGCAAATCTGGAAAGTTTTGCCCTGTCGCTGGTCCGGGATGACCTTCTCTATCGTCTCCAGCGGCGCATCGGGCTGATTCCCGCCGAGGGACCCGGCATTGTCCGGCGGGCGGTGTTCTGGTCGCTCCTGGCGTGGCTGCCGATCGCGGTGTGGGCATGGTACACCGGCCGGGCGCTGCCCCAGGAGGTGAATGAGCCGCTGCTGGCACATTTCGGTATCCATGTGAGATTCCTCGTCGCCGTGCCGCTGCTCATCTTCGCCGAAGCTCCCGCGCAGGGTGTCTGCATGGGCCTCCTGCCCTATTTTGTGCGGTCCCGAGTGATACCGGAAACGGAGGAGCCGCGTTTCCGGGCCGCACTGACCGACGTGGCGAGACTGCGCAATGCGTCGTTTCCCTGGATGGCCATCCTCGCGGTGGTCATCGCCGTCCTCACGGTCTCCGATGTTCTCCACCAGTCCCATGAAATAGCATGGGCTGTTGATGGTGAAGGAATATCGCAGCGGCTTGGTTTTGGGGCCTGGTGGTTTCTCTACGTCGGCCGGCCGATTTATCTGGCGCTGCTCCTTTGCTGGCTCTGGCGCGTGGTTCTGTTGTTCCTGCTGTTCGGGCGCATCGCGAAGCTCAACCTCTCAATCGTGCCAACGCATCCGGACCGCGCAGGCGGGCTCGGTTTTCTCGCACGCTTTCCAAAAGCGTTTGTCCTTGTGGCGCTGGCCACGAGCGCGGTGCTCGCGTCCCGCTGGGCTCACGATGTGGTCTACCACGGCGTCACGGTGCAGTCTTTGCGAATGCCCATGATTGCCTTTGTCATCCTGGTCGTTGTGCTGTTTCTATCACCACTGTTCATGTTCATCGGACCCCTCTTCCGTGCCAGGAAGCGGGCGTTGTTAGACTATGGAGCGCTCATCGGACGCCACGGACGGCTCGTACGTGAACGCTGGATAGAAGAGAAGGACGTGAGGGATGCGGCGATTCTCAGCGCGCCCGAGTTGGGTCCGGTTGCCGATACGACTTCCCTCTATGAAGCGGTGGCGCGTATGCGCACCCTGCCGCTGGGCAAGTCGACGGTGATGACACTGGTTCTTGCCGCAGCCCTGCCGATGATCGTCGTGCTTGCGATCCAGGTGCCCGTGAAGCAAATCTTGCAGATGCTTCTCAAGACCTTGCTTTAAATCGATTGAACGACAAGGAGAGGTACCATGAAAGAACTCTCGGTAATTCTCACCGCAATCATGCTCCTGCTTGGCACAGCGGTACAGGCTGCAGAACAACCCAACATCATCTTCATCATGGCGGACGACCTGGGCAATGCGGACCTCGGTTATCGCGGCAGCGACATCAAGACCCCGAACATCGATAAGCTCGCGAACGAGGGGGTCAGGCTCGAAAACTTCCACGGCATGCCCGTGTGCACCCCTGCGCGGGCGGCTCTGATGACCGGCCGCTATCCGATGCGCTACGGTCTGCAGACGCTGGTGATCTTCCCCAACCACCGCTACGGCCTGCCGACCGATGAACGGACGCTGCCCCAGTCGCTGAAGGAAGCCGGTTATTCGACATACATGGTCGGCAAATGGCACCTCGGTCACGCCGACAAGAAATACTGGCCGCAGAACCGCGGCTTCGACCACTTCTACGGCAACCTCGTCGGCGAGGTGGACTACTTCACCAAGATGCGCGGCGGCCTGATTGACTGGCAGCGCAACGGCAAGTTCTTTCAAGAGAAGGGCTACTACCTGGACCTGATTGGCGACGAGGCGGTCAAGCTGATTGAGAAGCAGGACAAGAACAAACCGTTCTTCCTTTACTTCGCCTCGCTCGCGCCCCATGCGCCCTATCAGGCGAAAAAGGCCGACGAGGATCGCTATGCCGAGAGCATTAAAGATCCGACGCGCCGCACCTACGCGGCGATGATCACCTCGCTGGACGATCAGGTCGGGCGCATCGTCGCCACGCTGGAGAAGCAAGGTCTTCGCGAGAACACGTTGATCATCTTCTCCAGTGACAACGGCGGGCCGCGCAGCGCGGTCGTTGCGAGCGGCGCGCACTCCCGTGAGGAAAGGGCCGCGAGCGGCGTCAAACAGGAGTCGTTGCCGGCGAGCAACGGTGATCTCCGCGGCGGCAAGGGCAGCCTGTATGAAGGCGGGGTCCGTACGCCGACCATTTTCAACTGGCCGGCCAAACTTCAAGCCGCGCGTCGTCAACGACCCGCTGCACATGACGGACGTCATGCCCACCGTGCTCTCGCTGGCCGATGGCAAGGCGAGCCCTGAAAAGCCCCTCGACGGCAAGGACATTTGGGCGACCGTTTCCGAGGGCAAGCCCTCGCCCCACGAAGACATCCTGGTGAACGTCGAGGCGTTCCGCGGCTCGGTTATCAAGGGCAACTGGAAGCTGGTCAAGATCGCGCTGCTGCCGGGCAAGACCGAGCTGTTCGACCTGACCGCCGATCCGGGCGAGAAGAACGACCTCGCCGCGCAGAATCCGGAGGTCGTCCGCGATCTCGAGAGCCGCCTGATCGCATATGCCAAGCAGCAGAAGATGAGCGAGTGGTTGAAAGCGCAACCGGACTACCTCGGTGCGCAGGGGCAGACCCTGTTCGATCCTGACTTCGACATTGACGATGGTGGCCTGCCAAACTTGAAGCCGGTGCTGCCCAGGAAATAATGGGGACATCAAACGATTATTCGGCAAAGGAGTAAGGAAATGAAGCGAGTGATAGCACTTCTGGCCCTATTGTGCTGCCTGTTTGCCCTGACGCCCTTGCATGCAGCGGACAAGAAGCCGAACATTCTCGTCATCATGGGCGACGACATCGGCATCTTCAACCTCAGCGCCTACCACCAGGGCATGATGGGTTACAGCACGCCCAACATTGATCGCCTCGCCACGGAAGGCGCTCAGTTCATGGCCTATTACGCGCAGCAGAGCTGCACCGCGGGCCGCTCCGCCTTCATCACCGGCCAGCTTCCGTTTCGCACCGGTCTTTCCAAGGTCGGGCTGCCCGGGGCCGACCTCGGTCTCCGCAAGGAGGATCCCACCATCGCCGAACTGCTCAAGCCGCTCGGCTACATGACCGGCCAGTTCGGGAAGAACCACCTCGGCGACAAGGACGAGTTCCTCCCCACCAACCACGGCTTCGACGAGTTCTTCGGCAACCTCTACCACCTCAACGCTGAGGAGGAGCCTGAGAACGCGGACTACCCCAAGAACCCCGACTTCAAGAAAAAGTTCGGGCCGCGCGGGGTGATCAAAGCGACTGCGGGCGGCAAGATCGAAGACACCGGCCCGCTGACGATGAAGCGCATGGAGACCATCGACGAGGAAGTTCTGGCCGCGACCCAGGATTTCCTCGCCCGTGCCAAGCAGTCAGGGAAACCGTTCTTTTGCTGGTTCAACACCACCCGCATGCACAACTTCACCCACGTGAAGGAGGCGAACCTTGGCAAGACCGGGCTGGGCTTCTATGCTGACGGCATGGTCGAGCACGACGCCCTCATCGGCAAACTGCTCAAGACCGTGGATGATCTCGGACTCACCGGCGACACCATCGTCATTTACACCACCGACAACGGCCCCATGGTCTGCCTTTACCCGGATGCCGGAACCACCCCTTTCCGCGGTGAAAAGAATACGAATTGGGAAGGCGGCTGGCGCGTCCCGGCCATGATCCGCTGGCCCGGCGTGGTCAAGCCAGGCACCAAGTTCACCGACATCGTCGCGGGCGAGGACTGGATGCCCACCTTGCTGGCCGCTGCCGGTGTGCCGGACATCAAGGAAAAGCTCCTCACCGGCCACAAGGCAGGGGACAAGACCTTCAAAGTTCATCTCGACGGTTACAATCAGCTCGACTACCTTGCCGGGAAGAGTCCAAAGGGTAATCGTGACGAGTTCTTCTATTTCAGTGATGACGGCGACCTCCTCGCCCTGCGCTACAAACGCCTGAAGATCCACTTCATGATCCAGGAAGCAACCGGCATCGACGTCTGGCGCCGCCCCTTTACCACCCTGCGCGCCCCGATCTTCTTCGACCTCGAAGTCGATCCTTTCGAGCGTGGACAGGAAGGTATTGGCTACAATGACTGGTGGTATCGCCGCTCTTTCCTTGCCGTGCCGGTCCAAGAAATCGTCGGTAAGACCCTGATGACCTTCAAGGACTTCCCGCCCCGACAGAAGCCCGCCAGCTTCACTGTCGACCAGGCCATGGAAGCACTCATGCGCAGCACCTCGGGAGGGGCCAGCAAATGATCGTCTGATCCGAAGCCGACTGGTGGAGCAGCCTGCCGCTGGGGGTCAAGCTCTCCAAGCTGGTGAAGTTGGGCGGCCTGCCGGTCCAGTTCAGCGGCCAGTACGAATATGACTTCGACGACGACGAGATCGGACCGCAGCACACGCTGCGATTCACAGTGAAATTCTTGTTTCCAAAATGATCGGCGCCGTGGGGCGGCCCGACCATATTTGTAACAGGGGGAGGAAGCATGAAATCAACCCAATGCAAGAAACTTTCGTTGTTGGCCCTACGAGCATGCTGTTGGGTCTTCGTCTGCTGCTTCCTGAGCGTGACGGCGTGGATAGTCTCAACTCATGCCGCCGCTCCCGATGACGGAAGCGTCCTGCCCTTCCCGCCGACCCCCTCGGCCAGCGTCGCCGGGCCGACGTTGCAGACATCGAAGCACCAGCGCCGCGCGGAGCAGAGCCGTCTTCCCAAGGATGCACCCAACATCGTCATCATCCTGCTCGACGACGTCGGCTTCGGCCTGCCGGACACCTACGGCGGGCCGATCCACACACCGACGCTGTCGCGGTTGCGCGACGAAGGCGTCAGCTACAACGCCTTCCACACCACTTCGATCTGCTCGCCAACCCGCGCGGCGCTGCTGACCGGCCGCAACCATCATCGCGTCGGCTCCGGAACGATTGCCGAGCGCGCGGTGGACTGGGACGGTTACACAGGCGTGATCCCACGCACGTCGGCGACGCTTCCGAAGGTGCTGGGCTATTACGGCTACAAAACTGCGGCCTTCGGCAAGTGGCATAATACGCCTGCCACCGAGACCACCGCGATGGGGCCGTTCACGAACTGGCCGACCGGCGAAGGGATCGGCTTCGACTACTTCTACGGCTTCCTCGCAGGCGAGACCTCGCAATGGGAGCCGCGGTTAGTCGAGAACCTCAACCCCATCGAGCCGCCGCACAACGAGAAGTACCATTTGAGCGAGGACCTCGCCGACAAGGCGATCACCTGGCTGCGCAAGCATCGTGCGTACACGCCGGACAAGCCGTTCTTCATGTACTGGGCTCCCGGCGCTGCACACGGCCCGCACCACATCTCCAAGGAATGGGCCGACAAGTACAGAGGGAAGTTCGACGAAGGGTGGGACACACTGCGCGAAGGCATTTTCAAACGCCAGAAAGAGCTCGGCTGGATTCCTGCGGACGCGAAGCTCACCCCCCGTGCCGAGACGATGGCGTCATGGAACAGCATCCCCGAATCCGAGCGCGCTTTTCAACTCCGTTTGATGGAGGTGTTCGCCGGATTCCTTGAACACGTGGATGTCCAGGTGGGCAAGATCATCGACGAACTGGAGCGCCTCGGCGTCCGTGACAATACGCTCGTGTTTTACATCTTCGGCGACAACGGCGCGAGCGCTGAAGGCCAGCGCGGCACCGTCAGCGAACTGCTCGCGCAGAACAATATCCCGAACACCATCGAACAGCAGCTCGAGGCGATGAACAGGCTCGGCGGCCTCGACGCCATCGGCGGCCCCAAGATGGACAACATGTATCATGCCGGCTGGGCCTGGGCCGGTGACACGCCGTTCAAGCATACCAAGCTGGTCGCATCGCACTTCGGAGGTACGCGCAATCCAATGGCGATCTCGTGGCCCAAGCACATCAAGCCCGACAAGACGACCCGGTCGCAATTCCACCACGTCAACGACGTCGCGCCCACGATCTACGAACTCCTCGGCATCAAGCCGCCGCAGGTGGTGGACGGCTTCAAACAGGACCCGATCGACGGCGTCGGCATGGCCTACACCTTTGCCGACGCCAAAGCGCAAGGGCGAAAGCGCAGCCAGTACTTCGACAATAACGGCAGCCGCGGCATCTACC
Organism: uncultured delta proteobacterium; assembly: GCA_963783775.1. Lineage (GTDB taxonomy): Bacteria > Desulfobacterota > Syntrophobacteria > Syntrophobacterales > Syntrophobacteraceae > JADGQM01. The sequence goes on along the minus strand of CAWAOR010000012.1, from coordinate 75,163 downwards.
TCAACGGGTGGTACGCCTGCGCCTTCGGCCCCTTTGTCCCGTGGGACTCGGCCGGTTCCAGCGCGAGGCTGAAGGACTGGGATGCGAACAAGGATGTCTGGGAACTCTATGACCTGCGCAACGACTTTTCGCAGGCCGACGATCTCGCGACCAGGGAGCCGAAGCGCCTCGAGGAGATGAAGGCGCTGTTCCTCAAGGAAGCGAAGGCCAACAAGGCCTTCCCCATCGGCGCCGGCAACTGGCTGCGGCTGCATCCGGAAGACCGCGTCAAGACTCCGTACACGAGTTGGCAGTTCGACGCGTCGACGACCCGCATGCCCGAATTCACCGCCCCCGGACTCGGCCGCGAGAGCAACCGAGTGACAATCGAGGCAGAGCTGGGCGAGAATACCTCAGGCGTCCTCTACGCGCTCGGCGGAGCCTCCGGAGGCCTCACGCTCTATATGGATCATGGCGAGCTTGTTTATGAATACAACATGATGATTATCGAACGCTACATCGCCAGATCGAAGGAGAAGCTCACCCCCGGCAAGCACCGGATCGAAGTGGACACGACGATCGATAGGCCCGGTGCTCCAGCAGAGGTTGTGCTGAAGGTCGACGGCGCGGAAGTCTCTCGCGTCACCGTCAAGCGCACCGTTCCTGCTGCCTTTACCGCGAGCGAGACCTTCGACGTCGGCGTCGATCTTGGCTCACCGGTTTCGCTCGACTACTTCGACCGGCGCCCGTTCGCTTTTGCCGGGACTGTCAAGAAGGTGGAAGTCCAACTCAAGTAATCGGCGTTAGGCCTGGCAGCGCAAACCAGGCGAGACCGGAGCGCGCTGGGGTTCAGGTGCATCATCACAAGGAAGGGTGGAAAAATGAAGGCGATCGCGAGCACGAATAAGACCGGCATTCTTCGACTTATCATGGCTCTTATCCTCCTGATCATGGCTTTTACAGGATGGCCGGTTCTTCCCGGCTATGCGGAAGAGGGGGGCAGCGGGCATTACGTGCCGGGGGCGACTGCTTCGTTTATCGATACCCTGCCCGGCCGTCCAGCCTTCGTCTACTTCAATGCGTTCACTCATTACAAAGGTTCTGCCGGTGCAGGGCGACTCCTCCAGTTCGGCGGCATGATTGCATCGAATATCGACGCGACGGTTTTTGCCGACACCTCGGTCTTCCTCTATGAAACTCCTTTGAAGATCCTCGGGGGCCACTATGCCGCCGCGCTGGCGATCCCCTACGTCTGGATGGAGGTGAAAGGCGAGGTACAGGGCGGGCCCTTTTCTCGCGGCCGCCGCGACACAGCCAACGGCATTGGCGACGTCCAGATCATCCCTTTCATGCTCGGCTGGAAGCACGGGGACCTCAAGTCAGATGTGCGCTTTTCCGTCTATGCCCCGACCGGAGAGTTCGAAAAGGACCAACTGGCCAACGTAGGGAAGAATTATTGGACTTTTGAGCCGAAGGTCTCCTTGAGTTACCTCAGCAGCAAGATCGGCTTGGAAGTTACCGCCTTCGCCGGTCTGGACTTCAATACGATGAACCATGCAACGGACTATCAGAGCGGCGATCAGTTTCATATCGATGTCACCATCGCGGAACATCTGCCGTTGTTTGGAGGCTTCATCGGGGTGGGAGCAAATGGTTTCTACTACAAGCAGTTTACGGGCGACAGCGGCTCCGGGGCGAGGCTCGGCAATTTCGAAGGCATGACCGCCGGTATCGGTCCGGTCGTCTCCTACGCAACAAAGATCTGCAAGACTGACTTGGTGGCCGAAGTGAAATGGCTGCCGGAAGTGGATACAAAGAATCGCCTCAACGGCGATTATGTCTGGTTCAAGCTGGCCCTGGTATTCTGACGAAAACGTCGCCCTCTGGCAATATCAACCCCGGGGAACACTCCCGGGAGCTCTGCGCCACAATGGCCGTGGAGGAATGGCAGTAAAGCTTCAAACATTTGCACGTTACCAGTGCAGAAGAATCCGATAATTATTAAACCAATTCGCTCTGCGCACTCTGCGTTCTCCGCGGTGGAATGTGTTGCGATTCCGCTCGCGTGAAGGTGATCCTCACGACTCGAAACAGCGCAAGGGATGAAGAAATGTAACCGCTCAACCTGCAGGGGAAGAAACACCGCCTGGCGGTTTCATGATGCTATGCGAAGGTCTATGGTGTACCATGCCCGAGTTTTCAGATCGAGTGGTGTCAGCGAGCTTTGAGAAAAGCGTTCTGAGAATCCGATACAAGCTGTCGAAAAGCAGTGGTGACGAAGGTTATCCATTGACATAGGATTGACGGTCATAGGCTGTAGAGAAAATGCCGAGGCCGCTCCGAGGACTGACGGGTACACCAACGCGTGCTTAGAATCGGAAATATTACGCTACCTTTGCCAATTATGCTTGCGCCCATGGCCGGGGTGAGCGATCTGCCCTTTCGCGTGGTTACCCGCTCCTTCGGCGCCCCGCTGGCATTCACGGAGATGATCGATGCCAGAGCCATAAGTCACGGTGAAAGGAGAACCCGCCAGATGCTCGCCTCCACCCCCGATGACCGGCCTCTGGGAATACAGCTTTTGGGCAACGATGAAGCATATTTCGTGAGAGCCCTTGAAGTCATTGAAGGTTATGGTTTCGATCTGGTGGATCTCAATGCTGCCTGTCCCACACCCAAAATAACGCGCAAAGGAAAAGGGGCGGCACTCCTGAGAGAGCCTCACAGACTCGAAGAACTGCTTAGAGTACTTGTTGACCGCGCCGGAGTCCCGGTAACGGTAAAAATCAGGGCAGGATGGGACCCCGCTTCGGTGAACGCACGTGAGGTGGCCCTTCGTGCCGAGGATGCCGGCGTCAGTGCTCTGTTCATACACGGGAGAACGAGGACTCAGGGGTACAGCGGAACGGTAGACTACCGGATCATACAGGAAGTGAAAAAAGCCCTGGCGATACCCGTCATTGCCAGCGGTGACAATCTCTCAGTGCATGCAATCAAAAGAATGTTTGATGAGACCGGCTGTGACGGCGTGGCCATTGCTCGAGGCGCCCTTGGATACCCATGGATATTCAGAGAAGTCATCCGGTTCTTTCAAGACGGCACTCTTTGCGAAAAGCCCGCCATGGATGAGCGCATCGCTACGATCGCGCGCCATCTTAACCTTGTCGTTGAGCATTATGGAGAGAAGAGGGGTATCTCCTCTTTTCACAAATTTTTTATCTGGTACACGAGGGGGCTCAAGGGCACGAAACCCTTGCGTGACATCGCGTTCCGAGCGGATACGAAAGACGAACTGCTCAAGGTGGTCGAAGAATTGCGAAGGTATGGTTGAGCAAAGGCACACCATGAATTGGACCCCTGAAAACATCCAATGGATCTTCCAGCAGCCTCCACCGCGCCTCCCGGACAGCACGCTGCTCGATGCGGCTCTGGACGTTCTCTTTCCCAGGCTCGTGCGCGTGATCTTTTACATCCTGCCGTTACTGATGCTCGTCGTCACCAGTGTAGTGTTCACCTTTCTGATCCGGACTGCCGATTTCAAGAGCGAATGGCGGCTCATGAGCGAACCCGCCGTTCAGACTCGGGGAAAGGTGCTTCAGGTCGAACAGAGCAAGAGTTCAAAAGGCACCATCACGTATATTTATACCTACGAATTCAAACCGGTGGGTCGGGAAGGCCCCAACGATGCGCCAGTCAAAGGAGTCAGCTATGCGGGCGAGCGGGTGGCTTCTCCTGGCGAGACCGTCCTCATCGATTATCTCCCGGATGCTCCCCAGGTAAGCCGCATCAAGGGCTGCCGCGTCAATTTCGTGTCTCTGGAGGTCATAGTGGTCATCCCTTTCCTTGGCCTCATTGCCGCCATCCTACCTTGGGGCATGATCAGCTACCAGAAAAGATTCCTCCGGCGGCTCATTACTCTTGGGGTGACCGCCTCGGCGATGATCGAAAAGATAAAACCGGGCGCCAAGGGAACGCTTGCCATTGGCCTGCGGTACATGGTGGGCGGCACGGAGGTGCAAACCCGGACCAGCACCGGCGGTGGCAAAGGGGTGAAGGAGTGGCTCATGTCGCTCCACCAGTCAGGCCAAACCGTGCTGATCCTGGTAGACCCCGAGAAGCCCAGAAGAATATTCATGCTGGAACTGTTGTTCCATGCACAAAGGAGGAATCTTCCCGACAGCATCTCCTGACTTTCGTCTGAGACCAATGCATCGTGGAGTTTTGAGCGTCGCCCATCACCATCTGGAAGGATCACTCAGAAATGGATCTGAAATTCATCTGCACGATCTTGGCGGGTGTAACCGTCCTGTACGCCGGGATACTATCGCTGGCCGATGATTCAACTGTTGGCGCCGGCATGGTAGTGCTTGGGGGCATGGTTGCCGCCGCGCCAATCTGGAGAACTCTGCGGAAGCCTACAGCCGGCAGCACCAGGAGAACCGCCGCAAAGAGCAAAAGAAAAACCCACCTGAAAGTCGTCGATGACCGCGACAAGCCTCCGACCTACCACTGATTGGTGTTTCAAAAAAAACGTGCAAGCTGTCGCCGGGATCCAAAGCCGGTAACGTACCAGATCACTCATCGGTCTTCCGGCCTTTGCCCTGAGGGGGCGACTCCGGCCGTCCGCTCAAGAATTGCCCGGGCTGCCCTTTTCATGACCCCCGTTGGTCCCAGGAGGGCGGTCAATCGTTGCAGAGCATCCTTTGTACGTGTTTGCTCGATCTCGTCCGTCAAGAGCCTCCAGGCTGCGTCAGTGATTTTGGAGGGATCGGCATCGGCCTGGCGCAATTCTACCACCATGTTTTCCCCAGACAGCAGATTCGGCAACCCGACCGTCTCGGAATCCATGAGCTTTGTCCCGACCAGCAGCCTTACAAACGCTATGGTGATCCGCGAGACGCGATAGACGATGACCATGGGCAGCTTCATCAAGGCAGCCTCCAACGTGGCGGTTCCTGAACACAGGATAACCAGGTCGCTGGCTGCAAGGGATTTTTGACTGTCACGATTGAGAAGAACCGACTGCTCCAGGCGACGGTGCCGGATCATCCGCGTGATGTTCTCTTCGAGACATGGATCCGCCACCGGGAGCACGAATCGAAGTGAAGGATCTCTGGTTGCCATCTGTACCACCGTATCCAGGAAGACGGGCCCCAGCATGGTCACTTCCTGCCGGCGACTGCCGGGAAGAATCCCTATTATTCTATGCTGCTGCTTTAATCCTAACGCCTGCCGTGCGGCGTTTTTCTCCTCTGGGGAGACTTCTTGCAGCAGGTCCAGCAAATAGTGACCCACAAAAATCGTGCGGCCGCCCGCGCGCCGATAAACCGCGTCTTCTTCCATAAACGAAGTCAAAATGTAATCGTAGCACCCGGCGATTAACGGGGCCGCTTTTCGCCATATCCAGATCTGGGGAGGGAAGTAGGCGATGGTGAGGATGCCTTGGCACCTGAGCCAGCGAGAGAGCATGAGGTTGAACACCTCGTGGCCGATCAAAACCGCTGCGTCGGGCCTTTCCCGGTGAACACCGGCAAGGATCGAGGCGAAAGATTTGAAGACTCCAGGGAGGGTTTTCAGAGGTTCCGTGATACCCGCAGAGCCAAGCGGATTGCCGTCGACCAGAATCTTGACCCCTGCCGCCCGCATCCTTCCGCCCCCCACCCCCCACAGCCTCAGTGCCGGACAGTTCGCTTTAAGTTCTCGAGCAAGCAGAGCCCCAATCACATCGCCGGAAACCTCGCCGGTGCTGAAGAGCATGGAAGGGCTCATTGTTCATGGCCTTGCTGCTTCGATCCCTGCATAACCTCCTCATAAAGGCGCCGGGCGGCGCCTTGGTTTTTCCGCACCAGGTTGAAGGCGTTTGCCCCGACTTGGTGAGCCCTTCTCTGGTTTTGCACAAGGGCCTCCAGGTCATGAAAAAGACCGTGACGACTGGTCACAATCAAAGCATCTTCCTTTTGATACATCAAAAACAGGTCTTCAAAGTTTCCCATATGGGGTCCACATAAGATGCATTTGCCGTACCGGGAGGGTTCCATGATGTTATGCCCCCCAACACTGCGTGAAAAGCTTCCTCCCATGACCACAAGGTCACTTCTGGGGAACACTCCGCTCAATTCCCCCATGGTGTCAACAAGAAACACCGGCGTCGTGCATTTCCGATTCTTCGACCGCAAGGTGTATTCCAGATTCCGTCGCCTGAGCATCCTGATGATTGCTTTCGTGCGGTGCGGATGCCTGGGGATAAGAGCAAGCTTGACATGGGGATAGCGCTCTCGCAGCCTTGCGAAGGCCGAGATCACAAGCTCCTCGTCGCCTCGATGAGTGGATGCTGCGCAGATCACCAGGCCGTCCGGCAGGAGGCTGCTGATCTCGCTGTCCGATGGTTCCGGAGCGACGTCGAACTTGAGGCTGCCGAGGGTTTTGATGCCGGGGTGAGGGCAGAGCGCTCTCATGCGCTCAGCATCCAGGTCACACTGCATGAAAAGGCCATCAAACAGAGCGAGTACCTGCCTGAAGAAGAATCTGAAGGCGAGGTAACGCCGATAGTCACTTCGCGACAGTCTGCCGCTGATCACATAGAGAGGAACCCCCTCATCCTTTACTGCCGATACAAAGGCCGGCCAGATTTCCATCTCGCAGAGAAGCACCGCGTCGGGTTCGATTCTTTTCAACAACCGCTTGCATAGGGCGTTGTAGTCGAAAGGAAAATAGAACGGTTTGACATTGGCATATCTTTTCTGGGCCGCCTGGAATCCGGCGCGGGAAGTTGTTGAAAGAAGAACCGAAAAGCCGTTGTTCTCGAAAATCTCGATAAGCGGCCCACACGAAATCACCTCCCCGACGTCGACTCCGTGAATCCACACCTTTTTCTCAGTCTTTGGTAACGCTTCAGGAAGGATAAGAGCAAACTTCTGGAGATAAGAGCGAAGGCTGTCCGGCTTCAGCAAAACATGGATCAGCGCGGCGAAAAGGATGAAGGGGAGGCAGAGCAAGCCCAGAAGATGATAGCATCCAAACCAGATTCCCTTCATCTCCTCGGTTCCTTCACGAGTTCATCGCTCCGCCGATCCGCAGGTCATGGTCAGCCGAATGAACCCATTCATGCAAATCTGTCCAGTACACCGCGGCATAGGTCTTGACCCATCTTTGGGCCGATGTTTTACTGTTCTTCTTGCCGTTGCGTTTCATGTTCATTCAACGCAACCTACAGTGAGCATCCCCTCGAGCACAACCATTGCAGTAGGTTGCGTTGAACTTGCGAAACGCAACACATGAAAGGGCATAGAGCTTTCGTCGCGATGCACGAGATCCCACTATTTAGAAATTGGGCTCAGTCCCTCGGTTTCTTAATGGACAAGCCCTAAGATTCCCCTTCGTTCTCACTGGGAGAGCGGCCGGGCGATGGGCCGTCGACGAATCTTCTGAGTTGTTCTTCGAGGTCGTCGCAGCGTTTTTCCAGGGTCTGTATGTGGCGGTGAAGCTCGGGGAGCCTGGTAAGTAAAGAATAGACGCGCAAGGCTTCTACTCTGGGCATAGCAGGGTAGCCGATCCATGCCCCGCTCTCGAGATCGCGTATGACCCCGGTTTGTGCGCCAACCCTCACTCTATCCCCAATATTAACGTGATCGTTGATGCCCGCCTGTCCGGCCAAATCGCAATACTTCCCTATTTTGACGCTGCCGGAGATCCCAACCTGAGCAACGATGCAGCAATGGTTGCCAATTTCAACGTTATGCCCGATCTGAACAAGGTTGTCGATCTTGGTTCCCGCCATAATTCGCGTTGCTCCGAGGGTCGCTCGATCGATGCAACAATTCGCGCCGATCTCCACGTCATCGTCAATCTCCACCGCACCAACCTGTGGGATTTTCACTGTTGCAGCCGACGCGTCTCTCATAATTCCAAAGCCGTCGCTGCCAATGACCGTCCCGCTGTGGATGCGGACCCGCTTGCCGATGCGGGTCCCAGGATAAACCGTGACGTTGGGAAAGATCTCGCTGCCTTCACCAATTGCGCAGCCTTCACCAAGGTAGACGTTGGGATAGATCTCCACCCCAGCGCCAAGGGTTACCCCTTCGCCGATAAACGCTCCTCCTCCGATGGACACCCCTTCGCCGATGTTCGCTGTGGCAGCGACTATGGCCTGAGGGTGAATCGCAGCCGGCCGCTCAGCTTTTGGATAGAACAAACTCAAGAGCTCGACAAAGGCTTTGCGGGGATTGGCGACCCGAATCACATTGCGATTCAGCTCACCGGCTTTCATCGGGGCGATGATCGCGGCAGCCTTGCTTTCACCAATTCTTGCAAACGCCTTGGCATCGAAAACGACGGTAATGTCTTCAGGGCCAGCCTCAAGGCTCGTATGCACTCCCATAATCGTGAGTTCCGGGTCACCCTGCAGCTCACCGCGCAGATGAGCCGCTATTTCTCCGAGAGAATATCCTTTCATGGGTGCCGTTGCTCCTTCCCTTGGTGACGGCGGTTCAGTATTTCCACGAGTCAATCGTCTCCTCCTTTTTTTCCCTTCCCAGGTGAAGAATGATTCTGGCGGCCTTTTCCGTGGCACCTCTTGCTCCCAGTTTGAGTTTGAGAGCCTGGAGTTGTGCTTTCATTTGCGCGTGCCTTTCGCTGTCATTGAGAATCGACAACGCCTCATCCGCCAAATTCGATGCCAGCGCTTTCGCCTGACGCAGTTCGGGGACTATGGTCTGACCCGAAATGAGGTTGGGAAGTCCTGCCGTCTCAGAGTCCATGATCCCGGCCCGGACCAATGATCTGACAACCCAGAGCGTCAGCCCGGAAACGCGATAGAGGATGACCATGGGTACCCCCATGAGGGCCGCTTCCAGGGTTGCCGTCCCGGAACTCAACATCACGAGATCGGACGCGGCGATGGTCGTTTGGCTGTTGTGATTGAGGTGTATCCATGGTTCCAGGTTGTGCTCGCGAAGCATGCGCCGGATTTCCGGTTCGAAACACGGATCGGCAACCGGCAGAATGAATTGAAGAGAAGGATGCCTGGTCAACATGAGCCGGGCGGCGTTGAGAAGGAGGGGACCAAGCCTTTCCAATTCGTGCATGCGACTCCCCGGCAGAACACCCACCGTGGGGCGCTCCGGCCCGAGGCCGAGAGACCGTCTGGCTTCTCTCCGGCCGTCAGCGGAGACCTCCTCTACCAGGTCACGCAAAAAGTGGCCTACAAAAACCACGTGGCTTCCGGCCCGTCGATAGATCTCATCTTCTTCGACAAAGGATGTCAAAATGCAGTCATAGCAACTGGCGATGAGCCTGGCCGCTCTTCCCCAGATCCATATCTGAGGAGGAGGATAGGCCACTGTGAGAATCCTGTTCCGCTTAAGCCAGGGCGCCAGAACCGGATTGAAAAAGTCGTTCCCGATCAATACGGCCACATCCGGCCGGTGTCGACGAAGATGAAGCCGCATGGCGCTGAAAGCTCTCACCATGTAAGGGAGGGTGACAAAGGACTCCGTAATGCCGGCAGCACCAAAGGGATTGCTGTTGAACAGGAGGTCTACACCAGCCTTTTGCATGCGCCAGCCCCCAACTCCGGTAAGCTCGACGCCGGGATCCATGGCCCGAATCGCCCGCACAAGATTGGCAGCAATCACGTCACCGGATACTTCGCCTGTAATGAGAAGGACCTTTCGCTTCATTGGCCGCCTGGGAAAAGACTCAGTTCATGTGTTGCGTTTCGCACGCTCAACGCAACCTACAATGGTCATGATTTGGCGAATGCTCCCTGTAGCTGTAGGTTGCTTTGAATGAACCTGAAACGCAACGGCAAGAGGAATCGTAACACACCCGCCTAATCGGGTGAGGACTTATGCCGGAGTGCACTAGCGTTCACCGGCGGAACCATGGAGGGAGCACGCCAAAGGTTCCAACTGTTCGCCAAACATCCTCCGGAAAGGCCAACACTCTTCCAGGAGTTCGGACGGGGTTCCATCACCGGCAATCCGTCCTTCCACCAAAACGATGACACGGGGCATGCGCGCCACAGTAGCAAGACGGTGAGCCATCACCAACACGGTTCGCTGCGCCAGCCAATCCTCCATGCGCTCTAGAATTTGTCGTTCGCCGTCACTGTCGAGGGCACTGGTGGCTTCGTCAAGGATCAGGATGCGAGGATCGCGTACGATGGCTCGCGCCAGTGCAATGCGCTGCTTTTGGCCTCCGGAGAGGTTGCGGCCTCCTTCGTGCAACGACGAGTGAAGCCCTTGGGGCAGCGAACCGACCAGAGGTTCCAGTCCCGCAATGCCTACGGCCTTTTCAATCTTCTCCAGGGGGGCGTCCCATGACCCGTAACGAATGTTGTCAATCAGAGGACCGCCAAACATGAACGGTTCCTGCTCCACCACACAGACCATGCGGCGCAGGTCCATCAGTCTCAGGTCCCTGAGGTCGATACCGTCCAGCAGGATTCGCCCCTGCTGCACCTCGTAGGACCTTACCAGCAGTCTGGCCAGAGTACTCTTGCCACCGCCGCTGGGCGCAACCAGAGCCGCTCTTTCGCCGGCCTTCAAGGTCAGGTGAATTCCATTGAGCACAGGTTCCCCGGTTCGATAAGCAAATTTCACCTTATCGAATTCAATTCCACCTTCGATCGGGCGGCGCAGAACGGTATTCCCATCGGGTTCCGCCACTTTGGAATCGATCACCTCGTAAATGCGGCCGGCTGCAGCCACGAACCGCTGCAGGGATGCATAGACATCGCTCAGCTTGCGAATCGGCTCGATGGTCTGAGCCGCGTAGAGGCAGAAGGCGAGCAGGGCTCCCACGTTGATGGTTCCTTGCAGAACCTGTTTGCTGCCGTACCACACCATGCCGATGAAGCCGATGGTCGTTACCAGCCAGATCAGCGAGATGAGCGTGGTTGCCCACAGCTCACAGCGCATGAATTGCCGGCGATAGGCGGTGCTCTGCTCGACAAAGCGCCGCTGCTCGAAATCTTCCGCCTGATAGCCTTTGATGGTGCTCATGCCGTGCAACTGCTCAGCGAGTCTCGAACTGAGCATGCCCAGACCGCTTTGGGCTGTTCCCGCCCACTTTCTGATCATCCCACTCAGTTGATTCAAGGTCAAGCCGACGACCGGCACCACCAAACACATGATCAGCGTCAGGCGCCAGTTGAGATAGAACATCATGGCGATCGCTCCGGCGGCCAGGAGAGTTTCCCCGATAAGATCTGTGAGGACACGGCGAACAAACCCGGAGAGCATGCCGACATCATTAAACATCCTGGACACCAGCTCGCCGCTGTGGAATTGCCATACGCCCGCGACTCCCATGGCCAGGAGCTTATGCTGCGCCTGCTGGCGCAACACCTGGAGCATGCGTTGGTTCACATCGCTCACCAGATACTCGGAAACCATAATCGCCAGCACCATGAGAAGGGTGGTAAGGGTTGCCGATGTCAGCAGAAAGGTGAGGGTCGGACCGCTTTCCGCAGCAGGGTCCACCTCCATCCACAGTTTGACCAGCCAGGTCAGGTAAAGACGGGTTGCGGCAAGCGTCACCAGCGCCAGCGGCGGCGATGAGCAGTCTTTGGCGAAACCTGAAGCTCTCGCGAACCAGCCTCAGCAATCCTTCAGCCAGGGCCATCAGGGCACACTCGACAGGCTATGGAGCAATTTGCATTTCCTCCTCGACCGGCGCCAAAAAAGTCTTTGTGAATGCTTTCTGACTCTTATATAAAGGAGCGGTATTCTAGTTTTATTAGCCTGATAATGCAAGACAACACGGAGTGAAGCGGGATTTGACGCCGGGTCTATGAACGTCTTGACGAGGAGGGGAAAGTCATGCGCAAGAGCACTATTTTCACATTTTTTATTCTTTTCTGCACCTTGCTGCTCGCCCACCAGATACCTGGAGCGCTTGCCCAGGTAGGGGACGGATGCCTCATATCAGGTTATCCGTATGTCTATGTCCAATTGAGCGACCCGGAAGGTTCGTCGGGGGCCGTGGGAGCGTCTGGCGGCGCCTGCGATATCGATCCAACTTCCCTCCCCACCTATTTCGGGGCAAGCCTTGCACCTGGCACCAGTACCAACAGGCTGCAGATTGTAAGCCATGGTGGGATCGTTCCATCCTGTACTCCCGGCAAAGGCTTATTGTATGAGCATCAGCAAGCCTACTGAGGATTCCATTTTTCTGAGAGACGTTTTCGACACCTTCCTAGAAAATAATTTCAACGCAACTCTCACCAAGCAAGGCGGGTCTCCTGGCTACAATCATCTGGTAACCGGGGCTCTTTTTCCATATTTCAATAGCGCGGATGCCTCTCTGAGTGGTGATGTAATTCATGGATCGGTGGTAATGTATCATGGCGGCACCTCCCTGCTGTTCGATAGCCCCCTTGAAGGCTGCACTTCGAACGGACGGAACTACGTGGTCATGCGCAACCCTATCCCCAACCCAGGGCATGTACCCGATTCCATATCAGGACCGAGCTTTTATACGGCACAGGATTGTGGAACGAGCCACCCGATCAATGCCATTTACATCCCTGTCAGGGATAACTGGTCGCTTGATTTACAGTGCGATACAACGTATTTCGGACCGGTGCTGCGCGACAACAATCGCGCCGTCCCAGCGTTCAGCGGATATGGCATGCTGATTTTCTGTTTGGGCGTTTTTGGGTTGGGCATCTGGGCCATGCGCAAGACCCGCTTCGGCAATACTCTGGCCGGCCTCTAGACGCTGCCAACCGAAGTATGCTGAGCCACCACTGAGCAAGTGTCTCAAAATTGCACAAACGCCGTTGTTCGTCATTCCGGCGAAGGCCGGAATCCAGGTTTTCAAGAGGTTCTGGACCCCGGCTTTCGCCGGGGTGACGGTGTAAGCGAGTTTTGAGATAGTTTCTAAATCCCCCTTGCCGTAAGCGCACAAGGGGGATTTTTTTGCCCTCATAACTTGCATCCGCTCATGGAGGTCACGGTGTCTGATCGGGCTTCATGAGTGGCTTACGGAAGGTTTTGACGATGAGCCAGAAGGCTACGCTCTGCCCCAGGGGAACGAGCAGTGATTTCCAGGATGGCGATGCGTCTGAGGTCGATCAAATTATAGATGAGCAGGTTGCAGAGGAACTTGAAGATCAGGAAGGTAAAGAACATAAAGAACCACACCTTCAGGAACTCAATCACCAGGGAGATAGCCTTTCTTATCAGCATAACTGTGGTCCCACCTTGCATTTGAGATTATCGAGCATGCCCCCACCGGGGCGTCAGTAACGAAAACCATTGATCCGGGTTCTTTCGTATCATTTCCTCGTACTTGCCATTGACCCAGCTCATGATCACGCGGCAATCCTCGCCCATGTTCCCGGTGCCCTCGAAATGGTATGGCCCATCCACCGACAGGAAGTATTTTCCGCTGTCGAGCTTGATGGCAGAGCAGAAGACCATGGGGGCCCCATACCAGAGGTGAAGTTTTGCCGGTCCATCATGTGTGGGGCATGGCATTCCAAAAAAGGGCACGAAAACAGGCCTGCTCAGTTCTCGCTGATCGGCCATAAGGGCAAGGATGCCGTTTTGCTTCAGGTGCATCTCCACATGGACCATGAGCGACGGGTCATTGTAGAAGCACTTGACCTTCCCCTTTTGTTCACGAAAACCTTTCAGCCACCTGTCGGTGTAGGGGTTGTGCTGCCGATAGATCGCCGCCCCCACATTGAGGCCCTGTTTCGCCACGATGCTGCCGAGGACTTCCCAGTTCCCCAGATGAGCAGTAAGGGCGAGGACTCCCTTGCCTTCCTCCAGAGCACACAGCAAAGGCCCATAGTCCCCAAGTTCAACGAACTCGCCGTAATTGTCCGCACCCAGCGCGCCGGTTTTGAAGAACTCAACAGCTCCCACGCCGATGTTGCTGAACAGTTTTCTGACAATGCCGTGTTTCTGCTCCAGGGTAAGAGGCTGATCCGCATACATGAGGTCAAGGTTGTAGTAGGCCTGCCGTCTGTCTCTGGCGTCCAAGCAGTACAACACCTTGCCCGCAAGAAGCCCAAGAGGCCTGACCATCCGCCAGGGGAGGCAGGACAGCAGGGTCCCCAAAGGAATAGCGAAGCTCGCTTCAAGCAGAAAAAGCACTTGTTGCCCAAAGGCTTTCAGGGTCTTCAACGATCCTCCGGCTGGTTGCTCCACCTGGGATAAAGGAGGGAAAACCACTGGTCGGGATATTTCCTGATCATGCCCTCATATTTCTGGTTGACCAGGGTCATTACCGCTCGGCAATCCTCTTCATAATTCCCGCTTCGGTCGAAATGGTAAGGTCCGTCAGAGGAGATCAAGTATTTTCCATCATGCTGCCTGACGCAGAAATAGAACATCAAAGGGGCCCCGTACCTCAAGTGGAATTGAGCAGGTCCGGAGGTCGTGACGGTTTCTCTCCCAAAGAAGGGAACGGAAACGGCGGCAGGCGAGGCGGCCTCGTCTGCCAGGATCCCGACGATGCCTTTGCGCTTCAGATGTTTAACGACCCCACGCAGCCCCGAGGTTTCATTGTAGTAACATTTCACTCTGCCCTCGTTCTCGCGAATGCTCTTCAGCCATCTGTCGGTGTAGGGATTGAGTTGCCGATTGATAACGACCGCCATGTTGTAGCCCACCTTGGCGCTCACGCTTGCCAGAACCTCCCAGTTGCCGATGTGAGCGCTGATGTCGAGCACCCCCTTGCCCATCTCGAGAACGCGGTCAAGCTCTTCTTTTGCCTTGGAGTTCTCAACTCGTTATGAATTGTTCATAATTCTTTGCCGTCAGAGGTCGCCGATTTTGAGGAATTCGAAGGTGCTCCGGGCCAGATTGATGAAAAGGTTCCTTACAATGCGTTCTTTCTCAGCTTGGGGAGGGGGGAGTCGGAAAAAACCACATCAAGGTTATGATACGCCTAGCTCGCGGCCGTTCTTGTTCAGATGAAAAAGAACCGTTCCCGCGAGGCATCCCAGAGGTCTCCCCATTTTCCACGGCAGCAGAGAAATGAGCGTACCGATGGGAATGACCGCTATCGCTTCCAAAACGAAACCCAGACGTCGCCATCCGCCTAAATTTTGTTCCTCCAAGAAATCACCCCTTGAACCGTTTGATTGGACACTTTCACTCTGTCGTTAGAGCTATACTAGAATAAACTGTTCGCTCATTTCAGCCGAATCGTTCGGCTCCGCGTCAAGCATTTGAACAGCGCGCAGCAGTTATTTGCGAACGCACGAAGCTCTTCTAGTGGACAGCAATCGTTTGCTGTCGGGCGCTCTCTCAGTGCATCACCTGGCGCCGTCCTTTTATCAGGGTAGAGATGCACTGTCCGCCCAGGCCGTAGGAGACGGATAAGAAAAAAAGCCGGTCATGTTTCTGATGGGAGTTCGAGATCTTCAGCTCAGCGAATTCCTCCTCGGCTTCCCTGAAATTCAGGGTCGCCGGCACCAGGCCGGCTTTGATCGCGGTGATGCCCAGGATGATTTCGGCCACATCGCTGGCAGCTCCCAAATGTGACGTATATCCTTTCAGTCCGCAAACGGGGACGTCCGATCCGATCGGGTCCAGCAGAGAAACGATGGATCTCAGCTCCGATCGGTCACCTTTCACCGTAGCACTGCCGTGAGGGCAGATGAAAGCAAGATCGCCGACCTCACACGCGAGGCCTCTGCCAAGGCCGTCTGCATGCTCTCGAGGCTAACCCTGGCCGGTACCCCCCACTTGCCATCCCCTGAGAGTTCCAGGCAGTTGCCTGTTCCTTCCACACTGGCAAGAATGTTCGCCCCGCGCTCCCTGGCATGATTCTCCGCTTCCAGCACCAGGGCTGCCCCGCCCTCACCGGTGATGAGCCCATCTCGGCGCCGATCAAAGGGCTTCAAAGAGTGAATTCCCTCTTTACACCGTGAAAGCAGACCCAGGTCCATCATCTCGTACCGAGGGACAGCCGACACCCAACTGCCGCAACCGACAACAAGGGCAACGTCGGCACGCTCTTGCTGGAGGCATCGACAGGCGAGTTCGAGGGCCTGAGCGCCGCAAGGCGAGGCCCCGGCCAGAGTCGCGTTGGCGCCTTTGGTGTCGTAGCAGGCCGAGAGAAAACTGAACAGATTGTTGTGGATGGACTCTAGCAGAAAGAATGGGTGAACGTCGCGGAGCGAGGCGAGGTTCAACTCCCGAGCGTCCACCTCTCGATACTTCCCGCCCGTCGCTTTCCTGACGGCAGGAAACAGGAATTCATACCCCACGTTGGAGAAGTCTCCGGCGCCGATATACAAAGCCCTACGGTCGGGAGGAACGGAGTCGAGGCTCCGTCCGGACTGAGCAATGGCCTGCTGGGCTGCGGCAAAACCCAGCAAGGAGCCTCGGTTCAGAAATTTTGTTTGGCTCGAGAGGTTGGCTTCCAGATCCGGCGGCACGGGAAGGTGAGTCACTTTGCCAATGTATTGGAACGCTTCGGGTTGTTTCTCAAGCGGATAGTGCCCAATCGCCGCAATTTCTCGCTTCGAGGTTCAGCCGGTTCTCTTCGACACTTCCCCCAAGCGGGGTTACCAGACCCATTCCCGTTATGAGCGATTTGCCTTTTGGACATCTATCCCAGCCTGAGCTCCCGGGTGAGGACTCCAAAGAAGCGCCTTTGCTCGGCGATATTCTCGAGCTGAGACAGCTCCACGACCTCTCCTTCGAACTCCGCCCTGACCATCTTCTTCCCCCGGACCTCGGCAATTCCCAGATACGCTCTCCTCTCAGGCTTCGACGCGGCAAGAGGCCGGACCTCCATTTCCACCTGGTCACCGGGGAGGGCAAAACCGTAAAAGCTGCATTTCCTGATTTTGTGGACCAGCACCCATCTTTCGAAGTCCGAGGCCTGCGCTTCGAACCAGCCCGCAAGCTGAGCCATCGCCTCCAGGAGCAACACCCCCGGCATCACAGGAGTCCTGGGGAAGTGAAATTCCAGGTAGTCTTCACTCATGGCAATGTTTTTCACGCCTTTAATGCAGCTCTCAGACTGCCACTCCGTAATACGGTCTACCAGAAGAAAACGCATAGCTCATCCACCAATCAAAATCACGGTTGCCACACAGTAGCTGCCTGCATGGGAAATCGAGACGCTGGTCTGTTCCACCCCCCGCTTCCTGCTGATCTTGGCCGCCCACCCATGGAAGGAAAGCCGGGGTTTTCCGGAACCCTTCGAAAGCACTTCAATCTCCAGAAAGATGTGGGTTGCGCCGAAGGGCAAAAAACCGATCTCCAGAGCCTTGATGCCCGCTTCTTTGCAGGCAAAACGGGCGGCCAGATGTTGCCACGGATCCCGGCAGGAAAAGCAGTACACGCGCTCCTGTTCGGTAAAGATTTCTTCGAGAAGCGCTGTCTTGGCGGCAAACACGCTCTTGAATTTCCCGATCTCGACAAGGTCTATGCCCTG
Organism: uncultured delta proteobacterium; assembly: GCA_963783775.1. Classification (GTDB taxonomy): domain Bacteria; phylum Desulfobacterota; class Syntrophobacteria; order Syntrophobacterales; family Syntrophobacteraceae; genus JADGQM01. The sequence goes on along the minus strand of CAWAOR010000012.1, from coordinate 57,775 downwards.
GTATACCTGCATGGGTCTCGTCTGCTCTCCTTTCAGCATTTTCCAGGTTCAGCTTCGCACCGGCTTTTACACCTCTTTGGTTTAAGAAGTTTCACTTTTTGACTCACGCGGAGGCGCGGAGATCGCGGAGAAAGACCTTTGTCGCAAGTCTCTGCGTCCTCTGCGACTCCGCGTGGAAATTAAGCTTTTGAACCTGAGTATACATTACAGGCTACGGTCCCGATCCAACATATTTCTTAACCACAATGGCGGCATTTTGCCCACCGAAACCAAACGAATTGGACAAGGCCGCCCTGACAATCTTCGCGCGTTTCACCCTGGGAACATAATCCAAATCACACCGGGGATCGGGATGTTCGAGGTTGATGGTGGGGTGAATCGCATCGTTTTTTACCGTCAACACCGTGAAGATGAATTCGGGGCCACCGGACGCTGCCATCAAATGGCCAATCATGGACTTGCTGGAGCTTATGGCAACCCGTCGTGCATCTGGGCCGAAAACCGTTTTGATAGCCTGAGTCTCAGCCAGGTCATTGAGCACGGTGGCCGTGCCATGGGCATTGATGTAGTCGATTTCCCCAGGGTTCAGCTTGGCGTCCTGGAGAGCCAGGCGCATGCAGTGCGCGGCGCCTCGTCCTTCGGGGTGGGGTGCCGTTACCTGGTAGGCATCCATGGAGGAAGCATAACCGGCGACTTCCGCATGGATGGCGGCCTTTCTGGCCTGGGCGTGAGCCAGTTCCTCGAGGACGACAAACCCGGCCCCCTCTCCAATGACCAGGCCTGACCGTTTCTTGTCGAAAGGCCGACACACGGTTTGGGGGTCCGCTCTTGAGGTCGAGGCTGCCGTGAGGAGCAGAAAGAACACGAGTCCGACCGGATCGATCATGGAATCGCCTCCTCCACAGAGCACAAGATCCGCATCCCCTCTCCTGATGTTGCGGTAGGCCAGGCCTATGGCCTGGGTGGCTGAGGCGCAGGCGGAAGTAACGGTAACGGGAACTCCACCAAGGCCGAATCGCCTTGCGAGGAGTGCAGAGACGCTACAGGTGTTATACCGGGTAGTGGATGCTATCCTCTCCTTATCGTCTTCATCGGCAAACCCGGCAAGATCGCATTCTCCCGCCCGATTGAGCCGCCGCTGGACATCTTCAAGCCTTATGCTTCCCAGCCCGGCCGCCGCAATGACGCCGCCGCGTTTTCGAGCTGCCGTGAGATTGTTCCAAGCCGGCATCCGCCAAGGCCGACTTCGCTGCCCAAAGGGCCGCAAGGAGCGCTTTGCCGCCTTCACCCCGGGAATAATCTTCGAACTCTTTTTGAATTCTCTGCCAGTCGGCTTCGCTAAGCTGGGCAACGGCCCGAATGGCCGATGCTTGGGAGTCCGGGAGAACCAGTTCGCTAACGCCCGAGATCCCGGCCAGGAGTTTCCCCCAATTTTCGTGGACCTCGAGGCCAAGCGGGGTGGCCAACCCAAGGCCTGTTACGACGACTCTCCTGCCGGCCCTCATAGCGCTCGCTGAGCCAATCGCAGGGAGTCTTCCCCGCCGCTGCAGTAAATGAAGTGTTCGCGAAGAGACTGCGGATCGGTCCCCCGCAAATGGCTATAGATGATGCGGTCTACAGTGGCGATGGGTGATCCGTTCACCTCGATGCTGGCCTTCCCGAGAGTATCTTTCTCGCTCGCAGAGATGATTTCACCGCGAATGTGAGCCTGGAAACCCGGTCTGAGACCGGGATCAACCGTCGCCTTTTCGATCAGTGACAGGATGGCCGAACATTCGAAATCATGGGAGTAAGTGATCAACCACCCGAGCAGCTGCGCCATCGCTTCGATATAAATGACACCCGGAATAACCGGCCTTCTGGTGAAATGGCCCCGGAGGAACTCCTCGGAAAGCGAAAACGTCTTCACTCCCTCAATGAATTTGCCTTTTTCTATGGCGGCAATACGGTCATAAAACAAAAAGCGCATGGCTGAACCTTTTGCACATCAGTTGCATACCAGGCAGCAGATACCCGCAACTGCCATCAACTGCAAGCCTCCACCACGAATGAAGCGCATTGCCCTTCCGGGCTTCTGGCATTGAGCAGGATTCGTTGGAGGGGAGCGGGTTGTGATTGACCTTTGACGAGCTTGAAGGCAATGCCCTCTTCCACCGGGTCACTGTTCAGCGTCGGGGGAATGGTCTGGTGTTCCAGCATGCAGACTGCCAACACCATATCCAGTGCGATTGCACCGGCAAGGCAGTTTCCCAGCGAACCCTTGGACGAGAAGACGCTCACCTCGGGTGAGCGGGTACCAAAAAGCTGCCCAAGGGCTTTGCTTTCATGCCGGTCTCCGGCCCAGGTGCCGTCACCATGCGCAATCACCAGATCGACGTCCGACGGCGAAAGGCCCGCCCGCGCAATTGCTTGCTCTGCGGCAGCGGCAATGGCCCGCTCGGTTGGCGCACAACTCCCGGCCGCCTTTTCGCATGCCCGCCCATAGCCGGATATTCTTGCGGTAAAGGGAGCACCACGGGCCGTGGCGGCTGAACGGGACTCCAGCACCAGGACGGCGGCGCCTTCTCCCAGGACCGTACCTGACCTGAGGCGGGAAAAGGGCCTGCATTCCATTTTCTGAGTGCCGCGAGAGGTGATCAACATCTCCGCCAGGCGTGCCCGCGCCAGGCTGAAAGGGGATATCCTGGTGCTCACACCGCCAACCAGCGCCGCCCTTGCACGCTTTTCCAGCACGGCCCACAGGCCTTCCACAATGGCCTGAGCGCCGGCATCGGCTTGATCGGCAAAAACCGCATTCTCACCCTTGATGCCGAGGCTGATAGCGGTCTGGCAGAAACCGACGTTATTGAGCATAGAGAGAGGCCAGAGCGGATAGATTTCTCGGTATCCTTCCCCAAAGAACCTGTTGATATCCAGCTCACCCTCACCGGTTTGGGCTTTGCTCACCGCGGGCGTGAGATGCCCCGGTTCATAATCGACCAGGCCCATTCCCGCAAAGAAGGAGAGTTCTTCCCCAGGGATGGTTGGCTGATCCAGCCGCGCTTCGAGAAAGGCATCGCGAGCGGCTTTCAACAGCATGCATGAGGGAAGATTCGCCAGTCGGGCCATCTTGGGGGAGATATTGAGGGATGCGGGGTCGAGGCCCCTGACCTGGGCACCCACTGCTCCGTCGAAAGGCTGCCGGGAGAAGGCCGGGCAGAGCGCCTATGCCGCTTTTCCCTGAAAGCACGGCGTGCCAGGCGGAGGACTTACTGTGGCCCAGCGCACAGAGCATGGCCGATCCGCTAATGACCACTTCGTCCATCATCGTGAAGGCGCCGCCAGGTGCCTGTCCGATTCAGTCATTCAGGTTTCCTTTCCCGACGCAAAGACAGGCGTTTTGCCCTCCAAAACCGAAGGAATTGGACAGGGAAATGCGGTGCTCTCGGTGAATTGCCCGGTTGGGAACGGTCCAGAGGTTACATCTGGGATCCGGGAAGGTATAGTTTATCGTAGGCAGAATAAGAGAGTGGTTCATTCCCACCAGCGTCAGGATCAGTTCGATGGCGCCTGAGGCCCCAATGGCGTGCCCAAGCATGGATTTATTCGAGCTGACCGGCAGTTCCCGGCAGCGATCCCCAAATACCGTCCTGATGGCAAGGGTTTCAGCCCAATCATTTTTCACAGTGGACGTGCCGTGCGCATTGACATATTCGATCTCGTCCGCCCCCACAGAGGCGTCCGCCAGTGCGGCGCGCATGGCTATTGCGGCGCCTTCCCCCTGAGGGTGGGTGTCCGTAATGCGATAGGCATCCGATGAAGCTCCGTAGCCAAGGATTTCACCCAGGATGGGAACGCCTCTTTGGCGCGCATGCCCAAGTTCCTCCAGAATGACTGCCGCAGCCCCTTCTGCCATAACGAAGCCGTTCCGCTTTCGGTCAAAGGGTCTGGAAGCGCTCGCCGGGGTCGTGTACCTTTCGGCCAATACTCTCAGCAGGACGAAGCCGATAAATCCCGTGAAATTTAACGTCGCCTCGCACCCCCCGGCGATCATGACGTCGCACTTGCCGGCTCGAATCAGCCCAACGGCTTCGCCAACGGCCTGCGCCCCTGCCGCACAAGTGGATGCCGTGGCCAGGTTTGGCCCCCTGCAGTCAAACAGCATTGCCAGCACAGCGGAGGCGACGTCGGGCTTTCTCCGGAAGAAGAGAAAAGATGCAGGTCCACCTTGCTGCGTCAAACCCTGCAGATCCCAGCCGCCATGACCGTCGTAAAACTTGTGCAGCCGCGCTACGTCTTCCACGGCCGGGCTCTCACCAAAAGTGCCAAGCGCCACACCGATTCGCCCTCGCTGGGTGATGGCGTCAAGATCAGCCTGGGAAGCTGCTTCCCAGGGCAGCGAATGCCATCATTTTGAGGCCCCTGGAGGAATAGCGCCGGCAACGCCTGTCGAAGAGGTGGTCATAGTTGCTTAAGCATGCATCGTTGACCTCTCCAGCCACCTGACACGGCAAGCCGGTGACGTCAAAGGACCGGATACGATCGATCCCGGACTTGCCTGAAGCACAGTTTTCGAAGGTTTCTATGGTGTTTGGACCGAGCGGCGTGATCATCCCATATCCCGTCACTACCACCCGACGTCTCCTGGATCCAGCAGCCATCGCGCCTTGCTCTTCTTCACAGGGATTACCGGAAGATCTTTTCTTCTTGCTGCACGTTCAACAACCACTCTTTCATCAGGTCATCCCCATTCAGGTAGGTCGCGTGCTCCCCGCACGAACTGCAGAGGACACGATAACCATCCGGCGCCTGAAAGGATGAGTGGCCGCAACCAGGGCACCGCTCCGGCCGGGTCCGAAGAATATCCATGACGGCCTCGACAATGGCTTGAACCGTAGCCAGGGCCAGCATCTCCTCCATATCCATCCCCGGGCGGAGACTGAATGCGCGCTCACCAAACCTCTTTTGCAGAAGCACAACCGCTTCTTCGGTTAAGCGGGCGTGGGCATCAAGCACGGCCCCCTCCCCAAACAATTCCTCGGCATGAACCAGAATGGAATAACGAGCCATCTTCAAGCCAAAAGTCTGCTCCATCCGATAGTTGATATCCAGAAAGTCCAGGGATTCGGCCCCAAGATCTCGGGTCAGTATGCTTTCAGGCCTGATGAGTTCCTCGCTGATCCCGATCGCTCCGACAATCCCTTTCTTGAGCTCGCCAAGGACCGTTTGTGCGGTGATAATCTCTTGCATCGTGAGCCTCCAGCCGGTTCTCTCGCCGCTGGTCGGCAAGCAGCCGCCAGCAGCCGATTCCGGCGATGGACAACGGCCGGCCCCTGCACTCCCGTCTGCTGCGCCGGTCAGGGGCGATCAGCGAAGCAGTGCAGGCTGTTTCCAAGACCTTTGTCGACTATTATTGTTTGACCACGGATTCCCCTGCTCGCGAAGCTGCATAAGAACAGGATCACTTCAGCTACCTCCTCAGGCTGCAGGAAAAGATGTTCGGGAATGCGGTCAAGGTGATCCCAGTGCTGTCTCAACAACTTCAACGATTCGTTCTTCACAAGCCCGGCGCAAACCGCGTTAACGGCGATATTGCGATGGCGAAGACTCTCGGAGCAGTCCCTTACGACAGTCTCCATGGCCGCTTTCATGCTTCCGAGTGGATACGCCGGGTTGTGAAACCGGCTCCCCAGGCTGGAAACAAACACAATCTTGCCTTCGGATTGGCTCAGCAGCGGGACTGCCTCTTGGATGCAGTAGATTTGTCCCAGGAAATTGGTTTCCACCAACTGTCTCAATTCGCGTTCCAGCAGGTTTTCAATAGCCTTGAAAGGTGCTCTTGCGGCATTCAAAATGAGAAAGTCGAGCCGTCCAAAATGATCCTTGACCTGCTGCATCATCGCTTTGACTGAGGCCTTGATGGAAATGTCACACCGAACCGTAAGCGCTCGAGGCCCGAGGGCTTCGATGCGATCCTTCACCTGTTGAGCCTTTGACAGCCTGGGCCCGCCCGCTTCCTGGCGGTAATTGATGACAACGTCAGCTCCCCATTCGGCGAACCTCTGGACGATGACGCTCCCAATCCCTCGCGAACTGCCGGTAACGAGAGCCACCCTGCCGGAGAATGACGAACCATTCATGAAAACACTCCAGGTCAATCGACTGAGAGGAAGAGGAGATCTCCTCTCGATGGCCTGCTCCGCCGCCAATTGCCATCAACGGCATCAGGAAACTCCTTCACGGCTGACACCCTTCGCCGATCCGCTCGACAGATATCGCGAGATCATCTTCTTGTCGAGGCGATCCGCTGCACTGAAATAGCGCTTCTTGCATTCGAGTACGAACCGCACATCGACCACCTGAATGCTGCGCCCGGACCGGGTGAGGTACGTAGCCCCATTCAGCCATCCGGCCGGCGCCTGAAGACGCTTCTGAAGATTGACCATCAGGCCGTTCTTGAGCTCATACAGGTGAAGATCGAGCGAATCATGCAGGCGTTCGATGGGGATAATGGCACCGTCGCTGCGAGATCGCACGAGCCTGAACGCCTTATGACGGCCTGTCCGCACCTCCGCTGCTTCTATCGCTACATAATGATCCACGCGTCTCATTGTACTGAGCCGAACCGCGCCCAGATGTGCGAACGGCAGATAGCCATGTCTGCGGGTTATTTCGAGGAGCTCCGGCACGACGTTGTCCTCGACTCGTATATCGATGTCCCCATGACGCCGGTAAAAGCACCCAAAGGAAGTCGGAATTGCCAGACCCCCTGAAAGCCGCCAAACCAGGCTATCGCCGAGCATGCGGGCAAGCTCATCCAGGCTTGATTCCATTTCGGCAACATGTCGGGGTGTCGCTCGCCGAAGAAACCGACCGGGATGACGGTTTACAACAAGCTGATGTACGCCCAGCCTTAAGTTCATAGGTCCTCAAGGGTTCGCTTTTTCGGAGACGGACGGCAAACCCCTCGCGCACTCTGCTCGACAAAGGAGATCAATTCCTGAGCGGCGGGAGAGTGCTGTTCCTCCTTGAGCGAAGCGAGTTGGTTGCGGAGAGGTTGAGATGGATCGAAGATTTGTCGATAAACCTTCTTGAGGTCTTGAATCACATCCAGTTGGTAGGCGCGGCGTTTTAGACCGATAACATTCAGCCCGGAAAGCCGGGCTCGATCGCCCGATGACAAGGTGAATGGTGGAATATCGAGAGCTACCATCGCCCCTCCCCCGATCATCGCCAGTTTGCCGACTCGGACGAACTGGTGCACTCCGACCATGCCTCCCAGAAAGGCCCAATCACCCACTTCACAGTGGCCGCCGAGGGCCACCGAGTTTGCCAGGACGACTTCGTCCCCAACGACACAGTCATGACCCACATGGGAATAGGCCATGAAGTAGCAACGCGCGCCAATTCGAGTCACGCCGGAGGGGACTGTTCCACGGTTCAAGGTTGCACCTTCGCGGACGATACAACGCGGGCCCAAAATGAGCCGCGTTTTTTGCCCCGCGTAGCTCAGATCTTGGGGAGCGGTGCCCACGAACGCTCCCGCATGAATCCGGCAGCCTTCGCCAATTTCAGCGTACTCGACGACGGCGTGCGGACCGACACTGACTGAGGGACCCAGCACCGTGTCTTCTCCGATCACTGCGTAGGGGCCGACCTCAACCGTGGCGTCGAGCCGGGCGGTGGCGTGAATAATAGCGCTGGGGTGGATAGATTGCATGGAGGCCATCAGACCTTACCAGAGTGGTCGCGCATTTTATGGGCCTTAATCTGAACCTCCGTTCGTCGTCTCGGTATGACGGGTTGATGAAATTTGAAGTGACCGTCTTTAGCGGGCTTCTTGATAGCAAGTCCTTCTTAGACGGTCAAGAACAAGTTCCGCATCAACTCTCAGGCAGGCTCATTCATCTATCAGGCACCGGGTATTTTTTCAGCAAATTGTTGCATCGGTAAAAAAAGAGAACGTCTTCGATGGGACCCGGCCTCTTGCTATTGACAAGGTTGCACCACTCAGAAACTATTTGTGGCTGAACAAGTAAGTGTTCTCCGCCGATAATCCATTTCTTGACAGGTAGAGATCGAACTCATCCCAACCGATGAGATCCAGTGTTGGATCCGCACGGAATTCCCCTTCCGTCATCCATCCCTTGTGCACCAGCCGCTCAAGATGAAAGATCCCGCAGTGAGCGTGAAGAACGCCAAAAAGGTAAACCAGGAGAAGAGCGGGGACCACGAAGATTTTTTCAACTATGCCCGGAACGGTTGCAGGTGAACAACATGGATGCGGCGCCTGTTACGCAAAGCAACTGGAAAGCCTACTGGTGTGGTATAGGCCGGCTGACAGGCACCGACTTTACGGCCTGCTATGCCCCCGCCGCGAGCGGCGGCGTGTTGGACGTCAGCGAAGGTTATTGAATGGTCCCCATTCAAATCCATTTTCTTCGGCGAAAATAGGTCAGCATGCACCCTACCACCGCAAGCATGAGCAGGAGCACAGCGGGATAGCCCCAGGGCCAGTCGAGTTCAGGCATGTATTTGAAGTTCATGCCGTAGACGCCGGCGATGAAGGTCAGCGGCATAAAGATCGTCGCGATCACCGTCAGGACTTTCATGACCTCGTTCATCCGGTTGCTGATGCTCGACAAGTAGAGGTCCATCATCCCCGCCAGCATTTCGCGATAGATCTCTACGGAATCGATGACGTGGATGAGGTGGTCGTAGACATCCCGCAGGTAAACCAGGGTTGTCTTTTGAATGGGCGCGGACTCGCCCCGAAGAAGGCTCCCCACCGCCTCCCTCAGCGGCCAGACGGAACGGCGGAAGAGGATCAATTCCCGCTTCATCAGATGAATCTCCTGCAGGGTCGTTCTGGTGGGCTTTCTGATCAACTCTTCCTGTAATGATTCGATGTCCTCGCCCAGCTTTTCGAGGATATTGAAATAGCGGTCGACGATGGCATCGATCAGGCTATAGACCAGATAGTCGCTGCCCACGTTTCTGATTTTGCCTTTCCCGGACCGGATGCGGTTTCTCAAGGAGTCGAAGAGCTCGTCCGCCTTCTCTTGAAAGGAAATCACCAGGCCCGGTTTCAAGACCAGACTGATCTGGTGCACTCCGGGCTGCCCATTAGAGTCCGCGCCACCCAGGGCTTTCAAGACGATAAAGAGGTAATCCGCATATTCCTCGATCTTCGGCCGCTGTTCAGTATTGACAATGTCTTCGAGAGTGAGCGGATGGATGCCGCAACACTTTCCTATCCTTTCAATGGTTTCGAGGTGGTGAACGCCTTCGATGTTGATCCAGGTCACGCCCGTTTCACCCGGCGCCGCCGCAACCGCATCCAGCTCGTCCAGGCCTGAAAGCTCTTTTTCCAGGACCTCCGTTTCATTGTAGCGGATAACCGTGAGGCGCACGGGCTCGCTCTTTGCCTCCCCGATATGCACGAGAGTGCCGGGAGGCAGACCTGATTTCTTTGACTTCCTGGTCTTCACCATAGCCTTCGACTCGGATTGGAGGTTGCAAAACGAGGCTGCTCCGCCATGGACAACAAGGCTGAGCGCTGCGTGCTGAGTGCTGCGGTACAGCACCCTAATACACGGGATATTCCCAGAAATCCATCATGCCGCCATCCGGTCCGGTAGGGTCGTATGCTTTGCCGGTGTAATGGAACGCGATGGAGCGGATGTTTCCCGAGAGCGCAAGCGAGGTGTTGAAGACCAGCGGGTAATCGGGAATCGTTGCATATTGGGTTCTGTAAAAGCCGGCACTGGTAAGGTTGGCAATGTCCAAAATCTTCCCCTGGCCATCCAACAGCATGGCGCCCAAATTAAAGTATTGAATGACGGGGAAACTCTCTGAAATACGATCCGCAAACCGAATCTCACCTGAGATGCGCAGCTGGCCGGGAGCTCTGACCATTTTATAGGCAACTCTCAGGTCTTCATTCTTGTAGACCCCGGCCTGCTCTCCCGAGTCCGGAATCGTGATCCTCTTATCCTCCGGCACCTGGTGACCACGCGGGTCAAAGATCAGCGACTGGCACCCAAGCAGCAGAAGCACCGCGCCAAGCAGAGCGAGCTTCCCGGTTCTGGTGCATCCATCCAACGGGACTGATGGCTTCATTTTTCCTCTCCATGCTTGAGTCACGACCCGACTTTTGGGAATCGATAGTTTCACCTATTTTGTCATTATACAGGATTTCCGTCGGGCAAGATGGCAGAATTGTTGGCCCTCAGGAATGTGGTTGCTTTCTCCCCGGGGAAGCTTTATAGCCTTCCCTTCGCGCGATGAGTCCGAGCTCGGTCCTCCGCGCTGGCCTACGAACCACCTCAAAGGAGGCTTTGGCAATGACCCGCCAGCATCTGTCGCCCGTACAAGAGGCCGCCGTACGGTGCGTCTTGACCCCTGCCATCGTAACCGCCGGTGCCGGCAGTGGCAAGACGAGGACCCTCACCCATAAAATTGCCTACCTGGTCAATGAACTTCACCTCGATCCGGCGCGGATCCTTGCCATTACCTTCACCAACAAGGCGGCAATGGAAATGAAAGGACGGTTGGAAAAGATCACCGGCCGCCCGGTGGCGGCCTTCCCGTGGGTCCGCACTTTTCACAGCGCCTGCTTCAGGATTCTCAAGCAACACTGCCCACTCCTCGGCTATCGGACGCCGCTCTCCATTCACGATGATTCCCAGCAGAAGGCCCACCTCAAGAAGGTCCTGGCGGAATTCAACCTCGACAAGAAATTCCTCTACGGCGCCATGAGCATGATCTCCCATGCCAAGAACTCCGGCGATCCCTTCAATTACGTCAATCTCCACGGGAAAGTGCCCAGAAAGCGGGAGGTCTATCGTCTCTATAACGAGATGCTCGAAAGAAGCAACGCCGTCGATTTTGATGACATTCTGCTCCTCACCCGCGATCTTCTCTCCCGGTTCCCCGAGATCAGGAAACGGTATCAGGAGAGCTTCGATTACATCCTCATCGACGAATTTCAGGATACCAACAACATTCAAAACGAGATCGTGGACCTGCTAGTGCGCGACGGCAAGCTGACCGTCGTGGGCGACGATTATCAGAGCATCTACAAATTCAGGGGAGCGGAACCGCTGCACTTCATCAATTTTCCCGAAAAGCACCCCAATGCAACGGTGTTCAAGCTCGAGGAAAACTTCCGTTCCACCAACCAGATTGTGGCCGCCTCCGACACCCTCATTGCGCACAACACCCGCAGGATGCAGAAGACCTGTTTCAGCGGCCGTCAGGGAGAACCCATCCAGGCCCTGCGCTTCCCCGACGAAGCGGCGGAAGCCGAATGGGTGGCCGGGAGGTGCCGATCCTACGCCGGTTATGAAGGTATACCCCTGGAAGAGATCGCCATCCTGTTCCGCACCAAGTTCACCTCGCTTCCCTTTGAACGGGCGATGCGATTTGAAGGCATCCCCTACACCATGTCCGGCGCCCAGGGCTTTTTCCAGCGAAGGGAGATCCAGGATGTCAATGCCTATCTGCTGAGCGCCGCCAATCCACGGGATGAAATCGCCTTCGAACGGATCCTCAATGTTCCCAAACGGGGCATCGGACCCGGTGCCATGAAGAAGATCCTGCTCTGCAAAGAAAGTGAGCTCTCCTTGCAGGAGGCGGCCCGCAAGTGCATCAGGAATCGCATGCTGCCGCCAAAGACCGCTGCGACTCTGGAGAAGCTCCTCCAGTTTCTGGAAGACGTGAAATCCGAAAAACCCGCTGCGGCCATCGCCAGAGTACTCGGCGAGATGCACTATGAGGAGCACTTGCAGGCCACGGCGGAAAATCTCGACGATTTCGAAAGCCGCCTCGAAAACCTCAGGGAAATGGCTTTCGATGCCTCCCGCAAGGAATCACTTGAAGAATACCTCGAGGACGCGGCGCTCTTGAGGGAAGATCAGGACATGTCGGACGCCAAAACCGGCGTCAGGCTCTCCACCATTCATGCCGCCAAGGGGTTGGAATTCAAGGTTGTGTTCGTGGTGGCTCTGGAAGAGGGCATCCTTCCTCACAGCCGGTCCCTTGCTTCGGAACGCGAGGCGGAGGCTTACGACGAAGGCGTCGAGGAAGAACGGAGATTGATGTATGTGGCGATGACCAGAGCCTCCGACCACCTGCATCTGACCATGTCGCAGTTTCGGCGGAATGAATACATGGAACCGAGTCGGTTTTTGCAGGAAATTCCGGAGGCTTTTCTCGACCAGTCGGGCTGGGATGCCGAGTGAGGAGGCTTTGCGGCCGGGAGGTTGCAGGGGGAGCACACATACAAAGGCCGGAGCCAGGGTTACTCCGGCCGTCACCCCTGCGTAACGTACCCATTCAGCCCAAGGCTAGCTCTTTCTTACCTTGGCGGCCTGAGGCCCTTTGCTGCCGCTTTCTTCCTCGAAGGTGACACGGTCGCCCTCGGCCAGGGACTTGAAACCACTCCCCTCGATAGCGCTGAAGTGCACGAAAACATCGCGACCACCATCGGTTTCGATAAAGCCATAACCTTTTTTCTCATTAAACCATTTCACTCGCCCTTCTGCCATTTTCTAACTCCCTCTTGAGACATTGTTTACTTTAAGAAGTCAAGCCAGTTGCCGTTCGCAGAACCCCAGTGCAGCCGGGCAGAAGTACTTCGCTGGTTCCCAGGCTGGGGCTTGGGAACCAGCGGAAGATCCGACAAGGGGCCCAACCAGCCAAGGATTTGCGCCTGGCTGCACTAGTCGGCGGTGCCGGAGATCAGCAGATCGTCGAAATAGTCTACGGTCTTACGCAATCCTTCATCAAGGGGCACCAGAGGCTCCCATTTGAGGGCTTCTTTGGCCAGTGAGATGTCTGGCCGGCGCATGATGGGATCGTCTGAGGGCAAAGGCATACGGACGATTTCCGATCGCGACCCGGTCATGCTCTGCACCTTCTCGGCCAACTCCAGGATGGTAAATTCGCCCGGATTGCCCAGGTTGACCGGCCCGGTGAAGCTGTCGTCCGTCCCCATCAACCGCACGAATCCTTCAACCAGGTCGTCCACGTAGCAGAAAGAACGGGTTTGACTGCCATCGCCATAGATGGTGAGGGGCTTTCCGGTGAGCGCCTGCACAATGAAGTTCGAGACCACACGGCCATCATTGGGGTGCATCCTGGGACCATAGGTGTTGAAGATGCGTGCGACTTTGATTTTCAACGCGTGCTGGCGGTGGTAATCGAAGAACAGGGTTTCGGCGCACCGCTTGCCCTCGTCGTAACATGAGCGGCGGCCGATGGGATTGACGTGGCCCCAGTAGGATTCCGTCTGGGGGTGAACCTTAGGATCGCCGTAAACCTCCGAGGTGGAGGCCTGCATGATCTTTGCCTTGAGCCTCTTGGCCATTCCAAGCATATTGATCGAGCCATGGACATTCACCTTGGTCGTCTGGACCGGGTCATTCTGATAATGGACGGGAGAGGCCGGGCAAGCCAGGTTGAAGATCTCCTCAACCTCTATGTAGAGGGGATAGGTGATGTCATGACGATGGAGTTCGAAATAGGGATTGTCAAGCAGGTGAATGATGTTCCTTTTGCTCCCCGTATAGAAATTATCGATACACAGGACATCATAGCCCTCTTTGAGGAGCCTTTCACAGAGGTGAGAACCCAGGAATCCCGCCCCACCGGTTATTGCACAACGTTTACGAAGATGCATGATACCTCCTTTCACATTCACCGCCAAGGGTCACCCTGCCGCCTCGTCAAGGGCAACCCCACGAAAGAAAAGCACAGAAGACTCCTGGCCATTCCCTCTGACATCGCCGGATTACGACGGGGTAATCTAGTTTATTCAGTCTTTGTTGACAATCCTTATGTCACGGACGAGGACTCTTCAGGCCGGAGAACCGCCGGGGTCGAGCGTCCTCGCCATGTCATCTCCGCCATGCTTTCAAACCGTTATTAAACCATCGTCGGCGAACCAGGCACGAGCGTTTCCGAACGAGCCCTTCGCCGCCCGCTGCCGGTTCCGGTTAAACTCTCACGATCGAGCGAACCGGCAGCTTTCTTGCAAAGTTCAATGGAACGCGAATTGTCCTTTCTCTGGATTTGAGGACGTGTTAAGATGCCGCTGATTGAGTCGTAGACCTTAAGCGTGCCTGGCATTTCAACATGGTTGTGCATGCCCTTTCGGCACGCTCCCAACCTGAGAATGACAGCGAACGGTGTAATACCGCTAAAGAGGTGGGGACCAGGCAGTCCCCAGCGGACTTTCCCGCTGGGCCCCCGCTGCCTCTATGGTGGAATTCTTTTATTGACAGGAGGATCTTCCGGCATGCGGTGGCGGCTGCTTATGGTAGTTCTGGCTTCATTTCTGTGTTTGACGATATGTTTGACGATACCTCCTCTGGCTCATTCGGAAATTGCTGCTGAGGACGTCGAGAGTGATGACGGTTTTCGGTCTGACCTGGTTGAAACAGAAGCGATAGATTTTTCAACGATTTTCTCCAACCTCATCCAGCCACTGGCCAACACGGCCTCGACCTATCTATCCTCGACGGACGATAACCTGCTCGTGACCCGAGGGCTGCGGGTAATCGTTTTCGCTCCCCATCCCGACGACGAAGCATTGGCGGCGGGTGGTCTGATGCATCAGGTTGTGGAACGAGGGGGGGAAGTGCGTGTGGTGTTCGTCACCAACGGCGATGGTTACCCTGAAGCCGTGCGTCGCCAGCTTGGCCATGCTCCCAGGTCCTCCCATGATTTCATCGAGTACGGCAGGCAGCGTCATGACGAAGCTCTACAGGCCATGTGCGAGCTGGGAGTGCCGCCTGAAGACGTAATTTTTCTGGGATTCCCCGACGATGGCATCGACGATCTCCTGAAGGATCATTGGTCCAGGCTGACGCCCTATACTTCCCCCTATACCCGGTACAGTTCCGCCGGATACAAGGACAGCTTCAGCCGATGGGTGGTGTATGCCGGAGTCAACCTCAAAGACGAAATGACCAAGATCATCGATGAATTCTGCCCCGACTGGATCATTTTGCCCGATCCCCGGGACTACCACCCTGACCACTGTGCCACCGGCATTTTTGTCCTGGAAGCACTGCGCCAGTTGAATCAGCAAGGACATGTGGCTTTCGATGACCTCGAGATCCTGACGTACCTGGTTCATTTCAAGGACTATCCCTCATCACCCAACTGGATGGAGGAAGTCCGAAAGTCCGGTTTGTTCATGTCGACCATAGGGTGTGCGATTCTCTCGTCAACCGGATGGCTCGATCTCCCCCTCACCACCGAAGATCTTGGAAGCAAGGAACGCGCTCTGGCCGCCCACCAATCACAACACCAGATGCTCGGGGGGTTTTTCAAGATCTTCCAGACCCATGAGGAGATCTTCGGCAGATTGGCGCCGGCCCAGGTGCTGGCCATTCCCCAGGAATATGCCCTCTTCTTTAAACAGCCCAATAGTTGACGGAGCCTCGGAAACCCTCACTCATGCTGCGCGTCTTCTGCTGCCTTTTAGCCTTGCCGCTCCTGATGTTCCCTTTGCCTGCGGCGGTCTCTGCTTCGGCCGCGCTCCCCGCAAGCCCGGAAAACGCTACCCCGGATTCGAAACCTGCCCCCCCTCCGGCAGAATCCTCCACTGATCCAGCGTCCGGATGGCAAACTCTCGAAAAAGACGGCATCCGTTGGTTGGTGACTCCAAGGGGTCAGCTCTTCTTTTCCAATGGCGTCAACTTTTTGGATTCCGGCAAGGAAAGCGCCAAGAGCAAAGCGAAGCAGGCTTTCTACTGGGGCAACTTCTTTCCGACCCTTGAGGAATGGCGGCGGGCGGCGGGAGCACAACTGCTCGAGTGGGGATTCAACACTCGTGGCGGATGGTCGGATCCCTCCCCCGACTTTGATCTGGCCCTGACCGTCGATCTCGAACTGGGAAGAAACTCCAAATTCCACTGGTTCGATCCCTTCAGCCCGGAACAGGAAGCAAACACCCTTGAATGGGCGGAAAAACTCACCGCCCCCTATCGCCATGATCCCAAGCTCCTGGGCTATTTCACCGACAACGAAGTCGGGTGGTGGAATTCGGCGCTTTTCATCTGGTATCTCAGCAAAGGCTGGGAAAACCACACCAAGCAGTTCCTCTGGCAGCTCATCTTCGACCACTACCGGGGACGCTGGGACCGGCTCTTGCGGGACTGGGTTCCGGAGAGCTCCATCACGAGTTACGAAGACCTGAAGCGGGCCGGCGCGAAGATGCGGCTCCGCCCCGGCGGCACCGGGATTAAGCTGGTCAACCGGTTCATGCACCTCTATTGTCGGCACTATTACAGCCTCATGGCTCGCGCGCTGAGACAGGTGCATCCCCGCGCCCTCTTGCTGGGCGACCGCCTGCCGCTCTACTACCACCAGGATGCGCTACTCGCCATGAAAGATTCGGTCGATGTCATTTCCACCAACTACAATGTCGATGTTCCAGACGGCTGGGTGGCACCCTATTACTTTGACGGACTGCGCCGGTTGAGCGACAAACCGGTGCTGGTAACGGAATTTTTCTTCGCCGCCATGGAAAACCGCAGCGGCAATAACAACGAGACCGCCCGCAACAAATACCCCAAACCGGGTCACCTCATGACCGTGGCGACCCAGGCCGAGCGTGCTTTCGGAGTGAAGAACGCCATTCGCAATTTTGCCCGCTTCCCGAACGTGGTCGGGCTGCACTGGTTCCAGTACTGTGACGAACCACTGGGCGGTCGTGAAGACGGCGAGGACTACAATATGGGGCTGATCGATCTCGCCAATCGCCCCTACGAAGAAGTTACGGAGGTCTTCCGCGAGTGGAACCCAAAGCTCAGCGCAATCCACCGGGAAAGCACCAGCCCGCCAAAACAGCAATCAGCACTCAGCCCTCAGCACTCCAATAAACCTGCCCCCTACCCCGTGCCCCGCGTCACGGGGCAGATCAAGGTAACCGACCAATCCCTCATGGACTGGGACAAAGAAAAGACCCGTCTGCTCGACTTTCACACCCCGCCCCCCTACGTGCCGTTCGGCGACGTCCATCTGGCATGGTCACCGGAAGGCCTCTACCTGGCGACCTTGGCGAATACCTACGTAGATCCGGCGTTTCTTGCTTATCAGGGGGAGTTCCCGCTCTCCGAAACGTTTCAAATTCATCTGCGGGTAAACTCCTCAGGTAAACGGGGAGAGATGAAGCAATACGCCATTCACCTCGTCCCACAGCCCAATCCAGCCTTTCCCGACGGCTTTGAAGTGAAGGCTCAGCTCTGGCGCTATGCCAACGGACGTGCGGCGGAGCGCCTGGGCACGGAAGGCAGAGTCCAGCGCATCGAAAAATCCCTGCCCCATATGGTCGTGGAAGCTTTCTTTCCCGCCGCCTGGTTCGGCCTGAAGGAACTTAACGCCGGGCAAAAACTTAACCTGAACATCCACGCCGTAAGCTACTACCGTGAGCTCACGATGAGCTGGGAAGGCAATCCCCAGATCATGCCGCCCAAACTCCCCGACGCTCTCAAGCAAATTGTGCTCCAGGGAACGGGAAACTGACACCAAGTCAATGGTTCGGACCTTTGACGGTCCACCGCCAGCTTCGTTCATACCGGTGGAGGCCGGTGTCCAAACCGTATTTCTGATTCCGGCCAGAAGATTGCCGGAATGACGTTTTAAGCTGGTTCCCAAGCTCCAGCTTGGGAACCTTCGTGTTGGAAGCTGCAGCTTCGTCGGACAAGTGGATGCCTCCTGCTAGTGTGGTACTGGAAACTGGAACTCCTGCGTTCCCAAGCCGGAGCTTGGGAACGAGCAAGACTGGGGCTGCCTGCACCGCGCAAACGAGTGGAAAAGTGAGTAGCAAGAAAGCCAATCCCAACCGCACAGGTCGAATTGTTAGAGCCTGCCCTCATGGTCGTCCCATAAGGGAACGACCGTGATCGATAACCCTGCGGATGAGCCAATCCGACCCGTCGCCCCGAAACGGCCCCCCTTCCTGGAAGAGGTTCTCTTTCTCGATTTGGAAGCCGGGAAGAACCGGATCTATCGCATCGGGGCCATCCTCGGCGCCAGGACTTTTGAAACCGAGGGGAAGGTTGCGACCGCTGACACCCTGCGCGCCCTTGACGAATTCGCTGGAGATGCCCGGGGAGTCCTGGGCCACAATATCCTGGACCATGACCTGCCAATTCTTGCCCATCTCCGGCCGGCGATGCAGCTCCTCACCAAGCCGGTTATCGATACCCTCTTCCTCTCCCCCCTGGCCTTTCCCGAGAACCCCTATCACCGCCTGGTCAAGGACTACAAACTGGTACGGGATGCGGTGAATGACCCCGTTGCCGATGCCAGGCTGGCGGCTTCGGTCTTTCTCGACCAATGGGAGAGCTTCGGTCGGATGGCGGCGAGCGGGCGCAGCGAGATTCTCTCTTTCTACCGCTTCTGCTTCGAGGATGTTATCGGACCTGAGGAGCCCTCTTTCGCCGGAATAGCCGCGGTTTTTTCCTCCCTCGGAGCGCCCGGCATCAGCGTGGACCAAGCCCGAGAGCTGGCCGGCAGACTCCTTTCCCCGCTGATCTGTCGGAGCGCCTTCTCGGAGCATCTGCTCCCCGCCTTGGAACACCCGGCCATACGCCCGGCTCTTTCTTACATCCTCGCCTGGCTCCGGGTTGCCGGCTCCAATTCCGTACTCCCACCCTGGGTCACCCGACGCTTCCCCGAGGTGAAACGCCTCCTCCAGCCTGCTGCGCGCAACCCCGTGCGAAGACGACGGCTGCTCGTATTGTCAGGGAGAACTTTCGGCCGGCAGGACAACTCGAGCGCTATTTCGGCTTTTCAGGGTTTCGCCCATCACCCGCCACCGAAGCCGGCGACAGCCTGCAGGAGGCCATTGTCGACGCCGGCATGAACGATCGCCCGCATCTCGCAATCCTCCCCACGGGCGGCGGAAAATCCCTCTGCTACCAACTCCCCGCCCTCTCCCGCTATTACCGCCTCGGTCTTCTCACCATCGTCATCTCCCCCCTTCAGGCCCTGATGAAGGATCAGGTCGACAACCTGGCCGAACTCACCGGCACTCCTTATGCCGCCGCCATCAACGGCCTGCTGACGCCCCCCGAGCGGGGCGAGGTGCTCGAACGGGTCCGCCTGGGCGATATCGCCATCCTGTACGTGGCGCCGGAACAACTCCGCAACCGCTCGTTCCGGGAAGTCATCGGCCTTCGCCATCTCGGCGCCTGGGTGATCGACGAGGCCCACTGTCTTTCCAAATGGGGGCACGATTTTCGTCCCGACTATCTCTACGTGGCCCGTTTCATCCGCGAATTTGCGGCCGACCGGCATGAACCCTCTGCTCCCGTGGCCTGCTTTACCGCCACCGCCAAAGCCGATGTCAAAAGCGAAATCCTCGACCACTTCAAGCGGGAACTGGGCCAGGAACTGGAGCTCTTCGAAGCTGGCGTGGAGCGGGAGAATCTTCGCTTTGAGGTCCGAGCGGTCAACCGGCCGGAAAAATATTCGGCCATTCACGAAATCCTCGCCGAGCGGCTGGCCTTGGACCTCAGCGGGGGTGCCATCGTCTACACCGCCACCAGACTCGGCGCCGAACGCATCGCCCAGTATCTCAAAGACCAGGGCTGGCTTTGCGAAGCCTTCCATGCTGGCCTCAACGCCGCCGCCAAACGCACCATCCAGGAACGGTTCATCGCCGGGGCCCTGCAGGTCATCGCCGCGACCAACGCCTTTGGCATGGGCATCGACAAGAAGGACATCCGGCTGGTGCTCCATGCGGATATCTCCGGCTCCCTCGAAAGCTACCTCCAGGAAGCGGGCCGAGCCGGCCGCGACCTGAGGAATGCCGAATGCGTGCTGCTCTACGATGAAAACGATATCGAAACCCAGTTCCGCCTCGGCTCCGCCTCGCAGCTCAGCCGCAAGGACATTGCCCAGATTCTGAGAGGCATCCGCAGGGCTTCCCGCAACCGTTCGGATGAGATCGTCATCACCAGCGGCGAGCTCCTGCGCGATGAGGAGGTCGAGACCAGCTTCGATCTCGAAGACCGTCAGGCCGATACCAAGGTCAAGACCGCTATTGCCTGGCTCGAACGCACCCAATTCCTCGAACGCAACGAAAACCACACCCGCGTCTTCCAGGGAAAGCTCCTGGTAAAGAATCTGGATGAGGCGACGAAGAAGCTCGCGCAGCTCAAGCTTTCGCCCACCCAGCGTGGCTACTGGCTCGCTATCCTCCAGGCGATGATTAACGCCGAAAGCGATGACGCCCTCAACGCCGACCGGCTGGCAGAATTGGCGGGCGTGCCCGACCCAAAACCGCTCGATGACGAATCGGCACGGAAGCCCGTTACGGCCTCGCAGCAGGTCATACGCATCCTCCATCAGATGGCCGAAGCCGGGCTCATCGAGCAAGGCATGCTGCTCACCGCCTTCGTCCGTCACAAGGTTAAAGACCCGTCCCGTCAGATTCTGAAGCAGATTAACGATCTGGAAGAAGACATGGTGAAGCTCCTCCGGGAAGAAGCGCCGGATGCCGAGGCCCTCGGCTGGGTCCCGCTCTCTTTGCGGGTGCTGAACCAGAGGCTGAAAGGGCGCGGGCATGAGACCAACCCGGAAGTGCTGAGCCGGCTCCTCAAGAGCCTGAGCCTCGACGGCAAGGGTTTTGCCGGGAGCCACGGGAGCCTTCAGTGCCGCCACACCCATCAGGACCAGTATCAGGTCAAGCTGCTGCGCAGTTGGGATGCTCTCGTCGAAACGTCAAAAAAGCGACGGGGCATTGCGGCTCTCCTGCTCGAAACCCTGCTCGCCCGCATCCCGCCCGAACACCCGCCAAGTGCCGAACTGCTGGTGAGCTTTTCCACCAACGACCTGGCCAACGCGCTCCGGTCGCATCTCTTTCTTTCCCAGATCAAGGACCCGCTGGCCGCCATCGACCGCGGTCTGATGTTCCTGCACGAACAGAAGGCGATCATCCTCCAGCAGGGGCTGGCCGTCTTTCGCCAGGCCATGAGCATCCGTATCCTGCCGCAGGAGTCCAGACGAGGTTACACCAACACCGATTACGAACCCCTGGCTCAACACTATCGGGAACGGACCTTCCAGATCCATGTCATGAACGAATATGCGCGGCTCGGGCTGCGGGCCGTGAGCCGGGCGCTCGAGCTGGTACTCGCCTATTTCACTATGGATAAGGAGGCCTTCATCAAGCGATACTTTCCGCGACGAAAAGAGATGCTCGACCGCGCGACGGGCGAAGCCTCCTACCAGCGGATCGTGAAGGATCTCGGCAACCCGGTCCAGATGAAGATTGTTTCCGCAGGCGATGAAGCCAACATGCTGGTGCTCGCCGGCCCGGGTTCCGGCAAGACCCGGGTGGTGATACACCGCTGCGCCTACCTCATCCGCGTACTCAGGACCTCGCCCGAGAGCATCCTGGTTGTCTGCTTCAACCATTATGCAGCCGTGTCCCTGCGACGCCGGCTGTTTGAACTGCTCGGCGAGGATGCCCGCGGCGTTATCGTCCAGACCTACCACGGGATCGCCATGCGCATCACCGGCACATCTTTTGCGGACCTGGCCGAACGGGGCGGCGGTCGGGACGAGGCCCTCCCCTTCGACCGGCTCATCCCCGATGCCATCCGCCTCCTTCGCGGGGAAACAACCATTACTATGAAAACAGCCATTGGCCGTGAGGTATCGACGGGCGAACACCTCGTTCATGCTTCGATACCTCAGCACGAACGGGACGATTCTGCGCCGTATATTGTGCCTCCCAAGGACCTGGAAGTTCGCGGGGAAGCGGAGCTTCCCGGACTCGCGCTCGACGAATTGACCGACCGGCTCCTATCAAGATTCCGTCATATCCTGGTCGACGAATACCAGGACATCGACGCGTCGCAATACGAGCTCATCTCGGCGCTGGCGGGCCGAACCCAAAACGATCCCGACCGCAAACTCACCATTCTGGCCGTCGGCGACGACGACCAGAACATCTACGCGTGGCGCGGCGCCAATGTGGAATTCATCCAGCGGTTTCGCGAGGACTACGCCGCCGAAATCCACTATCTCGTGGAAAACTACCGCTCGACGGGTCACATCATCGCCGCCGCCAACGCCCTCATCACCCACAACCGGGACCGCATGAAAACCGAGCGCCCCATCTGTCGGGACCATTCACGAGCCGAAGACCCTCCCGGAGGACGATGGACGGAGCTCGACCCCCTGGTTCAGGGACGTGTTCAGGTGCTCACCATGGCGAATCTGGCAGCGCAACCTGCGGCTCTGGTCGAGGCATGGAAGCGAATGCGGGTGCTCAATCCAGCTCTTGCATGGGCTGATATGGCGGTACTGGCCCGTACCCGAGAAACTCTCGCTCCCATTCGCGCCCTGTGCGAGCATCATGATATTCCGGTCTCCCGGGGGATCGATCAGAAGCGGAGCCCGGCGCTGCCACGCCTTCGCGAAATTGCTAGCTTCCTGGATCTGTTGAAAAGTCGCCGGGAAAAACCCTACCGGGCCTCGGAACTGCAAAACCTTGCGCAAGAAACGGCGGGAATCCATATCAAGAATCCCTGGTGTGGGCTCCTCCAGGAACTCCTTTCAGCGTGGGAAGCCGAGACCGCAGATGCCGAACTTCCCGTATCCCAGCTGATCGAATGGATCTATGAGTGTCTCGCCGAACGCCGAAGGGAGCACCGCCTCGGGCACGGAATCTTGCTTTCGACAATCCACGGCGCCAAAGGCATGGAATACCCGCATGTTTTCATTCTCGATGGGGACTGGCAAACAAAACCTTCTGAAAAAACTCGGGAAGACGAACGGCGACTACTCTATGTCGCCCTAACAAGAGCCCGAGAGACCCTATCCGTCTTCAATCGCCTGCATGCTCCCAATCCTTACCTCAGCGCCCTGCAGGGTGAGTTTGTGATCTGGCGCCGGGTCGAGCCGCAGGAGGCGCCCCCGCCTGAAATTCTCAAGCTTCGTTACCAACTGCTGAGCATGAAGGATCTCGACCTGGGATTTGCCGGCCGCCACCATGCGGGCCACCCGATCCACCAACACCTCGCCGCCCTCGAACCGGGCATGACCCTGACCGCAAAAACCGACGGTTCAGTTATCAGCCTGTACGACCCCTCCGACAACCGGGTGGCAAAACTCTCCCAATCCGCGTCCCAATCCTGGCTGCCGCGTCTTTCAACCATCAGGCTAGTCCGGGTAGTCGGCATGCTCAGGCGCACGGTCAAAGATGAGACCGAAACCTTCAGACCCCAATGCCGCTCTGAAAAATGGGAAGTCCCCTGGGTCGAATTCATCCACCTGCCCGGCCAGGACTGATCGCACTGGCGATGACTTTAGCTATAATCTGTGAGAAAACAGTTGCCAGAACACCCACAGAGACTACAGAATTACTTTCCATGCAATCTGACGTGTCCGGGACTTGGTACTGGTCCCCTGTCGAGCGGAAAGAAATACAAGAAGTGCTGTGGAGCGACTTGAATCTATCCGATTGGCACAGAGGGCGGAAACAAGCGGGCGCCAACAGGCGCACCAAGTCCACCCAGTGGATTAGCCGACCCCCAAAGAGGAATGGTCCGTGCGGTCGGCTTATGCCTGGCGTTAGCAGGAGTGAAGCATGCGAATCATCTGCTTACTGTCCTTTTTACTGACACCCACGCTATCCTCGGCGGCCGGTTTCGATTGTGCAAAAGCTTCTACCGCTATCGAGAAGTTGATTTGTGGCAGCCCTCAAATAAGCCGTCAAGACGAAGAGCTATCCGTTGCCTACAAAGAAGCGGCAACCCAGGCTCGGGACAAAGACCCGCTCGTTATTGACCAGAAGCGATGGCTCAAGAATGAAAGAAGCCTGTGCCGCGACGAGAATTGCCTCAAGAAGGTTTACCAGGAACGCATCGCTGAACTGAGGAAATGGAACGAGCCCGCATTCGAAGACAAGGACATCTTCGGGAATTACTTGATCCAGAGAGACAACTTCCTCTACAGCCCTGACAAAGGGTCCAAAGAGCCCGTCAAGACCGAAGATTGCCTGACCCTCAAACCATCCAAAGGGAACAGCATTCATTTCTCCTTCAATCTCGTCGGCGCCAATGGGCACACCTGCAGCATGGAAGGCGAAGCGATTTTCACCGGTTCGGCCTATCAGTCCGTTCCTGACGCCGGCGACGCAGACGCCCCAAAAGACTGTAAGCTTCTCGTTCACATCAAGCGTAATACCGTCGCGCTTGAAGACATCGATGGAGTGTGCCGGGAGTATTTTTGCGGCGCTCGTGCCGCAATAGACGGCGTTGAATTCGGTCGCAAACAAAAGGTCTCGAAGGAATGCAAGCCATGGTTCCGTTAACTTTCGGCCATAGCAAGCCGCCGAAGACGGCCGCTCTCGTGGAAGCCTACACCCTACAAGATTTGGAGGACTGAATTGCCTGCACCCGCAAACACTTTCCCTTCCTGGTTGACCGAGTGGATGGCAGCGAAAAAGATTGGCCTCTGGGGTGCGGCGGATCTCTGGGATTTTTCCACCCCGCATGATGAAACCGGGCGCGGTTTCCCTTTCGCCATTTCATGGGCTATGCCGATGGACCCCCGCATCATGGTCAGCATCCAGCAAGGCCCTAACCAGAGATATGCCGATGAGTACGCCAGGGTGAACGGCCTGATCAATGAGTTGTCCGAAGAGTTGGCAGCCAGGATCAGAAGCAGAGGATATCGCGCTGAACCGCTGGCAGCTTCGGTGCGCAGTGACATCGTCAATATCAGAGGAGACTTTCCTCACAAGACTGCAGCCACCCGGGCAGGTTTAGGCTGGATTGGACGCCACTGCCAGCTTATCACCCGTAACTTCGGTTCCTGGATTCGATTGGGAACGGTCTTCACGGACAGGGCGCTTCCCTGTGGGCCGCCCATGGAACGGAGTTTTTGTGGGCGCTGCGTTCGTTGTGTTGAAACCTGTCCGGCCAGGGCACTGAAAGGAGCTGCCTGGTATCCCGGCATACCACGTGAAAAGATCCTCGACGTACACGCCTGCGATGGATGGAAGAAGGAGCACTGGTATCAGCTTCATGAGGGGCATGTCTGCGGCATCTGCTCAGCGGTGTGTCCCCATGGACTCAAATCTCTGCGAAGAAGCCCGAAGGACTTTACATAACGGGAGACTCATTCCTGATGTGCTTCGTCACGCTCCTCCCCGTCCGGATCACGGCGGTATTCGGTCCAAATGTTGACAACCGCCAGGCTGATCAGGTTAATGGTCGTAGCAGCATACCATAGATAGCTTTCGTGCGGCTTCAGCCGGACGATCCATCCGGACCAGAGCACGAAACAGATGATCACGAACGAGAGTAACGTATCGAGGGCAAGGAACAGCGTCGGGCGTTTGAAGAACACGCCTGTCTGAGCAATCAGGCAGAACTGGATTGCCGTTTCCCGGCCCAGTAGTGTCATGAGCGAGCGCACCGCGTTCAGGATCAGGTCGACTCCCGCCCACACCACGATGACCCACCCGAAAAGCCACAGCAGGTGGTGCTGGGAGAGATCCCCCTGGCGAAGAGTCAGCACCCCGAATAAATACTTGAACACGCAAAAAGGAACACCAATCGTGACCGATAGAAAAACCGGAGAAAGGAAAACACTCCTCCCGGTTATGGGTGTTTTCCTCGTGAAGGGCACTGGGTCGAAGTTCATCGCCGCATAAGCCTTAACCCACTTCGGGCAGGTGTGTTGCTGTTCCTCTTGCCGTTGCGTTTCATGTCCATTCAACGCAACCTACGGCTCAGGACTGATGCCGGCCTCCCCCTGAACTGCTGGAGCGGGCTGCCAGGGCGACCTTTGATGGGGGGCTAAAGACTGGTTGATTTCTCCACTCGCGACTCGCTCTTCACTGGTCTCGATCAGGAGCTTGAGACGTCGCAGCATCTCGGCGGACATCACATGGTCCATGAGCAACCCGACGCGGAGCGCGAGTCGTGCGCGCAGGCTTGTCTGGGGAAGCCCAAAAGCGATGCGAAAATGGAGCCGGGTCGCGCGATGGGGCTCGGGATCGAGGCAAAAAGTCATGGCAAAGGGCGTCTTGATGCCAAAAAAATCCGGTTCGTCATACCAGACCAGCTCCCTGCCCGCTTCCACATGGTGTATTCGGCCGATATCCTTGTTCCAGTCACCGACCCTGGGTTTGGGAATATCGAGCAGGTAATCGGCATGCCGATGGCCGCGGTTATCCAGAAAGTCCCAGGAGTAGTAGCCGGCGCCTCTGCCAAACTGGGCGATCCAGGGCCAGACCTTTTCCGGCGGACGGTTGATGGTGATGGCACGGTGGGCAGCAATCGCGCCCGCCACCAGCCTGTCCCCGGTCATGGGACGTGCCGGCTCCTCGGGCCGCGTGTTCCAGCTCAGACTCTTGCCGTTCCATACCTCGGGAATGGTGCGGAGCACCTGGCCGATACAGATGAGGAGTTCCCCCAGGAAGAAAGGCTCCAGCCCGTCCTGTCTGCGGCGCAGCATGTGACTGTGCGGGCGCGGGACGGCGAAACGGTCGGCGTTGGCACCGAGTCCCCAGATGATCAATGAGCAGGGGACCAGACACAATAAGGCAAACGCCCCGATAATACCGGAGTAGTCGCTCCACTGCCCCATCCCGCCCCGGAACACCAGCGCACAGCGTTGCGCGGTATAAGCCACGAACATGTAGATCCAGCAGATGGCCCCCATCATGCCTGCGATCATCCCCCACCGGCGGCGGAGGATGACGCCGACCAACCCCACAGTAAAAAGGGGCAACACGAGGAAAACGTCAGCCACACAGACTCCCCACTCCACCTGGGCCAAAACACGCTGGACGATGTCAGAGGAGTTCGGGTCGTTTTCCTGAAGCTGCAGGCGTAGCGCCAGATCCCAGTCGGCCAGGGAGAGAATCTGTCCGCCTCCTGCCACGAAAAGGCAAAACAGCATAGCAAAGAGCGCGATCCGGATTCCCAGCGGGCGGCGGCCGATCATGCGCGTCACCACTGTTGGCTCCTTCTGCCCGCATCATCATGTGGCCAGCTGAACGCAGACCACATGATTGCAGTCAAGAACAGAACCGCGACTGCGGATAAGCGCTGCAGTTTCATGGGCCGCCCTCCTTCCCGTTATACGGAAAAGCTCGCGCGCGGAATCTCCCCCCTTCCCTGCTCATGCCACCGCTGGGCCATACACGAGGCTGACCTCTGCAGGGAAAGCCCCTTCACCCTCGCTCAAAGGTTCTAGGCCGAAGGTTCAGGAACCTCTGGTCTCCTTCTTAGACTTTTTTTCGGCCTTCTTTTCCTTCTTGCTTTTCGCCGGTTTCTTCTTGTCGTCTTTCTTGTTGTCCATAGCTTTGCTCATGATTGTCGCTCCTTTCGATTCAGATAAGCCGTCGGAGTGCCTCCTCAAATCTGGTAGGCAGATGCCAGAGCATCTCTTGCTTCTTATACCAGAACGAGAAAGGCAACCGCAACTACTCCTCGCTCCACGATGCTCGCCACGCCCCGCATCTCGACATTTCTTACCGAAAACAGCATCATTTAACAAGGTCATTGGCGGCTCGGACTGGAGGCTGCAGAAAACCATGAACTACGTGAGTACGGAAGACGGCGGGTGGAACGGAGATGGCGGCAGCATCTCCTCAAAGGATTTCCGCGAAAAAAACCCGGAGAAGCCGCGCACGGCGCGCAGCTCTTCCGGGTTCCTTGTGCCTTCGGAATCCCGTCACAAACTCTCCCAGCAGGTCTTCTGGCTCTCGGATCAACTGGAACTCTGCAGCCTTCCCTCCGAGGTGGGCCTCGAAAGTGGCTGGGGTTTTCCCCTCTGCAGACATCCATCCCCGAATACAGCGGCGGGACCGCCACGAACTTTCACCGTGTTCCGAGATGCTGGAAAGCGACGGATTTTCTAAATCGGGGCGCATTAAACAAGGCAAACCTCACCCTGTCAAGGATTTTTTCCCGATTAGCGTCGATCTTCAGCCATGAAGGACTAAACGAGATCATTGGAACCTAACCGGAGCTGGTTTTGGGCCGATCAAAGAGGCTCGTGATGAGGGTGTTCACGTAGCGCTCGATGAACATGCAAACGATTGCGATGATGCCCAGGATCAGGAAAGCATAAGGAACAAAATAGAGCATGGGCTTGTCCCGCAGGTGTTCCCCGAGGTAGATCACATAGGGCTGATGCAGCAGATAGAGCCCATACGAGTAGACCCCCACATTGACGAGGGCCGATCGCACCAGGCTCAGGAGCTCGACCCAGCGCGCGCATTGCGCAAGGACGATGGTCAGACCGGTGCCAATTAAACCGTCGGTAAAGGCATGAAAAAAGACCGGTTGATAGCTGTAAGCCCCCAAAACATAGAGCCCGATACCTACGACAAAGGTTTTTCCCGCAAACAACTGCTCTTCCACCAGGCCGGGACGTTCATAATACCAGTAGGCGAGCGCCATCCCGGTGGCAAATTCCCACAGCCGCCCGAGGCAAAAGGCGCCCTGCTCATAATTGCCGTTGGCGTGGAGCACATCCACGAGCACGGTCCGGGTAATGATCGTTACGAGGATACTCAAAAGGAGAAACCTCATTGGCCCAAGCTTTAGCAAGAGGCGAAAGAGCACCGGGAAAATCACATACAGTTGAATGAGAAGCCCAAAATACCACCAGGCGGGAACGAGGTAGTAGAACATGGTATCCGGGGGATAAAAGCGGTCGCCCACGAAGCTCAACAGGAACCGGTAATCAATGGGCCCCGAAAGGGAAACAAAAGGCGAGACCAGGCAAACCAGATGCGCCAGCCAGTATAAGGGATACAGCCGGAGCAGCCTTTTCCAGTACCAGCGTCCCCACCCTCCTGTCGGCATGCCCTTCCTGACCAGGGAATAGGTCAACCCAAAACCACTGGCCACCACGAAAACAGCAACCCCCTGGGAACCCCTCTCGAAGATGGCAGCCAGCAATCCGTTAACCACACAGCCAACGGTCTCCAGGAATGACACCGGTGCGCAGTCTTCCATAAAGGCGGGAAAAGAAGCGATCCCGAGAAGCCAGGGATGACGGCTGGCATCATAGGCCATGAAAAAATGGAAGATCGCGATCCAGAGGATGGCGATTCCCCTGATACCGTCAAACCAAACAAGCCTTCCCGCCTTACCCGGTGCACTGGACATGTTCACTTGTACTTTCAACCAGAAGAGCCATTAAGAAACTATCTCAAAACTCCCCTCCCTTGATGGGAGGGTTTGGGGGAGGAGTGGAATGGACTTTTGAGATAGTTTCTAAGGACTTCAGATTGGGGACGCCAAAGGTCGCGGAAGAAATGCTGCGACCCACTCATCACTCACCACTTTCCCTTCACAACCCCGCCCTGGCCATGAGACTCCCGAGCACCTTTTCCGCGGCAAAATACTCGGCGGCAATTTCCCGAGCCGCCCGGCAGCATCCTTCGTAATCGCTTTCGATGGTGTCGACGGCAGAGAGAATGTCCTCCATGGTGCGAAACCCAAAGAGCCCCTTGCCGGTGGGCAGGAACTTGTTGAAGCCGGTTTCCTGGGTGATCACGGGACGCCCCGCAGCGAGGTAGCTGCAACTGCGATCACTGAACCAGCCGGTAAGCGGGCGCACCACCTGATCTTTGGTCACCGTAAACTCCCCTCGCGATTGCTGGATGTAGCTGCGGTAGCGATCGATATCCCGCGAGATGGGCAGGGAATGGACGATATTCCATTTGTGGCTGCGGAGCAGCCGTTCGGTCGGTTCGTCCACCACCACAGCCAGTTCAAAGGGCACCGCTCGGCGCTCGGGAAGGTCGATAAATCTGAGGAATTCCCGGTCTTTGGTCCAGTAATACACCTCGCCGCGAAAGGTCAGGTCCTTGCCCTTGTTGTGCCAGGTGGTGATCGTACTGTAGGCTGAAGTAGCGGAAGGCGTGAAGAGATTCTCCCAGAGTTCCAGGGCTACCGGCTGGCGGGTGGGGAGCCACGTGAACCGCTCCACTGGTACGGTGCAGTCGGGCGCGCCCAGGTTTTCCCCAAAACTGAAGTGGATATCGTGGGCCGCCAGCGCCGCCAGCGTGGGCTCATCGCCTTGCGCAACCTTGATCTGTACGGCGAAGGGATCGGTTTCCACATAGATCCGCCGGGGGCAAGCAAGATGTTCTTCGCGAAGTTCCTGGGAGGCGGTGACATTGAGGAAAGCGTCGGCCTCACGATAGAGTTCGAGCAGTCGTTCCTCGGTCATCCCGTAGCATTGGCCGCCGGGATAGTGGCCGCGGAAGGCCCACTTGCCGTCAAAGCCGTAGGCCTTGAGAATGGGGGCTACGGCGGCAATATTGTCCGAGGCATCGGGAGTAAACTCATAGCTGTCAGCATGATAGACCCACCGTCCGGAGTCCTCCACATAGTAGACGTCATACCCCAGGTTTCGCAGGCCGATCAGGTAATGCAGGAATTGAAAGGTCACTCCCGCGAGCGGATACCAAAAAATGATCCCGAAAACGATGATCTTGCCTTTGGGGGCGCTTTTATCGGTCGGCATTGCGTCACTTTCCTTCTGTCAGGCCTGTTATTTCCAAGTTCTGCGTAACCAGCAGCAACAATTTCAACCACGAAGAACACGAAGCGCACGAAGACGCCAAGAATTCTTGCATGCTTGTGCTTTACAGTTTTTCTTCGTGTTCCTTCGTGTCCTTCGTGGTTCAAAGAAAATGACCAAAATCGCTCACATATCTGCAATCATCTTGCTCAGAACCTTGCCGGCATCGAAGTATTCACGGGCGATGGTCAGAGCGGCCCCGGCGTGTCGCGCATAATCCCCTTCCGCTTCGACAATGCCGGCCACTGCTTCTTCTTCCGTGCGAAAAGGCAGAAGCCCCTCACCACCGGGATATATCGCGCTGAAGCCCGTGTCCTGCACCACCACCGGACGGCCTGCGGCGAGATAGCAGGCGGAGCGGCAGCTGAACCATCCGGTCCGCATGGCCACGTAAACGTGTTTGGCCGGAGAGATTTCGCCCCGTGAGTGGCGGATGAACCCCTGGTAGGAGGCGGGCGTCAAGGTCTGCTCCGGCCCGTCCACCACCTGCCAGTCATTTGCTGCAAGCCGCTCAACAGGTGCCGTCATGCCGCCTACGGCAACCTTGAGCGGGACCTGCAAACGCTTTGGCAGATCCATCAATTTTTCGAACTCAGCACCTTTGCTGCCGTATTCGACTCCCTGATAGACCAGTTTTCCCTTGAAGGCATTCCAGGTCATGATCGTGGTCCATGGCGATACCCCGGCTGCCGGCCGGCGCGCCAGGGGCTCCCACAAAGCGAGTACCACGGGCATGCGGGTCGCCTTCCAGGTAAAGTCCATGTGAGGCACCAGGCAATCGGCACCGTAGATATTCTCCGCATAAGTGAAATGCCGATCATGATCCCGAACGCTCTTGCACCATCGTTCCACATTCTCGGACCATGCCAGCCGTTCGCTGAGCATGATCTGATTGTAACCGGGGTCGGTATCGAGGAACACCTTGAGGCACCGGGGTGACAGGTTTTCCGGGATCATGCAGGCGCCGCTGACATTGATGAAGAGATCGGCGGTTGCGGCCACCTGGTCAAAATTCTCCCGACGCATCCCGAAGCTGGTCTCGTGCAAATGGAGGTAATGCCAACGATCGGCAAGGTCCGGGGCGTATGACTTAAAGAATTCCCGGATGTAGTTGGCCGAATAGTCCCCCTCGGCGGTATTGGTTCTTTGGACCGGGTGATAAGGCCAGCTCCACGTGTCTTCATGGTAGAAGACATCATGCCCGAGGCGCGCCAGGCCCACGACGTATTGAAGATAGTCCCAGGCCACCCCGCCTACCGGATACAAACCCACCAGGCCGGTAACAATAATGCGCAGTCGCGAATCAGTCATCAGGTACCCCCAGAGACAATATCATGACGCCCCTCCATTCGATGGGAGAGCATCTGAAGATCACATTGAACTGAAGATCTCAGTACTGCGCCACAGAATAAAGTGACCATTGTCTCAAAGCGTCATTCCGGCAATCTTCTGGCCGGAATCCAGAAAAACAGCCTGGATACCGGCCTCCGCCGGTATGACGAACTGACGGTGGCCATTATTTGTGTTGACCTGTACTTAGCGTTCTTCGTGTCTGTGTCCTTCGTGTCCTTCGTGGATGATTCCAAACGCGTCCGTCAGGAGGCATAGATCGAACACTGCCTCACCGCCAGAGCCGCCTCCTGCAACGCTTCCGAGAAAGTCGGATGAGCGCGCACCGCTTGGGCAAACTGTTTTGAGGTCATATTGAATTCCAGCGCCAGCACGCCTTCATCAATCATGTCCGAAGCCCGAGGTCCGATGATATGGAGCCCGAGGATACGGTCGGTCACGGCATGGGTAATGATCTTGACGAACCCTTCGGTCTCTCCCATGCAACGCGCCCGCCCCGAACCCGAAAAGGGATAGGACCCGATGCAGCACTTGATGCCGCGCACCCGGGCCTGTTCTTCCGTCAGCCCCACACTGGCCACTTCAGGAGAGGTATAAACGACCGCCGGAATCGCGTCATAGTTCACTTCACCCGGAAGCCCCGCCAGACACTCGACGGCCGCAACCCCTTCGGCGGAGGCTTTATGCGCCAGCATGGGGCCGGCGATGAGGTCCCCAATGGCATAGATGGAAGGTACGCTGGTGCGGTAGTTCGCGTCCACCAACACCTGCCCGGTCTTGGGGTCGAGGATCACTCCCACCTCCTCCAGCCCGAGCCCCTGTGTCAGCGGTCGCCGCCCCACTGCCACCAGGAGACGGTCACACACCATTTCCTCTTCTTTGCCGTTGGCTTCAATCACCAGTTCCACATGATCTTCGGCGACCCGTGCACTCTGAACTTTGGTGCGCAGGCGGAAAACCAGGCCCAGCCGGGTGAGCGAGCGCTCCAAGGCGCGCCCGACCTGACCATCCAGGTTGGAAGCAATGGTGGGCTGCATTTCGAGGACCGTGACTCGAGCGCCCAACCGGCTCCAGACCGACCCCAGCTCAAGACCGATATACCCCCCGCCCACAATCACCAGGTGCTCGGGAACCGAAGTGAAGGCCACGGCTTCGGTGGACCTCACGATTCTCGAACAGTCGAAGGGGATGCCTGGCAGAGAAACCGGCTCACTACCGGTTGCCAGCAGGATCGAGCGCGCTTCGATGAGCAGAGTCCCCTTTGGGGAACCATCCTCTTTGGCATCGGCAACCGCCACCTGGTTTCCGTCCACCAGGCGGGCAGAACCGTGAATCACCCGGACTCGGTTCCCAACCAGCAGTTTCCGCACATTGTCGCACAGCTCCCTCACCACCTGGTTCTTTCTGGCCATCATCGTCGAGAGATCGAGTTGCAGTCCGTCGCTCAAGACCCCATGCGCGGCCAGGTGGGTTTTCGCCACATGATAGACCTCGCTCGAGTCCAGCAGGGCCTTGCTTGGAATGCAGCCGACGTTGAGGCAGACCCCGCCGAGCCGCGGTTTTCTCTCGATGCAAACCACCTTGAAGCCAAGCTGAGCCGCCCGTACACAGGCCACGTAGCCGCCGGGGCCGGCACCGATGACACACAGATCGAATTTCTCCGCATCCGCCATACTTATATCTCCAGCATGATTCGCTCAGGGTTTTCGACACATTCTTTGATGCGCTTCAGAAAGGAAACCGCCTCCCTCCCGTCGACAATGCGGTGGTCGTAGGTCAG
This sequence comes from uncultured delta proteobacterium, assembly GCA_963783775.1. Taxonomy (GTDB): domain Bacteria; phylum Desulfobacterota; class Syntrophobacteria; order Syntrophobacterales; family Syntrophobacteraceae; genus JADGQM01. The sequence goes on along the minus strand of CAWAOR010000012.1, from coordinate 24,075 downwards.
CGCGAGATACATCATGGGCCGAATCACCACCTCCCCACCAATCGCCACCGGCCGCTCTTCGATCTTGTGCAGGCCCAGGATGCCGCTTTGCGGGGTATTGAGAATCGGCGTGCTCAGCAGCGAGCCATAAACCCCGCCGTTGCTGATGGTAAAGGTGCCGCCTTCGAGATCGCTCAGTTCCAGGCGGTTCTCCTGAAGCTTCTTGACATAGTCGCGAATGGCCTGTTCGAGGCCGGCAAATCCAAGCCGATCGGCATGGCGGATGACCGGCACCACCAGACCCCGCTCGGCGCCAATGGCCACGCCAACATGATAATAGTGATGATAGACGATATCTTGCCCCTCGATGAAGGCATTGACCGCCGGAAATTCCTGGAGCGCGGTCACGGAGGCTTTGATAAAGAACGACATGATGCCCAGAGAGACGCCGTATTGAGCCTTGTAGGCTTCTCGGAACTGAGCGCGCATCGCCTGCACGCGACTCATGTCAACCTCGTTGAAGGTGGTCAGCATGGCCGTGTTTTGCCTGGCGGTGAGGAGCCGTTCCGCAATCCGCAGGCGAATGCGGCTCATGGGCTTGCGGGTGGTGGGCTCAGCAAGGGGTTGGGGCGCTCCCGCGGCCACCGGGGTGACGGGCCGTTCGCCTACAGGTGCCGCTTGCTCGACGAGCGCCCCCGCGGGAACCTCTTCCCGGGTTGCCATCGCTGCGATAGACGACTGCTCAAGATAAAGGAGCACGTCCCCTCTAGTGACCCGCCCGCCGGGTCCCGTGGCCTCGACCTGCGTGAGGTCTATCCCTTTTTCCTGCGCGAGACGCCTGGCCGAGGGCACGACGTTCAGCCCGGCCGGCAGCGGCTCGCTCCGAACCTGCTCCGCTGCCGCTTCCACACTCTTTTCGGGTTGTGGCATGACCCTGACGGAAGAAGGGGCCGGTTGCGCCTCCGGCTTCGCAGCAGCGGGGATTCCCGCCGTCGCCACTGTAGGAGGCTTTGCCGCGGCGCTTTCCGAAGTACTTGTGGGCTCGAGGGTTGCGACCACGGCACCGACCGGAACCGTGGCTCCCTCGGGAACCAGGATCTTAAGAATCCCTTCCCCCTCGGAAACCACTTCGAGGGTTACCTTGTCGGTTTCAATGAGAAAGAGGATCTCTCCCTTGCGGACGAAATCGCCTTCGCGCCGGTACCATTGAGTCAGCAACGCTTCGTTGACCGACTCTCCAACCTCGGGAATCTTGACTTCTATCTTCATACCTGCTCCCGGTCTGTTCCTGTTGGTCGACCTTCCCCACCGAGCATCTGAACACTAGGTCCCCATCGCCTCGGCAACAATCGCCGCCTGCTCGCTCTTGTGAACGCTGTGATAGCCGGTTGCCGGACTGGCGGCGGCCCTTCGGCCGATGTAGTGAATGTCCCTACCCGTAGCTTCCTGTAAAGCCTCCCGAGCGAACTTCCACCCGCCCATATTGGCGGGCTCTTCCTGCACCCAGAACCATTCCTTCGCCACCGGGAAACGACCGGCAATCTGCTTCAGCTGTTCCTGCGGGAAAGGATACAACTGTTCCAACCGCAGGATGGCGGGACCGTGCGGGCTCCGCTTTTCGCGTTCGACAACCAGATCGTAGTAAATTTTCCCACTGCAAATCAGAACCCGTCGCGGAGCATCACCCCCTGCTGAGTCGTCAAGCACTTCCCGGAAGTGACCCGTAACCATCTCGTCCAGTCTGGAAACCGCCAGTGGATGCCGCAGCAGGCTTTTGGGTGCCATCATGACAAGCGGCTTCCGAAAGCTGCGTCGGAGCTGCCGCCGAAGCAGGTGAAAGTACTGAGCCGGAGTAGTCGGGTAGCAGACTTGAAGATTATCTTCCGCACACAATTGCAGGTAACGTTCCAGGCGGGCGCTGGAATGTTCGGGTCCCTGGCCTTCAAACCCGTGAGGGAGCAGCAGCACCAGACCGTTGAGGCGCCCCCATTTGGCTTCTCCGGCGGCCAGGTACTGATCGATAAGCACCTGGGCATTGTTGGCAAAATCCCCGAATTGTGCTTCCCAGATCACGAGCGTATGCGGGCTGACGCCGGCATAGCCGTATTCGAAGCCAAGGACCGCATGTTCCGAAAGCATGCTGTCGTAGACCATGAAGGGCGCCTGGTCTGCAGCCAGGGCGTTCAGGGGCGTGTACCGCTCTCCGGTCCGGGTCTCCACCAGCACACTGTGCCGCTGGCTGAAGGTGCCCCGCCGACTGTCTTCGCCGCTCAGGCGCACCGGCGTGCCCTCAACCAGCAGGGACGCGAAAGCCAGCATCTCGGCGCTCGCCCAATCGATCTCCTCCCCCGCTCTGATGGTTTCCAGCCGCTTCTCCAGAATGCGTTGCAGGCGAGAATGGAGGGTGAATCCTTCGGGATAGACATGTAGTTTCTCCGCCAGGCTGAGGAGACGCTCCCGAACAACCCCGGTTACCACGGGTACATGGGAATAGCTCCTCTGAATCCCTTCCCAATTCTCGAAGAAGTCCATGAAGGGCGGCACGCACGCTTTTTCCTGCGCGCTCTGGTGAGCCGCCTCCAGGCATTGGGTGATGCCGCTTTCAATCCCGACGATTTGGTCTTCAGTGACCGCCCCTTCCGAGACCAGCTTTTCGGCGTAGACCCTGCTGGGTGGTCGGCGATCCTTGATCCGTTCGTACATCTGCGGCTGGGTGTAATGGGGTTCATCCCCTTCGCTGTGGCCATAACGCCGGTAGCAGATGACATCGATGACCACATCCTTGGCAAACTCCCGTCGATAGTCGGCGGCCAGCCTCACCACGTGCACCGCGGCTTCCGGATCCTCACCGTGGACGTGGAAGATCGGAACCATGAGCATCTTGGCAACATCGGTGGAATACCTGGTGGAACGGGCATCCTGGGGAAGAGTGGTAAAGCCGATCTGATTATTGATGATGATGTGCAGCGTGCCTCCCGTCGTGTAACCTTCCAATTGAGACAGATTCAAGGTCTCGGCGACGATCCCTTCGCCGGCGAAGGCCGCATCGCCATGGACAAGGATTGGGAGGACCATTTCACGACCGCGGTCGCCAAAGGATTCCTGCCTGGCCCGCGCAATGCCCTCCACAATGGGGTCCACCGATTCCACGTGGCTGGCATTCGGCACCATGAGGATGCGCAGCTCTCGATCCGGCCCGCTTCTGACGTCGGCAAGGTAGCCCATGATGGTATTTCACATCGCCGCTGCCCACCAGCGCATCCGGGTTGTAGCTGTCCTCGAACTGGCAGAATACGGTTTCATAGAGTTTTTCGAGAACATTGGTCTGCACATTGAGTCGTCCCCGATGAGCCATGCCCAGGATGAATTCGCGGCTCCCCCGAGCCGCTTCGTGGTGGGCAAGGGCATCGAGCATGGCGACAATCACTTCCGCCCCTTCGATGGAAAAGCGTTTCTGGCCCATATACCGGGTATGCAGGAACTGATCGAAAAGGGTGGCCTGGCAAAGCTTGTTCAGAATGCGAAGCTGCGTTTCTTTCCCGAGCCCTGGCCGATTGCGGGATGGTTCCAGGCGTTCCTGCAGCCACAGTCGCTCCCCGGGGTCCTGGAGATGCATGATTTCGACGCCAACCGAGCGGCAGTAGGTTTCCTTGAGCACCTGGATGAGGTCGCCCAGCCGCATCTGCTCCACACCGAAGGTTTGCGGGACAAAGAAGGACCGTTCGAGGTCGGCGTCCGTAAGCTCAAAGGCTGCCAGGTCCAAAAGGGGATGACCGGTGGGACAGGCAGCGAGTGGGTCCAGGCACGACAGCAGATGGCCCACGTCGCGATAGCGGTGGATGAGTTCCGCTACGCGCGCCTGCCGCAGCACCTGGCTTTCTTCACAGATCCCCGCCGCTCTGCATTCGCCCGTGGTCCCAAGGGCAAACCCTTCAAAAAAGATCTGCCACTCGCGGGGCACGCTCTTGGGATCGGATTGCCAGCGTTGATACTGGGAATCCACGAATTCGGCATTTACCGCATAGGGAATATCCATATCGCCAGATCCTCGGGAATGAATTGCACCTCTGTGTCTCCGACCTGCTTATTCGCTTAACAGTGTTATAGGTCCCTTTTACCACAAGTGCCGGATGGGTGTATATCTTTGCCTTCAGCTTGCAAGCGGAGAACACCCCGCGGGAAGGAAGTTAGAGTCTGGCGAAGAGGGCATCCGGCAAGGTTTTCAAAAGCCAGGCAATGAGGCGCCAGCGCTTCGTTACATAGGCCCGTTTGGCTTTCCTTTGAATAGCATTGTGGATTTGCTGAGCAGCCTTTTGCGGCGATGCCACCCAGAAGAGCCCCTCGCCTTTGGCCATGGCGGTATCCACAAAGCCCGGCTGGATGTCGGTTACGACAATGGGGAGGCCCGCCTTTATCGCCCTGTTTCTGAGGCCCTCCAGGTAGTTTGCCTGGAAAGCTTTGGAGGCGTTATAGGCCGGAGCCTCGCGACTCCCGCGGATGGCCGCAATGGACGATATGCCGATCAGGTGTCCTCGGCCGGCCTTCACAAAATGCCGAAAGGCCACATTGGCCATGGCGGCAAACCCGGTCACGTTGACCTCGATCGTCCGCTGCTCCTCGTCCCAGTTCAGATCAGGATTGATGAACCCGACCCCGGCACTGATAACGATCAGATCAAGCCCCCCCATCTCTTCAATAAGCTCTTCAAGAAGCTTTATCGCCTCGGGATGATCTGCAACGTCCATCTGTTTGGCAAAGCCCGGACCGGGAAGGCGGTGCTTCAGTTCTTCCAGAAGGTGGATCCTTCTGCCGGCGAGACCGACTGCATAACCCTTCTCTGAAAGAACGACGGCCAGTTCCCTGCCGATTCCCGAACTGGCCCCCACCACGATGGCTCGTTTCATGAAACTGATCCTTGCCCAATCCGAAGCCTTCAGAACCAAACGCACCATCTTTTCCCGTCAGCTCAACTCCGATAAACATCGCGACGGTGGCGAATGGTAATTACTTGAATAACCAGGGCTTCATCGTTGATTTCATAGATGACACGGTAATCGCCAACGCGGATGCGCCAGGCATCTCTGCCGCTAAGCTTTTTCACGCCTGCGGGTCGTGGCTCTTTGGCAAGACCGCCTATGGCGACGATGATTCGCTCCCGATCTTGTTCTGCTATTCTCGCCAATTGTCGTTGGGCGCGTCTTTCAATGAACAGTTCGTATTTCAATCGGATATCCCTTGGCGGATTTCCGAGAGGGCTTTCTCAAAAGGCATGGCTTCCGAAGGCTGGCGTTTGGCTTCATCATAGGCACGGATGTCGTCAAGTTCCTCCAATGCTTCAAGGATCTTTTCCCATTCCGAAATCGGAACTACCACGGCCTGCCGTTTGCCTCTCTCATCCACCAGGTACTGTTCGTGGAGCGGCATCAGTATTTCCTCCCAATGTTGTTAGAGTAGATAGATCGGGCCACCATGAGGCAATACATTTCAAACACACCACACCAAGGAAGATAGCCTATTGGTCACCTCATGTAAAATAGATGATTAAATGAGGAAACAGGCATGACCCAAAACCGACTGAAGACTTCTGTGGTTTGTGAACAGGCGACCTCTGAAACTGGCAGGCAGACCAGTTGCGCCACCCTCCCCGGATGAAGGGAGAATGGCGCATAGTGGGTAAGGAATTGCTAGTCCTTCTTCATTTCGAGGGGGCGCAGGACGGTGGTGATAGCCGTCGCAGCTGAGGAGCATTCCTTGAAAATGCGCATCATGAAGAGGAAGGCGACCACGTTCAGGACGGCGCAGGCGATCCAGGCCTGGCTCACGGCGGCGCAGGCGGAAAGCGCGGCGAAGAGCAGCGCGAGGATGATACCGGCGGCGGTGCAGCGCGGCCACGTCCGGAACCGCACCAGTTGCTTGCCGCCCCCGTGTTCTTCCACGGCCATGAGCACCCGGACAGAACCAAGCAGTCCGCCGCGCAGTTCCAGGTCCCAGCGGTCGTAGTCCCCGCCTCTCATGACCACAGTGCGAAGGGCCTTGATGCTGCTCTCGAGGGTTTCCAGCCAGTCGATGGAAGATCGCCAGGTTTCACTCCACAGGTTGAAGGTCTTCGGCCAGGGCCAGGGCGTGGAAACACCCGTCACCTCGCAGCGGCGCCAGGGGGTGAGCCCGAGACGGATGCGTCCCCACAGCCGGACAAGCGGTTGGGCCATGTGCATGTAGGCAGTCAGAGCGCGCATTTTCAGCAATTCCCGGCGCGATTGGGGAGGGGTGGTGAACTGGGCGCGAACGCCGCAGAAAACCGCATGCCCAAAGGGCACGATCATCGCCGCCAGCAGCAGCGGCCAGGCAATGAGCAGAGGGGACCATTCCAGACCGAGCAGCGCGAGACCCGCCAGGGCCGCCACCACCACATACCATTCGGGCATCATCGGCAGGGCGCTGAGAAGGCCCGAGGCCGGCTGATAGACGGACTGGAACAGAGCCGTACCCCAAGTTCCCTGATACACCCGCCCGCGGAAAAAGCCAAACAGCTGTTCGAAACCCTTGAAATAGAGCCGCCCAGCCCAGGGAATATGACCGGCAGCGTTGTATTTTTCGGGCCATTTCTTCTCGAGCATGGCCTCGGCTTTACCGTAATTCATCTGCTGCTTGAGATAGCCCTTCACCGTGTTGCGGCGGTGGTGCCAGACCATGGCCGCCGGGCTGAAGCCCAGCGTCCAGCCCTGCTGCTGGATGCGCCAGCAAAGATCCACATCATCACCGGCGATGCGGAATTTTTCGTCGAAGCCGCCTATGGCTTCGAGAGCCATTTTGCGGAAGGACATGTTGCAGCCCGGAATGTGTTCGGCTTCTTCATCGGTGAGGAGCACGTGAATGGGACCGCCGGGCGAGTTGGCCACGCAGTCGGCGATGGCGCCGTCATCACGGGGCGGCAGATTGGGCCCGCCGATTCCCATGTGGTTCGACTTCAGGTAGCTGACGGCAAGATAGGTCAGCCAGTGCGGATCGGGGATGGCATCGTCATCGATGTAGGCTATGATTTCTCCCTTGGCGGCGCGCATGCCCGTATTCCGGGCGCTGCTCAAGCCGCGGTTCTCCGTGGAGATCACACGGAACGCGAAGGACTTGGCAATCGCTTCCGTCCGATCCTTGGAACCGTCGTTGACGACAATCACTTCGTAGTTCGGATAGTCGAGTTTGCGCAACCCCTGCAGGCAATCGCTGATGGTGCGCGCCCCATTGTAGGAGCAAACCACCACCGAGATGCTCGGCCAAGGCAAATCGGGGGGAAACGGTACTTCGGCGAAGGCCTTGCGGAGCATCTCCAGGGACTGCTTGGGCTGACGGTCGCGGTCGGTCAGGCCGAAACCCCAATCGTCGATATCGAACCCGCCTCGATGCCACTCGTCGGTCCAGGCAAAGACGAAGACTCCTGCACAACCGGCGGCAAAGGTGGAGCGGAGCTGCCACTTGAGGGTCGAAGCTTGCTTTTCCTCGCCGTTGCGCATGCTGTCGAGACCGATCTCGGCCATGACCAGCGGCCGTTCCCCGGCAAGGGTTTGCAGGCGCGCCAGATAGCCTTCCAGCTTCTCCTCGGTTTCCAGATAAACGTTAAAAGAAACGAAGTCCACAAAGGGCAGTTGCAGATATTCGGTGGTCGGGAAATTCACATAGGTGACCAGAGCCTCGGGATCTTCCTCCTTGGCAACCTGGTACAACCGCTCGAGAAAGGCCTCAATGCGGTGGTGCCCGAACCAGCGCACGATCGTGGCCGGGATTTCATTGCCGATGGTGTAACAGAGCAGTGCCGGATGGCCCGCCGATTCGCGCACACCAAGGCGCACCCGCTCCTCGATATCTTTGGCCAATTTCTTGTTGTCGAGAAACGTGATGTGCTCTTCCCAGGGCAGTCCGATCATGACCCGCAGGCCATGGCGCTGGGCCACATCGAGCAGCCAGCGGGGCGGTACCGTGTAAACCCGCACGGAATTGATCCCGTATTCCGCCATCTGGGCAAAATCCCGGTCGACCATCTCGGGAGTATGATACTCGCAGCCGTTCTCGTCCGGGCGAAAGGGACCGTAAGTCACCCCACGGATATAAAATTTCTCGTCGCCCACGAACAGGAACTTGCCCTCCACCCGCGGCCTCACGCCTTCAACCACCGGAAGGGCCTTCGGGGGTTCGAGGAAGAATTGGACGATCCCGCTCGTCGCCGGTGTCTTGGGGAAAACGGGCCGCAGCACGACGTTTTCATCCGTCTTGCCCTTGAGCAGATCATCCGGCAAAAAGCCGCCGGACCTTTGCTTCAGCAGGATCAGCTTCTCTGTACCGCCGACCGCCTTTCCTGGCAAAGGGCGTCACCACCCCGCCCGTCTCCAGGCCAGGGTCTTCCGCATTAGCGCCGGGAAGACTCCCGGCTTCACCATCGGCGAGCCCGTCCTCAGTCAGTTGCGATTCATCCCTCATCAACGCCGGTTTTGCCATCTTGCCCTCGCTTTCATCCGTATCTTCTTGCTTGATTCATCCCGGGGTCATCCTGCACCCCGGTATCTGATTTCATCATTCACCCGACCCGCTACAGGCAACAAGCGTGCCACGGGGATAGAAGCATAGACGAGCACAGTTTCACCCCTTCGAGCACCTCTCGGCCAACCTCACGGTTACGATTCTTGCACACGTCGGTTACGATTCCTGCACAGTTGCCCCTTTGACTTTTGGGAAAAGCCTTGATAGGCTTGCTAACCTCTGCGGTAAAGGCTTGATCTGGGGAAGGAAGTTAGCCAATTGGATCCGGTGTTATTGGAAGTGATGGACCTTCAGACCTCTTTTTTCACCGAAAGAGGCACCGCCCGAGCGGTCGATGGCCTCAGTTTCCGCGTTCCGGAAGCCCAGGTCTTCGGGATTGTGGGGGAATCCGGCTGTGGCAAGAGCATGACGGCCCTTTCCATCATGCGCCTTATTCCGTCGCCTCCCGGCCGCATTGTGGGGGGTCAGGTGCGGTTTGACGGCACTGACCTGCTCGCGATCTCCGAAGAAGCCATGCGATCCCTCCGGGGCAATCAGCTTGCCATGATTTTTCAGGAACCCATGACCTCCCTCAACCCGGTTTTTCGGGTCGGAGACCAGATCGCGGAAGTCCTCGAGCGGCATCGCCGGATCACCCGGAAAGAGGCCCTCGACCAGGTGATCGAACTGTTGGATCAGGTGGGCATCCCGCTGCCCACCGCCAGAATCCGGGACTACCCGCACCAGATGAGCGGCGGGATGCGCCAGCGGGTGATGATTGCCATGGCTCTGGCCTGCCGTCCCCGATTGATCATTGCCGACGAACCGACAACCGCTCTCGATGTAACCATCCAGGCTCAGATCCTGGATTTGCTGAGGCAACTGCAGGAACAGTCCCGGGCCACCATTCTCCTCATCACCCATGATCTCGGAGTCATCGCCGAGCTTGCCGAACAGGTACTGATCATGTACGCCGGACGGGCCGTCGAGGAAGCCCCGGTGGTCGATCTCTTTCATTCACCCCTGCACCCATACACCAAGGGGCTGTTGCGCTCGGTTCCGGGGAGCTCGGCAACCGCAGGCAGCAAGCGACTGGAGGCCATCCAGGGGGTGGTCCCGAGCCTCTTTGCCCTGCCTTCGGGATGTAAGTTTAATACTCGCTGTCCCCACGTCTTCGAGCGGTGTCTCCGCGACCCCGAACCCGACCTGCTGCTCCCTGCCGGAGGTCACCCGGTGCGCTGCTGGCTGTATGCTCCCTAACCCATAACCGCGACAACTAGCCACTAACCACTGGTCACTAACCACTGCTTTTAACGGTAGGAGACTTGAGGTGCCTGAATCTGTGGGGGATGACAAGCTGCTGGTGCTTCGAAATGTAAAGAAGCACTATCCGATTGCCGGAGGATTCCTGCGGCGGGCAACGGGATTCATCAAGGCTGTGGATGGGATTGACCTTGAGGTGCACCGAGGAGAAACGGTTGGCCTGGTGGGCGAGAGCGGATGCGGCAAATCCACTCTGGGACGCGTCATCCTGAAGCTGGAGGAACCCACCGCAGGGGAGATCATTTTCGCCGGGCAGAATCTTACCGGCCTGCCCCGCAAGGACCTGCTCCCTCTCAGAAGACGGATGCAGATCATTTTCCAGGATCCATATTCGTCGCTCGACCCTCGCCAGACCGCCGGGCGCATCATCGGCGAGGCGTTACAGATTCACGGGGTGGGAACTCTCGCGGAGCGTAAAGAGCGGGTCCGCACCCTCATGGAGGTGGTGGGACTGCAGGCGGAGGATATCAACCGTTACCCTCATGAATTCAGCGGCGGCCAGCGGCAGCGGATCGGTATCGCCCGAGCACTGGCGCTGCAGCCCGAATTCATCATCTGCGACGAACCACTCTCCGCTCTGGATGTCTCCATCCAGGCTCAGATCATCAACCTCCTGCAGGACCTTCAGGAACAACACCAACTTACCTATCTCTTCATCTCGCACGACCTTTCGGTGGTGCGCCACATCAGCGACCACGTAGCGGTCATGTACCTCGGCTGCCTGGTCGAACTGGCTGCCAAAGATGAACTCTTTGCTCACCCCTGTCATCCTTACACCCAGGCGCTCCTGCAGGCCATTCCGGTCCCGGATCCGGACGCTGCCCGAAAAGCGCGGCAGACCCTCCGCGATCCCAGCGTTCACCCACCCCAAGAGCTTGGCTGCCGCTTCGAACCGCGCTGCCCCCAGGCCGTCAACGCCTGCAAAGAGACCATGCCCCCGTTCGTCGAGTACTCGCCGAATCATTGGGTGCGATGCTTTGCTCAAGCGCAGTGAGATGGTCCAGAGCCTGTCTGAAAATTTGCGTAGGTGCCTGTTAAGAGCTGGTTCCCAAACTGGAGCCTCAAAAGCTGGTTCCCAAGCTCCAGCTTGGGAACCCATCCGGCTGGAAGCTCCGGCTTCAGTGAACGCGCGGATGCCGCCTGATCCTGAAGTAGCGCAAGAAGCTGGAGCTTCAGTGCCTGCATTCCCAAGCTGGAGCTTGGGAACGAGCAACGAGCAAACGTGCAAACGTGCAAAACACGACAATGGTAGGTTGCGTTGAGTGGAACGAAACGCAACACACGGAAAGGTGCCAAACTTTCACCGTGATGAACTGCGAAGCCGGAGCGCCCTCTCCGGCTTTGCAAAGAATCACAGGACCTGCTTACCAGGATTCGCCGCGCACACACCGGATGTAATAGCTGTCGGCCTTATCCCAATACAGCTCGAATAGCCATACCGGAAGTACACATCCCAGCCCAGGCCGCATAGCCGGCATAGGTGCTGCCCGACCAGTAAAACCACGAACTGGCAGTTGAACACCGGGTCGATGGCAGGATCAGATCGTGAAAAATCCACAATCGTCAGCAATTCATCAATGCTCGGTGCTCTCCAGTCCGTTTTGCCGCCAAGGACCAGATCCACACAATATTGGCCGGCATCGGTCCAATTTCTCTTCTGTCCATCATCTGTCCGCTGCCACATCAGACCGGTCTTGTGGTCGATGACGGTGTCATTGTCATCAAGTGCATAACGAAGGATCGAAACCTGCTTCAGTGAGGCCTTCTTGCTGCTTGCCACCGTCGCCCCAAGGTAATACTTCCCGGACAAACCGTTAATGGGGATCAATACCTTCGGGGTCCCCTTCTTGCTATTCCCTGGTGCCAGCCCAGCGGCATATGCCACCTTTCCCAACAACCGGTCGGTGGCAGGGTTGATGGTCTTGTCCTTGGACAGGTACAACCCGACTTGGTAGGCACCGGAAGCTGCGTCGCCCTGGTTCTTCACCGTGAAGGTCACGGAAATCGTTTGGTTGAGATAGGCTTGAGCAGGGCCGGAAACTGCGGTCACAACCAGGTTAGCCGCAGCGCTCAAATCCTCGGCCGAAAATTCGCCCTGTCCTTGTTGCGCCAGAGAGATGGGTGCGAACAACCCCAAAACCAGGCAAATGACCGCGATCAGAAAACCCTTCTGTGTTTTCATAATAACCTCCTCACTAAAGGTCCATTCTGTGGTTTGGAATGTCGTACATGATTATGGCAGGTTGAATGATTTGATCCATGCTTTGCGGTTGTTGTCAAGGGAGAAATGCCAGGCCGGATCTTAGAGCGTGTCAAAAAGTCGATCCAAGCGTCACCCCGGCAGGTTTTAGGCCGGGGTCCAGGGTATTTAAAAGAGCCTGGATTCCGCCCCGGACTTGATCCGGGGATGCCGGAATGACGATTCGGGGCACATGCGAGACTCATTACAGGTGCCCTCAATTTGGGTTTTTAGACACCCTCTTAGAATTGCAGCTTCAGAACCGTCTCCAGGAGAAAATCCTGGTGATTGCTGCCGGGCAGCATGTTGTAGTTGTCGACGGTCTCGAAGGCGTAGCGGGACGTTAGCATGACATCTCTGCGGCACAAATTAACGGTAACGTCAACGCCATACTGATTGACTAGTTCCTCGGCGAAGCTCAAGGTCTTGCCCCGAACCATGCGATCATAATCCAGGCCGATCTGAAGGTTATTCGTCAGGTAATGCGTTACCCGGGTAAAAAAGTCTTCGGCATCCGGCCCCATGTGGTGCCCCATGATTCTATCGTTGTAGGTGTAGCCGGAACGGTAAACGAAATGGCCATACCACATGCCGGTGGTCGGATCGATGCGGTGGGCGTTATAGGTGTATTCCACCCGCAAATCGGTCCGGCCGTCGCAAGTTAGGCGCGGGAAGTAGATCCCGAGCATCCAGGCGTTGTCTTTGAGCACGGTTTCCGTCGGATGTTCCGGGTCCCACCCGCCGCTGTCATCTCCGCCGTATTCCATATAGAGTTGAGCATCCCGCAGGAATGGCAACTGCAGCCGAAAATCGAAGGCCGCCAACTGGTTGGCGTTGGTGGGGGATTTGCCCCCGAAGAAGTTGAACAATTCGAGAAAATTAAAACTCGGCATCCCCTTGCCGTTGAACATGAACGTGGTCGCAAGCCCCATCTCGAAGAGAGGATGGGGCTTGAAATTGATGCGAAGGCCCGCGAGCCAGGGATTGGCAGGATTTTCATAACCGGTCAGCTGCGATGCGAAAGCCACGTACTTGAACGGTCCCAGGTAGCGCAGGAGCCACGGCAGGAGCGTCGGTTCGGGGTTGGATAGCTTGACGAGTCCAGGGGAGAAGCGTTGTTGGTCATGAGGATATCGCCATGAGCGCCCTGCCCCCACCACATGGAGTCTCTGCCGCCCTCCAGCTGCATGTTCCAGAACGCCAGCATGGCATAGCCCTTGAGCAGATCCAGCTTGGTGTCGTCAAAATCATCGAGCCCACCGCTGTTCTGGCGCACGAGCAGGACTGGCTCTACATAGGCGGAAAAGAAGTCCCGGTACCCCAGCATGGAAGAGAACCGGAGGGAAAAGTTGTTGTGTTCGCCGTAGCTCAGTCCTTCATTATTGGCGACCAGAGGGGTCCCTTCTGTAGCAACAATTCCTTGATTCGACAGCGGATACTGGCGAATTCCCCCTCTGATATTCAAGAACTCACGCGGCTGGCCCTGCACATAGACATACCGCGCCTGCACTTCGTCCAGAGGTTTGATAAAGCTCTTCTGGAGAATATCGGTGCTCTTCCCGACGAGCGCAAGTTCCTCCCTGAAATCCCGTTCGAGATCCTGAAGCAGCTCAGCCACGATCGGGGGGAGACTGACGGCCTGGAATTTAATCTCCACCTGAGCTTCACGGATGAGGCGCGCCATCTCCAGGCGCGAAAACGGGCGCGTGCCATGCAGGGCGGAATGAATCAGGCCAAAACCTTCGAGCTTATCGAGGGCCGCGTACGACCAGTTATCGAGGGGAACATTGACCGAGGAAAAAGCCCAGGCATGCCCACAAAAACCCAACACCAGCCACAGCAGAAACGGTAGAACCCTCGAAATGAAAGACATCCACCTGCCTTATGAATCAGTCACGGTAACTGCCGCAGGAAGGCAGCTTTTCGCATTTTATAGGAGGCAAGCCGACCAAGGATCAGTCGGCCTTGCTGACAATGGTCAGGTCTTCCTCTTTGAGTTCCGCAATTTCGCCGGCCAGATGCGTACTGTATCTCGCAAACATCCACAGTTCCGGGATGATCTCCGAGATGATCTCGGCATCATCGAAGACGCGCACAATGGAGCTCTCGGACACGACGACCGCCACAGCCCCGGTCTCCTTGGTGATGGAAGCTGCCGCCATATGCCGACTTCCCAGGCCCAGGGGAAGCGAAATCCCCTCGGAAAAAGCGTCGATGTACCGGCAGGCCGAAACCACGACACCCGCGTCGGAAACCACAAAGGCGCCATCAAGCTGAGCCAGTTCCTTCACGGTCTCCCGCATGTCGGGCAGATGAATGAGTTTGAGTTCGTCGGGATGCCCAAAAAGAGGGTCCAGAATGAGGCTTCTTGAATGTTTCAGGACTTCTTCGGAATCTCCGACCACAAACAAAGTCCCAATCTTCCTGCCTTCGCGGCCTTCCCGCGCAATTTCCACAGCCAGGATGACGGTGTGTTTCAAGGTCTCGGGATTGACTCCGCGCTTCTCGCTGCAAACTTTGCAGAAGATCTCCTCGGGCGTTCGCATCACCTTGCGCCTTGCCATATTTTTGCTACTCCTGTCTCTTCGCGTAGGCCATGTAATATACCATCGGAACCACAATTAAGGTGAAAAAGGTCGATACCGCAATGCCAAAAATGAGCGCCCACGCCAGCCCGGAAAAGATGGGATCGAGGGTGATCGGCCAGGCGGCGAGCATAGCCGCCAGCGAGGTAAGAAAAATCGGTCGCGTGCGAAGCGCTCCGGCCTCGATGAGCGATTTTACCAGGGGCTCGCCTTTGCTTTTCTGAACCTCGACAAACTCGATGAGCAGGATCGAGTTGCGAGTGGCAATCCCGGCCAGAGCAATCATGCCGATCATGGCCGTCGCCGTGAAATAGACCGGATTCTCCCAGCCCCCCACCGGATGCCCGGTGATCACATTCAACACCCAGAAACCCGGCAGGATGCCGATGACCGAAAGCGGCAGGGCAATGAGCTGAATGGCGGGCAGGAGGTAGCTCTGCGTCTGATAGAGCAATAGGATGTAGATTCCCAGCACCGCAATGCCAAAAGCGATCCCGAGATCTCTGAAGACCCGTAACGTAATATCCCATTCACCTTCACCCGACCAGACGATCTCGAACCCTTTCAATTGGGGATCATGCTTCACCTCATCGCTCAGCGCCAGCACCGCATCAGGCGGCGGCAAGCCGGCGGTATCCCCGAAGACATAGACCACCGGCCGCAAATTCTTGTGGTAGATCGGCTGATCGATGACCCCATCCTCGAACGTCCCGAGATCGGTCAGATAGACTCCCTCACCCCTGGCACCTTTGATCATCAATTGCTCAAGGTCCGCCTGCTGAGCCCGGTCCTCCACGACAAAACGCAGCTTGATGGATACGGGGTTCACCTCGTTATCCAACCCCAACGCCCCCGGAACCGCGCCAACCATGCGTTCCCTGAAGGGTCTCCGCAATCTGCCGATCGTTGATTCCATGCATCATGGCCTTGGCCCGATCGACGCGGAAGGTCAGCTTCTTTTCCGGAGCCACCACCACATCGTCCACATCCACCACCCCGTGAGTGGCCTCCATGTGGCGTCTGACTCCGGCGGCCGCCCGCACCAGCTCGCCATAAGGCTGACCGATCTTGCCATAGACTTCCGCCACCAGCGTGGCAATCACCGGAGGGCCGGGCGGCGCTTCCACGATCTTGATGTTTGCCCCATGGCGCAAGGCAATCCGGTGGAGGTCGTTGCGCAGCCTCAAAGCGATGGCGTGGCTCTGCTGCGAGCGCTGTTTCTTCCCCGCCAGGTTGATACGAAGATCCGCCACATTGGCACCTCGGCGAAGATAGTAATGGCGGACCAGACCGTTGAAGTCCATGGGACTGCTGGTCCCCACATAGCTGCTCACATCGGTCACTTCCGGGACCCGGACGAGGTAGTCGGAGAGGGCGTGGGCCGCCGCCTCGGTGGCTTCCAGAGGCGTGCCCTCGGGCATATCGATCACCACCTGAAGTTCATTCTTGTTGTCGAAAGGCAGCATCTTGAGCGGCACCCGATGGGAGAATATCAACCATACGGCAAAGCCGAACAGCATCACCACGAACCCCAGGGTTCCCCACCGCAGCCTCCGCGATTCGACCAACGCCGTCATGAGTCGGCTGTAGACTTTGTATAAGCCGCTCTCCTCGAGCTCGAAAGGTTTCTCGTGCGGCTTGTCATACTCCCTTCGCAACATGTGCAAAGACAGCCACGGCGTGATCGTAAAAGCGACGAGCAGGCTCATGAGCATGGCCACCGGCACGTTCAGCGCCATGGGAGCCATGTAGGGGCCCATCATGCCGGTAATGAAGAACATCGGCACAAAGGAGATGATCACGGCCAGAGTCGCCAGAATGATCGGCGGACGCACCTCGTTGACCGCGCTGATCACCGCCTGTTTGGGGGATTCCTTGCGCATGGAGAAGTGGCGATGGATGTTTTCCACATCGACGATGGGATCGTCCACCACCAGACCGAGCGAAAGGATCATGGCGAAAAGGGTCACCCGGTTGATGGTATAGCCCAGCAGCAGGTTGATCAGGAGGGTGAAACTGAAGGTTACGGGAACGGCCAGAGCGATGATGATCCCCTCCCGCCATCCCAGGGTGTAGGCCAGCAGAATAACGACAATGGCAATGGCCACCAGGAGCGCTTCCACCAGCTCATTCACCTTTTCATCGGCGGTGCGCCCGAAATCCCTGGTGGTGCGCATATGCACCCCTGCGGGGAGGACCTCGTGGGCAAACCGTTCGGCTTCCTTGAGGATTTCCTCCGAAACCCAGACCGCGTTGGTGCCTTTACGCTTGGCCACCGCCACCGTAACCGCCGGATAGTCCTGGAAGCGCTGGATCTTCTCGGGCAAAGCCCCATCCTGCCCGGCAGCCGCCACGGGTTCAGTCCCCCCCTTTGTTCGAGGCTCACTCCCCCCCTTTGCTAAAGGGGGGTTAGGGAGGATTTTCTCATGCTCCGCCGCCGGGTCCATCGAAGAAAAGGCCTTCTCCCCAAAAGCGATATGCGTATAGGTCTCAGCCTCCGCCGGCCCGTCCTCAACCGCGGCCACTTCCTTCAAGTAAACCGGACGCCCGTCTTGGACACCCACCACGAGATTCGCCACTTCCGCCGCGGAAATCAGAAAGCGCCCCGCATCGAACCGGGTTTCCTGATTGCTGTCGATCAAACTACCTGACGGGAAGGTTACGTTGGCACCCCGGATGGCTCGCTGCAGATCCTGAAGAGATATCCCCCGGCCGGCCAGGAGCTGGGGTGAAAGCCGCACCCGAACCTGACGCGGACGGCCTCCACTGATGCAAGTCCGTCCCGCGTTATTGACCCCCTGCAGGCGGATTTCGAGTTCTTCGGCCATGCGCCGCAAGGCATAATCGTCATAGCGGTCGCTGTAGAGGGTGAGGTTCATAATCGGGGCATCATCAATTTCGACCGGCTTTACCACCCATCCGGCCACCGACGGAGGCACCTGATCGATATTCCCCTGAATCTTATTGTGCAGTCTTACCCAACTCCGTTCGCGATCTTCACCGACATAGAAGCGCACGGTGACGATGGCCTGAGAAGGGGTGCTGGTCGAGTAGACATACTCCACGCCATCGATCTGATAGAGGAGCTTTTCCAGCCGCGTGGCCACCTGCCGTTCCACTTCTCGAGCCGACGCCCCGGGAATGCTCACCAGCACGTCGGCAATCGGCACCACGATCTGCGGGTCCTCTTCCCGAGGCGTGATCAGCAGCGCCACCCCGCCGGCAATCAGACTGATGAGGATGAGCAGGACGGAGAGATTCCCTTCGAGAAAGGCCTCAACAATACGGGTCATCCAATGATGGGAAGCTGCACCATGCTCTTTCACGGCACGACCACCTCTTCATTTTCCTGCAAGCCGGAGAGTACTTCCACGAGATCGTCGTGCACCTGCCCCAGGGTAACGAAGCGCCGCTGGGGATCTCCGTCGGGTCCCACAACATCAACGAGCATGAGTTGCCCCACTTCGCGCACGGCCT
The DNA here is from genome assembly GCA_963783775.1 of uncultured delta proteobacterium. Classification (GTDB taxonomy): domain Bacteria; phylum Desulfobacterota; class Syntrophobacteria; order Syntrophobacterales; family Syntrophobacteraceae; genus JADGQM01. The sequence continues at coordinate 5,964 of CAWAOR010000012.1, read as the reverse complement.
TGATCGGCGCAACCAGGGCATCGTATTTGCCATAGGGAACCCTCAGTCGGCCGAAGAGGCCGTTCACGAGCTCCGGGTCGGGAGGCAGCGTGACCTTGACCGAAACGGTGCGGGTCGAGGGATCGGATTTCGGAACAATTTCCCGAACCACCCCGGGAAAGGTGCGGTTTATGGCATCGATGTGGACTTCCATCGCCTGGCCCAGACTGATACGGGGGATGAGGGACTCCGAGAGAAACGCGTGCAGCTCCAGCTGCGAAGCCGTCTCGATCAGAAACAGCGGCTGCGCCGGGGAGGCCATATCGCCGACATTCAACAGCTTTCTCACCACTTTCCCCGTAAAGGGTGCCCGAATCATGGTAAAACTCAGCATGACGCGAGCTTCGGCCATCGCAGCCTCGGCCTGTTCACGCTGAGCCTGAAGGCGTTTGATTTCACTCTCGGCGGCCCGCACATCCTGCAGGGCAGCCAGCAGATTGGCCTCGGTCGTGTCCTTTTGAGCTCTGGCGTGCTCCACCTGCTGGCCGGTGGCGGCCTCATTGCGTCGCAGATCCTCGGATCGCCTGTAATCGGCAAGCGCTTTATCCCGGTTGGCCCGGGCCGCATCGACCTGCGCTCTGGCCGCCCCGAGCCTGGCTTTGGCCGCTTCTATACCACGCTCGACGGCCTCCATCTGAGCCTCGGCCTGCTGGAGCCGGGCTTTGATGTCCGCATCCTGGAGCAGCGCCAGAACCGTGGCTTCGGAACCCTTCGCGTCACTGCCGATGACGGTTTCGCCTTCCTTTACCGGAATGTCCTTGACTTGAGCCATGATACGCGACGAAACCATCGCTTCCGTCTGGGAGCGAACCGTCCCAATTTGATCGATAATCAGCGGATAGACGTGTCGTTGGACTTTCTGAGTGTTCATCCGGGGAGGTTGGGCTTTGGGGGTCGGAGGCCCGGGCTCGATCTTCTTCACAAAGGCCCCGGCAAGCCACAGCATGAGGAGGATCAGGAGCGCCAAAACCCCCAACCCCTTCATCACTTCCTTCCGTTGGAACCACTTTTTATCAACTTCCGAGGTCATACTCCCTCCGAAAAGCAAACTGCAGAATATCGAATAACGAATGTCCAATGATGAAGTGGCGAAAAGCGAACCGCAGAATGTCGAATGACGAATGTCCAATGATGAAGTGGAATTGCTGATTCTGTGATAGTCAATGTCCGCACTCCTCACCGCTCACATCGAGTTGCTCGATCTCATCTGCGAGGCTTTTTCCTTCGAAATGCTGCGGTTCGTTTCTTCTTCGCTCTTCATTTTCCTTCATCATTCTGCGGTTCGCTCTTCTCTCTTCGCTCTTCATTCCCCTTCATCATTCTGCGGTTCGACATTCGATATTCTGCGGTTCGCTCTTCCCTCTTCGCTTCACTCCTTCACTCTTCACTCTTCACCCCTCACTCCCAACCCATCAGCAAAATCCCCCAGCGCCCGCCTGAGAAAAGCCTGAGCAATCTTGCCTTCAAAGAGCGCGGCCGTATAGGCGACTTCCGCCTGGTTCCAGGCCACTTCCGCCTGCAGCAGGGAATCCACCGTAGCCGCCTGTTTTGAGTAGATTTGGCGCACTTCTGCGAGGGCCTTTTCCGCCCAGGTCCTGCGCTCCTCGGCCACCCGAATCTTCTCGGCAGCTTCTCGGACCGCCAGCGTAGCCTGGGTGACTTCCAGAGCGATATCCAGAGCGATTTGTTCGCTTCGTGATTCGATTTCCTTCAGACGTGAGCGGGCTTCTTCAATTCGGGAAACACTGAGGCCGCCTTCAAAAAGCGGCCAGGTCGCCTGGATCCCCACAAACCAGCTGTCGGCAAACTTACCGAGGTTTTCAGAATCCAGCGCATAATCGACATTGCTCCCCAAACGCGGCAAAAGCCCTCCCTGTGCCGAGCGAACCCGTTCTCTGGCGGCCTGTATCAGGGAACGCACGGCGGACATCTCCGGCCGCTTTCCTAGGGCGATTTCGACATTATGATCGGCATCCTTCGGTCGAGCCTCATGCTGCGCCACCGCCATGCTGATTCCGGGGTCGGGAATCTCCGCGGGCTGGATCGGCCGCGCCATGAGGCGCTCCAATCCGGCTTGCAGCTTGAGCGCGTTGGTCTGCGCCGTAACCAGATTGCCGTGGGCTTCGGCACGGCGCGCCTTGAGACGCGAGACTTCACTGGGAAGAGCCGCCTCGGCGCGTAATCGCGCCTCTCCCAGGCGCTCGTCTGTTTGCGCCGATTGGAGGGCCTGCTCCGCCACTCCGATAAAAGCACGAGCTTGCAGCCACTGGTAATAAATCTCGGTGACCCTGGCCACGAGCTGATTGCGGGCCGCCGCCAGTTCAGCACTGACGGAACGCTGCTGGGCAATCGTCGCCTTGCGGTCATACCAGCGGCTGCCGCCCTCGAAAAGTGCCCATTCCCCTCGAAGCCGCGTGCCAAAATTCTGCTGCGTCCCGGGATTGTTGAAATCGATATCCGGCCGAAAACGCCGCTGATTGATGATATCCATCAGAGCGAACACGGCATTGTTGGTGATGTTGTAGTCCTCGGAAACGATCAGCCGGGGATAGAAGGTGGCATCAGCCTGGCGAACCTGCTCGGCAGCGGCTCGCATGCGCTGACGAATCTGCTCCAGTTCCGGGCTGGCCGTTAAGGCTTCCTCTACGGCCCGCTCCACCGTCAAAGGTCCCTCCGGCAGCTCCCGCCATCCTTGAGATTTGGCCTTCCATTGTCTCAGGACGGCCTCTTGCGGCAAAGAAACTTCCTCTCTTGCCACGGGAGCGGTATGGGTAGAGCACGTCGAGAGCAGAGCCGCCGCCACAAGCAGCAAATTAGCTTCGACAGCAGAGCCTTCATATTCTCCGAAACAAACCTCACCACTTGATCCATCTCCAATATCAAAGAATGTCTGTTCGGGTAGCAAATGAAGACTCAGACTCAGACCGAGGGGGAAATCTGAACACAACGGCAGCGGTAAGAACCGAGGAAAGAACCTGAATTCACCCCTCTTGACTCCAACCCTTATACTTGCGGCCTTACGATTTTTCAAGCAATTCTGCATCCGGAATGCCCACCTTCACCATTATCCATTCATCATTTCCGGGCGTGCCCGGGGTAATCAGCCCGCCAGTTTTATGACCCCGCAAGTTAAACCCGGCCTCTGGCGGGAGGTAATTTGTTGCTCCATTGAGACTGATCGAGATTTGCACCGTAAATCACGAACCAACCTGAGCGTCTTCCAACTCGGTCTGTCATTGATCGATTTCTTGTTCGCAGGGATTTGCCAATGCCGGTCAGCTTTCTCGCCCCTTTGACGACTTAAGGAGAACTGTCCGGTAGTGAATTCTGTCTTAAGTTTTCTGCCGTTTTCCCGATAGTAAATGCGGCTCCTGTCTGCATTACCCCTCCTACAAAGCATCGTCTGGACGGACGGACCCGTTTCCGATCACAACTGTAAAGCCGTGGAAACAAACCATCTCATGATGTATGGCCAAAGGAGGCAGATACCGTGAAACACAAAAATCTTACAACAAACCAAAACGACCCGATCTATCAAAAAGGTGGAATCATGCGAAAAGTGGTAACGCCGCTATTCCTACTCTTCCTGTTGGTTGCAGCTTTGCCATTCCAGGCATACTCGGAACCAACCTATCCGCTCGCCTCGGGTGTCGATCCTACACAGCAGCAAACCGTGAGTTCGGAACCCACGTACCCGATCTTCACGGATGTCAAGACTACACGGGAGCGAACAGTGAGTCCTGTCTCACTACCTGAAGACACAACTCAGCTTACCATAGACCAGGTCGAACAATACGCACCCAATAGATACAGTCCATGGGGGTGGGGACCCGGCGTCGACGCCGGCCCGCTTTTACCGGACGGCTCCCCGGTGGGAACATACAGCTCAGGCGAAACGCTTTTGACTTTCTTCTCCATGAGTGACATTCATATCGTTGACAAAGAATCTCCGGCCCAGTCGATCTACGCGGCAGTGATGCCCGGCACGGGCTTTGGAAACACCAACACCTCGGCGTACTCACCCATCATGTTGTCTACCACCCACGTCCTTGACGCAGCGGTCCAGACGATCAACGCCCTCCACACAACCAGACGCCCTTTGATTTCGGCATATCCCTGGGCGATGATGCAAACAGCAACCAGTATAATGAACTCAGGTGGTTTATCAACGTCATGGACGGAAAGAGGATCACTCCAAGCTCAGGAGCGCACAGGGGGGCGAAGTACATTGATTACCAGATGCCCTATCAGTCGGCCGGGCTCGACAAGTCGATTCCCTGGTACGCGACCATCGGCAATCATGACCAGTACTGGTGTGGCACCCTCCTCTTTGACGATTATGCTCGAAGCATCCTCGTTGGCAACACCGTTATCGACATGGGCCTGGTCGGCGCGGCGCAGTTCCCTTCATTTGATGCCCGTGGCTACTACATGGGCGTAATTGACGGGAGGACAGAGTACGGGAACATCATCGGCGATGGAGATGCCCGGACCATGGCAGCGCCGATCATCGCTGCCGACCGAAACCGCCGTGCCCTCTCCACAAAGACGTCCCCGTCCTTGAACTGGATGAAAGAGTTTTTCAACACCACTTCAGAACCCGAGGGCCACGGATTCACGCAGACCAATCTCGATAACGACTTCGCCTCCTATACCTTCGAGCCCAAGGCAAGCGTGCCGCTCAAGGTCATAGTGCTCGACGACACGTGCAAGCAGAATCCCTACGCCGCGGACAGTTCGTACGCGCGAGCTTGTCTGGACCAGACACGATACGACTGGCTTGTAAATGAACTGGAGCAGGGTCAGGCTGAGGGCAAGCTCATGATCATAGCCGCTCATATCCCGGTAGGGCCTCGCCTGAATGTCCCCGACGCCCCGCTCGTACCTCCGAACTATCACCCTAACACGACGATCCTTTCGCTGTTCCTCTCCACCTGCATGACCGATCCAACTCATGCCGGTTCCGATTGTTACCCGGTCCCCCCCTATAACGTCGTAACCGATGCGATGCTGCTTGAGACGCTGCACAACTACCCGAACCTGCTCTTATGGATCGCGGGGCATCGTCACATCAACACCGTCACCCCGCAGCCTGCGCCAAAAGGCAAGGGTCCGGAATTCGGCTTCTGGGAGGTGGAGACCTCATCGCTTCGGGACTTCCCCCAGAGTTTCGCACGTTTCAAATTGTTCGCAACAGCAACAATACGGTTTCAATATTCATCACCGATGTCGACCCTGCGGTCCAGGATGACCCTGCGGTCCCGCCCGAATCCCCCGCGGCAAAATCCCGTGGGTATGCAATCGGCGCAGGCAGGATAGCGAGCGGGCCTCCTCGATGATAACACCTCTCATGCATACAATGCGGAGCTGATCAAGCCGCTGCCCGCTCCTTATACCATCACGGTCGACGTGACCGGGCCGGGTACCGTAATAAGCAGCCCTTATTCAGGTGTCAATTGCGCCGCCGACAGTTCGTGTTCAGCGACCTATCTTCCGGGCACGGAGGTGACCCTTGTTGCCACGCCTGCCCCCGGGGCGGTTTTTGCCGGGTGGACAACCTGCACCGGACAGTCGACCTGCACCATTACGATGAATAGTGACGTAACGGTGACGGCAACCTTCACCCCCTGGGCTCCCACCCTGGTCGTCACCCCAACCTACAAAGACTTCGGGACCAAAAAGGTCGGGAAAAAGGCCACCGCCACTTTTACGGTCAAGAATACCGCAACGAAAGGCGTCGCTGATCTCACCATTGGAACCACGATAATCGGCGGAACAGACGCGGGGCAGTTTAAACTTGTGGAAGGTAAGGACAGCTGTTCCGGAAAGACCATTGAATCAGGCAAGAGTTGCACCTTTCAGGTTTCTTTCGTGCCCACTTCAGCAGATACCAAGTTAGGAACGATTACCATACCCTCAAATGAC
>CAWAOR010000011.1:292500-1094679 GCA_963783775.1 uncultured delta proteobacterium | reverse complement strand
TTTAAATTTACCGCAGTCCCTCATGTCCCTTGGGACACCCGAAGACACATGAAAAGCTGTACGGTGGTGACCAGACCGACTCGGTTTCCCAAACCGAGTCGGTCTTTGAAGGTGGCCTGCCCACGATGACTTTTCGGAGCAGAGACTCTGAGAGCGCAGAGAAAGCTCTTTGCTTTGAATCTCTGCGTCCTCTGCGTCTCTGCGGTGAAGAACTAAAGAGTCTGTCTTCTTCGAGGAAAGACCATGAAAGCGATGGTTCTTAAAGGTTGCGCGCCGGTGGAAAAGGCCCCGCTCGGCTGGTCGGATTGGCCGGAGCCACAGCCCGGCCCCAAGGAAGCAGGATGCTGTCGAATTGCTGCAACGTGCGGCCACGATCCCCGTCCGTTCCCAGGTACAGATATTCCCGATGCAGCAGGTCAACGACGCCCTCTTGAAACTCAAGCGCGATGAGATTAATGGTACGGGAGTATTGGTGCCTGAAGAGCTGTGGCTAGTGATTAGTGACAAGTGGGTAGTGGGTAGTGGCTAGTGAGTAGTGGTCAGTGATCGGTGGAGTGGCAAGTGGTCAAGTGAAAACCTTCGCGCCAATGGTATAAGTTGCTCGTTAATTTGGGCTGCCAACTTTGAGAAGGAGGTCTCGCAATGAAGCGTCGGAAGATCGCCCTGTTCGTGATGGTGGTTATGTTCCTGATCTTGAGCCTCAATTCCTGCCGCACGTCAGCGGGCAGGAGTCCCGGGCAGGTTGTCGATGACATGAACATCACCGCAACCATCAAAACCCGGATCTTCAACGACCCCTATCTCAGCGGTTTCGCGGTTTCCGTCGACACCTTCCAGGGTGTAGTTACCCTTACGGGTGCGGTAGAATCTGATTTTGCCAAGAACCGTGCGACTGAACTGGCCGAATCCATCGTTGGGGTAAGTAAGGTGAATAACCTGTTGGTCGTGCGTTAAGGCAGCCATCGCTGCAAAAAAATCAAATCCCGGTTGAATTTCTTCGAATTCTTTGAGAATATTGTTACGAAGCTGCGTTGCTTGTCTTGAGGAGTTTCTCACGGAGCGGGGGTGTCGAGTTTCGATTTCCACTCTGAGGGTGGGAATGCAGATCATCTTTCCTTCCCCTACTGAAAGGCACAACGTTTGTGTTTCTCCGGCAGGAGGCACCATTTGCACCAATACATGGCAGTGCAATCCTTTCGTTTTTTTCTCGAATCCCCAACCCGGCGCGCTCTCAAGAGAGTCATCATCTCCGGGTGCCAGGCTCAAAGCATGAGAATGAGCACCAACATTTGTTTTGCTTACCTTGCTGATCACTGGTCACGCGCCACTGATCACGGTAATGATATCGAGTGTGGAATCATAGTTGATTGGTTGGTTCTCAGTGGGCTTCTTTAATGTTTCAGGGGAGGTATTGAGATGAATTCCGTACTGGTCTTGCTTCTTGCTTTTCTCGTATTTTTCATCGGGTATCGCTTCTACGCGAAGACTATCGACACCAAGGTCATAAAGTCCGATCCGAAGAGGGCCACTCCGGCCAACATGTACATGGACGGCGTGGAATTCATGCCGACCAGCAAGAACATTCTGTTCGGCTACCAGTTCAAGTCCATTGCCGGGGCCGCTCCGATCATCGGTCCGATCATCGCCATCCAGTGGGGCTGGTTGCCCGCTCTTGTCTGGATTCTTCTGGGAACATTTTTCATCGGCTGGGTTCACGACTACTCCAGCACGATGATCGCCATGCGAAATGATGGGGCCTCCTTCGGGGGGTTGAGCTACCGGCTGATTTCCCCGCGGGCGCGAGTCATCCTCCTTTCCTTCATCTATTTTTATCTGCTCCTCATTGCCGGCGCCTTCGGCAACGTGGTGGTGAGCACGGCGGTCGCCCTGAAAGCAGCCCCCATGGCGTGGCTCTTCCTTACCATCGGGGAATCCTGGCCGGGCAGATGATCTACCGCTGGAAGAAGGACATCATCCTGACCACCGTCGTCACGGTCGTCATCGCCATGTGCGGGATCTGGCTCGGAACCATGGCGCCTTCTGACCAGATCCTCGGGCAGGCACTGGCCAACAGCCGCGTCCTGTGGGCCATCTGTGCGTTTGTTTTCTGCTACTTCGCTGCAGTGCTGCCCATCTGGAGATTTGCCCTGCCGATCAACTATGTGGCCTCCTATATCGTCTTTCTTGGGCCTGTTCTTCGGGATGATCGGAATCTTGATCCTCCATCCGGATTTCACTCTTCCCGCCTACACGGTTCACCATCAAAATCGGACCGATCTGGCCGATCATGTTCGTGACCATTGCCTGCGGAGCCATTTCCGGATGGCACAGCATCGTCTCGAGCTCCGGGCACGGCGCGCCAGCTGGAAAGCGAAATGGATGCCAGACCCGTCGGCGCCGGCGTCATGTTCGTGGAAATGATGCTGGCGGTCTTCGCCCTGATCATTGCCGGCACGATCTATGCCTCTCCGGCCGAATACGGCGCAGCTATCGCCAAGGGCCCGGGTGGGGTCTTTGCAGCTGGAGTATCCAAATTCCTGGGGGTCCTGGGCTTCCGGCGGATCTGGGCCGGTCTTACGGCAGCGTGATGATGATCGTGCTCGCCATCACCATCATGCAACTGGTCATCCGGTTCATGAGAGTCGCCACCTCGCGAACTTCTGGGCGATGTCAGCCCGCTCTTCAAGAATGCTCATGTCGGCACCTTCGTCGCCAGCGTCCTCGGGCTGTCCTGGTTCTTACGGGATGGTGGCAGTATCTGTGGGTGCTGTTCGGCGGCGCCAACCAGCTCATGGCCTCTCTTGCCCTGATGCTGGTCACGGCCTGGCTGATGTCCGAGGGAAAAGTCTGCGCCTGGACCTTTTACCCGATGATTTTCATGTTCATCACCACCGTTGCCGCGCTGCTCTACACTTCCTACACCCTGCTCGGCAAGGTTCTTTCCGGAGCGGTGCAAGGGAGAGGCCTGATCGGCAACACCCTGATGGGAGTGGTCGGCTTCTTCCTGGTCATCGCGGCCATCATCCTGGGCATGGAAGGGTTCAAGGCCTTCGGCCGGTATCGAACCTTGCGAGCCCAGGCGGCACCGGCTGCTGAAGCAGTGCTGAGACTGGGTGCTGAGTGCTGAGTAATGTAGGGTGGATTAGGCACGTCTTTTTGCGCCGTAACCCACCAAAGGCCAGCGCTGGGTTCCGTGGTCGCATACCCAGCTCACATTTGAGGAGGAATAGTTTCATGGCAAACGAAGAGAAGGAAAAGAAAAAGGCGGTATTTTTCAGGCCGTCAAGGAATTCGTGTACGGCGTGGCCGCCCACGATTCGGCCCGGTTCGCGCTGAAGACCCGGGCCAGCATGGAGCACCTGTTCATCCTGATTACCATGGGAGACATGCTGGGGGTGCCCATTCTGCCGCCCTTATTATTCTCTCCGGCTTCTTCCTTATGTGGTTCCTCAGATCTCCACATGGAAACGAGGATGCTGAGGGAAAAAGACCTGACCGACGCCCTGGCGTAAGACGGAATTGAGTTGCTTTTCGATCATTCGATTCAGAATCTTAATCGTCAACTTAGGAAGGGGGTGATTCGCATTTCTCTATCAACGATTTTTGAACAGTATCCGGACCGGCGCTACATCATGTTCGGCGGCAAAGGCGGTCTGGGGAAGACGACCTTTTCCGCCGCCACAGCCTATTATCTGGCCAAGAAGGGAAAACGCGTCCTGGTCTTTTCCGTCGATCCTCAGGCTTCGCTGAGCGACATCTTCAAGAAGGATATCTTCGGCAAAGGGCCCGACGGAGATCATGCCGAACCTCTATGCTCAGGAGATCGACGCGGACCGCCGGGTAAAAGAATATCAGCAGGAAATCCGCCAGAAAATCCTCGACATGTACGGGATGGACCAGATCCCGGAGGAAATCGAGAGCTACATCCAGGCCGCCGCCGCAGAACCGGCCATGGAAGAGAGCGCCATCTTCGACGAGGTGGTGGATATCGTGGTCAAGGGCGGCTACGACTACTACATTTACGATCTGGTCCCGCTGGGCCATGCGCTCTACTATCTGAGCATGGCCTCGGTCTACGACGCCTGGATCGACAAGATCACCGGACTGCGGCAGCAGATGCGGGAATACGATCAGGTGGCCGCGTCATCCGGCGCGACAAAGAGCTGGACGAAGACGCCATCCTCAACGAGCTGCTCTACATCAAGGATCGCATCAACAAGTCCTCGAGCATCCTGACGGACAAGGCAGAAAACAGCCTTCTTCTTCGTGCTCACCGCCGAAGAGATGATCATCAAGGACACCGTGAAGGCGGCAGAGCTGTTTGCCAAATTCGATGTGCCCCTGAGCGGATACATCATCAACCGGGTGCTGCCCGAGGAATTGAAGAATCAGAACATTCCGGAATATCTGAAGAACCGCTTCGCCATGCAGGAGCATTATCTGAAGGTGATCGATGAGCAGTTTCGCGGGCAGATTCTTGGCCTCCGTCCCGGAAATGGAACGGGACGTGACCGGCCTGGCGATGATCGAAAAGATGGCCAAGGCCATGTTCGGCGACCTCATTGACGGCAGGAGGGGATAAACGGTGAACCAGATCACGATCAGTATGAAGCAGTACATGAAGGACCATCCCCAACTGAAATACATCTTCTTCGGAGGCAAAGGGGGGTCGGGAAAACCGTTATGGCCGGGGCCGCCGCCCTGTGGGCCGCCAAGCAGGGGAAAAAGACCCTGCTCGCCTCGACCAACCCCGTGCACAGTCTTTCCAATCTGTTTGGGCAGGATGTCTTCGGGAAACCGGCGGTCGTTTGCGATGAAGAAAACTGCTATGCCTTTGAAATCGACACGCGGGAAACCATCGAACGCTCCAAACGCGAGATTCGCGAGAAGATCAACTGGTTTCTCAAATTCGCCGACATCACCACCAAAGCCGAGGATTTCATCGAATCCGCGACGATGAACCCCGCTTTTGAAGAATCGGCCATGTTCGAGAACATGATGGACCTCATGTTCAAGGACGAATATGAGTTCTATGTTTTCGACACGGCGCCCACGGCCAATGCCCGGCGCCTGCTCGGGATGTCCAAGGTGTATTCGCTGTGGGTCGAGAAGATGCTGAAAAGCCGGGAAGAAGCCAAATCCCTGAGGGAGTTGCTCTCGTTCTCCAAGAAGAAGGAGGAGAAAGACCCGCTCCTGGACTATCTCCTCAGCTTCAAGGAGCGGATGGCTCAGGCCAAGGACGTCCTGACCGATAACGCGCTCACTGCGTTTTTCTTCGTGACCTTGCCGGAAAGCCTCCCGATCGCGGTCATTACCCGATTCATCAACTGGTTCCATGAATTCGGAATCCCGGTGGGCGGCGTGATTGTCAATGGCCTGATCCAGAAGGAGCAGGTCGGGGAAGACGCTGCCGAGTTCGTCCAGAACCGGGTCAAGATGCAGGAAGAACACATGGCGGAGATCGCCGAGATCTTCAAAGACAGCGTCCGCGCCGTTGTTCCCCTGTTCGAAACCGAAGTCCAGGGAACCCCGATGATGCTGCGCACCGTGGAGCAGCTTTTCGTGGCGTAATATCGTCGCGAGGATGACATCATTGTTTGTCATTTCACCAGGGGATGCGGCAGCCCATTCCTGCTTCCGCATCCCCTTTTTCGTTTATCAGCCAAAGCTCAAACACAAGCTTTCCACGAAGCACGAGGTCCACGAAGTCACACGAAGACAATTTTCATCCACGACCGCCAAGCACGAAGGAATGCGCAAATGCCAACTTCCGTTTCCTCCTTCATGCTTTGCGTCCAATTGGAGCATAAAAAACCTAATACAATATACAATATTTCTTTTCTCATTCAAGTACTATCTCTCTATATTTTCGCTCGTCTTTGGTTTACTGTCGACCCGGCCAAGCTGGCATGATTTCATATGGTTATGCTCAACATCTGGGTTTAGACCAGATTGGTTGGTCAACGCTCCCCTTGTTTGCTTCACATCATTGGGCCAGGTTCTCTCCCGACGGCGTCGCTGGTCGCTTACACGCACTTGGATTTTGAAAAACGAACTGCGGCATGAGCAAAGCTTTACCGCGATTTCTAGAGAGCCGTGGGGCCAGAATTCATCCTTCGGTAAATAGGGGAAGCGGTTGCTAAGTGACGCGCATGGGTCTCCCCGGGCACACGGTACCGACAAGGTGGCGCGTATTTATGAAACTGAAGCGCCATGAATCGGCTTGAAGCAGGGCTCGATCTCCTGTCAGCCGGTGTTGGAACACAGGTGTCAGCAACATGTAGCCTGTTGGAATCGCCTGGTGATTTCTTTCGCAGGAATCGAGATGGGTGGGACATCAGCATTGCCGGGACGGATCGAGGAAGTGCACCAGTTGACCCGTCTGTCTGACCGCCTCGACCACCTCGTGAGCAAAGGCCTGCCACCGGAGGCATTGAGGACGCGCTGCCATTTCGGGCGTGCCGAGGCCGGCGCCGAAGGCGGCAAGGTTCAAGCCGTGCGAAGTGAAGGTGGGTTGGGAGCCAGTGGAGCCCCATGAGCCGTTGTCGAGCAGCACCACGGTAAGATTCTTCGGGCCATGGCGGCTGAGTTCCAACATCTGGTTCGGGTTGAGGATGAAAGAGCCGTCGCCGTCCAGGACGATGATCTGCAGATCGGGACGGGCTTCGGCCAGCCCGATCCCAACCAAGTTGCCGAACCGAGGGCTCCCAGAAGATAGAGATTTCGCTCCCGATCCCGGATCGCACACGCCTCGCGCGCCGGAAACCCGATTTGAGCCACCACACTTCGTTTTCGCTCAAGCTTTCGAGAATGACCTGGATCGCCTGATAGCGCGTCAGCTCGGGCACGCCCTCGAAACCTTCCTCCACGACGCTGACCGGAGCTATGCAAGGGTTGCCCACTTCGGGTGGGCCTTCAAATTGCTCGCCTTCCCACAGACGCGGAGACAACAGGAAGACCTGCACCCTGGATTCTTCGAAGCACGCAGCCAGGCCCGCGTCGAGTTCTCCGAGATCGTCGGGAGTTTCAATGGCGGGTACGGGGATTTCAAGCCCGCGCAACATGGGAATGACCCGTTCGCCAAGAATGGTCTGGGCTTCGATGTTTTCCTTGTAGTGTCCGCGCCAGCTCACCAGCAGCGGCAAGGGCAGCCCATACAGAACCGGCAGAGTCATTAATTCCGTAATGAGATTTCCGAGCCCGGTATTCTGAATCAGCAGCCCCGCCCTCCCCTGCCCCATCGCATAACCGAAGGCCAAGGCGACCCCGGCGCTTTCGCGGCTGAGATGCCAGACGGGAATCTTCTGCTGCCAATCTCGCGAAGAGCCATTTGAGCTTATCGCAGGGCAGATAACCCAGTTTTTGAACCTGATGGCGACAGACGATCTCGCAATCTGACTGGCGGCCATGTCCGGATCTCCTTGCTTGGATAATAGTGCTGATTCTGAGTGTCGAGTGTGAGTGGCAGCAACTAAGTCCCAGTGTCATTTCCCCAGCGTTGCGCTTCAGTTTCTCCGGTTTCATTCTGGAGGATAGAATTTAACATTGCCAAGATAAAGCTTGGGCGGCCTGCCGGGGCTGGAACCCGCTCCCACGGAAATGCAGATTTCGACCTACACGAGTATAGAAGGCGACGAGTCACGATGTTTGAAAAGAACTCCCACTGTTCCTATTGTGGTCACGGTTTCGCCAGGAACGCCCCTGGCCAAGACTTTGCACCCATTGTGGAACATCTCCTTTGTCAATCCCATTCCCGTTGCCGTGATGCTGGTTCCGGTGGACGAAGGCCTGATTGTCATTTGTCGCGGCATCGAACCGCGCAAGGGAATGCTCGCCCTGCCGGGCGGCTTTATCAATCTGGGTGAGTCCTGGCAGCAGGCCGGTGCCCGCGAGGTATACGAAGAGACCGGGATTGCCCTGACAACGGATGATATCAAGGAGTTCGGAGTGCGGAGTGCGGAAGACGGTACCCTCCTGATCTTTGGCCTCGCCTCGGTCAGGGTTCTTCCCACTTCCCCCTTTCTCGCACACCGATGAAACGACCGAGCCGAAGCCATCTTAACGAAGCCTCTTGAACTGGCCTTCGCGCTTCACTGGAGATGGTCGTGCTTATTTTTCCATCACATGCTGACCGTTCATAAGGCCCGTCTTGACGGTGAATCGCGGTGACAGGATCTGTCAGCCCAATGCTAAATTCTGTCGCTTCCACACTCTGCGCTACCAACCCCCGGTTTCTTGTTTTCTTGACAAGGGTTTTTGCTGGGGCGTTATGGTCTCAGCGCTCTCTGCACTTGTTAAAGAGCAATTTCGTAAATGCTCTTATCAAAAAGTCATTTCCAAGACTTTGGTGTTTCTCCGGTGTATCTCATGAACCTCTGCGGTGAATGTTTGCTTGCGGTCGTCGGAAACCTTCCTTTACCCGCCGGAGCGATTCGCGCTCCGGAGCCGTCAGAACCCCCACCTCCTTGGCATAGTCATTGCTCTATCTCCTTAGTGCACTGAGGCGTGCCAACCATTGGTGATATGATCAATCCCTGAGAAAGACATGATTTCCCCGCAACGCACGGAGAGGGGAACACCGGCTGAGGGAAGAATGGTTCAGGTCAAGAGGTCAAGAGTCGCGGGGCTGTTCTTCATGGAGTAGCGTAGAGTTCACTAAGGATGACTGAAAATGCCAACAATTATGCGCGAAAGCAGAGGTTTTACCCTGGTAGAACTGATGATCGTGGTGGCCATTATCGGTATCCTTGCGAGCGTGGCCGTGCCTTACTATCAGCGTTATGTTGCCAAAGCGAGACTGACCAGTCTGGTGCTGCCGGCCATCCATTCCATTGAAAACAATATTTCGGTGCACTATGCTGCGCGAAGTGAGTTGCCACGTATCGATGCCCCCTCTGATCTGATCCCGTTCACATGTGATGCGGATACCCACTTTATCGACATCGCTTGTACGGATTGGATCTCGGGGAAGAGGTTGAAAGTCACCGTCAACACTGACGCTATCGACCCGAGAGATCCGTCCGGAATCAGGAAGCCGTTTCATGCCATCGGGAGCGATGATGGGCGGAATGTGTTCTATGCCGTCGCGCAGGAAAGCCGGGTCGGAGAGGCCGTAAGACTCTATTGGTCCTTTCAGGGCACCCTTGTTAGAGAGTTTGGCTTCTAGGAACTAGTGCAGGATCTGGCTCAGAAAGAGCTTGGTGCGTTCGTGCTGCGGATTGATGAAAAATTCATCGGGGGTATTCTGTTCGAGGATTTGCCCGAAATCCATAAAGAGCACCCGGTGGGCCACACTCCTGGCAAAGCCCATCTCATGGGAGACCACCAGCATGGTCATCCCCTCTTGAGCCAGTTGGATCATCACATCCAGCACCTCCTTGACCATCTCGGGATCAAGGGCGCTGGTGGGTTCGTCAAAGAGCATCACCTTCGGCTTCATACAAAGACTGCGGGCAATGGCGACCCGCTGCTGCTGGCCGCCCGAAAGCTGGCCGGGAAACTTTTTGGCCTGTTCGGCGATATGGACCTTTTCCAGGATAGTACATGGCCGTCTCTTCGGCTTCAGCGCGCGGAGTCTTTCGGACCCAGATCGGCCCCAGGGTCAGATTTTCCAGCATGGTCAAATGGGGAAACAGGTTGAAGTGCTGGAACACCATCCCCACTTCCGCTCTGATTTTTTCGATATTTTTGATATCGTTGGTCAGTTCGATATTATCGACGATAATCCGGCCGCGCTGATGCTCTTCCAGGCGATTGATGCAGCGGATCAGGGTCGATTTCCCGGACCCGGATGGGCCGCAGATGACGATCCGCTCGCCCTTGTTGACGGTGAGATTGATGTCCTTGAGAACATGAAATTCGCCATACCACTTGTGCAGCTCGATAATCCGGATGATGGGCTGTCGGTGGATTCTTAATCGGGTTGTGCTGGTCGTCTCGTCTATCATATATCCCATTTCTTCCGTCTGATCTTCGGCTGATTTAGGCATCATCATTCTCAAAGAGAGGCCAGTGTCTCATCTTCAAGTTGTCTTTCGAGATCGCGGCTGAAGTTGGACATGGAAAAACACCCCACGAAATACAGGACGGCGATGAAAAGATAGGCCTCGGTGCTGAAGCCCATCCATTCCGGGTTGGAAAGTGTCACCTGGGTGGTCTTCATCAGATCGAAAAGAGCCGATGATCACCACCAGTGAGGTATCCTTGAAAGCCGAAATCAGGATGCTCACCGAGGGGGGATGACGATCTTCAAGGCCTGCGGCAAGATGATCAGCCGCATTTTTTGATAATAATCCAGCCCAAGTGATTCGGCCGCCTCATACTGTCCCCGGGGATGGCCTGCAGCCCGCCCCGCACGACCTCGGCGATATAGGCGGCCGTGAACAGATGATCGCCACCTGGGCCCGCAGAATCTTATTCGACCGTGATCCCTTCCGGCAAAAACAGCGGAAACATCACCGACGACATGAAGAGCATGCTGATCAAGGGAACCCCACGAATCAATTCGATGTAGACGACACGAAATGCTCTTTATGGCCGGCAGCCTGGAACGGCGGCCAAGGGCCAGGATGACCCCCAGGGGATAGGCAGCGGTCAGCCCGAAGAGAGACAGCAGCAGCGTCAGGAGAGATGCCGCTCCATTGGGTGGTTTCCACCTCGGACAACCCCAATATCCCCCGTGCATGAGGATGCCCATGACAAGAATACCAGCCAGCCAGATGTAGCCAGCCGCCTTGTTCCAATGGCGCCGGTTGCGGCTGTAAAAAAAGCAGGCCGACACAGAATGCCGATGCAGATACGGGCCGCCATTGCTCCTCCAGGGTAGAAGCCAAACAGGATGAAACGCAGATTCTCTGTCACCACCGACCAGCAGGCACCTCCGTCGTCTTGCATTGTCTGGCCCGATGAAGACCAGAGGCTGTCGACCAAGGCCCACTTGATGAGGGCGGAACGGTCTGGTAGAGGCAGAAGAAGAATCAGGATGGTCAGAAAAGAATTGAGCGGACTGTTGAAGAGGTTGTCCCTTATCCATCCGATGACGCCGACACTGGTGACGGGCGGTTTGATCTCTCAGTGTTCGCCGGTTGCACAATACTTCCATGGGGCCTATCTTTCCACCAGGGCCTTTTTTTTATTGTACCAGTTCATGAAAGCAGATGTCACAAGGCTGAAAAAAAGATAGACGACCATGATGATGGCACCCCTTCGATGGCCTGACCGGTCTGATTGATGGTGGTGTTTGCCACCGAAACGAAATCGGGGTAGCCGATGGCGACGGCAAGAGAGCTGTTTTTGGTCAGGTTGAGCATCTGGCTGGTCAGGGGCGGGATGATCACCCGCAGGGCCTGGGGCAGGATGATCAGGGTCAACACATGGCCCGGCTTCAGGCCGAGGCTCATGGCGGCCTCGGTCTGACCGCGGGAGACCGCCTGAATCCCGGCCGGACGATTTCGGCCACAAAGGCCGACGTGTAGAGTACCAGTCCCAGGAGAAGCGCGGCGAATTCCGGGCTGACGTAGATGCCCCCCTGAAGTTGAACCCTAGAAGGTGGGGGACGTCCAACGCGGTGGGAGCGCCGGAAACGACCAGACAATGAGAGGCAGGCCGATGACCATTCCCGTCGTCACCGACCACACGGGAAAGGTTTGCCGGTCTTTTCCTGTCGCCTCATGACCAGCGGCTAAAGGAAGGTGCAGGCGACGCAGGCAATGACCAGCGCAATTCCCATGTGGGCATATGCGGGGTGGGGAACAGGGATGGGAAAATAGAATCCCCGGTTGTTCAGAAAGACGCCTGCCAGCGGGTTCAGGGACTGTCGCGGCAAGGGCAGGCTGTCATGAAAAAGGGAGTACCAGAAGAACAGCTGCAGCAGCACCGGCATATTCTGCAGCACTTCGATATAGGCCCCAGCAAGTCGCGAGACCAGCCAGTTGCTCGAAAGACGCGCCACACCGACAACAGTCCCCAGGATAATTGTCAGCACGATCCCGATTAAGGCCACTTTCAGGGTATTCAGCACCCCGACCAAAAGGGCTCGGGCATAAGTGTTGGTTGCCGAAAAGGAGATCATCGACTCGCCAATCTCGAACCCAGCCTCACGGCCGATAAAGCTGAAGCCGGTAGCGATGGACTGTCTTTGCAGATTGGCCTGAGTGATGGCGAAAAGGTAATAGCCCAGCGTGAGCACCACGCCTAAGGCTACAGCTTGATAGACGATCGCCCGCTTTGAGGGATCATGCCAGAATGGGATGCTTTGGGATTCTGCGCGTTTTGCCAATGCCGTCTGACCCTCTGACACCTTCTCACTCTTTCTCGTGTGGATGATCTTCATTTGGATAAAGGACCAACCGGGGCGCAGCCCAAACAATCCAGGCGCGCCCCCCTGGTGGGATGAGTGGGCGAAGGTCGGAAACAAATCTCCAGTCACTGGTATCCCTGTTCCGGCATCCGCCTTCCGATTGCCGCCGTGCGCTTTATTGGAATGGCGGTGAGTACATCAACCCACCGTCTTTCCATTGCGCATTGAGACCACGTTTGATGCCCAGCTTGGTCTTTTCGCCCACGTTTCGCTCGAAAACCTCCCCGTAGTTACCGACTTTCTTGACGATGTTGTAAGCCCACTTTTCATCCAGTCCCAAAGCTTTGCCGTTGCCCGGCGTTACCCCTAGAAAACGCTGTACCTTGGGATCTTTGCTGTTGAGCATCTCATCGACGTTCTTGGAAGTAATCCCCATATCCTCAGCGGCAATCATGGCCAGTACGGTATAATCGACAATGTCACGCCACTGTTCGTCACCATGACGCACAACCGGGGCTAAGGGTTCTTTCGAGATAATCTCCGGCAGGACGATGTAGTCATCAGGATTGGGAGCGACAGTCCGAATGCCGGCCAACTGAGAGGCATCCGAAGTGAGAACGTCACAGCGACCGGCAAAGAAAGCCTTGTTGAGCTCAAGGTTCTGCTCGATAACCACGGGTTTCATGGTCATATTGTTTGACCGAAAGTAGTCCGCTGCGTTTTGTTCCGTAGTCGTACCCGGGAGTACACATACCGTTGCACCGTTTAACTCTTTTGCGCTCTTGACACCCAATTTCTTGGGGACAAGAAAACCCTGGCCGTCATAGTAATTGACCTGAGCAAAGTTCAAACCCAGATCCGTGTCCCGGGTCAGGGTGCGGGTGGCGTTCCGGCAGAGGACGTCCACCTCTTTGGACTGGACGGCAGTGAACCGGGTTTGGGTGGTCAGCGTGACATATTTAATCTTCTCTGGATCGCCAAAGATAGCAGTAGCGATCGCCCGGCCTGTGTCCACATCCAACCCACTCCAGACGCCTTTTTCATCGGGCATGCCAAAACCGAAGAGACCGCCGTTAACGCCTACCGTGAGGAACCCTCGCGCCTTCACCGCATCCAGGGTTTCGCCGGCCTTAACCGCGACTGGAGCCAGCATCAGGACCATTGCCAACGACAGAATAATGCTTGTCTTCACGCGTTTCATAATATCCTCCTCCTAACCTGATGAATTACCATGCCGGGGCGGCCGGGGGACATCCCCCCTGGTCCCGAATCACTTCCCGATCTTTGACAGCACTTGCGACGCATCTGGGCAGGATGCCGGCAATAACAACCCTCGTGAAGGAAAGGCCCAAGCCGCCCTTACCTGAGCGGCGTGCCATGACCGTCGGAACAAGCTCAACTTCAACCATCCTTGGCTTGAGCCACGACCTCAATCCAAAGGAGTGAATGTAATGCTGTAGGTAAATGGTTATTTCGCGCTAACTTGGAAAGTAAATACCGTACTTCTATAGCAATCCTTGTTGCTCACTGTCAAGAATTCTGCCCGACCGAATGGACGCTGGAAAATGCACTTGATCTTCGTGAATGTATGCATTCCACCCGCCACCAAAACGGGACTGCTCACAGGTGTCCATACTTGTCCAGTGCCTCAAGGAGTGGGAGCCCGCGAGCAATATCCTTTCGGGCAAGGGATTCCTTCGTGCTCATGGCGATCACCTTCCCCAGCACCTGGTCAAGGCAGCTTTGAGGCACCACGACCACACCGTCCTCATCGGCAACCACAAGGTCTCCGGGGGCGACCGTGATCCAGTCCTCCAAAGCCCCGCGAACTCGAATGGTGACCTGTCGTGACGTCACCTGCCAGCGGCCTATGGCCTGGGCCGGGGTGCGGTATCGGGCCATTACCGGCAACCCGAGTCTCTTCATGAAGGCGGTATCCCTCACTCCCCCGTCAACCACCGCACCGGCTATCCCCCTGCCCTTCATTGCCGTTGCCAGAAGATCTCCGAAGCAGCACACCCCGCGGATATCGGTGCCCGCCCAGACCGCCACCGCGCCCTCAGGCATCAGGTCGATGGCTTTGAGTTTCGCCCTGTCTCCGCCTTGGGACCAGCGGAAAGACTCACCTTGAATCGTGTAAGCCGGCCCGGCAAAACGGCAATCCCCTTCGCCTAGGAAGAAGAGGCTATTGTCCATCACCATGGGGACCAGACCCATGGTATCGAACACATCGGAAATCGCCGCGGTCCCGGCGTCAAGCAACAGGTTGAAGGCAGTTGTCATGAAGCAAGTTCTCCCGTGCTGTTCTCACTCGCGACTCAAGCGCTTTTCAAGGCGGCGAGTAAGGTAGGAAAGGGGATAGGTTATTAGCAGGTATAACCCCGCAAGCGGCAAATAGGCCTCGAAAGTCTTGTATGTAGTCGCATTCATGACTTCCGCCGCTTTCGTCAGTTCTCGTACGGATATTACCGACAGGAGTGAAGAGTCCTTGATCAACGAGACAAATTGTCCCGTAACCGGAGGGATGATGCGCTTTATGGCTTGAGGGAAAACGATGAAGCGCATGGTCTGCCATGGGTCAAGGCCGGTGGACTTGGCGGCTTCTACCTGCCCTTTGTCAATCGATTCGATACCGGCTCTAACCATTTCCGTAATATAGGCTCCGGAAAAAAATGCCAGGGTAACCATGCCGATGATCAACGCATTGTCGAAGTGGACCGCAGCCGCAATGCAGAAATAAAAAACGTAAATCTGAACGAGAAGCGGCGTCCCCCGGAAGACCTCGACGTAAAGCGTGGCAAGCTCTCGAGCGATGACATTCCCGGAGACTCTGGCAAGTCCGCCCGAGCACCCCGAGGCAGAATCCGAGAAAGATAGCACCGATTGAAACCGCAAGCGTGTAGTAGAACCCCATGATGAACAAGGTGCGGTATTGCCAGGGTACGCGCCAGTTCCAAGGGTAATCGATCCCCGCAAAGAGGAGATAGAGACTGGCACTGAGTCCGATCCAAAGCAAGAATCGCACGAGATAACGGTAGCCCATGTGAGCATCATCGCAGAAGGTTGTGTATGGCTTAACCCTTGGGGCCCCTGGCCCAAGAAACGCTTGGGTGGTAACGGACAAACCTGTGAACCAGTCGTTTTGATTTCGATGAATCTCACGAACGCACAATGGGAAAGCATCAAACGCGAGCATACTGCATTTGAGAGCCTGAATCAAAAAGAATGCGCAGCCGGTATCCTTGATTTCAAACCTCAACGAGGGTCATCAGCGGGGGGTGTTGCCGCAGGGTGCCGAAGACTCTCCAGAGCGTTGCGTATCTCTTCGACGGAAGCCTCGTTCTCCAGAGTCGTGAGATCGCCCACATCCTGTCCCGAAGCAACGGCCTTGAGAACTCGGCGCATGATCTTGCCGCTTCTCGTCTTGGGAATCGAATCCACAAAATAGATCTCCTCCGGCACGGCCACAGGGCCGATAGTCTCTCGCAGCAGGTCGGCAATCTCTTTCTTCAAAGCATCCGAAGGAGGGAGGCCCTCCTTCAAGGTGATGAACAGCACAATCGTCTCACCCTTCAGTTCATCCGGCTTGCCGGTGACACCCGCCTCGGCCACAGCGGGATGAGCGATGACGCCATCTTCGATCTCCGCGGTTCCCAGGCGGTGCCCCGCCACCTTCAGTACTTCATCCGCCCTGCCCAGCAGCCAGAAGTAGCCGTCCTCATCCCGCATGGCGAAATCCCCGGTATAATAGGCCCCCCGAAAACGGGACCAGTAGGACTCCCGGTAACGCGCAGGATCGCCATAGACGTCAAGCAACATGCCTGGCCAGGGTTTCCTGATAATCAAATAGCCGGTCTCGCCAGGCCCAAGTTCGTTGCCCTGGCCATCCACCACGGCCGGATCAACTCCCGGAAGGGGAAAGGTTGCCGAGCCCGGCTTGAGGGCAAGGGGGTCGATGCCCGGGGTGGGCGAGATCATGATGCCGCCGGTCTCGGTCTGCCACCACGTGTCAACGATGGGACACCGCTCCCCACCGATATGCTTGTAATACCAGTACCAGGCCTCCGGATTGATGGGCTCCCCCACACTGCCCAGGAGATTGAGGCTGGACAGGTCGTGTCTGGCCGGCCATTGCTCACCATGGCGCATGAACATCCGGATCGCTGTCGGAGAAGTGTAGAAGATACTGACGCCGTATTTTTCAATGATATCCCACCAGCGATCGACGGCAGGATAGTCAGGAGCACCTTCATAGAGAACGACCGCCGCCCCATGCGAGAGCGGGGCATAGACGATCTGGCTGTGCCCGGTAACCCAGCCCACATCGGCGGTGCACCAGTAAACGGATTCCTCCTTGATATCGAAAACCCACTGGTAGGCGACGTAGTTGAATACCATATAACCGCCGGTACCGTGGACAATCCCCTTCGGCTTGCCGGTTGTTCCGGAAGTGTAGAGAATATAGAGCGGATGAGAGGACTCCACCGGGACCGGTTCCACATATTGATGGGTACCGACTATGGTGTTGGAAAACCAGTGGTCGCGTCCTTCCTGCATATTGACCGCTTGTCCGGTCCGCTGGACCACGATGACGTTTTCCACGCTGGGGCAATGGGGCAGCGCATGATCGACAATATCCTTGAGGGGAACGATTTTGCCCCGGCGAAGGCCGCCATCAGCGGTGACAATCAGCTTGGCCTGGGTGTCTTCGATCCTGCCGCAAATTGCCTGCGCGCTGAAGCCGGAGAAGATCACCGTATGGACCGCTCCAATGCGGGCACAGGCCAGCATCGCAACGGGAAGTTCAGGGATCATCGGAAGATAGAGCGCAACGCGGTCCCCTTTTCTGATGCCAAGGCTTAAAAGGACCTGGGCAAAACGGTTGACCTTGCGGAAAAGGGTGGAATAGCTCAGCACGCGGGTCTCGCCATTCTCACCTTCCCAATAGATGGCCACCTTGCTGCGTCGCCAGGTGTGAACATGCCTGTCTACGCACTGATAGCAGGCGTTCAGCCTGCCCCCGACAAACCACCGCCCGTAAGGTTCCTTCCACTCCAAAACGTGGTCCCAGGTTTTGTGCCAGTCGAGCTTTCTGGCCTGCTGATCCCAAAAACCCTCCGGATCCTCGAGGGAATCTCGATGCATCTTGGCGTATCGCTTCGAGGGCCAAACTCGAACCCCCGTTAGAAAGTGAACTCGCCCGATCCGGCCCATGAATGTCACTCACATCAACCCTCCATGGTGAATATCTGGTTACGAATGTCTCCGACTGTCCCTAACCTGCCACGACTGTTTCCGGCATTTGCTTTTCCGCCACGCATGCAACTTCACAAGTTTATTCGTTGTCATTACTTGGACCTCTCTTCATTCCGTTCCGTTTGGCAACTCACCTTCCACTCTCAGGAACTCCGGTTTTCTTTCCTCTGGCCCGGTTCCGACCCCTCACTCGATCCGGTACATCACGGGGAAGGATATCCCAAACTTCTCGCGGGAAGCCTGATGGTCCGCAGATTGTTGATAGTTGGCCCTGCCTCCCGGTGGGCTTTGATTTTTGCGCTGAGCACAGGCAGAAATTCGTGAGGGGAGTGGTAAGTAATCGCTTTCTGGAGGTTTTTGAATAACAAATCCGCCGGCGGCTGTCAAGAACATGTCTCCGGCAAGGCATGACAGGAATTGTCATTCCGTCTCACTGCGGGGCGAATGATTGGCGAAACGGTCGTAACGAACAGGTTCGACACACGCTCCACCATAGGTCTCAGATAGCATTGGGCTTAGCTGAACCGCGTTAGCCAAAGACAGAACTATTTGGTCCTTCCCCGATGGATCAAATCTTGATCCTGGCTTTTCGAATGAAGAGATCGATCAGAATCCCGATACCGAAAGCCCAAGCCATATTTGGCACCGCCAGGGAAATGCCGCTGATCAGCAGGGCCACGAAGTATTCTTCGTTGGTCTTGAGGCTCCTGATCAACGGGCAGAGCTCAAGGCCGGCAAAGATCAGAAGCACCCCCAGTACCGAGTTGGGGATGATCGCGAGGACACTGAAGCCGAGTTCCCCAAAAGCCAGCGCCATGATAACGAAAAGCGCACCGATCATTATCGGCGCACCGCCGGTTCTGGCTCCGAATCGATAGTGGGCCGCAAGACCTCCGGTGCCGTGGCACATGGGAACCGCTCCGAAAAAACCCACCGGGAAATTGGCAATCCCCATGGTGAGGGCGAATCTTCCGGCGCTGGCTTTGGACAGCAGCGGGTTGTCGGGGAACAAGGTTGAACAAGTGTCTGCGGTCCCTACACACGCATTGCCGATAGTGAGTGGAATCTGAGGCAGGATGAGCATGATGAAAGCGATCCAGAAATCGTGAAGAGTTGGAGATACCATACGGACCTCGGTGGGGCCGAAAGAAAAGCGCAGACCATCCTGACCGCCCAGGGCCAAGCCTGCTCCGATCCCCACGGCCAGAGCAGCCAGAGCGGCAGGCATCTTCTTGTTGTCGAGCAGGGCCAGCACCATGATGAAAACGACCACCCCCAGGATGAGATTGATCTGGTATTCGGTGAACCTGCCCGCCGACTCCCGAAAGGAAAAGATTCTTGTCAACGATCAATTCGATTCCTTTTCTTAGGAAGACCAGTCCCAGAGCGAGCTGAATGCCTCGGACAACCGGTTGGGTGAAAAGTTTGGCGAGCGTGTCCACCGTGCGCGTGACGTACAAGATGATGAGGATCGCGCCGAAAATGATGCCGGCCGCTCCAATTACGGGTTCGGTGATCTGAGTCGGATAGGCAATGGCAATGGCTCCCACCGCCTTCAGGGGCTGGACGGGAATCGGCAGGCGGTAGTAGAAGCCGGTAATGAGATAAAATAGCCCGAAGGAGAGGAAAACGGTCGTAGGGCTCAACTTGTTGATGAGGATCATGCCCACCACGATGGGAAGCAGAGTACCCAAATCCCCGAAAGAACCGGCCAGTTCCACCCGATCAAAGCGCAGACCGGTCGCCATCGACTTGGTCCGCTGGATGCTCCGGCGACAGACTCGCCCGTCAGGCTTCGCAGCTTCTTCCACTCCAACCACTGCTCCAACCGTCTTGTTCATGAGTCGCCTCCCTTTATGAAATTCGCCGAGAAACTTGCATTCTGCTGTTGACAGTCTTTTATAACACGAATAAAGTAATATTCGTGTTAGTTTCATAGCCTGATTTAGGGAGTATGTCAAGCGACTTCTTGCGAGAATTGGAGGCTATTCTCACATGGATCAGCCCCCCCGTATGCCCGCCGTTAGCAGCCACGCCCGAATTTTGTCCGGCTCGGACCCCTCCCGGTGTCTCGATACGGTACAGCTTCAGCGTCTTGAGGAATCGTTCCGGCGGTGGGCGGAATCGTCACGGAACCCCAGTTTGCGATGGTCCAGAAAGCGCATTCTTCTGATCTTCCTGCTGATTCGTTATACGGGCGCGAGATTGAATGAAGTTCTTAATCTTGATCCCATACTCGACATCGACTGCCGATCATCATATCGTTCAGGTGCGCAAGACCGGCACTGGCGGCAATGCTACCTGCCGCGAAATCCAGATCCCGGAACTGTTGTCGGCAGAGATCCGTGAGACGCTCCAGGAGCTTCAGTTGAATAACCTTCAGGGGAAGATCTTCAAGGTCGACCCGGGACATGTCCGCCGCAAATTCTATGCAAGGGCGGAAGCCGCCGGTATTCCACGGGAATTGGGCACCCCTGAAATCATCAGAAGATCCAGGGCGGTGGAACTGATGCAAAGCAACGTTCCGTTACCGGTGGTGCAAAAAATCCTCGGCCACTCTACGCCCAATCTGGCCGCTTCTTACGTGGAGTTTTCCGATGATGAAATTCGCGAGGTGGCAAGGTACTTTGCCGACAAGGAAAATCAGCGCAAGACCAGTGCGCGTAACACCTTTTTTGGCAAAATCGATACAGTTCGAAGGGGTGATGTGCAGACCATAGTGGAGATGGTCTCGCTGGGCGGAGCCCGGATTTGTTCGGTGATCACCAATTACAGTCACACCCGCCTCGGCCTGAAACCCGGCACTCTGGCCACGGCAGAAGTAAAGGCGCCGTGGGTGATGCTCTTCAAAGGTGAGGAAGAGCCGCATTGCACGGCCGAAAACCGGTTTTGTGGAAAGGTTAGCCGCGTCACCAAGGGAAAGGTGACGACGGAAATCGTGGTGCGCATCCAGGATGGCACCGAACTATGCTCCATCATCACCGAAAAGAGCAAACGAATCGCTGGATATCAAAGAAAACGATACCATGTGGGTGGCCTTCAGTGCCTTTGCGGTGGTCATTCATACCGACTGAAGCGGTCCCGGCAGTGGAATTAACATCCGATTTTGAACCCCCCTCCATGCCCGCCTTTCCGGAGCAGATTTTTTCCTGTTGCCCTTTTCCGACCATGGTGATAAACGCGTCTATGTCAAGATTGACATAGAAGCGATGTTGTCAAACTGCTGCGATACTCTTTGGGTCAGGCGGCTCTGTTTCTTCCGGTAATTCATGTGATGGTGGGGAGACGATGCGATGCGGGTTTACATTGGCTTTGATGATACGGACCACATTGATGCGGATCGGGGTACAGGAAAACTTGCCCGCTGGTTTGAACGGAACTGCCTGAGGGTTGTCGAATCTGGGGTGTAGTGCGTCAGCAACTCCTGGTTCACGAGGATATTCCCTATACCTCCCACAATAGCAGCGCGTGTGCGGTTGTGGAGGTGGAGGATGATTCTCTGTTTGAGGATCTTATCTCGAGGGCCGCCAAACATATCGAACGTTATTCTCTTGAGGGAAGTGACCCCGGGCTGTGCGTGGCATCTGAGGATGGCCCTGGAATCTCACAGTTGATTGCTTTCGGTCGCAAATGTACGAGACAGGTTGTCACTCAGAAGGAAGCCCTGGAAGCTTCATCCAATGTACATATTTCAGGTCATGGAGGAACCAATCAGGGGATCATCGGCGCCGCTGCGGCAGTTGGGTTGACGGCTGATGGCTGGTGTGGGCGATTCATTGAGTTTCGAAAGCTGCGCAGTGTCCCGGACAGGGTAAGAGTGTCAGAGCTTGAGAAATTAGACATTTTCACTGTTTCTCTCGACCGGGACAGCAGGGTTCCAGCTCCTGAAGACATTGTTGTCACCAAAGGCTGGCTGCGTCCGCGTCTTTGGGGAAACAGGGCGGTTTTGGCGGTAATGCCCAGGGATAATGGAGTGTGGGAATCTCTGGGGGGAAAAGGCAGAAAGAATAATACGGCCTAAAGCTTCGCCGGTTCGGGGACCATCACGGTCCCTGACTCTCTTTTTCTTGTAGCCTCGTAATATTCTTTGATCAGATCATTCAGGTTCTTGGCCTGTTTTTCCATATATCCTATCCAGATGGCGAGCATTTGCTTGCCTTCGTCAGTTAGCTGGTAGATCCGCTTTGCCGGACCAACCCCCTCTGTCTCCCACTTGGAGAAAACCAAACCATCTTCCTCCAATTGGCGAAGGTGACGATAAATCATTCCCGGCGGAGCCTGTCCCTCCACAAAACCAAACCTCTGGATCGTTTGAATCAACTCATAGCCGTAAGATGGCTTGGTATAAAGACCCATCAAGATTGACGGCTGCATGTAGCGGTCTTTTTTCCCTTGCTGCGGACGGCGCTGTGATTTTTTGGGGTCTGCCATATTTTTTATTGACCTATATGCTTAAAGGATATATATTCATATTGAAAGTTGGCGCAAGAGAGTGCTCTGCACTGAACGTTTCAAACAATGGAAAGGAGACCCACATGGCAACAATCTTTGTCCGTGAGCGGCGTAAAATTGAAAAAGGAGAAAAGAAACCTCGCTTCCGGCTGGTTGGCGTCCACGGCACCGACCTGAAAATCTATGTCGAACATATCCGCAAAAAGGAGCTCGACCAGATTGTAGAAGCATCGGGAGCCAATGTGGTCTATCTCAAGGCCGGAAAGGAAGAAGAGGAAAAAGAGTAGAAACCGGATAGCTCCCGCAGCTTAGCTCGCTGAATTGGTCGGACCTTGGAGGTCATCCGTCTCCCTGGTCACTCCTCCTTGTAGATGATAGTCCCCACATGCTTTCCTTCCAGGGCTGCGAGGATATGTTCCGGATGATGCAGGGCATCGATGATCTGGAGCTCCTTGAGGCATTTGGCTCGCTGCAGCAGGGTGAGGATGGGTCGTTCGATAATGAGATCGTCCAGATCCAACTCAAGGAGCTCCTTCGCGGAAATCCGTCCAAAAAACTTGAGACCGTCTCGTTTGGATGCTTCAACCTTTTTCGGATCGCAATCGAAGAGTCCCTTTTCGTCTTTCAGAAAGATGAGAGAGCGGGCGCCGATATTTTCCGCCAGCAGGAAAGCTCCGCAGTCAGTACGATGGGGAGGGATGGAACCGATTTCCGCAGGATGTTCAAAAAAGCCGTAGGGTGGTATGCCATAAGTGATGGGCAGATACCCCAGCCGACAGAACATGGTGAGCTGTTCCAGGTTATCTCCATGGCCGATCTTTACCCCTCCGTGCTTTGAGAGGAGCACGCTGAGCATCTCCGCATTCTGCCACGAAACCTTGTCTCCCAGCTTGGAGAGCACGCCGGTGGGCATCCCCAAATCAACCCCGATGTTGTAGACGTGCCTCGCCCGGGTGCCGCCCCCGGTCATCAAAAGGATCTTGTACTTTTCCTTAGCCTCAATGAGCACGTCCAGGATCGGGAGTATCGCCTTGCGTCCGCGGTCGATGATACTCTGTCCCCCGATTTTGATGACGTTGATGTCGGGATGCATGCGGAAGTAATCCACAGCCTCGGTCCGCTTGAGAAACTCCTTGCTCACCAGGGATTCACCCATGAGAGG
The DNA here is from genome assembly GCA_963783775.1 of uncultured delta proteobacterium. Taxonomy (GTDB): domain Bacteria; phylum Desulfobacterota; class Syntrophobacteria; order Syntrophobacterales; family Syntrophobacteraceae; genus JADGQM01. The sequence goes on along the minus strand of CAWAOR010000011.1, from coordinate 1,071,511 downwards.
AGACTCAATGTGAAGCCTTCCCGTATCGCTCTCTTCCTTGATCAATTTTGCCATCTTGCTTCCGACCTTTCATTATGTGCGCGTCAAAGTCCATTCCCGCAGTCACCTTGTACCCAAGACATGCATGATGGATAAAGATACTCGCCGATCATAAGGCGAGGGTCAGCCTAAGTCAAGCTCGCCCTTGCAGTTAAACCTGTTCAGCGTCAGAATGAGAGTCGATGTCAGGCGGGTGTTTTCTCATCCGCCTCCCGAAAAAAGAAAATCGGACGCTGAGGCCCGATTTCCCTTAAACAAACACTGCATGAAGCTGACGATTCTCTTATCGAACATCTTTCCTAATATGTCAAGAATGACATAAGTACATTTCTTAAAATTTCATCATCGCATGCCCTCGCCTCATCCCTCGCCCACTGTTCAAAGTCTGGATCATCAGCGAGCATTTTTACCGCTCATTACCCTTTGAGTTGTATCAGACCAGGTTCCATCTGCTTCCGGACATGGGCAAAAAACCCTTTTCCTGGGCGATGGCATCCAGGTGCATGAGGCCAAAGCCAGCGACTTCCAGGACAACCTCGTTGGCCAGATTTCTCAGATCGATGCCGGTAAGGTACTTCTTGCATTGTTGGCAGGCTTCGATCCGTTCGTGCTCACGTCCCTCCACGTAGGTGAGCTCGAAGTCATCTGGGCCTTGAGCATCGCAAAAGGGACAGGCGGTCCGGTGAAAGCGCCAGGTACTGGCACAGAAACCGCACCGAAGCCAGCGCTGACCTTCCTTTTCCTTCAGCAGGCTGAGTCCGGGAAGCGATCCGCAGATGGGACAGTACCCTTTGTGCCAGGTAAGGCCGGCGATGAGAGGGTCAAGCGTTTCGGCCCGCTTCTCCACGATTGGCCTGGCTGACTGAGTCAGAACAAACTCCAGAAGCTCTGCGGAGAGGCCAGGCGTCTCAGCATGCTCGCGAACCTCCACGGTCCTGCCTCCGAAGAGGACGCTAAGAAAAGCATCCGGGGCAAAAGCCCCTTGGAGGATAGCCGACTGCAGTTGCTCCAGTTCTCGATGGATCTTGGGAAACCCGGCAATCAAGGCCGGGATCATCCGCTCCGCCGCCGTGGGCCACAGGTCCCCAAGGCGACTGAGCCATTCTCGGTCGGTTAAAGAAACCCCTTTTCCGAACCGCTCCGGGATCCGGAGGTGCGATTTCTGCGCAATCCTGAGCGGGTAGTTCGGACTTCCAGCGCGCCTGTTCGATGAGGATTCCGCTGAAGGCCTGCAAGATTTCTTTGAGATGAGGGTTTTCTGCTTCGATTTCCTTCAGGGCGGAGGTTATTAGCTCTGCGGCGGCACCTGCGGGTGATTGCTGTTTCATTAAGAATACTCCGATTGGGTCTGAGAAAATCCGATCAAAATGATCATAGGGCTGCCGGTAAACCTTCCCCGGCGGGGGAGAAGCTGCAGGCCAGGCCGAGACTATGGGAATTGGGCAAAAAAAGAGCGGGTGCTCCTCCAGAAACAATGGGGGAGCACCCGCTCAGCTTCTAGACTACCGCGAATTCATGGTACTTCGTCGGGTCATCGGTGACAATATAAATCACCCTCACCTCTTCCGCATTGAGTGCCGTGGCTTTGGGATAAGTCTTCTTCAGGACTTCGACCCGCTTCTTGGCCTGATCGAGGATGGCATCCCGTTCCCCGAAGGTCATCGCCCCCGTCGGGCAACTCAGGACACAGGACGGGACCCGGTTATTGGTGATCCGGTCGATGCACAGGTTGCACTTGACGAGCACCTTGGTCTTCTCATCCTGCCGCGGGATATTGTAGGGGCAGGCCGTGCGGACATCCTCGAACGGCGCCTCTTTGGATTTGTCGGTAAAGAGCACCGCCCCGTTGCTTCATCCTTGTTTCCCGCGGCATCGTCGCCGATGGCGTCCACACAGGGCGGTTCGACACAATGGCGGCACTGTTCGGAAAAGAAGTACCAGTAGGGCTTGCCGTTTTCCTTGATCCCCTCGGAAAAGCGGACCAGCTTCAAGGTTTGCGCCGACAGATCCGGTGGATTTTGGTAGGTCCCGGTCTGCTTGGTTTTGGTGCCGGGCAGCCCTTTCCACTGCTTGCATGCAATCTGGCACCCGCGACAGGCCGTGCACCGGGAGGTATCAACCATTATGGATTTTCCATTAGACATGTCTCACTCCTCCTACACCTTCGTCACGTTGACCATGAAGGCTTTGTATTCCGGGGTCATGGTGTTGGCATCACCGACCGTTGGGGTAAGAAGGTTGGCCGTGTCGCCGCAATCCTTGGGGAAGAGCCAGCCGTAGTTGAAGGTCATCCCCACCTGATGGACAGTCTGTCCCCCGATCGTGAAAGGACGGAAGCGGGTGGTGACCATGGCGACGCATTCAACCTTGCCGCGGGGAGATTCCACCCGGACCCTTTCCCCGTTCTTGATACCGCGGAGCTCAGCCAGTTCCTTGCTGATTTCGACATAGGCCTCTGGCTGGGCTTCCGTGAGCCATGACTGCCATCTGGTCTCAGCACCGGTGCACCAGTGCTCCGTGCAGGAATAAGTGGTACAGACAAAAGGAAATTTGGGATCGCATCCGGAATAGACGTCGCATTCTTTCTTGAAGATCTTGATGGCCGGATTGCTCAATTGCGCAGACAGCAGGTTTTTTGACAGCGGCCCCTCGAGCGGTTCATAATGTTCGGGGAATGGCCCTTCCGCCAGCCCGGACCGAATAGGGCTCCAACCCCGTCAGGCTTCATGATGAATGGCAATTTGCCTTTCTCTTTATCGCTCAGAGGCGGCCATGGGCCGTCCGGCACATCGCCCACCCACTTCCCGTCCACCCATTTGAGGATCGCCCGGCTTGGATCCCAAGGCTGTCCATCCTTATCCACTGACGCCCGGTTATAGAGGATGCGGCGGTTCACCGGCCAGGCCCAGCCCCATTCCGGGTAGAGCCCAAGACCCGTCGGATCATCTTTCTTCCTGCGGGCAATGAGGTTGGTGCCATCGGCAGTAAAGCTTCCTGATTGGATCCAGTTGCCGCAGGAAGTCTTTCCGTCAGCCTGCAGATTGCCAAAGCCGGGAACACATTGCCCCTTCTTGTATGACTTGTCGCCAATGGTAATGTCTTCCAGGAAGTACCCGTTGATCGCCTTGGCCACTCCGAGCGGATCGTAGTTGCCTTTCTGGTCGGTATAGTTCCAGGCCAGGTTGACGATCGGGTCGGCAAACACTCCTTTGTCTTTCTTATAGAGCTCCTTAAGTTTATTCATCAGTCGAATGATGACATCGCCCGTGGACAGAGCATCTCCCGGCGGCTTCTCCGCCACGTACTTCCATTGCAGCATGCGCCCGCTGTTGCTCATGCTGCCTTCCTTTTCCATGCTGGCAGCGACCGGGATCAGGAAGACCTCGGTTTTGATCTTCTTCGGGTCCATCCCCGGTCCCTTCCAGAAGGAGGCGGTCTCATTGTCGAAAATGTTCATGTGGACCATCCAGTCCAGCTTGGTGAAGGCTTCCCGCACCTTTTGGGCGTTGGGAAGACTACAGGCCGGATCCTGGCCGACGCAGGTGAACCCTTTGACCTTGCCTTCATACATGCTGTCGATCATGTTCAGGAGCGTAGCATCCTGGCCATCATCGAGCTTGGGCACATAGGCATAGCCGAAATCGTTCTCCTTGGTGGCCTTGTCGCCATACCAGGCCTTGAGGAGGCTCACCATGTATTTGGGAGTGTTCTGATACCAGTTCGCCGACTGGGGCTCGTTGGTTTTGGGCGTGTTCTTCTTCAGGTACTCTTCCAGGGTGGCCAGGGAAGCCACCGGGGCTTTGAGATAGCCGGGAAGAATATGCGAAAGGATGGCATGGTCGGTCGATCCCTGGACGTTCGGCTCGCCGCGCAGAGCGTTGATGCCCCCTCCTGCAATCCCCATGTTACCCAGCAGGAGCTGAATGATAGACATGGTTCTGATGTTTTGCACGCCGACCGTGTGCTGCGTCCAACCCAAAGCGTAGAGTTCCGTACCGGCTCTGTCCCTGACTCCCGTCGAGGCGTAGAGTTCATAGACCGTCTTGAGGTCCTCCACCGGAGTACCGGTGATCGACGAGACCTTTTCGAGGTCGTATCGGGAGTAATGAGCCTTCAGCATCTGCAGGACACACCGCGGATTCTGAAAAGTCGGGTCCTTTTGCGGGATACCCTTGTCATCAAGTTTTAGGGTCCACGTTGACTTGTCGTACTTTCTCGTGGCGGGGTCATAGCCCGAGAACAGACCGTCGCTGAAACTGAACTTCTCGTCGACGATAAAGGAAGCGTTGGTGTAATCTCTCACGTATTCTTCGAAATATTTATTGTTATCGAGAATGTACTTGATCATCCCGCCGAGGAAGGCGATGTCGGTGCCGGAACGCAAGGCGACGTAATGATCCGCCAGCGCCGACGTCCTGGTAAAGCGGGGATCCACATGGATGATTTTCGCCCCTCTGGTCTCCTTGGCCCGCAACACCCACTTGAAGGAAATGGGGTGCATCTCTGCAGCATTGCTGCCCATAATCAGAATAACGTCCGCGTTTCTGATATCGATGTAATGATTGGTCATGGAACCACGGCCGAACGACTCTCCCAGAGCCGCTACGCTGGGACCGTGTCAGACTCTGGCCTGATGATCGATTTGGATCATGCCCAGTGCCCTCGCCCACGCTGTGACCAGCCAGCACTCTTCGTTGTCCAGCTTGGAGCTGCCCATGTGGGCCAGGGCTTCAGTCCGGTTGACCACCTGCCCCTTGGCGTTCTTGACGATGAAGTTCTTGTCGCGCGTGGCTTTGATCTTCATCGCAATCTGGGTCAAGGCCCAATCCAGGGTCTTGGGTTCCCACTTGTCGCCCCCGGGTTTGCGATAAAGGACCTTGGTCAAACGATGTTCGTTGCGGGCCGACATCTGGAGGCTTGCCGCACCCTTGGCGCACAGCGATCCCTCCGTGACGGGATGGTCCGGATCCCCTTCGATGTTGAAGATCTTGCCGGTTTTCGGATCGGTACTGCAGATCAACCCGCAGGTGACCGAGCAGTAGTAGCAGAGCGAATAGGTCTGCTTGGCACTCTTGATCCTGTCGATTTTACCGAGTTCCTCCGCGTAGGCCACGACCGGACGCATGTCGACCCCAAGCGACGACAGCGCTACGCCCGCACCCATGGCACCGGAAATGAAGAGGAACTCACGCCGTGTAACTCCCATGTCCTTCTCCTTGTCTCATCTTAACCCCTGAAAATCCTGCTTCCCCATGACAGGCGAAAAATTCCTGGCTGTCCAAATGCATCACTTCGGACAGCACCCAACAATACGTTGAGCGTAGACTGTTTTAATAGTAATTACAATATGTTAAAATAAACACATAGAGTTGGGCAGAGGCGTCCACGTGTCATTTTTCCCCCGCATTCTCACTCAGGAGTTGAGGATTCTCTCTGGATGAGAGTAGATGCTCATACTGTCTTCCCTGAGAAAGCCGATCAGGGTGATGTTCAGACGTTCGGCCATGGACACAGCCATACTGGTGGGCGCGGACAGTCCGGCGAGGATTTCCAGACCAAGGACGGCCGCTTTTTGTAACATTTCAAAACTGAGGCGTGAGGAGACGATTGCCAGAAAAGCATGCTGCGTCGCTCCTTCGAGGACAAGCTTCCCTATAACTTTGTCAAATGCATTGTGTCTCCCAATGTCTTCGGCAAAGGCCAGAAGGTTGCTGTTGACGTCGAAAACGGATGCAGAATGCGTCGATCCGGTCAAAGGAAAGATGGTCTGCCTGGCTTCGAAGAGGTCTTTGAGCCCGAGTATTGCGCCCAGATGAATACGGTGCCATGTCTCCACAGGCGCGAAGGTCACCGTAGATCTCCTCGGCTCTGCTTTTTCCGCAAACGCCGCAACTCGATTTGCTGACATATTCCGCTCGCTCTTCAAAACGATTTACACGATTCGACTGACTATGGTTCAATTGAACGAGCACTCTGCTTTTATTGGCGATGGCCTCGCAGTGTTTGATCGTGACGAGATCATCACGGGAGGCAATGATTCCCTCGGTTAAGCAAAACCCCGCCGCCAGGTTGATGTCGTCACCGGGCAACCGCATGGTGATGGCATAGGGCGAATCATCCACGTAGATTTCCAGAAGTTCTTCCACCGCCAGGTTGTACTCGGCAGCAAAAAGGCCGTTGTCTTTGAACCTTGAGGTCATGTGTTTAAGTGTCTGCATGCTCACTCAACTCCTTCAGGCAGAGGCGAATGGCTTGCTTGGCGTGCCTTTTCTTCAAAGCTCTTGACCGGCCAGGGAAAAATCTCTCTGGCCCTTCTCAGTGCCCATCGTTCAACGTCCTGAAACCACAGGAGATATTTGTCCTTGAGCAGTTCACCGTGCTCGGTCAGCTGGTGTCCCCCTTTCTTGCTGCCTTTCTGGGCGATCAGTCTGACTCCCAGGACTTCCTCCGTCTTTCTTATTTTACCCCAGGCGGCGCGATAGGACATCCCGAGATCCTCTGCGGCTTTCTTGAGGGACCCATATTCTTCGATTTTCATTAGGAGAAGCGCTCTCCCCGTACCGAAAAACACCCCTTCGCTGGTTTCCAGCCAGAGATGCAGGCGGATCGTCGGTTCTTGTTGTTCCGCTTTTGTCCCAGCGACCGACTCGCTATCGCAGCGGTCCGGAGCTTCCGGGTGAATGGTCTCATTTACGGTGAAGGTCATGAGCACCTGCTTTCTTTACGTTATGGCATCAGCCCCCGAAGGGACACTTGGGGAAGGTGCAGGCTTTGCATTCCAGGCAGAAGGAGCCGTGTCCCAGCTTTGCCAGATCGCGGCGGGTGATTTCCACCCCGGCAAGCAGCCTGGGAAAAAGGAGATCGAAACTGGTCGTTTTGAAATAGAGCGCACACGCCGGGACGCCCATCACTTGAACCGTGCCGATACGGGCCAGCAGCGTCATGGCTCCGGGCAGCACCGGAGCGCCATAAAGCATGTCGGTTGCGCCGGCATCCATCAACCCCTGGCGGGTGACATCGTCCGGGTCTACGGAGAGTCCCGCTGTGGTTACCAGCAAATCGGTTCCGCATCGGAGGAGTTCCCGCACCCCGTCATGGATGGCTTTACGATCGTCAGGGACAATGATCGCCTTCACCACCCGGCAATCGAAGGCCTCGACCTTGGTGCCAAGGATTGGAATGAATTTATCTTCAATCAGCCCCTGAAAAATCTCGCTGCCCGTGACCAGGATACCTACCCGAGCTTTGCGAAGCGGAAGCACCTGCATGAGCGGCCCGTTATGGAGGACGGACATGGCCTGGAGGAAGGCGGCTCGCGGCAAAAATAAGGGAATGGCCCGGGTCCCTGCCAAATTGCGCCCGCCATTCACCGCTGTATAATTTCTGCGCGAGGCGCACATGACACCGGGTATCATGTTGAACTCTTCCAGGCGCTGTTCATCCAGTACAAAAAGGCCATTTCGGTCCGCCACGAAATTGATTTTGCCCTCTCTGGGCGGTTCCAGAAAGCGCACTCCCTCTCCTGCCATGGCTTGGGCAAAGGCCAGAGCGGCCTGATTTTCATGCACCCACTCACTCTCTGTGGTATTGGCCTCTTCGACGTAGACCCTTTGCTTTCCCATGTGCTGCAGGCGGCAAAGATCCCCCACCGTAAGCTTCTGGCCGCGAACGAACGCGGCACCCTTACTCTCCCCGGGGACAATCATGGTCATATCGTGCAAAGCCGTTTTTCCAACTGCTTCCTCAACGGGCAGGGCATGGAGTGGCGGCCCTTCAAAAAAGGGTCTGAGAAGAGCCCGCGTTGGAGTTCACATAAGGTGCTTCCCCCTGGCATCCCCGGCAGATTGCACCGTCATCGGCCGGATAGGATTCCCCGCAAAGTCTGCAGATGCCGATACGCCCCTTGTGACGGCTTTTGAGATATTGGGGCTGGATCTGGATGGGCTGCACGCTATAGATTGTTCTGCCCGCTTCCCGCATCTGTTCGAGCAGGAGTTCCTGGTCTTGTGCCTTCTTTGGCTTGAGCTTCAGCATCCAGGCCTCCACCTCCGGCCAGGCCCGCAGCTTTTGCGCATCGACATAGACTCGGACACCATCCCCCTGGTACTTGTCATAAAGGCTGAGAGCGTACCGGCCGAGATTGAGGATTCTTAGCCAACCGTTTCCGACAGTGCACGGGGTCAGGAGCTGAACGGCATCGGGCAGGCAACTCCGCGTTTCGCAAACGGCGTCAAACAGCACCCCCTCGGGCATGTGACTCAAGGCCAGGTCCACCATGAAACCACCCATCATCAAACCGGGCGCGGCATACCCGTGAAAGGACTTAACCACGCTCAGGTACTCGTCGTAAGAATAGGGTCCTATGTTCATCATGAAAGTTCTCCTAACTTCCGTGCCTTTTGAGGAACATTGAGCATGATCGCGGTGAGTTCACCGCACAATGTTATCCTGCGTGCGGAAATCCAGACCTGTTTTGCCGTCACGCGATCTTCTGTGTTGAGGCGAGAAGCGGTCAGAATGAGTTCAGGTTCAATACAATCGAAGAATGAGTGGTTTGTGGCTGCGGCACCGAACGATTTCACCAAACTGGCGGCGGCTGCAGCTTTTCAGGTACCCTTGCACTCATTGATGCCATTCGTTTGGTCTGAAGAGCCGAACAATTTCCCAGACTGCCGGGAATGTGAGTCGGTGGTGCATGAAGAGTTGACTTTAATGATGGCACCGCAGCAATGCTTTTGCATGATTTCTTGAACCATCAGGTCAATCCTATCAAAAGGCTCATCCCTGAAGGCCGCGTTAAACAATGCAATTTCTCTAATCATCGAAACAATGGAACCTTGTCCGCCGAAAGATTTTCGCTGTTAACGGTTGCATCGATTTTGTGGTCATTGAAGTCAGTCTGGCCCCACGCTGTAACGCATTAATGCCCCGGCGATGGGAGCAAAAGTGACCCCGTAAATAATATATGTCATTATTTGCATAAATAGAGGCCATGTGTCAAGGGAAAGATTTCACATTTCTTTGAGCGAAACGCGACTCAAGTGCGCATGAGAAAGGAGACAAGTATGAACGACCAGATCGCAGCGATCCGCGCCTTGGAAATCCTGGATTCTCAGAGGAATCCTACCATCCAGGTCTTTGTTTCTTTGGATAACGGGATCAAAGCTTCGGCTTCCGTTCCGTTGTGAGTTCGAGCAGATGGCTCAGGGGCGGGAGATCAAGTCGGTGTCTTACCGCCAGCGAACAGCATGGTGGACACCGGCAAGGCTGCAGACAGGTCCGAGGGCAGCGGCAAACCGGTGGGGAAAAGCACAGGCCACGGGTGGAGTATTTTCTCTTTCCACCAAGGACACGACACGCACCAGGAGATTGCTTCGCACCCTGTGCCCGGGCTTCTCATTGACCTTTTTGACAAGACGCGATACATAATAGCCATACGAAACATATGTCTAATATGGGAGCAATGGAGGTGTGTTGTGGCGTTGGTCAGGAAAACCATTGAATTGGATCAGGAGCAGATCAATCGTATCAGAATTGCTCTTCGGGCAAAGTCTGAGAAAGAGGCCATCAATATCGTCCTTAAACAATTCGACACCGACGTTCAATTGGCTGAGGTTACTCTCAGGGATGCGGGGCATTTCGAGTTTGAAGAGGTGTGAGGCTTGCAGGAAAAAGTAGTCTTTGACACCAATATCTACATTGGCATTTTCAATCGAGGTCTCTACCAGCAAGAGATTTCCCGATTCAACAAGGTTGTTTTTCTGGTCCATCCGGTGCTTCACGAGCTGTGGATGGGGGCCAGGGGCAAAGCTGAGGTCCTTCATCTGGTCTGTTTTGGGAATGCCTTCATCAAGTTGGGTCGTCTTGTCCAACCGGAGCCATTCACCCAGGTTATGATCGGCCGGGTTTGCCGCAAGCTTCGGTTTTCGGGAAAGCTTGATGCTTCCAATCCCAAAATCTACAATGACGTCTGTATTTCTCTCCTGGCTCGCCAAATCGGGGCCACCGTTGTTACCAGAGATCTCGATCATTTCAGGGTCATTCAAGAGGAGGCTGATTTTCGTTTCAGGGATGTCATCTAGCCGGTACTCAGCATCAGCAATCACGATTCTTCCGGAGTAACCTTGCACTCTCCATTCTAACCCTCCTTCTCTCTTACTTTTTTCATCCAGTTCGCTTTTGTTAGCCGCCAACGCTTCAGGAAGCGAGAGCTTCGGGCTGAAAAGGGTGGGCCAGGTCGGCAGCGTCGCGTGGCGGAAGAAGGCCTATGTGGCGGAAGCCATAGCCCAGCAGAGCAAGAGGCTTCCGTTTCTGGGTTTTGTCGGAGATGTAGCCCGGAGTAGGTCTTGAGCAGACTCGCCAGGCTCTCGGCGATGCCTTCGATGATGCCCACAATAGCAGGGGTGGCCCCCAACGTGGTGGTTAGATAAAGGGATAGAAGCGGATAAACCATCTCGCTGCTGATGTCGGTAAAAAGGCTTACCAAACCCAAAATCAAAACGGTATGCATAGCGTCACCAAGGTTTAGCTTTGCCAGAACGGTCGCGCTTTTTCGGCGGTCAGCTCCGGCGCCGAGAAAGTGGCCATGTCGCCCAGCATCACCTCGAAACCCGTAAAATCGCTGCGCACCCAGGGAGCGTAGTTACTGCGCACGGTGAGGACCACCCGCAGCTCCAGGTCGTCCGAGCCATCTTCCAGCAGAAGCAGCCCGAGGTTGTATCCATTGCGGCCGAGGCTGCGGTAGAACTTTTGGGTGTTCAGCACGCCTTGCGCCAGGTCCTGCCAGTGATCGTCCCCAGCTTGCCGCAGGGAGGTAACCCCCGGCAGAATGCCCCAGATTTCAAAAAAGCCCTCGGGTGCAAAAGCGGCCACCCATTCCCAGGAGCCGGTGGTGCCAATGTTGCGCTGCCCTGATTGTCTTTCAGATTGCAGGTAATCGGAGAAAATACGTGCGCTGTATTGACGGTGATACTCGGCGGCGCGGCCTTGCTGAAATCGCTGCGAATTGGCGGGTGTGCGGTCGGCTTGCACCTGCAGATGGGGATGGAGCAAAGATCCACCGGCCGAAGGCAGGTGATTCTGGGTGATGGCCATGAAGACCGCCGCAGGATCATAGGACAAGACCCGCAAAAGATAGTCCCGGCAGTTGAGGAAACTGTCCGTGTAGGATTGCAGGGCTGCGGTGCCGATCTCCACGAAGTGGCCATCGTCGAAAAGGCTTACCGCCGAGTAGCGTCCGTAGGGAAACAGGTTGGGAAAAAGCGTGGAGGTCCCCCGGGTCATGCGACCTTGCGGACACAGCTCAGGCGGAAACTGCGGGGTGCACGTGGCGATCCGGGCACGGCAAAACGGGCACTTGTCCCGGTCTGCGGCAAAAGGAGGCGGTGCGGGCAGAGCCTCCGTGCCGGGCTCGTGCTCTTCGCCGCGGCTGTAAGTGATCCGGCAAGTGCGTCCCGTGATCGGATGGGTGCGGATTTCGATGGGGCGATCGGCCGAAACGCCGCTGGGCAGCACAATTCGGGAATAAAATCTCTCCTGTTTAAACTGCAACATGGGCGTTTTCCTCTGATGATTACATGCACAAAAAACACTCCAAGTCTTCGTGACGGGAGGATCAAACCCTTGGCGGAGACGCTCGAATCTTTCCCTCAGGATTTCACCCCGGATCGCACCTCCAACTTCAGCCCCTCTATCTTCTCGAAATGGCGCCGGTTAGCCGTGATGACCGAATAGTCGAGTGAAATGGCCGTGGCTGCAATGATCAGGTCGTGGGCGCCGAGGGTCAATCCCTTCTTCGCCAGGGAGGCCCAGATGCGTGCATAAATGCGCGCCACCGTGGTATCGAAGGGAAAGATGGCGAACGACTCCAATACTTTTTCAACAAATGACTGGCGCTTCAGCCGACGGACCTCGGTATCGGCACGCTCCACCCCGTGCAGCAGTTCCGCAACGGTAACCACGCTGATGCCGAATGGCTCATCCTCTCGACCAGAGACGAGGACTTGCACTTGTGCTCGATTCCGTTCAAGAGAGATGATTTCGCTGGAATCAAAGATTACCCCCATACCGTATCCTCCGACAGAGGTGGTTGGGCATTGACTGCCTCCAAAATGTCATCAGCGAAGTTGAGGTCATCGGGATCGAGCCGTGGCAGGGTCTCGAAAATGCCTTTCAAGTCTCCCAGATATCGGGGAGAACCGGTTTCATCCACCGGGACAAGGGCCGCCGCCGGTTTTCCCCCCCGAATGATCGTATATCGGTGCCCGCGGTACTTGATGTTGTTCAACAGCTCGGAAAAATGCCTGACCGCCTCGGTAGCACTTATGTCTGGCCGCATGGTTTCCTCCTTGTAAAATAATATTATTCTCATTTTACACAAACCATGCTGGACCAGCAAGGAGATTTACCTCCAATCGGGCTGATTCGATAACCCCGACTCACTTCGATTCAGGATGGCAAAGCAGGTTAACTTCTTCAACTGCCGAATTGTATGCCAACATCTCTGCCTCCAACACGAGCTTCCAAAACCCTGAACACCCGCAACAACATGGTTCACCCGAAGACTTGCCACCTGCCGATCCATGGCCGAAGCAAAAAAAAGACTTCTACCTCGGTCAGGAAGTAGAAGTCATCATCCCTTCAGTCAGGGCAGTTCAGGTGAACCTCATCACCCTCATTCACTGTCAATTCCGTATAGCCACGGCGAAGACCCCAAGTCAATGGAAAACGCGATAGGGTCGGGCGCTCATCCCTGCGATCCGAGACTCACTTTCCTGAGCACCTTATGAACGGGATAGACATTACCTGGTCGCGGTTGGTAGCTCAGGTTCACTTCCAGGACGGCATCCTTGATGCCTACCGGCAGCGGGATCTCGAACGTCTCTTCTTTCGGGGCAAAAGGTTGGATGCTGGTATCCCGGATGATTCCCAGCTTCTTGTCCGGCCCCAGCACCATTTGATGCGACTGGGCATCGGTAGCCTGGACCATATAGAATCTGGCAGTGCGAAAGAGCTCTTTGCCTTCAGCGTCGTGTGCGGTCACTTCCAGGACCACTTTGGTCTTGCTCGGTCAGCCATCCGGGATACGGTGGCCGGCCTTGCTGGTAATCTTGGTTTTGACCACGGCCAGGGGTCTGACATCCTCTTCTTTCGGCTGGAAGGAATAGGCCAGAGTATGAACTTCCATCGGCAGCGACGTCCTCAGGCGCTCGGAGAACTCATCCCTGCGGTTGAAATCCGGCGGCATGAGGTGCCCTTCTTTCATGTGACATTCCTGGCAGGTTTCCGTGCCGCCCGAGGGATGTAGGCGTGGAGGTAGCTCCCGTAAAGGGTTGCACACTGCACAGGTGTTTCAAATTCCAGGTTGGGGCCCAGCCCGTGGCACTGACCGCACATGAGAGAGTCCTTCAAAAGAGGGCTCTTCTTGACAATCCGGCCCTGATGGTCGGGAACGTCCTTGTTGCCATACAAAACATTGGGCTCCGGGCGGCCATGCACCACCGCCTTTTCGTTGTGGCACACCAGACACGAAATATTCAACTTGCGCATGGTCGCTTTGTCGTCTTTCAGGATGGCTTCAGCGATTTCGGCGGCTACCGCATCCGTGGTGTATTCGATCTGGGGCAGGTGACACTTGAAGCAGGGGAAATTCTTCCTGGTCGCCTTTTCTCCCGGCTTTACCGCAAGCGGTCCCCGTTTGAGATAGCCTGTCATGAAGATCTGGTCGTCGAGGCCCATGAGCGGTCGAGCATGGTGGGACTTTTCCCACTGGCTGTAAATCTGCTCATGGCATTCCTTACAGCTTGAACCATCGAACCTGGCTATGAGTTCATTCAGGCTGGTCACCTGCGGGGGCGCCTCGCTGTGAGCGACGCTCCCTGCAAAAAGCATCAGTGCGGCCAGGAGGAGAAAAGAGCTCAGGCCGCAGGTCAGATTCCTGGGAATCGCTTTCAATAAAGTCCCTTCAGCTCGGTGCAAAAGTGTGATCCGATGAGCCACAAGCAGTGAGAATGCCTTAAGAGGGAATGTTTTTGCCGTCGTTTCAACTCTCATGTTTTCCGTTCCTCTTGTTGTCTTTGGACGATGGTTATTTCTTCATTTCAGACCGTATTTCTTGAGCTTGTAGCGGAGCATGCGTTCATTCAAACCGAGCAGCCGAGCGGCCTGCGACTGGTTGAATCCCGCCTGCTCCAGCGCATCCTGGAGCATCTGGCGCTCGAGTGCTTCCAGCGCCTCATTCGAAGTGCCGCCCTGGTGCTTCAGGATCGGCTTTCCGGCTTCGCATGGGGCATCCTGGAAAGGCAGATCGCCTCTTGAAATAACGGCGCCACGGGAAATCACCACCGCACGCTCGATGATGTTTTCCAGCTCCCTCACATTTCCGGGATACTCATAACGGATGAGAAGGTCTCGGGCTTCGCGGCTCACCCCATCGATCTTCTTGTGGTTTCCCCGAGCGAAATGCTCGACGAAATGCTCAATGAGAATGGGGATGTCTTCACGGCGCTCACGGAGGGGCGGGATGGTCATGGTGACAACGTTGATGCGGTAGAAGAGGTCCTCGCGGAAAGTGCCGTCCTTGACTCTGGCTTCGAGATCCTGATGGGTGGCACTGATGATCCGCACGTCCGCCTTGAGGGTCCGCTCGCCGCCAACGCGCTCGAATTCCCGCTCCTGGAGGAAGCGCAGGAGCTTAACCTGTACCGGCAAGGTCAGCTCACCAATCTCATCGAGAAAGAGCGTTCCCCCGTCCGCCTGTTCGAAACGGCCAATCCTTCGCTGAGTAGCCCCCGTGAAGGCGCCTTTTTCGTGTCCAAATAACTCACTTTCAAGGAGGGTTTCCGGAATAGCGGCGCAGTTGACCGTAATCAGCGGCCTGTCCGCACGCGGGCTCAGGTTGTGAACCAGCCGGGCAAAGAGCTCCTTCCCCGTGCCGGTCTCCCCCCGGATCAGGACATTGGCCTGGCTGGGGGCGACCCGTCCGGCAAGATTGACCAGTTCGGCCATTATCTGACTCTGGTAATGGATGGCGTCGGAAGCGACTCCTTTCGCCATGAGCTCCTCGCGGAGGATCTGGTTTTCCCGGACCAGAGTGCGGTGTTCCGCCACGCGATCAATCAAAATGCAGAGCTCATCGAAGTCGATGGGCTTGGTGAGGTAATCTCTGGCACCGGCTTTCATGGCGCCGACCGCGGTTTCGATGCTGGCGTAGGCAGTCATGATCACCGCTTCGATTTCCGGATTGATCCGCCTCGCTTCCCGCAGGACCTCCAGGCCGTCCATGCCGGGCATTCTGTAATCGAGCAAGACCAGGTCAAAAGAACCGCTCCCGAGGAGTTGAACCGCCTTTTCTCCATTTTCGGCTTCCCTTACCCGATGACCCTCCTTGATCAGGAAGTCACGGAGCATTTGTCTCTGAAAGGCTTCGTCCTCGACGATCAGAATATCCAGGTCACTCATCAACCTAATTTCCTTCAAAAAAGAACAGTGTTCAGTGATTATCTCGAAATCCCCAAGATCTCCTCCCCCTTGATGGGGGAGGCTGGGTGGGGGTGTTATTCGTGGGCTTCCCTCACCCTCCCCTGACCCCTCCCATCCAGGGAAGGGAATTTTGAGATAGCTTCATAGTGATTAGTGGTCAGCGATTAGAAAAAAGGCATCGAAGCCCGGATGACTCGCTGTCACTTTCTCTCTTCCTGCCGGGGAAGCAGTATTTCAAAGGTGGTTCCTTCCTCCGGCAAACTTTGTACTCGGATCTCCCCGCCGTGGGCAAGAATGATCTCACGGGCAATGGAAAGCCCGAGCCCGCTCCCTTTTTCCTTGGTCGTGTAATAAGGCTCGAAAATCTTCTGCTCTTCACCCGGGGGAATTCCTTCTCCGGTGTCCCGCACCTTGATGCTGGTGAGGTTTTTTCCGGAATGTTCAAGGGAAATCATGATGGAGCCATGGTCCGAGATGGAATCTGCGGCGTTTCGGACAATGTTGAGCAGGGCCTGTTCCATTTTGTTGGTATCCATGAGAATCGAAAAGGAGCCTTGCTCCCATCGTTTTCCGATGTGAATACCTCTGGCCCGCAGTTCCTCCCGGACAAGGAAGACGACCTTTTCAACAAGATCCTTCAGAGAGTGCCGACGAAGATCCAGCCTGTCGCTGCGGGAGAGGCTCAGGAAGTCTTCGATGATGGCATTGATGCGCCGAATCTCGTCCCGTACGTTGTGTGTGATATGCTCGAATTCCTCTTGTTTCTGCCTGATGTCAGCAGGGACAAATTCGCGCTGGAGTCTCTGAACCGCCATGCTGATGCCGTTCAGCGGGTTGCGAACTTCGTGTGCGACTTCTGCTCCGAGCGTTGCCAGGGTGGACAGTTTCTCGGCCTGATACAGCCGCTCCCGTATTGCTTGCAGTTTGGAAATATGCCGATTTTGCGTCCGATAGAGAAGGCCCATGGCGAGAAAACCGACAGCCACCATCAGGCCCGTCCACAGGAAGATGTGACGTCGCTTCTCGATAAGGAGATCGTCGGTTTCCTGGGTTTGGAGCCCCACCCGGGCCTTCCCGATGACCTGTCCATCCATCTTGAAGGGGAGAAGCACCTCGAGGAATTTGATATTTCCCACCTTTACGCATTCGCTCACCGGACTGTCCGGGTCTCTGGCACTGCCGGCCAGGAGCAGACATTCTTCCACCTTCTCTTCAGGAACGCTTCCGGACTGGGCAACGAGGTGTCCTTCATCATCCTCCACCGCCAGATAGACCAGTCCCGTACCCCATTGCATCGCCTCGACGGCCCCCTGAGTGCTGATCCTGAGCCTCCAGTATTGAAGGCCCTTTTTGTCAAGGACAAGGAGAATGCCACCGTTTCCCTCCTCCCTGCGGATGCCGACAAAGCCGGCGGCACCATGCTCACTCGCCTCGCCTGTCCGATCGAAAAGGCGAATGGCAATTTCCTGCCGTCCCTCGGCCAGATCCTTTACCTGAGACAACACATTGGGAGCAACAGGGCCGCTCTCAAACGCGATTTGCCCCTTCTCGTCGAACAGAGCGATGACAGATAGGTGTTCTGATTCAGCCAGTGTTATCAGTCTGTCATGAGGCATGAGCTGCATCTGTTCCTGCAAGTCGATATAGCGCGCGAGGTCGATCAGCGTCTTCGCGAGTGATTCCTGGATGAAAAACGCCTCGTCCACAGGCGTGAAACCGGAATAAAGGTTGCGGTAGTCGTCGCCGACTCGCGTCAATCGTCGGTAACCCTCCTGAGCAGCCTTTTCGATGCCCTCGACGACGTAAGCGGCCCGCTTCTTGAGCATGTCCAGAAGCGCGCCCTCCAGCCGCCGCTGGTCCATCATCGCCATAGCAAAGAGAAGCAGGGCAAAGAGCAGGGACACCAGGGCAACCGCCAGCGGCTGAACAAAATGGCCCCGGCCCTCGGCACGGTCCCGAGATCGGCGTCGGGCAGAGCATTTTTCGCCTCTTTGCTCATGGTTCTCGGCCCATGCCTTTGGCAAAACAGGGTTCCAGGGTACACCACCTCCGCAGTTGTTCCGTCCTGAGAAGAGCCCTGATCTTGATTTGATGCTCAATCATCGTCGCCAGACACTGGTCCTGAAGCTGAGAGATCTCCCGAGCGACGGCCCGAATTTCTTCCTCATCAGCCTGAGGATTTCGGAAAACCGCCTGCAACTCGATTCGCTTGCGCATCAAGTCGCTCTGGAGGACAGTCTTCTCCTCATTGTAGATCCTGTCAATCTTCTCAATAGCAGCCCTTTGTTCTCTCATCAAGATCGAGGTTCTCGACCGGCATACAGTCGTAGCTCAGACATGAAGCTTTCATCGAGCCTCTTTGGCGCATCTGGGCAGAAACGAGCGTTTCCAGAAGGATCACCACCAACAACGCACCGAAAAAAAGAGTCTTCTTTTGCATGCTTCACCGCCTGATCTGGATTGATAACATCATCACCAGAAAGCAATCTTTATACCATACGAATCTTGCGAAAGTAATACAGAATAACATTATAATTCGATAGGTTAGAAAAAGTGTCGAGTCAGCATCCTGGCCTGGTTCGACATTTCTGTCGAATTTCCAGAAACATCAGGAGAATAATGTCGAATTGATAAGCCATTGTAATTGCAGAATAACAGCCAAATCGCCTCCCCAAGGCGTTCGACATTTTTTGCTGCAACGGCTTCGCCCTCTTTAAGCCCCGGGAATCTGACCTTGGAAATAATTTACGTGGTTTCAATATGTTGCAGTCCCAAAATGGGGATCTGCCCAGCATGGCATGGATCATGCCCTTCAGGAGTGCCGAGACCAGTCAGCTTCGTGTCCTTCGTGCTCTTCGTAATGAAAAAGGGTACTCTATTTTTGGCCAACTTCTAAACGTCAACATTTCATAGGAGGTAAAGAAATCGTGTTAGGCATGAAAAAGGCTCTGGGAATGACGGCCGCGATCGGTTTCATCGCGATCCTGGCCCTGACGTGTTTTGCTTCCGTAACGTGGAGCGCTGATTCGGCACCCCCTGTTCCCGAGGTACCGGCAAAAGGCATGGTCACCATGGTGGACATCGGGGCCAAGAAGTGCATCCCGTGCAAGATGATGGCCCCCATTATGGAAGAACTGGAAAAGGAATACGAAGGCAAGGCTGCCATTATCTTCATCGACGTCTGGGTAGATCCGCCTCAGGGCAAAAAATTCGCCATTCGCACGATACCGACGCAAATCTTCTACGACCGAGACGGCAAGGAAGTCATGCGGCATGAGGGCTTCATGGACAAGAAGGCCATTGTGGCCGAACTGGAGAAGCTGGGAGTGGCGAAATAAGGGAGGAGCGGCTGCAGCCGCATCGCCTCAGGTATTCATGTGGTGGCGAGACAGTAAGGAGGAAGGATGCTTGAGGAAGTCTTTTTGACGATCAATGCCTGGATGAGTGGAGGGCTGGCCCTCGCCGCCCTGGGTTGTTTTCTATGGGGAGCGGTGAGTGTCGTGTTCAGTCCTTGCCATCTGGCTTCTATCCCTCTCATCGTGAGTTACGTTGCCGGCCAGGAAAAGGCGCTCAAGGCCAATCACGCCGCTCATTATGCAGTGGTTTTCACGCTGGGGCTGTTCATTACCATCGCGCTGGTGGGGATTATCTGTTCCCTGCTGGGGCGCATGCTGGGTGAAGTGGGACCCTACTGGACCATCCTGGTGGGCGCCATATTGATCTGGGTGTCCCTGGGTATGTTGGGAGTGCCGGGTTGTTCCATGTCCGGCGGGGCTTTGGGCCGGATCAAAGTGAAGGGGCTCCTCGGAGCATTCATTCTGGGCCTGGCCTATGGCGTGCTGTCCGGTTCCTGCACCTTTGGGTTCATTGCCCCGATTCTGGCCATTATCACCATTCAGCAACAGATCCTGACCGGCCTGCTCTTTATCGTCCTCTTCGGGATCGGTCACTGCGTGCCGATTGCCATTGCGGGGAGCTCGACCGCCACGGTCCGGCGCCTGCTCGAGAGCAGCTCCTTTTATGAAGGAGGGCTTTGGTTCCGGAAATGTGCCGGAGCAGGGATCGCAATGTTGGGTTTGTATTTTATCCTGCGCCCGTTTCTCGGGATTTCCTGAAAACCTCTGGAGCAATCTGACTATGAGACGAATTGTTTACACATCACTCGCCATGGTGGCGGTCCTTTGTTGCCTGAACAAGGCCCTTGCGGCCAACCCGGAAGCCCCTCGCCTGGAAATGCGTGAGACCAGTTTCGACTTCAAGGAAGCCTTCGAAGGCGAAAAGGTTTCCCATGATTTTGTGGTCAAGAACACGGGCAATACGGTTCTCAATATCAATAAAGTGAGCCCGGGTTGAGGCTGTGCGGTGGCCCATTTCGATCGGGCCATCCCTCCCGGTGGTGAGGGAAAAATTACTCTGACGGTTAATCTCAGTGGCTATAACGGTCCCGTCCGGAAGGACGCAAAGGTAATGTCAGACGACCCTGAGAAAGGGTCATTCACTCTGACCGTCATGGGCACGGTCAAGCAGCCGGTTCAGGTACGCCCGGGAACAAACCTTTCATTTCGAGGAACGGCGGACCAGGCGAAGGAAACGCTCGTCGACCTGATCGGGACAGGGCAGCCTTTTCATATCAGCAAAATCGAGAGCAATCTCGAAGGGAAAGTGAGCTATCAATTGCAGACGGTCACCGAAGGGCAACATTATCAGCTGAAGGTGAACAATCTGCTCAAGGAAGGCACCTACAGCGGTTATATCATGCTTACAGCCGACCTGCCGCGTGGACAAATCCCCACCATCCGCGTCTCGGGAAAGATCGAGGGGGAAGTCAGTGTCAGCCCCAAATCGATCCTCATGGGCAAATTCCCGCAAAAACTCATTGAATCGAGTACGGTGAACGTCCGGAGCAATCATAAGAAACCCTTTCAAATCACCAATCTTACTTATGACGCAAACCTGATCCAGGTTGAGGCTAAGCCGTTTCCCGACAAGAGTGGCTACAATCTTGAAGTCAGCGTCAACATGGCGAATGTGCCGTCAGGCAATTCTGCGGAAACCACGATAACCGTGCAGACCGATCTCGATCCTGAGGCCAAACAAGAGATCCATGTCCGCCTGGTCAACCAGGCGAACTAACGTTAGAGGTGAACCACCGGCACCAGGGGGAGGGTAACGGAGATGTCAAGCAGCGGCCCTAAGCTGCTTGCACTGATTGCTGGAGCAGACCGGGATCGTAGTCGAGAAGGGTGGCTCACGGTCACCTGGCAATTGGCGGCAGTAGTGTTGATGGCAGCGGCCATCGGCCTGTCCTGCAATCAGATGCGAACGACGGGGCTGCCTCTCATCGGCGCCGGTATGGGTCAAGGACCCGCACTGGCCCTGTTGCTGGCCGGCCCGGCTCTGTCACTCCCCAACATGATCGTTTTGATCGGGATCATGGGATTCAAGAAGACCTTTACCTTCTGTTCGATCATCGTGGTCCTTTCCGCAGGGGTGGGTATGGGCTTCGGATGGCTGGTGGGGTAATATTTTATCAACGTAGGGACGGATTCCAAATCCGCCCTACTCAGGCAACACATCGTTAATGAATCATTCGAAAAATGGAGAATGAAGATGGAAATTAAAGTGCTGGGGCCAGGTTGCCCGAAGTGTCACCAGACCGAGAAAGCCGTCAAGGAAGCAGTGGCCGAAAGTGGGATTGCAGCTAACGTCGAGAAAGTCACCAACATCATGGAGATCGCCAAGTACGGGGTGTTTGGGACCCCTGCGGTAGTGGTTGACGGGCAGGTCAAGTCGGTAGGAAAGATCCCCAACAAACAAGATGTCCTGAAGTGGATACAGGCATAGTCTGATGATCATCAAGGAGGCTGAAACATGGCTGAAGAATGTTGTGTTCCGGGAGGAACCATTATGATTCTCACCTGCTCCGGGGCTCCAATGTCGGGCAGCTTTCCAATCAGGCAGCGGTGGAACTGACGCAGGAAGGCTTCGGCAAGATGTTTTGCCTCACGGGGATTGGCGGGCAGCTGAGCGGCTTTACTCAGTCAGCCAAAGACGTTCCCGAAATGGTGGTGGTCGACGGTTGCTCCACAGGGTGTGCCAAGGCTACTCTGGAACAGGCGACGCACGGCCTTGCGCATTTTATCCTACGATGGACGGGGGTTCTGGCTGTGCCGTAAGCGCCTATGGAGTGGGCAGTTCGTCAAACGATTGTATCTGAGTGCATCTACAAACATAGGCAATCAAAAGAAAAGGCCGTTTCCGGGCTGGAAAACGGCCTTATTGATAACTGGCTCCCCGGGACGGACTCGAACCATCAACCTAGTGGTTAACAGCCACCCGCTCTGCCGATTGAGCTACCGGGGAACAAAACCAAACGAGGAGCACTCCTTAACAGAGCGCTCCCCGTTTGTCAACAGCTTAAGATCGAGGGGGGCGTTTCACCCCAACTCGATTCTACGCACCATCAAGCCTGATGCTCATTTCCTGCTGAGGTTTTTCGGTTTCTTTCTTCTCGGTGACACAGCGCTTCAGCAGGGCTTCGTATTCCAGATCGATGCGGGCCTGGATCTTGGCGACCTCAGCCTCGGTCAGGTGGCGGAAACGCCGCTGGGGCTTGAAGTATTCGGTGATCGGCTTCGGTTTGGCCACCTTGCGGGAGAGGAAGTACTCGCCGTCGATCACTTCAAACAGCGGGAAGACCTTGGTCTGCACGGCCAGCTTGGCCACTTCAATGCTCTCCTCGATGCCACACCGCCAACCGGTCGGGCAGGGCGAGTAGATATGAATGTAGGCCGGGCCGGGGACCAGGGAGGCCTTCTTCACCTTGTTCATGAGGTCAATGGGGTAGGCCGGAGAGGCTGTCGCCACATAAGGCGTACCATGGGCTACGGCGATCGCCGCCATATTCTTTTTCCACGTCGACTGACCGATGCTCTTTTTACCGGCCGGCGAGGTGGTCGTTGCGGCCCCGTAAGGAGTCGACGAAGACCTCTGGATACCGGTGTTCATGTAAGCTTCATTGTCGAAGCAAAAATAGATGAAGTTATGGCCGCGCTCGAGGGCGCCGCTCAAAGCCTGCATCCCGATGTCCGCCGTAGCGCCGTCACCGCCGTAGGCAACGAAAACGGTGTCCGGCTGTTTGATGAGGCCCTTACGGTTCATGGCCTTATAGGCCGACTCTACGCCGCTGACCACGGCCGCCGCATTTTCGAAGGCCACATGGATCCAGGGCACTTGCCACGCCGTCTGGGGGAAGGGTGAGGTGATGATTTCCATACACCCCGTGGCGCTGCAAACGACAACGTTGGTGCCCAGTGCCTTCATTGCTTGCCGCAAAGCCAAAACTTCTCCGCAGCCCTGGCATGCTCTGTGACCGGGCGAGACCGGCTCCACCTCAGGGAGATTCTTGAGGTTGAACCCTTTGAAATTCTTCAGAGCTTCAGATGCGATTCCCATTTATTCCCTCACATTGATGAATTCATAGGCCATGGGTACGCCATCGTCTTTGGACGCGGCAACCTTGTCAACCATTTCTTGGAAATTCTCCACGGTCGTGTCTCTACCGCCGAGACCGACAAGGAAGTTCCTCAATTTCGGATAGGTCTTGCGATCCCAAAGGATCGACTTCACCTCGAGCGCCACCGGTCCGGAAACATGGCCACCCGCAAAGGAGGTAACCCGATCCAGAACGATCACGTTCTTGGCTTTCTTGATCGCCGCAAACAGCGCTTCCGCGGGGAACGGCCGAAATAGACGAAGGCGAACCAGGCCCACTTTCTTGCCCGCTGTTCTCATGACGTCAACGGCGGTCATAGCGGTCTGGGAGAGACTGCCCATGGAAATGATTATGGTTTCGGCATCGTCGGACTTGTAGGTTTCCACCGGCTTGTATTGGCGCCCGAACTGCTTGCCGAATTGATCCCAGGCCTTCTCGATATAAGGCAGGGTAGCCTTGAAGGCTTCATCCTGGGCTTTCCGTGCTTCGGTGTAGATGTCCGGCATACCTACCGCACCCAGGGTCATGGGATTGCTTGGATCGAGTTTGAACTTAGGCTTGAACGGAGGCAGATACTTCTGGACCTCAGCCTTGTCCGGCAACGTAAGAGGCTCGATCATATGGCTCAGGGTGAACCCATCGAGGTTGACCTGCACCGGAAACATGATGTTGGGGTCCTCTGCGATGCGAAAAGCCTGGATCGTGAGATCCACCACTTCCTGGCCGTTTTCCGCGATGATCTGAACCCAACCGGTATCGCGGGCATACATCAAATCGGCATGGTCGTTCCAGATGTTGATGGGGGCGCTTAAAGCGCGGTTGGCAACGGCCATGACGATGGGCAGACGCAGGGAGGCAGCGATGTAGCAGAGCTCGGACATCAAAGCATAGCCCTGGGAGCACGTCGACGTGAAGGTGCGGGCGCCGGCGGCGGATGAGCCGATGCAGGCGCTCATGGCGCTGTGTTCGGATTCCACCGGGACGAAATCCGCATCCAGATGGCCGTCGGCCACCATTTCGGCGAGGTGTTCGACGATGTGGGTCTGAGGAGTGATGGGGTAAGCCGCAACCACGTCGACGTCACAAAGTCCTGCCGCCTCGGCACATGCTATGGAAACTTCTATACCAATCTGTTTGGACATGTTAGTCGACCTCCTGTACCATGGTGATTGCGTCTACAGGACATTCATGGGCGCAGATACCGCAGCCTTTGCAGTAATAGTAGTTCTGAATGTAGTAGCCCTCAGCGTTCTTGCTGTAAACCATATCCGGGCAGAAAATGTAGCACTGGGCACATTTCGTGCACTTTTCCAGGTTCGTTTCAGGCCTCATGGATCGCCAGTCGCCGGTTTTGAGCTCAGCGGCATTTCCGGGCGTGGTGATAGCGATCCCAAAGTTCAATTCCTTCCAGCTCTTGATTCCGGTTTCCTTAGCCACTGTTTAACCCTCCACGACGGTTTCTTCGAAGGCGCGCGCGCAAGACTTGACATTCTTCTCGGCAATCGGTCCGAAGCGTACATCGATAGGGTGTTTCAAACCTTCCATCGAAATGCACCCCGGTGCAGCTTTGACAAAGGCCCCCAGCATAGTGGTATTGGTGATGGGGACGCGCATGACTTCCACCGCGATTTTGCTGGCATCGACCACCGCGAGCTTGGCTTTGATCCCGGTTTCCTTGCGGATCTGGGCGACGCTCTTGGAAGAATTGACGATAACCGTGCCACCTTTTTTCAGGCCGGCTTCCACATTGACAAGTTTCAAAAGGGTTGGATCCAAAACGATTACGTAGTCAGGAGTATAAACCTTTTCGCGTGTCACAATAGGTTTATCGCTGATCCGTACAAAAGCCATAACAGGGGCGCCTCGCCGCTCCGGGCCAAAACTAGGGAAAGCCTGTGCGTATTTCCCTTCCTCGATAGCAGCCAGGGCCGCGAGCTCGGCGGAGGTTACGGCCCCTTGGCCCCCGCGTCCATGAAAGCGTATTTCAACCATAGTCTGTCACTCCACCTTCAACGTTGCACATCATTCCGCTCACCTCAAGAAGCCCGCAAGATTTTCCATTTGAGCATACTCGCGGCGAACCCACCCTAGACACTGAAACTAAGCTGCTAACTTATACCAGTATTGTGCAAAAAAGGTCAAGGCGTTTTTTTGACCATCGGGCTGGCTTATGGCTTTTGAGGGAAAAGCTCAGAAAACAGGGTTTATTTTAAGCAAAAAATCACAAACTCCGCGAAAAAAAAGCCGGGCACCCTCCGACCCTACCCGTCAGCCGAAGTGCAGCCTCCCTTTCAAAGCCCTCTCCAGGGTTATCCGGTCGGTGTATTTCAGGT
Organism: uncultured delta proteobacterium; assembly: GCA_963783775.1. GTDB lineage: Bacteria > Desulfobacterota > Syntrophobacteria > Syntrophobacterales > Syntrophobacteraceae > JADGQM01. The sequence continues at coordinate 1,046,164 of CAWAOR010000011.1, read as the reverse complement.
CCCCGCCCATGGGAATACCGTAGGCAATGTGAGAGATTTTCAAGGGACGATCTTTCAAGAGCTGGAGGAGATAATGAGCGGTGGCTTCGCCTTCGTTGCTCGGGTTGGTGGCGAGGATGAGCTCTTTGACCTGTTCCTCATCGATGCGCTTGAGCAGTTCGCGAATCCGGATGTCCTCGGGACCGATGGCATCGAGAGGGCGCCAGTACCCCCTGCAAAACGTGATAGCGCCCCTTGAAGGCGCCGGATTGTTCAAGGGCCAGAAGATCAGCGGTGGTTTCGACCACACACAGTTCCCCCGTGTTCCGAGCCGGGTCGGCACAGATCCCGCACAGCTCACCGTCCGTGAAATGGAAGCAGCGCGGACAGGTGCGCACGCGGTCCCGAAGGTCGCGAATCCCCTGGGCCAGCTTCTCGGCATCCTCCCGAGGACACTGCAGAAGGAACATGGCAATGCGGGTAGCGCTCTTTTCGCCGAGGCCGGGAAGCTTGCTCAGGCGCCGGATGAGATCCGTCAGAAGCGGGGGATAAGCGTTCATAGGCTTGTTTGAGACTGCTCTTAAAACAATCCCGGAAGCTTGAGCCCGGGAATATTCAACCCGCCGGCGAGCTTGCCCATTTCGCCTGCCGCCAGCTCCTGGGATTTTCGCAAGGCGTCATTAACCGCCGCAACAATCAGATCCTGCAACATCTCGAGGTCTTCCGGATCGACCACCTGGGGTTCGAGTTTGAGGCTGACCAACTCCTGCCGTCCGTTCATGACCACGGTGACCATGCCACCGCCGGCAGTCGTTTCTACCGTCATAGTAACCAGCTGTTCCTGAATCTGAGCCATTTTTTCCTGCAGCGCCTTGACTTGCTGCATGGGGTTAAACCCTTTCGTCATTTTCTCCTCCCATGATGGTTCTTAGCTGATGGCTCATAGCTCTTGGTTAGTGGCAGGGCCGTGTAGGGTAGGACAGCCTCCGCTCCAGTTTTGCTCAGAGGCTGTCCCCTTTCGGGCCATGGGCGACGGTTCTCGACCGAAGATCTCAACGGAGTACCGGCCCACCTCCCGGTGCCGGCGGCTCTTCGCCCCTCCGGGAATCCTTGGGGTCAGGCTTCAAGGGTCGAATGTCAATCAGTTCACCCCCGAGTATGTCCAGCGCCTGCAATACCACAGGATGCTCCATTATGGAACGACGAGGATTGCCTTTGGTCCGCCTGGCTTTTTGCTCATCCCTGGAGGTGGCCGTGGGAGCAGCCTTGGCCCGGACCACCCACTGGAACGCCTGCCCAAAGAAGGTGTGAGCGGCGTTGGTAAGTTTGGCCAGGGCCTGTGGTTCGTTGATGACATCCTGGAAGATCTCCATGACTTCCAGGTGGACCGTCTTTTCCGAGGCGAGACTGACCTGGCTGTCGGCAAGCTTTGCCGCCAGGATGCCGTCGTTTGTTCGGAGCCAGCTCAAGAAGCGGGGCCATTCCTCGACCGTCCTCCCGGGATTGATGGGAACCAGCGGCTCCGGCGGGGGTTGCGACGCGATGAGGGGCGGTGGCGGTTCTTGCTCTGCCGGCTCTTTCGGGTGCGGTGGTAGAGGCATATCCCATTGCTGCTGCGGGGCGGGAGGCCTGACCGGGGGCCTGATGGCGGTGCTGGCGGGTTGCTCGGTTCCCATACGAGTCTCGAGCAGGCTTAGCTGGGCCAGGATTTCCTCCAGCGGTTCCAGGCGGGGAAGCTGGGTCAGGCGGAGCAGGAGCATCTCCAGGGTCGTTCGAGGAAGGGAAGACCGGCGGATTTCTTCTTCGGCCTTCAAGACCAGCTGAAAGATGAGATGAAGCGATTCGGTGCTGGTTTTGCCCAATGTGTCCTTGAGCACCAGGATTTCATCCTCGGGCAGATCCAGGAGGGATTCAACGCCGCGGCCGCCGCGGGCCAGCACCAGCAGATTTCTAAACAGATCGCACAATTGCTGGCAGAATCGGCGGCAGTCAATGCCCCGGCGGTAAAGGTCGTCGACCACCTCGAGACAGCTCCTCGCATCGCCATCAAAAACTGCGGTCGCCACTTTCTGGATGCTTTGCCGGTCAACAATGCCGAGGATATCCAGGATTTCTTCCCCGCTCAAATCCTCACCGCTGAAAGCCAGGATCTGTTCGAGGAGGCTCTGGGCGTCGCGCATGCTGCCGTCAGCTTCCCGGGCAATGGCGTAAAGCACCCCTTCCGGCAGTCCGGTCTGCTCCTGGTTCGCGATATGTCGCAGGTGCTTGATGAGTTCCTGAGTGGGGATGCGGCGAAAATCGAAGCGCTGGCATCGGCTCAGGATGGTCGCAGGGATCTTATGGGGTTCGGTGGTGGCGAAAAAAAAGAGGACATGCTCGGGCGGTTCTTCCAGGGTTTTGAGAAGAGCGTTGAAGGCCTCGGCCGTCAACATATGGACTTCATCGATGATGTAGATTTTGTGGCGACTCTTGGCCGGTCGATAACGCACCGTTTCGCGCAAATCCCGGATGCTGTCAATGCCGCGGTTGGAAGCCCCGTCGATCTCGACCACATCGACCGCATTCCCCTGAGTAATTTCCCGACAATTGGAGCATTCATTGCACGGTGCTGCAGAGCCCGCAGTCAGACAGTTGAGGGTCTTGGCAAAGATACGGGCGACCGAGGTCTTGCCGACCCCGCGAGCCCCGCAAAAGAGGTAGGCATGGGCGATCCGGTTTTTGCTGATAGCGTTTTGCAGCGTCCTGGTGACATGGGGCTGCCCGACGACCTCAGCAAAGGTTTGAGGGCGCCATTTGCGTGCTATGACCAGATAGGACATGGGCCGGTTGCGGTACCATGAGGTGAGTGGAAAGTGGCGGAGAGAGAGGGATTCGAACCCTCGGTACACCTTTTGGGCGTACACACGATTTCCAGTCGTGCCCCTTCAGCCTCTCGGGCATCTCTCCGTCGAAAGCATGCGCTATGTTCACCCGGCGTTCGGTTGATTTCCTTATGGCGGAGAGGGTGGGATTCGAACCCACGTGCCCTGCTCTTCACAGGACAAGTCGATTTCGAGTCGACCCCGTTACGGCCTCTTCGGTACCTCTCCCCAATTCTTAAACTCCTGGCGGCGTTCCCGGAAAAACGCCGTCAGCAGGGTAGCCGATTGATCGGCCAGGACGCCCCCAATCACTTGAATATAATGGTTGAAGACCAGCAGCTTTGTCAAGTCCGCTGCACCGCCAAGCGCTCCGGCCTTGGGATCGGGTGCGCCAAAAACGAGCCCCCGTATGCGCGCCTGCACCATTGCTCCCAGGCACATGACGCACGGCTCAAGCGTTACGTAGAGGGTCGCTCCCGGAAGGCGATAATTGCGGACCGCTCTGGCGGCCTCACGCAAGACCACAATTTCGGCATGCGCCGTCGGGTCGCACTGCCCAATGGGGGCGTTACCTCCACGGCCGATGATTTTCCCGTGAGCGTCAACCAGCACTGCACCCACCGGCACTTCCCCGTGGGTATAAGCCTTCCTGGCTTCCTCGATGGCCTCAGACATATAGAGATGGTGAAAATCCATCGAATAAACCTTGACCTGCAGTGAAATCCTTCAAAGAGCCCTCTCCCATACCACAGCAGCAGGAAAATAGGAAAGCTTTTTTAATTTACCGGGCGCCACCTTGCCTGACCACTATTGTAACTTATAATGCTTTAGTATATTAGAGGGCGTCATACGCCTTTCGAATTTCAGGGTCCTCAGGAGGAGTGTGGATTTACGCCGGAATGGGGGGAAGGTTGAGAAACAAGGAGTATCGTTCTCCTGGCTCTGATTGCCGCGCATGGCGAAAGCCGGGGTGTTCCGCGGGAGAGACAGGGGCGATGGCCCTTGAGTTGGTGGGGGGTGTTGCCATGGAAGCGCCAAAGCCTGCCGAAGATCATGTTTTCATAAGAGTTGCGGGAGTGGGTCTGGTCTTTCAGCCGGCGGACGGTGGGGGAGGGAAGAAACACCCGTGTCCCGACTGCTGCTTTTGCCAGTTTTGCGCTGAGACGAGGTGCCTCACCTGCATGAGCGAGAGGAATCGAGGGAAGGCCACCGCCTGCAAGAAATTGAGTTTGCGGGAACAGATTCTTCTTTATGAAAAAGTGAACGCCCAAGCGCCCCAAGATGGGTAGGGTCCGGCATGATATGGAATGGTTTGGGATTTTCCCGCATGCGAAGTTGCCAGCAATGATGAATAAAAGAATTCCTTGGTTTGTGCTAGGTGTTGCGTTCCTCTCAGTGCTTCTGATTGGTGGCCCGATAATGGCTCAGGCGATGGCTGGAGTCCGGGAAGTCAATGAGCCGCCCCAGGGCGCCAGGCCCGTTTTTGCCGCCGAGCCCCAAGCCTTGAAGGCCACATCGCAACAGTGGCATACGTACCTGTGGGAGGCGTTGCCCGCCGAATGGCTCCAGGATGCCGCCAAAGCGCCCCTCATGCAGGCTTACCAGGAAAATGACTGGAAGCCCTTTTTCATCACGGGGCGTTTTGAGATTGACCCGAACGGTCGTCTCCTGTTGCAGCGCCTGGAAACACTGCAGCAGGACGCCATCGATCCCCGACCGTACCGAATGGAGGATCTGAAGACAAGGGTTGACGCACTGGAGGCCCTGCGGTTTTCCCTTGAGGCATCTGATCCTGCCTATCGGGATGCCCTGGCGGATGGGCCGGAGCCGGTTTCTCCACCGAAACAGACTCCGGAAGGATCGGCATCGGACATCCGACGGACGACGGAGGCTAACCGAATGCCCGTCCCCGGTGCGGACCAGGCAAGGGTCAAGGATAAGATCTACCAGGATCTCTTTCGGGCGGCCGTCGCCGTCGATCTACAACTGGCCGGCAACCTGCTTCGGTTCACCAACGAGATGAACCCTTTCGTGAAAGAACTCCAGGTCAAGGCGCTCCTCGGGCAATCGTCCATGAATGAGTTCCTGAAGGAGTTGGAACCTCCTGCTGCTCAGTATCAGGTGCTCCTCCAAGCTCTCAAACACTACCAGCAACTTGCTGTTCGACACCCTCAGCCACGGTTGGTCCCATCTCAGAAGCTTGGCCTTGGAGATGGAGGTAATGCCGTCCGTGATTTGCAGCAGAGGTTGCAGGAAGAGGACTTTTACCAGGGGAAAATTACCGGTCATTTTGATGAAACTACCAGACAGGCTGTCCAGCAATTTCAGCTCTTTCACAATCTGGACGCTGACGGGAAAGTCGGGCAGCAGACGCGGGAGTGGTTGAACGTATCTTTTCAGGCTAAAGCTGATCTGATTGCCCGGGCTCTGAAACTGCATCGCCAGAGCCAGACCCGGCGTTTCCAAAAGTTTGTCTGGGTCAACATCCCACAATTCACCCTTGAATATCGCAAGGAAGGGAAAATCGAAGCCGTCCACCGCGTGATTGTCGGCAAAGCCGGCGGCAAACGGATCAAACTCAATGGCCGCATGATGGGAGAGAATCAGACGCCGACTCTGGCCAGTAACATTGAACAGGTGGTCTTTAATCCGCGATGGATTGTGACCGATCGCATCCGCCTGGAACTGAGTGATGCGATTGCGGCGGATCCCACCTTCCTGTCACGCAATGGTTATGTGGAGATGACCTCCAGCAGAGATCCCTCGGGTGTGTCTCGTCTGATCCAGCTGCCCGGGCCAAACAATGCCCTGGGACGGGTAAGGTTTGACTTTCCCAACGTTTACGCAGTCTACATGCATGACACCCCGAACCGAGGCCTTTTCCAGAGATCCCGCCGGGATTTTTCCCATGGCTGTATTCGGGTGGATAAAGCTCATGAGCTGGCGCGCGAGCTCCTGGCAGCTGACCAGAATCCTGCAGCTTTCAAGACGGAGGCCTTTCTTGGCACCAATCGGGAAACCTTTTTGAAGCTTAATGAACCGGTTCCCATCGTCATCGAATACCTGCCGGTGGTGGTGAACGCCAGGGGCGAACTCGTCTTCTGTGGTGATCCTTACGGCTGGTTTCAGGACAACTCCGACCGCAAATCGTGATTTCAAAACCATCCGATGGTCTACTGTATCCTGCTGAAACTACAAATGAACAGCGGGAATTATGGTAACTGCTATGATCTTAGATATATGCTCAACAAGTGTGCCTGATAGCAGTTTATCCACTATATAATCAAACGCTTAACGCATCCTCCCTAAAGTGGTTTATCATTCATCACCCACTCAATGAGCTCATCATCTTCATCCGGTTTCTTGGGTTCCAGATATTATCTTTTAATGTCAAATAGTTGGCCAGTTGAAGTGGTGTTATTTGACACAAGTTCTGGAAAAAGTGTTTGACAGCCAAGTCTTTTTGCGCTAGTGAAGGCATTCTCAAGACTGAGAATCCCGCTAATAGTGATATAAGTTAGCATAGACAATAATAAAAAACGGAGGGGGAGGCATGAGAAAAATCGACTCCTGCTTGAACCTGAAGCTACCATTCACTTGTCTTGCAGCTCTTTTGCTTACCGTAACTCTTCTTGAAACTCCTGCCTTACCCCTCACCGCTTCGGTTGGTCGCCCCTACCAGGGTCGTCTCGTCAATGGTGTTCCCTTTCCCGCGCAATTCCCGGGCTACTTTGTGCGTGACCAGGAGCGGGCGTATGCGACACCCGAGGCCATCGGCGCCGTCCTGGATGCCATTGATGCCGTGCGGGAGCGCTATCCAGACACCTGCGATCTTTACATCGGTGATTTTTCACGGGCCGGCGGCGGTCCGATCAACATGCATCGTTCTCACCAAAATGGACGCGACGCGGATCTGGGGATGTACGCCAGAGGCAACCGGCCTCTTGATACGTTTGTTCCTATGAATGAAGAGATCCTTGATGTAGCGAAGACCTGGTGTTTTCTTGAGAGCCTGCTGCGGTCGCAACACGTCCACTATATTTTCCTGGACCGAAGAATCCAGCGGCAGCTGCATGAGTACGCGCTCAGCCAGGGTGTTGACCCCGCCTATCTTGAGCAGGTGTTTGCCAATAGCAGGAACTCCCCCATGGTGCATGTGGGCGGCCACTACGATCACATGCATGTGCGTTTCTATACTCCGTGGTCCACCAAGGCGGCGCGCGTGGCAGAGGAAGACGAGCAGCAGCGCATGGCGATCGAGACGGCTCAGCAGGCTTACCTGCCACAGAAGGTGAACTACTATGTGAAGGGCAATGAACAGGGACTGGAGGAGTTGGCGCGCAGTTTTGGGGTCAATCAGAAGGACTTGTGCCGCTGGAACCAGATTAATCCCAATGATCCGTTAACCCCCGGATCCTGTGTGGTCTTTTACAAGCGTAGTTTTGAAACGGAGCCGGTTCACCTGGCAAGATCGCTGCAGCCAGATTCCGTACCCGACTCTCCGGGTCTGCATTTTGCCTCGGCCGGCGCCGCCGGTTCCCTCGTCGAGCTTTCCAACTCCGCCCGAGCGCGAAGGTTTTCCATGCCCTCAGGCGGCACTTACACCATCCATCGGGGAGACACGCTGCAGAAGGTGGCGCAACGCAACGGCGTTGATGTCAAAGCGTTGTGCGAGCTCAATGGCTTGAAACCCAACGCAGGGGTTAAGCCGGGACAGAAGATAAGGCTGGTGAGCGGAAAAGCTTCTTCCGGGGCGGCCGAGCCGGTGGGGCCGACCATCCAAAAGCCTGTCCATGCGGTTTCCTCAGCCGATCCCAAGACCTCCAGGAATTTCGTGCCTGCTGTATATACGGCCGACAAACAAGACACGCTGCAAAAGATTGCCAAACAGCAGGGAATCGATCTCAACGTGCTTTGCCAGATCAATGGCTTGAATAGGAACGCAGCCCTCAAAACCGGCCAGAAAATCCGCCTGTGTGAACCGGAACTCTCTCAGAAAAGCTCGGCTGGCTCGCCGTCGGTGGTCAAAGGTGCCGTCAGTTCGCCGAAGAAACAGAGCGCTTCTGCCCCCAACACCCTGCAGAAGAATATGAAGCCCGTTCCAGGCGCCACGATTAAGGCCAATAACGGCTCCCAGAAGGCTCAAGGGTCCCAGAAGACCGTGGCCAAAGCGTCAACTACGAGAAGCGGTGTGCAGCCGACGAAGGCCGAAAAGAAACCAGCCCAGAAACCTTGATAATTTCCTCTTTTTTTCTTCTGCCGTATCTGTTATTACCCGGCACTCCTGACGGGCACGTATTGAGTGCCCGTTTTTGTTTTCACGGAAAGTGGCGATCAGCGTTTCCTCAGCTGTGAGCGCTATCTTCTCAGCGGATTTGTCGGATGAAAGGAGCTGTCAGCCCAACATCATGGTTAACGATTTTATGAGAACTCGCAACATTGGTATCAGCGCTCACATCGATTCAGGCAAAACCACTCTGTCAGAACGCATCCTCTACTATACGCAGCGGATTCATGCGATCCATGACGTCAAGGGTAAGGACGGGGTTGGCGCCAAGATGGATTTCATGGAACTGGAGAAGGAGCGCGGCATAACCATTCAGTCCGCGGCCACCTTATTGCAGCTGGAATGATTATGCCGTCAACATCATCGATACGCCCGGTCATGTGGACTTCACCATCGAGGTGGAAAGAGCGTTGCGGGTTCTGGATGGGGCAATTCTGGTACTGTGTGCGGTTGGTGGGGTGCAGTCGCAATCGGTGTCGGTGGATCGCCAGATGGAGCGCTACCGGGTCCCACGGGTGGCTTTCATCAACAAATGCGATCGCACGGGCGCCGACCCCGCCCGCGTGGTTCTCCAACTTAGAGAAAAACTCAATCACAATGCGGTATTCCTGCAGCTTCCACTGGGACTTGAATCCAGCCACGAGGGAGTGATCGATCTGGTCACCATGAGAGCTGTGAGGTTTGAAGGGGAACATGGGGATGAGGTGAAGGTAGGGGAAATTCCTCCGGAGCTGATAAGTCAGGCTGAGGAAAAGCGTGAGCAGCTGTTGGATGCCGTTTCCCTGTTCTCGGACGAACTGACCGAGGCCATCCTGGAAGAACGGGTCACCGAAGACCTCATCCACGACGCCGTTCGTCGGGGAACCCTGGCCCTGGCAATGACCCCCGTGTTCGTGGGCTCAGCCTACAAGAACAAGGGGGTTCAAACCCTCCTGGATGCCGTCTGTCGATACCTGCCCGGCCCTGCCGATGCGACCACCCTCGCCCTTGACCTCGATCACGATGAGGCGGAAGTGACGCTGCAAAATGCTCCCGATCTGCCTCTGGTCATGCTGGCCTTCAAGCTCGAGGTGAGTCGCTACGGTCAGCTCACCTATGTGCGTCTCTACCAGGGCACCTTGCACAAAGGGGACACCATCGTCAACACACGCACCGGAAAACGTTCGAAGATCGGGCGGCTGGTGCGGATGCACGCAGATGAGATGGAAGAGATCGAAAGTTCTGCGGCAGGGAGCATTGCCGCCCTTTTCGGCATCGACTGCACTTCGGGCGACACCTTTACCGACGGGCGGGTGCGCTATACGATGACCTCCATGTATGTGCCCGCACCGGTTATCTCTCTTGCCATCAAGCCCAAGGACAAGAAATCCGAGATGAACGTGAGCAAAGCCCTGACGAGGTTCACCAAAGAAGACCCGACCTTCAAGACTTACCTCGAAGAGGAAACCGGAGAAACGATCGTCTGCGGCATGGGCGAACTGCATCTGGATGTATATGTGGAAAGGATGCGCCGGGAATACCAGGTAGAGCTGGAGACGGGTATGCCCAAGGTTGCCTACCGGGAAACCATCACGCAGCGGGCTGATTTCAATTACACCCACAAGAAGCAAACCGGTGGGTCGGGACAGTACGGCCGGGTGGCCGGCTTTATGGAGCCCAGTCTGGAAGGGGATTACCAGTTCGTCAACAAGATTACGGGCGGCGCCATTCCCACGGAATTCATCGCTTCCTGTGACAAGGGCTTTCAGGCGTGCCTGAAGAAGGGCTCGCTGGCGGGAGTCCCCATTGTCGGGGTGCAGCTCACCATCAATGATGGTGCCGCACACACCGTGGACTCTTCCGACCTGGCCTTTCAACAGGCCGCCATCGGCGCTTTCCGCGAAGCCTATGCGAAGGCCAGCCCGAACATCCTCGAACCCGTGATGAAGGTAGTGGCGGAGACTCCCTCGGAATTCCAGGGGACCGTCCTGGGGACCTTAAACCAGCGCCGCGGCATCATTATCAGCACTTCGGAAGATCGCGCTTTCTCGACCATAGAAGCTGAAGTCCCCCTGGCCGAAATGTTCGGATATTCGACCGTGCTGCGCTCCGCCACTCAGGGAAAAGCGGAATTTACCATGGAGTTCGCCCGCTATAACCCCGTGCCGAAGAGCATTGCCGAGGAGATCATCAAGAGATACAAAGAGGAACAGCTCGCCCAGAAGAACAGGTAGAAGCAGGGAATTTGAGAAGGAGAAACTCAATGAAGACTGATCAGCCCGCAGGTCAGGAAGCCATGGAAATCGTCAGAAAAACCCTTGGCAGCCTTCTGATGCCGAGTGAACTTGGGGCTCTGATGGCTCAGGCCGGCGTGGGGAAGACCGCGTGTCTGACTCATATTGCTCTCGAACACCTGTTCGAAAGCCAACCCGTGTTACATGTTTGCATTGACGGCGTTGCCGAGAAAATCAAAATCTGGTATCAGGAACTGATGCGAAACCTCCTCGCCTCTACCTCAAAAGACGAGTTCGCCGTGCTCCAGCGACGTCTTGAAGGGATGCGTTTTATCCTTGTCTACCTGCACCAGACTTTCAGTGTTCAGAAGCTGGAACGGAGTCTGCAAAACCTCGAAGAGCAGACCAATTTCCATCCGGCGGTAGTGGTTCTGGACGGCTTGCATTTCGACCATGAACCTCGTACCATCATTGCCGAGCTGCAGAGCTTCGCTCACAAGCACAGGGTTTCCTTGTGGATGTCTATAAGAACCCACCGCCATATTGCCATCAGCAACGACCGCGGCATACCGTACCCGTGCCACGACAGTGATGACCTGTTTCAGGCCATCCTCTCCCTGGAACCGGGTCCCGAGGCCATCCAGGTGAGGGTTCTGAAGCACGGCGAGCATTATCATCCGGAACATCCGGACGTTTTTCTCAATCCGCAGACCTTTCTTCTGCAGCGGAGCTGAGTGCCCGTTTCGAGAAGCAGAGTGGGGTTGCGTTAAGGGTTCGGTCAATGGATGAGGACCTGATCTCCAGTCTGACCTGTCAGGTCAGAGAAGACGTGATAGATCATTACCTGACTGAGCGGCGTCTTATCGGGCTGCAGATCGAGGAGGTCCAAAATCAGGCGGCAGAGGTCAAGGCGCAGGCTCAGAAGACCGGCAGGCGCCTGCACCGCCTGACTCTGCTCATGATTCAACCTGAGATGGTAAAGAGGCTTTTCACGCTTCTCAAGGTTCCGCAGCCCTCCTTCTGGCATGATTGTTCCCAGGAACGGTTCTCGCGGGGCGTTCGCTTCATCCAGGTGCGCGCCCTGACGGACCGGGGCAGATTCCGGAAGCTTGTGCTGGAAGCCTATCTGAGGCTATATCGGCGGATGAAGAGGTACGAGGATGCCTACGCCGAGCTGAGTGGTCTGTGCCAGGCCGTGAACAGCAACATCAGGCATTTTCAGGGAAATTTCGACTTGCTGACGCTGTTGAGCTTCCTGAAGAGCCTGGATACGGGCACCCTTGAGCGCAAGCACTTCCTCGGGGGGAATTTCACCGCCGAAGAGATCACTTCCGTGGACCAGAAGCTTTACATCGGGCTGATCAAATTCGAGGCCCTGCAAGTCCCCGTCCCGTTGCCGCTGCCCGCTCCCGGCCAGGTCGAACGGCCCATGACCGAACTCGCGCAGGAAGTCTATCGGAAGTACCAACAGGCCGTCAAACGACTGCTGAACTGAGCCGCCTCCCTTCAAGGACGCCTTTGCTGATACCTTTCCATGACTTCGTCGCGCGTGAGCAGCGCCTCCACCTCGGGGACCTCCTGCAAGATATGCTCCCGCCCCTGCATCTCCTGACGGTCTACCAGGACCACCACTTTGACCACGTTGAGGCCACTCTGGCGGCAGGCGGCTATGGCCTGGAGGGTTGATCCTCCGGTGGTGATGACGTCATCGACCACCACCACCCGATCCCCCGGTTCCACGCGACCCTCGATGAGACTTGCCGTCCCGTGTTCCTTCTGCTGCTTGCGCACGACAAAAGCCTGAACAGGACTCGCCTGCAGCCAGGAGGTGTAGGCTACCGCATTGGCAATGGGATCGGCCCCGAGGGTCAAACCGCCAATGGCTTTCACGTTCATTTCCCGGATGGCGGCGAACACAAGGTTTCCGATGAGGTATTGGCCCTCGGGATCCAGAGTGACCCGCTTGCAGTTGAAATAGAACTGGCTGAGACCGCCATGGACGAGCTTGAAGGCAGGGACTTCCGAGTATTGGAAGGCGTAGTCGAGGACCAATTGTTTCAGGCGTTCTTTCATCGCCAAATAACCCCTTCTAGATAAGGCTGCTGAAAGCTTCACAAGCGGGAAGCGGCAAGGGCATCAACTCCAGGTAATCATGCGCATCAATCTGGCCCAAAAACCCTCCTGGTTGCGGATCGCGGTTAGCATGTCCGCAAGGCGTTGCTGTTCCAGAGCCAGTTTCTCCGAGCAGAGCTGTCGTTCCCGGCCCAAGGCCTCTTCCATGCGTTCACGCTCTCGCTCCAGCGCCTGTTCAAGTCGTTCTCGTTCCTGAGCCTTTCTTTCCGCCGCTTCCTGTTCCACCCGCGTGAGTCGTTCCTGAAAGGCCAACCGGTGGTCTTCAAGCTCTTTGTCAGCCAGGCGCTTTTGATAGACCAGATCGCGACGCAGTTTTTCCAGCTCCAGGTCTTTTTCCGCCAACTTCAGATCGTAATCGCGGAGCAATTGTTGGAGGTGCTGGTTTTCCGCGACCATTTGCCATCGCTCGCTGAGCTGAGCCTCCAGGGCGGCCAGACGGCTGTCGATGAGTTCGAGGGCGTCCGCATGGGAAGCTGGCGGGAACCGTTCCGAGCCGGGATGGGCCTCGTGGTCTCCGGCTCCAAAGCGCTTGTCGGTCTCGGCAAAGCGCTTGAGTTCCGTTTCGGAAATCTGAACCTGCCTTCCTCTGCGCTCAACGGGGAGCTTCCCGGTGGCAATGTAGCCGCGCACTCGACTTTCACTTACCCCAAGCAGCTGAGCTGCTTCCTTTATGTTTAAAGGCATCGGCAACCCCCCGCCCAAGGAGCGCTTTGCAGGTTTAAACGGTATGTCCGGATTCCTTCAGGTCAGGTTCCCTTTATTCACTTCGTGGCCATCCGAGTCAAGCTTTTTGGCATGGCAATTCCAGAACCACGGTCAGCCGTCGCTCGATAAGCCTTGTGGGAAGAGAATCTTGATGTTTTTGTCAAGACCTGCTTCATTGCTTCTGCGGATTGTGCTATTTAATGAACTTTTCAAGGGGACCAAAGCGACCCTCAAAGGGTAAACCGCAACGATTCCAAGGAGGCAATCCGTGGGATACACCATTGCCCTAGGCGGCAAAGGGGGCACCGGAAAGACGACGATCGCGGGACTCCTCATGCGATATATGCTGAAACACAACATGAAGCCGATCCTTGCCATCGATGCCGATTCCAATTCCAATCTGAACGAGGTGCTCGGAGTGCCTCTGGAAGCAACCCTCTCAGACGCTCGTGAAACCATGAAAACGAGTGTCCCGGTAGGGATGACCAAGGACATTTTCATGGAAATGAAGATGGAGGAATCGCTGGTGGAGAGCCACGGTTTCGACCTCATTGCCATGGGAAGACCGGAGGGTCCGGGCTGCTACTGCGCTGCCAACAACCTGCTCAGTTCACTCATCGAACGGCTGATGGAGAATTACGCCTACCTGGTGGTGGACAATGAAGCGGGGATGGAGCATTTCAGCCGCTTGACCCAGAAGGATGTGGATTTGCTCCTGCTCGTGTCCGACCCGACGCGGCGGGGGCTTGCGGCGGCCTGCCGCATTGCCGAGTTGGTGCGCAGCCTTCCCATACGGGCGGCGAAACCGGTCCTGGTGGTCAACCAGGTGACGGGACCGCTCCCGGCCTGGCCCGAGGATGTCTTGCAGTATTTCGATGAGGAGCGGATCGCCCTGCTGCCGGCCGATCCCCTTGTGGCTCATTATGATCTGGAGGGAAAACCGACGATTACCCTTCCGGACGATACCCCCATTGTCGAAGCCTCGGAGCAGCTCTTTGCCCGGGTGCTGAGACCCGCTATGAATTAAAGGAGGTGCCCTGTGTTTGCCATTCGTCGTGCGCTGGTCAGTGTTACGGACAAGACCGGGCTGGTCGATTTTGCCAAGGGTTTGCAGGAATTTGGCGTCCACATCCTTTCCACTGGGGGAACGGCAAAGCTCCTCCGGGAGCAGGGTGTGGTGATCACCGAGGTGGCCGATTATACCGGGTTTCCCGAGATGCTTGACGGCCGGGTGAAAACATTGCATCCCAAGATCCACGGAGGCATTCTGGGCATCCGGGAAAATGACGCCCATGTGAAAACCATGGCCGCGCATGGGATCGAGCCCATCGATATGATCGTGGTCAATCTCTATGCCTTTGCCAAGACCGTCGCCCGTCCCGGCTGCACCCTCGCGGAAGCCATTGAAAATATCGATATCGGGGGGCCGACGATGATCCGTGCCGCTGCCAAAAACTACCTGTATGTGGCCGTGGTGACTGATCCCGGCGACTACCAGGCCATTCTGGAGGAACTGCGCCGTTCCCGGGGGAAGATTTCTCGGGAGACGAGCTTTAAGCTTGCCGGCAAGGCCTTCTGTCTCACTCATACCTATGATGGCAACATCTGCGATTATTTGCAGGGGATGGCCTGAGATGCCGCTATGCCAGCATAGGCCGGAAAGAAAGCATCCATGATGAAAGTGCTTGTAATCGGAACCGGAGGCCGGGACCATGCCATCGCCTGGAAGTTTGCTCAGAGCCCACGGGTAAAGCATGTCTATGTGGCCCACGGCAATGCCGGCATTGCCGAAATCGCCACCTGTGTGGACGCCAGGACCGTCGAGGAAATGGCGGATTTTGCCGAAAAGGAACGGATCGATCTCACCTTTGTGGGCCCCGAAAAGCCTCTGTCGGCCGGTATCGTCGACCTGTTCGAAAGCCGCGGGCTGGCCATAGTCGGTCCCAGCCGGCGGGCGAGCCGTCTCGAATCGAGCAAATGCGATACCAAGGTCATCCTGCAGGAACTGGGCATTCCCGTGCCGGAATTTGAGGTCTTCTCCGACCCTGAACGGGCTCGCGCTTATGTGCGGCAGGTGGGCTACCCGGTGGTGGTGAAGGCGGACGGCCTGGCTGCGGGCAAGGGTTCCTTGGTCTGTGACGACATTGCGGATGCAGAAATGGCCATCCATGCGATTATGGAGGAGCGGGTTTTCGGTGACGCCGGGGCGCGGGTCGATATTGAAAAGCGGCTCTATGGGCGGGAACTCTCCTTTTTCTGCTTCACCGACGGCTATTCCATCGTTCCCATGGAAGCGGCCCAGGACTACAAAAGAGCCCGCGACCACGACGAAGGCAAGAACACGGGAGGGATGGGCGCCTACTCACCTCACCCGTGGCTTAATGACGCTCTCGTGCAGACCATCATGTCCCAGGTGGCCGAACCGCTGATTCACGGCATGCGGGAAAAATACGGCATTCTTTACCGCGGCGTCCTTTATCTCGGCTTGATGCTCACCGAGGAAGGAGGCAGGGTGATCCCTCATGTGCTCGAGATCAACATCCGCCTGGGAGATCCTGAGGCTCAGGTCGTTCTCCCGCGTCTCAACACTGACCTGGTGGATGTCTGTGAGGCTATTCTGAGCGGGCGCCTGAAGGATATGCAGCTTTCCTGGAATTCCCACTACCGGCTCTGCCTCATTGCCGTAAGCGGCCCCATGAAAGGCAAGAAGGGCTGGTACAAAGGTTATCCCGACCGGTACAAAATCGGCTTGCCCATTGCCGGAGTGGACAGATATTGACGCGGATTGCCTCGTCTTTCACTCGGGGACGGAACGGGATGCCGGCGGGCAGCTGCTCACCACCGGAGGGCGCGTGTTGTGTGTCATCAGTGGTGGTCGAACCCTTACCGAAGCCAGAACAACTGCCTTCCAGGAGATGCAGAAGGTATCTTTTGAGGGCATCTATTATCGCCGGGACATTGGGATGGAATAAGATAGAGAGGAAAGCAGGAATGGTTGAGCAACAGCGCGCTCCGCAGGTTGCGGTGATCATGGGAAGCGACTCCGACCTTCCCATCGTGGAAGAAGCGCTACAGGTGCTGGATGAGTTTGAGGTCCCCTATGAAGTGAAGGTGCTTTCCGCCCATCGGTCTCCGGAGCACACCTCGGCTTATGCCCGGAGCGCTGCCGAACGGGGGGTGCGGGTCCTCGTCGCGGCTGCCGGCTGGGCTGCACACCTTGCAGGAGTGCTCGCAGCCGAGACCGTTCTGCCGGTCATCGGCATTCCGGTCAATTCATCACCTCTTCAGGGTCTTGACGCCCTGTTGTCGACGGTCCAGATGCCTCCGGGAATTCCGGTGGCGACCATGGCCATAGGCAAGGGGGGTGCCCACAACGCCGCGCTCTTTGCCATCCAGATACTGGCTTTACAGGAGCCTCTGCTGAGCGAAAGACTGCAGCGCTTCAAGCAAAGAATGGCGGAAGATATCGTTATCAGGAAGAGCAAAAGAGTCGAGGAATACCTGTTGAGCCGCCCCTCGGGAAACCCCGAATGAGACCCTGCTCCTTGGTTAGAGCCGAAAGGGGCTGAATGTCTGTGAATTTCTCTCTTTTCCCGCGGCAGTCAACTCCCCCGAAGCTGCCTTTGGCAGGGTCGGGCACAGAGAGTCTGAGCGTCGGAACGGAACAGCGCAGGGTCTGCAGGCGGAAGACCAGGATTTGGCAGGTCGACCCGGAATGTCCGGATGCGCCGACCATCCGCTGCGTTGGGGAACTGCTTTCCCGTGGGGGAGTGGTCATCTATCCTACGGAAACCTATTACGGCCTGGGTGGCAATCCGGGACTGTCAGCGGCATTAGAGAGGATCTACCGGATCAAAGGGCGGGCTTTCAACAAGCCGCTGCCACTGGTTGCCGCAGATCGGGAGGCAGTCTACCGGGCCGTGGCGGAGTGGCCGCCGGTGGCGGAAAGACTGGCCGAGGCCTTCTGGCCGGGGCCTCTTACCCTCATTTTGCGTGCGGCATCGTCCGTGCTTGCGCTCCTTCATGCCCAGACGGGCAAGGTTGCCGTTCGTATTTCTTCCCATCCGGTGGCGCAAGCTTTGGCGGGTGAAATCGGTGGATTGGTGACGGCCACCAGCGCCAATGAGAGCGGTCAGCAGGCCTGCCGGACGCCGACTGAGATACCTGAGGAATTGCTGGCTCAGGTAGACGGTCTCATCGATGCGGGTCCCTCGGGGCTGGAGGGGGCCGACCTTCCCTCGACCATCCTTGATGTCAGTGCCGCCGTCCCCCTGCTGGTTCGTCCCGGCTGTATCCCCTGGGAGAGGCTGGAGGAAGTGATGAATGATGGGTGATGGGTGAAGTAAGGTCCTGAGATTTTCTTCGTGTTTCTTCGTGTGACTTCGTGGATGAAAAGTAGGATTAAAAAGGGTCAAAATGAGGGCAAGTGGCTTTGGACGGCCCCTTAAGATAAAGAAGAGCAAGAGCCTGTGAATAGTACCTGGTATCTCGCGATCATCTGTGCCCTGATTCTGGGGCTGGGCGGGGTTATGGCGTTGCGATGGCGTCGCGTGGCCTCCCGTGAGCTCCGCATCATCCTGACCGGCGGCGGCACGGGAGGCCACGTCAATCCCGCCCTTGCCATCGCGGAAGGGATCAAGAAGCGGGAACCGGCGGTGCGTTTCCTTTATGTGGGGGTGCGCGGCAAGGCTGAGAGTGTCATCGTGAACCGGGCGGGTTATGAGCTCCGGTTTGTAGCCTCGGCGGGATTCCCCGGACTGAAGCCCTCCCTTCGGCTGGTGCGCTTCCTTTCCATGCTGACGCTTGGCGTCATGCAGTCGACCGTCATCCTGCTGAGATTTGCTCCGCGCTGGGTGATCGCCACCGGGGGCTATGTCAGTGCTCCCATCATTCTAGCCACTCTGTTACTGCGCAAACTCGGCCTGTCGCCAACCAGGGTCTTTCTCCACGAACAGAACAGCATTCCCGGCCAATTGAACGCGCTCCTGGGGACAATGGGTGGATCGGGTATTCCTGACGTTTCCTCAAACGCTCTCTTTTTTCCCCAAGAACGGGGTCCTGGTCGGTTACCCCATACGTCAGTCCATCGCCCTGAAGCCCAGAGAAGAAGCCCTGGCGCACCTTCCGTTTCAAGTGCCACCGGCGCGCCATGCAGTGTTCGTGTTCGGCGGTTCTCAGGGCGCCCGCACCATCAATCGGTCGTTGGTCGAGGCCTTGCCCCACCTGATTGCGCATCGGGATCGCCTGTTTATCATCCACGGCACGGGTCTTGGCAAATCTACAGAGTACGATGCCGCCGCCGATACGGAAAGGTGGCTCGAAAAGACCCTTTCACAAGAACAACAAACTCTCCTCAGTGATTTCTATTACCGGCAGGATTATTTTCATAACATTGCCGACGTCTATGCTGTCAGTGATCTGATCGTGTGCCGCAGCGGCGCCGGTAGTCTGAACGAGATCTCGCGGATGGGCAAACCGGCCATTCTCATTCCCAAGGCGAACCTGCCCGGAGATCACCAGGTGATGAACGCCCGTGCCATGAAGCACAGCGGCGCGGTGGAAATTCTCTTCGAAGATACCATTGTCGAGGACGGCAAAGTCCTGGAGAAACTGGAAGGGCGACTGCTCGCTGAGCGGGTTTTGGGCCTGCTCGAAGATCTCGAGCGGTTGGCGGAATTGGGAACCATGAGCCGGGAATTCTTCAGGCACCATGCGGTCGAGCGCATCCTGAGCGAGATCTATCAGGACCATAGTTTCGACAACGGCACCACTCATCATTCCCTCCCCTTGAAAACTCTGCTCAGCAAACAGCGACTCTTGCAGGTGCTCGCTGCCGCCTACGAGAGCGCCCCCCGAGGCTATGACCCCCTCCAGGTGGTGGAGGATGAGGACGATCTGGTCTGTTACCGACATCGGGCGGCCACGCTGCTCACCAGTAAGGGATGGCCGGACCGCAACCTGGGCGTGAAACTGATTGGCCTCACCCATTATCGGGAAAAGATCCCCACTCTGCTCTACATGCTCGTTGACCGAACCCCCGCCAACCCCGTTCGACGCTGGTTCGGGGGGGATTTCGAACAGGTTGCCTTCATCCGACGCAATATTGTGCAGGCCCTGCAGGTGCTCAATTATTGTGATGAAAACGTCGAACGACATCTGCTCATGGCGCTCCAAGATCCCTATTTTGAAGTCCGTTCCCATGTCTGCTCTGCGGTCGCCCACTTTGCCTCCGTCCTGGAAGGAAAAGAGGTCTGGGTCGAGGCCATGGTGAAGGCTCTGCAGGACCAGTCGTTTGAGGTGGCGGTGAATGCCGCCAGGGCTCTGGGCGAAATCGGATGCGATCAAAAGGTTCTGCAGGTGCTGCTCCGACTGAGAGAGTCGCACTACTGGCAGATCCGCAACGCTGCCTTGATTGGGATACGGCGGCTGGTGGAACGGGGTGTGATCAAGCCTTCGGAATCCATGCTGGCGGATGTGTCGAGTTTCATCCTCACGGCCACGGACTTCAGGCCGCATTTTTCCATCAAACAGACCTACCAGACCGTTCAGAAACGCTGTCGCGAGAGCTTGTCCGGGGAAGCCGGGGACCAGGAAATGGCACCCTCTCATCCCGATCACCGTGAGAAGAGGGCTTAACCATGGTGTATGAAATATGTAATGCGCTGATGCAGTATTCCGATGTGTTCTCCTTTTGCCGCCTGGTGAACTACATCACCTTCCGGGCGATCATGGCCGCCTTGACGGCGGTCATTTTCCTTTTCCTTTTCAGTCGCCGCTTCATCCTCTTCATGCACCGCCGCTGCTATTCTGGATCAGGTCCGGGAGACGGGCGTGCACTCGGCTCAGGATAAGAGTGGTACGCCCACCATGGGAGGCGTCCTGATCATCGGGGCGGTGCTCAGTTCCATGGTGCTCTGGGGTAACTGGGACAACCCGTTTCTCATCTGCTCCCTCGCCGGGATGCTCTGGTTTGGCCTGCTGGGCTTTTGTGACGACTTCTCCAAAGTCCAGCGCGGCAGTGGGGATCTGGGGCTTTCCGAACGGAACAAACTGATTGCCCAGGGCTTCTTTGCGGTTGGGTTCGCCTGGTTTTGTGTTGGCCCCTTTGCACCGCTGGAAGCTGCCATGGCGACCAAGCTCTATGTTCCCTTTCACAAGTATGCCCTCCTGGACCTGGGACCGCTCCTCTACGGTGCCTTTATCCTCCTGTTCGTGCTGTTCGTATCCAACGCGGTCAACATCACCGACGGCCTCGACGGCCTGGCCATCACGCCCTCTCTTTTTGTGGTGGCGGTTCTGGGGATATTTGCCTATGTCGAGGGCAACCGCATCTATTCGGGTTACCTCTTCTATCCCTATCTTCGCGGGGCGGGAGAATTGACTATTTTTGGCGCGGCCTTTGTGGGAGCGGGTTTGGGCTTCCTCTGGTACAATGCCTATCCCGCCCAGATCTTCATGGGAGATACCGGCTCACTGGCTATCGGCGGCACCATGGCCGTCATGTCGGTGTTACTCAAGCAGGAAATGCTCTTCCCCCTGCTCGGTGGCCTGTTCCTGGCCGAAGCCATTACCAGCCAGATTCAGGACAAGATCGGTGTAAGATGGCTGGGGCGACGCATCTTTTACCGTGCGCCTCTGCATCACAACCTGCAGCACAAAGGCATTGCCGAAACCAAAGTCGTCATTCGCCTCTGGATCGTCGCCGGCATCCTCGCGCTCATCTCCCTGGCTACCCTCAAGCTCCGCTGAAACAATGAGCTGTCTAAGAACAATCTGCACTCATTCTGACCTTATTTCAAACCACGAAGGACACGAAGAAAGCACTTCGTGTCCTTCGTGCTCTTCTTGGTAAAAGAGGATGCTTTACTTTTTCCGGCAATTGTTGAACTAGCTGCCGCCAGGCCATGGCGATATTACGCGTGCGGCTGAGAGGAACCATCATGGAGAAGACGGACTCAAAAGAGCCAATTCCCCGGAGTCGATGGGGGCAGCTTAAAGCATGCTTCCTCAACCGCTACCTCAAAGGGAGCGAAGTCCATCGGGATCTGTCCGATAAGAACACCTTTTTTGCCTGGCAACGCAATCATATGGCCAATGAAAGGACTTTCCTGGCGTGGTGTCGCACGGGGATTTCGCTCATCGTCTTCAGCTTTGTCATCGAACGTTTCGATCTCCTGATCCGGGAGCTCAGATTCATTTCTCCGTCCCCGCAAAGATTTGTGCAGATGGAAAAGACTCAATATGCAAGCCATTACCACGTTCGTCCTGGGGGCCTTCATCATTCTCCTGGCGGGCTGGCGGTTTTTTGATGTGCGCCGCCATATCAACCGGGGAGAGTCGGAGTTTTCCACCCTGCCTGATATCTTCTTGCTCACCTCTATTCTGCTGACCCTGGCCATGATCTTTTTTCTGTTTGTATTCCTCTATTGAAAAAGTACTATGCGTGCCGGCGGCGGAAAGGCGAGCCGATCCGGAAGCGAAGGAGACTGACGATGCACATCTTGATTCTCGGCGCCGGGGCTCTGGGAAGTCTATTGGGGGCGAGACTGTCAGAGGCTGACGTGGGGATTTCCCTTTTGACTACCGACAGGCAGCACGTTAAGGCGATTCGCCGGGGCGGCCTGATAATCGAGGAACTCAATGGCGCCACGACTTGCTACCGGCTGTCAGCCTACGATGATCCATGGATCCTCGAGGACGTTCCGGATCTGGTCCTGGTGGCCGTCAAGACCCACAGCATCGAAGCCGCGGTATCGAGCATCGTCGAGCGGTGCAAGGCCGATACGTTGTTCCTTACCCTGCAAAACGGCGTCGGCAATTGGGAACGCATTGCCGGGCTGGTCGGCAGGGACTCGGTGCTGGCCGGCACCACGGCTCAGGGGGCCACCTTGCTCGAACCGGGCAGGATTCGTCATGGAGGCAACGGTCCCACCTATGTCGGAGAGCCTCAAGGAATGCCATCGCCGCGTGTGCGGCTCTTGGTCGAGAAGTTCCAGCAGGCAGGACTCAAGGCTGAAGCCCGGGGTGGGATGGAACAACTCATTTGGGAAAAGCTCCATGTGAATGTCGGCATCAATGCGATTACAGCCCTGACCGGCATCAAAAACGGTTTCATTGCCGCCAGCCCGGTGGCCGCGGAACTTTGCAGGGCGGCGGTGGAAGAGGCCATACGGGTGGCTCGGGCCAAGGGCTTTGCCATGCCCGATGACATGGTTGAACGGGTTTTGGCCATCGCTCAGGCAACGGCCGTGAACCGTTCGTCCATGGGGCAGGATGTGGACCATCAGAAACGCACCGAAATCGATGCCATCAATGGTGCCATCGTTGCCCTGGGTGAGCGGCTTCGCGTGCCCACTCCGGTCAATCGGACCCTTACCCAGCTGGTGAAGGTCCTGGAAGCCAGGTATTTGGGTGAGTAACGAGTGATGAGTGATTGGAGAATCCCTCTAGGAGCGGCTCTTAGCTGCGATAAGATGGGCTTTCATTCTCCACCGGCCATGATTTTGCAGATAGACGCTATTTCAGATTACGAAAGGTACCGACCATGACGAAGCGTGTTACCGTTCCCGAGATTGTTGCTGCCAAAGGTAAACGGAAGCTCACCGAGATGACGGCCTACGATTACCCGACAGCCCTTTGGGTCGATCAGAGCGGGATCGATATGATCCTGGTGGGGGACTCCCTGGCGATGGTGGTGCTGGGGCACGAGGATACCCTTTCCATCACCATGGATGAGATGCTTCACCATACCCGTGCCGTTGCCCGCACCGCCCAGCACGCCCTGGTCATCGGTGATCTGCCGTTTCTTTCCTATCAGGTCAGTGTGGAACAGGCAGTGCTCAACGCCGGTCGGTTCATCAAAGAAGCTCGCGCAAATGCCGTGAAACTCGAAGGAGGGCGCAGAGTGGTGCCGCAGATCAAGGCCATAGTTGAGGCCCAGATTCCGGTCCAGGGCCACCTGGGGCTCACTCCGCAGAGTTCGGCGGCCTTTGGCGGGTTCAAGGTACAGGGGAAGACGGCGAAAGCCGCCCAAGAACTCATCGACGATGCGCAGGCCCTCACCGAAGCAGGCTGTTTCAGCATCGTCCTGGAAGGCATCCCTGCTCCCATCGCGGCCATGGTGACCGAAGCCGTCCCCATTCCCACCATCGGCATTGGTGCCGGGCCCGACTGTGATGGTCAGGTGCTCGTGGTTCATGACCTGCTGGGGCTTTTCGAACGGTTTACACCGAAATTTGTAAAGCAGTATGCCAAACTCGCAGGATCGGTCAGAGAGGCTCTGGCGGCT
Organism: uncultured delta proteobacterium; assembly: GCA_963783775.1. Lineage (GTDB taxonomy): Bacteria > Desulfobacterota > Syntrophobacteria > Syntrophobacterales > Syntrophobacteraceae > JADGQM01. Next base: position 1,022,698 of record CAWAOR010000011.1, on the reverse strand, counting down.
TTCCGCGAGGAAGTGGAGAAGGGGATATTCCCCGGTCCCGAGCACAGCTTCACCATCGATGGGCAGGAAGTGGCGAAGCTGAAGGGTGGAGGCAAAAAGAAGCGATCCAAGTAGCACGGGATTGCTAAGGCAACGCCGTATCCTTGATCTTTTGCAGGTACTGACCCAGAGCCATGAGCGGAAAACAGTTCCGGTAATTGTGGTAACGGATGAAGAAGTGTTTCGGGAAGCCGGTGCCGGTGAAATGGCGCTCTTCCCAGGTGCCGTCAGGTTTTTGGGTGTTGAGGAGATATTGAATCCCCCGCCGGACTTCCGGGCTGTCTTCCGCTCTGCCCGCCAGCAGGGCCATGAGGGCCCAGGCCGTCTGAGACGGGGTGCTGGGCCCCTGACCGCGAAGCTCCGGACGGGCGTAGGACTCGCACGTTTCCCCCCATCCGCCGTCACGGTTCTGTTGTTCTTTGAGCCAGGTCAGGGCCGCCTGAATCGAGGGGGCTTTCGGGTCTTCGCCGATCTTTACCAACCCCACGAGCACCCGCCAAGTGCCGTAAATGTAATTCACACCCCAGCGCCCCCACCAGGGGCCGTCGAGCTTCCTGCAGACCTCGCAGGAACTGAATGCCCGTGACGGCCTGTGGGTGTGTTTGGTCAAAGCCCAGGTAGCCCATGGCTTCCAGGACTCCCCCGGTGACGTCCGCCGTAGGAAAGTCCACCATCGCTTCCGTGTCGGCGAAGGGGATTCTGTTCAAAATCACCATATCGTTGTTGCGATCGAAGGCCGCCCATCCCCCGGAATTGCTCTGCATGCTCAAGAGCCAGTCCATGCCCCGTTGCGTGGCGTTCTCGAGGCCGCTCGTTTGATTCGAACTCAGGCGGTGCAGGGCGCTCAAGACCACCGCCGAATCATCCACATCCGGGTACTGGGTATTGACGAACTCAAACGCCCATCCTCCGGGCGGGCAGCTGTTCTTGACCTGCCAGTCGCCGCCGCTCGTGATCTGTTGGCTCACCAACCACGAAGTCGCCTGCTTGAGCGCCGGATGGTCGGGGGACAATCCCGCTTCCAACAGTGCCAGCGCCGTAAGTGCCGTATCCCAGATGGGGGAGAGGCAAGACTGCATCCTTCGGCCCTGTTCATCTTCCAGGCAGAAATCCTCAATCGCTTTCAGCCCTTTGACGATTGCCGGATGGTGCAGGGGATGCCCGAGATAGTGGAGGGCCAGAATCGAATAAACCATGGGCGGCTGGATTCCTCCCCAGTCGCCGCTCTCCTCCTGATGATCCAGGATCCAGGTTTCGGCGGCGTGAATGGCCCGCGCGCGCAGAGACCGGATCGGTCGCCGTTCGAGGCTTTTGGCAATGCGGTCGAAAAGGAAGAAAAGACGGTGGGTGTAAGAAGCGAATCTTTTCTGTAAAGCCGCCTTGCGCGCCGGCAAATAGAGTTCGGAAATGCTCTTGTCGGGCGGCAGATCGAACTTCGGACGGATATTCAGCACGATCGAAAGGGGCACTACGGTGGCTCGCGCCCAGCTGGAGAATTCGTAAATGCTGAAGTAGAGATGACTCGGGAGCAGCACCAGTTCGACCGGCATGGAGGGGACCTTGTCCCAGTCGTACTGACCGAAGAGCGCCAGCCAGATTTTGGTGAACACCCGTGAAGCCTCGATGCCTCCCTGCCTGAGGATGTACTCCTTCGCCTTCAACAGCGGCGCGGATTCGGGGCTTTCGCCGGTGAGCTTCAAGGCAAAGTAGGCCTCGATAGTGGTGCTCAGATTCCCTTCGTCACCGTAGTACAATCCCCAGGAACCGTCAGGGCGCTGCTGGTTGAGGAGATACTTGACCATGCTTTGCTTTTTCTCGGGTAGCGAACGTCCCAGGAGATAGTAAAGCATGATGTATTCACTGGTGATGGAAACATTGGATTCGAGCTCAGCCCACCAATATCCTTCCTCATATTGGGTCTTGAGGAAGAATTGAGTGGTATTACGAATAGCTTTATCGATGCGTCGGGTCCAGGAACTTTCAATGGTGGAGGTCTGCGGAGAATCATGACCACGCCGGCCTTTCCTTGCCTCCGGTCTCCTTCCTCGGAAGCCCGGTGCAGCCTTGTCTCTGGTCAGGGGTTGTGGTTTCTGGAAAAACTCCCCTAAACCGTCCAGCCCCTCTTCTTCTTCCAATACCTCAGCAGCGATTTCTTGATTGCGCCTGGTCGGATTCATTCTACCTGCCAAATCCCGTCTGTTTGAATGCCTTGACCCATCCAGCCAAGAACCGTCAGACTAAGAAAAACAAAACCCACAATAATTGACAAAAAAGACCTTTGCCAACAAAATTAAACAGGTACGCTTACAGCTTCGGGGTTGCCTTATGCCATCTCCGAAGGTAAGTGCCTTTTATAACATCTCAAAGGTTTACGCAAGGGAACAGAAATGGAAATCCTGACAGGTTGGGTGATGAACTTATGAGGAATTGTTGTCTTATGAGTGCAATCCTACCCGGTGTTTCGGCCGGGACACGAATAGCGTCACCCAGGAACGTTGCCCTCTCCCGCGGGTTCCTCTCGTTTGCCATGTTCCCTCATGGTCGCCCCTCCGCCGGAACTTTTGGCGGGGCCATGCCTGCCAGGATGGCAGGGAGTAGGAAAAGGGCACACAGCAGCACACAGATGCTTCCCACCCAGGAGACGAAACCCAGGCTGAAGATGCCTCGATGGTGCGAAATCATCAGGGCGCCGAAGCCGACCGTGGTGGTCAGAGCAGCCAGGATCACTCCTTTGCTCGTGCTGAGCGGAAGGTGCCCGGGAAGCATTCTGCCTTCCCGCCAACGACTGAGTACGATGACGGCATATTCCACCCCGGCCCCGACGACCAGGGGCATGAAAACGCTGTTGGCGAGATTGAACTGAACATCCGCAAGCCCCATTATGCCAACGGTCCAGAGGGTTCCCAGAGCGAGGGGCACGAATGCCAGCAGAGTGAGTCGAATATCTCGAAAAGTGAGTGAAAGCAGAATCAAAATCGCGATCACAGCATAAACCGAGGCTTTGATGCAGGCACTCTTGAAGGCTGAAGCAAACACATAAAGGGCCACGGGAGTTCCGACCACCTGGGGGTCAACGCTTTGCAGTTCGCGCACAAAGTGGCCGAGGGTGTTCTCATGCCAGACGGATTCCTTGGGGAACAGGCGCAGCAGGTAAGATCCTTCCTGGTAGAACCAGCCCCTCAGAGTCTCCGGCAAATTCTCAATGTTCATGGGCGAGGCGCTTGCTCCTTCGCGCAAGGAATTCCACTTGCTCAACAAATCGTCGAGGAAGCGCTTGCGATATTCCAACAGCCTCTCCATCGCATCAGGTGAGCTTCGGAGGGCTCCCACAAGGTCCTGAGTGAGGGCTCGTACGCGAGTCATTTGCGCGACCAGGGGTTTCTCGGCCCCCCAGCGTTCCGCCTGGTCGTCCTGCAGTTTAAAGCGAATTCTCTCCAAAATATCCAGGAAGGCTCCGAGATCCGAGGGCTTGCTTGCCGGAACCGGAGCATGGATTTCAGGAATCAAGGGTTTGAGCGAACGGAGCAGGGGGATCTTTTCCTCCTGGTTTTCCGGAAGCAGGGAAAAGACGCTCTCCACTTCCGAAACCGATCGCAGCTCCTGGAACGCTTTGGTCTTTGCCTTCACCTCTTCGGGCGATGCCGCAAAAGCGTTGGCAAAGAGGGCTGAGCGCCGCGAGTTTTCAATGAGGGTCTTCTCCCACACCACCGATTCCGCGTTGGCTGCCTGAAGCCTCATCGGGTTGAGATCGAAATAAACCTGGCTGGCACCGAGGAGGCAAACCAGCACAAGGATTCCGGTTCCGGAGAGAACCATGCGGGCGTGGCTGGGATTGAGCCTGATCAAATCCCGTGGCTCAAGGGTTGGGGCGAAGGAGGCGCTTGCCTTTTTCGGCTTTCTGTCCAACAGAACTGTCAGCGCAGGCAGAACGGTGAAGTCGGCAAGCAGATTGAGCAGAATCCCCATCCCGGTAATGACGCCCAATTCCATCAGGCCTCTGAAGCCGGTCAGGAGAAACGGCAGGAAAGAAAGCGCTGTGCCAAGTCCGGCAAGGAGAATACCCGGCCCCGAGCGCTCATTCACCGTCTTTATCACCTCATCCATGCCGCGCCCGCCGCGCCTTTCCTCCTCCTCAAGCCGTGAAAACCAATGGATCCCGGAATCTACGCCGAGCCCGCAAAGGAGAGGGGCAAAGACAATGGAAAGCATGTTGAGGTGACCAACAACCAGCGTGGCACACCCGAATGACCAACAGAGGCCCACACACAGAGAGATGATTTGAAACAGAGGCCGGCGAAAACTCTTTCGGAAAGCGACCATGAGAATAAAGACCCCGAGGAGGGAAAGCCATGTGGCGACCTCCATATCCGCCATGACCGTGCTCATCTCGTCATTGTTCAGCGCCTCCTGGCCGGTCACCCCCGCCTTCACCTCGGGAAAAGAAACCTGTACCTCCTGAACATGCTTCCTCAGCTGGTTCAGTGCTTCCTCGGTTCCCGTGATACTGCCTTCTGCTTTCTTTGGTACGACGAACGCGAGAAGATAGCGCTTCTGGGCTTCCCAGAAGTATCCCTCGAAGAGCGGCTCCCAGGCAGCGTCCTTGAGCAGGGATGACCACGGGGACTCAAAGCTCTGCGAACCGTGAAGGGTTCCCGACATTCCTTCCAGGGTGGTGATGAGAAAGCTCAGGTCAAAAGGCTCCTTCTTGCCCCCTTCCGCTTCTCCATCATCCAGGAAACCGGTAAAAAGCTCTCCCACCATCCGGGTGGCCATCTCCTGGTTCAAGAGCTCGAGAAAACTGAGAAGCTCGGGTCGCTCGGCAAATCCCTGCATGAGGCTCGCGTGGGAACTCAGCTTGTCCTTGAGCGCGACGAGGTCCTTGGTGTCGAGATAGAGAAGCTGCCAGGACTTTAATGGTTCAGGATCGACGCGATAGAAGATACTCTCGAAATGCTCGGAATCCTTTGTGATAAGGGTGGAGAGCTCGCGCACAAAGGAAACGGCCTGGTGGGGAGTAGGAGCCTCAATTACGACATCGAACTTCTTCCTGCCACCGGAATTGAAGGGATCGAGCTTGTCGCTGAGGGCAATCAAGGGGTGATTTGGGGTGATCATCTCGAGCTGGTCCGTCAGCATCTCGAGCTTGGTGACGGTCAAGGTCACAGAGGCGATACAGGACGCAAGGGCAATTCCCAAAACGAGGCGTGGCCAGGAGAGTATCCCATTCATCCACGCTCTCAGCAATCGTGATGTCAGGCTCATGTCAAATCTACAACCCCATCCTTTCGCGGGCGGTTCTTTCCCACCCCACCCCCCCATCGGCCGGCTGGCAGTTCAAGTAATTTCCACGGGCCACAGCGACGGTCATGCTATTGCCGAACATGGAGGGAAGCCGTGCTTGACCGTAACATAGCCCAACAACGGCGATGAGGAAAGCATGAATGGGCGTGGCGGTAGAAGAGCGTCCGGGGAAGGATTTACTCTGAATGCCACTATAAATCCTTGCCAACCGCCCGCTAGAGTGTCAAGTGGAGTTGTTCGCCGTGATCGTCGATGCACATACACACACGAGTGGTGATGGCATCGATATCCGGGATGAATTGTTTGCGGATCATGACCTTTTCCTCTGACGCCCAGACCTGTGCCACTCCCCCATCCTGCGATAGGACGAAAGCCGTTGCTCCCGGTATCGACGCACATAGCTTCAATGCTGATCGGTGGCGCATGCCGAACTGTTCGATATCACACCAGGCGCCGGAACTGCTGGAATGATGATGATATTCAACAACTTGCCAGTGATCAGGCATCTCGCAACGAATCTCACCACCAAAGCCCAAAATATTGAAGGTATGAGTCAGCACTATGGCACCATCAACACCGGCGAGGCCAGCTGCAAATTTTGCATTCACCAGGTGGCGTAATCGTGCCTCATGAGTCTCCTTGCCCAGCCTGCGGAGCAGCTGCTTTTGTGCCGCATCGTTACCATTACGGCCTTCCTGCGATTGGCGGGCGGCGAGAAAGCACTCGACCGCCTCGGCCAGGTGATGATCAAATTCGATGAGATCGACAAAACTCTGCCGCAGCTGTTGGGGCCGGGAACTGAAGGTGTATTTCAGGCGGATGCTTTCTGAAGTCCGTTCCAGTTGGTCATTGGGCATAATGAGCAGCGTTCCCCCGTGCTGGAGGGCTTGAATCGCGTCAACAATCCAAAAAACCGTTTCAAACCAGAGGGATATCTCTCTGTCGTGGCAGGTCCAGGCATCAACCGGTTTCGGACGTCCAAAGCTGGGCGACAAACTGGCCAATCCTTGTATGGCGGTAGGCAGGATACCCTCAACCGGCATCATGCTGGTCCCGTGATGCAATTCGATCTTTCCTGAGCGCAGTTCTGCAATCAACCAATCCCCTTGGTAGGCGGCAATGCACCCTGGAGCCGTGATGCGCAGATTCAGTCCGGTCGGCAGGCCACTCGCACCCTCACCCAGAAGACGCATCCAGCGAGGCCAGTCTGCCTTCAGGTTGAGCACTCCTTTGATCCACAGAATTTGATCCGGCGACCAGCTAACCCAAATGGCATCGGTTTCGGCACTCGTCGCCAGTGCCAGTTTGCTGATCTCGTGGACGGTCAGATGGCGAGGTTCGGTGAAGGGCCACCATTCACCGGGAACACTGACCGATGATTCTCCTGTGACGAATTGATCGGGAGGACAACAGAGATTGAAGCACAAACGACGTCCCTCCTCCGTCGCGAGGCTGGCCAAATAAGCCACTTCCAACAAATGGCGGAGGAGTTTGAGGGGTGGCAGACAAGGTTCACGATCCCCCCAATACTGCCGAATGTGACGCGCAAGATCGATAGGAAAATTATGTTCCATTGTCACACCTTTTGCTTTTGGGCTGCAGGGATTAGCATCGCCGGCACCTTTCATTGTCGCTGCATACTCCCTTTCCTGCGGATACGGTCCACCAATAGCGAGGCGAAGAAGAAGAGCGACGCCACGAGAATGATGGTTGCGCCCGAAGTGAGGTTAAAAACATAGGAAAGCCAAAGACCGATGAGGGTGAAGACCGAACTGAGGATGACGGAAAAAATCATCATTCCTCGCAGAGACTCGGAATAGCGTTCGGCGATGGAGGGGGGAATGGTGAGCAGGGCGATGACCAGAATCAAGCCGACCACCCGGATGATCATTACGACCACCACGGCCATCATCGCCAGCAGTAGGAAATAGAGAGGCTTAACAGGCACTCCCGTGGCCTGAGCAAATTCCTCATCGAACGACATTGCCAGAAAACTGTTGTAAAATGAGGTGACCACGATTACGACCACCAGGTCCACGGCGACCATCATCAGCAGGTCGGACCTCGGAACGGCGAGAATGCTCCCGAAAAGGTAGCTCATGAGATCCACATTATAGCCCGACGAGAGGTCCACCAGAATTATGCCGAGGGCCATGCCCACCGCCCATAAAACACCCACGATGGTATCCGCGCGCTGCTTGTTCTTGAGAGTGACGATGGCCATGATCGCCGAAATCACCAGAGAAAACCCTGCCGCACCGGCCAGGGGGGGGATCCCCAGAAAGAAGGCCAGCCCGACGCCGCCGTAAGCCGCATGGGCGATGCCCCCGGAAATGAAGACAATGCGGTTGACAACCACCAGCGTTCCGATGATGCCGCAGGCGATGCTGGTAAGAAGCCCCGCCATGAGCGCATTGCGCATGAACTCGAACTGAAGAGCCTCAATCATTGTCCCACATCCCACATTCGAACTCTCAATGCTCTTCATGCTTGCGGAGCACCCGGTGAGGCACGCCGTGGGCGATCAGTTCCACCGGACAATGATAGGCCTTGTCGATCATTTCGGGCGTGATTTCCGCCGCATCGTGGAAAAAAAGCGTTTGATTTAAACAGGCAACGGATTTGACATAGCTCGACAGGACGCTCAGGTCATGGCTCACGACCACCACCGTTGCCGAGGTGTTCAGGTCTCTCAGGAAATCATAGAGCTCGGTTTGGAAGTCTTTGTCAACGCTGGCCGTCGGTTCATCCATAAAAAGGACCTGCGGCCTGGCGGCCAGTGCTCGAGCGATGAACACACGCTGGCGCTGTCCGCCGGAGAGTTTACCGATGGGGCGCCGGTGGTATTCCCACATATTGACCTTTTCCAGGGCTTCTTTTACCGCCGTTCTGTCTTCTTCGGAATAGCGACCGGAACGGCCGGCATACCCGAGCCTCCCCATCAGGGCCACGTCCATGACGGAAATGGGGAAATCCTTGTTGATGTTGGTGTCCTGGGGTACATAGCCGATTCTGGCAGTGGCGCCCCAGGGATCTTGTCCCAGGACCCGAATGGTTCCTTTGGTGGGCTTCAGGATTCCGAGTATGAGCTTCAACAGGGTGGTCTTGCCGCTTCCATTCGGGCCAAGAATCGCCAGAAACTCCCCCTGTTCGATCCGGAGGTTCACTTCCCTCAGAACGAGTTGCCCGTCATAAGAAAACCAAACGTCCTTCACTTCTATGGCCAAAGGCTGCATCACTTCCCCTGGTTTTCGCAATCCATGTGCTCCAAGGCTTTTATGATCTCTGTAGAATGAGTCGTATATCACATTTCCCACCTTTAATCCCTGCTGAACGGAGGCGAGCATCTTTTTTTTGCCTTCCCGTTGACCCGCAGGTGGCCGGCGGGTTCCCTGCAAGCGCTCAAGATTGATGGCGGACAATCGTTCCGACAACAGGCCGACTGCTGATTATTTTCCTTTGTGAAGGAGAACGGCTGCGAAGTATAGTGATCAGGTGCTGTGGTTGGCTCGGCACTGTGGCGCGGAGCTCGAGAAAGACTTCGGGTGGCCGGAGCAAAGGTATTCGGACCGTATCGGATATGAATGAGACCATGACTGAAATGAACTATCCGCAAGTGCGCGCGAGCCTGTTGCAATGGTTCGAAGCGAAGCAACGGAAGCTGCCGTGGCGGGAACACTATCGTCCCTATGAAATCTGGATCTCCGAGATCATGCTCCAGCAGACGCAAGTGAAGACCATGCTCCCTTATTACGCCCGCTGGCTGGAGCGGTTTCCTCGGGTGCCGGCAATTGCCCGGGCCCGGGAAGAAGAGCTGCTCAAGTATTGGGAAGGGTTGGGCTATTATACGCGGGTGAGGAATATCTACAGGGTGGCGCACCTTCTGGTCGACAAGTTTGACGCTGAATTCCCGAAAGACCATGCTCTGTTGCTGAAGCTTCCCGGGATTGGCCGTTACACGGCCGGAGCGATCATGAGCATTGCCTTCAATGCCGACTACCCGGTTGTGGACGGCAACGTGGCGCGGATCCTGGCACGGCTCTTGGATCTGAAGGCGCCGGTGAGTGACCGGGAAACCCGGAAACTGCTCTGGCAGACCGCGGCGGGTCTCCTCCCGCGGGGTGAGGCGAGGAACTTCAATCAGGCCCTCATGGACCTTGGGGCTCTGGTCTGCACCCCCAGGCATCCCTCCTGTTGCGAGTGCCCGATTCCGAGTGTCTGTAAGGGGTTGCAGGGCGGGGTGGTGAGCCAGAGGCCGGTGATGGGAGAAACGAGAACTCCCGTTCCGTTGCAGGTTGCCGTCGGGGTCCTTTTTCACGCCGACCGAGTATTCATTCAAAAGCGCCCACCCGAGGGACTCATGCCCCATCTATGGGAGTTTCCCGGAGGTAAGTTGCACCCTGGGGAAGCTCCTGAAGCCGCCCTGGTGCGTGAATTTCAGGAGGAATTGGGAGTGAGCGTGCATGCTTTGCGGAAAGTGGCTCAGATCCGCCACAATTACACGACGTTCAAGGTTACCCTTCATGCTTTTTCCTGTCGGCTTGAGCATGCCGGGCGGCAGCCGGTTCTGCTCTCTGCCGTCGAGGGCCGCTGGGTTACCCTCGCGGAACTCGACCATTATGCCTTTCCCGCCGCCAATCGAAAGCTGATTCAGCTTATGCAGGCTGGAGAACCCGGCGGGCCGGGTTTTAAATAAGCGGTTCCATTTTCCTCTGTGAGAGGGGTTCGAGGCTGTTCCGGCAGGCTCCCCCTCCTTCGAAGGGATGATCGGGCTGGGTGCTTTTTTTGCGTGATACCAATCGGTTGGGATGGATAAGCATGAATTCAAAAGGTCTCAGGACAATCTTGTTGGGGATCGCCCTGGTGCTGCAAGTCGCCTGTGCGGGGCCGGGTCTCCTGAATCACGCCAAAGTCCCAAGGGTGTCGGAAGGCATGAAGGTGGGGGATATTGTGGCCACCAAGACCGGAGACGTCCTTTCCTCTGACGCTCTTATGGGCGACCTGGCGGGAGTCCGCGTGGTTTATGCAGGGGAATCCCACCTGAGCAGCGAAGATCATCGCGTCCAACTCCAGATCCTGCGTGGCCTCCATTCCCGAAACCCGTCGGTGATCCTGGCGCTCGAAATGCTCCCGCGCGAGGTGCAGCCGTTGCTGGACCAATACGCCAGGGGCGCGATCTCCGAGGAAGAGTTTCTGAAGCAGGTACGCTGGGAGCAGATCTGGGGGTATCCGTTCGCCCTCTATCGCGGTCTTCTGACTTGGGCCAGGGATCACGACGTCAGGATCATCGGCCTTAACGCTCCCCGCGAGGTTGTCAGCAAGATCGCCCGCTCCGGGCTTGCGTCGCTCTCGGCGGCCGAAAGGGAGCGGGTCGCCCGGGATTTTCATCTGGATGATCCCAAACATCAGGCCTACGTCCGTCAGCAATACCAGGAACACCTCAAAGACCAGATCCACGACTTCAATACCTTTTTCGAAGCCCAGCTGGCCTGGGAAGAAACTATGGCGGAAACCCTGGCGCAGACTTTGGATACCGGAGTTCCGGGAGCGCAGATTGTCGTGCTCATCGGCAAGGGGCATATCAGCGACGGGGTGGGCGTGCCCATGCTGACTTACCAGCGAGTTGCGGAACCTTATCGGACTGTCGCCCCCCTCCCCATCGACTATCCCCGTGGTACCGCCGATCCCCGGCTCGCCGATTACGTCTGGATTACCGATCGCACGGAAGTGCCCAAGCATCGGGCGCGCCTGGGGGTGAGATTCGGCATGGGGACGTTGGGCCAGGGCCTGGAGATTCTCGATGTGCTGCCGGGAAGCCCCGCCGCCAAAGCGGGAATCAAGAAGGGCGACGTCCTGACCATGCTCGATGGTAAACCGGTTACCAACCTGGAAGAAGTCCGACGGGCCATTATCGACAAGCTGATCCACGAACTTGTGCTGAAACGGGACGGGAAAACCGTTGCGGTTACGGTTGTCCTGTCGCCGTAGCGTCCTGCGCATCCAGAAACCCTTGGGGAGACAGTCATATTTCCCGGCGTTGCGATCATACCCTTGCAGTATGTGAATGGTTCCAAATCAAGGATAGGTTTCCAGCAGCCACAATGGTCCATCGGAAACCATTGAAGTGGACATTTTCTGTGGGAAACAAATCCGTCTCCTGCGCGTCCCCTGCAGGGTGGCCGATGACTGTGGAGTTGATCAGCCATCATCCGGTGGTGTGGGAGCGAGACGTTGTGGCCTGGAATTCGGGAGATTATCGGATCAGCAAGCCGCCTTTGCCACATATTTACTTCAATTTCAAATCGACGCCGTTGGCTTTCGCCTGATCGGCCGGGCCGACAAGGACTGGTTCCAGGAGGAAAAGCCGCCGGGGCTCGATCTTGCCCGTTTCCTGAAGGTATTCTTTGACTGCGAGGGCCCACTCATAGGCCAGGGAACGCAGGTCATCGTCCGTCACTTGAATGGTGGACAGTAATCGGGTTTTCATTTCCGCGGACGGCGTCTTCTTGAAGAACCTGATTCTGTCCAGCCCCTCTTTCGGAAACTCTTGATCATGGGCCATTTTTAGATATTTCTCGGCCTCTTCGGAGGCAATCGTCACCTGGTCAAGAGGAACGGATGCTCCGCCCTGTTTCATTACTTCCTTGAGCTTCTGGGCTCTGAGCTTGTTTTGGAAGAGCTGCTGCCGGAGGAGTTCCCTCCCGCTCTCGCCCTGAAGGTAACCCTGGATGTCGAGCTCCAGGTTGGGGCGGTCCTGGAGAATCTTGACCAGCGCCTCGATCTTCTTCACGCCTGCTTCCGGGATCTTCCCGCCGGCATCAATCATCTCGATCCGGTCGATTTCGCCCACCCCCTGGGGCAGGAGTGTCCCCAGGAGCGCGAAGGGGGCGGTGATCGCTTTCATGATGAGGTTCTTGAAGAAGGTCAAGATGATGCTGCCGAGACGGAACTGGGGATCATCCAAATCGCCGCTCACCGGTATGCCCAGCTCGATCTGACCATTCCGGTCCTGAAGCAGCGAGATGGCGAATTTTACGGGTAGCGTAGTCGCGTCGGGGCTGTCCACCTTCTCCCCCAGGGTCAGCCGGTCGAGCACGATGTTGTTCTGGGAGTCGAGTTTCTTCTTCGCCAGCAGGTATTTCAGTTCCAGGTGCAGGTTGCCTTTCTCGAGGGTATAGCCGACATATTTTCGCGCGTAGGGGTCCCAGCGGGTCATGTCGATGTTCTTGAAAGTGACAGTCAGGTCGGCAAAGAGATTGTCGGGGAAGGGGCGGAGCTTGCCGGTGATCTCGAGCGGCGAAGTGCGGTAGAGCTTGCCTCGAAGGTTCACATCGGCCAGCGCATCCTTTTTCGATGAAAGCCCGGAGATGGTTCCGCCCACCTCCAGCATCTGAGCATGGACGTTGGGTTTAATATGGTTGTCCGAAAAGGCGATGGTCCCGCCCTGCATGGCGATTTGATCGATGGTGACGACTGCCGGTTGCTCCGTTCTTCTTTCGGGGGGCAAAGGCTGCAGCTTCCGGCGAGAGATCTCGGAATCTCTCGCCGGCGTTGCTCCGCCTTTCGCGTCGGTCTTGCCGGCCACCTTCGGGGGTTTTTCCGATTCACCCGCCGCTCCCGCCGTCTTGATCTCGGTGTCGGACCCCAGAATCTGCAGGATGTTGATTTTCGCGTCGGCACTGATGGCGAGCCGCGCAAAGTAGTCCCCCCAATCGATTCGTTTGATGCTGGCCCGGGCGGGGTTGTTGCCGGCATCCAGCCCCTTTATCTCCAGCCTCTTCCATCTTAGGAAGTCATCTCCCGTGAGAGTATCGACCGAAGAGAAGTCCCAAAGCGCAATATCTCCCAGATAGGAGGCGTTGAAGGCGCCGTTTTTGGGGGCTGCCAGCAACAGTTTCCCCGACGAGGAAAGCTTACCGCCCTTCAATTTCACCTTGATGTCACCGGGGAGATAGGGCTGAACAGGCAAGATCTCCAGATCTTTCAGGTTGAGCTCCAGGTCGGCGAAGAGCGGCGTGGTCTTCAGCTCTCCTTCCACCTGGACGGTCCCTCCTTCATTGACCCGGCAGGAAAGGGCAATCTGGGGTTTGCTCTCCTCAGTGGTAGAAAAATCCCGGGCTTCCAGATGGATCTGATCGACCAGGAATACCACCGGCTCGGGCATCATCATTTGATCCTCAAAACGAACGGCATAGCCATTGACCTCAACCTTTTGCAGGAGGACCTTCCAGGGAGGCTGCTCGGCGTGGGAGCCTGGCGAGAGGGCAGCTTTTTCGTTCATCGTTGGTGGCGAAGCAGGAAGCAGTTGCTGCAGATTGAATTCCCCTTTGTTGTTGCGGACCGCGGCAAGCATCCCGTTCTCTACCACCACCTCACCAATGGTGAGCCCCTTTGCGCCAAGGTCCAGGGTGCCTCCTTTGAGCTTGAGCGAGGGCAGTTCAAGAAAGCTGCCGCCTTCGTCGGGTTTCTTGAGTTTCAGAGCAGTGAGAGTGGACGACAGGTCGGAGACCTTCAGCCTCAGATCCTTACCGGTCAGATCAACATGCGCCGTTGAGGCAACGTCCAGGCGCCCGTCCAGGATATCAAAAAGAATATGTCTTTGGTAATAGGGTGCGTATCTGGCCAACCTCACCCCTGAGATACCCATTCGGCCCTCTCCGTGGAAAGGGCTCAGGGTGAAAGCGCCTTCCACCCCGAGGGTCTCGTTGTCGCCCGTCCTGGCGTCCAGCTTCAAGCCCGCCCTCGACCCCGGGGTGGTGGAGAAGTCGCGGATGCTTAGAGCAATCCCTTCCAACTCGGTCTGGAACTTCGCTTCTGCGGCATGATCGGTGAATCTTAGCTTGCCTTCCGCAATTTCAAGACTGTCCAGCTTCACCTGCAAGCCGGGTTCTCTCTTGCTGCCGTTGTCCTCCTCGGTTTCGGTGCCGCTAGGCGTGATGAGTGTCTGCAGGTTCAGGGTGCCGTCCGCGTTTCTCCACAGATCCAGCTGGGGGGATTGAATCAGGATACTGGAGAGGTGCAGTTTATGGGCAAGAGGTTCGAAAGACGCGAGCACGACATTCACTCGCGGGAGGGTAATCAGGTGTGTATCTTTTCGATCGACCGCTTCAAAATCGCTCAGATTGGCTTCTCCCGTGATTTTCAGGATGGTCTCCGCCTCCGTTTCGGCATAGGTGAGTCCGGCTTTGGCATCGATGAGACCCGAGTGCACCTTCAGTTGCAGCTGAGGCGGCAGATAGGCAAGGTAATCCAAAAGGTTGAAGTCTTTCACCTGGATGTCCACAACCCATTCGGGGTGCGCTGGAAACCGTATCCCCCTGGCGTTAACCGATAGCGGGCTCTGGTTGATTTTGGCCTCGACGCTCAGTTTAACGCTTCCGTCTGGCGTTTCTCCCAGGCTGGAAATGAGCGGCAGTTCGAGGTGAAGGTTTGCGATCCGCTCTTTTTCGCCTTTCGCCTCGTCCCGGTAGTCCACGGTGCCGTTCAAAATCTGGATGTTGCGGATCGAGAATTTAAGAACCTGAGGTCTTCCCGTGGCGGCCCCGGAATCGGGCCCCGCGGCAGGTTTTGAAGCCGTTTCCCGCAGGGAGTCTTGCTCCGGGTTGGGGGCTTCCAGAAGATCCGAAAAATTGAACCTGCCATCTTCCCGGCGTGATAGATTCACATAAGGACCGGACAACTTCACTTCCCTCAGGATCGGGGCACGCTCCACGAGCGACCCTCCCTGCACCACGGCGTACAGTTCGTCAAAGGCCAGGAAGTTGTCGGTGGAATTCAGCTCCTTTACCGCCAAGCCTCTGATGGAAAAGGAAAGTTCGTAAGGATTGATGCATATCTTCTCGATGGCAACCGGTCGATGAAGCGCCTGAGAAAGATGTTTTTCGAGCAAAGATTTCACCACCACCGGCAGAATCCAAAACCCCCCCACTGTATAAAGCATCACGACGAGAAGTATTCCCGCAAGGAACAGCAGATAGAGTTTGGCTGGCTTTTGGTCTCTGTCGAATCTCATGTCTCTGGCTCCCTATCCTGCAGAAAAAGCCGGCTGTGGAATGACAAAAAGTCCTTACGGAGAGATTGGACGTCTCAATACGATGTCGGGCGTTGAGATGTGAACACTCAACCTCACGCGCAGTATGACGGCTTATCCTGAAGGATGCAAGTCGGGTTTCGTTCTAAAGCAGTCGCCCGGGGGGGTCCCACGGGCTCTGACGGTCCCAGGAACTGAAGTTATCTCTGGCATCAGTGGTTCACGACTCAGGCGATGCACGGGGGGAGCCGGGGGGGCGCTGTGAAAAGGTTCGTTCGAGATCGCAGGAAGAGATTGCACTTGACGGGCAGGTGGCAATCGATTAGATATTCTATGAAGTTGATGGAATTTATAGAAAATCCTTGCTCTCTGCAGCCTCAAAGGGCCACGGATGATTGCATGTGCTGTCCGGATGCTGCAACTTGGGGGGACGATACGTGAAGCTTTCCACGAAAGGCCGCTATGGCGTGCGTTTGATGTTTGATCTGGCCCTTCACAATGGCGAGGGGGCGGTGTCCCTCAAGGATGTGGCAAAACGGCAGGGGGTTTCCGAGAAATACCTCTGGCATTTGATCCCGCCCCTGAAGAATGCCGGCTTGATTACTGCCACTCGTGGTGCTCATGGCGGCTATGTCTTGGCCAAACCGCCCCACCTCATCTCCTTGAAAGAGATCCTGGAGATTGTGGAAGGTTCGATGAGCCTGGTGGAATGTACCGACCAGCCCTCTCTGTGCAACCGGTCGGAGACATGCGTGGCGCGGGAAATATGGGCGGAGGTTACGGACCGGATGCTGGAGACACTCGCCTCATTCACCCTGGAAGAAATGCTGGAGAGGCAGAAGACCAAGCAGGAAGTCATCACCTACAGTATTTGAGCGCCGGTCTCGCCCTGTCCCGAGAACATGGCAGAGCAGACAACTGCCAACCCTGTGCTCTTCCCACGAAGGGAGGAGGTTCCGGATGGACACGGTCTATGATGAGGTGAATTCCGTGGCATGTTTGACGGCCTGCTCCAGGGCTTGCAGTTGCTGGCTTTTCTTCTCCGCGTCCCAACCCAGGAAATCGGCCATGGTGCCGGCCGGTATCACAGGGGTGAGAATTCGTACTCTTTGTTATCCACCTGAAAGACGACCTTTTCTTCCAGGTTCTCTTTGAGCTTCCCGATGATGATTCTGCGGCATCCCATGTCATGAAAGATGACCTGGTAGGTCCCGGCCTCACCGGTGTCCTCGGATGGCCGGTCTTCTTCCTCGGCGCTCAGTGGAATGATCGTCAGTTTCTGGCATCGATCCAACTCTTCGGCATCAGCGGTTCGAACCTTTACCTGGTAATTCCCGAAGAATTTGATGGGCATCTTGATCTTCATTGTCCCCTCGTTGTTTCAGTAACCGTCGGGGCCACTGAGGGCTCCCGCAAAATCCTGGATGGCAGTCATGTATTGATTGAATCCGCGGGAGAAGATGTCGTTGTGGTTGGCGCCGGGGATTTTGACGAGCTTCTTCTGCGGGGCGAGCGAGGCTTCGTACATCGCCTGCCCGTCGGAAAAGGGGATGATGTGGTCGAATTCGGCGTGGATGATCAAGGTCGGCTTGGAGTAGGCCCGGATCTTGTCCACATTGCGAAAGCCTGCTTCCTCCCTGAATCCGAGGCTGCGGGCATCGACACCCAGGAGTCTGAGGAGCGGTTCGGCATAGGCAAAACCGCTTTCCAGGATGAGCCCGTCGATCTCGGTCGGGTAATGGGCGGCGAGCTCAACCGCCGAGGCACTTCCCAAGGACCTGCCCATGACGAGGAACGGTCCCGTGAAACCGTTGTCCTTGAGCCAGTGGCGGACGAACTTATGGATCACATGGCAGTCCTGCATCATGCCGGTGACGGTCGGTCTGCCCGTCGAGCGCCCGTATCCTCGATAATCGACGGCCAGGAAATTGATTTCCATGCGGTTATACACCGGCGCCAAGTCATCGTAGTCGGAGGCGATCTCACCATTTCCGTGAAAGAAAAGGATGCTGGGGGCAGTGCTGGCAACCATATGGAACCGGGCTCCGATCGATACCTCCTTCGCCACCGGAATAAGCATGTCGGTAGCGGGACTGCGGTCCCTGGACTCACCCCATTCGGGCCTGGGGTGAAACAGGACCGTGAGGACCTCAGGCCGGTCCAGCGTCGAGTATTCAGTGGTGGAATTATCGGTCATGGCAACCTCTTGGCTTTTAGCGCCCGGCTTTTGGCTGTCAGCCCCCGGTGACGCTCTGGAGCATTCAATGGAGGTGGGTTCAGCAAGCAGCAGCCCTCCCCCGGTATAAACCTGGAGAACGATGAGGAGTGTGAAAAAGTGGGGCCACCTCAGCATCTGACGACGGTGAGCATGGTTTGAAGGTGGCGCTCGATTCGCCGTGTGCATCATCACCGACAACCCCCGTCGAGAAAGGACAACCCGTTAAACCGATAGCCTATGTTTGGACACCGGTCAAGCACATTCCCATCGCTGGTCCCGAGGCAAGCGTAATTGCCTGATACGGCAATTTGACGGCTTGAACCTTGGTTGCTTGCTTATTGGTGTGTATACTTCACTCAAACTCCCGTAACCGTTTTCTTGGAGGGCGTATGAAGTGGTGCTTTGTTACTCTGTCTCTAGGGGTCTTGTTTTGGGGGTATGCCGTCCCGATGCCGGCTGCGAGCCCCGACGATGATCGCACCCTCACCCAGCGGGCCGCCATGGTCGCGGAGATTGAAGACGACCTCAGACTCACCAGCGAGCGTGTCGGGAAAAAGACGCTTGGTCCGTGTGTGCTCGACGCCTTGAGGACCATTCCCCGCCATGAATTTGTTCCTGAAAACCTCAAACGGTATGCCTATGAAAATCGGCCGCTCCCCATCGGGCAGGGCCAGACCATCTCCCAGCCCTACATTGTGGGGATCATGACTGAGCTTCTGGAGGTCAACAAGGCGAGCGTGGTGCTGGAACTGGGGACGGCCACGGGCTATCAGGCGGCCATCCTCGCCCATTGTGTGAAACAGGTCTATTCCATCGAAATCATCCCGGAACTCGGTGAAGAGGCCAGGGCCAGGCTGGGGCGGCTGGGTTATGGCAATGTTGAGGTTCGCATCGGCGACGGCTACTACGGATGGACCGAACACGCCCCTTTTGATGCAATCATCGTCACTGCCGCGGCGACCGATATTCCTCCTCCGCTGATCCAGCAGTTGAAGCCGGGGGGCAAAATGGTCATTCCCGTTGGCCCCCCTCGCGCCACCCAGTATTTGACCTTGGTGGAAAAAGATCGAGAGGGCAGGGTCAAATCCAGGCAACTGCTACCCGTAGCTTTCGTCCCTCTGACGGGCGGACACTAGAAAGATGGTTCTCGACCCTGTTTTCGGCTTTTCATTCCCTTTTTTTCATAGTCGCAATAGAATACGGCAGGAAGAGCCGGACGACCGTCCGGAGCGAGCACTGACCGTTGCGAGGGTAGAGGGAAGAGATGCACCAGATCGATGAGAACGTCGTCGTCGTGATCATGGCCGGAGGAGCAGGGACGCGGTTTTGGCCCCTCAGTACCGAAGCCAAACCGAAGCAGTTCATTCGTCTTTTCGACGACCGCAGCCTGTTGCAGAAGAGCTTCGATCGCATTGCCGACCTGATTGCGCCGCAACGGATCCTGGTCCTCACCAACGCCGCCTCCGTTGCTCTGGTGCGCGATCATCTGCCCGAGATTCCACCCGAAAACGTCATCGGCGAGCCCATGAGGCGCGATACGGCGGCGGCGGTCGCCCTCGGGGCGGCTCTCTGTCGCAAACGGTACGGCAATCCGCTCATTGCCACCTTGACCGCCGATCACATGATCGATCCCACTACGCTCTTCCAGAGGACACTCCTTTCCGCCATGCGCTGGGCACGTTCCAGCGGAGCGCTCTACACCTTCGGTATTCAGCCCTCCTATCCAGCGACCGGCTATGGTTATCTGGAACTGGGCCAGCAGCTCGCGGATGACGACGGCATCGAACATTTTCAGTTGCTGAGGTTCAAAGAAAAACCGGATCTCGAGACCGCCTGCCGTTATGTTGCCGCGAAGAGATTCTACTGGAACTCAGGCATGTTCGTCTGGACTGCCGACGCTATTTGGCACGAGCTGGAAACGCACCTGCCGAATCACCTGCGTTCGCTGGCACAGGCCTGTGAGTCTGATGGGACTCCGGCCTGGTTCGAGGCTCTGAGAGCGGGCTTTGCTTCCCTGGAGACGATTTCCATCGACTATGCGGTCATGGAAAAAGCACGCGAGGTGCGATGCGTGGTCTCCACCTTTTCGTGGACCGATGTTGGTGGCTGGTTGGGACTGCGCGAGTTCCTCCCCAGCGATGCCGATGGCAATTTCTACCGCGGGCGGCTGGCCATCCTGAACGCTGGCGAAAACCTGGTGTTCTGCGATGATCCTGAAGAGCAGGTGATGCTCATAGGCGTTAAGGGTCTGGTCGTGGTGCGGGCAGGTTCGAAGACACTGATCGTGCAAAAGGATCAGCTGGAGCACATCAAAACCTTGCTTCAGAGCCGGGAGGATCTCCGCTGAGGCAATGAGGAGGTGGGCTGTGAGTGCAGGTCTTGTCCTTCAGTTCCCGGAACCCGGCAGGCTCGGAGATTGCCCGAAATGCGGGCGCAATGACGGGTATTTGAATGTCGGCCGGTCGCACTGGTTCATTTGCCGACGGCACCGGTTCAAATGGTATGCAGGATACGATCTCTTTGCCACCTGGCAGCGCGAAACCGAGGAAGACTGGCGGCGGAATCTGAGAATTCTCTCCCAGTACCAGGAAGTCCGACCGAAATATCGAAGACTCAGGGGGATGGGTTAGAGGGAGTAGGCTGGTAGTCTCGAAGAGAAATCCGGTGTTCGAAGGTCGGGGTATACGGCCCGTGCGACGTGATGCTCAGGACCGCCAAACGCTTCGCTGACGCTGATTTCTTGGCTTGACAAACGGCGACTCAGCAACTTACTATGAACCTTCATTCTTTCCAAAAACGCAGGCTTGGGGCGCGCTCAGAGACGAAAAACCCTACGGCATAAGCAGAGGCAAGATGGTTCAACGATCCACAATAAGGGTCTCTGGTTTTCTTGTTCTCATTCCAGTCTTGCTCTTTGGGGCCGCCGGTTGCCTCCCTGTTAAACAGGTGCGAGTGGCCGCGGTGGCCCTCACCCTGCAGGATGTGGCTCAGGCGGCCGGCAAACAGTCGGATGCCACCATCGTCAAGGAGGGTACCCCTGCCTACCTCATGCTGGTGGATGGCCTCATCGAAGCCTACCCCGACAACCGGGAGCTGCTCCTCGCCGGGTGCAAGGCCTACGCTTCCTATGCTTCCATGTTTGTTGCCGAGGTCGACCCCAAAAAGGCCGAAGCTCTTTATCTTGCAGCCAAGCGCTATGGCTTTCGCGCTCTTTCGGAGCGAACCGATTTTGGTCAGGCGGCGGCGGGTAATTTGGAAGCCTTCAAGGAGGTTTTGCAGCGCTACCAGAAGCAGGATGTGCCCGCGTTGTTCTGGACTGCCAGCGCCTGGGCTGGATGGATCGGCAGCAACCTCGGCAACGTTGCGGCGGTAGGGGACTTGCCCGCTCTTGAAGCCACTCTGGATCGGGTCCTGCAGCTGGAGGACACCTATTACTATGGCGGTCCTCACCTTCTTAAGGGGGTTTATCTGGCCGCCCGAGCCCCAGTTTTCGGCGCGGGGCTGGTCGAATCCAAGAAGCACTTCGAACGTGCCCTGTCCATGAGTGGGGATAAGGCTCTGGCTGGAAGAGTGCTGTTTGCCGAATACTATGCCGTAGGCATCAAGGACCGCCTGCTTTTTGAGACTACTTTGCGCGAAGTCATCTCCGCTCCCGGAGGTGACGTGCCCGAACTGACCCTCTCCAACGCTCTGGCCAAAGATAAGGCCACAAGGCTGCTGGACAAGACGGAGGAATACTTTGGGAGTCAACCCTGAGCAAGACGCCGGATCGGCGGGAAAAGAAGGACAAAGGAGGCAGGAGATGAGTGAGGACGGGGCCAGGGCGTTTTTCCGGTCTCTCCCGAGTGCCCGCAAGCTGATGTCCATCAAGAGTTGGGCGTCGGTCCTGAGCCTGATTTGTCTGTTGTGCCTGATCCCCGCTTCCTCGACGCTCGGGGCAGGGGCGCCTGAGTTCGAGATCAAGCTGGCCACCATGGCTCCGGAAAACAGCTCCTTGATGCAAGTTTTCAATGAAATGAACACGGAACTGCTCAAGGAAACCGGGGGCAAAGTGGGGTTCAAGATCTTTGCCGGGTTTGTGCTGGGTGACGAAGAAGATGTTTTAAGGAAGCTTCGCGTCGGCATGGTCCACGCTGCAGCCTTTACCTCGAGTGCGCTCACGGACGTCAATGCCGATCTGCGGGTTCTTCTTGTGCCATTCCTGTTCGACAATTATCAAGAAATCGATCACATCATGGGGAAACTCGAACCTGACCTGAAGCGCGTGTTTTCCGAGCGGGGCTTTGAAGTCCTCGGGTGGCCCGAGCTTGGTTTCCTCTACTTCATGTCTACTACTCCCATTTCCAGCTTACAAGACGTCAAGGGTAAAAAGGTATGGGGCAAGTCCAATGCGCCGATGTTGCAGGCCATCATGGAAAAGATCGGGGTTTCCATGGTCGCCATCAATGCTCCCGATGTCCTCATGGCCCTTCAAACCAACCTGGTCGAGGTGGTCTACAATTCCCCTTATTACGCTCTCATCACCCAATGGTATACTCAGATCAAATACCTTACCGACGCTCCCGTTACCTACGTTGGCGGGGTCCTGGTAATGGACAAGAAATTCTTCGCCAAGATTCCTGCCCCCCTGCAGGAAACGCTCCAGAAAGTCTCCGCCAAGCACTTGAAGCGGCTGGTCCAACAGACCCGGAAAGACAACGCGGATGCTCTGGAAATAATTTATAAGCGTGGTGTGAATAAGGTGACCCCCGATCTGAGTCAACTGAAGGGCTTTAAGGAGATGAGCGATGAGGCGATGGCCGGCCTGGGCGCCAAGGCCTTTCCCGTGGCCACCTATCAGAAGATTCAGGCAGAGCTGGCACAATATCGGGCTCAGCATCCCAAAAGCCCTTGATGGCCGTGTTTCGGATGGCGCAATGCTCATGAGCGGATGGTTGCAGTTCAGAAACCCTGAGTGACAGGTTTTCCGGCTGCATTCCTACTGCTGGCGGTTGCTTTGCTTCCCCCCCCTCGCGCCGGCGCATCCTGGTGTCGGTGGCTTTCTGCAAGGTTTCGGTTTGTCTTTTTTCAAGGGGATCGGCTCGCCCGACAGCGGAAGGATAGCAGCAGATGAGATATTTGAAATTGTTTGGCATTCCACTTTTTCTGGTCGTGATTTGTGGATTGCTTTTGCGCTCTGCCTACCTTGAAGTGAAACACGAATCCATCAATCAGCTCAACAAACAGCAACTGATCATGGCTAAGGAAGCGGCCCGTGGCATCGAGGGCTTTTTTTCCCACTACGGTGAGCTCTTGCATAACCTTGCCAGGCAGAATGGGGTATTTCCCTGGACGCCCAGGGAAGGCGCCTGATGGAGTTGGTTTACGAAAGCCATACCACCGACATCAGAGCCATCACGCGGTTGGATGCCCAAGGCAACGTCCTGTGCACCTTTCCCGAGAATTCAGCCCTGGCCAGCCTGGCCCGGCATGAGCATGTGCAAAGGATTATGCAAGAACACAAACCGGTGGTGAGCGAGGCTTTTACGGCCCTTATCGGGTCCGCGAACGTGGCCTTTCACGTGCCGGTGTTTGACCACGGGACTTTCGCCGGGTCTTTGGGGATCTTGATCCCCTTCAACGACATAGCGAAGCGATATCTCGACGACATCAAGATCGGCGAAGACGGGTATGCCTGGATGATCACCCAGAAAGGGGTGGAGATCTACTGTCCCGTACCGGGGCACATCGGCAGGACCGTCTTCGAAAACTGCAAGGACTTTCCCTCCATTCTCGCTATGGCCGACGCGATGGTGCAGGGCAAGGAGGGCGCAACCACTTATGTTTTTGACAGGGTTCGCGGCCAAACGGTGGAGTCTATAGAAAAGCATGCGGTGTATCTGCCGGTTAACCTGGGCAACACCTTCTGGTCTATCGTCATAGCCACGCCGGAAGACGAAGTGCTGGGCTTCATCCAGGGGTTCCGGAACCGCTGGTTTTTGGTGTCAGGCTTTCTGCTGGTCATCACCATGGTCTGGTCCTTGTTATTTGACAAGTCGTCGCGCCGGAATATTGACTTATGTTTATTGTTATGATTAGGCTTCATCTCTCGTGAGGTGAGATTCATGAAGCATTCAACGGCTCACAAGCACAAGCCCCAAAGGCGCAGCCTGCTGCGCTGGCTCGCTCTGGCGTTGCTGACGGTGATGGTCGGCTCTCTGGTTGCGGCGGGGCTGGTGCTTGTGGTTTTTTACATCGAGCTGGATCGTTCTCTGCCGAGCATCCAGTCCCTCAAGAACTACCATCCACCCCTGGTTTCCAGTGTCTACGCCAAGGATGGCTCGTTGATTGGGGAGTTCTACAACGAGCGACGCTACCTGGTGCCGCTGCGTGAAGTTCCTCAGCCCGTCGTAAAAGCCTTCCTCGCTTCGGAAGATGTCCGCTTTTACGAACACGGTGGCGTCGATCTACTGGGCATTTTGCGGGCGTCACTGAAGAATCTTGAAGCCGGGGAAATTGTGCAGGGGGGAAGCACCATCACCCAGCAAGTAGTCAAATCGCTCCTGCTCTCGCCCGAAAAGACCTATATGCGCAAACTGAAAGAGGCCCTCCTGGCTTATCGCATTGACCACGCTCTGAGTAAAGATGAAATCCTCTATCTTTACCTGAACCAGATTTACTTTGGAGCCGGAGCCTACGGGGTCGAGGCGGCCGCTCGGACATACTTCGACAAACACGTTACCGACCTGAGCCTGGCCCAGGGCGCCATGCTTGCCGGTCTGCCCAAGGCGCCCAGCCGGTTTTCGCCGACCCAGAACTTTTCTGTGGCCAAAGACCGCCAGGAATATGTGTTGAAGCGCATGGCCGAGGTCGGCTTCATAACTTCCGAGGAAGCCAGAAAGGCCCTTGCCGAGCAACTTCATTTTGCCAAGCCCCGGCATTGGACCCTGAAGGAGCTCAATTCGTTTACCGAGGAAGTCCGGCGACAGGTGGAAGCACGTTATGGTCGGGATGGGCTCTACAAGGAGGGATTCTCCATCTACACCACCATGGATGTGAGAGCCCAGGAAATTGCCCGAAAGGCTCTGGATATTGGGCTGCGAGAACTCGACAAACGCCACAGCCGCTATCGTGGGATTCATCTCAATGTGCCTCGGGAAGACTGGCCCAATACCCTGAAAATCCTGGCCGAGCGCAACCGCGAGCTGACTCAGGGGTTGGTGACGGCGGCCCTTGTTACCGCTTACGATGACAAGACGAGGGTTTGCCAGCTTCAGTTCGGCAATGGGGTGGGCAAACTGCCGCCGTCGGGATGGGGTTGGACACAGATTTCCGACAAGCGGGCCGCAAGGATGTTTCGGGCCGGAGATGTCATCAGAGTGCGTTTGGATAAGCTCCAGGACGATAAGAGCTGGCTGACGGTGCTCGAGCAGGACCCGGGAATGGAAGGCGCATTCCTGGCGATGGTGCCGGAAACGGGAAGAGTCCTTTGCATGGTGGGGGGCAGGGACTTTGAGAAAAGCCAGTTCAATCGCACCACCCAGGCCATCCGGCAGCCTGGATCGGCGTTCAAACCAGTCATCTATGCCGCCGCTCTGGATAAGGGTTTCACCGAAGCCTCCATGCTCATTGATTCACCGCTTGTCCTGGATGACCATAGCCTCAAAGGACCCTGGAAGCCGGCCAATTATGACCAGCAGTTTTGGGGCCCCATCCTTCTGCGCAAAGCCTTGATCCACTCCCGAAACGTCGTGACCGTAAAGCTTCTAAGCCAGATTGGAGTCAACTATGCCATCAGCTATGCCCGGCAGTTGGGCATCAAATCCCCGCTGGCACCGACCCTTGCCCTTGCTTTGGGTGCTTCCGGGGTAACTCTCGAAGAGCTGCTTACGGCCTACTCGCCTTTTGTCAATCAGGGAGACCGCGTGGAGCCGTATTTGATTGAAAAGATCCTTGACCGCAAAGGCCGTCTGGTGGAAGAGCGGCAGGTGGCTCGGGAGCGGGTGATCTCGCCGCAAACGGCCTACATTGTGACCCACCTGCTGCAGGGAGTCATAGAAGAGGGCACCGGCCAGAAGGCCAAGGAACTTGGGAAACCCGCCGGGGGAAAAACCGGAACCACCAACGAAATGAAAGATGCCTGGTTTATCGGATATACGCCCTCAACCCTGGCCGGCGTCTGGGTGGGCTATGACGACCACACCCTCTCCCTGGGCAAGGGCGAGACGGGCGGGCGGGCGGCCTGCCCGATCTGGCTGTACTTCATGAAAGAATGGCTGAAAAATGAACCCGCGGAAGTCTTTCCCATTCCCCCTGGGGTGGTTTTTGCCAGGATCAACTCCGGCAGTGGCATGGTTACGCGGGGTGACGATCCGAGCGGAGTGTATGCGGCGTTTTCCGGAGCGCCGCCTTCCGACACCGGTCAATACGGCGAATTGGGGGATAGGCCCCCTTCCTCCTACGTCCCGACCTCGGCTTCAGAATCGTTTTTCAAGTCCGACCTCTTCTGAGCCTCCAACCCTCCACCGAAGGCTGAAGGATGCAACGCTATTTCGGACCTGAAGGACTGCTGGCCCAGAAGATCGCCTCCTTTGAGTTTCGGGCCCAACAGGAAGAAATGGCTCAGTCCGTTTTCCAATGCCTGAGCGCTCAGGAACCCCTTCTCGTGGAGGCCGGGACCGGAACCGGCAAGACCTGGGCCTATCTCATTCCGGCCATTCTGAGCGGCAAAAAAGTGGTGGTCTCGACCGGCACCAAAACCCTCCAGGATCAAATCCTCGATCATGACATTCCCCTCCTGAGAGGAATGATCGCGCCCCGTCTGCGCGTTGTCTGTCTGAAAGGCCGCCGAAACTACCTGTGCCTGCGGCGGTTCAAGGACTTCAGCTTCCAGCCGACCTTTTGGAACCGGGAAGAGGGTAAAACCTTTCGTCGTTTCCAAAACTGGGCTGCGCGCACCAAAACCGGCGACCGCTCGGAGATTCCCTGGCTCCCGGATCATTACCAGTTCTGGAATGAAGTGAGCTCCAGCAGTGACCAGTGTCTGGGCCAGAAATGTGAGGAACAGCCCCGCTGCTTCCTCAATCGCATCCGTAGCGAAGCCGCTCGTGCCGAACTGGTTGTGGTGAACCATCATCTGTTCTTTGCGGATCTGGCCCTGCGCAAAAAGGGGGCCGGAGTGCTTCCCCACTACGACGCTGTGATTTTTGATGAGGCGCACCAGGTAGAAGACATCGTCGGGTCCTATTTTGGCTTGCAGTTCAGCAACCTGGGGGTTGCCGATCTGGCCCGCGATCTGGAGCGGCATGGCCAAAAGGAGCTCAAGATGGTGAGCAGCCTTCAGGCCCTTCGCAATATCGGCAAGCAGTTGGAGGTTCTCAGCCGCCAACTGCATCATCAGTTTCGCCGCCGGCACAAATCCCCGGGGCGATTCCGGCTGGATCTCGCTCAGGTCGGCCAGGACTTCCCCGTTACTGCCAGGCAGGTCATAGGCGCCCTCGACCAACTTAGAGCCCTCCTTTCCCCCGCGGTTGAGCAGCAACCGGTCTGTGAGTTGCTCATCAATCGCGCCCAGGAAGCCGCGACGGCGCTCCGGGAAATTGTCGAACAGCACAATGCGTCGTTGGTCTACTGGTATGAAGTCAACCAGCATGCGGTTTTTTTGCACGGTACCCCGGCCCAGATCGACTCGATCCTGTACGAGGAGGTGTTTGCCAAAACGCCGGCTTCGGTTTTCACTTCCGCCACCCTCTCGGTCGGCAATTCCTTTGGCTTCATGCGCCAAACCCTCGGAGTCCCCCCGGAAACCAGGGAGAAGCTCCTGGCCTCCCCGTTTTGTTTTGAAGAACAGGCGCTGCTGTATGTTCCCAAAGACTTTCCAGAGCCACAGCACCCGGACTTCTGCTCCCGACTGGCCGGGGAAGCTCTCGAAATCCTCAGGAAAAGCCGGGGGCGTGCCCTGCTCCTCTTTACCAGCTACCGGAACATGAACGAAGTCCATCAGCTGCTCCAAGACCAGCTTCCCTTCCCTCTATTGATCCAGGGGCAGAAGCCCAAGCGCATCCTGCTGGCCGAATTCAAAGAGCAGGTTGATTCCATCCTCCTTGCCACCAGTTCCTTCTGGCAGGGCGTCGACGTTCCGGGAGAAGCTTTGAGCTGCCTGCTGATCGATAAGCTCCCTTTCGAGGTGCCGGACGATCCCCTGATTGCAGCCAGGATCGAACACTTAACCACGCAGGGCAAGAGTTCGTTCTTCGAGTATCAGGTGCCCCGCGCCATCCTCCAGCTCAAACAGGGAGTCGGTCGTCTCATCCGCTCTTCCCAGGATCGCGGCGTCATTGCCATCTTCGACGTCCGTCTGCGCACCAAAAGTTATGGTCGGACGTTCTTGAGAAGTCTCCCCCCCTGTCGCCTGGTCCACGACAAGGAAGAGATCGGTGCTTTCTTTTCTGTGGGAGCGGCCCTGGAATCTTCCGGACCTTCTTGACAAAATGCGATTTTTTCGTACACTTAAATCAAGCGGATAATTTCAATCGAACGCGGATTCTGCGCCTCATTCGGAGTTTTGATGCGAGCGGAATCTGGACTCTCTTTTGCCCTGCTCCTGCAAGAAACTTTGGGCAGTGAAAGTACCGGTACGGTGGGTAAGCCCGTAGTGTGCTTTGACCACTAACAGGGAAAGGAGCCAAAGATGAAAGCAGGGATTATTTTCACAGGAACGGGACCGATTCTGATTCTCACCACTTACGAGTCACTCCAGGAACCCAGGCTGGCGGAGAAGCTCAAGGCCAGGGGAATGAAAAAATTCATCGCCTACGAAGTCCCGGTGGAAAAAGTCAAACAGCGATATGGCACCCATTTCTCCGTGATTATGGGCGATCTCTCTCAGACCGACGACCTGCGCATCCTCGACATCGACGGGCACCATGTGTTCATGAACTTCGCCTTCGAGGAAATGGGGCAACCCTTCTACTACTCCTCATGATTCGAGCCGTCGTTCATGATCAAGGGTTGTAGATTTCGGCAAGGACCATCCAGCCCAAAGCGGGATGGTCCCTTGTTTTATGCTGCTTGCGTTGCCAGGAGGCGGTCTCGCTCTTTCAGGGATTCTTCCCGCCTCACGCACTAAAGGCTGGTCCGGCCTCCTTTTCTAACGCATTCCGGTCGCCCATCGGTTTTGAAGACTCAGGAGATGATTTCCATCGCCCGGTAAGGGCAGACCGGGAGACACAGCTCACAAGCAATGCACTTGTCGGCGGTAAAAGCAACCTGCATCTCGGGCCTGGTTACGTTGAGTGCCCCGGTGGGGCAGACAGAGGTGCAGGCGGTGCAGCCGATGCAGCGCTCTTCCCGCCAGCGAACCTCCTGAGCCAGCGGCTGGAAGCTCACACCCAACTCCCCGATGAAGCGCAAGCCCTCTTCGAGATTACTCTTCTTGCCGGAAATTTCGATCGTCAGCCGACCTTCCTCATTGGGGGTGACCCGTGCCCGCAAAATGTTCACCATCAGGTCATACTTCTTGATCAACTGATAGGTGAGGGGCTGGTCGATGAGGTGTGCCGGCAGCTTGAGAACCAATCGTTTCTTGGCCATCCTGAATCCTTCCCGAATGCATTGGTGACAGCCTGACGCAGGCCCATGGTCATGCGGTTCTTGGATGATTGGGCGCAACCGGCCTTTCCGTTAGGGGCTTGAAAGTGACTCCCGAACCCGCCGAAGGCAGGGCGGTCACCTGACCGGTGAGGAGGAAAGAGCCCTTCTCGATCCAGGATTTCAAGGTGTTGGCAATCTCCCTGGCTTTGGCATAAGAGGAAAGTCCGGCGGTGGGGACCTTCTTGCCGTTCACGACAATCGCACCCGATTTCAGCTCGGCGTAGGTCACCTCGGCGAGACTCCCCGGAACGCCGTTGGGATAGGCGTCTCCGTAATCAATGACTTGGGCCACAAGGGCAGCATCGGTTACGGCTGCACTGTGGAGCGCCTCCTCATCGAGGATGGGAATGGGCACTCCGATTCCCACCGCCAGGGTCACGCCATACCCCGTAAAGGAAGCCCCCCGGAGCCATTGCGCGCTCATCTGTTTCAAATCTCCAGTCACGGCAAGAGTCCCCGCCCCCATCCGCGGCACCCCTCGTTCGTTGCGTGGTGCGGTCGGGTTGTGCTGAGTGCCTGAGCCCACCACGTAACCCACGCCGCCACCCAGGAAGATCCGGGTTCCGAGCCCGATGGTGCGGTAAAAGGGATCATTGAGCAAGGGGCTCAACTGCCCGGCGCTGCAGTAGTTGGCATTGCGCATGTTCGGTTGCAGCACCCCCATGTAGGTGTGGATGATCCGGTCAGAGAGGTTCACCGCGACGTTATAGTTCTGGTAGGCATTGCGCATATTGAAGAGCATGGCTTCGTTCATGTCTTCGAGTCGAATCCAGGTTTCCAGTTTGGTTCGCGGGTAGCAATCCGTGCCGTAGGTGGTGGCCACCAGGAGAATGTCCTTCCCGGCCACCAGGTCCTCAATCACATGCCCCCCGCCATAGGGGAATCTCCCCGGATAGATGCGGTTGCGCGGGTCTCCATCCGGCATGGCGGTGGCGCCGAGAAAGAAATCCACGGCGGCGAACCCGGTGTAGACTGGAACCCCGTTCAGGGTGGCTGACCCACCCCCGATTTTCATGCGCGGCTTCGTGTGCCCGACATTGAAATAGGCCCCGGACGAACACATGGGAGCGAAGGTCCCGGTCGTCACCACATCGACCTCGTCCGCAGCTTTCTTTAGCCCTTTGGCTTTAACGACCTCGATGATCTCTTCCGCGTTAAAGACCACGGCCTGCCCTTTGGCAATCTTCTCGTTGATTTCTTCGATCGTCTTTCCCACGGCGATTCTCCTGAGTTAAACGGGTCTAAGCAGGGCGCACCTGTTCAGCGTCCGCTAGGAGCCACTTGGCAGGACAAAAGGAGACAGCAGGAAGGCTTGGGATGAAGTCTACTGCACTGATAAAAAAAAGAAGGGGAAGCGTGCAGGACGGTCATGAACCAGAGCTCGCAGGTCGCTGTTCAATCGATTGTCCGTATGATCGCTGGCGCTGTAACTACACATGTCACTTTCGTCGTCCATTATCATCTGCACGCCACCACCTCCTTTCAGGGAATCCTATTTTTCCGGTAGACTATCTGAAAAAGGTACTGATGTCAACACTCGTTCTCAAGAAGATCCTCCTTGACGGCAAAGCCGATTTCGATGGAATATTTAATGAATTGAACTTGTTTGGAAGCCAGGATGTTAATCGGGTCCGACCGGAAAGAGAACCTCATGATCATAACGACAAAGAGTGGAAAATCCTTTGACACCGATAGAGAACTGACTGCTCCGGAACGTCATATCCTTCAGAAACTCTTTATCTGGGAATCCATGGCTTCGAGTGTTGAGCAATTCAGGGAGAAGAAAAGCGAAGCCTTCTTCAAAGGCTGGAACAATTCAGGTCCAATTCATGAAAGCGAGGCGTTAAAAACGATTGTCGCCGACCTGGAAGAAAAGGTGAGGCTGCGACTCTGCCTGTAGTCAAGCCCTTTTGAAGTCCTCCGGGGCAATGCCTTCTTCAGACTTATGGATGAACGGTACGGCCGAACATCCACATTGATCACCACGATTCTCGACTACTGCGACTGGTACGCTCTCTTTCAGAGAAAACCATTGGTCGATGCCCTCCTTAATCGTCTCCAACACCATTGCGTTACCATCCACGTGGGTGGCCCTTCTCTGCGGGTCCCGGAAGAACAACACCCCCAGGCACCCTCTTCTTCGTAACCCTTCCTTCTCCCATAGTATTTGAACATCCCCAGACCCTTTCGACAGGGGCAAACCCACATTGCCCCTGCTTCCACATTGACCCTTACCTGATCGGCCCAGCCAATGCCCCCACCTCAGGGAAAAACAAAAATCACATACTTGGAAGCAGATCCATTGTGGATAGGGGCAGGCTGAAGAATCAGAAAAAAGAAGGCTTCAGACAACACTTCACTTGCGCGTCGCCAAATGGGTGCAGTAGTGTGCACCACATGGGTCATTTGTTTTGAGCGAAAAAGGGTCAATTCTCCTGAGTGCCCAAGCGACAGGCGATTCTTGCGGATAGAAGCATCCCACTATGCTGCCTTGGCACGGTCCAGCGAGAAGGAATCCGTATATCGTATAAATCTTTCATTCGGCTGTTGGCGATGCCCAGCATCACCGTCGCCTGGAACTTTTCGGAGACAACCGTATATCGCGGGTAGACCAGAATCTCAGGTGGTGGCTGGTCAGGAATTGCTGGATAGCGGACTTCCTCAGGAGCAGGCACAACAACATCACCAAAGGCAACATCCACCTGAGGGGAATGACAGCAACGGCAAGAGTTGCCGTCATCTGGATTCGCGCTCCATGGTACTCGCTCTCGCCTCTGATCTCGCAGCCACGAACGCTTTCTTTCAAGAATACTATGAATGGATCACCTGCAACGCGGTGTTCAAGTTGTTTGACAGAGTAAGGAACCTCTTCATCGGTGGGAGATCATAGGGCATTGAGCATAGAGGCGGGAGTCAGGAGCACGAGTCCGTCATCTTTGCAGAAGTGTCTGATCCCGAATAAGCTCAGGCGCCTGTAAGTCGGTTACACGCGGGAGAAAAACGAAGCCGATCGGGCGGCTGCGCTAGATTCTGTGGCCATCTGGGGTCGGTTACTCCTGAGCACAGCACTGCGCAAGGGTCTTGGTCGGCATCTGGATGTAGTTGTCCGGGACCTCGGTCTGGTTTTGGATAGCGAAGAAATGGCGCTTGATTTCTTTCAAGATCGCCGCATCATAATAGACCATGCCGCACTCCCGGCAAATCTCAACCGGGGTGTCGGGAACAAGCAGGTATTTTCCGCCATGGCTGTAAAGGTATTCGGTGCACCTTTCCTCATAGCGGTCACTGCCACAGAAATTACAGCGTTTTGTTTTCATTGAGGTGTTTCTCCTCGGGTCCATGGGTCGATGAATTTCGGAAGACCGGGTACGTAGACAGTGATGATCGCCACTCCCTCACCGCGCCACCCGCACACGATGTAAATGGGGATTTTGTCGGCAAACCCCACCAGCAGACAACTCTCACCACGCCCCGTATCCGGGTATTGCTCCAGGATCTCTCCGGCCAATATGGCCTGCTCGACCTGGGTCTCGGTTTTGCTCCGCCAGCTTCCCCGTAGCAGCGATTAACCGATCAATTCCGCAAGAAATCAGTCTCAATTCGCTGCTCCGGGAATTGCTGGCCGAAAACCGTGGCACCGGTGAAAATGGTCATGACACCGCCGCGCTCGGCAATGAAGGCCGCTTGCACCTCGGATATCTCAATCGTTGTTGGGTTGTGAATTCCTCTGATTTACCTGACCTGTCAGGGGACTGGGTGATCGCCTTTCAAACGAGCAGCCAGATTCTGCTGCTTGCTGTTGTACAGGCGGACTTCGACCTTGCTGGGTGCGTTTGGGGCTGCATCCGTTTCGATGCTCAAGAACGTCTGCAGAGGCGAACCGGAACGAATGTTTGCCAGATTGGCGCGGACTTCAAGGGTGAATCCGCCATTCTTGGGAAGCGGCTTGCTGGTAACCTTGAGGAGCTTCTTGTCGTACGAGAGCCGGGTGATCTTGAAGGGACGGCGCGGGTAGCTTTCCACCTTGATCTCCTTTGATAAAACCGGCTTTTGAGACGGCAGCTTGCCCAGAGCAAGCGAGGACGGCTTCACGACGATTGCATTTTCGATATTCCCCGTCACGCGGATCGGAACCGTACTTTTCCCGCGTAGATCCGTGTTTAGCTTGATGACCCCGCTATAGGTCCCTGTCTTTGCCGTATTCGCGACGTTCAAACGATAGTGCCGATCTTTTTGGACGGTTTCCAGCCGATAGTCCACCTTCCCCTTGAGATCGGTTTCCACGTTGCGGATGTGGAATGGCTCCCCGGTACTGACGATATCAATGGAAGCCTTCTTCAGGTTCTTGCCGCCCTTCCCAAAGGCGATGCTGTCGCCGGGGCGAACTTGAAGCAATGGTTTGGCGGTGCCTTTGATGCTGAGCGTGGCGTCGGGACCGTCGAAATCGTTCGTAAACACTCCGACTGTTCTTTCCAGAGGCCCTTCATGGTCGGAAAAATCCACTGTCAGGGTGATCCGGCCCTGGCCTCCCGGCGGGATGGATTCGTCAAAGTCAGACTTCAGGCAACCGCAGGTGGGGCCTACCTGATCGATCTTCAGCTCAGCGGTACCGATATTCCAGACGGTGAAGTCATGGGAGACGATACTCCCTTCCATAACTTCCCCGAGATCAAAGGTGGTCTCCATAAGCTGCATGCGCGGGACGTCTTGAGTGCCTGCCGGGGAGCCCTTTGCCGGTTGAACGGGGTCGCTTGGCTGCGGCTGAGCTGCAAAACTGCTGACATGCCAACAGAGCAAAATACCAATCAGAACTGGGCAGGTGAGTTTCCGTATCATGAATATCATTTCTCCATCTTTCTCTGAAGGCATTGCCGGCCCCAATCCGGGAGAAGGAATCAGGGCGTTCCTTTTTTCCTGGTTTGACTCCAGATGCTAGAACAACGCTCGGATACTCTGCTTCACCCGTTCGAGCTCCTCGCGCTTGAGGTTGAAGTCCTTGTTCTTCTCAAGGTCGAGATCGGTCAGTACCAGATATTTTCGCAGCGGTACTCCAGCCTGCTCCAGAGTCGCCCTGGCGCACCCCGTGGAGCAACCGTCGACCACCACCATGTCAGGAACGTCTTTGGCTGACTGAGTAAAGCCGCTCAGTTGCCCGCCAATGCCGGCCAGGCAATACATCTTCCCGAAGCCTTCCTGCGTCAATTCCACCGCCGACTGATTGGAAAGCTGACCCACATTGGACCCGCCGGAGCAGGTGAGAATCATGATGTTGCTACCGGGTACACAACATTCTTCAGCCATGCTTCCGTCTCCTTGAGGCAAACCGCCCTATTCCTTAATCCATTTCAGAACATCCTGCTTACCGGGGATTTTTCCCACCGACTTCACCTGGCCGTCCACCACCACGGCAGGGGTTCCGAACACCCCGTACTTAGCAATTTCCATGATGTTGGTGACTTTCTCTACGGAAGCCTCCACCCCGCTTTCGGCCACTGCTTCCTTCACGATTTTCTCCGTCTGGTGACACTTTGGGCAACCTGGCCCCAGCACTTTAATCTCCATCTTTCATCTCCCTTTTCGAAGGATTCATTGACCATGCAGAGGCGGGTTTGAAACCTGCCCTTGCCTTCATCCCATAATAGCCCACCTGCAGCCCGAAAGCCATGATTGCCACCATGGGAAGTCACTAGCTAGCTCTTACTCGTACTCACAACAGGTGCAGCCTCGTCCCGTTTATGCAACCAATACAAGGTGGATGCCATCAGCAAAACGAACGCGGCAAGATATCCTGCCAGCAAGATTACGCTGGTTCCGTCCACCCAGGCGCCATAGATGAGCCCTGAAACCGTACTGAACAGGGCCACCCATCCCACATACGTCCAGGCCTTCTTCTTCCCGATAATGGTCGCGGTGACGAGAATGCTCTGCAGGCTGAGCTCCGGGTCTGCCATGAGATAGGCGATGAGGGGGCCGCGATGCATTCCCAGGGATAGGAACATCTTGGCTATGGGAACTTCCACCAAGGTGGGAAAATACATGAAGACCCCAAAGACCACCCCGGCCAGGTTGCCGAGTACGGTGTTGTCGCCGGCTATCGCCTGGACCCATTCCGGGCGGATAAAACGGCGGATGATGCCAACCGCGAACACGCCCACAATGAGCAGCGGGAAGATCTGCTTCACGAAGCGCCACGCTTCCCAAAGCCATTGCTGCATCTCATACTCGCTGAAGAACCTGGATGCCATGAATAAGATGCAGAGCATGGCCAGGATCACGCCAAACATCCTTCCCGTAAGATAGACCGTGAGGCCCTCCGCACCCGGCTCCATCCGTGTGGCGGCAATGATGAGCGTCAGAGCGACCAGCACGAGAGAGACCCATGTCCATCGGTTGTAGCCATTGAGCAGGTTGCCGAGCCCTCGCCAGGCGGAGAGGGCAATGAAGGCGAGAAGGCCGATCAGGATCGCCCCTTGAGCCGTTACGCCCTCCTCGCCCTTTGACTCATCGAAGGGGATCCAGGCATAGAGCGTTTCCTGGAAACGGTCCATACCGTGGATGGGAATGGTGAAGCTGGCATAGAAGTTGGTCAGGATCGAGACCTTGAGGGTCCCGAAGATGAGGAGCGACACCATGAGCAGGAAAAAGATGATGGTGCTCGCCTTCAAGCCTCCCTCCCCGACGTAGGCCACATCCGTCGCTTCCGCATGGGCGATGTCTTCCTTCCGGAAGATGAAGGCCATGATTAGGCCGATGCCGATGCCAAAGACCAGCGACAGGATGATACGCGCCAAAGCGAAATCTCCGCCGAGCGTGGCTCCGGTGTAGACCAGAGCGAGGATGTTGGCGGCGGGCGCAAAGAAGAGGAAGGTGATCGCCGGTCCCAGCCCGGCCCCCTTGTAATAGATTCCGGCGAAAAGGGGGACGATGGTGCAGGAGCACACCGCAAGGGTGCTCGCAGCGAGCGCTGAAGCTGGGTACGCGGTGGTTTTCGGCGCATTGCGTCCCAGCAGCTTGGTGATGGCCTCCTTGGGAAACAGAGCGGAGAGACCTCCGGCGATGAAAAAGGCCGGAACCAGGCAAAGCAGGACGTGGGCGGCGAGGTAGGAGGCAAGGCTCCCGAACCCGCTCTGAAGCAGGTAGATGAGATAATCCCCGGTACTCATAGTGACAACTCCCTTGTGATTTTTTCAGAGGAAAGAGTTTTATTGATGAGCAACCATTTGGTGCCTTCACGCATGTGTGTTTCTCTCCAGGATTATGGCGCGGTCTTTTCAACTCCCAGCTTTTCAAGCTTTTCCACAATCGCTTTTTTGGTCATGAACCCCTCGTGACGGAAGACTTCCTCGCCTTCCTGATCGTAGAAGATTTGCGTGGGCATGCGGTCGATCTCGCATTCCTCCATTACTTCGCGATGTTTCCAGACGTCGATGAAGATGAAAGCGGCCCGGCTCCCGTATACCGCTCCCAAGTCCGTCATCATTTTAGCCATCAGCTGGCACGGAAGGCACTTATCGGTGCCGATGTCCACCACGGTTACCCGTCCCGGTATGGGAAAAACCGGGGCGGTCTCGGCCTCCTGAGCCATCACGCCGGACCAGGCCGAGAGGCAGAGGCTGACGAGCATCATGGCGACCGGCAACAGGCTGCGCAGTTTATGCATGGCGCGCCAAACCTTATTTCCATCCACGAAGTCACACGAAGGACGGCGAAGACACACGAAGCAATCATTTCGTGCTCGCCCCGGTAGAATCTCGCTTCTCCCTTAAGGCACATCTACACCTCCCGTACCCGGTGATGCCCCTGCAGCAGACCGTGCTCTTCATGGGTGGCCTCGACGGGCAAGGGTTTGAGCAACACCCTGTAAAAGAGGTAGGCGCCCATCATGAGAAAACTGCTGTCGCGGACAAGATACCAGAGTTGCGCCGGATCTCCCTCGGTGCTGGTGCTGAAGCAGCCGCAGTGGATATCCAATCCCCTTGCCAGGTTGTAGAGGAGTGCCCCGAAAAAGGCCACGAGCAGGAGATTGGTCAGAATGACCGCGGGACGAAGCCACCTGCCGAAGATGAGCAGCAATCCCAGCACCAGTTCAAGCCACGGCAAGATCAAGGCCGTCAGGTTGATCAAGGCTCCCGGCAGAATCTGGTAATTGTAAATCAGCTCGGCAAACGATCCAGGATGGAGGATCTTGTCGATACTGGCAAAAACGAAAATGCCGCCCAGCACCCACCGGACCAGGACCTCCGGCGCCTTTCCGAAGAGTTGAAACCTTATCCGCATATCAGCTCTCCAAAGGGATTCCTCCATGGCCAATCTCAACGCACCACCGCGCCAGCCAGCCCTTTGTCCACAGGGAGTCCCCTGTCGTTCCAAAGAGTCCAGCCGTTCACCAGCACGCGCACCTCGGTGTACCCTCGATCCAGCATGGCCATTGCGAGTTCTTTGCTCAAACTGCAGCCTTCCCCATCACAGTAAGCAATGAAGGGGGTTTCCGGTGAGAAATCCCGTAACGCTTGTGCGATTCTGGAGTCCAAATCCTCCCAGGGAGAACCCTCCCAAGGCAAGCTCAAGGCCCCGTCGATATGACCCTCGCTGTAGAGTTCGGGCGATCGCGCATCCAGGAAAATTGCCGCGTGGGCATAGTACATCTCTTCCGCGTCGGCCAGGGTGATCGCCAGGCTGTCTCCTGAAGGTGTGGTCAATTGCGCTTCCGGCGACCAGTCGCCGACAAGGGGCAGCCTCGCCGTTCGCAGTTGATTGGAGGTGAGGCCGATGGCTGCCGCAACCAACACCACTGCCGCCAGTTGCCAGGTGACCGTGAGCCACCCTTCTCGGCTACAATCCCTGCCTGCTCCAGCAATCACTGTAATGCGCCCAGGGCTGTTCATTGACATCTCCATTACCTCCCGGTGCCGGATGGTTTACCGGCTCCGCTAATTACCCTGGTTGACCAGTCGGATCTGGATCTCCTCTTTTGCCTGGGGATCGAGATCCGTCTGGAGGGTGATGATCGTCTCCACGGAATTGCCTGCCGGCACATTCGCCAGGTTGACGCTGACTTCCAGATTGTAGCTGCTTTTGTCGGCAAGCGGCTTGGCTTCAACTTTGAGAAGCTTTGTATCATAATTGAGGTTGGTGATTTGAAACGGTTTCTTCCGATTGCTCCGGACGTTCACCGTCCTCGATTCAATGAGTTGTTGCGGCAGTTTTCCCATAAAGATCGATTTGGGGGTGACGCTGAGTTCCCCCTCGATTCTTCCCGAGACGCGGATGGTGGGGATCTGACCGCGCGGCAGGTCGCTCGTCAGGATGATATAACCGCTGTAGCTGCCTTCCTTCGCCAGATTGTTCACCTTCAGCTGATAATGCTGCCCGGGGGCAACCGTCTGCAGCTCATAGCTGATTTTGCCTTCCAGATTGCTCTCCATTTTGCTGATCTGAAAGGGCTTCCCCGTCCCGATCAACTCAACGACCGCTTCCTTGATCTGATCTGCCGTTCCCCGAAGGGAAAGATTCGTTCCCGGGCGGATCTGAACCACTTGCTTGACGGTCCCCATGACCGTCAGCTTCAGGGAGGATTGCTCAGGATCGTCGGAGATCACCGTTGCGTCTTTTCGGACGGGACCGTTATAGCCTCTCAGATCAACTATCAGAGTGATTTTGCCCTCACCGCCGGGAGGGATGGCCCGATCAAAATGGGCCACGGCGCAGCCTCAACCCCGGCGCACTTCCTTGATATTCAGCACCGCTTTGCCGGTGTTCTTGACCATGAAATCATGGGATACCTTTTCGCCCTCATAGGCTTCTTTAAAGTCGAAACTGGTCTCACTGATAACCATGCGAGGGGATTCGGCGCCAGCCGCAAAGGCCTGGTTCAGGCAGCAAAAGACCGCTATCATGGCGAGTGAAGCATAAACAAGTCGTTTCATTGTCAAATTACTCCAGAACATTTCAGGAAATCCCGAGAAACGGGCGGACGATGAAATAGAGACCCAGGAGGCCGATTCCCGCACCGGCACATTTCCGGAACCAGAGCCCGCCTTCATAGAAGGAGCTGCTTTCGAGCAGGCGCCGGACCGTGGCGGTCGAGCTCCCCGCAACGGCAATGGGCACGCAATGGCCGATGCCGAAGAGGATGATGAAGAGAATGCCGGTCATGATTTTCTGCTGAATGGTGATGATAGCCAGAATCGGAGCAATGAAGCCAAAGGTGCAGGAACCCGAGAGCACGCCGTAGGCCAGCCCCAGGATGAATGCTCCGGGAAGCCCTTTCATCTTGATCCGGCTCAAAGCCCCCCCGGACATGGAACAACCCTGCACTCCCAACATACCCAAGGAGACCCAGACCAATATGGCGCCAACCAGAATGGTCCAATAGGGGCCAACCTCACCCAGCATGCGCCCCAGGAGGGAACAGATGATCCCCACCAGCGCGATGGTGATGAACAGCCCCACCGTGAAAGCCACCGCATAATAAGCGGCGTGGTTGGCCTTGAGCGCCTTTTCCTGGCCCGCAACGTAACTCACGATAAGAGGGATGGAAGCCAGATGGCAGGGACTGAACACCACACTCACCGCTCCCCAAAGAAAACAGCCCAGGGCCGCGATTGCAAGCCCTCCACTCATCCAGGCATTGATCGTCAAAAAGACTTCTTCAAGCATCCTTCCTCCTTACTGTTTGACTGCATGACACGACGCGACGCATGCGGGCCGCAGCCACCCCCCTCATCATTTCACACCCAGCTTTTCCAGTTCCGCCACAATGGCCTTCTTGTCCATGAAGCCCTCGTGCCGCTTGACTTCCTTGCCGTCCCGATCGTAGAAAATCTGGGTCGGTATCGTCCGAATGCCAAACTTCCTTCCTTGAGGCGGATCTACCCAGACGTCGATGAAGATGATAGCAGCCTTGCCTTTGTATTCCTTCTCCAGCTCCTCCATAATGGGGGCCATCATCTTGCACGGGATGCATTTCTTCGCCCCGATGTCCACCATGGTGACCATCCCTTTTACCGGCACCTCCGGGACAGGCGGTGCCGGGTCGGCACTCCACGACAGGGAAGCAAAACAAACCAGGGCCAGGATCGACATGAAACCAACGGACGCTCCAACTCTCAAGCTTTTCCTCCTGTGTAACACGACGTCTTTACCTCCTTTGAGTTGTTGATGTTTCGGATTTAGTCAAAAACAAAGTACCTTTTTTAACCACGAAGAGCGCGAAGGACACGAAGTTTCCTGGCCTTTGCTCTTCATTTTTATTACGGTCTTTGGGACAGGCTCTAATGCCCGCCGGAGATTCAAAGCCTTCTACGAACCTGGTTCCGGGGCCGCCCGTGATTCCTCTCCCTTACCCCTTCTGCTGAAAGCCAGATAGAAGCAAGGCATCAGCAACAAGGCCACCAGGATTCCCAGCGCCAGCCCCCCAATGGCTCCTACTGCCATGGGCTGCAGCATGTCGCCCCCGTCTTCGAGATTCAACGCAAGGGGGATGAAACCCACCATGATGCATACGGAGATCATCACCCGGGGCCGCAGCCGGATCTTGGCCGCACTGAGCACCGCCTCGAACGGCAAAGACCGCTCCCACCATCGCTGCTCAAGGTCGGCCATTGTTGCGCTCGCGCCTGATCGGCCCGGTAGTCGCTGGCCGCGCTTTCCCAGCTGGTAGCGGCCACTTCCGGGTTGTTGGCCAGGGCGATGGTGATGCAGCGAGTCAGTGTAAACGGCTCATCCGAAAGCTC
This sequence comes from uncultured delta proteobacterium, assembly GCA_963783775.1. Classification (GTDB taxonomy): domain Bacteria; phylum Desulfobacterota; class Syntrophobacteria; order Syntrophobacterales; family Syntrophobacteraceae; genus JADGQM01. Next base: position 981,744 of record CAWAOR010000011.1, on the reverse strand, counting down.
AGGCTTGACTCCCATGTGCACCCTGGAGGCGGGCGGCGCTAGGGCTGGCGGTCTTCCCTTCGCCAATACGGGCGTATAAGGGTTGGTGGGCTGCAGCAAGCTGCAGCCCGGCAGGAGGAGGAATATCAAAAGAGATATGATTAAACGGTGCATGCTCAATCGATACTCCATGGTTGGGCATGCCCCGCAGGGTGTTTCTGGATTTACCATCACCAGCTGCCCATACGACAGCCCCGGCCCTGACCCTTTCCGCCATAGGACGCGCGGCTAACGGTCATCTTCTCACGCTGCTCGGGAGTCAACATCTGTCTGCATCCCAACTGATACTCAGTAGCCTTCTCTTGCATCTGGCTCTGAAGTTCGCGGATTTCCTGCTGCTTGGCTGAAATCCTGGCTTGGTTGGGCTCCGCCTTCGACCAGAGTTCCCTCAGTTCTATTTTCTTGCTGAAGAGCTCGTCCCTAAGGGGGCTCATCTCGGCCATGAAGGCGTCATGGCGCGACTCGAGCTCAGCTCGCTGAGCGTCCGTCAGACTCACATTGGATGCGAAATTACAGTTCATCCCGTAACCCTGACCACCCTGCATGCCGCCCTTGCCTCCACCAAAGCCCCAGGCGCTCGAGGCACCCAAAAACAATAACGCAATGAGCACTGCCAGTTTTTTCATCGTGTCTTACCTCCCTTTGATGATGATTTGTGGTGACTTGCTTCGCCGTTCATAGAGGGCATTATCCATGCCAACCTGGCCAGGTCCCCGTGTTGAGCTACAATACATTGAAACTACTAGCTTTATTCGCAAAGCCAGGTTCACAAGAGAGCAAGAGCTAAAAGCCGTCGCAGCAAAAAATGTCGAACCGTTCTGACCCGTGATTTAGCTGTTATTTAGCAATTACAGTGCCTTAGCAATTCGACATAATTCTCCTGATCGCCCAGGGAGTTCGACAGATCTGTCGAGCTCCGCGTGGGCGCTGACTCGCGTCCTGGTGTAAGTTTGCGAATTACATTGTCATTTTTTGAGACTCTGGCAGGGTTCGGCTGGTACAAAGATTGCTTTCCGATTATGATGCTATCAATCCAGATCAGGCGGTGAACCATGCGAAAGAAGACTATTTATTTCGGTATGCTCTTGGTGATCATCCTTCTACCTGCCATCCTTGCCGCCCAGATGGGCCATAGAGGCTCGACGAAAGCTTCATGTCTGAGCTATGACTGTGTGCCGGTCGAGAACCTCGATCTTGACGCAGAACAAAGGGCGACTATTGAAAAGATTGACAGGACTTACAATGAGGAGAAGACTGCCCTCCAGAGCGACTTGATGCGCAAGCGAATCGAGCTGCAGGCGGTTTTCCGCAACCCTCAGGCCGGTGAGGAAAAGATTCGCGCCATCGCTCGGGAGATTTCTCAGCTTCAGGACCAGTGCCTGGCGAAGATGATCGAGCATCAACTCAAGGTCAGGGGGCTCCTCAAGCCGGAACAACTGCGGAGGTGGTGCACCCTGGAACCCTGTTTTGCAAGAAACATGGGCCGAGAACCATGAACAGACAGGCGAAAGATCCTCTGCCCGACGCCGATGTTTGGGGCCGTGCCGAGGGCCGGGGCCATTTTGTTCAGCCGCTGGCGGTTGCCCTGGTATCCCTGCTCTTCGCCATGCTACTCTTTGCTATGGCGATGATGGACCAGCGCCGGCTGGAGGGCGCGCTCCTGGACATGCTCAAGAAGCGGGCCTTTTACGTCGTCGAGGGCATCGAAAAGGCTGCTCGGGATGGTTACCGGCGATTGACGCGAGTTAGTGACGACTACCGCAACCTTTATTCCGGTTTAACCCCGGTGGACGAAGCGTTTGCCATCCAGGAATCACTTGCCAAAGCCCTTATCGACCTCTCGCGCTATATCGACCTGCAGGAGCAGATGCAGCTCATGCCACATGATAGACTGGAGAAGCTGGCTGCATCCGAACACCTGTCTGCCATCGCCCTGCTCGACGAGAAAGGACAGATCGCGTTTGAGAGCGGCCCGGTTCCTCCCAAGGTCTTGTCTCAGGCAAAGGATCTCACCGAAGGTCGGCAGGAAATTGCCATTCGCCTTTTTCATCAGGCAGATGAGGCCCTTGAGCATGGCGCCCCCGGCTTTGTCGGCATTCGCAGGGAGGAGGGAAAAGGTGGCGTTCTCCTTGTGCTTGACGGCAAGGGGCTTCAGTACTGGGGCCTCAGGATCAGCACGCAGGAGGCCATCGAGGCGATGCAATGGGGGACGGGGCTGGTCTATCTGGCGGTGGAAGATGATGAAGGGCACCTCCTTGCCCAGTCCGGAAGCGTCCCCGAAGAGAAAGTGGAAGAATGTCTCCTCCTGGCCGGCAGTGCGAGAGACCCGGACAGTCCGGTGAGCGAATGTGTGAGGGTGGGGAATATCAAATTCCTCGAGGTGTTTCTCCCCTTCAAGATGGATGGGCTGGTCATCGGGAAGGCCCGGGTGGGGCTCGAAACCCGGGAAACCGACGAACTCCTCCTCGAGAAGCGACACCACATCTACCTTTGGACTGGCCTGATGGTAGCCGTCGGTTTTCTCGCCATGGGCCTCCTCTATCGCACTCAAAATCGGCACATCTCGAAGCTCCAGGCAGTTCGGGAACGCCTGTATCAGGCCGAGAGACTCTCCTCCCTGGCAAAGCTCGGAGCGGAAGTCGCCCACGAAGTTCGCAACCCCCTGAACGGTATCAGCATGGCGGTTCAGAGGCTCCAGCGTGAATTTGCCCTTACCGGCATCAGGCAGAAACAAGAGGAATTCGAACAGATCACCCACAACGTACGGGGCGAGATTCGGCGCATCAATGCCATCATCGAGGACTTCCTGAGCCTCTCCCGCAGCGACAGGCTGGATCTTCGTCGGCACTCTCTAAAGGATCTTGTTGAAAAAATCGTCTTCATTGTCTACGAGGAAGTACGGGCCAGAGGTATTCGTATCGGAAAACGATGGGAGCAAGGCTCTTTCACGATTCTCATGGATGCCAACAAAATGGAACAGGCTCTGCTAAATATTGTCCGAAACGCCGCAGATTCTATCTCGGACCAGGGCTCTATCATCATTTCACTGGAACATTTCGGGAAGAATCTCATCAGCATCAAGGTGCGGGACACCGGAGAAGGAATTCCCGAGGGGGAAGAGCAGAAGATCTTCGAACCTTATTACACCACCAAGGAAAAAGGGAGCGGGCTCGGGCTTTCCATTGCCCGTGAGATCATTCTTGCCCACGGTGGGGAGATCCGGGTAGAGAGTAAGCCGGAGGAAGGAACTACTTTCGAAATCCTCCTCCCCTGGCAGGACCAGAGAAAGTAAGGTCACTAACCACGGCGCTACAGAATGCAGTGACCATTCGCACCGCACGTCATTCCCGCGCAGGCGCATTGGCGTCAACTTAAGAGTCTGCTGTGGGATTTGACCGGTGCCCCTGAATTGAGACCTAAACACGAAGGACACGAAGAGCACGAAGGAGAGGAAAGCGTGGCGTGTAATGAAATTTCAGGCGGAGTGATGGGATGAACGAGTGAGGTTCACCCTCTCGATGCCAGATGGTGGAGAGATGGGATCGTACATTTGGTTCTGTTTCTTCTTCGTGAGCTTCGTGTCCTTCGTGCTCTTCCTGGTGAAGAAACTTGAGTTGACGCGTGTGCGCGCAGGCTGGAATCCAGAAGATTGGCCTGGACCCCAGCCTGCGCGGGGGTCACGGTTCTGAACTGAACACTTATTCGTCTGTAGCGGTATTAACCACTCTCTAGGAATCCAAAGCGTGAGCGAGTTGGATATTTTGATCGTCGAGGATGAAGCCTTCCAGAGGCAAATGCTTCGTGACTTCCTGATCAAAGAGGGCCATCGGGTAACCGAAGCCGAAAACGGGGAGAAGGCGGTTCAGCTCCTCGGTAGCGGTTTATTTGACCTGGTCTTGCTCGATTACCGACTGGCCGGCATGGACGGTTTGGAGGTCCTACGGGAAGCCAGGACGATCAATCCCGAAATCGAAGCGGTGATCATGACTGCTTACGGCAGCATTGAAAATGCGGTCGGCGCCATGAAAGCCGGGGCCAGGGATTACCTCACCAAGCCCATCGACTTTGATGAACTCTGCATTCTGATTGATCGCGTGGCGGAACACCGCACTCTGGTCCGGGAAAACCAGATCCTCCGCGAGGAGCTCATGGCGAAGGGAGTCGCTTCAGACGCCATCCGCTATCAGAGTCAGATCATGGCTGAACTGGTCAATCTTGCCGGACGGGTCGCTCCCAGCCAGGCCAATGTCCTGATCCGGGGGGAGACCGGTACGGGGAAGGAGCTCTTTGCCCGCCTGGTTCACAACTTGAGCCCGCGTGCGGACAGGCCGCTGATTACGGTCAACTGTGCCGCTATTCCGGAAACCCTCCTTGAAAGCGAGCTGTTCGGACACGAAAAAGGCGCCTTCACGGGGGCTGTTCAGCGAAGGATCGGCCGTTTCGAACAGGCGGACGGGGGAACGCTTTTTCTCGATGAGATTGGTGAGCTGACCTTGCCGGTACAGGTCAAGCTCCTGCGCTTCCTCCAGGAGCGGGAATTCGAGCGGGTTGGTGGCGAGAGGACCCTCAAGGCGGACGTGCGGATCATCAGCGCCACCCATCAGGATCTCGAAGCCAGAGTCAAGGATGGCACTTTCCGCGAGGACCTTTTCTATCGCATCAACGTAGTTACCATGACCATCCCTCCCATGCGTGAGCGACGTGAAGACATCCCCCTTCTCATTGACCATTTCGTCGAACGCTTCGCTCGGGACAATCACAAGCGGATCGACGGCGTGAGCCGTGAAGCCCGAGACCTTCTCATCCGTTACGAGTATCCCGGCAATGTGAGGGAGCTGGAAAACATCATCGAGCGCGCGGTGGTGATTTCCCGAGGACCCGTCCTCTCAAGAGAAGACCTGCCTTTCCAGGATGCCCCATGCGAGCCGGAAGCCGATCCCGAAGCACCGGGCGGCACTTTGAATGAGGCACTGGAAGCACTCGAGCGCAAAATGCTCCAGGATGCGTTGGAGCAGGCGGGATTTAATCAGTCGCAGGCTGCCCGGCTGCTCGGTTTGAATGAACGGATGCTCCGCTACAAGCTCAAGAAATATGGTTTGAAATGATGAAGGAACTATCGTCCAGGGACAATAAAAGGAACGGAAAAATATGAAGTTCTGGCACAAAGGTGATGGGACTTTTCTGAGAACAGTTTCCAGGAATATTGCTGTCGGTCTAAGCCTTTCTTTCCTGCTGATCGCAATGGCTCTTCTTTCAGGGGGTGTTGCTCGCAGCGAATCACCCCCACGGGCTTCGACTCTGAACGAACTCATAACCAGGTTCGATGGTTCCAGCTGTAAGGAATGCCATGAGCCGGTTTACACCCAGTGGGAAAAGTCCCACCATGCCCGGCCGCTCATGGGCCTCGACGATCAGATTTTCATGACCTCCTACCTCAAACGGGGACCGCTTGCGATAAAGCCGGGAGAAAAGGCGACCCGAAAGAACTTTCCCTGCTTCAAATGCCACTTGCCCCAGATCGAACAGGCAACGGATGCGGTAGCTGCTGAAATCGCCGAAGCCATCCTGAAAGATGACAAGGCAACCCTGCGCAAGCTGAATATCTCGTGTCTCGTATGTCACAACCAAAAGGCGGTAGTGCACGGCCGTCCGGAACCCAGTATCTTATATGGCAATAAAGACGTTCCCGATCATCAGGGCCAGATTGTCAAGAAGAGCCCCCTTTTGAAAGACTCTCTCATGTGCGGTCAGTGCCACGGGCTGGGCCCCAACCTGGAATTTGAAACACCGGTCCAGTGTGCAACCCTTTATGGAAGCTATCTCCACGCCTATATCCCCTCGGGCGGCACGGAAACCTGCCAGGACTGCCACATGAAGGAAGGGCATCTCATGCCCCCGGATTTCAACCGCAGGGATGAGTTCTCCGAGCGGCTGAGGACGTCACTGCCCATGGAGGTTCATGCTATGGCCTATTCCTTCCAACCCAAGGAAGAGGATGTCCGACCCATGGCCGTGGTCAAGACCAGGATCACCAGCAAGGCGGGCCACCGCGTCCCGGATGGGTGACCGAGCAAAACCAAGGTGGTCCTGGAGGTGACCGCTCACGACCCCGAAGGCAAAGAACTCTTTCGCACTGCCAGATTCTATATGGTTCAGGCCACCGATGCCCGGTCCAACCACATGGTGCTGGGGCCGGACAAGAAGTTGGGAATCATTCGGGATACCAGCATCCAACCGTTTGCCCCCAAAGAAGAGACTTTCGAGATCCCGTTGCCGACAGGGCTTAAGGATGCTGTCCTGGAAGTGAACCTGAGCTACCAGCCGCGACCGGGCAATGTCTATCCGGTTCACAAGGTGGTCAGGAAAGTGAGTCTCGATAGATGAAATAACCGGCGATCCTCAGGAATCCAGTTAGCGTGATCTTTCTCCTGGACTCCCGGATATGCAACCAGGTTTTATCGCAGAGACCTTGATGCTGGCAACAGAGCCGGCAAGGTCCTTCGCCGCTTCCCCTGAAAGCTGCGGATCAACGCTGATCGCCTGGACGGCAGGATTGGCAGACATGAGCTCGAGGGGATAGATATCCTCTCCCAGTATGTCTATGTCCCGAAACCCTGCTGCTTCGATGGCGGCGAGGTATTCCCCCTTCATGGCGGCCCCGGCAATACAACCGACGTATGCTTCCACGGATCGCCGGATGACTTCGGGCAGCGCTTTCAGGAGCACCATATCCGAGACCATCAGCCGGCCACCTGGTTTAAGAACCCGAAAGGCTTCCTTGAAGACCTGCTCTTTGTCGGGCGAAAGGTTGATGACACAGTTGGAAATGACCACATCCGCTTCGTCGTCGGAGGCGGGGATTTTTTCGATTTCTCCCAGGCGAAATTCAACATTTTCATACCGGCCTTTTTGAGCGTTCCGCCTGGCCTTTTCGATCATCTCCGGTGTCATATCCACGCCGATGACCTTGCCGGCTTCCCCCACTCGGGACGCGGCAATGAAACAATCAAAACCAGCGCCAGAGCCGAGATCCAGGACTACCTCGCCTTCCTTCAACGAGGCCAGCGCCACGGGATTGCCGCAACCCAATCCCAGGTTTGCGCCATCGGGAACGATACTTAATTCCTCGCTGGTGTAGCCGACTTTTCTGCTGATGTCCTCCAAGGCACCGGCACCAACGCAACAGGCACTTTCACCGCCACAACACGACACACCCAGTAACGCAGATCGAGCATAGCGGGATTTTACCGCTTCTTTGATTTCTTCAGGTTCTTTCATCGTTGATTACTCCTGGGCTCAGCCTCTCTTTCAGCTCACATTCATACTCTTCATCACGGGACCAAGGAATTCCTTAACCCGCTCTGCCAGAGCTTCCGCTGTTTTCTCGCTTCTAGCTTAACTCAATGCTCAACCGGAGCACTATTTCGTCGTTCAGGTAAAGCAGTTTTCCTGTGGCGCGGGTGCGGTTCCTCCATCTTGCTGCTCTAAAGCAGCGGCGTTCTTCTCGGACATGGAAGCCAGAACGGATTCCTGCAGAATTTGGATTTTTGTCGCCCCTACCGTCATAGCAATGGCCATGGTCTCTTTAAGTTCATCATCCGTTGCGCCGAGTTCCCTTGCAACTGCAAGGCAATAGCGCGTTCAGGGGTCGCATCCCGCCGCAAGGGATGCCCCAAGCGCGATCAGGTGCTTTGTCTTGCGGTCGATGGCTGCGTCAGCGTAGGCGGCATTGAAGAATTCCTGGTACTTGCCAAGCAAATCCTGGGGCGGCATCCCGAGTCCCCTAAGATCTGCGATTGCGGGCTTCTCAGCCCCAAACAACGCCCCTCTGGTTACCGGAGAACTATTGAATCCGGTTTCGGCAACCAGTTGGGCATTGGCAAATCCCGCCTCACGAATCATCGCCAGGAAATCCTTTCCCGGTATGGCTCCTCCCTGTCACCCGGCCCATTTTTCAACCATGGAGCTGATATCGGCCGGCGGTTCGGTTGCCAGCACCTGATCTGCCATCATGAAGCGTCCGTTGGGCTTCAGGACTCTGAGCACCTCTTTGAGCGCCTTGGCCTTATCGGGCACAAGGTTGAAAACCCCGTTTGAGATAACCACATCGAAACTTGCTTCCGGGAAGGGCAGGTCCTCGGCGGAACCCTCCTGAAAACTTACATTTTCAAGTGAGGTTTTGCTCAAGTTTTCTTTTGCCCGCTCCAGCATCTCCGATGTGAGATCCAAGCCGACCACCCGGCCTTCAGGACCGGCTGTAATGGCAGCCACAATCGTATCCACCCCGGCACCGCAACCGATATCCAGAACCGACGCACCCCTCGCGATCGGTCCCAGTGAGAGTGGGTTCCCCACCCCGCAGTATGACGCAAGGATAGCTTCGGGCAGCGCCTTGATGATCTCGGGGTCATAGTGCTGCCCCTCTAGCCCGGCACGACCGGTGGGATATTTGAAGTTGCCTTCCGGGGTTATGGCAACCCTACGGTATTTGTCGCCGATACCCACCCTGATCCGCCTTCTGTCTTCAGAGGTAAACCTGTTTTCCGTCATAGGCCCAACCCTGCATCAAAATCTCTTTCTTTGTTTCTCCAGGTTTCTCGAATTCTCTTCAGGTGTTTTAACCTTTGAAATATCTCTTTTCCAATCATCGTTGTTCGACATCAGACCTATCTCGCAGCAGCATCAGCCAGCCAATTGACAAGATCCGTTACTTTCGGCACTCTCCCGTTTGCCACCATGCGATCATTGATTCTTATGGCAGGAGGCGACATGACCCCGGCTTTCATCAGTTCCTTCAAGTCACTCACCACGTGGATTTGCGCTTCTACCCCGGCCTGTTTGAGAGCCTCTTCGACCGCGGCAACCGCTTTGTCTCCGCCACAACATGAAACATACACCTTGATCACCATAAGCCTTTCCTCCTTCTATCCCTTGGTCTTTCTTAAATCAAAACATTGAACAAATATCCCACGAGCACGCATCCCAAAGCCACGAAACCGACAAACACCAAAATGAGCGAGGTCTTGACAACCTTTCGAAGCATTACCAGTTCCGGAATGGAAATGCCGATCACTGACATCATGAACGCAAGCGAGGTTCCGAGCGCCGCGCCTTTTGCCAAAACTGCCTGGACGATGGGAATCACGCCCACGGCGCTGGCGTAAAGGGGCAGCCCAAGGATCACCGCTACGGGAACGTTCCACCACCCCTCGTTGCCCATGTACTGGCTGACAAACTCGACCGGAATGTAGCCATAGATTACCGCCCCAATGGCAATTCCACCCACGAGATAATGCCAGGTCCCGGCAAGTATCTCCTTGACGGATGTGACACCGGAATCAATCCGGTCGTCCCAGGTCATGGTTGGGAGCGGGTCATCGTTCAAAGCATCAACTGCGGACTGCCCAGCCTGCGATTGCAGCTCCAACACCCAGGGCTCAAGAAACCTTTCCGGCCGCATCCGGGCTATGAGCATTCCGGAAATGACTGCCTTGGTCATACCCAGTGTGGCATAGAGCGTGGCGATCTTCCATCCATACATTCCGTAGAGCATCGCGAGGGCAATTTCGTTCACTACAGGGCAGGAGATGAGGAACGACATGGTGATTCCAAGAGGTATTCCCGATTGGAGAAAACCCAGGAAGAGCGGAATTGCCGAGCAGGAACAAAATGGGGTCGGCACCCCGAGTATGGCTGCCAAAACATATCCTGCAACCCCTCGCCGTCCTGCAAGCATCCCGCGGATACGCTCCGGCGTAAGAAAGGTTCGCGTTATCCCGACGATGAAGGTTATGAGCACCAGCAGCATCAGCACCTTCGGCGCATCAGCCACAAAGAACTCAACAGCCCCCCCGAGATGACTTTCTTTTGTGAGCCCTACGAGATCATACGTGAACCATGCCGCGAAGGGGTCGAGTTGGAAATACACCAGAAACCATACCGCCAAGGCCAAGAGTGCCTGCACCGGCAGAGGGCAACATTTCAGGTTCTGACATTTTTCCGGCAGTGGTATTGCCACCTCATGACCATCTTGATCGATACCCATCAATTCCTCCTTAAAGTCTTTTCAACGACAGATTCAACACGAGCGAATGACCAGGAAGCACCTTCGAGGAGAGCACAGCTTTTCAATCTGCATTGTGGGAGTTCCTCCTCATTTTTCTAATCTCGGCGTCGAAACGACTCTGGCTTCGTCATCCAGCTTTACGGAAGCCAGGATATACTCCGCCATCTCTTTCCACGCATTGGCAGCCGTTTCATAAGCCCTTTCCCCCGAAGGGGTAAGGGTATAAACTTTACGTTCCCGCCCCGAGACCACCTCGGCCTCTACCTCAACCAATCCGGCGTCCATGAACTCCCGCAACACCGGATAAAGACTGCCTTCCGTCGGCGCACAGCATCCATGGGTGATGGCGGCCACCTTTTTGGTGATTTCATAGCCGTGTACCGCCTGATGATGGAGCACGTGCAAAATGAAGAAGCGCGACAGGCTCATTTTGATCAGGTTCGACCAGTATTCCGGCGATTCGTGCTTGACCATCATGCCCTCCTTGCTATACATTCTTGTCAGATGCCTATAGCACCAATGCATTCTAGGGCAATGCTCCAACAAGGTCAAGCAGAAATTGCCAGAGCGTTTCCCTGGAACACAGAATAGAGGAAGGAGGCCCTTTTGAGAAGAAGCAGGGGAAATGGGGCACCCGGAAGGAGAGAACCTCGGCGAGATCTTGCCGGTGGCGGGCAAGACCCTAATGGAGTATCATGCTGACACCCTACGGCGAGGTGCGCCAAAAATCCAACATCAATTCAGCCCTGTGAAGGAGATTGCCATGTCCGAACAAGGATTGCCCAAGTGGTACGCTTACACCAAAAAGAAGCACAAGAACTACATAGACGCTCTGGAGCAACTCGGCGAGACCGTTCGCAAGGAAGGGCCTTTGGATGAGAAGACTGCGCAACTGATTCAACTGGCAGCGGCGGCGGCGATTCGCTCTGAAGGCTCTGTGCACAGCCATGTAAGAAGAGCCATCAAGGCCGGCGCAACCCGTGACGAGATCTTTCATGCCATTATCCTGCTTACCAGCACCATTGGTTTTCCGGGCACCTCCGCTGCTTTGAGCTGGGCTCATGACGCCATTGGTGTTGACCCATCAAAAGGATGATTGAACAACACCAGTAGCCGAATCGAAGAGCCGTGAGGAGCAGAGCCGTGCAATCAGTCCGCCAGGTAATTCAGACCCTTGAGCGCCGCTTTGGGTTGCTGGATGCTTCCTGCTGTGTCGAGTGTTGCGGACGGCGGGTTCCCATGGTGCAGTGCCACATCCTGTTCGAGATTCGCCGCAGGGGAAACCCCTCCATGCAGCAGGTGGCAGAGGAGTTGGGAATGGATGTCACCACTTTCAGCAGGCAGGCCAAGAGTCTGGCAGACAAGGGGCTGATCGTGCGGCAGACGTCACCTGACGATCGCCGGGTACGCCTGCTGGGAGTAACGGATGAAGGGATGCGGGTGCTGGAGCAGATCGACCGACTATATGGCGGAAAAGCTGCAACGGATATTTTCGGCCATGACCCCCTTTGAACGGGAGACCGTAGCCAAGTCGCTGGCTCTCCTCAATGAGGCGCTTCTCAAATCAAATCTACCGCACCCGCCACAACAGACAGTCTGCGTGCTGCCATAAAATGTGAGAGGAGAGAGCGTCGGCGGAGATGCAGGATTCAGCAATGGCACGAACGATGATACCCGCACAATTCTCTCTGGGTTTTGTGCCGGCTTCAAGCTCCTTTGCCAAAGGGACAGACGGGAAAGCGGCATTCCGGACAATGGAGGCAGAGTCCTCCATGCCCCATGGCGGCAATCTCTTCCCGCGTAGTTGTTTCCCCGGCCAGGATTCGCGGCAGCACCAGATCAAAGACCGTCGCTTCGTGATAGAGGCCGCAAGCCGGTATGCCCAGTACGGGAACATCGTCTATGGCTGAGACCATGAACATGGCTCCCGGGAGCACCGGAGCGCCATAGATGAAGTCTTTCGCCCCGGCCTGAGCAACCCCTTGCCGGGTGACATCATCGGGATCGACCGACATGCCACCCGTAACCAGCAGGAGCTCCGCTCCCACATCGAGCAAGCTTCTGATTTCCTGCTCGATGAGGTCCGGTTCGTCAGGAGCAAACCTTACCCCTATGACTTCCGAGCCGATTTGATCGACTTTCCTTCTCAACACCGGCTCAAACTGATCTTCGATCAAGCGCGTGAACACCTCATTGCCCGTGATCACGATGCCAACCTTGGCATTCTTCAGAGGCTTGACCTGGAACAGCCCCCCGCATGCTTGTGCGATCGAGACGGCTCTGTCCAGCAATTCTGTCCGGATGACCAGGGGAATGGCGCGCGTTGCTGCGACCGTTGCCCCTTTGGTGACCAGGAAGTTGGTGTGGCGCGAGGCGCACATGATGTCACCCACCAGGTTGATCTCGGTTAAGGCCTCCACATTCACCTTGAACAGTCCGTCGCGCTCAGCGATAAGGGCAATCTTGCCTTCCTTCGGGGGGCCTTTCCAGGTCACGCCGTCCCCGCAAAAGGCTTCTGCAAGGGCTATTGCGACCTCATTTTCATGAATGAAGCCCTCGTCGATTTTGAGCACATAGAGATGGCGTTTCCCGAGTCGCTGCAGGTGGCAGATATCGGCTTCCTCGAGGCGATGACCTTTCCTGAAGGCCGGGCCTTTGAATTCACCCCGCCGGATCTCCGTGATATCGTGAGCCAGCACCATGCCCACGGCATCTTCCACTCTGATCTTCGCTTGAGTCATGATCCGAGACCTCAATAGGCGTAATAACCGTTCCCCTGGCAGGCAACGCACTGTTCGCCCTGGCGTGTGGGATAAGCCTCCCCGCACCCGGTGCAAATAGCGATTTCGCCCTTTTCCTTCTTTCCATGGTACTTTGTGATCTGAACCGGAGCACGGGACAGCATGGATCTCCCGGCGGCAATGATGTTGTCGCGCAGCAGATCGTGGTCAACGGATTTTTTGGGAATCCGCCGCATATACCAGTCGTAGATAAGGGAATAGGAGCGTGTCTTTTCCAGATCGAGCCAGACCCTGGAACCTTCCAGGGTTTTTTTGTCGTATAAGCTCAGAGCAAATTTGTCCCAGTCCAGTACTTTCATCCAACCGTTCCCGAAAGTGCAGGGCGTAAGCAGCTGAACGGCGTCAGGCAGGCAATGGGTGGTCTCCACAAAGGCATCGAACTCAACGCCCGGAGAAATCCCCTCCCGGGCCCAGTCGACCATAAAGCCTCCGATGAGCAGGGCCGGGGCCTTCCATCCGTGAAACTGTTCCACTATTTGCAGAAAGTCCTCAAGGGGCTTTCCGCAGATCTTTACCTGATTCGACATCAAGTTGCTCCTTCTAAACCTTCACCAGCTTGACTTGGCTCTGATAGAAGACGGCACTCCCTCCCACGGGGTCCACCAGGCCGGTATTCTTCAGCACCGGGTCCACCCGCATGGCGGCGTTGGCGTGCACTCCGGTCGCCCGGCGCGAATCATCCGGAACCGACACGCCATCGATGATCACCCTTTGCGCACCATACGCCCAGTGGCCGTGCCCCAGGGAAAACGCCACCACCCCCGGCCGGATGCCCTGGCGAACCCGCACATGGCCAATCATCGGCTTCTTCTGTCCATTCCCGAGGTCCCAGATGCCCTCTTCGTTCGAGGCCGAGACCACCTTCACCTTGTCTCCCTCACTCACCCCCAGGCGTTTGGCATCCGTCGGGGAGATCTCGATGAAATTCTCCGGATAGAGGGCCTGCAGCCAGTAATTGCCAACCGTTCGGGACTTGGTCTGGGAAATGGTCTTGTAGGTAATCAGGGTCATGTCAAAACCCTTCGCCTCGTCTTCCAGCATGCGCCCGAGGCAATCCCGCGGTCCTCCAATAAAATCGGCATGCCCGAGGTAGGGCTCGCCCGTCATGGAGTTTTTCGTCGTCACCAGTTTGTCGAAATAGATGCCCACCATTTTACCGTATTTGTTTGCCAACTGCGAGTCCTTGTAGGCCTGGGGATAACCCTGGAAGCGGCCGCCGCGATTGAGAACGTAGACCACGTGCGGCCACCATTCCGCTCCTACTGACGGCTTTCCAGCGGTTCACATCAAAGACGGTCGCGGGCAGGTGGCGGCGCGATTCCTCGAATATCTTGATTTCCTCAGGACTTGCGGCAGGCGCCTTTTCCGAGCCGTCGGGCTTGTCGCCGAAGGCGATATTGGCCACCATTCGCAGATACATGTCCTCCTCACGCTTCAGATGGAGGCCCGGTCCAAACGCATTTTCCCCGAAACCCGGAAGCTTGAGCTTTTCCGCCAGACCCAAGATCAGGGATTCCATCGAAAGGGGCGTTTTTTCACCAAACACCGTTGCCGTTTCCGTGAGCGGCGGTGCCGCCGGCTGGCGAAAAGGGGCGACCTTCGGCGTTACCGAGGGATGAGAACCGGAGAACTCCCATCTTTCCAGGAACGTCAGGTCCGGGAAGATGTAGTCCGCATACATGCTGGTTTCCCCAACCACGATGTCGGAAACGATGATGAGCGGGATCTTTTTCGGATCGCACAGGATTTCGACCAGTTTGTGCCCCGCCGGAAGGGAATAGACCGGGGTCCCCATGTAGAGCAGGAGCGCTTTAATCGGGTATGGGTAAGCGTCCCCCATGCTGGGGATGACTTCCTGATAGATATCGCTGGAGAAAGGATACCAGACCCGTTTGGCGGGAAAGCCGGTAAAGAGCGTGCTCTTGTCGTAGGAAGCCTCGTGTCGGATGATGGAAATCCCCCAGGGCCGCATTTTGCCGCTCTGTTTCCCGAGGTCGAAAGGCTTGCCTTCCCGCTCACCCATGATATCGAAGGTGGTCGCCTTGGCCAGGCCCCCCATCCAGTCGTGGTTGCCGATGAGAATGTTGACCATCATCCAGGCCAGGACGTTGTAGAACCCCGAGGTGTGCTGGGATACGCCGCGATGCAGATCGGCCACCGCCCTCTTGCCGTGGCTCGTGAATTCCTGAGCGAGTTCGACGATATCTTTCTCTTTGATACCGGCCAGCTCCGCCCATTGCGCAAGGCTTCTGGCGCCTGCCGTCTCCCGGTAGATCTGCAGAACGCTCTTCACCCTGATGCCGCTTATTTCCGCATCGACCAGGAGATCACCCTCCGCAGGCTGCTTTTCGTCGTTTGGATCAAAGGTTGTGAATTCACCTCCCTTGGACACCACAAAGGGATCGAAATCCCATTCCCCACCACCCTTTTTGGGCCGTTTTTCGAGGGCGGCGCCGAGGTCGGAGCCACGCAAAAAGGTCGTCGGCTTGCCATCGGCCTTGACCTTTACCAGCCAGGCGGCCTGGGTCCAGGTGGGTTCATTGTCTGCGGCTGCGGCGGCCTTGTTGGCGTTAGCCAGATAGCGCGCATCAAACCGCTTGTTGTCGATGATCCAGCGAATCATCCCCATCGCCACTGCCGCCACCCCGTTCGGACGAACCGGTACCCACTTCCAGGCACGGGCAGCGGTCTTCGAGCACCGGGGATCGATCACGGCGATTTTCATTCCCCCATCAACCATTCCCTCGGTGAGCTTTTGCACCCGCAGTGGTGGTCCATAGTTGGCCTCAAAGGGATTGGCGCCGACAAAGATAATGAATTCGGCGTTCCCGGTGTCCGCCTGCCAGTAGAACTTGCTGCCGCCACTCCATTTCCCCTCGATGAACTGGTCGCTCATGGCCTTGCAGGTAAAGTAGAGAGAGCCCTGACAGACGGTGGTGTGGCCATGGGTGTTGGCCGAACCCAAAGCGTTGTTGACAAAACGTTTCAGAAGATCGCTCCGTCCCCCTTTCAAACGCCCCCAGTTCAAGCAAAACTGGTTGTTCTTCGGACCCAGGTCGGGATGATCGGGGTCGATCAGATACTTAAGGTTCTCAGCGTGCTTGGTTTTGAACTCGTCCAGTGGCATCTTCTTGGAAGCGACCAGGGCGGCGTCTTCGGCAAGGGCTGCGGAGATCTTGGGATCCTTGAGAACACAGATGTCTTTCAACCCCTCCACCGGCCCCTCACCGAAGAGGTTTCCCCCTTCAACAACCTCTTTGATCGCCTGCTCGAAGGGTATCGTCTGCCATTTGTTCTCCCCGCGTTTACCGGCGCGCTTCAAAACCTTAACAACCCGGTAGGGGTCGTAGAGCGTCTGGATGCCCGCCTGCCCCTTGGGGCAGAGACTTCCTTCGGTCCTGGCCGCCTCGGCGAGAGGAGTATCGTAGGCCAGGTGCGGCGTAAGGGTCCAGGGGCTGTAAGGGTTCCCGTCGATTTTGGCCACACGCCCGTTCGCCAGTTTAACCTTGATGCCGCAATTGGTGTTGCACTGCTGACAGACCGAATAGATCTGGTTCTCCGGCAGGTGATGGGTGTAGGCGTTGTCGCTGATGCCAACGACATTGGTGTCAGCCCATGCGGAGCCGCTTCCAAGCCCATCCACAAGATGGCTGAGAGCGCTCGATGCCGCCAGGCTTCCCCCGAGAAGGGCCGAGCATTTGAGAAACTGCCGCCGTTCCATGTCCATTCCTAAAATATTGGGGTTTGCATGTTCGGTTTTTTTATTCCGCATGTTCTATTTCTCCTCTCTTGGAAGACGCCACCGGCAACCAGCGTGTTCCCAAAAGGAAAGCAAGCAGGCCGAAGCTGACCACCCAAAGACTCACCAGCCATTCATTGAGGTTAGGCACATACTCCGTTCGCAGCCTTGCATGGTAGAAGGTCTGCTCCAAGCCCTCCAGTTTGTAGACGGCAAGATCGGGAATGACAAAGTTGAACCGCACGGTGAGGAAGGTGATCACAATCAGAAAGCAGGACCACGCTACAATCTTGGAATCATGCGGGCGTGCTGTGAGCAAAATGAGCGGGATGATGCTTCCCAGCAGCAGGTGGATGATCCAAAAAGACCACCAGTAAGGCCCGAAAGCGATGAGGTTCAGACTGGTTACCGTCATCACCAGGCCGGTCTGGTATCCCACAAAGAACTGCAAAACTTCCAGGAACAAAAAAGTTACGAGAACAAAAAGAATGGCCCGTCCCAACCCAACCATCAATTCTTCATCATGCATGAACAGATAGACCAGGAAAGTGATCAGCGCACCACCGGAAAGAATGGCCGCCATGATGAACAGCAGGGGGGTAAGAGCGCTGTTCCAGATGGGACGGTTCATCAGGATGGCGAAAAAGGCCCCGTTGGTGCCGTAGAACAGCAGTCCGACAGGCAGACTGATGACCGAGAGCAGGTGGACTCGGTTGTGGTCCCGCTCCTGGTCCGATGCCCCGTACTCGGTTCGCCCGAGCGCCAGGAGCCGATACCATTTGCTTCCCTTTCGGGTTTCATCGTTGGCCCAGGCAACCAGGTCTCCCCGCACCAGGAAGAAAGTCTTCAGGGCATAGATGACCAGCATGGCATTGAAGAGCACAAACATCCAGGTCATGAGCGACGTAAAGCTCGGAGTGATGAGGAAACGATAGATGCGGGCCATGCGCCCCAGATCCAGAGTAATGAAGAGCACCTCGCACAGCAGACAAATCAAAACCGTGAAGGCCGACAGCCTGGCGATGACTCTAAATCGTTCCATACGGAAGACATAGGTCATCGTGGTGACCAGAAAGGCTCCCGCCGAAAGGCCCAGAAAGAACAGGTAGAAAGCCACCCACAATCCCCACGGCACGTAGGAACCGAAGGCCACGGGATTGAGGCCGTACAGAAGGCGTTGTGTCATGCCCCAGGTCCCTGCAATGAGACCAAGCACGGCGGCACCGATAAAGACATTATAGGATGTGTTGTTCATGGCGTGACCCCCGTTCTACATCAGATAGTAAACGGCCGGTTGGGTACCCAGTTCTTCCTTCAGACGATGCAACCGTGGCGATCCAAGCAGGAAGAAAACGAGAGATTCAGGATCGTTGCGATCGCCGAAGAAGGTGGCGCGTCCGACACAAGTGGTGACACAGGCCGGAAGCATCCCTACCGCCAGCCGATGGAGGCAGAAATGGCACTTGCGGGCATTGCCGATGGGCGATCCGTTGCCGCGCTCAGGCCACTTCTTGCCGTATTCCGCGGCGGGATGGAGCTCATAGCCCTCCGCGGCAGCCGTGCGACCAAGGATTTTCCCCGATGCGTCCGGCGTGTCCTTGGTATACCATTCGGCAAAATCCGAAGTTCTTGCGGCATACGGACACGCTACCAGGCAGTAACGGCAGCCGATGCAGCGGTCATAGTTGACCACCGTCACCCCCTGTTCGTTTTTGTAGGTCGCCGTCACCGGGCAAACCTTGGTGCACGGCGGGTTCTGGCACTGCATGCAGGGGCGCGGCAGAAAGCGGCGTCTCACATCGGGGTAGGTGCCGATTTCCTCCTCGATCACCGGCCGGTACACGACCCCGGGAGGCAGTTTGTTCTCGGCCACGCAGCCCAGGGTGCAGGCGTGGCAGCCTATGCATTTGGCCACGTCGATCACCATCGTCCATTTGATGTCTGTCGGCTTCTTCTCTTGCGACCGCTTGAGGTCCCGCTGCATCCGGACCAAAGGGTCTTCGGCAGGCAACCCTCTGCTCATGTGTAACCCCCTTTCTGATCAATGGATCAATACGGCATGCGACATCTGGACGCTGAATGGAGCGCCGTCATTGCCGGCCATTCATCCGTTGCTGTTGCCCGGTTGAACCTCCGCCCGCCGGATGATCCTGAAAGATGCTCTTAACCCAGTAGATGAGTTCATCCGAATCCACTGGTTTAGCAAGACATGCGGAGATATAGAGGCTCAGAGCCTCCTGCAACTCAGGATGAAAAGTACGACTGGATAGGGCGATGATGTGGACTTCCGGATTCTGCCTTTTCAGATCTCTCAGGAAATAATTGGTCACAGGAAGACCGTCGAGATCCAGAATGATAACAGGAAATGGGTATGCTTGGTGATCAGGTTGAAGGTCCGCCAGGGACCTCAACGGGATCGCTCGGAATTCATGACGCTCCAGCGCCTCGCACAACCCTCGGGATGCCTCGGCATCGCTTTCAACCACCCCGATTCGCTCTCGCATTGCATCCATCCTCTGGAGCGCCGCTGTTTGTTCCGACCCGGTGCGCCCTCCGCACATTAAAGGCAATCCCTGTGCCAGAGGAGGAAAAACCTTGCTGGGAGCCAATGGACGCTTTCCTCAGGCGAGAAAACCACCGGCAGGACGCAGTGAGCCGTGTCCGATCTAAGGACACAGACTTTTAGTATTCGATGGTTCCGTTGTAAAATCATCAAATTAGATGGTGTACGAATTCCGGTCACTGACGCTGGAAAGGTCGGGTTGCTCGGACAGCTTTAGTGTTTGGTGGGTGGTTTGATCTCGTATTTCCTCAGTTTTTCATAAAGTGTGCTGCGGCTGATGCCCAGGCGCTGCGCGGCCTTCTTTTTATTCCAGCCGCACGCTTCCATGGTTTCCTTCAACAATTTCCGCTCGTGCTGCACGATGGTGGATGATCGGTCGACTGGCGTTGGAGAGGCGTTTGCCGTCCGGAGTGCGGCCGGAAGGTGAGCGGTCTCGATGCGCGGGCCTTTGGCCAGCACCACGGCATGTTCGATGGTGTTTTCCAGTTCCCGAACGTTTCCCGGCCAGGGGTGATCCAGCAGCACCCGCATGGTTTCAGGACTGAACGAATGAATGGTTTTGCGGTGTACCAGCGCGAAGCGTCGCAGAAAATGTTCCGCCAGCAGAGGGACATCGTTGCGCCGTTTGGAGAGGGGCGGCAGTTGGAGGGGGATGACGTTCAACCGGTAATAGAGGTCTTCCCGGAATTGCCCTGCTTTTACCTCCTCCAACAAGTTTCTGTTGGTCGCGGCAATGATTCGGATGTCAACGATCAGGGTCTTCTCGCCTCCGAGCCGTTCAAAGCTCTGCGTCTGCAATACGCGCAGTAATTTGATCTGTGCGGAAAGCGGGATCTCACCGATTTCATCCAGGAACACGGTGCCACCGTTTGCCTGCTCGAAGCGTCCCGACTTTTGCCGGACGGCCCCCGTAAACGCCCCCTTCTCATGGCCGAAGAGCTCGCTTTCCAGAAGCGTCGCTGGATAGGCCGAGCAATCGATTACCACAAACGGTTTGTCCTTCCGAGGACTCTGCTCATGGATCGCTCGCGCCACCAGTTCCTTGCCGGTACCGCTCTCTCCTTGAATCAGCACGGTTGCATCGGTGGGGGCAATATCTTCAATCAGTTGAAAGATCACCTGCATCTTAGAGTCCTTGGAGATGATCCCACAGAATTCGGTGGAACCCTCCAGGCGACTCTGCAGGTTCCTGATCTCCTCCTCGTGAAGGATAGCCCGCTTAATCACCGGCGCGGCCTGGTTCAGCATCAGGCCCACCAGATTAATTTCGTCGCTGCTGCAATCGTTCTTCTCAACACAGGTCATGATCAGAGCGCCGAACAGTTGCTGTTCCTGGCAGAGAGGAATGACAGCATGCCGCTTTTCGGCTTGGGAGTCTTCTGGGATCAGGGCAGAAGGAAGAACCAGCTTACTGGTAAACCCAGGCTTCTCGCCGGCTGTCCAATCCCTCGAGAGTTGCCGCGATCTCATGAACCAACTCCGGCTCGCTCAGCTCAATGGTGTGCTCTTGAGAGATAACGAAAACCCTATCGCGTGCATCAGTCTGAACCAGGAAAACCATTTGGCTGCATTTTAGAATCGAGTGAAACTGTCCGATCAGAAAGACCCCAATATCCCTGAGATGATGAAGTGCACCAATTTCCTGAACAATATCGCAGAAAGTTCGGGTCTGCTGATGAGCCCGTTCCAGTTCCATCGTCTGTTCTTCAAGACGGCGGGTGTGAGTTTGAAGACTGTCCACCATGTGATTGAACGAGCTTGCCAGGGCCGCCACCTCATCATGGCCACGAATGCTCACTCTCGTTCCCAGCTCACCCCGGTCGATCCGGTCGGCAGCTCCAGCCAATTCCGTGAGGGGACCGGTGATCCTCCTGATGAATAAAAGGCCGCCGGCCAGGGCCAAAACAAGAATGCCCAGGGTAAAGCAAGCCATCTGCAACCACAGCTTGGTCACCTGTTGCCGATAGTGCTTCTCGGAGAATCCAAGACGCAAAATACCGGCTTTACCTTCGAAGACAGGCAGCGCCATGTCCAGAAAGTATTCGCCGGCCGTGGAAGCAATTTCACGGAGCTGAGGACGGGTGGCGGAGGCCGCTTCATTAGCCGTGAGCAGATCGACGGGAACGCCGTTCGTGAAGGTATGGGCCAGAACCTGCCTGTCCTTCAGGATGAAGAGGTAAGAAAGAGAAGGGTTGCTCCGAATCTGGTGTTCCAGCATTTTTTGGAGCGCCACTAAATCGTTGGTAAGAACCAGATCGGCGGCTTCTAGCGCCACGGCGTGGGTCAGGTACTCGGCCTGAGTCGCAAGGGCCTCGGACAGGCTGCGGCTGTAACGGTGGGTGACCAGCAGCGAGATGAGCACCCCACTGCCGATCACCAGAGCGGCAACCCCCACCAATAATTTGCTTTTCAGACTTCGAAGACGCATCGTTATTCTGATCCGCTTGCCAGTTTCTCCTCTACTTGTCGAACCGTATCGTACCACTCCACCTTGGGGGCGAGGAAGCGATCAATCATCAGTTCCCGGAGGATTTCTCTGCCGGCGGCATCCTCATGCATGGATAGAAGCAGTCGCTGAATCTGTTCCTTGAATGGCACGGGGATGGCAGTCGAAACCACCACCGGCGGAATCCCGTAGGGCTCGGATTTTCTGATGACACGAGTTCCGGATGTCCACAAGGGATCTTTGTGCTGATAGTATTCCCAGATAAGTCCGTCCACTGCGGCTCCGTCCACCAGACCTTTGGACACTGCCATGATGGAATTATCGTGACTGTAAGTGTAAATGAGCTTGCTGAAGAAAGTCTCCGGACGCTCATGCATCTCGGCCAGCCAATAAGTGGGAACAAGCCTTCCGGTGAGGGAATCCGGGTCGGTGAAGGCAAAGACCCTCCCTTTCAGATCTTCCAGATTCTGAAAGGGGCTGTCCTTGCTGACGATCAGATAAGAGTGATAAAAATGGCTGCCCTGAATCTCGGGAGTAGCCAGGAGCTCAAGGCCATATCTGTTCTCGCCGCTGACATAGGGTCCGGAACAAACAAAAGCGAGATCTACCTGACCTTCCGCGATGAGTTCGTTCACTTCCCGGTAGGTCTTCCGCTGTACCAATTGGACTTCCCTGTCCATATGTCTTGCCAGATAATCAAGGAGCTGGCGGTAGTAAACGAAAGTCTCCTTGGGAGAGATCATGGCGCCCACGGCCACCTTCAAGGTTGGACGCTCCGACGACGCTTCTCCAGGCCGAGCCACCGCAATGGTTTTATCAAAATCAACGATTAGTGGACTGTCTGAACCACCGGCGTTTTGCACGAAGCCAAACATTAGAAGAATGATCAAAATGCATGGGCCGGAGGTTCGACCGGGTACCGATATGGGCATGCGTGAGGAATCCTCAAAGCGAATTGACGATTGATTCATCACGTGCACTGGAACGACACCAGTCACCAGTGGCAATTCTAGCACGGAATAGCGTTATTCTGACAGCCTCGCTCAGAACTCTTAGATTCAATGCGTGTCGAAAGAATGGTATGTGCTTTTTCAACAACGATAGAGGCTTACCGGAGGATTCTCTCTTCCGCCGTTTTGATCGGCCCTTTCACAATAAACGGAAACGATCTCACTAGACGGCAATGGGGGATATGGAACATTGCCCCCAACTGCTCTATCGCTACCATCTAAAAGTCAGGGGGCGGTCGGGTCCCAAAAGGCCGAGCCATGTGTCGCTTCCTTGAGCTTCTTGAAGAACGCAGGCCCATAGCTGCCGGCAGACGACACATAGTTGCCACCAAGCCTTGCACTGTGACGCGGCGTGCTCACGATAGCCATGACGTCAGATAGAGGCAGGATGGCCTCATCCGTCCCCACGCGAAACTCAGACCAGTTCCGAACATGCTCTTCCGACCGGAAGAGGTGAATGCGACTTCACGTGTAGGGCCAATTTGCTGCCCATTTATGCAACGGAATGTCGATATACCCACAGATTGTATTTGGCTCATGGCTTTCGATTTTTCCGTCGCGAACGACGACCCGCATGGGTTCACCACAATCCAAACAGGGCGCATCGATCTGAACAGCCTTACCCGGAAACACCCAGCAGACCGCCAGGGCTTCAAAACCTCACTGTGCAAACCATTTCTGATGCCCATCAACCGTAAGACGGTACTGCGTGGGCAAGTTGTTGAACGGAGCAAAAGAGGCAATCAAGTCCGTTTCAGGGTAAAGCCAAATGGGCAATTTGGTGTTCATCAGTTCATGTAGCAGCTTCTTGCCGTCATCAGGGGTAATGGAAAACTTCTTGGCGATCTCGGTGAAGTGGGGAGCTCGGCCTGATGCCACAAAGGTCTCCATAATGAAATGATAAACTCGATCTAACTGTTGTGTGTCGGTCATGTGCTCTCCTTTCTTTTGAGTTGTGTCCGTCATGGTTGGCATATCAACGTCAGGTATCTTTTCCTTTCCCTGATATGACTGTCCACTCCAGGCTCAAAGCCTCCTCTTCTGGGACAGGTCAACTTCCATGGTTGCCGTAGGACTCGTTGAGGATCTCTATCGGGTGAAACACCCTGTAAGGGAGCAACTGGTTGAACTGGAGCCGGCAGCTCAGGCAGTCGCTGACAAGCCGTCTCGGGATCGATGTTCCGAATCTTCTTCATCAGACGACTGCCCATCTCGACGGAAACCTCGTGAAAATCACGCTTGAACCCCATGATGCCGGAAATGCCGCAGCAGAAGAAAGCGCCATCGATTCTCTCAATCGTGATTCCCGGCACCAGGCTGAGCAGATCTGCATAAGGCTCCCCAATCATTTGCTCCCTCAAGTGGCACGGCGGATAGTAGGCCATACGCGCCGATACCGGTCCAAGCTGGGTATTGAGCTTTCCGTCGCGATGCAGGTCCCGCAGGTACTCTCCCAAGTCGTATGTATGATTTGATATTTTAACTCTTTTCAGGGAACTCATGGGTGCAAAGTAGCCTTCATCTTTGTAGAGTCCCTCGATGACGGGATTGCCGAGCTTGCGCGCGAGCCCTCGACGCAGGTCAGATGCTGCTTTTCCCTGGTCCACTGCAACTTCCCCCGCCCCGACGGCGGCTCGGTGTTCCGCGGAATAGGAGGCACCCTCGCTCAGGACGTTCTTGAGCATATAGCCGCAGGTCGGGCAGGAGCAGACGATGTCATACCCTGCATCCACGGCTTCGGCGAGGTGTTCCATATTGAAGGCGGCAAAGTCAAACGTCAGCTTTTGGTCTCCCTCAAGGAGACTTGGCATGCCACAGCATTGCTGTTCCGGAAAATAGACGGCGACGCCGTTGCGTTGGAGGACCTCGACGGCGGCCTTTGGCACCTCGGGAAAAAGATATTGTCCGGTGCAGCCGACAAAAAAGGCGACTTTTCTTCCCTTCTCTTCCCGCAAGACATCAAGACCCCGCCTTTTTGCCCAGGTCGGGAAATCTTCCGTCGGAAATACCGGGACTTTTCTTTCTTCATGGATCCCCGCCAGCTTTTTGAGTAAACCGCCGACACGCCCGCTTTGAAAGAGCGTGTTGGCGAGTCGGGGATAGGCGCCACACAGCTTCGCCACGCGTTCTACATCTTCCAGAAGTCGAATGGTTGGCTTCAACCCGTCGCGGCTGACAAAAGCATGCTTGGCCCTCATGATATTCGAGCGAACTGTGTTACACGGACAAAGTGCGCAGTAATTGCACAATTCCACCAGGTTTCTCAGTTCCTCGGGAGTGATCGGCTCGTGCTCTTCCTTTTCCTTATCATACAGCCGGTATAATTCAGGAAATACCAGGCAGGGCGTACCCTCCATGAGGAACCTGCAAATGTCACAATCCGCACACTCCTCGATGATGGTCCTGGCCATTTCTTCAGGCTTGTTGTCTTGCATCCTTGATCTCCAGACCGAACTAAGCGCTTCAGGCGGAAGCACACCGACGCACTACGATTTCAACTTCTGATAAAGACCCATAAGCTTGGAACGGTAAGCATTCCCGATATTCGCCTCTTCCTCCCCGAGCGGTTTTACCGGGATGAGGTCCATGACCTCCTGGGGTGACAGGCCGGCTTCAAACATCGTCTTCACGGCTCCGGCAATCATTTTGGGCATGCCGTCATGCAGTTCCTGGTCAGTAGTCCGAACTGACGGCCAAGGCTATGCAATTCATACAGCTGAAACCAGAGATAGGTCGGCCCCATGGCCGTGAGAATAGCGTAGGACTCCAGCTTCTCTTCATCCACTTCCGGGCAGTCTCCCAGTATTTTGAACAGGGCAAGCAATGATTCTTTATCAGTTCCAGCGAGCGCCGGGTGAAAGGCCACCGGATTGTAGCCTTCGTTGATGATCGAAGGCGCATTGGGAATCATGCGCACGATTCGAGAGAATCCGCCAAGAAGCTCCGAGATCTTGCCTATGCTTAGTTTGGGTGCAAGGGAGACCAGCAATGCCGGAGGGCTTCAGATCGGGTCGAATGTCGGCAGAGGATACCGCCCATAACCGGCGGGTGAAGCGCAACAAAGACCACGTCCTGACTTGCAGCCTGGTGATTTCCGTTTGGAGCGGCATCGATTTCCGGGAAATCCCTTTTCAGTTTTTGCAGGATGTCCTCATTGGCATCACTCGCAACGATCTTCGAGGGCAACTTTCCCGCTCTTTTCAAGCCCCCCAGCAAGATTCTCGCAATCCGCCCGGCGCCAATAAAACCCAGCGATTTGTCCTCCATCTTCTGTCCTCCCATTCCAAAAAGGTTTCCTGAAAATGCCGTCTTTCAATCCCATCCCGATCCGATACTTCTCTAAAACGCTCCAGGCTTAAGACATAAGCAAGGCCACCAGCTAGTCCAAATGCGACTTCAGCCCAAGATTCTTCTGTTGTTCGAGGCGCTTGAGGAACTCCTTGAGCAGTCGAAATGCTTCCCCTTCGTCTCGGTCCATGACAATCATCTTCATGTGTACAAATTCTTCTTCTGAAATAGTCAGCACCATGATCTTCTTCTCTCATCAAACATCCTGCCAGCCTTTGATCATTGTTTCTTCACGCCCAGCCGTTCCAACTGGGACACGATGCTCGCTTTGTCCAGGAAGCCCTCATGACGGTAAACTTCTGTGCCCCCTCGGTCATAGAAGATCTGAGTCGGGATGGACCGGATGCGGTATTTGTGAGCTTCCGCCACATTCCTATTGACATCGATGAAGACAATCGCGGCCAAGTCCTGGTACTCTTTCCCAGCTCCTTCAGGATTGGCTCCATCATCTGGCAGGGGATGACACTGCCGGGCTCCGAGGTCGATCATGGTTACCGTGCCCCTGACCGGCAATTCCGAAGGCACGGGAGCCGGTTCTTCCGACCATCGCCGCGAATTTCGAACCAGCCAAAGTACACCACCCAATAGATCACCAAAACCAGCGCCCGCCTCATTTAAGAAATCTCCTCAGGGTTTCACTACGGCCCACGCGAGAAAGACCACCAGCAGCCACGCCAGTGATAAACTCCAAAGTGCCTTTTTCCAGCGTTCACCAAAATAGTTTTTCGTAAAACCGATGACCCATGCCCAGTTGAGCCAGATGTGCAGGATGATCAGGGCCAACATGAAGAGCGAGAGATACAGATGGATGTCTCCCCATTGATGCCGGTGCAGACCCATGAAGTATTTGGACGCTTCCGGCCCCCGCCCGGAGGGGATCAGAAAAGCCAGCATCAAGCCGATTGCGGCAATGGAGCACAAATCCACGAAGAGCAACGCATCGATCACATACTTCCAATCGTTCTTCTTCACCTTTCTCCTTTTTCGATTCCTCGTTGCCGACGACGAGCCGCTCCTGCAACCCTTCTTTTTCCCGTCCCCGTCTCAGGAAAAGTCCATAAAAGAGAGATCCTCCCATCAACAGGAAAGCCGCATCGCGGATCACGTACCAAGTGGTCATGGGATCCCCCTGGGTGCTGCTGCTGAAGCAACCGCAGTGAATGTTCAGGCCGCGGGCCAGGTTGAACAGCAGGGAGCCGAAGAAAGCGAGGAAGAGCAGATTGGCCAGAACGACGGTGCCCGGAAGCCACAGGCCCAAAATCAACAGACTCCCCAGGACCAGCTCCAGCCAGGGCAGGACAATAGCCGTGACATTGATAAAGTTGTCAGGGAGGATTTGATAATTATAGACCATCTGAGCAAACGCCGCCGGATGAAGGATTTTGTCGATACTGGCGGCAATGAAGATTGCCCCGACGAGCAAGCGCACCCAAAACAGCAAGGGCATCCGAAAGAGGAGGTTCCGGTGACTTTGCACGCTCTCGCCATCAGGATGAGCAGATGGTTGCTCTGGTCGGGCTACAATTCAAGCCACACAGGAGGTCGCCTTCACCGCATGGGGTCGTTTCAAACTGAAGCACCGGGTGATCGATCCCAAAATGATGCAACAGCAGGTGACGGATTCTTTGGGACAGCGGCTCGACCCTGCTCAAGCGTTGGTCGGGCACCACGACATGGCAGGACAGAGCCACACTGGAGGAGCACAAATTCCAGGCATGAAGGTAATGAACCCCCTCGACGCCGGGTATGCGCTCCAGGAAATCCCTTATCTTGCCGATCTCAATGCCGCTCGGGGTGGCATTCATCAAAATGTTTACGGCAGCTTTCAGAAGCTGTCCAGCAGTTCCAGACGATGAAGCAGGCAATCAAGATGGAGAGAATCGGGTCGAGCCAATACCAGGGTTTGAAAGTCAGGATGATACCGTTCACCAGGACCACCACCGAGGTGAGAAGATCCCCCAGCATGTGCAGGAAAGCGCCTCTCATATTCAAGCTGTGTTTTGCGTCACGGTGCAGCAGCCATGCCGACAACCCATTGCCCAGGACACCGATGCCGGCAGCCATGATGACCAGGGGACCGGTGATGCTCTCCAGGCGATAGAGCCTTTCGATGGCTTCGTAAATGATGAAACCGGCAATGGCGGTCAGGAGCGCAGCGTTGATCAAAGCGGCCAGAATCTCCGCCCGGCGATAGCCGAAGGTATTTTGAACGGAGGCTCCTTTCCTGGCGATACGATTGGCGATATAGGCAATCACCAGGGCGGTGAAGTCGCTAAAGTTGTGAGCGGCATCCGAGATGAGCGCCATACTGTGAGCGCGCAAGCCAAAAAAGACTTGCACCGCCGGAATGATCAGATTCAGCGCGAGTGCCGCCAAAAGCCTTCCGGCACCGGCATGCTTCACATGATCAGCACACTCCCCAGCGTGATGGTGGTCGTGAGCATGGCCCAAATCCTGGCATGTAGGCTTGTCCATGCCAACCGCCTGTTTTTCATCTGTAACTTCCAATATTCTCCCTTCCCTGAAGCAGTAAACGGGGCAAATATCGACGCTAAAAGGTCGTCTTCATTGTTCCATCCGGCCGTTCCTGATACCAACCCTGATCCTCACCCAGCTAGGCCGATGGACGTTCCAAGAGGAATCATTTCTTCTGCCAACGTCCGTTCTCTTGGGCTCAGTTCTCCAACTTCAAATTTTGCGCTCATTGTTCGAGTCATCCCGTCGATGATGCTTTCCTTAACCTCTTCAGGGCCACCACCCTCCCCAGGATTTCTCGCATGGAAGTGGTCCGCGTTTCGAGCTCTCGAAGCAGCTTTTCCTTTTGGTGTTGATCCAGCAGGACCATGGATACCCAGGTGTTCACCTGCGATTCAAGAATGATCGATCCGTGTTGTAGCAGCGAATGTCCCGCCCACGTCTGAGCACTTCCGAGGAATTTTTTGCGCCGGTAAACAAGATCGCCTACGGCAGAACGGAGGAAGCAGATATCCGGCTGGGTTGATTTTGTCACCTCGTCCCCGCGACCGGCTTCGAAACCGAGACGACGAAACCCGGCAAGCAGCGCATCGCAGATAAGCCGATAGGCCCCGTCCAGAGAGAATGGAATGCCGTCGACGGTTCCCGCTACCACGCTATAGGTAAGATCATCCTGGTGCAACACCGCTCGGCCTCCCGTTGGGCGCCAAACCAAATCGATACCCTTTTCCCGGCAAAAGGCGAGGTCAAGGCCGTGGTGTTTTTGAAAGTAGCCAAAGGAAACGGCTGGTGGAGCCCACTGATAAAACCGCAGCGTGGGCGGGGCCTTCCCCTCTTGATGACAAGAGAGCAACGCTCGATCAATCGCCATGTTGAGCGGTCCGGGCAAAGCCCCTGTATCCAATAGGCGCCATACGGTCATGCCATCTCCCTGAAATAGAGCGATGCCTTGTAGGAACTCCGCACCAGCGATCCTGCCGCCACACTCTTGAAGCCTGTTTCAAGAGCTTTTTCGCGCCAGAAATCGAACTCCTCCTGTTCCACATAACGCGTGACGGGAGCGTGGCCCAGGGAAGGAGCAAGGTATTGACCCAGCGTGAGCATGTCACAGTGCACTTGCGTCAGGTCATCCAGCACGACTTCGATTTCCTTCCGGGTTTCCCCCAGGCCCAGCATCAGTCCCGATTTGGTGACCACGTGGGGTGCCTTTACCTTGGCCTGATGCAGCAGGTTGAGGGAAAGACGATAGTCGGCTCCCTGGCGCACTTCCGGATAAAGCCTCGGGACGGTCTCGAGGTTATGACCCAAAATGTCCGGCCGAGACGTGAGGACGGTCATCAGGGCTTCATGCGAGCCCTGAAAGTCCGGTATCAGCAGTTCCACCTTGACTCCCGGACAGCGGCGGCGAAGGGCCGTCACGACTTGTGCATAGTGGCCTGAGCCGCCATCTGTCAGGTCATCCCGGGTAACCGAGGTGACGACGACATGAGACAACCCCAGCTCGTAAACCGCCTGGGCCAGACGCTCCGGTTCATCAGCCGCAGGAGGACCCTGCGGACGGCCGTGATGTACGGCGCAAAACCTGCATCTGCGAGTACAGACCTCACCCAGAATGAGAAAGGTTGCGGTATGGTGGGAAAAGCACTGGCCTCGGTTGGGGCAACGCGCATCCACGCAAACCGTGGTGAGTCCCAATCGCTCCAGTAACTCACTGGTCGCCTTGACGTGTTCGCGTCCGTCACCCTGTTTCGCCTCCCGCACGGCTTCCACGAGCCATGCGGGTGTTTTGAGCTCTGCTGGTCCAGCCAGATATTCTTCCTTCCGTCGTGCCATCCTGCCCTCGAAAAAGCGAATCTTCTCAATTCATTCCTGCAACCCATGGATAGCCCGGCCGTGGAGCGCTTGAGCCACTTCCAGCACCGCTTCGCCGAGCGTGGGATGACCGTGAATCGTTTCCATGATGAGGCGGGATGGCAGTTTGGCTTGCATGGCGAGTGCGATCTCCGCGATCAGGTCGGCTGCGTGAGCACCAATGATATGAGCTCCGAGAATTTGGTCGGTTTCTGCATGCGCAATGATTTTCACCAACCCTTCCAGTTCACCCAACGCCTGCGCCATGCCCAGCGATTTAAAGGGGAACCTGGCGACCTTAATGGGGTGTCCGGCAGAGGCAAATTCCTCGGAAAGACCCACTGCGGCATATTCGGGAATGGTGAAAGCGCAACGGGGAATGACCCGATAATCCATGCTGCTCCCCGACCCAAATGCATGCTCGGCCGCACAGATGCCTTCCGCAAATGCGACGTGAGCAAGCAACCAGCGGCCAGTCACATCGCCGGCTGCATACATCGCCGGTAGATTGGTTTGGAGATGTTCGTCAACGAGGATCCAGCCATGATCCAAGGCAACTCCCAGATTTTCCAGTCCAATGCCCCGGGTGTTGGGAACACGACCCACGGCGACGAGGATCGTGTCGGGATCGAGTTGACTCCCGTTGGAGAGCCGGACGTCAAAACCCTCCTCGACCTCGGTGACGGTTTCAACCTTTGCTCCACAATGGATCTTGATCTTCCGCCGCCGTAAAATGGTAGACAACTCCGAGGCCATTTCGCCGTCTTCGAGAGGCAGGAGGCGATCCAGGGCTTCGACCAGAGTCACTTGAGAACCAAGTTCGCGAAAAATCGCGGCCATCTCAACCCCTACCACCCCACCGCCAATCACCAGGAGATGCTTCGGCAAATAGGAAATATCCAGCAGGTCCTCCGCCAGAAAGATGCGGGGATTTTGTGGGACCATCGGGAGGCGTGCCGGACTGGATCCGGTTGCTACAACCACCCTGGCCGTTTCGATGAGCTCCGCAGTGTCCTTGCCTTGCACTTCGATTCCGCCACGCCCGACCAGCCGCCCCCGGCCCTCGATGAGGTCGATGCGGCGTGCCTGAAACAGCCGTTCGATGCTCGTGCGCAGTGCGCTTACCACCCGCTGCTTGCGGGTGATGATGGCGGCAATGTCAGGCAGGACCTCCACGGGTTTGAAACCGTACTCCCTTGCCCGCCGCATGGAGCGTCCCGCTTCAGCGGAGGCCCGCACGGCCTTGGTGGGAATGCAACCCCAGTTGAGGCACACTCCGCCCACCAGCCGGTCTTCGACGACCGCTACCCGTGCCCCCAGTTGCGCTGCCCGGATGGCCCCCTGATAACCGGCCGGACCTCCCCCTAGAAACGCAATATCGTATGGCTCTCGCATGAGCTGATTCCTCACTGGATCACAATCGTCGGCTGGACAACCACTTCACTCTTGAATGATTGACAAATCGTCGAGTATTTGAGACCCAGATCCAACGCCCGCTGCACGACTTGCTCCGGCTTGCCTTTCACGACCAGTTTCGGGAACAGGGTCAATTTCTTGAACCATGAGGTCCGATCGATATGTTCCTCAACTTCACCCACCGCTTCACACTCAAACGAGACCAGCTCGATTTTGAATCGCTCCATGGCCCAGAGCACCATCATGTGATAACAGGTGTTGCCGGCCGCAACGAAAGCGTCTTCAGGGGTCATTACGTTAGCCAGACCGTAAAGATCCGGAGGTGCGGAAAACTCCATTTCGGAGCCGTTCTGGCACCACGTGTAACCGAGGTGCTCGCCGCGCCACTCTACCTTGTTCTTGTAAGCTGCCATCGCTCTCTCCTGTTATCCTTCCAATATTTCATCGACTGCCTTGGCAATCTCTTCGGCCACCACCTGGGCGACCGCCTGTTCTTCAGGGCCGTAATGCCGCAGGCGAGTAGGAGGGTCCAGACCCCGCTTCTTCAGGATCTCGGAGATGAGCAGCGATTTGGCTGGTTTTCCTGAAAGCTTTTCCGTGCTGATCTGCGCACACCGTTTATGGCATCCGTCCACGGTGATGGTGGGATATTTGCTCGCAAACTCCCGTTCTTCCTTGCCTCCCGCAATGAACAAAGGGAGGCAGATGGTCACCGTCTCCGCGGGTCTCAGCTCATCCAACACCTTGCGGCAGGCCACCCGGGAAAGCGTCCCTTCGGGTATTGCTTCTCCACTGCAAGAGACAACGCCGACTTTCAAAACTTCGAGAGTGATCATTTCTCCCCTCCGGCAGCCACTTCATCGATTGCTTCCGCCATTTCGTCGGCTGCGATGGCGGCAAGCTTGCGCCCGATTTCATCCAGCTCGGCAATGCCGCCGGGCTTCAGTTCTTTGTGGGCTTTATAGAAGCTCATGGCCTGGTAGGCCTTGGCGACTTTTGCACCTTGAGCCTCCACGCTTTTTAGCGCGCAATTTTTGGGGCAGCCGTCAATGGTGATGACCGGATTCTCTGTAACCAGTTGCTTCGCTTCCGGGTCTTCGATCACCAGAAGCGGCAGGCAGGTGGTCACCACCGTGCCCGGCCGCACCCGTTCCATCAGTTCGTAGGTCGTCTCGCGAGCCAGCGCTCCGTATACCTTGCCAATACCGCTGCACGGAAGCACGACTACTTTTCGGGGTTTCTTGCTCATTTCTGTTTCATCTCCTCGGCGATCTTTTCCTTCATCAGTTCAAAGTAGGTTTCGGGCTGAAGAAGGTTCTTCTTGTCATTCTCAAAGTCCGTCAGCTCGACTTTGTAGACCCAGCCTTTTCCGTAAGGATCCTCGTTGATCAGATAGGAGCCAGCCTCCAGTTCCTCGTTGACCTCCACGATGGTGCCGGTCACCGGCGAGATGATGCCGAAGGTCGCCTTAATGGTCTCGATCTTCCCAGCTTCTTCTCCTTGCTTAATCTGAGTGCCGGCCTCGACCATCTCCAGGAAGGCCACGTCACCTTTGGCTTTCTGCAGGAAGTCGGTCACGCCAATGACTGCGTGTTGGCCCTGAGGGTGTGCCCAGAAATCTTCACTGCTGTAAAAAAAGCCGTTCTTGACCTTAAAGACGAACTTGTCGTACGTTGTTTCCAGGAACTCTGCCATGCCTTCCCTTTCTCAATTGTTTAGGATTTTATCGACTTCCGTAACGATCCGCTTGATCTGAATGCTTCCTGCAAACCTCGGTTCACCGTCGATGACCACCAGGGGAGAAGGGTACTGGCCCCTCACTAGAAGCAGTCCGGCTTCGGTGGCCCTCTCCTCCGGTGTCAGTTGGAGATCGACCACTTCAAGACTGGTTTTTCCAGGATGGGCGGCTTCCATAGCCTCCTTCAAGTCGCTGCATTTCTGCAAAAGCCCATGGATCTCTTCCGGACTACTCACCCGAGTGGACATGCAGGCACACCCGGCACCCTTACCCGGGTAATACAAAACTCTTACGGCAACATGATCTTTCTTTGACATTTCTTGTTTCTCCTTGATCGCTTCATGAAGATTTCTACATTCCATATTCGCCGCGTGCGTCACGCTACCGGTTTTCAAAACCCACGCCGCTCAGGAACCCCCCGAGGGATCAACAAAACCGGGCACGGAGCGAGCCTGGCAACGTTGTGCGCCACACCACCTAAAAGTGTTTCGCTGAGGAGGCTCTTCCCCAGAGTTCCCATGAGAACTAGAGAGTGGTTTCCAGTCTGCAAAGCTTCCTGAATCTCTGAGGTAGGGTGTCCCGTTTTGAGCTGAGTATAAACCTCGGGAACTCCTGAAGCGATCAGACGTGCCTGGAGTTGCTTGAGGCCACTCTGGGCAGCCTCAGAATCCCGCCCGAACCGACTTTCGAAACCGACAAGGGCATGCAGGAGGGTCACCCGTGACAGTCCAAAGCGAGCCATCCGTCGTAAACATCCGAAAGCCGTAGCCGTATCCTCCGAAAAATCTGTTGGAAAGAGCACGTGGCGTAAAAGCTCGCTGCTGGATAGGCGGCAAGGCCGACGCCCTTCACTCCCCACGAGCCGGACGTTGATGAGCAAAACAGGATGTTCGGCATACTGCAAAACCGCCCTCGAGACAGACCCCAACACTACCTCGCGCAAAAGGGACTTACCCTGTGGACCCAGAACGATCAACGAAGCTCCGTAGCGGTCAGCCACTTCGTTGAGGCGGAAGCCCGGCATTCCCAACGGCATCTCTATGACCACCTCCAGCCCGAGTAATTCCAGTTGTCGTTTTAGTGCTTCCAGCTTGGGCTGCGCTTCTGCCTTTAGTAATTCGTCCAGGCCAACAAGGAACTTCACCATGATCACATGAGCAAGGATAACCCTGCGGCACCCAAAGGTGCGCAACTCTCCAGCCAGCGTCACGATTTCACCGCAGGCTGGAGAGAGATCGGTAGCCAAAAGGATCCTCTCGAACACAGCGCTTGGCTCTCCTCGATTCCTTTCTTCTAACAATAGTGTCGGTGATTATCAGGGATGGGACCTCGCCCCACTGGGGTGAATCGAGTCATGCACGCAGGTCGGGCAAACGAGCACCTCTTTATCACCCTGCCGGCACTGGAAAACCACGGAGCTGGCCACCTCAATTCCGCAGATGCTGCAGGTGGAAGGGGCAAAGTACTTGTCCTTAAACTTCAAGGCGACATTGACCAGAGCGATCAGAATGGGCACCTCCAGAAGAGGCCCAATCACGGTCGCAAAAGCCTGCCCTGATTCAATCCCGAAAACAGCAATGGCGACGGCAATGGCCAGTTCAAAATCATTGGAAGCGGAGGTGAAGGAGAGCGTTGTGGCCGTGGCGTAATCCGCCCGAAGCTTTTTGGCGAGATAGAAGGTTACGAAGAACATGATCAGAAAATAGAGCGATAAAGGAATGGCGATGCGAATCACGTCAAAAGGCAGGGTGACGATGTATTCACCCTTGAGAGAGAACATCACCACAATGGTGAAGAGCAAAGCGATGAGGGTGATCGGGCTGATTCTGCGAATGAATTTCTCATCGTACCATTCCTTGCCCTTGAGCGGGATCAGAATCAGCCGGGTGATCAAACCGCCGAAAAAGGGGATGCCCAGATAAATCATTACCGTCTTCACCACATCCAGAATGCCGACGCTCACCTTCATAGCAAAGCTCAGTCCCAGCCAATTGGGAATAATGGTGATGAAAAGGTAGGCGTAGACGGCATAGAGAGCCATCTGAAAAATGGCATTGAAGGCAACAAGGCCGGCGCAGTATTCACGACTGCCGCAAGCCAACTCATTCCACACGATCACCATGGCGATGCAACGGGCCAAACCTACCAGGATGAGGCCCACGGCATAATCGGGGTAACCGGATAGAAACAGTACGGCCAGAGCGAACATCAAAATTGGGCCAACAATCCAGTTCATGACCAGGGAGAGACTGACGATCTTGAAATCGCGAAAAACCAGGTGCAGTTCCTCGTATTTCACCCGGGCCAGCGGCGGATACATCATCAGGATAAGGCCGATAGCTATGGCGATATTGGTGGTGCCTACCTGAAAGAAGTTGATGGTCTCGCGCACACCTGGAAAAAAATAACCCCAAGCTACTCCCACGCCCATTGCCAGGAAGATCCACAGGGTCAAAAAGCGGTCAAGAAAAGAGAGTTTCTTTGTAACTGAAGCTTCCATGAGCCTTCTCCTCATCTCTATTCAGTTCTATTCACCTAGAATTTCCGGGAGTTTTTCCACAAACTCCTTGATCTCATCGCGAACGCGGCGGTAGTGAACCATCGCCTCCTCTTCCGTCTGCGCACCGGCAGCGAGACGGGGAGGATCGTCAAAACCCACGTGGAGCACCCTGGTTTGGGCCGGGAAAACCGGGCATGCCTGGTGGGCGTGGTCACAGAGCGTGATGACATAATCGAATTCCACGTCCTCAAAATTGTCGACATCTTTTGAGTGTTGGGCTGAAATATCGATGCCGACCTCAGCCATGGCCTGTACCGCTCTGGGGTCAATTTCATGCGGATCAACGCCGGCTGAAAAGGCTTCAACCAACTCTCTCTTCAAAACGCGCGTCCAGGCTTCGGCCATCTGGCTCCGGCAGGAATTACCCGTGCATAGGTAAAGTACTCTGAGCTTTTCCATCACTTTGGTCATGAACCCATCCCTCCCATTGCTCAATCAGCCTGCTACCAGTCGAGTTGAAATTGACTGAGGTATTCTTCGAGTTTGGCTTTGTTTTCCTGGCTCAGCGGTGGACAATCTCCTGGGCCTCTGCCTCCTTCAGCCACGTGCGTGGAAAAGACCATGCAGGTCGGTTGGCCGCACTCTCCACAGTTGGTTTTCGGCAGCAACTTGAGGATCTCGATCACCTTTGGTTTTCCTATTCCTTCATAGCGCGGCGCGATTTCTCCCCGGTGTTCCCAGGTCTCGTTGATCTCCTCCTTCATCCACGCCACGATCTTTTCCCCTTCCTGCTGGTCTCTCAGGGCATTGACGCAGATTTTGCGAGGATGCACGGCAATCAGTTTGCCGTGCACCTTGAACGTCACCGAAGGCGGGTCTTGGGTGTATTGAAATCCTCCCAACGCGGCATTGAGATAGGGTAGCACCTCGCCGATATCCTCATCGAGATGGGCGATAACGTGCACCGACTCTGCATCCGGCCGACATTCAGGCCTGACAAATTCCGTTCGATAGCCTTTGAGCAACATCGTCCACCTCCCCTGTTGTTAACCTTTGGTTTGCCCTAAATCGTGATTCAGACGTTCTGACTCCTGCCCGAGGAGCATTTTGATCTCCCGAGCGCATCATCTCTTCCTTGGGCTTAGCTCTGCACATTTCCCAACCGTACAGGCTCCGGTCGCAGCTTTCAGTTGTTCAAGACTCCAGGCTCCAGCCTGAATTGCATCAAGCATCTGTGCTTTGGTCACACCGAAACAATAGCAAACCATCTCCTCTGGAGGGGCATCGAGTATGTTTTCCGAAAAGCGAATTCGATTTGAAGGTTCAACAGGATTGATCATTTTTGCTTGCCTAAACCTCAAAGTTCCACGTGTGGCAGCAAACGGCTACTTGAGCCAGCTCAGGACTTCTCCCTTTGAGGGGATCTTTCCCCTAGCCTTAACAGCGCCATCAATCACCACTGCCGGTGTTGAGAAAATGCCGTGCCTGGCAATCTCTGCGAGATCACTGACATGCTCAACCTCGGCGGTTACTCCAGCTTCAGCAACTGCCTCTTTCACAATCTTCTCCGTTTGGTGACACTTCGGGCAACCTGGCCCTAGAACCTTAATTTTCATTAGGCTTGGGGGCCTCCCTCAATTTCCAACCTCCTACTTCGCGACAACCGATTGATTGGCTTCGATGAGCCAGGCCTTGATCTGATTCCGTGAAGGCACCTTGCCTGCCGCTACGACCTTGCCGTTGATTACCAGGCCCGGCAATCCCACTACTTTATATTGGGAAATCTCTTTTATGTCGGTAACATGGTCGAGGCTTGCGGGAAGCTCCAACTCGGTCAACAGTCCCATTACCGTTTGCTCGAGGTCGTTGCATTGGGCACAACCCATACCCAACACCTTAATTTCAAGACCGTCATCCGAGGTCTCGCTCAGCTCCTGGCCGACGGATTTCCGAAATTCCCGCAGGAAGGCCTTTCCATAATCATCTCTTGCCCCGTCGGGAATGTAGTTGCGTGGGGACAACTCCTGCACCATGAAGGAGGCGACTTCCTCATCGCTCTTTCCCACGTGAGTCTTTGCCATTTGCTCTACGAGCTGTTTCAAGCCCTGTATGCCGATATCAAATCGTCCAACCCTAATCCGGGTGAAATCCTTATCATCCATGATTTTTCTCCATCCGCCTGGTAGCTGTACCCGACGCTATCTCTTGCAGATTTGCTCCCGATCTATTCCTGGAAGCCTTTTGGTCAGGCCGATAACCTCCGGATCGCTTTCCAGCCAGTGTTTAAGATTGCCCAACAAAGTCGCTGCATAAGGGTTGCGTTTCCCATCGGCCAGCGAATAATTGACCCACAGGCCGTTCTTGCTGTAGGTCACCAGACCGGCTTCTTCAAGAATCTTCAGATGCTTCGAAACCGTGGGTTGAGCCAACTGGAGAGCGACCTGAATTTCACAAACACACATGGAGCGATGCTGAAGCATCTTGACGATTTTGACTCTGCTGCCATCGGAAAGCGCCTTGGTGACTTTAATAAATGCCTTCATAGGAATGCTCCTTTATATGTTCGAATCGGAATATAATAGAATTAGACTGAGGCGTCAAGCGTATTTTTGATGGAAAAGAGCATAGATAAGAAGCTGTATCAAACCATTATGTATTGCTGAAACACAATTTAATGGCAGGTGTACCCACTCCACTCAGCCACGCGAACGACAGGAAGCCCCGGACAAAAGCCTCACACGCCCGGTTGCTGACCAACTAAGGTATGCATAGACGCCGTAACAATCTTTCAGACCTCAAAATACCTGAAAGAGAGACTTCTCGATTTTTCACTTCCAATCGCGCGCCATTTTTTGCCAATATAGGTTGAGGGCTCATGGCGGAGGGACTTCATTTCGATCAGGCCCCTGGAAACAGGGCTTTGCGTCATGACTTGGGCTGACACCTCGGTCTTGCCTGAATTCGATCGCAAGGAGGGAATCCATGCCAAATGAGTGTTTGATTACGTCTTTTGAACGGGCAGATGCCACCCAGATCGAACGACTTGGGGCCAAAGGCGCAAAGCTGGTGGATGACTTCCTGCATCTGCGGGAAATCTTCCCGGGAATGGAAGACGCGATTGCCATTCCGGACGGCTTTATTCTGACCACCGACTTTTGGAGACTCTATCACCAAGCGGGCGATCGGCTCACAGACGACCATTGGGCAGCCATCGCCGAGGAACTGCATGCTCTGGAAGCGCGAAAGGGATGCCGCCTTGGGGAACTCTGCGGCACGGCGCCCTTGATCGTGGCGGTACGCGGCGGCGCGCCCATATCCATGCCCGGCACCCTCTCCACCATCCTCAACGTGGGTCTTAACGACGAGGTCGCGGCTTCTCTGATTGCCAAAGGAGAAGATGCAAGCTTTGTCCTCACTACCTATCTTACCGCGATCCGGATGTACGGCGAGGAGGTCCTGAACATTCACTATGATCACTTTTACGACATCCTGAAAAGGTATGGCGCCGGTGATGAAGGCACGCTCCCCGTACCGCTTCTGAGAGAACTGATAGACGCGTTCAAAGACCTTCTCAACCACGTCTCACACCCCAAGTTTCCCTCCGGTTTTGAGCACGATCTTGCCTCCCAATTGCGCTACGCTATTGAGGCGGTGCTGGATTCGTGGCTGTCTCTCGCCGCCATTGAGGCGCGCCTCAGCCGGCTGCCGGAAGAAGGGGGGGTATCCGACGATATGGGTACGGCGGTGGTCATCCAGGAGATGGTCTTCGGCAACCGGGATGAGCGGAATTGTCTGAGCGGCGTGCTGTTTACCCGAGATCAGCGCACCGGCGCGAACGATCCGCAAATCGAATGGGCCCCCAAGGTCCAGTGTGACAAGATCGTTTCCGGCAAGCTCAGAAAGCCGCTCCTCCACACCCAGGATCTTCGGGATCGGTTCCCGGCCATCCATGAACGGCTCCTGACGGTGAAGGAGGCCTTTGAAGCCCGCGCCAAACGCCCCCTGGATATCGAATTCACGGTGGAGAATCACAAACTCTATCTGCTCCAGCGCCGGCCTCTGCGCATGACCTCGAATGCCGCCCTGCGTTCCATGTGGGATTTTGTGGATGAGGGCAAAACCAGCATCCAGCTCGCTTCCATGATCATCAATACGGCCCTGGAACAATCCGAGAAGACACTCAAGTGCAATTTCGGTGAATACGAAGTATTGGCCCGAGGGGAACCAATTACGGACACGGCAGGCAGCGGAATTTTGGTGTTTGGAACCGAAGCCGCCATCGCTCTGGCCGATCGGGGCGAGGACGTTATCATGCTCGGCCGACGTCCCTTCGGGGAAACGGAGGCGGTCAACCACCCGCTGGTGCGCGGAATTGTCCGTTACGAAGGGAATATCACCGGCCACGAGGCAGTCTCCGCCGTGGCCTACAGCAAACCCTATCTCATCAACCTCGAGGATGCCAGCGGCGAACCCGTGATCTTCTACGAGGACGGCATGCTGATTCTCAATCCAGCAAGCACCCTTGCCGGCTATGTGGGAAAAAGGGTCTTCGTTGACGGCGAACGGGGGATTGTCGGCCACACGGAAGCCACCGACTATCTCGAAGACCGCAAAGAACGCAAGAAGCTTTACGTGGATTGGGAATACCTGCGCAAGCAGTTTGACGAAGCCGCCTTCGAGCAGCTCGACTATGAAGTGCTGCTTGATCTTCATTATCGCTGGGAATTGGAGCTCACCCGCTATCAGGACCTGCAAAGGCGGATCAGAGACCAGGAACCAGGCGTTACCCGGACGGAACTCCTGCAGACCTTCAACGCCTATCTGCTATTCATTCCCGAGCGCGATCGGGAGCTCATTCTCCGGCTAAAGGACGTGGCGGTCGAGGATTTCCGATTCAGCCCGGAATTGAACTACTACGGCAACAAACTGGACCGGGAGGTGCGAAAGATCTTGCGGGCCCTCATGCTCTGCACCACCTGGCGCACCCATTGGGTGCATGAACTCATGGTGCGGCAGGCCAGAGCCCGCGGCGAAACTGAAAACGACGTAATCCGCGACATTTTTCTGAAGAACAGTACGATGAGCATGGTGCGCGACTTTGAAGAAGAAGGCTTCCATGTGGTGCGGGTGGGGAATTTTCAGCATCTCATTCTCGCCAGCAATTTCGAATATGGTCAGAACCTTGATAAGCTCGAGATCGGTCCGGGAGCTCTCGACTACGCCGAAAAGGAAATCATGGCGGGGCAATTTCTGACCTATCTCCAGCAGGTCAATCCCCCCCTGCATCAAAAGGTCCGTATGATCCAGGGAGAACCGTTCATGGGTCCGGGCCATCAACGGATTGTGAGCATCGGCATCGCCATCCCCCAACAGGATTTCAGCCTGGTCTGCCGCTATCTCAGGACCTTCCTGGATCAGTGTCGGCACGGATGCCCCCTTGATCTTCAGAGCAGAATCCCGGAAGGCGATTTCATCGAACTCTACCAGTTGGATCCCTTCTTCGCCCTCTATCCGGATTTCCAAGTCACCCTCGAAGTCACTTCCGGAAGTCCCACTGGAGATTGCCTGCTCTCCTTCGGGAATTGCTCTTTCGGAGAATTCGACGGGACCTTTTACGGCAAGGACGACTACGACAGGCTCGTGGCAGAGGTGAAGCGTTTTCAGGTTTACTTGAAGAAGAAAGGCCGGTCACTTCCCCTTCAGCCCTGGCAGTTCGAGATCGATCCCTTTCGGCGTCATTCGGTAATCGCTGCTTTCGGCATTCGTTTCAACAGGGATAAGTTTTCCGAAGTGCTGAACGGCCTGAAAGGGTTTCTTGAAGAAGGGAGCTGAGATCAAAACCGGGTGCCCCTTTGGGGTTGCCCGGTTTTTCTTTTGCGACCGCTTATTGCCTCAGCATGCAGGTTATCACCGTCCCGATTGCGAACCGACGATGGCAGGACTGATGGGCCAAGGAGCAGTCGCCGTACTTTGAACCCTCTGTAGGGATAAGCCTACACTGGTGTAAACCAGCACCTACAGGAACACCCCTGAGAACACCACGGTTCTTTCACCCTTCCCCTTTGCTCGGGTTACCTCCGATCTTTGCTGAAGGCCGGAATTGCGCCACTGAAGCCGTTATCCAGATTGAGGTCGGTGTTTGTCTCCCTCTGGCACGCAGCTTGCCAAAGCAAGGGGCAGACCATCGAAGAACCTTTCTGAGTCTTCGTTCCTTCCGGGAGAGGGTTCGGGCGAGGGCCGCGAGGTCGGCAGCCGAACTTGCTGCCCTGCCTGTTCTCTCTTCCCAGCCAGGGAGCAGGAAACGTTCTTCAACGGTCTGGTGGCAGAATATCTTCTGCGTGAACCCGCTGAGTTTCAGAAGGAGGCGACCGCCATGCGGTTATCCGGGTTGGCAATCCTGGCGACCTTTGCGAGTCTTTTGTGCTTCTCCACCACCGCATGGGCTGGCGGTCCCGTCGCCCAGAGGTGAGGGAATCCCCTGATCGGGCATGGCAATGGTTTCTGATTTGGATGGTCTGCGGCCTGATCCTGGGATGCGCTCCAAGGCACGCGGCGGTCGTCACCGAACCCCAGGTCGTGGATACCGGTTGGACCATGCGTACTCTTGGCGACCAGGAGCTGGAGCGATTGTCGGAGAAGGACCCGGATTTGAGCCCCCGCGCCTGCCTGGAAATCCTTGCCCGGCTGAATCTCAAAGGTCGCATCACATTCAGGAAGACATCAACCGGCGAAAGGTCCTGAAGGTTCCTAACGATTTCCGCGCCTATCTGGCCTGGACCCCCTTGCCGCGCTGCCTAAACCAGGTCAGCAGGCAATCGAAATTCATCCTGGTGGCCAAGGACATACCCTTTCTCGGCTGGTACGAAAGGGGATTCTTGATTGATGACACCCATATCTGTATCGGGAAGAAGCCTGAATGGACCAAAGCCGGTTTATACCGGATAGTGGAGAAGGATGTTGACCACGTCTCGGGCAGCTACCGCAATGCGTACGGATCTCCCGCCCTGATGCCATTTGCCATGAGAATTTACGAGCGCGTTTGGATTCATGGGGGAGACATCACCGGAGGCTACTGCTCTCATGGATGCATCAACCTCCCCCTGGACGCGGCCGCAGAGCTTTTCAAGTGGGCTGAACCGGGCACCCTGGTGCTGATTGTTCAATCCCTCGAAGATCTCCATCAGACTCTTGCCAGGCATTCAGCAATTCTTGGGAAGACCTCGGCACTGGAGGGCAACAACCTGAAGAATCGGGGAAACACGGGGGCGGCGGGTCAAAACGAGAGACGCCCGGTTATGGAAGGTTCAGTAGCCTTATGCTCAACTGCGCAAACCCCACCCCATCGAGGGCCGTAAACCGCCCATCAAAAGTCGAAAGGATGGTCATGTGCGCCGCTTATGGGCGCTGTCTCGATGTGGCCATAAAGAGAAAGTGGCCCGGCTTTACATGCCGGAAATGCCATGCTTTTGAGCCGCGCATGCTTGACCCGCGTGAATGGGCTGCCGACTCGCTGGCCTGTATCGCCCTGATATACGTTACCGAACACCCCGAGACCCTCAAACAGAAATCCCGCGGCAAGATCGTCTTGAGGCTGCATTGCCTTCGGGCGGAATAGACTTTTTCGTTTGCTGGAACTCGACTCCCGGAAGTGTAAAGAAAACCCGATTGATATCGGCATTCTTTACACTTTCCCAACGCAGGCTAAATGCTTGGACGGCGGGGTTGGCCGGCGCGGGTCAGACGATCAGTTTCGCTTTGCGTCATCTGTGTTAACTACAAGAATGTAATCCTCCGTTCACTTTGGTCAACGCCCAAAGGACTGGTCCATTGGCAGCAACTCCAACATTCCTGCTATGCCGGGACAACCAAACCAGGACAATGTAGAGAGCAAGCCTGTCCGGGAACGCATTCAAGTTAGGGAGACACCCGGGCCCCAGGTTGGCATCTCGGTTGCACAATGGCTTGGCCAGAATGCCGAATCGTTGGGGACGCAATGCCCAAAGTCTGAGCCCTAATGAGGAAAAGGAGAGATTCAGATGCAGTGTTCAACGGAATGCAACTTGGTGGTCCCTGAACGACCAGAACGGCAGACCATGTTCAGGAACCCATTTTATATCATTGTTCTGTGCGTCGTTTTCCTTTCTACCTTTTGCACCTCCCCTAAGCTGGCGGACGCCGGTTTCAACGGCGGTGTGGGCATGTTCCTGCCCGTCGGTCCTCTTAGCAAGGACGTATTGAACTACTGGGTCATTCCCAAAACCAAGGTGGCTAAATCCTACGGTCTGCAATTCGTGAACCTGATCGTGCACTGGAAGGATCTCGAACCCAGCGATAACAGCTTTAACTTTCAGCCTCTTGCCGATTTTGTCAAAGCCATCAAAGCCCAAGGCGTACAGTGCGTAGTACGGATCTATTTCAACGGAGGATCCTGGATTCAATCCGCCCCGAGTTGGCTGTTCGATTCCAAGCGGGCAGCCTATTACTTGGAAGGCAGCTACCGCCAACCGGTACCGTGGGATCAGACCTATCTCGATCAAATGACCCAGTTCATGCTGCAGCTCGGCCTATGGCTCAAGAACAGCCCGACCGGCCTGCCCGATGCGTTGCAGATCTCCGCTGGAGGCATTTATGGGGAGGAAGCCGTGTTGGGGATTGACTGGCAGGCAACTTTTGGGAACGACTATGATGCCTTCTATCTCAAGCTCATGGCGGCGGAAAAAAGACACGTCAATGTCTTTAATACGGTGGCCGGGTATTTGAACAATCTGGACTGCATTCTTATGATTGCGCACCTCTACGACAACAACCCGGAGATGGATGACATGCTCATGCAGCACTCCATCAATCTAGATGTCAAGTGGTTCCAAACCAACTCCTGGTCCGGTGAACTCCTCACCGAGTGGTACGGCCCACTGATTATGGAAATGTTCCAGCGACACC
Source organism: uncultured delta proteobacterium (assembly GCA_963783775.1). Lineage (GTDB taxonomy): Bacteria > Desulfobacterota > Syntrophobacteria > Syntrophobacterales > Syntrophobacteraceae > JADGQM01. The sequence continues at coordinate 936,812 of CAWAOR010000011.1, read as the reverse complement.
GAGAAAACAACCGCTTTTATCTGGAAGACGAATTCGGCAGCAAGACGTCTACGCCCATCGCAGGACGGCTCGAAAAGATCAAGACTCTGCAGGGCAAATACGCGATAAAATTTCATGCGGTATCCATCAGCCTTGACGACTTGACGAGCAATAATAAAACCGCTATCAGCGATCTGGTAAAGTACGTATCATCGCCATCATAGACGACCAGGAGACAAAACCCTGTCATCTCTTGCCTTCTCCATACCGAGCCGAGTTCATGTTTTGTTAGCAGGGATGGCGTAAGGAACTCGACGCGGAGGACGATCCCCCACGGGGCTCAGGACTGTTAGCCGGCACAAAAAACCTTGCCTGTGGTTGAGCCTTGTTCTACTCTGATTCCGTAATGACTGAACAGCTTTCGCATCTTCGTCCTCATTGGCGAAAAATCGCGGCCAGACCGGCGCTTATGGACTTGGCCGCATGATTTTGTGTCACCAGCTTGATAGAAGCACATCTCTCTATGCGGCATACTATTAGAAGCTTGATCCTTCTGCATCTTTTGGCACTCATGTCGCTGGTCGCAGTCGGCAACGCCAGCAGTCAGGACCTGCTTGAAGACAACGGCGGGTTTCCTAAGAGGTACCTGGTAAAGCTCTCCGGGAACGTTCTGAGAGAACGATTCACCGATGCCAGAGGCCTTCTGAGTATCGCGTATCCTCCTCCCGGCAGCTTGAATCCCTACCAGATTGTGGTCGTGGGATTTCCTGAAAAGAACTCGCGCAACTCTTTTTACTGGAACTCGGAGTTCGGCTTCATGACCACCGTCGGCACCGAAGTCCGATGCACCCTGCAAAGATCCTATGCAAAGCAACCTGACATTCATTTCTTTTACTTGAGCCCGGTCCTCCTTGAGTCGAGAGTCTTTGTGACGCAGCACGAGCAGGAAAGAGTAAGACTGGCAGAAAAGACCGCCCTGCCCACCAAGGTCATGGCTCAGGCTGGAGAGCTGAGAGTCTCCTTCGTCGGCAATCAGGTTTCCGGCACCGTTTCTGTGAAAGGTTACGACGCCATCGAAAAAGCTTACGTTGGGTATAGCGCCCACTTGTCCGGGCGGGAAACTACCCGCCTCGAACCAAGTCAGAGGAAAACGAAGTAGAGAGTACGCCGGCGTTATGCGCATAGTCCTGTGTAACAAGTACTTCTTCCTCAACGGAGGAACCGAGAAATATCTGCACGATGTTACGGAGGGCTTGAGTGCCCGCGGACACGATCCCATCCCCTTCAGCGTAAAGTATGCCGGAAGCTGGGCATCCCCCTACGAGCGCACCTTCCTGCCACCACCCGGCGCCCCGGACCAGGCTCATTTCAAGAACATCCACCTGGCTTCGACCAACTGGCTGAGGCTATTGGATCGCAGCATTTATTCACTTGAGGCCAGGCGTTACCTGTCGCGACTCATGGCCCAGGTCGGCAGCATCGATGTGGCCTATCTCCTCAACATCTACAATTACATGTCTCCAAGCATCATTCACACCTTTCTGCATCATGGAATCCCTGTAGTGATGCGCCTTGGCGACTATCATTTGCTTTGCCCATGCTACACCTTCCTTCGAGCCGGCACGCCCTGCACCCTCTGCCTGGGTGGGAACTATCTGCACGGCCTGCAATATCGCTGTGTCAAAGGAAGCTTTGCCGCCTCGGCGCTCCGCGTGCTTTCGATGTATGTCCACAAATGGCTCGGAATCTATCGCCATGTGGGAGCCTTCGTCGTTCCCTGCAATTTCATGAAAGACAAACTCGTGGCAGCGGGGTTTCCGTCAAACCGGGTGCACCTCATCAAGACCCCTATCGTCTCCCCGCACCTGCCCGCCGACCTGCCCAAGGCGAACATCATCCTTTACTTCGGGCGTATTAGCTATGAAAAGGGGCTCGACACCCTGATCGAAGCCTACCAACGAACGCTGCCGCCGGTTGATTTGGTTCTGATTGGGAGGAGTTACGACGGTGAAAGGGAACGGTTGGAGAAATTGATCAACCGTGAGGCAACAGGGCGCATTCAATTCCTGGACTTCATGGCCGGCGAGGCGTTGTCGCCATGGATCGCGCAGGCGCTTTTCACGGTGGTCCCCAGTCGCTGGTTCGACAACGCCCCGATCAGCATTTACGAAAGCTATCTCCATGGGACCCCCGTGTTGGCTTCGAGCATCGGAGGCATTCCTGAACAGGTAAAAGAGGGCGTCACGGGCAGGCTCTTCGCGCCAGACTCATCCCTTGACCTGGGGGAATCAATTCAGTGGATGCTCAGGGATCGCGAGCGGCTGCTGCAAATGGGCCGGGCCGGAAGAGACCTGGTGCTTCGCGAGTATTCCATGGAAGAACATCTGGGAAGGCTCCTCGAGCTCTTCCGAAAGCTTGTGAAAGATGCGAAACGCTAGACAAGGCGCCCTCGAACGGCAGCGTATTCATTTGAGCGTCCTGGCTGCCACCCTGGCTATCGGCGGGGCGGAGCAATTGCTGCTCGACTTGCTCAAAGGGATCGATCCCCATCGCTTCCTGGTGTCTCTCTTGTTCTTGAACGACCCCGGGGCTGTGGGCAGGGAACTCCTCAAACTGGGATATCCCGCCACCACCCATATCGCCCACCATCGTTTTGACTTGCTGTCGATCCTACGGCTGGCAAGGCTTTTTCGCAGGGAAAGAACCGACATCCTGCTCCTCATCAACCACCGGAACACCATTTTTCTGGGCGCGCCGGCAGCCAGGCTGGCAGGCAGAGTACGGGTCGTTAACTGGCAGAACGAAACCTTCCGGACCTACTCGGGCCATCGTCTTACCATGGTGGCTCGACGCTTCTTCCATCCTGCCATCGACAAGGTGGTGGCTGCAGCTGCCGGGCACAAAGACTATCTGGTGCACTACGAGAAAATCCCCCGGGAGAAGATCGAGGTCATTTACAATGCGGTTGATCCTGAACGCGTATCTTCCAGCTTCTCCAAGGAGACCGCCAAAGAGAGACTCGGCCTCCCCCCGGGAAGTCTTGCTGTCAGCCAGGTGGCAGTGCTCCGGCCGGACAAGGCCCATGATGTTTTGCTGAGAGCCGCTCAGCTGGTGGTGCAGCAGTGCCCCGAGGCTCATTTCCTCATCGTGGGAGACGGGCCCCGCAAGTCCTCGCTGATGCAACTGACCCAGGACCTGGGCCTCGCTCGGAATGTTCATTTCCTTGGGTTCCGGCGTGATATGGGAAATGTTTTGCGCGCCGTGGAGCTCAATGTATTGGCCTCGAAACCTGAACAGGAGACCCTTTCGGTGGCAGTAATAGAGGCCATGGTCGCCGGGATACCCACAATCAGCTCTGATGTAGGATTCATGCGGGAGATCATCATCCCGGGGAAAACCGGTTACCTGGTGCGAGTTGGAGATCATCAGGATCTCGCGCGGCGGATCGTGGAACTCCTGGCCAACCCGGAATTGCGGCGGACAATGGCAGAAGAGGCACGAACTCTGGCTTTCCAGCATCTTACGGTAAAACAGATGACCACATCGTTTGAGAATCTGTTTGCCAGGCTCTCCGCCTCCTCCTGAGTCGCGCGGCCAGGGTGTCGCATTGCTTCCGACCTGAGGAGCCGTCCAAGCACAACCTGGCCTCATGGTGGCTTTATTCCAAAGCACGAAGCACATGAAGTGCACGAAGAGATTCATGCGTGTGGCTTCGTGGATAACAGGAAGGATAACAGAGCATGTGTGGCATAACCGGCTTGATTACGCGCAACCCTTTGCAGGCAGAGGATCTGCGTGGGGTGGTTACGCGCATGACCGATCATATCCGCTATCGCGGACCCGATGCCGGGGGTGTTTGGTCGGCGCCTCACGTGGTTCTCGGGCACCGTCGCCTGAGCATTATCGATCTCTCCGAAGCCGGATCGCAACCGCTTCACGATTTCTACCACGGTCTGCACATTTCCTTTAACGGGGAGATCTACAACTACCAGGACCTGCGGACGAAGGTCCTGGAAAGCGGCTATCAACTGCGCACCCAGACGGATACGGAGGTAATTTTAGGAGCCTATCACTGTTTCGGAGAGGACTTCGTTCAGCATCTGCGGGGCATGTTCGCCTTTATCATTTACGACGAGAACCGCAAGAAAGCCATTTTGGGCCGAGATCGCCTGGGCAAGAAGCCCCTCTATTTTTACCACAATCGCGATATGCTGGTGGCAGCCTCTGAGCTGAAGTGCTTTTACGCACTGCCCGACCTCCATCTTTCCATTGACGCCGAGAGCCTGAGAGCATTTTTTGCCCTCCAGTACATACCCGGCCCCCATACCATCTGCAACGAAATCAAACGCCTTGAACCGGGGCATATCAGTGAACTGGCAATCGATTCCTGGGAGTTGACCACAACCCGTTACTGGTCTGTGCAGGAGTGCTTGCGTCTGCTGTCCACCAATGCTCCAACCAGTCCTGAAGAAGTGGATGCCGCTTTACAGGAAAGCGTTCGCTATCGGCTTATCGCTGATGTCGAAATCGGGATGCTCCTCAGCGGCGGGGTGGATTCCAGCCTGCTTTCCTGTTACGCAATGCAGCAGGTGAATGTGCCTTTGAGAGGCTTTCAAGTGTCTTTTGCCGAACGCGATCTCGATGAGACCCGTTACGCCAGGACCGTTGCCGAATCACTGGGGATGGAATTGCTGGTCATCGACGGCGGCAGCCTGGATGCGACGACCCTCGAGCGAGTGCTCTATCATGCCGACGAGCCTTCGGGCGACCCGGCCCTGATCCCGACTTACATGATTTCCGAGGCTCTCTCCCACCACGTGAAGGTGGTGATGTCCGGAGAAGGGGCCGACGAGCTTTTCTGGGGCTACAATCATTACCGCCGGGAGAGGCTTTATCAGGCACTTCGCTGGGTTTGGGCGTTCTTGCGCCCCTTCCATTCAGGTTTGAGACGATGGGATAAAATCGAGAGCGACCCAGCGAAACCGGAGGTCCTGTCTCGCCTCTTCAAAGTCTTTTCCGCCTCAGGCGACCTTGGCTGTGCGCGATGGACGACGGTCTACGGCGAACCGGCTCTTCACCGCCTGATGCCGGGGGACGGCTCCGGCGAGTGTTGTCCTCCAAGATTCATCGAGCAGATGGCAGCACGGCTCGGCACCTTGGATGGCCTAACCTCCTCCCTGGAAGCGTCGCTTGCTCTAGACCTGGTCTACTGGCTGCCCGATGATCTCCTGGCCAAGGTGGACCGCATGACCATGGCTCACGGCGTGGAAGCGAGGACACCGTATCTCGACCAGCTTCTGGTAGAAAAAGTGCTGCTCATGCCCACTTGCTGGAAGGCCGATCTCCGTCAAAGCAAGAAGATCTTGCGCCGGCAGTTGACCCGGATGCTGCCGACGGACCAGGCCCCAGCCATTGCCTACCGTAAGAAACATGGCTTCGATGTGCCTTTGCGCGCCTGGCTGCGCGATCAACTGGGAGATTTCGCGGAAGAACATTTCGCAGCCGATGCCCTGAAGGATTTGGGCCTTTTGGATCTGTCCTACGTCCGCAAAATGTGGCAGGATTTCAAGAGCCATGGCGGATCGCTCGCCTTTGCCCGAAAGCTCTGGCTCGTGCTGTGCTTTGCGGTCTGGTACTCACATCACCGCAACCGCTTTGGCTTTTGACACGTTCTCGGTGAGGATTGTGACCATGCCTGCTGTCAGTCAATTGAGGGTACAACTGCTGGTAAGTTGGAAAGAGGAGGGCAAATGGGATTTCTACCAGGGCCTGGAGCGTAACGTAGCGCGCCTTGTGGCAGTCCAACCGGTCTTTTGGGGCGCTGGTGGGAGCTCGCTTCTCAACCGACTGTCGGTGCGCTTTGCGGAATTTTATGTCCCTTTGCTCGCTCTTAGATCGCAAGAAGACTGCGATGCCGTGGTCTCCTGGTCAATGCGGTCGGGGGTCTGTTTCGCCATTCTCAAGCGCATATTGGGCAAGTCCTCGACATCAAAGCACATTATCCAGGACTTCCATATCGACCTGGTCCGAAAGGACCTTTTCTACAAGCTGAGGCTCATGTTCCTGCGGTGGGCTCTTCCTGGAATCGACTACTTTCTGTGCACGTCAACCAGAGAACAGGAGCTCTATCCTGAGCTCTTCGGCATCCCATCCGAGCGCATACGCTTCTTCCCCATGGCTTTTCCCAAGGAATTGCTGGCCAGGCAACCCCTCGCCTCTCAAGGCTATGTGTTTTCCTACGGCAACAGTGACCGTGACTATGATACCCTGGTTGAGGTCGTAGGGAATACCGAAGCGAAGCTGGTGATCCTTTCTCAGAGCTATACGCCAAGACGGCGGCTGCCGCCGAATATAACCCTGCTGACCGGCAAAGTATCCTGGGCTGAGCTCACCCGGTGGATTCAAGCCGCCAGTTTCATCGTGCTCCCTCTTTCCGCATACGACGTTTCCGCAGGTCAAACAGCGATGCTCGAATCCATGGCCCTGGGGAGGCCAGTGATCATTACCGCCAACATGGCTACCGTGGAATACGCCAACGAAGGCGAAACGGCTCTGTTTGTTCCGGCCGGCAATTCAGACCAGCTTGGTGAAAAGATCCGGTTGCTTTGGACCGACTCGGAACTGCGGGAGGCAATTGGGAGACGGGCGCGCGAAACGCTGCGCTGCTTCCCCGAGCGCCAACTCGCCTGTTTCTGTGAGGTCCTGCGCGATCTTTTTGAAGGCCTTCCCATTGCCCCCAAGTCCCAGGAATCGGAGGTTTAGCAAATGGTGCACAGTCTTCAGAGAGCTCTTGGGTTACTGTTCCTCCTGGTTTTCTTCATCCCTGTCCAGGCCTTGCCGGTTGGTTCGGTTATGGTGAATGGGGGCGGCATGCAGCGGGAGGTGCGCCTCGGGATGACGAAAACCGAACTGATTTCGGAACTTGGTGCTCCCAGCAGAATAAAAAGCGAAGGGCAGTGCCTGCAATATGATGTGTTCGATTTGAGCTTGTTGCTTGACGACCAGCTTCGGGTCAGGCGCATCTATTTGGGAAAAACCTTCCACGGGGACCTGCAGGATCAATCCGGACAATGGGTTGCCTCACAGAAAGCCTTTGCCGAGCTGGGACCTCCGCAAAGCTCTGAAAGGCTCGCCTATACTCCCTCCCCAGTCCTTCAAAATCAGGCCACCGAGGAGTTGGAGAACCGGGTCGGGACCGCTGGTTCCGAGCATCAGCCGCCTCCTTTGGAATATCGAGGGAGCGGGAAATTATATGAGCTCTACAGCAACGACATGATCATGAAATACAAGGTTGTCTTTGATAACGAAGGCATCGCTTTCTGGATGGATCACGAAAAGAAGCTATACGCCACAGTGCTTTATCCGGGCTCAACCGGTGCCGCGGTCATTCATAAGGCGTTGGAAAACGTTTACTTCGAGTTCGATCGCTACAACATCCGCAACGAATTCTACCCCTCGCTGGATCGCAGCGCCAACACCCTGTCCGAATACGTTGGCCTTCGGGTCATGATCGCCGGGCACACCGATGCCACCGGCACCGAGGCGTATAACCAGGCTCTCTCGGAAAAAAGAGCACAGTCGGTATACGAATACCTCGTCGGGAAGGGCATTTCCTCTGCGCGACTCACCCCGAGGGGTTACGGCGAATCCCACCCGGTTGCCGGTAACAGCACCCCCGAAGGCCGAGCCAGGAATCGCCGCGTCCAGTTTGAGGCAGCAAAGTGAGTGACGGGCAGCGGTTCACGATCTTTTTATATATTTCATCACCCCGCCCAAAACCTGGAGGCAACCCGCTAATTCGCCGGTCCGCATCACATAGATGGCGCCCAGGTAGCCTCCAGAGATCACCGCGGTGATCACCGGGAGGTAGACGATCGCCGAAATTCCCAGACCTTGAGCCGTGTTTTTCAACACCAATCCCACCCCGAACATAGCTGCCGACGCTGCCAAGATCCGCGTGAAACTGGCGGAAACATTGGAAAGTTCAACCACCTGCAGACGCTTTTTCAGCAGGAACACAAAAATAGTACAGACGATGGCCAGGGTTACCGTCGTTGACAGGGCGATGCCTTTGACTCCAAATATCCCCATGAATAGATAATTGAAGACAAAGTTCAGGGCAATTGACAGGAATCCGACATAAAGGAGAGGTTTGTTATCCTTGAGAGCGGAGAAGAAGGTGGCATTCACAAAACTGTAGGCATAGAAGAACAGGCCGAGGCTGTAGAAAACAAGGGTTTCAGCCGTCTGAATGGTGGCGCTGCTATCGAATGCGCCTCTTTCGAGGAGGATTTGCACCGCTTCCTTGGAAAACAGACCGACCAGGCAGGTGATGGGAAAAGTCAGAAAGGCAAGAAAGACGACGCCGTGCTGATAGATTTTGGACAGCCCATGGTAGTCTCGATGGAGCGCCTGTTCGCTGATATAGGGAAAGATCGCTTTGGAGATGGCCAACACGACGACCTGAATGGGAAGATCATTGAGGCGATAGGCGTAGCGCAGGGTCGAAACCGAACCCGCCGTGAGCTGAGTGGCCATCACCTGATCCACCAGGAGATTGGAATTGGCGATGAGTTCACTGCCAATGAGGGGCAAAGCGAGGCTGAGGAAAACGGCCAACTGTTCCTTATCGAGCACCGTCCGCCGGCAATACTTGAATCCTCCCACACCCAGCGCGACCCCCATATAGAGAGTGCGGCCCAAGGTCCCGACCAGAAAACCGGCAACCAGGGTGAGAATGCCATAATCTGCCCCCAAGACCACGCATAGAATGATCGCGATGTTGATAAACATCGGCGCCAGGTACAGGTGGAAGAATTGTTTCTGAGCGTGCAGCAGTCCCCTCAGGATAATTCCTACACCATCGAGAAAAATCAAAAGCACCAGAAGCCTCTGGAGAACAATTCCGAGATCTTTCTGATCAGCGCTGAAACCATAACCCAAAAGGGGAAACAGGATCGGTGTCAGCGCCAAAGCCAGCAACGCAAGGAGAGCAAAAAAGCCGCTACTGAGGTACAGGAGGGAGAGGGCATATCGGTTAGCCTGGTCTTCCGTGTACTCATTGGACCATTCCAGGTAAAGGGGCACAAAGGCGGAGATGAACGCTCCGGAGAAGAACAGCATGGTAATTCCCGGAAAAGCGTAAGCAACGTTGAACACATCGAGTTCGCCGGAGACTCCAAAGCGCCGCGCAACGATCATTTCCTTGGCTACCGCCAGGATTTTATCCACCAGAGTCAGAGCGACAATGATCGCACCGGCTTTACCGATCTGGCTGTAGGTATCCTCGTTGCGGTTTCCCATGCAGGCTTTCCTGATACAGTCGGTCGATTTGGTCTGCTACCTTGTCCCAACTGTAATGGCTTTCGAGGAGTTCTTGAGCGCGGAGCCCAACACGGCAGAGCTCCTTTTCGGACATCCCATCGACTTCAACCATCTGTCTTGCGAGCTCTGCTACCTGGGCCAAGGGATAGAGAAAGCCATCGGTAGCTTCCACCACTTCTCGGTGTGGCGGGATATCGCTGGCGATGCAGGGCAAGCCAAAGGACATGGCCTCGAGGAGAGTAAGGGGAAGGCCTTCCAGTTCTGAAGGGGCGACGAAGGCACGCGCATTGGAGTAGAGCTCCTGTAGCGCTTCACCATATTGATATCCGGTAAAGATGACGGACGCCCTGCCGCCGGCCTTGTCTCTCAGGCCGGCCGCGTAATCCTCCGTTCCAGCGCTGTCACCAACAATCACCAGTTTGGAGGTGAGCGCTTGTCGGCCATAGGCCTCGATGAGGTCTTCCACCCGCTTTTCGGGCACCAGCCGACCAACAAAAAGGAAATAATCCCGGCCGGAAAGTCCGAATGGTCTGATACGGTTGGGAGGTCTTCTTGCCACAGGCTCGACCCCGTTGGGTATGTAGGTGGTGGCAACCCCGTAACGGTGTTTATAGTATTCCTGCAAGGCCTTTGAGACCACAATCCGATAATGCGGAAAGAGGACCGAGGCGAGCTCACCCAGGCAGATTATGCGGGATGCCCACCAGGGCCATTTCTTCCGCCTCCAGTCCAGGCCGGTACAGGTAAAAAAGATCCGCATCCGCGGTCGGAAGATGCGAGGCACCCAGCTGAAGAGGCAGGGGCCTTGCGCGTAAATGTGGAGGATGTCAGGACGCAGCCGAAGCGCATCCACAACCGCCAACCCCGTGTGGACAAAGGCTTCGAGGTATTTTGAAGCGACCGTCGGCAGGACTCTGATGGTAAGTCCCCGGTAAAACTCCAAACCTTCCGGCACATAGGGCTTTCGTGCATAGATGACAATGCGGTATCTTTTCGACAGCCGCGCGTAGGTCTCCTCACACTGCCGCTCCACGCCACCCCAGGTCGCTGGAACACCTCGTAAGCCTGTCACTGCAATAGTAGCCATATGGATCCCGTCATGATCCCCAGATCGCCTCAAGCTCCGCAATGGTTTGCCGGATGTCAAACTGCTCTTGCACCAGCAACCGGGCATTGCACCCCAACTCTTTTGCCGTCGCGGGATTCGTCAGCAGGAAGGCTATCCCTTCGGCCAGAGCCGCACTGTCTCCAGGCGGAACCAGAAATCCGGTCTTCATGTGTTGCAGGACGGTTCTGTTGCCGGGTATGTCGGTTGCCACAATCGGTTTGCCCGCGGCCATAGCCTCCAGAAGGGCCAGCGAAGTTCCCTCCCACAGGGAAGGAAATACGAAGATTTCGGTCAGAGCCAGGATGTCCGGCACATCAGAGCGGTTGCCCAGCAATTTTACTCGATCCGAAAGGGCGAGTGCTTCCAGCTTTCTTTTCAGCGTTGGCAAAAGGTCACCCTCTCCCAGGATGAGGAGCTTGATGCCCTCGAAGGCAGAAACCAGACTTGCCATGGCGTCAAGGAGGAAGGTCTGGCCCTTTTGGGTTCTCAAGCGGCCCACATTGGTCAGTACGCGATCCTTGCGGTCAATTCCCAGGTCTTCCCAAAGACCCGGGGCAGGTTCATTCCGCTCAAAAGCACTCACCTCAATCCTGTTCAGGACAACCCGCACCTTCTCTGGTTTCAGACCGAAAATCCTGGTCAGATACTCGGCAACTTCATCCGATACGGCAATGATCAGATCTGCCCACCGGTAAAGCATCTTGGTGAAGAAAAAGCGCAACACGTTTCTGATCTCGAAGCGATGTCTGGGGGGGAAGATGTCCGGGCCATGAATGGTGGAGAGGATCTGCATTCCACGGCAAAACCTCCCGGCAATGATCCCGGTAAATTCGGCATCGGACAGATGGCACTGCAGGACATCAACCCCATTTTCCCGACAAAGGGCAATGATGTCTCTAATGTTGCGGTAGAAATAGCGGAAGAAAGGAAACGGCTGAAATATGCTTGGGCGTTTACGGTTAAAGCCAATGACCCGCACCCCCCTGGACGTCAGTGCTCCTTGGAGTTCCAGGTCGGGTTGGAGGACCCCTACGAGTTGCCGGTAGCGACTGGGAGGTGCCCATTTGGCAAAAAGAACCAGCAGTTGTTGGGCGCCGGCATTATTGAGCGCATCAATCAGGTGCAGAATGGTCTTCCTTGAACCGTTATTGTCCATGGCCCCTGCTATTTCATCTTTTTATAGAGTCTCTGTGGGATCGGATACTGCCGGTCATTGAGAATCACGCCCGCGACTTCAACTTCATTTTCACGCAATCTCTCGATGGCCAGTTTGCTGACTTCTCGCCGGGAATAGCCGTAACGGCAGATCAACAGGACCCGGTCCACCGCATGAGCGAAGGCAACCGTGGCAGGAGACCAGAGTATCGGCTGCCCATCAAAAATCGCCACGTCAAAGTGGCGCTGGCAGAAGTCCACCAGTTCTCCCAAGGCTTCCTTCACGTAAACAAAACCCTGAGGTTGGCTTGATGATTTTCGAACTCCGGCAGGGAGCACCCACAGGTTTTCAAACTGGGTGCTTGCCACCAATGAACGGAGAGGGAAACGCTCATCGAAAAAGGAGACCAGACCTCGCCCCTCTTCCATGGCGGGAAGGTAGGGGCAAGGTGAACGCTTTTCCACATCGGTGTCGAGATAGAGAACCCGCAGATGAAGCCCGAGCGAAAGAAAAAGGGAAAAATGGAAGGAAATAAAGGAAACCCCCTCGCCTTGAGTGGCGCCGCAGAAGAGGATGGTCCTCGGCAGGGGCGTGGATTTCATAAGAAGATTGGTCCATATGCTGTTCAGAGACTGGTTCATCTTAGCCAGGATGGGTGGGGTACGTCCTGACTTCTCGGAGGCAGATGGCTCATCAAGCGAGAGCTGTACTTGAGGACCTTCCACCGGCATAGAGGACACCGAAGAGCCGCCTTGAGCGGATCCCGGCACACCCAGGAGGACTCCTTTCCAAGACTGCTCCGAGGAGGGTTCTTCTCCCGAAAGAGCTTCTCCCTGGAGGCGACGAGCGTCTTCAGGACCTTCCGGCAGAAGACCCCCGCTATTCCCCACCAAATCGCAATGGTCCACAAGCAGCATATCGTCACCATTTTCTTCGACCGATGCTTGCCCGTCCGGTTCCCCTTCCCTCTTTTGCGTGAATGCAGATTCCCACATTCCCTTAGTCATAGTTCTTCTTCCAATCTGCAGTGGTTATTTGTCGGCAGAAACACGACGGGACTCCCGTTGAAACCTACATGAGCCCCTTGAAAACCGACTTTACGTCCAAAAGAATCATCAACAACATGCTGACCAGAAAAACCGCCAGGAACAGCACCAGCCACACAAAATTCGAACGTTTGCGCTTGCTTTCGGCAGCGTCGCCGATCGATGCCTCGTAACTCCCAGATTCCGCCCCCGGCGAACTGACCCTTTCCTCCCTTGAGGGGCTCCCGGCCAGCAACCCAATGTACCGCGGTTGGTTCAGGGGGCGCCGGGTCGGGTGTCCGCCTTTCGGGGGTTGCCGGGCCGGGTTCATCGATTTTGACTGTGACCCGCGGACCTCGTGCCACCGGCCTGACAGGTGGCGGCCCCCAGGTTCCCTGGCGCTTTTCCGGAGAGCTCTGGGGCTCCGCCTTGAGGTACCGAATAGCTTCGGCCGCGATCCCCCCGTCGATCTCCCCCACCCCCTGAGAAGCAGCCAGGACCAGACAAGCATCGCACACATTGTTGATCAATCGGGGAACCCCATGGCTGTAGTCATGGAGAGTCGCCAGGGCATCTTCGGCAAAGATCGGGGTGCCGGACGCCCCCGATCTAAAGAGGCGAAAGTAGATGTACTCCTTGGTCTCGAGAGGGCTTAAGGGTTCGAGACGGAATCTCCTTCTGATCCTTTGATTGAGAGCCTGAAGGACCTGGGAATGAAGTCGCTGGATAAACGAGGGGTGCCCGAAAAGCATGAGCCGGAAGGGGAAAAGACCATCACAACTGAAGTTCGCGAGAAGCCTGAGGTTGGCCAGGGTCGCCATCCCCATGTCTTGAACATCATCAAAAATGAGGATGATGCCTTTCTGTGGCTGCTCCCTTTCAAAATACTGAAAGATCCGGTCCTGCATCATGGAAACCCCTTGCTGGTCAACAGCCAGCCCCAGACTGGTGGCAACCCTTTGCAGAATGGTGGCGTAGTCATAATTGGGGGTGGCAACATAGAGGAAGGGGAGCTTGCCGTTCTTCTTCAACGCACGGACGAGTCTCAGACAGAGAGTGGTTTTTCCGGTTCCATATTCCCCGGTCACTAACAAGTAAGGCTCGTTCCGATTGATTTCCGATACAAGACAGGACCAGACGTCCCGGTGGCTTCTCGAGGTGAAGAACCATCCCGGAAGCGGTTGATTGGAAAAAGCGTCACTCTTCATCCGAAAAAAATCTTTGTACATGACCGCTCCTTCACCAGGGCATGCCCGAAAACCCCGACGCTTCCGCTGGAGTCTTCCCTTTCTGCTGAGATCCATTCATCGGAGCTGCAGACAAAAGTGACGATATAATCCGTTGGCAATTCCCCCAAACAGGAAAAATGAGACATTGGCATAAAGACAATAGGAGGGTTCCACAAAAAGATTGCTCCCGAGGCACACAGCCAGGGCAACGGCAATCACCACCAGGAGATTCACACTGACGAATCCTCTTTCCGGAAGCATTTCTGCAAGCCTGACGAGGCGCCTGAAAAAGCCGGCAACCATCATCAGGTAAAACGAAGCCCCCACAATACCCAGCTCTACCATGAGCCCGAGGATGTGATTGTGCTGTATTTGTTCTTCAAGGTTCGCCGGCAGGGGGATCTTCCCCCGGTATTCCTGGACCACAGTGGGGACAAATTGGCCCAACCCAACCCCGAACACGGGATTATCCAGGAACATCACCACCGATCTGCGAATAAGGCCGAACCGCGTTTCAACTTCCTCCACCTGATAAATTCCCCCTTCCCGCCGCTCCCTCGACGTCAGAGTATCCAGACGCACCAGCACGAACAGGAAAACGAGGACCATGGGTACAGCCAGCACCTTGAGCTTGGGAAAGGAGGTGCGATAGAAGGTGACAAAACACGCGAGAGTGAGGGTGAAAGTGAGATACACCGATCGCGTTTGGGTGAAAAATACTGCCGGAAAGAACAGGGCCAGCAACAGGATGTACCATAACCGTTGGAAACCCTGCTTGAATGCCAGCAAATGAAGGCCGCAGATGAACCCCAAATTGATCGCCAGGCCATTGAAGGCGGCGTTGAGAAAAGGGCCACGGGCACGATCAAGATGCAGCAATATCTCCGGGTCGTTTATGTAGCGTGGAAAAACGAACTGTCGCAGATTGTAGAATTCAAGAAAGGCGATGATTACCAGGTAAACGCTGAAATAGAATATCACATGGAACACCAAGGACAGATCGGTCTTGTTGATCAGGTAGTTGCCGGCGAAAAGTAAAGCAAAAAAGGGAAAGAAGTATCCCGTAATGAAAATATTGATGGGAGAGGGATAATGGGACAGGGCGGGCTTGAATCCGTGCAGGAACAGAGACGCTAAACAGGCAACCAGAAAAAGTAACATCAAGACCTCAATGCTGCAACCGGCGCCGAAAGTGACCCTGTCACGGTACCACCCGATCAGCAAAATGCCGATGATCAAGGCAAGAAACGCACGATCGATATTGAAGTCAAACAATCCCGGAATACGCACGGAATAAAAATAGGAACCCCACACGGCACAGGACACCAGCCACAGAGAAAAAACGACGGTGCTGAAAGAAGAAACCATGGTGGGGCCGAAAGTTTCGCGGGCGGATTGCAGGATGAAAAAGAAAATCAAGAAGGCTGACAATCCAATTATGCTCAACAATAGCCATGCCATAGAGGCTATCCAATTCTTGAGACGGAGCCGAGAAGAGGGACCTTCAGATAGCGGCTGATGTCCGCCGGCCTTTTGATGGAGTGATCAAAGTAGTCCAGGGTGAGAGCAGAAGCTACTCCCAGGAAAAGTCCGGCGACAAACCCCAGCAGGACGATCAAAGGTCGATTGGGTTTGGATGTCTTGAACGGCACCGCGGGCACATCTATCAGGGTGATGACCTGCTTTTCCTGATTCAATTCCAGAGCCAGGCGCGCCTGCTCCATTTGGTTGCGGGCAGAGGTATAGGCATCCCTGGCCAGATTGTGTTCCAACAGCAGCCCTTCATAGGCGGATTTCTCGTGCACCGCAGAACGAATGCGATCCTGCAGCTGAACGATCACCTTCTCCGCTTCCTGGATCTTTGCTTCGATGGTTTTGGCATTGATCTTTTGCGCCCGCAGAGCCCGTTCCAGTTCTTCCCTGAGGGAATGGATGTTCAGACTGAGTTCGTTCTGCACCTGTTCCATGGGAATGAACTGGTCCGAGAACTGAGGCTTCAATTCATTCAGTTGTATCTGGAGCTGCGCAACTTTGTTTTTGAATACCGTAATCGTTCGACCAACCCCTTCCATTTCCGGGATGATTGCCGGTATGCTGCTCTTTCCGACCTCAGCTTCCATCGCTTCGATGGAAACCTTGAGACCAGCCAACTGTTCCTGCAATTCGTGGTGCTTTTGCTGCGTCTGATTGAGCAGCGTTTGCGGCCCTACCTCGAGATTGGTTTTCTTTGGTTCGAGGTTGAGAATTTCAAGAAGCCCAAGGGCTTTCCTGGATTCATATTCCCTCAGGTCGGCTTCCTTGGTCGCCATGTCCTGCTCCAGCCTATCCACCTGCTGCTTGAAAAACTCATAAGAATAAAGGGCCTTCTCCCGGGAGATGGCAGCAAAGGTTTCCTGGTAAATGTCCGCAATCGTCGCAGCAGCGTTTGCGGCTCCTTCAGCGCTGTCATCCTGATAGCCAATGATGTAAACGTTTGAATCCTCAAAAGTCTCGCCGGTGGGTGGGGTGACTTCCAGCTTCTTCCGCATCTTTTCTATGGTCTTGGGAAGGTTCGCCAGGCTGGGGCCGGGATAGAGTTTCTCGGCAGCCTTTTGCAGCACACGATTTGAAAAAATGATCTCCTTTTGCTCCTGGAGGGCCCGTCTGACCCGGTTCTTGTAATCATAATAGGTATCCTTCTGCAAAGGATCGAGGTTGGGAGGCGAACGCAGGTAGAAGGTAGCCGAAGACTGATAAACAGGAGAAAGAAAAATTGCTATGATAATACTAACCAATAGAAGCACAATAAATATTGTCAAAACGGTTCGCAAACGCTCAAATATTATATATATAATATCTCTAATAATATTCTGCATTTGCTTGTCTTGGTATATGGAGCTATCATCCACAGCGATGTCCTTAACTCAGGATTAACGAACCGTAACATTATTTATATCGTAGTTTATACTAAACACGGTTTGAAATGGTAAAATACCATATATGCCTTTTGTAAAAATCTTTTCCACCAAGTCATCAAATCTGTCAATCTTTGTCTTGGGAACATACACAATGTCGGCAGGCTTAAGGTCCAGGTTGTTATATGCAAATCCGTTATCCAGGACGGACTGTAAATCTACTTTCATGGCCACAGGTCTCTCCAGCCCGTCGTTGCGGAAGATGACGACCTCATCGAGGAACGCCGACTTCTTGAAGCCACCTGAAAGCGAAAGGGCATCGAGCAGGTTCACCCGGGAAATCATCTCATACGCCCCTGGCCGTTCAACTTCACCCACGATATAGAATTTCGCGTGATGAATTTCCAGAAGGATGAGGGTGGCATTCAGGTTCCGAATATATTTGGAGTACCTTTCGTTCACAACCCTTTCCAGTTCGGAGGCGGTCAACCCCTGCGCCTGGATACTGCCGATGATGGGAAAAGCGATCCGCCCATCGGGGGCCACGGGTGCGATCTTGCTCTGGCCCCTGGGGGCAGTCGTGATCGCTTTCTTGAGCTCATCAATCTTCACGTTGAATTGTTCCAGAGCGACGGTAAGAGACGGACGGTTAAGATACTTGCTGTAGCCCTTGTTTAACACCGCTGCAAGTTCCTGGGGAGTTTTCGACTCAGCAGCCACATCCCCCAGCAGGGGCACGGTGATCTTGCCGTCGGTTCGGACCAGAACGGTAGTGCTGAACTGGGGGTGATATGGAAAGGTGATGCTGATTTTATCCTGCACTTCCAGGCGATATTCCTCAGAGGTCTTCTCGTACCGGATGTGATACACAATCTCGACAACATCGCCCGCCCCGATCCTGTATTCCGGAAGGTAGGGCACGGCAATATTTTCGATGATCTGAAAATCCGGGTGCAGAGCGGCTTTTTCGGGAGTAACCGTCAACATCGCCTCAAGCTGGTCGCGCTTCTTCAGATCAGCCTCTTCCTTAACGTAGAGGTCAAACCGGTCGGACTTTTCGGCAGTATGAGTGCATCCTGCCCCCAAGGCTACGATCAGGACCATGCCGATGAGGTATAAACAAAGTCCTGGTCTCCGCCCATCCCCGTGAATCTTCATGATGAGTTCCTTATGTCCTGAAGCTGGCCCTGAAATCTTAGCTGTCGCGAGGTGTTCTAACGGTTGCCATCTGGCTTGGACCGGAATCCAACCTTCAAAATAATACTGAACACCTCAATAAAAAAAAGCAAGCAAAAGACCATACGAACGATTGGGCCGGATGACCCCCGTCCCCATCGCTGGGTCTCCTCTATTTCTTCCTCCTGGCGATAACCTGGGGACTATTTGCTCATCAGGCGCAACATGGCCTCTTCAGCCAGTTTCAGGAGTCGCGTTGAGGGATTGAGTTTCAGGCACATGGTGAGGTCCGCTCTGGCTTCCAGGAACTGGTGCTGCCGCTCTCTCACAGCGGCCCGGAGGTAATAAGCCTTGGCATAGCCACCTTTGATCTCCAGGGCCCTGTCGGCGTAGGAGATCGCCTTTTCATAAAGGGCAAGGTCGAGATAGATTTCCGCGATGTCTGCATAGAGGTCCGGATAGGGCAACTCCTTGCCCTCCAAGAAGGCCGCTTCCTCCAGAGCATCATGAGCTTTCCCCAAAGCCTTCAGGGTCTGAAACAGGTTCATGTGCGCCTTCACGTATTCCGGATTCAAACTTGTGGCCATTCGAAAAGCCTGCTCAGCTTCCTCCAGTCGCTGCAACTTGACGTAAACGTTCCCCAGACTGTTATGCAGATCCGGGTAAGTCGGGTGTTGCGTGAGGTATTCCTGGAGCTGAGGCAGCAGCATTTCGCAGGCTGAGCGGTCTTCTTCCATCAACGGCAAGACAACTGAGACAATCTCGGAAAAACTGGGCGTAATCTCGATCTGCTTGTGAAATTCCTGGAGCGTTTCAGCCAGAGATTTGTCCTCCCCCAGGAACTGGTTGATCACCGCCTGAACTTCCTCCCGCGCGGAGGGAGACGACGTACTGACTTCTTCAATGGCCCCCACAAGAGGCTTCAAGCTCTGGTCACGGGGAGCTCTCAGAGCAGCTTCCTTGAGTTGCTGCAACCCGAGGGGAAGGTCACCGGCTCGGCAAAGGAGAAGCCCCAGCTTGATCTTTGCTTCCTTGTAGTCGGGGTTGACGGCGAGGGCCTCCCCCAGGCAACCCATGGCTTCCTGATGCCGGTCACGGGCTATTTCGATGAGGGCCATGTGGTAGTAGACATCGGCATACCTTCTTCCCGAGGCGATGATCTCACCCATCACCCGAAGCGCCTCCTCGAATTCACCCAGGTAGGCGAGGGTGATGCCAAGCTTGTTCTTGGCTTCGAAGTATCTGGGATTCAGTTTGAGCGCTTCAGAAAAGGCCTCTTTGGCCTCGGATGCCTTGCCTTCTCCCAGGTAGGCAAGCCCCAGTCGCATCCAGATGTCGGCATAATTGGGATGTTCCGCCAAGATCTCCCGGTAAACCTTGACGGATTCTTCCCACATTTCGAGATTGGAGAGGGCGATGGCCAGTTTGATTTTCACGGAGATCCTGGACGGGTGCAGTTCCAACAGGAAGCGGAATACTTTGACGGCCTCTTCGTGTTCCCCCAAGTTATTCAAACAGGTCCCGATGAACTGGTGAAGATCGAGCTGATCGGCCGCCAGCCCGGACGCCTTTCTGAAGTTGAACAGAGCATCCCGGTAGTTGCCCATGCCAAACTGGCCCAAACCGAGGTTGCGATAGGCATATCCACAATAGACACTGGCCAGATTATGGTACAGGCTCCTGGCAGAAGTCTTCTCCAGAAGGATGTCCTCAAAGATTTCAATAGCATCCTGGTAGAGGTGGCGATTATAGAGAGTCATGGCTTTGTCGAATTTCTTACCGACTTGAAAACCGAAACACTTTCTAAGAGACTGCCACATCTTGTTTCCCTCTGTGCGGGTAGGCGTGGATCATTGGGCGCCTTTCCCGTAAAGGATCGCGAAGAAGGTCTTAAAGAGTATCTTCAGATCCAAAACGAGCGACCAGTGGTCGATGTATTGAAGGTCAAGGCGCATCCATTCGTCAAACTTGATTTCATTGCGGCCGCTGATCTGCCACAGACAGGTAATGCCGGGTTTGATGGAAAGCCGCTTGCGTTGAGCGTCCCCGTAATGGGAGACCTCGTCGGGCAAGGGAGGTCTTGGGCCCACCAGGCTCATATGCCCCATCAGGACGTTGAAAAACTGAGGGAACTCATCCAGACTGGTCCTTCGTAAAAACCCGCCGATCCGCGTTATGCGGGGGTCGTTCTTGACCTTGAATACGGGACCATCCATTTCATTGAGGTTCATCAGCGACTGCTGCATGGCCTCGGCCTCTTTGACCATACTGCGGAACTTGAACAGCCGGAACAGCCGCCCGTTTCGACCCACTCTCTCTTGGGAAAAAAAGGCCGGGCCGGGCGATTCCAACCGGATAAGCCAGAGGCAGAATGATCCACAAAGGCAGGCTCAAGAGGATAACCAGCGCCGACACCACAATATCCATGGCTCTCTTGATGAAAAGCTTCTCGGGGCGGTGATAAGCGGACTTAACGACCAGCAGGGAAAGCAGGTCGTATTTCTCAAAGAAAAGATCCTTCTGTTCTCTGATGAGCTGGAGACTGAAGACAAAATCAACCCCCACCATCCCGCACAGCAGTGCGATGTGCCGCAATTTTGCGGTATCGGTGGTGGCTCCCGCAAAAAAGACGCAGTCCACCACATGGGTCTTCAGCACCTCAACGATATCATCAACCTTTCCGAGTACCTTGTGGCCAGCCTTGATCTCACCGATTTCCGTTTCCGTTTCCGTCAAAAGCCCGATGATGTGGATGTGCCATTCGGGATGGGTGGAAAGAACGTGGGCCGCCTGGATGGAGCTATCGTCGGTGCCGAGGATGAGCACCCAAGTCCACCATTGGTCGTCCCTTCGGCTGCTTTTGAGATACCTGATTACCGCGATTCTATTGACAATGAGCAACCCCCAGACGATGACCAGCGAAGCTGCCACAGACGCCTCCATGTCGACTGTCACCAGGGCGTGGCGCGCAGCGAAAAGCAGGATGCCGGCCATGATCAGCACGGGTTTTGAGGTTTCCCTCAGAATGCTCTTAATGTCGGAAACCTGCGTTAGGCGATAGCTGTTGCTGAGCTTCAAACCAATGATCGGCAGGAGCAGGAACAGTAGCAACAGCGCCCGGTGCTGTTCGCAGGCATCCAGAAAACAGCCGGCGATTTCGGAGGGAGCGCAGAAGGAAGGATCGCTTGCGGCGGTACCGGGCATCCATGTCGAAAAATAGGCGAGCATCAGATACCCGGCAACGACCGAAAGATAATCCAGCAGCATCAATCCTGATGAAATGTATTGTTCCTTTTCTCGGATCATCGGACCACCCAGAAAACCTCCGTGCCGGAAGCCATATTTATCATACCCGGCATCTCTTACATCACTTTTCCATGAGATGCTGCACAAACCTATCGGCAGGACGGCCCTTTTCCCTGAAGCAAAGAACTTGACGCCCTTTCTTCCCAGCGAGAAGGGCCAAGTGAAAATACTAGAAAGCTGATAGTCTTGATCGAGAAAGGCTTTTACGATATCATACCAGCCTTGCGCGGAAGGGCAGGAAAACCTCGGCCGCTCCCATTGGGGCGACCAGCGGGATTTCTTGTAAAGGGGCACGGGAAGAGCGTAAGGGAATTGTCTTCCGCGGCGGCACTCGTGCACGATGTATATGAGCAGGATTTCAATGAGGTCCGTGAGTTGCGTGTTGACATGCTGAGCCTTTCCGGACACGGAATCAATGGTCCCAAAGGCTCCGGCGCTCTTTTTGTGAGTCGCGGGATGCAGCCTCCGGTGATCCTCCGGGGTGGTCATCATGAACACCAGCGCCGGGCCGGGACCGAAAACGTACCGGCCAAAAGGGACCTGGTCGAAAACAGGCACACCACGACCATGCTTCCGGACCGTCTCGAGGAAGGGATTTTGCGCAGCGTGCCCGAGGTCGAGAGCAACAGCTGTTGTGAACAAAGGCTGCCCAACACCGTGAACGTAAGTTTCTCCGGGGTGGATCGGGGCGTTGCGATTCTGGCTAAGTTGGTCGCAGAACTGAGAGACCATGAGTCCACTTAAGGGGCGGGTGCTCGTCGCCATGAGCGGAGGCGTGGATTCAAGCGTCACCGCCGCTCTGTTACTCGAAGACGGCTTCGAAGTGATCGGTGCCACCCTGCAACTGCAATCGTGCGACGAAGGGAGTTTTGGCCGCACCTGCTGCAGCGGCGCCGGACCGGCTCAGGCCGGAAACGTAGCGGGCATTCTGGGGATCCCTCACTACCTTCTCGACTGCCGGCAGCAATTTCACGCAGCCGTGCTGCACTACAGCTGGATGGAATATGCCCGGGGACGCACGCCCAATCCCTGCGTCGTCTGCAATGAACGGATCAAATTCGGGTTCCTTCTGGAGACGGCGAGGTCGCTAGGGGCTTCGAGAATTGCCACCGGCCACTATGCGCGCATCGAGAGGGACGGCCGGCAGCGGCCGTTATTGAAGCGCGGCCGGGACCAGGGCAAGGACCAATCGTATTTCCTCTTTTCTCTTGATAACCGGCAACTCGAGGCGGCGCTCTTTCCCATCGGCCACTTCACCAAAGCTGAAGTCCGGGAGCGAGCCAGACGCTTGGGGCTGCCGAACGCGGACCAGGAGGAGAGTCAGGATGCCTGTTTCCTGGCGGAGGGAGAAACCTACGCCGAGATCCTGCGGCAGCGGTTTCAGGGAGAAGCCCGCCCCGGTGAGGTGGTGGACGGTGAGGGCAGAGTGCTGGGGCGGCATGAAGGTTTCCATCGGTTCACCATCGGCCAGCGAAAAGGGCTGGGGATCGCTCTGGGACAGCGGGCCTGGGTCAAGACCATCGATCCTGAAAATGCCCGTGTGGTCCTCTGCCGGGATAAGAGCGAATTGCTCTCCCGGGGTCTGATCGCTATGGGCGTGAGGTGGCGCCATCCCTTAGAGAGCTCGCGCCCCATCGCCTGCTCGGTGCAAATCCGCTATCGCCACGAGGCGGTGCCCGCCTTAGTCGAGCATGTTGGAGCGCAGCGGGTACGGGTGATTTTTGGCAATCCCGTCAGAGCCGTCACTCCCGGGCAGGCCGCGGTTTTCTATGACGGAGACACCCTGCTGGGAGGCGGCTGGATTGAACGACCCTTTAACGACCAAAAGGGGACTTGAATCCACGAAATGCTTCCGCTTCGCGTGGGTCATGGTCAAGAATATCGAGCGCCTGCGAGGCGAAAGCGAGGAGCATTTAAGCCAAGTATTCAGGAGCCTGGGCAGCCGTCAGATCGAATAGTCCGCAATCTTCCGGTATTTCATCATCAATTCCGACTCCTGATCGAGCAGATCCTTGAGGGTGGTGCCGTCGTAGACTTCTGCCAGTGCCTTTTCGGCACGTTCCCACAAGGGGAGAAAGATACAGCTCCCATGGAGGGCACAGGATTCCGCCGCTCCCTCCTTATTGCAGGCCACGGGAGCCAGCGATCCCTCCACGAAGCGCACGATCTCACCGACCGTGATCTCCTGCGGCGGACGCGCCAGCATACAGCCTCCATCCTTCCCGCGAAGAGCCCGGACAAACCCGCCTCGCTTGAGCTCGTGCAGAATGATCTCCAGGAAGCGCAGGGGAATCGCCTGGCGTTTGGCAATTCCCGCCATCTTTGTCGGCACGGTGCCGTCGGTCTTGGCGAGTTCGAAAAGAGCCCGCAAGGCATACTGACACTTCTGAGAAACCGGCATCATCTGCCTCCTTTGCCCATCGTTACCCCGTAAGCACGTGATCAGGTTTTCAGCTCCAGATCCTCAATCAGGTCGCTTGCCTCTTCCAACCCGACGGAAAGGCGGAGCAGGTTATCGGTAATCCCCAGCCGCTCCCTTTCCGCCGGCGGAACGGCTGCGTGAGACATCTTTGCCGGATAGGAAAGGATGGATTCGACCCCGCCCAGACTCACCGCCACCGACCAGAGCTTCACCTGTTTCATGAGCTGTCTGGTCCTTGCCACGGTGTCGGTCTTGAAAGAAACCACCGCCCCAAAACCAGTGGCCTGGGACTTGAGGAACTCGTGCCCCGGATGATCCGGCAAGCCGGGATAATACACGTGGGTCACCCAAGGTTGCTGCTTCAACCATTGTGCAATGTCCATCGCCGATCGCTGCTGCAGCTCCATTCGCACCTTCAGAGTCTTGATTCCTCTCAACACCAGCCAGCAATCCTGGGGACCCAGAATTGCCCCGAAGCTGTTCTGAACAAATTTGACTCTGGACGCCAGGCTCTCGGATCTGGTGATGACGGCGCCTCCGATCACATCGCTGTGGCCGCCGAGAAACTTGGTGGCGCTGTGGATGACGATATCCACGCCCAGTTCGAGCGGCCGCTGGAAATAGGGCGACATGAAGGTGTTGTCGATCATCGTCAACAGTCCGTATTTCCTGGCGATTTCAACTGCTCCGACCAGATCGGTAATCTTCAGCAAGGGATTGGAAGGGCTTTCCAGGAAGAGCGTCCGGGTGTTCGGCCTGATCGCTCGTTCGATATTCTCCAGTCGAGACATGTCCACGAAGGTGGTGGATATCCCGAATTTTGTGAAGAAACGGGTTAGAATCCGGTGCGATCCCCCGTAGATGTCTTCCGTGGCCACCACATGGTCGCCCTGCTCCAGAATCGACAGGCATGAGGAGGTGGCTGCCATTCCCGAGGCGAAGGCGAAGCCTTGGGTCCCGCTCTCCAGGGCCGCCAGAGTGTTTTCCAGGGCTTCCCGGGTGGGGTTGCCCGAACGGGAATATTCGTACTGGCCGGGATGATCCACATCGTGTTGATGAAAGGTTGATGCCTGATAAACGGGAATGCTCAAAGCCCCGGTGTGCGGGTCGAGTTCATTGCCGTTGTGCAGGATCAGGGTTCCGTACTTCATATGCCTGCCTCCTCTGCTGCCAGAGCCTGTTCGAGGTCCTGAATCAAATCGTCCACGCGCTCAATGCCCACGGAAAGCCTCAGCAAGTCGTCGGTTACCCCGATCTTGTCCCCGATTTCCACCGGAATATCCCCGTGGGCCTGCCACACCGGACAAGTGATCAGAGACTCCACGCCCCCCGGGCCTCGAGTCCGCCTCTCCCTGAGCGCCACGCTACCAATGCACAAGACCAGACCCTGTAAGTCACCACGAAGCATGATCGTGGTAGCCTCTTTATCGTGCAAAACAGGTTTCATTGTCTAACCGGCGAATTCCGCATGCGGCTTTGATGAATGAGCGGGAGTTTGCCAGGCTGTCAGATGCCATCGAAGAGAGCGGTAGACAAATAGCGCTCAGCCAGGTCGGGCAAGATCACGACGATGGTCTTGCCCGCAAACTCCTCCTGGAAGGCCAGGCGTACCGCGACCGCCGTTGCCGCCCCACAGGAAATCCCCACCAGCAGGCCCTCTTCCCTCGCCAACCGCCTGGCCAAAGCGATCGCTTCTCCGCTCTCCACCTGCTCGACCCGGTCCACTACCGAGAGATCGAGGATGTCGGGGATAAAACCGGCACCGATGCCCTGGATCTTGTGGGGACCCGGCTTAAGCGCTTCCCCTGCCAGGTGCTGACTGATTACCGGGCTCTCTTTCGGCTCCACCGCCACCGAAATGATTTTCTTCCCTCTGGTGTGTTTGATGTAGCGCGATATGCCGGTGATGGTGCCGCCGGTGCCGACCCCGCTGACCAGTACGTCAATGCCGCCGTCCGTATCGTTCCAGATCTCCGGGCCCGTGGTCTGCTCGTGGATGGCGGGGTTGGCGAGGTTCTTGAATTGCTGCGGCAGAAACCAGCGCTGCGGGTCGGAAGCCGCAATCTCCTCGGCCTTTCCCACCGCCCCTTTCATGCCTTCGGTACCGGGAGTGAGGATCAGCTTAGCCCCCAGCGCGGCCAGCACGCGGCGGCGCTCGATACTCATGGTCTCGGGCATGGTGAGGGTCAGCTGATAGCCCCGGGCGGCCGCCACGAAAGCCAGCGCGATGCCCGTGTTGCCGCTGGTAGGCTCAATGATCTCGACGCCCGGTTTGAGGATGCCGCGCGCCTCGGCGTCCCAGATCATGTTGGAACCAATGCGGCACTTGACCGAATAAGAGGGGTTGCGCCCCTCGACTTTGCCCAGGACGGTGGCCTTGGCGCCCTTGGTGAGATGATTTAGTTTCACCAGGGGGGTGTTCCCGATAGCTAGTGAATTGTCCGCGTAGATCTTGCTCATTGCCAATCTCCTTTCCGTTCAGTGGCCTGGCGATGGCTGAAAACTAAAACGTTGCTCCGTTTGTCGGCAAATACTGGGACATCATCTTCTTGAGCACCTCAATCCTGGCTGAGGGCACCCGCATCTGCTTGACCAAGATTCTACCGGTCGCAATTTGAATGTCAAATACTTTACTTCATAATCCCTATGAACATTATCGTTAATATCCAGACTGCAAACGCAGCAATCTGCCGTGACTGCATCGAAGGTCTGGGCTCTAAGTACTGCGCCACAGAATAAAGTGACCATTGTCTCAAAGCGTCATTCCGGCAATCTTCTGGCCGGAATCCAGAAAAACAGCCTGGATACCGGCTTCCACCGGTATGACGAGCTGAGGGTGGACACTCGCTTGCGTTGACCTGTACTTAGGGTAACCAGCGGCGCAAATGAACTTGTAGCAGCGATTCAAGGTCCAGTGCATGGCATACTTCCAGCGTCAACCTTTCAAATAATAGTTGCACAATGCAATTACATTTGTTATGGTGAGTCTGCAGGAGGAAAGTGATGCTATCCATCAGGGAAGAGCTACAATTATTCGTGCGCCGCTTCGGGCTGCTGAACGCCTCCTGCTGCGACGAATGCTGTGGCGAACAGGTTTCTCTAACTCAGAGCCACATCCTGTTCGAGATTCGCCGAAGGGGAAACCCTTCCATGCAGCAGGTAGCGGAGGAACTGGGCCTGGATGTCACCACCTTCAGTCGGCAGGCCAAAAGCCTGGAAGGCAAGGGGCTGATCGTGCGTCAGGTGTCGCCGGGTGATCGCCGGGTGAGCCTGCTGGGGGTGACCGCTGACGGGATGAGGGTGCTGGAGCAGATCGACCGCTACATGTCGGAGAAACTGGAACAGCTCTTTTCGTCTCTGACCCCCTTTGAACGGGAGACCGTGGTCCGTTCACTGGGGCTTCTTAACGAAGCGGTGGCCAAATCGGGCTGCTGCAGTCAGCACAACCCTAAACTTGCGTGTTGCAAGTAAGTGCCAAGGGAGAGCACGATGGACCTACCTGATATCAGAAAGCTGACGGATGAGGACAAGGGCAAGATCTTGTCCGGGTGCTGCGGCGCTCCTGCCCCCGGCCGGGACAAGCCACCCTGCTGTGGACCACCGGCCACGACCGGCGGCGGTAAGATCGACGAAACGGTGCCCGGTTTTCAGGAATGGCTGACGACCGGGGCGGGACCGGTACCGCGGGTATCGTCGCAAATCCGGCTGCACGACCGTCTGGGAGCCTGGAAAGCGCGTTGGGGGATCGGCCGCATGAACTATATCGTCCCGCCAGGTCTCTATGCCCTCGGTCATCCCGCGCCGCACGACCCGGTCCTGGTCACCGCCAACTACAAGATGAGCTTTGACCTTGTCCGTAACGCCATGAATGGGCTCAATGCCTGGCTTCTGGTGCTCGAAACCTTCGGCATCAACGTCTGGTGCGCGGCGGGCAAGGGAACCTTTGGTACCGAAGAACTAATTGGGCGAATCGCTGCGACCGGGCTGGCAAAGGTCGTGAACCATCGGCGTCTGCTTCTGCCGATCCTGGGGGCGCCTGGGGTGGCGGCCCACGAGGTGGCCAGACGCACCGGCTTTTCGTTAATCTATGCGACCATCCGAGCCGAAGACCTGCCGGCCTATCTGGCCAACGGCATGGTTACCACCCCGGCCATGCGGGAACTGACCTTCACCTTTCGGGAGCGGCTGGTCCTGGTGCCGGTCGAACTTGTCCAGGCCTTGAAATCAGCTGCTCTCATCGCGCTCTGCCTGTTTGTCCTGGGGGCTCTCCTGGGCGGGTACGCAGCTGGCATAAAAGCGTGCGTCGCCTATCTCGGAGCGGCATTGACCGGCATCGTTCTCGGCCCGCTGCTCCTCCCCTGGCTCCCGGGAAGGAGTTTTTCCGTCAAGGGCGCTGTCGCTGGACTGGTCTGGAGCGCAGCCTGGTATGGGCTTGGCGGCGGCAGCGCCTGGAGTGCGCCGACGACCCTCGCCGCCTTCCTGGCACTCCCGGCAGTGAGCGCCTTCTATACCCTGAACTTCACCGGCTGCACCACCTTCACCTCACGTTCCGGAGTAAAGAAGGAGATGCGCGTAGCCATCCCCGCCATGGGGTGCGCCCTGGCGGTGAGCGTCCTGCTGGTCCTGGCGGGAAGATTCCTGTAACTCCTATGCCAGCCAGGCCGCAAGGAGAGATGGAAAGGGGCTCGACCAGCACTTGCCGGCACCCTTACTGACTACTTTTGACTGGCCGCCGAATACTGTTCTAAGGAGGACCGATGAAGGAGTTCCGATATCTCAAGAACGTAACGACCCTTGAACTCCGACCGGAGGGCTGCGCCGGGTGCGGCCGGTGCGTTGAGGTGTGTCCACACCAGGTGTTCGCACTTGCCGGGAAGCAGGTCCGCATCGTTGACCGCGATGCCTGCATGGAGTGCGGTGCCTGCGCCAGAAACTGCCCGCTTGCCGTCATCAAGGTTGACGCCGGGGTTGGATGTGCTTCCGGTCTCATCAGCGAATGGTTGAGGGAACGGAACCTCATAGGATCAGGCGGGGCCTGCTGTTCCTAAAGACCTCTCAACCCAAGCGGGTGATCAGAGCTTCCACATATCGCGATTTCACCTGTTGCCGGGCGAGGGTTTGCTTGATGGGCGGGAGTTTCAGGATAACTCCGAGCACCCCGGCCATCGCTCGATGGCTCCAAAGCACGCGATTATCGAAAATCAGGTCCTGCAACTGGCCTCGCTCGATGGCCATAACCACCACTCGGTGGGTTCCATCCAGAGGGGTGATAACCCTTTTCGGCCGCGACTTCAGTAGAATGTTATCCCTGGGGCAGGCTCGGACGCAGAGGCCACACCCGAGGCAAACATCTTCGTTGAGTTGTGCTTTCTTCATCCTCGGCCGGTGAGGATCGTTGGACGAAACCAGGGCCATGGCTTCCACCGGGCAGGTCGTCACGCACTTCCCGCAGCCGACACACTGGGTCTCGTCAACTACGGGGATAAAATTGGTGGTGTGAACCGGATGAAGAATGGCAAACCGCCGGGCGGCGATCATCGCCTCGCAGCAACACCCGCAGCAGTTGCAAATGAAATTCACCCGCTCGCGCACATTTTCACCGAACTGGACCAGGCGATTTTCATGGGCCAATTGCAGCAAATCAAGACCTTCCGCCTCCTCAACCGAGCGGGCAAACCCATGCTTGATCAGCGAAGCAGCCGTGTCATTGAACGTCATGCAGATCTCCATCGGAGCGTTGCAGGCTCGCTCCTTATGCATCATCTTATGACGGCAGTAACAAAGGCTGATCCCCCTGTGCGAGGCAGTCATGATGACCTGCGAGGCCCGTTCATAATCCAGTACGCACAGGGCATTGTCATAGGACAACGCCGGTTCATGGACAAAGGTGCGCCCCAGCTGCGTTTCCCCCCGGGTGAAGAGGTCTTTGATAAAATCCTCTTCTACGTTCAAGTACTCGTAGAAGAGCTCACTCAGCACCTTCTGGTCAAGATCCCCCCGCACCCGCATCAGGGAGAACTCGAAAAAGCCCGCCATGGGCGGCGGGAGCACGTAAACGGACTCTCCACTCCGGTCCTCAATATCAAGGAGGATGGCCCGTGCCGACAGCTCATCGAGTACCTTCTGAGCGCTGGCGAGGTCCACTTTCCAGGCATGACCGGCCTTTTTCGCGCTAAACGGGCGGATGGGCAAAAGGGAAACCAGCTCGGCCTCCTTTTCGCTGAAAAGCATCTTCAGGATTTTAAAGAGCAGCTCCGAGGGAGGAGCGCCCTGGGGGAAGCGATTCAGTCGCTCCACTAACCGCGAATAGGCGGAACTGGTGGTGTGGTGAGCCATGGCTGGCTAAGGCCTTTCCTGGAATTGCCCATCCTTCGGGAGCACCACCCAGCCGGCTTGAGGATAAAACCTGCCTGGGAAAGTTGACCTGCCTTGAGGCCATCGTGGTAGCGGCCGGGTTTGGGAGAGGCAGATCACCTTATTTTCGTGGATGGAGGATTTAGGATCAACAGAGACTCCTTCTTGACCGGGTTCTTCAGATGGTTTGGCCTGGTCGAGAAGAAACCCACCATCTTCCGCAATCTTCATTCTCTGGAGGGTCACGAAAACCTTTGATAGCGCTTGTTCAAGCGAATCCGGTGGCATCTCAATCATTGTTGCTTGAGCTTCAACAATGTCAGCAGCAATCTCATAAAGTTTCCTGGTCATGGCGGACCCTCCTGGATTTAATGGGGTGACCGGATAACTGGAAAGACGTTGATGGTAGAACCAGCATGGATAGTCTCTAATATCCCCGATTATTCAAACTTTTTCTATTGAATAAAGGAATCTGTCAAGACCTCAGTCCAAACCAAGGGATAAATGACTTATCTCAGAAATGTTGAAACGCCGTCGGTAATGCGCTAATTATTGGTGCGTTGCGAATCTGGTCTGACAGATCGCACTACAAAGGTGAGATATAATGCAAGGAGTGTCAAGTGATCAGAAAGGTACTGCTCATTGTTCTTGGCTTCGGGATGATCACTGCGGGAATTGCCGGAATCACGATCTCAATCGTTGACCAAAAGAACCAAGTCGCCCTTCAACAGCTTGAAAAGATTCAGGAGGAAGCGAGAACCGCGGCGGCTGAGGAGCAAAAAAAGTTAGCAGAAAAGCAGCAAGAGATCGACCGTCTTGCGATGAAGGTTGAGGCAGAAAGGATAGAATTACAAGAATATCGTCAGCGCCTGGAGGAGCACCAACGGTCTAGAATGGCGGCTATCGAAAGACAAATGAGAACAGCAACTGAGCCTAAAACTGCCACTCACAAGGATTACGTAAAGGGGAAGGCTGAAGAAGCCAGAAAGAAGACCGTCTTCAGTTCGCGTCCATCTCCAAACACGAAAGCCTCGAGACTGACCGGACATGAGGAAGATTTCAGGAGGATCGGCCAGAAAGCTGGTCTGGAGGCTGCCAGGTCTTTTGTCCCGGTGAAATATTACAACCGGAGCACTCGAGAACTCGTCCTGGCAGAACCATTCAACCGTAGCCCGGGTTCAGTGTCCGTCCGTGTACGAGTTTGGAGAGGCGAAAGGCTCGCTCAAGATACCTTCATCAACTTCTCAAAAGCGTCACTCGCTGATTGAAGAAGAGGCGGGCCTTACTTGTAACGTAACCTTTGGTGCCTCCTGAATTAGCCCTGGCTGGCAAGGAACTCCTATGACTATATTGACAACGATTTTCTTATATAGCCTCAGCATCATAGCTGGCATTGTTCTTGTGGTTTATGCTCTTTCGATAAAACCTCGAAAGAGAGAGGAGCCGACAGGTGCTCACGACCCTGATGTCTCACCAGATTCGTCTCTCCCAATCAATGCGGGTCTCACTCTTTTGCCCGAGGAAGATTCCTCTGAAAAGCAGGAAGCTTAAGATCGAAACTCGATCAATTAGGGAAAACTGAAGCCTTTTCGAGAATCGCCTGATTACTCCTGAGTCTCTGGAATCGAAAGCATCTCGGCCACCACTTGCGGCAGTAAGCCGTCGTATGTCGCCTGCTCCGGTCGGAAAGCCCGGGAGGAGAACAAATTAAAGTGTCCGTCATCTGCGGACTGGTTGCACTCTGCTGGCCAGGTTCCACCGTTCGATGTTTCTCTGCGGAGGCGGCGCTTGAGATCTCGTCTGAATCCTTGGCTGGATGCAGAACTCCCGGACCTGGAAGGCGAGAACATCAAGAATTCATCATCTCGGTGAGATAACGTTATGTTTACCACGACCGCCAGAAGAAAACCGAGTAACTGTTGACCTTACCTTGGATTGTCAGTGCTCGTTATGGTTAGTTAAGATGCGTTATCCAAAAGAAATTCCTCATGAACGAGGCTGTCTTCAGAAGTAACCTCTCTCGACGGAAATCGTACTTCTTTTCTTTGGGCTACGAAAAGCATAGCTGAGAATAGAATACCGGTGTTGACCCCAATTATCATACCAATAAGTATGCCCCAGTAAAACATCTAATTCTCCTTCCGGTCTTCATACAACCTGTACGGGTGCGATCTTCCGGATGAGCACGGTCTACCTATGCCTTTTATTTTGACCTGCTAAACGAGCAAACTCTTCTACGATCATTGAGAGCTTGTCCATCGGGGAATTCCTGATTTTTATGGTGGAATTCCCTGATTTTCTTTGGATAATCTTTCCTCTCCCGTGTTGTTCCATCAGGAGTTCCCGATGCAGGCGGATTCCGCGATAGCCTCATATCCATTTATATATCGCCAATCGTGCCTTCCTTGATAGATTCGCGGCCCACACGATCCCCAAGCCGAATCACCTTTCTTTCAGATTCTTGGCAATGGATACGTAAAACGCGGTTCCCTTCCTGGCTGCCGGTTCAATCCACACCTTGCCGCCGTGCTGGGCAGCGATCTCTTTTACGATGGTCAGCCCCAGCCCTGCTCCTTCAATCCCCCTGGAGGTCTCATGCCGTTGAAACAACCCGAATAGTCTTTCGGAGTCAACGCCTTTTAGTCCCCGGCCATTGTCCGTAACCGAGAAAATGTGAAAATCTTCGGCATCATCATGCGCAATGTGAATTTCACTCAACTGCTCTCCCCCGTATTTCAAGGCGTTATCGATCAAATTCCTGAAAATCCTGAGCATGGACAGCCTGTCGGCCGAGATCTCCACCTCGGAGTCGGGCTCGCACCAATCGATTTGACGAATATTCAGTTGATGGGAAAATTCGTCCTTGAGCCCCCGCAGGATCTCCTTGAGGTTTGTCTTTTCAATCGTCGGCCGGGCCTCTTTGGTTGCCATGTAGACATTGACCTGGTCAACGAGGGCTGCAATATGCTCAGCGACTTTCAGGATTTGATCGCAATACAGCCTGCCCTTTTCATCAAGGAGGTCCTTGAACTCCCTGTGAAGTCGTTTCGTCAGCCCGTAAATTCCAATCGCCGGGCTTTTGAGATCGTGCACCACCGAGTGGGCGAAGAGCTTGAGGGCCTCTTTGGCTCGCCGGCGTTCCTCCACTTCGAGTTTGAGTCGTTCGTTTGCTTTGGCCAGCTCGGCGGTGCGCTCCGCCACCAATTCCTCGAGGTGGTCACGATACTGGCTCAGTTCGCTTTCCGAACGTTTGCGAGCCGAGATGTCACGGATGGACTGGATGGCCCCGATGATGTTCCCGCATTTGTCGACGAGGGGGGAAGCAGTTCCCCACAAATAGGCACCTTTCCCCTGGTAGGTGTTGGGGACGAAGACTTCCCCGTAAACCCCTTTCCCCTTCTTTTCGACGAAATCATAGTTCTCTTCAATCCCGCATTCCCCGCTCATCACAAGATCGATCAGTATCGGCCGCTTTTCTCCATAAAACGGAACGGCGTATGCACAATCGCCTTTGCCGATGATGTCTTTCTTCTTGAGACCCGTCATTTGTTCGATGGCGCGGTTCCAGGCGATAACCTCCTTTCTCTGATCGATCACGAACGTCGCATCGGGCAGGAATTCAATGATATCCTCGAGTCTCTGATAGGCCTTGCGCAGAGCTTCATTGGTACGCTTCCGCTCACTGGTTTCGAGCAGAAGCAAAGCATTGGTTTTTGTCAATTCGGTCGTCCGCTCCGCGACCAGGATTTCCAGATGGGACTGATGTTTTGCCAGCTCCTCGTTGGCCCTTCCCAGCTCCACGGTGCGGTCCCTGACCTTTTCGTCGAGTTCTATCCATGCCCTGCGAAGCGCTTCTTCAGCTTCCTTGCGGCCCGTGATATCGGTAATCACCACAAAGCTCCCCTGGTACCGGCCTTCCCCGTCAAGCAGCGGCTTGGGGGACATGATCGTGGCAATTCTCTGTCCGTCTTTTCCCGTCCAGGTGAGCTCGTAAGGATCGGACTCCCCCTGGCGGCGTTTGGCCGATTCTTCCTCGAACATGTACCGATTGGCTTCCCCGACAAAGCGGCTCAAGGGGCATCCGACCACTTCTTCCCGGGAGTATCCCGACATCTGGCAGAGCCTTTCGTTGACATAAACGATCAGATCATGCTCGTCGCGGATCAGCAACCCATCGTTCATCGTCTCCACCAGACAGCGATAGCGCTGCTCGCTCTCCCGCAGCGCTTTCTCCGCCGCTTTTTGTTCTCTGATATCCTCGAAAAGGCCTACCGCTCCCAGGAATCTGCCGTCCTCGGAACTTATCCGGTTGAACATCGCCCTGAGCGGTATGAGCTTGTTGCCAGTTACCGATCGGTAGTCACCCTCGTAGGTGCCCGGATTTGCCGACAGTCCGGCCAGAACCGCCCTTCGCATGGCTTCATCCTGGGTTGACGCGAGCATATTGAAGCCGATGATCGCTTCCCTTGTTCCTCTCATGATCTCCAGAAAATGCTCGTTGCAGTCAACAATGACCCCTTTCTGATCAAAGTGAATGATTCCAAGGGGAGAATGGTTGAAAATCATCCGGTAACGCTCTTCACTCTCCTGCAGGGCATCTTTGGCCCGAGAGGAAATCAGCGCTTCCTTCTCAAGTTCCGTCACGCGCTTGGCAAGTTCTTCGCAGGTCGGTTTCTGCCCCATTGACGGTCACCTCTTCAAGGTCTGGTTAAAGGCATTTGTTGTGATGGTTCCTGCCGGCTCAATAGTCGGTGAGAGGGAGTCCCCCTTAGGCTCGCTTTCCTTCCACTGGGATCGAGTCCCGCAGTGCTGCAGGATTCCTCCATCGCCTTCCCTCTGCAAGGAGGGCCGGGGGAGGAGAATCACGGTGAAAGATTGAGGGATTTATAGCAGATCCGCCCCAGGAGCGGTTGATGGAATTTTGGTGCATAATAGTGAAGGTTTCTCACTGTTTTGCCAGAGATCTCAAGTAAGAGCTCAGGTTTATCTTCTTATTCCTCAATCCTAGCTTGGTGCGGATGTGAAACCGGTGGGACGAGACGGTGTTTTCCGAGACATGGAGGGTTTCCGCTATTTCCTTGGTGGTTTTACCCTCCTTGATGAGATTGGCGGCCTGTATCTCCAGAGATGTGAGACCGAGATATTTCTGAGAAAGCCTTTTGGTGAAAGGAGCCGTGAGTTCATCGATATGAGACTCAAGAATGGTGAGATAGGTCAGTTGATCCTCACTCAAGCTGCACTTCCTGAGCTTTTCAAGATACGGGGCAATGAGGCTCTTCACATTGAACAGAATGCTCTCTTCGAGCTCCTGCCGGTCTTCCTCTCTTTGTTTCAGCAAAACTTTCAAGGCGGCATTGAATTCCTCCAGGCGACGCGTCTTGGCATTCAGCTCTCCCGTGCGCTCATCAACCAGGCTTTCCAGTTCCTCGTTGACCCTGGTCAGTGCCGCCTCCAGTTGCTTGCGTTCCGTAATATCGACATTTATCCCGAGGATGCCGCGGGTTCTGTGGTGGTCGCGAATGGGAGCAACCACATTGTAGTAAAACCTTTCCTCGTCGCCGAACCGGTATTTCACCTCGCCTTTTACCAGCTCGCCCGCAAGGGCCCGCCGGTTGTTGCTCTGCCAGACCGCAAGAATATTCTTGCTGGGACAGACATCTTCCGGTCTGTTTCCAATGATATCTCCGTAGTGTTCTCTGCATGGGCGGTTCTGCATGGTGTAGAAGCCATCCGGACCAACTGCCCAAAATTCGAAAGGGATGCTCTCGATGGTTGCCGAGAGGTGAGCTTTGCTCTCCTGCAGCGCCTCTTCCGCGAGTCGTCGCTCGGTAATGTCGACGGCAACCTCCAGAATGAGGATGGAACCGTCATGATCGCGGAAAGAACTGTCATAGACCTCCAGCACCCGCCCTGAAGCGTCCCGGTACTCGCCCTGCTGCGGCAATCCCGTTTCGAAGACCTGGAATGCTCGACAGGGGTCACATGGGATTTTGCCATGCCGGAAAACTTCATAGCAGAACCTTCCTTCGGGGTTGCCGAAGAGTTGCCGGAAGCTGCAGTTGGCGTAGGGGATCGAATGGTCTCTGGCCTGCAGACAGACGGCGACTGGAAGCTTTTCAAGAACCGAAAAGAGGCGCTGTCGCTCAGCGGCGAGCAGGCTTTCAGCACGTTTGCGTTGGGTGATATCCCGCGCCATGGCAAGGACTATCGGGTCACCATTGTGGGTAAGCAGGCTCAGGCGGAACTCCGCCGGGAAAATCGAACCATCCTTTCGGCGAAGAATCCCCTCTAAACTGACGGGTGTACCGAGGCTCATTTCCCTCCAAAGCTCTCGCACCCTCTCGGCCGTCAGGCTCTTTTCAACCTCCATGAAAGATAATTCCAGCAATTCGTCGCGCTCATAACCGAGATACTCATGTGCCCGCTTATTCACATCGATCAGTCGTCCCTCGAGGTCATAGACGAAGATTCCCTCACCAGCCTGTTGAACCATGTTTCGGAGTCTCCCCTCACTCTCGCGAAGAGCCTCCTCGATCTCTTCATGGCGGCTTTCTGAGGCCCTGAAGTGAGCAAGCTGGCGACGCAGGTCGTGCAATTCGTCAATGAGCTGCGCCCTGGTTTTCGCTTTGTCCTTCATTTCATGCCTACACTGATGAATCAGATTCTATTGAAGATCTGCGAGGAAATCCTCCGTGCCGACAACCTTCGCATACACTCCGCTCAAGGCTGCCAAAAACGCGGCATGGACCTGCCTGGCCGAAATCGTATCGCTGCCAAAGGAAAGGGCTCTGGTGGCACAGGCGTCATGCAAAACGGTGCATTGATAGCCAAGATCGAAAGCTGCCCGCGTGGTGGCATCGACGCACATGTGCGTCATCATGCCGGCGATGACGACATGGTTGACCGCGCTCCTTGTGAGGTGTTCCTGCAGGGGAGTGTCCCGGAAGCTGTTCGGGTAATGTTTTTGGATCACCGGTTCCGGTTGCAGGGGAAGGACACTGGCGTGAATCGCCACCCCTTCGCTGCCAGGGATGAAAAAGGAGGCCTCCGGACGAGTGGATAGATGTTGGATATGCACCAGAGGAAGCTTCTTGTTGCGAAAGCAAGAGAGGATCCGGCTTGCTTTTTCACTGGCCTCGGGGCTTCCCTCGAGGGGCATTCTGCCGCCCGGGAAGTAGTCGTTTTGGATGTCGATCAGCAAAAGGGCAGTGTTCATGATCTCCCTCTCATCATCCAGCGTGTAACGGCAGTGGATGCTGGGAATAGGGTGCGCCGCAAAGAATAAAGACCTTGTTGCCTGCAGGGCTTGCTTCCCCTTCAGAATATAGGAGCGGGGCGGATTCCGCAACCGGTTTACGGCCCTGAAACGCCGTCCCGGATATCTCCCGTGGGCGCAGTGAAAACGCTTGCTCCCTTTGCGTTTGATGGGGACGCATCCCTTTCCGGAGGACCGCCCGACCAGCGGCTCAAGCTTCTTGTTGCCCGATGTTCAGGGGATGCAGTAGTATTTGCGCAAGGTATTGCTGACATCCTGACGGGAGCAGCCATGGGCAACGAGATGGTGATAGGCGTGGATCTGGGGGGAACTCATCTGAGGACTGCCCTGGTTGATCATACGGGGAGCATTGTGCGGCGGCAAAAGACCGCGACAAGCATCGCGCTCGGCGTCGAGCATACCACGAGAAGGCTGATCGCCGAGTGCCGCGCCCAGGTCGAGGCGGCGCAGGAGCGGGGCGCGGCGATTGCCGGGATCGGCCTGGGTGTTGCCGGGAAAGTTGATCACCAGCGAGGGTGGGTGGTTTTCTCGCCCAATCTGCCCGCCATGAGAGACTACCCTCTCGGCCCCGAGCTCGAAGTCGCCCTGGGACTGCCAGTTCTTCTGGAAAATGATGCCTGCGTCTACGGCATTGGGGAAAGCTGGGTCGGAGCCGGGCGTGAGCTTCCCAACTGGGTGGGATTAACCCTGGGGACGGGTGTCGGCGGCTGTCTGATTCTTGAGGGCAGGCTCTGGAACGGGGACCACCTGGGATTTGTGGGCGAGCTCGGGCACATGATCATCCATCCGGAAGGGCCTCGATGCGCCTGCGGTCTCAACGGATGCCTGGAAGCTCACGCTTCGGGGAGGGCTTTAGTGGAGTTTGTTGCTGATGCGGCAGCCACGGGCGAGTTGAGCGCCGGCCCCCTCTTTGACCTCTGGCATGAAGGCAAATTGGATGCCCAGGGGGTCCACCAATGGGCGGAGGCGGGTGACCCTGTGGCCCGAAAGGGGTTCGCACGCATGGGCTGGGCCCTGGGGCTGGCGCTGGCCAACCTCTTTGCGGCCCTTGGGATTTGCCATGCGATCATCGGGGGCGGCGTCAGCGCCGGCTGGAATCAATTCATCGAACCGCTGCACAAAAGCCTCGCCGAACATTCCAGCATGCTCAACGTGGCCGATGCCGTGATTCAAAGGAGCGCTCTGGGCGATGACGCCGCGCTGCTGGGGGCTGCCAGGCTGGCGCTTGGCGCTCATGGCCGTTGAGGGCGAAACAACTCGTGAACCCCAACTTCATCCCTGCTTGCCCTGTGAGATGCGCCAGGCCCCGTTCATCCCCCGATCTTTACCATGGGCCGGCTGATGCATTTGCGCAGCATGCGGTTGTCCAGTTCGTGGCGTTCGGGCTTACGATTGATCGCGGCATAGATCAGGTCGGTGATATCCTGGTCTGATGCGCCCTGGCGGAGCGGAGTTTTGAGGTCATGCTCTTCCATGGAAAAGAGGCAGGTGCGCAATTTGCCGTCGGCGGTCAGGCGCAGGCGGTTGCAGGTGTGGCAGAAGTGTTCGCTGATGGGGCTGATGATCCCGATCTTGCCCAGGGCATTGGGAAAGCGGTAATGGCGCGCCGGCCCGTTGCTGCTCTCGCTCACGGCCGGAAGCAGCGGTGCCACGCCATTGAGCCGTTCGAGAATGTCGTCTGCCGATACCAGCCGGTTATCACCCTCTTCCGACTGAAAGGGCATGAACTCGATGAAACGCACCTCAAACGGATAGTGATAGGTCAGGCAGGCCAGGGCTTCGATTTCGTCGTCGTTTACGCCGTGCATGACCACGGCGTTGAGTTTGATGGGAGCAAAGCCGGTTTCCTGCGCGGCACGAATCCCGGCCCAGACCTGGTCGAAAGCATCGCGGCGGGTGATGGCGGCATACTTTTCGGGTTTTAGCGTATCGAGGCTGACGTTGACGCGTTTGATGCCGGCGACA
Source organism: uncultured delta proteobacterium (assembly GCA_963783775.1). Lineage (GTDB taxonomy): Bacteria > Desulfobacterota > Syntrophobacteria > Syntrophobacterales > Syntrophobacteraceae > JADGQM01. Next base: position 897,598 of record CAWAOR010000011.1, on the reverse strand, counting down.
AAGAGCCCGCGAACATAGTGTGACAGCAAGAGGCCGTTGGTGGTAAGGCTGAGGCTCCTCAGCCCCGGGATCGCGGCGATGTTGGCGCAGAGGAAAAGAATATCCTTCCGGACCAGAGGTTCGCCGCCGGTGATCCTGATCTTGGAAATTCCCATAGCCACCACCACGCGCGTCAGGCGGAGGATTTCCTCGTAGTTCAGAATATCCTCATGGTCCAGGCGGGGCACGCCGTCTTTCGGCATGCAGTAGGTGCACCGCAGGTTGCAGCGATCGGTAATCGAAAGGCGGAGGTAGTCGATCCGGCGGTGATAGGGATCTTGCGGCGGCAAGGGCATCAGTCAGGCTCTCCCTGGGAAAAGAGTTGTCAAAAGACCTTCCAGGCGCTCGCTCAGGAGCGTAAAACGCTTCTGAATCCGGTGGTTGTTGAGAGCGATGGCGAGGGCTTTTTTACTCCCCACGATCACCACCAGCTTCCTGGCACGGGTCATGGCAGTGTAGAGCAAATTCCGCTGCAGCATGACGTAATGCTGCGTCAGCAGCGGAAAAACCACGGCCGGATATTCGCTCCCCTGAGCCTTATGCACGGTGGCGGCATAAGCCAGAGCCAGTTCATCCAGTTCTGAAAAATCATAGGCGACCGACCGGCCGTCCACCTCGACATCGATTTGCTGGTTCTCGGTGTCGATCTTCCGGATGCGTCCGAGGTCCCCGTTGAAAACATCCTTGTCATAATTGTTGCGAAGCTGCATCACCTTATCGTTGAGGCGGTAAACGGCGCCGCCCCGCTCGAATGAGTGCCCGCGGGGATTCAAGGCCTGCTGGAGTTCCTGGTTCAGCCTGTGGGTGCCGACCGCCCCGCGATTCATCGGTGTCAGCACCTGAATATCCTCCACGGGATCAAAACCAAACCGGGCCGGAATGCGATCGCGGCAGAGTTTAACTATAACCTCCAAAACCTCTTCCGGCTCTTCTTTCTCGATAAAATAAAAGTCCTGAAGTTTTTCGGCATTATCCGTCTGCAGGCGCGGGAATTTACCCTCCCGGACCAGGTGGGCATTGATGACGATCTGGCTCTGTCGAGCCTGCCGGAAAATTTCGGTGAGCCTGACCACGGCAAAACGCTCGGACCGGATCACGTCGAGGAGCACATTCCCGGGACCGACCGAGGGCAGTTGATCCACATCCCCGACCAGCACCAGCGTCGCCTGGCTCGGGACCGCCTTGAGAAGGTGGTGCATGAGGAGGATATCGAGCATCGAAGCTTCATCCACAATCACCAGGTCTGCCCCGAGCGGCCGTTGCTCGTTGCGTTGAAACCCTCCCAGGTGGGGGCTGTATTCGAGCAGCCGGTGGATCGTGCTTGCCGAATGGCGCGTGGCTTCGCTCAACCGTTTGGCCGCCCGTCCCGTAGGGGCGGCCAGGCAGACGCGCGCATCCATGTGGCGATAAAGGGCCAGGACGGCACGAATGAGGGTAGTCTTGCCGGTCCCCGGGCCGCCGGTGATGACCAGGACCTTTTCCGTAAGCGCCCTCTTTACTGCCTCTTCCTGCAGGGGAGCCAGGGTGAAGGGCAGTTTCGGGCGCAGCCAGGTGATGGCCTGCTCCGGGTCCACTCTGGTCTGCATGGCAAGAAAGGACTCCAGATAGAGCAGCCGCCTGGCCGTCTGGGTTTCGGCCAGATGATATCCCCGCAGATAGACGGCTTCCTCATCGCCGAAACCGGTGGCAACTTCCGCCGGGAGGCTCTCCTTGACGAGCCGCTGGGCGGCGGCCTGCCGCTCGACGGCTTGTTCCAGAATGGGCCGCGGGATCTCGAGGAGCTTCTCGCACTGATCGAGGAGCCACCCTCGGGGCACACAGACATGGCCCTCTTCAGCGGCATGGTGCAGCACATAGGCCACGCCACCATCCGCCCGCAGAGGTGAATCCAATGGAATCCCCAGGCGTTGGGCAATCTGGTCGGCGGTAAGAAAGCCTATTCCGGAGACATCCATGGCCAGCTGATAGGGATTCTCCCGGACCACTTCGAGGGAGGCCTTGCCGTAGTGTTTGAAAATGCGCGTGGCAAAAGCTGCGCTGACCCCATGGCCGCGCAGGAAGATCATGAGTTCGCGGATGTCCTTCTGGTCTTCCCAGGCTTTGCGGATCTGGTCGAGGCGATACGCGCCAATGCCTTCGACCTCCCTGAGCCGCTCCGGGGTGCCGTCGATGACCTCGAGCGTCTGCGCTCCGAAGCGGCTGACGATCCGTTTGGCCATGACCGGTCCGATGCCTTTGATCAACCCGGACCCGAGGTATTTGCCAATGCCATGCACCGAATCGGGCACCGCCGTTTCGTACCGGTCGACTTTGAACTGCTCGCCAAAGCGGGCGTGCACTCCCCAGGAACCCTCCATGCGCAGCACTTCCCCGGGGGTCACCGAGACGAAGTTGCCCACCACGCTGACCGGCTCTCTGCGTCCGGGAACCTTTATTTTGATGACGCTGTAGCCGTTTTCTTCGTTGGTAAAGGTGATCCGTTCAACTGATCCCTGGAGAATCTCCGCCATCTCTCTCTTCCGGCTGCCCTGTCGTCTCCGTCAGAAATCGGCCATTCATATCCATTCTGATTTGAAAGGAGGAATCTTACCATTGTTCCTCCGGGGAAGGCCATGAATATCATTTTGACAAATGCTGAAGGCATGATAATATGCGCAGAATCCCGGTGAAAAATGGAGAAAGCATTATCGCCGGAAGATCAGAAAGCATAAGAGGCTTTATCAACTCCATCCGAGGGGAGAAGGTACAAAATGTCTCTTTACATCAAGACTGAGGACTATCGTAAACATGGAATCAGCAAGTATTCAGATCTTGCACTCATCCGCGCGGTGGTGCAGGAGGAACTCAAAATGGATCGGGTTTTCGTTTCGTTCGTGAATCGGCACGAGTATATTCGGGTGGATTTTCTGCAGCCGCGGCCGCCACGCCGCCAGAGGAGGCGCCACCAGCCGCGCAAAGAAGTGGCCGAATCCAGCCAGGCATAAAGCGGGGCGCCCTTCGGGGCGCCTTTTTTTTCGGGAGGCGGCCGACTCCCCGGTTTTCTTCCCAACCCCCACCTTACGAACCGTCCCCAAAACAACCTGCATTCATTTAGAGCGTGTCTAAAAAGGTCATTGGGCTTCGAGTCGACGCACCATCAAATTGATCATGGCAATGCGAATCATGTTTTCACTTGTTTCTGGCAGGTACTGATAATCTTTGGAGAGTCGCCGATGACGTCCCAACCATCCGAAAGTTCTCTCCACAACCCATCGGCGTGGAAGGACGTAAAAGCCTTTGATTCCATCGGACCTTTTCACAATCTCCAAACGGAGGTGGTTGCTGGTTCGCAAAGAAAAGACCCATTGGATCAATTTCCCTGCGTATCCCCCATCAGCCCAGATGAGCCGGATGCGCAGATAGGTATCGCGTATCAAATCGAGAAGGATTTTCGCTCCGTCACGATCCTGAATGTTGGCTGCATGAACGACTACAGCAATAACCAGCCCGAGCGTGTCTACGAGGGGATGCCGTTTGCGGCCGTTGATTTTCTTGCCGGCATCATATCCATGGAGCCCCCTTTTTCGGTCGTCTTGACCGATTGGCTGTCCAGGATAGCTGCGCTTGGTTCGGCTTCGCGTCCCTCAGCAACGCGTACCCGGGTCCGCAATGCGGCTTTGGACATGGGACCCATCAACACCAAAAACGACAAGGCCGTAGGTTTGCTCGTCCATGACACAATGGCCTTCACGGTCGAGGGGACACCCCTCGGGTTGCTCGACGTGCAGTGCTGGGCAAGGGACCCCAAGGAAATCGGCAAAAGAGAGCAGCGAACAGAAAAGCCCATCGAACAAAAAGAGAGCATGAAGTGGCTCCACAGCTACCGGGCGGTCCGGAAAGTTCAAATGCTTTGCCCTGATACCATGCTGGTTAGTGTGGGCGACCGGGAAGCTGACATTTACGAATTGTTCCTGGAGGCTGTCCAAGACCCCGAAGGTTCCCGGCTCTTGGTACGCTGCGAGGGGTCCCGCATCCGCAAAGCCGGTGACGTCAATTTGTGGGAACGAGTAAACCGGGAGCCGGTTTCGGGTATGCGCAGGGTCCATGTTCCGAGGAAAGTAACACGACCCGCCCGTAACGGTATGGGTGGTCTATGCCAAAGAAGTCCATTACGGTCCCGAAGTCAAAAACCCACCCGACCAAACGGGCTGCTCTCGGCTCACTCAGGGACAGTATCTGGCGCCGACGAAGAATCATTTGCCCATCGTTCGCTATGTTCCTCCCGAGGAGTTCGAACAATAGGCGGCGAAGGCTCGCTCGCTGGGGTTTGAGGGCGCGGCCTCCGGCCCCCTGGTGTGCAGTTCTTATCATGCCGAAGAGATGCTTTGAACAACAGGAGAGAAAGGAGTCAACCTGTGGCTGGAAAGCGGTTCATTGTGGAGATCGGGACGGGTATGGACCTCCATGGCGAAGATGTCACCAAGGCAGCCTGTCGAGCCGTTAAAGATGCGGTATCGAGAAGTTGTCTTTGTGGCCTGGTTGAAATTGTGGGGATTCAGGATTTGCAGGAAGTCGACGTGGAGATCCTGGTGGCCGCACCGCGCCCCCAGGATGTCGACTTGAATCAGGTAATGGCCCAGGTCCCCATTGGCAGCAAGACGGCCCGCGCGGTGGAAGGGGGGATGACGGTCAGGGGGCTGTGCGTTGCCCAGTTTGCCGGCGGTCTGGAACAGATTGTGGTGGTCAATGCGGCCGTAACGGTATGGATCAATGGGTAGGGCGAAGACCTAAGAAAGGGAGGGACGCGAGCTTTTCGCCGCGGACAAGATTCCCGGCTTCGTCCATCTGTATGTCGGGGAAGAGGCACTCGCGGCCGGTTTCTGTGCCAACCTCACCAGTGAGTCACTTGGGGCCAAGTCCTGCTATCACCCATTTGAAAAAACGGACTGCAGGAAATCTCCCTCGACCATGTGGAGCTCGATGCCAGACGGGTGGTCACTCCTCGATGGGGACTTTTCGCGACCTTTCCCGCTTTCGGCGGCTGTGCTGCCTTTTGTCTTCGAGACGTCTCAATTTGGCCGTCCGGCTGATGCGGGTCTTCTTTCTGGGTATTTCCTGCCTCAACGCATTGCGCAGAAGTTCGACAAAGCGCTCGACCGCCGCCTCTCGATTGGCCATCTGACTGCGGGTTTGTTGCGAAATGACGCGAAGCACCCCCTCCTTGCTCATACGGCTCCCCAGGCGGCCCGTAATGAGGTCTTTTTCTTCCTGAGTCAGGCTCGGCGAGTTGAGCACGTCAAACCAGAGGGTGACACGAGTGCTCACCTTGTTCACATTCTGGCCGCCCGGCCCGCTGCTGTGGGAGGCTGTGAACCTGAGTTCCTCATCAGGAATAGAGAGGCATTCTGTCACTTCTATCATGCGGTCAAACGCTGTCTAAGAAAGTTGACCAAACCAGGCGCCGACCAACGAATCCACGGTCAGTCGGACTTCTTCTCCTCAATCCAGTACGTTTGCTTGTGGTGTTGAGATTCAAACCGAGCCAGAGCACCCAACGCCGTCTCTCCATCGTCGAAGCTGGCAATGAGGACACGAACCCCGTTGTCATCCTGCCTCCAGAGTTCCCACCAGAACTTCTCGCTGGCAGCTTCCATGAGGATTCTCCTCTGACGTGAAATCCCTGAGCAGGCCCAGGCTCACCAAAGGGGACTCAAATGCGGATCGAAGCCATAATTCTACCTGATGATCAGATAGATGCCAATCATGGCGAAAACAAGCCCCAATATCTTGGATGGGGTGAAGGTCTCGTGGAACAACAGCGCGGAGAATATGGACACCAGGACGATAGCGCTACAGCTTGCCGTCGGGTAGGCCGAGCTGAGCTCGAGTTTCGAGAGCACCACCGAATAGACAAGGAACCCACTCCCATAAAAGGTGGCTGACAAAATGACATAGGGGTTGAGAACGATGCTCGCGAGCGTTTTGAGAGGATGGTTGAAATCCGCGGTGAGCTGGAAATCCCTCATGCCGTACTTCAATAGAAACTGGGCTATGACACTGACAAGAACCGCAGCAAACAGCAATACTCGATAGATCATTTCTCGTTCCTGACTCGTGGAAGAAACTGATAGAACTCAGCGCCAGTTGAAAGCTTGGAGGTACAATTCATACACCGCGCTCAAAAGCATGGAGCAGATGAGCATGGCGGCAACGGGGGCAAAGCCGCGTTGGCGAAAAATCCGATCTGCTTCACAACCAGCGGCGACGGCGAGGGCCGGGGTGAAGAAGAGCCAAATCCGTTCGGTTTCGAGAAAGAAGAAGCCGCTAAACCCGCAAACCAGGAGACTGAGACCGACGCCGACCGCCAGTATGGGGCTCAAACTGTTGAGAGATCCCTCTTTGATCGCCCTGACCACCGGCCTGCTGATCAAGTACGATTGAGGGATACCGGCCACGGCGAGGTAAACCAGGATAGCTCCGGTGGAGCGCAAAAGGTAGCGGTAGCCGTTGTCGAAGCCGTTGCTCAGTTGTGCGGTGATATTATGAACCGCTTCCTTGAGACATGCCAGGAGGTTGAAGCCCGTCACATAATAGAGAGCAATATAAACAGCAGTAAAGCAGGCGATGCTCAGGGTGATCTGGGTGAGACCGTCTGCCAATCTCATCAGGCCGCCTCGCCACAGGAGCAAAAAGAGGATTCCCAGGAGAAGGGTCAGAAATCCTGAGGAGAAGGCAAAGAAGGTATACAGGGAGAACATCAAACCCATGCCGAGAGCGTAGGCTGGTTTCCCGGTGAGCATGCTCTGCAGAAAGAAATAGAGCGCCAGGCTGGCCGGGAAGACGACGATAAAACCAGGATCGACGGTGATATAGACGAGAATGCCGGGCGAGAGGACAAAGAAGAATACCGCCAGCCGCGAACTGCCCTCCGTCCCCCCAACCATCCTCCCTGTTTGCCTCAAGACCCACAGGGTCCCGAGGCCAGAAAGCATCACCACCGCGCGCGCCAGGCCTTTAAACCCCAGCAGATCCTCGGTTTTGAGGAGCAGTAAGATTCCCGGGGGATAGTGATTGCGGAGAACCTCCAAGGGATCCATGCCGGCGGTGTAGTTTGCCAGCAACTCGGGAATGCTGGCAAAGAGCGGTACCCCTTGGGCAAACTGCCCATAATGGGCCATCCAGTCTGTCAACCTCGAGACGTTATCGGACAGAGCCATACTCATCGATAGCAACAGCAGAAAAGCAGCAGGAATGAGCATGCTGCTTTCTTCGAAAGCGCGATTGCGGGTTTTCAGCAGGTAGGCGCCCAAGACCCCTCCTGACATGAGGGTGAAGAAGAACCCCTTTAGTTGTGGCGCCTGCATAGTGCCACAGAATGGGGCATAGAAGTTCCTGAAGCGCGCTTGGAAGATGTCGGCGGTAAAGTCCACATCATTTGATACGGCGACGCGAAAGAGGGTGTTCCAGACAATGAGCAGGACCATCAACAGACAGCCGTGGAGGAACAGTCCGGACAGACAGGGATCCTGGCAGCGGAGTTCCCGGATTTCCGTTCTTCGCAACCACCAGGCAACCCCCAGAGAGACCATCAGCAGGGAGAAAAGCCAGCGTTGGCCGGCGGACGCAGTCAGTTGGAGCAGCCAGGCGAAGAATGTCGGCAGGCCCGCCAGCACCAGGCCATAAAGGAGCGTCTCTCCAAAGCCCTGAAAGGGTTTTCTCTCGGGCTTTCGCGAGGTCCTCGCTTTAGCGGCCTTCTTTTTCGCCATTACGGGTCTTTGTCCTTGTGTCCCTTTTATCGCACTTGAGGTTCCCAGGGCCCGGCCGGAGGTTCGGGAAACACCAGGAAGCGCCTCCCCAGGAAGTTGAAAAGCAACCCGGTGGCCGTGGCAACGAGCTTGGAAACGGCAGGGGAGCTTCCCATTTCCATAAGAGCTTTGGTCGTGGCGAGATCCAAAATTCCGATCAGAAAAACTACAAAGAGAAAAAGCAGGACTTCGGTTGCCGAATTCCATCGCGCACGGTGTCTGAACAACAACAAGATGCAGAGGAAATAGTTGACAAGAGCCGCACTGAAGTAGGCTGCGATTGCTGACACGGTCACCGTCAAGCCGTAATGGAACATGGCCATGAAGAGCAGAAAGTTGGCCACCGCAGAAATCCCGCCGATGAAGAGATACAATATGAGCTGAATGGGCAAGGGGGCTTTGTGGGCGTTGTAATGGCAAATGCAATAGAGGGCCCGAATGCCATCTTTGAATCCAATCTTTTTCCCTTCGGCATAGGTGCGGCCATAATACGAAACCCCCACCTCGAAAATGCGCAGGCGCATTTGGGCTACTTTGGCCACAATCTCAGGCTCAAATCCGAAGCGCTCCTCCTGGATATCGATGCGTTGAATGACGTCGCGGCGAAATACTTTGTAGCAGCATTCCATATCCGTCAGATTGAGGTCGGAGAACATGTTCGAGAGGATGGTAAGAAAGTGGTTCGCCAAGCAGTGCCAGTAGTACAAAACCCGGTGAGCGCCCGGGGACAAAAATCTTGACCCCAACACCACGTCTGCATCACCGTTGACGAGAGGGACCAGAATGCGCCTGAGGTCCTTTGGATCATACTCCAGATCCGCATCCTGAACCGCCACAAAATCACCCGTGGCGCTCTTGAAACCGGTGCTGAGGGCCGCCCCTTTGCCTCGGTTCTTTTCGTGAGTGAGGACCATGATCTGTTCATGGCTCCCCGCCAGCTCACGGGCAATCGCCAGGCTGCCGTCGGTGGAGCAGTCATCCACAATGATGACCTCTAACGACAAAGCCTCATCGGCAATTCCCAGAACCCTCTCGATACACCTGTGGAGGGTTCTGGATTCATTATAACACGGAACAACGATGCTTAATTTCACGGATTTTTCAATCGCGGGGGCGCATGACAGGTTCAATCTGGGAATACCTCCCTGAGGCAGGTTTTGGGGAGCCGCTAGGAACCCAACCAAGAGCAATTCTCAAACCGCATTAGCTTCAGACGGTGACTTCGCCATATACAGTATCATCTGCTTCGGCTCAAGAGTTCAATTTGATGCAAAGAGGGAAAGGCTGGTCAGGGTGCTGGAAATCAGGAAAGTAGTCTGAAACGATAAGTCGTCAAGGATGAGCCGTGTTTTCTATGCGAGAAGGTCTACCCGATATCGAGAGAGGAGGTCTTCCACTTCGTCGGTAAGCACTTCCCGCAGATCCTGGAGTGAAAAGGTGGCACTGCATGCCCGGCAGCGCCAGTAGACTCGCCGTCAGGTTCGAGTAAGATCCAAATCTTCCCCGCAAGCAAGGCATTTCAACGCGTATTCCTCTCTTCCTTTTAATGACTATTCTTTGTTGCAGGTTTTGCCGAAATAAGCTTTATAGTGGTTTTTTTTACAATTGGCAATGGGTGCGTCGAAAATGTCAAGGATGAGGGGCGACGGATCATCCTGGTCGCGCATGCTGCAGCTTGTGGGAGAGGATTGAATGCCAGCCAATTTGCCTCCGGTGTATTTCGAAGCCGAAAAGCGATTCCGCGATGCCAAGACGTCGGAATCCAAAATCGAGGCGCTGGAGGAAATGCTGACCATAATGCCCAAACATAAGGGCACCGATAAGCTCCGGGCGGATCTGCGCCGTCGCATTGCCAAATTGAAGGAACAGGCTCAGCAAAAGAAAGGTGGAGCCAGGCGTGAGCTGGCCTACATGATCGAAAGAGAAGGGGCTGTACAAATCATGGTGATCGGCCCGCCCAATACTGGTAAATCTGCACTGGTTGCCACTCTGACTAATGCTGCTCCCGAAGTGGCGGAGTTCCCTCATACCACCTGGAAACCCACTCCGGGGATGGCGCCTTTTGAGAACATCCAGTTCCAGCTTGTGGATACCCCACCCATCACCCGGGATTATCTCGACCCCTGGATGACGGACTTGCTGCGGCGTGCAGATATCCTTCTGATCCTGTTGGATCTCCATGATGATCCCCTGCAACAGACGGAAGAGACCCTGACCGTTCTTCGAGAATTGCGTATTTTCCCGGTGGGTACTCCTGTCCCCGCAGATCTGAGAAAACCGCCTTTCATTAAGAAAATTCTCATTGTGATGAACAAAGTCGACCACGATAGCCATCTGGAAGACTACCATGCCTTTTTGGAACTGGCGGAATTGACCCTACCCTGTATTGGGATCTCCGTGCGCAACGGAAGCAACCTTGGTGCACTGCTGCAGCGGCTCTACGATATGGCGGAGGTCATTCGAGTCTATACCAAGGTTCCAGGGAAGGAACCCAACCGGGCGGTGCCTTTTGTACTGCCCAAACGGACCACTCTGGAAGAGCTGGCGGGCAAGATTCACAAGGATTTTGTCAACAAATTGAAGTTCGCCAAAATCTGGGGAACGACGGTCTTTGATGGTCAGCTGGTGCAGAGAGACTATGTCCTTCAGGATGGTGATGTGGTGGAGATTCACCTGTGAGCAACTCGTCTGCAATGGGCGCCTCCAGACCTGCCCGAGCTGATCGGTGCTCCTGGAATGATACGTGGTGGGCGTGGCGGGGAGGTTGGATGCCGACGATTGACTGAGGGCCTGGGGATGGTTACGTTTATTTAGGAAACTTGATTAGTTAGAGGGTTCTCTTGCACCCGTATCAGTACGCTGGGAGCGGTCGAGAGGACATGTCGGTTGGTCATCTGGCACAACATTTGCTAAACAAATCAACACCTGGTGCCATGACCGGAGGTTAACACGATGAAGAGTCACGGATCACAACAGTGTATTCCTTTTGATTACTTTTTTGAAAGAAAGGAATCAGCGCGGGATTACAAAGATCTTGGCGAGGAGGAGGTTTTGGAGGAGACGTGCACGGAAACGGAATTAGTACTTGGTCGTCCCATTGATGAGGATCAGGAAGAAAACGGTATCGAAGACGTACTGGATCGCCTGAGGACCGCATCGGAGGAGAGCTACCAGGAAGATAATGCGGCGGGCACGCCTGCGAGCGGAGAAGATTTTGATGAAGACCACGTTACCTGCTATCTGAGAGAGGTTGCCGGTTATCCTTTGCTTACTCAGGAACGGGAAATCTTGCTGGCTCAGACCATTCGTCTGGGCCAGGAACAACTAGTCGAGCTGGTTGAAGAATTCGCACCCCACGACGAGCAGATTCGGGAATTGGCCCAGAAAGTGAAAAAACTCATCGGTCATGAAAAAAGCTTTCCGGGCGTCAGGGACAAAATCCTCAAGGTCATTCTCCGCACTTTGGAAAGAGCGGTTCTGGACTCCCCGGCTCATCCGTTCTTTGCCCTTTTGCTGGGCCGCGTCAGAGGCATTCTCACCGCCATTGACGGCGCCAAACAGGAGATGGTTAAGGCCAATTTGCGGCTGGTGCTGAGCATTGCCAAGCGCTACCGTGGTCGCGGGATGAGCTTTGACGACCTGATTCAAGAAGGCAATCTGGGCCTGCTCAAGGCGGTGGGAAGGTTTGACCACACCAAGGGAAATCGTTTCAGCACCTACGCCACCTGGTGGGTGAGGCAGAGCATCATCCGGGGGATCTATGACAAGACCCGTACCATCCGCTTGCCCGTGCACTTTATTGAACTGAAGAACCTTTTCTTCAAGGTCTTTTATGAGCTCCTGAAAGAGCTTGGTAGAGAACCGTCTCCACAGGAGATTGCTGAACGCGCCAATTTGCCCCTGGACAAGGTGCAGATGGTCTTGACCCTGGCCGCGCAGCCAATTTCCCTCGAAACCCCCGTCGGCGATGATGAGCAGCGTCTCGGGGACTTTATCGAAGATGATCGGGCCGTTTCCCCGGTGGAAGAATGCTCCGGCAGAGAACTTGCGGAACTAACGCGGGAGCTGTTGTCCACGCTGCAGCCGCGCGAAGAGAAGATCTTGCGAGCCCGGTTCGGCATCGATGGGCAACCGGCTGAAACTTTAGAAAAAATTGGGAAAACCTTTAGGGTGTCAAAAGAACGCATTCGCCAGATCGAAAAAAAGGCTTTGAGGAAACTCCGCAATCCTAATCGTCAGGCGTGTCTGCGAACCTTTATGGAGTGATCATCAAAGCCCGGCCTTCCCCAGTCTGCTCATGTGGCTCTCTCTCAAAATCCTGACGCTCTTGTGGGCGATCAATCTTGTCCCGCCTCTCCTTACTCTTTTGTTCGAGGAGAGGTGGAGCCTTCCGTTGGATCGTGGTCGGTGTCTACCGGATGGCAAGCCTCTGTTCGGCCCCCATAAGACCATCCGGGGTTTTCTTGGGGGGGTGACCGCCGGAACCGTGGTGGGATCGATTCTTGGATTCCCCTGGTGGCTTGGGTGTGGGGCAGGTTTCTTGAGCATGGCGGGGGACCTCGCCTCAAGCTTTATCAAGCGAAGGTTCGGGGCTTCGAGTGGGGACATCGTTCCCCTCCTGGATCAGGGCTTCGAAGGTCTGTTCCCGTTTCTCCTCCTCGGACCGTGCCTGTTTCTGAACGCCGGTCAGATCTTTCTGCTGCTGGTTTGCTTCAGTGCCGTGGCCTACATGGGATCGCTGTTTCTCAACCGGGTCCTCCTCGCCATGCCTTCCCAGGACTACCCACGCCTGCTGCGGCCTCGAGTACGCTTCAAGGAATTCCGATCCTGCCAGATCACGTCGGCGCCCTTGCGCTACTTTGTGAACTTCGAAGACGCCTTCTACTACCATATTCTCATGAAAACGGTTTTTCTCCTGCTGGGCGTCTACGAGCGGGGTAAGCGCAATGCCCTGAAGCTCAAAACCACCCGGATCACTTTTCATTTCCCAAACCTGCCCCCATCCTTTGACGATTACACGATTCTCTTCCTCTCTGACCTGCATCTGGATGGCCTGGACGGTTTGACGGAGAGAGTGCAGGAGATGGTGGGCAAACACCCCGTGGACCTTTGTATTCTCGGCGGTGACCTGCGGATGGAGCATCACGGACCTTTTACAGAAGCGTTGGCCAGGCTCCGCCTCCTGGTGACGGAAATTCGGACGCAGGATGGCATCATTTGCATCATGGGAAATCATGACTGCCTTGAGATGCTCGAGCCGCTTGCGGAATTTGGCGTGACCGTGCTCCTGAATGACTCCCAGGCCATCGAAAAGGGCGGCGAAAAGATCTGGCTTGTGGGAGTGGACGATCCTCATTACTTCAAATGCCACGATCTGGAATCAGCTTTCGATGAAGTGCCCCAAGGGGCGTTCCGCATTTTTCTGGCTCATTCCAATGAAATCTACCGGGAAGCCTCAGCCTATCATCCGGAACTTTATCTTTGTGGACACACTCACGGAGGCCAGATTCAGGTTCCGCTTCTTGGCGCCATCTTCACCCACAGCAAGGCCCCTCGAAGCCTTTACGCCGGCCCCTGGAAATATGAGCGGATGCTTGGCTTCACCAGTTGCGGCGTAGGAGTATCCGGAGTCCCCGTGCGTTTCGCAACCCAAGGCGAGGTTCTCCTTATAACCCTCAAGCGTGATCCCGACTGCGATAAAGCATCTGCTCCCCAGGCACGCTGGACGGTTTCGGCAAGCGACCGATAACCGAGCATGAACCTGAATTTGATTCATCCCGCCGTGCGGGGCTACTGAAGGCGGCTGCTCCTGGGCTGTTCTCCCAGGGTGACCGTCACCCTGCCGCGCCCCCCTTCCCAATGCACAACTTCCATCTCCACCCGATCACCGGGGCGGGATTTGCGAATCTGGCGGATCAAGGCATTGGCGTCCGAAACGGACTCCCCATTGACCTTGACGATGATGTCTCCGCCAACTCTGATGAGGGTGTTGCCAACCTGAGCGCGGGCGGTTGCGCCTTGCAGGCCGGCTTTGGCGGCAGGACTGCGCGGTGCGACTTCGACCACCATAGCCCCCGCGCGTACGGGTAGTTTGAGCGCTTCGGCCAGATCGGCAGAGAGGGTCAGCAGGTTTGCCCCCAGCCAGGGGTAACTGTAATAGCCTTTATCGATCAGTTCGTTGATGACTCTCTTGGCAACATCGATGGGGATGGCGAAGCCGATTCCGACACTGGCCCCCGTAGGACTGAAAATAGCGGTGTTGATGCCGATCATCTTCCCTGAAGAGTCGATCAAGGGCCCGCCCGAGTTTCCCGGATTGATGGAGGCATCAGTCTGAATCAGGTCCTCCACCAGGCTTCCGCTGGAGGCTCGCAGTGTCCTCCCCACCATGCTGATCACGCCTGTGGTAAGGGTCTGGCCGAGCCCAAACGGATTGCCGATGGCGATAACCTTCTGCCCCACTTTGAGGTCGTTCGAGGAGCCCATGGGGATCAGTACCAGTTGATCTCTCGGGGCGTCAATCTTGATGACCGCAACATCGGTGTCGGGATCCGATCCGATCAGCTTGGCATTGTATTTCTTGCCATCGGACAGGGTCACCTCCAGCTTCCGGGCATCCTCGATGACATGGTGATTGGTCAGGATATAGCCGCGAGCATCGATGATCGATCCCGACCCGGCCCCCTGCCTGGGGACGACGTTGAAAAAAAAGTCCTGCTCAAGGACGGTGCTGGTGATATTGGCCACGCCTGGGGCCAACTTCTGGTAGATTTCGATATTGTTTCTTTCATCCTCAGTTAAAGCAAACGTTGCCCCCGCCCAAAGCACGAACAGAGCAAGACCTGCCAGAGAAATAAGGGCTCTCTTAAAAAGATGCCGCATCGACTCACCTCATCGCTACGAAAATCATTCCACCGCCCCACACCTTCAGCCCGCCCCAAACCATCGCGTGGGCAAGGATGCCCGCGGCGACATCATCCATGACTATGGCCAGGCCGCCTTTGAGCCTTTCCTGAAGTATACAAACCGGCCATGGCTTCCAGATATCCATCAAACGGAAGCTGACAATCCCCAGCACCAGGCTCTCGGGAGTAATGGCGAATCCCAGCATGGTAATGAGGAAACCCACGAGTTCATCAACCACCACTTCTCCCGGATCGGTTGCTCCAATTTCCTTTTCCGCCACTCCTGCACAATAGCAGCCTACAGCGACAAGCAGCACCACAAGCAAGAAGGCCTGGGGTTCTCCTAGCATCCTCAAGAGGCAGACGGAAGGAATGCCTGCAACCACCGTGGCGACGGTGCCGGGTGCAAAGGGCGCCTTACCCAGTCCTCCCAACTGCGCTACGGCGAGACAAAGGGAATGGTTATTCTGGAAACGAATCATAGATGACGTCCGCAGATTGCAGCAACGAAACCGGCAGTTCGATCCCCATGAGGGCAGCGGCCTTGAGATTCACATGAATGCGAAAGTCTTCCTGGGATTCGACGGGTATGGATGAGGCAGCTTCACCCCGTAGCAGACGCTCCGCCATGCGTGCCGTCTGGCGCCCCATGCCGTAGTAATCAATAGCTAGAGACACCAGGGCTCCGCGCGGCACCGAATCCACATCGGCGGCATATAGCGGGCGGCGGTTCTTACCGCAGATCCTGGCCACGGTTTCTATGGCTGAGACCACCGTGTTGTCCGTGGGCACATACACGGCGTCGCACCCGCCCACCAGACTTGCGGCGGCTTCAGCCACCTTTTCTTTGTTATCCACGGTCTTGAGGACCACTTCAAGGCCGTGCTTACGGCATTCTTCTTGAATGGCCCTGACCACACTGAGTGAGTTGGCTTCGTTGGCGTTATAGAGCACTCCCAGCTTCTTGAGGTTCGGTTGGAGGTCCTGGATGAGCGCCATGTGGCGGGCAACGGGACTCATATCGGTCATCCCCGTGATGTTGGGGCCGGGTTTGTCGAGACTGGCCACAAGGCCGGCGCCAACCGGATCAGTGACCGCCGAAAAGAGCAGGGTGGCCTCGGGGAGGTTTTTGTGGCACGCCTGCGCGGAAGGGGTGCTGAGCGCCAACACCAGGTCAGGTCGCTCGCGCCCGATCCGCCCGGTGATTTCAACATTTGCGGCCTCCTCGCCGTTAGCGATATGAATGTGATATCGGGCCTGGAACCCGTCACTCTGCAGAGTCTCCCTGAAGCCCTTCAGCAGCGCGTCCAGTGCCGGATGAAGGATAAACTGGCTGACCGAAATGGTCCACACCGTGGGTTGCGCAAGGAGGGACGTCGGAAGCATGCCAAGGCAGAGTGCCCCCAAAGCTACCAGAAAAACCCTGCGCAGCTTGGAGAATGGGCTTTTCACAACTCACCACCATCGCCTTGAACTCGTTGGCTCAGATTGCCCGTGAGCCTCCGGCCCATGATCAGCGGTTGAAAAGCGCCCACATTCCTGCTCATGTCTCGCCTCCTTGGAGAGCGTCCTTCACGGTTATCCTCAGATTGCAGGCGTGGAAGGCCCGGATAAGCGCTTGATAGTTCAAGCAAAAATCTATTGTGTCCCCAGGCTTGAATTTGCAGCCGGTCTCTGTGGTGTCCACAATGGTATAATCCGAATTGGAATTGATGAAATCCAGCCCTTTCATCAGAGGAGTCAGTCCCCTCGGATAGGTGTCGAGGATACCAAAGTCGAGGATACAGCGTAAGCGATACCCTCGATCCGTGAAGGTCTGCTGCTGCCCAAAAACGTCCTTGCCCTGTCGGCCGGGAGGGAAGGAGGGCTTTTCTTTGGCCTCGAGGACGGTCCCCCGGAGCATGAACACGTCAGGGGATAAGGCTGGATGCCTTTGGTCAAGGGTCGGGATAGTTCCCAGCAAAATGGCCTCCCCGATGCGGACCTGATTGATCTTCGACGGCAACAAACCCTTTTCAAGCCAGGGAATGACCACAGAACCGCCAAGAGAAAGCGTTTTGAGCGGAGTACCCGGTTCTTTGCTCGGTTTCGATGAGGAGTTCCTGCAGCAGCCCCAGGTTCTGTTCGTCGGGAAGCGTACCCGAGCAGCAGCCCAAGGTGGCACCCAAACCCCAGAGGGTGATAGATGGACTTCGCAGCTCCAAAATTGACCGTACGGTTCGAACAACCTCTTCCGGCACGACTCCTTCTCGCAAATCTCCGATGTCCACCATCAAGATGATGCCATGGGGCCGCAAAAGCCCCTCGCCCGCACGTGCCAGAGCCTGAATCGTGAGAAGCTCCGAATGCAGGCTGGAACAGAACTGCTGTACGACCGCCTCTGCCTGCCCAGGACTGGGGATGGAAACAAAACACGGGCGACGGGAGAGCGAAGGCGACGCTCGGCACGCATCCTCAACCCGTGAGAATCCAACCATCCGGCCCCCGTTTTCTGCGAAAACCCTCATTGCGGGCAAGAATCCATTGCAGCCCTTGGCAACCACTACCAGCTCGATCCCGTGCCGGGTACAGAGTGCTTGAACAACCTCAAGGTTGTGTCTGAGTTTGGATAGATCGACGATCAGTTCAGCCATTTCTCAAGTGAATCCCCGGTTTCTGGATAAGGAAACGCTCTTCCCCCATGCCCTTTACCATCAGTTTCGCCTTTGTCACAATTCTTAATGCTTTTTTCTATATCATACGAGTGTCGTTTTGCATGCGTTAGAAAAATGCGGAATCGGATTAAGCTCTTTCTATTAGCCAGCCGATTGATTATGAAATATGACATCGGCATGGTAACCATGCCTCATGGGCTGGCGGGGACCGTGCCCGCAACAACAGAGGACAGACAAGGTTCCCCGGGGAGGGAACCGTCCGGTCTGCCTCGGCTGGGCTTATATTGGCGGTAAGAGAGGTTTGGAGGTTATTCATGAAGCGCTTCGTGGAAGTGTTCGTATTTCTGTCTGTCCTGGTGTTTCTGTTACAGACGCTGGGGCTCGCCGCTGATAAGAGCGAGTTCAGTGTGGCGCCGAAAACCAAGAGTGGAGCCAAATATCGTCTCGGATACTATCAGGGCGGCGATTATCCGGACTATCAGGCATCGCTCATGGCAACCGTCAGGGCCCTGATGGATCTCGGATGGATCGAGAAAGCGGAAATCCCGGTACAGGAGCCGAAACAGACCGGAGAGCTGTGGAACTGGCTTGCCACCGAGGCCAGGAGCAGTTACCTGGAGTTTGTCAAGGACGCCTACTATTCTACCGCATGGGAGGAAACCGCTAGAAAGCAGATTGCCTCTGACCTCATCAAGCGTTTGAATGATCAAAAGGACATTGACCTCATGATCGCGGCAGGAACCTGGGCCGGAAAAGACCTCGCCACCAATGATCACCACACCAGCACCCTGGTGATATCGACGAGTGAACCGGTTGCTTCGGGCATCATCAAGAGCAGCGACGATTCGGGCTACGACCACCTTCTGGCCCGGGTTGATCCCTCGCGTTTTCAACGGCAGCTTCGCATTTTTCATGACATCGTCGGATTCAAGAAGCTGGGCATGGCCTACGCGGATACCGATTCCGGCAGGAGCTATGCGGCCCTGGACAAGGTCAAGGAGGTGGCGGGAGCGCGCGGTTTCGAGGTCATCAACTGCTACACCAGAGATGATATTCCTGATTCCAAGTTGACCGCCCAGAGCGTTATACAGTGTTTTCGTGAGCTTTGCAGCAAGGTGGATGCGATCTATGTCACCAAACAAAACGGAGTGAACGACAAGAGCATTCCGGAATTAGTGAAGATAGCCAATTCCTGCAGTATCCCAACCTTTTCTCAGTCGGGATCGGAGGAGGTGAAGTGGGGATTTCTGCTCAGCATCTCCCAGGCGGGTTTTAAGTATGTCGGGCAATACTATGCAGAAACCCTTGCAAAGATCTTGAACGGTGCCAAACCAAGGCAATTGGACCAGGTTTTTGAGGGCCCGCCCAAGATCGCCATCAACCTGAGAACGGCCTCGCTGATTGGTTTTGATCCTCCGGTGGATACTCTGGGCGCGGCGGATGAAATCTATCAGGAGATTGCCGTCCGCTGATCCATGGGCTTTCCCCAGTCCGCTCTCGAAAAGTAGCTTCTCAATGAGGGTGGGCAGAGGAACTTGACTGAATAGTGAAAAGACAGCGACAAAGAAATGCCTCGCGGTCTCTTTTGCGTGGAGTTCCTCTTCGGTTTTGTGTTGCGGGAGATGTTGGCTTATGGTTGAGCTTCTGGTGCGTCTAATAGTTAATGCAGCCCTTCTCCTGGTTGTCTCCAGGCTGGTCCCGGGATTGTCTGTGGAAGGCTGGGGCTCGGCGTTCATCGGTGCGATGGTTTTGGGTCTGGTCAATTTTTTCGTAAAACCGGTCATGGTGATTCTGACCTTTCCCTTAACCATTTTGACACTGGGTTTGTTCCTCCTGGTTGTCAATGCTCTCATGCTGTGGTTGGTGTCCGGTCTTGTTCCAGGAATCCACTTAAGGGGTTTCGGCTCAGCAATCCTCGCGAGTCTGCTTTTTTCACTGCTGAACTTAGCTGTATCCTCTATGCTAAGGCTTTAATGAAGTTTGCCCCACGGCAAAGGGGGTTTTTAGGGTGTGATGAATCGTGATCTTCCTTATGGATAGTCCCTTAGTCTCATAACTGAGGACGGATTTTATTTTTCAGGACAGTTCCTGAATCCACCCATACCAGCTTTAACCGCTCCTGCAACCTCAAACCGGGTTCTACAAAGCCAGACTGCAAAGCAACCTGAGCCGGACAGCCTTGCTAACCGAAAAACGAAACTGCACATGGT
The DNA here is from genome assembly GCA_963783775.1 of uncultured delta proteobacterium. Taxonomy (GTDB): domain Bacteria; phylum Desulfobacterota; class Syntrophobacteria; order Syntrophobacterales; family Syntrophobacteraceae; genus JADGQM01. Next base: position 878,006 of record CAWAOR010000011.1, on the reverse strand, counting down.
CACCAGAGCGCAGGCACTGGACGCAGGCACCTATGTCAAGCGTTCTCGTTTTTTTGTCTGCAGTACTGCTGGGCAGTGGTCTCATGGGGAATGATTTCGATCAAACGTCCAATGCCCAAGGCATCAAAAAAGGACTGTATCTCGCTCCCGACCGAGCCCCACACGGCACCGTACGCGTCATCGACGACCGACGTCAGAATCAGCTTACCGTGATGTTTGAAACTGTCGCGCACGAGCAGTTTTGCGATACGGACGATGGTGGTTATAGAGAACTGGTGCGCCCGATCGAAGAAAATAAGAGATTGCTTTTCAAAGAGATCTTTCAGGAATTCCGGCAGGTCGAACTTTTCTATCATCATGAGACCGATCTTCCCATGGTGGATATTGATAAACTCTTCCGTCATGATCTCAGCGATTTCGGGATGGTTCCCATGCTTCTGCCGGTAGAGAAAAAAGGGTATTTTGCCGAACTCGCTCACCAGGGCGCAGAGCTGGACCATGGGTGCATTCTCGAGGTCAAAACCGAGGATGTTATGCATGATCGCCAGCGACAGTCCTGCGGTCGCCAGCGACTTGTGTTTCAACTCCAGGATGTCCCTGTGGGTTCTCGCCATGCTGAACATCGCGCTGCTGAAGATATGGGCTTTCATGTTTTCGAGGCCGAGAGCCTGAGAGACCTGCCAGAAGTCCGACGCTTTCTGGGTGCAACTTTTTGAATAAAGCGAGGAGTTTGCGATGCGGAACAGCTCATTCTTGATGTCAATGGGAAGCCGGTTCTCGAGTCTGAGCAGCCTGTGCTTACTTGCGAGATGCGGCTGGTCCAGGATCTCTTTGTCCTCTGCGCTCAGAGTAAAATCCAGACGCATGATATCGAGTTGTTTCTTTACCTCCTGGAGCACGAAGTCCCCGTTCAAACTCGCCAGAGACTCATGATCATTCATCCGGCATGAGTCTAAAGACATCCTGTCATCGGCGTTGTGCGACTGATTCATGTATTGATCCCCGAAAACCTCGCGGATTTTGTCGTGAGATATCAGTTAAATCGTCCCAACCGACGGTCTCCTGCGCTTCGGCCTTCTGCCTTGATGTCCTCATATCTACTATCGTCATAGACGGAGAATGGGTTAAACATGATTACTGAGGAGAAAGGGAGAGAGAACGGAGTCCGCGCTCTTGCCATGAAGCCTCTCAGCTGATGAAATGCCGCCATAAGAAAGAACTTGATCGGTCTGATTGATCTTTGCCCAGAAAGAAGTTGCGAACCCTGGACGCAATCCCTCCTCAAGCGGCCAGCGCATAGCGACAGGAGTAGTTACGTTGGAGCTCCTGGGTCCTATGGAATTTCCAGTAGGCATCAAAATCGCCACTGGAGCGCAGTGACCGGATTCGGATGATAGCTTCAGCACTTTTGAGTGTCCAATAGGTTCGTCATACCGGCGGAAGCTGTTATCCGGGCAGTTTTTCTGGATTCCGGTTTTCACGGGAAGCAAGGTTTTTTCGAAATTTCTGGACCCCCGCCTTCGCGGGGGTGACGGCTTGCGCGAGCTTTGAGATAGTCTCTAAGCAGGTTTGAATGGACTTCCCTGGCCTGTTGTATCCGTGTTATCCTATGGCCACATGTCATTCTCCATGTTCGTTTCTCTCCCCCCTCTGCCATGGTTTCACCAACATTGGGGCCTTCAAGGAACACAACGATGATAGGGAACACCCACGACCAGAAGGGCGGCGCAGGGCCTGCGGAAAACGGGGCGCAGGGCCTGCAATTGTTTGAGGGCCTGACCGATATGTGCTTCGCCATGGATGCGGATCTGCGGTTCACCTTCTGGAACAAAGCCTGCGAAGAGCTGGTGGGCATTTCTGAAGAAGATGCCCTCGGCAGATTGTGGCACGAGATCTTCCCCCCGGTCACCGAGAGTCTGAAAGGTGCTGCCGAAACATACCGCCTGGTGCTCCTGAACCACACATCCGAAAGCTTCATCATGCACCACCTCAGCGGTGGAAAGCTCCTCTGCCTTGGTGTGAGCGCCTATCCCAACCCGCATGGGGTGACGGTCATCGCCAGGGACATCACCGAGCGCAAGCGCGTGGAAGAAGCGCTGCAGCGGGAAAAGGAGAAAGCCCAACGGTACCTCGACCTTGTTGGGACAACGGTGGTCGCCCTCGACGCCGACCAGACGGTGAGTCTGATCAACCAGGCCGGATGCCGCTTGCTGGGCTACAGCGAAGCAGAGATCATCGGCAAGAACTGGTTCGACCATTTCTTGCCCGCAGCTGTGCGCGAGCACGTCAAGGAGGTGTTCGCGCAGTTGATGGCAGGGACGGTCGAGCCGGGCGAGTATGTTGAAAACATCGTTTTGACCCGGAGCGGCGAGGAGCGCACCATCGCCTGGCATAACACGATATTGAAAGACAAGAAGGGACACGTCACCGGCACGATCTCGTCGGGGGACGACATCACCGAGCGCAAACGGGCGGAGGCTGCGCTTCTTGAATCGGAACAGCGCATTCGACGGTTGAACGAACACCTTCTGAACATGGTGATGGTCCTCTCTCATGACATCCGGGGGCCGCTTGTCGCCATTGCCTCGATCTTGAAGCTCATGCTTCGAGGCGCCTACGGAAAGCTCGACCAAAGCCCGGCCAACACCGTGCAGGACCTTTTGTCCCGTTGCGCCCGCCTGCTGGGGACGGCCGAGGATTACCTCGGGAAAGCCACCGTCGTCGGCGGCACGATGGAAATGGAACGGGAAGTGTTGGACCTCAGGCAGGATATCATCGACGCCGTGCTGGACGAACTCGCGGACGAGATCACCCAGCATGAAATCGTCATCGACAATCGTCTGGGGGCTATTCCCGCCGGTTCCATCACCATCAGCGCCAACAAGACCTGGTTGAAGGCCGTCTACCGGAATCTCTTCAGCAATGCCGTCAAATACGGGGGCAAGGGTTGCACCATCTCTTTTGGCTTTGAACAACGCGCATCGCATTACCGTCTGAACGTTTACAACAGCGGGAAACCGATTGCTGAAGAAGATCGCGAGAAGCTGTTCTCCAGATTTGGGCGTATCGGGTCCTCGGAAGGTCCCACCCCGGACGGGGTCGGCCTTGGTCTGTGCCTCAGCAGGGAAATCATCCTCGATCACGGCGGTGAGATCTGGTACGAAGCCCGGCCGGACGGGTCGAATTTCGTGTTCACCATATCCAGGGAAGGCACAGGTGGGGCCTAGACCGCAAACAGTCAGGCAGAAAGGCCCCCTTTGGGCCTTTCACCGGCTGCGGGCTGTTCTCGGACGCGGCATGCTCGTCGCGTGCCTGGTATTGACGACCCTGAGGGGGGCCGCTGCCGCAAAAGCAAGGACGTGACCTCTCGAGGCGACTCAGGGCCCGATTCCAGTAGGATGCCATCATGACCACAAGAAGAGGATCCAAAGCGAAAGCATCGGGAGCTCCGAGCGATGCCAATTGGGGTGTAATGGGCTCTCTGTCGATGAGAATGTCATAACACCAACTTCGTTGATCTGAAGTCGACCCTGATGACGATCATCGATCATTTCAAAGAGTTAACGTCATGTGAAGCGGTCGGCATTCGCCTTCATGCCGACGGGGATTGCCCTTATTACGTCTACGAAGGTTTTTCCGATTCCTTCGAATGCTTCGAGATGTCAACATTTTGCTGGAGGGGGCATGGCATGATCAAACCAAGCAAGGGGATTGTTCTCACACCTAGGATTGAGCCCTTCAAAGGATGGGCTGATGCCTTTCGAAAGCATTACAAGTTCCAACTTGGATATCTTGAGGAGGGAAATGCAAAGAGCAGCTTTTTATCTAACATTAGAAAGGCAGCTGGCCCTTTAGAGGTAGTTGCGTATTTTGGTCACGCCTGGATCTTCAGTCTTATTTCCGCAAATATCGGGATTCGGGACATCCCCAAGGTAGCTGAGGTTATCCAATCTAAATCGTCGGAAGGTGTCATAGTCCTCCTTTACTGCTGTGGCACTGGGACGCGCGGGGGCATCGCCGAGCAACTCCAAACGGCCATTGGACCGAAGGCCGTCGTGTGCGGACATGAGAAAGCCATGAATGCCCACGTAAACCCCTACAAGCGACGCTATCCGAAGGGCGAGTGGATTGTGGTGCCCGATTCTCCCTTGTGGTGCAGGTGGCTCCAAATCGAGGAAAAGGATGGCTGGAGCGGGACAAGTACGCTCTGGATGCGCTATGCCTTCATGACGGAGGCGGAAATTCACAAGGAACTGGAAGACGTGACGACCCCGAAGCAGATGAAGACTTACCCGAAATTTGAGCCGCCGATCCCTTACAAATGCAAGAAATGATGGTTGCCAGTCATTGCCCTTGGCCCAACCAAGTCTTGTAGGGGAGGCCGGTGCCGGTTCTCGCTAGCCGAAGACGACAGTAGTGCTGATTCTTTTGCACGAGGGTTCAAATCAAAAGGACAATCACACCGGGCGCAACGCTTCTGTGCCATGGTCTGCCTCCACAAAAACCAGAGAATGCTTAGAAACTATCTCAGAATTCGCTTAGCCCATCACCCCCGCGAAGGCGGAGGTCCAGGAAAACCCCAAGAAACTATAGGGGTAGGAACGGTGCATTGGCTTGCACCGCTCCTCCCTCCGAACCGGATCACAAACGGCTTGCAATTAGTGGGATTGACCGGCCTAAAGTGAATCGACCGTCTGAACCTGATGTGACCGTTGAATTGGCTCAGGAAGCACATTTTGCATAGTCACAGCTCGCCCCTGGGATATGCGGGCCAAAGTTTTCAGTTTGGGCGCCCGATCCTCGATGAAACGCTGATGCGGGCATGGCAAAGCCCTGAGCGCAGGTGAATTGGAGGGGATAAACTACAATGGCGAAGAAGTATCAGAGTGAAGCCTTGGAAGCGCTGCACGAAACGGCGACCGGGCTGCATCGCCTTGGACTGATAGACACAAAGACGGTGCGCGATTTCGACGCCTCGCGCCTGACGAGCGTGGAAAAACTCTCGGCGCAGGAAATCGCGGAAGTGAGAAAGAAGGCCGGTGTCAGCGAAGCCGTTTTTGCACGCTATCTGAATGTGACCGTCGGACTGGTGAGCCAATGGGAAAGAGACGCGAAACAGCCTCGCGGACCTTCACTCAAGCTGCTGGCCTTGGCCCGGAAAAAGGGCCTGGACGCTATAGCCTGAAAAAAGCATTTACCAAGTCAAAGTGGAGAAGATGTAGACGATTTGTCTTGACATTGTCAGGCGGCATGAATAGGCTTTAAAAACTATGGCTACTCAACGGACGACCAGAACGGAAAAACTTGATCTGCGGCTTAGCAAGTCTGCCAAGCAGACGTTGCAGGCTGCGGCAACGGCGGCGCGTAAATCCGTGAGCGAATTTGTTCTCGAAACGGCGCTGAGCGAAGCTGAAGAACGGCTAGCGGACCGGCGCGTCTTTACCCTTGACGCAAAAGATTGGGAAGCCTTCGTCGCCGCGCTCGACGCTCCGCCGCGTCGTCACGCACGCCTCGAACGGCTGTTCCGTGAACCATCCGTTTTTGACGCCGAGCCGTGACACCCCCCCTGCGCGTAGAAAAGTTACAACGCACGCATGCCGTCGAAGAATTTACCTGTGGCCAACCTGAACTTGATCGGTTCCTTATTCGTTACGCGCTACAAGCGCAACAAACGAATTCATCGCAAACCTATGTTGGCTTAAGCGACAAGACGGTTATAGGGTTCTACACGATTGTTGTAGGTGAGGTTCGCCATGCTGACGCGCCGGCGCGCATCGTTAAAGGCATGCCGCGCCATCCGATACCGCTTCTTGTTCTGGCCAGGCTTGCCGTGCATAGCGAATGGCAAGGCCGTGGCATCGGCGCCGGGCTGCTCCTGGATGCCCTGGAGCGCACATTGCAGGTTGCCGATATCGTCGGGATACGCTCGCTTGCCGTTCATGCAAAAGACGATTCCGCGGCGGCTTTCTACCGGCATTTCGGATTCGTACCGTCGCCTACCGATAGCCGACACCTTTTTATGTTGATTAAAGACATTCGCGCCATAACGGGCGATTGAGGGGGAGGGGAGGGAGCGCCTTCCAAACCGGTCGAACGGTTCGCGGCCATCCGCGAGCTTTTGCAAAGCGACAAAGCATGGGCAAGCAAGTATGAAGCATTCGTATGGCAGGTATCGTTTGCCAGACCGGGGGAAACGATCAGCTTTGGCGAGGCCTTCGCGGCCGCAAGGAGGTTGGTGGGATTGGTTTACAAAGAAGAAATGACTTGAGGCGAGTAAACGTGGAATTTAGACAACCATGAAGATGCACAATCCACCGCACCCCGGCGAAATCATCCGTGACCAGTGCCTTGAGCTGCTGGGCCTGACGGTCAACGGATGCGGCCAAAGGCCTCGGCGCCACCCTCAAGACGCTGTCCGAGCTTCTGAACGGCCATAGTGGCGTATCGCCGGAAATGGCTATCCGCCTATCCAAGGCCTTCGGCGGTGCACCGGAGACCTGGCTACGTCTGCAGATGAAGTATGACCTATGGCAGGGTTTTTCATTCATCCAGGCAAACACCTGGCAGACGAGCTGGAAGCTCTCGGCATGGGGGCAAATCACCTGGCCATGGCAGTCTGGAACGGATGGCGGAGCTGGCCAAAGGTGAAAGGACGGCCAGATGCACCAAGATCATTACCCAGAAGTTTGGCGCCTTGTGGCTCTCCAATTTCATCGATCAAAGCGTCGGGCTGGTTTCGCTCATCGACTCGGTTGTGGCCAAAAAAGAAGCTGGCAAGGGACCCTCTATTGGCGAATATTTCCTCTACGCGGTCTTCAACCGAATGATTGACGCGTGCTCCAAAAGAGCCCTGTCCGATTGGTACAGCCACACCGCCATCCAACACATCCGCCCGGTAGACATTCATGCTCTTGACTCTCAGCACTATTGGGAGAAGTGGGATCACGTCGAGCAAAAAGACATCGAAACCATTGCCTCGGGCTTTTTCCAGCGCATCACCGAGTTCGAAAAACCTGATGCGGATTGCTTTCTTTTTGATACCACGAATTACTACACTTACATGGCGAGTCATACGGAATCCGAGTTGGCGCAGCGCGGCAACAACAAGGAGGGCAAAGACTGGCTGCGGCAAATCGGGGTGGCGCTGCTGGTCTCCCGAGGCAGCCAGATCCCGCTTTTCTATAAGGAATTTGAAGGCAATCGCCATGACTCCAAAGTCTTTAAGCGGATCTTGCGGCAACTCTTGGCCGCCATGCAGAGCAGCACCCAGAGTAAAGGCGAGCTCACCCTGGTTTTCGACCAAGGGATGAACTCCTTGGAAAATATTGCCAGCATTGACGCGGCACCCGGAGTGCATTTCATCACCACCTATTCCCCATCCTTTGCTGAGGATCTGATCAGGACGAAACTCTCACTATTCAAGACGGTGGATACCGTCAAAAACCGGGAACTGGTGAGCAAGGGCCAGGAAGATGATCAGCTCGTGGCCTGGCGCACCGTCGGGACGTTCTGGGGCAAAGAGCGCACCGTCATTGTGACCTATAACCCTAGAACAGCAGCCAAGCAAAGGTACTCCTTCGACAAGAAACTTCTCAGCCTACAGCAGGTTGTTATTGATCTGCGAGACAGAGTCAAAAGCCAGAAATCCCACTGGACCAATCCAAAGCTGATCGAAAGCCATTACCACGATGCCTGCCAGCGCCTCTATCTTCCCAAGGATCTCTATGAGCTTTCAGTTGAAAAATACAAGAAAAAGTGGCGACTGCTGTTTCGCAAGAACTATTACCGCATCGCAAAATACCTCGAGCGCTTCGGGAAAAACATCATCCTGACCGATCATCTCGGCTGGTCCACCGATGAAATTGTTCAGGCCAGCTTGGATCGCTATATGGTGGAGAACGCCTTCCGTCAGTCAAAGGATGACGATCTCGTGAGTGTCATGCCCATCCGCCATTGGACAGATGGCAAAATCCGCTGTCATATTTTGTCCTGTGTGATAGCCCTTGCTTATCTGCGCCTCATCGAAATTCGCCTGCAGCGCTCTGGTATTCCGATGACTGCTGCCACTGCCATGCAAAAGCTCCACAGGCTTCATTCATGCCTGTGCTGGTCCACCTCCGCCGGCAAGCCAGAGCGGATCGTTGAAGAACCCACCGAAACACAAGCCCAAATCCTACGCGCATTTGGCTTCGAAATAGCGAGTGGGGTCTTACAACCTTTGGCTGCGTAACAAATTGATATGGCATCATATTTCTGCGATTCTGACCCCGATTTCCTTAAACTCCTGTCAAAAGTCGCCCTCAACAAATGCCCCATGAGCACCCGTAGAACCTTCTCAGGAGGTCATTTTTGGGCTGGCCGGGATTTTCAAGTGGAATAATGCCAAACCTTTCAAGATTGTGCTTCCAGCAAACGATTGGTGAGTTGCTCGCATGCGAAGATCAGAGACTCCAGGTCGACGACCTGTATGTGTATTCCGCGCATCGAAAAGGAATTTGGACTTCGCTTCAAATCCTTCGCTGAGATCTTCATCCCACATTACTGCTTTCCTGTAACATCATCTATCGCCTTGGTTCGATCCTCTCCTAGCTGTTGCGTGGCACGAGCCTTATCGATAGGCTTTCTGCTATAGTCCTTTATAGCCTCTACTGTTTGCTCGGTCGCGGTTTTGCCGCTCGCTTTCGTTTGTTCTGCTTCTTTACTCCTTGAACAGCCGGTCAAAACCAAACAGAATAAAGCCAGAGAGATGATGCAGTAGAATCGTGATCTTCTCATAGATGATCCTCGCTTAAGCTAAATAATGTCAGCAGCAATGAGCTGCTTTCAATCGGAAATATTTTGGTCCTATTCATTCAGCGTGGCATGCTCTACTTCTCCGACAAACCAAAAAGCTCATGGACAATAATGAGCAAATCTTCGAGGCTGTTGTTGAGATTTGACGTTACCGCAACCATTGTCTGAGATTCAGGGAAATAAGCGAAAAAAGAATTGAACCCGGATATGCCGCCCGTTTTGGCCGGGATGATTTTGTCTTTCAGCACGATGGAATCAAGGCCATATCCGAAGGTTATTATTAGACCGGGGCCGCTAGACTCCCACCTGGTTCCGTTGTTGAGGTAGGTGGGAGCAAACATCTCCGGGATTGACTTCGTGTTGAGCAGTGCTTGTCCCCGAAATATGCTTGCGAGCTTTATCAGATCCGCCGGGGTCGATAGGATTCCTCCACTGGCATAGGGCAATAGAAGGCTCGCATACTCCGCATTTATTAGATTTCCCGCGTACCCCGAGACTCTCTTCGGGACAAGGGCGCTGTTACTGCCGAGCCTAGTATGGGTCATGCCGAGAGGCTTCGTGATTTTCTCAGCAAGGAAATCACCGTAGGAAATCCCGGTTACTTTTTCGATCACCAGTCCGAGAATTATGCAGCCGGTGTTGCTGTATTTGGCCTTCTGCCCCGGTTCAAAGTCAAGGGGCTCCCTGGCAATACCCGCAACCACCTCTTGGGGAGTCCAGTCTTTCCCTTGGGTGCTCTTGAAAGGTTCTGTCTCCGTTAGGTCCTTGATGCCGGAGGTGTGCTGAAGGAGGTGTTTGAGTGTAATTTTGCTCCATCCCGGATGTTGGGGAAAGTACTTCGTGATCTTGTCGTTGACGCTCAGCTTTCCTTCCTCCTGAAGCATCAATATACCTATGGCGGTGAAAGTTTTCGGAATTGATCCGATCTCGAAGATTGAATCTTTCTCAACGGGTTGCTGGTATTCCACATTGGCAAGACCATAACTTTCCTCGATTGTCTCGCTCGGCATGGAGACCGCGATGGACAATCCTGGGATATGCTTTTCTTGCATCACTTTTGTGACGACCTGCTTTATCCGAGCCTGGGTAACCGGTTCTGCTTGGGCCAGCGCAGTCACACCCAGAACGAACAGCATAATGCTCGATCCAATGTAATTCATACACCTCCCTGAATTAATATCTACGTGGTTCTAATGCCAGCAAGCTGGCACTGGCCAAAGTCAGCAGTCTTTCGCTGCCCAATGAGGAGAGGTTGGCTGAGCAATTTGAAGCAGTACAAGTGAGATTGTGCGTTCAGTGACCGGTTAGGCCCCAGCTTTATTACAGCCCGTAACAATTAAAGATGTTTTTTAGTTCGCCTACGAATTAAGGCAAAGGCCGTTAGGCCCAGCACTAAAGCACACATGGCTGTCGACCATTCCGACAAAGCAGGAACCAAGCTGGTTGAATGTTTCGCTGGAAATGATCTTCCCCCCTGCCGGAATGCGGACAGCGCGGGGCTGGGCAGGGGGACTGGGGAAAAAGCCATCATTTCTTTTTGTCACAATATCCCAGTTCCTTATAAGTCTGGGTACCGCCCTCCGGTTTCATGGAACACAAGGTATTGAGCAAAGCCGCTATATTCCCCGCTCCGAAGGTACCGTAACTGCCCAGCGGGTACTCCTTATTCCTCCCGAATTGAGAAGAATAGTTGTCGTATTCCGGGCCGGGCTGCCCGTCTCCCCAGGAAGTGACGCCGACCACGACATTGCTCAGCGCTTTTTCGCCCGGGCCGATTCCTTCACTGAAGGTGGGCTCCTGGTATCCAAAATTGGCGATCCAGGGTCCGCCGCTTGAGCCACCCGTGAAATCGCTGCCCTGATAGACTTGCTGAACCTTATCGATTTCTGTCAGATAGCTCGGGCCATCACATCGTTGCATGATCGTCCCATTATCGGACTTCCCCGGGTATCCTAAAGTGGTGAGCGCCGCAGTCCATAAATCACCAGTGCGCTTAGAAGTTATGAAGAAATTGTCAGTTTGACCATACCGTAACCATCCGATCTTGTCCCCAATGAACTCGCCTTGGGCATCTTTCTTGAGAAGGATAGCCGCCACGTCATTGTTGCTGGCGGCGACTTTGTGAGTGTCAGTGCCATCCGCCCAGGAAGCCGGTCTGACATATGCTTCATAAACCCAACTCCCATAAGGGACAACGGGCTCAGCCTCGGCTTTGCTTCCTTTGAAATAGGCCGGCACAAAGGTCCAATCGCTGTAAGTCTTTGATTCGGTGCCAAATTTCTGGATGCAGTGGGCAGCCGTGACGACGACGCTCCTCAGGATCAAACTGGCGGAGCAGTGAGTCCAGTCGCCATCTTCGTCCTTGAAATTTAACCTTCCCACGGCCCGGTAGGGGTAGGTAGCGCTCAAATGAGCGCCGTCGTTCGGGCCTATCTTGACGTCTTTGGGGACAGGACCATGGGTCGCTCTTTTGGAGGTGTAGGGCACGCCAAACTCACCATAAGCCTCAAGGTTTGCCGATCCCTGTGGCGGTGTGGCTGCCGGGGCCGGTTCGGTTAACGCTTGAGGGGAATCTCCCCGGAGTGGCTGGACGGAACTGGTATCCGGAGCGGGTTGAGGATTCACAAACGGCTTGGAATGCTTCATTTCCTCTATCGTCGGACCCGGCTGAGGTGAACTATTGAAAACTCCTTGATCAACCTTCGCTCCGGCAGAAACCGACATGGGGAGCAGGAGCAAGGCAGATAGCAAGGCCAGTCCGGCAACCGCCGCGTTTACGGAAAGAAACACTTTTGACTTTTTCATGATTCGCCTCCTCATTGGTTTGTGTTTGGCCGACTCATCAATCCTGCTCTCAAAAAGGGCACAACTCACAGGGCTGCTAATAAGCGTGGCAACACGAGATATGACGCCAAGGCACCTCGATTGAAGCGATCAGATGCCTCCTGGACTTGCCGAGCGCAAAGTTAGCAAGGACAGTTCTCCTCTCAGCGTTCAAACCCCTGCGCCAGATGCAATCTGTGAAAGATGAATGCAAGCCATGAACCAATTTCCATCGTTCAGCATTTTCTGAGATTAAGCAGGCACATAAGATGGTCTCCTCAGCACGACAGGAGCCCCTTGACTTTCATAATGAAAGGCTTGATAGAACCTTGACTGTCAAAATGGTAATTGCTTACCCCCCATGGCAGCGTTTTTACCACGGGTTTGATTGGATTATGAAGGCCAAGTCAAGAACGCCCTTTCAGCGCCGAGGGTTAGGGTCACAACTCCGGGCTTGAGGGCATGCTTCCCCATGAAAATCCTTGCGGTTCGAAACGGACTCTTTTCCTCCGAAAAGATTAGATTGCCAACACCAAAAAGTACGGAATATCCTCGATTTTCTCTGATAATCGAACAACTCCAGCGAAAAGGCCTTCCGAATGAGCGAACTCTTCTTGAAGGTGACCAACTGCTTTCGTTCCGATTGGGGCAAAGAACTCTTCGCTGGAGTCCGCTCCGTGATCAACACCGGCAAACGACTCAACACCTACTAGGCGATAAAAAGGGCGCTGTTCCCTTTCAATTCCTTCTTCGCCTCCCAACCCGCACAGGAATAGCGGGGCGGTTCTACCTTATCCGCTATTCCTTCAGCACTTCAACCCGATCCGCCAGCTTCCGCTCCCAAAGGGGGTTGAGCAATTGCCGCAGAGCTGAACGACTCGTTTTGCGCTGCGGATCTACTCTGAAAGAGTGAGCCAATAGGATATGCACATCACCTCGCAGTCTCTTGAATCTCCGTACATGACGTGAAGGAGGCTGTTCACTCTGGTCGCGCAGAATCTGCAATGTAAGGGTACCGCCAGGGAATCGCACCTTGGCGCGGTTTCGGACCTTATGAACACAACCCTCTCGACCATCGGACCTCTGTAGTCGTAGGCAGAATGTGCTTCTGAGTTTTGGAAGGGAAAGTGCAGTTGTCTGCCTTGTTCACTGAAAAATCAGCGATCAAAAACCTCGGGATAGCAAAAGCATATCGCCAAGAGATGGTCCTGTTCTCAAGCGTCAGGAGGTGCTAAGATACTTGCACTTTTTCATCACTTTTAGAAGCAGAAGAGGGACCGTTCCGATTTGCTAAGAACTGGGTAAGATAACGCGGATAAATTAGACATAAAGGTCTACAAGTCCACCTGAGGAATTTCCCTGTGACGCCTCGATCCGGCTGGCATTCTGTGTAAGCATGTCTGCCACTGCCTGCTCAGCTTTTGCATTCATTTTTAGGATGCTCATAGAGATCTGTTCCTGCAGTCTTGACTTATTCATCGCAAGAGCTGAAGATGCTATTGCTGAAATGTCGCTCATGGCAGTCTTTCCTCTGTAAATCCCGAAACCAACTCAGTTCAACTCAGTTTGCGCCCGGCCTCACCTCCTGGTTGCCAGTCGCCTTTCCACAACGCAGTAGATTCCCTCTCCTTGGATAGCAGGATCAAAACACAAATTGTCAGATTGACACGTTGCTATTCGCGTATCTCCAGACCTCCAACGATTGATGAGATGGGGCTCTCGAATGAGGGGGCGACTTAGTGAAATGTAGTCGGCCAAGCCCTCTCGTACCAATCGTTCTGCTACTCCATAAGAGCGAATTCCCCCAACCAGCATCAAGGGAACGCCGATTTTTTCCTTATATTTTCTAGCCCCATCGAGGTGATAGGCTTCTTCAGACCCGATTTTCCCTTGCCTGACCGGGGTGCATTCTCCCGAATAAAGCGTTCCCCCACTCAATTCCATGGCGTCAATGCCGGCGTCTTCAAGCATTGCTGCCACTTGGGCCATCTCATCAAGGCTGAGGCCTTCTTCCAAAAAGTCCTCTGAATTCAGTTTAATCATTACGGGGAAATGATCACCGACTCTGCTCCTGACACTATGGTAAGCCTCCAGGACTAACCTCGCCCGGTTTTCGATGCTCCCGCCGTACTGATCCCTCCTCTTGTTGAAAAAGGGAGAGAGGAACTGGCTGAGCAAAAACCCGTGAGCTGCATGAATTTGGACTCCGGCAAACCCAGCCGTTTGTGCTCGACGAGCTGCCTGGCCGAATGCTTCAACGACCTTCTGAATTTGCTCATGGTTCATTTCTTGAGCTGCAGGAACTTTTTCAAAGGGAGAGGGCCCCAAGGCCGGCTGACCGGTCAAAGAAGGATTGGCCTGAATTCCAGCATGAGCAAGCTGCATGACGATTTTTCCAGATACCTTGTGCACCGCTTCGGTCATCTCAGAAAATCCGGCTACTAGTTTGTCGCTGTAAATGCCAAGCTGCCAAGGCCCTGCTTGCCCTTCTTGACTCACGTAAGTGTGGCTGGAAATAATCAATCCCACTCGCCCTTCCGCGAGTTGAACCATTAGTTCCACCAGTCTGGGAGTACATGAACCATCGTCCCCTGCCATTCCCTCCCAGGTGGCTGAACGGACGAATCGGTTTGCCAAGGTCATCTGCTTGATTGCGGTGGATTCAAAGAGCACGGGCATATTTTCCTCCAAAACAGCCTAAGTCATCAGAAGTCTATTACTGTTTCAACAAGCAACACTTCTTGTACTTTTTGCCGCTTCCACAAGGGCACGGTTGATTCCGGCCGATCTTTTCAACACTCCTGGGGAGAACCGTAACCGGTGCCTTACCCGTAAAGTGCAAGGGCAAGCCTTTCTTGTTGGCTTTATCCGCCGGTTTCTTCAGCTCTTGCCATCGTTGCCGGCGACGTTCTTGGTTCAATTCTCTCTGGTTGCGGATTGCGGGTAGCTCGGGGATATCTCTGTTATGGAGCAAGCACAAGGTTTCCAGTGACCGACCAATATGGTCCGCCTCGGTTTCTTCGTAGACCTCTTGAAGCAGCTCAATTCCTCTGACATCTCCTATTCCTTCAAGGCAACTGCCAAGCATTTCAAGAGATTCAACGCGGTCATCTCGCCAGAGTTGCATCGCCATATCGAATGACTCGGGATAAGGGAGGTGCTCAAGCAAGCCCAAAATGTCGATGTCATCGGTTATCTTTCCTTCCTGGAGGACACGGAACAGCTCTTCGTGCCCCTCGGGATCAATTCCATTCAAAGCTCTGATTGCATCTTCGTGGATGTATGACACGCCTTCAGTATCGCGAAGAACTCGAATCAGTTCGGGAACAAACGCTGGATTGCCGATTCGCCCCATCAATCGGACTGCCCAGACATCCGCCCAGGCGTAGAGATCTTCACTCAAGATTTCCTTGAGCTCTGATACCGTAGTCAACTCAACCAATTGTTGCTGCAAGACCTCGGGGAACTCAGAGCCGGCAGACTTCAAGGCGGTGAACAATTCATCCAGGCTCGCACCCGGAGTCAACGCAGGAATGAAGGCCTCACGCTTAATTACTGAAAAATAACAGGCCAGCACAGCCGAGACGAAGCAGGCTATGGATGAATCTTCTTCATCGAGACTTTTTGTGCGTGGGGAATGTTTTGATAAGCATTCCAGGAACGCCAAAGCCAATCTGTCGTATCCCTCAACCTCAGATCGATAAGCCTCAGAACGTTCTTCAATAGGCCGAAATTGAAGTCTTTTTTGAGCAGCAACCATTAGTGAGGTGGCCAAATGTTCCCACTGACCGTTCTCGATCATTTTGCTAAGCTCATCCATTAATTCCGGTTCAGGCTCGATGATCGCGTTCCTGCGGATAACAGCGGAGATACTTTCCCGAGGGTTGATCAAAAGGTCTCCCCGACAATCCACAAAATCTTCGCACAGAACAGATCCGTTGATCGATTCAAGGAGCTTGCGCAGGTGAATGTTGCCTTTGTGCCCAGCCTTTCTCAAATAGTTGTCAAGAACCAGGGAGACATCATTTGGGTCTTGGTGTTTAAGCAGGTGCAACGCTGCAGCATCTCCAAAATATTGGTCCTGAACATGATGGAAAGCTGATCGCAAAGCTTGATGACAATCCTCATGATGGATTCTCCCAAGATAGTGCAGAATACCCAGGAATGTGTTGGCATCGCTGCAGTGAGGTAAGAATTCAAGAATTTGATCAGCCGCGGGCTCGTAAAACATGTCACCAAGGGCTGAGGCACAGTTCCCCGGGACATTCCCGTTACCGGAAAAGAGACCTTTGAGGAGCGTAGGTGCAAACTCGACGGCCTTATGTTTCCCAAGGTATCTGGCTGCGGCACTCGCTAGATGTTCATCCGGATCTTCAAGTAACCCGGCAACTTCTGGTGTGTAGCGACGGGGGAATCGCTCCCGAATTACGTTGAGAGCCCATGATCGAACCATCTTATCGGAATGACCCAGCCGTTCCACATAATCTTCATAGCTCCACAGTTGGTGCATCATTGTCCCTTATGAATTAGCAGGCATCGGTTCTCTTCTCCAGCATCAACCCAGATAATCCTCTTTCTCGATGGGCGCATCTATCAGATCGATCACCTCCGAATGAAATTCCAGTTCGAACCACTGCCGGAACATCGCAAGAGTCCTCTTCTTGGGCCATTCTCGTTTCACGGTATGCCAAGCCATCAGTTCGCTCTCAAAGAGCTTCTTGTAGCGTTTGAAGATCAGAGCAGTGGCATCTTCTTGTGCTTCTGACTCAGGGATAAGGAGGCACAGTGAATCTCTTCTCAGCTCATCCAGAGTCAAGTTCTCCGGTGGAACTGGTAGACTCTGAAGCCAGGCCAAGAAAGGCTCCCTTGGCTTAACGATGATGACGTTGCGATTGATGGATTTCATGTGTGATTCCAATCTAGCCAGATCCTTTTTCAACTGCCAGGTCTTCTGTCAGCTGATTCTTCAGCTCAATGAATTTTGGGCTTTCCGGCAATGACCTGAAAATCCTTTCCATATAGCCCTCCTCCAAAACGATCTTGCGGCTGACTGGAAAATTCAGATCGTAAACCCAACTGCACAGCAGAAGCTTCAGGTCGTTGATCCAAGCCATCTCCTCGTATTTGCCGATTTCCCTGGACCGAACTTTGACCAAAATGCTCTCGGTGTAAGCTGTGGGATGAGCTTGCAGACCCAAAGTCACCACTCCGTTAACCGGTGAATCTGGCGAAAAGTGAGAGATTAAGACAGGGAAGATATCGAGTTTGTCAGCATCTCGTACGATCTTTGTCATGAGATCCAGCTTCCAAGGAAGTGCCTGAGAAATAAACTGACGGTTATGTAAGAACACTGCACCCAGGACCAAGCGGCGGTGTTCTGGGGTTAATAAGGCAAGGGCATCCTTTTCTCTGAGGACAGCTATACCTAAGGCGGCATGATTGGCAGAGTTGCGGTCATCGAATGTCTGAAACCGCTCGTATTGCAGAAATCGACCCACATCATGAAATAAGGCTGCCAGGTGTGTAAGTTGGGCCAATTCGGCGTCCATCTCCAATGACGCACTGATTTTCATGGCGTTCTGAAAAACCCGAAGAGAGTGGGCTCTTTTTATGGAAATGTTTTTGAGATCTTGTGGGGTTCCTCGGGTAAAGCTCTGTGAATACTTATTAAACCATTCGACGTATTGGTTTAGATCATGGGTCATGATGTTTACTCTTCAAATTCAGAATCACAAAAGTGGCACAGAAGCCAACAATCAAAGATAAGGCTTCAGCGCCCGGTAGAATCTCTCAGCCATGATGGTGTAGCCAGCATCATTTGGATGGATCGAATCGCTCATCAACTGCCTGTTCCCCATAATACCATCGAGAATGTTTGGGATGAGAATCGCTCCTGTTTCCTTGCAGAGCTGCTCATAACCCTCTCCGTACCCTCGCCCTACGATTGGCAAATCAATAGCGCCGACGATGACCATTCCTCCCTGGACTTGAATGGATTCAACGATAGTTTTCAGATTCTGGAAGGCCACATCTCTGGGAAGTGGCCGTTCAGTGCGTTCGTGTTGGCGTTCTTCACGTACCCCGTTCGAGCCGAGATCGTACCGGGGATGCCGATGCCCACAGTCCCGTTCTGAGCCAGTGCCGATTCAGCTTCGCTGACCAATCCGGCAGGGTTGGTAACAATCACTTCGTAGCTGCGGGGGTCAGTATCGACCCGTCCGGTGAGCATACTGGGATAAGGTGTCCTTGTCAGTGTAAAGTGTTCAACCTCCTCAAGAAGTGCGGACATGGGCGAAGTCTGATCAGCGGCGTACTCTTCCGCCTCTTTGGCCACGACATCCATAAAGCAGTAGATGCCTGCCGAGTTGCGTGTTTGCCTTTGGAATTCTTGGGTGTCTTTTCGCCTCATGGCGTTCCTTTTGTTTAAGGCTGCACGGCCATCCCAGATGTTCTATGCATCTTGGAGATATTCTTCACCAAGTCCAAAGTCCATAGCCTATTCCTTTCTATTCTCAATCAACAGCTGTTTGAGTCAAACTGCTCGATCCGGGCCAATCTTCACCAGCATCTTTCCAAAATTATCACCTTTGAATAGGCCAATGAGAGCTCTTGGAGCGTTTTCAATTCCATCGATTACAGTTTCCTTCCACTTGATCTTACCCTCGCGAATCCACTTCCCCATTTCAGCATAGAACTGGGCTTGCTTGTCCATGTGATCCATTACAATAAAACCTTTGAGGGTGAGCCTTTTGGTTACCGCCAGAAACAGATTTCCTGGCCCGGGCTCTCTCTTTGTTGCATTGTACATGGAGATCATGCCACAAAGCACAATACGCCCGGAAGGCTTCATGTTGTCGAGTGCGGCCTCGAGGTGCCTCCCTCCAACACTCTCAAAGTAAATGTCGATTCCTTTTGCGCAGTGCTTGGAAAGCTCTTTGGACAAGTCGGCAGCCTTTTTGTAGTTGAAGGCGGAATTGATCCCGACTGTATCACGAAGCCAAGCGACCTTGTCATCCGAGCCAACACTCCCCACAACGCGGCACCCTTTGATTTTAGCGATTTGGGATACAATTGAGCCAACAGCCCCCGATGCTGCTGAAACAAAGACTGTATCACCCGGCTTTGGCTGACCTATTTCAAGCAGCCCAACATAGGCAGTCATTCCAGGCATGCCAAGAACACCAAGGAAACTCTGAACAGGCGCCATACCGGGGTCAATTCTTGTAAGATCCGAGCCATTTGACAGGTAAAACTCCCGCCAGCCCTGCATTCCTAAAACCCAGTCACCGTCCTGGAATTTGCCCTGTCTTGAGGTTACAACATGTCCGACGCATCCTCCTTCAAGAGGTCTAGAGAGCTGAAATGGAGGGATGTAACTCTCGCCCTCGTTCATTCTCCCTCGCATGTATGGATCCACGGACATATAAATGTTTCGAACGAGGATTTGTCCTTCAGCAGGATCTGGAATCTCCACTTCGGCAAGTTCGAAATCACCCTCACCCGGCATGCCAGTGGGGCGCCTTTTAAGACGAATCTCACGGCTTGTGGTTTTAGGCATCTTTTTCTCCTTCTGAGAACCAAACCAATGGTCAGACATTTCCACTATGGCCCACCAGTGAAGAGACAACAGGCGGTGCCTTCGCTTTATCTTTTGTGGGCCAATTCCTAAATTTCACTCAAAAACTATAATAATCACTTACACACGTGGTTCTACTCATGAAACCATGAGGAAAATGGCGAATCTCCTGGCTACGTTTGACCGCAAAAAGGAAGAAGGTTTCCTTTTCCGCAAGCTGCCTGAGACTCTCAGTTGGAACATCACCGCTTTGCTGATATCCTGAAGCGGTTTCAGAGGATATTGAGTCATTTACTGCGAGGTGAACAATGATGAGCAAGCAAGACAGAATTGTTTTGGAGGTATTCTCCGACTACAACTGACCCTGGTGCTACTTCATCACCGGGCGTATTGAAAAACTCAAGCAAGCATACGACATCGAAGTCAAATGGATCGCGTTTCCTTTGCATCCGGAAACCCCAGAAGAAGGCCGGACCCTGGAAGAACTCTTCGCAGGAAGAGACATCGATATTCCCTCCATGTTGGACCATTTGAAAAGGGTGGCGGCTGACTGCGGCCTACCGTTCAGCATGCGCTCCAGAATGTACAACAGCCGACGGGCTCAGGAACTGGGAAAGTGGGCTGAATCTCTGAACAAGGGAGAAGATTTCCACCTGGTCGTGTTCAAAGCCTATTTTGCTGATGGACTCAACATCGCCAAGATGCCGGTATTGGTGAAACTGGCTGAATCGGTCGGCCTCAAGGGAGCAGAAGAGGTTTTGTACAAAGGGACTTTCAAAGAGGCGGTGGACCGTGACTGGAAATACTCCCGAGCCTGTGAAATCACGGCCGTACCGACCTTTGTCGCTAATGGACGCAGAGAGTGGTAGGCGCCCAACCCTACAATGTGCTTGAAGAACTCATAAAGGCCAGCTGAAGGGGTCTTCTTTCCGAGGAGGAGATGGTGTCACGATTGATCAAGAAAAGTGCAAACATCCCTTAAAATCAATCTGCCGGCGCAACGGACATCTCACAATCCTTGTTGTCAAGGGCTTCGTTTCGGTTGCTTCTCCTGCTTCTTTTTTTCCTCGTGTTTCTGCTTTTTATTGTCCTGTTTCTGACTCTTTTCCTTATCCTTCTTGCCCTTGTCTCCCATTGCGCATCCCTTCTTCCCGTTGTCCTTCAGTTTCTCGCTATGAGGGCTCGACGACGTTGAAATGACGCCCTTCCCTCGACCTTCGATTGACGGACCAACCATCTACCGCTCTACAAACCAAAAGAGAGCCAAGGCGGAGGGGGTTGCCTCGACTCTCTCAGGAGGAGGAAAGTATGTTACTTTCCGCGTATCATATAAGCACTTGCGTCGAGTTTGGGAAGGATTTGGCCGGCCCAAGATACAAGTTCAGAGATCGGGCTAAATTCCTGCCTCAGAGTGGAAATCAAAGCAGATTTTAACCGGCAGCAGGCCTCATTTTTCTGGACAAACCCCATTCCATGCTTATAATCCCTCCCACTCTCCCAAAGAGGCAGCTTTTCTGAGGAGGAAAGAGGAGGATAGCATTAGTCGCGACTGCTCCTATTCTGCCTCTTTGGGAGTTCAAATATTTTCATCAACTGCTTTCAGACTCTACACGGCAGGACCCTCTCCCGTTTTGAATCGCTTAAAATCAGGCTTTTTCCGGAGCACAGAATCTTTGGAATCCGGCTCAAAGGGATATTGAATACGCGATTGTGAGGTCAGACTACCAAGGTACCCCCCGGACGCATCGGACATAGCCTTCCAAATTCTTCGGCACATTATAAACAGAACCACAAGCGAAAATCACGCACCACGCGGCAATCTGGTCCCCAGCGAAGACACTACTCGACCAGTAAAGCTCCACGCTACAGTCGAACACAGGATCGATGGCCGGCTCAAACCGTAAGTCATCCACTATCGTCACGAGTACAGCCTTGCTCGGCAGACGCCAGTCATTATGTCCGGCGAGCTACAAATCATCGCAGTAACTCAGTGCAGCAGACCAATTCCTCTTTGTGCTATCATTGCTCTTCTGCCACTGCAAGCCGGTCTTGAAGTCGGTCACGGTGCCATCGCCGTTGTCTTTATACCGGACAATCGAAACCTGTTTTGACGAAGCCTTCTGGCTGTTAACCACCGCAGCACCGTAATAATATTTCCCTACCAACCCTTCAACCATCCAGTTAGGGATCGTTACCTTGGTCGTTGCCTGCTTGCTTTTTCCTGCCGGCAGCCCGGCGGCAATTGTCACTTTCTTTAATGGAATATCCTCGGCAGGCTTAATGGTCTTGTCCTTTGAGAGGTAGAGCTCCACATCATAAACCCCGGAGTCTGCATCTCCAGTGTTTTTCACCTGGTAGGTCACCGAAATTGTCTGATTCAGAAATGCCTGATTCGGCCCCGAGACTGAGTTGATCATCAAATTAGTACCTGCCTCCACCGAGGAAACGCAGAAAACCAAAGCGAGACTGGCACACAAAGTATACCACCGAATGGTCCCTTGGTAATTCATGATATTCCCTCCTTGAAAAAACACTGTTAAACGGGTAGCAACAACTGTTGGAAGTTCTGAATATGGATAGTCACAAGGCTTCCATCTGGGCCAATTCAAAAACCCCCTCGTGGGCGATGAAGCCAAAATCCATCAACCGAATGAAACCCTAGCCTCATGACGAAAAATTAAAAAAAGATTACAGGAAAGTAGGGAGTATAACAAGACATGTTCGGGAATCTGGAGAAAGCGGTACAATAGCGAATGCTCCAGCGCCATGTAACACGCCAAACTCGAATGGTACAGAAAGAAGTTGTGCCCCTATGAAGACAAGAAGATCCAGGAAAACGGAGATATTTGAAAGTAGCAACCAAGACTCGAGCTGACAATCAGCCAATTGCGGCTCATACTTCCTTCCTTTTCACTCAGAATCACTGGGCCATTACGGTCAATTTAATCTTGCTGCTGAAGGTTGAACAGTTCATAATGAGCGCACTAGAAAGGATTTGACTGCGCAGATCACCCTATGACGCTGTCTCTGGACGACTGCCTAGGGCGTATTTGTCCCTCGACTTGGTCGCTAGAGGCGGTCATCACGGCACTATGATGGGCTCGGAGAGATCCGGGCTTTTTGTGTTTTGGGGGTCATTTATACCATGAGTGTTGGGTAACCTTTCCATGACAAACAAACAGCTTATGTATTTATCTTATATCATTGGTATTTATTGGAGGGCGACGCGGGGATCGAACCCGCGACCTTTGGTTCCGGAGACCAACGCTCTATCCACTGAGCTAGTCGCCCTTGATGGTGGGGAAGCAACGGACTGTCGCTCACAAAAGACCTAGGTTTTGATAACAGAGGAAAAGGGCTTTGTCAATCAACTGATCCTCTGGCTTCTGCAGAACCTTCAACGCCCTCGGTCTTCCGACCTCTCAGATGAGTCCTTTCGAGGAGGGAATGCCCGTGCGCCTTTCGTCATGTCCTGTTGCCTGGTCGAGGGCTCGTCCCCAGGCTTTGAAGAGGGCCTCCAGGATGTGATGGGTATTGCTCCCGTAGTGAGCCTGCAGGTGCAGCGTGACGCCTCCATGTTGACAGAATGCGCGGAAGAACTCAGGCACCAGTTCGGTTTCAAACTGGCCGATCCCCGGAGTTAAGGGCGGAACCTGGTAGACCAGGTAAGGCCGGTTGGAAAGGTCAAGCACCACCGACGCACAGGCTTCGTCCATGGGCACCACGGCATGGCCGTAACGGCGGATGCCCTTGCGGTCTCCGAGCGCCTCCGACAAGCCCTGCCCAAGGCAGATACCGATGTCTTCCACGGTGTGGTGAGCATCAACCTCCAAGTCTCCTTTGGCATGAAGCGTCAGATCGAAGAACCCGTGCACGGCAAAAAGCGTCAGCATGTGATCCAGAAAGGGAACGCCGGTCTGGATGTCCACCTGCCCCTGTCCATCAATGGCCAACTCGAGACGAATATCCGTTTCTTTGGTCTTGCGAACAATTTGACCTGCACGCATGGTGTTCCCATCCCTTCTTTTATGGCTGACGAGGTTGAAATCCTTATTCTGTGGCGCTACACCGAGTTTACCATTTCACCACCTGAACATCGGCCAACTCGCACCCCAGGAAAGCCTGCCCAATACTCTGAAAACGGTAGGGTACATCGGTCACGTAGAACCGGTGGTGAGGATGATCCTCCTGCGGGTTTCCCCACCCCTTGCGCTCCAGCACGGCAGCGGTCTGATCCGCCATGGCTTCAGCGGAATCGACCAGAGTGACCGGATCTCCCACCACTTCCTGCAGCAGCGGTTTGAGCAAAGGATAGTGAGTGCAGCCCAGCACCAGGGTGTCGAGATCATGAGCGAGCAGCGGTTTGAGATACTCCTCAGCGGTAAGACGCGTCACGGGGTGGTCCAGCCATCCTTCCTCCACCAGGGGTACGAATAAAGGACAGGCCTGGGAAAAGATCCGAACCTCGAAATCGAGTCTATGGATGGCGCGAGTGTAAGCGTTGCTGGTGATGGTCGCCGGCGTTCCGATGACGCCAATGTCCTTGGTGCGCGTAACGTCCACGGCCGTCCGGGCCCCCGCATCGATGACATCCAGCACCGGGATGGGCGAGCGTTCTTCAATGACGTGATGGGCCACCGCGGCCATCGTGTTGCAGGCAACGATGAGCAGCTTCACCTGCTGTTTGAGCAGGAAATCGACAATCTGACAGGCGTAGAGACCAATCGTTTCAACCGATTTCACACCGTACGGCACCCGTGCCGTGTCGCCAAAATAGATGAGGTTTTCAAAAGGCAATCGTGCCATCAGCGCCCGAACGACGCTAAGTCCTCCGACGCCCGAGTCGAAAACCCCAATGGGATCACTCTCTCTCGTGCTCATGGGCTTTAAAAAGTGCTTCCCGTCTGGTCTCGCTGGTCCATCATCGCCTTTCAGGGGCAAGCGCCTTCATGCTCTTCAAGGTTCAAGGGCCGGTGACGCAGAGCGCGAAAACGCAAGAGATCATGCCCTGCCAGGACTTTCTACTAGCACAAAGAGCAAGCTTCCCCCTATTCTTTTTTTTCCTCACCGAGGTCCTTCCTCCGCATCTCCAGGGCCTTCTGGTAGACCGTGCGCCGCGGCAACCGATAGCGGCTAACGATTTCGTCCGTAACCTGTCTCACCGGCAGGCCGGATTCTTGGAGCAGGCATGCCAGCTCGTCCTGCCAGTCCTGCGCCGCTACCTCAGAACCGTCTCCTTGCCGGCAGCCTTCCACCACCAGGGTGAGTTCGCCCCGGGTTCCTTCGGCAAAGTGCGCGGCGGCTTCCGAGACCGTGCCGCGAAAGAATTCCTCAAACCGTTTCGTCAATTCGCGGGCAATGGCAATGCGGCGGTCCCCCCAGGCCGGCAGAATCTCGGCCAGGGTCTTTTGCAGCCGCTGCGGCGCTTCGTAGAGAATGAGTGTGAACGGCAGGTTTGCGTGGGCAGAAAAGAAGCGCTTCCTTCCTGACCCTTTGGCCGGGGGAAAGCCAAGGAAGGCAAAGGGATGCGTGGGCAGCCCCGAGGCCGCCAGCGCGGAAATGAGCGCCGTCGGCCCTGGTATGACGACAATCGGCAGATCCTGCGCTAAGACCTCTTGTACGAGCAGCGCGCCGGGGTCGGAGATGCCAGGAGTCCCCGCATCGGTTACCAGAGCGATCTGAGTTCCCGTCCGGATCTTGGCGACCAGTTCCGCCCCGCGCTCCCGCAGGTTCTGGCTGTGGTAGCTGATGAGGGGCTTATGGATGTCGTAGAAGCTGAGCAGCTTCCTGGTATGGCGGGTGTCTTCGGCGGCAATAAGGTGGACGGAGCGCAAAACATCGAGAGCCCTCAGCGTAATGTCGGCGAGATTCCCGATGGGAGTGGCAACCAGAAAGAGGGTGCCGGGGGACGGCGGGGCCGCCGCCTCAATCACAGGCTTCGAAGGCATTGATGATCCACTTGATCTCGGGCCTGGCGTCCTGCCAGCTGATGGCTACCACATCAAAACGCGCGGGCTGGTTTTCCAGACGATGCTGTCTCAGATACCACCGCGCCAACCGGGTCAAGCGTCTTTGTTTGGGGCGGGATACCAGCTCCTCGGGCGACCCATAGCCCATGGTAAAGCGGGATTTCACTTCCACGAAGACGAGAGTCTTGCCATCGCGAGCGATGAGATCGATTTCTCCGAGGGGGCAGCGGAAGTTCTGAACCACCACCTGAAAGCCTCGCTGTTTGAGGAATTCGGCGGCAAGCTCTTCACTCAGTTTGCCTTTTTCCTTGCGGTTCAGCATCGGCTCGCTCCGGCCACGCTCAGGAAATCACCCGGCGGAAGCTCAATCGGTGCAGGGGACAAGGGCCGTGGAGGCGCAGGGCCTCGAGATGCCGGGCGGTGCCGTAGCCCTTGTTCCGGGCGAAATCGTAGGCGGGATAGCGGGCGTGATATTCAGACATCAGTCGGTCTCGATGCACCTTGGCCACTATGGAGGCGGCGGCAATGGACAGACTGCGCTGGTCCCCGCGGGGAAGGCCCTTTTGAGGAATGGACAAAGGAAGCCTGTAGGGGCCGTCGATCAAGAGAAAGTCAGGCTGGGCCTCAAGCTCTTTTACGGCCTGCAGCATGGCTTTGAAAGTGGCCTGCAAAATGTTGATGCGATCGATTTCGCCTGGCTCGATGCACCCAATCCCCACCGAAACGGCACAAGCCAGGATCTCCTCGCGACAAGCCTCACGCTGCGGAGCGGTGAGACACTTTGAGTCCTTGACCCCCGGAAGTTCGACCTGGCGAGGCAAGATCACCGCCGCCGCCACTACCGGTCCGGCCAGCGGGCCGCGCCCCACCTCGTCGATTCCCGAAACCAGCTTGAAACCCTGCCGATAAGCCTCTCTTTCGAAAAAGAAAAGATCCGTCCCCGAGGGTCCCATGGACTGCTGGAGCACTAACGTTTCTCTTTGATGCGGGCCGCCTTGCCGAGTCTTTGTCGCAGATAGTAGAGCCGGGCGCGGCGTACACGGCCGCGGCGCAGCACTTCGACCTTGTCGATCTGGGGCGAGTGCAACGGGAAAATACGTTCCACACCCACTCCGTAGGAGACTTTCCGCACCGTAAAGGTCGCTGAGAGTGCCCCTTTGTGGTAGCGAATCACTACCCCTTCAAAAACCTGGACGCGCTCCTTGTCGCCTTCGCGAATCTTAACGTGCACCCTAACGGTGTCTCCGGCTCGAAAGGCAGGGATGTCCATCCGCATGAATTCGCGCTGGATGCTTTCCGCCAACCTCATCCCCATGTTCTGTCCTCCATTCTCAGTTATGAAAGCCATGTTTCATGGCTTTTTCTCAAAGTTGTCTTTCCATCAATCCATGCGAAGCAGGCGATCCATAAGGATTGCCGCAGCACAGCGCACTGATAAATGATTGTAGGTGCCTCGGCCCGGAATCGGCTCGAGGACCGCGTCCACTTCCTGCAGAGCTGCAGGAGCCAACCCCCAGCCGGTGCCGAAGAGCAGCAGATAGGGATGCTCGTCCCTGGCCAAAAGCCGCCGGGCCTGGCTGTGGGTCATTGCTCCGGGTTGCTCTTTGGCCGTCGTCGCCCAAATCACGGGGGACTCTCCCCGTTCCCGGCGAATCGCTTCTTTCACGGTGGCCAGATCATCCGCAATCCAGAGCCGCTTCAAGGCCTCTTCGCGGTCCGGATGCAATTCCTTGCCCACACCCTGGCACCAATGGTCCAGCAAGCGCCTGATCAGAACCTGCTGGTCCTGCAGGGGGGTCACCATAAAGCAGGCCGGGACCTCATAGGTGCGGGCCGCGCGAGCCAGATCATGCAGATCCAAATTGGTGATGGCTGAGGCAATCGTTTCCCCCCTGCGATTCAACACGGGATAGTGCACCAGCGCCACATAAAGCGATACCATAGGCTTCCATCTTCAACCGTTGCCGTCCCCCCGTGGAGGGTTGTTGCCCACGCCGTCAGCCCCCTCTTCCTCCGAGGCCTTCGGTGGCTCCAGCCTTTGCCGCCATTCGTCCTCCGCTTGCCGAAGCAGCTTCCCATCCTGCGGCGTCAGTTCGAGCCGGGCAAAGAGGTCCGGGCGGCGCAATCGGGTCCGCAACAGAGCCTGCCCTCTTCGCCAGCGATGGATGGCGGCATGGTCGCCGGATAAGAGAATCTCCGGCACCTGGTGGCCTCGGAATTCCCGTGGACGCGTGTACTGGGGATATTCGAGCACCGGTTCCACAAACGACTCGGTGGTAGCCGAGGCGGCGTTGCCCAGGACGCCGGGCACGAGGCGGGTAACGGCATCCAGAACGACCATGGCGGGCAATTCGCCTCCCGTCAAAACATAGTCGCCAAGGGAGATCTCTTCATCGGCAAAGTGCTCGGCAACGCGCTCATCCACCCCTTCATAACGGCCGCAGATGAGAACCAACCGAGGCCGTGTACTCCACCGCCCGGCGCATTCCTGCTGGAAGGCACGCCCCTGAGGGCTGAGCAGCACCACCCATGGTGGCGGTTCTTCCCTTCTGAGCGAATCCAAAAGGCGCACAATGGGTTCGGGCTTCATGACCATGCCTTCACCGCCGCCAAAAGGGCGGTCGTCGGTGATCTGATGCTTGTCGGTGGCATAGTCGCGTATATTGTGTACCCGCACCTGGATCAGTCCACGCTCCCGAGCCTTGCCCAGGATGCTCTCCCCCAGTGGCGAGACAAACATGCCAGGGAAAAGGGTCAAGATTTCAAAGATCATCAAGCAAACCTTCCGGCGCTTCGATCACCATCTTTCCTCCCTGAAGATCAACTTCGAGGATGACATCAGCGAGGGCCGGAATCAATATTTCCTGAGCATCGTGCTCGACCACGTAAACATCGTTGCTGCCCGTTTCAATGATGGCACGGAGAATGCCCAATTGCCTTCCGCCAGCCGTTTCCACGCGGAGCCCAATGAGCTGGTAATGGTAGTATTCTCCTTCCGGGGTGGGAGGCAGGTATGCTTCAGGGAGAAACAGTTCCTGATTAACGACTTCCCGGGCCGCATCGATGTCGGCCAATTCGTTGAATTGGGCGACCCAGTATCTGCCCTGTCGACGCCATTGCAGCAGGGTCAGCTCCCTCTCCGTCGTATCCGCACCCGCATGCAGATAGAGCTTTGCCCCCGGCTCCAACAAATCCAGAGTTTCCCCATAGGGAACTATCTTCAGGGCACCCCGAAGCCCGTGAGTCCTTGCAAGCCTGCCCACAGGCACCAGACGAGATGAGGCCATTCGCTTACTCGATGATTTCCAGAACGGCCCGTTTGCGTATCTTGGTTGAAGCGGCGCTTAGAATCGTTCGCATTGCACGAGCCGTACGCCCCTGCTTGCCAATGACTTTACCAAGATCCTCCTTGGCGACTCTCAATTCGAGGACAGAGGTCTGCTCACCTTCGATTTCCGATACCTTGACCTTATCAGGATTATCCACCAAAGCCCGCGCCATAAAATCGATCAATTCTTTCAACATTGTCACCTCCGGATCTCCTGCGCCTCAAAAGGATCATCAGTCTATGAGCTCTGAGCAACCTCGTGAGCAGCATGTTTGCGAATCAAGCTGCGCACTGTATCTGTGGGTTTCGCACCTTCCTGGAGCCAATACTGAAGTCTTGCCGGATTGATTTTGAAGTGGGCCGGTTCCGTCAATGGATTGTAGGTTCCTAATCTCTCAATAAAACGACCATCCCGCGGGGCTTCAGAAGAAGCTACTACCACATGGTAGAAAGGCCTCTTTTTCCTTCCGCCACGAGCCAAACGAATGCGCACTGACATAGTCTGCGTTCTACCTCCTCGCTGATGCCTCCCCGCGCCTTCCGGGAGTCTTGGGTGATGGGTGATGGCCTTTCTTTCCGCGATCCTGCCGACAAGAAACGCGCTAGCCATGCCGTAAATTGTCTTCTATACTCTATTATCTGGAAATTAGAAAGGGAAAAATGCGCGCTTGCGGCGGGTCTTGCCCTTCTTCTTGCCTGGTGTGGCTCCTCCCCCGACCATCTGCCGCATCATCTTCTTTGCCTCATCATAGCTCTTCAACAGACGATTGACGTCCTGAACCGCAGTTCCGCTCCCATTCGCAATGCGCCGCCGCCGGCTGGCATTGATGATAGTCACATTGCGGCGTTCCACTCCGGTCATAGAGTTGATGATGGCTTCCATGCGGACGAATTCTTTCTCGTCCACCTGCATTTTCTTGATTTCTTTGAGCATCCCCATGCCGGGAAGCATGCCGAGGATCTGCTCGAAGGAGCCCAGCTTTCTGATCTGACGCAATTGATTGCGAAAATCTTCGAGGCTGAAGGAATCGTCCCGAAACTTCCGGGCCATTTCCTGGGCCTGTTTTTCGTCAAACGTTTCCTGGGCCTTTTCAATGAGCGACAGCACATCGCCCATCCCCAAAATGCGCGAACTCATCCGGTCCGGGTGGAAGACCTCAAGGGCATCCAGTTTCTCACCCACACCGATGAGTTTGATGGGACATTGGGTGACGGCACGAATGGAGAGGGCGGCGCCCCCGCGGGCATCGCCGTCGAGCTTGGTGAGAATGACGCCGGTAATGCCGAGGGTTTCATGAAAGGTGCTCGAGATCTTCACCGCATCCTGACCGGTCATGGCGTCGGCCACGAGCAGGATTTCCACCGGTTCCAGAATGCTCTTGAGGCGGGTCAATTCCGCCATGAGCTCGGAATCGATATGGAGCCGCCCGGCGGTATCCACCAGCAGGGTGTCGCAGTTGTGCTCATGGGCAAAGGTCAGGGCTTCCCGGGCAATCTCTTCGGGACGCTGTGCCGGGGTGGAGGGATAGACCGGAAGGTTCAGCTGTTTCCCGAGGGTCGTCAACTGGTCGATGGCGGCCGGCCGGTAGACGTCGGCGGGAACCAGGCAGGGCCTGCGCTTTTCGTCGGCGAATTTGCGCGCCAGCTTGGCCGCCGTGGTCGTCTTACCCGACCCCTGGAGCCCTACCAGCATTATTGCCACAGGGGGGCGTCCCAGGAGGTTCAAGGGTTCCGCGCTTCCTCCCATGAGATCGGTAAGGGCTTCGTTGACGATTTTGATCACCTGCTGGCCGGGGGTGAGGCTGTCCATCACCTCCTGACCCACCACGCGCGCCGCGATCCCGGCCACAAAATCTTTGGCCACCTTGTAATGGACATCCGCTTCGAGCAGCGCCATGCGCACTTCCCGCAGAGCTTCCCGAATATTCTCCTCGGTCAGCTTTCCCTGCCCGCGAAGATGCTTGAAAATTTTTTGAAATCTATCTGATAAGCTATCGAACATCGTTCTCACCACATTGCGTCAGAAAGAGCCCCGTTTTCTTCCGGAAGCCAGGGTCCTTCAGAAATGTCGTCGGAGGGTGCTTCTCCCGTTTCTGCCTCAAAACTGCGCCGCAAGCTTCCTCAGGGATCATAAAGCCCGCCTCTGCCATCTGCTCGGAAATCCGGACAAACCCTGAAAACCGCGTCACCGGCGGCGGACGTTCCCCCCCGTATATACATCACAAGTTTTAGTAAAGAAAGGGAATTTGGGATGAAGGTGAGATGGATGCAGGCTCGGTTAGGAGGTTCGCTGGCGGGAGAAGGATTTCCCCCGCCAGCAAAAGTGTGGCCATGAGATCTTACTTAATGAGCGGAATGATCAGCAAAGCCACGATGTTGACAACCTTGATCATCGGGTTGATGGCCGGACCTGCCGTATCCTTGTACGGGTCGCCTACGGTATCACCGGTGACGGCCGCTTTATGGGCATCGGAACCCTTGCCGCCGTACATCCCGTCTTCGATGAACTTCTTGGCATTGTCCCAGGCGCCGCCGCCGCTGGTCATGGCAATGGCCTGGAAGAGGCCGGTGACGATGCTCCCGATCAGGACGCCACCCAGAGCTTCCTTGCCGAGCAGCATGCCAACGATTACCGGCGTTACCACAGGAATCAGAGCGGGCAGCATCATTTGCTTGATGGCGCTCTTGGTCACGATATCAACGCACTTGCCGTATTCCGGCCGTGTCGGTCCCTTCCATGATGCCGGGGATTTCACGGAACTGACGGCGGACTTCTTCGACGACGCCGCCCGCGGCCTTGCCCACGGCTTCCATCAGGAGCGACCCGAAGTAGTAGGGCAGCAGACCACCGATGAAGAGACCCACGAGGACCTTGGGATTGGAAAGATCAAAGGCCAGTCCAGCTTCGAACGATCGGGAATACTCAGCAAACAGCACCAGAGCGGCAAGGGCGGCCGAGCCGATGGCATAGCCCTTGGTGACGGCTTTGGTGGTGTTGCCCACGGCATCCAGAGGATCGGTGATGGCGCGAACACTTTCCGGCAGTTCCGCCATTTCGGCGATGCCGCCGGCGTTATCGGTGATGGGACCGTAGGAATCGATGGCCACCACGATCCCGGTCATGGAAAGCATCGCCACGGCGGACAGAGCGATGGCAAACAGACCGCCACCGGCATTGCCGGCGAAGCCGCCACCCAGCATATAAGCCCACATGATCGCCCCGCAGATGACGAGCGCCGGGGCGGCGGTCGATTTCATGCTCACCGCCAGACCGGCAATCACATTGGTGCCATGACCGGTCTGGCTGGCCGCGGCAATGTGCTTAACGGGATTGAAGCTCTTGGAGGTGAAGTACTCGGTGATCATCACGATGAGACCGGTGAGAAGCAGGCCGATGACGGCGATGGTGAACACCCCCATGGACGTGAAGGCCGGTTCGAGCCCGGGCGTTTTGAGGAACATATCCGAGGCGACATAAAAGGCGCCGGCGGCCAGAATGCCTGACACCGCCAGCCCTTTGTACAAAGCGCCCATGATGTACTGGCTCTTGCCCAGCCGCACAAAGAAGGTGCCGATGATGGATGCAATGATCGAAATGGCACCGATGAGCAGAGGGAACTCAACCCACTTGCTGTCCGGCCCGTACACGGTCTTTGCCAGCAGCATGGCGGCCACCAGGGTAACCGTATAGGTCTCATAAAGGTCGGCAGCCATACCGGCGCAGTCGCCCACGTTGTCGCCCACGTTGTCGGCGATGACGGCGGCGTTGCGGGGATCGTCCTCAGGAATGCCGGCTTCCACCTTACCCACCAGGTCAGCGCCCACGTCGGCAGCCTTGGTGTAGATCCCGCCCGCGATACGAGCAAACACGCTCATGAGGGAGCAGCCAAACCCCAGGCCGACCAGGGCGTGGAAAGCATCATCAACCGGGGCGATGGAGCGGACGAGATAGTAGTAGCCGCTGATACCCAGCAAGCCGAGGCCGACCACCATGATGCCGGTCACCGAACCACCCTTGAAAGCCACGTTCAAAGCTTCTTTAAGCCCCGTCTTGGCCGCTTCCGTGGTGCGGACGTTGGCTTTGACGCTGACCATCATGCCAATATAGCCGGCCAGAGCGGAACCTACCGTCCCTACTACGAAGCCGATGGCCGTCCATTTGCCCAGATAGGTGATCAGGGCGGCCAGAACAACCATGACGATGGCCACGGTCCTGTATTCGCGATTCAAGAAAGCCGCCGCGCCCTCCGCGATGGCGCCGGAGATCTCCTGCATTCTCTCCGATCCCGCACTTTGCTTCGTTACCCATGCCGCGGTCACCAGAGCATAGAGTACACCCAAACCGCCGCACCCAAGGGCTAATAGAACAATGTTGTCAGCCAGCATCTAATCCTCCTTGTTAAGTTGATTTCTCATGATTCCCATTACCACAAACCTTTGATCGTGCCGTGCATCGCTCCGCACTCTCAATAATGTCCTGTTCGCTGTTTTTCACCTCCTCCTCATGGTTGGTCTCATTCTTGGTTAATAGATCCGGTTCTTTTGTGGATAAAAAACAAAGAAACACCTGACCGTCTCTCCCTTTCAGCAGATTTGGCAAGCGAATCTAAAAGAAACGATTCCCTTCTTTTCATCCGGAGGCGCGATTGAGGAAGATGGAGCGGAGAAAGTCGTATCAGTAGCGGAAAAAAGAACCGTTTGGCTTTGTACTTAGCTTTACGCTAAAACTAATCCCTTCCAAACCCAACCTGAATGAGCACGCTCATCAAAGGCAGCAGGAAGAGACAGCCTTTTCGCACGCGGCGGAAACCTACTTTAGCGGACCTCTTTTGTCAAGTGGAAAAGGTTCACAATTTGAAACTGGAACTTGGAGGGCGCAGGAGGAAGCGCGGAATCAAAAATCCCCCCCATCCGACATCCGAAATTCCTACACAGCGTTGATGGTCTCCCTGATCATCAGGAGTTGCTCTCTGGATTCGTCCATTTGGGACAGTTCCAGGGTAAGCTGGGCTTGCCTCTGGACGAGGTCCGTTTGGCCTTGAACCCGTTGCTTCATCCCCTTTTCCAGAGCAGTGCTGATGCCTTCAAGAGTTGCGCGCATGTTTCCGACCATCTCGTGACGAAACTTTTGCCTGCTCCGGTTTAGCCTCTCGGCAAAGTCGTGACGCATCCTGCCGGCCTGCATTTCAATGGCTTCCAACATATGTCGCTTCCGCTTCCTGAGGATCATGCGGTTTGCTTTCCCGAAAAGGTACGCCTTCAGCTTTTCAAAGCGGTTGCTGATGTAGTGGGGGAATATCTGGGTGAGAGAATCCGTCAACAGATCCAACCCTACAGGCTCTTCTCTGAGTTTGTAAGAAAAGCGCGACTCCGCGGTCCACAGGGATTCAGCGGCGACACTGCTGAAAGAGACGCCGAAGAGCTGGGAGGAGTATTCCAGAAGGGTATCGATGATCAGGTTCATCTTCCGGGCAAACCGACTGCAAATGGCCTGGTAGGCCTGGGACAGAACATCCTCCTCCTTGAGGCGCCAAGCCGTGAAGGCCGGTTCCACCTGATTCATTACAAAGGCTTCAAGAGCATCGTTCAAATCCTTCAGAGCCAGATCCTGGTGGTCATCGTAGAAGGCGTCAAAACTCTGCTCCATTTGCGGGATAAGGTCGTTTTTGAAGGCCTTGAGGTCCTCGTCCAGCCGCGTCACGATGAGTCGTTTGACCTCGCCGTCCAGGAGGATATCAAAGTTCCTTTCCTCCATCAGGATTTCTTCTTTTTTCTCCTCCAGGGCACGGAGTTTCTCCTGGAGTTGATCGAGTGGGCAGGTCAGGGATTGCTGTTCGAGTTCGAGCCGGAGGCGAGCCTGGGAGAGACTCCTCAGGAGATTATGGGTCACCGAAAGAAGCAGGATCTTGCCCTTTTCTTCCACCAGGAAGCGATTCAAAACCTCGGAAAAGGCCGGCAGCTTGCTTTTCTTGAGGAGCTTTTCAGAAACTTTGAGTTTACCTTCCAGCGCCTGTTTGGCGGAAACGGGGTAGATCTGGACCTCGAGTCCCGTGGCTTCCTTAATAGTCTGGCTGGTAAAGGCTATGGATTCTTTGACTTCCGTGGCGGTGAAGTAGTCGATTTTATTCAGTAGGAAGAAAATCTTGTCCGAGTATTGTTGCACATCCCTCAAAAAATCAAGCTCTGCCCGGCTCACGGGCTGGTCCACCGAGAGCAGGAAGAGCGCCGCATCCGAGTTGGGTAGATACTGGTAGGCAATATCGGTGTTGTGGAGGTAGACCGAACCCACCCCCGGGGTATCCACCAGGCGCACGCCGTCTTTGAGGTACGGCGAGGGATACCGGACCAGGACCTCTTTTACGTGCTTATGATTCTTGGGATTTCCCGGTTCCGTAACATAATCGACCAGATTCTGAGGAGCGATCGCCCTCAGCTCTCCGTCCTGAAAGGCTACCTCGATATGCATGGCTTCCCCGTGGGTCAGGACGGTCACGATGGAGGTCAAAGGGACGACGGCGGTCGGGAGGAGATCCACCCCCATGAGAGCATTGATGAGGCAGGTCTTGCCTCTCTTGAACTGGCCGACGACGACGAGGTTCAGAGTGTTCGTGCGGACCTTTTCCATGAGCTCATCCAGAGCGAACCCCGCCAAATGTTCTAACCCCGCGATCCGGCCGATACAGTCCAGGATTTCCCCCTTGAGGAGGGTGTAGCCTTCCATTCCCGATGATATGGTCATCTCCATCTCTGCCCTAACGCCCATGACCCCGGCGGGTCAGGCTCTTTTTGCACCGCAGCTGCCCAAAACCGCAGCTGGGTTATGGTGTAGCTAACCCAACAGTCCTTCATCGGCTCCAATGGTGTGCGCTCACGCTGAATTCAGCCGGATGCCCCTGGTATCAAAGCCGGCGGGAAGACGCGGAAGAGGAGAGTGTGAGGCTTTGAAGAAATGCTGGCTCGACCAGTTTCAGCACAAGTTGCACGCCAAGAGGCATTCACATATAATGAGCAACCACCAAAACGGCAAGTAAAAATCGACACCTTAAACAAGCCCTGACCGCTGGGCTCGGAAGGAAGGATCTTGAATCATTACCCAACCAGGCAAAGGACAGACTCCGGCAGTGTGTTGAAAAACCTTCTCCCCACGTCACCCCGGCCCCGCATCGAGGTGCGGGGTAGACTCCGGCCGGGGTCCAGAAAGCCCTGCATAGCCTGGGTTCCGGCGGTCACCGGAATGGCGGACAGAGCATTTGTGCCACTTTTTCAACAGCCCGTTAGGTGGCTGCTGGGGGTTTCAGTCGTTCTTTGTTGGTTTCTTGCTTATCCAGGAACAAACGGCGCTGCCGCTGATGACGCCTTCGCACCGCTGAAACAAAAACTGCTTGCCGACGGTTTCACCCAGAGGCAGATCGCCTTGCTGTACCCACCGGATTTCACCCCGCTTTATAAGACCGTTTCCCAAACCCTCCGCCTCCGCGAGAGCAAGCTCAACTACGATCAGTTCCTGCAACCTTCGGCCATCGCCGAGGCGAGGCGCTTCCTGCGAAGAAATGAGAGTACCCTCGGACGGGCAGAAACAATCTACGGCGTGAATCGGTGCGTCATCGCCGCCATCCTTCTGGTGGAAACCCACTTCGGCGGCTACACCGGGACCGTTCCGACCTTCGCCATTCTCTCCACTTTTGCCCTCATGGACCAGGAAAGCAGTCGCAACCGCTTGTGGAACTTCATGCCACCCCAGGATCGGAAGAGTTGGGAACGGGCCGAATTCGACCGGCGGCTTGTGAAAAGATCCGAGTGGGCCTACAACGAGCTCTATGCCCTGTTGCGAATAACCGATTGCAGCCCGGTAAAGCTTGCGGCCATGAAAGGTTCCATCATGGGCGCCATTGGCTGGCCGCAGTTCCTGCCCTCCAGCCTGGTGCAATGGGGGACGGACGGCAACCGCGACGGCCGGATCGATCTCTTTCAGCCGGAAGACACGATTTTCAGTGTGGCCAACTATTTGCGCGTGCACGGCTGGGATGAGGGTCAGACCGAGTCCGAAAAGGAAGCGGTCATCTACACTTACAACCACAGCCAACCTTACGTCAGGACGATCCTGGAAGCTGCCCGTGCCATGGGTGAGTGTCCGGGAAATTCCCCCCTTTCCCAGGCCAGCCCCAAGCCTTAGCGGTTGTCCGATAATAGCTGTTGGTCATTCGGGCGGGGATAAACCCCGCCCCTACGCTATCTGTTGCTTCAACTCCTGATAGGGGCGGGCTTTATGCCCGCCCGATGATTCACAAGTTTCAGTGATTCTGGTTTTTGGACAACTGCTTAGCGCCACAGGCGGATACTCCCGTTCGCCAGCGGACTTATCCCTTCTGAGGGTTGCCTTCATATGGGTGATGACGGAGCAGATCCCTCCTGCAGAACCCTGATTTTCTGCCGGTCCAAAGTTCAGGCTCTTTTCTGGGCGAGCTTTGCCGCCAGCTGCTTTTCCACAGGTTCGGGGACCAGGCCGGTTACACATCCGCCGGACATGACCACTTCCTTGATGATGCTCGAACTGATGTAGATGTAGCGCATGCCCGTCATGAGGAAGAGGGTTTCGATTTCGGTGCTGAGTTTGCGGTTCATGAGGGCCATTTGAAACTCGTATTCGAAGTCGCTGATGGCCCGCAACCCACGAAGGATCGCATTAGCCTTGGCCCTTTTCACGTAATCCACAAGCAACCCGTGGAAGGAATCGACTTCGACGCGGCTTGCGAGCGGATGGCTCCTGAGTGAATCTTTGATCAATTGCATCCGTTCTTCCAGAGAGAAGAGGGGGTTTTTCCCGGGGTTGGCGGCAACAGCGATTACAATTCTGTCGAAAATCTTCAAACCACGTTCGAGCAGGTCCAAATGACCATTAGTGATAGGGTCGAACGAACCGGGATAAACCGCCAGTTTCTCCATGCTTTTCTCCTTTCAACCGAATCCTGGGTCAGTTGATCACAGCTTCAGCGAGCAGATTCTCTCACATAAAAGGCGATCGAGGTATCTCCGTATCTTCGCGCTTCAGTTTGGGACCATTCCTGTATCTGGACAGGCAGCGGGTCTCGGGAACCATGTTCCGCGACCACAACGGTTCCGGATCGTGTCACTTCGTCGAGGGATAGAAGGGTTCTTTGAATGGAGTCCCTGCCATAAGGGGGGTCGATGAAGATCAAGTCAAAGGTTTCTCCGTGACTCGCAAGCCGCCGGATCGCCTGATTCGCCGACCCATGAATGACTCTCACCCTGTCTGCAACCTGACACACTTGGACATTGGAGCGGACCAGTCGCACTGCGTGCGCGCTCTGATCAACAAAAACCGCCCGGGAAGCCCCGCGGCTGAGAGCCTCCAGGCCCATGGCGCCGGTCCCGGCAAAAAGATCCAGAACTTCGGTTCCCGCCACGGCCGACCCGAGAATGCTGAAGACCGCCTCGCGCACGCGATCGGCGGTCGGTCGGATGGCCGCCCCCTTGGGAGGGTGAAGCCTCCTCCCGCCCAAAACGCCCGCAATGATGCGCATCATTTGTACTCAGAGCAATCCCCTCGCGAGGAGCAGTTCGGCGATCTGAACGGCATTGGTGGCGGCGCCCTTGCGGATGTTATCGGCCACCACCCACATAACCAGGCCGTTCTCAACCGACGGGTCCAGGCGGATGCGCCCCACCAGTGTCTCATCCTGGCCGGCGGCTTCCAGCGGTACCGGGTAGCGCGCCTTCGAGGAGTCGTCGACCACGCGCACCCCCGGAGCCTTTTCCAGCAGAGAACGCACTCGATCCAGCCCAATGGGGGTTCTGGTCTCGATGTTTACCGATTCCGAGTGGCCGAAATAGACCGGCACCCGAACCGTCGTGGCACACACCGCGATCTCGGGATCACTGAAGATCTTGCGGGTCTCGTTGACCATCTTCATTTCTTCTTCGGTGTACCCGTTATCGAGAAAGGCTCCGATGTGCGGAAAACAATTGAAGGCAATCTGGTAAGGGTAGATCTCCCGCCGCACCTCCCTGCCCTGCACGAGATCCGCGACCTGCTGGCGGAGCTCTTCGATGGCCCGCTTGCCGGTTCCCGAAACCGCCTGAAAAGTGGTCACCACAATGCGTTTTATGCCCACGGCATCATAGATGGGTTTGAGGGCCACCACCATCTGGATGGTGGAACAGTTGGGATTGGCGATAATATTGGGGTGAGGAGCCACGGCCTCGGGATTCACTTCGGGGACGATCAAGGGCACCGTGGGGTCCATCCGAAAGGCGCTCGAGTTGTCGATCACCACACAGCCGGCGGCCGCCGCGATGGGAGCAAACTTCTTACTGATCGACCCCCCGGCTGAAAAAAGGGCGACCTGGATGCCGGTGAAGGAATCCTCACGCAGTTCGTGCACCGGAAGCTCGGTGCCCTTGAAAGGGAGGGTTTTTCCCAGGGAGCGCGCGGAAGCGAGGAGGGTCAGCTCGCCGACCGGAAAGGATCGTTCTTCGAGGACTTTCACCATGAGGTTCCCAACTGCCCCCGTTGCGCCAACTACCGCCACTTTCAAAGACTTCCGTGCCATGCTCAATACCTCTCTCAGTTATGAGTTACGAGTGACGAGTGGTGAGAAGCTGCCGGGGTTGATCCTTTAGCGACGCTGACCGTCGATACCCCGCTCTTCCAACTCGTTACTCATCACTCGTTACTCAGATATTTGACCACCAAATCACCCACTTCCGTTGTGGAATAGCCCATATGCCCGGCGGACATGCTCTTCACGTCCTCCAATACGACTTTGCGGATGGCGCTTTCAAGGCGCCCGGCGGCCGACTCCTCACCCAGATGTTCCAGCAGCATCTGAGCCGCCGCAATGGCCGCGAGCGGATTGATGATGTTCTGGCCGGTGTACTTGGGAGCAGAACCGCCAATGGGTTCGAACATCGACACCCCACCGGGGTTGATGTTGCCCCCGGCGGCAATCCCCATGCCCCCTTGAATCATCGCTCCGAGGTCGGTGATGATATCCCCGAACATGTTGTCCGTAACGATCACATCAAACCATTCCGGGTTCTTTACCATCCACATGCAGGTCGCATCGACGTGAGCATAATCGGTCTGGATGTCGGGATATTCCCTGGCAACTTCATGAAAGACGCGTTCCCAAAGGTCGAAAGCATAGGTCAAAACGTTTGTCTTCCCGCACAGGGTAAGTTTCTTCCGCTTATTGCGACGACGGCAGAAATCGAAGGCAAAGCGAAGGCACCGTTCCACTCCACTGCGCGTGTTGATGGATTCCTGGACGGCCACTTCGTAAGGGGTCCCTTTGCGCAGAAAACCACCCGACCCGGTGTACAGGCCCTCGGTATTCTCCCGCACCACGACGAAATCGATGTCGGCGGGACCCTTGTCTTTCAGAGGGGTCTCCACTCCGGGATAGAGGATTACCGGGCGCAGATTGATGTACTGGTCCAGCTGGAAGCGCAGCTCCAGGAGCAGGCCCTTTTCGAGGATGCCCGGTTTGACGTCGGGATGGCCAATGGCCCCCAGCAGAATGGCGTCATAGGTCTTGAGTTCCTCCAGCACATCGAGAGGCAGAATGTCTCCGGTGCGAAGATAGCGCTCTCCCCCCAGGTCGAAATAAGTCAGACGGATCTCGAAGTTTTCTTTGGAGGTTAAGGTATCTAAAGCCTTGACGGCCTCTTGAACCACCTCGGGACCGGTACCGTCCCCTGGGATTACAGCAATGTTGTAGTTCTTCTTCGGTTCCATGGATGGTCTCAATCCTTAGTTGCAGTCTTGCGCGCTCTTTTGAAAACCGTCCTCGCCCAGCGTTGTGCAGGGGACGGGTTTCACCTTTGTCCCCAGTATATCGCGGCGAAAGTTCGGCACCTCTCCATGTGTTGCGTTTCGCTCCACTCAACGCAACCTACAATAGTCGTGTTTGGGTGGATGCTTGCTGTAGGTTGCGTTGAATGAACAGGAAACGCAACGGCAAGAGGCACAGCAACACATCTGCCCTATAAGTGGGTTAAGACCTATGCAGCGGTGTGCTGGGCATTCTCTCCGGCGTCAGCCATTTGCTGGCGCACGTAGTTCATCAGCCCGCCGGCCTGCAGGAGCTGTTGCATGAAAGGAGGCACCGTCTGCGCCTTGTAGGTTTCCTGCCGCGTGTGATTGACAATTACGCCCCCATCCAAGTCCACTTCCACCTCGTCACCGGTGGCAATCGCGGCCGCCGCTTCCGGCGATTCGAGGATGGGCAGTCCCATGTTAAAAGCGTTGCGGTAAAAGATGCGGGCAAAACTCTGGGCGATGACGCAGCTCACCCGGGCACCTTTGATGGCCACCGGCGCGTGTTCGCGGGATGAGCCGCAACCGAAGTTCTTTCCCGCCACGATCAGGTCGCCCGCTCTGACTTTCCCCGGGAACTCCGGGTCGGCGTCTTCCATACAATGAGCCGCGAGAAACTCCGGGTCCGTGGAAACCAGATAGCGTGCCGGAATGATCGCATCGGTATCGATGTCATCCCCGAATTTCCAGGCCTTTCCCTTCAACTTCATTTTTCATCCTCACCTTCAGTTGGCTCATATATCATCCGGATGAACAATATACCCGGCTACGGCGGAAGCTGCGGCAACCGCAGGGTTACTCAGGTAGACTTCACTCTCGGGATGCCCCATCCGGCCGACAAAATTTCGGTTGGTAGTCGCCACCGCCCGTTCCCCGGCCGCCAGAATCCCCATATGGCCG
Source organism: uncultured delta proteobacterium (assembly GCA_963783775.1). Taxonomy (GTDB): domain Bacteria; phylum Desulfobacterota; class Syntrophobacteria; order Syntrophobacterales; family Syntrophobacteraceae; genus JADGQM01. The sequence continues at coordinate 836,778 of CAWAOR010000011.1, read as the reverse complement.
CCAAGACATGGCCCGCAGGTGGGCGTGCTCACCGCCGCTTCGGCGTCGATGAAGATCTCGAGCAACCCGGCCCGCAAAGCTTGACGGTAAATCTCCTGAGTCGCCGGAATGATCACGCAGCGAACGTTTGGCGCCACTTTTCGCCCCCGGAGAAGCTGCGCCGCCTGCTGCAAGTCTTCAAAGCGGCCGTTGGTACAGGAACCGATCACCACCTGCTGAATGGGTATCCTGGGCAACTCCGTCACCGGGCGCACGTTTTCCGGGGAGTGAGGCAGGGCCACCATGGGTTCGAAGGCCGAGACATCCCATTCATAAGTATTCTCATAATGAGCATCGGCATCGCTGAGGGTGCACCGGTAAGCTCTCCTGGCCCGGCCGGCGACATATTCCTCCGTGATCGCATCGGGCGCAATGAGCCCCACCTTGGCACCGGCTTCAATCGCCATGTTGCTCATGGAGAAGCGATCGGCCATGGGCAGCGTCTCGATCACCTCACCCGTAAATTCCATGGCGCCGTAGCGCGCCCCATCCACGCCAAGCTGGCCAATGGTGTAAAGGATGAGATCCTTGCCGCCCACCCACGGGCGCCGTTTGCCTCGATACACAAATTTGAGGGAATGAGGAACCTTGAACCAGAGCTTCCCGGTCATCATCCCGGCCGCCAGATCGGTACTGCCCACCCCGGTGGCGAAGGCTCCGAGTGCCCCATACGTGCAGGTGTGACTGTCGGCCCCGATGACCACATCTCCTGGAAGGACCAGACCCTTTTCCGGCAGCAGAACGTGCTCGATCCCCATCCGTCCGATTTCGTAGTAATGAGTGAGCTGGTGCTCCACGGCAAATTCTCGAAGCAGTTGGGCCTGCATGGCCGAAGCTATGTCTTTGTTGGGCGTAAAATGGTCGGGAATGAGCGCCACCCGCTCACGGTCGAAGACCCTTTTGGCTCCCGCCTTGCGAAATGCTTCGATGGCGAAAGGAGCGGTGATGTCGTTACCCAGAGCGAAGTCGAGGGTGGCCTCGATGAGTTCCCCGGGGCGCAATTCCGATCTGCCGGCATGTGCTGCCAGGATTTTTTCACTAATGGTCATGCCCATTTCTTTTACCTTTCACACCAACGCCAATGACCCCCATCCGCACCAGGAAGTAAAGGCCGGCTCAAGGATGAGTCGCCTCATCCGGGCGCTTTTGCTCAAGAGCGATCTCCCTGCCGGATTCGGTTTCTTGCCCGCTTTTCCGAGTGCGGTAGCGCTTGAGAAGGTACTCGAGCGGGCCGGAGATCACATATGTCAGGAGGAGTGTAAACATCATGGGACCTGGGCTCATTGCCACCACGGTCACGAGCACGATCACGAGGAACAGGACCGGCAAAGGTTTGGACTTCACAAACTCCAGATCTTTGAAACTGTTGTAGGGAATCGTGCTGACCATAAGAAACCCGAGCAGGTAGGTACACACCAGGAGCGGCACCCCCAGGAGGTGAGGGGACGAGATCTCCCAACCGTCCAAAAACAGGACCGTGGTCGCGAGCATCGTGGCGGCGCCTGGAATGGGCAGGCCGACGAAGTACTTGCTGTTCACGGTGCCCACCTGTACGTTGAAGCGAGCCAACCGCAGCGCACCGCATGCCACAAAGACAAAGGCCGCCAACCATCCCACCCGGCCGAACGGTCTCAGTGCCCAGAGGTACACAAGAAGTCCTGGTCCGAGGCCAAACGCCACCAGGTCGGCAAGGGAATCGTATTCCACTCCAAACCGACTGGTGGCCTTGGTAAGCCGGGCCACCTTCCCGTCCAGGATGTCGAAGAGACAGGAAAAGAGAATTGCCGTGGCGGCGATTTCAAATTTCCCGTTGATCGCACTGATGATGCCGAAAAAGCCGGCGAACAGATTGGCGGTGGTAAAAAGGTTCGGAACGAGGTAGGTCCCGCGGTAGGGTTTTCCGTCCCGCTCTCTGAAGCGACGCCACCGCCGTTTCCGTGGGCGTCGTTTCTTTATTTCAGCCGACATAGTATGGTTTCCCCCGCATAGACATGATCACCCCGCGCTACCAGGGTTTCACTTTCCTCAGGCACGTATACATCCAGGCGGGAACCGAAGCGAATGAGGCCGAAGCGCTCGCCTTGCATGACTCGGTCGCCGACGGCAGGCCAGCAGACAATGCGGCGAGCAATCAGCCCGGCAACCTGCGTCAAAACCACGTCAACGCCTGCGTCACTCTGAATCCACACCCAGTTCTGCTCATTTTCCCGGGTGGCCCGGGTGGTCTGAGCGGCCCCAAAGCGACCCTTCCGGTAGTGCACACCGCGAACCGTTCCCGCAAGCGGAATGCGGTTCACGTGTACGTCAAGAACAGACATAAAGATGCTGATTTTGAGGCATGGAGTCTGCCAAAAAAAGGTTCCATCCACTTTTTCGATAAGGATAACCTTACCGTCGGCGGGGGACGCAAGGTCCCTGTCGTCGGCTGAGAGCACTCGTTCCGGGTCGCGGAAAAAATGCCCCACCAGAAGGGTCAGGACAAGAAGCAATCCAGCAAGAAAGGAACACCCCAAGATGGCCAAAATCAGCGTCGCAAACGCAAACATCAGCACAAAAGGAATGCCCTCTCGGGCAACAGGTATATGGCTTCTCTTATCGCGAAAAGTTCCTGCTTCCAAGCGACCGCCTCACCCTTGTTATTAAAGCCCCGTTCACCGCGGAGATCGCAAAGCCCACAGGGGAAAAGAACACCGGTCACTCTGCGCTCTCGGCGCCCTCTGCGGTGGGTCGGGTCAAAAAAATTCTCAGGTTAGCTCTTAATACTGCCGTCCGCCAACACCTTTAGTGGTCTCCGTAATTTCTCTGGCAAGTTCTTTGGGCCGCAGCGACCGCGTGGCCTTGCCCGCCAACCACATTTCGGAATTGCCGATTTCCGACAGTTCTTTCGCCAGACCTTGCTGGTAATCCGGATTACTGCCAGATTCGAGAACCCGTTTGGTTTCAACGCCTGAGGCGACACGTTCATACAGGTCTTCAAACACAGGCAGCACGGCGGCTTTGAATTTGGGTTTCCAATCCAACGCGCCACGCTGGGCGGTGGCGGAACAATTGGCATACATCCAATCCATGCCGCGTTCGCTCACCAGTTTGATCAAGCTTTCGGTGAGTTCTTCCACAGTTTCATTAAAGGCTTCGCTGGGAGAATGGCCATGCGAGCGCAACACATCGTACTGGGCTTCCATGATGCCCGCCAGCGCCCCCATCAACACACCGCGTTCGCCGGTCAGATCGCTGAACACTTCGTTTCTGAACGTGGTCGGGAAGAGGTAGCCGGAGCCAACCGCGATCCCAAGGGCCAGACAACGTTCTTTCGCGCGTCCGGTATAATCCTGCTCCACCGCAAAGCTCGAATTGATGCCCGCGCCCGACAGGAAGTTGCGGCGTACCGACGTTCCAGAGCCTTTGGGCGCCACCAGGATGACATCAACGTTGTTCGGCGGAATCACTCGAGTTTGATCTTTGTATGTAATAGAGAAACCGTGCGAAAAATAGAGGGCGTCGCCTGGGTTCAAACATTTCTTGATGGTCGGCCAGATAGCCTGCTGCGCCGCATCCGATACCAGCATCTGCACGATCGTGCCGCGCTGCGCGGCTTCTTCAATGTCAAACAGGGTTTCGCCCGGAATCCAGCCGTCTTGTACGGCGCGGTCCCAATCGCGTTCAAATTTTTTGGCCTGGCCGACAATCACGTTGAATCCATTATCCCGCATGTTCAACCCCTGCGCCGGCCCTTGCACGCCATAGCCAATAATCGCAATCGTTTCGTCTTTCAGCACCTCCAATGCTTTTGCCATTGGAAATTCTTCCCGAGTGATGACTTCTTCTTTCACGCCACCAAAATCAATAATTGCCATTTCCGTATCCTCCTCGGTGATAAGCAATCGCTTTTTAAAAGTTGAAGCTAGCAACTGCTGTGGATTCTGCCAAGGACATTTTCATGCCGATTCCTCAGCAAACAAATTGAGAGCCAAATGCCATCCCGCCTCCGGCGGGATTAATGCTTCTTGCTTCGAGTCGGTGCTGCTTCCCCGGTGAAATGCAGCAACTCGCCCAATTGGAACTCGAGTTTCCTGCTTTTCGCCACGGCCGCCCTTCTGGGGCGAGCGATATGCGAGACGCCAAAATCTTTGAGCAGCTCAAGGATTCCCGAAATAGCTCCTTCATTTCCGGTCACTTCAACCGTGCAAGAATCGGGACCCACGTCCACTATGCGGCCACGGAAGAGGTCCACGATACGAAGCACTTCGGCCCTGTTTTGCGAATCAACACTGACCTTGATGACGGCTGTTTTGGTCAACGCCAGGGTCGCTTTCTCTTCAAGAGCCAGGAATTCATCGCGTTCGGGTTCGAGTAGTCGGTTTCGAGCCAGCGCTGCTTTGCCGGTGCGGGCTATCTCTACAATGCCAAAACCCTTGAGGAGCTCGATAATGGCCGAAATTTTGCTCTCATTTCCCGTCACTTCAAGAGTGTAAAAATGAGAACTCACGTCCACAATCTTGGCCCGAAAAGTGTCCACAATCCGAAGGATCTCGGCCCTGTTTGTCTGCTCAGCGTAGACTTTGATGAGAGCCATCTCGCGGTCGACGAAATCCTTTTCCCTAAAATCGGTGACCTTGATCACATTGATCAATCTTCTGAGTTGATTGACGATCTGGTCCATTACCTGGTCATCGCCGGTGGTGACCAAAGTGATGCGGGTTATTCCCGGCTCGTGGGTCTCCGCTGCGGTTATGTTTTCAATGTTGAAGTTCCTGCCGCTCAGAAGCCCGACAATCCTCGCCAGGACACCCGGCCGATTTTCAACCAAAATGCCAATGGTCTGCTTTTGATTACTTTTTGTCAGCATTTGCCACCCACGGTGTTATGCAGGCAGAGCCTCGGGGAAGCTGCTCCCTGCTTCTTTTTCTGACCGTTTATCACGATCACGCAACTTCATCTGGGAGAGGGTTTTTCCAGGGGCAACGATGGGATAAACACCCTCTTCCGGATCGACGACAAAATCCATCAAAACCGGTCTCCTGACGGCGAACGCTTCCCGAATGACCCCTTCGACCTCGTCGCGTTTCGTTGCCCTGAGGCCGACCGCACCATAGGCTTCGGCAAGTTTCACAAAATCCGGCGATCGGCCGCCGTCGAGGCAGGTGCCGGAATAGTTGCGAGCATAAAAGAGCTCCTGCCACTGGCGCACCATGCCCAGATACTGGTTCCTCAGGATGGCCACCTTCACCGGAAGGTCGTTGCAGACCGCCGTGATGAGTTCCTGGATGTTCATCTGGATGCTGCCATCCCCGGCAATATCCACGACCAGGCGGTCGGGAAAAGCCGCTTGAGCCCCGATCGCCGCCGGCAAACCATAGCCCATCGTGCCCAGCCCGCCTGAAGTCAGGAAGGTGCGAGGGCGCGTGAAGTGAAAAAACTGTGCCGCCCACATCTGGTTCTGCCCCACTTCGGTGGTGATGATCGCATCGCCATTACAGACTTCGTAAATCTTCTCAATCACGAACTGGGGCTTGATCAAGGCGCCACCATGCCGATAGCTCAAGGGATGGGCTTCTTCCCATTTGCGAGTCTGCTCGATCCAGGGGGCACGAATCCCATCCAGCCCTTTGATGGGATCGGTCTCGGCCAGCTGGATCAGTTTCTGGAGAGCGTCCCGGCAGTCTCCCACGATGCGGGTATCCACCGGAACCGTTTTACCCATACTGGTGGGATCGATGTCGATCTGGATCTTCTTGGCCTCAGGCGCAAACCCCGCCACTTTTCCGGTTACACGATCGTCGAAACGAGCTCCGATGGCGATCAGCAGGTCCGAATTAGAAACCGCCATATTGGCACGGTAGGTTCCGTGCATCCCTAACATTCCCAACCACAGGGGATGAAGCACGGTTTTGCCGCCAGGACCCGGGAAGGTGCCATGCGCCCTTATTAAGTTCATGACCGATAGGGAATGGGTACGGGTCTTGCCGGCCGGGTTCGGAACCACGGCAGGAAAACTGCCCAGGCCCATAAGGGTGTTGGTAACCGGGATTTGCAGCAACTCGGCAAACCGGAGGAGTTCTTCGGCCGCGCGCGAGTGGATGATGCCCCCGCCGGCATAGATCACGGGCCGCTTGGAATGCTTTATGGATTCGTAAGCTTTCTTGACCTGCCCCATGTTCACTTCAAAAGTGGGCCGGTATCCAGGTATCGCGGGTTCGCCGCGAGGGTACCGAAATTCCGTCTCAGACTGGATCATGTCTTTGGGTAAATCCACCACCACGGGGCCCGGGCGTCCCTTGCGGGCCAGGTAGAAGGCCTCCTTGATGGTCGGAGCCAGGTCATTGACGTCCTTCACCAGGTAACTGTGTTTCGTGCACGGCCTGGTGATGCCGATAATGTCGACTTCCTGAAAGGCGTCGTCTCCGATCATGGCGGTGGGGACCTGCCCGGTAAAGACCACCATGGGAATCGAATCCATATTGGCCGTGGCGATTCCCGTAACCGTATTGGTGGCGCCGGGGCCGGATGTTACCAGACACACGCCCACGCGGCCGCTGGCCCGCGCATAGCCGTCCGCCATGTGGGCCGCGCCCTGTTCGTGGCGCACCAGGATATGCCGAATGCCGGACTTGGGCAGTTCATGATAAATGTCGAGGACCGATCCCCCCGGGAAGCCGAAGATAACCTCCACGCCTTCCTTCTTCAGGCATTCGAAAAAAATCTGCGCTCCCTTTAATTTCATAGATAATTCCTCAACCACGCATCTCATCAAAGGTCAGCATTCCAGTCGGCTTGCTCCTTCGAGCATGCTCTCAAACGTCCTTCATAACTCAAAAGAACTCATTTGTACCACAAAAAATCATAAAAAACCTTCTCACGAGCCCGTCGCTTCAACTTCTTCACGAAAGCCACGGCCGACGAGCGTCAGAGTCCTCAGGGGATTGGGCGGCGGGCAGATAGATGGTAATGGTGCTGAAATACGGCTCAAAAACCCTGGGCAGGTTCTCCTTGGGAATCCCGGGATGAAATGGTGGGGAACGTTCCTTGAAGCTAGGTGCCGAAATCCATAGACAGAGGGGGGGAAGTACTTAGCCTCAATCATTGAGATAGGAACGGAATTGGGAGATTTTGAGCGCAACGGCATTGGTTTTATGCTCTCCGAACCAGAGGATGGAGGAGGCCTCAATGGTCAACGTAAGGAAAATCAAAAAAGTGTGGCAGAGCAAGCCGACTGTTGAAGGGGCTGGGGTCCACCTCAAGCGAGCATTTGGTTTTCATGAAGTGCCTGACCTCGATCCCTTTCTACTCTTCGACGATTTTCATGCGGCCAATCCAGCACTGTATCTGCCTGGTTTCCCCTGGCATCCCCATCGAGGGATCGAGACGATCACCTACGTCCTCAACGGCGACGTTGAGCATGGCGACAGCATGGGGAACCAGGGAACAATCTCCGCGGGGGACATACAGTGGATGACCGCTGGCAGTGGCATAATCCATCAGGAGATGCCAAAGGGGGATGGCTCCGGTCTCATGTGGGGCTTCCAGTTATGGGCAAACCTGCCCTCGTCGCACAAAATGATGCCCCCTCGCTACCGGGAGGTGAAAAGAGCCCAGATCCCCGAGGTGACGCTGGAGAATGGTGCTCAAGTAAAGATTATCTGCGGTGAAGTAGCCGGCATTCAGGGGCCGGTACGTGACATCATTATCGATCCCGGATACCTGGATGTGTTTTTGCCGGCTCATAGCACCTTCGTCCATCCCGTAAAGCGCAGCCACACGGTCTTTGCTTATGTGGTCGAAGGAGCCGGCTTCTTTGATGTGGAGCGTGACTCCTTTGCCCATGAGGCGGACGGCCGGAACACCTTCGATTTCAACCGCCAGTGCTTAGGTGAGGCTGAAACCCTGATCACCTTCGGTGACGGCGATGCCATAGCCATAAGCACCGAAGAGCGACCGCTGCGGTTTCTGCTCGTTTGGGGCAAGCCGATCGGTGAACCGGTGGCCTGGTACGGCCCGATCGTCATGAACACCCAGGAGCAACTGCGAACCGCCTTCGAGGAGTATCGCAACGGGACCTTTATCAAGCTTCGCGCATAGGTTGAGCGCTGATGCGCCACCGAAAACGCCCGCATCGCTGATCCCACAAAAGAGTGGCTGATCGCTTCATCGTCAGCCCATTGAGGGCATGCAGAAAGACCACGACCAGACCTGAAGCCGTGAAAAAGCCTTGCAGAGTGGCCTTGATCTTGTCCTTGGCCCAAGGTTGTAGAGAGGTGTAAACAATGACCGGGGGCCCGGCCGCCCCGAGGGCTCCGCCCAGACAGCCGGCCAGGAAACCCGCCGCCGAGAATAAGCCCTGGAGAGCAACCAGCGGAATGACCGTTTTGATATCGAGGAATATCGCGAAAATAGGCAAGGACAGGAGTATGGAGCCAAAACCGGAGAGGCCCTGGGTAAAGCCGGCCAGAAAGGTGATGAGGACGATGCGCATATATTCGTTCACAAACCAAGCTGCTCCTTAAGGTCTGATGCCAAGGCAATGAGCCAGCAATCACTCGCTGACCATACCACGCTTGACCGCAAACCGCACCAGCTCCGCCATGGACTCCGGGCAGTCCTAAATGTCCGCCGTGAAGACGGCCACACCCGGGATGATCTTTACGAGCATTTTCAGCATGTTCCTACAATGGTCCGAGGTGATGATGATCATGGTTTCGTCCCAGAGGCCCTGAGCTCGGATGGAGTCGAGCAGTTTGCCGATCTACCTGTCCACCAGGGTGATGTTTTGATCGTAGAGGGCCCATGACTTGCGCTGTTTTTTCTTTTTCGGGAATCAAACGGGCAGGTTAAACATTCTTGACGCTGTCCAGAACAGGTGCTACGCCCATTTTTAATGAATCTTTTTGTTTCACCTGCCGATGAGTTATCGACAGCCGCAGGCCGTGTCCTGATTTTGCCCCTGAAGCTTGTCCAGACGTTACCCTGTCACACCAACTGAGAGGAGGCTTCCATGTCAGAGAGGCGCAGTGTTTTTTGGCTCTTTTCGGCCATCTTTTGCTTTACTGGTTTGCTGGGATTGGCAGGGTCACTGCAAGCTCAGAACCAGATCGACAAGCTCGAAATCAATCAGGCCATAGGCGTCCAGAAGGACAACCATCTCCACTTTGTCGCCGGCAAGAGTACGGTGGTGCGGGCCATCCTGGCCGAACCGGTGACGCTCAGCAAGCGCAAGCAACTCCTCAATCAGACCGAAACGAAGGCTGTCGTCAAACGCAATGGCCAGGTCGTCGCCACCCTTGCCCCCAAGTCAACCGACCAGCCAACAAAGATCATTGATTTTCTCTGCACCAATATGAGTGCGTGCGGGAACTGGGCCGCGGGAAACTATGAGTTCGAGGTTACGGTAAAAGGGGTGACCAAGAGTACCGCGGGCACGGACTATCAGTTCAAGGAGCGACAGACGCCAAGGGTCCTCGCCGTCCCGGTGAAGGCGCGCTACAAGGACACGATAACCACCATCCCGGCTGACAACAAATGGCGGACCTCCTGGGAATTCATGCGGGATGTCTATCCGGTGGAGGACAAGGGCATACTCTGGACGGTTGGCGGGGAGGTTGACGCCTCCGACAAGATGTATGATTTGGAATCCAAGGATGGACAGTGGGAGCTTTGGAACAAACTGAGAGGCCTACTGCCCACTTCGTGCGCGGCAGAGCCCAAAGGCAATGGGTGCTTTGACCTCATCGTAGGGTTTATCTCCGACTGTCCGGATGGCTACCCCAACGGCGAACTGGAAGGTTATACGTATGGATCACCGGTCAACGTAGTGGTTGCCAAGGAAAAGGCGGTACCGGCGACTGTTGCGCACGAGATCGGTCATGCCCTGGGCGGCCTGGGGGATACCTACGAAGGGGGCCACTTCCGATGCGATGTGAATCCTGCTCCGGATGGGCTGCAGGGTAAGGATTGGGACACCAGCAAGAAGGTCTACTGTACCAAAGGGAAAGAGGCTTTCCCCAGCGACGGCCTTGGTGCAACAAAGATCCCTGCCGACGTCCACTCTTACGAAGTCAACGGGCGCGGTGCTTTAGGGGATTTGGCCTGTTTCATGGGTTCCGCGGGCTCGCAGAAGCAGATCTGGATCACTCCTGAATCGTTTGATCGCCTCTTTGCCAAATTAAAGCCTCCAACAACAGCCCTTTTGAATCTTCAGGATACGCAACAGCGTTTGGTCCGGTACTCCGGATTCATAACGAGAACTGACCATCTCGTGGTCCTGGATCCATGGGAAAGCCTCTTGAGCGCGGCGGACATGCCTGACACGACGGGAGGAAATTTTGCCCTCAAAGCCCTTGATGAAGCAGGGACCGTGCTGGCAACCAAGAAACTGGATGTGCAGTTCCTTGTCCACTCAAACCCCCCGGCACTGCTGTCTAAGGCCCCTTTCCAGGGGGCTATGCGATTCCCTGCCGGGACCGTCAAATTCCAGATCGTAAGGAATGAGGACGGCAACGTGCTGAAAGAAGTTCCGGTGAATCCAATCCCACCGGTGGTGTCGGATGTCACTCCGACTTCTCCGATGGAACTCAAGGGAAACTACACCATCCAATGGACTGCCACCGCCCCCGAGGGCACTACCCTCTTTGCCCGAGTGGAGTACAACCCAGATGTGACCGACCCGAAATCCCCATGGCAGGAGCTTATCTCTGGCCTTGAGGCGAGCCAGTGGGAAGAGAGTTTTGACGAGCTGCCCGGCGGCCGGCATGCCAGGATTCGGGTCAGCGTTACCGACGGGGTCAACGCAGCATCGGCCGAAAGCGCCGACTGCACGGTCCCCATGAAAGCCCCTTCGGTCTTCATCAGCGATCTGCCCTGGGGTTATGAATACGAGCTTGGCGATGAGGTCCTTCTGGAAGCCGAGGCCTATGATCTGCAGGATGAATGGCTCCCTGACGACAATCTTACCTGGGTTTCGAGTCTCTCCGGTTTCCTGGGCACGGGATCGAAGCTGCTGGTCTCCAATCTCCCGGCAGGGGAGCATATCATAACCTTGACGGCAAGAAACAGTGCCGGCCTCTCTGCCAGCGACACCACGGAACTCAGCGTGAACTCCTGCAGTTTTGCGATAAGCCTTCAGAAACGCACCTTTAATGCCGGGGCGTCGAGTTTCAACGTGGCGGTTAGCGCCACGGGAGCTGCCAAATGCACGCTCACGGATGATGATCTCGTGGCGCAGACCGCTGATGGTGGAGATTGGATCAAGGTGAAGGTAACAACCTTCAACGAAAACAACGGCTTGGTGGAAGTCACCGTTTCGGCCAATGACACCGCGTTTGCCCGAACCGGCTCGGTGGAAATCGTCGGCCAAACCTTTGAGGTGAAGCAAAAGGGTGCTCCGTGCAGAATCGGCATTTCGCCCCAGATGAAATGGTTTTCCTCCGAAGGGGGCCGGGGAGCCATATCGGTAAGCGCTCCCAAGGGGTGTGAGTGGATCGTCAACCGGGATTCCGGGTGGCTTGTCGTCACCACCGGCGACTCCGGCAGCGGTAAGGGAACCATCCGCTACGTCGTGGAAGCGAATCACAGCGGTAAGCCCAGAGTCGCTGAGATCACCGTGATCAGCGCCGGGAACGCCCAGCAGAAGAAGACATTCATTTTGTACCAGGAAGAATAGCCGACGAAGGTACCCCTTTCAAAAAAGGAGGAACAAATGAAACGCTGTTTTCGCCTTGCCCCCCTCTTGGTCTTGTTGCTGCTGGCTTTCAGTGGAACAAGCTACGCTTTGTCGGTCACTCTTGTGGAAGGAGCCTTGCCTCGTTTGGCCACCTCCCCGAGCTTGACCAAGCTGGCCAAGAAGGCGGTTGTTTTGACTTTTGCAGATCAACGGGTAGTGATCCATGACACCAGGTTGCCCGTGCCGGGAGAGCTGTTGAGCGAACGGGAGATATCGCTCTCGGAGCTCTTCCTGGTTGCCGACCGGAGGGTCGCGGCCAATGGGGTGGGATACGAATCCGTCTACTACTATCGCGGTTATGACGTGGCCATTGTCCCTAGCCCCGGGCAGCTAAAGGGCGAGCACCATGTGCGCCTGTGGCCGATTACGAAAAGCATGGTGGTGGCTCAGAAACCAAAAATCAAGCAAGGCACCCCTGATCCGACGGTGCAGAAACTGCTGCTGCAGCTGAAAACTACCGAGTACGCAAAATTTCTGGGCATGCTTGCCGATCCAAAGGCGAAAGCGAACCTCGAAACGCGATATGCCTGCACCAAGAGCGCCGACACGGCAGTGGGAGTCATTAGTAAACATTTTAGTGATTTGAAGCTGGCGACAAGTTCTGATCAGGACTTTGCGGTTGACCAGAGTAAATGTGACGGCAGTTGTAAAGAAAAGACGGGCTATAACGTTATCGCCAAGAAAACAGGAACGAAAAGACCTGACGAGTATTACCTGGTTGGTGCTCATTATGATTCCGTGAATCAAGACGAAGGAGACAACTTTGCCCCCGGCTGTACCACCGCTCCCGGAGCTGCGGACAATGCCAGCGGTGTAGCCGGCGTGATGGAGCTGGCCCGTGTCTTCTCGAACTCGAAGCTGGAGACTGATGCAACCGTAATCTTTGTAGCCTTTGGGGGAGAAGAAACCGGTCTTCAAGGCAGTATCCAATACGTGAGTAAGCTGGTTGAGGAGAAAGAAGAAGCCAAGATCAAGGCGGTCGTCATCCTGGACATGATCTCATACGCCAAGACGAAGGATAAGGAAAGGTTACTTATAGAAGCATCGGACAATAATACGACTCAAAAGGTGAGAGGTGAGAAATTCTTTGAATACGCTAAAACGTATACCACACTGAATCCTCTTCCCATTCACTGGAAATATGCCAACAGCGACCACGAACCGTTCCTGAACAGGGGGATGGCAGGTGGTCTGTTGATTCAAATGCAGTGTGAGACCAAACCAACCGATCCGGATCGATACCCCTTTATGCATTCAGCAGATGATACGGTTGATCGCCAGAATGTAGAATTCGCCACGGAAATGCTCAAGGTTGCCGCTGCCACCCTCGCTGAAGCAGGCATAACCTTCCTTTCCGGCACGTCACCATGAGCCAGGTCAAGTTGCCCGGTGAGGGAAGCCTGGGAAGACGATGGCGAGGCATGGGCTCAACACAAATGGGATGAAGATTCCGGCCTTTAAAAGGGGATATGGAATTGACGATCATCAGTTAACAGCCGGCTCTGGGAATGGAGGATGTAAGATGAAACGAAGATGCTTGACGGTTGTGCTCTGTCTGCTGCTTTTACCATCCTTGGGATGGACGGCCACGGTTTTGAGAGGAACAGTGCTGGAAGAACAGTCCGGTCAGCCTAAGGACGCGGCTGTGCTGGTTTATAAACTGAACGATTCCGGAGGCTGGGACTTTGCCGGCTCCCGGGTGACCGATGACGACGGGGCCTACCGCTTTACTTACCTGGATGCGGGAACCTACTACCTGGAATTCAGGGGCGCCGGTAATTGTGATCCTAAAGTGAACTACTGCGCCGACAAGTACCTGCCACAGCTGTACAACAATGTTGCTTTGTGGGATTTCGCCAATAAGACGCAAATTGTCCTCAATGATGGCGACGACAAGGAACTGGATACCGTAAGCATCAAAACCAGGTCCTTCTTTTTTGCCACCACTGCCAATCCTTGTGTACCCGCCGATGGCAACGGCACGGTGAGAATCCCCCGCCGGGTGATGAACACCACAGGCTTTGAGCAATGGATGTTTTTTTGGGGGGTAGTGGATTCTCCTTTTCGGACCGACGCTTCAGACTATTATGGCCTGCAGGCATCGCTTTCCTTCGGCAAGGGGAAGTGGGTGCTGCTCAAACCGGGCAGGAATTTTGTCGCTTTCACCTACAAGCTGACGCCAACAGCGATCAAAGGTAGATACAATTATTGGATAATTGGGGGGACTCGAATCTGTTGCCTATGACACCGTACCTGTCGGGCACCTTCTGCAACGGTGTCACGGCAGAGCAGGATGCCGCGGCTCTGTCCTTTGAAGCAAGCGCGGTGGGAGACCAGAACCGGTATGGCCCGGCAACCATCATCCCCACAAAGGTCTCCGCCACGGGAACGGTGATCGAGAAAGGGCTGCTCAACTTGAAATAGAAGAGCTCCCCCAATACAAAACCCTACCGCTCACGCGCAGGGTAGTGAGGGAGGCACCACGCCCAGCTAGGGGAAGGAACCTCCACCTCCGTCAACGGTCCAATCCTACTCGGTCCCAAGGCCGAAATGATCCGTGTAGAATTGGAACCGGCGCCTTTCGTTGGTGCGATTTAAACCGAAGTCTTCCAGGGCATAACGATGCACCCCGTTTTTGTTTTGGGGATGTTCCTTTAAGAACCTTAGCATTGCATGCTCTGCTTCATTCGACAGTTGTATCTCGAAATGCCGATAGATCGATCGAACCACCGCCAGCGGATCTCTGACCACATCCACGTACATTACATCAACAAAGCACCCCCTTAGATCAACCCTGCGTTGCCGGAACTGGACGGCAAGGTGCGCCGCCTTCTCCCAGCGCTGTCTCACCTCGATGCCAAGCTCCTCTCGGTCCAGAAAGTCGGTAAAGGGGGATCGCAACACTTCGGTGAAGCTGGCACACGAAGCCAGCACCTTCACGGGATCGCGATGGGTCATGATGATACGAGCGTCGGGATACACCTGGAACAGCGCATCCAACGCCATCAGATGACTGGGAGCCTTGAACACCCAGTGGGTCCCGGGACAACGCCACTGCAAATGCTGCAGGAACCGACGGTGAAATTCATAGGCCGGCAGCTTATCCGCATCTTCATGCCATCTGCGATAGGAGGAGACAAAGAACATCGATTCGAACACGTAGCTGATAAAGGCCATAGCCGTAATGGCGATGCATTCCTGGGGCAGTCTGGCATCGATCAGGTGCGCTTTTTTGAAGTTCGGCACCAGCAGATCAAGCCATTGTAAATCTCTTGTCGTCCGGGCAAGGCGCGGATCCGAGCGGTAACTGACGCGCTCCGGTGGAGGCGAGGGGTACATGACCTCCCAGGACTGGGGGGTGCGCGCGGCAGGATCTTGAGCCAAAAGAGCGTGCAGCAGGGTCGACCCGGTTCTCGGCAGGCCCGTGATGAAGAGCGGGCGGGAGATAAGCTGGTCGGCAATTCCCGGATGGCGTTTGCGATCTTCCACGAGACGAAGCCGGTTGCAGAGTAGCCGCACCACGTCACTGTGGGCGACGAGTCGCCCCACCAGATTGAGGCGGGCATCGGTATGCAGCGATCGGAGGAGGATCCCGAGGGGTTCGCGGAAGGACTCATCGCCAAAGTCACCGAGGCCGGTCAGCCGGCAGGCCTTGTTCAGAAGAGCGGTGTCAGCCAGGGTCGGGAAGGCGGAACCATTTTGGGGAAGCACCCGGCCGAAGGCATTGAGGGCTGCGAGCCAGCGCTGCCGTGCGGGTCGATTCCCCTTCGCCGAGTGCCGCTCAGTGGTGCCTTCCATCCTCCGGTGCTCCTGCCTGACAGGCTCGCCGGGTCCCGTAACTCTCCGAGCGCCCCCCTCTTCGCAGCACCCTTTGTTTGAGAAACGATCTAATCTTTCAGCCATATTCATTTAATCTCCTAATTCTCTTCGTTTTCTGCCTTCCTGTGCCTTCTTTCCATAAGTGCTGACTGAGCTTGATGCAGCTCGGTAAAGGTAAGGGCTTGTCGATGAATAAGTTACTTTGCCTTCACTTTTCGCTTGCGCGAGAGGCCCAACCCCTGCCGGTCTTCATGCATCGCCATCTGTTGGTCCTGCGCATCGGAAATGTGGTGTTCCACCGTGAGATTCAGGTGTTCAATGCAGCGCTGAAGAGCGTATCACCCACCCCACATTCCATAACGATGACGCCAATCGCCTCCGTCGCCAGTCGAACCAGGGCTTTTAGGTCGAAAGCGGCCACAAAGCTTACTCCCACATAGATCATGGGAATCATCCACACTGGCCTCCAGGCCAGATATTTCCTCACCAGGGACCTCATGCTTTTACCCCCGTCCTTCATTCTCCAAAGTCAAAAGCAGCATGTCTTGCCGCGCCGAGAAGGGCTGTCTTCGGGTTCATGATCACCATCACGGGGATATCGTGGAGCAGGGGCTTCATCCGGCCTTTGGCGGTGAAAGCGTTCATGAATTCCGACTCTTTCAGTTTCGTGATAATCTTCGGGGCAATGCCCCCGCCCAGGTACACCCCGCCGGTTGCCATGAGTTTGAGGGCCAGGTTTCCCGCTTCAGCGCCATAAAGAGACACGAAGATTTCCATGGCCTGGAGACACAACAGGCTCTTTCCTTCGATGGCCTGCCGAGAGATGATCGGAGCCGGGTCGCCCCGACGCATCTCGTCCGTCAGCCAGGCCGGCTCGTCAGCCTTTCCCGTATCCCGCAGAAACTGATAGACATTCACGAGTCCCGGTCCCGAGACCAGCCGTTCGTAGCTCACCCGTCGATAGCGGTTCAGGCAGTAGTTGAGAAGCTCCATTTCCAGGTGATTGCGAGGCGCAAAATCTACATGACCGCCTTCGGATGCGAACGGCCGATGGTGCTCGCCATCCCAGTATATGCCTGCTTCTCCCAGTCCCGTACCGGCGGAGATGATCGCCATGTTACCCCGCGCGTTTCGGACGCCTTTGTTCAGAACCACGAAGTCCTTGCTCTGCAGGACGGCGATCCCGTGGGCGTTGGCCTCAAGATCGTTGATCAAGCCGACCCTCCTCAGGCGCAGTCGCTTGGCCACGGTCCTGGCGTCGACCACCCAGGGGAGGTTCGTGGCCTCGCAGCGACCGTTTCTCACGGGACCGGCAATGCCAAAGGAGGCGCTCGTGAGTTCGCCGCTGTGAAGGTGCAGGAACTCGGCAATGGCCGCTTCTAGGCTGGTACGCTCACGGCTTGAAAAGGTTTCTTCGGCTACTATCCGAAGATCTTCCGTCGTTGCCTCAACGAGTGCGAGCCGAGTGTTGGTGCCGCCTATATCGCCCGCTAAAATCATGTTCCACTTTACTCCTTTTGAATAATTGATGCGGCTCTCCAAGCCCCTTCCGACATCCTACCGGTGGCCCAGGTCCACAATCTCGAGGTCGTTCTCTGTTCGATATCCACTCGATTGGTGCCTATGCCATGCCCTCCATCTTAGGAAGATGACCGGAATTTTCTCCGTGGCTGGATCCGCTTTCAAACGCCGGCACACCTCAAAGCCGTCGATGCCCGGCATCATGATGTCGAGGAGACCGAGATCCGGGTGCGTTTTTTGGGCAATCTTCAAAGCCGCCTCGCCATTCTTGGCAACGAGCAGATTGCACCCGACGCTTTTCAACGTCTGAAGAAGTACCTGAAGGTTGGCCGGTTGATCGTCAACCAGCAAGATGGATTCCATGGCCCTATCAATGCCTCCCGCGAAGCCTTCCCCTTATCTTTGGTGCTCAATCATTATCATCCCCCCCAGATGGCTGGAGCAATCTGAACGAAGAGGATTTTCAGGATCGTCGCTCCAGGAAAAATCATGGCGTAGCCGACGTCGGGTTTGTCGGTACCCGTGAGCTTGCCGGCGTAGCTCAGGATGGCCGGGTTTCCCGTCACGCCACAGACAACTCCGCAAACCTCATCGAACGGTATCTTGAGAACATAAATCCCGACGACCATGACCGGGAGCACGAGAGCGAGAAGCACAGCGGCACCAAGAAAGATGAACAACAAGCCACTCTCGGCCACGGCCGCCGCAAATTTCGGCCCGGACGCGATGCCAACCTGGGCCAGAAAGATGGTCAGGCCAAGGTTTCGCAGGACCAGATTGGCCGAGATGGGCATGGTCCAGTGCAGGCTGCCGGACCGCCGGAGGTGGCCGAGGACGAGCGCCGTCAGCAACAACCCCGCGAAGCCGAGGCTCAGTTTGCCGACACCGGGAAGAGGCAGGGGAATCAGACCGACGAGCAGGCCGAGCGCCATGCCAAGGCCGATGGAGATGTAGCTGAAATCAGCTGTTCCCTTGATGGAGTCGCCGAAGAAGGAGCGCACGGCTGGGAGGTTAGCCCGGTTTACCAGCAAGCCGACCTGGTCGCCAAATTCCAGAATGAGATCCCGGCGCGGGAGGAGGTCACTGTCTCCGCGAGATAGCTGGATGATCTGGTAATCGAAGCCCCCCGGGATGTTGAGCTCACCCAGCGCTGTGCCCACCACGCTGCGCCTGGAGGCAAACACGCGCACATAATCCATGGAGGAACGATCTCTGACGATCCTCCCCGGCGCAGTCTCCCCGATGAGTTTCCGCACCTCCTCGATCCCTTCCTTGCTGTTGGCGGTGATCAGAACGACGTCATCCTCATCGAGAATGAGGTCAGGATGCGGGAACTTGTTCTGGTGTTCCTCGCGAAAGGCTATGACGTCGGTTCCCGACGGCAGCATGGGCAGCACATCCCCGAGCCGCTTGCCGAAGAGCTCCGGGTTGCGCACGGCAACCTCCAGGGTTTCGAGCCGGGTGCTCTTGGGGAGTTCGATCTTGGGTTTGAGCAACGCGAAGGCCAGGTACATGACGAGGATCGGCCCGGCAACGCCCAGGGGATAGGCCGCGGAATACCCGACCGCAGGATCACTGTTGCCGACCGCGGAAATGGCGGCTTGCAGGGCGGGAGTACTGGTCGCCGACCCGGCGAAAATCCCCAGGGCATAGCCCAGCTTCAGGTCGAACAGGTCCATGCAGGAGAGAGACAACGCGCCCGCGACCATCAAGGCAAAAAGCGACAGCAGGTTGGCTTTCTGCCCAGCAGGCGTGGCAAGGCCGGTGAAAAAGAGCTTGCCGTACTGGATGCCGACACAGTAGAGGAATAGGGCCAGCCCTAGGGTGCCCACCAGCGGCGCGGGTGCCGAGTTGGGGGCCAACCATCCGATAAAAAGGCCGACAAACAGCACCGCGCCTGCCCCCAGCGAAAAGCCCCTGATGTTGACCTCTCCCAGCAAATAGCCCAGGGCAACCGTAAGAAAAAGAGTCATCAACGGTTGCTGGCTCAGCAGTGTGATCACGAATTCCATTTTCGTCTCCCCAGAATAAGCGTCATCCTTTTGATCTCCCCCCTATCGTTTCAGGTTTCAATGATTTCATAGTGAGGAGTGATCCTGCCCATTGTTCTCATCTTACCCCGGCGAGATTCATCAGTCCCAGGGGTAGTGTCTATTTGGTGTGATCCTGATGGCAGAGAAGGCACTCCATGTGGCCCTGCTGGTGGTTCATGCCATCCTCGTATCGCGGAAAATTATCTTCTGGACCATGGCACTCGACACAGTGGGCGATTTCTTTCGACGGCGTCCATTTCGCAGGCTTCCATTTTCCGTCAAAGTATTCGTTGAGATAGTGCACCACGGTATAGACGACCTCCCCCGCCACCTTGGCGCAGCGTTCATATTTCTCTTTGGACGTGACCTCGGCGCCGGCGGCCAACGTCCACTTGGAAACCGATGTGTGGCAGAGCGGAGTCATCGCTTGAACCTGGACCTGCTTGGGGAACGCCGAGATATCGTCGAACCGTTCCGTCGGGAATCTCATTCCTGCGTACCACCACATCATCCGGTCGATCACGGCCGCAAACCTATAATCCTCATCGTAGAGAACGAGGTTGATGAGGCACGAGCTGACGCCCAGGGCACCGCAAAGCGTGCCATGCCCGGCGTAACCCTGCCCGGCATGAGCGAACATGTAGTCCGGCAGGGTTGTCCAGGGATAACCGACTTTCTCTTTCAAAAGGCTGGTGTACCCCAGCCATGTGCCATTCCCTCAGCCTTTCTTCTCGAGGTAGAAGCGATAGGCGCGCCGGCCGGCCTCAAGCGGATCGAGCTTTACCCACGGCCATGGCAGGGGCGGCGGTTCAGTCACCTTTGGGGTTGGCGGCAACGCAAGGCTGGACCCATACCCCGCTATTCCTCCTGCCAAGAAAATTCCGGCTGTTGTCATGAAATTGCGACGAGAGATTGACTCGGTTCTTTCTTTGTGTGCTTCCACAATGCCCTCCTTTCACATCCTCTTTTGCTTATCATGCGTTCGATATCATAACGTCCTGCCGCTGCTTGCAGTGCGGTCTAATTGCCTTCCTCGTTCAGATGCTCGATGAGAATACGGCGCACTTCCTCAATCGTTGCCGGTTCTGATTGCGTTGAATGACTGGAGTGGACGACGAGTTCCGATGCCACCCCGTCAATATGGGCACTGTTGTAGTTGACCACGCCATCAGTCCATTTCTCTTTGGGGGCGTCCGGGTTTTTGACCGCGATGATGGAGTGGGCAGTGACCCCGCTCGCTATGGGGATGGGCGCCAACGTGCGGACAAATGGGCTCTTGGGGTTCATCTGGTCGGTACTCCGAGGGATGTCTTTGATGCTGCGAAAGGCAGCAGTCTGTTGATTCAAGGCGAACACCTCCTTCAGAGGGTCCAGCAGATGGAAGGGCAGAGAAATGAGCTTGCCGGTGAGGCGACCAATCCAGCCGCCTGCCACAAAGCTCCCCTGGTGGGGAGTGGCGATGAAAACAAGCCGTTTGACAGAGGGCAGCGGTGTATAGAACATGCTTCGCTTAAGGATCTCCTTTGCTTCCGTTGACGCTTCAAGCTTATCGAAGGAGACGGCAAAGCCATTATCCCAGAAACGTGTCCCGCTGTCGATGGCGGTGAGCTTGGTCAAGAGCCCACCCTGACTGTGGCCGATGACGACCATCTTTCTGAGCGCGGGATCTTTTCCCTCCGGGTCCAGTTCGGCAACCGCCCGGTTGAGACCTTCGGTCAAGATACCCCCCGAGTAGACTATAGGATTGCCCGTATTGTAGGTGTAGAGCCAAAATTGATAGCGTCCCCATAGATTCGGATCATTCTGCAGTTCGTTGAGCATTTCCGCCCACCGGGCGGGGCTTGAGGCCGTTCCATGAACGAGCACCACCGGGATGCGCCCGGGACGGTAGGGCGCCATGAAGAACAACCCATCCTGCATGCGGGTTTTATCGGCGAGAAGCTGGTAGTCACCGGAGAGAAGGCCCTTCAACTCGATATCATAGACCCTGGACCCTTCAAGGGTATAGGCCAGGGCTGAACTCAGTTCATACTCGAGCGGCACCGTGCGTCCATTGATGGTAACCGAGGTCGCTTCGCCCACCGTATAGAGCTCAAGGCGACCGCGCATTTGGCCGCTCCGCAAACCCTCCTCGAGATCTTCCGGCCGAAGAAAGGCGGTAACCGCCACCTTCAGACCGGGTGGCACCCGGAAATTCGGAGGGATATGCACCCCCTCCATCGGTTGGAGAGCCGCGGCCAGCGGTGCCCCGATGCCCGGCCAGCGGTAGCGGTTGCGCAACCCCCTGACGTCCAGTTCGGCGGCCTGGACGAAGTCAGCGAGGCGATAAAACCCGTAGCCGAATTCATCCGGATTAAAGGTGATCGTGATCTCACCGAAGGGGAGGCGGTAGACCCCTTCCGCAATCACCACCCGCGACTTGGCGGCAGGTGAAAAGGCTTCCGCAATGCCGCGGTTGTAAAGGTCCAAAGCGACACGCATGCGGGGGTCGGACTGCTCGGGTGCCGGGCGCTCTTCCGGCGGGAAAAGAAAGGCGAAGGCATAGAGAGCGGACGCAAGGTAGTACTGTCGCGGCCCGTTCCTGGAGGCATAGGCAAAGGAAAGCTCGGCGAGAGCAAAAAGCCTGTCCGTCTCATTCGCCGTAGGAAGACCTTGATGCAGTTTTGCCAACACCTCCTCAGGCTCACTGTGAAACCTCTCCCTAAGACCGGCGCGATGCAGGATGTGGGCCGTGGGCGCACTCACCTCGTCACTGGAAAGCACGTTGGTCGTCAGAGTGCGCTGAACCTGTTTGGGGTCAAGATAGCGCACCCCCACGGGCGTCGCACACCCTGCTGCCAGGATAGCCACGGCAAAAACGGCCACGGCCGGAAGTAAACCCACTTGAAAAGAAACTTGCTTCGATCGCTTCACCATTGCCTCTCGATCATTGAATGGCTATCGATAAAACGGTTCATGGTAACTCCTGACTCATTGTCTTTATCCCAAAAGAATCCCCTTAAGCGTGGAAATGAAATCCTGTTTTCTTGACGAACGGCTGAATTCTGGAGGCTCGTCCCCCCGCCCATCCGAGAAACACAACTTCGCTCACTGAACACCGTGAGACCTTGAAGCGGCCTCTTTCCTCGCTCGTTTCGTGGCCTGACGCTCGGCCCGCTTCCTGGCGAACTCCTCTTAGAGCGTGCCTAAAGAGCCTCCAAGACCCGTCACCCCGGCAGGTTTTTGGCCGGGGTCCATGGATAAGCCAAGACCTGGAATCCGGCCGGAAGCATGCCGGAACGACAATCGTGGGCTTACACAAAGACCATGGCATAAAGTCTCACTTTGCCTTTTGGGACACCCTCTTAGGACTGGACCAGGGTCTTACCCGCATCGACGGTCTCATTCACATTATGGGAAAAAACCAGAAGAGGAACGACGTCTTTGGTCCTTGCCGGCGGAACCCGAATCCCGACGGTTCCGGAGCGCTGGACCCCGCAGGTTCTTTGCGGGGGGCCAGACGGCAGGGCTCATACCCTCGTCAACTTCCGAAAATGGCATGCCAGGGCGTCCCATTCCTCCGATGGAACGGAAGCCAGGGTGAGGGGGCGCTGGTATTTTTGGCCCAGCTCCCGGAGCCAGACCCAGGTGTTGATTTCATAAATCAGTGGATACTTTGGCCAGGATTTCATGTTGCACCTCCTTCTTACTTACTCCCAGTCTTTTCCCCGCGCACCTGCTCCTTGAAGAGCCGGTGTGTAGCTTTGCTGAGTTCGGTCTCCAGAAGGCCTTGGCGTCGAGACGCCCGAAAACGTCCAGACAAAGGGCCACCAGGCCGGTCCACCCCGTCTGGTGGCTGGCCCCGAGCCCGGCCCCGTTGTCACCGTGGAAATACTCATAGAACAGGATCAGGTCACGCCAGTGCGGGTCGTCCTGGAACTTGGCCGTCCCCCCGTACACCGGCCGTCGTCCAGCCTGGCAATCGCGCAGGAACGTGCCCGCCAGCCGGCGGGAAATCTCCTGCGCCACCTCGAACAGCGTCATGGTACCGGCCGGACCGGGTCGGACACTCGACCTTGAATTCGTCGCCGTAAAACTGGTACAGGTTCAGCAGCGCCCGGAGGATCAGCGCATTGACCGGCATCCAGACCGGACCCCGCCAGTTGGAGTTCCCGCCGAACATCCCCGTATTGGATTCGCCCGGCAGATACTGCACCTTATATTCCTCATGACCCACCCAGAACGTGAACGGATGCTCCAGGTGAACCCGCGAGAGGGAGCGGATCCCGTGCGGCCCCAGAAACTCATTCTCGTCGAGCATGTACCCGAGCACCCGCGTGAGCTTCTTCTTGTTGAGGATCGAAAGTAGCCGCCGGTCCTTGTAGCCGATGAAACCCTCGTCGGTTGGGGCCACGTGGGAAACCACCTCGGGATGCCGTTTCCGGAACAGGGCGATCATCTCCGCCAGTTTCGGATAGCGCGTCAAGTAATCTCCCTCGAACACGCTGGATGCGCAGAGCGGCAACAGTCCCACCAGCGACCGCACCTTCAACCGCATGGCCTGGCCGTCCGGCAGGCGCAGCAGATCGTAGAAGAAGCCGTCCTCCTCGTCCCACATCTCGTCGTGATGCTCGCCGATGCGGTCCATGGCATAGGCAATCCATATGAAATGCTGGATGAACTTGAAGGCGACCTCCTCGTAGATCGGGTCGTATTCGGTCAGAATCAGGGCTATCTCCAGCATGCACTGGCAGTAGAACGCCATCCAGGCGGTGCCGTCCGCCTGCTCCAGCGACCCGCCCGTCGGCAGTTGCGCGCTCCGGTCGAAGACGCCGATGTTGTCCAGCCCCAGAAAGCCGCCGGCGAAGACGTTGCGCCCGGCAGGGTCCTTCCGGTTCACCCACCAGTTGAAGTTGAGCATCAACCCCTGAAAGGACCGCTCCAGGAACCGCAGGTCCGCCCGGCCCAGCGTCTGCTCCATTTTGAACAGGTAGAGCGTGGCCCAGGCGTGCACCGGGGGATTCACGTCGCTGAAGTTCCACTCGTAGGCGGGAATCTGGCCGTTGGGGTGGAAATAGAGATTGCGCAGCATCAGCAGAAGCTGTTCCTTGGCAAAGTCGAAATCCACCAGGGCCAGGGCGGTCGTGTGGAAGGCCAGGTCCCAGGCCGCATACCAGGGATACTCCCACTTGTCGGGCATGGAGATGATGTCGGCGTTCAGCATGTGGAACCATTCCGTGTTCCGCATGCTGCGCGGGTTTTCGTCGAGCAGCGGATGGCTCTTGTGCTCGATCAGCCACTGCTCCAGGTCGAAGTAGTAATACTGCTTGCTCCAGAGCATCCCCGCCAGCGCCTGGCGGTGCACCCGGCGCTCGTCTTCGCTGAGAGCTTTCGGCGTGATCCTCCGGTAGAATTCGTCCGCGTCTCCGATCCGGCTCTTGAAGACCCCCTCGAAGCCCTTGAAGGCGTTGTCCGCCGGGGCGGCTGCGAGCCGCAGGCGGACCGTCTTGCTGCCGCCGCCGGGCACGTCGAGGACGTAGTGGGCCGCGGCCTTGGTCCCCGCCTTGGCGGGATTCACCGCTTCGCCCTGTCCCTCGATGAGGTAAGTGTGGAAAGCATCCTTGACGTAGGGAGAAGCGCCGGGCTGGCCCCAGAGACGCTGCGTATTGCTCTCATTCTCGGTGAACAGCAGCTCCGGGCCTCCATCGCAGTACAGCCAGTACTCGCCCAGTTCATGGTGGGAGGCTTGAATGGCGCCCGGCGCCACCTCGCGCAGGGATGGCTTGCGATCGTCCTCACCCCAGGACCAGGTGTTCCGGAACCAGAGCGTCGGCAACAGACGAAGCCGGGCCGCTTCCGGGCCGCGATTGTGCACGGTGACCCGGATGAGCACGTCTTCCGGGCCTTCCTTGGCGTATTCCACGAACACGTCGAAATAGCGGTCGTCGTCAAACACGCCCGTATCGAGCAGCTCGTACTCGAACTCCTCCCGCGACCGTCGCCGGTTCGTCTCGACCAGGTCGCGGTAGGGAAACTCCCGCTGCGGATACTTGTACAGATACTTCATGTACGAGTGCGTGGGTGTGCTGTCGAGGTAGAAGTAGTACTCCTTCACGTCCTCCCCATGGTTCGCCTCGCTGTTGGTGAGCCCGTACAACCGCTCCTTCAGGATGGGGTCGCGCTCGTTCCACAGCGCCAGGGCGAAGCAGAGCTGCTGCTTGTCATCGCAGATCCCCCCCATCCCGTCCTCTCCCCAGCGGTAGGCCCGTGAGCGCGACTGGTCGTGGGAGAAATAGTCCCAGGCGTTGCCGTCCTCGCTGTAGTCCTCGCGGACCGTGCCCCACTGCCGCTCGCTGAGGTAAGGACCCCATTTTTTCCAGGGGATTCCGGCGTCACGCGCGTCGTTGAGGCGCTTCTGTTCGGTGACATCCACAATTTTAGTCGCCATTTCTCGTTACCTCCCATTCTGTTTTAGCGGTGGTGTGCACGGCTGTTGACTGCGAGTCCAAGAAATTCACCTCACGTCTCCTTACCTTGGGACAGAAGGCGCAAAGCCGGGACCATCCGTCGAGGCAGAGCGGCCAAACCATTTCACTGCATGCAATGAAAATATCACCATGATGGGAAGCCCCAGCACGACCATGATGATAGCACGTTGATCCATATCCGCTATCGTAAAGAGCGGGGCAAGCGCGGCCCCGAGATTTCGAGTTGCCATTCCCGTGCTGAGAACAATTTTCTGTTCATGCTGCAGCCCGAAGCCACACCAATAGGTAAGGGTGGTGACAATCAAGAAGAAGATGAGCTGTGAGGCGACTGCGAAACTCCCTGGAACTCCCATCATTCCTTTCCCATAAACGATTACGCACAGAACGGCCATAACAATCGTGGAAATCAAGGTTATTTTCTTGATGGAAGGCTGAATTCCGGAGGCAAGGGCAGGCGATGCACGGAGGATCACCATGCCGACTGCCAGGGGCAGCAAGACGACCATCAGAAGTTGCTTGGCAATAGTCCAGGCACTGACAGTCAATCCCTTGACCATCAGAGGCACCGCAAAAGGCATGAACGCAACCGTGCCGACCGCGGCCAACAGCATGAACGCTGCAGTGAATCCGAGGTCCCCTTGGGCCTTGTTTACGATCGCCGGGAGAAATGGAGCACAGGGTGTCATTCCCATCAAGATGAGGCCGACCGCATAAGGATTTTCCATTGGAATAACCAGAGTGATCACGTAGGCGAGAGCCGGGCACAAGACAAAGCCCCATAGCAGGACATAAGCTACAAACCGAACATTACGCAATCCCCTGAGGGCATCCTGGGGATTGAGTCTGAGCCCCATGTCCAAGCAGGTTGCCCGCCATGAAGATCACCAGCGAAATAAGGATTCATGGCCCAGCACGAGGCGCGTCTTGCCCGGAAGGGCCCAGCCGTATTTTCCTTCAACAATTTCGACATCGGTCCCACATACTGCCTACCGATCATCTTGGTCATGGCTCCCGTATAAGCCCCTTTTTTCCGGCCAAGAGCTCTCTTTGTAAGGTGGCGCTGCAAGACACCTTCCGCTTTTCAATAATCTCAAAAGCGCTATAATCTCATTCGCTTCAACAACGGGAACAGGCAGCGCCGTTCGTGAGCCTGGAGAGAGAGGACCAACGAGAGTGAAGATGGATGTACAAGAGGATGCTGGAGAACATTGTGGAAAAGAGGCGGATCCGGCTCAGAAGGGGATTGTGAACTTCTTCTTCGAGCTCGGGATGCTCAAGCGAACGCCGCGTTCGGGCTTTCAGTTCCTGCGTTCGGGCCGGGAGTCGGTAGCCGAGCATTCCTACCGTATGAGTCTCATCGGTTACACCATGGCCCGGTTGACCCCCGACGCCGATCCCTACAAGGTGTTATGCTTGTGCCTGTTTCACGACGTCCCGGAAGCACGCACCGGCGATCTCAACTATGTGAACAAGCACTATGTTGACGTCCATGAGCAGCAAGCCATCAACGATCTGGCCGAAACCCTGCCCTTCGGGGAGGATTTCAAGGTTTTACTCGCCGAATACCGAGGGCAGGAAACCCTCGAGGCCAGGCTCGCCCACGATGCCGATCAGCTCGACCTGATCCTCGAACTGAAGGAACAAAACGACCTCGGCAACGTCTATGCGAACCAGTGGATTCACTTCGTGCGCAAGCGCCTGCAGACGGATATGGGGAGGGCCCTGGCGGCCCAGATCCTGGTCACCGATTCCACCGACTGGTGGTTCGCGGGCCATGATCACTGGTGGCACAAAGGTCAGGAAGACTGATCCTTTTTGCGTCGGTCCGCAAGTGACAACACTTTGGCTTTTTTCGGCGGTTCGCCTGCGTCAGGCGCTGGTTCCTTAGTTGCGGCCGGTTCCTGCGACTTGGACTCAACCGCTTCCGCCACTTCCTCCGGGGACACCACCTTGGCGACCCTTACCGGGCGCCCCCCCATGGTGAATTCATCACCGTCAATGTAGGCACGCCTGAGAATCCAGGTGATCACCATGAGGGGGATCTGCAGGACGAGCAGTTTCACCTGGTACCATTGCGGCTTGTAATCAGGAATTATGTCTTCTACGCGAGCGAAGAAGGCCGGATTGTTGTCCATATAAACCAGCACGAGATCACCTGGCTGAATCATCTTTTTCCCCTCTCTTCACAAGCGGGTAAAGCCTTTCAGCGTCCCTGACAGGAAGCCACCAGGCCTTGCCGGCCGTGAACGTAGTCTTCCTCGAGCGCTCCCTGCACCAGGGGGAGGTCCTTCCCCTCAGGCGGCACATAACGGAACACCATCTCCAGCAGAGACATGACAATGCGGTAGGTTACCCCCCATAAGATTTCCCGGGCGTTCTCATGCGAATAGAGAAAGCAGGGGAATTCGTGATCTTTGCCGGGGAGCCGCCATCCCAGGTGGGCCGGGACGTCCAGGCGATAGACCGCGTAATGGTCGCGGTTCAGCAGGGAGCGCAGGGGGATGGTTATGATCTTTTCCACTTCCCAGTTGAGGGTAAAGCGCTGGGGCCGGGAAATCCAGGCCACCATGGGATGGATAACGCGGCGAAAAACGATCAGGCACTGCGACGGGAGCGGGCCCAGGAAGCGGATCCCAAGCGGATTCAAGCGCATTTCTTCCCAGCTTTCCCGCAGGGCCGTGGCTAACAAACGGGAAAGCAGGGACGCCTCGGTCGAACAAGAGCGTTGCAGACAGGACCAGTGAGCCCATCGGGAGAGGGGAGAGCCGGGCAGAGACAGCGCTTTGGCAAGGTAGGCATCCAGCCGCGAATGGATCGTTCCTCCCGGGCAGCAGAGGTCTCCTCCCTGGAGCACATCCCGGGAGCGTTTGTTGAGGATCACGCAGATTTCCTCGCCGACACCGTCTCCGACATCCTGCAGGCCAAGGAGCAGCATCACACTCGACGATCGTACCCGGTCGCAGGAATCAGTGTTAAACAGCGCTTCACATCCGCACTTCTCTACCAACCGTTCCTGAATACAGGACTGCAACCCCTCGGGATCCTCAAGCAAATGCTCGTTTATCATGCCCCCTCCTTTCCCAGTTCACACTGGGCAAATCTTTCTTCCAGGCGCTTCGCGGAAATCCGGAACCGAACTTTGAGTTCAGGGGCGAAGAGGCTCACTTTGAATTCTTCCATCATCCAGCGAAGTTCGTCAAGCAAAGAGCGTCCCTCAGCCTCCGGTCGCATCATAACCTCCCGCTTCAAATGTTCATAGCGGGCAAGGAAGGGAGCCACCTGCTCGGCTTTCACCCGGTCCTTTTCCGGAGCCGTATAGGCACGCTCAGCTCGAATGCCCAGCGCTTTTAGATACCGGGGCAAGGCCCTGATCCGATCCCGCTGGTAGCGGGTGGGAAAATCCGGGGGTACCAGGTCCTCCAGTTCCTGAGAGAGCAGCAGGAGCTGCGCCAGAACCCCTTGATTCCTGGTCGCAAGTTTTTTCAGGCGCTGCAGTGAGGCTCGCGTGGCGTGGCGTGTTTTTACCACGTCGAAGATTTCGCCGAGCAGCTCTTGGGAGAGTGCCCCGATTTTGCCTTTGAGCCGTTCTTGAGCGGCCTGAAAATGGCGGCGGTCAGGCGGTTGCGGGGCATGCAGGTCGAAAAGTTCCCGCAGGAGATAGAGGTGGAGGGCATGCATCGCTTCCCGGTGGCTGCCCATGAAGAACACCATGGTGGAGAGGTCTTCGGGAAAACCCCAGGACTTCTTGAGCTGCTTCAATTCAGTGGTGAAAGCCCACTGGTAGACCACCAGCAAGCCGTCAAGGCTGGCCTGCCGAGCGGCATCGGGGCTGGTAAAGAGCCGAATGGAGGCGGTTTGCCCCTCGGCGGTCACTCCCGGATAGGCCCATACGGTGAATCCGAGGGCATCTTTGCCCAGCTCCAGCCGCTCGGGCAGATCACCGAAATCCCATGCGGTAAGCCCCTCCTTTTCCCAACTCCGTCGGGCCTCTTCCCACATCCGGTCCTCATGGCGATTGCCGGCCAGGGACTGCAGGGCGCTGAACTCCCGTCCCGCCCCCAGCACGTTCCCCTCGGGCCCGACCACCTCGAAGCGCATCTGCAAATGCGCAGGCAGGGTCTTCTGATCCCAGCCGGCGTGCGGCACCTGGATGCCCGCCAGCTCAAACACCCCAGCACTCAACTGAACTTCCAGGCGGCCCTCCCGAAACCTCAGGCGACTCACGAGGCGCTCGGCAGCCGTGCCCACGGGGACCAGATGACGCCGGAAGCTCTTGGGAAGCGCCTTGAGCAGGAGCAGCACTTTCTCGGGCAACAGCCCCGGGACGAGCCAGTCGAACTGGGCCGGGGAGAGATCGCGCAGGACATGCAGGGGAACCATGACGGTAACGCCGTCGTCTTCCGCGCCGGGATGGAAAGCATAGCGCAAAGGCAAGCGGAGATCGCCGACCGCCAGGAAATTCGGGAACTGCTCCTGAATTTCCAATCCGGGGCTCGCTTCCAGGAGATCCTCGGCGCGCATTCTGAGGAACTCGTCGCCTCCTCGCTCCTTAATCAACTTATTCAACGACGCGGCATCGGCAATGGGCGGCAGGCGCTGGTCATAGAAGCGAAAGAGGGCTTCTTCGTCGACCAGCAAGCCACGGCGGCGGGTTTTGTTCTCGAGGTCTTCGATCTGGGCGATGAGTTCGCGATTGTGGTCGAGGAAGGCGCGTTTTCCCGGCAATTCGCCCTCGACAAGGGCCGACCGGATAAAGATTTCACGGGCTTCTTCAAGGTTGATGGGGCCGTAGTTCACCTTGCGTCGTTCGACCAGGGTCAACCCGTACAGGATCACCCGCTCAAAGGCCACCACCTGGCCGCGGTTTTTTTCCCAATGGGGTTCAGAGTAAACGGAACGGCACAGGTGTTTCCCCAACTCCTCGATCCATTCCGGTTCAATGGTAGCAGCCGTGCGGGCAAAGAGGCGGGTGGTCTGCACCTGTTCGGCGGACATGATCCAGGCACCGCCTCGACTGAACAGGCCCGATCCGGGAAACAGCATGAGCTGACGGTTCTTGCTGCCGAGGTAGAGGTTCTTTTCCTTCTTCTTTGCAATGTGGCTGAGGCAGCCACTCAGCAACGCCCGATGGAGGGCCTCGTAGGAGGCCGGTACTTCGTTTCGCGCAAAACCTTCCAGTTCCTCCAGAATGGCCCGGATTTCTTCATGAATATCCTGCCATTCCCGCATTCTTCGAGAGGAGAGGAAATGATCGCGGCAAAATTTCCGCATCTGACTGCGGGTCGGCGGCGGTGAGGGCGCAAGCGGGAGATTTTCCGGCCCTCTGGTTCCCAAGTTCGAGCTTGGGAAGGAGAGAGGGGGGGCGACGGGATTTTCAGCCTTTGTTGGTTCCGGAACGGGAGCCACGGCATGGGGGTCGGGGGCCTGATGGAAAGCCTGCCAGATTTTGAGGAGCGCCACAAAGTCCGAGCGGGGGTCACGGAAGCGGGCATGAGCCTGATCGGCCTGCTGTTCCTGCTCGAATGGCCGTTCCCTGGGATCCTGGAGGCTCAAGGCGGCAACCAGAATCATCAATTCGTTCAGGGCTCCGGTATCGCGCGCCTCGATCAGCATGCGCGCCAGGCGGGGGTCGAGGGGGAGGCGCGCCATCATGCGGCCGACGACGGTCAGGTGGCGATGCTGATCAATTGCCCCGAGTTCCTTCAGAATGCCGAAGGCATCCTTAATGGCCGCGGGTGACGGCGGGTCCAGAAAGGGAAAGTCCTGAATATTGCCCAAGCGCAGGAAAAGCATACGCAGGATAACTTCCGCCAGGTTGGAGCGGAGGATTTCGGGCGGAGTGTAAAGCGGGCGGGCGAGATAATCCTCTCTGGTGTAGAGGCGGATGCAGATGCCGGCGGCGACCCGACCGCATCGGCCCTGCCGCTGATCGGCACTGGCTTGGGAAACGGGCACGATGGGCAGGCTTTGGGTCCGCGAGCGGGGGTTGTACTGGGCCATGCGGGCAAGTCCCGTATCGATGACGTAGCGGATGCGCGGAATGGTCAGGGAGGTTTCAGCCACGTTGGTGGCGACCACGATCTTTTCCTCGGGGGTGAGCTGAAAGATCCGCTGCTGATCGGATGCCGCCAGACGCCCGAAGAGAGGCATCACCAGGGTTTGCCCGTAGCGCTGTTCTTCGAGGCGCTGCACCGTTTCTCGAATATCGCTTTCGGTCGGCATGAAGATGAGGATATCGCCGCGACTGCCGACTTCATGGCCGGCCTTGATGAGGTCCACGGCGGCCACGGTCTGATCGATGTAGCTGACGTCATCCTCGTCTTCGGAGCTCTCAGGAGGATGGTACCATACTTCCACCGGATAGGTGCGGCCCGAGACCTCGATGATGGGAGCGTTTCCGAAGGCGCGCGAAAACTTTTCGGGATCGAGGGTGGCCGAGGTAACCAGGACTTTGAGATCAGGCCGGCGCGGCAGGATCTTCTGCAGCAGGCCAAGGATAAAGTCAATGTTCAGCGAGCGCTCATGGGCTTCATCGATGATCAGCGTGTCATAGGCCCGAAACAGCTGGTCCCTCTGAGCTTCCGCCAGCAGGATGCCGTCGGTCATGAACTTGATCCGAGTGGTCCTGGCCGTCCGGTCCTGAAAGCGGATCTTGTAACCCACCAGGGCACGCCCTGCATGCTTCACTTCTTCGGCTACCCGATTGGCCAGGGTAATGGCCGCGATGCGGCGGGGTTGCGTTGACCCGATCAACCCTTTGACGCCGCGCCCCGCTTCGAGACACATTTTAGGAAGCTGCGTGCTTTTCCCCGAACCGGTTTCACCCGTGACCACAAGCACCTGATGGGCGCCGATAGCCTGGATGATCTCCTCCCGCTTTTCCGTGATGGGAAGGTCCGGAGGGTAGGAAAGGACGCGTGTGGATGCGAAAGTAGGCGGCGATGAGCCATGTGATTTTGGGGAAGGATCGGTCATGTAGTGATTTCAGGCGCCGCAGTTGTCATCGTGTTCCATGTTGGGACCGCAGTGGAATGCTTTCAATGCTTTCGTACTTGCCATCAGGCCACAAGTCTTGCAGATCCGGTGGCTGCTGTCAATCGGCTGAGGTTGAGCACGGCGTTTGCCCGGACTTCAGGCAGTCGCTGCTTGATGAAAATACTCGGAAAAGGACGAAAACGTGATAATTTATAGGTTGAACATCTTGAAACCGCCAACAGGAAGGACTTGGGCCGCCCACCCCAACCGGGTTTTTTCGCGCGCTGAATGGTTGAACTCGGTTCAAGGCTATGATGAGGAGAAAACGATGATCGAACGCTTGAGGGAATTCTGCCTGCGCCATCACATCCATTTCAACGAAGAACCACAACTTCTCCATGCTTCCCGGCACACCTGGCTCATCAGCGATCTTCTGGGAAAACAATGGGTCATCAAGGCCAAAGAGCCCCACGACCCGACTTCGGAACAGTTGAAGAATTTCTCCCTGCTCCACCCGCCGTTTCATTACCCCCAGCCGGTCTCGGAGCCTGACGACCCTTTCATGCTGTACCCCTGTCTGCCAGGCAGTCTGCTGGCGAATGAGCGCTTCGAGAGTCCGGAAATCATCGAAAAGGTTATGGATACCATCGGGCGGGTACAGGCAACGATGCGTTCCCTGGTGCTGGTGCCGATTTATCAGGAAACAATGCGCCTGAAAGACGGGGATCCCCTGGAAAACCCGCTGGCGCGGCTGAGTTTCGACAGGACTCAAAACACCAGCGAACAGCAGCGAGCAGCCCGGCATCGTGAGATGGCCGAATCCTACCGCTGGACGGAAAGCACCGTGCAAAGCTGCCGGGAAGCTCTGCAAGCCCACGGATTATGGCCGGGGGCGCCCATCGAGGAATACGCGGACCGGGTGCACAACCTTTTTGCCTTGCATATCCCCGTGGTTGGCAGCAACCTTTGCCACACCGCACTGCATCCGGAACACCTGGTGACTGGCCCCGATGAACTCCTGGGTATCGTCGGCTGGCGGATTGAACCACGCCCCCGCTTCTATATGACCTACACGTACCTGGCCTGGAGCTTCCTCCATTCAAAGAAGTCGGATGCCGGGGAATTCTATCGCGGGTACCTCATGCGCAGCAGCAACCGGGCCTTCCACACGGAACATCACCTGGTCTTTGCCCTCTGCCTGATGGAACAAGTGGCCCACCAGTGCGGAAAGGATGGCAACGCAGGTCCGCAGCCGGCCGCACAAAGGATCGACGATGCGCAACAGCTTTTCATTGAGTGCGTGGAGAAGGCCAGGAAGGATGATGAGGATTTTGCCTGAGTTCGAGGCGAAGGTCAGGCCTTTCTTTGCCTGCCCGTTTCCGTGCGATCGTCGTCTAAGTCGTTGATCGCAGACAGAGTCGGTTTAAGTGTTTGAGCACCCTTGCAGGAGAGAGCATGGAAGTTTTTCGCAAACAGGTTGCAGAAGCGGCCACTTTCGTCCGTTCCAGAGTGGGTAGGCAACCGGAGATCGGGCTGATCCTCGGGACGGGGCTCGGCGGGGTGGCGGAGGCCTTGGAAGCGGTCGCCATCATTCCTTATCGGGACATCCCCCATTTCCCGGTATCGACCGCCCCGAGCCACGAGAGTCGGTTGCTCTGCGGCAGGTGGAGTGAAAAGCCGGTGATCTCCATGCAGGGACGCTTTCATCTCTACGAAGGCTACTCGCCTCAGCAAATCTCCTTTCCCATCCGGGTGTTGAATGCGCTTGGGGTGCGCACGTTGATCGTGTCCGCCGCTGCGGGAGGGCTCAATCCCCAGTTTCAGGCCGGGGAGCTCATGTTGATCACCGACCACATCAACCTGACCGGCCACAACCCGCTTCGCGGCTCTAACGTCGATGAATGGGGGCCGCGCTTTCCGGATATGGCCGAACCGTATCGAAAGAAATTGCAGGATCTGGCGGTCAAGACCGCGGTCGACGAGAGGCTTCCGCTCCATCGGGGAGTCTATGTCGGCGTGCTCGGCCCAAGCCTCGAAACGGCGGCGGAAACTCGCTTTCTGCGTGCTCTCGGGGCGGATGCCGTGGGCATGTCGGTTATCATGGAAGTGATCACCGCCGTCCACTGTGGTATGGAGGTCCTGGGCGTGGCCGTGATCACCAACGTGAATATGCCGGATTGCTACCAGGCCGCAGTCCTCGAAGACATTGTGGCCACCGCGGAACAGGCCGGACCAAAGCTCATGCTGCTGTTGACGAAGCTCTTGGAACGTCTGTAAGAAAAGCTTTTCCCCGCAGAGCTCGCGCAGGACGCAGAGAATGGCTTGACATAATGAAATCCGATGGTGATTTCTGCGCTTGTTGAGGTGAAATAGAACAGGGGCTCCTGCAACTCAATCGTTTAAAGGAGAGGGACTCGAGAATTGATGGAAGAAATGGTGCTCTCAAGAAACTCGGAACCCGTGGCGGTTGATCTCTTGCTCCTTAACGGTTTGGTGTTGACTCTCGATGACCAGGATCAGCGCTTCGACCCGGGCGGAGTGGCGGTTCGCAACGGGGAAATCGTCGCTGTGGGAGCCGGCGAGGCCGTTCAATCAGCCTTTCATGCCTCCAGGACGCTGGATGTGGGTGGCTGCGTGGTGATGCCCGGTCTTATCAACGCCCATACCCACGCTGCCATGACGATCTTCCGTGGTCTCGCCGATGATCTTCCCCTGATGGACTGGCTGCATCAGCACATTTTCCCCGCCGAACAGAAGCTTACCGAAGAGTGGGTCTATTGGGGCACGTTGCTCGCCTGCGCCGAGATGATCCTCTCCGGCACCACCACCTTCTGCGACATGTATCTCTTCGAACACAAAGTGGCGGAAGCGGCCAGGGCGGCCGGGATGAGAGCCCTCGTCGGCGAAGTGCTCTACGATTTTCCTTCTCCCCACTACGGACCCATCGAGAGCGGGCTCGAATTCACGGAATCCCTGATCAACGAGTGGCGGGGCGACCCTCTGGTGAGAATCGCCGTCGAACCTCACACTCCCTACACCTGTTCGCCATCCGTTTTGCAGCGCTGCGCCGCACTGGCTGACCGTTGCGACGTCCCGCTCATCATGCACGTTTCCGAAAATGAGGCCGAGGTCGAAGAAATCCTCAAGCGCTACGGTCGCCGTCCTGTGGCGCATCTGGAAAACCTCGGGATGCTCAGTCCGCGCTTGATTGCCGACCATTGTGTGGCCCTCGACGATGAGGATATGGCACTGCTTGCGCAACGCAGCGTCCAGGTGGTGCACAATCCGGAAAGCAACATGAAGCTGGCATCGGGCATTGCGCCCGTTCCCCGGCTCCTGGAGATGGGGGTGAACGTTGCCCTGGGAACGGATGGTTGTGCCAGCAACAACGATCTCGACCTCTTCGGGGAGATGGACACCTGCGCCAAGCTCCACAAAGTGGCAACCCTCGACCCGACGGTGCTCCCCGCCGGGACGGTGCTCCGCATGGCCACCCGCAACGGCGCCCAGGCGCTTGGCTGGGAGGGTCAAATCGGTGCGCTGGTCCCCGGCGCTTGGGCCGATATCATTGTGGTGGATTTTGACAAGCCTCACCTGACCCCTCTTTATGAACCCAAGAGCCATCTGGTCTACGCCGCCTGCGGTTCCGATGTTCGCCACAGCATCATCCACGGCCGTCTGGTGATGGAAGACCGCAGGCTCCTCACCATGGATTGTGACGAGGTCATGGCTCGTGTCCGCACCTTCGCTCGAACGATCAATGACTGAGAGGCTATCGACGGTCGTGTTTGAGCGGATGATCGTGGTTGAGGTAGGTTGCGTTGAATGAATATGAAACGCAACGGCAAGAGGAACCGCAACACACACGCCTGGAGGGGGCTGATACCTGTGTTGAGTTGTTCTGGCTGGGCCGACGGAAGGTGGAAATGAGTATCGACTCGACCGCAAGGTGTGAGATATCGGCGTCCGGGCCCAATGGAAGCTCCCCTCATCGCGAGGTCGACCTACTGCTGACTAACATCTCGTGGCTGGTAACCGGTGACAAGGCTATGAGCTTTCTTCCTTCAGGAGCACTCGCCGTCGACGGCTCCGAAGTGGTTGCCGCCGGCCCCACCCATGAGCTTCAGGCCAGATTTCGCGGCCGCAACGAAATGGACCTCTCCGGCTTCCTCGTGCTTCCCGGGCTGGTCAACACCCACACCCATGCCGCCATGAGCTGCTTTCGGGGGCTCGGCGATGACCTGCCCCTTGCCCGCTGGCTTTACGAAGTCATCTTCCCGGCCGAGGCGGCTCAGGTGAACCCTGAGATGGTCTACCGGGGAACCCTGCTCGCCTGCGTGGAGATGCTGAAAAACGGGGTCACCACCTTTTGTGACGGCTATTTTTTTGAGGAGTCTGCGGTGCAGGCCGTCCTGGAGACCGGCATGCGGGCGGTTCTGGGCCAGGGGGTGCTTGATTTTCCCACCCCCGACCAACCCGATCCGGCCCGTTCCCGAGAACGGGTGGAAGCCTTTCTCGACGCCTTCCCCAAAGATGCCGACTACCTTCGTCCCTCGATTTTCTGTCACACTCCTACGACCTGCTGCGCGGAGACGCTGCAATGGGCCAAGGACCTCAGTCAAAAACGCGGCATCCTGTTTCAAACCCATCTTTCGGAAACCGTCGCCGAGGTCGAGGAAATCCTTCTGAAACAAGGGGAACGGCCGGTATTCTATCTGGACCGACTGGGGATACTCGACCATTGGACCCTATGCGCGCATGCGGTATGGCTGGAACCGGAGGAAATCGAGCTCCTGGCAGCTCGAGGGGTGAAAGTTTCCCATAATGCGGAAAGCAACATGAAACTGGCCTCGGGAATCGCCCCCATTCCCCGCATGCTCGCGGCTGGAATCAAAATCGGACTGGGAACCGACGGCTGCGCCAGCAACAACGATCTTGACCTCTTCTCCGAGATGGACAAGGTGGCCAAGCTCCATAAAGTGATCCAGCGTGACCCGCTCGTCTGTCCGGCGCCCCAGGTTCTGGCAATGGCCACTCGAGACGGCGCCGCAGCCCTCGGCTGGGAGGATCAGATCGGGACCCTCGAAGTCGGCAAAAAGGCTGACCTCATCGCCATCGATTTGAACCAGCCCCATCTAACCCCTCTGTACGACCCGATTTCACACCTCGTCTACGCCGTCAAGGGCAGTGATGTCCGCCACGTCTGGGTAAACGGGGAGCAGATCGTGCGGGACCGCCGGGTGCTCAAGGTCGACGAAGCTCGCGTCATGGCCGCCGTGAAGTCAGAGGCAAGTCTGGGAATGACATGATTGTCCGGGGGGGCGGAAGGGGCACATGCATCAAGCCAACCGGTCCCCCGGTTTAACCGAAAAGATGAATATTGAATACCGAACAACAGTTCGTTGTTCGGTATTCAATCGGGTTTTATCCGGCGAGGAAGGTTCACTTCTTTGATAAATAGTCCTGGAGAGCCTTCTGGTTGAAGCCCGACATTTTTATGCCACTATCGAGGATGAACAAAGGAGTGGAGTTGACGCCCAATTCGTTAGCAACGGTCTGGTGTTTCTGCAGCAGTTTCTCGCCCGCCTCGCACTTTTCGCCTGCCGGACCCTGATCCCCATGAGCAGCGTCAAAGGCCCCTGCGGGATCCTTGTCACAGAGAATCTTGACACTTTTTTCAGGAGCCTGGGGGTGCATGGGGAGAGGATACAAGAAAACATACAGGGTGTAGTCGGTCTGCGTTTTGAGCCACTCCCAGCCCTTTCGGCAATAGGGGCAGTCGACATCCGTAAACAGGTAGAGCTTCTTGGCCCCGTTTCCCTTAGTGACCGTAATGGCGTCCTGAAGGGGCAATTTGGATACATCCACCTTGTTGACCTGCTCGTAACGATCTTTGGTAAGATTCGCCTTGTCCTTGTTGATGAGGTTTCCACCCGTGATAAGGTATGCACCGTCTTTGGTCACGTACAGAATCTGCTTGTCTCTCCCGGGAAACGAGGCAACAACTTCATAGATGCTTCCCAGATCCCTTGCCTCCACCACATTGGCCTCGGTGCCGAACAAGCTTTTGATGATCGGCAGTTCGCGAACCTTCTTGGACACATCCGCCTTGGCAACATCCGCCGCATAGAGGGGCGGGGTAAGAACCAGCAGCATCATTACACCCAGGAACACGCGTTTCATTCTATCCTCCCAAAAATTTGCTCTCAGCAACAGTCACTGCCAATTGGGCAGCTACCTCTTATTCCCATCACAGCCATTTCTCACTGTGCCAGCAGGTTTCGGAAAGCCCCCAGGGAGAGCATCCTCCGCCATCTGACAGGGTCGGCCATTCTCATAACACAAAGGGCTGAAGGAAGCTACCACAAGCATGTGCCAAAAAGCCGCATCATCTTATCTTTCACGAATCGGATACCTGAGTATCAGGCTGAAAAGAAATCCGACGAGGGGCAGGATGCCGATGGACTTCAGAGCAAAAGGAACGCTGTAATGGTCGGCGATAATGCCCAGCAGGGTTACGCCGATGCCTCCGGCGCCGATAGCGAAACCAACCATTAGACCCGAAGCGACGCCGAGATGTCCCGGCAGGAGGTTTTGTCCCATGATGACCGTAACGGAAAAGGACGAGATGAGAAGCATGCCGATGACGGTCACGGTGACCAGAAGCATGAAGCCTTCAAAATAGAAAATCAGCGGGAAGAGCGTGGCGCTCCCGATCATGGAGAACCTCAACCAGAACCGGTGCCCCCAGCGATCGGCAAGGGGAGCCCCCAGCAATGTCCCCACCGCCCCGCCAAGGAGGAACAGGCTGACAATTTTCCCGGCAAAGACGGGATCGCCTTTGAGAAAATTGATGTAGTAAAATGGAATATAGGTTACCAGCCCGATGTGCGTCCAGGTTCTCATGACGATCACACAGATGAGCATAAAAAGCACCCGAAAGGCCTCCGGCGGAACCCGGGATTCAGCCTGTGACATTACCGGGGAGAGGGCTTGCGGAACCGCAACCGTCTTGCGCAGAGCGATGATTGCCACGGTAAAAGCCAGGGAGGGGAGCACCATCCAGGGAAGTGAGGAAAACCCGAAGTAGTGCGCGAGTGAAAGCGCCAGAATGGGGCCGAGCGCCATGCCGGCATTGCCGCCCACCGAGAAAACCGACATCCCGGTGGCCATTCTTTCACCGGTAAAAAAACGGGCGGTTTTGAAGCCTTCGGGGTGATAGGAGGCGACCCCCAAACCGCTCACGGCTACCAGGAACAGGATCAAAAGGTAATTCTGCGTCATCGGCACCAGAGCAAAACCCACTCCGGCCAGGAAAGCTCCCAGGGGCAACAGGAACGCTTTTTCCTTCTTGTCGGAGAGAAAGCCGAAGAGGGGTTGCACAATTGAGGAAGCGAGGCTGCTGACGATGAGGATGGCGCCCGTGACGGTATACGAGAGTCCCAGATTTTCCTTGAGAAAAGGGAGGATGGCCGGGAGGGCACCCTGATAGGTGTCGACCACCATGTGGCCGCAGGAAAGCAGGAGGAGAACCTTGAGGTTGAACTTACCCATTCATCATGCTCCGCTTCGAATTGGAACATGTCCGAATCTGTAGAACCTGCAGGTCTGCGCCTCGCCTATGCGGGCAAGGCGTTTGCAGATTCTTCGCCACACCAGAAGCACACTCTAGCACAGCCTCACCTCATATTGAATTGCCGAAAATCCGGTGGTAGGTTTGACCACTGAATGTTTTTCTTGTCATGGCAGCGCTTCTGTGCTTATTCAGATGAGCCGGGAGCGCGAGGATTCATGGCCGATTGTGGGCGAGACCCGAAACCTCAACTCCCGATCGGGGAGGTTGATTCCACGGTGCATCGCATCTTGGCACATATGAGAGGGCCATGCTGGTGAGGGGGGAGTCAGTGAAAGAACAGGCCTCACCGTCCCTTCTGTGGTTTCGAGAGCCGATCGGTTCGGGACTCGAGATTCGCTACCTTTGCGACAGAATTGTCTACAGCGGGCAGTCCTGCTATCAAAAAATTGCTTTCGTGGACAGCCTCGTGCACGGGCGCATGCTGTTCCTCGATGGGATTTGCCAATCCTCCGCCAATGACGAATTTATTTATCATGAGATGCTCGTCCATCCGACCCTTTTCAGTCATCCGGAGCCAAAGTCCATCCTCGTTGTGGGCGGGGCTACCGGAGCAAGCCTGAGGGAGATTTTTCGTCATCCGGGGATCGAGCGGGTGGTCATGGTGGATATCGATGGCGAACTGATCGAAATCTGTAAGCGCTTTGCCCGTGAGTGGCATCAGGGAAGTTTTCACGACGCTCGTCTCGATTTGATCATCGAAGACGGCCGCCACTACCTGGAGCGGACCTCCGAAATTTTCGACAGCGTAATCCTCGACCTCAGTGACCCCTTTGACAGTAGGCCTGCTTCCCTGCTTTTCACCCGGGAGTTCTACCAGGTGGTCAAAACCCACCTTGGCCCCCATGGAACACTTGCCGTGCAGGCTCAGGGCATCAGTCCAGAAGAGGTCGCCGTGCATGCCAGGATCACTAACACTCTCAAAGGTGTATTTCGGGTGGTCCGTCCCTACCCCTACACCCTGCACTGCTTCCACCGGCCGGATGCGCACGTTCTGGCCTCACGAGATCCCGGCTGGTGCCTGGAAACCTTTGCCCAACGAGTGAGAAGTACTCCTCTCCCCCTGCGTTACTTTTCCCCTGAAATTGCCTGCGGGATGTTCAACCTGCCACCCTACTTGTACCGGGCCTATGAGGTCTTCACCGAAATCTTGACCGATGATCTGATGCTTTCTTCGGAGTGTCTTGCACCACCGGAGCTTCACCCGGTTCGACAGCGCGGGACGGTTGCATAGCGCGCTGTATTTCAAATGATTGACAATTCTTCCATTTATTTTATATGGAAGCCTTACTATTCTGAGGCGACTCTGCGTTCCCACGGATGAAGAGACCCAGAGAAAGGAGCATGGCATGAGTAGAGTGCTGATTATCGGCGCAGGGGGCGTAGGCGGCGTAGTGACCCACAAGTGCGCGCAAGTCCCGGAAGTGTTCAGCGAGATTGTGCTCGCCAGCCGCACTCTTGAGAAGTGTGAAGCCATCAGGAGCCAACTCGCCCGGCCCATTCAAACCGCTCAAGTCGACGCCGACAACACGCCGGAACTGGTCGCCCTGATCAGAAGGGTCTCCCCGGATGTGCTCATCAATGTGGCCCTGCCTTATCAGGATCTCAGCATCATGGATGCCTGCCTGGAGACGGGGGTTCCCTATGTCGATACCGCCTGCTACGAACCCCTGGACGAAGCCAGGTATTCCTACACCTGGCAATGGGAATATCAGGACCGCTTTGCCCAGAAAGGCCTCATGGCTCTGCTTGGCTGCGGGTTTGACCCGGGGGTCACGAACATATACATCGCCCACGCCCTGAAGAACCATTTCGACGAAATCCATTTCGTGGACATTGTGGACTGCAACGCCGGGCAGCATGGCTTTCCTTTTGCCACCAATTTCAATCCCGAAATCAATATCCGGGAGGTGACCGCGCGCGGCCGGTATTTCGAGAACGGGCAGTGGCTCGAAACCGATCCCCTGTCGGTCCACAAGCCCATCGATTATCCGGAAGTCGGCCCCCGGGAATCCTATTTGATGTACCACGAAGAGCTGGAATCGCTGGTGAGGCATATCCCGAGCCTCAAGCGCATCCGCTTCTGGATGACCTTTTCTCAGGAATACCTGACGCACCTGCGAGTGCTCCAAAACGTGGGCATGACGCGTATCGATCCGGTGGCCTTTC
This sequence comes from uncultured delta proteobacterium, assembly GCA_963783775.1. Taxonomy (GTDB): domain Bacteria; phylum Desulfobacterota; class Syntrophobacteria; order Syntrophobacterales; family Syntrophobacteraceae; genus JADGQM01. Next base: position 794,409 of record CAWAOR010000011.1, on the reverse strand, counting down.
AAGGCGTCGAAATCGTGCCGCTCCAGTTCTTAAAAGCGCTCCTGCCGGAACCGTCTTCCCTGGGTGAAACCTATGCCGGCAAGACCTGTATCGGCTGTCTCATGGAAGGCCTCAAAGACGGCAAAGCCCGGAAGGTACTTGGTCTACAACATCTGTGACCACGCTGCCTGTTACCGGGAAGTTCGAGCCAACGCCGTATCGTATACGGCGGGAGTACCTCCCGTGCTCGGCGCCGCCTTGATGCTGAAGGGCTCCTGGGCCGGCGCGGGGGTCTTCAACGTAGAACAGCTTGATCCCACGCCGTTTATGGTCGAAATTGGCCGGTACGGCCTGCCGTGGCAGGAAGTCTTTCTTGATTAGGAGCCGTCCAAAAACAAAAGACTATTTTCTACCACGAAGAACATGAAGGACACGAAGTGGTTTCTTCGTGCTCTTCGTGGTTTCAAAAAGAGTTGAAATGAGAGCAAATGGTTTTTGGACAACAACTCAGTCGAGCCATCCATCCAGGCTCGAAAGCCTCTGTCACATTGGTTTGTGAGGCAGCAGTCCCATGTTTGACCTGAGCAATGTGCCCACCCCCTGCTATGTGCTTGACGAAGCGAGGCTCATCCAGAATCTCGCAGTGCTGGATGCGGTACAGGAGCGCACGGGCTGTAAGATCATCATGGCCCTCAAGGGATTTGCGATGTTCAGCGTGTTCCCCCTCATCCGGGAACACTTACGTGGGGTTGCCGCCAGCTCGCTCCATGAAGCACGCCTGGGGTATGAAGAATTCGGCCGGGAAGTGCACGTCTTCGCGCCAGCTTATCGGGAAGCCGAGTTTGACGAACTGCTCGCCTATAGCAATCATCTCGTCTTCAATTCCTTTTCCCAGTGGCAGCGCTTCAAGCCTCGCCTGACCGCGTCAAGAAAGCAGGTCTCCTGCGGGATTCGCGTGAATCCAGAACACTCGGAAGTCGAAGTCGCCCTGTACGATCCCTGCGCCCCGTTTTCGAGGCTGGGAGTCACCCGGAAAAACTTCCTCGAGGACGCTCTCGAGGGCATCACGGGGCTGCATTTTCACACGCTCTGCGAGTTGAATGCAGACTCCCTGGCGCGAACGCTCCGGGCTTTCGAAGACAAGTTTGGTGAATTTATCCCGCGCATGAAATGGGTCAATTTCGGCGGCGGACACCATATTACGCGGTCGGACTACGACGTGGACCTGCTCTGTGAGCTCATTGCCGATTTCAAGAAACGCTACCCGGTGGACGTCTACCTCGAACCCGGTGAAGCGGTGGTGCTCAATGCCGGGGTCCTGGTCGCTTCGGTCCTGGACATCTTTCACAATCAAAAGGACATCGCCATCCTGGACGCCTCGGCGGCGGCCCACGCCCCCGACGTCCTCGAGATGCCTTACCGGCCGGAAATCGAAGGTGCCGGAAAGAACGGGGACTTTCCGTACAATTATCGCCTGGGTGGACTCACCTGCCTGGCTGGAGACGTTTTTGGCGACTATTCCTTTCGCGACCCGCTGCAGGTGGGTTCACGGCTGGTTTTCACCGATATGGCCCACTACACAATGGTCAAGAACAATACCTTCAATGGCGTGGGGCTGCCGGCCATCGCCGTCCAGGACACCCACAAGCGTATCCGTATCCTGCGCCGGTTTGGTTACGAAGACTACCGCAACCGGCTTTCATGAAGGCTGATCGGCTTGCTCAACCGGAGTAAGCCGGCGGGTCGTAACGAAACATGGAAGCAACACGGGGATACTGCTAAGATCTCGTTTCTGGCCACTGATCACTAACCACTGACCGCAGTTTATTAACGGGGAGGAATCATCGATGCCCATCTACGAATACCGCTGTCGCGAGTGCGGCAAAAAGAGCGAAATCATAACCTTCCGGATCTCCGAAGAAGTGTCGGCATCATGCCGTCACTGCAGCAGTGAGCTACTGGATCGCATCCCTTCGCGGGTGCGGGTCCGCCTTTCCGAGGAAACGCGCATGGAACGACTGGCCGACCCGTCACGTTTGGGGGGCCTGGATGAAAATGATCCCAAAAGTATGATCCGGTGGATGAAAAAGATGGGGCAGGAGATGGGCGACGACCTCGGCGGCGAAGACATGGATGCCATGATCGAGGAAGCCATGGAAGAGGAGGCCATGGGGAAATCCGCAGAGACCGGGAGTCTCCCTGAAGGCGATCTTTAGCGGCGGCCCTCTGAGCCGTGGCGAAGATTAAGGATAATTCCGGGAAAATAGATTCTTTAGAGCAAACTCAACACCCCCAAAGCCCTAACCGCAACTTTATTCAAGATTCAAAGCCTACCGGCCGAAAGAGCTGGTGGTGTTTCTTGCCTGTCCCGATGAATTGAGAATCAATTGAGAATCAGCTAATACAATGACTTTGGCTAACCGAGACCGCGGTTTCTGATCACCTCTTGGTGCAAACAGGTGTCAAACGGCGATTATTGATCAAAGAAGCCGAAAAAGTGACTTTGATCTGATCCAAGGAGAAGCGACATGGCACTGGTTGAACGAGAAATAAAGGACGGTATCGGCATCCTCACCCTGAATAATGCCGGGAAGTGCAACGCCCTCAGTGAGGCGCTGGTCGATGAGCTCATTGGGGGGCTGGCCGAGTTCCGGGAAAAGAAAGTTCCCGTAGTGATCCTTTGCTCCGCCGAGGGAGCGAAGGTGTGGTCAGCCGGGCATGATGTCAAGGAGTTGCCGCGTTCGCACCGGGATCCCCTTGGCTACTTTGACCCCCTGGAGAGGGTGCTGCGCACTGTTCTGGAATACCCCGGTCCGGTCATTGCCATGGTTCACGGCAGTGTGTGGGGCGGCGCCTGTGATCTGGTGATGAGCTGTGATCTGGTGGTGGGAGACGAGACCTCGGCCTTTGCCATTACGCCGGCCAAACTGGGACTGCCTTACAATGCGACCGGTATCCTCCATTTCATGAACCGGGTGGGTTTGAACATCGCTAAAGAGATGTTTTTCACGGCAGACCCCATCCCCGCGGAAAGAGCCGAGCGGGTCGGCATTCTGAACCATCGGGTGCCTTCCGAGCAACTACTGAGCTTTACGCTGGATCTGGCCAAACGCATCGCCTCCCGCTCGACCCTCTCCGTGGCGGTCATCAAGGAGCAGTTGCGGATTCTCTCCGGGGCGCGTCCCCTCTCCCCCGACCAGTTCGAGCAACTCCAGGGCCTGCGCCGCGGTGTCTATGACAGCCATGATTACGAAGAGGGGATCACATCCTTCCTGGAGAAACGGGCGCCGGTTTTCAAGGGGGAATAACCCCACGGGGCAACCCGAAGCTATCCCGACCAATCGTGTCGGCTTGTTGTTGACCCGGTCTGAGTGTTGGCAAAGGCTCGCTTCTTGCAAACTTAAACCGACTTGGTCCGGCGAAGGGTGGTGGCCTTCGTCACTCCATGCCGGGTGTCCAGACATCGCTTAGTCATCAGGCAGCAGTCAGCCTGGCGCTCTTTGCCCCCATCTCAGAGGCCAAGGGGAAGGGATGCCCGCCTGATGTGCAGCATGGAGCGGGTGGAATGGGACGGCGAGGAGGCACAACCTTCACAACCGGGCGGCATACACCGTTGAATCATCATTTTAGGACGAGAGTCCAGAGGAGACCCCATGAAGAAGCATTTGTTACTGTACCTCGTGGTTGTGGTGGCTGCCGGGGGCATCTTTGCCCTGGCTCACGGCAGGCAAGCGGCGGCACAGAAGGCGGTAACACCGGCGCAGCCGTCGGCCTTGGCGGTCCCTGCAACGCCGGCCAAAGAGAGCGCCAGGGAGCAGAAGGCAGAGGCCCCTGGTCCGGTCATCGGTCAGCAGGCAGACCGGCTGTTGCGGCAGATGAGTGACTATCTCAAAGTCGCCAAGCAATTTAGTTTCCATGCCGATATCGTATACGATGATTTGCTTCCCTCCGGCCAGAAGATCCAACTTGCCGCTTCAGATGATGTGCTGATCCGGCGACCGGACCGCATTTACGCAGAGTTCCAGGGGGAAACGGGTGATAAACGCTTCTGGTATGACGGGAAGACCATCACTTTGTACGACTCCAGGCACCATGTGTATGGGACAGAAGAGGCGCCCCCCTCCATCGATGCCATGCTGGACCATCTCGCGAAAGTCATCGGTTTCGCGCCGCCTATTAGCGACTTGGCCTACAGCGATCCCTACGCCGTTTTGACCCAAAACGTCAAGTATGGTTTCTATGCCGGGATGAATCAGATAGGGGGCGAACGGTGTCACCATCTGGCTTTTCAGGAAAAACTGATTGACTGGCAGATCTGGATCGAAGATGGCACCCAGTTGGTGCCCCGTAAGCTCGTCATCACCTACAAGACTCTCCCCGGTGCCCCGCAGTTCATGGCGGTCTTCTCCCGCTGGGACCTCGTGACACCGGCCCCGGACGGCATGTTTACGGCATATCTTCCTTCCGGCGCGGCCCGGATCACATTCCTGACCATGGCCAACAAGCAGGCGAAAGGAGGAGAAACCCAATGAAACACAAGAATCTTCCAGGAAACTTGAAATTGAGCGGCGTCCTGCTGGGCCTGCTGCTCATGGTGACCACCGCCTACCTGTCCGGTGATGCGTTCGGGCGCGGCGGTGGCGGCGGCTTCCGCGGCGGTGATTTTGGCGGCCATGTGGGCGGCGGCGGGTTTGGCAGCAGCGGTTTCTCCCATGATCGAGGGGAGGGAGAATTCGGTGGCGACCATTATGGCGGCGGCGGGTTTGGGCGAGGCGATTTCGGCAACGGTGGCTTTGGCAGCGTCCACGCCTCGGGTGGTGAGCACGGTGCAGCCCGCGATTGGGATGCCGGCAATCGCGGCGGCGGGGATCGGGGCAGTGATTTAGACCGGGGTGGTGATGACGGCAACCGCCGGGATGGCGGTCAGGGACAGCACAATCAACCTAACCCTCCGAATCCCAACCCCAGGCCCAATCCCAACCCTAACCCCAATCCCGATCATCCCAGGCCGAACCAGCAGAATACTTACAACTACAACCGTGTCAACAATTACGGTTATCCGGCAGGCTATTACGGCGGATGGCCGGCTGGAGCCGCTTGGGGTGGGTATTACGCGGGACTGGCGGTCGGAGGACTTGCCGGGGTAGCAATTGGCGCCACCATCGCCAGCGTCCCGTGGGATTCCACGACGGTAATCGTCGAAGGGAATCCCTCTCCCTACTACTATTCCGCTGGCGTCTACTATGCTCAGCAGGGATCGCAGTATGCGGTGGTGCCGCCCCCGCAGGGCGCCATCATCCAGACGCTGCCGCCTTCATGTGTCAGCATCATGGCTCCCGGCACCACCTATTCCGACTGCGGCGGTGTTTTCTACCAGCCCATCAGTGAGGGTTACCAGGTAGTCACGCCACCCCCTGGTGTCATGGTCACGAACCTGCCGGATGGGGCCGTCTCGACAACGGTCAACAACAACCGCTATTTCCAATACGGCGGCGTCTGGTATCAACCGTTTTACAGCGGCAGCGATGTCATTTACATGACGGTGGCCAGTCCCTCCGGCTAAAGGTTTCCGGCCCAGGGTCGAGCATTTTGCCGATATCGCCAACCGGAATGAGGCCATTTTGTCCTCATTATGACCTTGTTTCAAACCACGAAGGCTACGAAGAGCAAGAAGAAACCGCTTCGTGCTCTTGGTACTGTTGGTGGCAAAAGAGAGGCCTTTGGTGCTGGGAGTTTTCTAAAGGCATGCGAGTCAGCCGAGCGTGCTGCGCAGTTCCTCCAGTTCGTCGAGCATCGCGTGGGTGATCTGGCAGGCCTGCGTAAGGGTTTCCTGCAGAGCTTGCCGCTCGGCTCCGGCCGTTTGCCCCTGCTGGAGCAGATCGCCCACATTCACCTGCGCCATTTCCGCTCGCACCTGGAATTCACGGAGCAGACGGCCCGTATCTTCATCGGCTATCCGGAAGAGATAGTCGGACTTGAATTGTTGCCGACACTGCTGAAAGGCCTGAAGGATTTCCCTGGTGGCTTCTTTTTTGAGCAGCCTGACGGCCTCATCGATCATGCCTTCTTGCCGCTTTTCGCCGCACAGGAGATCTTTTGCTTTTCCCAGGTGAGAGCGGAAGTCGCCCAAAAGGCGTGTGAAGCTTGCCAGGCCAAGCTTCATGAGGAGCACTCCACGACCGCTCGCCCCCTGATCCACGAAGGCGCTGAAGTTGGGCGGCACGAGCATGTTCCCCGCCTGCCAGCTTCCTGCCGGCGGATCCAAGGTGGAACAGCGTTCGCTGTCAAAAAGCCCCGTCTCGCGGCGATAATCTCCCAGGGCCGCGGTAAAGAGCGCCCAGAAGGCCTCGCTCCCTCCCCTGAGCCGCTGGCAAAGGGAAGCCTCCTCCTTCTTGGCAAACTCGATCACCTGCAGGTTGACTTTTTCCACCAGGAAGCGCGCCAGAGACTGCCTGAATTCACGATGCACGTGATGGAACTGCTGAAAGAGCCAGCGGGTGTCAATGAGGTCCTCTTTGCCTTCAAACTGAACGGGGTATTGCGCCACCGCATCCAGGGTATCCCTGACGATGCGGCTCTGCTCAAGGTCAAAATAGGCATCGACCGCCCGTTCAATCTCCTGGTGCAAGGAGATCCTCAACCCCAGAATCGCATTCTTTAAGGTCGCGATTGCCCCCCACAGCCTTGCCGTTTTGTCTTCAAGGCCATCCGCCGTCTGGCGGATGCTTTCAAGACTCTGATCCATGAGCTGGGTCCGGGCCGCCGCCGTGTTCATGACGCTCTCGGCAACCATGCCGAGGCGGCTGAGGCCGCTCCCGCAGAGTACCCGAAACCTTTGGTCGCAAACTTCCTGGCTCAAGGATTCACGAAAGGCGGAGAAACCGGTTTCGCTGGCTTTCGCCAGGGACGGGTCCTCTTTCCATAACCGGAGATGGCGCCGTTCGCGCTCCGAGGCCGAGCCTTTGAGTTGTGCGAGAAGTTGGTAGAGGGCCGAAAGGATAAAGAAACGGGGCTCGCGAACCACCCAGGAAAGCTCCCTGCGAACGCGCTCCGCCAGGAGTTCCAGATCTTCCAGATGAGGGTGGTCATCCAGGTCGGCATTCAGCACAAAGAAGGTCTGGGGGAACATTTTGAGTGTTCGGATGAAGTTCAGCAGGCGAAAGTCGGCCTCGCGCAAACCTGAGCGACTGCTGACCACGTAGAGAATAAAATGGCTCTTTAGCAGGTATTGTTGCAGTAAGGCGAAATGGAGCGGATTGGGGGAGTCGATGCCTTGGCAGTCGGCCAATTCTATGGATTCTCCCAGCCAGGCAACGGGGTAATGCAGTTCCATATCCCGGAGGTAAACGGCCTGCCCTTCGGAGCCCACGTAACGCTGATGCTGCTTCAGGGAATCCTGATCGAAAACGAGCCGGTTGGCGTCATCACCAAGACACTGGTGGACCCGGTCGTAACCGTCGAGATAACCCCGCAGGAGCAAATGGCTCGGGTCCGGATGGTCCTCTTGGGGCTGCCCTTCCTCCTGCATCTTTGCCAACAAGGTCTTGAGGCGCTCGCGATCTTCGATATTCTTAAGGTCGAACGGGTGCTCTTCTCCCATCATTTCGTGGGTGTGGGGGAGGAGATGAAGGGTGGCGGTCAGTTCGTCCTGAATCTGTGACCAGGGTTTGAACTCGACCCAGCCTTCCGCCTGGCTGTGGGAGATGAGGCGCGTAATGAAAGCCGTGATGATACCGGCCCCGCGTTTGAGCAGGTCTTCTCCCACCAGGGCATTGACCAGGGTGCTCTTGCCCGATTTGACGGTTCCCACCACGGCGATTCGCAGGAGTGGATCTTCGAGGGAGGCCCCGACTTGGGCCAGCTGCTCCCGCCAGCAGGCCGCTGCCGATTGGTCAGCACCTCCGCGGGATTCCATTTCCTGAATCGTTTCCCCAAGAATGGCAGCCCGCTGTTCGATCTTCTTTTTGAGTTCGCGGTATTCGTTCATTACCCGCCGCCCGGACTTGGCTGGGGTTTCACTCTTCTTTTTCCTCGCCACCCTGAGGCTCCTTTGTTTAGTGTTTAGTGGCTAGTGGTTAGTGGGTAGAAGAACTCCAGGAATTGCCAGTGAGAACCACGCGGTCCAGACCTGATCACGGTGAATTGCCGCGGCGCACCCCGCCTGTTCACTAATCACTAGCCACTAATCACTATCCACTCCTCTGAACCCAATCCCAAATTCCCTCTCTATCCTCGGCCCGAAACCAGCGAAATTCAGGGTCTCCCTTGAACCAGGTCAGCTGTCGTTTGGCATACTGACGCGTGGCCCGCTCCATTTCGCTGATAGCCGAAGCCAGTGGACAGGCCCCTCGAAGATGAGCGGCCATTTGTTTGTAACCCACCGCCTGCATGGGCTTCAGTTCTGGGGCGTAGCCCTTTTCCAGCAGCCCTCGAACCTCTTCCAGCAGGCCTTGGTCGAGCATCTGCCGCACGCGGCGGTTGATTCGCTCATACAAGACATTGCGGTCGCGGTATAGAAAAATCTTTATACTGGGGTAAATTGCCCGTTGGAAACGGTGTTGCGACTGCCAATGGGAGAGCGGAAGGCCGGTGAGGCGATGGACTTCCAGGGCCCGGAGAAGGCGCTGGCGGTCATGGGGATGGAGGCGCCTTCCCGCCTCAGGATCAACTCGCTGCAGTTCCTCGTGGAGCCTGGGCAGGCCGTGCTGCTCCAGTTCCCGGAGGAGCTCTTCGCGCACGGCCGGATCGCTGGGCGCACCGGAACAGATCCCCCGTGTCAGAACTTTCATGTAAAGGCCCGTTCCGCCGACGACCAGCGGCAGTTTGCCCCGGTTCCGGAGGGTTTCGACGACGGGCCGGGCAAGTTCCGCATAGCGCGCTGCATCGAAGGCTTCGTCGGGGTCGGCCACATCCAGGAGATGATGCACAACCCGAGCACGCTCTTCCCGCGTGGGCTTGGCGGTTCCGATCTCCATGTAGCGGTAGACCTGCATGGAATCGCAATTGATTATCTCGGTGTCAAGGTGGAGGGCAAGATCTATGGCCAGTTGGGTTTTTCCTGCCGCTGTGGGTCCGGCCAGCAGGATGATTGGAGGGGGCGATTGCCAAAAGGACATGCAATAACTTTCAGTAAACCCAACAGGAGCCTGCTTCTTCGCTCCCAGTTCCGAGTTTCAAGTTTCAAGTTTCAAGTTTCTAATTTCAAGTCCGATGGAACAGCCGGGCAATTTCTTCATGGGTGAGTTTCAACCAGAGCGGCCGCCCATGGGGGCAGGTGGCAGCAATCTGCGTCTGGTCGAGGGTCTGCAGGAGATGACGCACTTCCTCGATGATCAGGCGCTGATTCGCCTTGATCGCCCGATGGCAGGCCACTGTTTTCGCCAACTCGGAGAGGAGGCTCCAGCGAGGGTTCCCGTCATCCTCGGAGGCGCTTTCCAGAAGGTCGCGCAACAGTCCTTCCGCCGAACAGTCACCCAGGATGGCAGGAACCGACTGCAGTACGAATGCGTCGCCTCCGAAGGGCTCGATCTCAAAGCCGAATTGACTGAGATGGACCAACCAGCGCCTGAGTTTGGCAGCCTCCCGGGGCAAGAGTTCCACCACCACCGACTGAACCAGCCTTTGGGCAGGCTCTCGGGAGGATGTCGAAGCCAGACGATCGTAGATGATTCTCTCGTGAGCCGCATGTTGGTCAATAATGACGAGGCCGTCTTCGGCTTCGAGCAGAAGGTAGCTTTCCGCCAACTGCCCCAGGAAAGGCAACCGTGAAAACAAAGGCTGACCGGGGAGCACCGAACACGGTTCGGACTGGTCTTGAAACTCTTCCTCGGCGGCGCCTGGCGGGAAGACTTTCGCCGTCGGCCCCTTGAAAGCATCCACCTGGAGCGGGGCAATGCCGGGGCGGCTCAATGAAGTCCTTTCAAAGCCCCTGCCGATGGGCACCTGGGTTTCCCAGGTGAAGGGGCTTTTAGAAAGGGGCCGGGCCTCTGGCATTGGCACAAAGCCTCCGGGGGCGCCATCACTCACCGAGGTCACCGAACCCTCGAGGGTTCGCCTCAAAGTTTGTCGCACCGCTTCCATGATTTCGCCGGGATTGCGAAAGCGAATTTCCCGTTTGGTGGGGTGGACGTTCACATCCACCAGGGTGGGAGGGAGCTCGACAAAGAGTACGACGACGGGGAATTTTCCCTTGGGGATAACCGTCTCATAAGCGCTGAGGATGGCCCGGTTGAGCAGTCGGTCCCATACGGCCCTGCCGTTGACGTAGGCAAAGAGATGACCGGAGCCGGGTCGCTGCACTTCGGGAACACTCATGAGGCCATGGATTTTCAGCTGCTGATTTTCCATGGAAAAGGTCTGAAGTCTGGAAAAGATGCTGCTTCCCAGAACCTGACCGGCTCGTTCCATCCGGTCCTTCACTTGAGGGAAGTCGTAGAGTTGCCGGTCCTGATGGGTGACGCGGAAGTGGACCTCGGGGCAGGCCATGGCCAGGCGCAAAACCTGGTCGCTGATGTGGGAGAGTTCATTGTCAACGGAGCGCAAGAACTTGCGCCGAGCCGGAACATTGTAGAAGAGATCGCGCACGGCCACGGCGGTCCCCACAGGACAGCCGGTATCTCGAACATCCTTGAGGCTCCCGCCGTCAACCCGGATGAGAACCCCCGAAAGGGCCTGCGGCTCCCGCGTTACCAACTCGAAGCGACTCACCGCGGCGATGCTGGGCAAGGCCTCTCCGCGAAATCCCAGAGAGCGGATCGACTGGAGGTCTTCGATGGCTTTGATTTTGCTCGTGGCATGCCGTTCCAATGCCAGCAAGGCATCGTCAGGCGACATTCCCGAGCCGTCGTCCACCACCCGGATCTCCTTGCGGCCGCCTTGGAGCAGCGTCAGGAAAACCTTCCCACTGCCGGCATCGACGCTGTTTTCGAGGAGCTCCTTGACCACCGCTGCAGGTCTCTCGACCACTTCGCCGGCGGCGATCTGATTGCAGAGGATATCGGGCAGGATGGTGATTTTAGCCATTGGATGAGCACCTTCAGGGTACCGGATCGTTCCCTCCGCCCACTGCAAATCGGGGCGGGTGGGTCATAGGGTTGGAGAATTCAAGGCTCGGGTGCAATATAACCCTCGGGAACCTTCTTGAAAACAGCCGTCAACTGCACCCACATCGTTGTCTCCTTGGAAGTTACGATGGTTGTTGCATTATAGATTTCCTGACAGTTCTCCTCAAGGCCTTCTTTAGCACCCTTCGTCGTTGGTTGTGACCCTGAAGCTATGGAGAAGTTGTTTGAAAGAGCCCTAACTCTTCAAATCTGTTGACAGATATCGGCCGTTCCAGTATGCAGCTAGAATAGTTTGAGCTCAGTATAGTACCCCGCTCTTTAGCTGAGGCGCTGTCCGGAAATGGTCGGTCCAGGAAGTGCGGCTCCCTGCGGGGGGCTGCAGGAGCAGGACGAAAGGCCTGCGCCATTTCAATGTGCGGATGGACTCTACGGTCTTCTTGGTACGGATGAAAAGAGGCGAGGTCCTGGATGAACGGCAACCCCTATCAAGCCTTAGTGAGCCTTCTCAGCAATATCCTGGAGGCTTACACGACTGCCTTCTACCTTTTCGACCCCAAGACCGGCCAGCTCAACCTGATGGCCTCGCAGTCACTCAGCCGGTTTGTGCGCGATACGACTGCGTTGCCTTTGGAGCAGAGCGGCATTCTGTCCCAGGTGCAGAAAGTGGGTCAAACCGTGCATCTGGACAAACTGCAGGAAACCTCCCTCACTCTGCCTGCCACGGTGCCCTTCTACCGTGAAGGGGAATCCCACCTCAAAGCGATCTACGCCCTGCCGGTGGGCGACGGCGCCGGGGTGCTTTATGTCGATACCAAATACGGCTGGGGGTTTTCCGACAAACAGCAGAAGTGGATTCGTGAAATAGCCGCCGTGCTCCATCAGCTCCTCAAACGTCAGGACTGCCTGGAACAACAGCAGGGTTTCTCCGGCATCCTGCAATTCTGGTACAAGGTGGACGACATCCTGCTCAAAGAACTGTCGGTCATCGATTCCTGTCGACGCTTTGTCAGCGAGTGTTCCCAGCTCCTCGAGATAGAATATGGCTTTGCCGCTCTCAGAGAAGTCGGGCAACCGCATTTTCATGTCCTGGCGGGTACGCCCAGTATTCCACAAAGCCTGCTGGAGCAGCAATTCCTGATCAAACAGGGGCTGGCCGGGTGGCTCTTCGAGCAGGCCAAGGGCTTGCACATTGCCAGGATGAACCCTCACACACCGGAGCATTTCCTCTTCACGCCCGCCGAAGGACTGCCTCACCACGGCACCCTCTGGGGACTGCCCGTCCCCATATCGCTGGGTCACACCCTGGCCCTGTTGTTTCTCGCACGTGCGCCTCAGGAACTCAACGCGGACTGCCAGCACGCCATCTCCTGCGCCGCTCATGCCTTTGCCCTCCATCTTGACCGCGTCAGCCTGCAGGAAGAATGCGACCACCTCCAAACCCATGACCTTACGACCGGGATCCTGAACAGCGCGACCTTTGCGTCCCGAGCAGATGCGTTGTTGGCTACCTCCATGCAGACCAGCAGCCCTTTCGCCCTGGCGCTTATGCAGTTCGAACCGTGGCACACACTGCACACGGCCGCTTCCCCCAAACAGATCGCGGACTGTCAACGGGAGCTGGCCTGGAGCCTGCGGGCGATAGCGCCCTCAGAAGCCTTTCTGGCGCTCATTTCGGAAAACCGCTATGGATTCATCTTTCCGAAGATGTCGTTTCAAGAGGCCACTCCCATCCTCACCCATTTGATGGACCGGGGAAAACAGGTTCTGGCCGGCATGTTCAAAGGCATGAGGGTGCGATCGTATCTCGGCGTGGTCGGATATCCCCAGGATGGGACCAGAATCGAAGAACTGTGGCCGCTGGTTTATCGGCGCCTGTATCGAGGCATCCACGCGCAGCCCGGCAGTGCTGAGTCCTGAATCCGGAGCGCTGACTGCTGAGTGCCGTTCCACAGAATAAAGGGCCCATAATCACAAGGTGTCATTGCGGTGAAAACCGGAATCCAGAAAAACTGCCTGGACCGCGGCTTCCGCCGGTATGACGAACCGAGGTTGGACAATTATTCTTGTTGAGCCTTACTGAGTGCGGAGCTGCGGATGACCTGATTCGAGTTTCAAGTTTCCAGTCTCGAATCTCAAGTTTCAATTGACCGAACCCGGCATCCTCTATAGACTTTAGGCCTGCCCGAAAAGTATGAAAATACCGATGAAACGGCGGGAAAGAAGAGCCTGATATGCTTGAGCGTCTGTTGAGTTTCTTTTGCAGAGATCTGGCCATGGACCTCGGTACGGCCAATACCCTCATTTACCTCAGAGGCAAGGGGGTGGTCCTTAACGAACCTTCCGTGGTGGCCATCAATCAGGATTCCCATCAGGTGATCGCCGTTGGCCAGGAGGCGAGCCACATCATCGGTCGTCACGGGCAGCGGATTGTCACTATTCGTCCGCTCAAAGACGGCGTAATCGCCGATTTTGAAGTCACCAGCGTGATGATCAAGTATTTCCTGGCCAAGGTGTTGAAGACCCGGCAGCTGATCCGTCCCCGCTTGGTGGTGGCGGTGCCCACGGGCATCACCTCGGTGGAAAAGCGGGCCGTCATTGAGGCGGCAGAACAGGCGGGGGCAAGGCAGATACACTTGGTCGAGGAACCCATGGCGGCGGCCATCGGGGCCGGGCTGCCGGTGGATCAGCCCTTTGGCAATATGATTGTGGATATTGGCGGCGGCACTACGGAAGTCGCGGTCATTTCCATGTTTGCCGTAGCCTACAGCGAATCGGTGCGTGTGGCCGGGGACGAGGCCAACGAGGCCATTTTGCGCTATGTGCAGCGGGAACGCCAGATGATCATCAGTGAGGTCATGGCCGAACGGGTCAAGATGAAGATCGGCTCGGCGGTGCCCCTGGAAAATCCCGAAACCATGGAAATCACGGGGAAGGAGATTCTGAGCGGGATTCCGAGATCGTTTACCGTGACCGATGAAGAAATCCGGCGGGCGATCAAAGAGCCGGTTACGGTGATCGTGGACGCGGTAAAGCGGGCGCTGGAAAAAACCCCTCCCGATCTGGCGGCCGACATCCATGAAAAGGGCTACTGGCTCGCAGGCGGAGGCGCTTTGATACGGGGTCTGGACCAATTGCTTCATCAGTCGACCAACCTGAAGGTGAATGTCGCTGATGATCCCCTCACCGCCGTTGCGCGCGGCGCGGGCATGGTCATCGAGCACGCCGATTTCTTTCGCCAGGTTTTTATCGGTTGATAACTGAAACTGGTGGTTGACTCTTGGATCTTCGGGGCCGTCAAAGAACAAATCGCACCTATTTTGACCACATTCTCATCCACGAAGTCACACCAAAGACTGCGAAGACACACGAAGAAATCGTTTCGCGCCCTTCGTGGAAGAAGAGGGATTTATTTTTGGGCAACCACTTATCTCTTGGGTTTAGAGCTTAGATTACCAGCCACTGATCACTTTTCTTGAGGCAAGGAGTGCGCCATGTATGTCGGCTGGAACATGAAGACCAGTCTTGTTTCGGTTTCCCCTGAGACGTCCATTTTCAAGGCGCGGGAACTGATGGACACTCGCAAGGTTTCGCAACTCCCGGTCACGGACGGTCGCGCTCACCTGCTGGGGATCGTGACGGACCGAGACTTGAGGCAGGCCTGGGCCTCTCCCGCCACCACCCTGAGCGTCCACGAACTCACCTATGTGCTCCAGAAGCTGACGGTGGGAAATATCATGACCAAGAAGGTCATCACGGCCTCGCCCGATATGACCATCGAAAAAGCCGCTCGTCTTATCCACGACAACAAGATCAGTGCCCTGCCGGTGCTCAAGGGCGACAAGCTGGTGGGGATCATCACCATTCTCGACCTCCTGGAAGTGCTGCTGACCGCGCTGGGACTGAGCGAAGACAGCAGCCGCCTCTCGCTTCTCGTGCGTGACCGGATCGGCGTGCTGGCAGAGGTCGCCGGTTGGATGCAGCGCTCGGAAATCAACATTCACAGCGTCATGATCGTGCCTCTCCCGCACCACGAAGGAGTCTGGCAATTGATCCTGCGTGTGGGCATGACGGCAGCCGCCAAAGCCGCCGAAATCTTGAAAGAAGCAGGGTTCAAGGTCGTCACCCAATACGTGGAGGATCTCACCCCGTATTTGCCTGACCCCGTGTAGCCGCGAGCTCCACCTTCCATCTGCCACAGCAACCAGGAACAGGCAATGGCTGAGCTGATCGACCTCACTCAAAGGCTTCCGAACCTCGACAATCTCATTGTGCCCGCACCCCTGGAATGGCGCCGTGCGGATTGGCTCACGGGGTTTGTCATGCAATGCACCCGGGAGGAATCCAAACGGTTCGAAGTTCATCGCCTGGAAGCTTACCGGGTCCAGGGGCATAAGCATATCGGAACGGTTCCTAACCATTTCAGGCTGGATGGCGGCTATCATTTTACGGTCATGGGGCTCTTCCACCATCGTGAGGATGAGGCTGCGATGCGTCAGGTCTATTATCTTGCCGGGCTGATGGAAGCGGTAACCAACGCACCTTCGGCGATCCTCCGGACGGACCTCCTGCGCCGGGTCTACCAGACCATCATGGAGGAACGGGAACGCCTCGGCGTAATCTGGCGAGGGCACGTACGCAACTTCCTGCTGCCGCTGCATGCTGATCACTACAACTCGAATTTGCTCTTTCAGCGCATCGGCAGTGCCGAATCCCTGAAAGACCTCTACCAGCAAATTCAGGCCGAAACCGACGCTCAGTTCAAGATTCTCGCTCAGCGCTACGTCTTCTACCTGCCGGAACGGTTTCTCATGCGAGACCCCTCCCTACCCTGAGCGGAATGGAGCACCCACCTCAGAGGCCACAGAGTCCGGCAAAATGGCGGCTTGTGATTGCTGGGTCAGGCGACCCCGCTGATTTCCGGCCGCCTGTCGGCGGTTTGCATGCGGTGGGCGAGGGCGCCTTCAATGCCGAAGACAATGAGGGCCGCCCAGACAATCCCAAAACCGATGAACTGACTGGAGGTGAAGGGTTCCTGGTAGAGCAACACGCCCACCAGGAACTGAAGCGTGGGGGCGATATATTGGAGGATGCCCACCAGGGAGAGGGGGATGCGCTGGGCGGCGGCCGCGAACATGACCAGCGGCACGGTGGTCACGAGTCCGGCCCCGACGAGAAGCGCATCAGTCGCGGTACCGAGATGGAGAAACGCACCCTGGCCAGTCCTCTCGGTGTAGAACAGGTAAAGCATGGCCGGCACAAGCAGAAGGCCGGTTTCCAGGGTAAGCCCGCCGACCGATCCCAGAGGGGCAATTTTCTTGACCAGACCGTAGAGGCCAAAGGTGAAGGCCAGTGTCAGAGCAATCCAGGGCAGGGTCCCATAGACCACTGTCAGGTAAAGGACGCCCGTCAGCGCCAGAACCACCGGAACCCACTGCCACACGCGCAGACGCTCGCGCAGGAAAACCACACCGAGCAAGACACTGATCAGGGGATTGATGAAGTAGCCCAGGCTGGTCTCGACGATGAAACCGGCGTTGACAGCCCAGACGTAAGTCAGCCAGTTGACCCCGATCAAGAGCGCTGCAACCGCATAGACCAGCAGCACGCGCGGAGACCGTGCGGCCGTACGGAAGGCCGGCCCCTGACGCAAAAGCAGAATCGCCCCACAGAGCATGAAACAGGACCAGAGAATCCGGTGGCTGATCAACTGGGGTGCCGGGACCTCTTGCAGCCACTTCCAGTAAACCGGCAGCAGTCCCCAGGCCACGTAGGCGCTCACGGCGTACCACATGCCGTGACTCATGGTCGGCTCGCTCGCTGCAGGTTCAATTCAAAACTCCGGGGCAACCCTTTATCACCGCTCACTATTCCTGCAATCGGTAAAAGACATACGGCGCCGCAGCCACCCACAGGAGGACCGCCACCCATACCCGTCCGGCGAAAAGGTTGTAATCGTGCAGGAGGCTGCTCCACTCAAGCCCCCTGACGCAGCGTCCGAAAATGAACTCAAAGGCGACGGTAAGCCCCAGCCACATCAAGCCGACGGCGAGCGCCTGTCCGGGTGAGCCCGGCCTCCAAAAACGAATCAGCACCCCCATGTAGAATCCGAGGAGCACCACCCCGGTGGCCGTTGAAACCTGATGCGCACGCAGCTCACTGAGGTATTTCCCATACCATCCTTCGCGAAGCGCTCCGTTGCCGATGGCAATCAGCACCATCGGCATCCATGCCAGCATGTATTTCGCCATGATCGGTTCCTTGTTGAGGCCCTCAGGCAGACCCGGCCGCCCAAATCCCTTTCTATCACAAGAGACTGCCGGGCGTCATCCCCGTCGCGCACCATCAGATCGCTTATCTGCGCCGGGCGCGATCAAACCGGGAGATCCTGCTCAACCTTCTTTCAAATCATTCGCATACCGCATACCGTCCCCCAAAAGGCACAGAAAACCCGGGACGAAAGGAAGAGTTCCTCTGAATATTGAGGGTCCCTGTCAGCGTGAGCAATGTCTCGTCCGGGACGGGCAGCCAGACAATAGCAGGTACGAGGAGGAAGAAGATCGCCGGGTGGCCGCAGCTGGCGATCAACGTGATGAAATGTTCGATGGGCATTATTCGGTCAGCTGGTCGAACAGTCCTCTCTCTTTTGCAGGTCGACATGATACAGCGTGGCTCCGATGGGTGCGAAGGACAGAAAAAGAATGTTTAAGACGGGAAGAAGAAACCACAGACCGAAACCGAGATGAAAGGGAAGAGTTTTCAGCAGAAAGCGGAAACGATATTTGAAGGGCATCAGCTGGCGAGCAGGAATAAGGTCGGTATTGTCCCAAGCCAAGAATGTAATCGCGACGAAAGCTGACAAGACGGTCAGGATGGGTCCCAATGGTGTCAGCCAGCCAAGGGCAACGAGCAAGAGTGTGAGGAGAATGGGAAAAACAGCACGTGGGAGCTCCTGACTTACCAAATACACAAATCGCCGAAATACCCCTCCTTGGCTTTTGTGAGCAACCTTGCCGGTTGCCAACTTCTCGGTCACCTGAGACATGATATCCATTATGATGACACCGAAGAGTATCTGTGCTGCCACATATGATAGAATCACTGACAGCCCGAAAAGAGACAATGAGACAATCCACGATAACAAATGCCAAATCAAGATAAGCCAACCGCTTTGTGGTTTGCTCCAAAGCAAACTCAAGATCTCTTGATGATAGGCAATGATTATGCTCCCGCAGATTATGGCCAGGAAAATTATTGTAACAAATCGGGTCAACCCGAGCATCAGCAGTTTTGGACTTTTCATAGCCCAGCTCAAGCTCTTTAGATTGTAGAGGATACCGTCAAAGAAACTCATTGGACAATTGCCTCCAAAAGATCTTTCTTATCGCCACGAGTGCGCAACCTAACGCCACGGACTAATGGAAAAACCCTCCCCCATTACAGGTACCTGTTAAGGCTTCCCTCCGCCCTCTCACAATGCGATGCAAGGTGTTTGGGTGCTCCTTGCAAGCCATCCTTACTCCATAAACTTTTTAAGAATCTGCATAATGAAGTTCTCCGCTCCTGGAAGCGGGGTCTTCAATGTAACAACCCCCTCAGGCGCTGCAGTCTCCCCCTCGGCAGCCACCTTACCGTCTTTGAGAATTTGAACCTTCAGTGAACCGTCAACTGAAGCTTTTTGGAAGAGACAAAGGCCCATAACTCCTTTGCCTTTATATTCAGCTGGAATACTGCCTTTCACGTTTATGGGTATGGGACTCGATCCGGTTGCGACAATTGAGTAATAGCCGGTGAATGTCAAACCCTCTGTGCCGCTTACTTTTACTGTGACGTCTGACTCTACTGACTTCAATGCATCACCACAACCCCATAAGGGAAGTATTCCTATCAATAATAATATGAATAGGTATTTTAGTTTATAGCTCATTATAATTCCTGTTTAGTTGTGTTCTTGTCTGGGGAATGTAAGTTCTTGAACTGAACATCCTCGGATTCTGCCAATAACAGGGTCCATCAATCAGTCGACAATCGTGTGTCCGATCAACAGGATCGAGATGGCAGAAATGAGCAGAATCGGGCTTGTGTGGAACCTGAAGACCTTTTGTCTCATTGCGGCTGGGGTCAGCTTGAATTTCATCATCAAGCCCAGCAGAACCGTGACCAGCATGATTGCCAGTCCCCACTCCGGCAAGGTCGTTGACCTGCACATGGACAACAAAAAGTGGATCAAAGCTATCCCTAGGGCAATGGGATTGAGCCAGTAGTGCAATTTCATGAGGTGCTTTTTCTGTTGACGGTTGAATTTGGTAAGGGGGTCTCTGAGATTCAGTCCAACTGGACCTATTTTTATAAAGGTCTTTAGAACAAGGCTCAACGCCACGGGGAAGTTGGCTGCACCGAACATCCATGCGGCAATTTCACCCGTGGTTTCATTCCCATGATCTTTCTTGTCGGCGGCAGAGCCATAGGCCGTCTTCGGCTGATGCTTCCGTTCTTTGTGGTCATCGGACAGCACGGGATCGATTGCGCCCAAGAGGAAACACAGCATCGTCAATATGACTGGACCCAAGGTGTTCTTTTTAGACAACAAAGCCTCCGTAGCGAACGCCAAGAACATGCTTCACTTCAGCGAGGAGATCTCATCGAGAAGCTCGGGGCTTGATTCGTCCATGAGTCCTCCAACAGCCTGTCTCACAAGTCTAGTACCGGCATAGAGAATGAGCGCGCCCATGATCATGGCTACCACTCCGTCAAGCCACTTTTGCCACTGAAGCTGTGTAGCGGCAGATATTGTGAGAGAGAGGTTTAGAATATCAGGAGGCTGAGCCTCATCCGGCGTGCATCAGAGGTTTAGTCAAAATCAAAGAGATCCCCCAGGAACGATTTCTTTTTCTGTTTTCCGTGGCCCTGTTCGTAACCATGTCCATGCCCTTTGTCTTCATACCGCTCTCGGTGCTCATCATACCTGCCATGATGCTCGGAGCGGTGTTCTTGCTCATGCCTTTGGACGTACTGGGGTTGGGGTGCAGGGCGCGGAGGTTCACTCTGAGATCTCATGAAACCTCCTTGTTCACGCTCGAGTACCTTATCCAATTCACCACGATCCAACCAAACCCCACGACAGGTCGGGCAATAGTCGATTTCTATTCCCTGCCTTTCTGACATAAGGAGATCAACATTGCTGCATACAGGACACTTCATGATTCAACTCCTACTTTGCTTATCTTGGAATGTCATTACTTTATCAGCATCAAGTCAGAAACTATTATCTGACTCTCCATTGAGTGGTGGACAATAACTCAACAAACACAAATAGGGAAATCTGTTTCATTGCGAGAAGTTCTTTAGCTGCTCCAAATATTGATGTCTGCGCTGAAACTGAGGGGTTTTGGAAATGGGGGCGAGAACACTCTATTGTATGGCGAAGAGTTCCAAATCCCCCCACATTCCGATCTTGTCCTTGATAATGATCAAGACACCGTCAACGAGAGGGAGGGAGGGAGCGAGGGCCAAGGCTTTGTTGATATCTCGGGGGGTCTGGACGAGGTTGCCGAGAGCCGTGGCCGCGGCATCGGCCAGCGCCGCATCGCGGGAGACCACGGTTACCGCATCGGCCTTGCCGAAGCTCAGCGAATGCCCGATGGTTCCCGAGGAGGTACAGATCCCCAGGGGAAAGCGATCGGCCGTGAAATGCAGGCCGATCTTGCCGGTGAACGGTGAATCGGGGCCGGCAAAGATCCCTACCTTGATGTCCTCTTCGAGATCCAGATAACAGTCGCCGCCGTTTTCGATGATGATCGCCGGCGACAGCGGCTTCAAAACGAGGGCCACCGCCTGGGCGATGGCTCCGGCCACACTCGCCATGGGACCCACGCCGGCCGCCCTGGCAGCTTCCAGCATCTGCCGCACCAGCGGCGGAGCTAAAGGATCTTCGGCCAGGGGAACCAGGGAAGGCAGGAAGTCAGGGTGCTGCGAAATGTATTCGTCCAGCTGGCGACGGCAATTCAAAACCGCCGCCAGGGCTTCTTCTTCCAGGGGGCGTTGGGCTCGAATCCAGAGATCGGTCTCGCGATACCGCGTCTGGAAGGAGACCCAGCCTTCCCGGTGCTGATGCTGATAGCGGTAGAAACGGTGGCTCTCGGTGTAGGTCGTCGGCATTTGACCTTCTACGGTTCGCGATTCGATATTCTGCGGTTCGACATTCTCTTTACTTCTCACTCCCACTCGATGGTGCTGGGAGGCTTCGACGAGATGTCATAGACCACGCGGTTTACCCCTTTGACCTCGTTGATGATGCGATTGGAGATCCGCTGGAGCAGTTCATAGGGCAGTCTCGCCCAGTCTGCGGTCATGGCGTCGAGGCTCTCGACAACGCGCACGGCAATCACCTGATCGTAGGTGCGTTCATCGCCCATGACCCCGACCGACTGCACCGGCAGAAGCACGGCAAAGGCCTGCCAGACGCGATCATACCAACCCGAAGCTTCCATCTCTTCCATGATGATCAGGTCGGCCTCCCGCAGGATTTCCAGTTTCTCGCGCTCGACTGCGCCGATCATGCGGATGGCCAGCCCGGGCCCGGGAAAGGGATGCCGCATGACGATCTGCTCGGGCAGTCCCAGTTCCCGCCCGACCAGCCGCACTTCATCCTTGAAGAGTTCGCGCAGGGGTTCGATGAGTCCGAGGTTCATGTGCTCGGGCAACCCCCCGACATTGTGGTGGGTCTTGATGGTGGCCGACGGGCCCTTGAAGGAGACGCTCTCGATGACATCGGGGTAGAGTGTTCCCTGAGCGAGATACTTTGCATTGCGGATCTGACCGGCTTCCCGGTCGAAGACTTCGATGAAAAGATTGCCGATAATCTTGCGTTTCTGTTCCGGATCAACGACGCCCTCCAGGCGATCCAGGAAAAGCTTCGAGGCATCGACATAGATGAGATTCAGTTCAAAGTGGTCCTGAAAGACCCGGCGCACGCTCTCGGCTTCCCCTCGCCGCAGCAGGCCGTTGTTCACGAAAATACAGTGCAGGCGCGAGCCGATGGCTTTATGGAGGAGCACGGCCACCACTGAGGAATCGACGCCGCCGCTCAGGGCGCAGATCACCTGATCCTCGCCGACCCGCTCCTGCAGGCCTTGGATGGCATTATCCACGAATGATTTCATGGTCCAGGTGGGATGGCAGTGGCAGATGCGAAACAGAAAGTTTTCGAGAAGCACCCGACCGCAGGGCGTGTGCACCACTTCCGGGTGAAACTGAACCCCGTAGAAGCGTCGGCTGGGATCACCCATGGCCGCGGCCGGGGAGTTTTCACTGCGTGCGAGCACTTTGAAGCCGGCAGGGAGTTCCAGGATACGATCCCCATGGCTCATCCACACGCGCACCCCTTCCTGGTCGATATCCCGGAAGAGGTCACCGCCGTCATCCACCTCGATGGTGGCCGGACCGTATTCCCGCCGCTCGGCCTTTTCCACCGAGCCCCCCAGCTGGTAAGACATGAGCTGCATGCCATAGCAGATGCCGAGGACAGGGACGCCGAGGCTGAACACGCCGAGATCGGAATGCGGTGCTTGGGGTTCATGAACACTGGCCGGACTCCCGGAAAGGATGATGCCTTTGGGCTGGAAGGCCCTGATCTTTTCCAACGGCAGGTTAAAGGGATGAATTTCGCAGTAAACGCGGCTTTCCCTGACCCTGCGGGCGATCAGCTGGGTGGTCTGGGAGCCGAAGTCCAGGATCAGGATGCGTTCTTCGTGAAGCTGATCAGACGACATGAAAAGGTTCCTCTCCCGTCGAGGCTAGCGCACATCGACTTGATAGTTGGGGGCTTCCTTGGTGATGATGACGTCATGGACGTGACTTTCTCTCAGCCCGGCACTGGTCACGCGGACCATCCGGGCCTTCTCGCGCAGTTCCGCCAGGTTGCTGCAGCCCAGATAGCCCATGCCGGCCCGCAGCCCCCCGATCATCTGGTGGACGCTGGCGGCAATGGAACCGCGATAGGGCACTTTCCCTTCGATGCCTTCGGGCACCAGCTTCCCGGGATCTTCCATCTCGTCTTGAAAGTAGCGGTCGCGGCTGCCTTCCTTCATGGCTCCCAGAGATCCCATGCCACGATAGACCTTATAGCTCCGCCCCTGAAAAAGAATGGTCTCGCCCGGGCTTTCATCGGTTCCGGCAAAAAGACTTCCAATCATCACACTGTCGGCTCCCGCGGCAAGGGCTTTGACAATATCGCCGCTGTACTTGATGCCGCCGTCGGAAATGAGAGGAATGCCGAGGGCTCTCGCCACCTTCGCACATTCCAGCACGGCGGTCACCTGGGGCACACCCACTCCGGCGACAATCCGCGTGGTGCAGATCGAACCCGGTCCCACTCCGACTTTGATCGCGTCCGCTCCGGCTTTGATGAGGCTTTCAGTACCCTTGCCCGTGGCCACGTTGCCGGCAATGATCTGGATTTCGGGAAATTCCCCTTTGATACGTTCCACCGTCTTCAGCACGTTGCGTGAATGGCCGTGGGCGCTGTCTACCGTAATGACATCCACGCCGGCATTGCTGAGGGCTGCAGCCCGCTCCAGCATGTCCTTGCCGGCGCCCACAGCCGCTCCCACCCTCAGACGGCCAAGCTGGTCCTTGCAGGCATTGGGGTATTTGATGATTTTCATGATGTCCTTGATGGTGATGAGGCCCCGCAGCTTCCCTTGCTCGTCAACGACCAGGAGCTTTTCGATGCGGTTCTTGTGGAGCAGCCTTTTCGACTCTTCGAGGGAGATCCCTAGAGGGGCCGTAATCAGATGGTCCTTGGTCATGACTTGGGACACCTTGAGGTGCATGTTGGTTTCAAAACGGAGGTCGCGGTTGGTGATGATGCCGACCAACTGACCGCCCTTCACCACCGGCACCCCGGAGATGCGATACTTTGCCATCAGTTCCAGGACGTCGGAGATGTCCTGGTCGGGTTCCACCGTCACCGGATCAGCAACCATGCCGCTTTCTGATTTCTTGACCTTGTTCACTTGGAGCGCCTGCCGCTCGATCGACATGTTACGGTGAATGAAACCGAGCCCCCCTTCTCGTGCAAGACTGATGGCCGTGTCCGCTTCCGTAACGGTGTCCATGGCCGCGCTGGTAAGGGGGATGCGCAAGGGAATGCTCCGGGTAAGCATGGTTTCGACCGAAGTCTCGTGAGGCAGCACCTCGGAATAGTCAGGAAGCAGAGAAATGTCGTCAAAGGTCAAGGCTTCTGGAATGTGTTCCATTTTTGTGTCTGTCATTGCTTTTCTCCACCCTCATCGGAAACATACGGGATACGATTACTTACCACTTGCAAGCGGGCCGATCCTTCCTGCATTCGAAGCGCCAACCCAAGGAAAATCAACATCCAATAGCCATGAGCCAATCACCCCTTTTAGCTTCCCTGCCACCGGAAGGTCAAGGATGAGGCGAGACTCTCCGGACAGCCGTACTCCTTTTCGATGAGAGCGAGCACCAGACCTTCAAGCAGGCCGCTGTCAACGACGGTGAGATGCACCTGTTCGAGCCCTCGCAATAGCTCGTCCACAATCAGAGCTCCACCCAGGATAATCCCTTCGCGCCCCTTTTCAAGTCCCGCGAGCTTCTGCCGTTCCTCCAGGGGTGTTTCCGCCAGCAGGCCGATAAGCCGCGCCAGCCAGGATTTCGGCAAAATGAGGCCATTGATCCGGGAAGGGTCATAAACGGTCATTTCCAAAATCATCGCCGCGAGGGTTGTGGCCGTCCCCGCGGTTCCCACCACCTGCAGGGCCTGGAGTGGCAGGTAATGGTCTTTCAGCACGGCCCTGAGTTGAAGAAGCGCGGGATCGAGCGCCTCGCGAATGGCTTGGCGGGCACGGATGATCGATGAGCCGGCAGGGGGGTCGCCGGGCAGGAACCGCTCAGTCACCGTGGCTGCTCCGATAAAGACGCTGGTACTCCATAATGACCGGGCAGCAGAGGCTTCTATGAGCATGAGTTCGGTGCTGCTGCCCCCGAGATCGAACGAGAGGACATGGCGTTCGGTCCGAGGGAGCCCGCTCAGAACGCCCTTGGCCGAGAGAAAGGCTTCCGTCTCTTCGGAGAGGATCGAGGGCAAGAGACCGTTGGTTTCCTCGATCCTGTGCAGGAATTCGGCGGCATTCCCGGCGCGGCGAAGCACTCCGGTGGCTCCGCAGGCAACCGCTCCCACCTGGTGATGGCGAAGCAGAGTGCAGAATTCTCCCAGCACCGTGATGCTCTCCGCCATGCTCTCTTCTTTAAGGGTTTCACACCGGGAAAAATCCCTGGCAAGCCGTGTTATGCGCCGGTCCAGGTGAAGTGGAAACACTTCCCGATTATTGCCTACCTGGACGATGAGCAGACGAAGGGTGTGGGAGCCGATGTCAATGGATGCAAACCGACGATCTAGGTGAGCCTCATCCAAGGCCTGGGTTCCTTTTCTTGTCTTGACAACCCATTTTTCATACGAGTATTGTCCATAGGGTAAAGGGTCGACAACACAGGATACATGATAACCGAAGATCTCTTTTCATTGGTTCGGCTGTTTATGTCAAGACCCTCCAATGAAAAAAGGCCAAATTGTTGCAGTTGAGACCTTCCGGCAGCGACTAGAGGACTGCTTCAATAACTCATAGCCAGAAAGGGAGTGCTGATGATTCTAGAAATCAACCCCAAGCATCCTGAACCGAGAAAGATCAAACAGGTGGTCGAGGTTTTGTTGAACGGGGGGATCATAGCCTATCCCACGGACACCTACTACGGAATTGGCTGCGATCTTTTTAACAAGGGGACCATCGAAAAAATCTACCAGTTGAAACGCCGTTCACCCGTCGACCCGTTCAGTTTCATTTGCAGTGATCTGAAAAACATCAGCGAATACGCTCAGGTCACCAACTATGCTTACAAGAACATGAAGCGCCTGCTCCCCGGCCCCTATACCTTCGTTCTGGAAGGCTCCCGCCTGGTTCCCAAGATCATGCTGACCAAGCGCCACACCCTGGGCATAAGAGTGCCCGATAATGCCATTTGCCTGGCCATCATCGAGGAGCTGGGGCATCCCGTGATCAATACCAGTGCAACCAACCCCGAAACCAAGGAGATTCTCTCAACTCCCCAGGAAATCAAGGACAAGCTCGGCCATGCCGTTGAACTCATCATCGATGGAGGAGCGGTCCCCGGGAAACCTTCGAGCGTAATCTCGCTGATTGGTGATACCCCTGAAATCCTGCGGGAAGGCAGTGGTGATATCAGCATTTTCAAGACATGAGAGTAATAAGATGGTGTAGCCTTGTATAATTCCGAAGCCTCTGAAAACCCAAAGGACCCTCTTTGATCCTTACCAGGAGGGTGGGCTGCAAAGCCCGCCCTCCTGGACTAATGCTTCCTTCCGTAACGATCGAGCAGCCCGGAAACGGTTCACGGCCAATAAGGCGCCTGGTAGCGCAGGATATGTAATGACCCATTGATAAGGCCGTCCAGTTGCTCGGTGACTTCACTCCCCAGGATGAAATCAAGAAGCGAGCGTTTCTTCTTCTTGGCATAGAGGAGATCAGGTTCTCCTTCAATCTTCCCCAGTTTTGCCGACGCCTTCACACCATCCTCAAAATTACCCAGTTCATCCACCAGCCCCAGCTGCTGAGCTGCTTCGCCCATGAGGATACGGCCGTCGGCAATTTCGCGAACCTTTTCCTCGGGCAGGTTGCGCCCCTTGGCAACATCCCGAATGAACTGGCTATGAGCCTGGTCCATGGTGGTCTGAAGCAGCGTTTTTTCCTCCTGGGTCATCTCCCGCCCCGGATTGCCGGTGTCTTTGTACCGGCCGCTCTTGATGATCACCGCACTGAAGCCGATTTTATCGAAGAGCTCTCGCAAATTGGGAAAATAGCTGATGACGCCGATGCTCCCCGTGATCGTGCCGGGGTTGGCGACAATGCGATTCGCCGCGGCGGCGATGTAGTATCCCCCCGAGGCGGCAATCCCGCCCATGGAGGCCACCACTGGTTTTTCCTCGATGGTTCGCCTGATTTCCCGGTAGAGTTCCTGAGAAGGCCCAATGCCGCCGCCCGGGGACTCGATTCTCACCAGGATGGCCTTAACATTGACGTCCTGGCGAAATTCCTTGAGCGCTTTGACCGATTCCTGAACGTTATCGATCACACCCCGCACTTCGAGCACGCCAATGCGATTGGGGCTGGCAAGAAGCTGGAAATCGGGGGTCATCACCCATACCAGAAAGACGATGACCATCAGCAGAAAGACGCTGAGCAGAAACAGGAAAAACCTTCTCATAAGCATATCCTGAAATTAGTCACCCGGTCTTATGCCCATAGCGCATAAGCCGGGTGAGACCTTCACAGGAGGTTTAGCGCACCAGCCGGATTAACTTTTCTCCGACGGCAGGGCGCTGGTGGCCCGCGCCTCCATCTCTTCCTTCAACAATTCTCCGAGGTTGGAAGTCGCCGCTTTGGCGTTGTCCACATAGTCTTCATAGTTGGTGCGTTCTTCCTGTTCCTGCACTTTCTTGATCGAGAGCCCGATTTTGCGGTCCTTGGGAGAGATGTTGATCACTTTGGCGGTAATCTTATCCCCCGTCTTGTATTGTCCCACCGGAGATTTGATCTTCTCTTTGCTGATTTCAGAAACGTGGACCAGGCCTTCTATGCCTTCCTCAAGTTCCACAAACAGCCCAAAATCCGTCACATTGGTAATTGGACCGGCGATGACCGTCCCCAAAGGATAGCGCTGCGGGATGCTCTCCCACGGGTCCTGTTCCAGTTGTTTGATGCCCAGCGAAAAGCGTTCGTTTTCCCGGTCGATGTTGAGCACGATGGCCTGGACTTCCTGGTTCTTCTTATAGACTTCGGAAGGATGTTTGATCCGCTTGGTCCAGGAAATGTCAGAAATGTGAACCAGGCCGTCAATCCCTTCGTCAATACCGATGAACACCCCAAAGTCGGTAATGTTCTTGATTTTTCCGGCAATGGTGGTACCCACCGGATATTTTTGGGCAATGATATCCCAGGGGTTGGGTTCGAGCTGCTTCATGCCGAGCGAGATGCGCTTGTTGTCCGGATTGATGCTGAGGACCACCGCTTCCACCTCATCCCCGACGTTGAGGACCTTGGAGGGGTGGCGGATCTTCTTGGTCCAGGACATTTCGGAAACATGAATCAAGCCTTCCACACCCTCTTCAATTTCCACAAAGGCCCCATAGTCCGTCAAACTGACCACGCGGCCCTTTACTTGAGTCTGGACCGGATATCGTTCCTGAGCCCTCGTCCACGGATCGGCCACCAGCTGCTTCAAGCCGAGGGAGACGCGCTCGTTGTCCCGGTCGAAACTCAGTACCATGACCTTGATCTTGTCGCCCATCTGGAACAGCTCGGAGGGATGCCCCACGCGGCCCCAACTCATGTCGGTGATGTGGAGCAGACCGTCAATGCCGCCCAAATCCACAAAGACGCCGTAATCGGTGATGTTCTTGACGATTCCTTCCACCACCTTGCTGTCCTCGAGATTGGCGAGGGTCTCATGTTTCAAATGTTCGCGTTCTTTTTCAAGGATGGCCCGCCGCGAGAGCACCACATTCCGGCGCTTTTTGTTGTATTTCAATACCTTGAACGGGAAGATCTGGCCCAGGAGCGATTCCAGGTTGCGGATGGGCCGCAGATCGACCTGGGAGCCCGGCAGGAAGGCCTGGACGCCAATATCGACGGCGAGTCCGCCTTTGACCTTGGAGACTACCTTCCCCTCGATGATGCCGTCATCGTTGTAGATCTTGCTGATATCGTCCCAGATCTTGATCTTGGCGGCTTTTTCCTTGGAGAGATGGATGGTGCCGTCTTCATCGTCGTGAAATTCCAGCAGCACGTCCACCTCATCACCAACGGCGGCCTTGATGTCACCCTCTTCGTCTTTAAATTCGTGAACGGAAATCTGCCCTTCGGACTTGTAGCCAATGTCCACCATGACAAAGTCGTCGTTGACCTGGACGATTCGCCCTCGGATTACCTCCCCCTCCTGGATATTTTGAAAGCTCTGATCGTAAAGATCCTGCATGGTGTCGAGGTCTTCAAGATCAGCTTCGAGCACGCCATCATCGGTCTGTGATGACTCGGTTATCTGAATTGGAGCCATCTCTTCTAGTGTGATTTCATCTTTTTCAACCATTGAACCAGTTACCCCCTTGTCCGATTTTTACCCCTGCCAATTGCTTAATTTGAAATACTAGCAGAATATAAGACCAACAACAATCCGAAAATTATTGCTCAACCCTTGCTCAATGCGTCTGTCTGTGCTCTTTGTCGAGCAACTACCGCCAACAGATGCTCCACTACCGCCGCTATGCTCATCCGAGAAGTGTCCACACGATGGACTCCGGGAGCCGCCCGCAGAGGGGCCAGCGCGCGCTGTTCATCAGCCTCGTCGCGAGCCCGGATTTGGGCTTTGAGGCTGGCGGCATCAACAACAATCCCTTTGTTACGGTACTCCAGCAACCGCCTTTCGGTTCGTGCCTCAAGATCCGCCGTGAGAAAAATCCTGACCGGGGCATCCGGGAAGACGACCGTCGTCATATCCCGTCCCTCGGCCACAATCCCGCCCCCTTCTCCCAGCTGCCTCTGGCAGCGGGTCAGGTAGTCCCTGACACATTCGAGCTGCGAGATGCGCGAAGCTCTCAAGGCCATCTCGGGTTGGCGCAGTTCCTGGTCCAAGCGCCGGTCACCGCAAAAGATACTCAGAGCACCGTTATCGAGCCTAAAACGCAGCGGCATGACATCCAGGCACCGCGCCAAGGCGGGCTCATCGGCCAGGTCGAGCTGCTCCTCCCCGGCCAGCCACGCTATCGCTCGATACATCGCGCCCGTGTCGAGATAAGTGTAACCCAGCTGCGCAGCGAGCAGCTTGCACACGGTGCTCTTCCCGGCCCCCGCAGGCCCGTCCACGGCAATGATCATGGGGCTAATCAGTTTGATCCCTGCAGTTCACGAAGTATGCCGCCCAAGGTCCTGAGGGACCTCTCGTTTTCTTCCGGCAATCCAGCATTCACGCGGATGGTGTCAGTCGTCCCACAGGCATTCATGGGGCGAAGGATCATCCCTTGGTACCACATGGCCTCGTAGTCGATCCTGGCCTCCGTCGGGACTTCGATGTCGAAGGGGAAATGAGACTTCTCGCGCAACCGCTTTTTCAGGGTGTAACCACAGCCGCAGGGATCGCGATGGAGGCCGGTAAAGGCCTTGCGAATGGCGGCCACCGCCATGGGGGAAGGTCCCAGAGGAGCCTCATGGCCGGCCGGCTTGATCGAGCCGGTGAGGCCAGATTCCCGTTCCTCGCTGGGCTTACCGGGTGGGTAGAGAACCAAGCCGGCAATGTGGTCCGGTACGCTGAGTTTAAAACCGTCTATGGATGAGGAGGTTTTGAGCATTTAGAAAAAAAATGGCCCCTTCTTTTCAAATTTCGCCCCCTTATATTCAATCACCAGGGAAAAGGCAACGACTTTCTGAGGTGCGTTGGGCGAAACCTGGCCGGTTTTCGTCTTGTTTTGCGCGTGCAGCTATAATAAGATAGATTACGAGGTCAAGAGTAACCATGAATGACATTTCTGAAATCAGTGATCTGGAAGAACGAACGACACCGGACGGGGATGAGCAGGAAACGCAAATTCCGGTACTTGCAGCCCCGGAACGGTCTCACCTGGTTTCGTTGGATCCGTTCCGGCTCTATATGGATGAAATCAAACGATATCCTCTGCTGAGCCGGGAGGAAGAACGCGACCTGTCGATCAGGTATCGCGAAAAGGACGATATGAATGCCGGCTACCGCCTCATTACGGCCAATCTGAGGCTGGTGGTGAAGATCGCCATGGATTTCCAGCGCTACTGGATGCAAAACCTCATGGATCTGATCCAGGAGGGAAATGTCGGGTTGATGCAGGCGGTGAAGAAATTCGATCCTTATCGGGGGTATAAGTTTTCTTATTATGCCTCCTTCTGGATCAAAGCCTATATCATTAAATTCATCATGGACAACTGGAAGCTGGTCAAGATCGGCACAACCCAGGCGCAGCGCAAGCTCTTCTTCAATCTACGCAAAGAAAAGGAGCGGCTGGAGGCCCAGGGGATCGAGGCTTCCCCGAAGCTGCTTAGCCATCGGCTGGACGTCAAGGAGTCGGAAATCATCGAAATGGACCAGCGCCTGAACAGCTGGGAAATATCGCTGGACAGTCCTCTAAAGGAAGATTCGGAAGACACGCATAAATCCTTCCTGCCCTCCGACGATCTGCCCGTCGATGATCAGCTCGCCGACCAGGAGGCCAAAGCCATCCTCCACGAAAAACTGGTGCTCTTCCGTCAGCAGTTGAAAGGCAAGGAGTCCGTTATCTTTGATAACCGCCTGCTCACCGAGGAACCGATGACCCTGCAGGAAATCGGCGACCGCTTCGGGATCAGCCGGGAGCGGGTCCGCCAGCTCGAAAGCCGCCTGAAAAAGAAGCTCAAAGCCTATCTCGAGGAGGAGATTGAAGACATCGAACTCCTGCAGGAGAGCCTGATCGAGGTGTAATCCTTTTCGCCCATGCTTTTTTTCGCGGTTCGTTGGAAGTTGGCCAAGAAAGAACTGCACTCATTCACCACCAAGAGCACGAAGGACACGAAGTAATGTCTTCGTGCTCTTGGCGTTTTCGCTCCGAGCGGGATTTGAAATAAAAGTCTAAACCTGACTTTGCACCAAGTGCTGCTATTGTTGACGGTGGTCCTACCCAGGCGAAGGGTGGACTTCCAGACTGTTGTTGCCGTGCTGGACTATCGTATCACTCATAACGAAGCGGCCTATCAGAGCCACCGGCGGCGGCGTCTTAAAAAACTGGCCAGCCTGGCTGGAACCAGCGATACCACTAAGGTCTCGTTGTAGTATTAGATAAGGTGATGACAACACAATGCAGACGAAACAGGAGACATCTCCGTTTCCATATCTTTTGCGCCTGAGAGGAATCGCGGCCTTCGGCCCCCTCCTCATGCTTGCCGCGGGTTTTCTCTTCGCCGTCATGGATTGCCTGATCAAGGTCTCGAGTTCGTCATTCCGTATCTGGGATATCGCCTTTTACCGGTTCTGCTGCGGCATGGCGATCCTGATCCTGGTCTTTGGCCGGCGCCGCAATCCGTTTAACAGTTCGAATCGCCGGTTATTGGTACTGAGAGGGATTGCGGGGTCACTCTCCTTTCTGGCCGTAATCGCCGCTTTCCGTTTGATCCCCATTGCCACGGCGCTGGTCCTCTTTTATGTCTTTCCAGCCTTTGCCGCGCTCTTTTCCGCCCTGCTTTTCAAGGAGAAGATCTCCAAAGACCTGCTTTGGATTGTGGTTGCTCTGGGTGGCGTGGCCGTCATCCTCGATTCGAGGCTCGAAGGAAGCCTCCTGGGGCAGGCCATGAGTCTGGTGGGCGCCGCTTTTGCCGGCATTGCCCTGGCGGCGGTCAAAAAGGCGCGGGAAACCAACGGACCCGTGATCATCTATCTCTATTTTTGTCTGGCCGGCGCCCTCATCTCGTTTGTGCCTTTTGTCGCTGATCCGCAACTCCCCACATCCACGCATGAATGGATGATCCTAGGGGGCATTGTGGGCACCTCCTTGATTGCCCAGCTGCTCATGAACGAGGGCTTCCATTACTGCAGCAGCTTCGAAGGCGGTCTCCTGTTAACCAGCGAAGTACCATTCGTCGCCTTTTGGGGCATTGTGTTTCTCCATGAAGCCGTCACCTGGCATTTCTGGGCGGGAGGCACAATGATCCTCGCCAGCATCATCGGCCTCAACCGCAACCTGGTTCTCGCCGAAAACTGATGGGGCAATTCAGGTTGGTGGAAATCGACAAGGGAGGAACAGCCGGGAAGTGGCCAACTTAGAAAAGGTGCTCAAGACGATTGCGCACAATAACGTCCCGATTCACTCAAGAACCCCCTAAAATCTCCCGCACCTTCTTGAGCAAATCTTTTAACTTGTAAGGCTTGGAAATAAACCCGCTGGCATCCTCCTCAACAAGCTTCCTTCTGTCACCCCTAACAGGATAGCCACTGGTGATGAGTATTTTGACTGCAGGATGACTTTTGCGCAGTTCTTCAAGGCATTTTTCGCCGCCCATACCGGGCATATTGAGATCCAAGAGGATCAAATCAACCTGAAAGTCTTTCCGGTCCAGCAAGGATATTGCGTCTTCTCCCTGATTAGCGGTAAGCACCGTATACCCATAGGGTTCCAGGAGCTCGCGTGCGCTTTCGAGGATCAGCTCCTCGTCATCCACCAATAAGAGGGTTTCGTTGCCACCCCAATGCTCTTCCGAAACGGGAAGATTAAGGCCTTGCGCACCCGGAACCTTCTGCACGGCCGGGAAGTGAACCAAGAAAGTGGTTTCCTGGCCGCACTTGCTGTGACAAGAGATGTATCCCCCGTGGTTCTTGACGATGCCGTAGACAATTGCCAGACCCAGTCCTGTTCCCTTGCCAACTTCCTTGGTGGTGAAAAACGGTTCAAAGATATGTTCCTGGGTCTCTCTGTCCATGCCAGAACCTGTGTCCGAAACGCTCAAGCGCGCGTATACCCCGGGAACTGCTCCCAGGTGGTTCTTACAAAAGATCTCGTCGAATGCGACATTTTCGGTGGTCAGAGTCAGCTGTCCACCCTCCGGCATGGCATCCCTGGCATTGATGCACAGATTCATGATGATCTGTTCAACTTGAGCAGGATCACCTTTAATGGGATGAAGATCGGGGCACAGCCGAAGTTGGATGTCTATCATTTTGGGCAGGGTACTCCTCAGCAGCTCCAGGATCTTCTCGATCAGGTCATTCAGATTGACCTGCTTCAGCGCACTTTCTATTCTGCGGCTGAAAGTCAAAAGTTGATAAGTCAATTGATTGGCCCGCTCTACGGATTGAAGAACCCTGCACAATCTCAGATAGTCGGGATGCCGGTCGGTCTTGTTACTGAGCAACAGCTCGGTGAGCCCCAGAATGAGTTGCAGGATATTCTTGAACTCATGGGCCATGCCTCCCGCAAGAGTGCCGATCGCCTCCATTTTTTGGGCACGCTGCAGCTGCAATTCCAGCTGTCTGTGAATCGTCAGATCACGCGCGGAGATGAGGACGGCTACCCTTCCTTCGTGGGTGATGGGCGATGAATTGATCTCCAAGTCGACCTTCCGTTGTTGGCTGCCCAGAATCCTAACCCTTAGATGATGATTGGGGACTCGCCCGTTAAGGATCGACATGGCGTTTTCTTTATTGCAGTCGTCAGCCAAAGGATCTACAAGCATCGCAAAGGGTATCGCCTTAAGCTCCTCTTGAGTATAGCCGGTAATGTTTTGGTAAGCAGGATTGGTATAGAGGTGCATGCCGTTGCCCAAGATAGCGATACCATCATAGGAACTTTCAGTTACAGTTCTATATTTATGCTCCGAGTATTTCAGTCTTTCATACCCGATGGAAATATGAAGAGACAAGGCCATGTAGTTAACCAGGATGCTGAGAACGTTGATTTGGTCTTGAGTGAAGATGTTCTCGCGTGCATGACTGAGGTTCACCACACCAATAGCCCTATCTTCCAGCACCAAAGGCAGGGAAAGCAGACTCCCAATTTTGACTTGTGGGCTGGCGTAGAAGAGGAATTCCTGTGATTGGTTGACGTCTGTCACGAGGAGCGGTTCCTTGGTCAAGGCAACTTTGCCGGCAACTCCCTCTCCCAGTTTAAAGCAGTAGTGGATCTCTTCTTTAGAGAAGACCTGACGAGCCTCTACCACGTAAGCTTCCCTTTCAGGGTCGCTGGCGGCGACCAGGAAAAGTTGATTCGTATCCTGGTCGATAAGCATGATGGAGCAATTCTGTACGATCGTATTCCTTATTATAACATCGAGGATATTCTTGCAGGTTTGCGTGAAGTCGGTTGTACTCAACAAAGACAGTGCAACTTCCTTGACAACGGAGAGTTCGAAGATCTTTTCTTCGAATCGCTCCCCGGTTCTTCTCAGCTGCGTTTGGAGAAGCTGGTTTTCGAACTCTAAAGTTCGAATTCTATCCTCTAACATTTCAAGCACCTAAACCTTTATTTGATGGCGGCAAGAAACTCTTCGACAGTTGAGCGCTGTTCTTTCATATGCACGATCATCGCCTTGATATCGCCCGCACCCAGCGACAGACCCTCCGGCACACCCACCGAATATGCTGTCATGGGACTCCCACTCTGGCCGATATCAGCCTTGTGACAGATGAAGCTGGCAAGTTGTAGTGCCATGGCATTCGTCTTATGCGGCTCTGGGCAGACCAGGGGATGATGATGATAGGTACACGGCATCGAAATGCTTTCAGGAAAATCCCAACGCTCCATAATCAAACCAGCTATCCGGGCGTGATCCAAACCCAGCAACTCTCTTTCTTTCTGGTAAAGGGGGACTTGTGCTTTCCTGGCCTCCTCCAGTACCCTACGGTATTCTTCCGGGAAGTAGACAGCAAAAACCACCTTGCCCACGTCGTGCAGGAGAGCACTCAGAAACACCTGTTCTTCTTGAGATGGTTTCCCCGGCGATAATTTTCGCACGCCGGTATTCCTGGAACTGGATCTCCTTATCAACCCCTTCACGGCAAAACTGCAGCCGATGGCATGAAGCCACAGATCATTCATGTTCAGCAGTCCATGGAGATTCGATTTGGACAGAGCGGAGAAGACACCCATGCCGATGGTCAGGCTGACTATTTCATTAAATCCTATCACCACTATGGCGCGCATGATTGAATCAATTTGCCTGGATGCTCGGTAATAGGCTGAGTTAGCCAGTCTCAATACCTTATTCGCCATGGCCTGGTCTCTGCCAATAAAGACAGCCAGGTCCGAGGCCGAGGCCATTTCGCTGCTTGCAACCCGGATAATATTACTCAAGACGACCGGAAGGGTCGGAATTTGCGTCTTCCGGTCCCGAACAAGATCGGTGATTCTTTCCCTGATGCTCATTCGACCTTACCACAGATCGAGTTCATGGGTGGTCCAGTTCCATTACCATGGGAGAAGTTGGAAAGCCTTCGCTCAGAGTTCGACCGCTTCCTGGAAGGATGGTGCCCATGAGAGACGGACATCAATGGTTCCAGGGGCCTTGATGGCTGAGGAGATACGACGAGCACCAGTTTGACCGAACAGCCTGAGCAAAGAACTAACCTCTCATGTATAGCGAGCTCTCATCCACGTCAGCAACAGGAAAGCAAGCGCTTGGGTCCCATTTCGGTAAGAGGATCAGCAGAGTGCCTAAAGTGACCCTTTTCATCCTTCCCGTGACACGGGAACCCAGGTCTCACAGGACGTGCGGGCCCCCAGACTTTCACAGGGGCGCCCTTCGGGGAAAAGGCTGTTCAACACCCTGCTGGACGGGACTATATCAAGAACAGTAATCCAGCGCCAGCCAATTCAGCGGTTTTCTTACCGGCAACGTCACCGCCGTTCAAAACGCGACACCACCACGCGCAATCGCTATCAGGATTAATGCTTTCGGGGATCTTTCCCGATCTGGTAAGTGAGGCGTGGGAACTGAATTTTGGGTCGAAATCAATTCGGCACATTTCGGCACAACCGTTTCAAGGAATAATTTGTCAGTGTGTTCTGCGCATCGGGGCAGCGAACCATCACCGACAGCTTGAGCCAAGTCAGTGCGGCCCCACAGGGAGAACCGGATATGCAAATCAACCGAGACCTACTTGAAAGAACCTGCAAGAATACCATAGAGGCTATCACAAGCAGCAGGTCAGAAAGGCTCTCAGTTCCATGAAGGTCGTCGTCGACACCATCGCGCGCGTGGAAAATCAGACGAACCGGGTCCTGCACTCGCTAAAGAACGGCGAGGCCGGCCATCAGGACGCGGTCGCCGCCTAGGTTTGGAGCCGTCCCAAAACCACCTGCGCTAGCCCGGGACCACACTATCGTCTTGGGCCTTCACTGCTGCACCTGCTAGCCATCGGGAACACCGGCCAACACCGGCTTGATGTCAATGACCGGAGTCCCGTCCAGGGCTTCCAGAGGGCTCACCCGAAGCCGCCTCCCGTTTTCGATCTCCAGAACCTTGACACGGTGCAAACCGATCGGGTTGGGGCGGTCGGGCGAACGGGTGGCAAAGACACCCCTCAGAGGCCGGTCAGGATTGCTCCGGGGATGGACCTTCAGCACCTCCCGTTGCGCTTCGTGGAACCAGGTCAGAACAATCAGGTCGCTGCCGGGAACGAGGCCTTCAAGACCATCCAGGAACGCCGGGACAATCTCCAACCAGGCCTCGGGAGCCCCCTCCCAGCCCTGATGCGGGCAGTCTTCCCGCCGCTTCAGGCGAGATCGCACCGTGCCCACAACCTGAAGCTGCAAGGGGTCAACGTAATGGCGTGCTGTCGTTTCTCTCATAGTAGTGACGCCTCTCTTCTCTGGTTGCTGACCGGGGGACACTATTCATAAACATGGTAGTGCGCATATTCTATCCCGTAGTCGTGGGTCAATCAGGACTGCTCCACAGATTAAAGCGACCATAACCCCGAGAGGCCCGGCAGAAAGTTCACTCAAGAGCTGTTTATTCGCTGGTTCCCAAGCTCCAGCTTGGGAACCCGTCCGCTTGGAAGCTCCGGCTTCGTCAGACGTGTTGATGCCACCTGATCCTGAAGATATGCGCGAAGCGGGAAC
Organism: uncultured delta proteobacterium; assembly: GCA_963783775.1. Taxonomy (GTDB): domain Bacteria; phylum Desulfobacterota; class Syntrophobacteria; order Syntrophobacterales; family Syntrophobacteraceae; genus JADGQM01. The sequence goes on along the minus strand of CAWAOR010000011.1, from coordinate 756,669 downwards.
TTCCGGTTGGCGTTCCCCAGCGGAAGCTTGGAAACGAGCGGACGAGCACAACGAGCGGAGAGGGATGCCCCCATTGCTGCAAAGAAGGTCCATCGCCCGGATTATTCCGCTTCCACGACCTGCCGTTGAGCGGCATCGAGAGTCTCATTCATGGAGCCGGTCCGGTAGCCCTGAAGGTCGAGGGTCACATAAGTGTATCCGGAAGTTTTGCAGGATTCCACGACGGCGCTGCGCAAGTCCGACCCGAGCAGCCGTTCCAGATCTTCCGCCACCAGCTCGATGCGGGCCAGCAGCGCATGGTCGCGTATCCGCACCTGCCCGAATCCCAGTTGACGGAGTGCGGTTTCGGCCCTGGCGATGCGCTCGAGGCGCTCTCGAGTGATCTCATCCCCATAAGGGATGCGAGAAGCCAGGCAGGCCGACGACGGACGGTCCCAGTTTGCCAGCCCCAGTTTCCGCGCCAGTCGGCGGATGTCCTGTTTACCGATGCCAAGTTCGACAAAAGGTGACTGAATCTCGAGTTCTCGCACAGCGATCAGGCCGGGCCTGAAATCGGCGAGGTCATCTGCATTGGTGGCCTCGATCACACACGGCAACCCTTCTTCACGAGCCTTCTCGAGCAGCAGAGAAAAGAGCTTCTTCTTGCAGAAATAACAGCGGTTGGCGGGATTGGCCCGGAAGCGAGGGTCGTCGAGTTCATCGGTTTCCAGCGTGACCCAGCGCACACCAAGGTGCGCGGCGACGGTCCGGGCCGACTCGAAATCATGGGGCGGAAAAGTCGGCGAGGTGGCCGTAACCGCCAGCACGGCATCCCCCAAGGCCTCCCGTGCCGCCGCCAGGAGGAGAGAGCTGTCCACCCCTCCGGAAAAAGCCACCAACACCCCGCCCATGTTTTTCAAGGAGGCCAACAACTTCTGGTACATTGCTTCCATGTCAGGCAGCCTTCAGGGTTTGGACAAGAACGCGGTTGATACCCTCATTGCCCCGGGTCCGTCCCTGCAAGATCCGCAGAGCTCACGCGGCGCGTGGGAATGGGGCTCACGCAACACTGCGAAGGATCCAGGTGTCTCGGGACAAACCGCGCCACAAAGACCGCACGGACTGCACTCGAAAGGGATTGCCTGGTGTTCTCTACCGGTAGGGCCATGCGCTTGGGCCATCGCTTTGGGCTTTGCGTAGCGGGTCAGGAATTTGCACTCCTTGACGCAGAGGCCCCATTCGGTGCAATTATCGCATGCCGCTTGGGGCCGGTTCATGGCTTCCTTCAGACGCTTCTAGGAAGGCAGTTTGAGCATCCGGTCCAGGGCGAGCAAAGCGTTTGCCTTGATCCCTTCGGGCACCGTAACCAAGTTCACCTTGCCGGGATTTTCCAGAGTCCAGAGGAGATTCTTCAAATTAATCCGGAACATATTCGGACACAGGGAACGGTGCAGTTCCATCACGGTCTTGTCCGGGTATTCGAGAGCGAGCCGATGGATCAGGTTGATCTCGGTGCCGATGATGATCATGGTCCCTGAAGGCGCTTCTTTCACGTATTTGACAATGAACCCCGTGGAACCGCAGGCATCGGCGAGCGCCACCACTTCCTGGGTACACTCGGGATGCACCACGATCCTGGCTTCGGGGTACTTCTCGCGCATGACCCGGATCTGGTCCACAGTGAAGCGGGTGTGCACCAGGCAGTAGCCATCCCAGAGGATGAGGCGTGCCCGCTGGATGTCCTCGGGAGCATTGCCGCCAAGGGGCTTTTTCGGGTCCCAGACGATCATCTCTCCGGGTTTGAGGCCCATGGCGTTTCCAACATTACGCCCCAGGTGCTGATCGGGGAAGAAGAGGATCTTCTGACCGAACGTGAACCCCCAGCGCACCGCAGCTTCGGCATTGGAGGAGGTGCAAACGGCGCCGCCTCGGTAGCCGCAGAAGGCCTTCAGGCGAGCATCCGAGTTCATGTAGACAATGGGAACGACGGAACCGTTTCCCACCAAGGAAACGATTCCGTCCCAGGCCTTTTCCACATCCTGGATCTCGGACATATCGGCCATCCAGCAGCCGGCTTCGAGGTCGGGTATCTGCACGGTCTGGTGATGCTGGGCGAGGATGGCCGCGCTTTCGGCCATGAAATGCACGCCGCAAAAGACGATGAATCGAGCCTCATTACTCTGAGCAGCCTTTTGGGAAAGACCAAAGGAGTCCCCTCGGAAATCCCCCAGCTCGATGATTTCCTTCCGCTGATAATGGTGGGTGAGAATGAGCAACTCTTTGCCAAGGTTTTCCTTGAGATTACGGATGCGCGCCGCAAGGTCCAAAGGATTATCGGGAACGGTCATCTTTTCTCCGCTCAAGCAGTAGGTTTAGCGTCAATAGCGGTGATCGGGTCACCGTTGCGAATGGTCCCCCCTTCCAGCACCCGCGCAAAGATGCCTTCACGGGGCATGATGCAGTCGCCGGCCTGGTAGTATATGGCGCACTTCCGATGGCACTCCTTGCCGATTTGAGTGACTTCCACCCGCACGGCTTCCCCCAGTTTGAGCTGCGTTCCCAGAGGAACCTTAAGCCAGTCGATGCCTTCGGTGGCGAAATTCTCCGCAAAGTCACCGAAAGTGACATTTAGCCCCCCCTGACGCGCCTTCTCGATGCTCTCGTGAGCAAGAAAGCTCACCTGGCGATGCCACGGCCCCGCATGCGCATCGCCCTCGATACCGTGGTCCTTAATGACCAATACCTCTTCCACCGCGGTTTTGCGCGTTCCCTTCTTCTTGCTGATAGCGATCGATACGATCTTCACCCTTTACCTCTTTTCACTGCTGGCGAGGTCCCCAAACCGCCCCAGCCCACTCTGGCAATGCTGAGCCACAGGCAGCATCACCCGCGTGCCATCGCGGCTTCTGGGTGATAGCTTCATCCTTCAACTCGGTCCTTCGTTGACGGCTTTACCCGTCGTTCGTTTATGCACGGCCAGGCTTCGCCGACAAAACCTCGCTGCTCCCCGTGCTGTCCCAGTGACAGTTCGAAAGCATATCCAATTCGCAAGAAAAATGAATAGCAAACTTCAGTTGTCTCAAAATTCTGCTGATCCTGGGCCGCGGCCAGGATCGCTTTGATCGCCGTTTCGACCTTGGGACCCAACTTCCACCCCCCATTACCGCCAAAAGGACGTCTCTTCTCGCCATTTGCATGTCTTGCAGGTCTTGCTTCAATCCTTGCATTTGCACCCCGCGTTTGCCTTCGTGAAAATGCCCGATGGCGTAGGGCAGGTCTTCCGCATTGGTCCGGATCGAGACCGGCCAAGCAGGAACGAAACCATAAGGTGAAGCAGATCTTGAGAAAGAGCGAGCGAAACAGTAAAGTCGCTGATTGTCGGTACCCGGGGTGACGAAGGCCGGAGCTGGGCCAGGACATGATCCTGGCTCGCTGAGGATTCTTCGAACTCCTGGCACACCAACCTTCCCAGCCTCTAACGGCGAAAGGAAAGCCATGAACAGCATGCCGCTCGATGCCCTTCTCCTTGCCATCCTCGCACTGGTGGCCTTAGTGGTGATTCTCCAGGGGGTATTTCTTTTCCGTAAGGTGATGGTCGACCCTGCTCAGCTCCAACAGGCGCTCCAGCCTCTGGAACAATCATCTGAGCGGGTGGAACGAGCGGTCAGGGAAGAGAGTGCCAAAAGCCGGGAAGAGGCAGCTCATGCCTTCCGGCAGTCCCGTGAGGAACTGAGCCAGGCGCTCAAAGGGGTTGGCGACACCGTGCTCCGGCAGCTATTGGGGCTCGCGCAGATTACCGATCAGAAGCTCGAACGGGTGCGGGACACGGTCGAACAGCGACTTCAGGTCATTAACGGGGAGAGCACCAGGAAACTGGAACAGCTGCGGCAGGAGAGCGCAGAGTCCACCAAGCAGATGCGCGATAGTACGAGCAGCTCTCTACAGAGATTCAACGACTCGGTACTCAATACCTTGACTACCATCAGCGATCTGCAGAAAAAGGAGCTGGAAACCTTTTCCGTTCAGCTCAGCAAGCTTACTGAATCCAATGAACAGAGGCTCGATACGCTCCGCACCACGGTGGAAGAGAAACTAAAGGCGCTGCAGGAGGATAACGCCAGGCAGCTGGATCAGATGCGGGCCACGGTCGACGAGAAACTCCAGGGCACCCTGGAAAAGCGCCTGGGTGAGTCTTTCAAGCAGGTCAGCGAGCGCCTGGAGCAGGTCTACAAGGGGCTGGGGGAGATGCAGACCCTTGCCACGGGCGTGGGCGATCTCAAGAAGGTGTTGACCAACGTGAAGACTCGCGGCACCTGGGGAGAGGTCCAACTGGGGGCGATGCTCGAACAGGTGCTCACGCCGGACCAGTACGCGACCAACGTGGCCACCAAAGACGGGGGCGAGCGGGTCGAATATGCCATCAAACTGCCGGGACGAAGTGAGGATGGGCACGAGGTGGTCTGGCTTCCCATCGATGCCAAGTTCCCCCTGGAAGACTACCAGCGCTTGGTGGACGCCCAGGAAAGGGCTGAGGCGCAGTTGGCGGAAGATGCCGCCAGGCAACTGGAGAACCGCATCAAGCAAGGCGCCGGGGACATCTGCAGGAAATACCTGAACCCGCCCAAGACCACCGACTTCGGCATCCTTTTTCTGCCCACGGAAGGGCTCTTTGCTGAAGTCCTGCGCCGTCCCGGCCTGTCCGAGTCAATCCAGCGGGAATGCCGGGTGGTGATCGCCGGGCCAACTACCCTCTGGTCGCTCCTAAACAGCCTCCAGATGGGATTCAGAACCCTGACGATCCAGCAACGCTCGAGCGAAGTCTGGAACCTCCTGTCGGCGGTCAAGACCGAGTGGGCAAGATATGGCGAGGTCCTCGAAAAGGTACAAAGGAAACTGCAGGAGGCATCCACCACCATCGACAAGGCCCAGACCCGCACACGGGCAATAGGCCGCAAACTGAGAGGGGTTCAGGAACTTCCTCTCACCGAGGCTCACGCGGTGCTCATGGTGGAAAACGAGATGGATCGCGACGATGATGAAATAGACACGGTGCGAAGCTGAGCTGGAAGGTACATTCCCCATGGCATCGATCGGTGCTCCGCTTTTCCTTTTGTTTTTTTGAACTGTGATGCTATTCAGCATAGCAGGCAGGAGCGACGGGCAGTCGGGGCCCCGTCTTCGGCATAAGGCCAGGCGCCGCCAACCCGGGAACGTCGCCGGCTCGTCATTCGCGGACGGCGTAGGGAGCACCGGTGCTAACTCTGAAGTCGCTGGGCGCCGGTCATTGGGAAGATGACATCGGGGGAGGAGAAAGCACATGAAGGATAGGAATCGGGGGGATTTTTTTGGGCTCCTTCTGGTGTTTGCGGGCATCCTGCTGATCGTCTGCTGGATCGCGGAGTGGTTTGAGCGAGAAACGCTGCAATGGCTGTGGATTCTTCTTCTCTATTTCTGGATAGGCTATATGTCGGGAGAGATGGGGGCTCTCAGCCGCAAAGTCTCCTGGGGATTTGAAACCGGGTTTGTGGGCTCAGATTCTCTCAATACACGCCAGCTAACCATCAAAGCCTTGAAGGGCGGGGGCGGGCTTGTCATAGAAAACGATGGAGGGGCACGAATTGCCGTAGAGAGTCAGGGGGAGCGGCTCCTTTTATCGATCCAGGATCACCAGGGGAAGACGTCGGCCTCCATCGATATCCGCGAGTTGGCGGCGTTAGCCCGCACCCTTGGGGAAAAAGCCTCTTCCGAGGAGGTCGCAGGCAGAAATCCGGTCACTGCTTCATAAAGGGAGAATCGACAGGTCTTGCTGGAGTCATCGGACTTGTGGCCTGGTTCAAGCTGCGCAAGGTCTTCTGAAAAGAGCATTTCTCGGGCAAGTCTACAGGTACCTGGCCATCTTCATCATGATTTCATGTTTCTGCATCGCTCCTGGCAGCGTCTCCTTGAGGTTGCCGCCGTCAAAAACAAGGATTTGAGGGACACTGAGAATGCTGAACCTGGATGAGAGGCCCGGGCTTTGATCCACGTTCACCTTGCCGACCCTCACCCGCCCTTTGGATTCCCGCCCAAAATCGTCCACCGCAGGGAGGAAAGCGCTGCAGGTCGGACACCAGGGCGCCCAGGCAAAAAGAAGCACCGGCAGCGGAGACTTCAAGACCAGGTCTTCGAAATTGGCATCCGCGATCACGAGGGGCTGGCCAAGAAACAGTTCTTCGGTGCGAAGAGGCTTTTTGCACTTGCCACAAACCGGACCGGCATTGAGCTTGTCGAGCGAGGATGCGGTTGCGCGCTCTGCATTCGGGACAGCGGAAAAGATAGACTTCAGGCCCCTTGACCGGCTGCTCATGGGCCTCAAGAAGGGCCCCGCACTTCCCACATCTGGCTTGGGATGCCGGTCTTTCCGGAGGAATTCGGTTTCTGGCACCGCACTTTGGACATTGGACCCTCTCGGACACGTTATCAGGCAATGGATCCATGGTGTTACCTCTTGCTGACCAACTTTCTGTTGAGATTCAGAACTACACCCGGTCTCACATCAGCACGATAAGACATCCGAATACTCTGGTAAAGGATGAGAATCTTCGTTTCCGAAGCGCTGCGTGCTTTGCCGAAGCGCACCAAAAGTATGCGGGAATGACCAGCGTTATTTTGGTTACCTCATTCTGCGGCACTGAATTTAGCGGATCCCGTGCATGGTAAGGGTGGTTCGCCGCAGCCTTGAGGCGGAAGCCGGTCCCAGAGCTACCATTCCAGATTTCGGCGTGTGCGGACAAGGTTTGAGAGACCGGTCTGCATGATCTTGACCGGTTTGTTCGCCGGTCCTGACCGCTTTTGCGGTTTACATGGGTGGTGTTTCCGTTAAAATTTAGATGAAAATAGTTCTTATCTTAGATTTCGAAAGGAAACTGACGATGACTAAGCTCAAGGTGATTATCATTTCCGGTTTGCTGACCGTGGCACTGGCCGGCTGCGCGGGGACAACTGCGGGCAACGGGATCTTCCCCGCTGACGGCAACTATGGACCGGGCACCAGTGTACCTCAAGTCTACATGACCCCGAACGGGGACCGAGTGGGACACTACCCGCCGTATTTCTACCCCGATGGGAGCGGCAGTGAGAGACCGTAAAGAACGCGTGGAGGGCGCCCGCGGACGGTGCACTCGGGTTTCCACAACCCAGCTTGGTACAGCCGGGCAGAAGTACTCGCCGGTTCCCAAGCTGGAGCTTGGGAACCGGCGGAAAGTCCCACCGGCGGCCTAACCAGCCAACCATCTGCGCCTGATTTTACTAGAAGGGGGCGATCTCCTGCTGCGCTTGCAGCGTCTCGGTGGTTTCCTCCAGCAGCCGGTCGATGACCTGGGGGCTGAGGTTCAGTGCGGAGGTGCTCGTCACTTCCATCAGGTTCAAGTCAGGCTTTCTGATGGGGCCTATCTCCAATTTGTGACAACAGGCGTTGGCAAGATGAACAATGTGGGAAAGGAGCGGCTTCATTGTAGACCGCTCCGGATGATGATGATTGCCGATGGCCTCTTCAATTTCTTTGGCAAAATTCCACTTCGCCACGACAGCTCGTCCCACCTCGGCGTGCGTGAACCCAAAAGTCTCTTCCTCCAGCTCCAAAAAGGATCTCTCCTGGGAGTTGTAAACTTCCTGGACGATGGGGGACATCTTTTCCGGGAGTTTGAGATTGAGGATGACCTTGCCAAGGTCGTGCATCAACCCGACCAGGAAAGCCTCTTCAGTCCGGGCAAATCTCAGGATGCGGGCGAGCCTCTGGGAGACCCCGCCGCACGCCAGAGAATGCTCCCAGAGCAGTTTTTCGGTAAGTCCGAAGCTTTTGAACAAATCGTTAAAGACCGAGGTCAGCACCAGGGATCTGATGCTGTGGAAGCCCATGAGCACGGTGGCATCGCTGAGACTGGTCACTGTCCGGGAATGCCCGAAAAAAGGCGAATTTGCGATTCTCAAAACCCGCGCCGCAAGCGCCTGGTCCCTGGAAATCAGCTGCTGGATTTCCTTTGGGGAGGCGTTGGGGTCGGCGAGCTTCTCAATGACCAGATTAGCCACCTGGGGCATGGTGGGGAGATCCCCGGTAGACCTTACTATCCGTGCCAGAAGAGACCGCTGGTCCATTCATTTCCCCTTTCACTCGGATTGAGAGATCAACCCCCTCGATGGTCACCTCCCCAATGCCTCTCCACCGGCACCGCCGCGAGGAGGGCCTGAGCAGATTTATTCCACAGGCGAAAGCCCCAGTTGGTCCATGAACTCCGCAAAACCGATCTCGTCAATAACACGCCCCAGACGCTTCGCCTTACCCGCTTGTTGATACCACATCACGACCCTGTCGACGAGGGCCAGGGCTTCTTCATCCTTGAGGCCGGCGGCAATCACATCGGCCAGCCGGGGTTTGATGCCGGACACGAACCCACCGGCCAGGACTCGCCAGCCTTTAGCCGTGCCGACCAGGCCCAGATCCTTGATCGAAGATTCCGAGCAGTTGTTGGGACAGCCAGAGACGCCCATCTTGAATTTGAAGGGCAAAGCCAGTCCGTGATACTTGGCATCCAGTTTGAGGCCTACCCCCACCGCATCCTGCATGCCAATACGACAAAAGGTGGTACCGGGGCAAATTTTTACCGAGCGCACGCAGAGTCCGATGGCGGCACCGGGCGAGAGCCCCAGCTCCTGCCAGACCTGATCCAAATCTTCGGCGCGAATGCCCACCAGCGCGAAGCGTCCTGCCGAGGTAAGTTTGATCGCTTTAATGCCATACTTTTCGGCAGTATCGGCGATTTTCCGTAAGAGGTTGAAGTCAGTGATAATGCCCCCGGGGATGTGGGGGGCAATCGCATAGGTTTCCTTGTCGCGTTGCAGGATGGCACCTTTTTCCAGCAGATCTACAGCCATCGGTATTCTCCTCATTGCTCAGCTTGAAAACTGAAATACCTTTCGGGCACGAAAGCCTTTCAATACAATAAGAGGTTTTGCCGCACAAGCACTCAATGAGAACCAGGAGGACAACTCTTTTTCGACGGTGGACGGCGATCGACGTGGAAGAGGAGGCGCCAGGAGGACAGAAGTGTCAGAATAGTCCCAGAAAATCGGCCGGACTGCTGATGAGTATTTTTGCCCCGTTCGCCGTCAGTTCTTCCGCCGGACGAAAACCCCACAGCACCCCGACGGCATACATACCCGCAGCATTGGCGGTAATCATATCCGTGGAAGTATCGCCCAGATAAGCAAACGCTGCCACCGGAACCTGGGAACGCCCGGCAATCTCCAGGGCGGCAGAAGGGTCAGGTTTTCTCGGAACACCGGGGCGTTCGCCAAAGACGCACTCGAAATGCCACCGTGGCAAGAGTCTCTCGACCATCATCCGGGTAAATTCATCCGGTTTGTTGGAAAGTATGGAGATTTTGATCTGCCTTGCGGCCAATTCGTCGAGGAGCGCCGGGATACCCGGATAGGGGCGGGTTTGCTCCATCCAGCGCCGGCGGTATTCCTCTTTCATGGCGGCCAGGCAGGTGGTGACCGTTGTTTCATCGTTTCCGTGGCGTTCCGGCAGAGCCCGGCGCACGAGAGTTGCCATGCCGTCCCCGACAAAGTACTTGTAAGCCTCCAGGGGGTGGGTGGCAAAACCTGAGCGCCGGAGCACGGTGTTCATCGCATCGGCCAGGTCCTGAAGGGTGTCGAGCAGAGTGCCATCAAGGTCGAAGAGTACCGCTCTAAATCTCAACTCAGAATCCACCCTTGCCATGGATGTAAGCGGCCAAATCGGCGACGCGGCAGGAGTAGCCCCATTCGTTGTCGTACCAGCAGACCACCTTGGCCATGTTGCCGCCCATAACCTGGGTGAACTCGATGTCCACGATAGAGGAATGGGGATTGCCTTTGAAGTCGCTCGAGACCAGCGGTTCTTCCGAGCACTCGAGGATTCCTGCCATCTCACCCCTGGCAGCTTCCCGCAAGGCGCTTCTTAGCGTTTCGGTGTCCGCCTCCTTTTCCAGAACGGCAGCAAAATCGACTACCGAGACCGTGGGCGTGGGCACTCTCAGGGCATAACCGTCGAACCTGCCTTTGAGCTCGGGGATGACCAGGGCCAGAGCCCTTGCCGCTCCCGTGGTGGTCGGGATGATGTTCTGGCCCGCGGCCCTTGCTCTGCGGGGATCTTTGTGAGCCAGGTCGAGGATCCGCTGGTCGCTGGTATAAGAATGGACGGTAGTCATGAGGCCTTTGACGATACCGAAACGCATGTGGATGATCTTTGCCGGCGGCGCAAGGCAGTTGGTGGTGCAAGAGGCGTTGGAGATGATGTGGTGGCTTGTGGGGTCGTACTCCTCGTGGTTCACGCCCATCACGATGGTCTGGTCGATTTCTTTGGCGGGTGCCGATATGATCACCTTCCTGGCACCCGCTTCCAGGTGAGCTCCGGCCTTGGGACCGCTGACAAAAATTCCCGTGGACTCGACCACCAGGTCAACCCCCATATCATCCCAGGGAATTCTGGCGGGGTCCCGTTCGGCAAAGGACCTGATGTGGGTGCCGTCCACCACCAGGTCGTCCCCGGTGGTCTCCACTTTTCCGGAAAACAGCCCGTAGTTGGTATCGTGTTTGAAGAGGCGGGCGTTGGTTTGCACGTCGAAGAGGTCGTTGATCGCCACGACCTGGAGGGTGTCCGGGTGGCGCTCCATGGCGGCCTTGATGACCTGGCGACCAATCCTTCCGAATCCATTTATGCCGATCCTAAGCATGGCGGCTCCTCCCTTTATTAGTTTTCGTCTATGCGGTAGCGGTCAGCCACGAGCAGCTCAAAATCGCCCCGAAGCGTTTCATGCAGCTTGGCGTTCTCAAGGGCCAGTCCACTCAGGCGCGCCATGGCTTCGAGGAACCTCATCTCCTCCTCGTCGAAACGGCGAACCTCACCGGTGTAGATCCTGAGGACGCCCACCACCTCGCCCGCAGCGGTCAAGGGGGCCACCAACACCGAAAAGATCCCCTCCTGCTTTGCCTTTTCCGGGTATTGAAAGCGGGGGTCAGTCTGAACGTTTTCCACATAAACCACCTTGCCCCGGAGAGCCTCCCGGTCCAGGGCCGACTCCTCAATGAGGACTGGTCCTTTACGGATGTAGCCTTCGCTGAGACCGGTAGAGCAACCGAAGATCAACTTGCGCCGTCTGTGGTCCACCAGCCGAAGGCTGCACGCCTTTACTCCCTCCGCCTGGACCGTGGCTTCCACCACGTTTTTCATCACCTCGTCGTGATCGAGGGACCCCACAATCTTCTCCAACGCCTCGTACAGTGCCTTAAAGAAATCCCGCTCTCTGGCCATCGACTACTCCTTTCGTGCAGTGTCTAATCCGAGGCCAAAAAAGACCTGGTTTTGGCCTGTGGTTCATCCAATAAGGATCATTCCCTTTCCAAAGGGTGTTTCTCCACAAAGCGTGCACAGAGTTTCTCGGCATACCCAAGAACGGAACAACGCGACGGGTGCCCAGACGATAAGCCGCAGCATCTTCGACGAAGGACGGGAATAACGCGCTATGACATACCGCGAAGAGCAGACAGTGATCTCATCGTGTAACTTCGCAATCATTTGTGTGTCGCGCTCCGAGCGGGAGGTGAACACGTGTGAGTTATTTCCAGGCAACTCCTGACTAACTGTGGCTCCGCGTAGGGCCCTCACCAAGAGCGTCCGGTTTTCGAAAGCCCCAGATGATCCCAGAGCCGGTTGCCATCACCACGATGCCGTCCGGTTCAAACTCCCTGAAAACCTCGACGGGATTCGTGCGGAGGTCCTTGATCTTCCACTGGGGTGAACGAAGCTCGACGATTTCGCTCGGCGGGGAAGACTCCGGCTTGCCGGGGTCGCGCAATTCCGCAATTCTCCCCGGAGCTTCTGGCCCTTGAGGCAAAGTCAGGACCATTTTTCGCGGCTGCGTATTGCCAAGCACCCAGGTGGCTCGGCGCATCCACCCCGGGTAAACCGCTGCCAGGTGACGGCCGAGGTAAGCAAAAACAGCTCCCGAAAGAAAGCACAGGGCTGGGACCAGCCAGCTGATGATGGAGGTCTGAAAACCTTCGGTGGAGAACCAGTGAACCAGTCCGAGCAAGGTGCCGACAAGGATCACCCCCCAAAGGAGCAAAGCGATGCCGCTGATGAAAAGGATCACTCCCAGAATCATGCTGATACCGAACTCCAGCCTCAAATCCCGATGTATTCTCGAAATCATGATCTGATACCCGTCAATAGAAGGACAAACAAGCCCCGCCGGTTCACCTCCCCGACTCATCACTCGTTACTCACGCCTCCACAAACACCGGAGCAAAGTGCCCTTCTCGATGGCCGAATCGATGGCGAAGGTTCCCCCCGAAAGTTCGGTGCGCTCCCTCATGCTGGCAATTCCCAGTCCCTTGCCGTCATTCCCTCTCAAGTGTGCTGCATCCGGATTGAAGCCCACACCGTTGTCTTCAATGGTCAACTCGAGACAACCGTTCCCGCTCATGAGCGAGAGGTTCACCAATTCGGCTTTGCTGTGTTTGACAATGTTGTTCAAAGCCTCCTGCAGGACTCTGAAGATGGCGATCTTGACGAGTTCTGGGATATCCTCTTCTTCGACGGTGGCCTGGTTTTCAATGCAAATGCCGGGGGCGATGGCTTCGTATTGTCGGCAAAGCCAGGTGATGGTGGCCAGGATGCCGAGATCGTCCAATACCGAGGGACGCAAGTCACTCATGATCCGTCGGGATTCTTCCATGGCGTTCAGGGTTATGGAAAGACAGATCTTGATGGGGTCGACGGCTGGCAGGCCCCGCTCCAGGTGACTGAGGCAATTGCCAAGACTGATATTGATTGCCGCCAGGGATGAGGCAATGCTGTCGTGCACCTCGCGCGCTAACCGCTTGCGCTCTTCTTCCTGAGCGGTGAGGAGCCTCGAAGAGAGCAGGCGCAGGCGGTTTTCCGATTCCTGTAGGGATCTTTCCGCTTCCTTGCGCTCGGTGATATCGCGGATGGATTCAATCGCGCCAATGAGGTTGCCATCCTTGTCGAACAGGGGGGAAGCGGTAATCCAAAGGTAGGCGCCTTTGCCACCATACGTAGAAGGCACAAAATGCTCTGCAAACAGGATATTGCCGCGCTTTTCGCGGAATTCATAGGAAGGCTCAAGATCGGCGTCACATCCCGCCACCAGGTCGATGAGAAGCGGGCGGGCCGTCCCATAAAAGGGAATGGCATAAGCATAATCGCCTTTCCCCAGCATCTTTTCTTTCGAGATTTGAGTCATTTCCTCCATGGCCCGGTTCCAGGCAATCACCTTCCTATCCTGATCGATGACAAAGGTCGCGTCAGGAAGGAACTCGATGATATCCAGAAGGCGCCGATGCGTCGATTGCAGCTCATCGGTTCTTTTCTCGAGCTTTGCTGCCATCTGATCGAAGGATTGCGCCAGCGCTCCAATCTCATCCTGAGAGCTCACCGCCAATCGATAGGAATAGTCGCCGGTTGCCAGCCTTCGCGTACCTCTGGTCAGTTCTCTGATTGGTTTCAATATATTGCGTCGGATAAGATGTCTATTGAAGAGCATCATCACGAGCCCCAAAAGGGCCATCCCCGATAGAAAGACAAAGGCTTCGAAACGGGTCTTCAGATAGCTGTCAGCACTCATTTTGACCATGAGTGCGCCCACCAGGGTGCCCTCATTATCAATCAAGGGCCGATACTTTGCCAGGTAACCGCCTGGTTTGAGATTCACTTCCTCAACGGTTTCTCCCTGCTGATACAAGGTTCGCGCAATGGTTGCATTGATAAGACCGGTTTCGTGGGCAACAGAATCTCTACCGTTCGCTGCAATAAGGGTTTCGCCTGCAAAAACAAACGTATCGGGCACCAGTCCGATCGGCAGGGCTTGCTGCAGGAATCCGCTGCGGAGGTAACGGCGCACGACAACAACGCCGATGACTTCAGTTTGATTGGGATAGTACAGAGGCATTGAAGCACTCAGAGAAAGCACCGGTTGTTCGAGGCTTTGCCATTTTGTCGCGCTGATGAATTCCAGCCCGGAAGAGAGTTGCCCCGTCAGCCCCGTCTGCACGAAATTCTCCGGCACCTGATAGTTTACTTGGTCGTGGGAGCATTTGTTGGCCGCGACGACCTTGCCGGATGGGTCAATGATCACAATTTCGTCCAGATTCCTCAGCGTCGCCTCGGCGCAGAGTCTTTCATTCAGTCGGAAGGCCAGTCCCAGGCTCAAGAAAAGCCCCCAACGGTTGCTTTGCCCGTAGGATTGGGCGATGTAACGGATTTCCGTGGTCTGATGATTCAGAAGCAATACGACCAGGTCCAGATTTGAAGACACCCGAGCAATAGCGTCCTCCTTAATTTTCTGGCTGAGATAATCGATGGAACAGACCGTTAGGGTAATCAGCGGAATGATCAAGACGATCAGAAAAGCTAGATCCAGCTTTGTTTTGAGGCTCTTGAAAGGCATCTCTAATCCATCTTCGGAAGCTCGATCTCCGTATAGACTTCATCGGCCATTTCCAGCACCCAGTCGGGTGGATCGTAGCCAATCCTCTTAGCCACGGCCATGTTGATAGCAACCTTAGTGGTAGAGTCCTCAAAAACCTGACCAAGACTGCGAGGGCTTGCACCGTTAAAGATGCGGGCGACGACCACCGCTTCGAACAGCCCGAGGGAATTCGTAGCTGCCGTCGTCAGGCTCATCAGGACCCCGTATTTGACCTCTTCCGAGGAGCGCATGGCAAAGGTTGGAATTCCACGGCGAAGCAGGGGGGCCAACAACTGCGGCAGATACTTCACTTCGCTCCCGTTTTGGATGGTCAGATACATGGCGTCGATGCGCGGCGCCAGTGCTTCATGGCACTTCAAGAGGCTTTGAAGGGCCTGCCGGGCATCCGGAACGTCGCTCACAGAATGACAGCTTACGATCTCAAAGTGCCGTTCTTTGGCGATCCTTTCGGCATCCTCGATGGCTGCATAACTTCTTCCAACCTTGGTGTCTTCATAGGCGATGCCTAATTTCTTAAATCCCGTCGCCTCGTGAAACAGGCGAATCTGCTTCTCATATCGGGTGGGGTTCACCAGGGCATGAAGGTGGTTCAAGCCGGAGTCCTCGGTGCTCTTTATGATTCCGGACTGAATGGCGTTGCTCGTGCACATGACCACCGTGGGTACTGCATGCAGATCATTGGCAAGATCCTGTCCGGCCCAGGTGCCCATGGCAAAGATCAGGTCGAGGTCCTTTTTTTGGTTCAGGCGCTCGATGACCCGAATTTTACTCTCCTTGCGTTGGACATTACTCCAGTTACACGACCAGTGAGCATCAAGAGGGAATTCCAGGTAATCACTCCTGGCTTTTTGGGCCAGCCACAACCAGAGTCCTCGGGTGTCGCCGCTGGGATCAGAGGCCGGGATTTCAGCCTTCTCAATCCAACCGAGTTCCATCAAGCCCTTGATCACCTTCTGCAGGTAGGGCCCATAGGAATAGAAAACCCCGCCTTCCAGATACCCGATCCGCCATTTTTTCCCCTGGTTGGTATTGGGCGTTGTGAGCGAGGGTTCCTCGGCGAACACTGCCTCACCATGTCCAAAGGAGACCATGAGACCTACGAGAAGCACCAGCACGAGCAGCTTCATCACTTTTCCAGGCTTCCCACAAGAATGCAAAACTCAACCTCACCGGGAACGCATTTCTGCTTTCACTATTTCACCACCATGACACGAGGTCGCAAGAGCCTCTCTGAGAGGGTGTCCAAAAACCCAAACCGAGGGCGCCTGCAACGATTCTCGCATAAGCCCAAGCTCGTCATTCCGGCAGGCTTCTGGCCGGAATCCCAGCTCTTTGAAAGATCCTGGACCCCGGCCAAAAACATGCCGGAGTGACGCTTGGAGCGACCTTTTGGACACCATCTGAGTCTCCATGCCCGGGTGGTTTATCCTGTCTTGCCAAAAAAATGACCCTCAACGAGCTCGGTGATAAATGCCTGGCGGCCTGGCTCAAGGCGCGAAAACCCTGCGGATTGGTTTTCAAGCGCGAGCGCAGGATGGCTTCATCTCCTCCTTGGTGGCTTCACGGATATCCTTGATCAGGATATCAAACTCGGCGCTTGTCCCGGCTCTCGGGTCGTTAAAATCCGCGACGACAACGTCGTCGCGGAGCTCTTTCACCAGGAACTGCACCAAGCATTTCTTGCGCATCTGCCGATACATCTTGCCAGTTTTCAGCCGCTCCTGTTTGTAGTCGCAGCAGGGCAGTTCGCGAACCAACTCTTCGTCGTAAGCGCCGAACAGCTCCTGCGGAGGCACGGTGACCGAAAGCCGATCCCCCACCTGCTTTTCACGGATCGCTTTTTCCACCGATGGATATTGGACATCGACCCCATACACAAAACTGCACGTCTCCGTCGAAGACTCCCCCGACTGGCCGTTGGGCCCGGCTGTACGCACCCGATACTCAAGGGTCACCATCATACATTCTTTCACCTGCTGCATACTCTGTTTCTCCTTAACGTTCTTGGGACGCTTGTCCAGAGCTACACTAACAATAATCCAGGCGATGTCAATAAGACTTGCCCTGCTCGGCAATTGACGATAAGCATTAGTGGGGGAAGGCAAGAATTCTATGGGCTTTAAGATAGTGTTTTCGGGGTCCCCCAAAATCTTTTTCTTGAATGCTATAGCCTGGCAAGGTTACTGAATAATTCGACATGAAATCTTCCGATAATCTTATCAAACCGCTCCGGCATGCTTTTCAGAACCTCTCTGCGGTCTCCGGTCTGGTACACGGGGTCTTCACCCGCCACGGCGGAGTGAGCAAGCAGCCGTACGCCACCCTCAATGTGGCCTGGAACAATGGCGACGCTCCCGATGCGGTCCGGGAAAACCTGCTGCGGGTGAAAAGCGTTCTGGGTTTGGACCTTTTGGTGGCAAGTTACCAGACTCACGGCGACACCATTCATGTGGTTGACGAAGCATGCCTGGCCCGCGCGACGGTACGTCATCCGCTCCTCCTGACGCCGCCGGGTGATGCTCTGGTGACTGACCGGCGTGGAGTGGGGCTTCTGATCAAGGTCGCCGATTGTCAGGCGATTTTTCTCGTTGATCCGGTGCGTCAGGTCATTGCCAACGTGCATTGCGGGTGGCGGGGGAGCACCGGGGAGGTTCCCGTCAAGGTCATCGCCCTTTTGCGTGACCGGTTTGGCTGCCGCCCGGAAAATATCCTGGCCGGGGTCTCGCCCTCCCTTGGCCCGTGCTGCGCCGAATTCAGGAACTATGCCGAGGAACTCCCGGCAGCCTTCCGGCCGTTTCAGGCCCGGCCCACCTACTTCGACTTCTGGGCGATCACCCGCTGGCAGCTGCTCAGTGCAGGATTGCGACCCGAGCATATTGAGGTTGCCAACCGCTGCACCGTGTGCGAAACGAGCACGTTTTTCTCCTATCGCGGCGAGCAAACAACCGGACGCAATGCTGCCGTGCTGGCATGGCACTGACTTTCCAGGGAGTGAGTTCATGGCCAAATATCTGGAGGATGCGCACCTCATCGAACAGGAGGAGGTGGCGGAGCGCACCTTTCGCCTGCGGCTCCGGTGTGAGCGCCTTGCCGCCACGGCGCGTGCCGGCCAGTTCCTCATGCTCCAGGTTCGCCAGGGAAACGAGCCTCTGCTCAAACGCCCGTTTTCGTTTCATCGCCTCCTCCCCGGGGAAGGTTTGCTCGAGATCCTTTACCGGGTGGTGGGACAAGGTACCTGGTGGCTTTCCCAATGCCCTCCGGGAACTCGTCTGAAAGTCGTCGGCCCTCTTGGAAATGGCTTCAGCCTGCCCGACGGCAAGCAGGAGACCATTGCCCTCATAGCGGGCGGAATCGGCGTGGCTCCCCTCCATGAACTGATGGTGCAACTCACGGCGGAAAGTCCCAGAAATCGAGGGCATGCCCTTCACCTGTTCTACGGGGCACGGACGGCGGCGGAAATGATCCCCATCCAACCTTACGAAAGCCGGGGGATCAAGGTGCACTGCAGCACCGATGACGGAAGTCGCGGATATGGGGGCGTTATCACGCAGCTCTTCGCGTCCCACACAGGGCCCGGTCTGCTGCGCCCGACGCGACTCTATGCCTGCGGCCCCCTCATCATGCAATGCCATGTGGCGAAATGGGCTCTAGCGGCGGACGTTCCTTCTCAGCTTTCCCTCGAGTCCCTCATGGCCTGCGGCATCGGCGCCTGTCTCGGATGCGCGCTCCCCGCCCCGCACCCCGATGATCCGAGCGGCGACAACTACCTTCACGTGTGCAAGGATGGTCCCATCTTTCAAGCAGGATCAATCGCATGGACCAGGCTTCAAAGGCAACTGACAGCACCCCAGATCTATCTGTACAACTAGGCCCGCTGAGCCTCAAGAATCCCGTCATGGTCGCCTCCGGTACCTTCGGGTATGGCGAGGAGTATGCCGACTTCATCGATCTGAACGGGCTGGGGGCGGTGGTGGTCAAAGGGATTTCCCTCAAGCCCCGCCCCGGCAATCCCCCGCCGCGCCTGGTGGAGACGCCGGCCGGGCTGATCAATGCCATTGGTCTGGAAAACGTCGGCCTGGATTGCTTCCTGAAGACCAAGCTGCCCTATCTGAGGTCCCAGCAGGTGCCGGTGATCGTAAACATCTTTGGCAACACCCTGGAAGAATACGCCGAACTGGCCTCATGCCTGAACGGGGTCGACGGAATTGCCGCTCTCGAAATCAACATCAGTTGCCCCAATGTGAAGCAAGGGGGCATGCTCTTCGGCACCCATCCCGAGGCTGCCGCCGGGGTGGTAGGGGCGGTGCGCCGCCGCACCGCCCTTCCCCTCATTACCAAACTCACCCCCAACGTCACCAATATTCGGGAAATCGCCAAAGCGGTTGAGGATGCCGGGAGCGATATCCTCTCCTGTATCAACACCGTGGCGGCCATGGCGGTTGACATCTTTTCGCGCCGGCCCAAGCTGGCCAACATCATCGGCGGGCTCTCCGGGCCGGCAATCAAGCCGATTGCGCTGCGCTGTACCTACGAGGTGCTGCAGGCGGTTACGTGTCCGGTCATCGGGGTCGGCGGGATCATGAAGGCGACGGATGCGCTCGAGTTCCTGTTGCTCGGAGCGCGGGCCGTTCAGGTGGGAACGGCCAACTTTGTGAACCCGCGGGTTGCCCTGGAGATTATCGAGGGCCTGGAACGCTTCCTTCAGACGGAAGGACTGGGTGACGTGAAGGATTTCATCGGCACCCTCGACACCCGCTGCGCCTTTCCTCTGGCGGAAGAGGCATGCGAGCTTTAGGAAATGCTGAGTGCGAAATCCCTTCCCGCCCGGCGGCATTCGGCCAGGGCTTGTGAATGCTGGAGGATCGCGCCGCGCTCTTCAATCTCCTTAAACGAGAGTTCGCCGGCGTAGTCGACTCCCAGGGCGTCGAAGAAGTACCTTATGGTGAGAATTGAGCATTCAAAGAGCCGCTTGCCGCGGGTAGCTCCTGCGAGCAGGAGAAACCCTTGGCGCGAAGGCATCCCGGTCAGCGCCTTTCCTCCTTTTCGGGCTAATTCCCGTTTCATGTAGGGAGCCTGCGCCCGGTCCACGAGGAGCTTGAGTTGGCCGGTTACTCCATAGAAATAGACGGGTGACGCCACAACGATGCGCTGTGCTGTTTCCAGAGAGGGATACACCTGTTGCATGTCGTCCTTTTGAACGCACGCTCCAGTCCGGTCGCAGTACCCGCATCCAAGACATCCCCGGATGTCGAGATCCCGGACGAAGAACCGTTTGATCTCGCTGCCGGTCGTTTCCGCGCCCTCCAGGAAAGCATCGAGCATCAGGTCGGTATTGCCGGCCTTCCGAGGTGACCCATAAATTGCGACAACCATCATGTCGTCTGGCTCCTTTCAGTATGGCTGCCAACCCGCACGGGTTGCCTCCAGCGCCGCAGCCGTCGAATCTTCCCTTGCAGCCGGACCGATCGTATCCCTTCAGGGGTGAAAGATCTTTTCGCCAGGCCCGCATTCTCCGGATGAAATGGAGGCCCGTCTTTTTTCGGCCATACCCGATGCAGATTTGTGCTGACGTTTACGAAAAACCACACCCCCAAATCGTGCGAGATAACGTTACTTGCTGCCTGCGGGAATTACTGTCAAGAAGGTGGGCTACATTGTGGGAATAAACCAGCGTTATGCAGGCTCAATGGTACCAATGGCGTTTCATAGAGTATTTGGACGAGCTCCTTGAATAATGATATTAATCGCAGTCAATACATAGACCAAAATGCTGGAACGAAAACCCATATAATTCATCCTCTCAAATAGCAGATACAGTCCTTGTTAAGTTCCATTAATGAGTTTCAGCTATAGGTCAATCAGACTTGCGACATAACTTATCATTATTCATCTTCCGGATAAGCATGAAGAGCACAGACTTGCCCGATAATCTCGCACGCACCACACATAATACACGCTTCTCGCTCGTCACCTTGAGATTTGCCCTCGTTTTCGTTTCCTTTTGCATTCGTATCCAACCCGGCCTCCCTGTATCCAAGTACGCAAACATCATATTTCATTTATTATCATTAACTATACCTACTTCGATAGGGAGAGTTTAATGCCCCCGGTAGATTTGTCAAGGACTGTTGGTGATATCTGTGTTGATCCCAACGAGACTGCACAGAAGTCGACCAGAAGGATCCATACTCCAAAGAGATTGGACTGGGTTTAGTGCAGAGTGCTTTTTGCGGAACTATAGTCAGTCTTCTTTCCGGAAACTGTAGTTGCCCTTGAAGAATTCATCGACGTACCATGACACTTGCCGCTCATCCGAGAGGACCATGTCCAGAAGGCGAACCGCCCCCATTAGGCGGCCAAGCTGGTCCAACCGATCCTGGATGCGTTCGAATTCGGCTTTCTTCAGCTCGGCCCGGACCATGTCTCCCCGAGATTCGACACGGAAATCCATTCGTTTGAGAATGCTGCTGATCAAAGAGGCTCTTCGGGTGCGTCTGGCGATGTCCGCGGCCCCGCCCTTGAAAAAGAACGTTATGTAGTTGGCGTTGACGGTCTGCCCGCAGAAAGAGTCAACCGTGGCGAAGTGATAGCCCAGGCGGGTGTTAAGGTTGAGATACTCATCCGCGACAACGGCATAGGACGGGCCGCCGAAACGACCTTCAGCCATCGGATCCTGGAATATTGATTCGGCCATGATCGAGGTGAAACCTTTGAAACTGAATCCCACGTTGCCCAACCACTGCACTTTTTCATGGGTCATGCCTTTGAGCACGGCTAGAAGGGGCTTGGAGGTCACTTCTTCGGGGCTAACGGACTTGGTCCCATGATCTGCCCGAAGCCCGCCGCCAAGATCCACTACGAAGATGTGAAGAGGCAGCTTCACCTTCAAGAGAATGGCCTCATGTTCGGATTCGTCCAAGTCGTCGCTTATGCTAAACATATCGCGCAAGGATTTCTCGTGGATGAAGCGGATGATATCGTGAAGCGTTTCGCAGCCATGGGGGGTAAAGTTCTCGCTTTTGGGGTCCACCAGGTTTAGGGGAGAAATCATTTTCAAGGCTTCCTGGGCGGCCAGGAGCGTGGGACTTCCTTTCATTAAACTGACCATTGGCTTCTTCTTGAGAATTTGTTCGACTATGCCGCTGTATATGATCCGGTTGGTGGCGTCAACGGTGATCTCCCGGTCATGTTCGATGAGTCGGGTAGCCCGGTGTAGGCCAACCAGGGCGGGTACGCCAAATTCTCTGGCCACAGAAGCCATATGCCCGGTGACGGCTCCGATGTCCGTGACGATAGCCGCGATGCGGCCGATGATGGGGACGTAATAAGGCGAAGTCTTGCGGGTTACCAGGATGGCTCCGGAGGGAACGCCCAGCAGCTTGCGTTCCGAATCGAGCACGTAAGCTCTGCCCGCTGCCACCCCCCTGGAGGCGGTGGCGCCGCCCTGGACCAGAATGGAATGCTCCACCACGCGCATCGGCTCTTCGGGTTCTTCTCCGGATTCAGTCTGGAGGTTGAGCGGCCTGGTTTGCAGGATGAACACACGGTTCGTATCATCCACGGCCCATTCGAGATCCAATGGAAATCCGTAGTGTTTCTCGAGGCGGATGGCATAATCGGCCAATTGCAGGATGAGCGCATCGGAGAGGCAGGCCGCTTTTTTCAGATCGGCTGGAACGGGTTTTGATTCGAGCCCCCGGCCGGCGGCCGAGGCCAGGAATTCCTCCTTCTCAGCAATGTTTCGGGAAAGGATCGTGAGGGTCTTCTTGGCCACTCGATACTCATCAGTTTGGCTTGAGCCGTCCACTGCGCTGACGCCCAACCCCCACGCGGCGCTGATCACGATGTTCCTTGCCTCGGAGTTGTTTGGATCGATTGTGTAAGCCACACCGCTGACTCTGGACTCGATCATGGCCACGCACAGGACGGCCATGATTAAGTCTTTGTGCGAATAACCTTTGCTGCGAGCGTAAAAGACGGCACGCGGACCATAGGTGCTGGCCACCACCTCCTTGTAAGCCGCCTCCAAATCATCTTCGCTTACGTTCAGGACTGAGGAATATTGGCCGGCGAATGAGGCTTCCGAATCCTCACGAGTGGCGCTGCTCCTCACGGAGAAGCGCAGATCGGGCCCGAACTCGGCTTTAAGGGCGGCAGTCTCCGAGTGAATGGCCTTGGATATGTCCGGAGGAACCTGCGCCCGGCTTATTCTAGCCTGGATGTCCTCGCATACCTGAAGTAGCAGTTCGGTGTCGTGAACGTCCAAGTTGGACATGGCTGCCTCCACCTCATCCCAAAGATTGTTCTCTCTGAGGAAATGGTGACAAGCGTAGGCGCTCACGGCAAATCCCTGGGGCGTCGGCAGATTGACGCGGTTGGCCACTTCGCCCAGATTGGCCGCCTTGCCCCCGACTTCGGATAGTTTGTCCCGGCTCAAGTTGCGCAACGGCAAAACCCAGTGAGATCTGCGGATTTCCTTCTTCTTGACCAGCTCGCTCAGTATCTTTATGCCCAACTTTTCGGTTTGTTCGATCAGCTCTGAATAACTGCCGGTAGTTTGCCCATTCAAGTATTCGGCCTGCTCGTAGACCGCCCCAATCAGCTTTTCGGTCCTGCCAATGAAAGAATCCAGCGTAAAGGACCTGTTTTCATACACCAGTTGTTCCAGGTCTGTGAGCAGGTCCAGTGCCTCGTCATTTTTCAATAGAAGTCTCTTAAAATAGTTGTATTTCTCCTTGAAAACGTCTTCTTCCCGGGTAGTGCGGTAATCCCTTTTTTTCTCCCATAAGAAACTCAAAAATCTAAGCATGTGGAACCTCACCTTCCGTCTTATGAGCAAGGCCGTGCGTCTATGCAGCAGCTCTCATTGGGCTTGCATTCATAAAACACGTGATACGGACACGACCGGCAGATTTCCGGATCGATATAACGCTCAAAGGCCAAGGCAATAGCCTCCGCCGTTGATGAAGTCAGGTGATCCTGCTCCATGCTCGCCAGCACCCCGGAGACCAGGAATGTCCGCAAGACCGCTTCGCTGCGTGGGTCGGCAATGATCACATGAACACCGGCCTTTTTTGAGTTGAGCACGAAACGCCTGAGAGCGTGGGCTACGGTAGCGTCCACGTAATGGACGTGCCTAATGATAAGGATGACCACTTTGCTTTGAGGAAAGCCTTCGGCCTCGCTAAAGACGGCTTCAAGCTTTTCGATTGCCCCGAAGAAAAAAGCCCCTTCCATCCTGAAGAGTGTTGCCTGCGGGCAATGTCTGCCTTCGGATTCGCGGAGGGCAAGACGGTTGTCCTTTTCGCGTGGGACGACCTGGGCCACATCAGGGTTGGAGACACGGCGGAGAAACAGCACGATGGAAAGGAAGACCCCCACAAAAACCGCAGATGCCAACTCTAGAAGAAGCGCAGCCAGGAATGTGATGATCATGACCCTGCGATCCGAACGAGTGGCGAGCAAGGTAGTCTTGATGGCACGCACGTCGATCATGGATATGGCGATGAGAATCAGGATCGCCGCCAGTGCCGGAATCGGGATGAAACGAGCAAACGGTGCTGCCAGCATGACCGTGGCCAAGACCAGGAGGCCCGATAAGGCCCCGGCCAGTTTCGATTGGGCTCCAGCCTCATGGTTCAACGCGCTCCGGGTAAACGAACCGCTCCCAGGCATGCCGGAGAAGAATGCCGCGGATATATTAGAGATCCCTTGGGCCATGAACTCGCGGTTGCCGTCGATGTGTTCATCACTTTGGTCGGCCAAAGATTTGGCGATAGATAGAGCCTCGATCAAGCCAATGATGGCTATCGCCAGGGAGGGCATGAAGAGGGTGTCCAGTATCTGTAAGTCCAACCTGGGCCAGGATAGAGGGGGTAATGATCGCGGAATGTTGCCGATCAGTCGCACCCCATCTGACTCAAGGTCAAGGGCGGCGACGGTCGCGGCACTCACGATGATGGAGAGGAGAGGCCCGGGGAGGCGTGGCGCGAACCGACGCATCAAAAGAACAAAGATCAGTACTCCTGTCCCCAGAGCGAAGGAGGGCCAGTGCATTGCGGACAAGTTTGCGATGGTCTGGCCGATGTTTTCCACGAAATGGGGGCTGGGCCTAAAGCTCAAGCCCAGCCAGTTTCTGACTTGATTCAGGCCGATCAAAACGCCCGCCCCCGCGGAAAAACCGATCACCACCGAATGCGAGATGAAAGTGATCAAGCTGCCCATCCTGGCCAAACTCATGGCCAATTGTATGCCTCCGGCGAGGAGGGCAATAGCCAAAACTATGGCGATTCTTTCGGATTCGGGCAAAGCAATGGCCCAGGTTCCGTCAATGGTCACGGCTGAGAGCGCTGAAAAAACCAGCATGGAGATAGCATTGGTGGGACCGGAAATCAGAAATTTAGAGCTGCCGAGCAGGGATGAAATGATAACGGGGACAATGGCCGTGTAGAGCCCGTACTTTGGGTGGACGCCGGCAATAACGGCGTAAGCCATGGATTGTGGTAAGGCGATGGCGGCTACGGTCAAGGCGGCCTGCAGGTCCGACCTGGTCAGAGACAATGTGTAGCCAGCCCAATCTCGGCGAAGGGTTTGAACGAGTCCTATTCTTTTTCTTCTCAATGCCGGGGTACCATCCATGAGATCATAGTCATCCAAAGCAGGCATTAACTTTGATCCGCGTCTCACTGCCGGACCCTCGTTTTCGATTAGCCCCAATCGGTGGGCCTTCGATGACCGTCACATTATAGTCGATACCGAGCGCCAAGGAACCCACCCAATTCCATGTCAGGACATTCTTGCGAGGCCGCCAAAGCCAAAGCCTATAATACAAAACGGTTATCGGCCTGCACGACAACCGTCTTCTGAATGCAACTCGATGTAAACTGATACAGGCCAAGAGCGTAAGACGTTGTGCATAACAAAACAGCCGCTGACGCAGCTATCCATACCTGAGCCGCCGGCCCGTCGGCTTGTTCGCCAAGTTGCACATCATTCCCTCCCACGTAATGCCCCTCCCTGATCTTTCTTCTCATCACTCGCGAAAAATGGCAGGCAAGTGTCCTATCGTCAGGTAGCTGCCCTGTCGCCACCCCTGGAACTCCGATATAAGGGTCCAAGATAGTTGTATATATTTTTAGATGGTTACAGCTAACATCTTTAAATACCTTTGAAAAACCCGACAATCTGCATGTCCTGGCCGTGTTAGAGCAGGCCAAGGAGAACATCGGCCTCAAAAGCACGATCCGTTCCCTCTGGAACATGTCCCGCAGAAAGCTCAAAGCCCTCAATCGCAACAAGCTCATCGTCTTTGTCGGTACCGTTTTCGGCATCTTTTTCTCCCATGAAGTCTTCATGCTCGTGGGAGTTCCCGTCCACGATGCCGAGAAAGAGCTCAAGATCACCCGTGCTCAGATCTACGTCCAGTACAAGGGTCTCACCCCTCCCGATTCCTCCTGAGGAGCCTCGCTTATTTCTCGGAACCAAGCCAGGCCGCGCCCATTTCCTTATATCGGAGTTCCAGGAACCACTCAATCTACTTGACTAGAACTACCGCCTAATAAAAGGATTCGCCTCGAATCGCCGAATTCTGCAACACGCAGGAACGGGGGACCCGAGTTCTTGGGGCGTATCGCCAAGGAAGGCGTAGGGCAATCTCTTCGGCCCGAGCCCGTCAGCTAACCTCGTAGGCCTCGAAGGGGGAAACCTTCCGGAGTTGGTCGGAGGTCCATCCTCCTTTTTCTACACTTCGGGGTTTGAAGATGATCGGTTTTCGCACCGGCAAGCGAACCGTCCCAATTCCTTTCAAGAGACACAGTGCTCATCCCACCGACCTGAACCCTCTCCCTGCACCATTCCTTATCGTCCGGCCGCCGTATGCTTTCCTTCGGTTTCCTCGGCTCTCCTCTTCATCTCTGATGGCCCATGTCCTCCTGGTGGACCCAATGGCCGTCAGCGTCTGGTCTTCAGCCCGATGCGACTGCCGGGATTCTCTCTACCACTCAGTTCTGTCATCGAACATCGCAAACGATGATCTAAGCTTTTCTGCCGCAGCATGGAGGTGCGCGGCGCGAACGAGTTGCCTTGAAGGCTATGAGCTTTTCCGGGTTCATCCTGACTACTTCGATCTGGTGATTACTGATCTGATCATGTCGCACATGAGTGGTTTCGATCTTGCCGGAAAGATTAAAGGTGTCCGGCCGGATATTCCCATCATTTCAGTACGGGAGGGGGCGGAGAGGGTCACCGAGGAGAGGGTTAAGGCAGCAGGCATCTGCGGTATTCTCTTGAAACCGCTGGAGGTGCAGACTGTTGCTCTGTTGATCCGTGAGGTTCTGGATGGGCGGAGGACCAATTGTTCTCCTTGAAGATTTGTTGATCCAATAGGGCAACATAGCCTCTTGTTTCCCGGATGAAAGGAAAGGCCGCTGCCGGGTTGCCTGATCTGTATTCCGACATTCTCTTGGTTCTCTTGGTACTTGGCATCATTGCGGACCATCTCCGCTGATGCCAGATGGCTAGCAGAGTGCGATTATGAGATCGCTCAAGATGGAATCTGATCATGAATAGATTATAGGACCAATGAGCCTTTACAGGGTTCATTCGGCGTCTTAGATTGCGAATTGACATTCGCACAAGGAGCGCGTTTTGAGCATCGTAAAACTCAGCACGAAGGTGAGGCGGGAGCAGATCGCACAGGCAGCTCTGGCTCTCATTGCAGCCAAAGGGGGTGATGGCCTCAACATGGCAGGGCTGGCCCGCCAGGTTGGACTGGGTGCCTCCTCTCTCTATCGGCACTTTAAGAGCAAAGACCAAGTTCTGGATGCCGTGCTTGACCTTCTACGCGAAAGGCTCCTTGGCAACGTTCAGTTGCCATTCAGGAAGCGACAAATCCGCTCGACCAACTACGGCGTCTGCTCGCCCTACATATGCACCTCATCCTCGAGTATCAGGCGCTTCCCAGGCTCTTTTTCTCCGGTGATCTCTATGCTGGGCATCCAGAGCGCAAGGCAAAGCTCTACGGGCTCATCAAAAGCTACCTGGGGGAAGTTGCTGAAATTATACGTCAAGGCCAGCAGCAAGGCACTGTCCGGCTTGACTTGGACCCGGATGCCGTGTCCGTGGTGTTCCTGGGGTTGATCCAACCAACGGCGATCCTTTGGCACCTCAGCGACGGTGAATTCAACGTCGGAAAGCAGGTCGAAAGGGCGTGGCCACTTTTTCATGAGGCGATACGAGTGAGGTGAAACCCTGCGTGAAGAGTGTACATCCAGTGAGCAACCAAATGATAATAGGAGAACGGAATGAAAAAAATCAATCTATTTGAGGCAAACGGGTTTGGGGAAAAAACCTTTAAGAACCTTCTGGTTCACGATTCCCCTTACTTCAAGATTCTGAATTTCAACTTCAGAGCCGGCCAGGAACTACCGGTACATTCCCATGACATCGAGGGTGAGGTAAGCCTAACCGTGATCGAGGGGGAGGGGGAGTTCCTGGGAAAAGACGGTGCAACCCTTCCGGCAAAGGCTGGAGATGTCTTGATCTCCGCAATCAGCGAACCTCACGGGTTAAGGGCAAATACAGATCTTCGCCTTCTGGTAACCATTGCACCACCTATTTGAGTGCCTGTTGAAGCAAGAACGACGGTCAGTGATACGCGCAATCCCTAGATCATTCCAAGTCATGATCCTTTGCACCGCAGCAGCAAGCTCATCAGGATAATCACAGAGCGTTTTTCTCGAAGAGGCATCAAGAGGGCATCCAATGCAAGTATGTACGAACGAGTGGTTGTACCGACAGATTGTGGATGAAAGCCAAGATGCAATTATCTTCGCAGATCGAGATGGTCAAATCGAGCTTTGGAATTCGGGGGCGGAATCCATTTTCGGATATAGTGCAGAAGAAGCAATAGCTCAGAACCTCGATCTCATTATTCCTGAAAAACTACGGCCTCGGCATTGGGAGGGCTACCGAAAAGTCATGGCGACCGGTTCGACCCGATACGGGAGAGAATTGCTGGCAGTACCGGCAATGCGGAAGGACGGAACACGAATATCCATTGAGTTCAGTATAGTTCTTGTGCGCTCTTCCGATGGAGAAATCTTGGGTTCTGCCGCAATCATTCGTGATGTTACTGCCCGCTGGCAAAAGGAAAGGGAGCTTAGAGATCGTCTGACAGCTTTGGAGGGAAGAGGATGAGACTCCCCTTCCGGGGATTTCTCGTCAAGTAAATGGCAGGGTTCATTCATTGAAATCACCCATTCAACGAGTAGTAGGGCTCTTCCAGGAGGGCCCAGGAAAGGAGAGAAACATGGGACGCAAGGTTGTTATTGATGAGGAATGCTGTATTGGGTGCGGCAGTTGTGCCGAACTCTGCCCTGGTGTCTTTGAAATGGACGAACAGGCTGAAAAAGCTCACGTTATTCTACCTGAAGGAGGAAATGAGGAGTGTATTGAAGAAGCTGTCTCCACCTGCCCGGTTGAATGCATCTCATGGGAGGAATGAAAACGCGCTGCCTGACCGCGAAGCTGATTGAAAAATCTTGGGATGCAAGGCCAATTTTCGAAAATTCCCTTTGAAATCGGATTCCGTTTCCTGACATTCTCGTCATCCCCATCGATGAAACCTTTCTCTCCAACGGACCAAGCTGGCGAAGAATATTCCTACCAGAAAGCAAGTCAACACAGAAAGGAGTTTTGTATGACAACTAAGCACCTAGTCACATTGACTGCGGCATTGGCCCTTACCTTTGCGGCTGCCATTTGGATGCCGACAAAGAGTTCTGCACACTGCGATACGATGGACGGACCTGTGGTCGCAGCGGCAAAGCAAGCTTTGGAAACCAAGAACGTGAATCTCATCCTCCTGTGGGTGCAAGAAAAGGATGAATCTGAGATCAAGAAGGCTTTCGAGCAAACCGTTGCCATTCGAAAGCTGAGTCCTGAAGCCAAAGAACTCGCCGACAGCTACTTCTTCGAAACCCTTGTGCGCATTCATCGCGCCGGAGAGGGAGCACCGTATACGGGACTCAAGCCAGCTGGAGCCATTTTAGAGCCAGCAGTGGTCGAAGCGGATAAAGCAATGGAGAGCGGTTCGGTAGATCATCTCGCAGAGCATCTTGCGAAGGCTGTAGCGGCCGGGATCCATGAGCGGTTTCGTCGGGCCATGGAAAACAAGAAACACGCAGCAGAAAGCGTCAAAGCGGGACGCGCTTATGTGGCATCCTACGTTGAGTATGTTCACTATGTCGAAAGATTGGACAACGATGCTGCAGGAAGAGTGGCAGACCATCATGGTTCCGAGGGAGGCGAAGCCCATGGCGGGCATCATCAGTAACCTGTAGCAACAGATGGCAAATGGTAGAGATGGGAGACTTGCAACTACTTGAGATTGAAAGGAGTTTAGGACATGGGCAAGTACGTGTGCACGATTTGTGATTACGTTTACGAGCCAGCAGAAGGTGATGCGGAAAATGGTGTAGCTCCAGGAACCAAGTTCTAAGATTTGCCCGATGACTGGCTCTGTCCCGTTTGTGGTGCGCCAAAGAGTGATTTTGAAAAAGTGGAGAAATAACAGGCCCATCTCAAAACCGGCGCCACGATGGCGGAACACAAATCGACGACTGGCTGCCGGTGTTTGGCAGTGCAGCATAGCCACGGAGCAGAAATGCTCACGTGTGCAGGAAGGAGGTCAGTCTCATGATTTTCTGTTTCAATTCAGCAGAGATCTTTCAGGTTGCCATCGAAATCAAGGAAAACGCTCGAGCCTTTTACGAGAAGGCACAACACTTGATTCAAGATCCTGAAGTGCAAAAACTCTTTGCGGACCTTGCACGGGAAGAAGTGGAGCACAAGAACAGAATCGGAAGCCTCAAAGCCGGGCTGCCCTCAGATATTGAACCATCCATGGCAGTCGATCCTGAGAATGAATTCGACCTTTATGTCAAGGCCATGGCTGATCAGCACGTATTCAGATCCTGTGGTGCCTTGAATGTCCAGTTAAATCAGATCAAAGACATACAGGATGCGCTCAAGTTAGCTTTACACTTTGAGAAGGATTCCGTCATCTTTTTCTTGGGGATGCAGGAGGCAACCTGCGAAGGAAGGGATCGAGACGTCATCAACCTGTTGCTCAAGGAAGAACAAAGTCATGTGAGGCGGTTATCGCTGCAAATGCAGAGGATGGGGTATTGTCGGGTCTAGATTCGTATGCCCTGATGGGCAGGGCATGCATCAGTGAAAGGATTAACCCCATATCGCTCTACAAAATTGCATGGGCTCGGAAAGCATAGTTGCTGAGAGAGACTTCTAGAGAAGTTCAAATACCCTCAATGGAAGCAGAGGCATCAGCGCCGACAATGAAAGGAGGAATCAGCATGGAGAGCAGAGAAAGCTCACCGCAAGTGCTTTCGCCTTGGTGGCGGTATGGTGTTGTCTTGACCATAGTCGTTGGCATGGCAGTTCTGGTGTTCATGTCCACCACAGCTTACATCAACGCTCCTCCGATTCCCGACGGCGTTGTTGGACCGACTGGGGAAATGGTCTTCACCGGTCAGGACATTCTGACGGGACAGGAAGTTTTCCTGAAATACGGCCTCATGGAAAACGGCACGGTCTGGGGGCACGGAGCCTATCTCGGACCTGATTTTTCTGCAGAGTATCTTCACACGCTCGGCCTGGATTCCTGTGAACTCGCTGCAAGAAGAATCTACCAACGGGATTTAAAGCAACTTTCCGTGACCGAAAGAGAGACCGTGAATGCAGAAGTCGGAAAGCTCTTGAAGGTGAACCGTTACGATGCTAGAGCGAAGACTCTGGTTTTCACCCACCCCGAGGTCGCATCTTACAAAAGGCAAATACAGAAATGGACCGACTACTTTTCCGGACCGGAAGTGACAGGCGGCCTCCCATTCAAATATATCGATGACCGAGAAGAACTTCGCTGTCTCACCGCGTTTTTTGCCTGGACCGCCTGGGCTTCCGTTGCCAACCGACCCGGGTTTTCCTACTCTTACACGAACAATTTCCCCTTTGATCCAATGATCGGAAACACGCTGACAAGCGATTCAATTCTTTGGAGTGCTCTGAGTATCATTTCACTGCTGGCGGCTACCGCCCTGGTCCTGTTTGTGTTTGGCAGGTTCAACTATCTTGGCTGGAAGGGTGAGGGTGGCGTTGCCCATATTCATCCTCTTATGATTCCAGGGGCTGCGACTGAAAGTCAGCGAGCGACCATAAAGTATTTTATGGTTGTGTCCCTGCTCTTCCTGGCCCAGGTAATGGTCGGGGGAGCGGCCGCGCATTTTCGCGCAGATCCTGGAAGTTTCTATGGGTTTGATCTATCTCAATACTTTCCGAGCAATATTTTGCGGACCTGGCATTTGCAGTTGGCCATCTTCTGGATTGCAACAGCCTATGTTGCTGGGGGGCTCTTTCTCGCCCCGCCACTCGGAGGGAAAGAACCTGAAGGACAGGCAAAGGGAGTCAACGTCCTCTTTTTTACCCTGGTGGTGGTAGTGGCCGGAAGTCTTCTCGGAGAAATCCTCGGCATCAGGCAACTCCTTGGTAACCTGTGGTTCTGGTTCGGGCATCAGGGCTGGGAGTACCTTGACCTGGGACGTGGGTGGCAATTCTTGCTTGCCGCAGGGCTGGTGTTTTGGCTTTTCCTCCTCTACCGGGCTGTCGCGCCGGCAAGAGTGAATCCCGAACGGCGTGAAATTGCCTCCCTTTTTCTGTACGGAGCCCTCACCATACCTCTCTTTTATCTTCCCGCCTTCTTCTTTGGCGGCACCACGAATTACGCCGTAGTTGACATGTGGCGGTTCTGGATCATCCACCTCTGGGTTGAAGGGTTCTTCGAGCTCTTCGTAACCGTGCTGGTAGCGGTTATTTTCGTGCAACTGGGCATGGTGTCCCGCACAACGGCAGTGCGAGTCATCTACCTGGACGCCATCCTTTTCCTCGGCAGCGGCATTGTCGGGACGGCCCACCACTGGTACTGGACGGGACAGTCAAATGTAACCATGGCGCTAGCCGCAATGTTTTCTGCGATGGAAGTAGTCCCTTTGACTCTTCTTACGCTGGATGCATGGGATTTTGTCAAATTGACCGGAACAAAGTGCGATGTCTGTGGCGAAGGTGTAAACATCCCACACAAATGGACATTCTATTTTCTGATGGCGGTTGGTTTCTGGAATTTTGTCGGAGCGGCGGTGTTCGGGTTCTTAATCAATCTTCCTGTGGTGAGTTACTTTGAAATCGGCACGGTCCTGACCCTCAATCATGGGCATGCAGCTTTCATGGGTGCTTTTGGAATGCTGGCAATGGCTCTATTGGTCCTGGCGCTGAGGCAGGTTTTGAGCGATGAAGACTGGCGGGGTCCGGTGAAGTACATCAGAATCTCCTTCTGGGGATTGAATATCGGGCTCGCACTAATGGTTGCAGGAAGCCTTTTCCCTGGGGGTGTGTTGCAACTGTGGGACGTCTTGAACAACGGATACTGGCATGCGAGAAGCCTCGACTACATGACTCAAACCCATGTGAGGCTGATCGAATGGTTCCGCATGCCGGGCGATGTGGTTTTCATCTTCTTTGGCGTTATTCCCATGGTGATTGCGACAGGCAGAACTTACGGACGCATAAGGGCTGGAGCGTGAATTGCTGAGTCTCTATTTGATTGGGTTGCATGATGCTTGATGTTGGCCTTTTCGAATGCGGATAGGAAGGGAGGTGATTGGAAGGAATCGTGGCCGATTGAGGTTAAGGCGACAGAAATAAATCATTGAATATCTGACGATTAACTGCTTGGAGGTGATACCATGTTTGTAGTCGTAATCTCTTTCCCACCGATAAAGGCAGGCAAAGACGCCGAGTTTCGGGAGTGGTTTGCCTCGACCAACGAACAATTTTCCACGTTCATGGGATTCATCGGAGAAGGCCTTAAAACCATTGAAGGAGGGCAACTATGCCGCGATTGTTGAGTTTGAAAATCAAGACGCTTTCAAGGCAATGCACAAGCAGTCCTGCCCATGACAAGGCCGGTGACGGTGAGGCCGCCATTTGACGGCAACCCGACACCCAACTCTCACTTCAGGTTTCGGAAGATTCCAACGGCAAGGTAGTCATGATGGGCTCTAGAGGATCACCGTTTTAAGCGTTGCGGCTAAGGTGATCGAGGCGGTCAAGGGAGAGACCGCATTTCTTCCTTGTGGAGAGCTTGTTAAGACCCGCGAAACGACCGATTGCTAAGGTACCCAAATTGCGTGGAACACTCGATACGGCAGCTATGTCGAGAAATAGTGAAAAGAGCTCAGGATGCAATGATTGATTTAGACCGGCAGGGGCTCATCCGGTCTGTTGAACACCACGGCAGACCGTGAGAGACCATCCAGGCTTAAATGGTGCGATCTTTGGCTGTGAACTTGATCAATAAATTGAGGAAGGGAGTTTGGTCATGAAGCCAATGGACGAACTGAAAATGGAGCATGAAGCAGTCAGGCTGACCCTTAGGATACTCGAAAAGATTTGTTTGCAGATGGAGCAATCCGAAGAAACCGTCAATCCTGAACATGTGGATCAACTTCTGGAATTTTTTTCAGTATTTGTGGACAAATGCCATCATGGAAAGGAAGAAGAGCTGCTTTTCCCTGCGTTGGAAGAGATCGGGGTGAGGAGGGATGGAGGGCCAATTGGCGTGATGCTCATGGAACACCAACAAGGACGCGAATTCGTCCGGAAAATGAAAGAGGCCTTCTCAGAATATAAGTCGGGGAAACCGGAAGTGGCCGTCCATTTCACCCGGGAGGCAAAAGGGTATATCGCCCTATTGGATCAGCACATCGCCAAAGAGAACAACGTCCTGTTTCCTCTTGCCGAAAAGCAGCTTCCCGACGCGAAGCAGTCCGAATTGTCGAATGGTTTTGAAATGATCGAGGTCCAAAGAATTGGCGTCGGCAGGCATGAAGAGTTCCACAGGATGTTAGAGAACCTGGAGAGCGTATATTTGAGAGGCATGAAAACCCCGGGAGAGTAAGCTGTTTTTCGAATCCGAAAGAGGTGTTCAAAGGATTAAGAATTCGGACCTTCGTCCTCTCCCAACCAAAAAGACCCTGGCTTTCGCCAAGGTCTCATGGATACCCTATCGCCCGAGGGACATGTGAGGGAGTGGCTCACAGGGTATTTCGCAAAACTCCCTAAAAGGCTAAATTGAAGTTACGGTCCAACACCGAACACCAAATCCTCGAACCGCTCTTCACAAACATCGTCATGACATTTCCAACATCGCCTGGAGTCGCAACGCAACTCAACAGCGCTCTTCAATTCATACTTTTCTCTGCTTCGGGTATCCATTCTTCACTCCTTCCGGTCCCGGTTCTCATTTCTTTGGGACCCTATTTCCTACAATCTCTATATAATCACTGGGAATTATTTTGCAAGAGGGTTACTGCTATCGTTACCGCTCCAAGTCTCGGTACCTCCTCCACGCACCAGCCAACAATTCGAGCCCTGTCTAATCTCGGGACATCGAATTTCCTTATGTGACGCGCTGTTCTCGGTATCAGATATCGTACCATCCCTGTAATTGTGATATATGGAGAGCTCCTGGAAGATTTTGAAGGACTTGTCAAACCATGATTAATCTCAAATGTCATCAGGATCTCGCCAAGCTGGGCATCATAAATCCCGGCGGGTGGAACATTTTGGCCTTCTGGGACCATCTGGAATCCTGCGATAAGTGCCGAGAAGCCCAAGTGGCGCTGATCGACGAACTGAATAGAGTAATCAGTGGCGAAGAGGAGTTGGAGGGAGTCTCACCCAGCCAGGAGGGGTAAGCGGGAGCGCCAGCGTCGCCGTGGTGTACAAATCGGTCAACCGCCAGGCGACACAGAAGTGGCCGACGCGGCAGGGCCGCTTCGCAGCAAGTGGGCACGACACAGTGGGTGCTGAGCAGCAAGGCCACATGACCATGGAGGCAGCCGGATGGGAACTGGGCTACGGGCGATGTCGGACACGGCATGGGACAATCTGGGAGTCCTCTTCGGAGGTCTCGGCTGTGCGACCATAGGTCATCAGATCCTGCATGAGTGGCTTACACCGGCACCATCTTCGGTATCTATCTGGTTCGTTGGGGGCTTCCTCTTCATCTACGTGTTCTGGTTTCTCTACGGAGTCAGGTTCAGTCGGAGGGGGATTTGGCTGCCGAACGCCCTCGCAGCCTTTCTGCAAGTCCTATTCGCCGTCATCATCCTCACGAAAGGGTAAGAGGGAGTGGGGTGGCCCAAGCCGATGAAGCTGACAAGGCCGGGGCAAACCATGCAGCCTTGCAGCTTATCCGCTTCTTGGGCATCTTATTGGAGACTGAGTTGAATCGACCGCGATCTGTGAGAATCATCCAAGGAGTCTTTGCGCTCATAGCAGCTTTATTCGGCCTTGCAACGATTATCGCCGGGGCTCGTGTCCTTGCTGGGTCAGATCCGGGATACATCGTGTTTCGGCCGCTACTGATCTACAATACAATGATGGGAATGGCGTATGTGGCGGCAGGCGTCATCGCATGGCGCAGCTTCGATCGAGGCAAGTATGCGGCGGCCACGATCTTCGTTCTCAATTTCCTCGTGTTAGGAGCAATCGGCTATTTGTATGCGACAGGGAGTCCTGTTGCTATTGAGAGTCTTCGCGCAATGATCCTCCGAACCGTTGTATGGCTTTTGCTGTTTCTTGGGTTGGCGTGGATGAGTCACAGGAGGCGCGAACATGACTAAGGACAAACCAGGCTCACCGGGCTTTTCCAAACTGCGCCGCCAGGCGGAAGAGCGGTTCGCGGCGGAACCGCCGAAGATCGATCAACCGCAGGGTGATGTTGAAAAACTGTTGCACGAATTACAGGTTCAACAGATTGAACTCAAGCTACAGAATGAAGAGCTTCGAAGTGCTTTAGAACAGCTCGAAGACTCCCGCTCCAAATATTCAGATCTCTATGATTTTGCTCCCGTTGGCTATCTTACCCTTGATGAGAAAGGGTTTATCCTGGAAGCCAACCTCACCGCATCACGGCAAATTGGCATCGACAGAAGCAACCTCATCAATACCCCATTTTCCGTTCACCTTTCCAGGTCAGACGGGGATCGCTTTCGTCTTCATCTGGACAAGGTGTTTAGAAGCATGGGATGGCAGGCCTGTGAGGTAAGGCTGAGGCCAAAAGACGGCGGCGAGTTGCATGCACTGCTCGAGAGTATTTTCGTTCAGGATGTTCATGGCAAGGTATCGTGTAGAACGTTGGTTGTCGACATCACCGAGCGCAAGCGGGCGGAGGAGGCGTTGCGAGAAAGCGAAAAACGCTATCGCGAACTCGTTCAAAACGCAAACAGTGCCATCATCCGCTGGAAGGATGATGGCACGCTCACCTTTGTCAATGAGTACGCCCAGGCCTTCTTCGGGTACGAAGAAAAGGAGATCGTCGGCAGGCACGTAAGCGTGCTGGTGCCTGAGACAGAGTCCAACGGCCTTGACCTGTCCACACTGGTCCAGGATATCGCAAGCCATCCGGAGCAGTACTTAAGCAACATCAATGAGAACGTGTGTCGAGACGGTCGCAGGGTGTGGATGGCATGGACCAATAAGCCGGTGTTTGATGTGGATGGCAAGGTCATCGAGATCCTTGCCGTCGGAACCGACATCAGCGAGCGCAAGCAGGCGGAACGAGCGCTCATGGAGGCTAACGCGACTCTGGTGGCCGCCCGCAACGAGGCCATAAGCGAAAAGAACCGGCTCGAAGCGGTTATGCAGGCTCTGCCTATTGGGGTCGCCATTACCGATAAGGCAGGGGGCACCATCCAGTCCAACGCTGGATATGAGCAGATATGGGGAAATCCTCGTCCGGTGACGGAGTCCGTCGATGACTATGCAGCCTACAAGGCCTGGTGGCCTGATACCGGTAGCGAGGTTGAGCCCGAGGAGTGGGCCTCGGCCGTTGCCGTACAGCGTGGAGAGACCGTTCTCAATCAATTACTGGAGATTGAACGATTCGATGGGTCCCGTGCCTTTGTGCTCAACAGTGCTGCCCCGGTACGCGATGCTCAGGGCAACGTAATTGGAAGCGCGGTGGCAATCCGGGATATTACCGATCTGCGGAAGACCGAACAAGCCCTGCGCGAGAGTGAGGAACGTCTCCGGTTCTTCATTGAGCATGCGCCCGCGTCACTGGCAATGTTTGATCGCGAAATGCGTTACTTGAGCGCCAGTCGTCGTTGGCTAAGCGACTACAACCTGGGGGAGCGTGACCTGAGCGGAATTTCTCACTACGAAGTCTTCCCGGAAATTCCCGAGCGCTGGAAAGAAGTCCATCGCCGTGGGCTCGCGGGGGAGATTGTGCGTGCCGATGCCGACGGGTTCGAGCGGGTGGACGGCTCCGTTCAGTGGCTCTGTTGGGAAGTACGACCGTGGCGTGATACGATGAGTGATGTAGCCGGAATTGTGATCTTCACCGAGGACATTACCGAGCGCAAGCGTGCCGAACGGGCACTGCAGGAGGCTCACGAGCGGGCGACGTGGTTGGCCAGGTTCCCCGAGGAAAATCCAAACCCGGTAGTGAGAGTGTCAGCCGAGGGCAATATTCTTTATCGGAATCGACCTGCAGGGGAGTTGCCCGGCTGGACCTGCGAGGTCGGCATGCTGTTGCCGGATTCGCTTCTGCCAATGACCAAGGAGGCCATGAGGGATGGAGAGGAGGCGCGGCAGGAGCTAGAACTGGGCGGAAGGTTTTATTCTGTTTCCGTTGTGCCGTTCCCCGCGGAACATTACGTCAATATCTATGCAACCGACATTACCGAGCGCAAACAGATGGAACAGGAGGTTTGCAGGGCACGCGATGATCTTGAAATCCGTGTTCAAGAGCGCACTGCGGAACTCGGTAAAACCATGGAGACGCTTCGAGCCGAACGGCAGCGGTTCAACGATGTACTGGACGTGCTGCCGGTCTACGTAGTGCTGTTAACGCCCGATTATCGGGTTCCCTTTGCCAACGTGGTCTTCCGCGAACGCTTCGGCGAGTCTCGCGGCCTTCGCTGTTTTGAGCATCTGTTTGGTCGCAGCGAGCCCTGTGAGGTTTGTGATAGCTTTAAGGTTCTCAAAACCATGACGCCCCATCAGTGGGAGTGGACCGGTCCGGACAGTCGTGACTACTCTGTTTTCGACTTCCCATTCACCGACACGGACGGCTCCACGCTCATCCTGGAGATGGGTATCGATATTACTGAGCGCAAGCGGGCGGAGGAACAGTTGCGCCAGGCGTCTCAATACTCCCGGAGCCTCATCGAGGCCAGCCTGGACCCGTTGGTCACCATCAGTCCCGAAGGAAAGATCACCGACATCAACGAGGCGACTATCAGGGTCACGGGCGTTGCGAGGAAAGCGCTCATTGATACCGACTTTTCGGATTATTTTACGGAGCCGGAGAAGGCGAGAGAGGTTTACCGGCAAGTATTTGAAAAGGGGTGTGTAACCGACTATCCCCTCACGATCCGGCACCAGAACGGGAATCTGGTAGAGGTTCTCTACAACGCCTCACTCTACAAAGATGAACGCGGCAATGTTCGCGGCGTCTTCGCCGCGGCCAGGGACATCACCGAGAGCAAGAACGTGGAGCAGCAATTGGCCCGTGCTGATCGCTTGTCCTCCCTGGGAATGCTGGCAGGGGGGATCGCCCATGAGATCCGAAATCCATTGGCGGGCATAAACCTCTTTATCGACTTCCTCAATAACGAAGAAAAGTTTAGTCGAACAAGCCAGGAGCAAAGTATTTTTAAAGAGATGAAGCTCAACATCAAGAAGATCAACCACATCATCAAAAGAGTCCTGGATTTTTCAAGGCTTTCCGGCACTGCCAGCCGGAGCAAGCTGGAGTTGAGCCAGTTGATCCATGACAGCACCCAGCTCTGGCGCTCAAGGATAACAAGGGATGGAATCGAAGTTAGAGAATACTGCGAGGAGAACCTTTTCGAGGTCCTTGGAGATTCCATTGAAATCCAGCAGGTTTTGAATAACTTGATTCAAAATGCCCTTGAGGCTATGGAGAGAGGCGACACCCTCACCATCAGTGTTGAAAATGGAATCCTCTCCGTTGATAGAAAACGCCCGGCTGTGATCGTAAGAGTCCAGGACTCCGGCCCTGGGATTCCATTCGACCAGCAAAAGAACATCTTCAATCCATTCTTCACCACTAAATCTACCGGGACCGGGTTGGGGCTTCCAATCTCGCATCGGATCGTTGTTAGCCACGGGGGGATCATCTCATGTGAGAGTGTACCGGA
This sequence comes from uncultured delta proteobacterium, assembly GCA_963783775.1. GTDB lineage: Bacteria > Desulfobacterota > Syntrophobacteria > Syntrophobacterales > Syntrophobacteraceae > JADGQM01. The sequence continues at coordinate 716,855 of CAWAOR010000011.1, read as the reverse complement.
TGTGGGAACGACATTTATCGTGGAACTTCCCGCCGCACCCAGGGGTTGAAACTGTAAGAGAGCATTCTCTGTTGCCCATTTTCTCGATCCGCAAACCCGATCAACTAAAGAGCCAATAGCTGCCCTGTCGAGGGAAAAACCCAATCGCCAGAAGTTGGTAACTCAAGAACAATATCCCTGCCAAACGACCGTCCCCTCCAAGGATCCTGAACTGTCAAGAGGTTCTTTCGAATCAAGGAACTCGATCTTGCAAGGTATCCACACAGTTCCAGCAGAGCGGGTTGCGGTATTGGTCGTTCATGGTCATTAGATCAGGTGTTCCTCCATGTCTTAGAGAAGTGAGAATATTGTCAAACCTGCTAAAAATAGCAATATACTTAAATTGTTACGAAAAGATAGAAAATCAACCAACTGCTGAGAATGGCACATCACAATATTCTCATCTTCGTGTCGAAGGAACTCAGAACCATTGACCGAATAGTACCGCCGAAAGCGTTCTAACTATCAGCGATTGTTCGTCATTCTGGATATATTCGGATTTTTGCATGATCCGGTACAATAGCTGCACTAATTCATTGCGTATAATTTTAGTTTAACTAAGAAGAGTTCGCCATCAGCCGTGCAATATGCTCCCCTACGCTGATGACAACATGTGCAAGTATCTTCAAGACCGCTCTTAGACGTCCGGAGAGGGTCTTCAGGCATTTCACAGGAGCCCAAAGATGTGGAGTGATGGGAAAGAGATGGAGTGGTACCTACCGGTGTCGGTAGTGGCTGATCAGTTGAGATGTCATTCTCGGGAGGTCCGTGAGCTTGCAGAAAAGGGAATCATCAGTTTCATTCGGATGCCAGGGAACAGTATCAAGATCTCAGAAGAGTCAGTTCGCCGTGTTATGAGTGAAGTCGTTCAAAAGCCATGGTGAGTGGTTTTTCCTGAGGAATAACCAAGGGTATTTTGTAACAAAGGAGCAGCCGGGTAAATATTGATTAGATTGTGGCTGGCTGTGTTCCTGGCAGATGTGAATTGGAAGTGTGTGTATCGCAAGAAGGGAGAAGGTCATGTTTAAGAAGATTTTGGTTCCGTTGGATGGGTCCGAATTGGCAGCGAAAATCCTTCCTGACGTGTTAGCCGTGGCGAAGTGTATGAACTCACAGGTAACCCTGCTTCATGTGTGCTATTTCCCCATGGTTGCAGCTACGGAGTCGTTGCCCCCTAAGATGGCAAGGGAGGCTGAGGACAAGGAGGCAAAAGAGTGCGCCATCTTCTTGGGGAAGGCCGCCAAGGAACTGCAATTGCAGGGGCTCACTGTGAACCACGCATGCGTGGAAGGTGTACCCGCTCGGGAGATCATCGCTTATGCCGACGCAAACAAGATGGACCTCATTGCCATGGCAACTCATGGCAGAGGTGAGGTAGCATGGGTTCTTGGCAGCACAGCTGAAAAGGTGGTTACACGTTCCACGGTACCAACCTTGCTTTTCCGGGTAATGGAGACGAAGGTTCCCGAATTTAAGGATCCGCAGAAATGGAGGCGTGGGTTGCCCTAGCCCCAATAGAGGCCTCTGTCTTATCGGTTACAGCAGCCTGTTTCTGCCCCTCGGAAAACAAAGGCCGGCAGGTGAGTAGCCAACTTGGTACTCACCTGCAGTATGGAATTGAAATACTTTTGGGGAGGTTATTGTGGATTTGCATCGTTGGCCTCCCCGAATTGTGATGGAAACGGGAGGAGTGACGGTCGCCGCTTTCCGAGTTGCACGTCAAGCAGTTTCCGGACGAAAAATAAAAGGGACATATTGGCGTCCCAGGAGAGTAATGAGACATGGAAAAGCAAGATAAGACTCTCGAATTGTTCTGTTCGGCTCTGGAGCTAAAGGAAAAAAAGAAGGCTCTCTATGTAGGCGCGATGGAAGCCTGCTCGGACCCGGTTGGAGTGGAGACCTTCAAAATGCTGGTTGATGCTGAAACCCAGCACATGGATGAAATTCAGAAGGTGTACGAGAAACTGAGGAAAGGAAAAGCATCCCCGGATGCTTGCTGTTTGAACGCGGTCAAGAGCGCTGAAAGAAATGCGCTTATAAAGCAAATTACATCGGATAAGCCGAGCATGCCGAAGGCTTGCCTCGATGATGTTGCGGCTATAGATGGCGGCCTTCGCATGGAGGATGCCAGTATTGAATTCTACACAAAACAGCTCGAACACAGCGTCGATCCTCTAGAGCGTGAATTCCTGAACCGCCTGATCGAGGAAGAAAGAGAACACCATAAAGCTCTGGCAGATCTGCGTTTCTATTATGTGGATCCTGAGCACTGGTTCATGGAAAAAAGCCACTCAGGTCTCGATGGTGCGAGTGCCGTCGCTTAGTTTGTGCGCCTTATCCTTGAAGAATCGGTATCGGAGGTCGTCGCCAGTACTCCCTCCCCAATACGTGAAGACGGGCCGTATGCTGCCTCAATTGTCTATTGGGGATAAGAAGTAAGACGCGGCCACGAAATTTCATGAAAGTGAGTACCGGGGTGAGACCAGGAGTGAAAGTTCGAGCGGAGCAGTTGATCATTAAGGAGAAATTATCCGGCGGATGATTGGTGAAGCCTGCTGGTGCTTGTATAACGTCTAAAGTATGGCCGTATGCGACCAACACGACAGGAACTGTTACCCAGATGATCTTGCACACTCTCAGGTGCGTACTTAGATGAATAAAAATATTCAACATATTGACCGCATGGAGGAGGTGAAACCATGAGCGCGAATGCCCTTTACAAACAACCCAATGGCGGCGGTTGGCTGCGGGTCTTCATCCCTCATGCCCGTTGCCTCACGGACCAAGAGATGAATAGCTTACCGGAGCAGCAGAGAAAGGACGCTGAAGGCGAGGGGCACGAGGGTGTATGGCTGAAGGTACATTGTCCGGAAAACATTTGCCTCACGGATGACGGTAAGGTGATCCTGCCAGCAAAAGGTGTGTCCTTGCCTGAGAAGAAAGGCCTGTGGTTGCGCCTGTTCTGTCCGGAGGAGCGATGTTTGATTGATGATTATACTCACCTCCCATAACGCCGGCATAACGGTCACTTAGAGGAGAGATGGAGAAGAGAGGCTGGCTTGGCACCATCAAAAAGCCAGCCTCTCCAGCCTCGCCAGCTTGAACGAACATTTGAGCTTCGTTCGGCCAAGCGGTCTCAACATAATCGTGGGACGAAATGACGGCGAACGCGTACTCGCCTTTAAAGATGGCACCTTGACGTTCAAAAGAAAATCGGTCCGAACTCTGGAGAACATCTCTTTAAAGGCTCCCGTTGTTTTGCCCGAGAGGGGAGATGAAGAATGCACTGAAGAGGCCATTGGGACATGTCCGGAGGAATGCATTGCGTGGGAAGATTTAAGCACTGCCATTTCAAAGGCAGGTGAACGGATGGTTGGAGTACGCATCGATACTTTGTGACTATGTTTACGGCCCGAAAGAGGGTGATCCCGATAATGGGATAGCCTCGGGAACAGTATTTAAGGATCTGCCGGATGAGTGCCTCTGACCAATTTGCGGGGTTCCGAAAGATGAGTGTGAGCCTGAAGAGCAATGAACTCTTTTCAACTGCCCCACCAGTGAGGTCGGTTCAACCTGCAAAGCACCCGGGAAGGATTCGATGAAAAGCGGAAGGAGACGCCATGAAGGTCAATGCCAATATACTGGAAAGCAAGCTTCGGGAGATGTATCCGGAGATCAAAAAACATGATCTCGCTCTTTCGACGTGCTTTGACACCAACAAAGATGCATGGATCGTTCAACTTTCCAAAGGCAAGCACGAACTGACAACCCACCTGGAGAAAAAAGATGCCGAGGCCTGCCTTGACGGCGTACAGTGCATCTACCTGGGGGTCCAGATCGGGCAGTTTGTCGAGAACTTTGAGTTGAGTGAATAGAGAGCTTTCGTAATACGAACTGGGGCAGGCGGGATGGCCAATGGAATACTATAGAGCCATTTGATGGGATTCTGAGCGTCGGCCTGTGAGCATAGAGAGGCCGGTTTGGCAAAATTATTGAGCTTAGAGGAGTAGGTTTTCATGTCGGACAGAGCGTTCTCTTTCGTGAAGCTGAACCAGCGCCAAGAGAAACCGCGTGCGCACGGCATCACGGAAATGCGAGGACCATATTACACGCCCATGGGCAAGCGCTACCTCCAGGATGTCCTTGAGACAATGGGAGCTTACATCGATTCGCTCAAATTTGCCGGCGGGTCGTTTGCCCTGATGCCGCGAGAGATCGTCAGGGATCTCATCGAGATCTGCCATGCCCACAAGGTTCTTGTTTCCACAGGCGGCTTCATCGAGCATATATTGACCCAGGGTCCAGCGATGGTGCCTAAATACATCCACGAATGCAAGGAGTTGGGTTTTGACATTGTCGAAATCTCGGCGGGATTTATCTCAATTCCCATGGACGACATCCTGCGACTGATAAAAGAGGTCCAGGCAGAAGGACTTAAGGCAAAGCCGGAAGTTGGCATCCAATTCGGTGCGGGTGGAGCCAGTTCCGTTTCTGACCTCGAAGCGGAAGGAACGCGCGATCCGGATTGGGCAATTATGCAAGCGGAACGCTTCTTGGAGGCCGGCGCTTACATGATCATGATTGAGTCGGAGGGAATCACCGAGAGCGTGAGCTCTTGGCGCATCGATGTGCCTCCGAAATTCATCAAGGCACTGGGACTCGAAAAGGTGATGTTTGAGGCTGCGGATCCTGACGTCTTTGCCTGGTACATCAAGAATTACGGCCCGGAGGTTAATCTTTTTGTTGACCACAGCCAGGTCGTGCAACTCGAATGCCTCAGATCTGGAATCTGGGGAACGAAAAGCCTTTGGGGCCGGGTGGTTACCTACAAAGGCTAAATGGGACGATAACACAAAATGCGGGCGATCCAGATGGGGGAATCCCAATAGATTGAATACAATATTGTCAAATGCTCCCCACACTGAATTGCCTTAAGGTCAAACACTCACAGCTTCTGATGGCCAGGGATGGGGGTTTGTTCACTCCCGAAAGAGTCTACATCAAAGAAAGGGGACTTACATGGCAGTACAATTACAGGTCTACAAGTGTGAACTGTGCGGAAATATTATCGAAGTCGTTCATGGCGGAGAGGGGGAACTGGTCTGCTGCGGCCAGCCCATGAAACTCCTGGCAGAAAATACGGTGGATGCTGCGAAGGAAAAGCACGTGCCGGTCGTCGAGAAAACCGAGGCCGGGGTAAAGGTCATGATAGGCGCGGTCGCCCATCCTATGGAAGAGAAGCACTACATCGAGTGGATCGAAGTCATTGCAGGGGAGAAGGCATACCGCCACTTCTTGAAGCCGGGTGATGCTCCGGAAGCTCTGTTTTGTATTGACGCCTGGCCGGTGACGGCAAGGGAACACTGCAATCTGCACGGCCTCTGGAAAGCGTAGATCTTTGGGATCGATTGGAGATGCATGTCTGATCGTAATGCTCAGCTTTGGTGGATGGTTTCAAGCAAGGGTCGGGGGTGACGGCTTAAGCGAGCCTTGTCGTAGTCTCTTAATCCGGCCAGGAGGCCCTTGATGGAAGAAGCCAAGCCGGCAGAAATTACCGTTTACGGAGCATATTGGTGTCCGGATTGTCGACGCAGCAAGCAGTTTCTCGGCGAACACCAGATTCCTTACGCCTGGGTGGACATTGAACAAGACAAGGCCGGTGAGCAGTTGGTGTTGGAAAGGAACCAGGGCAAACGCATCATTCCCACGATCGTCTTTGCCGACGGATCCATCCTGGTTGAGCCGTCCAATGCACAACTGGCTGCGAAGCTCGGCCTGAAAACCATCGCTTCCCGCCATTACTACGACCTGATCATTGTCGGCGGAGGACCGGCGGGATTAACGGCCGCGCTTTATGCAGCCCGTGAGGGCATCGACACCCTGGTGATCGAGCGCGCCGCCCCGGGAGGTCAGGCAGCGGCCACGGAGCGTCTTGAGAATGTCCCCGGGTTCGCTGAAGGCGTGGAAGGTGCGGTCTTTGCCTCCCAGCTTCGCAGACAAGCCGAGCGCTTTGGAGTCGAAATCCTCCAGGCGCAGGAGGCGGTCCGACTCCACAGCCATGATAACTACCACTGTGTGGGGACCGCCGACGGGAGCGAATATACGGCCCAAGTGTTGCTGTTGGCTACCGGCAGCCATTACCGACGGCTGGGGGCTCCGGGCGAAGAGGACTTTATCGGGGCCGGAATACACTTCTGTGCCACCTGCGACGGCCCCTTTTACAAGGGGCGGCCGGTGGCAGTCATCGGAGGTGGCAACAGCGCCGCCGAGGAAAGCCTGTTCCTGGTCAAGTACGTCGAGAAGGTCATCCTCCTGGTGCGTTCAACAAAATTGAAGGCCAGCCAGGTGATCCAGGAAAAGGTGCTCACGCATCCCCAAATCGAGCTCCACTTCAACACGGAGGTGATTGGTTTCCGCGGCTCCGGCGGGAAACTCGGCGAGGTCGAAATCAGAAACAACCAGACCGGATCGCAGGAGATCATCCACCCGGCCGGAGTCTTTGTCTTCATCGGCCTGACACCCAACACGACGATGCTCGAAGATACGGACATTCAGCAGAATTCCTGGGGGTTTATCATCACCGGACATGATCTGTCCCATAGTGGAGAGCGCCTCCCGGGGTTTGAGCAGCGGGAGCCGATGTTCCTCGAAACCAGTGTGCCAGGGGTGTTTGCCGCAGGCGATGTGAGGCAGGGAAGCACCAAGCAGGTGGCCTCGGCAGCGGGCGAGGGAGCTACCGCCGCACTCCTCATTCGCGAGTATCTCAAGACTGTCTAAAGAAATGTTGTGCCTGGACGATAACGCTGCCGGGTTCTCGCGCCGAACCATCCCAAACCTTACGAATGAACAGGATACTGTCCTTGGAATCCTTGATCCGTTGGGAAACTCAATTCGATAGGGCTCGCATCAGAGCGAAGGCTGAGGAGAAGCCGGTGTTCCTTGATTTCTTCAATCCTGACTGAACAGGATGCCAGAAAATGGATGCGGTTACGTATCCATCGGCAATGGTGACGACATTCATCGAGAAGAACGTGGTCCCTTTACGTCTGCCATACAATCACGAACCCCTTGCGCAGGTCTTCAACGTGCAGGAGACACCATGTCTGATCCTCCTGGATGGAGACGGCAGTGAGCACCACCGGGCTAGCGGCTTCCTGTCTGCTGAAGAACTTATTGCCACCATACAGCTTGGCAAGGCAAAGCTGCTCCACGACCGTGGCGCTTTCGATGACGCCGTTAAACACCTGAACCTGCTCCTGGCAGAGCAGCCGAAGAGCGGTTCGGCTCCCGAAGCCCTCTATGAGCGGGGGCGTTGCCTTTACAAGAGCACTCATGATCCGATACATTTGAAAGAAGTCTACGAGCAACTGAAGGCCAATTACCCGGATAGCGTTTGGACCACACGGGCAGCCCGCTACCGACTGTTATGATCCAACCGTCCCTGGGCGCAAAGAGAAAAGGGTAAACCATGCCGCGCGATATTCCAGTGGGCAACGGCAGGCTGCTCATTTGTTTCGACAGGGACTATCAGATCCGCGACCTGTATTTTCCTCACGTGGGCCAGGAAAATCATCTGAGCGGCAACATCTGTCGCTTCGGGGTCTTCGTGGACGACCGTTTCTCATGGATAGGCCAGGAATGGAAAAGGGAGCTTCTCTATGACGAGGAAACATTGGTCACACGGGTTGCTCTCTATTACAGCGATTTGGGGTTGCTCATTACCTGTCGGGATGCAGTCGATTTTCATGAGAACATCTACCTGCGTGAAATCGAGATCGAGAATCTTCGGCCCGAGAAGCGGCAAGTGCGCCTATTCTTCAGCCATGATTTCAACATCTCGGGAAACAGCATTGGCGACACCGCGGCATTCGACCCTACCAGCGGCGGTATTGTTCACTACAAAGGATTCAGATACTTCCTGGCTGGTGGCATGACCGAGCAGGCTGAGAGGCTTTCGCAATTTGCCGTGGGCGTAAAGCATGTGGGCGGCAGGGAGGGCACCTACGTAGACGCAGAAGATGGAACACTGTCTGGAAATGCAGTGGCCCAGGGTTCCGTTGATTCGGTCATCGCGCTGCACCTGGACCTTGACGGGCATGCATCGAAATCGGCCTATTACTGGATTTGCGCCGCCGAAGGCTGGAAAGAGGTTCGTCGCCTGGACGCTCTTGTCCACCATAAACATCCCCGCATGCTCATAGGGCGCACCGCTGACTATTGGCGATTGTGGATCCGCAAGGAATCGCTTCCACAGGGGTATCTGCCGCCTGTGGTTCAGAGGCTCTACGGACTAAGTACAGGTCAACACAAATAACTGTCCACCGTCAGTTCGTCATACCGGTGGAGGCCGGTATCCAGGCGGTTTGTTCTGGATTCCGGCCAGGAGATTGCCGGAATGACGCTTTGAGACAATGGTCACTTTATTCTGTGGTGCTGTACTAAGGACTTATCCATAAACAAGCTGACCGATGAGCAGGTCGTCGACTCGGTGGAACCCCTGCACTGGGCTATGTGACAAGGCCCTGGACATTTTGTATTTATTGATGCATGTTACCTCCGGAACCCTATAGCCGGAGGTGTACAGTGGGCAGAATTCAATCATGGGAAGTATCCGACGCTTTGTGGGAGAAGGTGCAGCCTTTGATTCCACGGCCTTCTCGAGATCCGAACAAGGAATACAAACGGGCCTCCGGTGGCGGGCGCAGACCGTTGCCATACCGGCAGGTTTTTGAAGGCATCGTGTATGTACTGCGGACAGGTTGTCAGTGGAAGGCCCTGCCGCAAGAGCGATTCGGCTGTCCAAGCGCCATTGTCACCGGCACTTCTTGGAATGGGCCCAAGCTGGGTTTTTCCTAGCACTCTGGCAGGCCGGTTTGACGGATTATGACGATTTGCAGGGGATTGCCTGGGACTGGCAAAGCATGGATGGTGCAATGACGAAAGCTCCTCTCGCACAGGAGTCCGTCGGAGCCAATCCGACGGATCGGGGAAAAAAAGGGAACGAAGCGACACATCCTGGTGGACGGTCGAGGTACCCCGCTCGCCGTCGTTGTAACCGGAGCCAACCGTCATGATGTCACTCAGGTGGAACCGGTCCTGGACAGTGTTGTGGCCAATCGCCCTGAACCCACAACGGAAGAACCTCAGCATCTGTGTGCTGACAAGGCCTTTGACAGCGCAGAGGCCCGCAAGGCGATGGAAGAGCGAGGCTACACTCCCCACGTCCGCTCCCGTGGCGAGGAGCGACAGGAAAAAGCCTCGAATCCTGATCATCGTGCAAGAAGGTGGGTTGTGGAAGCTTGCCATTCGTGGATGAACCGCTTTCGCAAGATTCTGGTGCGTTTCGAGAAGACCGATAGGGCTTACTTGGGACTGGTTCATTTGGCCTGCGCCATCATCACCTGGCGAAAAGTTGGTGTTATTTATGGATAAGCCCTTAATGCTCGTAAGATCCTGTAGTTGAAGCCTCTTCCGAGGTCGTTCAGGAGGGTTGGAAGGAAGTGATAAGAGAAGACCTGGAGCAAACCCAAACTGCACAGAGGACCGGCCAACGGGAGCGCGTACTGCCTCGTGGGAACAAGGCTACCCGCCCTTCTAGGAAGAGGAAGTCAGCAAAGTCGTGATGATGCTTGTCCTGAACGGTAATGTCATCGGCCAGTCGATCAATGTGAACGGTGGGGTCGTCATGTGCTGAGATGCCGGTGCGACCTGAGTGGAGGCCGGGGACGTTCTTCCCCGGTCCTCACACCACCGGACGCGCGGTTCTGCTCTTGCTCCCGGCCAGCATTTGAGGCAACGGCATCCTCAGTTGACAGTATCAACGTGGTCAGCCCTCCCTAGGTAAGCGAGACGCTGGCAGCTATGGGAAAGGACAGTTCTGCGGGCATGCCTGCAGCTCAGGTGGCTCGTGCTTATGTTGAGAGCGTGGAAAGCCTGTGCAATGGTGAGGTCATTGACGCTCGTGGCTTTGCGTGACACAGAAATGCACCGCCTCGCCGCATGGCACTTGGGCCCACAAAAGACATCAACCCAAAGTGAACTGGGGGACATACCCCAACGTGCGCTCTGGTGGGCGCCATGAAGGAGGTAGTCATGATCAAACATCGCATCATGGAGGCAGAAGGCATTTTGGTTCTTGAACCCGTATCGGCACTTTCAGCTGAGGACTTCCTTGATCTTGCTTCCTCCGTCGATACATACTTGGACGGACACAAAGTTCTTCATGGGATGCTCATCCACGCTCAGCACTTTCCCGGGTGGGAGAGCTTTGCCGGTCTGTCGGCTCATCTGAAATTTGTTCGAGATCATCACAAAAGGATTGAACGCATCGCAATTGTGACCGACAGCCCTCTCGGAACGGTCGCACCGGCTCTGGCGAAGCACTTCGTCTCGGCGCAAATCAGGCGCTTTGCCTACTCAGAGTTCGATGAAGCCTTGATCTGGCTGAAGTCGAATGCCTCGGATTCAGCCGAGAATCGATAACCCCGACTGCGAGAGGGGTTGCCTTGAGCGCTCCTCTGAGGTGTTCCCCACGGGTGTGGGGATGAACGTATCTCATATTGTTCACCCATCACGAGACACATTGTTTAGCTACGGGGATGGGGATCAATCGGGGGAGTCCTGAAGACATAGGCCATCTTGTGACCATCGACCAGCCCGTCAAAGCCACGAAGCATTTATGGTGGCCAATTTGGCTGCACACAGTCATCTCCATCAGCCCTGTCACGGTTTCGAAAATCGGGGGGCGATGAATCACACTACCCAGCGCCCGATCGTCGAATTCGGCCAGAACAACCAAAGCTAGCTTCATTGGGGCTCACACTTCGAGGGCAACTTCGTGGGGGAGTGCCTTCCGAGCTTCACTTTGAGCAGCTTCGCCGTCACTTCCGAGCAGCCCCATGCTCCGCAGCATCAAGTTGGTGAGACAGCCCAGCGGTCTGCTTTGCAAAGGATGTCTCATGTTATTTAACTATTATGAGACACTGCATTTGGGTAGGCTGATTCTTGCCTCAGAGTTCAAAACCAGTGAGATAGTTCATGGGGCTGTGTCTTGGCCAGGCTGAGAGGCCCGTTCTTTCTTGCCAAGCAGATCATCCGGGACCATAAGTTGCGGAGGTAGGTCGATGAGCAGATCGCTGTACTCGCTCCTCGGTGTTCGACACGGTCACGGGGAAGAAACCATTACCTGGCGCTGATGGAAGATCTTTGTCTACAGTCGTCCTCAGATGGGTTCACCGGGAATCGGTGCACACTCTGTGCACACTAATCGGCGCGTTAAGCATTATCGTTCCACAAACTGGTGCCTGGGGCGGGAATCGAACCCGCACACCCACAAGGAGTAAGGGATTTTAAGTCCCTTGCGTCTACCTATTCCGCCACCCAGGCAAAGGAAAGAATGGGATCTTCTAACACATCCAAAAATTCGCTGACAAGGGAAAACAGGGAGGCGTGGGATGGCATTTCTTGTTGACAAGTCTGCCGCCATTTGTTTATAGGGAGCAGGGTTGAGTGTCAGAGGCGGACGATTTTGGTCAGGTGTGAGCAGGTTCATGATTAGGGCGTTTTCCAGATTGAGAATGTATTCCTATTACGGCTATCCCGGGCGGTCTGTCCTTACCGCTTTGCACCTTTGAGTTCAAAGCCGTGGGCAGACCGCATGAGGCTGCCCACGGCTTTTTTTTATCTAAAGCCGTGGTTTCCCTGACCACGGCTTTTTTTGTGGCCAAAACAGACAACGAGAGTGGAGGTGGCAGGCATGAAAAAACTGGGGAGGTCGCTGGCATTGGGAGTTTTGATGGGGGTCCTGCTGGGAGGATTGGGGAATGGGTTCATGCCATCCCCGGCCAGCGCGGCGGAGCCTTACAAAATCGGGGCCGTTTTTTCCATCACGGGGGTCGGTTCGTTCCTGGGTGAACCGGAGAAGAAAACCGCCGAGATGATCGCCGAGGAAGTGAACAAAAAAGGCGGGATCAACGGGCATCCCATCGAGCTGGTCATCGCCGATGACGAGAGCGATACGACCAAGTGCAATCTGGCGGTGAAAAAACTGATCAAAAAGGACAACGTGCCGGTGATTATCGGCCCCACTCGAAGCGGCGAGAGCCTGGCGGTGGTGAGTGTGGTCGAGGAGGCTCAGGTGCCCCTCATCTCGTGCGCCACCAGCTATAAGATCGTTACCCCCATCGAAAGCCGCAAATGGGTCTTCAAAGTGGCGGCCTCCGACGCTCATGTGGTAGCCAAACTCTTTGATTACATGAAAGCCAAAGGCTGGACGAAGATCGCCATCATGACCGATTCCACCGGTTACGGAGCGAGTGCCAGGGAGGAATTCCTGAGGCTAGCCCCCGAAAACGGCATCACCCTCCTCGCCGACGAACGCTTCGGGCCTCAGGATACCGATCTCACCGCCCAGCTGACAAAAATCCGCTCCACCCAACCCCAGGCCATTGTCAGCTGGTCCGTTGGCCCCACCCAGATCATCGCCGTCAAGAACTGGCGAGACCTCGGCATGGATGCCATTCCCCTCTTCCAGAGCCACGGCTTTGGCAGTCGCAAGAATCTGGAGCTTGCCGGAAAGGCTGCCGAAGGGGTTTTGCTGGCCCTGGCGCGAGTGAATATCGGGCCCATCCTGCCTGACAGCCAGCCCCAAAAGAAACCCATTATGGAATACACCAAAGCCTACGAAGAGCGCTACAAAGAGCCCATTTCCTCCTTTGGGGGTCATGCCTGGGATGCCATGAATCTGGCTATCGCCGCCTTGCAGGCGGTAGGTCCCGATCCCGCGAAAATCCGGGATCACATCGAGAAAACCACGAAATTTGTCGGCATGCATGGTATTTTCAATTTTTCGCCTCAAGACCATAACGGCCTCAACAAAGATGATCTGGAAATGGTGGTAGTGAAGAATGGGGATTGGGCTCTGGCGCCCTGGTAACATTGGGTCCCTCCTTCAGTCCCGCAGCGGGGAATGACCTTTGAGCAGTGATGTCCTTCAGTATGCAATCAGCGGCCTGACGGTCGGCGTCATCTATGCCCTGGTCGCCATTGGCTATAACGTCATTTACAACGTCACCGAGATCATCAATTTCGCCCAGGGCGAATTCGTGATGCTGGGCGGCCTGTTCGCGGTGTTTTTCGTGGGTACGCTGCGGTTGCCCATTGCCGTGGCCTTCTTCGCGGCAATTCTCGCTACGGGCGCTGTCGGCTTTGCCATGGACCGCTTCGTCATTCAGCGGGCCCGCGACACCAGTGTGCTCTCGCTCATTATCATCACCATTGCCCTGTCCATCCTCCTCAAGGGAACGGCGATGACCTGGTGGGGTAAAGATCCTTACGCCCTCCCGGCTTTCACTGCGGGGGGGCCGATCCTCTTCGCCGGGGCGGCTATCCAGCGCCAGGCGTTGTGGGTGGTCGGGGTAAGCATTCTGGTGGTGATCTGCCTGACGCTCTTTTTCCGCCGTTCGGTCTACGGCAAAGCCATGCTGGCCTGTGCCGACAATCCCAACGCGGCGCAAATGACGGGGATCCCCGTGCGCCAGATGGTGCTTCTTTCGTTCATCCTGAGTGCGGCCATCGGGGCTGCTGCGGGAGTAGTCATCACGCCCATTTCGCTCATGGAATACGACCGGGGGGCCCTGCTGGGGCTTAAAGGCTTCGGAGCTGCGGTCCTGGGAGGGCTGGGACAGTTTCATGGAGCCATGATTGCCGGAGCGCTCCTCGGCCTTGCGGAATCGTTTTGCGCCGGCTACCTCTCATCGGGCTACAAGGATGCCGTAGCCCTCGTCTTGCTGCTCCTGGCGCTCTTCTTCAAGCCCGAAGGCCTCTTTGGCAGCAGGGAGGCGGCGCAGCTCAAGAAGTTTTGAATGAGGGGTGATAGGTATTGGGTGATGGGTGATGGGGTTTTGATATGAGCAGGAGGGATTGGGGGATCTTTCTGGGGACGGTTTTGCTGATCGGCCTGTTCCCCTGGATGGTCAAACCCTTTAGAGCTGTTTCCCATTACATCGATGTCATGATATTTGCCGGTATCTTCTGCCTGGTGACCGTCGGCCTCAGCATGCTGATGGGTTATGCGGGGCAGCTGTCGCTGGCTCAGGCCGCGTTTTTTGGGATCGGGGCCTACACCTCCGGCATTCTGACTTCCCGCTTCGGTTTGAACCCCTGGCTGGTGATGCCCGCAGGGATGCTGCTCGCCGCCCTCGTGGCCTGGCTTCTCGGCATCCCAACCCTGCGCCTGAAAGGACACTACCTGGCCATGGCCACCCTGGGGTTCGGGGTCATTGTCAACATTGTCCTGAACGAAGAAGTGAACTGGACCGGAGGACCTTCAGGGATGGCCGATATCCCCAGCCTCTCGGTTGCCGGCGTCAAAGTCACCAGTGAAATCGCCTATTACTACCTGGTCTGGGGTGTAGTCTTTCTCGCTCTGCTGTTTTGCTTCCTGGTGCTGCATTCGCGCGTCGGCAGGGCCCTGCGGGCGATCCACGAGGACGAGATGGCGGCCGAAGCCATGGGCGTGCCGACCGCGCGGCTCAAGGTTCAGGTGTTTGTACTCAGCGCCGTCCTGGCGGCTCTGGCCGGCAGTCTTTACACACACTATGTGACCTTCCTCAATCCCGGCTCGTTCAATATGATGTGGTCCATGCGCTTCATGCTCATGGTCATGGTCGGGGGCATGCAAAGCCTTTGGGGAGCGGTTCTCGGCACCGTTCTCATGACCTTCGTGGGCAATGAGTGGCTGCAGGTGTTTGCAGACTTTGAAATTCTGGTCTACGGTGCTATCCTGTTGGCGGTTGCGCTGTTTTTGCCCAAAGGGCTTGTATCCCTGGTTACCCGAGGTTTCGGCGCCCGCAAAGTCCAAGCATCTCTGGCTGATGAAAGCTCATGACCGGAACAACAAAAGACCCATCGCCCCCAATTCTCGAACTTCACGATATTCATATGCAGTTCGGCGGGATTACCGCTCTGAAAGGGCTTACCTATGAGGTCCCCCCGGGGATCGTGCAGGCGGTGATCGGGCCCAACGGAGCCGGCAAGACTACCCTCTTTCATTGCATCAGCGGCATCCATGAGCCCACCTCCGGGCGTATCCTCTTTGAAGGGCGTGCCATCAGTGGCCAACCTCCTCATTGCGTGGCCGACTCGGGCATTTCCAGAACCTTTCAACATATAGCCCTGTTCAAGTCCATGACGGTCCTCGAAAACATCATGGTGGGCCGCCATTGCCGGACTCATTGCGGCTTCTGGGCTACCGGGCTGCGCTTGCCCGGCATGCGTACCGAAGAAGCGCACATCAGGGAAAAGGCCCTGGCTCACCTTGAATTCGTGGGCCTGAGCGACACCCTTCACCTGCCCGCCGGCGCGCTTCCCCTCGGCAAACAAAAGATGCTGGAAATTGCTCGCGCCCTTGCCACCGACCCTCGCCTGGTGCTCCTGGACGAACCGGCCGGGGGCCTCAATATGCGCGAAACGGAAGAACTCGGCGAGCTGATTCAGCGCATCTGCCGGAGCGGCATTACGGTCATGCTGGTGGAACACGATATGAACCTGGTCATGGAGATTTCCGATCTGGTCCTGGTGCTGCATTACGGCGAATTCCTGGCGGCTGGGCCTCCGCACGAAATCAAGGACCGGCGGGAAGTGATCGAGGCCTATTTGGGAACGGGTGATGGGTGATGGGCGGCAGATGTTAACCGTAAAGACCGTACACACATACTATGGCAGCATTCATGCTCTGAAGGGGGTTTCCCTGCATGTACGGGCAGGTGAGATGGTGACGTTGATCGGCGCCAACGGCGCGGGCAAGAGCACACTGGTCAACACCATCTGCGGCCTCGTCAAGCCTCAGAAGGGCAAAATCGAATTCGAGGGCAAAGCGGTGGACAGGCTCTCGCCCGAAGCCATTGTGCGCCTGGGTATCGCCCTTGTGCCCGAAGGGCGGCAGGTGTTCTCCACCCTGACCGTGGAAGCGAATCTGGAAATGGGAGCCTTCATTCACCGGCATCATGGTGAGCAGGTGCGCGAAGACATGGGGCGCATGTTCGAACGCTTCCCGATCCTGAAGGAGCGGCGGCATCAGCTTGCGGGAACACTCAGCGGCGGCGAACAGCAAATGCTTGCCATCAGCCGGGCGCTCATGGCCCGCCCGCAGCTGCTGGTCCTCGATGAGCCTTCCATGGGGCTGGCTCCGCTCGTGGTGAAAGAGATTTTTGGGATCATTCAGGAGCTCAAGAAAGAGGGCAAGACCATTCTTCTGATTGAACAGAATGCCAGGGCCGCCTTGCAGATCGCCGATCGCGGCTACGTCCTGGAAACGGGAAAGGTGGTGTTGCAGGGGGAAGGAACCGTGCTGCTGGAACACCGGGAGGTCCAGAGAGCCTACCTGGGGAAGGGCGGCAAACAGATCTGGAACGCTTGAGCGCCAGCCCCCATGACCATTCTCCCGGTTCCCAGGCTGGAGCTTGCGAACCAGGAGAACAGAGGTGGGACGTCTGAACGCTCGCCTTCATGCGATCTGTCCCTGGTGGTCTCAACTTTGATGGTGACCCTAAGGGACGTGGTGGGCTACTCATTACTCGTCACTCATCACTCGTCACTACTCTCTAAGAAAGGAAGCCGTCATGCCGATTTGGGAGCCCGAGGCGGAGTGTATTTCGCGGGATGAGTTGGAGCAGCTCCAGCTGGAACGGCTGCAAGCCATTCTAAACCGGGTCTACCGGAACGTTTCCTTCTATGGGCGCCGGTTCAAGGAACTCAATTTTCGTCCGGAAGATGATGTTACGGAACTGAAGGATCTGGAGCGCCTGCCCTTTACCACCAGTCTGGATGTCAGCAACAGTTACCCGTACGAGATGTTTGCCGTACCGCTCCGCGAAGTGGTAAGAGTCCATACGTCGTCGGGGACCAGCGGCAACCCCCGCGTGGTGGGTTACACGCGGCAGGATCTGCGCATCTGGAGCAACCTGGTGGCACGCATCCTGAGCGCCGGCGGGGTGACTCAGGACGACGTCATTCAAGTGACGTTCGGTTACGGCCTGCTGACCGGCGGGCTGGGCATCCATTACGGAGCGGAACGCATCGGCGCATCGGTGCTGCCCACCTCCATCGGGCGCACGGAACGGCAGGTCAAAATCATGCAGGATTTCCGCACCACCGTGCTGGTCTCCACCCCGTCGTACGCCCTTGTAATTGCTGAGCGCATGGAGAGCATGAAGCTCGACCCCAAGCAGCTCTCCCTGAGGTATTGCATCTGCGCGGGGGAACCGTGGACCGAGGGCATGCGCCGCGAGCTCGAAGAGCGGCTCTATGTCAAGGCCACCGATAATTACGGGGTGAGTGAAATCATCGGCCCCGGGGTCGCCGGTGAGTGCCTCGAGCAACACGGCATGCATCTCCAGGAAGACCATTTCTATGCGGAAATCATCGACCCGGCGACCGGCAAAATCCTGGAACCTGGCGAGGAAGGCGAACTGGTGATCACCACCCTCACCAAAGAAGCCTTTCCCATGATCCGCTACCGCACAGGGGATGTGTCGCGCATCCTTACGGAACGCTGTCCGTGCGGGAGGACTTTTCGCCGGCTGAGCCGCATCCGGGGACGCTGTGACGAAGTGGTGGTGATCAAGGGGATCAACATCATCCCCGAACGGGTCGGCGATATCTTGGAGCAGATCAAGGGGGAGCGTCCCGTGTACCAGCTTGTTGCCACCCGCGAACACCATCAGGACCAGCTTGAAATCTGGGTGGAAGTCACCGAGCAGTTCTTCTTCGACAAGATGCGGGAACAGCGGGCGCTGGTGGAATTGATGCAACAGAAGGTCACGAATTTTATCGGGATCACTCCCCGGATCAAACTGGTCGAAAAAGGTTCCCTCGAGCGGGCCGCGGGAGTGGTTAAGCGTTTTGTAGATCGGCGGGAGGTTTCACATGCATGAATTGTTGGAGCCCGGGAGCGACCGAAAGCAACTCCTATTGGGCAATGAAGCAATCGTTCGCGGCGCCATCGAGGGTGGTGTCCGCTTTGTCGCGGCCTATCCGGGGACGCCTTCTTCGGAAATTATCGACCGTTTTTATCAGCTCGCCCCCGAGGCCCAGGTTTACGTAGAATATTCGGTAAACGAAAAAGTCTCCATGGAAACGGCCTGTGCGGCGGCGATATCCGGCGTGCGCAGCCTTTGCGCCATGAAGCACGTGGGCTTGAATGTGGCGGCCGATGCCTTCATGACTCTCGCTTATGTGGGAGTCAAGGCCGGGATGGTGATCGTGGTAGCCGACGATCCGTTTCTCCATTCCAGCCAGAACGAGCAGGACAACCGCTTTTATGCCAAAATGGCGGGCGTCCCGATGCTGGAACCGGCTACCCCGGACGAAGCCAAGGCCATGACCATCGAAGCTTTGGCACTTTCCGAGAGATACCAGATCCCTTGCATGCTTCGCACCACGACGCGAGTCAATCACTGCCGCGGCCCGGTACCCATGGGCGAGCTGCCAGCCTATGGTTCTGAAGCATCCCCCCCTTTCGCAAAGGGGGGTCAGGGGGGATTTCAGACTTTGGGAACATTCACCAAAGACCCCTTCAATCTCGTGGTGATCCCCGCGGTCGGCCGCAAGCTGCGGTTGGCCCTGCTGGAAAAACTGGCCCGGCTGCAGGCGGAGGCAGAAGCGAGCCCCCTCAATTTCACCGTGGGTGAAGGAAAATGGGGGGTGATCACCAGCGGGGTTTCCTATCTCTATGTGCGGGATGCGCTGCATGACCTCGGGCTGGAAGACCGGGTGAAGGTTCTGAAACTGGGGTTTTCGTATCCACAGCCTCGGACGTTGATCCAGCGCTTCCTGAGCGGGCTCACGCGGGTGTTGGTGGTGGAAGAACTGGAGCCCTTCCTGGAAGAAACGGTGCGGATCGTCGTTCAGGAGTCGGGGTTGCCCCTGGTGGTGGCTGGAAAGGGCAAGGAGCTGATCCCGCGAGCCTTTGAGTTGGATGCGGCCAGGGTAAAACGCGCCATGAGCACCTTTTTCGACGTTCCGTATGGACCGCCCCCGCTTTTTTCCGCTCCGCAGCTGCCCCAAAGACCGCCCAATCTTTGCCCCGGCTGCCCGCATCGGGCGACTTACCATTCCGTCAGGAAAGTTTTTGGGGATGACGCTGTCTATCCCACGGACATCGGCTGCTACACCCTTGGCATCCTGCCGCCTCTCCGCATGGCCGATTTCCTCATCTGCATGGGGTCGAGCGTATCCACGGCCGGGGGCTTCAGCAAGGTTCTGGATCGCCCGGTGGTAGCCTTTATCGGCGATTCCACATTCTTTCACAGCGGTATGGCCGGCCTGGTCAATGCGGTCTCCCACGACCACCGGTTCCTGCTGGTGGTGCTCGACAACGGCACCACCGCCATGACCGGCCATCAGCCGCATCCCGGCGTGGAGCTGACCCCTCGGGGGAAGGTGGAACCCAGGGTCAGTCTGGAAAGCCTCATTCGAGGCTGCGGGGTAACGCGCATCGCCACGGTCAACCCCCTGCAGGTCAAGAAGACCCAGGAAGCGCTCGAAGGCCTGCGGGAACAGATGAAGGAACCCGGCGTCTCGGTGCTCATCGCCAAGAGCCCCTGCCCGCTCTTTGAAAACCGCATGCTCGGCAGGAAACAGAAAGTTGTTTTCGAAATCGATGATTCCTGCGACCTTTGCAAGCAATGCCTCGATGAGTTGGGCTGTCCCGCGTTCATCTGGGAGCGGCCTGCAACGGGGGAATCCTGTATTCGGATCAATCCGGCTCTTTGCAGCGGGTGCAGCGTCTGTGCTCAGATGTGCAAATCCATCAGGCCCAGGCGCCTCGATGACGGCAAGGGAGGCAACAGCTAATGACTCAAGACATTCGGGCCTTAGAGGCCGTGCGCATATTTTTTACCGGAGTGGGAGGACAGGGGACTCTGCTGGCTACCCGGATGGTGGGGGAGGCGGCTCTCCAGGAGGGGCTGCCGGTAACCATGAGTGAAATCCACGGCATGGCGCAGCGAGGAGGGGTGGTGGAATCCTCGGTGGTGATCGGGAAGGCTTTCAGCCCCACCATTCCCGATGGCGAAGCCGATATCCTGATGGCCTTCGAACCGCTCGAAGCCCTGCGCGCCATTCCCAAATGCCATGCCGGAAGCCTCATCATTGCCAGCACCGTGCCCATTGTTCCATTCACGGTGGCCGTGGGGCAGAGTACCTACCCGGAATTGGCGGAGCTGCATGCCGCGATCAAGGATAAGATTTCGCACCTGCTCTGGCTGGATGCGGTGGAACTGGCCCACCAGGCTGGCTCCGAGAGGGCTTCCAATACTGTGTTGGTGGGGGTATTAGCGGGAATCGGCCGCCTGCCCATTGCCAAGAACAGTTGGGAGGAGGCGCTCAAGCGGACCCTGCCGGCCCGCCTGCTGAGCCTCAATCGCCAGGCCTTCGAGGCCGGTTATGCGTTTGGAGCCGAGGCCGCGTGATCAGCGGAGCAGCCCGCGCGTTTTCATGTACTCAACGATTTTGGCGGCGATGTCGGCGGCGGCATGGGTTATGTCCTTGTCTGTGGCATTCTTGGCCAGGACGAATTTTGCCGCTGCCACATAGGGATTCAGAGTGACAGCCGCTCCCGGCCGTTTGCCGCTCCCGGTATTTTCGCCCAAAATTAGGAAAGGGCTGCCGGGATGGCTGCTCAAATTGGTTACCTGGACCTCGATTTCCATGTCGGTAGCTCCGGAACCGAAGCCCATGACGGCGCGGCGCAGGCGATTGCCTTCGTCCACTTCGAGAAACTGGCCGCCGACCATCCAGCCTTTGCCCGGATGAGGTTCACCGGGCAACAAGCGCTTCGCCTGGAGTCGGTTATTATTCAGATCCTGGGTGAGTGATTCGGCGAGTCGCTCGACCAGATTCCTGGCGGTGGCTTCCGGGCTGTCCTGGTGGTGGAGGGGATTCAGGCGCTGCACGCGGCTTCCTTTGAGCAACCCGCCGGCTCCAAGGAGGCCGGAATCTTCTTTCACCTCGGAAGTATCGATGGCAAAATCAGCCACCCAAATCACTTCCGGCATGGTCGTGGGTTGGCGCTGCGCGCTGGTCTGCCCCTCGCCCCGAGCAGCGCCCCAAACCGTTATCCCGGTGCAAGCAATTGCCGCCGCACACAAAATGGCTGTGAACATCCGTAAATTCATACCGAAAAGATCCCCACAGCTGCATGCCTCATGATCCACTCCACGACCGCCGAGCATCTTTAAGATGCCCATAACCTTCACAGATAACTATTAAAACACAATCTGCCCGGCGAACGAAACAAAAAAAGCGAATGGTGCAGCTTTCGGGTTAACCATATTTCTGGTAATATTCGCGCTTGGTGACCAGGGCATGGACTACCCATCTTGAGCATCCTACTCCAAAGATGAAGGAAGATTCTGCTGTGCCAACCCGAACCGAAGCGGTCAATGAGCAAAACGAACGTCGCAACCGCAGCTTTCTCGATCATCTGCGGGGAATTGTCTTCAGGGCTCATCTAGACTTGACCCCCATCTTGTTTCTCGGAGCAGTTGAAGAATTGACCGGCTATCGGGAGGAAGACCTATTGGCCGGTAGCCCCGGATGGGATCAGGTCATACACAAGGATGACCTCCCCCGAACGAACACTTCGGCGATTTCCAGCATCCCTGATTATGCGGCGGATAGAGAGTACCGCATCATCAGGAAAGACGGACAAATGAGATGGGTCCGCGAAATCTTGCAGAACCTATGTGATGAGTCGGGTACCCCAAGCTATCTGCAGGGTATGATCTACGACATTACCGAACGCAAGCAGGCCGAAGAGGTCTTGAGGAACTATAAGGAGAACCTTGAAGATTTGGTCCGGGAGAGGACCGATGAACTGGTCAGAGCCAATGAGATGCTGCAAAGGGAAATCATCGAGCGAAAACTCATCAGAGAGGCACTGCAGACAACGGATGAGCAACTGGAAGCCATCATCGAGTTTCTCCCCGACGCCACCTTTGTGGTGGACCGCAACAAGAGAGTAATCGCCTGGAATCGCGCTATTGAGGAGATGACCGGGGTCAGGAAGGAACAGATCCTCGGAAGAGGCGATCACGCCTACAGCATTCCTTTTCACGGCAAATCGCAACTGATGCTCATCGATCTGCTGATGGGCAATAGTCAGAACCTGGCAGAACAATACGACTTCATCGAGCGAAAAGGAAATACCATCTATGGAGAAGTGAATGTGACCATGACCTGCGATGGCAGGGATGCTTGTCTTTGGGCGACGGCATCACTCCTTTACGACCGCAAAGGAACTCTCCTGGGAGCTATCGAATCCATTCGTGATATCACCGAACGCAGCCATGCCCGACACGCACTTTTGCGCTCGGAAAGGCAACTGCGGGAACTCTCCTCCAAGTTGATCAGCGCTCAGGAGGAAGAACGAAAGAGAATCTCCCGCGACCTTCACGACAGTATCGGGCAATCCCTTGCGGCCCTGAAGTTTAATGTGGAGAGCGTGCAGCAGACCATGCTCAAAGGGGAGCACGAATTTGCCCTCAAATCGCTGGGTGGTCTCGTTCCCAAGATCCAGCACGTGATTGAGGATGCGAGAAGAATCTACATGGGATTGAGACCTTCCGTGCTGGATGATTTCGGCATTATCGCAACGATTGGCTGGTGCTGCCGTGAATTCCAGGAAACCTACCCGGAGACCGCTATCGAGACTCGCATAGGAATCCGTGAGGATGAGGTTTCGGAGCCTCTGAAAATCGTGATTTTCAGGATCATCCAGGAAGCTTTGAACAACATCTCCAAGCACAGCAACGCCAAACAGGCAACCCTTTCTCTCATGCGGAGCCCGACGGCGCTGGAGTTGTCCATATCAGACGATGGTGTGGGCTTTGATACGCAGTTCCCTGCTGATGGCAAGGTGCATTCCCGGGGGCTGGGAATCAATGGGATGCGGGAGCGTGCGGAGCTTTCGGGAGGGATTTTTACGATCACATCCATCATCGGAAAGCGCACTGCCGTGCGCGCCGCCTGGCCCCTCACAACCTGATGTGAGCAGATGAATCAGCCCGGTTTCACTCATCGGATTCTTCCACGACCACGCGATCCTTCTTTTTCAGCTGCACCCAGAGCCCCCAGAGGATGGAAATGGCCGACAGGATCATGAAGCTGAGCGAGATGGGGCGGGTAAAGAAAATCAAGGGCGACCCCTGGGAAATCAGCAGGGCCTGCTGCAAGGAGGTCTCCAGCATCTGGGCCAGGACCGACGCCAGCACCAGGGGGGCAATGGGAAACCCGAGCTTCCGCATGAAGTAGCCGATCACTCCGAAAACCAGCATCACCCACACATCGAAAAGAATAAACCGGATGCTGTAGGTGCCGAGCACGGAACAGAACATGATGATGGGCGCCAGGATCGGGAAGGGAACGATGGCAATACGAGCCCAGATACCCACCAGGGGCAGATTGAGCACCAGGAGCATGACGTTGCCGATATACATGCTGGCGATGACCGCCCAGACGAACTGGGGGTTGCTCTTGAAGAGCATGGGCCCCGGCTGCAGTCCGTACATCATCAAGCCCCCCAGGAGCACCGCCATCGAGGGGGCGGTGGGCAGCCCGAAGGAGAAGAGGGGCACGAAGCCGGCGGTGGACGTGGCGTTGTTCGCCCCTTCCGGCGCCGCTACGCCCTCGATCGCTCCCTTTCCGAACCGATCCGGGTCTTTGGCGAGCCGTTTCTCCAGATCGTAGGCCACGAAGGTGGTCACCGAAGGGGCGCAGCCGGGCAACAGCCCGAGAAAAAACCCCACGCCCGTCGAGCGGAGCATGGGGCCGGTGCAGCGTTTGATATCGGCCCAGGTGGGCATGAGGTTTTTGATGCCGGCCAGACTGATGGCCTTGGCTTCGGCTTCGATGTTGAGCATGATCTCGCTGATGGCGAAGACCCCCACAATTACGCTGATGAAGCTGATGCCGGCCATGAGATCAACAGAACCGAAGGTGAGCCGAGCGGCCCCGGTCAAGGGGTTCTGGCCGATGAGCGCCGCCAGGAGCCCCACCGCCATGGAAATCAAACCTTTGAGAAGGGCCCGGCCGGAGAGGCTGATCACGAGGGAGAGGCCCATCAGCATCAGGGCGAAATACTCCGGCGGACCGAACGCCAGGGCGAAGCCCGCGCAGATAGGAGCAAAAAAGGTCAGCCCGATGAGGCTCAGCGTGCCTGCCACAAAAGAGGATATGGCGGCCATGGCAAGGGCCGGCCCGGCATTCCCCTGCTTGGCCATTTCATACCCATCCAGCGCCGTGGGCACGGAAGAGGCCTCACCGGGAATGTTCACGACGATGGCAGTGGTCGATCCTCCGTACATGGCGCCGTAGTAGATGGCTGCCATCATGATGATGGCTGAAGTGGGCGGCAGGAAAGTCGTCAGCGGCAGCAGGATAGCAATGCCCGAGGACGGCCCGATCCCGGGAAGCACGCCGACCAGGGTGCCGATGAGGCTTCCGAACAGGGCCCAGAAAAGATTTTGCCACGTCAGGGCGATGGCAAACCCTTGGAGCAGATAGTCCCAGGAAAACCCCATGACCGCCTCCTATTCGAAAAAGATCGTCCCCATGGGCAAGGAGAGCTCGAGCAACTTTCCGAAAATGTAATAGGAGAGGACTCCCGTTACGATACCGCTGATGAGGGCCGTCCAAAGCGCAGAGCGTTTGAGATACCAGGTGCTGAAGGCGATGTAGAGTCCTGAGCTGAGAGGAAACCCGAGGGGCGTCATCACCAGAAGAAAAACGACGACGGCGAGCAAACAAACCGTTATGCGGATCATGGCCTTACGGTCCGGCCACTTGAGCGGCACCTCCTGCCCCGTAGGCCGCCATGAATTCAGAGCCAACAAGACCCCCCCGGCCAATATCGTCACCCCCACCGTATACGGCAGGGTGCGGGGAGGCAACCGTTCTTCCATGCCACCCCTGATCTGGGAGGCCGCGAAAATAACCAAAAGGCCGAGAAGGATTAGGAAACAGCCACTCGCAAAATCCGCCGATCGCTGTGTTTTCACGCACACCTCTGACTGATCACTTTTTGAGGCCGGCGGCCAGATCCTTGTAGACCTTTGTCATTTCCGCCACATACGCCTTACTCTCCTCGTGCCCCACGGCTATCGGCAGAAAGCCCTGGTTCCGCATTTCGGCCTGGACTTCGGGCATCTTGGCGACTTCGATGAAGACACTTTCCAACTTCTTGATCACCGGCTCCGGGGTCCCGGGTGGTACGGCAACCCCCCGGTCCACGGCCTCAGCCATGTCTATGCCCTGCTCTTTGAGGGTCGGCACCTCCGGGAAACCCGGAAAGCGTTCGTTCATGGCAAAACCGAGGATGCGCAGCTTGTCGCGATGGATGGTCAGGTCGTCAGAGGCCCCGAAGACGGCGGTGACATGCCCGCCCAAAAAGGCTGTCATTTGAGGGGCGGATCCGGTGAACGGAACGTAGGTGAGCTTGGTGCCCGTCAGTTTTTCAAGGCGCAGGGTGGCCATGTGATATCCCGAGAAGGAGCCCGACCCACCGACCGACACGGCGCCCGGATCCTTCTTGGCATGCTCGATAAAGTCCTGCAGCGTCTTGATGGGACTGGTGTTGAGAACCGCGAGCCCTAGTGGAGTGCGCTGGAAGAGCATGATTGGTACGATTTGTTCGGTCTGATAGCCTACGTCCTGCTGGAGGGGCTGCAAAATGATGTGGGGGATGTTGAAACCCGCAAAGGTGTAACCGTCCGGTTTGGCCCGGGTGAGCTCCCGCCACCCCAGGGCGCCGCCGCCGCCCACCTTATAGTCGATGATCACCTTCTGGCCGAAGAGCTTGTCAAGGTGCGCCTGGTAGAGCCGCGCGCCACGATCGGACTGACCCCCGGGGTCAAAGCAGACCATGTAGGTGAGCTGCCGCGTGGGAAAGGCTTTTTCCTGGGCGCAGACCTTTCCCTGCAAAAGATGCACGCCCAACACCATGGCCACCACCAAAACCGCAACTACGGATTTCTTCATGCGATCCTCCATAAAGTAGGGTTGCGACATTTCCATCCGGCGCCAAAGTGAGCCCGTCAGTGCTCACTTCTTTTCGAAACTCTTCTTCTCCCCGCAATTGGGGCACTTTTGCGGTTTGCATTTGGCTTCTTTTTCAAATCCGCACTTGCTGCACTTAAAATTAGCCATGCTTTCTCCCCTCTAATCTGCTGATTCCTCGGGCCGCAGTTTCCCTGTGAAGGGTTCCTACGGCGGTCCTCCCGACGCTTTGGGCATTTTCATCACCAGGCAAAACCCGGCAAACGACATGGGCACAAGATCGCCTGGGATGCCAGTATTAAACCACAGCCATCAGCGTCCGTGCAACGATGAAAGAAGAAGCCCGAGGGGCAACGCCTCGGGCAAAGCGAGCCCCAAAAAGGAACCGGTTCCTTTGGGGCGAACCGGTCAAGCATGGACTTGGCCAGGTAGCTCCGCCAATTCATGCCTTACAATTTCTTGCGCCGTCTCCTCCTCCAGATCACTCAGGGCCCTACTGATCCGGACCGGGTATTTCGCTTTCGTGTCGAGGGCTCGATAAGGCTGGGGAAGGGTTTCCCATTCCTGCCTGAAACGCTCGCGGAGAAGAGCGAGTGATTCGGGGGAACGAACCAGCTCACCGTTTGCAATGATGACCTCGAGCAGGGGTTCCCCTCCACGATGATCTTCTTCCATCAGGCCGAGGAGATCTTCCCGCATCTTTCCCTCTTTGTCGTAAGAGCGGAAAACCTGCTTCCTCCCCACCCAGGTTTTCTTGCCGCTGCTCAGCTTCAGCAGGGGCCGGTGGCCATACTCCACAATCTTGTAAACGATGTCGAAGTAGGGCGCATCCGCAGAAACCCCCATACGCGTGCCGACGGCGAAGACATCGATGGCGGCGCCCGCCTCCAAAAGCTCCTGCAGACGGAATTCATCGAGGCTGCCGCTCACCAGGATTTTCACATCGCGGAAACCGGCATCGTCCAGGATTGTTCTCACCTCGCGACTGAGCTGCACCAGATCCCCACTGTCGAGCCTCACTCCCCGCACCTTCTTGCCTTCGGCGGCCAATAGCCTGGCCACCTCGACGGCCTTCCTGGCGCCGCAGAGCGTGTCGTAGGTGTCGATGAGGAGCACCACGTTATCGGGAAAGGTACGCGCAAACGCCAGAAAGGAATCCATTTCGCTGCTGAAGCTGGTGACGTAGGAATGGGCCATGGTGCCAAAGACCGGGATGCCATAGATTTTCCCGGCCAGCATGTTGCTGGTGCCAAGGAAGCCTGCGAGATAGCTGGCCCGGGCCACCTTCACCCCCGCATCGACACCGTGGGTGCGCCGGAGGGAGAAGTCGATGAGGTCTTTTCCCCGGGCCGCGCACACGCAACGAGCCGCCTTCGAGGCGATCAGGGTCTCCATCTGAATCACATTGAGCACCAGGGTTTCCAGAAGCTGGGCCTCGATGATCGGGGCCGTCACTTCCAGAACCGGTTCCTGAGCAAAGAAAATGCGCCCCTCCGGAATGCCTCGAACCGTCCCCGTGAAGCGAAACCCCTCGAGGTATTTCAAGAATGCCGGCGAGAATTGCCCCGTGGAGGCAATGTAGTCGATGGATGAAGTACTAAAGCGCAGTTCAGGTATGATCTCTTTCAGGTGTTCCACTCCCGCGGAAACGAAATAGGGGCGTCGGGGATGCTGCCTGATGAAGAGGCTGAAAGTCGCTTCCTCGCGCATGTCCTCGGCCAGATAGCTGGCTGCCATGGTCAGCTCGTAGAGGTCGGTCAGAAGTTCAGGTTCATATTGTTTCCAAATCGTCATGGGAGCCTCTCCACGTGGGGAAGTGCTGAACGGGTTACGGTACCTAATGCGTTGTCCAAACATTAAGAAACCATCTCAAAAGTCGCTTGAGCCGTCACCCCCGCGAAGGCAGGGGTCCAGGAAAACCCCAAGAAACTGGATTCCCGCCTTCGCGGGAATGACGATCAATGGAGTATGAGGCATTTTGAGATAGCCTCTAAACGCTATCCTTCACCCACGAAGAACATTCCGTGATTTCTTCGTGTGCCTTCGCGGATAAAACGAGGTCAAAATCGCACGGCTCACTCCGCAGCGGCATCAACGAGGCGCACCCCATAGACCCGCTTCATTCGTTTCAGAGCAAAATCATGGAATTCAAGATCAAAATCGGCCACCGCAGCAACCGGGATCACCACGGTGTAGTCGTGATTCCGCAGATCACCGGCGGTATCCATGACACAAATCGAGGTGCACACTCCGGTGATCCAAATTTCCGCGGGCTTGAGGGATGCCAGGAGCAGCTCGAAATTGTTACCGAAGAGCGCACTGAAGCGCGTCTTTTCGATCACGAGACTGCCCTCGGGCGGCGTCAGTTCAGGGATGATCTGCGCTCCCCAACTGCCCTTCACGGCGTGGGCCGAGAACAATTCAAACTCCTTGTCATCCTGGGCGTGAGCGTCGTTCAGGTAAGCGACGGGCTGCTTTTCCGCCGCAAATCGGTCCACCAGATCCCGAATCACAGGAATGACCTTTCTCGCGTGCTCCCCACAATAGAGAGCTCCCCGGGGGTCCATAAAATCATTGAGCATATCGATTACCATGAGCAACTTTTTGGTCATAAGGTGCCTCCTCCACACACTTCCCGCTTCAACCGTGCGTATCGCTTTAATCTCATTGAGAGTTTATCAAAAACAGTTTCATTTGTAACCGGATGAAACTATAATTTTGCATTCATTATTCTATAGTATTATTACAAAAAGGCTGTGGGGGCCTGGAGCCTGTGGAAGAGAAGCAGTGAAGGGCTTTTGCAGCAGGCCCAGAGGATCGATATTGCCCCATGCAATTCGAACGCATCACCGTGCTCACGCGGGATGAATACCGCGACGCCCAGGAACCTTATGGTTTCCAATGGCGTGACCGCCCCTTCGAGATTGCGTCTGTCTTGGATCGATGGTACGAAGGTCACCTGGACGCAAAGCGCATGCCGCTCCGTTATTTCAAAGTGAGAACCAGCGACGGCGG
The DNA here is from genome assembly GCA_963783775.1 of uncultured delta proteobacterium. Classification (GTDB taxonomy): domain Bacteria; phylum Desulfobacterota; class Syntrophobacteria; order Syntrophobacterales; family Syntrophobacteraceae; genus JADGQM01. The sequence goes on along the minus strand of CAWAOR010000011.1, from coordinate 687,746 downwards.
GCAGTATATCCTGCGCTACCATGAACTGTTCAGGGCCTGGAGCATTCTGGTGCCGGATCGGCTCACAGCAGTCGAGCGCGAAGGGGATTCCTGAGGCTGCCTTCGGGGGGAGGATTTTTGGCAAGGATCGCAGTGATGGATGGCCAAGGCGGAGGAATCGGCGCCACGATTATCAGGAGAATCAGGGAAGGATTCGGCGAAAAACTCGAACTCTGGGCCTTGGGCACCAATGCCATCGCCATCTCCCACAAGTTCTTGCTGCCGCTAACCCAGGAACCCATGGTGGTGGTCGGCACGGTCCGGGAACCTCTGCCCCACCTCGTGGAAAAGCTGGTTTCCGAACATCTCTCCGCCATCTTCTGCCGAGAATTGGACCCCAAATGTCGGTAACTGCCCCAGCTCAGACTCCTCACCTGATCCTGGGAGGCGCCAAAAGCGGCAAGAGCACCTACGCCGAGTCGCTGGTTGCAGCATTTTTGGCACCTTATGTTTATATTGCCACCGCTCAGGTGCTCGATGAAGAGATGGCCCAGCGCGTCAGGGTGCACCGCAAGCGTCGGGAGACTTCATGGGAGACCGTCGAAAGCCCCCTCGAACTGGTGCCCACTCTCAGCGCCTTCCGAGAACAGCGGCAAGCGGTACTGGTTGACTGCATCACTCTTTGGCTTTCCAATCTCATGCTCTCGACTCCGGCCCGGAACCCGGAAGCGGCGGTGAACGAATTGGTAGAGTTCATAAAAACCGTCCCGTTCCCTCTGTTCCTGGTTGCCAATGAAGTGGGAGGGGGAATTGTCCCCGATAATCCGCTGGCAAGGAGATTCCGTGATCTCGCCGGCCTGGCCAACCAACACCTGGCGGCAGCCTGCCGCACCGTGACGCTGGTGGTAGCCGGACTGCCTCTTCGCCTCAAGTAACTGAGAGTGGGGCAGCCTCGACCCTGTTGTGAAAACCCGGCGAGAGGGAGACCCGGGGATGGCTTGTGCTCTCGCCCATCGCCGGAGCACCGCAACTCGAGTTCCGCGAGGCTCCAGCGCAAAGATCGCTTCTCCTCTGGTTACAGGAAATCTTCAATGTGGCGCCATCTGACTCTGGCGGTATCGTTTCTGACCATTTTGCGTCTGCCGTTTGCCCCGTCGCAACTCGCAACTCCGGCTGACCTGGCCGGCAGCTTCTCCTGGTTTCCCCTGGTCGGGCTCATCCTCGGCCTGTGCCTGACTGCTCCGGCCTACCTTCTCTCCGGCGCCCCCCCTCTGGTGCTCGCCGTCCTGGTCACCGCGCTCCTGGCAATCTTGACCCGAGGGCTGCACCTGGACGGCCTTGCCGATGTAGCCGACGGCCTCGGGGGCGGCTATACTCCCGAGCGTCGCCTGGAAATCATGAAGGACAGCCGGACCGGCCCCTTTGGCGCCCTCGCGCTGATCTTTGCCGTGCTCTTCAAGGTAACGGCTCTGCACACGCTTATTCTTGGTCACTGCTGGTCGGTTATGCTCCTGGCGCCGGTTCTGAGCCGCTTTGCGATGGTGCTGGGCGCTTACAAGATGCCGCATGCGCGAAAGGTGGGAGGATTGGCCAGACCGTTCCTCGAACACATCACCTCGCACCAGGTGCTGGCAGCGGCCCTGCTATCATCTTCCATGCTGATCTGCCTGGACCTGAAATTCGCCGTCCTTTCCCTGGGCCTGGTCGCCGGGTGCGTTGCGCTCGCACGTTTTCTGGCCCGCCGCTGGCTTGGAGGCATGACCGGAGACGTGCTGGGAGCCTTGAATGAGGTTGCCGAGGTCGCCCTGTTTGCGGTCTCGGCCTGTTACTATGGTGGTCATGCCGGTTGAGGAGTGGGAATACATGGCGGGAATCGAACGAACGCATGTGCAGGTTTTGCATGTGCTAAAGGAGAACATGGGGCGCTATGTTTCAGGGATCAGCCTGGCTTCCCGGCTGAAATTGAGCCGCACGAGCATCTGGAAGCACATCCGCAACCTCAAGGCATCGGGATACCACATCGAGAGCCACCCCAAGGAAGGCTATAAGCTGCTGGCGGTTCCCGACCTTCTCATCGCCGAGGAAATCGTTCCCCACCTCGCGACTTCCTGGCTTGCCCGTTCCTACTATCACTACCTGCAGATCGGTTCCACCAACGATCAGGCGCTGCACCTGGCAACTCAAGGGGCAGAACATGGCACTGTGGTGGTGGCCGAGGAACAGACGCAAGGCCGAGGCCGCCTGCAGCGACTGTGGGTGTCGCCCGCCGGCTGTGGTATCTATCTGTCCATGATCTTCAGGACCCCCCTGCCGGTGCAGGAAGCTCCCCAACCCGCAATGGTGGTCGGTCTGACGTTGGTCAAGGTGCTGCAGGAAAAATTCGGACTCCAGGCAGCCATCAAGTGGCCCAACGATGTTCTGCTCCATGGGAAGAAACTTGCCGGAATCCTGGCCGACATGCAATCGGACCAGGACTATACCCGCTTCCTGGTGGTCGGCATAGGCATCAATGTAAACTACCGGGAGAGTGATTTTGCCGAACCTTTCCGCTACCCCGCTACCGCTCTTGCGCTGGAACTGGGAACACCGGTCAACCGCCAGGAGGTTCTCCTGGCCTTTCTTCATCGCTTTGAAACCGAATACGACCGTTTTCTGAAGCAGGGCTTCGGTGCAATCCTCCCCGAGTACGAACGGGCTTCGGCGGTCCTTGGCAGGCAGCTGAAAATCCAGTCCGGAAAAGACGAATTCTCGGGCAAGGCCTTGGGGTTCACCCGCGAAGGGGCGCTCCGCCTCCAGGAGCGAGACGGGCAAGAACGGGTGTTCTGGGTCGGGGACGTGTTGCGCGTGGAGGGCGGTTTTTAGGCACGTTTCGGTTTAAGGCCGCAAACAGCGGGCTAGGGAGCGCATCTTACGCCCCCCTGGCTCGCTCGTTTGCTTCCTGCTTGCGTTTACATTCGATGCAAAGGGTCGTCACCGGTCGCGCCTTCAGGCGATCGATACCGATATCGTCACCGCAGGATTCACAGACGCCGAAGCTTTCATCGTCAATACGCTGCATGGCTTCGCGGATTTTCATGATGAGTTTCCGCTCCCGGTCTCGAATGCGCAGGAGAAAATTCCGGTCAGATTCCAGAGTCGCCCGATCGGTGGGGTCCGGAAAAGTCTCCTCCGTATCGGTCATGCCCGCGACCGTCTTTTCAGCTTCCTCGAGGAGTTCGTTCAGCCTCCTGGTCAGAATCTCTTTAAACAAAAGCTGTGTCTCTTTTTCCATGCAGCACCCCCGTGGAATTGAAAAACGCTTCTGGCTAACATACTCAGGCGCAAGAGTAAAGCAAAAATCGTTGGCAAATGTTCGCTAAGCGCGCTGATAAGTTCCGCTTTTTCCGCCGCTTTTGTAGTTCAACCGGATGTTTGTGATCTCCATGGTGCGCTCAACCGCCTTGCACATATCATAGATAGTGAGGGCCGCTGTGGCCACGGCCACGAGCGCCTCCATCTCGACCCCGGTGCGATCTCTGGTCTTGACCAGAGAAAACACGGTAATCTGACTCTGCTCGGGATGCGCCGAGAAATCAATTTTGATTTCAGTGGGTTGGAGCGGGTGGCAGAGAGGAATCAGATCAGAGGTCTTTTTCGCCGCCAGGATTCCCGCCAGACGGGCAGCCTCAAAGACATTTCCTTTGGGAATATGCTGATCCAGAATCCGCTGCAGCGTCTCACGAGACAGAACAATGGTGGCTTCTGCCCTCGCTTCCCGCTGGGTTACTTCCTTCTCACCCACATCCACCATGCGCAGGCGACCTTCCGCATCAATATGCGTCAGTTCCGGTTTGCTTTCCATCATGATTCAGTTTTCCTTGGTGAAAGAGTGATGAGTGACGAGTTACTCATCACTCATCCACGACGTACAGGTAGATAATCAGGTCTCCCGGCGGTGTCCATGGGCTTTGCCGGTCGCCTTCACCTGGAATGCGCAATCGGGTTCCTTCCCGACTGCCGGGTGGAACCCACACCCTCAGCATACAGGATTCCTCTAGCTCGCGCCGCCCCTGGCACGTTTCGCAGGTCAACGAAGACGTTCTGCCACCGATTCCCATGCAGGCTTGGCAGTAGACCATGCGTCGAAAAACAATCTGTTCATAAGTCCCCTTGAGAGCAGCGCTCTCGAGAATTTGCAGATCAAACCGCAGGTCGACTCTTGTCGGAGCCCCCGGATGACCGCCGTATTGAACCCCAAAGGCCTCCTTGAGCATGTCCTCGACGGTTTGGGAGGAGGCTTGTTCCGCTGCCGGTGGGGGGTGGCGACGCTGGCGCCGGGCACCGGTTTTGGACCTGGCATAACGCCGCACTGTGTCGTAGCGACCTCGTCTCGAAGGGTCAACAAGGTTCTCGTAGGCCTCGAGCGCCTCCCGGAAGCGCTCTGCCGCAAGGGGATCGTGGGGGTTACAGTCGGGATGCCAGCGCAAGGCGAGCAAGCGGAAAGCTCGCTTGATTTCTTCCTGGCTGGCGCGCACCGACACGCCCAGAATTTTATAGTAGCACGTTGCCATAAACCCCACACAGAAGGCTGTCCACGATGCCTCAAAGAATGCACTCCGAAAGCGACCTTCCCTTTGCTCATGGGAAAAGGCGCCGGCACTCCTCCAACAGCTGGTTGGCTCGTTCGGAAACGGGCCACGGGCAAAAGGTTTAGAGTGGCTATTGTAAAGGGAACATCCCCATAAAACAAGATGCCACGGCCTTATGGGGCGCGCTGATGCCGTGAAGGCAGGCATTGAGAAGATTGATTTTGGGACCGAAGCCTCTCTGACTAGTACAGCCAGGCGCAAATCCCTTGCTGGTTAGGCCGCCCGTGGCACCTTCCGCCCGGCGGCTTCAAAGCATAGCAGCCATCAGGAACTGCCCGTTCTGGAAAAGACGTTGAATCGGCTGAAGCAATCGGCCGTCAAAAAGCAAGAGAAGCTGCTTGGAAAGTGAATAAGATGAGATTGCCGGGCCTGAAGCTGCTGAAGCAATCGGCCGACACAGCGGGTAATTAAGGCTTGCAATGGAACCTCCTTTCAACTAAAAAGAAAACCTTCTTCCCGTTGACGAAATCTTTCTGCGACCTGGACGTGCTCTGATTGATTTGCTATATACTCTCCGATTGATCATAATCTACTGATGTTACAGAGTTGCGTATAGACTGCTCCCTGCTAGGATTTCTGCTCTCTGCACCTTCCGACGGCCCCCGTTCCTGCTGATTTCGCCTGACTGATCGGCTCTTTCATGAAGCAAGGGTGTTTTGTGTTCAGAAGGTGTGAACCTCTGAACCGTTGGGTAATTCCGCATGAGTTAACGAGGGTAAATGATGCCTAAGCGAATCGGGTTCTACATCTGTCATTGTGGGACGAATATTGCGGGGAAGGTCCGCACCGACAAGGTGGCCGAATTTGTTAGCGGCCTCCGGGATGTTGTGGTCAGCCGCGACTACAAGTTCATGTGTTCCGATCCGGGCCAGGAGATGATCCAGAAAGACATCCGGGAGCTGGGCCTGAACCGGGTTGTTGTCGCTTCCTGCTCACCGCGCCTCCACGAAAAGACTTTCCAGAATGCCTGCCAGCGGGCCGGACTCAACCCTTACTTCTTTCAGATGGCCTGCGTTCGCGAACATTGCTCCTGGGTTACCGAGGATCCGGGTCAAGCCACCGACAAGGCGAAGTCCCTGGCCGCAGCAGCCATCAACCGAGTGAATTTTCATCAGCCTCTGGCCTCACGGGAAGTGGATGTTCATCCGGACGTCATGGTGGTGGGTGCCGGCATTGCCGGTATTCAGGCATCGCTCGACATTGCCAAGTCCGGCCATCGGGTCTACCTGGTGGAAAAAGATCCTTCCATTGGGGGGCACATGGTCCAGTTCGACAAGACCTTTCCCACTTTGGACTGCGCCGCCTGCATTTCCACGCCCAAGACCGTGGCCGTCGCCCAAAGCCCGAACATCGACCTGCTCACCTACAGTGAAGTGACCGAAGTGAGCGGCTTTGTCGGCAATTTTAACGTCAAGATCCGCCGCAAAGCGCGCTACGTCTTTGAAGATCGTTGCACGGGCTGCGGCCAGTGCACCGAAGTGTGCCCGGTGTCGATCCCCAACGTGTTCGACGAGCACCTGAGCGAGCGCAAAGCCATCTACCGTTTCTTTCCCCAGGCCGTACCCATCACCTTCTGTATCGACAAGAAGGATCGCGCGCCCTGTGTGATCACCTGCCCGGCCGGACTCAACGTCCAGGGTTACGTGCAACTCATTGGCCAGGGCAAGTATCTCGAAGCGGTGCAATTGATCCGAGAACGGGTGCCGCTGCCGGGCGTTCTGGGAAGGGTTTGCCCGCATCCCTGCGAATTCCAGTGTCGCCGCCTGGAAGTGGATGAAGCGATTGCCATCAGAGACCTGAAGCGCTTCGCTGCTGACCGGGTAGACTTCGACGAACTGCCGCTGCCAACGATTGAAGAACGTCAGCAGAAGGTAGCGATTATCGGCTCCGGCCCGGCAGGACTCACCGCCGCCTACGACCTTCGACTCAAGGGCTATCAGGTAACCCTGTTCGATGCCCTCCCCGTCCTCGGCGGCATGCTGCGCGTGGGCATCCCCGACTACCGCCTGCCACCCGCAGGTATTGGACCGGGAAATCAATGCGATCCTTCGCCTGGGTATTGAAACCCGGACGGGCAAGAAGTTGGGAGCGGACTTCACCCTGGACGACCTCAGAACGGAGGGTTTCCATGCCATTTACCTGGCCATCGGCGCCCACGGCAGTCTGAAGCTCAACATCGCGGGAGAAGACGAACTGGAAGGCGTGGTAGACGCCGGGGCCTTTCTCCGAGAAGTAAATCTCGGGAACCGCGAGCCACTCGGAAAGCGCGTGGTCATCGTGGGAGGTGGCAACGTTGCCATCGATGCCGCGCGCACCGCTCTGCGCCTGGGGACCGAGAAGGTCACCGTCGTCTACCGCCGCAGCCGCGAAGAAATGCCTGCCTATCCCGAGGAAATCGAGGAGGCCCTGGCAGAAGGGGTTGAGATCCATTACCTCTCGGCGCCGGTACAGATTCTCGGGGCAAACGGCAAGATATCCGGCCTTGAATGCGTCCGCACGGAACTGGGGGCACCCGATGGGAGTGGCCGCCGGCGACCGGTCCCCATAGAAGGCTCGGAATTCATCGTAGCCTGCAATGCCCTCATTCCGGCCATCGGCCAGCAACCCGAAGCCCAGTATTTTTCGGAAACGGGTCTCGAGGTGTCCCGTCGGAGCACTCTGGTGGTCAATCGCTACACGGCTCAGACCAATCTGCCCGACGTCTTCGCCGGAGGCGATGCCGTCAGCGGGCCGGCTACGGTCATCGATGCCATCGCTGCCGGGCATCGGGCGGCGGATGCCATGCATCGTTACCTCAATGCAGAGGATCTCGGCCTCTTCGAAAAGGAACTCGCCAAGGAGGAACCACCCGGCCGCGACTGGCGTGAGATTCCCAAGGATATCACCAGAGCACCCAGGGCTCACCTGCAGCACCAGGGAGCCAAAGAGAGCATCGCTTCCTTCGAGGAAGTCTCTTGGGGGCTGAAAGATGAGGAATCAGCAGCCGAGGCCTTGCGCTGTCTGAACTGTGGTGCCTGTTCGGAATGTATGGAGTGTGTGCGGGTCTGCGAGCGGCTGGCGGTGGATCATACGGCGAAGGAGCAGGAGGTCGAGGTGAAGGTCGGTACCATCGTCCTGGCCACCGGTTTCGACATCATGGACCCCACGCCCTTGACACAGTATGGCTACGGACGCTTCCAGGAAGTCTATACCGGGCTCGAGTTCGAACGCCTCAACAATGCGGTCGGCCCCACCGGTGGACAAATCCTCATGAAAAACGGCCAACGGCCGTCCAGCATCGGCATCGTTCACTGTGTGGGCAGTCGTGATGTGAACTTCCATGAATACTGCTCCCGCGTCTGCTGCATGTATGCCCTCAAATACGGTCACCTCATCAAGGAGAAAGTAGGCCACGACACGAAGGTCGTTAACTTCTATATCGACATGCGCTGCTTCGGGAAGGGCTACGAAGAATTCTACCGCAGACTCCAGGAAGAGGGCGTCACGTTCATCCGCGGCCGCCCCGGGGAAATCACCGATGAGGCCCTCAGCCCGGCAGAAGAGGGCAAGCTCGTCATTATCAGTGAAGATACTCTGCTGGGCAAGCGCTTGCGGGTGCCCGTGGACATGGTGGTTTTGTGCACTGCCATGGAGGCGCGCCAGAACGCTCCCGAGGTAGCCAGGATTTTCGGGATCAGCCAGGGGGGCGATGGCTTCTTCTTGGAAGAACACCCGAAGCTGGGGCCCATGTCCACGGCGACCGATGGGATCTTCCTGGCCGGTTCGTGCCAGGGTCCCAAGGATATTCCGGATGCGGTTTCCCATGCTGCCGGCGCCGCGTGTCAGGCCCTGGCCCTCGCCACGCGCGGCAAGGTGGAAATCCCCTCGGCCACCTCCTGGATCGATCCCGAGGTCTGTGCCGGGTGCCAGACCTGCATCAAGCTCTGCCCCTATTCGGCCATCGAGTTTGATGAACGCAAGGGGGTCTCGGAAGTGAACGAAGCGTTGTGCAAGGGATGCGGCAGCTGCTCCGCCTTTTGCCCTTCGGGGGCGGCGCGCACCAAACATTTTACCACCAAACAGGTCTTTGCCGAGATCGAGGGGATTATCGACGAGGTGGTTTGAAGAATAGGCTCCAGGCTGAATAGCTGAATAATGGAGGAAGATATGCAGGATTTTGAACCAACGATCATCGCTTTTGTGTGCAACTGGTGTACTTACACGGCGGCCGATCTGGCCGGCACCTCACGCCTGGTCCAACCCCCGAATGTGCGGATGATCCGCATGATGTGCACCGGGATGGTGGACCCCAAGTACGTGATCAAAGCCTTACTCGAAGGCGCCGATGCGGTGCTGATCAGTGGGTGCCACCCGGGCGACTGTCATTACATCAACGGCAATCTGAAGGCGCGCAGGCGCGTCAAACTGTTGAAGGAAATCCTCCCCCGGTTCGGCTTCGATGAGCGGCGGCTGAAGATGACCTGGATCGGCGCCAGCGAGGGCATCGATTTTGCCCGGACCATGAGAGAGATGGCCCAGCAGGTCAAGGCTCTGGGCCCCAACGAGTTGCGCAAACAGATGGTGCTGTGAGCATCTTTGAGAATCCAGAATAGAGAAGGTTTGGAGAGAAGCGATGGGTAAAACAGCAAGTATCGAGGTCAAGGAGAAAAACCTGATCGCCTCATTGCAGGGTTTTCTAAAGAAGCTCCTCAAAGAAACGGAAATCGAGGCCATTCTGGTGGCCCAACATCTTCCCATGAGAAATGTGGTCATGCCGACCCTGGTGACTGATCCGGAGAAGCTCGAGGGCGCCGACCCGTTAGCCCCGGCCTTCCCCTTGAACGCTTCCAAGGTCTTGTCAAGGCTTACCCGGAAGCCTCTGGGAGGGACAGGGAAGATCGCTGCGGTGTTGCGGCCGTGCGAGATTCGAGCATTTATCGAGCTGGTCAAACTGAAGCAAGGCAGTACGGAAGGGCTGGTACTGATCGGCATTGATTGTTTGGGCGCTTACAACAACCTCAACTACACGCGCTTCGCTGGAGAACATGGGACCGATGCAACCCGCCGTTTTCTCGAGCATATGATGGACGGCAAAGGCGCCGCCAGCCATGACTTCGACCTCGCCACCGCTTGTCAGGCCTGCGAATATCCCATTCCCGAAAACGCTGACCTGTTAATCGGCCTGGCAGGGGGCGATATTGAGAAGGAGTTGTTGCTGAAAGCCAACACCCCGCAAGCGGAGGCTCTTTTGGATCAGCTTGGTCTGCCGGAGGTTAAGGAACCCGAGGGTCGCAAGAAGGCGGTTGCCGAGTTGATCGCCAAACGCAGCGATTACCGTGACCAGATGTTTGCGGCAACCGCTGAAGATACCGCCGATCTGGAAAAACTCATGAGCTACCTCGGCAACTGCGTGAACTGCTTCAACTGCAGAGTCGCCTGCCCGGTATGCTACTGCAAGGAATGTGTTTTCGTGACAGACGTTTTTGACCACGAACCATCCCAGTATCTGCGTTGGGCCAAACGTAAAGGCCTTCTCAAGATGCCGACGGACACCGTGTTCTATCATCTGACCCGCCTTGCCCATATGAGCACCGCCTGCGTCGGCTGCGGACAATGTTCTAATGCGTGCCCCAACAACATCCCGGTGATGGAAATCTTTCGCGCCATCGCCCACCACACCCAGCGTGCCTTCGACTACAAGGCCGGCCGTAGCCTTGAGGACGATCCCCCGTTGTCGGTGTTCCGCGAGAAGGAGTTTTCTGAGGTCACGGGCGGGAAGGACTAGGAAAGGTTGTAGCTTATGGATAAGAAAATTGGTTCCGCTCTGATCGTGGGAGCCGGGATAAGCGGTATTCGGTCTGCTCTGGATCTGGCCGAACTGGGATACCGGGTAACGCTGATCGACAAGGCGCCAAACCTTGGTGGGACCCTCAGGCAACTCGACTATCAATTCCCGAACGATCACTGCGGCATGTGCAAAATGCTGCCTTTGGTGGAACGGGACAGTGCTTCTCAGTATTGCCTGCGGAAGGGCCTATCTCACGAGAACATCGAAATCATGCTGGCAACCGAGCTCATGGGTCTCGAAGGAGAACCGGGCAAATTTCGCGCCACCCTGCGCCACCAGCAGAACCAAGTCGATCCGACGCGCTGTATCGGCTGTGGAGAGTGCTCGCGGGTGTGCCCGGCCGAGGCTCCGGACGAATTCAATGCCGGCCTCGGCAAGCGCAAGGCCATCTACCTCCCGGTGCCGCACAACATTCCCAATCACTATGTGCTCGATGAGGCATCCTGTACCCGCTGCGGGGAGTGCGAGAAAGTTTGCCCCACCGGCGCTATCGATCTGCAGGTTGAGGGCGACGCCCAGCGCGAACTGGAAGTGGGAGCGGTCATTCTCGCGGCCGGCTTCGGGTCGTTTGATCCCGGAATTGGCAAGAACACCTACGGCTATGGTCAGTTTCCCAATGTCGTCACCAGCATCGAATTAGAGCGTCTGGTCAGCGGCACCGGTCCGACCGGCGGCAAGATTTTGCGGCCAAGCGACGGGAAAGAGGTCCGCAAGGTGGCGTGGCTGCAGTGTGTGGGATCGAGAAACCTCCAGGCCGACGCCGACTATTGTTCTTCAATCTGCTGTATGTTTTCCATCAAGGAAGCCCTGCTGTTGAAGGAGCGCCTCGGGGATGCCGTTGATACCACCATCTTTTACATGGATATGCGCACTTTTGGGAAGGACTTTCAGCGTTACCGGGATCGCGCCGAGCAGGAATGCGGGGTCCGGTTTGTGAGGAGCCGGGTGCATACCGTCGAACCGGAAGGAACTGAGGGCGATTTGAGACTTTCCTACACCGCACTCGACGGCGCCAATCAGGATGGGGTGTTCGATCTGGTGGTGCTCGCCACCGGTCAAAGGCCCTCCGCGGGGATGGAATCCATGGCGGAGCTGACCGGCATCGAGCTCAATGAATGGGGGTTCTGCCAGGTCAAGGATTTCTCGACGAGCCTCACCGCGGCGGCGGGGGTGTTTGTAAGTGGATCATTCTCGGGTCTCAGAGACATCTCCGAATCGGTCATTCAAGCCAGCTCGGCATCCCTCGCCGCCTCAGCGCTGATGCACTCCAAGGGCGGCAGCCTGGCCGAGGTAAAAGGCTCGCCAAGCCCCTTTCGCAATGTGTCCCGGGAACTGCCCCAAGCGGCCATTGCGCTCTGCAGCTGCGGGGGCGGCATTATGGAGGGGGCGGCTTTGACAGCGTTGGCGGAAGCTATGGAACGTTCCGTGGCAGGCAACCAGGTGATTCAGATCGAGCGGCTGTGCACTCGCGAAGGCTGGGCCCAACTCGAGGGCAAGCTTAAGGGCAGCCGGGCAAACCGACTTTTGATCGGAGCCTGCCTGCCTTACCTGTATGCGAAGCAACTGCGGGAACTGGGGGAAGCGATCGGGCTGCATCCGTCGCTCATGGATGTCGTCGACATTCGTACCGCGGCCTTTCCCGGAAACCTGCTGGAGCCATCGCAGCTGCAACGGGAACTTCAGACCACTCTGAGCATGGGGCTTGCCAGGCTTCGAGGGAAAGATGCCACCGTTCTTGTTTCCACGGCAATCACGCAAAAGGCCCTGGTGGTGGGCGGGGGCATTGCGGGCATGACCGCGGCCCTTGCCATCGCCGATCACGGTTTCGAGGTGAACCTGGTGGAACAAAGTGCCGAACTGGGGGGCAACTTGCGGCATCTGTACCGTACTCTTGAAGGGACACTGCCCCAGGAGCTTCTGGAAAAAACCATCTTCAGGGTCACCCGGCATCCGCAGATCAAGCTTTACATGAACACCCGCATCATCCATTCGCAGGGCCAGGTGGGACGCTTCCTGACAAGTGTCGAAAAGGAGGACGGCACGGGTGAGCTGCTGGAGCACGGCGTGACCATACTGGCTGCCGGGGGCCGCGAAGCCGCCACGGAATCGTATGGCTACGGCACGAACCCGGCCATCCTGACGCAGCACGAGTTGGAAGAGGCCTTGCACCAGGGCACCATCGATCCAACCACCCTCAAAGCCGTTGCCATGATCCAGTGTGTGGACTCCAGGGTTGAAGGCCGCAACTATTGCAGCCGCATCTGCTGTGCCTCGGCTCTGAAGAATGCTCTATACCTGAAGGAAAAGAACCCGGACCTCGATGTGACGATCTTCTATCGGGACATCATGACCTATGGTTTTCTCGAAACCTATTACACTCAGGCCCGTCGAGCAGGAGTGATATTTGTCCAATACCAGGTGGCGGACAAACCCCGAGTAATCATGGCCAACGGTCGTATTTCCGTGGCCGCCCAGGATCCCATCCTTGGCCGGGAACTCATTTTGGAGAACGATCTACTGATCTTGAGCACCGGTATCGTACCCCATGGTCAAGCGCAGCTGGCCGAAGTGTTCGGGGTAGCGGTGAACGAGGATGGCTTTTTCCAGGAAGCAGAATCCAAATGGCGGCCGGTAGATTTCGTCAAAGAGGGGGTCTACACATGCGGCCTCGCCCACTCCCCGCGTTCGCTCACCGAAGCGGTCGCCACGGCTGAAGCTGCGGCGCAAAGGGCTCTGGGATTGCTTGCCCGGGGACAGGTCACCGGCGGCAGTGTTGCAGCCGAAGTCCGCCACGCCCTGTGTTCCCTCTGCGAACGCTGCGTGGAAGCCTGTCCTTTTGGCGCCCGCTATCGCGACGAAGAAGAGGACCACGTCGTGGTGAATGAGCTCATGTGCCAGGGCTGTGGGACCTGTGCCGCAGTCTGCCCCAACAGCGCCTCAGTGCTGCGAGGGTTTAAAGATCAACAGATTCATGCGGTTCTTGACGCCGCTCTGGAAGAGATTTTTTGACTCCGCTGAAAGTTCGGTCCAACGTGAGTCAGCCTGAGAGGAGATAAGTTGCGATGAGTCACCACCCACCAGATGCGGCAGCGGCTGCCGCCGATCCCCTGCTGGCGATTTGGGAAAAAGTCAGCGCCTGCATGCAGTGTGGCACCTGCACCGGCTCCTGCCCCAATGCCCAGGCCATGGACGTGACCCCCAGGCAGTTATGGCGCATGGTGCTGCTGGGCCTCAAGGACGAAATATTCAACAGCAAGACCTTCTGGCTCTGCTCAAGCTGCTATTACTGCACCCTGCGCTGTCCCCGCGGGCTGCCCTTGACGGAAACCCTTGGCGCCTTGAAACGGCTGGCCATAGCTGAAGGACGGGCCGTCGATAAGAAAAGCCCCCTCTTCTATCGATCCTTCCTTGATTCAGTCCGCCGCTATGGACGGGTGCGGGAAATGGAAATGATGGCCCGGTATTTCCTTTCCCTCAAGAACCCCATTACGCCCATTGCCTTCACTTCCCTGGGGATAAAATTAATGGTGAAAGGCAAAATCTCACCGCAAATGCCGAGCTTTTCCGGCAAAGGGAAATTGGAGGCGATTTATCGAAAAGTGCAAGAACTGGAGGCACGTTCATGAATTATTTCTACTACCCCGGTTGTTCCCTGGAAGGCACCGCCATCGAATACGATGCTTCAACCAGAGCCGTTATGCGCGCTCTTGACGTGGAGTTGATGGAGATGGAGGACTGGACCTGCTGTGGGGCCAGTGCCGGGGATGCGGTGAGCTATCTTCTCTCCATGGTCCTTCCGGCGCGAAACCTGGCCCTGGCTGAGCGAACCGAGGTCGATGCCGACTTTCTGGTCCCTTGCAGCGCCTGCTACTTGAATCTTCAAAAAGTGGAAGACCAGGTCAAACAGAATGACAGACTGCTTCACGACATCAATGAGGTGCTGGCCGAGGAACAGCTGACCTATAAAGGTGGCATCAAAATACGCCACCTGATGGATGTGCTGGCCCGGGATATCGGACCGGAAAAGCTCGGAGAGCAGGTGAAACGCAGGCTCACGGGACTGCGGGTTGCTCCCTATTACGGCTGCCAGGCCCTTCGCCCTTACGCCACGTATGACGATCCGGAACAACCCAAATCCATGGAACCGCTCATCGAGGCCCTCGGGGCAGAAGTTCACTCCTGGTCGATGGGCCCCAGATGTTGTGGCGCCGGCCTCATGACCACCAAGGGGGAAGTTGCGCTTAACTCGGTGGAGCACATCTTGGATGCCGCCAGTGGGGCGGATTGTATCGTCACCATTTGTCCCATGTGCCAGATGAACCTCGATGCCTATCAGTCGAAGGCTTCCAAAATCGCCGGCAAGGACCTCACCGTATCCGTCCTGTACCTTCCCCAGCTCATCGGCCTGGCCTTTGGTCTTTCCGAAGAAGAGCTGAAACTGAAGGCGAACTTCGTGTTTACAGGTCCCTTTCAGCAGAAACTGCATTCAATGCCCTGGGAACAGGCGACCGCATCCTGAGCGAGAGAAGGTCGAAATACCTGGACCTCCTGCATCGATCGCAGCCTACTCTCAGGCAACCAGACCAATAGCTCAATGAAAAGAAAAAGACCGGCAGAAGGAATACCCCCTTCTGCCGGTCTTTTTTAGGCCCTCGCGCTGCGTTTGGCGATCAGTCCTTGATGTTGTTGTGCAGCTTGCAGGCGCGGACGGTATTTTTCATGAGCATGGTGATGGTCATGGGACCCACTCCCCCAGGCACCGGAGTAATGGCACTGGCGATTCCCACAACTTCGTCAAACGCCACGTCACCTTTGAGTATCCGCTTGCCATCCGCGGTCACGCCGACGTCATTGACCCCAACATCGATCACGACGGCACCCGGTTTTACCATGTCGCCCTTCACATACTCCTTCACGCCCGCCGCCACAATCAGGACATCCGCCCGGCTGGTGTGATATTTAACATCTTTCGTGCGGGTGTGGACCACCGTGACCGTCGCATTGGCGTTCTTTGCCTTTTGCATGAGCATGGCCGCGATCGGTTTTCCCACAATGTTGGAACGGCCCACCACGACCACCTCGGCCCCGGAAAGGTCGGTCCCTGAACGGGCGAGCAATTCCTGAATTCCCGCCGGCGTGCAGGGCAGGTAGTCGGGCTCACCGATCAAAAGCTTTCCCACATTGACCGGATGGAAAGCATCCACGTCTTTGCTGGGGTCGATGGCAAGCAGGACGCGGTTTTCATTGATGTGTTTGGGCAGGGGCAGCTGGACCAGGATGCCATGGATTTTGGGGTCCTTGTTATACTGGTCGACTAGTTGCAGCAATTTTTCTTCACTCAAGTCAGCCGGCTGATTGTCCTGAATGGAATAAAAACCCAGTTCATGGGCGGTCTTTTGTTTCCCTCTCACATAACTCTGGGAAGCAGGGTTTTCCCCCACCAGAATCGTCACCAAACCCGGCACCACTCCGTGCTTGGCCTGCAGGCTTTCCACTTCGGCCTTCAATTCAGCCCGGATTTCCTTGGCCACATCGGCCCCTTTGAGCAATTTGGCTGGCATCGTCTGTGCTCCTTATGGTAGCGGGGCATGGTCTGCACCCGCGATTGTTGAGGATGATAAGCGAAGAACTACCGTAGGGGCGGGTTTGAAACCCGCCCCTACCAAATGCGCGTTCATCATCCTCTGCCAACCACACAGCCACCGGCGTTACGCGGCATGACTATGTGGATCTCAGATTCCACCGCCACGCTCTAGAACAAGCCCATTACCTTGCCCGTCTTCACATCCACATCCACGCGGCGGAAAGCCGGGTCGGATGAGGTCCCCGGCATCAGGCTGATAGCGCCGGCGCAGGGGCAAAGGAATTTGGCGCCCGAGTAAATGAGAACGTCGCGAATCGGCAAGGTCCAACCCTTGGGCGTACCCTTGATGGTGGGGTCGTGGGTGAGGCTGAGATGCGTCTTCACCATCATCGTGGTGTAGTCGTCATACTTGGAATCGCCTTCCAGCATTTTGGCCTTGGCTTCGGCTTCCGGGGTCCAGGCCACGCCATCGGCTCCGTAGACTTCTCTCGCAACCGTTGCCACCCGTTCTCTCAGTTTCATCTCGACCGGGTAGAGGAATTTGAAATCATTTTCTTCATTACAGGCATCCATCACCGCATCGGCAAATTCCAGAGCCCCTTCGCCGCCCTGAGCCCAATGGTAAGACGCCGCACAGCGGGCTCCGGCAGCTTCAGCGTATTTTCGCACCAACGCCACTTCAGCTTTGGTGTCGGTATGGAAGGCATTGATACAGACCACCGGATTGATCCCGGCTTTGCGGATGGTGTTGATGTGGTGAACCATGTTGGGAATGCCCTTTTCCAGCAGGCCCAGGTCTTCTTTGGAGTAGGCGTCGGGCAGGGCGATGCCGGCAACCACTTTCGGCCCGCCGCCGTGCATCTTGAGGGCACGAATGGTCGTGGTCAGTACGGAAACGTGAGGCTTCAGACCACTGTAACGGCATTTGACGTTCCAGAATTTCTCGAAACCGATGTCCGCCGCAAAACCGCTCTCGGTCACATGATAATCGAACATCTTGAGACCGATCCGGTCGGCAATGATGGACGACTGGCCCACGGCGATGTTGGCGAAAGGACCGGCGTGAACCATGCACGGCTGATACTCGGCGGTGCACATGAGGGTCGGATTGATGGTGTTGCGCATCCAGGCCGTCATGGCGTTGCCGACTTCCAGATCGCCGGTGGTGACGGGATTGCCACGCTTGTCGAAGGCCACCGTGATGTTGTTCAAGCGCTCTTTGAGATCGGCCAGGTCTCTGACAATTGAAAGAGTGGCCATCAATTCGGAGCTGACGGCAATGCCGAATTTGGAATGCATCATGAAGCCATCCATGCGGCCGCCCATGCCGATGATGATGTTGCGCAGGGACTGGGCGCAAAAATCCATGATCCAGCCCATTTCAACCCGAGTGGGATCGACATCGAGGCGGCGCATTTTGGTGAGGCGCTGCAGTTGTTCATCATTATAATTGCGCTCGTGCTGCATGCGGGCAGTGAGGGCCACCATGGCGAGATTGTGAGCATTCATGATGTCGTTGATATCGCCGGTGAGTCCCATGGAAAACTCGGTCATGGGAATGAGCAGAGAATTGCCCCCGCCCGCCGCCGTTCCCTTGACATTCATGGTGGGGCCGCCGGAAGGTTGCCGCAAACAGCCACCGACATTGACTTTGCGCATCCCCAGTCCTTCCATGAGGCCGCACGAGGTTGTGCTCTTGCCTTCTCCGAGGGGAGTGGGGGTAATGGCGGTCACCTCAATGTATTTGCCGTCGGGCCGGTCCTTCAGGCGCTCCATGATCTTGAGAAAATCCAACTTGCAGAGGCGTCCCATGGGCAAAATTTCATCCTTTTGCAGCCCCAGCTTTTCCTGCCATTCCCACGGGGTGGGCATGTTCTTTTCTGCTGCTTCGGAAATCTGCCAATCCATCAGTTTTGTTGCGTCGTAGGGCATTTTTGACCTCCCGTTTCTCTCTTCCTCGTTAACAGCGCTGGTTTCACTTACTTTTCTGAACAACACAGACTGGTTACACTCGGCCTCTTTTCACCCCCCTCTCAATTCATAATGGCTTCAGAGTGAATAGCGAACGTCTCTAGAAAATGTATTTTGGAGCGGGTGCAGATGATTGGAAATGACTCGCGGAAACTGACGGTGGCAGTGGGTAATGCTTAACCGATTTAGTCCAACCCTCGATTGCCTCGTCCGCGAAGAATGCTGCTCGAATTATAACTGCAAGATCCTTCTCAATGCGCGGGCATCACCCTAATGGACAAGCACCCGGTTGTCAATCAGAAAAGGTGTATCGCATGCCGCAGGCCCGTGAGGGGTTCGCCCGTGGCCACACTTGGCCGGGAGTCGCGTTGAAAACTCTTGACCTTCGCCCCGAGTTCTAATACACGAAGCTTTTGGCAAAGCGAAGAAAAAATCATGGAGATGAATTATGGCAAAGAAAGATATGGAAGACAGCCCGATTATCGAAGAATTCGATGATGATGGCGGGTTGGAATTCGACCAGCAGGATGAACTTGATTTTGCTCCAGATGAAGACCTTCTGCTCGAAGAAGGAGAGGACGAGGAGGACCTTGTCCCGTCAGTGCTTTACAAGGGAGTATCGCGGCCCAAGACCGACGACGACTGGCGCCAACTGCTCCTGGAAGCAAGTCGTGAGGGTGTTCCGACCTACCATTTGGGCGAGCTGTATCGCGACGGTATGCTGATCATTCACCCACAGTTCGGCCTGGGCGTGGTGACCAAGGTCATTTCACCCCATAAGATCGAGGTTATCTTCGAGACCAGCAAGAAGCTCATGGCCATGAACCTCACCCCACCTGAATGAGGGGGCGAGCAGCGGCCCTTAGCCATTGGCTTTCCGGTCCATGGCCTGCCCCGGGCGCACAAAGAAAAAAGCCGGGTAACACTGGCGTTACCCGGCTTTCAAAAAAGGGTGAGAGGCGTGGCTTCTGATGTCCTTTCATACGGCATTATCTTTCACGGGGGAATGGGGTAAAATGTGTATTCTCTTCTGAGGATTGCCGTATTTGAAGGGTAGGTATGTAGCGTGAGGTGGCTCAAACGCTACCCGCCGTTTCGTCCTTCAAAGGCAGCACGAAATAGAAGAGGTTGCCGTAACGCTGGGGTTCAGAGCCCACCGTGCCACCGTGAATTTCTACTACATTCCTTACAAAATTGAGCCCATGCCCCGTGCCTCGTTCCGATCCTGCTGCAGAAGTGCGATATCCTTCCTCAAACACCCTTTGTGCCTCATTTTCTGACAGGGGTTTGCCCGTCGTGAAGAAATTGAACCTTACCCCGCCGATGGCCTTGCCAAAAACGTCCCTCAACATCTGACGATTGTATGAAACCAGTTTGATCTGGTTTCCCAGTTGATCCTCAACCGTCTGCGCATATTTCAGGGCATTGGAGAAGAGGTTGTCGAAGACCTGGGAAATCAACCCCTTATCAACGTAGAGGGTAATCTGTTCGTCCGGTACTTCATCCAGGCTGTTCTCGACGACAATGCCTCTTTTTTCAAAGAGCGGCAAGTATCGCTCAAGGAGCGGTTCAATGATTTCCGTGCGAAAATTGCAGGCCTGTTTTCTGAGCACATAGGTGCCCTTGATGAAATGTTCTCGCCGCAGCAGGGTTTCCAGAAAGAGGCTGGTGTGTTCATAGTGCTTCGCAAAAGCTCTGGATTCCTCCTCCAGTTGTTCACTGTTTTGGCTTAAAGCATGATAGATTTCACACAATTCTTTGGACAGGACCTTATTCCCATTTTGAAGGAAGAGGAGGAAATCGCGAATCTGGTTCTGAATGCGATTGTATTCCGCAATATGCTTCTTCAATCGGAGCAGAAACAGCTTGTAATAAATGTTCGGTGAGATGACGTTGTGTTCGATGTCCGAAACCAGTTGGTTAATGAATTTGAGGTGGTTGATATTGTGTTGAATGAGCAGCTTCTGGTGAAGATTGTAACCGATCCGGTTGGTAAATTTCTCCAGAAAGAAATGCTCCTTTTCATCCACTTTCTCTTTGGGGTACATTTCGAACAGCCCCAGGATCTGACTCTGGTCAAGAAAAGGAATCCATTTGGTGAGGGCCTGGTTTCCCCGGATCGGCAGAATCCAGGCATCTTCGGATTCATAAGAAGTCCCCTTAAGCGGTAAGTCAACACGCGAGCGTTCTTCGGCTGGAATGATGCCGCCTTCGCTGCTGCAGACTCCTTCAAGCCGAGATGTGCGCGGGTCGATCACATAAAGACGGCTTTCGAGTCCAAAGAACTCTTTGGGGACCGCCACGCAGATCTGATAAAGGTAATCGATGGTGGTGTGTTCTTGCGCCAAGTCAAAGAAAGTGGCAAACGCCTCCTCTTGAAGCCGCTCAAAGTTGTAGCGCCGATAATTCTCTTTCTTCTCTCTGACTCGTTCACGAATGCTCGACATCAGAAGTTGCGACATAATCCCCCAACCCTTTGCGCTTCAGGCAAGTTCCAGTTCGTGCTTAAGACGCCGCTCCATCAGCTCCCTCACCGCCGCCGGGGGACTCTGGCCGACGTGCAAAACCTGGTAGACCTGTTCTGAAATGGGCATTTCCACGAGCATGCGTTCCGCTAGAAAATGCACCGACGCGGCCGTTTTTACTCCCTCCGCCACCATGCGCATTTCTCCAAGGATGTCCTCGATCCTGCGGCCCTGCCCCAATTGCAGTCCCACCTGGCGATTGCGGCTCAAATCACCAGTGCAGGTCAGGAGTAGATCCCCAATACCTGACAAGCCCGAAAAGGTCAAAACATTCGCCCCCATTTTTCCTCCCAGCCGCGACATCTCGGCCAGTCCCCGGGTGATCAAGGCAGCTCGCGTATTGTGGCCGAATCCCAAGCCGTCGCTGATGCCGGCGGCGATGGCGATGACATTCTTGAGAGCCCCGGCGAGTTCCACTCCGGTCTTGTCAAGACTCGTGTAGACTCGAAAGGTGCTCGTTGAGAAAATCCGCTGCACCCGTCCCGCCATTTCCAAGTCCTCACCCGCTACCACAACCGCGGTTGGTACCTGACGGATGACCTCCCGCGCAAAGGAAGGGCCGGAAAGAGACAGCACGTTGGGGAGAGGCGAAGACGGCTGGAGGTCTCTCCAGATATCGGACATCATCAACAGGGTGCCGTTTTCAATGCCCTTGGTCGCACTCACAATGATGCTGCTCCGCGTCAAATAGGGCAGCATCTGTAGAGCGGTTTGGCGATAGACGTGGGAGGGCACCACCATCACGATCAGCTCGTGGCCCTGCACCACCTGCTGCAATGGAATGATGCGGAACGATATTATCGTGAAGACGAAAACCCGGAAGATAGTAAATGTTTTCACGGGTGTTGTGAATCGTTTGGCAGAGGTCTTCTTCATAAACCCACAGGTCAACCTGATACCCTTTTGCGGCCAGGAGCTGGCTTATCGTTGTTCCCCAGCTGCCCGCTCCCACAACGCCAATAGGACCGACGGCTTCCATCAATTCTCCACTTCCTCTTTCGCCTCATCGGGTTCCGCTGAGATCGCCAGATCCATGACCTGTTCTCCCTCATCCAGGACCATCAATCTGACTCCCTGGGTCACCCGCCCGATTTTGCTTACCTGCCTCGCCGGCATGCGGATCAGGCGCCCGCGGTTGGTAATGATCAGGATCTCCTCTTCTTCTCCCACCTGGCGAAATCCTACCACGCCCCCATTCTTCTCGGTAACCCGCACATTCAATACCCCCTTGCCGCCCCGACTCTGACAGCGGTAGGCATCTTCGGGGGTACGCTTGCCAAAGCCCTTTTCGGTAATGACCAGGATGCTCTTACCGGCATCGATCACATCCATTCCCACCAATTCACTGCCATCCAGGTTCATCCCCCGAATGCCGCGACTCACCCGTCCGAGCGGCCGGAATTGCGTTTCCGAAACGCGGATGGACTTACCGGATCTACTCATGAGGAAAAGATCCCGATCGCCATCGGTAATGCGTACAGCAATCAGCTCATCGTCATCATCCAGATTGATGGCTCTGATGCCGCTTGACCGGGGATTGGCGTAGGCGGTGAGATCGCTTTTCTTGACAACGCCGTTGCGGGTGGCCATGACCACATATTGCCCGTCTTTAAATTCTTTCACCGGCAAAATGGCCTGCATTTTTTCGCCCGGCTGCAGCGGCAGCAAATTGACTATGGCCTTCCCCAGAGCCGATGGTCCGACTTCGGGGATTTCGTAAACCTTTAACCAGAAGACCTGTCCCCGGTTGGTGAAAACGAGGAGGTAATCGTGGGCAGAAGCGGTAAACACTGTGGTAACAAGATCTTCCTCACGGGTGCTCATGCCGCTTCTCCCCCTACCACCCCGTTTCTGGCTGCGGTAGATGGAAAGGGGGGTCCGCTTGACGTAACCGGCCTGGGAAATGGTCACGACCATCTCTTCGTTGGCAATCAGGTCCTCGATACAGATGTCCCCGGCTTCAGCAATGATCTCCGTTTTGCGAACGTCTCCGAACTGAGCCACCAGTTCCTGGATTTCCTCCCGAATAACCTGGTCCACCATGGCCGTCGAAGCAAGGATTTGGCGCAGGCGTTCAATTTCTTTCAGGATTTGGAAGTATTCCTCAACGATCTTCTCCCGCTCGAGGCCGGTCAACCGCTGCAGCCGCATCTCGAGGATGGCCTGCGCCTGTTCCTCGCTGAATTCGAAGCGTGCGATCAGCTGAACTCTGGCTTCCTGCGGGCTGGCCGCCGCCCGGATCAGCTCGATCACTTCATCGAGGTGGTCCAGCGCCCGCTTCAGCCCTTCTAAAAGGTGCGCCCGTCTTTCGGCCTGGGCAAGCTCGTATTGAGTGCGCTTGACCACGACCTGACGTCGGAAGACCAGGAACTTTTGCAGCACTTCCTTAAGGTTGAGCACCTCGGGTTTGTTGTCCACCACCGCCAGCATGATGACCCCGAAACTGGTCTCCAGGGGCGTGTGTTTGTAGAGCTGATTCTCGATGACCTTGGGTTCATCTCCCTGTCGCAGGGTGAGCACGACCCTCATCCCTTCACGGTCGGATTCGTCCCGAATATCCTGAATGCCTTCGATCTTCTTTTGCTTCACCAGTTCGGCGATGCGTTCCAGAAGTCTTGCCTTATTCACCTGATAAGGAAGCTCGGTTACGATCAAGTGCGTCCTTCGTCCCGATTCCTCGACTTCCACGCGGGCCCTCATTTTTATCGTGCCCCGACCGGTCTGGTAAGCTTCCCTGATCCCTTGACAGCCGCAGATGAAACCAGCGGTAGGGAAGTCGGGTCCCAAAATGTAGCGCATGAGTCCGGTTATGCTGATTCCCGGATCATCCAGAAGGGCGACGAGCCCTTCGCAGAGCTCCCGCAGGTTATGGGGGGGAATATTAGTGGCCATCCCCACGGCGATGCCGGAAGAACCGTTGAGGAGCAAGTTGGGTACCCTGGTCGGCAGCACCACAGGTTCCAGGATGGTGTTGTCATAATTGGGTTGAAACGGGACGGTTTCTTTTTCAATATCCCTCAGGAATTCATGACCGAGCCGATGCATGCGGATTTCCGTGTACCGCATGGCGGCGGCGGGATCGCCATCCACCGACCCGAAGTTGCCCTGTCCATCGATCAGGGGATAGCGCATGGAGAAATACTGAGCCATGCGCACCAGCGCGTCGTAGACCGAGGAATCGCCGTGCGGATGGTATTTACCGAGGACGTCTCCGACAATCCTCGCTGACTTCTTATAGGCCTTGTTGAAGTCATTGCGCAGCTCGTGCATGGCAAAAAGGATGCGCCGATGGACCGGTTTCAACCCATCGCGCACATCCGGAATGGCTCGGCCGATGATGACACTCATTGCATAGTCGAGATAAGAAAGCTTGATCTCATCTTCGATATTGATTGTTTTCAAATCCATTCTGCTATCCCTCGGAGGAACTCTCTTTGTGACTTCAATAAAGGTTGTTTATTACGCGCTCTACGTTGGCAGATTTCGTTCCCGGAACCATCAAATATCGAGTTCTCGAAAGTCCAGAGCATTGACTTGAATGAACTCGCGACGCGGTTCCACACGATCCCCCATCAAGGTGGTGAACAGTTCATCTGCCAGATACTGGTCCTCGATGCGCACCTGCAGCAGGGTTCGCTTCTCGGGATCCATCGTAGTTTCCCAGAGCTGACCCGGATTCATTTCTCCAAGACCTTTGTAGCGCTGCACGCTAAGACCCTTTTTACCATCCTCCATCAGCGATTGAAAAAGATCGCGTGGATCATCAAAGGACTGCTCAGCCTGTCCGCTCCTCACGACACACGGCCTCTGCTGCAGGACTTCCAGAGCATGGTAAAGCTCGATAAGCTTGCGAAAAGCTATCGATTCAATGAATTCACGCCCCACCTGTATGGTTCCCGGGCCATTGGCTTCCTTAGGAGCCAGAATCAGATCGTAGTCCCCCGGCTCTTCTCTTTCCTCGACCGACACCACTTCGTATCCAGCCTTTTCCAGTTCTTCTCGTGAGCACCGGAGCAATTTCACTCTGTTCCAGGGAAGCCAGTTTGCGTGTGGTGTAAATCCTTACCAGGTCTTCAATCAGCGCTTTCGGGAGGCCCTTTCCCGCTTGACGCTCCAGCCATTCCTCATAACGGGAGTAAGTCTTCAGGAGCTGAACAAGCTGGGTCTTGGGAAGTGCCTGATCCAGGCCACGCCACGTAGACTTCCTTTCTTTCCACGGCTCGTGACAGGACGTAGGTATTGAGCCCTTCCTCGTCCTTGACATAATTTTCCTGCTTGCCCACGGCCACCCGGTAGAGGGGGGGCTGGGCAATGAAAAGATGGCCCCTCTCGATCAACTCCGGCATCATTCTAAAGAAAAACGTCAGGAGCAGAGTCCGAATGTGAGCCCCATCAACATCAGCATCCGTCATGATGATCGTCTTATGATAGCGGAGCCGGTCAGGATTGTATTCATCCTTACCTATGCCGGTGCCCAAAGCCGATATCATGTTTCGTATCTCCTGGTTTTCCAGCATCTTGTCAAAACGCGACTTTTCGACATTGAGAATCTTCCCCCGCAAGTGGCAGGATCGCCTGAAACTTACGGTCTCGTCCCTGTTTGGCAGAACCCCCGGCAGAATCCCCTTCGACAATGAAGATCTCACTCTTCGCCGGATCCCGCTCCTGACAGTCAGCCAGCTTTCCCGGCAGCGAATGCTCACTCAAGATGCCCTTGCGCCGCGTCAACTCTTTGGCTCGACGAGCTGCTTCCCGAGCTCGCGCCGCTTCCAGAACCTTATCCAGGATGATCTTTATTACCTTGGGATTCTCTTCAAAGAAGGTCGACAGCTTTTCGTAGACAAGGTTTTCCACTAACCCTTTCACTTCACTGTTGCCGAGTTTGGTTTTGGTCTGACCTTCAAACTGCGGCTGGGAAAGCTTGACACTTACCACCGCCATCAGCCCCTCGCGCACATCGTCGCCAATGAGCTTATCCAGATCGCTTTTGGACATCTTGGTTTGCACTGCATACTGCTTGATCGAACGGGTCAAGCCGGCTTTGAAGCCGGCCAGGTGGGCGCCGCCTTCTTGCGTGTTGATGTTGTTCGCAAAAGTAAAGATTTTTTCGGCATAGGTGTTGTTGTATTGGATGGCCGTCTCAATGCCGACACTCTGCCTCTCCCCCGCACTGTAGATGACCTCCGGGTGGAGCGGCTCCTTGTTTTTGTTCAAGTACTCGATGAATGAGACCAGACCTCCCTCGTAGCAAAAGCTCCGCTCCTTGGGAATCCGCTCATCGGCGAGATCAATTCGAACACCTCGGTTCAAGAAGGCCAGCTCGCGCATGCGCTGAGCCAGAATCTCAAAACTCACCTCGGTCTCGGTAAAAATCGTGGAGTCCGGTTTGAAAATAACCTTGGTGCCCCGACGGGTGGTTTCCCCTTTGACCATGAGCGGAGTTTTGGGCTCTCCCCGTTCATAACGCTGATAGAAGACTTTCCCGTCGCGACGGATTTCCACTTGAAGCGATTCGCTCAGAGCGTTGACCACCGACACGCCCACCCCATGGAGTCCGCCCGAAACCTTATAGCTGGAATCGTCAAACTTACCCCCAGCATGGAGCTTCGTCATCACCACCTCGACGGCGGGAATGTTCTCTTTCTCGTGAAGATCTACCGGGATGCCACGGCCGTTGTCTTCCACACTCACGGAACCATCGATGTGGAGCTGAATCTTGATGTGATTGCAATAGCCTGCCAGAGCTTCATCGATACTGTTGTCGACAACTTCATAGACCAGATGATGAAGGCCCTCGGTCGAAATATTTCCAATATACATGGAAGGACGCTTGCGCACCGCGCTCAGTCCCTCCAAAACGGTAATCTGCTGCGCTGTATACTGGCTTTCCTGACTGCCCTCGGCAGTACTCAAATCGGTCATAAATGAATCCTTCACTTCCTTTGCTCAGCGGGTTTCGATTCTGGATGTTGAACCAGGACCCCAAAGAAGAGACCCTTCCGATCCCATCGACAAGCTGGAATTTCCTTTTAAAACAGAAGTATAGACTATTTTACAGGATTTTTCAATGACTTTTCTAAAGAGGTTGAGAAGTTCCTGCGCGGCCTTTGTAAAGGCAAGGACTGCTTTTCGACAAGAGCAAAGACCATCAAGGCAACGGCCTGCAGCAGCTTGCCTCAAGAATGATCATCTGGCAGGAGGGAAGGCTAAGCCGATCCCGTCATCCCTTTCCGGAAGGGAGCAAGCTTAAGAGACGCTCCCAAAAGCTTTACGAAACGATCATGGGCATGATGAGGCTGAAATAGTTGGGGTCGTCTGGACCCACAAAGACCCCTCCATGAAACGCATCGAGCCATTCGAAGCGAATTTTCTCACTTTCAATACTCTGCATAGTCTCCAGGAGGTATTTCACGTTAAAGGCGATGGTGAACTCCTCTCCCTGGTAGTCCACATCCAGCACGTCATCGGCATTGCCGACTTCGGGGTCGCCTGCCTGAAGCTCCAACAAGTTCTGCTTAACGGTAAAACGCACATGGCGCCACCGGGGGTTGGTCAAAACCGCCATCCGCTTGAGGGCTGAGTGGAAAGCCTCCCAACTGAGCTCCACGGAAAAAGGTCTTTCATCAGGTATGATTACTTGATATTCTGGAAATTCAGCGTCCAGCAATTGTACGCTGAGTAAAGTCACGCCGGTTTTGAGGATAAGGCAGTTTTCATCAAAGGAGAGGAATGCTTCGTCTTCCTTTTCCAGAAGCCGGATGACTTCCTGGGCTCCCTTGCGAGGAACAATGATGCCCTTCTCGACCCCCACCTTGGGGAATGATTCTTCGGGAACCTCGAAATAGGTCAACCGATGCCCATCGCAGGCTACAAAACGGAAATGACCGGGTGCCATCAGGTGCCAAAAAAGGCCGGACACACTAAAATGATCTTCTTCGGACGGAACTCCATACAGGGTTTTATCGAGGGCAGTGCGCAGCAAGGAGGCATCGCATTTTGAGAATTCCGATCCTTCGTGAAAATTCAAGTGGGGAAAGTCCTCAGCCGGAATGGATTGCAGCTCAAATCTGGCACGTCCGGCATGCACCAGCAGCCTGCTGTCCGGCATCCCTTCCAGGGTGACCTGCTCATAAGGCAGCTCTCGTACCACTTCCAGCAGTTTTCGGGCAGAAACCGTCGTCATACCCGGAACTTCTATACGCGCTCTGATCTGAGTGCGGAGGCTGATTTCCAGGTCTGTTGCCGAGACTTCTAGCGTATCCTGATCCAAGGCTTTGATCAGCATGTTGGAGAGAATCGGAATGTTGGTTCGCTTTTCCGTGATATTGATGACTTTTTGCAGCACTCCGCTAAGCAGGGCTGTATCGATCTGGATTTTCATGCTGGATTCCCGGTTGGAGGGTTCCTTGATTAGTATCATCTCTAAGAAGGTAAAAATCATAATAAAGGGTTGTGCAAATGTCAAAAAGAATATCAAATATTTGTTATCATTAACCATATTAGTAGACAATTGGAGCACATCAGCCTGCTAGAAGTGACAGAGCAAGAGAAGCCGGCCGACTTGGTAACAAGATATGCACAAGTTTTCGACAGCACATGGTCCTGGTGTAGACAACGGAAACCAGGCACCACATGCAAATGGTGGACAAAGGCCGGGGTGCCGATCTGAGGAGACTGAATCATGCGGATAGCCTATTTTGACTGCTTCTCTGGAATAAGCGGTGATATGGTGTTGGGAGCTTTGTTGGATCTTGGGGTGCCCAGGGAGGCCCTGTTCGAGGAACTGCGGAAGATTCCCGTGACCGGGTATTCGGTGCGGGCCGTGACGGAAGAGCGAGGGCTGATCGGCGGCACCCGGGTCATCATCGAGGTCGCAGAGCAGCCCCATCGCTCGCTTGGTGACATTCGGGAACTGATCTGTCAGAGCAAGCTGAATGCGGGTGTTCAAGGAAAAATCCTGGGAATTTTTGAAAAGCTTGCTCTGGCTGAATCCCGTGTGCATCATCTGCCGGTTTCCGAAGTACATTTTCACGAAGTTGGAGCGGTTGATTCCATTCTCGACATCGCCGGTGCCGTTATCGGTCTGGAGTACCTGGAGGTCGACCGGGTGTTGTCGTCACCGGTTCCCGTTGGTCGAGGCTTCGTGACGACTCATCACGGCATTTTGCCGCTCCCGGCTCCAGCCACTGTGCAATTGTTGGAAGGGGTCCCGATTTATGGCAGCAAGGCCGCCCGCGAGTTGGTGACGCCAACTGGTGCGGCACTCCTGGCTTGCCTGGTGGAAGCTTACGGTCCGATTCCGGAGATGATCCTGCAGGCTTCGGGGTACGGTGTCGGCAAAGATCTTGCCACCGATCCCCCAAATCTCCTCAGAATGCTGGTGGGGGTATCCGCCACGGTGTGGGAAGGCCGGCGCCTCATCTTGCTGGAAACCAATATCGATGATATGAATCCGGAGTTCTACGGCTATGTCCTGGACAGTCTGTTCGCTCTGGGAGTCTTGGACGCCAGTTTGGTTCCGATTCAGATGAAAAAGAACCGGCCGGGAGTGATGCTGCAGGTGCTGTTCGAGCCTGTCCTGCAACCGCAGGTGGTGGAGTTGCTTTTTAGAGAGACCACTACCCTGGGCGTGCGCATCCAGGAGGTCAAGCGGGTGGAACTCAGCCGGAAGCTCGAGATGCTTGACACCCCCTATGGACCGTGTCAGGTGAAAAGGGTCTTCCTTCCCGACGGAAGGTCCCGTTTGATCCCGGAATACGATGCTTGCCGGCGCTTTGCGGAGGATTTGCGCAAGCCCCTCCGGGAGGTCTATGAGGATGTACTTCTTTTGGCTAGACGGGGAGAGTAAGGACATTTCATGACAGAAGGATTGAGATCGATTACCGGTTCCCTCATTACGATCGGGGATGAGATCCTGTTTGGAGACATCCCCAATGGCAATGCTCACCATATTGCTCTCCAACTCCGCAGCAGGGGGTTTCGCCTCGAACGAATGATCACGGTGGGGGACACCGCGGAGGAGATCATCAAGACCCTCACCCAGAGTCACCGTGAGTCCGAGTTCATGATCATCACCGGGGGCCTCGGCCCAACCGATGATGATCGCACTAATGATGCCGTGAGCCGCGCTTTCAACCGCAAATTGTTACCCGATCCTGGCTACACACAATGGTTGAAGGACCGCCTGGCGAAACGCGGCCGGTCCTGGTCGGAAGAAGTGGAGAAGATGGCTCATATCCCTGAAGGCGCGACCAAGGTTGGGGTTGGGATGGCGGGCTATTTCCTGGAGCATCAGAAGGTTCCCTGTTACTTTCTTCCGGGCGTGCCCCACGAGATGAAGACTTTGCTCGCCGAATTCGTTATTCCAGACCTGGAGGAGCGGTTTCCTGAACGGTTGGTTCAGGTCAAGGAGATTGTCCGCATCCAGGGTTTTTTCGAATCGGAACTGAATCGGCGCATCAAGACCCTGGACCTTGCTCAGTTTGGAGTTGAAATTGGCTACTTGCCTCACGATGCTGAAGTGCGATTGACTCTGCTGGCTGCCGCAGAAAGTGCCTCAAGCGCACAACGGCTTATCGCCGAGGTCGAAAGGCAGATCATAGGGGTAATTGGCAAGGAACACGTGATCGGGCGAAATGAGGAAACGCTCGAGCGGGTGATCGGTGAGAAGCTGAAGAGGCGAGACTGGCGGCTGGCGGTTGCCGAGTCCTGCAGCGGGGGTCTGGTGGCACGGAAGATAACGCTTGTTGCCGGGGCTTCCGACTATTTCGAACGTGGTCTTGTCACCTACAGTAACGACTCCAAGGAGGATCTGCTCAAAGTGCCGGGAGCTGTTATCGCTCGCCATGGAGCCGTGAGTGAGGAGGTAGCACTGGCGATGGTCCGGGGTTTGCGCAACGGGGCCAAGGTGCAGGTTGCTTTGGCTACCACCGGAATTGCCGGACCAACAGGCGGCAGTGACGAAAAACCGGTCGGTACGGTTTTTGTCGCTTGTGCCACACCCGAGTGCGAGGAGGTTGAACGACATCTTTTCAGCGGCAACCGGGAACTGATCCAGGAGCGTACCGCGCAAGCGGCTTTGATGTTATTGTGGAGGAGTCTGTAAGGTGCTTCGAACCTTCATTGCTGTCGATTTGCCTCCCGGCGTCCAGGAGGCGCTGGGCAAGCTCGAAAACGAACTGCAGGAAGCGCGAGCCCCCATAACCTGGGTCAACCCCGAGCGCCTTCATCTGACCTTGAAGTTTCTGGGAGATGTTGCTCCAGAAAGGCTCTCCGAAATCCAAAACAGCCTGGTTCAAGTCGCTCGGAAGATCTCACCCTTGCGTCTCGAACCTGCAGGTTGCGGCGCTTTCCCCACCCTCAAACAGATGCGGGTCATCTGGGTGGGGCTGAAGGCTGAAGGGGCAGGTCTAACCAGTCTGCAGCAGGCAGTGGAAGAAGCCATGGTGCAGGTGGGGTTCAAGAAGGAGGAACGAGCTTTCAAGCCTCATCTTACCCTTGGACGGGTCAAAGGGCGGCAGCATCTGCGTCTTTTGCAGGAATTGCTCCTTGAGCGGCAGAGCTATAGAGCAGAAGCTTTTGACGTTACCGAGCTGGTATTGTATAAGAGCGAGCTGAGGCCGGAAGGCGCCCGTTATACTTCTCTGTTTCGAAGGACCCTCACCGGCGGAGCATCGGCCGCTGTCATTCAAGACTAGCCTGAACCTGCGGGAGCCAGAGCGATATCGCCAGCACCCCAGTTTTTCGCCAGCCCCCTCGCCTATTCCGTGGCCGCACGGGCTGGTCCGGAAGCTGTCATTGACTTTAAGGGAGAATCACTCATGTCGACCGTAGATGAACGTCAGAAGGCCATCGATGTAGCAGTATCCCAGATTGAGAGGATGTGTGGGAAGGGTGCCATCATGCGTCTGGGAGAAGGCGCCCAGCCGGTAGAAATCCCCGTTATCTCCACGGGATGTCTTTCCCTGGATTTGGCGCTGGGGATTGGAGGGGTGGCGCGCGGGCGGATTGTTGAAATCTTCGGACCGGAATCGTCGGGCAAGACCACACTGGCTCTTCACGTTATCGCTGAAGCTCAGAAGCGCGGTGGTCTGGCGGCTTTTATCGATGCGGAACATGCCCTGGACATCAACTATGCACGTAAGGTCGGTGTTTTGGTGGAAGACCTGCTGGTCAGCCAGCCCGATTATGGAGAACAGGCCCTGGAGATTGCCGAAATCCTGGTTCGTAGCAATGCTATCGACGTCATAGTGGTCGATTCGGTGGCGGCTCTGGTCCCCAAGGCCGAAATCGAAGGGGAAATGGGTGACCCTCACGTGGGTCTGCAGGCAAGACTCATGAGTCAGGCCCTGCGCAAGCTTGTCTCGACCATCAGCAAATCCAAAACCTGTGTGGTTTTTATCAATCAAATCCGGATGAAAATAGGGGTCATGTACGGCTCTCCGGAAACCACGACCGGCGGCAATGCGCTAAAATTCTATGCCACCATGCGCCTGGATATCCGGCGCATCGGGCCGATCAAAGAGGGGCAGGATATCGTTGGCAATCGAACGCGGGTCAAAGTGGTGAAGAACAAGATTGCACCTCCCTTTAAGGAAGTGGAATTTGATATTGTCTACGGTCGGGGAATTTCGAAAGAAGGAGATGTGCTGGACCTGGCGGTGGATAGCAGTCTGGTGGATAAGGCTGGGACGTGGTATTCCTACAATGGTGAGCGGTTGGGCCAGGGGCGCGAGAACACCAAGGGGTTTCTGCGGGAGCATCCTGATCTCCTGGCCGAAATTGAACAGAAGCTACGCCAGGTTCACGACTTGAAGATCTCCGGAGTCCCCGGAGTGCCGACAACCGCTGAAGCATGACTTCCAGAGAGCCGAGGAGGCCTGCGTGATGAAAGCCAGAGAAATCCGCAAAGCATTCTTAGATTTCTTCCAGGTTCGTGGTCACACCATCGTCAAGAGTTCCTCTGTGATCCCTCATGATGATCCCAGCCTGCTCTTTACCAATGCGGGAATGGTTCAGTTCAAGCGCACTTTTCTGGGGGAAGAACGGCGTCCTTACCATCGTGCCACCACCAGTCAGAAGTGCATGCGGGCCGGCGGCAAACACAATGATTTGGAGAACGTGGGCCGCACCGCCAGGCACCACACTTTCTTCGAAATGCTGGGAAATTTTTCCTTCGGCGACTACTTCAAGAAAGAAGCCGTCGAATACGCCTGGGGTTTCCTGACCGAGGAACTGGGACTTCCCAAAGACAAACTTTATGCCACCATCCATGAAGGTGATAAGGACCTGAAACTGGGGCCGGATGATGAAGCCGGCGGCTTCTGGGCGCGCTACCTGCCGTCGGAGCGCATTCTCCTGTTCCCCACCAAGGATAATTTCTGGGCCATGGGGGACACGGGACCCTGCGGACCCTGTTCCGAAATCCTCATTGACCAGGGCCCGGAGATGGGCTGCGGGCAACCGGATTGCCGACCGGGCTGCGATTGCGACCGGTACCTCGAACTGTGGAACCTGGTGTTCATGCAGTTCAATCGCCAGGCCAGCGGAATTCTGGAACCTCTTCCCAAACCCAGCATTGATACCGGTATGGGGCTGGAACGGACGGCTGCGGTGCTCCAGAAGGTTCCATCCAATTACGATACCGACCTGTTTGCGCCGATGATGGCCAAGATCGGGGACTTGAGCGGCTATTACTATGGCAAGAATGCGGAAAAGGATGTGTCGGTGAAGGTGATTGCCGACCACAGCCGGGCCGCGGCGTTTCTCATTGGTGATGGCGCTTTGCCCAGCAACGAAGGCCGGGGTTACGTGCTGCGTCGGGTGATCCGCCGGGCCTTGCGCCACGGACGCGTTCTGGGGTTGCACCGGCCTTTCCTGAGCGAAGTCGCGGTGGCGGTGATGCACGCCATGGAGGATACCTACCCCGAGCTGCTCGACAACACCAATTACATCACGCGGGTCATCCTCCATGAGGAAGAACGGTTCAATGATACCCTCGATTTTGGGCTCAAGCTCCTGCAAAACGAAATCAAGCGCCTCCAGGATGAGGATGCGAAGGGTATTCCCGGGGCTTTGATCTTCAAGCTCTATGATACCTACGGCTTTCCCATTGATATCGTGACCGATATGGCCCGTGACCTGGGCCTGTATGTGGATGAACCCGGGTTCAATGAGCTCATGGACCGGCAGAGAGAACAGTCCCGCATGTTCTGGAAAGGCAGCGGCGAGCGGGAACTCTCCGAGGCCTACCGGCAGCTGTCTGCTCAGGGTACGGCTACGGTGTTTCGCGGGTACGAGCGGCTGGAAGCTGATTCTTCCGTTCTTGCTCTGATTCGGGATGGGGAGATGGTGGCACAGGCTGAGGCGGGAGCGGTCTTGGAAATAATCACCGGGGAGACCCCGTTCTATGGCGAGGCCGGTGGTCAGGCGGGGGATCAAGGCGAGATCCTGGGGCCTTCGGGCAGGGTGTTGGTTTCAGAGACCTTGAAGCTTCCCGGGGACTTGTTTGTACATGTGGGCAGCGTTACGGAAGGAAGGCTTGCGGTAGGTGATCCGGTCCACCTCAAGGTCGCCGAAGAATTGCGCCAGGATACTCAGCTCAACCATACCGCAACTCACATCCTCCATGCAGTTTTGCGGAAGGTCCTGGGAGACCATGTAAAACAGTCGGGGTCGCACGTCGCTCCCGACCGAATGCGGTTCGATTTCACTCACTTTACGGGGCTCACGGCGGCTGAAGTCGCCCAAATCGAAGAATTGGTTAACACTGAAATTCGCCGTAATCATGCTCTCAAGGTCCACGTGATGGGTCTGGAGGAAGCGCTTAAAACGGGTGCGATGGCTCTGTTTGAGGAAAAATACGGCGACCGGGTGCGGCTGGTGGAAATCCCCGGGTTCAGTCGCGAACTGTGCGGTGGTACGCACACTCAGCGTACCGGTGATATTGGTCTGTTCGTCCTGATCCAGGAAACCAGCGTGGCGGCTGGTGTGCGCAGGATTGAAGCGCTCACGGGCCGGCATGCCCTGAGCTATCTGCGCAAGCAACAGGGGCTGCTGCAGCAAACGGCCGGCCTGCTCAAAACCAACCCTGCGGAAGTGGTCGACCGCGTGGAGAAACTCCTGGCTCAGCAAAAGGAGCACGAACGGGAATTGGAAGCGCTGAAGGCTTCGATGACCACGAAACGATCAGCGGATCTCCTGGACCGGGCTGAAGAGCTTGCGGGAGCTCGGGTCCTCATCGCCCGCGTCGATGCCGACAGTCCTAAGGTCCTCCGGGAAATGAACGATCAGTTCAAAGAACGGCTCAAGAGCGGCATCCTGGTTCTCGGCGCTACCAAAGACGATAAGGTGTTCCTGCTCGTTGGCGTTACGCCGGACCTTACGGAGCGCGCCCATGCCGGTCGCTTGATCGCTGAGATTGCCAAAGAAGTCGGAGGCAGCGGCGGCGGTCGCCCTGATATGGCGCAGGCGGGCGGCACCCGCCCGGAAAAACTGGATGAGGCTCTGAAGCTGGCCCGAAAGCTGATTCGGGACCGGCTGGAAAACTAGGGCTTTCGCCGGCTATCCTGGCGCAAGTGTGAATTTCGATGAAGAAGAAGAAGCGAGCAGCGGGGGTCGGTCAAGAAACCGCTACCGATAGACAAGCGGAAAAACCCGAGGCGGCCAGGCAGAAGTCGTTCTTGACCCCGAACCTGGTCTTCGGGGTCCTTCTTGCCGGTGTCGTAGCTCTGCGCCTGGGTCTGTTCTACGCGACCACGGATGATCCCTATATGCAGTTCCGGGTCGGGGATGAGGCCCACTACCATGAGTGGGCCGTGAAGATCCAGCACGGCCAGTGGGCTCGAGGCACTTCCTTTTTCACCACTCCGCTCTATGCCTATTTTCTGGCCTTCCTCTATTCCATGGGCGGATCAAACCTCCTCTTTGTGAGGTTTTTCAATCTCCTCCTGGGGATTGGCACGGTCGTGCTCTCCTATGGCACCGCCAGAAGGGTCTTCGACCAGACCACCGCTCTCATTGCCGTTGCCCTGCTTGGCTTCTGCACTGCTCCCATCTTCTACGAGTGGTTTCCCGAAAAGACTTCGCTGGTGTTTTTCCTCACGGCGCTCAGTTTCTACCTCTTGGCGCGGGCTGCAACCAGCTGCAAATCCTGGCCCTGGCTGGCGGCCGGGTTGTCGGTGGGAGTAGCGTCCCTGGGACACATGCTGTTCTTGGTGATGTTGCCCGCGGTAACAATCTTCCTGGTGATGAACCGTAAAGCAATTCCCGTCCCGGGTTATAAGGCGTTGGCTCTGTTCACTTTCGCCTTTCTGCTAGGGGTGTCACCCGCTACCATCCACAACTACCTTCAAGACCGGGATTTTGTCCTGGTCAGCTCCAACGGCGGTCAGAACTTCTATGTCTCCAACCATGCCGGGAACGACAGCGGGACATACATAAGCCCGCCCTTTTCGGTGGCCAATATCGCCAATGAAGAGGCAAACTTCAAGGAGGAGGCGGAAAGGCGGACGCAACGGGCGATGAAGCCCTCGGAGGTCTCGCGTTTCTGGTTCCGGCAGGGACTGCTGGAAATCGCTCAGGAACCGGCTCTGGCCTTGACGCGCTGGTGGAACCGGTTGCGCTGGGCTGCGGGAGCAGAGGAACCGTCCGATACCAGAACCTATGAATTCTACCAGGAGCGCTATCGCATCTTGAACATGCCCTTCTGGGGATTTGGGTTCGTATCATGCCTGGGGTTGGCAGGATTGTTCTGGCTGTTGCCCAAGCGGCGCGATCATCTGGGTACGTCCTTCGTGGTGCTTTTTATTGCGGGGCTGAGCGTGTTCTTTGTTTATGGGCGCTACCGTCTGCCGCTGCTGGTGCCGCTTTCCATGCTCGCCGCTGTCACCCTCGCTCGCGCCTATGATTGTGTGCGACAGCGCCGTCTGGCGGAGCTCGGGGCCTGGTGTCTGGGGGTTGCACTGCTTGCCTGGATGCTGCGTGGTCCAGTGCTGACAGACAATTACGAAGTCAGCTTCTTTCCCGATTATTACAACCAGGGGAACAAGTACTGGGAACTCGGCAACTACGACCTCGCCCTTGCCGAATACGAAAAAGCGCTTTACGTGCGGCCGGGAGATCATAGCGGAGTCGAATCCCTCTTCAATGCCCTTGCCAGAATCTACCTCAAGCGGGGCCAATTCGGCCGGGCTGAAGCGTTTCTGCAGGAAGCTGCGGCACGCTATCCGGAGAATCGGGAGTTTCATGACATGCTGCAAACCGTGCGCCTGTTGAAAAAGACCCCCTTTGCCAATCCCAAACAATGAGCGCCTGGAGCACCCGCCTCCGACTCTTGTCCGAGAAGAGCGGAAGAAGACTTTTTTCTTGACACAGACGGAAGAATTGTGCACTAAACTGGTGCAGTAGGGCTCTTCAGCTATTCAACAAGGAGGGAGATCAATATGAACCACAGCGTTTTAAGAACATTGGTAGTTTTACTGGCAATGCTTTTGGTCGCTCCGCCTGTTTTTTCGTGGGCGGGTTCTGGTGCACGCATTATCCCCCATGGAAACGTGAGCCTCTTGGAAGAGGGCAAGGCGGTAAGTCAATTTCAATCCGAATTGCCTCTACCCGAAGGAACACTCATGTTGTGCCATGGGGACTGCCTGGTGCAAACGCAAAGCCTGCAACTGGTGGCCTACGATCAGGCTACGTTTGCCTTGGCCGAGGGCAAGGGGCGCTGGGATCTGACCGTTAAGTCGGGACAGCTTGATTTCGCCTTGCAGCCAGATGCTAAGCCCATTTCTTTCCATACTCCCCATGACACCGTGCAGACGGACGGAGCCATTTTGTCGGCTAGCGGTGCGGCCATGGTGAGAGGTTCTCTCAAGGTCACTGAAACCGAATCCATCCTGACAATGCAGGAAGGAACCTTGCAGGTCATGAGCCCGGACGGGGTGGTGTTGATAGAACCCGGTCAGGGCTTGCGTCTGGCTCAGGGCACAACCACCGCTCCCGTGGCGGCGACCCCGGCTGCCAAAGCGGGCGGAGGGGCAACCGCTGCCGGTTTTACGTCGTGGACGGGGGCCGCTTTGGCCTTGGGTACCGCAGCTATCGTTACACCTCTGGTAGTGCTTGAAACCACGACTAGCACGACTAAGCCGGTCAGCCCGCAATAGTTGCTGATCAACTCCCGTTGAGCTGAAAAACCCCCCTCTTGGAAAGGAGGGGGGTTTTTTTATGCACGAATGAAAAAAAACATGACCAAAGTTGTGAAAACGGCCCAGAGCAGGGCTGCCAGGGTAGCCACCAAACACGTGCCGGCCAGTACCTTATGAAAGAATCTTTCCGGCACTCGTTCCTGATAGCCCAACACAAATGCCGTCCCCACTCCGCATAGCAAGCCCCCGCCGTGAGCCCAGTTGTTGATACCCGGGAAGAGAAAACCGAAAATGAAGATCCCCAGAGCCCACCCCCCTACCTGCTGATAAACCAGCTGACCAAAGTACCCTCCACGGCTTTTGCCGAAGTACAGAGCCGCTCCGATAAGGCCGCAAACCGCGGCGGATGCTCCTAAAGTGAAGGGAATGCCAACAACATAGGAGAGCAGATACCCGCCCACACCACTGATCGTGTAGATGGAAACCATTCGGGATCTGCCATATTCTTGAAGGATAAGGGGGGCGATCTGGTAGAAGGCAATCATATTGAAGAGGATGTGGAGAATGCTTGCGTGAAGGTAGTTCGCCGACAGGACTGTCCACCAGCGATGAAATTGGTCGATGGGGATCCTTCCCGTAGCACCAAGAAGCAGCAGAGTTTTGTTATCAGGGGAAAGGAAATCGAGGGGGTTCATGGAAAACCCGGTGGCGGTTGGGTTGATGGCAATGGAGAGGATGAACATGGCGGCGTTGACAGAGATGATATTCCTGATGAGTTGGTGCTCACCGAATAAGCCCTTCATCAGGAAATGGCTGCGCCAGCGGGCTCCGGGGTTGTGCAAACCACAGTGCGGGCAGGTCGGTTCGTCGATGCTGACAAGCTTTCTACAATGGGGGCACAATATTGAATGTCGCTTCTGACCTTCCATTCTCACTCCACCATTTCACCATTTTGTTGTGAGCCTCCGGGCCATGGGAGTAGCGAAAGATGACGGCCGAGGCTTGAGGAGACTTGGCAATCCGGCCCCGGGTCTCGTCACGGCGGTTCAACTTCTTCAAAGACCCCCCGGCTGCGGTTCTTCCGGCATCTGAAGGGATCGAAAATCCTCCCGTTCATGGCAATATAAACCCCGTTTGGAAGCGATGAGACAGCTCCCACTGCAACTCCCACGTTGAATACGGCATCACTGGATTTGAAAGCGGCCGGCTCCATCGCCCCCGTCAGCACAATGCACTTTCCGGGGATATCACTCAACCGTTTCCCGGTTTCCACCATTGTGTCGGTTCCGTGCGTAACGATGATTTTCGAACAGGCTTCTCCCGCTATGCAAGCTCTCACCAGCAGCCGGTCGTCCTCATTCAGATCCAGGCTGTCTTTCCGCAAAAGCGACTCAATTTCATATTCGAAACCAATCGGCAGACTTCTTAGAATTTCCCTCACACTGGGAAAGCCAACCTCGTAATCACTCAGCTGGTCGAAGTACACTTTATCAATAGTCCCCCCAACGGAGAAGATTTTGATCTTCACAGGTTACTCCAAATGAGGTGCTGGTGCCGGTATGGCGATGAGTTGTGTTTTCCCGGATTCCGCCCGGCGTGAGGATGATAGTGGGCCTTTGAGTCCATCTCACCCAAAAACGCGAAATCAGGCAACAGGAAGGAGCCTCACCGATCTAGTTTTCATCTTCGGTGGCCAGGCCGTACTTGATAAGCCGGTAGCGGAATGAGCGAAAGCTTATGCGGAGAAGCTCGGCAGCCTTGAGCTTAACGCCCTGGGTCTGTTCCAAAGCCTGTTGCAGCAGTCTCTTCTCGATTTCGGCCAGGTATTGGTCCATATCGAAGCCGGTGGCCGGTAGAACCGTTGGAGGACCTCCCTCAGCCTGGCTTTGAGATTTTTTGTGAGAGGAAAGCGTGAGGCTTTCCGGCAGAATGATGCTGGAAGTTTCCATGGCGACGCCTCGCTCGATAATGTGCTCGAGCTCTCTCACATTCCCCGGGAAGTCATAATCCGACAGGATATCCAGCGCATAAGAGGAAATCTTGCGGACGTCTTTGGTGAATTCCTTGCGAAATTTGGAGAGAAAAAACTGGGCCAGAAGCGGGATATCTTCCCGTCGCTCTCTCAAGGGAGGAATCCGAAGCGGGAGGACATTCAAACGGTAGTAGAGGTCTTCCCGAAAGGTCCGCTCAATGACCATCT
This sequence comes from uncultured delta proteobacterium, assembly GCA_963783775.1. Taxonomy (GTDB): domain Bacteria; phylum Desulfobacterota; class Syntrophobacteria; order Syntrophobacterales; family Syntrophobacteraceae; genus JADGQM01. The sequence continues at coordinate 647,891 of CAWAOR010000011.1, read as the reverse complement.
TCTCGAGATCCTGGTTGGTGGCCGAGATGATCCGGACGTCGACGGGAATGTCTTCCGTATCCCCAATCTGGCGAATGGTTTTTTCCTGCACCAGGCGCAGCAATTTTACCTGCAGGGCGGGCGAGAGCTCACCGATTTCGTCGAGAAACAGGGTGCCCTCTTGAGCCGCTTCTACGAGGCCTTTGCGATTGGTCGTGGCACCGGTGAAAGACCCTTTACGATAGCCGAATAGTTCGCTTTCAATCAACGATTCGGGCACGCCGCCGCAGTTGACGACGACGAAGGGGTATTTGTTGCGCGTGCTTTCACGGTAGATGGCCTTGGCCACCAGTTCCTTGCCGGTCCCGCTTTCGCCCGTTATGAGAACGTTGCTGTTGGTGGCCGCTACGCGCTTGATGATGTCATAGACCTTGCGCATGGCAGGACTACTGCCGATGAGGCAGCCAAAGTAGAGTGGGCCTTCCTGGGCATCCCGTGACGACTCCTCGCCTTTCGTGCTGAGCAGTGCGTTGGTGATGGCCGCCCGCATTTCATCGATCTTGAAGGGCTTGGGCAGGTAGTCGTAGGCGCCTTCTTTCATGGCCACGACGGCGGTTTCGGCGCTGGCATAGGCAGAAATGATGATCACCGCCGTACTCGGGGACATGGCTTTGCACTGCCTCAGGACCTCGAGCCCGTCGATTGGTTTCATACGGATGTCGGTGATAAGCAAGTCGAATTTCTGCTGGCGGATGGCTTTTAAAGCTTCAGCGCCGCTCTCGGCGCAGCTCACCTCATAGCCATCCTTTTCGAGCATGATTTCGAGGAATTCCCTCATGCTCTTCTCATCATCAACCACTAAGATCTTTTCAGCTTCACCCTGTCGTGAATTCATGACCGTTCGGTTTGGATGTCAATGGTATCGTTGCCGGGCGAGTTTCAAAGCCGCCCCCCGGGCAGGGAAGGATTGGTCTATCCCAAACGGGAAAAGGCCAATCGACCTTCGGCAAACGTCATGAGTACGCGCCCCTCCACCTGCCGGCCATGAAAGGGGCAGTTGCGACTCTTGGAGCGAAACGCGGAGCAATCCAGAACATACGTTTCCTCTGGATCGAGGATGGTAAGGTCGGCCGGCGCTCCGGGCTGGAGCACTCCCAGCGGGACCTTGAGAATGCGGGCCGGATTGCAGGTTATTTTGGCGATCGCTTCGAGAGGGGTCAGGACGTCTTCTCGAACCAGGCTCAAAATCAAAGGCACGGCCGATTCCAGGCCAATCATCCCGCAAGCCGCATACTCGAATTCCAGATCCTTTTCCAGAGTACTGTGAGGGGCATGATCAGTGGCAATGGCATCGATGGTTCCATCGGCCAGCCCCTGTTTGATGGCTTCACGGTCTGCAGCGCTGCGCAGCGGAGGGTTGACCTTGTAAACGGAATCGAAGGTCATGAGGGCCTCATCCATGAGGCTGAAATACTGGGGGGCCGTCTCCGCCGTGACCGGCACACCCCGCTCCCTGGCGCGCCGAATCAGCTCCACCGCCCCTCTGGTACTGACGTGAGCGATGTGGAGCCGGCTTTCGGTCAGTTCCGCCAGCAGCACGTCCCGAGCCACCATGACGTCTTCCGCTGCGTTGGGAATGCCGCGAAGCCCGAGTACGGTGGCCACGGGACCTTCATTCATGAGGCCGTTGCGAGAAAGTTCGAGGTCCTCGGCATGGCTGATCACCAGCAAGTCAAAGGCGCGTGCATAGTCCAGGGCCCGGCGCATGAGCAGGCTGTTCATAACCGGTCGACCATCGTCGGAAACCGCGACGGCGCCGGCTTCTCTGAGCTCTCCATATTCAGCCAGATGCTCCCCGGCAAGCCCCTTGCTGATGGCGCCAACGGGAAAGACCCGGCAGGAACCTTCTTTTCGGGCTCGCTCAAGAATGAATTCCGTGACTGCGGCACAGTCGTTTACGGGACTGGTGTTGGGCATGGCGGCCACGGCGACATAACCTCCGGCAACGGCCGCTGCCGTTCCTGAGGCTATCGTTTCTTTGTACTCCTGTCCGGGTTCGCGCAGGTGCACGTGCATATCGAGCAGCCCCGGAACGATCCATTTGCCGCTCAGATCAATCTCTTGCAGCCCTTTCAGCCAATCCGGCGATATTTGCAGGTGTGGTCTGATCTCGACCAGCTGGCCGGCGCGAATGAGGAGGTCGGCCACGGTGTCCATCCCCTGGGCCGGATCGATGATGCGGGCATTTCGAAAAAGGAAATTAGCTCCATGCATGGTCGCCATCTTTCACCTCTGACCCAAAAGATAAAGGAGCGCCATACGCACGGCAACTCCGTTGGTGACCTGGTCGAGAATGACCGAATGGGGGCCGTCGGCCACCTCGGGGCTGATTTCCACACCGCGGTTGATCGGTCCTGGATGCATGATAAGGACATCCGGCCTGGCTGTCTTGAGCTTATCCCGATCCAGGCCATAGCGGATGGCGTATTCGCGCAGGGAGGGGAGCAGCATCTGCTGCTGACGTTCCGTTTGCAGCCGCAGCATCATGATCACGTCCGCTTCCGGAATGACTTCCCGAAGATGGAGCGATACCGCAACGCCCATGGTTTCGAGCCGCGGAGGAATAAGCGTTGGCGGTCCGCAGGCAATAACCCGCGCTCCCATCCGCGTTAGTCCCCAGATATTCGAGCGTGCCACCCGGCTGTGGGTGATGTCGCCGACAATGAGCACGGTCAAACCATGGAGGCGCCCCTTGCGTTCTTTTATGGTCATCATGTCGAGAAGCGCCTGAGAGGGGTGTTCATGCATGCCGTCGCCGGCGTTGATGACAGCGGCGGGAGTGTGCTGAGCCAAGCGATGGGGACTGCCCGAAGCAGAGTGGCGGATGATAAAGATGTCAGGCTTCATCGCGTCGAGGTTCTTGAGGGTGTCCAGGCTCGTCTCCCCCTTCACCATCGAACTGGTGGAAGCCGTTACGCTGTAGGTGTCGGCACTCAAGCGCTTGGCGGCAATGTCAAAAGAAGTCCTGGTCCGGGTGCTCGGTTCATAGAAAAGGTGGATCACGGTTTTCCCACGCAAAGTGGGAACCTTCTTAATCGATCGGGTGTTGATCTCCTTCAGGGAAAACGCCACCTCCAGGATATGCTCAATCTCGTGCACTTCCAGATCGCGTATCCCCAAAAGATCTTTTCGCGTAAATGGCATGGGTTTCCTCATCGTTGGGATGCAAAGACGCTTCATGCATATCGAGTTAACCTACCACAAAATGAGCCAACTCAGCCAGGAAAATTCAATCCTCCGAGTGACCATCCCGGCAGCTTGCTCCCCTGCCCCCATGTGATGCCGGCGACCGGTGCAGACGAGATTGCTCACAGAACTTGACAGAAACTCCTAATATCATAAAATGACGCCAGCAAGATCGAACCAAGGGGGTAACTGATGCAAAGGGTTCCAATAACGAGAGACGGCTATGAGCGTCTCAAAAGCGAAGTGCAGCGTCTTCAAAGGGAAGATCGGCCAGAAGTCATCAAGGCTATCGAAGAGGCGCGGGCTCATGGAGACATATCGGAAAATGCGGAATACGAAGCTGCCAAAGATAAGCAGGGATTGATCGAATCCCGGATCAGCGACCTGACGCAAAAGTTGGGGCTCTGTGAGATTATCGATCTTTCTGGTGAAGGTAACGGGCGCATCACCTTCGGCAGCACGGTCGTCATGGAAGACCTCGAGACCGGAGAGGTGACCTCTTATCAACTGGTTGGACCCTACGAGGCCGATGTTCAGGCCGGGACCATCTCGGTCACATCTCCCCTGGGAAAGGCCTTAATCGGCAAGGAAGAGGGCGAAGAGGTCCGTGTGCAGACTCCGAAGGGAATCAGGAACGTCGAGATTCTCGAGATTCAACACTGAAGCTGGGTGACCAGCGCTCGAAAATCAGGTTGACAAATTGCGATGATCGGAAATACAATACCTCTTTCGTCCACGAAGTCACACTAAGAAACACGAAGAAAGATCAATGATTTCCGTTTTCTTCGTGTTCATTCGTGTGTCTTCGCGGATAATTCAGTTTAATCAGGAGGTGTCAGACTTTGGCGAATCACAAATCAGCCATCAAACGCGCAAAACAGAGTGAACTCCGTCGTGTTCGGAATCGTTCCCGAAGAACCCGCATGAAGCACGCCATCAAGAGCCTCGAAGAAGCTCTCACTTCGCGTAACGTCGAAGAGGCGCAGAGCCGCTTGAAAGCGGCCATCGCGGTCATCGATAGAACCGCTTCCAAAGGCGTGATCCATAAAAACCACGCCTCGCGCAGGATCTCACGCTTGACCCACAAAGTTAATGCCCTGGCCCAGTAGCTGGGCAGACTGCCTGTGAGCTTCTTCTTGAGGATTAGGCCTCAGTCTGGCAGAGTCTGAGCACCAGTGCTTCGAGGAGCAGTTGGGGAGCGGTGCCGGTGCTCTTGATGGCCAGGTCGGTGTCGCGGATGATGCAAAGAATGTGGTAGAGGTCTTCTTCAGAGAACGATCGGGCCTGCTGGGTGTAGCTATTGACGACGCTGGGAGGAAGACCGAGCTTCCTGGCGAGTTCTGCAGGGGGCAGCCGTCGTGCGGTGCCGTCCTTGGCCTGCCATAGGAGGCGGATCTGCCGTGCCAGCAGTGCCAGAATGCCCAAAGGAGACTCGCCTGCGAGGAGCAGGTTGCGCAGCGAAGAAATTGCCTGCCGCGTCTGGCCCTGACCCACGTAGCGCAGCAGTTCAAAGACGGTAAAAGAGCGCTGGGAGATAACGGCCTCTTTTACATCCCCCAAATCGATATTCTCACGATCCCCCACATAAGCTACGAGTTTCTCCAATTCGCTTTGAAGGCGAAAGAGGTCCACCCCCAGTTGTTCCACCAGGCAGGAGGCCGCCTGGGGTGAGAGGTGCTTCTGATACTGGCGGGCCCTCATTTGCAGCCAGCGGGGGGCATCCCTTTCCGTGGGGGAATTGAACTGAACCAGGCCGCCTCTGGTTTCCGCCTCCGCCTGGAGCTTTTCCAGCCCCTTCTTGTGGGTGCTGCTGAGCACCAGACAGGCGGTGGGATAAGGATGAGCCATGTAGGTTGCGACCGCCTTGAGCTGGTCTTTGGGCCAGGCTTCAATGTTCTGGACCATTACCAGACAACGTTTCCCGAACATGGGCAGGGCGGAAAGGCGCCCCAGCACCTCCGGCGCTGGATGCTCTTTGGCAAGCAACCGTTGGCCGTTCATCGGTCGCGCCTTGGCCGGCACCACCTGGTCCAACAAGTGGCGCCAGGCTTCTTCCTTCAAAAGCTCCCCTTCCCCCAGGAAAAGGTACACGGGCTCAATGGCGCCGCGGTCGATCCGGTGATAGAATTCGTCCGGGTACACGCTAGAAATTACTCAGAAAGCGGTCATGAATACGAATGGACATCTCCCTCGCCAGATAGTCGAGGGTTTCGCGTCGGTTGTCGAAGCTCACATTCGGGTCCACATTCTGAATCATTACCTGATAGTAGGTGAACTGAGGGTCCTGCCACAGGACTTTACCGTCCCGGGTGTCCACACAGCGGATATCGAGGGTCACGTACAGGCGGGTTTGAATGGTTTCTTCCGCTTCGCGGTGGGCTACCGCCGAAGTCATGATGCTGGTGATGCGCCCTCGGAAGACGGCTTCCGCCTGATCGAGGGAAACCACCTGGAGCGTGCCCTTGGTGATGAATTCTTTACGCAGAGCGCTGGCAAAGATGCTTCCCAGATCGGGTTCAGAGGTCTTATTCTCAAAAACCGGGATGGCGACGTAGCGCAAGCCGGGACGGGGTCCCGGCCCTTCTCCGGTAAAATGGTAACCGCAGGAGACGGGAAGGACCAGTAAGGTCAACAGGAGGAGGATGAGACCTCGACGTTTCATCTTGTTGGCTTCTTTAGACGACGATATTGACGAGTTTTCCCGGTACCACCACAATTTTTCTGATGGTCTTGCCGCCAATGAAATCGCGGGTCCGGGGATCCTGGACGGCCGCCTGTTCGATTTGTTCCGTTGTCGCCTCCAGCGGCACCAGGATGCGGCTCCGCAACCTGCCGTTGACCTGGACCACGACGAGCACCTCCTCGGCCAGCAGAGCTTCCTCGTTCCATTTCGGCCAGGATGCCGTCGCCACGCTCTCGGTGTGTCCCAAAGCCTGCCAGAGCTCTTCCGCGATGTGGGGGACAATGGGGGCGATGAGCAGGATCATGTTCTCGACGCCGCTCTTCATAACCGCCCAGAAAAGGCCTTCGCGGGAGGGCTGCTCCAGCAGCAAATACATCTGGTTGACCAGTTCCATCACCGCGGCAATGGCGGTATTGAAGTGGAAGCGGTCGCCAATATCTTCGGTCACTTTCTTGATCGTCTGATGAGTTTTCCGATGGAGATCCGCCAGCGGTTTGGGAAGCTCCGAACCTTCCCGAACGCTCATGGCGTTTGTAAGATGTTCCTGGTGGTCGGCCACTAGTCGCCAGATCCGGGAGAGAAAGCGGGCTGCGCCGTCTACCCCCTGATCGCTCCATTCGAGGTCTTTTTCGGGAGGAGCGGCAAAAAGGCAGAACAGACGGACGGTATCTGCACCGTAGGTTTGAATCATGTCATCCGGATCGACCACATTCCCTTTGGACTTGCTCATCTTGGCGCCGTCCTTAATCACCATGCCCTGAGTCAGCAAATTCAGGAAGGGCTCATCGATCTCAAGGTACCCCATGTCGCGCAAGACTTTGGTGAAAAAACGGGCGTACAGCAGATGCAGGACGGCATGCTCAATCCCGCCGATATACTGGTTGACCGGCAGCCAGTAGCGGACTTGCTGCTGATCCAGGGGCGTTTCGTGGGACGTAGCGCAGGCAAAGCGGGCAAAATACCATGACGATTCCACGAACGTATCCATGGTGTCGGTTTCGCGCCGTCCCGGACCGCTGCATTGGGGGCAGGTGGTTTTCATAAACGGTTCATAGACCGGGAGTGGCGAACCCCCGTTGGGAAGCAGCTCCACATCCGTGGGTAGCACCACAGGAAGGTCTTTTGCGGGAACCGGGACAACCCCGCAGTGGTCGCAATAGATGATGGGAATCGGGGCACCCCAGTAGCGTTGGCGGGAAATTCCCCAGTCGCGGAGACGGTACTGTACCGTCATCTCGCCCAGGCTTTCTTCGGCCAGCGCCCGGGTGATGGCTTCGCGCGCCTGAGCCGAGCTCATTCCGTTGAATGAGGCGGAATTGCAGAGCACGCCGTCTTCCTCGAAGGCCGCCGTGAGCTGAGGTGCCGTAGGCGGTGGGTCGCTCGCCGCAGGTTTGATGACTACCTGGATGGGTAACTGGTATTTGGTGGCGAACTCGAAGTCGCGCTGATCATGAGCCGGAACCGCCATAACCGCGCCGGTGCCGTATTCCATGAGGACGAAATTGGCCACGTAGATGGGTATTTTCGCCTGGGTCGCCGGATTGATGCAATAGCTTCCGGTAAAGACGCCTTCCTTTTCGAGCACCTCGGCCTCCCGGTCGCTCCGTTTCGCCTGCTTGGTCTTCTCCACGAAGCCCAGCACCGCTGCTTCCTGAGACGTCCCGCGACAAAGCCCCTCCACCATCGGGTGCTCGGGAGCAAGACTCATGAAGGTTGCCCCGAAAAGGGTATCGGCGCGGGTCGTGAAGACCGTGATGTGACCGTCTCCCGCAGCCAGGGGAAAGACCAGTTTGCTGCCAAAGCTTTTGCCGATCCAGTTCTGCTGCATGGTCAGCACTCGTTCGGGCCAGCCCGGCAGCTTGCTGGTAAAATCGAGCAGTTCCTCCACATAGGCTGTGATGCGGAAGAACCACTGGTCCATCTCCTTCTGGACCACGGGCTGGTCACAGCGCCAGCAGGCACCCCCTTCCACCTGTTCATTGGCAAGCACCGTATGACAGGTATCGCACCAGTTGACGTAAGCGCTGCGCCGGTATGCCAGGCCCTGTTCATACATCTTCAGAAAGAACAGTTGTTCCCAGCGATAGTAGGATACGTCGCAAGTGGCCAGCTCGCGCGACCAGTCATAAGAGAATCCGAGCTTCTTCAGTTGGCTGCGCATGTAGTCGATGTTGTCGTAAGTCCACCTGGCCGGGTGAGTGTTGGCCTTGATGGCGGCATTTTCGGCGGGCATGCCGAAGGCGTCCCAGCCCATCGGGTGCAGCACGTTGTAGCCGCGCATCATCAGAAAGCGGGCGACCACATCCCCGATGGAGTAGTTGCGCACGTGTCCCATGTGGATGCGGCCGGAAGGATAAGGGAACATCTCCAGCAGATAGTATTTTTCGCGGGCCGGATCTTCGCTTACCGCAAAAAGTCTTTCCTGCTCCCAGCGATCCTGCCATTTTTTTTCGATACTCTTGGGTGCATATCGAGCGTCCATAGAACTCCTTAAGCTTGCTGCGCGGATGGAGAGGCGTCGGCGGCATCCTTGCTCGAACTGGAAATGAGGATCCCGTTCCAGGCCTGACCAGGAAGCCAGAAGTTTGTAGCACATACCACCCGCTTTAGCAACCGCAAGGCCGACCTAAGGAGCTGTTCAAAAACAAGTTGGCCTCATCTTGGCCATGTTTCAGACCACGAAGGACTCACTTCGTGTCCTTCCTGCTCTTCGTGGTAAAAGAGGGTATTTTGTTTTTGGGCAGTAAGCCTGTGCTTACGGGAGGTCAAGCGGGTCAAAACGCCGAAATCCCGGGGGCGTCAGGCTCAGGAAGCCTGGTCTTGAGGTTTGTAATGGTCGGGATAGAGTTTCTTGGCGCAATCAGGGCAGATCCCGTGGCTGAATTCTGCTTTGGAATGCTCTGATAGATAAGCCTCGAGGCGAGTCCAGTAGCCTTTGTCGTCGCGAATGCTCTTGCAGGAGGCGCAAATCGGCAGCAGGCCGCTCAATTCTCTCACTCGTCCCAGGGCTTCCTGGAGTTCCTTTATGAGCCGTTCCCGCTCTTCGTCGGCATTTTTGCGGGCGCTGATATCGCGTACGATGACCAGCACTTCATCTTCCCAGCTCACGACTATGCGGGCTTCATGGTAGCGAAGCTTCTTTTCGACCATCATACGGTATTCGAAAACCTGCATCTTGCCACGTTCAAAAGCCCGCTCAATGCACGTTTCCATCTTCTGAGCAAGCCGTTCAGGAAGGACCTCGCGCACCTTCTTGCCAAGCATGCTGGCCATGGGAAACCATCGGGAAGAACCTCTGGCGCCCTTGAAATCAAGGTAGGTGCCGTCTTTTCCGATACGCAGCATCAAGTCGGGTATGGCGTTCAGTAGTGCCTGGTTCCTCGCCTCACTCCTCCGCAGAGCCTGTTCGGAACGGCGGAGCGCGGCCAGGTAGCGGCGCATGAGCAGATAGAGCATAATGGCGGTTGCCGCCAGGAAGATCAAGTGCTGGACGTGATTCGCCATGGCCAGGGTGGGAGGATCGATGACCCAGAGACTGAGCAATTCTTCCATGAGCAGTATCCAGGTTCCGGCGACAAGGACATAACTGGCAATGATCTTGAAAGGAGTCAATCCTTGCCCGGATTGCAATCGCAACTTGGGTCTCTTCTTCATGCTGTCCTCTGGATCTCGAACGGCAAAGGCGGCAGGCCTGCGCCGAAATTTAGGGAAGCGCGTTCCGCTCAGTTCTCATGATCGTTCCGCAATGGGCAGATGAAAAAAGGGGGCGCGGGATGAATATAATGCAAACGAATGGTGTTTGAGGACAGGAATTTCATTTTCAGGGGTAAATGGCAAAGAAAGCACGAAGAACCCACGGGCTACGCGCTGTGAAGCTTACATGAGCCGGTCCGCATTGATGATGGGCAGCCCAAGGGTCATGATCCCACGCACGGTCTTGAGTATCTCATAGCGAATAAAGCGTACTTCGAGCAGTCGCGAGTCGCTGTCCCAGATGAGGTACTTGGCGCGGTTGTCACCATCCCGCGGCTGTCCTACACTCCCGGCGTTGACCAGGTATTTCCGGCCTTTCTCCAGGTGGGTATCCCCTTTGGGCAACCGAGAGTGCCTGACTTTTTGTCCGTCGAAAGAAATCAGTTCCAAGGTATGAGTGTGGCCCACAAAGCAGAGCTCTTGAGCAAGGGAAGAGAAGATTCGCTTCAGTTCGTGGTCCGAGATCTCGAAGAGATAAGTGGTGACAGAATCAGGAGGAAAGCCATGAACAAAGAGGCAGCCGGGCATGATGAAGGTGGATTCGAGGCTCAGGAGGTAGTTGAGGCTCGGGGGAGAAAGGAGCTCCCGGTTGATCTCGAGCGATCTTCTGGCCACCTCGTTAAACCAGGAAAGATAGGAAGGTTTGACGATCCCCAGCTCGTGATTGCCCATGATCGAAGGGATCCTGCGGGCGTAAAGGAGCTGCAGCACCGCTTCAGGGTCCGGTCCGTAGCCGATATTATCGCCGAGCGAAAGAACGCAGTCCACCTGTGACTGATCGATATCTGCAAGCACTTCTTCAAGGGCTGCGAGATTGCTGTGAATGTCCGAGACAATGGCGATGCGCATCGATGCCATCCGTATTTCACGGGGATATGCCCGCCTTCCTCCAGTACATGACTTTCATTCATCGGGCCCATGAATTATACTCCAAACCCGCCCAACAAGGTCCGAAGATTCATCCTGCCGGTTCGTGGCGGCAGAGTTGTGATTATCCCAGGCAGGGGGGGCAGTATGACAGTTCCAAGGAGGAAGAAACACAGGCGGACCATGAGTCGTTCGATTATCGTGAATCTCTTGCTTGCCATGTTTCTATGCGGGTTGGTGGACCCTTTTGTGGGCTCTTCAGGGACACTGCCTCCCTATCCTCTCATGAGCACTCGCGCCCAACCCTCATCCTATGAACAAGAGCGGGCTGAGGCTCTTTTTTCCCTGGCTCGGAAGGAAAACCGACGGCTGGCATGGGATGCGTGCTTGTCCCGCAAGGCCTTCCTGCGAGCGAAAGAAATGGCGGGAAACGGCTATTTTGCCCACCGGGACCTTCAGACCGGGGAAAACCCGGCCTGGGAAATGGTGGCTCAGTGCAGCCGTTATCGGTATGCTGCAGAAAACCTGGTGAAGGGGTATCAAAGCGCGCTCGTCTGCCATAGCGCTCTCATGAAGAGCTCCTCCCACCGTGCCAACGTGAAGAGCCCCAGGCACCGGTTCCTCGGTGTGGGGTGTTATGACAACATATGCGTGGAGCTTTTTGCAGGGTTTTGAAGGCTTCTTTTTGCCTGCCCCTGCCTGTCGGGTCATCAAACGGCGTCTTCGTCGACGCACCTCCGCTCCGACAGGTCTTCCAGTATCCCAATGCCGCCCAGGCAGGAGCCGTCATCGGCCAGGATCGGCCCGAAGTCAGCTTTGAGATTGGTAATCTTACCGCCGGTTACGGAAAGGTACTGGCCTTCATAGCACCCGGGTTTGCCGGCGATACATGCTCCCACCGCCGCTTTCATGCGCTTGTTCTTCAGGGAATTCATCAGGTTGAAACCGGTCAGCTTTTCTCTGCACGCCCCCCAGATTCTGATGATCGTGTCATTGCAGGCAGTGATGGTGCCATTCTGGTCAAAGTGGATGATACCCAGAGGGGAATTCTCAAAAATCATCCGATATTTCTCTTCGGATTCTCTGAGCCTCTTTTCAGCCTGCTTGCGCATGGTGATGTCTCTCACGGTCCCGATCGTCCCCTTATACTGCCCCTGGTCATTGGTGATCGGGGATATTGATACGATCACGGGAATCCGGCAGCCGTCTTTGGCGAGCATGACGGTTTCACAAGAGGTCTTCTCTTGCAGCCTTCGGCCTGGACTGCCATTCTCGCTCGGGGTCAGGTTCGCCTGATCAAAGAAGGCACGTTCCCGCTGTCCGATGATCTCGTCCTTCCCGTACCCCAGCATTTCGCAGAGTTGATCGTTGGCATACACAATCACGCCGTTTTCATCCTGGACGCCGAGGCCTTCGTTCATGGTTTCTACCAGCATGCGAAAGAGTTCCTCGCTTTTCCGCAGTGATTCCTCGGCCATCTTGCGCTTGGTGATATCGCGGATGGACTCCATGGCGCCATTCAGCCGGCCTTGGGCATCGTAGAGGGGGGAAGCCTTGGCCCAGAGGTAGGCCCCCTTGCCGCCATAGAGGAGCGGGGCGTATGTCTCTGCGTAGAGATCGCGTCCCTGTTCCTCCACAAAATGATATCCGTCCTGTGAATTGACGTCTCCGGCCATCACGAAGTCGATCAAGATCGGTTTGGGTTTTCCATAGAAAGGAACGGCGTATAGGTAGTCTCCCTTGCCGAGGATCTCCCGCTTTCCGAGGCCCGTCATCTCTTCCATAGCCCGATTCCAGGCGATGACCCGGCTCTTCTCATCAATCACCAAGGTGGCGTCGGGAAGAAATTCGATGATATCGAGAGACTGTTGGTGTGACAGTTTGAGACCTCGTGCGGAATCTTGGGCCGGTGCTTGGGTCGCTGTCAGCTCGCGACAGACGCGCAACAGTTCGTGAATGAGATCGCTTTGGGAGCTGGATGATTTGGTCATTATAGAACCCTCAAGTTGAAGGCAGCTCAGCTTGGGAAGTGTCAGCATGCACCTCAGGAAAAGGTGTCAACTCGAATTCGTTAGTATCTTGAGAGTTACTTTCAAGTGGCAATAGATAAGCCCAATTGGGGGTTCCTTGTCAAGGCGATTAATTTGGTCTTACCTTACCTCTCGGAATTCTTGGGAAGAAGACCCAGCTCTGCCCTGAGTTCCTCCATGTGCTGCAGGCAGCGCGTGATCAATTGGCGGCCGTGGCGTCCAAAATACGGACAGTGGCGGCAGTCGAACCGGTCGTCTAACAGCTTGCGCAGAATCTGTTCCCGGGCAATCCTTTCAATCACATCACCCGGTTCCTTGGTGGCTTCAGGTCCCATCTTCTTGTTTCCTCAGCCAGAGGGTCGACGGCGATGAAATCCAAGCATTCCCGGCACTGGTAGTGTAACCAAAAAAGGCCGGTTGGGCAAAAGGCGGAGGCCGGAAAAGCGGGAAGCAAAGGTGAAAAAGGGAATAATTAAACCGTGTGGGTTAACCCGGATAGACGTTGCCGGTTTCAAGGATGTACCAGCCTTGAGGTGTCTTCCCCAACAGCAGGTTGACAATCCAGCCCTCTTTGCAGTGATCGCTGATCTCCTGGGGGACCCTCACTTCCACCGTATCCCCGGCGCTGGTTCCAGAAAGCACCAGAAGACCCGGCTGGACCTCATCCAGGGTGAAGTAGTCATCCAGTTCATCAGTCCAGTGGCGCGGGGCATAATGCTGGGCGAAGTTATAGAGCAGGCGCGCCAGGCGTTCCGCGGCGGGAAGTTCCCGGGCAGCCTCGGAGGCCATTCGTTCCCCTTTCAGGGCTTCTTCACCACTGATGTGCCCATGTTCCTCCAACCAGCGGACCAGTTTCTTCATCACCGTTCCCGCGGCCTGGAGAAGGGCTTCAGATGCCATGACCTTGCGAATCATAAAGTAGTTCAAGAAGTTAGATAGGGCCGAAAGAATCTTGTCCGGTCCGAAGATGGCGCAGAACTCGAGATTCTTTTGAAAGTAGAGCCTCTCATAGAGGGTGACCTCTGAGGATCTGTCCAGATCATGATGTCCATAACCGTTCAGACAATGCCGAAAAAGATCGATGACTTCTTCGTAGCGCTGAAAGGTCCTGGGCTTCAGGCGTTTTCGCTGGTCTTTGAGGAATCTTTCGAGAATATCATCGATGTTCGGATGAGCTATAGTTGGAAAGGGCAACACCTTCCGGGTGTTTTTCACTGTGTTAACCAATCCGAGTCTCCGTTTCACCTGCATGCACCCCCCTTGGCGCCAATACAAGACCTTAATAAGAGGGAATAAGCGCCATTTTGTGTCATTGCTCTTTCTGCTGACTGCCTATCACTCATCACTCGTTACTATCACTAAACTCGCCGGCCGCATTTCGGGCAGTATTCAAATCCTGGTTCGAGCGGATAGCCACACTGGGCGCAACCGGTCTTGCCATACCTGGTGGACATCGGACCAAAACCTTGATCTGGTGAAGATGCCGCCCCGCAACGATTGCACATTACGACCGGTTCCCCCCGCTTTACGGGAAAAAGCGGCACAAAGAAGACGCTCAGGTAATGATCAACCCGCTTAAGCCGTCCTTGAGCCAGTCCACACGCCGGGCACAGCCGCGGGGTATCGTCGAGGATAACGGTCTTGGGCTGGACACCCCCGATAAGGAAAAACATCGCAGCTCCCATGCCGGTCCGGTGAAGCCGAGCTGCTTTTGCCATCAGAGGCAAAAGCCGACAGATCACCCCCGAAAGCTCCCCCCTTACCCCATCGGCAAGGGCGCCCGCGGCGCTCACGCGATAGACTGTCGGCCATCTTTTACCACATTCATGCGGGAAAGGCTATGCCGCAAAATTAGAGACTAGTGGGCAACCTCAGCGAATTGGGGCCTTCAGTTGCCTCACTGTCTCGCCCATGAGTTCGATCAGGGTCGGATCGTCTAGGTGTTCTTCGATGAGCCGTTCAAAGGCCGAACCCACCACCACCCCATCGGCAAGGGCGCCCACAGCTCGAACCTGTTCCGGGTTCGAGATGCCAAAACCCACGCAGATCGGTATCCCTTGAGCACGGGACCGCAACGGCCCCACAACCCCGGAAACCTCCTCCAGATCTAAGCCCTTACTTCCGGTAACTCCAGTCATGGAAACCAGATAAAGGAAACCGGAGGCTTTTTCGGCAATGGCGGCCATCCGTTGGGGGGGAGTCGTCGGCGCCACCAGCCGGATGAGGGCCAGCTCTTGCCCCGCCCATTCCGAGGTCATCTCCGCGGATTCTTCGGGAGGGAGATCCACCACCAGTACCCCATCCACATCAGCTGCCCGGGCGTCCGTGTAAAACCGGCTCAGCCCGTAGCTCAGGATCGGATTGTAATAGCTGAAAAGGACGATGGGAACCTCAGTGGTGCGGCGCAGTTCCCGTGCCATTTCCAGGACCGTGCTCAGGTTCACGCCGGCTTTCAAGGCGCGTGCGGAAGACCGCTGAATGACCGGACCGTCTGCCGTTGGGTCGGAAAACGGCACTCCCAGCTCCAAAATGTCCAGTCCGGCGGCGCACATGGTTTTGATAATGGCCATGGATGCTTCCACCGTGGGATCTCCTGCGGTCACAAACCCCACCAGCGCCTTCTCGCTCTTCTTCTGCATTTCATTGAATACTCTTGCTATGCGATTCATGCTGTTGCTCCCTCAAGAGTTCGAGCCAGCGCCCGTAGGATGGGCGGATACGATTCCCAGGTCCTTATCTCCGCGCCCGGAAAGACAGACCACGATGACCTCCGCGGGCGGTCGCCCGGCGGCTTCGATGAGCGCCTGAGCCAGGGCATGCGAGCTTTCCAGGGCGGGAATGATGCCCTCGGTGGTACAGAGGGCATGGAAAGCGGTGAGCGCCTGATCGTCTCTGATCGCCTCATAGCGCACGCGACCGCAGTCTTTGAGCAGAGAGTGTTCCGGCCCCACTCCCGGATAATCCAGACCGGCGGAGATGGAATGCGCTTCCTGGATCTGGCCGTCGCCATCCTGCAGGACGTAGGACTTGGAACCGTGAAGCACGCCTACGGCCCCGGTTCCGAGGGTTGCAGCGTGTTTGCCGGTGGCGATGCCCAGCCCGGCAGCCTCCACGCCCACCATCTCCACGTCGTCTGTCAGGAAGGGGTAGAAAAGTCCCATGGCATTGCTGCCGCCGCCCACGCAGGCCACGAGCAGGTTCGGAAGCCGCCCTGTGGTTTCAAGGAGCTGTTTCCTGGCTTCATCGCCGATCACCCGCTGGAAATTCCTGACCATCAGGGGATAGGGATGAGGGCCTGCCACCGAACCAATGACATAGAAGGTGTCCCGCACCGCCGAGACCCAGTAGCGGATGGCTTCGCTCATGGCATCTTTGAGCGTGCCGGTGCCCGAGGCCACCGGCACCACTTCCGCGCCCAGAAGCTGCATCCTCTGAACGTTGGCAGCCTGGCGCTGGATGTCTTCCGTGCCCATAAAAACCCGACACTCCATACCGAAGAGCGCCGCCACCGTAGCTGTGGCCACCCCATGCTGGCCCGCTCCGGTCTCGGCAATCACTTTCTGCTTTCCCATCCACCTGGCCAGGAGCGCCTGTCCCAGGGTGTTGTTGATCTTATGAGCGCCGGTGTGAGCCAGATCTTCCCGTTTGAGGTAGATGGATGCGCCGCCCACCCTGGTGCTCAGCCTTCCGGCATGGAACAGAGGCGTCGGGCGACCCGCATAATGGTGCAAAAGCTCTCCCAGTTCGTGCTGAAACGCCTCCTGCTCACCGATCCGATGATAGGCCTCATCCAGCTCCAGCAGTGCCGGCATCAGCGTTTCCGCCACATAGCGCCCGCCGTAAGGGCCGAAATGGCCCATGGAATCGGGATAGGTTGTGAGTGATGAGTGATGAGTGATGCGTGATGAGTGGGGCATGGGTGTCATGGAAAGATCCTCCTTGGCTTCTTGGAACAGTTGGTCGAGGCCACTGCTTCGAGCAAGCGTTTGACTTTGTCCATATCTTTTCTCCCGGGTGAAAATTCAACCCCAGAACTCACGTCAACGGCATCCGGCATGGCTTCTTGAATGGCCTGGGTCACGTTGTCCGGATTGATGCCTCCGGCCAGGATCACAGGGTTTTTTGCGGAAATGCCGGCAGCCGCACTCCAGTTCCAGGCCAGCGCATTGCCGCCGGGAAGAGGCCCTCCGGCGCACTCGATGAGGTAGGCCGAGGCGCCGAAAGAGCCGACCAGCGCGAGGGGTGGAGTGCCCTTCGCGAAGACTGCTTTGATCACAACAACTCCTTCTTTCTGAAGCTTGCCCACGAGGGCTGAAGATTCCTGACCGTGCAACTGCACCGCTTTCAACCGAGAGCGTTCTGCTTTCTTCATGATCGCTGACAAGGACTCGTTCACAAACACCCCGACGCTGCAAACCCTGGGCGGGAGGCTCAAAAAGATCTCTCGAGCCCGTTCAGCGCTCACATGCCGGGGACTTGGCGGATAAAACACACACCCGATGGCATGCACTCCCAGTTCCACGCAGGCCAGGGCTTCATCCACGCGGGTCAGGCCGCAGACCTTGACCTGTGGGGTGGTCGAGCTGTTTTCGATAGTTGCCGCCATACTTCTCTACCTCGTATGGGCAGGTTCTATTCCCGCCCACTTCGACTCAACTCTGCCTTCCCAAAAGGCCCCTGAGATGCCTTTCGGGATCGGGGGCGCGCACCAGGCTTTCGCCTATCAGGAAATTCCAGATCCCGGCCGCCATCAGCCTCTCCACTTGCTCCCGGTCGTGGATGCCGCTCTCGGAAACAGCTACCTGTCCGTCCGCAATCTGTCGAGCCAGGTTCACCGAGGTCGCCAAATCGGTTTGAAACGAAGTCAGATCCCGATTATTGATGCCGATCAGGGTCGCGCCCGCCCGCGTCGCTGCCACCAACTCCTCTTCCGAATGCACCTCTACCAGAGCGTCCAGGCGAAGCTCACGGCAGAGAAGGAGAAGGTCCTGGAGCATTTCACGGCCAAGCGCCCGTACGATGAGCAGCACCGCATCCGCGCCCATGGCGGCGGTTTCGTAAAGCTGATAAGGCGAAATAATAAAGTCCTTCCTCAGCACCGGCACTTTGACGGCCGTCCTCACGGCCTGTAGATCATCAGGCCTTGCCCGAAAGAAGGACCGTTCGGTCAGCACCGAAATGGCGGCGGCGCCGGCGCTGTCGTATGATTTCGCCAGTTGCTCCGCCTCCAGATTCATGCGAATATCGCCGCGAGAGGGGGAAGCCCGTTTGATTTCGGCAATGATGTTGACACCAAAAGGTCCGGGGGTCGCGAGGGTGGCAAAAAAGGGCCGACGGTCTCGCGCCTTTTGAACCGCTGCCTTCAGGCGGCTTTCCGGGATCACCTTTCGAGCCTGTTCCACTTCCTGCTTCTTCGTTGCGATGATCTGACTGAGGAAATCCGTTTTCATTGCTTTTCCAACCTTGTTTGTCACCGCGGAAAGCGCAGAGACCTAGGGAAGACTCATCCTCTGCGCTCTCGGCGGGCTCTGCGGTGAGGGATGATGCTCTTGGGAATCACACAGAGTTCTCGACAACACGCCTCTCAAGCGTTTCATTGGTGAAGCGGACGAGTGCTTCGAGTTTCCCGGCTGCTTTTCCCTCATCGATCGCGGCTTCGGCAAACGTAATGGCTTGCGGGAAAGCTTCTGCGGCTCCGGCGGCGATCAGAGCGGCCGCCGCGTTGACCACGGTGATGTCGCGTTTCGGGCCTCTTTCGCCGTTGAGAATGCTTCTGGTGATGGCCGCATTGACCGTGGCTTCCCCTCCGGCGATCTCCTCGCGCCGGGCCTGCCTTCCTAAGAGCTGATCCGGAGTGAGATCGTAGGTGCGAACGGCACCGTCCTTGAGCTCGGAAACCCGCGTGGGGGCACAGACGGAGATCTCATCCAGGCCGTCATGCCCATGAACGACCAGCGCTCGGCGCGTTCCCAAAAGCCGCAGGGCCTGGGCGAACATCTCGGTCAACTCGGGAGCGTAAACCCCTAGCAGCTGACAGTTGGCTCCGGCCGGATTGGTGAGAGGGCCAAGCATGTTGAAAATCGAGCGGATGCCAAGCTCCCGCCGGGGTTTGGCCGCATGCCGCATGGCCCCGTGGTACAGCGGCGCAAACAGAAACCCAATTCCGATCTCACCAATGGCTTCCTCCACTACTTCCGGTACCACTTCAAGGCGCACTCCCAGGGCTTCGAGCAGATCGGCGCTGCCGCACTGGCTGGAAACCGAGCGATTCCCATGTTTGGCCACGGTGATGCCACAGCCCGCCACCACAAACGCTGCCGTCGTGGAAATGTTGAAAGTCCCGGCGCGATCGCCTCCGGTTCCGCAGGTGTCGACCACGGTTTGCGCAGTGACCTGGACGCGGGTAGCTTTACGCCGCATGGCGCGAGCGGCGCCCGCCAGCTCGGCAAAGGTTTCCCCCTTGGTGGCGAGGGCTGCCATGACGGCCCCGATCTGAGCCTCGGTGGCCTCTCCCGACATGATTTCGGTCATCACCTCGGACATTTCCGGTTCGTCCAGGTCCTGCTTTTGAATGATCTTCTTGAGACTGTCCTGAATCATGATCCATTCTCTCCTTTATAGACTGCTGCACGCTCGAGGAAGTTCCTCAGAAGACGTTTTCCAACGGGCGTCATGATAGATTCGGGATGAAATTGAATGCCTTCCGTCACATGCTCCCGATGGCGAATCCCCATGATTTCACCATCTTCCGATTCTGCGGTAATCGTCAGGCACGATGGCAAGTGTTCCCGCGAAACGGCGAGGGAATGGTAGCGCATGGCCTGAAAGGGGCTTTGGATCCCGCGGTAAAGTGATTCGCCGTCGGCCGTTACGGTGGAGACCTTCCCGTGCATGAGCTGCCTGGCGCCGATCACCTTGCCCCCGAAGGCCACGGCAATGGCTTGATGACCGAGACAAACCCCCAACAGAGGCAACTTGCCTGAAAAAACCCGAATCGCATCCACACAGATCCCGGCGCCCTCCGGGCGACAAGGACCGGGCGAGATGACGATGCCCTCAGGGGCTTTCTCTTGGATTTCGGCCAGGGAAATGTGATCGTTGCGGACGACCTCAACCTCGGCGCCGAGCATCAGCAGATACTGCACCAGATTGTAGGTAAAGGAATCATAGTTGTCGATCATCAGGATCATTTCATTCCTCCTTATAACAGCTAACAACCTCCCGCCTGGTGGACCAGCTCAAGGGCTCTTTGCATGGCCATGGCCTTGTTGACCGTTTCCACACGTTCCCGCTCCGGGTCCGAGTCGGCGACGATGCCGGCACCCGCCCGCACGGTGAGGGTCCCATTCTGAATGGCAGCCGTGCGGATGGTGATGGCCAGATCCATATTCCCGGTGAAAGAAATGTAGCCGATTGCCCCCCCATAAGGACCCCGCGGCTCCTCCTCGAGTTCGGCGATGATCTCCATGGCTCGGATTTTCGGGGCTCCACTGAGGGTTCCCGCGGGAAAAGTGGCCCGCAGCAGGTCGAAGGCATCACATTCCGAGCGCAAGTCACAGGTAATGTTGGAAACCAGATGCATCACATGGGAATAGCGGTCAACGACCATGAGATCCGTTACCTGAACGGTTCCGATTTCAGCCACCCGTCCCAGATCGTTCCGCCCGAGATCGACCAGCATCAAATGTTCGGCGCGTTCTTTGGGGTCCTGCAGCAGTTCATCGGCCAGCCGGCGATCCTCCTGTTCGGTTTTGCCGCGCGGCTTGGTGCCGGCGATGGGCCGCAGGGTGGCGACGCCCGAATCCAGACGCACCATGGTTTCCGGAGACGACCCAATGAGTACGGTATCATCCAGGTGCATGAAATAGAGATAAGGAGAAGGATTGATATAGCGCTGGACGCGGTACAGCCACCAGGGGTTGGGGGGAGGCGAACAGCCGAAGGGCTGGGAAATTACCGCCTGGATGATATCACCGGCGGTAATGTAGTCTTTGATCCGGGCCACGTGGGAGCGGAAAAGGTCCGGAGCCACGCGTGGGTTCAGGTGGAAGGGTCCCTCCGGCAGCATGGGTGGTTCACACAGAGGTTGGGCCAGCATCCTGCGCATGGCCCCGAGGGCGAGGAACGCTTCATCATAAGCTTCCTGAGGGTCTTTGCCGTCGAGGAAGGCATAGGCCACCAGCGTCAGGGTATGTCGAATATTGTCAAAAATGAAGAGGCGATCCGGGATGACGAAATGGGCCAGCGGCAGATCTTCGGGATAGTTGTTGGGGATCTCCTCAAAGAATGACACGAATTCATAAGCGAAATAGCCGACCATGCCCCCCCAGAACCTGGGCAGGCCGGGGATGGAAACCGGGCGGTACGCGACCATCAGTGATCTGAGGACGGAAAGGGGATCACCCTGATGAGCGATGTTTCGAACCGGCCCGGCATTCTCCACTTCCACCCGGTCGCGAAAGACGCGAATGCTGCTATGCGCCGAGACTCCGAGAAAGCTGTACCTTCCCCAGCGCTCGCCGCCCTCGACACTTTCGAGCAGGAAAACCGGCCCTTTGTCCGAGTAGACCTTGGCCAGAGCCGACAGGGGTGTTTCCGTATCGGCCAGAATGTCCATACAGACCGGGATGACATTGCTGCGGCCGGCCAGGTCGATGAATTCAGTTCGTTCCGGGAACACTTTCAGTTGCATGATCGCTGCCCTCTTCCGAACCTTCTCCCCCGCAAGGACAAGAGTGAGGGTTCATTTATGACTTGATGGTCTTGAAGATCGGTTCAATCTGCCGGCAAAGATCTTCAAACTGCTCCGGGTAAAGGGACTGGGCGCCGTCGCTCAGGGCCGTCTCCGGAGCGTGGTGTACTTCCACCATCAGACCGTGAGCGCCCACCGCCACGGCGGCCCGGCTGAGCGGGATGACCTGGCCGCGCCGCCCCGCGGCATGACTGGGGTCGACGATGATCGGCAGGTGGCTCTCCTTCTGGACCACGGGAATCGAGGACAGGTCCAGGGTATTGCGGCTGTGATGGGAGAAGGTCCGGACCCCGCGTTCGCACAGGATCACCTGTGCATTGCCGCCCTCCATGATGTATTCGGCGGCCATGAGCCATTCCTCGATGGTTGCCGACATCCCTCGCTTGAGCAGGATCGGCTTGGCGGCTCGTCCGGCTCGTTTGAGCAGGCTGAAGTTCTGCATGTTGCGGGCTCCGATCTGGATCACGTCAGCATACTCCTCGATCAGGTCGAACACCTCATGGTCGATGGCTTCGGTGACCACGGGCATACCGGTTTCTTCCCTCACCCGCGCCAAGATTTCCAACCCTTCTTCGCCCAGACCCTGGAAGGCGTAAGGAGAGGTCCTGGGTTTGAAAGCGCCGCCCCGGAAGATCTCCGCTCCGGAGCGCTTGACATACCGGGCGATGGTCAGAGCCTGCGCTTCACTCTCGATGGCACAGGGCCCGGCAATGATGGTGAGATGCCCGTTCCCGATCGCTACCGGTCCCACCTGAATCACCGTGTCGTCGGGCTGAGATTCGCGGCTGACGAGCTTGTAGGGGTGAGTTACCGGAATGGCCTCTTTTACCCCGGGCATGCTCAGGAACAGGTTGGGTTCGACGGGACCCTGATTGTGCAGAACGCAGATGGCGACCCGGTGACCTCCCGGAATGGGACGGGCCATGCATCCTTTAGCCTCGATGGCGGCCACCACGGTGTCGATCTCCGCCTGGGTGGCCTTATGATTCATTACTACCAGCATGACTTGGACTCCTTTTGCGAATGAGGTGAGACACAAGCAAAAAAGGGGATTGCAGGAAGTTCCCACAGTCCCCTTTCGGAAAAAACAAAGGACCGCGAGCCGGTGGGCCCACGGTCCCTGATTATCAACTGACGCCGATGGCTTAATCAGGCAAGACTACGTTGGCACACCTCCCTGCCAGTTCCACCACCAGCACCAAAAACCAGAATTTTGAACTGCGTTGCCAGTCATTTGAAGTATCTCTCCATTTAAAATAACATTCGCTGCATAACCGGACGCCGAAGCTTTGTCAAGGTTTTTATAAACCATTTTTGCAAGTCAATTGGAGCCTCTTGCAAAAGTCCTTTTCATCCTTCGATACCTCAGGGAGAACGGACTTTTGCAGCTGCAACCTGTTGAATTTTCGTTCGTGGTGAGGCCTGTCCTGAGGTATCGAAGGGCATCGAACCACGAACGGGAGTAGTTTTGCAAGAGGCTCATTGGTCTGGGTTTTTCTCCTCATTGAGAGTCGTCCCCGATTGCGGTACTATCCGGAGATGGCCACTTTGGGGCGCCGTCTGCGGACTTCACCGGCGACGGGTGCGGCCTATCGATGCAAAAAAAGACGGGAGAAAACCAGCTATGTGGGCAACGGAGACTCTGGCCGACTATATTTGCGGCCTGCGGCCTGAAGATCTGACAACCGACGCCGTGGTGATGGCCAAACGTTGTCTCCTGGACCTTCTGGGTGCGGCGGCGGCGGGGTTTGAAACCGGCGCTGCGGCCGCTGTGAGAGACGCTGGCAGCAGAGCTTCTGCGGGAGGAAGGTCGCTCTGGTTTACCGACCTCCGGTTTTCCGGCCCCTTTGCCGCCCTGATGAATAGTGCCGCAGCCAGCGCCCTGGATCTCGATGACGGCCATCGTGCAGCAGGCGGACATCCCGGGGCGTCGATCATTCCGGCGGCAGTAGCCATCGCCGAGGAGGTCGAGGCGGGTCCTGAAGAGTTTTTGGCTGCCATTGTCGCCGGGTATGAAGTGGGGATCCGGGTAGCGGCAGCCCGTGATTTTACCTCTCTCGATACGCTGTCGACCGGCCGCTGGTGTTCCTATGGTGCGGCAGCGGCGGGAGCATACCTGCGGAAAACGGCGCCGTCGAAGCTGGCTCAGGCCCTTGCCATTGCCGGAGTCCTGGCGCCGGGGTTGTCGGCGGCAGGCTACAGCTCGGTGATGGGAAACCATGTAAAGGAAGGCATCCCGTGGTCTACCTTTACCGGGCTTTGGGCTCTCGAGTTTGCCGAACAAGGATTGACCGGCCCCACCGATATTCTCGATCACCCGTCCTCTTATGACCGAGAGAAAATCCTTGAAGACCTGGGTACCGGCTTCGCCATCGAAGGGGTGTACTTTAAGCCCTATTCCTGCTGCCGCTGGAGTCACAGTGCACTGGATGCCCTGCTGGTGCTCATGGCCGAGTATCACCTCGCACCCGAAGCGGTCCAAAAGGTTGAGGTGCATACGTTTGGCCGTGCGTTACGGCTCAACAATGCCATTGCTCCCGCATCCCTGGAAGGCGCCCAATACAGCATCCCGTTTTCCCTGGCGGTGGCGGCCCTGCTCGGTCGCCAGGCGCTCCTCCCCATGCCGTTCGAGTGCCTTGGCCGTCCCGAACTGATCTCATTTGCCCGCAAAGTGGAACTCTATGTGGACCCGGAACTGGATCGCGCCTTTCCTGCCAGAGTTCCGGCAAGGGTGATCGTACGGACCGCTCGAGGGGATTATGAAAAGCTCGTCACGGACGCTTTGGGCGACCCTGCCAATCCCCTCGACGCTGCCAGCCTTGCGTCCAAATTCCGCACCCTCTCCCGGGGGATCATGCCGCCCCAAGCCCAAGAGGAGATGATTGCGGCGATAACCCGTCTCGATACGGGGGGGTATTCTCGTTTCATCGAGCTTCTCCGAAGACCGGGAACGCCTCGGAGCGGTTAACCTACGAACTTCTCCAGGTGGCGGTAAGATTCGGTCAATCTTCCCTGGTGGAGAATCGCCGCCCTCTTGATCGGTTCGGGGAGATTCCAATGGGCAAAGTCTGTGCCCGGGTCAGCGGCGGCGACGGCGGGAAGAAAAGAGAGCAGGGTTTCGCCGAAAGATTCCGAGGCATCCACCGGGAATTCCGTAGGAAGGATTTCCACGGCCATGATGACCGGCCCCCTCAGGTTGGCCACACCGTCCTCGATGGTGTCGTTGGTCGTATCGTAGACATAGCAGGGCTGGTCCGGCAGGGTCGACTTAAGGGTCAGGGCGATGGCGCCTTCGATATCGCAGCTGATATCCCCGATCACCCGCAGCGCCGGAGGCTTTTGGCTCGAATAGAGCTTCTTCACGTCTTCGACGCTCACCAGAACGGGATAGCGCTTTTCCCAGTAGACGCCGTTAATCAGCACCGTGAGGTAGGGAAGATACCGGGAGAAGACGGGACGGTACTGTTCCGGGTGTTGCCAGTAATGTTCCAGGGAAAACGCTGACGAGCCGTCGGCGGCGATCACCGTATCCTTTTCTTTAAAGACCACCTTATAGACCGTCCTCGAAGACGGGGCGTGGTGATCGAGGGAAAACAGCATTTCGGGCTCCAATTCCGTGACCGGCAGGCAGTCCAGCAATTCCTGGGCGCCACGGGAAACGTTCCCATAACCCAGAAAACCAACCACCAACGGAGCGAGGGAAGCGGGCAGGCCCTCCCGGCGGATTCTGTCACCGATGCTTTGCAGGTGGGTTTTGGCTTCCGTCAGGTTTTGATACTGGTAGGGCTGCCTGAGGTCAGCGAAAGGATTCCGCAGCTCTTCCAGCCCTTCGGCCGCGAGGCGCCGACCCAGGGCATGGAGGGACTCGAGCATGCCGGAGAGGCCGGCATGCCTTCCGAAAAGGACCAGCCGCTTGCCCTGATCGTCCAGGATTCTCTCGTAGTCAACGAGCTGGCATCCCATATCCATCATACGCTTCAACATCGGCATGTTATAAGGCTGACCCTTGGCGGTGTGGGAAAAGAAGAGATAGGTCTTCCCCTTCTGAAAGAACTCCAGGGGAATCTCCTTCACTCCTACAATGGTACTGCAGGGCGAAAGGTCCTCCTGCACGGTAGCTCCCGCCTCGCGGTAGGCCTCCTCCGGAAACACCCGCAGAGCCGAAGGTTGCACATAGACCTCCACCCCTGCTTGAACCAACTTTGCTACGTGGGCAGGGGTCAGCGGCGCACGCCGCTCCCACTCATATTTATCCTCCCGCCGGACGCCAATCGCTTTAGACATGAGATTTCCTTTCGATAAGAGAATATTGCTGAGTCCCGCGTGCCGAGTGACAGCACGGTCTCCAGCTCGTGTTCATCGTTCACGGGGGCCACCGCGGAAGGACAATTGACATGAAAACGACCGTCCGCCCTGCTGTATCGAAGGGTGCCCCCGCTCATACTACGGCCTGTTGCTCCATGCTTGTCGGCCCGCCCGGTGGAGACCATCGAACCGAACCTTCGAAGCGAATTAAAGAAGCTCATGTCACGAAGTCAAGCGCAATTATAGTGCCTCTGAGAGTAGGGCCACTCAAAGGAGTGACCGAAAAACGGTTGGATTAGCCCCATCCTACCGTGGTAACCCGACGCGAACTTCCGGTGGGTTACGGCGTGAAAACAATGCCTTAGAGTGGCTGACCTACCCTGCCCACCCAATTTCTGCAACCACTGGTTGCAGAAATTGGGTGGACGAATAATCTGATCATCTAGGTCGGGATGGCGGCCACGCAATCGGTGGCTTCGGCCCTACTTGGTGGGCGGCACCCCGAGGTCGCGGCATATCTTCCTGGCGAGATCGTTGCTGATCTCCGTGTGTCTTGGGATTGATGAGCGCTTATTGAGTGACGCGTTATGCCACCACGAATGACGCCCCCCTTCCCTTAGCAGCTCGCAACCTTGTGACCTCAGGTAGGCGAGCAGTTCGTGGCGTTTCATACGGCAATCTTCTGTTCAACGTAGCGGTCGCCGGCGGCCGAAAGCGCGTCCTCTCTGTTGAGTTCGAGGGCTTCACGAAGGGTTATCCTGAGGCTTTCAATCAGATCCTCGCGCGTTGCTTCCTGGCAATTCACGCCCGGCAACTCTTCGATCCATCCGATCCACCAGTCACCATCCTGTTTGATCACGGCCGTGTATTCATTGTTCGTCATTGAGGTCCTTTGCCTTTAGCGGTCGAAGGGTCGTGTCGTTTCTTCATGTCTACGCTTTCCGGATCTTTTTAGTCATGTTGGCCCATTGGCTTTCAAAAATCAATCCGATTAGCGTCGATCTTCAGCCAGAGGAAGCCAAGGCTGATTGGTGTTTGCTAAAACTCCTTAACCCTCCTTCCCGTTAGAAGCATGCGGGAAGGACGATTGCGAGCTTGACAATCGGTCTTTTTATGGCACCATATAAAGACTGGAGGTGATGACATGCACATATCTGAAGACATCAAGCCGATTACCACCCTCAAATCGAAGGCGGCCGAACTGCTGAAGCAGATAAACGAAACCCGTCGGCCGATCATCATTACGCAAAATGGCGAGCCAAAAGCTGTGCTTCAGGATCCGGAGAGCTATCAGAACATGCGAAATGCCATTGGCATCCTGAAGCTGATTTCCCAAGGGGAGGAGGATGTAAAGAACGGGAAGTCAAAAGCTCAGGAAGACGTGTTCGCAGAAATCGAGAGGGCACTGAAAGCAAGAATGAAATGAAGACAGCCTCCACCGTCAGATGGTCGGAAACCGCTGTACGCGACCTTAAAGCCATCGTTGAGCACATTGCAGAAGACAGCCCCGCCCGTGCCCAAGAAGTGCTCAGCGATATCAAGGCAAGAGCCTCGAACCTTCATGCCTTCCCGGAGCGAGGCCGCACCGTCCCTGAGCTTCTGGATCAAGGAATCACTCAGTATCGTGAGTTGGTCGTCGCCCCATGGAGGATCATCTACAGGATATCGGCGGATACTGTCTACGTTTTGTCCGTATTGGATTCCCGACAGAACATCGAGGATATTCTCTTGAGAAGGCTGCTCAGTCTGAAGTTGTGACGCGCCAGACAAGGCGTTCCCGCCAATCGCCCATCAAGCGGGCCCGGCTACCGACACCTGGCGCGGGCATGGCGTAGATCGGGCACCCACTGGAAGTTAAGCTGTTCTAGGCCGGTTGAAAATGCCAGGCACGCTCCCCACTCGATGAAAGCTGGACCTGGAGGTGCCCGCGCCAGTTTTGATCATCCTGTTCCGGGAAGTCTTCGCGAAAGTGGGCACCGCGGCTCTCGCACCTTCTCATGGCGGCTTCCAGAATGAGGGTGGCGGCCTGGATGGCGGTGTAGCATTCGATGGTTCTCTGGAGACCGGGGTGCCCTTGCTCGGGGGGCGTGCTCGATGGCTCCTCTTGCATGCTCCTCACGGTTTCCATGGCTCGCCCAAGGCTCTGCTGACTCCTGATGATGCCGCCATCTCGCCACATGATTTCCCGAAGTTTTTCAAGGAAATCCGCCCCTCGTGACGCGATCGTTTGCCAGTGCTGCGTACGCTCCTTCAATTGTCGCAGGAGAGCATGGCGGTTGCCTTCGCCGGCCTGTTTCGCCCAAGCTGCCGCAGCGTTTCCGGCCCGTGCACCAAAAACCAGGGTTTCGCTGAGGGCGTTTCCGCCCATGCGGTTGGCTCCGTGGAGGCCTCCCGCTATTTCTCCGGCAGCAAACAAACCCGGCACGGAGGTGTTGCCCGAGGCATCAATTATTACCCCGCCCATGACGTGGTGAGCGACGGGAGCAACCCGCACAGGTCGGCGCAGCGCACCATACCGTTCTCCGAGGATGGGCCGGATAGCGGCTGCAAAGGGGTCAATCTGCCATGGGTCCTCGGACAGTTGGCGAAGATCCAGCCAGACTTCAACGCCGTTTTGATCGATTTCTCGAAAGAGGGCCTGAGAAAGCCGATCCCTGGCCCTTTCGGCGGCGGGCCGTTCCTCGATGCCATATTTTGGGAGGATCTCTTCTTCGCGGCTGTTTGCCAGGCGACCGCAATCAGCCAGCCGGGGCGGGATGACCAGAGGGGGTTGTCCGGGTTCGGCCAGGGCCAGCGGGTAGAACTGCACAAATTCCAGGTCCTGAAGCGTGGCCCCTGCTTCGAGAGCCAGGCGACAGCCATCTCCCAGCATGCGCGACGGGTTGTCATGCCTGAGATACAGGGCGGAGGCCCCGCCCGATGCCAGCACCAGAGCCTTTGCCGTGAGGGCGAACCAGGTTCCCGACTGCTGAGCGTAAGCGCTCACCCCGGCAAAACCTTCCTCCATCACCAGGTCGGTCACCAGCAGGTTTCCCAGGAACTGCGTTCCCAGTGCCTGGTTTCTTTGGAGGAGGCAGCGGATGATCTCCTCCCCCAGCACGGGAGGGCGGCCCTGGGCGTAGAGGTACCCATCTTTAAAGGTACCATGAAGGTCCCATGACATGAGTTCCTGCAACCTTTGCGGGGCTTCTGCGACAAGAACCTCGGCCAGTTCCCGTTGGTTTATCCCCCGACCGGCCTGCAAAGTCCGATCGAGATGGGCATCGGGTTTGGCACCGATGGGGGTTCCAGCCATTACCCCGCCACTGAACCAGGTACAGGTTGCCTTGCCGGGATTTCCCTTGGAGACCACGCAGACCGTGAGCCCCATCTCGCGTGCTGCAATAGCTGCCCTCAGCCCCGCCGCGCCGCTGCCGATAACCAACACGTCGCAGGAAAGGTGTTCCATAGCGATCCTTTCACTTCTGAACGTTTCGCCGGCCCTTCACGCCTGCCGATGGCTGATTCCTGATCCCCTAAAGGTCACGATACACCGCGGCATAAGTCTTAACCCTCTTGGGGTAGGTGTGTTGAAGTTCCTCTTGCCGTTGCGTTTCATGTTCATTCAACGCAACCTACAGCGAGCATCCGCCCAAACACGACCATCGTAGGTTGCGTTGAGCTTGCGAAACGCAACACTTAAAAAGGTGTCAAACTTCTACCGTAATATACCAGGCTAGCAGCCGGGCGGTTAAAAATCAATTTACCCTTCTCCGCCGGAAGGCTATTCTGATCTTGGATCAAGTGTGAACCAATTGCACCGGACCTTCCATGGACCCTTTTCCCAAAGGAGGCACAGATGATTCCTATCGGTCCCTTGATGAGAGAGCATCGCCTTATTGAACGCATTTTGAAGCTCATGAAAGGGGAGCTGCAAAGAATCAGAGAAACCAACCGGGTGGATCCGGTGTTCATCGAGGCGGCAACGGATTTTATCAGAACTTATGCCGATCGCTGCCATCATGGCAAGGAGGAGGATATTCTGTTCCGAGAACTCGAGCAGAAGCCGCTCCAGGAGGAACACCGAAGGATCATGACGGAGCTCATCCAAGAGCATGTTCATGGGCGCGAGGTGGTGAGAACCCTCCTTGACGCCTATAAGCGCCATCTTGGGGGAGATGTGGCGGCACTCCACGAAATGGCGGCCATGGTAGAGGAATTGATCGAGTTTTACCCAAGGCATATCTTCAAGGAAGACAAGCAATTCTTCTACCCGTGCATGGAGTATTTCAGCAAACCGGAATTGGATCGAATGCTGGAGCAATTCTGGGAATTTGACAGGAAACTCATTCATGAAAAGTATGAACAAATCGAGGGTGTACTCGAAGACCGCCTGTCGGCCTGAGTTCGCCGGGGCTCAGTAGCACAGGAATAAGTCACTATGGGAATAGCGTCCGATATCGTCATCATTGTTGTGGCCGCCCTCCTTGGAGGTGTTCTTGCGCATCACCTGAAGCAACCGCTGATTCTTGGCTATATCCTGGCCGGGGTGGTGGTTGGCCCGTATACGGGGGGAGTGACCGTATCCGATGTTCATCGCATCGAGTTGCTGGCCGAAATCGGCGTGGCGCTCCTGCTGTTTGCGCTGGGGCTCGAGTTTTCCCTCTCCAAGCTGAAGCCGGTGCGCCACATTGCCCTTATCGGCACGCCCGTGCAGATGCTCCTGACCATGGCCTACGGCTTTATGATCGGGCGCTGGCTGGGTTGGGAATGGGTGCCGTCGGTGTGGTTGGGAGCTGTGGTTTCAGTCTCGAGCACCATGGTTATCCTGAAGACCCTCATGAACCAGGGAATGCTTGGCACCCTTTCCAGCCGGGTGATGCTCGGTATGCTCATTGTCCAGGACCTGGCCGTGGTGCCGCTGATGATCATCCTGCCCCAGTTGAGCAATCCCGCGGCCGGGTTGCCGGTACTGGGGCTGGCGGCCGTAAAGGCTGCTCTCTTTCTGACACTGATGTTCTTTGTGGGGACGCGCCTGCTGCCCCGCGTGATGATCTACGTCGTAGGATGGAACTCACGGGAGCTGTTTCTGCTGTCAATCACCGCCATTGGCCTGGGGATAGGATATGTCACCCACCTGGTGGGCCTTTCCTTTGCGCTGGGGGCGTTTGTCACCGGCATGGTCCTGAGCGAGTCCGAATACAGTCATCAGGCCTTGAGCGACATCATTCCGTTGCGGGATGTTTTCGGCCTGCTCTTCTTCACGTCGGTTGGAATGTTACTGGATCCATCCTTCCTGTTATCCAACTGGGACACAATTCTGTTGCTGGTAGTCCTGATCGCGACGGGGAAAGGGCTGATCTTTGCATCCCTGGCTCGCCTCTTTCGATACGGGAATGTTGTCCCTCTGGCGGTTGGGCTGGGGCTCTTTCAAATCGGTGAGTTTTCCTTCGTGCTTGCCCGGACGGGGTTTTCCGCCGGGGCGATTTCGAGCGAAAGATTTTCCCTGGTGCTCACCACGGCCGTCATCAGCATGATGCTGACCCCTTTCATTTCGGGCCTGACGGCACCCCTTTATGCGCTTCGCAAGCGCTGGTTTCGTCATGAACCCATCCAAACCATCAATC
This sequence comes from uncultured delta proteobacterium, assembly GCA_963783775.1. Lineage (GTDB taxonomy): Bacteria > Desulfobacterota > Syntrophobacteria > Syntrophobacterales > Syntrophobacteraceae > JADGQM01. The sequence continues at coordinate 616,670 of CAWAOR010000011.1, read as the reverse complement.
TGCCCGACTCGGGGCTGCAGGCTCACGTGGTGGTTGTCGGCGGGGGACGCGTCGGCCAGCATGTGGCCCAGGTGCTCCAGCATTTGGGGTTCACTTTCATAGTCGTTGAGCTGGATTATCGGCGGTTCGAGCAATGCAAAGCGGCAGGGTTTCCAGTAATTTATGGAGATGCAAGCCAGAAAACCGTCCTGGAGGCCGCCCAGATCGAGAAGGCTGATTTGCTGCTGGTCACCACTCCCGCCCTGGTCCTTGCCCAGGCCATGGTGCTTCAAGCCCGGCAGCTCAATCCGACGCTGGAAATCCTGGCGCGAGCCGAAGGTGTGGAACAAATGAAAGCCCTTTACGAACAAGGGGTGAACCATGTTGTCCAGCCTGAATTTGAAGCCGGTCTTGAAATTACCCGCCAAACTTTGCTTCATCTGCACCTTCCAGCGATGGAGATCCTCAGGTATACGGACAGGGTGCGCCGCGACCTTTACGCTCCGCTGCGCGAGGATATCGAGGACATTCAAAAAATCGCTCTCCTCCGGAGTGCCGGGAGCCTGCTGGAACTCAATTGGTATACGCTGGAGCCGGTCAGTCCGCTCATTGGCTGCACCCTTGGCGAACTGGCCGTGCGCACGCGCACCGGCGCATCGCTGGTAGGAGTGATCCGAAACGGTTTGCTCTTGCCCAATCCGGGTCCCGAATTCCGTTTTGCTCAAGGAGACGCCGTGGCGGTGATGGGCCGACCCGAGGAATACGATGCGTTCCAAGAACTGGCCCTCCCAAAATGAAAGTACCTGAAGAAAAGGGTCTAAGGCTGCCATCTCAGGTTTTCTGGGCTTTCGCCGAGAAGAGAACCGGGCGATAAGTCCAAGTGGATCCGTTCAAGAAGTTCAGAGAGGAGTGATGCCCATGCTTGCCTCAAGAAGAAGAAATCCAGTGAGTCTTTTCCTCCAGTCCGCGATGGTAGTGCTCCTGCTGCTTTCTGCCGTGCCGGCGGCCTCGGAAATCCGCCTTCTCAAAGGGCAAACCATCTATGTCCCTGCCTATTCCCACATTTATCATGGTGACCGGCAACAGCCGTTCCAATTGGCAATCACTCTCAGTGTCCGGAATACCGATCCGGTCCATGCCATCACCCTGGTTTCAGTTGACTATTTCGATTCGGACGGAAAGTTGCTCAAACGGTATCTCGAAAAGGAACAGAAGCTCAACGGCATGGCCTCGGCAGAATTCATCGTGAAGGAATCGGACCGTACCGGCGGGTTGGGGGCAAATTTCGTCGTTGTATGGAAGTCGCAGGAGAAGGTGAGTGAACCCATTGCGGAAACGGTCATGATCGGCACGCTGTCGCAGCAGGGCATCTCGTTCACATCACGGGGACAGGCAATCAAAGAAGAGTGAAGGGAAGAGCGAACCGCTTGAAAAACGAACCGCAGAATATCGAACAAAAAACCGCAGAATGTCGAAGGATAAGACGTCAAGAGAAGATCGACCGACTCGCTATGAACCGTGTAACACACTTGACGGATTGACCTCAGAGCCTTCCATACACTTCATCATTGGACATTCGCTATTCGACATTCTGCGGTTCGCTTTTGACCGCTTCATCACTCGAAATTCCTTGTTCGTTATTCGATATTCGCTTTTCTGATTTCTAGGGTGAAGCACCCGGTAGTAACGGCTGAAACCGTTTGTCCTGGCGCTGGGTTTCAACCTTGATCCGTTCCTGCAGCCGGGTGTAAGCTTCCTCGAGAGACGGTTCCATCACCACAATCTCACCCTGGCTCATGATCAGCCGTTTCAATTCGGGAATCTTCAAGCGAGTAGTCGATTGGAGATAAATCGGTTGGATGTAGAGCATGACTTTCCCCACCGGTAAGATGATCATATTGCCGCGTTTGACCTGTGAGCCCGCCTGATCCCACAACGTGAATTGCTCGGAGATCTTGGTGTCCTGATTGATCAGGGCATGAATCTGGGAAGGCCCGTACACCAGTTTCCCTTTGGGGAAGTTATAGACAATGATCTTGCCGTAATGGGGCGGATCGCACCCCACTATGGCCAGCGCTCTGAGGTTGTCCCGCCCCTTGGGACTTATGGGCAGAAGCAGTAGGAAGTCGAAGCGTTTGGCGTCGATCAAATCGAGTGTCAGGTAATAGGGCTTGATGCTGACCGCCTGATTGCCGCTGAAGGTCTTGGCAAATTCCCACATATCTTCCTGCTGGTAGAAAACCTCAGGGTCCCTCTGCTGATATTTGGCGTAGATGCTCATCTGAATTTCAAACAAATCCTTGGGATAGCGGACTTGGGACAGCAAATCAGGAGGCATCTGCTGGCGGTCCTTGAACACGCCCGGATAAATGCTGCTGTAGGCCTGAATGATGGGATCCTTAGCGTCGAAGATGTAGTAGTCAACGGTGCCGTTATAGGCGTCCACCACCACCTTCACCGAGTTGCGGATGTAGTTCGGGGACTGTTTCCCGGCGTCTTCGGGAGTGGCGTTGGGGTACCAGTCGGAAACGGTGTAGGCGTCCTGAATCCAGTAGAGCCGCTCAGGGGTGACCACCAGATAAGGGGTTTTGTCGAGCTGCAGATAGGGGGTCAGAGTCCTGATGCGTTCAGTGATGTTCTGGCGGAACAGAATCTTGCTTTTCGCGTTGGTCCTGGTGGTGAAGAAGATATTCCGGTCCTCGAAGTAAGAGGCAAAAAGGAGCTTTCGAAAGAGTGAGGAGACGGGAATCCCGTCCTTACCCTGATAGTCGGCCATGACGTTGCTGTTGCCCTGCGGATAGTCGATTTCCCCGGCGTCGTTGGGGGCGATGACATAGTTGAAGGCTTCCAGCCCGAAGTAGATGCCCGGCTGGGCGATGCTGAAGCCGAATTGTGATTCGGGGGGGATGCCCTGCAGGAACCAGGTTATGGGTTCGTTCCCGCCCTGGCTGGCTGGCGTCATCACGGCGCCGTAGCCGTGAGTATAGGAAAGGTGTTCGTTGATCCAGTTCTTTGCGCCTTCGGGCAGTTGTTTCTGGCTGAGTTCCCGCGCCGCCAGAAAGACCTGCTGGTATACCCCATTCACGGTGTACCGTCCGACGTTGACTCCTGAAAAATCATAGTAGGTCCTGAGTTGCTGCATCTGCTCGAAGACATCTTCCAGGAGTTCCCCGTCCCATACCGGAATGTTGCGAAGTCCCGTCTGGATATTTGGGGCGGCAATATCGATGGGGATTCTTTCGGGGTTGAAATCTCGCGTTTCCACCCCGGTGAGGTTGTATGCGTCCAGGGTGGCCTTGATGTTGTTCGCAATAAACGGCTTTTCCCGCTCGATTTCATTAGGCTTGACGATATACGTTTCCACCGTTTGCGGGATAAAGGTCGCATAGCGCACCCCGAGAGCGAGCAAAAACAGCACTCCACAGGGGATGAAAAACTTGATGAACCGGTCATTGTGGATGGAAAGCAGAAGGGTAAAGGCCGTTGTCATGAGAAGCGTCAGAGACAGCCAGATGAGCGGCAGAACGACGTTCATCTCCACAAAACCGGGTCCGAAGAAGAGGGGCAGATGGTCGTTGCTGTAGAGCAGGGCATAACGCTGCAGGACGTAGTCCCAGACTTCGATGAAGCAGACGAACAGGATCAGCAGACTGAGATGCCAGCGGGCGCCTGCAGGGATGCGTTGGTTCTGCCGCGTGAGCATGTGGTTTTCCATCCAGTAGAGCAGGACCAGGCCGATGAAGAGCAGCAGAAACGCAACGAGTAGACGCCCCTGGAGCAGGGAGTAGATGGGGTAGGCAAAAAGGTAATAGCTGACGTCCTTGCCGTAAACCGGGTCCAGAACCCCCATCTCTGGTGCGAATAGATAGAGTAGAAAAGCTTCCCATTGCTGCATGAGAGGGTAAGCGACGACTACCGCAAGGACCAGCGAAACCGGGGTATAGACCCAAAAGGAGCCCACCCGAAACATCTTGAACAAATCCTGGTAGGCCTTGAGGGCAGGGGGTTGTTTCTTGAGGGTCGGCGGCATGGTTGCCCCCAGATAACGCGAGGCCACCCAAAAATTCAGGAAGAAGATCAAAAAGAAAAGGAGCGTAACCGCAGCAAAAACCACATAGCGATAGAGCAGGCGCTGCCAGTAATAGAAGGCGTAACCCAGAGACTCGAACCACCAGATGTCAACCAGATAATTGGCTCCCAGGAAGCTGAATCCAAAGAGGATCATGGCGAGAACCACAATGGTGGCTCCCAGGATAAGTGCCCTACGCTGCCATGGGGGCATTTTGAGCTCCTTGTGTTGAAGCAAGACAATAGGTCCGAAGCATGATGAAAGGCGAGAACCCCTCGAATTTAAGCACAGATTCACGATCGGTCAAAACGTTTTCATAAGGTTCTGTAATTCTAACCCCACCCCCTACGCCATAAAGATTGACGCTTCGCTTCAAATAGGGTAGACGTAAGGTGAACTCTTATAATGTGCCGGCTTGACCTGAGGTCTGAATTTGCTGCTGTGGAATTCTGGAGTGAGAGGGATTACGGCAGGTGCATTTGAGCGGGTAATGATTGTGTTCTTTGATAACGAATGGGTTCAGGTATCCGTGAGCGAGAGGGTTTAAAAGGGAAGACGGTGTGAGTCCGTCGCGGTCCCGCCGCTGTAAACGGGGACGAAAGCCATGATGACCACTGTCACGCATCAAACGTGATGGGAAGGTATGGCAAGTAGAGTGATCCGTGAGTCAGAAAACCTGCCTGAGGCTACAGGGTTTCTTATTGGAGGAATAGTCTTCGATTATTCCGGGGAACGAGGGATTTCCCTGACGAGAAAGGATCAAGTGAACCGGGTGCAGTCCTTGCGGTCCCGCTGTTTGGGGGGCTCAAGGACTTTTTTGTTGGTAGCCAGGGTGCAAGAAAGCGGCAGACTTGAGGGGATGAATTGATGGCCGTGAATCCTCAAAGCGGAGCAAGCAGTGACCGACCGGGCCTGGTCCAGGCGGGGCGCGAGATTGAGGAAAGAAGTTTCGGCATTATTGACGCCGAGATTGGGGACCACCTGTTTCCTCAAGATCAGTGGCAGGTCGTCCGCCGGGTCATTCACACCACGGGTGATTTTGACTTTGCCAACCTCATGCACTTTCACCTGTCTTCGATTGCTTCGGGAGTTGCCGCTTTGCGGCGGGGGGCCACCATCTTTACGGACACCCGCATGATTCAAATCGGTCTTTCGCCATGGCGTTTGGGTTGGTTTGGAAACCGGGTGGTGACTCCCCCGGCCGAACCGGAGAGCCAGCAATGGGCGGAAGCCATGGGTACCACGCGGTCGGTGGCGGCTTTTCGCCATTACGCGAAACCGATGGACGGGGGAATTGTGGCCATTGGCAATGCTCCCACGGCGCTCCTCGAAGTCCTGCGGGGAATTCGTGAAGACGGTGTGCGGCCGGCTCTGGTCATCGGCGTTCCAGTGGGGTTCGTTCAGGCAGCGGAAGCCAAGGACGCTCTCTGGGAGGCCAAGGAACAATCCGCAATCACCGTTTTGGGGCGTAAAGGCGGGAGTGCGGTGGCCGTGGCCATCGTCCATGCCCTCCTCGAGCTGGCTCGAGGTCGAACGCACTGAGGTGAAGGCTTTGCTTGGGACGTTGCTGAGTTCGGATTTCGAATCTCGCACTCACGCACTAACACATTAGGGTGAAACACTATGCTTGGCACGTTGTTTGGAATCGGTGTTGGACCTGGCGATGCGGACTTGCTCACGCTCAAGGCGGTGAAAGCCTTGAAACTGGTGGAACATGTTTTTGCCGCTGCATCGACGAAAAACGACTACAGTCTTGCCCTTGACATTGTGCGCGACCATCTTCCCCCCAACACTCCCCTGGATCATCTGGCCTTTCCCATGACCTTCGATCCCGAACATCTGGAGGATGCCTGGCTGGCGAACTGCGAAAAGGTGATCGAAATCCTGAAGCAGGGAAAGCACGCAGCCTTCCTCACCTTGGGTGATCCGCTCACTTTCAGCACCTTCATCTATCTCATGCGCAAGATTCGCAGACGGCTTCCCGCGGTCACCATCACCGTGATCCCCGGGATCACTTCGTTTCAGGCCGCCGCCGCCTGTGCTGGCCTGCCCCTTGCGGAGGGAGAAGAGGTCATGACGATCATCTCGGGAGCGAAGGGCGCGGGTCGGCTGAAGGAAGTGATCCAGGTTTCCGACAGTGTGGTGCTGATGAAGACCTACAAGCAGCTTCCCCAGATCCTGGAACAGATCGAGGAGGTCGGCCTGCAGCACAATTGCTGTTTCATCAGCCGCTGCGGTCTGGAGGGCCAAGTGGTCGAACATGATTTTCAGAGGCTTTCCAACCTCAAACAGCCCCACTATCTTTCCCTCATGATTGTCAAGAAGCGTGGACTCGAAGTCAGGGAGGAAGAGGCAAAGGTCTGAAAATGTGGCTTGGGCTTCTCCTGATGATTGTCCTGGCGGCCTTTGTCACTTCCGGTATCGGGCCGCTTGAGGTTTCCTACAAAGCCATTTTGAAGCTCTGGCTATCTCCCTTTCATCCCGCCTGGGCGACAGACCTCGATGACACCCTCCGCTATATTGTTATTCACGTGCGTCTGGCCAGGATTGTGCTCGCGCTGGCCGTAGGGGGTGCTCTGGCGCTTGCCGGAGCCGTCTACCAAGGCGTGCTCCTCAACCCGCTGGCCGATCCTTTCACCCTGGGAGTCTCGACGGGAGCGGCGTTTGGGGCCTCTCTGGCAATCATTGCAGGCATCGGCGGCATTCACCTCCTGGGGATCAGCTCGCTGCCGGTGGCGGCTTTTGCCGGAGCCCTGACGGCCCTTTACCTGGTCTACCTCCTGGGACGGATGGACGGGCGCATCCATGTTACCACCCTGGTGCTTGCCGGGATCATTGTCTCAACTTTTCTTTCTGCCTGCATCAGCCTGCTCAAGAGCCTCAATGAAGATTCCGTTTCGACCATCGTCTTCTGGATCATGGGGAGCCTCTCGGGCAAGAGCTGGACCCATGTGCTCCTCGTTGTCCCGTATCTGTTTGTGGGGGGCGGCGTGATTTTCTGGTATACGCGCGAGCTGGATTTGCTGAGCCTGGGAGACATCCAGGCGCAGCATCTCGGAGTGGACGTCCCGCGCATGCGCTTCTTCTTGCTGCTGGCGTCGTCTCTGGTAACGGCAGCTGCCGTTTCGGTGAGCGGTGTCATCGGTTTTGTGGGGTTGGTGGTGCCTCACCTGGTGCGGCTGGCCATCGGACCCCGGCACCGGCGACTGCTTCCTGCGGTGCTCTTGCTCGGAGGGCTGCTGGTGCTCATCGCCGATACCATCGCCAGGAGCCTCCTTACTTCCGGGGAAGAGCTTCCCGTGGGGGTGGTGACGGCCATTCTCGGAGGGCCTTTCTTTTGCTATCTCCTGCTCCATCGCAAGAAATACCTGCAGCTTTGATACGGGTGAGAGACCTGTGGTGCGGCTATCCCGACCATCCGGTCTTGAAAGGGATTTCCTTTTCCGTTGAAAAAGGTGAATTTATTGGCATCCTGGGCCCGAATGGTTCCGGGAAGACCACGCTGTTGCTGGCCTTGAGCGGCATAGTGCCAATGCAGAGGGGAGAGCTCGAGCTGCTGGGGTTTCCTCTCGGACGGCTCAAGCACCGGGAGCGGGCGCGGCAGATGGCAGTGGTGACGCAGGATTCGGAAGTGCGCTTCCCTTTCACCAGCAGAGAAGTGGTGCAGATGGGCCGCTATCCCCACCAGAAGCGCTGGCAGCTCGACAGCGCCGAGGATGAGCACGCGGTCGGGCAGGCGATGGTGCTCACCGATACGGAAATGCTCGCCGAACGACTGATTACGGCGGTCAGCGGAGGGGAGAAGCAACGCGTCATCATGGCCAAGACCCTGGCCCAGGAAGGGACCGTCTTGCTCCTTGATGAGGCCACTTCCGCTATGGATATCCATCGCAAATTGCAGATCTTCAGGGTTTTGGAAAAGCTGCACCAGGAAAATGGCTTAACGGTCCTTGCCGTATTGCACGACGTCAATCTGGCCGCGCTGTTCTGCCACAGGATAATATTCCTCAAGGATGGCTCTGTGGTGGCCGATGGAGAGTCGAAGGAGGTTTTGATTCCGGAAATCCTTGAAGAAGTCTACCAGACGCGGGTCTTGATTCACGAAGTGCCCGGTGCCGGGAAACGGCAGGTGGTTTTTTTTTGAAACTGGCAACTGGAAACTGGAAACTCGGGACACGAGGCGTGAAACTTCATAACCGAAAGCGGACGGATAGCGGTGACCTGCCCATGGAGTTTGAGACTCCTCACTCCTCACCCCGCACTCCTCACTGTTTCTACCGCAAACGGATTGGACTCCTGCTGCTGGTACTGGGGTTGGTGATGAGCGGGCCGGGAAGGGCTCATGCGCTCAGCATCGTGGATGATAGGGGCCACGAGATCTCGCTCAAGGAACCGGCGAAGCGGATCATCCCGCTTTATGGCGCTTTTGCGGAAATGCTGTATGCCCTTGGCGCCGACAGGGAAGTTGTCGCACGCACGCAGGCCGATCAATTTCCCCCCGAGATCGTAAGATTGCCGTCGGTGGGGACCCACATGCGGCCCAATGTGGAGATGATCATTGGTCTCAAGCCTGACCTCGTGGTGCAAAGCGCCAGCCGCTGGGAGGCAACGGCTGAGATGGAGCGGCTGCAGAGCGCGGGTATCCCGGTGGCGGTGTTTTCTCCGAATACCTTTGAAGAGATCTTCGCCACCATGGAACGTTTGGGAGTCCTGGTGGGGAGATCGGACCAGGCGCGCAACGAGGTGGTCCAGCTGAAGATGCGGCTAGCCGCCGTCAGGGAGAAGCTGCACGATGTCAAAGATCCTTGTGGGGTATTCTTTGAGGTGCGCCCCGAACCGCTTACGGCCGCGGGCAGAGGCTCCATTGTCCAGGAAATCCTTGGGGCTGCCGGCGCGAAAAATGTCATCAAAAGTGAAAAGGCGATCGTACAGTATAACTTCGAGGCCTTGCTGGTGGCGGATCCCGACTTCTACCTGGTACAGCGCGGTCCCATGAGCCACAATCCTTTGCCCCCCAACAGGCGGCCTCATTTCGAGCAACTTCGAGCCGTTCGTCAGGGCAAGGTTGTCTTTGTGGACGAATACCTTTATTCACGTCCGGGGCCCCGGTGTGTGAAGGCCGTGGAGCAGCTGGCACGAGAGTTGTACCCGGAAAGGTTCTGAGAATGTTCATGGCATCAGAAGCTTTTAGGGTGAGGGAGATATGTTTTCATTAGGGCGGGCAAAAGGTAACGGTGGGTTTTGGGGGGCGCTTGTGGGGTTGGCTTTCGGGCTCTGCATGGCTTCGTCACCGGTCATGGTGCAAGCCGGGGAATTGATCGCCGCTCCGGTGAATCCCCAGTTCACCCAGTATATGCAGAACCAGCGCTTACGGTTGGTGCAGGGGCTCAGTGCCGAAGGGCCTGCCCTTTCGTACATTCCCTCGCCGCTCACGCTTCCGTCAGCAAAGGCAGACGCTGTGTTGACCGCGGCCGACGTTTTACCGGCAACGTTTGATTTACGGACCTTAGGCGGCGTGACTCCGGTGAAGGATCAGGGATCATGCGGTTCCTGCTGGGCCTTCGCTACATACGGTTCCCTGGAATCCTTCCTCAAGTACCGGCACGATTCTCATAAAACCTGGGACTTTTCCGAAGCGGACATGAACCAGTACCATGGTTTTGATTTGCGGGAATGCCAGGGTGGGAACTTTGACATGGCCACGGCCTATCTGGCGAGGTGGGGCGGGCCTGTGAGCAGCAGTGACGTGCCCTATCCCTATGCCAGCCCCCTTCTCCAGGAAGCTCCGGGAGCAAAGGTGCAAAGGCATGTGCAGAATGCCTGGTATCTGCCGGAAAGAACCGACTACAGCGACAATACCCAGGTGAAAACGGCACTCATGACCTACGGCGCTGTGACCGTGGCCTTTTATTACGACGCTGTCTACTATAATGCAAACACTTCGGCCTATTACTATAAAGGTTCCACAGGGGTTAGCCGGAACCACGGGGTGGTCATCGTCGGGTGGGATGACACCTACCCGAGAACCAACTTCACTGCCGACCAGCGACCACCCGGAAATGGCGCCTTTATCGTCAAGAACAGTTGGGGAAAGGATTGGGGGAAAGATGGCTATTTTTATCTTTCCTACTACGACAAGAAGCTGTCACTGGGGGTTTCTTACTACAATGCCGAATGGCTTGGCAAATACCAGCGTGCCTACCAGTACGATCCGCTTGGATGGACGCAGTCCATTGGGTACTCATCGACGACCGCATGGTTCGCCAATGTCTTCAATGCTGCGGTCGAAGCTGCAAATATTGAGGCGGTCAGCTTCTATTCACCGGTCCCGTCCTCCACTTACCGGATTTATATCTACAAAGACGTAACCGGCACCAATCCAAGGAATGGCGTCCTGGTCAAGACTATGAGCGGGACCTTGGCGAAGGCTGGCTATCGCACTATCAGAACCTTCAAGTCAGAGGCAACGCCCCCCGCGGTCGTACCCGGTGGCAAGTTTTCCGTAGTGGTAAAGATAACGACCCCCGGCTGGGATTTTCCGATTCCGGTCGAAAAGGATATCGCCGGGTACAGCAGCGCGGCCAATGCCTACACAGGCCAGAGCTACATCAGTGCGGACGGCAGAAACTGGGATGATCTTACCCTGCAGACCATAGGGACCTCCTCCTTCAAGAGGGCGAATGTGTGTTTGAAAGCCTTTGGCGGTTGAGCTCGCGTCTCCTTCCGCGGCGCTCTTTAGCCATGCGAGATAGATCACCTCGCCGAGGGTATTGCCCATGGCGCGGGTAAGAAAGAAGCTCCGATGCGGTTTCAGCACCGGGACGGCGGCGACGGCGGCGGCGCGAGCGGCACTACGGCATCTGATCACCGGCCAAGCTCCGAAGTGCCTTGCCATCCGCCTGCCGGCGGGTTTTTTTTTCCCGGTTCCCATTAGCGAGAGTCATCTAACGGGCCAGGGGGCTTGGGCCAGGGTCGTCAAGGATGGCGGCGATGACCCGGATGTAACGCATGGCGCGATCATTCAGGCGAACGTAAGATGGATGGCGGCAACGGCCGGAAATCTCTCTCGATCGCCAGGCATCTGCCTGGTGGCCGGCGAGGGTGTCGGCGTCGTTACCAAACCGGGTCTTGCGGTTGGCATTGGGGAACCCGCCGTCAACCCGGTGCCCCGGCTGATGCTGGTGGAAAACCTGACGGAGGAATTGTGGCAGCGGGGGATGAATGGACCGGTTTTCGGCCTCCCGACAAGCTCATCTGTGACGTTGGGCAAACCTTTTATCCACCTGCCCTTTGCACGGTCCACCGGTCTTCCGGATGACCTCATGGTGGAAGTGGAAATTCTGGTGCCCCGGGGCCAGGAAATGGCCCGACGCACGCTCAACCCCCGTTTGGGTATCCTGGGAGGGATTTCCATCCTGGGGACGACCGGGCTGGTCAAGCCTTTTTCTCACGACGCCTACCGGGAAACCATCCATGCCGGGCTTTCCGTGGCGGTGTCGAATGGATGCAGAGGAGTCCTTCTCAGCACGGGAGGCAAAAGTGAGCGATTTGCCCGGCAAATCCTCCCCGACTGGCCGGAAGAAGCCTTTGTGCAGATTGCCGACTTTTTTGCGTATGCTCTCGAAGAAGTCCGTCGGAGCAAGTTCGAAGAGGTCGTCTTGAGCGTCTTCTTTGGCAAGGCGGTGAAGATGGCTCAGGGGCATCCCTACACCCATGCCCACACGGTTCCCCTGGATCTAAGCCCCCTCGCCCGGCAGGCAGAGGCTGCCGGGTATGCGCCGGCCCTTTGTCGCCAGCTGGCACAGGCCAATACGGCTCGTGAGGCTCTCGATCTGCTGCTGGTCAACCAGGCCGGGGATCTTATCCGGACCGTGGCGCTGGGGGTGCTCGAACAGGCTTCGAGGATTGCCGGGAACGCGGTGAAGGTGCGATTCCTGCTGTTCGGCTATGAAGGAAATCTGTTGCTCGATCTGGAAGGTCCATGAAAACCGCTGCGAAGTCAGACCCGAATGAATGGCGACCACCCACCGTGCTGCTGGTCGGATTGGGGCTGGGACGAGAGGATCTCAGTGCCAGGGCGTCCCGCTGGCTTGAACGCGCCGAAGTTCTCGCTGGGGGGAAACGCCACCTCGATTCCTTCCCGGAGTTCCAGGGCGAGAAGATCCCTTTGGAAGCACCTCTGGAGGAATCCCTCCAACGCCTGAAAGACCATTCTGAAAGAAAACGAACCGCGGTTCTCGCTTCCGGTGATCCGTTTTTTTTTGGGATCGGGCGGCGTCTTGCCCGATATCTTGGCAAAGAGCGGTTGCTGACCTTCCCCAATGCGACAAGCGTGCAAGCTCTGTTTGCCGCTCTCGGGGAAGCCTGGGAGGATGTCGCGGTGCTGAGTCTGCACGGTGGCGTGCGATTAGCCCAGCCGGCCGATTGGTTGCGAACGGTGAGATCAACCGCCAGGGTGGCGCTCCTCACCGACCCCCATCGCACCCCTGGTTGGATCGCTCAGCAACTCATCGAAGCGGGGATGGCCGATCGCACCCTGATCGTGGCTGAAGATCTGGGGCTGCCCACGGAGTGCATCCACCACCTGTCCCTGGAAGAAGCCAGGAACAGAAGTTTTTCTTCTCTGAACATGGTCGTGGTTTCCCGCGAAGACGGTGGGAAGAATCCCGCATCATCCAGTTCCGACCTTCCCGTTTTCGGGCTTTCCGAGTCGGCCTTCGAGCATGAGGCCGGGATGATCACCAAGATGGAGGTGCGGGCGGTGGCGCTGGCTCACTTGCACCTCAAACCCGGCCTCGTCTTGTGGGATTTGGGTGCCGCCAGCGGGTCCGTCAGCATCGAGGCGGCGCGCCTTACGGCACTCCGGGAAGTCATTGCAGTGGAAAAGAATGCCGGACGCTTCGAAGCTTTGCAGAGGAATCTCAAGGCCTTTGGGCTGGCCGAGGTGCACGCCGTTTATGGGAGAGCCTGCGATGTCCTCGACCAGCTCCCGGACCCGGATCGGGTCTTTATCGGGGGCAGCGGCGAAGACCTCCCGGAAATATTGCGGCGGGTGACGGCCCGCTTGCGCCCCGGAGGGCGGGTGGTGCAAACGGTGGTGACCCTGGATACGCTGGAAACGGCCCGATCCTTCTGGGGCGGACAACCTTTCGAGATGAGTATCAGCCAGTTGCAGGTCAATCGCGCGGCGGCTATCGCGGAAAGCCTGAGGTTCGAAGCCCTGAACCCGGTTTTCATCGTGAGTGTCTGGCCGAAATGATTTCGGATGTGGAATGTGGAACGACTCTCGGCATTTAGAAAGCAGGCGAGATGAAGTACCCCGTTTGGTTTGTGGGCGCAGGTCCCGGTGATCCTGAGTTGATCACGGTGAAAGGCAGGAGGCTGGTGCAGGAAGCCGACCGCATTGTCTATGCGGGGTCCCTGGTGCCGGAAGTGCTCCTTCAAGATCGAAAAGCGGAGGCCAGGACCTTCAACAGCGCCTCACTGACCCTGGCAGAGACTCATCAGTTGCTGCGGGAAGGCTACCTGGCAGGCGAGCGGGTGGTCCGCCTCCACACGGGTGATCCCAGTCTCTACGGAGCCATTCAGGAACAGATGCAGCTGCTCGACCAGGAGGACATCCCCTATGCGGTGGTGCCTGGTGTGTCAGTGGCTTTTGCGGCGGCGGCGGCTCTGAGACAGGAACTGACCCTGCCCGAAGTCTCGCAGACGGTCATTCTTACGCGACTGGCCGGACGCACCCCGGTGCCCGAACTGGAGCAGCTGAACACCCTGGCTGCCCATCGCGCTACCTTAGTGATTTACCTTAGCGTTCAGCAGATGGAAAAGGTGGTCGCACAGGTGGAGCCCTGTTACGGTCCAGATACACCCGTCATTGTGGCCTATCGAGTGGGCTGGCCGGATCAGGAATTCCTTCATGGGACGCTGGCGGATATCGTCGCCAAAGTGGAGGCCGCCGGCATTCGCAGCCAGGCCATCATCATGGTCGGGGAGGTCTTCGGGGCACGTGGGAAGGATGACTTGAAGAAGTCAAAGCTCTACGATGAGGCTTTCGAACATGGGTTCCGTAAAGCCGGAAATTCCCCCTGAGTGAGGGATGCGGAGACACGGAGACACGGAGATGGGGAGAGGATGAGTGGCATTTGGTGGGTGCATGATCTGGGGCGGTTTCGACCGCAGTTGAGACGGAGCATCCGTTAATGGTAGGCCGTAAAGACCCCTCCCTACCCTCTCTCCGCGTCTCCCCCTCCCCGCGTCTCCCCCTCCGGGGACCCGGCACTCGTCACTCCTCCATCCTCCATTGCCGTCATTGCGGTCACCAGGAATGGCGTCAACCTGGCTCTGCAGATCCAGGCAAAACTGCCGGGATGCGTCTGCTATGTTCCCACCCGGCATCGCTTTGCATTGGCCATGGGGGCGGTGGGGTTTGATCGGGTGGGGGCTGTGGTCCCCGCATTGTGGCGCCGGTTTCCAGCCCTGGTCTTCATTATGGCGACCGGCATTGTGGTACGCCAGATCGCTCCGCTGCTGCAGCACAAGACCCGGGACCCAGCGGTGGTGGTCCTGGATGAACGGGGAAGGTACGTTATCAGCTTGATCTCCGGTCATCTGGGGGGGGCGAATCGGTTAGCGGCGGTGATTGCCGGGATAACCGGTGGCCAGGCTGTCATCACCACCGCTTCGGATGTTCAGAACCGCCCGGCAATCGATCTCCTCGCTCAGGAACTGGGGCTCGAAATCGAGAACCCGGAGTTGCTCAAGACCGTGGCACGCTGTCTGCTTGAAGATGAACCTCTGTGGGTGTATGACCCGGAACAGCGGATCGAGCCGTGTCTGGCAGAGGAAGAGAATATTTCCTGGCTGCGGGAAGGAGCTGTCGTCGCCAATGAGCGTAATGACGGGATTGGTATCTGGGTGTCCGAGTCTCTGGCGCCCGACGGATGGTCCGGTCTGATGTTGCGGCCTCGCAACCTGGTAGTGGGGCTGGGCTGCAATCGGGGCACGGCGGCTGAGGAAATTCTGGGTCTTCTGAGCCGCGTGTTTGATCGTGAGAGGCTGGCCCTGCGGTCCATCAGGAATCTTGCCAGTATCGAGGCGAAGGCGGATGAGGGCGGGATTTTGGAGGTGGGCCGCCAGCTGGGGTGCCCGATTCATTTCTATTCCCCCCAGGAACTTATAAAGGTGGCCGTACCCAACCCTTCACCTGTGGTGCTGGCCCATATGGGAGTTGAAAGCGTATGCGAAGCAACCGCTCTGGTGAGTGCTCAGAGCAGCGAACTGATCGTGGCGAAGCAGAAGACGGCCAACGTAACGCTGGCCGTGGCAAGGGTCGCCTGTCCATCGTGAGCCTTGGTCCGGGGGGGCGCTCATTTATGGTTCCCGAGGCGTTGCAGGCGCTCCGGTCGGCGGAAGTCATCGTGGGCTACAAAACCTACCTGCAACTGATCTCCGACCTTCTCGAAGGCAAAACGATCTTTGCCAGCGGCATGCGCAAGGAGCTAGAGCGGTGTCAGGTGGCCATCGATCACGCCCTTCAAGGGCGCCGCGTGGCTGTTGTTTCCAGTGGTGATGCGGGCATATACGGAATGGCGGGCCTCGTTTTCGACCTCTGCCGCGAGCGGAACCTGCAGCTTTCAAAGCCCTCAGCCGCAGGCGAACTGACCTCGGATTTCCTGGTGGAGGTCATTCCGGGCGTGGCAGCTCTCAATGCGGCGGCTTCCCTTGCCGGAGCCCCCCTCATGCATGATTTCGCGGCGATCAGCCTGAGTGATCTGCTCACCCCCTGGGAGGTGATCGAAAAACGCCTTGCAGCCGCAGCTTCGGCCGACTTTGTCCTGGCGATCTATAATCCGCGCAGCAAAACCCGGCCAGCCCTCCTCGGAAGAGCCCAGGCGATCCTCCTTGAACACCGTTTGCCCGACACCCCGGTGGCACTGGTCCGCTCAGCCATGCGTGAAAGCGAATGGACCTGCCTCACCACCCTGGCCAAGATCCCGATGGAGGAAGTCGATATGCAGACCATTCTCCTGGTGGGAAACAGCCAAACGTACCTCTGGGATGGGTGGATGATCACCCCCAGAGGCTACCTGCAAAAGTACTCTCTACACCGTGCTGATTGAAACAGAGGTTACTCGGATACAGCCTTAACCCACCTCGGGCGTGCCGCTGTTGCCAACGCCGGATCCGCCTGCCTCTATTGGGATGGCGTTCCCTGCTTTTCCTGGGCCATTTTTTTGCGCAAACCCGTATAGGGCTTGAGCATGATCAGGATTCCAACCACCAGGCCGACCACCGCCGATACTGTGAGAAGCGCAAAGATAGAAAGAGTCCATACCATGGGTTGGCCGAAATAAAGACTGAGCTTAAAAGGTTGTGCGGCGTTGAAGGTGCCCAGATTTTGCTGGATGAACAGTGCGATCAGGCCAAGAATAATAAGGATGATAATCGGCTTAATGAATCTCATGTGCGCTCTCCTTCTTGAAATAGGGTAACAGCTTCTCATAGGTCTGCTTCAAATGCTCGGGAATACTTCTGACGTCGCCAAATACCGTAAGAAAATTGGTGTCTCCCTGCCACCTCGGCACCACGTGAACATGAAGATGAGCTTCCACTCCCGCCCCCGCCGCATTTCCCAGGTTGAGGCCCACGTTAAAACCATCCGGATGCATGATTTTCTTGATAATGCGCGTGGTCATTTGCAGCCACTGCATGATATGCGTCATTTCGTCTAGGTTAAGCTCATCGAGGCCCGCCACATGTCGCCACGGTGCGATTAAAAGGTGGCCGTTATTATAGGGGAACTTATTCATCATTACCATAACCAGGCGGCCGCGATGCAAAATAAGCCGTTCTTCGTCGTTAAGCCCGTTTCCTTCCGGGCAAAAGATGCAGCAAGGCTCCCGTTTCCCCAATATGTATTCCATCCGCCAGGGAGCCCACAGGGTTTCCATGACCACTCCTAAAAGGTGATGATCTCACCGCGCAGTTGTTCTTCAACGTGAACCACGCCAAGGCTGCCCCGAGACTGCCCTCGTCCGCTGAAAACCGATCCCGGATTAAACCACAGGAGCCCGTCTTCTTCAATTTCGATGGGCTGGTGAGTATGTCCAAAAAAGATCGCATTCACGTCAGTGAACTGTGTTCTCAGGCGCTTCCGCAAATCGCCGGCCGCTCCCCACCCGTGGATGAGACCGATGCGAAAAGCACCGACCTGCAAGACCTTCTTTACCGGCAGGCGGTTGTGGACGCTGTGATCATCCATATTGCCGGCGACGGCCTGCAGAGGATACTGCTCGAGGTAATCCAAAATGACGCTGCGAGTGAGATCACCCAGGTGAACCACCACATCCGCACCCTGGCAATACTGTTCACAGATCGCCATGAACTCGTTGGTTACGCGACTGAGATGAGTGTCGGACATTACCACCAACTTCATACTATACGACGCACCAGAGACCAGAAATTCATATCATTGCTAACAGGAACAAGGCTTGAGGAAAGCTACTATAGCAACCGACTGCAAAATCTCAACAGGTTTTTCATCTTGGGCTGATTCGTCAGTTTCATACATCCTGCCCTTGGGACGGAGATCGGTTCGGGTCCCGTACTTTCTTATGTCTGCCCGCCTCGTTTTGGAGGCTGCTTCTGTGTGTGTTGTCATATCGTTGTATTCGGTTGGATCTGGTCGACAAACGATCAAGAGACAGTCTCACCGGCCAGTCGGTTGTAGGAAAAAGCCTACACCCCTGTAGACATGAGCCTGCACGCGGACAGGTACGAAAACCGCTGCTGTAACCAAACCCAGGACACGATCTCCTGCTAACCCGCCTGAAGCTCTGCCCTGCGGCCTCTGGTAGGCTTCTTCTCAAGATCGAGCTCCCTCTGTTACAGGTTCGGCAATGACTTCCCCCGGTTGGGCAGAAATTGCTCGGGACTGACGAATATCGGTCATTACTGTTCCATCTCTACATCATGGATATAATAAAAAGAAGCGTACAATCAATATGTTGTATAAAAAACCAGAAAGGCTCGCGTATAGCATTGAATTTGCATTCAGGAATTATTACGATGCTGGCATTCAACTGTCCGCAACTTATTCAAAATCAGATAAATTAAGAAAGGAGAAACAAGTGAATCTTTCGCGCAGAGATTTCCTCAAGTATGCTATCGGATCTGCAGCAGCCTTGGGTCTCAATTCCTCTCTACTCGGCAACCTGGAGCAGGTGCTGGCTGCAGGTGGAGGCCCCCCTATTCTCTGGCTGAGTGGCGCCAGCTGCACGGGGTGCACCGTTTCACTGGCGAACCGGGTATCTGCGTCGGCCCCAAGGGATGTTGGAGACCTTCTGATCAATTCCATTAATTTAGCCTACCACCCCAACCTCATGGCAGCGGCCGGGGATCTGGCCGTGAGCACACTGCGCACCGTGGTCAACAGTAAGAATTATGTTCTCGCAGTCGAGGGAGGCATTCCCACAGCCTTCAATGGCTACGCGTGTGTCTTGTGGACGGAGAACGGCAAGGACGTCACGGCCGTGGAGGCGGTAAAGAGCCTGGCGCCTGGCGCCAAGGCAATCCTCAGCATCGGCACCTGTGCCAGTTTTGGTGGAATCCCGGCAGCCAAGCCCAATCCCACCCAGATCAAAAGTGTCAAAACAGTGACCGGCAAAACCACCATCAACATTCCCGGATGCCCTCCTCACCCGGACTGGATCATCGGGACGATTGCCCAATTGCTTGCCGGGACCACTCCCAAACTGGATTCTTATGGCCGTCCGACCATGTTCTTCCCGTCATCCACCGTCCACAGTCAGTGTCCCCGGCGCGAGCGGGACTGGGCCCTCAATTTCGGCATCAACGACAACTGCCTGCAAGGCCTTGGCTGCAAGGGGCCCAATACCCGTGCAGATTGTCCCAAGCGCCAGTGGAACAACCAGGCCAACTGGTGTGTGGGAGCGAACTCCATCTGTCTGGGATGTACGGAGAGTGGCTTCCCTGACGGTTTTTCCCCCTTCTTCAGCAGCACCGGAGCGCTTCCCCGCGAACACGATCAGGTGAATACGACCAAAACCTGTCTCCAGTGCCATCAGGGTAACCCCGACGACTGAGACGTCCGAGAAGGATGGCAGACAACCGAATGAAGACCACTCTCAGTGATAGGAGGATCTAATGGCGACCATAAAAATTGTGGATCCGGTAACCCGCATTGAAGGACACATGAAAGTTGAGGTGACCATCGACGAAATCGTTGCGGGTCAACACGAAGTCACCGATGCCCATTCCACGGGAACCTTATTCCGTGGTTTCGAAACCGTTCTGACCGGGCGCCATCCGTGGGATGCGCCGATCATTACCGAACGCATCTGCGGCGTCTGTCCCGTCTCTCACGGCATGGCCGCAGTCTTGGCCCTGGAAGCGGCCGGTGGGCGAAAGGCCACCGCCAATGGCAGAATTCTTCGCAATCTCGTACTGGGTGCCGATTATCTCCACTCCCACATTCTGCACTTCTATCTTCTTTCCGCCTTGGATTACGTCAAAGCACCCGCAAGCGCACCCTGGACTCCTGCCTGGGAGATATCGGCCAGAAGCGGTCTCGACACCCTGACCATAGCCGCCAATCTCGGTCAGGCCATCGAGGCACGGCGACGGGCACACGAAATGGGAGCCCTCTTTGGCGGCCGGATGCCGCATCCCCACACCTACATCCCCGGTGGCTTCACGGCGGTGCCAACCAGTGACAAGATAACCCGTTTCAAAGGACATCTGGATTGGCTCATCAGCCTTCATTCAGAATGTCTATCTGCCGGACGTTCAGATGCTCGCCAATGTCTACTCTGATTATAAAGCTATTGGGGATGGCTACAGAAACCTTCTGGCCTTCGGTGCTTTTGATCTGAATGACAGCGCCACGACGAAGCTTTTCAAGAGTGGAGTGGTGCGAGCAGCCTCGCCCACCACTGTACAAACGTTGACGACCACCAACATAACCGAATCCGTTACGTATTCCTGGTACGACAGCACCACCGACAATCTGGCCCCTGCTAAAGGCTCGACTAAACCAGTGTACCCGAAGAGTAATGCTTATTCATGGCTTAAGGCCCCGCGCTATCAGACTGAGCCCTTTGAGGCCGGTCCCCTGGCCAGAATGTGGGTGAACGGTGACTACCGGAAGGGCATCTCGGTCATGGACCGCCATCTCGCGCGTGCTCAGGAGGCGCTGAAAATCGCGCAAGCCATGAAAACCTGGGTGGGTCAGCTCACAGTGGGCGGCAAGGTCTACGATCAGGCTTTTACCCTTAAAATGCCTTCCAGCGGGAGCGGTATGGGGCTTACCGAGGCTCCCCGCGGGGCGCTCGGCCACTGGGTGAGTGTGAACAGCGGCAAGATTTCCAACTACCAGATTATCACTCCTACCTGCTGGAACGCCTCACCACGCGATGCGAAAGGTGTTCGCGGGCCGATCGAGGAAGCCCTCATCGGGACTCCCATCAAGAATCCCAACGAACCCATCGAGGTCGTGCGCGTGATCCATTCGTTCGATCCGTGCCTTTCCTGCGCGGTTCATGTCATTCGCCCAAGCGGAAAGGTCACGGTCTTTCCGGCCTAGTCGGCCGCTGGAAAACCTGTCCGGCTTCCCGCGCCTTGTTGGAGAGAGTTCGGGTGAGGGTAGCGACGCCAGCCGCATCGCTTACCGCTTACCCGGACCCTCTCCCCCCCGAGCGGGGGTGATGGGATGTCTTCAGTGGCCTGCTCCCTGTTCGGTCTGCGGTGCTGCCGCGGTGGCATCATAGGATCGCGACCTTTTCCTCGAGCACACGGGAAGATGCGGCGGCGAGGCGCTGTTGCCACCCGTCGGTCCTGGCTTCAGGTGGAGCTGCCTCGGGGAGGGTCTCAGCCAGATCAGCCAGATGAGCTTCCGTTACCGTCAAGGAGCCCATTCTGTTCAAGTCCTCTTCGGTCAATCCACCGCCTGCGATGATTTCCAGAGGTCCCGCGGGAAGCAGTCCGCCATCGCCGGTGCGACTCATCACAGCGGCCATCCCGTCGAGATAGAGGGCCGTCGGCACCTGTAGGACGGAACGGGCAGCATCTCCGTACCCGCGAGCCTTTTCGAGGGCTGCAAACAGTCCGCGCTGCATCGTTGGGAGGTACTCGCCCTGAAAGTAGCCTCCAATACAGCAGACTCCACGGGCGAAAGCGATTACCAGAAATGAGGTGAACAGCGAAGGAATCAGCCGCTGGTTTTGCACGGCATCGGCAATCTCGTGAGGGGACCACGAAACCTCCTCTACTCCCCCGGCATCATCCCGGCCGCGCAGGACGATCTTTCCGGAGGCTTTGGTTTGGAGGTCCAGGGGAATGCGCCGTCCACCGGGGTCCACCCCCCAAAAGAAAACCGTTCCGCAGGGCCGGCCACCCCCTGTGCCCATGACATTCCGAGGAGCGGTGCCGGATCTTTGGCCGAGCATGACCCGGTTCCAGCACCCCCTGACCCCGTCCAGTGCGGCCAGTACCGGTTCCCGCAGCACCCCGTCAAACAGGACTCCCCGGGCAAGGCTTAGCGGATCGGCCAGATCCAGACCGAGGAGGGCGGAAGCAATCTTCTCCAGTTCGAGGTGGATCATTTCGGGCGGGTCAAGCCCCCTGGCAAAGAGCCTTTTCCAGAGACGCCGGTTGACCACGACCGCCTGTTGCGAATAGTCGGAAAAAGACTCTAACGCGGCGGCCGTGTAATCCTCGTTAAGAAGAGTCCGGGCTGCGAGGGCAATTTCGGTGACAGCGGCGCCTTGGCGGATCATCTTGGCAAGTCGGGCCCGAGCCTGGTCAATCATGACAGAATCCCAAGCTGGTGCTACGCTGACCATCGTCCTTTTCAGTCTTTCCGGGAACAGCGGCAAACGGCGGGGTGCCGCTTCGTAACTTCCGGCTGCGAGGCGGTAGAGCAGCATGCCTCGCGGATAGGTCAAGTTGTTAAGCGGGATATTGCCACAGGCGAAGACGGGAACGGTTCTGGCCGGGGACAACCCGCTGGTGTTACGGAGGGCTAGAATCAGGCGGCTTTGCAGGGTTTGAGCGTAGAAATCGACTCCGTGATGGCTGGTGGTTAGGACCAGAGGGTGGGCGGCAAGGTCATCGGCAACCCCCTTTGCCGCCGCTTCTCCCAGCAGCGGGAAAACATAGTCATGCACCAAACGAAGCAGAGGTCCACGGTCCTGGAGCGGTGGTTCAACCGCAGCCTCAAGGCTCTTCAGGTAGTCCAGAAGGGAAAGGTGACCGTACCGGGCAAGCGTCCGGTCCACCACGGGAAGATTAGAGCGAACCTTGTTCAGACACGCATGAAGATAGCTGGCGGCATGTTCCTGCCCTGGGGTTGACCTCAACACGTTCTTAGACCCTTCCGCAAAACCACCAGCAGCATGCCATCTCCGATACCGGCGCCCAGAGCCTCGGCCAGGAGGTCTTTGCGCCCTGCCTTTTCCCATGGGTGGGTGTCGTAGCGTTCAGCATAGATCCCTTTTCTCACCAGGAACCGGGAAAGACGGGCAACGGCCCGGTCAACCTCATGCTGGGAGCCATGGGCGACACCGAGATAGAGTTGGCGGAAAGCGCAAACGGCAAGGTCAAAGGCTTCGGCCGGAAAAGGCCTTGGTGCCTGGTGCTCCCATCGTGGGAATACTTCCAGATGCGCCGCAAAACCCTGGCGAACGGCACTGATCCATGAATGGAGCGAAGCGGACCCGGTGCAGGTTGTGATGAGGATGTCCGGCTGCAACTGAGAGAGGATTTCTGTGGCCATCTTTCGGCCCACGCCAGAACGCTGGTATGGGGGAGAGACCGCGCGGTCGACAATATAGACGCCCTTCAAGGTCCGAGCACCCCATACCAGTGGACCATGATCGAACAGGGTGGTGGCGACCAGTTGATGGCCTTCATCGGCGAGCAGCAGAGCGTCTCGGCTGAGTGTTCCAGGAGGTGTCCGGAAGTAATCCTCGACCCAATCGCGAAGCTCGGCCACGGACATCCGGGGGAAGGCGTCTTGAAACAACCTTGCCAGTTGCAGCCGGAGCTTCTTTTGGTGGGCATCGGGCCAACAGAGAATTGCTGCCACCGGAACCGCAGTAAAGAGCGTCAATTCTCCATCAGGGCCTGACTCCGCGAAGTTAGACAGGCGTTGTAGCATCATTTTGAGCTGAAAGCAGAAACATTAAGGTCAGCGCCAGATAGCAGAGTCCGAAGTAAATGATCCCCGCGTTGATTCCACTCGTCACCATCAACCAGCCGAAGGTGATGGGCCCAAGCACCTGCCCGAGACGGTTGGCGGAAGAGTAGATGCCCAACGCCCGCCCTCTTCCCAGTTCCCGAGTCGCATTCAGGCGCAATACGTAGCCGCTCTGGGACGCAAACCCAAAGCTGCTGGAAAGCCCCAGCAGGAAAACCGACAAAGTGACGCCCCACAGTCCTTCCAGAAGTGAAAACCCCATGATGGCCAGTCCCCCGAGGATGCCACTGATGACAATAAACGGCTTTCTGCTCGGCCGGGTGTCAATCTGCCTGCTGATCAACGGGGCCACATAGATGAGGCAGACGCCGTAGATCATGAGGACGCGTCCGATGTTGGACTGGGATGTGCCGATCCGGTTCAGGTAGACGGGGATGAAGTAGTTGAGAAAGCCCACGAGAGCGATAGCGGCGGGCAGACTGCTGAAGACAATGAGGCAGAAAATGTTGCGATTTGAGATAAAACCCAGGACCTGCCCGAGGGTGAAGGTGCGCGGTTCAGGTTCGTCCAGCCTGTTCAGGGGCCTGCGGATGGCTCCCCGCATGAAGACAAGCGTGTAGGGCACGATCAGGAACAGAATGATGGCTCCCAGGAAGAAGATCGGGCCATATCCAATCCTTTCGGCGAGCATGGCGCCTGCCGCGCCCCCACAGATGCTCCCCGCATAAACCCCGGCCCACAGCTGGGCAAGTCCTTGGGCCCGGTTCGTCTCGTCCGTGCAGGCGACGATGAACCCCTGGGAAGCCATCAGGGACCATCCATAACCAAGGCCGAAGAGCGCCTGCGAGGCCATGAAATGCACGGCGTTGGGCGCCAGCCATGCGTAGAGGAAGCCGAGGCCGGCGAGGACGAGCCCGCTCAGGAACGGTTCATGCCACCCTCGACGGTCACACCAGGTCCCGGCCGCCAGGATCGAGATCCCCGTAAAAAGCATGCGCACCGAAATGGGAAGACCGATAACGATCTCTTTGGAAAGTCCGGGAATCGGCGTGTAAAGGCTTTCCATGTAAAGGGGCAGAAACGAAATGCATAGGTCGACTCCGAAGAGGAACAGGAACGCCGCCGGGCGCATGGTCTGATAATGCACCATACCACACGCGTCACCACGGACCTGCTGCTCAATGAAGGGGAGGACGAGAATCAGCATCTCCACCAGGAAGAGCAGCGAAATTGCGAGCACGGTTGCCGAATCCAGGAGAACTTCGCGAATTTTGGCAGCAATGGCATCCTTTGAAATCGTGCCGACGATACGGCCTTTGACCACCCCCTCCCAGGCCAGATCCGTCCCCAGCTGATAGGCGGAGGTTGGAGCAGACCGGGCTTCCGGGAGATCCTGCGCTCGCTCGTCCGGCGTCTTCTGGAAATCGGTCAGCCCCTCTTTGGTTGCTCGATACAGAGGATGCTCTTGCCGATCAATGATGGTCAGGTCGTCAAGCTCAGGAGATGCCGCAAGGATTTCGCCCATCACGACATCCATCTTGACCAGGTGGTCGATTTGAATCCCCTTGCTGAAGAGGTATTCAATGTCCTCCTTAAGAAACAGGATCAGAGTCTGAACTTGCTCCCGCGTGATCTGGAGGAGGTAAGTGCGGTAATCATTCATGTTGAAAGCTGAGAAGAGAATCTGGGCTGATCCGACAATAACCATAACGACTGCGTAGATCTTGAGTTTCGAAAACTTTTGCCTGCGGAACAGAGCGCGGTCCGGAATCGGAAACTTGAGGGCCAGGGGCAGCAAAATAATGCAGCAGAGAGCGATGATCGATATGAGTTGGAGTTCCCGCTGGACGAGGCGGTGCAGGAGGGTTTCCACCTGCTTTTCGCCGAACCCCATCACGATGGTTGCTACCCAGGTTTTTTCCCGGTCCCGCACGGGCAGCGTAACGTAATAGGAGTGCCGGTATTTAACATACCCCACCTGCAGTTGTGGGTTGCCGGCAGCGTCAGGAAGATCATACGTCTGCCAGACTTTCGGTGGCACGCTCTTACCTTCCAGACCTTCATTTGCACTATACAGGATGGCAGCGTTCGGCAGAGCCACAGAAACCGTAACGCTTTCCTGGGCATGCTCGTCTGTGCCCGACGAGGCCTCAGGTGTCGAATCATGAGAGTCGATTCTTGCCGTCAGACGTGTCCTGGTCTCTTCGAGGAGGTTGTTCATGCCGATGAACTTCTGGATGCTCTTGCCGAAGCGAAGCGACTGTTCAAGCTTTCGTTGCAGGTCTTTGCCCACCACCTGATAGCTGGAGACGATGGAGGCCACGTAGAGTTTCTCGATTGAGCCGTAGGTGAGGAGCGCATTGAAGCCAAGCGCCAGCACCAGCAGTACGAAGCCGCCGGCAAAAAGCCTGATTCCGGCCGCTCTGGCGCGCGGCACTGGCCTGTCTTCTGAGGACATCTGCATAGTCTTCCTGTTTCGCTCGGGATCTTAGCCAAACATTCTAACACGGTCTTCTCCAGGCGCCAGATGGATTTTCCTCGGCATCACGGCATAAAGCATGACCATTCTTTACCGGGACCGGTTCGAGGATAAAGGCAGGAACGCCTGCGATCAAATCCTGAAGGCTGCTTGCATCTCCCTCTCAAAGCGTCTATGATTGACTCCAATCGCAGCATCCGGCCCTTTTCGCGGGATCGTGACCTCTTGAACAGGAATGAAAAAGGTAAGGTGAACCGGCATGGGAGGGTTGTTCCAGCGCTGCCGTGGAGGCCAGTTGAAAAACCACCCGTCACGAGAGGTCTCGTGGGCAGTGGGCCTGACCAGGGCTTTTCTCTGGGTCATCCTTCCGGCAATCCTGGAGCTTGCCTTTTTTCCTCTGCCCGCCACTCCTCAGCAAATGTCTTCCCAGAAGCCATGTTCGGCCTATTCTGACCCGTTTGACACTTACCATACCGAACGCTGGCATGAGGTTCTGCTCTATTCCAAGGCATGGGGTGCGGTTACGGTGGAAGATGGGGGCTTGATCCTCAAAACACCAAAGCACGAACCGTGTGAAATCCAGGTCTACTCCTTGTTTTCCTTCGCAGGAGATTTCGATCTCCAAGCCGGTTACGACTTGTCTAATCCTGAAGGATTGCCTCTGTGCCGTTTCAACATTGGCCTGGTTGTGCAGACCCTGGGCGATGAGAAAAGCTATAAGTGCTATCTTGCTGCGGCCGAAAAGGAGGATTTTTTCTTCCGTGGGCGCCTGGATGCCTATGGTGAGAAAAACCTCGAGAAGTTCAAAGGCGATACCGCTCACGAAACGGGGGTCATGCGCATCGTGCGAAAAGCGGGGAAAATCTCCTTCCTGACCCGCGAAGCTGACCTGTGGCGGGTTCTTTACACTTTCAAGGAACCTTGCCATGAAAGGCTGCGGGTGCGTTTCAAAGCGCAGACCAGCGGTGATGACGAAGGCATGCAGCCTTGCCCGTTGAAGGTGAAGTTCGACCATTTCACCGTCAACTCGTGCGACTGGATTGTCGAAGAGTAGGCACCGTATGGAGCTATCCGCTGCCGTTATATTTCAGGATCATCATGGTAATGTCATCCGACTGTTGGGCACCCTCGGCAAAAGTCATGACCCGATCCATCAAGCCTTGACTCATTTCCTGGAGAGAAGCCTCTCTCAAAGAAAATAGTCCCTCCTGCATCCTTTTTTCGGAGAAAAGCTCATACTGTCGATTCATGGCCTCGGTCACCCCGTCGGTATACATGAACAGGACGTCACCGGGTTGCAGCGCGAGGCTCACGTTCTGGTAAGGAGCGCTTTCCTCGATGCCCAGCGCCATCCCTTTGGGCATGCTGATGAAAGTAACGGTGGCGCCGGCTCTGACGATCATGGGCGGATTGTGTCCCCCATTGGTGTAAACCACCTCGCCGGAAGAGATGTTCAAAATCCCGCAGAAGACGGTCACAAAGACACAGGTCTCATTGTTCTCCGCCAGCTTGCGGTTGACCTTCTGCACAATCTCGTCCGGCAGCGTGTCGCAAGTCGGCATTGGCCCTGAGGAGCGTTCTGCTGATGGCCATAAAGAGGGATGCCGGAACCCCTTTCCCGGAAACATCGCCGATGGCGAAGAAGAGGTGATGGTCATCGATGAAAAAGAAGTCGAAGAAATCACCACCCACTTCCCGAGCGGGCTTGATGGATGCGTAGATGTCGAATTCCGGCCGCTCGGGGAAAGGAGGAAAGGTCCGCGGGAGAATGCTCATCTGAATTTCGCTGGCAATCTTGAGCTCGCTCTCAATCCGCTCCTTCGAAGCCGTGGTCTCGCGAAGATCGATGATATACTGCCGCAAAGCCTCTTCCATGAAGAGCAAGGCCGCCGCAAGGTTGCCGACCTCATCCCGGTAGCGGGCCGGCAGATCGCGTATTTCCGAGGCCACCTCAGCGGCGGAGAAATCGTGTCTGGGCAGTTCGCGGGCGTAAGTGGCAAGCTTCTTGAGCGGTTGTGAGATCCTTCGGACCAGAAGAAAGGTGACGACCATGCTCACCACAAAGATCAGCGCAATCATGGCGCTCTGGCGGAGGACCGCCTTCCTGACCGGGATCATGAGTTCTTCTTTGAGGGTGCTGGAGACGATATACCAGTCCAGCGTTTTGAAGTACTGAACATAGGAGACATAGGGCCCCAGAGTCTCGCCCCGGGCGTTTTCCAGGACATATTCGACGGGCTGGTCGGGGTGCTGCGCCGCCGCTTTCAGATCGTCCAGCAGCAACTTTCCGGTGCGGACGTTCGTGACATCCGCCAGGGCTTTGCCTGAAAGGGAAGGATGGATGATGATCTCTTTGTCGCCCTTGAAAAGGAAGAGGTAGCCGGTCTCGGCGATGCTCACGTTGCTGAAGGTCTGCTTCAGATCCCGGACAATGGCGTCCAGCCGCTTTTGAGCATCCGATTCGATGTCTTCCATATTCACCATCGTTGCGATCACCCATTTAAGGCGCGGGTAGTAGGTGAAGTAACCAAGCTTCTTCGATGGCCGGGAAGGGTCTGCACAGTGCCAGGTAAAGCTGGTGACGCCATCTCCTTTGGTTTTGGCGGCCGCCAACATGGAGCGAAACAGTGAGACCCCTTTGATGTCGGTCAGCCCAGACTGGTTTTTTCCTACGACCGTGCGGTCCGGATGAGCCAGGACGGTGCCATTTTCGTCATAGACAAAGAAACAGGAGTCCTCATCGCATTTCAGGGTGGCTATCCAATCGAGGGCGGAGCCCCTCGCCTCATCTTCACCGCCAGGGTCTTGCCGGCCCAGCGGCGGGAACCGGTCGAGCACCGAAACCACCAGGGTGGTCAGCTTTTTCATCTCGGATTTGCGCTTTTCGAGCGTTGCCAGTTTGTGAAAAAGCAGGCTCCCGTATTGGTTTTCGATATTGAGCTTAACCAGGTAGATGACATTTCTGACTGAGTTTGCCTCGGTCTCCAGGAACTTTTCCTCCAGGTCTTCCCGGGCGAAAAACATCAACACCAGGGCGGTGGTGATGAGGATGCCGAAGACCAGGAGGAGCATCTTGGTAGTGATGGAGCGGATCATTCTTCCCTCTCCGCTGGTGGGAGATGAAAGCAGAAAGTCAGAGTGTTTTCCCCTTTCTGCCATTGATAGTCCAGATCGTCGACCAGATGGCGGATAAAGTAGACGCCCAGTCCCCCCACCTGACGTTCCGACACCTCTTCGCTCATATCGGGATTCGGGCGCTCCAGCGGGTTAAACGGGATGCCCCAGTCCTTTACGCAAAAGCAGAACCTCTGGTCCGCTTCTATGACAATTCCCACTTCCACTTCGCCGGCCGCTTCCGGATAAGCGTAATGAATCACGTTCGTCAAGGCTTCTTCCAGGACCAGTTCCACCTTGAACACCAACTCATCGAGGGTGCTCAGAGGCTGCAGCCTATCCAGAACAAACTGGCGGAAGGTCTCCAGAGATTCCATTGGTGGCAGGCAAACGCAGGGTTTCCATAGCATCTTAACCTTGCTCATTGGTGAACGAGTCCCGCAGCACCACCGCCAATACCGTGACATCGTCCGATTGGGGGGCTCCCGATGCGTAGGATTCAACGGAATCGAAGATGCCGCGCACCCACTCTTCGGCGGAACCGATCTCCCTTGCGCCCACCGTGGCGAGGAGTCTTTCCGCAGAATACAAGCGCTCTTCGGCATCCATAGCCTCCGTTACGCCATCGGTATACAGAATGAGCGCATCCCCGGGCTGCAGCATGGTGGTTGCTGTCTCGTACCGGGCTTTCTCATCGACCCCCAGAGCCGTTCCCGGCGGTATTCTGAGCCATTCTCCGGCCTTCCCCGGGCGCACGAGGAGCGGCGGCAAATGGCCCGCGTTGGTGTGGCGCAGCTCACCCGAGGTAAGGTCGAGAATACCGCAAAACGCTGTGGTAAACATCACGGCATCATTATCGAGGCACAGCTCCACGTTAACCCTTCGGAAGACTTCGGCAAGGTCCAGGTCAAGGTCCAATTCATTGCCGGCAATCCCTTTGATGAGGGTTTTGGTCACCGCCATAAACAGCGCCGCAGGAATGCCCTTGCCGGAGACATCACCGATGGTGAAGAGCAGTCGGCCATCCTTGAGCAGAAAGAAATCATAGAAATCGCCGCCGATCTCTTTGGCGGGCTCCAAGGCCGCAAAGATCTCGAAGGCCGCCTCTCTGGGAAAGGCCGGAAAGCGCTTGGGCAGGAAGCTCATTTGAATGGCGCGCGCGATTTTTAGTTCACTTTCGATGCGTTCCCTGGCGGCGGTGGTCTCCGCCAGATTGGCAATATAGGCCTTGAGGGCCACCCTCATTTCTCCGAAGGAATGAGTAAGCGCAGCGATTTCATCGTTCGAGGAAGGTTGGGGAAGTTCGATATCGAGGTTGCCCTGAGCGATTTCTTCGGTGGTGATGGCCAGCTCCCGCACCGGCCTGGTGATGCTTCGGGCAATGAAGGTGATCACCACAACCAGCAGGATAAACCCCGCCAATCCGATGAGCACCACGTTTCTGGCCAGTTGATGGAGATCGGCGAAGAGTTCATCTTCAGGGAAAATGACCGCCAGCGACCAGCCGGTGGATGGCACCGGAGCATAGTACATCCAGCACTTCTTTCCGGAACTGAAGGAGGTAAACGGGACGAACCCTTCCCCGCCGCGAACCATGTACTTCACCACCTGGAGTGCGTGTTTGTCCCCTCTGGTTTCGGCAAGATGGGTAATGCTCTCCTGCATGACCCATTCTTCGTTGGGATGAGTCACCAGGATGCCGTTGCGGGAAACCAGGAAGGCGAAGCCCGACTCATAGATCTTGATGGACGAGACGATTTTTCTGAGTTTCGCCAGGGAGAGGTCAGCGGTTACTACACCCTGGAAGGCTTTCTGGCCGTCCACCGTTCGGTAAAACGGGACGGAATAGGTGGTCATGAGGATGTTCCCGCCCCCCTTGTCGAAATAAGGCTCGCTCCATGACGGTTGGCCTCGTTCCTGGGGCACCCGATACCACTCCATGGTGAAATAGTCGTATTGCTCGTCCCCCAGAAAAACCACCTTGGGCTGACCGTCGGGGTCGCGGTAGCAATAGGGTGCAAAATAGCTGGCTGCAGGGTCAAAGGCATGGGGTTGAAAGGCAATCGCCGAGCCGTATATTTCCGGATTGTTGGATACCGTGCTGGTCAGTAGGTGGCGGAGGTTCTCCAGGGGAAAGGTGTATTGTTCCATGAGATAGGCATTTTGGAGACTGATTTTTTCGATTCCCCGCAAGGCTATCTCGATCTCGTTGATGGTTGCGAGCGTCAGCTGCCTGGAGCTTTCCTGAACCGTCTCAAACACGGCGTCTTCGGAAGCCAGATGGCCATAGTAGAAAGCGGCGAAAAAAATGATCGCCGTGCTGGTGAGGATGAACACCACGAGTTTAAAGGCGAGGCCTCGGCCCTTCATCACCTGCACACAAGCCCTTCCCGATGTCATGGTTCCGAGCTGGAACTGGAACAGTGGAGGGTTCAGACCAGGCTGACCCCGATCCTTTGGCGGCAATGGTCGCACCCCGCCGCGTGCTCCCTCAACAATCGCTCTTCCCATGCATGGACCCCCATGAAGATCGCCTGGACCATTCTCAGTGCTGATTTCCGGAAAGCGTTCCACACCTTCTGAAATTTCTCTCGTGACAGGACCATACAGACCACTCTGGTCTGCGCCTTGAGGGTGAACAACCGCTTGAGGTCGCAGTAGAGCGACATGCTGCCAATAAAATCCCGTTCCCCGAATTCGGTATACTGCGCCTCGCCGTCACTTTCGGTGATCAAAACCGCCTTGCCTTCAAGGAGGTAGTATGCGCTGGGGTCCACTTCGTGCTCATGGAAGATGATTTCTCCCGCCTTGTAAGTCTCCCTCCGGCAGAGGTAGGCCAGGACCTTGAGCGGTTCGATCGGGAGTCCCGCGAAGAGCGGCAGTTGCACCAGGATTTCGAGGTTGGCCTGGTACTCACTGAGCGGCTGTTTTGGCTCCGTGGACGAGTTCATACAGCACTCCCTTCTTGGCTAACAGTTCCTGGTAAGAGCCCATTTCCAAAATCTTGCCCGCCTTCATTACCGCAATCTTGTCGTAACCCTTGATGGTGTCCAGGCGGTGCACCACCGAAATGAGGGTGCTCTTGCCCTTCCACTTGGTTTCAAGCAGTGACTGGATGCGTTTCTGAGAAGCATTGTCCAGGGCCGAGGTGGCTTCATCCATGATCAAAATGGGCGGGCCCTTGAGAAAGACCCTGGCAATGGCCAGCTTCTGGCGCTGCCCGCCCGAAAGCCGGTCGCCTTTGGTCCCCACCCGGAAGTCCATCCCGATTTCAACCACGCGCTCGAGCAGATCTTCTTCGATGAGGAGATGAATGATGCTCTGGTTGATGCGCTCCTGGGCGTTGGGATGCTCGCTGGTGGTCTTGCCGAACAGGATGTTGTCGAGGATGGTCTGGGAATGAATATAATCCGCCATCCGATAAAAGGTCAGGGCGCCGGGGTGGTCCTTCTGGATCTTATCCATGAACAGAAACCGGCCTTCCAAAATGAGATTGCGCAATACTTCGGGAAGGGTCGTCAACTTATGGATTCCCGGCACGAAACGCAACGCCAGGCTCAGCAGCAGGCGCTGGTCCGGTTCGGAAAGTTCGTGCAGGCGCGCGTGCCCGATGCGGCGGAACAGCGCCCGGTAATCATCGAGCTCACCGATAGCGATGGGGCTTTCTTTGAAGAAGATTTCATCGGGCGGCAGGTCGCCAACAATGTCCAGGAACTGGCTGGCTAACTCACGCCCCAGATTGACGAGGGGGCGTTTGAGTTGCGCCTCATCCAGAAACTGCAGAAAATACGGGTTTTCGGCCAGCCTGTTCCGGCGCAATATCCTCGCGGTTGGAGCTGCCGAAGGTGAGGTTGGCGGCCACGGAGGAAAAGTCGAGATAGCGCTGTTCGTCAAAAAACTCGACGTAATCCGCCAGTTCTTTGCCGAATCGCCTCTGGAAACTTTCGCGGATGCGGATGATCTTGGTGACCAGCTCGTCTTCCTGGTTTACGGCCAGGATCGTATTCAAGCCAAAGCGCAACACATCGACAAACAACCCCACCTGCTGGACGACTTCGATCATCTCGTCCAGGGTCGGGAGCTTGTCCTGCTTCCCCGCATCCTCATCCTTCAGCAGCGCCTCACACGAATAACAGAGGTTTTCCTTGATGCTGCCGTTGAAGATATAGGGAGACTGAGCCACAATGCCCATGTTGTGCGCGAGATCCATTTTGGTCAGGTCGGCGACTTCCCGGCCGTCGATCTGCACACTGCCGCCGGTGTAAGTATAAAGCTGGGAGATGCATTGGGCGAGGGTGCTCTTGCCGCTCCCGGAAAACCCCACCAGCGCAAGCTGTTCGCCGGGACTCAGGTCGAGACTCACCTGCTTCAGAAGCTGGATGCCGCCGGCCACACTGAAGGACAGATCCTGAGCGTGGATGCTCCCCTGCAGAGTGTATGGTTCGCGCTCGGGAGCCTCGATGGCATGCTCCGGTTCGACATCGAAGTACTCCATGAGCCGCTGATACCCCGTGGTGGCATCCTGGTAGACTTGATAGAAATCCATCAATTCCTTCCAGGGATCGTAGAGCTTCTCATAGGCGGAAAGGAAGGCCACCAGCGCGCCCAGATCGAAGCGCCCCTGGATGGCGAGATAGCCGCCAACGACAAAGAGAATGAGCGGACCAAGGTTCTGGAAGAGGTTGTTGAGGACTTTGATCCCTTGCTTGTAAAGGTTCCAGACCATCCGGATTTCAAAGAGGCGGTCCACAAACTGGCCGTACTTTCGATTTTCGATGCGGTAGCTGGCGTTCCCCTGGACTTCATGGATGCCGGAGACGGTCTCGCCGATCTTGCTGCTCAAATCGCGCGTAACGTCAACGCGCATTTTATTGGCGCGATTGGAGCGCCCCTGAAGCTTTGGCACGACAAAGATGACGATGGGATAGATGCCGAGGCTGATGGCCGCCAGCAGGGGATTCAGGTAGAACATGTACCCGGCAAAGGCGAGGAGCGTGAGAATGTTGTTAACGGGGACAGCCACCGCCTGTCCGACCAGCTCGCCGGCGGAGACTACCTCGGTGACCAGCGACGAGACCACCATGCCCGAGGAGGCTTTGCGGAAGAAGCTGAGGGGCAGGGTGAGGATATGCGCGTAAAGCTCTTTGCGCAGGCGGGCCAGGGTCTGTTGACCGAGATAGGTCTGAATCCAGTTGATGATGAACTTCAAGCCGCTGGCAATGATCACCGCGGCCAGATAAAAGGCACAATACCACAACAACAGATCGAGTTTCTTTAACCCAATGGCTTGATTGATGATCTTTTTTTGCATCTCGAGAGGAAAGACGCGTGCCACAATATTGAAAGCAATCACGACCAGAAGGATCACCTGCAGCTTGATGCTGCTGGTCTTGACCCAATAAATGAGAGGACGTCTGGTAATCATCTGTCACCTCATGGTGTTCCAGGTTATGGGAGCGCGCCTGTGATCACAGAGTGCGTTCCAACCTCCGAAAGGCAACGCCTGGTGCGGACCGATGGAAAGCGTTCCCCTGGTCCCTCTCAGATCTCCTCCGAGGCCACGAAATCCGCCCTGTGACCAACATTCTTCCCGGTTTTCTATATGTTTATTGACGAACAAACAAGCATTTTATATGCTGCTAACAAATGATCCCTTTTGGTATCATGCGATCTTTGGAGTTGAAGAATACAGCTTACGGCTGAAGGAGAGTAACTAGATGGAGGTCACCCAAAAGCAACAGAACGGCACGACCATTCTCGGCCTCAAAGGTCGGCTCGATTCCAATACGTCGGATGATTTCGAAAAGAAACTGCTGGGGCTGATCCTGGGCGGTGAAAACCGACTGGTGCTGGATTTCACGGAATTGGATTACATCTCGAGCGCCGGCCTCCGCGTACTCCTGAAAGCCGCCAAGGAGCTGAAACGCAACAACGGTTCGATATCTTTCTGTTCCCTGAAGGAGTATATCCGGGAGATTTTCGAGCTTTCCGGTTTTGTCTCCTTCTTCCCCATCTACGCCACCCTGGAGGAGTCCCTCAAAACTCCGTAGGGTTTACGGGAGAGTTTCCTACAGTCACGTACTTTTATAATCTTCAACATCCTGACGGCTTGATGTTCTATTGATTTTGGATAGTAGCGTGAGCGGGTTAGTAGTCAGAGAACCTCTGTGGAAGGATGAGGCAGATGACAAGAAAATCCGGTTTTACCCTGGTAGAACTCATGGTGGTTGTCGCGATAATGGGCATTTTGGCTGGGGTCGCAATACCCGCGTACATCAACTACCAGAATCGGACCAGACAGACTGATGCGGTCGAGGCAGTGCTTCGTGCCAAGATGGACCAGGAAGCGTTTTGGGCGGAAAACGGCCGCTACGCCGGCACCATCGGCTGCCTGTATTCCTTTGGAAACAACTGCACCCAGACCACACACCGTGTCCAGACATCGGCCGATGACAGTAAGTGCTACACCCTTCAAATTTCAGGAGTAACCATTCAAGCCACAAGAACAATCCGGCCCGGTGTGGTTGATACGGTTACGATTACGACTAATGCGAATGATCGGGTCCCAACGATTGTCAATCCCGGAGCTCTTAACTTCTCAATATTTCAGTGGCTTTTTGGTTCGTAAGGTAGTGCTATTGAGGTTTTTTCCACTCCCTTGAAATTCCCATTTTTTGTTTCTGGCCTTCTTTGACAGGTTGCGGCGTGTTCATCACAACGATTTTTGTGAAGGTGATCGCCGCTGGCGGAGCCCCATACGAGGCGCTTTCGCCAATCAATCGCACTCGGGTTCCTCCTTTAAGGTCCTCAAAGGTAAGGATCTTTCCGTTTTCAGTGTGGATACCCAAGTCTTCGCGAAAGGTGTATATTTTGCCACCAATTTCATAAACTCTTGCCTTCGGCGCAAAATCCCCGATCTCCCCCTCGATCACCACCGGTATTGCTTGACCGGCACTGATCAGGCCCGACCATGAGGAGAAAAGGATCAGTACAGAAATCATGGTGACATGTCTTTTCATGGGCAAATGTCCTGTTCTGAAGGCTAATCTGAAACGGTCCTCCAGGAAATAATCCCCATCGGCTTGTTCGGGATGTTGAGCGTTTCCTGATGAATGGTGGTATCACTAGTCTGAATGAACAGTTTATTCTCTCTCGTATGCTTGTCGAAATAGTAGACGGTTTTTGTGGGGAGTCCCGACCCCAAGTCCTTGTATCTCTGTCCCTCGGTCCCGCCAACCACTGCAGGCTGGGTTCCTGCCCGGCCCGGCAGGCCATTCTTGTAATTGACAAAGTAGAGTCTCGCATCACCGCCGTATCCGCAAACGTCTTCATTGGGAATGAAAGTGGTGAAGAAAAGCACGCCAGCAAGGGTCAGGGGTTTCTCAAGTGCCCTTTCTGAAGGAAAGCCTTCCGAAGGATTATCAAGGCCGAAATACCAGCCTTTGTGGAAGAGCCTGCCATCTATTGTGGCGTTGTCACCGGTTAATGCGTCAAACTGAGACTGGGTCATCACTGAGGTCAAATTCACAAGGCCGTCACCGTCTTTGGTTATCTGGGCTGTGGCCGTATAGTGACCCTTATTGAGACCGGCTTCGTCTGCGGTCACTTTTTCCTCAACGAGACAATAGAATGCATTCCGGATGGTATCCCTGCTTATCAACACCAACCAAATACTTTCCTGTTCCGAAATAGATCCTTAGCTTACCATCCTCATCGAACACCAGCTCGGGTTGCGTGGTAATGGGTTGTCCTCCCGTCTGAAAGAGCTGAACCTTTTTCCAGAGCAAGTCCTCAAAGTCATAATAAAACTTCCAAAGCGTCCCCTCAGTGTCGCCGGCATAAATCAGGTCGAGGTAGCCATCTCCATCGGAATCCACAGCCGTTGGTGATGATAGAGTATAGTATGGGTTGGAGCCCGATTTTGCCTGCGTCGGCAGCTCATCCACAGGGGTCCCATTTCGTCCCAAACCAGTTCTTTGGTCCCATCAATGACATTTAACGCAGCGATCATGCCCGTGCTTAAACCCTCATGGTACCCCGAGGTGATTATGACGACCCATTTCTCGACAGGATCTCCCACTAGCTGTTTTACCTTAACTTTACCAATAGTTGGGGTAGTAGAGGACTTCCTGTCCGAAAATGGTGTGGTATCCCACAATATCGAAACGGCACCGGAACCGGGATCTGTCACATCCAGGCAGAAATACTCTGTTCCTCCCAGGCGAGCTCCCCCGACCAGGACTGTTTTCCAGGTCCAGCCAGACACGTCTTGGACCGCGACATCAGTTCCGACAGGCCCCAGATCAACATAGTATTTGTGGCAGGCCCCCGTTGTGAGTGTTTTCAAGCCCGGAAGCAGGTTTTCCGGAACAAAAGCCCATGTTTCATTGCCATCGGAGGCTTTGAAGGCGTGTAACATTCCGTCATTTGCCCCCACATAGATTATCCCCTGGCGGTCTTGGTGATTACTCTTGAAGATTTGGTAATCATGCTCCGAGTAATGGAACTTTGGAGGCCCAATGACCAATGGCGTCGAGTAGATGATGTCTCCGAGGGGCCAGCCGCCCCTGTTATAGTATTTCACTCCCTCATAGGTCTTAGCACCCCTGATAAAATTGATGATATCTGCCGCTTCGGTGCTGGTAGTCTCCCACTGAGTGGCCAGGTAAGCTTTCAGAGTAGTATTTGTCGAGTCAAAGGTCTGCTTGGTGGTTGTTTCTGAACTCAGATGAGTAAAGATGTTTCGATTTCCTCCGACACTTGATGTGCCCACCCTGGTGGATAAAAGGTTGCCTGCTTCCCATGTCGCATTGTCGCCTGGATTGTAAGGCAAATCAAAGCGTTCCAGAAAGCCCTTCCAGGAAATGGGCAGAAATTTTGCACGGATAAATGAATCTTGCGACTCCGCGGACGTCGAAATAGTTGCAAGAGCAGTACCCGAAGCAATCTGTTCCAGAATATTCAGGACGGCACCCTGCAGGGCGGCCGTCAACCCGGCATAGTCAGTGACCGTAGAATATGTACCTCCCCCTTGATTGCCGCACTCAACAACAAGGGATCATCAACCTGGTAGCCGATTACATAGGTGGCCACATTCTGATTCCCCTGCAGGTCGAAGCGCATATCATTGTCATATAGGTATTTCGCAACATCATCGAAATAATGGGTCTCGCCCGCTGCTGCCCAGGCTCCTGAACAGGTCCCATTCGTGCAGTCCTTGACGTTAGCATCGCCGTCGTAGTCGCCAATCACATCGGTTACAATATTCCAATTGTTGTCGTAATTGGCCAGACCATCGGTAATGTAAATGACAAAAGATTTCTGACAATAGTATTGGATAGGGCTTGTGGTATTGATGGTGTTTCCCATGTCGTCAGTTGTCGTGGCGTCGCACCCAAGAGTCGGAGTGGGAAGCTCGCTCAAGGTGACATAGACAAAGTAGTTGCTATCCGCACCAGCCCCGCCGCCGTTCTTGTTTCCTCCCAAAACAACCTGCCCTGCAGGGTAGTTTTTCCTGTAGAGTTTAAAATAACTCATGGAAGTGTCTGTGACATTCACTCTGTCCGAAGTCAGGGTGAAGCTCTGGAGCCAGGTGGGCAGTGAACTGGCTCTCCTGTCATAGGCAACATAGACGGTAGCCGCCTCCGGCAGATTGAACTTGATGTGCGTGGCCACGGTGAGGTTCTTGTCGTCGTTTCGAGTCAGTATGGCAGTGTAGTTCTGGAATCCCGAAGGTTGAGACGTGATCGTATAGGTTCTGTCGAGGTAGTACTGGGATCCTGCGGTAACCTTGGCGGTGGAATAGTTGGAAGGCGCAACCAGGAACGCCGATTCACTGCCGCAGCCTGTATAATGGTAATTCTTCTGATAGAACCCGAAATTGGCTGGGCCTCTTCCGACACGAGTCCCATTGTCCACCACCGTGGCAAAATACTGACCAGCCGTGGCCAGAGTCTCAGCCAGAGAAGTCCAGGTTTGCGGAACGTTGCTGGTATCGCCCCAGTTGGTAATATACGTCTTTATCTCTTCGCCCGGGGTGCCACAAGGCTTTAATATCTTCCCTCCATTCCTGATAACGTCGTCTTCAATGCTGATCTGATCGTTGCCGGTGAAATCACTCGCATCCATTCTCATCAAGCCAAACCTCACTTGAGGAAAGGCGTCAATGACGTTCTTCAGGACGGTCTTCGCCGTATCCCATTTCGAACCTACACCGCTCCCCATGGTACCCGAGTGGTCCAGAATCAAGAGAATGTTGGGGGCAACGGATTCCGTAGTGATAAAGGGTGGTTCGGGACATTGGGCCAGTTCGCCCGCACCCGTGTGGGAGGGGCTTGTCATGGCCGCCATCAAGAGCAGTAGGGCAGTCGCAACTGATTGCATTCTGGACAGAGGCATTCTAGTACCTTCCCTTGTCTTGGAAGATCTTACCGGCAGTCACCCGGACGCGGGCATTGGCGTCCCTTGAAGTTTCCGCCGCTCCCGGTGGCAGTGCTCACCCCTCGAGAGTCGATGAAGTAGGTGTAGCGAATAAAACTATCAGCGCTGTATCCTGCAACTGGAATCCCCGGCGCTCCCATAAAACGGATGTTCATCGAATATCGCGAGCTGTTGTCGTTGGTCAGTGAATTGGTCAGTAAAAAGGATGAAGCGGACCTATCATATATATCGTAGTGTATCATCTGAGAGGTCGTTTGGTTATCTGTAATTGGCGGAAATTTTGAATCCAGCCAGGTAACTCCCAGTTGCCAGCCGCTCTCTGCAGCGTAAAATGCCATGTTATGGATTCTTTCATTACCCGAAATTTGAACTTCGACGGTGCTGGTAGCCGTTAGTGTCACTCCTATGATGGTGAGCATCGCCAACATGATCAGGCTGAGTATCAGTACAGAGCCCGATTCACTCTTTAGAATGGAAGATGTCTTGCTTACGGGCTGCAATTTATCCATCACCAATTCCTGATCTCCTGTGCACTAAATAATCCCTTTTATGAAAGCAATGGAGGTCGTCCTCGGTCTAGCACCCTCAGTCCATTGGATTCTTAGGCTGATGGTTTTGGTGTTCATTATGGGTGTGTTATCGCTAACGTTCCAGCAAATGGTGTATTTCCCATCAACAGGATTGCGCGGATCACAATGAGTGGGGGGGCTCGCACTCAGCGTTGCGTCATTGTATGCCCGTGCCATAAGGTCTTCCGTAGTCTTTTGAGCCACCATTGTCGCTTGAGTGAGATTCTGAGCAGAAGCGTTCGCCTGAATCGTAGCCATATGGAGTCGAGTGAGCGCGAGAATCCCCAATGCGAACAGCACCATTGCTGCAAAAGCTTCCACTATGGTGAAGCCCCTCTGATCGAGTTGAGCGAATACCTTCATAGGCCCAGTCCCAAATTCCTGCATTTCACCGTGGTGGTAAGAAGACGGCGCCGGTAGTTATCGTTCACCGTAATTCTTCGATTCGCAACAACATAGGTGCTGGTATTCGTAAACTCCTTATCGGGCAGCCTTGCCCGCACCAGAATCCATATTTTTACCGCTCTTATGTAGTTGATAGCGACCTCGGGAGCGAGGACAACACCTGCTGGAGAATCGCTCCCGTCCACATCGCCATCGTGGTTGGTATCCAGGTTAACATCCAAATTCCCGTTTGGAGGAATGCTTGTGTCAATGGCCCATGAAGTACCGCCCCCAATGGCATCCATTTGTTTATCACCATCGGCATCATAAGCATAGGCGAAGCCAATGGCTTCCACGTTTTCTGCCACCGGTTGCCACGTAACGGCTCCAAGACTGTACTTCCTCAATACATTGTCAGGCGCGGCCAGGTCCTCACCATTCTGATCGACATTAAGGCGGAAAGCGATCTGTTCGGAATCGGAAAGGTCGATGGTGCCATTTCCGTTATCGTCAACATAAAAGGCGATTCCATCCCGAGTAATGCATCGGCCATCCTCTCCACCTGGAAGTTGAATGAGAAATTGGCCGGTTGACGTTGGGTCGAATCCCGCCAACCGTACCGAATGCACGATCATGTCAAGGGCGGCTCGCGCCTCTTGCTGCATTTCAGCTACCTGGTCTTGAGCGATGTATATTCTCTGTTGCGCAGTGGAAGCCCTGTAAATGGCGGCCATGACAATACCGCTCAGAGCCAGTGCAACAAGCAACTCAACCAAGGTGAAACCGTTCTGCTTGCGAAGAATGCTGGTTTTCCAAGGATCACCATGATCGGATAAGTCTCTAGTTCCAGTCACTTCCATTCCATTTTCTCACGACAATGGTGCCTGAACTCATCGCACCGACAACATAGGCGCTGCCCTGGTCGTTTGTAAGATAGCAGTAGCCACTAGTGGACGGCCGACCGCTTGGATTGAAGGTCACCACATTGTTACTGAAACTCACGTTGTCGTCGGGAAAATCAGAACCTCCGTCCGTGGTTGCATTCTTGGTGGCGCTGCCATGCCCGTAAATGATTCCATTTTTGTAGGCAGAAAGATTGACCGTTTGAACGATGATGTTGTCCGCTCGATTTGACCAACTGCCGTCCCCACCTCGATCCGAACAAAGATAGTAGTGGTAGGGAGCATTCACTGGATCGAAGACGATTGCCCAGTCCCTGTTATCTCTGATGGCACTCATCCGGGCCTTCTGCATGGTGAAATACAATTCTCGCGCTGCACTCCTCAGTCTATAGTGAGCCAACCAGGCCGTCGTATTCATGACAACATTCGTTGAAAGGTGCAGGACAATGAAGAGTATCCCGACCGTCACCATGAGTTCCACAAGCGTGAACCCTCGAGTTGAGGTGCGGGTCCGGGTGCTATTGTCCAGTGCCACTTCAGAATCCTTGTTTATGCCCACAGCCTCTCAGACTTTGCTTCTCCATAGAATCACAGATGAACGAATAATAACTCGTGTTTCTAGCCCTTCAACATTCCCCCCGAAATCGGGGGGAATTCGCTTCCGATAATGGATTGATAATGAGGCCACGGTCGCGATCAACCTTCATTAATTTCGGAGTACAAACTTCCAAATCGAGAAACATAGCAATTTTTGTGCGCGGCCCTTTCATTCAAGGCAACACTTCTCTCTTTAATGAGTTGCTGTTTCCAACGGACCGGCGAATTACGCCCCACCCTTGGTGCTGAGGTATGGAAATTTGCTTTGGTCCAACGAAGCGGCCTGAAACCGTCATTCCATTCCCATCCCTTCCATGCAGACCAGCGGGCTCTTCGCGGGCATGATCTTTGAATCATAACCGGTCCAGCTCTGAAGAATTTGTGAGAAGATGTAATCACGACAAAGTATTAACACCACCAGGGAGGAAGGGCTTCCTGCCTCGAAGGACATTGTTCGTCAATTTTCTGACAAATCTTGTCACTCCTGATGCAATATCGTAACCTAAATCATCGGTGGGGTTATATTTGCGGTCGCGATGCACCTTGCCGCATTTTGACATGTGATCTCATGTTTGAAAAGGTGTGAATCAGGCGGGCTCCGTGGCGCCATATGCGCGACGGAATTCTCCACGCGGGCGTGAAGTGCTTGACAGGTCAGCAACACAATGCTAATTGCTTACCGTTATCAAGGCATTGCAGAGCAATCCGGGAGGGATGGCCGAGAGGCTTAAGGCGGCGGTCTTGAAAACCGTAGTTCCGTTAGTAGCGGAACCGTGGGTTCGAATCCTACTCCCTCCGCCATATATGGAAGATATACACGGAGAGATGGCCGAGTCGGCTGAAGGCGCTCGCCTGCTAAGCGAGTGTAGGTCGTAGAGATCTACCGAGGGTTCGAATCCCTCTCTCTCCGCCATCAAAGTTAATATGGACCCGGTCGCATGACCGGGTTTTTCTTCCCAAATCTGGCGGCACCCATCTTCTTTGCCTGGCTCTTAAAGTCACCTGGCACTCAGCAGGCATTTGTTGACCCTTTCCATGATCAGGATCTTTCCTGGCGCATCAAGACTGTTTCAATTCTCGCCTTGG
The DNA here is from genome assembly GCA_963783775.1 of uncultured delta proteobacterium. GTDB lineage: Bacteria > Desulfobacterota > Syntrophobacteria > Syntrophobacterales > Syntrophobacteraceae > JADGQM01. The sequence continues at coordinate 573,835 of CAWAOR010000011.1, read as the reverse complement.
TCAGCCTGTGCTGTCGTCATCTGGCATCCAACTTGTCTATGCCATCTTCCCAAAGAGCTGGTTTTGGTAAGCTGTGGTCCTCAGGATCTCGATAAGGTGCACCCTCTGGCTGGACTACAAATGCATGAAACCCGTGTCCGTCCAATCATGCCGGGCTGCAGCCACGATGAGAGCTCGCGCAACAAAGTGCTTGACAGCACCACACGGCTTTTATATCGTGCCTTGTCTGATATCGGATAATATCAATTAATTTCCTGATCTTACACCAATCTTATGTCACTGCCACGGAGGGGAGGACTGTATGAAAAGAGGCCATGTTGCTGTTATTGGTTGCGATGGTGGTTGTGGTCCTGGCTGCGCCTCAAATCGCGCCGGCGGCGGACTACAAACCCGAATACAAGCTATCCCTGGTGCTGGGAAAACCTTTTCCCTGGGGGATTGCCGGCGAGCGCTGGGCTGAACTGGTCAAGGAAAAGACCGGGGGCCGTATCAACGTCAAGACCTACCCCGGAACCAGTCTGGTGGGCGGGGACCAGACCAAGGAATTCACCGCCATTCGCCAGGGCGCCATCGACATGGCCATCGGCTCGACCATCAACTGGTCGCCTCAGGTGCAGCAGTTGAACATCTTTTCCATGCCTTTCCTGATGCCGGATTACAAGGCCATTGACGCCCTTACGGGAGGTGAGGTGGGCAAGGAACTCTTCAAGATCCTTGAAAGCAAGGATGTCGTGCCCCTGGCCTGGGGCGAGAACGGGTTTCGCGAGGTCAGCAACTCCAAACACCCGATCCGCAAACCGGAAGACCTCAAAGGATTGAAAATTCGAGTGGTTGGCTCGCCTCTCTTTCTGGAGACCTTTACGGCCCTCGGCGCCAACCCGACCCAGATGAGCTGGGCCGATGCCGTGCCGGCGCTTTCCAGCGGCGCCGTGGACGGGCAGGAGAATCCGCTGACGGTGTTCGTGGCCGCCAAGCTCAACAGTGCCGCAAACCAGAAGAATCTGACCCTTTGGGGATATGTGGCCGATCCGCTGATTTTTGTGGTGAACAAAGAGGTATGGAACAGCTGGACGCCCGAAGACCAGAAAGCGGTGCGTGAAGCGGCCATGCAGGCGGCGAAGGAGAATCTCGAGTTGGCCCGCAAAGGCCTGGTGCCTCCGGAAGACACCGTGGTCAAGGAGATCGAAGGGCTGGGTGTGAGTGTGGCCAGACTGACCGACGCAGAGAAGGCGGAATTCAAAAAAGGCACGCGGGAGGTCTATGACAAGTGGGCCAAACAAATCGGCCCGGAACTGATCAAGAAAGCCGAGGACGCCATCGCCAAACGTTAACGGTCCCTTATGTCCCGTGTGGCCATACCGGTCAAACGAAGGGCGCGCACCTGCCTTCACCTGCGATGCGCGCCTTTTTTGCTTTCTCTCGCGGCGGTCCTTTTGAAAGATGAAAGGTTTCTGGGGTTTTATGCTGTCACTCAATACCGCACCACAGAAATGACGGTTTTCACCATGAGGTCAGGGAGAATAACCCATGGAATGCGAATCCCCGGCGAGCATCAAGCGACCCAAGACCAGGATTCCACTCAGCATTGAAGAGAACCTGGCAGGCATCATCCTCGGCCTCCTGGCGCCTCATCACCTTTGCCAACGTGGTGGTGCGATACCTGACCAATTTTTCCTTCGCCTTCACCGAAGAGATCTCCATTTTCTTGATGGTCATCATGACCCTGCTCGGAAGTTCCAGCCTGATGGCCAAGGGCGGGCACCTCAATATCACCTATTTTGTGGACAAGCTCCCGCCAAGGTACCGCCGGGGAGCCGAACTCAGCGCCACAACCCTGAATGGCCTCATGTTTCTGCTGCTGGCGATCTTTGGCGCCCGCATGGCCTGGGATGAATACCGCTTCGAGGTGACCTCCCCGGGACTGGGAATTCCCACCTGGTTCTACACCGTGTGGCTGCCGCTGCTGGCCCTGGCCATAACGGGGCGTGCGGTCGGGGTGGTCGTGCGCCTCTGGAAGAAGGAGAACTGATGCAATCGGCGATCTTCCTTTTCACCAGCTTCTTCCTCCTGATGTTCTCCGGAGTGCCCATTGCCTCCTCGCTGGGGCTTGCCGGCACTCTCGTGATCGCTCTGGCCAAGCTTGGCATCATGGCGGTTCCGACCAGTGTCTACGCCGGCATCGCCAAGTACCCACTGCTCGCCATACCCATGTTTGTGCTGGCAGGATCGATATTTGATCGTTCCGGCGTGGCCGAGCGGCTGCTGCGCTTCACCTCGGCCTTTGTGGGTCGTGGCCGGGGGGCTCTGGCGGTCATTACCATCCTGGTGGCCATGGTGATCGGCGGCATTTCCGGCTCGGGCCCGGCCTGCACCGCGGCGGTTGGCGGGGTCATGCTGGCGGCCATGATGCGCGCCGGATATCCGCCTGCGTTCGCCGCCACGGTCACGGCTGCCGCGGGTTCCACCGACATCCTGATTCCGCCCTCGGTCGCCTTCATCATCTACAGCGTATTGGTCCCCTCGGCTACGGTGCCCGCGCTCTTCGTAGCCGGCGTCGTGCCCGGCGTGCTCGCCTGCATCATGCTCATCATCCCCTCCCTGCTCCTCAGCATTCGCTATAACTTCGGCGGTGATCAGAGTGACGAACCCCTGCCGAAGGTCTGGGAATCATTCAAAGAAGCCTTTTGGGCTCTGATGGCGCCGATTGTCATTCTGGGAGGCATGCGCACGGGCTGGTTCACCCCCACCGAGGCGGCCGTGGTGGCGGTGGTCTACGGACTGGTGGTCGGGTTTTTCGTTTATCGCACCCTTACCCTGCGAGACCTCCACGAACTGTTGATCGAATCCGCCGAGACTTCTGCGGTGGTGCTGATCGTGGTCGGTCTGGCCAGCATCTTTGCCTGGGCTTCCAGCACCATCGGGATTGTGGATCCCCTTTCCAGGAGCCTCGCCGCCCTCGGTTCCGGCAGCGGCACCGGCTTGCTCATCATCCTCATGGGATTCCTGACCGTTGTGGGCATGTTCCTCGACGGTATTTCCATCTTTCTCATCTTCTGCCCCATCCTGGTTCCCGTGGCTCAGAGCTTCAACTGGGATCTGGTGTGGTTCGGAGTGCTCATGACCTACGTCATCGCCATCGGCCAGTTCACCCCACCCATGGCGGTCAACCTTATGGTCAGCTGCCGGCTGACCGGCGCCCGCATGGAGGACACGGTGCGGTGGGTCATCTGGCTGCTCTTGGCCATGCTCGCAGGACTGATGCTGCTGATCTTTTTCCCCGGGCTCGTGCTCTGGCTGCCCAAGGCCCTTGGTTTTATGTAGAAGCTCGGGAACTGCCATCCTTGCCTGAAAAAAGCGAATTTCGAATGACGAACAAGGAATTTCGAATGATGAAGTGGTGAAAAGCGAACCGCAGAATGTCGAATAGCGAATATCCAATGATGAAGTGCAGGGAAGGCTCTGAGGTAAATCCGTCAAGTGTGTTATAGGGCTCATAGTGAGTCAATTGATCACCTCTTGACGTCTTTTCCTTGGACATTCTGCGGTTCGATATTCTGCGGTTCGACATTCGTTGTTCAAACCGTCTCCCGCGCCGAACGCTCACCCCAAAACGACTGGATCAATACCAGATAAAGGGTAGCAAAGCCGTAGGCGGTCAGAGTGCCCAGATAGATGCCGTAAAGCGGGTAAAAGATGTGCACCGCCAGGGTGTAGACGACCAGTGAGCCCAGGCCTTTGGGAAAACTCTTCAAAACGGCATGCACGCGGGGGACATCGTAGGTGTAATGGATGATCACCACCAACGGCAGCGTGGTCATGGGAAAAGCCGCGAATAATCCTGCCCAGCCTGGTCCCACAATTCTTGCCGTCGACGTGATGAGGATGACGGCGCAGGCGGCAAAGAGCGCTCGGACCAGGAGCAGCTGTACCGTCCAGGGCACCTTTTCCTCGATCATTACGTCTTCTATCTTCCTGAACCGGTGATGGAACAGGAAAATGGCAACGGTTGGCAGCACGAGTGACACGGTAAGACTCGCCTGCAGGAAGTGCAGCCCCCAGGCGGCCAGGAAGTAGCCGGCAACACTCACCGTCGAGGCCAACAGGAGGTTGCTCCCCTTGCTCAAGTTTTCCGCCAGTTGTGAGCACCGGTAGTAGCCGTGGGCGAAGACCAGAGTAGCGACCAGTCCGAGCGTGGTATAGAGGGCGCTTTGGGCGGCAAAACCAGGCCCCATATCAAAGCCCAGAAAAAAGAGACTGATGGCCGCTCCCAGCGGGAAGCCCGAGATGATCCCCGCAAACCTGGGACTCACCGCCTCAGCCAGCACCGACAGCGCCACCACCATCAGCACCGCCGTTCCCATCTTGATGACCGTCAACAGGACGGGCAGTTCAATCAACCCCTGCATCGCAACCCCATCGGTTGGAAGATAGCTGTTATTCCCGGCCCATGCTTTACTCCACCCTCGGTCCTTAAGTAAAGTCCGATAACGGCGCTTATCGGAGTTGTGTTGCAGGCTCTTTCGTGCTATGTCAGTTCTGATACATACCAATGGTGACATAAATAGTCCACTTTGTTGGCGTGACGCTCTGGCCTTTGCCAGGGACTGTGGGCATCGCCTCGAGAGGAGAGGACTGACCGAGGTCGATCGAAGGGACCAAAATCGGGTTGTTCATTGCGACAGGAGGCTGACATGCGTTTCAAAAGCGGGAAGTGGAGATTGTTGATCATTCTAACCCTAGGCCTTATTCCCATCGGGAGTTACGCGGCCTACCATCACGAGGGCGAACAGGATGCGGGGGTGTTTCTCACGGTTTACCCAGACAAGGCCGGTACCAAGCTCGACAGCTGCAACCTCTGCCACAGCGGCGGCAAGTATGTGGACTCCAAGGGCAAGACCGTCAGCATGGGCAGTTGCCAGTGGTGCCATTATATCTATGGCTATGACAAACAAGGGGACATCCATCAAACCCTCAACGCCTATGGCTGGGATTATCTGAGCCATGGCAGAAATACTCAGGCGCTTGAGGATATAAAAGGCATTGACTCCGACAACGACACCTATGCCAACCAGGTGGAGATCGTTGCCGTAAGGTATCCGGGGGATATCGGCGACGATCCTTCCAAGGTCATCGCTCCCAGCCGCGTCTTTTCCCTGGCGGACCTGGAAAAGCTCCCGCAGGTGAATCAGTTCATGGTCATGAATGCTCATAAGTCCACTGACTTCTATGCCCAATACACGGGGGTCAGCATAGAGTATCTGTTGAAGAAAACCCTTCGGGTTTTGCCCGCGGCAACCGGGATCAAGGTTTTTGCACCGGACGGCTTCTCGCAATATCATCCTCTCTACTCCGATCCCGACCCCCTCCTCTACCAGGTGTATGGGGCTTATCCCACAGCCTCCTATTATTACGACGAAGTGGCTGATATAGCCAAGAATGCTGCCGGGTGGGTCGACTACAACGCCACCTCGTGCGCCGGCCGCAGCGATGGGGATGTGATCAAGAATGACAAAGCGCTCAGGATGATTCTGGCGTACAAACGGGATGGGGAGTTGCTGACTCCTGGGGTTCTTACCGACCAGAACAAACTGGATGGCGAAGGCCCTTTCCGAGTCGTGCCGCCGCAAAAAGATCCCGGTCCTCCGGATCAGCGGTCGACGGCTTCCGACCAGAGCGTGGACTGGCCGTTTGATGCCAATGCCGATCATAACGCGGGCTTTTCCACCCGGACCGCCACCATTGTCAAAGTCGAACCTCTACCCCCGGGCACCACGGATATCGACAGCCTTGAAGCCGGCTGGGGTTTTGTGGATGAGGGTAAGATCATCTTCTACGGGGCCATTGATCCCTCAGCTACTATCAAGGAAAAACTCTCCCAACTGATGGCCACCATTGATTCTCTCGACACCGGGCTATTCAGAAACAGGCTTTTCAAGAGCCAGCTGCGGCAGAATATCAGGAACGCCAAATGGTTTTTCTCTTCCGGCGATAAGGACTTCGCGGTCTGGGTGCTGTCAAAGGACACGGCACCGAGAGTGGATGGCTGTAAACTGCAGGGGACTCCTGACCGCAATGACTGGATCAAGGACTGCAGCACCCAGAATCAGGTCTATTGGGCGGTGAATGACATCCTCGTCTTGCTTGACATTCTCTGAGCAAGCGGACGAGCTAAAGCATGATTCGCCATGCAATCGTCGATAGACTGGTGCAAGGAAAAGGATGATGCTCCACGGTGAAAAAACTGTGGATACGGGAATCCTCTCCGAGGGCGATAAAGCGCTCCTCAACATCTACCACGTGATGCAGGTGAATCCCGAGAAGTTCGCCAAAGTGAATGGTCTAGGGAGCAAAGCCTTTGTGGCTTTTATGATTGACCCCGAAACCGAGAAGATGATCGGTGAGTTCGGGAAGGAAAAATACGGCGCTCCTCTGTTCTTTCCTGACGCCGGCAAGCCACTGTAGGGCAGAAAAGAAAATCGGGTGCAAGGCACCCGATTTTCAAAAAACAGAACAGAAAGTTAAGCTGACGGATCGTTTATGTCATAAGATTTCCATTATGTCAATAGTGGCATAATTGAAAGGACAACTTTTTTCAGGCCGCTGAATAAACGCTGGAGGCCGGTCCTGATCAGGCTGGCGAGGTTTTCGGATTCAAGTCGGGCGTAAAAATGTGCTCAAAGAGCTGATCGGCATCGGCTTCGGCCTGAGTCTGAAGCTGGCGAAACCCTTCCATGATGGTGTGTGCGAACGGGGTCAATTCCGACCCGCCCCGTGTGGTTCCGTCCGGTTTTCGCCTGACGAGCGTTTGCCCCAGACGTTCTTCAGTGGCCTTGATTTTGCCCCACACCGCCCGATAGCTCATCTGCAGTTCCTTGGCTGCCGCCAGGATGGAACCGTGCGCTTCCACCAGTTCTAAAATACGCAACCGACCGGCTCCAAAAACAATCTTTCCCTCTTCATCTTCAATCCAGACCCTCGATTTGATGGCGAGCTTTCTTGGTTTTGCGTCGCTAAACGCCATGGTCCAAACTCCGTCGGGGGTAAAGCCCGAGTCCTACCGTTCACCGTTTTCCTTGAAGGACCTCAACGCATTGGAAGTAGCCTAGCGTTTATGGTGCCGGTTTTCAAGGTGCAGTTGCGTTGCCTGCGGGCGAGGAGGCCGTGAGAGGGATCGAGCAAGAGGCGCTCGCCTTTTTCATTTCCACGTAATGGGCGGCGGCGAGAGCGGCCGTACAACCATCGGCGGCGGCAATGACAATCTGATTGGCATACTTTTGCCGAAGATCTCCCACCGCAAAAATACCCGGGATAGTGGTCTCACACTTCTCGTCGGTCACCACGTAGCCTTTGGCATTCTGGTTGACACCGGCCGGCACGAGCGTGTTATTGGGGGAAAAGCCAACGAAGATGAACACTCCATCCGTCGCCAGCGTCCTCGGCTCACCGGTCTTGGTATCCTTCAGAGAAACAGCGCACACGCCATGCTCATCGGACTTTATCTCGGTAACCACGGCATTCCACAATACTTCAATGACACACTCGGCCAAGACTCGCTGCTGGAGGATGCGACTGCCCCGGAAAGCGTCCCGGCGATGGACGAGATAGACCTTTTTGGTAATCTTGGAAAGATAGAGGGCATCTTCCAGGGCCGTGTCGCCACCGCCGACCACGACCACGACTTTGTCCCTAAAGAAGAAACCGTCACAGGTGGCACAATAGGAGACGCCTTTGCCGAAATTGGCATCTTCTCCCGGCACGTCGAGCTTGCGGGCACTACCGCCGGCCGCCAGAATCACCGCATGGGCGTTGAGTTCCCGGCCGTCACCGAGACGCACGGAATGGAAGTCGATGCCAGGTTCCACCGCCGCCACTTCCTGCTGAATGACCTCCAGACCATAGGCTTTGGCGTGCTGAAGGAATTTGTCGGAGAGTTCGAACCCGCCGATTTCAATGAATCCCGGGTAGTTTTCCACCCCTTTGGTCATGGCGACCTGACCGCCCGGCACCCCTTTTTCGATGAGCACGGCTTTGAGTGCTGCCCTCATGGCATACATCCCGGCAGTGAGTCCGCCCGGTCCCCCGCCGACAATAATCAGATCATAAAAGTCACCGTCAGACATTAACCGTCTCCTTCTCTGCACTTCCTCATAAAGACCTTTCGGAGCCAACCAGGCATACCTGGCCGGAGGCCCCCCGGAATCACTGTCCAAAGGTCTTTCGACAAGTATTTCATGAGATCGGAAGGCCGCCTTGCGGCCATCTTGTTAGATCCCGATGCCGGTCATCATCCAGCGCCGAAGATACACACGATCATTAGCCCCCATTCAGGCGCAAATCAACCGGAATGTCCGATGCCAGAAGCCTTTTTCGGCGTTGAACAGATAGAAAACCATTGAACAGGAGGACGGAAATCGTTTATCCATAAGACCTTAGAAAATCCATACGAGGAGGGAGCAATGGACATCATCAAGATCATGCCCTGCCTGGACATGAAGAACGGCCGTGTCGTAAAAGGAGTACACTTCGTCGACATCCGCGACGCCGGCGATCCCGTGGAGAATGCCGCCTTCTACCAGAAAGAGGGGGCCGACGAACTGGCCATGTTGGACATCGCGGCAACGGTCGAAAACCGCAAGACCCGCCTCGAGTGGGTTCGCCAGGTATCGGCCGTCATCACAATCCCGCTCACCGTCGGCGGCGGGATCAACAGCCTGGATGACATCGAACTCGTTCTCGGTGCTGGAGCAAACAAGGTTTCCATGAACAGCGCCGCCGTGAAAAGTCCGGAACTCGTCCGGGAGGCAGCAAGAGGTTACGGCTCCGACAAGATCACCGTTGCCATCGACGCCCGCCGCAACAAGGCCATGCCCTCGGGTTTCGAACTCGTCGTCGCAGGCGGTACCACTCCGGTGGGAAAGGACGCTATCGCCTGGGCAAAACAGTGCCAGGATCTCGGTGCGGGTGTGGTTCTGCCGACCAGCATGGACGGCGATGGGACCCTTGCCGGTTATGATCTCGAGTTCACCCGGGCCGTTTCCGACGCGGTGAGCGTGCCGGTGGTGGCCTCGGGTGGGGCGGGAAAACTGGAGCACTTCTACGAGGCCGTCGTGAAGGGTGGTGCGAGCGTTGTCCTTGCCGCCTCGGTTTTTCACTTCCGAACCTTCAGCATTTGCCAGGTGAAGGAGTACTTGAGAGAGAAAGGTCTCCGGGTAAGCCTCTAAGCTGGAGATCGATCCCGCCTTCGCCGGGTTGACCGGCGAGCACAAACAAAAGGGTCGGGGCCCATGCCCGGAAGGCAGGCCCCGGCCTCAAAAGAAAGCCGTCTCACCCATTCATTCTTCCTTAAAAGAGGGATGTGAAAGAAACTAGCGGCGAAGAAGCCGCCGCCGACCGGAGCGCAACTGCTGGAGGAGAGCCGATCAAGCTTCCCCTGGGTTGGTCCTGTTAGCACTCATGGCAGGTGGGGGTTGCACGCCGGGACCATGAATATCTGAGGTGCTGGAGCGACTCACGAGGATAGACAAGAGCGGAGGCGAGGGTGTGGGTAAGCGGTATTATGAGGACCTGACCGAGGGGGAGCGTCTCCACTGCAGACCTGTTGCTATGACAAGGGAAGGCATCATGGCGTTTGCACAGGAGTTTGATCCACAACCTTTTCACACGGATGAGCAGGCAGCAGTACAATCGTTTTTCGGCGGACTTATTGCCTCCTCACTCCACACACTCTCTGCCTGTACGCGAGTGGTAGTGGAAGCCCTTGGCGATGTGGCCATTCTGAGCGGCCTGGGTATGGATGAAGTGAAAATGTATAATCCGGTACGACCAGGCGATGTTCTGACCGTGCAGGCATGGTGGACGGATCTCAAGAGATCTCGGAGCAAACCGGATCGTGGATTTGCCGCTATCCACTGCAAGGTTGCCAACCAGAAGGGCGAGGCCATCATGGAGTATGGTTATCGTTACATGATCGCTTGCCGGAGTTAGAGTTGACTATGTGCAGCACGTTGCATGACTACGAGATCAACCGGGTGCCCGATCACGTCCGTGGCATCATCCTCAAGTGCTTGGCGGGCCCCGGTTATCGCTAATGTTGGCGGCCGTGAAACGCGACCGCCAAGGCGAAGCTGAGCCTGCGGGTCCAGTTCCGCATTGGCCTGTGACTATGCGTCGGGTTTTCTTAAGCAATGAACGGGATAATTGCTATGGACCGTAAGGATTTCACTCCAGCGTTAATGTCGTTGTTCTTGCTGTTGGGGATCATCATGCTTGTTTTGGTCAGGTACTGGCGGATACCAAGTATTTGGACTGAGTACCCTGTGAATCTAGATACCGTATTTGTGAGCTTTTACGTTTCCTGGCTGTTGGCGGAGGCACCGATTGCCAAGAAGGATGTCAACACTGAAGGCAAGAGGACCTCGGATTTTGCATCATGTCAAATATATGCCTTTGCGCAGGCCTTTACGTTTCTCTCTGCACTTTGGTTCCCTTCTGTTTGGCATGCGCCGAACTTTGCTCATTTCGTCGGCATAAGTATGTTTCTCTTTGGCATCTGTTTTCGCTTATGGGCGATTCGTACGTTGGGGCAGTTCTATTCGCACAGAGTTCGCACAGTGACTCAACATAGAATTGTGGATTCCGGTCCATACCTTTTCATCAGGCACCCAGCTTACGCCGGAATGATCATCGCTAATGCCGGCGTGTGCATTTACTTCCTTAACTGGGTGACATTGTGTGTCTTTCTCTTTGCTCTTGTGCCTGCGATCGTTCTGCGGATTGGAATTGAGGAGAGGATGCTCTTCGGGATTGAAGGATATGCCGACTTTGCTAAGAATCGAAAAAGGCTGTTCCCCGGGATATGGTAGGGATTTAGGCTTGTCATATAGCAGGCCTCCCAGAGTGCTCAGTTTTCTTTAGATCAGGTACGATGTAGTGGCGTCAAATAATGCGCGAATTGAAATCGTCACAGGCGATCTGCTGGATCAGAAGGTTGACGCGATTGTCAATGCCTGGAACAGGAATCTGATCCCATGGTGGTTGTTATTGCCACAGGGAGTATCCGGCGCCATCAAGAAAAGAGCAGGTTACCGCCCGTTTGTCGAACTTCGCCGTAGCGGAATACTTCCTCTTGGCGGCGCTTCAGTGACCTCTGCCGGTCGGCTGCCGTTCAAAGCGATCATTCACGTAGCAGGCATCGGCCACAACTGGCGATCGTCTGAGCGGTCTATACGTGACTCCGTTTTTAGCGCCTTAAAGGAAGCGAAGAAGCGAGGATTCCGATCTGTTGCGTTCCCATTAATCGGCGCCGGCACTGGCGGCGGATCTGAGGATGACGTTCAGAGAATCATTGAAGAAGAGTGTCGTGATTCCGACTATGACGGAGAGATAGTCATTGTCCGCCACAAAGCCAAAGAGTGGCCGTATGGATGCTGCTACTGTGATTTGTGGAACAACAGTCCGGATACGCTGGAGAAGCAAGGGGTCCCAAGAGGATTTTGCGGCTTGTGCGATGTCTGCGGAGCACCAGGCCACCTTCAACACTTTCCCGGCGCCGTTCCTTTCACTGGTGCCTGGTGCAGAAAGCACTACTACAGGGCAATGATTTTACACCCAATGGGATCAATAGGTGCTTTCATCTGGGGTATCGGCGCCCTTGCTGTCGTTGGACTAATAGTGATTCTCTAGAAAGAAATCCCTTGAGTGTGCCTGAGATCTTTCGTAGCCTTGTGCTCCGTGGTCCTCTACCAGAGGGCGGTTGCGAGCGACCGCACAGTTTTGGCAGTTGTTTCTTCGATGCTTGTTGTCATACAGCAAGACCGGACCCCAACTTGAGGAAAAGAGCCATGAACGGAAGACATGTTTTGCGGTGTGTCGTGAGCGCGGTTCTCTCCACGATGCTGATGTTGCCGAGCCTGACCCGCGCTCAGAATGCCGGCGGTGGAACTCCCTTCAGCCAGCAGGAACTAGACCAGGTGCTGGCTCCCATTGCCCTGTATCCGGATTCCCTGCTGGCGCAGGTACTGGTGGCGGCGACTTATCCCATTGAAGTGGTACAGGCGGACCGATGGGTCAGGAAGAACAAGAGCCTCAAGGGCGATGAGCTCAACGCAGCCTTGGACAACCAGAGCTGGGATCTCAGCGTGAAGGCGCTGGTGCCTTTCCCGCAGGTGCTTGCCATGATGAGCGACAAACTGGATTGGACCCAGAAACTGGGCGACGCCTTCCTGGCTCAGCAAAGCGAGGTCATGGCTACCGTTCAGAGGCTTCGCAACAAGGCCAGGAGCCAGGGCAATCTCGCGACCACGAGCCAGCAGAAGGTCATTGTCCAGGATCAGGTGGTCGTCATCGAACCGGCCGATCCCCAGGTGGTTTTTGTCCCTTATTACAATCCCACCGTGGTCTATGGGCCCTGGTGGTATCCCGCATATCCACCCTATTACTGGTACCACCCGGGGGCCGTGTTCGCTGCGGGAGCCATCGGGTTCGCCGCCGGGGTAGCGGTTGCCTCGGCCTGGAACTGGGGTTGGGGGCACTGGGACTGGAATCACAACAATATCAATGTGAACGTCAACCGGAATATCAATATCAACAATCAGAATATCACCCGCAACGATATCCACACTCAGTCCTGGCAGCATGATGTCGCCCACCGCCAGGGGGCGCCCTACCGGGAGGGTGCTGCCGGGCAAAGATATGGCCAGGGAAATATGGGCTCTCCTGACGGCCGGCGCGATTTTCGAGGATATCCACACGACGGCCAGGACGGCCGTCGTCAGGGTCAGGAGCGGCAGGGAGCGGGTGACCGTCAGGAAGGGCACAATATGGACAGATCCGGGCTGGGTGGTGGCGGCAGGCCAACGGCGGATGATGCCATGAGAGGGTTGCAGCAACATCAGGGGGAGCATGCCTTCTCCGATTTTGGCCGGGGCAGTGATGCCAGAATGCAGTCGGATCGGGGCTTTTCGAGCCGCGGGGGGAGTGCTGGAGAGAGGGGCTTCGGCGGCATGGGCAGCGAACGCGGTGGTTATGAATCGCATGGCGGTGGTGGCTTCCACTCGGGAGGAGGTTTTGGGGGCGGTGGGTCCCATGGTGGTGGCGGCTCCCACGGGGGAGGACGACGGTAACCCAGACGATCCCCATGGGGGCGATTCCCCTCATCGGGCAATCCTGCAAACACCCTGGCATCCTGGATGGACGAAGGAGAAAAAGAGAAATGCTTTCAATCAGACAAACCGACCTCAAGAATACGTTGGGCCGTATCCTGCTGATGGCCCTTGTGGTGTTCGCTCCGGCCTTGGTGGGAACTTCCGGCAACGCCGCCGCCAAAGCGCCTGAGAAAGCAGCCGGCACCAAGACCTTCCAGTCGCCCGAAGCGGCCGTTCAGGCGCTGATCGAGGCCCTGAAGATCAACGATGACAAGGCCCTGCTGGCCATCTTCGGAAAAGAAGGGAAAGAGCTCATCGCTTCCGGTGACGAGATCGCCGACCGGAAGGGACGGATGCGATTCCTCGAACTGTATGAAACCAGGCACCAGCTCTCCACGGAAAGTGACCGGATGATGGCCCTGGAAGTGGGGGAGGAGAACTGGCCGTTTCCCATCCCGCTGGTCAGGGAGGGCGAGGTGTGGCGCTTTGACACCCGCCTTGGCAGGGAGGAAATCCTCAACCGCCGCATCGGCCGCAATGAAGCGAACGCCGTGCAGACCTGCCTCGCCTACGTTGATGCTCAGCGCGAATACGCAGCCAAGGATCGGGATGGAGACGGAGTACTGGAGTACGCTCAGCAGTTGGTGAGCAGCAGGGGCCGGCAGGACGGCCTCTTCTGGCCTGCGGAGGAAGGTCGGGAAACGAGCCCCCTGGGTCCGCTTTTCGCCCGCGCCCAGGAGGAAGGATATGGCCGCAAGCAAGGGAGCCCCGCTGCCTCTCCTTACCACGGTTACTATTACCGGATGCTGAAGGCCCAGGGGAAACACGCTCCGGGAGGGGCTCGCGATTATGTCATCAAGGGCAACATGATGGGTGGGTTTGCCCTGGTGGCCTACCCGGCCCGCTATGGGTCTTCAGGGATCATGACCTTCATGGTGAGCCATGATGGGGTGGTCTACAAGAAGGATCTCGGTCCCAGGACCCGTGCCGCCGCCAGCGCCATGCAGCGCTTCGATCCCGATCAGATCTGGAAGAAGGTCCAATGAAAGCAGCCCTCTCCCTTTAACTCATGGCCTTTGTCTGGCCCTGTTGGGATGCCTTTGTTCCAATGAGGTAACTTGGGCTACAAAGACGGGCTCTCCTGGGTTCCGGTCATGGCGCTTTCGTTGCGAAAGGTCTCGGGATCCAGGCCGTATTTGCGCAACAGTTTGTAGAATTCGGCGCGGTAGCGGCCCGCCACGGAAGCGGCCCGCGACACGTTGCCTCCCGTCGCGGTAAGGATCTGGAACAGATAAGCCCGTTCAAATTCCTCTCTCGCTTCATTCAAGGGCAGCATCTTCTGGCGGGAGCCACTGAACTCCTCTCTCCCGAGGAGCAGGCGATCGGCGGTGATTTCTCCTTCCGTGGACAGTGCTACGGCGCGCTCCACCACATTGGCCAATTCCCGGACATTGCCCGGCCAGCGATGGAGCATCAGGCGCTGCATGGCCTCAGGTGAGAACCCTGTTAGCTTTTTGTTCATGTCCTTACTGAAAAGGCGCAAAAAATGATGAGCAAGCAGCGGCGCGTCTTCCATGCGGTCCCGAAGGGGAGGAAGATAAATGGGGATGACATGAATGCGGTAGAAGAGGTCCTCACGAAACCTTCCCTCGCTGATAGCCTTCCAGAGATCCTGGTTGGTAGCGGCGATAACCCGTAGGTCCACGTTGATGGGCTTGACTCCCCCAACCGGATAGAATTGGTATTCCTGAAATACACGGAGCAGTTTCACCTGCAGAGCGGGAGAGAGCTCGGCGATTTCATCCATGAAGAGCGTTCCCCCGTTGGCTTGTTCAAGGAGCCCCTGCTTGGATCGGTTGGCCCCGGTGAAGGCCCCTTTCATGTAGCCAAAGAACTCGCTTTCCAGTAGACCTTCGGGAATGGCGCCGCAGTTGATGGCCACAAACGGCCCCTGGGAGCGCGGACTGCTCATGTGCACAGCCTTGGCGATCAATTCCTTGCCCGTTCCGCTTTCGCCGTACAGACACACGGTCGAATCGGTGGGAGCGATCTGGGCAACCTGGGCGAGGATCTGCTGCATCTTTTCACTGGTAGCGACGATGCCGTCAAAGTGGTAGCGTTCGCGTACCAGGGAACGGAGCCGGTCCACCTCCACCTTGAGCCGCCGTACCTCCATGGCTTTCCTGAGCCGGTAGAGGAGGTCTTTGGCTTCAAAAGGTTTGGTGAGAAAGTCATAGGCTCCCTTCTTGGTCGCTTCTACAGCGCCGGCAATGGTGCCGTAGGCCGTGAGGAGGATGACGGGAAGATTGGGCTGGATGGCCAGCAGGTGCTCCAGGAGGGTGATGCCGTCCATTCCTTCCATTTTCAAATCGACAACGGCGGCATTGAAGATTTCTTCCTGAGCCAGGGCCAGGGCATCTTCACCACCACCCGCCAGAAGGACGTCATAGTCCGCCGCCTCGAGGCGGGCCTTCATCAGAGTAAGCAGTCCGCGATCATCATCGACGACGAGTATTTTCTCTCTTGCCATGGAGTGCCTTATTTCAAAAGTTCGCGCTCTTTCAGTTCGATCTTCAGATCGATCTCACGGGAACGTTTGATCTGTTCTTTGAGCTCATTGATAGCCGCATCCTTGGATTTCATTTCGCCCTGCAGGCGCCGCCGCTTGTCTTCCGCGGTGAGGTTCTTTCTCATGATATCGAGCCAGGCCGTCGCCTGAAAGGCCCAGGGGCTCTGCGGGTATTTCTGAATCAGCTCCTCAAAATAGGGTAACCCTTTGGCCTGATTGTGATAAGGGCTCTTAGGGTAGGCGTAAACAAAGCCAAGGTTGAAAAGGGCCACCTCACACAGGTTCTTCCCCTTGCATTCAATGAGGGCCTGCTGGTTCTCGGCCAGAAAGCCGACGTAGTCTCCGCTCTCCATGACTTTCTGGGGAGGAAATGCCGGCAGGGGCGGGGGCGGCAGAGAAATGACTACCGCAGTGGGCGTGCATCCCCACAGGAAAACCACGGTTAGTGCTGCTGCCATGGTTCTGAGGCTAAAGGTGCGCTCCCTCTTCATGCTCCGGGATGGTCCTTTCATAATGCCGACCAACCCCCGCTCATGCTCTCTTGCCGCTGCCGTCTCACCCCTTGTTCCCCCCTCTTCGTAGCTCCCTGTTCCCGTTTCCTTCAACCTCAGTACAGGTCAACACAAATAACTGTCCACCGCCAGTTCGCCACCGCCAGTTCGTCATACCGGCGGAGGCCGGTATCCAGGCCGTATTTCTGGATTCCGGCCAGAAGATTGCCGGAATGACGTTTTGAGACAATGGTCACTTTATTCTGTGGCGCTGTACTTACCGGCAACCACCGGCAGGGTGAAGATGAAGTTCGATCCCTGCCCTACCAGACTCTCGACCCATATGCAACCCTGATGAGCTTCAACAATGTGGCGGGCAATGGCCAGCCCGAGGCCCGTGCCGGGGTGCTGCTTTCCCGTGCCGCGGGGGCTCTGGTAGAAGCGCTTGAAGACCTTTTCGAGGTCTTCCTCCGGAACCCCGGGGCCGGTATCGGAAATGATCACCTTAACCTGCCGGGTGCTTCTGTCACTGTTCTGATGGACTTGTGCGGCAACGAATACCTTGCCCCCCTCTGGAGTAAACTTCAAGGCATTGCTCAACAGATTGTCGAGGACCTGCTGCATTCTCCGCTCATCGAGCAGGAGCAGCGGCAGATCATCCGGAACATAGGTTTGCAGGTCAATTCCCTTCTTGCTGGCAATCACCTGCATGCTGTCGATGCTTCGGCAAATCAGAGCCGCAGGATCACATGGAGTAAACTCATATTCCATCATCTCGGCTTCCATTTTGGAGAGGTCGAGGATGGATGTGATGGCGCTAAAAAGGCGGTCGCTGTGGCTGCGCACGACCTCGAGGATTTCGCGCTGGGAATCGCTCAGAGTCCCCGGGATCCCTTCGAGCAGCAGAGCCGTGCCCTCACGGATAGCGGTGAGGGGAGTGCGCAATTCATGGGAGATGTGAGCCGTAAAGTCTGCCTTGAGCCGGTCAAGTTGTTCGAGTTCCTCCGACATCCGGTTGAAGGCGCGTACCAGTTCGGAAACCTCTTTAGGGGCGTGGGATTCCAGAGAGCGAGCGAAATTCCCTTTGCCCACATGATGCATGTCTTTGGCGAGTTTCTTCAAGGGGCGGCTAACACCCCGGGCGTGCAGGGTGGCCAGCAGGAGTGCCCCGGCAATGCCGCCAAGCATAAGCCATATCATGGTATTGGATGCCGATACCGCATGATCGCGGGCCGCCGCCGTCTTCCCTTCCATCGTCTGTTCACGAAGGCGGATGAGTTGATTGATGCGATCGAGGATCCCGTCACCCAACTCCGGCTTCAGTGGCTCCCGAAAATTCTTCCTGGCTGCGGCCAGATTGAATTCCTCCTGGTAACGGGAATGCAGATCCCGGATCTCCTCGGTAAGTTCCCTTTCGAGTGGCGTGTCGACCAGGCTAGAGATCTTTGCCAGGTTCTGTAGAAAACTTTCTCCCCCCTGGAGGAAGCCATCATGGAAGGCGTCATCACGGGAAATCAGGTATTTTTCGGCATGGCGCATCTCTGCCAGGAAGACCTTGGCGAGGCGCTTTTCTTCTTCGATGCAGGCGGTGTCAATGGCCAGAATGCTGGTGTCTAGCCGGATCAGCCAGTTGAGCGCGGTGATGGCGTACAGCCCCAGCGCCAGGGCCAGCGCCATGAGAGCGCTCTGTGCAAAAATCACTCGCCAGAAGATGGTTAAGCGCATAAGAGTTCCCGGTTTTCCATATTCTTTTCAAGATACCACGGGATGAGGAGCAAGCAAAACGGCAAATCTGTCAGCGCCGTCACACAAGGCACGGCTGACTTCGACAAACGGGGTCAAACAATCGGTTGGACCCATGGCATTGTTCCTCATTGGTTCCTTGCCTCGCGAGACTGTCCCTGAGCTCCTTCTTCCTTTAGCAATTCCTGCTGCTATTTGGGTAACATTTCTCGGTCGGCATGTGCAATGCTCTCCACAGGGTTCGTCCGATCGCTTCATCTCAGGATTGCCGGCCGCCCCAAAAGGGCATAGAATCTCTCTTCGCGTGCATGATCACGCTGCCGTTCACTTCCTTTTGCGCAACCAAGGACGGGAGAAGGTTTCATGAAGTCTTCCATAGACACAGTCGCCATCGTCGGTGCGGGCGCCATGGGGGCCACCTATGCCGACCTCTTCCACGCTTTGAATCCGCATGGCGTGGCGTTTATCGCGGGTGGAGAGCGGGCCGATCGTCTCCGCCGAGACGGTGTGGTGGTGAATGGGCGACCGTCCCGGATTTCCGTCTGCCCTGCCGAACGCTATCCCCCGGCCGCCCGGTCTCGTAATGGTGGCGGTGAAACACCACCACCTCGATCAGGCCATCCGAGACATGAAACACGCGGTAGGCGCCGGCACCACCATCCTTTCAGTTATGAACGGGATCGACAGCGAGGAGCGCCTCGGTGCCGCTTACGGGACGGAGAAGGTGCTCTATGCCATCGCCGTCGGCATGGACGCCGTGCGGACCGGCAACCGGGTGAACTATCGCAGCCAGGGGAAGATCCTTTTCGGGTCGGGGCCAAACCCGATCGATGGGGAGCGGGTGCAACGGGTGAAGGAGCTCTTTGACCGGGCCGGCATCGTCTCTGAAGTGTCAGCCGACATGCTGCGCCTGCTGTGGTGGAAGTTCATGATCAATGTCGGCATCAATCAGGCATCGGCGGTCTTGGGGGGGACTATCAGCTCTTCCAGGCTTCCGGGGAGGCGAGAGCCCTGATGGAAGCCGCCATGCGCGAAGTCATGAACGTGGCCGAAAAAGCGGGCGTGGCTCTGACCGAACAGGACTTGAACAACTGGTACCGGGTCCTATACGCCCTCAACCCCCAAGGCAAGACATCCATGCTTCAGGACGTCGAAGCCCGCCAGAAGACGGAGGTGGAAATGCTCGCCGGCAAGGTGACGGAACTGGGCCGCCGCTTCGGGGTGCCCACCCCGGTAAACGAAAACCTCCTCCAGCGGATCAAGGCCATCGAAACCGCTTACCCGTCCGGCTGAGGCACCTCATGAAGGCAAGCCCCAAGCACGGATACAGCGCTCGTCGAATTCACCGATCGCGACGCGGCAGATACCAGGCAAATAAGTGAGAGTATCTACGTTGACCTAACAACCAAGCAGGGAGAGGGATATGAAGATGATTCACTATTCAGAGGTTGAACCGAAGGCTTTCGCAGGTCCTGCCGAGGGGGTGTCCGGGCGAGTGGTTATTGGAAAAGCGGATGGAGCCAGTAATTTCTGCATGCGCGTCATCGAACTGGCGCCCGGGGGGCAGGTTCCACCCCACAATCATCCCTGGGAGCACGAGCAGTTCGTGCACTCCGGGAAGGGAAGTGTCTTTCAGGGAGAGGAGTGGGTCGAGTTCGGGCCGGGAGATGTTGTTTTCGTTCCCGCCGATGCGAAACACGGACTGAAGAATACGGGAGATGGGCCTTTGGTCGTCGTGTGTCTCGTTCCGCCTTTTGCCCCGGAGCTTTAGCCGTTGCTCATGTCCCATCGGGACACCCTGGATATTAAAGAAGCCGGGACGAACCCACAACCCCCAACTTTCCGATGGGCGAAGATGCAATAGGCACCGGCAGCGGCCGGTCCAATTCCCTTGACAGGTCATCCCCTTCCGCATACCCTTGAGGCTTGAAAAAGCGCACCGTATCGTAGAATTTGAATCCGAGCCCAAAATATTGAATATGGATTTAGCCGGAGCGAACCAGGCCCCAATAAGCCGGAAGACCCCAGCCCCTCTTCTCCAGATAAGAGACCTCCACACGCATTTTCAGACCCCAGCTGGGACGGCCAGGGCGGTGGATGGGGTGAGCCTGCACGTGAAGGCCGGAGAAGTGTTGGGGATTGTGGGGGAATCGGGGTGTGGAAAGAGCGTCCTGGCGCTGTCCGTCCTCCGGCTTCTCCCCATGCCGCCGGCCGTCTTTGCCGGAGGCGAAATCATCTTCCGGGGCCGCAATCTCCTGAACCTTCCCGAATGGGAAATCAGAACGATTCGGGGCAATGAAATCAGCATGATATTTCAGGAACCCATGACGGCTTTGAACCCGGTTTTCACCGTCGGTAATCAAATGGCGGAAGCCTTCCGGATTCACCAGGGGGCGTCGCGTGCCGAAGCCTGGGGCAAGGCCGTTGAAATGCTCGAAACCGTGGGCGTGCCCATCCCCCGGAACCGGGTCAAGGAATACCCCCACCAGCTTTCGGGGGGCATTCGCCAGCGGGTGATGATCGCCATGGCTCTGGCCTGCCGACCGGGTCTGCTCATTGCCGACGAACCCACCACCGCCCTCGATGTGACCATCCAGGCCCAGATTTTGGATCTGATGGAACGGTTGCGCCAGGACCTGGGTACTGCGATCATCATGATCACCCACGATCTGGGGGTTATCGCCGAGATCTCCCACCGGGTGGTGGTCATCTACGCCGGCAGGATCATGGAAGAGGCTTCAACCCTGGAGCTTTTCGACCGACCGCTGCATCCCTACACGCGCGGCCTCATGCAGGCCATCCCAAGTCCCGAAGCGACGCGCGCGACCCAGGATCTGTACGAGATTCAGGGGGTGGTCCCAAGCCTTTTCGCCCTTCCGCCGGGATGCCGGTTTCATCCGCGCTGTCCCTATATGCAGGAGATCTGCCGAGAGAAGGAGCCCGACCTGATGGAGATTGTGGCCGACCACTGGGCGGCGTGCTGGATGGCGGGACATGTCTGAGATCCTCGAAGTCCACAACCTGGTGAAGTACTTTTCGGTGCGCCGGGGATTACTCGGCGGAAAGCAGCAGGTTGTGCGGGCCGTGGACGGGATTTCCTTTGCGGTGGCAGCCAGCGAAACGCTGGGACTGGTGGGTGAGTCGGGATGCGGGAAATCTACGGCGGGCAGAGCGATCCTTCGCCTGATCGAGCCTACTTCCGGTGAGATTACCTTTCAGGGCCGGAATCTCTGCGCTTTGGACCAGGAATCCATGCGGGCGCTCAGGAGCAAAATGCAGATCGTTTTTCAAGATCCTTTCAGCTCCCTCAATCCACGCCTGACCGTGGAACGCATCGTCGAAGAACCGCTGCTCGCTCACCGGAAGACCACACGACAGGAACGGTCAGCAAAAGTGGCGGAAGCACTGAGCACGGTCGGACTCCTTCCCGAGCACAGCAAGCGTTTCCCTCATGAGTTTTCAGGGGGCCAGCGCCAGCGCATCGGCATTGCCCGGGCTCTCGTTCTGAACCCGCAACTGATCATTGCCGATGAACCGGTATCGGCTCTGGACGTATCCGTCCAGGCCCAGGTTCTGAACCTGCTGGTGAGGCTTCAGCGCCGGCTGAAGCTCAGCTATCTTTTCATTTCCCACGACCTGGGCGTCATCCGGTACATCAGCCACCGGGTGGCGGTCATGTACCTGGGAAGGATCGTGGAACTGGCCCCGGTCGAGAGGCTTTACGCCGAGCCCCGCCACCCCTACACCCAGGCCCTGCTCTCCGCGGTGCCGGTGCCCAATCCCCGGCGGTCGCGCGAGCGGATCATTCTCAAGGGGGATGTGCCGTCACCCATTCAGCCTCCGCCGGGCTGCCATTTCCACCCGCGCTGCCCGAAGCGGTTCGCGGTCTGTGATCAGGAAGCCCCCGAAAACCGCGAGGTGGCAACCGGCCATTGGGTGGCATGCCATCTTTATTAGTGACCAGTGACCAGTGAGTGAGTGATGAGTGATGAGTGGTCGGTGGGTGGTGGTTGGAAATCGAGGTGCCCTGGTTGTTGAAGTTGGGGCAGGGAGGTTAAGGTGGCGCCGGGCAGTTGTTGCCGGGATGGTCTGGAAACTTTAAAACGAAAAACGGAGGTTCCTTATGAAGAGATGGCTTAGTCCTTTGCTACTGTTGGCTCTGCTGGTCGGCTTGTTTGCCGTGCCCACCCTGGCGCGCGACGCCGACACGCTGGTGGTCGTCCAGGAAGCGGAACCGGTGGGACTGGATCTCATGCGCAGTTCCATCCAGACGACCATGAGTGTCTGCTACAACCTGCACGACACTCTTTTCAGTCCCCAGGAAGACGCCACGGTAAAGCCGGCCCTGGCGGAAAAATGGGAGAAGGTCGATGACCTCACCTGGAAGATCACTTTGCGGAAGGACGCCACCTTTCACAATGGTGATCCGGTGAATGCCGAAGCGGTCAAATTCTCCTTCGACCGGATCAACGACGCGGCCATCGACAGCCCTCACAAGGGCAAACTCTCCCCGTTTAAAGACTTCAAAGTCCTCGACGATTACACCTTCACCATCGCCACGGCCGAACCTTACGCTCCGGGGCTCTATATCCTGGGGTACTATCTACCCGTCGTCCCCCCCAAGTATGTGAAGCAGGTGGGTGACGCCGATTATAACATCAAGCCGATCGGCTCCGGCCCGTACAAGCTGGTGAAGTGGACCAAGGGTGAGGAGATTGTCCTCGAAGCGTACGACAAGTACTACGGGCCCAAGCCCGCCTACAAAAAGGTGGTGTTCAAGGCCATCCCCGAGGAAGCGGCCCGCGTGGCTTCCCTGGTGACGGGTGAAGCGGATGTGGTGGGTGCCATTCCCGTCAATCAGCGCAAGAAGATCGTGGAATCCGGCAAGGCCTATCTCACGCCTCAGATGGGCGCCATGAACTATCTGGGTCTGAATACCTACGAGCCTCCCTTTAACGATGTCCGCGTGCGCCAGGCGGTGAATCATGCGGTCAACCGGGAACTGATGAACAAGGCGCTCTTCGATGGCAAGGCGATTCTTTGCGCGGGCGCCATCAGTCCCCGCACCTTCGGCCACGATCCCAGCCTCAAACCCTACGCTTACGATCCGGAGAAGGCCAAAAAACTGCTGGCCGAAGCCGGCTACGAGAAGGGTTTCGAAGCGCGCCTGACGTACGGCACCTACATGTCGCAGATCCAGGAACAGGCTGAAGCCATTGGGGCGGATCTGGCCAAGGTCGGTATCAAGGTGAAGCTCGAGCCGCTGGAAAGAGCGGTCATGTGGGAGAACTACAAGGGCAAAAAGCTGCAGATGTACATCTACTGGTGGGATGACGCTCCTGAGCCCGACCGCTATGTGTATTCGCTGTTTCACTCCAAGAGCCGCGACTATTACTTCAAGAACCCCAAGGTGGATGAACTGCTGGATAAGGGCAGAACGCTGCTCGACCGTGAAAAACGGGCCCAGGTTTACCAGGAAGTGGACAGAATCCTTTACAACGAAGCCCCCTGGCTGTACCTCTATGTGGTTCCGGAAGTTTTTGGCGTGGCGAACAACGTCGATTATCAGGGCCGCCGCGACGGCTTCCTGAACATGTATTACGCTAAACCAAAAGCCAAGTGAGACTCCCCCGCTGGTTCCCAAGCTGGAGCTTGGGAACCAGGGAGCGGGCACCACCAGGGGCGGGGACCGGGTGATTTGGATTTCGTTACTGACCACTGATCACTAACCGCTAACCGCTAACCACTAACCACTAATCACTGGTCACTGATCACTAACCACTAACCACTAGCCACTATCAAAAAATGTTGCGTTATCTACTAAAGAGACTGTGGCACACAGTCTATGTCGTCATCGGGATCTCCGCGATCAGTTTCTTTTTCATCCATCTGTCCGGAGACCCGGTGATGCTCATGCTGCCGGGCGATGCCTCCATGCAGGAAGTCGAGCAGCTCCGGCAGAAGCTCGGCTTCAACGACCCCCTTTACGTTCAGTACTGGCGGTTTGTCTCCAAGGCGGTGCAAGGTGATTTCGGAGAATCACTCTATTACCACGTGCCGGCCATGGATCTGATTGTGGAGAGGCTGCCGGCCAGCCTTCAGCTCTCCCTGGCGGCGATGGTCATGGCCTTGGTGGTGGCCATTCCCATCGGGATCATTTCGGCGGTCTACCGTGGTTCCGCATTGGATATGGGGAGTATGCTGGTCGCGCTGTTCGGCCTTTCCATGCCCCATTTCTGGCTGGGGATCATGTTCATCATGATTTTTTCGGTGAAGCTGGGCTGGCTTCCCACCTCCGGCCGGGGGACTCTGGCCCAGCTCATCATGCCCTCCCTGGCCCTGGCCTTGGGTCTCATGGCCATGTTTGCCCGCCTCACCCGCTCCGTTATGCTCGAGGTGCTCAGCCTCGACTACATCCGTACGGCTCGCGCCAAGGGACTCAGGGAGTTTTTTGTCATTGGCAAGCATGCCCTGAAAAACGCCCTGATTCCGCTCGTCACCGTCGCGGGCATGCAGTTTGGCCTGCTCATCGGCGGGACGGTGATCATCGAAACGGTCTTTGCCTGGCCGGGTGTGGGCCGTCTGGTGGTCCAGGCGATCTTCAACCGGGATTACCCCCTCGTCCAATCCATTGTCTTTATCCTGGCGCTCATTTTCGTGGCCGCCAACCTCCTGGTCGACCTTCTCTACATCTATCTCGATCCGCGCATCAGCTACCTGGAGGAAAAATGAGATGGTGAGTATTCCTTCATGAGACCCAAGGCACCTTCCATCTCCTTTTATTCATGGGAAAATCTCGGGCCGCCCCTGAGGCTTTTGGCGGACACCATCCGAGAAGTGGCCCGCCGCCGCAGCGCCCTTTGGGGGGCGGTCATGATTGCCGCTATTTTCCTAACGAGTTTTTGCTTTCCGCTATTCTATGGAGTGGACCCCCTCGCTCAGGACCTTCTTGCCCGCTTCCAGCCGCCGGCATGGCTGGACGGGGGAAGCCTGACTCACCCTCTGGGGACCGACAACCTGGGGCGGGACGTGCTGGCACGAATCCTCTATGGGAGCAGGGTGTCCCTGCTGGTCGGGTTCAGCGCGGTGCTGCTCGGCGAGTTCATCGGCATCATCCTGGGGCTGGTCTCCGGCTACTACGGCCGGAAGCTGGACAGCATCATCATGCGGACGGCCGATATTTTCATGGCCTATCCCTTCATGCTGCTCACCATATCGGTCATCGCCGTGCTTGGCAATTCGATGTTCAACCTCATCCTGGTGCTCGGCGCTTCCGACTGGGTGATCTATGCCCGAACCATCCGCGGCAGTGTGCTGTCGCTTAAAGAGAAAGAATTCGTCGAAGCGGCCCGGGCCGTGGGCACCCGCCATCCGGCCATCATTTACCGGCACATCCTGCCCAATGTGATTTCGCCGCTCCTGGTCCTGGGGACCCTGCGAGTGGCCAACATCATCATCTGGGAAAGCGGCCTGTCGTTTCTCGGCATGGGGGTCCCCCCGCCGGCGCCAAGCTGGGGTCGCATGCTGGCCGAGGGTCGCATGTACATCACTGATGCCTGGTGGCTGGCCACCTTTCCGGGACTTGCCATCATGTGCACGATCTTGAGCATCAACCTCCTGGGAGACGGATTGCGCGACGCCCTCGATCCCAGGCTGCGCAACATCGGCAATTGACGGGAGGTTGCAGTCTCTCCGGCTGGTGGGGCCTGCTGAGCTTTTTTGAACCACGAAGGACACGAAGTTCACGAAGGAGCGGCTCTAAGCCGCGACCATCGTTGCCCGGTGTTGGGAAGGACTTGAAGATGTCGCACCAGAAAAAAGTGTTGGTTTTGGGGACAGGCCTGCAAGGCAGGGCCCTGATCCATGACCTCGACCGAAGTCCCTTGATTGGCGAAATTGTGGCTGCCGACCATGACGTGGCGAGTGCGCGCGAATTCGCGATCAAGAACGGCCTGAAGAAGGTCCGCTTCCTTACCCTGGATGCCTCCAGCGAAGCTCAAGTGCGAGACATAGTGAAAGAAATGGCACCTCAATTGGTCGCCAGTATGCTCCCGCCATCTTTTGCTCACGGTGTGGCGCGGGCGGCCCTTGCCGCCGGGATCCCCTACGTGAGCAGCAACTATACGGGAAGCCTGATCGAACTCGATCGAGAAGCCAGGGAAAAGGGGGTGACCATTCTCCCCGAAATGGGCATGGATCCGGGCATCGACTTGCTCCTGGGACAGGTGGCCGTCGCCGAACTGGACGAAGTGCACGGTCTCTATTCCTATGGGGCGGGGATTCCGGAACCCGCCTGCGCCGACAATCCCCTCAGGTACAAAATCACCTGGACCTTCGACGGCGTTCTGATCGCCTACAAAAGACCCGGGCGCCTGCTCAAAAACGGAGTGGAAATTGTCATTCCCGGCACGCACATGTTCCGCAAAGAATACATGCATCTGGCCCACTTTCCCGGGGCAGGCGAGCTCGAAGCCTATCCCAATGGCGACGCCATCCGCTACATCGATATCTTTGGCCTGGGCAAGACCGTGAAAACCATGGGACGCTTCGGTATGCGCTATCCCGGCCATTGCCGGTTCTGGGAGACCATGGTAGATCTCGGATTCCTCGATGATGAGCCTCTTTCCATCAATGGCGCGGCCATTTCACCCCATCAGTTCCTCGTGCATCACTTGACTCCCCGCCTCCAGTTCGGACCGCAGGAGCGGGATGTCGCCATCATTCGCGCGCTGGCATGGGGGCTTAAAGAGGGGAAGCAATTGAGTGTCACCTGCGACCTGACAGATTACCGGGACCTGAAAAGCGGCCTTTTCGCCATGAACCGGACGGTCGGCTATACGGTCAGCATTGCCGCCCAGATGATCCTTTCGGGTGCCATCACCCAGCCGGGTGTCCTCTCACCGGCTCGAGACGTACCTGCGGGTAAGGTGTTGGAGGAGCTTCAGGCGAGAGGGATGCTGGTCGAACGGAGGGTAGAGTCTTCTTCATAGGCGTTTACTAAGTGCAGCTCCGCACAAATAGGTGTCCACCCTCCTTTCGTCATACCGGCGAAAGCCGGTATCCAGGCAATTTATGGATTCCGGCCAAAGCTTGTCCCGGAAGGCTTTAGGCCGGGAGCATGCCGGAATGACGGTTTGGGATAATGGTCACTTTATTCTGTGGCGTGGTACCGAGAGCCGACATTCTGGTGAACGCCTGATTCTGGAAGTCCTGGAAGATCTGGATGACAGGTCAAGGCCGGAATGACGGGGGTGAACTTCTGCAAAAGCCTCGCGGTATTGGAAGCAGAAAAACAGGGAAAAAAGCGAAAGGCAGCCTCATGAGTGATGCGACAGAGAAGCAGGAGACGGCGGACGCTTCGGGTGCACCTCCGGAAGATCGGATGGTGCTGCTGATTGCGCAGATTGCTTCGGAATTCGAAGTGGCCATGGGCAGTCCGGCGCGAGTGCAAGAGGCGTGCGCTGAGCTTGCGGGGTTTTGGGAAACGGCACCGGTATTTCCCGAGCGAGAGCAGCTGCAGCGTCTGGTTTCTGCGGTGGGCAAACGGACGGGAGCGATGGTCGAACCCTTGTTCGAGCTCCTCGCTCAGCTCTCTTGGAGAATTGATGACCCCTGGGTGGTGCTCAAAGGCATGCTCGACGTCCGGGACGGTGCGCTCATGCTGCGCGCCTTGCAGGAAACGCAACGGCTTGCCGAATCCGGGAAGCTGCTTATCGACCTCGACGTGTTGAACTTTTTCGCCGAACGCGTGGAGTGCGAAGGGAGCCCTGTAAGTGGTGCCGAGCAGCTCAGGATCCTTGGTCGGATCAGCTTGCTGGCCGCCCTGCCCCTGCCGGACTCCCAACCGGACCCGATCGTCTGGCTCTACCTGACGTCTTCTGATTCCCATCTGCGCCAGTTCGCCGCCCGCATCCTTGATGCTGAAGCCAAGCCGGTGTCGACGGAGCTTGCCGGCGCGGTCCTGGGCGAGGAAGCACTTGCGGTTCTGGGCCCATACCTGGCGTTCACGCGCGCCACCCATCTGGACTTGCTCTACCTCATTCCGGTGCGAGGGCAGGCTCCCCCATGTCTTGGCGGCGTCCGAGAAGCGGAAGCGCTTTGCGGCAGCCAGCTGTTGCGGGAAGTGATTTCCGAACTCGGTTGGGGGCGCCTCAATTTTGGCCTGGATGCCAGCAAAGGCGTCGCCCTTTCCGTCGGAGGTTCTTTTCCGCTCATGATCTCACCCGCCGAAGCCTCGCTCTTCGAGGGGATCGAAGAAGCGCGGACCACCGGTGAACATTTCCTGTTCGTCGCTCACGGGGGGCTCCCGACCGAGAGCCGGAAGACCACCGGCGCGGATGACATTGTCTCCCGTTTCCGTTCCTACAACGTTACTCATTCGGAAGCTCTGGCCGACATCGTCGATGTGGCCCCGCTGACCCAGGAAAAAGTTGAACGCATTCTGGAAAAGACGGACCGGATCGTCAGCGACTTCACCACCCTCTTTTCCGCCTATGCCGAAGAGTGTGCGATTCTGCCGTCCCTCTATGAGGATCTGCGCCGGCGCATCCTGTCTGAAATGGACAAGGAAAGCACGGAACCACAGCTTTCCCCTGAACTCACGCGGCTCGTTCAGATGTTCGAAGACCCGACCTCGCTCGGCGGAGTCAGAACCCTGCACGGGCTCAAGCGCTATCTGCACCAACGCGGCCTGCGCCTGGGCTTTCGCCTGGTGGAGTCGGGCCGGGCCACCAACCGCACAGTCACCCTCGCCGTCGCTTCCCCGCGCCGGCTCCTTCATATCACCCGGGACTTCGAGTATGTTAACTTCGGTTCCGAAAGGAATACCACCGCCCTGACGGAAATTCCCTATCCCGTAAAGGCTGTGGTCGACGGCTTCAGCCGCCAGATTTTGCACGGGCAGCAGCGCCTTCCCGGAGTCCGGGTGTTTTGCTACGGCAATGAGATCCACTACTACCTCACTTTCCTCAACCACCCCGCGTTCCTGCGGATCGACTTCTCCCCCCGCTGCGGGGCGGCATGATTGACTTGGAATATTATGGCGTCAGCAAGAACGAAATCGACCTGCACCCCAACATCGCGCTGGATTCCATTCAGCAGTTTTTTCTGAAACTCGAATATGACATCCAGGTGGAAAACACCCGTGTCCATGCCCGGTACGACAAGGAACGGGCCTTGAGTCTGGGGGACATCTGCGAAAAGGCCGAAGCTTTCTTTCGGCTTGCCCCCTATATCATGGAGATCGACTGGGTGATCGGCTCTCTGGACCTTTCGGAGGAAGCCAAGAAAGCCGTTGCCGACGCCTGGGCCACGTTCTTCGTCCGTTGGGGAGTCCTTCCCGTAGACCAGATGCTGACCCAGAGCCGAACGGGAATCTTGCTCGGGATCGAGCCCGGGACTGCGGGTGAACGGGAGCTCGTCTGGGCGGGAGAGTCTCCATACCGGGATCGCTTCAGCAGAGTGCCTCCCGAGGGCCTTTTCGCGGCCTTGAGAGGCGTGCTCGGCGAATTAGGGCTGGAGGTGGACCCGCTCTTCGAAGAAGGCGGCCACGAACTGGGACAGATCTATCTCGAACAGATCGTGCTGCTGCCCCTGCGCCGAGCCGTGATGCGCGGCGAGATCACGGCAACTCTCGAAGGGTACCGGAAAAGTCCGCCTGAGCTTTTTGAAAGGCGGCATGAAGCCGAGTTTTTCGCCGAGATTCTCTCCGTCGAAGATGACAGTTCCCTGGTTCCGCCTTCGCTTGCCGCAATCACGGCGCCCCTAGAAGGAGACCACCCGATCCCGCTCGGGGTGCGCCTCTCATCTTTTGTGCTGGCCCATCTGGTGGCTCCTTTGGAACGGACGCTGCGCTTCCAGACCAGCGGCAGTGTTAGCGGCTACGAGGTACAGCGGGCGGCCATGGCCTTGTGCGGCAAGGAACTCGGCCTCTATGTGCTCCGTGATGGCACCGGCATCATTCGCCTGGCCATGTTTTCCCATGGTGAATCCCTTTTCCTGAGACGCCAGGATTTGGCAACGCAGTGGCAGTCCAACGGCAGCATCGATCCGGCGGAATTTGCCGAACTCCTCTGGCTCAACAATTACCTCACCGCCGGGATGGAATCGGTGAAAACGGATGTCTGTATCGGAGCCGAGGAAGTCTTGGCCTGTTTTCAGAGAAGCAACCCGCAACAGCGGCCTCTCCCCATTCCGGGCGATAACGTCATCGAAGGCCTCAAGGCCTCTCCCGGCCGGGCGGTCGCCAAGGTGCTGTTCGGCACGCGCGGTCGCATGCCTGAAGATCTGAAGGACTCGATTCTCGTGGCCCCCTCGATTACCCCCGAGGACAACAGCTTCCTCTACCATTCCCGGGGGGTCGTCTCCATCGGCGGTGGTATCCTCAGCCATGCCGGCTTGATTGCGGTGCAGTTCCAAAAACCGGCGCTGATCATCTCAGGAAGGTGGCAGGAAGCGGTCGGGGCTCAACCGTTTCTGCTCTACAGCACCGTTGAGTACCAGGAAGAGGAAGAGGTGGTCAACGGTTTTGCGGTAACGATCCGGCGTGATGTTCACAAGCGGGAGCGGCGGCTGCAGGAAGGCGATCTGGTGGTGCTCGATGCCGATGATGGCACCCTGCGCGTTCTGGGTCAGGATCGCGAGGTCTTGAGCCTGCACGAGAGCATCTCGCATTTCGGAGAAGCCGGCCGCAGGCTGGCGCGAGTGAACGAGGAGAAAGAAATCCTGGTGTTACGTGGCCGCAGGCTTCGCGCCCGGCATCAGATTGAAAAACTCCTCACCCATTTGAAAGATTTGCTTCTGGCCCATCACATTGTTCAGGAACTTTTTGTGGGCAAGGATCTGGCCGGGGACGGCGGGACCCAGAACGAAAAGAGCCGGTTCCTCTCCCTGCTGCTGGTCAATCGGCACGTCGGCGATCCCTGTCGCGAATTCATCTTCGAGATTTCCCGCAAACTTCAGCGCCGCTATGATGACCGGTCCACGGAAAGCCGGCTGCGTTTGCCTCATTCCCATAACCCCTACGAGATCCTGTCGTTGCGCATGCAGGTATTGAGGCTCTGCCGGGCCCTTGAAGAGACCTCCAGGTCACTGCAATCGTGTGGTCTCGAACGCATTCCTTGCGATACTTCGGCGGCCGATGAAATCAGCGAGCTGGCGCGCGACCGCCTGCAACACCTGCGAGACCGGTTGGAGCTGAGCATCGACGAAATGGTTGCCACCGGCGGTACCGATTTCCGCCTGCGTCATCTGGTGCGCCAGATTCAGCGTCTGGACCTGGTGCTCGAGACCCCGCCGGACCGGCGCGCCTCGGCTGACAATCTCAGAAACAGCATCGTCCAGAGCGACCGGGCTACGCGCCGGCGCGTGCAGGAACGCTGGGTGCTCGGACCGACTGATGGGGGAGTGGAAATCTACACGGCCATAGGCTGGAAAGCTGCCAATCTGGCCGAGATCGAACGCCTTGCCGGGCGCCGCCTGGTGCCCCCCTGGTTTGTGGTGACCAACCAGGCGTTTCAGGAAGTACTGGCTGCGCCTTTGGACAAGACCCTGGGGAGCGCCGAAGGTTTCCCGCCCGAGGTGGTCACCGTAAATGACGCGGTCGATGCCATCCTGGCGCGGGAGGATCTGAACAATTCACAAAAATCGCGGCAGATCAGGCAGGTTTGGGCCAAGATCACCATTCCGCCGCCTATTGCCAATGCCATCGTTGCCGCCTACGATCGTCTCGCTCTCGATCTGGCCGCAGACTCCGGTCCCGACGCCGGCGAGGGCGGACCGTTTGTCGCCATCCGCTCCTCGGGGCGGGAAGAAGATACCGAGAATTTCACCCGCGCCGGCGAGTTTGAAACTTTCCTCTATCTTCGCGGGCACGAGCAACTGCTGGAGTATTTGAAGCGGGCCTGGAGCGGTCTCTGGACGGAGAGGGCGATCCACAACCGGTCTGTCCTTGGCACGCGCCTGGACAAGGTCGTGGGGGGCATCATCATTCAACGCAACGCCTGGTCCCGGGTTTCGGGAGTTCTCCAAACAGTCAACATCGCTGAAGACAAACTGCGGGAAATGGTGATCAACGTCGGGCTCGGCCTTGGGGAAGGCATTGTTTCGGGGACCGTCGCCGCCGACCAGATCGTCGTGGCCAAAACGGACAACCTGCAAACCGCTCCCCTGCGATTTCGCTACATCACCGCCGACAAGTGCGAGCAAGTGGTATTCAACGCCCGTGCCGGCTTCGGGGTGGTCCGTTTGTCCACGCTCTATCATCAGCGGCTGCGCCCCGCCATGGAATATGTCGAACTGGCGGAACTGGTTGCCATCGCCGACCGTCTCGAAGCCGCCTACGGGCATCCCCTGGATATCGAATTCGGCATCGAAGGCGCCAAGCTCTGGATCCTCCAGGCCCGGCCGGTCGGAACCTTCCCGGCCCTGCTCCGGGAAACAACCCAGCAGTATCCATTTGCTGGCCAACGATGAGAACAAGGTTGTCTGCCTCTCGGCGCGCCGGAGCAAACGTCTTTTGCACGTGTTGCCCCTGGTGCCTGATGCTTCGTAGACGCAGGCAACCGCTGCCCCTACATGGGTTCTGAGATAGGAGAATAAAGCCATGATCCGAGCCAAGGATGCACTCAATTACCACGAAGGTGATCGCCCCGGAAAATTTGAGCTGAGACCGACGAAGCCGTGTCTCACTCCGCGGGAATTGCGTCTTGCCTATCTGCCTGGGGCGGTCTTTGCTTCGGCGGCGATTACCGAAGATCCGTCGAAAATCTTCCGCTACACGACCCGCGGCAACCTGGTGGGAGTCATCACCAATGGCACGGCGGTGCCCGATCTGGGCAATGTGGGGCCGGAAGCGGCCAAACCGATCCAGGAGGGCATGGTGGTCCTCTTCAAACGGCTGGCCGACATCGATGTGTTTGATCTCGAATTGAACACGACCGATCCGGAGCGCTTCATCGACACGGTGCTTACCCTCGAGCCCACCTTTGGCGGCATCAACCTCAAGGACATTCACTTTCCCGAGGGCCTCTACATTTATGACCGGCTGAATGAGGCCATGAACATCCCCGTATTCCACCAAAACATGTACAGTTCTGCGGTGGTTGCGGCGGCGGCCCTCATCAACGCCCTCGATCTGGTGGATAAGAACATCGAAGAAGTGCGCGTCGTTATCTGCGGCATCGGCAACATGGGGACCGGTTGCGCCAGGATCTTCCTGCAACTCGGAGTGCAGCCGGAGAATCTGCTCTGCTACGACGTCAACGGGCTGCTCCATCCCGACCGGAATGATCTGCCCGAGTACCAGCGGGTCTTTGCCCGGAATCATCCCGCGCGCACTCTGGCCGAAGGCATGCGGGGCGCGGATATCTTTCTTGGGGCTTCGTCCGGCGGAGTGGTTACCCAGGAAATGGTGCGCTCCATGAACCCTTACCCCATCGTCTATGCCCTTGCCATTCCCGAACCCGAGATCAGCTACGACGCCGCACGGGCCAGTCGCCGCGACGTCATTGTCGCGACCGGTCTGGCGCAATATCCCAATGCGATCCTGGATACCTTGAGCTTTCCGTACATTTTCAGAGGAGCCCTGGATGTTCAGGCGACGCAGATCACGGAAGGGATGCTGGTTGCGGCCGCCCGCGCGCTGGCCGAACTGGCGCGGGAGGAGATTGTCGAGGAAGTTGAACGGGCCTACGGTTACGAGCACTTCAGTTTTGGCCCTGAATACCTGCTGCCCAAGCCCATCGATCCCCGCATTCTGCTGCGCGAGTCCACGGCTGTCGCCCAACAGGCCATCGCCGAAGGCGTGGCGCGCATCTCCGTGGAAACCGAGTCCTATCAGGAGAGCCTGATCGTGCGTTTGGGGACCGAACGCGAGACCCTGCGCGGCCTGGTCATGAAGGCTCGGCAAAAAAACCTCAAGGTCGTCTTTTCCAGCGGCACCAGCGAGCAGATTGTGCGAGCCTGCTCCATCCTCGTGAACGAAGGGATCGCCAGCCCCATTCTCCTGGGGGCGGAAGAGAGCATCCGCGAACTCATCGACCGGCTCGATCTCGATCTCGGCGGGGTACAGATTATTGACCCGGACCGCAGTCCGCTCTTCGAAACGTATGTGGAGGAATACTACCGCATGCGCCGCCGCCGGGGCATAATCCTGGATGAGGCCAGAGAGCGCATGCGGCAGCGGGATTACTATGCCGCCCTCATGCTCCACACCGGGGCCGCAGACATGATGATCGGCGGCGTTTCCATCCACTATGCGGATTCTTTGCGCACCATCCTCGAAGTCATTGGAACGGCTCCCGGTGTGCGCAAGATCTCGAGCCATCACATGGTCCTGCTGCACAAGAACGTTTATTTTCTGGCCGATTGTGGCGTAAATATCGACCCCAATGCTGAAGAGCTAGCGGAAACGGCGCTGCTTGCCGCCAACCGGGCCCGCTCCCTGGGCATCGAGCCCCGCGTGGCGATGCTTTCCTTCTCGAGCTTCGGCGGCGTCGATCATCCCTTCACGCGAAAGGTCCGCCGGGCC
This sequence comes from uncultured delta proteobacterium, assembly GCA_963783775.1. Taxonomy (GTDB): domain Bacteria; phylum Desulfobacterota; class Syntrophobacteria; order Syntrophobacterales; family Syntrophobacteraceae; genus JADGQM01. The sequence continues at coordinate 539,362 of CAWAOR010000011.1, read as the reverse complement.
ACGGAAATTGCCAGAGAACTGGCACCGGACCTGGTCATTGACGGCGAAGTCCAGCTCAGTACGGCGTTAAACAGTATTCGCCGGCAGAAATACTTCCCCTTTTCGGATCTCAAAAATGACGCCAATGTGCTCATCTTCCCCGATCTCCAGTCGGGCAACATCGCCCTCGATCTCCTGCAATGCATGGTGGAAGAAGCCGTGCTGATCGGCCCGCTGCTCACCGGCACCCGGCTGCCGGTGCATCCCCGGCCGTATGGTTTTTCTGTGGAAGAAGTAGTGAATCTGACAACCGTTGGGGTCGTCGAGACCACCGCTCCCACCAGCCGCATTTACTGAGGCCGCTGGCGAAAGATATTTCCCCGTGACATCCAGACCGACTCGGTTCTTGAAACCGAGTCGGTCTCCCAATCCTGGACCACTCTTTAGTGCCAGGCGCCTGAGATCACGAAAAGGTGCCGCGAGGTGACTGGGTCTCTGCTCATGACTCAGCACCTCGCCCACAGCCCGGCTTTTCTGTTAGATCCCCGGAGCCTGATAGGAATGGGAGGCTATGCTTCGGCTCGGCCCCATTCTCCGATCCACAGCGGGATTCAAATTGCGCTGATTTCATTTCTGCAATTCACGCTGGTAGGTGATGGGTGGAAAAGGGGGCTGGCAGGCAGGCCCCGGTGGGCTCCACAAGCGCATGTCGGAACCTGGCACAATGATTGCTTTTCAGTTGATACCTCTTCGCATTACACAATCATTGAAACAATATTCTGTAAACGATTCGCTTTGGGAGGCTTACGGTGCGAAACAAACAGGTGACGGTCGCTGTGCTCATGTTCGTTCTGGTGGTTGCATCGATTCATCTCGGCATTCCTGAGGTCAGGGGGCAGGAAGTTGCCAATTCATCCTTCAAAGGGGCCGCCTCTCAGAGCGTTACTCCCACACGCCATGAGAAACAAACCCAACTGGCTGCTTTCGGGGTCCCCCGTGAAGACACCGTCAAGTCGGATGCGCTAACGGGTGCCACAGCCGCTCAGGCCACCTTCCAGTCTCATGATGGAAGGCCGGCATCGCCGGACAACGGCTATGGGGAGACCGATAAGTGCGATTGTGCAGAACGCTTCTTCCCCCAAGGCGGGATCGAAATCCCTTCCAACAAATAATCTGGCGGTTTCTGAAGGTCTGCCTGCCGCAGTGTCTCAGAACGAGAGGTCAAGCCTCTTCACACGTCTTCATCGAGCCTTTCAAGAGTACCGATCATAGGCTTGGCCGCGAAGGTTCAGGTAAGCTACGGCTTGCTTGATGCCCCCGAAGGTCAGGTCTTCCATGTGAAAAATCTGCTGAATCATGCGGATGGTGGGGCTCTCGTAGTTCCAGCGAGTTTTGGTGATGGGGTTCAACCAGATGCTGACGGGATAGGCTTTTTTCAGCTCTTCCAGCCATTCGCGCCCCGGCTTGCGCTCGACCGATGCCCTTCCCAGCGAGCCGTAGGCAGCCATCAGCTCCGCCGGTGCCATATTGGCATCGCCGATGATGATCATGCGGGAGTGCCGGTTTTCGCCCAGAAGCTTCTCCCATGGCAGGGGCTTGATTCGAGGGGGGTCCTGGTAGACTTCACCATAGATGCAGTTATGGAAATAATAGAACTTCACCTCTCTGAATAAGCCGCGAATATGGTTGAAAATGGTTCTTACCAGTGGGATGTAGGGGGTCATGGAAGTGCCGCCGTTGTCAAGCACAACGCACAGCTGGTTGCGGTTGCGCAGTTCGCGACGAAAAACCAGTTCGATTTCTCCTCCGTTGCGAGCGGTCTGAGCGATGGTCTCATCGACATCGAGTTCGCTTGGCGGTCCCACCGGCCTGAGGGTTTTGAGAGAAGTCAGAACCTGCCTCAGGTTCTCGGCTGAAAGCAGCGACTGCTCGCGGTAATTGATGTAATTTCTCTTCTCGATCACCCGTTGCGCGGTTCCGTAAAGACCTTTTCCGAAGACGCGAACCCCTCCGGCTTCGCGGCCTCCGTGCCCAAACGGGGATCCCCCGCCCGTGCCGACCCAGGTCTGCCCGCCGTGGTGTTCTCCCCGCTGGGCCAGAACCGTTTCCCAAAAACGCCTCAGCAACTCCTCGGAGTCGAACTCCCGGATCGCCTCCATGTCGAGTTGGCCGCTTTCGAGCTGCTGTTGCAGCCATTCCTCAAAGGGCTTGCCGGCAAGAATCTCCTCCCAGTCCGGGAGTCTGTTTCCCGGCTGCCGGCCCAGGAAAAAGGAGGCGAAGACCTGCTCGAAAGCATCGAGATGTTCGGCCCTTTTTACGAAGATGAGCCGCGTCAGCAAAAAGAGCTGATCGAGATCGGAGGCCAGGCCTTGGCGCATGGCCCGGTACAAATCAAGGACATATTGAATGCTCACCGGAATTCCCGATTCCTGGAGCCGATAGATAAAACCGATCATGATAATCCTTCAAGATCAGAAGCGGTCGCGTTTGCGAATTCCTCTGAATTTCAGAATATCCTGACTCCGCTTGAGCAGCGTTCCCATGTGCAGGACCTCGCGTCCGGCCCCGGGTCCGCCGGCTCCGGATATCTTCAGAGCAGCCAATCCAATCGAGCAGTTCGGCGGTGGCCGGCGGCTTCTCGAAGCCCTCCTCGCGCAGGCGGTAAAAGGTCGTGAGACAGGCCTGGACAAAACCGGCATCGAGTTCGGGGAAGTGGAGTCGCACGATGAGCACCATTTCTTCGGGAGGGGGGAACGGGATGTAATGGCAAAAGCAGCGCCGCAGAAAAGGATCGGACAGCTCGCGCTTGGCATTGCTGGTGATGATAATGATGGGGGCATGGCGGGAGGCAATTTTATGGTTGATCTCACGAATGATAAATGAGCGGTCTTCCAGAACATCGAGGAGGTTGTCCTGGGTATCGGAGTCGGTTTTGTCGATTTCGTCCAGCAGCAGAACGCGCCGGTCTTCGGCAAGAAACGCACGGCCGATGGGGCCGAAGCTCAGGTAATCCCAGATTTCATTGACCTTGCGGCCGGTTTCACCGCTGCCGAAGCGGGAATCATTGAGGCGCAGGACGGTATCGTAGACGTAACAGAGCTCTTCCCCCTTGAAGGTGGACTTGCACCGGGCTTCTTCCATCTTCAGCCCGAGAGACCGAGCCACCTCGAAGGCCAGCTGTGTCTTTCCCGTGCCCGCTTCACCCATGAGCAGCAGCGGTTTCTTCAGGGCAATGGCCAGATTTACAATTTCACGCAGTTCCGGGTTGAGATAGTAACGATCGGTTCCCTCAAAATCCATGCGCCATGTTCTCCAAAACCAGGTTAAAGAGGATTCCTTCGCGCCAACCGGCCATCCGTACCAGGGATTTTACTCCATCGGTATGACAATAAAAACCTTCGTGCTTGTCTTTAAAGTGTGCATTCCTTATACTGCCTGACACCAGCCATCCGGCACAATAGAAGCGAGTTCCTCCAGCGTAAACGTATGCGCCCGTAGCTCAGTTGGATAGAGCGTCGGACTTCGAATCCGCAGGCCGCCCGTTCGAGTCGGGCCGGGCGTACCAATTAAATCAATGGGATAAGCCCTTCGGCTTATCCCATTGTCTATTTCTATGTACCTTTTTTCCTCCAAGAGGTACAGGAAAGCATTTTAGCACAGAATAGAAAAACACTCCCCCCTGATTCCTTCCGCCGCGTCCGCGCTCGATTCGTTCAGCAGACACGCCACTTTTCGTTGACAAGCCCTCACGCTCAAAATATTTCCTTGTTACTCTTGGTCTGCTGTGGAATTCTGTTCCCGTTTCCACCGACTCTAATTACACCATGGTGATACGCCATGAGCAAGGGTATCTTAAAATTGCCCAAATGAGCCCTCAGATTGGATATTTTGCGAGGATCTATGAAATACTCATTCTTCTCAATTTTTTGGAGGACTGTAAAGCCTTGTGGATTTGAGTTCATGGGGCTTGTGCTTTTCGTTCCGTTCAAAGCAGTGTTTGGTACAGACTTTGCTAAATTGATTGAATGGATATGGCCAGTTACGGTAATCGTGAGGTTTAAAGGGGGGTAATTTCAGGACGTCTTCCCCTTGCTCTGCTCACTGCAAGGAGCGGGAACCGAATCAGACGAGCGATTCGGAGAATTACAGTGCCAGAGGGGCGCTGGATTAATGCCAGCGAGTAACAATCCCATGTCGAACCCATGGGCGCCACCATCACTTTTCAAGTGAATTGGGTCATTGAGGTACTGTTATGGAACTTGATAAGGTCATTAGACAATATGGCTTTAGCCTCTCAGAGCATGACGGTTATTATGTAAAGGAGATCAATTACGATGGCGAACCTGCGTTCATCTACATCACAGGATTGAAAGTTTGTGGGGTTCCTGAAACGCTCGACGAACCGATCCTGGTCATGATGTACAGCAGTGATTTCGATGAAATTAGGGAGCCGATCGAGGTGGAGTCATTAAGGACCTACATTTCTTCACTAAAAGGCGACTCTGTTCTTTATCGGCAAACATTTGAAGAAGGTTGTAGTTTCCCTATGATGCTGGAGAAATCAGGTTTCATCAGCCTGTGCCGTTGCCACGGTTCTCACTCACATTGGATGCCCGAAAAGTTAGAATAGAAACCTTACAGCGAGGCTATAAAGTGCTGAATGTAATGCCCCTCTTCACCTTCTCGCTGTCAACTATCTGAATCTAATAAGCCAACATTTTGGAAGACTGTAAAGCCCTGTGGAATATGAGTTGATGGGGCTTCTGCTTTTTCATTCGGTAGATTGAAAAAAGGGCAGGACACTCAGTGCCTTGATGACCGCTGGGGACCCACATGTTAAATTGGAATCCTCGTCTCTGGTGATGAGAATCCCAAAAGCGGCATACACTTTGGGAACGCTCTATAGTCCACTCCCCGTCAGGAGAGTGGACCCCTGTTGAATACGGCTTCCGCTAGAACATGAATCCCAACTGGCCTCCCACTCTAAGGTTGGAGCCACTTGTTTCGGTGTCGATGCCCTCCAGGTGAATGTCCTGGGTCACCTGGTACTTGATATTGGCACCGACAAACCATCCATTTCCAAATTTGTAGTCCACGTCCGCAAAAAATTGCCCGCCAAAGAGCCAGTCATGGGAGCTGGTTGAAAATCCGCCAACATCCGCTTCCATGTCGAAGTAGTTGATGGAAGGCCCGGCGCCGAGATCGAAGACAAAGCATGGGCTGAGCTCGAAAGCATACTTGATGTTGAACTCGATCGGAACGTAGTTCGTAGACAGATCGGCCTTAAACCCCCTGTATTTAAAGTCTCCAGATGTCCCGGCCCAGCCCGCCTCGATCCCGACATAAAGATTGGGAAGGAAAACCGCCATATACGATTCCCCTCCGATGTAGATGCCGTTTTGCAGATTCAGGTCCCCCATGTTGCTGTCCGTGAACCTGAAATAATCTACTTTCAGGGCGACATTGCCAACACCGAGAGAGTACTTTTGCTGAGCATAAACCGAGGGTACGAATACCAACGAAACCAGAATTCCAAAGATCACCAACCGCTTCATCTTTTTCCTCCTCCTGTTGATAACATTCAGTACCGGATACTTTTTCCCGTCCAGTGCAAAAACGACAGAACACCCCGTGAAAGATTATGGCAGATTATAGTCAAAACTACAACGAAAAGAGTCCGCCCAATGATTATGAAAAAAACTTTCGAGCTGCTATGTGCGCGCTTACTGTATTGTGATGGGGTCGGACCAAACCAGATAGCTAAATCTACATAAAAATCATCTCTCCGTACCGGTATTTTGGAGCTTAGATGGGCCATTTTGCCATGGAAAGGGTCTTGCTAAGTGGGGGGGAATCTCATAACCCCGCAGGGGGAGGAGAGTGAAATTTTGCTGAAAAGGAAAAGTTCTCGGCGGGGCATGATTTAATAATCTGGATCTAATTGGGCATTTTTGATAGAAATGTCAATGACTTCGTGTGAGGCGACAGACTGAACGCTCCCTGGACTTGCTATCGATGGCCATGTCGCTGGGGAAGACTTTTGGTATCTGATGATTGCACAGACAGGCTGGCTGCAAAAAAACAGGGTGGGCAGAGAAGAAGAAACTGAGGGTACCTGGATGAACGGCCGTTTTAGCGAAACAGAAATGGTACGATGAGTCAATGGAGCAGGGAGGCTTTGCCATGACACGAACCATATGCATGGAAGTCGACGACGAGCTTCTTCTGGGCATGAACAAGAGTCCGGAGGAACTGGCGGGAGAGATGCGACTTGCTGCCGCAGTCAAGTGGTATGAAATGGGGATGATCAGTCAGGAAAAAGCGGCACAGCTCTCAGGTATGGGTAGGGCTGCATTTATCGACGCCTTATCCAGGTTCAGTGTTTCCCCATTTCAAGAAACTGCAGAAGAAATATTGGATGCACTCAACGAGAGCGGCGTATGAAGCAAATCGTGTGTAATGCGTCGCCGCTGATCACTCTCGCCAACGCTGGTCTATTGAATGCCTTGCCGGATCAATTCCAGCGGGTTCTTTGTCCCCAGGCCGTCGTCGATGAAATCTCGGCTGGTCCAGCGGAAGATGTGATGCGCTCAGGACGCTCCCAGAGCTTTCATGGCTTGAATGTGTGCAGTTGGACCCTCCTCTTTCGCCCCTTGCTGTTTGACGTCTGGGTCGCGGAGAATCAGAGGTCATTGAATATGCCAGGCTGAATCCTGGGACCGTTGCCCTACTGGATGACCGAGCGGCCCGGAAAGTGGCGACAGCCCTTGGATTGGCCGTTTTGGGCACATTGAGTATCATTTCGAAGTGGGTCGCTCTCGATTCTTCCCGGTCTTTTGATGAGGCAATATCCCTGTTACGCAAAGCAGGGTTGTATATCGATGAGAGGACAATAGTGAACTTAAATGATTTTCGCTACATACCAGCTGTTGAGAAGCGCAGAAAGCTCTGAAATGCTGTCTTCGTATTTGCAGGCCGCCCGTTCGAGTTGGGCCGGGCGTACCAATTAAATCAATCGGTTAGTGAATTGTTGCGCTAGCCGCTTTTTTCCGTTCCGGTGATTCTGCCCCCATTCTACCCCCAGCTTCGAGAAAACGCCCTCGAAAACGGAGAAGGTCAGCATTTGCTTTTTCGGTAAATCGAAAGTAGTTAGATGATAAATGAGAAAAGGACAGGGGAATGATGTGAAACCCTTAGGGAGCTGCAGGGCGGAGGTGAAATAGGCGTTTTGGGTGAGGTGGCTATGGGGGGAACTCTGGCAGTCTGAGACTCGCAGTTCCTCAGGGATGGGATAAGCTACGACTGGAAAGGAAACACGGTTGCGCTATGAAAAAGCTGATTGTCATTTTTCTTCTACTGTTTCCCGCTTTGGCTTTGGCTCAAGACAAATGCTGTGTTCTCGGTTTGGGAAAGTGCATGCCTCTGCAAGGTTCGGCTGATGAAGAAGCCTGTGGAATGCTGAAGGGGAAGATTTTGAGCGAGCCTTGTGATCGAGTGGAACAGTGCAGCAAGCCCGGCAAAGGAAAATGCTGTATTCAGAAAGAATACGAGAATTGCTTCAGTGCCAATACGCCTGCGGCAGCAGCCCGCTGCAAGGGGCAGATTATTGATTGCCCCTGTCCTCCGCACTGCAGGCCCAGCTGTGAGCCTTGAAAAGGGTGTGTTGATTGAAACCGGAGAACTCTTCCCCGTTGTGAAGAGCCGGCTCCTACTGCAGATCCGGCTCTTCCATAGTGGCAAAATCTCGCATACTGCTATTGTTTGGTCAATTTGCCTATAAACGTATAAGCACCTTCGAACCGGCTTCCTTCAAGCATCAAGTATTGGGGGGGCGGATTTCCTTTTTTCGCCGGACGCCCCATAGATAAGACGGCAAACGTGGCAGAACCATCGGCAGTCATCAGGAGTTGATTTCCCTTTCTTATGCAAGAGAAAGGTGTGCCAGCGTCGAGGAGCTTATTACATGGCGCTTTTGTGCATGCGATTGTTCCAGACAGAAACCTACCGTCTTCAGTTTTAAATTCAAGTGTGGCATTGTCTTCGGACTGACTGCCAGCAACAGGATCGACAAAGGTAATGACTCCAACCCAAGTCGTGTCCTTCAAGACTTTCCAACTCGGTGTCACACCTTCTGCAGAGGCACTTGTAGCCACGGCCAAAATCAGCAGCAACATAGTGAGAATAGCAACCTTTTTCATTTCAAAGTCTCCTGTTCGGTTTGGACCAAAAGTACAAAAGGAACTGCCGTTATGACTCCCCAAGTCACTTGCGCAGAGGTGGTACATTATGTTTACAGCAGACATGGAAAGGGGGTCACAGGGTAACGAAAAAAAGATGCGGCATGAAAGTAACAGGAAACAGGCCAGGGCGGGGGCCTGCAGGAAGGGGTTCAACGTTGGGAACGTTCGGCTGTTGCTCGGCCTTCCCCTAGAGAGGCCCGGGATAGCCTTTGACCGTTAGGAAGATCATGGAATTGCCGGGATCGTTGGTTCTGACAATAAATGAACAATCCCATCCTAAACAAGGACAGGTTGATCCTTACACCTCTCCTCGGTGTGTCGGTATCCCTTTCGTCATCCGTGATCAAGATGAGTGGGGTCGCTTCCGGGCGTTTTGGTGCCACGACCGGGCCTCATGGTGGTGTTAGACGGCAGTCACGGGATTGGCTGAACTGGCCGGCTTTCCATGCTTGTCCGTTCCTTGACAGTACCCTACGGCTGCCGTAACCTTGCGTCACAGTGAGTGTGCAAGTAAACAGAGGTCTGGGCATGATCGTTTATCAAGAAGGAGGAAAATGTGGAGGTATCCATCGCCTTTGCCTACATGATCCTCCAGGCTTGGGAACTGGGTCTCGGCACCTGCTGGATCGGCGCTTTCAGGGAGGATGAGGTCAAGCAGATCCTGAATATCCCGGAGCCTGTCCGGGTCGTGGCAATGTCACCCCTGGGGTATCCGGCGCGCAACATGCCGCCAAGACCGAGAAAAGGCCTGGATGAGATCGTCTGTTTCGAGGCCTATGCCTAGATTTGTGCCTGGTATTCCGAGCGTCGATGAGGTAAATGGCGTCTAATCAGGTCGGCAAATCGCTGCCCAAACCAACAGTAGAAGGACGGAAAGCTCAATTTGAGCCATCAGTCGCGTCCTGAAAGGATTCTTGTGAAAGCGATAAGCATTCAGCAACCATTTGCATATGAGATCATGAGCGGTCAAAAGACCATTGAAGTGAGATCCTGGGATACCCTCCACCGCGGGGACCTGCTCATTTGCTCATCGGGAAAGCCTGCCTTTTCCAAGGAAGACATGGAAGAGATGGAAGAGGAGTATGGGTGTACTTTCCTCTACGGACAGGCGCTCTGTGTTGTTCGCCTTGCCGAGGTACGGCTCATGCGACCGGGAGACGAAGAGCCGGCACTGATGGATGAAATCGATCCGGAAGCCTATTCCTGGGTGCTGGAGGATGTGCACCCGGTTATTCCCTTCCCGGTCAAAGGGAAACAGGGGCTCTACGAGGTCGAGGACAGCCTCATCACGGTGTTGCCTTTCATGTACGGCGACCCAGTAGTAGTGAAAGACGGCACGGTTGCTCAGGACTTTGGCCTCGACTTTTCCGGATGGCATGGCCGGACTTCCGATATCGTGTGCTCCGACGATGGAGAGCCCAGGATTCAGGTAATCTGGGACAGTCTGTCTCTGAAGAGCCTCCCGCGTGAGGTCATCGAGAAGTGCGAGGCAGACGGAATCGACTGGACCGGGGTTTTGCTTCGCCTGGATGAGATCGAACCCGCAGAGGGGAGGGATACGTGGGACGATGTCCAGATTGCGGTCGACCAAATCGAGGAGGAGCTCTGAGCCCAAGCGCCTTGACTGAAGGGGTTGAATGCGCAACCTGAGCTATAGATAGGGGCGTTTGCTGCGCCACAGGCTGATAAAAGATCCACCTTTACTTCTTTTCCGTACTCATTTATATGAAAAAATTAATATCCAGGAACAGTCGGCCTTGCCGTAAGACAGGGATGGACAGCAACGCGTCTCAGCGACCCGACACTCGGGCTATGCATTTGAAATCATTCGTGTGCTTCAGCTAAAACGGAGCCCGCTCAATCATTCCATCAGTGACAGCAGGACGGAAGACATGAGTGAGAGAACAAAAGCAGATCGTCGGCGCGCAGCACGATACGCGCTGAAGACGGATTTCTACTTGGCGTTCTGGCCCTTTCTGGACAGGGTGGGCAAGCTCAAGGATGTGAGCAGGAGCGGTGCTGCCTTTGAGTATCCGGTATATGATGACTACGAGACCCTGGCAGATGTACAGGTGGATATCTTCAGTTCCGAGCCAAGCCATTTCCTCCTCCTCCATGTGCCTTGCCGAGTGGTCTACGACATCAGATTGGAGCAGTCCGCTTTTGGGGGTCTCGAAACCAGACGTTGCGGCCTGAAATTTGACCAGCTGACGCCTAAGCACAGCGAGAAACTCAAGCTTCTGCTGGGCAAATTTGCCTCACATCAACTCCCGAGGGAATACCTGAACGCAGGTTCGGAAAGCCCGAGCCCGAACAACTGACGAACCGTGTAGCAACGGGCAACGATTGACCTTTTCGCCCCTGCGGGAACGTTCCCTTGTTGCACCGGACCATGGCCGCCCCTGCCGTGCTCGGGGATCGGGTAAGAACCTTTGCGGTCGGCCCCAACCCCAAACCCTCAGGCCTCTGGCGGGATTACCCGCCGACGTTGGCCTTGATTTCCTCCAACGCCGCTTTCAGCTTTGCCTCGTCGGTATGCAGCAAAGGAGTATGCAACACCTTTCCCCGGAAGGCCCCAACCTCCTCCAACACCCTTTCGAGGTGATCCCTTACCAGGATGCACAGGGCTGAACTTCCAGGCTTGAGGTGGTCGGCCAATTCTTTCATGAAGTCCTCATCGATACCCACGTGGGACATGGCCCCGGAAATCCCTCCGACCACCACGCCTGCGGCCAGACCAAGAATGGCGAAAACCGGATTGAGCAGCAGAACACCAAGAAGCGAGCCCAAAACCCCTCCGCTCAAGGCGCCACCGATAGTAAAATGGGACACGTGGTGCAACTTGACCTTACCCTCGCCGGATCTGACCAGAACCACGGCATCTTCCAGATCGGCAAGATGCCCTGCCTGCTTCTTCCGCAAATCCAGGCGAACCTGTTCTGCCTTGAATTCGTTGTCAAAAACGGCGACTACCAATTCGCTCATGGCTTTCTCCTTTCCTCTTCAGGGTGGTCATCGCATCGCAAACACTATTTCCTGCCACCAGTTTCCTGGTATTCATTATCGCCGATTTACCTGAGGGTGAGCAAGACACTCGCACGAGAAACAGGGGGCTTTGTCAGGGACTTGATGATGCCTTTGGGGCACTGCCCCCCATGGACTTGTCGAGCAGACCATGGCGGGCGAAGACCGGACCGAGAGACCGCGTCTCTCGCGGGATTTGGTGTGGTTGGTGGCGGTGCAGGGAGTCGAACCCCGGACACTGCGGATATGAGCCGCATGCTCTAACCTACTGAGCTACACCGCCCCTGAACAGGGGGGAATGTAAAGGAAACTGGTGGTTCCGTCAACCGGAAAGTAGCCAGCTCTTCAGGGATTGCATTTGACAAAGAGGCCCCTTTCAGCTAAATGTGAAAAACTGTATAAGATCCTGGGTTATTGCTTTTTTCAAAGGTTTTCAGGTCGTTGACCAGCGGGGGTGATTGGCTTTGCAGAACGGGCTATACGAAGTAAAAATAGTAAGCGATTTCTCTGCTGCTCACAACCTCAGAAACTTTCGTGGTAAATGTGAAAACCTTCATGGTCATAACTGGAAAGTGGAAGTGGTGCTCCGGGGAAGCGAACTGGATGAAAGTGGCGTTCTGGTCGATTTCAGGGAGATCAAGGAGGCCACCCGTGAGCTTCTCGAAGGCGTGGACCACCACTATTTGAATGACCTTCCTTTTTTTCGCGAGCACAACCCGTCTTCGGAGAACATTGCCCGCTACCTGTTTGAGCGCCTGGCGCTGCGCTTGAACACTGAGACCCGCTGGTTATACAGAGTGTCAGCCTGGGAGTCTGCTGATGCTTGTGCGACGTTCATGAGTGAGTGACTTGGTGGAGTGAGCCGAACATAGAAAAGGAGCGCGAACGATGGGAGTTGTAGATGAACGAGCGATAGGCTGCAGTAGAAAGTCATTCAGACGGCGGAACATGTTCCTATGGACGGTTGGGGTCCTGGTGTTGATCCTGATGTCGGGCGGCACCTACCCCGGCTGGGCCTTGCAGAAGAACATCCTTGCACCTGGTGAGAGTGTCCCCACGGCCACACCAGGTACGGAACCACCCGCAGCAAAACCGGCAGCGGCCCAAGGGCATGGAGCAGCACCCGGGGTGACGGCCCCGCATGGCGCAACCACCGCTTCAACAGCAACAGCGCCCGCTGGCTCCAACCTCAACCCTCCGGCAGAGCCCGCTGCCCCGGCAGCGCCAACCGGACATGCGGTCCCAGCCCATGGTACGGAAGCCACCGGTGCCCACGGGGGCGGTCATGGCCCCGCCCTTCCGGAAATCTCCCCCATCCCCGGGGTCACTTTCGTTGAAACCATGATCAACCTCATGGACCATGAGCTCCACGGGCGAACCCTCGGCTGGCGCCCCAACGACATCGTTCTGGGCCGTTTCACGGATAACATCAACAACTACCAGCTCGGGGTCCTGGAAGCGATTCGCTTCACCACCGGCCGCCTCAAGGACAGTCTGACGCGCATGGGTGACGCCGACACCTATGACCCGGACCTGGAAAAAGCGCTCCATCTGTTCATGAACAGCGCCACTTCATTCTGGTTTCCTTCCGCCGAGAGCTGCTACGGCGAAGCCGTGGACCATCTAAAGGCCTTTGTGGAAAAACTGAAAACGGGAAAACGCAGTTTTTATTACCGGAAGGATAACCTGGTTTCTCTGATCTCCAGCTACCGAGATCTCCTCGGCAACGTGAACAAGAGCCTGGTACCCGAAGATGTCGGCTATTTCAACTCGGACGACTATTTCTACTATGCCAAGGGGGTTGCTCACGTTTATTACGAAATTCTCCGGGTGGTGCGGGTAGCATTTCAAACCCAGCTGGCTGGAACTCTCTATGGCCTTGATATCATGGACACCGTACTGCATGAGCTCTCGGTTGCCGAAAAAATGGATCCCTGGCTCATCCTGGATTCCGGTTTCAACAGCTTTTTTGCCCACCACCGTGCCAACCTCAATGCCCCGCTCAGTGAAGTCTCCCACCTCATGGTGGTTATGAGCCAACTCTAGTTGAGGCGCAGCGGTAACAACCGTTCAGGGTCCCTTCCCCTTCGATGGGGGGAGGGACCTCTCAGTTTTTCTCCCCGTCCTTTCCGCTTTTCTCCCCATTGTCCCTTACCGCCGCTTCAAATTTCTGTTCCTGACGCAAAAAGTAATCGCGGTTCTTCGGCTCTTTGAGCAGAGCTTTGCGAATGGTCTCGAGAGCTTCCTCGGCCTGTCCGTTGGCATAATAGGCTTCGGCCAGGGTGTCCAGGATGTATGGCGCCGGGTCCCGTGCTGCGGCCCTCAGGGCCAGTTCCAGGGCCGCTTCAGGTTTGAGGTAAGGCGGCGGGGAAGTGGCGTAGAGCCAGGCCAGGTTGTTCAGAGTCGTGGCATCCTCGGGGTCCCCTTCCAGAGCTTTTTGAAGTGCGGCTTCGGCCTTCGCCACCTCACCTTGTTCCAGTAACAGGCTCCCATAAGCGGCGTAGAGCCGATGTGCTCCGGTCTGCGCGCCAGTTCCCGTTCAATGATGGCGACCTGCAACCCTGCCCGCCAGTTGCGGACGAATCCGCTCCCTTCAAGGTTGAACGCCCAGCGTCGTGAGACCCGCCACCAGCAGGAAGAAAATCACCACAGCGCTGTAGTACCTGGTGTGGTGTCTTCTGGCGACCCGGGGATCTTCATAAGCCTTCAGCAGAAACTCGATGCGCTGACGGATGCTGAAATGATGCCAGTTGGGCAGATCTTCAATGTGTCCGCCGTGAAAGGCGATCCTTTGCAGGGACGAAACCAGCGGAAAGGGCTGGCCGATCAGCTCAAGCGCATACAGATCCGCCTGACGCTCGCTGTTTCTTAGAAAGAAGCCAAAAACATAACGAAAGTAGACCACCAGCAGGACAACCATCGGCACATTCTGGATGAGGAGCGAGCAGAGTAGTGTTCACCGCTTCGGAACCCAGCAGCCAGTCGAGAATCAGCGGGTTTTGCAGGAGAGCCAGGAATACCAGGTCATTGTACGCATAAGCCAGGATGGAATAGCAGAGAAAGAAAGCCAGGAAGAAAAGCATATGATAGCGGCGGGCATGACCCATTTCATGGGCGACCACCGCCTTGAGTTCATCGATGTTGAGAAGTCCCAGGAGGCCGCGGGTGATCAAAATATAGCGCCACCGGGGAAGCACCCCGATGATGCCCGCAGTGAGCGTTTCGCCTCCAAACAACGGCCACACCATGAAATCGCCGACTCTGAAACGATGTGCCCGGGCAAAATCCTCCAGTTCCCCGCGCAAAGCGTTCATGGGCAGGGTCCGACACCCCCACAAGCGAACCACCAGTCGCGGGGCAAAGAGCAGGCAGACAATCAAGAGTCCTGTCATGAGCAGGAACTGCCCGGCCTCCGACTGCAGAAAAGCGGGAAGGGTAAGCACCTGCAGGATATCCGAAAGCATCGAGATGAGAAACCAGGGGACCAGGATGGCGGTGCTGAAGGCCAGGTTTTCCCAGAGAAAGGCCGTCGGTCTGATCTTTGAATGGTAAATGTGTTGATAGATCGGATAGCTGTATGCCCAAATCAGGCCCAGATGAAGCAGGAACAAACCGATTCCGGTCGCCCCCGCAACCGTGAGGGAGTGTTTGAACCCGGGGAGGTCTTGCAGGTAATAGGAGATGTTGAGACCATAGACCTCGACGGCGAGATTCGCCAGGGCGAGAATGGAAAGCCTTCTCTGGGCAACGAGATAACGGGACATGAGGGTAGAGCGGGAGATGTCTCCAGCCAGAGCCAGTTTCAGCTGCCGAAAGGTGAGGTGGCAGATCAGAGCGAATAACAGAAAACAGCCCACACCCAGCAAGATATTCTGCAGGGGAGGAAGGAACGGCTTATCCCCGGGGGGCTGCATGGCGAAGAGCAACAGCGCGATGATGAAGTAGATGAGCTGATTATACATTTAGCGCGAAAACCGGATTTTACCCTTTCCCAGGAGGTCATGAAGGTGGAGGATGCCCTTGAGATGATCCGCTGCATCCACCACCGGCAGCACCGTGATCAGGTGCTGTTCCATCATTTCGAGGGCGTCGGCCACGGAGTGATCGGCGCCGATAGAGCGGGGCTCAGGCGTCATGACCTCATGGATATGGCGGTGAGCCAGGTCGGGAAACTGATTCAGCGCCCGCCGCAGGTCGCCATCCGTGAAGATGCCAAGCAATTCATCCTGCGGACCGACAATGAGGGTGGCTCCGAGCTCCTTCCGGCTCATCTCCACCAGGGCGTCCGGGACAGGAGCTTCCCGAGTGATCTTGGGAATATCCTCCCCCTGGCGCATCACTTCGTACAGAGGCACCTGGAGGCGTTCCCCGAGGTGGCCTCCGGGGTGGTAGCGCTGGAAGTCCTGGACCTGGAAATTGCGCAGTTTGATGAGGGCCACGGCCAGGGCGTCCCCCATGGCCAGCTGTGCCGTGGTGCTGGCGGTTGGAGCGAGCCCCAGCGGGCAGGCCTCTCGCGGGACCCCGGTATAGATCGCCAGGTCACTGTATTGGGCGAGGGTCGAAGTGAGGCTGCCGGTAAAGGCGATGATGCGGGTGCCGATGCCTTTGAGGCGAGGCAGGATAGCACTGAGTTCGTCCGTCTCGCCGCTGTTGGACAGCGCCAGCACGATGTCTTCGCTCCGCACCATGCCCAGGTCCCCGTGCATGGCTTCCACGGGGTGGATGAAGAGGGCGGGCGTACCGGTGCTGCTCAGCGTCGCCACCACCTTGCGACCGACGATGCCGGATTTGCCGATGCCGGTGACAATAACCCGACTTCGGGAGGCAAAAATCCACTGGACAGCGGTGGCAAAATCCTCGGAAACGTGCTCCAGGAGATGGAGGATGCCTTCTGCCTCGATGCGCAGGACCTCCCTGGCAATCTCCAGGATTTCTCCTCGCCGATTATTCTTCGAATGGTTTTTCCCTTTCACGGCCCCTCCGTTCCTTTAGTCCCTGCCATCCTGAGCCTTGTTTTCGAAGCAGTGTTTGTGCAGCTGTCCTTCGAAGGTGACCGGGTAGTCGCCGGTGAAGCAGGCAAGGCAAAAGGGATGATTATCACTCGAGACTCCGGCCCCTTCGAGCAGACCATCGAGGCTCAGGTAGCGAAGCGAATCCAGTCCGATATACTCACAGATTTCGTCGACGGAATGGGAGGCCGCGATGAGTTCTCCTTTGGTGGAAAAGTCAATCCCATAGGGGCATGGGAAACGGTGCGGCGGGCAGCTCACCAGCATGTGGACTTCCTTGGCGCCGGCCTTACGGAGGGCCCGAAGCCGCGTGCGGGTGGTGGTGCCGCGGATGATGGAATCCTCCACCAGGACAAGCCGCTTATCCCGCAGCAACTCTCGCACCGGGTTCAGCTTGACCCGGACGCTAAAGTCTCGCATGGCCTGGCTGGGTTGGATGAAGGTCCGCCCCACATAATGGTTTCGGATCATCCCCATCTCGAACGGCATCCGCGAGGTTTCGGCAAATCCCAACGCGGCATAATTCCCCGAATCAGGAAAAGGCATGACCAAATCGCCTTCAAGAGAAGCGTTTTCCTGTGCCATCAGATGCCCCAGTCGCTTCCGGAAGGAGTAGACGTTCTGCCCGAAGATGTTGCTGTCCGGACGGGCAAAATAGATGAATTCGAAGATGCAATAGGCTGGGTGGGCCTTGGGGAAGGGATGCAGCGACCGCAGGCCGTTGTGATCGATGATGAGAATCTCCCCGGGTTCCAGATCGCGGATGTAGGTCGCCTCGATCAAGTCAAAGGCACACGTTTCCGAGGCGAGGACATAAGCTCCGTTGAGCTTGCCCAGGCACAGGGGGCGAAACCCCCGGGGATCCCTGATCCCGATGAGTTTGTCGCGGGTACTCATGACGAGCGAATAGGCGCCCTGAACCAGGTTCAACGCATCGATCAAGGCTTGCTCGAGACCGTGGCGCAGGTGCCGGGCCAGGAGGTGCATGATGACCTCGGTATCCATGGTGGTCTGGAAGATCGCGCCGCGTGCCTCGAGATCGGCACGCAACTGGCAGGCATTGACCAGATTGCCGTTGTGGCCGATCCCATAGTACTCATTGCCCAGAAACACGCCGAACGGCTGGGCGTTGGCCAGCAGCGAGGAACCGGTGGTGGAATAGCGCACGTGACCGATCGCCAGATGCCCTTTGAGGGCCTGCAGGGTTTCTTCCTTGAAAATGTCGTGCACCAGCCCCATGTGCTTGTATTCCCTGACCTGGCTGCCGTCGGAAACCGCAATGCCGGCGCTCTCCTGGCCCCGGTGCTGCAGGGCATAGAGGCCGAAATAGGTCAGCTTGGCGGCTTCGGGATTCCCATAAACCCCAAAAATGCCGCACTCTTCCCGCTTGCGGGGAACAAAGCTTGGAGTGCTGAGTCCTGAGTGTTGAGTCCTGAGTGCTGAGGTTGGATTCATGAAAATTCGTTACACCTCCGCGCTTTCTCGATGATATTCCTGAGGGTTTTGACATCCCAGTCGCCGCTCTGGAGCTCGGCCACGGCTTCCGCCAGCGCTTTTGCGCCGGCAATGGTCGTGGTGTAGGGGATATTGTAGGCCAGGGTGGTCCGTCTGATTTCATACGCATCGGAAGAGGTCTTCTTGCCCAGGCTGGTATTGATGACAAGCTGAACTTCACCGTTCTTGATGCGGTCCACCACGTGGGGACGGCCTTCCCTGAGCTTGAAGACGGTATCCGTGGAAATACCGTGGTCTCTCAGGTAAACTGCCGTTCCTGACGTGCCGATCAAGGCGAAGCCCAGTTTGGCGAGGCTCTCCGCCACCGGCAGGACCCGCGGTTTGTCCTGATCGTGGACGCTGATAAAGACGGTTCCCTGAGTCGGAAGTTCATAGCCCACCGCCGCCTGGCTTTTGGCAAAGGCGATGCCGAAGCTGGAACCGATCCCCATGACTTCTCCCGTGGATTTCATCTCCGGGCCGAGCAGAATATCCACGTGGGGAAAGCGCGCAAAGGGGAAGACGGCTTCCTTGACCGACAGGTGTCGGGGTTCGACTTCGTGGTCAAACCCCAGTTCCTTCAATGACTTGCCCAGCATAACCTTGGTGGCGAGCTTTGCCAGGGGATAGCCGATGGCCTTGCTCACGAAGGGAATGGTGCGCGAGGCCCTGGGGTTCACTTCGAGGATGTAGATCTCACCCCGTTGGATGGCAAACTGCACATTCATCAAGCCCACCACCCCCAGTTCTGCGGCCATGAGTCGGGTCTGGCGTTTGACTTCCTCCTGGACGTCTTTCGCAATACTGATGGGCGGCAGCACACAGGCGCTGTCACCTGAATGAATCCCGGCCTCCTCGATGTGTTCCATGATGCCGCCGATCACCGTAAGGCGGCCATCGCTTATGGCATCGACATCCAGTTCGATGGCGTCCTCGAGAAACTGATCGATGAGGATCGGATGACCGGGAGAAACGTGCACCGCCGTCTGCATGAACTCGCGTAGCATGGCATCGTCGTAAACGATTTCCATGGCCCTTCCGCCGAGCACGTAAGAGGGGCGGACAACTACCGGATAGCCGATGGTCCCGGCCTCCACCAGGGCTTCCTCGACGGTAAAGGCTGTGCCGTTCCGCGGCTGCTTGAGGTGCAGCTTGTGCAGCATCTGTTGAAAGCGCTTCCGGTCTTCGGCCAGGTCGATGGCATCGGGGGAAGTTCCGAGGATTTTGCCTCCCGCCTTTTCCAGCGGCACCGCCAGATTGAGCGGCGTCTGCCCCCCAAACTGGACGATCATGCCGAGGGGCTTTTCGGTCTTGAGAATGTTCAGGACGTCTTCGCGCGTCAGGGGTTCGAAGTAGAGTTTATCGGAGGTGTCGTAGTCGGTCGAAACGGTTTCCGGGTTGGAATTGACCATGATCGATTCGATGTTTTCTTCCCCCAGGGCGAAGGAAGCGTGCACGCAACAGTAGTCGAATTCGATCCCCTGCCCGATGCGGTTGGGGCCCCCGCCCAGGATCACCACCTTGGGGCGGTCGGATGGCCTGGCCTCATTCTCCGTTTCGTAGGTGGAGTAGTAGTAGGGGGTATAGGCTTCGAATTCGGCCGCACAGGTGTCCACCAGCTTATAGACCGGTTCGATGCCGTGTTCGAGGCGTTTTTGGCGGACGGTTTCCTCGTCCACGCCACAGAGGGCCGCCAGGCGGATATCCGAGAACCCCCAGGCTTTGGCGAAGCGCAGTTGTTCGGGGTCGTCCAAAAAGCTTTCCGCTCGGGCGGCTTCCCGGATGTCCGCCTCCATGTGGAGGAGCTGCTCGATATGGTGCAGAAACCAAGGATCGATATCGGTCAGTCGGTAGATTTCATCCACCGTCAGGCCCAGCTTCAGGGCTTCGCCGATCTGAAAGAGGCGTTTGGAATTGGGGCGGCGCAGGCTTTGCTTGAGCTGCTCGAGGTAGTCTTCGCCGACGTTGGCGGGCGGGTCCCAGAACCCATACTGGCCGATCTCCAGGGAACGGATGGCCTTGTGCAGGGATTCCTTGAAGGTGCGCCCGATGGCCATGGTTTCTCCCACCGATTTCATGGAGGTGGTCAGGAAGTCATCGGTTTTGGGGAACTTTTCGAAGGTGAACCGGGGCGCCTTGACCACGCAGTAGTCAATGGTCGGTTCGAAAGAGGCGCGGGTTTCCCGCGTGATGTCGTTGGCGAGCTCATCGAGAGAGTAGCCCACGGCCAGCTTGGCCGCGATCTTGGCGATGGGAAAACCGGTGGCCTTGGAAGCCAGGGCCGACGAGCGCGAGACGCGCGGGTTCATCTCGATCACGACCATTTCCCCATCTTTAGGGTTGACGGCAAACTGCACGTTGGAACCGCCGGTCTCCACGCCCACTTCCCGCAAAATAGCGATGGAGGCGTCCCGCATGCGCTGGTATTCCCGATCCGTCAGGGTCTGGGCCGGAGCCACGGTGATCGAGTCGCCCGTATGCACACCCATGGCATCCATGTTCTCGATGGAACAGATGATGACCACATTGTCCATGCAGTCGCGCATCACTTCGAGCTCGAATTCCTTCCAGCCCAGGACCGATTCCTCCAGCATCACCCTATGAATGAAGCTGGCATCCAGCCCGGACTGGGAAAGCGCGAGGAGCTCTTCCCGGTTGTAGGCCACGCCTCCTCCCGTGCCACCCAGGGTGAACGACGGGCGCACAATGATGGGAAAGCCGATGGCTTCTGCGATGGTTTCCACTTCCGGCATGGAACGCGCAATCCCACTGGCCGGGACGCGCAGGCCGATGTTCTTCATCGCATCCCGAAACAGCTCGCGGTCTTCGGCCTTCTTGATGACCTCGACGCTGGCCCCGATCATCTCCACCCCATAGCGTTCGAGCACGCCCATCTCGGCGACTCTCACCGCAACGTTCAGAGCCGTCTGACCGCCGAGGGTCGGCAGCAGCGCATCGGGGCGTTCCCGGGCAATCACCTTGGCCACGGCGGCCGGCTGTGATCGGTTCGATATAGGTGCGATGCGCCGTCTCCGGGTCGGTCATGATGGTTGCCGGGTTGCTGTTGATGAGCACGATTTCATAGCCTTCCTCGCGGAGGGCCTTGCAGGCCTGGGTGCCCGAATAGTCGAATTCGCAGGCCTGACTGATAATGATGGGCCCCGAGCCAATGATGAGAATCTTCTGGATGTCGGTCCGTTTGGGCATGAACTCCTGTTCCTTGCTACTGGTTCTTCTTCATCAGTTCGATAAAGCGCTCAAAGAGGTAGGAGGCATCGTGAGGGCCGGGGGAGGCTTCAGGATGGTACTGGACGCTGAAGGCCGGGATTTCAAGATGTTCCATCCCTTCCAGGGTATTGTCGTTGAGGTTGAGGTGGGTGAGGCGGACGGGAGCATGGGAGAGGGAGTCGATGTCGACGCAATAACCGTGATTCTGCGAAGTGATTTCCACTTTCTCGGTGGTGAGGTCCTTTACCGGTTGGTTGGCGCCGCGATGGCCGAATTTGAGCTTGAAGGTCCTGCCGCCCAGCGCCAGCCCCATGAGTTGATGTCCCAGACAAATCCCGAACATGGGCCGCTTTCCCAGCAGCTCACGAACCGTGCCGATGACCTGATGCAGCGCGGCCGGATCCCCGGGGCCGTTGGAGAGAAACACTCCGTCCGGGTTGGCTGCCAGGATCTTTTCGGCCGGAGTGTGGGCGGGAAAGACCATGATTTGGCAGCCGCATCGTTCGAGCATGCGCAGGATGTTGTACTTGATCCCGCAGTCCATGGCCGCAACGCGAAATCCCGGTTGATCCGACGACCAGGCTGGAAACTCCGCGGCCGGCTGAGGTCCATGGTGCCACCGGTAGGGTTTCGGGCAGGTGACAACCTGGACCAGATCGATGCCGTTCAGTCCGGGAAAAGCCTGCACTTCTTCCATAAGTTCCGTAAGATCGTCACTGTCCGTCGCAATGATCCCGCGCATGGCCCCGGCCAGGCGAATATGGCGGGTCAGGGCACGGGTGTCGATGCCTTCGATACCGATCTTGTGATGCTCGTTGAGAAAATCCGCAAGGGTTTTGGTGCTTCGCCAGTTGCTGGCAAAATCCTGATATTCCTTGACGATGAAGGCTTCCACCTGAATGGCGGCGGATTCCAGGTCTTCATCGTTGATGCCGTAGGTCCCGGTCAGGGGATAGGTCATGGCCACGATCTGGCCCTTATAGGAAGGGTCCGTCAGGACCTCCTGATACCCCGTCATGCTCGTGTTGAAGACGACTTCGCCCAGAGCGCGCCCCTGACCGGCAAAGGCGTACCCGCGAAAAACTGCACCATCTTCGAGCAGCAGGATCGCTTTCTGGCGTTTCCAGACAGGTAGCATAGGTTTCCTTATTCTTGAAGCCGGTGGTTTTTTAAGCCCTGCAATTGTAACGATAATCGGTCAGATGGCAACTTTTTTCCTGCTTTGATAAGGGATTCTTGCGGCTGGCGTTGCGGGCGGTAATGCCCAGCGTTCCCTTTTCCCACGGGCGAAAACGCGGAATGCATTGTGGCAGAATCCTGCAACAGTGCAGTCCCAAAAAGGCCACCCGGGCGACTCCCCGAAAACCTCTCCCCCGCGAAGACTTGACTGTGATATTTAAGCAGCGATTGAGCAGATCCCAAGAAGGGAAAGGGCATGAACGAACTCGAACGGATTCAGGAATCGTCCCAATATCTGGCGACACTTCTGCGTGGTCGCCCGCACTACCGGGACTGGCTGCTGGCCGGCCGGAGCCTCCACCGCCGCTACCCCCTGACGGAGCTCTATGAGGATCTGCAACATACGGTCAGGAAGATTCAGACTTTCTCCGACCTGCTCGCCGCCTTTCGGGACTTCAAACAGCGTCATTTCCTGCGTATTGGCGGCCGGGACCTCCTGGGGTGGGCGGGTCTGCTGGAAACCACCGGGCAGATCAGCGATCTGGCCGCGGTAGCCCTCCAGGTTGGACTCGACCTGCTTTCCCGCCATCCTGGCTGGTGGCTGGTCGGGGAAGAGGTGCCGGACTGGGAGCGGGTGAGGAAAGAGACACAGTTGGTGGTCTTGGGTCTGGGTAAGCTCGGAGGCCATGAACTCAACTACGTTTCCGATGTGGATCTGCTCTTCCTCTATACCCCAAAACCGGGCAGGGAAGATCCCGGCGCCGGTGCCGGAGTGTTCCTCGATCGCCTCTGTCAGTGGCTTTCACGCCTGCTGGCCGAGAGTGCCGAAGGCGACCGCGTCTTCCAGGTGGACCATCGCCTGCGACCCCACGGCAAGGACGGCCCCCTGGTTCCTTCCTATACGGCCGCCGCCGATTATTATCTCCAATATGGCCGGGCGTGGGAGCGGCAGATGCTCATCAAGGCCCGCCCGGTGGCCGGCCATCGTGCCCTCGGGTCGGCATTTCTGCGGGAAGTTCGCCCTTTTGTCTATCGCCGTTTCCTGGATTTCCAGGCTCTGGATGAACTGCGCGCCATGCGCGACCGGATTATTGCCGAAAGCACCCATCATCGGCCGGGATGGGAACAATTCGACGTCAAGCTGGGGGTGGGCGGCATCCGTGAAATTGAATTCCTGGTGCAGTCCCTGCAACTCATTTACGGCGGCCGCCACCCGGAATTGGATGAACCGAACACCCTGCGATGCCTGGAACGCCTGGGCGAACGCAAATTGCTCGAAACCGCAGTAGTGAGCGAGCTGAACGAGTCCTACACGTTTCTGCGTCGCGTCGAACACTGGGTGCAGCTCGATCAGAACCGGCAGACCCAAAAGCTTCCGCGAGCCCCGGAGGCGCGCGCCCGGCTGGCCCTGGCCCTGGGTTTCGGTGGGGATGAAGGCATCTTCCTGGAACAGCTGGCAGCCTGCTGTCGCCTGGTCCATGACCATTTCCTCGCCCTCTTCGGCTCCGAAGCCACAGACCACCGGACTCATGAAAAGGGCAAGGAAGCCCCTTCCGACGACCTTCCGGCTGCGGCCAATCCCCTGGAAGCTTTCCCCAGTGAAGCTCTGGCCCGCCTGAGGGCTTCTCTAAGCGGCTTTTCCCCCGCTTTGGAAAAGACCATTGAGGAGATCCTGCGAGCTTATCCGCTCACCGGTGATGCGGATCTGCAGGAGACCATCCTGATTCGGCTTGAACGCTATTTCAGCCAGGTCGCGCGCAGACCTGGATTGATGCAAGTCTTTCGTACCTCCTCCCCATGGCTCGAAGATTTCTGCCGAGGGCTGGCCAGCAGCGAATTGCTCGCCACCCTCCTGGCTCACCATCCCGGGCTCGTAGAAGGCGTGGCCACCGCCTCGGGGATTGGCCAGGCCTTTGCGGCCTGGGTGAAGGCCGGCGTCCGGCTGCTGCAGCGCATCGAGGACTATGGTGAAAGCCTGGAATGGATCCGCCGTCTCCGCAACGAACGCCTCCTGCAGCTGGTGCTCGCCGATTTGCGGGGAGATCTCACTAGCGAAACCTTGGAATCCGAGCTGAGCAGTTTGGCAGATTTCGTGATTCAGCAGACGTACGAACGAGTGCGCCGAAACCTCGCTCTGGGGGCGGATTTGCCGCTTGCGGTGCTGGCTCTTGGCCGCCTCGGAAGCCGTGAGATGAGCTACCTCTCGGATCTCGATCTGGTTTTTGTCTACCGGCCGCGCCACGGAGAAGCCGACGACCTGATTCCCGCGGAAGTCGTGCGCCTCGTGCAGCGCTTCATGCGCATGCTGAGCACCCCTTTGCATGAAGGCCCGGGCTACGAAGTCGACGCCCGGTTGCGCCCGACGGGAAACTATGGGCCCCTGATCGTCACCCGCAGTTCATGGTTGGACTATTACCGGGATCAGGCGGACCTCTGGGAAATCCAGGCCCTGCTCAGAGTTCGGTGCGTTGCCGGAAACACGGAACTCGGAGCCTGGCTCGAAGAACGGGGGCGGGAGATCTGTTACCGGGAAAGAGATCCGGAGGAAGTCTGGGCGCGACTCTGTCATCTGCGCCAGCGCATGCAGCGGGAACGCGCCGAAGAAAAGGGCGACCAGATCGACATCAAACTCGGCCTCGGCGGCCTGACGGACCTGGAATTCCTGGCCCAGGGTTTTGCTTTGACCGATGGCTACCGTCTTCCTCCGCTGCAAATCCGCTCGGTGAGGTCGGCTCTAGGTGTTGTGCTGGAACATGCCGTGCCTCTCCAGAACTCGACCCAGGAAGTGATGGCGGCCTTTGAAACCCTGCGCGCTCTCGCCCACCGGCTACGCCTCCACAGCAATCTCGCTTCGTCACGCCTCAGCCCCGAGATCTTCGAAGCCATGAAGCAACTCCACCTCTGGCCCCCACACCACCACCGCCACGCCATCGAAGACTGGCAGGACCTCATCCGTCTGCGTCGCCGCGCAAGAAGGGCCCTGCAGACCTTCTGCCCCGAGCTGAAGTAGGGGCCAAACGGCTTTGGGGTCTAGCGTTGCTTCATGATATTATTCCCAACCGCACGGTTCTCCTCAGGGCCTTCAACGCTCACAAGTAGAGAAAAACCGTCTCCATATTCCGCTGCTGATTATCGGCTGGTTCTGCGTCAGTAGAAAATTCATGGTGGTTAATGATACCCTGGAAGTCTTGGGCTACAGGCACGGGTCGAGAAGAGTCTACTGATGAAGAGGCATATTCCGAGCGTTCATGCCTGCTCTCCTGCAAAGTGATCACATGGCCTTCCCCGACGGGGGCATGGCCGGCTAGAGGACCTCCAGAATGGTGCACTTGAGGTAGCGGGTTTCGGGCATGGCGAGGAGGACGGGATGGTCCAGGGCCTGACCGCGGGCCTCCAGCAGGCGCAACTGCCGGCCGCTGGCCAGAGCCGCATTCAGGAGCACTTCCCGGAACGCTTCTTCGCTCAGGTGGTAGGAACAGGAGCAGCTGACCAGGATGCCTCCCGGTTCGAGGGCCAGCAGGGCGCGGCGATTGAGGTCGGTATAACCCTTCCGGGCCTGGGAGAGGGTGCTCCTGGTCTTGGCAAAGGCCGGTGGGTCAAGGATGATCAAGTCAAAGGCGCCTTTCTTGAGCGATCTCAAAAAGAAGAAGGCCTCTTCCTGGTCAAAGCGGCAGATCGTTTCCAGGTGGTTGCGAGCGGCACTGTGGCGAGCCTGCTCTACGGCTTCCGACGATTGGTCGATGCCGACCACCTGGCGAGCCCCAGCCGCCGCCGCCGAAAGGCCCCACGCACCATTATAGCAAAACAGGTCAAGCACTCTTCGATCTTTTGCCCAGCGCCGGAGCGTCCCACGATTGTCGCGCTGGTCGAGATAGAAGCCGGTCTTCTGGCCATTGACGGGGTCGATCAGGAATTCGAGGCCATCGATGTTGATCCAGCAGGGATCAGGTAGTTCGCCGTGGGCAACGCCCTTTTCGAGGGGCAGGCCTTCGAGCGTCCGCACCGAGGTGTCGTTTCGAAAAACCAGAGCTTGGGGCCGGAAGAGATCAAGCAGAAGTTCTCGAAGGAGTCCCTCCTTCTGCGACATGCCTAAGGTCGTGATCTGATAGACGAGGACTTCGCCGTAGCGATCCACAATCAAGCCCGGCAAACCGTCCGCTTCTCCATAAACCAGACGGGTGCATGGGGAAGCTGGGTAGAATAAGGTGTCACGGCGTTCGGCGGCTTTCTTCAAGCGTTCGCCGAAGAACTCGCGGGACGGTTTTTCGTGGGGACGGCATACGAGACGGACGGCGATCAGCGAATGGGGATTGATGTATCCACTGCCAAAACACACACCCTTGCTGGTATAGACGGACACCCAGCTCCCGGGTTCGAATTCCGAGGGATGGCTCGCCAACTCGTTGCTGAACACCCAACGGTGTCCCTGGAGCAGACGCTTTTCTCTGCCGGGGAGGAGATGCACGCTCTTGAGGTCACTCTGCATGGTTTCTCTCAAATAAAAAAAGCGCCCAAGGCTGGGCGCTGAATCATATGTTCCGGATGCTGCCGATCAGCTATTGCCCGAGCGAATGGTTTCGAGAAGAATCTGGTAGTCCTCATAGATATCCGCTGAACTTTCAATCACTTCGTAAAGATCGTCCAGTTCCATGTTGATGACGGCATCCTTATCCGGAGATTCTTCCTTGAGTTCGATCCAGATCCAGTCCAGGAGCATCTCTTCGGGATCGTCGTAGCCTTCTTCATGCTTGTCCAAGCTTCCGTCACCGACTTTTTGGGAAACCTTTTTCAGAGCCGTCTTCACAAAAACCTTCATCTCCATGGCGAATGGCCTCCATTTATCCCAGACAAACCAGGCTGGGTTTCGTTCAAGCAAAGCTTTGAAGTCATGTTCACGGGCAGGGGTGAATCCTGCCTCTCACTCGGCTTAATAGCTTATCTCAGGAAGCGATTCAATCATTTTTTCCGAATACTTGCAGTTTCCAGCGCATTTGGCCGAAGGGCGCCTCGTCGCTCACGCTCCTCCCCACCGATGTTCCCATTTCCATCTGCGGCTCATCCCCGGTATACTTTTCTCGCCGCCGCCGAGACCTCCGCCGAGAGACCTGCGGGCAGGGCTCTCGGCGGCGGGGAGGAGTCCGAACCAAAGCAGCCTGCGCATTGCAGGTATAATCGTTGTCCACTATGTGCGAGGGGTTGAAGATGCGAGGCAGAAAAACATCGGATGTGCCGGAGAAGCAATACCTGGTTGACGCCATAACCGTTCATGATTCATGGCGGCTTTTCAAGATTCTGGCCGAATTGGTGAATGGTTTTGAAACGCTCTCGGAGATCTATCCTGCGGTGTCCATTTTTGGCTCGGCCCGGGTGAGACCGGGGGATGAGACCTACGAGAGGACGGTGGTCATTGCCAGGAAGCTGGCTGAAAACGGTTTCAACGTGATCACCGGAGGCGGACCGGGGATCATGGAGGCCGGCAACAAAGGAGCGCGGGAAGGGGGAGCCTGCCTCCATCGGTTTGAATATCATGCTGCCCCTGGAACAGGAACCCAATCCCTATGCCGACGTCCAACTCGATTTCCAGTATTTCTTCGTGCGCAAGGTCATGTTCGTCAAGTATGCTCAGGCCTATATCGGCATGCCCGGCGGGCTGGGTACCCTGGATGAAATCTTTGAAGCCCTGACGCTCATTCAAACCAAGCGCATCAAACCCTTTCCGGTCATCCTCGTGGGACGCGATTACTGGAGCGGCCTCATCGACTGGATCAAAAACATGCTTCTGGAGCGACATTACATATCCGATACGGATACGGACCTCTTCTCCGTGATGGATGATCCGGATGAAGTGGTCCGTACCATAAGACGCTATGTGATCGTGTAACGCCTGACTGTCGCCGGCTAGGGGCTTTCGCCGGCGACGTATTCGATTTGCGCTTCGTGGGGCAGCATGGCTGCGGAACCCTCGATGACAATGCTGGCCTTGTAGCGGGCTTCCAGGTCCAGGATATCGTTGCGTTTGCGATTGAGGAGGTAGTTGGCCACATTCAGGTTGAGGGTGGCTTTGACCTGGGACACCTTCTTGTGGCTGAGAGTCTGCCAGATCTTGCGCAGATTACTCAGGGCCAGAGCCTCCGTCGACCGCACCAGGCCGGTGCCGTGGCAGAGTGGGCATTCACCGTAGGAGCCCTGCATGATGTTCAAAGCCAAATGCTGCCGCGAAAGCTCCAGCAGACCGAAGCGGGAAATCCGGCCCACCGTGATTTTGGCCTTATCCTTCTTCGTTTCTTCCTTGAAGCGGCGTTCCACTTCCCGTGCATGACGACTTTCGCGCATGTCGATGAAATCGACGACAATCAGTCCGCCAAGGTCCCGGAGGCGCATCTGGCGCGGTATTTCCACGGCCGCTTCCATGTTGACCTTGAAAACCATCTCCTCGAGCACGCCATGGCCGTTGGTGCGCCCGGAGTTGACGTCGATGGCCACGAGCGCTTCGGTCCTGTCGATGAACAAAGAACCGCCCGATTTTAGCGGCACCCGCTGCCGGAAGATCTGTTCGATCTGGTCTTCCAGATTGAACTTACTGGAAATCGGGCCTTCCTCCTTGTACATCTTCACCGCCCGCTGGTGAGCCGGGCTGATGATGCGCAGGAATTCCTTGACCGTCTTGTAGACCTCCCGGTCATCCACCAGGATGCTTTTGATGTTGGGATTGAAATAATCGCGCAGGATTTTTAGAGCCAGATCCTGGTCTTTGTGGATGAGGGCCGGGGCCGGAGCTTCCTCCACCTGCTTTCGGATTTCCTCCCAGATCCTCATGAGATGATTGAAATCTTTAACAATTTCCCGCTTGGTGCGCTCTTCGGCGGCGGTGCGGATGATGAGTCCGAATTCCTCCGGCATCCTGAGGTCGCTGAGGATGGTGCGCAGGCGCTCCCGCTGAGGTTCGTCTTCGATTTTTCGGGAAATGCCCCTCTGCGACTGGCCGGGCATCAGGACTACGTCACGACCAGCCAGTGAGATGTAGGTGGTCAGCAGCGCCCCTTTGCTGCCGATCTCCTCTTTCACCACCTGGACGAGCACTTCCTGCCCGGGATGAATGACATCCTGAATCCGTACCGGCTCCTCGAATTCGTTTTGATAGTATTCGGGGTGGATGTCCGAAAGAGGCAGGAAACCGTTGCGATCCATGCCATAGTTGACAAATGCGGCCTGGAGGCTCGGCTGGACGTGAGTTATAATTCCTTTGTAGAGGTTGCCGGAGATCTTGGTGCGGGCCGCGGTCTCGATGAAAAAGCTTTCCAGAGACTGCCCCTCAACAATAGCGATCCGGAATTCCTCCGGATGCACTGCATTAATGACCATGGTTTGATTTGCCATCGCTTGACCTTACTCTCTTTTTCCCGCAACCCTGGATGCATGATGCTGTTTCGCCTGGTACAGAAAAGTGCGCAGAGCCACTTCCCGGTTGGGCTGCGTGGTGCCATCATAGGGAGCATCAAGGTAGGGAATTCTCATTTGGTGGAGCAGGGGTTTTAGAATTGCCGAACAGATGGTGCTCGGCATGCACGTAAAGGGAAAGACGTTCACGATGCCATCGCAGCCGTGATGCGCGTACTCCAGCGCGCCGCCGATGCTGAGTGCGGCTTCCGTGCCGATGGCAAAAGTGAAGAGGCGATTCGCATCCAGCCTGCGTTCGATCTGGCTGATGGAGTGATCCGCCTGAATGTCCAAATGCTTGAGGGCGCTCCGATAGACCTGGTGCTGACGCCACGTCTGGTAGAGCTTCTCGATCTCGATTCCCGCCCACTGCCGGCTGACTTCCCGCAACGTCCTGCGGTTCTTTTCCTGCCAGGCCTTTTTCCAGCGCCGGCGCAGCCTTCGTGCCCGGTCGAAGGAAACGTAATTGACCCATTCACCGAGCGAAGCATCCACCACTTCCCCGCCGAATTCCTCGAGCTGCCGTAAAATGCTCTGATTCGAATCAGGATGGGTGCGCAGATAGATTTCTCCGACCACCCCGATGCGGGGGCGCCTGGCCAGGCGGGGATCGATGAAGGTGCGGGCGGTGGCGACGATCGTTTCCAGACGGCCGAAGGAGTCGCTCGATCTCGAGGCGGGCGCCACTTTCCTCGATCGCTGTCACCATCTCCTGAAGAGCATTGGCCATGAACGCATCCGTCATCCCCCGACACCGCTCGTAGGGACGCACCCGCCAAACGGTGCGGTCCAGGACGTCGGCAAGGATGACGGCAATATAGCCCAGCTTGCGGAAAATCCGGGCGCGCTCGGGCGGCATGATGCCGTTTGTGGCATAGGAATTTTCAGTGGAAAGATAGACGATGGGAATGTCCCTGAATTCCTCGAAACGATCCAGAATGAGTCGCTGCAGTTTGTTATACATGCCAAAGCGGCAGGGACCGTCCGCATCGGGCATGAAATAGACATACCGCGCGGGGGAAAACGCTCCGCCGAGACGCTCCTTTTCCCTCTGCAGATAGTGGAGGATATCCCCAAGGGTCACCTGGCAGGGAAAGCATTCCTTGCCGGAGGTGAATTCTCTTCCCAGCGATAAACCCTTGTAGGTATCCAGGACGACGGCGTCGACGCCAACCGCGCGAAAGCTTGCCGCAATGAGGCGGACACCGAAGGGGGCCATATCGGGAATGAGAAGCGTCCTCCCGGAAACGTCGAACTGCTTTACACTGGTCTGAAACCGATGAAAGGCATGAAGATCAGTCGTTTGTGACATCTTTATCTGCTGTCTTGTCCCTTCGTCCGTCGTTTTACGGCAACCCCCTGGCCCCGTTTGCCGAAGGGAGAGATTTGTTTCATGGGTTACTGGCACAGAGCCTCATAAGGTGTCTCTGCCTCATAATGATTTTTCGAGGTTTTGTCTTGAAGATTTTTCACCACATTCTGAAAAGCTTCGATGCGGGTCAGCAGGCCGGCCACGGCGCTGTGTTCATCCAGTTCGAGAACCAGCGCCGGTTTCTCCCGCAGAATGTGGCGATAAAAATGTTCGATGAAGGAGTCGGCGCCGCAGCTGAAATTGGTCAGGTGAACGCCATACCAATTGGAGGTGCGGGCGATGCGTTTAGCCGTGCGCAGGATCTTTGCTCCTTGGCCCCAGTACATCATGGGGAAATCGCTGAGATCTTCCCCGTCGACATCGAGGAAATCCATCGGCAGGGCCTTGATGCCCAGTTTGGCAAGATGCCTTCCCAGTTGAAGGTTCGATCGTTCGTCATGGAGGTTGTAGGGGCGTCCCGTGACAACCCACAGCGCTTCGCCGGGATGCAGCAGCTCCAGGATTTCCCGGCCCCGCTGCTGGAGCGTGCGGCGAAAACGGTTTTGCCGGTCCCAGGCGGTTTGCACCGCTTTTTCGACCGTCGTCAACCCAGGCCGAAGCTCAGGCGGCAGGCTCTCCAGGAAAGCTTCCGCAACCTGCCCGGGCCCCTCCTTGAGATACAGCGTGGGCCGAATCAGACGCTGGTCGGGGATTTCGAAAGCCGCCCGCACCAGGTACTGGGAACTCTCCACCAACGGGCAGAAGAAGCCGGTTTCGCACGCCTGCGGAGTGGGCATGTCGATCACATTGGGCAGGAAGAGGTACGCGGCCCGATCCAGCAGATAGTGCACGTGACCGTGGAAGACTTTCACCGGGAAGCACATTTCGGCCGTCATGCTTTCGACGCCGGCGAGGACCAGCTTGTTATTGGTGCGCGGGCTCAGCAGGACCGTGAACCCCAGTTCCGAAAAGAGATGCGACCAGAAAACCCCCCACTCGAGGCTGTGCAGAGCCAGAGGAATGCCGACAGTAGGCCGAACATGCGCGTCACTGCGGGCTATTTCATAGAGGGTGAGGCCTCTTTCCTCGAGAGCTTCCTGGAAAACGTGCTGGCGTTCGAGGAAATGATTGGTCTGCTGCCGACCGTCATGCCGAGCTGCCTCATAACGCCCGCAGTCCCCACCCCAGATGCTCTTCTTCCCGCCGAAATCATAGACTTTGAGTTTGCATTCGTTGTGGCACTTCTTGTCTGCCCGGCAGATGTTTTCAGAAAAACCCACCTCGGATGTTGCCAGCTTCTCCAGGTTGCGGGTTTTTCCAATGACTTCCCCCTGGCGGCAACGCTCCCGCACCGCCAGAGCGGCCCCGAAGGCCCCCATGACTTCCCGGTGGCGGGGCACCAGAATCGGCTTGCGCAGAACCTTTTCAAAGGCCGCCACGATGCCCTGATTCAAGGAGGGACCACCCAGGAACATGATCCTTTGCCCAATGAAGCGTTTTTCCACCACCCGATTGAGGTAATTGTGAACGATGGCGTAACACAACCCGGCGATCAAATCGTCACGGCGAGCGCCCTTCTGAGCATAACTCACGAGGTCGGATTCCATGAAGACCGTGCAGCGTTCGGCCAGATGAATGGGAGAGAGGGCGGCTAAAGCGATTTCCTGAAACTCGTCCACGATATTGATTTTCATCTTGTTGGCGAGTTCGTGGAGGAAGCTGCCCGTTCCGGCGGCGCAGACCTTGTTCATGTCAAAGTCCAGGGGATGCGTCTGCTCGATCCGGATGTACTTGGAGTCCTGGCCACCGATTTCAAAAATGGTGTCGATTTCCGAGTCCACGGCGACGGCTCCTCGAGCATGGGCCGTGATTTCGTCGATGACCAGATCGGCGTCCAGAAAATCGCCTACGACGTTGCGCCCGGACCCCGTGGTGGCAACAGCCATGAGCCTGACGCGTTGGCCGACTTCTTGGGCGAGGGTCTGGAGCAGGAGCTGGGCGACTTCGATGGGTTTTCCCCGAGTGGCCACGTAGCACTTGTGGAGGATCTGCCCCTGGTCGTCGATCAGAGCATACTTGGTCGAGGTGGAGCCGATATCCACTCCCAGAAAAGCTTTGGTGGCGGCCTTTCTTCTGGTTCTCCACGGCGAAAGGGTGTTGTCCGGGTCGAAATGAGTGAGTTGCAGCTCCAGACGGTCGGCGCCGGGGAAGTGGTACTTTGAACCGCACCTCTTGGCGTCGAGACGGGCGGGATCCACCTGGTTGCGCCAGCCTTGCTTTTGTGCCTGCAGGGCCACACCGAGCGCGCCCAGGGACGTGTGCCGAGGCGGCACAGTAAGATTGGGGAAATAGTGCCGGAAGGCCTTCACCTGCAGCCGGTTGGATGCCATGCCCCCGATGAACACCACCGGGTCCGCCAGCTGCCGATTGGCGACAATCGTGCTGAGGTAGTTGGCGGCATTGCCGTGGTGGAGTCCGGCAATGATGTTGGGGAGCGATTCGCCCTTGTTCTGCAGATGGATCATGTCCGACTTGGTGAAGACCGTACAGCGACAGGCCACCGGGGCGGGATAGGTCGCTTTGAGTCCCAGGGCGATGAAGTCGTCGAGCGTCTGCTGGAGCTTTTCCTGATCCATGCGGAACTCGGCGCCGTACATAGCCAGAGCCAGCCGTTCAGCCTGCTGATCCATGAAGGAACCCGTCCCCGAGGCGCAGGGACCGTTCATGTTAAAGGCTTCCAGCTGCCATTGACCGCCCTCGTAGGCCAGTTGGAACAGGGACGCATCCTGGCCGCCGATGCTCAAGATGGAGCGCACGCCCGGCGCCAGATGCACCACCCCAAGGATCTGGGAGATCGTTTCCACTTCGTAAGGGGCTTCGAGGATCTCTGCCAGGAGCTGACCATTCACCCCCGTAAAGGTAATGGAGCGGATCTTCTCAGTCCCCTGCAGGGCTGCCCTAAGGTCGCCAAGCAATCCGAGGGTCTCTTCGAAGAAGAGCCCGAAGTGGCGCAGGTAGGGGGTCTCCATCACCACCTGCTGCTGTTCGTCAATCACCACACAGTTGACGCTCACCGAACCAACGTCAATTCCAACATCGTAAGCCATACTATTTGTTCCTCGAGCCTTTTGACTGCCGACTGCACCCCTGGGAATAATGAGTACTCTGCTGGTTCAAAGTGCGGCTAATATAAATGGTCCAGGCCGATTGTTCAATGGTTCTGTTGCACGTGAGGCAATCGAAGAACATGCTTGACACTGGAATTTTGAAACTTGAAACTGCAAACTCAAAACTGAGCCTGACATGGGTGGTATTGAATCAATGAAATGGGCATGCGGAACGGAGGTTGTTGCAGGAATGGCCAAGGGACCGCATGCATCGCCAACGGATTCTCAGGGTATGATTAGAATTGAAAATCTTGCCAAAAACTATCGCACCATTCAGGCTCTGAAGGGGGTCAACCTTCACGTGAAGGAAGGCGAGTTGTTCGCCTACCTGGGCCCCAACGGGTCGGGGAAGACGACGACGATCAAGATCCTCACCGGCCTGGCGTATCCGAGTTCGGGCGATGCTTGGGTGCATGGGTATCACGTGGTGAAGGAAACGCTCGAGGCCAAGCGGCAATGCGGGCTGGTGCCGCAGACCTTTAACCTGGATCATGAACTTTCCGTCTACGAAAACCTGGATATCCACGGCCGTTTGTTTCACATGCCGGCCGGGGAACGGGCCGCAAGAATCGATGAACTGCTCGACTATGTGGGCATCAACGAGCGCCGGGACAGCCCCATCAAGCAACTCTCCGGGGGCATGAAGCGACGGGTGATGGTGGCACGCGCCCTGATGCATGCTCCCAAAATCCTTTTCCTGGATGAACCCACCGTCGGCCTCGACCCAACCATCCGAAGACGGATCTGGTCGCTGGTGAAAAAGATTCAGCAGAGCGGCTCCACCATCTTCCTCACGACCCATTACATCGAGGAAGCGGAATTCCTGGCCGAGCGGGTGGCTTTCCTGGATGAAGGCACAATTGTCGCCGTCGATACCCCGCAGAACCTCATGGCCCGCCTGGGAGCGTGGGCCTTGGACGGAATCGTGGACGGCAACATGGAAACCACCTTTTTTCAGTCCCGAGAGGCTGCCAATCGCTACCTGGAAAAGCAGCAGGGAGGCTTTACGTTGCGGAGAGTCAATCTCGAAGACGTCTTCCTGGCCGTAACTGGGAAGAAGGTGGGCCCATGAGAGGGTGCCTGGCCATCTACCGGCGCGAACTGCTGATCCTGAAAAAGAAATTCTTTAAGCAAATCGCTTCCATGTCCGTCAGCCCGCTGCTCTATCTGATCGCCTTCGGCCTGGGGATGGGGCAGGGAGTGCGGGTGGAAGGGCGGTCCTATATTGAATTCCTGATTCCGGGCCTGGTGGCCATGAGCAGCATGATCCAGGCTTTTGCCATCGCCAGCGAAATCAATATTGCCAGGTTCTACTGGCGCATCTTCGAAGAATTTCAGGCCGCCCCCATCCGGAACATCGCCTACGTCACGGGGGAGGTCCTGGCCGGCATCACCCGGGCGCTGCTTTCCGTGGCCCTGATCATCGTGATTGCCCTCCTCTCCGGGGTGGTCCTTTCCTATAATGCCTTCTTCTGGCTGGCGGTGCTGCTGAACAGCTTTCTCTTTGCCTCCCTGGCCGTATGTCTGGCCATGGTTGTGAAATCCCATGCCGACCAGGCGCTGCTCACCAATTTCTTCATCACCCCTATGGCGTTCCTCGGCGGGACCTTCTTCCCGGTGGATCGCATGCCCCCCTGGGCGCAAAAGGTGCTGCAGGTTCTGCCGCTCACCCATGCCGCTAAAACCATCCGCAGTGCAGCTTTTGGAGCAGAGCCGGACCCTTCGTCCTATCTGCTCCTGACCGGCCTCGGCATCGCTTTTTTTGTCCTGGCGTTCCTCTCTGTAAACAAGGCAAAGGAATAGAGCCCATGAAACTGCTTCGAAGCAGCTATGGTTGGAGAGAAATGAGGCGCTTCGTAACCATCACCAGGGTGCTGGTGAAACACGGCTTAGGCGACCTGGTGGACCGGCGCAGCGACCGGCGTGAGCAGCAACCTGCGGAGAGTGTCGAGCAGGACCTGGCGGGCAGGGCCGGATTCCCGTCGCCTCACCGGATTCGTCTGGTCCTTGAAGAGCTGGGGCCAAGCTTCGTCAAGCTGGGGCAGCTCATGAGCACCCGCGCCGATATCTTTCCCCCGGAATACATCCTGGAATTCAAGAAGCTGCAGGACCAGGTGCCGCCCATTCCTTTTCCCGCCATCAAACAGGTGGTGGAAACGGAACTGAAGAAACCGCTCGAACGAATCTTTCACGACTTTGAAGCGCAGCCGGCAGCGGCGGCTTCCGTGGGGCAGGTTCACGTGGCTACCCTATTCAGCGGGGAAAAGGTGGCCGTCAAAATCATTCGTCCCGGCATCGACAAGAAAATCCGGGAAGACATTCGCCTGATGTACTTCCTGGCCGCCAGGATCGAAAAGGTTTTCGAAGTCGGCCGCATTCTGGGGGTGGTCAATCTGGTCAAGGAATTTGAACGGGTGATTTTCCGGGAACTCGACATGCTGATCGAAGCGGGGAGCATCGAGAAGTTCGCCTTCAACTTCAAGGATGTTGAGGAAATCTACATTCCCGGGGTTTATTGGGATTATACGACCAGGTCGGTCCTGGTCATGGAACACATCGACGGGATCAAAATCGACCAGGTCGAAGCCATTCGCGCTCAAGGAATCGATCCCAAGGAAATTGCCTTGATCGGCCTCCGCTCATTTTCCCGTCAATTGATGCAGTTTGGCTTTTTCCATGCCGACCCCCATCCGGGGAACACTCTGGTGCTGGCCGATGGGCGGGTCAGTCTGGTGGACTTCGGGATCACGGGCTACCTGGACGACGAAATGATGCGCGAGATCGCCAATCTCTTCCTGGGGTATGCGGAACACGACTACGATCTGGTGATGGATGCTCTTGTGGATGCGGGTCTGATCAATGAAGAGACCATGGACCTCAAGGCCTTCCGAACCGACCTCAAAGACATGAGCGAATCCTTCTACGGGCGCTCCCTCCAAAATATCTCGATTAGGGATGTCTACGATCAGGTGATGGAGCTGGTCTTGAAATACCACATCCGGCTGCCGCGAAACCTCCTGCTGCTGCTCAAGACTTTCATTCAGACGGAAGCACTCGGGAAGATCCTGGGCAGTGATGCGAGCCTTCTCGAAGTCACCAAACCCTATGCCAAAGAGTTGCTCAAGCGCGGCTACGATGCTCAGAGCATGTTCAGGAACATCGGCCGGGATGCCCGCGTGTTGGCGAACTACGGTAAGACCATCCCCAAATACGTGAACGATCTGTTGCGCACCGCGGCCACCGGCAAACAGCGGCTGGAAGTGTTACACCGCGGTTTGGAACCGCTCAGCGGGCAACTCGAACGGGGGGTGAATCGACTGACCCTGGGGGTCATCATCGCGGCCTCCATCGTAGCGGCGGCGCTGGTGCTGAATTCGTCGGAAAAAGTGGTGGAACTTGCCGCCCCTTTCTTCGGCCTTTCGAAGATCTCTCTCACCGTCCTGTTCGGGCTGACCGGCTATGTCATTGCGACGATTCTTGGAATCTGGCTGATCGTTTCCATTATCAGGTCAGGAAAGCTGTGAGGCCCGGCAGTTTGGTTCCCTCCCCGTCAACCGCTCGAAAACATGAAGACCCATTGCCCAGTCAGGCACTAAAGGCTATCCAAATTGACATGCCAGGACCTTTACGGTCTCGTCGGAGGAAACCTGTTCGGGAGGGTTGACGAGCCTCCCGGTCGGAGCGAAATGCTCCCGCAGGGCGTGCCACGTGAGCGCTTCGTCATGCACGAGATCGATGCTCACCTTGCGACCGGCGGAAAGGCCCAGTTCCCGCCGATAATGGTCCAGATAGTCCTGGAGAGTGTCGGCTGCCTGAGAGAGCAGCGCGCGCCGGGAGGGATCACCGGGAGTGAGGAGGGTACTTTCCAGTTCCAGCCAATAGGAACTGAGGATGCCGGAGGCTTCCGGGTCGCTGAGCAGGCTGAGAAAATCCTCGATAGGCAGGTCATCCATCGCCGGGATGAAGCCAAGAGGAATGTAAGCAGGTTCCGCCATCTTCCCCGCCGGTTCCTCTTTTCCTCGAAGGCTCTCGATGAGTTCCTCGATTGCCTGTTTCGTTGTGGTAACGAGCACCGGGCAGGCTGCGGGAATATGGTTGAACAACAGCCGAAACCAATACTCGAGGCGTTTGGGAAGCATATAGGAAAGGCCGGATGTTTCGGCTCTGAGCGGTGCGTTCAGGCCTTCCATCACATCGTCATCAGCCTCGTCCTCCGCAATCCCGAGAATTTCGCGAAATTCCCCTTCCAGGCCGGCCATCCGCGCAAGGCCGGTTTCCACCTCCAGGTTCTTCTCGTCCAAATCACGGGCCATCTCCAGGAAAACCGCCGCTTCCAGCACCTGGATTTCTGCGTCACCCGGCGCCTCGTCAGGGGTCTTCTTCAATTCGGACTGGATTCGAAGACGGCTTTCGGAAAAATCCCTGGCAATCTGGTCCAGACTCAGGGAAGCCAACACACTATTTTCTCCGTGAACCGTGGCAAATTCCTGATAACCCTTCAGGCAGAGTCTGATGGTTTCGAGCTGATCCTGGCCGGTGACGGCAGGCCATCCGGTGACCATCTGGGAGAGCCATTCCGGAACCGCCGGCGGACGCAGGACCTGCAGGATGGACAGTTCGGGAAGCAAAAGCGATAAATGACGGTATTCTTTCTCTGACAGAAGCGTGTAGGGAAAAATCATAAAACTCATCTCACCAGCCATTCCCATCCTCTCTCCTTAGATGTTCATTCAAACCGATTACGGTACTTTTGCCGTCTCTTCGAGCCGTTCGTCCCAAAAGAGGGGTTTTTGCGGCAAGGACGATCCTTGCTGCCTCGCGGCAGCCTCAAGCAGAAAGCGAATCGCCCGCTTCCCCTCTTCTCCCGCTTCGAGGCTGAATTCATTCACAAAGGTTTGGATATGCCGCTCGATCACCTCATCCGCCAGCTCCTGGGCGTGCCTTTTGATATAAGGCCAGGCTTCCTGAGGGTGGCTTCGCGCATAAAGCAAACTCTCCCTGATCTTTTCATCCATAAACCGGGCGGCCTCCACTCCGAGATCTCGCTTGATGAGGATGCCGCCGAGGGGAAGCGGCAACCCCGTCTCCTTTTCCCACCACGCCCCAAGGTCGAGCACCAGCTTCAGCCCCCACGCGGGGTAGGTGAACCGCCCCTCGTGGATGATCATCCCGGCGTCCACGTCACCGTCCGCAACGGCTTGCATGATGCGATCAAAGGGCATGATCACACATTTTCCCCGGTGGCTTCCCGTCATCTGAAGGAGCAGGTGGGCGGTGGTCAGGGTTCCCGGGACGGCGATAGTCTTATCCCGGAGATCCTGGAGGGCCAGGTTATCCCGAGCCACCACCAGGGGTCCGCAACCGCGCCCGATTGCTCCGCCCGAGTGGAGCAGCCAGTAATGATCGAGAAGGTGCAAAACGGCGGAGATGGAAGCCTTGGTGATATCGAAGACGTGCTGCCGGGCCTGCTGGTTCAGGATTTCGACGTCGGCCAGCGAGATTTCAAGTTCGTAGGGTATGGTGCTGACCTGCCCTTGAGCGAGAGCAAAAAAGATGAAAGTATCGTTGGGGCAGGGAGAATAGCCCAGGCGCAATCTTCTATCCATGGTTGGAGCCCTTATTGCTGCGACTTCGCCGAGTTCAATGCATCGAGCCAGTTTATTATGATACCGTGGCAATGAGCAATGCTCTTTTCCAGCCGCCAAGTGTCTTTGGCGCGGATTCCCGCCCAGTTGCTGATCCCGCGGCATTCCGCCATGGGGAGCTGGAAACGCCAGCAGGCATGAGCGACGGCGCTCCCTTCCATGTTCTCAGCGTAGGCACCATAGCGCTGGAAGCGCTCGCAGGCAACCTCGGGATCGCCGCTCACCATCCCGACCGTAAGGCTGGGACCGTGAACAAGGTGAAAGGAAGAATCCTCGACGTCACAAGGATGCGCAGCGGCGAGGGCAGGTCCCCTTGTTTGTCGATAGAGTCCTGGCGGTGTTTTCTGGATGATGCTCCGCAAAGCCTCATTCCACTGCAAGGGAACATGATCGAAAACTTCCTCCCCATGGTGGAGGAGTATGGGGATGCCGATTTGCGCCCCTGAGAGCACTCCTCCTTTGGTCATGACCCCTTCATCTCCGCAAAGGGCTTTTTCGGTAATGAGAACATCTCCAATCCTGAGCGGCCCTTCGGGGTAGGCTCCGGCGCAACCAATCTGCCAGACCTGCCCGACGGCATAGCGTTCCAGGAGACAGGCCGCAGTGATGGCGGCGTTGACCTTCCCCAGACCGGTCGTGCCCAAAAGGACTGAAAGGTTCGAATATTTTCCAAACCAACTGGTCTGGCCTCTGGAAGTGCGCATATGGCAAGTTTCCAGAAGTCTGGTCAAGGCGTCGATTTCCTGGCGCACCGCCCCGAGGATGAGGACGTCGATTTCACCGGGCCAATCCATGCTGGACTTCCTCTCTGTTCCCGAGTTGAGGTTTCTGGACAGGTGTTTCGTTCGTGTTCGGGGCTTTGTCAACAGGTATTTTGGCGTTGCAGGGAATGGCTCTCCCGCTCTGCGTCGTGTTTCCATCGGTTTCCGGCGGTCGGACGCCGTGTTGTCAAAGCACCCTAGACCTGCTAGATTCACTCCGTCTTTTGCGGACGGGCAGGGCAAGTCATCAGGGAAACAGGAAGGGGTCTGGCAGGGATGGGTGAACCAGTGATGAGGACAAGAACTCGATGAGAGTCTTCGTGGCCGAGACTGCGGGCTTTTGCAAAGGGGTGAAGGATGCCCTGGAGGTGACTCTTGAGGCCATCCAAAAGCGCCAGGAGGGCGAAAAGATCTGCACTTTCGGCCCCCTGATCCACAACCGGCAGGTTCTGGCTATGCTCGAAGAAAAGGGCATAAGCGAGGAGAACGACTTCGAGCGTTGTGCCGGGAAGCAGGTGGTCATTCGCGCTCATGGGATTCCGCCTGATGAACGCCAGCGGCTGCGCGGGATTGATGCGACGCTGCTGGACGCCACATGCAAGCGTGTGGCCAGGGTTCACGCGGTGATCAAGAGACACGCCCGTCACGGATTCCATACGGTTATCGTCGGTGACGCCGACCATGCCGAAGTGATCGGCTTGCTGGGATACACGGAGGGTAGAGGCCGAGTCATCAATTGTCCGGAACAGCTCAACGAGCTTCCCGAAGATTGGGAGAAGGTGCTGCTGGTTGCTCAGACAACTCAGAATGAAGAGGTCTTCGAGGGGATCCGCACCCATTTTCTGAAGCGTTATCCCCAGGGGGTGGTGAAGAACACGATCTGCGATTCCACCCATCAGCGGCAGGCTGAGGTCAGGCAAATGTGCTCACGGGTGGAAGCGATGGTGGTGGTCGGGGGGTATCACAGCGGCAATACCTTGCGGCTGGCGGATGTGGCCCGAGAATGCGGGGTTCCTACCTATCACATCGAAACGGAAGCGGAATTGAACCGGCAGGAGATGGCCCGCTATTCCAGCGTAGGGATTTCTGCGGGAGCCTCCACCCCCAACTGGATCATCCGGAGTGTGGTCCAGTTCCTGGAATCGGTTCAGCCGGAATCTACGGATCTTCGTTCTAAACTCAAGAGATTTCTGGAACGGCTTGCCTACGCCAATGTCTATGTGGCCGGGGGAGCGGCCCTGCTCTCTGCCGCCGCCCAAGCCCTCATGAATCTTCCCGCCTCGCTCGCCAACGCCGCCATGGCGGCGTCTTATGCTTTTGCCATGCACTCACTGAACATCTATCTTGACCGCTATGCCATCGAATTGAACGATCCGGGGCGAGCCGCCTTTTATCATCGCTGGCGTCCCGTCTTTACGGGAATCAGCGGCGTGGCCCTGCTCATCGCCATCGGCGTGGCCCTGAAGATTGGCTTCCTGGCTTTTGTGGTGATGGGCCCGTTGATTCTTTTCGGCCTCACTTATGCGGTGCCGGTCATCCTCCCTGCTCGATGGCGACGTCTGTCGGCTTTGAAGATCAAGGATATTCCAACTTCCAAGACTTTTTCCGTACCCATCGCCTGGGCCAGCGTTACCGTCCTGGTCCCCCATGTATCCGCTGTTTTTAGTGATTTCATGCACATGCTCTTCGCCTTCTGGGTGATCTTCCTGATTGTGCTGGCGCGGACCGCCCTGCTGGATCTCCTGGCGGTGCGCGGCGACCGTCTGGTCGGCAGGGAAACCCTCGTGGTGCTGGTGGGCGAGAGACGAACGACCCATTTCCTGATCGGAGTCCTCGTGCTGCTCGCCCTTTCGGCGGTCATCGGCCCTGCGGCCGGCTTCAGCACCGGTTTCGCCTATGCCCTGCTGCCGGTGGCGGCAGCCTATGGGTGGCAACTTGACA
Source organism: uncultured delta proteobacterium (assembly GCA_963783775.1). Taxonomy (GTDB): domain Bacteria; phylum Desulfobacterota; class Syntrophobacteria; order Syntrophobacterales; family Syntrophobacteraceae; genus JADGQM01. The sequence goes on along the minus strand of CAWAOR010000011.1, from coordinate 496,907 downwards.
AATGTATGAACAGCCGCCTGCGCGAAGATCCTCTCTGCGAGACGTTCATCGAGTCCGTTTTGATCGCTTTTGGAGTCCTCGCTCTCCTATGGTGAGTGTCGTAATCCCGACTTTTAACCGTGCCCACCTGGTTGGGGAGGCGGTGGCCTCCGCCCTCGCCCAGGAAGACGTCACTCTCGAGGTGATCGTGGTCGATGACGGCTCCATGGACCATACGACCTCCGTCCTGGCCTCCTTTGGTTCTGCGATCCGGGCTATACGCCAACCCCACGGCGGCGTCAGTGCCGCGCGCAACAACGGCATTCGAACGGCGGCGGGGGAATGGCTGGCGTTCCTGGACTCCGATGACCTCTGGCGCCCGCGAAAGCTTCAGGTGCAACTTGACTTCCTCCGCGAAAGGCCCGGTTTGAAGATCTGCCAGACGGAAGAAATCTGGATCAGAAATGGGTCTAAGGTGAATCCCAAGAAGTATCATCGGAAACCTCAGGGGTATTGTTTCCCCCAGCTTCTGGAGCGCTGTCTCGTCAGCCCATCGGCCGTGGTCATCCACCGGGACGTGTTCGAGGAGGTGGGGCTCTTTGATGAATCCCTGCCGGCTTGCGAGGATTACGATCTGTGGTTGCGCATCGGATGCCGCTATCCCATCGGACTCGTCGAGGAATCTTTGACCATCAAACGCGGTGGCCACCCTGACCAGCTTTCCAATACCATCCCAGGTCTCGACCGCTACCGCATTCTGGCTCTCGCCAGGCTGCTGCAAACGGAACCTTTGAGTCCGAACCAGCGGGCAGCAAGTGCTGCAAGCGATCAGGAGTAAATGTCGCATCTACAGCGAAGGCTGCAGGAAACGGGGCCGCAGTGAAGAAGCCGAAACATTTCGGGAACTTCCGGAGAGAATAACCCGGCAACTGAACCGGAAAAGCTCTCAGAGGATGCTTGGAGAACCATCGAGGCCGACGGATGAGCAAAGGTGGCGTCTTTTATTATTGGCCCTGCTCTTTGCGCTCGCGCCCTCGGAAAATGATGCGAAGGGGTGACTTGTCGAGCCCGAAGGCTTCCCGGAACTGGTTGATCAGATAGCGTTCATAGGAAAAATGAATCGAATCCGGATAGTTACAGAACAAAACGAAGGTTGGGGGTCTGGTTGAGGCCTGAGTGGCATAATAGAACTTGAGCCGCCGCCCTTTGACGACGGGCGGTTCATGCTTGCGCAGGGCTACGGCCAGGCCGCGATTGAGGATGCCGGTGGTGATCCGTTGATTGTATTGCTGGAAGACCTGCCGCACAGTCGGAATGATTCGGGTAACCCCTTTACCGCTGAGTGCCGAGAAGGTGAGGATCGGGGCGAAGGGAAAAAAGCGGAAGCGGTCGCGTACTTCCTCGAGAAAGCGGGTGGTCTGCTTCCGGTCGTTTTCGACCGTATCCCATTTATTGATCCCGACAATACAGGCGCGATGCCGCTCTTGAATGTACCCGGCAACGTGCAGGTCCTGATCGGTAATGCCTTCGACGGCATCGATCAGAATGATGCTCACATGGCTCCGGTCAATACCCTGCAAGGCCCTCATGATGCTGACCTTTTCCAGCCTCTCCCGAACCCGGCCCTTGCGGCGGACGCCCGCAGTGTCGATCAGGAGATACCGGTGTCCCTGGTGCTCGAGGATCGAATCCACGGCATCACGAGTGGTGCCGGGAGTGGCGCTCACGATGACCCGCTGGGTTCCCAGCAGGTGATTGACCAGGGTTGACTTGCCGACGTTGGGACGGCCCACGATGGCCACCTTTATTTCGTCTTCAGTCTGGTCGTCCTCAAGATCTTCGCTCGTTTCAGGGAGAAATGCCGTCAGGTCGCTGAGGAGTTCCCCGACCCCATACCCGTGAGCGGCGCTGGTGGGATAGATGCGGTCAAGTCCCAGTTCATAGAATTCGGCGAGGTTGCGTCTCTGCTCGGGACCATCGACCTTGTTGACCGCAAAAAAAACCGGTTTGGAGGTCCGGCGCAACAAATCGACAAGACCTGGATCCTCCGGGTGCAGACCGGTCTTGGCATCCGCCACAAAGAGGATGATGTCGGCTTCATCGAGGGCGAGCAGGATTTGTTCCCGCGTCAGATCCTCGATATCCGAGCTTTCCGAGGTCACGTAGCCACCCGTATCGACCAGGGTGAACGCCTTTTCCTCCCAGCTCATCTGGACATAATTGCGATCTCGGGTAACGCCCGGAAGATCGCCCACCAGAGCCTGGTTGGAGCGACTCATGCGGTTGAAGAGAGTGGACTTGCCCACATTGGGTCGGCCAACAATTGCTATGACTGCCATGGATGTCTCGCTTCTCTGCCTAACATCATGCCTGTATCGACCTCTTGCCTTGCGCCACCCAGACTCCGGGATGCAAAGCCTTCTCTTCAATGCCCGGCACTTCAGCCGGGGGCCATGTTCTCTTCTGCTCATCGAGTCGTGATGGAGGAAGCATTCTGCCATCGCGTCAGTGATGTGATCTAAAGGTTATGTGGTTGGTGGAAATTGGTCAAGGGTATAAGAGTCTGTGTGAAAATTCGCCTAAGTACAGGTCAACACAAATAACTGTCCGCCGCCAGTTCGCCACCGCCAGTTCCTCATACCGGCGGAGGCCGGTATCCTGGCTGTTTTTCTGGATTCCGACCAGAAGATTGCTGGAATGACGCTTTGATAAATGGTCACTTCATTCTGCGCGCAGCACGAAGAAAGGCCGGGAGGACCATGCTAACGATGGAAAAGTCTTTTCGGGAGAGAGCACCAGCCGTTGCCATTTAGAGGTTTAAAGCTCCGAAGATTCTGTTATAAGGGCGATGCACGAGGGTCACGCGGACCCTCCAAATTCACGGTGATGATATCTTTATGGGAAATGAAGTTAAGGCAACTTCAAAGTCAGCTTTGGCGACACTCGCGCTGGGCGCTTTGGGAGTTGTCTACGGCGATATCGGCACCAGCCCTCTGTACACCATCAAGGAGTGTTTCCACGGGATTCATGCCGTTGAACCGAACCAAAGCAACATTCTTGGAGTGCTCTCACTTGTTGCCTGGTCGCTGACCATCGTCGTCAGCCTCAAATACATCACTTTCATGATGCGTGCGGATAACCGCGGGGAAGGCGGTATTTTTGCCCTGCTGGCTCTGGTGCTGCCGGTTGTCGCAGCCAAATCAAAGCACCTCAGAGGTGTGGTGGTCTTTTCTGCGCTCCTTGGCGCAGCCTTGCTCTATGGAGATGGCTTTATCACCCCTGCCATCACCGTCCTTTCCGCCGTTGAAGGGCTTGAAGTCGCGACCAGTGCCGCTCAACCCTTTGTCGTGCCCCTCACCTGTTTGATCCTCTTCCTCCTTTTCCTTGTGCAAAGATTGGGGACCGCCGGGATTGGCAGGGTCTTTGGTCCCATCATGATGGTTTGGTTCTTTACCATTGCGGCCCTGGGAATCAACCAGATCATTGAGAATCCTCATGTGTTGCTCGCTCTGAATCCTGTCTACGCCTACCATTTTTTTGCTGCCAACCACCTCCACGGACTGGTCGTCCTCGGTTCCGTGGTCCTCTGTATTACCGGCGGCGAAGCATTGTATGCGGACATGGGTCACTTCGGACGAAGCCCAATTCGGCTTTCGTGGTTTGTCCTGGTGTTCCCTTCGCTGTTGCTCAATTACTTCGGTCAGGGCGCACTGCTTCTGCACAGCCCGGAGCTTGCTCCCAACCCCTTTTACGGTGTGGTGCCGAGATTCATGCTCTATCCCATGGTCGGGCTATCCACCGTTGCCTCGGTGATTGCCTCCCAATCGATGATTTCCGGGGCCTTTTCGCTCACCCGCCAGGCGGTGCAACTGGGCTATTGCCCCCGGGTTACCATTGTGCATACCTCCAGGACGACTGAAGGGCAAATCTATGTCCCGGAGGTCAATTGGATCATGATGGTCGTGTGCATCGGTCTGGTGCTTGTGTTCAGGGCTTCCAGCGGACTTGCCGGGGCCTATGGGGTGGCGGTTACGGCTAATATGGGGATCACCTCGGTGGTCTATTTCTTTGTGGCCACGAGGACCTGGGGATGGTCCCTGCGCAGGACGGTTCCCCTGGTCGGTCTGTTCCTCGTTTTCGACTGCACGTACTTTGGTTCAAACCTGCTCAAGTTCTTTGACGGTGGCTGGTTTCCTCTGGCCGTCGCAGCCGTATTGTCCTGGTTATGACCACCTGGAAAGATGGTCGTGCCGAACTCTATCGGCGCCTGGTGGCCTCCCTGATTCCCGTTGAGATGTTCCTGCAGGATGTTGCCAGCCACAACGTCCATCGCGTTTCGGGCACAGCGGTCTTCATGGCGTCGTCACCCCACTTCACTCCACCTTCCCTGCTGCATCACTTCAAACACAACCAGGTGCTGCATGAAAGGGTATTGCTCCTGACTATCCAGGTCACCGATTTTCCATCCGTGCCGGATGCTGACCGGGTGAGCTTTGAAGACCTGGGGGAGGGATTTCATCGGGTGCTCGCCCACTATGGTTTTATGGAAACCCCCAATGTGCCGCAGACTCATGCAGAAGGCTTTTGCTGCCGGGATCATCCCCAGCCTCCACCCCATCAGCTACTACCTTGGCCGCGAAACCCTCATTACCAGCGGGAAATCCAAAGTGCTGCGCTGGCGCAAAGGACTCTTTGCCTTCCTGTCCCGAAACTCCCGGAGCGCCAGTGATTACTTCGGTATACCCCCCAACCGTGTCGTCGAACTGGGCGTTCAGATCGAAATCTAGCCTTTGGTAAAAAAATCACTTGTCATCTATTTAGCTTTGTGATACGAACCCAAACGAGCCTAAAAGGATCGCTGCGAATATGTTTGAGTACCGAATGTGACGGTGTCTTGCAAGCGGATGGCGATGCGTGGATCGAGGGTAATCTCTGGGTCAATCTCGCTTGCTCAGGGCCCTTTTTCTCTTTTTACTGCGGAAATTCGAGCTGTCGCTGGATGTCGGCTGCTCATAAATCGGTATTTGTGCGCTTTTGTGAGGGGCCGCTTTTTAGGTCGGGTTATGAGAGTATGTTCACAAACTCTTGTTGGTCTGATCGAGTGTCCGGCTTCCGATGGCGGGGAGGGATGCTCTTTTTTTTGGGTCCAGCGCCTGAGTTGTGACCAGAAACAGGCTTATGGCGAGTAACAAGCAAACTCCTCAACAATATACACTAATCCTTCAGGAGATATTTTACTCACATGCAGCAGAATGGTTTAAGTCCTGATTTTAATTTCCTGGAAGAGGTGGAAGCTGCTGGACCGTTCAACGTTTCCGAGTGCTTCCAATGCCGCAAGTGCACCAATGGCTGCCCAGCTACATTTGCCATGGATATTTTTCCCGATCAGGTCATTCGCATGGCGATCCTGGGTTTGAAGGACGAGGTTCTGCGTTCGAAAACGATCTGGGTGTGCGCCTCCTGCGAGACCTGCAGCACGCGCTGTCCCAACGGCGTAAGGATCGCGGAGGTCATGGATTTCTTTAAGGAAATGGCGGTGGTGAAGGGGGTTGCCATAGCGCAGCGGCAAGTCGTCACGTTCCACCAGACGTTCCTTGACAACATCCGCAACACGGGCCGCGTCTTCGAGGGGGGTCTGATGGGAGCCTATATGCTCCGGAGCGGGCAGATGGGCAGTATGCTCAAGACGGGGGCCTGGAAAGACCAGCTTCAGTTGGGATGGAAGATGTTCAAAAAGGGTCGTATGCCTCTTTTTCCCACATCCATTGAAGGAAAGGCTGAGGTTGCTGCCATTCTTCGTACATCAAAATAGACAGGGAACCGCATCATGAAGGTCACTTATTATCCGGGTTGTTCTTTGGAAGGTACGGCTCGCGATTACGCCGACTCTATCCATGACGTTTGCGCTCATTTCGGCATCCAACTGCAGGAAGTACCGGATTGGAACTGCTGTGGTGCCACGGCTGCTCACTGCATCAATCACAAGGCCAGTATCGAGCTTGGAGCACGCAACCTGAAACTAGCGGCGCGCCAATCCAATCCCGACCTGCTGGTGCCCTGCCCGCTCTGCTACAATCGCCTGAAGACGGCAGCCTGGGCACTCGAGGAAGAGAAGACCCACCACTACGATATTCAGCTTGACGCTCCCGCGCCCAAGATCTGGGATCTGGCGAACTTTTTTGCCACCGACGAAATGCTGGCGAAGCTGAGGGAAAACGTCAAGAAGCCCCTCGATGGCTTCAAGGTGGTCTGTTACTATGGCTGTATGGCCAGTCGGCCGCCTCATATCACCAAAGCTACGGATTACGAAAATCCCCAGAGTATGGACCGGATTGTCAAGGCCCTCGGCGGGAAGGCCCTGCCCTGGCCCTTCAAAACCGACTGCTGCGGGGCAAGTCTCATGCTCTCCCGCCCTGATATGGGATATAAGCTGGTGGGCAAGCTTTATGACATGGCACAGCGCGTGGGCGCCCAGGCGATTGTGGTCTCATGCCAGATGTGCCAGGCAAACCTGGACATGTATCAGAAGCAGATTGAAGCGGAATGGGGTCGCAGCTTTGCTCCGCCCATCCTGTATTTCACGGAATTGATTGGTCTCGCCTGTGGTCTGCCGGCTGTCGAATCGTGGCTTTCACGGCACATCGCGGACCCTCGCCCGTTGCTTCGCGAGGCCAGGCTGGTTGCCTAACGGAATGCATGTCTTTCACAACTTGAGGAAGTAGAAGAATGGCAGGAGCACAGAAGGTTGGTGCAGTTACCGTTATTGGAGGAGGCATCGGCGGTATCCAAAGCGCCCTGGACATCGCGAACTCCGGTTTCAAAGTTTACCTTGTTGAAGAACAACCCAATATCGGCGGGGTCATGTCGCAGCTTGACAAGACCTTTCCCACCAATGATTGTTCTTCGTGCATGATGGGCCCCAAGCTGGTTGAGATTGCCACGCATCGGAACATCGAAATTCTGACGCGTACCACCGTAGAGGGCATATCCGGCGAACCGGGGGATTTTACCCTCAAGCTCAACCGCCATCCTCGCTACGTCATGCTGGATAAGTGCACGGGCTGCGGGGAATGCGCCAAGGTCTGCCCCATCAATATGCCCGCTGACTTCAACCTGGGCTTGAACGAACGCCAGGCCATCTACCGAAACTATCCCCAGGCTGTCCCGGCGGGATTCAGCATCGACAAGAAAGACAAATCACCCTGTACCAATGCCTGTCCGAATAGCGTCAACGCCCACGGGTATGTGGCTCTCATCGCCCAGGGGAAGTACGTCGAGGCCATGCAGGTCATCATGCGCAACCTCCCGCTGCCGGGTGTCATCGGCAGGATCTGCCCTCATCCCTGTGAAGAGGCATGCCGCCGTGGCGGGGTGGACAGCCCGCTGTCCATCTGCGCGCTGAAACGCTTCGTAGCCGACCAGGTGGATATCGAGGAGTTGCCGATTCCGGAAATCGAGAAGCGGGACGAAAAGGTGGCCATCATCGGTTCCGGTCCTGCGGGTCTCACGGCCGCTTATTTTCTGGCCCTGGATGGCTACCAGGTAACGATCTTCGAAGCGCTTCCGGTAGCGGGTGGGATGCTGCGGGTGGGCATTCCCGACTACCGGTTGCCGCCGGCGGTTCTGGAGAAGGAAATCCGGGCCATCACCCGTCTGGGTGTGGATATCAAGTTCAATACCGCCCTGGGCAAGGATTTCACCATCGACGACTTGAAGGCTCAAGGTTACAAGGCGGTTTATGTGGGCATCGGTGCCCACCAGAGTCAGAAGCTCAATGTTCCCGGCGAAGAATCCGAAGGGGTGATGCACGGGGTGGAGTTCCTGCGTCGAGCCAACCTCGGTGAACTCACCCTGGGCAAGGAGAGGGTGATCATCATCGGTGGTGGTGATGTGGCCATTGACGCGGCACGGGTTGCGACGAGACTCGGCGCGGCGAAGGTGAGCATTCTCTACCGTCGTACCCGCACGGAAATGCCTGCCCGTGAGAACGAAATTGAAGATGCTTTGGCTGAGGGTGTGGATATCCAATATCTCACCGCTCCCGCCGAGGTGGTTACCAAAGATGGCAAGGTATCGGCCATGCAGTGTATCCGTATGGAACTCGGGGAACCGGATGCCTCGGGAAGAAGGCGCCCGGTACCGATTCCCGGCAGTGAGTTCACGGTGGAAGCCGACCTCATCATTCCCGCCATCGGGCAAGCCCCGGATTCGCTGTTCCTGGCTGAATACGAAGGCTTGACCCTGACCCGTAAGGGCACCATCGAGGCCGATCCCATCACCCTGGCCACCAACAAGGAAGGGGTTTTTGCCGGTGGTGACGCTCAGACCGGTCCGTGGATCGCTATTGGCGCGGTGGCTCATGGGAGAGAAGCGGCTATTTCGATTTCCCGCTATCTCAAAGGGGAGGACATCGCCGCCGGGCGTGAGCCGCTTGACCTGCCGCAGGAGGATTTCCGGCCGATACCGGAAGAAATTGAGAAGGTGCCGCGGGCTGAGCAAGCTACCATATCCATGGCCAAGAGGCGGTCGAGCTTTGACGAAGTAGAACTGGGGCTGACCGAGGAACAGGCCAAGGCCGAAGCCCAGAAATGCCTTGACTGCATGGTCTGCTGTGAATGTTTGCAGTGCGTGGATGCTTGCCTTGCCAAGGCGATCAACCACGACATGCCGCAGCAATATGAGGAAATCAAAACGGGCGCGGTCATTTTTGCCCCTGGATTCAAGCCGTTTGATGCACGGACCAAGCCGGAACTGGGCTATGGTTTGTGGCCCAATGTTGTGACCAGCCTTGAATACGAGCGCATTCTCTCCGCTGCCGGCCCCTTTGGCGGCCATATCCAACGCCTCTCGGATGCCAAGAAGCCTCAGCGGATCGCCTGGATTCAGTGCGTGGGCTCGCGCGACAGCAGCATCGGCAACGATTACTGCTCGTATGTCTGCTGTATGTACGCGACCAAACAGGCCATGATCACCAAGGAACACGAGGCCGATATCGATACTACCATCTTCTACATCGATATGCGGGCTCAGGGGAAAGGGTTTGATCGCTTCTACGAAAGGGCTCGCGATGAGACCGGGGTCCGCTTCGTGCGCTCCATGGTCTCCCGTGTGCTGCCCGTTCCGGAAACCGACACGCTGCGGGTGACCTATTCGGATGACAAGAGCGACCTTCGAGAGGAAGAGTTTGACATGGTGGTGCTCTCGATCGGTCTCTGTGCCCATCCGTCCACCGGGGAGCTCGCAAAGACCCTGGGAGTCGACCTGAATTCCTTTGGCTTTTGCTCCAGTGATACCATGGATCAGGTGGCGACCTCGAAGCCCGGTATTTTCGTCTGCGGTGTTTCGCAGGGACCCAAGGACATCCCCGATACCGTCCAGCAGAGCAGCAGTGCCGCTGCCTGTGCGACAGCATTACTGGCCGACGTCCGAGACACCATGATCACCCCGCCCCCGGTTTATGAGGAGCGCGATATCACCGGTGAAAAGCCGCGTATCGGCGTTTTCATCTGCCATTGCGGCATCAACATCGCCGGCGTGGTGGATGTGGAAGCGGTTACCGAATATGCCATGACGCTTCCGGGAGTGGCTTATGCCAGCCGTGCCATGTTTACCTGTTCCACCGACCAGCAGAAGGAAATCAAGCGGTTGATCGAGGAACATCGACTCAATCGAGTCATCGTAGCCTCCTGCACTCCGCGAACCCATGAGCCGCTCTTCCGGAGCACCCTGAGGGAAGCCGGGCTGAATGCCTATTTGTTCGACCTGGCCAACATTCGGGAACAGGATGCCTGGGTCCATATGTCGGAACCCGAGGCGGCAACGAACAAAGCTAAAGATCTGGTCCGCATGTCCGTGGCTCGTTCCACCCTTCTGGAACCGCTGAGCGACTACACCTACGAAGTGGTCCAGCGGGGCCTGGTGATTGGTGGGGGGTTGACCGGCCTCACAGCGGCCCTCGCCATTGCGGAACAAGGGTTCCCGGCGGTCCTTGTGGAGCGCAGTGCGGAACTCGGCGGGAATTCCAAGACCCTCTACTACACCGAAGATGGAGCTACTCCATACCGGTATGTTCAAGACCTGATCAAGAAGGTGGAAGCCAATCCGCTCATCACCATCCACAAAGAGGCGGAGGTTACTGCCATTACGGGAAGTTGCGGCAATTTCACGACTACGATCACCCGCAATGGCAACACCGAGGAACTCAGCCACGGGGTGGTGATCGTGGCGTCGGGTGGTGAGGAATACAAGCCGACGGAATATCTTTACGGACAACACCCGCAGGTGATGACGCAACACGAGTTTGAGGCGCTCCTGCAAAACGAGCCTGCCCGTGCCGCGAAATACCAGCGTGTGGTCATGATTCAATGCGTCGGTTCGCGTGAACCGGACAATTCATACTGCAGCCGCGTCTGTTGTACGGCTGCCATGAAGAACAGCCTGAAGCTCAAGGAACTGAACGCTAAGGCGCAGATATCGGTGCTCTATCGTGATATCCGCACCTTTGGCTTTAAGGAGCTCAGCTATCAGGAGGCCCGACAGAAAGGGGTGCGCTTCTTCCGCTTCGAGTATGAAAACAAGCCCAAAGTCGAGGCTATTGGTGAGCGTTTGCAGGTAACGGTGGCCGATGCCCAGCTCAATCGCCCGTTCCGTCTGGATGCCGATTTGCTGGTTTTGAGTGCCGCCATTCGGCCGCGACAGGAAGGCAAGAAGCTTGGTGAGACCCTCCGCGTGCCTTTCGATCAGGATGGTTTCTTCCTTGAGGCGCACCTGAAACTGAGGCCTTTGGATTTTCCGACCGCCGGCTATTTCCTCTGCGGTCTGGCGAAAGGGCCTTCGTTTGCCAATGAGGCCATAGCGCAGGCCAAGGGAGCGGTTTCGCGGGCGCTTGCCATCATGTCCAAGAAAGAGATTGTCAAGGAAGGCATGATGACGCAGATCGACTCCGAACTCTGCCGTGCCTGTGGTGAATGTGAACAGACCTGTCTCTTTAACGCCGTGAAAGTTACGGATATGCCTGACGGGCACCGCCAAGCTCAGGTCAACTTGGCGCTCTGCACGGGATGTGGCGCCTGCAATGTGGCTTGCCCCACTGGGGCAGCGTCGCTGGCCCATTTCCGCGACAAGCAGGTGAATGCAGAGATTCAGGCCCTATAGCAGGTGATTTTTGGATTGAGGCGGTTTGCCCTGAGCCGATAACTGAGAGGAATGCCAATGTCTGAAACCTTCGAGCCCAAAATTGTAGCCTTTGTGTGTAACTGGTGCGCCTATGCCGGAGCTGATCTGGCAGGGGTGGGGCGGATGCAGTACCCTACCAATGTGCGACTCATTCGTCTGATGTGCACGGGCAGAATCAATCATGCCTTCCTGCTTAACGCTTATCAGGCGGGAATGGACGGGGTCATGGTGTCCGGCTGACACATCGGAGACTGCAATTACCTGGGAGGTAATGAAAAGTGTCTGAAGGTGGTTGAGGATACCCATAAAGTGCTCCGGCTGCTGGGTGTGGATGAACGGTATCTTTTTCTGAAATGGGTTTCAGCTTCGGAAGGGCCGATTTTTGCCGAGACGATTCGAAATTATACCGAACTGTTGAAGCAATTAGGTAGAAATCCACTGGCAGAGACGAATGGCAGTGTCGCGAGCGCCGCATGATCGGGTCACGGTCAACAGGTTGCCGACGATCTTTTTAGAACCGTAAATGCCCTGATGGAAGACGCTTATGATAATCAGTCCGGAACAAATCAATTATTGCATGGAGTGTGGTGTCTGCACGGGCAGTTGCCCCATCAGCAGATCGATGACTTCCTTTTCCCCACGCCAAATGATCAAGCGCACTTTGATGGACCACGACGAAACGGTGGTGCAAGGGCGGGAGCTCTGGGCCTGCCTGACTTGTGCCCGATGCAGCACCCGTTGTCCGGCGCAGATCGATTTCCCGGAGTTTGCCCGGGCCCATCGGGAACTGGCTCGCAAGGAAGGGAATCTGCCCCAGTTGAGCCATCATGGGACGATGCAGGCCATTGCGACGCTGCAAACCAAAAGCATCAAGCAGCAGCGCACCGACTGGGCCAAAGACGCGGGGACCTTCAAGGAAGCGGGAGATATCTTCTACTTTGTCGGCTGCGCCCCCTATTTTGAGGCTGTGTTGAAGCCTGGAGAAGGTGCCCTCGAAATCCCCAAGGGTGTCCTCGGGTTGCTCAATCGCATGGGCATCGAACCGGTCATCAGCAACGATGAACGGTGTTGCGGCCATGACGCCCTGTGGGGCGGCGATGAGGCCACCTTCAAGAAACTTGCGGAAAAGAACCTCGAGGTCATCCGTGCCTCGGGGGCGAAAACCGTCCTCTTCAGTTGCCCTGAGGGATACACGACCTTTAAAGATCAGATCCCCAGGTATTTCCCGGAACTGCCCTTTGAAGTGCTTCACGTCACCGAGTTTTTTGCGCGGGAACTGCCGGGCTCGGGAGTGAAGTTCACCCCGTGTGCGAACAATGGCAAGGGAGGAGTAACCTATCAGGATCCGTGCCGGTTGGGTCGGGTGGCCGGGATCTATGAAGCGCCCAGAGAGCTGATTCGGCTCGTCCCGGGAACCTCTTTTGAGGAAATGCCACGCAATCGTGAAAATGCTCTGTGCTGCGGCACCAGTGCCTGGATGGAATGTTCGAACTGTTCGAAGTCCATTCAGATCGAGAGGCTGCAGGAAGCACGGGAGGCCGGAGCACACACGGTCATAACGAGCTGCCCCAAATGCCGCATCCATCTCAGTTGCGGTCAGCAGAATACCGACCTGACCGACATGGAAGTGGTCGATCTTTTTGCTTTTCTTCTGAAACATGTGGAACAATAAAAGGTTTCTCAAAAACAGGTTGTTCCTGAAGCGCAGTAACACGTTCTAGCTCGCATTTTGTGGCTTTGAGAATACCTTGAAGGTCGTTGGAAGATGGCGCGTTTCCAGAAGAAGCGTATCTGCCACTACAACTGTATGCATTTCAGAGAGATTTCATGTAAGGATGGTTCGAAACCCAGAAGGAGACCCTACTCGTGAATCGGGATGTTTTAGTGATTGGGGGCGGTATTGCAGGCATCCAGGCCTCTCTGGACTTGGGTGAGATGGGGTTTCAGGTGCATCTGGTGGAACGGTTGCCAAGTATTGGCGGGAAGATGGCCCAGCTTGACAAGACGTTTCCGACCAACGATTGCGCCCTCTGAATTCTAGCGCCGAAGCTGATGGATGTCGGTCGACATCCCAAGATCCGGTTGCTGGCTTACTCAGAAGTGGAAAAGGTCGAGGGGGAGGTCGGGGATTTTCGCGTCACGGTACGCAAAAAAGCCCGCTATGTCGATGAAAACAAGTGTACGGGCTGCGGGACGTGCGCGGAAAAATGCCCGACAGTAACCTCCGATGCTTACAACCTGGGGCTGGGAAAAGCCAAGGCCATCTACAAGTATTTCGCCCAGGGAATTCCCTCCGCTTACACCATCGATCCAACGGTATGCCGCAACTTTCAGCCGGGAAAGAAGTGCGGTGTCTGCGCCAAGATCTGTCAGGCTGGCGCCATCGATTATAAGATGGAGGAAAAGATTGTGGAGCTCGAGGTCGGGGCCATTGTTGTGGCCACCGGCTACGACCTTTTCGATGCTCGCAAAATGCCTGAGTATGGTTATGGACGGTTACCGAACGTGGTTACGGCCCTGGAATTTGAGCGCTTCCTTTCGGCCAGTGGACCAACCCATGGGCATGTGTATCGTTTGACGGACCTCGCCGTGATGGAGACTCTGCCCGAGGTGGAAAAGAGCCAGCAGAAAGCGGCCAAGGGTCTCGAACGGTATGAGAAGCATTTTGCCATGGCTTCCGATGCTTTCTATGCTCAGTATGAAGCTGGGCAACTGCAGGAGGATGACCATCAAAAGTGGGCTGAGGCTTATAAGGTTTACCGTCAGGCGACCGATCAACTCGAGGCTTTGAAGGCAAAAGTCGACGGGATCCATGGTGCCCATCGGCTTGCGTTCATCCAGTGCGTGGGCTCCCGCGACATTCGCTTCAACAAATACTGTTCCGGCTTCTGCTGCATGCACGCCATCAAGGAGGCCATCATCGGCCTGGAACATGACCGGGAAGCCGAAGTCTATGTTTTCGGCATGGATATCCGCGCGGTTGGGAAGAATTTTGAAGAATACCGCAACCGGGGCGCCAACGAGGCCGGCATCAAATTCATCCGAAGCCGGGTCGCCGAGATCATCGAGGACAAGGATCACGGTCCGATCCTGGTCTACGAAGACACCAAAGAGCGCCAGGTACGCCAGTTGCCGGTGGATCTTGTGATTCTGGCCACCGCCTGCCAGCCCAGTGAAGGGGTGGTAAAACTGGCCGGCACCCTGGGCATTGAAATGAACGACTTTGGGTTCATCGAGACCCCCTCCTATCTGCCTCTTGATACCTCTCGGCCGGGCATCTTCGTTTGTGGCTGTGCCCAAAGCCCCATGGATATTCCTGAATCGGTTGCTCAAGCCAGCAGTGCCGCTGCGATGGCAGCCCAGGTTCTGGCAGGTTCTGAGACCGAACGTCTCGCCTCCTGAAGGAGAACAAGTCAATGAGTGGTGATACTGGGAAGACAGAAGAGCTCAACGGCAAGGAAGTGAAGACGGGTGTTTTTGTCTGTCACTGTGGTTCCAATATTGCGGGTCTCCTGGATTGCGAAGCTCTCGCGGAGTACGCGTCAAAGCTGCCCAACGTCGTTTTTACCAAGAACAATCTCTACACCTGCTCGGAAGCGGGCATCGGCGAGATCATGAACGCCATCAAGGAGCAGGGGCTCACGCGCGTCGTGGTGGCTTCCTGCTCTCCGCGCACTCACATGCCCCTGTTCAAGAGTGCGTGCGCCGAGGCTGGATTGAATCCGTATCTTTTCGAGATGGCCAACATCCGGGACCAGTGTTCCTGGGTGCACGTGCAGGAGAAAGCGGATGCCAATCTAAAGGCCCGAGACCTGATCCGGATGGCGGTTGCCAAAGCCGAGTTTCTCCAGCCCCAGCAGGACATCGAATCCTCCCTGGTGCGCCGAGCGGTGGTCATTGGTGGTGGTATTGCCGGTCTATCGGCAACCGTGGCCTTGGCTAACATGGGGACGGACATTGTCCTGGTGGAAAAAGCGGCGGAGCTTGGGGGTTTGTTGAGGCGGATCAACCGGGTGGGACCGAGAGGTGACAAGGCCTCCGAATTGATGGGTAAGCTGGTGGAGCAGATTAAGGCGAATCCGAAGATAACGCCACTCCTGGAGAGCGAGGTCACCGCGGTTGGAGGAGTGGTTGGGAATTATGAAGTGACGATTCGCGACAAGGGTGGTGCGGAACAGAAGGAGACCGTGGGCTGTATTGTCGTTGCCACCGGGGCGGTGCCCTTCACCCCCGAGGGCCAGTATGGGTACAACGGGAAGAACGTGATCACCCAGATTGAATTGGAGGAGAAGCTCCGGGATGGTACGCTCGATGCCAAGCGAGTGGTCATGATCCAGTGTGTCGGCGCCAGGTCGCCCGAGCGCACCTATTGTGCCAGAATCTGCTGTCAGACGGCGATCAAGAATGCCCTTTACATCAAAGAGCTCAATCCCGAGGCCTATGTTCACATCCTCTATCGCGATATTCAGATGTATGGGACCGACAACGAACGGATGCTCTGGGAGTCGCGCGGCAAGGGCGTTCGCTATGACATTTACAACGAGGAGAGGCCACCGGTTGTGAAGGACAATGTAGTGGAGGTCTATCAGCCTCTGCTGGGTGAGGTGGAGCAAATTCCTTTTGATCTGCTGGTGCTTTCTACGCCTCTGGTAGCTCCTCAAGATTCTCCGGCTACCGCCAACTTGATGCGTATTCCCGTCGACCAGAACGGTTTCTTCATGGAGGCCCATGCCAAGCTGCGACCCTTGGATTTTGCCACCGACGGGATTTTCCTCTGTGGCACGGCGCGTTATCCGGCAACGGTTCGCGAAGCTCAGGCCCAGGGACTCGGCGCCGCCTCGCGGGCCGGTACGGTGCTCTCAAAGGACAAGCTGGTCTTCAGTGCCCTGGTCTCTTATGTCACTGAGAAGTGCGATGGTTGCGCCTTGTGTATCGATTTGTGTCCCTACTATGCAATCACTATCGAAGAATTCGAGGAAGGCGGTCGGACGCGCAAACGCGTGAAATCGGACAACATCCTTTGCAAGGGGTGTGGGGTGTGTGCGGCAACCTGTCCCAAAGGTGGGATTATCGTGCATGGGTTCACCTCGGAGCAGATCATAGCCCAGGTGGACGCTGCCCTCGAAGCCGTATAGGGTAGTCGGCGTGAGGATGTTTAGTGACCTGTTGATCTTCATAGAAAGGAGTTTCCCTCGATGTCTGACGATTTCAAACCGGTCATCTTAGGGTTTTTGTGCACGTGGTGAGCATACGCTGCTGCTGACCTGGCTGGGGTCGGTCGTATGCAGTATCCGTCAAACCTGCGGATAGTGCGAGTAATGTGTTCGGGAATGGTAGGTCCTGATATGGTTGTCCGCGCCCTGGACAAAGGAGCGGATGGCGTTCTGGTGGTTGGTTGACACCTCGGCGAATGTCATTACCTGGAAGGTAATCAAAAGACAAATGCGCGGCAAGAGGTGACAAAGATCGTTCTTGAAAACCTTGGAATCGATCCCAATCGGTTTCGAACCGCTTGGGTGTCGTCGGCGGAAGCACCCAAATTTGCGGACGTGGTGACGGCCTTCACCGGAGATATCAAGAAACTGGGTCCGAACCCACTGAAAGAAAAGAAAGCCGAGGCGGCCTGAGCATGTTCGAGAGGCGCGAAAGATGGCATCAAGCAGGATCCCGACAGGGAGGCGCCTGACCGTTCGTGCTGCAAGGAATTGGTTCAGAGGGGGTCTTTTGCTGACAGTGAATAATGGATATTTTTCCCCTTTGACCATCTAGATTGGATTAAAAGAGAGGGGCTAGACCTTCGGAGGCACCGAAACTGAAGAGGTGTTATATGGCAGCTAGGGTAGCGGAAGAGTGGTTGAATGCATGTTCGGGTTGTGAGATCTCAGTTGTTGATATGGGTGAGAGGCTGTTGACGGTGTTGGACCTCGTCGAGTTCGTGCACATTCCCGTCTTGATGGACCACAAATATTATGGACAGTTGGGTGATGGGAAGCACATTCACATCCCCGAGGCGGATGTGGGGATCATTAGCGGTAGCATTCGGAATTCGGAACACCTGGAAGTAGCGGAGGAAATGCGCAAGCAGTGCAAGATCATCGTGGCCCTCGGCACGTGTGCGACCCACGGGGGCATTCCGGCACTGGCCAATTCGTATGAAAATCAGGAAATCTTCGATCGGTATTATTCAACGGAGACTACCGATAAATGTGATTTCCTCCCTTCCGACGGCCTCCCGACGCTTCTGGATGCCACGTATGCACTGGATGAAAAGATCAAGGTGGACGTGTACCTGCCCGGGTGTGCTCCCCATCCTGACCAGGTTTTTATGGGGCTTGCCGCCCTGCTTGGGCTCATGCCGCTGGCCCTGGCCGACAAGAGTGTCTGCGACACCTGCCCCACGATTCGTGAGGGCAAAGGACAGGTGAAGCAGCTTCGACGATTCCTCGAGGCGCCGCATTACGGAGCCCCGGATGAACCGATCGATAAGATGCGGTGTCTGCTGGAGCAGGGATTCCTGTGTATGGGGCCGGTGACCAAGGCCGGGTGCGGTGGTGATGGCGTCGTCCCGCGCTGCATTATCGCTCGAGTGCCTTGCCGGGGCTGCTATGGGCCGGTGGAGCAGGATGGCAATCAGCTTTTGGGCATGCTCAATGCGCTGGCGTCTAATGGGATCGATATTAAATCCCTGCCCGAATACACTTCTCTGTTGCGATTTTCCGGCGCCCACCATCTGCTGACGCCGCAGAAGAAATAGAGGGAGGATGAAGACATGTCGCGAGTAATCAACATTGCTCCCATAACCCGCATCGAGGGTCATGGCTCCATCGAGATCCAACTCGATGACGGGGGGAGTGTGAGCAGCACGAAAGTGCACTACATGTCTCTGCGGGGCTTTGAAAAGTTCGTGGTAGGAAAGCCTGCGGAGGAAGTTCCTCGGATTGTCAACCGCATTTGCGGGATTTGCCCGTGGCACCATCACATGGCCTCGAACAAAGCCGTGGATCGCTGTTTTGGCGTAACCCTGCCGCCTGCGGGATGGAAACTGCGGGAATTTGCTCAGACCATGTCCCATGCGGAAGACAAATTATTGCATTTCTATTTTCTTGCCGCGGCGGACTTTGTCATGGGACCGGATGCTCCCTACGAAGTGCGCAACGTCATCGGAGTCGCCAAAGCCAATCCCGAACTGGCCACGAAAGCGGTCCAGATGCGCTACATGGCGAAAATGATCCTGGAAAAGCTTGGCGGCAAGGCCATTCATCCCCACGCGGGGGTGACGGGCGGATTCTGTCGGCCGCTTCTCAATTCCGAACGCCTGGATTTCCTGGAAAAGCTTAAGGTTCTGCTGGAATTCTCGCACGACACCCTCAAGTTTGCCAAAGCCAGTGTGTTTCCCAAGTACCTCGATGTGGTCAAGACGCTCGGGGTCATCAACACCGGCTTTATCGGCACGGTCGACGATAACGGCAATCTCGCTCTCTACGACGGTAAGATTCGCTTGATGAAAGCGGATGGCACCTTTGTACAGTTCGATATCCAGGACTACGTTGACTACCTTGGTGAGGCCGTGGTCCCCTTCTCGTACGGAAAAATCCCCTATGCCAAGTGCTGGGATGAGGGTTTTTCCATGGATATCGATAATCCCAAGGGGATCTATCGAGCCAACTGTCTCGCCCGTATCAACGTGTGTGATGGGATCTCAACTCCTCGCGCGCAGGCGGAACTGGATGAATTCCGTAAGGCTTTCGGCCGGCCCACGCAGTTGACCCTGCTCTACCACTGGGCAAGGCTGATCGAGGATGTGTATGCCTACGAGAA
The DNA here is from genome assembly GCA_963783775.1 of uncultured delta proteobacterium. GTDB lineage: Bacteria > Desulfobacterota > Syntrophobacteria > Syntrophobacterales > Syntrophobacteraceae > JADGQM01. Next base: position 477,935 of record CAWAOR010000011.1, on the reverse strand, counting down.
GGCTATCGAGCTTCTGGAAGATCCGGAGATTTGCGATACGGACATCCGGGCCAAGGTGGAACCCCGAGCCGGCAGAGGTGTCGGTTGTGTCGAAGCGCCGCGGGGAACCTTGATTCATGATTATTCCACCGACGACAACGGGATGATCACCCGCGCCAACCTCATCGTGGGCACCACGCACAATCTTGGTCCCATCAACATGAGTGTCAACCAGGCCTCAAAAATGCTCATCAAGAACGGCGAGGTCAACGAGGGCATCCTCAACATGATTGAGATGTCGATACGCGCCTATGACCCTTGAATTAGCTGCGCTACTCATTGCCTGGACGGCAATAATGGGTTCTCGATCAAAGTCATCAACGCCAAGGGTGAAATCATCACAAGGCGGCCTTCATAAACTCGAAGGATCTGCTTCACCGAGGCAAGAAGGACATCACGTTCAATCTGAATGAAAGAAAGCGGGGGTGGTTCTCTTGGAACCACCCCCGAACTTTTTCTGAAAATCACCCGTTGGCGTTAATCGCTCTTGAATGAATGCCACAACCGGGTTCTTCGCTCCCTCGTCCCCTGTCCCCTCGTCCCCTCGTCCCGCTCGTTCCCAAGCTCCAGCTTGGGAACGCACAGTACGAAAGCTCCAGCTTCGCGCGCCTCTTCAGGATCAGAACGCATCCACACGTCCGACGAAGCCGGAGCTTCCAAGCAAAAGGGTTCCCAAGCTGGAGCTTGGGAACCAGCTCTACCAGCTCTTGGGCGAGTTCTCAGCCAGGTTCTTACCCGAATAGAAAAGCGGGAGTGGCTTTCTTGGAACCACCCCCGCACTTCTTGTCTACAGAAAACTGAGCAGAGCTGATGGAGCTTGCGAGCTATTAGCGTGCTTCAGCTCACTACCCACACCGCCATGTCTCTCGCCACCTGCGTGAGCTTAGCGGCAATTCGCCCAATTTGGAATTCTTCGACCTCGGATACTCCTCTCCTGCCGACGACGATAGTCCCATACCTGCCATTGCGGGCTTCGTTAAGCAGTGCCGTCGAACGGCTGACCACTCCCGAGATCACCTTGTTGCTTATCTTTGCCGGATTGGCTCCCATCGCGGTCAGGGACTTTGAAAGCTTTTCAAACGTCGGCTTAATGGCTTCCTGAGCATCATCCTGGAGCTTCTGGATCAGCTCTCCGCTCAGCATCTCGACTTCGTCCTCCTGGGGAAACCTCACAACGTGCGCCAGGGTTACCTGAGGTTCACCCTTGCTCAACACTTTTCCGACGAAATTTGCAGCACGCATCGATCCCCAGGAACTGTCCACACCCACGAGGATTTTGCCCGCCTTGGGTTTTCCACCCACCAGACAGACTGCCGGGCCCACTACATTCAAGAGCACTTTGCTGGCAACGCTGCCGAGCATGACATCGTCCCCTGCCCCGATACCTTTGCGTCCGAGGGCGACCAAGTCGTAGCCAAAGCGGCATTCTTCGAGGATGTCCCTGGCAAAACCCTGTTTGCGTTGTTGAATATTGATGACGATAGCCTCTTGAGGCATGCCGGCATCGACCAGAATCTGCCGCGCGCCCTCCATAAACTCGCGCATCTTCTGTTCCTTATGGGCCGCCCACCCCTCCATGTACTCGAGGTGCTTGACGGCCATCGGATCCTGTTCCCGGTCCCAGAACATGGGCAGTACCTTCTGGAAGACATTAAAGAGCACCACCTCGGTGTTGGTTAGGGTCAGAACCTGACTGAGGTATTTGACCGTCTCCAAGGACTGTTCGGATCCGTCTAATGCCAATAAAACAAGCTTTCGGTCTGAAGTCATGGATTCCCTCCTGTGAGAATAGAGCACTTCGAGAAGTTGCCACGGAACAAAAATGGAGTGCACATTATCAAAGAACTACAACCCCTTAGCCCCCCTCCCCTGTGGATATAGCGAAAAATCATGCCTGACGGGGAAAACACTAAACTTCTATCTTGGCTGACCGCCACTGTTAAAGCAGCTCTTCACCCCTCCGCCTCAAGCTGGTAAGGATGAACAACTTACATAGAATTCATTCCATTATACCAGACAGATGCCAGTCATGCAAAAGGTTAGAGTCTGTGCGAGCAATTTTTGTCAAGAGGGAATTGCCACAGAAAAATGGTGACCTGCCTTGTTTGTTCCTATCCATGCAACGATACCACCAGTTGGCGTGCCCGTCTTGGACTTGACGACGTATGTGATACTTTGCGCGATGTTCCTTAACACCATACAAAAAATCCTTGCTACTAAATGGACGTTACGTTATTATATTCACGAGAGCCCATTTCCCGCACACTTCGCGCTGGGGCAGCGCCCGTAACGTATCGCGATGAATTGGAGCAGTCGGTGCTGCCATGGGCTTGAAAGGTTGCAGCAGGTATGGTCATAATGAGCTCCCCCAAGTATCGCGTCCGAATCAGCTGTGGTCGGCGGAACAGCGACCTGGTTGATCTCGCAGGGGGAGCTTTTTGCTTTTCTTGTGCGACACATTTAACAACGATGGATGGTTGAAACCCAGAAGGAGACCCTACTCGTGAATCGCGACGTGTTAGTGATTGGGGGAGGAATTGCAGGCATGCAGGCCTCTCTGGACCTGGGTGAAATGGGGTTCCAGGTGCATCTGGTGGAGCGGTTGCCAAGCATTGGCGGCAAGATGTCGCAGCTTGACAAAACGTTTCCCACCAATGATTGCGCCCTTTGAATCCTGGCGCCGAAGCTCATGGATGTCGGTCGACATCCCAAGATCCGGTTGCTGGCCTACTCAGAGATTGAAAAAGTTGAGGGTGAGGTGGGGAATTTTCACATCACCGTTCGCAAGAAAGCCCGCTATGTTGATGAAAAGAAATGCACGGGCTGCGGGACGTGTGCTGAAAAGTGCCCGACGGTAACGTCCGACGCTTACAACCTTGAGCTGGGAAAAGCCAAGGCCATCTACAAGTATTTCGCTCAGGGGATTCCTTCCGCCTACACCATCGACGCCAATGTGTGCCGACAGTTCCAGGGGAAAAAGTGCGGGGTTTGCGCCAAGGTTTGCCAGGCCGGAGCCATCGATTACAAGATGGAGGAAAAGATCATCGAATTTGATGTTGGGGCCATTATTGTGTCCACCGGCTATGATCTTTTTGACGCCACCAAAATCCCTGAATATGGCTATGGGCGACTTCCCAACGTGGTCACCGCCCTGGAATTCGAACGGTTCCTCTCCGCCAGCGGCCCCACTCATGGTCACGTCTATCGCCGATCGGACCTGGCTCTGATGGATGCTCTGCCCGAGGCGGAAAAGAACCAGCAGAAAGCAGCCAAGAGCCTCGAACAGTTCGAGAAGAAGGGCGGCATGGCTTCCGCCGATTTCTTCGCGAAGTATGAAGCCGGTGAACTGCAAGGCGAAGATTACGACAAGTGGGCTGAGCAGTCTAAAGTCAGCCGCCAGGCGACGGAAAAGCTCGCGGCCATGAAGGCGAAAGTCGACAAGATCAAGGGTGCTCACCGGCTGGCCTTCATCCAGTGCGTGGGTTCCCGTGACATTCGCTTCAACAAGTACTGCTCCGGCTTCTGCTGCATGCACGCCGTCAAAGAGGCCATCATCGGTCTGGAACACGACAAGGAAGCCGAAGTCTATATTTTCGGCATGGATATCCGCGCGGTCGGAAAGAACTTCGAGGAATACCGAAATCGCGGCGCCGGTTCGGGGATCAAGTTCATCCGGAGCCGGGTGGCCGAAATTTACGAGGACAAGGATCACACTCCCATCCTTGTCTACGAGGACACCAAGGAACGACAGGTGAAGCAATTGCCGGTGGATTTGGTGATCCTGGCTACTGCCTGCCAGCCCAGTGAGGGGATAGCCAAGATGGCGGCCACCGTAGGCATTGAAATCAATGATTTCGGTTTCATCAAGACCGCCTCCTATCCGCCGCTCAGCACTTCGCGGCCGGGCGTTTTCGTCTGCGGCTGTGCGCAAAGTCCCATGGATATTCCGGAATCGGTTGCTCAGGCCAGCAGTGCCGCAGCCAGGGCAGCTCAGATTGTGGCGGGTTCTGAGACCGAGCGCCTGGCATCCTGAAGGAGAACAAGTCAATGAGTGGTGATACGGAGAAGACAGCAGAACTCAACACCAGGGATGCGCGGATTGGCGTTTTTGTGTGCCATTGCGGTTCCAATATTGCGGGCCTCCTGGATTGCCCGGGACTTACCGAGTACGCCTCCGGGCTGCCCAACGTCGTTTTTACCAAGAACAACCTCTACACCTGTTCCGAAGCGGGCATTGGCGAGATTACGAACGCCATCAAGGAACATGGACTCACCCGCGTCGTGGTGGCCTCCTGCTCACCGCGCACCCACATGCCGCTGTTCAGAAGCGCCTGTGCTGAGGCGGGATTGAATCAGTATCTGTTCGAAATGGCCAACATCCGCGATCAGTGCTCGTGGGTTCACGTGCAGGACCGGGATCTGGCCATGCTCAAGGCCCAAGACCTGATCCGGATGGCGGTGGCCAAAGCCAGGTTCCTTGAGCCGGCGGAGGACATTGAATCCTCCCTGGTGCGCCGAGCTGTGGTCATTGGCGGGGGGGTAGCCGGTCTGTCGGCTGCCGGAGCGCTTGCGGACATGGGGATGGAAGTGATCCTGGTGGAAAGGCAGCCGGAACTTGGAGGCTTGTTGCGCCGGATCAACCGGATTGGCCCAGGTGGAGAAAAGGCCTCCGACCTGGTGGGCATGCTGGTGGCAGAAATTGAGTCCAAGCCAAATGCAAGACCTCTGCTGGAGAGCGAAGTCACGGCGGTTGGCGGCGTGGTCGGCAATTACGAGGTGACGATTCGTGACAAGAGTGGTGCGGAACAGACAGAAACCGTGGGCTGCATTGTCGTTGCCACCGGGGCAGTGCCCTTCATGCCCAATGGTCTGTATGGGTACAATGGGAAGAATGTGATCACCCAGATTGAACTGGAGGAGAAGCTCCGGGATGGGACCCTCGAGGCCAAGCGGATCGTCATGATCCAGTGCGTCGGCGCCAGATCGCCCGAGCGCACTTACTGCGCCAGGATCTGCTGCCAGACGGCGATCAAGAATGCTCTTTACATCAAAGAGCTGAATCCCGAGGCCTATGTCCACATCCTCTATCGCGATATTCAAATGTACGGCACCGACAACGAACGGACGCTTTGGGAGTCTCGCGGTCAAGGCGTTCGCTACGACATTTACAACGTAGACCGGCCACCACAGGTAAAGGACGGTGTGGTGGAGGTTTATCAGCCGCTGTTGGGTGAGGTGGAGGAGATTCCCTTTGATCTGCTGGTCCTTTCCACTCCGCTGGTAGCCCCTGATGATGCCCCGGCGGTTGCCAATCTGATGCGGATTCCCGTCGATCAGAACCACTTCTACCTCGAGGCCCACGCCAAACTGCGGCCGTTGGATTTTGCCACCGATGGGATTTTCCTGTGCGGGACGGCGCGCTACCCTGCAACGGTGGGGGAAGCCCAGGCCCAGGGGCTCGGCGCCGCTGCCCGGGCCGCTACCGTGCTTTTCAAGGACAAGCTGGTGGCCAGTGCCCTGATCTCACAGGTGACGGACCGCTGCGACGGCTGCGGAGCCTGTGTCGAGCTTTGCCCCTACCATGCCCTCAGCCTCGAGGAGTATGAAAAAGACGGACAGAAGCTCAAGCGCAACAAAGTTGATAAGATTTTATGTAAAGGCTGTGGGGTGTGTGCCGCAACCTGTCCCAAAGGGGGCGTAGTGGTCTGTGGCTTCACTCGAACGCAACTTCAGGCTCAGGTGGATGCAGCGCTCGAAGCGGCTTAACAGTCTCCATTGTTAATTGGTATGTCATACAGCTAAGGCAGGAAAGGAGTTCTTCGCCATGTCGAATGATTACAGTCCCACCATCGTGGGATTCCTCTGCACCTGGTGAGCATATGCCGCTGCTGACCTGGCTGGGGTCAGTCGTTCGCAGTATCCTCCCAATTTGCGCATTGTCCGCATGATGTGCTCCGGTATGGTCAGTCCCGACCTGGTGGTGCGGGCCCTGTCCAAAGGCGCCGACGGCGTCCTGGTGCTGGGGTGCCACCTGGGCGAGTGTCATTACATGGAAGGTAATTTCAATGCGGCCAAGCGGATGGCGGTGATCAGAAATTTGCTCGCCTTTACCGGGATTGACCCGGAGCGGCTCAGGGTGGAATGGGTGTCGTCCGCCGAAGCGCCCAAGCTGGTTGCAGATTGTTACCGAATTCAGCAACGAGATCAAAGCCCTGGGACCATCACCGTTGAAGGCTGTGGCCTGATAGAGACTGACATTGGTTGGATTATCAATGATCAATGAGAAAGGCTCTTTTTTATGGTTGAAAAGATCAAGGCAAAAGTTCAGGAGCTTTTGACGTCCGGCAGGATCAAAGGTTTTCTCGGTCTCCGCGAAATGCACGGCCATGTGGGGCCTTACCTTTTTACCGATGCCAATGACCTCGAAGGCCTGGTCATCGGCGATGGGGCAAAACCAGGCGACACCCGCTATTCGCTCAACAAACAACTCATCAGGCTGGTCCGTTGTTATCAGGAGGATTCTTTCGGCGTGCTGGTTCGAGGCTGTGACGAGCGTGGGCTGAAAACCCTGTTCGCGTCCAACCAGCTCGACCCGGCAAGGGTTGTTGCCGTCGGCCTTGCCTGCCCCCAGGAACTGGCCGATGCCTGCGAGTGCATGAAGCCCTTTCCCGATGAGTACGTGGCTGGGGAACCAGCCGAGGGGCGGCCGTTTGCCGGAGTGGCCCAGATCGAGGCCATGGCTCTCGATGACCGTTTCAAAGTCTGGTTGGCCGAGTTTTCCAAATGCGTCAAGTGCTATGGATGCAGGGATGTCTGTCCCATGTGCTACTGTAAGGAATGCACCCTGGGGGGCAAGGACTTTGTCGATATCGGCACGCTGCCCCCGCAAAACCCCATTTTCCATATAACCCGCGCGCTGCACATGGCGGGAAGATGCATCGACTGTGGGCTCTGTAATGAAGCCTGCCCTGCGGATATCCCGCTGCGAACGCTGTACAAGAAGATCGCGGATATCGTCGACCAGGAATACCAGTATCGGCCGGGCTATGGCGAACCCAAGGCCAGCCTGTCCGTCAACATCCTCGGTGATTCCCCACAACACTGAGAGGAGCATATTTATGGATTACCGGAATGTACTGACCACGTGTACTTACTGCGGCTGCGGGTGTACTTTCTATCTCGAGGTCCTGGACGGCCACGTGGTGAACACGATCCCGTGCAAGACCAGCACTTTGAACGAAGGCAAGCTTTGCGTCAAAGGCTGGAGCGTGCACGAATTCGTCGAGAGCCCGAATCGCCTGACGCAGCCGCTTCTGCGCAAAGACGGCGTGCTGACGCCGGTTTCCTGGGATGAGGCGCTGGATTTTACCGCCAAACGGCTGAAGGAGATCAAAGAAGCCCACGGCCCTGACAGCGTGGCTTTTCTGGCATCGGCCAAGGTGACCAACGAGGAAAACTACCTCATCCAGAAGTTCGCTCGAGCGGCAGTGGGGACCAACAATGTCGACCACTGCGCCCGCCTCTGACACTCCTCGACGGTGGCAGGACTTGCCGCCTCGTTTGGGAGTGGGGCCATGACCAACTCCATTGCCGAACTGGAAAACGCCGATTGCATCATCGTGATCGGCTCCAACACCCCCTCGAACCACCCGCTGGTGGCGACGCGCATTTTTCGCGCCAAGGCAAAAGGGGCGAAACTGGTGGTCATCGATCCCCGCCGAGTACCCCTGGCGAAGAACGCCGACCTTTACGTGGAGCACAAGCTCGGTACCGATGTGGCGTTGCTCAACGGGATCATGAACGTCATCCTCACCAACGGATGGCACAATGAGGCCTTCATTGCTGAGCGGACCGAGGGCTTCGAGGAATTCCGCAAGGTCATCGAACAATTTCCACCGGAGCGCGCGGCGGAGATCACCGGTGTCTCGGCTGATGATATCCGCACCATCGCCGAGTGGTATGCCAAGGCAAAGGCCGGGTCACTGGTCTATTGCATGGGCATCACCCAGCACACGACCGGGGTGGACAATGTCAAATCCCTGGCAAATCTGTCCATGCTGACCGGGCATATCGGCCGGGAATCGACGGGCGTCAACCCGCTGCGTGGCCAGAACAACGTCCAGGGGGCTTGCGATATGGGCGGGCTCCCCAACGTCTATCCGGCCTACCAACCCGTGAACAATCCGGATATTCAGAAAAAGTTTGAAGCCGCCTGGAACGCCAAACTCTCCGACAAGGTCGGCCTGACCATTCCCGGCGTTCTCGATGGTCTGACGGCGGGCACGGTGAAGGCGGTCTATGTGGTCGGGGAAAACCCCATGGTGAGCGACCCGGACGTGCACCACGTGGAGAAAGCGCTGCGTGCTGCCGAGCTGCTGGTGGTCCAGGACATCTTCCTCACCCCGACGGCCGAATTGGCCCATGTGGTGTTGCCCGGGGCCTCTTTTGCCGAAAAGGACGGCACCTTCAGCAACACCGAAAGGCGGGTCCAGCGGGTCCGCAAAGCCATCGAACCGGTCGGGGAGTCCCGTGCGGACTGGGAGATCCTCCAGGATCTCTCGACCCGCTTTGGCTACCCGATGAAGTATGAGTCACCGGCTGAGATCATGGCGGAAATGGCCCAGGTAGCCCCGTCGTATGGGGGTATCACCTATGACCGCCTCGAAGGTGACGGCCTCTTCTGGCCCTGCGTCAATAAAGACCATCCGGGCACGAAAGTGTTGCACCAGGGCAAATTCTCCCGAGGGCTGGGGCTCTTTCATGCCATCGAATTCAAGCCCCCGGCGGAAGTGGTGGACGCCGAATATCCCTTCTGGCTCACCACCGGGCGGATTCACGTGCACTACCACACGGGAACCATGACCCGCAACTCACCCTCGCTCCATGCGGAAATGCCCGAGGGCTTCCTCGAAATCAACCCCGCAGGATGCCAAAGAGCTCGGGGTGAGACCGGGGGATAAGGTACGGGTGACTTCCCGGCGCGGGGAAATGGTTGCCAGAGTGGACTGTACCAGACGGGTGAGACCGGGCCTGGTCTTCATGCCCTTCCATTTCGTGGAAAGTTGCGCCAACCTGCTGACCAACCCGGCCAACGACCCCATTGCCAAGATTCCCGAGTACAAGGTGTGCGCCGTGCGGCTGGAAAAGGCGGCATAGCGCAGGCATAAGGAGCACGTTTTTTTCCGAAAAACGGGGGATGGTCGAGAACCATCCCCCCAACTATTTCTGGATAAAACATCCTGCCTCTTTGTTTCTCTTTACACTGGTGACAGCCCCATCACCTGTTGTCTCTGCAAATTTTACAGGGTAGGTTCTTCAGGTTGGGTGTTCCGAACTCCTTGCCCAGTTTTCCCATGGAGGTGAGCATATTGAAATTCGATTTACGCCATTCGAATTGCTCCGCCGCCTCTCCTTCCGGGAACCACCATCCCAGCGCGGCGCTGACCACCCGGGGATGAACAATGTCGGTGACGTGTGCCACTTGCGTGATTTCTCCGTACTTTGTTCCTATGACGACGCTGTCACCATCGCTGATCCCATAAGCAGCTGCGGTTTCGGGATGAATTTCAACAAGCGGATGCGGCCGTTTTTCCCGCAATCTCCCCACCCACCGATAGGAAGAAAGGAGATAATAACGGCTCTTTGCACTGATCAGAATCAGCGGGTACTGGGGGTCGTCGGCTTCCGGCAGGGCGGTGAACTCGGGCAGCGGCTTCAGGTTGAACTTCTCACTGGTGCTGAGTTTCAATTCCACCTTCCCCGTCGGCGTGCGGAACCCTTTCTCCTTGTGGAGCCTGAAATGATCGGGTCCCTTCAAATAGCCCCTGGCGACGAATTCAGAGTAGCTCAGAGCCGCCGGTCTTACCACATCTTCAAGAAACTCTTCGAAATCCTCATGCCAGTATTCCGAGGGCGAGATCCGCTTGCCCAGTTCATTCATGATCTTCATGTCGGGCCAGCATTCTTCCGGCGGTTCAACCACTCTTGGGCCGGGCGACGATCATGCCGTGTCCGATGCCGTAGTGGCCGATGTCGTTCATTTCGTATTGGTGGGCTACCGGAAAGACGATATCGGCCAGAGATGCGGTGGGCGTCATGAAGATCTCCGCCATTGCGACAAAATCCAGGTCCATGAATGCTTCATAGGTGGCGGCACTGTCCGCCCAGGCCACCAGGGGATTGGTGCACATGCCGTAATAGCCCCGGACGGGGTAAGGAATCCCTTCAAGCACCGCCTTCCGGAAATAGGCCGGCGCCACCGTCATCAGCCTTGGGATGATGCCGTGGTGGGCGCTGATCATCTCTTTGCGCTTATCCGGAATGAGATCGGCGCGGACGAATTCAGCCGAGTCCCATGATGTTCGGGTCGTGCGCATTGATATTGCCGCCGGGCACTTCGAGGTATCCACAGACGGCCATGAGGCAAACCAGGGAACGGGTGGCATCGAAAGCGTTGATGTCATGTTCGATGGCATTACCCCACTGAAGGGCGGCTGGTTTCGCTGCAGCATACATTCGCGCGGCCTCGCGGATCAGATCGGCCGGCACCCAGGTGATCTCGGAAACCACTTCCGGGGTGTAAGTCTTCACGTGGCGTGCAAGGTCCTCGAATCCGTAGGTATACTTTTCGACGAACGCTTCATCGTAAAGCGATTCCTCGATGATCACGTGCAGAAATCCCAAAGCCAGAGCCTGTGCCGTTCCGGGCCTGAGCTGCAGCCAGAGGTCAGCCCTTTGAGCCAGCTCCGTCTTGCGCGGATCGACGACGATCAGACGCGCACCCTTCTTGAGTTGCTCCAGGGCGAGGCTGGCGATTTGTCCTTCCTCGCTGGTGGAAAGAACGTTGCTGGCCCAGGAGAGAATGAGCCTGGTCGGGTTGTGGAGATCGGCCACCGGATAAAACCCGCAGGTGTGGATGCCGGTGATCTCCCGCGGGGCATGGCAGACATCCTGCGAGGCGATGACATTGGGTGAGCCGAAGATATTGGCAAGCCGGATCAGAACGAAATGCTCCAATCCCTTGGGCATACCCGCACCGAATCCGACCGCCCGCGCTCCGTGCTTCTCTTTGATCCTGACAAGATTATTTGCCATCTCAGCGAGGGCATCGTCCCAGGAAAGGCGCTGCCATTTGCCTTCGCCGCGCTTGCCTGCGCGTTTCAGAGGATACCGGAGGCGGTTGGGGTGGGTGAGACGATCAGCTGAGACCCTGCCCTTAAAGCAGGTGTATCCCCTGTTCAAATAGCCCTCGGGGTCTCCTTTGACCTGAACAATCGTATTGCCCTCAATACCAACCAGCAGCCCGCAGCCGCCATGATCCATCCGTGCACAGTGGGTTTTGACCCAGCGAATCGCTTCTGCCATGGCGATCAAGCCTCCTCCTCGTTGACTCTGAAAAGAGTTCTGATTCTGACTGTTGAGTAACAATATGGAATCCCAGCCTAATTCCATAACCCACAGTTTCCATCAAGTGGTCCGCCCATTCAACCATTATCTCATCCACGGATTAGCCCTGAAGCGCAGCAATTGAAGCCACTGTGGGAACCCGCAAAGCCTTCATGGGGTGTAATCGGAAGTGGGAGTTGGAAGTCGCAGGAAAGCAAGGCGGAGGTGAGTCTGGAGTTTCGATGCACGCGAGCAGGTTGCTGTGGCTTTGAGCCGCTAGCATGCAGTCGCGATTGCGGCGCTGAACTGGAAAGAAAACCTGCTCAAATTTCTGCCGTGGTTAATCACGATTGACAGCAAACGTGGCCATAGGGCTTGCTGGTGGGTCTGAGTCGAGGTTGGAAACAGACTACTCTGTCAGCGGGTCTTTTTCGTTTACTAACCTGTTGATCTGCCGGATGAATTCACTGAGATCGTCGAGATCAGGTCCACTTATGATCTGATGGAGTCGGGTGTAATCGATCTTCCAGTAATGGTGCACCAGCAGGTTTCTAAATCGCGCCATCGAGGCCAATCGTGCGGCGAGGTCTTTGTCGATCAAGGCTTGATCGGCGAGCAATTTAAAACAGCCCGCATAGTCATCGGGGACCTTCTTGAGGAGCTTCGCAGAGGTGTGCAGGCAGATATCGATGACTGCTTCCGTGGCTACGATCAGTCGGAAACTGGCCACGTCAAGCTTGTCCTGGTCGGCCGCGAAATCAGCGATGGGAAGGCTTCCGAGCTGCCTGAGCCTCGTAATCGATTCATTAATGTCTTGGAACCTGGCGTATAGCTTTTCGATATTCAGCGGCATCAGGCCATAGCCTCGCGTAGGTAGTGGCGTCTTGAAGATGCGATGTCCAGGTGCTTTCTGGCAATGCCGGTCATGAAGTCAACCAGGAGCTGTTCATTTCGGGAAACAATCAACTTTCCTCTTATTACTTCAAAACAAAAGAAGACTGGGGCAGCATTGATGATCCTCACATCTACGGGAAACAGGAAGCCGACTGCATCCTCGCTCAGCCGGGTGAGTCTGTTCTCACAGGCGAAATATTGCGACGGCTCTATTCCGGCAACATACACCCCCAAATCAATATCGCGAAAGACCGGTTCCGAAATGAAAGATCCGTATAGAAAGGCGAACATGACCTCTGTTTCCTTTGCAAGGCAGGCAGCTATCCGTTCTCCGGCCTCCAGCCGTTCTGTGTGAGAAACGTCATAGAATTTCACTTGCTTCATGGGCTCTAATTCCACTCATGCGCTCAATAAAAACTACACCCTTCTACACCCTTGCGGGGGGCGAAAATGCCCGCTTTTGCCCACATATAAATACTAGATCATTTTTATTCTAAATGAAATCCCCATGTTGGTTGAGTTGTCGAGTGTCACTGGGAAGGGGTGCCATCCTCGCCATGTCTCATAGCCTTAGTGAGACCCGTCGCCTGGCTGATCGGTTTGTGTGCTGCGGGAGGGCTGCATCGTTCAGGAATTGGATCGGGAACACCTGAAAGACCTCGCTGCTTCCCACCAGCCTGGAACCGGAGAAAGGTCCAGGCCGGTGGTTTTCGCTCGTGTTCGGGGGCTGCCTGTGCTTACTGACTTTTTTCGACAGGGTAACCAGCTTCAATCCAGGCTTTGATCCCTCCGGGATAGCGATAAACATCAGTATAGCCCAGCTTGACCGCCCACATGGCAGAATTGTGGCTGCGCGTGCATTTGGGAAATCCACAATAGAAAATGATCAGTCTATTCTTGTCCGGCCCCAGCAGTTTTTCCAACTCGGCCTTCTGTTTGTCGTCAATCTGGGTCATTTCGGGAATGGGGAACTCCATCTGCAGGGCACCGGGGATGTGGTTCTTCTTGTAACTGTCTTCCAGAGGCATGGTATCCACAATCAGCATGGTTTTTTTCTGGTCTACCCAGGCTTTGAGTTCTTCCGTGGTGATCACTTTATAACCTCCGCGCCCCACCTCCTTCCAGAAATTGACCACGAGTTTCTCGTTGTCGAGTTCTACCGTACCCCAGCCCAAAGCCAGCGAACTTGAGTTCAGGATCAAGGCGAGCGAGATAATGAGGGAACACCATACGATTTTGTTCATTCCTTTTGCCATTTGAATCCTCCTATTGAATGGTGAATCAAGCCGACTGGGCAGACTGCTTCGTCATCGTTCTCCGCACCCTACGCCAGCAAAAGAAGTAAAAGACTACCAGCAGCAAAGCCACATCACGGAAAAAGGCGGTTTCCAAAGCACCCTTAGCCGCCAGTTCCGATGCCGAGAAGCAGCCGCAATCCACATCCAGATTATTGGCTATGCCGTATCCCAGGACGATCAAGAAGGCGAGCAGCAGACCAGTGATGATCCACAAGCTCAAGCCGACATCAAGGATCAGCCCTATGCCAGCCAGCACCTCTATCACGGGCAAACCAATAGCCGTGGGGATCAACAGAAACTCAGGCACCAGCCCAAACTGTGAAAGGTTGCGAGCGAAGACCTTGGGTTCCAGGAGTTTTACCCCTCCAGCCCAGATGAACAGCAGGCCAATGACGAGCCGCAACATCGGATAAACCCAGGGTGAAGAAAGTAAAAGGTTCTTTATTGAGGTTATGATCATTCCATCAACACTTGCTGGAGAACTACCACAGGGGCTAACCCACCCTTGCAGAATAGCCCGACAACCAGATCCTTGCCGAATTGAGCTTATTAGTCAAATCGGTTCGCTCAATGCAAAGACATCAATTTGATAGGAAAATTCAATGTCGATCGGCCGCATCGCTGCCGCCGATTCCTTCCCGGACGTCTATGCCATGGGAGGGCGGCCCCTGCGGTACTCAGTAAAGACTAATTGCTTATCGGGCTTTCCCGTCCGGGAAACCCGACTTTTTTCGAATAGCGGACGGCAAGGCGAGATCCCGTGAAGCAGCTCCAGGCAGTTTCAGAAAAGTGCATCGAGTGCAACCTCTGCCAAGAAGAATGCGCATTTCTGCAAAAGTATGGCAAACCTGAGGCCATTGCGATGCTTTTGAGCCTTCCCGTAAGGATCAGCGGTCAGTGGCCTTTGAGTGCAGTCTATGGGGACTTTGCGCCGCTGTGTGCCCGATGGACATTGACCCCGCACTCATGTTTCTGGAGATGCGTAAGGAGGCAGTCCGTCATGGCGGCGGGGATTATCCGGAGCATGGTGCAATTTTCAACTGTGAAAGGCGAGGTACATCAAGGCACTACACCTGGTATGGTCTTCAAGCTTGGATTCCCTCGCTGATCAGAATTCGATGCATGTTGCCATCACCCTGGCCGTTTGTTATCTTAGTTGAGAACAAGCGTCCAGAGAGGGGCAGGAGTCATGAGTGTCGGGCGTCTGTAAATAGCCTTCAAATCTGCAAATGGGAGCACGATCAAAAATGAGCACAAGAAAGAAGCAATATGCGGCCATGGGGCTTTTGATCGCTCTATGCTTCGTGTTTTGGATCGTCCTTGAATCCAGCGCGTGGGCAAGAGCAGGTGGCGGGGGTTCGTCGGGCAGTCGCGGAAGCAGAAGCTTTTCGACGCCAAGTGCACCGTCCACCTCTTCTCCCAGCAGACCTTATAGCTCGCCTGGGTCAACTCCGTCACCGGGAGCCTTCCCTGGCGCCGCCAACCAGCCTTCTTCGGGGATGTTCAGTCGCAGTCCCTTCCTACAGGGTTTAGCCGGTGGGGTTGCCGGAGGGTTTCTCGGAAATATGCTGTTTGGCGGCAGCGGTCATGCTTCCTCCATGGGAGGAGGAGGTGGTGGTGGGATAGGGCTTTTCGACATCATCATTCTGGGTCTATTGGGTTATTTCGGTTTCAAGTTCTACCGGCGATGGCAGCAGCAAAAAGGGTCTACCCCATCATTCTATGGGGATGTTGTGCCGCCCCGGACAGAAAGCTCCCACGGGACGCCGTCTTCTGATCCCTATTACGCAAACCCCGCAGGTGGTGCGGCGTTACCCTATGACGAACTGGAAGGAGGACTCGACCAGATCCGGCGGATCGATCCGAACTTCAATGAGGAATCCTTTAAGGAACTGGTGCAGGATCTTTTCTTCCGCATTCAGGCGGGCTGGATGAACCGCAGTATGGAAGGTATTGATAATCTTCTGACGGTCGAGATGTCGGAGTACTTCAAAGGCGAGTTCGAGAAAATGCGCCAGCAGGGCCGGTTCAATCGCCTGGAAAATATTGCGGTGAGAAAGGTCGAACTGGCCGAAGCCTGGCAAGAAGCGGGTAAGGACTATGTGACGGTGTTCTTTACCGCTAATCTGCTCGACTATACCGTGGACGAGAAAAGCGGGCAGGTGGTCCAGGGAGATAAGCTGAATCCCGTGAAGTTCCAGGAGTTCTGGACCTTCTGCCGGGATGTGGGCGGCGGATCACGGTGGCAGTTATCGGCAATTAATCAACCGGGAGAGTCGATGACACGCCATTGAGTAGTCTTTCGGGACGAATAGTGGGTGTACTTTCAGATCGTTCTTAAAATAGGTGCATTCCGCCTCTTCAAACGCACGGCAGGGAAGGGAACGCCAGGGGTGAATGGCGCAAATGCTGCGCCCCGAGGCGTTGATCTCCCAGAGAAAAGCGCAAAAGCGGTGCCCTTTTCCCAGGCCGTCTCCGAAGATTCGCTGCCAGCGAACGGGGATTTCGCTTTCAGCGGGAAAATCGGGAAAGCCGCTGGCTATTTCACAGCATCCCCCGCAGTGACTGCAATAGCCCGATCGTTCGAAGGATTCCAGGGAAGGAGGGGATGCCTGAGGTGGGCTCCCTTCCTTTCCCAACTTCCGCAACCTCCACTCGCATACCTCCAGGAAGATTCTGCTTCTTTCCTCCAACATCCGGTAGAGATGACGTTTCCAGATCCGTGGAGCAACGCCCCTCCAGGCGTGTTCTCCCTGAAGGGCCAGCATATTGCGAACAAAAAAGCTGAGCGGAAAGTGAGGCTTCTTGAGGGCGCAAAAGACATGAGGCGAAAGCCTTTTGGTCCTGCCAGTCTTTCGGGCGGCTTTCAGGATTGCTTTGCGGATCCTTTCCGTTTCGGTCAGCATCTTGGCAGGGGCATCCTTGTGACGGATTGCGGTTTCTCCGGCGAAGACGAGAAGGAGGTTCTCACGACGAGGTTGAGCAGGCGCGCTGGGGGTACCGGATTTCCGCCTCAGACGGCCGTACATAGAGGGGAATGCAGCTTACCGGATCGTCCGCCAGCTGCTCTTGGAACCTCTTCCTCGCCAGCTCTCCAATAAGGCTTGCCCGTATGACGTGAAGCGGGGCGGGAGCTTCCAGCGCCCACTCTCCCAGTTGCCTCGAGAACAGCTCCCGGCACAGAGGCCAGCCATCGCCGCAGAAGATGGTGGGACCCTGAATCCTGGCTAAGAGGCGTTCTGGAGTGTCAACCTGATAAGGGGTCTCGAGCGCTATCCCGCCCCTCCCATCGGGCTGGTAGAGAGCGAAATAGACTTCCTGCTTGCGCGCGTCGATCAGAGGACAAACCGGCAGGGCCGAAAACCCGAACGCGGCTGCCAGAGCATCCAGGGAAGGAATGGCCGCCAAGGGTTTCCTGGCTGACCAGGCAAGCGTTTTGACGCTCGTTACGCCGATGCGCAAACCGGTGAAACTACCGGGCCCGATCCCCACGGCAAAACCTTCGAGCTGTTCAAAAGGCCACCCCAGTTCGTGCAGGCAGTGGTCAATGTCTTCAAGCAAACGCCGGTTGTGCGTCAGGGGCGACAGCAGGGTTCGCTCGGCCATCACCCGGGCACCTTCCAGCAGTGCTATGCTGCCTGAGGGGGTTGAAGTATCGACAGCCAGGATTCTCATGGGCGGCTTGATACGTGCATCGGAAAATCGTTCTCGAGTCCTTGGTCGAAACTTTCGCTCATGGGAGGAAATCCGGTTTCTGTCCGGGAATCAGGCGCATGATGTCATTGTAGAAGACAAAGACCATGAGTACGAGAAGAATGAGCATCCCAGCCCGCTGAGCCCATTCAACCTTTTTCTGGCCAAGGGGTCGGCCGATCAACCCTTCAATGGCAAAAAAGACGACATGTCCCCCGTCCAGAACGGGAATGGGAAGCAAATTCAGGACTGCCAGGTTGACGCTGATCAGGGCAATAAAATGGATAAGATTGAGCATGCCTTCGTTGGCCTGCTGGCCGGCCATCTGGGCAATCAGAATGGGGCCGCCCAAGGTTTTCAAGGAGACCACTCCCTCCAGGAGTTTGCCTATGGTGACGATAAAGAGTTTGCTCAGATGCCAGGTCTGGACTACGCTGTAATAGACGGCGTAGAGCGGATTTGCCTCCTTCATGGCAATCTTTCCCGCGGCGGTTATGCCGATAACGGGGCGTTTGACAAGCTCGCCGAAGATGTTGTTGACCTCGGTCACACGGGGCGTGACGGTCACCGTGCGGAGCGTCCCCTCCCGTTCGATTTCAAGGGTCAGGGGTTGTTCTCCAAGTTTCTCGATGAGGCCGGAAAGCTCTTCCCAGTTTTCGAGAGCTTTGCCGTTGATGGTCACCACCTTGTCGCCTGCCTGAAGCCCGGCCTGCTCGGCCGGTGACCCGGCGCTAACCGAACCGATTTCGGGGGTGAGCTGGGGGATGCCGGAAAAGGCATAGATGAAGGCAAAGATGACTATGGCCAGGAGGAAATTGGAGAGCGGTCCGGCCAGCACGATGGCGATGCGTTTGGAAACCGGTTGCAGCAGGAAACTGGTGGGCCGAAGCTCTTCGTCAATTTCCTCTCCCTGTTCCTCTCCCAGCATCTTGACGTAGCCTCCGAGGGGAATGAGAGACACGCAATAGTCCGTGTGCCCCCGTTTGATCCCGAACAACCTGGGACCGAAACCCAGCGAAAAACGCAGGACGGTTACTCCTGACCGCTTGGCCACGAGAAAATGCCCCAGTTCATGAACAAAAATCAAAATACCCAAGACAACAATAGTGGAAAGGATTGTGGTTACCAAGATCTAGCCCTCATCTCAATTGAGTTTACGTCTTTGTCAAGTCTTCAGCTTCTTTTCGAGCCCAGCGGTCGGCCTCGAGGATGTTTTCCAGGGTCGGCGAAGCAGCGGGGTGATGGGATCTCATGACTTTTTCAATGACCTGCGGAATCCCCATGAAGCCAATTCCGCCATTCAAGAAGGCTTCTACCGCAACCTCATTAGCGGCATTCAGCACGGCAGGCAGGGTTGAGCCCCTGCGGCAGGCATCATAAGCGAGGCGCAAGCAGGGAAATTTCTCCTCGTCCGGGGGAAAGAAATTCAGCTTTCTCAGTCGGAACAGATCCAGCGGAGGACTCTGTACCGGCAGTCGCTCCGGATAGGCCAGCGCATAAGCAATGGGGATCTTCATGTCCGGGATGCCCATCTGCGCGATCACCGATCCGTCAATATACTCCACCATGGAGTGGACAATGCTCTCCGGGTGAATATGGATGGCAATCTGTTCCACAGGGACGCCAAAAAGCCAGTGGGCTTCGATGACTTCCAGCCCCTTGTTCATCAGAGTGGCTGAGTCGATGGTGATCTTCCGGCCCATGCTCCAGTTGGGATGGCGCAAGGCGGCCTCGGGCGTCACTTTTGCCAGTTCCTCAGCGGTCTTATTGAAAAAGGGGCCTCCCGAGGCGGTGAGCAGGATGCGCTTGAGGGCATGGTGGTGGTTCCCCTGAAGGGCCTGGAAGATGGCGCTGTGTTCACTGTCCACGGGGAGGATCCTGATTCCCTTTTGCGCTGCGAGTTGCATGACGATTTGGCCGGCGATCACCAGGGTTTCTTTGTTGGCCAGCGCCAGGTCTTTACCCGCCTGGATGGCTGCCAGAGTAGGCAGGAGTCCTGCAGCCCCGACCATGGCTGAAACCAGCATCTGCGCATCGGGGAAGGTGGCCACTCGGGCATAGCCATCCGGACCAAAACACACCTCCGGTCGATAGCTCTCTCCCATAAGGCCTTGCTGCACTTGGGCGGCCAGGTGCTGGTCCAGAACGGCAACCAGTGAAGGCTTAAAGACCTTGATCTGTTCGAGGAGCAGGCCGATGTTGCGCCCGGCAGCCAGGGCGCACACTTGAAACCGCTCGGGAAATTGCCGAACCACCTCAAGGGTGCTACCCCCTATGGAACCAGTGCTTCCGAGAATGCTGAGGACTTTCTTTGACATGATCACCTAAAGCAGGCCGGGGCTCTTCCTGACTAAAAAGAAAAAGGTTACGGGAATCGCAAACAGCAGGCTATCCAACCGGTCCAATACACCGCCATGCCCCGGCAACAGACTGCTCGAATCTTTTCTGCCGCTGATCCGTTTGATCATCGATTCGACCAGGTCGCCCACCTGGCCAGCCACTGCCAGGCAGCCACTGAACAACAGTAGCTCCATAGTACCCACGCCATGGAAAAAGATATTGCCATACAGCACACCGGTCACAAGGCTCGCCAGCAGACCCCCCAAGGATCCCTCCAGGGTCTTTTTAGGACTCACTGCCGGGTACAGCTTGTGGCGACCCAATCTCCGCCCGCAATAAAAGGCTGCAATATCATCGGCGGCGTTGACGCAAAGGATGAAGAAAAGCCAAAGGGTTCCCTCTGTCATGCGGCCTAAGAGCAGTACATAAGACAGAAGGTAGGGAATGTAAAGCCAGCCGAAGGTCAAATGAGCAAGGCGGGAGAGCCCCGAGGGGTCCAGGGGAGCAAAGAACAAAAGCGCCAGCAGTGCGGAGAAGAAGCTTGCGATCAGACCCAGATGCAGTCCGGCAAATCCTCCCAGAGAAGCCCCAAGGGGCAGGAGCAGGCCTGCTGCCAGGAAAAGAGCCAGCCATGGTCGCGCCAGAGGTTCCTTGAAGAGCATCCGCTGCAGCTCCCAAAGGCCTGTTCCGGAAGCGACCCCTACCAAAGGGCTACCAGCCAGTAAGGACCGACAGCCAAAGCCGCAACCAGGGGCACCGTGAGGGCTGTCCCGGTCACCAGTCGCTGCTGGTGTGAATCCAGCTCATGCCAGTTTAACATGGTCTAAGCGAGCTCATCATGGGCCGATCCCATCCCCATGGTCTCAATCTGTTCGCTGGTCTTCCCGAACCGGCGTTCTCTTTTCTGATAGTCGCAAAGCGCTTCAAGAAATTGAGGTTCTCGGAAGTCCGGCCATAAGGATCCTGGTGAGGTAAATCTCCGCATAGGCCACCTGCCACAGCAGGAAGTTGCTGACGCGATGTTCCCCGCCCGTGCGGATCACCAGGTCGGGATAGGGAAAATCCGGGGTGAACAGGTAGCGGGAAAAGCCTTCCGGAGATAAGTCCTTCCAGATCGCATTTCCCTTGTTGAACGTCGGCTGCAAACAACCGTGCGGCTCGGGTAAGCTCCTGCCTTCCCCCGTAATTGATGGCCAGGCTCAGAGTGAGTTTGTGGAAGTGTGCGGTTTTGGCAACGGCCGCCCGAAGTTGTCGCAAAACATCCTCGGGAATGCCTTCTGAGTCCCCGAGATGGTACCAGGCGTATCTCCTTTTCGATCATTTCCGGCAGTTGTGATTTGAGGAAGCTTTTCAGAAGCCGCCACAGAGCTTTCACCTCACCCTCCGGGCGCTGAAGATTTTCCTTGGATAAGGCATAGAGCGTGAGATAGGGGATACCGATGCGGCGGCAGCAGGTCACAATATCCCGCACCGAGTTGCTCCCCTCCCGGTGGCCAAAAACCCTTTTGCGGTTTCGTTCCTTGGCCCATCGCCCATTGCCGTCCATGATCACCGCGACATGGCGGGGAAGTCTCTCGGGATCGAGTTGCGGATTCATTAAATTTCCAGGATCTCTTTTTCCTTGGCCGCGTAGACGGCGTCGATCCTCTTGATCAGTTCATCGGTGATCTTCTGAGTCTCTTCCTGGGCTCGAAACAGGTCATCTTCGGAGATCTCCTTCTCTTTCTTGAGATCTTTTAACATTTCATTGGCATCGCGACGGATGTTGCGCACCTCCACCTTGGTTTCCTCGGCCATCTTTTTGACGACCTTCACCAATTCTCGACGGCGTTCGGTGGTGAGGGGAGGAATGTTGATCCGGATGATCTTTCCGTCGTTCATGGGGGTGAGACCCAAATCGGATTTCAGAATGGCTTTTTCAACCTCTCCGATGACCGCGGTATCCCATGGCTGGATCATAATGGATCGGGGGTCGGGGATGGTGAGGGTCGCCAATTGGCTGAGGGGGGTCGAGGTGCCGTAGTATTCCACTCTGATGCCATCCACCAGCGAAACGGATGCCCTGCCCGTACGCCGTCTCCGGTAATCACGTTCGAGGTTTTCCAGAGCCTTGTCCATGCGCTCCTGAGCGTCCGCATAGATATCATTCACCATGACCAATTCCCTCCACCACAGTCCCTATGGGTTCTCCATAAATAACCTTCTTGATATTGCCCTTCTTCCTCAAGCTGAAAACCACAATCCGCATATCCTCTTCCCTGGCCAGAGAAATGGCCGTTGCGTCCATGACTCTGAGGTTCTGGTTCAGCACCTCGGTGAACGTGATCCGGTCATATTTGGTGGCCGTCGGATCTTGTTCCGGATCGGTGGGGTAGACGCCATCGACCTTGGTGGCTTTCATGAGGATTTCGGCACCGATCTCAATGGCCCGGAGAGCGGCTGTGGTATCAGTGGTAAAAAAGGGCAGACCGGTGCCGGCCGCAAAAATTACAATGCGCCCCTTTTCCAGATGGCGGATGGCCCGGCGTCGAATATACGGCTCTGCCACCTCTTTGATATCGATTGCAGTCTGCACGCGGGTGGGAATGCCAACCTTCTCGAGAGCCTGCTGCATAGCCAGGGCATTCATCACCGTGGCCAGCATCCCCATGTAGTCGGCCGTGGATCGATCCATCCCGCGGGAAGCTCCGGAAATCCCGCGGAAAATATTTCCTCCACCGATCACCAGAGCAACCTCAATGCCTAACTGATGGATTTCGCGAATTTCCTCCGCGATTTCCCTGAGTACGGTAGAATCGATCCCATAGGGTTCGTTCCCCATGA
Organism: uncultured delta proteobacterium; assembly: GCA_963783775.1. Lineage (GTDB taxonomy): Bacteria > Desulfobacterota > Syntrophobacteria > Syntrophobacterales > Syntrophobacteraceae > JADGQM01. The sequence continues at coordinate 455,463 of CAWAOR010000011.1, read as the reverse complement.
GCGCTTCACCGCTCAATTTCAGAAGAATCCGCCGGTACCGGGGTTGTTTCTGGTTCATTGATGAAACCCATTCAGGTTGTCAGCCACTGGCGGGTTCGGACTCAAACGGCAGGCATCCATTTCTCCCCACCGTATGAAGCCGGATCTCCCCCGCCCGCCGAAGATCACAACTTCCGAATTCCGAAATCCAGCATGAGCGACCTTACTCCCCAAGCTGATAGCGGGCAAAGCGGCGAATGATGATCTTTTCCCCGATCTTGGCGACCAGTTCATTGAGGTAATCCTGGATGGTCTTTTCGGGATTCTTTACGTAAGACTGCTCCAGCAGAACAGCTTCCTCATAGAACTTGCGCAACTTGCCTTCCACCATCTGTCCGAGAATCTTCTCCGGCTTTCCGGTCTCTTGGGCCTGAGCCATAAAAATGGCCCGTTCCCGCTCCACCACCTCCTCGGGGATGTCCCCTTTTTCCACGCCCAGGGGATTGCAGGCGGCTATGTGCATGGCGATGTTCTTGGTAAACTCGACAAAGTCGTCGCTCTTGGCCGCAAAATCGGTTTCACAGTTCACTTCTACCAGCACCCCGATGCGCCCGCCCCCGTGGATATACGCATGGACCATTCCCTCGGAGGCTTCTCTACCCGAGCGTTTCAGGGCCTTGGCAAGGCCCTTTTGACGCAGGAAATCGACAGCCTTCTCCATATCTCCGCCGGTTTCCTGAAGAGCCTTCTTGCAGTCCATCATGCCGGCGTTGGTCTTGTCCCTCAAATCTTTGACTGTTGCAGCTGATATTTCCAAAATATCTCTCCTTTTTGACTTGACCCTGTGCTCTATAGTATCCACGGCGGCCTACAGCACCCACAACGCAAAGGCGGTTGCAAAATCAGCTGCAGCAAAGCGCCGATGGTCAATCAGGCCAGGCATGAGCAGGGAAGGATCGGGAAAAAGTCGCCCTTCCCTTCAGGGCACAACTCTCATTCTGTTTCGGTCTCAGGGCGGGGAAGGGGGTTTACGATCTCCACTTCCGGCCCACTCTCTTCCTCGCTCAGGAGTTGCCCTGCCGGAACCTCTTCATAGGTCGGTAATTCCTTATCCATGGTAGCCTGTTGGTCTTCGGCATAACGCTGGCGCCCCTCAATGCAGGCATCAGCAATCTTTGAAGTGACCAGGCGGATGGCCCGAATGGCATCGTCATTGCCAGGAATCGGGTAGTCGATCACGTAGGGATCGCAATTGGTATCAACGATGGCGACGACCGGAATACCAAGCCGATTGGCTTCCAGGACCGAGATATTTTCCCGATTGGTATCGACCACAAAAAGCGCTCCCGGCAACCGCGTCATGTCCTTGATGCCGCCCAAGTTCCGTTCCAGTTTTTCACGTTCGTTCTGAAGCTGGAGGATTTCCTTCTTGGGGAAACGATTGATGCTGCCGTCCTGAATCATGGCATCCAGTTCTTTGAGACGGTCGATCCGGAGTTTAATCGTTTTGAAGTTGGTGAGCATGCCGCCCAACCAGCGGTGGTTGACAAAATACATGCCGCAACGCAGCGCTTCTTCGAGAATAGTGTCGCGAGCCTGCTGTTTGGTACCGACAAAGAGCACACTTTCACCGGCGGCAGCGGTCTCCACGACGAACTGATAGGCCGTGTGAAAGAGCCTGACCGTGCGTTGCAGATCGATGATGTAGATACCATTGCGGGCGCCGAAAATGAACGGCTTCATTTTGGGGTTCCAGCGGCGGGTTTGATGCCCAAAATGAACCCCGGCTTCGAGCAGTTGTTTCATACCAATAACAGCCATCATAATCCTCCTTCTGGTTGTCTCCTCCACCCCCCTACATACTGACTCCGGCAAAGGGCCGGAGACCAGAAGGACCGAGGGGTGTGCGAATTGAATAAATCGAACCTGTTTAACATGTTTGCGACATAAGGGGCAACCTAAAAATGCTTGCCTGAAGGGTTGCGGGTGACGGTGAGCCTTTCCCGCCGGGTGAGGCCGACGGAAGTTTTCTGTGGTCAAAGCCGCCCCGGAAAGCTAAAATTGACGCCCATATTCAAGGGCACTCTCGAGGAAAGCGTTGCCAGACGATTTTTCATCCCGACCACACTCGTGAAGATCTTGGAATTGGATGGATTTTGTGCCATAAAGCGTAATCTTCGTGTGCTTATCATTTTAGAAAGGATGAGGAAGCTCCCATGTTAAGAAAGCAGAAAAAGTTCATTGTGGTGCTTGCCGGGTTGTTGCTCCTGCTGATGGGATGGACGAGCATCAAGGCCAAGACCGGCGAGGAAAATCCGGATGTCTATCAGTACCTGAGGATGTTCAGCGATGTCCTAAATATAGTGCAGGATAATTATGTCGAAAAAGCCGACCTGAAGAAGCTCATGTACGGTGCCGTGAGTGGCATGTTGCGAGAACTGGACCCGCATTCTTCCTTTCTCAAGCCCGAAGAATACAAAGAACTACAGGTTGAAACCAAAGGAAAATTCGGTGGCTTGGGGATCGAAATCACCATGCGCGACGGTATCCTGACGGTTGTATCCCCGCTCGAAGGGACTCCAGCCGATAAGGCAGGAATTCAGGCGGGCGACCAAATCATCAAAATCGATGACCAGCCGACTCAGGATCTCTCCCTTACCGAAGCGGTACAAAAGATGCGCGGACCCAAAGGCACGAAGGTGAAGCTCACGGTTATCCGGAAAGCTGAGCGCAAGCCCCTGGAATTTGAACTGACCCGGGATACGATCTCGATCCAGAGCGTCAAGTGGCGCACCCTTGAACCGGGCTACGGTTATGTCCGGATCTCCAGTTTCCAGAGCGGCACCGCCGGCGATTTGCGAAAAGCTCTTGATCAATTGGAAACTGACAACCACCCCCTCCAGGGTCTGGTCCTGGATCTTCGCAATGATCCGGGCGGATTGCTGGACCAGGCGGTGGAAGTGGCGGACGAGTTCATCAACGAGGGTTTAATCGTTTACACCGGTGGGCGTTTGGAAAACCAAAAGATGCGTTTCGAGGCTCACAAGAACAGCAAGCCCCGCAACTATCCCATTGTCGTGCTGGTCAACTCGGGAAGTGCCAGCGCCTCAGAAATCGTGGCGGGTGCCCTGCAGGATCACAAGCGGGCGATCATCCTGGGAGAGCAGACCTTCGGCAAAGGGTCCGTCCAGACGGTCATTCCGCTGAGTGATGGAGCGGCTCTGCGCCTCACCACCTCCCTCTACTACACACCCTCCGGCCGATCCATTCAGGCCAAGGGAATTGAGCCGGACATTCTTGTGAAAAGGGAACTGCCCCCGAAAGTGGAAGAGGATGGAGCGGACGAGCTGAAGCGAATTCGGGAAAAGGACCTCCCGCGCCATATGGAGAATCAGAAGCCCGAACAGGGGGATTCCAAATCAGCGACAACGCAACTCGAGACAAAGAAGATGCTGGAGCAGGACAACCAGCTCAGAAGGGCTCTGGATCTGATCAAGGGCTACAAAATTCTTGGGCAGATGAGCTTCAATTGATTGTTGATGGCCATGGTTCAGAAGGCTTCGAGGGCTTCTCCCAAGAAAAGGAGGAAGGGAACAAGAGCGTTTCTCCCCCGTGGGGTGGTTTTCGTCGCCTGGTTGGTGGCGCTTGTCTCTTTGACCGGGCTCATTTATTGGGGAAGGAGCACCAAACCCGAGCCTCCGCGAACGAAGAGCACTGTCCAGGAACGGGAACCCTCTGCCAGGAAGTCGTTTGACCACCGGGAAGCCGCCGGGTCCAAAGAGGCGGCGAAGCCCCGCAGAACGGCCAGGCATGAGCAAACGTCCAACCCCGTGGGGCACGAAAAGCCCATTTCCGAAGGCTCGGAGCCTACGAACCCCAAAGGCCCCCCCGAGAAGGATCATCATGAATCCGGCCGCGGTAACCATCTTGCCGCCCTGGGACCTGAATCCAGTAGCAGTGAGCCGCCCCAACCGGTTCCGCTCCCCCAGCAGCCCTCCCTGACTCCGCCCCTGGCCAGGGTCGCCATTGTAATCGATGATTTTGGACTGAATTTGGAGATTGCCAGGAAATTTCTGGAAGTCCCCATGAACCTTACCTTCTCAGTCCTTCCCAACCAGCGCTATTCCCAGGAGATTGCGGAACTGGCTCATGGGCGCCACCGCGAGGTGATCCTCCATATGCCCATGGAACCGCGAGGCTATCCCAAGGTTAACCCCGGCAAAGGAGCCCTGCTGCTGTCCATGTCAGACGCTGCCAGGGAGCAGTCGCTTCGCACCGCTCTGGATGCCAGCCCCTATTTCGCCGGGATCAACAATCACATGGGATCCCGCTATACGGAAAACGCCGGCATGATGAGAACCACTCTGGAAGAGGCGCAAAAGCGACGTCTGTACTTTGTTGACAGCTTTACCAGCCCTCGCAGCGTTGCCGCGGAAGTGGCCCGGGAGGTCCAGATTCCCTTCCGGCGCCGGGATATTTTCCTCGACAACAATCTGTCGGAAACTGCCATTCGCGCGCAGCTCAAACAAGTCATGCGCCGGGCCAAAATCCAGGGGACAGCTCTGGCTATCGGTCACCCTCATGAAGCCACCCTGCGCGCACTCCTCAAGGAACAGGACGCATTTGAGCGGGAAAAGATCGCCATCGTGCCTGCGGGTGAATTGATGCCAGGTTCCTGAACGGGCCGTTTTTGACCTTGACCTTTGTCGGGGGAAAAGCTATGGAAAGCAAGCCGAAATCGCCGGGTAACTGCATAACATATTTGGACTTTCAAATAATAATCGGAATGTCCGCAAGGGAGGATAGGCAAAGTATGAAGGGTACTTTTAAAGCATGGCTGTGTATGCTTGTTGGGTGTCTGGTTCTGAGTTGGGGGCATGCAGTTGAGGCGGCGGGCACCACGCCTCAGCCAAAACCCGCGGCACCGGCAGCTTCGCAGGATGTTCCGGCGCTGCAGGTCCTGGAGTCGACCTTCGATTTCGGAGAATCGTTTGAGGGGAGCCGAGGTGGTCCATGATTACAGAGTCAAGAACACCGGTAAAGCCGACTTGCTGGTGGAACAGGTACGTCCCAGTTGTGGCTGTACCGTAGCCAGTTTTGATCGCACCATCCCACCCGGAGGGGAAGGGAAGGTATCCCTCAAAGTGAGCCTCAAAGGGTTTCAGGGAACCTTCAAGAAGACGGCCACCGTGTTTTCAAATGATCCCCAGAATCCACGCGCCATGTTGATTATACAGGGCAATGTCAAAGCCATCATAGAGGTTCGTCCTGCCACCAACATTGCTTTTCGTGGATTGGCAGACCAGCAGGTGGAAAAGACCGTCGATCTGGTCGGTACCGTCAAACCCTTCAAGATAACGAAGGTCGAGAGCAATCTGGAAGAAAAAGTGCGCTATCAGGTGGAGACCGTGCAGGAAGGAAAGCACTATCGCCTCAAAATTGCCAATATCCTGAAACAGGGCAACTACAGTGGGTTTGTCAAGTGCTATACGGACGTTCCTGAAAAAGCCGGAGATTGCGGTTCCGGGTGAGCGGGTACCTGGAAGGGGACATTTCGGTCAAGCCATTGACGGTGCTGGTGGGGAAGTTTGCCGCCCAACAGCCCATCAGAACTGGAAAGGTCCTGGTTGTCAGCAATCGGAAAAAGCCTTTCCAGATCAAGAAACTCACCTACGACGAAAAACTTATCAAGGTCAAGCAGGAACCTCTTGCCAAAGAACCTGGATTCAGTCTTGAGATTTCCCCCATCATGGAAAATCTGCCGGCGGGATCGGAAGGCCGGCATCAGACCACCCTGACCATCCTGACGGATGTTCCTTCTGATGAACCCCAGAAGGTTCAGATCCACATCATCAACACTGCCGCCGCTCCTGCCGCCGGGGCAGAGGCTCCATCAGAAGACGATGATGACGAGGAGGCCGTTCCACAGTAATGCTGCTTCCCCGTATTCCTCCTCTCGCTCCGGCACTCTCCTGCGGCGGGAGAAGGAGTACGGGGACTTATTCCCCTGTCAGGCTGGTCACTCCGGCACAAGGAAGGCGTCTGACTAAGGTTCGATGGGAAGGTTTAGTTCCTGCCATTGCCTCCAGCCATCAAGGAGCACGCGTACGTGTTTATAGCCTTTGGCAACAAGGGTGAAAGCCAGTTCCTTGCTCAGGCCGCAGGTCTCTCCGTCACAATAGGTGACGATCACCGCCTCGCGCGGAATGTCTGACATAACCTCCAAATAATACTTGTCAAAATCCTCCCACGGGAGATTTCTTGCTCCTTCAATATGGCCCATGCGGAACGCCTCTTCGGGGCGAGCATCAAGGAATACGGCCTGCTGATCAAAAAAGAGGATTTCCGCCTCTTCCAAAGTGATCAAAAGGCTTCCTTTGCCGGCCCCGGACTTACTTGTGCCTTCATCGACCAGTCGGCAACCAGCGGCAACCGTTCCGGGCGCAGGGAATTGACGCCGAGACCGATCAAAACGGCAAAGAGGAGGAGGGACGTGCTTTGCCAGATCGCCTGGGACCATCGCGGACCCAGGATCAGGATTCTGTTTGGTTTCTTCGGGTTGACCTTAACACCAGGCATGTCTGGTTGGCTCCCCTCACTCACCACTCATCACTCATCACTCACTTGAGGCTGGTACTGGCAGAGCGGCTCTGGAGCGAGGTGATTGCCGGTGCTCTCATAGGCCCGCGCGCGACAGCCGCCGCATACCCTGACGTACTCGCAGCGCCCGCACTTGCCTTCATAGTTACGGAAATCTCTTAATTCCTTGAATATGTTAGACGTTTCCCAAATCTCCCGAAAGGGTTTTTCCCGCACATTCCCACAGTCGAGTTCGAGATAGCCGCAGGGCTGCACCTGTCCAACATGAGAAACAAAAACAAAGCCCACCCCACCCAAGCAGCCGCGGGTCATGGCATCCAGGCCGAAGGTGTTGAAATTGACGTCGCGTCCTTCCGTTTTGGCGCGCTGTCTCAGGATGCGATAATAGTGAGGGGCACAGGTGGCCTTCAACTGCAGCGGCGCCAGGTCTCGCTGTTCATAGAACCAATGCAGAGTTTTCTCGTATTGCTCGGCGCTGATTCCCTGTTCCGCAAGGTCCTTGCCCCGCCCCATGGGAACCAGCAGGAAAATGTGGTGGGCTACGGCACCGAGGGAGACCGTCAGGGCATGGATAGCCGGGAGTTCGTGAAGGTTTTGCCGGGTGATGGTGGTGTTGATTTGAAAGTCGAGGCCGGCCTCCCTGGCACACTGCACTCCGCGAAGCGCTCCCTCGAAGGCTCCCGGAACCTGCCGGAAGGCATCATGAGAAGCTGCCAAAGCACCATCCAGGCTGATGCTGATACGCTGAATCCCAGCCTCCTGCAGCTTCCTGGTGTTTTCGGCGGAGAGCAGCGTCCCGTTTACGGCCATGGTCATCCGGAAGCCCTTCTGGTTTCCATAAGCGGCGATCTCGAAGATATCCGGGCGCAGGAGCGGCTCGCCGCCGGTCAGGATGATGATGGGACTGGCAAAGGTGGCAATCTCATCGAGGAGCCTGAAACCCTCCTCCGTGGTCAACTCATTATCGTAAGGGCGGTCCAGGGCGGCGGCGCGGCAATGGACGCAAGCCAGGTTACAGGTGCGAGTAACCTCCCACGCCACCAGGCGCAAATTCGCTTCATGCTTGCCCATGTGGTCTGGTTTCACGAAATCCCTTCTTCAGTCTCGTCGGAGCAGCTTCGCGGCGTCTTTGGCAAAATAGGTCAGGATCAGGTCCGCTCCCGCTCGCCGAATGGCCGTCAAGATCTCCATCATGACCCGTTTCTCATCCACCCAACCTTGCGCTGCTGCGGCTTTGACCATGGAATACTCACCACTGACGTTATAAGCGGCAAGGGGCCAATCGAAGCGCTCCCTGGCCCGGCGGATAATATCCAGGTAGGGGAGGGCCGGTTTGACCATGACCATGTCAGCGCCTTCCTGCAGGTCCATGGCAATTTCCCGCAACGCTTCATCCGCATTGCTCATATCCATTTGATAGGCGCGCCGGTCGCCGAACTTGGGCGCGGAATCGGCCGCTTCCCGAAAGGGTCCGTAGAAAGCCGAACAGTATTTGGCCGAGTAGGCAAGGATGCTCACCTGGTCACCACCGTTCTCGTCGAGGGCCTGTCGGATGGCCCGCACGCGTCCGTCCATCATGTCAGACGGGGCCACAATGTCGGCGCCGGCTCGAGCATGGGAAAGAGCGACTTTGGCCAGGATCTCCAGCGTCGCGTCATTGTCGACCTGATGTCCCTGTAAGAGCCCGCAGTGGCCGTGGCTGGTGTATTCGCACAGGCAGACATCGGTTATGACCACCAGGTCGGGGTATTTCTCCTTAATTGCCTGAGTCGCTTGCTGAACCGCGCCGTCATCGGCATAGGCCTCACTTCCCCCTTCGTCCTTTTCCCGCGGCAGACCGAACAGGAGTACGGCGGGAAGGTTCAGGGCCATCACTTCCGCCACCTCCTCCATAAGCCGGTCAACTGACAGCTGATAAACGTCAGGCATGGACCGGACGGGGTTCTTGATGTCTTTTCCGGGAAGAACAAAGAGCGGGTAAACCAACTGATCAACGTTGAGGATCGTTTCGCGAACCATGCGACGCAGGTTTTCCGTGCGGCGAAACCTCCTTGGACGGTAGGCAGGGAAATTCATCGCAGTCATCCTCCTGGATTATTTGACAAAGCCATCGTCACTTTTCTTTTCACCCTCAGGCGATCTCTTCATCCGTGAGGTAGCACGCAGGATCTGGATTCCACAAATCATCAGTGGCGGCTTCAGCCCGCACTCGGAAATTGCCTCCACAGACATCCAGCCAGTGACACCTGCTGCAGCGACCTTTCACATGCAGTTTCTTGTCTTTGAGCTGCTTCATCAAAGGATGAGACAGATCCGTCCAGATTTCGCTGAACGGCCGTTCTCTGATATTGCCGAAGCTGAAGTGGCGCCAGAACTGGTCGGCGTGGACCCTTCCATCCCAACTGATGCAGCCGATGCCGCGACCGGAATTGTTGCCCTCATTCATCTGCAGGAGTTCCAGCACCTCGGGAGCCCGGGGTGACCCTTCCCTGAGCATCCGCAGGTAGAGGTATGGTCCATCAGCGTGGTTGTCCACCGTGAGGACTTCCTTCAGCTTGCCTCGCCGGTGAAGGTCGTGGGTGCGGTCGATGATGAGATCGACCACCTTACGGGTTTCCTCATGGGAAAGGTCTTCGTGGATGAGTTGGCTGCCTCTCCCGGCGTAGACCAGATGGTAGAAACAAACCCTGGGAATCTCAAGTTCCTCGAGCAGGTCAAAAAGCGCGGGGATCTCGCCGGCATTGAGCCGATTCATGGTGAAGCGTAACCCAACCTTGATCCCCGCTTCCTGGCAGGCGGCAATGCCGTCCAGGGCTTTGGCAAAGGCGCCCTTCACTCCGCGAAACCGGTCGTTCACTTCCTCCATGCCGTCAAGGCTGATGCCGACGTAGGACAGTCCGATCATTTTCAGTTGATGCGCAAGGGCAGGAGTGATCAGGGTGCCGTTGGTGGAGATTACTGCACGCATGCCTTTGTCGACAGCATAGGAGGCAAGCTCCATGAGATCCTGGCGCACCAGCGGTTCTCCGCCGGAAAAAAGCACCACGGGGCAGCCAAATCCCGCCAGGTCGTCGAGGACTTTCCGGCCCTCGGCGGTCGACAGCTCGTCGGGAAACGCTTCATCCCTGGCATGGGCATAGCAATGGACACATTTCAGGTTGCAGCGGCGAGTAACGTTCCACACCACCACGGGTTTCTTGTCCTTTGAAAACTGGAGGAGGTGAGAGGGCAAGCGCCCGCTCTCTCGCCCGTAACGCAAGGCATCGGATGGTTCCACCGTGCCGCAGTAGAGTTTCGATATACCGATCATTCGGGTTATTCCCTGGTTAGGATGTTTTTCTTGGTTCGGGGGCATCGAGAGGATAATTGCGATAGTTCTCCCGGATCAATTCATCAAGGTAGATACTGGGCTGCAGGACGGCCTTTCGGGGCATGGTGAACTCGGTCTGCCCACTGCGGTCGGAAATCAGCTTGAAGCCATAGTCGAAGTCCCGTGAAATGCCGAGGCAGATCGCCGAAGCCGAAGCATCCCGCTGGAGCGCCTCTTCGATGATTTGATCCACTGCCCCCGCGTCAAAATGGAGCCTAAAGTGGAAGTTTTCGTGGAATTCCGTTTCGAATTCTCGAATCTGGTGGTAGAGCAAAACGACTTCATCCATGATGCTCTCGATGGAAAGACCAAGTCTGAGGTGCTGCTCCACTACCAGCTCGATGCGTTCCGGCGGAAACACGTGAGGATGATTGGCTAGACAATGCTCTGCCCCCCGCATCACCCTCTCACGAGCACAGGCCTTTTCGCCTTCGATAACGTCCATGTAGGCCTGTAACCGATGCTGGTCATGGGGATTCACCAGCGTCGTGTGCAATTCTCCCAGTGGGTCAAGGACCACCTCTCTGGTGACCAGGAGGTAGCGAACGGTGGAGGTTGGGAGGCTTTTTTCAAAGGGTAAAAGCACCCTCTCGATGACACTCACCAACCCCCGTGCTCCCGTCTTTTCATCGAAAGCCATTTCGGCAAAGAGTCGCAGAGCGTCGTCGTCAAATTTTATGTCTATGCCATAGCTCCGGAAGTCTTCTTTTTTGCCAAGAATAATAGGGTTGTTTGGATTCTTGAGAATCTCATGGAGATCGTCAGTCTCCAGTTGTTCCAGAACGGCCATGACCGGCAGACGACCGATGAATTCGCTCTCAAACCCATATTCGATATAGTCCTCGGCTTTGGCGTGCCGATTGAACCTGTGTTCGTTTTCCTTGCTCTGGATTTGGGCGCCAAATCCAACTCCCTGTTTCTGCAGTCGTTTTTTGACGATGGGAGCCAGCTCATTGAAAGCGCCACTCATGATAAAAAGAATGTTTCGCGTGTTGATGGTCCGCTTCTCGCGCTTGCCCGTCTTACGATAGTGCTCGATGGCCTGGATCTGGGAAATGGGGTCGTGGGGGACCTTGACATCAACCTCGGTTTCTTCCATGGGTTTCAAGAGAGCCCGTTGCACTCCAGTTCGAGAGACATCCGGTCCGATGAGATGCTTTGAAGAAGCGATCTTATCGATCTCGTCGATATAGATGATGCCGTGTTCCGCCAGCTCCAGATCATCCCCGGCCTCGATCAGCAATTCCCTGACGAGATCTTCCACGTCACCACCCACATAGCCCGTTTCGCTGAACTTGGTAGCATCGCCTTTTACAAACGGTACACCGAGTCTCTTAGCAATGAGTTTAACCAGGTAGGTCTTGCCGACGCCCGTCGGTCCAACCATAAGGACATTGTTCTTGATCCGCCCGACAATCTCCTCACCTTTGGAGCGGCGTTTTCGCCGTTGATAGCGGATGCGATTGTAGTGGGTGCAGATTTTGGTAGCCAGGGTGGCTTTGGCCTCCGCTTGCTTGATCACGTAACGGTCGAGGTAGGTTTCCAATTCCTGAGGCTTGAGGTCAAATTCGATATTTTCGACGCCATGGGGCTGCTTCTTTTCGTGTTGAGAATCTTCGCCCTGAGACAACATCACGGGTGAGACAACCTTTATCCGATAGCCATATTTCTTGGAAAGATATTCACTGAGGTCTTTTTCCAATTGCGCTTGATCGGGAAGTTTGAAAATATCATCGGCCATCGGCTGGAACCACTTTCTCTCTCAAAAACATCGCAAATCAATGGTCGGAGGTCACACTAAAGAGAGCCTCGATGGTCCCTTTCGATCCAACCTCTTACCTTCGCACGGGGTCGTGCGCCACCGCATTCAGCCAAGCCTCATGATCACGCGCCAGCTGCCAACTGAATATATCCTCTTACCACCCCTATTTCAACCATGCCTTGAGGAAGTCCCGCCTTGAGGGGCGCTGCCCACCGGGGAACCCGGCGAACCTCTCCCTGCTTTGCCCTTCCCGTCTGCCCCAGGGTGTGTTCGTTGTGTTGCCACCTCATCCCATTCTTGACGGATGTCTGGTTCTGGGTAAGATTGACGGACTTCATGAAAACGCCCCTACGGGTCGGTGGCTTTTGGGAATAGGGAAAATAAGGAGAACTCTTTTGAAGAATATTGAGACACCGAGCCTCGAGCTCTGGTTGGACGAGAATGACCTGTCCGGATTCTATTCCTTTCTGCAATCCGGAGTCAGGGTAAAGACACAGGTGGGTCGAAGCGTCAACGATACCCTGTCCCAGGAATTCGGGTTGGATGCAAAACATATCGAGAAGATCGAAACCATTTTTCTCGACAGCAAGGCGGTGGACGATCTGGATGTTTCGATGGTTAAGGATGGCTCCGTCCTTGCCCTCTCCTCGGCCATGCCCGGGTTGGTTGGCGCCACTCTGCGGAGAGGAAGCTACTATGCTGCCATGCGTTCTCAAATCACGGCGGAGAAGAGTCACGACCAAGCCGTGCCGCAGGAGGGTATGATCACGTTGAAGCTTTTCAATCTGGTGCTCCGCGAGCTGGCCCCCCTCTTCCTGAAAAGAGGGATATGGATTGGAAGAAAGGCCTTGCGCGACTTTCTGTCCGGTCAACCTCGCGAATTCTGGACGAACTGTAAAGAGGTTCGAAGTAATGGGCACCCAATAGCTCCCGAGAAGGTTTCCGAATTACAGTGGTCGGATGCCGTTGAATACATCTTCCTATCGGTCTCTTGCGTTGTCAGCGGGGAGAGAAGTTCCTGCTTCGGGCAAAAACCGTAACTGCCTTGGGCAAAAATCGTAACCTGCAATCTGGCCGGGCGAGGGGTGATCGTTTGCGGAGTGGCCCAACTCGGAGGATGGAGCTCTTGGCATACGCTTTGCTGCAACCTGTTAGCGGAATCATCAATAGTAGAAGCATAAGTCACAGCCTTACACGGAAGAGTGGGAAGAGGGATTCGACTTTGGCAGTGAAGCAGCAAGTTGTGAGGCAGGAGCCATGCAATACCAATGTATTCGCTGCAACATCACCTGGGGGCAAGGGAACCCCGCACAAGACGGCTATTCTCATGGTCTCTGCGGGTCCTGCTTGCGGGAAGCACTCACCCCGATCTATCGTAAGCGCCAGCTGGCGGAAGGAAATTTCGATTGTTTCGGCAAAGCCGAGTCCTTTTGTGATCAAGGCACCTGTAAATACCGTGGCGTCTGTTTGGTGGTGGCTTGAGAAGACTCACGCAAATCGCCATCCCGATTTGTTCTTGCCAGGAACCTTCTCCTGTTTCTGCCTCTTAGCGGCCACAGCCAGCCTGTAAGTTCTTCCGCATTCCCTTTCGCCGTTCGAAAGGGCAGACTATCCGCACCGTATCCAGTCTGAAAGAACATCTATCTTGCGTTCCTCACCACCACCCGAAGTATGATTCTGAAGGATCTGAGATTCCATCAGCAACGGCCAAAGCATTTTCTGCCCATGGCTATGGCAAGCAATCGTTGTTAATTTAGGGTGGAAACCAGGTGTTTGTTGATAGTTGACTCAGGTGGCAAGCAGGTGTGGTTAATAATTCACAGCTAACTGTTGGATGGGGGTGGTGGCGATGGAATGGCGGTATAATCTCCCAATTATCGGCCTTGACGATTGTGGGTGCTGCCAGACGGTGGATCTTGAGCGAGATGCCCGAGGAGAAGTCTATGGGTGCCATGAGAAGAGCACGGTCCTTACCAACCGCGAAGAAGAGATCCTCAAGCGCATACGGGAGCTCAGTCTGAAAGCCAAAGACACAAAAGCAAAGATAAAGGAAATTGACACGAACGGTGTAACCGATGAGGTGCTCAGAGCAGGGCTCAGAGAAGAATTGGCGAGTCTGCGTCAGCGGCGTTCCGAGTTAGAGTTGGAGCGGGTGGCTGCCGCGGAAGAACGAATGCGTCTTTTGGGACATGCCTAGCAGGGGAAAAGCATAAGAAGGCATAAGAAATGAAGCGCTCTCCTGCGCCACGAAGAGCACGAAGAACACAAAATGATTCCTTCGTGCTCTTTGTGTTTCCGCTCCGAGTGCCACTCTCAGTGGGGTCAAAATGAGTGCAAATTTTTGGGCGGTTCCTAACCCCCGTGCCCCGGCAGCTTTCAAGGAAGGATGGAATCCCCTTGTCCCCTTTGCTAAAGGGGGTTACATGTGCATTTCGTGAAAAGTACCGTTTGCTCATTTTGTTCTATTTCGGAAGGACCGCAGCATGATTCGTAAGGAAGACGCCTTGCAGTACCACACCCAGGAGCGCCCGGGGAAGATCGAGGTGAAGTCAACGAAACCCTGTATTACCCAAAGGGATCTCTCCATGGCCTATACTCCGGGGGTAGCCGAGCCTTGTCGTGAAATCGACAGAAACGCGGACCGGGTGTTTGATTACACATCGAAAGGCAACCTCGTGGCGGTGGTGACCAACGGCACGGCAGTGTTAGGCCTCGGGAATATCGGCCCCCTGGCCGCGAAACCGGTAATGGAAGGGAAAGCCGTACTTTTCAAGCGCTTTGCCGATATCGATGTCTTCGATATCGAGCTGGCCTCGACCGATCCGGACGAGATCATCAAAGCAGTTGCCATGCTTGAACCGACCTTTGGCGGGATCAACCTGGAAGATATCAAGGCCCCGGAATGCTTTTACATTGAAGAACGACTCAAGGGAATCATGGCCATCCCCGTTTTCCACGATGACCAGCATGGCACCGCCATCATCTCCGGGGCAGCTCTGTTGAACGCACTCGAACTTCAAGGGAAAAGCATCGGGGACGTGAAGGTCGTCTTTTCAGGAGCCGGGGCCGCCGGGATTGCCTGTGCCGAACTCTATATCAAGCTGGGGGTCAAGCGCGAGAAACTGTATATGGTGGATTCAAACGGTCTCGTTTACAAGGGACGTGAGAAGGGCATGAACCCTTACAAGGAGCGTCTTGCCAACGGCCACGAGCCGATGAGTCTGGCCGAAGTCATGAAGGGAGCGGATGTCTTTGCCGGGGTTTCGGCTGCTGGCCTAGTAACCAGGGAAATGGTCAAGAACATGGCAGACAGACCGATCGTTTTCGCCATGGCCAATCCGGATCCGGAAATTGACTATCTTGAGGCAACCAGTGTGCGGGATGATATGATCATGGCTA
Source organism: uncultured delta proteobacterium (assembly GCA_963783775.1). Lineage (GTDB taxonomy): Bacteria > Desulfobacterota > Syntrophobacteria > Syntrophobacterales > Syntrophobacteraceae > JADGQM01. Next base: position 440,353 of record CAWAOR010000011.1, on the reverse strand, counting down.
CGGGCCGATCGGATTTCCCCAATCAGGTGAATAACGTGCTCGGGTTTCCTTCGATTTTTCGGGGTGCTCTCGACGTAAGAGCGACGGCTATCAACGACGAGATGAAGATCGCCGCCGTTCGCGCGCTCGCCGACCTGGCCAAAGAGGACATCCCCGATTCGGTCCTCAAGGCTTATGGTGGCCAAATCTTGAGATTTGGCCCGGATTATATCATCCCCAAGCCCTTCGATCCCCGCGTGCTGGTGTGGGAAGCGGTGGCGGTGGCCAAAGCGGCAGTGGCCTCTGGGGTTGCCCGCAAGCCCCTCTACGACTGGGATGCCTACCGGGATCTGCTGGAAAGCCGCTTGAGCCGTTCCCAGGAAATCATGCGCAGAATCATTCACAGAGCCCAACGGGATCCCAAACGCATTGTTTTTCTGGAAGGCAATGAACCGAAAATCCTCCGTGCCTGCCAAGTTATAATGGATGAAGGGATTGCCCGGCCGATTCTGTTGGGAGAAAGGGCGGTGATCGAGGCTAACATCGCCGAACTGGAGCTTCAACTGGATGGGGCGGTGATGATCGATCCCAGGCATTTCGAGCGCTTTGATGAATACGTTACGGAATTCCACCGGCTGCGATCCCGCAAAGGAATTACGCGCAAAGAAGCGACCAAGCTGTTGACGGTCAACCGCAACTACTTTGGCGCGATGATGGTGCGGATGGGCGATGCCGATGGCCTCGTGGGGGGAATCAACAAACATTATCCGGAGACCATTCGCCCGGCTCTACAAACCCTCCCCCTGGAGGAGACGACTTCGGTCATTGCCGGCATGTACATGATGGTTTTTCCGAAGGATGTAATGTTCTTTGCCGATACCACCGTGAACATCGACCCCAATGCCGAACAGCTGGCGGAGATCGCCATTTGCGCCGCCGATACCGTCAAACGCCTGCTGGAAATCAAGCCGCGCATTGCCATGCTGTCGTTCAGCAACTTCGGCAGCACCCGCCACCCCATGAGCGACAAAGTGGCCCGAGCGGTGCAGATCGTCAGGAAGCGGAGACCGGACCTCAAGATCGATGGGGAGATGCAGGCCGATACCGCCGTTATGCCGGATATTCTGAACCGGGTCTATGACTTCAACGACTTGAAAGGAAAGGCCAACATCCTCATCTTTCCTTCGCTGGATGCCGGCAATATTGCCTACAAACTGATGGACCGTCTCGGCGGCGCCAAAGCCATCGGCCCCATCCTCACCGGGACGAGCCGGGCAATTCACGTGATTCAGCGCAACTGCGATGTGGAGGATATCGTCAACGCGACCTCCCTTGCCGTCATCGATGCTCAGGAACACTGAGCAACCCGGCGAGACCTCGGGATGTCTCAGGCGTTTGCCTGTTAGTTCGCGGGGGGGGAGCTTTCCGGCTGAGGAGAAATGTAGCGATTGCTTTTCCATCCGTTATGGGGTAAATTTTTCACAAGATTCAAGAACAACAAAGGGGTTCTATAGCCGAAGGGGTGCTCTTGTCACGAGGGCTGAGATCATACCCTTGGAACCTGATCCAGATTAATACTGGCGGAGGAATCGGCAAGCGACAAGGGTGCTGTCAGATGGCCGTTTTTCCGGAACGGCCTTTTTCATTTCTGAAAAGAGGCTTCGTCGACTGCAGCCATTGCTCGGCTTCTCCGCGCCAGCTCAAGTGGAGGATGTTATGGTTACACAACTGGATTATGCAAAAGCGGGTATTGTCACCGAAGAGATGCGACAAGCGGTCGCTGAAGAGCCCATCACGGCAGAAGAACTCCGAGATCTGATTGCTGCGGGTCGAGCCGTGTTGCCCAAGAATCGCAACCATTCTTTCCCCATCCTGCGGGCCATCGGTCAAGGGATGAAAACCAAAGTCAATGCCAATTTGGGGACGAGTGGCGAATGCTGCAGCATGGAGATGGAAGCCGAGAAACTCAAAGCGGCCCTCGATGCCAAGACGGACTCGATCATGGATCTTTCCACCGGAGGTGATCTTGCCGCGTTTCGCCGGTTTTTCCTCGAACAATCCCCGGTGATAGTGGGAGCCGTCCCCATCTATACCCTTGCCACCGAGATGATGTCGCGGCATCAAGCTCTGGATGAAATGGACTCGGATCAGTTCTTGAAGAGCATCGAAAAACAATGCCGGGAAGGAATCGACTATATTACGGTCCACTGTGGAGTCACCCAGGAAGCGGTAAAGCGGCTCGAATCCTATGAGCGGATCATGCCCTGCGTGAGCCGGGGGGGCTCGATTCACATGCACTGGATGCGCAGGAATAAGAAGGAAAACCCCCTTTACGAATATTTTGACGATCTTCTGGAGATCGCTCACAAATATGATGTCACTCTCAGCCTGGGGGACGGGTTCCGTCCGGGCACCATCTGCGATGCTACTGATGGGGCGCAGTTGCAGGAGTTGTTGATCTTGGGAGAACTGGCCAGGCGGGCGCGCGCGCGCGGGGTCCAGGTCATGATTGAAGGGCCCGGGCATGTGCCCCTGCCCCAGATCCAGTCCAATATTCTTCTGCAAAAAAAGCTTTGTGACGGCGCGCCCTTCTACATCCTTGGCCCCTTGCCGACGGATATCGGCGCCGGGTACGATCACATTGTGGCCGCCATCGGCGGCGCCATAGCCGGTGCTGCTGGAGCGGACTACCTCTGCTATGTTACTCCCGCCGAACACCTTGGGCTGCCCAATGTCGAGGACGTCTATGCCGGCGTTATGGCGGCCCGCATTGCCGGGCATGTGGCAGATATTGCCAAAGGCCTCCCCGGCGCGATGGACGCCGATCGCCGCATGTCCGAATGCCGTCAGAAATTGGATTGGGACGGGATGATTGCTGAGGCTATCGATCCCGTCCTGGTCAAACGGCGCCTTCAAATAACCGAAGATCGGGAAGCCTGCAGCATGTGTGGGAAACTGTGTGCGGTAAAAATCAGTCGGCTGGGATAATACTTGAAACTTGAAACTTGAAATTTGAAATTCGAAACTTGATACTGGGGGCTGGAGGCTGGAAGCGGGGAATGTGAAGCCGGAGTCAAAATCGGTTGGTTTGGGTGAAAACACTATGGGGGCTATGCCGCGATGATTCCACCTATCGTATACCAGATCTTCGCCATCACGTCGTGCATCTTGCTTATTTTCTCCATTGGATACTACCTCGGGCACCGGAATTCGGTGGTCAGATATGCCGCTCAGAGCGCGACTGACCGCGAGGAAATGCTTTCCATCGAAAAGGCGCTCAAGCATTTTTGGGATGATGAAAAGGAAAAACTCGAACAGGAAAAGTCAGAGCTGCAAAGGCGCATCAGTTTCCTGGAAGGCAAGCTGGATCAATATCGGAGAAAAGCCGCCGGTATCGGCATGATGGGGTTGCGACGGAGCAGGCTCGCGGATATGTTCATCGGACTGCTCATTGAAAACGAAAACCTGGAAGAAAAGCTCTTTTTGCAGAATCTGAAGCTCAAGCAGGAGCGCGATGAGTTTCTGGAAAATGATTTACGCAATATCAGCTACAAGCGTATCCTGCTTTCGGAACTCATCTCCCAAGCCGATGTGCGCCGAGAGATGGAAAAGCTCATCAACGACAAGGGGCGATGGAAGCGGCTCGACATCAGGCAAAAGGAGCTTGAGCCCCTTACCGCTGATTCGCAAAACGGCGCGGATGACATCGACTGAACTTGATGACCCTGGCTTCCCGTGAACGTCTGTGCGGGGGTCTCACTCAGACACCCAGTCATGGATTTTGTAGTCCAGCGGTTCGGGGGTCCTGAGTCACCCGCAGCAAAGGGCCAGCAGGCTCGAAACCCTATCCTCACGTACCATTCCTTTGACCCCATCAATGATGCGGTTCTGCTGAGGGACTGACAGCATTGGACCGGTAAGATTCAGAAATTTGGCAATCAATTCATCCCAGGAGAGTGGATTCTCCGGATCCCCTTTGGGGAACATGATCTCAGTGGTATGAACCCGTCCGTCCGTGGTTTCGATCCTGACCCGGGCCGGCCACTGACGAGGATAGCATTGGTCGAGTTCGGGTTCCCCGTTGCATTCTACTTTTCCCATGAGATCCAGGACCTCGGGCAGTCTCAGGTTTGCTTCCAAGAACTCGTCCAAAAAGGCGCGGCCTTTAACGACTGCAATGGCGGCGCCGTAGGGCATGCTGAATTGGGCGTCCACCATGGTCTTGACATGGTGTTTCTGCTCTGGAGGTGTGGCCACGATGGCATAGCCGGTACTGAGGAGCCCGATCACGATCCGGCTAACGTTCTCCGGTTTCAGCCGGTATTCCCTTATGATTTCAAGTATCCCGTCAATGGGGCTCTGCATATAACGGCAGCAGGCGTGGGGCTTGATACTGGTGCGCAGGACTTCAAAAGGCTCCCCCAGACTATCGAGGATTTTTCCGGCCTCGGGCTGGTCGGAATAGGCTTTCAGGAAGCCATTCCGTCCCTCGAGGATGGCCGCGGGTCCTCGGAATCCCTGTTGGGCGAGTCTGGCTGCCAAGATCCCGCTATGAGCCGACCAGCCGGCATGGAACCTCTTGGTCCAGGCTCCTTCCGCCAGATACTCCATGCTGCCCGAGGCCATGCTCCCTGCGATACCCATGGCACTCAGCAGCTGGTTTTCATCAAGCTGGAGCAGCTTGCCGGCAGCAACTGCGGCCCCAAAAACGCCGCACGTGCCCGTGGGATGAAAACCCCGCTGATAATGGGAAGCCGGATTCACGGCTTTACCGATCTTGGTCATGACTTCATAGCCCAAAACCACAGCGGTGATGAGCTCCCCGCCACTTACTTCCAGGTCGTGCCCCAGAGCCAGAACCGCAGGGAAAATGACGGTACCGGGATGCAGTGAGGCCTCATTGACGACGTCATCCAGTTCCAGAGAATGAGCCGCCGTCCCGTTGACCAGCGCCGCATAGGGCGGACTCAAGCGGTGGTTGGTGCCTAGGACTGCTGCCTTGCCCGCACAACCATGGGCGAGCGCAAATTGCAGAGCAGCGTGCGTGGAATCGATCTGTTGACCACGGATGGCAAGACCCAGGAAATCCAGCAGGAGGTATTGGCATCGGTCTACCACTTCCTCAGAGAGTTGAGTGAAGTCGACCTGGTCACAGAAACGAGCTAGTTTGCGGGTGATTCCCATATGCTTTACCCCCGATATGAAATTCTCTGAGGTAGTTGCCAGTTCCACTGCTCATCCCGACAGCCACAATATCCAGCCGGCCCGCGCTGGACCCTGTCGGGAAGCGGTCAACATTCACGAAGCGGAAGAATATTCTAAATGAGAGAGAGATTAATAGCCATCTGCCATTTTTTTGTTGAAAAAGCGACAGACATCCTTTAGTAGCCTAAGAATACTCATAAATTTAAAGGACTGACCGTACGGCAGCAAGGCTGCTCACAGACTTGACTCAAACAAGAAAAGGGAAACACCATGACCGTGACCAAGGCCCATATCGTGGAAAACCTGTTCGCCAAGAACATCTTTACCAAGACTGAATCGGCACAGATCATCGAAACCCTGTTTGAAATCGTAAAAAGCACCCTGGAACAGGGCGAAGATGTCCTGCTGAGTGGTTTTGGCAAATTCAGTGTAAAAGACAAAAATCAGCGCCGTGGACGCAACCCCCAAACGGGTGACCCCATCCTGCTGGCACCGCGCAAGGTGGTGACTTTCAAATGTTCCGGAGTTTTGAGGGAGCGAGTCAATCGAGGCGAGTAGGGACCAAGGGATTCGGCAAGGTGCTCAGTGCGGTTGGGACAGGCAGCTGGTTTCCAGCCTGCGAATGACGTATTCCACCTGACGCTTCAATTTGCTTCCCTGCTCTTTCATTTCATTGCTCAAATCATTCACCGCGTGCAGAACGGAGCTGTGGCTGCGCTTGAAGGACTGGCCAATCGATACCAGAGATTGGGTGGTGTAGCGGCGGCAGAGGAACATGGCGACTTTCCTGGCGGCGGCAATCTCCTTGCGACGCGACTTGGAATGCAATTCGTCCAGAGAAATCTTGAAACTGTCACATACCACATCCTGGATATGGCTCACGGTAATCTTCGGGAGGTAGTCCAACATGGTCTGGGTGATTTCTTGAGCCAGCCGCAGGGAAACGGGAACCCCCATAATACTGGTCTTGGCGATGATTCCCACAATGCAGCTTTCAAGTTGACGGACATCGCTGGTAATGCGATCAGCCAGGAACTCCATCACCTCCAGCGGGATCGTCACGTTTTCAAAGCGGGTTCTGCGCTTTATGATTTCCACTCTGGTCGTGAAGTCCGGTCGTTCAATCGGCGCCACCAGGAAGCCACTCAGCCGTGATTGCAATTCGTTGCTCAGCTTCGGGATGTCCTTGGGATAATAAGTGCCCGTGCAGAGGACCTTCTTTCCCCGATCCATGAGCTCATCCAGAGTGCAGACCAGCTCACTCTGGAGCTTTTCCTTTCCACTCAAGAATTCAATTCTTTCCAGGAGAAGTACGTCGCAACCACCGCGAAAGCGATTCTTGAAGGCTTCGATACTCCCGTTCTTGAGGGCCGCAACCATAGCATTGGCAAACTGCTCCGTAGTGACATACTGCACCGAGACTTGGGGCTGCTGCAGCAGCAGATAGTTGCCAACCGCATGGGAAAGGTGGCTTTTGCCCAACCCAGCATCCGAGAGCAGGTAAACCGATTGATTGTAAAATTGTTGGCCGCTGGCCACCGCCATGGAGGCGGCATAGGCAAAGTGGTTGCAGTTCCCGACCACAAATTGGTCAAAAGTGAAGCGCGGATTGAACGATGGCCCTGAGCGGCGGATCAGTTCTCCGAAATGGACCTGCGAGGGACCTTCTCCCAGCTCCTCAGTCTCGGTGGGATGCTCACAAATAATCTCATATTCCACCTGGCGAACCTTCGGGAATTGATGAGTTACAATGGTTAACAGGCGTTCTTCGAGCTTTTCTCGTACCCACTCCACATGAAAGCGGTTCCGACAGCCGAGGAGCAATTGGTGGTCCTGAACCCCCAGAAAATCGATGGTTGACACCCAAAGATCATACTGGCCCTTGGGAAGGGTACTCTGGAGCTCTTTCTTGATCTTTTGCCACTTCTGATCCATAGCGACATCCCATTTTCACTCAGCCGCGACCTTGGACAGGCCTGTCAACGATAGTCCGCACCCTAGTTCAGCAAATCGGAAGATGAAATCAGTGGATAGTTGAAAAAACTCGGAAGCTTGAAATCTACTTCCGATAATGCTCTCCCCCAAAGTTGGACCTTTCATATCTTGGAAATCAGGACAGGTCAAAGTTGATACGAGGGGTTCTCGGAAGGAAATCTTCCTGCACCGTGCCAGGGAAATTATGTCGGAAAGAACTGATGTTAGCCTTCAGCAAGAGATAAGGTCTTGAGACGCAATGGTTTTTTCTAATAATACGTTTAGATGAAGTATCAATTGGTTATGATGTTTCTCGTAATTGATTCTCCAAGTTCCTTTAGATTGAACTTTGATTTTCTCCCCTTTTCGCAAAAAATCATATCTGCCGAACAGAAATCGAAATGTCTCCCGGAAAATCAAAAAACTGAAAAAGTCTTTCGCAGAGAGTATAATAATTTGATAGGTTCGAAAGATTGAGAATAAAATGGGTGGAAGATCGACGATGACTATCCCCACACGCACACAATGCCTGACGTTAATGACCCAGATTCAAATGCCGGAGCACATCCAGAGGCACAGTCTGACCGTTGCCCGGGTTGCGGTAACGTTGGCGCGTCTGCTGAATCAGAACAGTGTCTGCCTGAACCTGAAGTTGCTTGAAGCGGGAGCCCTGCTCCACGACATCGCCAAGGCGCACGCCCTTTCCTCCAATGGACGGCACGAGGATGTGGGCGCCAGGATGCTTGAGGCGTGGGGCTTTACCATGCTCTCGCCCATCGTAAGGGAGCACGTGGTGCTGGAGGCTTCTGCTCTGGCGGGACCGATCACGGAATCACTGGTCGTCAACTATGCCGATAAACGGGTCAAACATGATGAAGTTGTCAGTTTGACAGACCGTTTCGCCGATTTGATCGGTCGCTACGCAAAAACCGGAGCACACCGGAGCTGGCTACAGGAGAAATTCGAGCTTTACGTGTTGCTGGAGGCAAAGCTTTTTGAACATCTGACCATAGCCCCACAGGATTTGGCCAGGCTGTGCAGTGGACAAACGGACACGATGCCCTGATGAGGATGAGGGAGCCATGACACACAAGAAATTGACGGTAGCTCTTCTGGCCGGCGGGAAATCGGCTGAACGTGAGGTTTCCTTGAACAGTGGGGAACAGGTTTTTCGGGTGCTCGACAAAGACCGCTACGAGGTCCGGCGTTACGACCCGCGGGACGACTTGCCGCGCCTTGCCGGGGATGCGACGGGCATTGACGTGGCCTTGATCATCCTCCATGGGCGGCTGGGCGAGGATGGCACCATCCAGGGCTTTCTGGATTTACTCGGCATTCCTTACCAGGGAAGCGGTGTGCTGGGCAGTGCGATCGCCATGAACAAGGTTCTCAGCAAACAGCTTTACAATCAGGCAGGGCTTCCTGCGGTACCTTTTGCAGTGTTGGACAGAGGGCTTTCGGGGGCGACCTCAGGAGTGCTGGAGGAGCTGGGGCTGCCGGTGGTGGTGAAACCGGAACACGAAGGTTCCAGTATTGGTCTGACCATTGTTCGCAGGTCCGAACAGCTTCCCCGGGCCCTCGAGGATGCCTGGCAGTTCGATCGCCGCTGCCTGGTGGAAAAGTTCATCCCCGGCATGGAAATAACGGGCGCAGTGTTGGGCAACGACTCCCTGGAGGCGTTGCCGCTGATCGAAATTGTTCCCGGCCGGGAGCATGAATTTTTTGACTATACCGCCAAATACACCCCCGGGGCATCGGAAGAGATCTGTCCGGCCAGGCTCTCGCCGGCACTCACGGCAAGAGCTCAGGAGTATGCTCGGCGCGCTCATCAGGCCTTGTTTTGCAGGGGTTACAGCCGCACCGACATGATCGTGTCCGGAGATGAGGTTTTTGTCCTCGAGACGAACACCATTCCCGGCATGACCCAGACCAGCCTCTTTCCACAAGCCGCTGCCGCGGCTGGAATGTCCTTCTCGGCCCTCCTGGACCGTTTGATCGAGCTTGCTCTTGAGGGATGAAAGGGAGGAGCGGAACCTGTGAGGTTGCTTTTGCTCACCGCCAGGCGTACCGGAGGGCGTTGAATCCTCGTCAATGCTGCGGCAAGGTTTTCTGCTGAGCCTATCCCTCATTGCCTTCAGTCGGTTGTCTCGTACTCTTTTCCAGCCAGAGATCGCCAAGTTGAATCTCGATCCCCTGGAATGGCTCTGCGCGCACCTTATCATCTTCGCTGAAGGTATCCAGCAGGAGCCAGCGTCCAGATTCGAGCCGGAACACTTCAAGGGTCATGAGGATAGGATCAAGCAGCCAGGCATAGGGCACTTCGTGGCGGGCGAAGACCCGCATTTTCTTGATTCTATCGTTTCTGGCGGTATTGGGAGAAAGAACCTCGCAGACCCAATCCGGAGCCACCGAGATCCAGTTGGTTGGTTCGGACTCCGGAAAGCGTTCCCTTTTCCAACCGGCCAGATCAGGGACGAGGATGTCCTCTCCGAACCCGATTTCCGGCTCAATAATGATGATCCATCCCCCAGGGCCACCACCTCGACCATGACAGTATGGGGGTATGACTTCACTACCCAGGAATGAAGCAGCCATGCCATGTATCCGGGAGGGCCTGGGGGTGACAATGAGCTCGCCGTCAAGGATCTCACCAACCATATTCTCCGGAACAGTATACAGGTCTTCGAAAGTTGCCCTCTTCCTGGCTGGCTGTGACATAGTGTTATTCCTCCTGCCCGTCAATTTCCCTTGCTAGGGGTGCTGTTAAACCTGCCGCAAATCTCTTTGACTTGAGCACATTTGCAGGCATATCCCGCCGCGAGTAATTCCAGGAAAGACGCAGGCAGGGGTTGCTCGGTATTGAGCCGGATATGGGTTTCGGCCGCCAACTCCGTAAGGGGCTCGAAGGCCTCGAACATCTCAGGAAGATGTTCAAGGCGGGCATCGGAAAGGGTGGAGTCTTGTTCGCGCTGTTTCAGTCTTGCTCTGAGGGTTGCCTCGCTGCTCACGCATTCCACGAAGATGATGTTCGTATCCAGGTCCGTTGCCAGTTGTCTGGCTTCGTCCCGCCATTTGGCGAGGGAGAAGGTGGCATCGAGGATGGCGGCATGGCCTTTTTTCAGTTCATCCTGGGCCAGAGCAAGCATCCGGGCGTAGGTCCGCTGCCGCCTCGACATGCGGTAGAGGCCCTCACCAAAGGCTACGACTCCTTCTTCGGCAGGAGCTTGGTCCGGCCCTGTCTTCCGCATTCTGTCGGTCTGGAAAAGACGCAGCGACAGAGCCTCGGATAGCTTTTCCGCCAATGCCGACTTACCCGAAGCCGGCAGGCCGCAGAAGACCCACAACGTCGGCCGGCTGAACTGCAGGGCATAGCGGAAAGCGTGCTCCAGATACTCCCTCGCCGTCTCCTCATAGGCCAGCCTGGCCTCGGAGGTCGCAATTTCCGTTGACCGGAGGCAGGCTACCTTGACCTTCACCAAAGCCCGATAGGCGGCGTAGAAGTCGAGCAATCCATAGACGGCGAAATCTCGGGAATGTTGAACGTAGGCCGCCATAATGGCCCTGCTGACCTCCGGATGGCCCAGAGACTCCAGATCCATGTGGAGAAAAGCCAGATCCGAGGCCACGTCACCGTAGCGGAAGCGGTCGTTGAATTCAATGCAGTCGATGATCTGGATGCCTTGGTAAAAGTAGACATGTTCGGTGCGCAAATCCCCATGCCCATCCCGGATGAGGCCCTGGGACAAACGCGTTTCGAACAGCTGACCCCAATTGTGGAAGAAGGCCCGACTCACCTCCCGAATGAACTCCCACCGCTCACGTTCTAGCATGGCCCCCACAAAAGGTTCCACCTGCAGGAAGTTCTCCTCCATATTGAAGGAGATCACGCTGGGATCACCATAATGAGCGATTTCGGCAGTGCTGGCACTCTGCGCATAGAATTCGGCCAGATGCCAACCAAGCTCCTCCATGTCGCTACGGGTGACGGCGTTTTGCCGCAGGAGTGCTACCAGGCTTGCCTCATCCGGCAGGCGCCGCATTTTGACGGCATGGGCTACCGGTTCTCCACCATCGAGGAAGAACCGCCCGGTCTCATCCCGGCAGATCCCCACCACCTGTTCGTAGATACCGTGGGTAAGGCGCTTATTTAAGCACACTTCCCGTTGGCAGAAGTGGAGTCTGGCCGCCAGGCTGCGAAAATCCAGGAAGCCGAAATCCACCGGTTTCTTCAGCTTGTAGACCCACTCTCCGGCGAGAAAGACGGTCGAGATGTGAGTCTCCCGACATTCCAGCGGGGTTGCCGGATGGGGGTAAAAGGCAGGTTCGGCCATGGCCCTGCAAACTTCTTCAAAAATCTCCTGATCTTCCATGGCCGACTGCATTAAGGCGTCATTTGGTGCGTTCGATGTAGGCATAGGCACTGTGATTGTGGATGGACTCGAAATTCTCGACATCTACCGCAAACCAGTTGATGTTGGAGTCATTCTTCAGTTCCTGAGCGATATCACGAACGACGTCTTCCACGAATTTGGGATTGTCATACGCCATTTCCGTCACATATTTTTCATCCGGTCGTTTCAGGACGGAATAGACTTCGCAAGAGGCGGCGCATTCCACCATGCGCACCAGGTCTTCGATCCATACAAAGCGTTTGAAACGGACGGCCAGGCGCACCATGCCGCGCTGATTATGAGCGCCGTGGTTGCTGATTTCTTTGGAACAGGGACAGACGGTGGTGATGGGAACGTTGACCTCAAGCACCAGATCATACCCATTCTTGCGGTCCAGCGAAGCAGCAATGCGACACCCGTATTCCATCATGCCGGCAGTTGCGGTGACGGGGGAGTGTTTCTTGACGAAGTAGGGAAAAGTGATCTCCAGATGAGCTGATTCGGCCTGAAGTCGCTGTTGCATGGACTCCAGGATGGCTCGGAACTCGCGAATGTCGAGATTGCCGTGAAATTCATTGAGGATCTCGATAAAGCGGCTCATATGGGTGCCCTTGAAGCCTCGGGGCAGATTGACGTACATGTTGATGGAAGCCACCGTATGCTGCAAGCCGCTGTGCCTGTCCATGACGGTGATGGGATAGCGGATTTCTTTCACCCCCACCTTGTCAACGTTAATGTTGCGGTGATCCGTCTGATTCTGAACGTCGAGCATGCGAATCTCCCTCGACCCTGCCTTGGGTGATTCTCAGAGCTCGCTCACTCCAAAGCGTGATAACTTTGTTTTGTGTAAGATTAAAGGCTAGCGGCTGTGCACCGACTCTGACAAGGCCGCAACCTGTGCGGCGATTTCTTCGAACGCGACCGCTGTTTCCGGGGCCAAATCCTTGAGAGCCGTGCCGTGCAGGTCCGCCTCGATGATCTGTTCGTCGTAAGGAATGAATCCAAGGAACGGCAGCTTGGGCAAAGCCTCCATAAGAAAATGCCGATCTTTGCTGCTGCGGATCTTGTTGCCTACCAGGACAACCCGTTCCAACCCAATATCGGTGGCAAGGTCTTTGATCTTCAGGGCCGTATCAAGACTGCGGCGTCCCGGCTCTACCACCACAATGAGGCAATCGACGGAGCCGGATGTGGCTCGCCCGAGATGTTCGATCCCCGCCTCCATGTCCATCACAACCACTTCATTGCGCCTGAGGATGAGATGCTGCACCAGGTTTTTCAGCAACACGCTCTCGGGACAAACGCATCCCATCCCCCCCTTTTTCACCCCGCCCATGACCATCAATCGGATATGGGCGCCGACCTTGAGGGCGAGTTTTTCCGGAAGATCGTCGACGATCGGATTCATCTTGAAGAACCCCCCGAAGCTTCCGGGAACGGATTCGGTTCGCTCCGCCACCAGATCCTTCATGGCGGCAATGGGAATGAGTTCCGAAGCGGTACCGGCGCCCAGGCCATGAGCCAGATTGGCGTCCGGGTCGGCATCGATGGCCAGGACATCCCTGCCCCGGTCCGCAAACCATCTCACCAGAAACGCTGCGAGCGTCGTCTTGCCAACCCCGCCTTTACCGCTGACGGCAATCTTCATGCCGGTTTCTCCTCATGGAAAAGATCTTGTGGCTCATCACTCATCACGCATTACTCCTCGCCATTCCCATCAATCGGTACACCAGCATCCCGCTTAACACGGCAATGTCCTCGGCCGCAAGGTTATCCCGAATGGTGGCATCGAAGAGGATGCTGGCCTCGGGGGGGAACTCGTCATCACCACGCCACAGAACCAACTGGATGGCAACACGAGGGAATACCTGAAAAGCCATCCCCACATCTCCTGCCGCCACCGGTCGCCCCCCCAGCAGCTCAGCACAGCGTCGAAAGCGTTCGGGTTGCCTGCCAAAAGTGGCCAGGAAAGGATCCCGTGCGCGTCGTTGGAAAGCGTCAAAATAGAAATGGCCGTCTGGAATCTGACGGAAGTTAATGAGCTCACCCGTGGGTGCCTTCCCCGAAGCGTGAAGGAGATAATGACAGAGGAGTATCTGTGCGGGAAGGGGCACCTCCCCGTCGTCCCCCTCTTTGCTCACGTGCACGTTTTCTCCAACCCGGATGAGATAGGGTGCTCCCAGGAAAGGAACACGCATGGCGGCCAGGCCCTCTTCCGGCACCCACATATGGACTCCGGCAAGATCCGCCAACCGCCGCGGATTGGCCGCCTTCAGTTCTTCGACAGCCAGCCGCAAGGATTCTTTGTAGTCGTCTACCCGTGCCACTATCCCTCTCTTTTCAGTGCCTCTGTTTCCAGGGAAGCTATTTGTAGTTGCCCTTCAACTCTAACACGTTTAGGATGCAGAGCACAAACTATCCCGAAACACAAGGCACATCTTTTGCTTGTAGCATAGTTCCTCGGTCAATGATTTCGGTTGAGAGCACTTCCGCACGGAGCAAACAGATGCTGAATTTGATCAGAATCAATCGCCACAGAAAGATCAACCCCGATCCTGACAGCGTGTCAAAAGAATGTTGATCACTGCGTTTTCAGACGCTGGGCGAGACTGCCCGAACCGGCTTCGGGCTGGAAGAGACAGCTGTTTTTGGCTGAAATAATCAAGTCTCATCTTTCCAACCCGGTGAACATTTGGATATTATGTAGACTTGCTGAAGCCGACAAGTTTCAAGTTACCGGACATGCGGTGAAGGAGGAATTTCCAGATGCATATCAGAGTTCTTGGATCCTCAGGTTCTGAAGTTCCGGGTCACAATCCCCCTGCCTTCCTCCTTGATGATTTCCTCCTCCTGGACGCCGGGACCGTATCCCTTTCCCTGGACCGCGAGGCGCAGTGTAAGATCTCGCATATTTTCCTGACCCATGCGCACTTCGATCACATCAAGGCCATTCCGTTTCTGTTGGATAATATCGTTTCCAGTGGCCAGGGATGCCAGTTGACCATCCTGAGCGGCAAAGAAGTGATCGAAGATCTCCGAAAGAACATCTTTAACGACAGAATATGGCCTGATTTTGCGACCCTGCCCACCCCTGCCCACCCGGTGATTCGGTACGAGGAGATCAGCCCGGGACAGCCGGTTACCGTGCGAGGTTACACCTTTCACGCCACCACCGTGAACCATTCTGTTCCCGCTTATGGCTACCTCGTTGAAAACTCCGCCAAGGCCGCCCTGGTTTATACGGGCGACACCGGCCCCACTGAAAAAATCTGGAAACTCATGGCCGGGCACCAGGTCGAGGCGCTCATCGTCGAAGTCTCTTTCCCCGATGAAATGATCGACTTTGCCCTGGCTTCCATGCATCTTACCCCGTCGCTGCTCGCCACTGAGCTCCGGAAGATGGCGGTTCTTCCTCAGAGAATCTATATCACTCATCTCAAGCCGTTCTATAAAGACACCATCAAAGCTCAGTTGGCCCAATTGAATCACTCCGGCATCGTCGTGCTCGAGGATGGAATGGAGTTTTCCGTTTAGCGTGTTTGAGCGCAGTTGGTTTCAGCTACCGCAGCAGTTCGCGGGCGATGATCAGGCGCTGGATTTCGCTGGTTCCTTCATAGATGGTGGTCACGCGAACGTCGCGATAATAACGTTCCACGGGACAGTCCTCGGTATAACCATAGTCACCGAGAATCTGCATGGCATCATGACAGGCATTGTTGGCCGTTTCCGTGGCATAGACCTTGGCCATCGAGGCTTCCTTGGCGTAGTATTCCTTCTCATCTTTAAGGAAAGCTGCGTGCAGCAGTAGCAGCCTTGCCCCTTCCAGGCGTGCGCAATGGTCGCCAATCATCCTTTGAATGGTTTGACGATTGCCGGCAGCTGCGTTGGCGTGCACTCGTTCTTTAACAACCTTGCCCGCATAATCCATCGCGGCAAGCCCGATACCCAGGGCCATTGAGCCAATACCGATCCGCCCCCCTGCCAGTTCCGCCGCGGCGATCCGAAAACCATCATTCGGAGCACCCAG
Organism: uncultured delta proteobacterium; assembly: GCA_963783775.1. Lineage (GTDB taxonomy): Bacteria > Desulfobacterota > Syntrophobacteria > Syntrophobacterales > Syntrophobacteraceae > JADGQM01. The sequence goes on along the minus strand of CAWAOR010000011.1, from coordinate 424,777 downwards.
GAGATTTTCCTTAGGCACGCGGCAGTTGTCAAAGATCACCTCATTGGTCGGGGAGGCCATCTGTCCGAGTTTCTTCTCCTGTTTACCGACCCTGAAACCAGGAAATGAGGGTTCCACCAGAAAAGCGCTGATGCCCTTACCCTTGCGGGCTTCTTGATCGGTTACCGCCCACACCACAAAAACGCCGGCAAATTCGGCGCTGGAAATGAAAATCTTCTGGCCGTTCAGCACCCAATGATCACCCTCGAGAACCGCGCTCATGCGCATCGCCGCAGGGTCTGAACCGGCTGCCGCCTCCGTCAACGCAAAGCCGCCCGCCGCAAATTCTCCATTGCAGAGGGGAGGGATATACTTTTGTCGCAGTGTTTCGGTGCCGACCAGCCTGGATCACTTCCGCCACCATATTGGTTACCGAGGTGGTCACGGTGGTTGATGCGCAGGCTCGCCCGAATTCCGTCATGGCCAGGGAAAAGGCCACGGTTCCGGCCCCTGTCCCTCCGTATTTAGGGTCCACATTGAGACCCATGAAACCGAGATCCGCCAGCTTTTTCAAGACACTCAACAGTTTTTCACGGTTCTTGGTTCGGTCCAATTCCGCTGCGATTGGCTCCAATTCGCGTTTGGCAAATTCGGCAGCGGTCTGTCTGGATGGTCTTTTGTGCTTCTGTCAGTTGGAAGTCCATGTCGCTCATCCCACCCGATTAGTATTAGTAAAACCCTCGCCCTGTCTTACGCCCCAGCCAGCCGGCTTCCACGTATTTGCGCAGCAGCGGGCACGGGCGATATTTTGAATCGCAAAAGCCGTTGAACAGCACTTCCATGATCGCCAGACAGGTATCCAGGCCGATGAGGTCGGCCAGGGCCAGCGGCCCCATCGGATGATTCATCCCGAGGCGCATCACGGTGTCGATGTCCTCCGGCTTTCCCACGCCATGGTAGAGGGCGTAGACGGCCTCGTTGATCATGGGCATGAGAATCCGGTTGGAGATGAAACCGGGATAGTCGTTCGCTTCCGCCGGGGTCTTGCCGAACTTGAGGGCCAGGTCCCAGGTGTATTTGAAAGTTTCTTCCGAGGTTCTGAGCCCGCGAATGACCTCCACCAGCTTCATGACCGGCACGGGGTTCATGAAGTGCATGCCGATGACCTTTTCGGGACGTTGGGTCTGCGCGGCGATCCGGCCGATGGGAATGGAAGAGGTATTGGTGGCAAGGATCGTGTTCGCTCCGACAGATTCCATCGAGCTCGCGAAAGATCTGCAATTTGATGGCTTCGTTCTCGGTTGCGGCCTCAACCACGTAATCGGCGGCCGCCATATCCTTGAGCTGCACGCTGGTCTTGATCCGCCCGAGGACCGCATCCTTTTCCTCGGCGCTCATCTTGCCCTTTTCGATGTTCCTGGTCAGGATGTTGGTGATGTTCTTGAGCCCCCGCTGGACGAACTCATCCTTGATGTCGTTCATGATCACCTGCAGGCCGCTCATCGCCGCCACCTGAGCGATCCCGTTGCCCATCTGCCCCGCTCCTACCACGCCAAAGGTCTTCACCTCCATCGTCTCCTCCTTTCCCTCTGGGTATAAACTGTATTCTAACCCGCGCCGCACCCTGTACTCTAACCGCTTACCGCTTCACCACCATGGCCACCGCTTCCCCCCCGCCCAGACAAAGCGAGGCCAGTCCCACCTTCTTGTCCTGCCGCATCATTTCATGGAGCAACGTGACCAGCAACTCGGCATCCGCTGGCACCAATGGGATGGCCCAGGGAAACGCTCCCCCCGTTCACGTTCACCTTGGCGGGATCGAGCTGCAGTTCCTTCAAGACCGCCACTGTCGAACCACTGAAGGCCTCGTTGATCTCAAAGAGATCCACGTCTCCCAGGCCGAGTCCTTCCTTTTTCAAGCACTTCGGGATCGCCCAGATCGGGGCCACCAGCACGTATTTCATGTCAATTCCGGCCGAAGCCTGCGCCCCGATAGTCGCGATGATCCGACAGCCCAAAGCTTCCGCCTTCTCCCGCGCCATGACGACCACCGCAGCAGCGCCGTCGCTGATGATCGAAGCATTCCCGGCCGTTCCCACGCCATCTTTCTTGAAGGCCGGTTTCATCTTGGCGAGAGCTTCGTAGGGCGTCTCCCGCGGGCACTCATCCTGGCTGAACAAAACCGGTTCACCCTTGCGCGACGGGATGGGAACCGGCATGATTTCATCCTTGAATCTACCGGCCGCGATGGAGGCAAGAGAGCGGGCATAGGATTCCGCCGCGTAACGATCCTGATCCTCTCGGGTGACGTTGTATCGTTCCGAGCAGAGCTCATTGGAAACGCCCATGTGGAAATCGTTCACGACATCCCAAAGTCCGTCATGGACCATATGGTCATGAGATTGCTCCATCTCCCATGCGGTAGCCGGAACGGGCCTTGTCGAGGTAATAGGGAGCCAGCGTCATGCTTTCCATTCCCCCGGCAACAACGACCTCGGCATCGCCGAGCTGAATGGCCTGAGCCGCCAGCATCACCGCTTTCAAGCCGGAACCGCACACCTTGTTGACAGTTATCGCTTCCACCTCCCAGGGCATATTGGCCAGGACGGTCGCTTGTTTTGCGGGGTTCTGTCCATAACCGCAAGGAAGCACCATACCCATGATGACTTCATTCACGTCCTCTTTTGCGATTCCCGCCCGCTTGACCGCCTCCTCGATGACCATCGCCCCCAGCTTGGTTGCCCCGATGGAGCTCAAAGCGCCATTGAAATTCCCCAGCGGGGTCCTCACGGCACTGACAATCACTGCTTCACGCATGGTTGCCTCCTTATATTGAATCTAGTCCATCTGATCGTAATCCGAATCAGGCCGTCGGCAATGAACCATCTCTCATGGCTTCGGAATATTCCTTCAGGTCGATCTGGGCCTATACTTGGCGTCGCGGTAAAGACGTTCGACTTTCTGGCCCTTTATGTAACCAATACCGCCGTGAATCTGAACCGCCGTATCGGCCTGACGGACCGCCGCCTCTGAAGCCATGAGCTTCGCCATTGCCGCTTCTTTGCGGTAAGGCCGATCTTGATCGTAACACCAGGCAGCATGGTAGGTCAGATACCTGGAAACCTCCACCTCGATGGCCATATTGGCAAGCATCCACTGGATTGCCTGAAAACTGCAGATGGGCTTGTCGAACTGGACTCTTTCCTTGGAATAACGAACGGATTCCTCCAAAGCCGCCTGAGCAATGCCCAGTGCCTGGGCGGCAACGCCAATCCGGCAACCGTCGAGGCTCATCGTGGCAATCGCCAACCCCTCTCCTTCCCGGCCCAGGAGATTGTCTCCGGGGATGCGGCACTCCTTCAAAACGATCTCAGCAGTCAAGGCCCCGCGGGTGCCCATTTTCTTCACCTGCTCGCCAACCTTGAAGCCTGAGGTCGTTGCCGGGACGATAAAAGCACTGAGCCCCTCAGCGCCCCGGGAGCTGTCGGTCAGGGCAAAGACGAGAAACACCCCGGCAACGGGAGCGTTGGCGATGAACTGCTTGGTGCCGTTCAGCACATATTCATTGCCATCGCGAACAGCTGATGCGGTTCCGGCCGTGGCCTCGCCACCCGCCCCCGACTCGTTCAAGGCGAACGCACCCAGCATTTCTCCCTTGCAGAGGGGCAAGAGATATTGCTGCTTCTGCTCCTCGGTACCGAACTTGAACAGGGGAAAACAAGCCAGGGAGGTATTGATCCCGACTATGGCTCCCGTTGCGGCACAGGATCGAGAGAGTTCTTCAACGGTCAGGATATAGGTCAGATAGTCAGCCCCGGCCCCTCCGTACTCTTCTGGATAGGGAATGCCCATCCAGTCCTGCTCGGCCAGTTTCCCGATATTCTCGGCGGGAAAGCGTGCTTCCTGATCAACAGCATCGGCTATGGGTTCCACGAATTTTTCACAAAACTCCCGCACACTGGCTCGGACAAGCTGCTGCTCTTCAGTCAAATGAAAGTTCATGATGATCCCCCTGCATCCTTCTTCTGGCAAGCCGTCAGACAGATTGACTCCATGGATACGCTGCTTTTCCACTGAAGCTTCAGGGCTAAGCAACCGTTATTGCAGTAATGTGTGGGTACTGGTCAGGCGCAGGATTTCGCTCGTTTCGAAGGTGATGGTCGCCACGTGAAGGTCCGGGTGGAAGTATTCAACAACCTACCCAATCGTATACGCACAATATCTATCAAAATGTTGCACGTCACGCAAAACATTTCTCTTGCCGGGCAACGGCAACTTCACTTGATACCCTTCTGCTGCAGCCGGTTTTGCAGTTCTTCACCGGTAATTCCCAGAATCAGAACGGTCTTGCGCCGGGATTTATGCCCCTGCACCACTTCCACACGAGATCTGGGGATGTTCAGGAGCTTGGCCAGAAACTTCACACACTCCTTATTGGCTTCGCCCTCGACCGGCGGTGCCGTCAACCGGACCTTCAGGGTTCCTTCGTGAATGCCGGCCAGCTCATTTCTGCTCGCTTTCGGCTGAACGTAGACTTCCAAGGTTGTTCCGCGGGCAGTCTCGTGCAGGAAAGGCAGCAGTGTCATGGTGGAACTCGTTCCCTGGGGTCAGCGGGTTTGTCTCGGTTTGCTCTTTTCAGAGTACCGCTCATCCTAAGATTTGCGTCGCGGTTTTTCAATTCTTCATTGACCATATTCCATCACTCATGCATTATTGCTTCATAACATCAAGGTTTTGCTGAGCATTTTAAGAGGATGAAGAGAGTCCCTCGGCGGATTTGTCGGCCGGTGTTCTTGTTGTTCCAAATTATGTTTCTATTAACACAAAAGGAGGATTTACATGGACAAGATTCTGAGGATAGACATGGGAGCTGAAGGTGGCCCGCAACTGACGGAAGAACCTTTGGGAGATTATGCCGGGTTGGGCGGCCGAGCGCTGACCTCATCGATCGTGGCCAAGGAGGTTCCTCCCTTATGCCATCCGCTTGGAGCGGACAACAAACTGGTCATTGCGCCAGGGATGTTGAGCGGCACGGCGGCGTCGATGTCGGGGCGCCTTTCCATCGGTACCAAGAGCCCGCTCACCGGGGGCATCAAGGAAGCCAATTCGGGCGGCCAGGCCGCCCAGGTGCTGGCACGGCTGGGATATGCCGCCATCATCCTCGAGGGGAAGCCGCTGAAGGATGATCTCTATCGCATCTATATCAACAAGGACGGGGTCAAAATCACGGTGGATAACAGCTTGAAGCTGCTCCCCAATTATGAACTGGTCGAACGCATGAAATATCAATACGGGGCAAAGATCACCTGCATCTCCATCGGTCCGGCGGGGGAGATGAAAATGTGCGCCTCCTCCATCGCCATAACCGACATGGAACTCCGGCCCACGCGCCACGCCGGCCGCGGTGGAGTGGGCGCGGTCATGGGGGCCAAACGGGTCAAGGCCATCGTGCTCGATGATGCCGAAATGAAGATGCGCTCCCCCAAGGATCCGGATAAGTTCAAAGAAGCCAATAAAAAGTTTGTCGAAGGACTCAGAAACCATCCCGTTACCGGCCAGGGCCTTCCCACCTATGGCACCAATGTCTTGACCAACATCCTGTGTGAAGCGGGAGGCTACCCGACCTACAATTTCAAGGAAGGGCGCTTCGACGGCGCTCACAAGATCAGCGGCGAAACCCAGGCGGAAACCGAGAACCAGCGCGGCGGTCCCGGGTCGGCGACCCACGGCTGTCATCGGGGCTGTGTCATCCGGTGTTCCGGAACCTATTACGACAAAGATGGCAACTTTCTCTCCAAGCAGCCCGAATACGAGACCGTATGGGCTCACGGGGGACATTGCGGCATCTCCGACCTGGACGCCATCGCCACCCTCGATTTCCTGGATGACAACTACGGCCTGGACACCATCGAGATGGGCGTCGCCATTGGTGTTGCCATGGATGCCGGGCTGATCAAGTTCGGCGATGCCGAAGGCGCGATCAACCTGGTCAAGGAAGTCGGTCAGGGGACTCCCCTCGGGCGTATTCTCGGCGCAGGAGCTGCGGTTACGGGCAAAGTCTTCGGTGTGGAAAGGGTGCCGGTGGTCAAGGGACAGGCGCTTCCCGCGTATGATCCCAGAGCGGTTCAAGGCATCGGCGTGACCTACGCCACCAGCCCCATGGGTGCCGATCACACCGCCGGCTACGCCGTGACCGCCAACATCCTCAAGGTCGGAGGCTTCATCGATCCTTTAAAGCCCGAAGGTCAGATCCAGCTCTCACGGGATCTTCAGATTGCCACAGCGGCGGTGGATTCCACCGGGATGTGCCTGTTCATTGCCTTTGCCCTGCTGGACCAGGCGGAAACGTTCCAGGCCTTGTTGGATCTGCTCAATTCCTTTTACGGAATCAACCTCACCGGCGATGACGTGGTGGCGCTGGGCAAAAAGGTCCTGACCATCGAACGCGATTTCAATGCCCGCGCGGGTTTCACTGCCCAGGACGACCGCCTGCCCGCGTTCTTCAAGACGGAACCGGTCGGTCCCCACAACGTTACCTTTGACGTCAAAGACGAGGATCTGGATCAGGTTTTCAACTGGTGAGCCCGGGGGGTGGAGAGTAGTGGTCGGTCGGTAGTGAAGAAGATGCAGTGTCGAAGGTTCCCCTGCGTCGTTTTCGGGTTGCATTGCGACCGGCCAGGCCATGGAGGGAAAATAGCGGAAAAGAGAGGCAGCTCTTTCGCCTCTCTTTTCCGGACGATTGACTCCGACCGGCTCCTGCGCAAGAGGGGTTTCGTCATGATACCGTCGATCCTTTGCCAGTCCCAGGCTATCCTCCGCAATTCGTCGTAATCAAGCAGACCGGTTTGCGCCCGCCGCCAGGGGATTGCCTGTATTCCTTTCACGCGGCCCAATCAATACCGGTTTCATCTTCAGTAAGGCTGGCCCGTGACTCATCAAAGGAATCCTCTGTCGGGTGGAGAATGCGTCATGCGTTCGCCTTGACCTGCCGGTAGGCCAGGGTGGTGGCGATGAGCATAGGTACCACGCCCAGAGCGATAAACACCAGATCCCCCGGCATGCGCATCCATTCTATGAGGCGAACGAAATCCTGGTTTAAGTAATCCAGACCCCGCGCATGCCAGTAGCCGTGATTCAGCACGTCCCAGACCTGAAAGACACCACCTGGGAAAAGGCTCCCAAAAACCATGAGGGCAAGGCCGAGGTTAAGCCCCCAGAAGGAAAGCCTGATATACTTTTCAGGTTTCACCCATTGCTCATCGCTCAACACCTGCCTCAGGGACAGGACCAGCAAGGCCATGGCGAGCATCCCAAAGGCTCCCATGAATGCTGCATGCCCGTGGTTGGGGGTCAGAATGGTGCCGATTTCAAAGTAGCTGACCACCGGTAAATTGATCAGAAATCCGAACACCGCGGCCCCCAAAAAGTTCCAGAAGCCAACTGCCATTAGGAAATAAAACGCCCATTTGTGGGGAACGATGATTCCGCGGTCACAGACCTCGCATTTGGTTCCGGTCAGTTTGATAAAGTCCCACGCGTCGAGGGTGAGCAGGGTCAGGGGCACTACTTCCATGGCTGAGAACACGGCGGCAAGGGCCATGGTCAGGGCTGACTGGCCGGACCAATACCAGTGGTGCGCCGTGCCCACCACCCCACTTCCAAGAAAAAGGATGGCGTCGAGGTAAATCACCCGAGCTGCCGTCTTCCGGGAGACCATACCCAGCTGAACGAAGATTACCGCGACCAGAATGGTCACGAAGAGTTCGAAGAAACCCTCAACCCAGAGGTGAATGATCCAGAACCGCCACATGTCCACCACGGTGAAGTTGGTTCGGCTCCCAAAGAAAAACGCCGGCAGGTAAAAGAAGGGAATCGCCATCGCCCCGAGCAGGAAAAGGGTGGCGATTTCCCGCCGTTCCGGGTCTTCCCGGGCAGGTGCTACGGCCCGATACAGGAGAAAGAGCCAGAACACCAGCCCAATGGCCAGCAGGACCTGCCAGGCGCGCCCCAGGTCAAGATATTCCCAGCCCTGGTGACCAAACCAGAACCATAGATCGCCAAGAGTGCCGCGAATGCCGAGCAGTTCCCCCAACAGACTGCCGCCCACGACCAGCACCAGGGCCCAGAAGAGAGCGTGGACGCCGGTGTTCTGACCCCTGGGTTCCCGGCCGCCAACCGCGGGCGCAAGCAATAGGCCCCCTGCAACGTAGGCGGTGGCAATCCAGAAAATGGCCAACTGCAGATGCCAGGTCCGGAGAATATTGCTGGGCAAGTAACGTGATAAATCAATACCGTAAAAACTGCCCGGATCGGCGCGGAAATGTGCGGTGGCGCCGCCGACAAGCACCTGAGCCAGGAATAACAGGGTGACGATCACAAAGTATTTGATGGTTGCCTTTTGACTTTCGGTGGCGACCCCGGGCAGCATGTGCGGGTGAATGTGGTCGGTGTGGCCCTTCCATCCCAGATAGTCAAACCTGCCGAAGAGGAACAGAACGAGAGCCGTTGCCACAAGCAGCGAAATGAGGCTGAGGGCGCTCCAGAGAATGGCGTCGCTGGTCAAGGTGTTGCCCGCCAGGGGGTCATAGGGAAAGTTGTTGGTGTACGAGTAGAGCTGGTTGGGTCGATTCGCCACCGAAGCCCAGGCTGTCCAGGCAAAGAAGGCGGTGAGGTTTCTGAGTTCTTCCGGATCGCCGAGATACTTGACCGGAAGCCCGCCGGTGGTGGTCGGTCCCGAAAAGTAGGCGGTCCATTTTCCAATTTGCCTTTGATAGGAGAGGACTTCAGCTTTGGTAAAGATCAGGGTATCCGTCTTGGGCTCGTAGCGATTCAGCTTAAGCAGTTTCGGCACCTCGGCCTGCACCGCATCCCGTTCAGGGTCGGTGAGTTCTGAGAAGCCCCGTTTGAATCGGTCTTGGGCCAGCACATCCCTGGCGTCAAGGGCAAGGGTATGCAGGTATTCCGCGGAGAAATCCGGCCCGAGATATGCCCCGTGTCCCCAGACGCTGCCGTTCTCCATCAGCGCATACTTGAGAAAAACTTCCTGACCGGCAAGAATGTCTTTGCCGGTAAAGACCATTTCCCCCTTGGGGTCGACCACCCCACCGGGGATGGGAGGCGAATTTCTATAGGCCGTCACCGAGATAAAAATCAAGATTGCCATGCCCACCACCAGCGTCCAGATGACGCCTTTGCGCCACCATGGTGACAGGATCTCACTTGATTTCTCCAGAGTCTCCATATTCTCTTTCCTCCTTCCGGTCGCCCATTCAGGAAGCGGTGTACCCTGAACCACCTGCTCCCTGTCCCCGAAGGAGCACACGCTGTGCCAGGCATTGCCAGGAGGCATAGAAATGACGACAAAGCTTATGTTTTCGTATAATCGCAAAGTTCCAGGAGACCACTCTCCCACTGAAAAAAGGAAACACTCATCAGGGAAGTGGACAATAGTGTAAAGTGCAGTGAGAATATTCTTAAATAGGGGCGGGGCATTCCCCTGGATGCCAGCCGTCGGGGCCTGAAATCCTGAGTCGAGACGCGGTAAACAGGTTTGATCGCTCTCCCATAAGGCTTCCTTCTTGAAACCATCAGCAAAGTGTCCCATAATCCACGAGGTAGCATCTTCAAAGCACACCGCCGCGACTTAAGCACGGGAACATACTCATCATATCCCTCATGAGACACTGGTCTGAGCTGGCAATATGACCAGTCTTATTTTGGGAAATGTCGACATGAATGATGCAGACGATACTCAAAGACAACTGACCGCAAGGTCACCGGCTTCCTGGGCCGTACGTTTCGCCTGGCTGCCCATCCTTTTCTTCGGCGCAGCCATCAGAATGCTCAACGAAGCCGCCTGCAGATACTTCGAGCTCTCACGGCGGGAAGCCGCCATCGGGAAGACCTGCTATGAACTGGCGCAGGGAAGATGTGGACCTTGCGCCCATTGTGCTGTCACATCCACCCTTCCCGAAGGCAATCAGATCACCTTCGAGCGGAAGGGTCCCTTTGACCCGGAGCGCATCGAGCAAATTACGGTTTATCGTGTCGATGAAGTACCCAGCGGGGTTTCCGGCGTCATCAGGCAAATCGGTGACATTACCGAAAGCGAGAATATGGAAAAGCACTTGACCCGAGCGGACCGACTCTCATCCCTGGGACAGCTCTCCTTGCGTAGCTCCTGCAAAGTCCTGGTCAGCAGCGAGCGACAACCCTTCGCCGCTGCCCGCGTGTTCACCCGCCAAGGGAATACGATACATAATGAGCAAGCATTACCTTCAGCTGTTCGCTATGTGCCCGTGAAAGCTGCTCAAAGCTCAAACCGCAACGTCTGGTCCTAATGCCGGCAAAGGTGGGTTTGTCGGTCTCGATTTCATAGACCACCTTGCACGGCAGACTCATCAGCATGAAATAGTCCGGTCTGCTGGTAAGGATATTCACCTGCACATCAACAAAGAGACAGAGCCGTGATCGACTCTGTCTCCACTTTAGGGGGGTGAGGGGGGATTTGGGTGTTATGATTCGGTTGTCTAACGCACATTTGGTGCCAGGAATCACCAGACGAATCATGAAAGAAATATAACGAAGGTTTCCAAATGGTTACGAAATACCCCCGAGAAACACCCGGCAGCTGGGACAGAAGGCTGGAAGGAGTCAATTTGACAATAGTGTTAAAGGTCGATCCCGGTTATCGGGTGAATCATCGTGTAGGCGTATAGCAATCAACAGGTTGAGCCGCCGAGAGATGTTCACAATATTCTCATCAAATTCTCACAAAATCATCCTGCGTAAATCAGGGGGAGACCCGAGGTCGGTATTCCTCCCGGCCGAATTGGACCCGGGCAAAATGTCTTATTCATATTGACTGATTCATGATATTTTTCACCCACCCGCAAGGATCATATTTCTGGGTTGCGCTGATCCACCCTCTAGGAGAAGAATGGCTATGCAGGAGAGCGGCCTTCTGCTTTTCCATGAGTTCTGTCTGGCCGTCTAGGATCAGGACAATGATCGGTGACCTGTCGGGCAAGGAGAATATTTTGGGTAAGACTCGACCTGGTACCCAAAGAAATGGTCCCACCAGATTCCGACTGACGTTAGACTCCATTTTTTTCCTCTGGTCGGGTTATACCTTTTAAGTATTGGGTGTCGTGGGCATGGAAACAAAATCCAGACAGGAACTTCTGCATGAGATAGCGGAACTGCAAGAGCAGCTCTCTGAAGCAAAAGAGACTTTGCGTGCAATCACGAACGGTGAGATCGATGCGTTTGCGGTGGATTTGACCGAACGCAAGCAGGCGGAGGAAACTCAGGAACTGCTGGCCGCGAATCGAGAAGAAAAGGAACGGCTATCCGCTCTGATCAACAGCATTGACGACGAAGTCTGGTATGCCGACACCCAGAAGCGATTCACTCTGGCAAATGCATCCGCTCTGAGGGAGTTTAGTATTGCCTCCGGGGGGGAGATCGAGGTGGAGAAGCTCGCGGCAAACCTGGAAGTATACCGCCCAGACGGCAGCCCCCGTCCCGTGGAAGAAGCGCCGCCGCTGCGCGCCCTCAAGGGAGAGATAATCAGAAATCAGGAAGAGATGGTCCGCACCCCTGCCAGCGGGGAATTGCGTTATCGTCAGGTCAGCGCCGCCCCGGTCCGGGATGCCAGGGGGACTATCGTCGGGTCAGTGTCCGTCGTGCGAGACATCACCGCACGCAAGAGGAGTGAAGAGGCCCTGCAAGAGGCACATGACCGGATGAGGTGGCTGGCCCGGTTTCCCGAAGAGAATCCCAACCCGGTGGTGCGGGTGTCGGCCGAGGGGAAGATTCTTTACCTGAATGGGGCGGCGGCGAACTTGCCCGGCTGGACGTGGGAAATCGGCCAACCGATACCCGATTTCCTCCGTTCGTTGGTCGCAGAGGTTATGGCGGAGGCTCGGGAGCGCCGGCAGGACATGGAGCTGGGCGGAAGGTTACTATTCCCTCTCGCTGGTGCCGTTCCCGGTTGAAGGCTATGCCAATATCTATGGTACCGATGTCACCGAGCGCAAACGGGCAGAAGAAGAGATTTTGAACCGGGCCGCCCAATTAGAGGCCACCTTCGGGGCGATGAACGACGCCGTACTCATTTACGACATCGGGATGAACGTAATACGGGTGAATCCATCCTTCCTTTCGAATTACGGCTTTGATCCCGTGGGCCTTAACCTGAAGGATATCATTTCCCGGGTGTCGTGCCGCCTCCTGGATGGGCGGCCCCTGGTACTGGAAAATCAGCCCACACCTTTGGCTTTGCGTGGGAAAAGAATTGCCGGTGCCCATTTCTTGATCACGCGACACGACGGCACCGATGCCGTGATCGAAACCTCCTCGGGGCCCATGCGGGTCGGACAACGCATCATCGGGTCGGTCACCGTGTGGCACGACATCACGGAGGCCAAGTCGGCCGAGGAGGCCTTGCGGGAGAACGAGCTCTTTCTCAAGGAAACCCAGAAAATCGCTCGCCTGGGCGGCTGGATGGCCAACCCTTTCACGGACTACCTGAAATGGACCGATGGGGTCTACGATATCATCGGAGCCCCGAGGCATTATGCGCCAGGGCTTGAGGAAGGGATCAAGTTCTTCCTGCCGCAATATATCCCAGTCCTCAAGGAGTGCCTGGAAAAATGTTTGACCACGGGGGAGCCATTTACCGTCGAATGCCAGGTGAGCACAACCGAGGGCAAGAGGCTTTGGACGGAGGTTCGAGGCCTCGCCCCCGTGGCAAAGGGGGCGCGCACTGTGGTGGTGGGCACCTTCCAGGATATCACCGAGCGCAAGCGGACAGAGGATGCGGTGCGTGAGAGTGAGGCCCGTTTCAAGCTGCTCTCGGAAACCGCCGGGCGCTTATTGGCAACGAAAGATCCCCAGGAAATCGTCAATGAGCTGTGCCGGGCGGTCATGGAGCATCTGGACTGCCAGACCTGCTTCCACTTCCTGGCGGATGAGGGTTCGGGCAGGCTCCACCTCAGCGCCTGTATCGGCATCACCGAAGAGGAGGCCTGCAAAATCGAGTGGCTTGAATACGGCATGGCTGTCTCCGGTTGCGTTGCCCGGGACGGGGTGCCCATCGTAGTCGATGATATCTTGAATGTCCCCGACCCCCGTACCGAGCTGATCAAATCGTATGGAATCCAGGCCTATGCCTGTCATCCGCTGATCGCCGGAGGCCGGCGTCCTGGGTACACTCTCGTTCGGTACCAGGACCCGCACCCACTTTTCGCCCCAGGATCTGGCCCTCATGAAGACGATAGCCGACCAGGTTGCCACGGCCATGGAACGGGAAAGGCTCCTCCGCGAACTCAACCAATCTCGTGAAGAACTGGAGATACGAGTAAAGGAGCGCACCGGAGAGCTGCTCATGGCAAATCAAACCTTGCAGGAACAGGCCAATCTGCTCAATCTCGCCCACGATGCGATTCTTGTGTGTGACTTGAACGACAAAGTGGTGTACTGGAATCGAGGAGCGGAAGCGACCTACGGATGGAAACAGGAAGAGGCGCTGGGAAAAATCATTCATGAGTTCCTGCAGACCCAGGTCGGTGGATCGAGGGAAGAACTCAGGACGAGCCTTATCGAGAAGGACAAATGGGAAGGAGAACTGTGCCAAACCAGGCACAACGGTTCCCCCATTATCGTGGCGAGTCGCCAGGTCCTGCAGAAGAATCTTCACGGTGAACCGATAGGGGTTCTCCAGATCAACCGGGACATCACCGAGCGCAAAGTGGCGGAGGAAAAGGTCAACCAGGCGAAAATCCTGCTTCAATCAGTCTTTGATGGCATTTCGGAGCCTTTGATGATGGTTGAGAAGGATGTGCGAGTCAAAGTGCTCAACCTGGCGGCTCTCCGTTACTTTCGAGCCAGCAGCACCGACGAGATCATCGGGAAAACCTGCTACGATCTGACTGACCGTCGATGCCGGCATTGCGACCAATGTGGGATCAATCTGGCGATCTCAAAGGGCGAGACGGTCATCTTCGAACGAAGAGGGCTCTTCGATCCCGATCGCATCGAGCAGGTCACGGTTTATCCTCTCGACGAAGCAGACGGAGGGATTGCCGGAGCCATCATCCGCATCGGTGACCTCACCGAAACCAGGAAGCTAGAGCAGCACATGACCCATGTGGACCGTCTTTCCTCCTTGGGGCAGCTCTCAGCCGGTATTGCCCACGAAATCAGAAACCCTCTGGCGGGAATCAACCTCTTTGTGGATGTGCTCACCGATGAAAAGAAATTTCAGCGCACCGGTCAGGAACTTGAAATTTTGGGTGAGGTCAAGAGCAATATCAAGAAGATTGATGGTATTATCAAGCGAGTCCTGGATTTTTCGAGGCAATCGGAGAGCCCAACCCGGGAAGCAGTGGATGTGAACCTGCTTATCAACGACACCGTCAAACTGTGGCGCTCTGCGATGACGAAGACCGGCATTGTGTTGAAGCTGTTCGTGGCTAAAAACCTTCCCGAGGTGCGCGGGGATGCCATTGAACTCCAACAGGTTTTCAACAATTTGCTGCACAATGCCGTGGACGCCATGAGCCAAGGGGGCACCTTGCGCATCAGTGCGTGCAAGGGATTGTTTTCTCTTGACAAGAACCGTCAGGCCGTGATCATCAGTTTTCGGGACACCGGCCCCGGCATTCCCGTGGAACATCGAGGGAGCATCTTCAACCCGTTCTATACCACCAAGCCCGGGGGCACCGGGTTGGGCTTGGCCATTTGCCACCGTATTGTCAGCAGGCATCGCGGGACCATCTTCTGCGAGAGCACGACCAATGCTGGGACCACCTTTCAGATAGAATTTCCGATACTGCCAGGAGACTGAAATGCCGGAAACCACCGTCCTTGTGGTCGATGATGACAAGAGTGTTCTGACCGCCCTGAGAATGACGCTCGAAGGGGAATATGTGGTGTGCACTGCGGAGAAGGGAGCAGAGGCGCTCAGGCTTTTGCGCGACAAAGAACCCGAGGTGATTCTGCTCGATATCGGGCTTCCGGACACCAGCGGGATCGAGCTGATTGGGCAGATCAAGAGCACCGATCCGGACGTCGTCGTCATCATGATCACGGCGGTTGAAGAAACCCGCATGGTCGTCAAAGCCTTGAAGCTCGGGGCTTACGACTATCTGGTAAAGCCCATCGATGCCCAGACCCTGCGCGTCACGCTTCAAAACGCAATGGAAACCAGGAGCTTGAAGGAAAGGATCCGCCGCATTCAAAAGCCCAACATAGAACAGTATCGGCTTGAACTGATCGGCGGCAGCCCTCAGATCAGGACCATGATCGCAACGGCTCAGAAGTTGGCCGGCAATGTCGATACACCGGTTTTGATCACGGGTGAGACCGGGACGGGAAAGGGGGTATTGGCCCGCGCCATCCATTTCAGTTTTTCGGAACTCCCCGGCCCCTTTGTCCCGGTCAACTGCACCGCCATCACCCATGACCTTTTCGAGAGCGAGCTCTTTGGCTACGACCGGGGGGCGTTTACCGGCGCCAAGAGTGAAGGCAGGATCGGCCGCTTCGAGGAGGCCGGAGGAGGCACGCTGTTCCTGGATGAAATCGGGGCCATGTCGCTCTCGGCCCAGTCGAAACTCCTTGGCGTCCTCGATGATCGGGTATTCCATCGCGTGGGAGGAAATCGACTCCGCCGGGTTTCCGCTAGAATCATTGCGGCCACCAATACCGACCTTGAGAAGGCTGTGGAAGGGGGCCAATTCCGAAGAGATCTCTTCTTCCGGTTGAATGTGGTGAAGATCCACGTGCCTCCATTGCGCGAGCGCGCGGATGATATCATGAACCTCACGGAGCATTTCATCGCCTCCTTTAACGAGAAATACGGCAGGCAGTTCAGCAGTGTTTCTCCCGAAGCGAGGAAGGCTCTGCAGGAATATTCCTGGCCGGGAAATGTGCGCGAACTGCGAAACACCGTGGAAAGAATCATTCTGCTGGAAAACGGGACGACCATACTCCCACACCATCTTTCTTTTCTGATATCGGAACAGGACGGGTCTGCGCCCTCGGGAAAGCATCTCTCCGATGAACCTCTCAATTACGAAGACACCATCAAAAGGTTGATCCATGAAGCGCTGAGGAAGACCGGTGGGAATGTCTTGGAAGCGGCGCGACTGCTGAATATGCCGGCCCACAAACTGCGCTACCGGATCAAGAAATATGGCCTGAAGAATGAGCCGTATTGACCTGTTTGCGATTTCCACCTTTTTCGTATCTTTTCCCTAAAGACATTCACCGGGCAAGTGGCTTATCTTATCGTGCTTGCACCCAATTCCCCAGGGACATGCCCATGTGGCCACTATCGGAAACGCAGCGGCCTATCCTGCAATGGGATTTCCTGTCTGCCCTGGGAGTCTGACAGCCTTACGAGCAGAGCGGCATGCAGCAGCAAGAGTACTGGATGAATAAATGCACCTCCAGGAACTTTCTTCTGATACCATTCTGGTATAGAATTTGCTCTTGTCAGGGGCTGCTATGCCATTAAATGAGATCAACCCCAACCGCACTGTATAGAATGTTATGGAAGGACCCTCTGCAGAGGTGAAGAGATCCATCCTGATTATTGCCGATGAGCTTGACCAGGGGTTACCGTCTGGTGAGTGTCGAAGGCGAGGAGAAAGAGATATGCACCGCCGCCGGTGCATCACATGTCCTGAAGTACTGTGATCCGCAACTCATCGTCATCGATGCCGGCCCTGATACGGAAAAAGGCCTGGGATTGGTCCGGAGTTTGAAGGAAAAGTATGTGACTGTTCCCATAGTTTTTGTCGCTGAAGAAAGCCCTTTGGACTTGGCGGGAACATCTCTCATCGCCGGCGCCCGGATCGTTTCGGAAAAAACCCTTGGATATTGTCGAGCTTGGGGAATCAATCACAACTCTGCTCAGGCTGAAGAGGTCATCGAGGGAGAGGAGAACCGCTTTTCCGCTGAACAATCACGGCGCTCCCGCGCAACCGGAAATTCATCAGGCTTCCACCACGGATAAACCCCTGCCCGTCTTGCGCAGCATCAGCTACATCAGAAATAACCTCTCCGCCGAGCTCACGCTGGAACGACTTGCCTTAGAGGCCCATGTGAGCAAACACCACTTCTGCAGGCTTTTCAAAAGGCACCTCAAGATGACGCCAATGGAGTACATCTCTTACCTGCGGATACAGAGAGCAAAAGAACTTCTCCTCAGGGAAGACCTCAACATCACCATGGTTGCCTTAGAAGTGGGGTACAACGATGCGAGCACCTTTATCAGGCACTTCAAGAAAGTCACCAATCTGACCCCAAGCGACTACAAGAAGTCATTCAGGAAGATTTCCTCCCAACCACACGAATAAGAGCAGCCGCGCAGTCGTGTGGGATGTTAAGACCCGGCGCTCAAGGAGGAATCAGGATGAAACAATTGTTGATTGCTGTTTTCTGCGTTTGCTTGCTTCTCGGTGTCTGCACTGCAGGCGATAAGCCGGAACCCACATCTCAACAGGACAAGGAGAGCTACAGCATCGGTTTTCAGGTGGGCACCAGCATGAAAACCGATGGCGTCGAGGTCAGTTTCGATCGCCTCGTGGAAGGCCTGAAAGACGCCATAGAGGGCCAAAAGCCGCGCCTGAGCCAGGAAGAAATGAATAAGCTGATCGTGGATCTGAAGAAAAAGGCTCGTGAAGTCCAGCTGAGAAAGACCCAGGAAGAGAGTGAGAAAAACCTTAAAGAAACGGAGGCCTTCCTCGGGGAGAACAAGAAAAAAGAGGGGGTTAAGACCACCGAGAGCGGCCTCCAGTACCGGATCGTAAAAGAGGGCGACGGCCCCACGCCGAAGGCAACGGACACGGTGACGGTGCACTACAGGGGCACGTTTGTTGACGGCAAGGAGTTCTACAGTTCGTACCAGCGCACACGAATCCCGAGAAATTCGAGGTCAACAAGGTCATCAAGGGCTGGACCGAGGCCCTCCAGCTCATGAAAGTGGGCTCCAAATGGCAGATCTTCGTCCCGCCTGAACTCGCCTATGGTCAGGGTGGCCAGGGCTCCCGGATTCCTCCAAACAGTGTCCTGATTTTCGAGATTGATCTCATTTCCATCGAGGGAGAAGGCACCCCGGCCGGTACCCAGACGCCGCAGCCTTCCGGCAAAAAGTAACAGGCTGCTGAAAATACAGCTTTCACAGGAGGAAGCCTGTAGCTGCCCAAACTTAGCTGACCCCAAGTTGCTGCCCTGCTTCCTCTCCCGCAACCCGGAACCCGCCAGGGAGCAGCGCATGGCCTGAGAGGGGTCCAAAAAGGCTGAGAAAGCGCCGTAGTAGTGATTGTCGCAAACCGCCATGAGGCAGGAAATAACCCGAGATCGTCATTTCCGCATGCTTTAAGCGGGAATCCAGGTGCCTTTTGATCCCTGGACCCCCGCCGGAAGCATGCGGGAGTGACGACTGGAGGATCCTTTTGGACACCCTCTGAGTCACTATAGATAATCGTGTTGATTTGATGAGAATAATGTGATGAGATGTTGCTGTGCTCCTTAGCACGCAAGCTTGTTGATATCTAAGCAAACAGTGTCCAGACTCATTCCGCCGGCAATCAAGACTTCACAATAATCTCAAATGCATTCCCCAAAGCCCTTCATGTTCCCCGGTGTCATCAGCTCTTCGGTATTTTGTAACCATTCGTAAACATTAATTTTATCACTATTTTGCTTCATCCTGGCGATGTCTGGTACGAAACAGGCATATAGGGGAATGCTGATTGCGCTAATGACATGAGAGTGGGTGCGAGGGTGTGGAGAGAACGTCTCAGTCGGGTGGATTGTAATTAAGGCAGTCTGTATTGGGAGTTGTGAAGAGGTGAGCAATCATTGCCAAATAAAAAGCAAGAACTGCGAAGATAGGCTTTTTAATAACGGTTATATAGAAAATCTGCAGCAGTTTATCAAAAAACTCTGCAGGAAATGCATTGTGCCATGCCGGCGAAAGCCGGAATCCAGCTCTCTCGGAACTTCCTGTTCTCCGGTTTTCACCGGGCTGATGATAGAGACCACCTGCTAGTGCTCGCTTTAGACCCCCTTGTAGCAATTGATGCGAAGGGGGAGCTGTCTCTTCCGAAGCAGGTCAGGTCAATAGTGCTGGATGGTACTACCGTAAGGTTTTAGGAGAGGTAATAGAAAAGGTCATTTTGGCCGAAACGTTCTATAGAAAAGGAGGTTAGTGTCATGAGAAAAATCAAGACCGTCACACTATTTCCCGCATTGTGCGTGATCCTCTTTGCGGGGCTCGCCGTCCTGCTCCTCGGGAGCGCCCCGGCGTTCGCGGTGAAGCCCGCCGCCGGCCGTGCAGACACCGCTGAGCCCCACCAAGATCCCGCAGTTCGCACAGCCGCTGGACGTCCTGGACCTGAATGGGGTCACCGGGCATCTCCGGTCGCCACGGGAACCGCGATCGACCTCAGCATCTGCGAGTTCCAGACGAACATCCTGCCGCCGGGCACCCCTGTCGCCGGGGCACACGCCGGCGTGCTCCGGCGACCTGGGTCTGGGGCTATCAGGTGGGCAGCACACGTGCATACACACGGCACTCCGCTGCCGCCACTCCTACCTCGGCCCGGTGGTCGTCGCCACCCGCGACACGCCCACGCAGATGACCTTCTGGAACAAGCTTCCCGACGCGAACGTGGCCAACGTGAAGGCGTACACCACGTCCACCGACCAGACGCTGATCTGGGGCGACCCGCTGTCGCTCAACACCGCTGCGGCGCCGCCGATCGACTGGCTCATACGATCCCTGTCGACGCCCTCGACCGACCCCGAGCCAACGAGTGCTGGCAAGCGGCCCAGGCTCTGGTTCCGCCCGCCCTCATGCCCGCCGCCTGCAACAACAACTACGGCTTCCTGGGGCCCCAGTCGTCTACCGCCGCCGCTGACCTACGCTGCGCCCGTTCCTGCCGCGGTGCACATCCACGGCGGTGAGGTCCCGTCGGTGCTCGACGGCGGTCCGGATTCCTGGTGGACGCCGAACGGCATCTACGGGCACGGCTACTACTCGAAGGGCGGCATCGCTGACGCGGCCTCTCGGCAAGGCCGTCTACGTCTACCCGAACGGGCAGGAGGCCGCACCGATCTGGTTCCACGACCACATGCTCGGCGCCACCCGCCTGAACGTGTACGCCGGCATCGCGGGCGGCTATGTGATCACGGAGCCTGCGTCGACCCTCGCCCCCGGCCTGCACCCCCTCGGCCTGAGCGACTACAGGACATGACCGGGACGATCGTCCTCACCGAGCTCACCATCCCCCTCATCATCCAGGACCGCATGTTCGACACCAACGGCCAGCTCTTCTTCCCGAACGTCGGCATCAACCCCGAGCACCCCTACTGGGTGCCGGAGTTCGTGGGCGACACGATCGTGCGTGAACGGCAAGGCGTGGCCCTTCCTCAACGTGCAGCCGAAGCGCTACCGGTTCCTCTTCCTGAACGGCTCGAACGCCCGCGCCTACGAGCTGTTCCTCATGAGCAAGACCACCGGCCTGAAGGGCCCCTCGATCTGGGTGATCGGCAACGACCAGGGCTACCTCGACACGCCCCAGGAGATCAACCCGAACGCTGAAGCTGAACGACAAGCTCACCATGATGCCGGGTGAGCGGTACGAGGTCATCATCGACTTCTCGACCGTCGCCGGCCAGATCATCGAGATGCGGAACACGGCGAGGACCCCCTACGTGGGCGGCGCCCCCGTCAACGGCAACACCACCGGCAAGATCATGCAGTTCAGTGTCGCCGCGCGCCGCCCGGCTGTCGTGGACAACACCTTCAATCCCGGCTGCTCGCCGGCTCCGACCGTCCGGGCGAACCCGATGGTCCGTCTGACCGATCCGGTCACTCGGCACCGATGCCGCCCCGAGCGTGACGATCCACAAGATCCGCCGCCTCACCCTCAACGAGGTCGATCGGCGCGGGCGGTCCGCTGGAGATCCTCGTCAACAACACCCTGTACGACGGCAGCAAGCCCCGCACCGCCCTACGCAACGACTTCACCCCGATCACCACCATGTGGAACACCAGCTACTACTCCGAGCTGCCGCACGAGGGCGAGACGGAACTCTGGGAGATCCTCAACCTCACCGCCGACGCCCACCCGATGCACCCGCACCTGGTGGCGTTCCAGGTCCTGAACCGGCAGCCTCTCGACGTGAAGGGCTACACCGCCGCCTACAACGCGGCCTTCGCCGGCGAGCGGTTGCCCATTGACGGCTGCGGGCCCGCCGCTGGACTACAACATCCGGCGGCTCTTCGGCGCCGCCGCGGGATTCAACTACGGCGGTGGTGGATCCGTCACGGGCCGTCACAGCTCCTGCGTGCTCGGCGGCAACCCCGATCCGGCCGCTACCCTCTCTCTGCTGGGCCCCCCGGTTCCGCCGATGCCGCAGGAGATCGGCTGGAAGGACACCGTCCAGGCGCTTCCGAACATGGTGACGCGCATCCTCGTGCGCTTCGCCAAGCCCGACCTGGCCGCCAACACCTGCCGACCGACTCGGCCGGGTACGATTTCAGCCCGAATCACGGCCACGGCTACGTGTGGCACTGCCACATCGTCGACCACGAGGACAACGAGATGATGCGGCCGTTCTCCGTGAACGCCAACCCTAACAGTACCTACAGCCTACGTGCAGGGGGTCGACTACTAGCCGCACCAACTGACCTGAACCCGAAAGGGAGGGCCGCCCGCGCGGCCCTCCCTTTTTTCGGCGGTTGCACCGAAGGTCCTATTCTGGGATAAACTATACTCGATAAGGTTGAAATCCTGCATTTTTCATTTATCCTTTACCTGGGTCGTTACATCTCTGGATTCCCGCCAAACAACTGCGGGAATGACGGATGGCAACGAACGTCCCTCGTCATGCCCGCGAAGCCTGTCCCGCAGGCTTCAAGCGGGGAGCGGGCATCCAGAAAGATATTCGACAGAACGAACTTTTCTATCCTTAACGAGCATAAGCTATCATGCGCCAGCGAACGCTTCTGATCCTTCTCGCGGTCGTCATCACCGCCGCTTATTTCGCCGGCCGGTTTTCAGGCGGAGGGGGCGGGGGCACCGCGGGGTCCGGGGACCGGAAAGCCCTCTACTACGTGGACCCCATGAACCCCTCCTTCCGCTCGCCGGAGCCGGGAACCGCCCCCTGCGGGATGCCGCTCGAGCCGGTCTACGCCGACGGCCCGGCCCCGGGCACGGCCGGGGCAACCCCTCCCGGGGCGGTGGCGGTCCGCGCCGACCGTCTGCAGCTCATCGGTGTGGCGCGCGAACCGGTCCGCTCCGGCACCCTGCGTCACACCTTGCGCCTGGTCGGGACCGTTGCGCCCGACGAGACGCGGCTCTTCCGGGTCACCGCGGCGACCGCCGGGAGGATCCGCGAGATGGGCGCGGCGACCACCGGGAGTCTCGTGGACAAGGGTGAGATCCTCGGGCGCCTACTACACCAGCGAACTCCTCGTCCCTCAGCAGAACTTCCTCCGCATGTACGAGACCTACCAGACGATACAGAAAGGCGGGATCAACCCCTACGACAGCATGCAGGGCGGCGGCCAGCTCGCGACCTACGTGCGGAACGTGGACGTGGCCCGCCAGGCGCTCATGAACCTCGGCATGACCGCGGAGCAGGTCGAGGAGGTCGCCGCCAGCCGCCAGCCCGCCTATCTCGTGCAGATCCGCGCCCCGGCCGCGGGGGTCGTCACCTCGCGGAACGTCTCGCTCGGGCAGTCGTTCGACGCGCGGGTGGATCTGTTCACGATCGCGGACCTCGACCGCGTCTGGGTGCTCGCCGACGCCTTCGAGGGGCAGGAGGAGTTCTTCAAGCCGGGCACCCGGGCGATCGTGACGCAGCCCGGCGCCGGCCGCAGGTTTGCGGCCGTGGTGAGCGCGGTCCCGCCCCGCTTCGAGGCCGCGACCCGGACGCTCAAGGTGCGCCTCGACGTCGTCAACCCCGGTCTCCTCCTGCGCCCCGACATGCTGGTGGACGTCGAGCTTCCCGTCGAGGTCGGCCCCGCCCTCTTCGTCCCGAAGGGAGCGGTGCTCGACTCCGGGACGCGCCGGCTCGTCTTCGTCGAGCAGGGCGAGGGCGTGTTCGTGCCCCGCACGGTCCGCACGGGCCGGCGGCTCGGCGAACAGGTCGAGATCGTCGGCGGCCTCATGGAGGGCGAGACGGTCGTCACCTCCGGGAATTTTCTGCTTGACTCCGAGAGCCGGATGCGCGCCGCGGGGGCCGCGGTCGCCGGCATGGCGCTCGACCCCATCTGCGGCATGGAGGTGGAGGAGGCGAAGGCGCGGGCGCAGGGGCTCGTGAGCGAACATGAGGGAACGACCTGGTTTTTCTGCACGCACGGCCTGCAAGCAGGCGTTCGACCGCGATCCGAAGGCGGCGGCCGCCAAAGTGCAGGGCGTGACGGAGCCCATGGTGGAGGAGCGCCAGCCCGCAAAGGCCGCCGGGACGAAGGCGTTTCACATGGAGGACCCGGTCTGCGGCATGGATGTGGACCCGGACGAGGCCGCCCGCGCCGGGCTCATGAGCTCCTTCCAGGGAGCACCCTTCGCCTTCTGCTCGCCGGAGTGCAAGCAGATCTTCGACAAGGACCCCCGCGCCGTCCTTTCACGCCCCCCGGGCGAGCGCTCCATGCCGCCCGCTGTTCCGGTCCCCCATGAAGGCGGGCACGGCGGGATGTCGCCGTCGATGCAGCAGACGATGCCGTCGCTCCTACCGCAACCGGAGCAGATGCCCGCCGGCGGTCATGCCCATGGCCACGGGGCGGCTGCCCGCTGGGACAATGACGATGCAGGTCGACCCGGTGTGCCGCATGCAGGTCGACCCGGCGAAGGCCCGCGCCGAGGGGCTCTTCACCGAGCTCAAGGGCGTGACCTGGTTCTTCGACTCCGCGGAGTGCAAGCGGGAGTTCGACGCCGACCCGACGGTCTATCTGCCGGTGGCCCGATGATTGACCGCATCGTCGACTTCTCCGTCCGCAACAAGCCCGTCGTCTTCGCGGCGGTGCTCATCGCCGCGATCGCCGGCTGGTGGTCCATCGGCCGGATGCCGCTCGACGCCATCCCCGACCTCTCCGACACCCAGGTCATCGTCTACTCGCGCTGGGACCGCTCGCCCGACCTCGTCGAGGACCAGGTCACCTACCCCATCGTGACCGCGATGCTGGGCGCCCCCGGGGTGCGGGCGGTGCGCGGCTTCTCGGACTTCGGGTACTCCTTCGTCTATGTGATCTTCGAGGACGGCACCGACCTCTACTGGGCGCGCTCCCGCACGCTCGAGTACCTCTCCCCCGTCCTCCCGTCGCTCCCCCCGGGCGTGAAGACCGAGCTCGGCCCCGACGCGCTCGGCCTCGGCTGGGTCTTCCAGTACGCGCTGGTCGATGAGACGGGCAAGCGCAGCCTCGCCGACTTGCGCTCCCTCCAGGACTGGTATCTGCGCTACCACCTCAAGGCCGTCCCCGGCGTGGCCGAGGTCGCCGCGGTCGGCGGCTACCAGAAGCAGTACCAGGTGAACGTGGACCCCGCGCGCCTGCGCGCGTACGGCATCCCGATCCAGCGGGTGGCGGAGGCGGTGCGCGGCGGCAACGTCGAGACCGGGGCCCGTCTCATCGAATTCGGCGGGACCGAATACATGGTGCGCGGTCGCGGCTACGCCCGCACGATCGAGGACTTCGAGGAGATCGTCGTCTCCCCGAGCGAGAGCGGCTCGCCGATCCGGGTGCGCGACATCGGGCAGGTGACGGTGGGCCCGGACCTGCGCCGCGGCGTCGCCGAACTCGACGGCCGAGGTGAAGTGGTGTCGGGCATCGTCGTCATGCGCCAGGGCCAGAACGCGCTCGAGGTGATCGACCGCGTCAAGCGCAAGCTCGCCGAGATCGGGCCGGGGCTCCCCGACGGCGTGCGGCTCCTGACCGCCTACGACCGCTCGGACCTCATCCGCCGGGCGATCGCCACGCTCTCCTCCGCGATCGTCGAGGTCATCGTCACGATCTCGGTCATCATCATGCTCTTCCTCTGGCACCTGCCGAGCGCGCTCATCCCGGTGGTGACGATCCCGCTGGCGGTCCTGATCTCCTTCATCCCCTTCGGCGGACTCGGCCTGACCGCTAACATCATGTCGCTCGGCGGCATCGCGATCGCCATCGGGGCCCTCGACGACGCGGCGATCGTGGTCGTCGAGCAGGCCCACAAGAAGCTCGAGGCATGGGAGCGCGCGGGTCGTAAGGGGGATTACCGGCTCGTCATCCAGAAGGCGATCACGCAGGTCGCCGGCCCGAGCTTCTTCTCGCTGCTCGTGATTGCCGTTTCCTTCCTTCCTATCCTCGCTCTCGAAGCGCAGGAGGGGAGGCTCTTCAAGCCGCTCGCCTACACGAAGACCCTGGCGATGCTCGTGGCGGCGGTCCTCGCGATCACTCTCGACCCCGCGCTGCGGATGCTCCTGACCCGCCCGCAGCCCTACGCCTTCCGGCCGGTCTGGCTCCGCCGCACCGCCAACGCCCTCCTTGTCGGCACCGTGCGCCAGGAGGAAAGTCACCCGGTGAGCCGCGTCCTCATGCGGCTCTACGCTCCGGTCGCGGCCTGGACTTTGCGGCGCAAGTGGTTCGTGATCGGCACCGCGCTGCTGCTCGTCGTCGCGACGGTGCCGGCGTTCCTGAGGCTCGGCAGCGAGTTCATGCCGCCGCTCGAGGAGGGCTCGCTTTTCTACATGCCGACCACGATGCCCGGCATCTCGATCAGCGAGGCCGGGCGGCTCCTGCAGGTGACGGACCGTATCATCGCCTCCTTCCCGGAGGTCGACCGGGTCCTCGGCAAGGCCGGGCGCGCCGGCACCTCTACTGACCCGGCACCGCTCTCCATGCTCGAGACCGTCGTCACCCTCAAGCCGAAGTCCGCGTGGCGGAAGGTCGACACCTGGTATTCCTCCTGGTCCCCGGCGTGGCTCACCCCGCTGCTGCGGCGTATCACCCCCGACACCATCTCCCAGGAGCGCCTCATCGATGAGATGAACGAGGCCTTGCGCATGCCGGGGCTCTCAAACGCCTGGACGATGCCGATCAAAGGGCGCATCGACATGCTCGCAACCGGCATCCGCACGCCGGTCGGATTGAAGATCTCCGGGTCCGACCTCGCCGAGATCGAGCGCATCGGCGCCGAGACCGAGGCTGTCCTGAAGGGGGTGCGCGGTGCCCGGAGCGTGTTCGCCGAGCGCACCGCGGGTGGCTATTTCCTCGACGTCACGTGGAAGCGCCGGGAGCTGGCGCGCTATGGGCTCTCCGTGCAGGAGGCTCAGGACGTCCTCGCCGCGGCGGTCGGCGGGGAGAGCGTGACGACCACCGTCGAGGGGCGGGAGCGCTATGCAGTGAATGTTCGCTACCTGCCGGACTTTCGCGCCGACGAGGACTCGCTTGCCGCCGTCCAGGTGCCGGTCGGCGACGGTCGGGTCCAGGTGCCGCTCGGCCGGCTCGCCGATGTCGCCGTGAAGAGCGGTCCGGGCATGATCCGCAATGAGGACGGCCTGCTGACCGGCTACGTCTACGTAGACCTCGCGGGTCGCGATCCTCAAGGCTTCGTGCGCGAGGCCGACGCGCTCCTGCGCGACCGGGTGAAGCTGCCCCCCGGCTACGCTCTCGCGTGGAGTGGCGAGTACGTGGCGATGGAGCGGGTGCGCGAGCGCCTGAAAGTCGTGATCCCGGTGACCCTCGTGCTCATCCTGCTCCTGCTCTACCTCAACACCCGCTCCGCGGTGAAGACTTTCATCGTGCTCCTCGCGGTGCCGTTCTCGGCGGTCGGGGCCGTCTGGTTCCTGTACCTGCTCGGCTACAACATGAGTGTCGGCGTCTGGGTGGGCCTGATCGCGCTCCTCGGCGTGGATGCTGAGACCGGCGTCTTCATGCTCCTGTACCTCGACATTGCCTACGAGCAGGCGAAGCGCGAGGGGCGATTGCGGAACCTTGAGGAACTGCGGACCGCGATCATGGAGGGGGCGGTGAAGCGTCTCAGGCCCAAGTTCATGACCGTGACGACCACCTTCATCGGCCTCCTCCCGATCATGTGGGCCATCGGGGCAGGGGCGGACACCATGAAGCGCATCGCCGCGCCGATGATCGGGGGGATCCTCACCTCCTTCCTCCTCGAGTTGCTCGTCTATCCGGCGGTGTACGAGGTCTGGAAGTGGCACTTCGAGCTGAAAAAGGGCAGGGGAGATGCCGCAGGTGCGCTGCCTGCGGTATCCGCCGAACTCGGCACCTGACGCCTAGAAATTCTTAATGTTCCAGTTTTTCCGGATTCTGCACCCGGCCACGATCCGTACCATTAGGAATCGTGACGAGGAGTGGGGATCGGCGGCCGCAGACGGCGGCAGTGAGGAGAGACGACATGAAGCGGACGGTGTGGTGGGCTCTGGCGGTGCTGGCCATAATGGGGATGACTGTGCTGGAAGCGGGCCCCGCACGCTCGGCAAGTGACCTCTGCCCCATGGGCGGGGTGATGGTCAAGACCGTCATCGTCAAGGAGAAAGCCCTCGACTGGGCCAAGAACCTGCCCAATGTCGCGATCGACGGGGCGGATACCGACGACTGGACGGTGCTCGCCCGCAGCCGCACGGATCAGGACATCGCCATGCTAATCGGACCGGGATACGTCTTCTTCGGCGTCGCCGGCAGGGGCGGCGAGGTCTACCCGCAGGACTTCGACAGGGCTTTCGGGAAAGACCTCGGAAAGCTCCGCGAGGCCGTGAAGAAGGATATAATGAACTCTGGAAGGCCGGCGTCGTCCAGATCGAGGGCAGCGACGTGCAGAAGATTTCCGATGCCGTCGGCCGTGGCCTCCTCGAGAAAGACGGCCGCGACTGGGCACTCAAGACCAGCGACTGTCAGGCAGTGGATCTACCCGCTTCCGGTCTCTAGCTGACACAGCCTCCACGCCGGGAGGCAGCCCTATAAAGCTTTGCTCGCCCCACGATCTTTGAAAAGCTGAGGAGCGCCTTAGAGTGGGCAAATCTCTTGGTACCCACGAAAGCTCCCGAGAAACCCAGGCCGAACCTCACTCGTCCTTAGCAGGGGAGGTTTTCTATGTGATACGATGTTGAGAATATTGTCATCCATCTACATCGGCTTCCATTCATCCATCCCATCTTCAGACGCATACCCTCTCTCCTATTTCAGGATGAACCCGTCACAATATTGTCAAATTCACTCCTGAAAAGCCCCTTTTACTGCCGCGCAACCTACTTTTCTAAGACTCTGTAACCACTTGTAGTTCTTCAATCTGTTTCAATTGTCCCAGTCCCGGCATTGAATGGCACACTTAATGCTTATCCGTTCAGCGATAGCCCTGGTGTTCGCGGGATCCTATGAAGAAAACAAAAGCAAACCATTTATCAGACTCCTGTTGGAAAAATGAACCGGCAGGCTTTAAGAAGCACCTCACGGAGGCCAAAGAGCGGGGAGGGGATGAAGATTTCTATCAACCATTCACCACAAGGAGAGGGTACATGAAGAAATTGGCCGTGTTAACGGTGGTGTTGTGTCTTTTGCTGACCGCTTCCGCTTTTGCTCAGGAGGACATAACCAAGCACAAGGCATGCAAGTACTGCGGCATGGACAGAGAAAAATTCGCCTTCAGCAGAATGCTCATCGAATATGAGGATGGCACGCGGTGTCGGAACCTGCAGCATCCACTGCGCGGCCATAGACCTGGCCACCAACATCGATAAAACGCCCAAAGTGATCTGGGTGGGCGATTACAAGACAAAAGAGCTTGTTGATGTGGAGAAGGCGTTCTGGGTGATCGGTGGCAGCAAGATGGGGGTCATGACGAAGAATGCCAAATGGGCTTTCGGCAAGAGTGAGGACGCCAAGGAATTCGTGGCGGCAAACGGCGGCAATATTGGCGACCTTTGACCAGGCCATGAAGGCAGCCTACGAAGACATGTACGCCGATACCAAGATGATCCGGGAGAAGAGAAAGGCCATGAAGCAGACGACCACGGAACATAAAGAACACAAACAATAGGGATTGCAGTGGAGAACTTTCCACCGCAGCATTATCACGGGGAGGAATTATGAATCCGCAGAGTAATGGCTCTTTCGATGGTTGCTTTTTCTGGCCGCGGGGCTGGGCTGGGCCGCCGACACCGGTCCCGTCAAGCCGACGGAGACGGACAAATGTCCGGTCTGTGGCATGTTTGTGGCCAAGTATCCGGATTTTGTGGCGGAGATTCTCTTCAAAGATGGTTCCTATGCTGTGTTTGATGGGATGAAGGATATGTTGAAATACTATTTGGATATGAAAAAATACGAAAAACCAGGACCTGTCCGACATCCAGTCGATCCATGTCACCGACTACTATAGCCTGAGTTCTCATCGACGGCAGGGCAGCCTTCTATGTTCTGGGAAGCGACGTCTTACGGACCGATGGGCAAGGAATTCATTCCCTTTGACAAGGAAGCTGAAGCCCGGCAGTTCATGAACGACCACCAGGGCAAGGCCATCGTGAAGTTTGGTGAAATCACACGGGAAATGATCGAAAAGATGGACTGACTCCCATGAGGAAAGTCCGATGTATTCTTCTCCTACGTTGCCTTGAGTCTGCTCATTCTCGGTGCGCTGTCTGTTCACGCCTTCTATCAGCAACAGGCCGATCTGGAACTCTTCGAAGCAAAATGCAGGCTGGTGAAAACGCTCGAACTGACCGATCTGTGTCTCTTTACCGAAGCGAGCTACACCCGGCACTTATCTCAGGCCGACCTGCATACGCCCTTCCAGGATTACCCCGTTATCGCTGGATCATTTCCCTTCGGGATCGATCGTCCAGCCGCCGGCAAGCGTCAGGAGGACAATGGCAAGGTGGATTGAGCGGCAAAAGAATATTCTGGATTTCACCCTCTCCTCTCTTTTCCGGAGGAAGGGCAAGAATGCCGCTCTGGCGCTCGTCTATGTTCTCATCGTGTTTCTCCTGGCTTCGGTTATGTTTTTCACGCACGCCATCAAGCAGGAAGCGGCTATCATCCTGGAGAACGCCCCTGAGATGGTCGTCCAAAGGTCGGTTGCCGGAAGGCATGACCCGATCCCTGTCAGTTATATGGAGAAGCTCAAGGAGATCATCGGGGTAAGTTCGGTCAAGAAGCGGCTCTGGGGTTACTATTACGACTCCCTTCGCGGCGCGAATTATACCGTGATGGCTCCGGAGGACGTACACCTCGACCCCGGGAGCGTCATCATTGGGGAAGGGATTTCGAGGGTCAGAAGGGTCTTCAAGGGCGGCACCATGATGTTCAAAGCCTATGATGGCAAGATCGTCAAATTTAGTGTCAAAAGCATCATGCACTCGGATTCGGGACTGGTTTCGTCCGATCTGGTGCTGATGTCCGAAGAAGGTTTTCGAAGACTTTTCGGAGGATCGGTCGACACCGCCACCGACCTGACGCTCCAGGTAAAAAACCCAAGGGAACTCCCGGTTGTCGCCGCGAAAATCGTGCAGACCTTCCCGGATACGAGACCGATCTTACGGGATGAACTACTGCGGACCTACGAGTCGGTTTTCAACTGGCGCGGCGGGATGATGATCTTCGTGCTTTCCGGGGCTTTGCTGGCCTTTCTCATCCTGGCCTGGGAAAAGGCTTCCGGCATGAGCCTCGAAGAGCGCAAAGAGATCGGGATTCTCAAAGGCATCGGTTGGGAAACCTCGGAAGTGGTCCTGATGAAATTCTGGGAAGGCGTGGTCGTTTCCCTCTCATCCTTCCTGGCCGGCATCATTCTGGCCTACCTTCATGTTTTCTTTACCTCCGCGGCCTTGTTCGAGCCGGTGCTGAAAGGCTGGGCGGTGTTGTACCCAAGATTCAAGCTGACCCCCTTCATCGATGCCTCCCAGATTGCCACGCTCTTCTTTCTGACGGTAGTCCCCTATACCCTGGCGACGATCATCCCCTCCTGGAGGGCGGCGACGATCGACCCGGATTCAGTCATGAGGATGTAAATGATTCAATTGATGCAGGTGAGAAAAGTCTATAACCAGGGGAAGCCCAACGAGTTTACCGCCGTTGACGGCATCAGCCTGCATCTTGAAGACCATCAAGTCACCGTTTTCAAGGGTCCCAGCGGTTCGGGAAAACGACCCTGCTGAGCCTCCTCGGCTGTATGACCCGACCCACCTCCGGCCGGATCCATCTCATGGGACGGGAGATCACCAGCCTGCCGGAAAGGTTTCTTACGGAAATCCGGCGGAAGACGTTCGGCTTTATCTTTCAGCAGTTTCAACCTCGTGAAAGGGATCAG
Organism: uncultured delta proteobacterium; assembly: GCA_963783775.1. GTDB lineage: Bacteria > Desulfobacterota > Syntrophobacteria > Syntrophobacterales > Syntrophobacteraceae > JADGQM01. Next base: position 393,482 of record CAWAOR010000011.1, on the reverse strand, counting down.
CGTCCTGGAAAATGTGATGCTCCCCGCCTATCCCTGCGGGGAGAAGCTTCCGTTCTTGAAGAGAGAGCCATGCATCTTCTCGATCTTTTCGATGTCTCGTCCAAAGGCTCATACCAGGGTTGAGTGGCTTTCCGGCGGAGAAGCCCAGCGAGTTGCCATCGCCAGGGCCTTGATCAACGATCCGTCCATCATCATCGCCGACGAACCTACCGCCCATCTGGATTCGGCGCGTTCCCTTGAACTGGTGGAGATCCTGAGAGGGCTTAAGGATGACCGTAAAACCATCCTCATCGCCAGCCACGACCCCCTCGTGTACGAATCCGAACTCGTGGATCGGCTCGTTCATGTCCGGGACGGCAAAGTGGCCGAGGACGATGGCGGGGTCCCATCTCATGGCATGCCGCTGCGCCTGGTCGAGGCCCCCCGTGCTGTTGAAGGGGCAGTGAGGAGAGATCGACGATGCTCTTTCACCCCTCCATCATCGCCCTTTGTATCAGCTCCCTGCTTATCGGGCTCATGGTTGCCTATTCCGCCTCTTACGGCATCAAGATCCTGAGATGGTGGGATATACACAGCGGGAGCGAGCTGCAACTGGTGCTCGAACGAAAGACCTACCTCATCTCGACCATCCTGACTTATGCCTTTGGCTTCTATCTCATCTCCCTTTTTCTCTATGTGATTACCGTTGACCGCCTCCATGTCCTTTTCACCGGCGCCATGTGTGCCGCAGGAGTCCTCAAAGTCAACAGCTACGGTACCCTACCCTTATCCTCAAGATCATCATTTTCTTGGTTGCAGGTCTCTGGTTGATCGTGAACTACGCCGATAACCGGGCTTATGATTATCCTCTGATCAAGAAGAAATATCTGCTACTGCTCCTTCTGACCCCTCTGGTCCTAACGGAAATGATCCTGCAGGCCGGCTACTTTCTTCAACTCAGTCCCAATATCATCACTTCATGCTGCGGGAGTCTTTTCAGTCGCGGGGGGAAATACCCTGGCTTCAGAACTCGCCGGCCCTGCCCGTCATTCCCATGCAGCTGGCCTTCTATGTCAGCGTCGCGCTGGCCGTCTATCTGGGCATTTCCTTCTATCGGAAAGGAAAGAATGGATATCTTTTTTCAATGATGGTCGGCATCGCCTTTCTCGTCTCCCTTGCCTCCATCATTTCGTTCATATCCGTCTATTATTATGAACTGCCGACCCATCACTGCCCGTTCTGCATCCTGCAGAAGGAATATGGATATGCGGGCTATTGTCTGTATCTTGCTCTGCTGGGAGGGGCGATTTCAGGAATGGGGGTAGGCGTATTGATGCCCTTCAAGACATCGAAAGCCTTGCAGAAACCATCCCCCCTATTCAAAAGAAACTCGCCGTCGTTGCCACGGTCTTGTTCCTGATTTTCACGGCCCTGGTAACCTATCGCATAATCATCTCAAATTTGAGCCTTGGATATTGAAATTCAACCCTCTAAAATAGCTTTGTTATTACGGATCGAATAAAGGGAAGGTGTCTCCGGGGTGTCACATTACGGCGTTTCGCCACGCCAGAGTAAGGTGAGGCAAACCTTCTACCGGGAAAAGAGTCCGGGGAAATATATCGGTAAGTATGTGAACTAAGCTAACCCATTTTGGAAAGGAGTAGAGCATGAAGAAAGGGCTTTTGATTGGTCTGACGGTCGTTTTTGTGTTGGCGTTGCTGGCGGTCGGTTTCGCCGAAATCAAGGGTGGCAGAATCGATCTCAAGGTGGGGGATGAGGTCTATGTCTGTGGCTGTGGGGAGGGTTGTCCGTGCTACACCATCTCTAGAAACCCCGGCAAATGTACTTGCGATAAGGACTCGGTCAAGACCAAAGTCAATAAAGTGGAAGGTGATAAGGCCTTCGTTGAGGTCAAGGGCAAGGAAATCGGTTTCCCGATGGTGGGCAAGTATGCCTGTCCTTGCGGCCCTGGATGCAAATGCGACACGATCAGTCAGAATCCGGGCAAGTGCGCTTGCGGAAAAGAGCTGAAAAAAGTCGAATAGTAGAAATTGCCACAAACCCAACGCCGGGATGACCGACGCTCCCGGTGTTGGGACCAAAAGCCCGCCAGCCGTGCCTCTAGCGCCTGCACTTGGGCCCGCAGCATTTCATTCTGCTCAGCCAACACCGTCGACAGTAGCGAAATCATCGCCGGCGGCGCCTGCGCATCCCTGTTTCATGAGACATTTTGCGCTGTATGATAGAAAACGCCCGAGAAGGAAACAGCATACTTTTTCACGAAGACTGCGGAGGATGGCAGGAGGTCCAATGTGCTCTTGGTGTTCTTTTTTAGGTGAGAATCAGTTGTTCCGGTTCCATTCGGGAAGTTGTCGTCCACTCCGCTTGTCCTCGGATCTCCGGCGAGTATATCCCTGAATATTGTCAAGCCATTGTCAAGCCTCCCCATTGGCTAAAATCCTCTTGATTCCATACGAAAACACCGGGACTTAAGACCACAGTCGCAAGACACCACTTAACAATAGTCTGAAATGGTCCCCTGAACAGCCACTTCGTCAACCATGGAAGCAGTTTCTGCAGCGGTCTGCAACAGTCTGTAATTATTGACTCTATTGAAATCTTTTCGGTGCTTCAAGGGTGATGGCACACCTTCTGCTAAGCACTGCAAAGTTCTCATTTTCAGCTGAGCAGGCACCTTACATCGAGAAGCCCTGGAGTGCCGCACACTACCTGTTCTGGTCCTGTTCTTTGGCACGGATTGTTGCTCGGCGAATGAAACCGAGGCCAACCAAAATCTTTCAAATTGAGAAGAACGGAGGGTATCATGAGAGCACAGAAGAGTTTTCTGATTGCAGTCATTTGCTTGTTTCTGGGATTCATCGCAACCATTTCGCTGGCGCAAGAAGCACGGATGAGTTTCTGACGGAGGAGGCAGGTGCCGGGGCCAATCTGGTTGTCACTTCCGTCTCTGGTCCTGCCACGGCCATTCATGATCAGACCATATCGGTGACCTACACTGTGAAGAACCAGGGTACCGTAGCTTCAGGTGCCTATTAGGTGGATCTGTACTTGTCCATAGACAAGACGATTGACCCTGCTGCCGACCGCCTACTGAAAAATGTGACGTTTTCCACGGGACTGGCACCAGGGCAAAGCAAGAAGACAACCACAAAGGTATTGGTTCCGATCAATGGATTGTCAGGGAAGTATTACTACGGTGCTGTGGTAGGAAGCAGCAAGAAGGCTTCATCGAAGCAGGTTTCCCTCGCCCGTTACTCATTGGCGGACAATAATGAGACCGTGACAGACCACAAGACCGGGTTGATCTGGCAGCGGGCTGATGATGGACAAACAAGAAATTGGGATGATGCCAACCAGTATTGTGGGGATTTGGTTCTTGGCGGTAAAACAGACTGGCGGCTGCCATGCAATTGACGAGTTGCTGACGATTGTGGATTATTCCCGCCTTGATCCTGCCATCGATCCGGTGTTCAGCTGTCACTCGGCTTTTATTGGTCGAGCACCCTCGCTGACGTCTATCCGCGGAAGGCAGGTGGCACGTCCGTTTCATCGATGGCTACTGGCGGCGGTGAGTAAGGCCAATACCTTTTTTGTCCGGTGTGTGCGCGGCGGACCTTGATAATTTGGTTCTTCGACTTTTTACGATTTGCGAAGCCGGGTGAAATCTGCCCGGCTTTTGTTTTCGCATCCCATCGTCAAACGCATATCCACCTCTCTCCTATTTCAGGATGGTCACTTCATGATATTGTCAAATTCACTCCTGAAAGGTTCCTTTTCTTTGCGAACCTTACTTTTCTAAGACTGTGTAACCACTTGTGGTTCTTCGTTCTGTTTCAATTGTCCCAATGCTGACATTGAATGGCACATTCAATGCTTTCCAAGTCAGCGAGAGTCCTGATGTTCGCGGGGGGCATGTGAAGCAAACCAAGACAAACCATGGATCAGACTCCTGTTGGACAAAATGAACCGGTAGGCTATAAGAAGGGTCTCGTGGAGGCAAAAGAGCGCAAAGTCGAGGAACAACTGGCATTCGCGAGGGGAGGGAGAAAAGGGAATGAAAAGATCTTACCAGACCTACTTATTGTTGCTCTTGTCATGGGATCATTTTGGGGAGGAGCCTGGTACAACCAGCGCGGGGCTGACAAGGATCATGACCCTCGACGAGAAGGCCGGGTTCTCTACTACGTGGACCCCATGAACCCGGCACATACGTCAGACAAGCCTGGCCTCGCGCCCTGCGGCATGCCGATGGAACCCGTCTATGCCGACGATGAAACCTCCGGGGCCGGGAATATCCCTCGTTTCATGCCGCCCGGCACCGCGAAGATCACGCCTGAAAAACAGCAAATGATCGGTGTTCGGGTGGAGAAGGTGGAGGTGACATCCCAGGGGCATGCATTGCGGACACTCGGAAGAGTCTCAGTGGACGAAAACCGCACCTACCGTATGATTGCAGGCGCTGAAGGCTGGGTGTGGGAGGTCCAGGGAAGCACCACCGGCAGTCTGGTCCAAAAGGACCAACTGATGGCCCTCATCAACATTTACAGCACTGATTTTTACACTTTGCAGCAGCAATATCTTGCATACGCAGGGCGCCTACGGCAACCTGGAGCAAATCTTCTTACAGGACAGTTTCCCAGGGCACAACAACCTGAAACGCAGCATCCTGGACCGCAAATTCCTGGAGCACAATTACGCAGAGCACCGCAAACTCAAGCACAACAGGCTGGAACACACCAACCCCAAGCGCAGCAACCCGAAGCAATGGAACCTGAAGGACAACAAGCCGAAGCGCAGCAACCTGAACCAGAACAACTTGAAGCACAACAAACTGAAGCGCAGCAACCTGCAACACACGAACATGAAGCGCATCAATCTGAAGCACAACATTTTACCGCAGAGCAGTTTTTAACAAGGGTGAGTCAAGCAGATTACTATGCGTATAAGGCCAAACTGGAACTGTTTAGCCTGGGCTTCTCAGAAGCCCAGCTCGAGGAGCTCATGCGAACCGGGCAATATGGGACATACGTCGAGATAAGGTCTCCTGTCGCGGGCTTTGTGCTTGCGCGCGGCGTCTCCCCCCGGCAGAGGGTTGAGAAGGGAGCCGAGCTTTTCAGCATCGCGGACCTGAGCCGCGTGTGGATTGTGGCTGATGTCTTCAATGTCGAATCGCAGTATATCCAGCCTGGCATGAGCGCGCGGATTTCTCTTCCCCAACAGAACAAGACGTTTGAAGCCAAGGTCACCGATGTTCTCCCCCAGTTCGATGCCACGACGCGCACCCTGAAAGTCCGCCTGGAGGCGGACAATCCCGATTTCACGCTCCGCCCGGACATGTTCGTGGATGTTGAGTTCCTCATCACCCTTCCCCCGGCCATTACCGTTCCCGTGGATGCTGTCCTCGATTCAGGGCTGAGGAAGACGGTTTTTATCGACGTCGGCAACGGCTTCTTTGAGCCCAGGAGTGTGGACACCGGATGGCGGTTTGGCGGCCGGGTCGAGATTGTCCAGGGAGTCATGCCCGGGGAGATGGTTGTGGTTTCCGGAAACTTCCTCATCGACTCGGAGAGCCGGATGAAACTGGCGGCCGCCGGACTTCATGGAAAGCTGATGAAAGATCCCGTGTGCGATATGGAGGTGGATGCCGGCAAGGCAAGAAACGAAGGCCTGATCAGCGACTTTGAGGGCAAGACGGTTCACTTCTGCTCAAAAGAGTGCAAGGCACTATTCGATAGGGAGCATGGCCACCACGTGGAAGAAGCCTGCCGCAGAGGTGCAGCCCGCTCATCGCGTCACTCCCGATGAGCAGTCCATGAGTGGGTTCTGGAGAGATCCCGTGTGCGGTATGCTCCTCGATGCGAGCAAGGCAAAGGCACTTGGCTTCAAAAGTGAGTACCAGGGAAAAACCTACTATTTCTGCAGTGACGATTGTAAGAAGCAGTTCGACGGGGCGCAGCAGCACTATTCAGAAAAGGCGGCTGCAGGCCAGGGGCCAAACAGCGCTCCCAGCCACGGGGGGCACAAGCATGATTAACCGCATCGTCGACTTCTCCGTCAACAACAAATTCATCGTGTTCGCCCTGGTGGCTGCGGCCTGTGTGGCGGGCTGGTGGTCCATGAAAAACGTGGCGCTGGACGCCATCCCGGATCTCAGCGACACGCAGGTGATCATCTACTCCCGCTGGGACCGGAGCCCTGACATTGTCGAAGACCAGGTGACGTACCCCATCGTGACGGCGATGCTCGGTGCGCCACGGGTGAAGGCGGTTCGGGGGTTTTCCGATTTCGGCTACTCGTTTGTCTACATCATTTTTGAGGAGGGGAGCGACATCTACTGGGCACGGTCGCGGACCCTGGAATATCTCTCGTCGGTATTGCCGCGTCTTCCCGAGGGGGTAAAGACGGAGCTTGGACCGGACGCCACCGGCCTCGGCTGGATCTTCCAGTACGCTCTTGTGGATGAATCCGGGAAGCATAGTTTATCTGAACTGCGCTCCTACCACGACTGGACCCTGCGCTACTACCTGAGGTCTGTCCCCGGGGTGGCGGAGGTCGCCACCATCGGCGGGTTCGGAAAGCAGTACCAGGTGAATGTCGATCCCAATCGCCTCCAGGCCTATGGTATACCTATCAGCCGCGTGGCTTCGGCGGTGCAGGGCGGCAACAAGGAGGTGGGAGGCCGCCTCATGGAGTTCGGCGACACCGAATACATGGTACGCGGGCGCGGCTATGCAAAGTCTCCCGGGGATTTCGAGAACATTGTGGTAGCGAGCAACGAAAACGGCGCCCCCATACGTGTCAGGGACATCGGGCAGGTCGTTCTGGGTCCGGATCTCAGGCGGGGCGTCTCCGACCTCGACGGGACCGGTGAGGTGGTTTCGGGTATCGTGGTCATGCGGCAGGGGCAGAACGCCCTCGATGTCATTGACCGGGTCAAGGCGAAAATCAAGGAGATCGAACCCGGGCTTCCCTCCGGGGTAAGGGTCCAGACGATTTATGACCGCTCTGAGCTGATCCTCCGTTCCATCGAGAACCTCAAGTACACTCTGCTGGAGGTGATCGTCACCGTTGCTTTGGTGATTCTCTTATTCCTGTGGCACATTCCCAGCGCCATTATTCCGATGATCACCATCCCCATTGCGGTCCTTCTTTCCTTCATCCCCTTTCGGCTCATGGGGATCACGGCCAACATCATGTCCTTAGGCGGGATCGCCATTGCCATAGGCGCCCTGGTGGACGCCGCCATCGTGGTGGTGGAGCAATCTCACAAGAAGCTGGAGCAGTGGGACCGAACCGGCCGCAAGGAAGATCCCCGGTCGGTCGTGGTGCAGGCGGTGAAGGAGGTTGCCGGCCCGAGCTTTTTCGCTCTGCTGGTCATCGCCGTCTCCTTTCTTCCCGTGCTCACGCTGGAAGCCCAGGAAGGCCGCCTTTTCAAGCCCCTGGCCTACACCAAAAACCTCTCCATGATCATCGCGGCAGTGATTGCCATCACGTTCGATCCGGCCCTGCGGTTGTTTTTTATGCACTTCAAGACCTTTAGCTTCAGGCCCCGCTGGCTGTGTAAGGCGGCGAACGCCGTGGTGGTCGGTACCATCCATCCCGAGGAAAAGCACCCGGTAAGCCGCATCCTCATCCGCGCCTATGAACCTGCCGCCAGGTGGGCGCTTCGCTGGAAGCGCTCCGTCATCGCCGGGGCTCTCGGCCTGGTGATCCTGACGGTTCCTGTTTACATGAAACTGGGTTGGGAGTTCATGCCCCCCCTCGATGAGGGTTCCATTCTCTACATGCCTTCCACGATGCCGGGGATTTCCATCACCGGGGCTCAGAAACTGCTTCAGGTGACGGATCGCATCATCAGACAATTCCCGGAAGTTGAGCGCGTGCTCGGCAAGGCGGGGCGTGCGGAGACCGCGACCGATCCCGCGCCCCTCTCCATGCTGGAGACGGTGATCATTCTCAAGCCCAAATCCGAGTGGTCGAGGGTGGACACCTGGTACTCGTCCTGGGCGCCGGACTGGCTCAAAGCCATTCTGCGGCATATCACCCCCGACCATATCTCCCGAGAGGAGCTCGTCAGCCGGATGAATCAGGCTCTCACGCTTCCGGGCCTCGCCCCGAGCTGGACCCAGCCGGTGAGAGGAAGAATCGACATGCTCTCGACCGGCATCCGCAGTGAGCTCGGTCTCAAGATCTCGGGGGCCGACCTCCAGACCATTGAAGAGATCGGGACCCAGATCGAATCCCTGCTCCCGTCCGTCCGGGGGACGCGCAGCGTCTTCGCGGAGCGCACCGGGAGCGGCTATTTTCTTGATATCGAATGGGACCGGGAGGCTCTGGCCAACTACAGTTTGAGCATGGAGGAGGCCCAGGAAGTCGTTGAAAAGGCCATTGGCGGGGAAAATGTGACCACGACCGTAGAGGGACGGGAGCGATACCCGGTGAACGTGCGCTACCTGCGCGATTTCAGGGACGATTTGGACACCTTGGGCAGCATTCTCGTTCCGGTTGCCGAAGGAAAGACGCAGATCCCGCTCTCACAGCTTGCCGCCGTCAAAGTAGCCGGTGGACCTTCCATGATTCGAGACGAGGACGGCTTGCTGACGGGCTATGTCTACGTGGACATCGCCGGGCGTGATCCGAGCAGCTACGTGGAGGAGGCCGGGCCCCTTCTCAGGGAAAAGGTGAAGCTTCCGGCTGGATACGCCTTTTCGTGGAGCGGCCAGTATGAAGCCGTGCAGAGAGTCAAAGAGCGTTTGACGGTCATTCTGCCGCTGACCCTTCTCCTCATTTTCTTCCTGCTCTACATGAACACCCGGTCGGTTACGAAAACCTTCATTATCCTGCTGGCGGTGCCCTTTTCGGCAGTGGGGGCCATCTGGCTGCTCTATCTGCTCGGTTACAACATGAGCGTGGGAGTATTGGTCGGACTCATCGCTTTGCTGGGTGTCGATGCGGAGACGGGCGTTTTCATGCTTCTCTATCTCGACCTTGCCTACAAGCAGGCGAGGAAGGAAGGACGTGTCCGAAACCTGGAGGAACTGCAGGACAGCATTATTGAAGGGGCGGTCAAGCGGATGCGGCCAAAGTTCATGACCGTTGCCACCATGTTTCTCGGGCTCATTCCCATCATGTGGTCCATCGGTACCGGTTCAGACATCATGAAGCGGATCGCGGCGCCCATGATTGGAGGCATCTTCACCTCCTTTCTGCTGGAACTGCTGGTCTATCCGGTGATCTTCGAGATCTGGAAATGGCATTTTGAGGTCAAGGGGGAGCTGGCAACACCTCCACAGGATGCCGTTTATACCCGTTAAGGATGAGACCCTTCGTTTTGCACCATTCTTCCGGATTCCGGCGTTCGCCGGAATGACGGCAGGAACCGGTGTTCGGTTCGATGGGGGTAGGGACGGTTTATCACTGCCCCTCCCTCCGACGAAAGTCGGCATCCAGGGCTGCCTCAAACACCTAAGACTCACCCTAAAACGGTATAACAGTTCCCCCTGTCGGGCCTGTAGAGGACCCACTACCGCTCCACACAAACAAGTGTCCAATCCTACATCGTCACCCCCGCGAAGGCGGGGGTCCAGGGAATTCTGCTGGATTCCAGCCTTCGCGAGAATGACGTTTCTTGATAATGGTCACTCTATTCTGTGGCGCGGGACTCACCCTCCAAGTAAACGCGCCCTGCCGGGCGCACCAAAAAAAACGGGGAGGGATTGCTCCCTCCCCGTTGGTACAACCTCTTCCTCCTGATCTAGTGACCCGTGCGAATGGGGAACGGCGAGGCGTTCGTCCAGGCGGATGAGCCGCCGAGGCTCGTTCGCCCGGATCCTGTAGTAGTAGGTCGTGTTGGCGATTCACGGTCTGCGTGGTCGTCCTGGCGGCTGCCGGCAACCGTGGAGCGTGCTCAGGCCTTCGTGAACGTGGCGTTGGTGGCGCGCTGGATCGTGAAGCTGGCCAGGTTGGTGCCACCGGGATGGCTCCAGGTCAGCGTCGCCGTGTAGGTGGTGGCGTTAGCATCTGGCGGCCGACTACGGTGAAACCGGTCGGCGCCGCCGGAATCGCGGGACTGACACGTTGGCTGCGTGTTCGAGTACGCCGACGACCCTGTTGCGTTCACCGCCTTGACCCGGTACGAGTAAGTGTTGTTGGCTGCGACCGTGGTATCCACGTAGGTCACGGTACCCGTGCCGGTTCTCGGTCCCGGCGTAGCGATCTGGGCGAAGTTGGTGAGGACGAGGCCGCAGTTCACTCCGGTGCAGCGCTCGACCACGAAGCCGGTTTCGTTGGTCGCGGTGTCCGTCCAGGTCAGGCTCACCTGCGGTCCGGCTTGCACGACTGCCGTCAGGATCGGTCGGAGCTGCCGGCGGCCGTCGCGGTCCCGAGCTGGATGGAGGTTGTGTTGGAGACGAGTCGGCGGACATGGTGGGGAAGCCTGGCGTCAGCAGTGTCGCCGACCGGATTGCCGATGGCCCACACCCTGTACCAGTAGGCGCCAGTTCTTCGCCACGGTCTTGTCCTCGATATGTCACTTGGCTCGGTGCAGTCGCGATGGGGTTGACCTTGATGAATCTCGTCACTCCCGCCGTGAAGCCGGCGTCTGTCGCCCTTTCGATCATGAACTGAGCCTCCTTCACGGAGTTGTCAGTCCAGGTCAAAATGACTCTCGGGTTGTTGATGGTGACCGGTCAGCCCAGCGGTGAGGCCCGTAGGTGCTCTCGGTGGAACCGCAAACACCAGCGAGTGCATCATGTCCATCTCTTCGTGGGCGAGAATGTGGCAGTGCCACACGTACTCCCAGCCGAAGTTCACGGTGTGGTTCAGGATCTGCGCTATCGCGTTTCCGGCCGGGTCGAACCATCCCGCGGGTGGCGGCGGGATCAGCGGCGCTCCCGCAGGCAGCGTCGGATCGATCAGGCGGACGCTGTCGGGCACCTCGAACGGGACCTGGTCCGGAGTCGGAACGGTCGGCCTCATCGCGAGGTAGGTGATCTCGAGAGGGTTCACCCTGAAGGTGTCTTTCCAGCCCATCTCGATCGGGTCGTTCGGCAGCAGGATCCCGTCCTGGCCCAGGCGGTTGATGAGCTGGGCATGGAACAGGTGGGTGTGGATGGTGTGGGTATCGACGCCGTTGTGGAAGATCCTCCAGATCTGCGTCCCGTCGGGCATCACGCCGATTGGAACCGACTCCACTGAGCCCTTGACAAGATCGACGGGCGGGCTTGCCAGGCCGTAGGGAATCAGCACGTGGACCGGAGAGAGCGGGTTTGCGAGTCCGAGCATGCCGCTCATCCGGCCGAACTCGGTGTCGTACACGCCGCCCATCTCGTCATGCATCGCCTTCTGTTCGAGCGGCAGCGTGATGGCAGGCTGAAGGATCCCGTTTTCGTCGATGGGCTGGAAGGTCTTCGCCGTCTCGGCGATCTGGATGTACTGGGCCGCGGCGCGTCGGGGATACGTTGGTTGTAGGCGGAGTTGAAGTCGGCCTGCGGGATGATGATCGGCTCCTGCGACACCTCGAAAACGCCTCTCTTGCGTCGGCGGTCTTCGCAAAGACAGCCTCGAGATTCGCGAGCGTGACGTCCGGGGTCGGCGTCGTCGCGGCTCGCTGCCACCTGGATCTGCATGATGGTGCGGGTATTGGGACCGTAGCCGGGCTGCGTGGTGGGCGCGCCACCGGTATCCATCTGGTTCGCGACGCCCGTGTAGTAGTCGTAAACGGGGACGCCCGCCGGGAAGGCCGCAGGGGCATCGTTGTAGAGGATCAGCGTTTGGCCTGCGTAAGCGCTGAAATCAACCACTACATCAGCCCGCTCGGCCGATCCGACGAGGAGCGAGTGCTGATTGACGGTGCCGAAATTGAAGGTCGTCGGATTGAGGTTCCAGCCGACGGGCTGCTGGGGCACCACGACCGGCTTCGGCATGAAGCCGCCCTCGGTGCCGATCAACCACCAATCCGGCCCTTTCGTTGCCGGATCGGGAATGCCGCTCGGCCAGTCCGCATACTGGTTCGGAGCGCCAGCGACCGACACCATCTTGACCTCGGTGCAGACAGTCGGGTCCGCAGGCGTCGGGTCGCAGAGAACGGTCGGGGTGCCGGGGTCAGCGGGGCCGGTGCCGGGCACCCAGGAGTTCTTGTCCGCGGCCACATAGAGCTGCAGGTTGAACATGCGGTCATTGGCAGCATTCAGGACGCGGAACCGATACGCCTTGGGCTCCACCTTCAGGACCGGGTAAGCGGTCCCGTTGACGGTGGGGGTGTCCATGAAGCCCTCGCCCGGAATAGAGGGGTTAGGCACCCCCGGCCTCATCGGCGGTTCCCAGGGAGCGTTGATCGGGTCATAGTACTCGTTCGGGACTGGTCCGGTCGTGATGCATCCCACTGGGCCCCCATTGGCGCATTCGGGGACCGGCGGATTGAACCAGGGACCATAGTGCCAGCGGCCGAAGGCATTCGTGCCGGCGAGATCCCACGGGTTCTGGGCAGACATGTAGACGTGGGGGTACCAGAGGTCACCGAGTAACTGCGCCTGTTATGTTCCCAGTTGGCCGGGTCTCTTGGCCCTGTTCCCGAGTTCCAGGTGGGGTCCTGAGCGAAGATTGTCTCAGGGTCCACCCAGGTCCGATCCTGGATGACGAGGGGAATGCCGATGTCGGGGAGAACTCTTGAGCAGGGGTGCCGGGGGCGATTGACGCCGGACAAATTGGTGCCGTTGATCATGTCCTGATCAACAGCGTCCGTGATCACGTATCCGGCTGCCTCGCCGGCATAGACGTTGAGACGCGTGATGCCCATGGCATGGTCGTGGTAGAACTGCAGCCGGGCGCTCTGCGCGTTGGTGTAGAAGAAAGTCATGCATCCACTACTCCCGGGCAGCAGTGGAGCATTCGGATCAGAGGCGCAGCCAGCCATATCAGGCACATTCCGCGCGCTGACACCTGCGGGGTAGGGGGTACTCTCATTGGCGGGCGTAATCCACTGGTGAACATTGCCGTCGCTGAGCCAGACGGTGTTGTTGCCGTGGAGGTGGATGGTGGCCCGGTTCTGTTTATATTTCGCGCCCGGCGTAGGTCCCTGCCCGGAACCCATGACGGTTTCGTCCACCGGCAGGAAGAGGTCCCCGCCAGCGCCGGTGGGAAGCAGGTTGTTGAACTTGATGCGAACCGGCACCGGATCGCCCGGGTCCTGAGTATTCGCTACCTGGATGCCATGTACTCTCCCCTGTGCAACGATGACGGGCCCCAGGAAGGGGATCGTACCAGGCGCTACGGTGTTGTCGGCAGCAGTGCACAAGTGACACCCAGACGGAATTGGCACCGGTGTTACGCAGCCTGGGGATTAGTGACAGCGTGATAAACGTTGTGTACCAGGATTGATCTGCACATAACCCCGCATTTTTGTCGCGGGCAGTGAGGAGTGCATCTGCTCAGAATACTCTCGCAGTGCGATCTCGTAATAGTGAGATCCCGGATACGTGACAATATCAGGAACGGCGACCGGGATGTACTGGCCGAGATTGTTCGAGCATTACCCGTACCGGCCTCGAGGCACCCGGGTCCCCGGAGTGGTCGACGAACTTCTGCATGCCGCCAGTGAGCGCGCCACCGATCACCGCGTCGGCGAGTCGCGCCGGTGCCGCATGCCGGCTGCGCGGTTCCTCCGCAGAGAGCAGGGTCATCAATGATGGTGACAACGGGAGCGGTATAGTCAGCACCTCCTACGCCAAGCGTGAGGCCAGCGATGGCGCCGACCGAGCGCCGAGTGTTGCTGTACGCCGTGGCGCTGACGCTTGCGCTCGTGCCATAGGCATCGTCGATGTAGACCACCGGGTTGTTGTACCCTGTGCCTCCGGTCCACGATGGTGACCGTGGCGACGGGACCCTTCGGGCAGCGGGCTGTAAGCCCAGTTCCCGTAAGGGCCGAAGTAATGGGGTACCCCGCCTGGGCCCTCAGTGCCCGGGAGGGGTGCCGCAGCGCCCAGGATCGGCTTGACTGGACCCGCCATTGCTGCGTTGCCGGCGAGCCCGGCCACGCCCGGTTTCAGGCCCTTCTGGGCGGCGCGCTGTGCAGCGGCCTTCTGCTCGGAGGCTGGTATTTTTCCGAGGTATTTAGCTACGTCGGTTGTGGTCGCCTGTTTCTTCGCAGCATCTTTCTTCGCAACAGCATCGCCAAATGACCAGGCAACCACAGCTACCACCAATACCAAACTCAAAAGGATCAACTTTCTGTGCTTACTCATGGCAACTCTCCTTACTTTCATTCTTTCAAGAATCTATCGCCAGACTACCTCGCCTCTCTGTCAAGCCGCGCGCGGCATTCGGCGTCCAGTTTGCCTTGCCTAAAACATTTCTCTGCCGCTGTACCTCCTTCCTGGCGCCTGTGGCGCATGCTCGGGAAGCCACTCGGGACTCTCCACCCTTCGGAAATCCCACATATTCTCATCAGACGAGACGCCTGCTCCCTCTGCGTAAGAGCCGGCCTCGGTGGTTGCTCTTGCGCGCCGGTCCGGATCTCCGAGGTACAAGCGCCGATGAAGCCATATGCCAACATGCCTCCTTTCCCCTCTCCCTCGGAGAGGCGGGCGGTTGCCACGAACCGGAACAACTGCCGGCAAAGATCCTCGATTTTTTGAGTCGGCTCAGTCACTTGGTGCCACTCTTTCTCTCTCTCAGACACCCACTGCAGCCCGCTGCGCGACTCCCCGCGCAATGGCTTCTCTGATCGAGTTCATGGGAAATGGTTTTTCAAAATAGGCATGGACTCCCAATCCCTTGGCCTCGGCCATACTCTCCCTCGAACACTGAGCCGTCATGACAATCAAGACGAGCTGAGGGTTCTGTTCCTTAAGCTTGCGAATGACGTCGAACCCATGCATATCCGGGAGGCAAAGATCCACGATGAGAACGTCATACTTTTCCTGACCGCCTTTCTTGATGGCGACATTCCCGGCACTGGCGAGGTCCACCACGTTGTCTTTGGATGAAAGCCCAAGTGCAAGGCTGTGAAGGATCGATGGTTCATCGTCAACAACAAGAATCCGGTTCATGGTTTATCTTTGTTCCCTTCATTTGCTCCTTGGATGAGACCAGTTGCAGAGAATACTAAGCAGACGGTGTGCCATCCTCGGAAAGCACCGTAAGGAATGCCATAGAGACAATGATTACAGTCTGTTATAGAATGCGACAGCAATTGTTTTCATGATTGATGAAGGAGGTTTTCCAAAGGCCACTTGAGAATATCGTAAAGTGCAGCTTTCGGTTGTTGGCTAGATCACCGTATTCCCCCATGAAACCTGAGATCAACCCTTCACGGAAGTTTGACAATATTCTCATGGGACTATCACAGGAGATCCTGGGAGAAGCGAAGCTGAGAGATCCCGTACCGACTTGTCCTGAGAGCGTGTCCGAAAAGTCTCTCTCACCGTCCTTCCAGCGTCGACGTCCGTCCATCTTCGGGAGCGGCGAGGCTCCTCGGATGGAGATCCGGCTGGAAGCGATTCCGGGTTATCGGCTTGAATAGTATCGAGCAGTTTGAATAACTTGACATTTTGCAGAGAGGGCCTGATTGTTACCTTCAGGTGATCACTGGTTCGCTGGTTCCCAAGCTCCAGCTTGGGAACCAGCGAACCAGATCACCATGAAGTGGAAACGAATGTTTGATAGCCTCGAGAGAAAGGGGGAACAATCATGCCGGAGTTCGGTTCACCATTCGCAGGCCTTGCCAACGACAGGAAGCTTACCGGAGCGGAACTGATTCGGGCGATTCGGTTCCTGGTGGCGGCGGAGTACGAAGCCGTGCAGCTCTACATGCAGCTCGCCGAGTCGACGGACAACGAACTGGCGATTGAGGTGCTCAAAGACATCGCCGATGAGGAGCGCGTGCACGCCGGGGAATTCCTGCGGCTGCTCAAGGAACTCGCCCCGGATGAAGAGCAGTTTTATGCCGAAGGCGCCGCTGAAGTCGAAGAGCTGATCGAGAAGTTGAAAAAGGGTTAGACCACTCCCCTACCGGACGAGGAATTCACTCTTTCGTGGGGCCCCAAGGAACATGGCGGTCATGCAAAACTTGGGAAGCATTTCCGAAGATCAGATGCCTTCTCTTCGGTCCCGGGACAGGCTGCTTCGTTTCCCACGGGGGAGCCGGCTGGCGACCTTTTGTCGGCGGGAAAAGCGCTTCCTGGTGGAGGTTCAGGCAGGAAGCGAGAAGATCTGGGTCCACACCAACAACTCGGGGAGCATGCTGGGGCTTCTGAAGCCCGGAGCCACGGTGCTGATCTCTCCGGCCCTGCAACCGGGTCGCAAACTGCTCTACACCCTGGAACTGGTCCAGCTGGACTCCATCTGGGTGGGGGTGAACACCCTGGTTCCCAACCGCCTCCTCTACCGCGCCTGGGAAGCCTGCCTTCTGCCCGAAGTCAATGGCTACGAATATTTCAAGCGAGAAGCCCGGAGCGGCGGGAGCCGCCTGGATGCCTTTCTCGACGGCCCTCGCGGAGCCCTCTGGATCGAGACCAAGAACGTGACCCTCGTCGAAGATGACGTGGCCTGCTTTCCCGATGCAGCAACGATCCGCGGTCAGAAGCACCTGGGAGAGCTGATCCGGCTGGTTCACGAGGGAGTTCGGGCTGCCTGCTTCTATCTCGTCCAGCGCGCCGATGCCCACTGCTTTGGCCCGGCGGACTTCATCGATCCGGCCTTCGCCGGCCTCTTTTGGGAGGCACTCGCAACAGGGGTCGAAATGTGGCCCTACCAGGCCCTTGTCTCCCCGGAAGGGATCGGCCTCGGCCCGCGTCTGGTGTTGAAACTGGAAACTTGAAACTGGATACTGGGGACCGGCTTTCCCCCGCTCACCCTCACTCTTCACTCAAGAGTGCCCAACCCATCTCTTGGTGTTCATCTTTTCCCTCGCAACCACGGAAAACACGCCAGATTGCCGCCATCAGCGGGGTGCTGCAGCAAAGACCAGTAGAAGGATCTTACTTTAACCGCCGTCGGAAAGGGAGTAAATGCAACTTCCATTCATTTGACAAGTAATCGGGAATTAAAGGATAAACAAAGCAGGGTCGATAAGAGAGGACTTGCACGGCGCCTGTCGTCCTGCTAACCTGCGATAGTTAATAGAATGTCACCCTCGGTTTACGTGTTTTCGGGTGCCTCCTGAGCATAAGAGCCCCTGCAAGAAGGGGCAGATGAACAGCTGTGGCAGGGAATCAGGTCAAGGACGGTGATTATGTCGGAGAGAGTTCGCGTGAGTTCGGGGGTCAGCCAGTTGGACCGCATTCTGGGTGGGCTCTTTATTGGAGACAACGTCGTCTGGCATGACGATTCGGGCAGTCTCGCCTCGGTCTTCTGCCTCAACTTCATTCAGGCCTCCCAATCGCAGCAGAAGCCGATCATCTATACGACCTTCGACCGCTCCCCCCGGAATCTCCTGGAGAAGCTCGGCCCGCTGGCCGAAGATCCTGCGATGACCATCATCGACTGCTTCACCTGCGGCAAGGGGGCCAGCTCACCGATATTCATGAAGTTTTACGATGAGCCTGTGGCTTCATGGCCCTGCAATATCGTCAAAGTGAACGAACCCAAGAGCATGGGGAAGTTCATGGATGTCCTCTACGGCGTCCACAGTACCATGAAGGGCGATGTGAGGCTGGTTTTCGAGAGCGTGACGGGGATGCAGGAAGTTTGGGGCGGGGAGGATCATCTGCTCAATTTCTACTCCCATTCCTGCCCGCGGCTCTACGAACTCAATACCATTGCCTACTGGATCATGGAAAAGCGCGCGCACTCGCCGCGCCTTCGAGCACACATCAGTCAGGTGGCGCAGGTGGTGATCAGCCTGGAAATCAAGCGCGGCACGACCTCTCTGACCGTCATCAAGGCCGAAAAACGCGATCTGGAGAACCTCCATAAATCCCACAACTATTGGGTTAAGGACCTGACCATCACCTTTGATGAAGAGAAGCGCACCGCGCGCGGGGTTGACCTCGGGCTGCGCTTGAAGGAGTTGCGTGGCAAAAGGGGCCTTTCCCAGACGGAACTCGCGAAACTGGTGGGCGTGACGCCGAGCACCATCTCCCAGGTAGAAAGCAATCTCATCTATCCTTCCTTGCCCGCCCTGCTGAAAATGGCGGAGGTGCTCGCCATCGACGTGAGTTCTTTCTTTCAGGAGACGAGTGATGTCAAGAAGCGGCTTGTCTTCCCCGGGGCGGAGGCTGCGGAAGTGCGGTTTTCCGAACTGCCGGAAGGAAGCGTCACCGCCAAATTGCTGACACCGCTCGATTTCGATCCCAAAGCCGAGCCTTATCTAATTGAAATACCACCGAATAAGAGTATTTCGTCACATTTCTTCATTCATAAAGGCGAAGAAATCGGCTATCTCCTCTCGGGGAAGCTCCAGATCAAGGTGGAGAAGGCCGCTTACACGTTGCGCTCGGGGGATGTCGTTTACCTGACCTCGGAAATGCCCACGGAATGGAAAAACCCGGGTCCCAGCTCAGCCAAACTGCTCTGGATCAAAATCAAATAATCCGAATCTGGTCACTACTCCAGGGATGTGACTCACTGCCTCCCTCCCGGCAGACGTGAGTTCGTCCTTTCATCGGTACTACATCTGGGGGCACACGAAAAACCCCCTGGCCGCCTGGAGCAATCGGACAGGGGGTTGAGGGCTGGGATATTCCCCAGATCGTTTAGCTGTTGAGGATGGCTTCCGCTTCTTCCAGGTAGGCATCCATGACGTAGGGAATGCCGGTCACTTTGGAGCATTCCTCCGTTAGGGACATGAGGTCCTTGCGGCTGATATAGGGGACGCTGAAGTTTCTGGAGCCTGCCATGAGCTGCTGGAGCCCGACTTTCAGTTTGTCACAGTAGCTGTAGAGGCCAATGGCACCCAGAGGGATGTTATCGATCTCACCGTTGCCGACGATATCTTTTACGGTTTCGTAGTTCAGGAAAATTTCTTCCTTCATATTGCCGTACTGGCTGACGGTCTTGGGAAGGTCGCTCTTTTCGAGCCATTCACCGATGTTCTTGCCCACCATCCCGGGAATCATCAGGGCGCGACCCATGCAAATGGCCTTGGCAAAGGGCGCTCCCAGGGCCAGGGCTTTGAAGATCCCGTCCTCGCTGGAAAACCCGCCGGCAAAAGCGATGTCGGGCGCACGTTCCCCTCGAGCTGCCAGTTTCTGACAGAAGTTGTAGGCCGAGGCATGCAGGTAGATGCTGGGAACACCCCATTCACTCATCATGCGCCAGGGACTCATGCCGGTTCCGCCCGGGGCGCCGTCGATGGTCAGCAGGTCGATCTTGGCCTTGGAACCCCATTTGATGGCCATGGCCAGTTCCCGCAGGCCGTAGGCACCGGTTTTGAGGGTGATCCGCTTGAAGCCCAATTTCCGCAGTCGTTGGACCTCGGCGTAAAAGCCCTCTTCACTGACGAAGCCAAGACGGCTGTGGCGTTCAAATTCCTTGATTGCGCGGAACTTGTACGCGGTCTGGACCACCGGGCTCGAAGGATCGGGCGTGACAATGTAGCCTCGGCGCTGCAGTTCGAGAGCGCGATCGAGCTTGCGGACCTTGATTTCGCCGCCGATGCACTTGGCCCCCTGGCCCCACTTGAGCTCGATGCTGTCGAACCCGTGCTTGCTGATGATATACTCGGCGACGCCCAAACGGGTATCTTCGACGTTCATCTGCACCAGCATTTCGCCATAACCCTGGTGATACCGCTTGTAGACGGCAATGCGGCGGTCCATTTCCGGGGAGTTGACGATTTTCTTGTCGCTGTTCAGTTCCAGTTGCTCATCGATGCCGCAGACGTTCTCACCGCACACCAGGGTGATACCACCGAGGGCGGCGCCGACGGCGAAGTGTTCCCAGTTGTGCCGGGCAATATCGGTGGATCCGAGTGCGCCGGTAAATACCGGCATCCGCATCTTGACTTTGGTGTCCCATCCGTATTCGGTTTCCGTATTGACGTCGGGGAAGATGGCGGTATCGGGACCACCCTCAACCCCCGGCGGCATTCCCTGGGCGCCCATGGCATAGCCCTGGATGTTCAGATGGGAATAGTCAACCGGATAATCCTTATCGGCACCTGCCGTGATTTGGCCGAAGGGACCCGGATAGAGCACCTCCCGTCCTCGGAAAGTGGCCCTGAAAACTTCGCAATTGCCCCGGCAGCCATCGATGCAGCGGGAGCAGACGCCACTCATGGGGACTACGTTTTTGGATCGATTGAAGGTCAGGGTGGCGTCGTTGGCATTGGGTCTGCTCAAGTTCATGCTTCGTTACTCCCTTTTGCTTGTGGTTGATTACCCCTGGGTTGAAATTGACTGCGGCGTAAGGGAACCCATGCCGGAACCCGGGCCTTTGGTTCTCTCCGCATGCAGCAAGACAAACAGTCTAATGGCTTCCCTGATACAGCAGGGGGCGAAGGCTTGTTAGAAATACTTATCGCAAGCCAAATTTCTATAAGCTGAGCTTATTATTCTTGTCAAGCAGTTTTGGCTGGAAGAAAAATAGTGGTCAGTGATCAGCGATCAGGAAAAGGGGAGCTGATGATAATGGCCAGGGGAGCGGTTTTGTGGGAGATATTCAGATTAGTTGGGACCGGGGAATCGCTTTTTCAGTTGCCGGAGTCTCTTGAAGGTCTTAGAAAAAAGACGCAACAACCTGGATCGAGGGATTCAATCATGGCTGGAAATCGCTCGCATCCAGAATCGTATTCTGGTCGCGGATCGTCTCAAACCCACACAAAGGGAGCAGCTCATGGCCACCGAACAGAACCTGATCAAAGTTTTTGAGTACGCCCTCAATCAGGAACAGACCGGGAAGGAGTTTTTCCAGAATTCGCTTCAACGGATGGGAATGGGAGCGGCGGTCAGTGCTTTCAAGCGCCTGATCGAGGAAGAAGAGAAGCACATGGTTTTTATCCGTTCGATCCTGGAAAGCCTCAGGAAGGGGGAGTCTTTCGAGCCTGCCAGCCTCGAGGGCGTGGTTCTCAAACCGACTAATTACTTTGATGAACGTGCCAAATCCGAGTTCCTCGAGCAGTGTGTGGAAGGATCGATGGTGCCCGATGTGACGGTATTCAACACAGCGTGGCTCATTGAGAAGGACATCAGTGAGTTTTATGCCGGGATGGCCGGTAAATCCTCCGGGAAGGCGAAATCCGCTTTTCAAATGCTGGCTGACTGGGAGAAAACCCATGAGCGGTTCTTCCGGGAATTTCGGGATAAGCTTTCCGAATCCTACGCCGCGATGCCCTGGGGGGGATGAGGACATTTCATGCAGTCAAGAATGTCCGGGATTAGCGCCTGCACTCTGGATTGCCCGGATGGGTGTTCCCTGGTGATTTCACAGGACGCTCAGGGAAACGTCACGATTGGGGGCAACCCGGCGCATCCTGTTACCGCGGGTTTCACCTGCAAGAAGATCCGGCGCTTTGTCGAACGGTTGCGTAGCCCGCATCGGATCACCCGGCCCATGTTGCGCAAGGGGGGAGGGTGGCAGTCAATAAGCTGGGAAGACGCCCTCGATCTTTGCGCCAAAAAGATCCAGCACTACCGGCTGGAGCCGGCTTCGATCCTCCATTTTCACGGTGATGCCGTAAAAGGGGCCTTGAAGCAATCGAGCAAACTCTTCTTCGCACGGCTCGGGGCGAGCCAGGTGCGGGGGTCGTTGTGCGATGCCGCCGGCTATGTGGCCTTTGTCGCCGATTTCGGTTCCCGCAAGAACCATGACCTGGCCGATCTCCTCAACGCACGTCACATCGTAAACTGGGGCAAAGACCTCTCCCGAAGCTCGATCCACACCGCAGCCATGGTTCGCAAGGCACGGCAACAAGGGGCAAAAGTCCTGACGATATCCCCCGGAGGCGACGGGAATGCCCCCTTTTCCGATGAAATGCTGCGCATCCGCCCGGGATCGGACCGCTTTCTGGCGGCGGCCGTGCTGCATGGGCTCATTACCGAGGGCCGGATAAGCGACGAAATCCTTGCCCACACAAACAACTGGAAGATCTTCCGGGAGATCATCCTGAGCTACCCTCTGGAGCAGCTGGCCGCTCGCAGTGAGGTGACCTCTCTCGAACTCCAGCGCCTCCAGTCCTGGTACCTGGACGACGGCCCCACCGCGACATTGGTGGGCGCCGGTCTGCAACGGTACCGCTTTGGGGGAGAAAATGTCCGCTTTATCAATGCCCTCGCTTTTCTATCAGGGAACATCGGCCGCTCCGGAGGCGGCAGCACCTATCATCTGCACTCTTTCAGGAACCTCAATCTCGACTGGACCAGAGATCCCGAAAACAAACCGCGGCGTTGGTTTTTGAAGCCGATTATCGGTCGCAGCATCCTGGAGGCCAACAACCCCCCGGTGAGGATGATCTGGGTGAACGGTTCCAATGTGATCAATCAGGCGCCGGACAGCCATGAAACACGACGAGCGTTTGCGTCCATCCCCTTTAAGGTGGTGGTGGATGCGTTCATGAACGATACGGCGGAGTGCGCCGATCTTTTTCTGCCCTGCTCCCTGATGTTCGAGGAAGAAGACGTGGGGGTTTCCTACCTGCACGACTTCGTACACCATGTGCAGCAGGTTTTTTCCCCTCCCGGAGAAGCGCGAAGCGACCACTGGATCCTCACGGAACTGGGCAAACGACTCGATCCTCCCATTCTTCTGCCAGCCCCCGAAACTTGTTTGGAGGCCTCCCTGAAATCGCCCCAACTCTCGGTTTCACTCGAGGAGTTGCGCGAGAAACACTTCGTTCGCGCCGGGAACGAACCCGTGGCCTACGCCGGCCTGCACTTCGACCACCCGGACGGGAAATATCGGCTGCCAACGGAACTTCACGAAGAGCCGCCGGCGCCCGCGGCCTACCCTTTGCGCCTGCTGACGCTGATTCGGAGGGATACCATTCACTCGCAGATTCCGCCTGAAGAACAGACGGATCTTCCTAGGGTTCAGATTTCACCGGCATGCCCGTCCCTGGGGCACCTGAAATTGGCCGAAGAGGTATATCTGGTTTCGCCCCTCGGGCGGCTCAGAGTGAATGTGGAGACGACCCCCGGCCTTCATCCGGAAGTGGTGCTCTATCGCCGGGGGGACTGGATAAAGCTGGGCGGGGGAGTCAATCAGCTCATCGCCGCGGGACTGACTGATATTGGCAATGGAGCCCCATTCTACCAGCAGTTTGTGAGGCTGGAAAACGCTTCAACTGACCCCATCAAGGAGCCTTAAAATACCATGTCGAATTCATCGCAACTGGTGCAAGCGGAAATTCTCTCTTTTTGTGAAGCGTGTGATCAGGGGCTTGCGGAACTGAGCGGCCACAAGGCCTGCTTTGCATTCATCCGGGCCGAACTGCCCCGGCTGCTCCTGAACAGGAAGTTGTGCACCGGCTTGCTGAGCGGCCTCCTGAACGGTGACGGCTACCCTGACATCCGCCGGCCAACCATGTTCGATAACGAAGTGCTGCTGCACCTGCATCCCCAGGGCCTTTTTTCACTTCGTATGTATCTCTGGGGACCGGGGGAATACACCTATCCTCACGATCACAATGCATGGGGCGTAATCGGCACCGTATCCGCCGGTTATGAGGTGATCAACTATCGGCGCATGGATGACGAGAGCAGGGAAGGGTATGCGCAGCTGGAGGAGGTGGAACGCCTGCAGCTGCAGCCCGGGGAAACCGCATCAACCCTGCCTTTCAGCAAGGGCATTCACCAAACCGGTAATGCCGGCAGGGAAAGCATCCTCACGCTGCATTTCTACGGCAAGTCGCTGCCCCGGGGGTACCTCAACGGCTTCGATCCGGCCAGCAACCGGGTCTATCGGGTTTATCCTCCGCGCCAGAAAAAGGAATTGCTCGCCCGGCAGGCCCTGGAGAGTCTGGAAAAGGTGCTGTAACTGCCCGCTGATCAGCCACGGCAATCGCAATAGCGACTAGGGCTCGCCGAGCGATTCCAGATAGGACTTCAGGGAGCTGACATCCCGGCAGGGCTCGAGTTCATCCCCGGACTTCAGGTCAAGGATACAAACGCGCACGGGCTCATCCAGGGAACCGGGCAGGCCGTCCTCGTTAGGGTCGGTGACGTTCACATAGGCGCGCGCTCCTTTGTACTTGACCCACTTCGTGTACGATGCCTTCCCGGCACAGCTGGCCGCGATGCGGAACCCGTGCTTCTCCATTGTCTCTTCCACGCTCATCTGTCGTCTCGCTTTCGTTCAGAATATCCCAGCCGGTTTTTCCAGCATTCTGGCGGCTGTCATGGGCGGTTCCAAAACAGGTTGTGCGTCTTTTGACATCATTTCATCCACGAAGGGGCACCAAGGGCTTAGAGGCTATCTCAAGACTCCCCTCCCTTGATGGGAGGGGCAGGGGGAGGGTGGAAACAAGACGTCTACAACACCCCCACCCAACCTCCCCCATCGAGGTGGAGGAGTGGAAATGAGTCTTGAGATAATTACTCAGTTCGTGACCTTCGTGCGCTTCGTGGTGAAAAAGAGTGCGTGACTTCCTGGCAACTTCTCAGCGTTCACGCCACTCCGGTTTTCTCCTCTCCAGGAAGGCCTTCACCCCTTCTCCGGCATCTTCCGTGCTGCACAGCGAGGCAAACAGCTCGCCCAGGTAGTCAAGGGCCTGGTGGTAAGGGAGATCCTGCATGCCGTAAATACCGCTCTTGCCAATCTGCAGGGCGAGCGGGCTCTTGGCGGCGAGTTTGGTAGCCAGTTCGAGGGTGGCGGATTCGAGCTGATCCTTGGGCACGACTTTATTGACCAATCCCAGTTTTTCCGCTTCCGCTGCGGTGAGGATATCCCCCGTGAGCACCATTTCGAGCGCCTTTTTGCGGCCGACGATGCGGGCCAGGGGGGCGGCCGGTCCCAGACAGATGAGCCCCACATTGATGGCGGTGGTCCCGAATTTCGCATCATCGGTGGCTACCGTCAGGTCACAAGCAAATGACAGACCGGAGCCGTTGGCCAGAGCATAGCCTTTGACCGAAGCGATCACGGGCTTTTTCATCCTGGCAATGGTGTGATTGTGTTCGTCCATTAAGTGGATGAACTCGCGGTATTCCTTGTGGCTTTTGTTCTTGAATTCGGAAAGGGAAATACCGGTAGAAAAATGCTTGCCGTTGGCATTGATCACCACCACGCGGACCTCCGCATCTTTCTCCATTTCCCAGAGCGCGTCATTCAGCTCCCGCGCGAAGGGGATGTTGAAGGTGTTCATCTCTTCCGGACGATTCAGCGTGATAAAGCCGATGAGGTCTTTCTTGTCTACCAGAACGTTGGTGTAAGCCATGGTGGTTCTCCTTTGTTCTTTATTGGTAGGTGAAGGAAATGCCAGAGCTGCATTTGAAGGAATCAGGTGAGGCTTTGTCAAGGGTTTTTGTCGTTGCCGGATACATCAGCCTGTCACAACGGCGTTTTCATACCCCGCCTGGATTGTCCCAAAGTTCTTCGGCAAGGCCCGACATGCGTCGGGTCGAACGGGAGACCGCGGCCAGGAAAGACTTTTCCGGCCCCCACAGAGAGACCCTTTTCCGGGCGCGGGTAATGGCCGTGTAGACCAGCTCACGGGTGAGCACCGGGGAATCCCGGTCGGGCAAAATGAACATGACCTGGTCGAACTCAGACCCCTGGCTTTTGTGGACCGTTGTGGCAAATACCGTTTCATGTTCGGGGAGCCGCAGCGGGTGAAAGGCTCGAAAGCGGCCTTCCTGGCCGGGGAAGAACACGCGCGGGGCAGCTCCCGAAAAAAGGTCGGGCAGGAAGATCCCCACATCGCCGTTGAAGAGGTGCAGATTGTAGTCGTTGCGTCCGATGAGGATGGGCCGGCCCACGTACCATTTGCTTTCTTTGATCAGGAGCTGTTGTTCCTGGAAGAGATCTTCGACCAGCCGATTGAGAGCGCCGACGCCACACAGTCCGTCCCTCACGGCACAAAGGATCCTAAACTGCAGCAAGAGATCAAAAACTTCCTGAATCCGACTCGCAGGGTCTCCGTGCGGCTGCCGCCTGATCTCTACAATCGCTTGAAAGTAGGCTTGAAAACCTTCCACAATCTGATCTTCTATCGCGTCGTTTAGAAACCTGCCGGAGGACACTTCGTTCCAGCTCACATCGGGGAATTCCCCGCGCTTGAGGACGGCCATCGCGCCGGAGGGGTCGCTATCCCTCACCTTTCGGCTGAGGACGCTGATCCCGTCGGCTTCGGCAAAGCGGTAGCTTCTCTGAAGTTGGATGAGGCAGTCTTTGGGCCTTCCAGCCGGAGTATGGTCAGAAAGGTCCTCGTCGAGCTTGCAGTCTGCAGGTACCTTCCACGGCATGGACAAAGTTCTCGGAAAAGAAAACCCTCCGGCCGGTCTCACAGATGTCCCCGAGCACGGCCCCGGCTTCGACGGAAGCGAGCTGGTCCTTGTCTCCGAGGAGAATGACCCGGGCCTGTCGCGGCAGGGCCTGGAACAGCTTGGACATGAGGGCGAGGTCGACCATCGAGGCTTCATCCACCACCACCACATCAACCGGCAGGGGATTTCCTTCGTGGTGCCGGAAATAGGGAGAGCCCTGAATGGCCCCGAGCAGGCGGTGAATCGTCGAGGCCGTCTCGGGTAAGGCCTGTCTGATCGATTCCGAACAGTTCAACTTCTTTCTTTCTTTCAGTTCCTTGATGGTTTCCTGAAGGCGCGCTGCAGCTTTCCCGGTGGGCGCGGCCAGGGCGATGCGCAGCTTTTCTTCAGGGGACCGCTCCAGAAGCAAAGCGAGAATTCTGGCCACCGTGGTGGTCTTGCCGGTTCCTGGACCACCCGAAATGACACAGAAGGCTTTGGAGGCCGCGGCAAATGCGGCGACCTTCTGCCAGTCGACCGCACTGGTTTCCGCCGATGGGAAAAGCCGCTCCAGCTGCTCTTTCAGCGTGCCGTCCGGAGCCCCCCTCCTCCCGCCCCTCCCATCAGGGGAAGGGGGTGAGGGGGTTGTTGATTCAATCCTGCTGCCTCCACCTGAAGATTCGGCCAGGCGGGTCTTGAGTGCTTCCGCAAGCTTTTGTTGGTACTGCCAGTAACGGTAGAGGTAAAGTCTTGGCCCATGATCCAGGATCAGGGGTTTGAATTCCCCTCGGCTGCCAACCACCCTTGAACCGCGTAGCTTTTCACACCAGGCAGAAAGCTCCGGGCAAGGCCGAGCCTCAGGATCGCCGGCCAGAGGTTTTTCAGCCACTTCCCGCAGATCGAGGCAGATATGACCTTCCCGCGTGTAACGGCTAACCATTGCTGCCGCCAGGGCCAGTTCAGGGACAGCCTCACCGTTCAGACGGATCAGCAGTCCGGCGAAGTGGGTGTCGAGAAAAGCAAAGGTTCCAGCGCGAGAAAGCCGGGTCAGATCGTCATCATTCACGGTGCAACGGTCCCTATGAGGTTGGTGCACAGAGCTTCAATGGAAGCAGCCGCAGGCCGGTGCCGGTAGATGCCGTAGTCGCTGCCTTTGTCCGGATCCACCCCGCGGAGAAAAATGTAGTAAACCCCGCCGAAATGGGAATCATAACGGTATCCTGGAAGGCGTGCGGCGAGGTACTTGTGGATGGCTACGACATAAAGATGGTACTGAAGCTGATAGAAACTCTCCGTCATGACCTTTTGCAGGGCTCCCCGAGCGTAGTCTTCGATCCTGCCGCCGAGGAAATTCGATTTCCAATCCACCAGATAGTAGCGGCCCTCGAAGTGAAAAACCAGGTCCATAAAGCCTTTCATGAAGCCTTCCAGGGGCTTGAACTGCAAGCGCTCCACGCTCGAGGGCAATCCCGCCATCCGCGTGTCCCCCAGGCAGCGTTCAAAGACCTCCTTCAAGCGGCTCTCACTCAGGCGTTGCAGCGGAAAATAGAATTCCAGTTCGTTGAGCCGGTCGGCAAGCGGCACTTGAGCGAGACGGAGACTGCCGGCATTGGAATCCAGGGGCATTTCCAGGACCTTCCTGACCATGGTGGACACGGGACCGAGCCAGTAGCTTTCGAACCCATGGGCGTTGAGCCGGCCGGCGATGACTTCGTGCATGACGGTCTCATCCCGTTCCGTAAAATCCAGGTGTTCGAAGACCTCGTGCAGCAAGATTCCTGCAGCCGTTCCCCGGGGGAAGGAAAACATGTCCCGAGCCTCGCGGGCAGCTGCCGGCGCTCCTCTTTCCTCCTCCCGCCCGGCAACCTCCGCTATGGCCGGCTCATCCCGGTCAGCCCAGTCGGCCATGCGCGGCTGGTTACTCACGAGGGACGAGAAGCTGGAAATCCGCCAATCCCGATTGATGCTGCCGCGGAAAGGGCGCTGCCTGAGTTCAAGAAAACCCTTATCCGGTGCCGGTTGCCGCTTCCCTGGGGCGAGCGGTATGGGGAGGAGCGCAATCGACTCATGGGCTTTCCCTTGCAGATTATCGAGGTCGCGCCACAAATCCTCGTCACCCGAGGCTGTATACCGGGTGGAAACGGCATCCGGCAGATCCTTGGCCGTATCTTCCCGCGGCTGGTGGAAGAGATAGGCGGGAGCGGCCGTCCCGGCATCCCGCAAGCGCCCCCAGACGAGGGTGCAGCGATGTTTCGCACGGGTCATGGCCACATACAGCAGCCGGAGGCTCTCCGCCAGCTGCTCCTTTTCCGCCAGCCGTACGTGTTCATCCCGCTGGGAAGAACCGAGATCGAGCGTCAGCCTCAGGCCGTCCGCTTCGTCATGAAAGGTGAATACCCCATCCTTCGTTCTCAGCTTCGAACTGTCTCCGATGAAGGGACAGAACACAATGGGGTATTCCATGCCTTTGCTTTTGTGGATGGTAACGATTTTGACGGCGTTTTCGTCGCTTTCCAGGCGGAGCTGATGTTCTTCGAGCCGCGGGGCCGCCGGGTCTCTCTGAGCGGAGAGCCATTTGACCAGGCCAACCATGCTGAGATTATTGTCAACGGCCGCCTGATGAAGCACTTCGGCAAGGTGGAGGACATTGGTACAGCGCCTTTCGCCATCCAGCAGGGACATGAGACGGGGAAGGACGGACTCTTGGGAGAGGAGGCGCCGGAACATGCGGAAAAAGCCATGCCGATTCCAGAGTTCGTGGTACTCGCCGAAGCGGATCAGCCACATCTCCCAGGCGGCCTCCTCCCGGATCAGACGATCCAGTTCTTCGCCGTTTGCTCCCAGCATCTCCGTGACCAGGGCAAGCTTGATGATCCTTGCTTCGGAAGGGTCGGCAATCGCTGCCAGCAGGCGCTCGAGCTCCAGGGCTTCGGCCGTGTCGAAGAGGTTCCCGATGTTGTAGAGGACCGCATGGATGCCCAGGTCCGCCAGGGCTGCCTGAACCAGGCGTGCTTCGGCGTTGCGCCTGACCAAAACCGCGATGTCACCCTGTTGGAGGGGACGGTTTTCCAGCATGGCCTGATTTTGCCCGCTCAAAGTCAGCAGTCTCGAGATCTCGCCCGCAACCGCGCCGGGAACCACTTCCTGAGCCACACCCCGCGGGATCGGTTGACCCTCCGTAATCTCCCCGGAATCCATAAACCAAATTTGCAGCGGTGCGGCGGGCTTTCCTTCCAGCGTCAGCAGGTCATGCTGCTTGTTCCGCGCGGGCTGCACGGGCCGGAAGGCGATCTCCTCGTAGACGAAGGAATTCTCGGCCTGGGAAAAAACGGTATTGACCGCAGCGATCAAAGCGGGCTCGGACCGCCAGTTTTCTCCGAGCGTGAAGCGCCTGGATGCCTGCCTGGACGCCTCCAGGTAGGCAAAAATATCAGCCCCCCGAAACCCGTAGATGGCCTGCTTGGGGTCCCCGATCAGAAAAAGGGTGCTCCTGCCCTGGCCGAAGATCCTTTCGAAGATGGCGTATTGAATCGCATCCGTGTCCTGGAATTCGTCGATGAGAGCGGCCTGGTAACGATTCCTGACGATGGCGGCCAGATCTTCACCGCCAGGCCCGCTGAGGGCGCGTTCGAGCATGAGCAACAGGTCGTCGTAGAAAAGGGTGTTTTTGGACAGCTTGCGTTTGGTCAGCTCGCTGCGCATGGTGGTGATGAATTCGAACCGCAGCCCCAGCAGCATCTGGTCGTACCCCTCCACCAGCTGCTGCTGCGCCTCCTGCAACCGGTCGCAAAGGAAGAAGAAAGGATGCTCCGGCGGCTTGCAGTTCTTCTTGACGGCGGCCTGGATGGCTTCCGAGGTGAATTTGGGAAAAGCGTCAGGCAGGGTGCAGTCCTGGCCTTCGCTGGCGAGATAAGTGTCCACAGCCTCAATCCAGCCGGGGATGCTGTCTTGCTTGTACCGGTTGCGGTTGAGGGCGTCGGTGGTCGCGAGCAGGTGTTCCACCTCTTCCCTGGCCGCCGGCCACGCCTGGAAGACCTCCTGGAAATGATTCAGGAAGGCCGCTTCCTGTTCGGAACAGTCCGGGATTTCGTGCTGTGGAATGATCTTGAGATACGGGTTGGTGAGGTTCTTTCCCACCATGGCGTGAAGGCTTTCCGGACTGACCCCCTTGTTCAGGGCATAGTTGAGAAACAGGGGGGAAGCCCGGTAGAAGTGCCTGCGCCAGAAGTCGTAGACAATTTCTCTAACAAAAACATCCTGGTCCGTCACCAGTTCGGCATCGAACATCATCCCGCTCGCGAAGGCATGATCGCGCAGGACCCTCATGCAGAAGCCATGGATGGTGAAGATGGACGCCTGATCAAAGTCGTTGATGGCGAATTGCAGCTGCCTCGCCGCGGCGGCTGCATCCGGTTGGCGGCGGCAGAGCTCGGCGAGAAGAGAATCTTGGGTGGTGCCCCCCGCAAACCATGCCAGGGCTTCGCGCAACCGCCTTCTGATGCGATCCTTCAGCTCGTTGGTGGCGGCTTCGGTGAAGGTCACAACCAGGATTTCATTGATGGGAAGCTTCTTCTCCAGAATCAATCTCAGGGCCAGACCTGTAATGGCGTAGGTTTTTCCCGTCCCGGCGCTGGCCTCGATCAGACTGGTTCCTTCACACGGGCTGGTCAAAAGATCGAAGTCGCGACTGTCATCCATGGTCTCAGATCTCTTTCCGGCTCGCCAGCAGGGGCCCGAAGACGGCTTCGGAGAGGGTTTGGAACTCGGTGTCCAGGGGATGGTCGGCCTTGAAGCAGAGTTGCAGGGACAGGTCCTGCCCTTCCCCCCAGTGGTGATTGTCGCCGGTCCAACTAGCCTTCGCTCGAAGGAGCGCCTTTTCCGGCAGGGTGCCCTTGCGCAAGACCTGCTCTGCATACCGGAACGAAGTTTCCGGGAAGAAGTGAAGGGGCTTGCTGAGGCCTTGCCAGTAAAGCCGGAGCAGGTATTCGAGAAGTTCCCGGCAGTTTTCGACCGGGGCATAGGTCGCCGCCCACCACTTACGGTCACGAAGCCCCAGGAGCAGACTCTTCCTGGGGTAGCCGGGTTTCCCGACGCAATTCAGGATCAAGTGTTGGATCCAGAGGCTCAGGTGGTCCTTGGCCCTTATCGTGGCAAACCGATAGTGCACCAGGTGCTCGGGGAAGATCGACGGGATGCTTCCGGTGACGGTAAAGTCGGAGATCGGGAAGTCGAGCTCCAGGGGCTCCAGTTCTTCGCCGCCAACATAGGGTTCCATCTGACGGGCGAAGCGTTCCACCTCCCGGCTCACTCCTTGAAAGGCAAGCTCGCCGGGGACGCCATGGGGAAGTATCCCGGAAGCCTTGAGGAAAGGGAAACGCCCGGTCAGCTCGCGCCCGGCCATTCGGGACTCAATCAGGGTCTGTCCCAGAGCATGTTTCTCCAGACCCGCGAGGTGAAAGCATTCCGTTTCTTCCAGCACCGTACTTTCGTCCTCCGGATAGATCCCCAGCCGCTTGTCCAAAAAGAACCTGGCCGGGTTGCCGAAAAACCGGCTCAACTGCGCGGCCTTGATGTTCTTCAGTTCCTCTTCCGGAGGAGCCAGGGGGGTGGCGATAAAAAGCGGTGGCGGGGTTTTTTCCTGCAGCATGCACCCGGCCGTTTTCCGCCACTCATCCGAATAGGTGAAGAGCCCATGATCGCCCCTGAAATAGGCAATACTGAAAGGCTGGAGACGATGCTTGACGATGAAGCTCTCCGGGTCATCGCCATGCATAGAGGGAGGAACGCCGGCCTCGACGTCGGCATCAGGATGGAGTTCGCCCTCATCCCCATGAGGAACGATGAACGCCCGGTGGATATAATCCAGGAGCTCGCTTACCAGAACCGATGGGGGAATGGGGCTGTTGTCCTGGAAGCTCTGTCCTGTGTAGCTGATGATGAACTTCTCCCGGGCGGAGATGAGGGCTTCGAGAAAGAGATAGCGATCGTCGTTTCGCCGCGAGCGGTCACCCGGCTGGGGATGCCTGGCAATAAGATCGAAGTCGGGGGTTTTCGGTTGTCGAGGGAAGGCATCCCCATCCATGCCGATGAGGCCGATCACCTTGAAGGGGATGCTCCGCATGGGCAGCAGGGAGCAGAACGTGATGCCGCCGGTGAGGAATCCGAGACCGAAGCCTTCCCGTTCGAGATGTTTTTCCAGATGCCACTTGATAACCTTGATATCGATGGCCTCGGCAAAGCCCGTGAGTTCCTGAAGGCTCGCCAGGTCGGATAGAACTTGCCTCACGGCAAGGAACTCCCGCCGGGCATCCTCATCCGGCAGGAAGAATCGCGAAAGCACTTCCATCAGGTCCGTAGACCACCGCGACAGCGATCGAGGAAGGCTCAGGGAAGCCACCAGCTGAAAGAGCTGTTCCGTAAACTCGAGGAAATTCCCCAGGACCGAGGCCTCGCTTCCTTCGATATGGTCGTAGGGGAGGATGCCGCAGAAGAGGTTTTCCTCGTGCCCCGGCAGGGCATAACCCAGCAGCAGCCGCTCCAGGCCCGCCGCGCCAGGTGTTTTCCCGGAAGGCATGGGGCGACCACCTGAGTCGGTCCCGTTCATCGACTCCCCACCTGATCCGCACCGCTCTCACCCAGCTCAGGAGGTGGTCCAGATCCGCATCCGTCAACCCAAATCGGGTCCGGACGGCCGGGGATTCGAGGATCCCCAGGACTTGCGGTGCCGTAAGCCGTTCGTCCCAGAGTTCCAGCATCGCCAGGAAGGTGTCGACCACCTGGCTTTCCTTCCGCATGCTGCGGTCGGCAATGCTGTACGGAATCCGTTTGCGCTCGTCTTCCGGGGTGTCAAAAACCGCCTGGATGAAGGGCGCATAGGTTTCGATGGTCGGGGTCATCACCAGGATGTCTTTGGGAAGCAAAGCCGGGTCCTGTTCGAAAAGCTCGAGGAGGAGATCGTACAGCACTTCGACTTCCCGCATGGGACTGTGGCAGGAGTGGACTTCCAGCGAACGGTCGTCAGCCGGGACGGCGGTTTTCGGTGGAGATTCCCCCGCGCGGTCTCTCAGGTTCAGAATGTCCGCTTGCAGGCAGGCAAGGAGGGTCTCTTCCCCGGGCTCGTGGAAGCGCGAGGTTTCCTCGTATTCCAAGGATGTGAGGAGCTCGAGAAAATCCTTTCCCAGGGTCCCCATGGAGGCGAGGAGGGGGTTCCCACGCTCCAGGAAGAGCTCTTCCGGGGAGCGATCAGGGCTCGTCGCGCTCGAAGCGAGCCTTCTCATTTCTCGGTCCGAGGCGATATCGCCCCAATATTCCCGGCAGGGATTCAAGAAGAAGAGATTGACTTCCGTCTGGTGCGCCAGTCCGTCCAAGATCTGCAGGTGGAAAGGAGGCAGGTAGGAAATGCCAAAGAAGGAAACCCGCTGCGGCAGAACAAAAGCGCCGGGGGCAGCCTTCCGGATCCTTTCCAGGAAGACCTTGCCGAGGGCAGCCCGGTGTTGCTGCTCCAGCCCTCCGGCAAGATCTCGCCAGAGTACCGCCTGCCAGTGATCTTCCGCTCCCAGCTCCCAGCGGCTGATCAGATCGGGACGATAGAGCACGTACTGGTCAAAGGTTTCCGCAATGCGCCGGGCGAGCTGCAACTGCTTGAGACTCCAGGGCGAACGGTCGAGATAGTGCTTCAGACTTTCGAATCCCGGTTCGTCCAGATGGTCCGGGAGCAATTTCATGATGCGCCAAGTAACGAGCTCCGGATCAAAAAGGGAGACATCGGGAAGGCCGGGGATTACGCTTTGAAAGGCCTGGTAGACAAATGCATTGGGAAAGGGAAACCGGATGTTGGCGCACACTCCAAAGTGCCTGGCAAGCTGCAGAGATAGCCACCGCTCCATTCCTTGACTCTGGACGACAATGATTTCCTCGTGCAGGGGTGAGGCCAGAGGCGCTTCCAGGACTTTTGCCAGGAGTTCTGCCAGCAGGTCCAGCCGGTTGCCCGTGTAAAGCCTGAGCGACTTCATGGCATCGCTTTCGAGGGTTCCTGACAGGGCGTCAGGCGGCAAATGGAGTGGCATTTGGAAGGCAGCGAAAAACCTTGCCGCTGCCTTCCAAATGCCCATCGAGTCTAAGGCGGATATGGTTAACGAAGACTATTTAATGGCTTCGTAAATGCGGAGTGGTGGGATGTTCCTGACCTCGAATCGGGTGCGAACCACAGGAAAAAAGCGTTCCAGGTGGACCTTGAGGTGGTGGTCTGCCTGAAAACAGGTCTGGTAAACGAGGAACTTGCCGCCCTTCCTCAAGGCTCTGCGGGTATTGTAAAGGATCTTCTCCTTCAGTTGGCAATTGAGCAGCAAGAAAGGGATCCCGCAGACGATGTAATCAGCCTCGGATTCCTGGCAGGAGCGCAGCGTTTCGAGAACATTTTCAGCGCTGTCATTGAAGATCACGACCCGCGGATCCTGGATGGTCTGTTTGAGGATGCTGTCGAAATTCTTGTTGCGCTCGATCAGAATCAGTCTGGAATTGCGCTTCATATTCTTCAGCAGATAGTTCGTGAAAACCCCGGTCCCAGGTCCGTATTCGACAATCAAATCACCGGAGTCAAAATTGATTTTCCTGCAAACCTGCTTTACTCCGAAAGGAGAAGTGGGAGTAATGGAAGCAACATTCTTGTCTCGGATGAAATTTCTCATATAGGTGAGTGTATCGATCATCATAAGCTACTCCTGGTGCCAAATCTTTCATAAAGTTCCGACGATGCCAACCTGTATTCTTGCTCTTCAGCTCATGCCCCGAGAACCAGATTTCATGACCATCCACAAACTCACAGTCCCGGACAGTTCAGGGCATCATAAACTTTCGTACCCTTCTTTATTCCAGGACGGCGCTAGAGGCAAGCTGAAAATAGCCCATAGATGTGATTAGAACTTTGACAGTCATGAACATGCAGTCTC
Source organism: uncultured delta proteobacterium (assembly GCA_963783775.1). Lineage (GTDB taxonomy): Bacteria > Desulfobacterota > Syntrophobacteria > Syntrophobacterales > Syntrophobacteraceae > JADGQM01. The sequence continues at coordinate 358,198 of CAWAOR010000011.1, read as the reverse complement.
TGCTATAAACTTGCCCAATCTGAAGCCACCTGTGTTAGATAATCCTCATCCGGAACCCCCTCTCCATCTTCCCTGGCAAGGGGGAGGAGAAAGAGAAGCACTTTCCGGGTCGACATTCGATAGGGGAAGCGAATGAGGAGCTGGGGGGAGGATCGAGGGGAAGGCTGAAGATGATCCGTTGCAAGTGGGAACTTATCGGCAAATCGAAACCCGCATCGGCTGACAAGGTGGTGGAGATCCTTCTGGAAAACCGCGGCGTGGAAGCCTCCTTCCTGACCGGCAGTCTCAAAGACCTCGAACCCTACCTGGCCATGGCGGGGATGGCGGAAGGAGCCTCCCTGATGGCGCGACATCTTGCCGCCGGCGAGAGGGTGGTGCTCGTAGGCGACTACGATTGTGACGGGGTAACCTCGGTGGCGCAGATGGCGCACTTCTTGCGTGACATTGGCTATGCCAATTATGCCGTGGTGATCCCCAAGCGGGCCGAAGGCTACGGGGTGCCGGAGCGAGCGGTTACCCAGCATCCCGATGCCGGTCTTTTGGTGGCCATGGACTGCGGCACCCACGATGTCCGGGCAGTGAGTGCGGCTCGCAGACAGGGTTCGGACGTCATCGTGATCGATCATCATGAGGTTTCCGACCATGAGGTGGCCCCGGCAACGGTTCTGGTCAACCCCAAGCAGCCTGCTTCCCATTCCGGTTTCAAGGACTTCAGCGCCGCAGGACTGACCCTGCTCTTCCTCTCACAGTTACGCCGGGCAGCGGGGGAGAGGTTTGCTGTCCCCCGCCTGGGAGGAAAATACCTCTCGCTGGCCACCATCGGTACGGTGGCCGATCTCATGCCCTTGGTGGATGCCAACCGAATCCTTACCCAGAGTGGCTTGGGCTGCATGAACAGGGAACCGTGCCTGCCCATTAGAGCGCTCTCCGAGAAGGCCGGTCTGGCCGCAAAAACCCTCACCGCCGGACACATCGGTTACTATCTGGGGCCGCGCATCAATGCCGCCGGCCGCATGGCCGACGCTCATCTGGCCTTCGAGCTGCTCATGGCGGAACACGGGCAGGAGGCCGGCCGCCTCGCCGGTGAACTGAACCAGCTCAACATCAGGAGACAGCATCAGGAGGATGCCATCCTCGGTCAGGTCCACACCCGTTATTCGGAGGAACACGCCGAGAAACGCACCCTCATCATGGGAGATTGCGGGTGGTCACACGGCGTGGTGGGAATCATTGCCTCACGCGTCCAGCATCAACTCCACTACGGCCCCACCATCATCTTTGCCATCGACCGCGACACCGGCCTGGCGCGAGGTTCCGCACGCAGCATACCAGGTTTTGATGTCTATGCGGCGCTACAGTCCTGCCAGGATCTCCTGGTCAAATGGGGGGGGCACAAGATGGCGGCCGGTCTGACCGTGGCCCGGGAGAATCTCGAGGAGTTTTCCCAACGTTTCGAAGCAATCGCCGGCACCTATCCGCTCGAAACCTTCGTCTCCCGTGGCAAAGTGGACATGGAACTCGATCTGACGCTCGTCTCCATGGAACTCTTCAACATGCTCAAGCAACTCGAGCCTCACGGTGTCGGTAATCCGCTTCCCACCTTCGCGGCGCGCCAGATCAAGGTCGTTATCCAGAGAGTTTTTGGTAAAGATAACCAACATGTGCAGCTGTTATTAGATGGGCGGATCGAGGGCATATTCTGGCGAGGTGCGCCATGTATGCCGAAGCCATGGCGAAACGGCGATCGCATGGACATCGTTTTCCAGCTCGCGTGGGACGATTTCCGCAACCGGCTGGTCCTGACCGTGAAAGATGCGGGAAAGTTCAACACTCTCTGGAATTGAAACCGGGGAACTTGATGGCACGGATTTCAAGTATTCTTCGCCGGATCCTTCTCGAAATGTATTCCAGGATTCCTACCGCCGTCTCTCCCCGGGCCTGCTGCGAGGCATGAAAACCCCGTAATCTGTGGGTAGGAGTTTGGATTATGGAGCAGAGAGAGTCAGGAAGGAGGAGGGAGAACCTGACTCTCTCCGGAGGGGGAAAGAAGGATTCTTTCCGAAATCCATTGTAACATTCATGTCAAGACGTCGACCGCAAGGGCACCTCAAGCCCCGATGGCTGCCTTCTTCTCCTGCCAGTAAGGATGCATCAGGTCTTCATAGACCGACATGGCCGCCTCACTCCCTTGAGCCATGGCGGTAACAATCTGCTTGTAGCCCCCTTCCACGTCGCCTGCGGAATAGATGCCGGGAATATTGGTCCGGTGATGGGAGTCGCGCTTGATGAAACCGTCAGGGGTGAGTTCGATACCGGTTTTCACCGCCAGTTCGACCGTCGGCGTATAGCCAATGGCGATGAATACCCCGTCGGTGGGAAAGCTGGTGGTTTCGCCGGTCTGGTTGTTGACCAGGCTTACCGCGCCGACCCGTTCCTGACCTGTTATTTCTTTGACCTCGGTATTCCAGAGCACCGGGATCTCATTAGCCACGACGGTTTTTACCAGATAGTCCTGAGCTCTGAAGGTATCCCGCCTGTGGACCATGGTCACCTGCACCCCCAGGTTGTGGAGATGGAGCGCTTCCGTGACAGCGCTGTTGCCCCCACCTACCACCACGACCTTCTTGCCCCGGAAGAGCATACCGTCGCAGGTGGCGCAGTAGCTGACTCCACGCCCTGCCAGACGCGCTTCCCCCGAAGCGCCCAGGCGAGCGTACTTGGCACCGGTGGCAAGAATAACCGCTCGTGTCAGGAACCGCCGGCGACTGGTAGTGACCGTTAGGGTTTCGCCCGGTTGAATCTCGAGAACCTCTTCCCCCTGAAAGATTTGAACGTATTCCAGGGCATGACTGACGGTGATGTCCACAAGGGTTTTCCCGGGCACACGGGTGAATCCGGGGTAATTCTCCACAATGGGGGTGACGGCGACCTGCCCCCCCAGTGCTCCCCGCTCGACCACCACGGTCCTGAGGCCCCCGCGCGCCGCATAAATGCCGGCCGCAAGCCCCGCCGGACCGCCTCCGACAATCACCAGATCCGTCTCGATTTCTTCGGCATCATTATCAGGAATGAAAATAGTCTGAGGTTCCAGCTTCACCAGGGATGCCAGGAAGAGTTCTTCGGGCTGCGCACCCTGACCGATCAGAACCTCATTGGCATAGGTTTGCGGGACACTGAAGGCCGAATAGCGCTCGGCCAGCTCCTGGTTGGCCTGAATGTCGACGATTTCGAGGGAAACCAGTTCGGGTTTCTCCAGAGCGGCTTTGACGGCGTTCATCACCTGGTCGGGACAGTAGGGGCAGGTAGCGCTGACAAAGACCTTCACCAGTCTCCGGTAATCAATCTTGTCCAGGATCTTGAGAGACTGCTCACTCAGACCGCTCGCCCGGAAGCCCAGGAGCAGGATCGTCCCCAGCAACGTCCGTCCTTCTTCGCCGTAGGGTACGCCAAGATAGCGGATGGAGTAGCGTTCGGGATCAAACAGGATGCTAGGGGAAACGGTGACATCCCATTTCTGAGCCAGCTGATGGCTGAGATCGAACTCTTTGAACTCGATCTTCTCGGAAACCTCCCGAAAGGCTCGGATCAGGGTTCGGGCAGCCTGGTTCAGGGCTTCGTTCTCTCCCGCTTTCGTGAAAAGATACAAAGGGACAGCATGGGGCATCTTTTCAAAAACCGCTTTGAGCTGTTTTTCCACTTCCCCGGCCAGGACATTCTCGTTTTGATCGGACTGGCTCTTACGATTCGGCATAGGCGTCTTTCCTCGATCATTAAAGTCAGCAGATTAAGGACTTATTTCATACAATACCATAACTTCCGGACAGGCGATCGGAGAAACACGGAAGGTGCCGACGAAAACCCTCCATCTCCGCAAAATCAAGCGTGGCGATGATGGCCGCCTCCCGGTCGCCTGCTTCCCCAAGCACCTTCCCGGTCGGCGAGATGATCGCCGAAGCTCCCCCGTATTGGGTGTCGCCTTCGACACCACAACCGTTGCAGCCCATAACGAAGAGCTGGTTTTCGATGGCGCGGCTGCGTAGCAGCAATGACCAGTGGTCGATCCTGGTGACCGGCCAGAGCGCCGAAAGGCAGATGATTTCCGCACCATCCAGCGCCAGCCGGCGGAGCAGTTCAGGGAAGCGCAGATCGTAGCAGATGGCAATGCCCAAACGGCCGGCTGTGGTATCACAAGTCAGGGGAACCCGTCCCCGGGCAAAATAATCAGGTTCGCCCGTGAGTGAAAAGAGATGCATCTTGCGGTACTTCCCTGCAACCTCACCACCGGCATCAAGGACGTAACTGGTGTTGAAGACCCTGCCTTCTTCGGCTTCCGGAAGACTCCCAACCAGCACCATCCGGTATTGCACGGCCCATTCCCGAAGTTTTTCAAGGACGTTCGGAGTACGCTCCGCCATTTGCTGCAACGCTGAGTAGATGAAGCCGCCGGCCCACATTTCGGGGAAGACTACCAGTTGACATCCAGCGGACCGCAGCTGGGGAAGCATCCTTTCCACCTTGTTCAGATTACCTTCCACATCTCCCGGCACCACCTCCATTTGAAAGCACCCTACGATCAGCTCTTTCATGATCAACATCCCTCAATAAAAGGTTCATTTCACCTGAGCGCAAGTATGAGACTCGACTTCGCAGTGCACCTCCTGCCGAAGTCTTTTTAACCCCCACGGAAATAGTTTTGCACAAGGCTTCGAGATTAAACTATATTAATTCGAGAGGAATTAGTAGGAGCGTGATCTGGGGATGTTTCAGGAGGGCAGGAGGGACGCTGTATGGCAGAACGGTCGAACGAAGAAAAAATTCAAGTGCTCAGGGAGCAACTCGCCGGTTGCGAAAGAGTGGCGGTATTGACCGGCGCTGGTATTTCTGCGGAATCGGGCGTTCCCACCTTTAGAGGAGAGGGTGGTCTTTGGCGCCAATATCGAGCGACGGACCTGGCTACTCCCGAGGCCTTTGCCGAAGATCCCAGGCTGGTTTGGGAATTCTACAACTGGCGCCGGGAAGTTCTGGCTCCTTTGCATCCCAATCCCGGCCACCTGGCTCTTGTCGCCATGGAGGACCGGTTCGCCGAGTTTACTCTCATCACCCAGAATATTGATGGCCTGCACCAGACCTGCGGCAGCCGAAACATGATTGAACTGCATGGCAACATCTGGCGGGTGCGCTGCACGGATTGCGGCAAGACGACTGAAGACCGGCGGGTACCGCTCCCCGAAATACCCGCCTGCACATCCTGTGGCGGATTGCTGAGGCCTGACGTCGTGTGGTTCGGGGAGATGCTTGACCCGAAGATTCTGGACCAGGCCTACAGGACCATCGGAAGCTGCCAGGTCATGCTGGTGATTGGGACTTCAGGAGTAGTGCAACCGGCAGCCTCCATGGGCGCGACGGCCAGACGGGGCGGGGCCTTTGTGGCGGAAATCAACCTGGAACCGACACCCTATACCGACATCTATGACCTGAGTATCCTGGGGAAAGCAGGCGAGGTTCTGCCTCAGGTAGTGGTTAGTGAATAGTGGTGAGGTGACCATCTCAGAGAGGATATTCTATGAGGATGGTTATGCTGGGGACCGCATGGCGAGACGTGAGAATGACGCCTGGAAGTTGTTGACGCCCCTGTTCTAACCACTAACCACTAACCACTAAACCACTAGTCACTGGCCACTAATCACTGTTTTTTAAAGGGTTTCTGTGAAGATCCTGTACACTGCTGACACGCATGTCCATCCGGGTCATCTCGAGCGTCTGCTGAAGGCCGCAGGAGAACTGAGGCCGCAGGTCGTGATCATCGGGGGCGATATCATCCCTGATTGGAAAGGGTCCATCGAGGCTTCCATCGAACCTCACCGGCGCTGGGTGAATGGCGTGCTGCTGCCGCGCCTCAAACAATTCCACGAAACCTTCCCGCATATTCTCGCTGCTGCTCGATTTGGGAAACGACGATATTGCCGCGGCAAGGCCCCTCATGGAAGCGCGGGATGGCGTTGATTTCCATCTGCTTCACCAACGTGTGGTAGAGATCATGGAAAACCTGGCCGTAGTCGGCTACATGACCGTCAATCCGACGCCTTTCGCCATCAAGGATGGTGAGAAGCCGGATTGCCGGGACCATGACGGTTTATCCGGGCAACGAGTGGTCAAATCCGGTTATGTCACGGGCTCAGGACAGGCGCTGCCTTATACTTTAGACCCTTTGCAGGGTACCATCGAAGACGATCTCGAGGCCCTTTCGGAGGTGCTGGAAAGCCCTCCTCTGCGTGATTTTTCTTTCATCTTTGTATGTCATGCGCCTCCCCGGGATACCGCTCTGGACCAGATGGCAGCCGGCTTGCATGTGGGCAGTCTGGCGGTGAGGCGCTTCCTCGAACGCTGGGGGCCCACGGGCAGGCTGGTGGCCTCCCTGCACGGCCACATCCATGAAGCGCCGTGGATGAGTAAACGCATCTGGGAACAGGTGGGAAAGGTTCCCGCTTTCAATATGGGCCAGCACTCGCAGCTCTTCCGGGCGCTGCTCCTGGAAACCGACGCAATTCCCCAATCTACACGACTGGTTACGGTGACACGCACGGGGGAGATGAACCTGATGGAGGGGGCTGGGGTTTGAGCCAAATGAGCTGGTTCCCAAGATCCAGCTTGGGAACCGGCGAACGAGTGAGTTCCCGCTTCTGTGAAGGGTGTTTGGGCTGGGCGGGATCCTTCCTTCGAGTCCAGCGCAGAATTTGTATTTTCAGACAGCCTCTAAGGTGTCACGGTCGTGCTCGTTCATGTTGCATAAGATGTTGAGAATAGTTAGATTAAGCTTTGTTTGGACGTCAGCGATCAGAACAACTCAGCTCAGGAGTAGAGACTATGTGGGAATATACCGACAAGGTCAGGGAACACTTCTTGAATCCACGCAACGTGGGCGAGGTGGAAGATCCGGACGGGGTTGCCGAGGTCGGTTCCATCGCCTGCGGGGATGCGCTCAAACTGACTCTTAAGGTGGATGAGAATAAGCGGATCACGGAAGCCAAATTCAAGACCTTTGGTTGTGCCAGTGCCATTGCCTCCGCTTCCGCCCTGACCGAGATGATCAAGGGGCTGACCGTCGAAGAGGCCGAAAAGGTGACCAATCAGGATATCGCCAAATATCTTGGAGGGCTCCCCCAGGAAAAGATGCACTGTTCCGTGATGGGCCGGGAGGCTCTGGAAGCAGCCATTGCCAATTACAAGGGCACTCCCGAAAAGGCCGTCGAGGGACAGATTGTTTGCGAATGCTTCGGCGTGACGGATCGGGAAATCGAGCGGGCGATTCGCGAGAACCATCTCACGTCGATCGAGGAGATCACCAATTACACCAAGGCGGGAGGGGGATGCGGCAATTGCCACGGAGCCATTCAGGAGATTCTCGATCGGGTCCGGTCCGAGGCGGAAACCGCCCCTGTCCCCAAACCCCGGCTTTCGAACATCCAGAAGATCAGGATGATCGAGGAAACCATCGAGCGGGAAATCCGCCCATCCCTCAAGCATGACGGCGGCGATATCGAGCTGATCGATGTCATCGGAAATCGCGTGGTCGTCGCAACAAGGGGCGCCTGCGCCTCCTGCCAGGCTTCCAACATGACCCTCAAGAACTTTGTGGAAATAAAACTCCGTGAACTGGTCTGGCCGGAACTGGTGGTCGAGGAGGATAGCCCGTGAAAACCATCTATCTTGACAACAATGCCACAACCGCGGTCGCCCCGGAAGTTCTGGAAGTGATGCTGCCCTATTTTCATGAGCTCTACGGGAACCCCTCGAGCATGCACACTTTCGGCGGCCAGGTGGGACGCCAACTCCGCCAGGCTCGCGATCAGGTGGCAGCGTTGCTGGGGGCCTCACCCGATGAGATCATCTTCACCAGTTGCGGTTCGGAGAGCGACAATGCCGCCATCCGGTCGGCTCTGGCTTCCCAGCCCGGCAAGCGCCACATCGTGACCAGCCGGGTCGAGCATCCTGCCGTCAGGGCGTTGTGTGCGCAGCTGAAAAATGAAGGCTATCGGATCACCGAACTGCCCGGTCGACAGCGAAGGCCGGCTGGATATGGAGCAGTACCGGAGGAGCCTCACCCAGGATACGGCCATTGTGAGCCTCATGTGGGCCAACAATGAAACCGGCGTGATCTTTCCTGTGGAACAGGCGGCGGAGCTCGCTCGGGCCCGCGGCATCCTGTTCCACACCGACGCCGTGCAGGCCGTGGGGAAGATCCCCATCAATCTCGGCAAAACCGCTATCGATATGCTTTCGATCTCGGGCCACAAGCTCCATGCCCCCAAGGGCATCGGCGTGCTCTATGTCCGCAAGGGCACCCGCTTTTCCCCGTTTCTTATCGGGGGCCATCAGGAAAAGGGGCGGCGCGGTGGGACCGAAAACACGCCGAGCATCATCGGGCTGGGCAAAGCCTGTGAACTGGCCGCTCAGAACTTGGAAGCGGAAAACACCCGGGTCAAGCGGCTGCGTGACAAGCTGGAGAACGAGCTCCTGAGGCGGATTTCGAACAGCCGCGTAAACGGCGACCGCGTGAACCGCCTGCCCAATACCTCGAACATCAGCTTCGAATTCGTCGAAGGCGAATCGATTCTGCTGATGTTGGATGAATTCGGGATTTGTGCCTCTTCCGGCTCGGCCTGCACCTCGGGATCACTCCAGCCGTCTCACGTGCTCCGCGCCATGGGCGTTCCCTTCACCATGGCTCATGGGTCCATCCGGTTCAGCCTGAGCGTCTATAATACGGATGAGGAGATCGATTTCGTGATCGAGAAGCTGCCGCCGATCGTCGAAACCTTACGGGGCCTCTCTCCCTATTGGACGGCGAGCCAGCAATGCGGGACGGCGTGACCACTACCTGAAAGCTTCTGTAGGAGCGGCTCTTCCGTGCAAGCTCCACGCAAATGAGTGTCCGAACTCAGTTCGTCATACCTGGAAAAGCCGGTATCCAGGCAGTCTCTCTGGATTCCGGTTTTCACCGGAAAGACGTACTGATGGTTATGGTCACTGTGCTTCTGTGGTATAGGCCATGACCCCTGGAGTACTCCGGTAACCTATAGCAGGTAAAGATGATCAATGGAAGACAAATCACTGATGGATCAATGCAAAATCGAGGTTGCTGCGAGCCGGCAATTCCGCGAGGAAATTCCCGGCGTGGTGGATCGACTGGTGCTCTCCTGCAGTGGGGAGAATTGCTTCGACCACGTCGGCCCGGAACCCATCCCGTCGCGGGATGCGGTCATCGATGTCGTGCAAAGAATCTGCCGCATCCTCTACCCCGGGTATTTCATTCGCACCCGCCTGGAGCAGTTCAATCTGAGCTACTACTTCGGGCAGGAGGCGACGGCGCTGTTTGAACATCTGTCGGAACAGGTGACCGTGGCCCTGCGGCACGACTGTATCCGCCACAATCTGCCCTGTGTGCAGTGTGAAGATCGAGGCCAGCAGATCACGGTGGATTTTATGGGCCGGCTGCCAGCCTTGAGGGCGATGCTGGCCACGGATGTGCGTGCGGCCTATGAAGGCGATCCGGCGGCCAAGAGCTACGACGAGGTAATCTTCAGCTATCCGGGGCTTTTCGCCGTCACCGTTTACCGGGCGGCCCACGAGCTCTGGCATCAGGGGGTGCCCTTCATCCCCCGCATCATGAGCGAATACGCTCACAGCATGACGGGCATCGATATCCATCCGGGCGCGCACATTGGGGAGAGTTTCTTCATCGACCACGGCACCGGGGTGGTGATCGGCGAAACCACCGAGATCGGCAACCGCGTGAGGCTCTACCAGGGGGTAACCCTGGGCGCCCTTTCCCTTCCCAAGGATGCCGGGGAGCTCTACCGGAACAAGAAACGCCATCCGACCATTGAAGACGACGCCATCATCTATGCCGGCGCCACGGTTCTGGGTGGAGAGACGGTGATCGGGGCGCGCTCGGTCATTGGCGGAAACGTGTGGTTGGTAGAATCGGTGCCCCCGGACACCAAAGTCTTCCTGAAAACACCGGAACTCGTCTTCAAGGCAAGCGGCTAAACGGCATGTGTGAATCGGCGGGCAACGGCCCCGGGGACATGTTCCCCGGGGTTTGGACAATCTCCCATTTTCCTCTCCCGAGGTGCCAACTTCAGAAGTATTGAGCAATTGCGTCAAGCCATTGAGGCTTTTGCGGCTGCATACGGCCCAACTGCCAAACCTCTCGTCTTGCGAAAACGGGCAGCAAGAGGATCTCAAGTCAAGAATCCTATCGTTATTTTACGCAATTAAGCACTAGCATGCATCTGCCTCGCCAGACGGGGAAAAACGGTAGTCTTTCGCATCAACGATGGGGGATTTCATGCGCACGACAAAGCCCTCGGCCACCATTATTTCCTGGATTCTTTATGACTTCGGCATGGCCTGGTTTTCCATGGTCGTCATCACCGCCTACTTCATCCTCTACTTCAAGGAAGTGGTGGTGGGGGGAGACGGGGGCTACGGGGACTTTCTGTGGGGCATTGCGGTGTCGTCGGCCATGTTGCTTTCCGTTGTGCTTTCACCGCTCCTGGGGGCTCTGGCAGATCTGAAACGCAATAAAAGAACCTTTTTCATCACGGCGGCCGGGATCTCGATCCTCAGCACTCTCCTGCTCACCTTTACGGGCCCGCATCAGGTGCTTGCGGCCATGCTGCTGGTGATCACCGGGTACGCCGGGTATACGGTCGCCATGACCTTCTACAATGCTTTCCTGCCCGAAATTGTCGACACGAAATCGCTTGAGAAGATTTCCGGCATTGGTTGGGGTATCGGCTACCTTGGGGGGCTGGCGGCACTCGTCTGCATGGCCTTTATGGTCCCAAGCGTGGCCGGGGGAAAGGCCGTCATCCCGCTCGCGGGCGCCATGTATGCTCTTTTTGCGCTGCCTGCTTTCCTGATGCTCAGAGACCCTGCAGGCAAGACCGTCACCACGGCCGCCTCGATAACTGATGGTTTCACCCGCATCCTGGGCACTTTTAAAGAAATACGTTCCTACCGAAACATCTTCCTCTTTCTCCTCGGTTACTTCTTCGTGAGCGACGCTATGTCGACGGTGATCGTGTTCTTTTCGTCCTACACCGTCCATACCCTCCATTTCACTGTGCGCGAGAACACGGTGCTCCTCATGTTGATTCAGCTCTCGGCTGCCGCCGGCTCCGTCGCCACCGGCCTCCTGGCCAAACGTATCGGCGCCTTGCCGACAATCATCTGGACCATCGTGGTGTGGATTGGGGCGCTCTTCGGCATCTTTGCCTTTTCCAGCACCCGCGCCTTCTATGTACTCTCGGTGTGCGCAGGGCTCGTTCTAGGGGGGACCCAGGCAACGGCGCGGAGCTACCTCGCGCTCGAAGCCCCCGCGGAGAAGCAGGGGGAATTTTTCGGGTTCATGACTTTTGGGTCCAAAGTAGCGGCCATCTTTGGCCCCCTGCTCTACGGGTTCATCTCCAAACAGACGGACAATCCACGCATCGCCATCCTCTCTCTCGAGTTCTTCTTCGTCGCCGGGCTGGTCGTGATGCTGCTGATACCCCGCCGGCGGTGAGGGATGCGGCCGCCTTGGTTTCCTTTTCCTATAGACATCCAGGGGTGTATGGCATACTTTGAGTTTCCCGGCACACAGTTCGCATCAGCGCAAGTGGTAATCATCGAAGTCATAAGGACGCTCAATGCCCGACGTCAACCAGCCCCTGCAGAGTCAAAAAGCGGTCCAGACCATCGAGGAGATGCAGAGTCTCGATACCCTGGCCGACGACATCCACCGCCACATCGTTTCCACTCTCGGGGACGAGGTCTACGGGCGGAACAAGTTCCGCTATTTCAATGGGCTGGCCTACAGCATCCGGGACCGGCTCATCAAGGTGTGGCTCAACACCCAGCGCGACTACTACGACAGCATGGTCAAGCGGGTCTACTACCTCTCCCTCGAATTCCTGCCCGGCAGGTTTCTCATGAATTACCTCACCAACATGCGCATGGAGCAGGGCTGCCAGGAGGTGCTCGAGAAGCTCGGCCTGGCCCTGGAAGACCTCGAAGAGGTGGAATGGGATGCCGGGCTCGGCAATGGCGGCCTTGGGCGGCTGGCTTCGTGCTACCTGGACTCCATGGCCAGTCTGAAGATTCCCGGCTATGGATACGGAATCCTCTATGACTACGGCATCTTCTACCAGAATATCGTGAACGGCTACCAGGAGGAAAGCTGCGACAACTGGCGCCGCCAGGGCAGCCCCTGGGAGATCGTCCGACGGGAACACCTCTACGAGGTCAACTTCTACGGCAGAAGCGAGGCCTACCGAGACGCCGACGGCAGTCAGCGCTACCGCTGGGTGGACACCGAAAAGGTCATGGCCATGCCCTGCGACATCCTGATCCCCGGTTATGGCGGCGACCACGTCACCAACATGCGGCTGTGGGCCGCCCAGTCGAGCCGCGACTTCAACCTGAGCGTATTCAATCGAGGGCGATTATGCCGGGGCCATGCACGATAAGGTCATGAGCGAAAACATCTCCAAGGTGCTCTACCCCAGCGACAAGGAGGAGCAGGGCAAGGAACTGCGCCTCAGGCAGCAGTATTTCCTGGTGGCCGCCACCTTCCAGGACATCATGCGCCGCCACAAGAAGCAGCACAGCATCTGGACCGACTTTGCCGACTCCGTGGCGGTGCAGTTGAACGATACCCACCCCTCCATCGCCATTGCCGAACTGATGCGGCTGCTGCTGGACGAGGAAAAGCTCTCCTGGGACCAGGCCTGGACCATCTGCACCAGAACCTTTGCCTACACGAACCATACGGTGCTGCCCGAAGCCCTGGAGACCTGGCCGGTGGACCTGATCGGGCGCCTGCTGCCCAGGCACCTCGAGATCATCTACGAGATCAACCACCGCTTTTTGCAGGAGGTGGCGGCTCGAGTATCCCGGTGACGGGGAGCGCCTGGCAGCGGATGTCCATCATCGGGGAGGGCCGGGAGCGGCGGGTGCGCATGGCCAACCTGGCCATCGTGGGCAGCCATTCGGTCAACGGCGTGGCCGCCCTGCACTCAGAAATCCTCAAGAACAGCCTCTTCCGCGACTTCCACCAGTTCTATCCCCGGAAGTTCAAGAACATCACCAATGGCGTCACCCCCCGCCGCTGGCTCCTGCAGGCCAACCCGGCGCTCTCGAAGCTCATCACCGAAGCCATCGGGCCTGACTGGGTGTGCGACCTGAGCAAGCTCAGGGGCCTCATCCCCCTGGCCGAGGATCCGCAGTTCCGCCAGGCCTTTGCCGAGGCCAAGACCGAGAACAAGAAGCGGCTGGCCCGCTATGTGCTGCGCAAGATGAGCATGGGCATCAATCCCCGCACCATGTTCGACTGCCAGTTCAAGCGTATGCATGAGTACAAGCGCCAACTCCTGAACATCCTGCACGTCATCACGCGCTACAACCGCATCAAGGAGAACCCGGACGGCGATTTCGTGCCCGCACGGTGCATGATCGGCGGCAAGGCTGCGCCCGGCTATCTATCAGGCCAAACTCATCATCAAGCTCTTCAATGCCGTGGCCGACGTGGTCAACAATGACCCTGACGTGCGGGGACGGCTGCGCCTGCTCTTTCTGCCCAACTATTGCATCTCCCAGGCCGAAAAGGTCATTCCGGCCGCCGATCTCTCGGAGCAGATCTCCACGGCCGGCATGGAGGCCTCGGGCACGGGCAATATGAAGTTTGCCCTGAACGGCGCGCTGACCATCGGCACCCTGGACGGCGCCAACGTGGAAATCAGGGAGGAGGTCGGCCCCGAGAACTTCTTCCTGTTCGGGCTCAGGACCGAAGAAGTGGAGCCACCTGCGGCGCACGGGCTACGACCCGTGCCATTTTACGAGAGCGACCCGGAGCTCAAGCGGGCCATCGACCAGATCGGCTCAGGCCTGCTTCTCACCGGACGAACCTGCGCCTGTTCGCGCCCATTGTGGACGCGCTGTTGCGAGACGGCGATTATTTCCTGCTTCTGGCGGACTACCGAAGCTATGTGGACACCCAGGGCAGGGTGGATGAGCTTTTCCGTGACCAGGACGAGTGGACGCGCAAGGCCATTCTCAACACCGCCAACATGGGCAAGTTCTCCAGCGACCGGGCCGTAATGGAATACGCCCGCGAGATCTGGGGGGTACAGCCGCTGAGCAGGTAGACTCAAGGGCTATTTTCTTTCTCCCCGCTCCCTTGCGGACAGCCATTGGCACTGAGCATCTGCCGAGAATCCGACCTTTAATCTGTCCGGAATGTCTTTGAGGTAAAACCGAGCTGAGGGAGACCAGATCAGCTTGAAAGCCATTCCCTGAACTCCTCTCTTACCTTCTCATGCAGAAGACCCTTACGCACCCAACTACGCGGCCGATGAACATCACAGGACACTTCAAAATGTGCCCCGCGTGGGCGGGTGTTCGGCTCGAACCCCTTGTTACAAGACAACCTTTATTGTACAATAAATAGTACAAATCATCTAATTTAGGAGGACCATAAATGAACGCCGTAACTTACTCACAAGCTCGAAGCGACCTTGCCAAAACCATGGATAGAGTCTGTGATGACCACTCTCCTATCATCATTACACGCAAAAGCCAGCGTTCGGTGGTGATGATCTCCCTTGAGGACTACCAAGCTCTCGAAGAAACCGCCTACCTTCTGAGAAGCCCGAAAAACGCGCGAAGGCTTCTGGAATCCATCGCTGAACTCCAATTGGGTGGCGGCACCGAAAGGGAGTTGATCGCGTGAAGCTCATCTTTTCCGAACATGCTTGGGACGATTACCTCTACTGGCAACGCACTGACCGAAAGATCCTTGAGCGCATCAACAACCTTATAAAGGAAATACAGCGCTCCCCTTTCGAGGGGACCGGTAAGCCCGAACCCCTTAGACATGGACTATCCGGCTACTGGTCCAGACGCATAACCGATGAGCATCGGATCGTGTATAAAGTTGAAAAAGACTCCCTTCTCCTTGCACAGCTCAGATACCACTACTGACTGGCACCTTTTCCCATGAATCCTTTGCCCCAGCAAAATTGCAGCCAGGTGGTGCATCTGCAAAAGCCGGGATAAAATTTGTGATTCTTGCCTTTGTAAGACAGAATCAGTCTGGGATAATGGTCACTTTATTGGGTAAGCCTGTGCTGACCTCACCCCTGCGACGCGAAAAAGCCGCTGGCCCAGTCGCGGGCATTGGCAAAGGCGCCCTTGATCTGGTCGAGGTCAATACACAGCTTCTGCGTCCGGGTTTGAAGACCGGGCCAGTCGGCATCCTCGAGGCATTCCAGCAGCTCGAAAAGCGGGTGGTATTCGCTGTTGGGGTCGCGCCTGAGGGCGGCCTTGAGCTTGGCCTCCAGCGGCAGCAGCTCCACCACGTTCTCCATGGGCATGCCCAGCACAGCGTCCATGAGGGAGAACAGGCCGAGCAGGAAGAGCGTCCCCGGATTGAATCCCCAGTAATCACATACCGTTGCCAGCAGCTCCAGGAACTTGCCCCGTTGCAGTGAGAGCGCCGCCAGTTCCTGCGGAACTTCGTCCTTGCCGGCCATATCGACCAGGAGCACGGCGCGCAGCCACCCTTTGAGCTTGACCCAGCCGAGCAGCATCATGGCCTGGTCGATGGACTGGATATTGTGCCGAAAGCCGAAGAAGGCGCTGTTCAGGTAGGAAAGGAGGCGAAAGCTGATGGCGACGTCGGAGCGAATGGCGGCGGCAATGGCCTTGAGATCCGGATCGTCGGTTTCGATAAGGCGGAACAGGTTTAAGCGCGCAATTTCGTTGGACCCGAGTTTGCGACCCGGCACGCACTCGGGTTCCTTGAAAAACGAACCCTGGAACAGGGCAACACCCATCGCTTTGGTGGCCTGGAATTGCTCTCCCGTCTTGAGTCCGCGCGCCAGCATCAGCGCCGGGTATTTCCGTAACTGGTCCAGAGATGCCTGCTCGGGCGGGGCGGCGCCGAGATCAAGGGCGAAGATATCGGCCTGCCTGCAGATGTTTGCCGGCGGCAGCTTGCCGGGCAGGATCTCGATCACGGTCTGGTAGCCTTCTCGGCGCAGCGCTTGCAAGGCAACGTCGAGCCCGTTGGCATGGGTTGCGCCCGGCAATACGCGCACCACACCGAAGGAAGGTGGCAGGGCATGAGGCACCCCGGTTAGGACGCTTGCCTCATCAAAGCCGATCATGATCTTCTTGCCCCGTTCCATCGCCTCCTGCAGGCCCAGGTAGGTGCTTGATGAGAGGCTGGCTGCGCTCTCCTGCTGGGGAAAAACTTCGTAGATGCCTTCCTTCATCTCGCCTCCCAGCAGTTCATAGCCCCAGATGCTGCGTTTGGCGTCGAGAATCGGTTGCTTGGTGAAGAAGATGCTGCGCTGCTCCGGTGCGGTGTGCTCTCTGGTCATGGAATCCTCTTTTATCCACGAAGTCACACGAAGAGACACGAAAAAGTCTTTAGTGTCCGGCGTGTTCTTCCCGGTGCAAGATAGTGCTGTATTTCTAAACAGCGACTAGCCCAGCAGGCGGGAAGCCTCGGTCATGAGTTTGGCAATAGCGAGCCTCTGAGGGCAGGCCTTTTCCGCCCTGGCATAATCCGCCTCGGCCACCTGCTTGCGGACCTCCTCGGAGATGCCCGCGTAGACCTCTCGGGCCAGGTCGCGGTCGCCGTAGTCGCGGTAATACATGAGGCAGCGCATGATATCGTTCACCGGGATGGTCCCACCTACGGCTTCCCGACAGATGCGCCCGCACCCGGCGCAATAACCGGTGCAGGTTTCCATGGCGAACCGGTCGAAAAGGTCGAGGTCGCTTCGGGCCAGGGCCTTGAGGTCCCGGGAGGCGGCCACATTAGCCGAAAGGATGCTCAAGCTCGGCATCTGGGAACAGATGCTGGCAATATTCGGGTTTTCCCACACCACCTTGAGTTTGGCCTGCTTATCGGTGAAGCCGCGTTCGAGGAGTTTTCCCACCATCTGCACTTCGGCCTCACTTTCAGCCTTGGCGGGTCCGCTGCCCTGGGTCTTCATGGCGACCAGGCCGATGCCGGCCTCGGTGCACGCAGCGACCGCCTCTTTCATCTTGGGGCTGAGCATGAGCCGAAAGTTGTAGGAAAACATGACGACATCGATCCAGTCGAGTTTGGCCGCAGCCAGCAGGCAATCCTCCATGTTGGTATGGGTGCTGAAGCCGAAGAACTTCATCTTCCCGGCCTTCTTCATCTGCGCTGCCCATTCCCTGACGGGCTCCCCAATATCGTTCGTTGCGGTCACCGCATGGCAGAAGAACAGGTCCACATGATCTGTTTGAAGCTTTTTCAACGACGTCTCAAGGCTTTGGGTCATTTTTTCGGGTGTGCCCGGTCGGGTTTTGGTGGCCAGGAAAATGTTTTTGCGGGCCTCGGGATTGCGGCTGAAAAAGCGGCCGAACCCTTCTTCACTCATGCCGTTACCGTACCCCTCGGCCGTATCCCAGCAGGTCACCCCCCAGTTGTACGCCTGCCGAAGCAGTAGCTGGTTGTTAACCGTGTCGAACATGCCGCCCAGGCAAAGGATGGAGACGTCGACGCCGGTCTTCCCCAGCTTCCGTGTGGGAACCGATGGCGCCTTCTCGTCACCCTTTCCGCCGGCGGCCAAGACCGTGGCCGCCTCGATACCGGTGGCCGCCATCCCGCCAAGTCCCACGGTCTTGATGAAATCGCGACGCGACAAGCCTTTGGTGGTTTCCCTTTCTGCCATGACTCCTACCTCCTGAAGAGAATAGAATTCGCGGACCGCAGCGGGCGGGCCGACTCCATGCTATCGGGCGATTGCCTTGCCCTGCTTGAGATCATAAACCGGCTGAAACTTCAGTTCGCTCATCAGGATCTCCTCGGGCTTTTTCAGGGACAGTTCCCCGTTGAGTTCCATGAAACGCAATTCGGCATCGACGGGAAAGCCGTTTTTTGCAGCCTGCTCCAGGCTGGTCTTGGCGGCCCCGTATTGCGGCTCTACTTTGCTTTTGTGGAATTGCTGGCGCCATTGCATCCATTGGGCGACATCCGCCTGGGATCGGTCAACGAATACATAGTAAGCAACCTTTCCCGGGCAATCCTCTTCCAGATAAAGGCTGTACTCGATGGGGCCGGATTGGCTTTGCCTCCTCTCGATCCGCTTCCTTTCGCCCTCCTCGATGAGCCAGGCCGTTGGGCAGGACCGGGATGTGACAAAGTCCTTCACCTTGCCGAAGATGTATCCCGGCTCAATCTCATCGGCTACGAAATTGCCTGCGAGGAAGGTCTCGGCGGGTGAGTATGCCGTCAAAGTGCTTTGATTGCGCAGTTTCACGGCCTGTTCACTGGCTGCCCAGGTGGCGGCGGGGAGCGCCAGTAGCATCGAAAACCCCAAACACATCAAGCAAAGGCGACGCATAAATGCTCCTTTTCTGAGAGGTGGTCTCCGGAACAAATAAAAACAAACGTATCCGCGACAATCGAGGGAGTCAAGTCCATTCAAAGGTTACCGTGAGGCGACTACCGTTCCCAGAAACTCGGCAAAGAGGTCCGGGTTGGCCTGTTTCATCATCCGCCGCACCTGAATGAGGTCGATCTTCCTGATCAGGCGAAGGTTGTCCTCGTTCTCGCACAGGATGATTCCGCGGAAGAAGAGTTCGGCCGTCTTGAGGGGGTCTGCTCTTTTTGCCAGAGCCTTTTGCCGGGCGGTATAGTCGTCCACGAGCTCCTTCAGGCCGTCGTTGAGGCGCACCACTTTGCATTCGAAAAGACCATGTACCCGCGCATAACTCGGGAGCCAGGCGACGGCCAGGTCCTCGTCAAAGCCATAAAGGAGATGGAGATCGTGCCTTAGATCGCTCAGTTCGTCGTCTTTCAGGAGCTGCCAGTCGAGGGCCGCAGGATTGATGAGGCAGCCTTCTCGATAGCATTGGCGCGCCACCTTATACTCCCGGCGCAGCCAGTAGGCATCGCCGAGATACCCGTAGAGGGCGGCATTGTCGGGCATCCTCGGGATGGCCGCCTGCAGGTGACGGATGGCCGGCTCAGCTTGCCCGGCCTGCAGGTGAACATAGCCCAGAGGGATTACTTCGCCGATCATGGGGGTATCGGCAACGCCCTCCCGGTCAAGCTCCCGGAGCAGGCTCTCGAAATAGGCCTTTTGGATCTCCGCCACCAGCCGGTCGTGCGGCCTGAGTCCCTGGGAACGAGCGAAGTCGAGAAAACGGTTCCAAAAGTGACACTGAGAAGAGATCCGGCGGGGAGTGTCGAGTTGAGTCTCTTCCCGTCCCTGGAGCAGAAACTCGGCCAGGGCGATCTTCGAGCTCACCTCCGGCCCTTTGGGATAGACCTTCTGGTGCTTCCGGAAGAGTTCGAGGGCACGCTCCAGCTGCAATGTTCTGAGTGCCTGAAGCCCCTGATTGACCAGAATCATGTCGTTTTGGGCAAAAAGATCGAGCTGCTTTGGGGGCGTCGATGCTGGAGGCGCTGCCTTCCCGCCAGCATCGCCTGGCTGACGGGAGGAGGCCAGGATGCGATCGAGGAGTTCACCGTCCAGCCGCGTGATGGCGGCGAGCCTTTTTCGGTTCCCCACCTCTTTTGCCACCTGCCTCAGCCACTGGGCAAAGGCGAAGGTGACCGGGCTGTCGGCCTGCGCGAGAGGGAAGGCGGCTGGTTGTTCGCCGTGTTCGGGACAGTCCACCAGCGCGAGCTTCGCGAACACATGAGTCTGCAGCTGGCAGGTATTCAGGTGCCGCCAGCTTCTTTCTTCGGTTTCCCCGCAGACCGCGCACGCTCTTCCACAAACCGGGCAGGCAGCCACGGCCGCCTCCGTTTGATCGAGATAGACCAGCACCCTGGCGGATGCAGCCTCGGCAATGACCCTCTTGACCTGCCAGGGGGGAGTAAGGTGCAGGAGACGCTGGTAGAGTTCCTCGGCTTCCATGGTTCCTTCCTTGAAGGCTTAATCCAGTAAGCAAGCGATGGGTTTCCGAATCGCCTTATCCGGCACCGGCTCTCCAGATCAGGTGGGCTTCGGGGCATGGAAAAAGCTTCTTTCACCATTCTCCGGGGAAAACCCCCATTGCGACATTCCATTCTTCTTATATCAGACGTCGCCTGTCAAGCTGGCCTTTGCATCAAATGCGCTTGATCTTTCAGGCCCGGCATTGTATTCGAAGCCGAAACGAGGACCGAGAAACGGCGATCAGATCCTCTGATCCAAGAAGGCATCTTTTGACCATTCACAGGAGTCGTTATGAAGGGGAAGTTCTGGCAGATCGGTCTGGTGGTGTTGGTGGCGGCGGTATTTATGGTGCCGTCTTGGGTGAAGGCGGACGTGTTCATGAAGGAAAAGCACCATACGGACGGCATGACCGTCATGGGACAGGCGCAGCCGGCGCAGGACAAGATCAGCACCGTCTGGGTCGCCAAAGATAAGATGAGAACGGATCAGGGCGATACGTCGAGCATTGCCACGGTGGTTGACGGCAAGCTGGTCATCTTCCATGTGAACCACGCCAACAAGACTTACACAGAGCTGACGGTGGGGTCGGATGGCACTCAAGAGGCCGTGGCGGCGATGGCCGGAGAGATGAAGGTTAAGGTTACCCCAACTTCTGAAACCAAGAAGATCGGCAACTGGAACTGCACGAAATATCTCCAGGAAATGGATATGGGCATGATGCCGGTCAATTCCGAAGTGTGGGCGAGTGAAGACATCAAGATGCCCTACGCCGATTTCTACGAAAAGCTTTCCTCGTCCATGATGGGTGGGCAACCCGGGATGGGCGTCGCCTCCCAGGCGATGATGGAGGAGATGAAAAAGATCAAGGGTGTCCCGGTACTCACTATTACCAGCATGACCATGATGAAGAACATGACCATGAAGTCCTCGCGGGAGTTATTGGAGATCAAGGAAGGTACGGCTCCGGCCGGCACCTTCGACATCCCTTCCGGGTATACCAAGCAGGCCATGATGCAGGATTTCACCGGGCGCAAGATGCCGGGGAAGCCAAAGCCGAAGCAATAACCGCGACGGCGGTCTCGGCGGATGGTGCCAATTCCGACTGCAGCCCTGCTCAGAGAAGGTTCCGAAATGCCTGTGCGGGATGGGATGAACCCACCCTGCATCACATCATGATGCATGCCCGCAGAGTCGGGGCAGAGGCTGGGTCTCAAACCCGGCCGTAGTCGTCTTCAGCCCGCTCGATATCGTCTTCCCCGAAGTAATCCCCGGTTTGCACTTCGATGAGGGCCAGGTTTTCCGTGCCGGGGTTTCTGACGCGGTGCCAGGCTCCCTGCGGGATATCGATGGCCTGACCCGAGGCCATGGCGAGGAGTTCCTCATTTCTGGTGATTTCTGCCCGGCCCCGGAGGATCATCCAGTGTTCCGAGCGGTGCCGGTGCCGCTGGAGGCTCAACCGTGCACCCGGGTAGACCACAATCCGTTTGACCTTGTGGTCGAGTTCGTCTTCGAGCACCCGGTAGTACCCCCACGGCCGGTGGTCCTCGCGATGCCGCTGCGCCCGGATCCTGGCATAAACCTGCAGGTAATCTTCCACAATACGGTCGGTGCTGCCTCCTTCTGCTTCGAGATCATGGCGGATGGTGGCGATATAGTTGAGTTCGGGCTGGCGCACGACATCGTCGACGGCAAGGTAGTAAGCCCAGCCGTTGTATTTTTGGTAAAGGGGAAGCACCTGCGGGGAGAGGGCCTCATAGATGGAAGTGAGCACGGGGGTCGAAGTCATCTTCATATAAGTGAGGGGCAGGCCGTTCAGGTGGTTGTGAATGAGGTCGAATTCGTCGCCTCGTTCGAAAAGCCCCGCGACGTGCAGGCTCTCCCAGACCTCAGGCCGCACCACCGCGCCGCGGTCCGCTCCCCGCGAACCGTCCTCCCCAGCCGCGCGCAGCCTGGCGGCATCGTCAACGGCAAACGGGGTGACGGTCAACCCCCTTTTCTCCAGACCTGGCATGAGGATCGAAACGAATTGTTCCCGAACAGCGTCCCCCCGCAATGCGCTCGTCTCGCCCGAGGGGTAAAGCATGGCTATGCGCATGATCAAACCTTTATTTTGCAACCCGTTGCTTGCAACTTTTGTGAACGACAGGTAACGTTATAAGGCTTTACGTGACCTCCATACTATCGTTGTGCGTTAAGGAATGCAAGTGGACCAGAAGAGCAAAATCCGCGACAGCCTGATTGCCCTTTACGAGCGGCTCTCGCCCCTGGAACAGGCCCTTATGCAGCTTTGTTCCATCACCTATGAACCGGTGGATGCACCTACGCTGATGAAGTGTTTTGACCACACGGGCCTCGACTTTCCCGAAAGCAGCGTAAGGAACATCTATGAACTCGAGTCCTGTCTCAACCGGTTGCAAACGCTCAAGCTCCTGAATAAGCGCTTCCAATGCCATGAAGCCATTGTGGAAAGGTGCAGCAGGCATGCCCTGAACATCCTGGTGGCGCGGGATGTGGCGGGGAACCTTGCCGTCCCGAGCTCCTCCAGGGCCGCCCGCACCCGCTCCAGGGCGCCGGCCGAGCCTTCCGCCGTCAACCGCTTCCAGCTCATGGCCCGCGTGGTGCAGGAGCAGACGCCTCCGGTCACCTGGTACAGTGACGGCGGAGGCACGAAGTATTGCTATCGCCTCATGCGCAATCTGCGGATTGGCGTCTACTCTCAGGACTTCCTGCTGTTGCGCAAATCCTATGACCAGTTTTATACCTCTTGTATGGAAGGGGATGGCCGGCCGGACCCCCTGGTGCGGATCTGCAACAGCCCCTTCGATACCGACTGGTTTCGCACTCTGCCAACGGAAATGCAAAAAAGCATCCTGCCCTCGATTCTTTTCCAGACTTCGTTCTCTCTCGAATCGGATGCCGAAGCCTTGGCTTACGCTTGTTCTCCCCAGTGTCGAAGAGCCAACTTGCTTGGTAAAAGTCCCGGTCTCTATCTGCACGTGGTCACACGCCTCATGCTCGGGGGCCGTTTGGAGGAGGCCGAAAAGCTGCTGGCGGAAGTCACGGTGCAGGTATCCGCTTATGGGAACGCCAGTTCGGCAAGATTTCTCCGGGGTGAGTACGCCGCGGCGGCCGCTTCCTTCGAGGCCGATCTGAAGGAGTTGCGTCGGCATTTGAGACAGCGCAGCGCCTACTTTGGGGGCTTCGAAGGGGTGTTCTTTGTGCTGGCCCAGC
Organism: uncultured delta proteobacterium; assembly: GCA_963783775.1. Classification (GTDB taxonomy): domain Bacteria; phylum Desulfobacterota; class Syntrophobacteria; order Syntrophobacterales; family Syntrophobacteraceae; genus JADGQM01. Next base: position 334,991 of record CAWAOR010000011.1, on the reverse strand, counting down.
TGCAGTCACAACCGACGTCCGCTTTCACCAAGACCTCCGCCCTCCTCGAAGCCGCTTTCGGGAGGCACCGGGAGGGCACTTTGTTCTGGCCTGTCTATCAAGCCCTCAAGGCTATCCACCTTGCTCAGAGCGGTCAGGCGGAGAGCGCTCGCACTCTGCTGGCCGCAAGCGGGCAGCAAGGGAGCGGCGTCGTCGGTTTCTTTCAAGTTCTTGCCGGCTATTGGACTAATGGTCGGCTCGAACAGAAAGAAATCGATTTGCTCAGCGACCTTTTTATCCGATCGCGGGAAGTGGGGATGAGCTGGTTGGCCCTCGAATGCGCGGAGCTTCTGTGCCGGGCGGAGCAAAACACACCGGTGCGCCGCAACGCCATGGAAAAGATCCGCCAGGAAACCGGGCTGCAATCGTTTGTGGCAACGATCCAGGTGGAGGAACCCTGGCGGCGGAGTCTGCAGGCCCTGAGCGCCATCAGCGCGGAAGGGCGGGAAGGGAACGCTCCCGTCCCGGATACGCGCCTGGTTTGGCTCCTTGACTACCGCCTGGGGATGCTTGCGGTCCAGCCGGTGGAGCAGAAGCGCACGGCCCGAGGAGCCTGGTCCAAAGGCCGGGTGGTCTCCCTCAGCCGCCTGTTCGGTGGCCCCAAACCGACGGGTTTCACCGCTCAGGACCAGACCATTTGCGCTGCCATCGAACGCGAGGGGCGCCACTACTACAACACCCGCTTTCGCTTCAACACCAACAAACTGCTGGTGGCTCTGGTCGGCCATCCGCTGCTCTTTCTGGAGAAGGCGCCGACGGTCCCGGTGGAAGTGGTGAAGGGGGAGCCTGAAGTATTGGTCACCCACGCTGACGCCGACCTCCTCATCCGGTTTTCTACGGAGGTGTCCGATGCCCGCGTGGTCCTCGTGCAGGAAACCCCCACGCGCTTCAAAGTGATGGAACTCTCCGAGCATCACCTGCGCATGGCCGGCATTCTGGGGGAGAAGGGGCTGAGGGTTCCGGCCTCGGCCGCTCAGGAGGTTATGGACGCGGTGGCGAGCATTTCCTCCCGGGTGACCGTGCATTCGGCCATCGGCGGGATATCGCCGGATCTCGAGGAAGTAGCCGCCGATCCTACGCCGCGCCTTCATGTCGGGCCCTCGGGGGCTGGGTTCCGCTTCGAGATGTTTGTGCAGCCGTTCGGGGCCGGCGGCCCTTACCTCAAGCCGGGGGCGGGGATGGAAAACATCATCGGCGAGGTTGACGGGAAACTGCTGCACACCCGCCGCGAGCTGGAACGCGAGGAGGCGCTGGCGGTCGCCGCGGAATCCGCCAGCGCCACTCTGGCCATGACCGAGGAAACCGAGCGCCAGTGGACTGTGACCGATCTCGAAAGCTGCCTGCAGGTGCTGCTCGATCTCAAGCCGCTGCAGGACCGCGGGGAAGTGGTCCTGGCCTGGCCCGAAGGGGAGAAGCTCCGGGTCAGCCGGGAAGTCTCCTTCGACCGCCTGCGCCTGCGCATCCGCAGCAAAACCGACTGGTTTGAAGTCGGCGGGGAACTCCAGGTCGACGACCAGCTCGTCGTCGACATGAAGCGCCTTCTGGAACTCCTCAATCCCGACGGGGCCCGCTTCCTGCCCCTGGGCGAGGGCCAGTTCGTGGCTCTCACCCGGGAACTGCGCAAACGCCTCGACGATCTGGTGTCGTACACGGAAGGAGACGGCCGGGAACTCCGGCTGCACCCGCTCGCCGCGCTGGCTCTCGAAGATTTCACCGACCAGCTGCCCCACCTGGATGCGGATGACGGCTGGAAGGCCCGGCTGGCGAACATGCACGCCGCCCTGCAGCTGGAACCGGCCCTGCCGTCGACGCTCAAGGCCGAACTGCGGGACTATCAGGTGGAAGGCTATCGCTGGCTGGCGCGACTGGCGCATCTCGGCCTCGGAGGGTGCCTGGCCGACGACATGGGGCTGGGAAAGACCCTCCAGGCCCTGGCCGTCATTCTTCGGCGGGCTCCCGAGGGGCCTACCCTCGTGGTGGCGCCGACGTCCGTTTGTATGAACTGGGTGGCGGAAGCCAACCGTTTCGCCCCGACCTTAAACATGGTTTCTTTTAGCGGCAACCACCGGGAGGAGCTGGTCGGCAAGGTGGGCGGGATGGATGTGCTGGTTCTCAGCTACGGCCTCCTGTATCAGGAAGCGGAACTGTTGACTTCGGTCCAGTGGCAGACCATCATTCTCGACGAAGCCCAGCTGATTAAGAACGTCGCCGCCAAACGCTCTCAGGCCGCAATGAGCTTAAGAGGCAACGTGCGCTTCATCACCACGGGCACCCCCATCGAAAACCATCTTGGTGAATTGTGGACCCTGTTCAATTTCATCAATCCCGGGTTGTTGGGTTCCCAGGAACGGTTCAATACGCGCTTCGCCCTTCCCATCGAACGCAACAACCAGCGCGAGGCCCGCAAGCGGCTGAAAAAATTGGTGCAGCCCTTCATCCTCAGGCGCACCAAGGCGCAGGTCCTCGAAGAACTGCCGCCGCGCACCGAAGTTGTCCTTCAGGTGGAAATGAGCCCCGAAGAGAGCGCCTTTTACGAAGCCTTGCGGCGGCAGGCCGTCGAGCGGCTCGACATGGATGAGAGCCCCGCAGGCCAGAAGCACCTGAAGATCCTGGCCGAAATCATGAAGCTGCGCCGGGCCTGCTGCCATCCCCGGCTGGTCGTGCCAACGACCGAGCTCTCGGGGGCCAAGCTGGAACTCTTCGGGGAAGTGGTGGCGGAACTCCTGGATAATCGGCATAAGGCCCTGGTTTTTAGCCAATTTGTGGGGCACCTGCAGATCCTGCGGGAGTACCTCGATGCCCGCAAGCTCGATTACCGCTACCTCGACGGAAGCACCCCGCCCAAGGAACGCAAGCGCGAGGTGGACGCCTTCCAGGCAGGCTCGGGCGACCTCTTCCTGATCAGCCTCAAGGCCGGCGGGCTCGGCCTCAACCTCACCGCTGCCGACTACGTGATCCACATGGACCCGTGGTGGAACCCGGCCGTCGAAGACCAGGCCTCCGACCGCGCCCATCGCATCGGCCAGCAGCGCCCGGTGACCGTCTACCGGCTGGTCACACGCAACACCATCGAAGAAAAGATCGTCAAACTGCACCAGGAAAAGCGCGACCTGGCCAGCAGCCTTCTTGACGGCAGCGATATGGTCGGCCGCATGTCGGCGGACGAGCTGCTCAAGCTCATCCGGGAACAATAGAATCACGATTCAGGGGAGCGTTACGCTGAGATAGCCCGATTTGCCGCTCTTGTGGTCGATGGCCAGAACGCTCACCTTCTCGCCGGTGGGCATGGCCGCCAGGATGGCTGCCAGATCCTCCGGGTCGTCCACCCATTCATCATTTATTTGAAGAATAAGGTCTCCGGCCCTGAACCCCAGTTTGGAAAAGGCACTCTTGGGGGCGACCTCCTGGACGACTACTCCCTGATCGGCTTCCAGGCCATACTTATCCTTTTCTTTGGGCGTCAGGGAACGAACCGCCATGCCGAATCTACCCTTGAGGGAGGCGGAAAGGATCTTCTTCTGTTCCTCCTGGCTGCCGATCTGGACCAGAAAATCCTGCCTCCTGCCTTCCCGCAAGACGCCTATCTTCACTTCCTGGCCGATGAGGGCGGTGGACACATCGTTGCGGAAGGTCCCGGCATCCGGCATCTCCTTGTCCTGATAGGCAATGATCAGATCTCCCTTTCTTGAGACCGGCCCGTTCCGCCGGGCTGTCCTGAAACACCCCGGCCACCAGGACGCCCCGGGGGCTGCTCAAACCGAGCTTGCGCACCAGGTCCGGGTTGAGATCCTGCAAGGGTCACGCCGACCCAGCCGCGTTCCACCTTGCCGCGGGCGATCAGTTCTTTGCTCACATGGACCGCCATGTTGCTCGGAATGGCAAAGCCGATGCCCTCCGAGCCGCCGGATTCGGTGGCGATGGCCGTATTGATCCCGATCACCTCGCCGTAGAGGTTGAGGAGCGGGCCGCCACTGTTGCCCGGATTGATGGCGGCATCGGTTTGCAGGAAATCCTGGTAGCTGCTCGGGTCGGTTATCCCCCGGCGGTGCTTGGCGCTGATGATGCCGTGGGTGACCGTCTGGTCAAGACCGCGCGGGTGGCCGATGGCCACCACCCACTGCCCGACCTCGACCTTGTCCGAATCCCCGAAGGTGGTATGAGGGAGAGACTGATTGACGATGACCTGGATGACGGCGAGATCGGTCTTGGCGTCGGCGCCGACCAGACTCACCGCGTTCCCCGAAAAGGACTGCCCGGTCGCCATCACCACCTCGATTTTGCTGGCCCCGGCGACGAGATGGTTATTGGTGAGAATGTGACCGTGGGTGTCGACGATCACCCCACTGCCCAGTCCGACGACTTCCTGCTTGAACTTCTTGGGCAGTTTCTTGGGCAGGTTGAAATAGCGCCGGAAAAAGGGGTCTTTTTCGTACGGCAGCAGCGGATTGTCCATCTCCTTGCGTTCGGTGACTTCGATGTGCACCACGGCGGGTATGTTCTGCTTGGCTACCTGAGTGACAGCGGTGACCAGATCGACCGGTTTGCTCTGGCCTACATCCGCTTGACAAAAGGCCATGAAGCTTGCTAAGAGTGCTCCTGCCATGGAAGCAGTGAAGATGATGAGTGCTGCAAAGTGTGAAAAGTGGCCTGATTTCCTTCTCACTGATGACCTCCTCCGGTGGCTCAACGCTTTTTCCAGCTTTTCTGATTAGCCAGTTGCCTGAGACAGTTTTTACGGTACGGTTTCTTATTTGGGTACGATGTCATTCTCTTTACGGTCGGCGGCAACCCTCCGGTACCAGGCTGCTGCTTCCCCGCTCGGCCAAAACCAGAAAAAGAAAGGGAAACGGGTTGACAAGTACGACCCAATTTTATATTCAACCAGAGAATCCTCATAACTGTAAATGCCATGAGTTTAATCGGGAGTGCAAGTTCAATTCGCTGCCCCTCCCTCGTTTTCGGCTTCTAACTCATACCGGTAGCTCTAACGACTTCCCCTCAGCAGGTTCCATCCCTGATTCCCTGACCAGGCGATTTCCGACCCAGCCCAGGCCGGCGGGTGGGGGTTTACTCAACGCAGCGGGCGATTCTGGAAGGGCTGTGAGGATACAGGCATGCAGAAGTTTCAAGAAACCACAGCGACTCATCACGATCGAGTTCGTGCCGAGCGGGGCGAATTATTGCCCGGCTCCGCGTGAACTTCGAAAAAAAGAGGGCCATCCGGTTTTAGCCGGTGGCAAAAAGGACCAACCGGACCATCTGAGAGGAGGACTTAGCCTTGGCTTTTCAACCCAATAAACAAGTCTATTCGGGCCGCATCAGAGAGGTGACCCTGGGTCACGGGGAGAACACGATAACTGTCGGGGGGAGGGCTTGTTTCCCCTTCCACTCCTTTGAAGGGGAAGCGCCCCGGTTGCCGAGGGTGGCGATGGAGGTCTGGGACAAGGACCCCTCTGAGGACTGGTCGGAGGCGGCGAAGGCGCCTTTCGCCGGGGTGTTGAGCGATCCCGCTGCGTGGGCCAGGAAGTGTGTTGCGGAATATGGTGCGGAAGCCATTGTCATTCAGACCAAAAGCGCCGATCCCAACGCCGACAACAAGCCCGCCGCGGAAGTCGCGGCCGTGGTCAAGCGGGTGGTGGATGCCGTAGACGTGCCGGTTGTGGTCTGGGGTGTGGCCAACCACGAAAAAGATGTGGAGGTTCTGCGGCTGGTCTCGGAACAGTGTGCGGGCAAGCACCTGGCGCTCTCCCCCGTCGAAGAGGGGGACTACAAGCAAATCGGAGCGGCCTGCCTGGGCTACAAACATGTGGTCGTCGCCTCTTCCCCCATTGACGTCAATCTCGCCAAACAGCTCAATATTCTTCTCGGCAATCTGGGCGTGAACGCTCAGGAGACCATCATCGACCCGACCACCGGCGGGTTGGGCTACGGCCTGGAGTACACTTACTCCGTGATGGAGCGCATCATGCAAGCGGCGCTGACCCAGGAAGACGAAAAACTTCAGCAGCCCATCATCGTCAACGTCGGCAACGAGGTGTGGAAGTCCAAGGAGGCCAACCTCAGTGCCGCAGAGGCGCCCGAGCTGGGGGACCCCGAGACGCGAGGCGTGCTGATGGAGTCCATTGCCGCCGTCGATCTCCTGCTGGCCGGGGCCGACCTTCTGGTGTTGCGACACCCTGAGTCCGTCAAGCTGGTCAAGAAATATATCAAACAGATGAGCTAGTCTCCATCCGGCAATCTCTCCCTTGGTCGGAGGGGGAGGAGGTCGATCACGTTTCAGAGATCGTAGTGTTTTTTTCACCCCCACTCATTCTGCCATCGAGGGGGGAGGAGAAACAGGGCGACCTTCCAGATCGACCCCGGTGAGGGACCGCAGCAGGTCCGGCGCCATCACGCAGAAGAATGTGCAGATTCCGATAACCACCCCAAGGAGGGGAAAACGAGGTGCACCATGTCAGATGAGGAAAAAAAACTGAAACCCGTTGCTGTGGAAAGTAAGAAGGTCAAGGAAATCGATTTCCGGGACACAACGACCTGTGAGACCACCCTGCAAATGCTCCAGAAGGTGGCGGCCGACGGCCATGAAACCGCCATCAAGCGAGCTTTCGACATGAAGCCCTGCCCCATCGGGGCGGAGTCCGCCTGCTGCAAACACTGCTTCATGGGGCCCTGCCGCCTCAACGCCCGCGATCCCTATTCGCGGGTGGGCGTGTGCGGCGCCACCATCGATACCATTGCCGCCCGCAATTTCGCCCGCATGGTAGCAAGCGGCGGTGCGGCTCATACCGACCACGGGATGGGGATGCTCGATGTGTTTCGAGAAGTGGTCAACGGGAAAATCAAGGGCTTTCGGATCAAGGATGAGACCAAACTGCGCAATGTGGCCTCCAGCATCGGGATCGAGGTGGAGGGCCGAGAGACCCTGGCCATAGCCAAAGATCTCTATGTGGAGCTCGAAAGGACGTACACCCAGGTGGAAGGTGAAATTCCTTTCGCCAAACGGGTGCCGGCCAAGACTCTGGAAACCTGGCGCAAGCATGGCGTTGTGCCGCGCGGAGCCATGCGGGAAATCATGGAGATCATGCACCGCAGCCACATGGGGGTGGACCAGGACTACGAGAATATCGTCAAGCAATGTTCGCGAACGGCACTGGCGGATGGCTGGGGCGGGTCCATGGTGGCTACCGAAATCACCGACATTCTGTTCGGCACCCCGACACCGCACGTGGCCGGCGTAAATATGGGATTCCTCAAGGAAGACCAGGTGAACATCATCATTCACGGCCATGAACCGCTGCTTTTTGAAGCCATGATCGCCGCTTCCAGTGACCCGGCCAATGTGGAAAAGGCGAAAGCGGCCGGAGCCAAGGGTGTCAATCTGCTGGGGATGTGCTGCTCCGGGGCGGAGGCTCTGGGGCGTCACGGGATTCCCCACGCCGGGAATTTTCTCAGCGTGGAACCGGTGATTGCCACCGGCGCCGTGGATGCCATGGCCGTGGACGTGCAGTGCATCATGCAGTCCCTGGCCACCCTGTCCGAATGCTATGGGACCAGATTCTTCACCACCAACCCGAGGTGCAAGATCGAAGGAGCCACCCATATTCAATTCGACGAACACCAGCCCGAAAACGCTCCCGATCGGATCATCGCGCTGGCTATCGAACGTTTCAAGAATCGGCCGGGCCCGTTGGTGATTCCCAGCCGTAAGGACATGGGGGTTCACGGCTTTTCCCATGAATACGTCAATTACATGCTGGGCGGCACCTTCCGAGGATCCTACACGCCCCTGAATGAAAACATCATCAACGGCCGCATTCGCGGAGTGGCGGGGGTGGTGGGCTGCACCAATCCCCGGGTGAAGCAGGACTATGTCCATGTTGCGTTGGTCAAGGAGTTGATCAAGAACAATGTGTTGGTGGTGCAGACGGGCTGCTCGCAAATCGCGCTCGCCAAAGCGGGGCTGATGAAACCCGATGCCGCGGTGCTGGCGGGCGATGGTCTGCGGGAGGTGTGTGAGACCGTCGGGATGCCCCCGGTGTTGAGCCTGGGCTCGTGCGTGGACAACAGCCGCATCTTGATTGCCTGTGCGGAAATGGTTCGGATCGGGGGGCTTGGGGAAAGCATTGCCGATTTGCCGGTGGCGGGCGCGCTCCCGAGTACATGAGTGAAAAGGCCATCTGTATCGGCCAGTATTTCGTCGCTTCAGGGGTCTACACCGTTTTCGGGGTCACCTTCCCTACCGTGGAGGGCACCAAATTCCACCAGCTCCTGTTCGAGGGTCTCGAGCAGCAGGGCTTTGGCAAATGGGGTTTTGCCATTGATCCGCTGGAGATCGCGCACCTGATGATTGCCCATATAGATAAAAAGCGCGCCGCATTGGGAATCATGGGAGAGCGCGAACGCAAGCTCTTCAGCATGGAAGACCGAAGAGCGGCGGGAGCCTGAGTTCACGGTGCGGGGGAAGCTGGCCGGAGAGTGGCCACCCTCTCCCGCGAACAGGCAACATTCGGCTTGAAGCCGATGCATCCAATAAGGATATTCAAGGAACAGAGTCCTTAAGAAAAGGAGTGAACCATGTCCAGGTTAGTCGCTTTTGCCGCGATTCAAGGCGCCTATAATATTGTTTCCAAGGCGGATGGCACGTTCAAGAAGGCGATGGACAAGTATGGCCCCGATCAGCCTCTGGCCTTCCCCAACACCGCCTACTACCTGCCCGTCATCTATTCCATACTGGGCATCAAGGTGGAAAAGCTCGGTGACGCTGAAAAAGTGCTCACCCGGTGCAAGGAACTTTTACCGCCCCACATCAAGGGCAGCATTCACGTACCCTACCTGGGGCATACCCTGGACGCCGGGATGGCGGCGATTCTGGCGGAGGAGGTTTCCGAGGCCATCCGCTATGTGGAAGACCCGAACTTCTATCTGCCCGGGGAAGACTGTGACGTCGAGGGGGGCAGGATCTGGCTAGGAGCTGCCGACGACACCATCATGCGCAAGCGCGGCATTGAATTCGTCGACGGTTCGGCGCCCGGATTCGCCGCCATCGTGGGCGCGGCGCCCGATCCGGAAACGGCCAAAATGATCGCCGAGGATTATCAGAAGAAGAATCTCTATGTGTTCATGTGCGCCAATCAAGCCGGGACCACCTTCACCGACCAGCTCATCGAAGCGGGCGTGCAGGTCGGCTGGGGGACACGCCTGGTGCCCTTCGGCCCCGACATCTCGGCAGCGGTCTTTGCCCTTGGCTTCGCCAACCGCGCGGCGATGGCCTTTGGCGGGGTGCAGCCGGGGGATTACCGAACGGTCCTGAAATACAACAAAGACCGGGTATTTGCTTTCGTCAACGCTCTGGGCGAGGTGAACGCGGAATGGGCGGCCAATGCTGCCGGCGCCATCAACTGGGGCTTCCCGACCATCGCCGATACCGATATTCCCGAAATCCTTCCCACCGGTATCTGTACCTATGAACATGTGGTTTCGAGCATTCCCCTCGATCAGATGACGGCCAAATCAATCGAAGTGCGCGGCCTCAAGGTTACCATTACCGAAATCCCCATCCCCATCGCCTACGGTCCCGCCTTCGAGGGCGAGCGGGTGCGCAAGGACGACGTCTATCTCGAATGCGGTGGCGGCAGAACGCACTGCTGCGAGCTGGTGCGGATTGCCGACATGGAGTCGGTAGAGGACGGTCGCGTGGAGGTGATTGGTCCTGATATCAAGGACATCAAGGTCGGGGACCGATTGCCTCTGGCTTTGCTGGTCGAGGTGGCGGGCCGCAAGATGCAGGAAGACTATGAACCCATCCTCGAACGGCAGATCCATCACCTGGTCAATTATGCCCAGGGGATCATGCACATCGGCCAGCGGGATATCGCCTGGTATCGCATCGGCAAACAGGCCGTGGAAAAGGGGTTCACCCTCGAACATCTCGGCAAGATTCTGCATGCCAAATACCACCAGGATTTTGGCGCCATTTTCGACAAATGTCAGGTAAAGATCTACACGGATGAGGCGAAGGTGGCGGAGATGCTGCCGATTGCGCAACACGCCTATGGGATGCGTGACGACCGCATCGAGGGCATGACCGACGAGGCCACGGAGACCTACTACTCCTGCACCCTTTGTCAGTCCTTTGCCCCCACCCACGTGTGCGTCATCAGCCCCGAGCGGACCGGCTTGTGCGGAGCGTACAACTGGCTGGACTGCAAGGCTTCCAATGAAATCAACCCGACCGGGCCGAACCAGCCCATCCAGAAGGGCGATACCCTGGATATGAAGCTGGGCAACTGGAAGGGGGTGAACGATTTCGTCTTCAAGGCCTCCCGCCAGGCCATTTCCAGCTACAACTTCTACAGTATCGTCTACGATCCCATGACCACCTGCGGTTGTTGTGAGTGCATCGCTGCCATTCTGCCCATGTGCAACGGGATCATGACAGTCAACCGGGATTTTCCGGGAATGACTCCCAGCGGCATGAAATTCACCACTCTGGCGGGTACTATCGGGGGCGGCAACGTGACGCCGGGTTTCGTGGGTCACAGCAAGTATAACATTACCCAGCGCAAGTTCGTCCTGGGCGATGGGGGACTCCATCGGCTCGTCTGGATGCCGAAGATGCTCAAAGAGGAGCTGCGGGAACGGTTGATCAGGCGCGGTGAAGAAATCGGGATTCCCAACCTCATCGACATGATTGCCACCGAAGAGCAGGGAGTCAGCGAGGACGAGATCTATGCCTTCCTCGAAGAGGTCGGACATCCGGCGATAACCATGGAATCGATTCTGGGATAACGGGGGGAAGGCCGGGAAATATTCGCGCATCATTACCGGGGCAACCTTGAAAACCGTGAAGGTGGGCGGCATGTCCATTGAGAAACGTGGTGCTAGGATGAGGAGAGAAACACATGGGCTTGACGGGTATTCAGATCTTTAAACTGCTTCCCAAAACCAACTGCGGTGAATGTGGGGTGCCAACGTGCCTGGCATTTGCCATGAACCTGGCGGGAGGCAAGGCCGAACTGGAAAAGTGCCCCTACGTCTCCGAGGAGGCCAAAGAGAAGCTGGCTGCCGAATCGGCACCGCCGATTCGACCCTTGACCATAGGGGTGGGGGACTATGCCGTTAAGGTGGGCGGTGAGACGGTGCTTTTCCGCCACGAAAAAACCTTTGTCAACCCTCCGGGACTGGCCGCGGTGGTCAGTACCGATGAGGATGAGGCTTCGGTCAGCGGGAAGATGGATCGCTTCAAGGCCTGCCAGTATGATCGCGTGGGCTTGAAACTCAGGGCCGAGATGTTCGTGGTGCAGGACGCTTCGGGCGATGCCGCCGCCTTTACCGCGCTGGCCCGCAAGGTCGCTGAGGGCACTGGGGCCAGCCTTATTCTGAAGTCGGACCAGGTGGACGTGCTCAAGGCTGCAGCCGAGGCGTTGAAAGACCGCAAACCGCTCCTCTATGCGGCTACGGCGGCCAATGTCGAGGCCCTCGGAGAACTGGCCAAAGAAGTCGCCTGCCCCCTGGCGGTCAAGGGTGACGGGAGTCTCGACAGTGTTATCGGGCTTACCGAAAAGTTGACCGCCATGGGCGTTAAAGACTTGGTGATCGACACCGGTAACCGTGAACTTAAAAAGGTTTTTCAAGATCAGGTGCTCATCCGCCGGGCAGCACTCAAAGACCGCTGTCGCCCTCTGGGTTTTCCGACCATCATCATGGCCAACGAAATGGCTGACAATCTGATGGATGAAACCCTGGTGGCGGCGACTTTTGTGGCCAAATACGGGGCGCTCATCGCCATGAGCGATTTTCAGCCCCACGTCCTATTCCCGCTCTTTCTCGAGCGCCTCAACATCTACACCGACCCGCAACGGCCCATGACGGCCGAACAGGGCATCTACCCCATCAATAATCCTGACGAGAACGCTCCCGTGCTGGTGACCTGTAACTTCTCTCTCACCTACTTTATCGTCTCGGGAGAAATCGAGTCAAGCCGGGTGCCGTCCTGGCTCTGTGTGCAGGATACGGAAGGGTTGTCGGTGATGACGGCGTGGGCGGCCGGCAAGTTTTCCGGGGAATCGGTGGGCACGTTCATCAACAAGAGCGGCATAAAGGACAAGGTCAAGCACCGGAACCTGATCATTCCGGGCTATGCCGCCGGGATCAGCGGGGAACTCGAAGAGGAACTCGGGGGCTGGACAGTGACCGTAGGCCCTCGGGAGGCAAGTCAGATCCCTAAGTTTCTCAAGGTCTGGAAACCCTAGTACAGCGCGGCATAAGTCTTAACCCACTTAGGGCAGGTGTGCTGTTGTTGGTCTTGCCGTTGCGTTTCATGTTCATTCAACGCAACCTACAGCTACAGCGAGCATCCGCCCGAACACGACCAATGTAGGTTGCGTTAAGCTTGTGAACGCAACCTATGCAAAGGTATGGAACTTTCGCCGCGAGGTACTGGTACAGCGCGGTAGAAGTGCCTTTCCGGTTCCTCCCCCCTCGATGGGGGAGGTTAGGTAGGGGTGAAGAGAACGAAACGGAGGGAGATGGCATTATGAAGCTCATTGGTGAAAACTTAAACATTATGAGCGTTAAATATGGCAAGGCTTTGAAAGAACGCGATGCCAGGACCTTGCAGGAGCTGGCGCTTCAGGAAGCTGAAGCGGGCATGGACTGGATTGACCTCAACATCGGGCCGGCGGGCAAAACCGGTGTGGATTTGATGACCTGGTTGGTGCCGGTGGTGCATGAGGTCGTCGATCTCCCCCTGGCCCTGGACACCTCCAATATCAAGGCCATCGAAGCCGGGCTCAAGGCCCACAAGAAGGGACGCCCGTTGATCAACTCGATCATGGTGCGGCCCGAAAGGATGGATGCCCTGCTGCCCCTGGCTGCCCAGTATGATGCTGATTTTGTAGGGTTATTGTGGGGGCCGGAAGGGATGCCGCGGGATGAGAACGAGCGCGGGGCGCTCTGTGCCGAACTGGTGTTCCGGGCTGAGGGTGAATTCGGTATTGCTCCCGAACGGATGCTCATCGACCCTATTCAAACCCCGGTCAATGTGCAACAGGGTCAAATCATGAGCGTTCTGGAATTCATGAAGATGTTTGCCGACATCGCTCCCGGGTGTCGGAGCACCATCGGGCTTTCGAATGTCTCCAACGGGCCGCCCGATCACCTGCGGCCAATTCTCAACCAGGTCATGCTCATCATCTGGAAACGTCACGGGCTCTATTCGGCGATCGTGGATACCTTTGATACCCCGCTCCATGATATTGCCCGCGGCAAACGCCCTGACCTCGAGGTTCTGGTGCAAAAGGTAGAGGACGGTGAACCAATTGATATGTCAGCGCTTTCCAAAGAAGAAGTCAGTTACGTGAAGACCGCTAAAGTCATTCTTGGCCAGACGCTCTTTTCCGACTCGTGGCTGGAGGTCTGACCCTACCGCCTCCTCGGCATGCAGTTCCCTCGCCCCCCTTGATCAAAGAGGGGCGAGGGCGCATCCCTTCGTCGTAACCTCCTGGGTTATGGTGTTAAGAATAGCCAGGAAAAAACGCCGCCAGCACCGGCCCGACTGTTCAGAGCGGCCGTGACCAGCGGCTGCATTTAGCGTATTGCAGTCGCAATCCAGTTCCTGGTATGATGAAAACTCCAAAGATCTAATATTCACAACCTGCCTGGACGTCAGTTCGCATGATGGTTGACTGCTCATTCTAACAATAGGGGAGACGAGATGATGGCGCCAAAGTATGTCTACTTCTTTGGAGGGGGAAGTGCTGATGGCAACGCTCAAATGAAAGCACTGCTTGGCGGCAAGGGAGCCAATCTGGCTGAAATGGCGAATCTGGATTTGCCCGTGCCGCCGGGATTTACGATCACCACGGATATCTGCACCTATTACTACGAACACAACGGAGAATATCCCCAGGAATTGAAAGGGCAGGTCGAGGAAGCGCTGCGCCGGCTGGAAGAAATCATGGGCCGCAAGTTTGGTGACCCCGAGAATCCTCTGTTGGTTTCGGTGCGTTCGGGAGCGGCGAGCAGCATGCCGGGAATGATGGATACGGTACTGAATTTGGGCCTCAACGATCACACCGTCCAGGGGTTGGTGAAACAGACGGGGGACGAGCGGTTTGCCTACGACTGCTACCGGCGATTTGTGAACATGTACGGGGACGTTGTGCTGGGGCTCAAACCTGAATCCAAGGATGAACACGATCCATTCGATGAGATCATCGAAGAGGCGCGCAAGAAGCGGGGCGTGGAATTCGACAATCAGCTCAGCGCCGGCGATCTGAAAGATCTGGTGGAACGTTACAAAGCGCTCATTCGGGAGCGAAAGCACCTGGAATTTCGCCAGGATCCCATGGACCAGCTGTGGGGGGCCATAACGGCCGTGTTTGGCTCCTGGAACAATCCCCGGGCCATTGCCTACCGGGAGTTGAACAATATTCCCAATGATATGGGCACCGCCGTGAACATTCAGACCATGGTTTTCGGCAACATGGGGGAGGATTGCGGCACGGGCGTGGCTTTTACACGTAATCCCGCAACCGGGCAAAATGTTTTCTATGGGGAATATCTGATGAATGCCCAGGGTGAGGACGTGGTGGCCGGCATCCGCACCCCGGAGCCCATCAACAAGCACCAAAAAGGTGACATGAATGGTCTGTCGCTGGAAGAGGAGATGCCCGAAATCTACAGCCAGCTGGAAGGCATTCGCACCCGACTGGATCGACACTATCGCGATATGCAGGATATTGAGTTCACCATTGAGAAGGGTAAGCTCTGGATGCTCCAAACCCGAGCCGGCAAGCGCACCGGGTTTGCCTCTTTTAAAGTCGCCGTAGACATGGTGCGGGAAGGCATAATCAGCAAGGAAGAAGCCCTGCTGCGCGTGGACCCCGATCAGATGAACCAGCTGCTGCGCCCCACTTTCGACCCCAAAGCCAAGCAGGAAGCGGAACGAGATGGGGGCATCCTGGCTCGGGGGCTGGCTGCCGGCCCCGGGGCGGCAACGGGGCGAGTCGTCTTCAATGCCGCCGACGCAGAGGAATGGGTGAAGAAAGGAGAGATTGTCATTCTTGTCCGCTTGGAGACTTCACCGGACGACATTCGGGGGATGCATGCTTCACGGGGAATTCTCACCGCTCGTGGCGGGATGACCTCCCATGCTGCGCTGGTGGCGCGCCAGATGGGAAAAGTCTGTATTGTTGGCTGTTCGGATCTTGAAATTGATTACCGGGGGCGCCGGATGACGATTGGAGACCGGGTCATTCGCGAGGGCCAATACCTCTCCCTGGATGGCACGGCGGGAGAAGTCTATGCAGGGCAAATTCCGACGCGCCCGTCGGAGATCCTTAGGGTTCTCATTGACAAAAGTCTGGCACCTCAGCGCTCGCAGGTCTATCAGGACTACGTCGCCTTGCTCGGTTGGGCTGACGAGTTTCGTCGCCTGGAAATCTGGACCAATGCGGACCAGGCCAACCAAGCGGAGGAGGCTATTGCTTTCGGGGCGGAAGGGATCGGGTTGACGCGGACCGAGCACATGTTCTTTGAGGGCAATCGGATCGATGCAGTTCGGGAAATGATCTTGGCGGAAGACCATGAGGGACGGGAGCGGGCGCTTGCCAAACTACTGCCCATGCAAAAGGAAGATTTCAAAGGTCTTTTCAGGGCCATGAGAGACAAGCCGGTGACAATCCGCACCCTAGATCCGCCACTCCATGAATTCTTGCCGCAGGATGAACGAGATATCCAAAAACTTGCAAATCACATGGGAGTATCGTTTGAACAACTGCTGGCAAAAGTGGTGAGTCTGCACGAAGCCAATCCGATGCTGGGTCATCGCGGCTGTCGGCTGGGCATTGTATATCCTGAAATCACGGCAATGCAGGCGCGGGCCATCCTGGAAGCTGCCTGTGAAGTGAAAAAGGAAGGGATCGACGTTCTGCCCGAGATCATGATTCCACTTGTGGGTCATGTGAACGAATTGAAGAATCAAAGGCAGGTTGTTGATGCAATAGCCAAAGAAGTCATCGAGGAATGCGGAATCGCAATAGAATACAGGGTAGGGACGATGATTGAGATCCCTCGCAGTGCGATGACGGCCGACCAAATTGCCGAAGTGGCGGAGTTCTTCTCTTTCGGGACGAATGACCTGACGCAGATGGTTTACGGAATCAGTCGCGATGATGCGGGCAAGTTCCTGCCGCCCTATCTGACTCAGAAAGTCTGGGAACATGATCCCTTCAACCGGTTGGATCAGGTTGGGGTAGGCGGACTGATGGAGATTGCCGTGAAGAAGGGTCGCTCCGTGCGGCCTGACCTCAAGATAGGCATCTGTGGAGAACACGGTGGTGAGCCGTCATCGGTCGAGTTTTGCCACCGTATTGGGCTGGACTATGTGAGCTGTTCTCCCTATCGGGTCCCTGTGGCCACTCTGGCTGCGGCTCAGGCTGCCATCAAGGAAAAGCGCTCCAAGAGCTAGGCGACGGCTGCGCCTTGACTGACAACATAAGGAGACAATCGTGGAAAAGCCCATTCGTTTGCGCCGTTCAATCCTCTCTGTGCCCGCCAATCGCGAAAAGATGGTGGTAAAGGCCTTCACCCTGCCAACCGATGTTCTCATGCTCGATCTCGAGGACAGCGTCCCCGTTCCGGAAAAGGAAGAAGCGCGCAAGCGCGTGATTGCCGCCTTTAAGGAACAGGATTGGAGCGGCAAAGTCCGGTGCTATCGCATCAATGGTATGGATACGCCCTTTGCCTACCGCGACGTGATCGAAATCGTGGAAGCGGCCGGGGACGTTATTGATGTCATTGTGGTGCCGAAGGTCAATGATGCCGCTGAGATCAGGGCCATCGATTATCTGTTGACCCAGATCGAGATGCGCATGGGATTTTCAACCCCCATCGGTCTGGAAGCCTCCATCGAGACCGCGGAGGGGATGCTCAAGGCGGGTGAGATCGCCTGCAGTTCCCCTCGCCTGGAAACGCTGGTCTTCGGCGTGGCCGACTACAGTGCCTCCCTCACCATGATGAGCAAGGGCATCAGCGGGCATGGAGATGTTGAAGATTTTTACCCGGGGCATCGCTGGCATTTCCCGCTCAGCCATATGGCGATGGCCGCCAAAGCGGCGGGACTGGCGGCCATCGATGCCCCTTATGGAGACTATAAGAATCCGGACGGCTTACGCCGCTCGTGCATCCTGAGCGCCGCTCTCGGCTACGATGGGAAATGGGTCATCCATCCTGACCAGATTGAAATCATTAATGAAATGTATACGCCGCCCCCCGAGGATGTGGCCCGCTCCCAAAGAATTCTGAACGCCTACGACGAAGCTCAGAAAGCGGGATGCGGTTCGCTGGCCATCGATGGTAAGATGGTCGATGCCGCTTCCATCCGTGTGGCCAAGGTGACGTATTCCCAGTGGGAAGCCATTCAAGCCCGGACAAAATAGCACGGAGGCCAGGAAACGGAGGTCGGAAGACAGGAGAGGGTGCTTTCCGGTCCGACCTCCGGCTTCCTCTTCCCGGTTTGGGGAGTTCAAAAGGTTGAAGGAATCAACCGCACCGACAAAAGAGACCTCCGCTCCCAGCCCATCCTCCGAGGCATCCCTGCAACAAGGTCACGAACTACAAATCCTGTTCCAAATTTCTTCCGCTTTGCAGAGTTCGCCTCGCCTGGAAGACGTCCTGCAGCGGGCTTTGATGGCCATCCTCAGCACCCTCAGGCTGAAGATGGGGGCCATCTATCTGGTGAAGGACATTGCCGAGGACCAGTGGCTGCTGGAACTGTCTTCTCACTACGGTTTTCCTTCCGCCGTGGTGAATGCCATCCAGGCCATTACGGTGGCTCCGGAGGTAATGAGCCGCTTCGGGTATCATCGAATGGTGCACTGGGTCCCGGTGAGCAGGTTGTTCTTTGCCCAGCTGCGAGAGCGCATGCATGACGCCGGAGTTAACGAAGTCATCTGCATTCCCCTGAAAAGCCAGCACAACGTTTTGGGACTACTCTACGTCACCAACGAAGGACCGCTCCAGATCCGTCCGGAGAGGAGCGAATTTCTGACGGCCATCGGCAATCAGCTCGGCGTAGCCATCGAAAATGCACAACTCTTCGAATCCATCGAGCGGGCAAAGAGCGAGCTCGAAATCAGTTTTGATGCCATCCAGCACAGTTTCTTCCTGGTCGACAATCAACTCCGCATCTTTCGTGTCAATCGTACCAGTGAGATGGTTTATGGGAAAAGGGGGGATCTGGTCGGGAAGAAATATACGAGAGTCCTCTACGAGCAGGACCAGCCGCCTCCCGAATGTCCCATCTGGGCGTGCCTCTGGGGGGGACAGCCGGTGCAAAGGGAGGGACCCCATCCGCGGTGGGGCGGCTATTACCACTTCTATGCCTTTCCCGTCCTGAATACCGATGGGGATGTGGACCGTGTGGTCTACTACGAGAAGGATATCACCGAAGAGCGAAAATTGGAGCACCGACTGAACCAGACGGAGCGGCTCAAAGCCCTGGGCACCCTTGCTGCGGGCATTGCCCATGAAATCCGCAATCCCCTGGCCACCATAAACTTCAACACCCAAATGCTGCAACGGGAACTGGGTCTCGATGCGGCACAGCATCAGATGTTCGATGATGTCGTCCAGCAGATCAAGAAAATCGATCGCATTGTGCAGCAGGTGCTGAGCTTTGCCAAGCCCCGCGACCCTCAATTCCTGCCCTACCAGCTCAACGAAATCGTCGAATACTGCCACGACTTGACGAAGGCCCACTTGCGCACGACCAACATGGAGGTTGTGCTCGACCTTGGCAAAGAGCTTCCAATGCTGGTAGTGGATTTCAATCAGATCAGCCAGGTGGTCGTCAACTTGATGATCAACGCCATCGAGGCCATGCCTGAAGGAGGCGTGCTTACGATCCGTACGCACTTCCAGGAGGAGCCCATGGCGGTGGTGCTGGAGGTGAGGGACACCGGCCAGGGAATTCTAGAGGAAGACCAGGACCGGATTTTTGATCCCTTTTTTACGAGAAAGTCGGAAGGAACCGGCCTGGGTCTGAGCATCTCCAGGCAAATTCTGGAAAAGCATGGAGCCTTCATCGAGGTGGACACACAAGAGAGTGTCGGAACGACCTTCCGCATCCTTTTCCCGTTTGCTACTGCATGATCGCGAGACCAGCCTTCAAAGGGGAGGGTGTAGCGGAGACCATGGGTTGCAAGGCAAAGCTTTTGATTGTGGATGACGATCCGGAGGTGCTCGGTGTGCTTCGGGAGCTCCTGGCGCGCGAAGCATACGAAGTGGTCTGTGCCGTCAACGGAGTGGAAGCCCTGCAAAAGGCTGCCGAGGTTCACCCTGACGTTATCCTCTCCGACGTGATCATGCCCGAGATGAATGGTTTTGACTTGTGCCGTCAGCTCCGCAAGGATCCCCTGCTTGCTGAGGTTCCGATCATTCTGCTCACCGGCCTGGCCAACAAGGAGTACTATCTGGAGGGGCTTCGGGCCGGGGCGGATGATTTTATCTCGAAGCCGTTTGATCAGCTCAAGTTGTGCGCCCGCGTGGCTTCTTTGGTCAGGCTGAATCGCTACCGGCGCCTGCTGGAAGAACGTGCCAGATTCGAACGGCTGGTCGAGCTCTCTCCCGAAGGCATCCTCCTGGTTGGCCCCGATGGCGTGGTGCAAATGGCCAATCCCGCGGCCGTCCGGATGCTGGGGATGGAGGATCGGGGGCAGGCGAATGCCCTCGGGGGGAGAAGTATGGCCGGCTTCGTCTGGGGGGCTCATCGGGATGAGTTCATGGGCTTTCTTCGCAAGGCGGCGAGCGAACCGGAAGCCATTTGCCGCAAAGAAGCCTGCCTGGTGAGAGCGGACGGTGGCCGGTTGCCCGTGGAGGTCGCTGCGGGTTATTGCGCCTGGCAGGGTAACCCGGCGGTGCAACTGGTCGTGCGCGACATTACGGAACGTAAAGCGGCTGAAGCGGAAATCCGGCGTGCGCATGAGGAACTGACCCTGGCGTGCGACACCTCCCTGGAGGGCTGGTCCCGAGCCCTCGAATTGCGAGACCAGGCAACCGTGGGGCATGCTCAGCGGGTGGCGGAACTGACCCTGGTCCTTGCCCGAGCCATGGCGGTTCCCGAGGAGGAACTCATTCACATCCGCCGGGGCGCTCTCCTGCACGACATTGGCAAGATGGGCATTCCCGACAGTATTCTGCAAAAGCCCGGCCCCTTGACGGATGAGGAATGGGATGTCATGCGCCGGCATCCCCTTTACGCCTTGGAGATGCTTTCCCCCATTGCCTACCTTCGTCCAGCCCTCGACATTCCTTGTTATCATCACGAGCGGTGGGACGGAACGGGGTACCCGCAGGGGCTGAAGGGGGAAGAAATCCCCCTGGCGGCTCGGATTTTTGCGGTCGTGGATGTCTGGGATGCTCTCTGTTCCAGCCGTCCCTACAGCAACGGCTGGTCCAGCGAGGCTGTGCGCAAGCACCTGCAAACGTTGGCTGGGAGTCACCTCGACCCTGAGGTGGTCAAGGAGTTCCTGGACCTGGAAGCCACCCTTGGCGATTGCCGGGAACCCCTCGATCCGGGTCAATGACGCGGTCACTTCCCAATACAGAACTCTGAAAAGATCCGGTCCAGCAGCCCATCATCCGGAGTCAGCCCGAGAATCATCTCGAGGGCCTGGCGAGCGGCACTGAGTTCAAGACTGACCAGTTCTCCGAAGCTCCCCTCCCGGAGCAGTTCCCGAGCGGCCCACAGGGTTTCCTGAGCCCGTTCCAGACATTCTTTGTGGCGCAGGTTTGGGATAATCATGGAACGCCCGCTGGCCAGAGGATTCTGCAGAAAGGCCTCCGTCAGATACCCGCTCAGGCTTGCCACATCGTGCGCATTGAGCACCGATAGAGCACGGATGGGGGCGTCCCCGCCGAAATGTTCACGGGCCTCCCGGGGAGACACCTCTGCGGGAAGATCGGCTTTGTTCAGAAGCATGACGTAGCGTTTGGAAACGATCCTGGAAAAGATGGCGTCGTCTTCGCTGGTCAGGGGCCGGCTGCCGTCAAGCAGCCACAGCACAACATCCGCCTCTTCGACCGCCTGGAAGGTGCGCTCAATGCCCATGGCTTCGATGGCATCAGGGTGCTGCCGAATACCCGCCGTGTCGAGCACTCTCACCAGGATCCCGGAGAGGATGAAGCTGTCTTCGACGATATCGCGGGTGGTTCCGGGAAAGGGAGTGACAATGGCCCGGTCTTTCTTGAGTAGAGCGTTGAGGAGGGATGATTTGCCGACATTGGGTTTGCCGACCAGGACGAGGGTGAACCCTTCGCGCAGGATACGCCCTTCCTGATAACCCCTGAGGGTATCCTGGAGAGGACGAAGGAGCCCTTCATCAAGGCTTGCCACCAGCCGGTCAAAGTTGCATGGCTCGTCTTCCAGATCCTCACTGAAGTCCATCGAGGCTTCCAGGGCGGCCTGCAATCCCAGGATGATTTCCCGCCAGGTCCGGACCTGCTGGCTCAACTCCCCCCGCAGCAGACGGTTGGCGACTAACAGGCTCTGTTCCGTGCTGGAGCGAATCACCTCGATGACGGCTTCCGCTTGCGACAGGTCGAGGCGCCCGTTCAAAAAGGCCCGCCGGGTAAACTCGCCCGGTTCGGCAAGGCGCGCACCTGCCTCGATTACCAGCATCAGAATGCGGTTCAGCACCGCATAGCCGCTGTGACAGTTGATCTCGACGATGTCTTCACAGGTGTAGGTGCGAGGCGCCGCCATATAGCTCAGCAGCACTTCATCGACGATCTGAGCGGACGTGGGGTCGCGTATCCACCCATAGCGGAGGTGGTGAGATTCCAGGGGAAAGGCGGCGTGTGCCGGTTGGAAAAGGCGCTGGGCTGTGGCCAGGGCCTTGGAACCACTGATCTTGATAATCCCGATCCCCCCCTCGCCAACCGGGGTGGCGAGGGCACAGATCGTGTCATCTGGTAGTCTCAGGTCCATCGTACCAGTACACTCGGGCGGAAATCGGCAGCGGGGTTGGGTGGGCACGGTGAAGCTGCGCCCACGCTACCTGGTTTCGAATTCCGTAGGGTAGGCAGGTTTCTTTGCCCACCAGAAACATGCACGAACTTGTGCCCGCGTGACCTGGCAGGGTGGCGTAATGGAACCTCGGTCATTCCAGAGCAGCGGCTTTTTCCGGCTTCTTGCCCTTCCTCACCGGATAGATGACCACGCGACGCAGATTTCCCTCGCCTTTGCTCTTCGTTCGAACCTCCAAATCTTCCTTAAGAGCCAGGTGAATGATGCGGCGATCTTGAGCGTTCATCGGACCGGTAGTCAATGACCGGCGGGTTTTCTTGACTTTTTCACTGAGTTGCTGGGCCAGTTCGGTGAGGCTCGATTCCCGTTTGGAGCGGTAATTCTCGGTGTCGACGATCACTGATACGTTCTCGCCCACTTCTCGATGCAGAATTTTGGTCACCAGGTGCTGCAAGGCGCCCAGGGTCTTACCGCGTTTGCCGATGAGAAGACCCGTGCCGTTGCTGATGATATTGAGGAAAACTTGATCGTCTTTCAACTCTGACTCGATAACCGTTGGCAGATCCACATGCTTCAGGATCTCGGTCAGGATCTCCTTGCCGCGTTCGGCCGCGCCTTCAGCGGACAATCCCTTGAGGGTGACCCGAATCTTGGCCTTCTTGGCACATACGATTCCAAAGATACCGGACGATCCTTTGGAAATGATTTCAAATTCCAGCTTTTCTCGAGGGAGATTGAGTTTTTGGCATGCCACCGCAATGGCATCCTCGACGGTCTTTTCTTCAATTTCGAGTACGGACATGCTCTCCTCCGTAGGTTCTCCGAACCTGGCAAACTATCGCAAACGTGAAGTGGGGAGATCCTATGTGACCTCCGTCCGGAGATTTGCCCCTCATCTGAACTTTCGATTTATGGGAGCGGCGTCCCCGCCGCAAGCGAGAGGGTGCCGAATGGCATCCATCTATGGGTTTCGATTAATCCAATACTGCTGCACGATGGACAGAATATTATTCACCAGCCAATATAACACAAGACCTGAGGGAAAGTTGATAAAGAAAACGGTGAAAATCAAAGGCATCAGCAACATAATCTGCTCCTGCCGGGGATCTCCGCTCGAGGGAGTCATTTTCTGCTGAGCGAACATGGAAACTCCCATGAGGAGTGTCAGGACCGGGATGCCTCCCAGATAGGGGATCTCGAACCCGATATTGAGGCGATCGGGAGCGGTGAGATCGTTGATCCACCAAAAGAATGGCTCATGCCGGAGTTCAACCGCGTTATTGAGCATGTTATAGAGAGCGATGAAAACCGGGATTTGCAGCACCATGGGGAGGCATCCGCCCATGGGATTCACCTTGTAGGTTTTGTACAAACCCATGAGTTCCTGGTTGAGCTTTTCACGGTCGTCCTTGTACTTCTCGCGGACCTGGGCGATTTTGGGCTGAATCTTTTTCATCGCCTGCATGGATTTGAAGCTTTTCTGCGTGAGAGGCCAGAAGACAATTTTGATCAGAACGGTGAGAAGGATGATGGCCAACCCATAATTGTGAACATACTTATAGAACCACTGCATTACATGGACCGCAGGTTTTGCCAGAAACCAGAACCAGCCGTAGTCGACGGCCTCGACCAGATGGTGTTCGGCCTGGTCCAGGTGAACCAGCACCTTGGGACCAATATAGAGGCGTACCTTGAAGGTTCTCTCCTGGCCTCCTTCGAGCTGAAAGGGCTCGGTCAAATAGACCACCTGCAACAAACCCCTGGCGGCATCCAAAACGCGCGGAATCACTTCAAAACCCTGTTCCTCCAGAGGAATGAGCGCCTGCAGGAAAAAGTTGTCGCCATATCCCACCCAATCCAGGGGAGGTTTTAAGACCGTTGGTGTCTTCTGGAGTTCACTCAAGTCGAAGAGCTTGCGTGAGCCTTTTTCCCCCATCGCCAGCTGCGAAATGTTGTACGAGCCCTCACTCTTGGCGTCACCCAGGGGCTGAAAAAAGAAGCTGATCCCCATCTGGTCGGTCAAAGGAGCTTGAGATAGATTCTTCAGCCGAAGTTCCAGATCAATGACGTAGCTTTCAGGTTTAAAAGTAAAAACCTTGGTCAGACTGACTTCACCGGGAACCTCTTGGGAGAGGGAGAGGACTTCAGGGGGGGAGGTGGGCGTCAGGGATAGCTCGGAGGGGGTTTGGCTGACAGACGGCTTAGTCGAGAGCTGCCAGCCCTGATGGTGCAGGAGGTCCACCGAAAGGGGCAGATAACCGCTCCCTTGAGAAGAGATCATCTCCACGGGCGGCGAGTCACTGGCCACAGTCTGCCGGAACGTGCGCAGCTGGAAGGAGTTCATGCGGCCGCCGGGAGACAGGATCTGAGCCCGGTAGAGGGGCGCTTCCAGGGTCCATTTGTCAAAGTGCTGGTCGAGGCGGACTGCTGGTTGCTGAGGCAGGGCTGGCGGCGTGATGGGCGGGGGCAGCTCAGCGGGACGCGTTTGGGGTGGCTTCTCGGCCGACTCGGGGGCGATCGCGCCGGTTTGTTGCTGCCGCCGGGTTTCCGGAGTCCGCACCAGGCCAAAAAAATACTCCCAAAACACCAGCACCACCAGGGAAAGAACAAAAGCGATCAGCGCTCTTTTTTCCATCTATGAATACTCCATTAATATCGGGAAGGGGTGTCGGGGGGGGGCTCGACCACAGGATCATAACCACCAGGGTGAAACGGATGGCAGCGAGCGACACGTTTCATGCCCATGACGGCTCCCGCTAAAGGTCCGTAGAATCTGATTGCGTCATATGTGTACTGGGAACAGGTGGGAAAAAACCTGCACGAAGAGACTTTGAAAGGGGATACCAACACCTGGTAAGCACGGACCAAAAAAAGCAGCAGTCGTTGAATCATCCAGTCCGACCATCCCGCTTCGCCAATGCTGCGAGAAGCTCTCTTGCCATATCTTCTGATGATAGTCTTTCTGCGCCAGGTCGCGCAATGATGACGATATCCTTACCCGGCATTGGCAACAGGTGTTTGTGGAGGCGAAACCACTCCCTGAGTCGCCGCTTGATAAGGTTCCGGTTTACCGCGTGCCAGAAACGCTTCTGCACCACCATTCCCAAACGATGGTTAGAAAGCCCGTTTTCAGCGTAGTTGAACCCGAAATGAGGGGTTTTCAGGCGCCTCCCCAACTTCTTCACGCGCATGTAATCGGCGGATGATCGCAATTTCTCGTGTGGTCGGAACCGACTGAGCCCCCTCAAGGGTCTTCTCTCTCCCAACGCTGATGACGCTTCCACCCGTGCCGTATGCGTGGCAGGGCTCTCATCATACGCTGAGACGCTTGCGCCCTCGAGCCCGCCGTCTCTTTATGACGGCCCTTCCTGACTTGGTGGACATCCGTTCCAGGAACCCGTGAGTTCGCTTCCTTTTGATGTTGCTGGGTTGAAATGTCATCTTCATGAGAATTTACCTGATAACCTCTGTTTTCTATAACGATTTGTGCCAAATAGCCTCGAATCAATCGGGGCCGGCTGACACCCTCTGTCGAATACCTGGAAAACTGCCCCGCATCAAACTGCGAAAAGGTGATCTATAATCAATTTCGGTTTTTATTGTCAAGGTTCAAAGCGAGCAGAGATGGAGATATTTGAAGACTCCAGGTGCCAGAGCGGGTGCAGCAAGTGCGAAGAGTTGAGGAGACTGCATAATTCCCGATTGAAGATACCGGATTGGCGTGCTATGAATTAGAGGATTTTGAAGGCATCGCTGAAAGGAGACGTGAAACTGATGTTTTGGGATCGCATACTGGGCTGGTTCTCCAATGATTTGGCTATCGATCTTGGCACCGCAAACACGCTGGTCTATGTGAGAGGTAAGGGGATTGTCCTATGTGAACCTTCGGTGGTGGCGGTGCGCAAAGACGAGCGAGGCGCCAACCGGATCCTGGCCGTCGGCAAGGATGCCAAGCTCATGTTGGGCAAAACGCCGGGCAACATCGTTGCCATTCGCCCCATGCAAGATGGTGTGATTGCGGATTTTGAGGTGACCGAAGCGATGATTCGCTACTTCATCAGGAAAGTTCACAACCGACGCAAACTGGTCAGGCCCCGCATCATCGTGTGCATCCCTTCCGGGGTTACCCAGGTGGAACGGCGGGCGGTGCGAGAATCAGCCGAATCGGCAGGGGCAAGGGAAGTCTATCTCATCGAGGAACCTATGGCAGCCGCAATCGGAGCTGGCCTGCCCATCACCGAACCCCTCTGTAATATGGTGGTCGATATTGGGGGCGGAACCACGGAGGTGGGGGTCATATCGCTTGCCGGGATGGTGTTCAGTCGTTCGGTGAGGGTGGGGGGAGACAAGATGGATCTGGCGATTCTGCAGCATGTCAAGCGGCAGTACAATCTCCTCATCGGCGAGCGCACTGCGGAAGTTATCAAGACCACCATAGGCAACGCTTATCCCGTAGGTGAAAGGGAGACCATGTTGATCAAAGGGCGTGACTTGGTGAGCGGGATTCCCAAGACCCTTGAGATCAATTCTGACGAAATTAGAGAGTCTATTCAGGAACAGATCGACTCGATTGTGGAAACGATAAAAATCGCCCTGGAACAAACGCCTCCCGAACTGGCCGCCGATATCGTGGACCGCGGCATCGTCCTGACCGGAGGGGGAGCGCTGCTCAAAGGCCTCGATCACCTGTTGCGGTTGGAGACAGGGTTGCCCATTACCCTCGTAGATGATCCGCTTTCCACAGTCGTTCTGGGGTCAGGGAAGGCTCTCGAGGAGATCGAAATCCTGAAGCAGGTGCTTACCTAGAGAACAGCGCTCAGTGATCAGCCGTCAGAAAACGATGTGTCACCCATTTCCAGGTGTGATTTTCTTGCGTTGTGGTGCCGCCTGAATAGAAATCAGTCCAATGAACGCTTGCATTCCCGGGTGGAGCACCAGCACCCCGCTGACAAGGTGGCCACGAAGCCTGACACTGCCCGAGGGTGGAGCGCACATGGACATAAATTGAGGCTTTTCGGTCATGGCAGATTGGTTGCGCCGGCTGCGCAGCGCCCTGTTGATTGGTTTGTTTTTCTCTATCTTTCTTTATGTTCTTTCGCTCAACTTTCGGCCTCCCGAGCGCATGGACCTCCTGCAAAGAATGGTAAGCGAGTCTATCCTGCCCCTTTTTCAGTCCCTGAGCAGAATCACCACGTTTACGGATGATATGATCAGGGGCTACGTGATGCTTCGGCAGGTGCATAACGAAAACGAATCCCTGCGCGAAGAGATAACCAGCCTCGAGCAGAAATTGATCGATTATCAGGAAGCCTACGTAGAGAACCTGCGCTTGCGACGTCTGCTGGATTTCCGGTCAACTATCCAGACCGAAACCGTTGCCGCCCAGGTGGTGCTCCATGACCTCACCGGATGGTTTCAAACCCTGATGATCGATAAGGGGTTTCGGGAGGGAATTGCTCCGGACATGGCCGTGGTGAACGACGAAGGCGTGGTTGGCCGGGTTCTGGACGTATCCGACCGCTATGCCCGCGTCCTCCTCATTACCGATGCGGGCAGTTCCATAGATGCCATCATTCAGCGTAACCGCGTAAGAGGCATCGTCGGGGGTAAAGATGCGAACACTTGTGTACTGAAATACGTACGTGGTAATCTGGATGTTCAAGTGGGTGATCTGGTGGTTTCTTCCGGAAAGGACGGAGTGTTCCCCAAGGGACTCCGTCTGGGAACCGTTCAGGGGGTCTCTAAGGATCCGCTGGACCTGTTTCAGAGGATTGATATTAAGCCGGTGGTGCGCCTCAGTGCTCTCGAGGAGCTCCTGATCATCAAGCGGGACGTGAAGCATGCAGACAAAGGTGTGGGAAACTGATCGGTTGAGGCGGATGTTGGCAGCGAGCAAGACCCTTGGCATACGTTAAGAACGCAATACCCTGGTGGTATGCTTCTAAGATAACCCTCTATACGCTGTTTCTGCTGTTTCTGCAGTCCTGCTGGGTTTCGCGCTTTCCCCACCCGGCATTGCGGATAGACCTGTTGCTGCCTTTGATGTTCGGTACGGCCATAGAGTGGCCTCCGCTGGCCAGCATTGTCTGGGCTTCGGGGTGGGGCTTCATTCTGGATACCCTCTCGGGGAAATTCTGGGGGTTCCACGTGGGATCTTATGTCGTGGCTGTCTGTCTGGTGAATATTGCGGTCGAACGTTTCGAGCTCTACAATCCGGTGTACCAAATGCTTTTTGTCG
This sequence comes from uncultured delta proteobacterium, assembly GCA_963783775.1. GTDB lineage: Bacteria > Desulfobacterota > Syntrophobacteria > Syntrophobacterales > Syntrophobacteraceae > JADGQM01. The sequence goes on along the minus strand of CAWAOR010000011.1, from coordinate 306,684 downwards.
GGGCGTGTGCCCTGGGTCAATCGGTGGCTCTTGGCCTGTTTCTGCTCTTCGAAGCACCGTCGCAAATTGAGGTTTCCTCGGCTTATGTCAGCCTGATCCTTCGCTCCCTCGTCATGATGCTGCTTGCCCCCATCATTGTCTATCCCCTGTGGCATATGAGGGGGAGAAATCTGTGATAAAGCTGGCAATGTTTAAAAAAGAACCACAACCTGACAATCTGCAAGTGCTGAACTGGGAAACCACCGATGCTGCGGTTTTCCAGAAGCAGTATTTCTTTCTACTGGGACTCATGCTGCTGGTCCTGGTGGTGTATGCCTTTCGCATGTGGTATCTGCAGGTGCTCCAGGGGAGCAAGTATCGCTACCAATCTGAGAATAATCGCATTCGCCTGGAGGAAGTATCTGCCCCACGGGGCATCATTTTTGACCGCAACGGCAACCCCCTGGTGGAAAACCGGCCGGCCTACCACCTTCAACTCATTCGCGAGGACGTCCAGGATCTCGATCAAACTGTGCGTGAGGTGGCACGGCTGTGTGAGCGGACTCCGGAAGAGCTTTTTGGGGTTCTCGAAGGCAGTAAGAGCGTGCCCAAGTTTGTGCCCCTGCGCCTGGTGAGCGATATTGATCGGGATTGCCTGGCGCGCGTCGAGGCGCATCGCATTCGCTTGCCCGGAGTGTTCGTCCAGCTTGAGCCAAAGCGTGAATACCGGTGGCCGGGAACCGCTCCTCACCTCATTGGCTATCTGAGCGAAATTACCGAATCGGAGCTCAAAAGCGAGCAGTATCAAGGTTATTTTCCGGCGGAAGATGTGGGAAGGATTGGAGTGGAAAGCGCGTTTGAGAAGTACCTTCATGGAAAGCGAGGTGGGCGGCAGGTGGAGGTGGATGCAATTGGCCGGCGTATTCGCCTTCTCGATGAGGTGCTTCCCATCTCCGGTAAGAACGCCTGGTTGACCATCGATATCCAACTCCAAAAAGTCGCGGAATCCTGTCTTGAAGGTAAGGTCGGCGCCATTGTGGCCATGGATCCCAAAAACGGAGCGGTGCTTGCCCTGGCAAGCAGTCCGGGTTTCGATCAGGAAAAATTCATTCGCGGCATGAAAAGGGAGGAATGGCAAGCCTTGAGCCGGGATCGCAACCATCCGCTGCTCAACCGCTGTATCAGCGGGACGTATCCTCCCGGTTCCACCTATAAAGCGCTGGTAGCCCTTGCGGCCCTCAAAGAGGGGGCGGTGACTCCCGATACCACCTTCTTCTGTCCAGGTTATCTCGAGTTTGCCGACCGGCGCTATCGTTGCTGGCGTGCCAGCGGACACGGGTCTGTGAGCATGGTCGCTGCCCTCACCCAGTCGTGCGACGTATATTTTTATCAATGCGGTTTGCGACTTGGCGTCGATCGCCTTGCCCACTGGGTCAAAGCCCTTGGCTTGGGCGAAAGAACCGGAATCGGGATGCCAGGGGAAACCGCCGGCTTGATTCCCACTTCCTGGTGGAAGAAGCAGGCCCTGGGTGTTCCCTGGCAAAAGGGGGAAACCCTTTCCATCGCCATCGGCCAGGGCTTTGATTCGGCAACCCCGCTTCAGATGACCCTCGCTTACGCGGCGATCGCCAACAACGGTAAAGTATGGCAGCCCTATGTGGTGCGCCGCATTGAAGGTCACGGTCCCGATGATGTGGATGAGATCAGGGGCAAGTTAAAAGGGACCGTTGCCATTGACCAGCGTCACTTTGACGTGGTCAAGAAAGGATTGCTCGGGGTGGTCGAAAGCGAGCAGGGAACGGCGCATGGCATCAGAGACAAGACCATCGCCATCGCCGGCAAGACGGGCACGGCCCAGGTCGTCCAGATGGCTGAGGGAGGGAAAGGACGTCAGCCGGCCAAAGCGGCCAGAGAACAAGATCGCGACCACGCCTGGTTCGTGGGATATGCGCCGGCAGGCAATCCACAGATTGTCGTAACGGCCCTGGTGGAACACGGCGGACACGGTTCTTCAGTTGCTGCTCCGCTGGTGCAAAAAGTCATTACCGCCTATCTCAACAATGCGCCCAATGCACCGGGGTCTTAATGGTATTTCGGGGCCGGCCCTGGGTCACAAACAAGGATAAGTGCCAATGATGGATAGACGATTGATCGAAAACTTTGATTGGTCAATCGTTTGGATTCTGCTGGGGGTTGTCTGCGTTGGCCTTTTGAGCATCTACAGCGCCCTTTACAATCAGATTCAGGCGCATCCCACTCACAATCTGTTCATCAAACAGCTGATTTGGCTGGCGGTCGGCTTTACGCTCATGTTCTGCAGTCTGTTGGCGGACTATCAAAAGCTCAAAAGGATGAGCCTGTGGATTTACCTCGTCTCACTCCTTCTCCTGCTGGCTGTGATGTTCGTCGGCAAGGATGTCAATGGTTCGAAGCGCTGGCTGGAGCTGGCTGGCTTTCAGTTTCAGCCGTCCGAGTTCATGAAGATAGCCATTGTGATTTATCTCGCAAGCTACTTCTCCTCCCAGGAAACCTCCCCCTATCCCGACCTGAAGAAGCTCCTGCCGCCACTGGTTCTCATCCTGATCCCGGTCCTGCTGATTCTGGCTCAGCCGGATCTGGGCACGGCGATCACGATTCTGGCGATTTCGGCAACCATGATTTTCTTCGTGGGAATCCGGTGGAAGTATATCCTGACCGGAATTTTGCTCGTTGCCCCGCTGCTCTATCCGGTATGGGAGCATGTTTTGAAACCCTACCAAAAGAGGCGCGTGCTCATTCTTCTGCGGCCGGATCTGGACCCCCTGGGGGCAGGCTACCACATTCGCCAGTCAAAGATCGCCATCGGTTCGGGGATGTTGTGGGGAAAGGGTTTTCTCAACGGTACTCAGAACAAGCTCCAGTTTCTGCCGGAAAAACACACTGATTTTATTTTCTCGGTGTGGGCGGAAGAATGGGGATTTGTAGGGTGTTTCGTCCTCTTGACGCTTTTTGCCCTGCTCGTCTTGCTGTGCCTCAGAGTGGCCCGCCGTTCCAAGGACCGCTACGGTTCGATGCTCGTGGTGGGCATGACCGCTCTGGTCTTGTGGCAGGTATTGATCAACATCGGCATGGTCATCGGGCTGTTGCCGGTCGTCGGGATCACCCTTCCTTTTGTCAGCTACGGGGGATCTTCCCTGATCGCTCTGTGCCTCGCCATTGGCCTCATCGAAAACGTGAGCATGCGCCGCTACATTTTTCAGTTTCGCTAGCTGCACCTCCCGGGCAAGGGGTAATTGTGATTTTTATTACTTTTTGCTTGCCAAGGCTGGGAACCTGTGCTAACTAGCACGCCCGACTAAACTACCGTAGGTTTGCCGTGGTTGAGCACGGTATCTTCCAGAGCGAGAATGCTGGTGCTCCCCAGAGCGGTAGCCAAGCGTAAAGGTTTTGCTCTCAGTTCCATTCGCCGAATGCAGCAACAGAGGAAGGGTCAAACATGATCAGCATCAATGTGACGTTTTTCATTCAACTGGCCAATGTTCTTATCCTGGTTTTTCTTATGAATCTGTTCCTTTACCGCCCCATTCGCCAGTTCGTTGCCCAGCGCAACAAGTTTGTCGCCGAGCAGCGGGAGGCGATTGAGTTTGCGGAATCTGAGACTGCTGGGGCCATCCAGGAGTTCGATGGAAGGATTCAGGAAGCGCGCAAGGAAGGGCGGGGGAAGATCCAGGAGATCAAGACGGCGGCTTACGAGCAGGAGAAGGGAATGCTGCAGGAGGCTGTCGATCAGGCCGGGAAGCAGGTACAGGTCACGCGGATGACGATTCAAACTGATGTCCGAAAGGCGCGGGACCAGCTCCAAGGGCAAATTGAGGCCTTTTCGGTGGAACTTGCGCAAAAGATATTGGGTAGGAATCTCTAGATTGGTCGAGCGTGAGAGGGGGTATGAGATGAGGGAGAAGGGTGCGTTGCCCCTCCTATGCGCAGCATCGCTGCTTGCGTTGCAAGGGGTTTGCTGGGCTTCAGGCGGGGGAGATGGTGGAGGTCATCTTAATTGGACGGACTTTGTGTATCGGCTTGTTGCCTTCGTTATTCTCGTGGCAATCCTGGTGAAGCTTCTGAAGAAGCCTATCTGCACTTTCTTCCGCTCAAGGCGTGAGGAGATCCAGCAGTTATTGGCGGAATTGGAGGCCAAGCGGTTGGAGAGCGAGCAACGGAGCGCGGAATTTAAGGCAAAGCTCACTGCCCTTGAGGATGAGACCAAGAAGATTGTTGCTGAGCTCGTTGCGGAAGGAGAAATCGAGAGGCAGAAGATTGTTGACGCTGCCCACAAGCAGGCCGATTACATCAAGCAACAGGCACAACTGGCCATTCAGCAGGAAATCAAGGCTGCCAAAGAGAGTCTTCAGGAAGAAATTGGAGAGCTTACCGTGGCCGCAGCGGAAAAGATCCTGCGCAAGAATCTCAAACCTGCGGATCAAGATCGCCTGGTCCGGGATTTCATGACAAGGGTGGTGGAGGCGAAGTAGTGAAGAATCTGATTATAGCCAAACGTTATGCCAAGGCGTTGTTCAACCTGGCGCAGGATGATGGTAAGGTTGATCAATATGGGCAGGAGCTGGATGGTTTTGTTCGGCTCTTAGGGGAGCTTCCTGATTTGGCAAACGCCATGCAAAACCCCTTGTATGCGGAAGCGGCCCGAAAAGCGGTGTTTCATTCCATTGCAGAGAAGGTCGGCCTGTCGCCGATTCTCACGAGCTTCATCAATCTTCTTATCGAAAAAAAGCGGGTCCAGAATATCGCAGAGATCGCGGAATTCTATCACCGACTGATCGACGCTCACGCCAATATCGCCCGGGCTCAGATCAAGGCGGCGACCGAGCTCAACGAGGATGTTGTGCAGGAGATCGCCCGGACTCTGGAAAAGATGACAGGCAAACATGTGGTGGTCGAGTTTCAGCAAGACCCCAGCTTGATTGGAGGCATTGTCGCAAAGATTGGCGACGTCGTTTTAGATGGGAGTGTTAGGCGACAGTTACTTACTTTTAAGGAAACCATGAAGAGGGGTGCATTAGGTTAATGGAAATCAGAGCCGAAGAAATCAGCCAAATTATCCGAGAGCAAATCAAGGATTACGAGAAGCAGGTCGAACTCAGCGAAACAGGCCGTGTGCTCTCCGTTGGTGACGGTATCGCTCGCGTCTATGGCGTCGAGAAGTGCATGTCCATGGAATTGCTTGAGTTCCCTACGGAACATGGATCAGTTTATGGCTTAGCCCTCAATCTCGAAGAAGACAATGTGGGCGTCGCCATCATGGGTGAGGACTTCCACATCAAAGAGGGTGGGGAAGTCAGGCGCACCGGGCGCATTGCCGAAGTGCCGGTAGGTGACGCGGTTCTGGGTCGGGTTATTGACCCGGTGGGCGCCCCCATTGATGGCAAGGGGCCCATTGAAGCCAAGGAATTCGCCCGTATCGAGCGGATCGCTCCCGGTGTTATTGCCAGGCAGTCGGTTAACGAACCCTGTTATACCGGACTCAAGGCCATCGATGCCATGACGCCCATTGGCCGCGGACAGCGTGAGTTGATCATCGGCGACCGGCAGATCGGCAAAACGGCCATTGCCATCGATTCCATCATCAACCAGAAAGAAACCGGAATCATCTGCATCTACGTGGCAGTCGGGCAGAAGAAGTCGACGGTGGCCCAGGTCGTGGAGGTGCTCCGCAAACACGGCGCCATGGACTACACCACGGTCGTGGTTGCCGGTGCCAGTGATCCGGCATCCCTTCAGTATATCGCTCCGTATGCGGGATGTGCCATGGGCGAATATTATCGTGACCGTGGCCGCCATGCCTTGATCATCTACGATGACCTCTCCAAGCAAGCCGTGGCTTACCGCCAGGTCTCCTTGCTGCTGCGTCGTCCCCCGGCGCGCGAAGCCTATCCCGGTGACATTTTCTACAATCACTCCCGGTTGCTGGAACGGGCCTCCAAACTCAATAATGAACTGGGCGGTGGGTCCTTGACGGCCTTGCCGATCATTGAAACCCAGGCCGGTGACGTATCTGCCTATATCCCCACCAACGTCATTTCCATTACCGACGGGCAGATCTACCTGGAACCGTCGCTGTTCTTCTCCGGTGTGCGTCCCGCCATCAACGTTGGTCTCTCGGTATCCCGCGTCGGTGGTGCCGCGCAGACGAAGGCCATGAAACAGGTAGCCGGCCGGATGCGCCTGGATCTGGCGCAGTATCGGGAACTGGAAGCCTTCGCCAAGTTCGGTAGCGACCTCGACAAGTCGACGCAAGATCAGCTGAATCGCGGTATGCGGCTGGTGGAACTCCTGAAGCAACCGCAATATAAGCCCATGTCGGGTGACAGAGAGGTCGTGAGCCTTTATTCCGGAACGAGAGGCTATCTGGATTCAATTCCAGTTGAGAAGGTGAGTGAGTACGAAACGCAGATGCTTGCTTTTGTCGAGCGGAAGTATCCTGAGATTTTCGACGGAGCTCAAAGAGAAGAACATCATCAGTGACGCGTTGGACGAGAAGATGAAAAAGGCCCTGCAAGAGTTTGCCGAGGTCTTTAAGGCTGCATAGGCGTCAATTCAGGTAATCAAATAAGAGAGCGTGCATTATGGCTACCTTACGGGACATAAAGAGGAAAATTGACGCCGTCAAAAAGACCTCGCAGATCACCAAAGCCATGAACATGGTGGCTGCTGCCAAGCTTCGTGGAGCTCAGCAGAACATGGAGAAGTTCCATCCCTATGCCGCCAAGTTCAAAGAGGTCATCGGGCGGCTTGCAGCGGGTGTGGAAGAAGGCGGAGAGTACGAACTGGTCACTCCAAGAGAAACAGGTCAAGAAGATTGAGCTGGTTCTCATCACCGCGGACAGAGGTCTTTGCGGCAGTTATAACAATAACCTGATCGTCGCTGCTGAACGATTCATACACGAGAAGCAAGCAGCAGGAGTTGAGGTTTCTTTGATCACGGTCGGCAGGAAAGGTTCTGACTACTTCAAGCGGCGTAAAATTGAGATTCGCCGGCGCATGACGGGCGTTCTAAACAAACCCAGCTATGACGATGCCTTCGGTTTGGGCCGCGAACTCATCGAAATCTTTGAAACCGGCGAGTGCGATGAAGTCTATGTGATCTACAGCCGCTATTTGAGCATGGTGAGACAAGTGGCGACGCTGGTTAAACTCCTTCCCATTACTCCAGAAGGAGCGGCCAAAGATGAGGAGAGCGGATACGTCGACTATCTGTTCGAACCGTCCCATCAAGCGCTCTTGACCGACCTTCTGCCTAATTTCTTGTATATTCAACTTTTGGAGTACTTCTATCAGACAGCAGTGGGTGAGCACGCAGCACGCATGGCTGCGATGGAAAATGCCACCAGCAACTGTAAGGAAATGGTTCGCAGTCTTTCGCTGATTTACAACAAGGCAAGGCAGGCAGGCATTACCACAGAACTCATGGATATCGTAGGCGGTGCGGAGGCCCTAAGAAAATAGGTTCAGGCCGCAGGCAGCGGACCTTTTGGACTGAGGAGGCAATAAGCCCATGAACATGGGGAAAATCGTTCAAGTCATTGGAAACGTAGTTGACGTCGAGTTTGAGGAAGGGAAGCTCCCCGAACTCTTGACCGCGCTGCTCGTCACGCAATCCGGGTATCGACGATAAGGAAGACAACCTGGTTCTCGAAGTCGCTCAGCATCTTGGTGACAATGTCGTGCGGACCGTCGGGATGGACACGTCCGACGGTCTCGTGCGCGGGATGCTTTGCAAAGACACCGGAAAACCGATTATGATGCCGGTCGGGAAGGCGTGTGCTGGGCCGCATTCTGAACGTCGTTGGCCGCCCGGTGGATGGTTTGGGGCCCGTGGCAGACCGATGAGCGTATGCCTATCCATCGCCCCGCCCCGGCATTCACCGAGCAGGATACCTCGGTAAAGGTGCTGGAAACCGGAGTCAAGGTTATCGACCTGCTGGTGCCCTTCCCCCGTGGCGGGAAGATGGGCATGTTTGGTGGTGCCGGCGTCGGCAAGACCGTCGTCATGATGGAAATGATCCACAACATCGCCATGCAGCACGGTGGTATTTCGGTTTTTGCCGGTGTGGGTGAGCGAACCCGTGAAGGAAATGACCTCTACCACGAAATGAAGGATTCCGGAGTTCTGCCGCGCGCGGGTCTGGTTTATGGCCAGATGACGGAACCGCCGGGAGCCCGTGCGCGTGTGGCCATCTCTGCCCTGACCGTGGCGGAATACTTCCGGGATGTGGAAGGTCAGGATGTGCTGCTGTTTGTTGACAACATCTTCCGTTTCACCCAGGCAGGTGCTGAAGTTTCCGCTCTTCTCGGGCGTATGCCTTCAGCCGTTGGTTACCAGCCGACGCTGGGTACCGACCTTGGGGAGTTGCAGGAACGCATCACCTCCACCACCAAGGGCTCCATCACTTCGGTGCAGTGCGTTTACGTGCCTGCCGACGACTTGACCGACCCGGCCCCGGCAACGACGTTTGCTCACTTGGACGGAACCGTCGTTCTTTCTCGTCAGATCGCTGAGCTTGGCATCTATCCCGCCGTGGATCCGCTGGATTCGACTTCGCGAATCCTTGACCCCAATGTGCTTGGCGAAGAGCATTACTTTACTGCTCGCCAGGTTCAGCAGATCCTCCAGAAGTATAAGGATCTCCAGGATATCATCGCCATCTTGGCATGGACGAGCTTGCCGAAGAAGACAAGGTGGTTGTGGCCCGGGCGAGAAGGATCCAACGCTTCCTTGTCGCAACCCTTTCACGTAGCCGAGGCCTTCACCGGAACTCCCGGGAAATATGTGAAGGTGGAAGAGACCATTCGAGGCTTTAAGGAGATCTGTGAAGGCAAACACGATGATATCCCCGAACAGGCCTTTTATATGGTAGGAGGCGATTGAGGAAGCGGTTGCCAAGGCCAAGACGATGGCTGAGGCATAACCACAAAGAATGGTGAGCATATGGCCGATAAAATCCTGCTAGAGATTGTGACACCCGAAAGAAAGGTCCTGAGCGAGATGGTGGATATTGTTGTCGCGCCGGGAGAAGAGGGTGAGTTTGGCGCTCTGCCAAACCATATCCCCTTTCTCTGCAAGCTCAAGGTGGGTGAGTTGCGCTTCCGGATTGGTGCCACAGTCACGTCATGTGGCGATAATGGGGGGCTATGCGGAAGTGTTGCCTGATCACGTGACGATTTTGGCTACTGCCGCCGAAGAAGCTTCAGAGATTGACGTGATCCGTGCCAAAGCTGCCAGAGAGAGGGCGGAACGCCGTATGGCCGAAGCTCGGGACCGGCTGGAATTTGCCCAGGCGCAAGCCGCCCTGCAAAGGGCCATCGCCCGCCTGCGGATTGCAGAAATGCGCTGATCATCAACCATAAGATGGCCTCTACAGAGCCCTTCCTTCGCGGAAGGGCTTTTTCTTTGCTTTACTCTTGATGCTATCCATTTCATAATCCCGGCTGATTGTAATGCCTTTCCTGACGGTAGTGCGGTTTGCCTTGAACAAGGAGGAAAAAGGATGTGCGGGATTGTTGGCTATGTGGGGGTCAGCGACGGCAGCAAGATCCTCATCGAGGGTCTCAAACGGCTTGAATATCGCGGGTACGATAGTGCTGGGATAGCCATGATCGGCGCGGAGCGAACCTTGAAAATCGTGCGCTCTCAGGGCAAAATTGCCGTCTTGGAGGAAAAACTCAAGAATGACCCAGTCTCCGGTATGATCGGCATTGCCCACACCCGCTGGGCAACACACGGAAGACCTTCGGATGAAAACGCTCATCCTCATCGCTCCGGGCCTTTTGTGGTGGTCCACAACGGAATTATCGAGAACTATGCCGATATCAAACAACAACTGGAAGGCGAGGGCTTTACCTTTGCGTCGGAGACCGACACGGAAGTCATCGTGAAACTGGCGGAACGTGAATGGCGCCGAGGGAAGGACTATCTGCAATCCATCAGGGATACCCTGCAGCAGCTGCGGGGCAGTTTCGCCGTGGTCTTCATCAACGAGGAACAGCCGCAGGAACTCATTGCCGCGCGCAAGGAAAGCCCGCTCATTCTGGGAGTCGGAGCCGACGCCCTGTATCTTGCCTCCGACGTCCCAGCCATCCTCCCTTACACCAATACCATGGTCTACCTCGAAGACGGGGACGTGGTGCGGTTGTCGCTACACGGCTATGTCGTGGAAAGCCTGACGGGTGAACCCCGGGAACGCCTTCCCGTGCGGATTGACTGGAATCCGGTAATGGCGGAAAAGGCCGGCTATAAGCACTTCATGCTGAAGGAAATCCATGAGCAGCCCCACGCTGTCATCGACACCTTTCGCGGCGCCTTGGATCTTAACCAAGAGAGAGTGCGCCTCAATGAGTTGAACCTTACGGAATCCCAGGTGAAGAAGATCGCCAAGATCGTCCTGGTTGCCTGCGGGACCTCTTACCATGCCTGCCTGGTGGGAAAATACATGATCGAAGGCATGTGTCGCTTGCCTGTTGAAGTCGACCTGGGCTCCGAGTTCCGCTATCGCCGGCCCTTGCTGGACGATCGCACTTTGCTGATCGCAGTGAGCCAGTCGGGCGAAACGGCGGACACGCGAGCTGCCCTTCAGGAGGGGATCGATCAAGGGGCTTTGTGCAAAACCATTGTCAACGTTGTGGGCAGCAGTCTGGCCAGAATGGCAGGGGGCGTTATCTATACCCATGCTGGGCCGGAAATTGGAGTGGCTTCAACCAAAGCCTTTACCTCTCAGGTGGCGGCGCTCTACTTGTTCAGCCTCTATTGCGCGCATACCCTCGGTAATCTGTCCCAGGATGCGCTTTCCCAACGTATTCGGGCATTGCTGGAGCTCCCTCATAAGATGGAGGCGACCCTGGGCAACAGCGGCCGGATCGTTGAGTGGGCCAGACGGTACATGCATGTGTCGGATTTTCTTTACCTGGGACGCGGTATTCTCTACCCCATTGCCCTGGAAGGTGCCTTGAAGCTGAAAGAGATTTCTTACATTCATGCTGAAGGCTATGCCGCCGGAGAAATGAAGCATGGACCCATTGCCCTGATCGACGAGAACATGCCGGTGGTTGTGGTGCTTCAAGAGGGCCCTCTTTATGAGAAGATGTTGAGCAACGTCCAGGAGGTCAAAGCCAGGGGAGGCCAGGTGTTGGCGCTGGTCCAGGGCCAAGCGGACGCCAGGATTGGCGCGGAAGAGCAGCAACTGGTGTTGCCGCCGACATCGGAATGGTTGGCCCCGATACTCTTTGCCATTCCCCTGCAGTTACTGGCCTACCAGATAGCTGTTTTGCGCGGGACGGATGTCGATCAACCGAGGAATCTGGCAAAAAGTGTCACTGTTGAATAACCTCCGGAGAGCCTCGTCGCCTCCCCGAGAATCAGCTTGACTTGGTTTGCATTTTTCTAATATACTATGAATGTATGGGCCTTTAGGTGGAATGCCATGGGTTTTCGGGTATGTTCGAAACAAAAAATGGTTGACGCCCTGGGAGTTGGGGGGTGGAACGATCTGCAACCCCATGGCCCAGGAGAGAGAGGCCTTTGAGAATAAGTAACAGGAACAGCTCATGGCTATCGAAAGGTGCTGTGAATAGCGCGCTCTGGAGAGAGACTGATTGGTCGTCGTAACTGATAGAGGCTGGAATCTGAGATCCGTGGGTTTCGGTCAAAGGGTAGTGAGGGTCTTGATGTGCCGTTTTACCGTTATCGTCTTTTGACTAGCAAAGGCCTTTAAGCCATAAGAGCGTATTATCGGCAATGGCGGGTCGGGCAGATGTCCCTTCTTTAGTGCGAGTTGGGGGACAGCAGGTCCTTTAGGCCTGATTGTTAGTTTCAGGAGTTCTTTGTTTGAGGATATGAACCCCTGCTGTGTTAGTGATTGGTAGAGCGCTTCTGAGCCAACACAAAGATTAACGGGGACCACCTCTGGCTCTGGTGTGCATGTCGGGAAACCGAAAGCCTGAAAGAGCTACGCGGTGCCCACCTTGAGCCTTCGGTTCACCATCGACTACCGACACGGCATAATGCGGGGGTTTCGCATCACCCCTGAGCTCTCTCCCTGCATCACTACAGCATCCTTCGTCGGGCTGTCGGCGCCCTGCCAAAGGCCGCCGATACCCAGAGTTGCTTTCGCAAAATAGCCCCCCGCCGTGAGCTCTTCCCCATAACCTGGCTTCTTTTTGCATACCGGGACGCTTCGGTTGAAGTGAACGGAACATGTGGCGGCGACTTGGGTCGTTGCATGATACCCCGTCACTTCCATGATTTGTCCATGAGGAATGGATACTGGAAGCGGTGAGAGAGGGATAGATCATCATGGGCTATATATCAGAGACGTTGTTTTCGTTGTTGGGGATGCTTGTTGGCGCAGGCCTTGGACTAGTATTGTATCGGTATTGGCTCGAGAGGCAAACCGGTCGTGTCAAAGACCGAGCGCAGGAGCTCTTAGCCGATTCCCGCAAGGAAGCAGAGACCATTAAGAAGGAAGCCATTCTGCAGGCCAAAGATACTCTCTTTCAGATGAAGGCTGATTTCGAAAGAGAGACAAAAGAGGCGCGGAAGGAGTTCCAGAGTCTCGAAAAACGGATTCTCCAAAAAGAAGAAAATCTGGACAAGAAGGCTGAAGCACTCGACAAGCGCGAAGCTTCCGTCACCAAGCGTGAGAAGCAGATGGGGCAGCAGGAAAGGGAGCTGGGAGAGAAGGAAAAAGAACTCCATGGGCTAATCGAAGAGCAGCGTAGACATCTGGAAGACCTGTCCGGTTTGTCCTCCGCAGAAGCCAAGGATATGTTGCTGCAGGTGGTGGCGAATGAAGCGCGCCACGACGCCGCAGTGTTGGTAAAAAAGATCGAAATAGAAGCGAGAGAGTCAGCCGACCGTAAGGCCAAGAATATTATTTCGCTGGCTATTCAACGCTATGCTGGCGACTATGTGGCGGAGAAGACGGTGTCGGTGGTAACCCTGCCCAATGAGGAGATGAAGGGGCGGATCATCGGGCGCGAAGGCCGGAACATCAGAGCCATCGAGGCTTCTACGGGGGTTGATTTGATCATTGATGATACCCCTGAGGCCGTGATCCTCTCGGGTTTCAATCCCATTCGGCGCGAAGTTGCCAGAGTCTCTCTCGAGCGCTTGATATCCGACGGGAGGATACATCCTGCACGCATTGAGGAGATTGTGGAGAAGGTCAACACCGAGATCGACAATTCCATCCGCGAATCGGGGGAACAGGCGGCCTTCGATGTTGGAGTTCACGGCATACATCCTGATTTGATCAAGCTCCTGGGTAAACTCAAATATCGCACAAGCTATGCCCAAAACGTTCTGCAGCATTCCCTCGAGGTTGGCTTCTTGTGCGGCATCATGGCGGCGGAACTCGGCCTGAACGAAAAGCAGGCCAAACGCGCGGGCCTTCTGCACGACATTGGCAAAGCCATGGACCACGAAATGGAAGGCCCCCATGCGACCATTGGGGCCGATCTTGCCAAACGGCACGGAGAATCTCCCGTGATCGTGCATGCCATCGCCGCACATCACGAAGATGTGCCCACTGAAGATATCCTGGGGATCTTGGTGCAAGCTGCGGATGCTCTGTCTGGGGCGCGGCCGGGTGCCCGAAAGGAGCTCCTGGAAACCTATGTTAAGCGCCTGGAGGATCTCGAGAGGATTGCCTGCGGATTTCAAGGGATCACCAAAGCCTACGCCATTCAGGCCGGCCGGGAGCTGCGCATCATTGTCGAGAGCGGTTCGGTGACTGATGCCGACGTGGTGCTTTTGAGTCGCGATGTGGCGAAAAAGATCGAGAGCGAACTGACCTATCCGGGGCAGATCAAGGTGACCGTGATCAGAGAAATCAGAGCGGTTGATTACGCCAAATAGGAGACCTCCCACCGGGAGTCGGGGCTGGGGGGCATCATTCTGGTGCAAGGAGAAGAGGGTGCCGGAAGTTGGAAATGTATTTGACACTCTAACTCAAAGGGGATTTGTGGCTCAGGCCACCGATGCCCAGGAGATCCGAGAACGTCTGGAAAAGCCCGTCACCTGTTACATCGGGTTTGATCCTACTGCCGACAGCCTCCACGTGGGAAGTCTGGTGCCCATCATGGCACTGGCACAGATGCAGCGCCATGGGCATCGTCCGCTCATGCTGGTGGGCGGAGGGACCGGCATGGTGGGAGACC
>CAWAOR010000011.1:0-287500 GCA_963783775.1 uncultured delta proteobacterium | reverse complement strand
GAGAGAACCCTGGTTAAGGAACTCGGCAAAATGACACCGTAACTTCGGGAGAAGGTGTGCCCTCATCAGGTGAAAGGACTTGCTCCTGGAGCCGAAGGGGGTTGCAGAGAAGAGGCGGTAGCGACTGTTTACTAAAAACACAGGACTCTGCTAAATCGTAAGATGACGTATAGGGTCTGACGCCTGCCCGGTGCTGGAAGGTTAAGGGGTGGTGTTATTGGGGGCAACTCCGAGAAGCGCTGAACCGAAGCCCCAGTAAACGGCGGCCGTAACTATAACGGTCCTAAGGTAGCGAAATTCCTTGTCGGGTAAGTTCCGACCTGCACGAATGGCGTAACGACTTCCGCGCTGTCTCAACCAGGGACTCAGTGAAATTGCAGTCTCGGTGCAGATACCGAGTACCCGCGGCTAGACGGAAAGACCCCGTGCACCTTTACTACAGCTTGGCATTGGATTTTGGGCGTGTATGTGTAGGATAGGTGGGAGGCAGTGAAGTGGGGGCGCCAGCTCTCATGGAGCCACCCTTGAAATACCACCCTTATGCGTTTAGAGTTCTAACCTGGATGAGTTATCCTCATTGGGGACAGTGCCTGGTGGGTAGTTTGACTGGGGCGGTCGCCTCCCAAAAGGTAACGGAGGCGCGCGAAGGTTCCCTCAGGCTGATTGGAAACCAGCCGTAGAGTGTAAAGGCAGAAGGGAGCCTGACTGTGAGAGAGACATCTCGAGCAGGGACGAAAGTCGGTCTTAGTGATCCGGCGGTTCCGCATGGAAGGGCCGTCGCTCAACGGATAAAAGGTACGCCGGGGATAACAGGCTGATCTCCCCCAAGAGTTCACATCGACGGGGAGGTTTGGCACCTCGATGTCGGCTCATCGCATCCTGGGGCTGGAGCAGGTCCCAAGGGTTCGGCTGTTCGCCGATTAAAGCGGTACGTGAGCTGGGTTTAAAACGTCGTGAGACAGTTTGGTCCCTATCTACCGCGGGCGCAGGAATTTTGAGGGGATCTGTCCCTAGTACGAGAGGACCGGGATGGACGAACCTCTGGTGTACCAGTTGTCGTGCCAACGGCAGCGCTGGGTAGCTAAGTTCGGAAGGGATAACCGCTGAAAGCATCTAAGCGGGAAACCCACCCCAAGATTAGAGTTCCCTCCTGTGTAAGCAGGACTGAAGGCCCCTCGTAGACCACGAGGTTGATAGGTCGGGTGTGTAAGCACAGTAATGTGTTCAGCTAACCGATACTAATGGGCCGTGCGGCTTGACCATTCTAAAAAAGGCAATTGGTCGAGATCAGGAAGAGCTAGAGAGACTCCTATTCGGAAGACCCCCGCTTTGGGGGGGTGGCGTTAGCGAGGAGGCCACACCCGTTCCCATCCCGAACACGGTCGTTAAGCTCCTCAGCGCCGATGGTACTGCGCCCGCGAGGACGTGGCAGAGTAGGTCGCCGCCCCCCCAATCCCATACAAAAGCCAGGAGGAGAATATTCTCCCCTGGCTTTTTTTGCGTTGATGGGAATGAGAAGGGGCAAAAGGCATGACCAAGCCGGAATCAGAGAGCATGGTTAATGCCATGAGATGGATGCGGCAGCCCTGAAAAGTGCCCTGCGCGAGTTAATGAAAGGCTAGATTGGGGTGCGTGATGGGTGGCCTTATTGCACCATCATAGCCGGTATGGGCAATGGGTTAGGGCACAGGATGCGCATTTGTAGGGACTTCTCTGAGGTTTAGGCGAACTTGTCCAGATGGTAACGAAGGAAAGCGATTTTGACGGGCTCATCACGCAGCTCTCATTGAGCCGAACCCCGATCAAGGGAGCATCCACCAGCTTGAAGAGGCGTTCTTGATAGGATAGATCTACCCCTCCATATCCGGGCCCGAATCGGCATCCTACCTGCACGTGATGCTCTTGGGCTTGCTGTTGCAGAGTCTCATACGCCCTGGTGCTCAGCGCTTCGAGGAAAGCAACCCCGGCGGCATCCAGGAACAAGCTTCCGAGAAGATCTTCTGGCGACAAGGAGGTTATTGTTGCCTTTTCCAGTCCTCCCCCAAGGGTGCAGACGCTGAACGCAAGCGCCTTCATGCAGGCATCCTCATCACTGGTGGGGACCGGGAACATTTCTCCATTATGGAGCTTGACGGATCCTCCTTCAATAAAGCCGGCAACTTCGTAAACCTTGTAGACGAATGCAGGCTCAATAAGCTCATAGGCCCTTGCCAGGATGGTATGGACAAGCTTCGCTTGAGAAGCATCCATACGATAACGCTTCCCTCCTGCATAACGGGCGACTTGCTCGGGCGAGACCATCAGCTCGTGGGAGCCCAGGGTCACCCGCCTTGCTTCAGTTTTGAATTCCATCGGTTCTCATTGCCTTGTGGCGCTCAGCGACTTCCAACAACGGCATAGTAATCAGAACTGAGCGGTCCTATTTTCCAGCAACACCTTACCCTCCAGCCATTATTCCTCAAGACTATCATAAAACCCTGAGGGGGGGCAGTCTATGGCGATCTCGCGAGAAATCAAGAACCTGTTGCGAAAATCCGGCCCGGATCGCGAAGAAGGAAAGGAAGGGAGAACTCGCTGAGAATTCACTCAGGACAAAAATGTGTTATAAAAGGCGGACCTTTCGAAGCCGCCCAACCACCATGAACTGGAGGGTCGCAAGGAAAGATGGTAGCGCCAGGCGATCGCGTCGTTTCCGCGCAGGCAGGAATCCAGAAAAAAATAGCTTGGATACCTGCTTTGCCGGGTATGATGCGTTGACTTTCATATAAAAAGCGGAGCTGCCGAGGCTTGCCATGACTGAGGTCAAGATCACTGTCGAGGGCCGCTCTTTTGCCGCACCAACGGCGGCCACCTTGATGGAATGCCTCGTGGCGGAAGGGCTGCTCTTGCGCTCTGACTGTGGTGGCCGCGGCCGTTGCGGCAAGTGTCTGGTGCAGGTGTCCGACCCCACTGGGGAGGGGCTGTCCAAGCCCGATGAGGCGGAAGAGGAAATCCTCGGAGCCAAGGAACGGGCCCTCGGCTATCGCCTTGCCTGCCGGGCTCAAGTCCTGGGTTCCTTGGCGCTGGCGATTCCCCTGGAAAGCCGTCTCGCCCAGGATGTGGTGCAAAAGGGCCTGCCCATTCTGTTGTCGCGGCTGGAATCGCTCCACACGGTTCACCGTCCTGCTGTTGTGGACGCGTGGGGTGTGGCCGTCGATATCGGGACCACCACCATCGCTGTCTACCTCTGCGATCTTGCCCGAGCCGTGGTCGCCGCGTCCACCTCGGTGAGAAATCCGCAATCCGTTTTCGGCGACGACGTCATCAGTCGGCTCAGCGCCGTCCGTCTGGAGCAGACTGCCCTGCCCCGCCTGCAAAAGATGGCGGTCAGTGCTGTCGACTGGGCCACGGTGGCGCTTTGTCGGCAGGTCGGTATCGCTCCCCAGGGCATTGCGGACTTTGTTTGCGTCGGCAACTCCGTCATGCTCCACCTGTTTCTGGGCGAAGACCCCTCATCGATTGGGGTGTATCCCTATCTTCCCAGGTTTACCGAAGCCAGGAATGTCAGCGCCGGGAGCATCGGCCTGCGCTCCTGCCCGGGCGCCCGCCTGCGCACCCTGCCGCTCATCAGCGGGTATCTGGGGGCGGATATCATCAGTGCCTCCCTTGCCGCGGACCTCTCCCATGCCCTCCCGGGCACCATGCTGGTCGATGTGGGGACCAACGGAGAGATCATCCTGGTCACTGAAAACGGGCTTGCAGCTACCTCCTGTGCCACCGGCCCCGCCTTCGAGGGGGCAACCATTCGCCACGGTATGCAGGCCACTTCCGGGGCCATTGATGCCGTAAGGTTCGTGCCGAACACGGGATGTCTCGAGTACACGGTCATACAGCGGGGAACCGGCCCCCCCAGGCCGCCGGCGGGCATCTGCGGGTCCGGGGTTATCAGCGCGGTGGCGGAACTTCTGAAGGCCGGGGTCATTCGCAACACGGGCAACTTCAACTCGGCCTGCGAGTCGCCCTGCCTGCGGCCAGGCGAAAAAGGCATTCTCGAGATGATGATTGCCCCCGCTGAGGCCACCGGTACCGGCCAGGCGATCACGCTCACCCAGGCGGATGTGCGCGCGGTACAGTTGGCCAAAGGTGCCCTGCTGGCGGGGATCGATCTGCTGTGCCGTGAAAACGGTATGCTGCGTCCGCGCAAGATCCTGCTGGCAGGAGCCTTCGGGAGCACCATCAAGCGGGCGGATGCGCTTCAAATCGGGATGTTCCCGGAAATGGCGGTCACCGACATCGAGGTAGTGGGAAATGCCGCTGGAGCCGGGGCCGTGCTCGCTTTGCTCCAGGAGGAGCTTTTCTTGCAGGCGGGAGCGCTGGCGAGCGCCACGCGGGTGCTCGACCTGGCCTCTCACAAGGACTTCCAGCGGACCTTTGTCAATGCGCTATCCTTTTGATCTCATTTCTCCACGAAGGCCCACGAAGGGATCCTTTCGTAGCCTTGGTACCACTGTGGTGAAAGAAGCTGCTTGGTTTGTGAACGGCTGAGACGGAAGGGAAACATGCAGAGTAAACAAGAGGAGGATGAGGGAATGGCTAAGATCCTGATTGCAGATGATGAACCCCACGTCAGGGAGATGCTGGAGGAGACCCTCCAGGAGTTCGAAGATCAAGGTGTGGAGCTT
The DNA here is from genome assembly GCA_963783775.1 of uncultured delta proteobacterium. Classification (GTDB taxonomy): domain Bacteria; phylum Desulfobacterota; class Syntrophobacteria; order Syntrophobacterales; family Syntrophobacteraceae; genus JADGQM01. The sequence goes on along the minus strand of CAWAOR010000011.1, from coordinate 282,839 downwards.
ATTCTTGCCGGCAATGGGATGGAAGCTCTGGAGGCCATCCGTCAACACCGGCCGGAGCTGGTGTTGCTCGATGTTCTAATGCCCAAGATGAATGGACTCGAAGTGTGTGACGCCGTTAAGAACCAGCTGGGCCTCAAGGATGTTTACATCGTTATGCTCACCACCCAGGGACAGGGTTTTGAAGACCAGCGGCTCGGAGAAGTGGGGGCGAACGACTTCCTCATGAAACCTCTTGATCCGGACGAGGTCTATGAAAAGGCCGCCGCGATTTTGGGGCTGTCGGTGGGATGATCGTTGCCAATCCTGGGCCACATGGGAACTTGCCCTGCATGGCGAGCTGCAACCCGGGGATTTCGGTTTTCATAGCGGCTCCGCGGTGGGGCTCGTGCTGTGCCCTACAGATTTTTCTAACCACTCGTCACTGACCACTAACCACTGTTTTCCAGGTGAGCAGTTCGGAGTAAACGGTCGTGGGAGAGAAGATCCGGTTTAGTAAGCACTTTCAGAAGTGTTTGTTTCACAATCCTATGCTGGGTGGCAAGCTGGACAGCCAGGAGCTGGAAATCCGAAGAGACCCTCTCTCCGGTCGACAAAGCATATTCAACCCGGGCCTCAGGGACAAGGTGGCGATCCTGTTCCCCCCTTCGGTCCCGGCTCTCATTGAGCGCCTGGCCCGTGAGAGCGAGGCGGGGTGCTTTCTCTGCGGAGACCGCTGGAAGAAAATGACTCCGACCTACCCGGAAGCACTGGTGCCCGGGGGACGGGTGGAGGTGGGGGAGTCGGTTCTGTTTCCCAACCTGTTCCCTCTGTCGCAGGTGCACGCCGTTATCCGGGTTGGTTCAAAGCATTATATTCCCCTCCAGGAGTTTCCAACTCAGCCCATCGAAGAAGCTTTTGGCACCTTCAGGGAATTTGCCAGGCACCTCTCTCATGCAGATCCAGCGGTCCGATTCCTGACCCTCAATGGGAACTATCTCGCTCCCGCCGGCGCCAGTATCATTCACCCTCATTTTCAGGTGCTCGGCAGCGATGTCCCGTTCAGTCATCTGGAAGAATTATTGACCCTCAGCTCTCGCTATCGCAAAGAACACGGCACCTGCTACTGGAAGGATCTGGTGGAAAAGGAACAGGAAATCGGCCTTCGGTCCATCGCAGGGACGGGTGCCGTTCACTGGATTGCCGGATTTTCTCCCCAGGGAAGCAATGAGGTCCTGGGAATCCTCACCGAGAGGAGGGATTTCCTTGAGATGGAGGATAAGGATTTTTCGGACTTGGCCCAAGGATTATCCGCGGTGCTGCGGGGGTACGGCGCCCTGGGCTTCTCGACTTTCAACTTCACCCTCTATTCCGGGCCGCTGGGCGCCGGTGAGGATGCCTTCCGCTGCTTCCTGCGGGTCATCTCACGCCAGAACGTCTACGAGAACTATCGTACGGACGACTACTTCCTGCAAAAGCTGCTGAAGAACGAGATCATTCTGACCACTCCCGAGAGTCTCGCTTCCACCCTGCGGGATTTCTTCGAAACATGAGGGCTCAATGCATTAGTGGCTGTGCAAATCTTGCAAAATAGTGTGGTCGGGTGTACACTTGTCAGCGAAAGTGACGGCGAAAGGAGATATACCATGACTGTCTCGACTCGTGAGGCAAGAGAGAACTTTTCGGATGTGATCAACCGGGCTGCCTACGGCAAAGAGCGTGTGATCCTGACCAGAAGGGGGAAGCCCTTTGCGGCTGTGGTTCCCGTGGAAGACATAGAGCTTCTGGAGATGGTGGAGGATCGGGTTGACCTGGAGGATGCCCTGGCCGCCCTGAAAGAGGCCGAGGAAAGGGGAACCACCTCTCTTGAGGATCTCAAAAGCGAGCTGGGGCTTTAAGTGAGTTATCGGGTCGAGATTGCGCCTGCGGCGCAAAGGCAGCTCAGAAAGCTGAAAAAGCTTGCCCAGAGGCGCATCCTTGCCAGCCTTGAGGCTCTTGCTGAGAATCCACGCCCAGCCGAGATGAAAAAGCTCTCGGGCGCACCGGAACTTTACCGCATTCGAGACGGTGACTACCGGATCATCTACCAGATTCAGGAGGAGGTTCTTCTTGTCCTGGTAGTGAAGGTAGGCCACAGGAAAGATGTTTACAGAAGGATTGGCTGAAGGCCTGGGCGCATTGAGGATCATCTTGACGTGAGAGAGCTACACCGGGAAGAGCTGGCGATAATGCTGTGGTTGGCATCGGCCCCCAGGAGGCGATGGAAATCCTGGGCGATCTCCTGGACGCTGAGGATGAGGACATCGTCGAAGCGGCCTACGAAGCCCTGGCCATGGCAGAGGGACGATTGGCAGAAGACAACGGGGATGACTTTCCCTTCTGAAAGCGATGCTCAATCGAGGTGCGGGGCATGGCGAGCAAGAAGCCGAATCAGAAAATGCAGGCATGGATTGACGCGAGGAAGCGGCATCGTCTGAGCCACGCTCAGGTGCAGACGGCCCGCGAGCTGGGCGTGAATCCGGGGAAGCTCGGCAAGATCGACAACCACAACCAGGAGCCATGGAAGGCGCCTTTGCCGGAGTTCATTCAGATGCTCTATCGCAAAAGATTTGGCAAACCCTGCCCTGACAATGTCGTATCCATCGAGGAACAGTGCCGACTCGATCAAGAAAAGAAAGAAGCCCGGCGTGCTGCCAGGCGGCAAGCCCAGGAGAACCCATGAGCGAGCACCATCTGGCTGCCCGCATGAAAGGCGGCGACTTCGGGCTGCGCCTCACGGGGTTCCGCCAGGAGCATGCCCGCAAACCGTCCTTCATCGACCGGCTCGATAAGGTGTAGCCGCAGCCAGCGGTTGCAGTTTCTCGTTTACGTGGAAAATGTCGATATCAAGCCATGATCTCTCACCCATTTTCAAACCACGCAGAGCACGAAGGATTCCCTTCTCATCCTTCGTGGTAAAAGATGGTGCGGTACTCTTGAACGCTTCGTCAGTGGGCGCCCAAAAGAGCCAGCAGCACGCCGCCGGCCACCACGCTGGCGATCTGGCCGGCGGTGTTGGCACCCATGGCATGCATCAGGAGGAAGTTCTCAAAATCATCTTCCTGGCCGACTTTTTGGACCACGCGGGCCGCCATGGGGAAGGCGCTGATACCGGCGGCGCCAATCAAGGGATTGAAGCGTCCTTTGCTCAGAAAGTTCAGGAACTTGGCAAAGACACAATCCCGCTGCCGTATCGAGGCCGAAGGCCAGAATGCCGAGGACCAGGATAGAAAGGGTTTGGAGTTGAAGAAAGGTATCCGCGCGCATGGTCGAACCCACTGCCAGTCCCAGAAAAAGCGTGACGATGTTGGCGATTTCATTGGACGAGGCGCTGGTCAACCGCTCCACCACGCCCGATTCCTTGAGCAGATTGCCGAGCATGAGCGTCCCGATCAGCGGGGTGGCCATGGGCACCAGGGTCCCGATCACAATGATCGACGGCCAGCGGGAAAATGACGCGGGTGCGGCGGCTGATCGTGCGGGAGGTATAGGGCATGCGGATCATCCGTTCCTTGCGCGAAGTCAGTGCCCGCATGATGGGTGGCTGGATGATCGGCACCAGCGACATGTAGCTGTAGGCGGTGACCGCGATCGGCCCGAGCAGGTGCGGCGCCAGCAGGTTGCTCACGTAGATGGAGGTGGGTCCGTCGATGGCGCCGATGATGCCGATGGAAGCGGCTTCATTGAGGTCGAAGCCGAGCAGGAGAGCGAGGATCAAGGTGCCGAAGATGCCGAACTGCCCCGCGGCCCCGAGCAGCATCATGCGGGGGTTTTCCAGCAGGGGTCCGAAATCGGTCATGGCCCCGATGCCGATGAAGACGAGCAAGGGAAAGAGTTCGTTGTCCACCCCGGCTTTTTTCGAGAACCTCCAGCATGCCGTCGTCAGCGATCATGGGCGACAGCGGCAGATTGGCGAGAATCGCCCCGGCGCCGATGGGAATCAACAGCATCGGTTCGTACTCTTTAACGACCGCCAGATAGATCAGGAGGCAGCCGACGGCGATCATCAAGAGCGATCCGGGCGAAATATTTTGAATTCCCTGCAACAACGCAGCAAATGAAACCGTCACGGCTTACCCTCCTCAAACTTGACGAGCACTGCGCCATAGCCAACCGTTTGCCCAGGCTGCACCAGGATCTCGGAAATCACCCCATCTCGTGGTGAACGAATGGCATTTTTCATTTTCATGGCTTCCAGAATAACGACTGTCTGCCCGTGCTTGACCGCATCGCCGATCTTGACTTGCACCGCCTGAATGACCCCGGGCATAGGCGCTGTGACATCAGAACGCAGTCCGTTGCCGGGCAGCTCCGGATGAGGCGGCTGGGCAGGTGAGGGCACCTGCCGTCCCGGTCCCAGGGTGGCGGGATCGGGCGGGTGGTAGGAGGCGGTCGGCCGCGGGACTACCGCCTCATCTCCCTCGCGCAGGGGCATGATCGCGGGGGTGATAGAGGCTGCGGCAAGGTCTTCCTCAAGGGAAACGCGCACTTCCAGAGCCTGATCCCCAAGAACAACCCGAAATCTATCGGCCGCCAGTTCCTGTACGTGAACCACGTGCTCTTTACCTTTGATTTCCAGTTTGTAGCGTCTCATTTGGTCCTCCGTCCCGGCTGCCATCTCGTATTCTGTAGTGTTCGGCCAACGTTGACCCAACGGCTGGGAAGAGTTCCCGGCTGATACTCACGCATCGCCGGAGCTGCTTCCTTGCGGCGTACCGCTTGATGCATCGTTACCGCAATGCTGATGGCGGCCAGAGCTTCCGCGTCGAGACCGGCGGCGTATTCCGGTGCCGACGGTTCGGGACTAGCCGTAACGGTTCGGTCCATACGCAGTAGTAGGGTGATCAGCAGCGCCATCACGGCCAGCAGCAGAAAAACCAGGCCCATCCCAAAAACAGTCAGTTGTATTCCAATGTTCAGTGATCCCATGGACGTTCTCCCTCGCTGGTCTGTCTTTTCTGGCTCACATGGGCATCAGGCCATGTTTCTTGGGTGGGTTCTGTTTCACCTTGGTACGCAGCACCTCGAGGGCGCGAATCAGGCGGGGACGCGTCTCTCTAGGTTCAATCACCTCATCTATTTGACCGACGTTGGCAGCGACGTAGGGGTTGAAAAACTTGTCGCGATATTCGGCCACAAACTCCCTCTGCAGGGCGACGGGATCTTCCGATGCGGCAAGTTCCCGTTTGCGGAGGATCCGAATTGCGCCTTCCGCCCCCATGACGGCAATCTGCGCCGCCGGCCATGCGAAAGCCAGGTCGCAGCGCATCTGGCGGGAACTCATGGCAACGTAGGCACCGCCAATGGCCTTTCTAGTAACGATTGATATTTTGGGTACCGTCGCCTCACAGTAGGCATAGATCACTTTGGCGCCATGACGGATAATCCCGTAGTGCTCCTGATCGACTCCAGGCAGGTAGCCGGGGGTGTCCACAAAAGTGATGAGGGGAATGTTGAAGGCGTCACAAATGCGAACAAAGCGGGCGATTTTGTCGCTCGAGTCAATATCGAGCACGCCTGCCAGGTGCGCCGGCTGATTGGCGACGATGCCAACCGAATAACCGTCGAGCCGCGCGAAGCCAACGACGGCGCTGCGGGCATAATAGGGGTGCACTTCGAGAAAACTGCCCTGATCAACGATGGCGTCGATCACCTCGTGCATATTGTAGGGTTCATTCTCGTCCTCCGGCACCATGCTGTTCAACGCCTCTTCCATGCGGTCCGGCGAATCGTAGCGGGCCACCTGAGGTGGGTCCTCGGCATTGTTCTGAGGCAGATAGCTCAGCAGCAGCTTGACCAGCTCGATCGCCTGTTGATCAGTTTCCGCAAGCAACTGAGCCACGCCGCTCTTGCTGTTGTGCACCAGAGTGCCCCCCAGATCGCCGAAAGTCACCTCCTCGCCGGTTACCGCTTTGATGACGTCCGGGCCCGTGATGAACATGTAGCTGATGCTTCGAGCCATGATGACGAAGTCTGTCAGAGCCGGCGAATACACAGACCCGCCGGCACAAGGTCCGAGCATCACGGAGATCTGGGGAATGACGCCCGAGGAGAGGACGTTACGCACGAACATTTCGCCGTAGGCAGCAAGACTGCGAATTCCTTCCTGAATGCGCGCTCCACCCGAATCATTCAAACCGATGATGGGAATGCCGCTTTCCATTGCCACATCCTGGAGGCGGCAAATCTTGTGCGACTGCACTTCCGAAAAGGACCCGCCGAGCACCGTGAAATCCTGGGCGAATACGGCGACCCGTCGCCCGCTGATCTTGCCGAAGCCCGTGACCACTCCATCGCCGGGAAAGTGGTGTGCGTCCATGCCGAAATCCGTGATATTGTGAGTTGCCAGGGCGCCAAGCTCCTGAAAGGTCCCTTCGTCAAGCAGCAGGGCCAAACGTTCCCGGGCAGTCATCTTGCCGCGTGCATGCTGCTGGGCGATGCGCTCGCTGCCGCCGCCCTGCATGGCCTGCTCGCGCATCTCGCGAAGTGTCTGTAGCGCATTCGTCATGGATTCTCCCTTCTCCTGGGTTTGCACTCTTCTCGGAAACGGTTCTCCCTCAAGTTTCCTGTAAAAGCCCCTTCTATATTCCTGCGATCCCCACCTGAATTCCTGATCTTCCCAGAACACGATCAAGTCACTCATTGCAGAGACCAAACACATAAATGGTGCTGCATGTCAAGATGATCGTGATTTGTATTTTTATTCTTTCATGCCCTCTTTGACGGTCGCCAAAAAGGCCATCAAGGTTGGGGACATCCATTTGTCCTTGTGCCAGACCATGATGATCGCTACTTCCAAGAGTTCTTCGGGCAGTTGGAGAAGGCTGAGCTCCCCCGCCTCGACTTCTCGCCAAACCGCAATCCTGGGAAGCAGTGAGACCCCCAGTCCGGCCATGATACACCGCTTTACCGCCTCAACACTGTTGAACTCGATGGTAGTGGTCAGCTTGGTTCTTTCGTCGAGGAGCATTTTTCTGAATCTTGCCGGATAATCGCAATCGGTCCTCGGATAGACCAGGACTTGGCCGTCAAGATCCTTGAAACTCGTGAGCGATTTCTTCACGAGGGGGTTCTGCGGATGAGCCACGAGAACCAGTTGCTCAAAGCCCAGTACTTCCGTTTGAAGGTTGGCTGACTGAACGGATTCCGTCATAAGAAAAGCCAGATCGATCGTTCCGGCACTCAGTTCCTGCACCAGGGTGGGCACGGTACAACTGCTGAATTCGAACCGAACCCGGGGATAGCAGCTTTGGAATTTCACCAAAACGGGAGGCAGATAGTAAGTGGCTATGGTCTGAGGGATACGGACGGTCAACGAACCTCGAAGCTCCCTTTGGCCCCTTACCTCGGCATACGTTTCCTCATGAATGGCAAGAAGCCTTCGCGAGTACTGCAATAGTTTTTCGCCGGCATCCGTCAACACGATCTGCCTGCCCAGACGATCGAAAAGAGGGACTCCTAATTCGTCTTCGAGGGTTTTGATCTGCGCCGACACCGTCGACTGAGCGTAATGAAGCACTTCGGCGGCACGGTTGAAACTGAGGAGGGTCGCAACTTTCTGGAAGGTCCTGAGTTCGCGCAATTCCATGGAGTCCCACTCCTATCGTTTCTTTCGATTGACTCAATCGAGATGAATCGTTTGACGGCGGGCCATTTCCTTACTACCGTGAGACTCGCCCTGGGGGTTACAGCACAAGATGCTCGCCAAGTCGGAGACGAGCCTAACATTCAGGTCCAGTTTTGACAAGAAAGGAGAACATATGCTGCCGGAGCGTTTGAAGCAGAATTTTGTGCAGTTCCATAACTCTATGATTGCCAATGGCATCTTGGACTCAAAGACAACCGTCATGATCCAACTGGGAGCGGCAATGGCTCTTGGTTGCTACCCGTGCATGAAAATCCTCACCCGAGTTGCTGATGAGAAAGGCGTATCGGAGGAAGAAATAGGTGCCGTCCAGGGGATCATCATGGCCGTCTCGGCAGGAACAGTGTTTAACCAGTATCGTGAGATTGCCGAGGGACTGGCGAAAGAGTAGACAGAATGATTTCACCCTGATTTGATTTGCCTCTGGGAGATCCTGCTGAGGCTCGAAAAACCAGGTTTGACAGAGTGTCGCTCCTCGCTTATTATGCTTCAGGAAACATGTCATGAGGAAATTCACCCGGAAACATAGAGAGGAGCTGAGATGAAAGTGGAAGATTACAAGAAAGTGATCGCGATGGCCGTCGAAAATGAAATTGAGGCTTACGAATTCTACACGGCTGTTGGCGAAAAAGTGAAAGATGCGAATCTGAAATCTATTTTTAAAGATCTGGCTGATGAAGAGAAGGGGCACAGGAATTTTCTGCAAGGCCTGCTCTCCCAGGCGAAGCCAATGTCTTTTGATGAGGCCAAAGACTATAAGGTATCTGAAACTGTTGATAAACCCAAGCTCAGCATGAGCATGAAACCTGCCGATGCCATCGCCCTGGCGATGAAGAACGAAGAAGAAGCCATGAACATGTACACCGAGCTGGCGAAGTGCAGTGCCGACAAGGGGCAGAAGGATCTGTTCGAGTCCCTTGCCCGGATGGAGAAGGGCCACAAAGTCAAGCTCGAAGGCATGTATACCAACATGGCCTTTACCGAAGTGTGGTAACCAGAGTCGATATCAATGGGGGTTCTTTTAACCTGTTGAACTGAAAGAAGAAATTAAAAAGCCTTTGGGGGAACGGTTCGGCACTGAACCGTTCCCTCTTGCTCCTAAATGCTGTAACCAACCTCCCCGTGTAGTCCTTTATCGAGGCCGTTGTACTCTTCTTCATCGTTCACTCGAAGCCCCAGGGTTTTGTCCAGAATGAGCCCGAGAACGAATGTCATCACGAAGGCATAGACCCCTACCGCGAGGACGCTGAGCACCTGTACCCAGAGTTGATGCAGGTTGCCGGCGACAAGCCCCTGGGCGCCCACCGTGGCGAAGATTCCGGTTGCCAGGGGACCCCAGACTCCCCCAATGCCATGAACTCCCACCACATCCAGGGAATCGTCATAGCCGAACTTGAACTTGAGTCTGACGCCATAAAAACAGATGACACCAGCCGTCAAGCCGATGAGTAGGGCCCATCCCGGCGTGACATAGCCGGCCGCGGGAGTGATCGTGGCGAGCCCCGCCACCAACCCGGTAGCCACTCCCAGGGCGCTGGGGCGCTGGACCAGGAGCCATTCCATGATCATCCACGCCGAGGCCGCGGCAGCGCCGGCGGTCATGGTGGTCGTAAAGGCCAGGGCGGCGCTGGCATTGGCCGCTACCGCGCTGCCCGCGTTGAAGCCAAACCACCCGAACCAGAGGAGCCCCGCTCCGAGAAGTGTCAGAGTGAGATTATGGGGAATGAACATTTCACTGGGATAACCTTTCCTGATGCCGAGCATCCGGGCGAGGACAAGCGCTGCTACCCCCGAAGAGAGATGCACCACAAGCCCTCCTGCAAAATCCAAAGTGCCCAGCTTGGAAAGCCAGCCTCCTCCCCAGATCCAATGGGCGATGGGGTCGTAAACAAGAATGGACCAGAAAAGAATAAAGAGAACATAACTGCTGAATTTCATGCGTTCGGCGATTGCACCGCTGATGAGGGCCGGGGTGATGATCGCAAACATGCCCTGGAACATGATGAAGGCATAAGTCGGTACGGACCCGGTGAGAGATTCGGGGGTCGTGCCCATCAGGAAGACCTGGCTGAGATCGCCGATGAGCGCATTGCCCGGAGCAAAAGCCAGGGAATAGCCGAGGGCGATCCATTGCATGCCGATAATCCCCAGCGCCGAGAAGGAATGCATAATCGAATTGAGAACGTTCTTCTTCTGAACCATACCCCCATTGAAGAGGGCGAGGCCGGGAAGCATGAGCATTACCAGTGCCGATGAGGTGAGCAGCCAGGCCGTGTCGCCCGTGTTCAGGGAAGGCGTGTCGGTCGCAAAGGCTTCGGGCGGGCAGAGGGAAGCGAAACTCACGACCCATAGCAAAATGTAACCCCTTGATGTAAATCGTGGCCTTGCGACCTGTGCTTGATAGCATTCCACCCCAAGGACCATGGTTCCTCCTCCGTGAGAATCAGGTTGAATAAAGTATTGAGTGATACTCATCTCCGCGATAAACCAGAAGGTGGAGAGCAAGTTGCATACCAGGGGCAGGAGGGCTTCGGGAATCCAGGCCAGGTCAGGGAGGAAGGCTTGACAGAGCCATCTTCGCAGCATGCCTTGTGCTACATTTTTGTCGCCATGCTGTGTTGGGGGCGGCGATGATCAACATTATCGTTGCAACCGGGTGCCCTGAGATTGCTCTACGATTTCCGGCAGCATCTTGACAGGCTTGAGCGCTCGGCCGGTGAGTCCTGGGAACAGCCTCATGCAAGCGTCCTGTCGCCGGCTTTCCTTCCCTTTTGCAGGAAGTCCCGGAAGCAGGTGCGCAAATTGGTGTAGATCCCATTGCTGCTGTTGACGAGATAGATGGCATGCCGGATGTGGAATATTTCGTTGACCAGTCGTGTTATGGGGCCGGATTCAGCCCGGTTGGCATGAGCCTCGATGGCTTCGGCGAAAAGCGGGACGATTTTGTCTTTCATGCGCAGTTCGGTGTCAACAAGGAAGATGGCCATATGGGGCTGGAGGTCTTGCAGGCGGTTGAGAAATGCGGAAACGGCCTGCAATTCGACCCCCCTGGGCGGTGAGGATTTGATCTCCACATAGACAAGGTTTCCGTTGACAATGGTAACAACGTCATAGTCTCCACCATAATGAGTACGGAGCAGACGGACATTGAAGAGCGCCGGAGCCATGAACTCACGTTGGAGAATCTCGCTCACATACCATTCCAGGGTTGCCCCAAAACTGCTGACCCGTTGTGGAAGGAGACGATAGCTTCGGCTCTTCCCATACTCAACGATTCCCAATTCGGTGAGTTCCTTGAGATAGGACCTCGCACTGGTGAGCGAACAGTAGCGGGTGAGGCGGTTTTGGTCCGCTCCTTCAGGAAACTGGATGAGGTCCCGCAGGAAGAGTCGAAAAGAGTAACGGCGGAGCAGTTGATAGAAACGTTCGACGTGGGCAGGGGAAGCGTTGGGAGGAAGCAGGGTTTGCGATCGGTCACCCTGGGCCATGAGGGGGAGGCCTCGTTGCCAGAGGAGGGTTTCGACCGGATGGCGCAACGTTGCCATGGCCTCGCGCAAAGCTGCGACCTGGTTTTGGAGTTCAGCGACGGTGGCTTTGAGCTTCTCTACTTCTTCTTCAAATCGCCTGAGCCGATCCACATTGCCCTTTCGTGCTGCAGCGAAGACTTCTCGGCCAGCCTTTACCCTGTCGTGCCCGGAATGAGGGAGGGAGAGGCAGTTCCCGGCAATTCAAACAGCTCTTCTAGAGTGCCCGATAAAGGATGTCAGTCAGTTCCTGTTCCTCCAGTTCGATGGGGTTGCCTCTCATGCTGCTGGCTTTCATGGCCTGCGACGCAGCTTGAGGAAGGTCGTGTCCGCTCAAACCAAACCGTGACAAGGGCGGCACCGCGAGGTCGGCACCGAGCGCATGCAACCACGCCAGGCCGTCGTCAATGGTGGCAGTGAGCTCTCCGGTCAGGATGCGAGCTGTTTCGGCAAACCGCCCAAGGGCGGGAGAGCCTGGCCTGCGCCTCTCAAGCGCCCGCACATTAGCTTCCATAACCAGGGGGAGCAGCCGGGCACAGATCATGCCGTGCGGTGCGGGAAACATGCCTCCCAGCGGGCCGGCAAGCCCATGCACAGCCCCCAGCCGGGCATTGGCCAGCACCAGCCCCCCAATGAGGCTTGCCAGGGCCATGTCGTTGCGGGCCTGGCTGTCGTTTCCGTCTCGATATGCGCGCCGAAGGGCTCCGGCTGCTCTTTGCATGCCCTCGCGGCACAGGGCATCAGTAAGCGGGTTGGGATTGTTGCCGACATAGGGTTCAATGATTTGGGTCAGAGCATCCAGACCGGTGCCGGCGGTAAGATGGGGTGGCAGAGAGTAGGTCAGTTCAGGGTCTACCACTGCCAGACGCGGCAGCATCATGGGGCTGCGCAGACTCACCTTGACCCGATGGTCGACGGAGGTCAGCACCGCATTGCGGGTCACTTCCGCTCCCGTTCCTGCCGTGGTGGGTACGGCGATATACGGTGCCGGCGGTTGCGCAAGGGGTTGTCCCTTGCCAATCACTTCCAGATAATCCAGCAGGTTGCCGCCGTTGGTGAGAAGCGCGGCAATGGCCTTGCCGGCATCGATCACACTGCCGCCGCCAACCCCGATTACCGCTTCGCAGGCTGTTTCACGGGCCTTCTCTACGCCCGAGCGAACCGTATCCAGGGTAGGTTCGCCCCCCACCGGGAAAGTAAAAGCGAGAACCTTCAGCGAGTCGAGATCGTCCAATAACGGTTTGGCTCGCTCTGAGGTTCGCCCGGTGACGACCAACACCCGCTGACCCAGACCGGCTGCTGCCGGAGCGACCTCCCGCAGGGTTCCGGGACCAAAGAGAATCCTTGCTGCGGTGGCAAATTCGAATCGCATGGGGTTATCACCAGCCCGCATCGTCCGGAAAGACATTGCTGTAGAAGGTCCTGGTTCGCGGGCTAGCCATCATCACCTCGACGGTTTCAAGCCATTTGTGGTAATGCGCCGTCTCTTTATGGCTGGCTGGAGCTTCCTGCGTTCGGTACACCTCGACCAGTACAAACCGAGTGCGATCGTCGGTTTGCTGGATCACATCAAAACGGGCGATGCCGGGTTCTCTAATGCTGTTGCTGGCGTTTTCGATGGTTGCCTTGCGAAAGGCTTCAACATATTCGGGTTTGACCTGAATAAAGACATGCATAATGATCATGGCTGGACCTCTACAATGAATGGTTGCGGCATCAATTGCTAAAGCAACTTCCCCCAGTTCAGGGCGTTCGCACTAATGCTCACCTGCATGGCAGACTGGACCAGTTCACTGCCCTTGAGGGCGAAAGGAACATACACCAGGTTCTGCTCCTCGATGTTTATCAGGATTTCAGGCAACTTGGCAAGGAGCAGCTCCTTTTTTACGGCAAGGCTGGCAAGCAAGACCCTGATGCTTTCGATTGCCTCAGATAGCGAAAGGGAAGCCGGATGAAGAGGCGCTCCAGGAATGGCCTCCTGAGCATCCTGCGGCAGTTGGGCGGTGGTGAAGCTCCGGGCCAGTCGCAGGAAGAGTTGCGGCTGGATTTTGAAGGCGGGAATCCAGAAAGCCAGGGGATCGTCTTCCCACCGGCTCTGGATGGGCCTGGGAAGATTGGCGAGCCGCACCAGATCGGCATAGGATCTGAGGCTAACACCGGAGATTCCGGCCCGGATCCGCCAAAAGGGCAGATAGAGCGAACCGTCATCGATGATCGAGGTGAAAGCGAAAGCAACCTGCTCGAAGTTGTCGCCTGAGGATGCCTGCCATGCTGAGTGGCAGTTCCGGCAAAGCAGCACCAGGGCGTTTCTTTCCCCTTCGAGATCCCAGCCGCAAGCCGGGCAGAGCATGGGCACGAAACGGATTCTACCCGGCAACTCCTGCTCCAGGGGCAAAGCGTCGGGGAAATTGTCGGCCAGTTGAGTTAACGGGCGTTCCAGAACAGCGTCAAAAAGGACCCCCCCTCTAACGAGAAAGGGCGCGTAGATGAGACTGACCAATTCCCCAATGAAGGCTTTGGCTGAGGACCCACGGCCCCCCGCAGCAAGGCTTCGGGCTTCCGGCGCAGGCTCTGTCTGCAGTGGGTACCCCTGAAACGGCATCTCCGGGAGGAGCATCGCCCCTTCTATTCCAGGACTCAGATGCCTCAAGCGCAAGACCTGTGGTCTCAGTCCCAGCGAAACGGGAAAGGCTTGTGAGCGGAGGGCCAGGAGACTGGAATCTACAAAGCGTTCCGTGACCCCGGTCCTTTCCAGGGAAAAGGCCATCCCCTTGAACCTCCAGTAAGGAGCGAAGAGGAGGTCTTCAAGCGGCCTTTTCGGGGGCGGCAGGTAATACCGAAGGGGGCTTTCGAGGGCAAGGTAAAGCCTGACCCGGCAGAAGGAACAGGAAAGAATGCGATCGGATTCCTCGATGACCAGAGGAGCGCCGCACTGGGGGCACTGCAGGTCGACTTGCCAGGATTGACTACTGGACTCTTTCACCGCATTGATTGCAATAGGTTGATTCGGATAGATTCTCAGCCCCACAATGGGAGCACTTCACGGCTGGTTTCCCCTGAGCTACAGGCTGGCCGCACCGGGAACAAAACCTGGCGTTGGGAGAAAGGTTCTTGCCGCACTGGGTGCACTGCATGAAGACGAGCACATGGTGTCCGCAGTGGGGACAAAATTTGGCATCTCTGGGGATGGCCTGGCGGCAGTCCGGACAGGTGGTTTGCTCGGTTGCACCGGATTCCCCTTTCTTAAAGGAATCCGCAAACATGGCCGGCATCATCAAGCCCAGTCCCATACCCAATCCGGCGCCGGCTTCACCGCGGTTTTCCGCCGCCTTTTCCACGGCCATGGCCGCTTTCAGTTGGGCCAGGCGGTTGAGATCATCAAAGAGGGCCAGGCGGCTCTTGTCATCAATCGCTTTCTGCACCTCGACGGGAGGAGTGATCGAGTTGATATAGAGTTGCTGCAGCTCCAGCCCAAAACGGCTGAAATCTTCCTGCAACCGTCTTGCCAGCCCATCGGACAATTCATCGTATTGGCGCGGCAGATTGAGGACCGAATCGAGGGTTTCTCCCATGTAATCGTTAAAGCGTGAAACAATCACGCGATTCAGGTATTCGGCAATCTCCAGGGTGGTGTAGACCCCCTGGGTGCCAACGAGACTGTTGATGAAGAGCACGGGCTGGAGTACTCGCACGTTGACCATGCCAAAGGCGCGGAGGCGGACCAAACCCAGTTCCGAGTCCTTGAAAGCGACCGGGTCGCGGGTGCCCCATTTAAGATCGGGGAAGACTTTCATGTTCACGATGTAAACTTCGGCTCTGAGCGGGCTGGTGAACCCCCAGGGCAGGCTGAGTACCTTGGTCAGAATGGGAATGTTGGCGGTGGTCAGGGTATGCCGGCCGCAGCCAAAGGCATCGCGGGCTTTGCCGTTGTAAAAAAACACCGCAGCCTGACTCTCCCTAACGATCAGCTGCGCCCCGTATTTGATTTCTCCGGATCCGTCCTCAGGAATCCTGTGCACGATCTCTTTGCCGGATTCGTCGAACCATTCGATTACTTCCAGAAATACAACATTGTCTGATCCCATGATTGCTGTCTCTGCCTGCGTTAAAGTGATCGTCGACGGGGCTTGCAGGATTCGCAACGCCGTCGCCATGGTTATGCAAAATTCATGTCATCCGGTAGGCGGCTGTGCCCTCATCTTTTTGGCGGGCGTTTGCGGAGCGCTTTGGGCAGTTGCTTCAGCGTGAATCCCGCTCGATGATCTTTTGCTTCTCATCCACGATTTTCAGCTCATTGCCGATTCTCTGGATTTTCCAGACATTCTCAGCACGCCCTGAAACCGTGTTCTTGGAGTTTTCTACAAAAAACCTGGAATTGAATTTGGCTATCTTCAGGTCCGGCTGGTCGATAACAATGAGCACAATGTCACCTTCAATGGTGGATTTGATCTTGTCCCAATTCCGAAAGTAGTATCCTTTGTCCGTGCGAATGAAGTCCTTATTCACCGTTCCTTTGAAATAGTAATCAACCTGCTCCCCGTAACACCCCAGCGACCTTTCCATATCCTTGTTTTGCGCGGCTTCGATGCAGTTGTGGACGAAGCTGGTCACTTCCGCCCGGGTGATCGTCGAGGAAGTGGGCGGAATGGGCTTGGGCGGGTCGGGCGGGGGTTCTTTATTGAGCTTTGCCGGGGCCGGCTCTTCACTTTCCGGTTTTGGTTCTGCTCTGAGGGGCGCAGGCGCTGTCTTCGGTTCCTCTACCGGGGCCGGTTTGGGTGGTTCGCGGGCCGGCGGGGAGTCGCTGCTCGGTGATGCGTCGCGCTTTACGGGAGTGATATCAATGAGGACCGGCCGCCGGTCTTTGGAGATATCGGAAACGGTTGAGTAGGTGATCACCGCCGGTTTGTTTCTCAGTTGTTCAGCCATTCCGGTCAGTGTGGCGACCTTCTGTTTGTTCATATCGGGGTCCCAATAAAAGATGAGATTGGGTGCATAGACCCCGTATTTGTCAACATGGACAACGGTGGTCTCGATCTGCTTTTCCGCCCTTGCCGGAGAAACGTCGGCGGCAAACACCTGAACCCCATACCCCGCCGTTGTGGCCGCAAAGCATGCCACCATCCACCATAAAACCTTCAGCTTCTTGGCCATATCTTCCGGTGTGAGTCCTCCTTCGAGGCGTCAAGTCAGGCTGATAATGCCGATGGCATCAGCCATGGAGCCTTTCTCTTCGGTCGGCATCGGAAAGGCGGGCAGCAAACCTCAAGGCCAGACCGCCGGGTCCGGAAATGATAAAATCGCGCAACCCGTAGCTGCGGCTTTCGAGCGGTCGGATAATTCTCAGCCCCTGGCGCCTGGCAAGTTCCCAGTAATGATCGACATTGGAGACCAGGATGCGCAAGTCACCGCAGTGGTAGGGCGGAAAGGTGAGCACACCCTGCTTTGCAACGAGAAACAACGGCGTCTCTTCCCAGCGGATCTCCATGAACGTTCCCTCGTCCCGCACCAGGATGAACCCCAGGCCCTGATAGAAGCTGAGGGCCTCCCCCAGGTCATCGACGTAGAGGGCAACCACGAGTTGCTCTACAGGATTCGCGTAGTCCGCCGTCACGGAAGTCTCCTCTGAGTAAAGATCGCACAAGTTTTCGGGCTTTTCGGAGTGCATCGCGGCACAAGTCTTGACCCACTGGGGCAGGCCTGTTCCTGCTTCTCTTCGCCGTTGCATTTCCTGTTCATTCAACGCAACCTGCAGCGACAGCGAGCGCCCGCCCAAGCACGACGATCGCAGGTTGCATTGAGCTTGCGAAACGCAACAGGAGGAAAGGGGTGAGACTGTCGCCGCGATCTACTAGCCTGCCATTTCCACAATCCTGGTGACCAGCTTTTCGATTCCCCGGGCCACGTCCTTGATGCCGGGGCCAAGCATGTAGGCGGGGGTGGAGACGATCTTGTTCTTGCTGTCGAGATGGATCATATCCACGGTGCACGCCTTGTGCTGCCCGCCCATGGCTTCGATGGCGGAAGCGGTTCCTGCATCGGTGCCGATGGTCACTTCGGGTTTTTTGTGAGCCAGTGCTTTGGTCAAAGTTGCCGGTGCAATGCAGATGGCGCCGACGGGTTTGCCTGCTGCAACCATATCGTTAAGGAGCCTCTGGACCTCCGGATGAACGGTGGCTGCCGCTCCCTTGAAGGCAAAATCGCTCAGGTTTTTAGCTGCTCCAAAGCCGCCTGGAAGGATCAGGGCATCGAGGTCTCGCGCCTGTACGTCTTTGAGGTCTTTGATGGCTCCTCGAGCGATCCGCGCTGATTCCACCAGAACGTTTCGTTTCTCCTCCGTCACCTCCTGCGTGAGGTGGTTGATCACATGAACCTGTTCCATGTTCGGTGCCATGCAGACAATTTCGGCACCAGCCCGGTCGAGAGCGAGCAGCGTCAGCACTGCCTCGTGAATTTCCGACCCGTCAAAAACCCCACACCCGGAAAGAAGTACTCCCACCTTGGCCATTTTCTCCTCCCTCTGCTGTAAAATCCGCAAATGCCAACACACCCAGGGCGCTATAAAACCATATCATCCCGGCTTCCTCAAGTCTTTTGACAATCTGCTTTAGGTGGAACAGTACTGAGAAGCGGAGCTCGCCCGCACCTTTGGTGACCGGCTGGGCGAGCTCTGTTCAACTTTATGATGAGGTTTGAGGAGTTCCGAGGCCATCTAAAGGCAGGCTTTGGCCGCATTCAGCGCAGCGTCATAATCCGGCTCATGCGTAATCTCTTTGACCAATTCAACGTAGCGGACCTCCCCCTTGCGGTCGACAACCAATACCGCCCTGGCCAGGAGGCGCAGTTCTTTGATCAGAAGCCCGTAAGCTGTGCCAAAGCCGGCGTCCTTGTGGTCCGAAAGGGTGGTCAGATGCTTGACCCCGGCGGCTCCACACCAGCGGGCCTGCGCGAATGGAAGGTCCATGCTGACGGTCAGGATGACTATGTCTTTGCCCAGGTTGGCCGCTTCTTCATTGAACCGGCGGGTCTCGAGGTCACAGACCGGCGTGTCCAGGGAAGGAACCGAGGAAATAATGACGACTTTCCCCTGATAAGCATCCAGCCCCACAGGGGATAGGCCATTATCCAGAGCCTGGAAAGCAGGGGCCTTATCCCCCGCCTTCACTTCCTTGCCAAGCAGTGTAAGCGGGTTTCCTTGAAACGTTACGGCACCAGGTCGTTCTAACATACTGTCTCCTCCTTGGTTGATTTTAGCAAATACCCAACCGTCACCTATCGTTCGGTGAATGCTGCGATGTTCTCTTTTCTGCCTCGGTGACGTTGCCTAGAATATTGGACAGGAGTGCCCGAGAGTCAACTGGTCGAAGCAAAATAGGCGGAGATGCCTCCGTGGCAGAAGCTGGGAGAGGGCTTTGGGAAGTCCCCGCTGGTAAAAAGGCCCAAATGCGGGGCACCGGAGTGTCGGCCGTGAGTCCAATGGGCTGTGACCCGGCGCCCCGAAAAGGGTAGCGCGAAGGGATGATCAGGTGTTGGCTCCCTCGCGGAGTTCGGCAATCCGGCGATCGAACATGCTCGACCGCCCTGAGGAGGTCCTTTTGATCGAGCTTCTTCCGGTCTTGCAGGAGGGCGTGGAGGACCGCTTCTCGGACCACAAGGCGAAGATCGGAACCGGTGTAGCCCTCAGTGAGGCGGGCAAGCTCCTGGGGGTCCACCTCGGCGTCCATCCGCTGCAGAACTTTTTCCAGGATCCGCTGCCGCATCTCGGGATCCGGACGGAAGAAGCCCAGCACCTTGTCGAAACGGCGCCAGGCGGCGTAGTCCAGAAGCTGGGGATAATTGGTGGCGGCGATGAGAAGCACGCTGTCCTCGATCAGGCTTATCTCGTCGATGGCTTTCAGGAGAGTATTGACCGCCCGTTTGATGGCTCCATGATCTTCCGAACCCCGGGTCTTGGCCACAAAGTCGAACTCGTCGATAAAGAGGATGCACGGGCTGAGTTCCTTGGCCAGCAGGAAGACCTTGTCGATATTCTTGGAGGTTTCCCCCAGGTAATGGCTGGTGATCATGGAGAGTTTCACCTCGACCAGGGGCAGTCCGAACCACCTCGAGAGGGCGCGGGCGGAAGAGGTCTTGCCGGTCCCGGGTGGACCCACCAGGAGGATTTTGCCGATTTCATAGAGACCCACATCCTTGAGGTATTGCCGATGTTCCAGGGCTTTGCCCGCCTTGGCGATCTCTTCCCGCTGTTCCTCGGTCAGAACCAGATCCTCCAGCCGATCCCTGACGTCTTCCGGAGCCCTTATGGTGGCCAGCTTGAGGAGTTCATCCGCTTCCTTCTTGTCGGCGCAGAGCTTTCTTATCTTGGCCTGGATCAACTCCCGGTCAGCGGAAAACGGTTGATTCCGTGAGCGAACCTCAGCATAGCTGACCTCCATGGACCCGTGTTGCTCATAAAAGAAAGCCAGCACAGGGTTCGCCTTTACCAGGGCGAGGGCATCCTGGCCGGCGAACCAGTTGACTCCCGCGTCAAAACTCATCAACCGGAGCTGCAGTCCGATTTCTTCGTAGATCACGAAGGGCAGTTCCTTTATGAGCCGCCGGACATTGTCCCGCCCCGAAATCCTCTCGGCCGCCTTGAGAGTAACGTTCATCGGCCGTTTGATCCCCTTGGTTTCAGGGTCGAAGTAGTACCTCCGAATTTTGGGCGGCAAATCATCCTCGTTGAACTTCTCCGACCGATTGTATATGTCAACAGTGAGCAGCAGCTCCACAATCTCCAGCGTGTCCGGCTTTTCGGCGCCCATCGTTCAAACTCCACATGCAATAGGATTCTCAATGGCTCAAATGCGAGCTAACCTGTCTCCTGATCGGGCGAACTTATGCTGAAAGCACCACCGTGTCAACGAAAAGCAAGATGGCTTAAGGCTATGCAGAGTAGAGCCCGGCCAGAGGATCGAGGCAATTGGTGCGATTGCCGCCGAGCAACCTGCGGATCTTGTCGGGGTTCGGTTCCTCGCTGGGCTCGCAACAACGATCAACCAGCATAAAGTCAAACTCCTCGTCAAAAACGGCAAAACCGTTTACCCTGTTTCTATCCTCATATTCAATGGGCCAGTTCATGGTTTACCCTCCTCTCCCCAAAGCATCGTTGGGTTGCAGTTTTCTGTTCTGTTCCAGTCTGCAATCAACCTAACATGGAGGAGGTTAAGTAAAGGTAGAACGGGCACGGGCAAAGGAAAACAATCATCCGGGCTTTTGGAAAACCTGGTGGCCCCAAAGCCACTCATCGCGCCAGACTTCCACAAAACCCAACGCGCGCAGGCGATCGAGCGTCGGTTCAAAATCCTGGACGATATGATGCGGGCGGTCTTCGTCCACTTCCGAGTGAAAGCGGCCGAAGAGGAATCCTCCGGGCTTCAGAGTGCGCCAGAGTTCTTCCACGGTTTGGGCAGGATCGACCAGGTGTTCGAATACATCCATGGCGGCCAGGATATCAAAAGCCTCGAGGGGAAGACTGGAGGTTTTGAGATCGACGAAGTGCCCCGCCAACCCCCGCAGGTGGAAGCGCCACCGGCTAAAATCCAGCATCGGTGAGCTGATATCGGCCAGGGTGACTTCCATTCCATGCCGGGCGAAAAGGATGCCTCCGGAACCCACGCCGGCGCCGAAATCCAAATAGGATTTGCAGCCGTGCATCACAGCAAAATGGAGCGCCACGACATAGGCGAGCGGTGACGCATCTTCGCTCAGGGTGTGCCACCACATGAGCTCATAGATCATCGCCTCGCTTTCGTTGTAAAAGTTCTCGACCGAGTCCTGGTTAACACGGTCAACCCCGCCGCACCATTCGTGCTTGAGGTCAGATAAGGCGCAAGTGCAGCGGCGCTGGATTTCGGACAGATCCTCACATCCTGAAAACCTGGCGAGTTCCGAGACCAGGCTTTCCCGGAGATTGCTGTGCCCATCGCAGATCAAAGCCTGTTCCCATAAGCTCCGGTATTCGGCCAGAAATCGCTCCTGCTTCTGATTGAACTGCTCAAGGGTGAGCTCTTTGCGGTCTACCGCCTGCCACAGCTCCTTGAGTCGGTCAGGCAACAGTTTGTCCATCAAGGGGTCCTCCTGCTTCCATGTATTGTGATGAGGCGGGCTATCGCGCGCTTGACGATATCCCGAAAAATGCGGTGGCATGTAGAGCTGCAGCGCTTGTGTGGAGTCCGCTAACACTTAAAGGTACACAAGTTTTTGGTGGCAATCTAGAGTTATTTCTTCGGTAAGAGCGGGGTGAAACGAAGGAAAGAAAGGGGTGCCTCCCTTGCTTTACGAGACTCCCTTGAGGGCCGGTTTACCACAGATGACAAACACAATTCCCGGTGCGCCCTGCCTAAAGCACGGCAGAGAGGACGTCATTGGAGGTGTTGACCATGAAGTCAAAGCAAGAGAACTTTCTAGTGGTGAGGAGTCCGTGGTTATTGCCACAATCGGCACAGATCACTCCAATCACCGCCCCTTTTACCAAAATTGGCGCGATGAAGAAGTGCTGTGTGCCCATATGGGTCTTAATTTCCTCCGTGATGGATGAAGCCATGCTTGCCCGATTGCCGTTGACCCACGTCGGCGCCTTGTTTTCGATCACTTCCGAAAAAACGTTTGGAAAGGACGGTTTGAGACTTATCCGGAAGCGTTCGATTGCTGCCTGGTCCCAACCCACGCCAAAACGCGCGTTTACGGTCTTCTTGTCGGGTGAAAGGATCGTCAGTATCACTCGGGTGAGCCCGATTCCCCGGGAAAGACCTTCGATCAAACTGATCATGAACAAGTTCAAATTGAACTGAGGATCCTTGATCAGGGCGTTGAGCTCACTCAGTATTTCCAGCTGCACCATTGCATCGAACGCCAGATCCCCTGAAGAAACCTCGGCCTTGGCATCCTGAACCGGCTCCGATTCGGGAGGGAGTAACTGATTGACAGCACCGAGGCCGTAGTCTTGGGCTGCTTTGATGGTCATCTCAGTGTTGTTCTTGACCAGTGTGGTCACCTCTTCTTCAGAGCGGTTGAGGAACTTGGCAGTCTTCGCGATGGCTTTTTCCAATCTGGTTGATCTCCAGCCGCTCGCAATCCCCTCCGCCAGGGCATGGCCCAGCAATACGTTGACGCTCCGTCCGCTCTCGTTGGGGATTGACAGGCTGGTTTCCAGTAAATCGCCAAGCCCCCATTCCTTGGCCAGGCCGTGACTCAGTTCCTGCAAAGAGAATCCCAGGACGTCTTTCTCAACCTGCCTCGGAGGTTCATCCGGACGCTCCTGTAACGCTTCGGAAAGGAGTCCCGCCCCGGCCCCCCCAGAACTCCAAAAAGCGATGTGCCCAATCCTGTAAAGCAAAGTCGCGATGAAGATCTCTTCCCCTGCAGGATCTCCCCGGCTGATGGCGAGGGAGCGGGCCTGAATGGCCGCATGAAAGGACTTGACCATCTCCGCGATGACCATTTCCTTGCGGGGGCCGGCGGCCAGTTTTTCGATCAGCAAGGAGGTGATACAGACGCTTCTGACAACCTTGTAACCCAACTGCAATACCGCCCGGCTGATCGTTGTCGTTTTGCGGGCCTCCCTGCTGTACAGAGCACAGTTGGCTATCATCAGAACCTTCGCCGTCAGGGAGGGATCCTTCAAAACCACCAGCGACAACTCCGATAAGGGACTGTCCTCTTTGTTGGACACATCAAGGATGTTTTTGACGGTCTGGGAAAAGAGCGGCATATCTTCGCGGTGTAGCTTGTGGATGAAAGTTCCTAGAGAATCATCCTGGTTTCTTTTGACTGCTAACATGAACTCCTCTCAGTCCGCCATTTTCTTGACGGCTTCGGCACGGCCCTGTCTATTTTGGTGACGCCCTGGTTTCTGCCCGTCATCCTTTCCAGCGGCAGGAAGGGATTACCGGATAGAGGAAAAAAGGAGATGGCCCAGATATGGGCATCTCTTCGCCGATGCCATGACATGCCATTTGCATACCAAAACGGCGTGTGATAGGTTCGCTTTGGTTTGTCGCCCCTCCCTGGTGACCGCCCCACTGAATGCATGAGGCGAGGGCCGCCGGGAGTTTGAAGTCTTTTCAGGGAGCAGATCTTCAGGAGAAGCGTCGCGATGGATGGCGAATTACTGACAGAATTGAGGCTGTTAACTGCATACCAGGTGCTATTTGCCGCGTCCGGCCAAGTGAACAGCAGCCTTCTCCAGTCAGTCCAGCTGCCCGAGATAAAACAGGCGTATCGCAGGCGAGCCCTGGACACCCACCCCGACCGCTTTGTCTGGGGCGATGAGAACTGTCGAAAGCAGTGCACGGAACGCTTCATCGAGGTCACGGACGCTTACGAAACCCTGAACCATTACCTTGTCTTGAGGGACAAAGGACTGGTGGGGGAAGGAAAGCAATCGAGGGAGTCCGAGCCGGTCCGGAAAGCCTACTCCTCCCCTGCGTCAAAAGCCAAACCCGCGAGCCGGTTTGGCACTCCAGGGGAGACCGCTGCTTCCTTCGCTTATTGGGAAAAAGGGGTGCCGGGCAGGAGGCTGCGTTTTGGGGAATTCTTGTACTATTCGGGGGCGATCCCCTGGAAAGCCTTGATCGGCGCCTTGGTGTGGCAAAGGCGACAACGTCCCAAAATCGGTGAAATTGCCCAGAGATGGCGCTGGCTTACAGAATCCCAGATCTTTGGGCTGCTGCAGAAGCGGCATCCCGGGGAGCGTCTCGGCGAAGTGTTGGTCCGTCGCCGTATCATAAGCCCTTTTCAACTCGAGGTATTGCTCTGGCAACAACAAAAAATCCAAAAACGGATTGGCGAATACTTCTTGTGTGAAAGATTTTTGACACAAGCCCAGATCCGCCGTCATCTGCACCAGCAGCACCAGCACAATCTTCGCTTTTGCTCCGATCTGCCCCGAAATGTCTCCGCGTGGTTCAGCCAGGTCAGATCGTGACCGGCCCCGCAGGGCCATCATCATGAGACTTCGAGTAAGGTTTCCTCGGGCTCTGAGTGGCAGAAGCAAAGACTCCCCCTGCCGCACGGGCAGGCCCAACTGCTATCAGCCCTGATAGATGCCACTGACAACATCGGCAAACTCGGAGGCGATATCATTCGCTGTAAGCAGTTGCAGAGTCAATTCGATATGACCGGTATGGTCCAGGACTACCTCAAAGTCTCCATTCTCGTTAATGACGGCGTATCCGGCTTCTTGGAGCACCCGAACAGCCTCTTCGAGTCTGTCAACCAGGAGCCCCAGCACCGAATAATCGGCCATATAGAAGGCCGGTAAGGGGCGGGCCAGAGCCGCATTCTTCCTGCATTGGGTCCGGTCCTTCCCGGATTCTTCGCCACTTTTGGCCAGGATGGGTATTCTTGGCATACAATCTCCTAATCTCCCTGGAGTTTGAGGCCTTCGGGCGTTACCACCACCGGGGTCATTCCCAGTTCGCGCAGATGTGGGGCCAGCGTAAAATCTTCCAAGGTGGCCGGGATTTGGGTTGCCTCGCACCCTCGCAGGAAGGCCTCACCCACAATGGCGCAGTGGTGTTTGCCTTGGTGGAGGACTTGGAAAACATGAACCCGTTCCTGGGGTTGGTGCTTGATGTCGACCGTTGCATCCGGGAATTCAGTCATCAAATAATCTTTAACTGCTTGCAGCTTTTCCTGCTCACTCATGATAGACTCCTTTTCGGTTGTTGGCTCGTGACCTGCAGGATGCCTTGTCCGACCGTGCAAACCGTGCCTGAGATGCCGACAGCCTCGATAAGGAATCAACACTCAGGACCTGGCTCTGTTTTTTGATATGTTATTCAGCTCGGTTATCTTTCTTTTCCTCTTCCTGCCAGCGGCTTGGGCGGCGTACTATCTGTCCTGGAATAAGGGCCGCAATCCAGTCCTGCTTCTGGCGAGCCTCGTCTTCTATGTCTGGGGTGGCAGGGAACAGGTTTTCATTCTACTCCTCTCCGTCCTTCTCAATTATGCCATAGGCATATCATTCCTTCTCTTTGATCGCCTGGGCGCTGCGCGCATGGCGGGAGTTGCCGCTTCCGGGGCTCCAGGGACGGCGGCCAGGGCTGACAGGGTGAGAAGACTGCTTTTGGTCCTAGGCATCTCCCTCAACCTTGCCCTGCTCGCCTTTTACAAGTACTTCAATTTCTTCGTTTCAAACTTCAGTCAAACCTTCGGATGGGTGGGTTTGGGCCCCCTTCCCATGGCAAACATCATCGCCCCCCTCGGCATCTCCTTCTTTACCTTTCATGCCCTGTCGTACTTGTGCGATATCTACCAGGCCAAAGGCGATCCTCAACGGAACCCGATCAACCTCGCTCTCTACCTCACCGTCTTCCCGAAAATCCTGGCGGGCCCCATCTTAAAGTATCAGGATGCAGAACACCAGCTTGCCGACAGAACGTTGACGTCACAGGCTTTCCTGGTTGGCATCAGGCGTTTTATCGTCGGCCTTGGGAAGAAAACTTTGATCGCCAATCCGTTGGCCGCTGTGGCTGACAAGATCTTTGCCATACCCGCAAATGAGCTGAGCCCCGACCTCGCCTGGTTGGGGTTAGTCTGTTTCACTTTGCAGATTTACTTCGATTTTTCCGGGTACACGGATATGGCCATCGGGTTGGGGAAGACCTTCGGTTTCGAATTCCCGGAAAACTTCAATTTCCCTTACATCTCCCAATCCGTACAGGAGTTCTGGCGGAGGTGGCATATCTCGCTATCCACCTGGTTCAGGGATTACCTCTACATTCCCCTTGGCGGCAATCGCTGCTCCTCGGCAAAGCAATACCGGAACCTCATCGTCGTCTTCGTGCTCTGCGGGTTCTGGCACGGAGCGAGCTGGAATTTCATCCTCTGGGGCTTATGGTACGGTCTTTTCCTTGTTCTCGAACGGCTGGAATTCGGCCAGGTTCTCAGAAGAGCCTGGCGCCCCCTGCGCCACTGCTATGCCCTGGGCGTCGTGGTCCTCGGGTGGGTGCTGTTTCGAACGGATGATCTCAACCACGCCTTCCGCTATTTCGTCTCGTTGCTTGGACTCAATGCCCCCACTACCGGGCAATACTACCTGGCATTGTATCTGGACCCGGAGGTGCTCCTTGTCCTCCTTTTGGGAGCACTCGGAGCGATGCCCGTCGCGATTCTTGTGCAACAGCTGGCGTCAGGTGTCTGCGACAGCCCCCGCCGGTGGTCGCGAGCGGCGGCTGTGGGTTTTTCCTTTGTCGACCTCCTTTTCCTGGGCTCGCTGTTTCTGTTATCCTGTATGGCGGTGGCGGGGGGAACCTATAACCCGTTCATCTATTTCAAGTTTTAGGAAATGCGGGATTCCATGGATAAAAGGACCAAAACCATTCGTCTGTTCCTGAGTTTTTTGTTTTTTGCACTTCTTTGCCTGCCGGTGTTGCAGATGCAACTGGCGCTTTTTGCCTGAACCGGAAAACTGCGAAAACCGCGAACTGGCCGAAGCGCCGACGGGGGATTGCTCGTTGGCCGAATATGCCGATGGGTGGGAACGCTACCTGGGCGATAATTTTGGCTTTCGTCGCTACCTCATCCGCTGGAACAGCATCTTGAAGTTGAGCTGCCTGGGGGTTTCTCCGGTTTCGAGTGTCATCCTGGGCAAAGACTCCTGGCTCTTCTACCATTCCGAAGCCCTGGCTGACGGCAACACGGTGAATGACTGGCGAGGGACGATCCCGCTGTCACAGACCGAACTGGTCAGGCTCCAGGAACAGCTGGAAGCGAATGAGTCGGTATTTGCCGAGAAAGGAATCCCTTATCTGGTGGTGATCGTGCCCAACAAGAGCACCGTCTACAGCGAATACATGCCGGACACCATCAGGAAATTCCGCGACACCACCCGCCTGGATCAATTCATGGAGCATATGCGCAGGCATTCGCGCGTCTCTGTGCTCGACCTCAGGGAAGCGCTGTTCAAAGCCAAGAGCAGCCATCCCCTCTACTGGAAAACCGACTCCCACTGGAACAGCTACGGCGCATACATCGGTTACTCGGAGATCGTGCGCCGCCTTTGCCGCCCAGCTTCCTGGGCTCAAACCGGTTTCCATCAGGGGTGATGAGGTTCGGGTCGAACCCTCGCCCACCGGGGGCGATCTGGCTCAGATGCTGTTTTTGCAGGATTCTCTGCCCGAGGAAAATGAGACCCGGCTCAACCTCGAAACGAGCTCCACCCAGCCGGCTCTGGATACCCTGGTGCTTCGCCACGATTCCTTCGGTGACGCCCTTTATCCCTACTTCCACCGCCACTTCAAGAACCTGGTCAACATCGCGCCGTTTGCTCCCTATCGGTTTCAGAGCCATCTTCGAAAAGCGCCCCCAGGCGGTGGTCCACGTTTTTGCCGAACGCTACATCACCCAGGCCATTCACGACGATTTCTACTACGAAGAAGCAAGGCACTTAGAGCTGCATTGGGGAGACCCGCCTTTGCTACCGGGCAAAGACCTGAAGGAAGGCCAGTGCCCGTGATTCAGACCAGTATTCACCATCCCTGTTGAACGAGACAAAACCCACATGGCCGCCGGTCGCTGGAGTTTCCAGGAAGAGCTGGGGATTCTGCGCAGCCTCCTCACAGGGATAACACGACGGGCTGAGAAAGGGGTCATCCAGGGCATTGACCAGCAATGTGGGGACGACGATCCGGGGCAAGAAGGGTTTGCTGCTGGCTCTCGTCCAATAGTCATGAGCGCCCCTAAAGCCATGCAGCGGGGCCGTATAGCGTTCGTCGAAATCCTCAAAAGTGCGCATCCGCTCGTATCCGTGGTCGTCGATTTTCCCGGGGAAGGCCCTCATCTTGTCCTGGATCTTCGCGCGCAAAAGCCTCATGAAGCGTTTCATATAGACTGTGTTGTCAAGCTGAGCCATCCGCTGGGCGCTGCCTGCCAGGTCGCACGGGACCGAGAAGGTGACGGCGGCCGCGACTCCTGGGCTGACATCCCGGCCCTGTTCTCCGAGGTATTTCAGGATCACATTGCCGCCCAGACTGAAGCCAATCAGGGCGAGTTGCCCGTAGCAGCCGTTCTGCAGGACATGGGTGATGACCGTGTGCAGGTCAGGCGTATCACCGCTGTGGTAGAAGCGCAATTTGCGGTTGGGTTCGCCGCTGCACCCGCGGAAGTTCCAGGCTACCGCGTCCCACCCGTGGTTGTTGAGCGTGCGGACCATCCCCAGAATATAGGGCCGGGTGGCATTGCCCTCCAACCCGTGAGCGATAACGGCGCCCCGGCTTGCGCCAACCGACGACCAATCAAGATCCAGGAAATCTCCGTCCGGGGTCTCGATCCGCTGACGCCGGTAGGTGATACCCTCCACGCTCCGGAAGAGATTGGGATAGATGGTCTGAAGATGGCCGTTCCTCAGGAAGAACGGCGGATGGTAGGTGGAATGATGGATGACAGGCATGGCTTTTCGAGCAACCCTTTCAATCCAAGGGAAAGGCAGATTCCTGCTGGGCGGTACTCAGCGTGCCACCAGATGGGCGATGAGAATGCCCCAGAATTCAAGCGGCCTTAATTTCGCGGACGAAGCTTCGTAGTGCCATCCCAGATGCAGGCCGCAGACGCGGCAGAAAGCAAGGTGCCACCCGTAGCCATCAAACCAGGAGTCCTCCACGGTCGGGATGCCCGTGGCAATGGTTCCGGGACAGGAAGCAAAGGTGTAAAATCGGCATTCAAGGCCCGCCGGGTTGACGAAGAGGTGGTGATGATTGCCGCTGACCGTCAAAAGGCGATCGGAAGAAGTGACTAAACTGCCGCAGTTCGAGCACTGGTAAACTTTGGCGCCGTTGCCGCCGGATCCTGCAAAGGGTGTTAAGAACCTGGACATGAGTTCCCCCGATGAGCTGTCACGGATGAAGGCGCTGCTTCAGAGCTCCGCCAAGAGAATCAAGACTACCATGAAGAATATGCTATATTCCAGAGGTGCGTGAAAACAAAATGGCTCGGTGGGCGGGTACGAACGAATAGGAGGGGTTGGATGGCTGAAGTCAAGAGCACCCTGGAACTGGTTATGGAAAGAACGCGGCATATGACGCTGAGCGAAGAAGACAAGCGCGAACAGGCCCTTGTTGAGTTCAAGAAGAGCCTTGGCGGTCTACTTCAGAAGGTTCAGGACGGGGTCATTGGCCTGGAGCATTTCAAAACAGACCTGAGGGCTTTGCAGGAGAGTTCGCACCTGACCGACAGGGGAATCATCATCGAGGAACTCACCTGCCGTCTGGATTTCGATGGGGACAACGCCTGGGCGCTGAATCTTCTCACGGAGGCTTTTGCCCTGGACAGCGAAGAACTGGCCTCCGTTTTCCGCGAATACCGGCAAGCCATCGAGGCAGTGACTCAGACCCGGACGAGGGAACTCAACAAAGACCTTCTGGAGCGACATGCTATAAATGGCTCGGCCGTGGTTCCCCATTGGGCCGCCGATCCGGAGTGGGCTGCTCGCTGTCAAAGCCTGCGGGAGCGCCTGGATGCGGCCCTGATGCAGGCAATTGCCAGATTAAGAGGCACGGACAGGATCTAGAGAGTGCCTCAAATCAGATGTAAGCAAACCAAGCCTGTTCGACCCGGCGAAAATTCATTTGCGCCAGCGCGGCATCCTGAATGATATCGCCATGGCCGGGCAGCAGCTTCTCGACCTTGAGTTCAGAAAGCCGCTTGATGCTCTCCTTAAGAGTGTTGCCATCCCCTCCGGGAAGGTCCACCCGACCAAGGCCTCCCTTGAAGATCACATCCCCCGTGAAGAGCGCTTTATGCTCCGGCCAATAGAGGGAAATGGACCCTGGGGAATGGCCGGGGGTATGAATGACTTGAAAGTCCAGGCCCTTGATGGAAAAGTCGCCCTCCTGCAGGAAAAAAGCCGGAACATAGGCGTCCATCTCAAGGGTGGCGCCAAGGCTTCGCCCCATCATTTTCATGAGGTTATAGTCCGTTTCGTGGACCGTGAATAAGGCTGGCCGGTCTTTGAAGAGCTTCACCGCCTCGACGTGGTCCGGGTGGCAGTGGGTGGTGAGCACCAGGTCGATGTCGTCATAGTCAAGCCCCAGCTCTCTGAGCCCCCGTTCCACATGCCCGAACAGATGCGCGTGTCCGGGGTCGATGAGGATGCGGGCCGGGCCGTCTATGAGGTAGGTATTGCAGTTGTTGGCCGACATCGAACTCCAAAGAAAACCGTGGAGGTTCTCCATTATCTTCATGCCGTCTCCTTCCTGTTTCGTCGCTGTTAATCGCCGATGATTTTGATGAGCACCCGCTTTTTTCGGCGTCCGTCAAATTCGCCGTAGAAAATCTGCTCCCAGGGTCCGAGGTCCAGTTTTCCGCCCGTAATCGCCACCACCACCTCGCGGCCCATGATCTGACGTTTCATATGGGCATCGGCATTGTCTTCACCCGCATTATGCCGGTATTGAGAAACCGGCTCATGAGGCGCCAGCCTCTCCAGCCAGAGCTCATAATCATGGTGCAGCCCGGATTCGTCATCGTTGATAAAGACCGAAGCCGTGATATGCATGGCATTGACCAGCACCAGTCCTTCTTTCACGCCGCTTTCGCGGAGACTGTCCGCCACCTGCGGCGTGATGTTGACGAACGCCCGGCGGGCGGGAACATTGAACCAGAGTTCCTTGCGATATGACTTCATGCAACCATCCTCTCCAACCATCCCCGCAAATCCCAACAACCACCAACCGCCATTAGCCGTGTACCAACCGCTATGCCATCCATGAGACCTGAACGATCGTTCCCCCATCGATTACCGAAAAGATGCTGAAAGACCCGTTGGCATGTTGTGCTCGCTCCTTCATTTCCGCAATCCCCAGGCTCTTCTCCCGGCTGCTTTTGGCCGGCACAACAGCGAGGCTGAGCGCCGGTCGGTGAGTGGCGGCCGGTTGTCGGTCGGCGGCCGCTCTTCCGGCCGTGCTTTTCTGAAGTGCGACCCCAAGGGCTCTGCAACGATCTTTCTTTGCCATGGTGCGATCCTCAGCATCCCGCAGAACGGGGGGAAAACAGTGCCCGAACACTAGCACAAACTCCAAAGTCCATCAATGAGTTGGCCACAGCCGAACTTTTTCGCCTTGACACGATTTCTGAAATTAGCTAGGTTTCGTGCGCCGGGAAGATGTTCCTGCAGCACCCTGTCTGTGGAAACCCCCGGTGGATGCGACAGATCAGGTTGGAAACGGGCCGTTAGCTCAACTGGCAGAGCAGCTGACTCTTAATCAGGAGGTTCGGGGTTCGAGTCCCTGACGGCCCACCAGGAAAATCAAGGGGTTAGCATTGTTCATGCTAGCCCCTTTTGACTAAGGGATAACCACAATGCGGGATTTATCGTCACTTCCTGACGCTTCTCGCACACCTCGTATGCCTTGATTTTAGGGTTCTGGTTCCAGGACGAGGTAGCGTGCCCTGGCAAATCCTGCCTGTAGATCATCCACACTTAGGATATTCCTCCGCCACTTTCCACCGAAATGATGGTAAAAAACGACCAGACTTTGTGACAGAGAAATCTCACTTTTGATGATAGGGATTTGACGAGCATGAGCAAGTTGTTCGAACCGTTGAAGATTAGGAAAGTTGAGTTTAAAAACCGCATTTTTGTTTCGCCGATGTGCCAGTATTCCAGTGACGACGGGATGCCCTCCGACTGGCATCTGGTTCATCTTGGCAGCCGCGCTGTCGGTGGAGCTTCCTTGGTGATGGTTGAAGCCACGGCGGTCTCGCCTGAAGGGCGCATCTCGCCCCATGACAGCGGTATGTGGTCAGATGATCATGCCCAAGCATTTAAACGCATCACCATGTTCATTAAAAGCCAGGGAGCAGTGCCAGGCATCCAACTCGCACACGCCGGGCGTAAAGCTTCCACTGACGCCCCATGGCGCGGAGGAAAACCGTTGTCGAAGGTCGAAGGCGGATGGCAACCATTCGCTCCCAGCCCCGTCCCGTTTGACGATGCATCCCAGACGCCGCGTGAGATCACTCAAGGAGACCTTGACGAGTTGATTTCACAGTTTTTGACAGCGGCCCGCCGTAGCCTTGAAGCAGGTTTCGATGTCCTGGAAATCCACATGGCTCATGGATATCTGCTGCATGAATTTCTCTCACCTCTTTCGAACCGCCGAACCGATGAATACGGTGGCACACTGGAAAACCGTATGCGTTTTCCTCTCAGACTTGCCAAGGCTGTCAGACAAGCGTGGCCTGACCATTTGCCGCTTTTTGTTCGCATCTCATGCACCGACTGGCTTGACGGCGGATGGGATTTGGCTCAATCCATCGAATTCTGCCGCCGACTCAAAACGCTTGGTATCGATTTGGTTGATTGCTCCAGTGGAGCTCTGCTTCCTAACGCGAAAATCCCTGCGGGTCCTGGATTCCAGGTTCCCTTTGCAGCGGCTATCAGGCAGGAAGCTCAAATAGCTACAGGGGCTGTTGGCTTTATTACACAGCCTGCACAGGCTGAGCAGATTATCGCTACGGGCCAAGCCGATGCCGTTCTCATGGCGCGCGAGTTTTTGCGTCAGCCCTACTGGCCGCTCCATGCTGCCAAGGCTCTAACTGTGGACATTCCCTGGCCCCCTCAGTATTTGCTCGCAAAGCCCAGGTGACCTACTGCAGAATAATGAGTTCGTGAATGGAAGGTGGGGCCACTACCCCCAATCTTTTTCATCAGCTTTATCCAGGATTTTGCCGGTACGGGAGGGTTTTGAGGAGTTCCAGAGATCATCATGAACGGAAATAGATAGGTAGAGAAGGGCAAAAATGGTTTTCCAGAAGAGGGCGAAAACATGGGCCAAGATCAATCATTGAAACGACCACTCCTTCGCCCTGAGTGGACCTTGGATCGAATGCAGAAGGGATGTGAGGGATACCTCCCTGAGTTGATTGGCATGGAATTCGTGTCAATGATACCGGGGAAACTTTCGAGCCGTTTAAAAGTTCGCCCCGATCTTATGGCACCTAACGGCTTTTTACATGCAGCGACGATCATTGGACTGGCCGATACGACTTGCGGTTTCGGAACATTTGCTCATCTGCCGGAAGGGGCAGTATCCTTTACCACGGTTGAACTAAAGACAAATTTTCTGGGTACGATTCGCCAAGGGGTCGCTGCGTGTGAGGCACAACTGGAGCACTCTGGTCGGACGCTGCAAGTGTGGGGTGCCGAGGTTACTGATGAAACTACTGGTCAAAGAATTGCTCTCTTTCGTTGTACTCAGATCATACTCTGGCGATAAGTTGGGGTTGGCTGACCATCATCTCTGGACTGCATGTAACTGCCAAAACGTGAAGATGTCAAAAGAATATCATCGATATGCGGCCTTCACCGGCAAAGTTCTGGAACTGTTATGCTTCATGACCAGACGTTTGGTCACCCCCGATCATCAGAACTGGCCGTGTTCTAACGGGAAGCTCCGCTTGCTTTCGGAATCCTTGCCGCAATAGAAGCGCCAGAAAAGGAAGCTGTTTTCTTGCAATCGTACCATATGTCTCCTTCCTCCTCCGCAAAAATAGCACCTAGAGCTTATGGCTCACATATGAAACGTAACTATTGATCAAATCATTAGAAAACCAAATTCAACCTATAGGAGATAAAATAATTGATTGGCTACCGAAGCCTCTTGCATTTCGCACCCGGATAGGCGAGCTATCCGGGCCACACACGGGTGCATCAGCGGAACTTGAGATGCGTCATGCCTGCGCCACCGCGCTCGGGCGGCAGGCTGAGAGGCAGGACGTTTTGTTTCAGCCAGTCGGAAGCGGCGCTGGTTGTGGTCGAACCGCTCGACAAACCATAGGCCACCACCCCGGAGGTGATGGCCGTAGCTTGGGAAGTGCCATCGCCGAGAACGATGAGGTCCGCGCCATAGGCGGACCGGATGCCGACGGCCGGCGCGGTCACGTCCAATCCTTTGCCTGAGTTGGAGAAGTATGCCTGTTGATAGTTAGCATCCACGCCCCCAACGGAGATCACGGAACTGATTGCCGCTGGGTAGGCCAGTTGATTGCTGGTATGATCGTTGCCGGCTGCAGCGACCATTACTGCACCTTTACTTTCGGCGTAAGCCACCGCGTCGCGCACGACGATGGCGTCACCATAGGACCCTAAGCTGATGTTGATGACCTGTGCGCCGGCGTCCACGGCTTTTACAATGCCTTCGGCAAGTTTGAAGCTGCTGCTCTCGCCCTGGCTGTCTGCGATGCGCACGTCGAGTATATGGCTGGCAGGCGCGACTCCAGGAGCTTGTTCGTCCCGCCCACCGATAAGGCTGGCCACTGCGGTGCCGTGGCCGGCGAATGGCTGGCCGTCATTCACCAAATCCAAATGTGTGATCTGGCCCTTGCCGAAGGTCGGATGGTCTTCTACACCCGTGTCGAGAACAGCCACGGTGATTTCCGTCCCCCATGTCGAACGGTTGCTGTCAGCGCCGATGGCTTGTAAAAAAGCATCTCCGTCGAATGGGGCGGTGCCGCTACCGCCGGGCCGCGGTTCAGAATTCAGCCAGTCGGGGACCTTGACGACAAAGTTTGCGTCAATAGCCTCATAGACATCCTCGTCCCCTTCGATCATCACGCGCAACTCGTCCAAGTCGCCAAAACCGACGCGAATAGCCATCAAGCCATCTAGCCTGCCGAGTATCTTGAGTCCGCTGTGGTCAGCACGACTCAGGAAATCGCGCAGAGCTTCGGGCGACTTGAACTTTAGCAGAAGCTCATTTTGGATCGCGCCGAAGCTGTTCAATCGACGGCTTAGCATTTTCGACAGCCGATCATCATTTTCCAAGGGTAGCTCGCGGTAGTGCGATAGCGACGGCTCGGGAGCGACCATGTGCTCAGGTAGTATATAGGAGGGACGGCGGGGCGGAGATGTCGTGGAGGTTGCGGTAGTTCCAGACCGGGAATCGGTCAATGGTTTGCGCGGAGCCTCCCTGTCTCCATGCACAGCAAGCCAAGCAATCAACGCCAAGGCAACGCCACCAACAAACCAACGCGAAAATCGGGGCTGGTTCATGACTCCATCCTTAGCAAACCTAAGCCGGGTAAGCTCGCAAGCAAACCATTTTTTGGGGGTCGCTCCTGTGCGCGAAAGGCGCTACGATCGCATCCCGAGGTCGTGGGGCGCCGTATCGCACATAGCGGCCTGTCTTCATCACTTAGCCCGTCTATGCGTTAACGAATCCGCCCCCTTTCCCCGCAGGCGTGATTCTCCGTCGAGTCTTGTGTTGCCTTGAACGCCGAGGGCTCCTCATTTTTGATGCCTTTGGCCACTCGGCACTCACGCCGCGCGAATTGCTCACTTTAATTAAGGGCACAGCTTATAGGCAATCGCTTTTCGCAGTTTTGGGTAGCACCCACCGTGGTTTGTGTCAAGGACTGAACCATCTTGGACCTCAATAAGGAAGTTCAGCACAGCTTGCCAAACCCTTGAACCGGCATCCTCTCTCGATTTCAGGAGGATATGATCTGAATGTGCTGAGCTTTTGCGCCCCCGAGGTTTCAACGGTTAGGAAAGATCCTGATTCTATAATGGACTTTCTGGTGTACGAACAAAAGTAGCGACCGGATTGGTCAGGAGTCTAACGACCGTCTCTCTCCCTCAGAATTGGTGTACGACAAAGATTAAAAAGTCAGCGAGTTCCCCGCTAATAGCATATGCTTGCGACACTCCGCCAAGTTAAACGGCCCCGACGGTGGGGCAAAATACCCGCCAGTCGGGGTACGCGCTGAACATCGGGATGGGGGACACATGTTTCGTCTCAGCCCGAAGATGTTCGTTCGGCACCTGCAAAATCGCCATCTCCCTTAAATGTTTCTTTTAGACGATCGGCAATTGGAATGTCCGCTGGGGCCAATGAGAAGCTAGTGAGGTCTCGGAGATACACCCATTCGGCCCTATCGTGGACCGACAGATTTATCGTGCCGTCGCGCACTACAGTTTGCATCGCGACGAGTCGAATCGAGCCATGCTCGTAGTGATATATAGATTCCGCCAGAACAGGTCCGACCGATACTATCAGGCCTAACTCCTCGCGCAACTCTCTTGCGAGACAGTCCTCGAGGGTCTCTCCTCTTTCGACCTTTCCCCCGGGAAACACCCACATTCCGGCGAGTTTTTCCCCTGGCCTGCGGCGAGCAATAAGCACTCGCCCTCCTTGAACAATCACAGCGGCAGTCACGGTTTCCATAGGGTTCCTAGGTTTTCTAATTCACGAACACATGCTCCCGGTGAAACGCGAGAAATCTCTGTTGTTCGGAGTTAAATGGGCCGACATTACGTTCGATGTTGACTCCCCATAACTTCAATACCGAGGGATCGAGCTGGGTTGAGATGAGGATGTCTCCAGAATCGGTGAAGCTAATAAACCCGCGATCTAACAAATGGTCGACGTGAGGGGACAGAAGTAATCCGTTGTTCCCATCAAGTTTCTCGGCATCTGTCGAATCTCGCCACGGCTTTAAGTGACTCGCCCGAAGATGACTCCGCTGTGAGACTCGAGTAACGCGACAACATGTTTCGATCGATTCGAGACGCGCTCTATACAGCCCCTGTCCACGGCGAGCCATAATGAGCTGTTGCTTTTCTGTCTCAGGTATATCTAGCCGAGATTGAATCGTTCTTTCGGCTAAGTCTGGGTTGTAAAGAATCAGGTTGTTCAGGTGCTCTTCTTTGATTGGCAACCACTTTCCCGGCTCATCTCGCAGGATATCAAGGGCGCTTTCCCGCGA
Source organism: uncultured delta proteobacterium (assembly GCA_963783775.1). Lineage (GTDB taxonomy): Bacteria > Desulfobacterota > Syntrophobacteria > Syntrophobacterales > Syntrophobacteraceae > JADGQM01. The sequence continues at coordinate 245,909 of CAWAOR010000011.1, read as the reverse complement.
CCGCATCTTCAAAACCGTCGCCATATTCTTTTGGTTCGCTTTATGGCGATTTGTCAATCAATTCAAGAAATCGTGCTACAATCTCTCCTTCCTTTTGCGCCGTCTCCTCAGCCTCCTTTTCTTGACGTCTGTTTAGGGCCTCCTGATCTTTCTTGAATGACTTCCAAAAAACCATAATCGCGCCTCCCGTGTGCGCTCCTGGTGGTGATCCAGGGGAAGCCGGCCAGGATATCCGGCTTATCGGGTGGCCTCCCTCTCCCCTGGAAGAGGGTTATCTGTAGATTTCTCGCCGGTGGCCAATGCGAACCACAAGCACGGTGACTTTTTCATCCTGAATTTTGGAGACAATTCGATAATCCCCCACGCGGTATTTCCAAAGCCCGGCCATAGTCCCCTTCAGTGCTTCTCCATGGCGCCGTGGATTTCCCTCTGTTGCCACGTGAACGCGCAAATAATTTAGGATTCTGTCTTGAACGGTGGTGTCGAGCCTCCTCAGGTCTCGCCGCGCCCGTTCATCAAATTCAACCTGCCAGGTCAAGGCCATGCTCCAGTTCTTCCAGCGTCCACGTTCGCCCTTCTGGATTCTGAAGACGGTGAACAGCAACAGCCTCGTCCTCCAGGTCAGCAATATGTTCAAGTAGGACGTTCAACACATAATCGGCTTCGCTTTGCCCGGATTCCTGAGCCAGTTGGCAAATGCGCCCTTCAATGTCTTTGGGAATTTCGACAGAAAGCATGGCATCACTCCCTATTGGCCATTCGAATCACCGTTGCTTTTCGTTTCGGTTGCATCAGCTCTCCGGCCTTTGTTGCTGCCGACTTCAAAGCGCCTGGTTGCAGGTGAGCATAGCGCATGGTGGTTTGTGCTTGCTTGTGTGTCAGCAGTGCGCCCACGACGGCCAGGTCAACGCCGTTGCTGATAAGTGAGCTGGCAAAGTGGTGACGGATACCATGAAACCGAAAACCTTCGGGCAGGCCCGCCGCTTTCCTGATCTTCTTCCAGGGTCCCTTAAAGTCGGTGCGCTGCTTGCCGACCTTGCCAGGGAAGACGAAATCGGAAGTCCGGTGAAGGCCCTCTAGCACTCCCAATGCTTCCTTGCAGATAGGAATGGTGGAACTCTTCCCGCCCTTTGGCGTATCCATTGGGGTGCTGCCGGTTATGGTGAGCATACCGCGGTCGAAGTCAACGTGATCCCACTTGAGCTTGAACAGTTCGCCACGGCGCAACCCGGTGAACAGTGCGAACTTGATAAACGCGGCGCTGTCATCGAAAGGCCAGCTGTCCAACACTTCGAGCAGTCGTGAAAGCTCTTCGTCGCTCATAAACTCTGTGACCTGGTTGTCAAGCTTTGGCATCTCGATAGACTTGACCGGGTTCGGTCCCTGGTACATTTCCCACTTCACGGCCAGGTTGAACAGGCGCCGCACAAGAATAAGGTGGTGCTTAATGCTCGCCGGCGCGAAGGGTTTGCCGTTCTGACTCAGGCCCTTCCGAAGCTCGCTCTTCATTTTCTCCAAGTCAAAGGCGGTAATGCTCTCCAGAGACTTTTCCCCAAATCGCGGTTGTAGGTGCTTCCGGTAGTGGTAATCGTCATCGCGCCAGGTCTTCTTATGCTCTTTCGCCCAGGGGAGATACTTTTCCCATACCTCGTTTAAGGTTGTGGGCCTTTTTTTTGCCTGGTGGTGGGTAACGTCAAATTCTTCGCGAACCATGTCCGCCTTGATGCTCGATTCAAGCTCTCTGGCAATGGTTAAGTTGTCACAAACGCGGGTTATCCTTTGGCCTTTGACGCTTACCTGAACACGATACTTCCGGGTTCTGTCGAAAGGCTTCTGGCACTTACCGCAGATTTTGGCGGTCAACGCACTGCTCGTCTTGCACTTCGGACAAAAAACCTGAATGCTCATATTCCCCTCTCTCCTGCCCCGTCCTGTAAGTGGGTGTGTAAATAGTGTGTAAAGTTTCAGAAAACAGAGGCTAATTTCATCTCAAATCGTATTGAAACATCTATCGTGAACTGGTCGGAATGTAAAGATAAATATCGAATTAGAAGAAACTATAAAAAGCTATTTAACCTGACTCTTAATCAGGAGGTTTTGGGTTCGAGTCCCTGACGGCCCACCAATAAAACAAAGGCCCGGAGCGATTTCAGAGCTTCGGGCCTCTTTTCTTTTTCTCCGCAAATCTCGGCAAATCAAAGTCGTTTTGCAGGCAAAATCCAGGCAGTTTCATCCCATCACGACTCACTTTACAGACTTTTTGCCAAATATTTTGGCTCACCATGATAACCAAATTGCCAGCTCTGCAATTCTTATTGGCGTTTACGAAAACTAAAATTCTACCCCATGGCCCAAAGCCCGTTTTCAGGGGGTGCGGGAATTGCTGCTCTGCCCACTATTTTCTCAATAATCAAATTCAGTTATGTCATTCGTCAGACCTTTTCTCATATTAAGAATCTGGGGAACGCCGTTAAGGATGTGAGACACGTTAATAGATGGTGTGGGATCAAGTAGTATCAGGAGATCAGAAGGTATTCGAGCAGAAGCCTGGCTATAATGCCAGGAATGTTTAGGGGATGATGCAATTATGTGGCATGGTTATTGCCTATCAACGGCCCGAGATGCCGGGTTTTTCGGGTAGCCCCTATCCCCCGGAAGATGATTATACAGCTTTCAGATAATCTGCCCTGGCAGAAGGCAAAGGGACTGACACGCCATCCTCTCTCATGCCCTGAAGGTGCATCTGCACAGCCTTCTTGATTGAGTCCATAACTTCCGCCGGCGTTTCCCCCGTTGCTACGCACCCCGGCAAGTCGGGCAGATAAGCGGCATAATTGGCTTCGGCTTTCCCGATCACCACGAGGTATTCCATATCAAACCCCTTTCTTGATTCCCGCCTGTTTGAAAATAAGATTCTGCTACCCCATACGGTTGCCTGGCACCTCAGAAATCAGCCACCACCACTTTAAACGCGACATTGAGCGCCACCATGAGCTCTTCCATGGAAACGTTTTTATAATCCATGTTCGGCGTATCCATCATTCCGCTCTTCGCTATCATGGAGAAGTGCTGGGAAAGCCTCTTCTTTATCCCTGCTTTTGAATAGAACTGCTTCCATATCCATCTGAGGCCTTCATCGAGCTCCTCGGGGCTCATGTGTTTGGGATAGAATGTCGCGTACTGGCCGTTGTATTTAGAGAGGTCCTTCTCAAAGAGCCTGTTCTCCTCCTTGAGCTTGTCATATAGTCTCGACCCCTCTATCGGAAAGAGCGCTGAAAAGAGAGCGAGCTCTATACTGTTTTCTTCACAGAATGCGAGCGTTCTCTCAAAAACATCCTTCTGGTCAGACTCGAAACCAAACATAAATGACGCATAGACCGCGATGCCGGCATCATGGATGCGGCGAATCCAGTCGCTGTACTTTGCCGGATTTGCCCAGCCCTTGTTTACTGAACTGAGCCCCTCAATAGTGAGGGTCTCTATGCCGGTAAAGACGAACTTGCATCCGCTCTCTCTGGCCAGGGCGAGAAACTCCCCGTCCGAAGCTCCATTGAGCGTCAACTGACCGCTCCACGATATCCCGACCGGAATGAGTTCCTTTAAGAGCTTCTTGGCATAGATGCGATTGCCCGCAATATTGTCGTCCACAAAGAAGATCATCTTGTCCGAAAGCTCTCTGACCTGCGCCACAACGTTCTCAATGGGACGGTGCCTGAAGGTGTTGCCATAAAACCGCGTTACCGAACAGAAATCGCACGCGTGCGGACATCCCCTTGTGGTCTCAATCTGCGCAAAATCAAGATGCTCCATAAACCTCTTTGAAATAAAGGGAATATTCCTGAGGTCTATAAAAGCGTTGCTTTTGTAGTGCTGCTTCAACGCTCCGCGACCGGCGTCACGGAGCACCTCCAGCCACACCGGCTCTCCTTCCCCGATGACAAGAGAATCCGCGTAAGGAAGCGCCTTTCCCGGCCACAGAGAGGGGTAAAAACCTCCCATAACCACCTTTACCCCACGCCTGCGAAACTCTTCCGCAATCCTGTTTGCCTGCGGAGCAACGTGCAGCATGACCGTGATGCCGACGAGGTCCGCGGCCTGGTCATAATCTATGGACTGCAGGTTTTCATCGAGGATGCTCAGTTCTATGTCAGGGGGTGTCATGGCGGCGAGCGTGGGCAGAGCAAGGGGAGTGGAGTTCATATACCGGACCGACGCCTGTCCCCTTCCGCTCCTTGCCGGATTAATCAAAAGCACTTTCATGGTGCTATTTCCTTAAGAATCCGCATGGCCACAGCGGTGACCGGTTTCAGGGAGCATCCCGGTTTGGCCCCGTCGCAGAGCATAAACTGTCTCTCCCAGTGTTCATCATGGAATAAACCGCTAATGAACAGGATATCCCCAAGAATCCGTAATGTCACCATGTTCCCTTCCCTGAGCCCTTCCCCGGCAACCCCAAGTTCCATCAATCCTGTGTGCCTGCCAGGGTGCTTACCGTGAAATGACTTTCACTAAAATTGACGTATGGAAGACTTTCGTCTAGAAGATGAAGTTGCCTTGGCGATCTTTAACTGGAACGGTTGGATTCTCATGTTATCTGGGTCTTTACTCTGCGCAGGAACTTATGGATATTTTTCAGCGAAGCATCCACTCAAACGTAAAGAAGATCGACGACGACCATCTACAAGTTGCCAGCTCATTATTGGACCTTGAGCACTCGTTCAATCTGGAACTCACGGTTCGAATCTCGACGCGTGAGATCGAGGTGGCGAAAGCCTCAATGAGCAAAGCGCCTCTCAGCCGCTGTTTCTCCGCTCTGGGGAGTTTTTCCCAGTTGGAAGGGCTGATCATTGACCGCGGAATCATCAAAGAGATGTATTCCCGGCTCGGGGGTCCAAAGGGCTGCGCCCATCTCATGGAGCTCTTGAACGACGCCGTTCGACTTGCATCCATGCTCCTGATCGGGGAATCCGTAGGTTACCGGCCCGACCTGAAAAAGACCATGACCGAAGAAGAGATCATCGCCCAGGGCAAGAAGAAGTTTCGCAACACCTGCCTCGTGTTTGCCGACTGCTCGCTATTGGGCCTGAAACCATCTAGAGATTAGTTCAGACAGGGTCAATATACGGACGATGGGAGAAGCCCGTCACAAGATCCAGCGTAAAGAATCGTGGATACTCCCCTTCGCTAACGGTCGTTTTGATCTGGATCATTTCAGATCATAGGCTTATGTAACGTAAGACAGCATCAAATCAAGTGGAAATGGCCGGCAAAAGCATAATTCTGCTTGACTTATCATGATCTTTATTGTTTCCAATAGACCGTGAGCAAGCTTGGGTTGATTCTGTCAAAATCTCCATGATTCCTATACTGGCGGATTGCTCAAGACAGATTGTCTTAGAGATATTTTCCCGAGAGATGTACCGTGTGGTTGTCAGTTCAAAAGACCTAACCTCAACAACAGGGAGTGGGACATGACAAAGACCGAACTCGTAAACAAGCTTGCCAAAGATCTGGAGATCAGCAAAAAGACTGCAGCCGCAACAGTGGATGCCACCTTGGCTTCCATGAAGGAAGCTGTCTGCGCCGGAGAGACAGTGACCTTCATCGGGTTTGGAAGCTTTAAGATGGTCCAACGCACGGCGCGAGAAGGCCGCAATCCCACCACTGGCAAGAAAATCAAGATTCCCGCCAAGAAGGCAGTAAAATTCACTGCTGGTAAAGCATTCAAAGAGAGCCTGAACGCCAAGAAAAGCAAAAAGAAATAACCCTGGCCAAGAGGGGGCTGCGGCCCCCATCCTCCGTCCCCCTTCAAATATGCCACAATGTCTTCATCTTCTTCTTTTCGCAGTCCCACGCCTTTTTCTCCAGTCCATGAGCCGGGCCGTGGTTTGGGTTGAGTTGACGACTGCTCCTCACGGTATTGGAATCGGTCTGATGGATCCAATAAACGCAGGATCTGATGGTTGCGAAGACCGTCTTTTGCTCGGCCGCAAGCACCATGGAGCCGGGGCAGACAGTAAGGAAAAGAAGGAAAAACAGGAAAGCGTAAGACTTCGGTCTCATAAGTTACCTCCCTCATAGGTGTTGCGTATCATTTGAGTGTGAAGCCAAGCCTTGGTGAGTGAAAGGGATTGCCCCAGCAGCAGCGACCGATTTCCAGCAGGGACTGCCGCTGGGGCACAACCTCAGCTTTGTCGCCGTCCGAGCCTGGACCGCCGCTGACCTGCGGAGGCTCGCCGGGAGTTCGTCTCACGAGACGGCCTCGCTTCTTCCCCTGGAAAACACGAGAAGTGAACCAGGGTGCCATTCCAGAGCAACCCTGAACCAATCGGACCGCCGGCATCGATGCGGAGGTCCTCTCCGGCGCCGGGTGATGGATGCTGGGACAAGGAAGCTTCGAGCACCTTTGCCCACCAGTTTCTTGCCGGTTCCGGGTCAACCGTCTCAAAGCCTGGAACTGAGAGAACTTCAAAGGCAAAGCTTCTGATGATCTTGCCAAGGCTTGCGGCAAAAAGACCCGAGGTGCCAAGCACCTCCGCCCCGAGCACGCCGGCGGGACTGAAGAACACGGCACCCACCTGGTTTTCCGCCGGACGGATGCGCGCCACAAATTCCTCGATGCGGTGAGAAACCTGTTCCCGGCCTTCCCTGAAATTGGCGGTTGGGGAGTGCACCCGCAACTCGCTCAGAGATTCGTCAACCTCTCGCCACACTTCCCCCTGGTCTGAGCGAAAGCTTCCTTCCGAGCGGAGGCTCATGTGCCACTCCTGCCTTTTGGACGGCTCTCGACTTGGCGCGAAATAACGCTTTGCCGGCTTCAAAGTCATCGCGCCGGTAATCCCATCGCCGGGCTTCGACGCAACTGACCGGGATCTTGATGCTGGTTTCCGCGGAGATAATGATAGTGGTGTTCACAATGCGGTTTTGCTTCCCACCGGTGAGCTCCTCGCCATCCAGGATCAGCACCGGCTTCGACCCATTGTTCTCGGCCCGCAGAAAAGGCACGGCTCCGCCTTCGCTCTCTTCGGTAATCTTCAACGTGCCGCCGTCCAGGGCCTGTTCCAGCAGGTCCAGCTCAGGAAGGTCCAGAGCCGCCTCGCTGACAAGCGGGATGACCCCGAGCCCGTCGACAGCAAAGGGATCGCCCAGGATCGAATTCTTGGGAATGACTTGATGCAGGTTCATGGCATCCTCCTTGTGGATGAAAGTTCAGCTTGCTTACGGCCTACCTCTACCACCCAGGTGTGACAATTCCTGTCCAACGGAGGAAAAAATCTGGTAAGATTTTTTTCAAGTGCAGTGCGATTCCCGGAAACTTTCTGAAACGCCGCTTCCCAGTCGCAGGAGAACGCCATGTACGGCGAACAGATGGTGAGGATGTTGAGGGCAGTCGATTTATTGAGCACCCCGGCGGGAGCGACCAAGCAGGAACTGGCCGATCACCTTGGGGTCGACAAAAGGACTGTGCAACGGCTGCTCGGGTTGCTGGAGGAATTGAATTTCCCCGTTTACGACGATCAGGACAGCCCTTCCGGCGAGAAGACCTGGCGGATGGTGGACACCTATGTGATGAAGCTTCCCAACATCACCCTCCCCGACATCCGGCTGACGCTCCCGGAGCTCATCTCGCTCTATTTGATGAAAGGTGAAGCCAACCTTTTCCATGGCACCGAGATCGAAAAGCTGGCCGACTCCGCCTTTCGTAAGCTCTCCTTCTTCATGCCGGAAGGTTTGTCTCGGCAACTGGCGAAAATCCAAACGCTCTTCGTGCCATCCAGCAAGTTCGCCAAGGACTACACCGGCAAGGAGAAAATCATCGACGGTTTGCGGCGGGGAATGATCGAACAAAAGCGGTGCGCGGTGGAATACCATTCCTTCCGTTCCGGCAAAAAGAGGGACTATAACCTCGACCCGCTGAGGTTCTTCGAGAACAACGGCGGCCTCTATATCTTCGCCTACATCACCGAGTACGAGGAAATCCGCACCCTTGCCGTGGAACGGATCGAACGGCTGCAGGTGACCGACATTTCCTTCGAGTATCCCGAACACTTCGATCCCGAAAAACTGCTCAGCTCGGCCTTCGGCATCATCTTCGACAAGCCCATCCAGGTTAAGATCCGGTTCTCCAGGGAAGTCGCCCCCTATATCAGGGAGCGGACCTGGGCACCTAATCAGCGCATCACGGAAAGCGAGGCCGACGGGTCGCTTATCCTCGAGATGGAGACCAGTGGCTGGCTCGACGTCAAGCGGTGGGTGCTTTCGTACGGGATGCATGCGGAGGTACTGGAACCAAAGGAAATGAGGCAGGAAGTTATGGCAGAACTGAAATCATGCATTGAAAAATACGATTCTACGAACGATCAGTCTTGAGTAAGACATGAAGCATTCAGCGATAACCTCTTCACATGTCTACATCCACCAGTCTTTCTATCAAGCCCCAAGCACCTATAGACAGGATATTATCGTGCCGATCAACGACGTTCTTTGAAGGAAGGGAATGCACACCCGCTGCCGTAGCCTGTGGATAGTGGACTGGGCGGATGACTTTGACTGGTTTTAGTGCTTGTTGTTATGGCATTAACTGTTCATAGTAGCTCACAGTAACTCAGCGATGGGCTGCGGCATTATGGCAAAGAAGTATGGAAGGCAGTCGGTGTCGGAATCTGGCAACAATTTCAGATCGGATGCGGAAATCTTTTCGCCTATAAAAGATTCAATGAGGCGTTGGTTTCTGCTTTGGGGGCTCGCGGGGTTTGAACAGTCTGCCGTGTTGTGTTTCAGTTCCCGGATGAGTCATGCCTTTGGGCGCTGCTACATTAAACAACGCCGGATCAATATTGCTGCCCGTCTGAAACAAATGCCTCTGTCAATTCTTGAGGAGGTTCTTTGCCACGAATGCGCCCACCTGGCAGCTTTTGAACTCTTCGGTGGAAACTGTCGACCCCACGGTCCTGAATGGGCTCAACTGGTTCGCTCAGTCGGTTTTGAGCCACGCCGGCGTCTTGTGTTGGATGAAAACGCCGTTTGCGCCCCGAACATGAAACGCCCATATGTCTATGTTCACCTTTGTCCGGTGTGTCAAACGCAGCGGGTAGCACGCCGTGTGGTTCGCTCATGGCGTTGTGCCAGCTGCAGAGCCTTGGGTCTGGATGGCCTCCTCGAGATTCATCGGTACGCCCGTCAACAAGAGATCAGACCATGACGTCCACCTCCTGCCCCTTCTGCAACCCCGACCAGAGCCGAGTATTCTACGAGGGAAAGCTTGTAACCGCGATCTGGGATGGCTTTCCGGTCTCCTCCGGCCATGCCCTTCTGATTCCCAGGCGGCACGTTGCGACGTGGTTTGACGCAACGTACGAGGAGCAGCTGGAGCTCATGGCTGCGATTGACATCGCTCGCTCGACCATTCTTTCTCACCATAAGCCCGATGGTTTCAATGTGGGGGTAAACATAGGAAGGGCAGCCGGGCAAACCGTCTTTCATCTGCATGTCCATGTGATCCCAAGGTACGAGGGCGATGTGGAAGATCCTACGGGCGGAGTCCGAGGTGTTATCCCGGCCAAAGGCAACTACTTAAAGGAGCATGCGCTGGCGGCTGGCGATCAGGCAAATCGTACTGTCCAGGAGGTATGCAGGAACGGCCCAGCCGTGATGCCTGCGAGACATCTGATTTGCGGGGGCGATGACCCTCTATTGCCTCATCTTCTTGCCCATCTGGATGGCTGCGAGCGTGCCGATATCGCTGTCGCTTTCGTTCTCGAAAGCGGCATCGATCTCCTTGAGGAACACCTCCAGGACCTTCTTGATCGCGGCGGGCAAATACGACTTCTCACCGGCGACTATCTTGGAATCACTGACCCCAAGGCACTCTTACGCCTTGTTGATTTGCGTGCCACAGCTGTGGGCCAATTTGATCTGCGGATTTTTGAGACCGCCGGCATAAGCTTTCATCCGAAGGCATACATCTTCTTCGAGCCGGGTGGCAGCGGTGTTGCTTACGTAGGAAGCTCCAACCTGAGCGGGCAGGCACTAGGAGAAGGCATCGAATGGAACTACCGCATTATCCCGTCGGAGAGCCGCATCGGGTTCCAGGCCGTCGTTGAAGCATTCGAAAGCCTTTTCTCCATCGTAAAGACCAGATCGATAGACATAGACTGGGTTCGAAGATACGAACAAACCAGAACTCCACCTTCCATCAGTATTCGCATCGAAAAGTCTGAAGAGTTCTTGGCCGAAGAGACGCAAGAGTGTTGGGGCAAGTTACCGTTTGACGAGACTCCACCCGAGGTCATTCCCGAAGTACCCAAAGCTCCCCCAGTGCCACACAAGATCCAGAGTAGTGCTCTGGCTGCTCTGGCAAGGACTCGCGTAGAGGGAAATCAGGCAGGCCTGGTGGTCCTGGCCACCGGACTTGGGAAAACGTGGCTTGCAGCCTTTGACAGCGTTGCGTTTGGTGCAGCCCGGGTTCTATTTGTTGCCCATCGCGAGGAAATCCTCCAATCAGGCTCTCAAAACCTTCCGGCGGATTCGCCCGCTGGCAAGTCTCGGACTCTACAATGGAACTGAAAAAGTTCCTGATGCCGAAGTCCTTTTCGCGTCCATTCAGACTCTCGGACGCATGGAACACCTGCGCTGCTTTAGCCCTGAGGATTTCGATTACATTGTGATTGACGAATTTCACCATGCTTCGGCACGGAGCTATCGGAAGTTGATCGATTACTTCCAGCCGCGGTTTCTGCTGGGACTCACCGCCACTCCCGAGCGTACCGACGGGGGTGACCTCCTGGCGCTCTGCGGCGAGAATCTCGTTTATCGCTGTGATCTGCCCGAAGGCATCCGAAACGGTTTGCTGTGTCCCTTTCACTATTTTGGCATCCCGGACGAAGTCGACTACCGCAATATCCCATGGCGGGGCCGTTTCGATGAGGAGGTGCTCACGCAGCATGTCGCGACCCAAAAGCGAGCCACGAACGCGTTCGAGCAGTACCAGGCCCATGGTGGTCAGCGCACCCTCGCGTTCTGCTGCTCACACATTCATGCCGACTTCATGACCGAGTTCTTCTCCGGGCAGGGAGTACGGGCAGCCGCGGTGCATTCCGGCCCGCAGAGTGCTCCGAGAGCCAGCACGCTCAAAAGACTGGCAGACGGAGAAGTCGATGTTGTCTTTGCCGTCGACATGTTCAACGAAGGAGTTGATCTTCCCAATGTTGACACGGTGATGATGCTGCGGCCGACGGAATCTCGAATTCTCTGGCTCCAACAGTTCGGCCGTGGTCTTCGAGTATCTGAAGGGAAGGATCACCTCCGCGTGATCGACTACATCGGCAACCACCGCACGTTTCTCAAGCAGGCGCAAATGGTTCTCGGTTGTGGACCAAGCGACTATGAGCTCTCCATGGCACTGGATGCGCTGCAGAAGGGTGACGTCGATCTCCCACCAGGATGTGAGGCGACATATCCGCTTGAAGCCATAGACATTCTTCGTGCGCTGCTGAGGCCTCCGCAGCCTGATGAAGCTTTCAGTGTCTGGTATCAGGAGTTCAGAGACAGCCACGGCGAGCGCCCGACAGCCACCGAAGCCTTGCACGAAGGCTACAATCCGCGCTCAGTAAGGAAATCCTACGGTTCCTGGCCTCGGTTTCTCGATGCTATGGGTGACCTCTCAGAGAATGAGCGGCGCGTGCTGGATCATGCCCAAGCCGGTGAGTTTCTGGATATTCTCGAAATCACCCCCATGGCCAGGAGCTTCAAAATGCTCACGCTGCTGGTGATGCTGAACGAAAATCAGCTGCCGGGGCAAGTCGAGATCGACAGACTCGTCCAGGGTTTTGCGCACCTTGCGCGGCGTTCTGCAAAACTGAAAGCCGACGTTGGTGTGGATATTGAGAACCCAAAAGCCCTTCGGCAGTATCTTGAAAAGAATCCCATTGAAGCCTGGGCCGGCGGTAAAGGGACCAAACAGAAGTCCTTTTTTTCCTATCATGACGGGATCTTTCAAACCACGTTTGAAATAGGCAGGGATATTCGTTCTGCCTTTCAAGAACTGGTTCGTGAAATAGCCGATTGGAGGCTTGCCGAATACCTCCAGCGGCCAAGCTTGGGCTACCCATCCGAGAATCAGATCGTCTGCAAGGTCAGCCACACTGGAGGGCGGCCGATTCTCTTCCTTCCGGACCGGCAGGTCCAGCCAGACATCCCTCGTGGATGGATGGACGTATTGGTGGAAGGCCAGCTCCACGAAGCCAATTTCGTCAAAGTGGCGGTCAATGTCCTACGCCGGAAGGGCTCCACCAAGAATCTGCTCCCTGAGACTCTTCGCCAGTGGTTCGGCAAGGATGCCGGCCTTCCCGGAACCAATTTCCAGGTCAGTATTTCACTCGACAGAGGATGGGCTTATCCTTGAGCCAGTCGAGCACAAGAACCCATGATATAGACTTAGTCATTACTCCGAGACATGATTGGAGGAAGGCAGTTTTGGCCCCTCTTGTGTTCAGAACACGAATCGCAAGGTGCATCGCAAATGGACCGTTTTGAAGGATAGTGCCTGGCCTCTTTTGGCACGCTGACCGTCTTTCTGGGTTCACGAATGACGTTGAAAGGCGCATGGTGATGATGATACCCCGCAAAAACATAGACAAGATACGGAATGGCTCGGTCTGCTCTGCCACCTGAATGTCGCAAAAACTCCAGAGCGAGGATATGTTCCACATAAGCCGCTTTTGTTACTGTGTATCATGGACATGATTGGGGCCGCATAGTCGGGGCCTTCCTTGACGCAAAGGGCAATGTCCACCTGCCACCTGTCGGCAGCATCATATAGAACCGGGAGCAAAGCCCTAACGATGTTCCCGGCGATGGTGTGACCTCCTCCCGCGCCCGTGCCCACCAAAGGGATGCCGATGAGCGGCTTCGCCCGGTTTTGTGTGAATCTTCGCTGGTGCACCCGCGGTGCCACTGTTTCAAAGAATTGTTGTACCCCCTCGGTATACCATGCTGCCGGTCTGGCCCCTTTGGCAGCCCCTGTATTGACTAATCAGGGCCTTGGTTCCCCGGCCGGCCAGTCTTCGACCTCCATTACTCGGTTGGCTCTGCTTTGCCACTCAGGGGTGAGAGGCCCGGGTTCCCAATCTCTCCTGAGTCCCGGAATCCCCCTTCGCCAATGCTGCCTTACGTGAAGATGGCGATCCGTCGGCATGAGCCATGCGTCGCAATACAATTTAGTCAAATCACCTCTAAGAATAAAAACATGCCCCTCCATGGGCTTTCCTTTCTATGGTCGTTCCTCGATCTATAGCGTGTGCCGACGACACGATCAGGTTCCGATAGCATTAAAGAGTTGCTCGTTCAAGACAGACGATTTAAGTTCTGATCATAGTCTGCCTTAATGGTCGTGTCAGGATTGCGGTTGAGAGGCACGGATTCGTAACTTTTATCAGGTCTGCGCCAAATCAGTTGCCTGGATGCAGAATGCAAGGTCTTTTACAAAATGCCCTACATAAAGCCGGAAAGAAGGAAGGTTTTTGATGCTCACCTGGAAGCCTGCGCTCAAGAAATCGCGGGAGAGGGTGACCTGAACTACTGCATCTACAAGCTTTCGACCCTTCTCATCAGCAGAATCGGCGAAAGCTACGACAAGCTCAGTATGTGCTCAAGTGCCATGGAGCACGCCAAGCTCGAATGGTACAGAAAGAAACTGTCCCCTTATGAGGACAAGAAGATAGAGGAAAATGGGGATATTTGAAAAGGGGATATCGTAGTGACAGTGGAAAAGCAGCGTAAGAAAAGGAACCCCAAAAACGTTATCCACTCATGCCATTGACGTCGCCCGGCAATATCTGGTACTCAACAATCTCCAAGAAGCAACTTTCTATCGCTTTGTCACCCTGTCATGAGAAAGAGAGGATGGACAGGATTTCCGAAGACCAAAAGCCTATCACTCTATTTTCCGCCACCATCATTGTCGTTGCCAATATGATCGGCACCGGGGTTTTTACCACTTTAGGCCTGCAGGTGGCTTCACTCTATACGCCCTTTCCGGTTCTCATGCTGTGGGTCGTAGGAGGCGTGGGAGCATTCTGTGGAGCACTCTGTTACGGCGAAATCGGTGCCATGATGCCCAGGTCGGGAGGCGAATACACCTATCTCTCCAGTATCTATCATCCAGCCGTGGGCTTCCTTTCAGGATGGGTTTCCATGGTGGCCGGCTTCGCCGCCCCCGTGGCCCTGGCAGCCATAGCTCTGGGTGAATATGCCGGCGCCGTCTTTCCGGGAACTGACAAAATGGTTCTGGCCTTCACCTCTATTGTTTTGCTCTCTCTTGTGCACCTCGTTGACGTAAGGTTCGGCTGCCATTTTCAGAATTTCTTCACGATAGGTAAAGTGCTTCTCATCTTCTTGTTCATTATTTCAGGCTTCTTCGTTCCCCACCCGCAGAGGATTGACCTGTTGCCGTCCGGCGTTGACCTGAGATCGGTTTTCAGCCCGGATTTTGCCACCTCCCTGGTGTATGTCTTTTATGCCTATTCGGGGTGGAATGCCTCGGCTTACATCGCGGGCGAAATCTCGAACCCCGAAAGGAACTTGCCGCTGTCACTCTTTCTGGGAGCTTGCTTTGTCTCCGTTTGTTATTTGCTCATCAACACCGTCTTTCTCTACACGGTACCGATCGGCGAGCTTTCCGGGAGGATTGATGTGGGTTACCTCTCGGCGAAGTCCATGTTCGGTGAGAGAGGGAGCACGGCCATGACCCTTCTTATCTGCCTCGCCCTGCTCTCCAGTTTAAGCTCCATGGTCATGGTGGGACCACGAGTCACCCAGGTGATGGGGGAGGACCTGAAAGCCCTCAGGGTGTTTGCCAAGCGGAATGCCCGAGGAGTTCCGGTTCGGGCCATGATTCTGCAATCCTCGATTGCGCTTTTCCTGGTCGTCACCTCAACCTTCGAGGTCGTGCTCACCTATGTAGGTTTCTTGCTGTCCCTCTTTGCCTTGATGACGGTACTGGGAGTGTTTGTCATGCGCGTCAGGAAGCCTCACGCAAAGAGACCTTTCAAGACTTGGGGGTTCCCGGTAACGCCGGCGGTTTTTCTGTTGCTCAATGGGTGGATGCTCTGCTACCTGGTGATCGAGAGACCGCTCCCGTCCCTTGGGGGTATGATCACCGTGGCATGCGGGCTACTGTTTTACAGGCTGTTTGCCACCAGGCAATCGACGAGTACGGGAGGCTGACATCAATGAGCACATCGTACGTAGGGAGGAACCCCTTGAAGGCGTGGCTCAATGACGTCAAAGTAAGGTTCAGTTTAGCGATTTTTCTGCTGTTCACCCTCGGACTTGTTGCATTCTGGAGCCATGCTGCGGAAGGGATGCCCGGAACCGAGACGAGCACCGTTTCCCAAAAGAAGCAGGCCGACCGGCCGACCCATCCATACCATGATTACGCCCTCTTTATTGCCGGCATCAACAACCCGAAAGGTTCCCTTGCTGCCTCGGAAAGCAGCCCGGCATGGGGCCAGTTTGCCAAATCCTTCAGCGCGAACTGGAAGGGCCTCAAGGTGAGGCAACTTACACCGATGAGGGAATGGGCCGCCCGGGAACTCAGCGCCGTTGAAGCTTCCCGCTGCGCCGTGTTTTATCCCTTCAGTGGGGCGGATTTTGCCAACATGTACAATTTCTTTCCCAACGCCGGGACCTACGTCATGATTTCTCGGGAGCGTGTCGGACGAATCCCCGATTTTCCGGCGATGAGTAAACCCGACCTCGTGGCTTTCTTTACCGGTCTTCAGCGCGTCAATAAAGATCTGTTCGATCGCGACTATTTCATCAGCAAAAACCTGGGAGCCGCCCTGGAGGAGGAAGGCATGCAGGGCGTTCTCCCGCTCCTTCTGCTGTTTATGGCCAGGGAGAAGATCCGGGTGATCGATGTGCAGCACTGGTTCATGAATCCGGACACGAGGATCGAGGAGATGCCCGCCCTGGAGCGAATCACCTCCCAAAGAGGGAGCGTTCCGGGAGTGCGCATCGTTTTTCAGCGGGAGGGTCAGAAACAAACCCAGACCCTTTATTATTTCCGTTTCGATTTAGGTCGGGGTTACTTTGACCAAAACGACAAGTTCGTATCTTTCCTGAAGAGCTTCGGCCCTTTTGTCACCTTCGAAAAAGCTTCATCCTACCTGATGTCCGACCCGGATTTTGCCGCGATAAGACAGTTCATCCTCGACCACAGCCTGCATATTCTGCAAACCGATTCAGGAATCCCCATAAAGTACTTCGATCCGTCGATATGGAACCTCAAACTCTTCGGCACCTACCAGAAACCCATACCGACCTTTAGTGATCAGTATCAAAAGGATCTTGCCGAGCTCTATCAAAAGACGAAGAACATACGCCCTATTTCTTTCGGGGTCGGGTACCATCATGAACCGGGAACGGCTAACCTGCTGCTGGCAACGAGGAGGGGAACGCCTCCTTCCGGTGACCCCGAGTGATGCGGCGGACAATCATGAAATTTATGGTCGCGGGCCTTCTTGCCCTGCTTTCCCCGCTTCTCTTTGCCGCGAATTTTGTCCTCGCTGAGCTTCCTTCGCTCCCCATGACGATCAGCGAGGGGGCGTGGCGTCCCTTGTCCACGTATGAAGACGGCGGCCTCGAGGACCGGCTGGCGCAAGTCCTAAAGCGGAGCTCGTTGTGGCAAGCATTGATCAGCGAAGAGAAAATGGCCGTGGGGGTGGTGGATTTGACCGACCCGGCGACTCCACGTTTCGCCCAGATTAATGGCAGCACCATGATGTATGCGGGCAGTCTCGCCAAGCTCGCCATTCTCCTTTCCGCTTACTGCGGTTTCGAGGACGGGACGCTGGTGGAAACCTACGAGATTTATCGGGATATGATAGAGATGATCCGTCGTTCCGACAACGCCGCAACCAACCGCATGATTGAGCGCATCGGTCTGCGCAGGATCGAGGCGGTGGTCCTCGACCCGAGTTATCGTTTCTATGATCCGGACCAGGGCGGGGGGATCTGGCTGGGCCGGCGCTTCGCCAATAGCAGGGAGGTCGATCCTGATCCGCTCAAGGGCCTGGTCCACGGGGCAACCGTCACCCAGGTTTGCCGGTTCTACTATCTGCTGGCCACGGGAAAGCTCATCAGCACGGAGCGTTCCCGACAGATGCTGCACATCCTGTCCTTCCCAGACATTCATGACAAGTTCGTCAGCGTCATGGAAAGAAGTATCCCGCTCGCGCATCTTTACCGGAAATCAGGAACCTGGCCTGTATGGTATTCCGATTCGGTCCTCGTGTGGGATGAAACGGGAGGGAAATACATCCTGGCGGCCATGGTGGAAAATGAGCAGGGAGAAGAAATTCTCAAACAACTGGTCCCGGCGATCCAGCATCTGCTCAACGTTAAAGACTCTCCCTAACGCGGACCAGCTTTTTGGATGGAACCTCTCCCGACGGATATCGTCGAGCAAATTGGGCAAGTGTTTCTCTGAGCGTTTGCGCCCCCGCAGGCAGAAAGCGTCCATGCATTCAATGTCTGCAGTGAGCTCGTGCATCTCTTTGCCTATGGTCCCCCGGTTCCATCCGAGCTCTCGAACAGTCTCGGCCAGAAACCGGCGACGTGCGCTGCCCGTCAGTTTGGCTGCAGCGCTTTTGATCAAAAACTTGATGCCCTCTGTAAGATACCTTCGCAGGCTATATTGGGACGATAAATCAGCCCGCACACTGTCATTTTGCATGGGAACCTCCTTCAATCAGAGTTGTGTTCCCATGCCATACACGATTCTTTTCTTTTTGTCCTGCGGATTCTACACAAGCCAAGCACCGGATACTTATGCTCAAATACCCATGAGCCCCGATACCAGTTCATGGAGTACGTCTTTCAATACTCATTCTTGGACGCTTTAATTTTGCCATTCGCCTTGTTTTTCTGAGACTAACCTCAGCATCCGGCGGGGATTGGCCCAAAGAGAGTCACTCCCTCTGACATAACTGATTTTGATTATTGAGAAAATAGTAGGCAGAGTGTAACCTTTCACATATGAAAGAGTGGGAGATCAGATGCAAAGGAGGATGGCATGCAAGTGCTGGAGATTCCCACGCTTATCGGCAATGGGGTACGGAGAGGTCATGTCTGGAGAGCGGAATATATTGAGTTCTTGAACGATCTTTTGGATAAAGTAAAAGATTTAGTACCGGACACCTTTTCCCTCGCAGTGCAAAAGTGCGGGACATCCCGGAAAGATTATGGCAGATCATGATTAAATCGATTACCATCCTACAGTTGATTCGTTCGCTCACAGATAACGGAAACACATACTGACATTAAGGAGAACCTCCTTGAAGAAAATGGCCCTGATCATCTTCATCGCTGTCTGCATAACCGGTGTCGAAATCTCTCATTCAGCATCGATTCCAAACGTCATTTCCCACTTAGATCTGGGTGGCCGGCTCGGGGTGTTATCTGCCGCTTATGTTGCTTCTACGGGCCAAAAATTCAATCTGGTCCTTGGCGAAATCCCTGATATAGGCACATTAAAGCCGGAAGTTCTTCGCACTAACTTGTCATGGGGGTGCGTTGCGCCGCTGGACAACGGACAAATGCTTGAATCTTGCAGCCAGCTGAAAACGATCAAGAGGTTTTCCGAAGCCGGTTTAGTCCTGAACATTGTGATCAACACGAAAGCGCAAACGTTCGCTCCCCCTGGAAACTTCTGGGCGACCGACAGCGGCTTTGTGCAAGAGCCAGGGATTGCCTACGCTCCCAATGACTTGACCGATGAGCCCGGAAATTATGGTTACAGTGAGCGGTATTATCGATTCTTACAGTTCGTCTTTGATTACTTCAAAAACAGGCAAATCAGCGTCCACTCCGTGACCATCGAGAACGAAGCGAACGACAGCAGATACTTTGTCGGCATTCCCGAGGACTCTTCCGCGTCGATGCAGATGTATGTGAAGATGGTGAAGACCGCCCTGCAAGCCGCAAAAGACTCTGGTTTTGGGGGCTTTATAACTGATTCCGGCATCCAGGAAAGGGCCGTTGATTGGTGTATCCTGAACGAGCTGATCGACAAGAACCCCGATACTGCTCTGGCACATTTCCAGGCGATGAAGGGCAAGACGGCTTCCATCGCCCGTATCAAGAAGGTCGTTGCCGCTACGCTCAAAAATTCATACCGGGTTGCCGCCGCTCGTTATCTCATCGAACAAACCGATCTTTATCAGTGCGTCGATGTCCTCAATTTCCACAGCTATCGCACCCTTGAGGCACTGCCGGTCTTTGTTGCCTACTTGCGAGCCCACATCCCCGCCGGGAAGCCGATTATGAGCAACGAGATCGGCGTCAAGGGGCCGTACACCGGGGACCAAGCCGCTCAGCTGATGGCCCAAAAATACGCAGCTCTGTTGCATTTAACTGACGGCCTGTTGCTCTGGTTCCCTACCGCCGGAGCAGTCGGCGCACATGCCGGAGCCATCATCAGTACTGATCTAGAAATCGTTCCGCAAACTGCCCAGAAGTTAAAGATGGTCATTGACCTGTTTAGCGGAACTCCTGCTGAGACCGCCTTCAGCGACGGCAACACTTCGAGTCGAATCTCGTATAGCTTCGAATACACGGATCGCTTCGTCACCGCTGAATGGCTGAAAGCAGGGTGGCCGCCAGAGAATTTTGTGGCCTCGGAAAGCCCGGATGTCGTCGTCTACGATGTGAGCGGAGCGGTGGTTCCTGCCGGTGGGGAATACACCATGCGGCCTGACGAGGTGTTTGTGACGGTCACGAAGAAGTAGCAGGGAGATGCTACGAAGAAGATTTTCTCCGTTACCGTTCTCGTCGTTGCCGTCATTTTTCTGAACAGAATCGCCAAGGCTGGGAAAAAACCCACGTTGGTCCGGGATGGAAACAATCAGTCGGTACTTGCCGGATACCGGCTTTACCACTGGGATGCTTCAGGCGAATCGGGGAGGTGAAATTTGATTTGGTTGCACTCGCGTCGACTGGCCGGCCGGAGAGTGGCTATACCACAGGTATCGTGTATTAGATAACATCTAAACATGAGAACTTTCGCTAGCCGAGTGGATTAATGACCTCGCGTGATATTTGTCATAACGGCTGGGGGATTTGGCCCATCCTCCTTCTGTGCGTCATCGTTCCAGCGACTTGCGGAATGTTCTGCGTCCTCTCGGCTGGAGCCTCTGCTGCATCGTCCGAGCAAACAGGCACCGCCGTCATTAGCCCTGCGCAGGTAGAGGTGGCGACCATAGGAGACTATCAGCTGCAATTCATCGCTGGTACGGGTGGCATTGCCGCAGGCGGAGGCCTACGTGTGGTGTTTCCCAAGGCATGGTTCACTAACCCCTTTCCAATCGAAAAGGTAGTGCAGCAGGAAGA
This sequence comes from uncultured delta proteobacterium, assembly GCA_963783775.1. Lineage (GTDB taxonomy): Bacteria > Desulfobacterota > Syntrophobacteria > Syntrophobacterales > Syntrophobacteraceae > JADGQM01. The sequence continues at coordinate 225,518 of CAWAOR010000011.1, read as the reverse complement.
TTCCGACCGCCCCCACTACGTTGAAGTCTCCTGCTCCAGACCCGGCGTAAGCCTCTCTCTAACCATGAGCACGACGAACTTCCAGGGTGAGTCGGAGCGACTGTCTCGCCTGATGACGGTCACCATTACCGGCGAAACTCTGCGGGAGGGAGACATTCTGAGGCTGGCGTACCGAAACACGACGGCGCCGTATCTTGCCGGTCGGGATAAGGTGGTGGTGGCTGTAGATACTGCAGGTAACGGGGATTACCGCTTTCTGTCCGGAGGGGCACCATATGAAATCCTTCCCGGCCCCCCTATAGAGGCCACTCTGCTTGGTCCCACTCAGGCAGTGGTCGGTCATCCCATCGAGCTCCAGGTGACGGTTTTCGACAGATTCTACAACCTTGCCAAGGTGAAAGCGGATAAGATCATTTTCAGCGGGTTGGCCAAAAACCCTGCCAAGGTGCCGGCTGCAAGCGAACCGGGCAGATTTGTCTACAAAGTCATTCCAGAAAGCTCGGGCTTCTGCTGGCCTGCCGTGAAAGCTGTCGTTCGCCCCATCCTGCCGTCCGGGACTCTGGGGCCGCAGGTCTCCTATCGAGCATCCGGCAATCCCCTTCGCGTCTTTCGATCTGAGCCCGCATTCAAGATCTATTGGGGCGACATACACAACCATTCCAGTATAAGCAGCGATGGCTCAGGCAAAGGCAACTTTCGCTATGCACGGGATGTGGCGCGACTCGATTTCTACTCCTCGTCTGAGCATGCAGAAGACACTGATGATGGCATAACTCAGAAGGAGTGGGAGACCATCAAGAGCGAAGTCGAGCTGTACAACAAGCCCACGAGATTTGCAACCCTCCTGGGATACGAGTGCAGTCTCTTGGCGCCATCAGGACATCACAACATCATCTTCCGCTCTATGGATGGGTTCCCGTTTTCCGTCAAAGACGCCAAGAACGTGGCAACGCTGTGGGGTTTGCTCACACCGGGGCAGGCGATCAGCATTCCTCACCACACGGGAATTATCTGGGGAGGACAGCCGACAACCACACCTGACGAGCCGGGGCTTCAGGAGGTACCTTCAGCCCCTGCGTCCAAGACGAAAGGTCCATTCGTGGATTGGTCTGCCATCAATGTCGTGATGCGTCCGCTTCTGGAGATCTATTCTCTGCACGGCTCTTCGGAAGCCTATGCGCCCGATGATCCCCTGGCCTACGAGCATTGCCACTTCAGTTCCTCACGAAGCGGCGAAGGTCCCTACTATGCACGGGATGCGTGGCGGGCGCAACAACAGATCGGGGTGACAGCGGGAGGTGATGATCATGACACTCAGCCCGGCAGCGGTGGCTTGACGGCAGCAGTGGCACCCCAACTCACCAGGGAGGCGGTTTTCGATTCACTGCAATCGAGACAGTGCTATGCCACCACCGGCGCACGCGTCTACCTGCTCTTTGATGCCGCCGGTATCTCTATGGGCAATGTGGGGACCGGCACGGGAGAAATCAGTGGCAGACTTATCCTTGCCGCCCAGTCTGACATCGCCTATGCAGAAGTGGTCCGCTTGAATCTCACTAGCGGAGAATACCAGGTCATCGGCCGCTGGAACAATCGACCAAAGCTGCTCAACGTTACCTTTCATGACATCATGGGCGACTCACCGGTTATGTATTACGCACGTGCCGAACTGACGCAGAAGATACGCAATCGCGTCCCACGTGTGTGGTCTTCCCCTGTTTGGATCAATCCGGCATCAGAGTGATGACAGTAGAAAGGAAGCTGTTGGGATGCTGGCCCGACCACGTTGCCCAGATGCCCAACGGTACAGAAAAGAGATAGAATGCCGAGCTCGCCAACAGCAAAGACATCCTGAGCCGAGCTTCCCCAGACGCCTTTAAGCGAATTGCTCTGTGGACGAGGATTGTCCCAGTGCCAGCGCGCAGATGAGGGACTCGGAGGGCTGGATTCCGGGTTGAGAACATGCTGACTTATGCGGACATCTGGCTATGGCGTGACGGGGAACTGTGGTTCCTCGAGTTTATTTTGGGGTGAAGTACGCTTGCCGATCCTGACGTACACGGCTGGCGATGATCACCACCGACCAGAGGCAGGGCAACCCGATCATGGGACCCTGCCTTTTCTATTTTTGGGATATTTTCATCATGTTTGTTGGGAATACTGTTGGGAGCAGTTTCTTTGTTTTTCGTAGAACTGGAGCGGGAGACGGGCTTCGAACCCGCGACCCTCAGCTTGGAAGGCTGATGCTCTAGCCAGCTGAGCTACTCCCGCTCATGATTGGCAAGTAGTGTAACACGCTCCAGGCGAGCTTTGCAATTGAAAAAAGTGAGCACGAAGCCGGGGAAGATGGTGGGCTCAAGCTTTGCCGGAAGGTGAGGGTCTGGACTGGGCCCAGCCTCTGGCGCTGATGCCGATTCTGGTGTATGCTTAAAAGCCTGAAGCGGAGATACACGGAAAGTGCGTTTCTTTCTCAGGAAAGGCGAGGAAGAACGGGAAACCTTACTGACGACCGAACAAGACAGGGAGGCGCAATGAACCACCAATTTGACGATGTGATCCCCCGCGTGAACATGCTCGAGATTTTCAAAGCTCGCCGGATTGTGGAACAGGTACTCAGACGGACGCATCTGACCTACTACAAGAGGCTCTCGGATGAGCTGAAAGCAGGCATTTACGTCAAGCATGAAAACCATTTGCCCACGAATTCCTTCAAAGTCCGAGGGGCGGTCAATTTCATGGCTCATGCTTCGACTGAGGTGGAGAAGCGAGGGATCATCGTCGCCACGCGGGGGAATCATGGACTAGCGGTGGCCTGGGCCGCACAGGAGCGGGGTATCTTCTGCAATGCCGTGGTGCCGGAGAACAACAACCCCGACATCAATGCCGAGATCCTCTCTTATGGGGCGCAACTCATCGAACACGGAAACGACTTCTATGAGGCTCAGGACTATTGTGAGGAACTGGCGGAGAATACCGGCATGTTCCATTTGCGCCAGGGAAACGAACCTGCCCTCATTACCGGCATTGCTACCATGGGGTTGGAGATTTTTGAAGAACTTCCCGATGTGGACGTTATCCTCATGCCCATCGGCGGGGGGACGGGTGGTTCCGCTCTGGCAAAAGTCATCGAGGCCATCAATCCGAAGGTCGAATTGATTGGGGTCCAGGCTGAACTCATGCCGTCGTTCTATGAATCCTGGCGCAAGGGCAAGAAAGTGGTCGTCCACAGTGCGGATACGGTGGCCGAGGGTCTCGCGGCGCGCTCGGTGTTCGAAGTCCCTTACCTGATTTTGAAAGACCGCATCCAAGACGTAATCCTCCTCAGCGAGGAGGAGCTTTTGGGCGGAGTTGTCATGGCCCTCCGCTACACCCAGAATCTGGCGGAAGTTGCCGGGGCGGCAACCCTGGCGGCAGCCTTCAAGATAAGAGAGCGCCTCCAAGGGAAAAAGGTGGTAGCGGTTATGACGGGTGGCAATCTGAATCTGGGACGCCTGAATCAGGCGCTCACTGATGCGGCCACGGAAAAGCTCCGTTTGCCGTTAGGCTGAAGCCCGCTCGGTAACGACCTGATCGATCCCGTCCTTTTCGGACAACCGAACATTCACCTGTTCTTCGATGCTGGTGTCGAGCGGAAGGCCGATGAATTGAGCAAAGATCGGCAGTTCCCGGTGCCCCCGGTCGACCAGCACGGCAACCCGGACGGTTCTTGGCCGGCCATAATCGATCAGGGCGTCAAGGGCGGCCCGGATGGTCCGACCGGTGAAAAGCACATCGTCGACCAGGACCACTTCGCTTTCATCGATTCCAAAGGGCAGATCTGTCGCCTTGACCACGGGTTGGGTGTGCAGACGCGTCCAATCGTCCCGGTAGAGGGTGATATCGAGGGTTCCAACGGGCACCGTCAAATCATATTTGCGGAAAATAGCTCTTTGCAGACGCCTGGCCAGATGAACGCCCCCCGTGTGGATCCCTACCAGTACCAGTTTCTGCCGCTCGCGAGAGCTTGCCACGATGCCGTCGGCGAGCTTTTCCAAGGCTTCGCCCATCGCTTCGGCCTGCATTACGATTTCACCGCCCGTTTTTCCCATGTCTTTTCCCTATCGTTCGTGCCCGGAATCATTTGGCAAAAGGAAAGGGGCGCCTTCATCCAGGCACCCCTTCCAGCCAGTGTCGTCGCTCTACCGCGATACCTAGACGTTCATTCCCTCTCCTAGTGCGATCCTTTTCGACAAGGTCGTTCTCACCCCTTACCCTGCAGGCCAACACAGGGGTCGTATCGAGGGCCTTGCCCTTCCTGACACAACTACCAGTTGTGTTCCAACATGTCAACCCGAGGACCCGAGATCTCCGGCTCCCGTCAGAAGAGCCTCTTTACCCACACCAGGCTCAAATGGATATTGATGTCATACTTGCAGAAGCGTTCGATGCCGTGCGGATCGGTCGTTTGCCTTAAATCCAGGAGGCGGTCAAAGTCCTTCTCGATTACAATATTACAGAATTCGATGGGGATCGTACGCACGAAATCAAGCTCCTCACGGTCCCACAAATGTTCGGCAATATCTCCAACGCCAATCTCCAGGGCATGATTGCCACAGATTTTGTAGCAGGCTCCACACCCGCAACGGTGAATTGAATCAAAATCCACGGGGACCGGGTGACCGTTATCGCAAAAAGGGCATACAATAATGTGGTTGTGCATCCGTCCTCTTCCGCCGATCCCTCTGATATAGGTGCTTCCAGATCGTTTCATTTCCATTTCATTCCCTGACTGCGGTTTCCGGGTGGATCGCCTTATTCTGCCTGTGTTCTCTGATCATATCGTTCCTTCCACCCTGGATAATAAATTATCGGCGTTTTGTCGGCTTATATATAAAAGGTTTTTCCTTGAAATCAACTGAGAACTTTGAAATACAGGGAATACCCTGAGGAGGCTGATGAAAAAGCCTTCAGAACGTTCACCTATTTGCCTCATGAAGAAACGACGATGCCAGAAAGAAAAGAAAAAGGCAAAAGTGCTGAGAATCCGGTGATGCAGCAGAAAGTTGCGGCCATACTGACCCTCCTGGACGAGCTTTATCCTCGTGCCAGATGTTCCCTCGATTTTCAGAATCCGCTGGAGTTGCTCGTAGCCACGGTGCTTTCAGCGCAATGTACGGATGAAAGGGTAAACCAGGTCACCCCCGAACTTTTCAGAAAATACCCGACGGCCCAGGCCTATGCCCAGGCGCCTGTGGAGGAGCTGGAAAATGATATTCGGTCGACCGGTTTTTACCGCAACAAGGCGAAGAGCCTCAAAGGCGCCTGCCAGCTTTTGGTTGAGAGGTTTGGCGGTCGTGTTCCGGCTGACCTCGAGACCCTGATCCTGCTGCCGGGAATTGGGCGAAAAACCGCTAATGTCATTTTGGGAAACGCTTTTGCGATTCCCGGTATGGTGGTCGATACGCACGTAGGGCGCGTCGCCCAGCGGCTGGGGCTCTCATCACAGAAAGACCCCGAGAAAATTGAACAGGATCTCATGGCCCTCATTCCCCGCGAGCGATGGATCGAATTCTCCCATCAACTGATTCAACACGGCCGAGGCCTCTGCCAGGCGAGAAAGCCGAAGACCGAATACTGCCCTCTTCGATCCTACTGCGACTACGCTGCTCAGCAGCACAGCTGATCTTTCTGGACAAACATGCAGATGATTCATGGGACGGTGCGCTCATGAAACGGGATTAGAGGCGTCAAGGGGTGTTGAGGGGCTTGGTGGGGACGCAGTGGCGCGTTCTGCTGGTGCGCTAAACCTGGTATGCTTTCAGGGAGTCTTTGCCCAGGTTGCATTGAGTGGATGTGCCCTGTTCTTGCCCTTGCTGCCATTCAACGTTTGCTTGTGCTGACAATGGGGTGTCGCTGTAGGCAATGACCGCCAGTGCGGCCAAATCCAGGTCCTGTCCCATCCGGGACGAAGGCAGCAGGAGACCTACCGGGCCTGGACGGCCCAAGGAACGCAGGAGGACATCACTGCCGGCGGCCAGGGATTCGAGCCTGTGGTTGTCCGCTTGATTGCGACCGACAATGCACATGCTGCCCCCGGGCAAGATGAAATGACGTCCCCACTTGAGCAGCTCCACTTCTCTTGTCGCTGCGTCGGGAAACAGTTGGAGCAGTTTGGCGAGCTTCTTGCCAAACCCTTCCTTGGTGAGCATACAGCCGCCTCCCGGTTGCGGGTAATCGAGGATGCCATAGGCCAGGGCCAGGGCCATCTGCGGTTTTCGGGAGCGGCCCTGAAAGTCGAGCAGCTGCTCGCGATCAACCAACCCCTCGGTCTCTACCAGCGTCGGCGGCAGCAGTCTGGCGCTCAGCGGTCGCAAGATGCGTCCGGGATAGCCAGCCAAATGCTCCACGTTATTGAGGGCATCTCGGCGCTGACTCATCGGGCGCTGCCCCAACACCTCGCCCGTGAACAGAAAGTCCGCCCCCTGTTCTTCCATGAACCGTCCCGCTTCCTGCAGCATCAAAGCATGGCAATCGATACAAGGGTTCATCTGGCGACCATATCCGTAGATGGGCTTCTTGAGCATTTCGAGGTGCTTTTCGCCGATGTCGAGGACATGAACCGAGGTTCCCAGGGTGGTCCCAGCCCGGACGCCAGGTCCAGCATCAAAAAACATGGTCGCGAAGGTTACGCAGATCACCTCGACAGCCTGTGCCTGCAGGACTTTCGCGGCCAGCATGCTGTCCAGACCCCCGGAAAGAAGTCCCACGCCTTTGGCTTTCTTTCTCGTCATGTTTAGTCCACTTTCCGGAAGGTGGTCGGCAGCGGCTGCTGGGGTTCTCCAAGAAGAAAGTCGCCCCGTTCAATCCAGCCTTTTAAAATGGTGGCGATTTCTTTGGCGCGCACATAACTCGAGAGAGGTACGGTGGGGACTTCTTTGCCTTCGACTACAATCGCACCGGATTTGAGTTGCGCGTAGTTCACCTGGCAGAGGGGTTCGGGACGGGAAAAACTATAATCTTTGACCTGGGTCACGATGTCTTCATCCGCGATGCCCGTGAACCTGGCCATCTCCTCATCCAGAATGGGGATGGGGACGCCTATCCCCACTGCCAGGGAACAGCCGTAGCCCTGCATGCTGACGCCCATCAACCAGCGCGGCGACATGGTCTTCAGGTCTCCCAGGACCATCAGAGTCCCCGCCGGACCTGTGGGGACGCCGTTGGGCAGACGGGTGGCATCGGGATTATGCTGCGACCCATGCCATACGATAAAGCCTTGAGCACCTCCCAGGAAGATGCGGGTGCCAAGGCCCAGGGTACGATAGCAGGGATCGTTCAGGAGGGGGCTAAGTTGTCCCGAGGTGGAGTAATTCGCATTGCCCATGCGCGGCTTCAACGTCCCCATGTAGGTGTAGATCGTCTTGGCAGAAACGTTAACGGCACAGTTATAGTTCTGATACGCGTTCCGGGGATTGCATAAGACCGCATAGGGCAGGTCCTGCAAAGTAACGGTCATTTCGGCCCGACGATTGGGATAGCAATCCGTGCCGTAGGCTTCCGCTCTCAGTCGGACAGCCTTCCCGCTGACCAGGTCATGCAGCACATGCCCGCCGCCGTATTCAAAGGTGCCTGGATGGACTTTGTTCAAAGGATCGTCGAAGGCGGGTTCCGTCGCTCCCAGGTAAAGGTCTACGGCAGCCAGGCCCGCGCAAGTCGGGACATCGTTGAGCCAGACCTTGGCCGCCTTTATGGGAGGAGTGGTGTGGCCAAAATTGATAAAGGCGCCGGAAGAGCACATGGGAGAAAAGGTCCCCGTGGTGACCACATCAACGTCTCTGGCAGCCTGAGCAGGTCCCTTTCGCTTCACGAGGCCGACCATCTCTTCGGCAGTCAACACTACAGCCTGCCCTTTGCGGATTTTGTCGTTTATTTCCTGATAAGTCTTCTGCACGGCTCCCACCTCTTCCTTTGTGGCATCTTTTCACGATCGCTCAGGACTCAGCAGCCGGCATTATTCTGCAAGCAAGGCCGCTGCCAGTATTTCCGACAATTCCAGGACTTCAAGCGCATCCTGCTGCTCCAGGCTCTTGCAGGCATCGGTCAGCATATTCAGGCAATAGGGACAGGAGGTCGCGAGGATCTCCGCCCCAGCCGCCAGAGCATCCCTGATGCGCATCTCTCCGAAACGCTCTCCCATGGGGATTTCAGACCAAATGCGACCGCCTCCCCCGGCACAGCAAAGGCTCGCCTCCCGGGAGCGCTGCAGTTCCCGTGGGCCTCGTGGGAACACGCCGGCAAGGAGTTGGCGCGGAGCATCGTAGATCTTACTGTGCCGTCCCAGATAGCATGGGTCATGAAAGACCACCTTCTTCTCGTTTTCACGGGAGAGGCGAAGTTTGCCCTCTTGCCGGAGCTGTTCCAGCAGGGTTGTGTAATGGACTACCTCCCACTCCCCTCCCAGTTCCGGGTATTCGTTGGTAAATGTCCACAGGCAGTGGGGAGAAGTGGTGATGATCTTGTGCACACCCTTGCTGTTAAAGAGCTTGATGTTGGACTGAGCCAGCTTCAGAAACAATTCTTCATCCCCCAGCTTGCGCATGCTTTCTCCGCAACAGCTCTCTTCCGGCCCGATGACCCCGAAACTCACGCCGGCATGCTGCAAGAGTGCGGCGACGCTTTTGGCGATCTTGACGCTTCGCCCGTCGTAGCAGGAATGGCAGCAGACAAAGAGAAAGTATTCGAGTTCCGGACTGAACGGGGGAATGTTCAGGCCTTCCTGCCAGACCGTTCGCCTTTCCCTTGGTCCGGACCATGGATTGCCATGGGCATGAGCGCTGCCCAGGGTAGGCCGCAAATAAGGGGGGACGATTCCGCCGCCGACGATGCTGGTGCGCATGGCGCGGACATTGTCGACAATCTTGACGCCACGGGGACAGTTGACCTGACACATGCTGCAGGTTGAACAGGCAAAAAGAGCGATCTCCTCTTCAAAACCTTCCATGCCCATCTGCCCCAGGCGCTGCATGTGGCGGATGTTGAATTTCTCGCTGGTTTCTCCGGGGAACAGGCGCCATGGGCAAAGGTTTGTGCACAGGCCGCACTGCATGCACCAGTTGACGGTTTCCGCCCCTACCTCGGCAAGGTAGTCCCGCATTTCAAGAGAGACGTTTTTCGGCTCCATGGGTCAGTACTCCTCAATAGCCCTTGTAGGGGTTCGGCCCCAGTTCCTGGACACGGTTGGCGAAACCATCGAGAATCTCAGGCAAACGTTCGTAATCGGCGATGGACAGCTGTTCGACGCGAACCCTGTCGGATTCCAGGACCAGCCGATTGAGCGTCTCCTGGATCTTGGTCATGCGGATGTTCGCCAGTTCACTGCCCTTGATGAAATGGCATTGATAGTCATCACCATGTTTGCAGCCCAGCAGGAGAATGCCGTCAATGCCTTTGGAGAGCGCGTCGGCGATCCAGACCAGGTTCATGGAGCCGAGACAGCGGACCTGGATGAAACGGACCCATGGGTTGTAGGTGAGGCGTCTGATGCCGGCCAGGTCCAGCGCCGGATAGGCGTCGTTTTCACAGGCGAGGACCAGCAGACGCGGCTTTTCGTCATCTTCATCGGGAACATTGATGCTCTTGATGATGCTGCCCACCATGGCCACCGAGTAGTCCTTGAAGGAGATGATGCGCTCCGGGCAGGCCCCCATGCACACCCCGCAGCGACGGCAGCGAGTGGGGTTGGGAAGCGGGTTGGCCTTCTCATCTTCATTGATGGCTCCGAACGGGCACTCCTCCGTGCAGCGCTTGCATTGCGTGCACCGCTGCATAAAGAATTCAGGGTAGCTCTGGTCCCCGGCACGCGGATGCACCGCTTTCCCTTGAGAGACCATCTCCACGCACTGGATGGCTTTGAGCGCCGCGCCCGTGGCATCGTCGAGACAGCGAGCGTAATCCATAGGAGCCCGCACCGAACCGGCGGGATAAATCCCGGTGCGGCGGGATTCATAAGGAAAGCAAATGAAATGGGAGTCAGGAAAACCGTATTCGAGTGCCGGCAGTTCGGGCCCCTGGCGATACTGTAAATTCAGAATATTGGAGACCAGAACGGTGTCGGAGGGAACGGCAAGTTCCTCTCCTCCCTCTTTGGGGGCTTGTGCTCTGAACGCCTCCCCAAAGGCGGTGGAGGGCACCATCCCGGTTGCCAGCACGACCAGATCTAACCCCTCCGAGATCACGGGCGAGCCGGTAAGCACATCGTCGGCCGTGACGACCAGACCGTCCGAGCCGTGATCCTCGAGGTCCGTAACCGCGCCCCGCACAAAGAAGACGCCGTCCTTTTGCAAACGTTTGTAGAGGAATTCGTAATTGCCGCTGGTGCGGATGTCTTTGTAAAAGACGTATACCGGGATGGCTGGATCGTTTTCTTTGAAGTATCGGGCTTGTTTGAGCGCTTCCACACAGCAGGCGGACGAACAGTAAGGGAGGTGCTGCGGGTCGCGAGAACCGGCGCAGAGAATGAAAGCGACACGCTTCACCGGTTGCCCGTTGGAGGGTCGCGTCACCTTGCCGGCGGCGAACATCGCCTCCAATTGAGAGGCCGTCACGACGTCGGGAACCTTCCCGTATCCCAGACGGTCAAGCTTGTTGGGATCGTACGGGACGGAACCGGAGGCCAGCACGACAGCGCCGACGCGTTCGGAGTGTTCCTGGCCGTTCTGTCTGATGTGAACGTCAAACAGGCAAGGAGCGCCGGCTATCGCAGCGATTTGAGCCCCCAGGTAGGTTCTTATGCCCGGCTGGTTGTTAAGCTCCTGAGTCAGGGTTTCCAGGTTGGAGGCCTGGAGATCCTCATACGGGGGCTTGGATGGAGGGAGCTTATAGATTTCTTTGAGATAGCCACCCAGACGGTCGCTCTTTTCGACCAGAACGACCTCGTAACCTGCCTTGGCGGCCTCGTTGGCTGAGGTCATCCCGGCCAGTCCCCCGCCCACCACGAGGATGCGCTTGCTTACATCCTCTGCCACAAAGGGTGCCGGCGGTTCGGCTTCTCTCGCCCTCACGATGCCCATGCGAAGCTGATCTTCGGCCAGCATTTGGGTATCTTCGTCATTGGCGGGATGGGACCAGATCACCTGTTCGCGCAGGTTGACCCGCTCCAGCACTTTATCCGGGCCGAACGCAAAAGCATCGGTCATCACCCGAGGAGAACAGGCTGCAACGACGATGGACCTGAATCCTGTTTCTTCCAGATCGTTGCGAATCAGAGATGCCCCTTGGGGGCTGCAGAGGAAAGGATGATCCTTACAGATCGCAACCTTGTATTCTTCCGTGGCGATCTCGCTCAGGGCCTTGCTGTCAATGGCTCCCCCTATGCCACAGCCGGTGCAAATGTAGACGCCGATTTTCTTATCCATCGCCTTACCTCCTGCCCGCCGCCTGAATGGCCTTAAGTGCTGCCGCCGTTGCATCCTGTACGCAGGTCGCGACGTCGACCGGTTGCCTGGCACAGCCGGCGCCGATGATCCCCGCAACCGCCGGGCTCGCCAGGATGAACCCTGAATCGTCGGTTGGCACTTTCGCGTCTTGGACCGTGAACGGTGGTGCGTTGGGAACCATGCCCGTAGCGAGCACCACCAGGTCGAACTGATCTTTGAGAATCCTCCCGGTGGCCTGATTTTCCACCTGGACGGTCACCATGCCGGACGCTTCATCTTCAGTGATCTCTCCAGCCTTGCCTTTGATGAAAGTCACCCGTTCATCGGCCTGCACCCTGGCATAGAAATCTTCGTAGCGGCCCAGAGTTCGGATATCGATGTAGAAGATCGTAACCTGCGCTTCGGGGTTCTGTTCCAGAAGATAGGTGGCCTGTTTGAGGGTGGCCAGGCAGCAGACGCCGGAGCAATAAGGGAGGTGGTTTTCGTCTCGAGATCCCGCGCACTGGACGAAGGCCATCTTCATCACCGGGGCGCCATCAGAAGGGCGGGTAATGCGGCCACCGGTGGGGCCGTTGCTTGCGGCAAAACGTTCGAGGAGGAGATTGGTGATGACATTGCGGTGTTTGCCAAAGCCATAATAGCCGATCTTGTCAGCGTCGTAAGGGCGCCACCCGGCGGCCCAGATGATGGCGGCGGCCTTGAGATGGATCTCTTGAGACTCCATTTCCAGATCAACAGCCTGGTAAGGACAGGCGGCTTTGATCCGGTCTGCCTCGGGTGTGCCGATCACTGCGGGAGCGATCACATAGCGCAGGGGAAAGGCGAACTCGTGAGGCAGATGCGCCGCCTTAACCTGCTTCAGGCCGTAGTTGAAGGGGTCGGGGACAAGTGTTTCGGCGGCCGCTTCGCACAAACCGCAGGCGGTGCATTTTTCATTGACGTACCGGGGGTTCAACCTGACCGTGGCATGAAATGCTCCGGCCTGACCGGTAATGGTTGCCACTTCTGCCAGGGTATAGAAATGGATAAGAGGATTGTTCTTGAGGCGGCGAAAATTGATTTCAAGCCCGCAATTCGGGGGGCACAATTTGGGGAAGTACTTGTGCACGCGGGCTACGCGACCGCCAAGGGAGGCCTCTTTCTCTACCAGATATACCGGAAATCCCGCTTCTGCAGCTTCGAGGGCGGCACTCAAGCCCGTGATACCGCCTCCCACCACAAGAATATGCCGGTCTTCATTCCATGCCTCAGCCATAAAATCTTCCTCCCGTGTCAGTCACCACGATTTATCACCCTTGAGGGATACGCATCAAGAAGCAGGGTAGTGTAAAATAAGTGGGAAATCTCTGACGTGCAAACAGCCGTGAAAAATAACTCATCGGGCCGGATTATTTCAACTTAAAAAGGGATCGGTCTTTTCCCCAGAAGCAGGATGGACCACGATGAGGGAAAAGGGGGAAAGCAAAGCCTCATGGTACTACTGAAATCGTAGTCGTTGCCCAACAAAAAAAGGAGACGCACTTTTCAGTGCATCTCCTTTTCTTGAATCAGGCGATAGGGATTTGGTTATTGGCCCGTTGCAGCGCCGTGCAGCTTGACTTCAACTTTTTCGTCAAGGCCTGCATAGTATTCCTTAAGAATGACGAGTACTTCGTCACGACCGAAATGATCCGGAATCGGAGTTCCTTCGGAAAGACCCTTGCGCAGTGCGGTGCCGCTCAAAAGAACGCGGTCTGCCTTGCCGTGAGGGCAGGTTCTGAGGGATGCCATGCCGTCGCATTTATGGCAGTAGAAGGTCCAGTCGATTTTGAGCGGCGTACAAAGAAGCGCTTTTCCGCCCGCCGGTTTGGGGATCTTGTCAAAAATGGTCTGGGCTTCGAACATGCCGTAGAAATCGCCCACGCCGGCATGGTCGCGGCCGATGATCATGCGGGAGCACCCATAGTTCTGGCGGAAGGTGGCATGAAGAAGGGCTTCACGGGGACCGGCATAGCGCATATCCAGCGGATACCCGCCCTGAAGAACCTTGTCTTCCACGAAGTAATTCTTAACCAAAGCATCAATACATCTTACGCGGACTTCGGCGGGAATATCGCCGGGTTTCAGGTTGCCGACCAGGGAGTGAATGAAAACGCCGTCGCAGACTTCGACAGCGATCTTGCACAGATATTCATGGGACCGGTGCATGGGGTTGCGCAGCTGAAGGGCAGCCACTTCATTCCAGCCTCTTTCAGCAAAGATCTTTCTGGATTCAGCCGGTCTCATGTAAACGCCGGGATATTGGGTGGGATATTCGGCTTCACTGAGCACTTTTACCGGGCCGGCCAGATTGACGGCCTTCTGCTCCATCACCATCTGAACGCCGGGATGATCATTTTTGGCGATCTTCCAGAAATCTTCGGCAGTTTTGGTGCCTTCGCCCATATACACTTTTTCGCATTCAAACTTCTTGTCGGCCTCGGTCATTTCATATTTCTCGGTGACCTTCATGGTGGCCATGAACTCGTTGCGCTCCGGATCAAAAAGAGCGATTTCTTCACCGACTGCGATTGCGGCGGCGTCTTCCTTGGATGCGGAAAGGGTTACCGGAATGGGCCAAAACGTGCCGTCTGCCAGGAGATAATTATCGCAAACGCCTTTCCAGTCGGCCTTGGTCATGAAACCGGTCAGCGGGCTGAATCCGCCGATGCCCATCATGATCAGGTCGCCTTTTTCACGGGGGCTGATGTCGATTTTTTTAAGACCTTGTGCTTTTTTCAGTTCAGCTGCCAGTTCCGCGCCTTCGAGCAAACAGCAGGTCAAGCCTTTTCCTCCATGAGGGGGGATTAATTCTGACATTTGTTTCTTTCTCCTTTCAAAAAAGTGTTGGGTTAAGTGGTTATGGCATGGGGCAACCCATGATTACGCACGTAAGTCCTCGCATGTAATGAATGCTGCAAGTGAGGTCAAGCGCAAATCAATGGCAGAATTTTCTTTTCAGGTTTGACACAGCACAGTTTCTTTTTCAGTAGGCTCTAAGGCGGTAGGAGCGGAGGCATGCGGTTTCTGAATGAGAGGGGGAGTAATTCTGCCTTTTGTTTCTTTCTCCTTTCAAAAAAGTGTTGGGTTAAGTGGTTATGGCATGGGGCAACCCATGATCACGCACGTGAGCCCTCACCTTTAATAAATGCTGCAAGCGAAGTCAAGCGCAAATCAATGGCAGAATTTTCTTTTCAGGTTTGACACAGCGCAGTTTCTTTTTCCGTAGGCTTTAAGGCGGTAGGCGCGGAGGCATGCGGTTTCTGAATGAGAGGGGAAAAGATCTTCTCCGACGGACATTAAATCTCTTTGAAAAGGCTGACAACTTCGGGTACATTGAGCTCGATCTTCATGGCGCTTACCCTCTCGTTGAGGTTCTTGGGCAACCCTCTTGCAAAGGAAAAGCGCCTTGCTTGTCATCCGGCCTGAAAAATTTACACAAAATCTTTTACACTACCCTTGACAACCTTTGCTTCACGAATATAATGGCCCCGTACGAAAATGAACATGAGCCGCCAAGTGCGGGTAGTTTTTCGGGGTAAGTGTCATAATCCGAGTAGTTGTTTCCGTTGAAGCACGAGTTCATCATCAAGTTCCTCTGCTAGTTCAGAAGCGTCGTAATCCCAGTCGCTGTTTCCGATGAAGCCCCATGCTTGTCAACTCCACCGCAATCGTAGGGAGAATTCGCTGTTGGCAACAACGGCTCGGTATGTCATCCAACGTAATGGGCACTGTTTCTAACGGTGTCACTTGCAGGAACTCGAGCTCCCATACCCGCAGACCAGATTGTACTCTAAATCGGTTGGCCGGCAGGACAGCCTGTTGAGTGAAAGGAGGTGTGAGCGCGTCAGTCGAATGAGTCCGAGCAGTAAGAGGATAGTGGTGAGATAGGCCATATAAATTCTTAGGAGGTTAGGCTATGCCAAGTTTTGTAATGACAGAGAAGTGTGATGGCTGCAAGGGGCAGGATAAAACCGCTTGTATGTATATATGCCCCAACGACCTGATGACGCTGAATAAAGAGACGATGAAGGGATATAACCAGGAGCCTCAATACTGCTGGGAGTGCTACTGTTGTGTAAAGATATGTCCACAGCAGGCTATGGATGTAAGGAGTTACCAGGACTTTGTGCCTCTTGGTGCTGCATCAACTCCGCTGAGAGGAAGTGAAGACATCATGTGGACCATCACCTTCAGGGATGGGAGACTCAAGAGGTTTAAGTATCCAACGAGGAGGACGCCAGAGGGTTCTATAAAGCCATTTGAGGGATTTCCTGAGGCAAAGGTAGAAGATTTGAACAATCAGTACCTCCTTGGAGAGCCGGACATAATGGGAATCAAAGAACTCCCGACAAATAAGAAATAAGGAGCTGAAGAATGAAAGAATTTGCCACAGAGGTTGTTGACACTGATGTATTGATACTTGGTGGAGGGATGTCGGGCTGTGGTGCTGCAGTAGAGGCTGCGTACTGGGCAAAGGCACTGGGTTTAAGGGTGACGCTTGTTGATAAGGCTGCCATTGACAGAAGTGGTCCTGTAGCGATGGGACTTTCTGCCATTAATACCTACATGGGTATGGATGGCAAGGTCACCATGAATCCCCGTACGCCTGAAAGATTTGTTGAATATGTGACGAATGACCAGATGGGTCTGATGAGACAGGACCTGGTCTATGATGTTGCAAGACATGTGGATTCGTCTGTCAAACATTTCGATAAATGGGGACTGCCTATATGGAAAGATGAGGCAGGAAATTTTGTAAAATCCGGTGAATGGCAGGTGATGATAGCCGGCGAGAGTTACAAGATCCTCGTGGCAGAGGCAGCAAAGAGCGCTATGGCCGCCCTTGGTGATAAAGGCCAGATCCTTGAGAGGGTCATGATCACGCATCTTCTCAAGGATGAGAAGGAACCTGACAGGGTAGCTGGAGCAGTGGGCTTTAGCGTCAGGGAAGACAAGTTCTATGTCTTTAAGGCTAAAGTAACTATCGCTCTGATGGGTGGTGCGGTCCATGTATTCAGGCCAAGGTCTCAGGGTGAAGCCTTCGGCAGGTCATGGATGCCGCCCTTTGTCAACGGATCGGTATATGCCCTTGTTTTACAGGCAGGTGGTGAGTTGACCCAGATGGACAATACCTTTGTCCCTCCAAGGTTTAAGGATTCCTATGGTCCTGTCGGCACCTTCTTCCTGCTGTTTAAGACGCCTGCAACAAACGGCTGGGATGGCCCATATGTTGGTGCATATCCAAAAGAGTCAGCCGCCTGGGCACCCTATGCTGACGCGAAACCAACTCCGACACCTATGAGAAACTACGAGATGATACTCTGTGCGAAGGAAGGCAAGACGCCATTCTGGATCCATACAGAGAAGGTGGTGGAAAGGTATAAGGCGGAGATATCCGATCCAAAGGAGTTGAAAAAGAAGATAAAGCTGTATGAGAGCGAGGCCTGGGAAGACTTCCTCGATATGACAATCCAAGGTGCGACGAACTGGGCTGCCCATAATGTGGACCCAATGGAGAAACCTATGGAGCTTCAGTTGTCAGACTCCGTCTTCATTGGTTCACACGCCTGCTCTTGTGGTTCATGGGTCTGTGGTGCTGAAGACCTCATGCCGGCAGAATTTAAGGATTCATTCCCTGCCCAGTACAACTGCATGACGACTGTTAAGGGTCTGTTCACAGCAGGTTGTGGGGTAGGGGCATGTGCCCATAAGTTCTCGAGTGGCTCTCATGTACAGGGAAGGATCGTTGGAAAGTCAGTGGTGAAGTTTGCCAATGACAACAAGGGCTACACACCAACGGTATCCGATGCTACGATAGCTAAAATGAAGGAAACAGTTCTCAAACCTATGGCCTTGTATGAAGAGAAAAAGGGATTCACCACGCAGCCTGATGTGAATCCGAACTACATCTCCCCCCATAATTTCCTGTTCCGGCTCCAGAAGATCATGGGAGAATATGCCGGTGGATGGGAGACACTGTACGGAACATCAGACAAATTGCTCGAGGTCGGCCTCTGGAAACTGGCATTCCTCGGAGAGGATATAGAGAAGCTCGCTGCCAAAGACTCTCATGAGCTGATGAGGGCATGGGAGAGCTGTCCACAGGTACTATGTTGGTGAGGCATGTGCAAGGTCAAGGCTGGCCCGGAAGGAGTCCAGATGGCCTGGATACTACTACAAATACGATTACTTGAAACTGGATGATGTAAATGAGAAGCACTTTGTTAATGTGAAGTATGATGTGGCTAAGAAGGAATGGACTATACTCACAAGGCCGATGATTCCTATTATCTAGTTTGAGCTAGTATCTGGAGAGGTATCTATGAGGGGCGACCTTTCAGGTCGCCCCTAAACATTTGTTAGAATATTGAAATAGTGGTTTTTTCGTATTTCAAGAAAAAGTAAAATCATTGTGAGAATATTTTATGAATGAAGAACATGCTGAAAAAGTCCGAATCTCTTTGGATGGCAAATTCAAATTCTCATGCCATAAAGAGCTTGCCTGTTATAACACCTGCTGCCGTGATGTAAATATCTTCCTCACACCCTATGACGTCCTGAGAATGAGAAGGAATACCGGGTTATCCTCTGGTGAGTTCTTAAAGGCATATACCGTTGCACTTTTAGGTGAGGAGGGAATTCCCCTGGTGGTGCTCAGGATGATGGAAGATGAAAATAAGACCTGTCGCTTTGTTACACGTGATGGGTGCAGTATATACCGGGACAGGCCATGGTCTTGCAGGATGTATCCTGTATTCCCGGTTTCCTCTAAGGAAGAAGAATTCTTGATAGAGGAAAAGAGCTCATGCCTTGGAGTTAGAGAGGAGAAACAATGGACAACAAGAGAGTGGAAAAAGGATCAAGATATTGATATCTACGACAAAATGAATGAATTATATAAAGAGATTACCCTCCATGATTATTTCCAGAAGGGGAATAAGCTGGATTCAGGAAAAACGAAGTTGCTTTATACGGCCTGTTATGACCTCGATGCATTCAAGAGATTTCTTTTTGAAACCAGATTTTTTGATATCTATGATGTCGAGAAAGAGGTTATCGAAAAGATAAGGAATGATGAAGAAGAACTATTAAGTTTTGGCTATAGATGGGTAAGATTCAGCCTTTTCTCTGAAGATACCTTAAAGCTCAAGGATAAGGAAATGGATAAGCTCTTACAATCCAGGAGTAAGGTATCCTCTTAATCGTTCCCGTTCAGCGTGTCCGTTACAGTCACGGACAACGACTTTTGGCTGATAGGCATACCTGTCAGCCTTTCTATTTAGTTCTCCAGGAAATTTCAGGCCTAGCTATTTCTTTTTATAGTAGTTAAAATGAAATTGAGCGATTTTCATTACAAGACCAGCAGGACAGGCGGCATGCCTGTCCTGTGAAATGCTCGAACAGCCAGGAGGGCTGTCCTGCGATGGTTTGGGCGTCTTCGCAGACAAGAATCGCTCAATCTTGAATATTGTTGTAGACAGAAAGGATTGAACCATGTTACCGAGTACAAAGTTTGTAGAACCTGTTGAGCGCACATTGGATTCAAGATTCAAGTTCAGGTGTCATAAGGATATCAGTTGCTTTAATAAATGCTGTAGACATACAGATATGCTTCTAACTCCTTATGACATTTTGAGGATGAAAAAGAGGTTGGGAATTTCTTCAGGTGAGTTCCTCAAGAAATACACTTACACTCATATTGATGAAAAGTCCTCACATCCTTTTGCAGTGCTCCACATGATGGATGATGAAGAAGGGAAATGCCCTTTTGTTACACCTGAGGGCTGCAGTATTTATGAAGACCGGCCTGCTAACTGCCGATATTATCCAGTTGGCAAGGGTCTCATTATAAAGGGCGCAGAGAAAGGGCCGGTACCTGTGGAATACTATTTCTTTATCAGGGAACCGAGTTGTCTTGGATATGAGGAAGATAAAGAGTGGACTATTGAGGAATGGAGGATTGAACAGGGAGTTGACTTCTATGATGAGATGAACAAGGAGTGGAGCGAGATACAATTGAGAAGGGACAATGAGGGTCAACCCAAACTCGACGAGAAGAAACAGTCCCTGATGTATATGGCAAGTTATGATATTGACAGATTTAGAAAATTTGTTTTTGAGAGCAAATTTCTTGATATCCTTGATATTGATAATGAAGAAGTCGAGAAGATAAAGACTGACGAGATTGCGCTGATGAAGTTTGGATTCAAATATCTGAAATATATTTTGATGCTGGAAGAGACCTTGAAGGTAAAGGAAGAATATAAGAAGGTGGAGCAGTCGGGTGATTGAGTGAAGTGCGGAAGAGCTCACTGGCTGGGAATTGCGGTAAAATACAAAATCCTAATAAATAAGCAGGGAAGGAAACCTATTCTCCTTCCCTGCCTAGAGAATCTGTGTTCTCTCTGTTTACCCGCCAATATCACCAGGGGAAAAATTCGCTTCTAGATCATTATATTTTCCTTTAAGATGACCAAATTTCGTCTCCATCTCAATTTGGTCCGGCTTCCAATCTAAGGGGCATTCGCTCCTCAGTCTGTCGATTCTGTTCTCAAGCTCCTCTATGAACATGTGCAAGTCATTGACCTGGTCGAGAAGCTTGCCCTTATCACCCGAGGAAGCTTTGTCTACTCTCCTCACCACATCATACATTTTAGCCTTCCATACAGTAAGCTCGGCGACTACGTTGTTGCAGTAATTCTGAACATCTTTCATACCTACCTCCTTTTCATTTAGTTTTGGCTCATCACACACTGCTTGTTTTTATAATCTTACTAGCACGTCACCCGCATTCCCTAATGCTAATCAGCCCTTTATATCTTGTCAAGTTATTAACCGAAAGATTGTTGTCGCTTATGTCTCAAAATAGATAAGTATTTGTGTTGCTCCGTTTTCATTATGGCTGGCTGTGCTTAGCAAGAGCCAATCTTTCCATTGGTGCCAGTGTGTTAATCTAATATTGAGCGCTCCCGACTATCTCTTCGCACTGTACGAACCCTTTCGTATTCGACAGTGAGATCTTAGGTTGTAAATACCGCCCCCCCGGCCGTCGGGGACGCTCTTGGTTGTCCTGGCAACCGCAGTGGTTAACGGCGGCGGTTTAATGAGCCAGAGTGCCGTTTTTTCCGGCGAATACGGCATACCGGCGATTGTCGGAAGCAGCAAGGCCAAAGCGGTCATCAGGATCGGACAGATGTTCGAAATGGACGGAACCGGCGGAAGGGTTCGGATGGCTTAACAGAATGACAACATGCAGCTTTGAAACTCCGAAAATTCTATTACAAAGGAATCCTCATGAGAAAAACAGATGGGAACAGCCTTGCCGCTGTTGAATTTGAGCTTCAGTGGAAAAGCGATCACGGAACGCACACGGACTGTTTTTTTGCCGAAAAAGTCAATTTCTGGCGGGATATTTTCCCCAAACCGCTGTTTGAGAAACTGATGAACCGATATGTCGGCGACTGTGTGGAACAGTCGTTTGGGGCCGGTGAAATCCTCCCCGGTCCCGATCCTTCAAAACGGTTTCGCATCAGGCACTCACAGTTTGAAGGAAATTTTCGGACAGGGACGATTGTTCATCCGCGTCAGGGAAGGTTTTATCCCAAAGGCATCCTGAAGGACATCGCGAATGTGTTCAGAGCCAATATTGAACCCTTCCGATGTGCTGAGGTAACGGATTCCGGGATTCTCGTTGATTTCAGCCATCCACTTTCCGGAAAAGAACTGCATGTCAAAGCTTCTGTCCGGGACATAATGACCGGGACAGCGGGAATGGGCGGAGCCTGCAACGACTGGATGGAAATCCTTACCGCGGGTCCGGGAATGCAGGTCAGGTGGAACGGGCAGCCGACGGATTTTTTTTCAGACACTCCGTTTGAGCGATCAGACGAACTGCCTGACGGACAGTTCTACGAAAAGCCCAGATTTGTGAACCACCTTGATGACACAGCCATTGCAGCCGTCTCCGGTCTGTATGGACGGATGCTTCACGACGGAGACCGGGTGCTGGATTTGATGAGCAGTTGGACCTCCCATCTTCCTTCCCGGCTGACGCTCAAAAACGTAACCGGGCTGGGGCTGAATCCCGAAGAACTGAAAAGAAATGAACGATTGACCCGTGCGGTGATTCACGACCTGAATGAAAACCCGGTCCTGCCGTTTGATGACGCGTCCTTTGACGCCGTGATCTGCACGGTGTCTGTGGAATATCTGACGCAGCCGGTGGCGGTGTTTAAGGATGCGGGACGAATCCTCAGACCCGGCGGCTGTTTTGTCGCAACCTTTTCCAACCGCTGGTTCCCGCCCAAAGCGGTAAATGTCTGGCAGCAGATTCACGAATTTGAGCGCATGGGTCTGGTGTCCGAATATTTTCTGCTGTCCGGACAGTTTAGGGATATAGGCACGTATTCTGTCCGGGGACTGCCGAGACCCGAAGGCGACAAATATTACGGAGAACTGTCGGTTTCCGATCCGGTTTACGGGGTCTGGGCATACCGACGATGAATGAAATGAACAGAGAACATTTGTTTGATATTGTTGCAGTATTGACGGCAGGTGCTCCCCAAAAGGACTCGAAAAGAGATTTCTTGTCACCCTACGGAGGGTTGAAATCATGGATTTCTCGACGAATGATACCGAAGCCAAGGATAAATGGATTATCGAAATAGTGGGGATAGGCTTTGTTGGCGAAAATAGATCTCATGTTCTTGAGTCAAAAGATGGAGAGTAGGCTGGGGGAATTTCACCCCCGGCCTACTCTCCATTCCAGGCTGGGGTAGGAGTCTCTATCACTAGGAGTGTGGAGACTCTTTGAGGGACTCTTGCCCGCTTCCCTCACATACCTTGCACATTTCCTGCCCCGTTCCATCATCTATCGTGCCCTCTCACATTCTTTTGGCCAATAGCTTTGAGATATTGACAACCGGAGCATTCATCACTAGGTTAGCCTGGCACTCTTCCAGGAGGAGTGCTAATCGGGACATGGAGTCTTATTCGGTGATTGATCTATCGAAGCGTGATCAGCAAGTCCTCGAAGCGGTGGTGAATGATTACATTCACAGCGGAGAACCGGTAGGTTCTCGTGCCATTTCCAAGCACTACGGCTTGAAGGTCAGTTCGGCGACCATTCGCAATGTCATGGCCGATCTGGAAGATTTGGGCCTCCTCTCCCAGCCGCATACTTCGGCGGGACGGGTGCCCACGGACAAAGGACTGCGCTTCTACCTTGACGGTATCATGAAATTCAAGGAACTGCAGCAGGAAGAGCGAGCCCTCATTCGGCGAGCGTTCAAGGAATATCAAGGAGACATCGCCGAACTGCTGCGCCGGACCTCTCGTGTTCTTTCCCATTTCTGCGGACAGGCCGGGGTCGTGCTTTGGCCCAAGCTGCATACAACCCGCCTGAAGCACATTGAATTCGTCAGACTGAGACCCAGCCAGGTGGCGGTCATTCTGATCTCGAAAGCGGGGATGGTTCATCACAGCTTTCTAGATCTCGACGAAGATATCAGGCAGGATGAGCTGGACCGCTATGGACGTTACATAGGAGAGGTTCTGCAGGATGTTCCTCTGGGCGAGATCAAGCAACGTCTTCTGGAGGAGATGCGTACCGAAAAGATGCTCTTCGACCAGCTCTATTCGCGGGCGCTTGCGATCACCGAGCGCGCCTTTCAGACGACTTTCGAGAATGCCGACGTCTATATCGAGGGGCAGACGAACCTCTTTAACAATCCCGAGTTCGCCGATGTCGATCGGATGCGCCGCATTTTGGAGGCCTTCGAAGAGAAATCGAGGATCATTCGGTTGTTGGATATGACTTTCAAGACGACCGTGGGGGTGAGCATCGTCCTGGGCCCGGAAAGCGAATTGCAGGAACTCCAGGAAATCAGCTTGATCTCTTCCCCTTATCGTCGCGGGGATACCCTGCTTGGGGTCCTGGGGGTTATCGGTCCCATGCGTATGGACTATTCACGAATTATTCCGGTGGTGGAATTTACAGCCTGCCTGTTGAGTCAGCTCCTGGAAGAGCCGGAGGAAGCCTAGGAGCTTGACGGGGAATTGTCATCTCGAGTTGAAGCCGAGCCATCTTAATGGCGCAAGTGGCTGACGCTTGAAACTTGCTTCGCCACCCGGTGTTCGAAATGACAGGAAGAGAGTTCACGGACAGACTCCGGAAGCGGGCTGTGCGCTGTGTTTGCGAAAGGAGGCAGTATCGATGACTGCAAAGCATAACCAGGATCAGCAGATAGGGACGGGCCAGGGGGCGGCAACCGAGGAGAACCCGGGACTCCTTGCTCCGACTGACTCTGTTGCCGATGAAGGTGAAGCTATCCTGGTGAAAAAGGAAGAAGAGATAAAGCAACTCCAGGACCGGATTCTGCGTCAGGCGGCGGAGATGGAAAATACCCGCAAGCGGCTGGAACGGGAAAAGGTGGACGGCATCAACTTTGCCAACGAGTGTCTGATCCGGGAGCTCCTTCCCATTATCGATAATCTGGAACGAGCTCTACAGCATGGCGAAAAGGAAACCAGCTGCAAGGATCTGCTCGATGGGGTTAGAATGACGCTCAAAGGCTTCGGAGACGTTCTTGGGAAATTTGGCTGTACCTCTTTTGAGTCGGTGGGCCAAGCCTTTGATCCCAACTTTCATGAGGCCGTAATGCAGCAGGCCTCATCAGACTGTCCCGAAAAAACCGTTCTGCAAGAATTGCAGAAGGGATACATGCTTCGTGACCGCCTGGTTCGGCCTGCCA
Source organism: uncultured delta proteobacterium (assembly GCA_963783775.1). Classification (GTDB taxonomy): domain Bacteria; phylum Desulfobacterota; class Syntrophobacteria; order Syntrophobacterales; family Syntrophobacteraceae; genus JADGQM01. The sequence goes on along the minus strand of CAWAOR010000011.1, from coordinate 201,331 downwards.
TGGTGACTGTCTCCAAAGCTTCGTAGGCTTCTTTTGCAGCCGGCGAGTGATGGCGTGTTCCAACGAGAGTGATTATAAAAGACTAGTTTTGGACTATAACAATCAGAGTATTTCCTTATAAGGAGGCGAACCCGATGAGTAAAGTAATTGGCATCGATCTTGGTACCACCAATTCGGTGGTGGCCATCATGGAAGGAAAGGAAGCAAAAGTGCTGCCCAATGCGGAAGGCGGTCGCACAACGCCTTCGATGGTGGCTTTTACCGACAGTGGCGAAAGGTTGGTCGGCCAGGTGGCCAAACGTCAGGCCATAACCAATCCCGAGAATACCATATTTGCCGTAAAGCGGCTGATGGGTCGCAAGTTTGACACCAAAGAAGTGCAACAGGATGTCAAAATTTTGCCCTATAAAATCGTGAAAGGGGCCAACACGGATGCCCATCTCCAGGTGCGGGGCCGTGATTACAGCCCGACCGAGATCTCCGCGTTTGTTCTCATGAAAATGAAACAGACGGCAGAAGACTACCTGGGCGAGAAGGTGACGGAAGCGGTGATTACCGTCCCGGCCTATTTCAATGACAGCCAGCGGCAGGCTACCAAGGATGCCGGAAAAATCGCCGGACTCGAAGTCCTGCGCATCATCAATGAACCGACCGCGGCCTCTCTGGCTTACGGCTTGGACAAAAAGAAAGATGAGAAGATCGCCGTCTTTGACCTGGGGGGGGGACTTATGACATCTCGATTCTGGAAATCGGGGATGGCGTCTTTGAAGTCAAATCGACCAATGGCGACACGCACCTGGGAGGAGAGGATTTCGACCAGCGTGTGATTGACTGGCTGGCGACGGAGTTCAAGAAGGACTACGGGATCGACCTGCGTAGCGACAAGATGGCTTTGCAACGCCTGAAGGAAGCTGCGGAGAAGGCAAGAATCGAGCTTTCCTCCACCATGGAAACCGAGATCAACCTTCCCTTCATTACGGCTGACGCCTCCGGTCCCAAGCATATGAACATCAAACTGACGCGGGCCAAGTTGGAGTCGCTGGTGGAGGGTCTCATCGACCGCCTGGGGCCCCCGATGGAGCAGGCTCTGCGCGATGCCGGTCTGAGCCGGGGTGCCATTGACGAGGTCATCCTCGTGGGCGGGATGACGAGAATGCCGCGAGTGCAACAGAAGGTGCAGGAATTCTTCGGCAAAGAGCCCCACCGAGGGGTCAACCCTGACGAGGTGGTGGCGGTTGGTGCTGCCATTCAAGCCGGGGTGCTCAAAGGCGAAGTCAAGGATGTCCTGCTTCTCGATGTGACGCCGCTCTCTCTGGGGATCGAGACCCTGGGCGGGGTGATGACACGCCTCATCGAGCGGAACACCACCATCCCCACGCGCAAGAGCCAGATTTTCTCGACCGCAACCGACAGCCAAACGGCGGTTTCCATCCACGTCCTGCAGGGTGAGCGGGAAATGGCGATGGACAACAAGACCCTGGGCCGCTTCGAACTGGTCGGGATTCCTGCCGCGCCGCGAGGCATTCCGCAGATCGAGGTAACGTTCGACATTGATGCCAACGGGATTGTGCACGTTTCCGCAAAAGACCTTGCTACTCAAAAAGAACAGTCCATCCAGATTACCGCCTCGAGCGGTCTTTCGGAGGAGGAGATCAAGCGTTTCGTGAAGGAAGGCGAGATCCATGCCGAGGAAGACAAGAAGAAACGCGAGCTGGTGGAAACCAAAAATCATGCTGACCAGCTGATCTACAGCACCGAAAGAACCTTACGCGACATGGGCGATAAGGTGGATGCCAAGACCAGGCAGGACATCGAAGCCCAGGTGCAGAGTCTGAAGCAGGCGATGGAAGGTTCAGATCGAGAGGCGATCCAGCGGGAAATGGATCAACTCACTACGGTTTCCCATAAGCTGGCCGAGGAAGCCTACAAGAAGGCTGCGGAACAACAGGCCGCCGGGGCCGGGGCGGGAGACGGCCAGCAAGATGCCGGGGGTGCCGGCAAGAAGCCCGATGACGACGTGGTGGACGCGGACTTTCAAGAGGTGAAAGACAAATAGAGGGAACGACCCGGCGAAGGGTTTCCTTTACGATTTTGACGTTGGCGTTGCCATGCGGAATTCTTGTTGCTGCGCTGGGCAACCGAATTATAAGGGCATACCGATTTATGGTGTGCCCTTAGTGGTGTTTTGAGTTATACATGGTTCCCAACCTTGGCTCTGAACGCTCGGCTGGTTACCAATTCATAAGAGGCTCGCTATGCACAAAATCAGATTGTGGGCTCTGGTTCTTCTCTCTGTGGGATTCCTTGTGAATTGCGCTGCACGTCCGCAGCAACCTGCAGAGACAATGCCCGCACCCAAGCTTTCCACGACCACGCCGGCTGAGGCCGAAGCCTTATGGCAGCAAGCCGAAAAGGCTCAGAAAGCGGGCAATATGACCGCTGCTATTGCTTCCTGGGAACGCATCATCAAAACCTATCCCAACCACGCTGTCGCTGCCAGAGCCTACTACGCCATTGGCAACGTCTATCTGGGGCAGAAGCAGCCGGAACGAGCGCTGCAGTTTTATGATTATCTCGTTTACACTTACCCTGGCTGGGATGGCCTTGCTCAGGCGAAACTGGACCGCCTACGGGCTCTGTCCCTGGCTGGCAAGAAGAAACAGGTATTGAAAGAAGCCATGTCCCTATGGGATGCCTCCAATGGGAACCCTGGAGTCCAGGTGGGGCTGAGCAGCTTGATGGCTGAGAGCTATGCGAGTGATGGAGATCTCAGCACCGGCTTCGATTGGCTCACCGCCGGGTTTGGCGTTGCTCGATCCCCGGAAGAGAAAAAGCTGCTCACACAGGCTACGGTAAATCTCCTCAACGGAGCAGATGCCAAAACCGTCCAGCGGCTCCTGAAGAAGAATCCGCCTGAGTTTATGAAAGCCTTTCTTTACTATCGATTGTCCCAGGTCGACCAGCAGAAAGGCCAGTCCGATGCGGCTCGGCAGAGTCTGACAGAGATCTTGAGTCGCAATCCAACGCACCCGCTGGCTTCGGAAATACGGGGAGGCCCAAGAGAAGTTCCCGCCTCGGTGCCGGTGCCGACAGAAGCTACCACTAAGGTGAATGCCGATCGTGTCGGCATTTTGGTGCCGCTCAACGGACCTTACGCCAAATATGGCGACATGGTTTTGAAGGGGCTGAATCTGGCTTCCGAAGAATGGAATGAGGCGCATCCTAATCAGCGCGTCACCCTGGTCATCCGGGATGTCCAGACCGATCCCAGTCTGGCTGCGCAGTCCTTTGAAAAACTGACCAAGGAGGACGGTGTTCTGGCAATAGTGGGGCCTCTGGGTGCCCAATCCGCCAAAATCGCGGCTCCTTTGGCGAACAAGTGGGGTGTCCCGCTGTTGGCTCTGACGCAACAGGATGAACAGACTGACGCTGGGCGCTATGTGGTCCATGTCTTCCTGGATAATCAAGCTCTGGTTCAAACACTCGTGCGGTACTGCAAGGAGAAACTGGGGTTCGCCCGATTTGCCGTGCTTTATCCTGACGATCGCTATGGCCAGAATCTCTCCAAGATCTTTTCGGAGGTGGTGAAGGAAGCCGGGGGCACTCTCCTGGCGAGTGTTCCCTACAAAGACAAGAGCACCGATTTCAGAGAACCCATCGAAAAATTGCTCAATATTGCCAAGAAGAACAGTCCGCCCACGGGAGTTGAGACCACTCCCTTTGATGCCCTGTTCGTCCCCGATCAGGTCCAGACGGTGGCCCTCATCGCACCGCAATTGCCTTACAACAATGTAGTGGGAGTCAGCCTCCTGGGGACAAACCTCTGGGGTGAGGCGCCTTTGGTCCAGGCCGGGGGGGTTTATGTAGAACGGGCGGTCTTTGCCACGCCGTTTATGGCTGACAGTCAGCATCCAAACGTTAGAGCGTTTCAGGAGAAATTTCAGGCAAAGTACAATACGCCTCCCTCCTATTTGGAGGCTCAGGCCTACGATGCGCTCAGACTATTCCTGCAAGCGCGCGACGGATCAAATCAGGAAGCAAAAGACCGGGTCTCACTGCTCAACAACCTCCTGCAGATCCGTGACTTCGAGGGTGTTGCCGGGACCTATTCGTTCACTGCGCGAGGACAGTTGGAGCGAGAGTATCTGCTTTTTCAAGTGGTAAACGGTCAGCTTACGCCTCTCAATCCTTGAGAACAGATGGTGCTGAAAGACGATCAGGGGCTCAGGGCAATGATCGCCGGTGCCCTTTTCCTCTCTGTTAGGGGCGTTCGTCGGGGCTGCTCGGTCCTCCCGGGGGTGATGAAAACTGGGGTGCGAGATCTTGACAAGAGGATCATTTTCGTTATAATTAGCAAGATTGGAGTGAATGCTTGAAAAGTATGATTACAGTCTTGAGGATGCCTGTCGGAGGGTTTTGAAATGCCAATTTACGAATATGAATGTACCAAGTGTGGAAAGATGACGGAGGCCATTCAGAAGTTTTCCGATTCGCCCCTTACGGAATGTTCGCAGTGCCATGGGGAACTGCACAAGCTAATCTCGATGAGCACTTTCCACCTCAAGGGTTCGGGTTGGTATGTGACGGATTATGCCGGCAAGAACCAGAGCGCTTCGGCAACCAAGAGTGAGGAAGGGACGAAAAAGACTGAAAGCACCGAAAAGAAGGCTGAGAGTACCACCAGCGAGTAGGTGAGGGGTTAGAACGTTCCCCTCCGGCGATTGTGGCGGAAAAGCCGCGCAAGACATCCAGGGGGAGCGGCCATAGACTAGTGATGAGACGGCTCCATGAGTGGGCTGGCAAAGCGGGCACAAGCGGTCCGCTTTTTTTTTGAGCCAAACCCGTTTCATGAAGCAGGAGGGATAGGACCCATGGGCAGGGGATTGCTGATCGTTTTCACCGGAGAGGGCAAAGGCAAGACCACGGCCGCCCTGGGGATGGCCCTTCGGGCTGCCGGGCACGACCTGCGGGTGCTCATTCTGCAGTTCATCAAAGGTTCCTGGTCGTACGGGGAACTGGAAGCCTTTAAGCGGTTCGAAAAGGTAAGGATAGAACCCTTGGGATCAGGTTTTACCTGGCGGAAAGAGAACCTGGAAGAAGACGCGAGACTGGCTCAAGCGGGCTGGGAGAGGGCGTTGGCGGCAATGGAAGAAGGTGCCTATGACATCATCATCCTTGACGAATTGAACTATGTTCTGTCTTACGGACTGCTGCCTCTGGAGCCGATTCTCGGGGCGCTCAAGAAGCGGCGCGAAGAGCTGCACGTGGTCATAACGGGAAGAGGTGCTCCCGAGGAGCTGGTGCGGATGGCGGATTTGGTTACCGAGATGCGACTGGTCAAGCATCCCTATCATGAGCAGGGAATAAAGGCTCAGAGAGGCATTGAATACTGAAGCGGGCGGGCACGGGGTGTGGGGAAGGGCGGAAAATTCGCCCTTCCCCCTCCCGTCACTCTGCTTTTGCTCCATCCAGCATGGCCTTGATCCGCCTTTCTTCAGCGCGCGCTTCGAGTAGTTTTCGTTCCCACTCGTATCGCTGCGGCGCTCCGGGGACCAGGCCTTTGAGTTCCTCTTCCAGCTGTTCTACTTCTTTCATTACCCGGTAGAGTTCCCTTGCCAGAATCCTAATACTCATTGTGAGCACCCAATTTGCGGTACTGCCCAGGTTGATCTGCGGGGCGGCAAGTACTCTCTGTTAGTTCCGGAGATACTTCTCATAGGCCAGAGCAAATTTGTCTCCGGCTCCGGAAGGTAAGTTTAAATCGACCCCACAGTCAGGGGGTAATCGGTCCAAACGCAGGGAAGGGTTCAAGTCCTGTAAATAACTCACGGGGACTTCGAGCCACTTGGCCACCTGTTCAAGCCGCAGGGGTGAACGGATGGAAATGGATTCAAAGTCGCTGACAGGATAAGGTCGAAGGTACTTGAACCCATGCGCTTCCAGATCGCGCACGATCTGGATAGCAGCCAGGACTTTGGGAACGTACGCTCGGGTAATGCCTGGCAAAGTTCCACGTTTGGACAGTTCCCAGAAATCGCTCGTTCGGGACCTTCTGATCGCGCTGCTGACGGGTACTTCTCCCGCGTTGTAAGCAGCCAGTGCCAAAGGCCAGGACTCGAATTGTTCGTAAAACGAGCGCAAATACTTGGCGGCGGCTTGGGTGGATTTAATAGGATCTCGTCGCTCATCCACCCAGCGGTCAACTCTCAGACCCATGGATCGGGCTGTCGCCGCCAACAATTGCCAGTAACCAACCGCTCCTCCATTGGAGGCATGCCTCTTGAAACAGCTTTCCACCAGAACCACGGAAATCATATCAGCTGGCACGCCGTACGATTCAAGAATCTCTGTCATGATCGGAACATACCAGCGCGACCGCGCTATAGCCTCCTCAAAAGTCGGTCGGCCTTGTCCCGTGTAGAAGCGGATGTATTGATCAATAGCCGGTTGATTCGGAATATGGATCTGAATCCTGTTACTCCATCGACCAGCAGGGGGAGTGTGAATAAAACCGGGCGGGAACAAAGACGTCCCCGGTCTGAAGTCCCCTTGAAAGGGCTGGCCATAATCCGAAAACGCATTGGCCCTCTCCTCCATGGAGCCCCCAACGGGTTCCGTCCTTGCCTGAATTTCACTGGTTGCTAAACCAATCATCAGAAATACCATTAGGCTGGCCTTCAGCAAATTGCACTGAAGACGTGGTCTTGCGTCCCCCAGCTGGTGCCTCCAGAATCTGGAATCAGGCGCCATACTGGTTCTCCTTATTTTCAAAGAAATCCAATATCGCCCTCGCGGATCAACCGTAAGAGTGTTAGGACAAAGGCCTTGTAGCAGGGATGGGGTGGTCCTGGCAACCTCGATAAGCCAGGTTTTTCAGGGATTCTGGAGGAAATGACCTTGGTATGCCCGCCCGCCGGCAGGATGAAAGGGAGAGTTGTACCCTCATGAGATCACCTGAACAGGCTGTGAATAGGCTGTCTGGTTTTTGACGGCAAGGGATGAGCACAAGGGAAAGGTTTTTGACAATCTCTTCAACTATCGTCAAATTTCGCTCATTTCTTCTCATTCCGCTTCCTGGTAAACCTCCCGGAGAGTCCCAAAGCTTGTCCCCGCCGAGCCGGGATGTTCTGAAACTCTATTCCTCTTGAAAACCAAATGATGCTATTAGATGACCTTGGTATCCTTGGCGGAACAGCTTGGGGCTTCGCCGGCGTTTTTCTGGAGACTCGGAATTCCTCCAGGGATGCGGCTGGTTGGCTCTGTCCAGGAAAGGGGCGGTATTGTTGAGATGAGCTCTTGGATGCTCTGGTTTCTCGCGTGCATCTTTTGGTTTTCTCTTGTTGGCAGCCCTGTCGGCAGAGCGGAAGACGGCCGTCAGGAACTCGTCCTGGTGCGGGAAGAGGCTCTCGAAGTTCAGGCAAGACAGATCGAACAGATGTATTCCGAGGTGAGGAAGAGCGTGGAGAATACCCTGGGCTGGAACCTGAGACGGCCACCGAAAGTGGTACTCACCGCAGACAGGGAGCTTTTCGAGAAAATGAGTGGTAGCCCGTTGGTTTCCGCCTTCGCCGTTCCGCGCCACCAGACCATCGTCATGCTCCTTTCAGCCGCCCCCTCCGCCCCCTATGTAGTGCATGAAACCTTCGAACATGAACTCTGCCATCTTGTCCTTCACGACCACATCAGCCAGGGGCTCCTTCCCAAATGGCTGGATGAAGGAATCTGTCAATGGCTGAGCGGTAGTCTGGGGGAAATCCTCGCCGGTCAGGGAGTGGTGAGCAGCGCGATCAATATCTCCCGTCATCCCATCCCGCTACAGGAACTGACGGAAAGCTTTCCCGGCGATAAGGATTCACTCTTTCAAGCCTATGAGGAGAGTCGTCTGTTTGTCGATTTCCTGGTCGCGCGCTATGGAAGGGATGGCCTCCTCAGCGTGCTGGAATCGCTGAAGGAAGGAGAGGCAATCGAGAAAAGCATGCTCAAGGCGTTCTCCAGTTCCTTTGAGAGCCTCGAGAGGGAATGGCTTCAAGAGCTCCAAAACCGGAACCTATGGCTGCTTTGGCTCAGCCAGTATCTCTATGAAATCCTCTTCTTCCTGTGTGCGCTTTTGACGGTGGTGGCTTCCGTGCGCTTGATGATCCGGAAAAGAGCCTACGACCCCGAGGAGGAGGATGAGGAATGACTGAGGATTTGTGATTTCACGCCCAAACTGTTATGAGGAGGGGTGATCGGTTCGGGTGAGTCCATATCTTAAAGACCATGAGAGGGTGCTATGGGGAATAATCTAAGTGATCGAATCGGGCCGATGAAGCCGGCGTTTCTGAGCCTGACCCCGGTTTCGGTCTTGCTCGGCTGGGCTGTCGCCGACTGGCAAGCCGGCGGGGTGAGTATGGTGCAGCTGTGGTGGGCCTTTATCGGAGCTGTAGCCTCCCATATCAGTGTGAACGCCTTCAACGAATACCTGGATTTTCGCAGCGGTCTCGACAGCCGCACCCAGCGAACGCCCTTCAGCGGGGGCACCGGCACCCTCCAGAGGTGCCCGGAAACGGCGCCCCAGGCCTGGGCCATGGCCGTGATTACCCTCGCCATCGTGGGCCTGGTTGGAGTCTACTTCCTCTGGGTGCGCGGGCCTCAGCTGCTGCCTCTGGGCGTCCTCGGCATGCTGGTGGTGGCCGCCTATACCCCGTGGATCACCTTCAAGCCTTTCTGGTGCCTCATTGCTCCGGGGCTGGGTTTTGGTCCGCTAATGGTCATGGGTACCAGTTTCGTCCTCTCGGGACACTATTCCTGGGCGGCGTTCATGGCATCCCTGGTTCCCTTCTTCCTGGTCTGCAATCTCCTGCTGCTCAACCAGTTCCCTGATGTGGAACCGGATCGCAGTATCGGCCGCAGACATCTCCCGGTGCTCATCGGGCGGCGCGCCTGCAGCCTCATCTACGGCGTTTTTCTGCTCCTGGCCTACCTAAGCCTGGTCCTGGGCGTCACCCTGGGGTGCCTGCCTAAAGCCGCGCTCCTGGGGCTGCTCACCTACCCCCTTGCAGTCTGGCTCTTTCTCGGAGCCCTGCAGCATGCCGACGATATCCCGAGTCTGCTGCCGTATATGACGATTAATGTGGTGATTACTCTGAGCACACCGGTCCTGATTGCTATCGGTATGTTTGTGGCCTGACTTGTCTCTGTTCCTCAGCCTTTCTTAACGTCTTCAAGAGGCAGCATGATCGAGAAGTCTTTGACCTTCTGCCAGGCGAGTTGCCGATGGCGCGGCAGGACCAGGGTTCCTCGCGCCATGTTCTTGGTCAGACGAACGCGCGATTCCAGGGTCCCGGCATCGAGAGTCAAAACAATCGGGTCGTCCTCGGCAAACCCAAGTCTCGCTGCTTCGTCGGTGTGCATCCACAGACACGGTTCGCTTTCTACCTGCTCGATGACATCTGCATACAGAGAGAGCTCTTCGGTGCCAAAGGTCGCATCGACCAGGAGAAGTTGCAGTTGTTGTTGCGCATCCGGAGCCCTGGACCGCCCCATGTCAAGAGGAACCTGCTCGCCGTCGGCGGACTCGGGTAGACAGCGGAGGCCGTCCACGGGGTAGCTCAGGTGCTGCAGCCCGGCAAGAAGAGGATGCTCCTTTGCGGCCAGCAACAGCGGACTCTCTCCCGGCCCGATTTTCACCTCCACAGACAGAGCACCGGCCAAATCCCTGAGGAGCTGCCAGGCGGGCTTTGGTTCGCCGTCGAGAAGCTCACCGGAATAGACTCGCGGTGGATGGCTGCCGCCTCCCAGCTGGGACACAGGCGTCCCGCCGCGATAAACCGGGTGAGCAAACTGAATCCGCCCTTCCTGGTTGATGAAGCTGGAACCCGTTTCAAACATGGTCAGGGTGGGCAGGAAAAGATGGGCTTGCCGGGCGGTTGGAGAGGGTAGGTAATCCATCACCAGTAAGAGTTCCAGCCTGCTCAGGGCTTGCTCAAGCCGCGAGCGGTCGGGAAAGAGCCCAAGAGGATCAGCTTCCACAACGATGAGCGCCTTCACCTCACCTCGTTCAACAGCCGCGATGGTCTCCTGAAAAACGGAATCGTCGGCCGAACCCAACAGCGCAGCGCTGAAAGCGTTGGCGCCCGGAAGGGTGTAAAAAAGACCGCATGTGCCCTTTTCGCGGAGCAAGACCCGGGCGCAAGCGCCCACCACACAGGGAGTGGTCTCCTGGACGATATTCGTGCCGCAGATCAGGACCGGATTGTGGCACGCCTTGAATGATTCTGCCAATTTCGTGATCTGCTGCCGGATTTCCGGACCAAATGAGCTGTTCTCCAGGTCATGCTCCTTGGGTTTCATTAGATCTTCGCCGGCGCAGTCGTGGTCTTGCCCGAGAGGTGCGGGCACAAATTCAGGAGAAACGTCATTCCGGAGAAGGCCGGAATCCAGGGATTCGGAAAGGTCTGGATTCCGGGTCAAGCCCGGAATGACGTTATTGGGCTGCGGCATGTTGTTGGGCTGTGGCACATTGGTGGGGTGATGCAAGAGGGTGTTGGCCCCGGCTTCCCTCAGTAGTGACTCAAGACAACGCTCGAGATCCCAGGTTGGCACGGCCAGATGCTCGAATGGGAAAGGCAGAGAAACCGGTCGGGGATCGATCACCGCCACCGCGGTTCCCCTGCGTTGAGCCTGGCGCATGGCAAGGGTTAGCATGGGAGCTTCATTGACGGGATCAACGCCGACGGCCAGGATGAAATCCGCAACCTCAACCTGCCTGAGGCTGACCGCCTCCTGGCGGTCCAGCTGGGCAGCGGCGCTTCTGACCTTCTTCCTGGTTGCAGAGTCCACAAAGAAATCCGGTTGGCGCCACGCCATCTGCCGACACGCCTGCACGAGCGTGCTCTGCGTTTCCAGGCTGCTGCGCAACGACCCGAGGCAGGCAACGGCCTTCTCCCCAGAACAGTCCTGAATATCCGAGAGCCTCTTGCCGGCAATCTGGATGGCCTCCTCGAGAGTAACTTCGAGCCCATCCACCCGAGCGCGACGCGGTCGCCTGGGGTGGCTGGCATAGGCAAAACCGAACCGGCCTCGGTCACAGATAAAATAGCCGTTGACCGCATCATTGAACCGGGCTTCCACTCGCACCACCTCCCGATAGCGCGCATTGGCGATGGTGTTGCAACCAAGCGAGCAGTGAAGGCAAAGCGACGGAGCGCGCTCGAAGTCCCAGCGCCGTCCTTTGTAGCGCGCCGGTTTATCGGTGTAGACACCGGTCGGGCAAAGATCGACCAGATTCCCGGAGAACGGGCTTTCCAGCTGACCATCCCGGAAACGCCCAAAATACACGCGATTGGCAATCTGCAATGGCCCCAGATCGCGGTAGCCCGCAAACTCCTGATAGAACCTCGAGCATCGATAGCAGTGAATGCAGCGGTTCATCTCGTGGGCGATGAAAACCCCGAGCTCCTGATCGCGATAGGTCCGTTTCCGGCCGAGAAAGCGCCGCAGGCCATGGCCACCCGAAACGGTCGTATCCTGAAGGAGGCACTGTCCACCTTCATCGCAGACCGGGCAGTCGTGAGGGTGATTCAGCATGAGGAGTTCGATGATGAACCTTCTGAACGCCGCCGCCTCTTCATCGGTGGAGGAAACCACCATGCCATCCTGAGCGTCGACCATACAGCTCATCTGCAACCCCTTGACCGGGCCTTGGACGAACTTTACCGCACACATGCGGCAGGCGCCCACCGACCCCAAGGCCTCGTGATAGCAGAACCGGGGAATCATGATGCCCAGTCGTTCCGCCGCTTCGATCACCTTGGTCCCGGCAGGAACCTCTATCTTCCGATCGTCAATTATCAGGGTAGGCATGGGTTTCTTTTGGTCTTTCCTGAAGCAGTTCGATCCGCACTCCGGTGTCGTCTCGCGCAGACGGCACAATCCGGTAGATGCGGTCCGCATGTTCCCGAAAGAGATCCACACTGTGGTGGCTGATCACCAGCACCTGAAATTGCAGCTTCCGGGCGATGGTATGAATGATGGCCATGAGCTGAGGCACCAGGTCCGGCCGCAGCCAGCAGTCCTGCTCGTCGAGCACCAGGAAGCGGCGGTGTTCCCTTTCATCGAGCTGGGAAAGGGCAATGAGCCGCAGCCCGACGGAAATGATGTTGCAGACGGACCCACCCTGGCCGGTGAGAATGTCCTCGGGCTTTCCTCCGCGCTCGATCGTGAAGGTGACATGCATTTTCCGGTTCTTCATCTCTCTTTGGGAGACTACCCGCAGATCCTGACCGAGGATTTCCCGCAACGCATAGGTCAAATTGAGTTCGATTTCTTCCAGGATGTTGCCGAAAAGCTGCCGTGAGAGCTCATCCAGCCGGTCGGCCACGCGGGGCTGAAGTTCCAGAAATCCCTCAAGTTCCTGCAGGCTTTCTTCGTTCTTTGCCAGTTGCTGCTGGAGCGTCTTTTGGCGCCAGTTGAGGCTATCCAACCGTTTGCGCAGAGGCGCCGGAGAAGATACACTCTGGGGTTCCAGGCTCGCTTCGCTCACCACCTACAGCCTCTCTTATCCGTGTTTTTCCCTGTCAAGGGATGGCCGGCCCAACCGGGGGCCTCGTGACCTAGACCCCTTCCTTTAAGGCACTCTCAACCTCTTCTAGACGCTCGTTGATCTCCCGCACATGCTGTTCGTAATCGGCAACCATGCGTTCGTTCTCCTGGCGACGCTGCTCCAGGAGCTGGCGCAACTGCTCGAGATCACTGGTGCCATATTCCTGCTCGGCCTGCTGTCGGAGTTCTTTTAGCCGCTCTTCAAGGTTCTCGCGATCCCGTTCCGTGGCGATCTTCTTTTCGTGAAGCTTGCGGTGCGCCTCACGGAGTGCGACGAGTCGGTTTTCCACCTGCTGGTCACGCGGTATCGCCTGGCCCTGCTGCGCCTCAGTCCTGGTCTCCTTCTTTACCATATCCCATGGTCTCCTCGTACAATTCCCAGATGATTTTATCGACCTGAGTCTCGCTCCTGAGATTCGCGTCAAGAAATGCTCTGAGCCCCACTCCTTCGCTGGTCTTACGCAAAGCGAGATTCTCCAGCCCGCGAATGAACATCGATTCATCTACGGTTACATGATCCGGATCATCCATTTTTTCAAAATCTATGAAGACCTCATCAAAAGGCCGGTGCGGCACCTCGATGGCCTCTAATTCCGCCATTCCCGGAACCCACCGGGTAATTACCGGCTTCACGGTTCTCATGGTGGGGCTTCGGCTGATGCGGGTGAGACTGCCGGGGTTGCACCAGAGGGTCCGGCCGATGCGCTGCGCCGGCTTGGGCGTATGGATATGGCCGTTCACCACCAGATCGACCCCGGGGATCTCGCGAAGGTTCGTTCTTGCCGCTTCGTAGCCGGGGAAGGCCAGATCGTGATGGGTCAACCAGAGCACGTAATCATGACCGTTCGGGTCGACCGCTGTGGGAATGGGGGTCCAGTCGGGTGAGGCTCCGATCAAGACCTTTTTCCCCGAAACCCGGACGGAAGCCACCGGGCCTTCACGGTCGATGAGGCGGATGACGCCGGCCGCATCCAGCACCGCCAGGGACACATCGCGGGTGAGGCGCGCTTCGTGCTTGTCATGGTTGCCGACCAACACCCACGGGACATGCTTTCGCAACAGTTCAATGAGCGCAACCAGGATAAAATTGGGATTGTCCCGCGGGACATGAAAAAGGTCGCCCAGAAGAATAGGAAGACAGCGCCGCCGCGCCGCCGTCTCGAGACAGAACGAAAGCTTTTCCAGGACCGTCCGGGCATAGTCATCCAGGCGAAAACCCGGCGGTGCCGCGGCAATATGGAAATCGCCGATGAACAGGACGCCCGCATATTCCCTGGTATCGTCAGCGGCGGGGCTGGACCTTTCAGCCATGGGTTGTCTCCAGAAAGTGGTCCATATCGAGAGTATTCCCACACAATGGGCACAACCCCAATTCTTCAATGACCTGCTCAATTTCCTGGCGTTGGGCGGTGATGGCCGACGCCAGATCTCCCTGCAAGCGGGCGTTGGCCTCCAGCTTGTCATGCAAAACGATCAAGCGCTGCAGCAGTGCATCTCCCGCCGCGCCCGCCTGGGGCTCGGGAGAGGATGTCAGGTGCGAAAGGATGCCGCCAAGCTGGTGGGTCCCTTGCATGCGTCTTTGCACGTCCCTCAGGGAGACTGTGAGCTCTTCGAGAGGTCTGATGGGAAGAAGGTCCGGAGGGTCGGGCAGAGCCTCGAGAGCCCCTCCCCTTGTGGAACAAAGGACGAAGGACGTTGCGACCGCGCTCAGCTGTCCGATCAGGGTCTGCAGGGGCGCCACAAGCGGTGGGTCGGGGGGTGCCGTCATGGATTCAAGCACTCTTCCGGCGGCGATGCTCTGGTTGCGGGTGATTTGAGTGCGCCTCAAATTTCGCACCATTTCTTCGAATTGCTTCACCTCGTGCAAAACCGGGGGCGGGTCGAGACCTGCCAGAGTTTCCCCGGCAAGACGCCGGGCGTTGAGGCTGGTCGCATCACTTTCCCCGGCCTTGATGAGGGCATCAAGACGGCTGGTATCACCCAATAGCGGAGGACCGGAAAGGGAAGTCAAGGTTGCCGCTCGGGCCGCCGCCACTCCCGACTGGGACAAAGCGTTCTGCAAATTTTGCAGGATCAGTTCAAGGCCCTTTGTTTCCTGTATTTCAGGCGGTGGTGCAAGTTCTTTCAGGAGCGCCGACGAATGCGCTTTCCGGGCATACTGCCGGCCGATCTCTTCAAGCACCTGGAGGCGTTGCAGCAAACGCGGCAGCGCTTGCTGCAACGCCTCCAGTCGGGCATGCAGGGCTTCCGTAGCGGAAAGATCGCGATCGAGTGCTGTTAACGGCAGATAGAGTGCGAGCCCCTTTTCCAGGTCGGCGCATTCCTGAAGCAGTTCCTTGCGCTTGCTTCGAGCGCGATCGGTCTTCGTCTTCAACGCCTGCTGCATGCGCAGCAGGTATTCAGCTTCGGTTGACGCCGCAAAAAAACTGGCCGCTTGAGAGCCGGTCTGATCCAGAAGGAAGATGGGGTAGCGTTGGTTGCCGATGTGAATGTCGACGGCGCCGCTTTCGGTTTCCACCAGATCCAGCCGCAAGAGGTTTCGGATATCTTCCGGCGGCATTCTTCCAAATTTGGCATACACTTCCGGGACGTCACCCGCTTCTTCGCCATCCCGACCGGCCGGGTAGACCCGGTAGACGGTGTTGCCTTTGCTTCGCACCCATTCAACGGCCTCGCCCGATTCCAGCTCGACCCGCACCACAGCCTGGGAAGCGCCATGCCGGATGGCATGGTGCGGCGATGGGTTTTGTCCCACCGAGCGCAACGCCTCCACCACGGCGCTTTTTCCGGAATTATTGGGCCCCGTGAGGACTGTCACTCCTGGATCCAGTTCCAGTTCGGTCTCTTTGTGGGCCATGTAATCTTTGATTGTTACGCGCTTGATCATTGCAGAGCAGTCATTTCAGGAAGTTTGTGGGATTTCATAAGGCATTGAGGCATTCACGGCTGGGGCGTGTGAGCCTACTCTACCTCCCGTGGCTCGGTGACCAGCTTGAGGCCATCAAGGATCTGCCGAACCCTTGCTCTCGACAGCGTGCCTATGAGATCACCCAACTGCCCCTTATCCACGGTGAAGACCTGCGAAACAACTACGACACTTTGCTTGGGGAGGCTTGCCTCGCCATGTTCCAGCAGGACATTGCCCGGTGCCTGTGCCCGTCTAAGGTTTGAACTCAAGGCACAGACAATGACGGTTCCGATTCGGCTGCCGTTGAAGAGGTTGTTCTGAATGACTACGTGGGGATGCAGATAGCCGGGACCGGAACCGATAGGGTCGCCAAGATCAATCCAGAAAACATCTCCCTGATTGATCACCACTCGCCCTCCACAACCTCGCGATGCAGTCGCCGCATATTGCGAAGATGAGTCTGATCCGCGGCATCAGGGGCATCTTCATAAGCGTGGTTGATCTTTTCCAGGAGTTGGTGATTCTCACGGCGCCGGATGAACTCCTCCAGGGCCAGAGCCAACAACCGGCTCCGCGAGACTTTCATCTGCCTGGAGATGGTTTCCAACTGTTCAAACAGTGGCTTTTGAAGCGATATCGCGGTCTTCACATTGGGCACTTCTTTATACCTCCATTATCACTCTTAGTATAACCAACTGGTGGTCCAAGGGCAAAATGAAAAACATCTCCTAAGAATATGCAGGCTGTCCGCCGCCAGGCAACCTCGTCGCCCCTTTCTTCTACGTGAGTCGTCATTGAAGGGGGGCACGGCCTCCTTGAGGTTATCGGCACCCATCAGGTCTTGAACGGGCATGTCTGCTGACGGATGTGATCGCGCACTTCGTCTTCAAAATAGGTCAGCAGACTTTCGACGGGTGAGGTTGCGCCGGGGGCAAGAGCACAGTAAGAATTCCAGGAGTATTTGCTCATCTCGCGGAGCATGGGGATGAATTCTTCGCGCCCTTCGCCATGTTCGATGCGCCAGAGTAAATCGCGGATATAGGGCAGCCCTTCCCGGCAGGGGGTACACCAGCCGCAGGACTCCCGCGCAAAGAACTGGATCAGGTTAAGAGTCGCCGCCACCAGGCAGGTCTTGTGGTCGAAGACCATGATCGCCCCCGTCCCCAGACGATTGCCCACAGCGGCGAGGGGCTCGATATCCATCTCGACGTCGTAGTGTTCTTTGGTCAGATAACGGGTCGAAGCACCGCCGGGCAGACAGGCCTTGAATTCGGAGCCGTCCGGGAGCCCTCCGGCGTACTCGTCGATGACCTCGCTCAGGTGGACCCCGAGCGGCAGCTCGAAGCACCCTGGCCGGTTCACTTTACCACTCACGCAGTAGAGCTTGGTCCCGGCCCCACCTTTGGTCAAAGCCAGGTTCTTGAACCATTCTGCGCCGTTCCTCAAGATATGCGGGACATTGGCCAGCGTTTCGATGTTGTTGACCACCGTGGGACGCTCCCACAACCCCTTCACAGTGGGAAAGGGAGGCGGTTTGACCGGGTTGGGCCGTTTGCCCATGAGAGCATTGAGGAGCGCCGATCCCTCCCCGCAGATGTAGCGACCGCCGCTGCGGTGGACGGAGATGTCAAACGAGAAGTCGCTGCCCAGGATGTTGTTCCCCAGATACCCCGCCCGGCGAGCGCGTTCCACTTCCCTCTCCAGGATGGCGGCACTGCTTTCATAGGACGGGCGGACAAAGACAAAGGCCTTGGATGCCGATATGGCATAGGCCGCCAGGATCATCCCTTCGATGATCAAGTGGGGGTCGGCATGGGTGAGCATGCGATCTTTGAAGGTCCCCGGCTCCATTTCGTCGGAATTGACGACCAGGTAGCGCGGATACGCCCCGTCCGCCGGAACGGAGAGCCATTTTTTGGCCGTCGGGAAACCGGCTCCGCCGCGCCCGCGCAGCCCCGCCTCATCGATCCGGGCTGTCACTTCGGCCGGCGCCTGCTTGCCGATGAACTCCTCGACTGACTGGTAGCCACCACTTCGGCGATATTCCTCGAGGGTGGCAATGCGGTCCGGTTGGCGATTCTGGAAGAGTACCTGAGGATACTTTGACATATTTCGCTCGTGGCTCTTAGTTCAGCACCACAGAATAAAGTGACCGGAAAACTGTAATTGGTTTAGTGACAGCGTAACCCAACGCGCCCTTTCGGTGGGTTACACCCTATACGTCTGCTGCACAATGGACCCTTATTTCTGTGGAGCTGTACTCAGCTCTTGGTGGTTGGTGGTTGCCAATCGTTCCTTCTTGAAAATGCAAGTTCTTACTGTACTTCGACATTCTGTGGTTCGTTGTTCGATATTCGATATTCATTTTTTCTAAGCCGAGTGAGGATCCGGTCGATTTTTTCGGGAGTCAGTCGTCCGAAGACCCGGCGGTTGATGGTCATGGCCGGAGCGCGGTCGCAATAGCCGATGCAGCAGACGGGAAGCAGGGTGAACAGCCCATCACCGGTGGTGCCGCCAAGTTCAACATTGAGGCGGGTGCGGATATGGTCAACCACCCTCTGATGACCCTCCATCCAGCAAATGACGCTGTCGCAGACGTGGATGACGTACTTCCCCACCGGTTCTCGATAGATGTGGTCATAAAAAGTGGCCAGTTCCTCGAGCTCAAGGGTCGTCATGCCCAGCAGGTGCGACGCCTCTTCCATGGCCTCATCGCTCATATACCCATAGTGCCCCTGCAGCTCAAACATGACGTCCACGGCCTGCTCCCGCGGATCCTCAGCGTGGGCGATGCGTTCCAAAAGAGTTGTGTTCAACGTCTCTGGCAGCATAGTCGATCAATCCTTGTGATTCGTAGCCGACAGGACCAGGCCGAGAGAACCGATGACAATAAAAATTTCTTATCATGGTGAACGGGTTTTGTCTAGAAACAGCGGACTCTTCCGAAGGGCACGACCTAATGGTCGGCGACAGTTTTTATGAATAGCTTTCTTGTTCTCGGTCCATCAAACTCGCAGAAGAAGACGCGCTCCCAAGTCCCCAGGACCAGGCGTCCGTTCTCAATCAAGAGAAAGGTCCTTCCCCCTGTCAAGGTGGCTTTGATGTGAGCCGCGGAATTGCCCTCGCCGTGTTTGTACCCCGAGAGCCAGGGAGCGGTTTTGTCCAGGAACTCCAGGATATCCTCCATGACCGCCGGGTCGGCGCCTTCGTTGACGATGATTCCGGCCGTGGTATGAGGCACGTGAAGGAAGCACAGGCCGCTCTTGATGGCGTTTTCCTGGATCTTGTGGGCAATCAGATCGGTTATGTCCAACGTTGCGCTGCGAGCGGGAGTTTTTATTTGTATGGTTTCTACCATGCGTCATTCCTCTTTTCACCGTCCGGCAATTTGGACGGATTCAATCCTTCTGAAGCAGTTTCTTTCACCACCAAGAGCACGAAGAACACGAAGTGATTCCTTCGTGCTCTTCGTTTCCTTCGTGGTTCTCGTTCTGCGGATTCACTCATTCCATATAGCTCACGCCGGAATGATCAGCCCCGCTTCCGTGCGCTGGAAAGGCTCCGCCTGGCGCTCTTTTTCTGCAAAATCCTTCGGCCAATGATAGTGCATGGAGAGCTTGACCATCTCGCTGACGACCGGGTTGTCACTGGCCAATGCGGTGCTCTGCAGGTGCTGGGCGGCAATCCAGGCCGACTTTGCCAGTTCATTGTGGGATGTAAGTTTCAACCATAAGGCCTGTTCTTCGAAAAACCGCTGGTAGAGGAATCTGGTCTTTCCTGTGCACAGCTCATTTGCGGCCGTCTTCATAAGGTCGGCGGTGCGTTCTTCCTGGACCTCTTTGGGTATCACGAGAATGGGGTTCTCCAGTTCCTGCACCTTCTGCCAGTAAGAGGCGAGCTCTTCCTTGGGAAAGGTTAGCCAGGACCAGTCAACCTTGTTCAATAAATCCTGCGGGATCACTTCCTCCAGGTGTGCTCTGGGGTCCTCCAGAGGCGGCATCAACTCATAAGCAAAGGGCGGCTTTTGCGGATCATGGAAGGGATCGAGGAGCTTCCTGGCCTGCTCGCGTTCGGCGGAAGCTTCCTTGCTTCTGCAGAATTCGAGGAGTTCAAAGAAAAGCCTGGCGGCATGATGAAGGGGGACTTCACAGGGTTTCCTGTCGGCATGGCGCTCCCCCATTTTCTGGAGGTAATCCCGGTAGATCTTCTGGGAACCCTCGGCTACTTTTACGTAAACCTCCTCGAAATCACGCTCCATGAGCGCCGTGACCAAAGTTGGTGAGGGGTAGCCGGCCTCGGGAATGAGCGCGGCGAAAAGCCAGAACGTCCCATCGACGGGCAGCACATGGGCCATTGGCTTCCTGCCTTCTTTTTGGACCAGAACGACATTTTCAACCGGCAGCACTTCGGGCTCAGTGGCAAAACCTTTCTGTGAAAAGCGGTAGCCGACCTGCTTTGCGATCTTTACCAGCTTTTTGTCCCGGATGATGCCCCGGAGTGCCAGGAAGGTCCGGAAGCCTACTGCCGAGGGTTTCCTGCCGAGGTGTTCGAGGAGCGCTGCCGCGAGGGCTTCCTGTCCGTCCAAAGTCCTCACCAGGGATTTGAGATAATTCTCCAGACTGGTGCCCTCGGGACTCTGAACGGCCAGACGATCTACAATCATTTCGAGTTCGCCGAGCTGTGTCGGACTCAAGGCCAGCTCAGGCTTCCTGTTCTTCTTCGGGTCCGGTTTTTTGCTCATTTTCGCCTGCGCCACATCCGTATCCACTTGAAATGCACAAAGAAAAGCCCCACCACCACGTAGTTGAACGCGATGCTGGGGCTTTATCACATTTGGGGGAAATGATCTACTCTTCTTCTGCTGCCCCTTCATCTTCCCGCGGCTCAACGACCAGCGAATCCGCCACCAGTTCCCAGAGGTATTTGACCTCGAGATCCATCATGTCGTATTCCTTGCGGAGGCTCTTCATGATCATGTCCCGGCAGTTGTGGCAGGGCGCGATTACCATCTTTGCGCCGGTATCCTTGATCTGTTTCGCCTTGGTCCGGCCGTAGAAGGTCCGTTCCTCGATGTACGGCGCCGCCCAAGCGCCGCCGCCGGCTCCGCAACAGAAGTTGTTGGCCCGATTGGGATACATGTCAACGAGGTTTTCGCAGCACTGCTGGGCCACCCAGCGCGGTTCTTCATAATAACCATGGCCGAACATGCGTTCGCCCTTGCGGCCATAGTTGCAGGGATCATGATAGGTCGTCAGTTCATGGTGGATGGATTTGTCAATCTTGATGCGGCCCTTCTTCGATGTATTGTTTCAGAAGATCGATAAATGCTCACAAACTTTACGCCTTCATTCGCATACCATTTTTGCAGACCAAGCCTGGTCGCATAGTAAGCGTGCCCTCATTCGGGCAAGACGAGGTATTCGGCCTCCATTTCTTTGTAGTTCTGGACCACCCTCCCGACAATCGTCTTTCATGGACTCGTCATCGCCGGTGAACAGGCCCCAGTTGACCCCTTCCCAGTTCTCCGAGGTAATGGTCCAGGATTCCTTGGCAGCAGTAAGGATTCGCCACCAGAAGAACATGTCCTCAGGTTCTGCGAAGGGTTCCTTGGAATTGACTGTAAACAGATACTTGGCGCCCTTCTTGTCGATGGGGACTTCAAAGCCGGGAAGCTCTTCCGCCAGTTCCGCGCCCAAATCCTGCAGCAGACCGATGAAATCTTCCGTAGGGATGCCCACGTTGTTGCCGCTCTTCAGGCACTGCATGACACCCTTATGAAGCACACCGGGGACCTGGTCCCTCGCCCTCATGCTCCGGGCAGACCGAAGCATTGCCACGAGGTCGATATTCATCGGGCAAGCATGTTCACACCGACCGCAAAGGGTGCACACCCAGGGGAATTTGGAATCGATCACTTCCTGATCCATCCCCAGCAACGCCAGCCGTACCACCTTCCTGACATCCAGTCCGTCCACGCCGGTGACCGGGCAACCCCCGGCACAGGTGCCGCAGGTCAGGCACAGGTCGGCGTACTGGCTGGCCAGCCTGCGCTTTTCACGCTTAGAGATTAACAACGGTTCCATGATTCTCTCCCATTAACTTGGCTCATTGATAATAAGGCACAGCCAAAACGTCACTGCTTGAAGAATAAGAATCTCCTTCACTTTCCTTTCTAATATTCATTGGGCAGGCGGGACAGCTGCTCGAGGGTGAAAACCGGTCCATCCTTGCACACATATTCCGGACCGATGTTGCACCGTCCGCAGATGCCAATGCCGCATTTCATCCGCATCTCGAGGCTCGAGATGATTCGCTCCGGCGGGAATCCCAACTCGGTCAAGACCGGCAGGGTGAACTTGATCATGATCGGAGGCCCGCAGATGATCGCATAGGAATTTTCCGAATCGGGAGCCTTCTGTTTGGTCACTGATGGAACGAAGCCGACATTGTACTTCCAGTTCGGATCGGTGGTGCCGTCAACGGTAATGTGCATCCTGATATCATCCCGCTGCTCCCAGGCCGCCAGTTCCTCCTTGTAAAGCAACAGTCCGGGAAATCGAGCGCCGTAGACCACCGTGATATCGCCAAAGCGAGGCCGATTCGCCGGATCGAGCATATAGACAATGGACGAACGAAGGGTCGTGAAGGCGAAGCCACCGCCCACGATGACAATGTTCTTCCCCTCGAAGAGGTCCCATGGGTACCAGTTCCCCAGCGGCCCCCGCACCCCCATGATGTCGCCCGCCTGCATGTTGTGGATGTAGCTGGAGACCTTCCCCACCTTGTTCACGGTGAACTTGATGAAGCCTTTTTCGGTGGGCGAAGAAGCTATCCCGATGGGGATTTCACCCTGTCCGGCCACCGAGAGTTCCGCGAACTGGCCGGGCGTATACTGAAACTTCTGTTCATCTTCGGAGTTCAGGAAAACCAGCTTGATCGTCTTGAGATTACGATCTTCGGTTTCGGTGATGATGGACTCGACGCGAACCGGATATGGCAGATAAGGGTTATTCACCTTCGTTCCTCCAACTGATAACTGATGCCGCTACGCCGGGCACACACAAGTGGCCGACATCAGACGCGCCACTTCCCGGATGTCGATGTTGACAGGGCAAAACTTCACACAGCGCCCGCACCCGACACACGCCACCCCGTCTTTGTATTTATCCTGATAGTATTTGAGCTTGTGCATGAAGCGCTGGCGGACGCGCTGGAGTTTCACGTTGCGGGGGTTGTGCCCCGACCCGTGCAGGGTGAAGAGGGGAAACATGCAGGAATCCCAGAGTCGGAGGCGATCGCCCTGATCCTCACAGACCTCATCCTGGATATCGAAGCACCAGCAGGTGGGACAGAGAAAAGTACAGGTGCCGCAGTTGATGCAGGAGAACGCCACCTCGTCCCAGAACGAAGCGTTAAAAAGCTCGATCATGTCCTTTTCGGCAATCGCTTTGGGATCGAACTGGGTCGAGAGCTGCGCTTCGGCTGCCTTCTTGAGCTGCGTAACCGTTTCTGCCGCTGCCGGAGTGACCGGTTCGCCGCCGGCGACGCTATTGACCAGTTCTTTGCCCTTGTCAGTAACTGCCTGCAGGACAAAGCCAGTGCCCACGTCGGTCAGCAGGGCGTCGAGCCCCGCAGGATCAAAGGGGCCGGTTCCCACCGAGGTGCAGAAGCAGCTGCGACAGGGTGCATTGCAGGCGAGACCCACCAGTGTGGTGCCGGCTCGCCGCTTGGTCCACCAGGGGTCCTTGATGGTGGTGGTGTCGAAGTTGGCGTCATCCAGCCGAAAGGCCTTGGCGTCGCAGGGGCGGATGCCCAGAATGACCCTCGGCGAGTAGTCCTTGGGAGCTTCCTTGACAATTCCCGCTTCCGGATCCCCCTTGGCCAGGGAATATTGGAACATCCGCTCGGAATGAGGGTGAAAGAGCCCCTTCGGGGACAGGCGCGTGTTCTGGTAGTCGAGATCAATTGCGTCACTCGCACTAAGCTCGACAAACTCATGGTATTCGCCCTGGAAGACCGGCCCGAAGACGCGATGCTGGCCCATGAGCTTTTCGATCAAACCCGGGAACTTTTCCTTGGCAATATAGATTTCCATCATCCGTTTAGCCCTTGTGCCCACTATTTGATAAACTGTTGCGGATCATCAGGTCGGTAAGTATCCAGCGGCGGCCGTTGATCCGGGAGGACTCCCGCCTCATACCCATAGAGCTCTTTGATATCCTTTTCCATCTTTTTGGTGAACTGACGCATTTTAATGCCCACCGGACAGGCCCGCTCACACGAACCGCAGTCAGTACAGCGACCGGCAACGTGGTAGGCTCGCAGGAAATGAAAGGTCCGCGTATCGGTTGGATCAATGGTTTTTCCCACCCATTGGGGGCGCGACTCGTCCACAAAGCAGGTCGGGCAGAAACAGAGCGGACAGGCATTCCGGCAGGCGTAACAGCGGATGCAGGTCTTGATGAGGTTTTCAAAGTACTCCCAGCGCTGCTCGGCGGACATGGCTTCCACCAGCCGCACATCCTCATAGCGATCCACCTCTTGCTGCTCGGGCACAGGGTCCCCCAGCAGTTCGTCGGCGATGATCGGATTCCGGTGGATGCAGATGGCGCAGTTTTCCTGGAGATATTCCTGACGGTCCAGGGCGACCTCGAAGTCCGTGCCGGCAATCAAAATCTTCCCGTCCTTCTCCTGGGCGCCAACCGGTTCCTTCCCCTCCAGGGAAGCCAGAATGCGCCGCCTGTCGAGCATGCCCTTGCAGGGAGCACCTAAAATATGGAGCTGCTCGCGCTTGATCTGGTACTCCAGGAGATGGACCACGATGTTCCGTGAGTCGCAGCCCTTGGCCACAATCGCAATCCTGTCCGTTCTCTTGGGCAAATAATTGGCCAGGTTGATCCCGCAGTTGCTGTCCCAGTAGAGTTGTCTCACCTGGTCGACATTTTTCGCCAGAAAGGGCTCATTCATGAAAGGGAGCGTCCCTTTGCGAAAGCCAATGACAACATCCACCTGCTTGTCAACCAGAAGGCGCCTTGCCGCCTCCTGAATCTTTTCAGTATATGCTTGCATCTACAACACCTCGGCCTGCTTCTTAAGGAAATGCTGGGATGGTCCTGCCGCCTTCACCGTCTTGATCACCGCCCGCGCCGTTTCGGCGAACTTGGTGGCTTCGGCGGACGAGATCCATGAAAAATGCAGCCGCCCCGGTTCGATTCCCGTATGCTCCAGGAGGTTCTTCAACAGTGCAAACTTGCGTCGTGCGTAGAGATTACCTTCCAGGTAATGGCAGTCTCCGGGGTGTCACCCGGAAACCCAAACCCCGTCAGCCCCTTGGCGAAAAGCCGCCAGCACGAACTTGGGGTTGACCCTGCCGGTGCAGGGGACGCGGATGATCCGCATATTGGGCGGATACTGCATGCGGCTCACTCCCGCCAGGTCAGCGGCGCCGTACGAGCACCAGTTGCACAACAGGGCCACAATTTTAGGTTCCCAATCAGCCATAGATCCTTCTCCTTATCTCACTTATATGCTGTCAATCATGGCAAAGATCTGAGCATCGTTGAAGCCCCGCAGGTTGATCGCACCGGAGCGGCAGGAAGCGACACAAAGGCCGCAGCCCTTGCAAAGAGCCGCATTGATCTCGGCTTTTCCCTTGTCATTGAACGTGGGTGCAGAAAAGGGGCAAATGCTGACGCAGGTGCCACAACTGCTGCAAATCATCTGGTTGGTAAAGGCCACCGTCCCGCTGAACAGAATCGTATCCAGGGCCAGGAAGGTTCCCGCACGCGAAGCCGCCGCCTGCGCCTGAGCGATACTTTCATCGATCGCTTTGGGATAGTGGGCCAGCCCGCACAGGAACACGCCATCCGTGGCGAAATCAACCGGCCGCAGCTTGGCATGGGCCTCGATGAAAAACCCTTCGGCATTGACCGGGACCTTGAAGAACTGCCCTAGCGCTTCCGTATCGTTGGGCAAGATGGCCGTGGCCAGCGTGATGAGGTCCGGCACGAGGGTGATCGGACGCTGGAGTACCTTGTCGAAAACGGTCAGGTGGATTTTGCCGTCCACCTTGGCGACCTCCGGTTTGTCTTCGAGGGTATAGCGAATGAAGATGACCCCGGCTTTTCTGGCTTCCTGGTAGAGTGTCTCCCGCTCGCCATAAGTCCGCATGTCGCGGTAGACCACATAGACATCGCAGTCGGGATTGATATGCTTGAGTTGCAGCGCACTCTCCACCGAATGAGTGCAGCAGACGCGACTGCAGTAGGGACGATCCGGCTCCCGGGAACCCACGCACTGAACGAAAACCGCGGTTTCCACATTCTTGAGGGTGGCGTCCTTTTCCCGGAACCGTCGATCCAATTCCTGGTGGGTGACGATGCGGGGGTCCTGGCCAAAAAGATATTCACTAGGCTGAAATTCCTTGCCCCCCGTGGCAATGACGGCGACGCCATGTTCGACGATTTCCGGCTCGGCTCCGTTTTGAATGGTGGTCTTGAAGTTGCCGACAAACCCTTCCACATGCTTGATGGAACTGGAGAGGTAGACCTGAATCTGCGGGTGGTTCGTCACCTCCTGAGCGAGCCCCTGAGCATAGGCGCCAATCTCTTCCCCGCGCCAGGTCTTGTAAAGATTAAGGGCCTGGCCGCCCAGCTTCGACGACTGCTCCACCAGATAGACGGGATAGCCCTGATCGGCGAGAGTTTTCGCAGCCACCATGCCGGCCACGCCGCCGCCAACCACCAGGGCTTTACGGGTAACGCTCAGCTCCGGTTCCTGGAGAGGTTCCAGGAGTACGACCTTGGATACCGCCATCCGCAGAAGGTCTTTGGCCTTTTCCGTGGCTCGGACGGGATCCTTGCTGTGCACCCAGGAATCCTGGTTGCGGATATTGGCCATCTCGAAGAGATATTTGTTAAGCCCGGCGTTGATGAGGGTTTCCTGGAACAGAGGTTCATGCGTTCGCGGGGTGCAGGCCGCCACCACCACCCGGTTGATGCCCTGCTCCTTGATCACCTGGGCCATCTTGACCTGCGTGTCCTGAGAGCAGGTATAGAGGTTGTCTTCTACATAAACGACGTAAGGCAGAGATCTGGCGTATTCCCGTACCTCCGGCACCTTCACCACGCCGCCGATGTTGATGCCGCATTGACAGACGAACACGCCCACTCGCGGGGGTTCGCCCACCACGTTGGTTTCGACCGGCTTTTCCTTGATCGTCGCCTGGCTCCATCGCGAGTCACTGAGCAGCAGCGCCGATGCTGAAGCCGCCGCGGAGGCTTCCATGACGGATTGCGGAATGTCCTTGGGACCCTGCAGGGCGCCGCAGACGTAAACACCGGCGCGGGAGGTTTCCACCGGCGTGAAGCTGGCCGTCTGGGCGAAGCGGTTCTCGTTGAGATCGATGCCCAACCGCTGAGCAAGTTCTTTAGTCCCCTCGCTCACCTGGAAACCGACCGAAAGCACGACCAGATTGAAGACTTCGGATTTGATCTGTCCGTCTTCGGTGGCATAGACGATTTCGACGTCGCCGTCCCCGGTCGCATCAAGGGTGTGCACCCGTGAGCGGATAAAGCGTACGCCGTGATGGTCTTTGGCGTTATTGTAATACTGTTCGAAATCCTTGCCGTAGGTCCGCATGTCCATGAAGAAAGATGGCCGCATCGAGGTCCCCGTGCGCATGCTCCATGGCAATCACGGCTTCCTTGATGGCATACATGCAGCAAACCCCGGAGCAGTAGGGGTTGTCACAGTGATGCAGATCACGCGAGCCGACGCACTGCAGCCAGGCGATCTTTTGCGGCTCCTCACGGTCGTAAGGCCGCATAAGATGACCGCGGTAAGGCCCGGAGGCGCTCAGGATGCGCTCAAATTCGAGGCTTGTGACCACATTGGGGAGGTGCGCGTAGCGGTAGGTATCAAATGAAGCCGGATCGAAGACCTCGTTGCCCGTCGCCAGGATCACGGCTCCCACCTCGAGCTCGGAACGGCGCGGGGCATCGTTGTAGCAGACTGCTTCCGCCAAACAGACCTTTTCGCATAAGCCGCAGCCAAGGCAAGTTTCGCGGTCGATGGAAAAGATCCCCGGCACGGCCTGGGCGTAGCGGATGTAGGTGGCCGCACGGCGATCGAGGCCGCAGTTGTGCTCACTCACGGCGGTCACCGGGCACACGCGGGCGCACTGGCCGCAGCCGGTACAGCGGCCCGGGTCAATGTAGCGAGGATGATTGATGAGCTTGGCCTTGAAATTTCCCGCCTCACCCTCAAGCTCCTCTACTTCGGTATTGGTAATGATGTTTATGTTGTGATGCCGGCCGACCTCGACCAGTTTGGGCGAGATGACTCACATGGCGCAGTCATTGGTCGGAAAAGTCTTGTCCAGCTGGGCCATCAAGCCGCCGATGGTTGGCGACTGATCCACCAGATGGACGTAATAGCCTGTGTTGGCCAGATCGAGGGCAGCTTGCATGCCGGCAATCCCGGCACCCACGATCATCACTCCACCGATGCGCTTGCTCTTATCCAAATCTGCCATTCCCATATTCCCGCTATGGTTTATTGGTTGTTAGCCGTTAGACACTCGTCACGCCGCCAGCCGGACAAACTTGGGCGTCGTGCCCTCATAGCCGTGCAGGTCTACTTGGCCGGCTTTTTCAATCTCACTCAGGAGGATCGAGATGGTGTATACCGGCAACCCGCTTTGGGCGGCAATCTCTCTCACCGATTGAGGCCCCGCATTGAGGGCTTCCAGGATGAGGGCTTTCTGGTACTCTTCCTCCACCGCCGCCTTCAGAATCTGTTTGTAGTTCGCCTCATCGAGCTTAAAGTGATAGACGTTTTCGTGTTCGATGAGTTGGCGTTCCATGCCCATGAGCCACCGCAGGCGAGGTGAATTGAGAGCGCCCTCCACTGCCGCCAGCGGGAGCTTGTGCCCATTGAGATCAAAAGGCCCCATGGCCTGCATCACCCCGCTGAGTTCCTTGACCAGGTTCGCGAACAGTTGACCTTCTGCGGCACTCACCCAGCGGAGCTTCACGCGGTCCACGCCGATTCCCGAAAGCTCCATGAGCTGCTCAACCACTTCCATCCGTTTCTGGGTGTAAACATTACCTTCCAGGTAATGGCAGTCACCGATGTGTCACCCAAAGACGAAGACCCCATCGAAACCGCTCTTCAGTCCCTCGATCACGTGGAGCGGATCGACCCGTCCGGAACACATGGTCCGCATGATCCGAATGGTGGGAGGGTATTGAAACCGGGACACCCCGGCCAGGTCCGCCCCGGCGTATGCGCACCAGTTGCACAAGAAGGCCAGGATTTTGGGCTCGAAGGTACCACTGTCATTCATGTTGATTCTCCTGCTCAAAACTTGAAGATCTAATTGCTTGCACCGCCTGCGCGAATTGCAGCAACCAGCTGACGTCCCCGGAAGTGCATCATGTCAATGGCCTGCTGGGGGCAAGACGCTGCGCAAACGCCACAGCCCTTACACGGCTGCCGCAATGGTCTCGGCCCGGAAGCCTTTGCCGATAATCTTGTGGGTTCTGATCGCCCCAAATGGGCATGAAGCTTCGCAGAGGGCGCAACCGATGCAAAGGTCCTGATCCACCATCGAGACTACCGGAGGCGCTTCCACATAGGGTTTTGCCAGCGCCATGGAAGCTCGTGCCGCCGCCGCCTGCGCCTGCGCCACGGATTCTTCGATGGGTTTGGGATAGTGCGCCAGGCCGCAGACGAATACGCCGTCCGTGGCAAAATCAACCGGGCGAAGTTTCATGTGGGCTTCCATGAAGAAGCCATCGGCATTCAAAGGCACCTTAAAGGCTTGGGAGAGGTCTTCCAACCCTTTGGGAATGATGGCGGTAGCCAGGTTAAGATAATCCACATGGAGCTGGATGGGTCTCCCGAGAATGTGATCCTTGATCGTAACGCGCAATTTTTCTTTGCCGCCCAGGGAGGTTTTTTCAACCACCGGCTTTTCATCCTGGGCAAAGCGAATGAACAGGACTCCAAGCTCACGAGCCTTTTTGTAGAGCTCCTCACGAAGCCCGTAGGTACGTAAATCCCGGTACAAGATATAGACATCGAGATCGGGATTTATCGGGTTTTATACTCGATAGCCTGTTGCACCGAGGCCGTGCAGCAGATTTTTGAGCAGTAAGGACGTTCCGGTTCACGCGACCCGACGCACTGGATGAAGGCCATCGCCTCTGCTTCCCGAAGGCGCTGGGGCTCCTTCTCGAAGAGTTCCTCGAGTTCGTGCCAGCGCGTGACCCGCTCGTCCTGACCGTAGAGGTACAGATCCGGTTTCAGGGAATGGGCGCCCGTTGCCAAGATCGCCACGCCGTGTTCCAGATCGCGATCCATGCCATTGCAATCGACCGTGGTCGTGAACTGGCCCACAAAACCCTGCACTTGCTTGATCTTTGTCCCCAGGAGCACCTCAACAAGCTGATGCTTCATGACCTGGTCGCGCATGTTTTCGATATACGGTCTGACCGCATCGCCGCTCCAGGTATGTTTGACCTTCAGGCCATGGCCTCCCAATTCGGCCTTTTCTTCGATCAGGTAGGTCTTGAAGCCCTGATCCGCCAGGCTCAGCGCCGCATTCATGCCGGCAATTCCGCCCCCCACCACCAGGGCCGACTGAGTCATCGGCAACCGAACCGCCTCGATCGGTTCCAGCAGGGTCACCTTGGCAACCGCCATGCGCACCAGATCTTTGGCCTTTTCGGTGGCCTTTTCGGGTTCCGCCTGATGCACCCAGGAATCCTGATCGCGGATGTTGGCAAGTTCGAAGAGGTAACGGTTGAGCCCCGCTTCGCGGATGGTTTCCTGGAAGAGGGGTTCGTGGGTGCGAGGAGTGCATGCGGCCACCACCACCCGGTTGATCCGGTGCTCGGCAATGGCCTCACGGATCAATTTCTGAGTGTCCTGGCTGCAGGTGAAAAGATTGTCGGCAACATAGACGACATTGGGCAGGTTTTTGGCGTAGTCGCGGACTCCTGGGACGTTGACCACACTGCCGATGTTGATCCCACAGTTGCACACAAATACCCCGACGCGCGGTTCAGCATCCCCGAGCGGTTCCTCGGGCGGGTAGGTCTTTTCGTGGGTGAGGGTGTTGCGGGAATCGGAAAGCAGTGCTGCCGAGGCCGCGGAAGCCGCCGATGCTTCCATGACCGAGTAGGGGATGTCTTTGGGTCCGGGGAAGGCGCCGCAAACAAAGACCCCGGCTCGAGAAGTTGCCACCGGCGCAAAAGCGCTGGTTTCGGCAAAACCGCTTTCCGCGACGCTGATCTGAAGCTTTCCGGCCAGTTCCTTGAGGTCGTTCGGAATTTCCAGACCAACGGAGAGCACGACCATATCAAAGACTTCACTTTGAATCTGTCCGTTCTCATCCGCATAGTTAAGGATAAGATCCGTAGAGCCATGGGGTGCCGGCTCCACACTGTGGATTCGCGAACGCACAAACCTTACCCCGATTTCGTCCCGGGCACGATCGTAGTACCGCTCGAAATCCTTCCCATAGGTCCGCATGTCCATGTAGAAAATGGCCGTATCAACTGGTTCGTTGGCGTGCTCCTTGGCGATGACGGCTTCCTTGATGGCATACATGCAGCACACCCCGGAGCAATAGCCGTGAGAACCCTCGTGCAAGTCGCGGGAGCCGACACATTGCAGCCAGGCAATTTTCTTGGGTGGGGTTCTGTCGGACGGTCGGGCCAGGTGCCCTTCAAAGGGACCTGAGGCACTCAAGATCCGCTCGAATTCCATGCTCGTGATCACATTGGGGTACTTGCCATAACCGTAGGTATCATAAATCTGGGGATCGAACGCTTTGAAACCAGGCGCCAGGATAACGGAACCCACGTCGAGGACCCGTTCCACCGTTTGCTGCTCGTGCACCACGGCATTCGCCGGGCAGGCCGCAACACACAGGTAACATTCCGAGCAAACCCCGCAGGCCACACATCGTGCCGCCTCAGTCAGCACTTGCTCTTCCGTGAAACCCAACTGAACTTCGTTGAAGTCGCTGAGACGTTCCTGGGGATCGAGTCGCGGCATGTGCTCGCGCGGGATGAGATCATAGCCCTCGGTAGGAAGGTCTTGCACCGCAAGCCATTCCTTCTCACGCCCTTCTTTGAGATCTTTGCCCTGGATGAGCCGGTCGATGGAGATCGCCGCCTGTTTTCCGGCAGCGATGGCCTCGATCACCGTCCTCGGTCCGGTCACCGCGTCGCCGCCGGCAAAAATATCCACATCATCGGTCTGCAGGGTCAGAGGATCGACCCGCACCGTTCCCCAGTCGCTCAGAGTACACGCGCACTCGGGAGTCAGACAGGCCCAGTCGGATTCCTGACCGATGGCGGGGATGACCGCATCGACTTCGATTATATATTCCGAACCGGGAATGGGCACGGGGCGGCGTCTGCCACTGGGATCAGGGTCCCCGAGTTCCATCTTGATGCATTCGATAGCCTTAACGTGCCCGTTTTCCCCAATGATGCGGGTAGGGGTAGTAAGCGTAAGGATTTCGATGCCTTCTTCGCGGCATTCTTCGATTTCCTCTTCGTTGGCCGGCATTTCCTCGTAGCTTCGACGATAGACGATGAAAGGCTTGGCGGAACCCAGGCGTTTGGCACTGCGCACGGCGTCCATCGCCACATTGCCGCCGCCTACGACCGCCACCCGGTCGCCCAGGGCAAGCCGCTCACCCAAGTTGATCCGGCGCAGAAAATCGGTGCCTGGATAGACTCCTTCGAGATTTTCCCCCTCGAGTCCCAGCACCTTGCATTCATGAGCCCCAATGCCCACAAAGAAAGCCTTGTAACCCTGCTCGCGAAGCTGCGCGATGGTAACGTCTCGTCCAATGTCCACGCCGGTCTTGAACTCCACGCCCATATCCCGGATCACCTGAATTTCCGCTTCAATAATGTCGCGCGGCAGACGATAGGATGGGATGCCGACGGTGAGCATCCCGCCTAGCACCGGCAGTTTTTCGAACACGGTTACGCGATAGCCCTCGAGGGCAAGATAGTAGGCACAGGTCAGCCCCCCCGGCCCCGAACCGATGACCGCCACCTTCTCGGTGCGTTCGACTTTGATCTCGGGTACGTAGCGGGTTTCGGAGCGAAGATCGAGATCGGCCACAAAGCGTTTGATGAAATCAATCGCCACCGGTTCATCCACCTGCCCCCGCGTGCAGGCCGTTTCGCAGGGATGATGGCAAACCCTGCCGCAGATTGCAGGCAGCGGATTTTCCTCCTTGATGAGCTTCAAGGCTTCCTGGTATTTACCCTGCGCCACCAGCGCCACATAGCCCTGCACACTGATGTGCGCCGGACAGATAGCCTTGCACGGGCTGGTGCCTTTCTTGTCGATGACAAACGTGCCGGGCACCGCCTGGGGATAGCGCTTGTAGGCCGCTTTTCGGGAGGAGAGGCCCTCATCGTATTCGTTTTGGAGCTGGATCGGACAGACAGCAGCACACTCGCCGCAACTCGTGCACTTATCCTTGTCGATGAAGCGAGGACGCTGGAGAACCGTTGCTCGGAAACGCCCCGCCTCGCCCTCGAGGGTCGCAAGTTCGCTCAGAGTAAGCAGTTCGATATTAGGGTGGCTGGCACATTCGACCAGTTTTGGCGAGAGAATACACATCGAACAGTCATTGGTCGGAAAAGTTTTGTCGAGTTGTGACATCACGCCACCAATTGCCGAAGACTTTTCCAGGAGATGGACATAAAAGCCGGAATTAGCCAGGTCAAGTGCCGCCTGAACACCGGCAATACCACCCCCAACCACCATAACCGCACCGGTTGATCGATCTAACGCGTTTCCTTGATTCATGAACCTTTACTCCCTTAACAAGCTACAAGGGTCACCCGGCAAAATCAGCAGGGTTGGCAGCGTCGACGCCTGAACGTCAAAGACTCTAAGATGCAGATCACGATAATTTTTCACCACCCACATGCCGAACGTTCCGCAGAAAGCAAAGCCTCACCTGCGAACTGGCGGCAAGCATGGACAAGCTGTAGATGGATGGTCTCAAAAACAACCGAACGAATCGGTTCTGTCTATAGGGGCTCGACTGATTACAAGAGCGAGAAGATCGGGTAGGGACAAGGAGAGATTCTGGTTACGCACAAGTTCAGCTTCAACTGGGGCTAACAGTAAGTTCTCGTCGCCCGCTAAACCACAGGAGATTTACCATTCAGCGGCTTAAAGACTAATCCCCCAAAAAACCGCGTTACTGTAAACCCATGAAGTTGTCACGTCAAGACTATTTTCATGACTATTTTTGATGTCAAAAACCGAGGCGCCCAGCGAAGGTTTACCTCAAGCGGACAAGGGATTGCCTGTTGCGCCAACGGAAGAGTGAGAATCGGATAGATCAGCCAGGTTGTGCAAAGAGGATCGCGAGTGAGGCATGCCTTCACTCGCGATTCCCGAGTCAGATCCATGAACGGATGGGGATTAATCCTGGCTCAGGTCAGTAAGAACTCGTGAACAAGCTCATCCCACCCGATTTTATTGGAGACGTTGCCATAGATGTCATCTACTATTTCACCACCCGTTGCGGCAAGAGGAAGTCCATGGGCGCTCATGACCATCGTCTCGAGTCGGTGTGCTTCAGTCTTTAGCCATGCGTCGGCTTCATCTTCAAAGAGAAGATTCTTGAGATTCTGTGTCAGTTTGTCGGGTTCGACCACAAGCAGCCATCCCTTGCTGTAAGGATCCATTCTAGCGGCATCCGGCCGGTTCATCGCGGTGTGATTCGCTGACAGTACGACACCACTGATGGGAGAGAGAATCTGAGCCGTTTTCTCATCCCTCATTACCGACCACCCCGCTTCCGTCTGTTCCAGGTGAGAGCCGAGCCTTGGCAACTCAATACGAGTAGCATGTCCGATTAGGCGCAAGGCGAAATCATCAACACCGATTCTTACGAGTCCACCATGTTCAACCCTCGCCCAGCTGTGGCCCCGGTGGTAGTAATAAGCGTCCGCCGCCTGAAAACCCGCGATCTTGCGCATCGTAACGGAGCCTTTGACTTCGGCGAGATCCATCTCGTCCAACGCCTGGTCGAACTCGCAAACATCGCATCGATATAAACTCGAGCACAGATGGTATGGCACTCTGCCTGTGAGCATATGGCGGCATTCTTTTTCGTTGTATGGCCTTTTTTTGAGGGCATCGGCCCAAGTGATGGTCCGAGCCGGGTTTCTTTCCACACTGCGCAGCATGGCCTTATCAAAATCGCAACTGAGACAATCGAATGCGTTTTCGCATAATTTGAAGTTTATGATACCGGCTTTCATCCAAATGCAATGATTCTCATTAACGGAGAAAGCCTTGACCTGTTGCCCTGTTTTGTAAGAAGCTTTATGTTCCATTGCCGTTTCTCCCTTCTGGTTGTATTATCGTAATGAATCGTTCATTCCTCAGTTGGTTTCACGTTTACTGATACTCAAGAAATATGCCAGGCTGATGTGGTGTTTTTCCCCCATCAGGCATTCGCTGCTTCCTGACTCGATCACTGGCTGGTGCTCATTCTTCCTCTGGTTAACCGAACAGTCAGCTGGATGTGAAACAAGAGAAGGCGATTGCGGGGTGCTCCATTTCTCGACACCTATCTTTATGGGCGACTCATAGAATCCTCTGTCTCTTGTCTTTGGCCGAAGTGTATAAAATTTAAACAGGGTGTCTAACAAATGAGCAAAGAACCGCATCAACCAAATGAAATAAGATTGCAGAATTCCGATAAAATCATGAAAATCGGTGTAATTGGTGGAGGACGGCGGTGCAAAGCTTTTCTCGAAATGATGGACGCCGAGCAATTCCCGCACCTTCAAGCTCAAATCGTCGCTGTTGCCGACCTGGATGATGAGGCCGTGGGCATTTGCCTGGCGCGTGAGAAGGGGATTTTCACAACCAATGACTGTCAAGATTTCCTCAAGATTGAAGACCTGGATCTGATCCTCGAATTAACGGGCAACGAGGTACTGTCAGAAGATTTCATGAGGCATAAGTCGCCTCAGGTAAGGGTGCTCGAATCTACGATTTCACGCCTGTTCTGTGATCTGATCGGTTGTCGCGAGGATTGTGTCCTTGAGGCAAGGCAATTGGACCTGATCCAAAGCATCATTGACAGCATCTTTTCAAGTATTCAAGATCGGGTGCTGATCCTGCAACCGGATCTCAAGATTCTGGATGCCAACGATGCCTTCCTTCATTCAGTGGGGATGAGTAAGGAGGAAGTAGTTGGCAAATTCTGTTACCAGGTTCACCATTGGCTATTGAACCCCTGCTATGAGCAGGGGTATCTCTGCCCTCTAAAAGAGAGCCAGGTGAGTGGCGGAGCGGCTCACGTTATTCACGAGCATTTTGATCGCAATAACGAGACCTCGTACTGTGAAGTTACCATCGTACCGTTGAAGAACAAAAAGGGCGAAGTGGAGTTATTCCTGGAGATCACGCGAGACATTACCGATGAA
The DNA here is from genome assembly GCA_963783775.1 of uncultured delta proteobacterium. Taxonomy (GTDB): domain Bacteria; phylum Desulfobacterota; class Syntrophobacteria; order Syntrophobacterales; family Syntrophobacteraceae; genus JADGQM01. The sequence continues at coordinate 165,343 of CAWAOR010000011.1, read as the reverse complement.
CTGGACCGGCGCGTGAAGCAAAACACACGAACCCTGACGCGAAACCTTGCGCGTTTGATCCATGAGGACAAAATGATTGCCTTGGGCAAACTGGTGGCGAGTGCAGTTCATGAGATCAACAACCCCCTCTCCGGGATTCACGCCCTCGCGCGCCTGATGCACCAGAGGCTGGAAGAAGGGAGCCTCCTGGAAAAGGAAACGGACCAATTCAAACATTACCTTCGTCTCATTGACACCGAGTCGGCACGGTGCAGCACCATAGTCGGTAATCTTCTTTCCTTTTCCCGCGAACAGAAAATGGAACAAGAGGATTTTCAACTCAACGATGTGATTCATAAAGTGGTTTGCCTCTTTAATCATAAGTTTCAACTCAATCAAGTTCGGTTGAACATAGACCTGGCTGAAGACCTGCCGCAAATGCTGGGAGACCCGGGACAGATCCAGCAGTGCCTGGTCAACCTCTTGTTCAACGCCATGGAAGCCATGCCCGAGGGGGGGCAGATCACCGTCAGAACGCGCTGGGAAGCAGTACAAAACCTGATCCGATTGGAGGTGGAGGATACCGGTGTCGGCATCCCGCAGGAGATGATGTCCCAGATCTTTGAACCCTTCTTCTCCACCAAGAAACAAGACAAGGGTGTCGGTTTGGGACTATCGGTAGTGTACGGAATCATTAAGGAGCATCATGGCTCCGTCAGGGTGAAGAGCGAAGAGGGAAAAGGTTCGAATTTCGTCATCAAATTCTTCTGCCTTCAAGCTCCCAAACCCGCCAAAACGCGAATGAACCGTTGAGTCAGCCTTATAGCCTTAATCAGGGGTGCTTGAACGATGATGGGAAAAACAAGAGTTCTCGTGGTCGACGATGAGTTGATTGTGCGAGAGTCCCTTATCGGATGGCTTAACAAGTCGGGTTACGACGTAGTTGGAGCCGAGGGGGGACGGCAGGCCCTGGAGATGTTGAGCGAACAGGACTACGACCTGGTTTTTCTCGACATCAAAATGCCTGATATGGGTGGCATCGAAGTCCTGGAGCGCATCAAGGCTGACTACCCTCAGACCATGGTGGTGATGATTACAGCCTATGGATCTGTTGATACCGCGGTTCAGGCGATGAAACGCGGGGCCAATGACTACATGATGAAGCCGTTTGAACCGGAGCAGTTGGCCCTGCTGGTGGAAAAGCTGATCCAGCAGAAGCGGATCATCGACGAAAATATCCAGCTCCGAGAGCATGTTGCCACCCGGGTTCGCTACGACGAACTGGTTGGTGCTTCCGATTGTATGCAGCAACTTTTCGCCCTGATCGAGGAAGTGGCAAAGGTGGATTCTCCCATCTTGCTTCGTGGCGAGACGGGAACGGGAAAGGAGTTGGTGGCCAAGGCAATTCATGCCAAAAGCAATCGTTGTTACGGACCCTTTATTCCCATCAATTGTGGAGCCTTTACTGAGACCTTGCTTGAAAGTGAATTGTTCGGTCATGAAGTGGGTTCCTTTACAGGAGCTACCCGTGCGAAGAAGGGTCGTCTCGAAATGGCCCACGCTGGTACGCTTTTCCTCGATGAAGTGGGCGAGATTCCTCTGAAAATGCAGGTTGACCTGCTACGGGTGATAGAAGAGAAGAAGTTGCATCGCGTGGGCGGATCAAAAGAGATATCAGTTGGCTTTCGGCTCATTTCCGCCACTCATCGGGATCTTGCAAAGGAAATCGAACGTCGAGTCTTCCGGCAGGATTTTTATTTCCGTTTGAATGTGATCGAAATCGAGGTCCCTCCTCTGCGTTGCCGAAAGGACGACATTCCTCTTTTGGCTCAACACTTCCTGGAGAGGTTTCGGCGGGAGACCAATAAGCCGGTCTTGGGCATTCAGAAACAAGCCCTGGAACTCCTTGATGCTTACGAGTGGCCGGGTAATGTGCGCGAATTGGAGAACGCACTGGAGCGGGCAGTGGTGCTCGCAAAGTCTCGATATCTCACCAAAGATGATTTTGCATTTCTGTTTCGAAATGCAGTTCAGGTGCCCCTTCTTCATTCCCTTGAGGACATGGAAAAGGTGCATCTTGAGCGTATCTTGAAACTATGCCGGTGGAATATCTCCAAAGCCGCAGGGCTTCTGGAAATCAATCGGGCCACTCTTCACAACAAAATCAAGAAGTATGGCCTACGACCCTCTACCCCCCCCATGGACCCGGCAGGATTTCATAGAAACTGACCGCACCCTATGAAGAAAAAGAAATCCAAAACGATGCTCCCCCTGGGGCTCATCCCCATGGGGCAGCTGGGAGAGCTCGCAGTGCATATTGTTGCTGCCCATCTCCAGACGTTCCTGGAAATCCCGGTGGATATTTTAGGACCCCGGGAAATCCCCGAGGCTGCTTTTCAAAACCATCGCCAACAATTCGATGCAGGCATTATTCTCAAATATCTGGCCCGTTTGCCTTACCCGGGACATAGCCGCATTGTCGGGCTTACCAATGTCGATCTCTGCATTCCCATTCTCACCCATGTGTTTGGAGAAGCCGAGGTAGGAGGAAGCGTGGCCGTGGTCTCGATCTTTCGCCTCAGGAAGAATCAGGATGGCAGCAATACTCCCATGGACCGATACTATGAACGACTGGCCAAGGTGGCTTTACACGAAGTTGGGCACACCCTGTCTATTTACCACTGTGAACATCCCCGGTGCCTCATGCGCTATAGTCCTAGCGTGCGTCATCTGGACGAGGTGGCGTTGTTCTTCTGCAGGCGATGTAAATTCCTCCTCCGTGAGTATTTCAAACCAGCCCACCCGTAAGGCTTGGCCGTGAGAATCGCCCAGCCCCGCGTCCCTTCACCCTGGTTCCCAAGCTGGAGCTCGGGAACCAGGGTGAAGGCTTTGGTACCGCACTCTGCCTTCTTTGGCTCGCTGGTTTCGCTTTACGAAAGATATGGACGTTCTGGCGATGACTGCACATGGTTTCCGGCGCAATTCCCCTCAATGGGTTGCCGTGATGATCCCGAGCCGTTGGATCTTGCGCCGCAACGTGTTCTTGTCGATGCCAAGCTCTCTGGCTGTTGCCATCCGGCGCCAGTGATTCCTCTCAAGGGCTTCCAGCAGGGCTCGCTTTTCAATGTCCTGCAAGGTCAAGCCGGCGGCATCGGCGAATGGTGACAGACTGACCACCAGATGAGGAGGGAGGTGTTCTAGGGCAATAAAGCCATTGCGACATAGGATGAAAGCGTACTCGATGGCATTCTCCAGTTCACGAATGTTGCCGGGCCAGTCGTGGTGCATCAGCGTGGCGAGGGCTTCATGGCTCAGACCGAGGATGTTGCGATTGCGGATGCGATTCAGTTTTTCGATGAAGTGCTCGGCAAGCAGGGGAATATCCTCCTTGCGGCGCGCCAGAGAAGGCAGCTCCAGTTTCACCACGTTGATGCGATAGTAAAGATCCTTGCGGAAAGAGCCCTCTTCCACCAGTTGCCCCAAGTCCCTGTTGGATGCGGCAATAACGCGCACATCGGCCCTGATCGTTTTGGACGAGCCGAGAGGCTCATAGCATCGTTCTTCGAGAACGCGCAACAGGCGAACCTGGAGGGCCGGGGAAACATCGCCGATTTCGTCCAAAAGGATGGTGCCTCCCTCGGCGATGGCGAAACGGCCGGCGCGATTCCGCTTGGCGTCTGTAAAGGCCCCCGCCACATGACCGAAGAGCTCGGATTCCAGCAGGGTATCCGGGAGGGCTCCGCAATTCACGGCGACAAAAGGGCCTTTGGGGCGAGCACTGAGATCATGAATGGCCCGGCTTAGTAGCTCTTTACCAGTGCCGCTTTCCCCCTGGATGAGCACCGTGCTGTCGCTCTGTGCCACATCGGGGAGGATAGAAAACATCCTCTGCATCAGAGGTGAGCGCGAAATGATATCCTGAAATCGATAGCGGCGGTCGATTTCCTTGCGGAGAGTTTCCACCAGACTCAAGTCGCGGAAAGTCTCTACGCCACCAATAATCTGGCCGGCTTCATCCCTGAGGAGGGCCGTGCTGATGCTGATGGGAAGTTCGCGTCCGTCGGCATGGAGGATGGCAATGGGTTTGTTCACAACCGGTTTCAGGGTCTCAAGGGTGTGTTTGAGGACACAGGTCGACTCGCAGACATTGGCCCGGAAGACCTCGCAGCATGGTCGACCGACCGCTTCGGTAGCCGCAATCCCGGTAATCTCCTCGGCGGCTTTGTTAAAGAAGGTGATTCTCCAAGAAAGGTCCACCGTGAAGACGCCGTCGGCAATACTGTTCAGAATGATTTGGGTCTGTGGCGATAAATCCGGTTTGTTGTGCCCTGTATCCTTCCTGTGTTCACCGCCCAAGCAATTTCTCCCGCTTTTTGACGGCCTCTTTCTTCAGCCGATTCAAGGTCTTTTCGAGAACAGGCAGAACATTCTCACGGATGTCGCCCGCCACGGCGATAAACATCACGTCATCTCCTACGCAGCGTCTTCCCGTGAAGAGGTAAGCCTCTACCGCGGCAATGCCGGGCTCTGAGCGCATCTCCTGAAGAATGCTTTCCCAAACGCCGGCATCAACGTCGATATCCAGGTATTCCGCAAGCTCGCCCGCGCGGGAGGTGCCGCGCGCTATCCCATTATGGCAGGCAATCATACCAACCTTCAAAGGGTCCATCTCCTGTTTGATCTTCTCAACTAGGTCGTTCAGTGTCGGCACGCTCCCGCTCCTTTCAAAATGCTTTCAAAACTCCGATGCCCTCTCCTGCATTTGCCCTAAACTAATCGTATATCCTCTTTCAGGCAAGGCTTCACCAAAAAAGCGCTCTCACGCTTTCCCTGCTCATCTCGGCGTTGTCGGCTGTTTGGCTGGGTCAGTGCCCAGAAGCGGTTGCCCAAGGGCTGTTGGTTTTGGAAAGGACTTCGGCACCTCAGCAACCGAATAGACCTGTTATTGCTTGAAATTATTGCCGCAAAGGACGGTGTTTTCTATATTCAGGCAGGCGATCTGCTGCGAGGGGCTGGAAAAGGTCAAATTGGCGGAATAGGGGTCTTTGCTAAACTCCTTTCAAGTGCCTCGGCAATACACCGGAAGCCACGGCTTTGCCGCGAAGAGTATGGATGATCTCACGGTAATTCATCGCCCGGAGGACTTCCTCACGAGATGAGTGCCACACTTTTGGCAAGTAACTTGATTGCAGGGCACCCCACGGCGGTGAGACGCTTCCCAGTGGCACTGCGGGCAAACGCACACAGCCTCGACGCCCCCCGCTCCCATGGTGCTTCCTGCTCCCCTGCCGACACCACTTGGGGCTCTGCTTTTACCCTGTTGACGCGCCATTAGGCCACCTTTCCCTTGGTTCTTTGGCAAGGAGGTTCTTCCCTGTTCCAAATCATGGTGAGTTGAACCGGGCCTGGACGATGACTGAGGGTAGCAGGTCAGCCCGCATCCCGGTAACCGGAAGCGCGGCAGATCAAGTCCGCCGCCCCGGTAGGCCTCTACCACTTCGCCAATTGCCCCGCTGATGCCATAGATAAACTCCAGACCGAGATGCTGACCATAGTGTAAGGCCTGCGGGCTTAGTGCGCCGCAGATGATCGGTGATACATTCAGACTGTGGAGCAACCTCAATAGCTCGAAGATGTTGCTCTTGATCATCAGTCTTTCCCCATCCTGCCATGAGATGTCGGCATGTTTCGGAATCAGGAGGATCGTCGAGCACCAGTCCAGGACCGGCGCTACGCGTGATTGATGCAACGGAATGGCAATCATCTTTGTCAGCCCATCACTGCTCGCTTGTTAGCGCTTCCTTGGAAGGTGGACACTGAAAGTAGACCCCTGGTTGATGCTGCTGGAGGCAACCACCCGCCCCCCATGTCCCTCGACTATCGATTTCACAATGCTGAGGCCCAACCCGTGGCCACTGTGCGTACTGGTATCGCTCCCACGATAGAAGAGGTCGAAAATATATGGAAGGTCCACTGCTGGAATACCGATGCCTTCATCCGCGATGCTGATGATGATTTCTTCCTCCTGCTCTTGAGCACTTATGGTTATCCTTCCGCCAATTCTCGAGAACTTGATGGCATTGTCAAGAAGATTGGCGATGACTCTGCGGAGTCGATTCGCATCCACTTCGATCACCGAGAGGAAGCTGTCAACTCTCAATTCGATTTTGAGTTGGTGCTGATCAGCCTTTAATTTATAAACTTCGAATAGCTCCTCCAGTTCTTTATCGAGCGAAGTGGAACTGAAGTCTAAGCGTAACTGCCCGGTCTCCAGTCTTGAGAACTCCAGAAAATCATCAACCAAAGCTTCCAGTTTTGCCGCTTCCCGAGTGATTGCACGGAGGTATTCCTGCCGTTTCGATTCATCGATGTCATCGAGTTTCCTCATGAGTCTCAATCCGAGCCCATGAATGCCCGAAAGCGAAGATCGCATGTCATGGGCCAACATGGAAATCAAACTGGTGCGTTCTCGTTCGAGGACAAGCTGGTGAGAAATGTCCCGAAACGCTTCCACGGCCCCCACGAGTCTTCCCGATGGGTCGAACAACCCTGCGGTGTGCATGCGAACCGGGATGGTGTTGCCGGATCTGGTGGTAAGGCTGGTTTCAACTCGAACTACGGGCTTTGAGCGGTCGATGACTGCCTGCAAGGGGCAACACCCACTGCACAACGCCCCCCGAAGGATGTCGCCGCAAAAATGACCCACCGCTTCCTCAGAGCTGAAGCCGGTGATCTTTTCCGCCCAGGCGTTGAACTTGGTGACCTTCCGATCAGCATCCAGCACCACCACTCCCATGGGAAGATGGTCGACAACCAAATGATAAAGATCGACCATGTTCGATGATGCGTTTGTCGACATGGCACAAAGGCCTCTTGTGTCGTGATTCTCCGACTTAATGCGCCCTCGCGGCAAGATGAAGGCCGTGTCAGCGAGGCAGGCTCTGTTCTCTTTTCAAAACTGCGGGTCAGAAAAAAGGCTATGGTGTTCTTCAGCTCTTTGGCCGCGGCTTTTCTGCCAGAGCCTCGGAACGTTGGATGACATCGCTGACAAAATTAGCCAGAGCGAAGGTAAAAGGACTGGCGTTTTCGCGTTCAACCAGCGTGTGTCCCAAATCGGACGCTTGCACGATGCGAGGGTCGAACGGCAGGGAGCCCAGAAAATGGACGTTCATTTGCTCGGCGGTCTTCTTGCCACCGCCCTGCCCAAACAGGGGACTCTCCTGCTGGCAGTGGGGACAGACATAACCGCTCATGTTTTCAACCAGGCCCACGATTGGCATTTTCAATTGGTGACAGAAATTGATGGATTTGCGAACGTCCGCCAGAGCGATCTCCTGGGAGGTCGTGACAATGACCGCGCGGGTGCCGGTAATCGTCTGGGCGACACTGAGCGGTTCGTCGCCGGTCCCGGGCGGTGAATCAATCACCAGGTAATCCAACTCTCCCCAATCAACTTCGGCAATAAATTGCTTGATGACCCCATGCTTTACCGGACCACGCCAGATGACCGCCGCATCCCGGTCCTCCAAAAGACATTCAATGGAGACAACCTTCAGATGATCGTCGTAATCATGCGGCACCAAAGCCTGCTCTTGGTCGTTGAAACGGAACATCCCGGAGATGCCGAGCATCCTGGGAATGCTGGGGCCGTGGAAATCCACATCGAGCAGTCCCACCCGGTAGCCCAAACGACCCAGACCGATGGCCAGGTAGGTGGCCACACTGCTCTTGCCGACGCCCCCCTTGCCGCTCATGACGATTAGTTTGTGCCGAATGTGTGAAAGCCGGTCCTGCACTCTGAGGGTATCGTGAGCCGCTTCTTCCTGATGTGCATGCTCGCAGGAATTTACTGCGCTTCTTTCACATGTTTCCATTTTATTTGAGCTCCAATTCTCCATTTTCCTTGGTATTGAGTATTGACCTTTCCAGCAAAACTCCTTCCGGAGTTGGTCGGGAGAGAGAAAGGGTAAGATCGTACGCTGCATGCTGCAGGTTTGAACTCGCCATTCTCTCTCCCTCGGGTTTGGGTGAAGGGTTACTATGGGATCGGGACGGATATCTGGGGAGGGATAACCCGCCCGATCGCTATCACAGATAAACAAGAACAATGCCAATTCGACCAATTAGGCTAGCGAATGGCTGCTTTCGGTAAAACAAAGACTTGGGGAAAGGGATCTGTGGAAGAATGGGGACAATGCCCGGGCACGAAATGCACCCTTTAGGGGTGAGTGCCGGCTACGAAATGTATCCTTTATGGGGAGCGTTCCCGATAAGCACTAATCGTCCAGGCACTCTGAGGAAGTGACTCCTACGACTTGATTGCAGGCCCATCAGGGTCCTCGGCGATTTCCGACAAGCTCTCTCAGGGTGGTTGCTTCCGTGGTGAGAACGTCAATTCCGAGGGCTTCCAGGGTGTAGCCTGCCCCCTTGCCCTCGAGGATCGCCCGCGTCCACACTTCGTCAATGCCCGTTTCACCCAGTAATTCGGCAGCTTTAACCCCTCGTTGTCGTTCAAGAGTCCTGGAAGAGTTCTCAATGAAGGTTTCGAGGGCGACATTGCCGGTGATCCGCTCTTTCTTGAGCACAGCAAAGAGGGGGGCTTCGCCGAAATGCTCGGACAGAGGGGAGTCGAGTCCCGGCCCGGCCGCCTCACGGGCGTTCACCGGGACGGCGATGTGGATGTATTCTTTCTGCTCCGGTTCGAAATGAATGATGAGCCTGTCGATGTCCGGCCATCGGTCCAAAATGTCTTCTTCAAGATGGGAGACCACATCATGGGCATCACGAAGAAGCCTCGCATCCAGCTTAACGTTGGCTTCCACGAATTTGTACCTTCCGGAGCTCCTGCCGCCCAGCGAACTGATACCCTTGACGAGCGGATGGCCTGCCAGCACGGCGCGGATGCCATCCAGGGTGGCGTAGTCGAGAGTGGCGTCCAGGAGGACCTTGAGGGAACCGATCAGGATGGTCAGGCCCATGTGTACGATAACTGCGACAATGAGAATCGCGGCATATCGATCCAGGGGAAAGCCCAGATGAGTCCCCAGCATGGCCACGAGGATGACCAGGGAGGAACACATGTCGGTGGCGATATGTTTGGCATCAGCCACCAGGCTGGGTGAGCCTGCCTTCAGGCCGGCTTTCAGTTCATATCGGGAAAAGAGATAGGCCACGATCAGCATGAAAACCACCCCGGCAATGACCGGGCCAAGGTTTTTGATCGCCCCCGTGTGGCCTGCATAGATGGCTTCGTTGGCGATTTCGTAGGCTGCAAAAAAGATGAAAAAGGATGACACCAGTGAGACCAGGTTTTCGACTTTATACAACCCAAGGGGAAAGGTCTTCGTCTTGCGATCCGCAATCAGGATTCCCCCCAGGATCGACAGGGAAGATATCACGTCGGCAAGAGAGTGAATGGCATCGGCCTTGAGCGCCATGCTTCCCGATGCTTCGCCCAAAAAGTATTTTGCGGTCATGAGAAACCCGTTGACCAGGCAGGACAACAGGGCGACTTTCACGTAGATCTTCATGTGATTAAAGGGATTCTTCGCGTTGTGTCCAGCATCTACGGTGTCGTCCTCGCCGACACGACGGCATGTCTCCAGGGTTGGTTCGATAAATATCCTGCCCTCCGCACTGAGGGCAGACCATCTGCCGGCCTCCTCCAAAAGGCACTTCCCAGCGATGATCGCACTTGCGGCAGTGAAACCTCCTTACGGGCTCATCGTTCATGGCGTTTTTCCCGTCGCCTCCTGACCCAACTTCAGAAAGTGAGAACCTTATCCGCTTCCATCGTCAGGGCGTAAAGATCGTCCATCCAGCCAATGGGGCACGTGCTTGATCCCTCCAGACCGTGGGATTTCATGCACACCCCTCAGACGTAGAAGTCCCCCTCGAATTGCTGCAATTGTGCCGTGACGTTGAACGGTCCGCTGTTGTTTTGTTCGAAGAGCACCCCTTTGCCGAGCATGAACATACTCACGTCATCGCCTTTCTTGACGGCCACGTTGGCCAGCCTTACGGCATTGTAGGCAGTCTCGGCATCATCGGTCGAGATAATAAAAAGCACCTTCACAAGAGGCTCCTTATTTTGAGAGTCTTTCCATCAGCACAGCCAAGAGACTGACATTAGGCAATGCCCATGCCAGTCGGGGGTCCAATGCTTAGTCCTCCTATCAATTCCTAAAATGTTTTCGTTAAAAAGATCAAAGAAAAACAACATGTTACATAAAAACGAATATGCCCTGAGCGAGAGCAGTCGTCAAGTGGTTTTCCAAACTTTATCGATGGGGATGGAGCCCAGAAGAGGGAGACCGGTCTCGCGGCTCAGGGTTTCACCCCCGCCGCTGCCGAAGATCGCGATCCGCTCTCGGGAGTGGCTGCAGCTGTAATAGGACATGTTCTCCACAATGCCGCATATCCCAATGTTCATCTCTTCGAACATCTGAATGGCGCGCCGCACGTCGGCAAGCGCGACCTCCTGCGGGGTGGTCACCATGACGACGGCAACGCTCGGCATGGACTGCGACGGCTCCGGCAACCTTTTGCACCGCCTGCTTTACCTCCTCGACAATCCTCTTTTTCATGGGACAGCCGAGGGTGGTCAGCGCGAGATTGATCAGCACTTCCTCATCCTTGACGAGGATCTCCCTGACCATCCTCCAATCGACGATGCCCCGTTTGAGCTCCGGGTCCTGCACCGCCTGCAAGGCCTCTCTGATCTGGTTTTGAGTGATCATCTCCCTGCTCCTCCTTCTCTGCGATCTCAATCCAAAACTTCTTTTTGCAACATGTATGCGAGGGGAAAAAAAGCGAGATCTTGCTGGCGGCATCTCCCCGGTTACTGAAAGAGTATCTTTGCTGCAACAACTTCAGGATCCCGCCTGGGACAACTCCTCAGCGCCTGAACTCGGATGACGGCTCTATTCTGCCTGTTGTCGGTAGGGAAAAAAGTCAATTGTGCGCCTGACCACCAGATCTCAAGTCCGAGCCCTCAGGATCAACTCAATGAGCCTATAGATATGGAACAATTTGAATGGATCGTGGGGTCATTTCGTTCCCGCAACCATTCGGGCTTTTTGCTTAATCCAATACGATACCGCACTAGTCAACCGTATGATCATTCGCTGGCAGCAACCATTCGCACCTTTCCCGCAGACACGAATACTCGTGGAGATTATGAGCCACCAACGGTTGGCATGCGATTTGCCCATAAAACTTATCAGTGCGAGGGAACAACGGACACTGAAGCTCGCTCACGTTGTCGGCAGAGGCTGCCTGAAGAGCGCTCTCTGCGGCTTGGCTTTCAGGGGCTTGCTTCGCAAGACCAGTTATTGAAAAGAACCCTTTCACACAAGGAGGAACAGACATGCCGGGTGGAGACAGGACCGGTCCGCGAGGACTGGGACCCATGACGGGCGGAGGTCTGGGCTGGTGTCGCAGTGCCTGGGAGGGTGGAGTGCCTGGAGGAGGCTTCGGGCCTCCCCGTGCTTTCGGCTATGGCTCGGCCGGGCGAGGCTGGCGGCATTGCTACTACGCAACGGGACTTCCTGGATGGGCCAGGGCAGGGAGTGGCCGGTTTGGGGGGATCGGCACCTCACAGTGGCCCCCCCAGAATGAACTCAACTATCTCAGAGATTATACGCAGGGACTTGAAGAGGCCCTCAATGCTACTAAAATGCGCATGGCTGAGCTCGAGACGGCCCAAAAGGGTGAGTGACCAGCCCTGTTGAATGGTCCGGGAGCCGCGACGCGTGGCTTCCGGACTGATCTGCGTCAGAAAAAATCATTGTTGTGGAGCGGATTCATCACTTCGGAAAGGGTCCTGAATGAAGATTGCCATATCAGTTGTGGAGCCAAATTTGGACAGCGAGGTCTATCCTCGGTTTGGACGAAGCCAGTATTTCATCGTCATTGACCCAGAGACCATGCAGTTTGAACGCGTGACGAACCCCAATGTCGAGGCCCCGGGAGGGGCGGGCATCAGTACCGCTCAGCTCGTCTTCAAGAAAGGTGCTTCGGCGATCATCACCGGGTCAATCGGCCCTAAAGCCCACCAGGCGCTCGCGGCAGCCGGGGTCCGCATGTTGATGGGGGTCAGTGGAAGCATTCGTGATGCTATCGCAGACTTTAAGGCGGGTAAGCTATTGGATAACGCGGAAGCGGAAGCGGATACGGGCGCAGGAATTGCGCGAAGCTGCAGGAATGCAGGGAGGTGCAGGAATGGGACGAGGCATGGGCATGGGTAGTGGCGGAGAGGTGGTGGCAGAGGGATGGGTGGTGGTGGTAGAGGCATGGGTGGCGGCATGGGATGCGGAGGAGGGAAAGGCATGGGCATGGGAGCGGGGCGTGGAGGAGGTGCTGGCAGAGTCGCTCCTCGCGAAGGGGGCGCTGAGCTTCGGTCCGATAGGATGAACCAGCCAAGTGGTCAGGATGAGCTATCCTCTCTCAAACAGCAGACCAGCAATCTCGCTGATGAGCTCACTCGTATCAGGCAGCGCATCGAGCAGATGGAGAAGCAATAAGAACAATTGCGCGAAAGGCTGCGGCCAAGTTTCAGTGCCGGGTTCATGGGTGTGGTAGGTGAAGGCGTTTTATTGTCCAGGTCGTCAAGGAGGAGCAACGGTGAGCAATTGCGCAAAATGCGGAGCCTCGATCGAGGGTCCGGAAACCTACGTGTTCGCCGGTGAATCACTGTGCGAGGATTGTTACCTGGAGCAGAGGGTAAAGCCCGTCACCTGCGATCCCTGGGCTGTCTACACTGCCAGGAATACCAGCGGCAAGACCCGGCAGCTGACCGAACTCCAAGAGCGGATTCTGAAACTGCTCAAGGAAAAAGGAGCTCTTGAGGCTCCCGAGATTTGCCAGCAACTGAACATCAGTATAATCCAGTTTGAAAACAACTTCGCCACGTTGCGGCATATGGAGCTGGCGCGGGGCTTCAAAAACGGCGATAAAATCGCCTACATGCTTTTCTGACTGCCTGGTAAGGCCCGGCTACTCTCGGCGGATCAAAGGTAAAGTGTCCCGTCATTGCGGAGCACGCGCGGGTGCCGCTCGGAACTCATGTGTTGGCGTGGCCTCGCGGCGGATTCGCAGAGTCAGGAGATTGATCAGATGCCAGGATAAGATGTTACAGGGCCGCGAGGTCAGGACCCCATGAAAGGCGGTGGCAGGGGTTATTGCATCCCTAAGAAGTGTCCGCAATGACCTTATGTTGTCGTGAAAGGATATGTTCATGAACAATTCTGCAAACGGTAGCCGTCAGGGGCAGGCATCGGGAAGGCACCATCATGGGGGAAGATCATCAGAAAGGATGTTGGATAAGGAAATCATCCTGATACATCTCGAAATTGTCGCAGGGCAAGCCGTACTCGATGCGGGTTGCGGCAACGGCTATATGTCCAAAGCGTTTTCAGAACGCCTTGGGAACAAGGGCCGGGTTTATGCACTCGATCCGGACGAGACGGCCATTGCCGGCTTGCGCAAAACAACACGAGGCACGAACATCGTACCCATGGTAGGGGATATCACGATCACCACCTCGATTCCCGCAGCCACACTGGATTTGGTATACCTCTCCACCGTGTTTCACGGCTTCTCCTCGGAACAGATCAGAGGGTTCGATGCAGAGGTGAACCGCCTGCTGAAACCTCATGGAAGGTTGGCGGTTGTCGAAATCGTGAAGCGCCTTACGCCTTTCGGGCCGCCACTCGAGATAAGGTTTTCACCCGATGAACTGAAGCGCGTTTTGAACCTGGTGCCGCTGGCGACAGTGGATGTCGGCGAGTACTTTTACCTGCAGCTCTTTGAAAAGCCGAGCGGAAAGTGATCTGGCTCTTTACAGCCCGGAACACGGCAACGGGATGAGAAGGTTCCTCCCAGGCCAGGACCTAGTGATCCGCACGATTTCTTGCATGACCGGTAAGGTCCGGTCACTTTCGGCAGATCATGATCTTGGAGCGGCCCGAGGGGCTTGCGACCTTCTCGACTCGGCTGAAGTAGCTTTCGAGCATGCTTCTTTCATGCTTGAGGATAGCGAACGCTCTTTTGGCACCCATTGAAATGATGCGGATATAGAAAAGGGCGCGCACCAGGGAAATCTCAGGGACATCGTGCTCCATCATGAGAAAGACCTTGCCGGGCTTGAGTATCCGCAGGATTTCCCGCAATGCGTGCTCCTGGGTCTCGCCTTTGAGCTCGTAGAAGGCATGAGAGCAAGTCACGGCATCGAAGCTGCCTCCGGTGAAAGGCAGAGCGGCTGCATCAGCCTCCACCAGGTAGATGTTCGCGAATCCTGTCGTCTTCCGGCGATTTGCTTCCAGCATCCCCCGGGAAAAATCAACCCCAACCACTGAACCGTTCCGCCCAACCTGCCGGCAAAGAAACGGCAGGAGGGAACCGGTGCCCGTGCAGAGATCCAAAATCCGTTCCCCTTCTGAGACCGGCACCAGTTCGGAAAGATATCGCCTCGCAACACTCTGCGCATCACTGGTGTGGAGAGCAACGAATCGGTCGTAGAAGCGGGAGAAGAGATTGTAATAGGATCGCCTATGATTCTTCATGGGGCTTTTGCTCAATTCTACCGACACAGTCTGAACAGGGAATCCATTCCCTCCGTCAATAACCCTTTATATTCTCTCACCCTGCAGCACCTGCCGGCTCTGCTTAACTCACATTTGAGGGACACTCACGGGTACTCCCTCGTAAGGCGTTCTACTTTTGTATTTGAGAGACTTCGGATCTCTGAGCCGCTTCAGTACCTCGATGCTGTCTTTTCATGGCTGTTCCTCCTTGCAAAAGTTGATCACCATCACCACCAGGGCTTACTCCTGTTCAGCCAACAACGGTCAGGCTGCCAGTAGAAGAAGCCTCTACCTCCCTCACAAGGCCCCAAACTACAGTGGTCCTGCGAGAAAAAGTCCAGCGAAGGTATCTCCGAAAATCCGTGTTACCAGGAGTGAGCAGAATCGAGGAGGAACACATTGCATCAGTTTAGGGTGCTGGTTTTACAGCTACGATAGGAGCGATGTGAAAGATAGGGAAGCTTCCCCGCCCCAACGCCGAGGCCCCTCTCAACAGTAAGATTACGCACCCCCGCCAGCTTTTGTGGGATGGTATCAGGGCGCTCGTCAGCACGTTCATTGGACAACATAAGCAAAATGAGTGCCGTGCGAACGGGGCCGTTCGACACCCATGCCTGGAGGGTAGAGGCCCCGCCCACGCCGGACGCTTTTGGGGGAGCAAAGGAAACCCTCGTTGCCCACGAGCGAGAGGGGTTATTTTGTTCCCTCCTGGGTTGGGATATCGGTCGCGTTTGCACCCGTTTCGATTGGCTCCGAAGGTCGGCGTGAAAGCCGCGCAGGCCATTAATCTCTATCCTCCCAGGAGTGTCCCGGACCGGCCGCGGAAACTGGAACAAGTATTGCTTTACTACCACATTTCGGGTGCCTATCCGGGACGATTCCGGCTTGTCGGGGCGGAAGTGTGGCATCTGGTCAAAAGGCGGTAAGAGCTAAACGGCAGTGGGGAATCTTGCACAAAGGATCACGACAAATGAGCGAGTTGGAGAACCTGATCAGCAACCAGACCCGCAAATCCTATGGAGGGAAAGAACCGGAAGCGAATTCTCGATCTATTAAATTCGGAAGATTGCCCGAGGCGACCTCTTCCGCCAGGGTCACCGGTCCCTGTGGGGAGACGATGGAGATCTATCTGCAGATCGAGGGAGAGGAAATCAAAGACGGCTCTTTTTTTACGGATGGATGCGGCGCCAGCAGGCTTTGCGGCGCGCTTGCCTTGATGCTGGCGATAGGAAAAAACCTTGATGACGCGGCCATGGTTGAGGGCGACACGCTGCTGGGGATGATCGAGAATCTGCCCGAAGACCATCAACATTGTGCTCATCTTGCTGCCGGGACCCTGAAGACGGCGCTTCACAATTATGTGGCCCTGCCGGAACATCGTCACCATCTTCCGGCGCCCTCGCCGGAAAATTAGAGCCAGACAGGCCGGCTTAGCTGCTTACTCGTAAAACCGATGGAGGAAGCAATGGAAAAAGTGCTCATTGTTGGTTGCAAGAAAGCCATGGATGATGTCTGCATCGGCTGTTCCCGTTGCCTGGTGGGCTTCAACCGCAGAGCCGGCGAGTTCAGTCGCTACCAGGAAGGTGATGCCGTGATCATCGGCCTGCTGAACTGCGGTGACTGCCCCGGTGCGGCCATTGTGACGCGTCTGGCGCAACTCAATCTGTGGAACAAACCAATGGAGGAAAAGGTCACCAAGATTCATGTCGGTCCCTGCATCACGGATCATTGTCCGCATCGGGAAACCCTGATCAAGAAAATCCAGGATAAGTCGGGCGTGGAAGTGATTTTGGGAACCCATCCCTACAAACCCGACAATATCTTCGCATGACTCCATTGAGGTCAAGGAGAACCCGGATGGCAGTCCCGCAACCCCAGTGTGCGCTTTGTCCTTATGAGTGGTCCGAGAGGTTTTGCCGCCATGACCATGGGAAAGCTCCCAAGAATTGCCCGACGGCCCGCCATCAAGACCTGGCGGCCGAGTCTCTCGAGGCGATTGGTGCCGGGGAGGTCCGTGAATTCGCCAGGCAGGCTTCGATCCAGGAGGCGGAAGGCTATTGTAACCGGGAAAAGGGTTATGGTTCAGTGCGGCCGGCCAAACC
This sequence comes from uncultured delta proteobacterium, assembly GCA_963783775.1. GTDB lineage: Bacteria > Desulfobacterota > Syntrophobacteria > Syntrophobacterales > Syntrophobacteraceae > JADGQM01. The sequence continues at coordinate 148,677 of CAWAOR010000011.1, read as the reverse complement.
CCGCATCGTTGAAATCATCGAGTTTGCCGGGAAGATGAACTATCAGAAGGTGGCGTTGGTCTTTTGTGTGGGGTTGCGCCGCGAGGCCGCGATTGTGCACAAAATCTTCGAAGGCCAGGGGCTTGAGGTCATTTCCATTGTCTGCAAGGTGGGGAAGGTTCCCAAGGAAGCCCTCGGCTTGAGCGACGCGCAGAAGGTGGCTCCGGGTAGCCCTGAATCCATGTGCAATCCGATCCTGCAGGCCCTGATCGCCAACCATCACCAATCCCGGTTCAATGTGTTGCTCGGGCTGTGCGTCGGCCATGATTCCCTCTTCTTTCGCTACGCCGAGGCTCCATGCACCGTTCTGGCAGTCAAGGACCGTCTGTTGGGGCACAATCCCCTGGCAGCGGTATATGAGTACGAGAGCTATTACCGTTACTTGAAACAGCCCCTCGAATAGAACCTTAAAGGGGCAGGGAGTGCAGCATGAGCAGAATTGCCGTAACCAGTGAAGGTCCCGGTCTCGATGACCAGGTGGATCCCCGCTTCGGGCGGGCCGCCGGGTTCGTGGTTGTGGATCTCGAAACCATGGAGACGCAGTACATCGATAATGGCCAGTCACAAGTTATGGCTCAGGGTGCCGGCATACAGGCGGCGGAGTTGATTGCCCGGGCCGGTGCGAGCTGGCTGCTGTCCGGTTATGTTGGCCCCAAAGCCTTCCAGGCGTTGACCGCGACCGGCATCAAGATCGGGCAGAATCTCGAAGGGATGACGGTGCGGGAGGCTGTGGAGCGGTTCAAGAGTGGCGCACTGGAGGTGGCCGACCGCCCCAACCGGGGGGCCGGGAAATGATCGTCTCGGTGGCAAGCGGCAAAGGCGGAACGGGCAAGACCACGGTAACCGCCTCTCTGGCCACGGTCTGGGATGGACCGCTGGTGGCGGTGGACCTCGATGTTGAGGAACCCAATCTCCATCTCTTCCTCCACCCGAGTCTGGAGGGGAGCGAAATGGCTCATCTCGAGGTCCCCGTTGTCGACAAAACCAGGTGCACCTTTTGTGGTGCCTGTTCCGAGCTTTGTCAGTTCAAGGCCATCAGCGTTATGGGCAAACTGGTGTTGACCTTTCCCGAAATGTGTCATGGGTGTGGGGGCTGCATCGCCTTGTGTCCGGAGAAGGCGCTTGCGCCGGGTATGCGGGAACTGGGAGAAATCAGCTGGGGCCGGGCTGGGCAGGTGGGGTTCCTCATGGGGCGGTTGTGGATCGGCGAAGCGATGAGTCCGCCTTTGATGCGCCAGGTCAAGGCAAAGCTGAAAGAAATGATCGCGGCAGGCGCCCGTGATGCGATCATCGATGCGCCGCCGGGTGTGAGTTGCCCGGCGGTCAATGCCGTTCTTGACAGTGATGTGATCCTCTTGGTTACCGAGCCCACGCCCTTCGGCTTCTACGATTTTCAGCTCGCCTGGGAAGCCTTTACCCCTCTGGGGAAACCCATGGGCGCTGTCATTAACCGGGCCGGAATAGGCAATGACGACATTTATCGGTTTTGCAGGGACAAGGGTTTGCCGATTCTGGCAGAGATCCCATACGATAGGGCCATCGCCGAGGCTTATGCCCGCGGCAGGGTCATTGCGGAAGTATCTCCGGAGCTGAAGGAGACCTTTGTTGCCTTGCGGGACAAGATCCGCGAATGGGCTGAACGATGCCGCCCTCGGGAGGTGGCCCATGCGTGAGATAATCATCATCAGCGGCAAGGGCGGTACGGGCAAGACCTCGCTCACGGGGGCCTTCGCTCACTTGGCGGCGAACAAGGTAATTTGTGATTTGGACGTGGACGCCCCCGACCTCCATCTGCTCCTTCGGCCCACGCGGGAACGAACGGAGGAGTTTCACTCGGGCTACGAGGCTCAAATCGACGGCGAGTTGTGTAACGGTTGTGGCCTATGTGCCTCTCTGTGCCGGTTTGGAGCGATCCGGGAGGGGGAACAAGGTTTTCTGGTTGATCCCATCCGGTGTGAGGGTTGCAAAGTGTGCGTTGCCTTTTGCCCCGTCGAGGCCGTCCGCTTCGAGCTGAAGCACTGCGGGCAGTGGTACGTATCGTCCACCCGGTTTGGTCCCCTGGTCCACGCTCAGCTCATTCCGGGGGCAGAGAACTCCGGACGGCTGGTCATGGTCCTCAAGCAGCAGGCCCGCGAACTTGCCAAGGCGAACGGGCTGGACCTGGTTCTTTGTGACGGCGCCCCGGGTATTGGCTGCCCTGTGATCAGCTCCCTTTCGGGAACCGATCTGGCGGTGGCGGTCACTGAACCCACACCTTCGGGGCGGCATGACTTGGAGCGGGTGGCCGAGCTGTGTCGGCATTTTCAGGTGGCCTTCGCGGTCATCATTAACAAGCATGATCTCAACCTGGATGAGGCCACCAGGATTGAAGCCTATTGCAGGGAGAGGAGCTATCCGGTGCTCGCGCACCTTCCCCATGACTCCATCGTTACCCGGGCCATGATCCAGGGGCTGGTGGTAACCGAGCTTCCCGAGAGCGAATTTGGCCGGGAAGTCCGGCAGGCCTGGGCGCGGATCGCCAAACTGGTCAATGGGGTCGGGTAGGAGGACGAGACCGGCGAATTTTTGTGGTGGTACCAAACGTATTCTGAGGCGAGTGATAGCGGCGATTGTCCTCTATCACCATATTAAATGGATATCTCAAGATAAAATGTGGCGTCTCATGACTCCGCAAAAAAGCAAGCAAAATCAGGAGAAAGTGCTATGAAGACTATCGTTGTTGCTATTCCCTCAACCCATCCGGGCGGTCTTGACTCTGCTCTCGGGGCCCATTTTGGTCACTGCGATCTCTACACCCTGGTGGAAGTCGTGGATGGACAGGTGCAGAAGGTTCGGACCCTGCCCAACGTCCCGCACGAGCAGGGTGGGTGCATGGCCCCGGTCAATCACCTGGCCCAGCATGGTGTTCAGGTCCTGATCGCCGGGGGCATGGGCATGCGGCCGCTCATGGGGTTTAATCAGGTGGGAATCGCCGTCCTTTACGGCGCTAACGCCCAAACCGTAGGCGATGCCGTGAAGGCTTTCTTGAGTGGCACGCTGCAGCAGTTTACCAGTGAATTCACCTGTGGTGGCGGCGGTGGTGGTCAACAAATGGGCAGGATGTGATCATTCACTCGCTGAAAAGGAGGATCTATGCTGCACCTTCTTCTGGTCAGTGCCCGCCAGGAAACCCTTCATCCCCTGGCCGAAGGCCTCGCTGCCGACCCGGAGGTGCGCCTGGAGCTGGTTAGCTCTGGCGCCGAAGCCCTGCGAGTCATACGCACCAATGCCCCTCAGCTCGCGATCATCGACTCTGAACTTCCGGACCGGGAACCGCTGGCTCTGGTGCAAGAGCTGCTCACGGTGAATGCCACGGTCAACACGGCCGTGGTAAGTCCCCTCAGCGAAGAGGCGTTCCATGAGGCGACTGAGGGGCTTGGCATTCTGGCTCACCTATCGCTCCGGCCCGGAAAAAGTGACGCGGCAGAGCTTCTGGGCAAGCTCAGGCAGATCCTTGGCCTCATCGTCGGCACATGTCATGGTAAATAAACTCGACGGTTTGGCCCGTGGTTTGTCGCCGCTTGAAGCCAAGAGGCGAATCGACCAGGGGGATGACATTATCCTGCTTGACGTCCGCACTCCCGGGGAATTTGAGCTCATGAGGCTGCCCATACCCGTATGTCACCCACATCCCCCTCGGGGCATTGCGCGCCAGAACGGGTGAACTGCCGAAGGACAAGGACATTCTGGCGTTCTGCAAGGTCAGTATGCGCGGCTATGAAGCGCAACGCATTCTCAATGCCGCCGGCTACACCAGGGTCTGGTTCATTGAGGGTGGCCTGGTGGGCTGGCCTTTTGAGATTCAAAGCGGCAGTTGAGGAAGGAGAAAGATTATGGCTAGTTTTCTGTTTGTTTTGAGCAAGGACGACAACGAGGCGGCAACCCGGTGTTTTCAGTTCGCCAAAATTGCCCACTCCAGTGGACACGGAGTGAACTTGTTTTTCATCGATGGAGGGGTAATGTGGGCAAACAATGAAAGAGACCTCTCCATCAAAACGACTACCGGGGATTGTCCGAACGACTATCTCCCCTATCTTGTCGAAAAAGAAGTCAGCATAGGAGTTTGCACCCCCTGTGCCAGGAATCGTAAACTCGATGAAGCCAAATTTTTCAACAACATGGCGTTGGACGGTGGCCCTCATCTCATCGAGATGGCCGCCGAAGCCAAAGTCTTCAATTTCTGAATGGTGGAGCGTAATGAGTCAAGAATCATTTGAAGAGCTGACGAATGCCATTCACATCCATAGGATGCTGGCTGATTCAGGGTACTCCGAAAAGGCCATCCAGTATTTTCTTCAAAAGCCTCATATGGGCGCAATCCCCGACGCCGACCAGGTGAGCGCGATGACGGGCTCATGCGGGGATACCATGAGCATCTGCCTGAAGGTGCAGAACGGAGTCATCCAGGATGCCCGCTACCAGGTCCTTGGCTGTCCCGGAGCGATCGCTTCCGCCATGGCAGTCGTTGACCTGATCAAGGGTAAAAAGCTTGTGGACGCCCGCACCCTGAACGATGGTGACGTTTTCCGCGCCTTACAGGAGATCCCCGTCCAGAAGCATCATTGCATCCAGCTGGCCGTGAAAACGTTCCAGAAGGCCCTGGATGAATATACTCAAAATCAATTCAATGAGGCAAAGAAATACGCCATACTCATTGAGGAAAGCGCTCGGGGAGAGCGGCTGATTTTCACTCTGCCTGGATCAAGTCTCAGGGAAAGTATCGAGCTGCTCCGGCAGCATCAAACCTTCTGTTCCGTCTGCTCGAAGCAGGGAATGCACAGCGTTTTTCCATCGAATCTTCTGGGGGCAAGGGGCGTTACCTCGGCGCTGCAATTCACAATTCCGGTCCCCATCCCAATGCTCCACGTCCTTGTGAAGCTCCATCATTGCAATGAAATTGAAGTCTTGATATGGGAGTGTCTCTTTGCTATTTCTTTGGAAGCGGTCTGTCGCCACTTGGTTCTGTTTTTGGCCTTTGAGTCGATCCAGCGGTCACGGGACGTCCACCTCTGGAAGGTAGCGCCGGCGGACTATGCGGCCATTACCGCCATCGTCACCGGAGAACCGAAGAGCCCGGACCACTAAAAACGGTTGCTGCAGGGCTTTGATGACCTCATGCCCGGCACCGTCCGAGAGAATCCGTGCGGGGTAAAGGAGTAGGATGAGCTCCAAAACTCCCTCTGAAACCTGTCTGCTGCTCAATGTGGGCGTGATTGCCACGGGCCTATCCGTCTGAAGATGCCGATCTCATCTGGCTGGCCGTCTCCGATACCGGCCAGGGAATTATATCCAACGACTTGCAGGGGATCTTCGAACTGTTTTACTTTACCAAAGACCGAGGGCAAAGGCTTCGGCCTCTGATTGTCGATGGTGTGCGGCATCGTCCACGAAGACAACGGAGTGGTGGAGATCAACCGTGGAATTGGCAAAGGAACGACCTTCAGGATCAATCTGCCTCGAAGCCTGGTGAATGACCGAGAAGACGAGCCTGTCCCAAACAGGGCCTTCCCGGCAGCGTCACCGGATCGACCGTAGATGAGAGGATAGAGTCCATCCGCAGAGGGAAAAGGAATCTCGATTATGAGATTATCGACGAATGTCATGATTGTGGACGACGAAGAAACGATCTGCGAGGCGCTCAAAGCTTGGCTCTTCAAGGATGGCTATCAGGTCGAAACGGCGCTTTCCGGCGCCGATGCGCTGAAACGCATCCAAGACATGCCCTACGATATTTACCTCGTGGATCTAAACATGCCGGGCATGGATGGAATCGAACTCCTTTCTCGCTTGAAGGAATACCAGCCGGATGCCGTGGTAATCATGATGACCGCCCACGGTACCATCCAGACGGCGGTGGAGGCCATGAAGCGCGGGGCCATGGACTATCTATGCAAGCCCTTCGATCCGGATGAACTGTCGCTGCTCATGGAACGCCTTCTGGCCCACAAAGTGCTTCGGGATGAAAACATCGCCCTCAAGGAACAGGTGATCGGGCGTCATGAGGGGTTTTCCGACGTCTTCCTCATCCAATCCGATCCCATGCGAAGGGTCTTCGCCACCATTGAAGAAGTGGCCCCGTCGTCTGCGCCCATATTGATTACCGGGGAAACCGGGGTCGGCAAGGACATGGTGGCCAAGGCGATCCACTTGCGGAGCGAGCGCTGCTGTGGCCATTTTCTGGCCGTCAATTGCGGCTCATTATCCGAGACCCTCCTGGAAAGCGAATTGTTCGGCCACGAGCGGGGGGCGTTCACCGGTGCGATCAAAGCCAGGCGGGGCCGTTTGGAGATGGCCGACGGCGGCACTCTTTTTCTTGATGAAGTGGGCGAGATTTCTCCGAAAATGCAGGTGAGCCTCCTTCGTGTGCTGGAGGAGAAAAGTTTTATCCGGTTAGGAGGGAGCCAGCCCATTCAGTCGGACTTTCGACTCATCAGCGCCACCCACAGAGACCTGCCGCTGCTGATCAAGGAAGGCCAATTCAGGGAGGATTTCTTCTATCGCATCAACGTGATCACTATCCACATTCCGCCCCTGCGCGAGCGACTGGAGGATATCCCGGTACTGGCCGATCATTTTCTCAAACGCTACGTTGAGGAAACCGGAAAACACCTGGAAGGTTTTACGCAAAGGGCACTGGGCCTTTTGACTTCATATCATTGGCCGGGAAACATCCGGGAGCTTCGAAATGTCATCGAACGGGCCGTGGTCATCGCCAGGGGAAGGATGATCGGTGCGGAAGAACTGACCTTCCTGAATCCCCACGCGGGGGTGTGTTCCTTAGGTCCGATGACGTTGGAGGAACTCGAAATCAACCATATCAAAGCTGCCCTCGATGCCTGCAACGGCAACATCAGCCGGGCCTCGAGGTGGCTGGGAGTCGATCGGAGCACTCTGATGCGAAAAATGAAGCGGCATGACCTGACCCGGTCATGACCTTTGACACAGCCCTCCGCCGGAGGGGGGCGGAATCTTCTGGGACTTTGATCCAACCGAGGGTAATGGCAATTGGCGCGGAAACGATCTCGACCGTCCGACGAACGCCATCTGGACGTCATCCCGCTGGGGCAGGTGGATGCTCTGGCAGTTTCCATTGTGGCCGCAAATCTGCAGACCGTCATTGGTCTCAACGCCGATGCCCTGCCGCCCCTTCCAGACCCGGATTACGCATATCTTCCACAGCGCGGCCAATATACGGCAGGAAAAATCCTCCTGGCGCTGGAGTCGCTGACCGGCGGCGCAAGATTCAGGCTGGGAGTCGCGTCAATTCGACCTCTGCACCCCGATCCTCGAGTTTGTGTTTGGTGAATCGCAGCTTGGCGGCAAAGCCGCAGTGATCTCCCTTTATCGGCTCGGAGACAAGGATCCTGGACGCATGTATCTCCGAGCCGCCAAAATCGGTCTTCACGAAACCGGACATCTTCTGGGAATCGGGCATTGCCGGACCCCCGATTGCCTGATGAATTTTGCAAGCAATCTCGACAAACTGGATACCCTCCCTCTGAGGTTCTGCAGCGCCTGCGAGTATGAAATCGCCCGCAGCCTGAGGCATACCTTCGGCCGCACCTGATCCGGCGCCATCGCCTGCTCCTTCTTGGCACGACTGGCGGGGCATTAAACCGGAGAGGATCTGGGGGGCAGTCCCTAAAGTGCTGTAGAATAGAAGTTGCCCTATTCCCCTTACTCTTCATTCTCAACACAAAAGACCAGAAGAGCACGAGGATGCTCTTTCGCATCTCCGTGCTCTTCTGAGTGAAGTGAAGCGCTTCAATTCTATACAGACCCTGAAGTGAAATCCCCGATCAGCTCGACGGTTCTGAAACAACGGAGGCGTGAATTCCGCCTTTCCGCGGCACCGGGATCATCTCAGGAACTCCTGGACCAGTCGATCCCACCCGATTTCCGGGACTGTCCCGTAAATGTCCCTGATGGCCTCGCCACCTATGGGCACCAAAGGATATCGGGGATCTTCGCCAAGGAGGGTGCCCAAGCGCACAGCCTCATCATCGATCCAGGCCAGGCTCTCCTCGTCGAAAAATAAGTTTTTCAAGTTGTTTCGAAGACTTGTTGGTTGGATCACCATAAGCCATCCATCCCCATACGGCGCATCATTGGCGGCAGTGGCTATGTTCTTCACTTTTTGATTGATGGCCACCACCTTCCCGTCTACCGGGCTGAGCGTCGCAGCCTCCTTTCCGGACCGTCTCAAAACCGCGGCAGGACGACTTTGGCCCACGGTTGACCCGAGACCGGGCACCTCAATGTCATCCTGAGGCCCCATCAACCGGAGTGCGAAATCGTCGATGCCCACACGTACCCGACCGCCGTATTCTACCCTGGCCCAGGCATGGCCGTGGTGGTAATAGTGATCCCGGGCCACGTCGAAGCCGGATGTCTTGTCCACTTTAGGCGGCCTGAGGTTGGGCAGGTAACTCGTGTCCTCGATCATCTGGTCAAAGGGACACTTGACGCAGTTATAAGCGTGCGAGCACAACCCGTAAGGAATGCGGCCGCTGAACATGTGGCGGCACTTGCCCTGCCGCATCATCATCATCATTCGCGGCGATCGCAGGTCTGTCTGCCCGGACGCCTTGCGCTCTTCATCGAACTTGGCCAGCATACGCTGATCAAGGGAACACCCGAGGCAATCGAAAGCGTTGATGCATTTGGTGGGTTTGATCACCCCAGCCTTGCCCCATACGCATTGGTCGTTTGCCATTGAAAAGACCACGGGTTGCCGTGCCTGCTTGCGTTCTTTTTCTTCCATGATGGATCCTCCTCGTTGTTTGAGATATTAAAGAAATGGCCCTTAAATTAAGTCCTTGCCAAAATCATGCGGTCCTGCTTGTGTTGACACTCGTCTACTAGAGCAGGATTCAGGCCAATGGGTGCCTTTGTTGAGAGAATCCTTGGAAGTATATGAATTCATATGGATTTATTTGGGATACCATCAGGAATGCCAATTCGGGGTGGGGTTAAGGGTTGATCAAGAAAGTGATGTATATTGCATCAATATCTTTCTATTGTTAACATAAGTAAGTGATATCAAGATCTTGCATGGATGAAGCAGATTGCATCACCCTGGTGCATTTTGCATCAAAGCCGTTTCGTTCGGTCGCGATGTAATGGGGTTCTTACACTGATCACCTGGTGCATCGAAATGGGACCGCGTTACGGTCTTAAATTAGGGATCAAAGGCCATGGTTGAACACGGCGGGATGCACCAAGAGAAATCTTCCTTTTTTCTTCCGATCATGACTGCTTGCGGTTTTGCGTCCTCCATCGGTCAAATCATTATTCTTAGAGAGCTCCTGGTGATCTTTTATGGCAATGAACTGTCCATCGGGCTGATCTTTGCCGGTTGGCTGCTCTGGACGGCGCTGGGAAGCAGTGTCGGCGGGCGCTACGGAGCGAGAATAACCCAAAATGCGAGCCTTCTGCCAACCGCTCTGCTGTTGCTCGCGCTGCTTCTGCCGGCATCCGTCCTCTGGATCAGAGCCACCAGACTGATCTGGGCCATCCCCACGGGAGAAATGATCGGACCGTTCTCGATGCTTTTGATATCCCTCGCGGGGACCGGCCTTTTTTGCGTTACTTCGGGAGCGCTTTTCGGACTTTCCTGGAACAGCCTTGCCATTGTTTCGGAGAACGGGTCAGGTCAACCCCTTCTAATCTATCTGGGCGAAGCCCTTGGGGCCGCAACAGGAGGACTTTTTTTCTACTTTGTCTTGCTTCCCCGTACCAGCATCTTCAATGCCACCTTGCTCATCGCCCTGTTCGTGCTGGTCCTTGCGGCTGTCCTGTTGGGAATCCAGCGCTGCCTATCCATAAAACGTCCAGCTTCTCTGGCGGTCGTGCTGGTTGCCTTCGCCCTTGTTGCAGGTCTTTTGATTTCCTCAGCGGAACTTGACAGCAAAAGTCGCCACTGGCAGTGGGGCCCCAAGCTTCTGACGGTACGTGATACTCCATATCAAAATCTGGCACTTCTTGCCGATGCAAGTCAATTCAGCTTATTTGCCAACGGCCTGCTCCTGTTTTCGGTTCCCGACCCCCAGGCTTCCGAATATGCCGTGCATCTCGCCATGCTGCAACACCCTGCCCCTGAGAAGGTGCTCCTCGTTGGCGGCGGTGTGGGAGGGCTCCTGCCGGAGGTGCTGAAATATCCGGGCATCCGCCGTGTGGATTATGTGGAACCCGACCCCGAAGTGATCGAACTGGCAGAGGAATTTCTGCCGGCCTCGGTGACTGCGCCGCTCCTCGACCGCCGTGTGCATCTCTTTCATGCCGACGCCGGCAGTTTCTTCAGAACCGCCGATTCCCGCTACGACGTGGTTATCATGCAGCTTGGCGATCCCGTCAACGCTGAGATGAATAGATTCTACACCACGGAATGCTACGCTCGCCTCTCGAAGCTCCTGAATCCTGGCGGGATCTTCTCCTTTGCCATCACTTCTTCGCCCGAAATGGTTGGCCCCACCGAAGCCCGGCTCCTTCGATCGGTCACCAGCACACTTCGGAGCGTCTTCCCCGGGGTGCTCGTCATTCCGGGAGAAAATGCCCGGTTCCTGGCCGGCCACAGTCTGGAAAACCTGACGGCAGAACCGGATGAGCTGATTCGCCGTCTTGTCGAGAGGAGACTCGACCTGCAATACGTTCGGGAATACTACCTCTTCGATTATCTGAACCCAACCCGCCTCAACTATCTGCAAGCCGCACTGGGCCAGTCTCAACCTGCATCCGTGAATCGGGATCTTGAACCGACCTGTTATTTCAACGGTCTGGTAGTTGCCGCAAGGCAGATCCACCCTCTGCTGGGAGAGGCTTTGCTGGGGCTCTCCCGAGTGGGACGCCTTCCTTTCTGGACGCTGATCGGCATCCTGTCTCTGGGTACGGTACTTGTTGGTGGGCGTGGTCCTGGGACGGCAAGGAAGGTCATTCGGTTGAATGTGTTGATCGTCGGCGGTGTCGAGATGGTTTTGGAGATGGTCCTGCTGCTTGGATTTCAGATTCTGGAAGGGTTCCTTTACCGGCAGCTGGCTTTGATCATCGCCTTTTTCATGGCCGGGATCTCCCTGGGAACAGGACTTCTCGCTGCGCTTTCGTCCAGAATCAGCAACCCGCTCAGAGGGTTTGTCTTCGTGCAATCCACGCTGGCGTTCTATCTAGGTATTGTACTCGCTTTCTTGTACTGGGTACACCAGCATCTCCAGGCAAACCAGCAGACACTCTTACCCATGAGCATGATCTTTTCCGTGCTGGCTCTCACCGCAGGGTTCCTGGGCGGGTGTCATTTTGCGCTTGGCGTGCAAGCCTCCGCAAAGCTTCCCGGCTACTCAGGAACAACCGGCCCGGGACTCTACGCCATGGATCTCCTGGGCGCAACCGGAGGAATCCTTGTCGCTTCTCTTTTCACTCTCCCCCTCTACGGTCTTCCCACGACGATGCTGGTTCTTGCCATCTTCTGCCTGGCGGGCGTAGTGACACTTATGCGCACTTAAAACGCTGCCGTTGAGCGGGCAAGAACGGCACGGGGACTGCTTGCGGGGAAATGCAGGTCGACGATACGAGAAACTGGTTGACAATTCGATTTCACAATCATAGAATGCTTTCCGTTTGGCTTCAGGGAGGCTCCGGTTGCAGGCGGGACCGGGGCTGTTGAGTGGACAACTGGTATATGGGGTTATATGAATCGCAGGCTTTTTGAAGGGACCATGCAACTGGCTTTTCCCTGCCATGGCCTGAGGTGTCAGCGAGTCCAGGAAACCCATAACTGAAGCGGTAAAACCGGTAGCCTACGTTCCCGTTGGTGGTATCTGGGAAACGCGGGCTATTTTTATTTCATAAGGAGGAATTTTGTAGGTTAGGTTGGGTGAAAGACCCATCCGCTGATCAACACGGCTGCTTTAGCCAGTGCGACCTTTGAAAAAGAGAAGGTATCACCGTTGATCGATTTTTAACAGAGTGACACTCCGAGAGTGAGGGTCCGTCGATTTTTCGTTCATTTCTCAGATGAGCGGAACATCACAGCAGGAGCAACAGAGATGTTAAAAATTGTCAAGATGATGAGCCTGTATTTCTTGGCCGCCACAATCTGTGAGCAGACCACGATGAGCATCCCACCGGATCTTCTCCGACCCAATGCTCCCATTCATTATGTCATGGTATCGGCTTATGCCAACCATCCCAAATGCACCGGTTCCACCCACGGTGTGACTTCGTCGTCGCGGCGGATTACCCCTCAGGATCATGGGAAGCTCATTGCGCTCAGCAAAGACCTTGCCAAGGATCACCATTTTGGGGATCAGTTCAACCTGTGGGTCAAGGGCAAACAACATGTCGTCTCCTATCATGACAGCATGCCCGGACATCGACGCAAGAGTGTGGATCTGCTCCTGCCGTCAATCCCTTCCTGTATTCAATTTGGCAGAAATCCCGGAGTATTGATCCCCTTGGACCAGGCGTAGCCAACTGAGGTCACACGGGAACCTCGTCTCAAGCTTTTCGCTTCCGGCAAATCCCTTCGTCGCCCTGGCGACGGAGGGATGCCTTCCCCTCATAATTCCCAGCCCAGCAGTCAACGATCTATTCTCTGCCGCAATCTCCCACCTGCCTCCAAGTTGAGATAGTGGTAAATGGTTACCAAAAGCAAAACCAAATCCGAAAGTTGACCCCACTGCTTCTTGCCCGATTCCTGGGCGGCCACAAAAGCCATTTCATTTGCACAGGAACGCGTTAGAATAAGTACCGAGAGCGTGATGATGGCTGTTGATTCGAGTCACCGTTGACCGGATGGTGGAGCCGACCATGTTTCCCATGGAATTTGACTATCGTGTCCTGGCCACCCTGCCGGTGCCGGACGAGGCGCGGATAAGGAACGTCGCACAACTGCTGCTGGCGATTGTGAACGGACGGGTGCTCCCGTATTTTCGCGCCAAGAGAGGGACCGATCCTCTCAGGCTTGGGACCATCGCCGAACAATTCAGCATCACTCGCCTGGAAGATGACGACAACCGGATCAAGATCGTCAGCACCATTACGCGGATGGCCAAGGGATGGTCCATAAGAATCCACGAGCGGATTTTTGACTTTCTTTCTTTCGTCCTCCCGACGGATCCTGATTCCAGGATGGGAGACGGCTCTCGCGAAGGACAGAAAATGCTCGCCTTCGCGGAATTCATGCTGCGCCACGAAGTCGAACATATGCTCTATCCCGAGCACAAAGAGCGCGAAGTCGTTCTGGCTGATCTTGAGTTCGCCCAGGATCGCCGTCAGCGTGATCCGACCTGCTACCGGATGTTGCGCCACGCCCTGGCGGACGAAATGAACGGGCTCCAGGGCGCCATGTATCTCGCCTTGTTCGATGCGAAAGAAGGGAACCAACCCGTCGATGCGTTCCTCGGAGATCTATTCAACACCCTGGTGACAGCCTTGGGGGACTTCCCCGACGGCCTCCTCCAGGAAGTCTTTCCGACTCTGGATGTGGAACTGAAGAGCAGAGTCCTGGGCGAAATTTACCGCAGGAGCCGCGACACTTCTCATTCCCTGCTTCATCGCACGCGTGATCTCAGGCTCGCCCTCAAGCTGTTTGCTCTGCTCATGAGGAAAGGCGAACGGGAGGCGGCTGAGGTTTTTCGGGCGTTCCTGGACCGCTGGGGCCTGGTCGATCTTTTCAAGGAACTGGATTTTCCCGAAACAACCGTGGATGCCGAAACCCAGGAGGAACTCCTGCAGCGTTTCAGTACCGCCCTGTTTGCTCACCTGGAGGACATCTCCGATGAGCCTTTGCGCCTGCCGGTGCCCTCGCCGATAAAACCGGCAAGGGCGAGCGAAGGACCGACGAAAAGCCTGCAGGACCGGATTGAAGAAGCCCGCAACAATCCGGCCGTTCCCCGGCAGGTCATCGCTGCCATCGATAAGAACAAACAGAACGCCGTCGGCCACAGCGGCTCCAAGTACAGCGAACTGATCGAAACCCTGCTCGCCATCCCATGGGGAAGAATCCACAAAATCACCGTATCTCCGGAAACCTTCGAAGAGGGATTAAACCGGTCTCACTACGGTCTTCAGACCCCGAAAGAAATCCTCTGCGACTTCTTTTCAAATCTCATCTGGCGCTACCGCTGTTTCGACGAGGACGAGGCCCGGTCCTGGCAGCGAACCGGCAGTGCCTTCCTGCTGGTGGGCCCGCCGGGGGTTGGCAAGACCTCCCTTGCCATCTCCATTGCCCAGAATCTCGGCATTCCCTACCACAAGGTTTCCCTGGGCGGCATGCGCGATGAAGCGGATATGCGCGGACACAGCTTCACCTATGAAGGCTCCAAGCCCGGGGCCATCGTCCAGGGGCTGATCAAGATGCAGGCCATGAACGGCATGTTCATCCTGGATGAAGCCGATAAGACGGAAAAATTCGCCATTGCCACCCTCCTCGAGATCCTCGATCCCGAACAGAATCATCTGTTTCACGACAAATACACGGAAACCACCATCGATATTGACCTCTCCAACTGCCACTTTTTCCTCACGGCGAACACCCTCGACGGTGTGCCGCCGGTCGTGGTGAATCGCTGTGAAGTGATAGCGCTCAGTCAATACAGTGTTGAGGAAAAGGTCATCATTGCCAGGCAGCATTTGATCACACGGTTGCGCAGCAAATACCAGATCACCGAGGACGTCATTGCTTTCGATCCGGAAGAGGAAGCCGACCTCCTCCGCCATCTCATCCGCACCTACACTTATGAGGCGGGAGTCCGTGAACTGGAGCGCATCTTGCGGACGCTCTTTCTCCGCCTCCAGCGCAAAGAGATACTGGGCCGAGGACAGCCGCACGGCGCCCATTACCCGCGAACGCATCAAGGAACACCTGCGAGAACCGACGCGCCCTCGCCAAATCAACCCCGAAGATGCGGTAGGAGAGATGCTGGCGCTCGGGGTCGATGTCGAGCGGGGTGTCGGTGCCATTATTCCCATTCAGGCCACCCGCATGGGTGCTGGGGAGAATGCGGAAGGGAGCACTCCGCGGGGGTTCTTGAGCATCGTTCATGCCACGGGAAACATTGAACGGGTCATGGACGAGAGCCGCAAAGTCGCCACTACCGGTATTTTCAATTGCGCAGAGGCCTTGGGAATTGGCATTGAAGCCGCCAGGGAACCCATCCACCTGCATTTCATGGGGGGGTCGACCCGAAAGGACGGTCCGTCTGCGGGGGGCTCTATCGCCCTGGCCCTCGCCTCGCAACTTTCCGGCCAGAAGGTGCGACGAGATGTGGCAATGAGCGCGGAAATCGACACCAGAGGTCGCCTCACGGCGGTGGGAGCCCTTGCTCTCAAGCTGGAAACCGCCTTCAATGCCGGCTGCAGAACGGTGATCATTCCGAGAGAAAACCTTTGCGGTGAAGGCGGGATCGAGCGCCTCCCGGAAGCCCTGAAGGAAGAACTCCAGGTGCTGACCTACGAAGAATGGAGCAGCGACCACCGGCCCTTTGACTACGCCCGGCACATTCTGGAAGTGGTCGCCGTGGACGATATTTGCCAGGCGGCCGCTATAGCCTTTCTCGATGAGGTCGAAGTGAACGCCGTGGAGACAGCTTTTGCATCCCATGCGCGAGAGGTCCGCCGCCGACTCCGAGCAGAGACGGAGGCGCTCACAACCGCGTTGCCGGTGGTCCAGGTGAAGAACCCGGAAGAGCTCGATCCAGGATATCTTGGCAGCCTCTCTCGCCAAACACGGTGCCGTGTGCACCTGCTCATCCTGCCCGAGATTCGCGACGCCATCTTGACCCACCTGGGGGGGCAACAAGAAGGTGTTGCCTTGATCGATTTTGATCCCAAGAAGCAGAGGCTGATCTCAACTGTTCGAAAACTTTTGAAAACCTGCCCTGGAACGGCATCCTCAACCGTCAACCTGGCCGTGATTGCCCCCTATTACCTTCTCAAACGTGACGGCATCAGCACCAGGGATTTTCCTCGAGATCGCACTTTCGGGGGCATAAGACTCTATGCGAACAATTTCACCGTTCAAGGTGTCAAAGTGAAGCGCTGCAAGCCCCTTCTCAACCATGTGTTTTCGCTTCTGGCCATGCTGGAGCCTGCCGCGAGCGACATCTGCCCCTTCGTGTCCCGGCGGGATGATATCCTTGTCGCCGACCTTTCCTTCATCCCGGAAAAATATCGTCTGGATGTGCCTCGTGCCGAAAGTATCCTCAATCGCACCCTGACCCGCTGGCTCAATACGGTCAAGGAGGCTTGAAGCGAAATAAGCAGGGACCGCCGGGCAAAGCCTGCCTCCTCCGTCAACCACTTCCTTTGGCCGCCCTTTACTGATTGACAACACCAAGCTGTGCGCTTTTGGTTCACCCTGCCCGGGGTGACGGCAGGCTCGAAAACCCGTTGAGATTTGTCTTTGAATCAGTGTAATAATGCCTTCATCCTGGGGAAGGGGGCTTGGCGGGTAGGATTCGTCACCCCCGCTGCAATCGTCGGAGCATGAGGTATGGATCCTTTGGCTGCCAGAGGTAGAGCGACTTTTTTCAGATGGATGGTGGCCTTCGTGATTTTCCTGGCGACGGCCTCGGTTGGGGTTGCGGAGGACCTCGCGACGGTTTACCAGCAAGCGGCGGCCACCAGTCCGGTGCTTGCTCGGGCGCGTGCTCTTTTAAAGGCCGATGAGGCCACGTTGCCTCTTGCAAGATCGAACCTGCTGCCGCACCTCAATGCCAGTGCCGGGGTGGGAGGGGCGAGCCTGGACATGAAAGGTTTCGGAGAGGATTTCGGGCTCCCGCTGCCAACGCTCAAGGACGATTACTACGACGCCAACTACAGTGTCACGCTAACCCAGCCGGTCATCAATGGTCAGGCATGGGTGGGGGTGCGCCAGGCGGATGCGCTGATCCGTGCAGGACAGGCTGCGGTGCTGGCCGCCGAACAGGATCTCATCACTGAAGTGGCGGACGCCTATTTCGGAGTCCTCAGGGCCGAAGCCGAAGAACGTGTAGCACGCAATCAGAAAGAGCTGCTGGAGACCGTTCTCAAGCAGACGGAGGCCTTTCTCAAGGTCGGCAGCGGTGACATCATTGCGGTGCAGGAAGCCAAGGCCAGCCGAGACGCTGCCGAAGCCACCCTGATCCGCTCCCAGAACGCCACCCGCATTGCCAGACAGCGTCTGGAACGACTTACCCACCAACCCGTGGAATCGCTCGTCGATGTAGGACCCTTCGCGCCCGAGGGACCGAACCCCAATCAGGTCGGACCGTGGCTGAGCACGGCCAAAGAGAACCAGCCCCTCTTGAACCAGGCCCGCGAACAGCTCCAGGTGGCTCAGGACGAGGTTGAATTTCAGCGCCGGGCGCACTGGCCCAAGCTGAACGTCGGGGCGGGTTACAGCTATGACAAAGGCAGCTTCCTCCCCAGCCTTGAAAGCAACAGAATGCGCATCGGTTTGAATGTCTCGCTGCCCCTGTACGAGGGCGGCGAGATCAGTGCCAAGACCAGGCGCGCGGCAGCCCAGGCCAAGGCCAACGAATATCATCTCAAGAACCTGGAAGACCAGGTCAGGCTCGATGCGGAAAGTGCCTTTCTGGTGCTGCAAAACAGTGTGGATGAATTGCTGGCGGCGCAGCAGGCGGTGACATCCTATCGCACTTCGCTGGAGGGGACGCGCAAAGGTTACGAGATAGGCTCTCGTTCCGTGATCGACCTTCTAAAAGTCGCTCATGATCACGAAACTGCTCAGCGCAATTATTATGTGGCTCTCTACACTCAGATTATGGCGCGGGTGAGGCTGAAGGCGGCCACCGGGGTGCTCTGCGAGGAGGATGTCAAGGCCGTGAATGCGCTGCTCAAGAAAGAGTGATCAGCTGATATGAAAAAGGCAAAAATCCTGAGAATTCTGGTGCTACTGGCAGTGCTTGGCGTTGCCGCCACTCTGGGGTACCGCCATTTGCAGCAGCGGGAAGCGCCCGGCAAGGTATTGCACCTCTTTGGCAATATCGATATCAGGCAAATTCAGCTGGCTTTTCATGATACCGGGAGAATCCAGCGCCTCCTGGTCGAAGAAGGGCAGCGTGTGCAGGCGGGGGAACTCCTGGCGGAACTCGATCCCGTCCGCTATGAGGCGGCTGTCGCGCAAGCGGCGGCTCAGGTTGCCGTTCAAAAGGAAGTGCTGGCCCGGTTGGTGGCAGGCAGTCGGCCGGAGGAGATTGCCGAAGCGAAAGCTCGCGTTAAGGCTGCCGAGGCTGCCCTGCGGGAAGCGGAGGTGACCCATCGACGTGCCCGCATCCTTGCAGGCCCTCAGTATGTCTCGCAGCAGCAACTCGACAGTGCGGAAGCCGCTTTGAACACCGCCAAAGCCAACCTGGACCGGGAACAACAGGTGCACACCCTGGCCGTCAAGGGGCCGCGCGAGGAAGATATCGAGGCCGCCCGCGCTCAGCTTTCAATGGTTGAAGCAGTCTTGGCGCGATCCAAAGAAGAACTGACCGACACCAGGCTTTCAGCCCCCGAACCGGCCGTGGTTCAGAATCGCATCCTGGAACCGGGCGACATGGCCTCGCCGCAGACACCGGTTTTCACGCTCGCTCTCGACCACCCCGTATGGGTTCGCGCCTATGTTGCGGAACCCGATCTCGGCAAGATCGCTCCAGGCATGCGCGCCGAGGTGAGGACCGACAGCTTCCCCAGCAAGACTTATCGGGCATGGATCGGGTTCATTTCGCCAACCGCCGAATTCACCCCCAAGCAGGTGGAAACGACCGAGCTGCGCAGCAAGCTGGTCTACCGATTGCGTGTCTTTGTGTGCAACCCGCAAAACGAGCTCCGCCTGGGCATGCCTGCCGATGTGCTGATCCCTCTGCATCAGCCCAATCCGCCCCAAACCCGGGAGGGTGCCGGCGATCCCTGTCAAGAGCAGTGAAATGGGCCTTTGCGCAGCCAAGGAAGACGCTTTGAGGAGCTTTTGCGGGAGAACTTGGGGGCTTATTGTCAGAGCCATGAAAAAGGGGTTAACGGCAATCCCGCTAACCCCTTGAATTTACTGGCGCGCCCAGCAAGATTCGAACTTGCGACCTACGGATTCGTAGTCCGGCACTCTATCCAGCTGAGCTATGGGCGCACATGCAACGCCCTCTCATGTAACAAACTTCGCCTTGCTAAGCAAGGACAAAAGACGGGCGCGGTCTGGAAGCCGTGACGCGACCAGACCGCCGCCCGAAGCCACCTGAAGGAGGGTCTTTCTGTCGTTCCTGAGTCATCGCCAGCAGATGGGATGGGCCGCCCTGATCATGGGCGTGAGCGTCCTGCTCTCACGCTTCATGGGCCTGATCCGCGACAAGATTATATCCTATCTGGTTGGAGCCACCCAGGAATCAGACCTTTACTTTGCCGCGTTTGTCATTCCGGATTTCATCAACTACCTGTTGGCCGGGGCCTATTTTTCCATAACCCTCATCCCCCTGCTGAGTTCTTATTTCGAGAAAGACGAAGAAGACGGCTGGCGCTTTTTCTCGGCGGTCTTGATCTGGATTGCCGTGCTCATTTCGGCCCTCACGGCCCTGGCCATGGGAATAGCTCCCCGCCTGGCCCATCTCGCCGCCCCCGGACTCACGGAAGAAGCCCTCGCCCGCCTGGCCCTCTTTCTGCGGATCGTCCTCCCGGCCCAGATCTGCTTTCTGCTGGGATCGTGCGTCACTTCCCTGCTCTATCTTCGCAAGCAGTTTATGGTGCCGGCCCTGGTGCCTCTGGTCTACAATTTCATGATTATTCTCGGCGGGGTTCTCCTGCAGCGCAGAGGCATGGAGGGATTCTGCTGGGGGGTTTTGGCCGGGGCTTTCCTCGGGAACTTCCTCTTGCCCTTCCTGGCAGCCAGGTCCGGGAACGGCCTTAAACTGCGCCTCTCCTTTTACCATCCCGGCTTGAAACGATTCTTCCTCCTGGCGCTGCCCCTCATGCTGGGCCAGTCGGTGGTGGTCCTCGATGAACAGTTGGTGAGGGTTTTCGGATCGCTGGCGGGTGTTGGGGCCATCAGCTGGCTGAATTATGCCCGGCGGATCATGCTCGTCCCGGTCGGAGTCGTCGCCCAGGCCGCCGGGGTTGCCGCTTACCCCTTTCTCGCGGAACTGGTGGCGAAGAAGGATTTCTCCACCTTTCATCAGACTCTGAACCGTGCGCTCCGCGGCACCCTCACCCTCCTCATTCCCTTGAGCATCTGGATGATGGCCGTCTCCGAGCCTACCATAAGGCTCATCTTCCAGCAGGGCCGGTTCAGGCCGGCAGATACGCTCAATACGGCGCCCCTGCTCCTGATCATGCTGCTCGCGGTCTCCTGCTGGGGATTCCAGCAGATTGTGGGGAGAGGCTACTACGCCCGCCAGGACACCCTCACCCCGGCAATCATCGGCACGGCCACGACGCTGCTGTCGGTCCCCCTTTACTATTTCCTCACCCGGCGCTGGCAGGCCCTTGGCGTAGCGCTGGCCAGTTCCCTCTCCGTTAGCCTTTATGCAGTCTTTCTGAGTCTGTGGTGGCGGCATCGATTTGGAAATGCCGCCTTCCTGGGCCTGGCCAAAGACTCCATGAAAGTTGCAGGGCTCTCGGTGATCGCGGTCTTCCCGGCCGTGCTGGTAGTGAAGTTCAGCCTTGTGAGCGCCGATCAGCATCCCTACTGGGAAGCGATCTATGCTATCCTGAGCAGCGGTATGTGTTTCGCGATGGTCTTCGTCGTTTTATCGCGGTATTTTATACCGGACTTGATACGGCCCGTATTGCAGAAGGCCGGTCCACTCGGCCGCCTCTTGCTCCGCTGAGGTCGCTGAAATCCTTTAGATTCCGAGGGCCGGTCTGAGTCGCCCACGAAATCCGACCGACAGGGCCGGGCGAGATTACGCTCTTCAACCATTTTCGGAGTTAAAATTTGAAGGATGACAGATCCCTGGCTTGCTGCAACCCTGCGCCGGGTCCTCGTGCTGAGCCTTATGTTCGCCCTGCTGTTGGCCTTCGGGGTGACGGGATACATCCTGGTTCAGCATTACACGTTCCTTGAAGCACTGTATATGACGGTCATCACCGTTGCCACTGTCGGCTTTCAGGAAGTGAGACCGCTCGACCATGCGGGGCAAATCTTTACCATTATTCTGATTTTGATGGGGGCGGGGTTTGTCACCTACAGCCTGATCTATTTCAGCCAACTTCTCTTTGATCCCAACCTGATTGAACTGTATCGGAGGCGCAGATTGAAGAAGCAACTCGACCAGCTTGAAAACCACTACATCATCTGCGGCTACGGGCAGATGGGGCAGATCATTGTTAAGGAATTGTCAAACCTCAAAATCCCCCTCGTGGTGATCGATAGCAATGAATCGCTTATCATCCGTTTCCGTGAGAAGGGCATCCTTCATCTCCAGGCAGACGCCACGGAAGAGGAAAACCTGCTGGCCGCCGGGGCCGGGCGGGCTAAAGGCCTGGTCTCGGTGGTAAACAAGGACACGGACAACGTCTTCATCGTTCTGACGGCCCGCGACCTCAACAAGGAATTGCAGATCTTTGCCCGCGCCGGAAGCCCGAGCACTCACAAGAGGCTGCTCCAGGCAGGAGCAAACCGGGTGGTATCGCCGTTTGCCACCGGGGCCCACCATATTGCCCAAAATATCCTGCGGCCCACGGTGACCGATTTCCTGGCGCTGGCTCTGTCCGCCGAGGGTCTGGAACTGAGCATGGAGGAGATTCTCGTCCCCGACGACGCCCAGTTGATTGGGCAAGAACTCATGCACACCGGCATCCGCAGTGAATACAACCTGATTGTGGTGGCGATCAAGCGCCATGACGGCACCATGATCTTCAATCCCTCTCCGCATGAACGATTTGAAGCAGGCGATATCCTGGTGGCCATCGGTCCCCAGGAAAACCTCCTGAGCTTCGAGCGGGAAATCAAAGGCGGTTCGTAGCGGCGCTTGCCTCCGCCCTTTACCTTGTCCATTTGATTGATGACGGGGAGTGTCAAACAAGGTTGATCGTCTGCAACCTCGGAAATTCGGAGGAATTGCGTGAATCCTCGGTTTGCATGGATCGGCAGATTCCTGCCACGAAGTCTGCAACTCCGGCTAAGCCTGCTGGTCATCGCCCTGCTCGTTTTTCTAGTCAGCTTGATTGGCGCCCTTTCCTCGGATTCGATTCGTGACATTCTCACCCACCAGATCGGCAGAAAGACCCTAATCCTGGCGCAGGCTGTGGCCCTCAACCCAACCATCCGGGAAGGCCTGCAAAGCCGAAACCCGGAAGAGGTCCAGGCGATAGCGGAAGAGATCCGCCGGACCACCGGCGCTGACTACATCGTAGTGGGCGACCGCGAGGGCACACGGTACAGCCATCCCCATTCGGATAAGATTGGCCTGGGCTTCGTCGGGGGTGATTTCCAACGGGTCGTTGAGCAGGGCGAATCGTATGTTTCCCGTGCGATTGGCACCTTGGGACCATCGATGCGCGCGTTTGTGCCGGTGCGCGGCGATCGCGGCGAGGTCCTCGGTTTCGTGGCCGCAGGCTACTTGCAGACCGAAATCGAAGCAGAGGTCCATGCCCAACAACGGAAAGTCCTCGGCTATGTCGTAGTGGTGCTTTTGTTCGGAGCGTTTGGGGCGGCGTTGATCGCCAAGGCTTTCAAGGCTGCCATCTTCGGGCTCGAACCCCATGAAATCGCCGCCCTCTTTGAAGAACGCAATGCGATCATCGAAGCGATCCGCGAGGGGGTAGTGGCGGTTGACGGCTCCGGGCGGCTCACCCTCGTCAACCAGGCGGCGCGCCGCTACCTGGGACAGGCACCGGAAGAAGAACTGCGCGGCTGTCATTTGACCGAGCTCTGCCCCTGCCGGGAGATGGAAACGGTGCTGGCCGTCAGAGAGAGGGTTCTTGATCGCGAAGTATCGGTGGCCGACCGCACCATGATCGTCAATGTGCTCCCCCTGGGAGGTGGTGGGGCCGTCTCGGGGGCCGTGGCCAGCTTCCGCCCCAAGGATGAACTCGACCAACTCTCCCGGAAGCTTTTGCACATGCAGGAATACTCCGAGTTGCTGCGGGCTCAAACCCACGAGTACTCCAACAAGCTGCACACCATTGCCGGGCTGATTCAAATCGGGGCGCACCTCGAAGCCCTCGATTTGATCATGGCGGAGGCGAGCGGCTACCAGCACCTGATGAAGACTCTGGCCGAAGCCGTTCCCGACCCCGTGGTGGCGGGGATCATCCTCGGCAAGTTCAACCGCGCCCGCGAACTCAAGATCAACCTCAGCCTTGAACCGGACAGCTCCTTTGTCGACCTCCCGCCACGACTCGAGCGCGGACATCTGGTAACGGTGATCGGCAATCTGCTCGACAATGCCTTCGAAGCGGTACGCGAGGCGGGTGAAGACGGTGAGGTGCGGCTCTTCCTTACCGATCTCGGGCTCGATCTGATCATCGAGGTTGAAGACTCGGGAAAGGGGATCGCCCCCGAGGTCGCCGACAGACTGTTCGAGAAGGGGGTGACCACCCACAACAGCACCGGGCGAGGTATGGGACTCTATCTGGTACGACGGGCGGTGGAGGCCCTTGGTGGTGAAATAACCTTTTCCGGAGGGGAGTTGGGGGGAGCTCTCTTTACAGTCATCATTCCCAAGACTCGAACGCAAGGGCCAGAGACGCAGGAAGAAACATAACCGCAATGATTCAGTGAAGGAAGCAGGAAATGACGAGCGAGAGTCCCATTCGAGTGCTCATCGTCGAGGATGATCTAAGGATCTCTGAGTTACACCGCCGTTTCACAGAGAGAATAGACGGTTTCGAAGTGGTGGGCATCGCCAACACCCTTGCCGATGCGGAGGAAATGACGGAGGTACTTGCCCCCGACCTCGTGCTGCTCGATTTGTTCTTTCCTGAAGGAAATGGGCTGGACCTGCTGCGGCGCTTGCGTGCGGGAGCGATCCCCACCGACGCCATCCTCATCACCGCCGCCCGCGAAATGACTTCTCTGAAAGAGGCCTTACGAGGCGGCGTGTTCGACTACATCATCAAACCGGTCTTTCTGCCCCGTTTTCAGGAGGCGCTCCACAAGTACCGTGAGTATTTCGCCAATACCCGGGCGGGAGGGACGCTCGACCAAAAGGATGTGGACCGCCTGCTGCGTCCGCATGTCGGCCATCAGAGCGAGGGTCTGCAAACGCCAAAAGGCATCGATCCGCTGACGCTGCGCAAAGTGCGCCAGGTCTTTGCCGGTCCTTTCGCCGGCACCTTCAGCGCCGAGGAGGTTGCCGAACACGTCGGCGTGAGCCGCTCCACTGCCCGCCGCTACCTCGAGCACCTTGTAAGCGAAGGGTTTCTTGCTGCCGAACTCCTCTACGGTGTCGTAGGCCGCCCGGAACGGCGCTATTCTCGTCATTCCTGACCGCGGCTGCTCTGTCAGAACTCTGCTACGCCCTTCGCCCAGACAACCCCTTCGGCGTGGGTTCAAGATTCTTTCCTCGCTCAAGACACCCGCCAATGGCAACTCGTGAACAAAATGCCCACAATCACCACAGAGAATTAAAAAATCTATATGTACCGAATATTTACTTAAGGTTTTAGGCTTTGTAAGGTGCACTCATGTCCGAACAGAACTCGTTTTGAGCGTTGGCATGGTGGTCGGGAATCTTTCGCAGTACACCTAACCGACGGCATCTTCAGGTGGCCCATAGAGCCCGGGGGATGCCGAGCAAAAAGGAGAGCTAAGATGTTCTGGGTAGAATTTGCAGTTCTCTTGTTGGCAATTTACATCGGTATTCGCGTCGGTGGCATTGGCCTCGGCCTTATCGGCGGCACCGGGGTGACGGTCTTCACCTTCGCGTTCGGCATGAAACCCGGCTCGCCACCGATTGATGTCATGCTCATCATTCTGGCTGTGGTGGCGGCCTCCGCCACCCTGCATGCCGCGGGCGGTCTGACCTACATGGTGCAGCTGGCGGAAAAACTGCTCCGTAAGCACCCCAAGTACATTGTCTTTCTCGCTCCTTTCTGCACCTACATCCTGACCATGATGGTCGGGACCGGTCATGCCGTCTATATGCTGCAGCCGATTATTGCCGATGTAGCCTATAAGACCGGAATCCGCCCGGAACGCCCCATGGCGGTCTCTTCCATTGCCTCACAAATGGGCATCACGGCAAGCCCCATTGCCGCAGCCGTGACGAGCTTTCTCGCCATGTCCCTGAAAGCCGGGCATAACATTACTTTGTTAAACATTCTAATGGTGACAATCCCCGCAACGTTTATAGGCGTCTGTCTTGCTGCACTGTGGAGCCTGAACCGTGGCAAAGACCTGGACAAGGATCCCGAGTTCCAGGAACGGATGAAGGACCCGTTATTCCGGGCTCAACTGGAAGAGGGTGCGACCCTTCTGGACGAAAGCATTTCAACGAGGGCCAAGGTCTCGGTTTTGGTCTTTTTTACGGGGGTCATTGCGATTGTTCTGATCGCCATGTTTAAGCTGGCTCCTGTTGTTGACAATAAGCCGGTGTCAATGACCATCATCGTCCAGATTATCATGCTCACAACCGGGGCTGCCACGATGCTCTACTCACGCGCCAAGGCAGCGGAAATCGCTGCCTCTTCCGTTTTCAGAGCGGGAATGGTGGCGGTCATCGCGATTATGGGTATCGCCTGGATGAGCGAAACCTTCATCGATACGAACAAGAAAGTCCTGGTTGACAACATGCAGGCTATGGTCAGCCATTACTCCTGGCTTTTTGCCGTGGCGATGTTTGCGGTTTCGGCGTTTGTCAAGAGCCAGGCGGCGACGCTGCTGATCATGGTACCCATCGGTTTTGCGCTCAGCATTCCCATCAATCTCCTGATAGGCATGATCCCGGCCTGCTACGCCTACTTCTTCTTCTGCTTTTACCCGAGCGATCTTTCCGCCATCAACTTTGACCGGACCGGCACCACCCACATCGGCAAATACCTCCTGAATCACAGTTTCATGATTCCCGGATGGATCGGTGTCGGAACCGCCACAGTGGTCGGTTATCTGATCGGCGCTTTCCTGCTGAGGATATAGCGTAGCGATGAGAGCGGGTCAGGTTTTGCATTAGAATAAAAGCCATATGGGCATTGACAGGCATTTGCTGTCTTAGAGGAGAGTCAGATGAAAAAAATCGCAGTAATCTTGAGCTTGACCGTAGCGGCGGTCTTTGCAGCCGGGACAACGGCGGTGATGGCCGGACCCGATGAATCTCCCATCAGAGTGGGAGTGGTGCTTCCCCTGACCGGGGCTCTATCGGAATTCGGTAAGATTGAAAAGAACTCTTTTGTTATGGGGGTGGAAGAGATCAACGCCGCGGGCGGTGTAAAGGGGAGGCCGATTGAGTTCTTGTTCGCAGATGACGCATCGAAGGTAGACATCGGCCGATCAGCGGTCGAAAAACTGATCGAGCAAGATAAAGTGATCGCTCTGACCGGCGGCTATTCTTCTGATGTTACCCATGCTGCGGCGTTGGTGGCAGAACGCCGTCACGTACCCTTCCTGATCACGACAGGGTCGGCGGACATGATCACCGAAATGGGCTGGGACTATGTGTTCCGTCTCAACCAGCCCCTCAGTGAGTATTCGAGGACTCTCATTGAGTTTCTCCAAGAAGTGCTGCAGCCCAGAAGCGTGGTCATCCTGCATGACACAGGTCTGTTTGGTCGCTCAGGTGCCATCGAGTTTTCCGAGCAAGCCTCTGAAATGGGATGGAAGATCGTCATGCAGGAGGGCTATCAGCAGGGCATTGCCGATTTTAAACCATTGCTCGCTAAGGCCAAGGCAGCAAAGCCTGACGTAGTCTACATGATTTCTTACGTTAAGGAAGCGGCCCTGATCATGAAACAATCCAGAGAGCTTAATTTCACTCCCAAAGTATTCGCTGGTGCCGGCGCCGGCTTCACTTTGCCTGAGTTCCTCGAGCTTGCCGGCAGCGCTGCAGACAACGTGGTTTCCGCCACTCTCTGGACCCCTCAAGTCCCCTATCCGGGAGCGAAGGAATACTACAACAATTATCTGAAAAGATTCGGGGCCGAACCAGACTACCATGGTGCCGAGGCATATGCTTCCGTTTATGTTGTTGCAGACGCCCTCAAGAGGGCCAAGGAACTTACTCCGCAAGCCGTTCGTGAAGCCCTTGTGAAAACGAACTTGATGACCGCTTTCGGTCCCGTAAGGTTCACATCCTATGGCAATAAGACGCAACAGAACCTGTTGCCAACCTATGTGGTTCAGTGGCAAAAAGGGGTGCTGCAGACGGTCTGGCCGGCGATCATCGCCACAAAACCTTTTTTGTTCGCTGAAGAA
Source organism: uncultured delta proteobacterium (assembly GCA_963783775.1). Lineage (GTDB taxonomy): Bacteria > Desulfobacterota > Syntrophobacteria > Syntrophobacterales > Syntrophobacteraceae > JADGQM01. Next base: position 121,283 of record CAWAOR010000011.1, on the reverse strand, counting down.
TAGCGCATGAAGGATCCGTCAATTCCGTGCTCAACTGCCAGGGCTTGTCTAAATAGGGTCCTCAAATCGTCACCCCCCGCATGTTTTTGGCGGGGGTCCACTGGAGGCAGGGCGCACCTGGTAGCCCTGGTTGGTCAACAACGTTTTCATCAGCTTCAGACTGGCCGGGGAATCGTCGACAATGAGGATTTGTTCTTTGTCCGTATCCTTCTCAATACGACCGATCATGCGTTTCCCCTCCGGGCATCTATGGTTGTCTCCTCGACCAGGACCAAAAGGCGATGGTAATCCATGCTTTCGGCCAGCGCCCTCAAGGCGGCACCAAGCGAAGCGTCTTGCTTGGCAATCCTTTCGATCGACTCGAACGTCCGGCTCGTGTTGAGCCGAAGAACTGCTTCATACAACTCTTTGCGTAAATCAATCGGCAGCGCCGCCAGGTCTTGGGGGCTCAGGTGAGCCGCCGGATCGAGTTCATACGCGTATTTTACCCCCAGGTGGTGCGCCATGACCTCGAAGATTTCCTGTTCGCGGTAGGGTTTGCGCACGAGATCATCACAGCCCGCGGCCAGGATTGGTTCACGCTCCTCCTCCAGGGCATGGGCCGTGAGCGCCGCGATGATGGTTGACTTGCCCGCAGGTGTGGCCTTGATGCGGCTGGTGTGTTCGGAATCTGGATGGCGCCGGGCATCGAGATACTCGGCGTTCATTTGAATGTCAGCACCGCTGCGCGCAAAGGTGTCGCGGATGCCGTTCATGATGGAATCAGTCCAGCGGAGGCCGGAAAGCCAGGGTGCTGATTACGCTTGACTTCCTGACAGCCGACCCTTTAAATCGGTCCAAGGTGTGGGTGAAGGACCTGTGCCGGCCGGCAGCCCCAGGGGGGCCTGCCATCATTGAACCAAGTCAATCGTTTTAAGCGGGGAACATGCCCATGAAGGTCGAGCGGGAGAACAAGGAGGAGATATGATTGCTGCCGTGGTGTTGGTGGTCATTCTGGTTGGGTTGGCGCTTTATGTTATTGGCCAGTATAACGGCCTGGTTCGGGCGCGCAATGAAGTGAAGAATGCCTGGAGTTCCATCGACGTGCAGCTCAAGAGGCGGCACGATCTCATCCCCAACCTTCTGGAGACCGTCAAAGGCTACGCCGCTTACGAACGGGGGACCCTGGACGCGGTGGTGAAGGCGCGCCAGCAGGCGGTGAGTTTTTCAGGCAGCGTGGAGGATCGTGCCAAAGTGGAAAACGTCCTCACCCAGAGCCTGCGGTCGCTTTTCGCCCTGGCGGAAGCTTACCCCGATCTCAAGGCCAACCAGAACTTCCTGGCCCTGCAGGAAGAGCTGTCCGGCACCGAAAACAAGATTGGCTTTGCCCGGCAGTATTACAATGACGCCGCCATGCGTTTCAAAAATCGGGTCGAAATGTTCCCCAGTAACATCATTGCAGGGATGTTCAACTTTCAGGTGGAACCCTTCTTCCAGATGGAAGAAGCGGGGGAACGGGCGGTCCCGCAGGTGAGTTTCTGAGTCGGCAGTCACAATGAAGCATGAGCCTCCTCGCGGCCTCCCCCGCACATAAGGGGAGCTGAGGGGATGTCATGCACAGCGGAAGGGGCAATCATGGTAGAGACGATTACGAACATCGGCTGGTCCCTGGTTTTTTCCATTGTCGGCGCGATCATCGGGATGGTGCTCGTGCTCGTGTCATCCCTCATCATCCCGCGCCTCCTGGATCGGCTGACCCCCAACATCGACGAACAGAAGGAAATCGTTCGAGGCAATCAGGCCGTCGCGGAATATTTCGGTCGACTGGCGGGCGCGGCCATTCTTGGAGTCAGCATCGTAGTGGCCGCGGCGGTACTGGGCGGCCTTATCGCGGCCCTCCATTAGCGTATGCTCCTGCGCACCCGGCAGACTCTCACATGGCCGGTCATGAAAGAGCGGCGGAGGTGGTGATGAAGGCTGAATTCATGAAGCGGGAGGTCCTCGTGAGGAAGTTCCCCTGGCAAGGCCTGGTTTGGCTGCTAGCGGCACTGCTGACGACCTTCGCACCCAACATGTCCTGGGCGCGGGGTGGAGGCGGCTGTCTGGGGGAAGGAACGCTCGTACAGACCCCGAATGGGCCAACGAAAATTGAGAACCTGCGCGAGGGCGACCTGGTCTGGGGAGTAACCGGGCAGACGTTGCAGGCCGTGCGGGTTGAGGCCGCAACGAAGCTTGACGTCGAAGGCTATATCGAGCTCCTGGCAGGCGAGGCGCGTCTTCTGGTTACCGCGGAACATCCCCTCATGGTGGGGCCTGGAGAGTTTCGGGCAGCCGGGCAGGTCCAGCCGGGCGATCGTTTGATTGCAGCCGGCGGAAACGGACTTCAGGAAGAGCAGGTTCGGTCGGTACGCCGGATCCCGGCGGAAAAGCCGGCCTATAATCTCCTGGTGAGCCCTGGCGGGACCTTCATTCCCGAAGGCGTGGTGGTGCACAACAAAGGCTGCTTTCTGCCGGACAGCCTGATTCTGCGGGCCGACGGCAAAGAAGTGCCCATCAGCACGGTGCGGCCGGGGGACACTCTGCTGGCCTTCACTGCCGAAGGCCGGATCGTACGGACGACGGTTCGCAACGTCTTGCGCCTCGAAGTCGACGAACATGTCATCCTCAGGACCGACCGGGAAATGCTGCGGGTAACCGCCGACCACCCCTTTTACGTGGGTGAGGGCACGTTCAAGACTTTGGAGGTCCTCCAGGTCGGCGACCGCATCATCGCCTGGGACGGGCAAGCCCTGACCGAACAGCAAATCGTTTCCCTCGAGCCCGTGCCGGGACGCATTGCCGTTTATAATCTGCAAACGGAAGCCCCGCATACCTTTTTTGTCGGCCACGTGGCCGTACACAACAAGGGTGGAGGCGGCGGGGGAGGCTGCTTCCCGCCGGGAACCCCCATCGCCACCCCGCAGGGACAGGTTCCCATCGAATCCCTGCTTCCCGGCGACGTCATTCTGGGCATGACCGATCAAGGGTTGGCGGTTCCTGCTAAGGTGAGGGCCCTGCTGACGGCCCGCAATACCCTGCTGAAAGTCGAAACCCGGCAGGGATGGCTCGAAGCTACCCCGGAACACCCGATGGGGGAACTGGGGGGCGGCTTTCGGCCCCTCGGCCAGCTCCATCGCGGCGACCGCATCCTCCGCCGGGAGGGCGGAAAACTGATCTCAGACAGACTTCGCCGGATTTCACAGACAGCGGGCGAGACCCTGGTCTTCAATCTGCAGGTGGATGAGCCCCACACGTTTCTTGCTGCCGGCTTCGTGGTCCATAACAAGGGAGGAAGTTCGAGCAGTTCCCACTCCAGTAGTTCCAGCTCCAGTGGCTCCAGCAGCGATGACGATGGAACAGAAGTATTGATCGGCGTGATAATCGTGTTTGTGAGCGTGATCACTTTCATCCTGGTCCTGGTGTTCCTATCAAGAAGAATGGGGAGCCGCAAGAGCGAGAACCTCGATTTCGTCTACAGCCCCTCCGCCGTAGCCAAAAAGGCCAACCGCACGGCTAAGCTCCTTCAGTTTCTGAGCCGGCAGGACCCATCGATGGCGCCCGAGACCTTGCGGAAACTGGCAGAGGCGACCTTCCGCAAGCTCGAAGAATGCTGGGAGAAACGCGATTACGGCCCCATGGAGCCGCTCATGATGCCGTCTCTTTTTGCGCTGCACTCGGCGCAAATCCAAGGGATGATCCGCAATCACGAGATCAACCGGATCGAGGAATTGAAGGTCGAAACAGTCGATCTGGTCAACGTGCGCTACACTGAAAAGCCCAATCAGCGGGAATTTACCGCCCTCGTCAGCGCCTCCGCCCGCGACTACTATGTGCATGATGCCACGGGGAAGTTCATCCGGGGTGACAGCTCCGCAGCGCGCTTTCAGGAGTTCTGGACCTTCCAGCATATAGACGGCCGGTGGTTGCTGCGGGAAGTCGAGCAATCAGGAGAATCGGACACCCTCAAGGATGAGAATTTCGCGGAGATGCTGACCGACCAGAATCTTCAGGGCATCTATGGGGAAGCGGGCGGCCAAGAGGGCGTTGCCGGGCCATGGCTGGAAAAAGGGGTGGAGACCAAAGCCACGCGTATCGAACGGATGTTGAACTTCCTTGCCCAGACCGACAAGCTCTGGGATCGGCAGCGGATGCAGGAGCGGGCCCGCGAGGTCTTTCTCCGGGTGTATCTGGCCCGCGAATCACGGGACCCGGCGCAGGCACCCACGGCGGACCTCTTTCCCGAAGTAGCCGCAAGCCTGCGCGATCAGCTAGGGCAGTGGCAGTTGGATGACATTGTGGCGGAATACCGAAATCTTTGCGTACGGAAGGTGGAGATCGTCCTGGTAAGGAATTACAGGGACCGGGCCAAAGACGAATTCACGGTGCGCATCAGTGCTCACGCGCAGAAGATTGTGCGCAAGGGCGGCCGAACCCAGAGCGAAGATCGCTATGTGACGCCCTTTGAGGACTACTGGACCTTTGGCCGCCTGGATGAGCAATGGAAACTGAAGGAAGTCCTGCCTCCCGCCGAGGGCAAGAAGCGGATTTCCGAAGAGAATGTGGACGAAGACACCACCGCCGGTCAGCTGCAGTGGTACTACCGGCAGACCCGCGCCAATTGAAATGGGGCCCACCGCGTGGGCGCGATCCCCTCAATCATCATGCCTTTTCGCCTACGCGGCGTCGTTGCAGACCCCGTAAAGTTTCTACCGAGCTGTTGCCAGGGGGCACAAGGCCAGAAGAGCGAGGGCAGTCCCCCACCCGATCAAGGAAATTCGCATGTCAACCTCCCTTCTCCCGCGGTCGGGTGTGGCTGATCAGTCCCGTTTCTTACTGCCCATCTTGTCCACGACTTTTTCGTAGTAGTGCTGGTTCTCCTCGAGGGCCACAGAGCACCGGCGGGTCATATTGAGCTTCATTACCAGGTAGTTGAGCTTCTTCATCTGCTTATATTTTTCCTGGGTGTCCTGAATCCCGGCGAGTAAGGCTTCGGTGGTGCGGATCTCTTTGCGCAGCTCCACCTCCGGCGGAAGGCAGTTGGCGTTCTTGAGAATCTTGTAGGCCATGCGAAGATCCTGCGGCAGGTGACTGTCATCTTCCAGATCGAGGGGTTTCCCTTTGCCGGGAAGATCGTCGAAGTCACCCCTTTCGATGGCTTCACGGATACGCTCCTCGGCAATCTTGTCGATGATGTTGAAGAGATTGCTCATCGCGGTCCTCTCTAGAGCTTACTCGAGGTCAGTGCTATAATATTCATTGAACGTATCATGAATAACCTGAAAGGAGTGTCCCTTGCAAGCATCCGGTTCATCAATTCCAGTCCCTTTCCCGCCCCAAAGGATCTGCATCCTGGGCGCGGGGCGATTTGGCTACCTGGCCGCCCGGCGGCTCGGCCGGCGCTATCCGGAAGCCGCCTTCCTGGTCTCAGATCACCGTGAAGAAAAGCTCGAAGGAATTGAAAAAGACTTCGGATCTGCCATTCTTGTTGGAGAACCTCAAACCGCCCTCGAAAACCTCTGGGTCGACGACCAGACCTGGATCATTCCGGCGGTGCCGGTTCATGTCGCCTGCCAATGGCTCGTGAGAGAACTCAAGAAAGCTGGGCGCGTGGAGCATCTGCCCATCCCCGCAGGAGTCGAAGAACAAATCCCCAACCCCTATCGGGCGACCGGCGGTGCCATCTGTGCGAGCTTCGCGACGTTCATCTGCCCGGACACCTGTAATGAACCCGATGAAATCTGCACCCATACCAAGAGCCCGCGTCGAGGAAATCTCTTCGAAAAGCTGGCCGGCATCGAGGTGCCGGGATTCGACGTGATCGTTGTCCGCAGCTGGCAGCTGGCCCCCGGGGTCGGCGGCTATCCAAAGGGCAGTCTCACCGAGGTCCTGAAAAAGATCAGGCAGACCCCGCAGGGTTGCTACTTGCTGGCTACCAGCTGTCGATGCCATGGCGTGATCGACGCACTGAGCTGGGAAGGTGCCCAGAGTTCCTAGTCGCCGAAGAAGTCCCTGAGCCTCTGCACTACCGAGCAGCTCGACTCCTTTTCCAGGGCAAAGCCCTGAAGCTCCTGCTTGTCTTCGGGAACAACATCCCAAAAAACTACTTCTCCCCCCGTTAGCCCCGCAACCCTGAGAATCGCAGGATAGAGCTTGTCCATCACGTAATGCTTTGCGATCGTCACGCTACTATCCACATAGATGTCCACCTCCTTGAAGTATATCCCGGCACCCCGGTGCAGGTGCGGGATGGGAAGGACGGTCACGACCCCCGGCAATTCGCGCATGAACGCGTCCCAGCCGAGATGTTCGGTGTATGCGTCCACCCGGTGCCAGGCGGATTCGTCTGGCGTGTCGATGAGGAACAGCAGGGAAAGATATTGGGACTGCTGGCCTCCCCCCTTGGGCTGGGAAATCTTGCAGAGGCCGGATAAGGGCTCGGCATCACCCAGGCGGACCCGAAAATCAAAGAACGCAAGCATGCGTTCCTTGTTGAAGAGCTCAAGCAACTGCCGGTCTAAGTCAATCATGGGCTCGACCCTTTCCTGGTGAAGTCAGCATGGTGCATGGCAGAGTCAACCTGTTCACGGTTTCGACTTCTCTAACAGAGTACATCGGAGGATGGGCAGCACGGCTTTATCCTTTTCATGTCCGGTCTCTTCCTTGACCTTGATGAGGGTTTCAAGATCCAGAACCCGCAGACGCAGGCCGCTGACCTGCAATTCCACGGTATGCCTCAAAAGCTCCTCGTAACCATGGTTGGCACCAATGGTCCCGAGCAGATCGAGCGGTCCAAACCGGGTCATGAGTAGTTGGTGGCCGGAAGCCGCTAGATGTGACGAGTCCGGGGTGATGAGCCGATCTCCCTGCCCTCGGTAACCGGCCTCCAGGTCCCTGAGGGCCGAAAGGAGGTGCTCGATGTTATCAGGGGTGCGGGAATGAACCACATCGAGATCGAAGGTAGTGATCGGTGCGCCATGAAGAACCGCCGAAACGCCTCCGACGATGATGAAATCCACCCCATGCTCCACCATAGTTCGCAGGAGCGCCAGGAAGTCAGGTGAGGGAACCTTCATTGCACAACCTCGCCAGGGAGCGGACATTCAACTGCAACATCTGCAGACGCTCGGTGGGGGTAAGGGAAAGCATCCATCGAATGAGAGTGAGATCAACCCCATCCTCACTGTAACGCGCTTCAACCGATCCCCCCGGCACATTCGCGGAGCAGTGCGGCTCGAGGTGCAGATTATTCATCCGTGTTCTCCCCATCCAGTTTCACGGCCTGTCTGAAAATTCTGCCAAGAGCTGGTTCCCAGTGCCGATAATCCATCCCTGTTCCCCTAGGCCGTGTAGTCGCCTCTTCGCACCAGGCCCTGGATCGGTTCCTGCTTCAGATAGCGGACCACATTAGCGAGGGCGCAGCGGGTGGCTTCGAGCATCATTCCCGGCACCTTCGCCGAGTTGTGGGGGCAGCCGAGAAAGTTTGGGAGGTCCAGAAAGGGATAATTGGTGCGAAATTCACCGTGGCTGAACGGTTCGATCCACCAGGATTCGATACCCGCAAGGAACTCCGGATGCGCGACCAAATGCTCATACAAGGCCTTTTCGTCGACGATATCGCCGCGGGCCACGTTGATGAGAATCGCCCGGGTTTTCATCCAGGACAGTTCCTGCCTGCCGATGAGCCCTTTGGTGAAGCGATTGAGAGGCAGGGTAACGACGACCATGTCGGAGGCTTCCAGAACTACCCGCAAGTCTTTTAGAGTGCCCAGGAAGTCGGTCGGTTCAGGACTTCGGCCGCTGGTGTTGAGGGCATAGATTTTGGTTCCGAGGGCGTGCATGAGGCGAGCGGTAGCCTGGCCGATCCCGCCAAAGCCCAAGATACCGCACACGGAGCCGCGCAACCTTCGACTGGGGCTGACATCATCGAATTCGCCCCGCTTTAGCCGGGTGTGCTGAACGAAGAGCTGCTTGGCCAGAGCCAGCACCATACCCAGGACATGCTCGGCCATCGGTTCAGCGAAAGCCCCCACATTGCTCGCAATGACGACATCGTCCGGTACGAGCGAATACGGCACATGGTTGGCGCCGGCCGAGAGGAGCTGGATGAAGTGCAGGTTCTTTAACAGCCGGTAATCTTGAAGCTGCAGTTCCTTTGGGGGATTCCAGGCAAAGAGGACTTCCGCTCTTGCCAGGGCTTCATCCCGGCCCGAGGCCTCGAGGTCCTTTATAAAGGTAAGCTGACTAAGCTCAGCAAGGGATTTCGAAAGAAGTCTTCGTTCCTGACTGCCAGGGTCGTAAGTAACGAGAAGACGCGGCGTTGCCATGACACTCCTTAGACGGTTACGAAAAGGCAGGTTGGTTATTTGAAAGCATATATTGCGCCTCTATTATGGGTTCATTTCTGGTTAAGATCAAGCACGGAAGGAGTTCTGAAAAATATCATGTAACCACACAGGAGTCGCGAACGACATAAACAAGTGAGGGCGATGACGGTCCCTCTCTGGCGCCTGAACTATTGAACCATAAGGCTGGGAACAGTCAACACCAAACAGCGAATGGAGGAAAAGCATGAAGGGCATGAAGGGTATGGTAGCATTCTGCATTTTGACGGTTATCCTGGTGGGGTGGGTGGGAGTCTACGCTGTTGAAGCGAAGCCCGGCTGCCCGATGAAAGGCTTTGGTAAGCATGGAGGGATGTTTCAGGAGGTTCTTACCCGGCTTCAACTGTCGGACTCACAGAAACAAGATGTGGCCAACGTTTTGAAGCAACATCGGGAGGAAATGCAGGGACTTCGAAGCCAGATGTTCGAGGCCAGGCAGGCTCTGTTCCAGGCCGTGACGGCGAATCCCGCTAATGAGCATGCCGTGCGGGAAGCTGCCGCTAAGGCGGCGGATCTCGAGGTGCAGCTGGCAGTGAACCGGGCAAAGGTGTTTGACGAGATCCGAAAACTGCTGACCGCGGAACAACAGACCACCCTCCAGAAGCTGACGAGTGAATTTGCCTCGCGGAGGCATATGGGGATGGGGCATAAATCCGGCATGATGGACCGCTGGATCGAGGAAAACAGCACCTTGTGATCACCCCAAGTGCTGGTTTTGGGATGGAGCAAAACCTTGCGGCGGCCTTGTCGGGGTGGGGTCCAAATCCCGCCCGGACAGGGCTGGCGCCGAGAAATGGGGGGATATTCACCATTTATCACCCGCAGCGAAACGAACATGTCGCCACCAGGATCGACTACGCGCCGGATGCCTCCCCTGATCTCGAAATCATCCAGCGGGTGGTGAAGGGTGATATCCAGGCCTTTGAAGTGCTGGTGCAACGGTACCGTTCACTGGTCTTTGGGGTGGTTGCCAGGCACGTTCCCCGGGGGAGCGTCGAGGATGTGGCCCAGGAGGTCCTGGTGAGAACGTATCAATCACTGCCGGGCTTTTCTGCCAGGAGCTCATTCCGGCCCTGGCTGACGACGATCGCTGTGCGCAGTTGCTGCGATTTCTGGCGTAACCGGGAACGGCATCGCGAAGTGCCGCTCAGCACGCTCACTGAAGAACACCAGACATGGCTCGATGAGGCCCTGGCACCCCAGTCCCGCGATGTTTTCCGTGAACAGACAGAGCGAGCGGAGGCAAAGGAAATCCTGGACTATGCGCTCGAACGCATTGCTGCGGAAGACCGCATGGTGCTCTCCCTGGTCCACCTCGAAGGACTTCCGGTCAAGGAAGCCGCCGAGCTCCTGGGCTGGAGTGTGATCAAGACTAAGGTCAAGGCTCATCGGGCAAGACGTGAAATGCGCAGGATCATCGTCAAGCTTATAGGAGAGAGGTGACGGTCGCCATGAAACCTCGAAAAGATCAAATCGACAAGATTGAAGAAGCCTTCAAGGCCGTTCATGGCAAAGAAGCGAACATTTCGGTCAGTCCTGCTTGGGAAGCGAAGGTGATGCGGGCCGTTCGCACTCAGAATGGGCAATCCGCAGGGAAGCTCTTTGATTCGGAGATGCTCGCCCACCTGGTGTGGCGCTTTGCGCTGGCAACCTGCCTGGTTGCTCTCCTCCTCACGGCCTATACCGTGGCCGTGGATCCGGGAGCGAGCGCCGACGTGGCCATGCTCTTTTTCGAGGATCCTCTGGCTATCGACGTGGTGCATTCCCTTGAAGCCGTTTGAGCTGCAGAACACCAAATAAGGATCTTAAGCCTGTGAAGAAGTGGAGCCTGGTTCTGGGACTTGTGGTTTTGTTCTGTTCCGGTGTGCTGGTAGGGGCGCTGGGGACGGCGGTCTATTATAAACAAACCGCCGGGTACGTCCTCGGTGAAGGGCAACCCGGCGTGCGAAAAATGGTCATGAAGAAGCTCGTTCGCGACCTCGACCTCACCGAAACCCAGCGCGTCCAGATCGAGGCCATCGTGGCCGAGGTGCAGGCCGAGTTGGGGAAGTTTCGCTCTCAGCATCGACCCGAGATTGAAGCCACCATCGATCGCGGCCTGGCCCAGATGAGGCCGCTGCTTTCCGCGGCTCAGCAGGACCAGCTGGACACCTTCTCCCAGCGGCTGAAAGAGCACTGGAACAGTCCGCGAGGGCCGGGGCATCATCGACCGGGGTCGAGATGGCGCGATCGGGACTAGTTCGGCCGAAAGACATGCAACACCCCCACTTATTCCGCGGGAGGTTGGCAGCGTGGTTCCAGAATCCCCAGAACTTGGTATTCTGTCGCGTGCTGCATTCGTCGCCTTGTTGGAAGGAATCGGCAAGACCACGGTTGACGGCCAACCTGCCAAGGCAAGCCGCACCGCTTTTGTGACCGCTTTCATACGAGCCTTCCATGCCGCCAACGAAAGCCCCATGCGGTTGCTTTGAGCCTGGACCTGATGATGACCCTTATCGGCCATCGGCGTATCCGGAACCATAGTCAAGTGATGATAGACTGCAACAGCAAACCTGCAGCCTCTTTCGATTAGGCTATCCACCTATCTTGTGCTCTCCTGTGAGTTACAGACGCTACCAAGAAACACGGGAAGTCGCCGCCTGCAACCGGGTCGACTCCGAAAGTCTAGTCACCAATGGTTTCTTATCGATCCCAGTTCGGGACGGCTCGTGGAATGCGTTGTGGACATTGGCATAACTCCGGCTATAATCGGCCCGATATTGCGCCCCTGACCGGCGCAGGGCACTCTGTGCCGGCATTTGCGTCGTGGCTGGCAAGCGAAGCAGTTTGATTTGGCTGGAGGGTTGATTGGCGGGCCTGATAACGAGGATTGAGCCGAACGGATGGAGGCGGAGAAACTTGCAAAACTGAGAATCGGGCAGGAGCATGAGACCAGCGGAGGAGGTAGGAGGAGAAAACGATCTCTGGTCCTGATTCTTGCCGTGGTGATACTGTGTGCCCTCGGTTTCCTGGTGAGCCGTTCGGGTTTTCTTGCCTCGGCGGTCCCCATCCAAATCACCACGGTGAACTGGGTCTATCCTTCACAGACCCTTACGGATTTCAATGCCAGCGGCTATGTGGTGGCGCAGCGACGCGCTTCGGTGGCCTCCAAAGCTACGGGACGGCTCGAACGCCTCGCCGTTCAGGAGGGCAGTCGGGTAAAAGCTGGGGACGTCCTTGCCGAGCTGGACAACAATGACCTCAAGGCGGAATACGCTCAGGCGGCGGCGCAACTGGCGGCGGCCCGAGCCGATCTGATCAAGGCAGAAACCGAAAGGAACACCGCGGCCAGGAACTTCCGGCGCTACCGCAACCTCTGGGATCAGAAAGTCGTGGCGCAGGCTGATTTCGAAACGGTTGAAGATCAGTATACCCGAGCCAAGGCGGCGGTGGATTCGGCAAATGCCAGCATCCGCTCCCTTGAAGCGGCCCTGAATCGAGCTGCGGTACTCATTGAATACACGGTCATTCGGGCTCCCTTCGACGGGGTGGTGCTCACCAAGAACGCCGATGTGGGCGAGGTGGTGGCGCCCTTCGGGTCTTCCCTCAACGCCAAAGCGGCCGTCGTTACCATGGCCGATCTCTCCTCCCTGATGGTGCAGGCGGATGTTTCGGAATCGTTCCTCGCCAGGGTGCATCGTGGACCAGGCAAGTGAAATCCAGCTTGACGCCCTGCCGGACACCAGGTTTCCCGGAAAGGTGAATACCATTGTCCCCACCGCCGATCGCACCAAGGGCACGGTTATGGTCAAGGTTGCGTTCGATTACCTTGACCCGCGCATCCTGCCCGAGATGAGCGCCAAGGTGGCGTTTCTCACCAGGCCTCTCAGCGAGCAGGAACGGCGGCCCTTTCTCGGTGCCCATCGCGAGGTCATCACGCAGCGCAATGGGGCTCCAGGCCTTTTTCGGATCACCGGCGACCAGGCGGTGTGGGTTTCCATTCAACCAGCGGAGCCGAAAGGAGACTATGTGGTACTGGCCGATGTCTTGAAAGCTGGGGAACAGGTCGTGCTCAAACCTCCGTCCGCGCTCAAATCCGGCGACCGAGTCCAGGTTGCGGAATGATTTCTTGATGTCGGGTGTGGGATTTTGAACTGAGGATTTGTTTGAAGACCCTGAGCAGTGATGGGAGAGAAGTAGGACTTGACGGCTGAGCCCATTGTTCTGGTTGAGGATGTTTACAAAAGCTATCGGCGGGGCTCGCAGGAGATCCCCGTGTTGCAGGGAATCACCCTCGCCATCGAGGAAGGCAACTTTGTCGCTCTCATGGGCCCTTCGGGTTCCGGGAAAACGACCCTGCTGAACCTCATTGCCGGCATCGACCGCCCCGACGCCGGTCGCTTGCTCGTTGCCGGGACCGACATCACCGACCTCGGAGAGCTCGATCTCGCGCGGTGGCGGGCGCACCATGTGGGTTTCGTGTTTCAGTTCTACAATCTCCTGCCGGTCTTGAGCGGTCTCGAAAATGTGGAATTGCCCCTGCTCCTGCGCGATTTGAACCGGAGAGAGCGGCGGGAACACGCCATGGTGGCTCTGGAGCTGGTTGGACTGAAAGACCGCATGCACCATTTCCCCCGCGAACTCTCCGGCGGCCAGCAGCAGCGGGTGGCCATTGCGCGCGCCATCGTGACTGATCCGACGCTCATTGTGGCCGACGAACCGACGGGTGACCTGGACAAGACCTCGGCCGCCGAAGTCCTGAGCCTGCTGGAACAGCTCAATCAGGAGTTTGGCAAGAGCATCATCATGGTGACCCATGACCCGAGGGCGGCCGAAAAGGCCCGAACCATCCACCACCTCGACAAGGGGGTCCTCAACAGCGTCTGACGGGGCTGATGGAACTCATTAAACTCATCCTGCGCAACACTTTGCGCCAGCGTTTGCGGGCGGCGCTGACCATTTTCGGGATGGCGGTGGCGATCCTCGCCTTCTGCCTGCTGCGAACGGTGGTGGACGCGTGGTATGCCGGGGTTTCCGCAGCCTCCCCGAATCGGCTGGTTACCCGGAGTGCCGTCTCTCTGATCTTTCCTCTGCCCATCAGCTATCGGCAAAAAATCCAGCAGGTACCCGGAGTCAAGCAGGTTGCCTATGCCAACTGGTTTGCCGGCGTCTATATCGACGAGAGGCATTTTTTCCCGCGCATGGCAGTAGGGCCGGACATCTTTTTCGAGCTCTTTCCCGAATTCCTCATTCCCGAAGCTCAGCTTGAGTCCTTCAAGAAAGAGCGCAATGCCTGCATCGCGGGTCGCAAGCTGGTGCAGAAATACGGTTGGAAATTGGGTGACAGCATCAATTTGACGGGCAACATCTACCCCGGAGACTGGCAGTTTGTGCTCCGCGGGGTCTACCATGGCGCGACCAAAACCACCGATGAAACGCAGTTTTTCTTTCGTTGGGATTATGTGGACGAGGTCTTGAAAAAGAACATGCCTCTCCGGAGTGGCTATGCCGGCTGGTATGTGGTTCAGATTCGAAACCCTCAGGAAAGCGGTGCCATTTCCCAGGCTATTGACGCCCTTTTCAAGAATTCCTGGGCGGAAACCCTGACGGAAACGGAAAAAGCTTTCCAGATGGGCTTTGTGGCCATGACGGACGCCATCGTCATCGCTGTGCGCATTGTTTCCTTTGTGGTGATTGGGGTGATTCTGCTGGTGCTGGCCAACACCATGACCATGACCGCACGGGAACGGATGTCAGAATATGCCGTCCTGAAAACCCTCGGCTTCGGGAACCGTTTTTTGTTTTGCCTCATTTCCGGGGAATCCGTCGCCATTGCCCTGCTCGGCGGCATGCTCGGCATGGGACTGGCTTTTCCCGTCGCCCATGTGTTTGGCAGAGAGATGAGCATGCTGCTGCCGGTCTTCCACATACACTGGAAAACCCTGCTCTTCGCAACCGCGCTTTGCCTGGCCATCGGTCTGCTGGCAGCCGCTGTGCCCACCTGGCGTGCCATCAGGGTTCGCATCGCCACCGCCCTGAGCCACGTAGGGTGATGAGACAGCTCCTTCTTTCACCACGAAGAGTGGGAAGGACAAGAAATGGTTTTTTCGGGAGACAGGACTCGATGAGGAGAACACCGAAATGACTTCCCGCACGCATCGCCGAGACGAAGACCTCGGAAGACACCTGATGGTTGGCTTCAGAGGCACCACTCTGGAAGAAGAGCTGAAGTTGCTCATAAAGGAATTCCATATTGGCGGTGTTGTGATCTTTAAGAGAAACGTCGAGAACCCGGAACAACTCAAAACGCTCCTGACGGAAGCGCAGAGGTATGCTCGGGAGAGCCTCGGGCGACCCCTCCGGGTGGCCATCGATCAGGAAGGAGGACCCGTCCAGCGCCTGGTCCCTCCCTTTCTCCAACTCCCCTCCGCCCGGGAATTGGCAGCCCTGGGGCCGGAGGCGGTTCACGAGTGGGCGGCCAGAGCGGCCTCCGACCTGCGCCAAATGGGGATTCACATCAATCTGGCACCGGTCCTCGATGTTGTCCCGGAAGGCGCCTCGCTCTTTATGGCTGAACGGTCGCTGGGCCATAAGCCGAGCGTGGTTGCCGGGCTGGGAGAGATCTGGATCAGGGCCCTCCAGATGCATGGCATTTCGGCCACGGGGAAGCATTACCCCGGGTTGGGACGGGCCGAACTGGACCCCCATCACCATGCCCCGGTCATCCGATGGGAGAACGATGAAGCGATGGCTGAAGATCTTCTGCCCTTCCGGCAGGCGATTCTGGCGGGAGTCCTCGGCATCATGACATCCCATGCATTCTATCCGGCCCTGGATGGTGATTGGCCGGCTACTCTTTCGCCTGCCATCAACTGCGACTGGCTGCGGAAGCGATTGGGGTTTAAAGGCCTTCTCTTCAGCGATGACATGGATATGGCCGCCATTTCCGGGCGCTACAGCTTCGAAGAGATGGCCCGCCAGGGACTGCGCGGCACCATCGATTTCTTCCTGCTCTGTCAGGAAGGCCGGAATATAGAGCCTCTTTATCGGGCCCTGGCCGCAGCCGTTTACCAAGATCGGTCACTGGCTGCTCTTCACCGCCAGTCCTTGCTGCGTATTGATCGCGTGGGATCCCGCGCAGATAGGACCCCGTGAATTCTCAGTCAAGGCTCCGCAGAGCCTCCTTGGCCTCCGCCAGACAGGCCTCCGCTTCGCACTCCTCGAACAATTGCACCGCACAGGCCAGGCATTCCCGGGCTTCTGCAGGCCGGTGCTTCGCCTTGTGAAGCAACCCAAGTGCCAGATGGGCGCGTGCGGACGTGTCTTTGGCTCCGATTGCGCGGGCCACCTCGATAGCTCTCCTCAAGCACACCAGGGCCTTGCGGTCGGCAAAAGGGACCGTTTTGATCAGGAATCCCATGTTTCTAAAGAGTATGGAGAAGTTCTTGTTCCCCGACCCCTGTGCCATGAGCGCATAAGTTTTGCCCAGGATCAGTTGCGATACCGCATAGCGAAGCCTGTTGCCGGACTGCAGCCAGAGCTCGGCAACCTCCTCCAGAATTCTCACGCCGCGTCCCAGCTGGCCCTGAGCAGCCAACACCGCTCCTGAAAGCAGCCGGGCTGGAGTCCCCACATACTCAACACCACGCTCTTCGCTAAAGGAAATGATTTGCTCCAAGGTTTCCTGGAGTCCTTGATATTCACCGTGGACGATGCGTGCATAGCAGAGGGCCAGGCTTGGGAATTGCCGGTACCAGGGATCCACCGAGATCCGCACGGCTTCCTCAAAACATGAGGCGCAAGCCGTCATATCACCGCCGGCCAGATGGCTGTAGCCCATAAAACAATACCCCATCACCATGCTGCGGATGTTGGAGTGCGCACGGCCAAAATCCACCAGGGTTTTCCCAGCCTCAAAAGCTTTCCTCCTTTCACCCCGGTAGAAATGCACATAGGCCAGACCGCCGAGGGAGTTGAAGAAAATGAAGGGGTCGATGTCCCCTGACCGGCAAATCCTTTGAGCTGCTTCGGCAAAGGCTGCAGCTTCGTTCAAGCGTCCCAGTTCCATACAGGTCCAGGTGAGCCAGGTATAGGCATAGCCCATGACCTGCGGGTTCCCCGTCTCCTCACCCAATCTGAGGGCCAGAGAGAGAATGGCGTAGGCTTCCTTCGGCTTTTCGCGATGCCATAGGGGACAACTCAGCCAGGCATAGAACATCCCCAACCGGCTCTTGTCGGTCAAGGTCTCGGCGAGCTCCCGATGGGCTTCCAGCAATTCCTGGAGTTTTCGGTATTCGCCGTTGTAATAATAGACAAACCCCCACTTGATGAGGAGGTCGATCAGGAGCTCCTTATCCCCATCACGGTCGATGCCTTTTTGAGTCAGCAACTGATAAGCTTCTCGGAAATACTGGTGGGATTCCTCCACCGCATAGCGGCGAAGGCTTTTCTCTCCCGACTTGACCAGGTAATCTACCGCCTTATAGATCGACTGGCCCTGCTTGTAGTGGAAGGCGAGCGTCTCGTAGATTTCGGGAAGGCGGTCCCGAAACAGGACTTCCACGACCTGCCCGATGCGTTCATGGACAATCTGCCGCTCCTTCTTCAGGAGGCCGTTGTAAACCACCTCCTGGGTAAGGGCATGCTTGAAAATATACTCGAGTTCGGGTTGGATCGCATTGGTGCGGATCAGATCAAGCCGCTCGAGGCCGCTCAGACAATCCTGGAGCCGCTCTTTGAGGTCAGTAATATGTTCCAGGATGACGAACAGAAAATTCCTGCCAATGACGGATGCTTCCTGCAGAATCTTCTTCGTCTCGATACTCAGGCGGTCAAGCCGGGCCGCAATAACCCCGTGGATGGTCGGGGATATGTTGGCTTCGCTCAGGACCCGCGTGAGTTTCCAGGATTCATGGTCCTGCACCAGGGTCTCGGACTCGATCAAGGAGTTGATCACCTCTTCCAGATAGAAGGGATTGCCCTCCGTCTTTTCGTGAATGAACGGCCTAAGTTCGTCGGGAATGGTTTTGGACCGGAGCAGGGACTCGACCATTTGCTGCGCTTCGGCAGAAGAGAGGTCCTGCAGGTGTATTTCCTGAAAGGAGGCCTCCAGGGTCTTGATGTGCTCGCTCGGGAAGAGCTTGAAGGGGGGTCGGTAGACGCAGAGAAAAATGGCCGGAAAGGTCGAACCGCTGAGAAGAAATCGAATGAAATCGACGAAGGGCGGATCGGCCCAATGGAGGTCTTCCAGGCAAATCACGATGGGCTTGGCCCTGGCGTGAGGCCTCCAGGAGTCGGTTGATGGCCTCGAACAAGCTCCGCCTTCCATAGCTCCGGGCTCATCCTCTCGCGTTCGGGAGAGTCCAGGGCATAGAGGCTGCCAAGTATTGAGCACACCCCGGGCGCGGGGCCCAGGAGGCTGTGCACCCCCAATTCGATCTTTCGTCTGATAGACTCCGGGGTATCTCCCTCCTCGATTTTCCAGAACCAGTTCAGGAAATCGATCAACGGCGAATAAGGGATATTCTGGGTATACCCATAGGCATGGGCGGTCAGCCATCCAAAGCGCTGTCGGTTGAGGGTCGCGAGGAATTCCTCAACAAGCCTGGTCTTTCCGGTGCCGGGGTCCCCTGAGATACAGAAAACGGTGCGCTTCCCCTCCTGCAGCCTTTCAACAGCGTCTGCCAGCAGGGCCATTTCGGCTGCCCGTCCGATAAGCTCAGCCCGCATCCCATGGAGGCGGCGGTCTCTCTCCGGTTTGTCTCTCGGAGCGATGACCTCGTAAGGCTCGATAGGCTCCGATTTTCCTTTGAGTTCAGCCGGTTCCCCCCGTTCAAAAACAAAATACGCCTGGGCCAGGCGATACGTCTCGGGCCCGACCAGAATCGTGCCCGCCCTGGCCAGATCGCATAGCCGTGAGGCCAGATTGACCGTGTCTCCAGTGAGTTCATCGGCAGCCTTATCGGAATCCAGTTCGCTGATGACCACCAACCCGCTGTCGATACCGCTATGCATTGCCAGGGGATGGCCAATCCTGGTTTGATAACTCGGGCTCAAGACGTCAACCGCGCTGTGGATTTCCCTGGCGGTGCGGATCGCACGCACCGCATCATCTTCATGGCTGGTGGGTACCCCGAACAGGATCATGGCCGCATCACCCAGAAATCTACCGATGAAGCCGTCGTATTTCCTTACAATCCTCGTGATTTCAGCGAAGATGCCACCCATGATCTCCTTCACCTCTTCCGGGTCCATCCTCTCGGTCATGCGGGTATAGCCACTGAGATCAGAAAACATGACGGTAACGTGTTTGCGCTCACCGAAGATGGCCGGAGTTGTCCTCTCCGCCGTCCCGGCAGCAAGAGGTTGCCCGCATTCCCCACAGAACTTCCGTCCCAGGGGGACTTCGAGGCCACAGCGGGGACACACTGACCGAATCCTGCCCCCACATTCCTCGCAAAAGTTTACGGCGTCACGATTTTCAAAATGGCACCTGGGGCACCGCATAGAAACTCCCGGAAGATTTCAAAGCGCCAAAATCAAGGACTCTCTTGTTGCCAACCATCCAACTGAGATCATGGGAGTGCAGGGGGTGATCGAGGGAAGCGTTCGGACGATGTTGACGAGACTGATGTCAGCTCACTTTCCCATTGCGTTAATGCTACAAAGTTTCTACCGTTAACGCAAGCATGGGGTTTGTCCTGGGAAGACTGGTGAGGGAGGATCTAACCCGTCGTGGCCGGGTAATTTTCGGGATGGAAAATGACCCTTCTTCCATCCGAAAGGGCGAGCAAAGGCTTTCACTCGTTCCCAAGCTCCGGCTTGGGAACGTAAGCACCGAAGCTCCAGCTTCTGCGCCTCTTTGGGATTGAGCGGCATCCACACGTCCGACGAAGCCGGAGCTTCCAAACAGATGGGTTCCCAAGCTGGAGCTTGGGAACCAGTTCTCAGGTGAGTCTAGACGGAACCCTAAAGTGGAGCTTGGGAACCAGCTCTCAGGGGGATTTTCGCACAGTCTCTCAGCCGGTTTGAATTTTTCTGAAGTCGGCAAGCCTGCTGAACAGTTCGTGAATCCTGGTGAGCAGTGCCAGCCGGTTGCGACGAATGGCCTCGTCCTTGTCCATCACCAGGACCGCATCAAAGAACCCATCGATAACGCCCCGGAGTTGCGATACAGCGGCCAGGGCCGCTCCGTAGTCCCCTCGAGCCAGGTCGCCGGTCACCACTTTTTCGGCATCGGCCAGGGCCGTGTAAAGGGATTGCTCGGCCGCGTTCTGCAAGAGTTCAGCGTTTACGGCGGTCTTTTCCGGTTCCTTGATAATATTGGCCACGCGCTTGAAGGCTCCCGCCACGCTTTCGAAGTCGGGTCGAAACTTGAAGGCCGCCAGAGCCTTCACGCGGGCAACCGCCGCGACCAGATCGTCAATGCCCGCACTCAACGCCGCCTCCACCACATCGGGAGTGTACCCTTCCTGGCTCACCAACATGTGGCTGAGACGGCCGAGGAAGAAGTCCAACACCCCCTGTTTTACCGTTTCGCGGGGTTCGGTCATTTTCGGTCCGAGTTGAAGCAGGGCCTGTTCGATGAGATCGTTGAGCGAAAGCGCAATCGGCTTCTCTAGAACGATGCGGATCACGCCGAGGGTCTGTCGGCGGAGGGCGAAGGGATCCGCGGTACCGGTCGGCAGGAGTCCCACGCCAAAGCAGCCCGTGATGGTGTCCATTTTGTCCGCAATGCTCAGCACGGCGCCTTCGAGCCCTTCGGGGATGGGGCCGCCGGCGCGGATGGGCAGGTAGTGTTCGAAAATGGCTTGCGCCACCGCCTCCGGTTCCGACTGCAAGCGAGCATAGGCGCGGCCCATGACCCCTTGGAGTTCGGGAAATTCGCCGACCATACCGGTAACCAGATCGGCCTTGCAAAGGGAAGCCGCCCGGAGAATCGAAGAGAGCCGATCGGGGGCCACCTGTTCGCCAAGCCATTTGCCAGAGCCCTGAAGCGCTCCACCTTCTCCCAACTCGTCCCCAGTTTGGAATGAAACACCACCGCCTGCAATTGCGCGGCCCGTTCTTCCAGGCGCACCTTTTGATCTTCTCGGTAGTAAAACCGGGCATCTTCAAGCCGGGCGCGCACCACCCGGGCATTGCCGGCCGCCACCAGCTTGAAATCCCTGGGAACGGTGTTGGCCACCGTCACAAAGTAGCGCAGCAGATTGCCCTTATCGTCGGTTACGGCAAAATAGCGCTGGTGCTTTTTGATGACCGTAATCAGGAGCTCGGGCGGCAGCTCGAGGTATTTTTCCTCGAATTCCCCCACGAGCGGCTGAGGAAATTCGACCAGCTGCGTCACTTCATCCAGGAGTTCCTCATCTTCCAGGATCTGCCCGCCGACGGTGCGCGCTGCTGCCTGAATGCCTTCTCGGATAACCCTCTTGCGTTCTTCCAGATCGACCAAGACAAAATGCTGCTTCAAATTCTCCCGGTGACTGGCATAATCGGTCACCGGCAACCAGGTGGGGCTCATAAACCGGTGGCCAAGGGAGCGATTGCCGCTCTCGATATCCCCATAGGAAAAGTTGACCACTTCGCTACCCAGAAGCGCCACCAGTGAGTGGATGGGGCGGGCGAAGGTAGCGCTGAGGTTCCCCCAGCGCATGGATTTGGGGAACGGAATGCGGGCGATGAAATCCGGCAGCATCTTCTCGAGTAAGGGTCTTGCTGGGAAGCCCTGCCTCTTCTTTGACGATGCAAAGATAAGCGCCCCGGGGCGTTTCCTTAATCTGAAGGGCCTCGATCGGCACCCCCTGGCCTCGGGCAAAACCTTCCGCCGCCTTCGTGGGTTTGCCGTCGGCAGCATAGGCCACCTGCCGCGGAGGCCCGATGACTTCCGTGGAACAGGTTTCCTGGTGCAACGCCAGATCAGGAATCAGCAGCACCAGGCGCCGCGGGGTTCCCGTGGTAAACGGTTGGCCATGACCAATCCGGTTCTCATCCAGGAAACGCCCCATCTCGAGGGCCATGGCTTCGAGAGCCGGGGAGATGTACCCGGCGGGAATTTCTTCGCAACCCACTTCCAGATAAAAGGCTTCGCCCATGGTTTCCTCCATAAACTTGAAACTCGATACTCGATACTTGAAACTGGGAAATCTAGAAGCTTCCTCAATTCTTACGACTGGCAGGATCACCCCAAAGTTGGGCAAGGAAATGTCATCGGGCTGCTCCACCATTCTGCCAGCCTACCGATTCACCCATTCACCGACTCACCGCTTCACCATTTCTTCAGGAGCGGGAAGCCCATTGCTTCGCGCTGGGCCACGTAAGCGTGGGCTACCAGGCGAGCAATATTGCGCACCCGTGCGATATAGTTGGTGCGTTCCGTAACGCTGATGGCGCCTCTGGCATCCAGGAGATTGAAAACATGAGAGCATTTCAGACAATAATCGTAGCTCGGGAGCACCAGGCCGCGTTCGTTCAGGTGGAGGGACTCCGCTTCGAACATGTTAAAGAGCTTCAAGAGCATGTCGACATTGGCTTCTTCGAAATTGTAGCGGGACCATTCCACTTCCCCCTGGTGATGCACATCGCCGTAGGTGACGTTGCCGCTCCAGATGAGGTCGTAGACGTTATTCACCCCCTGCAGATACATGGCGATGCGCTCGAGGCCATAGGTGAGCTCCACACTGACCGGATTGAGAGCCAGACCGCCCACTTGCTGAAAATAAGTAAACTGGGTGATTTCCATACCGTCCAGCCATACCTCCCAGCCGAGCCCCGAAGCGCCCAGGGTGGGCGACTCCCAATCGTCTTCCACGAAACGGATATCGTGGTCGAGAGGGTCGATCCCAAAGCTTTTCATGCTCTCCAGATAGAGTTCCTGTGAATTAGGAGGTGACGGTTTGATGATCACCTGATACTGATAATAGTGCTGGAGGCGGTTGGGGTTCTCGCCGTAGCGGCCGTCGGTGGGGCGCCGGGAAGGTTCGACGTAGGCGACCTTGTAGGGTTCCGGCCCGAGCACCCGTAGGAAGGTGGCGGGGTTAAAGGTCCCTGCACCGACTTCCAGATCGTAAGGCTGCTGGAGTACACACCCGCGATCAGACCAGAACTTGTTCAGGGCAAGGATCAACTCCTGAAATGTCATATGGCACTCCTTACAAGATGCGTGGTAAACGAACCTTACCCGTGAAACAACACCAGCCGCGGACCAAGCGAAGGCCTGGAGTGCCACAGGGTTGAGAGAACGTCACGAACCGGAAGATCTTATTTAAGCTTGCTCGTATAGACATTGAAACTTTTCCATGTCAAGGGAAAACGATGGAGCGAAAAGACTTCCTCAAGAGCCTTCTGGCCTTGACTGCACAACATAGCATCCCTTTCTCCGAACAGCAGGCTTTGGCGTGCCACGAGCATATCTCCCTGATGCTTGACTGGAACCAGCGCTGCAACCTTACCCGGATAACGGACCATCGGGAAATCATCGAGAAACACGTGTTGGACTCACTCATCCCGGCCAGGTGGCTCCCTCACGCCGGTCCGGCCATAGACCTCGGGACGGGGCCAGGCTTTCCCGGCATTCCCCTGAAGATCCTCCACCCGGAACTGGAGATGCTGCTTCTGGACTCCAACCGCAAGAAGGTGAGTTTCCTGAAAGTCCTTCTCTCTCGACTGCCGTTGGAAAAGGTTCGGGTGCTGGAATCGCGGTGGGAAGACCTGGTGCGGATGGACCACCCGCAAGTGAAAGAACCTCTCACGCTGGCGACCATGCGGGCGGTAAAACTGGAGCCGGCCCATCTTTTGCGCTTTGCCGCAAAACTGCTTCAGCCGCAGGGCGTCTTCGCCTGGTGGGCAGGTCCGGGTGCTGATTTAGAAAGGCAAAAGGACGAGAGGGAAACGCTCGCAGCCGCGGGCATGAGCTTCGAAGGGCACCATAGCTATTCGCTTCCTTCAACCTCGCAACCACGCCATCTCTTTATCTGGCGGAAGCAAGGCAGCCAGGACGCTATACCTGTTTAGGATTGCATGCTTCGTTTCTCCGGGAGCGGCATCCTGCCGCGATCAGGGCTGAAATCCTCTCCCCACAGTAGTTTGCTTCACCTGCCAGAGGGACACTAAATGATTCCCGCTGCCGCATCGGGAATCCAACAGCGCCTGCCGTCCTGCAGTTCGATCTGGACCCAACCGTTGCGGCCTTCGATCAGTCGGAACTCGGTACCCGCATGGAGGGGGTCTTTGAAGCTCGCCTCGTAGGTGGTGCTGTCCCCTTTCCGGGCGACGACTTCCGGAGCCAGGACCACGCCGGATCGGGTGTGAGACTGCTGCAGCGCCTCCATGCCAAGGGAAGCGGCGAGGAGCAGGGTGGGTACGGCAAAGGCCAGCGCCAGGCGGCCCAGCCAGCGCTTCGGCCAGAACAGATACAACACTGCCCCAGCCCAGATTAAATCAAAGCAGATGACGAACAGGATCAAGCGCATGCGAGGGCTCAGGTCGTAATGCCAGAAAAAGAGCGTCTGGACTACTCTGGTTTGAGGCTTGGGCTCGATTTTATCCGTACACCGGCTTCTCGCGTACATGAGGTTCTGTTGCAGGTTGAGATCACCGGGAATGAGCTCCTCCGCCTTGCGGTAATGCAGGATGGCTCGGCCCAGATCCCCCAGGCGAAAGTAGGTGTTGCCGAGGTTGTAGTAGAGTTTTCCATTCTCGATGCCGCCGGTCACAATGATTCTATCGAACGACCGGAGGGCTTTTTCATACAGGATTTTGGCCTGATCGGGCTGGGACAAAGTCAGCTCGTTTGCCTGCCGGAAGAAATCCTCGCCGTCGCGGCAGAGTCTCCACAGTTCAGCCTTATCGACACCGCCCGCCAGAGCCTGGCCGGTCAACAGCAAAAAGATCATCAGGGTGCGCAGGAATCTGGTCATGAGCGCGATCCCGGAATGCCCCTCAAAGCTTGGTCGCTGGGTGCGGGAGTTTGCCATCCTTGTGTCTCGCTCTCAGATCTTGTTGTTCAGCGCCTGGATCACCTCAAGAGCCGTCTTCACCAGCTGCTCCAATGAGCCGGAAGACTGGAGGCCGCCGCCATAGCTTCCCTGTTCGCAAAGGGTGAAGAGCTCTTCCAGCTTCTTCACCGTGTCCGGGGCAACGTCCTGGTCGTGCAGGTGTTTTGACACATCGGCGAACGTCAGGGCCGCTCCCTGCAGTTGCAGCTTGTCCCCGAGATAGCTGCGCAGGGCTTCGAGGAGCTGTTCGCAAAAATCCCCCTCCCGGCCTGCAGAGAAGTCAAGCCGCTTCATCCTGCCCTTGAAAACGCCGTAAGCCTTTAGGGCACGAACCTTCTCAGCGTTGCTCAACCTGGTCTTCCTGACCCTCATGAACGTCAGGAGGGTCAGATAGACCAGCAATGGGAGCGCCAGGGCCAGCGACCACGTAGGAGATCTGATGGCCGTTGCCGGCCGGAAACGCTGGTCTTCGAGCAGGTCAGGCCCTTCATAATTGTGGGCAATCCCCTGTGACCAGGCTTCGAGTTCATTTCTAACAAGCGTTTTCTCCGCCCGCCCCTCCACATCGTTTTCGGTAACGAGTCGCGTCGGCTTAACCTGGACGGGTATGGCCGCGCTCCTGGCGACCTGATAGGATTCCCGTTCGGGATCGAAGTAAGCAAAGCCAAGGGGGGGAATGCTCTTCACCTTGTCGTTCTTTGCCCGAAGCGTCTGTGTGAAAATTTTGGTGCCATCCTTGACCGTCCCGACCGCGGTTTCCTCGGGTATTTTGAAATCGGCTGCCAGCTCCGGGTCGTGGGCCAAGGGCGGCAGTTCCAGGTTCTCCAGATAGTCGGTGCCGCTCAGGGCGAGGGTAAGGGTAATGGGATCGCCCACACTCACATCGGTTGGGCTGGCAGAGGCGTGGAGCTCGAAATGGCCGACGGCACCGGAGAAGTTCGCCGGCCGGCCGGCATCGGGCAGGGGCGCGACGTTGAGTGCCACCGGTTCCGAGCGAGCCACAAAAGTCTTGGTGATTTCCCGGGAACGGGGATTGCCGAAGCCGTCATCGAAGAAATTGTCAAACGGGTTGCGTGGCATTCCTTTCCTGCCAATCCCCGCCACGACCCGGCATGAAACCGTAGCTTCGGGGATCTTGAAGACACCTGGCTCACGGGCGAAGAAGGTCTTGCGAAACGTGACGGTGGTATACTCCCTGCCCTTCAAAACCGCCTGGCCTCTTTCCGCCAACACCGAGCCCTGGCGCAGGGGGATCTTCAGCATCTGGCGGCCGGCATCCTGAGGCATCCTGGGCTCGACAAAAGCAAAAACACGGTTCTCCAGGATGGGCAAATTGAACGAAAAACTCTCAACATCTCTTGCGACGTACCAGACCACGGTAACGGAGATCGGTTCCCCCACATAGAATTGGGTCTTGGAGAATTTGAGCTCCAGATGGAAATCCTCCGTTTTTTCGGGTTCCACCACCCGGATGGTTACCGGCTGCGTCTCCAGAGTCCTGGTGTCAACAGCGACAGCAACGGGGGGGATTTGCAGTTGGCCGAGCTTCTGAGGGGTCAGGCGGAAGGAGCAGACATAACCGCGAAACTCCACTTTGCTCATTTTGCCGTTCACAATAGAAATGGAAGAGCGGCTATTGTTCTGCATTCCCAGGGGTTCCACCGAGAAACCGTCGAGGCCGGAGAGATTCGGAGTATCCCGTCCCGGTGGCGTATCGGTTCCCGCAACCTGGATCTGGAAGAGGAAGGGCTCACCCAGAGTTACAGTCTCCTTTTCCACCAGCGCTCGGACCGAGATCTCCTCGGCCCGGACCGCCTGATGACACAGCAGGAGCAGGCAAGACAGGAACAGCAGCTTCAAGAAAGAGGGTCTGCCGGTCATCCTCACCAATCCTTCTCGACGGCCTGATAGCCTGACCGTTGCGCACGATCCCGCTGGAGACGGAGTTCCTTCTCCTCGCGCAGAATATCCCTGGCAAGCTCCGCCGCCGGCGACTTTTCTTCCGCCGCCTTGGCGGCGTGCCGGGCTTTGTCCTGCTCCTCCGGTTGTTCCTGTCCGGGGGGCGGGGTGCCCGATTTTTGCTTCTGGCCATCGGTCTCGCGAGAAGCATCCGGCTTTGCCCGGGAAGCTTCCTGCGATTGTTGATCCTGTTCCTCTGGGTTCTCGTTTTCGGATCGTTTTCTTTCCTGCTCACCCTCTTTCGCGGCCTCGGACTTCTCGGAAGTCTCCTTCTCCTTCTCCTTATCCTCTTGCTGCTGTTGCTGTTGCTCCTCCTGCCGTTTGAGCTGCTCCTCGATCTGCTTCATGCTGAACCGCACCAGTTCGAGGTTTTCTGCAGCTTCCTGGAAGTCGGGACGGAACCGCAACGCCTCCTTAAAGTGGGCAGCGCTTTGCCGGTATTGTTCCAGCGCTCGTTTGGGATCTTGGGGAAGCAGCATCCGGCCCTGAGAATAAGCGCCATCTCCCATGTTGAACTGGCTTTTCGCTTCCAAAACGGGGTCTTTGGCCTTGAGCGCCGCCGCTTCATAAGCGCCTTTGGCCTTCTCGAAAGCACCCTGTTGAAACCAGGCATTTCCTTTGTTGAAGTGGATTTCAGGGGCTTCCGGCTGTTCCGCTTCAGCCTGTTCGTAGGCCTTGAGGGCCGCCTCATACTCGCCGCGGGTATAGAGTTCATTGCCGTGAGCCGTCAGGCTCCTCGCCGATTCAGCCCGGACCACGGCCGGCCGGCTGAGGAACAGGCAGCAGCAGACCAGGCTCAGAATGCAGCAGGCAAGCTGGTTCTTCATACGGAAAAAATGTCCCTTCAAGGTCACGCAGTCCTGCGCTCGGAGATCAGCATCTCAACGAGGAGTAAAACCAGTCCAATAGCCAGAAAGAGCTGGTACTTTTCTTCATAGCGCCTCATGCTCAAAGCTTCCAGCGCACGCTTTTCCGCGCTTCCCAGCAGGTTTTGATAGATACTGCCAAGGTCAAAAGTCCCCGTCGCCACGTTGAGATACCGGCTGCCCGGGTTCGCCTCCACCATTTTCCGCAGCAGGTCGGAATCCAGTCGGCTCCAAACCTCTTTTTCCTGGTAACGCAGGAAGGTCCGTCCCCCTTTTTCCGTGACTGCGGGGATGCGCCTCCCTTCGTTTTCATCGCCAAGCCCGATTACAATCAGGCGGATTCCCCGTTCGGCCGCTTCCTTGGAGGCTTCTATCGGGAAGCTTTCATGGTCTTCTCCATCGGTAATCAGAATGATGTCCTTGAACCGCTTCAAGTTATCGGTGAAGACCTCGTCGAGAGTCTTCCGCAGGGCGTCCCCGATGAGCGTCCCGCCGCGGGCAATGCTGTCCACCCCAATATCATCCAGCATACCCCGAAAAAAGCCGTAATCCAGGGTGAGCGGACACTTGACGGCAGCGGTGCCGGCAAAGGCGACCAGGGCCACCCGGTCCCCCTCCAGTTGGTCCAGAAGATCCTGGATGGCGAGTTTGGCCCGCTCCAGGCGATTGGGTTTGAGGTCATCGGCGAGCATGCTCTTCGAGACATCAAGCAGAATGGCAATGTCCCGTCCCTTTCTTTCGATCTTTTCCGGACGGGGGTTCCAGGCCGGGCGGGTGAGGGCGATGATGATGAAAAGGGCGGCCATGAGCACCATGAAGGCTTTCGCCCACTGGCGAGTTCGGCTTACCGAGCCGTTGATGTGGGCGAGGAGATGCCGTTCGGCAAACCTGGCCAGAGCCTGGTCCTTCTTGTGGAAGCCATACAGGCAAATGCCCGCAAGGGGCGGCAGGAGCCACAGCAGATGCAGCATCTCGGGGCTTCCCAGACGCGCTTCGTTCATGGAATCCTCCTGAATACCGTGCTGCTCAGCAACAATTCGAGGCCGAGCAGGATCAGGGCGGCCAGTAAAAAAGGAGGAAATCTCTCCATATAGTCCTGGTAACGGATGGCTTCGATTTCGGTTTTTTCCATCCGGTCGATTTCCCGGTAGACGGCTTCGAGTTTATCCGCCGATTCGGCCAGCCAGTAAGCGCCGCCCGTTTCTTCGGCGATGCCTTTGAGGGTTGCCTCATCCACCCCCGGGCCGGCCGGTACCTTGTATTCGCCGAAAGGGGTCTGAACCGCCATCATGGTTTCCCTGCCCCCAATCCCGACGGCATAGACCTTGATTCCCCATTCCCTGGCCAGCCGCGCCGCCTCCTGAGGACTCCTTTTGCCCGCGTTATTCTGGCCGTCGGTGAGGAGGATGATCACTTTGCTCTTGATTTCATACCCACTCTCGCCGGAGCCCGATCCCAAGTCGGCGTCACCCCTGTTCCTCTGGAAGCTTGGGCGGCTTTTCCGCAACTGGTCCTCGGCGGTTTTCAGCCGTGCCGCTCCGAGGGCCAGAGCGTCGCCGATGGCCGTTCCGTCTTCATTTCTGCGGGAGACCAGGGTGATGGTGTCTAGAAAATGATCCAGAGCTTCATGGCTCAGAGTCAACGGACAGACGGTATCCGCATAACGGGCAAAAGCGACCATGCCGATGAGGTCACTCGACCGTCCCTTGAGGTCTTTTTGGTTTCCCAGCACAAACTCTTTGAAAACCTGCTTGACCACATCGAGACGGCTGAGCCGCCGGCCTTCGTGGATCAGTTCCTGCCCCATGCTGCCCGAACGATCCACCAGCATTTCTATGGCCACCCCCCGGCTCACTTCCCGCACCGCGTCCCGGCCTTGCTGAGGCCTTGCCAGGCCGATGGTAAGGAGCACCAGCACCAGGACCCTCAAAGCCGGAACAAACCACCGCGAACGCATACGCCACGACTCGCCGCAGTTGCGGGCGTTATGGACGGATGAAAACCTGATGGTTCCATGACCTTTCCCCCGCTTCGAGCCCCATACGACAACGGGGATGGCCAGCAGCAGGAGAAATGCCCATGGGAAGGCAAAGTGCATGAAGAAATCTCCCGTCAGAGAGCTAACTCAATGGCAAAGCGAATTTCGAATATCGAACAAGGAACCGTGGTAAAGCGAATCATGAATATCGAATAACGAACCGCAGAATGTCGAAGGAGAGAAGACTTCATAATTCGAAATTCCTTGCTCGTTGTTCGTTTTGTCTTCAGGGACGCAGGAGGCTTATCAAGTCGGCGCTGATGCCTCTCACTCTCCATTCCTCACCTTTCACTCTTCACCTTTCACTCCTCCCTAGTCGCCTCGATGAAGGCCCGGCAAGCGTCTACCGTCTTGTATGCTTCCCCGGGAGTGGCCTGATGCTCCGCAAACTTTACCAGGTCACAGTGCGCCAGGAAGGCATCCAACAGATTGAGCGGTTCCGGTGCCAAGCCGATGGAACTCCGGCCGATGGTTTCGAGGAACTCCTGGGTCGTCAGGGTTGACGCGGGCAGCGCAAAGCGGTTTTCAAGATATCCCCGAAGCACATCCGAGACTCTGCCGTAAAAGAGCTTGAACAGCCCCCGCTCGGGGAGCTTTTCGTCGAGAAGGCGCTGGAGTTCGAGAAAGGCGATGGTATGAGCCGGCAGGACCGGCTCCGGTGGAGCCTCCCGGTTCCGCTTGCGGCGCAGCCACCGGAAGACTGCTCCGCCGCCAACCAGCAACACGGCTGCCGCCAGGAACGCAAGGAGCAGTCTTTGTCGCTCATAGGGCAGCTCAACCGGGCCGAAGATGGGGTTTAAGGGGGAGTCTCCCCCCTTTCCCGCAAGCACGGAGCGAACCTCGACCGTTACCGCTTCCGTTTCGAGCTGTCCTCCTTCCAGAGGTTTCTCTGCTTCTTCATCTGTCGCTTTCTTACGGAAGTTCACGCGAAGAGGGGGAATCGTGTATTCCCCTGCCAGAAAAGGCTCCAGCGTGTAGACTCTCCCGTAGCGAATGGTCCCAGGTGTGAGGAGCTGTGGCAGATCTTCCCGCTCATCGGCAATGCTGAATCCTCCCAGCTCTTTGGTCAGAGGGGGGAATTCAACGGAAACCTCCTCGCGGGCTTCGATTTCGAGGGAGAGCTTGAGGCTTTGGGCAACGGTCATGGCAGTCCGGTCCAAAATGAGACGAACCCTTACGGGGCCCTGGTCATACTGCTTCCGGATCGCTCGGTCTTCTTCTTTCATGATCGCTCGGTCTTGGCCCGCCCGGTCGCAGGAAACCGTCGCGCAGCAGAGGACCAGAAGGATACCCAAAGTCCCCGGAAACCGTCGCTTCAAGTCATACTCCTTGAGGTTCTGCAGCTTCCTTTCTGCGGAAGCAGGTGGCCGGCAGCTCTCTTCGGAAGCACCAGGATGTTGCCTTCTTCCATCACGAAGGAGGAAAAGAGACTTCTTCGTGTCCTTCGTGTTCTTCGTGGTTGGAAAAGAATCGGCATAAGCGCATGGAATGTTTCCACAGCCCGTTAGGACCTATCTCCTTCGCTCCCGGCTTCGGAAGAAGCTAACGAGGCCGGGCACATAGTCTCGGCCGGTTTCAATCTCGATCCGATCAACACCCATGGACCTGAAAAGCGCTCTCAACTCAGCCGTACGCGTTGCCCCCAAAAGCTCGTACCGTTTGCGGACGGCGGCACTTCCCGTATCGAGGAGAGCGGTTTGGCCAGTCTCTGCATCTTCCAGTTCCAGGAACCCGACGTCGGGCAGAGCGGTTTCCCTGGGATCGGTTATGGATACGGCAATCATGTCGTGGCGGCGATTGTGGACACGAAGCGAGCGCGCAAACCCTTCCGCCTGAAAGTCGCTGATGAGGAAGACCACCGCCCGCCGGGAGATCACCATGCCGAGATAATCCAGGGCCGCGGTGATGTCCGTTCGCACCCGCCTGGGCGTGAAGGAGAGAATATCCCGGACCACCCGCAACACATGCCGAGTCCCTTTCTGAGGTGGGATGAACATTTCGACGTGATCCGTAAAGACGATGAGTCCCACCTTGTCGTTGTTCTTTATAGCAGCAAAGGCAAGCATGGCGCAGACTTCGGCTGCGACTTCGTTCTTCAGCTGACGGCGGGAACCAAAACTCCCCGAGGCACTGAGGTCGACCAGGAAAAGCACCGTGAGTTCCCGTTCTTCCCGGAACCGCTTGACAAAGGGCTTTCCCGTTCTCGCCGTCACGTTCCAGTCGATGGTGCGGACATCATCCCCCGGCTGGTACTCCCGCACTTCATCGAACTCCATCCCCCGGCCCTTGAAGACGCTTTCGTACTCCCCGGCCAGGACGTCGTTGACGGCCTTACTGGTATAGATCTGGATGTAGCGGATTTTCTCGGGCGAGTTCCTGGGGAATCATGGGACCTTGATGGTATCGAAGATTTGCTGGATGAGGTCTTCCGGGGTCTTTTCTTCGGCTTCCGCCTCGTAGCTGATGATCACCCGGTGACGCAGTACATCCGCCCCGATGGATTTCACATCCTGGGGGATGACGTAGCCGCGCCCCTGGAGCAGCGCATACGCCCGGGATGCCATGCTGAGAGCGATCGTCGCCCGGGGGGAGGCGCCGTAGCGGATGAGGTCGCCGATATCGAGGCCGTACTTGTCGGGGGTGCGGGTGGCCTGGACCACGTTCAGGATGTATTCCTCGATCTTTTCGTCCATATAGATGTCATCGCCAAGCCGGCGCAGGGCGGCGATATCCTTCGGGGCGAGCACCGGGCGTCACCTCGGTTGGCGGCGACGAGCGGGCCATCCGCTTCAGAATCTGGTGTTCTTCCGCCAGGGAAGGGTAGGTGACCTTGACTTTGAGCATGAACCGGTCCACCTGCGCTTCCGGCAGGGGATAGGTGCCCTCCTGCTCGATGGGGTTCTGAGTGGCCAGGACCATGAACGGCTCTTCGAGCTTGAAAGTCGTCTCCCCGATGGTCACCTGGCGTTCCTGCATGGCTTCGAGGAGGGCGCTCTGGACCTTGGCCGGTGCCCGGTTGATTTCGTCCGCCAGGATGATCTGGCGAAAGATGGGACCCTTCTTGACGCTGAAATCTCCCGATTTCGGGTTGTAGATGAGCGTCCCGATCAGGTCGGCGGGCAGGAGGTCGGGGGTGAACTGAATCCGCTGGAAGGAAGTCTGCATGGCGGCGGCCAGCGTCGTTACGGTCAGGGTCTTGGCCAGGCCCGGTACCCCCTCGATGAGCACATGCCCGTTGCAGAGCAACCCCACCAGGAGCCGCTCGATGAGCTCCCGCTGGCCGACGATCACCTTCTCCACCTCCGCCCGGAGCTCCTGCAACCGCCCGCTCTCCGCCTGAACCTGTTCTCCGATCTTCTTTACATCTACGGCCATTTTGAATCTGCTTCCATATCCTCAGAGGGAAATCTGTTCTTTGCCCAACCACGCCAGGTGCTTCAGTCGTGACAACAGGATTGTGCTGCAACCCTCACAAGCTCCACCCTCAGAGCGACAGATAGCGCTGCAGTGCCAATATAACACACTGCTCCGGCCCAAATAAACCGAATCGTTTTGCCTGGGGAGCGGTGCTCAGCTTTCGGAAAGGCGACGCCCGTAGCAGAGTTCGCAAATCATGTTTTCTTCTTCGTCGTATCTTTCGGCAACGATATGGGGATGCAGCAAGGGGAGAATCTCACCGCACTGGTGGCACTTCATCTGCCACCCGCTGCTGAAAGAAACGCCTGGTCCACTGCTTCTTTTGTCACCATCCATCGTACTATCCCATCTGAAGATGAATCAGTTGGCAGCATTTCGCCATCTAAAGGGGCGCAAGATACTCAAAGCCGACTTACTCCTTCTCAACAGAAATCTGAGATCCTAAGTACAACTCAACACAAATAACTGTCCACCGTCACTTGTCATGCCGGCGGAGGCCGCTATCCAGGCTGTTTTTCTGGATTCCGGCCAGAAGATTGCCGGAATGACGCTTTGAGACAATGGTCACTTTATTCTGTGGCGCAGTGCTAAGCGATCACTTTCGATACTAACCGAGAGCTTGGTCCAGGAAAAGGGTATTAGTCAATTCGTACCTTGCCCTTGGGAAGGTTTTTGAAGTACATACGGCCTCGGGTGCCATCATTGACAGCTTTCTCCCTTGTCACGTGAGGCGCGCATCAGATGAATTGCCGAGAACCCGGGTCGTCTGTGTCACCATCTGCCGCCCCCATGGAGACGGGCAAAAAAAGGAACCATCATCCTTGAGCCATTCGAGAAAACCGCTCCGCCAGATGCACTCCCTCAAGAAGGGAGATAGCCCGAAAAGCGAAGTTGTTCCGGGTGCTCAGAAGGTTCCGCCCTGGATGCTGGCCGGAACCTTGTTTGTTCTTGCACTGTTGTGGCTTTTCGACCTTCTCCTTTTGCGGACCCCCATTCTCACACCCCTGACCGCCGGAGGCCATGCTCTGAAGCCTCTCTCGCCGATGTATGCCTTTTGGATGCCTGCGGTGAGGCCCGAGGCGGTATGGTTCGTCTTGGCGGCCATGCTGTGTGTCTTGTTCGCCCGCTTTGGAGCGGATACCACAGTTGTCAGTCCAGTCGTGTTTGCCATCAGCCTCTTCGTTCTCGTTTGCGTTCTATCAGGAACGCTGTTCCTTATCCGCGAACAGTTGACCAGTCTTGGCCAAAACCTCATGATCTATCCTGAAGAGGAGGTTTATTACGATGCCCTCCGGATTCAAAGCCTGAGTGATTTTGTCCGCTATTACGATCGGTTGCAGCCACAGCTCTCGATGCGGGGGCAGCATTATCCCCCGGGTGGAGCCGCGCTTCTCTATCTTGTGACTCAGGCTTTCGGTCAAGGAGTATGGAAAGTCGGGTTAGTTGTTCTTTTGCTGGCTGGTACCGGCGTATTATTGTGCTATGCAGCTGCACGACAAATCGTCTCCGAGATTTCCGCACGCCAGGCGGCTCTGCTTTTGATCGCGGGTCCGTCCCTGTTGGATTTCTCGTGTACTTCCATGGACGCTGTTTTCTTCTTCTTCGCCAGTTTGTGCCTGTGGTCAACCTTCCTCCTGGGAAAACGTCAGGAAAGCCTGCCATCTGCCAGATGGCAGAGCATGGCTCTCGCTCTGCTCGCAGGATGTCTTCTTTACGGAGCCTGTTTTTTCAGTTTTGCGGCAATTCCCCTTGGAATGTGTCTGGCCGTCTTTCTGCTCATCAACGGAAGGAAGCACATAGGAATCTCGCTGGTCCTCGCTGCTCTGGTTGCCACCGGTTTTGTGGTCACCCACCTGTCCGTGCAGCTGCTGTGGGGATATTCCCTGGTCAGGAACCTCCAGTATGCGCGTGAGCATAACTTCGAATTCATGTCTCGCGTCCTGAAACGCCCCTCATCCAGTGTATACTTATACGCATGTTACGGGAATTTCTCTGGCTTCATGATTGGATCGGGAATTGCCCTGGCCGGTGCGGCAGTTGTTTCTGCCTGGCGGAGTCTTGCTCGCTTGACGCCGTGGATGATTGCCTCGGCCCTGAGTCTGCTGATCATGGTGGCGGGGGGGATGTTTCTGATGGAAACCGAGCGGATCTGGCTCTTCGCCATGCCTTGGATGGCTGTCTTTGCTGTCAGCGGAGGTGAGTTCCAGCCCGACTCCCTGCGCCTCCTGATGGCTTGCGGTCTTCTTCAGGCTGCTTTGATGGAGGTATTGCTGTTCACCCTCTGGTAGTTGTTGTGCCCCAAATCCGAAGGGAATCCTCGACCTTCCAGTCAAACCGGATCTTGCCCAGCGAACTCGCGCATAAAACGGATACCCTGCTGAGTGTAACCCCGACGGCGGTAAAAAGCGTGGGCCTCCTGGCGATGGGTGGCGCTGGTGACCTCGATGCGGCCACATCCGAGGCTGCGCAAAAAGCCTTCAGCCTGGAGCAGCAGGGAGGAACCGATGCCCTGGCCGGTGCAGGTCTGAGCGACCACCAGGACGCTCACTCTGCCGACGGGGTCAGGGCGGTGCAAAACGGGAGCAGCAAAGGCTGAGACGGCGCCGACAACACTCGGCCCACTGACCGCGACGAACGTTCGAAAAAGTGGTGCAAGTTCTTGAATGGCGCGCAGATTAGCGCGCACCGTCATGGCGTCAACAGTATGGCCCATCTCGGCTAGAAGCGCCGCGATGAAACCGGAATCATGATCCTGTGCCTCCCGGATTTGAAATGCTAACGGCATGGTTTCCCACCTCACCTCCGTCAACCCATTGTTTCAGGATGTCCACAAACTCCACGGGAAGGACCGTGGGTTGCCCGGTAAAGCGGACACAGACCATGTTCAGCGTGGCCTCCGTACAGAGCACCATTCCCTCTGGGTCTTCCTTACGGTAGATTGCCTGAGAAAAGGCCAGGCTTCGGCTTCGCCACCAATCCACGCGGGTCTGAACCTCGATGATATCGTCGTAGTGGAGTGGTCGCCGGTAAGTACAGGAAGCTTCTACAATGGTGAGGTGTAAGCGTTGATCCATAAAACGGCGATAAGGATATGCCAGGTCACGCAGGAAGTCCTCCCGGCCCAGTTCTAAAAGATGGTAGTAATTTCCGTGATAGACGGCCTGCCCCAAGTCAACTTCGAAAAGAGGCACCCGAAGCTGAGTCCTGTGCCACCTGCGGGAAGGTTCGTCCTTGCACTTGCTTGCAGCCATTACGGCAAACTCCAAAAGCCTGTTGGAAGAGGGCTGCCTTTTACAGCTTGTAGCCGATCTGCCGTAGCAGGTTCTTACGCCAAAGGATGTCTTCTTCGGCTTCAACACCCCTTGGTGGGAAGCCATCCACCACCCCGAGGACCCCTCGTCCCTGTTCGGTCTCGGCCACGATTACTTCCGTGGGGTTTGCGGTGGCGCAGAAAATGCGGCACACCTCCGGCACCATCTTGATGGTGTTCAACACATTCACCGGAAAGAAGCCTTCGCCCAGGAAAATGATGAATGAGTGGCCGGCGGCAACTGCCGTAGCATTCTTTCGGGCCAGTTCGATCATGTCGGGATCGGTGCCGGAGCAACGCACCAGACACTTACCGGAGGCTTCGCAAAAGGCGATCCCGAACTTGATGCCGGGCACGGCGGCAACCAACGCTTCGTGGAGGTCCTCGACGGACTTGATGAAATGGGTCTGTCCAAAAATGAAGTTGATCGCTTCCGGCTTATCTATGCTTACGGTGGTGAGGTGCATGGTTCCTTCCTTCTTTCCTGGTGTGATGGACTTCTTCTCAAATCCCGTGCAGAATTTCTTGTGCCATAGGGAGCTCTGATTCTACCTAGTCGGATCCTGGGGAACGCAAGGAGATATTCGGGTCGAATGAAGGCATTTGCCTCGCATGGTGGCGGCGATCGCCCACTATTCAGCTTGTTGAATGCGAAGGGGAATGATATTAGCAATGCGGTCTTTCACCAGGCATCCGGCCTGCAGTTTGTTCGACCTGGAGGTTCAAAGAATGAAGACAGAGGATATCGAAG
The DNA here is from genome assembly GCA_963783775.1 of uncultured delta proteobacterium. GTDB lineage: Bacteria > Desulfobacterota > Syntrophobacteria > Syntrophobacterales > Syntrophobacteraceae > JADGQM01. Next base: position 84,572 of record CAWAOR010000011.1, on the reverse strand, counting down.
TACCGTCTCAGGGATACTCGGGATGGTTTATCGTCATCAGCGCCATCTTTGTCACCTCGCTGCTTACGGCCAACATCATGGCCGTCAAGCTGATCGAGATCTTCGGGTTGGTGCTTCCGGCAGCGATCATCATCTTTCCCCTCAGCTACATTGCCGGCGATGTTCTGACCGAGGTGTACGGTTATTCCCGAGCGCGCCAGGTGATCTGGCTCGGGTTTCTCTGCAACCTCATCGCCGTGATGGCGATCTGGTGCGGGCAGATGCTTCCGGCAGCGGCATTATGGAATGGTCAAGAGGCCTACCAAAAGATCCTGGGCTACACGCCGCGCCTGCTCATTGCCTCTTTCGCAGCCTACCTGGTCGGTGAATTCGCCAATTCCTTGGTGCTGGCGAAGATGAAAATCGCCACCCGGGGACGGTGGTTGTGGACGCGAACGATCGGTTCGACCATTGTGGGCCAGGGTTTGGATTCGCTGGTTTTTATCGCTCTGGCCTTTGGCGGAACGGTGCCCCCCCCAGTTTTGGCCACGATTATCGTCACCCAATGGCTGGTGAAATCCCTTTACGAAGCTGCAGCAACACCTCTCACCTATGTGGTGGTAAATTTCCTCAAGCGGTCTGAAGGCATCGATGTCTACGACTACGATACCCGCTTCAATCCCCTTGCCGTCTCGAAATGACAAGGAGATCCTCTTGGTTCCCAGGTTGGAGCTTGGGAACCAGTGGAAGCCTCTTGTTACCCCGACGAGCTTTTCATTTCGAAATCGGCCAGTTAAGTGCGGGCTTTGAGTTCACCCGGTTTGAGCACCGCATAGGCGAGGCCCATGACGGGCGTTGGCACGCTAAGCTTTGTGCCAAGCCGGACCACGATGCCGATCATGGATTCCAGCTCGCTCATGCGCCCGGCCTCGATATCCCGCTGCATGGAAGGTTTGATGCTCGCCGCGCTCTCATCGATAAACTTCAGCGTGTTGGTTACCACGTCCGGGTCGAGCGTCACTCCCTTGGCTTGGGCCACTGCCACCACTTCGTGGATCGCTTCGGTCAGGACCGTGCGAGCTTCCCTCACGCCGCGGTATTCGCCCATGGTTACGCGCGTCAGGCTTCCCAGAGCACTGATGGCGGAAATGAAGACGAACTTGGTCCAGAGGATCTGCTCGATGTTCTGCACCAGCTTCAACGGCGGCCCCGGTGCTCTGGAAGACCTCGCGAAGGGCCTGTGCGCGCGGGGTTACGCTCCCGTCAAACTCACCCAGGACAATGCGCCGGAACTGGCTGTACTGGCCGATCACGCCCGGGCTCTCGATGGCTGCCGAAAGCCAGGTGGCGCCGCCTATGAGGTGCTCCGCCCCCACCACCGGACCGATCCGCTCCGCAGCGTCCACCCCGTTCTGAAACGAAATGACGACGGTGTCCCGACCCACCAGGGGTTTGATCAGTTGGGCTGCATCATCCGTGTGATAGGTCTTGGTCGCAAACACCACCAGTTCGACCGACCCCACCTCGGACGGCTTATCGGTGACCTGCGCCGGCAAGACCCGGAAGTCGCCAAAGACACTCTTGACCTGCAGTCCTTGGTCGCGAATGGCGGCAAGATGCGTCCCTCGTGCGATAAAGGTCACCTCATGCCCAGCCTGCGCGAGCAGTCCCCCGTAATAGCCACCGACCCCACCCGTACCCATGATGGCAATTCTCATAAAGCTCCTTTCTTCTCCTTTTCGTGTCACACAGAATCAATACTGCTTATGCCTGGAAAGCTCAACGACGGGCATTCTCATAACGGAAACCTACAGGTCTTAACCTCTTGCTCTCAGACTTTCGCATTTCCTTTTTCACCACCCCAGCGCTGGCATTTGGGGCAAAAATAACTCGAACGTTGTGAAATCTTCGCCCGTTCAATCAGTGTCCCGCATTTTTGGCATGGCTCACCCGCGCGACCATAGACCATCAGCTGTATACGGAAGTGTTTAGAATACTCAGAACCTTCCCTCGAATCAAGAATCGTTGCCCCCTGTTCAATCGCGTTATGGAGGACCGCCTTAGTGGTTTTGGCCAGCAGCGCGCAGCGCCTCAGTGGAATGGTTCCGGCCGATCTTGCAGGGTGAAGGCGCGCCGCAAAAAGGGTTTCATTGGCGTAAATATTGCCGACGCCGGCGACGATCCGCTGATCCATGATCCACTGTCCGACCGCAGCCTTGCGCCCCCGGCTCTTGCGATGCAGGTGCGCGCCGCTGAAGGCTCTGCTGAAGGGCTCCGGGCCAAGGTCTGCCAGCAATGGATGCCGGAGAGGGTCCTCCGCAGTCCAGACGACGAGTCCGAAGCGGCGATAATCATTCAGACGCAGGCAAAGACCATTGGCAAGGACGATATCGACATGGTCATGTCTGCCGGGGACAAGGGAAGCGTCCATGGCGTGCAGGAATCCGGTCATCCCCAGGTGGAGAATAACGCTGCCGCCCGTAAAGCGAAACAGCAAATACTTGCCCCGCCTTTCGACGGCATGGATAGTCCGGCCCCGAAGCGTGGCAGCGAGTTCCGGCGACACCGGCAGGCGCAAATCGGGATTGCGCACAATGACCTCCACCACGACCTGACCGACGATCGGTGGAAGGATTCGCTGTCTGATGACCTCTACCTCGGGCAATTCGGGCACGCAGTCCTCCGGGGTGAAATTTGGCTACGTCCTGGGTTTCTCAAAGCAACACCCTCCCTGCAGGGTTTTCTTTTCAGGGGATTACTCTACCAGATACTCCCGGGGGGGCGCGAGCGGGATCATGAGAAACCCAGCATATCGAGTGAGAACGCGTCCGCAGGCGAGTCAGAAGTTCGGCCCTGCCACAGGTTTTACAGGAATTGCTCGATGAACTTCTTCACCTCACGCTTGCCCCGATAGATGCCGTAATGGCCTTCGCAGAGGATGTCCGCTTCGAGGGAGAGGAGGAGGTTCAGGGACTTCTCATAATCTTTGCGGTTGGAGTGAAAGCTCGCGTCGAGAGGGCCGTGGACGTCCTGGCCGAAAAGGACTCTCAGGCCTTCGGATTCTGTCAAATAGACCAATGATCCGGGGGAGTGCCCCGGGATGTGGATCGCTTCAATGGTTCTCTCTCCCAGAGAAACGGGTTCGCGCGGACCGTCTATTTTATTGTCGACAACAAACGGCGAAAGGGTTGACCCGTACCAGGTCGCAGCCGTTACGGTATTGTCTCCCATTTCGAGGAACGTCGCATCCATGCGATGGGCTACCGTCCGGCACTTCAGAAGCTTTATCAAGGATGCGGCTCCTCCGGTGTGGTCAAAATGACAGTGGGTGATGAGGAGCAGTTCGATCTGGTCATGCCTGACGCTGCACGCGCGAATGTTGGCCAACAGACGGTCGTTGGAAAAACCGCAGCCGGCATCAACCAGAGCCGCATGGCCGTCAAAATTGATGAGATAGATGGCCGCATCCTCAGGCTCAGTGAGCGGCCCCCCGCCAACCTGGTAGATTTCATCGGTGACTTTCACCTTGCTCATATCCGACTCCTTATGGAACCAATCACCTTGCTCGGCACGGTGCACAACTGCCTCAGGCAAGCATAGAAGCAGCTTCCTTCATAAGCCTGCCTATGGGGAGACCTTGGGGGCAGTGCTTTTCCGCGCCCGAGAAATTATCCGTCAGAAGGCTTTTGCGAGCTTCCTCCGGCAATCCGGCCCAAAGTCCTCTGCCCTGATCCTTTTCTCCGTAATTGTGAAAATACATGAGACCGCGCATGACTTCACGGATAGGGGGCGGCGTGCCGGCAAAAACCGATTCACAGATGGAGGCGCATCCTGCACAATAGCCTGCGGCCGTTTCGCAGGCGTACCGCCTGAGCAGTTCAAGGTCTTCAGCGGAAAGTTTGGTCTGGTCCAGGGCGGCGGCAATGTTGGCCATGAGGATGGTCAGACTGGGCATTTGCGAACAGATGCTGGCGATGTTGGGGTTTTCCCACACGGCTTTGAGTTTAGCCTGCTTGTCGCTGAACCCGAGCTTCAAAAACCGTCCCGCCAGCTTCAGTTCGGTTTCACTTTCCAGGCTCACTGAACCGCCCCCCTGGGTCTTCATGGCGGTCAAACCGATGCCCGCTTTGGCACAGGCATCGATCGCAGACTTCATACTGTCACTGTGCATGAGCCGAAAATTGTAGGTCATCATGATGCCGTCTATCCATCCGAGCTTTGCCGCAGCGAGCAGGCATTCCTCCATGTTGCTGTGGGTGCTGAAGCCGAAGAACTTGATCTTGCCGGCTGCTTTGGCGTTCTCAGCCCAGGCTTTCGTTTCCTGATTCAGCTCCTTGATGCCGCTTATCCCATGAACGAAATAGAGGTCGATGACGTCCGTCTTCATCCTTTCGAGGGACTGATTCAGGAGTTTCGTCATGCCTGAGGGGTCCCGGGCATCGGATTTGGTCACGAGAAAGAGCTGTTTCCGCGCCTCGGGATACTTGCTGAGGAACTGGCCGATGCCGAGCTCGCTCTTGCCGCCCTCGTAGCAATCGGCCGTATCCCAGTAGGTAACCCCCCACCTCAAGGCCTGCTTCAACAGGAGTTGATTGGAGGGAATGTCAAACATCCCGCCCAGGGACAGGCAGGATACCTCTGCTCCGCTTTTGCCGAAGGGCCGCGTGGGGACGGTTGAGCTTTTGAGGTCCTGTCCCTGCCCGCTTGAATCGCCGGAACCCTGTGCCAGAACCCCGCCGGCACTGAGCAATGAACCGGCGCCAACTAATCCTGCGGAGCGCAGGAAATCTCGACGTGAGAGGTGTTTTTCTTTGGACATGGGCGTTTGTATCCTTTGCTTGAGAAATAGGGCCGCCCCGGAATGACCATCTACAGGACTAACGAATGTGACGTGCTCCGGGATTCGTTTTCTGCGGTGACCCGAATCGCCCGTTTACCACTCACGGGACATTCGTGTTCACATATGCCGCAGCCGATGCAGCGTTTCACATCCACCTCAGGCCGCTGCAGCCGAACCTGGATGGCGACGAAAGTGCCCGCTTCGGGCGGCTGATCGAACGGCTGGTCCGGCCTGATGGACTACCTGCCTGCCGGTGTTGCTCACAATCAGCTTTGCGCCTCCCGATCTGGCTTGGCTCTTGGCCCTGGTGATTGGTTGCGGGTTGCTGTCGCTCGCGGGCAATTCTCGCGTGCCGTCTCCATCGTTGAGGCACCGGAGGTAATAGTCACCTGTGGCAAGCTGGCCGGGACTCAGCGTGGCGTTGTGAAATTCCACGCTGAGCGCACTCGCTTTCCTGACCTCAATTACGCCGCCCCGGATGGTGCTGAAATGCTCCCGCACGAAGATCGCCTTGGGACTCACCGGGCAGTTCTCCTGGCAGACGATACAAGGCTTGTCCATGGCCCAGGGCAGGCAGCGCCCGTAATCCATGAAAGCGGTCCCGATCCTGATTGGTCCTTTGGCCGCAAAATCATCCAGCCCTCGTTTTTCTTCCAGGCTGAGAGGCCGAATTGCGGCTGTGGGGCAGACAAAGCTGCAGGCCACACAGTTGAGCTGGCACCCGCTGCTGCCGATCCGAAAATTCAGGATAGGGGTCCAGAGCCCTTCCGGCCCGGCCTCGAACCCCGCTGGTTGGATGATATTGGTGGGGCAGACGCGCATACACTGGCCGCATTTCAGACAGCGACTCAGAAACGCGGGCTCCGCCAGTGCCCCGGGGGGGCGGATGACGGCGGGATGGTGATTGCGGGCGGCATTGCCGCTGAGGTTCAACATCGGGACGAGGGCGGCCCCCGAAAGCAGGGTGACCATGGCCTCCCGCCGGGAAAGATCGGGCCCAACGATCTCACCAGTTGCCGACGGCAGCGTGCTGAAGGTGATGAGATCGTGTTTGCACTCATGGAAGCAGTTCATACACAGCACGCATTCACTGGTGCGAATTGCGGCAGCCGGTTCACAGGCCCCCTCGCAGTTGGCTTCACAGAGCCTGCAGTGGCGGCAATCATCGGTCTTCTTACCGATGTTCCAGAGGGAAAAGCGCCCAAGCACTCCCAGAAGGGCGCCAAGCGGACAGAGAAAACGGCAATAGAACCTGGGCCGTTTGAGGTTTAGTAGCATTGCGAGAAGAAAGATCGCCCCGATAATCCAGGCATCTTCGTAGTAGCGCTGACTGTGGGAAAGCATCTGAGGAGCGGCGTCAGTGAGGGCCAGAAGCACCAGATTCACCGAACGGTGCAGGAGCGGCAGGGGATCGAGCAGCCCGGTTTGCAGGGAGGCGCCAAGCATCGGGCCGGCCCCGAGGAAGAATCCTCCAACAGCCCAGATGGCCGTCAGACTCAGGCCGATGGAGACAGCCTTCTTGCCTTCCGAAAAGGACCTGGCGACCAGAAAAGCGACAGCGCAAGCGGAGGCCGCGACAATCAGCCGGAAGCTGTACGAATTCGCAAAGGCAACCCGGAGGGCATCCGCCAGAAGGCGTTCCGGAGGCGGCTGAAAGCAGGAAGAAGAGCACATAGTACTTGATTGACTGACCCCGATGGTACTGATTGACGGCCACCCGGTGGGAGGCGCTCTTTCCCCGTTTGCCGACAAAGCCCACCAGCTGATGAAGAGAGCCAAAGGGGCAGACCCATCCGCAAAAGAAACGTCCGAGGAGAATCGTTAGCGCAATGGTGACCAGGGCCCAGGCCAGGTCGCCATAGAGGGTGCCGGTAGTGAGGACGGTGCCCAGGGCCACCAGGGGGTCGAGCTGAAGAAACCAGTTGACCGGCCAACCCCTAAGTTGCCACCACTCCATGCCGAAGGAACTCACCAAGCAGAACCACAAGAAGAGCAGCAAAAAGAACGCCTGGCTTATCCGTCTAACCGTTACGATGCTCATGATCGATACTCGAAGTTGAAACTCGAAACTTGATACTGGAAATTATGAAACCAGAAAGTCGCAGTGGCCTGGGAGTAGATCAGCTCATTCCTTCCTCACCTGAGGCGACGCTTCATCTCCCCCTCTCCAGCTCTCCCCCTCGCCCTGTCACCCAGTCCGCACGCGGATGGGATGGAGCGACTCATAATCCACGGTACCCACCCCTTCCGCTTCAGCCTTCTGGAGGTAGGGCAGGTCGAGAGCGGTTTTGCCCAACAGTGTAGCCCCGAAGGCGTCAGCCGCCACCTGGTCGGTGCTGACAATCAAGGTGTTGGTTGCTTTCAAATCGGACACTGACCCGCCCGTAGGGCCATTGGTCATCATGGTCATGGTGCCGTCCAGAATCACCATGGTCGGCCTGACCATCAGCCCCAGCTCTTTGATGAAATCGTTGATGTTTTGATGGAAGATGTTGCGCCGGCCGCCGACCAAGCCGTACCAGTTCTTCATGGTCATGGATGCCCCGCTGCGGTGATGGTCCTTGACCGGAGCCACCCCGATCAGCTTATTCACTCCTTCAAAGGGGGTGTAGAGAACCGGCCAGTTCCTGATGAGAGCTCCGCCGGAAACCGTGGTGGGCCGGAAGAAGGCTTCCCTGGGCAAAACCAGACGAGCGCCTGCGGAATGGACCGCTGCACCTATGCCCGACAGGACAAAGCAGCTTTCCGGGTCATTGATCGGGTTATCGGTTACGATCACCGAAGCGGCCCCGGCCTTGAAGCACAACCGGGCGACTTCGGCCACCAGCTCGGGATGCGTGGTGGCACACAGGAAGGGAGGGGAGGCAAAAGCGGCATTGACTTTGACCAACACCCGGTCGCCCTGCTTAATAAAGACCTCCATTCCTCCCAGCGCTTTGAGCGCCAGATTGAGCGACTGGACCCGGTCCGTACCGTTGGCGATGGCCATCTGCTGCTTGATCCCCGCCACAGCAAAACCTGGCAGATGTACCAGGCCCCGCACGCGCTCTTCTGAATTGACCGGTCCTATGGGGTCATACAGGCCATAACCCAGCAGACCAAGCCCAGTCATGGCAAGCCCCGCCTTGGCCAAACGTTTGAGAAATTGCCGCCGATCGAGTGCCTCACGGTCTTCAAGATGTTTCACACGGTACCCCCCCAAGCTGCTGAATTAGGAATCGAGATTCGGGAATTGAGGATTCGCCGCAAGACAGAGATGGTCCTGGTTCGGCAAGTCCATTCTGACTCCCAGCCGCATCCCCCATTTCCAGTTTCAAGTATCAAGTTTCATTTCCCGCCAGAGCCTTTTTCATGTTCATGGCGAGCTCTTCCGCCATTTCCTTCCGCTCCGCTTCATGGACGCCGGCCAGGTAGGAGTCGTGGACAAAAACCAGCTCGAAGGTGTCGAAAACCTTGACCAGCCAGGCGTCTGGGATAGAAACAGCCATGGCGGCATCCTCCCCACCGTTTTCCACCAGGAACTGATGGTAGGCAGAGGCCATTGCTTTCGCTTCCTCGACTGACTGCTGATGCGCCAGGAAAGCGGTCAGTTCCGTTCCTGAGAAGCGGTAGCGGCCAATGTAAGTATGGTTGAGACGATCGAAGCCAAACACATTTTCCGCAAGGAGGGCGATGCTCCCCGGGATCAGTGAAGCCCTGGGGAACAGAGCTACCTCCCCCAGTTCTTGCTCCTTGGAAGGGTGCCTGCGGACGAAGTTCTCGCCAATGGCAAGCAGCCTTTCAACCATCTGGTCAGATGCGCCAATGACTTCTACATAAAATTGACCCTGCTGGAAAAACAGGGCATTTTCCGTCCGATAGGCGGACTGGGCAAAAGTGGCGTCCTCAGCATCCGCACGCCGTTGAGTACTGAAAACCGAGAACGCATTCTGCCGGTTTCCCATATCGTATACAAAGAGTTCGAGCCACTGCTCCGGTTTGCCGGCCTCGGCAAAGCGCTGCGCGCGAAGGCCCAAAAATCCGGCGGAAAGATACAGCTCGGCCTTCCCGTCGATCTTTTCGGAGAGACTTTCCGACCCAAAACTCTCAACGGGAGTCAGCACGACCAGGCCCTCGGAGAGATAGTCCTGCAAATCCGGGGTGGAACCGGCAGGGCCACGTTGGCCGTCAGCAGGAAGGTTTTTGGCGAGGAGAACCTTGAAAAGCTTATCGTCATATCGGGATTGCTTCACAAACATGGCGACGGCAATCCCGAGGAGGACGAACAGAATCAGGAGGCCGAGGCTAGTTTCTACCCTTTCAGGCTTCATGCGGGTTCCCTCCTGTCCGCGCGCTGGCAGCAGTCCTGCCTTGGGAGCCACTGTTGTTAACCTCTTGGAAAGCCGGGGTAATAGGATCAGTAGAGACGAGCAGCCCTACCCTGAGAGACATACATAGTTACCCTACCATTTAAATACTGCCTTTCTCCGCTCGAAATACTGCCCGCTCCCACTATCCACTGCCCGTGCGGCCTGCTACAAAGCTATCCATCAATGGCACTCCTTTACGGCGTGTTAAACTTCTTCTTCGGAAAGCCAAGCCGAGTCCGCCGGCTTGGCTTTTCTTTCTTGGTAAGCGAAGATTACTCGGCTTCCTCTCCCTCTCCGGCGACTCCGCTGGTTTTGCCTCGAAACCCTGTTCGAGCAAGGCTTCGACGTGATTCTGCAGTTCGAGAATGAGGGGTTCCAGCGTCCTGGCTGAGAGCGCACAAATGGCGACGCCGCCATAGCGCTTCAATTGATTGCTCACATATTCAGGGTCCAGAAGGTCGGTTTTGTTGAAGACCAAAACCGTCTCTTTGTCGTGCAGTTCAAGGTCGTTAAGAATCCGGTCCACGGCCGCCATCTGATCCTCAAATTGGGGATTGCTGAGATCCACGAGATGGAGCAGGAGATCGGCGTCATCAAGTTCTTCCAGGGTGGCGGCAAAGGCGTCCAGGAGGTCGCGGGGAAGATCGCGGATAAAGCCCACCGTATCGGTAATGATCACTTCAAAATCGCGCGGAAAGCGCAGCCGCCGGCTGGTGGGATCCAGGGTCGCGAAGAGTTTGTCTTCCACAAAGACGAGGCTTTTGGTCAGGGTATTCAGGAGCGTGGATTTCCCGGCGTTGGTGTAACCCACGATGGAGATGACGGGCATCCGCTTGCGCATGCGTTTCGAGCGGCGTTGCATGCGTGCTTTGCGGATCTGCTTCAGTTGGTTTTCCAGATGGGTGATGCGGTCCTTGGTCCGCCGCCGATTGATTTCCAGAGTGGTTTCCCCGGGGCCCCGGGCGCCAATCCCGCCGGTCAGCCGGGAGAGAGCGTCGTCTTTCATCCCGAGTCGGGGAAGGAGATATTTGAGTTGCGCCATTTCCACCTGGATTTTCCCTTCGCGGCTCTGGGCTCGCTGGGCGAAGATATCGAGAATGAGCTGGGTTCGATCGATCACTCGCAGTTCGGTGGTATCGGTGATCGAGCGCACCTGAGAAGGATTGAGTTCCTGATCGAAAATCAGCAGATCCACCCCGCACTGCAGTGCCCGGAGCACGATCTCACTCAGCTTTCCCTTGCCGATCAGGTACTTGGAGTTGATCTGGCGCTGCCGCTGGATGATGGTATCGGCGGCGGCGATGCCGCTGGTGTGAGCCAGTTCCACCAGTTCGTCCATGGATTTTCCGGCGGTTTCCCAGTCGGTGCCGGTGACACTGACCAGAATTGCGCGATCCTCCTGCTTGGCCGCCGGGATAGCCAGGCGATTGCGTTCCAGTTCGTCTTCCAGGGCCTGCACCAGAGCCAGGAAATCCAGTTCGGGGTCATAGCAGGGGAGGGGCGGAAGGATCTGCCAGCCGGGCTGATCCCGGTCGCTGGTCGGCAGGATGTGGGCGATTTCCAGTTGGGTGGCGCCACCGTGGGGGTCCACGCGAACGGCTGCCATACAATCCAGACGCAGGAACACCAGATCCATGAGGTCGTCCTGGGACAGGGGTTCTTCTTGCAGATGGGTATGGACCAAACGCAGCCCCCTGAGGCGCCAGCGCCCTCCACGGCTTTTGGGCAGATCCGGAATAAAGAGGGAGCGTGGCCCGCCGACCAGAACCGTTTCAACCGTTCCGTCGCGGGCCAGGAGGAGGCCGATCTGACGGCCGCATTCGAACGAAAGGCGCGCCACATCGCGCGCCAAATCGGAGGAGACGACCTGGCGGGGAGGCACCTTACGCCGGTAGAGCCGCTCGATTCGCTGGCGGGTGCTGCTCTTAAGGCCGGCGACATGGCCGTAGAACTCTTTTGATGGGCTACCCTCGTCTTAGAGATGACGCCGGTCGATCAGGCGCATGGCTTTGCCCTCGCTGCGGGGCAAACCGTTGGGCTCAACCAGTTCAACGCGCGGGGTGATCTGGAGCTCGCCTTTGAGATCGTGGGTGATTTTCTTCTGCAGACGCTGCAAATGGCGCATATCTTCAACAAAGACTCTTATCGGTCACCTCGACGCGCACGATCATGTCGTCAACGTTGTGTTCGCGTTCCAGAATAATCACGTAGTTGTTGCCGACCTCGGGGATGTTCATCAGCACCTGTTCCACCTGCATGGGGAAGATATTCACGCCCTTGATGATGAACATATCATCCGAGCGCCCCTGAATCCGGTCCAGCCGTTTGTGCACCCGTCCGCACGGGCACATCGCCGGGAATGATCCGGGTGATGTCCCTGGTGCGGTAGCGGATGACCGGCATCCCTTCCCGGTTGAGGCTGGTCAGCACCAGCTCACCAAACGCGCCGTCGGGCACCGGTTCCAGGGTTTCCGGGTCGATGATCTCCACGAAATAGGCGTCTTCCCAGATGTGCATGCCCGCCTGGTGCACGCACTCGAAGGCCACCCCCGGGCCGTTCATTTCGGAAAGCCCGTAGCTGTTGAAGACCCGAAGGCCGTAGAATTCCTCCACGCGCCGCCGCACCTCTTCCGAGTAGGGTTCCGCCCCCAGGTACGCCAGCCGGAGCTGCAGATCCCGTTTGGGGTCAACCCCGACTTCCAACATCACATCCATCAGGCGCAGGGCATAGCTGGGAATGATGTGGATGACGCTGGTGGAGAAATCCCGCATGAGCTGGATCTGGCGTTTGCTGCTGCCCGAACCGGAGGGGATGGTCAGGAGCCCCAAGCGTTCCGCCCCATACTGGAAGCCCAGGCCACCGGTGAAGAGGCCATAGCCGGAAAGATTCTGAAAAGTATCTCCAGGGCGTGCTCCGGTCATGTACATGCACCGTGCCAGCAAGTCCGCCCACCCATCGAGATCCGCTCGGGTGTAAAGGACCGCGATGGACTGCCCGGTCGTTCCCGAAGAAACATGAAGACGCACCAACTGATCTCGGGACACGCAGAGCAACCCATAAGGATAGTGTTCTCGCAGATCCTGCTTGGTCGTAAAGGGCAGCTTGTGAATATCCTCAAGTGAGGTCAAAGTTTCCGAAGAAACCCCGGCTTCTGCATACTTCTTCTGATACAAGCTGGAGGCACCGACCTGCCTCAGAGTGAGTCGTAACCGGTCCAGCTGCAGCGCGTCCAGCTCCGTCCGCGAAAGGCCCTCGGCATTGTCATCCCAATATTGATTTGACTTCTTCATCACTCAATCTCTCAGATATTGAGCGCCAGGTTCTCAAAACGTGTATACGTATCGATAAATCTCAGTTTGACCATCCCAATGGGTCCGTTGCGATGCTTGCTGATTTCGATTTCAGCGATGCCTTTGTCCGATGAATCTTTATTATAAACCTCATCCCGATAGATGAAAGCAATGACATCCGCATCCTGTTCAATGGCTCCGGACTCTCTCAAGTCGCTCAGCAGAGGGCGTTTCTGATTGCGTTCTTCGACCTTGCGATTGAGCTGAGAGAGGGCAATGACCGGGACATTCAGCTCTTTCGCCAGGCCCTTGAGCGACCGGGAGATATCCGAAATCTCCTGTTCGCGGCGTTCCGCACCCTGGCGCCCGTGCATGAGCTGCAGGTAGTCGACGACGATCAGACCCAGACCTCGGTCAGCCTTCATCCGACGCGCCTTGGCCCGCAGTTCCAGGACCGAAATGGCCGGCGTGTCATCGATGTACATGGGAGAGTCCATGAACTTCCCCGCGGCGTTGAGCATTTTCACGCATTCCTGCTGGCTGAGGAAGCCGGTGCGGATTTTGTGGGAATCGACTCGGGCTTCAGCGCAAAGCAGGCGCAGAGCGAGTTGTTCTTTGCTCATCTCCAGAGAAAAGACCCCGACGGGGATGCCTCCGAGCATGGCGGCATTTCTGGCGATGCAAAGCGCCAGGGCGGTTTTGCCCATGCTCGGCCGGGCCGCAATGATGATCAGGTCGGAAGGTTGGAAGCCCGCCGTCAGTTTGTCCAGATCGGTGTAGTGGCTCGCCACCCCGGTGACCATCTCACGATATTCCTGGTATTTTTCGATGGTCTCGATGCTCTTTTTGACAATATCCTTGATGTGAGCATAGCTGGAGCGGATGCGGCTTTCCGTGACGGAAAAGATGGCCGCCTCGGCCTGATCCAGGATCTCTTCGACGCTCTTGCCGCCGCCATAGCAGAGCGCTGTGACTTCATTGGCCGTCTGGATCAGGTTCCGCAGAAGGGACTTCTCATGGATGATTTTGGCATAGGTGGCGACATTGGCGGCAGAGGGAACCATTTCCGTAAGTGAAGCCAGGTAAGTGGCTCCGCCCACTTTGTCGAGCTGGTTCTTCTCGGCCAGGAAGTCTGAGGTAGTGATGAGGTCAATCGGTTCATTGGCTTCAAAGAGCTTTTGAAAAGCCTGAAAAATGGTGCGGTGAGTATCCCGGTAGAACTCCTCGCCCCGGAGTATTTCCAGAGCGGAAGGCAACCCTTCGCTCTCGATCAGAATCCCTCCCAGGAGCGACTGTTCCGCCTCGATTTGCTGAGGGGGCACCTTCTTGTGTTCTTCGGCGCTACTCTCCAAAATCTTACGCTTCCCTCTCGATAACGAGCTTGATCTGGGCCATGACTTGCGCATCCACCCGGACCGGGATGGCAAACTCCCCCAGGGCCTTGATCGGCTGATCCAACTGGACACTCTTGCGCGCCAGGTTGAATCCCCGTTCATCCAGGACACTCAGAATGTCGGCCGAGCTGACCGACCCATACAGTTTGTCCTCCTCGATGACCTTGCGCCGGAAGACAACCTGCACCTGGTTCAGTTTTTCGGCCACGGAAAGCATTTCCTGGTGGACACGTTCCCGCTTCTGAGCCAGCACTCGCTTCTTGTGTTCCAGTTCGGTTACGTTCTTCCCCGTGGCCTCAAGAGCCAGCCCTTTGGGAAGGAGATAGTTGCGGGCGTATCCCGGGGCTACGTTGACGACTTCCCCGATCTGCCCCAGGGCCAGAATATTCTCTGTCAAAATTACCTTCATGATCATTTACCTCGGCAAATGCAAAGAGGGTTGAATTGGAGCTGTTCCTGCCAGCTCTATGCTTTTTCAACAACCGCTGCAAAAGAGCGTTCACCCTTCTGCAGCCTGGTTTCGACTTCAAGGGTTTGCTGCAGTTCCTCGCGACAGGCGCCGAAAGTCGAGCCACATGTCGAACAGTCCGAGCAACATCGCCCCCAGCGTGAAGAACTGCTGAATGAGAATAATCGCGTAGGCGGCGGCCCGGAAAAGCCGCGGCAGCTTCCACCGTTCAAAATAGTAGCTGACAATCGCCAACCCCTGGAAGAGATAGACGACACCAGCCACCATGAGGGCGTTAAGGCCTGCAATCCTGAGGAAACCAACGGGCACAAGGAGCAAAATACCACTGGCGATGACAAGCCAAACCAACAAATCCGGTGCTTTCCACTGCGACCAATCCGGCCAGGCGGGAAGCGGCAGATGGCGCACCCGGCAGTAGTGCTTGGCCACCAGAAGGTTCAGCCAGCAGGCCATAAGGGTCGAAGAGAGCGCGGCCCCGGGAAGGAGTTTGAGCAGGAACGGCAGCAGCTTCTGGAGAGTTTCCTCCACCAGTTGTTTGTCTGCCGAAGAGGCCCCGTACTGTTGGAGAAGCATGCCAAAGGCGTCGTGCAGGTCCCGTTCAATAACCATCCGGGAATCCTCAGCGCCACCCCCGTACGAGATCCAGAAGACCAGCAGGCCGACGACAAAAACGAGCCCGCCGGCAGTGCCTACGGTCCGCTCCAGGGACCAGCCCCGGCGCATTCCCAGCCCGAGCAGAAGACCGAGCAGCAGCATCTCCAGCAAGTAGGGCAGGCTTTGGGACGCATTGAGGGTGGTAAGCAGCACATAGCCGAGAAGCGCCGCACCGCCAGGGACCCAAAAGGCCAGAGGGCTTCCCCATCGGTAATAGGCCAGCAGGGCCGGCAGCGGGGTGAAAGTCCCCACCACCATGCCGACCACAGGGATCATCACGACCGAAAGGAAAAACAGCAGGGTCGCGACAACTCCGACGATGATTTCTCTCACCATCAGGGAGTTCCGCCACCCTGCCGCAGATTCGCTGTCTAAGCCCATAGCCCTTCATCTGAAGAGGGCCTCAGACACATCCCCCCCACCCCGTTAAACCGTGTGGACGGTTGTGTAAGGCAAAAGCGCAATCTGGCGCCCTCTTTTGATTGCAGTGGTCAAGACCCGCTGGTGTTTGGCACAATTGCCGGAGATCCTGCGGGGTACGATCTTCCCTCGTTCCGTAACGAAATAACGCAGGGTCTTGGCATCCTTGTAGTCAATCCTCAGTTCGCTATCCACACAAAACCGGCATACTTTACGTCGCTGAAACGTTCGCCTTTTGCGCCTTACGACCATATTACTTCTCCCTGTTCCAATCACCCTGATAGGGGTGCCGTCTCACTGGTTACCGCGAAGGCTTCTAACCCTCAAGTTTCCAGTTTCAAGTATCCAGTTTCAACGCCGGATTTAGGCTGGTTCTTCCTCTTCCCCAAGCTCATCTTCGCCCGCGGCCTCGTATTCTTCCTGGCCCTCAACTTTCTTGTGCGCCGCTTCTTCTGCCTCTGCAAGGGCTTGCGCGGCAGCATTCTTGCGGGCTTCTTCCTTTTCCGGGTCAAAGCGGTCTTCGAGTTTTACCGTGATAAATTTGAGCACCCGTTCATCCAGGCGCATGTTCCGTTCAAGTTCTGCCACCAGCTGTGCGCCTCCGCCATATTCCATGAGAATGTAGAGGCCCTGATTGCGCTTCTTGACCGGATAAGCCAGCTTTTTCTTGCCCCAGGAGACATAGGTGAGAACGGCGCCCCCGTTGGCATCGACAATGCCCTTGAGCTTGTCGCCGACGAGGGTGTAGGCTTCTTCGGTGAGTTCCGGGTCGACGATGAAAAACGTTTCGTACTTCCGCATCCTTTTCTTTTCCTCCTTCTGGTTTACGCAGCCCCTCACCCATGTACGGGTTGGAGCAAGGAGCAATCCCGTTGTGAAAACGCTCAGCTAACACATTAACGGCAACGGCGTCAAGGCCTTTTTCCGCTCCTTCCCCAAACCGCAGGGGGCAAAGCAGCGATCCCCACCGAGCTCGTTTCCACTCAAGGCAGGCAGTTTTGAGACACGCGGACGGCCACGAGCGTGACATCGTCATGCTGAGGGACCATACACTGATGGGTCATCACCATGTCGAAAAGGCGATCGCAGATCCCCTGGGCGGAAAGGTGGCAGCAGGCCCCCAGCGATTGGTGAAGACGCTTGGTGCCAAAGAATAGTCCCTGTTCGTCAATAGCGTCGGTCATGCCATCGGTAAAGAGGAGCAGGCTCTGGCCGGGCGTAAGCTGTATGGAATTCTCATCGATTTTGGGATCGGGAAGAACCCCCAGCGGTTCGCCATGCCCACAGCAGGGCGTGGTCGTGGCACCCCAGTTCATCGCACTGGACGGGCAATTCATGCCCGGCCCGCCCATAGGTAAAACGGCAGGTTACCGTATGCAAAATCCCGTAGAGGACCGTGACGAACATTTGGGCATCATTCATTTCCAGCAGATGCTCATTAAGCCCTCGCAAAACCTCTTTGGGCGAATTCGCGGCGCGTGCTTCGGCGCGTAACAAGGTCCGGGTCATCGCCATGAAAAGCGCTGCCGGCACCCCTTTCCCGGACACATCGCCTACCGCAATCCCCAAACGCTGGTCATCGAGAGGAATGAAATCAAAGAAATCTCCTCCCACGGCTCGTGCCGGCTCCATTCGCGCCCCAAAATCAAAGCCGGGCAACTGCGGGAGGGCACGTGGCAGGAGGCTTCGCTGAATCTCCCGCGCCACTTCCAGTTCCCGTTCCAGCTTTTCTTTCTCGATGATGAGTGCCTGCGCCGCCTTAAGGTCCTCGTAAGCCTTTGCCAGCTGGCGGTTCTTTTCCTGCAGGTCACGAATGGTTGCATCGTCGGTATCCCGCAAGCGCTGGCTCAGCATTCTGGCCAAATCATAGGCGAGAGCCGGCTGCACCCGCAGCATGGCGTCGAAGTCGTCGCGTCTAATTTCCAGCAGGCTCACCGCCGTGCGGGTGCGAACACTGGCCGAACGGGAGTATTCCGGGTCAAGCAGAGCCATTTCCCCGAAACAGTCGTCAGGCCCAAAGGCAGTCAAAATCCGCTCTTCTGACGTCCCCAGAGCCTTGATCACCTCCACCGAGCCCTGAAGCACCAGGCAGAAATGATTCCCGTGGTCCCCCTCATGAAAAATGACCGTGCCCGCCGGCAGGTCAATTTGAGAGAGATCGCCAACGAGAGGCTCCAGTTCCCTGGAAAGCAACGAATGGAAAAGCCGGATGTGAACTCTGTCGGGATCTTTCATGGGCTATCTTTCGCTAGGATCGATCGTTCGCCTTTTAAATGAACGGTATAATTACCTCCCACTCAGTACTCAATCCCGAACAGCCGGGCGGCATTTTCGCCCGTGAGGGCGCTCATTGCCTCAGAGGAAATACCGGCCTCCGCCATTTCCTGAAAATAACGCCCGGGAGAGAGCAAGGGATAGTCACTGCCGAACAGCACCTTTTCCTTCCCCAGCATTGCCGTCATGTGCGCATAGATGGCAGGTTTGTAGAGGAAGGGCGAAGCCGCGGTATCGTAATAGACGTTGCGGAGGGTTTGGGGGGCTTCTTTCTTGAGCAGTTCGAAGAAGCCCAGGCCACCTCCCCAGTGGGCCAGGATCAAAGGCAAATCTGCGGCAAGGGCGGCCAACGCATAGTAGAAATTAAGTCCCAGCGGGGCCTTGCCCGGATAGTGGGGTCCCACCGGTTCATTTGCGTGCACGAGCATGACTCCGTCATGGGCGCGACAACAAGCCACCAGATCCTGCAGGCATCCCAGGGCCACCGTCGCCTCTACGGCCCCGTAGATGGCCAGTTCCCCAAGCCCTCGTGCCCCCAACGCCAGGCATCGGTCGGCTTCAAGCCCATTGCCCGGCGCCAGAGGATTCACACAGCAAAGCGGGATCAAGGCCGGCGCAAACCTGGCAGCGGCTTCCAGCACATAGTCATTGTGCCGCGCAGCCAGGTCAGCTTGCCGCCAGGGAAAGCCAAAGGTCACAGCACGGTCAATGCCGTGGGCAGCCATCGCTTCAAGCAGCGATTCCACGGTCGCCAGGCGAGCCCGAGGAGAATCGTAGAGCAACTTGAAGTCAGGCTCTCCGGCATAGTAATGCTGCCGATCGAGAACGATTTCCGGGGGAAAGATGTGAGTGTGAACGTCAATCACCATCCCGACAAACCCTCGACTCTCCGGGAGGGGAAATATTCTGTTGACTTTTCTTGAGCAAACGAACGACAACGGAGTCACTTTACAAGAGCGGGACCCTCAGTCGTACAATTTAGAGAGATATGCCGATGAAGTCGAGAGAAATAAGCCTTGATGCCATCGAGGCGGTAGCACGAACAGCAATTTTCGAGGCGGGAGATCTGATCCGGAAAAAGATCGGGAGCATCTCCGCAGCCCAGGTTCACACCAAAGCCCCCTTCGACTACGTCACCACCGTGGACACGGATGCTGAAACCTTGATCATCGACCGCATCCTGAAACACTTCCCCAATCACAGCATCATGTCCGAAGAAACCCCCAATGCGGGATTGCAGGATGGGATCGCCTGGGTCATCGACCCCCTCGACGGAACGGCCAACTTCATCCATGGTTTTCCTTTCGTTGCCGTTTCCATCGCCGTTTGCGAAGATCAGAGGCCAAGTCTCGGCTTCGTCCTGGACCCGGTGCGCCAGGAACTGTTCGCCGCCCGCCG
The DNA here is from genome assembly GCA_963783775.1 of uncultured delta proteobacterium. Taxonomy (GTDB): domain Bacteria; phylum Desulfobacterota; class Syntrophobacteria; order Syntrophobacterales; family Syntrophobacteraceae; genus JADGQM01. Next base: position 65,504 of record CAWAOR010000011.1, on the reverse strand, counting down.
CGGCGCGGGGGCCTATCTTAACGGGGAACGAATCCATGTCAGCCGGCCCCTGGCACTCGACCGCGCGCTCGTCGCCACCGGTTTTCCCCACCGCACCAGAGACCTCCTCGATCCTTATCTCGATACATTCAAGAGCATCTTTCTGGGTGTCAGCGGCATCCGGCGGGCGGGAGCAGCGGCCCTTGATCTGGCGTATCTGGCGGCCGGGCGAATTGACGGCTTCTGGGAAGCAGGACTCAAAGCCTGGGACATTGCCGCCGGAAGCCTGCTCGTAACCGAGGCCGGGGGCACGGTCAGTGATTTTTGGGGGACCGGCGACTTCCTTCACAACGGCCACATCGTCGGCGGAACCACTCTGGTCTATCCCTTCCTGCTCGAACAGGTACAGCGTTTCCTGGCCCCGGCCTTGGCGTCAAGATCGATTTGAGTGAGCTTCAGTCCGTCCGGAAACCCCTCCCTTTTCTCCCCCGAGAGCTTTCCGCCCTTGGCTACGGTGTTGGTTCGCTTCCGAAAAAGACCTCTGCTCACTCCGTCTCGAAGCCCTGGTTCTTGAATTTCAGCGTCAGACTATTTTCGGTAACCGTCCGGACGACGTGGTCGGGCGCCCCATCTGGAATTTCCGCCTCAATTTCTAACCTGATTAGCGTCATGCTTCAGCCAGTCGCAACCACTTCTCTGGCCGACTGCCCGTGCTCGCTCCAGTGTAGAGTTGGCGTGTGAGAGCATGGCACTGAGGTCAAAACGGCGATTAGCACGATACTGGGCTTCGCCAGTATTGGTGTGCATATTTCTTAATTCGGGCCAACCGGCTGAGCGCCAGGGCATAGGTCGTGAGCTAGCCAACAGGCTTTACTTTTCGGGCTCCTGGCTTGAAATCCAGAATGTAGATTCCGCTTCTGATTTGAAGGATGTCGATCTGGCCAATGATAACCCGGGAGATTTTCCAGTCAAGGAGCCGTGCAATTTGGCTGTCGCCTGAAACAATCTAGATCTTTTCGGTGAGGGTTATGGGAACCTTGTAACCTCCGGCTTTGCCAATGGTCAAAGGGCCAAACTATCAAGGTCCGCTGCGCGCACGCCGGACGTAATAGTAGTCAGTCTTAAGGATCGTGACCACGCCGCCGCTGCCAGTCTGTTTTGACTGTTTTCATCTGACGATTAGGCCCTGCTGCCTGACGATTATCTGACGATTAGGTCATGCTCAGCCAAACGTATCGAACCGAGCGGCCTTTTCCCTCTTTTTTCGCCAGGCCCAATTCAAGCAGAAGTTTGAAGTCACGAGCCGCGGTATCACGGGTAATATGGAACCGCTCTTCACATAAGCGGCTGGTTAGAGTTTCTCCCTGCATCAAAAGCAAGACCATCTCCTTCTGCAGCTCGATGACGTTGCCGAAACGCTTGTCTTTGGGGCCGTCTGCATCGAGCTCTGCAGAGAAGGGCGACCATACCATCCTCTCGCTGCACCTGCCGATCGCCCTTTATGAAGGCGAGGACGGGTAGCCCGGTCTCTTTCGCCCGGTGATATTCGGTATGGGTGATGGACAGCTCGCCCGCCAACGTGCCGTATTGAACGCCCACGATGAGCAGATACACGTTGCAGCCGTCGAGGGCTTCGAGGCAGCCATCCAGGGCTTTCGTCGGAGATGCGGGTTCACACTCGTAGAGTACCGGGATGCAATGCGCAGACAGAAACGAGTCGGTGTTGACGAGGTTTTGCACGATGAGGCGCTCGTCCTCGAGTTCCTTCTGCACCGAGCTTACAAATATGCGAAGTCTGGAAGTCATCGTGGTGTCTCCGCGTGAGATCCCCATCACCGCTCAGATCACTTTCCACCAGGGTGCCGCCAGCACGCGACGGGTAAGAGGGAAGGTGTCATCCCCGCCGTGGAGAAGCAAGGCCCCGTCCGCAAGATCGGCGTATTCGTCAAGGAAGGCTTCCAGTCCTTTGGCGTCAGCGGTCGTGACGCGGGAGGCGGCTTTGATCTCGATAGGTAACAGCCGGTCCGGGGTCTCAATCACGAAATCCACTTCAATCCCCGTAGCTGTCCGCCAGTAGAGTACCTCGGGGCGAGGTGCCTGCAGATCACGCCAGGCCAGAAGGTCGGTGAGTACAAGATTTTCCAGGTGTGCCCCTCGCGGTTCGCTCTCCCCGGCCAGAAAAAGCGCAAGCCCCGTATCGCTCCAGTAGAGCTTGGGCGCCTTGATGAGCCGGCGGGTCCGGTTCACGGCATAGGCGCCAAGACGCACCGCCTGATAGCTTGCTTCCATGAGGTTGAGGAAGCGATGGACCTGGGGCTGAGCAATCCCCACATCACGCCCCAGTTCAGTCTGATTGACGATATTGCCGATACGCAGGCAGGCCGCGCGCATGAGGCGGCGGAAATCGGCAAGGTTTTCAACCGCGCGGAGGGTTTGCAGGTCTCGTTCCAGATAGGTCTGCACATAGCCGGAGAACCAGACTACCCGATCCTCGGCACTGGCGAGGCGGTACGACGGGACGGGCAGACCGCCCAGGGCGGCGGCGGCACGCCACCCCTCGACAGGGCCGCCCTGAGCATCCAACACCTCGCGCCAACCGGACGACGGGGCCGCCAGAAGCTCGCTCCATACCCCGGTGCGCCCCAGCCCCAGGCGTTCACGCCGGGTGAAGGGCCAGAGGGTCACATAGACCGCGCGGCCGGCCAGGGTTTCTCCGATTCGCTCCAGCATCAGCAGATTAGCCGAACCGGTAAGTACGAAACGGCCCGGAGTGCGAGCCGGGTCCGCATCGACGGCGCGTTTGACGGCAATAAGCAGGTCTCGGGCGCGCTGCACCTCGTCGAGCACCAGGCTGTGTGCCCTGGCCACGACGGCCTCCGGTTCCGCCTCGGCCTGGACACGCAGGTCAAAGTCGTCGAGGGTGAGGTAAGGCCGCCCTTTCAGCAGGGGTAGAGCACGCAGCAGGGTGGTCTTACCCGTTTGACGGGCGCCGAGCAACACCACTACCGGGGCGATGCGGGCCGCCCGCTCGATAGCGGCAGCGGCGGCGCGTGGCAGAATGAGATCAGGGGTCATTATTTTCATTGATGTATGATTATCATACTTTTGATAAATAAACAAGTAGTCTGTCTCACGCGGAGACGCGGAGGCGCAGAGATGGTTTGGACTGCTTTAACGGCAGCCATACCCACTTTGATCAGAAGGTTACCGCGAAGAGCGTTGTCAAATACCCTCCGGCTCATCTTCCTCTTCATTTCTCCGCGAGCTCCGCGTCTCCGCGTGAGATCTTCATCACCTTGGCCCGCGCGAGCAGTTCAGCGAAGTCGTAGTTAACGCTCGTCACACCGAAATCAGGCTCGCGCTGGAAGGGCTGACGCACGTAGTGCACACGGTGTGACTCGCCGTCGACCACATGGACTCCGTCCCGGAAGCGGCCTTCGAAGCGATCACCGTCGAGCAGCGCCATGAAGAGTTGGAAGTCCGCCTCTTTGCCGTTGTGCGGGGTGGCCGCGGCAGCATGGCCTCATAGACCGCTGTGATTTGATGAGGTAGCGGGTCGACAAGCGAGGTGTGGACGGCGAGTACCGGATCGAAGAGATAGGCAAGGCGGATGCGGTGGGCCTCGGAGACCAATCGGAAAAGAGCGCCATCGCCATCGATACTCCATGGTCTGCCCTGTTCGGCAATCTCGACGTGCGTCTCGTCATGACGATAGAGCAGGGTATTCGCTACTCGCCCGTTTGGGTCCTTGTAGGTGAGCTTCACAGCTTCAGTCCCGAACCATTTAAGGCTTACGACCGTGACCAGGCAGTCGGGCAGGATGCCCCGGAGGGCAGCATTGGGCTGAAGATCTTCAAGTCTGCTTATGTCTCGCAACTCCCAAAATCAGCGTGGATAGGCAATATTCGGCCGCGTGCGTTCCCGGAGGATTCAGGATGTCTAGCCGACTGTGACCTCACCGCTGAATTCTTCCGGTGGGATTGATTTCCGGGAGCTCTCTGAAACCCTGGTCCCCATTTTCACACGGCCTACTCCTCAAAACAGGACGTTCTTCGTGGTCTGGATCCTGAGCAGTAAATTGTTGTCATGATCATCGTCAGATAGCAGCAGTCAGTCACATGAAAAGAAGCCCAAACCCCGTTCATGCTTCGATACCTCTCAAGAACGGGGGCATTTTCATCCTTCGCTGTAGCCCTTCAGGTCATGGGGGCTAGGGAATGCAGGACTTCCGGAAACCTCACTCCGATGGGCCGGGTAGCCAGAGGTAATAGAAGCCACTGCGCAGCGGGGGTAGGGCGTCTGCCAATCCGAGGTTGAGCAGGCTTATTTCGGGCATTTCAGGCCTGCCGCCGTAAGTATTGTAGAGGTTGTCATTGGGATATTCGGCGCGGCGATAGACGACGATCCTGGCATGTTCGGGAAGCCCTGCCATGGTGACGGTCTTTTGGATCGCATCATCCAGGTAGCCGATCTGATCGATGAGCCCCAGGCGCAGGGCGTCATCGGCCGCATAAATGCTTCCCGACGAAATCTCGGCTCTGGCCTCGTGGCTCAGCGGACGGTGCCTGGCCACCAAAGTGAGGAACCTGGCTGCCAGGTCATCGATCAGGCTCTGCATGATCCGCTGTTCCTCTTCGGTGGCCCTCCGAAAGGGAGAACCAATGTCCTTGTTTCTCCCCGACTTGTTGACCGCGATCTCCAGCCCGATCTTGTCCATCAGTCCCGACACGTTCGGCTTCAGGAAGATCACGCCGATGGAGCCGGTAACCGTAGTGGGATGTGCCAAAATGAAATCGGCGGGCAGGACCACATAGTACCCACCCGAAGCGGCAACTCCCATCATGATCCCGACGATTTTGGCCCCGCTCCGCTCCTTAAAACGGGTGATCTCATGATAGAGCATGTCGCTGGCCGTAACCGAGCCACCCGGAGAATCGATTTTCAAGATGACAGCCTTGACGGCCTTGTCCTTTTCTGCCTTGTTCAAGTGGGAGACAACTTCCTGGACCATGCTCGACTTGCGATATAACGGCAGCTCCCGGTGGCTGTCAGAGATGAAGCCATTGACTGCGATGATAAGTATTTTCTCGTTGCCTTCGCCCTGCAAGGTGAATTCCTTCAGAGGTTCCGTATCTCCCGGGAAGAGCGTGATTTTGGGTTTGATGCAAGCGCTGCATACCAGAAAGCCGGCCATGATCGAAGCGATCAAGCAGGTTCGGACCACCAGTGCTCTCATCATCATGAATACCCCCCTGTCGATCGAAGGAATGCAAACCGCGGCCAGCGACCAGGATCAATGCAAGAGAGCCATCAGTTTAGCACCAACCAGGGGGATCTGTAAAATGAGGATCTTCAGAGCATGAAGCAAGTCCCCATCAGTTTACCGAAGTCCCGATGGTGCATTTGCGGCATCCGCCCGAGACGACGAGCCGACCTTCCCCGCGCAGGGAATTGGGGCAGTCCCGGGGCTGATCTGCTCGACTTCCGACCGGTACCGCAACTTCATCCGCCTTTCCTGCAGCGGTGTGTGGAACAAGGAAACCGAAAAGGGCGTCGAAACCCTCGCGATGTCTTGAAGGCACGCCGAAGCATATGCACCGATCGGAGCTTGCTCAAGAGGAAATCGATCAGCTTGACACCAAAGCGGGGACACAGGACAAGCAGGTCCTGCCATATGTCAATCAGTGATATTGACAAAGTGACACCCTTTGTTACAGTAAAAATAGATCAAATGACGGAGGTTTGCATGATCCTCGCCATTGATAAACTGGGAAGCGTCAACCTTCCAGCATCGTTAAGAAAAGAGCTCGGTCTGAAGAGCGGAGATCACCTGGATCTTTCGCTTGCAGAAGGAGGTATCATCGTCCTGCAGCCCATAGCGATTAACCCCACGGTGCAACTGAGCGAGAAGGGACTGGCAGCATTCAGGGAAGCTCGTGAAAGCGGTGTCGGCGAGATGCCCGCATGGTTAGTTGGGAAAATGGAAAATGCCCAGGCTGATTCCAAGCAAGCAGTCTCTTGAAGACCCCGAAACCACGATGCCTTCCGGACTTCCAGATTGGTCAGCCAGCCTTTTTCTCCTGCGCGGTTTGGCCCATGACAATCTTTACAGACGCCCCCGGTAAGCCCAGCCCTGCAGGTCTATCAACCGACACCGGATGTGTGGGGCATGACAGGAAGTGCGCGGAATAAGCTAAGAAAGTTCGATGAGTTGTTGAGGACAAGTCAGATAATCACCTCGATGGGGGGTGACTAGCTCCAGGAAAGGCAGACCGACTATGGCAACCGTAAGGGATTTCAAGAAGATTTCTGACACCATTTGGGAGATCCCTCCGAGCTACAAGGAGGGCATGCGGGTGCCGGCGCGCATCTACGCTACGCAGAAACTCCTGGAAGAGATGGATGCAGGAGTCATCGAGCAGGTGACCAATGTCGCCACCCTGCCGGGCATTCTTGATTATGCCTTTTGTATGCCCGATGGCCATTGGGGTTACGGCTTCCCCATCGGCGGGGTGGCGGGCATGGATGCCTCGAGCGGGGTCATTTCTCCGGGAGGGATCGGGTTTGACATCAACTGCGGGATGCGTCTGGTGCGCACCAATCTCACCTATGATGAGGTGAAGCCCCATTTGCGCAATCTGATTGACCGGCTGTTTGCGCGCGTTCCCGCCGGGGTGGGGAGCACCGGTTTCATCAAGATGTCCCAGAGTGAATTCCGTCACGTGGTGGAACAGGGAGCCCGCTGGGCCGTCAAGAATGGGCACGGCTGGGAAGAGGATCTCGAACTTACGGAAGAAAAGGGCTGCGTCGTTGGGGCCGATGCTTCGAAGGTCAGCAATAAAGCGGTGGAACGCGGTTTCAAGCAGATCGGAACGCTGGGTTCGGGCAACCACTATCTGGAGATCCAGGTGGCCAGGCCGGAGAATGTCTTCGACGCCGACCTGGCCAAGTCTTTCGGCATTACCATGCCAAACCAGGTGGCGGTGATGTTCCATTGCGGTAGTCGTGGCTTCGGACATCAGGTGGCAACGGACTATCTGCAGCTCTTTCTCAAGGTCATGGAAAAGAAATACGGCCTCCGGACGCCGGATCGTGAATTGGCGTGCGCTCCGCTCAACTCACCCGAGGGGCGGGACTACTTCGCCGCCATGAAGTGCGCTATCAATATGTCCTTCGCCAATCGCCAGGTGATCCTCCACCGCATCAGGGAGGTCTTTTCCGACGTCTTTCACAAAGACCCGACGGACCTCGGGTTGCACCAGGTCTACGACGTCGCGCACAATACGGCCCGGCTGGAACCTCACCTGATTGACGGGAGGGAACGCGAGGTGCTGGTGCATCGCAAGGGAGCCACCCGCGCCCTTGGCCCTGGCCATCCGGATTTGCCGGGCGTCTACAGGCCCACGGGGCAGCCGGTGATCCTCGGCGGGAGTATGGAAACCGGGTCCTATCTGCTGGCTGGGGTCGCGGGGGGAGCTCAGACCTTGAACAGCACGGCGCACGGGAGCGGGCGGACCATGAGCCGCGCTCAGGCCAAGAAGCGCTTTCAAGGGAAGAAGCTCCAACAGGATATGGAAACGCGGGGGATTTACGTGCGCTCGGCTTCCTATGCGGGGTTGGCCGAAGAAGCCGGGCCCGCTTACAAGAACATCGATGACGTGGTGGAAGCAACGGAACAGGCCGGGATCAGCAAACGGGTCGTGCGCCTGGTGCCGATTGGCGTGGTAAAGGGATAGGGTGGCTGGACGGTGAGTCGGTGAATGGGTGAAGCGGCAAGTGATTGGGGGAGGGAGTGACGGGAGAAGATGCCTTACCGCTATCTTGACGATATCGCCACCGCCGATGTGGCCTTTGAAGCGTGGGGGGCAACGCTTGAAGCCATGTTTGTGGCCGCAGGCGATGCCACCATGAATGTGATGGTGACCAACCTTGAAACCATCACCCCCGCCGAGCGCCGAACGCTTGAGGTTGCGGCCGAAGAAATCGATATGCTGCTCTTCGGATTACTCCAGGAACTTATCTTTTACAAGGACGCCGAACAGTTGCTGCTGCGTGTCGCGGGCGTTCAGATCACCGACCGGGACGGAGAACGACGCTTGACGGCCGAGGCTTATGGTGAGACGATCAACCCCGAAAAACACGACCTGGTTGTAGACATCAAGGCGGTCACGCTCCATCGGTTCAAGGTGGAGCAGACCTCACGCGGGTGGGAAACATTGGTGATCCTGGATATCTGACGGAGATCCATCGGATGGGGGAATTCGGCCATCTTTTGGCGAAGGAGGATGGGCTCCCCCTATCTCAAGAGCGACAGGAAAGATCCGAAGGCGGACTTATGGAGTCGAAAAAGAACCAACGCCGCGCTGCCATCAAGGCGGCTTTTCTGGTCGTCTTCTTGCTTGCGGCGATCGTGATCGTCCGTTTCACTCCTGTGAGGGAGCATCTCACCCTGGAGAGACTCGGCCTCTTGGTAAAGACTGCCGGCCTCTGGGCGCCATTGGCCTATATTGCCGTCTATACCGTTGGGGTCTGTCTTTTTGTGCCCGGAACTCTGCTTACCGCCGCGGGCGCAGCCATTTTCGGTCCCTACTTCGGCTTTGTCTATGTCTGGCTGGGGGCCATGATCGGGTCGAGCCTGGCGTTCTTTATCGGCCGTTATCTGGGAAGGGATTTTGCCGCCTCCCTCGCAGGAGACAGGCTGAAAAAGTATGACGAGGCCATCGCCCGAAACGGCTTTGCGACTGTACTCTACCTGCGCCTGGTCTACTTTCCCTTCAGCCCGATGAACTTCGGCATGGGCCTGACCAAGGTGCGCTTCGGGGACTATTTTTTCGGGACAGCTCTGGGTATCAGCCTGGGAACATTCATCATAACCTTCTTCATTGGCACCGTAAAAGAAGTATGGGCGAGCGGAGAGTGGGAGCAGCTCCTTTCATGGCAGATCTTTTTCACACTGGGTCTTCTGATCTTTTCCTTCTTTATTCCCAAGATCCTCGAGAAGACCAAGCTCTCGAGAGAACTGAAGAAGGGAAGTGGTCATAACGCTCCCCGGTCGTGTGGGTGAGGGATGGAACCATCCTGATCAGGGGGTGGAAGTCGACCATTCGGACGGCATTTTGAGCATCTGTTCGAAATGACCGGTCTCAATGCCTGACATATAGCGGACGATATCAAAACTGCTCAAAATACCGATCGGGCGCCGTGGTCCCGCATGCGGGTCGATGATGATGAGATGTTCGTGACGCGTCCGTTTCATGAGCTCGATGGCTGTTTCGATGGGCCATTGGGGATCAATTTCAATCTTGTAGGGACGCATGACATCCTCGGCGCGAATCTGGTTCAGGTCTTCCCCGTAAAATCGGATCAGAGCCAGTCTCGAGACCAGGCCCCAGACCTCGCCCATTTCATGCACTACCACCACCGGGCGAAACTGATTCGCTTTCATCATCCGGACCACATCCGCGACGCTGTCGTCCGGATAGCAGAACACTATATCACGATCCATGAGGTCGTGGACTCTCATCATGGTTCTTGCCTCTTCTATTCCAGGTATTCCAGGGCCATTCGGTCGACAATGTCTTCCACATGAAGCAGTCCCAAGATAGCCTTGCTTCCGGGGCGGTCAGAAACCACAATCAGGTGCTCGATCTTGCGCTTATCCATAAGCTGGATCGCTTCCTTGAGCGGCGTGCTGGGGGTAATGGTAAAGGTGTAGGGGACGAGAATGTCTCTTGCCCTGGTCTGCTCAAGGTCTCTGTCAAAAGCCTTGAGAATGCTGCGGGAGGAAATGATCCCGATCACCTCATGGTTGTGGTTGATCACGACACAGTAGTGCGTCGAGTTTACCACCATAATTTGAGCCACTTCCCTGACGCTGGTTTCTTCACTGCAGGTTATGGCTCCTTTGCGCATCAGGCGCAAAACCTTCTCTTCCATTGCTTGCCTTCCTTATCGAATCGCGGGGCTTCGGCCCTCTAAAGAAACCATTCTCCGGTCAAAATCAACTAGTTTTCGACAGGAACATGATAAAGCCTCTTCAAAAAAAGGCCATCAGTCAGAGCGGTGCAATGGAAACGGCAAGCACAGGACAATAAGCGTCATCAGCTTGTGCAGGGGACATCGAATCAACCTGAGTTTAGCTTGAAGCAGGGTTATCGTCTACGAGAATTATCGTCTTTCCTGAGAAGGCGGTTGAGTTTGCCTCTGAGGCTCAGGGCGTGCCGGGGAAGGATTTCCGCCAAGCCGCAATAATTCTATTGACAGATCGAGGGTTCCGATTCTACTAATAGCATCAACAAGTTTTACATTCAGAGAAGGGTGTGGCATCAATGTCCAGCAAACGCTATTTTCGCTATTATTTTTTCTCCCGTGTCAGGGAGAAGACGCTGCCGACCTGCCTCTGAGTTTTATTACAGAGCCAATCCTAAAAGCCGTGGGTCCCAGCCCACGGCTTTTGTTGTTTTGAGCGCCGAACGTTTTCACATGGAGAAGCAGCTTGAAGGAAGCTTGGGTGCGTCTCGAGGAATGGTCCAAGGAGATGGTAACCACCGCGCTCGAAGGAGGGGCGGAGGCGTTGATTGTCCCTCCCGGTTGGGACGAGAAAGTGAAAGCGCTCGGGCGTATCACCACCGTCAGTCCTGATGGTGATCTCAAACCCGGCACCGACGTTGCCTTTGAGACCCTCGCATCGCCCGAGGACGAAGCCAGGATTGGGCAGCTCCTGACTCAGGTCCCCGTAGTGCTGGAGGAATACAAACCGGCTCTCGCCGGGGAAGGATCTCCTCGCCCATGGCAGGTGATTCCCCTGGAAAACCTCGTAGCTCGAAACGGGCGCCTTCTGGTGCCGGTCTCTTCGATCGAGGAGATCGATCTCGCGTTGGGAATTCTGGAGACGGGGGTGTCCGGGGTTGTGATCCATGCCCGCCAACCCGAGGGCCTGAAAGCGTTGCTGACCCGCGTCAAGGCCGAGAGTGAGAGCCAGCCATTACAGGTGGCCACGATCGAGAGGATTCGCCCGGTGGGTATGGGCGACCGCGTCTGTATCGATACCTGTACGCTCATGACCGCGGGCGAAGGGATGCTGGTGGGCAATACGAGCGGCTTTCTCTTCCTCGTCCAGGCGGAAGTGAAACCGAACCTGTATGTCGCTCCCCGGCCCTTTCGGGTCAACGCCGGCCCGGTCCATGCCTACGTCACCGTTCCTGGCGGGCGGACGCGCTATCTGAGCGAACTCCAGGCGGGAGACGCGGTGCTCGTCGTGCACGCGCGCGGGACCTCGCAGACGGCAACTGTAGGACGATCCAAAATCGAACGCAGACCCCTGCTGCTGGTTGAAGCCAGGTGTGAAGGCGTGAAAGGCTCGCTGCTCCTGCAGAATGCGGAAACCATTCGCCTGACGGGTGCGGACGGAGAGGCCCGTTCGGTGGTCGAGCTGGAGGAAGGGGATCAGGTGCTGGTCCAGGTGGAAAGACCCGGACGGCACTTTGGCATGAAGATAACAGAATCCATCGTGGAGCAATGATGAGCGGGGAAGATCGACTCGAAGTCATAAGAGAGGCCATTGACGGGACGGATAAGGAGCTGTTGAAGCTTCTTAATCGGCGTATGGAACTGGCGCGCCGGATCGGGCGTATCAAAGCGGAACAAGGGCTCCTGTTGTTTGATCCCGGTCGCGAAGAGGCGATCCTGGACCGACTTGCGGCAGCGAATCTCGGACCGACCCTGGAATCGTCCCTGCGGGCGATTTACCGGGAAATTTTTTCTGCCTCGAGACGGCTTCAGTATGATTTTCAGGTGGCTTTTCTCGGCCCGGCGTGGACCAACTCCCATCTCGCGGCCCTTTCCCTGTACGGGCATTCCGCCCACTACCTTCCGTCCCCAACTCTCGAGGACGTCTTTGACAACCTGCTCAAGGGAAAGGTGCATGTCGCCGTTGTGCCCCTGGAAAACTCCCTCCAGGGCGGTGTGGGACACACTCTCGATCTGCTCTACGAAAGAGAGGTGAAAGTCATTCACGAATGTTATCTGGAAATTGCTCACTATCTTTGTTCCAGTGCTGCCGGCATCGATGAGCTGAAACGCGTCTACGGGCATCCCCAGGCTCTCGAACAATGCCGCCGATGGGTTCTGGAAAACCTTCGCCATGTGGAGTCCTTCGAATGTTCTTCCACGGCTCAGGCCGCCCAGCTTGCCAGGAAGGATGCTGCCGGTGCGGCCATATGCAATCTGTACGCAGCGGTGCAATATGGTCTCCAGGTGCTGGCCGAACGCATCGAAGATCACCCGGAGAATATCACGCGCTTCTTTGTGCTCGGGAATCAGGTGAATCCCCCGACCGGCAAGGATAAGACGTCCCTCTTGTTTGCCGTTCCCGATCAGCCGGGAGCATTGCACGGCGCTTTGGAAGCCTTTGCCCTGTTCCGGGTAAACATGACCCGCATCGAATCCCGACCGAACCGGCTCTTTCCCTGGCAATATCTGTTTTATGCCGACCTCGAGGGGCATCTGGAGGATGAGTCTATCGGGAAGGCTCTGGCCCATTTCAAGCAACAGACGACGTTTCTGAAGATTCTGGGTTCCTATGCGCAGAAAGACCCGCGTCAGCCGGTCCGTCTTGACAAAGAGCAGGCACGCTCCCTGTCCGGCCAACTGCCGGGCCTGTCCCAGGAAGTGAGGACATAGAGCCACCATGATGCCGAAAGCTGCCCTCTGCGGGTGTTTGACTGATGTTCCCAGCGAGTCGCTCGCGGGTCTGCTTCACCATCCGCAAGTGGATCTTCTCGAATGGCGGCTGGATCTTTTCCTCAAACGCCATGGGCCGGAAAGGACTATCTCGGCACTCACCGTCCTTTCTGCTCTCGGTCGACATCCGGTGGTGGCGACCAACCGGCCCAAGCGGGAGGGAGGCGAGTTCGAAGGCCCTGAGGCAGAGCGGTTTGAAGTTCTCCACAAGGCCGTCGAGGCCGGGGCGGAATGGGTCGATCTCGAGGGTTGGGTGGATGAGACGACATTGGAGGGGTTCCGAGGGCAAAACGCCCGCCTTTTGCTCTCTCATCACGACTACTCGGCTACCCCGGAGCGCGCAGCCTTGCAGAGACTTGCGGAAACCATGGCCAGGAAGCATCCTCATGCCATAAAGTTCGCCACCCATGCCCGAACGGCTGAAGACAACCTCCGGGTGCTCGAACTCATTCCTTTCGGGCGCGAGCAGCTGGGGGTGGAGGTGCTGGCCTTCTGCATGGGGCCGCTGGGCCGGTGGAGTCGCCTGATCTGCCTGCTCTTGGGCAGTCCCTGGGCCTATGTGCAACTGCCCGAACTGGCCTCGGCGGCCCCGGGGCAGTGGACCGCCACCGAGATGCGGCGACTTTTAAAGGATCTGGAGCCTAGCTCAAAGGATAGCGCATGATCCGGCCCGTTCAGAAAGATCTTTACGCCGTGATTGGAAATCCGGTGGCTCACAGTTTGAGCCCGGTCATGATGAATGCGGTGTTTGAGGCTTTGTGCATCCCTGCGGTCTATCTGGCCCTGCAAGTGGATGACCTGGCAGAAGACCTGGAAACGCTTGCAAAACTCGGCATGCGGGGACTGAGTGTGACGATCCCTCACAAGGAATCGGCATACCGTCTGGCTGAAGTTTCCGATGCGCCGGCACAGGTGATGGGAGCAGTGAACACCTTGCGTCTCCAAGGCTCCCGCTGGGAAGGACTCAACACCGACTGGATCGGCGCGCTCTCAGCCCTCCGTCAGGCCATGAACCTTCCTGCAACTCACCGTAATGGCGAAACGCCCCCGCTCGAAGATGAAGGCCTCTGTGGCAACACCAACACTCCTTCTGTCGGCGCTCTGGATAACACTCGAAACTATCGCAAGCCCGAAAGTCCGACATCCGCCATCCGCGATCCGCGATCCGCCATCCAACTCATCACTCATCACTCTCTTAAAGGTCAACGGGCCTTGCTCATTGGTGCGGGCGGGGTTGCCCGGGCCGTCGGTTACGCGCTGAAGCGGGAGGGTGCGGCCATTACCATCACCAACCGCGGTGTGGAACGGGGGGAAGCTCTGGCCCGGGCCTTTGTCTGCGACTTTATCCCGCTTGCGGAACTACGGCGGCAAGAGACGACAGGGGCTTTTGACATCATCATCCAGGGCACCTCTGTGGGGCTCCTCGACGAAGAGCAGACCAGTCTCATTCCAGACTGTCTTTTCCACCCCGGGACGGTGGTGTTGGATACCGTCTACCGGCTCTTGTGGACGCCTTTCCTGCGCAAGGCCAGGGCGGCGGGATGTATTGCCGTCCCCGGCGTGGAAATGCTGGTCCACCAGGGGGTCGCCCAACTGGAGTGGTGGTTTGGCGGACTGATCCGGCCGGAGGTGGTGCTTCCGCTCATGAGAACAGCGTTGATGGGGGTTCTTGGCGATGAAGAAGACAATCAAAAGGCTTCCACCGGGTTCTAAAGTCAGAGCGCAAATTCGCTTGCCGGGCTCCAAATCGATTACCCACCGAGCCCTCATGATGGCTTCCCTGGCGCAGGCAGAAAGCCGGATAACGAATGCGCTGGCGGCGGAAGATACGCTCCTTACCGCCAATGCCCTGCGCCGGCTGGGGGTGGCGATAGACTGGGGCGAAGCGGCGGTTCTGGTGAAGCCACCGGAACGACGCTGGACGCAACCCGACCGACCCATCTTTCTTGGTAACAGCGGGACCAGCATGCGCTTTCTGCTGTCGCTGGCGGCGGCGGGGAACGGCAGGTTTGTTTTCGATGGTACGCCGCGCCTTCGCGAACGACCAGTGGGGCCGGTTCTGGAGGCTCTGGAAGCCCTTGGCCCAGCCTGTCGCTACTTGAATCAACCGGGCTATCCCCCGCTCGAGATCGTCAGCCAGGGGTTGAACGGCGGAGAAACTCAGGTTGACGCCCGGCAAAGCAGTCAGTTTCTTTCTTCCCTGCTCATTGCTTCACCTTGTGCCAGGGGGGAAGTGCGCATCGGCTGGCAGGAACCCGTCGCCTCCCTGCCCTATGTGCTGCTGAGCCTCGGGATGATGGAACAGGCGGGTATTCATTTCCAGTGGACGGCTGCCAATCAAATCACTATTCCGGCTCCCCAGGCCTATCTGCCGATGCCTTATGAGGTGGAAGGGGACTGTTCGTCGGCGTCCTATTTCTGGGCCGCTGCGGCTTTAACCGGGGGCGAAGTTCACACCGGCCCCCTCTCAGCCCAGAGCCGGCAGGGGGATCTCAGGTTGCTGGAAGTGCTCAAGGGGATGGGGTGCAGCGTTTCCTGGGAACGGGACGGAGTCTTGGTCAGCGGGCCGAAACAGCTGCTGCCCGTGGATCTGGATTTGAATGCCATGCCGGATATGGTGCCGACCGTGGCGGTGCTGGCGGCTTTGGCCAAGGGTCGCAGCCGGATTCGCAACGTTGCCCATCTGCGGGTCAAAGAATCGGACCGGCTGCATGCCCTGGCCACGGAGTTGGGCAAGTTTGCCGTACCTCTCGAGGAACATGAGGATGGTCTCCTGATCCATGGTGGGGCGGTGTGCCCTCCCCACGATGGCATCGAGGTCTACGACGACCACCGCATTGCCATGGCTCTTGCCTTGCTCGGGCTTTGCGTCGAGGGTGTACAAATCCACGGCGCCGAGGCCGTCGCCAAATCCTTTCCCACTTTCTGGGAACTCTTCGAAAGCCTGGGGCAGAACTCGTGAAGCATTCCTCCCATCGTTCCACGACCACCCTGTGCTTGCTGCTCAGCCTGTTGTCCCTGCCGCTCCGGGTTGAAGCGGGTCAGGAAGCCGCCCCCAGCCTTCTCCAGTCCTCTTTGGTCAGGCTTCAAAAGACCGCCGGGCGTGTGGGTGTTCAGGTAGTTGCCATCCCTTCGGGACGCGTTCTCTTTGCCCACCGGGCGCAGGAAACCTTTGTCCCGGCTTCTGTGGTCAAGCTCTTCACCAGCTACGGCGCGCTAAAACAGTTGGGCCCCCAGCATCGGTTCAGCACCACTCTCTGGGTGCGGGAAAAGCCTCAGGGAAGTGTGATCCCGGGCGACCTTTGGCTCAGGAGCGAGGGGGACCCCTTCCTGCTTGCCGATCGAATGTCGTCCCTCGCCCGCCAGCTACGAGACTCGGGCATACAGGGTGTCCAGGGTGGGATCTATGCGGACAACAGCTATTTCGAGCCGCAAACCGAACAGATCTGTCTCGACGGGAACTGTCAGGATGCCTACAATCCAGTGCTGTCCGCTACCTCCATGGATTTTAACACCATCGTCTTTCAGCTTCGGCCGGCGCCGAAAACAGGGGGTCCGGTCCAGGTCGAGTGGCTTCCTCGTGGGGATTACGTCTCTCTCAACAACCTCGCCACCACCTCGAGCAGGAGCCCCCAGACTCCGCTCAAGGTCCAGTCTCTGGGGATGATTCAGGACGGCAGGGAACGATACCGGATCACGGGGAAGCTCCCCATGGGTTCTGGAAGCAGTCAGGAGTATCGTGTCAATATCCAGGATCCGGGAGCTTTTGTGGCCCGATCTTTGCGCGCGGTGCTGCAAGAGAGCGGCATTGAGGTTGTGGGAAAGGCGGCGCGCCGCGGCACCGTCCCTGCAGGAGCCACCATTCTAGTCTCCACCGAATCTCCGCCCCTGGCCGAGATGATCCACGGGCTGAACCGTTACAGCAACAACTTCATGGCTGAAATACTGTTGCGAAGCCTGGGTGGGTGTGGCCTCGGTCCCCCGGGGACGGCCGCCAAAGGCCTCGCGGTGCTCGGCAAAACCCTGCGGGAGATCGACATCCCTGAGCGGGAAGTTCAGCTGCACAGTGGATCCGGGTTGAGCCGGCGATGTCTGGCCAGTCCCCGGGCCTTCTGCCGGGTGCTCCTGAAGGCCTACGGAGACCCTTCCATGGGGCGAGAATTCTTTGCCTCGCTGGCGGTGAACGGGCAGGAGGGAACCCTCAGGAATCGACTGGTGCGCACAGATACCGTCATCCGTGGTAAAACGGGCACCCTCAACGATGTGGTCGCTTTTTCGGGCTATGTTGCCGATCCCACAGGCGAGCTTTGCGCCGTAACCATTCTGCTGAACCAGGTGACCAACCTGGTGGAGGCCAGAGAGGCTCTGGATAGTTTCCTGGAGGACGTGGCAGCACTGGGGACAAAAGGCATGAGGGCTGACTGAATTGAATATCGAATATCGAACAGGGAACCGCAGAATGTCGAAGGAGTGTCCAGGCTGTGACCTTGAATAACTGACTTATTCTGACTAACATACTGATTTAGTTATGACTCATAACTTCTGTCGCCTGTATCTTCATCTAAAAACCTGCTGTACAAAGTGTTCCAAGAAAGCTATACGATCACCTTTCGGACTGCCTTATAAGTGAGACTTATCATTCTCCGCAAAGAAAGGTGAGACCATATGCCCAGGCGAGACGACATCAAGAAAGTCATGATCATTGGTTCCGGCCCGATCATCATCGGCCAGGCGTGCGAATTCGACTATTCCGGGACGCAGGCGTGCAAGGCGTTGCGCAGGCTTGGCTATGAGATCGTACTGGTCAATTCCAATCCAGCGACGATCATGACCGACCCGGGAATGGCTGACGCGACCTACGTGGAGCCTTTGACCTTCGAATTCATGGAAAAGGTCATCGAGAAGGAACGCCCCGACGCCATATTACCCAACCTCGGCGGCCAGACCGGGTTGAATCTCACCGCCGAACTGGCCCGCAGGGGTGTGCTCGATACCTATGGCGTAAAAATAATCGGGGTGCAGGCCGACGCCATCGAACGGGGCGAGGATCGCATTGCCTTCAAGGAAACCATGAATCGGCTGGGGATCGATTTGCCGCGCAGTGAGGCGGCTTTCAGTGTCGAGGAAGCCGAACGCATCGCCTTGGAACTGGGCTACCCGGTAGTCATTCGCCCGGCCTATACCATGGGAGGGACGGGTGGCGGCCTGGTCTACAACGTCGAGGAACTGCGCACCGTTGCCAGTCGCGGCATCTCGGCCAGCCTCATTGGCCAGATCCTGATCGAGGAGTCGGTGCTGGGCTGGGAAGAACTGGAACTCGAAGTGGTGCGCGATGCCAAGAATCAACGCATTACCGTCTGTTTTATTGAAAACGTTGACGCCATGGGCGTGCACACCGGCGACTCCTACTGTACGGCACCCATGCTCACCATCGATCCCAAACTGCAGGAACGGCTCCAGAAGCACTCCTATGATATCGTGGAAGCTATCGAGGTCATTGGGGGTACCAATATCCAATTCGCTCACGACCCCAAGACGGGCCGCGTTGTGGTCATCGAAATAAACCCGAGAACCTCCCGTTCTTCCGCTCTTGCCTCCAAAGCCACCGGCTTTCCCATCGCCATGGTCTCGGCCAGCCTCGCTGGGGGCCTCACCCTGGATGAGATGCCCTACTGGCGGGAAGGGACGCTGGATAAATACACGCCGTGGGGTGACTACGTAGTCGTTAAATTCGCCCGCTGGGCTTTTGAGAAATTCCGCGGCGTCGAGGACCGGCTTGGGACGCAGATGCGGGCCGTAGGCGAGGTGATGAGCATCGGCAAAACTTATAAGGAAGCCTTTCAGAAGTCCATCCGCTCGCTGGAAAACGGCCGCTATGGGCTCGGATTCGCCAAGAATTTTCATGAGACTCCTCTCGATGAACTGATGGAGCAGCTGGTGTTTCCTTCGAGTGAAACGCATTTCATCCTGTATGAAGTCCTGCGCAAAGGGGCAGCCGTCGATACCCTCCATGAGAAAACCTACATCAAGCCCTGGTTCCTCCAGCAGATGAAGGAACTGGTTGAGCTGGAAGAGGAAATCCTCAAGAACCGCGGTGCAAGGCTCCCGGACGAACTGTTAGTGCGGGCCAAAAAGGATGGCTTTTCCGATCGTTACCTGGCCCAGCTCCTGGGGCTCAAGGAAGCCTCAATCCGCGATCGGCGCAAAGCCCTGGGAGTGGTCCAGGGATGGCACCCCGTACCGGTCAGCGGGGTCGAAAATGCTGCCTATTACTACTCGTCCTATAATGCTCCGGACCAGGTCACGAGCAGTGACCGCCGCAAGATCATGGTTCTTGGCGGGGGGCCCAACCGTATCGGGCAGGGGATCGAGTTTGACTACTGTTGTGTCCACGCCGCCTTCGCTCTTCGCGACGACGGCTTCGAATCCATCATGGTGAACTGTAATCCGGAAACCGTTTCAACCGACTATGATACGGCCGACAAGCTCTACTTTGAGCCCGTCACGGTCGAGGATGTACTCGGGATCTACGAAAAGGAGCAGCCGGAAGGGGTAATTGTCCAGTTCGGCGGGCAGACTCCTCTCAACATCGCCAGAGAACTGGCCGATGCCGGCGTCAAGATCCTTGGCACGTCCCCCGATGCCATCGATCTGGCTGAGGACCGGGACCGCTTCCGGCAGATGATGAAAAGACTGGGCATCCCCATGCCCGAGTCGGGCATGGCGAGCAGTCTCGAAGAGGCCCTCGAGGTGGCGGAGCGCGTCGGCTATCCGCTCATGGTAAGGCCCTCCTATGTGCTCGGGGGGCGCGGCATGGAAGTGGTACATGACCGGGACATGCTTGAACAATATGTCGCCGCTGCCGTGGGAGTCACTCCCGACCGGCCCATCCTCATTGACAAGTTCCTGGAAAACGCCATCGAGGCCGAAGCCGACGCCATTGCCGACGGTAAGGATGCCTTTGTGCCCGCCGTGATGGAACACATCGAGCTGGCCGGCATCCATTCCGGGGATTCGGCCTGTGTCATACCACCTATCAGCATTCCGGCCAAACACCTGGATACTATCTATGAGTACACCCGCAAGATCGCCGTGGAACTGAACGTGGTCGGGCTCATGAATATGCAGTACGCCATTGCCAACGATGCGGTGTACGTGCTGGAAGCCAACCCCCGAGCGTCGCGCACCGTGCCGCTGGTTTCCAAGGTCTGCAACATCCCCATGGCCCGCCTGGCAACTCAGCTCATGCTGGGGAAGAAACTCGCCGATCTGAACTTGAAACCCAAGCATATCCCTCATTTTGGCGTAAAAGAGGCGGTCTTTCCGTTCAACATGTTCCCTGAGGTCGACCCGGTTCTCGGTCCCGAAATGCGGTCCACCGGCGAGGTCCTGGGAATGGCCGATTCCTTTGGACTGGCCTATTTCAAGGCCCAGGAAGGCGCCCTGCAGCGGTTGCCGACGGAGGGAACCGTGCTCATCACTACGGCCGACACCGACAAGCAGGCCGTGTTGCAGGCCGCGCGAAGTTTTGCCGAGCTGGGATTCAAAATCAAGGCCACGCGGGGGACCCATCAGTTCCTGGTGGAAAACGGCATCAGTTCAGAGCGCATCGACAAGATGCACGAAGGACGTCCGAATATTGTCGATGCCATCAAGAATAAGGAAATCCAGCTGGTGATCAACACCCCGGCGGGGAAACTGAGCAAGTACGACGACTCTTACATTCGCAAGGCTGCCATCAAATACAAGGTACCGTACCTCACCACCGTGGCGGCGGCCATAGCAGCCGCCCGGGGCATTGGAGCATTTCGCGGAGGCCGCAGTCGGGTCAAGTCCCTGCAGCAGTATCATGCGGATATAAGATAGATTGGGGAAAGTTTTCGAGAACCTGCTGCACGGCTTTCGCGCCTTGGTGTGGGTTTTCTGTTGAGGAGGCCTCAACCCCCAGAGGGCTTCACAATTTTCCTAAAGCTGAGGGGGGAAGTCGCTTGCCTACGTAGAGCATCAGAACCAGGAAACAGACGAAATAGGGGAGGGCGAGGAAGATCTGGTTGGGGAGGTGGGACATCTCCACGGCCAGCCATTCCGATATCGCCTCACTCAAGCCGAAGAAGAGCGCGGCCAGGAGCACCCCGAGAGGGCTCCAGCGACCGAGGATGAGGGCAGCAATGGCGAGATACCCCCGCCCCTGGGTAAGATGTTCAACAAACTGCGACAGTTCACCAATGGCCAGATAAGCGCCGCCGAGGCCGGCCAGAGCGCCGCTCGTACAAACCGCCAGGAATCGGGTGCGAACCACGGCCACTCCTGCCGCCTGGGCGGCCGCGGGGTTTTCCCCGCATGCCCGGAGTCGCAGGCCCCAGGTGGTCCATCGGAAAAAACCGAGGAGGGCCGCCCCCAGCAGGAGCGCTATCGGCGCCAGCACGGACAAGC
The DNA here is from genome assembly GCA_963783775.1 of uncultured delta proteobacterium. GTDB lineage: Bacteria > Desulfobacterota > Syntrophobacteria > Syntrophobacterales > Syntrophobacteraceae > JADGQM01. Next base: position 44,351 of record CAWAOR010000011.1, on the reverse strand, counting down.
GTCCCCAGGAAGGGTTCCCCCCATGTCCCCGGCCTGGGAAGAGCATATCGAGCACTTGTGCCAGATCCGGCAGTCTGGTTACCGTTGGTGACGTGCCGTAGACTCCAAACAGCTGGTTCAGGAGCATGCCCGTCACCCCGGCAGCGAGCAGGTTGAGGGCAATGGAGCTGACGATCTGGTCTGCCCGGAGCTTGAGACTGGCCACGGCGTGCAGCGTGGCGATGAGCACTCCGGCACCCATTCCGCCCAGCAGGCCCACCCAGGGAGAGTGGCAGGCGAAGGTGGCCCACATGGCCCCGAAAGCGCCGGCGAGCATCATTCCTTCCAGGGCAAAATTGATGACCCCGCTCGACTCTGCGAGCAGCCCCCCAAGGCTTGCCAGGAGCAGAGGCGTGGCCTTGCCCAAGGCCAACCAAAGCAACTGCCAGCTCATCACCATGAGGTCCTCTCCTGGCGCCATTTTGACGGACGCTTCCAGTGACACGCTACGGCCAGGAGCAGGACAGCCTGAATCACCAGGATGGTATTGGGTGATAGGCCGATCATGAGTTGGAGCCACTTGTCGGCAGCACGCAGGCTCGCCAGCAGCAGGCTGCTCAACCAGAGCCAGCCGGGAGCCGCGTTGACGAGGAAGGCCGCGGTGATCCCATCGAACCCATACCCCGGCGAAAAGGCACGGTAGAAGCGATGATGGACGGCAAGCACCTCGAGCGCTCCGGCGAGGCCGGCCAGGGCGCCGCTGAGCAGGAACATGCGCCTTTGCCAGCGATCCGCCGCGATCCCCGCCGCTCGGGCCGCCGCCGGATTATTCCCCGTCGCCATCACCTCGAATCCCCACACCGTTCTTCCCAGCCAGACCGATGCCGCCAGACTCAAAACCAAAGCTATCAGAGGGGCTGCGGTAAGCCCTTGGGTTCCAGTCTGTAACCAGGGGGACAAGGCTGCCTCGGATGGGATTTCGGGAGTTCGCCCCATGGCGGTACCGTCACCGAGGGGACCAAGCACCAGGAAGTCTGCCAGATAAAGGGCCAGATAGTTCAGCAGCAGCGTGCTGATCACCTCATGGACCCCGCGCTTTTGGCGCAGCCATATCGAAGGCAGGGCCCAGAGCCCACCGGCAGCGGCCCCGACCAAGAGCGTCAAAGGCAGCAGCACCGGCCAGGGCAAAGGTGCGGCAACGACGGCAAAACTGGCTGCGGAAAGAGCGCCAAGCGTCAACTGCCCTTCGCCTCCAATATTCAGCAGCCCGGCCCGGTAAGCCAGGGTTACTGCCAGGCCGGTCAGCAGCAGCGGTGTAACCTTCGTCAGGGTGGTCGCCACCGCAACCTGGTTCCCCCAGGCGCCACTCCAGATCGCGCTGATGATGGCAAAGGGCGGCACCCCGGAAAGTACGGCCAAGACCAGGCAACAGATGCCCCCTACGGCCACCGCCGGCAGCAGCTCAAGTAAGGTTCTGGCGCCCCGTTCCAGGCTATAAAATACTTGTGGGTGAGTCATCGGTTGATTTCGGATTTGAAGCCTCCAGATTCTCCCAATCCCCAGTTTCCAGTTTCAAGTTTCCAGTTTCAAGCCCAAGCATCCAGCTCCCGAGGAGTTCGCGAGAGGCTTCCCTCGGGTCTGCAATGCCCATCATCCGGCCGCGGTACAACACCCCGAGGCGGTGGCTCAACACCAGCAACTCGTCGAGGTCGTAGGAAATCAACAAAAAGGTTACACCCTGTTTGTTCAAGTCTCGGACCTGATCGCGCAGGTGCTCCTGAGCCCGATGGTCCAACCCGCGGCTCGGTTGCTCCAGGATGACCAGGCGTGGCAACCCGGCCAACCCAGCCAAAACCCGGCTCAGAGCCAGCTTTTGCGCGTTGCCTCCGGACAGGCCGTGTAAAGAATCGGCCACACCGGCATAGACCACTTCATTTTGGTCGAGCTGAGCGGTAGCCCAGCATTGGACAGCCTTTCGGTTCAGCCAGTGGTGGTGCTGGCAGGATGGGTGCCGCTGGTGACCCAGGAGCAGATTCTCCCAGAGGGAACGCGAGGGCAGGAGAGCCTCCTCCACAGGATTGGCGGGCAGCCAGCGAAGCCCCCTGGCCATCCGGTCGCCGACGGAAAGGCGGGTGATCTCCCAGCCGTCCAGCACTACCACCCCCTGTTCGGCAGGCTGCGTCCCGGCTAAAAGGAACGCCAGGATCCGTTGGCCGTTCCCGACGACTCCTCCAAGGCCGAACACTTCACCTTGGAAGACCTCGAGTGAAAATCCCGCCAGGCCCGCTTCCTGGGAATTGGACCGGGTGGTGACTCCCTTCAGTTCGAGGAGCGGGTGACGGGATTTCGGACTTGGGATTTGGGATTTGGGATTTGGGGAAGGAAGGCGGTACGGAGTGGTGGACGTCGGGTGCTGTGAGGGGGCAGTTGGCCAGAGTGGTTGGTCAACACCTTTGGCAGAAGGGCCTTTGCCACCATGGGAAGCGGACTCCCTGGGATAGGGGCTTCCCAAGTTATCAGCGGCGGGTTGAGCGTCCTTTGGAGAGCGGGGTTGGCCGCCGGTGACGACCAGCTGAACCAGCCGATCCAGGTTGATTTCGGATTTTAAGAAAGACCCGAGGAACACTCCACGGCTCAGAACCGAAAGCCGGTCAGCTATGGCAAAGATCTCATGCAGTCTGTGGCTGATGAAAAGGATCGTGTGTCCGGCCGCTTGTAGAGATCGCAGAAGGTTGAGGAAGCGTTCCGTTTCGGGAGGCGCCAGGAGGCTGGTCGGTTCATCAAGGATGAGAACCTTCACTTTGCGGTAGAGCAGTCGCAGGATTTCAATTTGCTGGCGATGGGCAAAGGAGAGTGCTCCCGCCAGAGAATCCAGGGGCAGGTCGAACCCGACCGAGCGGCAAAGCTCCCCCAATTCGTCTTTGGCATGTTTGCGCCTGATCCATCCGCGGACGCCGGGTTCGCACCCCACGATGACGTTTTCCAGAGCCGTCAGTTGCGGGAAGATGAGGAAACTCTGATGGGCCATGCCGATCCCCGCCGCCATCGCCTCTTGGGGGCGAGGGAAAGTGACGCGGCGGCCGTTGAGCAGGATGGTGCCCGCGTCCGGCTGGAGTTCCCCATTGAGGATACGCATGAGGGTGGATTTTCCGGCGCCGTTCTCGCCAAGGATGGCATGGATCTCGCCTTCAAAGAAATCGAGCGAAAGGTCTCGGTTTGCCAGGACCGAACCGAGTCGTTTGGAGATGTGCTGGAGGGTGATGAGAGGTCTCGGGCCGGTCCTTGCGGCAGGTTCCATGGGCGACCTTGCGTGTCAGGAAAGTGCTGGGTTCTGAGTGCTGCATAGAGGCTCATGTCACAGTTCCGGAGGCTGGAACGGCCCAACCTCCGCGTAGTGCTTCGGAATGCTGAGTTGGCCTTCTTTGAGAAGGCGCCTGGCCTTTTCGATCCGCTCCAGGTCGGCGGCCTTAAAGAGTGGCCGGGAATACTTCATTTCCGTGATGTCAATAGCCCCCTCGGCGGCCCCCAGCCAGCGATGGCCATTACGAAAGGTGCCTTTGACCAGATCCTGCAAAGCACCATAGACGGCCACATCCATTCTTTTCAAGGCGCTGGTCAGGACCTTCCCCGGAAATTCGCCGTCGAGGTCCAGATCTTCAGCGATGAGATAGACTCCGTCGACGCCTTTTACCGCTTCCACTACGCCAATCCCGCTGTTGCCGGCGGCGCGGAAAATGACGTCGACACCCCGGTCGATGAGCGCGCGCCCCAGGGACTTTCCTTTGACCGGATCGTTGAAGGAACCGGCTGAGGTCACAATGGCTTCGAGAGCTTCCCCCCGCAGTTTTTGCGCCGTTTTTACGCCCGCTTGAAATCCGCTCACATAAGCCACAACCGGCGGGATATCCATCCCGCTCACCACCCCCACCTTCCGGGTGCGGGTGAACAGGCCCGCTGCGAGACCGGCCAGAAAGCCCCCTTCCTCGGATTTAAAGTCGAAACAGGCCACATTGGGTCCCGGAATATCCCCCTCAATGTGGATAAAATACGTGTCGGGGAAATGGGGCGCGACCTGCTTGACCGCCTCAACGTAAAGGTAACCGAGAGTGACCACCGCATCGGCGTTCTGGGCGGCCAGCGACAGATTGGCACCATAGTCGGCCTGTTCCCGTGACTGCATGAACTGCGCGCTCAGCCCAAAATCCTGCCCGGCCTTCTGAACCCCTTGCCAGCACACATCGTTGAAACCCTTGTCCCCAAGGCCGGCCACATCGGTCAATACCACCACCCGGAGCGTCTTTCCCGAGCTGGTCGAGGGGAGTAGCACAAAGAAGGCCAGAAGCAGCAGGAAACGAAGCCGCAACGATCGCATCATTCCTTTTCCTTGGCGAGTTCCTCGGGAGACATGGTCCAGTAAGGCGTCCCATCCTTGGTCCGTCTCACCTTGAGTTCCACATTCTCACCCTTCTTCACCTTGGAAGCTACAAAGATCTCCTTACCCCCGATTTGAGCCCAAGCACCTTTGACCTTCACGCGGTCGCCCTTTTTCAGCCCGATGCTGTCAACCTTCACAAACGCTTTCGGACCAATGTGCACGGCCACCATGTCCCCATCCTGATCCTTCACTTTCAGGCCGATTCCCGGTGCCATGCCAGGCAGGGGTTTGATTTCGACGATCTCATCCACCGTTCCTTTGAACTCATCAAACTCGCTGGACCGATAGAACTTGTTGTATTCACTGTCTTTGCCCCACCCTGCCAGATCCGGCTGATCCTGTGAGATCACCGCTCCGACTTCAACCAGAACCAGACCGCAAACGGCCAGGATGATGAGTCCCCAAAGCCTGTACATGAACCGTCTCCTTTCGTCTTTGACCATTCTGCCTTCATGCCACTCCCCGTCATTTCCGCCGGTTCCGCCTGAACCGGAGTTTTTCCTTTATCGCCACGAGGAGTGCCGAGACCGCATATCTTCAACTTATCCTAGGATAGATTCTTATCCGCCGGTTGGCAATTGTATTTGGGAAAATCAATTTGACTTACAACGACCCTTTTCTTTATGGTGCACCACACTTTAGATGCCTGAGGGAAAACCCGGGGCAGGGAAGAGAGATGGTCGTATGTCCACATTCCGCACAGGTGAATGGGTCCTGCTGACGGCCCAGAAGGGCAAGAAATGGCTGGTTAAAGTCGAGGACGCCCCCTTTTCCTGCCACCTCGGTGTGATCCCCATGGGAGAGGTCGCCGGCAAAGACGAAGGGGACTACCTGGAAACCCACAAAGGCTCCAAACTGTTCCTCTTTCGCCCCACCCTCGAAGAATACATCTTTACCATGGATCGGCCGACGCAGATCATCTATCCCAAGGATCTGAGTGCCCTCGTGTTTTATGGAGACATTCGCCCGGATGACACGGTGCTCGAATCGGGGGTCGGTTCCGGAGCCCTGGCCCTGGCGTTGCTGAAGGCCCTGGGCGAGAGCGGTCGCCTCATTTCTGTCGAAAAAAGGCTCCGTTTTGCAGAACAAGCTCGCGTAAACATTTATAAATTTTTCGGTTATCACCCCGCCAACCATCACCTGATTGTCGGCGACATCCAGGATTTCAGCATGAAGGCAAAGGTCAATCGGATCTTTCTCGACCTCCCCGAACCCTGGCATTGCATCGGAACCTTAGGGCAATTCCTGCGCCAGGGAGGTCTTCTGCTCAGCCTGAGTCCCAATGTGGGCCAGATCCAACTGGTCTACAAGGAACTCAAAACCCATGGTTTTGCCAATATCAGGACCTTTGAACTGCTGAAACGGGACTGGCTCATTGACGAGCGCCGTGCCCGCCCCATCGACCGCATGATCGCTCACACCGGTTTCATCACCATGGCCAAAAAAACCCCTCACCTGTTTTCCAATGCTGCCGAACCGCCGGAAAACGGCCTGGCGTTCTGAGCCTCCTGCAAAACTATTCCCATTCGTGGTTCGATATCTCACCACGAACGTATATGGAACCTGTTGCAAGAGGATCCCCTGGTAGTTCCACAATTATATCATTATCATCCCCAACCTGCCTGGGAACCTGTCTGAGAATTCACCTAAGAGCTGGTTAGAGCTGGTTCCCAAGCCCTAGCTTGGGAACCACCGAACGAACGAGCGAGCGAGTTCTTGCCCTCCTGTAACAGGTGCTTGGCCTGTGCGGGGCTCCTGCTTTGAGTCTGGCGCAGCATTTGTATTTTCAGACAGGCTCCCAGCCATCAGTCCGGCTCCAGTTCCCATCACCGACAACCAGCCTTCAATTTGTGTACAAAAATGTTCCCAATCTTCAGGCTTCTCCAGTGCTGGCACAAAAACGAACAAAAGTGTATAGCTGCTCCCTCCTCAATAAAATACAATTAGTAGTATATTCAATAGGATATATTCATATTAGGGCTGTTGGCAAGGTCTTTGCCAAGAGTGAGGGTGAACGACCCGTGACGGGATATCATGACAACTCAAGGAGGAATGAAGATGGTAAAGATCGAAGCAATCATCAAGCCTTTCCGGCTTACGGAAGTGCAGGAAGCTCTCGTGCACATCGGTGTTCAGGGAATGACCGTGGCTGAGGTGAAGGGTTTTGGACGTCAGAAGGGGCATGTGGAGTTCTATCGGGGAGCAGAGTACCGGGTGGATTTTGTGCCCAAGTTGCTGATGATGGTGGTCGTCCCGGAGAGCCTTGCAGAACAGGTGGTCGAGACCATCCAGAAGGCGGCCTACACCGGAAAGATCGGCGACGGCAAGATCTTTGTCTCAGGCATCAGTGATGCGATGCGGATTCGAACGAAAGAGACCGGATCTGAGGCCCTCTAGCTGATCAGCGATGAACCTTAACAAATACTTGTCTGCAGCATTACGCATCTGTGGAGGTACCGATAAAATGAAAAGCACGACGGCTATATGGGTTTTACTGTTTATTGCACTCACGCTGGGCATTCCATTTCTCGGCGGTTCTCTAAACGGCCCGCCCGCAGCGCAGGCGGCCGAGGAAGCCTCAGCCCCAGCGGAAGCGGCCCCTCCCAAGATCGATACGGGAGACACCACTTGGGTGCTCGCCTCATCCGCTCTGGTCATGATCATGACCCCCGGACTTGCCCTGTTCTATGCGGGCATGGTGCGGCGTAAGAATGTGCTCGGTACGATCATGCACAGCTTCGTCGCCCTCGGGGTGATTACCCTCCAGTGGGCGCTTTTCGGATACAGCCTGGCGTTTGGACCCGATGTCGGACACCTGATCGGCAATCTGGATTGGATCGGTCTCAATGGTGTGGGCCTCGATCCCAATCCCGACTATGCTGCGACCATTCCCCATCAGCTCTTTATGATCTTTCAGATGATGTTTGCCATCATTACTCCGGCCCTGATTTCCGGAACTATTGCCGAAAGAATGAAATTCAGCACCTATTTGGTCTTCATTACGCTGTGGACGGTCTTTGTCTATGATCCCATGGCGCACTGGGTCTGGGGCATAGGCGGCTGGATCAAGGAACTGGGAGCGCTCGATTTTGCCGGCGGTCTGGTGGTCCATATCAGCTCGGGCGTTTCCGCTCTCGCCTGTGCTCTGGTACTGGGTAAGAGAAAGGGCTACGGCAGTGACCTTATGGCGCCGCACAACCTTACCTTGACGATCATCGGCGGCTCGCTGCTCTGGATCGGCTGGTTTGGCTTCAACAGCGGCAGTGCCGTCGCCTCCGGCGCGCTGGCAACCTCGGCGTTCGTGGTCACCCACCTTGCCTCGGGCGCGGCCGTCTTGTCCTGGATGCTGACCGAGTGGGCGCACCGGGGAAAACCCACGGCCCTGGGCGCGGTGTCGGGCTGTGTGGCAGGCCTGGTGGCGATTACTCCGGCATCCGGATTTGTCGGGCCCATGGCGGCGATTGTCATCGGGCTCCTGGCGGGGGCCGTCTGCTACGGAGCGGTCAGCCTCAAACCCAAATTCGGCTATGACGACTCCCTCGACGTGGTTGGCGTGCACGCTGTGGGCGGCACCCTGGGGGCACTCCTGACCGGCTTTTTTGCGTCCAAGTTGATCAATGCGGCGGGGAGCGACGGGCTCTTCTTTGGCAACCCCAAACAGCTGGGCATCCAGGCCCTGTCAGTACTGGTCGCCTGGGTCTATGCTTTCGCGGTTACCTGGGTGCTCCTGAAAATTCTCGATGCGACCATGGGCCTGCGGGTGAGCGAGGAAGATGAATCCCTGGGACTGGATCTGAGCCAGCATGGTGAGGTTGGCTACACCCTGTAGCCGAAAGTGCTGGTAGCAGCAGGGTTGTGGGGTTTCTCGAAGGGATCGGAACCTCCTCCGTCAAGGGGGAGGTTCTTTCTTTATCCTGTGGTTTGCGCTGCGGGTTCTGGCCATAATCTTGGTGTTGCGCGACAGGGCATGAGACAAGATATGCGTTCAGCTGAGTCCAACGTCGATTAGGGGCTGTGCGAGAACAAGTCTCACAGCAACCTATGCATCATCGGGCGGGCATAAAGCCAGCCCCTACCAGAACTGCAGCGATTTACCGCGTAGGGGCGGGGTTTAGCCCCGCCTGCATGAGCAAGGTTTGATTCTGGACCGTCACTCAAGGTTCGCGAAGCGCCCTGAGGGTTTCTTCCAGCTGTCCTGCGCGGAGTTCCTGATAATCCACCACCTCCCCGATCCGCACGGGTAGAACAAAGTGCAGTCTGCCCCGGATGTGCTTCTTGTCGGTTAGCATCGCCTTAGCCAGGGCTTCGGGCGCAAAGCTTGGCGGCATCCGCACGGGCAGGTCCCATACCTGGCAGAGCTTTTCCAGGCGCGCGAGGTCCTTTTCCTCCATTCTCCCCAGTGACACCGCCAGTGTCGTGGCCGCCACCAGACCAATGGCCACGGCATCACCGTGCCGCAACTGATAGCTGCTGAGCCTTTCCAGGGCGTGCCCCACGGTATGCCCCAGATTGAGGATCCGGCGATGGCCGGCTTCCTTCTCGTCGAGCTGGACAACTCTGGCCTTCACTCGGCAACAGGCGGTGACGATTTGGTGCAATGCATCCCGGTCGCGACGTTTGAGTGCGGCAGTGTGATCTTCCAGGTAGCCCCATAGCTTCTCGTCGCCCAGCATGGCGGTCTTGATCACTTCTGCTATGCCCTGGCGGAACTCCTCGGGCGGGAGCGTTTCCAGGAACTGGAGATCCATCCAGATGAGCTGTGGCTGGTGGAAGGCGCCCAGGAGGTTCTTCCCTTGATCCAGATCTACCCCGGTCTTGCCCCCGATGCTGCTGTCGACCTGCGCCAGAAGCGTTGTTGGCACCTGGATGTGAGGAATCCCGCGCAAAAAGATGGAGGCCAGGAACCCCACCACATCCCCGGTTACCCCTCCGCCGACGGCCACCAGAGCACTGCCCCGATCGGCTCCGAGTTCGAGCAACTTAGCCGCCAGGTGCTCCACGGTGGAAAGCCTTTTGTTTGCTTCCGAGGCTGGGAAGCGAATGAGACGGTGAGGTTCGATGGCGGGAAAGGAAGACGCTTTCAGCCGTTCCTGCCAGAGTGCAAAAACCCTCTCATCCCAAATCCAATAGGCCACTCGATCCTTCAGACACGATGCGAGGGTTGCGAAGAAGTCGCCGCCCTCGTCGCCGTCGATGAACACCTCGGACGAATACGGGAGAGTGCCCGGCAGCTCAAGAACAAGTTTCATGGTCATGAGGTGTTCTATCCTGGCAAGCCTGATTCAGGGATGGCTTTTCTACCCGACCTGGTTCATGATGCTCGGCAATTCCATGGGAACAGCCTCCTGCACACCCGCCACAGGCAGGGTCCTCGGCCCGATAGGCTCGAACGAAATACCGCACCAGGTAAATCGATACTCCCAGCAACAGCAGCGATATCAAGACGGTCTGCCACATTGATTATCCATCAGCCTCCAAGGCCCATCCAGCAACCGCCCTGATAGACCAGCACGGCAGCGAGGAAAGCCACTGTGGTGTTAAAAACCAGAGAAAAGATCCCCCATTTCCAGGTCCCCGCTTCCTTGATGATACAGGTGACGGTGGCCAGACAAGGCGCGTAGAGCATGATGAAGATAATGAGGGCGAGTGCTCTGGGTTTGTTCCAGTCGGGATCCCGCGTCAATTGTTGGCTGAGCGGCAGATCCTCGCCCTTCCTTGATTTCCCCATGGAATACGCCGTCCCCATGGTGGAGATGATCAGCTCTTTGGCGGCAAAGCCCGAGAGGAGCGCGACGTTGGTGCGCCAGTCAAAACCGCACCATTGAGTGATTTTTTCGAAAGACAGCCCAAGGCGGCCGGCAAAAGAATACTGGAGAGCCGCCTCGGCCTCTTCCTGAGCAATCTCGGGCATCGCCGCCAGGGCCCTTTGGGAATCCGCGGAAAGGGAATCATCAGGGTTTCCCCCTTCCCGCAAGTTCGCTCTGAGAGCCTCGGGAACCTTCAGGAGTACCTCTTCCCGCTTTTGTTCAAAGAGCCTCCTTTGCGTTTCGGGCAACTCAGGATAAGCCATCAGGGCCCAGAAGAGAATCGAAATCGCGAGGATGATCGTCCCGGCCTTCCTGATGTACTGCCAGGTGCGCTCCCAGGTATGAATCAACAGGCCCTTGAAGGTGGGCAGGCGGTAGGGTGGCAGTTCCAGGAGGAAGGGAGTGCTGGGGCCCCGTAGAATTGTCGACCGAATGACTTTCGCCAGGAGGAGCGCGAGCATCCACGAGAGCAGCGTCAGGAGAAACATCATCAGGGCCTGTTGGGCGGGGAAGAAGGCGGCAATGAGCATGGCGAACACCGGAAGCTTGGCGCCACAGTTCATGAAAGGCGCGGTTAGCAAGGTCGCCAAGCGCTCCCGGGAACTCCGCAGCGTTCTCGTGGCCAGAACCCCGGGAACGGCACACCCCCCGGCGATTCCCCCCGAGATGATGAACGCCATTACCGAACTGCCGTGCAGCCCAAAGGTGCGGAACACTCGGTCCAGCATGTACGCAACCCGCGCCAGGTAACCCGTATCTTCAAGGAAGGCGATGGCAAAAAACATGAACAACACCAGCGGCACAAACCCAAGGATGCCACCCACCCCGTCGATAATTCCCGATAGCACCAGCGACTTGACCGGTCCCGCCGGCAGGATCGTCTCCGCCAAGCCACCCAGAGCGGATAACCCCGATGCCAGCAGCCTTACCGGTATGTCACTCAATTTGAAGGTGAACTGATAGACAACATAGAGGATTGCCAGCATGATGACCGGGCCAAACAGGCGGTTCGTCAGCACGCGATCCAGTTGGTCGGAAAGATAGAGCCGATCGGCCTTTTCACTCCTGGTCACCACCCCGCTCTTGAGGAGAGCTGTAATGAAGCCGTAACGATGGTCGGCGATGATGGCTTCAGGATAGCTTTCAAGGGTCTTCTGCAAGTGTTCGGTAACCCGGTCGGCAAGAGCTTCCAGCTTCTTCGAAACCTCAAGGTCAGCCTCCCTGCCCTTGCCGATGACCTGCTCGTCCGCTTCCAGATACTTGAGGGCGCTCCAACGGGCTGGCAGTTCCTTTGGAAAGGCCGAAACCTTGATCAACGCTTCCATCTTATCCAGCACTGGGTCGATATCGGGGCCATAGGAAATATGGAGGGGCGACCACGGAGTATCCTGGTCAGCACAGCTGACCGTGCTGCTCAGCAGCTCCTCTTTGCCCTTGCCGGTTTTCGCAACGGTCGGGATCACGGGGATTTGAAGCCGCCGGGAAAGTTCTGCCGCATCGACCTGCAAGCCCCGCCCGGCCGCCGCATCGACCATATTCAGGGCCAGGACCAGAGGAACGCCCAGTTCGAGGAGCTGTACGGTCAGGTAAAGATTTCTTTCCAGATTGGAGGCATCCACGATGTTGATGACCACGCTGGGACGGTCGTGGATGAGGAAGTCCCTGGCCACCAGTTCTTCGAGGGAGTAGGCCGTGAGCGAATAGGTGCCGGGCAGGTCTACCAGCCGCAGTCGATGGCCGTTCAGGTCGCAGGAACCTTCCTTCTTCTCGACGGTGATGCCGGGATAATTGCCCACGTGCTGGTGGGCTCCGGTGATCTCGTTAAAGAGGGTGGTCTTCCCGCAGTTGGGATTACCGGCCAGGGCGACCAGATGCTGCCGAGTAGGCCCGTTCATGAGGTCTCGTTGACTTCTACAAGAATGAAGTCGGCTTCGTTGTTCCGGAGCGTCAGAATGAAATCGCGGACTCGAATGGCCACGGGGTCTTTCAGAGGAGCCCGGCCCTGAATCTCAACAGGGGTTCCAGGAACCAGCCCCATATCGCGAATGCGACGGCCCAGCTCGCCGTTGGCCTTGACCTTTGAAATCACTCCCTTCTGCCCCGAGAGCATGCGCCTCAAAGGAATTAATGCCATTGTTCCACACTCATCCGTATCTGAATTAGGAACTCCTAACTTTGCCCTCACAATAGAAGCGGCCCCCTTCCGCCGCTTTCTTTCAACAACCTTGGTGCAGTCTATCGTAGTGCTGAGGTGACCAAAATCTTATTGGACATGCCTACCCCCAGGCTAAGAGTGCAGCCGTGAACACGCACCATGCACGGGCAATTGCAGCCGGCACAAACCACTTCCATTTCCACCCCGGGATAGATCCCCATTGCCGCCATCCGTGCGCACAGTTGCCGTCCCCCTTCAATTCCCGCTACCTTGCAACGTTGCCCGCTCCTGGCATCAGAAAGAGGCGAGGCACAAGAATCCAAAGGTTCTCTTTCTTCCCAGGCCCATCGATCTCTCCACTTCAACACGTGACACCTCCCAGCTAGCAGCATTTGGTCGTTGATTAGGTACACCAAACTTTCTACGGGGTCAATATCTTATTTAAGATAAGACGACCTTGACATGAGTCAATTTTCGGTTTCTCTTGGTTCTCTATGGAGGAAAAGGCATGTCCCGACAGAATCATCCTGCAGTCACCCTTGAAACCATCAAGGGTAAATCTGCGCGTGATGAACGGCTCTCGGATCAAGAGTTCCATGCCCTTCTCGGGCTTTGTTCACAGCCTGCCCAAAGCGTGCGTGAACCGGCCCTGAGCTTGTTGCTCCACCCTCCGGTCGGGGATGTCTTGTCCTACTATGGGCAGCTCCTCGCACACCTCACGAAAAGCGGCCGCAAGTCCGAAGAGCTTCCTCTGCCGCTTTGGGAGCTGCTTTGGGAGTTGCTGGCGGCGCGGGAGAAGATCCCCGAAGACCCTGCAGCGGCGATCTTCTTCAAGCGGATTTTGGCGCATCTGCCCCCGGCTTTGATGCCCATCCTCTGCGGCCAATCCTTGCCCGTGCAGCCTTTCCTGCCCCATCTTCATCTCAACTCGTTCCAGATCCCTCCCAAGCGCGGAGCCTCCGGTCTGAAACGGCGATGGCGGCTTTTCCTCAAACGGTTGTTGGCAACTCCCGCCAGTCCTTCCTGGGCTCAGTTGACCTTTGCCGACCTCGGACACCTTTTCCGAGGAAAACGCTCCAGCGGTTCTTCGGTCATTCCTTCAGGGAAGTGGTTGGGCCGGGGACGTCCGCTGCTCTTTCCCCCGGCCGAAACCCCTGCGCCCTTTGTCAGTATGGCTTTGGAACACTGCACCTGGGGTGGTGCCGGAGTCGGTGCGCGGCGTTATCTTGATCGGCTCCTGAGAGCGCAAGCTGAAGAACTGCGAAGCGTAAGGGCACTTGCTCAAGCGGTCAGTCAGAACACCCGTCGGGTCGTGCTGAGCTGGCATAACGCCACCCTCGCGGCCTCAAGCGGCTGGGCTTTTGAGGACCTGAGCGCACAATTCCCCTCCAAAGCGCTTTGGGAATCCTTTGAGAAGGCCGTGCGGCACCGGATCCAAACCAGGAAGCGCGTGCCCCAGCGTGACCCGAAGGCCACCGGGTGGCTATGGGAGCGATGGAAGCAGCGGCTGGTCATCCCGAAAGTTCTTGCCAGCCTGTGGGAAGACCGGATGTTGGCAGCGATTGATTTGCCGTATGAAGGGGAGCAGCGGAAGCACCTGGAAGCAGTCCGCAGCCTTCTGCACCTCCCCGACCTGGATTCTCCTTCCGCCTACCAGGGATACGGCTGGACTGGTCCGGTCAGCCCCCATCAGCGCATGGATTTCGACGACATCCTGGCATGGTCGGCGGAGTGTGAAGGGGCCTGGCATGACGGCCTCGCCCGACTGTCGGCACTGCTTCAGGAGGGCCAAATCCTTCTCGACAAGGGCCTGCTCCACCATCTGGTGCTGCCCTGGATCGATAAGTTCTTCATTTCTACCCGCCGCGAAGAAGACTGGGAATACGTGACGGCGCTTGCGGCGTGGTTTGAAGGAGAGGGTTTGGCCCCCCTGATCCTCTTTTGGGAGGATACCCCACACCGCCGGGAGCCCAGCCTGAAGCTGGTGCTGCAGCGCCTCCACGAGAAGGGCCACCCGTTTCGTGGGATCGGCGTGTTCGACTGGCAGGGCTCGCTCCGCACCGAGGCTCTGCAAACCATCTGCAGCGAACATCGTCAAGCAGTCCTCTTTGCCCTGCGCCCCTTCAGTGACGTTCACAACTTCCATGCCTTTGAGCAGCTTTTGGAGGAGCGCTCTTTCGCCTTCTTTCAGAAGTATGATTCCTCATGGAAGGATGGGCTTTCGTTCCTCTACACGGGAACCCAGGTTTTCCCCCTCCTTTCCCTGGCGACCGAGGGGGAAAATGTTCCCGCCTGGATTGCGGGGGGGAGGCTGAAATATCCTTTCGGCGCCTTTTGGCGAAACAAGCTGAGGGAAGCCGTTTTGGGAAAAAGCCCGAGAAAGGGTGACGCCCTCTCCCTTCAATATGCCATGTGGGCAAATCTGTGTTAAAATAGATAACTGGATAAAGAAAAGCACCGGCATGAAAAAGCGATTGACATTAAATGACCTTTATCCTTAGTTTCTGGCGGAAAATAAGGCTCAACTCGATCAGACTCGAACATGCCCGGGCTCGGAGTTCCCTGACGAGACCATCGACTTCGCTAGGTGAGGGGCGCATTCCAGCATGATGAATTTCCAGAAAGCACGCGATCGAATGGTAGAAGCGCAACTGGTCGGCCGGGGCATCCGCAATCCCCGGGTGCTGGAAGCCTTGCGCCGGGTGCCTCGTCATTTGTTTGTGGAAGAAGCGCTCAAGGAACAGGCCTACAGCGACTATCCTCTGCCCATAGGCGATAAACAGACTATCTCTCAACCTTATATCGTCGCCTTGATGTCCGAAGCCCTTGAACTCCAAGGCGATGAAAAGATTCTCGAAATCGGAACGGGCTCAGGGTATCAGGCGGCTGTTCTGGCGGAACTTGCCGGCCGGGTGTTTTCCATCGAACGCTTCCCGGCCCTGGCTTACCGGGCCAATCAGACCCTCCAGAAGCTGGGCTACCAGAACATTTTGATTCGCGTGACCGACGGTTCCCTCGGCTGGCCCGATGAGGCTCCTTTCGACGGCATCATGGCGACGGCGGGCACTCCCAGGATTCCCCAACCTCTGGTTGATCAGCTGAAGGTGGGCGGGCGTTTGGTGCTTCCGGTAGGAGACCGTCTTTCGCAGGAACTGGTTTTGGTTGAGCGCACTGCGGAAGGAATTCAGAAAACTAACCTCGGCGGCGTTCGCTTTGTGGATCTGGTCGGTAAATGGGGCTGGGAGGAGTGATGATGCGCGGGCCTTTCATTGGCGTCATTGGGGCTGGTTCATGCTCGCCCGCGGTGGCGGCGCTGGCCGCCGAGGTGGGGCGTGAAATCGCCCGCCGGAATGGTGTGCTGGTTTGCGGAGGGTTGGGAGGAGTGATGGCGGCGGCAGCTCGGGGCGCCAAAGAACACAACGGGTATACGGTGGGCATCCTGCCGGGCCCGGATATTCGCAAGGCCAATCCTTATATCGACTTTCCCGTCGCCACCAACATGGGGCACGCCAGAAATGCGATCATCGTCAACACCGCACAAGTTCTTATTGCCGTCGCGGGAAGCTACGGCACTCTTTCCGAAATTGCGCTGGCTCTCAAGGCCGGCAAAGGGGTGTTCGGCCTTCAGCCCCAATTCAACATACCCGGAGTGCGCGTCGTCGCTTCTCCTGCGGAAGCGGTAGCCGAAGCTCTCGCGCTGCTTGGCAAGGGGGAAGAGGGCGCGACCGTCGGGTCATGACCCTGCCTTCCGAGGTTGATGCCATGGACAAGCACGATGGCGTTCCGCCGAACGCCCAGTCTCGCGAGACCGCACCGGCTGTTCCGGAGTCGCTGCGCGAACTTGAGAAAGAGAATGAAGAACTCAAGGCAAATCTGGCGCAGGTAGTTGCCACAGCCGCGGCGAACGAGAAGATCTGGCGCCATTTCATTGAAATTGAACGCATTTTGTTCCGAACCCGCCAGCCGGACCTGCTGGTTGAAGAGCTGCTTCAAGAAGTGCGGAGTCGCTTTCAACCGGACCGAGTCATCCTTTTTCTCTGCCAGCCGGACCTATTGGAGAGGTTTTTCTCGGAAATCAGCAAGGATAGCGAACCCATTGGTGAAGGCACATGGCTCCTGCCCCTGCCCATGGAAACGGGAGAAGCCATCCTGGGCATTCCCGCCGAACCGCTTCTACTCACCCCTGACAATATGGGACAGCTCGCCCCATTTCTTCCGGACATGGCCTCTTCCATCCGGTCGGGCGTAGTGATTCCTCTGACGGTCCATGAGCTGCTCTTCGGCGGTCTCCTGCTGGGGAGCCTGGATGCCGACCGTTATCACCCCGACGCCGGGACCGACCTCCTCGAACAACTCGGCAACAAGATCGCGCTCTCTCTGGAGAATTGTCTCAGCTATGAAAGAGTAAAAGATTTCGCGGTGCTGGACCCTCTTACGGGTTTATTGAATTTTTTTCAGATCCACACGGTTCTCGAGCGCGAATTCCGCAAAGCTCGCCGCCTCGCCTCCCCCCTTTCGGCAATGCTGATCGAACCGAGGTTCTTTCATCAGTTCGAGGATGACTCGGAGCTGGGCAATGAGGTGTTGCAGCACGTCGCGAGACTCCTGCAGGAGATCTTTCCCGAGGGGGAGAGCGTGGTTGGGCGGTACGGCAGCGACGAGTTTCTGGTCTTGTTGCCCAACGTTCAGAAGGAAGAAGCGGAAGAGGTTGTACCCTACCTGAAACAAACCATTCGGCGGTCGCCTTTCGGATATCAGAATACAGCCATCTTGATTGAAACCCTGATCGGTATCGGTACTCTCAATCAGCGCACGAAACGGGCACAGGATATTCTCGATACTGCCTATAACGAACTGTGCAAGCTCAAGATGTCACGCCATGGAGCAGACGGCGAATAGTCCTTTCGGGTGCCATGAAGCAGCTCTGGCCCTCGTTTCCAGGCCTCCGATCAAGCGACGCAACCACCAGTACTTCTTGATTGCTATTCCCAAAGGCGTATGCTATTGGTCCATGGCTTGGGACAACGGGGCGTAGCGCAGACTGGTTAGCGCACCTGCCTTGGGAGCAGGGGGTCGGAGGTTCAAATCCTCTCGCCCCGACCATCCACCAGTTGTTTTTCACCGGCGTCGGTTCTCCACCGGGGATCTTTTCCATTGGGCTTATTGCGGAGAGGCGGGGAGAAGTGTGCGCCTTTTTTCTTGTGTCTGGTATATGAATCTGGCCAGCAAGAATACGCCCAATCCCAGGGCCACCGACGCCGCATCTATGAGAACGTCGGTGAGGGTTGAGGTTCGGCCAGGGATAAGGGCCTGATGGAATTCATCAGAAAAGGCGTACACCGTACCGAGTGTTTGGACAAAGAACGCGAACCCGGGAGTCCCTATCTGTTTCAAGAGGCCATGCGAGGCCCCGGACAGGAAGATGCCCAAAGTCAGGTATTCTGCAAAGTGGAACAGCTTAGGGTCTACCAACGGACGTGCGTCGGGATATGAGCGGTTGGAGAGCAGAAAGACAACCAGCGCGTAGATGAGTGCCGGAACCCACCATTTCCACAATCCGAGGCGAGAAGAGGAATCATACCATCGGAAAGCGATGGCGACGAAGAATCCCAGAATCAGGAAGACAATGGGCGATGCTACTTGAGTGAAGCTGAGCTCAAAAAGATGAACTGTGATCAGTGCTCCCAGGGACTGGACGGCAAAGATCAAGGCAATCCAATTCCAGGGGTTCAGAAAGGCATCCATCGATGACCTTTCCTCGAGAATCGATGTGGGTGCAATAGTTGACGGCATTGTTACCTTCTCCAGAAAGCGGTTTCGAGCCTGATCACTATCCACAATCATGACATGTTTGCCGAAACTTTGGCAAGCTTCTCGTGAAGTAGACTCCTGCTTCACGCTCTGATCAACAATCTGCGAGCAAGGAAGCATGATGCGATTCGCAATTATCGATGCGCACGCTCATTGCGGCAAGGGCGACAGCGATTCACCGCAGGCCATTGAGGATTATTATGCGGCGGTCAAGGGAAGTGACATCCTGGGGGTGGTCGCGTTCCCACCGGTTATGGAGATCTATGATCGCTATGATCCAGCCTTTGAAGATACTCCTGAGTGGCAACGGCGAAGGCAGCAGGCCAACGACTACCTGTTGACTCTTGAAGGGTGGGGGCTGGCGGTCTTTCCGTTCTTCTTCATGTGGAACGATTTTGCTGTGGAAGGGTTGGCGCCGGGTCACCGGGGCATCAAATGGCACCGGCATGCCAATGAACCCCTTTACCACTACCACGACCCGAGATGCAAGCGTGCCCTCGAGCTGATTCGGCGGCGCAACCTGCCCATCTGCCTGGAAGAAGAATGGTCCTATACGCTCCATTTTATCAACGACCTGGCGCCCGACCTGAGGATCATCATTCCTCACTGCGGGCTCCTCAATGGCGGCTTCGAAAGGTTTTGCAGAGCCGGAATTTGGGAACGCCCCAATATCTTCACCGACACTTCGCTGGTTTCGCCGGGGATCGTTATGGAGTATGTGAAGCGCTACGGGGCCACCAGGATCATGTTCGGGTCGGATTTTCCCTTCGGCGATCCCGTGCAGGAATGCCAGAAAATAATCAAGATGGAACTCTGTGAAGCTGACAAAGAAGCGCTACTCATGGGAAACCTTCAGAGTCTTTTGGCCCCAGTCTCCAGGCCATTGCCGGAAGGTCATTAAAACGAGACATGAATGTGAAAAAAGTACTTTACGTTTCAGTCGAACTGCCCTAATATGCCATACTCGAAAGAGGAGATTTCCTACCAACCTGAGACACTCATTATGGAAAGTCAATGATACGCACGATGGGGGGTGAGGTTGGTTCAGGAATTCTTGTGAAACAAATAACGTAAATGGCGGCATGAGTTTGTTTTAGGCGGCTCAGAGGAGCCCGAAGGTAAAAACCATTGTGCACAGGAGGTGGTCTCATTCTCAGAGAAAGCGCATTTCAGAGCTGGTTGCGGAACGGTTATTCAGTAGACTAGAGGAGGAACAATGTACACCCAGACTGCAGTTCAAGCGAAGGAACCTGTACGAAACGATGCCGTGTATGATTTCCTGCAAATGGCCACCGGCGTAGCCCTCGTGCTGTTCATGTGGGCGCATATGATTCTGGTAGCCAGCGTCAACCTTGACTTTGGTGGCGGGCGGGTGATGAACTTCATCGCCAATTTCTTTGAAGTCACCTATATGGCTCAAATTGGCGGTCCGGCTATTTTTCTGGTGATGGTGTTTCACTTTCTGATGGCGGCCCGCAAGTTTCCCTTCCGGGCTGAAGAGCAGAAGGCCATGTGGACGCATACGGTGCGGTTCAACCACATGGACACCTGGCTGTGGATCATTCAGGCGGCGACGGCCTTCATCATCTTGCTTCTTGGCAGTATCCACATCTACTCGGTTCTGACCACCCTGCCGATCACGGCCGCCAAAAGTGCCGCGCGCATTCAAACCGGCTGGTGGTTGCTGCTCTATCTCATCCTCCTGCCCTGCATCGAATTGCATGTAGGCGTCGGCGCCTATCGCATCGGGGTCAAATGGGGATGGATCAAGCGGTCGAACCGCGAATACTTCCATGGCATGGAAAACAAGCTGTCGTTGGTGATGATTGGGATTGGTTTGATTACTTTGATTATGTTCTATTTCATCGTAACCCCGGACCAGACCTTCATGCTAAACCCAGGCATACCACACAAGTAAGGAGCTCAAATTGGACACATTTTATGCTGATGTATTATGCGTCGGGGCGGGCTTGGCTGGAGAGCGGGTGGCCGTCGAGGCAGCTTCCAGAGGATATAAGGTTATCTGTCTGAGCCTCGTCCATGCGAAACGATCTCACTCCTCCGCAGCCCAGGGTGGCATGCAGGCCTCACTCGGTAACGCTGCCAAGGGCGAAGGGGATAGCCCGGATGTCCACTTTGCCGACACCGTCAAAGGCTCTGACTGGGGATGCGATCAGGAGGTCGCGCGCCTGTTTGCTGAGACTGCCCCTCTGGCCGTTCGCGAGATGTGCGCCTGGGGCGTTCCATGGAACCGCGTGGTTCCCGGCAAGAGCACGTACTATAAAGGCGGGCAGGAATTCGAAAAGATCGAAAAGCAGGAAAACGAAGGGCTTATTACTGCCCGTGACTTTGGTGGCACCGCCAAATGGCGTACCTGCTACACCTCTGACGGGACCGGTCACACCCTCCTTTTCACCATGGACTACCAGGCAACCAAATATGGGGTGCCGGTGCATGACCGTGTAGAAGCCATTTCCCTGATTCATGACGGTGAAAGCTGCATGGGCGTGGTGGCCAGGAACCTCAAGACCGGCAAGCTCTGCGCCTATATCGCCAAGGCCACCCTGATCGCCACCGGCGGTTACGGTCGGCTCTTCCGCGAAACCACCAATGCCGTGATCTGTGACGGCAGCGGCGGCATCATTGCCCTGGACACCGGCTTGGTACCCTTCGGCAATCCGGAAGCAGTGCAGTTCCATCCCACCGGCATCGTGCCCACCAATATCCTGGTGACCGAAGGTTGCCGCGGTGATGGCGGCACCCTGCTCGATGTCAACGAAGAGCGGTTCATGCACATTTATGAACCCGCGAAGCAGGAACTGGCATCCCGCGATGTCGTCTCCCGCTGGATGACCCACCACATTCGCCTGGGCAAAGGCGTGAAGAGCCCTTATGGCGATCATCTGTGGCTCGATATTCGTCATCTCGGTGCCAAACACATCAAAACCAAGCTCCGCGACGTCGAAGAAATCTGCAATGAATTCCTTGACCGGGATCCAATCACGCAGTTGATCCCCGTTCGGCCGGCTCACCATTACAGCATGGGTGGCGTGCGCACCAACAAAGACGGCGCCGCATACGGGCTGAAGGGGTTGTACGCGGCCGGCGAAGCGGCCTGTTGGGATATGCACGGGTTCAACCGCCTGGGTGGCAACTCCCTGGCTGAGACCGTGGTCGCAGGGCGGATCGTTGGGAACAAGATTTGCGAATTCCTCGAGGGTTATTCTGTCAGTTTTAAGACTGATATAATCGACGCGGAGGTCAAAAAGCAGGAAGAGCGGATCGCCGCGCTGAAGGCCAGCACCGGCAAAGAGAACGCTTACGAACTGCGAAACCTGATGCAGGATCTCACGTATGATAACGTGGGTATTTTCCGCAATGCCGGAGATCTGACTAAGGCGGTTGAAGGCTTGCAGGAAGTCTCCGAACGATCCAAGAATATCGCGATTCGGTCCAACGGCATCGGCGGAAGTCCGGAACTGGCTTTTGCTCTCAAATTCCCCGGCCAGGTTCGTCTGGCCCTCTGTACCGCCTATGCTGCGCTCCAACGCACTGAAAGCCGAGGCGCCCATTCTCGCGAGGACTTTCCCGAAAGAAACGATCGGGATTGGCTCCTGCGGACTCTGGCCACCTGGAAAGAGGGCGATACCTTGCCAACGCTGAACTATGAGCGGCCTTCAAAAGTTTGGGAACTTCCTCCCGGCTATCGAGGCTATGGTGAGGACAAGAGAATTGAATGTGAGGATCCTGAAATCACCGGGAAAAAGTAACCGGATAAACTGGAGATTGAGAGGTGTTCTAAATGGGAAGACAATTAAAGTTTAATATTTTCAGGTACAATCCCGTGGATCCTGCTTCTGTTCCTCATATGGAGACGTTTCGGCTCGAGGAAACCGAGGCCATGACGCTCTTCATCGCTCTCAACCGTATTCGGGAGGAGCAAGATCCCAGCCTGATGTTTGACTTCATGTGCCGCGCCGGTATCTGCGGTCAATGTGCGATGTTGATCAACGGTAGACCGGATCTCGCCTGCCACACCAAGACCAAGAAGCTGCCTGAAGAGATCACCGTTCTCCCCATGCCGGTATTCAAGCTGATTGGGGATCTCTCGGTGGATACCGGCACCTGGTTTCGGGACATGAATACCAAGGTCGAGTCCTGGATCCACAGCGACAAGGTGGTTGACCCGGCTGCTCAGGAAGAGCGGATGGACAATGCCCTGGCCGACGAGATCTACGAGCTCGAGCGCTGCATCGAATGTGGTTGCTGTGTGGCGGCCTGCGGCAAGGCCAACATGATCCCGGACAAATTCATGGGAGCCACGGCCTTCATTCGGATCGGCCGGTTCATGCTGGATCCTCGCGACCAGAGAACGCAAAACGAATACTTTGAGGTGGTGGGCACGGATGACGGCATCTTCGGTTGCCTGGGCCTCCTCGGTTGCGAAGATGTCTGCCCGAAGAAACTGCCGCTTCAGGATCAGCTTGGCATGCTCCGCCGGAAACTAG
Source organism: uncultured delta proteobacterium (assembly GCA_963783775.1). GTDB lineage: Bacteria > Desulfobacterota > Syntrophobacteria > Syntrophobacterales > Syntrophobacteraceae > JADGQM01. Next base: position 21,656 of record CAWAOR010000011.1, on the reverse strand, counting down.
GCTTCAGTGCCGTGCAGCACCTCTTCGGCAATATTTTCAGCAAGAAGAAATAGCCCCCTGACCTGATCCAAAACCCGATCAGGGGCTCTCCATTGCTCAACAGGCGGGGGCAACCCCCGCCTGTTGAGTCCTCCCTTTCTGGTGCCTCTCCTGCACCTTGCTCTTCCCGGGGCCTTAACTCCCGAGCTTCAGCCGCCCTTCCGGCAGTCCGTAAAACATCCAAAAAATTACGCTTGGAGTCTTTTTGTGGTAGTAATCCAGGCTTGGAGAAATGGCAGGCTGGATCGCGCAACCTTTGATTCATTGTCGAAGCCGCTGGGTAGCGAGGAGAAGAAATCCACATGGCGATGAGGCTGCTTTGAACGAACGTCCCGAAGCTCCTGACGTGAAGGACTTAGCCACGTCCCGCGGCAGCAGTGGCCGAACCAAATTTCTGGTCGTTGCAGCGGCCCTTTTGGCCCTCTTTCTAGGCGCCATGGACGCGCTCGTGGTCGGCGCCGCCATGCCCACCATCGTGGCCGACCTGGGCGGTTTGCATCTCTACAGCTGGGTGTTTTCTTCCTACCTCCTTGCCCGAGCGATCGCACTTCCCATCTTCGGCAAGCTTTGTGACCTCTACAGCAGCAAGCGGCTCTACTTGATTGCCATCAGTACTTTTGTGCTCAGTTCTCTGCTTGGAGGGGCTGCCCAGAACATGACGCAACTCATCATCTCCCGCGCTATCCAGGGTGTCGGTGCAGGGGGAACCTTTGCTCTGGCCTATGTGGTAGTCGCCGATATTGCGGCCCCGGAAAAGCGTGCCAAGATGATGGGGCTGATCAGTTTTGTCTGGGGTGTGGCGAGCATTCTGGGTCCGGCTCTTGGGGGGTTTATTGTCAGCGCTCTATCGTGGCGCTGGATCTTTTACCTGAATCTGCCCCTGGGGTGTGCCGCGCTCCTGGCGATCCTTCTCTATCTGAAAGAGGCTCGTGTCAAACGCCCCGATCCGTCATTGGATTTTCTGGGTGCTCTCACCCTTTCCGTAGCGGTCCTGGCGCTCCTCACCGTGTTTCTGGTCGGGGGACGCACCTATCCATGGTGGTCCTGGGAAATCACGGGGTTGGTCGTGGTGGCACTGGGTGGCACCATCGGGTTCTATTTCGCGGAGAGGCGGGCCAAGGAACCCATCCTGGCTCTGGGCTTTTTCCGAAACCGGGAATTCAGCGCTGCTAACGGCTCAGCCTTCTTCAGCTGCGCTGCCATTTTCTCCCTTTCCGCCTACAGCCCGCTCTTCATCCAGGGGGTCCTGGGCAGAAGCCCGGCGGAATTGGGAGTGGCCATGGTGCCACTCAGTCTCGGCTGGTCGGTGGGGGCCTTGCTCTGCGGTCAGTCGGTCACGCGGGAACGGGAAAAACCCTACAGTGTCATTGGTTCCCTGCTGCTGATCAGCAGTGCGGGGTTGGCGTTGACCTTCTCCCCTGCTACCCCGCTCATGCTTTTTTCTGCAACTTTGGGTCTGGCCGGTATCGGCGTGGGGATCGTCTCGGTGGCCACCCTGCTCATCGTTCAGAATAGCCTCGAGGCCACGAATCTCGGGGTTGCCACCTCCTCCCAGCAGTTTGCCCGCACCCTTGGAGGAACGATCGGTATCGGTGTTTCGGGAAGTCTTGCGACGGCCTATCTTGCCAGAGGCCTCGAGTCCCTTCTGAGCTCGCCTGAGCACGCCCACGTTGCTTCGTCCATCGCCCAGGACCTGAGCTCCAACCTCGAGGGCCTGTTTCACCCGCAAATTCAGGCCGGCCTCTCACCGACGGTTCAAAAACTGCTGCAGGAAGCGGTGGAAAAAGGGGTGAGGATGGTTTTCTGGTCAGCTTTGGCAGCTTCGCTCATCAGTTTCCTGTGCTGCCTCTGGGTTCCCGGACGCAGCAAAGCTCTCGGCCGCCCATCACGGTGAATCAGCGGCAAAGATCGTCCTGGCTGCCAGGAACAGACCTGCGGAAATCGCGGCCGATATGGGAATGGTCAGCACCCAGGCCCAAATGATCGAGGCGCCCCCCCCCAGCGGACGGCCGTAAGCCTTTTGGTGGCCCCCACCCCCATAACTGCGCCGGTTATGGTGTGAGTGGTGCTCACGGGTATTCCTCCCAGGGATGCCCCGATGATCGAGATGGCTGCTGCCTTTTCCGCGCAGAAGCCGCCCACCGGTTGCAGCTTGGTGATCTTTGTACCCAGCGTCTTCACCATACGCCAGCCTCCTGCCATGGTCCCGAGAGCGATAAACAGGTAACACAGAATCACCACAGTGTTTAGAATATCAAGAAAGGGCTGACCCCCGCGCAGGCTGCAGTCCGAAAAAACCTCGAACCCCGCCACTGGCGGAACAACCGGATTCCCACTCTCCGCATAAAGCTTGCTGGGGCAAATTTCACGGAAATTGGACGAGCAAGGGACTTATTCAGCGTTCTCTTGGACACCCTCTTAATCAAAATTCAAAAGCTATGGACAAAAGGACGGGATATTTTGTCTCTTTTGATACCACGAAAACGGCTCTTTCGCCGAAGGAATAATGCAGTAAAGATGACGCTTTTCGGTTATTTTGTGGAATCTGCAAGTGGAGATTGAAGCTTGGCAAAGATTGGGGTATCAGTCATTCCTGGGTCCTAAAGTACCTTTTGGCAAAGGCTGCCGAGAGGGTATTCTGCAACAGCTGTGGAAGCAGGGTGGAGAAGGTGATGAGTGCCGGTCCTTACACGGAATTGACGCAACTGGGAAGAACTGTCCACATCCCCACCAGTCCGGAAGATGCTCTCCTTGACACCTTCCCCAATCGAAATCCAGAAATTGATTATGTGATCCGTCTTACCGCCCCTGAGCTTACAACACTCTGCCCGATTACCGGACAACCCGATTTTGCCCTTTTGCTGATCGACTATGTTCCCGGAGAAAAGCTGGTCGAGAGCAAATCTTTCAAACTTTTTCTGGAAAGTTTCCGCAATAGCGGGACTTTTAATGAGGACTGCACTGTTTACATTCACGGCCGTCTGAAAGAAGCTTTGCAGCCCAAGTACCTCAGGGTTACCGGGCTGTGGAATGCGCGTGGAGGAATCACCATCGATGTCGTCATCGAAAGTGGCAGTCTTCCCTCGAATTGCGCTCCTCTCCCCTTGGAACGGGTCGCCTACCGGGGTGGCAGGGTCTGATTGGATTTCAGATTTCTGGTGTTGGATGTTGAAGGTCGACGTGCGGATCGTGGATCGCGAGAGTCCGATTTTGGGGTTGCAGGTTTCAAGTTTCCAGTCACGAGTCTCACATGAAGCTCGCTTTCAGCACCAATGCTTTTGTCAGGTATCCCGTCATAGAGGCGGTGGAAAGGATTGCGGCAGCAGGCTATGAAGGAGTAGAACTCCTCGCCGATGTGCCCCACCTTTACCCCTGTACATTAAGTGACCTTGACCTGACGCGACTCAGCGCCGCTCTGGATGGTTGCGGCCTGTCCGTTGCCAATATCAATGCCAACACTGCTATGGGGTATTATGGCCGAAGTTTTTGGGAACCCCTTTTTGAACCTTCCCTGGCCAATCCCGATAAAGCCGCAAGGAAATGGCGCGTGGAGTACTCGAAACAATGTCTCGATCTTGCCGGGGCCTTGGGTTGCCGCAATGTGAGTCTCACCTCGGGGCGAGTGGTTTCCGGCAGCAACCCGGAGACGGCCTTTGAGCTGCTCCGGGATTCCCTCGAAAAGGTCCTGGTCCATGCTGAGAAAGTTGGCGTGAAGGTCGGCATCGAGTACGAACCGGGCTTGTTAGTGGAGCGCTGCGAAGAACTCCTGGCGCTCTTTGAGGCTATGGATTCCCCCTGGCTGGGGGCGAACCTGGATTTGGGGCACAGCCACGTTTTGGGGGAAGATCCGGAGACCGTTATTGGAGTCCTTGCTTCGAGGATTCTTAACATCCATCTCGAGGACATCCGTGGCCGCAAACACTACCACCTGATTCCGGGGCAGGGGGACATGAACTTCCGGAACCTCTTCGAAATCCTCAGACGACATGGCTATGATGGGTTCATTACCGTGGAACTCTACACCTGCCTGCATGAACCGGAGGAAGCGGCCAAACGAGCCTTCCGGTACCTTCAAGAGCTCGTGGCCGAGACGAGAGAGGGGTAACCATGAACTTTGCTTTCAGTTCCAACGCCTTCCGCCGGCACAGCCTCCTGGATACGATCCGCATCATCGCGGCCATGGGTTACCGGGGAATCGAGATCATGGCCGACGTTCCCCATGCCTACCCGACTCATTTGACCGAGGTGGACCGCCGAGACATCAGGAAAGCCTTGCGCGATGAGCGATTGAAGATTTCCAACATCAACGCTTTCATGCATCATGCCGACGGGGACACCTACCACCCGTCCTGGATCGAACCGGACCCCGCACTGCGGGCCAAACGCATCGACTACACGCGGCACTGCCTCGATCTGGCGGCAAGCCTTGGAGCCTGCACGCTTTCGACCGAACCCGGCGGCCCCCTCCTGGGCATGCAACCGGAGGAAGGCCTGCGCTACTTCAAGGAAGGGCTCATGGCCGTAGCAGAGCACGCCCGACAACAAGGCGTCCGCATCCTGATCGAACCCGAGCCCGGGCTTCTCATTGAAAACAGCAGGCAATTCACCAGCTTTTTTGGAGAACTCGACCCGGAGGTCTTCGGCCTCAACTGCGATCTCGGGCACTTCTTCTGCGTCGGTGAAGACCCTGCCCTGGTGGTTCAACAGCTGCACTCGGTCATCCATCATTTCCATCTGGAGGACATATCAGCGTCGCGTGAACACTACCATCTCATACCCGGTGACGGGGCCATTGACCTGCCCCGCGTGCTGCAAGCCATTTCCCAGGTCGGTTATGAAGGTTTCGTTACGGTGGAGCTTTACACCTACGAGGAACAAGCTGAACATGCGGCTCTGAGGGCCTACCGGTACCTGCAGGACTGGCAGGAAGCTCAGCACAGTCCGCATCGATAGGGGGTAGAACGGCGGTTTCCTGCACCTTCCGCCGAAAGCTCGGCTGGGGTTGTGCCACGGCTGACTCAACCCTTATTTTCTCGTCATTTTGTTGTGTGAGTACTTATCTGGCCCTGCGGAGCCGCCATGAGCAAGTCTCCCCGGCTTTTCAAGATCGAACAGGACACGACGCGCCCCGTTGCCTGGGGTGATATCGTCGTTCTGATCGGTTTGGCTGGCCTGCTTTATGCCGGTGTAAGGCTGGCCCGGGAAGCCTCCGCCGTTATTTCGGGACCGGTAATTTCACTTTCCCCCAGCGCTCTGCCCCTTTATGCCGGTCTCTCCCTGGGGCGCATGACCGCCGCCTACATGCTCTCCTTCATTTTCAGTCTCGGCTACGGCTATCTGGCTGCCTACAACCGCCACGCCGAGCGGGTGTTGCTGCCGATCCTCGATGTCCTCCAGAGTGTACCCATTTTGTCGTTCCTTCCCGTCGTGCTGTTGAGCCTCAGCGCGGTGCTGCCGCAGTATCTGGCCGCTGAGCTGGCATCCATCGTCCTGATCTTTACCAGCCAGGCCTGGAACATGACTTTCGCCTGGTATCAGTCCCTCATTACGCTGCCCAAGGAACTGCGGGAAGCCAGCACGGTGTTTAACCTCAACCCGTTCTTGCGCTTCAAGATTCTGGAGCTCCCTTTTGCCGCCATCAGCCTGATCTGGAACAGCATGATGAGTTGGTCCGGCGGGTGGTTTTTTCTCATGGCGGCCGAGATCTTTTCGGTGGGCCAGCGGGATTTTCGCTTGCCGGGGCTGGGCGCCTACCTCCATGAAGCAGCGAATCAGGGGGATTTCACCGCCATCCTGTGGGGGCTGAGCACGTTGGTCCTGCTCATCGTCGCCCTTGACCAACTGCTATGGCGACCGTTGCTGGCCTGGTCCGACCGTTTCAAACTGGAAATGGTCGAAGGGGACAAGGCTCCCACCTCCTGGTTTTATGACGCCCTGTTGGATTCGCGTCTGGTGAACTGGCTCGTTCAAAAGCTCTATCAGCGGCTCTCAGAGCGCCTCGACACCTTTCTGGGCCGAACCTTTCCCTTTTCAGGCGAACCAGTCGCCGATAAAGTTGGCCGCCCCTGGTTCTTGTATATCATCGGCATCATGTTCGGCATCGGGTTCCTGTATGGGGCCTATGGGGCGGGACAGATGCTTTTGAGCCTTGATTTGAAGCAATACGGTCAGATCGGGCTGGGAGTGCTGACGACCCTGCTGCGTGTGGTCGCCGCTCTGATCTTCGCGTTCGCCTGGACCGTGCCTCTGGGCGTGGCCATCGGGACTAACCCGAGGCTGGCCGCAATTCTCCAGCCCCTTGCCCAGATTGCCGCCTCGCTCCCGGCGACGGCGCTTTTTCCGGTCGTGCTGCTGTTTGTGCTGGGACTTCCCGGCGGGCTGAACCTGGCTGCCATCCTGCTCATGCTCATGGGCACCCAGTGGTATCTCCTCTTCAACATCATTGCGGGTGCGGCCGCCATCCCGCAGGATCTCAAGTATACCGCGGTCCTCCTGCACATGAGTCGCTGGGAGCGGTGGCGTACCCTGATTTTGCCGGCGTTGTTTCCTTACATCATCACCGGTGGCATTGCCGCCAGCGGCGGCGCCTGGAATGCCAGTATCGTTGCCGAATACGTGCAGTTTGGGGGGCGCACCCTGCACACTATCGGCATCGGCGCCTTGATTGCGGAGGCGACAGCAGCGGGCAACTACCCCATGCTCCTGGCTTCGACCCTCAGCATGATCGTCACGGTGGTGATCATCAATCGCTTCTGGTGGCGACGGCTCTATCGTCTGGCGGAAGAAAACTACCGCATGGAGTAGGCAGTATGAATGTGGAAAGCCCTCTTCTCAGGTTGACTAACGTTAGCCAGATTTACGGCACCGGTCCGCGAAGCTTCAAGGCGGTCTCCCTGGTGAACCTCACTGTCACCGAAGGGGAGTTCGTGGCTCTGCTGGGACCTTCGGGATGCGGCAAGAGCACCCTCTTGCGGATCATCACCGGCCTGCAGAAACCCTCTGAAGGGCGCGTGCTGTATCGCGGGTTGCCGCTGAGTGGAGTGAATCCCTACGCCTCTATCGTCTTCCAGACGTTTGCGCTCTTTCCTTGGCTGACGGTTCTGGAAAATGTGGAGGTTCCGCTCAAGGCCCGCGGCATCCCGTCGAAGATGCGCACGGCCAGAGCCCTCGACCTCCTCGACCGGGTCGGCCTGGATGGGTTTGAGACGGCCTATCCGCGGGAACTGTCCGGCGGCATGCGCCAGAAGGTGGGTTTTGCCCGCGCCATGGCCGTCGAACCGGAACTGCTCTGTCTCGACGAACCGTTTTCCGCCCTGGATGTGCTGAGCGCGGAGGCGCTCCGCGGGGAACTGCTCGAGCTCTGGACGAGCGGCAATATCCCCACCCGCGCCCTGCTCATGGTTACCCATAGCATCGAAGAAGCGGTCTATATGGCGGACCGTATTGTCATCATGGAAAAGGATCCGGGGAGGGTCGTAAAGGACCTCAAAGTGCCGCTTCCCCATCCGAGGATTCGCAAGAACCCAAAGTTTCTGGATGTTGTCGACCGGGTCTATGCGATCCTGGCCGGGCAGACCCAGCCGGAGCATGTCGAGTTGGGAACGGCGCCGGGTGAACCGGGCCGTACCCGTGCTCTGCCGCATATCGTGATCAACGAACTGGCGGGATTGCTCGAGCATGTCGTCGAGCTCCCCAACGACCGTGCCGATATCTACCGCCTTGCCGAGGAGCTCAAGGTGAATTCCGACCACCTCCTGCGCCTTGTCGAGGCCTCCGAGCTGCTCGGATTTGCCACCATCACTCAAGGTGACTTCATCCTCACCTCACTTGGTGAAACCTTTGCCGAAGCAAGCATTCTGGCCAGAAAAGAGATGTTCGCCACGCGCATTCGGCGCCTGCCCATCTTCCGGTGGCTCAGCGCGATGCTGAAAGCGGCCGAGAACCAGCAGCTGGAATGGGACGTCGTGCAGACTGCCCTGGAACTGGAGTTCCCTCCCGAGGAATCCCAGCGCCAGCTGGATACGGCCGTAAACTGGGGGCGTTATGCTGAGCTCCTGGCTTACGATGACAAGGCCGAGCTCATCTATCTTGAGCCGGCCGGGAGTGCACCACTACCTGAGCTCGGTTCCGAGCAAAAGGGAAACGGCGGCCCTTCCGCCGTGATCTAAATGCAAGGACACAGAATAAAGTGACCGAGAATCTGTTTGGACACTCTATTCTATGGTGCTGGACTAAGGCGATAGACCGTCCCAGCCGGCCAGTCTTGCCAGCAGCCACCAGTAGGCCGCACCTTTGAGTTTGCACTGCAGGCCGTGGGAATGGGCGCAATCCTGTGGTAGATCCAGGCATTCATCCGGATGGTCTGAGCACCACTGGTCGCACCAGGGGCACCCGTCCCCGGCATTGGCGTGATCGTTCCCGTCCGGGTCATAGCTCTCGATTTTAGCGAAATCAAAAAGGATCTTGTCGTTGGCCGCCACATAGTCGCGCACCAGCTGGTTGTTGCGCATGAGGTGGGAATCATATCCGTCGGTATGCCCGGTCAGGTAGACGAATCGCGTGCCCGGGTACTGGGTCTCCAGCTTATTTAAGGCCGAAAGATACTTGTTGACCACAGGTATGGAGTTTTCGGACTGCTGGCCGCACCAGGCCCAGGCGGAGTAGTTGAACAGGCCGGTTTTGACGACGTTGCGGGTGTGAGTCAGCCCGTCGCCGGTCGCCCAGTACATCTCCGGGACAATGTAAGTGTCGTCGCCATAGGCATTGCCGTCATAGATTCGGAGGCGATCACTCCCGACCGGCGGCTTTGGAGGAGCCCCGTAGCGGACGACGTAATTGTATTTCGGGTCTCGGGCCTTCCAATACTCGAGGCCGGTGAGAAGCTGCGACCCATGGGATGTGTGGGCGAAATGGAAGGTCAGTTTTCTGGCCTGTGCCAGCCAGTAGTCGGGAATTTTTGAAATGTCGGTGCCGGTATGATCTACCACGATGGCAGCCTGTTCTGATGCATGAATCGGGATCACCTTCAGCGCCCCCTTGACGTTGTTCGTTTCGGAAGCCTCCTGCACGGTGTTCTGCACATCCGCTTTGGCGCCAAGATAATAGGCTCCCTGGGCAACCTTGAGAGGGATAATGACATTTGTGGTTCGCCTGGCCGTGGCCCCCGCGGTGAGACCGGCCAGCGCATGCTGCTTGAGCAGACGGTCGGTTGCGGGGGTAATCCTGCCGTCCTGAGAAAGATACAGCCCCACCTTGAAGCCGGTGGCATTGCCGTCACCCTGGTTTTTGACCTCGTAGGTTACCGCGATTGATGCTCCCGGATAAGCACCGGCCGGGCCCGCAACGGCCATAATCATGAGGTCGGGTGCCCCCGCGCTGGCAGCCAAAGCGGTCCCAGCGGCCTTGAGGGTTGAGCCCGTGCTCACCCCGACTCCGGCCAGCAGACAAATGACCCCGACCATGAAAGATTTTTGCAGGTTCATGATGCCCTCCTCTTGAGCTTGTTTGGGCTTGCACCTTCTTCGTGGCAGGGGACAAGCTGACTTCCTGCCTCAACCCTGTGCCGGAGTAGGAAGCATGCCGGTGATGCAGGCGATCTCCTTCGCTATTATAAAGGCAGAAACGGCTGGAAGAAAACCCGGATCGTTGAATATCAGTTCACCCATCTACTAGCCGTCATCTTTTGTGGTGAATGCTTCCCCAGGGCCATGATTCGCCGGGGACAGGCTCTCCACTGTCTTCGGGCAAAGGAGGAGGTCCGATGACAAAACTTGTACCCAACGTGACGGACTTTTTCACCTTCGTTTAATCGCCAGCGAGCCCCGTCCATGGGCTATCCCCAAGCGGGCTGAATTGACCAGCGGAGGGAGCGCCCGGAGGAGATTGCTCGAGGGTGGGTTGCCGGTAACAGCATCATCAGCAAGGGATCGTTTACCGTAGGCTTTTTCCTACAACCGTGCAGGCACGCACCTGCACTGGTTGGTTGCTTTTCCTTGAGCCAAGGTGTGCGAGTCGTTCCCAGGCGCTTCTTTCTTGGCCGCGGCATAGTGTTTGCTCTCAGTAACTACATTTGAAGACGGATTAAAGTGTGAGGCGGTTCGTAAGTGTCTCGCAAAAGAAAACGACTCGAGGGAGAGGAGGGTGATCTGTCGGCAAAGAACCGGGTGTTTCTGTAATGACCTTTAACAGGAGGATTTGATGAGAAAGATCACCGCTCTTCTGGGCATCGGCCTGTTCGCATGGATGCTGGCTGCCGTAGCTTTTGCAGGCCCCCCGGGTTTACTCAACACGAATTGGGTCGGGGTTCTCACTGTTGTCGATTCGAATGGTACCGTCACCTCGGACAATTCCACTAAAGCCATCCTCACTTTCACGGAAGAGTATAAGGAAGAGTTCCTCGCCGGCACAATATCGAGCTCTACCCTCTCGTTCTCTTTCGCGTGCCTGAGAGATGGGCGCTCACTACAGATGACAGGGCCAAATTATCTCATGTCAGGCGAGATCTTCAAGGGGCGTTATCATAAAAAGGGTACCCATCCCACCCAAACGATGACGATCCAGGGAAGCGGGCTTGCAGAAGGAATCATGTTCCAGGGTGTGTTGACGCAACAACTGACACCCTAAGAGAAACTGCTGTAGGGGAAGAGCCGGCTGAGCATTAGAACCGGCTCTTCTTTTTGCTGGAGAAGCCCCTGCAGGAGGGGAGCTTCCGACGCTTCAGTTCTTCTTTTTCATAACCCGTTCCGCGGGCGGGGTCTCATCGGAGCAGATGGTCAGAGTGCTGCCGGCAACCAGCTTCTGCCCCTGGCGCAACTTGTTATTGGCAGAGAGTTCCTCAACGGAAAGGTGAAACTTGCCCGCGATGGAATAGAGTGTGTCGCCGGGGCGAACCGGGTAGGAAACGCAGGCCTTTTGTGCTGTGCGGGAGGCTTTTGCCGGTATGGCAAGAGGTGTGGGTCGTTTTTCGACGGGGTCTTTGTTCGCTGCCACCATGACGATCTGGTTCTTCTCGGGGGTTTTCAAGGCCTGCCCTTTGGCCGGGATTTTCAAGGCCTGGCCCGTCTTGAGGGCTTGCGGTGAAGGTTGCAGACCGTTACAGGCTGCCAGGGCTGCGACCGAACACTGGTACTTTCGGGCAAGACTGAACCAGGTATCACCGGGCTTGACCGTGTAGCTGCCGGGCGCTGTCGCAGGGGCGGTAAAGCTCCTGGTGTCAGTTACAGTTTTGAAGGCCAGGGCTTTGGGCGCAGGGTTTTCTTCAGGTGGCGGTAGCGGACAAGTGGCGAGGGCCGCCTGGACTGTCGCCCCGGTGCCGATGGGCACGCACAAGTCATAGGTCGTGTTTCCCGGCGGGGTGGCGGGCTGGCAGAGCTCCGGATTGCAGTTGCGTAAGGAGGACTCCGGGACCCCGGTTTGTTTTTCGACCCAGGCCAGCTTCACTCCTCCCGGAACCGCGACGGTCTCATGTTTGGGCGTGTAGTGCTCGGGATTGAAGTGGAATCCATATTGCTTGGGCTCTCTAGCGATCCTGACCGTCGCATAGAACTTGGGAACGTAATCGCGTGTCTCGGATGGCAGGTAGCCCCGTTGCGCCAGTTCCCAAAAGGTCTTCAGACCGCTCTGATCGAGAGCTGCCTGTACGGCCTTTTCACCGCAGTTGTAGCCGGCCAAGGCCAGCGGCCAGGAACCGAAAGAATCGTAAAGAAACGAGAGATAGTCGGCAGCGGCGCGAGCGGCTTTGAAGGGATGGCGCCGCTCGTCGACCCAGTGATTTTGCTCCAACCGGTAGCGTCTGCCGGTCGCTTCGATAAACTGAAACATGCCGACGGCGTTGGCCCGAGAACGTGCCGTCGGGGTAAAGCCGCTTTCCACCAGAGCCACATAGACCAGGTCTTCCGGCAACCCCCGCTGTCGGAAGATCTCCTGACACGGGACCACATAATCCCTGGCCCGGTCGAGCTGGATCTGGAAGCTCTTGTGCTTGTCACCACTGAAACGCCGGGTCCACGAATCGATGGCCGGCTGGTCGGGAACCGCGAGCTCCGCTTTGGTGAGTTCGGTTTTGGGAGGAGGGACTTCCAGCGGTGGCGGAGGCTGATAGGCCGCCTGGGGCGAGGTCTGCTGGGGAAGGGTGCTGCATCCGGCGAGGAGTGCCAGGGCCACGACGGTTAAAGCTCCGCAAAGGAGCGTTCTGGACATTTCCGTTCGCATCGTATAATCTCCTTTCCCACCTGCCAAAAGACGGCTCTGAGACATCATTTCCTCAAAAAGTGGGCAGAGTGTAGAATTCCAGCTGGAAAACGGTCTTCAATCCCGGGAGCTGAGCAATCGCATACCTTCCCGGTCTCAGTACATTCCCTCGCGGACGCCGCACCTCTCCAAGAAACGGAGAGGGGGGCTGGAAGGAGGCACGGGCTACCCTGCAAAGGCACCACAAGGAGGAGCACGGATGGGGCATGGACATGCCGCATCGGCAGAAAACGAAGGGCGCCAGTGGGGGAGGACGTTTTGAAGGAAGACCAGCCACGAAAGGGCAAAAGAGAGAATGGCCGACTTCGTGGCACTGAGAGCATGCAAGAACAGGCAGGCAAGACCCGGCGACCCGGTCGGGGCCAGGCGCCCATCCGTATAGCAGCCACCACCGTTCACCGTTGGGCAGGGAGGGTTGAAAGCAAAGAGCCAGGCAGGAGCGCAGGTATTGAGGAGATCAACGCAGGCGGTGAGGAAAAACAGCAGGGCCGCCAGGCAGAAACCGCCAAACCAGCGCATCAAGCCTTTCCGACCGCCCTTGGGCTGGGCCTTGGGCGCAGGCGCGAAGCCAGCCTTTTCAGCCATGAGCCACCGCTTTACCATGCAATGATTGCCACCATGGAACGTCTACTTGAGCAGAACAAGCCGCCGTTGCGATCATTGCTGCTCCGACAGCAGCCTTCCCGAAGTGTTTAGCACTAGTCGAAGCGACCCTCCCATGTCAAGGCAATTCCGCATTCGGGGCTGGGCGGCATAAGAGCCGGGGTAATTTGATTGAATATCGAACAAGGAGCCGCAGAATGTCCAAAGGCAATGGGGATTTGGATCTTGAGGGAAGGAGTCGAGCCTCTGTTACTCTTCCCTGTTCGGACACTTCTTCTTTGTTGGCCTTGCTTTCGCGGTTATTCCCGGCGTTGCAGCAGTTCTGGCGTTTCCAGGGACCTTGTGTTGTCCCCGCGATTATTCCATCGTCAAAGGTAAGGCTTGACCAAATGATTCCGCCGATATTCACTCGACCACCTGACGGGGGGCGTTCTTGCATGGAGGTCAATCGACGGTTCACCTTCTCCGTTATCAAGTGCTGTTTCAAAGCCCACAGCCCGCCGCAGCGTACTGCCTGTTTCTGCAAGAATAGAAGATGAAGCAGTGATTCCTCTATGGTATTCTGGAAAGACAATGCAAGGGTGAGCGACGAGATGAGCAATCGGCAAGGCAGCATGCAGGTGAAGGTTGAAGTGGAATTGCGATCCTCCCCCATAGATGTCGACGAGGACGACATGTCCTTGGCAGCGGCATGTCTGACCAACGACAAGGATAGTATAGCAGTCTACACTCCCGAAGATGAACCCAGCACCATTGTGGCTGAGTTCACCATCAACAAGGCAAGGCAGATGGATGTAGTTGACCGGATTGGCAGAATGTTCCGGACCAGCGTGAGGAATTATAATCAGTCGTCCATATCTTTTTCGAAAGCTGTATCCAGGAAAGCTCTGCAGCCGAGAGGCCGCTATACCCACAAACAGGGGCAGTACCTGGCTTTCATCTACCACTACACGAAGCTGAACCGTCGTGCTCCGGCGGAAGCCGACATGCAAAGGTTTTTCAAAACCACTCCTCCCACGGTCCATAATATGGTCGTTCAACTCGAAAAGAAGGGATTTATCGCAAAAGAACCTGGTCAACCGCGTAGCATAAGGGTCCTCCTGCCGCGTGAAGACCTTCCGGAGTTGGAATAGGGTTCGATGGTGGGATCCTGCGAGTCAAGTGGTAAAGCAGCTAGCTGCTGGAGCCCAGTTTGACAATATCCTTGACCGGCATCAGGGCTGGAAAAGCCTTCGGGGTGAGGCAGAGGAGTGTGATAAGGCACGAAACCAGCGCGGAGGAGAGAGCAGTGCAGCTGCGAGCGATCCAAACCCGGACTTTCGGCAAGACAGGGCGGCAGGTCAGCATGGTGGGCCTCGGCGGGGAGGGCATCCTGCGTACCCACGGACAGGAACCCGAAGCCCATGCCGTCATTGCTGAAGCCATTGAGCAGGGTCTCAGCTATTACGATTGCGCCCGAGCCTATGCGGGCAGTGAACGTTATTACGGCGCGGTGTGGGGTGCCCGGCCCGAGGCCCGAGAACAGGTCTTCCAGGCGAGCAAATCCGCCCAGCGTTCCAAGGCCTCCGCTCTGGCAGACCTCCAGCAGACCCTGACAAACATGCACATTGAGCACCTGGATCTTTGGCAGATTCACGACGTTCGCACCGTCGACGACTTGCGTGAGATCGCAGGGCCGGATGGCGCCCTGCAGGGTTTTCTGGCGGCGAAAGCCGCCGGCAAGACCCGTTATGTGGGGGTGACGGGCCACCACGATCCCCGAATCCTGACGCATACGGTCAAGGATTGGCCGGTAGATGCCGTGCTCTTGCCGGTCAACCCGGTCGAGGCGGTGCTCGGGGGCTTCCTGGACGAGACCCTGCCGGCGGCCAAAGAACGGGGCATCGCCGTGATCGGCATGAAAGTCCTGGGGGCATCTCATTACCTTTCACCTGCCAGCGGGGTCACCCCAGACCTGCTGCTCCGCTTTGCCCTCTCTCAACCCGTCGATCTCATCGTCGTGGGGTGCTCGACTCCGGCCCATGTCCGACTCCTGGCAGAAGTCGGCAGGTCTTTTGTGCCGCTGACAGCCGCAGAACAGGGCCGCTTAATCGATGCCTTTCGCCCCCATGCGAGGCAACTCGCCTATTATCGCGGTGCCTTTTAGCCGACAAGAGCAGCCACCCTCACGACATCAGGCCATCTCCCTCCGGGTTGCGGCGGGAACTTCCAGCACTGGTCCGGGAACCGAAAAACCATTTTGTATCAGTTCTTATTCGGTATCTTTGCCGCTTAACAGCGTCGGCAACGCCTTGTATTGATGGCCCGACATTGTTGCATAACCATCAGGTACTTTGCAGTTCAATAGGGAATCCCGTGAGATTCGGGAGCGGTCCCGCCGCTGTAAACGGGGACGAAATCCGCTTGGACCACTGTTGCGCAGGAAGCGTAATGGGAAGGTGCGGCGAGTAGGTGATGACCCGTGAGCCAGAAAACCTGCCTGAGGGGTGTTTGAGAATTCGGTACGAGCGATATCCGATGAACCGTTGAAGGACCAAGAGAACCAGGGTGCAATCCTTAGAGCGAGAAGCTTTAAGGATTTTTTTGGCTGGGCGTTGCCGTCGATCATCCCGAGGCAACCCTGGCACCGGACCGGGCAACCCGGGAAAGGAGGAGTTGAAGCAGCAGGGTCGGATTTGAATTTGCATAGTGCCGGTAGGATTCATCGGAAAAAGCGACCGGAACAGTTGGAGCGCTGAGTTGCCTGGGTCGAAAGACCGACGAAGGGTTTTCATGCGGTGAATGCAGGCCGGGCACGAACATGATGAGTACGGCATCGCTTGAAGGCAAGGAAGTGAGAAGCTTCCGCCGCCCCGCGGCGATGGGGGATCATCGGGAGTGAGCAAATCCCGCCCTTAGGCTCATTGGTTGGGCCGCCTCAGGCGGAAACGACTATGCTGTGTCTGTTGATTTCGAACGCCTGCCGGAAGCTATGCCACTTTTCGTCTCAGTCTCGGGCATCCTTTTCCCTGCTGGATGACGTTTCACGGGAATGAGATTGATAATAGAACGCAACGGTTGGGGACGCAGTTGCTCCACAAAAGCCTCGCGGAACATGACCTGCTATCGGATTCCACTTCATGCAGTTGCATGACGAAGTGAATGCCACACATGGAGCATAAGCGGGTGCCAGACTTGCGAGAATATCATGATGAGGTTTCATTGGTTCACGTTCTAAAATGGGCCACACGGCGTAAACGCCAGTATTTTACGGACACGGTCGGTTTGACTTTGTTCTTGACCCAAGAACGCACCTACTTGGCAGTACTCTAGAGCGATGAATAAAACAGCAACTGCCGAAAAAGGCTTCCCTCGCAAACTGATATCGGTTGGAAAAGACACCTGGTTCCCTCTATGGCCGACGTCTTCAGAAGGATAGGGCAGGAGGGGGAAATTCGCAAGATTATCTTGTTTGTCCGAATCCTGATCTACGATGGGTCGGGGAGCCAATCACGATGCAATTCCCTATGACTTGTCGGCGGTTGCCACCATACTGCCGCCGAGCCCTTTGTATGATGAGCCCGCCTGGCTCGTCCCTTTTCGCGCCTCAAAGCCACCTTCCGCGTGGCGGGGGAATTGCCTGTCGTAAGGCCCTTGTGGCTGGTCGGAAATTATCATAGATTTCCACTTTACAATGAGTACGGCATGTTATATAATCTGACGTCATATTCATCTATTGTATCAGGAGTACAATTCTGAGGGAGAAAACGATGGAAGACGAGAAGCTCCCAAGGCGGGAAAGACAGAAATTGGCGCAACGTCAAGAGATGCTGACCGCCGCGCTCGAGCTCTTTTCGAAGAAGGGATACCGCAACGTTTCCATGCACGAGATCGCGGAGAAGGCCGAGTTTGCCATAGGCACGCTGTACAAGTTCTTCAGTAACAAGGAGGACCTCTACAAGGCCCTCATCCTGGAGAAGTTTTACATGTTCCGTGAGGCGCTCACGAAGGCCATTGCAGAACCGGATGATGAAATTCAAAAGCTGCGAAATTACGTCAAGGCCAAAGGCGAGGTCTTTCGTGCCAATCTCCCCATGATCCGTCTCTATTTTGCAGAAACCCATGGAGCGCGCTTCAATGTTATGGCCGGATTCGATGCCGAGATGCGGCAACGGCGTAGCGACTTCATGCAAATCATTGCCTCGATCTTTGAGAGCGGGATGAAGAGGAATCGGTTCAAGAAGATCGCCGAACCATACCAACTGGCCGTTTCCCTCGACAGCATTACCAACGCCTTTCTGATCCTCTGGCTCGATGAACCGGAACGCCATCCCTATCCGGAAAATCCGGACACTATTTTGAATATTCTCTTCAAAGGACTGCTTGATGGGTGACCCGGATTGAGCTTCTCTTTGCCGAATGCGTCAATCTCAACAGGATAATCTGGAGGTTTCGGATGCAACTGAATGAAACTGGTAATGACCCGCTTAGATTCATTGTGGTTTTGGCGGCTCTGGTGGGCAGCGTGCTCGTGACGGCTCTGGTGAGTGGTCTTCTACTGAGCGGTTGCGACCGCCAAAAGCAAGCTGCGCCGCCGCCCCCGGTCCCGGAAGTAGTTGTGGTGACGGTACAACCGCAGCGGGTCGAGCTGACCACGGAATTGCCGGGCCGTACCTCGGCCTACCTCGTGGCGGAAATCCGACCCCAGGTCAACGGCCTCATCCAGAAGCGCCTGTTCAAGGAAGGTTTCGATGTCAAGGCCGGCCAGGTCCTCTATCAAATCGATCCCGCCCCGTTTCAGGCAGCCCTTGACCATGCTAAAGCGGCCCTTGCCAAAGCCGAAGCCAATGTACCGGCAACCCGGTTGAAGATGCAGCGCTACCGGGAATTGCTTGCCGACAAAGCGGTGAGCCAGCAGGACTACGACGACGTCGCCGCCGCTCTGAAACAGGCCGAGGCGGAGGTTGAGTATGTGAAGGCGGCGGTGGAATCCGCCCGCATCAATCTGGGTTATACCCGGGTTACCGCGCCCTATTTCCGGGCGTATCGGCAGATCTGAGGTGACGGATGGCGCTCTGGTAACGGCGCATCAGCCCGCAGCCCTGGCAACCATTCAGCAACTGGATCCCATTTATGCGGATGTACCTCAATCCACCACCGAACTGCTGCGCCTGAGGCGCCGCCTGGAGGATGGCCGCCTCAATCAAAACGGCAGCAACCAGCAGAAGGTCAAGCTCATCCTGGAAGACAATACCGTCTATTCATCGGAAGGGACGCTTCAGTTCCGCGAGGTCACCGTTGACCCGACCACGGGCTCCGTCATCCTGAGGGTTGTCGTTCCAAATCCGGAAGGAGTGCTCCTGCCGGGCATGTTCATCCGGGCGGTGGTGAAGGAAGGCACCAATGAGCAGGCCATCCTCATTCCTCAACAAACCGTGTCACGCGATCCCAAGGGGAACCCCTCGGTGCTGATCGTGGACGCCGAAGGGAAGGTCCAACAGCGGATGCTCACTCTCGATCGTGCCATTGGCGACCAATGGCTCGTTTCATCAGGTCTTGCATCCGGCGAGCGGGTGATCGTCGAGGGGATGCAAAAAGCACGGCCCGGTGCTTCCGTGAAGATCGTCCCTGTTGATGCCGGTCAGAAGGAGAATGCGGTACCGGGGAATACTTCCCAACCGGCTGCGAAATCGAACTGACGGAGGCTCGTGATGCTATCAAGATTCTTTCTGGATCGTCCGGTTTTTGCCTGGGTCATTGCCATCATCATGATGGTGGCGGGCGGCCTGGCGATCTACAATCTGCCCATCTCCCAGTATCCCCCCATCGCTCCCCCGTCTATCGCCATTGATGCCTTCTATCCCGGAGCTTCGGCGGAAACCGTCGAAAACAGCGTCACGCAGATCATCGAGCAGAAGATGACCGGCTTCGACAAGATGCTGTATCTGTCCGCCACCAGCGACTCCGCCGGCGCCTCCCGCACCCAGCTCACCTTTGCCCCGGGGACCGATCCGGACCTCGCCTGGGCCCAGGTGCAGAACAAACTCCAGCTAGCCATGGCAAACCTGCCGGACGTGATTCAGCGCCAGGGAGTCAAAGTCAGTAAATCCACTCGCAACTGGCTGATCATCGTTGGCCTGATTTCGGAAGACGGCAGCATGGATGGGAATGACCTGAGAGACTATGCCCAATCCAACCTCGAGAAGGTGCTGGCGCGGGTGCCGGGGGTGGGCGAGGTGGAAAACTTCGGTTCTCAATATGCCATGCGGGTCTGGCTCAACCCCGACAAGCTGGCGGACTACCACCTGACGATTGAAGACGTCATCATGGCCCTTCGGGCCTACAACGTGGAAGTCTCCGCCGGCCAATTCGGTGGGGCGCCGGCCTTGGACGGCCAGCGTTTGAATGCTTCCATCGTCGTCCAGAACCTGCTCAAGACCCCCGGCGAGTTTGCCGCCATCCCCATTCGCACTCAATCCGGACGGCTCCACCGTACGGGTCAAGGATGTGGGCCGGACGGAATTGGGGACCGAGGTCTACGACATCGTGGGAGCCTACAACGGCAAACCTGCCGCAGCACTGGCCATCCGGCAGGCTGCCGGGGCAAACGCGCTGGATACGGCCGATGCCGTCAAGGCAAAATTGAAAGAGATGAGCCGATACTTCCCTCCAGGCATGAAGGTCGTCTATCCGTTCGACACCACTCCCTTTATCAGGGTGGCCATCGACGAGGTGGTCAAGACCCTTTTCGAGGCGATCCTGCTGGTCTTCCTGGTCATGTATCTTTTCATGGGGAACCTCCGGGCCACCCTGATCCCGACCATCGCGGTGCCGGTGGTGATCCTGGGGACCTTCGCGGTTCTGGGGCTTTTTGGGTTCTCCATCAACATGCTGACCATGTTCGCCATGGTGCTGGCCATCGGTCTTCTGGTGGATGATGCCATTGTGGTGGTGGAAAACGTGGAACGGATCATGAGCGAGGAAGGGCTCCCGCCCAGGGAAGCCACCCAAAAGTCCATGGACCAGATCACCAGCGCCCTCATCGGCATCGGGCTGGTGCTGTCGGCGGTGTTTGGTCCCATGGCGTTTTTTGGCGGCTCTACCGGGGTCATCTACCGCCAGTTCTCCGTGACCATCATTGCCTCCATGCTGCTTTCGGTGCTTGTGGCTCTGATCCTGACGCCGGTTCTGTGCGCATCGCTTCTCAAGCCGGTGCCCAAGGGGCATGAACCGGCGGAAAATGCGATCTTTTTCCTGCGCCCCTTTTTCTCCTGGTTTGATCGCACCTTTTTTCGGGGTAGAGACCTGTATTTGCGGGTGGTTGGGCACGCGCTTTCCAGGAAACTGCGCTACCTGTTTATTTTCCTTCTGATTGTGGTGGCATTTGGAGTCCTGTTTCAGCGGATGCCCACCGCCTACCTTCCGGATGAGGACCAGGGGATTCTGTTTGTCCAGGCAATGCTTCCCGCAAATTCATCCCTGGAGCAGACCAGACAGGTCCTGGATGGGGTCAGGGAACACTTTCTGGTAGCGGAAAAGGATGCGGTGGAAGGCATCATGACGATTGCCGGCACCAGCTTTGCCGGCAGGGGACAGAACATGGGCCTGGCCTTTGTCAGACTCAGGGACTGGGAGCTCCGTGACCGGCCTGACTTGAAGGTCGGCCCCGTGGCAGGAAGGGCCATGAAGGTTTTTTCCCAGATCCGCAGCGCCATCGTGTTCGCCTTTCCCCCGCCTGCGGTTACTGAGCTGGGGAATGCCAAAGGGTTTGACTTCCAGTTGCAGGATCGTGGCGGCGTGGGCCACCAAGCCCTCATGGCGGCCCGCAATCAACTCCTCGGCATGACGGCGAAGGACCCAAGACTGGCCGGTGTTCGGCCCAACAGCATGGAAGATGTGCCTGAATACCGCATCGACGTGGATTGGGAAAAGGCGGGAGCTCTGGGGGTTCCCATTACCTCCATCCACAACACCATCGTCTCAGCCTTCGGCAGCGCCTATGTCAACGACTTTATTCAAGCCGGGCGGGTCAAGCGGGTATACGTTCAGGCGGATGCCCCCTACCGCATGCTGCCCAGGGATCTGGAAAAACTTTATGTTCGCAATACCGCGGCGAAGATGGTCCCCTTTTCTTCTTTTGCCTCCGGACACTGGACTTCCGGTTCTCCCAAACTGGAGCGCTACAATGGCTTTCCGTCCATCAACATATGGGGCGAGGCGGCACCGGGAAAGAGCTCCGGGGAGGCGATGAAGGCCATGGAAGAGATCGCCTCGAAGCTCCCCCAGGGGATCGGCTTTGACTGGACCGGGCTCTCCTACCAGGAACGCATGGCCGGTTCCCAGGCGCCCCTGTTGTATGCTTTTTCCATCCTCGTGATCTTCCTTTGCCTGGCAGCCCTCTACGAGAGTTGGCCCATCCCCATCTCCATCTTGCTCGCCCTGCCCCTTGGGGCCATCGGCGGCGTCATCGGTTCGACCTGGAGGGGACTGCCCAATGACGTCTACTTCCAGATCGGGCTGCTCACCACCCTGGGCTTGACCACCAAGAACGCCATCCTGATCGTGCAATTCGCCAAGGCCAGGGTGGAAGAAGGGATGGGGCTGATCGACGCCACCCTGGAAGGGGCAAAATTGAGACTCCGTCCGATCCTCATGACCTCGCTGGCCTTCGGCTTTGGCGTCCTGCCCCTCGCTCTTGCGAGCGGAGCCGGAGCGGGAGCGCAAAAGGCCATCGGCATCGGCGTGCTGGGGGGGGTGGTAACCGCCACCTTTCTGGTGACTTTGTT
>CAWAOR010000010.1:0-227073 GCA_963783775.1 uncultured delta proteobacterium | reverse complement strand
CTCACGAAGGCGAAAGTGTTGAAATCTCGCGAACGGACGTGATCGAAGTAACTGATGGCATGCTCATCCTCCAGATCCTGAACGGAGAACTCACCCGAGGCGTGTCCGGCAAGGTGCAGTTCAGCTTGGAGAACACCGGCGAGGAAGAGCTCGAGATCGTTACCGCCATGGGTTCGGGAGCTTCGGCTTCAAACGAAATCTCCTTCCAGCTCCTGGATGCCGATGGTAACACCCTTTCCACGGTGCCGTTCCGGCAGAACCTGGGGACGCAACTCGTCACCCTCGCCAACGGCAACACGGTAGCCCGCATTCCGGCGGGGAGCATCTTCACCTCGGCTGCCGTTGATTTGCCCGTGCCTCTTAACGCCCCAGACCGGGCGCTGATTCGGCTTTCTCTCGCCAAGCTGTACTACCATCAGGGAAAACCGGAACAGGTGATCATGACAGGGCTTTCAACGAGGCAGCCGGTCTCTTTTGCGGACACTGCCTATTATGGTGAAATTACAAAGGTCGATCCCGAAGTGTCGAACGGGGATCGGGATATCCTGATTGCGGGACATGCGGTCGAGCGCAGAACCGGGCTTCCCATGGCGGGAGTGCCTCTCAAGGTAGTCATCACCCTGAACGGATTTGAGCGCGCCCAGCAAGTTCTGACCGACTCGAACGGAGTATTCGCCTATGCTTTCAGGCCTCTTCCCACGGAATGCGGGGAATACAGGGTGCGTGCGGTCCACCCGGAGGTGCTCGATAAACCCATCCAGGCCCAGTTTACCATCGGCCGGGTGAGCGTTGTGCCGCAGGCGATCAACATCAGCATGCCGAGGAATTACGAACAGAGCGTTGCCATTAAGGTGAGTGCCTCGGAGGGAACCGAGGCCCACAATCTGAGGCTTGTTTACGAGGCTTTCGGACCAGCCCGAGGGAGCGTTTCCGGAGGGTGTGCATGTGAGTCTCGGCGCTCCCGTTTCCGTGCTCGGCTCAGGACTAACGGCGCCGCTTGGCTTTACGGTCTGGGCCGATAACGCGGCGGTGGGAACTCCGAAGCTCACCTTCAGGGTCACGAGCGATGAAAAAGGAGAAGGTTCCTGGGCGGAGGTTGCGATCACCATGAACCTCTCCGAAGCGAGGCCCAGTCTCGCCTTTTCACCCGCTCATGTGGAGACGGGCAGCTCCTTTGGGGAGACGGTTTTTGAGACGATTACCCTGGAAAACAAGGGACTTGCAGACCTTAACGAGGTAACGCTCGCCCTGGTCGCGAAGGACGAAACGCCTGTTCCGGGCTGGGTGCATCTCAATGCGGAGGCGGCACAAGGGACCATCCAGGTTGGAGAAAAGAGGCCGGTAGGCCTGTCCTTCAGTCCTACCGAAGCGACGGCGATCGAAGGGGACTATGCCTTCCTGCTTCGGGTTGCCAGCTCGAATCACCGCACGACCGATATACCCATCTACGTTGCCGTCACCCGGGCGGGAACAGGGCAGGTCGTCTTCAAGGTCTCCGACATCTACACGGGAACGGTGGGTGCCACCGGCAGCGTCGTGCAGGGTCTGAAAGGCGCGGCCGTAACCCTCCAGCACGAAGCGGTCACCACCATCCAAGAAAGCACCATCACCGACGATTTTGGTGAAGTTTACCTTTCCGAGCTTCCCAGCGGGAGATACCGGTATCGAGTGAGCGCCCCCGACCACCAGGAGCGGACCGGGAGGATCTGGGTCAAAGCCGGAGTGGCCGCAAGCGAAGCGGTCTTTCTCGACTACAATCTGGTGACGGTGGAGTGGGAGGTTAAGGAAACCACGATTGAGGATAAGTACGAAATCGTTCTCAAGGTGATTTATGAGACGGATGTGCCCGCTGCCGTGCTCGTGGCCCAGCCCTCGTCTGTGTACCTGCCGCAGATGAAGCCGGGAGATGTCTACCAGGGTGAATTCACGCTCACCAACCACGGCCTGATTCGGGCCGACAACGTGGCCTTCGCTCTGCCTTTATCGGATGACAACTTCCGCTACGAGTTCCTTTCCGGGCTTCCTGATACCGTTGAGGCCAAGGCGCAGCTTGCCATTCCCTACCGGGTGACCCGTCTTGTGGGACTCGACGGAGAGGGAGGCT
This sequence comes from uncultured delta proteobacterium, assembly GCA_963783775.1. Taxonomy (GTDB): domain Bacteria; phylum Desulfobacterota; class Syntrophobacteria; order Syntrophobacterales; family Syntrophobacteraceae; genus JADGQM01. The sequence continues at coordinate 224,969 of CAWAOR010000010.1, read as the reverse complement.
CGGGCTGTGTCCGAACTCTGCAGGCTGCGGCGGTCTCCTATGACTATGGGTGCGCTGCGGGGACGCGAACGGCGGCTTCGGCGCCCTTTGCATTCGTCTACGATAACGGACGGTGCTCAGGTCAGCCGCCAACGATACCCGGAGAGGGTCCGTCTAATGTTGACGGAGGCGGTATCTGGGTGATCATTGTCCCTCCTGGCGGCGGTGGTGGAGGCATGGCTCCAAAACCGCCTCCGGCACCCATTGAGGGGGCAAAATGCCTCCCACTGCCCGACCGGCAGGAGTCCATGACGGGAAGCCGGCCGACCTGCCCGCTGGATACCCAAAAGGATGTTGTTCAGGAAGTCGGGAGTGCCGTCAACTGCGCCCTGCGTGAGTTCATCGATAGTGCGGAGGATCTCTCGGTCAAGGTGCCCGGTGGAAAGATCGCGGTTTCCCGCTTCTTCTATGGAAACCAGTGGCGATGGGAATCAGTGAGGAACAACCTCGTCTTCGGCATGGACTCGCTCGGGCAGTATGTGAAGAGTATTGACAAGGGGGGAGTGATCTACGAGCGCTCTGCGGCACAGAGTGCAACGCCGGTCTTCGTCCACGACACCTATCGGATCGCCCAGATAGCAAACCGGCTATTTGTGGGAGGACAAACACGGGGAGTGGAGATCCTTTGATCCTTCGGGCCGGATGACGGCCTATGGCAATCCCTCAGGCGTGCTTGGAAAGGTCATCTATGGTTCAGGAGAAAAGGGAAGATTGCTTGGGATGGCCGACCGAAACGACCGCCAGGTTATCTGGTTTGAGGTGAATGGAGAAGGAAAGATTTCGGCGGTGCGGGATCTTGCCAACCGCCGGGTCGAATACGGGTACAGTGACGGCTTGCTGACCTCGGTCAGGGATGTGCTCGGCAACCTCTCCACCTATGAGTACGACGCAAAGGGCAGAATGGTCAAGAAAACCGATGCGGGCGGTCACCTGGAGACCATTTCTTATGATTCTTACGGTAATGTATCAAAGGTCGTGGACAGCCAGGACCATGGCCATGCCTTCCAGTTCGACTACGATTCGGGAAAAAAGCAGTACTACGCGAGGATCAATACCTCGGCAGGGATGGTGAAGGAGGTCTGGTACGATCGGAAGGGAGAAACCGAACGGGTCGATGTAAACGGCAGGACCGTTCGAAAGATCGTAAAAGATGGCCGGAATCTTCTGGTTACCGACGAGAGAGGGAACGTCACACGCAAAGACTTCGACGAGTGGAAGAATCTTACCCGGGTGGTTTACCCCGACGGGGCGACCGTCTCTTTCGAGTACGAACACAAGACCAACCAGCGGGTGAGTGCAACCAATGAACGGGGAATCCGAACCGAGTATGCTTACGATGCGGCCGGCAATCTGGTCTCGAAGATCGAAGCCAAAGGGACGTCTGCCCAGAGGGAAACCCAATACAACTACGATTCCCAGGGGAATCCGGTGGCAGCTGTGAGAGTCGCCGATGCCGTTACCAGGGAAGCCTTGACCGTGATGGCCTATGATGCTTTGGGAAACTTGATCACAGCCACCGATCCCGAAGGCAATCGTAATAGCTTCACCCATGATGTCATGGGCAACGTGGTGAAAAAAACGGATGCCAACGGGAAGGTCTGGAGCACGGTCTACGATGATGCGGGAAGGTCAGTAGCGGCGACCGATCCACTTGGCCATACGACGACTTTCGCCTACGATGCAGTGGGGAACAAGATTCAGGAAGTGGATGCCGAAGGGCGGGAAAGAAACCTTGTCTATGACGCTCACCACCGGCTTGTCAGCAGCACCGATACCGCCGGCAACGTGACACGCTTCGCATACAATACGGATGGGAAGCTGACCAGACAGGTCGACCCGGAAGGCAAGGTGATGGAATACGCGTATGACTCCGAAGGGCGTCTTATCAAGGTCCTTGATGGCAATGGGAACCAGACGCAGATTGAGTACGAGCGGGACTCCTCGGCCTGTTCCCGTTGCTCCGGCCCTGCGGATCAGCCCTCGAAGATCATCTATCCGACCTTTGCGAGAGAATTCAGGTATGATTCACGGGGAAGAAAAATCGAGGAACTGGATGTGCTCAGCGAAACGGAAATCTATTCCACCACCTTCCACTACGATGTGGCCGGAAATCTGACTTCGACAACGGACAAGGAATCGAAGACGACCGGGTATGCCTACGATGAATTCAATCGTCTGCTCAAATCGACCGATGCCACAGGTCATGATACCCTCTTCGCCTACGACAGCCGGGACAATCTGCTCGCATTGACCGATGCCGGAGGAAGTACCACCCGCTTCGTCTACGACCGAAACAACCGTCAAACCCGGGAGGTCCGTCCCATGGGACAGACGACTCTTTATGACTACGACGGGACCGGCCGCCTGATCAAGAAGATCGATGCCAAATCTCAATGGTCCGAATATGCCCATGATGATGCGGGAAGGCTCACGCATACTCGCCACTTTGCAGCTTCGGACCATTCGTCTCCGGTCAAGACTGTTGCTTTCGGCTATGACAAGATCGGCCATCTTTTGAGCTATGACGATGGCATCACCTCCGCCCGCTATGACTATGATGATGCGTACCGCAAAATCCTGGAGACGGTGGACTATGGTCCCTTCCAGCTTTCAAGCGCCACGGCCTGGTACCGGAATGGCACGAAGAAGAGCTTCACCGGCCCGGACGGCATCACCTATGCGTATGACTATGATGCCAGCAACCAGTTCCTGAGCATGGAGATCCCCGGGAAGGGATTCATCACCTACAACTCGTACACGTGGAATCGGCCATCTTTGGTTACCTATCCTGGAGGAACCGTGCGAGAGGTCACCTACGATCCTCTGATGAGACTCAACTCCATCCAGGTGAAGGACCCCGCCCAAAAGGTGCTCATGGATTATGGCTACACCTATGACCGCATGAACAATATCACGCGGAAGACCACGGAACACGGGGATCATGAATATGGCTATGATGACCTCTATCGCCTGACCCAGGCCGATAATCCCACCCTCCCGGATGAAGCCTACACCTATGACCCGGCCGGCAATCGCCTCACCGCAGCAGACATCCAGGGCGAGTGGTCCTACAACGCCAACAACGAACTCCAGAACTACGATGCAATATCCTACGCGTACGATGAGAACGGCAACACTGTCCAAAGGGTAAGTGGGGGCGAGACCGTCAACTACCTTTACGATGTTCAAAATCAGCTGACACGGGTAGAAACCGGCTCAGGGTCGATCATCGCCACCTACTATTACGATCCTTTCGGCCGTCGGCTCTCGAAGGAGGTGGGGACGGAGAAGACTTTCTTCGCCTATGCTGCAGAAGGCCTCATCGGCGAGTTCGATGCCAATGGTCAGCAGACAAAAGGCTACGGCTACCGCCCTGGCTCAACCTGGACCACCGATCCCCTGTTCATGAAAGATGGATCAGAATACTACTTCTACCATAATGACCATCTTGGGACTCCAGTGCAGATGGCAGGAGCGAATGGCTCGGTCGTCTGGTCAATTGAATACAGTTCCTTTGGCCAAACAATAATTATAGCATCTTCAGCGATTGACAATAACCTGCGTCATCCTGGCCAGTATTACGATGACGAAATAGGCTACTACTACAACTGGCATCGGTACTATGCTTCGAAGATCGGAAGGTATCTTCTACCTGACCCAATTGGGCTGACCGGAGGTGTCAATCCTTACCTGTATGCCCTAAATGATCCTGTTAATATGGTCGATCCTTTTGGCTTGCTCCCAGGAGATGTCTATTTATTCACAGGTGGGGGCCTCGCACCCTCTATTGCTCTCCTCTCTCCAGGGCCCTACGGCCATGCTGCGATAGAGATCTCCGGGAGAAAGGTTTTGAGTGCTGGCATTGATGATGGAGGAAAACTTAGAGTCTATATTAGAGATATGGACAAAGAACTAACCGAAAGATCATATGACGTATTTAGACCTACCAACATAGTCTGTGCTGATTCTTTGGATGCTTATGCCAAGAAAATGGAAGGAAAATCATATTTAGCTGGTAATGTATGTTCTGATGTGACTGCTCATGGTTTAAGTGAGGCTCACCCATATACAAAGGCATATAAATGGAATCCTTATTGGTTCTTCGTTTCTCCCAATGACATTGCAAAGGATCCTCGGTTTAATAACAACTACCATTTTCATAGATCAGTTAAATACTGTGGTGATGGCTACAAAATTGTCACTCCTTCGGGGACTTATTTGTCAGGTACACCATATTAGACTGGACAAAAACATGGATATTTTCAGTGTACAGCTGAAAAAGTATATAAAACTGTTATTTTCATTTTATATAATAAGTTGTACTTTGTACATCTTAGGAGTAGTGCTTGATAAATGGATAGCACTGGGAACAGTCTTTGGAAGCATGATGATCCTCCTATTTTTCTTCCTTTCCATACCTGCGGCAATTGTTGAAGTGATCTTGAAATTCACAGGGTCTCAATTCATAGGCACCATTCGATTGGCTGACACTGAACCATTTATTTCGTGCGTACTTTTAGTTGCGTTTAACCTTTTATTCTCTTTAATCCTTGCTTTGGTCCTCAGTACGATTTCATGTGCATGGAAACACCTGCTAAGGAGAATAAAAAGGAACTAAAAACACAGAATACGACATTTATAGACCCAGGAATCCAGTAAATGAAAGAGATCTTGAAAGATTCGCTTACTGGGCGAAATACTACAATAGCGAAGGTTATAACTGGCTTGGGTTGCTGGGTGGATGGCAAACTCGGTCCGTTGCTCAATATGGACCACCTCTTGTATTTAAGGAGTACACATGTTCGGAGGTCTCTTGGTCAGCTTCTTTCTATGGTGGAAACAACTTAGGCTTGATGGGAACCTGGGTTTCTCCAAATGAAATATCTCATAGTGAAGCCTTGTACAAACTCATGTTGGGAGACATAGTAGGGAACTGAGCTGGAAGGAATGATTGTATGCGGGTGTTCAGATATATCACTGGGTTTTCTGGCCTGTTATACCTTATGAGTAGTCCATTGACTGGCATATGGCGTGATAGAATTGAAAACGATGGAAAAGTCGTACATGTGGGATATTTGGAGTCATTCCTCTTTCTCCTCATCGCATCCGGCGTTCTCGTTGTCATCTTGGCTTTGTCATTCCTTGTCAAAGGCAGAGATATGCACAAGAGTATGAGGGCGGGTGTTGCGATTTGCAATGCAGCCATGATTATATTTGGGCTCGCAGTGCTCTTTTGTGCCTTCCAAGGCTTAGTGCACAATTTCAACTGGGGAAACGCTGATTTCATATTTTTCCTTGTTGCTGCGCCCTCAACTGTGCTGTTCATTGTCGGCTTATTCGTTTTCCTCTACGGCTATAGTAAAGAACCTGGACCAGAGAGGAATCGGTAAAGGCTTGGTCGGGCTCATGACTGACTTTACCAACTCCGGGAACCTGTTAGACATAAGTGTTTAGGAGTCACCTAAGTCGATTGGGTGGTGTGCAATCTGGATGGGGGCGCGAGATGACAGTTGAAACGATTCAAAAACGAGCTATACCACCTCATGTTGTCGTCTGTGGCTTGATCGTAATAGTGTCCCTGCTCTCAACTGCTTCCGCATCATTTGCTGCCGATAGCTCCGTCTGTGCCCAGGTGAAGATTGAGATCCAGCAGGAGTTGACGTTGGAGCGGCAGGCGTTTGATGCGCATATGCGGATCAACAATGGGCTTGAACAGATAAGTATCGAGAATGTTGGGGTGGAAGTGACCTTCCTGGATGAGCAGGGGCAGACGGTGCGGGCCACTGCCGACCCGGACGATACGTCGGCGCTCTTTTTCTTTCGACTGAATTCCCTGCGGAATATCACGGGCGTGAGCGGGGCGGGGGTTGTACCTCCGTCTTCCTCCGCCGACATCCACTGGCTGATCATTCCTGCTCCGGGTGCCGCCAAGGGAAACTCCCTGGGGACGCTCTACTATGTCGGTGCCAGCCTGAGCTACACTCTGGCCGGTGATGAACATTCGATGGAGGTCGCTCCCGACTTTATCTTCGTCAAACCCATGCCTGCCATCACTCTCGATTACTTCCTGCCGGCTGAAGTATACGGGGACGATGTCTTTACCCCGGAACTCGAAGCTCCGGTGCCGTTTTCTCTTGGGGTTCGGGTCAGCAACAATGGATATGGCACGGCCAGAAATCTCAAGATCGATTCTGCCCAGCCCAAAATCGTGGAGAATATCCAGGGCCTTCCCATCGAGTTCAGCATTCAGGGTGCGGAGGTAAACGGACGGGAAGCCGCCAGAAGCCTGCTGGTTGGCCTTGGGGATATTGCTCCAGGGAGATCTGCCCTTGCCCGTTGGATCATGGCCTGCTCTATTTCGGGGCGCTTTGCGGAGTTTTCGGCTGAATTCTCCCATGCGGATGAGCTGGGCGGCGAGGTAACCTCGATCATGGATGCCGTGAATACTCACACCCTGGTTCGGGAAGTGCTGGTGGATCTTCCGGGCCGGGACGGCATCCGGGATTTCCTGGCCAGAGACGGCAGCATCTTGCGGGTCTACGAATCGGAGGGGCAGGATACCCTGGTTGTAGACCAATCGGGATCTTCCAGCCTTCAACCAGGATCTCCTGAAGGCAGCGGAACTTCCTACACCCTTCTTTGCCCTGTTACCGCCGGGTTTATGCTTGCGCAACTGGCTGATCCCGGAGCCGGCGGAAAGCACTTGAAAGAGATTGTCCGATCCGACGGCAAGCGCATCAAACCGGAGAATGTCTGGATTTCCAGAATCAGGAACGGTGACCACACCTGGAGCTTCTTCTTCAATCTCTTCGACGTCAATACGACCAACTCCTATACGGTCAGATTCATTGACTCGGAGGCCGAGGCCCGTCCGCCCGTCCTCGACCCCATCCCGAACCTGAGCGGACTCGAAGGAGTCAGGCTCTCTTTTGCGGTTTCCGCAAGCGATCCGGATGGCACAATACCAATGCTTTCTGCTTCGCCGCTTCCAGCTCTGTCCAGCTTTGTGGACCGGGGTGACGGAACGGCGGTTTTTGACTGGACTCCTGCCGCCGGCCAGGCGGGCCGCTACGAAATGACCTTCAAGGCCACTGACGGTGGCTTAAGTGCCTCCCAGCGGTCCGTCCTCCAAATTTGCCCGGCAGCGGATGCTGACTGCGACGGCCTCGCCGACGACTGGGAGATGCGCTTTTTCGGGACCCTCAAGCACGATGGTAGCGGCGATTTTGACGGGGATGGGGTGTCCGACCTGGACGAATACCTCAAGAACACTGACCCGACCCTCAGGAATACTCCCAGCGTTCCTCTCATTGCTTTGCCTGCGGACAGAGCCGAAACCACCGACCGTCAGCCCGATCTTACGATCTATAACAGTACCGACCCGGACGGTGATCTCATAACCTACGCGTTTGAGCTTTACGCCGACTCCTCCATGACCATCCCGGTTGCCGGCGAGCCGCGTCTCCTTGCCGGAACCGAGACCACGTCATGGACGGTTCCCCTCGAGCTCCCCGATAATGCCTGGTACACCTGGAGGGTTCGGGCCTCAGACGGGAAGGGGGTGAGCGAGTGGGCCAACGGAAGCTTTTTCGTCAACACGGCCAACGATCCGCCCAGTCGATGTGCTCTGAGCAGCCCGTCGGACGGCTCGGAAGTGGACAGGCTAACCCCCATCCTTTCCGCCACTGCCGCAATCGACCTGGATGAAGATCCTCTGACCTACACCTTCGAGGTCTATGCCGACGCCGGCCCCGGCACTCCGGTCGCCTCCGCTGCGAATGTCCGGGAAGGGGCAGAGGGGGTCGTCTCGTGGACGGTCAATGTTCCCTTGAGCGACAACGCGCGATACTTTTGGCGCACCCTGGCCGTCGACAGCCACGGAGCATCCACTGCGACTCCGACCTTCTCGTTCTTTGTGAACACCGCCAACGATGCGCCCCTGCCTCCGGTAATCGTTGCGCCCGTTCCAGGTTCAGAAGTCGGTTCGAAAACCGTCGAACTGATCGTGGATAACGCCGTTGATGTCGACGGGGATGAGCTTGCCTACACGTTCGAGTTGGATACGGCGATCACCTTCGACAGCCCCGCGAAACGTTTTATTGGAAGCCTTCCGGGGGGCGCGGAGCAGACGCGCTGGACGGTCTCTGCGCTGTCCGACAATACGCGCTACACCTGGCGGGTTCGAGCCGGCGATGGAACCGCTGAAAGTCCGTGGGTCACGGGCAACTTTCTGGTCAACACGGCAAACGACCCGCCCTCGCTCCCCACGGTGAAGAATCCGGGCCAGGGCTCCTGGGTGCGGAGTCTGAGCCCTACCCTCGAGGTCACTGCCTCCTTGGATGTGGATGGGGATGCGCTTTCCTATGAGTTCGAAATCTATGAGGGCAGAGCTTTCTCCAAACTCATTGCCCGGGGCGCCTCGGGTGAGCCCCGATGGGTGCTTCCCTTCGAGCTGGTCAACGATGCCTGGTATTCGTGGCGGGCCCAGGTGACCGATGAGCACGGTGCTGTGAGCGGGTGGGTTGCTGCGGCTTTCTTTACCGACAGCAACGGGGTGAACGACCCGCCCGAATTGTTTCTCAAGGCCCCCTCCGGGAGTGTCTACACCCGCGGCGAGCCGGTCCTCATAAGTTGGGAAGACCTTGACCCCGACAGCAACGCCGAGATCAGCCTTGACTATTACTCGGACCAGGTCGGCACCGCGCTCATCACCTCAGGGCTTCCTGAAGACCCGGACGGCCCGGACGATGCTTTCTGGTGGGATCCCGCGGAAATCCCCGAAGGGACCTACACGATCGCCGGTACGATCACCGACGGCCTGTCCACCTCCACGAGCGCGGCTCCGGGAGTCGTGATCGTGGATCGGACCGCCCCGACGGTTACGGCGGCACCCGCCGGAGGCGCCTATGCCGGTCCTCAGAATGTCACCCTCGCGGCCGGCGAGCCTGCGACCATCTTCTTCACCATCGACGGTTCCGACCCTACGGCGTCATCAGCGCAGTACGCCGTTCCCATCAGCGTCTCCACCTCCCTCACCCTGAAGTTCATGGCCATTGACGGGGCCGGCAACCGCAGCCCGGTGGTCTCGGCAAGCTACGTCATCCAGGAGGCGAGCTGGAAAGCCATCTACGGGAGTGGGTCGAACCGTCCCTTGAATGCGACGGATAGGGCTTACTTCGAGCTCTACTTCTTCAACCCCGTGCATCCCTGGGGGCTGATCTTTTACTCCTACCACGGGCGCGCCGGGAGCGCTCAGGGCAACCGGAAGCCGGCGGTTGATTTTGTGGGTACGGAGGTGACCGGTATTGCGGTCCGGGGCAATACCGCCGTCATCAGCGGCCGGGGAAGCACGCTTTATGACCGCCGCTGCACCTTTACCGCCTCGGTTACCGACGGTGCTCCCGATGCTTTCGGCATGACCATTCGAGATCAGCAGGGAAATCTCATCTTTTCAGCGAATCCCACCCCTTTGAGCGGGGGCCGCCTCGACCTCCTGCGGTGAGGCAGGCTGCGATCCCGGCGAAGGGACCCGCTCTCAGGCATCCTCGTGGGTGGCAGCTGGTTTGAAGACCACCTTTTGGCGGAAGAGGTTTTTCACCTTGTTGCCGGGATAGCCCAAAAGGCCCGTCAATACCGTCTCGGTATGCTCTCCCAGGAGCGGGGGAGAAGCAAACCGCGATTCCCTTTCCCGCATTCGAATGGGATTGCCGGCGGCCTTGAAGGTGAGGCCGACTCCTTCGTGTTTGACATCCACCACCATGTTGAGCGCCAGTGTCGTCGGATCGTTGAGTGCGGCTTGCAGGTCATTGATGGGAGCGCAGGGGATGCCGCCGGCCTCAAGGATTTCAAGCCATTCCCGACTCGTTCTCGACGCGAATCGGTCGTTCAAGATTCCGAGCAGTTCTTGACGATTCTGGTTCCGGGCTTCGAGGTTGTGGAATCTGGGATCGTCGGCAAGCTCCTGGGCCTCCAGGGCCTTGCAGAGGAAGGACCAGAACTTGGGCAGGTGGGCGTCGATGACGATGTGGCCATCCCGGGTCCGAACGGCATTGTAGGGCATCAGGGAGCGGTGGCCGGAGCCGACGGGGTTCGGGACTTCGCCGGAAAAGAGGTGAAAGGCCGCTTCGTAGCTGAGCAGGGAGAGCATGGTGCTGAACAGAGGGACTTCGAGCTTCTGGCCTTTGCCGGTCTGCCGGCGGGCATGGAGCGCTGCCAGGATGCCGACGACGGCATAGATTCCGGCCACATGGTCGGAGATCGACACCCCCATCCGCAGCGGCGGCCCATCGGGCTCGCCGGTCAGGCTCATGCCGCCTCCCCGGGCCTGGATCATCAGATCGAAGGCCGGCTTGGCGCGGTCCGGGGTGTCGGAACCATAGCCGTTGATCGAGCATGAGATGATGGCGGGGTTGTATTGCTGCAAAACCTCGTGATTGACCTTCAGCTTGTCGAGCACACCGGGGCGTAAATTGTCCAAAACCACGTCCGCTTTCTTCGCCAGATCGTAGAAGAGGCGCCGCCCGGCCTGTTTTGCGAGATCAATGACTACGCTCTTCTTGTTCCGGTTTAGAGCCATAAAATAGATGCTCTCGCCTTTGTAGAAATGGGGCGGCGTGCGGCGGGCGCTGTCCCCCCGTCGGGAGATTCTATTTTGATCACGTCCGCTCCGAGATCGCCGAGGATCATCCCGGCGTAAGGCGCGGCCAGCACCTGACCCAATTCGAGCACACGAATATCCGAAAGGCATGGTTTCATAGGTTTGACTCTCTCTGTAAGGTCTTCTGAATTTCCCTTCACCTCACGGCACCTTACACCCCTGGGGGTATAAAGAGAATCAAGAATTGATTTGTGGAATAGCTGAATTTTGGATAAGGAAATAGCGGTCACGCTGAAGGACTTTTCAGCCGTCCGCAAGGGATGGTGACAGGCGTGGCAACCCGGAGGGGCAGGCGATATGATCATGCATGAAGTGTTGATTGTGGGGGGAGGGCTGGCGGGTCTGATGGCGGCTCTCAGAGTCTCTGAGCATACGGACGTGGCCGTGTTGAGCAAGGTCTACCCGACCCGTTCGCACAGCGGGGCCGCGCAGGGAGGCTTCAATGCGGCCCTCGGGGCGGACGACAGCATCGAGGCCCATATGTTCGATACGGTCAAGGGCAGCGATTACCTGGGCGACCAGGACGCCATCGAGGTGCTCTGTTCGGATGGGCCGGAGGTGATTCTCGACCTCGAAAGGATGGGGGTAACCTGGACCCGTCGCGCCGATGGCGGGATCGCTCAGCGCTCCCTCGGCGGTGCGGGCTTTCCGCGGGGGTGTTTTGCGGCCGATTTTTCAGGCCACGTGGTCCTCCACACCCTCTATGAGCAGATCCTCAAGCGGGGCGTAAAGATCTATCCGGAATGGCATCTGCTGGAACTGCTGTGCCGGGACGGGCGCGTGGTGGGGGCTCTGGTCTACGATCTGGCCCGGGCGAGGCTCGAAGTGATCCGGGCGAAAGTGATCATTCTCGCCACCGGGGGCTATGGCCGCGCCTTTGCCAAGACCACCAACGGCCACGCCAACACCGGCGACGGCATGGCCATCGCCTTCCGGGCGGGAGCGGTCCTGTCCGACATGGAATTCGTGCAATTCCATCCGACCACGCTCTATGGGACCAATATCCTGATTTCCGAAGCCGCCCGTGGGGAAGGGGGGGTTCTTCGCAACACCGATGGCGAACGGTTCATGGCCCGGTACGCTTCCGCGAAGATGGAGCTTGCGCCCCGCGATGTGGTGGCCCGCGCCATCTTTAAGGAAATCAAGGAAGGGCGTGGGTTTGACGGGCACTACGTACATCTGGATCTGACGCATCTCGGGGAGGCTCTCGTCGCCGAGCGGCTGCCTCAGGTGAGGGATCTCGCCATTCGCTACGGCGGCGTCGACCCCGTGAGCGTGCCCATGCCCATCGAGCCCGCTCAGCACTACAGCATGGGCGGAGTGCGGACGGACAACCGGGGGGTAACGACGCTGCCGGGGTTGCTGGCGGCCGGTGAAGTGGCCAACGTGAGCGTCCACGGAGCCAATCGCCTGGGCGGCAACTCGCTCCTGGAAACAGTGGTCTTCGGCAGGAGGGCCGGCAACAGGGCGGCCGAACTCGCCCGCGGGGACTCCTGGCCGGATTTTTCCAGAGAAGCGCTGAGGCGGGCCCTGGAGCCCTGGCAGGCTTTGCTTTCGGCCGCGCCTCTCACGTCTTCGGATGGGGACAGCACCTTTGCCATCCGCCGCGAAATGACGACCGTCATGACCAACCAGGTGGGAGTCTTCCGCACCGGAAGCGAACTCGAAGAGGCGGTCGCGGGCCTCTCGCAATTGCGGGCGCGCTATGAGCGCCTCTCGCCGCCCGGGGGAGCGAGACCCTTCAACTATGCCCTCATGGATTACCTCGAGGTGGGTTATCTCCTGGATCTGTCGGAGATCATCGCCCGCGGCGCCCTGGCGCGAACCGAAAGCCGCGGGGCCCACTACCGTCTCGACTTTCCCCGGCGTGACGATGAGCGGTGGCTCCACCACACCTTTGCGCGGAAAGGGGAGGGCGGGCTGGAGTTCACCGCGGGACCGGTGACGATCACCCGTTATGAACCGCAGGAAAGGGGGTACTGAGATGGAGCTCACGCTCAAGATCCGTCGCTTCGATCCGGACCGGGACCACGTTCCCCGGGTTCAGGAATTCGCTGTGGCGGTCGAAGCCACCCAGACCGTGCTGGATGCGCTCCTGCTCGCCTGGCAGCAGGACCCCACGCTCTCCTTTCGCCGCTCGTGCCGGAGTGCCATTTGCGGCTCATGCGCCCTCAACATCAACGGCCGGCCCGCCCTGGCGTGTCAGACCCTGATCGGGAAGGCCTCATCCGAAGGTGAGCCGATCGTTCTCGACCCGCTTCCCCATTTCCGCCAGCTGAAGGATCTGGTGGTGGACCTGGACCCTTTCTTCGAGTCGCTCAAGGCAGTCGTTCCATGGCTCGTCCTGCGGGATGACTACAGCGGTCGGATGGCGCCCGAGGTGGCCGGAAAGCTTGAAGAGCCGGCCACCTGCATTCTCTGCGGCATCTGCAACGCCGAACGCGAGCAGATGGGCGAGGTCAAGCCCGCGGCCCTGGTCAAGGCTCTGCGCCTTGCCCAGGACCCCCGCGATGCCCTGGGCGCTCATCGCCTGCTGCTCTTGCAGACGCCCCCCGAGGTCTTGCGGCTGTTCATCCACCAGCTCCCCGACAAATGCCCGAAGGGCATAAAGATAGCGGAAGCGTTCGGGTAGTCTCTTGGTGCGCATATCCTGTGGGCACCAGGCCCGGGATGTGATATGGGTGCAGGCATTCAGGGCAGAAGCTTTTTTTCAGGCCGTCATTTCCAATCGCAAGGCAACCTTGAGGCAGGAGCGATTATGAAAAGAGTGATGAGTACAGTGATCCTGGGGTTGGTGTGGTGGGGTTTGGCAGGGTGCTCGAGCACCCCCCAGTATCAGGGAACCCCGTCGACGCAGGTGGCTTCTGACAGTTTGGTGGATATCAAGGTGACGCTTGTACTCGATGAACGGTATGGCATCAGCGTGGGCTACACCGGCCTGATCCTCGAAGTGCGCAACAAAACCGCCCAGGACATTACGATCAACTGGGACGAAACCTTCTATTTGCAGGGCGGGACGCCGAACGGGGGGTTCAGCCTGGGAGGAGCGACGGGAGGCCGGCTCCGAGGGTTCGATGTCGTCTTTGCCCAGGAAAAGTATGTGAAGACCATCTATCCCACCGTCCTGGTCAATACCTTCGGTAGCGGAACCCTTAGCGAACCGAGATTGGACAATCACAAGCCCATGCCGCAGGCGAAAACGGCATCCTCATTAAGCTGCGCGTCGGTTCCCAGGATGTCAACCAGCGGGTTGCCTTCACCATCCCGGGCTGAAAGCGGCTCTTTTCGACCTCAGGCTCTCAAGATTTTCACAGGGTGACACCGCCACGAAGGGATGCGTCCATGCCTGTGGTGCAACAAAATCGAGGCAACATCCTTCACCACGAAGAGCACGAAGAGGACGAAGAGCACAAACTGAGTTCTTCGTTCTCACTATTTTTTGGAGGAACGATTCATGCCCTATGTCAATATCAAGATCACCAGGGAAGGGGCTACGGCCGAACAGAAGGCTGTGCTCATCAGGGAAGTAACCCGGCTGCTCGCCGAAGTCCTGGGCAAGAACCCGCAAACGACGGTCGTGGTCATTGACGAAGTCGAGACCGACAACTGGGGCATCGGCGGTGAAGCCGTCACGATCCGTCGGCAGCGTGAGCGCAAAGAGAGGGATGAGGCCCGGCAGGCCTGATCCGGCGTGAGCGGGCTCCTTTTCGCCGGGGAGCCAAAACCAGCCATTCGGGCGAACCAAGGAATTCACCGCTATCAATCTTACCGGGGCCGATTCATGGCCCTCGCACAGCGGGTCAGGATCGAGAGCACCTCGAAGGGTTGTTCAATCTCGGGAAACGTGGGCACTCCGCGGGGTTCGAGATAGGCTTTGCACTCGTCTTCATACCGCTTGTCACCGCTGAAGGTTACCACTACCGGTTTTTCCGGATACTTCCGGGCCAGCTCGACGAGGAAGTCAAAGGGCGGTACGCCCGTGTCCTCGGTCAGCATGAGCACGGCGACCACGGCGTCGATGTTCGGGTCTTTGAGCACCGCTTCCATCCCTTCCCCATAGCCGAACTCCACGCCCTTTACCGAAGCGGAGGCCCAGATATCGACGGGGTTGCGCATGCGGATGAAGGGCGGACTGATCTCCTGCAGTCGCTGGAGGCCCTCCGGTGCCAGGTCCGGCACTTCCAGGCCGAGACGGACGCAGAGGTCGGAGAGAACGACCAGCATGGCGCCCGAGGGGGCGAGGAAGCTCAACCGGTTGCCGCGCGGCAGGGGCAGCATGGAAAGGGCCTTCCCCGCCAGAATGAGATGCGTGTAATCCCAGATGCGGACGATGCCCGCCTGGCGCAGCAAGGCGTCGACGAGGCGGTCTTCAGCGGCCATCGCCGCGGTGTGCGCCACGGCGGCATGCCTTCCTGCTTCGGTGGCGCCGCTTTTCAGGACCACCACAGGTTTGCGCCGGGTGACTGCGCTCGCCACTTCGAGAAACCGCCGCGGCCGCTTGATGCTTTCGAGATACATGACGACAGCCGTGGTTTTCGGGTCTTCCCCCAAGTATTCGAGCGCGTCACTCTCATCGATATCGATCTTGTTGCCCAGGCCGATCACGCGGGCCACCCCGAAATGTTCGGCGGTCAGGATGTGCTTCATGGTGTGGGTGGCGAAGTTGCCTGTTTGAGCGATATAGGAAACCTTCCCGGGACGGATCTTGCCGAGGGGGAAGAAGGTTGACGTGAAATGATGGGGCGTCGACGTATGACCCGAGGTGTTCGGGCCCAGGACGCGGATTTTCGTTTCCTGGATGATGTCGATGATTTCCTGCTGGATCTGGGTGCCGCCTTCGTCCACTTCGGCAAACCCTCCGGCCGAAAGGACCAGTTGGCGGATGCCCTTTCGGGCGCATTCCCGAACGGCTCCGGGTGTGTCCCTGGCGGAGAGGATGATGATGGCCAGATCGATGCCGTCGGGCAGGCCGGCGATGGAGGGGAAAACCGGCAGCCCGAGAATCTCCCCGCCTTTGGGGTTGACCAGGAAGAGTTTACCGGCATATTCGTTGGCGAGAATGTTCCGGATCACGTCATTGCCGGGTTTTCCGGGGGTTGCCGAAGCCCCGATGATGGCCACGCTCTCGGGTTCGAAAAAAGGCCTGAAGTCCGGTTTGGTCGTTGTCATCATGAGCCTGCCCCCTTTCCCGCGCGCCTAAGAACCACCAGAGCGTCTACGGCCACCGGCGACCCGTCGGGCCGAATCTTCAAGGGATTGATATCCACTTCGGCCACCGCTTCATGCTTGAGGCCGATCTCGCCGAGGGCCACCAGAGTCCGTGCCAGCACCGTCTGATCCACGGCGGCTTCGCCTCGGAAAGGTTCGATGATCTTCCTGGCGCGAATCTCCACCATCATCTCGTGCGCATCCCAAGAGGAAAGAGGAGCGAGACGAAAGACCGTGTCATTCAGAATCTCCGTCAGGATACCGCCGATCCCGAACATGACACAGGGTCCGAAGTGAGGGTCCCGAATCAGGCCGCACACGAGTTCCCGGCCGCCTTTGACCATTTCCTGGACCAGCACGGCTTCACAGCCGGAAATGTGCAGCAGCCGTTCCGCCTCTCTTGCGACATCCTTTTCGCTGCCGAGGTTGAGGCTGATGCCGTCGACTTCGGTCTTGTGAAAGAGCTGAGCCCCCGAGGCTTTGAGCACGACCGGGAAGCCCATTTTTGCCGCAGCGCGTGCGGCCGTATGCGCATCCGGAGCCAGGACTTCCCGTGTCACGGGAATGCCGAAGCCCGCCAGAAACTGCTTGGATTCATACTCACCGAGGGCCGTCCGGCCTCGGGCAAGAGCTGCCTGAATCAGATCCATGGTTCCCTCCTGCTTGGTGGTTGACGGTTGACGGTCAAGAAGGATGATGCTGCAAACGCGCTGGGAGTCGGCCTGCATGGACCGCGGCGGAGTTCGGGATGGAGAAGGACGAGGACTGGGCTTGCGCGACAAATCACGCCAGGTTCAACATGAGATGACGGTCGCCATGCAAGTCCTATTCATACTATAAATGCCCCCTCGGTACCCAGTCATTTTTCAGATGGAAGGGGACGTGGAATAAAGAAGTATGGTTGAGAATGAAGTTCAGATCAAATGCCGTACTTCTTTCGTCTTCGCCAAAGCGTTACCGGGTCCATATCAAGTATCCGGGAGGCTTCCTCAAGAGATTTAGTCGAAGCCAGTATCCGCCGAATGTGCGTTTCTTCAATTCCTTCCAGAGAGACGGGATCTCCCACATTGGGTGATGGCGCAACCGGCGCGGGTTTAAATGCAAGATACTGAACCCCGATGTGTTCTTCATTGCAGAGGAGGACAGCTCGCTCAATGGCGTTTCGAAGCTCCCGCACGTTTCCGGGCCAGTCATGGTTCTTGAGTGCGGAGCACGCTTCTTCAGTGAATCCCAACATACTGCGGTGGTTCTGCTTGGCAAAGAATGCCAGGAGGTGTTCGGCAAGATGAAGGATGTCCTCGCGACGCTCACGAAGAGGTGGAATGATGATTTCTACAACGTTTAACCTGTAGAAGAGGTCCTCGCGGAACGCTTTTGCTTTCACGGCAGCTTCAAGGTCCAGGTTTGTTGCAGCGATGATTCGCACATTGGCTTTGCGGGTTTCCACGTCTCCTATCCGCTCGTACGCTTTTTCCTGAAGCACCCGCAGGAGCTTGGCCTGCACCGACAGGGGCAGATCGCCAATTTCATCAAGAAGAAGGGTGCCGCCCTCGCAGGCGGCAATGCGCCCTGGATAGTCGTTGACTGCACCGGTGAAGGCTCCTCTCTTGTGGCCGAACAGTTCGCTTTCAAGAAGCTCCGGCGATAGGGAAGGACATGATATCAGGCAGAACGGTTTTGATGCCCTAGGACTCCAGGAGTGCATGGCGCGGGCAAGGATGGTTTTTCCTGTACCGCTTTCGCCTCGGATGAGAATCGAGGCTTCACTGTCTGCCACCTGCCGAGCCATCGAGAGGGCTCGCTGCATGGCGGGACTCCGGCTTGACAGCTCCGTCTCCGGGGCAGCCTGGCTCAATGCTTCCTGAAGAGTCTCCACCTTTTGTTCCAGGACTCTTATCCGGGCAACCTTGCTGACCAGGACTGCTACTTGATTGTGGGTAAACGGTTTGGGAAGATAATCGAAGGCACCGCGCCGCATTGCCTCAACGGCGGTATCAATGGACGCATAGGCCGTGATGATCACTGATTTCATCCAAGGACACGCAGCCCGGAATACGGTAATCAGGTCCATGCCCGATTCCGCCCCAAGACGAAGATCAACCAGTGCCAGATCGAAATGGCGGCGCTTGGCTTCAGCAGAAGCATCTTTTGCGTTGCTCACAGCTGTTACCTGATGCCCTTCAGCTTCCAACGCTACGGTGAGCACCTTGCGAATAGTGGGTTCATCATCCACAACAAGGATGTTAAGATTGAGCGAGGTCTTCTCAGGGCTTTCCATTCTTTTCTCTCTTTCCAGGATCGGTGAATGAATATTCTGGCTCACCAATTCACAGAATTCTATACCGCAGCCCGCGTAGAGCTTTGATTCTCCACCGGCGGTTGTGCCTTTGCGTCCACAACCACTACCGTGTGGTCCTTCGCCTTGAGAATCAATCGTTCGACCAGAGTCTTTCTGCCAAGCAGGCGCTTCCATAAAGGCAGTGGACCCGGACGGCCGATGACGACGTGCCCCACGCGGTATTCCCTGGCGAAATGGAGAATCGTCTCAACTATGTCCTCTCCTTTGTAGGTGAAGACAATGGCTCCCAGCAGATTGGCAAGCGTCAGAGTCTCTGAAATGTAGCGCTGCGTTGCAGCATCGATGACGGTCGGCGCTTCGCGCGGGGTCTGAACGTAAACGGCATACCAGTTGCGGTTGAGACGCCCGGCCAGCCGTGATCCGTAGCGCAGGAGAGCTGCCGTATTGGGCCCTCGGGAGCTCAAGCATACCATCACCTGATCGGGAGCCGTGCCATATTCTTCATCGGGAGCACTGCGGCGCTTGAGGTCGATTTGCGAGGCAAGCTCCCGGAGCGTCAACTCGCGGAGCTCGTCCAGGTTCGTTCGTTTAAAGAAGTTCTCGAGTGCGGTCGAAACCCGCTCATGAGGGTAGACCCGGCCCTCCCGCAAGCGTCGCTGAAGATCTTCCGGCGCCAGGTCCACATTCACCACTTCATCGGCTTCCGCAAGCATCGAATCCGGCAACCGCTCATGCACTTTGACCCCCACAAGGGCCTCAACCGTATCGTAGAGGCTTTCCAGGTGCTGAATATTGAGCGTGCTTATGACATGAATGCCCGCTGCAAGAAGATCTTGAACATCCTGGTAGCGCTTGGCGTTTTCGCTGCCGGGAGCATTCGTGTGCGCCAGCTCATCCACGAGGGTAACTTGAGATTTACGTTCCAGCACCGCATCGAGGTCCATTTCTTCAATGGTGATGCCACGATATTGAATCTGCCTTCGGGGAACGACCTCCAGGCCTTCGGCGAATTTTGCGGTTTCAGCTCGTCCGTGGGTTTCTACCAGCCCGATGACGACATCGATACCCTCTTCCTTGAGGCGATGGCCTTCCTGAAGCATCTGCCAGGTCTTTCCCACCCCAGGACCATAGCCGAGATAGACCTTGAGCTTTCCGCGTTGCGAGCGGCGAATGAGGTGAAGGAAGCTAAGAGCCTTGTCTTCGGCCATCAGACCCACCTTTGAGAGAATCAAGTGCAAGGTTTAGTGAAAGCACATTGACGCGAGGTTCGCCAAGGAAACCAAGCTGTGGATCTTCAGTGTGTTGGCGAACCAGCTTCATGATCTCATCTTCTGCCATGCCTCTTGCCTTTGCCACCCGTAGCGCCTGGATTTCGGTGTTTTTCACACTGATATGCGGATCGAGGCCGCTTCCCGAAGCGGTCACGGCATCGGCAGGTACTTTGGCGTTAACTGGAAGGTTGTTCTCCGAGCGATAGGCCTCGACGCGATCTTTCACCTGATCCATGAGCTTCTGGGATAGGGGACCAAGATTGCTGCCCCCGGAGCTCGCCGCATCATAGCCATCCGAGCCCGCCGCCGAGGGGCGTGGGTGGAAATACCTTGCATCCGTAAAGGCCTGAGCGATCAGAGCACTTCCCACAAGCCGGCCATCACGAACGATAAGGGAACCATTTGCCTGGCGTGAAAATACCAGTTGAGCAAATCCCCAGACAACGATGGGATAGATGCCGCAAAGAAGAACCGCCAGGACCAGGGTGGCCACTATCGATACCTTTATTTCCTGTAAGAGTGTCTTCAAATTCATGATATATCCTTTTTCATGAGCAGTGAGCAGTGAGCAGTGAGCAGTGAGCAGTGAGCAGTGAGCAGTGAGCAGTGAGCAGTGAAGGCCTCATTTATTCTTGAGATGCTTTATCAGGCCCACTGTCATCTTTCTCACGTCCTCTATGCCCTTCTCCACTGATTCAGAGCCCTCGGTGAATCGGAGCTCTTTCGCGAGAATGTATTGAGTATCAAGCTCAGCTATCGAACCCAAAACAATGTAAAGGAAATGGATGAAGTCTTTGTCGGAACTTCTTGCAGCACCTTCGGCTATGTTACTGGCAACGGAAACGGCTGACCGCCTCATCTGCGAGACCAGTCCGTACAGTTCAGATGCCGGTAAGCCAGCCGTGAGGCTGTACACCGCTTTTGCCAAGTGAATAGCCTGTTTCCACACTTGAAGATCTTTATGATTCGCCATTTCACCACTCCATTATAGGTGACTGTTCACTGTTCACTGTTCACTGCTCACTGCTCACTGGTTTACGCCAACCGAAGAGCGACGATGAGCAGGTCAATGAATTTGATGCCGATAAATGGGGCGATAATGCCGCCAAGCCCATAGATCAAAAGATTCCTGCGGAGAATCGTCGCAGCGCCAAGGGGCCGGAACTTGACTCCGCTCAAGGCAAGGGGAATGAGCGCAACGATAATGAGCGCATTGAAAACGACGGCACTGAGGATGGCGCTCTCGGGAGATGCCAGTCTCATTACGTTCAGCGCGGCGATTTGGGGAAAGGTGACCATCAGCATGGCCGGAATGATGGCAAAGTATTTGGCCACATCATTTGCGACGCTGAAGGTCGTGAGGGCTCCACGGGTCATGAGAAGCTGCTTGCCGATTTCAACGACCTCGATGAGCTTTGTCGGGTTGGAATCGAGATCCACCATGTTGCCGGCTTCCTTGGCAGCCTGGGTGCCTGTGTTCATGGCTACTCCCACGTCGGCCTGCGCCAGGGCCGGGGCGTCATTGGTGCCATCACCGGTCATGGCCACCAGATGCCCGGCGGCCTGTTCGCGGCGAATGAGCGCAAGCTTATCCTCGGGCCTTGCTTCAGCCAGGAAGTCGTCTACGCCTGCTTCCTTGGCAATGGCGGCAGCCGTGAGTGGATTGTCCCCGGTGATCATGATCGTGCGTATGCCCATGGCACGAAAGCGCTTGAACCGGTCGGGAAGTCCTCCCTTTACAATGTCTTTTAAATGAATCACCCCCAGCACCTTCCGGGCACTGGCAACCACGAGCGGAGTGCCGCCAACTGAAGCGATGCGCTCAATCTCGGCCTCGACTTCGGCGGGAAGCGCGCCGCCGGCGAATTCACGAATGGCATCCGGAGCCCCCTTCCGGTACTTCTCGCCATTTAGATCCACTCCACTCATGCGCGTTTTAGCCGTGAAGGGGACAAACTGAGCCTGATCGAATTCATTCAGTTCGCGCTCACGGATGCCAAATTGCTTGGCAAGGACGACAATGCTTCGTC
Organism: uncultured delta proteobacterium; assembly: GCA_963783775.1. GTDB lineage: Bacteria > Desulfobacterota > Syntrophobacteria > Syntrophobacterales > Syntrophobacteraceae > JADGQM01. The sequence goes on along the minus strand of CAWAOR010000010.1, from coordinate 203,465 downwards.
CTTCCGGCGTTTCATCGGCAAGCGAGGCCAGCTGAGCGATATTGGCGAGCTCTACCGCTTCCACCGCAGATGAAGGCAGGAACTCCACCGCCTGCCGATTCCCCAGAGTGATCGTTCCGGTCTTGTCGAGCAGGAGCACGTCCACATCTCCTGCTGCCTCCACGGCGCGTCCGCTCATGGCGAGCACATTGTTCTGGATCAGCCGGTCGATTCCCGCAATGCCTATGGCGCTGAGCAATCCCCCGATGGTGGTAGGAATGAGGCAAACGAGCAACGAGACCAGAACCAGAACGGAAAAGGAGGTTTGCGAGTAGGCACCGAAAGGCTTGAGAGTCATGATCACGATGAGAAAGATAATCGTCAGACTGCAAAGAAGGATCGTTAGCGCGATCTCATTGGGGGTCTTCTGGCGGCTTGCCCCCTCGACGAGAGCGATCATGTGGTCGAGAAAGCTCTCGCCGGGATTGGCGGTAATCCGGACAGTGATGGCATCGGAGAGGACACGGGTGCCACCGGTGACCGCGCTGCGGTCTCCACCCGATTCGCGAATGACGGGGGCCGACTCGCCCGTGATCGCGGATTCATCCACGCTGGCAGCACCCTTGATCACGTCGCCGTCGCCGGGGATGATCTCTCCTGCCTTGACGACGACGATATCATCCTTTCGCAGCGTCTCTGCCGGGACCACCTGGCTTGAGCCATCCGGAAGGAGGCGGGTTGCCATTGTCTGAGTGCGTGCTTTGCGAAGGGTGGCCGCCTGGGCTTTGCCACGACCTTCGGCCATGGCTTCGGCGAAATTAGCGAAAAGTACGGTAAACCAGAGCCAGAGCGTTATCTGAAGGCAAAACCCCATCGCCTCGCCGCGAGCTGGGGCCAGAAGCAGCTCGACAGTGGTCAAAACGGCGCCCGCCATGGCGACGAACATTACCGGATTGCGCACCATGTGGCGCGGGTCGAGTTTAATGAAAGCATTCCGAACCGCCGGGAAAAATATTGTCTTATCGAATAAGGAATGGGCTTTTCGGCTCATTGTCACCGTCCTCAAAAGAGTTGTGTGGAATTGATCAGGATAAAATGCTCCACAACCGGGCTCAGGCTAAGCACGGGAAGGAACGTGAGCGCTCCGACAAGGAGCACGGTACCGACAAGAAGGAGCGTGAAGGTAATGCCCGAGACCGGAAAGCTTCCAGCACTTTCGGCAACAGCCTTCTTCCCGGCCAGGTTCCCGGCCAGAGCCAGTGCGGGGATGATCACGAAAAAGCGCCCAATGAGCATGGCGAGGCCAAGGGTTGTGTTGTACCACGGGGTATTGGCCGAAAGACCCGCAAAGGCACTGCCATTATTGCCGACGGCGGAACTGAAGGCGTACAGGATTTCGCTGAGTCCGTGCGGTCCACTGTTGTTCAATCCTGCAAGCCCCCATTCACTCGTTGCCGCCCAGGCAGTGAATCCGAGCAGAGCACCGGCGGGAATCAAAATGGCCAAAGCGGCCACCTTGACATCGAAGGCTTCGATCTTTTTTCCCAGGTACTCCGGAGTGCGACCCACCATGAGTCCAGCCAGAAAGATAGCCAGAACAACAAAGATCAGCATGCCGTAGAGACCCGCTCCTACGCCTCCGAAGACGACCTCGCCAAGATGCATATTAAAGAGCGGCACCAGGCCTCCCAGAGGTGTAAACGAATCGTGCATGGAATTGACGGCGCCGCACGAAGCGTCTGTGGTGATTGTGGCAAAGAGGGCGGAATTGAAGATACCGAAGCGCACTTCCTTGCCCTCCATATTTCCAAAGGAGGAATCGACACCCAGTGCCGTCATGCGCGGGTTTCCCTGAGACTCGGCCCACCAGCAGACAAGAACCCCCGCCAGGAACATGATGAACATGGCCGTCCAAACGGACCAGCCGTGCTTCTGGTTGCGCACCATGCGGCCGAGATAGTAGGTAAGCGCACTGGGTATGGCAAAGATCGAAAGCATCTGCATGAAGTTGGAAAGGGGTGTCGGATTCTCATAGGGGTGTGCAGCGTTTGCATTCACAAAACCTCCGCCGTTTGTGCCCATCATCTTTATGGCAACCTGCGAGGCCATGGGTCCTTGGGCAATGGCCTGCCTCTCGACCCTCTTATCCTCCATTTGAGTATTGCCTTGAGCGTCCTTCATTTCCCGGCCATCGGCATCTTTTTGTGGAACCTGAGTGGTGTAGGGGTCAATCAGTCGGGCGGTTTCATAGGGCTTGAAGTTTTGGATCATCCCCTGCGAGACCAGAAACAGGGCATACAGCAAGCAGATTGGAAGCAGGAGGTAGAGGGACAGGCGCGTGAGATCGACCCAGAAGTTCCCGACCGTCGCGGACCTATCTCGTGCAATGCCTCGCACAAGCGCTGCTGGCAACGGCAATGCCAACAGCGGCAGAAAGGAAATTATGAATCGTAAGCCCTACCATCTGGGAGAAATAGGAGAGGGTGCTTTCTCCTCCGTAACTTTGCCAGTTGGTGTTGGTCGCAAAGCTTGAAGCCGTGTTGAAAGCAAGGTCCGAAGAGACGGCACCAAACTGCTGCGGATTCAAGGGAAGCAGACCCTGCAGTCTCAAGACGGCATAGGTGAAGAACAGCCCAACAGCACTGAACACCAGGACGGATATGCCGTAGCCTTTCCAGTCTTGCTCTTTGCTTCTATCCACTCCGAGCAAGCGATAGATCAGCCGCTCAACAGGGCCAAACAAGCGGACTAGAAAAGTGTTGCCGTTGGTGTCAAGTACGCGCTCGAGGTAGAGTCCCAAAGGTTTGGTGACAGCCACCAGGGCGATTACGAAGACAGCCAGCTGCAGCCAGCCCATGAAGTTCATGCAAGATTCTCCTTTTTTATCCTTCAAAATTTATCAGGACGCAGAAGCGCCACAAAAAGATAGACAATCAATGCAACGGCAACAGTTCCGACAATCCAATTTTCTATCATCTTCGTTCCTCCGACAGGAATAAGAGATAAAGAATGCTCAAAGCGAAAAACAAGATCGTCAAGACTGTGTAAAGAATATCCATTTCATGGCTCTCCATGATTCCAGGTTAAGTTGACGCGCTGTGCTCAACGGGTTCTGCAGCTCTCAAGGTAAATACGAACCGGGCTCCCTTACCCGGCTCGCTTGCCACCTCTATCTTCCCACCGTGAGCCTCGATGATCTCTTTCACAATCGCCAGGCCCAATCCCGAGTCCCTTTGCTGTTCCTGGCCCGGTACACGGAAGAACTTCTCGAATATGTGCGGAAGATACTCACTCGGTATTCCTGAGCCGGTATCTTCAACGCAAAAACGCACCATGGAACCATCGCGTTGCGCGGATATGCGCACTTGCCCGCCAGGAGAGGTATGCTTGAGGGAATTGCTCAGAAGATTCGAAAAAACGGTCTCAAGGCGCATGGAATCTGCAAAGACGGATGGAATGTCCCCGGGCAGATCGAACACCAGGGCAATTCCTCGGTCAACATATGCCGATCGCATCTCTTCGATGGCCTGAAGGACTATCTGCTCGGTATTGACGCGCGTGAACTCCACCTCGGAATGTCCCGACTCCATTCTCCCGATATCGAGAAGGTTTTCGATGATGCGGTAGAGCCGGTCACTATCGTCGCGTGCTGCTGCAAGGATTTCCATTTGTTTGGAGGTCAGGGGTCCGACCTTTTCGCTCAGGAGCACATGGGTAGCGAGCCTTATGGATGTGAGAGGAGTCTTCAGCTCATGTGAGACAGTCGAAATCAAATCGCTCTTGATTTCATCGCTCCGTCGTGAGCTTGTCACATCCGACAGTACGAGGGTTATTCCGATGAGACGGCGGTCATCGTCGAAGATGGGGATTGCACCAGGAAGATAGAAATGCTCCTCACCCTTCTGAAAGATCTGAATGGCACCATCGTACCCTTTAGGATGAATGGGCCGCAGTTCCTGTCTTGCACGGGTTAAGAATTCACTGATCTTCCGGTTTCCGGCTGAATCGACGGTGGACTCCGGCTTCAAACCGAACAGGAGCTGGGCCGTATGGTTTGAAAGCTCGATTTCACCGGTTGGACTGCAAATGGCAACGGCATCCGAAAGGGTATCGAGCGCCAATTGAGTGGCACGCTGCGTTCGAAGAAGGCGGGCGCGACCCGTTCGCCTGAACTCGCGAAGACTCGCCGCCATTTCATTGAACGCAGCAGCCAGCTCCCCCACTTCATCCCGCGAGTGGACTTTTACGACCAGGTCCAGGTTGCCCTGCTGAATTTCCCGCACCGAGCGGGTCAGATGGGTGATGGGCTTCACAACGGAAGGACCGATCACCGCTATGAGGATTAACGTGAGCAGCACCCCGGACGCCATCAATCCAATCATCATATCAGTGGTTTCAGCTGCACGCTGGCGTGCCTGGCCGTCTGCAGAAAGCATGTTTTCCAGGTTGATATCGATAATACGCTGGGCCGTGTCTCGGACTTCCTGCGAACGCGGCAGGATGCGGCTTCGGTAGAGAGCTCGACGAACATCTGTGGACTCCGGTGAATTCATGAATCCTTCAACCTCACTCCGGTAGGTATTCCAGAGTCCCGACAGGCGATCCGTGAGCTCCTGTTCCCCGTGAACCGTCACGTTTCCTTGTTGGAATTTCAAGTTTTTCTCGAATTCAATTATGGAGGATTTGGTCTCTTGCAGAGTGTCTTCGGGAGCTTCCCAAAGCGAGAATTCCGCGATCCGATCGAGGCGCTCAAGGACACCTTTCATTTTGAAAGATGCCGCAACGCTGTCGTAATTCTCGCGAAAGATCCGTTCTATCGCCTTGCTGGACAGGGTGACCGTGCGAACGCTCATCAGGCCGACGATGACCAGGATCATCAAGGGGCCACAGAAGGTGATGATTAATTTGGACTTGAGGCTCATTACTCTTTCTCCTTGCGCTGGAATTAAAGAGCAACCCTTGTGCCAGCTTATTATAGCACATGAAATGTAATGATTACAAAAACTTGCTTGCGGCGAGTGAGTTAGAAATGGTAGAAAGGATTTCAAAGTGCAAGGAGAGCCATTGTTGAAGATTTCAAAATGAAAGGCGAGAGGTTTTGCCGGTGACATCCGAAGAGTGGGGGTCTTCCCTCTTGTATACCATCGAACATTTCAAGGAAATTGCCCGACAGAATCGGTTCGCCGAGAACCGTTCCATCGCGCACGAGACGAACCGCTGTCTGATCTGCCATCCGGAATTGTGCTCGAGCGATCCCTTCGTCGTCTACCTGAAAGTGGCGGCCGAGTCGGTCAAGGTGAGGCGCCCGCGCCTGGATCAGGATTTGGTCGAGGAACTGAACCGCGATCTGGAGTTCATGGGAGAGTCTGCCTGGATTTCAAGGGAAGCGCTGATGGAGGGTAACCCCAAGGCCATCCTCTGCTGGTCGGAATGGGTGCGCGAAGCCCTTGCCACCGGCCTGAGCCTCCTTTCCATTCACAGCAATACCAGTCGTGACTTTTCTCTTGAGGAGGCAGAAGCAAGGGGATTGAGGCCCCTCATCGAGATGAGGGTAAAAGAGATCATGGCCTTCCAGAAACAGCACGCGTGACTGCGGAGTGCGCCTGCCCGGCAATTGAAGCGTGGTTTTCGGGGGCTCGCTGGCTGCAACGCCCTCCCATGAAGCCCTGCAAGAGGACATGCAAGCCTTTAACCGGCCGCCATGCACCCTACCATAAGGAACTGAGAGCCCTCAATGTCACCAGTGGCCACCCCTGGCATCCAGTTGCTCCGGCAACTCCCCTAACTTCTTCAGGGGATAGACCGAGATGTGCTCGTGAAGGGGATAATCATGGGCGCCGGGGTAGATGAAAGCCGGGTGGACGACCTCGAAGATCAGCTGCTGGAGGTCATTGAACGGGCCGCGTTTTGTCCTAGTGAGCTTTCAGGATCAGGGGATTGTTCTGAGCCAGGATTTTGCTCACAGCGACGGAGAGGTCACGCAAGGATATAGGCTTCATAAGCAATGCTTGGATTCCCAGAACTTTTATGCGGTCCTCATCGATCGCCTCACTAAATCCCGTGCAGAGGATTATGGGAGTATCGGCTCGAATGGTGAGGATTTCTCTTGCCAGATCAATCCCTGTCATATGAGGCATCGTCAGATCGGTGATGACCAGATCAAAGCTCTCGGGGTGGGCTTTAAAGGCCTGGAGCGCACCCGGACTGCTGTATCTTTCGACAACCTCGTAACCCAGGCTCTCAAGCATATGCTTGAGCATATCGACGATAGACTTTTCATCATCAACCAACAGAGCGAGACCCTTTCCCGTAGGCAGAGACACCGGTACGTCGACCGCAGGTGCCTGAATTGCTTTGGTCCTCGGGAAATAGACATCGAAAGTGGTGCCCTCGCCAGCCTTGCTGAACACGGCGATCCCTCCGGACAGGTTCTTGACGATCCCATAGACGACGGCCAGCCCAAGACCGGTTCCCTCAGAGGGCCCTTTGGTAGTAAAGTAGGGATCGAAGATGCGCTGTCTTACCGCCTCGTTCATGCCGTGTCCCGTATCGGCAACAGAAACTCTCAGGTAAGCTCCGGGCTCCAAATCAGCGATTTCCGTCCGGGCGCCCGACTCGACATCCTCATTCTTCAGGGTGATAGAGAGCACACCACCTTTCTCGCGCATGGCGTGAGCGGCATTCGTGCACAGATTCATCAGCACCCGGTAAATTTGGGTGGGATCGGCCATAACGGTGCTTTCTATGGCATCCACATCAAGAGCCTGGCGGATCTCGATGGTGGAAGGTAATGACGATCTGAGGAACTTGAGCGTTTCCTTCATAAGAAGGCTGACTTGCACCGGCTTGGGTTCCTGTTCGGTCTTCCGGCTGAAGGTAAGGATCTGCTTGACAAGCTCCTTCGCGCGGTTGCCGGAGAGAAGAATCTGTTTCATGTTATGGTGCAACCGGCTGTTTTCGGGAACTGAATTCAGCGAGAGCTCCGAATAACCAATTATCGGTGCAAGAATGTTATTGAAGTCATGTGCAATTCCCCCGGCCAGGGTCCCTATGGCCTCCAGTTTCTGTGCCTGATTCAGCTGGGCTTTGAGGATCTTGTGGTCGGTGATGTCCTCGGCTGTGCCCTCAAGGTAGGCTAGCTTTCCACTGTTGTCACGAACCGTGCGCACATTCAGAGTGACCCATGCAGCGCTCTTGTCTTTCCTGAGAAACCGGGTTTCAAAGTCTTTAACGGTGCCCTGCTCTTCAAGCAGTCGGAGGAGGTCAGCGCGGTCTTTGGGATTTGCATACAGCTGACGGGATATGTCCGTGATTGTGTGTAGGACTTCTTCCGGCCAATCATAGCCGATGATGCGGGCAAAGGCTGGGTTGACGCTTAGGAAGCGCCCCTCGGGAGTACTCTGATAGATGCCTTCTATGGCGTTCTCGAAGATGCTCCGGTATTTTTCCTCTGCCCGCTTCCGGTCCGTGATGTCGAGAAGTGAAGCGACACTTCTTTTTGTACCGGCAATCATATCGACAGTGAGCAAGATGTCTTTTGTTTGTCCATGTCTGTCAACAAGGCGGAATTCGTATTGCTTCCGGGCAACATTCGCATCGACTCTGCGCAGGTGATGCTGGCCCAGCATCCCCTCCAAGTCCTCTTTCGACGACAAATTCCGTCCAGCTCTTCTTGTTTTCAATTTCTTCTCTCGTGTAACCTGTCAGTTTCTCAAATTCCGCGTTTGCAATCGATATGGTGTAATCTTCTTCGAGTATGACAATGGCCGTGCCAGTGTTTTCAAAGATGGCCCGGTAACGGTTTTCAGATTCTCTCAGGACTTCTTCGGCCTTTTCGCGATCGGTGATGTCTTCGAGAGTCTCGATGGCACCGACGATCATGCCTCTGGAATTCCTAACGGCGGCAGCGGTAAAACGCAGCCACTTCCCCGTCTCACTCAGGTCGGGGAAAAAGCGCGCAGCCTCATAAGCTTCATCAAGGACCTCTGACTTGCTCACCCCGTCACCAAACCAGTGTGCAAGTGCTTCTCGATCCTCATCGACGAGCATATCGGCCATGCAGGGCCTCTCCTCCCTGTAGAAGGCCCGCCAGTGTTGTGAGGTGCCGATTACTGTTGAAGCTCCGATGCCACTGACCTCTTCCAGCGCTCTATTCCAGTGGATCACCCGATGGTCCTTCCCGATCATGAATGCGGGGATGGGATATCCCTGGATGATGCTCTGCAAAAGCTGCTCGCTATCTTTCAGCTTCTCTTCCGCCTGCTTACGGTCGGTGATATCGCGATCGATCCCCCTGAATCCTCCAAAGGAGCCGTCGCTGTGACGGATCACGGTAGCGTTGCTTTCAATGATGACGCGGTTGCCATTGCGGTCGAACCACTGCGATTCAAAGGAGATGTTACTCTGCCTGGTCTGGACAGCACTCTGAAAGGCGGCCTTATTGGCTTCGACCGTCGCAGGGTCAAGAAATGAGAAGCAGGTCTTGCCGATCAGTTCTTCAGGTCGATATCCCAGGATGCTTTCGGTCTGGGGACTCACGTAGGCAAAGCGAGCCTCTTCATCGGTCTGCCAAATGATATCCCCCGTATTGTCGATCAGATGGCGGACGCGTTCCTCGCTCTCTCGAAGCGCCTCCGCCGCCTGCCTGCGCTCGGTGATGTCCCGGGCAATGGCGTAAATCCGATTACCACTGGGATACGCCCGCCATTCAAGCCATCGATAGGTCCCATCTTGACATTGATAGCGATTGATAAAGTTCAGAACCTCCTTTTGTTTGGATAGATCGCTCACGGCAGCCAGGGTAGCCTCCCGGTCATCGGGATGAACCAATTCCATGAAAGCATGACCTTCGAGTTCATGAATGGCGTAGCCTAATGTCTTTTCCCACTCGGGATTCAACTTCCTGAAATATCCTTCGGTATCGGCAATGCACAAGAGATCCAGACTCCCCGTGAAATAACGGTCAAGTTCTTCTTCCGTCTTCTTTCTTTGTTCCATTTCTTGAACCACGAGTCGGGCTCTAAACATCAGATATAAGAAAACCCCGAGGCCGGCGAACAAGAGCATGGCAATCAGCAGGAGCCGGTTTCGGAAACCTTCCAGGCCGCTTATCGCTTCATCTTCGGGAGTAGCGACCACAATGGACCAGAAGTTGTTTCCAAAACGAATAGGCATGAACACTGCGTGTTTGGTTGTCTTGGTCACGGTGTCTGCCCGGACATGATCGAACGTGTAGGTCGTAACTCCCTGCTCGCCACGGATCATCCTCTCTGCCATGGCAAGGATGTCGGGATACTCCCGGCAATTATCGAAGACGGAATTGCCCACATGACCTGGAACCGGGCAGGAGACTTCGATACCGTTCCTGCTGATCACCCAGGCATAACCGCCCTTGCCGATCCGGATATCCTCTATGTGACGCCTTGCAATGAAGTCGAAGCGGAGAAGCATGGCTAAGGAGCCGTAGAAATTACCCTGCTCAACAATAGGAACATGCAGAATGATGCTCTGGAACCCTCGCCGGTTCGTGAAAATGTCGCTTACCGCGACTTTGCCGGTGCGCTTTGCCTCTTCGAAATCTTCCATTCTCGTCACGGGTTGCCCTATCCGCGCCGGGTCATAGGGTTCAGCGTAAAGAATCCGGCCCTGGCTGTCCTCCCGAGACATGATGCTTATCTCCTCCGAGTGGGATGAGAGGAACTCACGCATCAATTCTTTCCCGGCTTCATCGAGCAGAATGATGTGCTCATTCCTTGCGAGATTCTCCAGAAGGCTGATATGGTCGTTGAAGAAAGCTTCGATGCCTCTGACTGCCTGCTTCGCATGGATTAGCTGTCTGGCATTGAGGTCCTCGATGATCTCTCGTTTGACGTCTCTATAGGTCAGGTAGAGCAGGACATACCCGACCACCAGGATAAGAGCAGGAATCAAGATATATTGCCCGTAACGCTTTAAAGGGGAGGTGTCCGCCGATTCTTCACTCATGTCTTGAGGCCCTTTCTCCTTATCCCGGGATTTATGTCAACAGCTGAGTCCAACTGAAGATTGCCGCCCTTTCTAACCAACAGATGATCTGATGGGTTTTATAGAGAATTGCTTCCTGGTGGCTTCAGAGTATGATGCCCTTTAGAGGCGGTCAAGATCATTTTCGTTTTGATTCTGGCAAGGTACGAGAACCGGTGCCCTTGCAGGTCACTTTTGGCGGCTGGAAACAGTGATCAGGCATGTTCACGTGCCTGCGGGTGTTGCGGATGGGCTTTTGGCCGGGATTTGAGGGCTAACGGCTCCTGTGAGGACCCCTGCGGATTTTCCAATGTTGCGTCTCAATGGACACTACCTGTGGCAGTCAGGGAAGGGTGAAGGGCGGGCAGCCCTCCTTCACCGGGATGCCTTTCACTAAAAATCCTTTAGTTCTTCTTCAAAAGGAATGACCTGTTCAGGGCGCATCTCCATCCCTTCTTTTTCGCTATGCCGCTTTGTCCAAAAGAATACATTCTTCCTTGGTCAACACCCGGTCGATGTTTAGAAGGATCTTCACCCCGCCGCCTGTTTTAGCCATACCCAAAATGATGTCTGTATCGAGCTTCATCCCAAAGCTGGGGGTATCCTCGATATCCGAACCCTTGATGTTCAACACCTCTGAGACTGAATCGACCACAATGCCCGTGAGAAGACGCCCCGAAGCTGTGCTGATCTCAACCACGATGATACAGGTCCTGTCCGCATAGCCGATCACTTCCATGCCAAAGCGAAGACGGAGATCGATCACCGGGATGACTTTGCCTCTTAAATTGACCACCCCTTTAACGAATCCGGGAGTCTGGGGAATAGGGGTGATCCGCATCATTCCGATGATTTCTTTTACCCTCAGAATGCCTATCCCGTACTCCTCTTCCCCAAGAGAAAACGTCAGGTATTTGCCTTCCCGCTGCACTCCGTTGCTGCTGGTCTCACCAGCCAATGATGCCCTGTCTTTCATGACGTTGGTTCCTCCTGTTTGTTGAAACCGTTGCTCTACCAGATGCTTTGACATTTCTCCGCATTCCCCAGCATCTTCGCTAAGACGGCGATAACTTCATTGGAATGCCAGGCAGGCCACGTGAGCAAGCGTGGCCTCAAAGCATGCCCTAATGAAATCGTCTCTTGCTCCCAGTCCGGAAGAATCAGGATGATGGGAACTGAGTGCAGCAACTCCGCGATGGAGAGAAGCTCGAGCAGGTCATGCCGACTGGAGACCACCAGGATTGCCGCAAAAAGGTCGTATCCAGGTTTAAGCAAAGAACCTTTAAGCTCCTCAGAATTCCCGCACACTACAAGTTCTTGCGCAGAAACCAGAACACCGATCTGATCGAGCAGGGTCGAACTGAAATCGTTTGGATCGGCAGAGTAAAAAATCAGGTCCATACGCTCACTCCTTCGCGGGAGCGAAATGGCAACAACTGTGCCACGGACCTTATACATAATATTGTATTGTTAATTCGATATCTTATGGTATGCTCGGAAGAGCTTGGCAAGGGGCGGATGCGTCCCGTTTTCAGGACTTGGTCCTGCAAATCGGACAATGTCCTGAAAATCGGACGCAGGGCGGAAGCTACACGCCGAGAGTGCTCAGGAATTATTCGGGGGTGGAATGCATCACGTTATGGTATTTGAGAAGGTCATAGAGGCGGGAACGGGAAAGGCCCGATACCTGGCAGGCTTCTTTGATGTTGCTGTCGGTAGAGGAGATGAGTTCCATGAGATATTTCCTGTCCATGGTTTCTCGGTAATCCCTGAGAGAAGGCAAAGCTCCCCGGGAGACAGGTTCCCCCTCGCGTTCTTGCTCGAGGTGGAAGGGCACTTTTGATCGAATGCCTGGCAAGATCAATCCGGATGTGTTCGGGCAGGTGTTGAGGAAACAGCGTCGGCTCGTGAAAAGCCGCAGCCAGGGCTCTTTCGAGAGCATGCAACAATTCGCGCACATTGCCGGGCCACTTGTAAGTGCTCAGAGCTCCCATGAAATCGGGGGAAAAACCTTTCAATCCTATGCCATGGTGTTCACAAAGCTTTGCAACATGGTATTTTGCGAGGTTGGCAATATCTTCCGCCCTCTCGCGCAAGGGCGGCAACTCGATGATGAATGATCTCAGTCTAAATAAAAAATCATTCCGAAAGGTACCTTCATGGACCATCTCTTGGAGATCTCGGTTCGTTGCAGCGATCAGTCGGAAATCACTTGTAATCTCCGCATTACTTCCGATGGGGCGGAAACGACGCTCCTGAAGCACACGAAGGAACGCCTTTTGAACTGAGAGAGGCAACTCTCCAACCTCATCCAGAAACAGAGTGCCGCCGTCCGCCTGCTTTATCAATCCTTCTCGGGCTTTTTCCGCCCCGGTAAACGCTCCCCTGTTGTGGCCGAAAAGGATGCTTTCCACAAGCGTTTCAGGCAAAGCGGAGCAATCGACGACGACAAACGGCTTTTTTGAGCGCAAGCTGTTATTGTGGATCGCAGATGCGAAGAGTTCTTTGCCGGTGCCGGTCTCTCCTGTGAGCAGGACATTTATGTCGCTGTTGGCCGCCTGCGCAACAAGCTCGAAACGACCCTTCATCTTGGGGCCGTTTCCGACGATCCCGTTGAGCGCAAGAAGTTTTGGGGCCAACCTTCCGGGACTCTCAACCTTTCTCTCCTCACGGTATTGGAGTGCACGCACAAGTTGTCTTGTGGGCGATAGAACTGGGGTGTAGATCTTCCATCATTCCTGGGGAAGAAGAGTACCCGAGGGATGAAAAGAGTGCCGCCGGCCTTATTTTGCTTCTTCTCCATGGTCACGCAGTAGGGGTTCCGTCGAGTTTCAATGCATTAAAACTCGTTCTCTCTGAAAAAGACCAGTTGATTGATAACGAGTTTTTACTTATTGAGAATAGTTGCCGATACTTGTTTGCATCCGAGGGCATCTTCCTCTCGCTTCAGCCGGGGCTGGAACCGGCTGGATGGTCGCTGCTCGGCGGATGGACGTCATCCATCTACCAACTTCCGCGTGCCTCTATGTCATGGAACAGGAGGGAGGAACACCACGGTCCCAAGGAGGAATATCACATGAAGTTCCCGCTGTTGTTGAGATCTCTTTTTCTGAGCTGTCTGTTCATGATCTTGCTGTATGGTACTGGTTCGGTCGCTCGGGCTGAAGGGTTTGCCCCTGGATGCCCGTTCCCCGTGTTCACGCTGCCTGCCCCGGAATCCCCGCAAGTGCAGAGCTATCTTGGGCTGAAGGCGATGGAACCCTTCACCCTTGCAGACGTTCGTTCCAAGATCATACTGGTGGAATTCCTCAGTGCCATGTGCACTCAGTGCATCGCCAATGCGCCCACCCTCAACAGGCTCTACAAAGTGATCCAGGAAGATTCTGCGTTATCCAAGGATGTGAAGATCATCGGGATCGCTATCGGAAACAGCAAAACGGAATTGGCCGCCTTCAAGAAGAATTCCAAGGTCCCGTTTCCCATATTCCTGGATGAGAACCTTGCCATCGCCGAAGTTGTGGAACTGGCGGGGACGCCCACGATGGTCCTGGTGTCGAAGAACGGCGAGACTCTTTCCTGCCATCGGGGGCCGATCAAGGATTTCGACGGTTTCTTAAAAGAACTCAGAAAAATCCACAAGACGCAGCGATAACGATGAGTGAAAACGACAACATCGCGGAGTTCCTGGCGAGAAGCCCCATCTTTCGGGAGCTGTCGAAGGAGGTGCTGGGGGCGATCTCCCGAGCCGTCAAGCCGCTGGTGGTTCCGCCGCAAACGATCATCCTGAAGGCGGGCGATCCCGGTGATGGTCTGTACATCATCAGAACCGGCCGGGTAAGGATCTTTCGGAAAGGCGAGAATCGCATGGAGATCGACCTGGCTGTTTCGGGCCCCTGTGAGGCTTTTGGTGAAATGGCGCTCCTCACCGGCGAGTTGAGGTCAGCCAACGCCCAGGCCTTGGAGGAGACGCACCTGTTAGTCCTCTCTAAGGATGATTTTGACCGCATTTTGAGGGAATTCCCGGAAACGTCCAAGGTGTTCATTAGGGAGATGCGGCGCTGGCTCATCAGAGATGAAAAACGCCTGGAACTGGAAGCCCATGAGGCTTACCGCGCCTCGCGGCTATCGTGGCTCGACTTTTGTGTGGTGATCGGCATGAGTGTCATCCTGGCGATCATCTTTAACTATTCCAACCCCAACGGAATCCCCCTCTTCCCTGCCGCTCCTGACCGCAGCAGCATTCCTTCGATCAGCCCGGCAGCGGTCCTGGCGGAAATGCAGGGCGGCAATACGCTCATCCTGGATGCCATGCCGGAGAACTTTTATCACAAGCGCCATATTGCAGGGGCTCTCAACATGCCCCTCCCGCTGTTTGATATCGTCTACATGATGACCTTTCCTGATGAGAACAAAGACAGGAAGATTGTGGTCTACGGTGGCACGATCAGCAAGCATTATGACCTGGAACTGGCGGAAAGACTGCTCCTGCGCGGTTATCAGAAGGTGCGGATCCTGGAAGGGGGACTGGAGGCCTGGGAAGAAAAAGGATATCCGGTCGAGGAGAAAGCAAAGAAATGATCCGGTCGTATCTCCAACGAATCGCCGCAAGCCCATATCTGGCCCTGGTGCTCAGGTTTTGCGTTGGCGGTTTCTTTGTGTATGCGAGCATGAGCAAGATCCCATACCCCGCTCAATTTGCTGAAGCGGTTGCCAACTATCGTCTTGTGCCTTACTCGGTGCTCAACCTGGGAGCGGTCATTCTGCCCTGGGTTGAGTTTGTCTGCGGGCTGTTCCTGATCCTTGGGTTCATGTCACGAGCCAGCGTCATCCTCATTGGGCTCATGCTCATCATGTTCGATGTCATGGTCCTGATCAATATGTACTGGGGCGCCCCCATCACCTGTGGATGTTACGATACGGTGGGGGAACCTATCGGTTGGAGGAAAATCATTGAAAATGCGGTCATGCTGATCTTTGCGATCCAGGTTTTCTATTTTGACCGCCTTCTGATCTTTCGCAGGGGGGGGCTCACCGAGCCGGGAAGAATTAGAGTTGCCTCCCGCGTTGCTTGAGGACCATTGTGTTATGTTGACAACATCGGAACCAGCTATGCGTATACGGCTGTCTTCGTTTTGCCTGCTGCTGCTGCTCATCCTTTCTTGCGGGTCGAAGGACCAGGTTATCGGCACCTACCGGGCGGATCCGGGCGACTCACCCCACCCGGTCGAAACGGTGATGGAGCTCAAAGCCAACGGCGAGGGCATCTGGAGAGTGGGCGACGAAGAAGTCTCTTTTGCCTGGTATATCAAAGATGGCGAGCTCAGAGTGAACACCAAAGGCGGGGGCGTCATCGTCGGTACCTTGGATAAGGGTACCATTCGCATCAGCCTTGCGGGCACCGGTATAATCGTATTTGAGAAAGTGCGACGACCCGCACATTAAGGACCAGCTCGCGAAATTCGTCCCTCGTCTGGTCACGAGTCTGATCGAAAACAACTCTGAAAACCCCGATCTGGCAAAGCGAGACGAGGACGGCAGGCATCAACTCAAGAACATCGCCCACCCCGTCCTGGTGTTTCGGGTCGTGTAGCCTGCGAAGTCTAGCATGAGTCCCCTCCCAGGGATTCGCGCCCGCCTGGAAAACGCCGATTTTCCTGCTCAGGCCTTCGGGGGGCTGACCACCGCCTCACCATCAAGAACCAGCTTGCTGTCCTGATTGACACACGTTGTCTGCAACCGGACCCGATTCTTTTCCATATTGATTTCGATGACCTCAACGCGGGCCGTAACCGTGTCCCCGATCCGCACCGGCGCTCTGAAGTTCAGTTCCTGTCGCAGGTAGATGGAGCCCGGCCCCGGCAGCTGCATCCCTAGAACCGCGGAAATGAAACCGGCGGAGAGCATGCCGTGCGCGATCCTGGTCTTGAAGAAGGTGGTTGCCGCATAGGCCTCGTTGATGTGAGCAGGATTGAGATCGCCGCTCACCCCGGCGTAAAGGTAAACGTCCGTTTCCGTAACCGTCTTGGCAAACTCAGCGGCATCACCAATCTTCAGTTCACTGATCGTTTTCACTTTCATGAGATGCCCTCCTCTGTGACTATTCTTCCCCAAGTGCTTCCACGTCCGCCAGATCCTTTTTTCTCACAAAGGTGCTCACCCGGAAGAAAACACCTTCTCTCACACAGAACAAGACAAATAGCCACTATTGATACCACATTACTTGTGGCTAATTGATCTTTTCTTTTAAAACCCCTGAGCATTTGAACGTGACCACCGCGTATAGGGAGGGAACCTCATCGGCCCTCCACTCCGATGCCAAAAGAACAGCACCAACAGGAGCCCCCACTATCACGGTTGCAGAGCTTTTGAGTGAAATCTAACCTTTGAACCTGGTATAAGAGTTTGGTGCGGGTCATGGATGTTGCCCCATTGTCATATCGAACCCATACAGGAACAACAAATGGTATTGTCCGCCGAGTATTTTGATTTTCTGGCAGCACGTTTCCCGGTAATGTGCGCCAGTGACGAGTTTCATTTTCTGCCTCGCGTGGCGGCGGCGAGCCGTTACTATGACAGGCTGGAGTGTCTCGATCGGGATACCGTCGAAGAATGCATCGGGGTTTTGAAGGAATTCCAAAGTAAATTTGAGAGGCCGGCCCATGATGAAACAGAATTGGAAAAGAGCATCGACCTGGAATTGCTGAAAGCCAGTGCCGGCGCTATTCTGTTTGAGCTTGAAGAAATCAGGTCCTGGCGTCACGACCCCGTTTTATACCTCAAGATTGCTCTTATCGGGCTGGACCATGCTCTGATGAAGCCCGCCGCCGACGATAAAGAGCGGGCGGAAAGGGTGCTGGCCCGCCTGCACGCCATTCCGGGACTGTTCAAGCAGGCTGGCGGGAACCTGGCCGGCGTACCAAAAACTTGTTGCGTTGCGGCGCTCCGTATGGCGGCCGACGGTTTGCGATACCTCGATGAGATCGGAGTGGATTTATCGATTCAAGCTCCAGATCGTTTCGCTGCCGCCCTCTGTGGAGCGAGGTCCGCTGTCGAAGCTTTTCGCGGTTTCCTGATTGCTTTGACCCCGGTTCCGGACGATGAGTGTGTGGTGCCCCATATCGGGACCATCCTCAAAGAACGGTTTCTCTCGCTTCGCGATTTATCGGAAGTGCTTGAGATCGCGGTCGAGGAGTGGCGGGAAAGCCTGGAGCATCTGGAAAAGCTGCAACGGCAAATCAATCCTCACAAATCCTGGAAAGAACTGTATCATAATTACTTACCGGCTGATGCCGACGGCATTGACACGATCAATCTGTACCGGCGTGAAACCGAGAGGCTTGGTTCCTTTTTTCGCGCCCACGGTTTTCCGGAAATCGACCTGCTGAAGTTGCCTCAAATCTCCGAAACTCCTGTCTATCTTCGATCCGTACGCGGTTCGGCTTCCTTCTGCGCAGCCTTTTCCAACGACAGCCGGGAAAACGACATTTTCTATATAACGACGCGCCTCCCTCCGGCGCGAGCCAGAGAATCGGAAGAGCTTCTCAGGAGGCGTCTGCACCGCGAATACAGATTTCTTGCCGCCCACGAGACCATTCCGGGTCATTATCTTCTGGATTCCACCCGCAGGAAGCTGGAAAACCCTGTGCGGGCCCAGATCGAATCGCCTCTTTTTTACGAAGGCTGGGCCTACTATGCCGAGTCGCTTCTGACCGAAAGTGGTTATGGTGACGACCTGATCGACCAGCTGGTGGACCACAAGCGGAGACTCTGGAGAGCGGCGCGCTGCAGGATCCAAATCGGTTCGGCGACGGGCGACCTTGCCTTTAGTGAGGCGACGGCGTTATTGACAAACGCCGGATTCAGCTTCGAGGAAGCCGCCAATCAGGTCAACCGGTTTCGGATCAATCCCGGTTACCAGCTTTGCTACAGCCTGGGGCGTTTTGAAATCATGAGGCTCAGGGAGATGTACGGCGCGCGGATGGGATTGGAGCAGTTTCACAGGTTTGTGCTGGAAGGAGGCGAGCTGCCGTTTCATATGATCGAGAAACGTTTGGCGGCATTGGGTTCAACGCAACAGGATGGATGAGGGGGCAGAAGTTGAAGGATTTTCGGGGGTATCATTCTGAATGGAATCTTGGCAGTCCGGGGGGATGGGATTACCAGCGCATCACGCAGATTATCGGAAAAGCCGTATGGGAGGAACTGAACCAGATTTGCCGCCTCGAGGTGGTTCTGGATTTCGATCACCCGCTGCTCTTTCCCGTCAATTCGTTCGTCGAGATGCTTGCCCAGGCGCATCGGGCGCGTGAAGGCGCCACTCCGGGACTGATTGCCGTAGTTGCCGAAGAAGAAACCCTGGAAAGTGTTACCGAGAATATCAATCTTGCCGAGCGCCTCGGTACTCTGGATGGAATCAAGGGGGTGCTGCTTGCGCCGCACCAGCTCGAACTGCACCATGGAGCCGTCTGCTGGAAGGGACAACCCGTTTCCGTCATTTTCGTGGATTTCAACTCCGACGTGCTTTTGGCCCTGCACCGCAAACAGGACCTGAGTCCTCTGCTCCAGGCGGTAAGAGAAGGCAGGGTGATAAATCCCCGCGGCACCGAACCCATTAACGTCAAGAGCATGTTCGAGGTGCTTACCGGCCCCTTGAACGGCAGGTTCGATCCCGGGATTGTGAGGCGCACCCCCTGGACCCGGCAGTTCTATCCCCGCCGGACGGCCGGACCGGATGGCCGCGAAATAGGGGATCTGATGGAATGGACGCGCCTCAATTGGGACCGCCTGGTGTTGAAGCCCGAAAGAGGGTATTCGGGCAAGGGAGTGCGTGTGGGTGAAGTAAATCGGGATGCGGAAGAGGCGATCAGCCTTGCACTCAGAGAGGGAAGCTATATCGTACAGGAAAAAATTCCTCTCGGCTTGTGGGCCGAGGAGATCCCGACCCTTGATGAAGAACGGAGGCGCGTTGTCGTCAAGTCTTACCAGACGGATTTTCGCTGCCTGATGGGGCCGCAAGGTCTGTTTGGGTTTCTGGGTCGCTACGGCGGTGTGCCGACCAATGTCGGGAGCGGGGGAGGAGTCCAGCCGCTGGCGGTCCTGCGCTCGGAGATGAGCGTGAGGGACTCAGTGAGTCGAATCAACGAGGCCCTTGCGGCCATTGACTTCAGCGACCTGCTCGGGGTGGTTGAAAAGCAGAGAAGAATGGCCGTCGAGCACCGCTTTACCTACCTGCTGGGTCCGATCAAAATCGCCCTGCGCCCGAGATTGATCACCACGGACCAGATCGAGTCGCTCAGAGATTACGGCGCGGCGCTGTGGGCCGACTGCCTGGAGCTGGAGAAGATGTGGCTGTCCGGCGAACTCGATCAGATGGTCAAAATTGAAGAAGAGGAGCTCGAAATCGCCCGCATGCAGCCGTGGGGCGGTGCTCCGGCGATCATAGCCTCGGATGGGCTTTTCGATTTTGGAGCAGGTGCGGAGGCGCCATGAGCATCAAGCCGGACCCGGAGTGGTGGAAAACCATGTTCGATGAGGTCTATCTGCTCACCGACGCCCGTTCGGTCTGCAACGAGGAGATTACGCGGCGGGAGGTGGACCTCATTTGCGCACTGCTTCCAATCACTCGCGGCCACAGGATCCTCGATCTTTGCGGTGGCCACGGCCGCCACAGCCAGGAACTGTGCAAACGCGGCCACAGTCGATGTACCCTGGTCGATTACTCGGAGCATCTGCTCGGCCGCGCCAGGGCGCAGGCCGCCCAGTGCCATCACCCCATCGATTTTGTCCGGGCCGATGCGAGGTGCACGGGACTCCCTTCGGCAAGCTTCGATCACGTGCTCATCATGGGAAATTCCCTCGGGTATCAGCAAGACCCCGAGGCCGACAGGCAAATACTCGCTGAATCCCACCGGCTGCTTCAGCCCGGAGGCTGGCTTCTGACGGACCTGGCCGATGGTGCGGAGGTCGGGAAGAACTTCAATGCCGAGGCATGGCACGAGATCGGCCCCGACATCGTGGTCTGCCGGCAGCGCGAAATGCAGGCGAACATGGTTTATGTCCGCGAAATGGTCCTGAGCAAGCAGACGGGATTGATCCGCGACCGCACTTATTCGATTCGTTTTTATGGGTCGGGAGAAATCGTGGAGATGTTCGAGCAGGCCGGATTCACCAGGGTGAAAGTGGTAACCGATTTCTCGCCCCATCGGGCGAAAGGCGATTTCGGCTTCATGAACTATCGCATGATCGCCTTGGGGCAGAAATCGTGATGCAATTTCACTACCGCACATATTTTCCCAGGCGGTTCCCATCTCGCAGGCCGCGATATTTCGTGGCGGGACAAGTGTCCGGTGCTATAGCATATTAGGCTGAAACCACTATATCAGGAGCTCGACATGAACGACAACAAATTCTCTGACCAGAAGAGCCGCGGATTTCATCTGCAAAAAAGCCATCTCTCCTAGTGAAAATCCTGGTACCAAAACTTGCCCCGATTTGCCTAAAGCGTCTTGCCGAGCGCATGAAATGGCCTCCTCGAGGGACGTGAAATCCTTTCTCAACACCCTGCTGGATCAGTCTGTAAAGTTCGAATCTTTTTTTTCCGATAAACTAGATGAACTGGATCATTAAAGCGGAGAATTCCGGACAGTGTAGAGGGTTGGGTGAAACTTTTCTCCCCAAGCACTTCAGGGTTCTTTTGAAAGAGATGACCGTGGCGTGCACCAGGATCCTTCGTAGGCTGTGGTGAGGCGTATGCACATAAGTTCTGATCTTCTCGAAAATACGTGTAAAAATGCGATTGAGACCATTCTTATTTGCCTCAAGCATGCAACCAAAGGGACCATCTATAGAGTGGGTCCAATACCAGGACTACGGACCGTTAGAGTTACGTCAGGAATCCGGACTGGCCAGAATTCTTCCATGAGCTGGGGACTGCCCCAAATTTCTGATTACAATCCCCCAGGCAGGAATTGGGAGGAATATCGTGACCAGCCCGGCCACGTCCTGGAGGCAATGGCATGGTGTGTGGAGCAGCAGAAAAGCTGGACAGCAGACGAGCCGCGTGAAGACGCTCGAAGCGTTCGCAAGCAGCTGCAGGGTGGATTGGAAGACTGCTATCATATGGAACCGGTTTTGCTTAAGAAAGCGAATCTCTACGAACCTGGCACTAGCGGATTGGAGTATCCTCTAGATTGGCAAGGGAAGTCCCTCTGGCAAGATACGGAATATGTTGTTGTGGCAGTGATCAAGATCCACTTTTTGCCACAGACAATTCGGCGTGGTGACGACTCCACCAAAATCATCAAGAGGCTCTCTCGTTCACTGGGAACCGAGTTGCTTTCGCTCCATGTCCGAGAGACCTATCTGGAAGCTCGCGAAAGGCTTAGCCGTGAGCGTCTCACAGCCTGCAATTACATGGCACATGAATTGCGCAATACGCTGGCCAAAATGGGTTTCATCTTTTCGACGATCAATACGGTAGTGAGTTTCTTGAGGGCGCAATGGGAAATCGAGTTGCAGAAGGTCCTTCCTTCATTCGATGGGAAAGTCACCATTCTGGGACACCTCTCGACGCTACTCCTGCTGGGTCAACCTCATCTCGAGGACCAAGACAAGTTGATGCAGCTCAGCAAAGAATTGCTGGCGATACAAAATGAACTGGCGAATTTGTTCCTCCTGCCGCAGCAAGAAGCTGAATGGTTAGCCTCGAGGATTCGCCCGAAATGGAATCTTCTCTTAGCATCCAGTCGGGCGTGGGAAGACCATAGGGAGGCAATAGAGCAGCTCTTGGATCGCCTGCAACAGGCCATCTGGATTGTGGTGGACCAGGAAGTTGCTCAGAAATTAGTCCACCTTCCTGCCGATCTCAGGATGATGTGGCCGAAGCTGGCTTACACTCAGTTTTCTGCAGACAACTCCATAGTATTAGAAGAGATCATGACCCTCCTTGAGCATCCGGTACTAAGTATCAGACAAAAGCACCAAATGAAAAAAGCGCTGAGCTCTCTTAGGGTGCTTCTTCGAACAATCTCTGGAATTGAAGAACAAGCAAATAGGGTGATCTACTCATTGAAAAACGGAGAGCAGACCGAAATAGTCCATTGATTAAGGCCTTATCCTGGTGGGTACTCTCACTGATCTGGAGGAGTTAGTCGCGAATGAGACATCTATTTCCGACGCAGGTCTCGCGCACGTCCGTGTGCTCCCGAAACTTCGGTCGCTTCGTCTGAGCGGGACTGCGGTTTCGGATGCAGGCACTCAACACCTGCTGGAATTGCCCCTAGTCTTGTTGGACCTATCCGGCACTCACGTCAGCGATGCAGGTCTTGAGTGCCTTTCGGGGATCAGAAGCTTGCAAGAGTTGTGGATCATCGGCTGCTTGGCAAGCGAAGGGGGGATTGAGCGTTTTCAGAAGCAATACCGACGTGCAAGGTTTATCGCGGACATCGCTAACCAAGCCCGTCCATCCGACCGTGGCCCAAGGCGGTTGATGGGCGGCATTCGGCTGGAAAAAAGGAAACTGCACACAGCCCTCCTGGTCCTTGAAATCTGGACGTTCCGAAAATTCACCAGGTCCAGATCATACCCGCAAGGAATCGGCTGTCCCTGAGCGTTCAAGGTCTTGGCAAGTTGTGCTGAAACACAGAGGCCCTCCGGTTTCTCGAAATCCTTCTTTTCTTCAACCTTCACAGAACAAGCCTCACCCCATATCCGATCGTCCTCCGGAAGCAGATGCGGAATCCCGTAGCAAAGGAAGTCCAATATTAATCGATAGGATCGTGCCAAGAGTTTGGAGCTTTAGGCAACCACAACCCTGCGTCGGTCTATATAATCCATAAATGTTCACTCAATGTCAGCAATACGGTTGATCGAATCGATGGCGGACCCCGGGGACGCTGAACTGCTTGGCCCACTGGTGATCGATGAGCTTTTGATCCGTCTGCTACGCAGTCCCATTGGTGCTCGAGTGGCTCAGATCGGCCTTGCGGATTCCGGTGTGAACGGAATCGCAAAAGCAGTATCCTGGTTGCGCGCCAATTTCTCCCAGCCCATGAAAGTCGAAGAGCTTGCCGAGTTGGCGCACATGAGTGTTTCCTCCTTCCACCAGCACTTCAAAGCCGTGACGTCAATGAGTCCCCTGCAGCTCCAAAAGGCGCTGCGTCTTCAAGAGGCGAGGCGTCTCATGTTAGCCACGATGACGGACGCGAGTACCGCGAGTTGGAAGGTGGGGTATCAAAGCGCTTCGCAGTTCAGCAGAGAATACAGCCGCCTGTTCGGGAGTGCGCCAACCAAGGACATTGCCAGGTTGCGTGAGTCCCCCACTCCGGATCTGACCCATTTCGCATCGTAGGTCGCTCCTGCAAAAGGGGACGTGTTCGACACGTCCCCTCTCAGAAGAAATATTGTCACTTTTTCGTTGTCTTAGCGGGTTCTGCCGTTCAGAACCCTGTTCAGGACATCGCTCGCATTATCGGCTTCTTTCTTGCCCACTTTGGCCTCGATCAAGGATATCAGACTCTTCATCCGAGCCTCGGTCAGGCCGGTATTGAACCCGATGTTAAAATGGCCCTGCAACTGAGGGTTAACCCCCTCCATACTGGCCAGGGCGGATATGGTCGCGATCTCCCTACTCTGGAAATCCAGGTTGTCGCGCCCGAAGATGTCCCCGAACAGGTGTTCTTTCAAAAACCTATCAATGACGGGGGCAAATGTATAAATTGCCCCGCTGGCCGGTGATCCTATCAGGCGTGTCTGAATTTCCGTTCCCCTTTCGATTCAGTTCCTAATGGTTGGAGGCCTCCCACGGCAAACTTGTGCGGATATAGGAGTTGAGATGACAACGCTTTGCGTGTTCGTCAGAGGGCATATGGCCTCTTTATCCCCGCGCCACTTTAGTCAACTCTTCCTGGACGATCGCGCGGAACAAATGGATCTTGTACTCGTTGTGCTCCAGAGGCTCAGCATCCTTTACTGCGGCTTCCGCTGCCCGTTCAGCGGTCTCGGCATCAAGTTTCCGGCCTGCAACGGTCTGCTCGACGGCCTTGCTCCGCCAGGGAATCGGCGCCGCGCCGCTCAGAACGACCCCGCCGCGCTCTACCCGATCTCCTGTGAATACGAGTGCCAACGCGACGCCGGCGAGCGCGAAATCCCAGGCTTGCCTCACGCGCACCTTACGGTAGGAAGTTCTCAGGCCGGTGGGCGGTTTGGGAATAAGAACCTCGGTAACGATCTCCCCCTTCCCCAGGACCGTCTCTTTGTGCACATCTTCCCGCGGGAGCACGAAGAACTTCTCGACCTGCACCAGTCGGTTACCTTTCGGTCCGGCCACTCGGAGCGAAGCCCCAAGCGCGACCAGCATGGGCGCCGTGTCTGACGGGTGCACGATGCAGCACTGGCCGTTGGAGCCAAAAATCCCGTGGTACTGATTCTCGCCGTCCATCGCGTAGCATCTATCTCCGCCTTTTCTGAGGCACTGGAACTCTCCGCGATAGTACCAGCAGCGCGGCTTTTGACAAAGGTTGCCGCCGATGGTTCCCTGGTTGCGCAGCGCAGGACTGGCGACCTCCGATGCAGCTTGGGCCAGTCCTGGAAAAGTCTCTTTGATCAGCGGGCTCTCCGCGATTTCGGTAATCGTGGTGAGCGCTCCTATACGGAGTCCTCCGTCTGCAGTGCGCGAAATGCCCTTGAGGTCCTTCAAGCGGCCGATGCTTACCAACCGATCCACCGAAAAAACCCGGTCCCGCAAACATCCCAGGAGGTCAGTGCCGCCCGCCATAATGGATGTTCCGCCGACCGCGGAAGCTTTGATGGCCTCTTGCAGAGATTTCACCCGAACATAGCTGAAATTGGGCAGCATGATTCACCCCCTCGCCTTGCGTTTCGCCAACAGCCCGCTCAGTTGAACGGGACCCATAGGCGTGTCGGTTATTCGGATGCCGATCGCGTTGTACACGGCGTTGGCGATGGCTGCCGCGGTAGGTATGGTGGCCGGCTCAGCCAGTCCCTTGGCCCCGGTTGTATTCGCCTCCGTATCACCCGGATCGACGGGGACCGTGACTATCTCACGGGGCACGTCCAGGGCGGTCGGCAATTTGTAGTCGTGCCAATTCTTGCTTACCACCTTGCCGGTTTGGTTCCGGTCGAGCACCCTCATCTCCGTCATGGCCAGACCAATGCCCATCGTGATGCCGCCGATCACCTGATTATCGTACGTGAGGCGGTTCATGACGCGGCCGCTGTCCTGTGCGGCCACGAACCGCACGACGTGGATTTCGCCGGTCCGGGTGTCGACCTTGACCTCACAGAACTGGGCCCCGAAAGGAGTCACCGCTTTATCCTCGGGATTCGGACCACGATAGCCGACTCCTACGATCACACCCCGCTTCTTCAACGCCTGGAGCTTGTTGAGCTTAACCTTAATTGACTGATCTGCGGTCGAAATGATCTCCCCATTCTGGAGCGCGAGGGCAGAAGCGGGAACCTTCAATTCTTCCGCAGCGATTTGGAATAGTTGCCGCTTCACCTCGATTGCCGCAGCCCTGACCGCAGGCGATTCCGTGGGAATCGTCTTGCTGCCGCCGCTGCGGGTGGCGAACTGAGTGGCGCCGGTATCCGCATTCTCGATCTGAATCTTGTCGGGCTTGATCCCGAGCTCTTCGGAAACCACCATTGCCATCACGGTCTTGGTGCCCGTGCCGAGGTCGCTGGCGCCCATATTGAGATTCACGCTTCCGTCGGCAAAGAGCTTCAGCACAATGGTGGAAGGCGGTCCGCCCCCTCCGGCGAACCAGAGACACGCTCCCATCCCTACGCCTGAGCGAATCGGGTTGTCTTTCCCCTGCTCCGCGGTCTTCTTGCGGGCCTCCGCCCAGCCAAAAGCTTTAGCACCTTGTTCGAGGCACTCCTTGAGGCCGGTGCTCGTATACGGTGGATTGCCCGGCCGAGCCTGGCTAAACAGCGGGATGTTCTTGAGACGCAACTCAACGGGGTCCATGCCGATCTTTTCCGCGAGTGCGTCCATCATCTGTTCGAGTGCCCACGCCCCCTCCGGATGGCCCGGAGCGCGGAATGGACACGCCAGGCCCGCGTTGATCAAGACCTCCGTGGATTCGCACTTCACGTTCGGGCAGGTGTACAGCTCCCGTATCAGCCAATCCGTCAGGCTGATGCCCCCCGATTCGTAAGCGCCGCCGGTTCCCAGGAGAGTGAACTGGAGCGCGGTCAGCGTCCCGTCCTTCTTGACGCCGGCCTTGAGCTTGATGTTGCTCGGCGGACGGTTCCCGGTGACGAGGAACGTTTCTTCCCTCGAAAGCATGAGCTTCACGGGCCTCCCGCTCATTTTCGCCAGAAGCGCGGCGATAATGGTATATTTGCCCGCCTCGAGCTTGGACCCGAACCCGCCGCCCATATACCGGCCGATGACCCTGACCTTGGAGAGAGGCATCCCCAGCACCTCGGCCACTTGTTGCTGAATGTAGAAAACCCCTTGGGTCGAATGCCACAAGGTCAAGTGATCGCCGTCCCATTTCGCGACGCACCCGTGCGATTCAATGGGCGTGTGGATTTCGCATTCGGTTCGATACTCGGTTTCGAGTACGGCATCGGCCTCCGCGAATCCTTTCTCCACGTCTCCTCGCTCGTACTTGTCCGTCTTTCCGATCCGTTTATCAGGACTGTCAACGGCAGGAGCTTTCGGATCGAGCGCTTTGCGCTCATCGGAGACAGAAGCGGAGCACTTCGTAGTCAACCTTGATCGCCCTTGCCGCGTCCCATGCCTGATACGGCGTTTCCGCGCAGATTCCGGCAACCGCGTCTCCCTCGTACCTGCAGTGCGGATCGAAGAGCTTTGCCGTGCTCTTGCCCCACACGTAGGGCCAGGTAAGATCCGCGCCTTTGGTTGATCCCGTTACCGCCGCATGCACGCCGGGCATCTTGAGGGCCGCGGAGACATCGACGCTTCGGACCCTGGCATTGGCATGCGGACTGCCCACAACGACTCCGTAGAGCATGTCGGAAAACGTGACGTCCGACGGATACACCGCGGACCCGCTTACCCGTTCGTACGCATCCACTCGAGGCATGGCCTTGCCGATAACGCGGGTTTGTTTCCACGGTTTCGGTTCCTGGCCCGGTTCAGGGGTCTCCGGAACCGGGAAGTCCCCCACATAGTAGAGGCTCTCATCCTGCTCTTTCATGACGTGCCTCCTTTCCCGCCTTTGAGCTCCGCGGCCCGATGCGCAGCCTTGAAAATGTGCAGGTACGCGCCGCATCGACAGAGGTTGCCGCTCACGCCGCGACGAATTTCCTCATCCGAGGGTTTCGGATTCTTTCGCAGCAGACCCTCGACGGCCATTACCTGGCCGGGAGTGCAATAGCCGCACTGGAACCCGTCATGCTCCACAAACGCCTGCTGCACCGGTCCCAACTCCTCGCCGTTCATGAGCCCCTCAACCGTCGTGATCGAACGTCCCTCGGCCTCCAGGGCAAGCATCATGCAGGCGTAGTGCGGCACACCATCCACGAGCACCGTACAGGCACCGCATTCTCCTCGCTCGCACCCGACTTTTGTCCCGGTGAAGCCCAGCTTCTCCCGGAGAACGAACAAGAGAGACCAACGGGGTTCGACAAGAAGCTTGTGTTTCCTACCGTTCACGCAACAGCGTGATCTTGCCCATCTCCTCCGGCTTGACGACCTCTTCGATGGGCTTTTGAGCGCTGGCGAGCCCGCGAGCTTGCAGCAACCACCGTGCCTGCGCCGATGGAAGTGAGGAACCCTCGGCGAGTCATACCTCCTTGTGTGCCGCCATTCTTTTCATCTGATTCGTTATTCATGGAACCCTCCTTTCACTTCAGATCTCTTCGTCCTTGACTCGCATGACAACCAGGGTGACATCGTCTTCGGGCTGAACGCCGGTAGTGAACTCCCTCAGTTCTTCAAAGATTGCCTCTATGATTCCCTCCACTTTCATCTCGGCCAACCGCCGGAGGGCATCTCTGATCCGTGCTTTTCCGAACATTTCACCATGCTTGTTATGGGCTTCCCATATTCCATCGGTGCCAATGGCGATGATTTGCCCTCCGCCGACTCCGGTCACGGCATTCTCTTCGTATTCGAAAGATTCATCAAGGCCCAGAGCCATTCCTCTTCCCTTCAACTCTTGGAAAGTATCCCTATAGGGGTCGTAAAGGACAGCTGGGTCATGGCCTGCTCTGACCCAACGCAGCTTCTGCTCTCCGAGATCGAGAGCGAGGTAGAATAATGTCATGAATCTTCCCGCATCAAAAAGTGATGGTTCATTTCACTGATGATCTCAGCGATGGTCCCCGACCGCGAAACACGGTTGCGGAGAAATGAGCGGGCACTTGTCATGAGCAATGCGGCATCGACACCGTGACCCGTGATGTCACCGACAACCACGTTCAGGGAACCGTCGGAGTGCTCGTCTCCAAACAAATAATCGAAGTAATCCCCCCGACCTCTTCACAGGGAATGTTTTTCCCTGCGATTTCAATTCCCCGCATCCGGGGACTCTCCTGAGGCAGGAAACTCCTTTGTACCTCTGCCGCGAGCATCAAGGCCTTTTTTGTTTCACTCAGATCAGTTACGAAAGCCACCTGGCCAAGAAGGCTGCCCCCTGAATCCCGAAGCGCATTACCGTGAACAAGGGTGGGTACGATCACCCCGTTCTTGGAGACCGATTTGCCTTCAAATCGCCTGTAATCTTTGGAAATAAGGTTCGCTCTGTTTGCCAGCAAGAACTGTCGATGGTCTTCAGTGGCAAGGTCCATGGGGCTCCTGCCGATCAATTCGTTCCTGCCGAATCCCAGCATCCTGCAGTACGCATCGTTGACGTCTGTTATGATCAGATTTTCGTCCATGAGCAGAAAACCCTCTCCGGCTGTTTCGACGATGCGACGATACTTCTCTCAACACCGAGAGTTCCTCCTCGACCCGGGTTCCAAGTTCTTCTTTGCGTAGACAGCACGAAAATGCCAGCGCAAGCACGGCATGCTTGCCCGGGTAAGAGTGGTAAAGCAATGCTGCAGACCCCCTGGCATCTTCGGGGAGCGCGATACACAGGGAAGCCGGTTGAGTCAATCCCTCTTGCGCCTGGCTGACGGCAGATCGAACCGCAACTCGGTAATCCCTTGACACATTACGGCCGAGACCTGCCCGTATCTCGATCGTATCTGAGCAAAAAGGATCAAGGTTATAGAATCATCGCTGAAGCCATAGCCCCAAGAAAAATCTCCTGCCGTGGTGCAACCGATAAGGCTGATACCCGGAAGAGACTCTAAGACGCTATCCAGCATCTGCCGATGGTCGAAGTTGCTGCTGCACAGGATTATTCCCGCCTGCGGCCGGATTCCGCCAAGATGCACTCGGTTTTGAGCAAGTGCAGCCCTGCTTGCCTTCAGGACGTCGATATCCTCCGCTTGACCAACACCCACCTTGAACATCTTAGAGAGCTCCCTCATCGATGTTTCACTATTGTACGGATGGTCT
The DNA here is from genome assembly GCA_963783775.1 of uncultured delta proteobacterium. Classification (GTDB taxonomy): domain Bacteria; phylum Desulfobacterota; class Syntrophobacteria; order Syntrophobacterales; family Syntrophobacteraceae; genus JADGQM01. The sequence continues at coordinate 173,980 of CAWAOR010000010.1, read as the reverse complement.
ACTTTATCTAACAAGGTGGTCTCCTTCAATGAGTCTTTTCGCTACCGATGCGTCTGGGGGCATGGGGTAGGCATGGGGACGGAGGCTATGGCCTTTCCGAGCCAGGCCATCGCTTGACCGAGATGGCTCATATTCCGCATGGCCTCCTCGTCGCCAAGCACCTGCCCCTTGTCGAGGCCCATGCCCTAAGTTCCAGTAGATGGAGCCGGGCACAATCATGGAAGACATGAGGAACATGTGATTGATGGTGTCGAAAACGTGGATCGCGCCGCCGCGTCGGACTGCCACGACTGCGGCCCCGATCTTTCCCCTGAGCGCCCCGCCGTTGGCCAGCGCAACCAGGCAGGCGCGATCGATCAGAGCCTTCAACTCCGGGGTTACATCAGTGACGTAGGTTGGGGAGCCGAGGATCATAGCATCGGCTACGTAGATCTGTTCCAGGTAATCGTTCATTTTGTCCTTCTCGACGGCGCACCGCCCGTTCCTCTTCTCGAAGCACTTGAAGCAGGCCAGGCAACCCCGCACGGGTTTTCCGCCGATCTGCCGGTAGTCGGTGCTCCAGCCGGCAGCCTCCAGGGGTTCGAGCACCTTCTTGAGCATGATCTCCGTATTGCCGCCCGCCTCGTCAACGCCGACGTGATTGTCACACGTAATACAGTCGACTTCAAACCCTCGAGTATTCCAGTTCCGCAGCCAAGGGAGCTTGGAGCGGGCGAACCTTAGTGTGGGCCGATTTAGCAGAAGATGTCCCCGCCAAAACTTCCACGGCTGGGCTGACTTCGGCAAGAGCCACGATGAAACCCTGGGCGCCGGAATCTCTGAAGTCGGTTGGAACCGAGACCAGAAGCGGAACACCGAGGCGATCCCGTTTGTGACGAACGGCGAGAGCTCTGGAACACTCGGATATAGTACGGGAAGAAGGACTACCTCCTGCAAACATCCGGGGAGCAGCGTTCGAGAATTGCAGATATGATCGCGATACCCTGAAAATTTGTAGCAAGCCATTTTTCAAAAGAAGGCAGATATCGGCACATTTGCTCGCTGCTGGGAACAATGGTTTCATGCGCCGAGCTTACTGGTTTCTTTGTTTCGCTAGGCTCTGACTATGTTGGCCGATCAATTTCCTTCCTGACGGCCAACCCCAGTTTCTCCAACACATAAGGCTTTTTCACATAGGCACCCGCGCCCAATGCCTGAGCTTTGGTCACCCGTTCAGTCTCGGAAAAACCGCTCACGATAATCACCTTTTGATCAGGGTGGATTTCAAGTATTTTCGCATAAGTGTCCAATCCATCCATGCCAGGATCCATGATCATATCCAACACTACCATATCAACCCCGTACTGCTTTATGTAATCCACCGCTTCTTCACCACTGGAAACACTGGATACCCTGTAATTGAGCTTCGTGAGCATCATAGTTGCAAGGTTGCGCTGCTCTTTTACATCATCCACAACCAGAATCGATTCCCCTTTCCCCATGTATTCAGCAGCGGATATGGAAACCTCTTCCAGGGATATTTCCTCCCTTGTTACAGGGAAATAAAGAGTGAAAGTGGTTCCTTTGCGTTTAAAGTGGGGGCAGTTTGTTGACGATATGCTTTCTAGATCGTCAATTTTTGGTGTTTGGATTTTTCCCTCAACAAGGCAGCTCTACGTACCTGAACAATCCTGTTGAGAAGCTGAAAAATCTTTCACCACTGGGGACTCTGAGAGCAGCAACCAATCCCGGGTCTACAAAAACCGTAAAACAGACGCGGCTGGGTTAGTCGTCATCGACGGCTGGTCTAAGTATCTGGTCGATTCAATGAGAAATTTGCCACCTTTGGCTGGCTTCTGTGACAGCGATAGGCCAAGAAAAAATTAACTTTTCCCCTTGACTGCAAACGTTAACATCGAGCCTTGTATCAGGACTTCGGTGGCGCCCAAAATGCTTTTGTCTTTCCAATTTCAGCAAGAATGCCCAGCAGTTCTTTCCAGTAACTGGAACATTGCGAAACGTAATCCAAGTCCAAACGTCTTCTGGCGAAGTTGCCGGAAAACAGCTGAACTAATTCAAGAAGTGGTACAATACCTTGTTCATTAGCCGAATCGAAACGTGGCCAATTGCGAATATGCTCTTCCGACCGGAAGAGGTTCATGGTGCTTCAGGCATAAGGAATTTGTTCCATCCATCTGGCGAATGGTAAACCCACGTATCCCATGATTCCCAAGGGTGTCTCGTTCAGCAACTCTCCGTCCCGGATTTCCAGGTGTACGGGTAAACCGCAATCTAGGCATGGTGCGTCAATGGCGATGGTTTTGCCCGGAAAAAGCCAGCATACTGCCAGCGATTCAAAACCTCACTGCCCGAACCACTTCCACTCGCCATCAATTGATATGCGGTACTGAGTGGGAAGATTACTGAATGGGGCGAAAGAAGAAATATAGTCTGTGTTTGGAAACATCCAAGTCCCCGGAATGCCGGCAGACATAAGATCATGTAGGGTCTTGCGTCCTTCTTCTACGGACATTCCAAGCTCGGACGCAATCTCCGAATAATGGGGCGCATGCCCGGTCGCCACAAAGCTTTTGATGATAATATGGTATGTTTCGTCCAAAACACTCGGGCTGCTCATGGCTACTGTCTCCTTTCTTCCGAACGGATTTCTAAGCAACAAAATTACTATCAAAGTCAGACGTAAGCGAAGCCGGTCCTTTTTTGAGAGGTTTGATGAAAATCCTTCACCAATCACGCTGAAGCGTTCAAGGCTCACATTGGTGAACAATGTGAGAGCCCCCCAGAGGCAGACTTGGCCATCGCGTTGATGACAACGCTGCGCCACTCCCGTAGCGGTGCAAGTTTTGGCCCGCTTAAGGTGTTATCGACCGCTCGCAGAAGCGCTCTCTAAAATCCTATTCGAGAATTTCTAGGACAACTCTTTTTCGGAGTTTATTTGCTGCCGCGTTAACTATAGTACGCATCGCATGGGCATTCTGTCCTTGCTTGCCAATAATCTTACCCAGATCACTTTTTGCTGCTCTGAGTTCGAGCACGGAGATTTGCTGTCCGGCTATCTCCTTCACTCGTATCTGAGTGGGATCGTCAACTAAAGCGCCGGACATGACCTCTACGAGTTCCTTGATCTGAATGTGCTCCATCGGTTTTTCGCTCCGCATGAGTTAGATGTTGAAATTGCCATAAAGGACCAGTGGTCTGTCTGCTTGCATAGATCGCCCTGAAAATTACCAATCGAGGTGAACCCGAAATAAATCCCTAGTTTCGTGTCCTTTCCAAAATCGACACTGTATTACGATGCGCTTTTTCAGCTGCACTAAATTCAGTCACTAAGATATAGTGCATCTATTGTGCCCGAATATGGGGAAACCAGACCTTCTGCCAAATGAGTAATAATGGCAGATAGTTAGAATGCTTTTGGCAGGTCTATTTGGTGAAAGGTTCGAAGTTGTTTCGCCAAGAGCATGAGAGTATTGTCATGTGTAGTTTTGAAGGTCGGTTGACTCTGCACTTTTTCGTAACAATTTAAACCCTTTGACGTTCTTGCCAAGGTTAACAATATTCTCATTTGCTCTCTGACAGGGAAAAACACCTGAGCTAATGGCGATGAGCGGTCAATATCGCACCGTGCTTTTCTTGTACAGCGTGTGTAGCTTCCGAGATCGAGTGCCTTGAATGCAAGGATAGTATGGTGCAGCTCCCGGCCTTCGTGAACTCCAACCATTTGTTCACGATATCCTTTTTGAATCACGCATTTTTGGCGACTGCTCTATTTGTTTTCCAAGGCAGGTATCTACACCTCTCTTCAGACTCCAGCCTCATCCGATGATTTTCTCCCCACTTGGTTCGGCTGATTCGAAGGTTGACGGTCAACATAAGGAGGTCATTTCTTATAAGATTTGACTCTGACGGCATCTTCAACAGATTGGCAAGATATTTTTAATTTTCAGTAGGTTAAGATAAAGGAGAGCTGCATTGAAAACAGTCCAAAATCACAAGTACCAGATGAGGGAAGGTCTCGGCATCAAGTGCTTGGTGGAATTGGTCCGGTATGCGGTGAGGCGAAGTGTTGCGGCACCACATCCTCCCTCCTGGGAAAAATAGTTCGCAATACTAGGATCTTCCCCGGTTGTATTCACGGCCGCATTCCGCTATAGAGAAAACCATCTCACAACGAATAGTCTGATCCGGAACCTGAAGATCCGTTCACTCTTCCGGAAGTTGCGATCTACCTGTGGCGTCTGGCAGTGGCTCGTTTCCGGGAATGGAATGTGGACCTTGGCCAGCAAGCGTCGAAAGCAAAGATAAGGTCAAAAAATAACTGTGAGAGAAGTGAAACAGCTTCTCAATCTGCTTTTGATAGAAGGAAAATTCTTTCTTTGGATTTTGTCGCGTGGACAACTCTCAAAAAGGAGAAGGAAATGAAAGCAAGAAGCCCAAGAATAGCGGTTGCGCTGGCTTTGCTCGTCGGTGCTCTCGCGTTTATCGCCAGCCCGGCATTTGCCGCGGACAAGCCCAACATCGTTATCATCTGGGGTGACGACATCGGCCAGTCTGATATCAGCGCGTACTCACACGGTCTGATGGGCTTCAAGACCCCCAACATCGACCGTGTTGCCAAAGAAGGCATGATGTTTACCGACTACTATGCTGAGCAGAGCTGCACGGCCGGTCGGGCGTCGTTCATCACCGGCCAGTCCGGCCTGCGCACGGGCCTGACCAAGGTCGGCTTGCCGGGCGCTACGGTAGGGCTACAAAAGGAAGACGCGACGATTGCCGAGCTGTTGAAGGCACAAGGCTATGCCACCGGCCAGTTCGGCAAGAATCACCTTGGCGACCGCAACGAGTTCCTCCCCACCGTGCACGGTTTCGACGAGTTTTACGGCAACCTGTACCACCTCAACGCCGAGGAAGAGCCGGAACTGCCTGACTACCCCAAAGATCCGGCGTTCCGTGCCAAGTTCGGCCCCCGTGGCGTAATGGACTGCAAAGCCTCTGACAAGGACGATCCGACCGTGGACCCACGTTTCGGCAAGGTCGGCAAGCAGGTCTGCACTGACACCGGTCCCCTGACCAAGAAGCGGATGGAAACCATCGATGATGACGTCGCCAACCGGGCCGTGGACTTCATTCAGCGGCAAAACAAAGCTGGCAAGCCAGCCTTTGTCTGGGTGAACTTCTCCCACATGCACTTCCGCACCCACACCAAGCCGGAGAGCATCGGCCAGGCCGGGCGCTGGCAGAGCCCATACCACGACACCATGATCGACCACGACAAGAATGTCGGCCAGGTCCTCAAGGCGCTGGACGACCTGGGGATCGCGGACAACACCTTCGTCATGTACAGTACCGACAACGGTCCACACATGAACAGCTGGCCAGACGGTGCGATGACGCCGTTCCGCAGCGAGAAAAACACGAACTGGGAAGGCGCGTACCGGGTACCGGCCATGGTCCGCTGGCCGGGCAAGATCAAGCCGGGCGGTGTGTCCAACGAGATAGTCGCTCACCTCGACTGGCTGCCGACCCTTCTGGCCATCGCCGGTGATACGCAAGTGAAAGACAAGTTGCTCAAGGGCTACAAGGTTGGAGACATGACCTACAAGGTCCATCTGGACGGTGACAACCTCGTCCCCTACCTGACCGGCCAAGTTGAGAAGAGCCCGCGGGAATCGTTCCTGTATATCAACGATGACCAGCAATTGACCAGCCTGCGCTACGACAACTGGAAGCTCGTATTCATGGAGCAGCGGGCTCCCGGAACGATGCTTATCTGGGCGAACCCGTTCACCAGCTTGCGGGTGCCGAAGATCTTCAATCTTCGCACGGACCCGTACGAGCGGGCGGACATCACTTCGAACACTTATTACGACTGGCTCCTGGATCACGCCTTCTTGATGGTCCCCGCACAGGCATATGTGGGCCAGTTCCTGATGACCTTCAAGGACTACCCGCAGCGGCAGAAGGCGGCCAGCTTCAACCTCGATGAAGTTCTTCAGAAGCTGAATGACAGCAGCGGGTCGAAGTAGGACGGAGGCGGCGGGGCGTTTCGGTTGAAGCGCCCCGCTGCGACCAACCAAAAAATCGAAAGGGCACAACAATGAAAAACCCACGGGCAGAACCAGCCTCGGCAGCGGATGGGAAGGAGACTTATACCTGGATGTCACGCGATACCATCTCCCGGCGCGAGTTCCTGGCTGGCGCAGCGGCAGTTGGCGTAACGATGCTTCTGCCCGGAGGACTATACGCGGCACTGGACGGGAAGAAGACCTTCACCATTCTGCACACCAACGACATGCATTCGAGCTTCATCGGCATGGGTCCGGCTGCAGACTACACCCCGTTCAAGCTCAACGACGACAATACCCGGGGCGGGTATGCTCGACTGGCCGCCCTGATCGCAAAGAGAAAGGAAGAACGCAAGGGACAGGGTCCTGTGCTGGTACTGGATGCGGGTGACTACAGCATGGGGACCGCATTCGGCGCTGCCAGCCGCGAGACCGGCGGCGAGTTGCAGCTCATGTCGCTGATGGGCTACGACGCCACCACCTTCGGCAACCATGAATTCGACCTTGGGCCTGACGGCCTGGGCAAGTCTATCGGTGTGGCCGCCAAAGCGGGCCGGGTTCCGGCGGTGCTCGCCTCAAATACCGACTTTGCGAAGCAAGACGCCACGCTGGCCGACCTCCAGCGCCTGACCAAGGCCGGGGTGATCCGCCGCTACGTCGTGATCGAACGCGCCGGAATCCGCTTCGGCATCTTCGGTCTACTCGGCAAGGAGGCCCAATTTTACACCGGCGGCGCGGGTGCTGCCGCGTTTTCCGACGCCATCGAGACCGGCAAGGAGATGGTGAAGGTTCTCCGCGAGACGGAGAAAGTGGATGTGGTCATCGCTCTCAGCCACGGCGGCGTGCAGAAAGGGAAGGACGGGCGCTTCACCGAGGGCGACGACGTGCGTCTGGCCAAGGACGTGCCGGGCATCGACGTGGTGATCGGCGGCCACAGCCACACCGCGCTGGAGGAAGTGATCATCGTCAACGACCGCACCCCTGTGGTCCAGACCGGGAAGGAAAGTCAAAACCTTGGCGAACTGGTAGTCACCATCGACGGCGGCAAGCTGACGGTCGACTCCTACAAGCTCTACCCGATCGACGACAGCTTTGCCGGCGACCGGGCCATCGCCGACGAGATCGACAAGCTTAAGAAGGGCGTCACCGAGGCTGTGTTCGCCTCCCGCGGCTACAGCATCGATCAGCCGTTGGCCGTGGCGTCGCAGGATCTGCCCAACACCTTCACCGACATCGCCGCGAGCACCCTCCTCGCCAACCTCTGCACCGACGCTTTCAGAAAGGCCACGAAAGCGGACATCGGGTTCAGCGCCAACGGACTGATGCGCGCCGGTTTGACCAGGGGGAAGTCAGGCGTGCAAACCGTCTATGATGTCTTCGCCGTGGCGCCCCTCGGCGCAGGGGTCGTGGATCATACGGCCGGCAGTGCCCTCGTGACCGGCTACTTCACTGGTCAGGAGCTGAAGAATCTGCTCGAGTTTCTGCTCGTGGACAACCCGGCCCACCCCGGCGAGTATTTCCCTCGCACCTCCGGCATGAGGTTCCGGTACGACCCGTCGCGCCCGAAGTTCGACGTCGTGACGGCCATCGAGCTGGGTGACCTCGACCGCGGCTACAAGGTGATTGACATCAGCGGCAAGGACGCGCGGTTGTACAGCCTCACCTGCCCTCTCTATCTCGGCCAGGTTATCGTGGCTATCCCGAAGTACACCAAGGGCAAACTGGCGCTTGTTCCCAAGAACAGGAAGGGACAGCCCCTCACGTCGAAGGTCGAGGCGCTCGACGACCCTCGCGACAGCACGCCCGATCTGCTGCCGCCGACGGGCACGCTGGACAATAGCAGTGTCGCCACGGGAATGGGAAAAGACGCTGTCCGTGAGATCAAGGAATGGCAGGCGATCATGGATCACCTCCGCAATCTGCCGCTCAAGAACAAGGGCGAACTCCCCTTGATCCCGGTGGATGAGCGCGCAGCAGAGGTCCGGGCGATCAAGGTAAGCTGATGGGGTTTGAGCCGGATGGAAGCAATCCGGTTGCCAATCAAACAGTCAGGTATCCCCGGCAAAGCCGTAGGATAGATGGCGACCCCGCAGCCAGCTAATCCATGAGGATTGAGACGACTCCAAGCTTCATCGGGGCCGTTTTAATCCATTGTTTAAGAAACTCCGAGTGGATCAATCCTCTGAAGTCCTAAAGCGGAATTCAATACAGCTCTCCTATATGTTGGCCTGTGAGTGCTCTTCACTTCCTCAACAATCACATTTCATATGTACACCAAGGCAAGCCCCCCCCCACGGGAAAATTCGAGTGAAGCGACTGCTACGCTGAGAGCACAGAAATCTGCCACCCGAAAAGTGTAGACAGCTTAACAGAACAAGCACCTTAAGATGGCGATGGTTCGTTATTGATAACCGATAGATATCTTGCCAGCATGGCGTTCTGGGGGGCGGCACCCGTCGTTCAACGGTTCCAGATCATCTGCAGTCCCGCTGGACCGGTTTTCGGAAAACGAGACAGAGGAGAGCATCATGTGAAGAGTCGTTTGGCATTTACGCGTTGCCACCAATTTGGGCCAGGTCTTCAACCCAACAAAGGTTTTCGGCAGTGAGCTGGCTCTTACAGATGTTGTCGTAGAAACGACGGTCGGCTGTAACCATCTGTGACCCGAGCACAATCGCAAGGATCAGATACAGGCAATCATAGGGGCTGCTCTGGGTTTGAGCTGCAAGATCAAAGGCAGAATCCATGAGCAGTTGAACGGGGTGCTTTTGTAAGGGAAAAATACCTATCGCAGACCGGATTTCCTGTGCCTCTCCTCCGGAGATCTCCCCCCGCCTCATCTTCTTGCAAAGAACGTTATCAATTTCGAGCAAGAAGAAATCAGGGACATGCAATGTGTGGGATGCATCGAGCAAGCGGGTGGCATCATCCGAGAGAGGCTCATCGAAGAACCACTTTGCGGCAACACTTGCATCAACGACGTAGACGCTCATCCGTAGCGCTCCTCGCGCAGAAGATCGACGCTGTCGCTCGCAGGACGGCCTTTCAGCTTATCTCGGATTCGAGCAGCAGTAAGGCGCGCGGTTTGTAAATCCACGTGCGCAGCCTGATCAAGAATCATCTTAACCTCAGCCTGCAGTGAGCGTCCGCTCTGTGTCGCACGAAGCTTCAACCTCTCGATGGTGGTCTCATCAAGATTCCGAATTAGAATTTGCGCCATTTCTTGTGTCCTCCCTTTCTCTTAATGATGCTATCAAAATGATAGCACTCATCGATGAGATGGGCAACGTTTTTGTAATGCTCCCCGTAAGATGAAGATAAGCGCTCCTTTATCGCGTTTTCAGAATCGCATAACAGAATGCAACGGAACTTGCCAATCTCCTGAAAATGTCTCCTGAGCCACATCCCATAAGGAATGATCTCATTATGTTGAGCGACAACCGTCAGGTAGCTGAACCCTGTGGGGAATAAGAGGTTGGGGTCTAAAGAGATGTGCGGATAACTGCCTTCTTTTGAAAAATGGCTTGCTACAAATTTTCAGGGTATCGCGATCATATGCTCCTGGAATCGAGTGAGGAGGCCGGTTCAAGGGTCTGGCAAGAAAGGCTGGCTTCGTTGGGAACCGGAAAGAGATGAAGTCGTTAATCAGGTTGGAGTTATTCAATGTTGGAACCGTGAACAGTCTATTTTTGAATCCAAAGAGCCTTGAGACGGTCAGCAACAGGGTAGGCCCTGATTTGATGCTTCGATTTCCGGGCGAATCTTTTTGGTGGTAACTTTGCCAGTGGACTATTATGCTTATTCAACTGTTCGGTGGACTCTTTATGGCTTAGGGACAGAGCCCATTCGGTCCAGACGGAGGCTTTGGTGAGGGTTGAGCACATACCCGATGGAGAACCCATGAGAACCAAGATCTTAGCGGCACTTGTGCTGCTCTTTCTGATGCTAGGCTGTGCTGATGAGGCCCGGACTTCGGATGAGGTATCAAGGCCGGATGTCGCAGCTTCCGAAGCGATGGCCGGAATGCCCGCTCTAGCAGTCTCTGAGGCAGAATTCAATTTCGGAGAGGTGAGTGAAGGCAAAGAATACGTGCACAACTTCGTGATCATGAACAGGGGTACAGGGGTTCTGGAGATAAAGAAAGTCACTCCCGGCTGAGGGACCTCCATAGCCGGTTTCGATCGGTCCATCCCTTCGGGGTCCGAGGGGAAAATATCGATAAGGCTTCATCCCGGAGCCTCTGCGAGCGGAAGCAGGAAAGTTACCGAGGTATTCTGCAATGACCCCAAATATCCCCGCTTTACACTGGTCGTTCAAGGGAAATTGAAACCAACGAGCACCGAACCCTGACGGGGTCGGTCGTCTGGGGCCGGACTAAAAGAAGAAGCATGAAAAATGGGGATCTTCGGGAAAAGCTCGATCCCCGGAGAGCCGGGAGAGTGTTATACCCGGTAAGGAAAGAATACTTCATTTTTGATGCCGATTTTGCGGGTTGACCGGCTCCTCTTTGCCAGGGTCTCAATGGATCAAGTTACATCCTTTGGATACCATGACCCAAGCACAGGTTTTCCCGTATGAGGCGCATCCCATTTACGGAAAACGAGATCCTGCAACTCAAAAAGGAACGGACGGAACATGAACTCCCCATTGTCCGTCGCCGGCTGATGGCTTGGTACATGAAAGCCGTGGGGTATCGCCACAAAGAGATCTGTTGTGAACTCGACTAGTCTTGTGTGCCTCTATAAATACTTGGACCTGTACCTGAAACAAGGACTCGATGGCCTCAGGCACCTTGGCTACAAGGGAAAACGTTCAATCTGTTCGATGGAAACCGGGACGTTATCATCGCTCATCTTTAATCCTTAACGAGTATCATTAGGATCTCCCTACGCCTCCAACAAGCGCCGCTGCAGCAGGGTCTGCATGTCACGACGTCCATCGGCGATCAGAAAGACATAAACGGTTTTCCCCATGACCCGGTAGATGATTCGGTAGGATATGAAAAAGATCTCACGGTACTCCCGGATTCCCAACGCCAAAAGTTCCTTCGGGTAGGCGCCACGCTCGGGGGATTCAGACAGGCTGGAGAAAGCGTTCACGATTTCCTCCAAAACATGGTCCGCTTTCTCCGGTGCATCGTTCAGAGCGATGTAGTTGTAAATGTGATCCCACGTTCCACGGCTGCCCGAAGAAGAGCGGTACGATTCAGCAACGATTTGATTTTCCGAGCTATAGAACAAGCCTCGAGGACGTTGATGATGATTCCTCTTTACGGGGTAACTTCTTTCTTTGGTGGTTCGGTTTGGGCATCACTGTGACGCTTCATCATCGGACAATCCGGGGGCATTCCTGCCTGCGGTCCCATCCCTGGGCCCTTTATCCCCTGGTGCATGGGGCCACGGTTTGCTCTCATCTCCTTTCGTACAGGTTTTTCTCAAGAGTGAAACTCCAGTTTGAATCAAACGCAACGTTCCTCTTTTATCCCTCCAATCATCAAAGCATTTCAGAACAAGGAATGCACAGCCTTTTCCCTTCAACCAGCTGTATCCTCGTCGCCATGACCTCCTCTCCACAAACCTGACAGGTTATGCTTTGATGAATTTGAGCTGGAGCAGGTATTTGGGGAGGGGGATTTTTGATTGCAAGCAGCTCCGCCAGGGGGGCATGCAGGATCATTTCTGCCAAAAGGCTCTGCAACTCGTCAAAACGCTTCTTTTCCGCCGCCGTCACAGTACCGGTACGCAGCTTAGCGACCAGCTCGTCACGCTCAGGATCCGGCGCAGAACGGGCTTTGGGCAATGCAACAAGGCGGATTCCTTTTCCGTCTGAGCGACGATAAAAGCTGAAGGCTTTCTTCCCATAGTCTTTGTAGATGAGGTTTCCTTTACCAAAAGTACAGCCGGTAAGAACTTGAATGGCATCAACGGCGCACATATCGCTTTCGACAACGGCAACGACCTCCTCATCCTCGGCATGAGGCCCAATTTCACGCCGGGCGATTTGCGCCGCACGGATGCCCAAGGCCAGTCCCGGACACATATGTCCATGGAAAGCCTTGACTTTTTCAATGACCTCGGTGGTAAGCTCGCTGTCGGCCATAGTATTCTCCTCGTGCCGTGATCAGGCCATTGTCCGCAGGTTAATGAGGAAGGGACAGGACGCCTGAGACTTTTTTCCCTTCCCCGACAGAAAAAACCACTTCCCCACCCAACCCTCATTTCCGAGCCGCACCTGAAGAAATCATGGTTGGGATTCATCTCCTTCGTACCCGTAGGCTTTGAAGATGTCGAGGATGGTGTCGGCGACGTAGGATTCTTCTTTGTAGAGGAACGCCTTGTTGAAGGCCTTGGTCACCTCTGAGATCCGTTCATAGGCCCCGGTGATGCCATGATGGAAATAGTGCATGCTTTCCATGATCCCTTTCATCTGGGTGGCAATGTCCTGAGGATCGTCCCCGCGAGCCAGGTTTTCGATGAGTTCCTCCAGGGATTTCATCTCTTCCGCCAGGACCGCTTTTGAGCCGTCGAGCTGCATGAGGTGCGTATTGAGGTGATGGCACATGGCGCCGGCGGCGTTGCGCAGGACCCGGTTGCGCTGATCTTCGAGCGCCTTGGTGATGTTATGGGCAATCCCCTCATAGTAGAGGAGATACCCCGCCTCATCGGTCTTCGCCCGGGCGGTGACCGCGACCTCGATCACTTCTCCCGCCTTGTTCTTGAATTTGACCCGCTTGTCTTCAATGTGGCCCTGTTCGTTGATTTCGGCCAGGAGCCCCGCGCGCTCCGATGGGTCGGTATAGAAATTCTTGAGGTTGCTGGCCAGGGCTTCCGCTTTGCTATCAAAACCGAGCAGCTTGATGCCGGCGTCGTTGATGTCGATGAAAACCCCTTCCGGGGTGACGGAGTAGGCCATATCGTTGGTGGATTCGAAGAAATCCCGGTACTTCTCTTCGCTCCGCTTGAGAGCGTCGATGGCCTTCTTTTCTTCGGTGATATCCCTGATCACGTGATCCATCCGGCGGATCGTCCCCTTGTCGGAATAGACTACATGCCCCTCATCGAGGACCCATTTGATCTTTTTGTTGCTGCTGATGATCCGGTACTGGGCTTCGTCGAACTCCGCCTCGGGCAGGTTCCGGTAGAATTCTTCCATCCTTTCCGCATCCTCGGGATGGACAAATTTCATGATATGTCGCCTGCCGCTGGTAAAATCTCGGAGAGGCACTCCGTAAAGGGCTTCCGCCGCGGGGTTTATGGAACGAATCGAATAGTCTTCCGGGGAAAGGGAGACCACCACTTCATTCATCGAACGAATGATGCTTTCCAGCCGCCCCTTGATGCGTTCCATCTCGCTCCGGGTCTTGCGCCGCTCGGTGATGTCGGTCAGGGCGCCGAGGATGGCCGGAGCGCCGCCGCATTCGACCACGCTCACCTTCATCTCGACGATCGCATCACAACGGGTCCGGGGTATGGTGAATTCAATCCGATCGGCGAGGTTTCCAGTAAAAAGCCGCTCGGTGCAGTATTTGCTCACCTGGTCCCGGTCTGCGGGGGAGATGAAGGCCGAGAGGTCAGCCTTGATGACCTCGTCGGGAGCCTTCTGCAAAATCTCAAAGAAGGCCTGGTTCGCAAAAACAATCTTGCCTTCCCGGATGATCACCACGCCTTCGTTGACGTGCTTGACAATGCCCTGATAATCAATGTCACCCTGGCATACTCTAATTTGTTCAGCATCTTCATAAGTCTTCTGGTTTGTCATGGATCTCCTCTAGTGTCACTGGGGGTCGTCGGGAAAGTCTCCCGGTCTTCTTTCGTCCCTCTGTTCCTCGGTCCCCGAGAGAAACGGGGGGCGGCTGGGGACTGCCCGGATCTCGATGATCAATGACCCGCGGTCAATGATGGGAAAACAGCCCCAAATTGTGGGCTGGCAGCCAGTCTCGGTGTGCTTCAGCAGGTCGCTTGGGATCACGGAGTCGTGTGAGGGAGAATTGCCCTGGCCCGTAAAGGCAGCCGAGATCATACCCAAAGCGGACGAGAATTTAAACCCGGATCGAATCTGTAACAGCAATTCGCACGGTGAAAAGCACTCTGTCCGGCGCCGGAAGCGTCCTTTTCCACGATGAGGCTGACCCGCAGAAGGTCCTGTGCTACAATTCCGCCGAGCAGAGCGACACGATGACAAGGGTGGAAGAAACCCCATCTATTGCAGAGACGAGGTGGTGAGGCATGATGACGACGGGACCCAACTATTCGCCGGTACAATTCGATCCGCGCTTCAAGCTGTTTCACGAGCTCATGAGCAAGAAAGTGCGGGAGATACTCTTGATTTCAACGCCCTATGACGCCTGGGTCATGGAAGAGGACTGCCGCCTCTCCGAGGCTATCAACAACGAGTACAAGGGCTTGAATCTGAGCCACCCCCCCCGCCTGAACTGGTTTTCATCCGCCGCTGCGGCCCTCAAAGCCCTGGATAGCAAGCACTATGACCTGGTGATCATCATGCCTCGGGTGGCAGATACGGAAGTCATGGCCACGGCCGAAGAGATCAGAACCAAAGGCCCTCATTTGCCCATCATGCTGCTATGCCACGGTTATGAGGTCGGGCTGGAATTTGAGCTCCTGCGCCAACCGTCGTCCTCGCCCTTTGATCGCATTTTCATCTGGAGCGGCAATTCGGATCTCCTGCTGGCCATGATCAAGAGTGCCGAAGACCAGAAAAACGTGGCCCATGACACGAGATCCGCCAGCATTCGCGTCATCATTTACGTGGAAGACTCGCCCGAGTATCTCTCGGCACTGTTGCCGGTCTTCTACCGGGAACTGGTGGTGCAGACGCAGGCGGTCATGGAAGAGGGGCTCAATGAAGAACATCGTCTCCTTGCCATGCGGGCGCGCCCGAAGATTCTCGTGACCGATACCTATGAAGGGGCCATGGAGCTCTTTCGCAAATATGAACCCTATGTGTTGGGAGTCATCTCCGATGTGCGCTTCCACCGCGGCAACCGTTTCGATGAGAATGCCGGGGTCGATCTGCTGGTGGGGGTGAAGAAGGAACGGTTCGACATTCCCCTGCTCCTGATGAGCAGCGACCCGCTCAATGCGGCCAAAGCGGCGAAGATCCCCGCCGTGTTTGTCGATAAGAATTCTCCGGCGCTCCTCTCGCAAGTGCGCTCCTTCTTTCTCAATCACCTGGGGTTTGGCGATTTCGTTTTTCGCTCGCCGGACGGCGGGGAAATTGCCCGCGCGTCGAATCTCAAAATGCTGGAAAAGAAACTGCACACCGTGCCGGATGAGACCTTTGCCCTGCACAGCAACCGCAACGACTTTTCCCGGTGGCTGTTCGCTCGCTCCGAAATTGAACTGGCCACGCGCGTGCGTCCCGTCCGCGAGGATGATTTTTCCACTCCCGAAAGCCACCGCCAATTCCTCATTTCACTGATTCATGAGCGGCGCATGGGGCGGCAAAAGGGGGTGGTGGTGGACTTTGATCCCAGAGCCTTCGATGAGGATGCGGAGTGCTTCAAAATCGGCACGGGTTCGCTCGGAGGCAAGGCCAGAGGACTCTCCTTCGTCTCGGCGCTGTTGCGCCGGCACCCCGCGCTGCAAACAAGGTTCGAAGCGGTGGATATCTTCGTTCCTCAGACCCTGGTGGTGACCACTGAGGTCTTCGATGCCTTCGTCGGGGAGAATCGTCTCAGCGAACTGGCCAAGGTGCAAATGCCGGACGAGGTCATCGCCGAACGCTTCATGGCAGGAGCCTTTCCGCAGCCGTTCAAGGATCAGCTGGCAGGATTTCTGTCACATGTCTGCTATCCCCTGGCGGTCCGCTCATCGAGCCTTCTGGAAGACGCCCAGTTTCGAGCCTATGCCGGCCTCTATCGCACTTACATGCTTCCCAACGACAACCCGGATCTGGACTGCCGACTGTTACAACTGATCAATGCCATCAAAATGGTCTATGCCTCGACCTACTACGAAGGTCCCAAATCATTTTCCAAACGGGTGGGACATCGGACGGAAGAAGAGAAGATGGCGGTGATGGTCCAGCAGTTGGTGGGAAGGCGATACACCAACACCTTCTATCCGGCCATAGCGGGTGTTGCCCAGTCTCACAACTACTATCCTTTCTCCAGGATGAAACCCGAAGACGGCATCGCCACCATCGCCCTGGGGCTGGGTAAAGCTGTGATGGACGGGGAAAAAGCCCTACGCTTTGCCCCCAGCTGTCCGGAGTTGCTTCCCCAGTGTGCCACCGTCCAGGATACGCTCAAGAATTCGCAACGCTTCTTTTACGCTCTCAGGCTCGACGAACCAATCTGTCACCTCAGCCTGAACGATGCCGTAACCCTCGTCAAACGCGAGATCAGCGAAGCCGTCGATGAAGAACCGGTCAGGGCTCTCACCAGCACTTACATCCCGGGCGAAGAGTCCATTCGGGATTCCGACACGCGCCCCGGCTATCGCGTGGTCACCTTTGCCCAGGTTCTCAAATACGGCCTGTTCCCCCTGGCAGAGGTGCTGCACGAGGTGTTGGCCATTGGTCAGGAGGGGATGGGGTGTTCGGTGGAACTCGAGTTTTGCGTTGATCTGAGCTTTGACCAAACCGCCAAGCCCCACTTCGCCATCCTGCAGCTGCGGCCCATGAGTGCTCGGGAAGAACTGGTGAATGTGCGCATAACCGCCGAAGATGTTGCGAAAGCCTTCTGTGTTTCCAGCCATGCCCTGGGCAACAGAGTTGATCCGGGAATAACCGATCTCCTCTTCGTTAAACCGGATGCCTTCGAACCGGGTCAGACGCCGGAGATTGCCAGGCAGATCGGTCAGATGAACGCGGCGTTGACAGCGGAAGGGCGGAGGTACGTCCTCATCGGGCCGGGACGCTGGGGCTCGGCCGACCGCTGGCTGGGGATCCCGGTAAGTTGGACCGATATCTGCGGAGTAGCGGCTATTATCGAAACCGTCCACCCGAAATTACATGCGGAACCTTCCCAGGGTTCCCATTTCTTCCACAATCTCATTTCTCTGGGGATCAATTATCTCTCGGTCAACGAAATCCTGGGGGACCGCATCGACTGGCCGTGGCTGACTTCCCTCGCACCCACTCATGAAACTGCCTTCGTCGCCCGCATCTCCTTTGACCAGCCTCTGACCCTCAAGGTTGACGGTCACAAATCCCAGGGAGTCCTCATCGCGGGCTAAGAGGCCGTCCAAAAACCACTCACACTCATTTTGTCCACATTTTCATCCACGAAGTCACACGAAGTTACACGAAGGACTGCGAAGACAGACGAAGATATCGTTTCGTGATGCTCATCCGGGATGCCGGCAGGTCCGTCATTGCCCAAGAGCAAAGCAACAATCTTTCGCCACGAAGCGCACGAGGGACACGAAAGGATCCATTCGTGAGTCTTCGTGTGACTTCGTGGATAAAAGAGAATCAAAGGGCAGGGCCGTCATTCGAGACCGCCACCTGGGTCGAGGTCGGGCAGCATGGCACCGTGTTCCATCAGGTTGAGATGCAGTTCGTAGCAGGATTCGAGGTCGTGGCGAATATGGCCTACGCGAGCTTTTTCGATATAGCGGTGGAGATAGTCGCGATAGGCGGGGTGGGCGCAATTCTCGATAATTGCTTTGGCGCGCTGCATGGGCCCAAGACCGCGAAGGTCGGCGAGGCCCTGTTCGGTCACCACGATCTGCACCGAATGCTCGTTGTTGTCGATATGAGGGCACATGGGCACGATCGAAGAGATCTTACCCCCCTTTGCAATGGACGGGCACATGTAGATAGAGAGGTAGCCGTTCCGGGTGAACTCCCCGCTGCCGCCGACGCCGTTCATGACGTCGGTGCCGAAGACGTGTGAGGAGTTGACATTCCCGTAAATGTCGACCTCGAGGGCGGTGTTCATGGCGATCACCCCAAGGCGCAGCACGACTCCCGAATGGTTCGAGATTTCCTGTGGGCGCAAGACAATCCGGGGCGCAAAGAAGTCCATGTTCTCGTAGACCCGCTGCAGAACCTCGGGTGTCAGGGTAAGGCTGGTGGTACTGGCGGCCTTCAATTTTCCCCGTTCCATGATATCGACGAGTGAATCCTGGAACACCTCCGTGTACATCATGAAGGGTGGGATATCCGGGCTTTCGCCCAGGACACCCATCACCGCGTTGGCCACATTGCCGACTCCGGCCTGCAGGGGCAGGAATTCCTTGGGAATGCGCTTGGCCCACATCTCGCCCAACAGGAAATTGAGAACATAGTCGGCAATTTTCTGACTCTTTGCGTCTCCGGGGGTAAACCCGGCCACACGGTCGGCTTCGTTGTTTTGAATGATTCCCATGATCCTTCTGGGGTCGACCATGGCGTAGGGCATGCCGAGCTTGGTCAGCGGGTCGTGAAGCGGCACCGGAACACGGTGCGGGGGAGGGGGGAGAATCAGGATATCCGCCATTTCCCGCAGGCGTTTTGAGTGAAAGTCGTTGATCTCGATCAACACATAATCGGCGTATTTCAAATAGGCGGGGGATGCTCCAATGGAGGTGGTCAGATAGACCCTTCCGTCGGGGGTGACTTCGGTTGCCTCCACGACCGCGAAATTCAGTTTCCCATGAAAGCCGGCTATCAGGGTCTGGGAGAGTTGCGAAAGGTGCATGTCCACGTACTCGACTTCCTCGGCGTTTATCTGCCGCCGAAGCCTGGAAGAGCTTTGATAGGGGGCACGCCACGAAATCGCCTCAGCCTCAGCCAGGGGTTCGTCGATACTCTCGCTGCTCGAGGCTCCGGTCAGGACTCTAATCTTGTAGGGTTCCCCTTTTTCATGCAGTTCATGGGCCCGTGCGGCAATGGCTCGCGGCATGAGCTTTGCGGCACCCGAATTGGTGAATCCGCTGAAGGCCACGGTCGCCCCATGGGGAATGCGTGCAGCGGCTTCCTCAGGAGTGAGGTCGGGAAACACTCCCACGCTTGACATCGGTTTTCTCCTTTATATGATCAAATCCGAATTGCTTCAGCTCGAGCTCATTTCGGACAAATCCAGATCCGGCAGCATGGCGCCATATTCGATGTAATTGCGATGCAGTTTAAAGCATTCTCTGAGGTTGTGCCGGATATGCCCCACTCTCGACTTTTCCAGATAGTTCAAGAGGTAATCCCGGTAGGCCGGATGCGCACAATTGTTGATGATCGCTTTTGCCCTCTGCATCGGCCCAAGGCCTCGCAAATCGGCAAGGCCCTGGTCGGTCACGACGATCTGCACCGAATGCTCGTTGTTGTCCACGTGTGGAGTCATGGGGACAATGCAGGAAATCCTCCCGCCCTTGGCAATGGAAGGACACATGATAATCGGAAGGTAGCTGTTGCGGGTGAATTCACCGCTTCCGCCGACGCCGTTCACGATATCTGTCCCGAAGAGATGGGAAGAGTTGGCATTGCCGTAAATATCCACCTCGACGGCAGCGTTCATGGCGATCACGCCCAGGCGCCGGATGATCGCCGGGTGGTTGGAAATCTCCTGGGGCCGCAAGACGATGCGCGGCACAAAGAAGTCCATGCGGCTGTAGACCCGCTTGAGCGCGTCGGATGACAAAGAGAGACTGGACCCGCTCGCCCCCACAATCTTGCCCTGCTCCATGAGTTCGATCACCGGGTCGTGAATTACCAGGTTATAAAGCTTGAAAGGCGGAATGTATGGATTCTTGCCCAGGGCAGCCAGGACTCCGTCGGACACAGCCCCGATGCCCACCTGCACGGGAAGAAAGCCCTCGGGGATTCTTCGAGCGTGAAGCTCGTCAAACAGGAAACGAATCACCTGCTCGGCAATCCGATTGCTGATGTCGTCAGGCTGCTCGGCCGGATCGATATAATCCGGTTCGTCACTTTCCACAATGCCGATGACCTTTTTGGGGTCGACCACCGCGTAAGACCACCCGAACTTGGTCATCGGGTCGAGCATGGGGAAAGGGTTGCGGTGGGGCGGCGAGGCCATGGTAATGATGTCGGCCATCTCGCGAAGGCGCGGTGAATGAAACCGATTGATTTCGATCAGTACCCGATCCGCGCATTTGAGATAGGTCGGCGAAGCGCCGATCGAGGTGGACAGATAGACTCTTCCATCGGGCGTGATTTCCGTTGCCTCGATGACGGCGAGGTCCAGTTTGCCGAAAAAACCGGAGGAAACGGTCTGTTGAACGTGGGAAAGATGCATGTCCACATACTCGACTTCCTGCCGGTTGATTTGCTTCCGGAGCGTGGCGGCATGCTGGTAAGGGGCTCGCCAGCTGATGGCTCTGGCTTGAGCCAGCGCCTCGTCGATGTCGACTCCACTCGCAGCCCCGGACAGCACCCTTATCTTCAGGGATTCGCCTTTCATGTGCTGCTTGCGCGCCATCGCGGCGAGTGCTCTGGGGATAACTTTTGGCGCACCCACATTCCCGAATCCGCTGAACGCCACGGTGGTGCCATCAGAAATGTGAGCAACAGCTTCTTCAGGACTGAGCCTGGGAAATGAACTGTGGGTCATTGCTGTGGTTCTCCTCAAACGCTACTCGCCAATGATCTCGGCGATATGTTTCACTTCCATTTTCCGCCCGCTCTTTTGGTCCATTCCCCCGCGCAGTTGCAGAACGCATCCCGGACAATCGGTCACCAGCACCTCGGCGCCAGTCGCTTCCGCATGGGCCAGTTTGCGCTTGAGCAGTTCTGCTGAGATTTCCGGGAAATCGATGGAAAACGATCCCCCAAAACCACAGCATACTTCTTCGTCTGTTGCAGCGCAATATTCCATTCCTGCTGTCAGGATAAGCTCTCGGGGCTCGCGTGTCACCCCCAGACCGCGGCAAAGATGGCAAGGTGAATGATAAGCAACCTTCTTGCCGCTTCGGCGAAACATTTCGGGCTTAACTTGCAGAACGTTGATCATGAAGGAACTGAAATCAATCAGCTTGTCTTTGAGTTGTTGGATCTTCACCCCAATCCCCTCATCTTCTCCGCACAGTTTGGAGTAGTTCTCTTTCAGGTGCGAACCGCAGGAAGCGCAAAGCGTGAGCACAAAATCATAACTCGCCGGGTCAATGGCTTTCAGGTTCTGTATGGCCACTTCTCTGGCTGTTTCATTTTCACCCATCATCATGGCGGGCAAACCGCAGCAGCTCTGTTCGATGGGGTATTCCAGCTGCACGTTGTGACCTTTGAGGAGACGCACCAGGGCCAGAGCCTGTTCCGGGTAGACAAAATCCACCAGGCAGCCCCCGAAAAGGGCCACCCGGTATCGGGGCTGTTCCAGACGGGGATTGATCCGTTCCCACATGTCCCTCAATGGCGTCCTGGCCACCGCCGGCAAGCTGCGGAACCCATGTTCCCTGGAAAAAAAGAAGGGCAGGTGGCGCAGATACTGCCCTTTGGCGATGGGCTTTTGGGCGAGATAAGCCCGGTGCAGGAGGAAATGGAAAAGCTTGCGATTCCCAAGAACCCGCTTCAGCAGCCGGTTCTTGACAGGCAGCTTGCCTTCGACTTCCAGGATCGTCCGGTAAACCCCTTTGATCAGGTAGGGGAGGTCGATGCCGGTGGGGCAGACTGCCCTGCAGGCCTGGCAGTTGAGGCAGGCTTTGACAATGGCACGGGCATTTTCACGTCCGTGGTAGAAATAGGTGAGAATGAGCCCGATGGCCCCTATGTATACATGACCGTAGTTGTGCCCGCCGACCAGTTTGTAGATGGGGCAGACGTTGGCGCAGGCACCGCAGCGGATGCAACGCAGCGCCTGGGAGAATAGCGGGTCGCGAGCCAGCGCCAGGCGACCGTTATCCAGGAAAACAATGTGCATTTCCTTGCGGCCGTTCGGAGAGGAGGTGCAGGGTGTGGGACCGGTGATCCAGGTCACGTAGGTCGAAATGAGCTGTCCGGTGGCGTTGCGTGGCAGAGCTTTGAGGATGCGCAGGGCGCTTTTGAGATCCGGTACCAGTTTGTCAAAGCCAACCAGGGCAACATGGACGCGGGGCAGGGTGGTCACCAGACGTCCGTTGCCCTCATTGGTGACGAGGCCGATCGTGCCCGTCTCAGCGATGGCAAAATTGGCCCCGGTGACGCCCATGTCCGCTTCAAGAAAGACTTGGCGCAGCTCACGCCGTGCCACCTTGACCATGCCGTTGATGTCGTCGGGGTCCTGGTGCTGTCCGGTAACCTTGCTGAAGAGTTCGGCAACCTCCTTGCGGGATAGGTGGATGGCCGGCATGACCATGTGCGAAGGGCCTTCGTGGCGCAACTGAATGATCCATTCGCCCAGGTCGGTTTCCGTGACCACAAAACCGTCTTCTTCCAGATGGTCGTTGAGGAAGGTTTCTTCCGCGGTCATCGACTTGCCCTTGACGATTTTCTTGACCCCGTTGGCCCTGGCAATATCGGCAATGATGGAATTGGCCTCAAAGGCGGTGTGGGCAACGTGCACCTTGATGCCGGCCGCTTCGGCGCGGGCTTTGAATGCGGCAAAGAGCTCCTCGAGATAGGGGATAGCGGCATCCTTCCCCGCAGCGATCTCGGCGATGAGGGCGTCGAGATCTATTCCCTCAAAGGCTTTAGTCCTGGACGCCTTAAAGGCCGTTGCAAAGTTATCCAAAGTGGCGCCCAGGAACTGATTCTGAAGCGCTCGCTTCAGGTCTTTCTTGTAGGTTTTGAGGTCACTGGGGGTTGTGATCATCTTCCGTCTCCTTCTTTCATCCACAAATGAACACGAAGGGACACGAAGGAGAGAAAATTAGAAATTCTTCGTGTCCCTTTGTGTATCTTCGTGGACAAAAAATTTCAGATCCCATTAAGTCCGCTCTTCATCCAGGATGAGTAGATGCAGTTCCTGGGGACCGTGGACGCCAATGGTGAGCACTCGTTCGATATCGGCCGTGCGGCTGGCGCCGCTGATGAAAGCAAGATAACGGGGTGCGGCCACCAGGCTTTCGCTCATTTGCGCCTCCAGGTCCATGGCCTCGGCTTTGATGCGGGATCTGGGCAGGACGGCGATGTGGGTTTCACTCAGCATGGTGGCAAGGCGCACGTCTTCTGATGTCGAATCGAGCACCAGAGTGGCCGTTTCCGCAATCCCCCAGTCGCATAGCGTAAATCCCGTATGGATCTGACCGATATGATCCCGGAGGTTGTCGGTCAAAAGGGTGAGCTCGGATTCTTGACACAGCTTTGCCAGTTGGGCGCGTTCCTCTGCCTCCAACGCAGGGGCTGCAATCGTCGATCCTCCCTGGCTCCTGGTGACCTCCACCGCGTAACGGAAAGCCTGCGGCATACTTTCCAGGTCGGCAACGATTGTCTGCACGGCAGTGGCCCTTTCCCTTATCCTCGCCAGTCGTTCTTCACTTTCCATGGATCTTGTCCCCCGGTGATGGGAAGAGAGTTTCAAGAAGTTTGTCAACAGGACGGCAAAAGTATAGATAATAGATGACGACGAACAAGGGAATAGCCGGGTTTGTGAGCGACCCAGCAAAAATAGAAACAGGAGGCGTTACGATGAGCAAGGTTCCTCTGAAGGAATTCGAGACGATTGTGGGAAAAGCCAACGTATTTCAGGATGAAACCGACCGGATGACATATTCGTATGACGCCGCAGTCCTGGAACCGGCTATGCCTGCGCTCGTCGTGCGGCCAGCTACAAGCGAAGCCCTCGGCCAGGTGGTGCGCCTCTGCAACGACCATGGGCTGCCCCTCACCGTCCGTGGCGCCGGCACCAACCTCAGCGGCGGCACCATCCCCACACTGGGGGGGGTGGTGGTACTCATCAATGCCTTGAACAGGATCCTTGAAATCAATGAAGAAGACCTCTATGCGGTAGTTGAACCCGGAGTGGTGACGGCCAAATTTGCGGCCGCGGTGGAGGCAAAGGGGCTCTTTTATCCCCCCGACCCCGGCAGCCAGGCGGTTTCGACCCTTGGCGGCAATGTGGCGGAAAATGCCGGCGGGCTTCGCGGGTTGCGCTACGGGGTGACCCGGGACTATGTGATGGGGCTCGAATTCTTTGACGTCAACGGAGAGTTGGTCAAGGCCGGCGCGCGTACCGTAAAGTGTGTTACCGGTTACAACCTGGGCGGCCTGCTGGTGGGTTCGGAAGGGACTTTGGGCGTTTTCAACAAGATCACCCTCAAGTTGATTCCCATGCCGCCAGCAAGAAAGGCCATGATGGCCATCTTCGACGATATCAACAAGGCCTCGGAAACGGTCTCAGCCATCATCGCCCATCGCATTGTGCCGGTGACGCTCGAGTTCATGGACAATTTCACCATTGGGGCAGTCGAAACCTTCAGCCACGTGGGACTCCCCATTGATGCCGCCGCCTTGCTGCTCATCGAAGTCGACGGCCACCCGGTGCAGGTGGAGGAAGATGCCGCCAGGGTGGAAGCCCTCTGCCGCCAGATGGGGGCGATGCGGATTCGGGTGGCCCAGGACGCCGCCGAGCGGGACAAGGTTTGGGAGGCGCGCCGGGCCGCGCTTTCCGCTCTTTCACGGATCAAACCCACCACCGTCCTGGAAGATGCTACGGTCCCGCGAAGCAAGATCCCGGAAATGATCCGCGCCATCGACGAGATCGGGCGCAAGTTTCAACTGACCATAGGCACTTTCGGCCATGCCGGGGACGGCAACCTTCATCCCACGATTCTCACGGACCGCCGCAACCATGAGGAATGGCAGCGTGTGGAGAAGGCCATTGACGCTATTTTCGAGCGGGCCCTGGCGCTCGGGGGAACCCTCTCCGGCGAACACGGCATCGGTCTGGCCAAATCCCGCTACCTGGAAAAAGAAACCAGCAGAGCGACCATCCTCTATTCGCGGCGCATCAAGGCCGCCCTGGATCCCAAAAATATCCTCAATCCCGGCAAGATCATAGGAGAGTGACCATGCACGACATGAAGCGGCTCGCAGGATTGATGAAAGAACTGGAAGACCAGCTGGTCGTTTGCATGCGCTGCGGGATGTGTCAGGCGGTATGTC
Organism: uncultured delta proteobacterium; assembly: GCA_963783775.1. Taxonomy (GTDB): domain Bacteria; phylum Desulfobacterota; class Syntrophobacteria; order Syntrophobacterales; family Syntrophobacteraceae; genus JADGQM01. The sequence continues at coordinate 148,940 of CAWAOR010000010.1, read as the reverse complement.
CGGTTTTCGCGGAAACCGGGAGGGAGGCTGATGTGGCGCGAGGGAAGCTCGCCCTTCTCGATGGCCTCGCCCAAAAAATGTTCAAGAATCCTGATGGCGTCAACGACCGCTTGATGCGATGCCTGCTCTGCGGGTCCTGTTCCGCCAATTGTCCGAGTGGCGTCAAGGTGCTGGATATCTTCCTCAAGGCGCGAGCCATCCTCACCGGTTACATGGGGCTTCATCCCTTGAAGAAGGCCATTTTTCGAGGTCTGCTGGTGCGCCCTGAGTTTTTTGACAGCCTCCTGGAATGGGGGGCCAGAGTTCAGGGCATCTTCGTAAAACCGGTTGACGACCTCCTCGGAACCTCCTGCGGTCGGCTCCTTTCACCCTTGAAAGAGCGCCATTTCAAGGCGCTTGCGCCGGTGCCCTTTCATCAGCTGGTAGACCCTGCCAACACCGCCCCGGGAACCTCCGGGTTCAAGGTGGCCTTCTTCGTAGGGTGCGTTATCGACAAGGTCTTTCCTCATATCGGTGAAGCGGTGATGCAAACCATGGATCATCACGGCGTCGGGGTATATCTGCCCGAAGAGTTTGCCTGTTGCGGCATTCCCGCCCTGTCCTCGGGGGATACGGTGGCTTTCAGCCGACTGGTGCGCTACAACCTGAAGAAGTTCAGCGGGCAACCTTTCGATGTTCTCGTTACCGCCTGCGCCACCTGCGCCTCCACCATCAAGAAACTCTGGCCGCTCATGGGCGAGGGCCTCTCCCCGGAAGAGCGGGAACAGGTAGCCACCATCGCGGGAAAAACCATGGAAGTGAGTCAGTTTTTAGTTGATCAGCTGGGTTGCGGTCGTGTAGCAGAGGGGAACGATAATGAAAAGATCTCGGTTACTTACCACGATCCTTGCCATTTGAAGAAATCTCTGGGCGTGGCCATGCAGCCGCGAACGCTGCTGCAAGGCAATCCCGGGTATTGCTTGAAAGAGATGGTCGAAGCCGATCGCTGCTGTGGTTCCGGGGGAAGTTTCAATCTGCAGCACTACGATATTTCCGTCGCCATCGGCAAGCGCAAGCGCGACAACATTGTGCAGTCGGGGTGTGAGGTCGTCGCCACCAGTTGCCCGGCTTGCATGATGCAAATCTCCGACATGCTGTCCCAGGCGGGCGTCGGTATCCAGGTCAAACATGTGATCGAGCTGTACGCTGAGTCCCTCAAGTAGTTCCGCCCTCAGGCGACCCCAGCAGGACGGGAAGAAGCCCTGGGTGCCTTGGTTCACCCGGAGGCCAAAACCGCGTCCCTCCCGTTTCTTTGCCTGGTCCTTGACGTCATCTCCTGCCAAACAAGACTGCTGCCGCTGAGAGGAAAAGCATCCGGAGCCTGCAGGTGGATTGACAAACACCGGTGGCTGCTGGTAAAAACCCGACTTATCGATTGCCCCGAGTGGCTGAGCGATGCCACCGAAAGGGTGAGGGGCAGAGGTATGGGGTTATTCATTTCAGCCCTGGCAGGGCGATGGGAAGGCCTGATGCACGAGTGCCGGTGCCGGAAGTGCTGTCGAATATGTCGATGAGTCAGAAGGTTTTGCACCTTGCCATCGTGATGGGCTTTTGGGCGGCCATCTACGTTATCAGCCTCTCGAGTCCGGTCCTGATCGATGACACCGATAGCGTCCACGCCGAAGCTGTCCGCGAGATGGCGCAGAGCGGCGACTGGATAACCTTAAAGATCAACAACGGCATTCGGTACCTTGAAAAAGCACCGTTCATGTACTGGATGTCGGCCCTCTGTGTGAGCCTCTTTGGGCTCTCGGAATGGACTGTTCGCTTCCCCGTGGCCTTGGCTCATCTGGCTCTGGCGTTTATCATCTACCTTATGGGAAAGCGATTCTGGGGCGAAAGGGTGGGGTTCTATGGAGCCCTCATCTACATCACCAGCCTCGGGCCCTACGCGTTTACCCGCATTTTGCATCCCGACGTGATTCTCACCTTCTTCATCACGGTTGCCCTTTACTGCTATCTGCAGGTTTATTTTAAAGAGGAGCCATCACCCGCGCAATTCTGGCCGCTGGACTGTCGCTGCATGGGACTCTACGTGTCAGCGGCGCTGGCAGTGCTGACCAAAGGCCTGATCGGGATGATTTTTGTCGGTCTGGTAATCTTTGTCCATCTGCTGCTCAGCGGACGTTGGCAAGTCCTGAGAAGACTACAGATCATTCCGGGCGTGGTCGTCTTTCTGCTGGTTGCCGCTCCGTGGCACCTGGCCGCCGGTTTTTCCAACAAGGGCTTTTTCTGGTTCTACTTTATCAATGAGCATTTCCTGCGCTACCTTGGGCTGCGCTACCCCAATGACTACGCGGCCATGCCGGTCTGGCTTTTCTGGATCCTGCTCCTGGCCTGGTTATTCCCCTGGACCGCCTTTGGGTGGGGATTGGTGCGAACCTTTCCCCGATCCCTGAGTCCACCGTCGCAGTCCGCGCAGGTGAATCTCTTCCTCTATGCCTGGGCGTTGCTCATCTTGATCTTCTTCTCCTTTTCGACGACTCAGGAATACTACACCTTTCCGGCTCTGCCTGCGCTTGCCTTGTTGCTCGGCCAGGTGCTGGTCGGGCTTGAATCCCCTCAAGGGGCTGCCGACCAGCGCAAGGGGGTTACGGGAATAGCGGTCTTTGCCACGGCTTGTCTCATTGTGGCCGGGGGCCTGGTCGGGTTGGCGTGGCTCGGGAAGGCTGCGGCGGAAGCCAAAGACCTCAGCGAAACCATAGTCGCCAATCCCGACAAATACCTCATCACTTTCGGGCGCATGCAGGAATTCACGGCTGCAACCTTCGGTCCGCTGGCGACGATCATCTACCAGACCGCCGCCTTCCTGGTCATCGGCCCGCTGGCGGCGCTGTGGGCAAGCTGGCGGAAGCGCTGGAGCCTGACTGCGTTTTTCCTCGCCCTCATGATGGTCGGAGTGCTATATTCCTACCGGGCGGCAATGCTCTCCTTCGAACCCATCATTACGTCCAAAGATCTTGCCCGGGTTATCGAATACCACTACCAGCCCAATGATCGGATCGTGGTCAACGGCATCTATGAAAAGGGTTCTTCCATCAACTTCTACACAGGACATCAACTTTTTGTCTTGAACGGCTATTTCGGCAATCTCTGGTATGGATCTTACTTTCCGGACGTGCCGCCGGTCTTCTATGACGATGCTTCCTTTCTCGATCTCTGGGCTTCCGAGCAAAGGGTCTTTTTTTTCAGTGGCAGCTCTGATCTGAAACCTTTTCTGGAGAAGTATCCCGATTTCAGCTATCACATCCTGGCGGAAAGCGGGGGCAAGAAGATCCTGGTGAACTGGCCGGAGGTTGGCGGTTAGGGGAAGCGCTTCCCGGGGAAGGTGGTCAGAACAAAATTCTTGGCCTTATATGGTATTGTATGAAAACTATGATCAGCACAATGGGGAGTGACTCAGAGTCACTCCACGGAAAGCGAGAAAACATGACGAGAGTGATGGTGGTGATTCTCGTCGCCACGGCCTTGGTAGCGGTTGGCGAGATATTGCTGAGCGCCGGGATGAAACAGGTGGGAAGAGAAGGACATGAAGGCCTGCGCATCGTGCTTGCCGCCGGTTCCAATCCTCTGGTTTGGGGCGGCGTCGCGCTCTCCGCGGCCTTCTTTGGGATGTATCTCCTCACCCTGTCGTGGGCTGATATCAGTTTCGTCATGCCCTTTACCGCCTTGAGCTATCTCTTTGTCGCCATCATGGCAAGTCTTTGGCTGAACGAGCAGGTGACGCCGGCGCGTTGGATCGGGACCTTGCTCATCGTCCTTGGTGTGGTCATCATCGGTCTCGGAGAGCGGTCATAATTCTGACAGAAGGCGAACACCTGTTGTTTCCTGTCGGTCGAGGCGGGATGGTATGCGTGACCCCAAATTCGCAGGAAGCCAGTTCGAGCACGCCCCATGAACCAGCCGCAAACTTCATGCCCGGTTAACTCACACAACGAGTGGGACCCGCTTGAGGAAATCATTGTCGGAAGCCTGGAAGCGGCGAACATTCCTTCCCATCATGTGACCGTAACGTCTAACGTTCCAATGGCCATGGCCCCACTCTATCGACTGGCCGCCGGGAGGCGGTTTCCTCGCTGGATGATCAAATCCGCCCAGCAAGAACTCGATGGGTTCATTCACATCCTCGAAGCCGAAGGGGTGGTGGTGGAAAGGCCGGAACCCATTGACTTTCATACCCGCTTCAAGACCCCGTACTGGTCTTCGAGGGGGTTTAGTGTAGCATGCCCGCGGGATGTCTTTCTCATTGTCGGCAACGAGATTATTGAAACCCCTTCCTGTTGGCGGTCACGCTTCTTTGAACCCTATGCCTACCGCCGATTGTTCAAAGAGTATTTCCTCAAAGGCGCCCGATGGACGGCTGCCCCCCGGCCGCAGCTCACCGATGAGCTTTACGATTACAATTATCGGCCCCCCCAAAAAGGGGACCCGATCCGCTACGTGATCAATGAATTTGAACCGGTCTTCGATGCTGCGGACTTCGTGCGATGCGGAAAAGACCTTCTGGTTACCAGGAGCAACGCCACCAATGCCATGGGCATCGAATGGCTGCGCCGTCATCTCGGAGAGACCTACCGCATCCACGAGGTGGAAAGCCGCTGTTGCCAACCCATGCACATCGATTCCAGTCTGTTGCCGCTGGCACCGGGCAAGGTTCTCGTGAATCCTGAATACATCGATGTCACGCGCCTTCCAGCTATTCTGAAGTCCTGGGACCTCTTGATTGCTCCCTACCCCGACCCGGTAGACGGCATCATGAGCAGGATTTCGGCTTGCAGTCCCTGGACGAGCATCAACGTGCTGATGCTCGATGAAAAGCGGGTGATTGTCGATAAGTCCCAGGTCACCCTCATCAAGGCGCTCAAGGACTGGGGCTTTGCCCCCATTGCCGTTGCCTTTCTCAACTATGGGCCGTTCGGAGGTTCCTTCCACTGTGCTACCCTCGACATCCGCCGCCGCGGGACGCTGCAGTCCTACTTCTGACCGAGTCTTTCTTCCGACACGGAACCAAAAGGCCGAACGAAAGCCCGCCACTCCACCCACAAGCGCTAAATTGATCGAATGCGGTTCAAGCGCCGCTGGTTCTCTGCCCGGGAGGACTCCGGCGCTTTCTTTTGGCTCCACCGCGCAGCTGAATCCTTGACCGCCATGCTTCGAACGAGCCCGTCCCCATCTCGTGCCGGAATCGGTCTCCAGGCGGGTCCGCTCCAGGGACTATCTCCTTGACAGACCAGGAAAGATCTCCACATAATAAAGCCAATTCAGACGGTAGGGCGAGGGTTTGGGATGGTTTCTAACCTTCAGGCGAGAAGACAGGGAGGTACGATGAGAACAGGGAAATGGGTCTATTGCGGGATGCTGGTCACTATGGCCGTGTTGCTGGCGGCCTTTGTGGTTATGGCTCAACAAAAGGCACCGGACACGGTGACGATCAAGGAATTTCCCAATGCCACCAAGGGCGCGGTGGCATTCCCTCACCAGAAGCACAGTGTGGACAATAAGATTGCCTGCAACCAATGTCATCACCGATACCAGGACGGCAAGAACGTCTGGAAAGAAGGTGACCCTGTCGACAAGTGCAGCAAGTGTCATACGGAAATGACCGTCGAAGGAGAAAAGAAACTTCCGCCGGACCAGCAGAAACTCAATCTCAAACTTGCCTTTCATAATGAATGCCAGGGCTGCCATCAGAAGATGAAAAAGGAAAACCCCAATACCAAGGCAGCGGTTACCTGCAACACCTGTCATGCCGCCGAGAAAAAGTAAGAGATCAGCCGTGATGATGAACGGGTGAACGGCGCTGCCGCAGGTTTCTGCGAGCGATGGCGAGGAGTGCGAGAAGATGCTTGTGGGGGAAATCAATAAAGAGGAGCTCTTCAGGCAACGTCCGGTTTTTAAGGAGGGCGCCGTCCGGTATGTCCCCGATCCGGCAGCGGTGAAAGGGCTCAAGAAGATTGATAAGGAAACCGAGATCCTGGTGTTTCTGGGCACCTGGTGTCCGGATTCCATCAGCGAAGTTCCCCGGCTGCTCAAGGTCTATGATGAGGTCGGCAATCCCAATCTTACCCTGCAGCTCATCGGGGTTGATCGGGCCAAGCAGGACGGCCTGGGCCTCAGCCGGAAATTCAACATTCAGCGGGTGCCGACCTTTATTTTTCTTCGGGAGGGCAGGGAATTGGGGAAAGTCATAGAATTCCCGGACAAGACCATCGAAGAGGATGCGTTGAGACTTATGAGCAGGCCGTGAGTTCATCCCGGCTGTGGGAGACATACAAAGCCCAAAATTCCCAGGGTAAGGCGATAAATAAATTGTGCTCGCAGGTCTGTTGCTTGCCTTGGGACAGCCCGCCCACGGCGCTGAATGGAACCCGACGGCTAGTGACGCATACGCGAACACGGCGGGCGGCACGGCCGCGCTCCCCATCGACCATGGCGACTCCAACACCGCCTTCGGACATGCGGCACTCCACGAAAACATCACCGGGAGTTCCCATACCGCCAGCGGCTATGAGGCACTCCACAGCAACAGCACCGGAACCTTCAACACCGCCCTCGGTTACGGCGCCGGCTCCGCACTGACCAGTGGCGATGAGAACATCTACCTCGGCCATCCAGGGATGGAGACCGCATCCAAGACCCTGCGTCTGGGCAACAGCCAAACCCAAGCCTTTGTGGCAGGCGTAGCGGAGGCGGCGGTGACCGGCAGCACCGTGTTCATCACCAGTGACGGGCAATTGGGCGTGCGGGTCTCTTCGGCCCGCTACAAGCAGGACATCGCGCCGCTGGGTCAGCTCAGCGAGCCGCTCCACCAACTGCACCCGGTGACGTTCCACTACCGGCAGGCGCCGAGGTCCGGATGCCAGTCCAGGACATGTTCTGGGGGGACCGCGCCGGTACGGTGCAAGACCCGTTCGGTTACAGCTGGACCCTCGCCACCCCTGTCAAAGACCTGACGCCGGAGGAAATCGAACAGGGCGCTCAAGCTGCATTCGCTCAGATGGCAGAGAAATAGACTGCTCTGGATCGTCCAGAGCAGGAAGTGGTGTTATCTCGGGGGGCACACCATGCGTGATCTGCTGATGATCACGTATGAGGTCCCCCGAGTTCCTTGGGTGTGAGTAGCCCAGTTATCATGCAGAATCCAACACATGTATTTTGGGGGACTTGGCTTTATTCTCAATGCCCTGCGAAGCCAACGAATAAGAGGTCACGTCTTGGTGTTCAGATGTTTAACGCTGACTCAAGGCAGGTGGACACTGCTTTGTTTGCAGCAGGGGCGGCATCGGCGTCTGAAGATGCTTAATATTTGAGAGTGATATTGAGGTTCAAAAAAATCAACCAGGAAACCGAAAGGGGTTTGAAGATGGAAAAGATTAGCTGCGAATTCGAGGGGAAAACCTACCTCAGTGGGGCTGAGGTATGCGACGCCCTTAAATGTGTGATGTGCAAGAATGGGGAATGGGTTGTCACTCGGATGTCACCGTTTGGCCCATAGGCGAAAGTCTAACTTTCAGACCATCATCAAAGCAAACTGAACGGACTGGGGGTATCTTTTCCCCCAGTCACCCGACTACCTACATAACGTATTCCCCTTTCTAGGCTATCCCAGGGAACTGATTGTCTTCAGCAGTAACAAGCGCAGCCGAGTATAGCATGAGTTGGCTTGTTTTTCTCATTCGTCAGTTGCCTCAGGTGTGGGGTGGTGCAATAGTTGAACAGCGCTTCCTGGGATCAACGCAAGAAAGATAACGTAGAAGGAGAGTTCGTGCAGGAAATCCTGAAGAGATTAAGCCTGTCAGAAAGCAACCCCGGCGTCTGTACCGGCAACGAGTGGTTACCGGGCGGGGGGGGGATTTTGGTCTCGGTTTCTCCCATTGACGGCCACATCATTGGGAAGGTCCAGAAGGCCTCTCCTGCCGACCTTGAATGGGTGATTGGACGAGCGACAGAGGCATTTCGGGAGTGGCGCATGACACCGGCGCCCCGAAGAGGAGAGATCGTGCGTCAGATCGGAAACACTCTGCGGCAATACAAGGAAGATCTGAGCACTCTGGTCATCCTGGAAACAGGCAAGATCCGCTCGGAAGCCGAGGCGGAAGTCCAGGAGATGATCGACATTTGCGATTTTGCTGTCGGTCAGTCACGAATGCTCTACGGACTTACGATGCAGAGTGAACGGCCCAGACATCGGATGTATGAGCAGTGGCACCCCTTGGGACCGATCGCGGTGATAACGACATTCAACTTCCCCTTGGCGATATGGTCCTGGAATAACATGATCGCAATGGCAGCAGGGGATACCGTGATCTGGAAGCCGTCAAGCAAGACCCCTTTGTGTGCCATCGCCGCAATGCGACTCGTCGCTCACGTGTTGGCTGAGAATGGTTTGCCGGAGGGGATTCTGGGCTTGGTCATCGGAGACGGCACGGATGTGGGCGAACGGCTGATTGCCGATGCGCGGTTGCGTCTGATTTCTGCCACCGGTAGCGTGTCGTTGGGCAGACGGGTCGGACAAGTCGTGGCGGAACGCCTGGGAAAATCACTGCTGGAGCTGGGAGGCAACAACGCCGTCATCGTCACCCCTCACGCAGACCTCAACTTGGCTGTGCGGGCGATTCTTTTTGGAGCAGTGGGGACTGCCGGCCAGCGTTGCACAACCACGCGGAGGATTATTGCTCATCAGGACATCTTCGATCCGCTCGCCCAAGCTCTCATCGCCACATACAAGCAGATTCGGATCGGCAACCCCCTGGACCAGGACACCCTGATGGGACCATTGATCGACCGGGATGCCGTGGCAGCCATGCAAGAGGCTATCCAGACGCTGAGGGACCAGGGAGGGCGCGTACTATACGGTGGAGAGACCCTTTCCGGCGGTATTTACGATGCAGGAACCTATGTGCGTCCGTGCCTTTGTGAAGCCCGCCATGACTTGCCTGTTGTACAGCAGGAAGCCTTTGCCCCTGTTCTTTACATGTTTCGTTACAATACTCTTCAAGAGGCCATTGACTGCCACAATGCCGTACCTCAGGGGCTCACCTCTGCCATTTTTACCAATGATCTCAGGGAAGCCGAAACGTTCCTCAGCCACATGGGAAGTGATTGCGGTATCGCCAACGTCAATGTCGGCACTTCGGGCGCCGAGATCGGCGGGGCGTTTGGCGGTGAAAAGGATTCCGGCGGCGGGCGGGAATCAGGGGCTGATGCCTGGAAGGCGTATATGCGGCGGCAAACCACTACCATCAATTGGTCGGAGGAATTGCCACTGGCTCAAGGCCTCCGCTTTCACCTCACATGATGTGATTGACGCTTTTAGAAACAGTTCCTAGATTGGTTCTGAAGCACGAAACACTCGAGAATCTAAGGGATTCCCGGCGATCCCAATAACAATTGAAGGAGAGGTGCATCTCCGGATTGAAAGTGGAGGTGTTCTCATGAACACAGAGCAGAATAAAAGCATAGTGTTGAGGTACTATGAGGAGCTATTTGAAAGACGCAGACTGGCGGTAATTGATGAGATTTTCGCCAGCGGCTATGTCAATCATCAGAGGACCGATCCCTACAGGACCGATGAAGTAAGAGGCCCGGAAGGTCTGAAAAGAATTGCGGCAGAGTTCTTTTCCGCCTTTCCCGATCATCATACCGCCGTCGACGATATTATTGCCGATGGAGACAAAGTCGTGACGCGCTGGACCACAAGGGGTACCCATCAAGGCTATCTCTTTGGCATTGCTCCAACCAATAAGCGCGTGACCATCTCGGGAATCACGATTGATCGGGTACAGGACGAGAAGATCGTCGAAACGTGGACGAACTGGGACCTGATGGGATTGGTTCAGCAGCTCGGTGCCGACTTGGAATGCCGGTTAGCCGCATAAGGCATTTACCCGGTCTTCCATTTTGTGGGGTTTACTCAGGACTGCAGATGGAAGACTGCGCAAAAGTAGCGAAAATAAGGGAGGTAACCAAGATGGAACATAACCCAAGTGCAAAAGAAAAATTTGCGTGTGCCGCGTGTGGCATAGATTTTGGTCGCGAAACGGCGGTTGCCGAATGCAGAATGTGCCACCGGGCCTATTGTGACCAATGCCTGGACGAAAAGGGATTTTGTGTGGCTTGTGGAGAGAAGAGCTAGGATGACTGCCGGGGGAATAGAAGCGGTTTTGGGGATCCGGCGTTCATTTTGGCGATCTCGACAGGGTCGGAAAGGTCACCAACAATATGAGGCGGGTTTTAGCACCCGCCTTCATTCACCCCAGCCCGGCTCTTAGGAAGAACATTTTGTCGAAGGAGTCTCTCCAGTACTCCGAAATCTAATTGAACAGAGAAATTCCAGTCTGCCCGTCACCGGTGTGCTCATAATTAAGGAGATTGGCGCAGATCTAAATCATGGCCACCCGTGGGATGAAAGCAAATTTTCCCTTTGGCACCGTTACCGAGAAGGTTGTCAAGAATTCTCCTGTTCCTGTTCTACCCGTCAGCCCTTTGATACAGAAGAATTCTTGAGCAAGGCAAGGATGTGACGGGACAAGGTTCTCAGTTGTCATGGCCCTGAGTAAGAGACTGCCCTCGCTGCTGAATTGTGGTTACGGACTCCCGATGCCTTGTTTGGAACTGTTCAATCGAAGATCTCTGTGTAGACCATAGAGCCCGAGAAGCGCTCGTCTACCAGCAGGGTGACATCCCGCACCATCTCAGATCGACCGCAAAGATAGAAGTCGTAAAGGCCTGGGTGAAGATGGTTTCTTACATATTCAGTGACTCTGCCGCGAAAAGAGTTGGGAGGCAGCTCAGTTTCAGATGGAAGAACCGACAGGCAGGGCACGTAGCGTTGCGTAGCGGCCCGAAAAAGGGATTCGTAGTATAGTTCGGCAGGCGTCCTTATTCCGTGAAGCAGCGTTGAGCCCGTCATTCCGGACCGAACTATGGAAATAAAGGGTGCAACACCAACCCCGGTAGCGACTAAAACAGCCGGTCGTTGAGAGCTCCGAAAGGTGAAATAACCATGAGGCCCAGAGAAACGAAATCGGGTTCCTATCTCAGTGGTAGCAAGCAGGGGCGAGAGCGTTCCACCATCAACCCGGCGAACACAAAGCCCAAGACTGGGGTCGTCCGCAGTGGAAATCAAGGAATAGTCCCTCTCCTTCCCTTCGTGATACAGTCGTATCCGCTGACCTGGCAAAAACTGAAAAAAGCGAGGCTTGGCCAACTCCAGCTCAAACGTTGTCGGTGAGAGCCAGCGGCGCTGCAAAAGCTTTGCGGGATATTCGCTGGTGCTGCTTGTCGGCATTAATCAACTGTCCCTACTTCTTCCACAAAACGTCCGACGTCTTCTCAACCCAATTGCAATAGCGCGCTAACACAAAGAGGTAATCAGAAAGCCGGTTCAAATAGGCTATGACCTTGAGAAGCTGCTCCGAGGACTTGTCTCCCTCGGCCTCATCAAACAGGCGAACGACCTGCCTCTCAGCTCGGCGGCACACGGTTCTGGCTAGGTGGGCCCAAGCGGCGGCCATGTGTCCGCCTGGGAGGATAAACCCTTTGAGTGAAGGCAGGTTTTTCTCCATTATGCCAATAGCTGATTCCAGAGCTTTTATGGGCTCTGTGGTGAGCTCCTCCAGGAGATCAACGGATGAGGAGTCGGGTGTTGTCGCAAGCCAAGCCCCCATATGGAAAAGATCAGACTGAATCCGCTGGATCTCAACGACCAGTGCCGAATGATTTTCCCCAAGAGCAGCCGCCAAGGCGCCGAGAAAAGAATTGAGTTCGTCCACTTCGCCATTGGCCGCGACCCGCATGTGGCTTTTGGTGACCCGTTCGCCGCTGAATAAGCCGGTCATCCCTCTATCCCCGACACCCGTGTAGATTTTCATCGCGCTCCCTGACAAGAAAGGCCTATTGATGTTTTTTTCAGCTTCTCGATGATTTACGGCCTCTGGCATCTTCTGTCAACGATCCACCAGCCCCATTTCGCTAGGAGTTTGTTGAAAAATTAACGGACGTGGCCAGTCTTTCTGATTTTTCCCGTTCTTTTGTGATGAATCCAATAAAATCCGATATCAGCCTTGCGGCCAAATAGCAGGTTGTGCCGCTCGGATCGTCGTAGGGCGGAGATACCTCGGTCAAATCAAAACCGACGATCGTTCCCATTTTTGCCAGGCCCTCCAGCAAATCGGTCATTTCATCGTAGTAAAAGCCGCCGTGCATGGGTGAGCCAGCACCGGCAGCAATCGAGCAATCCATGGCGTCGATGTCGATGGTGACATAATATCGCTCACCCTTCGGAAGCTTTGCCAGGGTTTCCGTGATGCCGGCTGCACGGATTGCTCTGGGAGACATGATGAGGTCACCGTTTGCTCGAGCATCCTCAAAATCAGACTTCTTACTGCTGCCAATGCCGTGAACACCCAAGTGAGCCATCTTTCGCACATGAGGCATGGTTGACAGATGTCGGCAGAGGCTTCCATTACTGTAGCGCTGCCCACCCAGGTTGTCGGTCCAGTCAAGGTGGGAGTCAAAATGAATCACATGAAAAGGACCGGTTGCTGCCAAGCCCCTTGCTACAGGGATGGTGATGGAGTGATCTCCCCCTAAAACCACGGGCATTGCAAGCCTCTCTGCGATCTTTTGAACCGCAGCCTCGATGTTCGCAAAAGTCGCCCCCAAGTCTCCAGGAATGATGTCGGCATCGCCGCAATCAACAATCCGCCACCTGTTCGTACTCACATAAAAGTCATCTCGTTCAGGATCGTAGGTACCTTCCGGACTATAATGGAACCGGGTGGATTGAATGCGTATGCCTCTTGGCCCCAGGCGAGCGCCTGAACGTCCCTGGATCGAGATATCACAGGGGGCACCGATTATGGCTATGTCGGCAACGAGGTCATCCAGGCTCGCGCATATCGGAGTCTTCGCAAAAGAGGCAATGCCCGTGGGGGCAAGATTGATCGGCTCTTGCAGACTAAAATTCGACATTGTTGGCCTCCTCCTATCCCCCTAAGTACTGCGCCACAGAATAAACTCGCTCCCATCCCAGGGCGTCATTCTCGCATGCTCCCCGCCTTAATGGCCTCCGGAAACAAGACTCGCGGGGATGATGGGTAGCTAATCGACTGATTCAGGGTCTTCCAGCTGGTATCTTGGTACTACAGCCTTTTGGCCATTTCCTCCGCCGTAGTCAGCAACTCTCTGCGAGCTTCGACCTCTCCAGGCGCGCTGACTCCACAGGCACGAATCAGATGGACGTCATTGAAACCGTAAGCTCGAAAAAAGTGCTCAAATTTGGGAAAGATGTTCGTGAACATGGTTCCGTCAGGATTTACCTGTGTTAGGAGCAAGACCAGCTTTTTCCCCGGCGACAGGCGGGATTTTACCGGATTGGTGGTGCAATTCGGAACGGTGTAGGAGAAGGTCCGCTCTACAGGGCCTTGCTTGCTTCTCAACACCTTCAGCCTCGCAACCTAATCCGGCTCTCCCGAAGTTACTTATCTGCATGCCATCATGTTACCACGGTTCCCGGATTGAGCCACCGTCAGCACCCGTTCAAGTCTCTTTGCCCCCGCTGGTGGGGCGACATTGATGTCCGCAGCTTTTTGAAGCGTTTCTCCTAAGGTGACCTCGCCACAAATCGCCAGCACCTGAATCGAGGGATGACATCGGTTCTCCAAATACCCATCAGACGACAATAATCGAATGTGGACATTCTTCTTATCGGCTTTAGTGCTGCCCATGGTTGCTCACAGATATTTTACAGAGCCGCCGACTACTGCTCTTAGGATTCATGGAGGATTTTCCCGATCACCTATGCTGCGGCAAAGATCATCGTCAAAAATGCCGGGAAGCTCGCCGGGATTAAACTGAGACCGCAGGATCTCAGGAGGCATGCAGCCACGCATGCCTCAAGATCCGGCGTTCCCATCGAAATCGTGAGTAAGGTGATCCTGCGACACTCAAACCTCTCAACCACGCAACCGTATCTCGGGAAGATCAGCGATTCAGAAGCCACAAGATGGATTGAAAACCTGTACGGTTGACCAAGTGCCGGGGAGACCATGGTGGTTTCCCCGGCTGACATCATGCTCGCTCACATGGGCACTCTGTCCGTTGCATCCTCGTGGCCACAGAGGGAACTGAAAACTTTCTTCAGCTCACTTTACCTCTGACGAAACTGGTAATGGACTCTTCAGTTCCTTCCACTCCTTCTCTGGTGATATCTATCCGTTCAACTTGGTCTAAATCGAGAGGAAAATCGTAAACCCCATGATCTCCACCGCCACTCCAATACATCATATCGGCCCATGGCTCGTAATCCCGACATACCGTCGACACTCGCACGTCTAGCTTACTCAAATCTTCAATATTGAATTCCATTTGCCCTACCTCCTGGATCGGAGAGATTTATCTTAAGTTGAGTGACTCTCAATTTCCCACTTAATAAATAGTAAGTACAGGCTCTATATTGTCAATTAAAGCGGTTGCTCACTCCGGTTTCTCGGCCAGCGCCCAATCCTTGGGATGGATCGACCCGGAATCCATTCCGCATTTAAAATTCGCCGTTTCGCATTCGAACTGTCGGGGCACTGCGACAACATCGTGCGATTGATGGTCCAAATTTCAGGGCACATCTCAACATCTTGCCTTATGTTGCGAGTTCACTAGCGGACACAAATCAGCGCATTGCCCGGCGGCGTGAAGGCCACGGGAATGGCTATTTCTTCGTTGAGAAAATGATCGAGCAACCTCAAACCAAGTTGGAAAAGGCTGAGATCGCAGCGGTCGGTGCGATGGACGATCCTGTTCCATCCATGCTCCATGGCGTACGCTCCGAGATAGACGCTCCAGCAGTAGGCGAGACCAGCGGCGATCATCAGTCTGGACAGGCGCGCAGGATCGGAGAGATGGCTTTTTTGCAGATGAAATCCGCGGCTCTTCTGGTCAGAGAAAAGGGTTTCTATTTTGAACCGCTTGCGGTAGTAGCCGCAGGCTTCCTCCGCAACGGGCAGCTTTGTTGTCGTTCATGTCGAGCTCCTGACATAGTGGTTTTAGCCTAATGTGCTATAGCACCGGACACTTGTCCCGCCACGAAATATCGCGGCCTGCGAGATGGGAACCGCCTGGGAAAATATGTCCGCTAGTGAATCCTTGGAGGGGACAGCCGTTTGTGACGATATGGTTTTTGAATCGTGAGCTTTTAGCGCTTGGGTCGTTGGCTCTTCAAGGCACTTGCTGATGTCCCTTCGGGACACCCGGAAACACATGAAGAGAGCGTAGGGTGGGTGGAGCGAGGTGGAACCCACCAAAACTTTTCGAAGTAGTTATACATACCTGAGCCGGGGGGCAAGCGGCCGAAAAATCCTTTACTCCCCGCTTAACGTTCCTTTTGCCTAGACCCCCGCTGCTTTCATTTCGCCAAAGTGTATCCATCTGAGAGGGTCTTGAGAAAGGCCGTGATGGCATTTTCCTCGTCTTCGGTTAGGCCGAGGTTACCCAGCTCTTCCTTGTTGAGGTTCGACGAGACCTCGGGTTCGGGCCAGCAATTTAGAGCCGGCTTGGAGTCGTTTATCTTCTCACATCTGGGAAGTACGTCTCTCGTGTTGTAGAAATGGACGATCTCTTTAAGGGTCGTGAAGTATCCGTTATGGCCGAAGGACTTTACGAATTGAGGGAAGGGCCGCTTGTCCACGTTTCTGAGCGTTGGAACCTTAAATTTCCCAATCTCGGGCTCATAGATGGATGCCTTGTAACCTGCTTCTTTGAGATAGCCACCCAGTCCCCTATCCACAAAGGCGACCCCTTCCGGGTTCCATGGCGCAGGCATGGCGTAAAATGGGTTCTTGGGGTTTTTCGGTACGCCGATGTTGTCATAGGTAAAATCGGTGAAGAGGGGGTGCGCCCCCTTGGGGCCCCCCTTGCTCGGATGGCACTTGGCGCACTTGCCTTTGACTTCAAAGATCTTGAGACCTCGTGCCTCTTCTTCCGAAAGATTCACCTTAACCTCTGTATTCCTTGAAGGCATTGATCAACCCGTTGGTCGAAGCGTCATGGGCATCAACGGGTTGATCATCCGCCAACTCGGGCAAAATCCTTTTGGCCAGCTGCTTCCCCAGTTCTACTCCCCATTGGTCGAAGCTGAAAATATTCCAGATAACCCCCTGCACAAAGATCTTGTGTTCATACATAGCGATGAGGCTGCCCAGGACACGGGGCGTCAACTTCCTGAAAAGAATGGAATTGGTCGGTTTATTGCCTTCAAAGACCCGATAAGGGCAAAGCCTGCGCAGTTCATCTTCGGTTTTGCCTTCTGCGCGCAGTTCCTCGATGACTTCCTCCTCGTTTTTCCCGTTCATCAGCGCTTCGGTCTGAGCGAAGAAGTTGGAGAGGAGAATCAGGTGATGGTCACCTTGCGGGTTGTGACTGATGGCCGGAGCCAGGAAGTCTGCCGGGATCAGCTTGGTACCCTGGTGGATGAGCTGATAGAAGGCGTGCTGCCCATTGGTCCCGGGTTCCCCCCAGATGATGGGACCGGTCTCATAGGTCACCCGCTTCCCCCTGCGGTCGACGGACTTGCCGTTGCTCTCCATATTGCCCTGCTGAAAGTAAGCCGGGAAGCGATGCATGTATTGGTCATAAGGCAGGATGACCTCGGTTTCGGCGCCGAAGAAATTATTGTACCAGATGCCCAGGAGCGCGAGGACCACGGGGATGTTTCGACGGAAGGGAGTTTCTTGAAAATGGCAGTCCATTTCGAAGGCCCCCTCCAGGAGCTCTTCAAAGTTCTCATACCCGATGCCGCAGGCGATGGATAACCCGATGGCCGACCAGAGGGAATAGCGTCCTCCCACCCAGTCCCAGAAAACAAACATATTGTTCCGGTCGATCCCGAAAGCTTCCACCTTTTCCGCATTGGTGGAAATGGCCACGAAATGCCGGGCGATATGGCTCGGATCTTGGGCCTTGGCCAGAAACCAGGCTCTGGCCGAAAAGGCATTGGTCATGGTTTCCTGGGTGGTGAAGGTCTTCGATGCGATCAGGAAGAGGGTGGTTTCCGGATCGAGTCGTTTGAGGGTCTCCACGATGTGGGTGCCATCGACGTTTGACACGAAATGGACGGCAAGTCCCGGCCTGGCGTAGGGTCGCAGGCATTCGGTCACCATCACCGGGCCAAGATCGGACCCGCCGATGCCGATATTGACAATGTCCGTGATTCGCTTGCCGGTATAGCCTTGCCATGCCCCCGAGATGACCCTCCCAGAGAACTCCTTCATCTTCTCCAAAACCGCGTTTACCTGGGGCATGACATCTTCCCCGGCAACTTCGATGGGTCGATTCTTCCGGTTGCGCAGAGCCACATGCAGGACCGCCCGCCCTTCGGTTTCGTTGATCGCGTCGCCGGAAAACAGCTTTCGGATGGCATCGCCAAGCTCGGCTTCCTCAGACAGGCCGAGCAGATGGTCGAGGGTTTCCTCGATGATCCGGTTCTTGGAAAAATCCACCAGGATATCTCCGACACGGAGGGAAAACCGGTCGAATCTCTCCGGGTCGCTAAGGAACAGATCTTTCATAGACATGGGCTTCATCCTGGGGAAGTGATCGAGAAGCCTCTGCCAGCTTTTGGTCCTCGTCGGATCGATCCGTTTGAGCATGGGTATAATCCTCTTTGGACGACTTTTCTACTTGGCCCGGGTCTTGGTCTTCCCGCGCTCCGGTTGCATCACTTGCAGGCTGGCCAAGGATTCAACAATGACCACTGTGGTCTGCTCATCCGTCCAGAAGTACAGTTCCTCGGCGGGGTCCATGGGGAGCATGACACAACCGTGGGAGCAGTAGGGGCCGGCGATATCGCCCGCATGAATCCAAACCGCGCCGTAAATCTTCATGGCCCAGGGCATCCACGCGGGTTCACCGAAATCGTTTCGGTAGCTCAGGGAATACTTGTCCACCGCTTTCTCAAGGATTCTGTAAACCCCGGCGTCGGTCTCCTCTCCGGGCTTTCCCAGGCCTACCTGCGAATCCCCCACCAGTTTCCCATTTTCATACCAGCCGATGAAGGGAAGGTCCTTGACCACAAGAATGGTTTTGGGAAGGTGAGTCAGCTTTTCCGCCTTCTGGGGGAGCGGAGTCCAGTTGCGGTAGGCTCGGAAGTCGTTGGGGACGCGCAGGGGTTTGTGTTTTCGAATGTCGTCATAGATGTAGAATTCCGCCTTGGAGTTCATCCGCGCCAGGATCCGGTGGGTTACCTCGGGGTTCAAGGTCCGGTCTTTCATCTCCAGGCTGTTCAGTTCGTCCTCCGTTATGACGCGCTCACTCCAGCCCCAGTCTGATATCTCAGGCAGGACTGCCTTTTGAGACGGCGCCGTGCCGGTCGTATCCAGAACCTGCCGGTTCGCCGGAAGGCGGATTGCAGGACCGCCTGCGCAGCCGGATATTAGAAAACAAACCATCACTGCCGCCTGCCACTGAACCTTGAAACCAGCCATCCCTCTCTATTCCTCCCGCGAAACTTCGTATCAGTATTGGGATTCACACTCCCCTGCGCCATTTCAAAAGGGCAGGGAGACTAGCAAATGGTTCCCATCCGGAGCATTCTCGAAGGCTATCGTTCCGCCGTGGGATTCGATGATCTTCCAGGCCTGAAGAAAATGCAGTCCTTTTCCCAATGTCTTGGATGAGAAGTCGGCATCGAGCAGGGTTTGGAGCGAGCCTTCCTGGAAGGCGCCAACGCCGGCGAAAAAATCCACCACGATAGTGTCCCGGCGAGACGATTCCCGAATGCGGATGACGATTTCGGCCTCCTTTGCCGAGGTGCCGGCGAACTGAGCGATCGTCCTGAGAGTGAGTTGCAGGGCGGTCTTCATTCCGGCCGGGTCAAACCGCACGAAGATCCGTGCGGCCTTCGGAAACCGTCGGGCAAAGGCAACGTCTGGAAATTCATGCGAGGCCTCCAATTCGCTGATCGACTCCTCGATGGTCGCCGTCAGGTCCGCCACATCCCAAATGGGAGTGAAGCCCTGGGAAAAAGAGGAAACCTCTCGCAGTACCTGCTGCAGCCGCTCCGCTTCCTGGATAATGATGGTGAGGTAGCGGGAGGACTGGCTGCAACCCTCGACTTCACGCGCCAGGCGTTGAGCAAACCCGCCGATGGCCATCAGCGGATTTCTGATTTCGTGGGCCACGGCATCGAGTACGTTCCCGACGGTCCTCTGCTGGTCGTGCATGGTCCGCATCAGCACCCTCTCCCCCTGGTAAGCCTGTTTTGAAAGGAGATCCATGGCCTTGCCTAGATTGGTCTGGAGCGAGTCGTTCATCTTCACCAAAGTGCGATTGGCTTTTTCAATGACCTCCACCATGTCCTGGGCCGGGTCGACTTTGAGTTGAAAGTGCTGCGCAATTTCGGCAACGTTGGCAAAAGTGGTGCATAGGGTGTCGGCGATCTGATCATATTGGAGATCAAGCACCGGTGCTTTCTCTCTGAGGATGTCGAACTGCTGCCGTTCGTTGAAGAAGACCTGCGTGGCGAGGCGGGCAAACTCGAGCACCCGGGCCAGCACCGGCTGGTCCGGGGCAAGAGCGTTCGGCCCAAAATGCTTCTGAGTCTCGGTGATGGCTTCTGGAAAGCCCCACCGTTTGAGCACAAAATGACCCACCTGCCGGTGGTTCAAGTCGAAGTTATGCTCCTCCCAGGAGAGGATCTCTTCCAGGGGGTCTGACACGGCCGGAAAGGCGTCTCTCAGGGCTTCCGGGCAAACCTGGTGCAGCATGAGCATGCCGACTTCCTGGAGCAGCCCGGCGGTGAAAACCTCTTCGGGTTGGGCTGTTTTCAGGTTTCGCATCTGTTGCAGCAGCCCCTGGGCAATGAGTGCTCGATAGAGGGACGTTTTCCAGAACTGTTCGTAATCCAGGCCGTGCACCCTGCCGAAGGGGAAGGAATCACGCAGAGAGAGCGACAAGGCCATGACGCGAAGGCGCGTGTGCCCTACCAGGAGAATGGCCTGAGCAACCGAAGCGGCCTTTCTTGGACCAGAGAAAAAGGCGCTGTTGGCCACTTTCAACAAACGCGTGGTCAATCCGGGGTCCTGTTCGATGATATTGGCCAGGTCGGTGACGGAGGAGCGTTCATCCGCCGCCCGTTGGAGGAGCTGCATAACGACCGGAGATGGGGACGGAAGCCCCTCCCCATCCGCGATCCGTTGCAAAATCTTGTTCTTCTCGGACTTTCCTGACAGCATTTCCACCCTCCGGCTCCCTCGTCGCTGGCAACCAACCGCAATTGCAGCGGCCAGGGATCCATGATAAGTGACCTGGAATCGGAAAAATGCCAGCAAACCTTAGCTGACGGCCACTTCCATCGTTCAAGCACCGCCGGTGCTGACTCTCTGGCTTTGTCAAAGCAAGAGCGTGCCGGGTGCGGGGAGACGCCCGCGATGCCTGGCGCTATCTATAGCACATTCATAGAGGGCGGTTCTATACCTTACTCGCAAGGAAAATGAGCGACCCTGCACCGGGTGTCCGCCAAGAAGGCGTCCGAAGAGGTTTTCGCCGCCTCATCTCTCCATCGAGCAGATTGTCCTGCCGGAATCCATGCAAATTCTTCGGGTTCGTTCTCGGTTTCCATTCATTTGTAAAAAAAGGCGTGCTAGAATTCTCAACCAAAAGGCCGGGGCCGTTGGCGGCGTCCGTTGGGGTTCCGTGCGAGCAAACGGTCTTTCGGAGTAGCATCTCGGGAGAGCGATCACTGTTTTCTCATGTGGCGAGAGTCCGTTCCGGCCCAAATGCTTCTTTCAGCAGGGGAGGTTACGATGAGTTCCAAATCGGCAGGCAAACGGGTTCTCTGCTATTTGCTGATTCTAGTTCTTGCGGTTCCGAGCGGTGTCCTGGGGCAGGGATCCAGCCCGTCAACTTTGTTCACGCAAGAGGAACTGGACCAAATGCTGGCACCCATAGCTCTCTATCCCGATTCGCTGCTGGCTCAGATTCTGATGTCCTCAACCTACCCCATCGAGGTGGTGGAAGCAGACCGCTGGGCGAAGAGCAACAAGAACCTCAAAGGGGATCAACGCAATGCGGCCCTGGATCAACAAAGCTGGGATCTCAGTGTGAAAGCCCTGGTCCCGTTCCCTCAGGTCCTTGCACAGATGA
The DNA here is from genome assembly GCA_963783775.1 of uncultured delta proteobacterium. Lineage (GTDB taxonomy): Bacteria > Desulfobacterota > Syntrophobacteria > Syntrophobacterales > Syntrophobacteraceae > JADGQM01. The sequence goes on along the minus strand of CAWAOR010000010.1, from coordinate 127,766 downwards.
GCGAGAAATTGAACTGGACACAGCGTCTCGGCGACGCTTTTCTCGCGCAGGAAGACCAAGTTATGGACACCATCCAGCATCTGCGATCCAAAGCCTATGCCCAGGGCAACCTGAAAAATACCCAGGAACAGAAGGTGATTGTTGAGCAGCAGATTATCCGCGTGGAACCGTTCAATCCCCAGGTGGTCTATGTGCCCACCTACAATCCGACGGTGGTCTACGGAAGCTGGTGGTATCCTTCTTATCCTCCCTACTCCTATTATCCGGCCGGGGCGGTCGTAGCCACCGGACTCATTTCTTTCGCCGCCGGCGTAGCCGTGGGGTCGGCCTGGAACTCGGGCTGGGGCTCCTGGAACTGGGGTGGCCACCAGCTCAACGCCAACGTCAACCGCAACATCAACATCAATCAGAACAACGTCAACATCAACAACATCCAGACCTCCAAATGGCAGCACAATGGGGAACATCGCAAAGGGGATCCCTACCGCAGTCAGGAGGTGCGCGACCGCTACAATCCGGGCCAAAAGGGTGATACTGGACGTAGAAACGATTTCCGCGGATTCGATCAGAGCAAGAAGGACGACTTGACCCAGAAGGCGGGAGAGGGCGGCCAAAATCTTCGAGGTGACACCGGCGGTGCGGACCGGCAGCCCCACGACCTGAGCGAGCAGAGGGACCGCTCTGAGCGCCAGGGCCTTCAGGGGCAGCAGGGGCGCGACGCTTCCAGCGCCTTCCAGGGCCTCGGCCCTGGGGACGATTCGCAGCGGTTCAGCGACCGCGGCCGAGCCAGCCGTCAGAGCACCGGCAATCTCAAAGCGGGAGGCGGCCAACTCCGAGGGGCAGGCGGTGACGGCGGTGCAGCCGCAGCGGTTTTGGTGACGGGGAACGCCCGTGCGGGGGCGGTTAAGCAAAAACCCTTCGGGTCTTCCGAAGAGGCGGTGAAGAATCTGGTAACGGCCATCAAGGCCAACGATAGCAAGGAGCTCCTGGTAATCTTCGGGCCCGCCGGGAAACCGCTCCTCGCTTCCGGTGACAAAGTTGCCGATCAGGCGGCGCGCGAACGGTTCGTCAAGGCGTACGAGGAGATGAACCAGCTGGAAAAAAGGGATGAAAGCAGGGTCATTCTGCATGTAGGCAGGCAAGACTGGCCCTTTCCCATACCCATCGTCAGACAGGGCGAATTCTGGTATTTCAGCACGAGCGAAGGCCAAGATGAGATAGTCAACCGCCGGATCGGCAGGAACGAGCTGGATGCCATTCAGGTCTGCCTGGCGGTGGTTGATGCTCAGAGGGATTATGCCACCGAGGATCGAACCGGCGATGGGGTGCTGCAATACGCTCAGAGGTTCTTGAGCGATCCGGGCAAGAAGAATGGGCTTTACTGGTCGGTGGCGGAAGGCGAAGATCCCAGCCCTTTGGGACCCCTGGCCGCCAAAGCGGGCATCGAAGGCTACGCGAGAAAGGACCCGCGCGGTGAACCCGAACCTTATCACGGCTACTTTTACCGCATCCTGACGGCTCAGGGAAAGCAAGCCCAAGGAGGCGCCCGTGATTATTTAGTCAGGGGCAAAATGATTGGCGGCTTTGCGGTGGTGGCCTATCCGGCTGAGTATGGCACCTCCGGGGTCATGACCTTCATGGCGAATCAGGATGGGGTCGTCTACGAGAAGAACCTCGGTTCGCAAACCGCCCGGACCGCCCGTGCCATGAAGACCTTTAATCCTGACGAAACCTGGACAAAAACCAAATAAAGAGGAGACGAACCGGTCATGCGCGACGCCATTTTGAAGGAACTGCTCCACCCCAACGAACAGAAAATCGTCCTGCTGGTGATTGATGGTTTGGGGGGTCTGCCGGCCGAAAAAGGCGGCAGGACGGAGCTCGAGACGGCCTGCACCCCACAGCTGGATGCACTTGCGGCTGAGTCGGAATGCGGCCTTCACCTGCCGGTGGGTTTCGGCATCACCCCCGGTTCCGCTCCCGGTCATCTCGCCTTGTTCGGCTATCAGCCCACCGACTACCCGGTGGGAAGAGGCGTCGTTGCCGCTATGGGCATCGCTTTTCCCATGCGGGCGGGCGATGTGGCCGTGCGCATCAATTTCGCCACTCGAAATGAAGGCGGCCTGATCATCGACCGACGGGCGGGCCGCATTCCCACTGAAACCTGCAGTCGCCTGTGCGACCTGCTCGGGGCGGTGAAAATTCCCGGGGTCGAGGTGTTCGTCCGTCCCGTTAAGGATTACCGCGCCGTTGCCGTATTCCGGGGGGAAGGTTTGAGCGACCGCGTCGAGGATACCGACCCTCAGGCTACCGGCGTTCCGGCTTATGATCCCAGGCCAACCTCAGCGGAGGGGATCCGGACCGCGGACGTGGCAAAAGAATTCCTACGCCAGGCCGTTGGCCTGTTGCATGATCAAAGCCCTGCCAACGCCGTCCTCATGCGTGGCTTCGCCGAACTGCCCCATATTCCCTCCATGGGCGAGCGCTTTGGACTGCGTCCGGTTGCCTTGGCGGTGTACCCGGACTATAAGGGGGTAAGCCGTCTGGTCGGCATGGACGTGATCGAGGGGCTGGGGAACCTGGACGATCAGGGCAGGGCGCTGAAAGAGCATTGGGATCGATACGATTTCTTTTTCGTGCACCACAAGTACGCCGATTCCAGAGGGGAGGACGGTGATTTTGGGGCGAAGGTGGCGGAAATCGAAAAAGTCGACGCCTTCGTTCCGAGCATTTTAGAGCGGCACCCCGACGTTCTGATCGTCACCGGTGACCATTCGACCCCTGCGGTCATGAAAGCCCACTCTTACCATCCCATTCCCTTCCTCATCCATGGACGGCATACGCGCCCGGACGATGTGACGGCGTTCGGCGAAAGGCCTTGCGCCAAAGGGATGTGGGGGATTCTTCCGGGTGTCCTGTTGATCCAACTGGCGCTCGCTTATGCCGACAAGCTGAAAAAGTTTGGCGCCTGACGCCACGGTGACGTGACTTCATGGGGTAACGGATGCTTTCGTGAAGGGGATCCTGAAGGTTGGAAAGCACTCTTGAATGGAAAGGAAAAGGGCATGAGTATTCCCAAAGCACTGACATTGGTTCTGGCTCTTGTCATGGTCTTGAGCGTTTCGACGCTCAGTCTTGCCGCCATGCAGGGAGACGTTGATCAGGCGGTCGCCATTTTGCAGCGGTTTCAGGAGATTCCGGAGAAATCCATTCCCCCTGCGGTTTTGAAGGGGGCAAAGGGTTTGGCCATTCTCACCGTCACCAAAGCCGGTTTTATTGTCAGCGGGCGCGGGGGCACTGGGGTCGTGGTGTCCCGCCTCGGCAAGGGTTGGAGCGGGCCCTCGGCCATCGGTACGGGAGGGGCCGGATTTGGTTTCCAGATTGGGGCCCAGGTGTCGGAGCTCGTGATCGTGCTCAACACGCCCGATGCCGTCAGAGCCTTCTCCCGGGGTGGCAATGTCTCACTCGGGGCGGACCTTAGCGTGGCGGCGGGGCCGATTGGTCGCAATGTGGCTGCCGATGTGCTTCCGACGGCTGCGGTATACACTTACAGCCGCAGTCAGGGGCTTTTTGCCGGCGTTTCCCTGGAAGGTACCGTCATCATGTCCCGCGACGAGACCAATAGCGAATACTACGGCCGCAAAGTGACGCCTTCAGATATTCTTGCCGGTAAGGTGAAAGTTCCCAAGGGTGCTCAAGGACTGGTTAAAGCGCTCTCGCGGTTTTGACGGGCTTGATGAAGGGGACCACCACCGTGTGGACCCCTTTGCCGCACCTCGCCCTTTCCCTCATGGATCGCGTACCCTCTCATTGGAGAAACAAGGTGAGAGAAGAAGAGACAGACGAACACCCGGGCAGGATTTTGATTGTGGACGACAACCTTGCAAGCCTTCGTCTTCTGACGGATCTCCTTGCAGAGCAAGGCTACGCCGTTCATCCGGCCTCCCGGGGGGAAGTGGCTTTGCGGTTTGTCCAATCAACCCTGCCCGACCTCATTCTGCTCGACATCAAGATGCCCGGCCTCGATGGCTATCAGGTATGCGAGCGGCTGAAGGCGGATGAACGTGCCCGCGACATTCCGGTCATCTTCCTCACGGCCCTGGCCGATACGGCCGACAAGGTGAAAGGGTTCCAGGCGGGAGGAGTGGACTACATCACCAAACCATTGCAGGTCGAAGAAATCCTGGCACGGGTAAAGACCCATGTTGCCCTGCATGCCCTGCAAAAGCAGCGCGCCGCGCAAAGTGCCCGGCTGGAGGAGGAAATCAGCGAGCGCAAGCGGGTGGAACTCGCCCTGCGCGAGAACCAGGCGCGTTATCGCAATTTCATTGCCAACAGTTCAGAGGGCATCTGTCGCATCGAACTGGAGCAACCCATATCCATAGGGCTCTCGGAAGAAGAACAAATTGAAGGCTTCTTCCAGCATGGATACCTTGGCGAATGCAACAATGCTTATGCACGCATGTACGGCCGGCTAAGAGCCGACGATCTGGTAAAGATGCGGCTCAAGCGCCTGCTTCCTCGCCACGATCCGTGCATTATCGCGCTCATTCGAGCCTTTATTCGCTCGGGCTACCGGCTGGTGGATTCGGAACCCTACGAAACAGTAAGTCAGAAGAACCCGCGCATTTTTGTTAGCAGTTTTGTCGGCACGGTCGAAAACGGCTTTCTGGTGCGGGCGTGGGGAATTCAACGGGATGTCACCGAGCGCAGACGGGCCGAAGATGCAATAAGAGAACAGGTCAATTTCCAACAGACCATGATTGATACCATTCCCAGCCCGATCTTCTACAAAGACCGGGAAGGCAGGTATCTGGGCTGCAACTCGTCCTTTGAATCCTTTATAGGCCTGAGTAAGGCGGATATCATCGGAAAGAGCGTCTATGACATAGCTCCCAAGGATCTGGCAGACCGCTACCATGAGGCCGATGCCGCCGTTTTCAAGAACCCTGGAGTCCAGCGTTATGAGACCCTGGTGCGGTATGCCGACGGTAGCAACCACGACGTGTTTTTCAGCAAGAGCACCTTCACGGACCTGGAGGGTAAGGTTGCGGGACTTGTCGGAGTAATGCTCGATATCACCCAACGGAAGCGGACGGAAGAGGAGTTGGTGAGATATCGGGACCACCTTGAGGAACTGGTGAAGGAGCGCACCTCTGAGCTGGCCATGGCCAACGACCAACTCACACGCGAAATCGAGGAGCGCCGACGCGCCGAAGCGGCGCTAAACGACACCTCTGAAAAGCTCAAGTTTTTTGCCTACTCCGTGGCCCATGATCTAAAAAGTCCGGCTATCGGCATATATGGGCTGACAAGACGACTGAGCAGACACTCCAGGGACCTCCTGGATGAAAAAGGCAGAACCTATTGCCATCAGATTTTGAAAGCATCGGAGCACATTGTAGCCCTCGTCGACAAGGTGAACGTCTATATAGCGACGAAAGAAGCCCGCCTTTCCATTGAAAGGATTAACATTGGAGAGGTTCTCCAGATGCTCAAAGAGGAGTTTTCTGCGCAACTCGGTCTTCGGCGAATTGACTGGCGTATACCCGAGACCGGGGTCGAGATCAGCGCGGATCGGCTCTCCCTGCTGAGGGCCTTCAGGAATCTTATCGATAACTCCCTTAAGTACGGAGGGGAACGCCTGAGCAGAATTTGGACCGGGTATGAAGAGTCAGAGGATTTCCACATCTTTTCGGTAAGCGATGACGGCAGGGGACTGAAGGCAGAGGATACCGAGAGGATCTTTGGGGCTTTTCAGCGGGACGAAACCTCGAGAGGAATTGAAGGAGCAGGGCTGGGCCTCAGCATCGTCAAAGAGATCGCGGCCCAGCATGGCGGCAAAGTGTGGGTGGAACCGAGAACCAAGAAGGGGACGACGTTCTTTATCTCCATTGCCAAGAACCTGTGACCCATCAAGTCCAAAGTTCCTGGGCGCAACGATCATCTCAGAGGGTTTGGCGGTTTGTCTCCGGGTGCAAAAGGCCGGAATTCAAGCCTAAAGCTTGTTGATGTGCTGTAGAACCTTCACGAACGACCTTCCGGCCATAGACCGACCACTAGGGAGCATAAGGAATGGCACTACCGACCCATAAGACGAAAATCGTTTGCACCATTGGCCCCGCCTGTGACAACCAGGAGACACTCGAGGCAATGATCCGGGCAGGAATGAACGTGGCTCGTCTGAACTTCTCCCATGGCGATTTTTCCATGCATGCGGGCAGCATCGCGCGGATCCGCACGGCGGCTCGGGCGGTCGAACGGCGTGTGGCCGTCATGGCCGATCTGCCCGGTCCCAAGATGCGGATTGGCAAACTTGCGGAGGAGCCCATCGAGCTGAAAAACGGCGATCCATTCAGCCTCTCTACCGAGGAAATCGCTGGTGACAGCAAACGGGTCTCCGTCAGTTACACCCGCCTGCACGAGGTCGTCAAGACAGGGGACACCCTCTTTCTCAACGATGGCCTGATTCAGCTGGAGGTCTTGCAGGTGAACGGCTCCCTGGTGGAATGCCGCGTGGTGGTGGGAGGCGAGTTGCGTTCGCGCAAGGGCCTCAACCTGCCCGGCATCGATTTGGGCCTCAGCGCGTTCACTGACCATGACCGGGACTGCCTCCGCTTCGCCCTCGAGCATGGGGTCGATGCCGTCAGTCAGTCGTTTGTAGAAAATGCTGCGGATCTTCAAGCGGTGAGGAGCGCCGCCAGAGCACTCGGGTACTCTCCTTTCATCATTGCCAAAATCGAGCGCTCCCGGGCGTTAAGCAACCTCGATGCCATTCTGGATGCTGCGGATGGGGTCATGATTGCCAGAGGTGATCTCGGCGTGGAGGTGCCCATCGAACAGATTGCCGTTGTCCAAAAACATCTCACGCGCAAAGCGAATCTGCTCGGCAAACCGGTCATCACGGCCACCCAGATGCTCGAATCGATGGTCGATCATCGGCGTCCCACGCGCGCGGAAGCCACCGACGTGGCCAACGCCATCCTCGATGGCACGGACTGTGTCATGCTTTCGGAAGAATCGGCAATGGGCCAATACCCCGTCGAGGCCGTCGCCATGCTGGCTAAAATCGCCACCACCATCGAACCTTGTCGGTCGAGCTACAGTCTCGGCCCAATACCGTGTCCCTGCGAAGGGCATGCAGCCCCGGCCCTGCATGATGTCATCGCTTTAAGCGTGGTCGCCGCGGTGGCACAGGTGACCCCGGCGGTGGTCTTCGTGCCCACCCATGGCGGTGTCACGGCCAGAAGCATCACGCGCTTCCGGTTGCCCGTGTGGATCGCCGCCGTGAGTTCCCAGGAGGCTGCTTGTCAGCAGTTGGGTTTTTCTTATGGAGTCCATCCTATCTGTGAACCCGAACATCCCGAAGTCTGGAAGCGCTACGTTCAGAACTGGATGCAGACGCAGGGGATGCAAGGAGACTTCGTCATCTTGACGGAAGGCCCGTCCACCAAGAATCCCGACGGCAATAACCGCATGGAAATCATTGATCTTAGGCGTCCCTGACGGGCTTGGGAAGCGGTGAAGCGGTGAAGGGGGGAGGAGCTCAGGCGGTGGATGCGGCAAACCGCAAAGCGACTCTGCGACATTCTGGTTTCTTTTTTTTGTCGTGACCCGGCGGGTCATGATGGTCCCAGGAGGACGGCATTCGGTTATGGCTGACAACACACAAGTACCGGAAGCAAAAGCAGGCGTTGGCAGCGGCGGTCGCTCGGACATCAGTCTGGAAGGCCTGGTACACACTTTTCGCGAACATATCATCTACACGCTGGGTCGATATCCCGAAGACGCCACCCCCCACGAATTATACCTGGCCCTGGCCCTTACCGTGCGCGATCAACTCCTTTACCGCTGGCTCAAATCCATCGAACAGTTGCATGTGGAAGATGTCAGAATGGTCGCCTACCTCTCGGCGGAATTCCTTCTCGGCCCCCATCTCGAGAACAACATGATCAACCTGGGTATCAATGAGGAGGTGCGGGCGGCGTGCGAGGCGGTTGGCTTTGATATTCAAGGGTTGTTCGACCAGGAGGAGGAACCGGGGCTGGGCAATGGGGGACTGGGAAGACTGGCGGCCTGCTATCTCGATTCCCTGGCAACCCTTGAAATTCGTGCCATCGGGTACGGCATACGCTACGAATTCGGTATCTTCGATCAGCTGATTCGCGACGGCTGGCAGGTCGAACAAACCGACCAGTGGCTCCGCCTTGGCAACCCGTGGGAAATCCGGCAGACCGAGATCACTCATGAGGTGGGTTTCGGAGGGCGCACCGAATCTTTCGCCGATGAGCACGGCCGCTACCGCGTGCGCTGGATTCCCCATCAGACCGTAAAAGGCGTTCCCTACGATACCCCTATCGTCGGCTATCGGGTGAACACCTGCAATATATTGCGCTTGTGGAGGGCGGAGGCGGTGGCTTCTTTCGAATTTGCCGCTTTCAACGTGGGCGATTACTACGGCGCCGTGAATGCGAAGATCTTTTCGGAAAACATCACTAAGGTGCTTTACCCCAACGACGAACCGATCCAGGGCAAGCAACTGCGCCTGGAACAGCAGTACTTCTTCGTGTCCTGTTCGCTCCAGGACATGGTTCGGATCTGCGAGCGTTATCTTCGCGGTTTGGATCACTTTCACGAGCACTTTGCCATTCAGCTCAACGATACTCATCCTGCCATCAGCGTTGCTGAACTGATGCGCCTCCTGGTCGATGAGCGCGAGATGGAATGGGAGCGGGCATGGGAAATCACCCGCCAAACCTTCGGCTACACCAATCATACTCTGCTGCCGGAAGCACTGGAAAAATGGCCGGTGGACCTTTTCGGAAGCCTTCTCCCCCGACACCTCGAAATCATCTACGAACTCAACCGCCGTTTCCTCGTCGAGGTTAGAGCCAAATACCCCGGCGATGAGGCCCGCGTGGCCAGGATGTCACTCATCGACGAAAGTGGCGGACGCTTCGTGCGCATGGCCCACCTGGCCTGCGTCGGCAGCCACGCCATCAACGGCGTGGCGGAACTCCACACCCGCCTGCTCAAGGAAACCGTGCTGCGGGATTTCTACGAAATGATGCCGGAGAAATTCAGCAACAAAACCAACGGAGTGACACCGCGCCGCTTTATGGTGCTGAGCAATCCGGGCCTGAGCGGGCTCATTACGAAAAAGATCGGCGGCAAGTGGGTCGGCAATCTGGAGGACCTCCGGCGGCTGGAGGAGTTTGTGGATGATTCCGATTTTCGCGAGGAGTGGCGTGCGGTCAAGCTTGCCAACAAGAGGAAGCTTGCGGGGTTGATCCGTGAGCGCACCGGCATCGAAGTTGACCCCTTGTCCCTGTTTGATGTTCAGGCGAAGCGAATTCATGAGTACAAGCGCCAGCACCTCAATGTCTTGCACATCATCGCCTTGTACAACCGCATCAAACTCGACCCGGCCGTCAGCATCTCGCCTCGGACTTTCATCTTTGCGGGGAAGGCCGCTCCCGGCTACTTCCTCGCCAAACGCATCATCAAACTGGTCACTTCCGTGGCCGAGGTGGTCAATGGTGATCCCGATGTGGCGGGCCGCCTCAAAGTCGTCTTCTTCCCCGACTTCAACGTCAAGAATGCGCAACCCATCTACGCCGCCGCCGACTTGTCGGAGCAGATTTCAACCGCCGGCAAAGAAGCCTCGGGAACGGGAAATATGAAGTTTTCCATGAACGGCGCGCTGACCATTGGCACCCTGGACGGGGCCAATGTTGAAATCAGGGAGGAGGTCGGGGCTGAGAATTTCTTCCTCTTTGGGCTCACCGCCGAGGAAGTATTTTCCCTGCACACCCGGGGCTACCATCCGCTGGATTACTACAATGCCAACATCGAGCTCCAGGGAGCCATCGGGCGTCTCAATGCGGGGTACTTTTCCCACGGTGACAAAGACCTCTTTCGACCCCTGGTGGATTCACTCCTGTTTCATGACACGTTCCTGCTTTTTGCGGACTTCGCCTCCTATCTCGAAGCCCAGCAGAAGGTCGATCAAGCCTACCGGGACCAGGGAAAATGGACCCGCATGACCATTCTCAACGTGGCCCGTATGGGCAAGTTTTCTTCCGACCGGGCGATCCGTGAATACTGCCGGGACATCTGGCGGACCCAGCCCGTCCCTGTGAGCCTCGATTAATCCTTGGCTCTGATCTCTGGGTGAAGTCCTGGAATAGGAGTCGTGGGGTCAGGTCTTGTAATATGATATTATTTTCAACGATATCTTATTACAAGACCTGACCCCATCCCTGTAGAATTACCCAGTTTTTTTAGCCAATCCTTGGACGAACTCTGATATAAGCGGGAACTTCGAGGAATCGCCGAGATTCCATCGACGATCGCTAAACCCCACCCACAGATACAGAATGGTTTTTGGAGGAGTTACAACCATGGGAAACAAAGCTGCAGATCTCGCTGGACCGGGCATTGGCAACTATGACGAATTGGAACTGATCCTGCCTCAGGACTACCATTCCCTGCTGTCACCCAAAGAGACCCAACGGGCCATCACCGCCGTCAAGAACTATATTGAGGAAAATCTTTGCCAAGAGCTCAATTTGATGCTGGTTACCGTGCCCCTCATCGTGGATGCGGAAAGCGGCATCAACGATCTGCTCGACCGCGACGGTTCCCGCACCCCCATCCAGTTCCACATTCCCAACGATTACGACCGGAATCCGGTTGACGCCCAGGTGGTGCAGGCCGCCACCAAATGGAAGCGGATGGCCTTGAAACAGTTCGACATGGGGGTTGGAGAAGGCCTCGTGACGGATATGCGGGCGGTCAGAAAGGACTACTTCCTGGACCACGACCATAGCGCCTACGTCGATCAATGGGACTGGGAACTGGCCATCACCGACGAGCAGCGGAATCTCGATTTCCTGACTACGGTGGTGGAAAAGCTGTGGAAAGTGATCAAGGGAGCGGAGATCATGGTCCAGGAAAGATTCCCCCAGCTGAAAACAGACCGCTATCCCGATCTCCCGGAGAAGCTCACCTTTCTTCATGCCGAAGAGATCCTGGAGATGTTCCCCGATTTGCCCCGCAAGGACCGCGAAACCGAGACGCTAAAAAAATATCCGGCGGTTTTCATCTACGGCATCGGCTGGGTCCTGGAAGACGGCTACCCACATGAGCTTCGCGCCGCCGACTATGACGACTGGGTGACTGAAACCGTTTCCAAAGACGGCCGCCCCATGCATGGTCTGAATGGGGATATCCTGGTGTGGAACCCGGTAACCAAGCGCCGCCATGAATTGACCTCCATGGGCATCCGCGTAAACGCCCCCGCGCTCAGGAAGCAGCTGGAACTCACCGGTCAGCTCGACTTCCTCAGGTTCCCCTACCATCAGGCGATCCTCAATGACGAGATCCCCCTGAGCATCGGCGGCGGCATCGGTCAGGCACGAACCCAAATGCTGCTCCTGAAGAAAGCCCACCTCGGCGAGGTGACTGTCACGGTCTGGCCGAAAATTTTCAAGGACATGTGCCGGAGGAAGAACATTCCCGTGCTGGACTAGCGAACCGCCTGCGCCGATAAGGCCGGCGGGGTCGTGCCAACCGTGCAGTTGGTCAATCAGGAAAACGTCGGTGAAACGGTGGAGGCGAACTCCGCCTTTGCGACACCCGAGTTCCTAAGCCATTGCCCGGCTTTCTGCACACCAGGGAACTAAGCCTGTTTATTACCTGTAACTGCCTTGCGAGGCAACCCAACAATCAGATAATCGCCTATGCAAAGTCTTTGCTTATGGTAGATCAATGATAGAGGCAGAGGATACCGATGTACCATTTGGCACAATGTAGTTCTACAAGCTCAAAGACATCCGACAGGCGGACGGCGTCGGGCCAAGGTAAGTGTCTGTGGTTACAGGATTGCTGTCGATGTTGAATCGGCAGAGTATCTGAAAACAAAGAGGTTGTGTGGACTATTGCTCAGTGGAGAGCCTGCCTTCGCGCTGCCGGATCGCTTCTTTCACATAGGGCATGAGGTTGCTCACCACGGCGGTGTAACCTTGCTCCGTGGGATGGATGGCGTCGGGTAGGTTCAATTGTCGTTCCCCTGCCACCCCTTCAAGAAAGAAGGGAATCAGGATGACCTTTCGCTGCTCCGCCACGGCCGGATAGACGTTCTTGAAGGCGGTCTGAAACTCCTCACCCAGGTTGCTCAGCATCTGCATGCCGGCAAGCACCACGACCACCTTCTGTTCGGCCAGGATGCCGATGATCTCGCTCAGGTTCTTTTGTGTCAATTCCGGGCTGATCCCACGCAGGCCATCGTTGGCCCCGGTTTCGAGAATCACGATATCGGGTTTGAGAGTGAGCACCCACTTGATGCGGGAAAGGGTTCCGCTGCTGGTTTCTCCGCTGATCCCGGCATTGACGACCCGGTACCGCAGACCGTCAGCGTGAAGCCTCCTCTCGAGTTGCGCCGGATAGGACTGCTCCTCCGCCAGGCCGTATCCCGCCGTCAGACTGTCACCGACGGCTGCGATGGTGCCGTCGTAGCGGGTTTCCTGCTTCTCACCGGCGGCCTGGGGCATGGGTTCATCCCGGCCGCAGGCCCAGAGGGCATTGAAGATGAGCAGCGCCGCAAGGGCCAGGACGAAGCGCCTTCTCTTCATGGATCATTCCTCCGTTTGTTCTCGCAAAAAGGCGGCCGGCTTCTGCTTCAAAATGGAAAGGGAAGAAAAAAGTCCCACCAAAACCACGAGCAGAACGGCTCCGCCAATCATGCCGAGGGTCGACGCCGGAAACGGCCGGTAGGAAATATCGAGGGTTCGCACCACGACGAACCAACTCGCCCCCTGGGAAACGGCCATGGCCAGCAGAGCGCTCACCAGGCCCAGGATGATGCTCTCCAGAGTGAACACCCGGAGGACGAACCGGCGCTTCGCCCCGAGGATCTTAAAATAGACCGCTTCCCGGATTCTGGCAAAGCGCATGGCGAAAATGGAACTGATTATGATGAGGATGCCGGCGGCCAGGCTGAAGAGGGCAAAAAAGCGCGTGACCCGGGAGAGCTTTTGCATAACGCCGGCAAAAGTCGCAATCGTCTCGGTCATGTCGATGACGCTCACATTGGGAAACCGGGAAACGATCCGGCTCTGCAAGGGACCCATCTCCCCTTTTTTGACCCGTACGGCGGTGAAGATCGTCTGAGGGGCATCCTTCAGGGTTCCTTCCGGGAAGACGAAATAGAAATAGGGGCGGATGGATTCCCCGAGATGGGTCCGGATGCTCGAGATGCGAGCCTCCAGCGGCACCCCCTGAATTCTGAAGGTGATGCGGTCGCCCACCTCCATCTGTCGCATCTTGAGCACCTTATCCAGCACGGACACCTGGAGGCCGTCCCAATCCTTCCTGAACAGGTCGTTTCCTGTAACGACGGCTTCATCGTCGAGGAGATGATCACGATAGGTGAGGTTGAAATCCCGGGCGAGATTATCCCCTCTCTTTTGCCGTTCCCGCTCCACGTCGATGGTCTTCCCGTTTACCTCGAGAACCCGCGCCCTCACCACCGGATAGTAGGTCGTTTCCTCGCCCAGTTCGGTCTTGAAGGCTGCCAGTTGCGAGGGCTGAATGTCGAGAAAAAAGAGGTTCGGGACATCGGGGGGGTAGGAGTTGACGAAGGACGCATCGAGGTTCTGTTCGATGAGATAGATGGAGAAAACCGCTGCGAGCGAGGCGCTCAGGGTGATGATGATCAACCGGGTGGCGTTGCCGGGGCGAAACAAACCCTTGAGCGCCTGTCTCAGGGCCAGGGATTTCACCCGCACTCTGCGGAGTCCCGCCAGGACGGCATGCGTCAGCAGCGCCGTCACCAGGACGAGGCCTAGAATGCCGGCAACCAGCCACATTCCCACCCGCAAATCCTGCACCTGCCAGAGCACCATCAGGACAAAAAAACCGAGGATCGTCAAAAGAGCGGCATAGAAAGGCGCCCCTCTTCTCGTTCCCCCCGTTTCTTTCCGCAGAATGGAAATGGGTTTGAGCTCCCTCAGACGAAACAGGGGCAGAACCGTGAACAGGGCCACGACGAACACCCCCAATCCCAGGCCTTCCAAAACCGCGCGCCAGGAGAAGACGATCCCCACGTCATGGGGGAGGAGTCCACTGAAAAGCGCGGGGAGAAGAACCTGCACCAGGAAGCCGAAGCAGAGGCCGACCAGGGTGCCGACCGTCCCGAGGAGGGTCAGCACGGCCACGAACTGCAGGGTGATGAAGCGGCTGGTCGCTCCCAGCGTTTTCATGATGGCGATGGTGGCTTCCTTCTCCTTGAAGAGCGAGCTGAGGACGCTCTGAATGCCGATTCCCGCCAGCACCAGGGTGAAGATCCCAATCAAGTGGAGAAAGAAAAAGAAGTTATCCAGAAACTTCTTCACACGGGATTCATTGTTCATGAAGGTCTGCACCCGCTCCTGGTCTCTGTCGGCGACGGCGTTCAGGCGGGCGGCGAGGCCCTCCAGATCGTTCTCGTCGGAAACCCGCAACAGCAGGCTGTGGTCAATCCGGCTACCTTTTTTCACCAGGTTCAGGGCGTCACGGTCAGCGATGGCGATGAAAATCCTCGGCCCCAGGGCAAAGAGCTTCATGGGTCGGTCGGGTTCGTGGACGAGTACATCCCGGATGGTGAGAAGCGAGTCGCCGACGTGGAGTTGGTCCCCGACGCGGAGCCCCAGCCGGTCTAAAAGAGTATCCTCGACGATGATTGCGCCCGGTTGAAGCACCTCGGCAAAAGAACGCCCCGACGACAGCTCGATCTTGCCGTAAAAGGGGTATCCTGGCCCCACGACCTTGAGGCTTGCGAGCAGGGAGTTTTCTTGGCCGGCATTGCGGACTACCGAATAGAATTCGTAGACTCGCGCGCTCTGAACGAGGCCGTCCTTTTGCAGCGAAGCCACCGCATCGAGCAACGGGGGCGAGAGTTCGTAATGTGAGTGAATGATGATATCCGCGGCGTTGAGCGTTCTCGCATCCTTGAGCAGGGAATCGTTCACACTCCGGCTGAAGCCGTTTAAGGAAACAAGGGTGACGATGGAGAGGGCCACGCAGAGAACGAAAACGGCGGACTGCTTCTTCGACTGAGAGATTTGCCGCCTAATGAATGGCTTATGCAACATTCCGGCGCTCACCGTCAATCCTTCCATCCCTGAGGGTGATGATCCTGTCGGCCATGCGGGCGATCTCAATCGTGTGGGTCACGAGGACGAGCGTCGACCCTCGCTCGCGGTGGAGCGCGAGGAGGAGATCGAGGATCGCCTGGCCGTTCACGGAATCGAGATTTCCGGTGGGCTCGTCGGCGAAGATGATCTGCGGATCGTTCACCAGTGCCCGGCAGATGGCGACGCGCTGTTTCTCTCCACCCGAGAGTTGGTGAGGGAAGTTGCCGCTTCGCCCCGTAAGACCGACGCGCTCGAGCAGCGCTCTCGGCCTTTGGTCGGGCCAGGCGGTCCCCTCTCAGTTCGGCGGGAAACATGACATTTTCCAGAGCGGTCATGGAGGGGACGAGGTGGAAGGACTGGAAAACAAAGCCGATCGTCTCGTTTCGAAGGGGTGCGAGCGCATCCTCGCTCATATCGGTGATGTCCGTTTCGCGGATGGTCACCCTGCCGGAGGTGGGCTTATCAAGGCCCGAAAGCAGGCTGAGCAGGGTCGATTTGCCGCTGCCGCTGCTCCCTTGCACCACGAGAAACTCACCTTCAGCAACCGCAAGGGAGACGTCGGCCAGAACGTCATGTTCGTGGTCTTCAATGACATAGGTCTTAGTTATGTTTTTTGCTTCGATGATATTCATCCGATGTTCCAATCTATGAACGCATAATGACTCACAAGTTGCTGCCATTCTCCTCGCATGGGCATCCCGGTGTAATGGGGGGCGATCGAGACGGTACGTCGCCCGCCAGCCCATGGCGCTGCCGCCGGCTCATATCGTAAGATTGAAAGAGACAAAACGGTAGCGATGATTCTGACTTGAGCGAGCTTGATACTCATGCTTATAGTGAGGACCGTCAACTAGCGGGGAAAACCGCGGCGTAGGGGCGAGGGAAGCCAAGGGGAGGCACTCAGTAACTCCAGCAACTCTGCATAAGGTTGGGGTCAGGTCTTGGCATATGATATCGAAAATATCATATTTCAAGACCTGACCCCATTTGGCTCCTGGTATTACGCGGCCTGATTGATGGCCGAGAGCTTCCATTGGGTTGAGCCGATGTCGCGGCAGAAGGTCCAGAATTCCTGGAACTTCACAGGATTAAGTTTGTCTCCGCCGACCACCTGGCCGCTCTTCTCATCCAGTGTGTAGTCCAGCAGGTTCGCCGTGAACAGCACCGTGACATATTCCGTCCCCGCCTCCTGCCAGACTTCTGACGGTTCGACCTTGCGCACGGCAATGTTCTCGAGACGGTTGATGCGGCCCTTGCTCTTCATGGTCTCGAATTCGCCTCTGAAGAACTCCGCCATCTCGCCCGTAACGATCTCCCGGAGTCCTTCCGGACTTCGACTCATCCAGGCTGCCTGAACCTTGAAGAAGAGATCCTGGAAGGTCTCCTTGAGGGCCTCTTCGCTGAAGTTCGGGTCGGACTGCCTCATCTGCCGAAAGCCCTGCTCCACCTCCGTTGGGCCGGAAAGGCGGCCTTGCTGAGAGTCCCTATAGGCGGTTTGCTGAGGGGAATAGCTGCTCTCACCCTGATAACCAACTTGGTCGTAGTTTGCTGAGACAACAGCCTGTTGGGCCCGTCGCTTTTTGAAAAAACGGTAGGCGAAGAAGAGCAGGAGCCCAATCAAAGCCAGATCGAGAAAGCCCATGCCACCTCCCGACGTGCCACCGGGTGAGGCATGACCCATGCCGCCGAAAAGAAGACTCCCGAGCATTCCTCCGGCAAGCCCTCCCGCCAACCCCTGCATAAAGGGGCTGCGGCTGAAGAACCCGCCTGAAGGCTGCCCCGGAGTTCCGAGGGAGGGGTTTCGGCCCGGTGTGCTGAGGCCCGGAGAAGCGGTCGATGGATTCGACGGCGTACTCGGAGAAGAGAAACTGCGGCCTCCTCGGCTTCCCATCGAACTGCCGCCCCCGGCCCGCGCCCAGGCGCTCGATTCTAAAAAGGTCGATACGGTAAAGAAGACCAGAACCAAAAGTGCCATACCAGCAATCAGTTTTTTTCTCATTGCAACTGTTCCTTCCTTCATCTGCGCTTCCTTTCAATGGTTGTGGTCTCATCCGCAACGCTTCCCAGCCGGTTCGACAGCTTCTGGACCGCCCGTGATTCATTACAGCACTCTCGCCGCCTCTGGGTTCGGGAAAAAAAAAGCGAAACTTTCAGCGCGATTGCTCACGTCAAAAGTCTCGCCAATTGGCTTAAACCAACGGCAAAGCCAGGTGTTTTTGGTTGGCACCGTATTGGTGACTTTGCCCTCTGTAGCTACTCCCTTTTGCACTGGAGATTATTATACACAATCCCACAGATGTCAACCGGTAAGCGAAGAATAAAACCTCCACCCTTCGTGGCCGGGTGTGCAATGAACTGCCATCGCTGGTCACGGTCGTTCGGCAACAAAGCGCTTGCCGACTGACGGACAAGCATGGTAGGGGACAGGATAGATACAGTCATGAATGTTTGTCGGTTGGAGACGAAGTGCAGCGAGGGTTTTAGGTCATCGACGGGAAGGCGACGGTCTTTAGCGCTCTCAAAGCCTTGACCACGAGCCCGGTTCTGTGTGCATTCCTGGAACAGGCAACTTCGGAGCGCCACATCCTGCATTCTGTTGGTGTAGATTACACAGGACCTGCGGGAAGGTCCTTGTGCGCAGGAGCACTCTATGGCTCGCAAAACCAGAGAAGAATCGGAAAAAACGCGCCAGCGGATCATTGATGCGGCCTTTGATGTATTTACCAGCAAAGGGTTTACTCGGGCCACTCTGGAAGATATTGCCGCGAGCGCCGGGGTTACGCGAGGAGCTATTTACTGGCACTTCATCGACAAGGTCGACCTGTTCATCGCCCTTTCGGAGGAAATCGAAGGGGCAGCCGGTGTTCGGCCGCAGGACATAACAGTGGAAGCGATCGAGTCGCTCGAAGATATCAAGCAGGAGATCTTGAAATACCTGACGCATTTCGAGCTCAACGACCGCTACGCCATTTTTTACGAAACGGTGTCCTTCCGTACCGAATACACTGAAGAACTGCAGCCGATTCTCGAACGTCAGCGCGATAGCCACCGGGAGATTATCGGTGAAGTCGAAAAGGTCTTTCAGCGCATGAAAGAGGAGGGGTTGGTGCGCCGGGAGCTCAATCCCTTCTATGCGGCCTTGTCGCTGGCGGCCTTCATTAACGGCATTATCGAAACCTGGCTGCTGGATCGCACCACATTCTCTCTCCCCGAGGCTGCACCGGTAATGCTTGACGATTTCCTGAGAGGTCTGAAGCCCGACAGCAACGGTCAGTACCAGGCCCGTCCGGATTAGAGAAGAACCCTTCATGTGTCAAAGCTGCGGGAAAGTTCGGACCTCAGGACCTGACTCCGATTCTGTTGGTTGACAGGGATGCGCGCGATCTTTATGCTCATTCGCGATACTCTGCCGGAGGGCAGCCTTGGTTGATGAGAAGAACTTAAGGATGTCGAACGAATCAGCCACGGGTAATGGCTGGGCAAAGCAGGGATTCTGACTCTTGCGTCTTTCAGCATCCCCAGGCGATGAGGTGTGGTTCCCTTTGAGGTCGAACAATAAGTGAGGGTAGTCATGAAGGAGCAGGTTATCATTGCAATCCTGGCTGTTTTTGTGCTTTCCCTGGGAACTGGGTGTGTGGCGCAAGACAAGAGGCTCAACCCAACTTTCACTGAGGTCATTCCCTCTGAAACCAAGCCGATCAAGGCGAAAAAACGCACCCTCCCCAGGGAGCCGCTGTTAACCGTGAAAGCTACCCTGCAGGCCATTGATTCCGCCAGACGTGTGGTAACGCTCAAGGATCTGGAAGGCAAGATCTTCGACCTTAAGGTGGGAGAAGAAGTAGAGAGCCTACCTCAGATGAAAGTCGGGGATGAGGTGGTCGTGAAATTCTATGAATGGGCTGTCGTCGACCTGGAAAAAGCGGGTAAGCCCAAAGGGACAGGATTGAAGGAAGCGGCGGCGACGGCAAAACCGGGAGAAGAGCCGGTTGGAGTGGTGAGAGAGCCGCTGACAGTCACGGCAACGATTGAGGAGATCGACCACCCGCGAACTCATGTCACCATCAAGGAGTCGGATGGCCGCTCCACCAAGGTTTTTGTGCGGAAATCGAGTTATTTGAAGAACGTGGGAGTGGGCGACGTGGTGTTGATCACCTACATTGAAGCATTGGCCATATCGATGGAGAAGGCGAAGTAGCTGCGCGGGGTGACATTGGCTTTGATGCTAAGATTTCATAGGAGACCTTTTTGACACGCTCTTGTCGGACGAGGTGGCGAGAATGAGGAAACTGGTGTTGCTCCGTCATGGTGAGAGTGCCTGGAACCGGGAGAACCGCTTTACCGGTTGGGTTGATGTGCCGCTCAGTGCCAGGGGCGTTGACGAGGCCCTTGCCGCGGGCCGCGTGCTCAAGGAGGAAGGGTACGTCTTTGACCTCGCCTACACCTCCGTCTTGAAGCGGGCGATCAAGACCCTCTGGCTGGTACTCGAAGAAATGGACCTCATGTGGATCCCGGAGGTTCGCAGTTGGCGGCTCAACGAGCGCCACTACGGTGCCCTGCAGGGGTTGAACAAAGCAGAGACGGCGGAACAGTACGGCCTGGAGCAGGTCCATATCTGGCGCCGCAGCTATGCCGTTCAGCCTCCGGCCCTGACCCCGGAAGACCCCCGCTGGCCGGGCCAGGACCCGAGATACGCCGGCCTGCGCCCGGAAGAACTCCCGCTCACCGAGTGCCTCAAAGACACGGTTGCGCGTTTTCTTCCCTACTGGCATGAGACCATTGCGCCGGTCGTCAAGCGCGGGTCGCGGGTTCTCCTTGCCGCTCATGGCAACAGCCTGCGGGCGCTGGTCAAGTATCTGGACCAGATTCCCGATGAAGTGATTGCGGAGCTGAATATCCCCACCGGGATTCCGCTGGTATACGAACTGGACGACAACCTCAAACCCCTGAGCCACTATTACCTCGGTGATCCTGAGGCAGTCTTGCGGGCCACTCAGGCGGTCGCGGAGCAGCTCAAGAAGAAGGAATAGAGGAGTGAGGCCAATGTCATGGCGGGTTATGGTGACATTTCGGGTGGTCTTGGCGGTTGTGGTGGGTCTTTTCTTGCTGAGCCAGGCCGAAGCTGCCAAAGACAAAGACATGATGATGCTCTTTTCCCCCAAGGGCTCGGGTAAGACGCAAGGAAAAGCAGACAAGGCCCTGCCGGAAATCCCGGATAACCTCGACCAGGCGAAAATCAATGAAATCGTGGCCGGCCTGAATGATGACCAGGTAAGGCGCCTGCTGCTCCAGGAACTGGAAAAAGCCGCCGCCGCAAACGTCAAAAAAGAGCAACCGAAGCAGGCCATTGGTCTTGCCCGGATCGTCCAAATCGCTGAAGAAAACACCACCTTGTTCCACAAGCGGCTGACCGACATCCGATCGGGCGCGGTGGCGGTGCCCGAGTTTTTGCCCAAGGCCTACGCAGACCTAAGAGGCAAGGGGGGAACCCGAATATCTTCATCATGTTCGCTGCCATTCTCGCCTTGCTTGGGTCGGGGGTGGGTGCTGAGTGGCTGTTTGGCCGCTATACCGCGAACATGCGAAAACGGCTCACAACCTCTCCACCCGCTCACTGGATCGTCAAAATAAAGCGTCTGTTGCTTTGCCGGGTGCCATCGAGTTCTTTTCGATCTGTGTCTTCTCGATCGCTACTCTGGCTCTATTCTTTCTTTTCTTCAATCGCGGACCCTTTGCCAGGTTGGTTTTTATGACCTACCTGGTGGTCGTGCTGGTCATCCGAGGAATCCGCTTGCTTTCGCGCCTCCTGCTGGTACCTGACAGCCCCGCCTTGAGGTGGCTGCCGTTGACTGACTCTGCTGCCTCCTACATTCACCGCTGGGTTATGGCATTTGTACTGTTCTTGGGGGCAGGGTTTCTGATCAGAGGACTGCTGGAGTTGCAGGGAATAAGTGAGGAAACCGTTATTTTCATAAGGGCAGCAAACGCGGCTGTAGTTCTTTGCATGCTTGTCTATTTGGTTCTCAGCAATCGGGAGGCGGTGGCACGGATCATCTGCCATGGCACGGGGGATCGCTCTGCCGGAGTCAATCTGCTTCGCTCGCAACTGGCGACCTTCTGGCATCTGCTCGCGTTGCCCTACCTGGTACTGCTCTGGTGTCTCTGGGTGTTTTATTACTGGTGGAACGTTCCGACCTCGTCCTTCCTGTTCTCGCTCTTCTATCCAGTTTGCCCCTGTTTATCCTCCTCGACTGGTTGGGGCAGAAATTGCTGAGTGCCATGTTCGGGTTTGTGGATAAGCAGGAACCGGCTCAGGAACAATGCGAAAGTGACGCGAGCCCTGCGGACGAGGAGGTGGTAGCGGCGCCTGATCAGGAAGTGAGTACCGGCATTGCTGATCCTGACCGGTTCGTGCGCATCCTTCGTTCATGCCTGAGCCTTTCCATAGCGGGAATCATCTTTTTCTGGTTGTTGCAGTTGTGGGGATTTGAGGCCCAACTTGGAGAGGAGGTTACCGCTGCTGCTTTCAAGATCCTTTTGATTGTCTCCCTGGCCTGGGTCGCCTGGAAACTTATTGAGGACGCCATCAGCCGCAAGCTCAAGGAGGTGCAAGGACATCTCGAGGTTGATGAAGATTCGGAAGGGGGGGGGACGGGGGCAGCCGCATCGGCACGCTGCTTCACCTCTTTCGCAAGTTCCTCCTTGTGGTGTTGCTGGTTACTGTTGCGTTAATTGTTTTGTCGGCCATGGGTATTGACACCAAGCCGCTGCTTGCCGGCGCCGGTATCCTCGGACTGGCCATCGGTCTGGGATCGCAGAATCTTATTAAGGACATCGTCTCTGGACTCTTTTTCCTCCTCGACGACGCCTTTCGCATTAATGACTATATAGAAGCCGGTGGTAAAATAAAAGGCACGGTCGAGGCGATCACCATCCGCTCCCTGAATCTCCGCCACACTCGCGGAATGGTGCTTAACGTACCCTTCAGTCAGTTGGGTACGGTGACCAATTTTTCCCGGGACTACAACATCACCAAGCTCGACTTCCGGGTTCCCTTTGACACCGATGTCGACGCCATCCGAAAGGTTATTAAGAAGATCGACAAGGAAATTCAGCAAGATGAAGAAATGGGACCCAACCTCCTGGGGCCCATTAAGAGTGCGGGCGTGCTGGCCCTTGACGACGCCGGCCTGGTCATGAGAGTGAAATTCAAGACCAAGCCGGGCGTGCAGTTTGTGATCCAACGCCAGGTCTTTAAGCGGCTCAAGGAACTCTTCAAGGAGAAGGGCTTGGAGTTTGCCACCCGGGATGTCATGGTGCGGCTGCCCGAGGAGCCGGATAAGGAGGGTGAAGCACAGGGGAACGCTTCTGCGGCTTCCCACAGGAGAGTACTTTCCGGTGCCGCTGCGGCCGCCATTGCATCGGCCATCGTCGAAGAGGAAGCCAAGAAAAAAGCCCTGGCACAAGAGACGGATGCCAAGTAATGAGAAGTTCCTCACGGTATTCATGGACCTTGCCCGCTGCGGGGGGAATTCAGAGGAACGGGCGATTGAGGCAAGAATCTTTCCGGTTAACGTATAGAGACACTCAAATGCCCATTGGGGCGGGAATCGGCCGCTGGGAGAAGCAGTCGGAAGGGCAGGGGGGATGGACGTTTCTCCTTCGGTAATGTCGGATGGTCCAAAGGTCGGCTTCAGCACACGGCAGGCGATGACACTGGTGATCCATCTGGGAGGCACCTGGAGTATCGCTCACGGGTTGCCTCATCCACCTGATCTCCAAAGAGAGCTTGCTTCAGCCGGTGGGGTCAGGCAAATTGCTTTCGATACCCAGGGGCTGGGGGCGTGGGACAGCGGTCTTTTGACCTTTCTTCTTTCAGTCATTGCCATCGGCACGCAGGAGCACCTTGAGATCAATCGCGACGGCCTTCCCGAGGGCGTCGTCAAGCTGCTCGCCCTGGCGTCGGCCGTACCGGAAACGAAGGATGCGCGCAAGGCCCCGGCTCATGTCCCGGTCCTCACCAGAATCGGCGCCAGAACGGTCGGGACTCTCTCCTCTATCTTAGAAATGGTTTCCTTTCTTGGGGAAACCGCCCTGGCCTTTATTAGATTGTTCACCGGCAAGGCCCGCTTTCGTCGCGTTGATCTGGTGCTCTTCATTCAGGAATGCGGTGCTCAGGCCCTGCCCATCGTTTCCCTCATCAGTGTGCTCGTGGGCTTGATTCTCGCCTTTGTCGGGGCGGTTCAGCTCAGGCTCTTCGGTGCCCAGATCTACGTGGCCGATCTCGTGGGGATTGGCATGACCCGAGAGATGGGGGCCATGATGAGCGCCATCATCATGGCCGGGCGCACCGGCGCGGCCTACGCGGCGCAACTGGGGACCATGCAGGTGAACGAAGAGATCGACGCCCTGGAGACCCTCGGGCTCTCGCCGGTGGAATTCCTGGTGCTGCCCAGAACGCTCGCCCTCATCCTGATGATGCCGCTGCTTTGCCTCTACGCTGATTTCATGGGCATTCTGGGGGGAGGATTCATCGGAGTAGGGATGCTCAATCTCTCACTGGTGGAATACTTCAACCAAACCAAGCAGGCTATCACCCTCGTTCATATCAGTGCGGGACTCGTTAAGAGCCTGGTATTCGGGATCATAATCGCCCTTTCGGGATGCATGCGGGGGATGCAGTGCGGGAGAAGTTCGGCTGCCGTCGGCGAGGCAACAACTTCTGCCGTGGTGACGGCGATCGTCTTCATCGTTGTTTTTGACGGCTTGTTCGCTGTGATCTTCGACGTACTGGGGATTTAGGGAAGTGATGAGTAACAGGTAATGGGAATGGAAGGGCACATCGAGGTCCGGGACCTCACTATGGCTTACGGCAGTTTTGTGATTCAGCGGGATCTCACCTTTACGGTCAACCGGGGGGATATCTTCATCATCATGGGGGGGAGCGGATGCGGCAAGAGCACGCTGTTGCGCACCATGGTGGGGCTGAAGGAACCGGCCCAGGGCCAGGTCCTCTATGATGGGGTGAGTTTTTGGGAGGTCGAGCAGGAAGAGCGTACGGCCCTCATGCGGCGTTTTGGTATCCTCTACCAGAGTGGGGCCTTATGGAGTTCCATGACCCTGGCCGAAAACGTGGCCTTGCCGCTCACGCAATATACCGCTCTCAGCGCTGCCGACATCAAGGCCATGGTAGGGTTAAAACTGGCGCTGGTGGGGCTTGCCGGCTTCGAGGATTTCTATCCTTCCGAGATCAGCGGCGGCATGCGCAAACGCGCGGGTCTTGCCCGGGCCATGGCGCTGGATCCGGATATCCTCTTTTTCGACGAGCCTTCGGCGGGTCTCGATCCGATCAGCGCGCGGCGTCTGGACGACCTCATTGTCGAGTTGCGGGACAGCCTTGGGGCCACCATCATTGTCGTCACCCACGAACTGGCAAGCATCTTTGCCATTGGGAACAATTCGGTGTTCCTCGATGCCGAAACCCGGACCATGATCGCCGCGGGCGATCCTCATCGGCTGCTGTCCGAATGCCAGAATGCCGTAGTGCAGGAGTTCCTCACCCGGGGAGAAGGGAAGACCGCCTCGGTTTTCAAAACCGAGGCGGTCCAGTAGGTTTAGTGAGTTCCTCCGGCGCGGAGAGGTGACGACAGCGGTAAATAGATCCAGAGATGGTGAGCATGGTGCTCTTACCGGACGATCCTGAGCCGTAGCCGAAGGACGGAAATACGGGACTATCATGAGCAAGAAAGCAAATACCACAGCAATTGGCGTTTTTGTCGTCGGGGCGATCGTCCTGGTGGTTGCGGGAATCATCGTTTTCGGCGGCGGCCGGTTTTTTAAGGACACGAAGAAATTCGTGCTCTTCTTCGAAGGTTCGATGCAAGGACTGGGCAAGGGAGCACCGGTAGCTTTCAAAGGAGTCAGGGTCGGTTCCGTCACCGAAATCAAAGTGATCCTGGACAGCCGCGACTTATCGCCACAGATACCGGTATTTATCGAGATCGAGCCGGACCGTTTTACGGAACTGCGCGGTGAGCGTCTTCGAAGAATTGGCCAAGGAAACATAGGGTCGGTCTCTCATCGAATTTCTGGTGGAAAAAGGCTTGCGGGCTCAACTGGACATGCAGAGCCTGGTCACGGGCCAACTTTTTGTAAATCTTGATTTCTTTCCCCATAAACCCGCCCGGTTTGTCAACATCGAAACGGGATTCACCGAGATCCCCACGGTTCCATCGAGCCTCGAGCTCATTTCCAAAACCGTCGAAAAACTGCCCATCACCGAATTGGCTTCCAAAGCCAACAAGGTCCTCAGGGGCATCGAACGGTGGGTTAATTCGCCCGAACTGGAAGAAATCATGACCTCGCTCAATCAAACCATGAAGGAGGTTCGAGGCACGATGCAGCAAGTGAACGGGCGGGCAGAACCGATCTTAAGCAAACTCGACGGCGCCCTCGGCGAAGCCTATGGCGTGCTGCATGACGTCCGTCCCCACGTGACTCCCTTGATGGCCGACGTCAGGGAGGTGGCCAAGGGAGCGAGAACTCTGGTTCAGGAGGTTAACAGTCACACGGGCAAGCTTGCATCCAGCCTGGAAGCGGTGTTGAAAACCGCAGATCAGGCTATGAAGAAGGCCGACAGCACGCTCGGCAGTCTGGGAAGTGTGGTCGGTGAGGACTCCGGCGTGCGGCATGAACTGTATACTGCGCTCAAAGAACTGTCGGCTGCTGCTCGTTCCATCCGGACCCTGGCCGACTATCTGGAGCGGCACCCGGAAGCGCTGCTGCATGGCAAAGGTGAATATGGGGGGAAACCGAAATGAGAGGGCCACAGGCTTTACGATTGGTTGTGAAAGTGTTGGCGGTGTTTTTGCTGACGCTCGGCGGTTGTGGCACTACCCAGTCCTCGAAGTTTTACATGTTAGAGTCCATGTCCGGAGCGCGCTCGCTCGAACGGGTGGGGGTCCTCGACCCGGCCCTCTCCGTCGGGCTTGGTCCGGTGACTCTCCCCGATTATCTGGATCGCCCTCAGATCGTCACCCGCACGAATCAGAACATGGTGCAGCTGGCCGAATTCGACCGCTGGGCAGGGCCCCTTTCCAGCAGTGTTTCCCGCATCCTGGCCGAAGAGCTGACGTTCCTGCTAAACACAGAAAGTGTTGTGCAATATCCATGGCCGGCTTCTTTTGATGTGACCTACCAGGTCTTGCTCGACTGTTATCGCTTTGATGGCATTCTTGGGGACAAGGTGGTGCTGGACGCACAGTGGTCTGTCTTGGGGAAGAAGGGAAGAAAGGTGCTCTTGCTGAAGCGCTCAACCTTTGCTGAACCGACGGCGGGGTCCTCTTATGAAGCTCTTGTGGGCGCCCAGAGCCGCGCCCTGGGAAAGCTTGGCCGGGAGATCGCCCTGGCCATCAGCAACCTTGCCCAGGAGAAGGTCCGGGAATGAGGATCTCACACCGCGCCCATTCCGGCTCGGTATTCAACTGTCTTCTATCAAGACCGACGCAACTGAAGGGGAGGGGAACCGCATGTTCTGCTGCAAGAACTCCGAAGATGTTTTGAAAGCCGCCCAAGAGCACGATGTATCATCCATTCAATTCTGGTTCACCGATGTTTTGGGGCAGTTGAAGAGTTTTTCGGCAACACGCGATGAGCTCCCGCTGGCCTTCAGTGAAGGGATGGGCTTTGATGGCTCCTCCATAGAGGGGTTTGCCCGGATCGAGGAAAGTGACATGGTCGCGCGGCCCGACCCGACGACCTTTCAGTTGCTGCCCTGGCGACCGCGGGATAAGCCGGTGGGACGCGTCTTCTGTGATATCCTGAATCCGGACGGAACGCCCTACGAGGGGGATCCACGCTACGTGCTCAAACGCATGCTGAAGAAGGTTGCCGAGAAGGGCTTTACCTTTTATGTGGGTCCGGAACTGGAATATTTCTATTTCAAATCCGACGCAGCCCCGGAGATTCTTGATCGGGGCGGCTATTTTGACCTGAGTCCGCTGGATCGGGGGAGCGATCTGCGGCGCAACACCATCTTCGCCTTGCAGGAAATGGGCATTCATGTCGAATACAGCCATCACGAAGTGGCTCCCAGTCAACACGAAATCGATCTGCGCTACGATGAAGCCCTGCGTATGGCGGACAACACCCAGACCTATCGCATCGCGGTGAAAGAAATTGCCAGACAGAATGGGGTTTACGCCACCTTTATGCCCAAACCGATGTTTGGATACAACGGCAGCGGCATGCACGTGCATCAGTCTCTTTTCAGGGGAGAGAAGAACGAATTCTTTGACTCCGGGGATCCCTATCATCTGTCAAAAATGGCCAAATGGTACATTGCCGGGCTCCTGCGCCATGCGTGTGGCATCGTTGCCATCACCAACCAGTGGGTCAACTCCTACAAACGCCTTGTTCCCGGCTATGAGGCTCCCGTCTATATCTCGTGGGCGCGTCGCAATCGTTCGACCATGGTGCGCGTTCCCATGTACAAGCCGGGGAAAGAGAAAGCCACCCGCATCGAATATCGAGCGCCGGACCCGGCCTGCAATCCCTACCTGGCCTTTGCCGTGATGCTGGCTGCGGGACTCGATGGCATTGAAAACGAGCTCGAGCTACAGGCGCCTTTCGAGGAGGATATCTACAGCATGACGGAGGCTGAGCGGTCGGCCAGAGGCATCGAATCACTGCCCGGCAGCCTCTTTCAGGCCATCCTCGAGTGCGAAAAGAGCGACCTGGTCCGGGAAACCATTGGCGAGCACATCTTTCATAAATTCATCGAAAACAAGAAGATCGAATGGGAAATGTATCGAATCCAGGTGAGCAATTATGAAATCGAGCGCTATCTTCCCATGTTTTGAGGAAAGCGAGGAGCGAACCATGGAAAAGGTCCGACTGGGCATCAGCAAATGCCTTCTGGGGGAACCGGTGCGCTACGATGGAGGCCACAAGCTCGACCGGTTTCTCAGGGACACGCTGGGGCAGTATGTCGACTATGTGCCGGTTTGCCCCGAGGTGGAATGCGGACTCGGGGTGCCGCGCGAAGCCATGCACCTGGAAGGGGACCCGGAAGCGCCGAGGCTGATCACTACCCGCAGCAAACGGGATGTGACCGACCAGATGCTGACCTGGGCTCGCCAGCGGGTGGTGGAACTGGACCGTGAGGGGCTATGCGGGTTCATTTTTAAAAGCAATTCCCCCAGTTCGGGCATGGAACGGGTCAAGATCACGGACCGGACCGGGATGCCGCGAAAAGTGGCGACAGGCCTCTTTGCGGGCATATTCATGAAGCACTTCCCGTCGATTCCGGTGGAGGAAGAGGGCCGGTTGCATGATCCGGCGTTGCGTGAGGGTTTCATCGAACGGATTTTCGTGCTCAAACGGTGGCGGGAGATGGTGCAACAGGGCAGGAAGCTGAATCTGCTGGTGGATTTCCATACTCGCCACAAGCTTCTTATTATGTCTCACAGCCCCAAGCTGAACACCCTTATCGGAAGACTGGTGGCAACGGCAAAAACCATTTCGCAACCAGATCCTTTTGATGCGTATCAGGTCCAGTTGATGGAGGCTCTGAAGCTGCGGGCAACCGTCAAGAAGCACACCAATGTGCTGCAGCATCTGATGGGCTATTTCAAGAAGAACCTTAACGGAGATGAAAAGCAGGAATTGCTCGAAGTTATCGAACATTATCGCCAGGGTCATGTCCCCCTCATTGTCCCAATCACCTTGATCAACCATTACGTGCGCAAATACGACCAGCCCTATCTGAGGGGCCAGCATTACCTGAATCCCCACCCCTTGGAACTGCAGCTGAGGAATCATGTCTGAGTTTTTTTTCGAGGTTTACGGTGAGATACAGCAAACCAGTTCTTTTCTTGACAATGCTCATCATCCTTTGTGGCTATTCGTTTCTTGTGTCCTACTCGGAGGTGAAGGAAAAAGCCATCATCCAGCTCAATGAGCGGCAAATGACCCTTGCCCGGCAGGTTGCGCACAGCCTTCAGGACTTTTTTGAAGACCATCTGTTCCAGCTCAAGAACATTGCTTCAAGCGAACACATCATAAATTTGGATGATCAAGGCAAAGCGCTGATAGAGTTCTATCATCTCACCTACTGGGGGCAAAACCTTACGGTTGGACGGTTTGATGAAAAAGGTGCGATGCTTTATGTGGTTCCCCAGAGTGCAAGGACTCTTGGTGTCGATAGTTCCTGGGGTGAACTTATCGAGCAGGTGGGGCAAACCCATCAGCCGGTTCTTGGTGACGGATTCACCTCAATTCTGAGTTCCCAAACCGTGGTTTGTCTGGTCCCCGTTGTCGCGGGTGGAAGATACCGGGGGACCCTCGGCATTTCACTCCCTTTCAGCTACTTGGCCAGGAAGTTCCTCGATGACATAAAGATCGGTGGCGATGGCTATGCGTGGTTGATCAATCAGAAAGGCATCGAGCTCTATTGCCCGGTGGCGGGACACGTCAGCAAGTCCGTGTACGAGAACTGTCAGGATTATCCCTCAATCCTGAGCATGGCCGACGAAATGCTTAAAGGCGGGACGGGCACTGCAACCTACCAGTACGACCGAGTTCACGGCGAAGTGGTGCAGCAGGAAACGAGACATTCAGCTTACATGGCCATACCCCTCGCCAATACCTTCTGGTCGATCGTAGTAGCCACCCCGGAGCGGGAAGTGCTGGCCAGTATCGAGGGATTCAGCAACCGCTGGTTTCTGACCATGATCGCGCTGCTGGTTTTAGGTGCGGTGGGCTTCTACTACCTTTTGCGAGCTCTGGTGATCATCAAGGAGGGAGCGAAACGAAAAGAGGCCGAGGCGGCTCTGCGTGCAAGCGAAGTACGGTATCGGGCTATTGTGGAAGATCAATCCGAGCTGATCACACGTTTTTCCGCGGACTCTTCCTTGATGTTTATCAACGAAGCTTACTGCCGCTTCTTTGGTGAGGAGCGGGACAAGTTGCTCGTTGAAGGCTTCTGGCATCACTTGCCGCCCGACGACCAGCAACGATTGCGGACTCATCTGGCATCGATCAACGCTTCCAACCCGGCGGCGCGGATCGAACATCAGGTTGTGGCTGCTGGTGGTGAGATCCGCTGGATGCAATGGATCGACCACGGCTTTTTCGATGGCTCTGGGAATCTCTTGGAGATTCAGGCGGTCGGCAGAGACATCACCGAACAGAAACGAGCCGAGGAAGAACTCCGGGCGGCTCACCGCAGGCTTTCTGAGATCATCGATTTCCTTCCCGACCCGACCTTCGTCATCGACAGCGAGGGCCGGGTGATCGCCTGGAACCGGGCGATTGAGGAGATGACCGGCGTTGAGGCGGAAGCCATCCTTGGCAAGGGCAACTATGAATACTCCCTCCCGTTCTACGGCCTTCGTCGCCGCCTGCTCATTGACCTGGTCTTCTTATCCGACGCAGAAATTGAGGAGAAATACTCGCCATTGCGCAGGGAAGCTGGCGTGGTGATAGCGGAGACCTATATCCCGTCCTTTCGAGGGAAGGAAGTCTTTCTCTGGGGCAAAGCAAGCCCGATCTATGATGAGAAAGGCAAGGTGGTCGGCGCCATCGAGTCGATTCGCGATATCACCGATGCGAAAAGGGTCGAAAACGCTTTGCGGGAATCGGAACGGGGCTTTCGGGAGATTCTGGAAAACATCGAACTGGCATCGATCATCATGGACAAGCAGGGGCGCGTGATTTTCTGCAATGACTTTCTGCTGGGGGTGACAGGGTGGCGGCGGGAGGAATTGATGGGTGCGGACTTGGTTGAAGTCCTGGTAGCGGAGGAGGGTCGTGCCGAGACGCGCCTGGTGTTCGAGGAAATGATCGGGACCGGCAAGACTCTGGCCCATTTCGAAAACGATATCCTCACGCGCAACGCAGAGCGCCGGACAGTAAGGTGGAACAACACGATCTTCCGCGATTCTTTGGGAGAGATCCAGGGGGTTACCTGCATTGGGGAAGACATCACCGAGCGAAAACAGCTTGAAAGGCAATTGCTGCAGGCTCAAAAAATGGAAGCGATCGGGACGATGGCAGGAGGCATCGCTCACGATTTTAACAATATTCTGGCTGCGATCCTGGGCTATACGGAACTCTCGCTGCTGGGGATTACCGAGACGAGCCCGTTGCATGGCCATTTGAGTCAGATTTTGAGTTCGACCATGCGCGCTCGGGATTTGGTCAGGCAGATTCTGGCCTTCAGTCGTCAGCAGCTTGAGCTGGAGTCTGTGCCCATTGATCTCAAGCCGTTATTTGAGGAGACTTTGAAGTTCCTCAGGGCCACCCTGCCAGCGACCATCGCAATCCGCTCGCACATCTCAGCCCAAGAGCTCATTGCCCAGATCAATCCCACACAACTGCATCAGATCCTGGTCAATCTGGCTGCCAATGCCGCCCACGCCATGCGGGAGCGCAGCGGGGTGCTGGTGCTGTCGCTTGAGAAGGTCGTGCTGGAGGCAGCCAAAGCCTTCCAGCATTGGGAATTGGAGCCCGGCCCCTACCTCAGGATCAGTGTAGCCGACTGTGGTCATGGGATGGATGCCATCACCATGGAACGGATTTTCGATCCCTATTTCACCACCAAGCCGGTGGGCGAAGGAAGCGGGTTGGGGCTCTCCATTGTGCATGGCATTGTGACCCGCCATCAAGGGGCCATAAGCGTTACCAGTGAGCCGGGCAAGGGTACCAGGTTCGAGATTCTCATCCCCGAGGCAGAAAGCGCACCTCCAGACCAGACAGAACGGGAGCACGGAAAGCCGGTCACGGGAGGTGCTGAGCGGATCCTCGTTGTGGACGATGAAGAACTGCTGGTGGACCTGCTCACCCAGAACCTCACGCTTCTGGGCTACTCGGTTGTCGGCACGACCAGCAGTGAGGAAGCTCTGGAGATATTCTCCTCGAACCCGACGCAGTTTGATCTGGTGATAACCGACCTCAGCATGCCGCACCTGACAGGTCTGGACCTGGCTGTGAAGATGCACGCACTGACGCCGGACATTCCCATAATCCTTTGCACGGGATTCAGCGAAAGCATCTCCGAGGAAACAGCCAGTGATCTCGGCATCCAGGGTCTTCTGTTCAAGCCCTGCAGCCGAACCAACCTTGCCGAATCCATTCGTACCGTCCTGGACCGAAGAACAGGGGCGGCATCTTCAGATCACCAAACACAACAGGAGGAACCATGATGGTACCCGGGCAGCAAGCGCCTGATTTTTGCCTACCTTCGGGAGACGGGGACGAAGTTTCCTTGAAGGACCTCAAGGGGAAATGGGTGGTGCTTTTCTTTTATGTGAGGGACAATACCAGCGGCTGAACCAGCGAAGCTCTGGAGTTTTCAGAGCTGGTCCCTGAATTTGCCGCGCATGGCGCAGTGGTTTTTGGGGTGAGCCCGGATTCCGTGGCTTCGCACAAGAAATTCCAGGAAAAGTTCAATCTCTCCGTCAGATTGCTCAGTGACCCGGAACACAAGCTTTTAGATGCCTTTGGTGCGTGGGGGAAGAAGAAGCTGTACGGGAAAGAATATGAGGGTGTGCTTCGGAGCAGTGTTCTCCTCGATGGGAAAGGGGTGGTCCGGTTCACATGGCCCAAAGCCAAAGCCAAGGGGCATGCGCAGCAGGTGATCGAGACCTTGAATGAGGTGGTAAAGCAGGAAAGTAGACGCTAGCGTGACATGGGATGGAGCCAAGAACATGGAGAAGAAACCAAAGGTGCTCCTCACCGGAGCGACAGGCTTTGTCGGAGGCCGACTCCTGCGAGTCCTGAGAGAAAAGGAGATTCCCTTCCGTTGCCTGGTGCGTTCCCCTGAGCGCTTTTTGCGGAGTGGTTCCGAGGCCTCCGGCATAGAGATCGCCCAAGGCGATATGCTCGAGCCTGAAAGCCTTCAGCGAGCCATGGATGGGATGGAAGTTGCCTACTACTTGGTCCACTCCATGGGTGGGCGCAACATTTCCCACTATCGAAGCTATATCGAACGCGATCTGCGTGCCGCCAGGAACTTCATTGCCGCCGCCGATGCCGCCGGGCTCGAGCGGATTGTCTACCTGAGCGGACTGGGAGAAACGGGAGAGAATCTCTCGCCGCATCTGTCAAGCCGCCAGGAAGTGGGAGCAATCCTCCAGTCGGGTCGGGCGAAGACGACGGTCCTCCGAGCTGCCAACATCATCGGCGCCGGCGGGGCACCCTTCGAAATGCTGCGGCATCTGGTAGAGCGCCTGCCGGTCATGCTGTGTCCCCGGTGGATCGATACCCGCTGTCAGCCCATTGCCATAGAGAATGTGCTCGACTACCTGGTCGGGTGCCTTTTTCAGCCTCTTACCGCCGGCCTGACCCTGGACATCGGCGGTCCGGACATCATCACCTATCGAGAACTGATGCGCATCTATGCCCAATTGCGCGGGCTCCACCGGCTGTTGGTTGCGGTTCCCTTCCTCAGCCCCGTACTTTCCTCATACTGGATCAATCTGGTGACCCCCGTCCCTGCAGGTATTGTGATGCCCCTCGTCGAGGGGCTCAAAAACGAAGTGATTTGCAGCGATCACCGCATCCTCGCGCTGGTGCCCATCCGTCTGCTCTCAATGAAGGAAGCCATCTGCAGTGCCCTCGCCGAACTCGAACAAGGTTCCGGCCAACCGATATCGCGTCAGGCGTGTTTCCTGTGAGTGGCAGCTGAAGATCGCCGAGGGTGGTACATCGCAGCAGAAGCCCTAACCCACTCAGGGCAGATGTGTTGCCGTTCCTCTTGCCGTTGAGTTTCATGTTCATGCAACGCAACCTAGAGCTGCAGCGAACATCCGCCCAAATACGACGATGGTAGGTTGCGTTGAGTGGAGCGAAACGCAACACACGGAAAGGTGCCGAACTCTTGCCGCGATTTACTGGAATCCCGACTGCCTTCCGAGTAATGGGGTGCGGTTAGACGGGATCGAGGTTCAGCCATTCGGGGAGTTTTCTCCTGACCATCAACGTGAGGGTGTCGCGCGTCTCCCTGAAGGCACTCAAACCATGGCCGAAAGGATCACGCACATGCCAGCGAATGATTTTTCCGGCAAACGATGGCGGAATGAGATGTTCGAACACATCCCCGGTGAGGACCACCACGAGTTGAATCCTGTCAAAGGGAATGGCCGAAAAATCTTTTGGAATGAAGCCCGGTGGTGGGGATGGCGCGTTCGCTGAGGGCCTCAAGCGTCTGAGGGGTTATGTGCCCCAAGGGATAGGTGCCGGCCGAGAAGGCTTCGATTGCCTCATTGTAATAGTGCCTGGTCAGAGCCTCGGCCATAGTGCTTCGGCATGAATTGCCTATGCAGACAAAGAGGACACCTTTTTTCATTTCACGAATTTCCTTTCGCGGCTTTGGAACGTCAGGTAGCACTCGGTCGACGTCTTTTCGAGCCTCATCTGGCAGCCGGAGATGTCGGTACACCCATGCCTGTCCGCCAAGCGTACCATATCTCCGTTGAATTTTGTGCCGATCTTTGTTAGGAGAATGAAGTTCGTAAAATCAGGCGACCTGAGGAGCTATTCGATCACAACCTCATGCGAAGGGGCGACAATTGGCAGTAGGTTCCGTATGGCGAATGGCTTTTTACCTGTCACTATGCACTATGTTAGGGGCTTGTGCAACGAGACAGGTCGACCTGGTGCAACTGGAGTATCTTGCTCCCGAACCACCTCCTCCAAAACAACCGAAGGCGGTGGTGAAGCCGCCACCACCCAAAGGCCCTCCTTCGCTGGCGATAAAAGAGCGAGTCATCACCGAAAATGAGCTCCTGAAGCTGGAGGAAAAGGACCCGAAGCTGACCCTTTATGTGTGCCAGGATATCCTCGCTCGCATCAACAAGAAGGCCCGCCTTTATATTGCGGAAGATATCAAGCAGAAGCGACCGCTCAAAGTCCCCGTGGATTTCGCAGCCTTCAAGAACTGGTCACCCTTGCCCAAGTCTCTCACGGGTGTAGGGGATGTCCCGCGACTCATTCTGGTCGTCAAGGATATTCCTTTTACGGGATGGTATGAAAACGGCAGAATGAGGGGCGATTCCCTGACCTGTGTCGGCAAGCAATGGGGATGGACGGCAAGTGGCCTCTACAAGGTCCTTGACAAGGCTCCCGATAAGTATTCCAACCTTTACAACAACGCCTACGGCGAGCCTGCCTGGATGCCGCTGGCGCTGAGGATTTATGGTGCAGTTTGGCTCCATGCGGGGGACGTAGTGGGCCCCTATTGCTCCCACGGATGTATCAATTTGCCCCCGGATTCCGCGGAAAAGCTATACGATTGGGCTACCGTCGGCACTCCGGTGGTGATTACCGACTCGCTGAGCAGCATGACTCCGGATTTGAGCAAGCTCTATATGCCTGAGCAGAAAGATCATTTCATCTACGGTCCGTCGACCAATTGACTTCGGATTTCGGATTCCGAATCTCGTACTTTGGCTGTTCTGGGGCGTGGCGAGGGCTTGATCGTGCACGGCTGCCGGGAGCTGGGGGCTGCTTTACAGTCAGGGGAAGGCGGGGAACATGGTGAACTCGTTGGGAAAGGAAAGAAAGGCACGGTCTATGGGATCAGTTGTAGCTCTGCAAAAGGCTAGATCTTTTGCCCTCTTCTTTTTGCTGGTGTCCACGCTCAGCGTGCTGCCGTCATGTTCCTGGTTTGGGTCGGCAAAGGCTCCGGTGCGTCCTTCGACCATGATTCCCACAGTCGCTCCCAGGGATTGTGGGCTTCCCTACTGTGAAGTTGATTTTAACCGCTCTTTGTGGACTCTGAGCAATCCCATTTTGTACGTCCAAAAAAAGGAGCGAAGGCTCCTGGTCGTCGACGACAAGGTACTGATCAGGGACTACCCTGTTGCCCTGGGACCTCAACCCAAGGGAGACAAGTGTCTGCGAGGAGATGGGAGAACCCCGGAGGGCGATTTTTTCATTTGCGTGAAGAACCCTTCCAGCAAGTACCATAAGGGGCTCGGTATAAACTACCCTTCCCCCAAGCATGCGGAAGAAGCGTTTCTGCTCGGGGCAATCTCAAGAGATGATTACTCAAGGATCGTGCTGGCTAACCAAAAGAAGACTCTGCCGCCGAACAACACTTGCCTGGGAGGAGATATCTTCATTCACGGCGGGGGGTTGGGGCAGGATTGGACGCTGGGGTGTGTTGCCCTGCGCAATGACGATATCGATGAGCTTTATGAAACGATGCCGGTCGGTACTCCCGTGAAGATCATGCCGTAGTCTTGGGGTCAGGTCTTGTATTATGATATCTCGATATCATAATACAAGACCTGACCCCATACACCCCGCCGGCGGACGCTAGGAGAGTACGTGGAACGACGCATAAGGGACCTCGAAGCGGAGGTCCTGGCCCAAAGACAGGTGCAAAGAGACCTGGAACGGGAATTGAAGAAGTTTCGGGGGCTCTACGAC
Organism: uncultured delta proteobacterium; assembly: GCA_963783775.1. Classification (GTDB taxonomy): domain Bacteria; phylum Desulfobacterota; class Syntrophobacteria; order Syntrophobacterales; family Syntrophobacteraceae; genus JADGQM01. Next base: position 91,158 of record CAWAOR010000010.1, on the reverse strand, counting down.
CTGGCCATCGCCATGACCAGCGACCAAAGCACGGACGATATCCTGCAGCTCATCGTCGACAAATGCTGCGAGCTGCTGCAAACGGATATTTCTTACATCACCCTGCATGACGAAAGTCGTGGTGACCTGTACAAGCATACTTCAGCCGGCATTCGCACGGCAGCCTTCCAGAAAATGAGGCTCCCGCCGGGCATGGGCTTGGCTGGGATGGTCGCGGAAGCGGGTCGAGGCCACATGGTGGAGAACTATCTGGAGGAGACTTCTCTGGATGCCGGGTTGCGCTCCATCATTACCGCCGAAGGCATCGTCTCGGGGATGGCGGTGCCGGTCTCCATGGCCTCGAAAAAACTGGGGCTTCTCTATGTCTTTAACAGGAAACGGACAGCCTTTTCGCAATCGGACCTGGAGACCCTTTCGTTGATCGGCAATCTGGCTGCGGTGGAAATCTCCCGCAAGGACGCCGAAGAATCCCTCCGTGAGAGTGAAGAACGGTTTCGTTTTATGGCCGAGACCACGGGCGATGTCATCTACCGGCTGCGCTACGACTCCATGAGCTACGACTATCTCAGCCCCGGTATCAAGAAGCTTACCGGATTCTCAACCCAGGAAATCAATGCTGTCGGGTTTTCCAAACTGGTAGCCCGCATAGATCTCCCGCATCAGGAAAATGTTCAGCCACAGGCCATTGCCCGGGCGCGACAGGAGGGGAAGGTGGATGAATATCGGGCGGATTACCTGATCACCACGCGCCAGGGAGACAAGAAATGGCTGCGGGACCACTCCTTTCCCTGGTGTGATGGAACGGGAAGGGTTGTGGGATCCGTCGGGATTTTGAGCGACGTTACCGAGTACAAACGGGCGGAGGCCCTTGTGCGCGAGCGCACCGCAGAGCTCGTGGCCTCCGAGGAAAAGTTTCGCACCCTGGTGGAGAATGTGCCTCTGGTCGTTTATCGCCTCCGGCCCGAAGGTGAGATCCTTTTTGTCAACCATTTCGTGGAGGACCTCTTTGGCTATACGCCCGTCGAGATCCTCAGCAACCCGGCCCTGTGGTCGGAAGTCCTCTACGACAGAGACCGCCCGCGGGTTACAGCGCAGCGGGAAAAGATTTACCAGGGCGGCCAGGAGCTCATTACGGAATATCGCGTCAAACACAAACAGGGGCATCTGGTCGACGTCATTGATCACGCCATTCCGCTTCGCACTCCCGAGGGCCTAATCAGCGTGGTGGACGGGATCATTATGGATATCACCTGGATGGTGAGGCTGCATGAGCAACTGGTCAGGGCCGAAGGCCTCAAAACGATCAGTGAGGTTTCGTCCCGCCTCGCTCACGAAATCCGGAATCCCCTGGTATCGGCCGGTGGTTTTGCTCGGCGCCTCCTTTCTTCCATGGGTGTCGACGACCCCAACCGGGCCAAGGTTGAGATCATCGTCAAGGAAGTCGGGCGTCTCGAAGTCATCCTGCGCATGATTTTGAACTATCTGCAGCCCTTGGAACTGAACCTTTCGCCGGCTGATCTCAATGTCCTGGTGGATGCGGCGCTCAAAAGGTTCGGAGGAGATTTCGGGCGGCACCGGGTGAGCCTGGACCTGGAGTTTGAAGCCCATCTTCCCGTTTTCGCCGGTGACTCGAAGTTGCTCGAGCAGGTCCTGGAAACGCTCCTCACCCATGCTCTGACGCAAATGCCGGAAGGGTCCATCCTGGCGCTGCGGACGGCGCAGGTGGAAGAGATGCTTGAACTGATGATGCGTTACCCCATCCCGCACTTCTCGGCCGATGACGCCGAGCATTTCTTCTATCCTTTTACGACTACCCCCGTAGCCCTTGAAGCGATCGACCTGCCCATGTGCAAGATCATTGTGAACAAGCATGGAGGGACCATCAGCGTTGCCCTCGAAGCCCCTAAAGAGCTTGTGATCCGCATTTCGCTGCCGTTTTCGGATGACCGCCCCAAGGGTGTGCTCGCCGCTGACAAATAAAGATGCCTGCCTGTCTGGAATGTTCCAGAATCGTGATTACCTTGGCTCTGTTTTTGTGACATCCAACGAGTTGATATATTTACAGGTCTTCGTTCCATTACTAACTTGGATGTTGCGCTGATCCAACCGGGACGTCCCTTGAGTTGGATGTATAGTCTGCCAGGAGGAGGTAAATCTTATGGCTAAAGCAGTAGGTATTGATTTGGGAACGACCAATTCCGTGGTTGCCATATGGGAAAACGGACAGGCGACTGTCATTGCCAATGCCGAAGGTTCGCGTACGACGCCGTCGGTGGTCGGATATACGGAAGACGATCAACGATTGGTGGGACAGATCGCCCGGCGTCAGGCCATTCTGAACCCTGCCGCCACGATTTATTCCGCCAAACGTTTTGTGGGGCGGAAGTGGGGCGAAGTGGACGAGGAATCCCGGATCGTCTCCTACAAAGTGGTGCGCGGTCAAGGGGACGCGGTGCGATTTGATATTCGAGGCAAGATGATTGCCCCCGAGGAGGTTTCCGCCCAGGTCATCAGGAAGCTCGTCGAAGATGCGTCCAAGTATCTCGGAGAAAAGGTCGTCGAAGCGGTCATCACCGTGCCGGCTTATTTCAATGACGCTCAACGCCAGGCCACCAAAAACGCGGGCGAGATTGCCGGGCTCAAAGTGCTTCGGATCATCAATGAACCCACCGCGGCGGCTCTGGCATACGGTCTCGAAAAGCAAAAGAACGAAACCATCCTGGTTTTCGACCTCGGCGGCGGGACCTTCGATGTGTCCATTCTCGATGTCGGGGAAGGGGTGTGTGAAGTGCGATCCACGTCCGGGGACACGCACCTCGGGGGCGATGATTTCGACAAACGCATCGTGGACTGGCTGGCCGATGAATTCAAGAAGGACACCGGCATTGATCTCAGGAGCGACCGGCAGGCCCTCCAGCGGCTCTACGAAGCAGCAGAAAAGGCTAAGTGCGAGCTCTCCAGCATGACGGAAACGCAAATCAACCTGCCCTTCATCACGGCGGATGCCAACGGGCCCAAGCATTTTTTGATGAAGCTGGCTCGCGCCAAATTCGAGGACCTCAGCCACGAGCTCGTCCAGCGCTGCATGAAGCCGGTGGAGCAGGCTCTGGCGGATGCCCGCCTGACCGCCAAGGACATCGATGAAGTCATCCTCGTGGGTGGGTCCACGCGCATGCCGGCGGTGCAGGAGCTGGTGAGGAAGATGACGGGGGGCAAACAGCCCAACATGAGTGTCAACCCCGACGAAGTGGTGGCGGTAGGGGCAGCGATTCAGGCGGCCATCCTCAAGGGCCAGGTGGAAGACGTGGTGCTTCTCGATGTCACCCCGCTTTCCCTGGGTGTGGAAACCCTGGGCGGCGTTATGACCAGGCTGATCGAACGCAACACCACCATTCCATCGAGGCGCGAGGAAGTGTTTTCGACGGCCGAGGACAACCAGACGGCGGTGGACATTGCAGTTCTGCAGGGCGAACGCGAACTGGCCAAGGACAATCGGGTGCTGGGCCGCTTTCGCTTGGAAGGCATTCGCCCGGCGGGTCGCGGCCTGCCCCAGATCAAGGTGACTTTTGATATCGATGCCAATGGTATTCTCAATGTCACCGCCAGGGACCAGGAAACCGGCAAAGAACAGACCGTAACCATTTCCGAATCCACCAACCTGTCGAAGAACGATGTGGAACGCCTGGTTCAGGATGCTCAGGCTCACGCCGGCGATGACAAGAGCCGTCGGGAGACGATTGAGGCGCGAAACCAGGCCGACAGTCTGGCTTACCAACTCGAGCGAACCTTGAGGGATCTGGGAGATAAAGTCCCGCTGCATGAAAAGGCACGCTCCGAGCAGCAGATTGAGGAAACCCGCCGCGCAGTCCGGGATGAAACGGTGGGGAAGGATCGCTATCTGCAACTGACAAGCGATCTCCAACAGTCGCTCCAGATGATTGCCTCAACTGCCCATCAACAGGCCGGGAAGCCTGAGGATCATGCTGGTGGAACCGGTTCGGCACGACGTGGCGGAGGCGACGACGTGGTGGATGCGGAGTTCACCGAGCGCTGAGAACACAAAGCAAAGAGAGGTCGGTACAAGCGAATATGGCGGTTCAATTCAGAGACTACTACGAGGTGCTGGGGGTTTCCCGGACAGCGGCGCAGGACGAAATCCAGCGTTCCTACCGGAAACTTGCGCGCAAGTTACATCCGGATGTAAACAAAGCCAAAGATGCCGAAGAGAAGTTCAAGGAGATCAACGAGGCCTACGAAGTCCTGAAGGACCCCGAGAAACGCCAGAAGTACGACCAACTGGGAGCGAACTGGAAAGCCGGTCAGGAGTTTCGACCCCCGCCGGGCTGGGACGTGCATTTCGATTTTGGCCAGGGAGGAGCCGGCCAGTCTGAATCCCAGTGGGGGGGCGCAGGAGGTTTCAGCGATTTCTTTGAAACGATTTTTGGAGGTCAACCCCATCGAGGAGCCTCACGGGGCGGACGTGGCCGAAGGGGAGGGGGCCCGGTGTGGACTCAGGCCGGTGCGGATCAGGAGGCAACCATCAGGATTCCCCTGGAAGAAGCCTTTCTGGGTGCCACCAAACCGATCACCATGCAAATGCAGAGTGTCACGCCCGATGGCAAGCTGTCTGTCCAGGAGAAGAGTTATGAAGTCAAGGTGCCGGCGGGCATGCTGGACGGCCAAAAGATCCGCCTCGCCGGCCAGGGCGGTGAAGGAACCGGGGGCGGCCCGCGGGGCGACCTCTATCTGAAAGTGGAAATCGAACCGCATCCGACCTATCGTATAAACGGCCGCGACTTGACCATGGACCTTCTGATCACTCCATGGGAAGCAGTTTTGGGAGCGGAAGTACAGCTCATGACGCTGGCGGGGGCAGTAACCCTCAAGTTGCCGCCCGGCACGCAAAACGGTCAGAAGCTCCGCCTGCGCGGCAAAGGCATGCCTAATCCCAGGGGCACCCCGGGGGACCTCTATGCGGTAATCAGCATTGTGGTTCCCAAAGAAGCTTCCGGGCGCGAGCGGGAGCTCTTCGAGGAACTGCAGAAAATTTCCGATTTTCGACCGCGTTCGTGAGTGAAGGAGGTTGGTCCCCATGGCGGAAAGCAAGTTTTTCCTGGTTCGGGTAGGTGGTACATCGGTAGCATCTTCGTATATGTCGCTCTCCGAGGTGGCCTATCATTGTGGCCTCCATCCAGAACTAGTCGAGCGGTTGGTGCGCCTCGGCCTGATTGATTTTCAGGAACGTCAGCCCGATGGCGAGGTGTTGTTCCACGCTGACGTCATTCCTCTCATCCGGACCATCTTGAGACTCCGCAATCAACTTGGCGTCAACTATGCGGGCATTGGCGTGGTCCTTGAACTCATGGCCCGGATTGATACCCTGGAAAACCATGTTCGCGAATTGGAAGAGAGAATCTTTGGTGGTGGGTAAGAAATTGTCCGCTAGATGGCGCATCTGCTTTAGCGTGACAGGGTTTGTCCACCGGCCAGTGCTATCATATGGAAAAAGGAGGGTCCCCGAGTATGGATCTCAACAAGTTTACCATTAAGTCCCAGGAAGCAGTGCAGGCGGCGCAGACTAAAGCGATCCGCTTTGGCCATATGGAGGTTGATGGAGAGCATCTGTTACTGGCTCTGCTCGAACAGTCCGACGGACTGCTTCCCAAGCTGCTCCAGCGCATGGAAGTGCCGGTGAAGCAGGTGCGCGACCGTCTCGAGGAGGAACTGGAACGTAAGCCCAGAGTCAGCGGCCCCGGCGTGGAGCCCGGCAAAGTCTATCTTTCCCAGCGCTTGAGCAAGCTTCTCCTCAAGGCTCAGGAAGAGGCGCAACGACTGAAAGATGAATATGTTTCGGCCGAACACATTTTTCTGGCCTTCATCGACGAGGGCCCAAGCACGCCTGCCGGCAGGATCATAAAGGAATTCGGTATCAGCCGCGATCTCTTCCTGCAGACCTTGACCGCCGTACGGGGGCATCAGCGGGTGACCAGTGCCTCACCCGAGGGGACCTACGAGGCGCTCGAGAAGTATGGGAGGGATCTGGTCAAGGAAGCCCAGAACAACAAGCTCGACCCGGTAATCGGCAGAGATGCGGAGATCAGGCGGGTGGTTCGCATCCTGAGTCGCAAGACCAAGAACAATCCCGTTCTGATCGGTGAGCCCGGGGTGGGCAAGACCGCCGTCGTGGAAGGTCTGGCGCACCGCATCGTGGCGGGCGATATCCCCGAGGGGCTCAAGGGCAAAAGCCTTTACGCCCTGGACATGGGATCGCTGGTGGCCGGAGCCAAGTACCGCGGCGAGTTCGAAGAGCGGCTCAAGGCAGTCCTTCAGGAGATCAAGGAATCGGAAGGGCGCATCCTTCTTTTCATCGACGAACTTCACACCATCGTCGGAGCGGGCAAGGCAGAGGGCTCCATGGATGCCGGCAACATGCTCAAGCCCATGCTGGCGCGGGGAGAGCTCCACTGCATCGGCGCCACCACTCTGGATGAATACCGCAAATACATCGAAAAGGACGCCGCCCTAGAACGTCGTTTCCAACCGGTGCTGGTGGATCAGCCGACGGTTGAGGATACGATCTCGATTCTGCGCGGGCTGAAAGAACGTTTTCAGGTCTACCACTCGGTGAAAATCCAGGACAGCGCTCTGGTGGCTGCTGCGGTCTTGTCGCACCGTTACATTTCCGACCGCTTCCTGCCCGACAAGGCCATCGACCTGGTGGATGAAGCCTGTGCCATGATCAAGACCGAAATCGAGTCCATGCCGGCCGAGCTCGACGATGTGCGAAGGCGCGTCATGCAGCTCGAAATTGAAGATGCAGCCCTTAAAACAGAGCGCAAAAAAGCGGGCCTTGAGCGCCTGGAGGCGATCCAAAAAGAGCTGGCGGAACTTCGCAGCAAGGCCGATGCCATGAAGGCCCAGTGGGAATCAGAGAAGCAGGCGATCAAGAAGGTTCAGACGCTGCGGGAAGAGATTGAGAAGGTTCGCCGCGATATCGAAGTGGCCCAGCGGGACTACAACCTGCAGCAGGCGGCGGAACTGACCCACGGGCGGCTGCCGGAACTCGAACGCCGGCTGGCGGCGGAGGAAGAGCGGCTGACTGACAAACAGGGGGGAAATCGCCTGTTGCGGGAGGAAGTGACCGAGGAGGAGATTGCCGAAATCGTCTCCCGCTGGACCGGCATCCCGGTGACCCGGCTGGTGGAAGGCGAGCGGGAGAAGCTGCTGCGGCTGGATGAAGTGCTGCATCAGCGGGTGATAGGGCAGGATGAAGCCGTCAAGCTCGTGGCCGATGCCGTGATTCGGGCCCGGTCAGGGATCAAGGATCCTCGGCGCCCCATCGGGTCGTTCATCTTCCTTGGCCCCACGGGTGTGGGCAAGACCGAACTGGCGAAAACTCTGGCCGAAGCGCTCTTCGATTCCGAAGAGAACATGGTCCGGATCGACATGAGCGAGTACATGGAGAAGCACACCGTGTCGCGCCTGGTCGGCGCCCCTCCCGGCTACGTGGGATACGAAGAGGGCGGCCAGCTCACCGAAGCCGTGCGCCGGAAGCCATACGCCGTGGTTCTCTTTGACGAAATCGAAAAAGCTCATCAGGATGTCTTCAATGTGCTCCTGCAAATCCTCGATGACGGCCGTCTGACTGATGCTCAGGGTAGAACGGTGGATTTCAAGAATACCGTCATCATCATGACCAGCAATATCGGCTCGCACTATTTGCTGGAGGGCCTGAGCGAGGAGGGTGAGATCAAGGAAGGCGCGCGCCGGGAAGTCATGGGCGAGCTGCGCCGCCATTTTCGCCCGGAATTCCTGAATCGGGTGGACGATATCGTCCTCTTCAAGGCCCTCACTTTCGAGGAGATCAAGGCCATCATCGAGCTTCTGACCAGGGACCTGTCAGGGCGCCTGAAGGATCGGCGTATCCAGCTGCAAATCTCCGATCCGGCCCGGGACTACATCGCCAAAGTCGCCTACGATCCCGTCTACGGCGCGCGGCCCCTCAAACGCTACCTCCAGCACGAGCTCGAAACCCGCATCGGCCGAGCCCTCCTGTCGGGAGAGATCACCGACGGCAGCAACATCCTCGTCGACGTCAAAAACGGTGAACTGGTGGTGACCCACAGCAAGAATGAATAGCACGAAGTTGCATCGGAGCCTGTACCTCCTTCCAACAACCGCTGCGTCTTTATGCAGTGAGTTGTTGGAAGGGACCTCACGAGTGGTTGCCTAGCGGTTGACGGGACGACAATATGGTGGGTAAGGACTTGGAAGGTCACCATTACAGCCCATCATGGTAGACCCTTCGCCTGTACCCGTCTGGAGGTTGTTCATACCGGCACAGCCGAAGGCTGCCAGGGTGATCAACAAAAGCAGCAATCCGATCACTTGTCGTAGCTTCATGATCAAATCTCCTTATAAACAACTCCAAGTACACGTTACGAGGGGGATTTAGGGTGACCCAAACACGCTTTAGTGGCTTGGGTGACAGCCATTACCATAGTGGCTTGGCACGTCGCCATTGCAACCCATCATGGTTGACGCACTGCCTCCACTCGACTGGTAAGTGTTCATTCCTGCACATCCAAAGGTCGTAAGGCCTATTAACAAGAGCACCAATCCCAATACCCATCGTGGTCTCATAATTTCATATCCTTTCTCTTGCGTCAGATCAAATCTCTCTGCCCGCTCACACCTTCTCCTCGCTACCAGTTCCCCTGCAAAGCCCAACCTCTCATCATCCATGACCCTGTCCCCCGTCAATCCTCACTGACGCCCCACTCACCACTCATGAGTTTATCGGCAAAGGGGACATCTGCGGGGGCAAAATCATACTGGTTGAGTTCCCCCAGAGAGACCCATTTGATTTCGTCATGAACCTGGGGTTTGAGCTCTCCGGTCTCCCAGGTTGTCCGATACGCCAGCAGCCTGATAGCGCCATGTTCGTAGTGGTAGACGCTTTCTCCCAGGAAGGCGCCGACGCGCACCTCGATACCGAGCTCTTCGTCCAATTCTCGTGCCAGGCAGGCTTCAGGAGTCTCTCCGGCTTCCACCTTGCCACCGGGAAATTCCCATTTGTTGGCCAGGTTGTCGGCGGTCGGTCGCCTGGCAATCAGGAGCTTTCCGCCTCTAAAAAGGATAGCGCCCGTGACCGTTTGCAGCTTTACTGTGGGTGACGGAGCCTCTCGCGGTGAACTCTGGTGATAAGATATCGGCATGGAGGCGTCATTCCTTGAAGGCATATGAGGTCAGATTTCAGCAAAGACTCAGTTGGCAAGGAAGGCAAGGGTGCCGTGGAGAAGCGCCAACACCAGAAGGGCAATGCCGCTCTTCTTGTGCACGCCGATGCGCACTTTGAGAAGGCGCAGGCCCGTAGCGAGTTGAAACAGGATCAGGACGAGGTTGCAAATCCCCAAGACCAGTATGATCGATACGCCCCCGATGGTCATGCTCACATGCCTCCATTTTGTGATTGCTACTGATCTTTGACGGAGACCTTCACGGTAGCGGGGCCGGCACTGCCATGTATATTGCAGCTCGCTTCCGCCTTGATCTCCAGATCGTCAGTCGCCATGAACTTTATCTCTTTGGTGAAGATTTCTGCCTCCGGTCGCTCAGACGTCGTGTATTTCCATCTAGCGACTTCCTTCCCGTTCACCGCGACATAGAGCCATTCGGTGTGGTGGAGAAAACTGTTGCCATCGTGGGTGACGGTAACCCGGATGACCGCTTCGGAACCCCTTGGAACTGCGCTCGGGACTTGAATCGAAACCGCGGACTTGTTGGCAAGCGCACTGCTGCCGATGAGAGGGATTATGAGTGCGAGCAGAACTAAGAAAACCGGCAATTTCCTGGGAACCATTTTTGTTCTCCCTTTTTCAAATAATGTTCCGAGTTGATGGTCAAGATGGACAATTACGATGATAATAGACTTCTACCATTCAGAAGACAACAAGGATCCCAGATCAGCCCAGGGAGCAGGATTATCTTGGGATGGTTTGGGTGGCGGGCGGGCAATCATCAAAAGGGCCCGGGGAGCCGGCAGCATGACACAAACGATGCCGAAGAAGAGGGGTTGACATGGCGTGGGAAACGGCCGAAATCTGGAAAGATGGAGAAGGAAAGCTCTGGACGCTCGCCGATTCGAGCATTGACCTTGAGATCTTTGAGATTATGGGAGAGCCTGTTTTTGATGAGAGAACCAGGCGGTGGTATCAGGAGATAGCTTTGCGATGTTCCGATCCAGGCCGTTGAACTTTGTCTGCTTCCCCGGCCAGACCGGGCATGTGTCTGGAATAGTTAGCCAATTGAACTGCTTGTAAAACTGCCGGATTGGAGATATATGAGCTACTCTAAGATGAAAGGCATTGCTTTTGTGTGAGTCTGGCAGTTGATGGCGCCTTAAAGTTTTGTGCCCCGATGCGATGCCGGCCCTGATATGCTTATGTAGTGTTCGGGATGGTGAGATAAGAGGAGTCACATGCTAAAGAGACCGCTTTTTTGGATGGTGTTGCTGGTTATACTAGTCTTTTCGATGGGTTTTCCCGGGAATGGGTTTGGCGTGGAGCCGGGTGCGGGCAAGAAAACGGTGGCAAAACCCAACCGGGGCAAAGCGAAGCCGGAACGAGCGGCACAGGATAAGACTGCGCCGGCAGACGCGGCGCAAGGCAAAACCGCCGGCTCCGAATCTTCTCCCGGCCAAACGAACGCCAGGGCTGCGGTTCTCCTGGAAGTGACCACCAGCACGACCCTTTTTGAACAAAACGCCGATGAATTGATCGAGCCGGCCTCATTCACCAAAGTGCTTTCACTCTATCTGCTGTTCGAGGCCGTGCAGCGCGGCAACATCAAACTCCAGGATGAAGTGTACATCAGCGATGCCGCCTGGCGCACCAAAGGCTCGAAGATGTTTGTGGGCGTGGGCAGCAGAGTGCAGTTGGAGGAAATAATCAAGGGCATCTCCGTCGTGTCCGGGAACGATGCCTGTATCGCCGCTGCGGAACATCTGTCGGGCAGTGTAGAAGCCTTTGTTGACAATATGAACCGCAAAGCAAAACAGCTGGGCATGGGCCACAGCCACTTTATGAACCCCCACGGGCTCCCGGCTGAGGGGCAGATCACCACCGCCAGGGATATGGCCACCCTGGGGTCCGCCTATATCCGGCGCTTTCCCGAGGCCCTTCGGTATCACTCGCTAAAAGAATTTACCTTCAACAACATCACCCAGCACAATCGCAACCATCTGCTCAACAAAGATCCGTCCGTTGACGGCCTCAAGACGGGTTTTGTGGATGCTGCCGGTTACCATCTGGCAGCAACGGCGCAACGCGAAGGCATGCGCCTGCTCGCGGTGGTGATGGGGGCGGAAACCCCGCGCATTCGGGAACGGGAGGCGATGAAGCTGCTGAACTTCGGCTTCCGTTACTATACATTGGTCCAGCCCTTCCCGGAAGGGCAACCGGTGACCACCATCCAACTGTGGAAAGCCGAAAAAGATGAAATCGGCCTCTTCCCCACGGAAACGCCGGCTTTTATTATTCCCCGTACGCAAAAGAACCTGCTGCGCTGGGAAATCCATACCGCGAGTGACGTGACGGCGCCCATCAAGATCAACCAGGTTCTGGGAGAGATCGTTTTTTACGTCTCCGACCAGTCCAAACGCAAGGTTGATCTGGTCAGTCAGGAGGATGTGAATCTCGGTGGATGGTTCAAACGTGCCTGGCAAACCCTGCTTCAGATTCACAAAATAGACTGGCGATGGTTTGCCGGTATCAGCGGCGGCATTGCTCTCCTCATCGTCGTCTTCTACCTTATCTCCAACCGACGCTCCTTTTCCAGGAGGCCACGATAGGCCGCATACCGACCTGATCATCTTCTCCGAGAATAGCTCACGTGAGCACTCTGATCAGGTCTGCATTAGACCCAGGGATTCAGTAATGACGGCGAGCAGTTGAGCGGCTGCCTTTTCACTGATCGGAGGGGTGTTGCCGGTCTTTCTTGGTGGAATCTCCAATTCCACAAGAAGCGGACAGTCAGGTTGGCACCCCCAATTTGGGCAGGACCCAGCGGTTCAGGATCACCCAGACCGCTATTGCGCCACCTATGAGCAACAATTCCCAAGTCATCTTTCACCTCCTTGCGAAAGCGTTTTGAGTGGTAAGAAAGAGAGCTTCTAAACCGTGTCCTCAGAGCACAAGCACCGTGACAACCTGTCACGAAACGGTCAACCTCAGCTGAACGCCGGCGAGTGCGAACGGCAGCCTGAACTGTTGTCCTGATGGTGACCGGTGCCCCTGGAACAAACGGAGAGGATGCGTTCGAGTTCCGTGCTCTCACATTTGGGACATGCGATCCGCTCGTCGGTCCTCGAATTTCGGACCAGCGTTTCGAATTCGTCATTACAGCATTTGCAGCGGAATTCATAAATCGGCATAATGTGCCCTCCTCAGATGATTCAGGATAACCACGGCACCAGTAAAAGGCAATTCGTGCATCAGGCCGATTGATCCTTATTATTGGCACTGGGTCGGGAAGCGAACTTAGAAATCCACCGCAGAGCAATCCGAGATCGCAAAGGAATCGAATTCCTAATAAAAGCGATTAGCTTTGCGCACTTTGCGTTAGTCGCTGAAAAGCAAGGAAGGAACTACACCTCAACAGGGTTAATCGCGTCGACCGGACTTCCTCTGAGTTGACAACCGGGAGGGTTGCTTTTAAGGTAGCCGCACCTGAGAAGGCGAAAGCCGAGCAAAGAAAAGGAGTGTCTCATGAAATCGTGTGATGCCAAGTCGTGTGAATCCTGCTCCAGCAAAGACAAGCGGTCCAGGGAACAGCTCATTCACTGCAAATTGTTACGCATCAAGCATAAGTTATTGGTAATGAGTGGCAAGGGAGGCGTGGGCAAAAGCAGTGTTGCCGTTTATCTGGCGCTGACTTTGGCCAAGCAGGGCTACCAGGTCGGGCTTCTGGACGTGGATCTGCACGGTCCAAGCATCCCCAAAATGCTCGGGCTCCGGGGAACCCTCGATATCGCTCCCGACCATCAGATCACCCCCCAGGAGTACAACCCCAACCTGAAAGTGGTTTCCATCGAATCCATGCTCGAAGATACGGATTCCGCCATGATCTGGCGAGGTCCCTTGAAACATAGCGTGATTCAACAGTTCCTTGCCGACTGCAGTTGGGACGATCTCGATTTCCTCATCATCGACAGCCCGCCCGGTACCGGTGACGAACCGCTGACTGTGGCCAAGCTCATTCCCGACGCCAAAGCCATCATCGTGACCACCCCTCAGGAAGTGGCTCTGGCTGATGTGAGAAAATCCATCAACTTCTGCCGCAAAGTGAAGCTCGAGATTGCAGGATTGGTGGAAAACATGTCGGGACTCTTCTGCCCTCATTGCCAGGGTTTCATTCCGATCTTTCGCACTGGCGGCGGCCAAAGGACCGCAGAAGCGATGAAGCTGAATTTTCTGGGCGCCCTGCCGTTCGATCCTGCGGTGGTTGAAGGGGGGGATCGGGGCCGGCCGGTCATCGAGGATGAGGCCGATTCTCCGTTCAAACAGGCGGTAGGCAAGTTTGCCGGCTCGGTTTTGCAAAGCCTGAAAATGCCCGAAAAGATGACCGAGTCCCACGGCAAAACCGTTCATTGATTTTTGGCCCTTACGAGTGTCCAGTTTCAATTTTCAAGTTTCCCCAATGGAGGGTAGCCCAGCCATGGTGAAGATATCTTTGGAACAGCCTTCTTTGACTGAAGATCAGCAACAGGCGTTTGCCCAGATGTGGCGCCGCTGTGTACAGCGGATCATTGTCAGCACTACCCTTGCCGGGAGTGGGCATCCGGGTGGATCCATGTCTTCCCTCCACCTGCTCCTGATGCTCTATGCCACCCTCCGCCACGACCCCGACAACCCCTGCTGGCCCGAGCGGGATCGCCTGCTGGTGAGCATGGGCCATATCAGCCCGGGGGTCTACAGCGTGCTCTGCGAATTCGGCTATGTCAAAGAGGAGGACATCTTTCTGGAATTCCGGCGGGCGGGATCATCCTTTGCGGGGCATGTGGAATGCTGCGTTCCGGGAGTGGAGTGGAACACGGGAAACCTCGGCCAGGGGCTCTCCGCGGGCACGGGCATGGCCCTCGCGCAGAAGCTCAGGAAAAGCTCCTCCCGCACCGCGGTGCTCATGGGCGACGGCGAACAGCAGAAGGGGCAACTGAGCGAAGCCCGGCGCTTCGCCGTGAAATATGGGCTGAACAATCTGTTTGCCGTCGTCGATCGCAACCATCTGCAGATCGGCGGGGATACCAATGTGGTCATGCCGCAGGCCATCGAAGCGGACTATGTGGCGGCCCAGTGGAACGTGATCACGGTCAAGGACGGCCATGATTTTGAGCAGCTCTTTCATGCTCTGCGCCGTCTCTCCAGGCAGGAAGTCGACGATCCTGCCAATCCCACGGTCCTGGTGGCTGAAACCGTCATGGGCAAGGGCGTTTCCTTTATGGAAAACAAGGCCAAATACCACGGTTCCACCCTGTCTGAGGGAGATGCCGCCAAGGCCCTGGAAGAGTTGGGGTTGGACAATCCCATCCCCCTCTATCGGGAACGGCGCAAGACCTATTTTACCTTTCGGGAGAAATCCTGTGAGGCTCACCTGCCGGCAGTGATCGAGGTGGGGCAGCCTCGTTCCTACGGCGTTGATACGCTTACCGATAACCGTTCGGCATATGGGGCGGTGCTGGAGGACCTGGCCGAGTTGAATAACCGGGGAGCCGTTCCCAAGATCCTGGGTTTCAGCTGCGACCTCGAAGGTTCGGTGAAGATGGATGGTTTTCACAAGATCTCGGAGCAGGCCTTTTTCGAGTGCGGAATCCAGGAACACCATGCCGCGACGCTGGCCGGAGCCATCAGCAAGGAAGGTTTTGTGCCGTTTTTCAGTACCTTTGGCGTGTTTGGAGTGGCTGAGACCTACAACCAGCAGCGCTTGAACGACATCAATCAAACCCAGCTCAAGCTGGTGTGCACCCATGTCGGTCTGGATGTGGGGGAAGACGGGCAGACGCACCAGTGCATCGACTATGTCGGGTTGCTGCAAAATCTTTTCAACTTCTCCCTCTTCATGCCGGCAGATCCCAATCAGACCGACCGCATCATCCGCTACGTGGCTTCTCATCCGGGGAATTTTTTCGTGGGCATGGGTCGATCCAAACTCAAGGTGATTTGCGACGAGACCGGAGTTCCGGCATTTGCCGGAGCCTACCGTTTCGTTCCCGGTCGTGTAGACTGGGTGCGGCAGGGGCAGCAGGGCGCGATTCTCAGCTATGGCATGACCCTTCCGCATGCTATCCGGGCCCAGCAGGAATTGTTAGGGCAACACAACCTGAGTTTGGCGGTGCTAAACTTCGCCTCCCTCCGCCCACTCGATGTGGAAGCCATCGATCGCGCCGCCGAGATGGGTTTTCTCGTGACCGTAGAAGACCACCATGTGAATACCGGCCTCGGGGCGGCAGTCGCCGCAGCCCTGGCGGACCAAGGCCGCCCTTGCCGACTCCTGCGGCTGGGCGTGAAGAACTATGGCCTCTCGGGCAACCCCGGCGAACTCTACCGGCTGGAGGGGATTGATGCCGGCGGGATCGTCAAATCCGTCCTGAAAGCGAAGGCAGATGGGTGGCTAAGAAGCTGACGGAACGCGCCATCAATTCATCTGAAAACAGATCCTCGGGGGTTGCTTTACCCTCTTTTACTTGTCGGCGCTTGCCGGCGGTGTAAAGTGTTGTTTCCGTCTTTTGAGGGACAATCAAAGTCCCCCAGAAACGCGTGGCGCTGCATCGGAGCAGCAGGTTTCGCCATTGTGACCAGGCCGGGAGGGAAGACTGGCGGAGCAGGAAGGCCTGCCAGGAGAAGCAGCGGCTGATGCTTTTAGCATCGGGAACGTCAACGGTCCCTATCCGCTTTAGGATCATTTGCAGACCACGGACGCCCTCGTCCCGTACCCTGCTCCGTCGGGCAAAAGCCTTGAGAACCCCCCGGTAACCGTCGGCCGGGCCGGACCGAGCCAGCCAGAACCCCTCTAATTCACTTTCCAACCAGTGGTGGCATTGTGGCTTCGACAATGTGCACCCGGCATGAAGACAATGCCCGAAATGACTCAGCTTCTCGATCTGCGGATGCCAGAAGCCATCGACCAGCAGGTGTGCGGCCACGCCCATCAGCCACATGGCGGTTTCCGGGGTCAGGTCTTCTTGGCCTTCGCTAGCGACAGATCGCAGGAACTCCAACGCGGAGAGGCCTTCGAGTCGATGCAGGGCGGCGCCCACAGGCGAAAGGTGAAACGAAGGCAAGTCATAGAAGAGGGCGTCCGGTGAGATTGCTCCCAAAAGGTAAGCCTGCCGCAAGCTTTCACTTGCTGAAGGCGACCCGGACAGGGCCGCAACGCCTGCTAATGTTTGATCTGCCAGCAGAAGATGAAACCGCTCTTTGGGCATGTTTGCTCACCGTGAATATCGGACATGGAAAAGCGAACCGGATCTCAAAAAGCGAACCGATCTCAAAAAGCGAACCGCAGAATATCGAACAAGAAACCGCAGAATGATGAAGGGGGAGGAGTCTTCCACGGACGTCGATCTTTTCTCCCCAAGCGGAAGAGTACTTCATCATTGGACATTCATTATTCGATATTCTGCGGTTCGCTTTTCTTCACTTCATCATTGGACATTCATTATTCGATATTCTGCGGTTCGCTTTTCTTCACTTCATCATTGGACATTCCTTGTTCGTTATTCGATATTCATCTTTCAGGCCCCCTCAGGCTCTTCTTCAAACTGCTCGAGGGCTTCAGGAAGCAGTTTTCTGACGAAGACGGCCCGGTCGGCCTCGAAAGCCTCCTCATATTCCGGGTATCGAGGATGTTCGCGGAGCAGTCGAGGCGTATTGTTTTTCATCTCTGCATAAGTTGCTGCAAAACCGTCGACCAGACGCACCAGAGGAATGGCCGCAAAGGCAGTGGGTTCGACCCAGTTGAGCCGTCTCATCACTTCGAATCGCAGCTGATCCAGCAGAAACAGGGTGAGATCCATGACTTCCATCTTGACGGGAAACTCCAGATCGTAGAATCTGGCTCCCTTCCCAAGTTTCATGACTCCCATGACCAATTCATAAAGAAGCAGAGAAGCATCATCGCCCCCCTGAATAAGGATGCGCAGGGCGTAGTCGCTGAGGTCTTCCAGGGTGGTGTGCTCGTCGAAGGATGCGGAAAAACGTTTGGACCAGACGGCAAACCCGCGGTTTGCGGCGAGGCGCCTCCTTTGGTCCTGCATGTCAAGGATCTCGCCCACCAGAAACCCTCTTAGAAGATATCCGCAGAAAAGACATAGATCTCGGCATCGGCATCCCGCCATGCCTTGGGCGGCAAGCAAGCCTTGCGACACGTCCATTCCAGAAACTGGTGGCGATCCCAACCGTGTTCAGTAGCCACCTGTGGGAGCAGCAGACCGGAACGGGATTTCTTGCGAATCAATAGGCCATGTTTGCCGATTTCAATCTGTGACGGGTCTTTGATGCGCTCAAGGGGGGTCAGGACCGATATCTCGAGATCGAGGTCAGCGAGTTCGTCAAGGTTCAAAGGACAGAATCGCGGGTCGGCGAAGGCGGCCTGAACCGCCATTTCCTTCACGGTCTGAGAGAGTGGGCCGAAACCTTCGATCATCCCGATACAACCTCGGAGGTCGCCTCTCGAGTGCAGGGAGATGAAGGCTCCTCGAGGTTCTTTCAGCGTAGCCGAGGAGACGGGAATATCGGGCATGGGCTGCTTCATGCACTTGCTGCGAATGGCTTGCAGAGCGATCTGGCGCAAGGTCTGCTTGTCCTCGGATGAAAGGCCGAGATCGATTCCTGCCCCGCGTCGATCCGGTGGAGTCTCCCCTGACTTCTTGCCGGGATTGTCGACAAAAGCGGCCGCCAGGTATCCGACCACCCCCCGCATGTCCCCGGTCACGTCCCCGGAATGGGCGTAACGCAGAATCTTGGCCTTGTTTGCTCTCAGTTCTTGCGCCGCGAGCATGACGGTGATCATGGGCCCACCGCCGCAAGCTTCGCAAGCACCATTGCGGAGGGCTTCCGCAAGCCCGACGGGGTCGAAGGCGGAAACCCGGTCGATGACGACTTGATCGAGGCGTTTGGCTTCCTGGTCAGGATGGAAGTGGGAAAGGTCGGTGCTGGCGATAAGCAGCACACGTTCCTTTTCGCAAGCCCTGATGATGGCGTCGGCCAGCTTTCGACAAGTGGGCAGGGACTGGTCCCCCATGAGGATGGGAGTCAGACGAAAGGTGGGCAGGACCACCTGCAGAAACGGCAGCTGGATCTCCAGTGAATGCTCCTGAGTTTCTGCCCGGGAGACGTAATGGAAAAGCTTCGAGTCCTGGCAGAGAGCGTCGATGAGTTCCTCATCCAACGGAACGATTCCCAATGGAGTGCGATAACCCCCAAAGCGGTAGACGCTGGCGCCGGGGAAAGAGGCTCGATGGCTGGGAGCGAGAATCAACACCCGGTCAAATGGCTGTTCAAGCAAGGTCTTGTAGGCACAGGCGGCAACTCCGCCGGAATAGAGGTAGCCGGCATGGGGTGCGATGAGGCCCACCAAGGTGCCTCCCAGGGGGACGGGCTGCACCCGGTCAAGATAGGTTCCGATTTGCCCTTTCAGGGTCTGCGGGTGATCCGAATACCAACTCCCGGCGATTGCCGACTCGCGGATCTTTTCTTGACTCATAACCAGCCCTCAACTCGGTCCAGGTTGTGCGGTGAGGCACAAGGAGCGCTCATGGCCGACAGCGCCCCTTTTACCGGTCAGTTCCGCCGTCTCTCTAAAGGCCGGAGAAACGGCTTCTAGCAACCCTTAACCTCATTAGATCACCGCATGGAGATTGTGTCAATGAACATGACTCAGAGCCGATTCGCAGAGAAGCTTGCTTTGATTCAATTACCCTCTATAATGGTTGCGCTCTTCGGGCAAAGAAAACAATGGGTTTAGGGGTTTAGAGCAAAGGAATTTTCTTCATCATGAACAGCATCGGCAGCGCCAGGCGGGCAGAACAGACTCCATGAGAGTGAATCTGGCTAACCTGGCCGTGATTCTCCACCGGCCTCATTATCCTGAGAACATCGGCGCCGCCGCCCGGTCGGCCAAGAACATGGGAATCACCCGGTTGATTCTGGTCGATCCTGTAAACTGTGATCTCACAAAAATTCTCAAAATGGCGACCCACAATGCCGAAGACGTTGTTGTCGGAATGGAGATCTTCGATGACCTCGAGAGTGCTCTGGCGCCGTTTCAATACATTGTTGGCACGACCGCGCGAACCGGTTCCCACCGCCGGACCATACAGGGGCCCAGGCGCCTGGCTGAAGCCCTGGTCGATATCAGCCAGAACAATGAAGTGGCCCTTCTCTTCGGGCCGGAAGACCGGGGCCTTGCCAACCGAGAATTGCGGTACTGCGATGCCCTGGTTACCATTCCGACGGCCGCTTTTGCGTCTCTCAATCTTGCCCAGGCGGTGATGATTCTGGCCTATGAGATCCAACTGGCAAGCACGGATGAACCCAAAGCCTTCGCGCCACGTCTGGCAAACCGGGATGAACTGGAAGCGATGTATGATCAGCTCACGGAAACGCTCGCGACCATCAACTTCATCAACCCTGAGAACCCGGAATACTGGATGATGAGTGTTCGCCGTTTCTTCAGCCGCATCGGCCTCCGTGCACGGGAGGTGAAACTCATTCGGGGGATTTGCCGGCAAATCAACTGGTATGTTGTGGAGCGGCACAATGCGGGTTGAAAAGACCAGCGAATGTGTGAGAATAGTGTTGTTGACCTGAATTTGAGGAATGCTGCATCTCGATGTTTCCCATGGAACTGCCACCATCGCGCTGCATCAATGGCGTAGAAATGCTGGGGCCGGATTTTTTCGCCCGGGATGAGAACGGCCTGGCGCTGAGTCCCATTGCCATCATCTTCCCGCAGTTCTCGCTGTTGGTGACCGGGCGAGGCATTCATGCCGAACTGGTTGGGATGGCGGAAGAATTTCTGCGTGCCAGGTGCCACCACCGCGAGCAGCGAGACCTGACGGCAGCAGAGGAGGACGAGATCTATGAAGCCGTGGTTCCCCTTCTGGTCAGGGACCCCACGGTTCTCATCCGGTCCTTTCCCGATGACATGGACCGCGTCTTCGCCGCCGATGACCTTCTCCAGCGGCTCCTGCCCAAGCCCTGCATCCAATTCACGGGAGCCCACATTGCCAAGGTCCGCGATCAGCTGCGGAAACGAGGGGAGAGTTGGCGGATCACCCCGGCACCGCGTTCGAGCATGGAAATCTATCAACACATCCGTGCCAGCCGGGTTCACGTCAACACTAACGCCACCTACTATCAGAATGCTCAGAGTGGGGAACGTTTTCTTACCTACGAAGAATTTCAGCGCATCCGCCCCCTGCTGCGCAAGGCTCCTCAAAAGGCGCTTCTCAGGCTGAAGGAAATCCACCACTTGAGTCAACTGATCAATGATCAGGGGGTCCCTGAACTGAGCTTCTTCCTTCCCACCGAGACAAGGCTGACGACCAGGCCTATCGAGGATCTCATTGCTCTTCTGCAAAACCACACTGCCCCCCAGGACCTCGACCGCGCCGAGGCGCTCTTTGACTTCTTTGCCCTCTCCTTTGCCGTTGCCGCCGGTGATGACCTCACCGTTGACGGGGAAAAACACACCACCTGGCAAACCACCATGTTCTGCCGCCTGTACGACCTCAACGAGGAGGTCCTTGAGGAGTGGATGCTGGGCCTCAGTCCGGAGTTCCATCTGAATGTGAGGTGGCTTCCGGGAGGGCATTTGAAGGGCGGTGAGGTGGTCTTTGAAGTCAATGTGAAGCCAAGAGTGCGCAACCTCATCAACTACTTTCTCTCGACCTGGCCGGGGATAGTCTCGATCAATGTGGGCCGGGTGGAAGCCTCGCTGACGGAAAGAGACCTAACCGGCGAGGAACGGGAAGTCTATGTGGTCGTATTGGGGCTCCCTGAGGGTATGGAAGAAATCCGCCTGCTGCGCATGATCAAGTGGGATGTGGTTCATCGCCTTAAACAGGGCTTTCCCCTTAGCCAGGCAATCAACGATACCCTCAGCTACCGAGACTATATTCTTGACCGTCTGAAGGCTGCAACCGCTCTTGGTATCCCGATTCTTTCCTATACCACCATTCAGTTCGGGGAAGACCTGCCGGGAATCGGTGAAGTCCCGGTCTTCTTTTTCGACCGCGAGTATGTGCCCGGCATGGTAACCGACAAGATTCCTCTGCCACACTATGCAAAGCCGGGATTCATCGTCCGGCTGGCGCGTTTGCTCGGGATTGCCGCTGGCGCCAGCCTGGTTTTAGGAAGAGCCAGCCACCGCACGGGCGAGCTCTTTTTTGATGATGGTGATGAAGTGATTCAGCTGGATGGTGAGAAACTCCCCGAAGGGCTGGTCATGTCGGAGACTACGGGGTCGTTTACGGATTCAGTTACTCCCATAACGCAACTTTTGCCCCAGTGCCTCGAACGTCTGACCGTGCATCTCGAGAAGGCGCGGCGCAGGGGAATTCCGCCGGCGGACCTGCGAGCTGCCGTCACAGCCTTTATCGGAGGACTGACGGGAGAGGTCGAACGGATGCAAGCCCGGCTGAGAGACGACGCTGGCGCTCTGTACGGGCTCTTTGATGCTCAGACGGCCGAACCCGGATCGGTCAGAGCCCGGTGGAACAACATGCTCGACCGTCTGGCCAAGACCGATGCCGCCGAGCTGGAACGGCTGGCCATGGCCCACCCACACCTGACAGTCTTCATGGAACTCTGAGTCCGGCTCGCCTGCCCCGCCGTTTGTCAGCATCCCGCCCCTCGATGCTCGCTTGACCTTCCAGAGGGCTTCCGTCATGGCCGGAGCAGATCATGCGCCATCGGCAAGGTTCCGATAGAGAACCATGCTTTCTCTGCCGCATTCCAGTCTGCGCATGGGAACCATGGTCTGCGGCGGAAAATGAGGGCCATAGACAAGCAGCGTTCCCTGCCAGCCCTTCAGGAGATGCTCAAGGCGGTCCATGGGTTTGTCGGGGTAGTGATAGAGGCAATCAGCGTGTCGGATCGGCAGGTTCAGATAGTCTCCGCAGATGAAGCCCACTCTCTCGGTCAGCCTCAAGTCTTGGGCCGCCCGTTGAGCCACATTACAAAGGCCCGGGTCGACCTCGATGCCGACGGCGTGTGTAAAAAGCCCGGCGATGCACGCTACGAGGCCATCCCCGCAGCCGAGATCGAGAAACAGTTCGTAGTGGCCCAGGTCTATTTGCCTAAGAAAGGAAAAGACATGGGGCGCTCTCGACGTCGCCCAGGCACCCAGCGATGTCATTCGATACTGGCCAACCTCGCCCATTCCGGATGAACGATGAAGCTCCCGGTACCAGCGGGCGATGGCGGCAAATCCCCTCTTGTTGGGGGGCCTGAAAACGTCAGGGCACGCCAAAGGCATTATCCATGCTTTCCGAAGTTGCGTAGATCGATGCTGGGGCCTTGCTTGGACCAGGAAAACCCGGACGTGCTCTCCGGTTTTGCCGGGCTATCGCACAAGGCTTTTGGGTTCATGGTAGCCGGAAGGCACGGAAGTTAGAGGCAAAACCACGCATGCCTTGCCGAGCAGGGTGCCCGGGTTGGTCACGGCATTGCATCCAATCTCAACGTAGTCTCCCAGCACGGCCCCCAATTTGTGCATCCCTGTATCAAGCAGTTCCCCGCCGGCCCTTATGTGAACGGTCCCAGCTTTCATCTTGAGGTTGGCAAGCTTGGTGCCTGCGCCCAGGTTCGTGGCATGGCCGAGAATACTGTCGCCGATATAGGCAAAGTGGCCGGCTCGAGCATCGTTTAGCATCACGCTGTTCTTGATTTCCGTGGTGTGACCCACTATGCACCCGCTGCCGATGATGCAACTGCTTCGTACATAGGCCCCCTGGCGGACCTCGGTGTGAGCGCCGATGATCGTCGGCCCCTGGATGAGGGCTCCCGGTTCCACCACGGAACCGGGGCCGATATCGATCTGGTCATCCCAAAGGACGCTTCCCGCATAAAGCACGCTGGCACCGCCCACTTCCTCGCCTTCGAGGAGCACTCGAAAAGCCCCTTTGGTCACATCCCCGCCGAGGATCTCGAATCCCTCGTGCCATAACCGTCCCTGCCAAAGCACCACCGTCTCCGGCAAAGGCTTCCGGAAAAGGCCAATGGCTGCCACATTCCCTTCCAGATGGTCGTGGAGGTAGCTCTTGATGTTCGTGAGTCCCTCCCAGACATACTGACAGTTGTCGAAAAGCAGGGAATGCGCAAACGAACCGAGATCAAAAAACGCTTCCGGCGTCAACTTGGATGAATCCATGAGAGGCCACCCATAAAGAGGTTCGAGGTTGCGCTAGAGTCGTGCATGGTCGATTTTCATGCAGCGGTTCATGACCACCGTAAGGCCGGCCTTGCGGGCCTTTTCCGCAGCCTCCTCATGAGCCAGGCCAAGCTGCATCCATACGGCATCCGCGCCCACGGCAATGGCCTCGTCCACGATACCGGGGATGGCGTCAACGCTTCTGAAAATATCCACCACATCGATATGCTCGGGAATGGATTTGAGATCCGGGTAACAGGTCTCTCCGAGAACTTCTTTGAGTCCCGGGTTGACCGGAATCACTTTGTAGCCGTGCTCTTTCAAATACCTGGCGACCTTGTTGCTGTCCCGCTCTTCCTTAGGCGAAACGCCCACAACCGCCACGCTCCTGGCCTTTTTCAAAAGCTCGGCTGCCGCCCCTACATCGGAAGCGGGTTTGACATCGATATTCTGGGAAGTCATGAGTCTCCTCCTTGGCTCAGTGTTCGCATCAAACATAATGGGAAGCTCGGCGCCGGTCAAGGACGACAAGTCTTATCCATGCTCACCCGACATCATGACAACGGCCTATCTGAGGGTTCCGTGCAAGGTGCATCCCGACTGGCACAAAACCAACGCGTCGACTTGGGGTTCGCGTTGATAATCCTACAGTTCACCATCGGCCACAAATACACCCAGAGGCTTTAATTCAAGAGAGACAGAGCATAGAGGAAAAAAAGGGTGATGTGTGAGGAGGTTGCCAGCGTAGTAGTCTCAATGTGAGAGGACAAATCCTGTTTGGGCGCTGCAAAGCCCATCTGCAAGTGTCGACGGGGAGAAATCAAGCTCAAGCGCGTAGTCGAAATGGCTGGCAGCCAGGAATATTGTGACTTTGCCCAGCAGGAATTGATTACGGTTGAAGAGAAAGGCGGGCTATTTGCGACAAGGAGCACCACCGCGATTCCTGATCGTTGGTGATGATGAACGCCGGCTTTTCACGCCCATTACCGCGCATGATGATTTGGCGAACTTCGCCCATCGTAGTCGCGCAGGGCAATTTGGATTCGTGGACCAGAGGGTTCTGGTATTTCCGCTTCTCGTTGGCAATGGTGATCCGTTTCCAGGAGCCGATCTTCTCAAGCTCCTCAATGAGTTTGTGTCCCCGGCGGCGAAGCGTGATGAACTTCACCCCCTGCTGATTGAGCTTCGAGAGGTTCTCGTAGGTCGTGAACTTTGAGTCGAAAATGAGAGTCGGTTTCACTCCGCGTCGCACCCGTTTCCAGAAAGAAAGGAAAGTGAGCACCTGGTCGTCGGCTTCCTCTTTCTGGATGTCTGCCTCCGTGTTGAGCAGCAATTTCGATTGAGCATCTTGAGCAAAGAGGGTGAGTGCCCCCTTCATGACCCTTCCCCTGGCTCCCGCCCAGTGCGGTCAGTTTCAAAGCAAGCCGGAATTATCGGTGCTATTTCTGCCAGGGGAAACCTTTTTCAGCGCGGCGTTTGAGCAAAATCCCGGTTGGGTTGAGCGGAGCGAAACCCAATCTACCCCAAGAACATTATCTTATAAGCTTTTAGAAACATCACGAGCGCCGGGGGGCGATCCGCACCGCCAACGCTCGTGAACTATCGACTCTTATCAATAATCAATACACCAAAAACGTATTACTCACAGCCAGGCGGGTCCAGCCACCGTTGGAGAAGAGTCGCAGTTCGTAGGTTCCTCTCGAAAGACTGGCGGGAACGGTGTACTGACAGGAGCCGGCGGCCCTGGCGGTGCCGGCGGTCTTGGTGCAGCTGCTCGAGTAATAATAATCTCTCCATGCGGTATTATCCGCCCCTGCGACATAAAGGCCGATCCAGTCTTGAGAGCTCGGAGATGCAACGCTGCTGAAGTCGGCGCTCACCGTGCCCCCTGGGGCGACATTGGTGGGATTGACGGTGATGGCAGGAGGATTATACGATGAGGTAACTGCAAACGTGTTGCCCACGGCCAGGCGGGTCCAGCCACCGTTGGAGAAGAGACGCAGTTCGTAGGTTCCTCCCGAGAGACCGGCGGGCATGGTGTACTGACAGGACCCGGCAGCTCGCGCGGTGCCGGGGGTCTTTGTGCAGCTGCTCGAGTAAAGATAGTCTCTCCACGCGGTATCATCCGCCCCCGCGACATAAAGGCCAATCCAGTCTTGAGAGCTCGGATTCGCAACACTGCTGAAGTCGGCGGTCACCGTGCCCCCGGCGGAGACACTGGTGGGAGTGACTGTGATTGTGGGAGGATTATACGATGCGGTAACGGTAAACGTGTTACCCACGGCCAGGCGGGTCCAGCCACCATTGGAGAAGAGACGCAGTTCGTAGGTTCCTCCCGAGAGACCGGCGGGCACGCTGTACTGACAGAACCCGGCAGCTCGCGCGGTGCCGGGGGTCTTTGTGCAGCTGCTCGAGTAAAGATAGTCTCTCCACGCGGTATCATCCGCCGCCGCGACATAAAGGCCAATCCAGTCTTGAGAGCTCGGATTTGCAACACTGCTGAAGTCGGCGGTCACCGTGCCCCCGGCGGAGACACTGGTGGGAGTGACTGTGATTGTGGGAGGATTATACGATGCGGTAACGGTAAACGTGTTGCCCACAGCCAGGAGTGTCCAGCTACCGTTGGAGAAAAGACGCAGTTCGTAGGTTCCTCCCGAGAGACCGGCGGGAACGGTGTACTGACAGGAACCGGCGGCCCTAGCGGTGCCGGGGGTTTTTGTGCAGCTGCTCGAGTAAAAATAATCTCTCAACGACGCATCAGCTGCCCCCTGGACGTAAAGGCCGATCCAGTCTTGAGAGCTCGGATTCGCAACACTGCCGAAGTCGGCGGTCACCGTGCCCCCGGTCAGGACGCTGGTGGGAGTAACGGTGATTGTGGGAGGATTATACGATGCGGTAACGGTAAACGTGTTGCACACAGCCAGGCGCGTCCAGCTATTGTTGGAGAAGAGACGCAGTTCGTAGGTACCTCCCGCGAGACTGGCGGGCAAGCTGTATTGACAGGACCCGGCGGCCCTGGCGGTGCCGCGGGTCTTTGTGCAGCTGCTGGCGTAAATATAGTCTTTCAGCGCGGTATCAACCGCCCCCTGGGCGTAAAGCCCAATCCAGTCTCCAGAGCTCGGATTGGCAACATTGCTGAAGGCTGCGGTCACCGTGGCCCCGGCGGAGACACTGGTGGGGGACACGGCAAGTGTAGGGGGTACTGTAACAGGGCAATTGGCAGTTGTGAAATTGATATAATTCGCGGCATACCCCACCAGGGATTTACTATAACGGATGCGCATGTAGCCGCTTTCACCCCAACTGGTGCCCCAGCTGTTTTTGAGGATCCAGTAGCCGCCGTCTTCGCCGCCGTCATCGACCCATCCCACCAGCGTTATCGCATGATTCACCACGTCACTGCATGATTCGGAAATGTTAAAGATACCCCCTTCGTAATTATGAAAGTTGGTTCCAACACATATGGCAGCGGAGACTGGTCCGTAGGTTTGGATTGCCGCTTTGATGGCGGCAACTGGTGGGACAGCCCCACCCCAGTCGCTCTCAATGAATCTCCAATCACTGATTTTGTATGGATGGGAATGAGGTCCGTTACACGCTACATCGGAGGCGCGATAGGGGAAGCTTGTCTCCAGTACCGCTCCAAAATCAGTTTCCCCTTCCGCGGATGAGTATTTCCACTCGTGATAGTCATGGGCGAACCAGCCTCCGCCACAACCCCATTTGTCCCCTGGCTCATCATTACATGACACGAGATATTGCTCAGAAAGATCTACCACATTGCCACAATGATAACTGATGAGAATCTCAAGAGGAGCAACCGTTGAAAAGGCCCAGCAACTGCCACAACTGCCTTGATTCCTCACGGGTGTGTTACCACCTTCCAGCTGTCTCCAATCAAAGGACGAAGGTAATGAACCTGCAGAAAGGTATCTCTGGGTTGCTTCAAACCGGGCATTGAGTCGCCAACCCTCAGGTTCGACCAGGCCACAAAGCTGAGGAATGGTATATTCCGAGGCCGAGTTATAACCCACTGTGAAGGTGGCGCCCTTATTCTGAATGTCTTCTTGGAGCATTTGAATCTTTCCCTGGATCTCAGGCTTGATCGAAACACTCAGCTGTTGGGTCGCGCTCTGTGCAGAGACGATTCCAGAGGTGACAAGAATTCCCAATAGCAATGTCAGAGTGATGAGTACAAAACGGCCTTTAGAGTACACATTTGTATGTTGCATAACAAAACCCTCCTTTGGTCTTGGTGGCGGGTTTTCCAAACAGAACAGGCTTTGGAGAAAGCTGAGTTTCACAGCGTCTATGAAGCTGATGAAATTGATACGCGAAATGCCCACGAGCAAACTCCTCTAATTCTTGATCCGTGTGGCTTGAATTCCCGGTCAGAAATGCTGTAACACATCTTCTCAGTGAAGGACAACCGCCAGCAGAAGCGTTATGCAAAGACTATGCCTGTGCAATGCGATTGTTTTGGCTTTCAAGTCATGAACCACCAAATTCATAGCATACCTCAAGAACTCTTCCGCAGGTTGCACACTCCGGATATTCTCACTCTGCCCAAATTTGTCACCCAATGACACTTTTCTTCAAAATGAGCAGCACTTCGTGTGAGGAAAACCCCCATTCCGGCATTCCCAATTGGTCAAAACCCTGATGAAACTGAATTCGATATTGCGCATGCCAAGAGGCCTGGCTGGGCTGTTGGAAAGCAAAAAAGCGAATGGCCACAATTCAGAAAAAAACATTTGACAATCCAATATCGAGCAAGTATTCATTAGTTGAATCGAGTAGTAATAATGCTCATAATTTGTCGAAAGGATCTCATGCTTGGTGACATAATTGCCTCAAAGACACGCATCAAGCTTCTGACCAGGTTTTTTTTGAATCCTTCGTCGACCGCTTACTTGCGTGAGTTGGCTGCAGAGTTTGGCGTTTCCACCAATGGCATCCGTGAAGAATTGAAGCAAATGGTGAATTCAAAGATCATGAAATGCCGGAAAGCAGGGCGTCAGATTCTCTACCAGGCGAATGAGCAACATCCGCTTTTTCCTGAACTCCGCTCTATGGTACAGAAATCCCTCGGCATGGACCAGGTGATCGAGAGTGTCCTGACACGCCTGGGGGATCTGGAGGAGGCCTTTCTCATTGACGACTATGCCGTAGGCCGTGACAGTGGCATCATCGACCTTCTGCTGGTGGGCAATGTTGACGAACATCATCTCAACGATTTGAGCAGGAAAACTGAACGATATATCGGACGCAAAATCCGGGTTTTGGTTCTGACCCGCGACGAATTTCAGCAGATGAAGCCAAGGATGCAGGAAAGACCGCGTCTGATGCTGTGGAAAAACGAAAACCAGCGTTCTTCCGAGGAAAAGACGAGGCAGTGAGCGTACCATTACTTTCAATTCCTGCACGCGAAGCGGTCCTGGTCCTCGAACCCGGCGGTACGGAGAAGCATTACTGGGCCGACCTGTGGCGCTACCGGGAGCTCTTTTTGATCCTAGCCTGGCGTGATATCTCCGTACGCTACAAACAGACCTTCATTGGAGTCGTTTGGGCGATCCTGAGGCCCTTTATGACCATGGTGGTCTTCACCGTAATCTTTGGGCGGGTTGCGAAACTGCCCAGCGACGGCAACGTGCCCTATGCCCTCATGGTCTTCGCCGGCATGCTTCCGTGGACCCTGTTCTCCTCTTCGCTGGGCGAGGCCTCCAACAGTCTGATTGCAAATGCCAACCTCATTGGTAAAGTCTATTTTCCCCGCCTGATCATACCCTTGGCCACAGTGGTCACGGCTTTCATTGATTTTCTCATTAGCTTCGTCATCCTGCTGGTGTTGATGCTCTATTATCGGGTCGCTCCAGACTGGAACTTGCTGCTGCTGCCGCTATTCATTCTGCTGGCCCTGTTTGCGAGCTTGGGTCCCGGCCTCTGGATCACTGCCCTCAACGTAAAATACCGCGACTTCCGCTACGTGATTCCCTTTATTCTGCAGTTCGGCCTCTACGTCTCGCCCGTTGGCTTTAGCAGCAGCGTCATTCCGGAGCAGTGGCGGCTGCTGTACAGCCTCAACCCAATGGTGAGCGTCATTGACGGCTTCCGCTGGTGCATTCTGAGCCGGGAAAGTGGCATTTACTGGCCCGGCTTTGGCCTTGGCCTTGTGGTGATATGCTTTTTTCTCTGGGTTGGCTTTTTGCGTTTCAGGAAGATGGAAAAGTCTTTTGCGGATTTGATATAGGATATGTCTGACATCGTAATCAAGGCAGAGAACCTTGGGAAAAGTTACACCATCGGTCACAAGTCCGGGAATGACCCTTTCCCCACCCTGCGCGATGTGATGATGCAGAGGGCGCGACTCTTGTGGCAAAAGTCCAAAGATCTGGCGCAAGGCAAGGCCCTCGTCACGGGGAACACCCTGGAGGAGATCTGGGCGCTCCAGGATGTAGACTTTGAGATCCACAGGGGGGAAGTTGTAGGCGTTATTGGTCGCAACGGCGCGGGTAAAAGCACCCTGTTGAAGGTTCTAACCCGCATTACTGAGCCTTCCGCGGGGCGGGTCACTATCAAGGGCAGGGTGGCATGCTTGCTGGAGGTGGGGACGGGCTTTCATCCGGAGTTGACCGGCCGGGAGAACATCTTCCTCAATGGGGCGATTCTGGGCATGACCCAGCATGAGATCAAGGGTAAATTCGATGAGATCGTGGCCTTCTCCGAGATCGACAGGTTCCTGGACACCCCAGTCAAACGTTATTCCAGCGGCATGTACGTGAGGCTTGCATTTGCCGTGGCTGCACACCTGGAACCTGAGATCCTGCTGGTGGATGAGGTGCTGGCGGTAGGAGATGCGGCGTTTCAGAAGAAGTGCTTGGGGAAGATGGGAGATGTGGCGAAGGAAGGGCGGACGGTGCTGTTTGTGAGTCACAATATGGCCGCTATTAAGGTTCTTTGTGGACGCGGTGTGGTTCTAACTAATGGTCGGATTTCTTTTGAGGGTAGCGCAAACGCAGCAATACAAGCCTATACAGAGCAATATTTTCCTGTGGCTCATAGGACGTGGGTGCGGGCCGAAGCGAAGCCAACTCCGCCGATCATGTTCGAAAGATTAAGTGCCCAGTTAGTTGGTGAGCAACCGCAATTACGCCTGGTCTGCGACATCCAGATTCGTTGCCTCCAGCCCTGTGCGGCGTCATTTATCGCAGTGGATATTTGCGACAGTTCGTTTACGCCGATTATGCAAGCTCTTCCTGAACCAGGTCCTCACCTCAATGGAATTATTGGGTTGCATCGTTTGGAACTGGAAATTGATTTGCCTCCGTTAATTCCAGGGCTCTATGGATTGGATTTCTGGATTGGGTCACACTACAATACCACTTTAGATTATGTTCGGAATGCAATCGGTTTTGAGGTGACCAACAGCCCTTCTAAAGAACGCAGCTTCCCTCATTCTTCCGATCATGGTTTTTTGGTTCCAATGTGCCGTTATACACCATGCAACGACCATCTCATCAAACGAAGGGGCATTGGGTGAGTCTATTTAATTTGTTCCGTTCTGGCCTACAAGGGCAAATCCAGCAGCGGCGGCGAAAGGGAATATACCGTCGATTTTCTGATTTCACTATGGTTCCGCCATCAATCTACGAGGTGAATTTACTGTTGGCCGAGAGCGTTCTTCATATATCCGGTTGTGTAGTCGAGTGTGGGGTCTGGCGCGGTGGCATGTGTGCTGGTCTTGCTACGGTCCTTGGTCCGTCCCGCAAGTATTACCTGCTGGATAGCTTTGAAGGTTTACCTCCCGCGCGAGAGATAGATGGTGAGTCCGCACTGGCATGGCAGAAAAATACGCAAGCCCCGAGCTACTGGAATAATTGTGCTGCCCCACCAGAGTTTGCTGAACGTGCTATGTTGCTTGCCGGGATTCAGTCTTTCACCTTGGTCAAAGGCTGGTTTGATCAGACTTTGCCGCTCCTCAGCCTGTCTGAACCTATTGCTTTGTTGCGGTTAGATGCAGACTGGTACGATTCGACTAGGATTTGCCTGCAGTACTTGTTTGATCAAGTAGTTCCTGGTGGTTTGATATTGATTGATGATTATTACACGTGGGATGGTTGTAGCAAGGCAGTGCATGATTTTCTAAGTGACCATTCCGCGTTGGAGCGAATCAGAAGTCTAGGCGAAGTCTGCTATTTACGAAAAGCAACATGACATGGACACACTCGGAATAACATACGACCACATCTTGAGTACTCACATTGTCCAAAGCCCGCGAGTTGCCCTACCACAGATTCTTGAGGGGTTTAGTCCCAACAGTCTCCTGGATGTTGGATGCGGTCTTGGCGCTTGGCTCAAGGCATCACTTGAATTTGGAATTAAAGATGTTTTCGGTGTTGATGGCGTGCAGATCCCACAGGACAAGTTATTGGTTCCATCGCACTTCGTGATCCAACAGGATCTGAGGATAGGGTGGGATTTGGGTCGGAAGTTTGATGTTGTGCTTTGCCTTGAAGTGGCTGAACACCTTGAGGAGAATTGCGCGAATGGATTGATACAGGCTCTGGCTATGCACTCGGACTTGGTGTTTTTTTCTGCAGCTTGTCCGGGGCAGCCAGGCCAAAATCACGTGAACTGTCAATGGCCGAAATACTGGCAGAATCTTTTCAATTCCTATGGATATGTTTGTTCTGATGCTGTGCGCTGGCGTATCTGGAATGATTCTCGAATTGAACCTTGGTATCGGCAGAATCTCTTCAGTGCGCGACGCAACCCAGTGGGTGCAGGAAACGAAGAACGAATTCAACCAGTCATTCATCCCGAACTTCTGCCTTTCTTCGAGCAAGTACAGAGCCGAGAAGTGGAACATCGGATTCTTCAAGGGATTCGAGAAGGAAGTCTTCCTGCGAAATGGTACTTGGACAACTGGATGCGCGCTTCAGCAGCAAAGGCAAAAAGACTTGTGCGCAGGAAATTCTACTCGAGGTAGCCAATGGACGGAGTCAGTATCGTTATCTGCTGTCACAATAGCTCACGACGATTGCCGCAAACCTTGCAGCACTTGCTAGCCCAGGAAGTCGAAGATGGTATTAACTGGGAAGTGATCATCGTTGACAATGCGTCAACGGATGATACCTCTCAGGCGGCTTTGACCTCCTGGACTTCAAACTGCCCCGTGCCGTTGCGGGTTGTATCTGAGCCGCGCTTGGGTTTGAGCCATGCCCGCTATCGCGGTCTGGCAGAGGCGAATTATGAGATCATCAGTTTTGTTGATGATGATAACTGGGTTTGTCCGAACTGGATAGAGACTGTTTCAAGAGTGATGAGCCAGCAGCCAAAAGTTGCAGTGTGCGGAGGAGCCTCTGAGGCATTGTACGAAGAAGATCCTCCGGAATGGTTTTTTAGATATGCACACTTTCTTGCAATTGGACCTCAAGCAGATATAGCGGGAAATGTTACTTGGACGCGCGGCTGTTTGTGGGGAGCAGGTCTAAACATACGCAAGTCCGCATGGATGAGGATCGTTGACGAGGGATTCTCGCCTTTGTTGATTGATCGTCAAGGTGAGCGGCTGAGCACTGGCGGAGATGTTGAATTATGTTTCGCTCTTCGATTGGCTGGATGGCAAATATGGTATGAACCATCTTTGGTGCTTAAACATTTCATCCCCCATTCCAGACTGCAATGGAGTTACATGCGTGCTCTGGCGCGTTCGAACGGAAGGGCAAATGTCTGGTACGATCCATATCTTTTCTCGATCAAAGGCAACCCTGACCGATTCAAAGGAAGATTGGGCCGAATTTGGACATCGCGAGCAAATCAGGCGCTTCAAGAATTGTTGAAAAGGCGATGGAAAGCCATCGTAAGGTGTTATCCGGATTTGGAGGGAGATGTGGAGGTTCTGGCAATTGAGATTCACCTGGGTGAGTTATTAGAGGTTTTGAGCAAACGCGTTGAATATGATAGGAGCATTGAGAATGTCTGGAGAGCCAAGTGGAGACGGATTCCTTGAAGGATCTATACTATCGCACTTTTGGTCGTTAACTGCTCTCTTATGATGGCGATTCTTAATCAAAACGTACAGGTATCTGATGAAGCTGAGACTGTTTATTGACGTCACAGATCTTATCTATCTACGATTTCATACGGGAATTCAGCGGGCACAAAGAAATATCATTTTACATGCAACGGCTCTCTCGGAATCCCTTGATATTCAGTGTAATACTGTAGCCTATGTTGCAAGGAGATGCTTTCGTAAACTCCAGCTTCCAGAGCATGGAGCTGAACCCTCTCTTGGCTATTTTGACTGTGTGCACCAGGCTCTCCGGCAACCTTGGCGCTTTCGAAGATTAGCCGAGAGAGTGTTCCCCAGTAACGGGTTTAAGATTATTATGGAACGGTTTTGGGTCGGGTATGCCAGATGGTTTCTGTTTGGTCCACTCTTGTTCCTAATCCTGCCTTTCCTACTCCTCTCGATAATTCATTTTTGGTTTTTGCCAGCCAAGAAGACGTGGATCCCCGCAGAAGGGGATGTCTTTTTCGTTACAGGTGCTTCATGGTGGACCTTTGAGTTTGATCCTGCATTTCAGTACGTTAAGAGTAAAGGGGCTAAGATTGTTGTGCTCATATATGACTTAATTCCAATTACACATCCATCATTTTGTGATCCAAAGCATAACAAGGTATTTAGTGATACATTTAAGAAAATGTGTTCTTGTGTTGATATGATCATAGCAGATTCATATTATGCTAGAACTATGATAGAAGATTATATGGATCGATTAAATATCCGGAATCAACCAATGCTCGACAATTTTATCCTTGGAGTGAATCTGGATTATGCAAAACCCCAGGGAAGTGTAAGATCTAAAATCCAAGAATCATATTTACTAGTAATGTAAAACCTTACCTTTGTGTTGGCACAATTGAACCTAGAAAGAATTATCCTTTTCTGATACAGGCTTTTGATAAAGTATGGCAAAAGTTACCGGATGTTTCTCTTTGTATTGTTGGTAAGTTTGGATGGCAAATGCATGATTTTGTCGAGCAGTTGCAGAAGCACTCACAGTACGGAAAATCCTTGTTTTGGCTCAATGATGCTACAGATACAGAATTAGCATTTTGCTATCGCAATGCCCGAGCTTTGGTCTATCCATCGATCATCGAGGGCTTTGGATTGCCTTTGGTTGAAGCGTTATACTACGGCTGTCCTGTCCTTGCCAGTGATATCCCAGTGTTTCACGAGATCGGTGGTGATCATTGTACCTACTTCTCACTTGAGTCCTCGGCACAGCTTGGCCGAGCTTATTCTGGAATTCGAATCGACACCCCAAACCAGGACGCTGAAGAGACCCGAGAATTTTAGGGTGGTTACTTGGCAAGAAAGTGCAGCCACTCTATTGGCAAAGATCAAGAACGTTTCCAGCAATCAATGTTAGTGACATTGATTATGATTAACTAAGAGGGTGTCTCCTCAATGTAGCCCGGCAATGTTGCTGCTTGCTGATAATTTGGTTAGCAGTCTTCCCTAGGCAGTTTACCCAGACTTCACGAGGGCATAGCTTATGAGTTTTTTTAGCATGATCTCTGGGTGGGGAAGGAGCACTATTACTTCGTCATCAGACAAACTGCGTTCCTGCCGTTGTACCCAAGCGCAACTGCAATCCCCGGTATTCCAAGCGTGGGTGACCCGTATGGGTGAGCAGTCGATGCGTATGCATCGCAAGCTTTGGGAGTACTGCTTCATCGCTCAAGCACTCTATGAGCGTGGCATGCTCGTTCCAGGGTCTCGAGGACTTGGTTTTGGCGTCGGTCAAGAACCTCTCACCGCTTTGTTTGCGAGTCTGGGTTGCGAAATTGTGGCTACCGATTTGGCAACTGAGGAAGCCTATGAACACAGGTGGGTTGAGACATCGCAGCATGCCGACTCGCTTGAGGCTCTGAATAGTCGCGGTATTTGCAGTCCCGAAATATTTCCCGAAAGGGTGAGTTTTCGCTTTGTTGATATGCGTAAACTACCCGACGATTTCGGGACCTTTGACTTTGTCTGGTCATCCTGCTCCCTCGAACATTTGGGCACGATGGCCTTGGGAGAAGAGTTCATATTTCAGTCACTGAAGTACCTGAAACCCGGCGGTAGTAAGTGTTCATACGACAGAATATCAATGTTCGATCGAACTTTTTTACTGTTACCAAGGGGCCGGTTGTCATTTTTCGGAGGAGAGACATCAAGAGAATTGCCACCCGGTTGCGTCGGCATGGCTATCGCGTTGACCTGGACTTCAGAACGGAGATTTACCCTATGATCGTGCGTGTGGATACCCCGCCATACAAACGAGGATATCCATCTTAAGCTTCTCATGGAGCATTACGTTTTGACCTCATTTGGTTTGATTATTGAAAGCTAACCAGGACAGGGAGATTGATCGTAATGATGAAAGCACTTATTTGTGGTGTTTCGGGTCAAGATGGAGCTTATCTCGCTCAGTTTCTGCTGGACAAGGGATATGAAGTGTACGGGTCCTCGCGCGATGCCCAGGTTTCTTCCTTTGACAAACTGGTGAGGATTGGGGATCAGAGACCAAGTCAAGGCTGCTATCGATTGCGGTGAGTGATTTTCGCAGTGTTTTTCAGGCGCTTATCAGAATTCAGCCCGATGAGATCTATAATCTTGGCGGTCAGAGTTCGGTGGGATTGTCATTTGAACAGCCGGTCGAGACCATGGAGAGCATCACCATCGGGACGCTGAATCTCCTTGAAGCAATCCGCTATCTCGGAGAAGCCGAGTCAAGTTCTACAATGCCGGGTCGAGTGAATGTTTTGGGGATACGCGGGAACAAGCCGCGGATGAGACCACACCATTTCGACCTCGCAGCCCCTATGCAGTAGCCAAGGCTTCGGCCCACTGGACAGTGGCCAACTACCGGGAGGCTTATGATCTGTTCGCCTGTACCGGAATTCTGTTCAACCATGAATCACCCTTGAGACCGGAACGGTTTGTGACCAAGAAGATTGTTTCAGCAGCCTGTCGCATTGCTTTGGGCGACGGTGCCAGACTGCAGCTGGGAAATCTCAACTTGTCCGGGATTGGGGATGGGCACCTGAATATGTTGAAGCCATGTGGTCGATGCTGCAGCAGGACCATCCTGATGATTTCGTCATCGCCACCGGTCAAAGTTACAAGCTGGAGGAATTTGTAGAGGTGGCTTTCTCCGAGGTCGGCCTGGATTGGCACGATCATGTCATGATAGACAATGACTTGCTTCGGCCGGCAGATCTGGCGATCAGCAAAGCAAATCCCGAAAAGGCATGGCAAGAACTGGGCTGGCGTGCGCGAAACAGAATGCCTGATGTGGTGAAGTTGATGGTGCGCGCGGAAAAGGATAGGCTGGAAGGCGAGAAGCCTATGACCAAATGAAGCTCAAGAAAAGGAATGCCCTGTGAAAATCTTGCTGGATCTTAGCATTTTTGAAGGGCCACCCTGTGGCATGGGTCGAGTGACGTTAGGCCTTTATGATGCGTGTGTCCGGCTGGATCCATCTGTGAGAATTGAAGGGATACACCATAAAAGTCTCCAATGGGAACTGCCCGGATTCATCACGGCTCGACCCTGGGCAAGATGGGTGCCGGGGGGCTATCTTCATTTGTGGCGCTCTGTTGCTTTACCCTATTATGTGAGCAGAGCTAAGCCGGATTTCGTCCATTTCCCGGCCAACAAAGGGACGATGCCTCTTTATCGAGACAGTCGGACGGTTTTGTCCATCCATGACCTGATCCCTCTCGCTCTCCCTGGTCTCTACTTTAAAAACGGGATCTAAGAGAGAGCTTTTCCGATGGACATCACAACAATCGGCTCGCTATGCCGACTTGATCATCACCCTGTCGGAGTATTCCAGGAGGGACATCTACCGATACCTCGATTGCCGGTCTGAGGTTCTCATTGTCTCTCCCGCCAACTTTCTGAGCTCTTCTATGACCGATGAAGAATCCTTTCGACCCCCGCAAGAGAACCACTATTTGTATTTTGGACGCTACGATCCTCGGAAGGGCATAGAAGTTCTCGTGCAAACATTCTCATGAACTATATACAGCGGGCGCTGTGAAGATTCCTCTGGTTATCGTTGGAAAACCCAGATACAAGGATATGCCCGGGTTCAGGGAGAAGATCCTGGCTGCATCTCAAGAAGGTGCGGTGATTGAAACAGGAGCTGTGTCTGATGCCAGAGTTGGTCCATCTAATAAAAACCGCAAAAGCGTTGATTTATCCATCCCGCTACGAAGGCTTTGGCCTGCCCCCACTTGAAGCGATGACCTTAGGCTGTCCCGTTATCACCACCAGGGCTACATCGATCCCTGAGGTTTGTGGCGATGCCGCTCTGTATGTCTCCCCGGACGATAAGCAGGACCTGGCCAAAGCAATTCTGGCTGTGGAGAATCATGATCATCTCCGGCAAGACCTGAGAGCTCGGGGTATTGAGCAAGCCAAAAGGTTCACTTGGGAAAATTCTGCGAGGGTTTACCTGGATGCCCTGTATCGCTTGTTGGCCCATGGCAATCGACCAAGATGACAATAGGTTGCCCCAAGAAGCTCAGCACAGGTGGTCGGCCCTGAACGCATACCTGTTCTGCTTTGGGAACTCTCGGCCATGAAGAATCCGATCAGGAAATACCGATACTCAAGCCCGTGGATCAGGATGGCGGCGAAGGCTGTTGACGCTGCAGGGTATCTATGGACGAAAGAAAAGGGCCTGCCGAAAGACTACATAAAGAAGATCCTGATCGTCAGGGTTGATGACATCGGCGACGTCATTCTTGCTACCCCGGTTATCCAAAATCTGCAGGAATCCTTTCCCCGTGCTACAATTGATTTTTTGCTGAAATCTTCGACTAAGGCCATCGTGCTCAACCATCCTTATGTAAACCGGGTATGGGAGCTCGACCCATTCTGGATGCGTTCCGCAAGGCCCTTCAACCTTGGCCGGTTCCTCACCCTGATACATCAACTACGAGGCGAGAAATATGATCTCACGATCGAGCTTCGCGGGAACCCATTCAACATCCTGCTGACTTTTTTCATTGGAAGCAGTTACCGTGTCGGCTACGGTGCTCAGGGGCTGGGCTTCCTTCTTACATCAGTGGTTCCTTATGAGGAGACGCTAAAGCACGAGATTGAGCGCAATCTTGACATTCTTCGCGGTCTCCGCGTGCCGATTTCATCTCAAATGCCGGAGTTCTTTGTCTCTGAGGCAGCATATGTCCCGGATGCAGGGTTTTTTACGAGAGAGCGGCATTCATGGGGAACATTTTCTGGTTGCTATGCATCCAGGTGCTTCGTGGCCTCCCAAATGTTGGCCCATAGAACACTATGCGGCAGTGGCGACTGCGCTGATCGACCGTCATCGGGCAAAGATCATTTTGATAGGCGACACGAAGGAGGCCGGACTGTGTATCCGCCTGCGTGATATAATGGGGCCGGAAGAGCGACGGGACGTGGTGATTGCAGCAGGAGTCACAACGCTTCATGAAACAGCTGCCTTGATCAAAAGCTCGAAGCTCTTTATCGGCAGTGATTCAGGGCCACTGCATATCGCTCATGCTGTCAATACCTCAGCGGTGGCGCTGTTTGGTCCTCAGAGTCCGGTGATGTACGGACCGCATCAAAACCCGGCGGTGGCCATTTACCGGAAGGCTGACTGCAGCCCTTGTATTCAGAAAGTTTCTCAGGGCTGCCATCGAGGATTGACCTGCTGCAAAGGGCTCATGAGCATAACGCCGGAAGAGGTGCTGGAAACCATCGAAGGGATTCTTTTGCACCACCCTCAGTCGCACCATCAGGACGATAAAGACTGCTTCTTCGACTGCAGGAAGGATAGACCGCCAGACAAATCCCATTCACCACTGGCTTTCCCCCTGCTGAACCAGGTACGTTAAGGGCTGACCTTCGTGAGACAGGCTCCAAAACCGTTGGTTGACAGCATCATCAGTCCCATGGCCACGGGCAACGGCGCCCATGTGCTCCACAAGATGTTCGAGGGTCGTCTTGCGGGCTATCGCGTGGTTGATTATTCTCCCTGGCTTACGCTTGTTCCCCTCTTGCTGCCAGCAGTCCTGCGCGGGTATCGGGGAAGGGTCATCCACACCTGCGCGGATTATGGACTCTTCTTCCATCAGCAACAAGTCCCGCTGGTGCTGACCATTCACAACTACGTCCTCGATGCTGCCATGAGGCCTTTCAGCAGTCTCCTCCAACAGCTCCATTATGCCACTGACTTGAAATGGTTCACCCGACGCTCCATAGCCCTGGCCAACGCCTTGACCAGCGTCAGCCATTTTAGCGCCCAGCGTTTGCAGGAAGACCTCAGAACCACTCGCGATCATTCGGATCATCTACAACGGGGTAGACGAGAAGCGCTTCTTCCCTGCCCCGAAGAAAGCACCAGAACCGGCCGCCCGCGTGCTCTTCAGCGGAAATCTCACTTTGAGAAAAGGCGCGCATTGGTTGCCGGCAATTGCTGCCCGCCTGAACCCGGGGATCGTCGTCCACTACACTTCGGGTCTGGGGCGTTCACAGCTGCGCCCGCAGGCGTCAAACCTGTTCGATCTGGGGCGGATTGCCTGGCAGAACATGCCGGAGTTGTACCACGCCTTCGATATGCTCCTGTCGCCCACCGTCCGGGAAGGACTGAGTCTGTCGGTCCTTGAGGCCATGGCTTGCGGTTTGCCGGTGGTGGCCAGTAACTGTTCCTCGCTTCCGGAACTCATTCGATGACGGTCTGGGCGGCTTTCTTTGTCCGGTCGGTGATGTGAAGGCTTTTGCCGACAAGGTCAACCTGCTCGCTCACGCGCCGGAACTCAGGCGCCGGATGGGTGAGTACAATCGGGCCAAGGTGGAAAAGATGTTCACTTTGGACCGGATGGTTGCCGAATACCGGGAATTGTTCGAGTCGTTGTTGTAAGGAATGTCGGCCAGCGACACTGCGGAGACAAGGGTGGATTGGTCGGCAAGGAGTTTGGCCGGCCCTTTCTCAGGGCCGGCTTCAATGATGGCGCAGCAGAATCGGGATGGGGAGGATGAAGTGTCGCGGTCGCGGGTGATCTTAGGAGGAGAAAAATCTTTTTTTCAGATCGTCCCAGGGGGCGAAGACGCCGACAAGGACTGCGGAGATGAGATAGAGAGCTACGAGGGAACCAGGAAAAGTCACAAAGAGGAAGGCGTAGACAGGAAAAAGTACCGCAAAGGATAAAGCCAGTTTGACTGCCATTTCCACACACTTGCATTTTTGATCTTGTTTGTCGTCCATCAGTTCACTCCATTGTGTTCTGAGTTCTGCTCAAAGCTCATGCCTCGGCCGCCGCAAGCCGCATTGAGTCACCTTCTCGGGGGTACTTGGGACGCAACTTAAGCGACTCGGATGCTTTTTGCAAGAGGAATGGTCCATAACTTTGTGGACTGAGTTCATTTTCACAAAATATTTTCATTAAAAACGGTTGCGGTTCGAAGAAAAATCATCTAAAAGCAAAATTTCTTGCAAGACTCTCCAAGTTCCCTTGCTGTTTCTGCTGCCCCGATATCGTCGCCATCTCCCTATCCCCATCTGCAAGTGAAAAGCAGCGATCCTTATGAGCGCAGTCCGAGCCGGGAACGGCGCTGTTCTGGAGCTTGGGGTTTCCATCTGTTACGGACGTCAGGAGTCGAAGGCCAGAAACGAGCCTGGCCTGGGCGGCTCTCATGCTGCGGCATCTGACTTCCGATTTCTGTCGTCGGTTAAGCGTAAGGGTGGTGTTGTTGATATTTCTTCGTTCAGCTTAGGAGGACAAGCATGGCAAAGGCAGTAACGCAAAGTATTCTGGTGGTCGGCGGCGGCATGAGTGGACTCTCTGCCGCCATCGAAGCAGCAGAAGCGGGCCACGAAGTCTATCTCGTGGAGAAGAACCCCTACCTCGGGGGACGAGTGGCTCAGCTTCATCAGTATTTTCCGAAGTTGTGTCCACCGTATTGCGGTTTGGAAATCAACTTCAGGCGCATCAAAAACAATCCCAA
The DNA here is from genome assembly GCA_963783775.1 of uncultured delta proteobacterium. Classification (GTDB taxonomy): domain Bacteria; phylum Desulfobacterota; class Syntrophobacteria; order Syntrophobacterales; family Syntrophobacteraceae; genus JADGQM01. The sequence continues at coordinate 49,688 of CAWAOR010000010.1, read as the reverse complement.
AATCCGCTTCTTCACCCTGGCCGAAGTGACGTCCGTGGCGGGCAGCGAAGGGAACTGGGATGTCTCCATCACCATCAATCCCCGCTATGTCAATGAAAAGTGCACCGGCTGCAACAAGTGCAGCGAAGCCTGCACCATGGAAATCGACAACCCGTTCAACTACAACATGGACAAGATCAAAGCCGCCTATCTGCCCCACGACATGGCGTTCCCCTTGCGCTACGTCCTCGACCCGGCCCTGGCAAAGAGCAATGAGGCCAAGAAGGTCAAAGACGCCTGTCCCTATGACGCCATCGACCTCGACATGAAACCCCAGACTCTCAAGATGACCGTCGGTTCCATCGTCTGGGCTACGGGGTGGAAGCCCTACGACGCGGCCAAGCTCGACACCTACGGCTTCGGGACCTATCCCAACGTCATCACCAACGTGATGATGGAGCGTCTCGCCTCCTACGCCGGCCCCACCCAGGGCAAGATCCTGCGGCCTTCCGACGGCAAAGCACCGCAGACCATCGCCTTCATCCAGTGCGCCGGATCGCGGGATGAGAACCATCTGCCTTACTGTTCCTCCATCTGCTGCATGGCCTCCCTCAAGCAAACCACTTATATCCGCGAACAGTATCCGGACGCGAAGATCACCATCTTCTTCATCGATATTCGGGCCATCGACCGCCTCGAAGACTTCTTCCGCAAAGTCAAGGAAGATCCAAACGTCACATTCTTCAAAGGCAAGGTCGCCAAAATCGAACAGGATGCCGCAACCAACAATCTGGTCTTGCGGGTCGAAGACACCACCACCATGTCGCTCCATGAAATCGCGGCAGATTTGGTGGTACTGGCCACGGGAATGCAGCCCAATACCGCCGACCGCCCCCATTCCCACGTCCATTCCCTATGATGATTACGGTTTCGTTGCTAACATGGCTGCCCGCGCCGGTTTCTTCGCTGCGGGATGCACGAGAACTCCCGCCGGCGTCTCAGAATCCGTTCAGGACGGCACCGCCGCAGCACTCAAGGCCATCCAGTCCCTTGTCAGGAGGTAAGCTCAATGGAAACGAAGGTTGCAGTATATATTTGTACCGGATGTGGCATTGGCGAGGCGCTCGATATCGAGCAGCTCAGCAAGGTGGCCACCAAGGATTGTAAAGCCCCAATCTGCCGCAACCATCCTAACCTGTGCAGCCAGGAAGGGGTGAAGCTCATCCAGGACGATATCGCCAATGAGGGCGCCAATCAGCTGGTCGTCGCCGCGTGTTCCCCGCGCGTGATGTACGACGTTTTCAAGTTCGACGGCTGCGTCCTGGAGCGGACCAATATCCGTGAGCAGGTGGTCTGGTGCCAGCCTCCCAACGAGGAAGACACGCAGATGATGGCCGAAGATTACGTGCGCATGGGCGTGGCGAGAATCAAGCAGACGGAACTGCCTGAGCCCTACAAGCCGGAGCAGGAAATTTCCAAGGACATCCTGGTGGTCGGCGGCGGGCTGGCCGGCCTCACGGCGGCTCTGGAAGCTTCCAAAGCGGGGTATCAGGTGGTGCTGGTGGAAAAGGAACCGGAGCTTGGCGGGTTCCAGAAGCAAGTTGCCCAGAAGGTTACCTTTCCCTATAAAGATTTACAGGCCAACGACCTGGCACGACTGGTCGAAGCGGTCAATCAGGACAGCAACATCAAAGTCTACACCGGGGCCAAGGTGGAGAAAATCTCCGGGGGCCCGTGCGTTTTCAATGCGACCATCAAGCAGAACGGGACCACGGCCGAGCATCACATCGGCGCGGTGGTGCTGGCTGCCGGCTGGCAACCCTACGATCCCACCAAGCTCGACACCAAGCTCGGTTACGGCGCCTCCCCCAACGTCATCACCAACGCTCAGTTTGAAGAGATGTTCAAGGCGAGCCCGGTAACCCGGCCGAGCGATCAGGCTGCGGTCAAGACGGTGGCTTTCCTCCAATGTGCCGGCCAGCGCGATCCCGAACATCTGCCCTATTGCTCCTCCGTCTGTTGCTTCACGGCGCTCAAACAGGCCGTTCAGATCAAACAGCAGAACCCTGATGCCAATGTCTTTGTGGTGTACAAGGAAATGCGGACCCCGGGGCAGGGTGAAGACTTTTATCGGAAAGCACAACAGGAAGGAGTCACCTTTATCCGCTGTCAAGACCCCCAAGTCCTCACCGGTGGCAGCAAACTCGCCATTGAGGCCGATGACGAACTGATGGGGGAGAAGGTCCTCCTCGATGACGTGGACTTGGTCGTGCTGGCTACCGGGATGGTTCCGGCCACCGCCTTTGGCGAAGATTTCAAGGCGGTCCAGCCCAAAGAAGGGGAGGAACCCAAGGAAGACGAAATCAAGGTTCCGGCCGACGCGATCCTGGTTTCCGATATTCTGAATCTGGAGTATCGCCAGGGCCCGGAACTTCCGGGGCTGCGTTATGGTTTCCCGGATTCGCACTACATCTGTTTCCCGTATGAAACCCGGCGCACCGGCATTTACGCTGCGGGCTGTGTCCGTCGCCCCATGGGGTTTGCCAACACCGTTGAAGATGCGACGGGAGCGGCCATGAAGGCGATCCAGTGCGTGGAGCTCACCAGCCAGGGCAAAGCGGTCCACCCGCGCGCCGGGGATGAGAGCTATCCCGAGTTCTTCATGCAGCGCTGTACTCAGTGTAAGCGTTGCACCGAGGAATGCCCCTTTGGGGCCATCAACGAAGACGAAAAGGCCAACCCGCTGCCCCAGCCGACCCGCTGCCGCCGCTGCAGTGTCTGCATGGGAGCCTGCCCCGAGCGGATCATCTCGTTCAAGAACTACTCCATTGCCATGATCGGCGATATGATCAAGTCCATCGAGGTGCCCGAGGAAGATGAGGAAAAACCGCGCATTCTGGTGCTGGCCTGTGAAAACGATGCCTATCCGGCGCTCGATATGGTGGGGTTGCGCCGCATGACCTACAACGCCTGGGTGCGCGTCATTACTCTGCGTTGCCTGGGTTCTTTGAACCTGGTTTGGATTGCCGATACGCTCTCCAAGGGCATCGACGGCGTGCTCCTGCTGGGGTGCCGCCACGGCGATGATTACCAGTGCCACTTCATGAAAGGGAGCGAATTGGGCGAAATTCGTCTCAGCAAGGTCAAGGAAACCCTCGACCGGCTTAGGCTGGAATCCGATCGCGTCAAGTTTGAAACGCTTTCCATTGTGGACTACGACCGCCTGCCGGCACTCCTCGACGAGTTTGCGGCGAAGCTGATCGAGATTGGTCCGAACCCTTACAAGGGCTATTAGAAAGGGCGGCGAGGGCTTTGAGGATAACTGACTACCCGTACACGGAATAAAGTTCCCAACTTTTGTGGCATGGGCGCCTCAGCCAGGCGTTTCACGGGCTGGAAGCCCGTGTCACAAAATGAGCAAATCGGACCCTCACCCATGTGGTCATGACCCAAGGCATAACGGCAATGGACAGATTATGCAGGAGATAAGGGGATGAGTACCAAGATTGATCCGAATTTGATGAAAGATCTGGAAGCCTTCGGGCTGAAGGATGCCAAGAAATGCTATCATTGCGGAAACTGTACGGCCATCTGCCCGCTCTCCACACCGGAGAATCAGTTCCCCAGGAAGTTCGTACGATACATGCAGTTGGGGCAGAAGGATAAGATCCTGCAATCCCCGGAACCCTGGCTCTGCTACTACTGCGGCGACTGCTCGACAAAATGCCCGCGCGGAGCCGACCCTGGCGAGACCATGATGGTCGCGCGCCGCTACCTCACGTCGCTCTATGACTGGACTGGTTTTGCCCGGAAGTTTTACACCTCGGAGAAATTTGAAATCATGGCCATCAGCGTAGTGGCCCTGCTGGTTGGCCTCGGGCTGCTGCTCTTCAACACGGGCAAACCGGACTGGCAGCATGCCTCGATCAATTCACTCTGGCCGGCGGAAAACATTGAAATCGCCGACCTGGTCATGGCCGCTATCCTCTCCGTCCTCCTCCTCAGCAACGTCTTTCGCTGCTTCCGCTTTGTGATGGGGGATATGGCTTTCAAAATTCCTTTCAAGTATTACTGGGCTCAGGCCAAAGAACTGATTGTCCACGTAGTCACCCAGAAGCGGTTCAGCGAGTGCACCGACAAGAAGCAGTGGTTCATCCACCTCATGATCATGACCGGGTATTCTTCGGTATTCCTCCTGGTGGTGGTTTTCCTCCGCTGGTTCCAGAGAGATCAGGAGATCTACTCCATCTGGCATCCCATTCGGCTGGTCGGCTACTACGCCACCTTCGCCATCATGTACGGCACCACCTATGCGATCATCGGCCGTCTCAAGAAGAGCAAAGCGCCTTACAAGAATTCTCACCCGACCGACTGGATGTTCCTGATCCTGCTGCAACTCACCACCATGACCGGGATTTTCATTCACTTCACCCGGCTTCTGGATTGGCCCTTTATGACCTATTTTCTGTACGTGATCCACATGATGGTCGCCATCCCCATGCTGGTGCTCGAAGTGCCCTTCGCCAAATGGGCTCACCTGGCCTACCGCCCGGTGGTTCTCTACCTGTTGAAGGTGAAGGAACAATTCCGGCAGGAAGAGCCGCAGGCGGAGCCGGCTCCGGTCGTTGCGACATAGGAAAGGATTATCCACGAAGACACACGAAGGAACACGAAGAATTCATTTCGTGGTCTTCGTGGTCTTCGTGGTGAATGTTGTTGCTTTGTTTACGGACCGTACTTTATAGCCACACGGTCCGATGTCCTTGCCAAAAGCCAGAGCTGAACGGGCGGGGGCGAATGGGCGTGCGCCCCTGCTACATTCGGTCGTCCATGGCTGCGGCATAGCCGGTCAACTCGACATATCCTTCGCCCGAAACCCCGTTTCCTGCACTCTTCCCGCTTGCGGTGACACTCCCTTCCCAATAGGTGATTCCCGTTGTTTGGGGGGTCTCCAGTTCCTGGTCCGGCAGCTTGGGATGAACGATCAATTCGAGGTGTGCAGGCACCGTTCTCACCCGCCAGCGGGAAGGGTATACGGTGCCGCTGCGAGGGCTTTGCCAATGGTCGAGAACTTCCACCCGGATGACGTCGCGGGCCAAATGGAGGACCTTCCCCGAGGAGTCCACGAAGGTCCCACCGGATACGTCACTGATTGATCCATCCTTCTTGCGCAGCAGATAGACCATGAGTTCGGAGTGGTCGGAGAGCTGTAAGCTGAACCAATCCCACCCTGCAAGGTCCGACTCGAGTGGCGCCGAACTGAATTCATGGTCCATCCAGGCCGCCCCGTGTACGTGAAAGGACGCCGCACCGAGGGATATCTCCCCGTCAACTTCGAGTCGGGTCAACGAATAATAGCAACTGGCGCTTTCCGGTGCGGCGCCTTTTCGGCTGTAGCCCGCGTCTCCATGAAGGATGGGCGCTTTCAGGGAAGCCAGATGGAGTTTGAAACCAAACCCCTCGGCGCCGGCCTCCAGCCTGTGCTCGTTCCCTTCCAGACGGCTCGACCAGTTCCGGACATGGACGGTCGTCACCCCATCTTCCTGATAAGCGCCAGCCAGCCCCCGCATTTCACGGCTCACCTGTTCCGCGTGATGAAATTGCTTGCCGTTGATATCGGTCAACGCCGCATGAGCGAGGAACAACTGCTGCGTGCGCCAGGCGGATTTGGGTTGCGGCCAGGTCTTCTCGGCTCCCGGCGGGCTCATCTGGCGCCGAAAGAAGGTTAGCTGGAAGCCATACTCCCGGCCGTCTTCAGAGCGCAGATTTCCCGTGTAATACCACCATTCGGTGCGATAGCCCGGGTGCGCCCCATGATCCTCGGGAAATGTCAGTTTGCACGGACCGGTGATTGCGTAGTAGGGCTCTTCTTGCGCATTCAAAGCAGACCGATCCAGCCAAGTCGCCAAGACAAGCAACGACACAAAAGCCCCAAAATAAAAGAATATGCGAATATCGAATAAGGAATTTCGAATGATGAAGTTTTCTGATTTCTTTCTGGGCTATTCCAATTTCTGCAGGAAGAAGCGAGCCAGGCTCACCCTTTTCTTCCCTTCGACATTCTGCGGTTCGATATTCGATATTCGACATTCGCTTGTTTCCCCTCTCTCCTTCACTCCTCACTTCTCACTCCCGCAACACCTTTGACGCCGGCGTCCGGAAGACGATTTGACTGGAGGGGAGGGCGGCCAGGAGGGCGGTTGCCAGAATCAAGGGAAAGGCTGCCAATAGGGCAAGCCAGTCTACGGAGTAGAGGAAAGTCCAGCCAAAAGACTGGCGATTGATCACGAATATGAGCAGATAGGAGAGGGCGAAGCCACACGCCAGGCCCAGGCTCTCTCCCGTGAACACCATGATCAGGGCTTCCCAGGCAATCATCTGCCGGATCTGCCCACGGGAGCCCCCGCAGGCGAGAATGGTGAGAAACTGGCGGGTGCGGTCAAGGACCAGCACCGTCAGAGTGCTTGCGATTCCAAGGGTGGCCACAGCCAGGGCGATGAGAAGCAGTACGGTGGTGATGGCGAACGTTTCATCGAAAATCTTCAGAATGGCCTGGCGCAGGTCACGGCCCGACATGATCTCCATACTGTACTGGAGGGGGCCAAGGGCGCGCAAGAGTTCGCTTTGGAGATGGGAGGCATCGCCTCCGAAGTTTTCAGGGCCACTGACGTTGAGTCGTGCGCCGCTCCACACGCTCTCCCGAGAAAGTCTTTCGAAATGTGCCATGGAATAATACACAACCCCGCCCTGAGTGCGGTAATCGCGAATGACCCCGAGGACCGGCACGTCCAGATGAGCCTGTCCAATCTGCGCCTGAAAACGTTTGCCGATGCCGACGCCGGTCTGATTGGCGAAGACTTCCGAGACGATCACGCCCTGGCCCTTTTCAGCCTGAGGGAGGACCTGTTGGGGATCTCCCGAAGCAAAGAGGAACCGGCTGTGTTTCGTAAACTCCTCAAAATCCATGGCTTCAAACTGGTAGGGCGCTTTGTCGTAGCGCAGACAGATCCGCCGGTAAGGAATGAGATCGGCCCTGTCTCCGAAGCCCTTGAGAATATCCACCGCTGCGGGAGGCAGCACGTCCCGATATTGATTGACCGCCGCCATCTTGGGGCGGAGGTAGACATCGCCGCTGATGCTTTGCGAGACCCACAGTTCAACCGTCTTGCGGAAGCTGTGGATCATGATCACGAGAGCTACAAAGAGCGCCATGGCAGTGATCAGAGCGCCGACGGAAATGGCGATGCGCGTTCCGGCATCCCGGATATGGCGGCCGCCAAGATAGGCGGGTTCACCGGCGACCCGTCTGAGCAGGGGCGGAAGGAGGCGGCCGATGCCTTGCAGGATCCATGGCGAAATGAGCGAGAACCCGCAAAAAAGAAAAAATGTTGCCGCGTATCCGGCGAGAGGAACACCGCCCGTTCCGGGTAGTCTGGAGAGGGGCCAGACCAGGCCGATCAGCACCAGGCCGCCCAAGGCTAGACGTCTCACCCGAGTGCTTCGCCCGGCGCTGAACTCCTGCGTTTGGAAGACCTCGCGGGGAGCGACCTGCATGGCTTCATACGCCGGCTGCCAGGCCGCCAGAAGCGACACCAGGAGAGTGGTCAGAAAGGATAGCAGGACCTCGGAGGGATCGAGGAGGAGTCGGTCCACTTGCACGCGAACAAAAAGAAGGGAAACGGTATTGCTGACGGTGCCGAGAAGATGCTTCACCATGATGGATCCCAGGGGGATGGCAAGCAGCCACCCGATGGCGCCAAAGAAAGCTCCTTCCGACAGGAAGAGGAGAAAAATAAGGCGTGAAGATGCTCCCAGGGATCGCAAAACCGCCAGCTCGTGCCGTCGTGATGTCGCATGGAGGGAGATCAGGCTGTAGACCAGAAACATGCCCACAAAAAGAGAGACAAAGCTCAGCACGGAAAGGTTGAGCTGATAGGAGCGCACCATCAGGCTGCCGCTCTCCTTGAATTCCGATGGCCGCTCCAGGGCGATGCCCGGCGGCAGTCCGGCACGTATCCGCTCCACCGCATCGGCGGGAGCGGAAGGTTTGAGCAGCAGGTCAATCCGGTCGACGGTGCCGTAGGTTCCGGTAAACTCCTGGAAGGTCGCCAGATCGGTCAGGGCGATCCTCCCGCCCTCGGCCAGGGCCAATCCCTCATGCGCCAGTTTGCCCAGCACCCGAAAAGACCGGTTCCCGTGCAGATGGTCAAGCGCCACTCTGGGCTGTGCTTCGAGCTGCAGAGATTCGTAGAGCTGGTCGCCGGCAAGGAGAGTGAAAGGCTCCGTCATGAGAGCGAACCACGGCGATTCCGGATTTGGGATTTGGGATTTGGGCTTTGCGGATTGCTGGGCTGAAGCCGATGGGTCCGACTGCCAGGTTCGCAGGGAGCGGTCGAGGATAGGGTCGACACCGATCAGGAGAAACGGCTCGGCAGTATCTTCACTGGGTTGAACGTAAATGGTTGAGAGAGGTGAAAGCGCCTGCACCGCCGGGTTGTTGCTCAAGCCGGCAATGAGGTCCTCAGGAACCCGCCCGCCGGGGTGGAGGACGGTCCAATCCGATTTTCCCGCGAGTGCGTCAACGCTCCTGGTGAAGGAATCGAGCGAAGCGTCAACTGCCAACCGCACACTGGTGAAGACGGCCGCCCCAAGGCCAATCCCGACGAGCACGGCCAGGGTTCGCCCGAGATGGGTTCGCAATTGGCGAAAGCCAAACCAGATCCAGAGTCGCAAGAAGGTCGTTAACCCGCACATATGCAGTCTGTGATGGCACCGTCTTTCAGGCAGATGGTGGTAGTCGCCAGGGGATCGGCAAGATCACTGTGGGTGGCAATGATGACCGTGGTTCCGAGTTCGCGGTTCAGGGTTCCAAGGAGGTCGATCACCATTTGTCCATTGTGGCTGTCGAGGTTTCCCGTGGGTTCATCGGCCAGGATGACGGCCGGGGCATTGATGAGGGCTCGGGCAATGGCCGTGCGCTGCATTTCGCCTCCCGAAAGCTGCGCCGGTCGATGGTGCAGGCGGGGGGTGAGATTGAGCCAGGCAAGCAGTTCGCGGGCTTTGACATCACCTGCGGAGAACCCCCGCCCGGCCAGCAGGGCGGGGAGGGCGACGTTTTCCAGCACGCTCAGAGTGGGCAGAAGATTGAAGGATTGGAACACCACGCCCACGGTTTCTCGACGATATTGGGTGAGCTCTCCTGGAGTGGCCTCTTTCAGATCCCGCCCTGCGACGATCAGCTTCCCGCCGGTGGGTCGGTCGAGGCCGGCCAGCAGCGCCAGGAGGGTACTCTTCCCCGAACCGCTGTTGCCTTTCAGGACCACGAGTTCACCCCTGGAGACGTGAAGATCGATGTTGTCGACGCCCACCACTTCATTTCCCCCCAGCTGATAGATCCTGGTCAGCTGCCATGCCTCGATTTGATACTCTGGATTGGAAACCTGAAACTGCAAACTCGAAACTGGAATCTTGGTGCCGGGCGCCTGGCTTTGGGGCATCATTTATCCTTCTCTCAGTATGACCCATCCATGAAGAATCCCTTTGACCTCAACAGAGTCTCTTTACCCTTCTGTTTTTGCGGATGCAAGGGCTTCGCGATGAACCACTTTTGATTGAACCCGGGTTTTGTGGTAAGGAAACGGAAAAGCGATAGGGTTCGTGATACCACTTCATAAAGAACGGGAGGTCATATGGAACTGGGCGTTTTGGAGCAGATGGATGACGGGAACATTCGCAGTTATCTTGAATTCCTCCTCTGGCACTATCGCGTTGTGGATGGCTTTTGGTTCCTCAAGACCGAAGAACGTTTCGACCAGGCCACGGCCGAAGACATCAACCATCAGGTATGGGGCAGAGTGGCGGGACTGGCCGCAAGGGACTTGAAGAAACGATTCAATATCACTGACAAGGGCTTGAAAGGTTTTGTCAAGGCGCAGAAGCTCTTCCCCTGGGCCATCCTCATAGGTTTTCGTTTCGAGGAAAGAACAGATGAGGTGCTCATCACCGTCCCTCGTTGTGCCACCCAGGAAGCCAGGCTCAAACACGGCCTGCCGGAATACGCCTGCAAGGAAATGCATCGGGACGAATTCACCGGTTTCGCTCACGAAATCGATCCCGCCATCCGCGTGGAGTGCGTATATGCCCCCCCCGATCCCCACCCGGAGGAACATTACTGCAAATGGCGATTCACGGTCGACGTCCAGGTGGAAACTGGAAACTTGAAACTGGAAACTGGAAGCCATTGAAGCCTCGCGGCACTTCTATACCTGTTGACATTGAAATGCTGCTTCCTTTTTCACCGCTGAGAACGCAGAGCGCGCTGAGGGAGCTGCGTATGTTGCTATTTGATTTCTCGATGATTCCGGCGTGCTTTGCGGTGAATTCCTGAGTCCGCCGGCATGAAGAATGTCATCCTGATCAAGCAGAGTTTTCGAGTTTACAGTATCAGGTTTCAAGTTTCCAGTCACCATCTGGAGGGTACATGGTTATCAGAATCCTGTCGGTCATAGCCTTGCTGCTTCTCGCCTCCCCCGGCGGGTTGGCGGCGGAGGATAAAGCGACCCCACCTTCGGCGCCAAACGTTGCCGAGAAAGCAGCTCCAGCCGAAAAGCTCACCCTGACCCACCATGTCCTCCAAAAAGGGTCTCAGGTGATGAAATATGACGCCACCGTCGGTTTCCTGCCGCTCAAAGATGATGCGGGGAAACGCAAAGCGGATATCTTCTTTGTTGCTTACATCAAAGAGCCTGACCAAGAGGCGGCCAAACGCCCCATCACCTTCCTTTTCAACGGTGGTCCGGGAGCGTCTTCCATATGGTTGCACCTGGGAGCGGTCGGCCCCAGGCGGGTTCCTCTCGATGATATCGAGGAGCCTCAACCCCCGCCCTACCAGGCCATCGCCAATGATTCCACCTGGCTTTGGTACACAGACCTGGTCTTCATCGATCCCGTCGGTACGGGCTTCAGCCGAGCAGCACCGGGAGAGGCTGCCAAACAGTTTTTCGGCATCAAGGAAGATATCCAGTCGGTTGGCGATTTCATCCGCCTCTACACCACGCGATTCGGCCGCTGGACTTCTCCCAAGTTCCTTGCCGGGGAAAGCTATGGCACCTTGCGCGCCGTAGGCCTGGCCGATTACCTCTATGAGAACTTTGCCATGACCGTGAACGGACTGATCCTCATCTCACTGGCTCTGGACTTCCAGACCTTTTCCTTTGAATGGGGGAATGATCTTCCTTATGCTCTTTTCCTGCCGGCCTATACGGCCTCCGCGTGGCACCACAAGAAGCTCTCACCCGGACTTCAGGAGGATCTAGGCAAGACCCTCGAAGAGGTTGAAAAGTGGGCGCTGCAGGACTACACGGTGGCGCTGGCGAAAGGAGACGGTCTCAAAGGTGGAGAGAGGGAAAAAACGGCTGCAACGCTGGCGGCTTATACAGGGCTTTCGCGTTCCTTCGTGGAGCAGAACAACCTTCGGATCTCGCGGTCGGCGTTCATAAAAGAGTTGCTCCGCGCGGAACATCTCGGAGTCGGCCTGGTAGACAGCAGAGCGGCCACCTATGGGCGGGCGGGGGACTTCCTGAGCGATCCCGGAGTGGTGATGACCATTGCTCCTTACACCGCGGTGTTGAATGACTACCTGCGGGAGGTCCTCAAGTTCGAAAGCGACATCCCCTATGTGGCGCTCTCGGAAGAGGCGAACCGGCAATGGAACTGGGGGTCGGCGATTCAAGGATATGTGAACTTCCTGGACGCGCTGCATCAGGTGCTCACCCGCAATCCCTCTTTCAAAGTCTTCGCGGCGTGCGGGCGCTATGACCTCAATACCCCGTGTCTCACAGCGAAATACTCTCTCGACCACCTGAACCTCGAGCCCTCGCTGCAGGGGAACGTCACATTCCATGCCTACGACGGCGGTCATATGCTCTACACCCACCAGCCGGCTCTGCAAAAGCTGACCGCCGACGTGGCGTCCTTCTTGAAAAGCGCCCTGACGCGCTGACGCGTCTCCCTTTCTCCCCCTCCCAGAGCCTCCCCTCACGGCGTCACCGCTCCCAGCACGGTCATGCCTTCCACCCGTTGCAGGAGGTCGCCGCTCGGAAAATCGCGAGCAGCCAGTTCTGCGCCTGGATGCAGGGTGGTGATCGCGGCGTGACCGATGATCTTTCTTCCTTCCTCGCCTCCAGGTTCCCGCGTCTTGATTCCCCACAGGCTGTGAAAAACCAGGGCGCGAGCGTGATCGTTCCCGAGGTAGAGCATGATGTGGCCTTTAACCCAGACAAGCGTCAAGAAAGGAACGCCTTGTTCCAGGATCATTCTTTCGCGTTCCTCGGGAGCCAGGGGATTCAGACTGCTGAAACGGCCTCCGGTTAGGGCCTGGTGGGAAGAATGGCGCGGCAGCCAGAGTCCGAAGGGCACAAAGAGGTCCTTCAGCAGGGACGAGCAATCGCGGTTTTGGTAGAGCCCTCCCCAGCCGTAGGGCTGGTGCATCAGTTGGTTGGCCATGACGGCAATATTCGCCGGAGTCAGTCGCAGGGGTTGGAGGACGGCGCTGTCTCCTGAAATGAGCGCCTGGCGGAGTTGCCCCCTTCGCTGTTCATCGGCTTGGGCCACCATGACCCGGTAATTTCCGCCTTCGTCCTCTATTCGCGGGAATTGAGCGCCCAGTCCCGTCTTGAACAGAAACCTCCCGTCCTGGTCATAAACGGACACGTCATCGCGCGTTATGGCCACCTGTTCGGCACCTTCCCAGAGTGCTGTCAGGGTGGGATCCACGGTGGCTACGTCGCGTGCCGGAAGCCACCCGGCGCCGTAATGAGACGTGACCAGCACCCAGGATTGGTCGCGGGTCAGATGAGGTACATAGATGGGAGTATTGGCCGGGATGGCGGAGTTTTGCAGATTATCAAACGGATAGCCGGTGCCGTCGGCCCTGAGACTCGAGAAGTGAGGTTTAAAGGTTGGCAGCAATCGCAGATCGGCAGGGTACACGGTGATCGCCCTGAAACCGGCATTGGGGTAGGCTGCCAGATCGGCGTTGCGGGCCAGTTCTTCAACCCACTCCGGGCTGTGCTGCCGGCCGTTTTCGCCATAGCCCGGGTGCTTGCGGAATTTTGCCAACTCGCCAACCAGTTCCTCCCGCAAATGCGACGGCGCGGTCTCTCTCCAGGGCAGGAAAAGCTGCCGCCTGAAATCCTCCTGCATTTCCTGTTGTCGTGCCGGGGTGATCAACTCATGATGCGCCGTGGCGGGATCGAGATAGCGGGTGGCGTCCTGAGGCAGGGTTCGGATGTCTCTGATGACTTCGGGAGTCGCGGCGCATCCGGCGAGCCAGAAAGCGATCAGCAGGAAGAGGACGGAATCAGTTAGCTTTTTCATCCCGAACTTTGGACAGGGCCAGCAGGAGATCGAGATAGAGCTCGGCTGCCAGGCAAACCTGTTCGAAGGAAACCGCCTCATCGGGAGCATGGGCTTGCGCCAGTTCCCCGGGACCCAGCAAGATTGGCTTCATCCCTGCTTCCCACAGGAGATTGGCGTCGGAATGGCTGCGGAAAGCCTGGGGCTTCCACGGCAGGGAATGTTTGGCGAAGACCTGTTTGAGGATTTCCACCGGCCAGCCTTTTTCCGGGATGGTATAGCCGCCGTTCACGGTGGCGAAGCGGAGAATGCCGGCAAACCCTGGAGTCTCACGGCGCTCCAGGTTCACCATCTCTTCCATCTCGAGGATGATCTCACCCACCGGCGCCGTGGGAGGCAGGTGCACATCCAGCCAGGCATCGCAGCGCTCGGGCACGGCAAAACCGGCGTGAGAACTCGATAAATCCCGCAGATTGTAAACCATTTCCGGCCGTTGCGTTTCCATATAGCGGGTGATTCTCAGAAGAAAGCGCAGCATGGCGTCGATGGGATTCTGGTCTTTGTTGGCCAGGGACGCGTGCATGCGTTTCCCTTTGGTGGTGCTCTGCACCTCGAGGTAGCCGTAATGACTGAGGCAGGGTTGGAGGTTGGTGGGTTCGCCGACCAAGGCCCACGGAAAGTGGAACTCCCTGCCAAGCACCACGGCACCGTCGCCGTCTTCTTCCTCACCGACTACCAGCGCGAGGGCCACCGGCAGCCGCCCTTCGAGCATTCCCCAGGCGGCCCGATAAGCTTCGATCATGGCGGCGCAGCCGCCCTTCATGTCCGAAGCACCGAGGCCCTGCACCATGTCGCCGCTTTTTTCATAACCGAAGCTCTCCAGATCATACGCCATGACGGTGTCCACATGGCCGATCAGCACCATGGAGATTTCCATCTCCGGAGGCAGGATCACAAGGTTGTAGCGGTTGTCGTCCACGTCCTGCTCCAGAACCGGCAATCCCTGCCGCTTCAGATAGCCGTGGAGATACTCGAGGATTCCTTCTTCCTTGCCGGAAGGGCTGTAGATATCGAGCAGCCGGCGCAGCAGCTGACGCAGTCGGGGCGGATGGACCCCTGCGGGCGGTCTAATCATCATCATCCGTCCGGTAGCGGGAGGCCGATCGTCCGTTGACCTTTTTCTCGCGATGCTGCCGCAATTGGGGGTCGAGGTTCAGAGCCAGATAGATGTGTTCCTGAGGGCTGCCGAAGCCCATTTTGCGGAAAAAATAAAGGGCGGGAAGGTTGTCTGCCTCCGAATCCACCAGCATCATCCGCACGCCCTCTTCGATCATGATGTCTCGAAAGCGGTGAAAGAGCTTGGTCGCCACCCCGTGGCTCTGAACCTCGGGATCGATGCCAAGCCAGACCAGGTGTCCGTATTTCCATGCCGAATGGCTCTTGGTAACGGTAGTCCCCAGCGCAAAACCCACCATCTCGTCATCCATCTCCGCCACCAGGCAGAATTCGGAGTCCGCCTGATAGAGGGTCACCACTTCAAATTCGTCCCAGGTGCGATAGAGGTTGGGAACTTCTCTGGCGGTGAAGAGCTTTTCGCCCAGATGAAACACCGTTGCCAGATCATCGATTTCCATAGTTCTTATGGACACGTTCGCCCGCTTCTTCTTCTGTTCATTGCCGTCCTGTGAGTCCATACAATACTAGCTGTTCTCAGCCTCCCCATTGGGTTTCTGATCAGGGCGCGGTCTTTGTCCAACCACGCCGTCGGTGTTCAGCTTCCGCAATTGGTCACGGTTTTGACCCTTCAGCATTGCCCACTGAGCACTGGCCTTTACCTTGTCGTCCCGCTTGAGCACGCGCGTCTCCCGGATCTTTTCCTTTCGTTTCAGATCGCCGTACTTTCCGAAACGACCGCCTCCACGCTTTTGCATGATGCGTTCCTTCTTCTTCTATTTCTTCCGTCTACGCAAATATATTCTAGCATAGATCAACTAAGGATTTAACCTCCAAAGCAGCCCGGCCCTCAGGAAACAGGAGCCTGGGTCGCTTTTCTGAGCTTGACTGAAGGTGTGTGTTGGAGTAATGGCCGTCACAATGAGCAGAAAATGTTAACGGGTAATTCGACCAGGTTGCCGGCGCGCGAGCTGGTCGTGAACCCCGCAGGGGCGCAAATTGGCTTGTTTTGCTTCATGGAGGGTTTCTCATGCATATGGCTGATGCCCTGATTTCTCCCACGGTCGGCGGGATGATGTGGTTGGCAACCGGGGTGCTTACCGGCTACAGCGCGAGGAGACTCAAAACCCATATCGATGATCAGAAAATCCCCCTCATGGGAGTGCTGGGGGCGTTCATCTTTGCCGCTCAGATGATCAACTTCACCATCCCCGCCACCGGTTCCAGCGGGCACCTGGGCGGGGGAATGATCCTCGCCATTTTGCTAGGCCCTCATGCCGCCTTTCTCACCATGGCCTCAATTCTGACGGTCCAGGCTCTTTTCTTTGCCGACGGCGGGCTCCTGGCGCTGGGATGCAATATCTTCAATCTTGGGTTCTTCCCTTGTTTTGTGGCCTATTCCCTCGTTTACCGCAGGCTGGTGGGGAGTGAGGCAACCCCGCGACGTCTTCTCATCGGATCGCTGGTGGCTTGCATCGTGGGACTGCAACTCGGCGCCCTTGGGGTAGTTCTGGAAACATGGTGCTCCGGGATTTCCGAACTGCCTTTTACAACCTTTGCGCTGCTGATGCAGCCCATTCATCTGGCCATTGGCATCATCGAGGGCATGGTGACCGCCGCCGTGGTCACCTTCGTGTGGAAGGCGCGCCCCGAAATCATCCAGGTGGCGCTGCCCGTAACCTCGCCTGGGAGATCGGGCCCGAAATGGCTGCTCGCCGGGTTCCTGTTGGTGACCGTGGTCATTGCCGGTGCCCTCTCCTGGTTTGCCTCGATGCACCCGGATGGTCTCGAATGGGCTCTGCAGCATGCCACCGGCCGAGAAGAACTCGCTCCAGCCGACAGCGCAACGCACTCCTGGTTTGCCGGGCTGCAGGACAAAACCGCAGTGCTGCCGGACTACGGCTTCAAGGAAGTGGGACGTGAGTCCGCGGCCGGTGAGGAAGCATGGCCGGCGGTGAAGGTCGGGACTTCCTTGGCCGGTTTGGTCGGAGTAGCCATAACGCTGCTCCTGGCAGCCTTGATTGGTTTCGCTTTGAAGAGATTTCGTTAGGCGCCGGGGGATGGCTGGGAGACCATGAAACTTGAATCATCCACCCTCGATATCGGCTATCTGGATTTCCTCTCCCGCCAGCAGACTCTCATCCATCACCTGGACCCGCGTGCCAAACTGCTCACCACGCTGAGTTTTATTGCCGTTGTGGTCTCCTTCGGCAAATATGCCGTAACGGCGCTCATTCCCTTTGTCATCTACCCGGTAAGCCTGATCGCGCTGGGGAACCTGCCGCCCGGCTATTTCTTAAAGAAGATCCTGCTGGCCGCTCCCTTCGCCCTGTTCATCGGCATCTTCAATCCCGTTCTGGACCGTGAAGTCATGGTCCGCTTCGCGGATGTAGGGATTTCCGGCGGGTGGATTTCCTTTGCTTCGATCATGCTGCGCTTTGCTCTAACCGTCAGCGCCGCGCTGATCCTGATCGCGACCACCGGCTTTAACGAGGTCTGCCTGGCGCTGAGGAAGATGGGTGTGCCGGCGGGTCTCAGTGTGCAGTTGCTGTTTCTTTTCCGCTATCTTTTTGTGCTCATCGAAGAGTCTGCGCGCATGAGCCGGGCCAGGGCAGTACGATCCTTCGACGGCAAAGGGATGGGTTTGAAGATCTTCAGTCACATGATCGGGCAGTTGCTGCTGCGCACCATCGACCGTGCGCGGCGCATTCATCTGGGCATGCTTTGCCGTGGCTTTGACGGCGAACTGCGCCTGCTTCGAGTATTTCGGTGGAAGGGCAGGGATGTGGCCTTTGTCCTGGGGTGGTCGGCGCTCTTTGTGCTCATGCGCCGCTACGATGTGCCGCGTTTGATTGGGGATTTGGTGTTCCGGGTGCTTGCATGAGCCATCATATTGTTGAGGTCAAAGACCTGCAGTTCCAGTATCCTGATGGGAGCGCGGCTCTGGGTGGCATGTCTTTTCGCATTACCCATGGCGAAGCGGTGGCGGTGGTGGGGGCGAACGGCGCCGGGAAATCAACACTGCTCCTGCATCTCAACGGGTGCCTCATTCCCCAGGCTGGAGTCGTCCGTATCGGAGATATGCCGCTCACCAGGAAGACGCTCGAACATATCCGGCGAACCGTGGGGATGGTTTTTCAAGATCCCGACGATCAGCTGTTTATGCCCACGGTTCATGATGACGTCGCCTTCGGGCCGCTCAATCTCGGGCTGCCCCCGGATGAGGTGGAAGCGCGCGTCACCGATGCTCTCACCACGGTCGGGGCTCTGCATCTCAGCCGTCGCCCCCCGCACCGGCTTTCCGCCGGGGAAAAGCGGGTGGTGGCCATCGCTTCGGTGCTTTCCATGGCCCCAAGCATCCTCGTTATGGACGAACCCACTTCCAACCTGGATCCCCGCGCCCGACGGCAGTTGATCGAGCTTCTCAGATCCTTCGAACACACCATCATTCTAGCGACTCACGACCTCGATATGGTGCTGGATCTATGCTCGCGCACCATCGTGCTTCGGGCCGGGTGCATTGCAGCCGACGGCGCTACCCGGGACCTCCTCCAGAATGAGCCGCTCCTGCGGGCTTGTTCCCTGGAAAAACCCTTGAGCCTGCAGGGCTGTCCCATCTGCCACCCAGGAAAAAACGACCCGACAAGTTGAACAGGGCTGAACAGTAACGCAGCTACTCTGAAAAAAGCCGTTGACAGCACGTGACGAACGCTGGTAGAAGAAGATCGACATTCTTTGATAACTATCAGGTGCCGCAAGGCCTAAGAGGGAATCCCGTGAAAATCGGGAGTGGACCCGCCGCTGTATACGGGGACGAAATCCAAAGGAGCCACTATCGCGTGGGTAACGTGATGGGAAGGCATGGAGAGTAGGGTGATCCGGAAGCCAGAAGACCTGCCTGATAGAGAGGAAGATCGGTACGGGAACATACCGCGTTGACCTCAAAGGACCATGCGAAGCAGGGTGCAATCCTTAGGACTTAACTGTTCTAAGGATTTTTTTTTGGGGGGAACCGTTGCACCAATGCCCATTTTGTGGGGTCGTTCTCCTCCTCAACACAACCAACCATTAACCTCCAGCCGTCCGGGATGGACCAGGGCCCCATCCCGGGCGCTTTCTCTGCCTCAGAGCCCGGGGCACGGCAAGATGCCCGTGGTGGTTGGGAAAAGCCCGCAAGGGGCGAGCGTAACCGTCTAAAGACTGCGAAAAACTGAACCGATGAGGGCAGAAATCATGCAGAAAATATGGGTTATGTTGATGGCGCTGACCGTACTGAGTCTCTTTGCGGGGCGATGTTCGTTTGCCGGGGAAGCGCCCGGCGAGAAACCATCGAGCAAGGCTATCCTTCTAGTGGCCTTTGGTACCAGCGTTTCCGAAGCTCAAAAGGCCTACGATCGGATTGACGAAAGGGTGAAGCAGACCTTTCCTGGAACCGAAATCCGCTGGGCCTATACATCGAAGACCATTCGGGCAAAGCTTGGCAAAGAGGGGAAACTGCTGGATTCTCCGGAAATGGCCATGGCGAGGATGATGGAGGAGGGGTTCACCCATGTGGCCGTGCTTTCCCTGCATGTGATTCCCGGCATCGAGTTTCATGACCTTTACATCAATGCTCAGCTGTTTTCCCAAATGGTCGGGGGGTTCGAACGGATTCTGGTGGCGCGGCCTCTACTCTCTTCCCATGAAGATATGACACAGGTCGCCGAGGCTCTGCTGGCTCAAATCCCTCAGCACCGGAAACCGGAGGAGATCGTGCTCTTCATGGGGCATGGCAGCGAAAAACACCCTTCCGATGCCATTTATGCCGCCATGAACTATGTCTTCCAGGGGCTGGAGGCCAACGTCCTGGTTGGCACCGTCTCAGGATATCCTTCGCTCGAAGACCTCCTGCCCCAGATCATGAAGCAGAAGGTGAAGAAGGCCACCCTCATACCCTTCATGACCGTGGCCGGCGACCACGCCCGCCAGGACATGGCAGGGGAAAAGGCGGACAGCTGGAAATCGATCCTGACGGCGAAAGGGATCGCCTGCGAAACAGTGCTTACCGGCGTGGCTGAATACCCAAAGGTGGTTGACGTGTGGTTGAACCATCTGCGGGAGGTCTTTGCCGGGCTCTAGCCCGAAGAGGGAATACGGGTGCTGCAGGGAACGTCGCAGGCGCATTTCCCGCAGACGTCGACCAAGGGTAAATCATGGTAATAGCGATCGTTAGCCAGCAACTGTTCGTAACATCGGTGTCGCTCGAACCGGGTTTCGGAAAGGGCGTCACAGGTGCACATTGCAATGCAGGCTGAACACTCGCTTCCCGCTTTTGCCAGGCAGAACTCCGTCGCCGGGCGCGGTGTCGGTGCCAGCGGCAGGGTGGTGACAAGGCTCCCCAGCCGGCCACAACAGCCGGCAGCCGTGATCAGTAGATTGTGCCGCCCGAAGGTGCCCAGACCGGCCAGATAGGCCAGATGCCGGTGCGACCAGCGACTGATGAGCTTTGCTTCATCGAAGTTGTGAGTGGCAGGAGTAATTGCCGCCCGATGCCCGGTCTCCTCGATGCATCCCTGCAGATGCGTGTTGATGTCCTGGATGAGCTGGTTGGTGGCCAGGTAGGAAAGCGCCCAACTGCGTGCCGCATACCCACCGGCCTGAGCGTTTTCCCTCCCGACCCATGGCTGGAAAGGAAGGAAAAAGACCACCACCGCCTGAGCTCCCGGCAAGATCTCGTCGGGCATGGCGTGTTTGGGATTCACCACCCGTCGGAGTTCCGTGAAGCGCGGATCCGCCGCCGAGGCCACCGCCACCAGCGGCTCCCGCCAGTAATTGTCGCTTCGTTTTCCTTCCACCCAGGCGGTCAAAACCCGCTGTATTTCATCCCTAAGCCACTCTAAAGGCTGATCCGGTATCATGTCAAAACCCATCCTCCCTCTGCCCCTTCACGCTTCACGCTTCACCGTTTCACCCTCTTGAGTCCCCTGGTTCTCCTCCAATTCGCTTTCCGCCGGGGGCCGAGCAAAGAATTGTTTGTAGAAATAAAGACTTATGATGATGGGCAGGAAAAAATAGGCGAAACGGTAAATCAGGGTGGCAAGGAGCGCCCGGTCATAATCCAGACCCATAAAATAGAAGCAGGCGGCCATGGAACCCTCCATCACGCCGATGGATGCAGGAGTGAGAGAAAACAAGGTCATGAAAATCCCCACCGAAAAGCCCACCAGGAGGGTCATGTTATCGACGGGGTAGCGGATGGCCAGAAAGGAACACTTGAGGCAGAAAAACATCAGGAGCCAGTCGAACAGGGCGTACAGGGCAGGAGCCAGGAGGATGGAGGCATTCTTCATGATGATGTTGAGGCTGTTGTTGAAGTTTTCGAAGAAGGTCTGAGCCCTCTCCTGGTGCAGCCACTGAGGGCGGTGGGCCTTGCGCAGGACAAAGAGCACCAGCCAGAGGCAGAGCTGCCAGAGTCTTTTGCGGAAGGATTCGTGAATGATGGTTTGAATGGTAATCCAGGACAGCAGAAAAGCAATCAACAGGATGACCACCCCAACTTCTTTCTCGCGGGTACTCAACTTGTACTCGCTGTAAAGGAAGAAAAACCCCAGGTAGATGAAGACGACGGCCACGGTATTGGTGAGAAAGCCATGGACCATGGAGATGGACAGAGTGTTGCTGGGGGGGATCTTTTCCCGGGCGAGCAGGTAGACTTTGGCGGCAACGCCGCTGAGGCCGCCGGTGGTCACCAGGTAGTTCATGGTGCATGAGACCAGAGAGATGCGGAAGGAAGACGCAAAGGGCAGGGTGTGGCCCATGCTTCGCAAGAGGCTGTGCAACACGGCCGCAATGCACAGGTAACTCAGGGCACTGGTGAGGACCACCAGTGTGCCCCAAAGCAAATGGATATCCTGGAAATTCTCGGCGAGCTTTCTGAGATCCGCCTGCTTAATGGTATAGAACAGAATCGAAAGACCAAGGATTCCAGCGAGCAGGAACCGTTTACGAGGCACACCAACAGGCAATGCATTTTCTCCTCAAGCGGATAAGAGCGGCCGTCGTCAGTCGGCCATTCCCGTGCTCATATGGTTCAATCAGGGAAAGAAGATAGCAGAGTTGGGGGCGGAATGGGAAGAACTGAAACTGGCGAAACTTGAAACAGTCGAAACTGTGAAACCGCGAACCGCAGAATGAGGAAAAGCGAACCGCAGAATATCGAATATCGAACCGCAGAATATCGAAGGGAGAAAAGCCTCCGATCCTGGAGACCAGCCGCTTGGAAAAGCGAAGGTCGAACCGCAGAATGTCCAAGGAGGGGAGAGCCATGGATCATGAAGGGTATCCTCGGTTATTCGGGCAGGCATTTGCGCAGCCTGGCAGAACGGGAAGAAACCTTCATCATTCGATATTCTGCGGTTCGATATTCTGCGGTTCGCGGTTCTGCGGTTCGCTTTTGGCTAACTGTTAGCGAATAAGCATGAGACTGAGGGTGGGGAAGAAGGTGATGACGGCGAGGGTCAGGAGCAGGATGACGATAAAGGGAATGGAGGCAAGGTAGAGGTAGATCACGGACTTGTCGAAGCGGATGCTGGCGATCAGAAGGTCCATGCCGATGGGGGGGATGGAGTAGCCAATCTGGAGATTGGTGAGAAAAATAATGCCTAGATGGAGCAGGTTGACATCATAACTTTTGGCGATGGGAATGATGAGGGGCACCACGATGACCAGGGCCGAGAAAATGTTGAGGACACAGCCGACGCCCAGCAGGAAGAGGTTTAGAAGGATGAGGAAAGCACCTTTGCTCTGCACGTGCACCCGCATGAAATCCAGGATCTGGTTGGGAACCTGCTGATCGATCAGGAAGCTGTTGAAGGCGAGCGACGCGCCCAGAATCACAACAATGGCGCCAACCATCACCACGGTTTTCATCATCGTGGACGGCAGGTCCCGGATCTTCACTTCTCGGTGAACGGCTACCTCAACGACCAGCACGTA
Organism: uncultured delta proteobacterium; assembly: GCA_963783775.1. Classification (GTDB taxonomy): domain Bacteria; phylum Desulfobacterota; class Syntrophobacteria; order Syntrophobacterales; family Syntrophobacteraceae; genus JADGQM01. The sequence goes on along the minus strand of CAWAOR010000010.1, from coordinate 27,206 downwards.
GATGGTGGTGATCGCAGCCGCTTCACTCAGGGCCAGGAAGCCACTGAAGATCCCTCCCAGGACGACCACCGGCAGGAGGATCTCCCAGAAGGCTTCGCGCAGGGCGGCAAGGAGTTCCCGGAAGCTGAACGGCGCATGAGCCCCGGCCGAGCCGCAGCGAATCCCCTGTACCATGCTGTAGAGAGAAAGCAGCCCCAGCATCACCACTCCCGGCATCACCCCGGCCAGGAACAGGTCGGAGATGTTGATGTCAGCCACCATGGCATAAATGATCAAAGGGAGGCTGGGCGGGAACAGCAGCCCGAGGCTTCCGCAAGTGGTTAGTAAGCCCAGCGAGAACTTCTCCGTGTAATTGTCGGCGATCAGCGCGGGCAGCATCAGCCCGCCAAGAGCCACAATGGTGACGCCGGAAGCGCCGGTAAGAGCCGTAAAAAAAGCGCAGGTGATCAGCGATACGATGGCCAACCCGCCGGGCGCGCGCCCCAGCAGGGCCGTGGAAACCCGCACCAGCCGCTTGCTGGCCTGGCTCTCGGCGAGCACGAAACCGGCCAAAGCAAAAAGTAACAAAGCGATCAGCATGGGACTGGCGGCCAGCCGATACATCTCGATGATGACCACCGAGAGGTCGATCCCAGACTGGTAAAAGCAAAGGAGCGCTGCGGCAAAGATGATGATGAACAGCGGGACGCCGGAAAACATCATCACCAGAAGTCCTGCGGCCAGAAGGAGATTCATGCTTCCGGCCCCTCCGGGTGATGAGTAGAGGGTGCCACAAGGCGGGCGGCGAAGCGGAGGGTCATGACGAGAAAAGTGAACGGGAAGATCAGCTGCAGCCACCAACTCGGGAAAGAACCGAAGGCCATGTTTTCGCCTGACCGTTCGTTTTGAACGAACTCCCAGGAGCAATAGAGCATAATGACCGAGATGATCACCGGCAGCAGGTTGGCGATGATTCTGAGAACCAGGGCAAGCTTCGCCGGCACTATCTGCAGGAGCAGATCGATATGGATGTGCTTGTCTTCGGCCACCGCCCTGGCGGCCCCGAGCATACAGATCCAGAGTACCGCATGCCTCAGAAAGGTATCGCCCCACATCAAGCCGGTGGCAAAGACGTTTCTGAGGAGGATCTGAATCAGGCCGAAGGTCGTGACAAAAGCCACCAAAATGATCACGACCCCGGTTTCGAGACGTGCGAACCACTGAACCAGGCGATCCAGGCTGGCTTCAAAGGGCAAGTTCATGGGTTTTCCAGATCTGCGCACGGAGCTTCCTTGGAAAAAATAAAAACTCTATCGGCCACAATTTCCGGGCCAGAGGCTACTCTGTCTCCACGTCCGTCTTTTTCGGACCTCCGGTTCTGCCGTAGGTGTTTGACTGACATTATGGCATTCGAGCAGAATGTGCAAGATGTAGCTTCCAACGCAAGCAAGGCAAGGCTGCGCATTTATTATTTATTGGCTCGGATATTTAATCAGAACGGCCTTGTATGTCAATAGGATTAAGGTAAGCAAACCCTCTCAGTCCTCATATGTTTTGCAAAAGTTTATCAATGATTCTGGCGAATTTCTCGATTTTCAAGACAACTGGTGTTTTTGGGATAAAATGGATCTGATATGAGCACATCCGGAATCCATTCTAAATCACATTGAGAGAGCGCGTATCCTCAGCCTGCTCTTTTACGACGGGGGATGACGGCAATAATAGGCCAACGAAGGGCGAGCCAAGGACATTAGAAATGGGACATGCCGATGAGGACTGACAAAGTGGTTATTTCTGTCGGGGAGGGCAAAGAAGTGTCAGGAGTGCTGTCGATTCCCACTGGACCTGTCAAGAAAGGCTTGATCCTGGCACATGGGGCCGGAAACGACATGCATCAACCGATGCTTGTCTTTCTTGCTGAAGGGCTGGCTCAGGCTGGTTATCTTACTCTCCGATTCAACTTCTTGTACAAAGAGCAGGGAAAGAATGCACCGGATAGTCCCGAAAAGCTTTATCAGGCCTGGGATGGTGCGTATCGATTGCTCAATGAGCATCCCGTGTACCGACCAAAGCACATCGTGGCAGCAGGAAAATCCATGGGAGGCAGAATTGCATCCCAAATGGTGGCCCATGGCAGGCTCCCGGTAGAGCAGCTGATCTTCCTCGGCTATCCCCTCCACGCTCCAGGCAAAAAAGACAAACTTCGAGACCAGCACCTATATGGGATCAAGATTCCGATGCAGTTCTTCGCTGGAACAAGAGATCAGCTCTGTGATTTGGAATTGCTTCGCGGGGTGCTGTCGCGTCTTACGGCTCCATGGGATTTGGAAGTCATCGAGGGCGGCGACCACTCCTTCAATGTGCCAAAATCGATTGGCGCGGCTCCGCATGAGATTTATGGTCGAATTCTTGACAACGCTCTGGCCTGGCTCGGTGAATAACATGTGGAAATCAGACCTGATTGGCAGGCGCCTTTCGGAGCCAATAATTTCACCTGGGTGAAATTATTGAGGAGGAACGCAAACAAACGAACACCTACCTCGAGAATGTCTTTGAGAATTCGCCCGATGCCATCGGCATCGTCGATGACTCGGGCCGATTCATCAGCTGGAACCGAATGGCGGCAGAGCTTTACGGCTACAGTTTCGAAGAAATGAAGGGAAAGTCCGGGTTTGATCTATATGCGGATAAGGATGAGCTTCATAGAATGCTGGTGCATCTGCGCCAGGAAGGCTCAGTGAAGAAATGGGAAATGTAGTGGTGCTTGGCATTATTCACCATGAAATCGGCACACAAATGGCCCCTTGACAGAATCGACGACACGTGCTAGCCGAAAAGTCGGAACAAGCGATTTCCTATCAGTCAGTGGGCGCCTATCAGAACGGCACATGGGTGGTCGGCGTGGTGAAGACCGGTGTGGAGGAGGGCGTGGACCAGCTCGGCAGCAGCTGCATGGTGGCGCCCTCAGGCGAAATCGTCGCCTCGTGCACGAATAAGGGCGACGAGCCCGCGCTGGCGGTTTGCGACCTTGACCTGTGTAAGTCGTTCAAGGAGACGACGTTCAATTTCGATGTGCATTGCCAGCCCGAGGCGTACCGGCGGATCGTCGAACGCAAGGGCCCGCGTCTGATGGCGGATGGAACCCCGGCAAGTCAAGCAGCAGGTAAATCTTCTTCATGAGGAGCAAGGCAATGAAACGAGCGACGTTTGTGAAGGTGGCGCTGGTGATGATGGTGGCGGTGGCCGCAACGTTTGGCGGCGGATCTGCGTTCGCGCAGGGCAAGGTCATCAAGATGATCCCGGGCGGCGACCTGAAGATCATTGACCCGATCCAGAACGCCTCTTACATCAGCCGCAACCACGGCTACATGGTCTACGACACGCTGTTCGCGGTCGACTCCAAGGGCCAGGTCAAGCCGCAGATGATCGACACCTGGACGTTGTCGCCCGACAAGAAGAAGTACACGTTCACACTCCGCGAGGGCCTGAAGTGGCACGACGGCGCGCCGGTCACCGCGGCCGATTGCGTCGCGTCGATCAAGCGCTGGGGGGCGAAGGACGTGTCCGGCACGCTGCTGATGCGCCAGCTCGCGTCGCTCGACGTGGTCAACGAGCGCACCTTCACGCTGACGCTGAAGGAGCCGTTCGGGCTGGTGATTGACGCGCTGGGTAAGCCGTCGTCGAACGTGCCGTTCATGATGCCCGAGCGCATCGCCCAGACCGACCCGAACCAGCAGATCACGGATGCGACCGGCTCCGGCCCGTTCATCTTCAAGAAGGACGAGTGGGTGCCCGGCAACAAGGTCGTTTACGTGAAGAACCCGACCTACCTGCCGCGCAATGAGCCGGCTGACGGGCTGGCCGGCGGCAAGGTCGTGAAGGTCGATCGCGTCGAGTGGATCTACATCCCCGACCAGAACACGGCGCTCGCGGCGCTGACCAACGGCGAGGCGGACATCTTCGAGCTGCCGCAGGCCGACTTCATCCCGACGCTGGAGAAGAACCCCAACATCAAGCTCGCGGCCGACGCGCTAGGCAACCAGGGCTGGCTGCGCCCGAACCACCTGCTGCCGCCGTTCGACAATCCGAAAGCGCGCCAGGCGCTGCAGTACCTCGTCAACCAGGAGGAGTACGTCGCGGCGGCGGGCTTCCCCGACAAGTTCCGCGTCAAGTACTGCCCGGCGTACTTCATGTGCGGCAGCCCGCAGGAAACCGATGCCGGCGCCGAGCCGTTCAAGGGCGGCCAGAACATCGAGAAAGCCAAGCAGCTGCTGAAGGAAGCCGGCTACAACGGCGAGAAGATCGTCGTGCTGGTTTCGACGGATCCGCCGGTGCAGGCTGCCGCGGCGCAGGTCACGGTGCAGAACCTGCGCAAGGCCGGGGTGAACGTTGATGCGCAGGTGATGGATTGGAGCACGCTGCTGGGCCGCCGCGCGAAGAAGGATCCGATCGACAAGGGCGGATGGAACATCTTCCACACCTACTCCGTCGGCTATGACGTCATCTCGCCGGTCAACAACGCGTACCTGCAGGGGACCTGCGACGCGGCGCCGGCCGGCTGGTCGTGCGACAAGACGATGGAAGAGTTGCGGATGGCGTGGGCGCGCGAGGACGATCCGGCCAAGCGCAAGCAGCTGACCGAGGACATCCAGAAGCGCGCCTACGAAATGACGCCTTACGTCAACTTCGGCCAGTTCTTCTGGCCGATGGCATACCGCGCCAACCTCAAGGGCCTGATCGCTACCGGCATCCCGGTGATGTGGAACGTTGAGAAATAGCGCGATCGCAAATCTGAATCGCGGGCAGGCCCGCTGCCCCGGATTTCCCGATGTTCTACTTCTTTAAGCGCATCCTGGCGGTCATCCCGGTCCTCGGCATCGTTGCCGTGATCGTGTTCCTGCTGCTGCATCTGAGTCCCGGCGATCCGGCGGCGCTGATCGCCGGCGACACCGCAAGCTCGGACGACGTCGAGCGTGTGCGTCAGCTGCTGGGCCTGAACCGGCCGCTTCACGAACAGTTCTTCTCGTGGCTGTGGCGGCTGCTGCAGGGCGACATGGGCGTGTCGGTGTTCACCGGGCTGCCGGTGACGAGGATGATCGGCCAGCGCATCGAACCCACGCTGTGGCTGACCTTCCTGACGATCACCTTTGCCGTCGTCTTCGCGGTGCCGATGGGCATCATTGCCGCGTGGAAGGCCGGCACGTGGATCGACCGCGCGCTGATGGCGCTGGCGGTGCTGGCGTTCTCGCTGCCGGTGTTCCTGATCGGGTACCTCTTCATCTTCGCTTTTTCCATCAAGCTGGCGTGGCTGCCGGTCCAGGGCTTTCACAGCATCAGCGAGGGATTCGTCCCGTTCATCAAGCACCTGATCCTGCCTGCCGTCAGCGGCGGACTGGTTTACATGGCACTGATCGCGCGGATGACGCGAGCGACGATGCTCGAGGTGCTCAGCGAGGATTACATCCGCACCGCGCGTGCGCGCGGTGTGGGCAGCAAGCGTCTGCTGCTGCGACACGCGCTGAAGAACGCTGCGGTGCCGATCGTCACGACGATCGGGCTGGGCATCGCGCTGCTGCTGGGCGGCGTGATTATCACCGAGAGCGTGTTCGCGATCCCGGGGATCGGCCGGCTCACCGTCGACTCGGTGCTGCGGCACGATTATCCTGTGATCCAGGGCATCGTGCTGGTCGTTGCCGCGGTGTACGTGTTCATCAATCTGGCGATCGACCTACTATACACGGTGCTCGATCCGCGAATCAGGTACTGACGGCATGTCCTTGACGCTGGCCCAGATCGAGGCGCGGGTCGACACCGCTGGACGCCACCCCTGGTGGGCGTTCGTGCGTCGCCATCCGCTGCTGGTGATCGGTGGCGGCTTGCTGGCGATCATGGCCTTGATCGCGCTGCTGGCGCCGTGGATCGCGCCCTACAGCCCGATCGAGATGAGCGTGCTCAAGCGCCTGAAGGCGCCCGGCAGCACGAATTTCTTCGGCACGGACGCGATGGGTCGCGACGTGTTCTCTCGCGTGCTGTGGGGCGGGCGCGTGTCGCTGATCGTGGGCATCAGCGTGGCGCTGCTGGCCACTACTGTCGGCGGGCTGATCGGTATGGTGGCGGGCTTCTCGCGCACGGTCGACGCCGTGATCATGCGCGTGATGGACGGCATGATGGCGATCCCGGGCATCCTGCTGGCGGTGGCGATGATGGCGCTGATGCGCGCGAGCATCCAGACCGTGGTGATCGCGATTGCGGTGCCCGAGATCCCCCGCGTGGTGCGGCTCGTGCGTTCGCTGGTGCTGGTGATCCGCGAGCAGCCCTATGTGCAGGCGGCCGAGGCGATCGGCACGCGCTTCCCTTGGATGCTGCTGCGCCACGTGCTGCCGAACGCCATGACGCCGCTGATCGTGCAGGGCACGTTCATCTGTGCCTCGGCGGTGCTCTTTGAGGCGTACCTGTCATTCCTTGGCGCGGGCACGCCGCCGGAAATTCCGAGCTGGGGCAACATGATGGCCGAGGGGCGAGCGGTGGTGCAGCTTGCGTTCAACATCATCCTGTTCCCGGGAATCTTTCTGGGCGTGACGGTGCTGTCGATCAACCTGCTGGGCGACGGGCTGCGCGACATGCTCGACCCGAAGATCGCGCGGCGGCTTTGAGATGAATGCAGTGACGAACTCCGCCGCTCGAGATGCGATCGTCGAGATCGACGACCTGAAGGTGTGGTTTGCGAACCGGGACGGCATTATGCGCGCGGTCGACGGCGTGAGTTTCGATCTCCTCCGCGGCGAGACGTTGGGCATCGTGGGCGAGTCGGGCTGCGGTAAGAGCGTGACGGCGCTGACGATGCTGCAGCTGATCCCGTCGCCGCCTTCGGTGATTGCGGGCGGCGCGATCCGCTACAACGGAGAAGACCTGCTGAAGTTCGACGAAGAACGGATGCGCACGATCCGTGGCAACGAGATCTCGATGATCTTCCAGGATCCGATGACCTCGCTGAACCCGGTGCTGACCGTCGGCGAGCAGATCGCGGAAACGGCGGTGCTGCATCAGAAGCTCCCCAAGCGCGCCGCGCGCGAGCTGGCGGTGGAGATGCTGTACAAGGTCAACATTGCCGAGCCGCGCCGCCGCGCGGACGAATACCCTCACCAGTTCTCCGGCGGCATGCGCCAGCGGGCGATGATCGCCGCGGCGCTCGCCTGCAATCCGAAGGTGCTGATCGCAGACGAGCCGACCACGGCGCTGGACGTGACGATCCAGGCGCAGATCATCGAGCTGATGCTGAACCTGAAGCGCGAGTTCGGCACGTCGATCATCATGATCACGCACGACCTGGGCGTCGTTGCCGAGACCTGCGCGCGCGTTGTGGTGATGTACGCGGGCCGCAAGGTCGAGGAAGCCACGGCGGCGGAATTGTTTGCCGCGCCGCTGCACCCGTACACGCAGGGGCTGCTGTTGGCGACGCCAAGGCTGGAGACCGCGCCGGGCACACACCGTGCGGACCGCCCGCGGTTGCACGAGATTCCCGGCATGGTACCGACGCTTAAGGGCGAACTGATGGGCTGCAGCTTCACACCGCGCTGCCACAAGGCCACCGCGATCTGCCGCGGGTCAGCGCCCAAGCTGGAGGATCGCGGCAACGGGCACATCGTGTCGTGCTTCAACTGCGGGAGTGCTTGATGGCCGGCACACCGCTGCTCGAAGTCCGGGATCTGAAGAAGTACTTTCCGCTGAAGCGGGAGCTCTTCCGCGAGCGCCAGGAAGTGCGCGCGGTGGACGGCGTGTCCTTTACGCTCGGGCACGGCGAGACGATCGGCATCGTCGGCGAATCGGGGTGCGGCAAGTCCACCGCGGCGATGGCGATCATGCGGCTGATCGAGCCCACCGCCGGGCAGGTGCTGTTCGGCGGCGTGGACGTGACCGCGATGACCAAGGCGCAGTTCCGTCCCTACCGCAAGCGCATGCAGATCCTCTTCCAGGATCCTTACGCGTCGCTGAACCCGCGGATGAGCGCGGGTGCCATCGTCGGCGAGCCGCTGCGCAACTTCGGCGTGCCCGCGTCGGAGCGCACCGCGCAGGTCGAGCAGTTGTTCGATCGCGTCGGACTGCACCGCGATGCGATGCGCAAGTACGCGTACGAGTTCTCGGGCGGGCAGCAGCAGCGACTGGGCATCGCGCGGGCACTGGCGCTGGAGCCGGACCTGATCGTCTGCGACGAGCCGGTGTCCGCGCTCGACGTGTCGATCCAGGCGCAGATCATCAACCTGCTGATCGACCTGCAAAAGGACTTTGGCATCTCCTACGTCTTCGTCGCGCACGACCTCGCGGTCGTGCAGCACATCAGCGACCGCGTGGCCGTGATGTACCTCGGGCGGCTGGTCGAGACCGGCCATGGCGACCGGCTCTTCGGGCAGCCGCTGCACCCGTACACGCAGGCGCTGCTGTCCGCGGTGCCGAAGACGACTTCGACGGGCGAACGCAGGCGCATCGTGCTGAAGGGCGATGTGCCGAGCCCCGTTTCACCACCGTCGGGCTGCCATTTCCACCCACGCTGCCCGTATGCGACCGAGCGCTGTCGGCAGCAGGCGCCCGAACTGCGCGACATCGGCGGGAACTATCGGGTTGCGTGCTGGTTACACGCCGCCTGATTCGAAGTGAAACGCTCGCCAATTTATATCGACGGGATTGCCTCACCGAAAGATCAGACTCGGGATGACCATGGTCAACCACGGCCAGTAAGTGATCAACAGGACGGTAGCGAAGTTCACGGCCAGGTAAGGGATCAGTGGTTTGGCGATTTCTGAAACGGTGACCTTGCCGATGCTGCAGGCTATGAAGACCCCAAGACCGATGGGGGGAAGAAAAAGGCCGATTCCCATATTGGCGATTAACATGATGCCAAAGTGAACGGGGTCGATTCCAAACTGGGTGGCAAGCGGAAGCAGAATGGGAACGGTCATGATGAGTGCGGGGACTCCTTCCAGAACAGCCCCCAGGAAAAGAAAGCAAATGTTGATCAAAAGCAGAAACAGAACTCTTCCACCCCCAAGGTCGTTGATGACGCCGGCCATGGCTTGGGGAACCTGCTCACGAGTAAGAATCCACCCGAACACCGTAGCCATCCCCACCATGATCATGACCTGTCCGGTAACCACACCTGTTTCAAGGAGAACATCCCGGAGCTGCTGCAGTGTGATCTCCCGGAAAACGAACATACTCACAACGAGGCCGTACACCACGGCCAAGACTGCCGCTTCGGTGGGCGTGCAGATCCCCCCGAGAATCCCGCCAAAGATGATGATAGGCAAGAAGAGGGCCAGAAAAGATTCCTTGAAGGCCTTCAGAAGAGGCTTCATCCCTCCGAAATGTCCAGGCGCCCAGCCACTGCGCCTAGCCTGTATATTGAGCTGTACCATGAGGGCCGCCGCCATAAGAAAGGCGGGAAGAAAGCCGCCGGCGAAAAGGGCTCCCACCGAAGTGTTAGCCACGCCGCCATAGACGACCATGGCGATGCAGGGAGGAACGAGGATGCCCATGCCGCAGGCGGCGCAAACGATGGCAGTGGCCCGCGCGGGACTGTAGCCCGCCTGAGTCATGGCCGGAATCATAATCGATCCGATGGCCGCCGTATCGGCTGCCGTAGACCCGGAAATACCAGAGAAGAAGATCTCGGAAACAATCGAAACCATCCCCAGCCCATTTCTGAAGTGACCAACAAGGGCCTGCGCTAATTTGACGAGCCGCAGCGAAATGCCTCCTGCATCCATCAGAGCTCCTGCCAAAATAAACAGGGGGACCGCTAGAAGAGGGAAGGAATCGCAGCCGGTAAAAATCTTTTGAGGCAAAATGATGAGGGGAATATCACCCTTCAAAAGCAGGCCAATGATGGAGGATAGCCCCATACTAAAGGCAATGGGCACATTCATCCCAATAAAACCGAGAAGGGCAATACCCAAAATGATCCCCATCTTCACCCTCAAAAGTTCTTGGCAGTGCTTTGAATAGGCGAAACCAGAAAATTGCAGGCCCCCACCCTGAATTCTCCTCAGCAACGGGGTAGAGGGAATGTGTGCCTCAATGGCCGGAAGCTATTGGATTCCCGGTTCTCCCTGAGCTTCCTTAAGAGTAATGACCAGAAGATGAATGGCCATGAGTGTTGCCCCTACCGGAAGAGAAGCGTAGGCCCAGCCCATGGAGATCTCCATGGCCGGAGACTGTTGATCTGCCGTCTTCTGTACCAGAACAATACCCTGGACCAGGAGGACGATTACCACGATCCCCATGAGAAGGGAGATGAAGGAAGCAGAACGCCGCCTCCACCGAAGAGGGAGCTTCCTGAAGAAGAAGTCCATTCCGAAGTGGCCCCGCCTGTGCACGCTCATGGCCGCCCCAAGGATCGAGATCCAGACAAAGAGATAACGGGCCAACTCTTCGGACCAGTACAGGGGTTGCATCAAGAGGTATCGGTATATGACCTGAAGCAGCACGACGACGGTCATTACCGCTACAAAGAAGACAAGCGTCCAGCCTTCACCTTTTGCGATGGTATTGTCAATTCTGATGAGCTTTTGAACGAACGAATCCATAAAACAAGGCAGTTGCCAACTTGAATGCTTGGGTAAACTATTTCAAGAATAGCGTTGAGAGCGCTTAATCCCGCTCGTGCGGAATTGCTGAAAAACCATTTCCGATTGGCTTCTATCGGATCATTATTGGGTGGCAAGAATCTGGTCGAGCATCTCTTTGCCGAACTGGGCCTCAAACTCCTTGTAAACTGGGGCGGCGGCATCCTGGAAAGGTTTCTTATTCGGGGTTGTGACTTGCATCCCTTTGGCCTTCAATTCTTCCAGCTGTTTGGCCTCGTCGTCGCGGAGCAGATTGCGTTCGAAGGTGGCGCACTCGACAGCCGTATCAAGGATGATCTTACGCGTTTCCTCTGGTAGCGAATTATAGGCTTCGATGCTCATCAGAAGCAGTGCAGGAGAATAAAAATGCCCGGTTAAGGCAAGGTATTTCTGAACCTCACAGAGCTTTGAAGTATAGACAATCGCAATGGGGTTCTCCTGGCCATCGATCGTTCCCTGCTGAAGGGCGGTATAGACCTCGCCCCATGCCATTGGGGTGGGGCTGGCCCCAAAAGCCCTGAAGGCAGCCAGATGGATCTTGTTTTCCATGGTTCTGATCTTGATTCCCTTTAAATCCTCGGGCTTCGCAATAGGTCGGATGTTGTTGGTGATTTGGCGAAAACCATTCTCCCAGAAGGCCAACCCCTTGATCTTCTTGGCTGAAAAAGCGTCGAGAAGGTCTTTGCCGATGGGGCCGTCAAGAACCTTGTAAGCATGCTCCCGATCCCGAAAGAGAAAAGGCATATCGACCACCAACATCTTGGGAACAAACCCGCCTACGGGTCCCGTTGAGGTGACAACAAAATCGACGGTGCCGAGTTGGAGACCTTCGATCATGTCTCGTTCATTGCCCAACTGGGTGGCTGGATGGACATCGATCTTAACCTTATTTCCCGTTCTCTGGGCCACAAGTTCTGCAAATTTTCTTGCGGCAAGATTATAGGCATGGTCAGGCGCTGTCGCAGTTCCCAGCTTGAAGGTCCACGTCTGGCACCAGGATGGACCCGTCCAAACCGCACTAATCAGGAAGACTGCGAGAAGGACAACGGCAAAATAGTTACGTTTCATAGCGTTTACACCTTTCCGAAAAGATTATCGACAACATCTATGATTCGAAAATGACCCTGTTTGAAACGATCTGAACCCTTCTCCGGACACGACCATTCTGATTGTCTTCACCTCAGTAAACATTCCAGACTCGAATTTACATTACTGAATTGATTTCCGTTAGCGAAATTTGCTACTTGTGCGCGAATAGGCGCAAAATGTCAACAATGTATCTGCAACTCGCTGTAAGAGGCTGATGAGGGACGCTTTTTCGCGTTCTGATGTCCTTGGAAAGGGAGGCCACCGTGCTTCGCAGTTTTCTGACTTGTCCATCCTGCGGGAGAGCTTACCGGATCGAAACCGGCATCTTCAGTTGTCCCGGCAGTCGCCCCCTGGAAGAGCATCCTGTGCGGCGGGTCCTGCCCTCAGGGTCTGAGGTTGCGGAAGGGATTGCGGCGTCCTGGGGCGGCGGCTCGAGACGAACCTTCGAGGTGTTGCGGCACTCCCTCTCCGCGTATGGACTGCTCGGTCACGACCGCTACCGCCGCATCCTGGATGAGGTGTCAAAACAATTGCTGCGCCTGGAAGACCGGGATTTCATGGTGACGCCGTTGACGGAAGAGCCCGTTCTGGCAGGCGCCCTGGGTCGGGCCGGCCGCCTGTGGGTGAAGGATGAAACCGGCAACGTAACCGGCTCGCACAAGGGCCGCCATCTCATGGCCACGCTGCTGTATCTGGAGGCGCTGCGGGAGCTCAAAGGCGAGAGCGCCAGGAAGGTCCTGGCCATCTACAGCTGCGGCAACGCGGCGCTGGGTGCCTCCGCGGTGGCGCGGGCCGGAGGCTACGAACTGCACGCCTTCGTTCCCGATGAGGTCGACCCGACCGTGGCCGCGATGCTGAGGGAACGGGGAGCCCTGGTGGAAAGAATCCCGCGCGCAGCAACCGGCGAAGGCGACCCCTGCTACCTCGCGTTTCGGAAAGCCTTGAACGAACAAGGCTGGATCCCGTTTGCGTGCGCCGGCAACGACAACTGGTCGAACATCGAGGGGGGCGCCACCCTCGGGTGGGAACTGGTCATGCAGCTGCGGGCCGAGTCCCGGACCATCGACAGCGTCGTGATCCAGGTGGGGGGAGGTGCCCTGGCGCGAGCGATTGCCCAGGCTTGCGAAGAAGCCTTGCAGATGGGGATGATCTCGGCCCTGCCGCGCATCCACGCCTGCCAGCCCGAAGGCGGCTTCCCCTTCGTACGCGCCTACTATCTGGCGCTGCTGGAAATCGCCCGCGGCAGTGGGCTTGCCTTCGACCTGAGCTACGATCGCACCGCCGAACCGAAAGTCCAACTGGCCAGGCTGCTTGACTTCGCCCGCACGGAGTCGGATCAGGTGCGCCAAACTGCCGAATTCGCACAGGTCAACTTCGATGCCCCTGTCGTGCAATCCATTCTGCGGGAGCTCCTGCGACAACCCGGACGTTTCATGTGGCCCTGGGACGGGGCCACCCCGCACAGCCTGGCCCACGGGATTCTGGACGATGTTACCTACGACTGGTACTACCTTCTGGAATCCTTGCTGCGAACGGGAGGAAGAGGGGAGGTGCTCCGGGAGGAAACCATCCGCCACGCCCATGGTGCCGCACAACGCCATACGGGCATCCCCGTCTGTCCTACGGGGGCGTCGGGCCTGGCCGGGCTGATCCAGCTGACTGCCTCGGGAGCCGTTGACCCGAGCGAATCGGTGGGTATTTTCTTCACGGGCTTTGACCGTTCTCGGGCTTGATGATATGAAAGACACCTTGCTGTACAGGCTCATGCAGAGCTCTCAGTTTTCGTCTCGTTGGCGAAAGCCTGGGTCTAATCAAACCACGAAGGACACGAAGAGCACGAAGAACTCACTTCGTGTGCTTCGTGCTCTTCGTGGTGAAAACAGTGTCTTGATTTGAACACTCCTAAGGAAGCAAGATCATGACTCAACGCCGACTCATCACCGGTCCCACTTTCGCCGAGATGCTGGAGCCGTCCAGGATCCGGAAGGATCTGCGGGAGCAGGCCCTGGCCGCAAGGACCGAAGACCCGCTTGACCCCATCAATCTTTACAACATCTCGTGGAAAGACGGCTCCGGCCGAATCTATCACGAAGTCCTGCCGCGCGAGCTGACGGGCATCGCAACACCCATCGTGGTTTTGTACGGCAGGGACTTTCCCACCGGCAGCCACAAAGTCGGGGCCACCTACTCCGTACTCATCGAGAAGGCTATTACCGGCGCTGTGGACCCGGCACACCACACCATTGTCTGGCCGTCCACCGGCAATTTCGGCATCGGCGGTGCGTGGGTGGGTTCCCGCATGCAGTTCGACTCGGTCGTGATCCTGCCCGAACAGATGAGCAGGGAGCGCTTCGAGATCATCCGGCGTTACGGGGCCCGGCTCGAGCTCACCCCGGGGTGCGAAAGCAGCGTCAAGGAGATCTACGACAAGTGCCATGAGCTCAAGCGCTCCGATCCCGAGCGCATCCGCATCATGAATCAGTTTGAGGATTTCGCCAACTACCGCTTTCACTATCATGTCACCGGCAACACCATCATCGAGCTGGCCAAGGTGCTCGAGACGCAAGGCATCGGCAAGGGTGTGGTATCGGCTTACGTCTCGGCCATGGGCTCCTCCGGCACCATCGCCGCCGGTGACCGGCTCAAACAGCGTTGGCCCGGGCGCCACCTGATCGTGGGGCTCGAGCCCGTCCAATGCCCGACCCTCTACTGGAACGGCTACGGCGGCCACGACATTCAGGGCATCGGCGATAAGCACGTCACCTGGATCCACAACGTCATGAACATGGATGCGGTGATGGGCATCGACGACATGGAGACCAAGCTGGGCCTGCAGCTGCTGACCGAGGAGCCGGGCTGGGAGGTGCTCACCCAAAGGTATGGCATTCCCGTGGAAAAGGTGAAGCAATTGGCGCAGATTTTCGGCATCTCAGGAGTTTGCAACGTGCTCGGCGCCATCAAGACCGCCAAATTCTACGGCATGGGCAAGGACGATCTCATTGTCACCGTCTGCACCGACGCCATCGACCGCTATCACTCGGTCATGGCATCCTTAGACGACTGCTTCGGGCCCATGGACCGGACCGCTGCCGAAGTGCGGCTGGTCAGCATCTTTCATCGCCAGAAGCTCGACTGGATCGACGAGGGGTCCCGCCGCAACCGCAACCAGTGGCATAATCTTAAATACTTCACCTGGATCGAGCAGCAGGGCAAGAGCGTCGGCGAACTCGATGCTCAGCGCGGGCAGGACTACTGGGAAGTCCAGCAGGCGCAGGTCGAGAAGGTCGACCGCCTCATTGAGGAATATCGGTCTCAATGTTGCTGAATTAAAGATTTAGGAATTCAGGAATTCAGGGATTGCGAAGCCGAATTAGACGCTTATTCTTCCCTCGGTCTCCTAATTCCTCAATTCTTAAATCCCTCAATTCCTTAATTCAACAGCATTGAGTATCGGACTCAAGGAGCTTGAAAGGATCTCATCATGGAACACGCAAGCAGGATTCTCGAACTCTCCCGGCGCTATCGCGATCTCACCGCCTTCAACCTGTCTGAGCTCGTCAAGATCAAGTCCCCGAGCCTGGGTGAGAAGGAGGTTGCCGAGAAACTGGTGGAACAGATGCGAGCTGCCCGCTTCGACGAAGTGACCGTCGACGGGCTCGGAAACGTCATCGGCCGGATTGGCCACGGAAGGAGGGTCATCGCTTTCGACGGCCACCTGGATGTCGTAGAAGTAGGCAACGCCGCCAACTGGACTTTCGACCCCTTCTGCGGGGACATTCGCGACGGGTATGTGCACGGCCGTGGGGCGGCGGATCAGAAGGGCGGCGTGGCCGCCATGGTGACCGCCGGCCGCATCCTCAAGGAACTTGGTCTGGACCGGGATCTCACGGTGTATTTCGTGGGTAGCGTGATCGAGGAGGACTGCGACGGGCTTTGCTGGAAGTACATCATCGAAGAGGATGGGATCCGGCCCGAGGTGGTCGTGAGCACGGAGCCCACGGACGGCGGCTTGTACCGGGGGCAGCGCGGCCGCATGGAAATCGAAGTGATCTTCCGGGGGTTGTCCTGCCACGGTTCGGCGCCCGAGCGGGGCAAGAATGCCATCTATATGGCGTCCAGGGCGTGCCTCGCCGTGGAGAAGCTGAACGAGGGTCTCGCCACCGACGACTTCCTCGGCAAGGGCTCCGTGACCCTCACCGAGTTCGTCTCCGGGAGCCCCTCGCTCTGTGCCGTGGCGGACTACGCGCGCATCCACCTCGACCGCCGGCTGACCTGGGGCGAAACCAGGGAATCCGCGGTGGCGGAGGTCGAAGAGATCGTCAAGGGCGAAAATGCCGTGGTGGTCGTTCCGAATTACGAGGAAACGGCCTACACCGGCAGGCGCTACGGCATGGAAAAATACTACCCGACCTGGAAGTGGCCGGAGGACCACGCCGCGGTGCAGGGCGGAGCACGGGCTTACCAGGGGCTCTTCGGCGAGCCGCCGAGGATCGGCAAATGGACCTTTTCCACCAATGCCGTCACCATTTCGGGCATGTACGGCATCCCGGCCATCGGTTTCGGGCCCGGCCAGGAAGCCATGGCCCATGCGCCCGACGAGAAGACGCCAATCGAAGACCTGGTGAAGGCCACGGCCTTTTATGCGCTCTACGCGTACACGATCTAAAGCTTCTGTTTCGGGGCAGTTCTCCACAAAGCGCACTTTGTGCCCACAAGGAGTAACGA
This sequence comes from uncultured delta proteobacterium, assembly GCA_963783775.1. Classification (GTDB taxonomy): domain Bacteria; phylum Desulfobacterota; class Syntrophobacteria; order Syntrophobacterales; family Syntrophobacteraceae; genus JADGQM01. Next base: position 10,794 of record CAWAOR010000010.1, on the reverse strand, counting down.
TGAGTCATTACGAGAACTTGATGGAGGAAATCGGTTCGCTCTCGGGTAATCTCTACCGGAAGGACTTCCTTCTGACATGGGAGAAGTCCGTCGATGAACTCAAGAAGATCATGGCCGTGGCCGAAGCCCTGCGCCGCCTGAGACGCGAGAACATCTCCAGCCGCTGTTTTGATTCGGGACTGGCGGTCAGCATTTTTCGCGACCAGTCAACCCGCACCCGTTTCTCGTTTTTTAAGGCGGCCAATCTGCTCGGGCTGGGAGTGCAGGATCTGGATGAAGGCCGGTCCCAGATCGCCCATGGGGAAACGGTGCGTGAGACCGCCAACATGATCGCGTTTTTCGCCGAGTTCATCGGCATCCGGGACGACATCTATTTGGGCGCCGGCCACACCTATATGCAGGAAGTGTCAGCAGCCCTGGCCGACGGCTTCAGCTCCGGCGTACTTGAGCAGCGGCCTAACGTGATCAACCTGCAGAGCGACATCGACCATCCCACCCAAAGTATGGCGGACCTGATGCACCTCAAGAACCACTTCGGCTCGCACGAAAATCTGAAGGGCAAGAAGCTTGCCATGACCTGGGCTTACTCGCCCAGCTACGGCAAGCCGCTCTCGGTGCCTCAGGGAGTGATCGGCCTGATGCCGCGCTTCGGAATGGATGTGGTGCTGGCTTATCCCGAGGGGTATCACTTGATCCCGGAGATTGTCGACCTGTCGGGAAGGCTGGCTTCCCAAAGCGGCGGCCGTTTCAAGGTGGTGCATGCCATGGAGGAAGCGTTTGCCGGCGCAGACGTGGTCTACCCCAAGAGCTGGGCGCCTTACGCGGTGATGGAAAAGCGCGCCGAGCTGCTGAGGAGCAGCGACACGGCGGGCTTGAAGGAACTGGAAAAGGAGTGCCTCACCCGAAATGCCGAGTTCAAAAACTGGGAGTGTACCGAGGAGAAGATGAAGTCGACCCGGGACGGCAAGGCCCTCTACCTGCATTGCCTGCCGGCGGACATTTCCGGCGTTTCCTGCGAAGCGGGTGAGGTCGCCGCCGGCGTCTTCGAGCGCTACCGGATCCCCACTTACGTGCAGGCCGGTTTCAAGCCCTACATCATCGCCGCCATCATGCTGACCAGCCGGTTCGAAGATCCCGCGCAACTTTTGAAAGCGCTGAAACTTCGCGCTGGTAAACGATTCGGACTCTAACGGACAACGCTCACAAGGGGCCAATGCTCATGCTATTTTGCGGCGCATGCTAAGCTCCGGCCCCAGCTCAAGCCGGCAGGTGGTTTATTGCGAAGCCATGGGTTATGGCATTGCAGCCAGTTTCTTGAAGTCGATTCCTTGAGCAAAGGCGATCAAATCCTGTCGGGCGACATCGTTGCCCTCGACGGTGATGAGAAAACGGCCGGCGATTACCATGTTGATGTTCCCGTCCTTGTTATCGTTACTGTACTTCACGATTGCCTTTTCCCCATTTATTTTTTCGAGTTTACCGCCGTCTGATGTCAGCATCATGGGATTGGAAAACATCATCATCATTCCCTGCATCATCGGGGAATCCGTGATGATCTTGACATTCACACGGCTGTCGCCTTTAGCATAGGAACGTTCTGCCGTGACCCCGCCGCCGAACATCGCCGATCCTATGGCCTGGGATTTGGCGTCTTCGGCCTTCCAGCCGGGAATAGGTGCCGGTAACAATGTCTCGAGCTGTCCGCCTTTTTTTTGTCGAATGAGCTGGGAAGCATAATCGAGACTCTGAACAGCATCGGCGAATTCCCCGTTGCTGTATTGTTTCAAGCCTTCATTAATGGAATCCGTCACATCGTCGGCCAGAACAGGACTCGAGACCATGGACATGAACAGGAAAGCTGCGGCAACGGTCATGGTGGAGATGGATAAGCGATGCATAGTCTTCCCCTAAATAAATGGTGAGGTGATCGAAAATTGCTTCCGGGAGGCCTTTGGGTAACAGGTCCTCTGGAGATTGTCAAGGAGTTCTCAAGGACATTTTCGTTTCATTTTGTTGAGTGAGGATGGAGCACAAGTGAAGCATGAAACCGAAGCCTTTCAGCAAGCTCCGACGCTTTCACGACAGGTTGGCGTGGGCGGGGCATTTCCTGATAAGCGCACCCGATCAGAAGCTCTGCGGGGACAAGGAAAGAGCACTGAAGGCATTCACGCGCCCCGCGCCGAAGATTGAGTCGCGGCCTTTAGCACCCAGGTCGTCGGCACTGGCTTGAAGCTGACGTTCAATCTGGGCATTGGAGTATCGGGCATCCTTCGCTTTCAACAGAGCCGCCACCCCTGAGACCATCGCAGCCGCATGGGATGTCCCGGTCCCGTAGCTGTAGCCGCCGTTGAAAGCAGTGGTGAGGATGCCTACACCGGGTGCCGCAAGGCCTAGATGATGCCCAAAATTTGCCCCCGGCCATTTTTGATCATCGGGTCCCGTAGCGGTCACTGCCAGAACATTAGGATAAGCCGCAGGATAGACCGGCGAATCAGTGTCCTCATTTCCTGCAGCGGCAACCAGCACCACATTCCTTTGGTGGACGTATTGGATAGTCTCATTCAAGAGCTCTGAGCTGCCGTAGGAGCAATCTGGACTGAAAGTAAAATAAGGGTGAAAAGGGAAATGGCGGTTGGTCGCGGCATAAACATAGAATTTCGCTCCTCGTCGAAAACCCATGAAAACAATTCCTCGGGAGGGACCGTACCGATTCCCTCTCGGCAGCTCTTTCCCTGATGGACTCAAACACAACCCAGGCGCACGTCGCTTACAAGGCCCGAAGAGCATCTTGGAGAAGCGAGGCGGCAACAAAGATAAGCAGAGGGTGTTGCATGAAACAGAAGTGTTGCATAGGTTTTGTGTCGCATGCAACGGTCATTCTGCACCAGGCCGCACCCCCGAATGGACCTCACCCTGTCCTAAGAAGCCATATTCATTATTTAAAATGGAAATGTGGCCGATCTTACTCTACCGGGCATAGAAGTTGCCTCAATACAGTCGGATGGGAACGCGAGATTTTTTGAACCATAATCTCCTGGACAGGCCCTCAGACTTCTTCAAGAAAAAAGGACCAATTCGTGCCTTGGGGTGAAGTCGCAGGGAACGGGAAGCAATTCAAAGGCAGTGTCCTGTGCTGAGGAGTGATCAATGCCAAGAAAGAGCAACGACGATTCCAGTCTGATGGATAGGATCATGGATCGAATCAAAGGTTCAGGAGAGGGCGGTCCCGGGAGGTCCGACCCATCACAGAGAAAAGTGCGTTTTTCCATCTGGTATTTCGTCGCCGGCATGCTGCTGTTTGGGTGGTTTCAGAGCTTCATGGGAGGCCAGCAGACCGAAAAGATTTCCTATTCGGATTTCAAGCAGTGGGCTCGTGACGGGAAGGTAGAAAACCTTGTCATGGCTCCGGAAAAGATATCGGGGGAGGTGAAAGACGAGAAAGGGTCGGCCAGGCCGTTTGAGACCGTCCGGGTGGAAGATCCGGAACTTGTCGGACAGCTTGAGAAACAAGGCATCAAGTTCAGCGGCTATGTTGAGAATAAGTGGATCGGGGCCATAATCTCCTGGCTGCTGCCGCTTGCGCTAATGGTTTTCTTCTGGTCCTTCATGATCAGGCGAATGAGTGGCGGCCCCCAGGGCGTACTCTCCCTGGGTAAAGCACGAGTAAAGATCTACGCGGAAAAAGAAGTGAAGGTAACCTTCAACGATGTGGCCGGAATTGATGAAGCCAAGGGCGAGCTTGAGGAGGTCGTCCAGTTCCTGAAAGACCCCGAGAAATCTCAGCGGCTGGGAGGACGCATTCCCAGAGGGGTTCTCCTCGTTGGCGCGCCTGGGACCGGCAAGACGCTCCTGGCCAGGGCGGTTGCGGGCGAAGCGGGAGTGTTTTTTTTCAGCATGAGCGGCTCCGAATTCGTGGAGATGATTGTGGGCGTTGGCGCGGCCCGTATTCGGGATCTCTTTAAACAGGCGAAAGAGCACGCTCCGTGCATTATCTTCCTGGATGAAATGGATGCTTTGGGCAAGGCTCGTGGACTCAATCCCATGGGCGGGCATGATGAGCGGGAGCAGACTCTTAATCAGCTTCTCGTAGAGATGGATGGTTTTGACCCGAGGGCGGGTGTCATCATCCTGGCGGCCACCAACCGTCCGGACATCCTGGACCCCGCTCTGCTGCGCCCCGGCCGGTTCGACCGCCACGTGGCCATCGACAAGCCTGACATTCGGGGGCGGGAGGCTATCCTCAAGGTTCATGCAAAAGGTGTCGAGCTGGGTCCGGATGTGGATCTGAAGAAGATCGCCGCCATGACCACGGGCTTTGTGGGGGCCGATCTGGCGAATCTCATCAATGAGGCTGCCCTGATTGCCGCCCGAGGGGATGCGGATGAAGTGACCATGGCCAACTTCCAGGAGGCCGCGGACCGTATCATCGGCGGACTTGAGAAAAAGAACCGGGTTATGAGTCCGAAGGAAAAAGAAATCGTGGCCCACCACGAAGCAGGCCACGCCCTTGTGGCGATGCTTCTGCCCAGCGCCGATCCCGTCAGCAAGGTCTCCATCGTTCCCAGGGGGATTGCAGCTTTGGGCTATACGCAACAGCTGCCCACCGAAGATCGCTATCTCATGACCCGGGATGAGCTCCTGGATCGCTTGCAGGTGCTCCTGGCAGGGCGCGTCGCGGAGGAAGTGATATTTGGAGACATTTCAACCGGGGCTCTGAATGATCTCCAGCGTGCCAGCGATATTGCCCGCAGTATGGTGATGGAGTACGGGATGAGTGAACGCCTCGGACTGTTGACCTACACCCGTCAGTCGCAGTCTAGGTACCTTGATCTGGGATTGGGGTCAGGGGAGAAAGAGTACAGTGAGCGTACAGCGCAGGAGATCGATGAAGAAAAAAGCAGGATCATCCAAGACACCCACCGGAAGGTCCTTCTCAAGTTGAAGCATTATCGGGGCTCCCTGGAGAAACTTGCCGGAATCCTGCTTGAAAAGGAGTCCATCGACGGTGAGGAGTTGAAGAAATTTGCCGAGGAAGTGAGGGCTCAGGGGGCTCCCGGAGAGCAAGCTCCAGCAAGTGCACAACATTGAGAAACACGATAAGACCATTCCTCTTCAATTACGCACGTACGCACATGAGGAACACCGGGTCAGGGTGAGGCCGCCCCCTATATACTTCCTTGACGGCCGCTCATGTGCATGCTAGCGTAATGTCGTCGGAAAGCGGTATTTTGTCATCTCCTTATCACCTCTGGAAAAGCGACCTCAGAGCGATCCGGCACGCTGGAGCAGGTTGGGCTCCAAAATGGACCTGCACGGAATCAAGCACCCATCACCAAAATCAAGTGAACAAGGACCACCCCTTCATTCCGGCTTTCGCCGGCTTGTGCTCACTCTATTGGGTGGACCTGTAATCAGCGACGGCGAAGGGCGCCAATGAGAAAAAGAATTTTCTTCATCTGCGGTTCGATGAATCAGACAACCCAAATGCACCAGATTTCCAAACACCTTTCCGACTACGAGCATTCCTTTTCGCCCTACTACTGCCATGGCTTTGACGAGATTCTTCGAAGACTCGGGTTGATCGAGTTCACGATCGCAGGAAACAAGGTGGTGGGACTCTCTCGGACCTATCTGCAAAATCATGGTCTCCTCATCGACTACCAGGGAAAGAATGGGCCCTACGACCTGGTGGTTACCTGCTCGGACGTATACCTCCAGAGGAACATTCGAGACCATAGGATCGTATTGGTTCAGGAGGGGATGATCGACCCGGAATCCATTATATTTCATCTTGTCAAACGCTTCCGATTTCTTCCCCGATGGTTGGGGAATACGGCGGCGACCGGTCTCAGCGATGCATACCGGGCTTTCTGTGTCGCAAGCGAGGGATATCGCGATCTCTTCATCCGAAAAGGCGTGCACCCGGAGAAGATCGTCGTTACGGGAATACCCAATTTCGATAACTGCCGGCGATATTGCACCAACGACTTTCCCCACAGGCACTACGTGCTGGTCTGCACGTCGGGGCAGAGGGAGTTGTTGCAGCGCGAGGACCGCGTGGCCTTCATACGCAGGGCTGTGGCAGATCGCGGGGGGCCGGCAGCTTATCTTCAAGCTTCACCCGATCGAAAATGTCGAGCGCGCCACCCGGGAAATCAGGGCGCACGCGCCGGGAGCCATGGTGTTCGCGACGGGGAGCGCGGAAGAAATGATCGCCAACTGCGATGTCCTGATCACTGGATTTTCGTCGACCGCCTTCGTCGGCGTTGCGCTCGGTAAGGAGACTTACTCGGACTTCGATATTGACGAATTGCGGCGACTGATGCCTATTCAGAACGAATCGGCGGCTTTGAACATCGCCAATGTCTGCCGCCGGGTTCTCGAAGAGAAATGACGCTTGCCCGGTTTAGCTCTGCCTCTGCGATCCGCGACCTCGGAAGCAAGTCGGAAATCAATTTCTAATCATCTATCGAGGAAATGATAATTGAAGGTTTTGGTTACAGGAGCGACAGGATTTATCGGGAGCCACCTGGTGGAAGCCCTCGTTCAACGAGGAGCCCAAGTCAGATGCCTCGTTCGGAATAAGAGGCATTTAGGGTGGGTGAAGGACTTCCCCGTTGAGTTTGTCGTCGGAAATTGCCAGGAGAAGAATTCTCTAAAACAAGGTGTGAAAGACGTCGATCAGGTGTTTCATCTTGCGGGTGTGACAACGGCCGTCAATGAAAAAACCTATTTCGAAGTGAATGCCCTGGGTACGGAGAACCTTGTCCAAGCCTGCATCGAAAACAATACCCGTCTCAACAAATTTATCTATCTTTCGAGCCAGGCAGCAGCAGGTCCGTGCCGGAGCGGTGGGAAGAAAAAGGAGTCCGACCCTTGCGAACCGGTCTCACCCTATGGGAAAAGCAAATTGCTGGGGGAGGCATTGGCCTTGTCCCACTCCCATGAGCTTCCTCTCCTCATCCTGCGGCCTTGTTCCGTCTATGGGCCCAGGGATAAAGGCTTTTATGCTCTTTTCAAGTGCCTCTCCAAGCGCATCAAGCCCTGTCTCTCCGACCACGATCAACATATCAGCATGTGCTATGTTCAGGATCTTGTCCGAGCGATCCTATTGGCTGCTGAGACCCAAACAGAGAGCGGGGAAATATTTTTTCTGTCTGATGGTCAAGACTACCGGATGGAGGAAATTGGTGATATCTTCGCGCACGCGATGGAGATAAGTGCTCTGCAGCTCCGCCTTTCCAAACGGATGCTATTCGGCATGGCCTTTTTTGCAGAATGTTTCTCCAGAGTCTCCGGCAAGCCTTCCATCATGAGCAGAGGCAAGGTGGAGGAAATGATCCGGAAGAATTGGCTCTGCGACATTACCAAGGCCAGGGCTTTATTGGGTTTCGAACCCCGGATTTCTCTTGCCCGGGGAGCTGAATTAGCCGTCGCCTGGTACAAAAAAGAAAATTGGCTCTAGCGATATTGTCGCGATGTTTTCGGTGATAACCTCTCAAAAAGAGCAATCATGGCCGGCATTGAGATCATTACTGTGGAAAGCAGATCGGAGCTCAAGGACTTCATTGACCTGCCGTGGAAAATCTATGCTGACTACCCCAAATGGGTCCCCCCCCTCAAGAAAGAGGTTCGCCGGATGCTGGATCCCGGCATACACCCTTTCTGGGAGTTTTCCGAGCGCATCCTCTTTCTGGCCCGACGCGGCTCGGAGACGGTGGGAAGGATCGCGGGCATCATCGATCGCCGTCACAACGAGTTCCACGGCGAACAGATGGGCATTTGGGGATTCTTCGAATGTGCGGACGATCCGGAGGCCGCGGCGTCCCTCTTCTCTTCCGTGGAGACGTGGGTTCGCCGGAAGGGGATGACCTTCGTGAGAGGCCCGCTCAACCCATCCATCAATTACGAGGCGGGCTTGCTCATTGACGGGTTTGATTATCCGCCTGCTTTGATGATGACTTACAATCCGTCTTACTACCCGAGGTTGGTCGAATCGTGCGGTTTCACCAAAGAGAAGGACCTGTTTGCCTTCCTGATAGATGGGGATTACCGGCTTCCCGAGTGGCTGGATCGTCTTGCTGAACGGATGGCCCAAAAGAAAGGCATCCACATCAGGGGCTTTCGGCTAAAGGATCCGGCTCCTGAGCTTGCTCTGATCAGGGAGATATTCAACGACTGCTGGTCCGGCAACTGGGGTTACGTCCCCTTGAGCGATAATGAGACCCTGGAGATGGGAAAGAACATGGTGAAAATCGGGGATCCGGACCTGGCTTTCTTCATCTACTGTGAGGATGAACCCGCAGGGGTCTGCGTGATCTTGCCCGACATCAACCCTTTGCTCAAGCGTCTCAACGGGCGCATCGGCCTGCCGGGTTTGCTGAAGATCCTCCTATATCGGCGGGAGATCACCGGATTGCGGGGTTTGCTCTTCGGGATCAAGGAGAAGTATCGACAACTGGGACTCCCCATGCTGGCCTTCCGCCACCTGTATGAGGTTGTGAGGAAGAAAGAAAAATATCGCTATCTGGAGCTGGGCTGGACCCTGGAGGACAACGAGTCGATCAACTTCTTGGTAGAGGAAGCCGGCGCAAGAATACACAAGAAATATTGCATATTTAGAAAGTCTTTATAATTACTGAAGGCGAGAGTATCACGTTGAAACGGAGGTCTGGACAGTTTGGCTGAACATCGGGTTCCAATCATTGCTTTCGTCTGGCGGCCTGAAGAGATGATCCCGCCTGTGATCCAAATGGCACATCGAACGGGGAGCAGGGCCATCTTCGATTTTTCCATGATGGGGGTGGATGCGCTCCGTTCTTTCCTTGGAAAAGCTGACCCTGCCGGCCAGGTCAGGGATATCAAGATTTCTGTCCCTGCCTTGATGGATCCGTCTTTGGGACAGTTGTTGAAAGAAACAGGGGTCCAAAACATCTGGGTCGAATGCCACCCCCAGTTTTTCCGGGGCGATCCTTCCGCCTTTCTACAGAGATTGAGGGAATTGTCGGAAGACTCCCGTTGCTTCCCCATCATCGGGGACCTGAATCTCCTGGCGGCTATTTTGACAGACAGCTCGGGAATCGGGCGCATCGTCCTGAAAGGATGCGAGGCATCCGGATTCGTGAGCGGTGAGACGACCCTGGCTCTCTATTCAGCGGTCAAGGAAATGCTGCGCAACCCTTCGAATCTCTGGACATCCTCATCTGGGGAAGCGTCTCCACTCCTGAGGCGGCGGCGGCATTCCTGTCCACCGGGGCCACGGGGATCGTCTTCGAGAGCGTCCATTGGCTGACAGACCTGGTTGCCGTCGATGATCTCCAACGCCGGCGGCTCTCCAACCTCCGCCTGGATTCTACCGATCTGGTCGGCCTCGACCTGCAGGTTCCTTGTCGCCTTTTCAACAAGGGAAACTCTATCGCATTCAAGGAGATCAAAAGCTTCGAGAGCTCGCTGTGCGGAGCAGAGATCACGGAGGAAAGCCGCCGTTCCTTCGCAGACCGAGTGAGTGCCGGGGCCGCTCCACCCTCTTGAGAGCCATTTCACCCCGGACGAGCTCATCCCTCTGGGTGTGGAGACCGCCTTTGCTGCGTCCTTCGCCGAGCGTTTTGGGACGGGAACCGAGGAGGCCGTGAAGTCCTTCATGGACGAGATTCGCAGCTTATGCCACCTGGCTGAGGTGAAAAAGGATTGCTTTTTGGACAGCCCTGTAGCCGGAGAGATGGGAGCCAAATATCCCTTTATCCAGGGGGCCATGTCCTGGATCACGGATGTCCCTGAGTTTGCCTCGAGGGTTGCCGAGGCCGGTGGCTTGCCCACCATCGCCCTTGGCCTGATGGACCCGGAGACCCTCGATCGGAGGCTGGGACGCCTGCCGGAGATCATGGGAGGACGCCCTTATGCCCTGAATATCGTCTCTCTGGCGGAGAACCCTTTCAGGGAGACCCATCTGGCCTGGATCAAGAAACACAAGCCCCGTTTTGTGGTGATCGCAGGAGGTGATCTCTCACCTTTAGGGGAATTGATAGAATGCGGCCTGGAGGTCATCTATATCGCCCCGGATGAGGCCCTGTTGAGGCTCGCCCTTGAAGCCGGCGTCCGGTACGTGATCTGCGAGGGATATGAGGCCGGCGGGCACGTGGGGCGCCACAGCACCCTCACCCTTGCTCAAAGGGTGTTGGATCTGAAACGGCTAAAGCCATCCCTGTTCCAAAATTGTCGCATTATTCTTGCCGGGGGAATCTTCAATCGGGAGACCGCATTCATCGCCGCCATGCTCGGAGCGGATGCCATCCAGATGGGCACCGCGTATCTGGCCACCCGGGAGATCGTTGAAACGGGCGCCCTGACGGCGCTCTATCAGCGTATGATCCTGGAATCGCCTCCGGGCGGAACGGTCGTTTCAGGCCAGGACACCGGGCTTCGGGTGCGATCCTTGAGGACTCCGAGAGCGGCCGCGGTTTTATCCCTGGAGAGGGAGTTTGCAGCGGGTCACCAAGACGAGCACTCCTTCCGCACGAGAATAGAAGAGATGACGGCGGGGAGCCTCTTCGCTGCGGCCCGAGGCATGGACAGACCAGGCGGGGCGCCTCTGGATGAGCGGGCCTGCCTGGAACGCGGGCAATTCATGAGTGGGGCCTGCGCCGGCCTCATCAGTGAGGTCCTGAACCTGCCGTCCTTCCATCGCGAGCTGGCCGAAGGCCCTCTTTTGCTGCATCAGCCATTTGAGGGGGCCATCGAGAGAATGTCGGAACCTTCACCCGGCGCTTCGCACCCCATAAAAACCCCGTCCCGCTG
>CAWAOR010000009.1:0-41002 GCA_963783775.1 uncultured delta proteobacterium | reverse complement strand
AGCGGGAAATCATCGAACGCAAAGGAGTGGAGGAAGAGGTCCGCGGACAGCGCGAATGGCTGCGAGTGACACTGACCAGCATCGGTGACGCGGTAATCGCCACGAATCGAGGGCAGCGCGGATCACCTTCATCAACCCCGTCGCTGCCGAGCTGACGGGATGGCGGAAGAGGAGGCTTGGGGGAATTGGTCCAGGAGGTTTTCACAGTCATTAACGAGAAGACGCGAGAGCCGGCCGAGGATGTCATCAGGCGCGTTTTACGTGACGGCCGTGTTGCGCTCCTGGCAAATCACACCGCCCTGGTCACCCGTGATGGACGCGAAATCCCTATCGAAGACAGTGCTGCCCCGATCAGGATACCGCCGGCAACCTGCTCGGGGTGGTGCTCGTCTTTCATGACGTCACGGAAAGGCGCAGCCAGGAAGCCCTGAAGCAGAGCGAGGAACGATTGCAGGCGCTCATGAAGGCATTGCCCGTCGGAGTCAGTTTTTCCCATGACGCCAACTGCCGGTTTGTTACGGGAAACCCGGCGGTGCTGGCTCAGTTTGAAGTTGCGCCGGAGGAGAACCTCTCCGCATCTGCAGCAGACCCCAATGCGCCTGGCAGACAGGTGCGCTTCTTCCGGAAAGGTCGAGAAATCAGCGAGACCGAGCTTCCCCTCCAGAGGGCCATTGCCGAGGATCAAGAGATTCCGACGATGGAGCTTGAGGTTTTGCTGCCGAGCGGGCGGCGCTGGTTTTCCGAAGCCTCGGGAGCACCTCTGCGCAATGCCGAAGGCAAGGTTGTTGGCGGCGTCGCTGTGACCGTGGACATCACGGAGCGGAAGCTGGCCGAGGAGAAGATCCGGTATCAAAGGGCAATCCTCGAGTCAATCAATCAGATCTTCCACCAGGCCCTGACCTGTGAAACGGAAGAGCAACTGGGCGCCACCTGTCTGAAGGCTGCCGTAAAGCTGACTCAGAGCAAATACGGCTTCATCGGTGAGCTCCACGAGGACGATCCTCGCTCTACAATATCTCAATGAGCGACCCGGGTTGGGAAGCGTGCCCATGGACGACCAGAGCGGGCACGGCGGGCAGGCGATTGATTTCAAGATCCACGGACTCTATGGCCGTGTGCTGCTGGATGGCAAGAGCCTGCTGACCAACGACCCCACGTCGCACCCCGACAGCATCGGCACGCCCCCGGGGCATCCGCCCCTGACTGCCTTTCTCGGGGTCCCGCTCATTCACGACCGAAAAACGCTGGGGCTTTTGGGCCTGGCGAACCGTGAGGGCGGGTACACCTCGGAACACCAGCAGGCAATTGAGGCGATTGCCCCCGCTATAATCGAGGCGTTTTATCGGAAACGGGCGGAAGCCCAGTTGCGCGAGAACCGGCTCCAGCTCGATTTTTCGCTGCGATCAGCCCAGATGGGGGTGTGGCAACTGGACTTGATCGAAAACAAACGTCTTTTTGACTATCAGGTCTGTCATCTTCTGGGTATCGACCCGACTGAATTCAACGGCACTACGGAGGAGTTCTACCAGGCCGGATCCTGAAGACCGTGAGATGCTCAAGGCGGCATTGGCCCGAACGATTGAGAAGAATGTGCCGTATGAAGTAGAAGTACCGAGCGGTCTGGCCGGGATGGAAGCGTCCATCACATCACCTCCCTGCAAAATTGTTCCACGATGACACAGGCCGACCAGTGAGGATTAACGGGCTTATCTGGGAGTTACCGAGTTATGGAAGGCCGAGCAAGGCCTGCGCGAGAGCGAGGAACGCTTCCGGCTCTTCATGGATAACAGCCCAACCATTGCCTGGATGAAGGATGAACAGGGCCGTCACGTGTATTTCAATAAGACCTCTGAGAACCGATTTGGCTTCAAATTGGCGGACTTGTTGGGCAAAACCGATTTCGAAGTCTGGCCGAAGGAAACCGCCGAGGAGTTCCGGAGAAACGATCAGGCAGTTCTGGCTGCAGGCCACGCAATAGAAGTCACGGAGGAGACCATTAACCCCGACGGTAGTCTCTGCTATTGGCTCATCTCAAAATTTCCTTTCCGGGACCTTTCCGGAAAACAGTATGTCGCCGGGATCGGGTTGGACATCACAGACCGCAAGCGGGTCGGAGGATGCTCTGCGCGAGAGCGAAGCGCGCTTCAAATTGCTCTCAGAGACGGCCGGGCTGCTGCTGGCGTCGGAGAATCCTCAGGGAATCGTCAACGACCTTTGCCGGCAGGTCATGGAGCTCTTGGACTGCCATGCTTTCTTCAACTTCCTGGTGGACGAACCGGCCGGCAAACTCCATCTCAATGCCTGGGGCGGCATCCCGGAAGAAGAGGCCCGAAAGATCGAATGGCTGGACTATGGGGTGGCGGTTTGCGGCTGCGTGGCGCGGGACGGGGCACGGATCGTTGCCGAGGACATTTTCAATACTCCCGATGTTCGAACGGAATTGGTCAAGTCCTACGGAATCCAAGCCTACGCCTGCCATCCCCTCATGGTCGAGGGCCGGCTCATCGGGACGCTTTCCTTCGGCACCAAGACGCGAACCCGTTTCTCGCTCCAGGAGCTGGAGGTCATGAGGACGGTAGCCAACCAGGTTGCCACTGCCATGGAACGGATACGACTCATCGAAGAGCTTCAAAGATCCAGGGATGAACTGGAAATCCAAGTACAAAAGAGAACGGCCGAACTGAATACTGCGAACGAGGAACTGAGACAGGAAATCCTTGAGCGGCGCAAGGCAGAGGAAGCAACAAACAGGGCAAGAACTTCACTTCAGAACCTTTTCGACGGTATTCCCACACCATTGTTGATGCTTGACCGGAATTTATCCGTCGGGATGCTCAACGAAGCCGCCTGCAAGTATTTCAACGTTGTCGGCGGCGAAGAGGCTGTCGGGAAATGCTGTCACGCTTTGGCCTTTGGAGAAGGCTCACCTTGTGAGCAATGCGGCATCCTCCCGGCCATACTTGAGGGCAAAGAGAGCACCATTGAACGGAAGGGCCTCTTCGATCCGGAGCGCATCGAAGAAGTCAGCGTTTATCCCCTGGAAGAGGCTGTCAGCGGCATCCCGGGCGCCATTGTGCGCATCAGTGACATCACCGAGAGCAGGAACATCGAAAAACATCTCATGCAAGTGGACCGCCTGTCCTCCCTGGGATTGGTGGCAGGAGGCATCGCCCATGAAATCCGCAATCCCCTGCAGGGATTAAATCTCTTTGTCGATGTGCTCAGCGACGAAGAAAAATTCCATCGAACGACTCAGGAGGTGAATGTCCTTCAAGAGATGAAGCTCAACATCAAGCGGATTGACGGGATCATCCGGAGAGTCCTGGACTTCTCAAAGCAATCGGTCAGCACCACCCGGAATCTCAAAATGAGCGAGCTGCTCGAGGATAGCCTCGGGCTCTGGCGCACAAAGATGACGAAGAGCGGCATCACCATAAAATTATCGGTTGCGGAGAATCTCTCCGAGGTTCTTGGAGACCCTGTTGAAATCCAACAGGTCCTGACCAATTTGGTTCACAATGCCTTTGAGGCCATGGAGAAGGGAGGAACCCTTGACATCGTCGCCGAGACTGGCACCCTCTCCTTCGACAAGAAACGGCCCGCCGTCATCGTCAAAATCCAGGACTCCGGCCCCGGGATTCCGTTAGATCAACAAAAGCGCATCTTCAGCCCGTTTTTCACCACCAAAAATACCGGAACGGGTCTGGGGCTTGCCATCTCGCACCGGATCATTTCCCGCCACGGAGGGCTCATCTCCTTCGAGAGCGTACCAGGTGGGGGAACGACATTTACCGTGGAACTTCCCGCATCGCAGGAGCAATGAAACAGGACTTGTTGTGATACTTCAGTTAGAATATTCTCACGTCTCCGTTTGACTGCAACAAATGGATATTACAATTAAAGTCTTCTTATCCGCCTGCTGCCTGCACTCAGGATTTGATAATAGTGTCTATTCGCTTGCCGAAGACCTCACGATGCCAACCTTCGCTCAGTTCCGCGATACGCCATAAACCCTTGCCAGCCTTGATTTTATCTGCTTTCTGATCATCCCGACAGGATACGGTACGGGATATGCTATAATTACTAAAGACCAGAATTCTTCTTTTTTGATCTCATCACCAAGACACCAAGGTACTAAGAAAACCCCTTCGTGTCTTGGTGGTTAATAGTGCTTTTCATAATGAAGAATTCAAACCTAAACGAGTATAACCAGGGGTGCGCGAAAGGAGCAGCATTAGAACCCTACAGTGGTTCGCGCTGGAACTGGGTGAAATAATCGCAGTCCCCTTATTGTGTGTTGCTGCACTGAGGGGTAGAGGTGAGATGCCATGAGGGCACTTCCATTCAGCGAAAATAGTCACCACTTCCCCGTGTCGGCAAGCGATCTTCGAAAGAGCGACGAGTACCTTACTATTTGCGCCTGGTGTGGAAAGGCTCGGGTTGGGAATGCATGGGTTGCGCAGGAGGAAGCGTTCGCGAAGCTGCAATCCATTGCGCCCCTCCGTATGCCAAGACTCTCCCACGGAGTATGCAGTTCGTGCAAGGTCGAAGTGATGAAGGAACTGAATGAGTTAAGAGGGAAACACTGGTACAGCGACAGCCATTGAAAGCCCTTGCCGCAAAACCTGGCTGCCACCTCGACCGCTACAGGCGCCCCAATGGCCAGCAGCCGAAGCGAACACCTCACTTTCCATCGCGTACGCCGGAATCATCAAAGGGCCTCCTTGGGTTATGCGTTCCCAAGGTACATTCCCACAATGGAGGCCAGATGTCCAGAGGCTTGACATTTCGGAAATATTTGATGAGCGGGCGCCGCTCCTTCACCCTCGTTCCAAAAGAGCCGCACCCAAAGCCTTATCAAAATTGCAGGGCTAATGAGGCATAATCCCGATATCTCGCTATTCGTACAGACCAACCCTGCCGTCTGTTGCTCAGGCCCCGTAACCGAGGCAATGGCGCCGCGTATCTGAAGAATATACCGGCATTCCCGTCATTACCCTTAACTATGACGGAACCGGCAAGAATATCAATGAAAAGATCAGGCCCTATATCAAATTCTCAAGAAGCAAGCGACCGCCATAGACCAGCTATGCCCAAAGACCCCGGGTTGTCCGCTGCTCCCCGATGTTAAAGTGTTGCATGTGAGGCAGAAATGATGCAACGCCTCCGTTGCATGCAACATCTCTTTTCTTGCCGGCCATAGAGCGGCACTCTGGCCGCTAGGCCCTAAGCATAGGTTATATCATTACAATCTGGAAGGGATGGCAGCACCCGCCTCTTCGGCACAGATCTTGAGTATCCAAACCACGACGGACGGCTATCCCGCACATTCATCAACCATTCACTCTAAAGGAGGAATCATGGCTATAACGTTACCCGATCTGCCCTATGCGAAGGATGCTCTGGAACCCCACATCGGCGCCAGGACCCTGGAGTTCCACCACGACAAGCACCACAAAGCCTATGTGGACAACGCCAACAAGCTGCTTGAAGGAACCGATCTTGCCCGGTTGGATCTTGAAGGGATCATCAAGAAAGCGGCGGGGGATCCCTCCAAGGCTGGCATTTTCAACAACGCAGCTCAGGTCTGGAACCATTCGTTCTACTGGAAATGCATGAAGGCGGGCGGCGGGGGAGCGCCCACGGGAGCCATCGCTCAGAAGATCGATGCCGACTTCGGAAGCTACGAGAAATTCGTAGAGGCATTCAAGAATGCCGGAGCCACCCAGTTTGGGAGTGGTTGGGCGTGGCTGGTTTTGGATGGCAGCAGTCTCAAGATCACTAAAACCCCCAATGCCGAAAACCCCATGGTTCAGGGGATGAAACCGCTCCTGGTAGTGGACGTGTGGGAACATGCCTATTATCTGGATTACCAGAACAGAAGACCCGATTATCTCACCACCTTCGCGGATAAACTGATCTCCTGGGATTTTGTAAATTCGTGCCTGGGCTAGGCCAGGGAAGGGACTGCGCTGCGCCCCTTCTCCTTCCGGGGGCACGGCCCTGTCGCCACAGTCGGCATGGGCAGCACCATGCCTTTCAGAGTCCAATATTTCTTCAGTGAAAGTGAAGGTTGAATTGGCAATGGAGGTCAAATTGAGCACGCTAAAGACAGTTCAAGTCGATACCCATAGGGGAGAGCTTACTCTCACCGGCAAGGTATATACCCAGGAACCAAAAGATCATGCGGCTAAGATCGCGTCATGATTGTTCGCTTGATTATCGGCGTAGTCGGCGGCGGTCTTCTCGGTTACGGAGTGTACACCTTCATCGGATGCTCCTCCGGAGCCTGTCCGATCACCGCTAATCCGTGGTTAAGCACCACCGGCGGCGTGGTCTTCGGAGCGCTGCTGTCGAAGGCAATCTGATAGGGATCGGTTAGAAGCTAATGGAGGATCGCTATGCGTAACACAGAAGAAGGGAAGGTGGGGTGGATTCTGCTTTGGGCCTTGGGAATCCCGATCCCGATAATGAAATTATTTAAACTGGTTGTGCCGGTAGGTTTGGTGACGGTATTTTTCCTTGCAGGCATTGCCTTTGCGCAGGGTGGCGGTCAGGGTGTTGCTCCCATGATGGGATGCCAGCAACGATTCGATGCCATGGATACCAACAAGGACGGACAGGTCAGCAAAGATGAATTCCTGGCGACTCCACATCAAAGGGACAATCCCGAAGAAAGGTTTAAGGCAAGGGATGTCAATGGACGTGGCTACCTGACAAAAGACGAGTTCTGCTCAGGCAAAGGAATGGGGATGGGCAAAGGCATGGGTCAGGGGATGGGTAAAGGCATGGGGCAAGGTCAGGGCACAGGAGCAAATCAGTAGGACATCAACTCCCCTGGAGGATCATAACCATCTATACTGGCCAAGGCGAAATGAATACTCAAAAAACGGAGGAAATCCCACCATGAGCACGCTCACCACCAAAGACGGCACGGAAATCTACTACAAAGACTGGGGCTCGGGACAACCCGTTGTCTTCAGCCACGGCTGGCCGCTCAACGCCGATGCCTGGGAACGCCAGATGGTCTACCTGGCGTCCAACGGCTATCGCTGCATTGCCCATGATCGTCGCGGCCACGGCCGTTCGAGCCAGCCATGGAGCGGCAACGAAATGGACACCTACGCTGACGACCTGTCGGAACTCATCGAAGCGCTCGACCTGCACGGCACCACCCTGGTCGGGCACTCGACCGGCGGCGGAGAAGTCGCCCGCTACATCGGACGCCACGGCACCAAGCGCCTTGCCAAGGCCGTGCTGGTGGGCGCCGTGACGCCGCTGATGCTCAAGACGGACGCCAATCCCGGCGGCCTGCCGCTGGAGGTGTTCGACGGCATCCGCGCCGGCGTCGCCGCCGACCGATCGCAGTTCTTCAAGGACCTCACGACGCCGTTCTACGGCGCCAACAGGCCGGGCGCGAAGGTCAGCCAGGGCGTCCGCGACGCGTTCTGGTTTCAGGGCATGCAGGGCGGTCTCAAGAACGAGTTCGACTGCATCGAGGCGTTTTCAGAGACGGACTTCACCGAGGACCTCAAGCAGTTCGACGTGCCAACCCTGATCATCCACGGCGATGACGATCAGATCGTGCCGATCGGCGCCTCAGCCCACGCCTCGTCCAAACTCGTCAAGCACGCGACCCTGAAAGTCTACCCGGGTGGCCCGCACGGCCTAGCCGACACGCACAAAGACGAGCTCAATGCCGACCTGCTCGCCTTTCTCAGGCGCTGATTCGGGTCGTCGACCTGGACCGATTGCGGCCGCTGCGTACTTGGAGGTTCCTCATGCGACCCACGAGGCCTTCCTCTTGGTTTAGGAGCTTCGCCAAAACGACTTCTCGTGCGAACGGGCCGGCCCTCAGCGTTTACCATGGCGGGAACGGTCATCGTGTGGATCGTGACCGGCCCCCTCTTCCGCTTTTCATGTAGATGGGAGGAGGGGTTCAAACCTCTGAACAGCGTCGAGTTACCCTCCACTGAAGGGTGTCTCACGCAACATTGAACCGCGGAGACAAGACCAGCGGTTACGGCATTGGGGGAGGCGGAGGAGGAGGCGTTCTAAAGTTCCTCCGACGCCCTTGCACCACGCCCGGAACCTCGTTCCCATTGGCGTACATGCACTGCATGTAGCCGATGTCATATCGGCGCTGAGCCTCCCAGCCGTATACCTGACCGGCGTTGGCACCTGCAATCGTGCCCCCAACAAGCCCGCTACCCGCTCCAACGGCTGCACCCATTCCTGGATTGCCCGAAACGGCACCAATAGCCGCGCCCAGGCCGGCTCCCATAACCGTCCCAACGACGGCCCCCGTGGCCGTGTTCTGGTTGACCGTCTCCTGTGGTGACAGACCGATCTGCTGGCTAGCCCATCGCCGGCAGTTCGCGTCCTCTGCCTGAAATACCTCAAAGGGCTTGCCCTGAGCCGGCAGTACCATCACGCTGGGACCTGTTGGAACGGTCGCGCACCCAGCCAACCCCAGAAACAACAGGATCAAAAGAAAATTACGTGTGAAATTCATTGCCCAGTTCCTCCTACTGCCCTGGAGAAGCCGGAGAAGGGGCAACCTTCGTCCAGCCGCCCGGACATTGTCTGACATAAGGGTAGTATCCTTGAGAGTTTTGGCAGTAATACCAATAGTACGTTTCCTCGGGTTGTGGCGCCGGCTGGTCATACACTGGGGGCGACTGCTCCACGACCACCGGAGGAGCTGCATAGTACGGAGGCGCTGCATAGTAGGGATAGGGAAGACCCCAATAGGCAGGAGCCCCCCACCACGCGCCCCAGCCAGGTCCGATCCATAAACCGCCTCCATAGCGCGGTCCATACCATCGTCCGTTCCATCCGCCACCGCCATGGTACCCGTATCCATGCCCGCTCCATCGCCCGCTCCATCCGCCGCCGCCATGGTACCCGTATCCGTGCCCGCTCCCGCCACCGCCATGGTACCCGCCTTGGCCGCTCCCGCCGCCGCCCCTACTAGGCCCCGAGGCTTGCCCGGCCAAGGGAGTCACAAGGAGCATGACGATTATGGCAACCGCAATACAGATGGTTTTTTTCATACTGATCCCCCTTCATGCATCTTGCAGGAATAGATCCAATAGAATCCGAATCCCTTCGACGCCCTCAAAAAAACCTGCGTGAGGATAGCCAATACCGCACACCCTCATTTCTTTCCATGCAGGCCTTAAACTTTAACATAAGAAGTCGCTTGAAGGACAGCAAAGGTTACACGAAAGGTTCCATGCGACAACTGCCATTGTATGAATCAATCAGCGACCCCAATCGCCATTGTTTGCGCGAGCGAGGTTTTTGAGGATCAGACAGGGCAGAAGGTGAGCGATCATTCCATCCACGATGTCTTTGAGTAAGCGTTCATCTTTCGCGGATCTTTCGGGGCCAACGGTCGGGACAGAGGTTCATTCACCGGATTCATCCCTTTTGACCAGCATGATAGAACAGGGCATCTTGCGTATCAAATCCTCATTGGCACGGCCAAATAGAAAGTGCTCCATATACCCTTCCTCGTGGGCCAGCATGATGAGCAAGTCGATATGTTCTTCATCGACCAGCTGTAAGATCTCATCAACGGGTTCGCCCTCCCGCATGACTGATTTTACAGCGAGACCTTGTGCTTCTTCGGCTTTTAGGATGTGATCAATTTGCTTCCTGAAGGTTTGCTGCAATCGGTCATATTCCTTTTGCAGAGAAGGAATCCCAACATTCCAACCCGCCAGTCTGAAAGGGTTATGCTTGACGTGAACCACAAAGAGCTTTGCTCCGTATTTTTGAGCAAACGAGGCCCCAACGTGGACTGCTTTTTGACACCCTTCCGTTGATCTGCTCACAACTAGAATCCGCTTGACCTTTTCCATGGGCTGTCTCCTTGGGAATGTTACGGGTCTGCGTTATTATCATCTCCTCTATCTCTCGAATTCAGCTCCAGCGGGTGTGGAAGACTCCCGGGGAATCTGTTCTTTCATAAGTGTGGGCGCCGAAGTAATCACGCTGTGCCTGTATCAGGTTGCCCGGCAGCTGGACACGCCGTAAGGCGTCGAGGTAGCCGAGAGATGCCATGAGGCCCGGTGCGGGCAGCCCCAGTTCCGCCGCCGTACGGACGACGGCGCGCAAATCCTCTTGCCGCGAAACAATTGTCAGGCTCAGCCGCTGATCCACCATGAGATGCGGAAGGTCGGGCCGTGTTCTATAGGCTTTACGGATGTCCTCCAGGAGAGCCGCCCGAATGATGCATCCGCCGCGCCAGATCCCGGCCACTGATTCCAGGTCCAACCCGTATCTGTAGACGACGGAAGCTTCTTTGAGCAAGGCCATTCCCTGCGCATAGGTCATGATCATGCTTACATAAAGGGCGTTTTTGAGCTGACCGACGAACCGCTCGCCGTCTCCCTTGTAGGGTGTCTCCGTCCGGTGCAGCACCTCGGCGACTGCTTGCCGCTCCGTCAGACAGGCGGAGAGGTTACGCATCGTCACCGCCGTATCGATAATGGGGGTGGGCACCATCAGTTCCATCGCCTCCTGAGAGGTCCATTTCCCGGTGCCTTTCTGCTTTGCTTGATCCCGGACCATGTCGATGAGCGGTGAGGTGGGATCTTTTTCGTCCTTTTGACCAAAGATGTGTGCGGTAATCTCCAATAGATATGAATTGAGCTCCATTTCGTTCCACTGCGCATAGACTTTGGCCAACGCCTCGGCGTCCATTCTTAGCCCGCGTTTCATCAGATCGTAGGTTTCGGAAATGAGCTGCATCAAGCCGTACTCGATACCGTTATGAACCATCTTCACATAATGGCCGGCCGAACTGCTCCCGAGATACGTGACACAGGGGTCGCCGTTCACACGGGCCGCGATTGCCTGCAAGACGGGACCCACCCGCTCATAACCCTCTCGGGGGCCACCGGGCATGAGACTCGGACCATGGCGAGCTCCGTACTCTCCTCCGGAAACCCCCATGCCCATGAAAAGCAGACCCTTTTCGGCCAAAGCCTGCTCCCGACGATTGGTATCGGTAAAATGCGAGTTGCCGCCATCGATTAACAGGTCTCCCGGTTCGCAATAGGGCATGAGATCCCCTGTGACCGCGTCCACCGGGGTTCCGGCCGGAACGAGCAGAATGACGGCCCGGGGTCGGCGCAGCAAGGCGACCAGTTCCCGTAATGTGCCGGCGGCCTTGATCTTGCGATTTCCGACCTCCTGTTGGATGAATTCGCGGGTTTTTTCGGCCGCCGCGTCATAGACGACAACTGAAAAGCCATGATCGGCAATGTTTAAGACCAGATTTGCGCCCATCACACCCATGCCAATCATTCCCACATCATATTCCCGACTCACCATGGTGACTCCCGTGCTTCTTTGGCAATCGCAGCCTTTTCAAAAATATCGGGGTTGGAGGTCACCCCGCACAGTCCGTCTTCTTCTATCAGTCGCTGCAACTCTCCTGAGTCGATGAGTTGGCGTCGAATATAGTCCAGCCAGATGGACTGGCCAAATGTGTGCAGCTTCAACAGAGGATTCTTTTTCATTTTGACTCCTCCTGCCTTTCGAGTTCCACGACCTTGCGCAGGCGGCGCCGGAAGCGTTCCTCGCCCTTGAATCGGGTGTTCAGGAAGGCGCGAATGAGATCCATTGCCGGCTCATAGCCGGTTATGCGGCCACCCAGGCATATCACGTTCATGTCGTCGTCTTCCACGCCCTGATGGGCGGAGAATATCTCCGTAACCAATGCAGCTCGAACCCCCGGCACCTTATTGGCCGCGATGCATGCCCCTACTCCGCTTCCACAGATAGCCAGTCCCCGCTCGACCTCACTGCTGGCTACGGCCCTGGCCATTGGCACGACAAAATCGGGGTAGTCATCCCCCGAAGCAAACTCATAGGCACCAAAGTCAACCAGCTCATGGCCAAAAGCCTTCAGTTCGGCAGCTATTTTTTCCTTGAGTTCAAATCCGCCATGATCGGCAGCGATCCCCAGGCGCATCCAGAGTTCCTTTCTCAATGGAAGAATGCCTTGTGCCTCCAGGTTCGCATGAGTTCCTTGACCTTCATGACGATGGCACCTTGAGAGATCTCCTCGTAATCCAGGAGTTCCGCCGGTTTCCCTGTCTTTGGCTTCTTGCGGACGGCCAAAGAATAAATCGGCACACTGACTGTGCTGAGGGCACTCCTTACGGCTTCGCCCAACCCTCCTTCGGCGTAGTGATCTTCAACGCTGATGAGACATCTCGTGTCGCTCGCAGCTTTCCGGAGGGTGGCTTCATCCAGGGGTTTGATGCTGTATAGATCGATCACGCGAATGGTGATATCTTCCTTCTTCAGTTCTTCGTAGGCTTTGAGCGCCTCGTGCAGAGTCACACCCGCTGCGATGACCGTGGCGACATCCCGGTCACTGCTTCGCAGCACTTTGCTCCCGCCGATGACGAAAGACTCCTCCGCACGGTAGATGATGGGCGTAGCCATCCTGGTGGTTCGGATGTAAGCAATGCCTTGATGCTTTGCAGCCGCTTCCACCAGGTGGTCGGTTGAGACCGCGTCCGAAGGATAGAGGACCACACTATCCAGAATCGTCCGGAACATGGCAATATCTTCGAGACCCATTTGCGAAGGTCCGTCCTGGCCGATGGACACTCCGGCATGAGAGCCGACAAACTTAATATTGGCATCAGAATACTGGCTCATTCTGATCTGGTCGAAAGCGCGGGTCAGGAATGCCGCAAAAGTTGATACGAAAGGAATCTTCCCCCTGCGCGAAAGGCCCAGTGCGGTTCCCACCATGTTTTGCTCGGCGATATACATTTCGAAAAAACGCTCCGGGTGAGCGCCCTTGAATTGATCGGCTCCCGTGGAATTGCTCACCTCCGCATCCAGGCTCACGATGGCGGGAAACCTGGGGTAAATCCGCACCAACGCTTTCCCGAAAGCCTGCCTTGTGGCAACTGGCCTATCGGCAGGGTAGTCCACCTTGCCGATAGCTTGTGGCTTGGGTGCTTGGGGTTTCACATTCTCCGGCTTGGGTATGGCTCCTTTGACTGAGCGATCGATATGGCCGAGTTCCCTCAAGGCCCGCTGGAAGTCATCCTCTTTCAGTGCAACCCCATGCCAACCGTTCTTATCTTCCAGGAAAGACACCCCTTTGCCTTTGATGGTTTTTGCGATGATCATGGCCGGCTTGCCCGTCGGGTGAAGCGCTTTCTCATACGCAGTGAGGATTTCGCGATACGAATGGCCATCGATGACGATGGTTTCCCAGCCGAAGGATGCGATTCTCTGTTGGTATGCCTGCAGATCGTGGCCGTAGAGGGTTTCCCCCCGCTGACCCAACCGATTGACATCCATAACCCCGACTAAGTTATCCAGCTCGTAGTGCGCTGCGATCTGCATGGACTCCCACTGCGAGCCCTCCGACATCTCACTGTCGCCCAGGAGCACATAGGTCCGGTAGGGGAGCTTGTCGAGATACCTGGCATTCAGGGCCATTCCCAAGCCAATGGAAAGCCCCTGTCCCAGGGACCCGGTAGCCGCCTCGGCGTACCGAAAGGTGACGGTGGGATGGCCTTCCAGAGGACTCCCGAATTCTCGGTAGGTCATGAGGTCATCTTTCGTCAGTTTTCCGGCGGCCGCCCATAAAGCATAGAAAAGAGGGGAGGCATGGCCTTTGCTGAATATGAGACGGTCGTTATTGGGGTTTTCAGGATGATCCAGATCGTATCTGAACGTGCCGCCAAACATGAGGCCGGCCATCAACTCCGTCGCCGAAAGAGATGAAGTAGGGTGGCCGGATCCCGCAGCCGTGCTCATGGCGAGACTGTAATAGCGGATCAACTTGCTCAGTTCACTTAATTGGTCCTCTTTCTCTCGATCCTGCATTTCATCATTTCCTCAGCAGTGCTCCCTTGACCTCATATGCTGCAATCTCCGGACGATTGCTCCCCGAGGTTTTTGCTTGAAAGTGTTTTGGGACTCTGCAACGTGGATCAAAGCAATGCATGCTAAGCTATCCAAAAGCAATTCACCCGGGTCAAACTCTAAGGGCTGGAATGCACCGCACTCCCGGCAGGAGAAACCAGGCCACCTTCCCTTTACAGCTACATCGAGGCAGCGCTTATAGCCGGAGCACATGACTTTTCTGTCCGCTTCGGCAGGGCTCCTTGCCGGATTCGATGCGATAGGGTTTGCGTGCTTTTTCATAGCAAGAAAAGCCTTCAGTCTACAGACCATTTCTCTGGGGGTATCGATTCTGACAGGGCTTTCACTTTCAGCCATCTTCTCAATCAGCATCTAGGACGGAAATCAGGTGAGATAGCCTGCCATCGTCTTCATCGCCTTCACGATATCCTCGATGGCCTCGTGCATTCCCTCGCCGTAAGATCTGCTCTCCGGTGCTTCTTCCTTCCCGATCTTGTCCTGAACCTCAGACTTGAGTTTTTTCAAACTCTGCGCATGTTGTGCAAGTTGGAGTCGTCGCTCTTCCTCCATATATTCGATGACCTCGGGATCCGTTTGCTTGAGGAGGGCATCGGCCTCAGCCAGTATCTGTTCGATATCTTCGTGTTTGAAGGTCTTTTCCATGATGTTGCCTTTCTGCCGGATTACCAGCTCTCATTTTATGAAATAGATGGATCAGAAGCTCACCAAGAAACCTCATTACAAGGTCTAGTTCGGTTAATGTCGAAAGTCTCCGGTCCAAGCCTATTGTAGTCAGAAACGATTCTATAAACAGTTGCTTCGGACAGACCCGTATGCATAGCAATTTGCGATAAAGGTCTTGGGTGCACAATGACGTTATAGATCACAAGCCATTTCTGCATCGTCAGAAAACCTGGATTTGTTTGCATCTTTATCCTTATATCCTCTAATGACAGGTGATCTTCCAGAGTGACTGTGTGGAACTCTTCCCTTCCTCCATTATCCATATCCTCCTCCTTTGCTTACCCCGTGGTGAACAGATGAGTAATCTGCCGAATGACATCCGTCGCGGTATGCAATTATCAAGATCTGTGCCGAGAAGAGAAATGATCCCATTGATTTCATATGATGCTGGTATAACGAATAGTTAAAGGCTAACGGGCAGGATTCTGGTCTACAGCCGGCAAGAAAACGCATGTTGCATGCAACGGAAGCGTTGCATCTTTTCTGTGTTGCATGCAGCACTATTTCTACTCATGTCCAGAACCAGCGACAGGTCTCCTCCTGCTGTTTCCCGATAGGGTGCGCCATGCCGATGGAATCAAGATTTAATAATCGTATGCGGCTGCTTCCACTCTGCCTGCTCTTGATCCTCATGCTTTCATGCGGACCAAAAGACCAGTTTATCGGTACCTACAAGGCAGAGGTTAAAGACTCGCCCAAGCAGGCTGAAACCGTCTTGGAACTCAAAGCTGATGGAGACGGCATCTGGATTGTGGGGTCCATTGAAAATGCCGCCATTCGCATCACCCTTCCAGGCTCCAAGACGTTGTCTTTCAAGAAAATCGAATAACTGAATCGTTGCATGTGACAGGGAAGTAATGCAACGCTTCTGTTGCATGCAACGCTTCTGCCCCTCAAAGCCAGACCCCTCGATGGGTCTCATCCTGCCATAAGCGTCTAGTCACATTAGCTAAATTGGAAATGCACGGCCTCTCAATCTGCCGGGTATGGAACTTGCTCAGGGATGACATTGCATGGCTGATTGGGCTTTCATCATGGTTCTCTTCTGTGATCCCGCGTTTGGGAAGGGACAACAGATGAAGGCAAACGCACGCCGAGCTTTCGGCAGGGAGGAAAGAGAGAAGAGGAGTGAAGGCGTCGAGAAGGGAAGGAACGTCAAAAGTAAAGGTTGGTAGAGGTTAGAACCGAGCGGCTCTGGTTTCGGTCAGGATTGGCCGGTCACTGGGCTTTGGGCATGAAAGGAGAATACTATGCCTTTGATCAATTTGGTCATTATTCTGGTTGTTGTTGGAGTGATCCTTTATCTGATTAACAACTACATACCGATGGATGGCAAAATCAAGAGCATCCTCAATATAGTCGTGGTGATTGTGGTGATCATATGGCTCCTGAGTGTCTTCGGGGTCATAGGTCCGCTTTCGGGGCTGCGTGTCGGGGGGTAAGGTTCACCTCGATCCGGTAAGCAACCACGCGTCTGCGGCCAGGGCTGAGGTCCTGGCTGTATGAGCCTTCTGCCGAGGACTTTGGCAGGAGGTTGCGAGGGTACTGCAATAAACCTGAACGAGGAGCGTGACCATGAAAACGATAGTAAGTGTGTCCTTCATTCTTGTCTCTGTGCTTCTTCTAAACGCGTCCAGCTTTGCACAGAGTGCGGGGGTGGCTCCCGTGGATTATTCCCAGTATGGCAAACCGCAGGTTCCCGTGAGAGTTCTTCTGCTGGTCCCGGAAGATTTCCAGCGCTTTGTGTATGTGAGCACCTATGAGGGAAGGGAAATACGGCACCCGCTCGGCGAGGAGGCTGTACGGGAACTCAGGGCCGCCTTTGGAATCGAATTCAGCTGTGTTGAAGTCTGGCCGGTGAGCAGCGAAGCCGAGGCTATGACGATGCTGGCTCCCACAGATCCGGTCAACGTGAAGGTGCGTGGATATGATTATGTGGTGATACCCAAATTCACGCGCGTCGATTCTTCGGTTGAGAATCAGAAGTACGGCTTCGATATCGATCTTTTGACGGAGTTCTATGCGAAAGATGGGACAACCGTCACCAAAATAAAGGGGAAGGGAGAGTCCAGCACCGGCAAGTGGTTCGCATCGACGCCGGAGGAAGGTGCCAAAATCGCCTTGCAGTACGCAGTCTCTGCCATTCTTGACGGGGTTGAAGGAAATCGAAGTCTTTTTGTGCGCTGATTATGTTCTTTGTGAAATGGCTGCGCGGATGTTCGGCAATGTTGCGGAGTGGTCGACCCATTTTCAGTTAACAATCCCTGAAAGGTGATGTGCCGCCGTGAGAAGAAAGGTCCTCAAATACCTCTGGCCTTACCGCTTCCCTTTCACAATAGCTCTGGGGCAGGTTTTCGTGATCAGTATGTTCGAGATCTTGAAACCTTGGCCGTTCAAAGTTGTTATCGATAACGTGTTGAGCGGACAGCCGGTCCCCTGGGCGATTCTGAAACCCTTCCCGAAGGAGACCATTCTGCTCATTTCCTGCGTCACCCTGATATTGATCTATCTCTTTTTGGGCGGGTTGACCATGCTGAACAATTACACCACGATCAGGATCGGACAACGCATGGTCAATGACCTTCGGAGTGACCTCTACGGCCACCTCCAACGCCTCTCCCTGGCATTCCACAGCAGGAGGCAGGTCGGGGATCTTCTCTATCGGGTGACAACGGACACCTATTCCATTCAGGCCCTTACCATGAATGGTGTTTTTCCCATTGCTACCGCTGTTACCCTGCTCGGCGGGATGTTTTTCGTGATGATAAGGCTCGACTGGCAGTTGACCTTGATGGCTTTGAGTATCTGCCCGGTCCTGGCGATTATGATTTCTCTTCTCAGCAAGACCATAACTTCAGCGGCAACTCATTTCCGGGAGCGGGAAAGCGATGTCTATACGGTGGTCCAGAGGGCCATGTCTTCGATGCGGATCATTCAAGCCTTCACCAAAGAGGAAGACGAGCACCGGAAGTTCATGAAAGCCAGCGTTGGCAGCCTGAATGCCAGTTTACGTCTGTATACGCTGGAGAATTTTTATTCTGGAGTGATCAACGTGGTGATGTCCCTGGGCACGGCGTTTGTCGTGTGGATTGGCGCCCGGCATGTTCTGGCCGGCGCCCTCAGCATCGGGGATATCGTGATCTTCACGACTTACCTCGCCTCCCTCTATGGCCCAATCTACGCAATCAGCCAGACGTGGAGCGTCATTCAGGGGGCAAAGGTCAGCTTTCATCGTGTCTCCGAGATTCTTGAGGTCGAGCGGGATATGCAGGACGGCAATCGTGTTTTTCCCGACACAGGGTCAAAGGGGGAGATCACTTTGGAGGAAGTCTCCTTCCAATATGTGCCGGGTCAGCCAGTTCTGAAAGACATCTCCGTCCAGGTTCGTCCCGGCCTGAAGATTGCTATCGTGGGTCCCACCGGTGTGGGAAAGTCGACTCTTGTGAGTCTCTTCCCTCGTTTCTATGACGCCTCCACGGGCAGGGTTCTCATCGATGGGATCGATGTGCGGGAGTATCAGCTCAAGTCACTGAGGAGGCAGATCTCCATGGTTCTGCAACCCCCCCTTGTTTTTCCCATAAGCATAAGGGAAAACATCGCCTATGGGCGCCCCGAGGCGACGGAAGAAGAGATCATTGCCGCTGCGCGCCTTGCCCGCATCCACGACACTATCTCAAGGCTGCCCAAAGGCTACGATACCCTGGTGGGTGAACAGGGGGCGACCCTGTCGGAAGGTGAAAGACAGAGAATCACGATCGCACGCGCAATCCTGCGGAATTCACCCATACTCATTCTGGATGAGCCGACATCTTCCGTTGATGCCGAAACCGAAGCCGCCATTATGGAAGGTTTGAACGAACTGATGGTGGGTCGCACCACCTTCATCATTGCTCACCGACTTTCCACCGTCAGAGAAGCCGACATGATTCTGGTCCTGCGCTCGGGGGAAATTGTCGAAAGAGGAAACTTTGCGGAATTGGTGCATGCGGGAGGGGCCTTTGCTGCCCTTTATCGGACCCAGTTCGGCCTCATGGAGTGAGCCCTGAATGACATTATTGCGTATCGATGGCTGAGCGTGCCTGGTGAGAATAGGGCTTTCTATAGATCTGAAGTTCGCGCTTGTTGCGGGAGGGTGCCTGGATGACGAAGCTTGAGCGGCTTGGACACACTATCTGGGTACTAATAAGAAATTACTGGGTAAGCGAGGAGCGTTGGTCGGCGTGGGCGCTCCTGGGTGCAAACGTCGGCCTCACCCTCGGTGCGGTGTACATCAACGTCTTGATCAACACCGCTAACGGCACCCTCTTTACCGCCCTTCAGAAGCTCGATGCGGCCGGCTTCTACCGCGCCTTCGGCATCCTCCTCCTGCTGATCGTGCTCTTCCTCGCGGTCGTGCTGCCGCGCTCTTTCCTGAACCAGACGCTCCAGCTTCGCTGGCGGCGTTGGGTGACGGATGAATACCTCACCCACTGGCTTGCCGACCGCATCTTCTATCGGTTGCGCTTCTCCGGGAAGACCGACAACCCCGACCAGCGGATCTCCGAGGACGTTCGCATCTTCACCGAGCAAACCGTGTTTTTGGCGTTCGGCCTGCTGAGCTCACTGGTGACGCTGGCCTCCTTTGCCGCCATCCTCTGGCACTTGTCAGGCAGCATCACGTTCTCGATCGCCGGGTTTGCGATCACGATTCCCGGCTACATGTTCTGGGTGGCCATTCTTTACTCGGGCGGGGGGTCGGCGCTCGCCCACCTGGTCGGGCGCCCGCTGATCCGCCTCAGCAACCGCCAGCAGGGCTTCGAAGCCGACTTCCGCTTCAGTCTGGTGCGTCTGCGGGAGGAGGCCGAAAGCATCGCCCTCTATGCCGGCGAGGAGCAAGAACGAGGCATCGCCCTCGGCCGTTTCCGGGCCCTCTACGACAACTTCAAGCGCCTCATCCTGCGCAACTGCCCAGTACCTGACGTTTCAGACCTTCTTCGGCCAGTTTGCCGCTCTCTTTCCGCTGCTGGTCGCCTCACCGCGCTACTTCGAGGGCGCGATCGAGTTTGGCGTCCTGATGCAGATCTCAAACGCCTTCTGGCAGGTGAACGAAGCGCTGTCCTGGTTCATCAACAACTACACCGTCTTCGCCAATTGGCGGGCGGCGGTGGACCGTTTGACCGAGTTCGGCGGCGAGATCAAGCGCGAGTCGAAAGCGAAAGTTGTGGGCGCGCGCATTGAGACGGCCGCTCACGACTCGATTGACTTGAAGGACGTGTCCGTAGCTTTGCCCACGGGGACGCCGCTGCTCGCGCCCATAACGCTGAGCCTGAAACCGAACGAAGCGGTGCTGCTGAAGGGGCCGTCAGGCTGCGGCAAGAGCACGCTCTTTCGCGTTCTTACCGGTTTGTGGCCGTTTGCGACCGGGCGCGTTTGCTTGCCTGAGGGGGCCTCGACGTTGTTCCTGCCGCAGCGGCCCTACATGCCGATCGGGACCTTGCGTGAGGCGCTCTGGTTTCCGGCCCCGCCACCGGCGGATGGGGACGGCGAGGCGCAAGCGGCACTGGCGGCGGTCGACCTGTCCGCGCTGGGGGAACGCCTGGACGAGGCAGCGCATTGGACGCATGTGCTCTCCCCGGGCGAACAGCAACGTGTGGCGATCGCCCGAGCCCTCCTCAACAAACCGGACTGGCTGTTCCTCGACGAGGCCACATCGGCATTGGAGGAGGACCACGAAGGGGAGCTCTATCGCATGCTCGCTGAGGCCTTGGGGGGAACGACGATGATCAGCATCGGACATCGGCGCTCACTCGAGGCGTATCATCAGAGGTTGATCACGTTCGAAAAAGAATCCGGGCAACCCGGGGTGATCAAGGCCGAGGCTTCCGATCATCTCGAGTCGCCACCCCGAATAACTAAAGAGGTTACCGGAACAGCAGAGCGCTAAGAAAAGTGGGGACCGGAGGGAAGAAGGACGGCATCCATGGTTCAAGACAAGCTTTTGTCATCAGGCTTGCCAAGGCACGCCAATATTTCTACAATGAAAATCCTTAGTTTGCCGATTCAAGGGCGGGTCTGCTTTTCTCGGTGAGGTCCAGGCGAAATGGAAATGGCAGGGGTCCTGCAAGAGCTTCTTAACGAATTGATACAGGGCGATCCCGGAATCAAGGCGGTCTACCTTTTCGGGTCACATGCCGACAGCACGGCTACAACGCGATCCGACATCGATCTGGCTTTCCTCTTTGAGGAAGCGGGCTACCGGGCTGATCCTCTGGATCCCTTTTACAGGGCCCAAGTCATAGCCGCAAATCTGGGCGAATCGCTGCGGAGGAAGACAGATGTCGTGCTGCTCAATTCCTCCTCTCTGGAAATGGCCTACGAAATAGTGACCACGGGAGTATGCCTCTACGAGGCGGATCGAGATGATAGAGCGGTCTATGAAGCCAGAGTAATGGGCCTGTGGTTCGATTTCAAGCCGTTCGTCGAAGAGCTCCGAGCACGATTTCTTGCAAGCCTCCAGGAACAAGAATGGGTCTGAAGGAGATGAAATCCGTAGAAAAAAAGCTCTTGGAAATCGAAGATCGCGTCTCGAGACTCAGAGAGCTGTCTTCCGATATTTCTTCTTTTGAAGATTATCAAGCATCCAGAAACTACCGGGAGATAGTCGAACGAAACCTTCAAGTTGCCATCGAAGGCTGTCTCGATGTTGGAAAGATTATCATCTCTCGGGAAAGACTCCGGCAGCCGGAAGACAATAAAGGTATCTTCGTAGTCCTAACAGAAGTCGGAATACTGCGAAAGGAAAGCCTGAGTTCCCTGATTCCCATGGCCGGAACAAGAAATATCCTCGTCCATGGTTATGACAAGATCGAGGATGTACAGGTTTATGGAATACTGAAAAGAAAGCTGGGAGATTTCCTCATATTCCTGAGAGACATAAAAGACAACTATCTCCAGAAACAAGGCCCGGAATAGCTCGCCCGAGCATCGTCCAATGAACCGAGAATAGTCCTCTCCTCGACCCTGCGATCTCAATGTCTGTCCGCTCAGTAGAGCCATTTAGTCCCGTTGAAACGAAAGATCTCATTGGTGTCGGTCTGCAACGCACATTTAAAAGGCCCTCGCCTGGCCTCCTCCGCAGTTTTTCCCGTAGCGGTACAGCCGTATATTTCATAATGCATCGTTCCGACGTATGGAGTAGCCGCCTGACCGGTCTTCTTGATGTGAGATCCCGGCACTTCCCTGATTTCATCGTACCTGGCTGTAAATGAGCCGTCATGGGGGGACCTCTCGACCCGCATGCCCTTCTCGCCGTACTTGCCCTCAGTATTAAGTTTCTTGATCCAGTCCTTCTGGAACTGCACAAAGCGCTGTTCAACTTGCGCCTCATCCATGGCTTGCGCGACGGAGCAAACACACCCCAAAAATCCCAAAAGGAGCAACCCAAGGCCCAGGATCTTTATGTCTTTCACAGCAAAACCCGCCTTTCCCTAGGCTCTGAAAAAACGATGCACCGCAGAGCGCACCGTGAGAGAAGAGCACCCCTCCTGCCTTCTCAGTGATCCCTGCGGTGAACTTTTATGAAACCATTCCATGACTGTAAGGAAACGGTTGACTCTTCGGGTCACCGGCTCGAAGCCCGTGACCCAAAAAAGCCAGCCACACAGAATCATTGCATAATCTGAAGCTCAACCCGCCGGTTCATGGCTCGCCCGTCTGCGGTTGCATTGCTTGCTATCGGATCATCCATGCCGTTGACCGACGGTCTGCAGCCGGCCGGCAGCAATGCCTTTCGCTACAAAGTAGTTATACACGGCCTTGGCGCGCTGATTGGAAAGAACCACATTGTACTGGGCCGTTCCAACGGAGTCGGTGTAGTCCGGCGATCACCACCTTGATAGCCGGCTTGGCTTGCAGCGTGGACACCGCTTCATCCAGGATGGGCTGAAATTCGGCCTTGATGTTGGATTTGTCGAAATCGAACTGGATGCCTCTCAGCACGATCTTCTGCTCAACTACCGCAGCGACTGGTTTCGCCTCAGCGCAGAACACGTCGTTCACAAACTTTTGCATAGCCGCCTGGTTCTTGTAAAGGCTCGACGCCTCCACTAACATGCCATTGCCAATTTGGGCGATATGCCGGTTGATCTCCGCTCCTTTTTTCTCTTCTTCCGGATTCAAGGCCCTGCCCTTGATGCTCTTCGAATCTTTCACACCCGGCTGGGCAAAGGAAATAACGTAGAAGACAGCCTGGGGATGTTGCTCGGCCACCTCTTTCGCAGCCAAGACCGGATCGGCGCCAAGGTTGGACTTGCCGTCGCTCAACATGATGACGGCCGTCTTTCCCTTCAACCCCGCCAGTACCGCTGCCTGTTCGGCGCTGACGATCCCCGGAGCCATGGGGGTCTGACGGCCGAAGATGGCCTGTTTGTCTTTAATGGTTTTAAGGGCGGCCCCTAATGCAGCGCGATTGTAAACCACCGGGGCTTGAAGCTCTTGGAACGGAGCGAAAAGATCAACGCCGCCCTTATACCCCAGTTCGGGGATCAAGGCGTTCATGTCGAGAGCAATCTGTTTCGCGGCCGCCATTTTCAGAGTCTTTGTCTTTTCGTAGGTCATGTACATGGAGCCGGATTGATCCACAAAGAGGACGAAATTGTCGACTTTGGGTGCGCACGTGGCCGCTGCGGCAACGCTTCCAAACAGCATTACCAGGGCCATAGACAAAAACAAAACTACAGGAAAATAGGCTTTCTTCATCTTGCATCCTTTCTGGTTTTGGAGAACCGTTAACATGATGGTGGTGGACCGTTTCGGTGGTTAAACATGAGACCGATCTAACTCGAACTTACCTTTCCTTTGAGCTTCCACTCGGCCTCTTCGTGTTTGGTGCCATATCCCTCCTGCATCCTGCCGAAAAGACACTCCGGCACTTCGATGAGTCCTGCCCTAACCTTACGAATTATGAGCTACCCTGCCTGTTGCTTAGGCAAATTCTATGCCCGGTAGATCGAGAACCGTCGCATTTAAAATTTAGCTAATCTGTATAGAGGGTTATGGCCATAAGAGCCCCATCAAAGGTTGTGGACTTGAGGTGAAAAAGCGTTGCATGCAACAGAAGCGTTGCATTCATTCCAGGCCACATGTAACACTCCCATGCCAGGGAGTGCCTTTGCTTTTTGTCATCACCCGCCAAGAAAGCGGCACGTAAAGGCCCTTGACAGCATCCACGATAGGCGCTCCCCCAAAACCCTCGAAAAAGCGATTTCCTGTCAGTTATTTTAACATTCCATATTTCTGTAAATTCGATTTGATATGTGTCCAGTGCAGGGCTAAATGGATCAGAATGATGATGATAAACATCAAAGCCGTCCATTCGTGAACTTGTCGAAAAAAATGCCTGAGAAGAACCGTAAACCCGCCTTCGGCTCCGCCGCCCCTTGGAAAAAACAACCAGTTTGTTAAGCCCGTAAGGGTCAGAATCGAGAACAACACAAAAGAAATGACATTAACGATCCAGAGTTGTTCGGCCTTATTCATTGACATGACAATCCCTCTTAACAGATCAAGGTTGGATGCTGTTTTCGTGAA
The DNA here is from genome assembly GCA_963783775.1 of uncultured delta proteobacterium. Classification (GTDB taxonomy): domain Bacteria; phylum Desulfobacterota; class Syntrophobacteria; order Syntrophobacterales; family Syntrophobacteraceae; genus JADGQM01. Next base: position 16,777 of record CAWAOR010000009.1, on the reverse strand, counting down.
ATTGATGTTTTTCCTCAAGCGAACTATTGCGCGTCCTGAACAGCGATTTCCTGTCCGTCTCACCACACTCAGCGAGCCGGCCGGCCCGGAGATGCCCCAGCCTCCTTCAGGTACCGGTAGTAGTCGCTGTCCGTGGTGAGGATCATCACCGAGTTCTTGTTCTGCCCCTCCTTGTAGGCCTCCAGGGTGCGCGAGAAGGCGTAGAATTCCGGATCGCCGCCATAGGCTTCTCCATATACGCGAGTGGCCTCGGCGTCGCCTTTCCCCCGGATCTCCTGAACCTGTCGATAGGCGTTGGATCGGATCTGGCGCAGCTCCTTCTCCATGGTCCCCAGGATCTCGGCGCTCCGGCCTTCCCCTTCGGACCGGAACCGGGCGGCGATCCGCTTCCGCTCCGAGATCATCCGGACGTACACCTTCTCCTGGACGCTCTCCACGTAGTTCAGGCGCTTGATGCGCACGTCCACCAGTTCGATCCCGTACTGAGGGATGATCTTCCGGGCTTCTCCCAGGATGGTCCGGGTGATCTCCTCACGCCCGCGAGCGATTTCCTTCTTCAATTCCTCCTGCACCTCGGCGGGGACCTCTTCCAGGACCTCTCCCGGAGGAACCTCCCACGACGCGCTCCGCACCAGTTCCACGAGCTCACTGGCTGATACCTGGTCCCTGACCACGGAATCAATGATATCGTTCAGGCGGGACTGAGCCCCGGCCTCCGTGGCCACGCTCTCCAGAAACTTCCTGGCGTCGGCGATCCGCCAGCGCGCCGTCGTGTCCACCCAGATAAATTCCCGCCCCTTGGTCGGGATCTGATTCGGGTCCCCATCCCAGATGAGGAGGCGCTTCTCAAAACGGCGCACATCCTGGATGAACGGGAGCTTGAAGTGAAGGCCCGCATCGGTCACCGGCTGTCCGACGGGCCGGCCAAACTGAACAACGACGGCCTGCTGGCCCTCCTCCAGGGTATAGTAGGCCCCGGAGAGAACGAGGAGGATCGCCAGTACGATGACCCCGAGTCCGAGTTTGAGGATGTTGTTGTTCATGGCTTCTTCCCTCCTGCGTCAAGCGACTGTCCCGACTCCACGGGGAGCCAGGGCACCAGGGCCTTCTGTTCGCTGTCCACGATGTACAAGGCTTTCGCCTCGGGCAGGATGGCACCTATGGCCTCCAGATAGAGGCGGCGGCGAGTGACCTCCGGGGCACGTTTGTATTGATCCAGGATGGCACGGAAGCGGGTGGCCTCTCCATTGGCCCGGTTGACCCGCTCAAGGGTGTAACCCTCGGCTTCGCTGATGGTCCGGGACGCCTCGCCCCGCGCCCTGGGGATCTCCCGGTTGGCCTGCTCCTGAGCCTGGTTGATCGACCGCTCCCGGTCCTGGCGCGCTTCGTTCACCTCGTTGAAGGCCGGCTTGACGGGATCCGGCGGGGTCACATCCTGCAGTTCCACCGTAACCAGACGAACCCCGGCCTGGTATTCGGTCAGAATCTTCTGCATCTCCTCCTTCACCTCAGTGGAAACGGCCACGCGGCCGACGGTGAGGACGTCACTCCCCAACCGATTGCCGACCACCCGGCGCATAACCGACTCGGAGATGTCCCGGATCGTCTGCTGGGTATTCCGGACCCAGAAGAGGTAGTGGATCGGGTTTTCAATCCGGTACTGAACAATCCACTGGACGTCGATCACGTTCAAGTCCCCCGTCAGCATCAGGGACACCTCCTTGCTGGCTTTGGCATCATATTGGGTTCGCTGCCCGGCAACCGCGGTAGCCGTCCGGAACCCGAATTCCTCCTTGAGGACCCGGGCCGTGGGAACCGTGCGGACCCTCTCGATGCCGTCAGGCAACTTGAAGTGAAGGCCCGGACCCACCGTCCGCTGCACCGCCCCAAAGCGCTGGATGATTCCCGTCTCCTCGGGCTGCACCGTGAACCAGGTCGACCAGAGCAGGATAAACAGGAACGCTCCCAGAATACCGGCGGCTATCCGCCAGCCTCTGAGACCGCGGAAGCGGTTCCGCAGTTCCTCGAACATCTGCTCGGGATCATAATGCTGCTGCATGGTCCCTCTCCTTTCTGCAAGGGGCTCCCTTGCTCAAACATGCTCTCACTCTGCCTGAACTGAAGAGCAGTGAACTGTGACGCCCGATCATTAGGCAAGTTCTATGCCCGATAGATTGAGGAGCGTCGACTTCTTCTTTTAAGCAATATGTATAGACACTTACGGAAGGTTGAGACCCGTCGATGGTTGTGGACTTGAGTAGAAATAGTGTTGCATGTGACACAGGGAACACGCAACACTTCCGTTGCGTGCAACATGCCTTTTCTTGCCGGTTATAGACCAGGATGCCGCCCATTAACACTTAACTATACGGTATATATTCATAATATTGAATGAATGAGATCACTTATCTTCCCGGCACAGATCTTGATGATTGCAGATCGTGACGGATATCATCTCGCATATTTCTCATCAGTTCTATCAGTTCAATTGTTTGCGTCGGATCAACACGCAATGCCTTGGTCGGCGGACTATCCGTCCAAGCAAAACGGGTCGTCTCGAGTCAATGCGGCAATGTGTCGCATCGTGCGGCTACGGCGGCGATCGAAGGCGGTAATCCGGATCGAGCAAGGGGGGGCTCCGCGCCTCGCGGCGCACCCGATTCTTGCCCCGCGCATGGGACCGTCCGGGTCCTTACTTCTCCGCCCTTGGCGGGATCACTCGCTTCACATGATGGACGTGCCGCGAAAGAAAGTGCATCCCGAAACAAGGAACGACACCATGGCCACACGTATAGAAAAAGACTTCCTGGGCGAGAAAGAGCTTCCCGACACCGCGTACTACGGCGTGCAGACGCTGTGAGGGAAGGACCAGCCGAGCCGAAAGAATTTGTAAGACACACCAAGAGATCATTTCGTGTCCTGTGTGCGCTTCGTGTTGAAAGATGGCACTTTGGTTTCTGACAACGACAATAATTTTCCCTTTGCCACAAAGCTCCATCGTTCCCAATGGCGTGAATACGGCTCTTGCGGGGAATGCCTTTGTCAGCAATTTCATAACATTCTGATTTGATGGGGCGAATCCCCTATTTGCCTGCAAATTACTTCGGCCCTGGAGTCCTTCTTGGAAAGCCACGAATTGGTGGTATGGACCTGTTGCTCGGCGAGAAGCCTGTCGGTGAAATGAGCTATTGGAACTGGCTATCGAATCCCGCGCACGACAAATCTTTGAGACCAAACTGTGGGATAAGCCTCGTCGTTGATAAAGACTTCAGCAGAAAACTTCTCTCAGTCCCAGGCACAATTATTGCCAAATTTCGGAAGGCTACAATCCTGACGAGAACTGAGAAGTACGGAAAATGGGAAGAGAAAACCCGGTTCGGAGTCTTTTCTTAGATTCAGTCGCGGGTGTCGAGGATACTCGTCATAGGCGCGGAACGCGGGTAGGCCGGATACTATTTATCCGGCAACGAGAAGCGCAAAAAGTTCGATTTGCGGCAACAGCGCAATTCAAGATTCTCAGCATCTCTCTCCTGATGATTGAAATCTCGACATCCTGGAAAGTTGCCACTTCCAAATCATGTGCACAGTCAATCGGGGCAGGCTGCCGTTTCACGACCGTGGCAAGGTTGTGGTTTCTCCGAGGGATCGATAAGAAGGCGTGAGGAAATCAACCGGCATATGTCAGGTCCAGTTATCAGCGCGTAATCCAGGTACTCTTTGGAATTCTCTGAGGTTGTTTGTTATCAGGGTGAGAGAAAGACTCCGGGCATGAGCAGCGATGAGCAGATCCAGCGAGCCGATGATATTCCCCCTCTTCTCCAGATGGTCTCTGATGTCCCCATAATGACTGGCTGCGCTTTCATCAAAAGCGACGACTTCCAACGGAAGAAGAAACTCCGTCAGAGCTACCCGGTTCTGGTCCGGGCGATTGCTCTTGCAGACCCCGTATTCGAGTTCTGCCACCGAGATCGATGACACCGCCACATCCCCGGCTTCATAACCCTTGAGCCTCTCCACAACCTGTATCGGTTTCCGTTTGATCAAATAGATGCAGATGTTGGTATCCAGCAGGCACAGCATCAGAGCATCTCCCTTGATTCCAAAGGTGGCTGTATTCTTTCTTCCAGAAAATCCTCACTGAACTTCCCCAGACTATCTACGAGGGATGCCCACGGATCATCTTTTGGCATCAATAGTAGACCACGACCCACTCTCTTAATGTAAACCTCACTGCCTTCGAGGTTAAATTCCTTTGGCAGCCTAACTGCCTGGCTATTACCGCTCTTAAAGATTCTTGCTGTATTCATGGCCGTCATCCTTCCCGCATAATTGTATATACGTATCAGTATATACTTGGAGATTTGAGATGTCATCCCCTTTTTTTGAGAAGCTACCCTTTTCCTGGTGGAAATCCTTCTTACCCTCTATGAGGATATTGCTGATCTGACCTGCGGAAATGTCTACACCCAATTCGTGCAGCTGTTCCAGCAACAACGGCTGTGTCACATGGCAATGGTGGTACTGATAGAGGACAAAACGAATCAGGTCGGGCGCAAAATGTTTTCCACCCAACTCCGCAGGTGGCTCAGCCGTAACGTAGCTACCCTCCAGTGTTTGCCAACATTCCAGATGGTATCGGATATTGTAGGCCTTGAGTGTAAGACCCTGAACCGTGAAATCCTTGTAGCCCTTAAATGTAGATCCTTCGGGAACGTTCTTAGCAGGCACCTTGAGCTCTTCATCAATGAACAGTTTGGCCGACTTTTGTCTTTTCTCGGAACCGGGACGGCGCTTGTCATCGGTGCCCTTGCCCTCGTCCTTTGGGGGGTGTTCCAACCGACTTGGCATTATCTTCGGTTTTGGATTGTGCCCTTTGAGCCGAGCGATTTCGTCCTTGAGCTCTTGGATGATTTCACTCTGCTGGCTGGTGACCTCCAGCAGCAGGACGACAAGCTCGCTCTTCTGTTCTTCCGGAATTTTGGGTATATCAATCGTCAGTTTCATACACCCTGTGCATAGCACAGAGGTTTGCTCGTGTCCCGTACTTTTTTGTGTCTGCCTACACTTTTTGAGAAGTTACCAAAACAGGGCCTGCTTTGTTCGTTGTTCGTAGGCCAATCGATATGTTGGGTTGGTCCGACCCCGCGCGCGTGACTGACCCGCGCGCGTGAATACGGCTCTTGCGGGGAATGCCTTTGTCAGCAATTTCATAGCATAATAAGCTTGTGAGGAAAAAGGAGAAGTATCATTATCTGGAGCTGGGCTGGACCATGGAGGACAAGGAGTCGAGCAACTCTTTGAGGGAAATCCCGGATGAACCCTCTGGGAGTCGGGTGGTTCAGGCGGTAGTAACTGGTTGACGGGGTGGCCCGCGATGGTTGTGGGCCAAGGGTAGAATGGGAAATCCCGAATGAATAGCAAAGCAAACGAACGAGACTATCGAGCGCATCTCCTCATAGTGATGATATTACTGTCGGGGGTTGCGGCCGGATGCGCCCACCAAACGCCCAGGCTCTACGCTCCGATGCAACCCGATGGCTGGATGGCCCAGCCCGTCGCGATCGTTTGCCGTTTTGCCCCCGATGCCGACTTGGATCCCGCCACTCGAACGCCGGTGGGGGACGAGGGGTATTACCTCCATATCCTGAGCGAAGCTGCCAATTGGGACTACAGTGATACGACGTCGCTTCTCTTCTCGGTTTGGTGGCGTCCGAGGACGCATAGTTGGCTGATCCTGGAAAGTCCCCAGGGTCTTCTGGAATTCGGCCACACCGGCAACTTCGGGCAAACGGAACCGCGTTATGTGGAGGGGGTGCTTCAGAGAAATCGGGATAATCATCCCAACCCTATCGCCTACTTGTGGCAGACCATGTCCGATGGCCAATTCCAGATCGGCAAACCCGATCGCCCGCCCACGTTCGTCTGGCGCATGCCCATCACCAGACGGCGGTATCAAGCGATCTATGAATACGTGATACAGAGGAAGTATGACGAGTTCAGTTTGAGGGATAACAACTGTGTCGATATGGTGACGGATGCGGCGGCGCTGGCGGGCATCAACCTGATCCACCGCGTTCGCCTCACCTTGCCGCCCGAAAAGAAGATTCTGGGTCTGACGCTGCATGCCTGGACAGATCCCCAATACCGCATCCTGGAGTACAGCACGCCCGACGTTCTGGAAGTGGATCTGCGCCAGCTTGCCCGGTTAGGAATCGGGAGTGATGTCACGGAGTGGTACCTGGCTTTGAGGTGATGACGATGGCGCCGAGATGCGCCGTGGTCTTCTTTTTTGGCGATGATAACCCCATGGAGCGAAGCAGCAACATGATTCTCAATGCGCGGGACAAGATCACCAGGTGTTTGCTCTCACTGGCCAAGACCCCCTCGCTCTTTTATCTGTACTACCGAAACCATCTTCCATTCCCCGCCGTGATCCTGATCGAGAATACGAACTGCTGCAACGCGCAGTGTGTCATGTGCCCTCGCGAGACGCTCACCCGAAAACCCGGGTTCATGGAGTTTGGGTTATTCGAGAAAATCATGAAAGAGCTGTCCAGCGCGAGCCGAAAACCCGTCGTGCATTTGCACGGGTTTGGTGAACCGCTTCTGGATGCATCATTGCCCGAAAAAATCAAGCTCGCAAAGGCCTGCGGAATAAGGCAAACCTACATCGTGACCAATGCTTCGTTACTGTTCCCCGAGACAGCCAGAAAGATCATTAATGCGGGATTGGACACCATGAAGATCAGTTTTTACGGCACCGACGAAGAATCGTATCACGCCACCATGAGACGGCTGGATTTCAAGGTGGCGCTTAACAACATCAGGGAGTTTGTGAGGATAAGGCAGGAACTGAAGAGAAGGACTCCGAAGTTGATCCTTCAATACCTGCCTCAGGAAGCCAACGGGGCCAGGACAGAGGAGTTCCAAACTCTGTGGCGCTCTGTCCTGGACAAGAGGGCCGGCGACTGCCTGAATCTCAGCCACTTGGACAACTTTGGAGGCGGGAGGGCGTACAACACTGTGGGAGGCAGGATAGTGTCTGTCTGTTTTTACCCCTGGGCAGCCCTGTCGGTGCTCTGCGACGGCAGGGCCGTTACCTGTTGCATGGATTACAACGGCGTTCAGGGCGTAGGAGATCTGAACTTCCAGACTGTCATGGAAATCTGGAATGGGCCTGTGTTGTCCGCGATCAGAAGGGACTTTGGCAAGTTGGACTATGGCGGGTTTCCGACCTGCCTTTGCTGCGATTGGGTACGCAGGCGGTAGGAGAATGCGAGGATTGCGGGAATACCCAATTTCAATGACTGCGGCCGTGGTCTTCATCTTGGCCGTAATTACCACCAAATAGGAAGAGGACCAGTGGTAGCAAAGTATTCCCTTGGCGCCATCACCCAAACACCCTATCCTCGTGCCATGACCGCCTTGGTTGCAGCGATGATCGCGGTCCTCATCGATCCCATTTTCAGGTTCAGTGATTACCGTGCTCTCCTGCATTCACTCCAGGCCGTCGGCACCGTGAAGTTCTCGGGCGCCCTCACGCTGGTCTTCCTGCAGGTGGTCGCCCTCTTCTATCTCATCCTACTTCTCCCCAGAATTCTCCGCACGGTGGCCCTCCTTCTCTCTGTTTTCGTTGTTGTCCTCCAATTCTCCTATTGGCTGACGCTAGCCCAGTTCATGACCGGCACCGACGTGTTTCTGGCCCTGACCGTCGGCGGGGACAATCGGCTAGAAGCCATCTCAAGCTTCTTCAAGCCGCTCGTCTTCTTGTATGCTCTCCCCTACGCACTCGTTCTGTCTGCACTGATCCTCGTCCCCCCTGTATCCGCCTTCCGAAAGACCCTCGCCCTCGGCCTCCTGCCGGCGCTCTACCTCCTCGCTTCCAATTATGCCCTTTCCCTTCACGTGCCGGAACGCAATTTCCATCTGCACCCTTTGACCTCCTTCCTCCGTTCAACACTGCATTACGAGTTTGAAAACCTCCGCGAATATCGTGGACCGCGAGACGACCTGCCGGCCTTTTCCCCCGCCCAACGGCCACTCGACAGCATCATCTACGTCATCGACGAGTCGGTCCGTGGCAGCAATCTCAGCCTGAACGGCTACCCGCGCTCCACCACACCGTTCCTCCAATCCCTCGAAACCCAAAGGCGCCTCAAGAATCTCGGCATTTGTGTTGCAGCCGGTTCCTTTTCCCACATCAGCAACGCCTATCTCGTTACGGGTCACAACGCCTTTCCCGACGATGCCTTTCGCACCGTCAGGAACCCAACCCTCTTTGATTACGCCAAGAAAATGGGCTACGAGACGATCTACATTGACATCGATAACGGCTACCTTTTACCGCTCAGGAAAGGGGCCCGGGAGGGTCCCGTAAGGTCCCTGGATCGGTGGATGACCGAGCAGTCGTTCAAGGAGCTCCACATCGATCTTGAAACCACGAAAGATTTGGGCGTAGCCCGCTTCGTAAGTGGTCTTTTGAATGAAAAGGGCGGCTATTTCGTTCTCGTCAACAAGAAGGGCCTCCATTTCCACTATCGCAACAGATACCCGGACGATCCGGCCTTTGCGATTTGGATGCCGGTGATGGACGCATCGGAACCCATTGACCCCAGCCCGACCGGCCGTGAGAAGCTCGTCAATACCTATGACAACGGGATTCGCTTTCAGGTGGATGAATTCTTCCGGGTGTTTGTTGCCGATACGACGAATCAGAATTATGTCATTCTCTACACATCGGACCATGGCCAGACGTTGGCCGAGCATGGGCAGGTGTATAGCCATGCGAAGCCTGACAAGGTGATCGTCGATGTGCCCGAATTCCTCGTGGTTGGTGAGCAATACCACCGAAAGGGGCTCTTAACCGGCATTCCCTCCGGCCTCCGGGTTTCCCATCTGAATAATTTCGCGACCCTTCTCGACCTGATGGGCGTACCGATGTCTGGGCGGGTTCGCCCTTACGAAAAATCTATTTTCTCTTTGACCGCCGAGGACAACAGAGTGCGCACCTATATGAGCGGCTCTCTTCATGGGTTCGGCGATTACGTGGTGAAGGAGATCCCTACACCACCGGATGTGGGCTGGGGGATTTCGCGACCTGTCGGCAATGGCACCAAGTCTGAATGACACGGGCGGGAACCAAGGCCTTTCAGTACATCGCCTTCCTCCCCGCCTGTCTGGTTTGTCCATCGCTGCCAAGGGTTGGCTTTTTCGGGAAGATGTTGGTTTGCTGGGGTGGAGGGTCTTTACTACGCATCAGTCCAGCACTTCCCGAACCCCTGTGAGTCTGCTTTGAGCCATGCCCTAATCATAGAAGAAATGGAGGCCGATCCCGACGTACTCAACACCCCGAATATAGAACTGTCCGTTAGGAGAAGTGCCGTTATAGTATTCGATCAGAATTTGTAACCTGCGGCTCAGGAAATCCGGGTTTTCAAGTTGAACCCCGGCACGCAAGGACACATCCGCATTCCAACCGCTCTCTTCACGGTTCTGGATGTCGATCGCCGCAACCGGCCTGAGAGAGCCCTTCCACCATGTCTGGGGACTTCTAAACTCCAACCCGGCCTGTGTAAGCCACGGCTTCAGGCTGGAAGGATCACGATCAAACAAATACCCGCCGCCTCCGTATAGGCGAAAACCGAAGGGAAGATTATATGAGAGGAGAGCATCAAGCCCTTCATAGCTCAGATTGACTCGTTCTTTCGTTTGTCCGCGCAGCAGGTATTCGTCTCCCAAATGGGAGCTTTGGTGAAAGATTCGGGCAAGCGCGGAGAAATTGTCCTTCTTGAACGAGAGGGGAACGGCAACAAAGTAGTCTGCATTCACGAGATCAAGTGACTCTGCAGCCAGATCGAAGATGGAGAAAACACCGGCCTGGATACCTATTTCCATCTGACTGCTCCAGGGACCCCCAAAGCGATAGATGCTGAAGCTCTCACCGAATGTCGCCGAGCCCACACTCTCTAACTGACTATTATGAAAGTAGTGCTGATAGGATGCGGAGAAGTGCGGCCAGCGAGGGTCTGCAAGAAGGGATTTGAATAGCAGGTCCCGTGGAAGGAAGATGCCTACCTGGGGTGTAATCTCAGGCTGTCCCTCCTGTGACGATAACTCCCCGTCTTTGCTAACCAACACCTGTTTGACACCTTCGATGGAGGAAAGGGCATTCTGAATTCTATCGCGAACGACATCTGAGGCCTCCAAGCCCTGAATATAAATGATTCCATGCTGCACCTTTAAAGATGCGGCGGTAATCTGAAAATCGCGCTGCAAAACTGCCATAGCATATCCACGGATGAATTCATCAGTTGTCGGAGCGGCTGCAGCCGTCCGGGAAAGAAAAAGAATAAGTAAGAGCAATCCTATAACAATAGAGATAACCTTTGATCTTCTTTGTATAGATTGGTTCATTCTAACTCCTTTATGAGTTGCACTGTATAGGTGATAAAGTACCCTGAAGTACTTGGGAAAAGAGTCTCTCCCTGGTTGCTTTCCAAAAGGTGGACAGAGAGCTGGGAGTGATCTGACGGAGCGTGATGGGATGACACGAGAGGAAATCAACCCCGGTCCCACCTGCCGGGGTTTTTCCCTGGATCGGAGTGAGCCTTACTTCCCAACACGAATTCCCGAAAGGGAACCTATGACTCCGAAGACGCTCAGTAGCCATATGATCACGACAATCACCACGACTAGATTTAGGATGCTCTTGATTTTACGATCCATCGGTATGTAGTTGTTGATCAGATAAAGGATAACCCCAACAGCAACCAAAATAATAACCAAGTTGATCAAAGGCATTTTCTTCTCCTTTCTTGTTCTTGGTCCACTGACCGGTTAATCCTGGCAGGAACCGTGAACCACTCGGTTCCAACTCTTAGAAACGGTCTGATGATTCAATTCTTGCGCAAAACTCCAAGGAAAAATCCCCCCGCGACCCTTTAGAAAAGGTGAGAGCTCGCTCCTTTCGCTCGTCGCGCTCTCCCAAGCTCCAGCTTGGGAACCAGCTCTAAGGGGACCTTTCAGACAAGCTCTGAGAAACTGTAAAAAACCAAGTGCCCCACAAGCTGAGTAAGTGCTCCAGTTATTTCTTGACACTCACTCAGTGTGAATGGTGCAATGTTTTCAGTTTTGTTCCTCTTTATCGCCACCCGGCTTTTGTTGCTGACTCTCCGATTTAGGCTGTTTCTTCTGACGCTCCGCTTTGGGCTCCTGTACCTGCTGGCGCTCCGCTTTTTGCTCCTGTGCCTGCTGGCGTTGGGCTTTTTGTTCCTGTGCCTGCTGGCGCTCCTGCTTCGGTTGTTTTACCTGCTTGTCCTGCGGTTGAGGCTGTGCCGGAGGAGTGCCTGAATCGTCCTGCATCTGAGGCTTAGTCCTCTGTTGCTGGCGCTGCGCTTTAGGCTGTTGCACCTGCTTGCGTTGCGCTTTGGGCTGTTGCACCTGTTCGTCCAGCGTTTGAGGTTGTGCCGGAGGAGTGCCTGAATCGTCCTGCATCTGAGGCTTAGTCCTCTGTTGCTGGCGTTGGGCTTTAGGCTGTTGCACCTGCTTGCGTTGCGCTTTGGGCTGTTGCACCTGTTCGTCCAGCGTTTGAGGCTGTGCCGGAGGAGTGCCTGAATCCTCCCGCATTTGAGGCTTAGTCCTCTGTTGCTGGCGCTGCGCTTTAGGCTGTTGCACCTGCTTGCGTTGCGCTTTGGGCTGTTGCACCTGTTCGTCCGCTTTGAGGCTGTGCCGGAGGAGTGCCTGAATCTTCCTGCATCTGAGGCTTGGTCCCCGATCCATCGGGCGCTACGGGTTCTTCTTGTTTCTTGGGCTGGCGACGGGCGCCAGGGGCTCTGGGCTCGGTTTTGCCCCGCTTCATCGCTGGATCCCTGGGAGATTTTGGTGGCCCTCCCGGTTCCTCAATTTGCTTTGTTTCCCCCGGATCAGCTTTTTCGCCGGGTCCCAGGGGTGGTTTGAGTCGTTCTCCGGGTTTTTTCGCTTCGGTTGGCTGCAGTTCCCTTTCGGGTCTGCCTGGGACTCTCGTTCCCGGTTCGAATGTGGACTGTCCTGTGAGACCCGGTCTTGGAGGCTGCTTCGAGCCGGGTCTGGCCCCCACTTCCGCAGGAGGCGCCTGCGCCCGTTTCGGCTTCTGCTTGATTTCTCTAGGTTGGGACTGGACCTCAGATATGGGTTCGTGGACCTTGCTTGCGGGCACTATCCTACTAGTGACTCTAGGGGGTTCCACGTTTGTCTGAGTGGGGAGACCTGCCGGTCTGGCCCGGGTTACATTCTGCCTGAGGGTGTTGGCATTGATTCTGCCTGCTTCCTGTTTCGCCCTTCCCTGGTTTTGCTCAATCCTGGTCAACACGGTTTGGTGAGGTTTGTTCGCAACGTTGACGTCGGTGTAATTGTACCGGTTGGGGTTGGTGTTGTAGCCCTTGAGAATCGTATTGTTTACCACCCGCGAACCCTGATAGTTGTTGATGATCGTGGTCCTGTTTAGGTTGGCGACCCTGACGCTGCGGTAGTTGTTCACACCATAGAAGTCACGTTGAGGAACCACTACGGCATGGTTAAGGTATGCCAGACTGCCGATAGTGAGCCCCACAACAGCCGCGGCGGTGCCCAGCACGATGGCAGCCGGTCCCCAGGGGTTATAAGAGTAGTAGCGTTCTCTCGGGGCCAGGGGCACCCAGCCCACATCGGCTCCGGAACCGATCCACGCCACGCGCCCCGGATACCAGTTGGCTCTGAAACCCACTGCCGCCGGCGGTCCCCAGTACCAGCCATTGTTCACATACACCCAGTTGCCGTAATGATGAGTGGCGTATCCGAAGGGCTCGGCGGGAATCCAGGTGTTGTCCCCATAATAGTCAGTCCACCGGCCTTCGGTGAAGGGGGCCCAACCGGCGCTGACCCGCGTGGGTCTCCAAAGTTGGCGCCGCTGTCCCTGGTAGTTCACACTTTCCCATCGGCCGTTCTCTTCCAGATCGTATGCTTGATCCTGCAATTCCGGAGGAAGGTACCTGACGGACTCTCCCTTCACGCTCACCCTCTGGGCCCACAGGGTGTCACGGCCCGCATTCCAGTCATCCCAATCGGCATCCACATTGGATTCTCCTGCCCCCACCTGGCGGGCATCGGCGATGATCGAGGGCGACCCTGGAACAACCTCGTACTTCGCCTCGTCACCAGCGTGAATAAAGGTGACCGTACCCTTTAAGGCGATCACTTCCACCGATTGGTCGCCGACGTAGAGGTCGAAAATTGACCCCGGCTGAGCCACCACATACCCGAAAGGAGTCGTTACCTTGACCAAGACATTTGAGCTCCTGTTGTAGAACCGAGCTAAGCCCGAAGCCACATCGACCTCAGTTACATCAGTTTGCAGGGCAATGAGCTGGAGTTGGGTGTTGCCGCCGATTCGAATCCACGTATTATTGGGCATGATGAGCTCTGCTTTTCCGTTTTCATCCGAATACAGCGCATCTTCCCTCCCGAACGGCGCATCTTTCACGGTAGCGACCCAGTCCTTTGCAGTGGGGACAAATCGCAGCAACTGTCCCTCCACGAACGATATGCGGCCGACCAATGATTGCTCTGCCGCTGACGCCGGGCAAACAGTGGAGGCGACAAGAACCGCCGTAAAGGATATTACAGATGAGTACCACAACCACCTTCTATGCATCTTCATTGGTTTCTCCTTCTGAAAAACCGCCATTTCCAGGCACCCCATTTGGTTCATTATCTGAAGGTCTGAAAGGTGGCCGGCACTCGGTCTAGAAACTGGGCGTTGCCCACCCTCGCTGACTCACTCCATGCTGACGGTTTCTGACCGTGTAACCGTTGTTGAAGATCGGAACGGGTCCCCAAGCGCCACCGCTTTCGAGAAGGAGCAGACGTCGATGGCGTCAGGAATCCGTTCCAAATCATGCTTTCTGTCACGGTGAAACTATCTGCAACTCATTGCTTATCTTGACATCCCTAAGCGTTTGATATTTAGCAACAATTGATAGATAAACCATGGGAGCGAGAAGAACGATGAGCACACCTCAACTACTTCAAAGTAGCTTCCCAATCCTTCAGCTGCTTTTCTGCCTCTTCACGTGCGATGCCGTGCCTCTCTTGTATCTTTCCCAGGAGTATGTCGCGCTTTCCGGCAATGATGTCCACGTCATCGTCGGTGAGTTTGCCCCACTTCTCCCTGGCTACGCCTTTGACTTGCTTCCAGTTTCCTGCGATTTGATCCCAATTCATGGATTGCTCCTTTTCTCTTAAGAGAGTTGAGTGTTTACGGTAGTCCGACCATGCCCCTTCGCAGAGGATCGCTGTGCACTCCTTTACGATGCCCTCACTCCTGTCAAATACGGCCACTCAACAGGAGGACGAGCACGATCAAAAGGACCAGTCCGATGCCCCCGCTGGGAAAATATCCCCACCCGCTGCTGTGTGACCAGGTAGGAAGCGCTCCCACGAGCAGAAGAACTAATAGAACGAGCAAAATTGTTCCCAACATATCCTTCTCTCCTTTCTGCAGAAATCTTGGTGTCTAGAACTACGATCTGCAAGGGCAAGGTTAAGACACGTGTCTCTGATACTTCCCCTTTTTTTTGCCTATTGCTGTAATGCCTTGTTTACAGAATTGATTAGTCCTCCTTGTTTTAGGGGTTTAATGAGGTAATCAATGGCGTGCATGCGAAAACTATTTTTGGCTGTTTCTGTGCTGGGATATGCCGTCATGATGATCACTCGTGTTTTCAGGTTCCTCTGCATGACCTCCTTTAGAATATCCATGCCCCATCCATCTTCCAGAAAGACATCTGCGAGTATCAGTTCAAATTCTGTTTCATCCATTCTTGCCAGGGCTTCCCGATAACCTTTGGCAGTGATCACGTTATGGCCTTCGGCTGCAAGGAATCGACTAAAGCTGAACCTGATGCTCTCTTCATTATCGATCACGAGAATATTCACTTTCATCCATTCACCATATAAGAGGCTTCCCTCTTTCAGAAGCAATCCGACATTCCCCCGACCCTCTTCAGAATCGCCAACCGCCGCTCACCTGTCAGGGCCGGTGAACGTTAGGTAAGTGCGTGGGATGAGGATCAGACGTGCGTTGAAATGATCAAAATGTGTGCCGGAAAAGCGAAGGAACTCGCTTATTCCATATTGTTACGGTATACCGGGAACTTAAGTAGGGATGAGGAGGGTGCCAAGCCATAACCGGCAACAAAATAAGTGTTGCATGCAACGGAAGCGTAGCGTGATTTCTGTGTTGCATGTAACAGACTGGCGTAAAGGCGGCGGAGGTCAATTGGTCAGATGATAAGAAACTATCTCAAACAGGGGGATGTTGCGTGCGACAGGGAAGTAGTGCAACATTTATGTTGCGTGCAACACCTTTTCTACTCAAATCCACACCCATCGATGGGTTTCACCCTGCCATAACCATATATACTTATTAGCTAAATTGGAAATATTCCGCGTCTCGAACGGCCGGGTATAGAACTTGCTCAAAGGTGTTGTTGATGTATGGCTCATTGAGCTTCCATCCTGGTTCTCATCTGGGATGCCGCGTTTGGGAAGGGACGACGGATGACCGGGTCAACCTGGTGGCTCAATAGCGATGGTAACGTAGATAAACTCATAACCATTCATAAGAAGAGCTGGAAGGGAGGCAACCATGCTGTGGACCATAGGTGTCGTTCTTTTGATTATGTGGCTGCTGGGACTGGTAAGTGGCTACACGATGGGTGGAGTCATTCACGCCCTGCTGGTCATCGCCATCATCGTGGTGTTGCTCCAGGTTATTCAGGGGCGAAGAGTTTAGGTGCCGTTTGGACCCATCCCGGAGAAGTTGAGGCACTTGAAAAGGGGATGGTTCGCAATTTCCCAATGATGTTGGCGAATCCATGAACCCTTGAGTGGAAGAGCGCCTGTAACCAGTGCATTCGCTACAAACTGACCTAAAGGAGAGATCGCTATGAAAAGGAAGAGTATCGTTATTCGCTATTTGTTGGTTCTTGTGCTGATCGCCACCTTTGCGGCCTGCGCCTCGACATCCAGGCAAGAAGGCACGGGAGAATACGTTGACAATTCGGTCATCACGAGCAAGATAAAATCTCAGCTTGCCGCTGATGATTTTCTCAAATCCTTCGAAATCAGTGTCGAAACGTACAAGGGCACCGTGCAACTGAGCGGCTTCGTTGATTCGCAACGGGCCATCGATAGAGCGGTTCAAATCGCCAGGGGCGTCGAAGGGGTCAAATCCGTAAAGAACAATCTGAGAGTGAAGTAATAGGAGCACCTAAAGACCTCTTCTGGATGGAAGATGGCGGCCGGTGTTGACCCGAATTACAGATTTCTGATAGCTCCGAGGAGGGAAATCCTCCTCGGGTGAAATTCCAGAAAATGATGCTATTGAGCAGGGCACCGAGCGGATCAACCCGGTTGCTCACCGTCTCTTTTGTGGCACTTTTTCCCTGGTGGGCCACCCGGCGGTGGAGGCTCACGGATTTCTCCGAAGGAGGAGACGAGATGAACGCAGTCAAGATCATGGGCATCGTGCTGATTGTGGCCGGTATCGTGGGGTTACTGTACGGCAATTTCAGCTACACCAAGGAGACTCACGACCTAAAGTTGGGCCCGCTCGAGATGTCGGTTGCGGAAAAGCAGACGGTCAACGTGCCTGTCTGGGCCGGCGTGGGGGCAATATTGGGTGGTGGTGTGCTCCTGCTTTATGCGAGCAAGCAGAGGTAGGTCCAGCATCAGATTTGCCTAGAGGGCATTAACACTACCG
>CAWAOR010000008.1:0-578019 GCA_963783775.1 uncultured delta proteobacterium | reverse complement strand
TGCTCAATGAAATCTCAACATCCTGCAAATTTGCCATGTCAGGGTAGTATAAGTGAAATGGCGGCGGGCATTCACTGTGCTTACCTTCTGAAAAAGGCTCAATGGCAGCTCTTGACAGCACCAGTCCGAGCTTTGGTGGACATAAGAAGCTGAGTAAATAGGCCAGATCATGGTGGGGAAGGGGAAAAGATGGAAGATGAGAAGAGTTTCGCGAAGATCACGGCGGAGGAGTTGTACAACAAGCTCAGTCAGAAGACTGATTTGATCATTATTGACACGCTTCCAAAGGAATTATTCGACAAGAGGCATCTGCCCGGTGCCCAAAATGCCTGCGTCTTTCAAGTTGTGTTCCCCTCCGAAGTAAAGGCTATCGTTCCCGATCGCGATCGAGAGGTTGTTCTTTATGGCTCCAGCGAAGCCTCCCAGGATTCGATCACCGCCGCTGAAAAGCTCGTGCGGTTGGGGTATTCGAAGGTGTATGCTCTCACGGGAGGGTTGGCCGCCTGGAAACAAGCCGGATATTCTCTGACGGGTAGTGATGCGGTTTCTATTGATGAGGCCGATCATCTCAGATTGGATGATGGCAGTTACGCCGTCGATATCGGAGAGAGCATTATTGAGTGGACTGGGCGCAACCCGAACACAAAACACTACGGCACATTACGTCTGTTGAGGGGCGATATCTGGATACAGCATGGCAAGTTGACCGGGACTTTCGAGATCGACATGCACTCGCTCAAGAATCTGAATTTGGAGGGTAACGAATGGCAGCCGGTCCTCATTGCTCATTTAAAATCGGATGATTTTTTCTTCGTTGAGAAGTTTCCGACAGCCCTGTTCACGATTAATTCGGCCCAGAAAATCGACGAGTCATTGAGTGCACCGAATTTTGAGGTGAAAGGCACACTTGAACTGCGTGGTGTGAGTAATGATATGAAGTTTCTGGCGACTATCAGCAACCTGGCAAATGGTGGGATCACCGCTGAAGCGCATTTTGACTTTGACCGCACGCAGTGGAAGATCAGCTACGGATCAACTCGTTATTTTGAACATCTTGGCATGCACTTGGTTTTTGATCCCATCAGCATAGAGTTGCGCATCGTAGCGAGATAGGCCGTTAGGGAGGCATTTTCGATTGGAGATCAGCAATTGCTGGTTCTGGTCTAAGAAGGAGGGAAATAAAGGCTTGGCCGCTCGGTAACTATGGCAATGCCGCCACCAAGAAATTTCCCACCAACTTCAATTCCTGGATCAGCGTCGGATGCGTAACGTGGGGTGCATCGGTTTGCCAGCCCGCGTTTTCCACCAACAACTGTGTGGTGTTAAGCCTGTAGATCCGCATTGAGTCACCATCGGCTAGATAGATTTAAGACAGGGAGGATTCATGAAGGCGATTGCTATCAACGGCAGCCCACGGAAGGGCTGGAACACGGCGACGTTGCTGCGGAGGGCACTGGCCGGGGCGAAGAAAAAAGGCGCAGAGACCGAGTTCGTTCACCTCTACGGCTTGGTGTACAAGGGCTGTATCAGCTGCTTTGCCTGCAAGAAGATTGGCGGGAAGAGCTACGGCCGGTGCGCGGTCAGAGACGAACTCACCCCGGTCCTAGACAGGGTCGCCTCATTCACGAACCCGACGTCATCGAATGGATTTTTCGCTACCCAGGACTATTGAAACAGCCCAGATCCTCATGAGAGAAACACGAAAGCGCTTGCACATGCTGGTTGTCATTGCAGACTTTCACGACGGCTCGCCGCTGTATGAAGAGCCCATCATTGTCGACGTCTACCTCTGAATCCCGACACTGGAGAGCGCCCAACACAGGAGCAATTTGCCCTCAATCTTGGTAAAGGCCCTCTTGCATGCCCTCCGCAAGCAAGACTACGCAGCTGAACACCAACTGGCTACGACTTGGTCAGATATGCTTTTTCTATGGGTTATATACTTATGATATTCGGCATTAGTAAATTTCCCTAAATATGCTCCTCTCTTTTTTCTAGGTAAGAATACTCATGAAAAAAGAGCATTTCCCTCTATTGACCCCTAGTTGCTGGTTCCTTAGGGTATGTTTGACTATGAAATACCAAGAAAAGTTTATCCATTTCTAAATTTTGAGCCACTGCCATAGAGTCCTCTCTTAAGGAGGGCACCATGCATCTCAAAATGTTTTCGTTGAACTTACCTATGCTGAAGAAAAATATTGCAATGTTAAAGAGGACGGCCTGCACGTTTAGTGTTGTAGTTTGCGTGGCTCTCTTCCCCCGTGGCGCATTAGGCGAGTTTCAAGAGAATCCTATGATCCATTCGGCAGCAGAAGCTTTAGCAGCGGTGAAAAGGTTTCATACTAGTTGCAAGGTGGGTCTTACATATTCTGACTATGTTAGGGCGTTAGACGATCTGCAATACGAAATCAACAAGCTTGATGAGTACTTCAAAAGATATGCTGAAAAAGCTCTAACAGAGGGGGCAATATCACCACATGTTGACGTGTTGACGTGTAGATTATTAAGAGACCTTCATCTTGTCCTCGCTTACCATGAATTATTGAAGGGGTGGTGGGGACGTCAAATCGGAAAGCACGTCGATTTTATTTGCTTGGATCTGATGTTTTCGGGCGAATGGGAGGAACTTACACTCATACTGGAGGATGCCAGTGGATATCTGGAACTAATGAAGCAGAGCTTGCCGTGAAGTGACAACCTCGATGTACCTCAGAGTGTCTTAATTGGAGGCTATAGGTATTGGTTAGATTGAGGATGATTCTTTCAAATAAGATTTCAAGATCAAAAGTTAATCCTTTTTAAAAAGGAGGGCTACAATGAAGAGAGGAATAATGACATTAGTGCTTACTTTCCTTCTTATGGTCGGATTAGGGATATTTTCCACCCATACGAAGGCAGAGGAACTAAAGTGGAAATCGATTTCTTATCTCTCCAACGTTCAGGCCATTCCGGTCGCCGATGAGGAAGGACATATGATCGGGGTCTTTGAGCGAAGAGGCTCGGCTATCTTTGAAGATGGAGAAATGGCAGCGTGCTTGGGAATAGGTACCTTCGATTGGACAAAGTTGGATGGACCGGGTGGGAGCTACTGGCAATTCACTTTTAAGGATGGTTCAGCAATCTGGTCAAAAGTTCAGTTCACCTCTAGGATACCTCCTGGTGAGAAATTGAACTTCCTAGAGTCCAAAGGTGAATTTATTAAGGGGACCGGTCGATTTGATGGAATTAAGGGGGGTTATACTTGTAAGGGACCTTATATTACTCCTTTTACTCCTGATAAAACCAAGGGGGATATGATCCTTGAATGCAGTGGTACTCGTATCCTGCCTCGCAAGTGATTCTATTATTTTCTTCTGCTGGTTTGTCTGAGAGAAAAACTGGAAGGGGGACGCCATGCTTAAGTTCAAATGGGTAGCTGTCTTGGTTTTGTTTCTTTTTGCAGTGCAACCGTGTTTCGCTGATGACCGCGCGCCGATTGTGGGGATTTGGCGACTCGTCTCGTTCGAGCGGGAGTATCAGGCCACGGGCGAACGCGAATACCCCATGGGCAAGACCCCGACAGGCTACATCCTCTTCCTGCCAGAGGGGAGGATGGCGGTGGTGATCACAGGTGAGGGGCGCAAGGCCCCGACCACGGACCAGGATCGCGCGGACCTATTCAACTCTCTGGTCGCGTACACAGGTGGATACCGCGTGGACGGCGATAAGTGGATTACAACGGTGGACGTGTCCGCGAACCCCGCTTGGGTGGGCACGGAACAAACCCGCTCTTTTCGAGTCACCGGCGACCAACTCCAAGAGATGACGGCTTGGGCGGCCCGCCCCGACAAGCGGATGGCACGCGCCGTTATAGCGTATGAGCGAGTGAAATAGATTATGCCGACAACAACAGAGGGCAGTATAACGAATAAGGATAGATCGTGAGAGCGAAGCGATCCACGATCTTATCCTGTGGTTGGACGAGCCCGCGCCCGTGAGGTATGGAAGAGTTTCCTGCACCTCCTTGGCGGGCGGGGCTCATGGCTGGCGTTAGGCTCTGAGAGATGAAACACCCATTCACCGGCGGAGTCCCACCGTCACAAGGAGGAACTGCCATGTTACGCACCGCTGCCTTTATGGTTTTGATTCTGGTCTGCACGGTGGCTATCGTTGTACCGGGGTTCGCGCACAGCCCCAAAGATCCCCCACACCAGCTCTATAAGATGGGAGATTTCAAGCTGGAAAGCGGCGAGGTGATTAAGGACTTTGCCATTTCATTTGTCACGCACGGCACCCTGAATGCGAAGAAATCCAACGTCATTCTCATGGTCACTGCCATCAGCGGCAATCATCACCGGATTGATTTCCTGATCGGGTCGGGGAAAGCGCTGGATCCGGCAAAGTACTTTATCGTGGCGACGGATGTGATCGGGAACGGGCTGACCACTTCGCCGTCGAACAGTGCGTCCCAGCCGCGGATGCAGTTCCCGCGCTTCACGATCCGGGACATGGTGAATACCCAGCAGCGGCTCGTGACAGAACACCTCGGCATCAATCATGTCCTGGCGGTGATCGGCCCTTCCATGGGCGGCATGCAGGTCCTGCAATGGGGGGTTAGTTATCCGGAATTCATGGACAGTCTGGTCGCGATGGTCCCATTGGCGAAGACGCCAGCCTGGACAGTGGCCGTCCTTGAGACCACACGGAAAGCGATCATGCTGGATCCGGCCTGGAATAACGGGAACTACACGTCCCCACCGGCCGGCGGCATTCGAGTCTGGCGGGATATCCTGAACGTCTTGGCGGCTCGAAATCCGGAGCAGCTCCGGTACCTGTTCCCGAACGGCCTTGATATCCTGCCCTGGATGAAGGCGCAGGAAGACACTATGGTTCCGATCTTCGATGCGAACGACTGGATTTACCAGACGTGGGCGTATGAGCGTCACGATTTGGGAGCCACGCCCGGCATGAACGGCGAACTCCAAAAGGCGCTCCGGAGCATTAAAGCAAAGACGTTCATCCTTACCGGTGTCGGCGATTTGTTGAACCCGGAATGGGAACCGCTGGATGCCGCGCGGTACATCCGGGACGTGCGCACCGTGACGATCAACCCGTTTTCGGTGACCGGGCACTTTGCCGCCGCTGGAGCGGCGCCGGCTGATGTTGATTTCCTGAATCGCGAGATCGGCAGCTTTGTCACGCTCGTGGCCGATAGAGAAACCACCTCGCGGTAGGTCAATGGCGGGAGTCGGACACGGGTCCGACTACCGCCCGTTTATGTATGGTGATCCCAGACGCCGAGAGGGATTTCCTGCGCGGGGCGCGCCGTGCAGGCCGTGCCCTTTGTCCCACCGAGGAAAATACCCTGCGTTTCGCTCTTGCATGCGCGCTGCCGGATCTGAGGGTGTTCCATGCACCTTTCCCACACCTTCATCGTTCCGGGGACAATCTGCCACAGGAAAAGTGTAAATATCTTAACATCCTCAAGCCTTTGAGGGCGGGAGTGAATCGATCAAGATATCCTTTTGAAATCGTATAGTTTTTCATCGTCGATTTTGCTCGAATCAAGGCAGCTATCCATACCCGAGCTATCGGCCAACAAATCCCTCACCACTCAAGCTATGAAAACAAGCCCCTCCTCGCCAAGGAAATATACGGGCCGGTTGTCCTAGATGATTTTGACGATAAAGGGCCAGGAGATGAGGAGCCCGTCTGCAACTACCACTAAACCCTGACACTGGTGAGATACCTCCGTGGCTACCACAGGACCAAACTGTCCTCGAACGGAGCCAATACCCCCTTTCAACACTTCACAAATGAAAAAGCTTGCCGAAAGCTCAATCTGGTGCCAATTGCCCATCGTAGCGACCACCACGGTGCAGAACCATGGTGCATGGAGGTTCTTGTCTTTGAACCCCATCAAATCGCTACAATAATGGCCTTGATAGCATCGACAACCCCTGATATCGAAGAACCCAGAAAAACACCCTGAAAAGCCATTTCCTGTCATCAAAAGGAGGAGTGCCATGAAACTCTTGATGTTTGCAGTAATCTTCTGTTTGGCTGTTTTGACATCTGTAGCTGCCATTGCTCAAGATTCTATCGAATATAAGCCTGATTGGGGTGATAAGTATAATATTGATCCTGATCCGATAGCATGTAAGAATATCTGTGAAGGCGATTATTTGGTTTTCCGAGAAATAGGCGAAAAGGCTGTGTAGTAACCGAAAGAAGCTGTGTGCACCATATGGCTGTAGTAGCTATACGGGATTCTGTCGAACGCAGTGTAACCTCGATAGTGATTGTTCAGCTGGCGGAAGGTGTAATCAGGCCGAAGGTCGGGGTGTTTTTTGGGGAAACCCGGTGCAAAACCAATTTCACCTCGAGCTGAATAATGGCACTACAGTGCCTTGCATTCCGTATCGATGCCGAGCAGGAACATGCAGGGAGTTTTGCGATCAGAACACCGATTGTTATACTGGATACAGCTGCGTTAATCGACAATGTATAAAAAAGTGTGTGACTCGATAGTGATTGTTCAGCAGGCGAAAGGTGTAACCGGGACAGTGGTCAATGCGTTATTTGGGTAACTCAGTGCAGAGACGCTTTCACCGTCGAGGTTAAAGATGGCACCGAAGTGAATTGCGTACCCATAGATCCCGAGGAGGAGCATGCAGGGAGTTTTGCGATCAGGCTGCGGATTGCTCTGAAGGATACATCTGCTCTAATCGGCAGTGTATAGAAGACGGGCAGTGATACTTCTCCTACGGGAATCATGAACTGACGTCATAACCAACGGCGCTTAGGGATATTGTCTTGTGCCTTGAAAAGTGCGCGGGGAGTCCAAGGACCAGGATCTCCAGCATACACTCTCGAGGGAAGGTCCAGAGCAGTCCGACAGAAGAAATCAGGACGACCGCCCTCAGAGTGTTGCACGTTTTCTTGAAACGCATGCGAAGTTCCCTTCATGGAGTATTCAATTTGCAGAAACCGTCGACAATGATGTCTTTATTCCTTTGCCCTCAACTGCCACGATGACAATCAAGGCGCCACGGATTGCTCCCTTCCTGGGTTCAGGACTGTCAGTATTGGATCTTTGATGAGACCATTGTACCTGAAAGTGGGCATGCGCCAAAGATCAAGAGATCTTGACAACCTCCAAACCTTGTGGGTGTTGGCCGTTTGTTGGCGATATGCTTTTGTAATCCTGCAGTTTTTGATAGCCGATTTTTCAGTCGAACAAGGCAGGTATCGACAATTTTCAAAGATTATCTTTCTCATCAAATGCCAAAAAATCGGCACGTAAATCGCCTTGACAGCACCCACGACAGGTGCTACCCCAAAAACCTCAAAAATCGATTTCCTATCACCTTGAGCCTCCTCAAATTGAAGACGCGATGAGACCAGGCAAAAGGAATCTTTGGATTGCCCTCGCTCTTGCGGTTTTCCTCATCAAGTTCACGCTCTTTTTTCTGGACCCGACCCCGAAGTTCTTTTTCGGGGACTCGGCCTGCTACATCTGGTCGGCCACAACCGAATGGATCCCCAAAGACCGCTCGTTCACTTATGGCTATGTGATCTGGGTGCTCACATGGTTTGCCCCATCCCTCACGCCTGTTCTTCTACTGCAGCTTGCAGCCAGCGGCGGATCGGCTCTCCTGCTTGCTTACGGACTACTTAGGTACTTCGACCTCCGTCCTCTGATCGTTACCGTTTCGACCATTCTTTGCGCGCTGGAACCTATCCAACTCCTCTACGAGCGTTACGTCATGACCGAGACGCTTTCTCTTCTCCTCTTCGCCTTGTCCCTCGTTGCAGCAATGAAATACCTTGATCGCCCGAGACTCATGACGTTGCTCTGGGTCCAGCTGCTCGGAATCGCGCTGGTCAGTCTTCGGGTGAGTTTCTTGCCTTTTGTGGTAATGAACACAGTAGTCCTCCCTTTGCTGACGGTTCCCGCGGGCCGGTGTCGGCGAGTCTCGGAGGACCGTCTATCCAACGGAGCGGGGAATTGGAAGGCGCGGGCAAGGCCTGCCCTCCTTGTGGTTTTCGTGCATCTGGCGATCTCAATCGGGATGGCTGTTACGTTCCATGGCGCCTACAAACAACTGTACTCCGGACTCACGGGTCATCCCACCAACTATAACGCGTGGGAAGGTTTTTTCCTCCTGGCCACCTGGGCACCCATTGTGGAACCACGGGACTTCCCTACGCCTGCATTGCGTTCCGCCGTTTTCGACCAGCCCCTGTTCGATCTGAAGAATCGGCACCTGCGAGAAGAACAGCTTTTTCGCGATGACGGGCTATGTGGCAGGATCCGCTCTCTCCTGGGAACAGAGGAAGGCAGCCAAGTCGCCAAGCGGACGGCCATTAACGCTTTCAAGCGGGCTCCGCTGGAAGTGCTTAAGCTATCGTGTCGAAACTTCATGGACTTCTTCGACGCCCGGCTTGTCAACGCTCAGATTGAAAAGGATCTGGCGATGGATCCAGAACAGGCGAACACCTACCGGCAGTTTGTGCAGGATTGTTCGGCTTTCCCGGAGGTCCTTTCGAACCCAAACAAACAGCCAGTGACCCCCTTGAAGATCTACTACCAGCACATGCTGCCCTGGTATTGGTTCCTCATTCTGAGTCCCCTGCTAAGCCTTGGACCTCTGTTCGTCAGCCGTGGCCTGCGGCGAATCCTGCTCTTGGAGCTCTTTTTCGCAAATTGCATTTGCGTAAGTGTCGCGGGTTTCCTCAGCTTATTCCCGATCGTACGTTACCTTCATCCACTTGCCTGGCTTGTTTTCTTTCCAGCGGCGATCCTCGTGGACCGTCTCGTCCCCGCTGGAGAGTTGAAAGAAGGTCAAGAACCCGCGTGAGGCTGGGAACTGTTAGGAACACTGAATTCCGGCCAAAGCCGTGATGGCGAAAAAGGGTGAAACTTTTACTCTCGGACAGTCTCCTAGTATGGATATGCTTCTTGAATCTTGAACTTCTAGCGATGTGATTTTTGGCTCTTCAAGGCAGCTGTCTCTGCCCATATCAGCCAACACGCTCGAGGGATTGTGCCCTTATCGATAGCGGACTTGATAAAGAATGTCCCTGCGGCCACCTCGACCCTTTCTCTCATTCCTGCCAGTCCGAGACTTCTTCCTGATTGAAACGGGAACTGGATGAGTCCAAGGACTACTGGCAGCCCGACGCTATCAATTGGCCTGTTCTTGGAAGTGAGGCCCTTGTAGGATTGGCGAGAACAATTCCTCCTTCAAATATCACTGACGCTGGTCAGGGAGTCCTGGCATACCTTCCTTTTCTGGTGCGACCTAGCGCCAAGAGGGCCTGAGAGATGGCTGGAAAGGACGCCGCTAGGGTCTAAGGGACTTTTGCCATAAATTGACCTGCCGGTTATTCGAGGCAATGCGTCAGTAGAGTCACTGCACGGAGATGGCATAGAAGTTGCCAATCAGTCATCTGATGAAAGATGCAAGAAGAGCAAAAAAGAGGATGATTATAAGGAGAATTGTTCAAAGGAGAGGAGCTGTGAAATCTGCTAAAAGGTCGATCAACCGTTGCTTCATGCTAATGTGTGTAGGCTTGATATCTGCAGTGTTCGTCGCTGCGTCGCCCGCCCACGCGGGAATGGTGTAGATGTGACCATTGGGTTCTCTCTTCCCTTTCCCGGTTATGTCGTGCCCCCTGCGGTGGCGCTGCCTGCGCCAGTAGTGGTTGCGCCGCCCCCGGTTGTCGTTTATGAGCAACCAGTGGTGATTGCACCATACCCCTATGGTTATTATTACCGTCCCCTGCCACCAGGCTTCACCCAGAAATACCATAGGCACGACTAAGATCACCGAGGAGACTAACAGAAATCCTTCGACCAACGGAAGTCCTTGAACGTGAATGTATTGCAGGCTTTTGACTACATTGCTGTATTCAACTGCCGACACTAACGCAAAGCGAGGTTAGGGGCAATGATTCAAAGAGCGTCTTTCGATTGTCTCAACCAGGAGGGAAAGAGTTATCCTTCAAAGGAATAAAAGGATCGGTCTCTTGCCGGTCTTCGTCATTGTGACCTTATCCGGTTGTGCGGGCGGACGTCTCACGACGCGTGAGAAATTCACTTATGGAGGAGGCGCAGTAGGGGCAGCAACAGGGGCGATCATTGGAGCGGCAACAGGTAGCGCTGCTGTCGGTGCGCTCATTGGCGGACCTGTGGGGGCTATAGGTGTTTATCTCACTGGTGACAGCCTGGGCTCAGGGAGGTAGCGGAGGAACATCCCCGAGACAGGGATCTGCGAAGAGCTCTAACTGCCAGATTGGCGGATACAGCCGAAAAGCGAGTGCTACCTCGCAAACGAAACCGGATGCAAGTTCGCAAACAAGTGCGAATCAGGGAGAAGTATTCTAGGCAAGAGGCAAGAAGGCAAAGAGAAGGAACTTTTATGTCCTGCATTTCACCAGGCATGGAGAGAAAATTGAGCATTCTTGCAAACGAAATCCTTAAAGCCGCACGCAAATGGCTGCGGTTTTTACCGAGCTACTTATCTATCTTGCTCTATCTCATAGCGGTTTCGGGGTGGGTTTGGGCCGGAGCAATGTGGATATCAAGAGGTGCCCCACAGGAAGTAAAACCTCAGGTTTTGCCCCAGCAGGAGGACAATTCTCTGAACCCTCCGAATCCTGTGCTACAGGAGATAAATCCTTCGGCATCGGACCCTCAAGAAACAAATCCTCCGGCTTCTAAGCTGATTTCGGCTATACCGAGCCAAACGGCTACGCAAGCGCCGGCCTACCTTGGCATACGCGGCGAAAGGTTCCAGCAAGGTGCGGTGGTTCAAACAGGATACCGAATTGAGGAGAAGGGGGGGTGACATCCAGCCGTGAAGCGGATATCCCAGTAGTGAAGGTGTATGGGCCGGATGTACTCACCGACTTGACTAGGCAAGCTATCCAAGAAAAACGGCCCGATGTTGCAATTGAAACATATGAGAGACCACTCAAGGACAAAGTGTGGGTTGAAGGGACGACTGGGGCTGGCTACATACCGCTCTCACCTGAAAGAGTGGACCGTATGCAGGCAGCAAGAGCCAAGGGGGGAAGCGTTTATTCAGCACTTTGCAGTCAACAAAAGGGGATGATTCAAAAGACGGTGGGAGTGGAGAGAGTCTCGCGTCGTGTTGAACGGAACGAGTACCGAACTGTGATAAGGCGACATTATGTCCAGCCGATATGTCCCCCTCCAACGACTATCTGCGCTAGTCCGGTAAATGTTGGGTTCGTCATTGGCGGCTCATATCCAATTTATGGTTATGGAGCCTATGGCATATGGGGAGATCGCCGTTATCATGACTACCGAGGGGCGAAAGAGTACCTTTCCTTTCACGAGGGTTATAGAGGTCATCATGTTTCAGGGTCTTTTCACCGAGGCCGTAATTAGGGGAGGTGAGTTCCCTTGGGGAGTGAAAGGTGGGGCGTCGACATATTAAACAGTTAATGAAAAAAAGGAGGTGTTATTCAAGCATCCATTTCACACGAAAATTTACGCAGGAGGTTTCAAGATGAGAAAAGAAATGGTTTTGATCGGCTTTGTCTGTTTTTTGGCGGTAGGTTTCGTTGTTCCAGCTCTGGCAGATGAGACTGCCAAGCCAAAGGTGCTGTACGGTGAGTATGTTTCTGGTGAGGATTTTACCGTCAATTTTTGGATGGAAAAATTTGAAGGTGGAGGTCCTGGGAAAGAAGGCAATGAGCTGTTCGCAGCCGGACAGGGTTTCATTTTTAAGGATGGGACGCTTGCCGAAGTGACGTGTGAATACCCTGCAGGCACCATCAAATGCACAACGACATACATAGGAGGGGAACTGCTTCTCAATTCCGATGGCCCATGGATCAAGAAAGAAAAGCAGAAACAAGGTAAGCTCAGAGCAACTGACATCACGGCCATTAACGAATCGACTCTGGACAGCTCAACTGGTGACTTGAACTTCACTCTGACCTTCAATGGGGCATTCGATAACGACGACAAAGTATGCTTTTCCGTCATTGCGGAATACGAGGGTAATCCAACGTTTATACCCAATGACTCTAATCCAATACTTCAAAAAGACGATCATTTTACAAAGATCACGATTGACATCGCAAAGTGCCATAAGTCGGGAAAATCGCATTGATCATGAGGTTAAAAGTCTAGGAAAATCAGCGTCGGCAATGGTGAGTCGATCGCTTAACATGTTGAAACTGCATAACCTTTGTCCCCCTACCAGGTTGAATCTGATAGGGGGATTTCTTTGTCCCGCCTTTCCTGTTGTTCGATGCTGCCATAAGTTGAACGGCATCTGACCACTATGATGGGAATGTCGTTTTATGCCGCTGTGAAAACTGGTGATACCTTAACAACCCTGAACCCTTGGGGTGCAGGCCATTCGTTGACGATATGCTCTTGATATCGTCATGTTTCTGGTCGCTCACACCCCATACCACCCCGGAGATTGTCCCCAGGAGGGACCGCAGAAAGACCAAGGTGGAGCTGAGGAAGGGTGAACCAGAGTAGGTACAATACGATAGACCAACAGACGTGACCAAAGGCAGGACCATTGCTGATGATGACCCTGCCTTGTTTAACTATCCGATTAGCGTCGATCTTCAGCCACACACGTAATCGACTGTCATTCCCGAAAGCTTCTATCGGGAATACAAGGTTCTTACTTTCATAAGCCGGATTCCCGATCAAAAAGGCTGCGGGAATGACAGATCGAGGTTTTTTACTTTGGCATAAATCAGCCTTGGCTTCGCCTGGCTGAAGAATAGCGCAATCGGATCATTTTTTGGTTGGCTGCTCCTGATACTGATAGATAATTAAATTGCCTTCGAAAAGGTAATCTTTGGGGCTCCAGCCATTCATATGCGGCGTCTCAGTCACATCTTCTGTCTCCGGATCATCACCGCAAACCACGTCTTTCGAAAGGACAAGCCAAATCTTTGCACCCACAGCCCCAGAGCCGTTGGAGTTGGAAGGAAGTTGGCATCGACATCAGCAGAGACAGGCAAACCCATATGTTCCTCCTACCCAGAGTATCTCCATGCTTCCATTAATCTGGAGGTTCCCTGCACCATTAGATTTGCGACTGCCTAAACAGATTAGATTCTCTCCCGGCCAGGGATCGGGATAGTAAATGAGCGTGTAATCAGTGTTGGCAAGCAGCTTTTTCCCCTCAAAGGAAAACTTGAACTTATCTCCCAACAAATTGTACTTCATCTGTCCCCACCGGTTGGTAGGGAGTATGGGCCATGGTCCGTCTACCATCGGACAGCCATACTCATCAAACCCGTCTGCCTGTGCCTCCTCTACTGGCTCTACTGGTACTGGCAGTTGGCATTTCTGGAAGAGAAACAGGGTTCCTGCCTTCGTTTCAATCACTGCTTTCCTGTCTCCCCCCGGGCCAGCCACTGCTGCGGTCGATGCGAAGACGGTCAACATAATCACTACCATTAAAACTGCTGTCTTTCTCATAACATCTCCTTTTTTGCCAGATAGTCCATCTTCGATAAGCGTAACTTATATTACAGTTACCCAAAACCAAGGTCTTTCGTCACAAGATAGATCTCACTGCTTCCGCTTTAGGGATCTCATCAAATAAATGCAAGATTTTTGCGGGCAGGCAGCCCTCCTTTCCGTCAAGTCCTTTGCTACTCGACCGTATCAATTCATTTTATAATCTCATTTATTGACGAACAAATTCTTTAATGCATTCAATATGCCACGTGCAAGGATGAGTCGCTTCCGAGCGGTTCCCGGGCTTTACCGCAAGCAAGGGCGACCGCTTTGTGAAGGCTTCTGCCCACACTATTGCAGGCAAAAGCCTACGGAAAGCCCTTCTTTCCTCCATTGTTCCCAGCGAACTGCCATTGCTGGATCGGCACCTTCGATAGTTCAGCCTGCCTCAAGAACATCTTCTCATCTCGTGCACATAGGATGCCTTGTCAGGGCACCCTTATTTGATGATCCCAGGACTGGACTCTTGGGACTGAAGATGAAAAAGTTTGTCATTTTGATTACCAATTTCGTCACCAGCCTCCTCTTCCAGTACACAAAGCTCTTGTCACTGAGGCCGTGCTTGCGACAGTAGTCTGCCTGCCAATCTCGAAGATGATTTTCCCAGAAATTACGCCTTCGCCCACCTGTTACCGAGATGGCTCGCTGCATGGATCGCCTCCTTCGAATATGTTGTAGGGCTATCATGACATCAGACTACCTATCCGGCTAGATGGCCTTGCCCGGACGCTCACAATTTGACTGAATCTGGTGAGGGCAGGGTTTGTTGTACGTGCCGTGTCGCGTAGGATTGGCTCGGTCTCATCGTTGAATTGCTTGAGCTTATTGATTTGAATCTATCAAGTCACGGCGGAAACGCAGGAGAATTTTTATGGCTCATAGACCCACCCATACCCACCAAAGCCAACGTTTAACGTACAACCCCAAGCCGGTAGTAGTCGTAAGGCTCTATCGGCTCTCGCTCATAAAGCCGGGATGGACCTTCCGGAGACTATTGGCCAGGTCGCCCCTACAATCCATCAAAGGTGAATGTATCTTTACACCTCCCGCACCGCGAGACTGCCAGCCGTCCATTACCGATATGGTTATGTAATCACGAACTTTTTGAACCCTGGTTTTGCTCCAGACAAGGCAGGTATCGACAACCGTGGTTGTGCCATTGAATTGGGATGAAGAGAGTGCGTCTGCCTTATTTAAGGTCATGGCATAATCAAGGCATGCAGGCGCCGCGGAAAAGCCGTGCGGCTGATACTCGACTTTCAGCCTGACAATTTCATATTGCGATGTAATGGCAGTTTTTTCGCTATCAACAAAAACCTCTTTTGTAGCAGTATTTGGCGTAAAATATCCCAGTGGATTAGAAGATGGGGGCGAGAATGCACATGCCGGAAGAAAAAATCTTCAACGCGAACGCAATCCAGCTAAACTACCTCGACGCCGGAGTTTCGTCGGCGGAGCCATTGATTATGCTTCACGGCGGGGCGTGGTGCTGGCAAGAATATCTTTCCCTCATCCCGAGCCTGGCGCAACGATGGCACACTTATGCGCTGGACCTTAGAGGAAATGGCCGCTCAGGATGGGTGCCCGGAACGTATCGTCTGCAGGATTTCGTGGAAGACAACGCGCAATTCCTCAGACGATTGAATATGCCGGCAATTCTTGTGGGACACTCGATAGGTGGTGTCATTGCGCTCATGCTCGCCGCGCGTTGCCCGGACAGGGTGAAAGCAATCATCATCGAGGATTCGCCCCTAACCCTGGATAACTACCGAAGGATCATTGACTCCAGCCGCGACATGTTCGGTCTTTGGCTGCATCTTAAGATGTCGGTGCAATCTGAACAAGAACTCGCTCTGGCACTGGCAGACGCCTACAAGGATTACCCCGGCGTAACCAGTACGTGGATACTGTTCTTTGCGGGATGTCTGTGGAAGCTCGACCCCACCTTCTTCGATACCCTGCTGCACGATTTCGAGGCCTTCACCTCGGGCTATGACTACAAACACATCCTCTCGATGATCAACAGTCCAGTGCTGTTCCTACGCGGCGAAACGAGATTGGGCGCGGTAATGACGGACGAGGAAATCTCATGGCTACGAAAGAGTTTCAGCAATGTAGAATGCGCTCTGATCGACGGAGTCGGTCACTTGCTCCATCTTGAGGACCACGGCCAGAGACCGGTGCTGACCGAAATATTGGCATTCCTCGAAAAGACATAGCGGTACAGTCACGATGCCATGGCGATGGTGCGGCCAGATTATCAAATTTCACCCACGTCAGGGGCTTTTCTGGAACTTTATCGAGGAAAGCGCAAAGGCCGCTATGTCTTAACATCCCGCGATCCTTGACTTTGCCGACCGTTCATTGATGATACGTTTTTGACATCTTCAGGTTTTCGGCCGGGGATTTTTGCCTGAAGAAGGCAGGAGCTTTTAACCCGACAACGTCATTTGGGCATCGGGCAGTCGGGCAGGGTCAGGCCATGGCAACATACAGTCGAGGATAGACAGAACGACAAAAGGCACCAGATTGCAGAATACGAATATATCGCAGCGAGGCCAATTCGGAGATGATGTGTGACTCGATGAATCTCTTGTCGTGGTGCCATGGATTCTGGGGATACATCTCAGAGCAAGACAACAGACCGGAAGTGGATTGTGGTAGTCTCAACGCAACTTGCCAGAAGGTCGAACGGGAAGCCAGATTCGCTTCCCCGACCATATGATCTGAACGTGGAGAATTTTCAGGATGTCGAGATTTCAATGATAAGGAGAGCAGTGGACTTTTCCGTCCCATGGAAACTCTGGTCGCTCAGAAGAAAACTGACATTGATTCAGAGGTTGCCAGCCCTGAACCTGAAAGCCAGTTTATCTTTGGAGGGTGAGCATGGAACCTCCCAGAGCAGGAGGTATTGGTGATATGAAAATGGTATAGCATCGTGGTAGACCAGCACAGGTATTATGTATAGAAGGCAGCTGTACCTTCATTTGGACCCCAGCCACTTATTCTCCTTAGGGTTCAGCCACCTGACTGACGGTTGTCGCTCAACATATAGAGATCATTTCTTATAAGATGTGGCTCAGGAGACATTTTCAGGAGTGGCAAGAAACTGAAAAACAGGAAGCGCTCCAGTTTCCCGATATCCCTCCAATCATCTTTTACAGAAGGATGCACAACCCTCTACCTGAATATGCTTGCAATGACTTTGAGCCTAAATTAGATTGCCAAATCAGGACGATGGGGGCAATCAGCTTTCAACGGGCACCCACCGATCAGACCTCCCTTGCCTCGTTGTTGTTCCAAGATCCATCCCGCGTCCCGGATTTTCCTAGAAACTGCAGAATCACTTGTTAGGCAGTGACCGAATCTATTCACACCCGTAAGGAGATTTTCTGCATTGGATATTCCACGGATCTTCAACATCACCGAAAGTGCTCACCGCATCCATAACCCGTTCACACCCGAAAAGCTCGCCACTCTCGGCGCGGCGCTGCGTCTGGAAACGGGAACCCGAGTGCTCGACCTCGGCAGCGGTTCGGGGGAGATGCTGTGCACCTGGGCACGCGATTACGGAGTCATCGGCACCGGCATCGACATGAGCCAGTTGTTCACCGAGCAAGCGAAACTCCGCGCTGAAAAACTCGGTGTCGCCGATCAAGTCAAGTTCATCCATGGCGATGCTGCCGGCTTCGTCTCTGACGAGAAGGCCGGTGTGGCAGCCTGTCTCGGTGCCACGTGGATCGCTGGGGGAGTCGTCGGCACCATCGAGCTTCTGGCGCAGAGCCTCCGCCCCGGAGGGATCATCCTCATCGGCGAGCCCTACTGGCGGCAGTTACCGCCGACGGAAGATGTTGCCAGGGGGTGTCTTGCCGGCTCAATCTCCGACTTTCTCCTGCTTCCAGAACTTCTCGCGTCTTTCGGCCACCTCGGCTACGACGTCGTGGAAATGGTTTTGGCAGACCAAGACAGCTGGGACAGATACGAGGCGGCCAAGTGGCTCACCATGCGCCGATGGCTTGAAGCCAATCCCGACGACGAGTTCGCGAAAGATGTTCGAGCCAAACTAACCTCGGAACCCGAGCGCTACGCCGCTTACACGCGTGAATACCTGGGCTGGGGCGTGTTCGCGCTGATGACGCGGTGATGAGGGGATTACCGGGCGACTCAGAAAGTGGGGAAAATCCAATCATGCCTAACAACTCATTCAAGCCGACGCCGCTTCGCGGCGCGGCTTAATTCAGGCGTTCAAAGTTTCCATAGCTCTCCTCCTCAGTGAAAAATGAAGCGCTGAAATCCTCAACGTTTCCAAATCATACCTTTTGTGCGAGTTCCGTCTGGTGTGATGCCACCTTCTGGCAAGCTGTCATGACTTCCATTTAACGAGATTGACAGTGTCCCGGAGCGTACAGTATATTCCCGTTCGGTCGGCAGTTCACCCAGGCGTCGCCGCCCCGTGAGGGGTGCTAAACCTGCCTCGATACCCCATTCGACCGGACACCTTATCCCGTGCCGCGTCGGAAGACGGCGACCACCGGCACTATCCCACTCGGATCGGCACGCTTCGCGAGGATAAGCAATGTCCAGAACACTTTTGCCCTTCCATTCGGATGACATTTCCGCATTGGCACGGTCCCTCAAAGGCCAGCTCGCCAATTGCGAGTCTCAGCCGAGCCATCTCGAACTTTTAAACATGCTGGTGCGGGCCAACGGCTACCGGAATTTTCAGCATTATCGGGCACAACTTGCTGCTCGGGACCTGCTGGAGAACCCCCCGCTCGCGCCGGAATCCGAGCCTGTCGACTTCGTACGCATAAAGCGCCTGCTGCGGATGTTCGACCCGGAGGGAAAGCTCATGCGCTGGCCCTCGAAGCGCAGCCAGCAGGAACTATGCCTTTGGGTCATCTGGTCAAAACTGCCTGCCCGGCACGTTTTCACCGAGAAAGAGATCAACCTGCTGCTAAACGACAATCACCTTTTCGGTGACCATCCTCTGTTGCGAAGATGGCTCTGCGACTACGGCATGATGAGCAGGACCAGAGACGGCCGTGAATACCGTCGGGCCGAAAAGCGCCCGCCCGCCGAGGCACTTGAACTGATCCGCCAACTTGGGTCGGCTCAAGGCGGATAGGATCGGAAAAACAGTGGCCCAATCCGAATAAGCCAAAAGGGAGACGCTGTTAGGTTCCCGAGCATAACGAACGAATGCTGCCGACCTCGTTACTCGGCGGCTGATTCGCTTGATAGTCCTGAAGAGGAGGCAAAAATGGATTCAAATGCCCGGCTGGTTGCGATGAAGTGGCGCGGCGGAGTCTTTCGATGAACCATGAGCGAGAGCTTTACTTCGACGATTTCAAGCCTGGCAATAGCTTCCAATCAGCGACACTACTGGTCTCGGAGGCCCTCATTGTGGAGTTTGGCCGGTTCTACGATCCCCAAGTGTTTCATACTGATCCGCAGGCAGCCAAAGAGACGGTCTACGGGGGCCTCATCGCAAGCGGACTTCAGACGATCGCGATCACGTTTAAATTGTTCCTCGAAACCGGCACACTGGCTGCTTCAGGTCTTGGATCTCCGGGGCTAGACGAGATTCGCTGGAAGGCGCCCGTTCGCCCCGGTGACACATTAAACGTCATCGCTGAAGTCCTCGAAGCGCGAGACTCGACCTCAAAGCCGGACCGAGGCACTCGTGCGCATCCTTTACACAACCTTGAATCAGCGCGGCGAGGCGGTGATGACGATGATCGGTAACCAACTTCTCCGTCGGCGTCCAGCCTGACGACAAAATGGCCAACGTGGCCAGGCTAATTTGCGTATGAGAAGCCGGCGGCACTGCGCGAAGCGTTTTACTCGCGGCAGTCGGTTCGAAGACGTCAAACTGTAGACCATTTCTATCCTCATAAGACCAGAGCATTGAAATCTTCAACGTTTGCGGATCATACTTTCTATGCGCTGTCCGTCTGGTCCGATGCCACCTTCTGGCAAGTAACTATGATGCGACTGTTGAGCACTGATTGGTAACTTCTCTGATACGCTCTCGGGTACAGTCGAAATGTCATCCCATAGGCTTTCAGGTGAAGTAGGTTCCTCCTCGAAGCAGACTTTCAAAAGCAATGGGTTGTGCTAGAATTGTCGATGTCAAATGCGGTCCGACAGACCATACCTGGATCCCGAGGCAAACGCCCTCTGGTCGCACCGCGTCCCTTATCTTTGCTGACAAAGGAAAAAATGAGATTCAGTTGGTTGGCAACGCTTCTACTTATCACACTGAATACTTCGAGTGAAGCCGATGGCAGGTACTCAGGACCGATGCGATTCTCTCTTTGCCGGCCCTGTTCGGGAAGTGCGCCCGCTTGCGCCCCGCGCATTTTGGCTGAAGGAACGATTGAGGCCGATTCAGCTATGAAATTTACCAGATTCCTTGCCGCAAAACATGTATATCCTTATGGTCTCCCCCCCAAACCGACCGTTTGCTTTGATAGCAACGGTGGGGAACTATTAGGCGCAGTCAATTTGGGCAATAAGATCAGGGAGTTTGGTTTTGACACCTGCGTTGAACCAAATTATCGTCATTTTAGACCCAATACACCACTTCAAAGGAAAGAACTTGCTCCCAAAGATGCTGTGTGCGCTTCTGCCTGCATCTTTGCGCTGGCAGGTGGGGTCAATAGAGAAGTGAGAAGAGGAGCAAGAGTCGGAGTGCATCAGGGGGCAAACTGGAAAGTCGGGGAGACTGCCACTCAATTGTCAATTACAGCCCTTGCAGGCTACCTGGAGTTAATGGGTGTCAAAGGTAAATTACTCGACATTGCTTCAGCTTATCCACCTAATCAGATCTATTGGCTTTCCACCAAAGAAATCCGTCAACTGGGGCTCCACAACGTCGTACGTTAAATCTGAATAGTTACACCGGCTCAAGTCCTTTGTTTAAACTGAAGGTGGTATGCCGTATGGTGTCACTGTATACTTGCCTTATGAAAGAAAGGCGGATGTATGCTTGCACTGGCACAGGAGAACGCAAATTGTCTCTCCTTCTTGCTTAAAAATGAAGTGCCGAAATCTTCACCGTTTCCAGATCATACCTTTTATGCGAAGTGTGTCTGGTCTGGCGCCACCTTCTGGCAAGATTATGGAAGCTTTTTATTTAAGTGGATCAATGGGATTCCGATATATAGATTGGCTATGGATGTTTTGAGAGGTGTGCAATTCACCGATGTTGGTAATTTAAGCTGCCTTCGCTGTTGTTGAGATCCTTTGTTTCCAATAGTCATCCCACCAGTCGTTCGCCCGTATGACCCTCAAAGCCAGCAAGGGGTTTATTGAGTCAGGATGCCAGCAGGCGCCAGGGACTTTTAGGCTTTTCTTCTACAGTGGCAGGGTCCTCAAGGAACTGCTGAAAGACCGCTTGTTCGGCTTTGATGTGGAACGGGCCGTTTTCCTCACCGTGCTGCACCGGCTCATGGTGAGCGGTTCGGACAGGTACTGCGAGAAATGGCGCAGGGACTACCTTATCCGGGGTACCGATGACCTGTCGCTCCATCAGCTCTATCGGGCCATGGCGTTCCTGGGAGAAGAGGTGGTCGATCAAGCCGATGCCACCCCCTTTTCGCCCCGCTGCACCAAAGACCTTGTGGAAGAGCACCTCTTCCACGGCCAAAGGCATCTGTTCCAGGGACTGGATCTGGTCTTCTTCGATACCACCTCGCTCTCCTTTGAGGGGGAAGGGGGAGAGACCCTGGGGAAGAAAGGCTATCGCAAGGACCATCGGCCGGATCTCAATCAAATGGTGGTCGGGGCTGTTCTCGACAATCACGGCAGGCCCATCTGTTGCGAGATGTGGCCGGGCAACACCACGGACGTGAAGACTCTCATTCCGATAGCACACAGGATTCGGAAGCGTTTTCAGGTCGCCCGTTTCTGCCTGGTGGCCGACCGGGGGATGATCAGCAAAGAGACCATGAAAACCCTCGATGACCCCGAAACCGGGCTCCCTTACATTCTGGGAGTGCGGATGCGCAAGGTCAAAGAAGTGCGCGACGAGGTTCTTGCCGACGCCCAGGAATTCGAGGAGGTTCGCCCGGAAGGAAAGTCCTCCAAGGACCCTTCTCCCCTGCAGGTTAAGGAGGTTTCCGTTAACGGCAGACGATACATTGTCTGCCTCAATCCCAAAGAGGGCAGGAAGGATCAGGCCGACCGCGAGGCCATCCTGGCTTCCCTCGAAGAGCAGCTCAAGAAAGGAGCCACCTCTCTTGTGGGAAACCGCGGCTTCCGGCGCTACCTCAAAAGTGAAAAGGGCGCTTTTTCCATCGACCAGGAAAAAGTCAAATTGGATGCCCGTTTTGACGGCAAATGGGTGCTCACCACCAGCACCAGGCTCAAAGCCGAAGAGGTAGCCCTCAAGTACAAGGAACTCTGGCAGGTGGAGCACCTTTTTCGGGACACCAAGTCGCTCATCGAGACCCGGCCGATCTTTCACAAGTGCGATGAGACCATCCGCGGCCATGTGTTTTGCAGCTTTCTCGCGCTGGTCCTCAAAAAGGAGCTGTACCGGCGCCTCGAAGCTGCGGGCAACAACTTCGAGTGGTCGGACATCAAGCAAGACCTCAAATCCCTGCAAGAGGTCACCCTCGATGAAGACGGCAAGCGGCTCGCCATCCGCACCCAGTGCCAGGGAACCTGCGGCAAGGTGTTTCAGGCTGTCGGGGTTGCTGTGCCTCCGACCATGCGTGACATCGCCGGGTAGTTTCTCCATGAACAGAATGCCGATTTGTAGTGCCAAGGATGATATTGTAATGTCTAACTGCTCAATATCGCACAATCTTTTTACGAATACTGTAGAAGATGAGCATGACGGTAGATACCTATGGGCACTGGATACCGGGTGAAGGGAGAAAGGACCTGGGAAGGACGCTAGGAAGGACCAAAGCACCAAGTTCGGCACTTCAAAAAACATCTGCCGAACCAAAGAAGCTGCGCGGATCCGCGCCCTCTAGCTCGGCAGTTAGTTTGGCAGAAAGTTCGGCAAAAACAAATTAGAAGGGGTTTTTTCTAATAATTTCAATAGTGGTGCCGAAGGCCGGACTCGAACCGGCACAGGTCGCCCCGCCACCCCCTCAAGATGGTGTGTCTACCAAATTCCACCACTTCGGCACGTGCTGGTGATTATAGCGAAAACTATCTCTCTGGCAACCTCAATTTCCGCTCCCTTATTGCTTTTTGGCTCCGGCAGCGGGTTTTTCCGGCCGTTTTTCTTGAGGCTTGGGAGGAGCAGCTTTGCTCTCTTCCTTTACCGGTTGCTGAGCCTGAGTTGCTTCCTGGGCCTGCGGCATCGGCTTGTCGGGTGTAACCGGGGCGGTGCTCGCCTCCGGCTTAGGTGTGGTCTGAGGGACCGCCGCCGGCGCCGGTGCAGGCTGAATGGGTTTTGCCTCCGGCAGCAGGGGCGCTTCGGTGGTAGTAACAGGCACATCTTCCATGATGGATTTGGTCTGCGGTCCGGTAGACAGATAGGTCAGACCGAGGCACGTAATCATGAAGACGATCGCCGCACCGGTAGTCAGTTTACCCAGAAAGGTGGCACCACCGGAACCGCCGAAAAGCGTCTGCGAGGCCCCGCCGAAAGCCGCCCCCATTTCGGCTCCCTTGCCGGTTTGCAGGAGCACAATGAGAATGAGTGCCATACACGCCAAAACGTGCAACAGAACGACAATTGTGTACATCAGCTAGTTCGTTTCTCCAGGAGGTTGATATTGGACAATGCGCTTGAAAGAGCCTACTTCGAGGCTCGCCCCGCCAACCAGCATACCATCGATGTCAGGCTGGGCCATCAGGCTGTCCACATTATCCGGTTTAACCGATCCTCCATACAATATTCTGATGCTGTGCGCAACCATTTTGTTCCAGAGAGTCGCACACCGTTCCCTGATGAAGGCATGTACTTCCTGAGCCTGGCCGGGAGTAGCGGTCAGGCCGGTGCCAATGGCCCAGACCGGTTCATAGGCAATCACCAGCTTCAGGGCCTGTTCCGTCTCCAGGCCCTGAAGGGCCTGATCCAATTGTCTGCCGATTACGGAAATGGTCCTGCCCCCTTCGCGTTCTTCGAGCACTTCGCCGACGCAGAGGATCGGCAGGAGCCCAACCTTGAAAGCACTGGCAAGTTTCCTCCCGATGGTCTCATCGGTTTCTCCGAAAAGGTGGCGCCTTTCCGAGTGCCCGAGGATTACACCATCGCAGCCTGCGTCCTTGAGCATGAGGGGGGAGATTTCGCCCGTGAATGCGCCCTTCTCTTCCTCATGGCAATTCTGGGCAGCAAGCTTGAAGTCATCACGCCAGAGAGCATTGCGAACGGCCGTCAGAGCCGTAAAGGGAGGCGCAATGATGACCTCGCGATCGTCCAAAGCACGAACCTCCCGTTGTAGAGACTCGGTAAAAGCAACCGCCTCGGTTAC
The DNA here is from genome assembly GCA_963783775.1 of uncultured delta proteobacterium. Lineage (GTDB taxonomy): Bacteria > Desulfobacterota > Syntrophobacteria > Syntrophobacterales > Syntrophobacteraceae > JADGQM01. The sequence continues at coordinate 554,064 of CAWAOR010000008.1, read as the reverse complement.
GGTTTTGTGCATTTTCCAGTTGGCGGCAAGGACTGTTTTTCTTTGTTCCATAGGTTTCCTCTCAAGGTTCAAGGGCCACGTCACAAGCGAATAGCGTTCCTCACAAGGGACAACGGGAGGCGCTATTCCAGAGCGGCAGGAAGATTAGGTCAACTTCGAGCATTCCTCCAGGGCGGCGATGCCGGGCAGGATCTTACCCTCCAACATTTCCAGGAAGGCTCCCCCCCGGTGGAAACATAGCTCATTTTGTCGGCGACTCCCGCCTCGCGCACGGCCGCCGCCGAATCGCCCCCTCCAATTACCGTCAGGGCCGGCAATTGCGCAAGGAAGTCGGCCAGGGCATAGGTGCCCCGCTGGAAGGGGGGATTTTCGAAGGCCCCCAGGGGGCCGTTCCAGACAATCGTTGCACAGTCCTTCAGTGCCGCTTCAAAAGCTTCGATGGTTTTGGGGCCCACATCGAAGATCAGATTATCGGCCGGGATTCTGTCCACAGAAACCTCCCGGGCTTGGTCGCCCTTCTCCAGGCTCGTTGAAATCACCGCATCCACGGGGAGGAGGACTCTGAGGCCTCGCCTCCCGGCCTTTTCGAGCAGGTGGGCGGCGGTTTCGAGATGGTCATCTTCCACCAGCGATTTGCCCACCTCTTTGCCTTGAGCCTTCAGGAAGGTATTGGCCATGGCGCCCCCGATGATCATGCAGTCGGCACGGTTGATGAGGTTTTCCAGGAGTTCGATTTTGGTCGAGATCTTGGCGCCGCCGATCACCATGGCGAGCGGTCTCTTGGGCTCTTCCATGGCTTTGTGGAAGTAGTCGACCTCCTTTTTGAGCTGGTAGCCGGCGGCACAGACCTTCACATAGCGGGTAATGCCATGCACCGAAGCGTGGGCACGATGGGATACAGCAAACGCATCGTTAACATAGACTTCAGCCAGTTCGGCCAACTGCCTGGAAAAGTCGGCATCGTCTTTTTCTTCACCGGGGTAGAAGCGCAGATTCTCCAGAAGGAGCACATCCCCTGGTTGCATTTCGGCACCCTGTCGTCGCACCGTCTCCCCAACACAATCGGAGGCCATAAGAACCGGGAGTTCGAGCAACCGGGCCAGATAATCCGCCAGCGGTTTCAGCGAATACTCCTTGGCCACCTTTCCTTTGGGTCTTCCCAAGTGTGATGCGAGGATAACTTTTCCTCCCGCCTCGATGATTTTCCTGATGCTCGGCAAGGTGGCTTGAATGCGCAGATCGTCTTTCACCTGCCCTTGTTTGTCCAGGGGTACGTTGTAGTCAACCCGCAAAAACACTCTTTTCCCGGTCAGCTCAACATCGTCCAGGGTTTTCATGGTCAACCAGGGTCCTTCCATTTAAGGTCCGTAATGCGCGTCAGACTCCATCACCAGATTCCCAACCGTGGGATTTGATCGGCAGGGGCCGGCCTTATGCTATCCTGGAACAATTGGGAAGCACTACCTTTTACGGGCGGCCAGTGAGACCGCCCGTAAAGGGCTGATCGGTTTCCGGAGGTCTGTCAGTTTAATCCAAATCTCGTCCCATCATCATGGCGAGATCGACAACGCGGTTGGAATACCCGTACTCATTGTCGTACCAGCTGAAGACCTTCACCATGCGGCCTCCAATGACATTGGTGAGGGCCATATCGACGCTCGACGAGAACGCCGTGTGGTTGAAGTCGATGGACACGAGCTCTTCGGTGACACATTGGAGGATGCCTTTGAGCGGCCCGTTGGCGGCTTCTTCGAAGACCTTGTTCACCTGGTCCTTGGTCACGTCCTGGCTGAGGTTGCAGACCAGATCCACCAGGGACACGTTGGGCGTGGGAACACGGATGGCCAGCCCATCGAGCTTGCCTTTCAGTTCGGGGATGACCTCGGCGACCGCCCGGGCCGCCCCGGTGGTGGTGGGAATCATGGAGAGGGCCGCGGCGCGGGCACGGCGTTTGTCTTTGTGGAGTGCATCCAGCAGGCGCTGGTCCATGGTGTAGGAGTGGATGGTGGTCATGAGGCCGTGTTCGACCCCAAACCGATCGTGCATGAGGGAGACGATGGGCGCCAGGCAGTTGGTGGTGCATGAGGCATTGGAGACGATATGGTGCTTGCGGGGATCATAGGTGCCGTCATTGACCCCCATCACAAAAGTTGCGTCCATGCCCTTGCCGGGTGCGGTGACGATGACTTTGCGGGCGCCGGCATTGAGGTGCTTCTGGCATCCATCGCGATCGGCAAACAGCCCGGTGCCCTCGAGGACCACATCCACCTTCAGCTCATGCCAGGGAGACTGAGCCGGGTCCTTCACTTTCACACATTTGTAAGTCTTCCCGTCAACGGTCAGTTCGCTTTCGGTCCCGGAAACCTCATGAGGCCAGACCCCGTGGACCGAGTCGTACTTCAGAAGGTAGGCCAGTTCCGAAGGCGCGGTCAAATCGTTGATGGCCACGATTTCAAGAGGCGCCTTGCGATCGATTGCCGCTTTGAAAATGGTCCGACCAATACGTCCAAAGCCATTGATAGCCACGTGAATTGCCATAATTCTGTGCTCCTTTTGAGTGATAAGGTGGCATTCTCTCAGCCGGCTCTGTGAGCCTGCATCACGGGAGAAATGCTGCGAATTAACAAGGGCCGGGCAACAAGTGAGTGAGATTCAGGCATTCGAGCGACGATTCATCAGAGTAGTCTGGCGATGCTTACCGTGCGATCGCCCAGCATGTTCGTGTAGCTGCCCAACTCGTTATCATACCAGCCGTAAATCACCGCCTGGGTAATGGGGATCTCCAGGGCTTTCAAGTCCTGGACATGATCCAGGGGCACACCGGCTTTGCGCGCAACCTCCATGCTGATGTGCACGGCCGCGGTGCGGGTGTGGTTCTCATGTCCTTCGATAACCGCTGCTGCTCTCGGCATGCCGACGATGTCGGCCGAGACATTCTGTTCATCCGAATAGACCAGGTAGCCTTCTGGATAGTGCTCGACGGCCCTTCGGTAGATGGAGTTGATCTTTTCCCTGCTGATAGGGGTGGTAAGGCTCTCATCCTGGATCATCACCGCCAGGATGATCAATGATCCTGTAGTTACCGGCACCCGCACGGATTCGGCGATGAAAGCGATCCGCTTCATTTCCGGAATCACCAGGCCCAGGGCCTTGGCGGCGCCGGTGCTGGTAAGGATGATGTTGTTAAATGCGGAACGGGTTTTGCGCAGATCCGTCGAGCCTGCTTTCGGTGAGTGATCGAGCACCTGCTGGGAGCTGGTGGCGGCGTGCACCGTAGTCATGGCTGCGGACAGGATGCGAGCGGCGCCAAAGAAGTCGAGGAGCGGTTTCACCATATAACAAAGACAGGTCGTCGTGCAGGAGGCGTTGGAGATGATCACATGCTTCTTGGGATCATATTCCGCATCATTGATTCCCATGACAGTCGTTATGGCATCAGGGGGAATGTCCTTGCTCTTATCCTTGATCTTGAAGGGAGCGGACACGATAACTTTCTTCGCTCCGGCAAGCAGATGTCCGCGCGCCGAACCTTTGGGATCATCGGCGGGCGTCGTAGGGTCGATAAAGACACCGGTGGCATCAACGACCACTTCCACACCGAAATCACGCCAGCCAATGGTGCTGGGGTTGCGATGGCGGCGCAAGAAGGTGGTCTTCACCCCGTTGATCACCATGCTCCCGTCTCTTTCGTTCAGCTCCTCAATGACTCTTTGGGCGCGGCATCCGTGGAGAAAATTGTGCAACGCCCCGTAGGAGGAATCCTTCTCGATGAAATGAGCAATATCGTGGATACTGGTTCCGACTTCTCGCCCAATGTTGACGAACAGCTCAGAAAAATACCGCCGCTCGACATGATGCCAGATGGAGAGCTTGGCAATGCGCCCCAGTCCATTGATTCCCAATTTCGTTGGCACCATCTTCTCCTGCTCACTCATGGCGTCTCCCTGCAAATTTCCGTTTTCAGACGACAACATCCACCTCTTCGGTTTCGTGTTCGCCAAGATAAACTCCCCCACTGCGACCGTCAATTCCTATCACATCACCGGTTCGAATAATGCGCCCGTCGATAGTGCATTTTCGTTCCCTTTCCCAGACCCGCATCTTGCTGAAACCCACCACGCAGATCTTCTCGAGCCGGTGGGCAACGATGGCCGCATGGGAGGTGGCGCCTCCCTTACCCGTCAGAATGCCGTCGGCAATGAAAATCTCGCGGATATCATCGGGCACCGTATCCGCTCGAATCAAAACAATGGGATAGGGCACCTGCTCTTCCCGCAGGCGCTGAATGCTCTCCAAATCGAAGGCCACCACTCCGGACAGAGCGCCGCCGCTCACCCCGATGCCGCTGCCCAGGTAGCTCGCACTGAGCTCGTCCGAGGGCTTGAAAACGGGATAGTGCCGTTTGATGCGGGCTGTCATATTTCGGGATTGCAGCACATAGAGTCCGTCTTCGCGATCTCCTTGAAAGGTGAATTCCACTTCCTGCGGGGCCCAGTTCTGGCCATAGATCAGATCCTTGGCAACCTTGACCAATTGCTGGTAAACCTTGGGAAAAAGCGTTTCCAGCGAGCATTCCTTGAGCTCCCCTTCACTCAGGCGCTGCCTTTCCGAGAGCGGCAGTCTCTGGACCAGCCCGCCGACGATATCTTCGCCCTGATTGCCCAAGGTAAAGTCCCCTATGGGGTCGACCTGGTCTTCAGGGTTCCGTGGGTCATGCGTGAACATCACACCCGCTCCCGAGTGTGTGTCCAGATTGCCGAAGACCATCGCCTGAATGGCCACGGCCGTCCCCCAGTTCTCAGAAATGCCCATAATCTCCCGATAGGTCTTGGCTTTAAGGGAAGTCCAGGAAGCCGTCACCTGGTCGATAGCAGTGAAGAGCTGTTCTTTGGGATCATCCGCCAGCCTGATGCCATGATCTCGCAAAGCGGCCTCGCGGTATGCTCGCGCAACCTGGCAGATCTCTTCAGGCTGGAACTCCCGTTTCACTTTTCGACCGTATTCTTTTTTGTAGTGAATCATGATGGCATCGAATTCGTCTCGGGGCATCCCGAAGGACATGGCCCAGGACTGGATGAAGCGCCGGTAGTTATCCCAGGCGAACCAGGCTTCTCCGGTTTCCTTGATGAGTCCTTCCACCACGGCCTCGTTGATCCCCACGTTCAGGAAGGTGTTCATCATGCCCGGCATGGAAACCGCCGAGCCGCTGCGCACCGAAAGGAGCAAGGGGCTATCGGGACACCCGAAATGCCGCCCGGTTGCCTCTTCCAACTTCTGGATGTGACTCATCACGCGCTCTTCGAAATCCATGCGTGAATGGGTAAAGCCTTCGATGACAGTGCGACAGCGAAAGTACTCGGTAGTGATCACAAACGCCGGGGGCACACGGATGCCGATGGAGTATAGCTTGGTCAGGGTATAAGCCTTGTTGCCCAGGTGAATCAGATCATAGGTCAACCGGTTGGGTTCGTGGATGAGGGAGATCGTCTTCTGAGGATCGTAGCTCAGCAGGAGGTCCAGTCTCTCCACGCTGAGCTCTTCCTTTTGCGTGGCCAGCGTGGTCAGAATACTGCCGATGAAGTGGTCGAAGTATTGCAGCCCGAAAGTCCTGGCTATGAGTTCCCGCAGGAAGCTTTCAGAAATGCGGTGGTTCCACTCGGGCAACGATTCCTTGTCGGGCTCCCTCAGGTACCGTGGAAGCATCTTTCCCTGACTCAGATCGCGGATGATGACCTCGAGGTTCTCCTCATGCAGGGCATGATAGTTGGTGTCGATGATCTGTTTGATGGCTTCCGCAAAACCCCGGAAGATATCCATGTACTGGGAATGAGAGAAACGCGGCACCTCCAGCGCCCTTTGAAACAGCTCTTCCTGACGCGTGAGGCGGTAGGAGGTGATGCCATCAATATCAAGGGCTTTGAGGAAGAGTGGCAAGAACTTGGCGATCCGGAAAAAAGTGGCCCGGGTGATAAAGGTCAGATTGAAAGAATAGATGATCTCTTCAAAAAGCACATTGGCAAGGTTTTCCAGACGGAAAGTCAAACCCAGGGCGTCGAACTTTCGCTCGTTGTAGGAGCCATACATGGAGGGGATATCCACGGCAATGTGGCGCTTGTAATAGATGTTTTCAAGAACTTGCAGCTCGCAGGGGGTGAGAATCACTTCCTTGAGTTCGAGCAGGTAGTCGAGGATGGATTCCAACCTCAGGAAGGCATCAGGGCTGCGGAGGGCGGCCAGGAGGGCGCTCGGGTCGGGAAGCCCCAGGTTGGCCGCCCGCTGCAGGTGAGTCTGGATATCCTTGAAGCTCAGGGCATACTTCTCGTGCACCAGTTGGTAGAATTGGATCATGAGAAAGGCGCGTTCGCGCTCGCGCTCCGAAACGTCGGGGACATTTTGAATGAGGCGCCGGATTTCGGCTTCGGCCAGATCCAGAAGGTCCTCGGTGTGGTGGATCGCCTGGGAGTTGAAAATCGTGGCGAAAATGGCATGCATTTCCTCAACCAGGGGACCGCCTTCGGAAATCTCCTCGTAGACCTCGACCGGCACGAGATCGGAGAGCCGACCCTTGTCAAGATACCGCCAGAAGTCAACGAGGGCCTCGACAAACGACACGATGACGTTGTTGCTCTCCACGTGGCTTTGTTTCCGCAGAAAATGGACCAGCCGGTCATCTCTCCCGGTTAACTCGTCTACATCGGTGGAGACGGTCCGCAATTGTCCTTCCGCCCCGATCTGGTTGAAATAAACGGGAAACAGTTTGGCCAGTTGCTTGACCAGGTTATAGGAAGAGCGCATGGGGGTGTGGAGCAGCTGGCTGACATCCCGCTGGAAGAGATCGGTATCGCGAATGTAGATTCCTCCGAGGGACAAGTTCACAATCAGAGCGGACAGCAGAAGCTTGGTGCGCGTGGGGCTTTTGTTGATGATGTCGAGCCAGATGCGAACATTGGGCAGATGAGCCGGATTCATCTCTATTTGCCAGTGTTGGCTCACACTCCCCAGCTGAGGAGTCTGAAACCCCATACGGATCAATCGCTTGAGGAAAAAAGAGATGAGGGGCTTGTTTTCGGTCTGAACCACTTCCAGCCCGATGGTCCTGAGAATTTGCAGGGCCGCTTCCGGATAATTCTGCAAACAGCCCCCGAGCACGTCAAAGATCCGGCCGAGAAAAAACTCCAGACTTTCAATGGATTCTTTACGGATCCATTTGCCGATGTCGAAATTGATCTCCCGCAGCGTCTCTTCATGAATGGCCTCGAGGCCTCTTGTTTCCATGATCTTGAAGCGCATGAGGGTGTTCAGGTGAGACGGCTGGGCAACGTCTTCATAGGCCTTCAATTCTTCCGGAAGTTTCAAATAGAGCCGCACAATCTCATTAAAATCGGGCAACTCCGCCAGCCTGGCAACCGCTTTTCGGTGATCGGTTTCCGGCTCGACTTCCGCCTTCACCGTCTCCAGGTAAAACCGGTAGTGTTCGTGGCTCAGCGGATAGCAAACACACGCCCAGGCCCGACCGGAAGTGAGGAGATCTTCCTGCTGGGCGGCCCACTGGCAGGGGTCATCCTTGAGCAGCCAGAACTGGTAGGTCTCCTTTTGCAGTCGCTGCAGGAGCGCTCGGAGCTCTTCAAAAGACGCCGGGTGGGACCACACGCCGAGGAGCTTTGCCGCCAAACGCTTGGGGGCGTAGAAGCACTTCATGAGGCTTTCAAAAGGGGCCTCTCGGAGCTCTGTCAGCTGCATGAAGGAATAGCGCATGATCCCTTCGTGGAGGAACGTAACGGTCCTGACGGACTGATCGATCTCTCCCAGGGATACCCCTTCCGGGACCTGTCGGGAGAGCTCTTCAGGGATTTCGTCGGCCAGTTTGAGCCAGAAGCCGATCAGATAATCGGAGGCAAGGCCGCGGACTTCGGAACGTCCCGACCGCCTCAGGGCCTCTAAGAAAATCTGAGAAAGCAGGTAGACCACACTGCCGTTCAGCGGGTGGTGGCGGTAGAGACGCAGATTGGAGGTGGCATAGCGCCACGCCTCCTGGACCACGAACTGCCAGTTGCGATACTGATGGTGATATTCCCTCAGGAGTTCTCTTGCCTGTTGTTCCTTACCGGCATAACCCCTTACGGCTTCTTCGAGGATCTCGGAGAATTCCGGAATGGTCACCTCAACCTTGGTCAGGTCCATATTTCTGGTCAGTGCGTCGGATTGCACCAAATCATACTCCAGTAGTTCGGCCATCACCTATCCCTATCTCAATGTTCGCGAAAGTTCATGGCCTGGTGGGAAAGCAGGGGTTCCCCAGGCTCTTCGGAGGAGCCGGTGTCGTGTCCGACTCCGATGGGCGCATTTGCCACGTGCAGTTCCATGAGTACCGCAGGTTCCCTCAAGCCCCCGTAATAATCCGGGCGCTGTCCCACGGCCTCGAAGCCGAGGCTCGCGTAGAGGCTCTGCGCCGCCAGATTACTGGCGCGCACTTCCAGAACCGCCTTGCGCGCCTTCCTGCCCAGGCCGAAACGCAGGCAATCAAGCAAGAGCGCTCTGCCCAAGCCCCGCCTCCGATAGTCCTCATGGACGGCAACATTCAGGATTTGAATCTCATCGGCCACCAGCCAGAAGCAGAGAAACCCCGCGACTATTTCTCCGGACCCTTCACAAACCCGCGCCACTTGCACGAAGGAATGAGGCCTCAGCAGTTCCTCCAGGAAGGATTCCTGCGTCCAGGGCTCGATGTTGCTGTGCTCTTCAATGGCCGTCACCGCCGGGATGTCGGAGGCAAGCACCTCTGTTATGCGCACTCCCCCGGCCGTGGTTTCGGCTTCATTATTGGTCTTTATCCTGCAGAGCGGCACTTGCGCGTAACCCTGTGTTGCTTTCCTTTCCATCAGGAACGGCAGGATGTGGTCGGCATGACCTGCTACTCCGTTTTGGCAGAACGCGCCAAGACTTCACTTGCCAGGGAAATATGGCGTTGGCCATATTCCTTGACCATGGCGGCAACTTTTTGCAGCGGGTAATCCTTCCGGCATCCGGCAAACTTGATCAGCATGGGCAAGTTCATCCCGCAAACGACTTCGACCTTAGGCCCGAGCAACGAAAAACTGATATTTGCCGGCGTCCCCCCAAAAAGGTCGGTCAGAATCAGGACGCCTTGTCCCCGGTCAACTTCCTTGATGGCGTCACGCAACTGCTTCACCATCTCTTCAACCGGCTGGCTGCCCTGGAAGGAGAGGGCTTTGCAGGCCAGGAGCGGGCCCGTTATCAGTTCCGTGGCGTGAACCATTTCTTCTGCCACCCGACAGTGAGAGACCGCCACTACGCCAATGAGTTCTTTCTGGTCCTCTTTCGCCATTGAGGCTTTCTACTCCAAATTGATATCCCGATGGAAAACGCTTACGGAATATTGGTGTTCCCGCAATTTTCCGCCCATTTGATTAGCCAGGACGACCGAACGGTGTTTGCCTCCGGTACAGCCGAAAGCGATGGTCAAGTAGCGCTTCCCTTCTTGAATATACCAGGGAATGAGCCGCAAAACGAGATGGGTGTATTCATCAATGAACTCCCGAGCCTCCTGCGACTGAAGCACCCACGATTCCACCTCAGGCGAACACCCGTCCAGGTCCCTGAGCTGCTCAACGAAGTAGGGATTGGGCAGAAAACGCACGTCCATCACCAGATCGGCTTCAAAGGGAAGCCCGTGTTTAAACCCGAAAGAGAGCGCCTGGATGCTCAACAGTTCGCTCTCGGTCACCAGGGAATAGGTCCGGGTGATCAAAGCCTTGAGCTGGTGAACAGAAAGCGTGCCGGTATCGACGATCCTGGAAGCCCGACTGCGCAGGGCCTGCAGTTGTTCGCGCTCATCGCGGATGGCGTCAAGGAGCAGTGCTTCTGAAGGCGCCATCGGGTGCAGGCGGCGGGTCTGGCTGTAGCGTCGCTGCAAGACTTCGGTGGCGGTTTCGAGAAAGATGATCTCAAACCGGTAACCGGCATCCTCCAATGACCCAAAGATCCGGTCGTAACCGTCGAGGAATTTCCGTTCACGAATGTCAATGCCCAAAGCGATGCGGGAAATATCGGGCATATCTCGCGCGCACAGGGCCAGGAATTCAGGCAGCAACGGCACGGGCAGGTTGTCAATACAGAAGTAATGGAGATCCTCGAAGGCTTTGATGGCCGTGCTCTTCCCCGAACCCGACAGGCCCGTTACCACTACAACATGGACACCTCGTTGCTCCATAAGGCTCATTCCTGTTGGCATCATTCCCTTGGTGAGGAAACGCCAGTGAAAGACCTGGCAAGAATCGAAGGGGAAAACAAGGATTTGACTCGCGCAGCATCACAAGAGACGGGTTCTGGGAAGAACGGGGCATTCGGGCAGTAGTTCCTCTGCGATTCAGGGAAGACCCTGTGAACTAGAAGTCCTCGTCCTCTTGAGTGATCACGGCATAGATCTCGTCCTGGGTATTGGCACCGAGCAGTCGCTTCCGCACGGGAGCATTCTTGAGCAGTCTGGCGATTCTGGCCAGCGCCCGCAAATGAATGCCGGTGCAGTTTTCCGGAGCTACCAGAAGAAAGAGAAGATGAACCGGCTTGCCGTCCATCGATTCAAAATCTACTCCCAAATTGGATTTTCCAAAGGACAAAAGGAGTTGATCAAGGTCTTTCAGTTTGCCATGGGGTATCGCGATCCCATCGCCGATGCCGGTGCTTCCCAAGCGTTCCCGCTCGAGAAGAACCGGCATGAGCCGTTCTCGGTCCAATTCAGGCTTCACCCGCCGCATGGTCTCAATCAGCTCTTCGAGCACCAGTCGTTTCGTTCTGCCTTCGAGATCTGGAACAATCGCTATTTTGGGCAGGATATCCAGTATTCTCATCAATTCCTCATGCTCGTTGCGGGCTCTTCGCGGGCATCTTCGACCTCTTAAGCTGTTCCGGTGACTCTCTTACGGCTCCCAGGACCACCCCAAGGCAGGATTTCCATGAGGCCGGCCGCCTCTCTCTTTACGATACGGTTTCGATCAATCCGTAATGGCCATCCTTGCGATGATAGAGCACATTGATGCGGTTGGTGAGGCGGTTGGTGAAGACCATGAATTCTCCGTTGGAGAGCTTCAACTGCATCACGGCCTCATCTACCTCCATGGGTTTGGCATGGATCTGCTCAGCCCGGATGACCCGCGATTCCTTGTCATCGTCGGCAACCGCCACCGCGGGAAGGTCGATGGGGGTGGTGAGGTCCTTTCCGGTGTTGAGAGGCTTTCTGCGGCGCGATTTATCCTTGCCTTTGCGGACCTGCCCTTCAACCGTATCCGCTACCAGATCGATGGCGGAATACATGTCATCGGTTTCTTCCTTGCCATTGATGCGCATGCCGTCGGCTAGAATCAATACTTCCGCGATATGCCGAAATTTCTCAACCCTCAAGACCACATGGGCCTCAATGGGTTCTTCAAGGTATTTCTTGATGCGAGAAACCTTGTCTTCCACGTAGGTTCGGAGCGCCGATGAGGGCTCCACATGACGGAAAGTCACGTTAATTTGCATGCTTGCCTTCCTCCTTGAGGGTTTTTCTGCATTGGATTTTGCGAGTGTTCCGGGTGACAATCATGTGAGGCACCACTCCCTGGTCAGCTCCAGGCCGTCTTCCGGCGCTTGCTGGAAGGAAGTATGCTTAACATTTCTCGGTACTTTGCCACAGTCCGCCGGGCGATCCTGATGTTTTCGCCTTCCAGAATTTCCACGATCTCCTGGTCACTAAAGGGCTTTGTGGAGTCTTCGCCTTTGATGAGTTGTCGGATCCTTTCTTTGACGCTTTCCGAAGCCACGGCTTCACCCAGAACGCTACTTATGGAGCTGTTGAAGAAATATTTCAACTCAAAAATCCCATGGGGCGTATCCATGTACTTGTTGGCGGTGACCCGGCTTATGGTGGACTCATGCATTCCGACATCTTCAGCCACATCCCGCAAGACCATGGGCTTGAGGAAGGCCACCCCTTTGTCAAAAAAATCCCGCTGCAATTTGACGATGCTCTGCCCAACCTTGTAAAGAGTCCGCTGACGCTGATGGATGCTCTTGATCAACCAGGCCGCCGAGCGCAGTTTGTTGTGGATGAAGTCCTTGGCATCCGTGGAAATGACCGCATCCCGACCGAGGGCCTCCTTGTAGTAGGAACTCACACGCAATTTCGGCATGCCGTCCTCATTCAAGAGAATGACAAACTCATCGTCAACCTTCAGCACATAAATGTCGGGACTGATGTATTGCACCGACTCTTCGTTGAAGGCGCTTCCGGGGCGGGGGTTGAGCTGCAAAATGAGATCGACGGCAAATTTGACTTCTTCCACGGATCTCTTCAAAACCCGCACTAAGCCTTGAAAATTCTTGTTTTCCAGATAGTGCAGGTGGTTTTCGAGGATCGAAACCACCAGGTCATCTTCGAGATCCAGGTTCCTGGCCTGCACCAGGAGGCACTCCCTCAGGTCACGGGCGGCCACTCCCACGGGATCAAAAGCCTGCACCTTGGCGAGCACCTGCTCCACTTCCGCCGGGCTGACCTCGGCCATGGTCGCGATCTCCTCCAGGGAAGCATCCAGATACCCATCGCCATTGAGGTTGCCGATAATGAAAACACCGATTTCTTTTTCTTGATCAGTCATGTCGCAGAACCGCAACTGCCAGTGCAGGTGGTCCTCGAGGGTGGAGGTCGGCGTGAGGCGATGGTCGAACGACGGCCACTCCCGGTTGGGATCCGTTTCGACCAGGACCGGCGTGCTCGTATTGTATTCCTCCAGGTACGAATCCCAATCGAAGTCTTCCTTCAGCTTTTCTACAACCTGGATTTCATTGTACTCCTCCGGCGCCGCTTCCGGCGCCTCCACCTGGTCCTCACCAGCGCCATCCCTTTCCGTCCCGTCATCCAGAGTTTCTTCCAAAAGGGGGTTGGTTTCCAGTTCCTCGTGAATAGTCTCGAGGAGTTCCAGGCGGGAAAGCTGAAGCAGCTTGATCGCCTGCTGCAACTGAGGAGTCATGATCAGTTGCTGGCTGAGTTTCAGTTGTTGTCTAAGTTCAAGTGCTGCCATGCTCTTGCCTCATCACGAAAGACTGAACTGATCTCCCAGATAGGTTCTGCGAGCTAAATCACTCTGTGAGATCGCCATCGGGTCACCAGCTTCTAGAATCCTTCCTTCGTGCATGATGTAGGCCCAATCACAAACCTTTAACGTCTCGCGAACATTGTGGTCGGAGATGAGTACGCCAATGCCCCTGGCTTTGAGAGACCGAATCAGGCCCTGGATTTCCAGGACCGCGATGGGATCGATCCCCGCAAAGGGCTCGTCCAACAAGATGAAATCGGGCTGGGTTGCCAGGGCGCGGCTGATTTCAACCCGCCTGCGCTCGCCGCCGGACAGGCGATCGGCGCGATTCTTAGCCAGGTGCGAGATATTCAGCTCCGCCAGCAGTCCCTGCAGCCGCAGTTGCCGTTCCTGTTTGCCTATCTTCAGAGTTTCGAGTATTGCCAGGAGGTTTTCCTCGACAGTCAGTTTTCGAAACACCGATGGTTCCTGCGGCAGGTAGGTGACGCCCTTTCTGGCACGCAGATACATCGGCATGAGAATAATGTCCTCGCCATTCAAGAGGACCGCTCCGCGATCGGGCCGAATGATCCCCACCACGCTGTAGAAGGTGGTGGATTTCCCGGCGCCATTGGGTCCAAGCAAGCCCACGATCTGTCCCGGTTCCACGGCCAGGTTCACCTGGTTGACAACGCATCGGCCCTTGTAGGTTTTGACCAGATCCTGCACCTGCAGACTCTTCGCCGCCTCGGGCATGGACTAGTCCTTTTTGGCCGGATGAAGCACGGCCTGCACCGGGGTTTGCGCACCGCCCTCGACGATACTTTTGCCCTGGGCCAGGAGCAGGGTAATCAAGCGCCCCTGAATGGTATCCTCCCCTTGGCTCACGCTGGGATGGCCGCTCAGTACGATCTTTTGCGCGTCATGATAGTAAACAGCCTTGTCCGCCACGGCGACCTTGTCTTTCTGCGTGATCTTAACGTCCCCTTCCACTTCGATGCGATCAATCTTATCCACCATGGCCGACTGGGCGGCGACGTCCTTCCCGTCTTCCGCTGCATAAACCCGGAGCTGCCTTCCGGTTATGGTCAAATCGTCCTGTTGAACCACCACGTTGCCTTCGAAGAAAATAGTCCGGTCCTTTTGATTGGCTTCCATACGGTCGCTCGCAATCCTCAGTGGGGAATCGCTCTGGAGGATTTTTGCAGGAGCGGGACCGGCGGCGCGATTTGCCTTCGCGTTTCCCTGCCCCCAGCCATTCCCCGACAGTATCGCCAGGAACAGCAGACCAAGCCCAACCAGGTGCCAAGCCTTATCACGGTGATTCATCGTCCTTGCCTCACGGTCCTGATCCTGCCTTCGAGGGCAAAAAGACCAGCACGCCCTTGACCCCTCCATCGATCAACGCCCTGTGGTCCGGAATACGATACTCCCACCGGGCGCCTTCCAGCTGCACATCTGGTCCTTCCAGTCGAATCAGAGCCTGGGAGGAAATGGTTTGCTTCTGATGGTCATACCGGGCACGCTCGGTAAAAAGCTGATAGCCCCTCGGCAACACCGCATGCACAGCATCCCACAATTCAATGTCCTTCGTCCCGGCATGCAATAATCCTTCCCGACTCTCCAATTGAACTTCATCGCCGCTTTCCAGAAAAAAAGCAATACGAACGCTCGATAAAACGGTCTTCTGTTCATCCTGAAAGTATTTCGCTTCGGCGGCCCGGATGGTCCAGAGGCGCTTGCCCTCCTGCAGTTCAGTGTATTCCATGTCCTTGAGCGTCATCTCGGCATCGCTCTTGTCGGTAGTCTGGACCGCCGCCTGCTGCTCCTTCTGGCTTCTTCCCTGCCAGACGCCAAAGAAGAGCATGATCGTCAACCCCAGGGCGAAAACCACCGCCACACCCTGAAACAGCTTTCTTGAAGCGATCATGGTCGTGCGCCCCGCATGAGGGCAAAATGGCATGCAGAGAAGCGTCCGGCGCTCCTGTTCATTAGCGTTTGCGGTCTCCAAAATAGCGCCTGGTTACTTCCTCCCACAAGCCCTGGACCCCCAGGAGCAGCTCGCACACTTCCCGCGCCGCCCCGTGGCCGCCTCTGGCCCGGGTAACATAATGAGCATAAGGCATCACGTGGGAGACCGCATTGGGAACAACCACGGCAAACCCCACGCGCCGCAGCAAGGGGATGTCGATGAGGTCGTCTCCCATGAAACCGATTTCTTCGTCCCCCAGCCCGGTTTGCGCCTGCAACCCGGCATAAGCTTCCAGCTTGTCGATGGCGCCCTGGTAAACCTTGTCGATCCCCAACCCGGCAGCCCGGTGCTCCACCGCCCGGCAGGACCGCCCGGTAATCAGAGCCACGTCGATGCCGGCCCGCTGCAAAAGCTTGATGCCGTGGCCGTCGTGAACGTCAAACGCCTTGATTTCAGAGCCGTCATCATGATAGATGACGCGCCCGTCGGTCAAGACCCCATCCACATCGAAAACCATCAAGCGAACAGGCAGGATGCGGGCTTGCAGCGTTGCATCAAGGTCAGTCCACACGATTTTTGCTCCTGAAGAGTAGGTGCCCCCTCATGATCTCCACCCATCACCTATGACCTATGAGCCATGACCTGTTGTATCCCACGCACCGCCTGGTAAACTCTCAGCAGGCTGTCTAGAAGCTGAGGGACTTGGGTCAGAGGCAAGGAATTGGGGCCATCGCTGAGGGCTCGGTCGGGGTCTTCGTGTACTTCGAGAAAAACCCCGTGAGCCCCCGCAGCAACCGCCGCTCGCGCAAGGGGAGCGACGAACTGGCGCTGGCCACCCGAGCTCGTCCCCTGGCCCCCCGGCAGCTGGACGCTGTGAGTAGCGTCAAAAACCACCGGCAGCCCAAATCCAGCCATGATGTCGATGGCTCGCATGTCCACGACCAGGTTGTTATAGCCAAACTGAGTACCCCGCTCGGTCACCAGGATCTGATCGTTTTTCGTTTGCCGGACTTTCTCGATGGCATGCAGCATGTCGTGAGGTGCCATGAACTGAGCCTTCTTCAAATTGACCGGTTTGCCGGTCCGACCGGCGGCCACCAGGAGATCGGTTTGGCGCGCCAGAAAGGCGGGAATCTGGAGAATATCCACAACCCCTGCCGCTTCCTCCGCTTCCCGCACGCTATGCACGTCGGTCAGCACCGGGACTCCGACTTCCTTGCGAACGGCAGCCAGCATGTCGAGTCCTGCCTTCAGTCCGGGTCCGCGGAAGGACTGCCAGGAGGTGCGGTTGGCTTTGTCATAAGAGCTCTTGAAAACATAAGGAAGGCCTAAACGGCCACACGCTGCCTGCAAGAACCGGGCAATGGTTACAGCCATTTCCCGGCTTTCCAGAACGCAGGGCCCCCCGATCAGAAACAGGCTGTCAGTGCCAAGCGTTTGTCCGAGAACTTCAATCCGGCTCACCGCATCTCTCCCCCCGCCTTTCAACACCCAGGCTCCTTGGGAAACCTCTCAGGGTGCAGGCGTTTAGCTTCTGCCAGCGAGCTCCCGATGAAGGCTCTAAAAATCGGATGCGGATCCATGGGGCGCGACTTGAATTCCGGATGGAACTGACAGCCCAGAAACCAGGGGTGGTCGGGAAGTTCGATAATCTCCACCAGGTTCTTGTCCGGTGACAGACCCGTGAAACGCATCCCTTGCTTACCCAGGATTTCCCGGTAATCATTGTTGAATTCATAGCGATGACGATGCCGCTCGGAGATCTCGTGCGACTCATAAGCAGCAAGAGCGAGACTGTCCGGCTCGATAATGCATGGGTACGCCCCCAGCCGCATGGTGCCGCCGAGGTTGGACTCCTCATCCCGGCGCACGAGACGGCCGCTCCGGTGATCAAACCATTCCCGCATGAGGTAAATCACAGGATGCGGTGAATTCTTGTCAAATTCCATGCTATGGGCTTTTTCCAGCCCGGCGACATGCCGGGCGAACTCCACTGTGGCCAGTTGCATCCCCAGGCAGATCCCCAGGAAAGGAATCCGGTTCTCGCGGGCATAGCGGATGGCTTTGATCTTTCCTTCCACACCGCGCTGGCCGAAGCCTCCCGGCACGAGAATGCCGTCCGCTCCCTCCAGCAGCGCTTCGCCTCCATCTCTCTCCACATTCTCGGAATCGATATAGTCCAATACGACGCGGCTGTTGTTGGCCGCTCCGCCGTGAGCCAGGGCTTCGTTGAGGCTCTTGTAGGATTCCTTGAGGTCGATGTATTTGCCCACAATGGCGATGCGGGTCTCAAAGAGGGGCTGCTTCAGCGTATGGACCAATCTTTCCCAGGGTTCGAGGATCGGAGCGCGGGTCCACACATTGAGCAGATGCAGGATTTTGTCATCCAGACCTTCCTGGTGGTAGAGCAGCGGGACTTCATAGATACACTCAACGTCGATGGCCGTAATCACAGCATCCGGTTCGACATTGCAGAAATGAGCGATCTTGCCTTTGATGTCAGGGGCGAGCGAGTGTGTCGTGCGGCACAGCAGGATATCCGGCTGAATACCGATGCCACGAAGCTCTTTGACACTGTGCTGGGTGGGTTTGGTCTTGAGTTCACCCGAGGTTTTCATGTAGGGCACGAGAGTGAGGTGAACGTAAGCCACATGCTCTCTGCCGATATCGCTCCGGAGCTGCCGGATGGCCTCCAGGAAGGGCAGGCTCTCGATATCGCCAACCGTTCCGCCGATTTCCACGATGATGATATCTACATCCTTGGCCACCCCGCGAACACAGGCTTTGATCTCGTCGGTGACGTGCGGGATCACCTGCACCGTGCCACCGAGGTAATCCCCACGGCGTTCCTTGGTGATCACCGAAAAGTAAATGCCACCTGAGGTGTAATTGTTCTTCTTGGTCATGACGGCATGCGTGAACCGTTCGTAATGACCAAGATCGAGATCGGTTTCGGCACCGTCATCGGTGACGAAAACCTCCCCGTGCTGAAACGGATTCATGGTGCCCGGGTCGACATTGATGTATGGGTCCAGCTTTTGAATGGTCACGCGCAGCCCTCGGCTCTCCATCAGAGCACCGATGGAAGCCGCTGCCAGACCTTTACCCAGAGACGAAAGAACCCCACCCGTGATGAAAATGAATTTTGGCTGGCGCAAAGAACCGTTCCTCTCCGATTGAAGTTTGATACCCCTTGAGCCCTTCCTCTATCATTCCATATAACCGCTGCCAGTAAAGCAAACAGCCCTCCCTTGTCAATCCAACGACCTTTTCCCCTTCCTCCCAAGGGGTCCCGGCGGGCCCGGTTTGGCCCATGGAGGAATTTCCTGTTGCATTTTAATTCAATATCGCATAGTTTGAGCACGGCATATTGGCAAACTTCTTGCTAATACTAGCCCATGTTCGATGAAAGTCAAAAATTTTTTCTCCCTATAACTTAGGAAATGTTTCAGATGATTGTAAGCCATTGCATGACGACAGAATTGGTGAGCATTAGCAAGGAAGCCTCCATCCAGGAGGCCCTAGCGGTGATGAAGCGCCATTCGATCCGTCATCTGCCGGTGGTGGATGCCGAATCGGCGCTCCTGGGCTGGGTGACCGATGCGGACTTAAGAGGGGTGCTCATTGCTTCCATGCTCGAAGAGTTGACGCTGGAAGATGTCATGGTGCGCAAACCCTATACCGCCCATCCTGACATGCCCTTGGACGAAGCTGCTCAAGTCATCCTTGAAAAACGGATCGGCGGTTTGCCGGTGGTGGCGCAAGACCGGTTGGTCGGGATCATCACCGTTGCCGATATCCTGGCAGCTTTCATCGACATGATGGGGATGTTCACCCAGTCTTCCCGGTTGGACGTCAAAATCTCCGCCCCGCTCGTTTCCCTTAAGGAAATCACGCAGCTGCTCCAGGATCATGGTGCGGAAATCATCAGCATCTGCAATCTGCCGACACTGGAAGGGGATACGCAGACTTACACCATCCGGCTGAAAAAGATCGATCTCAAACCGATCCTGGCTGAACTCAAAGCCAACGCCATCGAGGTCGTCTCCTTCATCGCCTGAATCCTTCCCCGACGCTTGCCTTTCGACAGCCGGCAGTCCTCGCTTGAAGACCGTCTAAGAATAATTTGCACTCGTTTTGATCCTTCTCGGAGCGGGATCGCACGAAGTGATCTTTTCGTGTCCTTCGTGCTCTTCGTGTCAAGAATAGTGCTCTGGTTTTGGGCAGGCGCCTAGCGTCGAGGCATATCAAGAAGCGGGCAGAACTCGTTTTATCTGCTCGATGACCCGCGAGCTGCTCGAAGCGGTGGGCAGGAGTGGCGGCCACTCCAGCACTTCGGATTCTTCCCAGCTTGCTCGTACGATCTGCACATGATCTCCACGCGGGGCCCAGACGCTCGGGTCGGTCGGCCCAAACACAACCACTGTAGGGATCCCCACCAGGGCGGCCAGATGGCTCACCCCGGAATCGCTCCCAACAAAGAGCCGCCCATGTGCGAGCCACGCCGCCAACATCGGCAGGGGCAGGGCTTCGAGGGTTGCCACTCCCAGAGCTTGAGCCTCGCGCGCAAAGCTTTTCAGCCGTTCGTCGGCAGGTCCCAGGGTCAGGTAGACGGGATGGGGATAGGAATCGCGGAGAAACCGGAGGAGCCTCCACCAGTTCCTCAGGGGCCAGATTTTTCGCAGGCCGCCGCTGCCGGGGTGGATAAAAATGGGTTTACCGACGGCGACCGGGTTGCTCCCCCGAAGTTGCTCTTGCACGCGCTCACTAAGGTGCGCGGATGGTCGCAGTTCCGGGAGACAGTCCTCCAAATGCCATCCCAACCGCCGGCCTTGGCTCAGAAGGAAATCGTGCACATGCTGCCGCCCTCCTGGTACGGGAAAGGACTGAAGCCAACGGACAGGACAGGGCAGGCGCAAAGAGAGCCTTTCGCTAAGCGTGCGACTGCCCGCTTGCCCCAGAATCAGGATGGCTGCGGCGTTTTCCAAAAAGCCTGGGATGGTTGCCGTTTCCCAGAGTTCGTCATGAAAGAAGGGGGCCAACACCGAATCGTCGGGAGGAGGGTCCTTACCGATGTAAGCTTTTTCGGCCAGGAGAGCAATGTGGTCCGGTTTCGACCAGAGATCGATATGGATGCGTGGACAGGAACGGTGCAGGGCTTCTAAGAGCGGTATGGCCAGCAGGAAATCACCCAGTGCTCCCTGATGCACCACCACCATCCGCCCCGACAGGGCAGGCGCAAGGCTGACTATTGAAGACACGGGCCGCCGCCGTGCGCGTAGCGCTCTGCCGCATTGGTCCGCTCAAGACGGGGAGGATGGACCTTTGCTTTCTGACCGGGCAAGCTTTCTATCAGACCATCGTTTGAGAAAATGGGTTGCTTTAGACACCACATGAGCTTGCCCGGCAGAATCGCAAATCAAGCCCTCACGCCTGAGAGCTTCCTGCAGACAGGTCCGCAGGAGATCGCAAGAGGTACAGGTGACCTGAGGTTGGATGATGCCCTCATCGTCCTTGGGGCAAACCCGGCTGGCGTCCCCAAAGCAAGAGGGCCGGCTATTTTGGCTGGAGCCGGTGGGCGCAGCTGCGCCGGGTTTGCTTGACATCTTCTTCGATGCTCTTGGCGCAAGGTGTTCCGGCCGTCCTACTCGAGGATCTCCAGAACCGCCCGTTTGCGGAGTTTCGTCGCGGCGGCATTCACTATCGTGCGCATGGCGTGCGCATTCCGCCCTTCTTTGCCAATGATCTTGCCCAGATCGGACTTTGCCGCCCTGAGTTCAATTACAGAAATCTGCTGACCAACGATCTCGCTCACTTCCACCATGGTGGGATCTTCCGCTAACGCACGAGCAATGACCTCTACAAGTTCCTTGATCTGAATGTGCTCCATAGATTCTTCCCGCTCTCAACAACGATTAGATTGTGCAACGCATGCAACTGCCATTCGGTTCTAAGGCGATCAATGACACAAAAATAGTCTCGGGGGCTTGAGCCGGGAAGAGATTCCAGATGGCTTCGGCGGAAAGAGAATCAAGCGTCGTATGAAAACACGAACCCCAATCTCGCAAAGGTCAATCCACAATCACGAAATATTCACGAGGGGATTCGGCGCCCCACTTTGCTACCCAATGAAAACTACCACCGCCGGGGAATCTGGCAGTAATCCATTCGTGGAAAATCAGCTTAAGTAAAAGCGGACCTTGTGTCAAGCTGTAAATCCGAGCTAATATAAGACCTTGTTTTTAAGTGCCCAGGAACAGCGCAGGAATGTGAATCGCCTTCGCAACGAATCTTGCTCGGATGGCCCCTGATGGTTGCATCGGCTGACAGCTCCGGTTCAGGCGACTCCTCACAGAGAATCGCCATTCTCATTCAGCACGCGCTGAACACGGCGACCAGCTATCAACACCGCATGGCGAGACTTCTTAGCGAGCTCTCCAGTCTGGATGGATTGGCTCAACTGGCGGCAGGGAAGTCTTTGCCGACGGCTTTTCGGGTGCACTTTCAAAAGGTGATGGAACTCTTTGATGAATCCCTCCGGCTTGCCCTGGGGCAATTGCGGGACGCCGGGTTCACCGTACAATGCCGGACTGGATGTCATCATTGCTGTTACCAGATGCCAACCGGAGTGAGCACCGCGGAGTTGATCTTCATTTACTACGGTATGCAGCAGAACAGCGCCGCCTCAAGGTTTTTCCGGCGCTGTTTGGAGGCGGAAGAGCTTTGGGTGGAGGCCTTTCACCGGCAGGTCGGCGGTGGGGCCGGGCAAACTGGGGGCCAACAGGCTGTCGAATCGCTGTCCAAGACCTATTGTGGCTTTGAGCAGCCCTGTCCGTTCCTGGAGGCGAGCCTGTGTCAGATTTATCCTTTTCGGCCGCTGGCGTGTCGCATGCACTTCAGTCTCACGCCACCTTCCTGGTGCCGCGCGTCCCATTTTCAAAACCCCTATGCCCTGAGGATCAGCCTGGAACCCGGGAAATGCTTTTATGATGCCCTGGAAAACCTCGAAGACCGTTTTCGACTCCATTTGTCTGACGTGATGATCTGCGGTCTGCTGGAGCTGACGGTGAATGTGATGCAATTTGAAAGGATTGGCTGGCTATGAGGCCGGCTAAAATCATTCATGACCCTCTGCTTGATTGAGCGAGGAGGTGATCCGGATGCCTTTGTCCCTGCCTGCATGGATGAACCGGCAGCCCCTGGTGGAGCTGCGGAACTGCGAGCTTCCCCTCCCCAGCCTCGCGGACAACACCGGGGATTGGGATCGGCTGGTGCGAGCTTTAAAGCAAAAGGGATTCAATCCAATACAGATTCATCCGTCACGGATTCAGCACGTGGTGGAGCAAATCCGCAGGGGAGGGTACCGCGTAACGGCGGTCGTAGGATACCGCGGCTGCCACTGGGACCTGATCGAGGCCTATGCCGATTTGGAGGAACATCCGGCCCTCGGGTTTGCCATCGATTTGGGAACTTCCCGCCTGGCTTTTTACTTGCTGGATCTGCAAGGGAACAAACTACTGGCCGAGCAATCCGTTCCCAACCCTCAGGTCCTTTACGGTGAAGATATCCTGACCCGCATTCTGTTTGCTCGCAAGCCGGCCAACCGCAGGCTCCTTCAGAAGCTTCTGCGTAAGACCTTCAACGACACCATGCACCGTATGGTAGGGGATCTCGGCTACGTCGACCGTGACGTATATGCTCTCGCGATCGCCGGCAATACCACCATGAGCCATCTCCTGATAGGGCTCGATCCTTCACCCCTTTGCAAAGAACCCTACCTTCCCGCGGTGAACCGGTTCCCCCTGCTGACCGGGGGGGACCTGGGGCTGACCGTTCACCCTCAAGCGTTGGTCTATCTTTTTCCCAACGTCGGGTCCTACTTCGGAGGCGACCTGATCGCCGACATCCTGGCGGTGGGGCTGCATCGAACGAAGGACCTCACCCTTCTCGTGGATGTGGGAACCAACGCCGAGGTGGTGCTCGGCAACCGCGACTGGCTCATAGCCTGCGCGGGCGCGGCAGGCCCGGCCCTCGAAGGGGGCGTGGTCGAACGCGGGATGATGGCCGTTCCCGGCGCCATTGATCGGGTGCGGATTGACCGGACCACCCTCGAACCTTCCTGCCACGTCCTTGGAGGGGGCAAGGCCGCCGGAATCTGTGGGTCCGGTCTGATTGACCTGATTGCCGAAATGTTCATGTCCGGGCTCCTTACCGTACAGGGTAAGATCGACCGGAAGGCACGCTCCCCCCGCATCCTTGACAGTCCTGATGGGCCGGCTTACGTCCTCGTTGCCGACAGCGAAACCAGCGATGGCCGAGAATTGCTGATCACAGAGCTCGATATCGGCATTTTTCTCAAGTCCAAAGCCGCCATGTACACGATCCTGTCCGTGATCGTCGCGCGCGTGGGGTTGACTTTTAGCGATCTCAAGCGCTTTTATGTAACCGGTGCGTTTGGCAACACCATCGATCCCCTGATGGCGATCAAAATTGGCATGCTGCCCGATTTACCTCTTGAAACCTATCGGGGACTCGCAGACACTGTGGGCTGCGGCGCGGCGATGGTGCTTTGCGATCGCACGCTGCTCCAGGAGATTGAAAGAATCTGCAATCAGACAACCTATGTAGAGCTGAATGTTAACGTGGAACTGATGAATGAGTTCCGGGGAGCGCTCTTCCTTCCCCACACGGATACGCGGTTGTTTTCATCGGTGGTAATCCCTGAGAGGACCTGGCCATGAAGCTGGCAGGGAGGAGCTGTTATGCAAAGAAGAAGCGTTGATCAACCCCCCGGTGACGTTCCCGGGGAAGAAAGAGGCAGTGCATTTCGAAGCATCTATGTTCTGCCCGTACTGGTAGCGGTACTGGCGCTGCTCAACGTGCTGCTGTTCCAGCGCATTTTGTTCTCGTCCCAGGGGATCCCCGGATTCCGCAATCAGTGTGCGCTGGTCGAAGAACTGGAAACCAAAGTGAGGACTCTTAAAGAGGATAACCAGAGACTGTTCAACAAGATCCAGGCCTTCAAGAACAGTCCGCGAGCCCAGGAGAAGATGGTGCGGGAGGAGTTGGGCTGGGTTCGAGACAATGAGCTGCTGATTGAATTCCAGCAGAAGGAACCGGCTCCTGCTCCCTGAAACGCTAATGTTTCTTTCCCACCGCGGAGAACGCCGAGTCCGCAGAGAAGTCTATTGGCTGTCTCAGCGATCTCTGCGAACTTCCGCCGGCCAAATGAAGGATCTCATCCCCTACAGGTATAACGAGGGGCTTCATGCCTGATTCATCCTACACTTTCTGCAAAGCGGTGTCCGAAGAGCTCGATCCGGAGAGACTCCTGCGAAAATTCCTGACCTCCCTCCTTGATCTCCAGAAGGTAGAGCGGGGCTCCATCTGGGTGAAAACGCCCAAGGGATACCAGTGCCTGGAGGCAGCCGGGAACCAAAGCGAGATGATCAAAGGGATGACCGTCCCGGTGGATCGCCCCAGTATTGTCGGCTGGGTAATCGAAAACGGGAAAATGACCATTTCCGAACCGGGAAAGGACAGAAGGCATTACAAGGATGCGGAAAAAGGGCTGCTCCAAAAGAGCAAACTGATTCTCTGCTTTCCTCTGCTGCTGAAAAACGGCAAGGTCTACGGTGCGGTGGAGCTCATCGACACCAGTTCGGGGGGAAATCGCCTGAACCTTGAGCCGGCCTTCCTCGAACTGCTCCAACAATTCATCGACCTGGGTTCCATTGCCCTGAGCAACTCGCTTACCCTGTGGGACCAGCAGAGCGAGAATGCCAGGCTGAAAGAAACCCTCGAGAGCATTCGTGGACGGGAGCCGATCATCGGGAGGAGCCAGGCCTTTCAGAAGATCTTGAAG
Source organism: uncultured delta proteobacterium (assembly GCA_963783775.1). Lineage (GTDB taxonomy): Bacteria > Desulfobacterota > Syntrophobacteria > Syntrophobacterales > Syntrophobacteraceae > JADGQM01. The sequence goes on along the minus strand of CAWAOR010000008.1, from coordinate 529,157 downwards.
ACCGCCGAAGATTATGCCCGCACCGATTTTCCCGTCTTGATCACGGGCGACAGCGGCACCGGGAAGGAACTCCTGGCCCGGGAACTGCACCGCTTGAGCGACCGCCGGGAAAAACCCTTTCTGGCTCAGAATTGCAGCGCCATCCCGGACACCCTCCTGGAGAGCGAGCTCTTCGGGTATGAAAAAGGGGCCTTCACCGGGGCGACTCGGGATCGCATTGGGGTTTTCGAAGCCGCTAACGGGGGAACCCTGTTCCTGGATGAGATTGGCGATATGCCCCTGCATCTCCAGGCGAGAATGCTGCGTTTTCTTCAGAGCGGGGAGGTCAAGCCTGTTGGCGCAACCAAAATCAGGCAAGTGGAGGTGAGAATCATCTCGGCCACCAACAAAGATCTGAAGGAAGCGATCAAAACTGGACAGTTCCGGGAAGATCTCTTCTACCGTCTCAACGTCCTCCCCCTCCGCCTGCCCTCACTCCGGGAAAGACGCGAAGACATCCCTCTGCTGCTCGATCACTATCTCAAACGGGAAGCTCTCAAACTGGGCATCTCCCCCAAGAAGCTCTCGAATGACGCCCTCGATTACGCTCTCAACTACCCCTGGAAGGGAAATATCCGGGAGCTTGAGAATTTTGTGAAACACATTTCGGTAGTGGTGAACCGCGACCTCATCGGTCTGGACAACCTGGCCATGTATCTGGCTCCTGACCATGAGGAACTCCCGATGGGCGCCGTTACGGTTCCCGACGGGGCGGACCGGTCGGCGGCAGCCGTCGCCGCTCCGTCGCCGCCTTCTCACTTTGACGGCCGGTCCTGGGAAGAAGTTGAAAAAGCCTACGCCCTCTACCTTCTGGAAAAGCACCGCTGGCACATAACCCGCGCCGCGAGGGAAGCCGGAGTGAACCGCTCGACCTTTGATTCCCGGCTGAAGCGGCTGGGCCTGGGCAGAATGTCGTGAACTATAAGGTGGCCCGGCATGACCATCGATGAAAAGATCAGGCTCGCACAGGACCTCTTCTCCTGTTGGGGAGAGGAATTGTGGGCAGAATCAAAGATCCGTGGCCTTCTTGAGGCGCTGCGGGAAAAGACGGCTTCGTCCACCCAGGTCAGCCTGGATGTCGGGCTCATCTCTGCCTGCCGGCGCTGTGACGAAGAGGAAGGAGGCAGTTGCTGCGGCGCGGGCATTGAAGACCGTTACTCCCCCCATCTGTTGTTGATCAACCTGCTTCTGGGGAAACCGCTCCCGACAGCACGACTATTCGCCAACAGCTGCTACTTCCTGGGGACGGACGGCTGTATGCTTCCGGCTCGCGATGTTCTGTGTATAAACTATCTGTGCGCGGGAATGCAGAAGTCACTCGCCCACGAGGATCTCTTCCGCCTGCAGGCTGTGATCGGGGAAGAGATGGAGACCCTGTTCCTGACCCACGAAGCCGTGAAACAATTCCTGAATGGTCGAAATCGTGATCACTGATCACCAACGCGGACGATGGCTCTGCTTGCCGATTACTTTGACGGGTGCCGCTACGGGTTACGGAGGAAAACACCATGGTTGATCTGAAGAGACTGAAGATTTCGTATGTGACAGACGCAGATGGCAAGAGAACCTCGGTGATTTTGTCCCTGCGTGAATTTGAAGAAATCTTGGAGGATATTGAGGATCTGGCAACAGTTGCCGAGAGACGTGAAGAACCTACAATCTCTCATGAAGAACTGATCGCCGAGCTGAAGAGCGATGGCCTCATATAAGATCGAATGGAAACAATCTGCCCGGAAGGAACTGAAAAAGCTCGATCCATCTGCTATCGGCCGTTTGCTCTCAGCCGTTGAACCGCTTGCTGACAATCCTCACCCAAGTGGAAGTAAGAGGCTCAGGGGCAGCGAGCATACTCATCGAATTCGAGTGGGGCACTATCGGATCATCTATTCGGTTTGGGCTTCATCATTGACCATCGAAGTGATCAAAATTGGTCATCGCAAGGAAGTCTATCGAGAACTCCCATAGCACGCCGCTGCTGAATCAGAGCCGCACTTGTTGGACGGAGATGATGTTGGGGTGGTTCTGGAGGGCGGCGAGAGCTTCGGGCGGGGCTTCGGCGTCGAGGCGCACAATGGCGATCGCCCGGTCTCGCTTTCGGCCAGGATGGGGTCCAAAAGCCCTTTGATGGTGGTGAGGCCTGTCCTGAGGTATCGAAGGGTATCGAACCACGAAAGGGAGTAGTCTTGCAAGAGGCTCTATTATGCGTGGATTCCTGACGAAGACAACCCGAGGGCGGCAAGCTCCTCCAGCAGCTCCGGGAGGGGGCAGACTCGCACCTTTTCATGCACCGGATAGTTCTGCTTGCCCGGATAGACGACCCAGGCGCGTTCGAGCTTCAAATCCGCCAGCGCAATGTGGAGCGACCGGGTCATTGCCGGGGCATCGGCGTGTTTGAACTCGACGCCGTAACGGCGCCCACCGCGAAAGAGCACCAAGTCCAGCTCAGCGCCGGCATGGGTGCCCCAGTAAAACGCTTCCGCGGCCCCGGTCACATGCAGCACCTGTTCCAGGGCAAAGCCCTCCCATGAGGCCCCCAGCTTCGGGTGCCCCAGTAATTCGTCGCGGCGGCGAACACCCAGCAGGCTGTGCAGGAGTCCGCTGTCGCGCACATAGACCTTCGGCGCTTTGTATTGCCGCTTGCCGAGATTCTCGAACCACGGCGGCAACTGCCGCAGCAGGAAGGTGCCGGTGAGGAGATCCAGATAGTGCCTCACGGTGGTCTCCGACACGCCGAAGGAACGCGCCAGCTCGGCCCCGTTCCAGATCTGCCCGTGGTAATGGGCGACCATCATCCAGAATCGGCGCAGCGTCTCCGCGGGAATGCGGATGCCCAGCTGGGGAATATCCCGCTCCAAAAAGGTGCGGATGAAATTCTGCCGCCAGCGCTCGCCGGCGCTGTCGCTTGCGGCCAAGAATGATCTCGGAAAACCGCCGCGCTGCCACAATTCGTGAAGACCCTCCGCCCCTGCTTCCGCCAGGCTGAAGCCACCCAGATCCACAAAGCCCACCCGGCCGGCGAGAGACTCTGAAACCCCCTTCACCAACGCCGGCGAAGCACTGCCGAGAATGAGAAACCGCGCCGGGGCGTCAGGCCGGTCAGCCAGCGGGCGCAAAGTGGTGAATAGCCCCGGCAGCAGCTGGATTTCATCGATTACGACCAGCCCCTGCAGCTCGCTCAGGGCCAGTTCCGGTGAATGCTCAAGCCGAATGCGGCCGGTGGCCGTTTCAAGGTCGAAAAAGTGGGACATTCCCTTCTCGGCCATCTGCCGCGCCAGGGTGGTCTTGCCGCATTGACGCGGTCCCAGGAGGGCGCATACGGGGTTTTCTTCGAGCGCGGTCGCAATAGCCTTCAGGGCTTGTGGACGTTGAATCATTGACTCATTATATCCTTGTATTTCTGTATGTGTAGTTCAGAAATACAATAACCTTTTCGATGCTGCAAGGGGTTTCTGCAAAATGGGCACCCTCGTTTTTTCAAATGAAGCGGTCAATTCAGGACCATGAGGAGCATCGACAACGTCTTTGCCTGTCGTGCCGTGGGCGGTGTTACAGCCGGACTTGTTGGACGGAGATGATGTTGGGGTGGTTCTGGAGGGCGGCGAGGGCTTCCGGCGGGGCTTCGTCATCGATGCGCACAATGGCGATGGCCCGGTCTCGCTGGGGGGTGCGGGCGAGGTGCATGTTGGCGATGTTGACCTGGAAGGTGCCGAGGGTCGTCCCGATGAAACCGATGGTTCCCGGCTTATCGAGGTTCTGGATGAGCAGATTGGCTCCTTCCAGTTCGGATTCCAGGGGATAGTCGTTCAGCCGGATGAGCCGCACCTCTTCTCCGGGAAGGACCGTGCCGGCAGCCGATGATTCGCAGGTCTTGCCTTTCACCCTCACGGTTATCAACCCCGTATAGCCCTTGGTTTCCGCCAGACTGGAAGTAGTCAGTTCGATCTGGCGTTGTTTCAGGAGCAGCGGGGCGTTTACGAGGTTGACCTTTTCGGCCAGGATGGGGTCCAAAAGCCCTTTGATGACGGTATGGGTCAAGGGCTGGAGGTTGACTTCCTGCAGATCGCTCCCCTGGTAGACGATCTCGAGGCGCTGAATGGGGGTGCAAAGCTGCCCCTGGAGGCTCCCCAGGCGCTCGGCCAGCAACAGATAGGGCCGGATCTTCTCGTAATCCTTGGGGCGCATGGAAGGAAAGTTCACGGCATTGCGGATGACGCCCACCTGCAGGTAGTCCAGAATCTGCGAAGCGATGGCGCGGGCCACGTTGGCCTGAGCCTGCACACTGGAGGCGCCGAGATGGGGGGTGCAGATGACGTTTGGCAGGGTGAGCAGCGGGTTGCCGGTGGGCGGTTCCTGATTGAAAACATCGAGGGCGGCGCCGCCGACATGCCCCTGCACAAGGGCTTCATAGAGGGCTTCCTCGTCCACGAGGCCACCGCGGGCGCAGTTGACAAGGCGCACACCGGCCTTCATTCTGGCCAGGTTGGTACGGTTGACGATCTGACGGGTCTCAGGGGTCATGGGTGTGTGCAGGGTAATAAAATCCGAACGCGCCAGCAGCTCATCCAGGGACACCAGCTCTACCCCGTGGATGGCGGCCGCTTCGGGAAGGACGTAAGGGTCGAAACAGAGCACGTCCATCTTCATGCCCAGAGCCCGGTCTGCAACGATGGAGCCGATCTTCCCCAAGCCTATGACCCCGAGAGTCTGGCCATAGAGTTCCGTGCCGACGAAGGCCTTCTTCTCCCACCGTCCGTCATGCATGGACTGGTTGGCCTGAGGAACATACCGCGCCAGGGCAAGCATGAGCGCCAGGGTATGCTCGGCGGCGGCCATGGCGTTGGCGCCGGGGGTGTTCATCACCAGGATGCCCCGACCGCTGGCGGTTTTCACATCGATGTTATCGACCCCGGTGCCGGCGCGGCCGATTACCTTGAGCCGGGTGCCATGGTCCAGCAGTTCCGCCGTCACCCGGGTGCGGCTGCGCACGACCATGGCATCATATTCGGGCAGTCGCGCCTTGATCTCCTCAGCGCTCAACTGTTCATACGCATCCACTTCGATGCCCTCGGCCGCCTCGAACAGCGCCAGCCCACTCGCCTCCAACCCATCACAGATAAGAATTTTCATAATTTAAGACTTGTAATTTGAAATTTGGAATCAGAAGTCCCCAACTCACGCCTCACCCCTCACGCCTCACCCTTCTTCACTATCCCAAATAGGCTTTCTGAATCTCCGGGTTCCTCGCCAGTTCCGCTGCCGGCCCCTGCATCACCACCTGCCCCGCTTCCAGAACATAGGCCCGGTGTGCATACTTCAGGGCGATGCGGGCGTTCTGTTCCACGACGAGGATGGTGGTGCCCGCTTCGTTGAGTTCTTTGAGCACGCGGAAAAGTTCCTGCATGAGAAACGGTGCCAGGCCCATGGACGGTTCATCCAGCAGAATGAACCGGACGCCGGTCATGAACGCCCTTCCCATGGCCAGCATCTGCTGTTCTCCGCCGCTCAGCAGATCCCCGCGCTGGTGTCGGCGGTCTTTAAGGCGGGGGAAGAGGGCAAAGACCCGCTCGTAATCTTCGGCGATTTTTGCCTGGTCGCGGCGGGCATAGGTTGCCAGTTTGAGGTTTTCGAGGACGCTCAGATTGCCAAAAATATGCCTTCCTTCCGGGACCAGGCCAATGCCATGCTTCACCACCACGTTGTGGGGGAGGACGGGAATAAGGTCGGTACCGTTGTAGGCAATCCCGCCCTGCGTCACGACGGGCCCTTCCGGGGGCGGCAGGCGCATGATGCTCATGAGGGTAGTCGATTTTCCGGCCCCATTGGCCCCCAGCAGGGCCACCATTTCGCCTTCCTCGACGTAGAACGAGACCCCATGGAGGGCTTCGATATTGCCATAACGCACATGCAGGTTTTCTACTTCAAGCATAGTCGGGTTCTTCGTCTCCAAGATAGGCCTGAATGACCCGCGGATTCTGCCTTATGGCCGCCGGGGTCCCTTCGGCGATGGTTTCCCCGAAGTCGACGACCTTGATCCATTCGCACACGCTCATCACCACCCGCATGTGGTGTTCGATCAGCCAGATGGTCAAATTGAAGCGATCCCGAATCCACTGCACCAGTTCGATGAGCTGCTCCACCTCGCCGGGATTCATCCCGGCCGCAGGTTCGTCAAGGAGCAGGAGCTTCGGCTGCACCGAGAGGGCGCGGCCGATTTCCACCCGCCGTTGCAGGCCGTAGGGCAGGTTCTTGGGATATTCCATGGCGTAGTGGCCCAGTCCCAGAATCTCGAGCAGTTCCTCAGCCGTCTTGCGCACCCGCCGCTCGTTTTCACGATACCGGCGGTTGCGCAGGATGGCTGCGAGCGTGCCATAGCCAAGATGGTAGTGTTGCGAGATGCAGAGATTGTCGAATACGGTGAGACTGTTCCAGAGCCGGATATTCTGGAAGGTGCGCGCCATGCCGAGACTCGTCACCGCATGGGGACGTAGTCCGATGATATCTTTCCCCTGAAAGAGGATCTCTCCTTCACTGGGCCGGTAGAAGCCGGAAACCAGATTGAAAATGGTGGTCTTGCCCGCCCCGTTGGGGCCGATGAGCCCCAGCAATTCGCCGCCTTTCAGGGTAATATGAAAGTCATAAACGGCTCGAAGTCCCCCGAAAAAATGAGTGAGCTCTTTGATCTCCAGCAGTGACATCTAAGTTCGCCTCTCGGGTGGTGCGAAAAACCGGCGCAAGCGGGGGAAGATGTCGGTTAACTCGCGGTGTCCCATGATCCCTTCAGGCCGGAAGAACATCAGCAGAATGAGGATCAGCGGCACCACCACCCACTTGATGACCTGCAGGGGGCGCAAAAGTTCCAGGATCACCGTGAGTCCGATGGCGCTGATCACTGACCCGCTGAGTGAGCCCATCCCGCCGAGGTAAACCATAACGAGCACTTCCGTGGATTTCATGATGGTGAAAGTCCCGGGATTGATGTAACCGAGGATATGGGCGAATAGTCCCCCGGCAACACCGGCCATCCCCGAGGAGAGCATGAAGGCGATGACCTTCATGCGCCTGGTGTTCACACTCATGATTTCGGCGGCGATCTCGTCGTCGCGAATGGCCACGATGCCCTTGCCGAAGGTCGACGTGACAAAGCGTTGAATGACCCAAACCGTCGCGCCCACGGAAACCAACACCCAGATCATGACCCACGGGAGATTCATCGTTTCCTTCATGCCGTTGACCACCCCGGACATGCCCATGAAGCCGCGGGCTCCGCCAATCACCTGCAGGTTTTCGATGGAGCTCTTGACAATGTAGTTTACCGCCAGGGTAATGATGGCCAGGTAATCGCCCCGCGTTCGGAAAGAAGGCACGGCCACCAGCAGTCCCACCAGGGCGGCGCCGAGCCCTCCTATAAAGAGGGTCAGGGGAAACAGATAGAGTGCACTCGAAGGTTCCATCAGGGCCGGACCAAAGATGGAATTCGAGGTGAAGAACCACACATTGAGCACCGAGGTAATGTATGCCCCCACCGCCATAAATCCGGCATGGCCGACCGAAAATTCACCCATGTAGCCGTTGATGAGATTGAGTGAGGCGGAGAGGATAATATTCACGCCGATGAACATGAGCACCAGCTGGAGGTAGGCATTGATCCAGTTGCCTTTGGTGGCGGCTATGACGAGCAGGCAGAAAAGAAGGTAAAGGATGGCTGAAGTATAACGGCGCATAATCTCGTCCAGGCTCTCAGATCTTGTCCGCTCGGGCCACCCCGAACATGCCGGTGGGTTTGAAGCTCAGGAAAATCAAAAGAATGCTGAAGGCGATGAGATCCCGCAAGGTGGACGGGAAGAAGGCCGCCACAAAAATCTCGACGAAACCAAGTAGAAAGCCGCCCGCAAAGGCCCCCCGGATTTCCCCGATACCTCCGATCACCGCCGCAATGAAGGCCTTCCACCCGACGAGAGCGCCCATGTAGGGTTCCAACACCGGGTAGGCCGTGGCGAACAGAATCCCCGCCAGGGCCGCCATGGACGAACCAAGGATAAAAGTGAAGACAATCACCGTATCCAGCGGGATACCCATGAGCGGGACCGCCATCCGATCATAGGAAATGGCGCGCATGGCCATCCCGATCCTGGTCTTGCGGACAATGGCTTCGAGCAGCAGGAAGACCAGGATGGTCGTAATGATCACCAGGATCTTGACGTTGCTGAAGGTCACCCCGGCAACGGTGTAAACGGTATTGGGAATGAGCTCGGGAAACATGCGGCGGTTGGCTCCGAAAAGCGCCAGGTTGCCGTTTTCGAGGATGAGGCCGCACATGAGGGCCGTGATCACCACATAGAGGCGGGAGGCTCCCTTGCGCCGCAAGGGCCGGTAGGCTACCCGTTCGATGGTGACCCCCACGCCGGCAGTCAGAATCATGGTCAGCACCAAGGTGATCATGAAGACCACGATCGGATTCAGGTGGAAGGGGAAGATAGCCATGTATTGGCCCAGGAGAAGCGTTGCCAGAAAAAACCCGATGTAGGCCCCCACCATAAAGATGTCACCATGGGCAAAGTTGATCAGAAGGAGCACCCCGTAAACCAGGGAATAGCCCAGGGCAATGAGGGCGTAAAAACTTCCCCATTGGAGGGCATTCAAGAGATTCTGGAAAAGGCTCTCGAAAAACAAGACTTCTCGCTCCTCTTCGACCACGGTGTCAGATACAAAGGCGGGAATTGCTTCCCGCCTTTCCTGAGGACTATCACCTCAAGTAACCAAAACGCAAAACCATCAGCCATGAACCATCAGCCATCAGCCATGAGCCACGTCACGGACAGGCCGACTTGAAGAACTCGAATTCGCCATTCTGGCTGATCTTAACCACGACAGCGCATTTTATGGGGTCGCCTTGAGCCTTGAAGGTCATCTTGCCGGTGATCCCGTCAAAGTCGGTGATCTTCGCCAGTTGAGCCTTGATAGCATCCCGGTCTTTCTCAAGATTCCCACTCAGACCGCCGGTATTCTGAATGGCCTGGAGCAGCAGCCCGGTAGCATCCCAGGTGAGGGCCGCAACATCGTCCGGAACATAGCCATATTTGGCTTTGTATTGGTCGATGAACTCCTTGGTGGCACCCTTGGCGCCGGCTGCGGCATAATGGGTGCTGAAAAAATAGCCCTTGCAGGCATCGCCGCAAAGGTTCATGAGTTCCGCCGAACCCCAGCTGTCGCTGCCCATGATCGGCTTCTTCCAGCCCAATTCCTGGGCCTGTTTTACGATCAGGGGAACTTCATCATAATATTGAGGTGTGAACAGCACATCGGCTCCGGAACGGACAATCTTGGTGAGCTGAGCGCTGAAGTCCTTATCCTTGGTGGTAAAGGTTTCGAAGGCTACCACCGACCCGGCGCCATGGATCTTCTCGAAAGCCTCTTTGAAGTATTCGGCGAGGCCCTTGGGATAGTCGCTGGCAATGTCATACAGTACGGCGGCCTTCTTGGCTCCGAACTCCTCGGTCACGAATTTGGCGGCCACCGGTCCCTGGAAGGGATCCAGGAAGCATGCCCGAAACACATAAGGACGGCCTTCGGTGGTCTTCGGGTTGGTCGACCAGGGGGAGACCATCGGCGTTTTGTTGGCGTTGCAGACCTCGCCCGCGGGAATGGCCTGCTTGCTCGCATTGGGCCCGATAACGGCGACCACCTGATCCTGGGTGATTAGCTTCAAAGCCGCCGAGGTGGCCGATTCGGCTTTGGCTTCATTGTCTTCATAAACGAAATCAAGCTTGTAGGTTTTGTCTCCAACCTTGATGCCACCGGCACCATTGACCTTTTCCTTCAACATCTCGGCAGCGAATTTGGAACTTTCACCAACCTTCGGGATGTCCCCGGTAAGCTCGATATCAAAGCCTACCTTGATGGTCTGAGCATGGCTCAGGGAAAAGGATGCCGTGAGCAGCACCGCCAAGAAAACCCCCAAAAACACCTTGAAACTCCCCCGCATAAGTCTCCTCCTTTGTTCGGACCAAGCCTGCCTGCTGCAAAAAGTACTGAAACTTGATAGAATGTGGGATAAGATGCTCATACAACACAAAAATTTATGCCTGTCAATTCCGATTACTTTGTGCCGACAACATTCTTGTGAAGAGGAGGGGATCACTCCATGAGGATAGGATGCCCAAAGGAAATCAAGAACCATGAATATCGTGTAGGCCTGATTCCGGCAACGGTTAAGGCCTACGTCGACATGGGCCATGAAGTGTGCATTCAGCAGGGCGCCGGGGTCGGCTCCGGCATCCATGACGAGGAATACGCGGCTGCCGGCGCGGTCATCTTGGATGAGGCCGGCGAAGTCTGGCAGAGGGCTGAGATGATCATCAAGGTCAAGGAGCCGCTCCCGGAAGAGTACTCTCTCATGAGAGCCGGGCAGTTGCTTTTCACCTATTTCCACTTTGCCGCCGATGAAGGGCTCACGCGTGCCTGCCTCGAACGGGGCATCAGTGCTCTGGCCTATGAAACCGTGCAGGAAGCTGACGGCAGCCTGCCGCTGCTCAAACCCATGAGCGAAGTGGCCGGCCGCATGGCGCCCATCGTGGGAGCTTATTATCTGGATCGTGTCCGGGGCGGGCGTGGCAACCTCTTGCCCGGTGTTCCCGGAGTCGCTCCCGGCAATGTGCTCATCCTCGGCGGCGGCACGGTGGGAAGCAACGCCGCCCGGGTGGCGGCCGGGCTCGGCGCGGTGGTTACGATCATGGATATCAATTTGAACACCCTCGAACACCTGGGCAATATCCTGCCGCCCAATGTGGTGACTTTATACAACGACAGCCATTCCCTCGAGAAAGGGCTGCGCGAGGCCCACCTGGTGGTGGGGGCGGTGCTGATTCCCGGCGCCCGGGCACCCAGGCTCATCACCCGCGAACACCTCAAGCTCATGAAACCCGGTTCGGTCATTGTGGATGTGGCCATCGACCAGGGCGGCTGCACCGAAACCTCGCACCCGACCACCCACGCTGATCCCGTTTATGTGGTCGAGGATGTCATCCACTATTGCGTCGCCAATATGCCGGGAGCCTACGCCCGGACCTCGACCTTTGCCCTGAATAACTGCACGGTCAAATTCGGACTCCAACTCGCCAACAAAGGGCTGGAAAAGGCCTGCCGGGAGAACCCGGCCCTCGCCCGGGGTCTTAACCTCCACCAGGGTCGCATCACCTTCAAGCTGGTGGCCGAGGCGTTGGGGTTTGATACTTGAAACTGGCGGGGCGGGAGTGAACGAGGCTCGCTCAGGGTTCAGGGCTTAGAAAAATTACCAAGACACTATTCGCCTTTCATTATTTCGAAAGACGACTCCTTTTCACCGCAGCACCAAGGGCTGCCTGCACATCCGCCATCCGGTACGGCTTATGCAAAAAGGCCTGGGGGAGCTCCGGGTGGTCGCCCTGCATCACTTGTGCCTCATCGTGGCCGCTGGCCAGGATCACTGGCAGGTCGGGCCGAAGCGCTCTTAATGCAGCCAGTGTTTCCCAACCATCCATGCCGGGCATGGTCAGGTCGCAAAGCACGCAACGAATTTCATCCTGGTGCTGCCGGAACACCTCCAGAGCCTCGACGCCGTCCTTTGCCACAAGCACCCTAAACCCCAGGCGCGTGATCATCATCGTCGCCATGTTGCGCAGCGTCACCTCGGCTTCAACCAGCAGCACCGTGCCGCCTTTTTCAATTTCCGGGACTTGGGCGGCTTTGTCCGGTCGGCAGGCGACTTTTTGAACCGAGACCGGAAAGAAGACCCGGAAGACACTTCCTCGGCCCGGTTCGCTCTCCACCGTGACGGCACCGGCGTGCGCCCTCACAATCCCCAGGACAACGGACAGACCCAAACCCCGGCCGGTGAACTTGGTGGAGAAGAACGGGTCGAAAAGTTTCTCGAGATCCTCGTCCGGAATCCCTGAGCCGGTGTCTGCAAGTTCCAGGCAGGCATAGGGATTGTTATCAGGCTGCCAGTCGACGGGGTGGCGGTTCATTGCGGGGATATCCGCCGGGGAAACTGTCCTAACTCTCAGGTGAATGGAGCCTCGACCCTTACCGATGGCCTCCCAGGCATTGCTGATCAGGCTGGTGAGGACTTGTTGGATCTGGTTCAGGTTCGCGCGGACGGCGGGCCCAAGGGATGGCAAATTGTGATCCAAGACCACATTTTCCGGAATAGCGGCCCGGAGCATGGGCAGGCTAAAACGGCATGCATTGGAGAGATCCAACAGTTCCCGTTTATCGAAGGAGTGACCAAGGTAGGTCAGCATCTGACCGCTCACCTCCGCCGCCCTGTTGGCCGCCGTCATGGCTGCTTTCAAGCGCTTGACGGGGATCTCTCCCATGGACAGATCGATCATGGCCATTTCCAGGTTCCCAATGACCACTCCGAGCTTGTTGTTGAAGTGATGGGCGATGGCCCCGGCCATACGGCCGAGACTTTCAGCTTTCTGGAGTTGTCGGTTTTGAGCTTCCAGTCTTTCCTTCTCCGCTTCCGCCTGCTTGCGATCGGTGATGTCTACATAGACGGCCTGGATCGAAGGCTCGTCACCGGAGTCGATCCTATTGGCAAAAACCTGCACCCAGCGTGTGGAGTCGTCCTTTCGGACGATGCGGAATTCATAGATGGGAACGACTGATTTCCCCGTCACCCGATCATGATGGCGCTGTCTAACCATGGCACGGTCATCAGGGTTTACCAGGTTCCAGATTTGCTCCGGATCAAGGGAAAGCGCCTCCTCTGCAGTGTAGCCAAATATCTCGGTCCATTTGGGATTGACATAGACAAAGACTGGACGCCCGCCTCTAAGCACTGCTAATGCCTGCAAGGACTGCTCAGCCAAGACTCGGTATCTCTCCTCGCTTTTTCTAAGCTTCTCCTCCGCCAGCTTCCGGTCCGTGATGTCTGCGCTGACGCCGGAAATAAGCTGCAGTCTGCCCAAGGCGTCAAAATGCGCTTCCGCCGAATCAACAATCCAGTGATAAGAACGGTCCGGTTTGCGAAGGCGATATTCCTGAGTGTATGAGGGTTGGGCCGGAGTCAGCTCCTTCAGCTTGACGGAAAGGCGCTCCAAGTCGTCCGGATGAACCAGAGCGAGGTAATCACTCCCCCTGCCATGGAGAGGCAACTGCCAATCTCGGGTCACGGTACCTACGCGGTGAACCTCATCGGTTGCGGGGCAGAATTGGAAGGCATCCATGCCGGCTGCAAAGAGGGCCATTTTCAGCCGTTCTTCACTCTGAAGAAGTGACTCTTCCGCTCGCTTGCGCAGCTCGACGGATTGATCCGGACCGTCTTCTTCTTTCGTCACCTGGTTCCTTATATCCCTGCGGGATTTGTGCAACTATCGGTTAGTACAGCAAAAAAAGTCTCTTGCGCCACCTCTTTACAGGATTGGTCAAGAAGCCGGGAAGTACATGTGGACGGTAGTGCCGACACTTACCTTGGATTCCATCAGGATGTGGCCCCCGTGCCTTTTCAAGATGGAATAGGTAGTGCTGAGCCCCAGTCCCATGCCTTTATCCGATCCTCTCCTCTTAGTGCTGAAATAGGGGTCGAACAAGCGGGGGAAGTGATTCGCGGGGATGCCGATGCCGGTATCCGTGACCGAGATGCGAACGTAGTTGCCTCCTACCAAAAGCGGCATCTGTCCTTCTTCCAGGTACACGTTGTTGGCTGTGATCTCGATGAAACCCCCGTTATGGATGGCTTCCTTGGCATTGAGGATCACGTTCGCCAGGGCGCGTTGCACCTGTTTCGCATCGCAGTTGACGGGCCAGAGATCTTCATCGACAACCACGTGGCACGGCACATCGGATCCGGTGAGCCCCCATTGCACGGCGGCATCCAGGATTTCTCGGATGGATTCGGTCTTGCCGACAGGATTTTCGCCGCTGGAGGTCTTGATCAACTGATGGGTCAGGCGCATGGCACACTGGCAGGCCTTCTCCGCTTCCTTCAGGATCTTTGAGGTCTTCTCAGGCAGTTTCGGGTCATTTAGGGCGAGGGAAAGACCACCCAACATCACGGTCAGGAGATTGTTGAAATCGTGGGCCATGCCCCCGGCCAAAATTCGCAGGGCCTGCATTTTATCAGTCCGGTAGATTTCCTCCTGGGCCTCTTTATGTTCGGTGATGTCCTCGTGGGTACCCACCAGGCCGTTGACTCGACCCTGAGCGTCGAGAAGCGGCACCTTGCTTCTGCGCACCCAGATCGGGCGCTCATCAGAAGCGGCCTGAAGTCCTTCGAAGCCGATTTTTCGACAGCCGTCCTCGATCACCTCACGGTCCTCGGCGCCACGGCGTTCTTCTTCACCGGCCCAAACCAGATCATCAGCCTTTTTGCCGATAATTCCCACGGGGGATCGCAAACCGGCGGCGAGGGCATAAGCCAGGTTGCAGCCTCGATAGACGGAGCCCGAATCTTTCCAGAAAACCCCCATGGGAAGTGCATCCAGGACTGACTGCAGGGTTTGTAGCGATTCCCGTAAAGCTTCTTCAGCCTGCCTGTGCGGAGTGATGTCGATGATGACGCCTTCGATGAAAGCGGGCTTCCCGTCGGGGTCGGAGACATTCTGAAGGAACCCGTTAACCCACCGTACCTGCCCGTCGCGGTTGATGACCCGCCAGTGGTGCTGGGTTGAATGGTTGGCGGAGGAACGAAGGGTCGCGATGCATGCCTCAAGCGCGGAACAATCATCGGGGTGGATGATCTCCTCCCATCTGGGCGTTCCCGCTAAAAAATCACCCTCGGTATATCCGGTGATGGCTTCCACCGCTCCCTTGAGAGAGATGGGCGTGAAATCAAGATGGCCGCGAAAATTCATCCACTCAAACAGGCGACTCAAGGGGTGGCCCTGCTCCTCGCGCTTATTCACGCTTTCCTCCCGCGATTTCCCAAAGATCCCACGACTCTGCCAAAGCCCTGGAGCTTGTTCACAGCCTCCGTGCCGGTGAATCGTTCCCCAGCCCTTCCCCTGTGGGTGAGGTAGCGGAGCCCGGCTCCGGCTGAAAGCCGGGCTCCGTCTGATGCGCCTTCAGTAACGCATCAGAAGCTGTGGGAGGGAGACCTCCAATCCGGAGGACATTCACTGGCGGGCTCCTGTACCCAAGAATCATGCCAGCATGGCGTTATCCTTGCTTGCTCCGCTCCCGGCCTTCTTCACCGCCAACGGTGGGAACGGGGAGGAGCCGAAGTCAGGCCGCAAGCTGCTACAATTCCACCCGGCATGGCAAGAAAATGGGCCGGCTACTGTTACTTTGTTGCTCGCTCAGAAAAACATTGCGGGAAGTCAGGAGTTCAGCTTTACAGCCTCGATCTTTCTTGCTAGGAGAAACGACAATCCGAACATACCCTCATGAGAAAGCATTTGAGTGCCGCGCACGATCATTTGGTTATCCCTGCCGTACGCGCGGTTGCGGCGAGGTGGGCTGCCCGCGGCGAGCCTCGGTGCGGCTGGGGCGGGTGATGGTGCAGAGAGGAGAGCCCAGGCATGGCGATCAAACCCAGGGTGCTGTTGGTTGATGACGATGAGGCCTTTCTCGAATTGTTTGCGCCCCAGTTCGCGGCGCACGAACTGGCAGTTGTGCCGGTCTCATCGCCCGGACGCGCCCTCGAGCTGCTGGAGCAGGAACCCTTCGACCTGATCGTCTCGGATGTGCAGATGCCGGAGATGACGGGCAACGAACTCTTTTTCCGCGTTCAAGACCGGCATCCCGACATTCCCGTGATCATGGTCACTGCCTTCGGATCCACGGAAGCCGCGATCCAGGCCGTCAAGCAGGGAGCCTTTCACTACTTTGAAAAACCGCTCTTCGATAAGCTGGACCTCTTCTGGACCACCCTTCGCGAAGCCCTGGCCAAGCGGAGAATGCTCAAGGAACTCGACCAACTCAACCGGGAACGCGCACTTCAGCCCAGAGGGCCGATCTCCATCATCGGGGACTCCGCCGCCATCCAAAAGATCCGGGACCAGATCGCCGAGGTGGCGGAACTGCCCGTGACGGTGCTCGTCAGCGGCGAGACCGGGACGGGCAAGGAGCTGGTGGCCCAGGCCATTCACGAACTGAGCGAACGACGGGACAAGCCCTACTTTGAGATCAACTGCGCCAGGTTTGCCCCGGGAGTGCTCGAAAGCGAGCTCTTCGGCCATGAAAAGGGGGCCTTCACCGGGGCCGTCGCCCGCCGCAAGGGCTATCTGGAACTGGCCGACCAGGGCACGATTTTGCTGGACGAGGTCGGCGAGGCCTCCTTCCCGTTCCAGGCCAAACTCCTGCGGGTGCTCGAAACCAAATCCTTCATGCGCGTCGGCGGAACGGCAAAAATCACCTCGGATTTTCGCATCATCGCGGCCACCAACCGGAGCCTCGAAGAAAGAGCAGCAGCCGGACGCTTCCGTAAAGACCTCCTCTACCGTCTGAATCTCTACACCATCGACATACCGCCGCTACGCAGCAGAAAGGAAGACATTCGCCTCATCGCCGACTTTTATCTCAAGAAACTAAGCCAGACCTATCGGCGCCCGATTACCGAGATTTCCGGCGGCGCCATGCTGGCCCTCATGAATTACGACTGGCCCGGAAACGTGCGGGAACTGGTGAATGTCATCGAACGGGCGGTCATCACCTGCCGGGGTGAGGTCATCACCACCGGTCATCTGCCCTTTACCCTGGATCAAAACGGTTTTTCCGAGATTCCGGACTTGAACCTGAAGGATGCCGAGCGCTGTTTTATCGCGCTGGCGCTGAAACGAACACAGAATAACAAGACCAGGGCAGCAGAGTTGCTCGGCATGAACCGCAAGACCCTGCTCGAGAAGATGAGGACCTATCGATTTGAAGAAGCGCCCGATACGTGAAGCTGTTGCCGGCATCCTGCTGCTTTTGCTGCTGAGTGCGCCCCTTCGAGCGGAAGAACCGCCCCCAACCTCTGAAGCCGGTTCTTTGGTGAGAGAGGATCTGGTCTTCACCTACACCCGCCAGGCCACCCCCAAATCCGATGTGGCCGCCAACATCTCGGTCATCACCCGGGAAGAAATCGAAAAATATCCGGTAAACAATGCCGGCGAAGTGCTCCAGTACGTGCCTGGAGTCTATGTCGAATTCAATGGAGGCAGTCCCGGCAGCTTTTCGGCGGCCTCGATCCAGGGTTCGGACCCGCGGCATGTGGCCGTATTCCAGGATGGCGTGCCCCTCAATCTCCTGGCCAACCCAGTCACCGACTTGAGCTTTCTGCCAGTCGCCAACATCGAGCGGATCGAAGTCTACCAGGGAGCGGCATCCTCGGCGTGGGGCTCGGGTCTGGGCGGAGTGATCAACATCATCACCCGGGAGCCGGATCTGACGAAACCCTTCTCCGGGGAGATTTCCGGGTCATACGGGGACATGAACACCGCCCGGGGACGGGCCACGGTGAGCGGCCTGGTGGATAAAGTCGGCTACCTGGTTGCCATGACCCACGAGCAGAGTGACGGCATCATGAAGCATAACGATTATCTCCAGAACGCCGCCTATGCCAAGGTCAATTACTACACGGGAACATCGAGCCGCATCGGCTTCACTTACAGCTTTGATGAGGGGCGCACGCAAGTACCGATCCCGGTCTGGCCGCGACAGGGCTTCTGGGATGACAGCTTCCAGCGGCGCAGCTACGAGCGGCTTCTATTTGAAACTCTACTCATGGACAACCTCAACCTGACCGTCGAAGGTCGGCATCAGGAATATTACGACTTCTATCGACGATGTTTACCCGAAGCGGAGGGAAAGGTTTTTCGACTACTATCAGAAATCCTTCGGAGCTTCGACCCGAGCGAGCTACGACCGGGAAGCCAACCGCTTCCTGGTCGGCTTTGACGGCGACTGGGGAGCCTACGATTTCAGTTCTTATACCCAACGGTTCGACTCGGGGAACTGGGCTCTTTATGCCAACGACACCTTTGAGTTGGGCAAGTTCGCTCTGAATGCCGGCTTGCGCTACGACAACAACCTCGATTTCGGGTCTCAGCTCAGCCCGTCGGGTGGCGTGGTCTACCACCTGGTGGACCAAGTCGCCCTGCTGCGGGGGCAGATCGCCCACGGCTTTTCGGCGCCTCCGGGCTCGTGGGTCAATGACCCGATCTACGGCAACAAGAACCTCCAGGCCGAAACCGCCATCAATTACCAACTGGGAAGCGAAGTCAAGTTCTTCAAAGTACTCAAACTGAACCTCAACCTCTTCCGCGCCGATGTGGACAATCTGCTGCGCTTCAACCCCAATCTCGGGGAGTACGGCCAGTTTGAAAACATCGCCCAGGCCGTCCGCCGGGGCATTGAGGGGCGCATCGGGACGGCCTTCGACTGGGGACTGGGGCTCTCCTTTGGCGGCAGCTTCGTCGATGTGAGGGACGGCCAAACCGATGAGATCATCCCGGACATCCCCAGGATTCTCTACGATGCGTCGGCCTCCTATACCTACAAATGGATGAGCCACTCCCTCATCGGCCGCTATGTCTACAACAACTCGAGCTTTCCCGAGACCAAGGACCAGGTCTTTGTCTTTGATTATATGCTGAAGGCGAAACTGCCCTTTATCCCCGAATGCGCGGGAAAGCCCGGCATCTTTTTCACCGTCCACAACCTTTTCAACACCAACTACCTCCTGCGCAACGTCTACCCGCAGCCCGGGCGCTGGGTGGAAGGCGGAGTGAGCTATCAATTCTAGTACATCGAGGCATAAGTCCCGACCCCCTTGGGGCAGATTCATTGCTGTTCCTCTTGTTGTTGCGTTTCATGTTCATTCAACGCAACCTACAGGTACAACGAGCGCCTGCCCGAAGACGACGATGGTAGGTTGTGTTGAGTGGAGCGAAACGCAACATATGGCAAGACGGCGAGCTTTCGCCTTGATCTGCTAGGAGGTTGTCCGAGAATCCCCCTAAATCCCCCTTTCTCAAAGGGGGGCTTCCTGCCCCCCTTTTTCGCTCGCTCCCAAGCTCCAGCTTGGGAACGTATGCTCCACAGCTCCAACTTCGTGCTCTCCTTAAGGATCAGGCGGCATCCACCCGTCCCACGAAGCTCGAGCTTCCACGCAGATGGGTTCCCTAGCTGGAGCTTGGGAACCAGCTCTAACCAGCTCTTGGGTGAATTCTCAGACAAGCGCCCAGAGAGCCTACGTTTGCATGATTACCTCCTGTGCGGTACCCACGTCGATGACCAGATCGGTGAAGACCCGGAGCTTGGGGTTTTCGAGGAGTGGCAAGAGAGCGGCTGTCTTTCTCCGGTTATTTCTATGGCTTGGCCCACAGACAAGAATAACGGTTTTTCCGCCTGCCGCCATTTCAACCAGCTCTGGAATGCGAAAGAGGGTGAAAGGGTGCCATTCAAGATCGGCTTCATCGATTGGCCCCGCTTTACTGTAAGGGCAATACAGCACATCTCCCACCCAACCGGTTTGCTCCCTGAGTAACGATTTTCTCGTCTCTTCAACAAAGGGGAGCCATGGGTCGTCGGCAATGCCAAGACTCGTCACCAGAATTTCGATCTGGCTTCTATCCTGGAATGCCTCCAATACACCTGGCAGGTTCTTGATGGCCTCGTACATCGAGGGGGTTGCCACCATCGGGGGCGCAAACAAGCCAACGAAGCTCACTTCGCGGGCAGGGTCATCGTTCTTGTGTTGTAAAAACCAGGCAAACCAGGTGTCCGGGGCCAGTTGGGCTTCTCTGGCGCCAAACCCTCCAGTGATGGCATGAATTGCCAGATTGGGCAATTTCAGGTCATTCTTGTACTGCTGGGACAAAACATAGGCGACGTTGCGGCATGTCACTCCGCCGGTAAACCCTAAATGGACGGGAATGTCTCCTTTGAACTTGCCTCGGTCTCTAATCTTTTCAGCCACCAGCGCGGCGGCAGCATCTGCCAGAATGGAATTCACCGTGAATTGACCCGTATTGATTACGTGGATCGAGCCGCCGAATCTCTCCTTCAGCCTGGCAGACAATTCCCGGTCTCGGGGGGGCAGGAACTTGATGTACCCTCTTTCCCTCGCTTTCCGGAGATACCTGTAGACACTCTCGCGGTTTATGGAAAGCCCTCGCTTCTTCATCTCGGCAGAGATCTTCTCCGCTCCCCAGTGTTTGTCAAAATAAAGCGAACACACATCGAGCATGAGGTCCTTGTTGATTTCCTGCTTCGACCTCTCCATGTTGTCACCTCCTTAATCGGGCCAATACCTCGGAAACCGCAGCACTCGCTGAGACCAGAGGGAAAGCGAGTTTGCAGGGTCGTGACAATAAATGTCACAGTTATTAATTACTATCAGTATCTGTGTTAATATAATGCAACATCGGTATGTTATAGTCATACATTGTGCTTGAAATAGCGACTTGTTTGCACTACTCTGTGCACAATTCAGCCTTTCTCATAATATTGACGTGGCCAGTGTGTCAAACAATAAAGGAGGTCGTGGAGGCAAATTCAGGGTGGCCGCCCTCTGCAAGCCGCTTTTCTGGCTGCGAAACATGGACCGATCGAAAAGGCCGAAAGGAAACAGGGTCATCTTCTTGCGTGATCTGGAAATTTCATGCTGCTGAGTGCCCACTCCCATTGTTTCCGGCGAACTTTTCGAGCACGTTTTTGTCGTTGAAGAGCCTGTGCAGTCTTTGGATCCGATGGGTGTGACCGACATCGGTATTGTTGCCGCATGCTTCAAACAGAGTTGAGAACGCAGAGTCGATGCAGATTTGACGAAGGGAGGAAGCACAATGGCTGGTTTCAGAGAAGAGACGGTTCGGCGACCTTTGATGATGGGCAATAGCCGGGCAATGCGGGAGCTGTGCGCCTTGATCGAGAAGATTGCCCCTTCTGATATCAACGTGCTGATCACCGGCGAGACTGGAACCGGAAAGGAACTCGTAGCCAGAGCCATCCACGATTTGAGCCCGCGCAATCGAGGTCCACTTATTGCGGTCAACTGTGCCGCGCTACCCGAAAACCTGGTTGAGAGCGAGCTGTTCGGACATGAAAAAGGCGCGTTCACGGGAGCCGGGGACATAAAGATCGGAGCATTTGAACTGGCTCATAATAGCACCATATTCCTCGATGAAATCGGCGATATGCCCCTGCCTGCCCAGGCAAAGATGCTGAGAGTCCTGGAGGAAAGGGAACTGAAGCGAGTAGGGGGAACACGAATCATCAAACTGGATGTGCGCGTAATCGCCGCCACCAACAAGGATCTCGACAGAGCGGTTCGAGAAGGCTCCTTTCGGGAGGACCTGCTTTATAGGCTGAATGTGATCAATTTGGCCACACCCTCTCTGAGGGAGCGCATGGAGGATGTGCCGTACCTGGTTGATCTTTTCCTCGCCCATTTTTCAGAATCAGGCTCACGCATTCGCCGGAGGATCTCAAGCCAAGCTCTTGATGTCCTTATGCGATATAGCTTCCCTGGGAATGTGCGCGAACTGCGGAATATCATTGGGTATGCGTGCACCATGGCGGAGCCTGGTTTTCTTGACATTGAACATCTTCCCAGTAAGCTACTGAACAGCCGAGCAATCGTATCGCCGTACCATGAAAGATGTCTCGAAGAAGACAGGTTGCTGGAATCACTCCATTCAATCACAATCTTTTGGAAACAGGGCGTGCCCAAATCATGGTATAGTGCCATGAGATCGGTTCCACTAGAGCGCATCCATCAGTTCTTGATGGCTAAAGGGAGAAAGGCATTCTCCCGAGCTCAGTTCGCCGATTACTTGAGGGAACATGGGCAGGGCCCAGCAAACAAGTATGCCACTGCCGGGCGTTATTTGAAAAAGCTGGTAGAGAACAAGGTCCTGGTTCACAATGGTAAGAAGACCAACCAAGTCCGCTTTAGGCTTTCCGATCAGTTTCTCACTGAACTGCCGGAGCCTGATGCGTCCGTTGTTGCTTGCCTTCATTGTGCTCGGCATGACCGCGTGTACGGAACAGCCGAACGTTACATGGAAAAAGGAAGAACCTGAGAAGATCTTGCATATTGATGTGGCGGCTCCCTTTGACACGTTTGATCTTTCGGACGACTCCACCTCAGGGTCCAGCTTCATTCATCCATTTCTCTTCTCCACTCTTTTTACTCTAACCGATGAAGGAGGAATTGGGCCGGCTCTCAGTACCGCCTGGAACTATGCTGAAGAATCCAAAAGCTGGACGGTGACGATCCGAGGTGATGTCTTTTTTCATAGTGGGAGCCGGGTCATCGCTTCGGATGTGAAGTCCTCGCTTCTTCGTTTTTTCGAACGAGCAGATCCGGCTGTCTATTCTGAAGTCCAGGAGATCTCCATTATCTCAGACCATTGCCTCAGCATTGCCCTTAGGGTGGATGACAGGGAGTTTCTCAGGAAAATCCGTCAGATCCCAATTGTCCCTGCATCCCGAGAGGGCCAGTCCGACGACCTGAAACAGCCGGTAGGCTCCGGTCCCTTCCGTTTCAGCTATCGGATTGACGACAAGGAGGTTGGCTTGGTGGCGAATGAGCGTGACTATCGCGGCCGGCCATCAATTGATAAGATAGTTTTCCATTATGTAGCCGACAGCCAGGTTTCATGGGCAAGGCTGCTGAAGGGTGAAACGCATATCGCCTTCGGAATTACCCCGAAGGACTGGGCGATATTGGAGCAATATCGAGACCGCTTCCACCTCAAGACTAGAGCTCTTCCCTACTTTGTCATCCTGCTTTACAACACCTCCGACCTTTTGTTTCAAAGTCCCAAGGTCAGATGGGCAATGACTCAAGCCATAAACAGGGCATACATTGTGGAACGTATCATCCAGGGCTTTGGCGAAGTGGCTTCAGGCCCTGTCTGGTCGCATTCTCCCTTTCACAACCCTGAGATCACCCCCGTCCCTTACGACCCCGGGCATGCTCTTGAGCTATTGAGCGAGGAAGGTTGGCACCTTCAGCCAAACGGCTGCGTGGCCAAGGACGGGAAATGCTTCGAGTTTACCATCTTTCTCTTTGAAGGCTTGGAAGTACATCGGAGAATCGGCGAATATATTCAGCTCTGCCTTAACGATTTGGGGCTAAAGGCTCATCTTCAATCGGTGCGTCATGATCAACTGATCCAAAAATACGCGTACAATAAAGAGTTCCAGGCAGTACTGACGAAGTTCAGGGGAGTACACGAAGACCTCCGACCCGCCCAAGGATTGTGGTGCACAGGCTCGGGGAAAACAGCATTCGCCGGTTGTTTTGCGGATTCGGAAGTTGACAGTCTGGTTTACGAAGCAGTGAAAGAAGATGACTCTGTCAAAAAGAGAACCTTGCTCAACCGGTTCGAATCTCGCCTTGTCTATCTCCAGCCCGGCGCTCTCCTCTACTATGATGTTGCGACTGATGTTATCTCAAAGAAGATCCGCCTGCCATCACCTATTTTCCCGAATGAGTCTGGTATGCTGGCTATTGCTTTTGCGGATTTGCAGTAGATTGAAGTGCTGTCTTAACGTCCTGCAAAACGCTGAAAACACCTTCTTGCTGCGTTACCCTGTACCCGGCCATTGAGACGGTACTGGTTATCAAGGGTGTTCCCTCTGCACCAACCTCCACCGGAATGACCAGACCTGCCCAGGACCTTGTTCAAAGATGGTTGTCGTCAATAATCATCTCTCCAAGCCCAGCACAGAGCAAGAATGAAATTCTAATGATTTCTGCCTCAATCTCAAAGTACATACTTCTCCGCGACGAGTTCAAACTTCCAAAACATGTGTATCAACATTGCTCCCACGTCATTCTCCATGCCTGCGTCCATTGTCCAGATTTTAATTTTAATAACAATTAGATAGCTTCATCATCATTGTTTCCTGGGCGATGGCACGCACTTTGATTATGCCTCATGGGTAACGGCACAGCGCGCAGTATCGGTTGGAAAAGGCGAAACATTTCAAGGAACTACACCATGGAGGCTAATGACATGAAAATGATTTTGGTGCAAGGAGGTTCTTTCAAGGCAAGGGGTACGCACTTGGTTTGCTGTTTGGGTGGGCCGACTTTCCATTCCTAAAAGATCAGGGTGCAAATGTCATTGAGGCAACTCCGACCAACAAGGTAACCCCTAGGCTGTGTCCAATGGCCCGGCCTAGGGCCTCTCACAGGAGAAGTTGCCATGGAAGGGTTAAAGCAATCGAAGTTCACCGTATCAGTCCCCCTGGCAGACGCCGGGGCCGGGATTACGGCTGTCTATAATACTCTGAGCAGAGGATTGATCGTTGTTGCAGAACGAGACCTGATGGGTATCGTCGACAACTCACCGCAGCTAGGTGATGCGGCTTTGATCGAACTCCTTCGGGAGCATGGTCTGGTTGTTCCCATCGCCACAGATGAAAACGCTACCTTCGAAATCTGGAGACAGCAACACATCCACGACTCCTCGTCGATACAGTCCAAAGTAGTGGTCACCCGCTACTGCAACAATTGCTGCCGCTACTGCATCGTTGACCCGGAAGCAAGGGACATGTCCCATGAGACTGCCCGGGCCATGGATCGGTACACCTTCAAGTGTATCGCTGAGGCCGGTGCCCAAGAGGTTCGAGACGAGTTCAGCGGTGGTGAGCCTCTGCTGAACGCCGGTGTTATTCTGGAGAGCGCCGGGCGGCGGTTCTACTATTGCCTGGGCAAAGGGATCAACTACGGCTTCACCATCATGACCAATGGGACGCTTCTGAATCAGGAACTCATTCTTCGGATGAAAGAAATCGGGTTGGTCGGCATCCGGGTCAGCCTGGCGGGCCCCGCCGAAGTGCACGACCGGTTGCGCCCGTCGGAGGGCGGCGGCAAAACCTACAAGCGGATCGCCGAAAACCTTCTGAAAGTTTCGGGACTCACCCCGATCACCATCGAATGTCAGTACGATGCGGGAGCGGATGACTATCGCAGGATTCCAGAAATGCTCGATGACCTCAAAGAGCGCGGAATTCTCATCGAGAACATCTGTTTCACGCCCATCCTCCCCAGGCGAAACGGCACCAATTATTGCACCGGCACCGGGGATCCAGAGATTCTCCTCTACCTCATGCGGGAAGCGGAAGCAAGAGGCTACCCGCAGCTGGAGGAGCCGCCCATGAATTGCTGCTCGGCCGACTTTCTTTCTCGAATGACCTTCGACACCGATGGATCGCTCATTCCCTGTCCCGTCCTTCAGAGCGGGGAGATAGTTTACGGGAGTATCTTCACGGGTATCGACTTCATCGCCCATGCCCAAATCCTGCAGCGAAGGCTTCCCGAAAAATGCCTCAACGATTGCGAGCTCCTGCCGCTCTGCCTGGGCGGATGCCGCCTCCAGGCTCTGGTCCATGGGGAAAGCTTCAACGGCGCCAACTGCCAGCACGACAGCCTCAAGCTGATCCTGGAAGCATACATCAGAGGCAAGGTCACTCAGGTCCTGACTTCCTCAAAAGAGGTGGAACCTCAACCCAACGCCGCCTGATCGGGGGAGGACTTTGACAGGGCATGGGAAGAAATCCTCGACCTGGCATTATGGGGCCTTGTTGATAGGCTGATTCATGGTCCGGGTTGAGTGACACAAAGCGGAAGAGCAACAAGGGGGCGACGAAAGTCGGGAATTCTGCTATGATACTTTCAACCAATGAAGAAAACCACGGCGGTGGTGGAAAGGAACGGCAGCAGCTCTCCACGAATCGCACGGGTTGACCGCGACGTCGTGAGCCTGTAAAATGAATTCAACATTTCCCATCATAGGAGCACTCATACGGGTGCAGAAGAAATCGCGAAGTTGAGGATGACTTACCGGTGGAGCTTGATTTTTTCCGATCCATCACATGTCCATCGAGGTGAAAGATGACGACACTGTTGCAGCAGGCCTTTGAAAAAGCATCTCAATTGCCTCCTTCCCTTCAGGACAAGATCGCCCGCGAGCTGCTGCTTGAGATCGAGGGGGAGATCGCATGGGACAGAACCCTTGCCTCGTCCGAAGATGTCCTGCTGAAGCTTGCCGGCAAGGCTGTCGAGGATTTTGAAGCGGGCAAGACTCACGCCAAGGGTTTTGATGAGCTGTGAATTCCCACCTCACTGACGAGTTTCTCCGTTGCTTCAGGAACCTGCCGAAACGCATCCAAAACCTCGCAAAGAAGACATACCGGCTTTGGAAACAAGATCCCACCCATCCCAGCATCGACTTCAAATCAGTCAGCAAAAAGCGTCCGATCTTTTCTGTCCGGGTCGGGATTGGGTGGCGTGCTTTGGGTATCAAACAGGAGGATACGATGATCTGGTTTTGGATCGGTTCTCATGCTGAATACAGCAAACTGCTGAAACAGCTGTAAGTGGTCGCTCGCCCACAGTCAGCTCTTTGGGGAAAGGCTTGATGCAACAAATCAAGACGCTCGGCCAGACGATCGCAGACCTCCGCAAGAGAAGATTCCTCTTTAGAGCGCTCCTTTTCATCCTGCCCATTATGGTGTTCTCCCTGGCCATCACCGGCTTCATCCTTTCCTGGACCAGCTACCTGAGCTTCAGACAAACCATCCGGCAAGACTACACCAGTATGATCAAGAGCTCGGCAGGGGAGATCAGGGCTTTTCTCGGCAGCGCCAAAACGGGGATCGAAAGCCTGGCCTGGGTGCTGGCGGCGACCAAGGTGGACGCCTGGCAGCAGGAGATGGCGCTCACGGCCTTCCATCACATCGCCACCCAGTTCGTCTCTCTTGCCCTCATTCCCCGCGAGGGACAGGAATCCATTGCGGTCGGCCAGCGGCTGCACAATGCGGAGTTCCAGGAACTGGATGTCTACCGGGAAGCTGTGGCCGGGCGGCTGGCCACCTCCCGGGTCATGGTGACCAAAGAGCATATCCCCTGCATTTACCTGGCCGCCCCGGTGATGCGCCTCGGCCGGGTGAGTCAGGTGCTGGTGGCGGAGCTGAACCTCAAGGCCGTCTGGGATGTGCTGGAGGGGATTCACATCGGCGAAACGGGCATGGTCTACCTTCTCGACGATACCGGCAGGCTCGTCGGGCATCGGGAAATCGATCGCGTCATCAAGGCCCTCCCGGGAGTACCGCCTGAAATTTTGCAGCGACTCGAGAATACCAGGGACACTTCGGTCGAGTGGTCGGAAAAGCGCCCGGACGGCAGCTGGTACTGCCTGGGATACAACATTCCGGGGGTAGACTGGTACATCGTCCTCAGCCAGAAGGAGCGCGAGATTTATGGCTATCTTTATGAAAACTTCTGGTTGGCCCTGGCGATCACCTTGCTCATCTGCTTCATAACCGGGCTATTGACCTGGTTTCGGGTCCGCCGCTTTCTGCAGCCGGTTCAAACCCTGCACCGGGAGGTGCAACGGTTTGGCCGGGGGGAACTCGATGAAAGGGTTCACGTTGACTCCGAGGATGAAATAGGAGAACTGGGAACGGCTTTTAATGAAATGGCCGATTCCCTGCAGCAGTTCATCGCACGCGAGTTGGAAACGGCGCGGGAGCTGGCGCAGGCAAGAAACCTGGCCACTTTGGGAGCGGCATCGAGCAAGGTCACCCACGAGGTGGGAAATCTACTGAACAATATGGGAGCGACCCTTCTCATCCTGAAAAGCGATCCGCTCAGCGCCGGCAGCCGAAAAGCCGTAGAGATCATGGAAAGAGATGCCGTGCGGGTCAGGACCTTCATTCATAACTTCCTCCAGTTCGCCAAGAAGCCGGAACTGACCCTGCAGCGGGCATCTCTCGAAGGAACGCTCCGGGAGCTCCTGTACGTATCCCGGGCCCACGCTGAGAGCAAAGGCATCGAGCTCCATCTGGACTGGCCTGCCGATCTCCCGCCGGTTCCAGTTGACCTGGGCCTCATCCACCAGGTCTTCAACAATCTGCTGAAAAACGCCATCGAGGCCATGGACGGCGGGGGCCGACTCGACATCACGGGAAGCGTCGCCGGAGACTACCTCGAGGTGCGCATCGCCGACAGCGGGCCGGGGATGAACCCTGAGGTCAAAGATAGAATCTTCGACCCGTTCTTTACCACCAAGGGCAAGCAGGGCACAGGCCTGGGTCTTGCGATCTGCAAAACTATCGTCGAAGCCCATCGGGGGACCATCGCCTGTGAAAGCGAACCCGGTTGCGGTACTGCCTTCATCTTGAACCTCCCGATGAAATGATATGCCGGCATGATTTCCGTCTGTGTTCAAATGCAAATAGATGGAGGATGCCATGTTCCATGAGTTCTGAACTGGCTTAGGACTCGTCAGGAAAGAACATAGTGCAGCGTGAACATTCCCCACACGTCGCCAGCTCGCTGGTTCCCAAGCTCCGGCTTGGGAACCATGGTCAGCCAAGCTCCAGCTTGGCATGACTTGTGGCCACTAGAAGCTGGAGCTTCTATGAC
Source organism: uncultured delta proteobacterium (assembly GCA_963783775.1). Lineage (GTDB taxonomy): Bacteria > Desulfobacterota > Syntrophobacteria > Syntrophobacterales > Syntrophobacteraceae > JADGQM01. The sequence continues at coordinate 500,770 of CAWAOR010000008.1, read as the reverse complement.
TGCGTTCCTAAGCTGGAGCTTGGGAACGAGCGGAAACGAGAGGTATTTGCTCTAGGTTATTTCTTAATGCCCCCTTAACATCATCCGATGGCGTCGATCTTCAGCGGTTCGCATAACCAACCGTCATTCCCGGAGGATTCTATGGGGAATCCAGGTCTTGGCCTTCAAAAAGCTGGGTTTCCGTCCAAAAGTATTGCGGGAATGACAGGTTAAGGAGTGTTGCAGAAGATAAATCAGTCTTAACTTTGTCTGGTTGAAGGGTAACGCCGTTCGAATAACATCATGCCCGCGGTGATTGCCTTCATGGGAGTGCCGGATATGGAGATGGAAACCCAGAGGATGGAACGATGAAAAAGATGTGGCTGAAAATCAAGGAAAAGTATCGGCCGGAGGATGTGAAGAAGCGGCTCGCCGATATCGGCAGGGTTGAAGACGATCCGGCTGATGCTCGCCGCATGATCCTCACCTTTCACAATCAGTCGGAAAGCGGAGTGCTCATGGCGGGTTTTCGCCTTTCCGAGGATTTTATCGAATACCTTGACGATTTCGATATGATCAGGGAGGAATAGCGGGCGGAAGCCAAGGCAGGACCGGATTCGAGACCCGGCTTTGCGGTATTCCCATTTCAGCCCATTTCGTGGTTTCCGTGTACGCGGCTGATCGGTTAAACTATGATTCGTCTCATCAAGAGCTGGAGAGATGAGGATCATTGCCCTCGATGGGGCTGGTGAATTCGTCTTAGCAGAGTCTATCTGTAATCTTCCTCCTGTTGATCTGCCTGATCCCCGCCGAAGAAGCCTTGGGGCGGGATTATGCCGTTCAGCCGAGCAAGGATCATCACATTAAAGGATGCTGTTCATGGTTTCACTTGTTGTTGATGGAAAGCAACTCCAGGCGGAGGAAGGAAGAAACCTCCTTCAGGTCTGCCTCGAAAACGATATCTACATCCCTAACCTCTGCTACCTCAAAGAAATGGAGAATCCAACCGGATCTTGCCGACTGTGCCTGGTTGAAATGGAGGGAGCCGCCAAACCCATTACCTCTTGCCGGGTAAAAGTCCGGGAGGGGATGGTGGTTAGAACCGATACGCCGACGGTCAGGCAGCTCCAGCGGATAGACTTCCAGATGCTCATGGCGGCCCATCACATGGACTGCAAGAACTGCCTGTCCAAGAGGCGTTGCGAACTGCAGAAGATCGCTAAACTGCTGGGAGTTCGACTCAAGGACACCAAATTCGAACAACTGGAGCGCCTGAACCTTGCCGTTATCAAACACCCCTCTTTTGATCTGCTGCCAGCTCGCTGCATCCTGTGCCGGAAATGCCTGTTCGTGTGTGGTCAGAGGAATCCTGAACCGTTATTGAAGTTGTCGAGGAAAGGCTTCCAACATGCTATCGAACTTGCGTGCGAGGCTGATCAGGAAGAACTCCCCTGCAAAGATTGCCAGGCATGCGTAAAAATCTGCCCTGTGAGCGCCATTGTACCGATTTCATCGCACCAGGGGGAAAAGGATGGGGAGGTCGTTCGAGAGAGCGCAGAAGGTGCCTAGGAGGCTGTCCTGCAATTGGGTTCCTGCCCCCTTTTCGTCATTCCTGCTTGTGCCGGCATGACGTTGTGGAGACCTTATGGGAAAGCGTCCTCGATTGTGCCGTGAATACATCAAGTCGCGGCCGGAATCTCGGGGCGCGAGGGAAAGGAGGATCGGTTGAGTCCAAGATCACAGAATGAGGCAAAAGAGTGGGTCGAGCAGGCCATCGCCTTTTACAAGGCATCCGGTAAAAGAATCGCTTTGGCCGCCTTTACGGACCCCGCTGGGATGTTTGTTCAAGACGAAATGTACATCTATGTCTTGAACCCTGGTGGAACCATGCTTGCCCACGGGGTCAACGAGAAGTTCGTAGGAGAGGAGTTCATCCACCTGAAGGATTCCGATGGCAAGCCCTTCATTGAAGAAATCGTCGAAGCTGCCAACACCGAAGGCAGTGGCTGGGTGAGTTATCGATGGTACAATCCGGCAACCAAGAAGTGGGCCCCCAAGATCGCTTACTTCGAAAAGGTCGATGACCTGATCATCTGCAGTGCCGTCTACCGGGAAGAATCCAAAGCTGACCAAGAAGAACTGCTCTAGGGAAGAATTGAAGCCTCAACAAATATGGATTCCGACCAGACATGGGGGAGACCTTCCCTGGCAGGGTGGGCTGGTGCAAGGAGGGTTTCCTCCCCCATGCTTTCTCTTCAAGACCCAAGGCACTGAACGCAGCTAAAGGCGGGCCGCGTAAAACTTGAATTTGATTTTGCCGTTTTCCGGCAGCTGCAACCGTTCCGTGCCTGCACCCTCGGCATCCACGGGCCACTGCACTCCGTCGACCGGGATCAGGTCCGGGGAAACACCGTTCAGGTCGCTGATGAACCGGGCGGCCTCGGCAAAAGCGGCTTCCGTCGATTGGACCTGGAGTTCCGGCTTCAGATGGCCGAGCAGGCTGTTGATCAGTTCAAAATCGGAGAGAACTCCCGCAGGCCCGGCCAGAACCTTGCTCAGTGTCTGCACCCGTCGTTCGCAGTTAACCGCCGTTCCCGCCTTTTCCACAAAGGTTGCAGCGGGAAGCACGACATGCGCATAGTCGCAGGCTGCGGTCCTGGTTGAATCCTGGACGATCAGGAGATCGAGACGGGCTAGAAGCCCTTCGACCTTCAATTTGCTCAGACCCAGTTCGAAGGGATTTAGCCCCAGAAGGTAAAGCCCCTTGATCTCACCCTTTTCGATGGCACCCAGGATATCGGGCCAGCTCAATCCCGCCTGTTTCGGGAGATCCGTTCCCCAGATCTTGGCGGCCAACTTGCGCGAGGCTGCCGCGGTGGCCGGACGAAAACCGGGAAGATACTTGGGCAGGGCCCCAAAGAGAGCGGCTCCCTGCCCGTTGCCCGTTGCCGGCATGGCATTGACGCCTCCTCCCAAGACACCGACTGAGCCCAGAAGCATCTGAAGCGCCGCGCACAGCTTGAAGAAGCCGTCCGTCGCCGGAGAAGTGGCCGGCTCGACGCCGTAGACCAGGCAGGCGGGGCGGCGGGAAGCATAGAGGCGCGCCGCCGAACGGATCTCCTCTTCGGAAAGGCCGGTCTGCTCCACCACATCGGCCATATTGACCTTTTGGAGACTGCGCTCGAGTTTGGCAAGATCCTGCGTGTATTGCTGCAGGAATTCCTTGTCCTGAAGCTCTTCGTCCAGAATGACTTTGATCAGGCCGAGGAGCAGCGCGTTTTCTCCTCCGTCCTTCAATGCCAGATAGAGGTTGGCGGTTTTGCTCAGGAGGACGCGACGGGAATGAGCAACGATCAGCGGCGCGCCGTCCCGAGCCGCCTTCCTGGCACGAATGGCGGCGATGGCATGTTTTTCGAGAGTATTGGAGCCGAGGACAAGGATGGCGCCGGCCTGGGCGATGTCGCTCAGACTGTTGGTCATGGCTCCAAACCCCAGGCTGCCGCCAAGTCCCTCGTAAATCGCCTGTTGCCAGGGGCCGCCAAGGTTGTCGATATGGTTGCTCGAGAGGGCACCTCGTGCCAGCTTTTGGGCCAGGTAGTACTCCTCGTTGGTCAGCATTCCGCCGCAAATCACGGCCACGGCGTTTCCACCGGCCTTTTTGCCGAACTTTCCAAGGGCCGATGCAGCTGCTTTCAAAGCCGCATCCACCGAACATGGCTCCAATTCTCCCCGGTCGTTGCGAACGGCGGCCTGTTTGAGTCGATCGGGGGAGTTGATGAAATCGAAGTTGAAGCGGCCCAGCTTGCAGAGCGCACCCCGGTTGGCCGGCGACTGGAAGTCCCCCAACACTCTTACCACCTTCTCCTCGAAGGTATCGTAGGCGGCCCTGCAGCCGGAAGGGCATTGCAGACAGATGGTGGAACCTCTCGTCAGTTGCCATGAGCGGGCCTGACCGCGTCCGCCGCGAAAACCGATGGCGTCCACGGGGCAATAATCCGCGCAATGTCCACACAGCTCACAGCCTGCCTCCACCAAAGGCAGACCGAAGGCGGTGGAGATGCGCTGATCGAATCCGCGACCCACTTTGGTCCAGATGTCCGCCCCCTGGATCTCGTGACAGGCTCGGATGCAGCGCCGGCAGAGGATGCACTTGTTCATATCGATATGCAGGCCGGGGTTGGGGTCGGAATCGACCTCGAATCTGTGTCGCTCGCCCTGGTATTTCGTGGCTTTGACGCCATAGAGGTGAGCCAGATCCTGGAGTTCACAATCGCCGGTGGCGTAGCAGGTCATGCAATCGTTGGGGTGGTCGGAGAGCAGCAGGTCCATGATCATGCGGCGCGCTTCGATGACTTTTGCAGAGTCGGTCTCGATCACCATGCCGCTGCGCACAGGATACACGCAGGCTGCCGCCAGCGAGGACCAGTCCCCGCGGATCTCTTCCACCACACAGATGCGGCATGCCTCTTCCAGGGGCAACCAGGGGTGGTAGCACAGAGTCGGAATGTAGATCCCAGCCTGCCTGGCCGCTTCCAAAATGGTCGCGCCCTTGTCGACGGTCACTTCCTGCCCGTTGATCCTAAGCGTAATGTCTGCCATACGGAATCTTCCCTTCCCCGTTTGTCACCGTTTGTGTCGTTTTCGAACGGCCTGTTTGCGTTGGTATTCAACAAGTGCTTTGCACACCCCCGCCGGGCATTGGTGCCCTTCAATGTGGGCGAGGAATTCATCTTCAAAACTGGTGATGGCGCTGAGCACCGGGCGGGAGCTGGTCATGGCGAACTCGCAGTTGGGAAGGCTGATCATCGCATGGCAGAGGGCCCGAATGTGTTCAAGGTCCTCCAGGGTCCCTTCGCCTTCGACAATCTTGTCCATCCTCTCTTCCATCTGCTGCATGCCTATGCGGCAGGGTACGCATTTCCCGCAGGAGAGCCCTTTCTCGAAGTCGAGAAAAGACTTGGCGACCTGGACCATACAGACCTGGCTGTCGATGGCGGCAAGAAAACCGGTCTCTTTTTCATAATAGATGTCCTCCCGGTAGGCCCGTTCCGGATTGACGGAGAGATAATCGAACAGAATCCGGCCGTGAACGATCGTTTCATAGAGAATATCGGGAACATCCTGGGCTCGCACCCCCAGGTAGAAGAATCCCTTCTGGGGAAACCCGAGGAACGGTCCCGCCTGACATTTCCCGGGACAGCCCGCTTTGGCGTCCCCCACCACGAGGTTAAGTCGCAGTCTGGCGATGCCCTCGACCAGCGCCTCCCGGACCGAGCGGCAATCGCACTCGCAATCCCCCCTGGGTTGGCAGACGGTAATACAAGGCTTCTTTGAAGCCGCATCGCAAAAGCTCAGCAGCTTCTGGGGGAGAGGTTCCGGTGCCCGAGCCTCGGGTGGTGGTTCGGGAACCTTCTCTCCCATGGGAATCCAGGGGTTCCTTGGCAATTCACGAAGCAGGGTTTTCAGCAATCCCATAATGTCCTCTTTCGCAATCGCTTCCATAAGGGATCAACGGATCCCGAGCAGGATCTACGGTAAACTCCTTGCAGCCGCTTCGGTTAACGCCACGAATTGATCGGGGAAAACGCCGAGGTACACCATGGCGAGTACCAGGATGATACTGAGCGAACGCGTCCAGGAGTCAACCGCAACAGGTGGATAGGGATGGGCCGGTTCCAGGAGGTAGGCCGCTTTGATCACCATCAAATAGTAATAGAGGGAGATGGTGGCGTTGATCATACCGATAATGACCAGGGCCAGGTAGCCCTTTTCCAGGGCTGCCGCGAACACCAGAAACTTGCCCGTGAAGCCCACCGTGGGCGGGATCCCGGCGAGGCCGAAGAGCCCCAGCATGAGGGTCATGGCCAGCAGAGGAGAACGCTTGTGCAGACCGGCCAGTTCCTCGATTTGAAGATTCCGCCCGTCCTCGGCGAGTCTCATGATGACCATGAAACAGGCGTAGGTCATCACCAGGTATGCAATGGCATAGTAGATGGCACCGGCAAAACCACGCTGGGTCATGCTCAAAATGCCGGTCATCATGTACCCGGCATGGGCGATGCTGGAATAGGCCAGGAGCCGCTTGAGGTCCTTCTGAATGAGGGCGACCAGGTTGCCGAAGGTCATGGAAAGCACGGAAAGGACCACCAGGAGCTTGACGAGAACGGCACTTTCCCCGCCGGAAAAGCCCACGAACCGGATCACCATGGCCGCGGCAGCCATCTTGGAGGCGGTGCCGATGAACGTGGTGACCTGATTGGCCGCACCCTGATAGACATCCGGAGCCCAGATGTGAAAAGGGAACAAGGCCTGCTTGAAGAAGAAGCCCGCAAGCGTCAGCACCAATCCGACGAGAGCGGCCGGCTGGGTGATGACGGTTGGCAGAACCCTGATCACATCGACCACGTAGGTGCTCTTCACCATCCCGAAGAGCAAACTGATGCCAAAGATCATGAAGGCGGAAGCGGTGACGCCGATCATGAAATATTTGATGCCCGTCTCCACATACTCGTCCGTCCGCCGACGCATGGGCACCAGGAGGTACAGGGAATAGGAAGAGAGCTCCATGGCGACATAGATGGTCAGAAGCTCCACCGCACTGACCAGCATCATCATCGCCAGCGTGGAGACCGACAGGAAGAAATAGAACTCGGCATGTTGCCGTTCGTCGATACTGGTCAGTTCACGGCAGGAAAAAATGACCCAAAAGGTTCCCAGCGCCAGTAAAACCTTGAAAACCTGGCTGAAAAGGTCCACCCGATAAGCCTCGAAGAAGAGCATGCCCTCCTGACGGGCAGAGAGCACCGTGACCAGCAGGCCCACCCCGGCCAGCGTCAGGGCCAGGACGTGGAGCCGGCGCGGCTCGACTCTGGGCGAGAGGGAGGCACCGAAGAAAACGAGTGCCATCAAGGTGTAGAAGAGCTCAGGAAGGAACAGAACCCATTCCATCATCGTCGCTTCATCTCCTGACTCAAGCCCTAAGGCTGGCTACAAACGGGATCACTGCGCTCTGGATCACGTCCAGCATGACTCGGGGAAACATCCCGAAGAAGAGGATGACTCCTACCAGAATGATTCTGGGTGTGGCCAAAGCCAGAGGGACATCCGGGATGTGTTCAAAGCGTTCATTCTTCTCGCCGTAAAAGGTCCTCTGCACAACCCGCAGCATGAAGAGAGCGCTCACCACCAGACCCATGACCGCCAGGATGCCCCGCACCGGGTAGGTTTGCACCGCCGAGACGAAGACCAGCAACTCGGCCCAGAAACTGGCCATGAACGGAACCCCGATCCCGGCAAAGGCGGCAAGAATAAAGAAGGCCGACGCCACGGGCATGGTCTTGGAGAGGCCGCCCAGTTCCGGAATCATCTTGGTGTGGGTCCTGTCATAGATGTAGCCTACCGCGGAAAAGAGAAGGGCCGTCATTACACCGTGGGCAAACATCTGGAAGACGGCCCCGTTGATGCCGTTGACGGTCATGGTCGAAAGCCCCAGGCCGACAATGCCCATGTGGGAGACACTGGAATAGCCGATGACGTACTTCAAATCCGTTTGCGCGAGCCCGACGAAAGCGCCGTAAACAATGCCGACGGTGGCCAGGAGCGACATCAGTTGCGCCCAGTACTGGAGACCTTCGGGGCAGAGGGTCATGCCCAGACGCAGGATGCCGTAAGCGCCAAGCTTCATCAAGACCCCGGCATGGATCATGCTCACCGCCGTGGGTGCAGCCACATGGCCGACCGGCGACCAGGTATGCAGCGGCCACACACCGGCAAGGATGCCGAAGCCGAGGTAGAGCAGGATAAAGCCGATCCGCTGCACCTCGGGAGAAAAACCCATCCGGGCCAACTCGAAGAGGTCGAAGGTGGTCGATCCGCCTTGAACCCACAGATAGAGAATTCCGGGCAGGATCAGGGCACTTCCCGCGAGCAAGTAGAGGGTGAGCTTCATGGCACCGTATTCCTTGCGGGTCGAGCCCCAGATGGCGATGAGCGGGTACATGGGGAAGAGCGATACGTCGTACCAGACGAAGATCCAGAAGAGGTCCATGGCCATGAAGACGCCATAAACCCCTGCCACCAGGAGAAAAATGAAGGCAAAGAATTCCTTCACCCGGAGTTCCAGTTCCCACATGGTGAGAACCCCGGTGAAAAGCACCACCGCCGTCAGGAGCAGCATGGGGGCATTGATCCCATCCAGGGCGTTGAACCAATAGATCCCCAGGCTTTTCACCCAGAGCGTGCGTTCGACAAACTGCAGGCCGCCCTTCTGGGTATCATAGGCACAGTAAGCCCAGAGAGCGAGAACAAGGCCCAGAGCGGCATAGGCGAGGCTCACCTGTTTGACCAGCTTGGGGCGGTCATCCGGGATGAAGAGGATGGTCACCAAGCCGAAAATGGTGGAAAACAAGATCGCCGACAGGATGGGGAATTGAGCCATTTCCATGAAAATCGTCCTTAAGTCAGATCAAGAAATACAGCACCACCAGAGCGACCGCTCCGATCATGACGAGCAGGTTGTGCTGGAGCATTCCAGACTGCAGGTAACTCAACAGACGGCCGCTCTCCACGGTAAAGTTGCACATCCCGTCGATGCCGCCGTCGATGATACGCCGGTCATTGCGGGTGAAAAGGCTGGTTACTCCGGAATAAATGACCGTATCGAGAAACTTGCGCAGGAAGGCGTCCAGGTACCACCGTCGGGCAAAGAGTTCCTCGACCCTGGGGAGCGAACGCAGAAAGCCTTCCTGGGTGGCTTTCCGGCGACCGAATTCGATCCACGCCCAGGCAATACCTGCAAGAGCCACGCTCACCGCTGAAACGAGCACCATGTAGTGGCCGGGGCTATGACCCTCTGAGGCCCCATGAGCATTGCCCGCTTCGGCGGCAACGGCGTGAGCCCCGTTGATTCCCCCGGTGCTCTTGCCGACCAGGAAGTTCTGGAGCGTGTCTTGGGAAAAGCCGAGAACCAGCGTCAATCCCGCAAGGATCATCACGGGTACGGCCATGCTCCAGAAGATGTAGGCCCGGTGACTCTCAGCATGGCCTCCGTGGCCGGCATCTTCATGACCCTCATGGGTTTCGATGCCGCCTTTGGGGAAGAGCATGAAAAAGATGAGCCGGAAGCTGTAATAGGCCGTCATCAAGGCCCCCAGCAGTCCAGCCAGCAGCCAGATGCGGTTGGAATGCCCGGCCAGCACTCCCAGTACGGCCTCTTTGCTGAAGAAACCCGAAAACGGGAAAATACCCGAGAGGGCGAGTGCGCCGATGGTCATACAAGTCATGGGGATGACCAGCCTGCGCCCCCCCTGTTTGCCGATTTCGCGGAAATCGTTGGTATGGTATTCATGAATAAAAATTCCCGAGCACAGAAAGAGCAGAGCCTTGAAGCCGGCGTGGGTGGTCAGATGGAAGACCCCGGCAAAATAGCCGCCGGCGGCCAGGGCCATCACCATAAAGCCGAGCTGACTGACCGTCGAATAAGCCCAGACCTGCTTCAGATCGTAGGTGGCCATGGCCATGGTGGACGAGATGAGCATGGTGATGGTGCCGATGGCCAAAGCCATGGTCATGGCCTCGGGCGATCCGGAATAGAAGGGAAAAATACGGCTGAACATGTAAACTCCGGCGGCGACCATGGTAGCCGAATGGAGCAGGGCGCTGACCGGAGTGGGACCTTCCATGGCGTCGGGCAACCAGGTGAGGAGCGGAAACTGGGCGCTTTTGCCCATGACGCCGCCAAAAATAAGCACGGCGGAGAGGGTGAGCAGGTGTGGTGAGATCGTGTGAGCCGGCACCGCTTCGTTCAGCTTGAGAATGCTGAGATTCCCGAACCCGAGGAGGAGAATGATCAAGCCGAGGAAGAATCCGATATCGCCGAGCCGGGTCATCACGAAGGCTTTCTTGCCCGCCTGGGAGGCGCTCCACTTTTCGTAGTAGAACCCGATCAAAAGATAGGATGCCAGCCCCACCAGTTCCCAGAAAATGAAAAGTTGGAGCATGCTGGGTGAGATCACCATACTCATCATGGCCCAGGCAAAGAGGGACTGGAAAGCGTAATACCTGCTGTAGCCGGGGTCTCCGGCCATGTAGCCCACCGAGTAAACCTGCACGAGAAAGCTGACAGTCGCCACGATGGTGAGCATCAGGAGGCTGAGGGGGTCGAGGAGGTAGCCGAAGGGGATGAGTAATTTATCCGCCAACAGCCAGGGAAATTCGTATTGTACCGGAGCCCCTGCATGGAAAAGCGTTAGTAGGAGGTACAGGGCGCAGAGGAGCGAGGTGGTTACCGCTCCGATGGATAAGGCGGCGGAAAGTCGCTGGTGGTGGCGGGTGAAAATCAAGATCACCGCCATGGAGAGAAAGGGCAGACTCGTCGCGAGAGCCGCCGCCAGCAAGACCGGATCCTTGAAGAAGGCAATCATGGAGTACTATCCCCTCATGCGTTGAGCTCGTTCCACGTTGATCGAATGGGCCTTTCGGAACAGAGCCAGAATGATACTGAGGCCGATGGCTGCTTCCGCCGCCGCCAGGCCCATGACAAACAGCGCCACGATTTGTCCTACCGCCGGTTCCGGTGCCAGGAAGCGGTTGAAAGCCATGAAGTTGAGATTGGCTCCGTTCAGCATCAACTCGATGGAAATCAGCATCCCGATCAGGTTTCGGCGCTGGAGGATGCCGAGGAGGCCCAGACTGAACAGAGCGGCCGCCACGACCAGGTAGGTGCTAAGGCTGTTCATGAGGTCAACCTCCGCGTGAAGCCGGCCGTTACAATCGCGCCAATGATGGCCACCAGCAATACCAGCGAAATCACTTCAAACACCAGGTCGTAGCGGGTCAGCAGCAGGTGCCCGATGGTTTCCACGGACCAGTCGTTGCCGCGCGCCGCTGCCGGTACCCACTCAGTTCTGAAGACCACCCCGAGGATCGCCAGGAAGAAGACCATGCTGGCCGCGGCCGCCATGGCCACTTTGGGAACCCCCCTCTGCGGGATCTCCAGGTGCAGAGGTCGGGACAGCATGATGGCGAAAACGATGGCGATGGTGATCGCCCCTACGTAAATCAGAAGCTGCATGAGGGCGATGAAGAAACTGCCGAGAAAGAGATAGAAGCCGCCGACCCCGGCCAGCGCCAGCGCCAGACCGAGGACGTTATAGAGGATGTTGCGGGGGAAAACCGCGATGACCGCGCCTGCGAAGGTGAGGCCGACCAGAATCCAAAATGCCATCTGTGCAAACGTTTCGGTGCCCATGAGACCGCTCACGACTCCTTTTCCTTCAACCTGGCGATGAGATCGATCACCCCATCCCCTCGGGATTCGCCCGTCAGCTGATACTCGGTTGAAAATTGCAGGGTTTCCGTGGGACAGATTTCCACACAAAGGCCACAGAGGCTGCACCGGGTAAAATCGATGAAGTAGTGGGTGGCAACTTTGAGGCTTTTGGCGTGCGACTTGATTCCCTGCACCTTGATCACGCCGGAGGGACATTCGCGGGCACACGCGCCGCAGGCAATGCATTTATGGGTTCCCGTGTCTTCAAAGCGCCTGAATTCGGTGTGTCCGCGAAAGGCCGGCGAGAGCGCGAGGTGTACGCGCGGGTATTGCACCGTGACCACCGGGCGCCACAACCGCCTGACTGTGACTCCCATGCCTTCGATCAGGCTCCATCCCCCGTTGATGATTTCTTTCCAGTAACCCATACGTCCTCTTTCACCTCTAGACCAATTTCAAAACCGCCGCCGTCACGATCAAATTGACTAAAGCGAGCGGAATCATGACCTTCCAGGAAAAGTTCATGAGTTGATCAAAGCGCAGGCGGGGGAAGGTCCATCTTACCCACATGAGTACGAAGATCAGGAAATAGGTCTTCATCAGAAACCAAACCACACCTGGAATTCCCAGAGAGAAGCCGAACGGCCCGTGCCATCCGCCGAAGAAGAGGCTCGTCGCCACCGCGGTCACAATGAACATGTTGGTGTATTCTGCAAGAAAGAACAGGCCGAAACGCATGCCGGTGTATTCGGTGTGGAAGCCGGCCACCAGCTCCGATTCCGCTTCCGGAATATCGAAAGGGGCGCGATTGGTTTCCGCCGTCGCACAGATCAGATAAATGAGCCCGGCTACAGGCTGCAAAAAGATGAACCAGATCTCTCCCCTGGGCTTGAACAATGTCGGAAAAGCGAAGGGAATGGACCATCAACACGACACTCATGACCGCAAGAAGCAGAGGAATTTCGTAGGCCACATTCTGAGCCACGGAACGGATGGCGCCGAGCAGCGCATACTTGTTGTTGGCAGCCCAACCGCCGGCCAGGATGGCGAGCACGGTGAAGGCCGAAAAGGCAAAGATCAGCAGCACGCCCAGATTCATGTCACGAAGGATGAGGTCCGGGCCGAACGGCAAAACCAGGAAACCCACCAGCACCGGCATGAACACCAGCACCGGGGCGATCACAAACAAGGTGCGGTCGGCGCTCAAAGGAGTGATGAGTTCCTTGCCCACCAGCTTGATGCCGTCCGCGATGGTCTGCAACAGTCCGAACGGGCCGACTTCCTTGGGACCAATACGCAGCTGGATATGTCCGGCGACTTTGCGTTCGAGCCAAACCAGGAAGAGGGCGTTAAGCTGGGAAAAGGCCAGCACGATGACGAGGCCGACGACCAGCCGGACAAAATCTGAACTGATTAAATCTCCCATAGCAACCTCTGTTCACCACTTCATCGGTCAATTTCCGGAATGACCAGATCGACACTGCCCAGAATCGAAATGGCATCGGCCACGAGCGTTCCTTTCAGGACTTCGGTCAGCACCTGCAGGTTCCCGAAGCTGGGAACGCGAATATGGCAGCGATATGGATAAGGGCTGCCGTCACTGACCAGGTAATAGGCGGTCTGGCCGCGAGCGCTCTCAAAGGCAAAATAGACCTCGCCCTTGGGGGGCTTCAGTTTGCCGGGCACCCTTTTCAGACAGGGCCCTTCGGGAAGCTGAGCCAGGGCCTGTTCAATAATCCGGCAGCTTTGTTCCATTTCTTCCAGCCGCACCCGATAGCGATCCAGAGCGTCGCCCTGGGTTCCGATGGGGATGTCGAAATCGAAACGGTCGTAGACTTCGTAGGGCTCCGTTTTCCGTGTGTCGAAAGATATGCCGCAGGCCCGCAGGTTGGGGCCGGTAACCGCATACTGCCGGGCCTGTGCCGGAGTGATCACCCCCACATCCCGGGTGCGGTGGATGAAGATGATGTTTTTCGTCACCAGGCTGTGGTAGTCGGGAAAGCGGCTGCGCAACCGCTTGACAAAAGCTCGGGTCCTGTCGATGAAAATGCCGTCTACATCCCGGATGACGCCTCCAAAGCGACAGTAGGAATAGGTGAGACGCGAACCGCTCACGTGATCCAGAAGATCCAGAATCTGTTCCCGATCGTCGAAGGCGTAAAGGAATGGGGTAAAGCCGCCGAGGTCCATGACATAGGTGCCAAACCAGAGCAGATGGCTTGAAATGCGATTCAGTTCGGAACAGATGACCCGGATGTATTGGGCTCGGAGTGGCGCCTTGATCCCGGCGAGCTTCTCGACGGCGAGCACGAAGCCATGGTTGTAAAGCATCCCGGACAGGTAATCCATCCGGCTGGTGTTGGGCAGGAATTGCTTATAGGTGCGATTCTCACCCATCTTTTCATGGCCGCGATGCCCGTAGCCGATGATCGGGTCGGCCTTGACGATGAATTCTCCATCCAGATCGAGCAATACCCGGAGCACCCCGTGGGTGCTCGGATGCTGCGGCCCGAGGTTGAGACTGTATATCTGCTGCACAATCGGTTGCGAAAACGGCTCAGCCATAAATCTCTTTCCATTCACGCGATCTTGTCACGGTACACCTGCCACCGACCAATCCCATCACCTATCGCCTATTACCCATTACCCATCACCCCCGTATATCTCTTTCCGTTCGCGATGGGCGTGGACTTTGCCAAAGGTCTTCTGCAGGGGATAGAAGTCCGCATCCTCGGGTAGGAGCAGTGGCCTCAAATCGGGATGGTCGGCGAAAGGAATGCCGAAAAACTCGTGAACCTCACGTTCCAGCCACAGCGCGGACGGGAAGATATCGCTGACCGTGGGAGGCGGGGTGCCGTCTTCGCACCGGACCCGCAGGGCCAGGCGCGACTTGGGTTCATAGCAGTTCAGGTGATAGACCAGTTCGGTGACGTCCTGGAAGTCGAGGCCGGTGATCGATTCCAGGTAATACCCGGTCGTCTCACAGACCCTTACCGTCTCGCGGAGTCTTCCCGCAGGCACGCGAGCCGCAAAGGCTGCGCCTGAACGGTACGACTCATCCACCCCAACCGCTTCGGCTGCCAACACTTCCTGAAGCTTCTGCAGGAGTTCGTCTTTCTTGGCCATGCTCAGCTTGTTCCTCCCATGCGACGAAAGCGCCTCAGCAGATTCCGATCCTCGCCGTGGGTGATCTTGTCTTCCAGCGCCAGAAAACCCTGGATGAGCCCTTCGGGGCGAGGAGGGCAGCCGGGTACGGTAATATCCACGGGGACAATCAGGTGTGCTCCCGGCACGATGGCATACTGCCCATCGTATTCAAAAGGTCCGCCGGAAATCGCGCAATTGCCCATGGCGATGCACCATTTGGGGTTCGGCATCTGATCCCAGAGCATCTGAATGGCTGGGGCCATCTTCTTGGAAATGGTGCCCGCCACGATCATCAGATCGGATTGGCGCGGCGACGGTCGAAAAACACCGGCCCCGAAGCGGTCCAGATCGAAACGGGAGGCGCCGGCCGCCATCATTTCGATGGCACAGCAGGCCAGGCCGAAGGTCATGGGCCAGAGCGAGTTGGCGCGGGCGAGGTTCAAGACTTCGTCCAGCAGCGCAAATTTGAGGACCGGCTCACCCGGCTCTATCTTTTCTGTTCCCACTCAAAGACTCCTTTGCACCAGGCATAGACGATGGCGAGCGAGAGAATCCCTACAAAGAGGAGCACTTCCAGGAAATCCCGGATGGCGTACTTGCCGTAAGCCAGCGCCACCGGGAAGAGGTACAGCACGTCCACATCAAAGGCGAGGAAGATGAGGGCGTATATGTAATAGGCCACAGTGAACTGAATCCAGGCACTGCCAATGGTCTCCATGCCGCTTTCATAGGTCGCTTCGCGCTTCTCCCCGCCGCTCCGCTTGACGATCAGGGAGGAAAGGATCAGCGGCACCACCGCGAACATCACCCCGACGAGAAGGTAAAGGGCGATAGCCAAAAAATCAGTGAGCAGTTCTTTTGGCAGCATGACTCTCCCTCAGTTACTCGACATAAATGGCGCCGAATTTACAGTTCTCCAGGCAGATGCCGCAGCGCACACAGACTTCTTCATCGACCACATGGCATTCCTTCTTGGCGCCCAGAATAGCGCCCTCGGGACATTTCCGGCGGCAGCGTCCGCATCCGGTGCACTTATCGAGGTCAATCTCGTAGGTGATCAAGGGCTTGCAGACCTTGGCCGGGCATCTTTTGTCAAGAATGTGGGCTTCGTATTCGTTACGGAAATACCGAATGGTGCTCAGGACCGGATTCGGGGCGCTCTTTCCCAGCCCGCACAGAGCCGACTCCTTGATGCTGTTACCAAGCTCTTCAAGGCGTGCCAGATCTTCAGGTTCCCCTTTGCCCTGGCAGATTCCGGCCACAATCTCATGCATGCGCTTGACGCCCATCCGGCAGGGGACGCATTTGCCGCAGGACTCTTCGGTGAGGAAGTTCAAGAAATAGCGCGCCACGTCCACCATGCAGGTTTCGTTGTCCATGACGATCATGCCGCCGGAGCCCATCATCGCTCCGGCCTGTTTGAGCTTTTCGAAGTCGACGGGCAGATCGATCAGCTCTTCCGGGAGGCAGCCGCCGGAGGGGCCTCCGGTCTGGACAGCTTTGAAACACTTGCCATGGGGAATGCCGCCGCCGATATCGTAGACTATCTTTCGCAGCGGCGTCCCCATGGCCACTTCGACGAGGCCGGTGTTGTTGATCTTGCCCACCAGGGAGAAGATCTTGGTGCCCTTGCTGCGCTCGGTGCCGATGCCGGAATACCACTTGCCGCCGTTGGTGATGATCATGGGCACGTTGGCATAGGTTTCCACATTATTGAGGTTGCTCGGCTTGTTCCAGAGGCCCTTTTCCACGGTGTGGATGTGTTTGCCCCGGGGTTCGCCGATCTTGCCTTCGAGGGAGGCCATGAGGGCTGTGGACTCGCCACAGATGAAAGCGCCGGCCCCGCGGTTGATGTGGAGTTCCAGACTCATGGGGGAGCCGAGGATGTTTTGCCCGAGGAACCCGTACGCCCGCGCCTGCTCGATGGCCCAACCGGTGTTTTGCACCGCCAGGGGGTATTCGAACCGGCAGTAGATGTAGCCTTCCGTGGCGCCGATGGCATAGGCGGCAATGATCATGCCTTCGATCACCTGATGAGGGTTGCCTTCCATGACCGAGCGGTCCATGTAGGCTCCCGGGTCCCCTTCGTCGGCATTGCAGATAACGTATCTGGTTTCACCGCGCGCGCGCCGGCAGGATTCCCACTTGACGCCGGCGGGAAAGCCGCCCCCGCCCCGGCCGCGCAGTCCCGAAAGCTTCACCTCGGCGATCACCTGCTCGGGGGTCATCCCCGCAAGCGCTTTGGCGAGGGCGGAATAACCCCCGCGGCTGATATAGTCTTCGATGTCGGTGACGAAGTTGATCCCGGTGGAATGGAAGACCAGCCGTTCCTGCCCGGCAAAGAAGGGGATCTCGCGCTCGTGAACAATCTTTTCGCCGGTCAGGGGGTTGACGTACAGGAGATCGTGCAGGATCTCCCCGCCGAACACGGTCCGTTCCATGATCTCTGCCACCCGATCGCTTCCCACGCGCGCGTAAAAGACGTTTTCCGGCTCAACCACCACGATCGGTCCCTGGGCACAGAAGCCATTGCAGCCGGTAGGTTTGACCATATAGTCCACAGTGAGGTTCCTGCCTTCCAGGTACTGCTGAAAAGTGCGGACCAACTCCTCACCGCCCTGGGAATGGCACGCCGTCCCGGCACAGACGCGGATCCATTTCTTGAGCTGCTGACGCCTGGCAACTGCTTTCTGCCGCAGGGTTTCCAGATCCTGGATGCTGTTCAGGCGGTTCATGGCTTTGCCCTAGACCTCTTCCTTCGTTCGAATCTCTTTCGCAAGCTTGCTGACCTTATTGGGAGTGACTTCGGCATGGGTTACGCCGTCAACCACGACCACGGGAGCCGAGGCGCAGGCTCCCACGCAATTGACGGTTTCCAGCGTCATGGCCAGATCTTCGGTGGTATCTCCCGGCCTCAAATGGAGGTCCTGCTCCAACCGATCAAGGAGGCGGGGCGTTCCCTTGACGTGGCAGGCCGTCCCCGTGCACACATGCATGATGGTGCGCCCCCGGGGTTTGAGGCTGAAGACTTTGAAGAAGGTAGCCACGCTGTAGACCTGGCTGATGGGCATCACCAGACGCTCGGCGACGCGACCAAGGCTCTCTCTTGGCAGGTAGTGATAGCGGTGGTTGATGTCGAGCATGATCTGGAGCAGGAAAGCCGGTTTTGGTCCCCAGCGATCGATGATGGCATCGACATCTTGAAGATTAAAATCCATGCACTGCCTCCAAGTGGCTAGTGGTCAGTGATTAGTGGTTAGTGGCCAGCGATCAGCGGTCAGCCATCGGGGTTTCCTGCTGGGAAACTCCTGCCAAAGACCACCACTCATCACTCGTCACTCATTACTCACTCCCCACTCCCCACACGCGCCTTATCGATATAGACCGAAAACGTGGAACCCTCCCCCAGGCGACTCTGGACCTCTATCCTGCCCCCGTGGGCACGAACGATCTTCTCGGCAATCGCCAGCCCCAGTCCCGTTCCCTGCTGCTGGCGGACTTCCTTCGCCTTGCTCCGATAAAACTGCTCGAAAATAAAAGGAATTTCTTTTTCCTCCAGGCCCAGCCCCGTGTCTTCTATGGCCACTACCACCCAGCCGTTCTTTTCCGAGGCGCTGATCGAGACTTTCCCCGCCGGCCGGTTGTACTTGATAGCGTTGGCAATGAGATTGCTCAGCGCTTCGCAGAAGGTCTCCGGATCGACACAGACCTCAGGGAGGTCGCTGGGAAGGTTCACGCCGAGGTTCACGCCTTTCTCATGAGCGGCCATTTCGAGTGCCGACAGGGCGGCACTCACAATGGGTTGGAGAGGGCAGGGGCGGAGACGATGATGAATCTCTCCTGCCTGGAGACGACTCATGTCCAACCAATCATTGATGAGGTGCAGCAACCCTTCCAGCCTCACCTGAGCGCGCTCGATCATCTCCCGCTGGATCTCGCTCAGGGCGCCGCCATGGTCGTCCAGGAGCACGTCGAAGTATTGAGCGATGGCACCAAGAGGCGAACGAAGTTGGTGGGTGACCATGGTGATGAAGTTGCGCTCAATGGTTTCCTTTTCTTCGCGCAGGGCCCGCGACTCCCGATCCAGCCTCCGCTTCTCCAGACCACGCTGGACCACAATCACCAGTTCGTCGGCGGTGAACGGTTTGGGGAGATAGTCGTAAGCCCCTTCCTTGATCGCGTTTACCGCCGTTTCAATGGTGGCATAGCCGGTAATGATGATGATAACAAGGTTCGGATCGTAGTCACGGATGCGACGCGCAACCTCCATTCCGTCCATTTCTGGCATCTTCAGGTCAACCAGCACCAGATCGTGGGGCTCGCGCACCAGCAGGTCAAGTCCCTCTCGTCCGCCGGCGGCTTTCGTCGTGTCAATGCCGATCCTCTTCAGTACGCGCGCGCAGGCAACCCGGCTGATTTCCTCATCGTCTATGACAAGCACCTTGGGATGGCCCACTTTCGTCCTCGTTGCGGCAGTGCAAATTTCGGATGGTGAATTTTGTGCTTTGGAACTTGGCTCGGTGAGCTTCAGTGGAGGCCAGGAAAAGGAGGTCGAGCTTTGCCTGTGGTTTGGATTTCAGCGCGTAGAATCAAAATCTGGAGTTGCAAAAAGGGATCCGAAATGCCGAGTCCACCTCATTTTCGGATGAGGGACGCGACCTTCTCCAACAGTTGTTTCGGCTTCAAAGGTTTATCCATGTAGTTGTCAGGCTGAGGAGCGTCTCCCATTTCTTCATCGTCTCCCAAAAAGAACCGGGACCCGGTATCGGTCTTCACGCTCGATACCATGATGACGGGAGTAGCTTTCACGTCCTCGAACTCCGGAGCAGTCCTGAGCACACTCAACAGACTGAAGCCTTCAAACATGCTCTCCATCATGATGTCAAGGAGGATCAACTGGGGCCGACTGTCCTTGATTTTTTCCAACCCCTGCCTGCCATCCTCGGCAACCAACACTTCGTAACCGTCGGCGAGGAGAATCATCTTGGTGGTCTTCACAAAGTCGGGGTCGTCATCCACGATGAGAATCCTCCCCTTCGTTGCCATGGCGGTACCTCCAAACATCAAAAGAGGGAATTTACGCAAAGATCAAGATGGATTGAATGAAACGCGTAGGCGAGAAACGAAAATCGGGCTTGAGGTTCAGCAGTGATGCAGCAGCGACTTTATTTTCTACCCGGAATGAGCTAAGAGGTCAAGCTAAAAACCGACACCCATTATGATTGGGTTTTACTCCGCGGTATCCAGCCAACGAAAAACCTTTACGAGCATAAGGGGCGAAATCTTTCTTGAGAGTCCCTGCCGAATTAGTTAGTGTCCATTCGGAAAGATTCCCTGCTTCTGCTCTCCCTTGAGGGGGTGGTTGGGTGAGGGTGAAAAGGGATGTGCTTTCTGATGCGAGGCGGTCAGCACATGTGGTTGAAAAAACTATCCTGGTACCAGCGCATTGGCACGAAAATGAGCGTATTGACCAGCCTCCTGGTGGTCGTGCTCATCAGCGGCTACACCTATTTTGCCATCCATAACCAGCGTACGCAGCTCATCCAGGAGGTCATCCGAAGTGCCAACCTGCTCAGCGATACCGTCAAACTCAGCACCCGCAAGGACATGCTGCTCTATGCCCCCGACCGCCTTCACCAACTGGTGGATACCCTCGGCACCCAGCCCGCCCTCGATAAGATGCGGATATTCAATTCCCTGGGCGAAATCATCTACTCCTCGGACAAATCCGAGATGAACCTGCTGGTGGATAAGCGGGCCGAGCAGTGCTACGCGTGTCATGCCGCCGAACAACCCCTGGAGCGACTGGACACGCCTGTGCGCACCAGGATTTTCCGCTCCCCCAAAGGATACCGGGTGCTCGGCATCATCAATCCCATCTACAATGAACCCGACTGCTTCAATGCCGCGTGCCATGTTCATCCTCCGGGGCTGAAGGTGCTGGGCGTGCTCGACATCGATGTTTCCCTCGAGCCCATGGATGAACGCATTGCCGCGGCGGAAAGGAACCTTATCCTGATCGGCCTGGCGACGCTTGTCTCCCTTGCCTGTCTCATCAAGTTCCTCATGAACCGGTTCCTCAACCAACCGGTGAAAGAACTCATCGAGGGGACCCATCGGGTGGCGCAGGGAAATCTGGATTTTCAGATCCCCATCCACTCGGAGGATGAGTTGGGAATTTTCGGGCGCTCCTTCAACCAGATGACCCATGATCTGAAACGGGCCAAAGACGCCCTCACGGAATGGGGCAATCGACTTGAACACCTGGTGGATGAACGCACCCGCGACCTGCAGGAAGCTCAAGCAAGGCTGGTGCGGAGCGAAAAGCTGGCCTCGCTTGGCAAGCTCGCAGCCGGTGTTGCCCACGAAATCAACAACCCGCTCACCGGAGTCCTGACCTTCAGCCAGCTTCTGATGGAGCAATTCCCCCCGGAAAGCAGTGAATATCAGGACCTCAAGGTGATCCATCAGGAAACTCTGCGCTGCCGCAAGATTGTCCGCGGACTCCTGGAGTTCTCCCGCCAGACGGCTCCCGAGAAGCGCCCGGTCGATATTCGGGTGCTCCTCGAGGAAGTGCTCAGCATTCTGAGCAATCAGGAGTCTTTTCAGAACATTCATCTGGTGAAGGAAATCGACGGTGAGATGCCGCTGCTCATGGCGGACCGGGACCAGCTCAAGCAGGTCTTCTTCAATATTGTGATCAATGCCTCCGAAGCCATGGCCAGTGGCGGGACCATCAAGATCCGCACGGAATGGATGAGGGAACGCTCCCAGGTGGCCATCACCTTCGAAGACAACGGTCCCGGGATCAGCTCGGCAGATCTCGACAAGTTGTTCGATCCTTTCTTCACCACCAAGCAAATGGGAACTGGCCTGGGGCTGGCCGTGTCCTACGGCATCATCAAGGTCCACCGGGGCAATATCGAAATCAAGAGCAAACTGGGGGAGGGCTGCCTGGTTACGGTTACTCTCCCGGTGGCATCCACTTGAGGTCACGTCAGACTGAGCTAGCGTTTCGCGTACAATCATTGTAGAATTCAGCCCTTTATTGCAGCGGAAAGCGTGGGTGAAGATGAAAACGCGAAGCCTCCTTAGCGTCCTTCTTGTCATTCTGGGAGTGACCCTCTTTGAGGTGGCCGCTCCTGTCCGGGGGGAACCACCGACCGGGGGGAATGTCACCTCTGAGGAACAGGCTCGCCTACCGCAGGCCGATCTGGCGATCCCCACCCTGACGACCATCCTGGAATCACTCAACGACCTGAAACGGCAGATCGGTGATAAAGAAGAGGAGCTCCAGCGGGTCAAAACGGAAGATCAGAAGACGAGAGTCCTCAAAGACCTGACCGAGCTTAGCACCCGCATGACCGCTCTCAGTCAGGATTTCGATCGCATTGCCACCCGCGTAAACCTCGAAACCTTCACCACCAGGCCCAAGGAACGCTTCGACTGGCGGGAAGGGGTCCAGGAGATTCTGGGGCCCCTCATCAAAGAATTGAAGGGCATGACGGCTCAACCACGCGAAATCGAACGGCTACGGGGTGAGGCGGCCTATTTCGAGAATCAGATCGCGACGGCCAGGAATGCCATGCGCAATGTCCAAAGCCTTCTTGGCGAAACGAACGCGGAGGGTCTCCAGGAGCGGCTTCAGGAAGTGGCAAAAGCATGGCAGCAAAGGGAACAGCAGAGCGCGGGACAGTTGGCGGTAGTGCAATACCAGCTAGACCAAGAGCTGAAGAAAAAAAAGCCTTTCCTGGAATCGTTCCAGAACGTCATGCAGGGGTTTTTCAAGAGCCGGGGGAGGAATTTTCTCCTGGCCGTGGCCGCCTTCGGGGTGGTGCTGCTCCTCTGCCGCACCCTGTATCGGCTGGTCTGCCGCTTCAGCCCGCTCCACAACACAGGGGGGCGGACTTTTTCCACCCGCCTCACGGATCTGGTCTATTACAGTGCCACCTTTGCGGCCGCCACCGGTGCCTCGCTCCTGGTGCTCTATGTTGCGGGGGACTGGGTGCTGCTCAGTGTTGCCTTTTTGTTTTTCGTCGGGATGATCTGGACCGCCCGGCAGACTCTGCCGATCTTTTGGACCCAGGCTAAATTCCTTCTTAACTTGGGAACGGTCAGGGAAGGCGAGCGGCTGGTCTACCAGGGAATCCCCTGGCAGGTGCAAGCCCTGAATTTCAGCACCCAATTGGTCAATCCTCTGCTCAAAGGCGGCATGCTCAGACTCCCCCTGAAGGATCTCATGGGCCTCACCTCACGCCCCTGCGACCCCGAGGAGCCCTGGTTCCCATGCCGAGACAAGGACTGGGTGCTGCTCGCTGACGGCACCCTTGGCCGGGTGCTCGTGCAAACCCCTGAAATGGTGGAGCTGAGGCTCCTGGGAGGAAGCCACAAAACCTACCCGACCTTCGACTTCCTGAAGCAAAGTCCGAATAATATTTCTGCGGGGTTTCGTGTGAACATCACTTTTTGCCTCGATCCGCGACATCAGCACGAGTCGGTCGGCACGATTCCCGAGGGGTTGCAGGAAGCGCTGGAGCGGGAACTCAATAAGGAAAGCTTTGCCAAAGACCTGGTCGCCGTCCGCGTCGAATTCAAGGAAGCCCGGAGCGGTTCGCTGGATTTTGCCATCCTGGTGGATTTTGCCGGCAAGGCTGCCCGCCACTATGATAGGTTGACGCGGACCATCCCGAGGATTGCCCTGGAGGCATGCAACGAGCAGGGATGGGTGATTCCTTTTCCGCAGCTGACCTTCTATCCGGGCGCCCTTGGCGATGAGGATCAGAGTTCCGGTTCCCCCACAAAGGGCAGGAGGCGTTGGAGCTTTTGGAAATGAGGAGCGAGGGGCCCGGTGAAGAAACATGCCCCTTACAGTAGGGCAGGAACACCATGAAGATAAAATTCGGCATCATGTTCAAACTCTTTGTATGGTATTTTATTCTCATCTCAATATTTTACGGCACTATTCTCATCCTCTTTTTCCACATTCAGCAAATCATGAGGATTTCCGAGAACACTGTAAACCGAAACTATCGCATCTCCACGGCCTCGAAAAAAATGATCGACAGCCTGCTCTGGATGGCCGAGAGCGAGAGCAAATATGATCTCTTGAAAAAGGAAGACTACAAAGAGTATTTTGTCGCAGCACAGAGGGAATTCGAAGGCAATCTGACCGAGATCCTGCTTCTGGAACCGGCAGGGGCCGGCGGGAATGAGCCGTGGAAAGAGCTCTACCGGGACTATGTGGCGCAGCTGCCGGGATCCGGGGAAGGACCGGTGGAAGAGGAACCGGCCAAAACCCTCTGGATCGCCGAAGGGGTAATCAACGATTGGATCAAGATCATATCCAAAGCCCGAACAGCCAACGAGCTGCAGATCGAGGAGCAAATGCTGAGCCTCAATCAACGGGGCCAGATGGCGGTCCGATTGGGTTTTGTGGGTCTGGGTTTTTCGATCCTGGTGGGATTGTTGGGAAGCGTCTTCCTGACGCATTCCATGAACCGGCCGTTGCGCGAATTGCGCCGGGGCATCCGGGCGATTTCGCGTGGGGGGCTGAGTGAGCCCATCCACATCCAGTCGCGGGACGAATTCGGACAACTGGCCGGGGCCTTTAACGAAATGGCGGCGCTGCTGGAGCAGGAAGAACAAATGCGCTCGGACTTTATTGCCATGCTGAGCCACGAGATCCGGACCCCGCTGACCTCGATCAGGGAGTCGGTGAACATGATTGCCGAGGAGCTCATGGGACCCATTAACGAGCGACAGCAGCGCTTTCTGGAGATTGCAGGGGGTGAGATCGAACGTATTTCCGACCTTCTCAGTCACCTCATGCAGGTCTCTCGCCTGGAGGCCGGGGCGCTCAAGATCGACTTGCGCCCCCTTGATCCCGCCGTTTTTACGTCTAACTGCATCTACCGTGTCGGCCCTGCGGCAGAAGCCAAAGGCATCACCATTGAGAGCCAAATCCCCGCTCGGATGCCTTTCATTATGGGCGATCCCGACAACCTCCAACAAGTTCTCTTGAATCTCCTGGGAAATGCCATTAAGTTCTCTCCTCCGAATACCGCGGTGATCGTTTCGGTTGCTCGCGACCATTCAGCAGACGGCCTCAAACTCGATTTTTCCGTCGCCGACGCCGGTCCCGGGATCCCGGAAGAAGAACAGCCGCTGGTGTTTCACAAGTACTATCGAGCTGTTGGGGCACGGGAACAGGTGGATGGCGTGGGTTTGGGGCTCAGCATCTCGAAATACATTGTAGAAGCCCATGGGGGAACGATATGGGTAAAAAGCAGAGTCGGCGAGGGAAGCATTTTTGGTTTTACCCTCCCCACCCTGGCCGATACTCAGTTTCCCCCTCTCCGCGTCGCTCTCGCGGAGGGTAACGGTGGAATGGGGACGAAGGACTGAATATGGGGTGGATTGTGCGGTCAGTTCGGCTTTGCGGCCTGTCGCTGGTGCTCGTCTTTCTTGCTGGCATCGGACTTTGCGGTTGCACCGGCCTGCAGAAGCAGCAGCCCTCAACGGCGCTCTCGCCTGCTCTGGACACGGAGCGGAGCACCTGGCGCGAAGGTCTGCGGGCTTTCAATGCGGGAGACTACGAAAAAGCCCGAGTGCTCTTCGAGATGCTTTCCGAAAATGCTGCCACCGAAGGGCTGAGGGGCAAGGCTTTCTTTGCCCTGGCTTCGACCCGGCTGGTGCTGGCTCAAAACGCGGAAGAATTCAACCAGGCCATGGCCACATGGGACTGTTGGCGCCGACAATTCCCTCACCCCGTGGAAGGCGAAGACCCGGACATGCTGACTCCCTTCCTGCAGGGCCTCACGCCCCCAGGTGCCGTCGAGAGTCAAAGCAGGGAGAACCAGGCGCCGGTTAAGAAGGTCATCATAAGCGGCCCCGCTGGCTGCAAAGACCTGCTCCAGGCGAGAGACAAGGAGATTGAACGGGTCAAAGCCAAGCTGGACGCCAAGGAGAAGGAAGCGCGCCGGCTCAAGCATCAGATTGAAAGCCTGGAAGCCATCCATTTAAAGTTTCAGGAACGTAAGCAAGGAGTCGCCTCGCCTTGAAAGATCGGAGTTCGGACCAGACGGGAACATCCAGACATAACCTGCTCATTGTGGACGACGATCCCCATATCCTGGCGGTTCTGGAAGCGCGCCTTGCTTCCGCAGGATTTCGTGTGCATACCGCCCTCAGCGCCCAGGAAGCGTTGGAAATCCTGAAAGCCCATCCACTGGACCTCATTATCACCGATGTGCGAATGCCGGGTAAGGGAGGCATGGACCTCTTCACGGAAGTTCGCACCCTGCGGCCGGATCTCCCGGTCATTTTTCTCACAGCCTATGGCACGATCCCCGATGCCGTGCGGGCTGTCAAAGCCGGGGTGGTGGAATACCTGACCAAACCCTTTGACGGCCGCGATCTGCTGGTCAAGGTTCAGGAACTGCTGCGAACCCGCGCCCCGCGCCCGCCCCAGGAAGCCCTGCCGCCTCTCAACAAAGTCCTGACCGGTGGCAAGAGTGCAGCCATGAAGGAGCTTTACGAGCTGATCGAGCGGATCGCTCCCAGTGATATCAACGTGCTCATCCTGGGTGAGAGCGGCGTGGGCAAAGAGCGCGTGGCGCGGTTGATTCATGAACGGGGACCCCGCCGCCACCATCCTTTTGTGGTGGTGGATTGCGGCTCTACCCCCACCGGCCTGCTCGAAAGCGAGCTCTTCGGGCATGTGCGCGGGGCTTTTACCCATGCCATTCGCGATAAGAAAGGCCTCATCGAAGCGGCCGACCGAGGGACCCTCTTCCTGGACGAAATTGGAAACATTTCGGCCGAGATGCAGATGCGGCTCCTGCGCTTCCTCGAAGACCGCAAGATCCGAAGGATCGGCGACCTGCGCGAGATTTCCGTCGATTGCCGGGTCGTTGCCGCTACCAATGTGGATTTGCCGGAAGAGGTGGAGGAAGGAAATTTTCGGGAAGACCTCTACTATCGATTGCGCGTGGTCACATTGAAAATCCCGCCCCTGCGCGAAAGAAAAGAAGACATTCCGCTGCTCGCCCAGAATTTTGTGGAGATGTTCTGCGAAAGCCACAAACTGCCAATGGCGAAACTCCCGTCTGAGACTGTCAAATGGCTTGCCGACTATCCGTGGCCGGGGAATGTGAGGGAGCTCAAAAACGCGTTGGAAGGCGGCGTGGTCCTCTGCCGTGACGGCGTTTTGCGCCCCAGCGATCTCAATCTGCCGAGGCTTTCGGAAATGCGGCCCAAGGCCACGGCGGCGGGCGGCAGTGAAGCCTTTTCCCTGGACGAGAGTGAACGCAACGCCATCGTTCGAGCGCTCCAGCAGGCCGGTTGGGTGCAAAAGGATGCCGCGGAACTGCTCGGCATCAGCCGCCGCGCCATCCATTACAAAATTAAGAAATACGGGATCGAGCTTGCCGGGAAACGCTCCGCCAGCGACGAACCCCATGGCGACTGAGGGCGGGCAATCATGGGCGACTGGCTGACAGCGGATCACCCCGATCTCATGGAAAAAGGCCTGCTGGCTCTGGGTTTTCTGGCCCAAGGCTTGTTTTCGGCCAGGTTTCTGGTCCAATGGATCGCCAGTGAGCGGGCGGGACGAAGCGTCGTGCCCCTTTCCTTCTGGCTCTACAGCGTCGCCGGCGGGGGCTTGCTCCTGCTGTACGCGATCTTTCGGAAAGACCCTGTCTTTATCGTCGGCCAGGGTGCCGGTCTGATCATCTACCTGCGGAATCTCTTCCTCATCTACAAGGAAAAGACCCAACCCAAGCCCCTCGACAGCAGCCCCCAAACGCCCGTCCAAAGCTGAGTACCAGGAACCCTACCCCCCCGGCTCATGGTCTCCCTAAAATGCAGTCTTGTTTTTCCCAAAATACACAAATCCCCCCATTTACCGACGCCTAAGAGGACCGCTAATAGTATCTTCGAAATACCAAACCGGCTGAACTTGGGAGTTTGTTTTCTCTGCCAAGGAAAACGTGGAATGTTCTCGCTTTTTTTAATTGACGGTAACGAATACTTTCGGAAATCTTTCGCGGGGGTGCTCAGAAGCTACCTGCCCTCTGTCGCCATTGAGGAAAGTGATGACGGCAATGAGGCCATCAACAAAATCGATCAGAACGTTCCGGATCTTGTTTTTGTGGACTTAAGCCTGCCCGGGAAAAACGGCCTCGAAGTGACGAAAGAAATAAAGGCCAGGCACCCTCATACCAAGGTCGGCATTATCTCTATTTTTGACCTGCCGGAGTACCGGACCTTCGCCCTCCGGTATGGAGCCGATTACTTCCTGGACAAAGCGTCGCTATCGGGCACCCAACTGATTGCCCTGATCGAGGATGCGCTGCTCCACAAACTGTCGGAAGCCTGATCCGTCAGTCCATAGGCGCTGACTTGGTAGCGCAGGGATTGCCATTTCGCCCTTCACTCCTCCCTGCGCAGGACCGTGCGTACGGCGTAGATCTTCTTGTTCTGGGATTCGAAATAAGTCCGAACCAGGATCTCTCCGAACAGCCCGACGGCCAGGAATTGGACTCCTGCAAGCATCAGCACCGCAGCCAGAAGCGTGAGAGGGCCGTGTTGCTGGAAGAGGTGAATGCCCTCGAAGATCTTTCGATAAGCGAGGAAGACCCCGATTGAGAACGACAGGCCCGAACAGACCAGGAAGAGCTTCCCGAACAGATGCAGGGGCCGGGTCATGTAGCGCAGGAGAAAGCCGACGGTTACCAGATCGAACATCACCCGGAAGGTTCTCGACAGGCCGTAGTGGGATTTGCCGCGGTTTCGCCCCAGATCCTTAATGGGGATTTCAGCCATGCGCGCGCCATTCCAGGCGGACAGAGCAGGCACAAAGCGGTGCAGTTCGCCGTAGAGATGAAGGTCGGCAAGAATTTCGCGGCGATAGGCCTTGAAGGTGGTGCCAAAGTCGTGCAGCGCTACCCCCGAGATTTTGGCCATCAGCCAGTTGGCAATGCGAGAGGGGAGGGTCCGGGTGAGAAAGGCATCGGAACGCGAGGTTCTCCACCCGGAAACCAGGTCATAGCCTTCATTGAGCTTGTTAAGGAAACTCGGAATCTCTTCGGGATCGTGCTGCAGATCGCCGTCCAGAGCAACGATGACCTCCCCGCGGGCGTGGTCGAAGCCCGCCATCAACGCTCCGGTCTGGCCGTAATTGCGACGCAGATGGAGGACCACCACCCGCGGGTCGGCAGCATGGAGCGAGGCGAGGATAGAAGGGGTTTCATCGGTGCTGCCGTCATCGACCAACACCAACTCCCAGAGTTCTCCCACGGCTTCCATGGTCCTGCGCGTCCG
Source organism: uncultured delta proteobacterium (assembly GCA_963783775.1). GTDB lineage: Bacteria > Desulfobacterota > Syntrophobacteria > Syntrophobacterales > Syntrophobacteraceae > JADGQM01. Next base: position 472,053 of record CAWAOR010000008.1, on the reverse strand, counting down.
CCCATAGAGTTCGATGAGAGTTTCCTGTTCGTTATGCAGGGGAATCACCACGGAGATTTTGGGGAATCCGGCGGCAGGGATTGATTCCCTTTCCATCAAACCACCTTTCAAAGCCGTCACGCAACCTCCGCTCGAAAACTGCTCAGAGTTATGCCCTGGCGGGCGATGTGTTCCTGCATTTGGGGAGCCAGCAGAAGAACCCTCTCCACTTCGCGCTGCTCGCGCAGGCGCGTCCCTGAACGCACGAGGTCGGCGTCGCACGTACCGGGATGGAGCATCCATTCAGTCACACCGGGCGGGAGGGCTTCCATGAGTCCGATCATGGCAGCCTCATTCCAGGCGCCGGTGAGGCTGACCCCGAAGAAATGATCGGGAGTGCGCATTCCGGATGCCTCAATCTGACGGCGAAAGGACTTCCGATACCCCTTGAGCAGTTGTCCTTTCAGGTGCTGAGAACAAAAAGCCAGAGTTTTGTCCTGGTCGACCATCCGCACAAACGGGAAGAAGGGAGTTGCATCGAAGGGGGTGCGCACCCAGGAGATGGAAAAGCTGCGCGCCAGGTCGATGACCACTTCCAGCACCTGGGGGAGGACGTGGACATGCTTGTGACTGTCGAGATGAGTGGGGTGAAGACCATGATCGAGGACTTTAGTAATTTGACTGGTCAATTCCCGTCGGATCGCGTTACGGTTGATTTTACCCTGGAGCAGACCAATCATGAGTTTTTCCGGAGTGGCCGGAAGGCATCCCCGCTCATCAATTAATTCCTGGATCTTATCCGCGGGGGAAACCGGAGGCAGTTCGGTGAGTACCAGGTGGACGCCGACATCGAGGCTTTCGGTTTTGGCGGTCAGAGCCACGGCATGATCGAAAGCCAGCCCATTGGCCATCAGGGTGCAGCTGCGCAGCAGACCGGCGGTACAACACTCCATCATCGTCTCGTTGACACCGCGCGCGTAACCCAGATCGTCCCCGTTGATGATCAAAACCCGCTTCCCAGCCGCAGCCATAATCTCTTTATCCGAACCCCGCTCCAAAGGCATCCCGCTCACCATAGGCCTTGCTAGCAAAAGTTTCGCCAGGTGTCAAGCCAGCCTGCCCCGACAGTTGGTGCGCCCCAAGAGGTCTTTACCGCTTTCCATTTGACCCCCGTTACGCTATATTTACCCAATTTTGATACGGTAAAAATGGTCAAGAATGACCGGGATAGATGGGAAATGCAGGGAATGAGGAACCCCTTTCTGCTGCTCATGGCGGTGGTCTTCTTTTTTTCAAGTTCTCCGGCGCGGGCGAACGAGGCGCCGGTGCTGGGCCTGAATCAGATCATTCAGATGGCCCTGGAAAAAAGCCCCGAAATGAGAGAGGTGGAACAGGACATTGTTGCAGCGCAAAGCGAGCTGGCTCAGGCCAAGGCCGGGCGATGGGTACAGCTGGATGTGATTGCTGTCACCGGTCCCGCTCAGAACGCAGACCTGCCCACGGTGGTCATAACTCAAACCCAGGGCGGCCAATCCCAGGGAATGCTTTCAGATCGTGATTACGATAGCGTCGGTATCTTCGGGTCGTTCGACTTCGTGATCATGCAGCCCCTTTACACGTTCGGCAAGATTTCCAACCGCCAGGATGCAGCGGCCTCGGGCGTGGGCGCGCAGAAGGCCGCCAAAGAGAAGAAGCGCGCGGAAGTGGTGCTGTATATCAAGGAACTCTATTACGGCACGATCGTTGCCAGCCAGGGAGTAGGCGCGGCCGACGACGCGAACCTTTTTATCAAGGATGCCCGCCAGAGGATCCAGCGCATGCTCAAGGTGGGCTCACCCAACGTCAGTGACGTCGACCTCCACCGGCTCGAGACCTTCGAATCCGAAGTCATACAGTTCAAGGCTAAGGCCGAATCCGGTGCCCGCATGGCCTACCTGGCGCTCAAAAAAAACATCGGCCTGAAAGAGGATCAGGAATTCCGCCTGGACTTGAAAGAGCTCCCCAAAGACACCCGGGAACTTGAACGGCAGGAAGAGTACATGCGCAAGGCCTTGGAAAACAGACCGGAGTTGGAGGCTTTGAAAAAGGGCATCGAGGCGCGCAAGGCGCTGGTTGATGCGGCCAGGGCCGATCTCTATCCCTCGGTTTTTCTGGCGGCTGTCGGTTCCATTGCCGGAGCTCCGGGGCGGGAAAGGATGCCCATCTCCTACTTTGGCGATACCTTCAACCATTCGGAAGCTGGCTTCTTTCTCGGCAGCAGCTGGCATTTCGACTTCGGGATCGGCACGGGGAAGGTCCAGAAAGCCAGGGCGGAACACCAGAAGCTGCTGCATACCAAAGAATACGCTGAACGGAATATTCCCCTCGAGGTAGCCAAGTACTATCAGGATGCCCTGGAGTATCAGAAGTCCTTTCAAGCCTACGAGAAGGGGATGGTCGCAGCCCGCAAATGGATTGTGGCGGCTTTTGCCAATTTCGACATGGGCACTGGCACCGCCAAGGATATGTTTGACGCTATTGATCGGTATGGGAAGAACCGGGGTGAATATCTGGTGTCCCTCTACAAATATCATGTGGCGCTGGCCAAATTGAGTTATGCCATCGGTGAAAGATGGTCAGAAGCCTCGGATCAGGTCGTGCGGAAACCCAATTCTTAAGAACATAATCTGTCTGAAGGTGTTTATGCGAATTCAAACAAGAAGTATGCTTGTGCGGGCATGCCTGGTGATCTTTTTCAGCTCTGCGACCCTGTTGGTCGGGACTCAAACCAAGGCCGGTGCAGCGGATGGAACGGCGGCAGTGAAGCTGGTTCTCGATAAAGCCATGGAAATTCAGACGCGCCCGGACCTCCAGGGTGATGCCCATGTCAAGGAACGCGCCCGGCTGATTCGGCAGCTCATTTCGGAGAGTTTCTTTGCCGAAGAAATGGCCAGAGAATCGCTCAAGGAAAACTGGGACAAGCTCTCAGCGGGTCAACGCAGCGAATTTCAGAAAATCTTTACCGGTTTGTTTCAGGATTCCTACACCCGCATGGTCTTGAACTTCCTGCGGCAGGAGAGTGTGGAATATCGGCAGGAAACCCCGGAAAGCAAAGGGGTCAAGGTCACAACCACGATCATGCGAGCCAGCGAACACATCCCGGTTGATTACCACCTGATCCAGAGGAGCGGCCGGTGGCTCATAACGGATGTGGATATCGATGGGGTGAGCATCGTCGACAACTACCGCAGCTCCTTCCGCCGAGTGATCCAGTCCAGCAGCTTCGATAACCTCATGCAGAAGCTGCGTCTGCAAAGCCAGGCCGCTCAGGGGGGAAGTGATTAGTAACCAGTGGTAAGTGATTAGGGGACTGCCAGCATTTTCCCTCCGCGGGTCAGCTTATAGGTTTTACCTCGCCATTCGACGGTGCTTCCAGCCTGTCCCAGGCACCAGAAAACGAGGCCCAGAAGGTCTCTCAGCGGCACCAACCAGAGATATTTGGCCGGCAAACGGTCGTCCAGTCCGCGGATGGCTACGCAGTAGACCACCGCCAGGCGGGCGAGCAGAGTTGCGGTCAGAACTGCGAGACTGAAGGCGGAACCATGGCTGGCAAGCAGCAGCAGGAGGGCCAGCGGCGTGCCGTGCGTTACGATCGCGCCCAGATACCCCCAGGGGCGACAGGCCCTGATTCCCCGCGCCCAGCGTATCTGGTGTTTCATCATGCTCTTGAAGCTTGCCGGCGGGAGCACGATCTCGACGATATGGGATGACAGCCTGACCTCGAAACCGGCCTGCGACATGAGCTTTCCGAGCATGAAATCATCGGCCAGATAATCAGCGATGGCCTGAAACCCCCCGATGGCCTCAAGGCTTCTTCTGGTGGTCGCGATGGTTGCTCCCAAGGCAAAGGAGATGCCTTCGACCAGCCAGGCAACCAGCACGCTTGGTGCAAATTCTGCGGTTATGCCAACTGCTTCGATTCTTGCTGCCATATTGGGGGCTTTTCCCGCCCGGTACAAACAGGTGACCATACCAACAGGTGCTTCGGCGAGTTCGGAGACAACCGTTGCGAGATACGCCGCATCCACCCGGATATCGCTGTCCACCAGAACGAGCAGCTCGTACTTTGCTTCTTTGAGCATGTTGTTCAGGTTGTTGACTTTCGGGTTTTGCCCAATGACGCCCGGATCGATGACAAGGGCGATATCGTTTGTCGGGCAATCCGCGATCAGCTTGCGAATGACGGGAATGGAGGAATCCTCCGCGTGATTCACGCCGAAGACGATCTGATAATCCGGGTAATCTTGTCGGCAGAAGGAAACGTAGTTGTGATAGGCCTCTGAATCCTTCCCGGAGAGGGGAATGAGAATGGAGACGGGAGGCAGCTGGGAGGGTCGGCTGACCCGCGGCCTGGCAAAGAACTTTCGGGCGGCAATGAGGCAGGTGAGGGTGTAACTGATCGACCCCAGGCACAAGAGCGTCAGCAGAACGGTGATCATGCGTTGGCTACCAGCCCGAAGTAATTGGTCAGTGCGATGGCGGAATTCTGCAGCCGATCACGCAAAACGCTGCTGGTGAGCACCTCAGCCTCCCTCATCCCCGGTTGCTGGTCGGTACCGGAACAGGCCCCCCCACCCGAAAGCTCAGGATGGAAATAGATCTCATTGGTTCTGGCCGACAGATGATCCAGCACCAAAAGCACATACTCAAGGGTCATCGCGCCACTCAGGAAGTGCCCGTAGACGCGCTCGGGGAAGGAAAAACCACGGTTCACAAGCTGTTTTTTCATGCGGCGAGTAAGCATCCCGAAAATGAGAGCGGCTGCGGCTTTGCCCGCAAGGTCCTGCTTATGAAAGCGGGCGGCGAGCCGGAAATCATCCTGCGGGACCCGCATCCTCCTGATTCCGTGGCTTTCGGCAAGTTCAAGCACTACGGCAAAGATCACCGGGTGGACGTGCATGTGAAGATGACTGTCCACATGGGACAGTTTGAGCCCGGTAGCGTGAAATCTCTCAAACTGGGCCGTAAGCTCTCTTGCCAGCTGCTTTCGGGCTGAGTTCGAGAAGTAGTACTTGAGGCCGGCATGTGTTGGACTGTCGGGGAAATGGCCGTCTTTATCCACCAGTGAGGGGATTTCCTCAGCGGGCAATACCGCCTTGCCCTGCACGGTGACGAGGTGAAGGCCGACGGCCAGACCGTCGTGTTCTCGGGCCAGGCGCACGGCCCCATCGAAAGCCTCCCCCGTTACCATGAGGCTGCAGCTGGTGAGCGTCCCTGCCTTGTAAGCACGGATAACGGCTTCATTGACTGCGGTAGACTTGCCGAAATCATCCCCATTTATGATTAGCTTCACCTGGTCCATGAGGCCCCGGACAATTTCATCCTGTACCCGCGAAAAGTTTCTATGTTTCCTCCACGAACACACACGAAGCAATCACTTCGTGTCCTTCGTTGCTCTTCGTCGTGAAAGACGGTGCTTTATTCTTTACAACGACTGACCGCCGCCCGGATTCTGCAATCCGACATGCGACATCCGCTACACCGCTCGGGCTTTGGAGAATCTCAGCCTTTTGGCGCGCAAGTGGAGATATTCCTTGGCTTCGTGAAACAGTCGGATGCGCTCGTCATGATCGAACATGGCTCGGCGCAGGATTCGGAAAACAATTTTTGGGCGGAAATAGTAGCGTCCGTAGAAGTATTCGACAGCCTCGACAATTTCCTCTCTGGTGAGCCCGGGATAGCGAATGTTGGGGAGCTGATGGCCCAGCTCATCCGCCATTTCATCGTCGGTGAGGTAGCCGTGGCGGCGCAGGTAGGCGTCGAAGGCGGTTCCGGGATAGGGGTGGGCGATGGAAACCTGGATGGTCTCACAATCCAGCTCCTCCGCAAAACGGATGGTCCGCATGATGGTCTCATGCGTCTCGCCGGGGAGGCCAATGATAAAATCGCCGTGAACGCTGAGGCCGAGTTCTCGGCAGTGGCTCATAAAAGTGCGCGCCTGAGCTACTGTCGCCCCTTTCTTGATGTTCTTGAGAATGGTCGGATCGCCGGACTCGAACCCCACGATCAGGAGGCGGCAGCCCGCCTCTTTCATCGCTTTGAGCATCTCATAGTCGGCATGCACGCGGCAGGTGCAGGACCAGGTGAAGTGGAGTGGTTTCAGTTTGGAGCACAGTTCGAGGGTGCGCGCTTTGCCCCAGGCAAAGGTGTCATCGTCGAAGAAGATTTCCTTGGCATTGGGAAAGAGTTCGAAGGCCCTCTTGAGTTCCGCCACAACGTTTTGGCTGCTTCGCGTGCGCCACTTGTGGCCGCCAAAGGTTTGTGGCCACAGGCAATAGGTGCAGAAGGCCGGACACCCGCGCGAGGTGTAGAACGCAACAAAGGGGTGATGCAAAAAAGGAACATTGTAGCGGGTGATGTCGAGATCACGTTTGTATGCCTCCACCGCAAACGGGAGGGAATCGAGATCGGTCAGGAGCGGACGGTCCGCATTATGGATCACCTGTCCGTTCTGCCGGTAGGAAACCCCGAGAATGTCTTTCAGCTTCTTGCCCGAGGCGAATTCAGCAACGGTATAGTCGAATTCCCGGCGGGCGACAAAGTCGATGGCGGCGGAGGCTCTGAGCGATTCTTCCGGCAGGACCGAAACGGGGGGGCCCACAAAGGCCACTTTGATTTCGGCGTTGGACTCCTTGATCCTTTCGGCGAGCAAGATATCGTTCTTGAATCCCGGTGTGCTCGTAAAGAGCACCAGGAAATCATAATCCCGGGCGATCTGAATCGTCTCCTCCGGAGTCACCCCGTGGGGAGGAGCATCAAGCAGGCGACTCTCTTTAATCAGCCCGGCAGGGTAGGACAGCCACACCGGGTACCAGAAGGAGGTGATTTCCCGGCGCGCCGGCCAGCGGGAACTTGCCCCTCCATCGAACTTCTCGAAGGATGGGGGATTAAGAAGCAGGGTTTTCATTCAGTCTCCGTAACCACAACCACAAACACAGCCACAACCAGAAACCCAACGCCAAGAGCTAAAAGCTCTCGGCTATTCCGGAATGAATCGCTGATAGTCCAGCGGTCCCTTGGGTTTCTTCTCCGCCTTTTCCACTTGAATCCGCCTGGGTTCGGGGTTTTTGCGCTCGTAGCAGGTCGCCTCTTTTTCCAGGAGCGATGTCGCGCTCAGTTTAACGGAATTCCCCTGAGTGTATTCCTCGACGTCGGCGCTGTTATGCTGCAGGATCAGGCTGATTCTGTTGTTATCCTTATCCTTAAAGGACCACTTCCAGGCGATGAAAGCGCGGAAAGCGTCTCCACGGTATTGGTCGGGTTCCCCGAACTTCCGTTTGAAACGCTGCACCAAGTCCTCAAAAAACTCCTTGTCGTCCCGTTCATATTTCAACTTGATTTTTACGATACGGTCGGGTTTCTCACAGTTGCCATAGAAGATATAACCACTCCGGTAGCCTTCAAAGGGCGGCTTCAGTTCAACTTCGGACAAGTATTCCATATGCCGGACCGGGAGGCTGGTGCCCATCTGGAGCATATCCCGATACTGCTCGATGGTGGCCCCCAGGCGAATCCCCGCGATTTGCTGGGGAGCCTCGGCAAAGCTCGCAATCGGCAAGAGCAGCGCACAGAAGACAAGCATACAGCTCAGGATGATTCTCATGGGAGCAGCCTCCTTGTATAGTCCCTTTCAGGGTTCTCTGACACTAGAATCCTTCTTCGGATGCTTCTTGGTGTACCACTGTCGGAACAGTCTCTCAAGTTTATCTTTGTAGATCATCACTGCCAGAATGACTACAACGCCGACGGCAATAAGAGAATAAAAACTGCCGTACTGATGGAGTCGCAGGAAGTTCCCCTGCATGGTCAGCAGGAGGGTCCCCAGTAAGCGTCCCACTCCCCCAATGAGCAGAAACTCCATGATGGAAAGATGACCCAGACCCAGCAAATAACAGAGGGCATCCTTGGGGAATCCGGGTATGAGAAAAAGCACGAAAATCAAGAAGACGCCTTTGTGATGGAGGAGGTAGTCGAACCGATCCATGGTGGCCGGAGGTACGAACCGCTCCGCAAAGGGACGGCCGAGATACCTTGCCAGCACAAAAGCGATGAGCGAGCCAATAGTCAGGCCGATGGTGGAGAGGAGGGTGCCCAGATAGGGGCCGTAGAGATACCCCCCCAGAATTCCGGTCGCCTCGCCGGGGATGGGCGCGGCCACCACCTGCAAAGCCTGCAGCACCACGAAAACCACGGTAGACCAGGGACCGAGGGATTCCAGGAACAGAGAGAGCTTCTGCTTGCTGAGAAAAAGTCTTATGAAATCGAAATGATACACCAGAAAGGAAATGCCGCCGATAACGACCAGCAGCAAACCCAGCTTGATATAGATGTGATTCCTGTTGTTTCCGTTAATTTTCCCGCACCCCTCTCTTCCACATTGCTCCGCCGCTCTTCCTGATGACCCGCTACGCCTTTCCTCAAATGCCGGCAAACGTCAACCCGCAGTCGCCTCATCATCTCGGAAACGGCGCTGTAGCCTAACCGCAATTTGCTCTGGGAACCTGGGCCGAATGGTTCGGTATATATAATACATTCGCAACGTCTTGCATAGGTTTAAGGGGCAGAAATCGCGGGCGGCAATCGGAAGGGGACTTCTCAGGCGGTCACGGGCAGGAGCAAGTTGGCGGGCAATGGTTCATGACCACACCATGGCCTGGCGGTCAGTCCCGGTCCTCGTTGAGAACCCGCTGCACGCAGCCGGCCAGTGTTCATCCTCTCCGGGTGTACCCAGGCGAGCGGCATGAGTCCTGGTGTGGTGCAAGAGCACTGCGGGCACTCCCGGGATTGAGAAGCCACCCCCGGCCCTATCGTTGGGGGGGAAGCGTGCCCATGACACTGTTCACGAATTCGGACCGAAGGTCGGGATCATCGATGACGAGATCCACAACCGCGTCGAGCTGGTCCATCAACTGCCGAATGGCAGCGTCTCGCCTCTTGGCATCGGATTCATCCCGTGTCTGCAACTGAAGCCAGGTGACCCGAGTGAGGAGCAAGGCCAAATCGGACAGCGTGCGCGACAAAACCATCGTCTGTTCAGCCGCCTGCCCCATTCTAAGGCTCTGTTCCTTGAGCACCAGTTCCTCCTTTTTCAGTCGCTCTTCCGCCTTCTTAATGCTTTCCAGTAGTGCTTCCGCATACTTGATGCCGGCATCGATCTTCTCGCTGGTTCCGTTCAGGTCCGCAATGATCGGCTTGAGCGCCTGACGCTGGAGGTCGGCCTCTTTCTGGAGCTCCTCCAGAGCCTGATCTTTGACCCAATTGACCTGGCCTCGAAAAAGCGAGAGGCCGGGGATTTCCCATTTCGCTCCACCAATCAGATCATAATTGGCGACGGCCAGTCCGGTAACGAGGGAAAAGACGAGGAGTACAGCGGTCAGGGTTGTGCTGAGGTATTTCCTGATCGCGAGATACAATGTCAAACCGACCATGGCGAGGAAGATCAGCAGTGCTATGCTTTCTTTTATCATCATTATTGCCTATCCCTGTATCTTGGCTATGTCTGGATCAAAATGACGCTGTTCCCTCTCGAGATGGCAGCAACGGAACCTTCCGACGGCCGCGGGATAGTTATACCAGTAACGTTTTGGAGTTATCATTTCAAGCACAAACGTGGGCCGGGAAAGAAGCGGTGGCGTGGGAGGCGGTGATCGACCGCTGCTGGCCAGGCTGGGGCGGCATACTTATAATGCGTTGTGATGCCGCAATGATTATGATGCTTGGTGAGGTCCAAGAGTCGCCAGTCTGGTTGAAGCGGAATCCCCGTGGTGAGAGCGTCCACTTTGGCGGCGGGGATGTCATCCCCGCGAATCGACAACAGGCAAGCCACCTGTGAGTAAAGGAGTGCCATCATGCCGCGAACCCCAATCGATCTTCCCCAGCCGGTGGAGTACCTTGCCATCCTGGACGCTGACGGATTGCTGGACAAGAGCCTCGAACCGTCCATAGCCGACGAAATGCTGCTCAAAATGCACCGGACCATGCTCCTGGCCCGCCGCTTCGACGAACGGATGCTGAATCTGCAACGCCAGGGCCGGATTGGAACTTTTGCCCCGATCAAGGGACAGGAGGCTCAAATCGGCGCGGTGGCCGTTCTGGAGCCGGAGGATTGGCTGGTGCCGTCCTTTCGGGAGATGCCGGCCGAACTCTGGCGGGGAAAAAGCATGGAGGACGTGTTGCTCCTCTACGGCGGATACAACGAGGGCGGGAGGGTTCCCGAAGGGTTGAACAATCTGCCGGTGGCCATCCCCGTGGGCAGCCAGACGCTCCACGCCGTCGGCCTGGCTTATGCCATCAAGTACCGCCGGCAACAGCAGGTGGCCATGACGTTTTTCGGCGACGGGGCGACATCCGAAGGCGACTTCCACGAAGCCATGAATTTCGCCGCAGTGTTCCAGGTGCCCGTGATTTTCGTGGCCCAGAACAACCACTGGGCGATCTCGGTTCCGCGTTCCCGCCAGACTCATTCGCAGACCCTTGCGCAAAAGGCCATGGCGTACGACATGCCGGGCCTTCAAGTGGACGGCAACGATATTCTGGCCGTCTACGCGGCCGCCAAAGAAGCGGTGGACCGGGCTCGAGCCGGTGGCGGGCCGACCTTTATCGAGTCTGTCACCTATCGGATGTCCATGCACACCACCGCTGATGATCCCAAGAAGTACCGGAAGGAGGAAGAAGTCGCCGTGTGGGTGAAGCGCGATCCACTGGTGCGATTCCAAAAGTACCTTGCAGACAAGGGGCTTCTGACCGAAGAGAGGGCAGCGGCGGTGGAGGTCGAAGTCCAGGGCGAAATCAAAGCTGCGGAGGAACGGTGGGCGCAGCTGGTGGAAAAAGCACTCGATCCACTGGAGATGTTCGATCATGCGTACGCTGCCATGCCGCCTCACCTTGTCGCCCAGCAGGAAGAGCTCCGGCAGGAGTTGGCGGACCTGAAGCAGGCGGAGCCGGCGCCATCCGTAAAACACCCCGCACAGGAGAGTGACAATGGCTAAGATGACCATGGTCCAGGCGTTGAATCTGGCTTTGCATCAGGAAATGGCAAGGGATGACAGGGTCGTCGTGCTGGGTGAGGATGTCGGTCTGGATGGCGGCGTTTTTCGGGTTACCGACGGCCTGATCCACAAATACGGCCCGGAACGCGTCATCGACACCCCGCTTGCCGAATCCGGTATTGCCGGCTTCTCCATCGGCATGGCCGTTTACGGCCTCAGACCGGTTTGCGAAATGCAGTTCTCGGGGTTTGATTATTTCGCCTTCCACCAGATGGAATCCCATGCGGCGCGCCTGAGGTGGCGCTCCCAGGGCCGCTTTTCGGTGCCGATGGTGCTGAGAGCCCCCTACGGCGGCGGGGTGAGGGCCCTGGAACATCACTCGGAGAGTCGTGAGGCCTATTGGGCTCACACCCCGGGCCTCAAGATGGTCATTCCCTCCTCGCCACGCAATGCTCGGGCACTGCTCGTGAGCGCCATCCGCGATCCCGATCCGGTCGTTTTCTACGAGCCCAAGGCGCTCTATCGGGCTTTCCGGGAGGAGGTTCCCGAAGAAGAGGAAACCCTTCCCCTCGGCACGTCGCAAATCGTCCGCGAAGGCGCCGACATCACTCTCGTTTCCTACGGGGCCACCCTGCATGTTACCCTCGAGGCGGCATCTGAATTGAAAGTCAAGCACGGAATCGACTGTGAAGTAGTCGATCTGCTGACCATCTCACCCCTCGATGATGAGCTGTTCACCGGCTCGGCCCGTAAGACCGGCCGGGTGGTCGTGGTCCACGAGGCTCCGCGCAGCTTTGGTCCGGGTGCGGAAGTGGTCGCCCGCCTGGTGGAGAAATCCTTTCTGTACCTCGAGGCTCCCATTCGCAGGGTTTCCGGTTTTGACGTTGTCATCCCGCTCTTCCAGAGGGAGCAAGAGTACTTGCCCGGGGTTCAAAGGATTGTGCGGGCCGTCCGGGAAACCTTGAACTTCTGAGCTGAGGAGGAAGTATGCCAAGAGAATTCAGGCTCCCTGACCTTGGAGAAGGCATTCATGAAGGCGAAGTGATCGAGGTGCTCGTCTCGGTGGGTGACCGGGTGATCGATGGGAAGCCCATCCTGGTGGTTGAGACCGATAAGGCGACTACCGAGATCCCCTCTCCCGTTACCGGTGTGGTGCAGGAAATCCGGGTGAAGCCCGGAGAGGTTATCAAAGTGGGCGACGTGCTCATGGTTTTCCTGGAAGACAGTGAAGCTGCAGCACCTCGCAAAGGGAAGACCGAGGCACTCCCCGAGAGACCCATACCGCCAGCCGCAGGGACGGCATCCACCCCGCCAACCGCCATCCCGACCGCGGCTGCAGTGGCGCTTTCCCAGTCCACGGGACCGGCCCCCGCCGCCCCCTCAACACGCCGGCTGGCACGAGAACTGGGCGTTGACCTTGACCTTATCCCTCCCACCGGCCCAGGAGGCCGGGTGACGCCTGAGGATGTCCGCGCTTTCGCGGAAAGCTTCAAACACGAGGCAGAACCACCTAAACCGCCCCCGTTGCCGGCAGTTGCCCCGTCCGCAGCGGAGGTCTCCCCCGCAGCCATTCCCGCGACTTCGCCTCCCGAGGAGGGCACCCAGATATCCGCAATCCGACATCCGACATCCGAAATTCTCCCGACTCCTTCGCTTCCCGACTTCAGCCGCTGGGGTCCCATTGCCCGCGATCCCCTGCGCTCGGTGCGAAAGGCCACTGCCCGCCACATGGCTGTGGCCTGGTCGCAAATCCCGCACGTAACCCACCAGGACGTGGTGGATATCACCGAACTGGAGGCTTTCCGTCGCCGGCATAAAGAGGAAATCGGAGGCCGGCATGGGTCCCTGAGCTTGACGGTCTTTGCCATGAAAGCGGCGGTGGCGGCCCTGAAAGCCTTCCCGCGCTTTAATGCCAGCCTGGATGTGGAACGGCAGGAAATCATCTTGAAGCAGTATTACCACCTCGGAGTCGCTGTAGATACCGATCGCGGCTTGATCGTGCCGGTGATCCGGGATGTAGACCACAAAAGTATCACCCAGTTGGCGATTGAACTGACCGACCTTGCGGCGCGCGCTCGAACCGCCAAGATCGAACGCGAGGAGCTCATTGGCGGGACCTTCACCATCACCAACATCGGCGTTTTAGGGGGGACGGGATTCACCCCCATCGTCAACCACCCCGAGGTGGCAATCCTCGGCATGGCCAGAGCCGGCCTGCAACCGGTGGTGAAAGGTGCTGGCGACGACTTCGAGGTGCTACCGCGTCTCATGCTGCCCCTCATCCTCGGGTTTGACCACCGCGTTGTAGATGGTGCCGACGCCGCCCGCTTCCTCGGCACGGTCATGGAAGCTCTCGGCGATCCCGAGCAACTGCTGATGATGATGTAGCGCAAGGAAAAGCCATCATGGTCATGGGTGAGTTCACGCAGGAAACCGATCTCCTGGTGATCGGCGGGGGGCCTGGTGGTTATGCGGCGGCGTTTCGCGCGGCGGACCTCGGGCTTGACGTGACCGTAGTCGATAGCGGCGGGCGCCTCGGAGGTGTCTGCCTGTTTCGCGGGTGTATCCCCTCCAAAACCCTCCTCCACGTTTCCGAACTCCTCTATGACGCAGAACATGCCGATGAGATGGGCGTTACCTTCGGTGACCCAAAGGTGGATCTGGAGCGGCTGCGACTGTGGAAGAATCAGGTTATCGAGAAGCTGGCCCGGGGACTGGAGGAGCTGAGCAAAAGACGCGGGGTGCAGGTATTGCGCGGACGGGCGGTGTTTGAATCCTCCGAGCGGGCGCGCCTCCAGAACTCGGAAACGGGCCATATCAGATTTCGCCATGCCATCATCGCCACGGGTTCGGTGCCCACTTCTCTACCCGCGGCAGCCTTCAACAAAGGCGGCCGCATTATGAATTCGACGGCGGCGCTGGCTCTGGTGGACATTCCCGAGCGCTTGCTGGTGGTGGGCGGGGGCTACGTCGGAGTGGAACTCGGGTCGGTGTATGCCTCCCTGGGCAGTCAGGTCACGCTGGTGGAAGGCGGCGAGAGGGTGATGGCAGGTGCCGACGCTGACCTCGTGCACCCGCTGCTGGTCAGACTCAAAGACCTCTTTAAGGCCATTCACCTCAAGACCCGACTGAAGACCCTGGAAGTACTCGAGGATCGGGTCGAAATTGACCTGGAAGGTGAGGTGGATGCTCCCAAACAGACATTCGACCGGGTCCTCGTGGCCATCGGTCGAAGCCCGAACGCCAAGGAGCTTGGGCTCGAAAACACGAGTGTAACTTTGGATGATCGGGGTTTCGTGATCGTCGATGATAAGCGGTGCACAGCCGATGATAGAATCTTCGCCGTGGGCGATGTGGCCGGTGGCGTCATGCTGGCTCACAAGGCCATGCATGAAGGCAAGGTGGCGGCGGAGGTCATTGCCGGCCTGCCTTCAGCCTTTGATTTTCAGGCCGTCCCTGCTGTGGTCTACACCGATCCCCAGATTGCCTGGTGTGGCTTGACCGAGGAAGCAGCGCGAAAGCAGAACCGTGCCGTCAAAGTTTCGCGTTTCCCCTGGTCGGCGTTGGGTCGGGCCGTCTCGATTGGAGCTCCCAAGGGGATGACCAAAATGATTATCGATACCGAAACGCAGCGGGTGCTTGGCGTGGGGATTGTCGGCCGGGGCGCCGCCGAGATGATTGCCGAAGGGGTTCTGGCGGTGGAAATGGGGGCTCTTGCCGAAGACCTGGCGCTAACCATCCATCCCCACCCAACCCTCTCGGAAAGCGAGGAAGAGGCCGCCGAAGCGTTCCTGGGGAGTTCCACCCACATTCTGCCGCAGCGAAAAGCAGGGAAGTGAGGATAAGGTGCAGAAGAAGGACCTCGTTATGCCCGAGAGAGATTACCGTGAAGGTTTGCAAGCCAAAGTTCCCAAACCCCCTTGGCTGAAAGTCGCCCTGCCGTCCGGCAGGACCTACCAGAGAATCAAGACCTTAATGCACGGGAAATCGCTCCACACGGTTTGCGAAGAAGCCATGTGCCCCAATGTGGCCGAGTGCTGGGGCTGTGGCACCGCGACCTTCCTGATTCTGGGCAGGATCTGTACGCGAAGCTGTGGCTTTTGCGCCGTCACGAGCGGACGACCGACTGAAGCCGCCTCAGGTGCAGACGAAGCGAAGGAGGTTGCCGAGGTTGCGGCCGCTATGGGCCTCAAACATGCCGTCATCACGTCCGTCACCCGTGATGACCTCCCGGATGGCGGCGCGGCACTCTTTGCTGAAGCCATCACCAGGATTCATGGGCGAGTCCCCGATTGCACCGTTGAGGTCTTGATCCCCGACTTCCTGGGCCGCGCAAATTCTTTGAAGGCAGTCATTGAAGCTCGTCCGGAGATCCTCGGTCATAACATGGAAACCGTTCCCCGCCTGTATCCTCACGTCAGGCCTCAGGCCGACTATAAACGGTCGCTCCAATTGCTGCAGCAGGCCAAGGAACAGGAACCGGAGCTGCTCACCAAATCGGGCATCATGGTGGGATTGGGAGAAAACACAGAGGAAGTGCTCGAGGTCTTTGCCCATTTGCGGCAGGTTGGGTGCGACATTTTGACGGTAGGGCAGTATCTTCGCCCCACGCGCCGGCATCTGCCGGTAGTCCGTTACTACCCACCCGAGGAGTTCGCCGACCTCAAAGAGGCGGGTCGCGCCGCAGGCTTTCGCTGGGTGGAGTCCGGACCACTGGTCAGGAGCTCCTACCACGCCGACCAACAAGCCCGCGCCCTGCGAGGAACACTCGGGTGCCGCGCAAGCCTGTAATCTCTGGTGAGCAAACGTTACAACCCGCAGATCTTGGCAAAGCCGCCTGACAATGCTGTCGTTTTCAGCGCGTCCACACGAGTCCGACACAAGATGTCGGGTTCAAGAGTATCTCGAGCTCTCGTGCCGGGAGCGACCCGGCTTCACAGGGTATACGAGAACACGGCGATGCCCAGGACCAGGCTCACGATTCCCCATGCCCGGAGCGTGGTTTCGTCGGCCCGGACAGACCACCATTCCAGCAGGTCCTTGATTTGGGCTATTGGTCCGAAAAGAAGATAGATGCCTTTCGAGACGGCCAAAGCACCGATGATCAAGAAAAGCGGTAAAACCTCCCCCTGGGAGTAAGATGCGGCCAAAAAGATGAAGCCGAGCACCAGAGGACATATTGCCATCGTCCTGACGTTGGCCTTATCGTACAATGGTTTGAAGGAGCTCCTGATCTTCTCCGTATAAAGGATCAGCGCCACTCCGAGGGCCATCCATACCAGGGAAAAAATAAGTACCAGCACTCTCATGGGAACCTCCGATCTGTCTTGTTCTTCTTGTTTTTGGGGATGCAGCCGTCCGGACCTGACCGCAACATGAAAGACCAAAATGGGCGGCATGGGCAGCCCGTCCATCACTCTCGCGGGCTGGAAGCCCGTGCCATGAAAAAGTAAGGCGACCGCTGATCGCTGGCAACGCAAACTCAGGCCTCAGACGTACTGCCCTGCCGCATGCCCCGAGGCCCACGCCCAGTGGAGATTATACCCTCCCAGGTGGCCGGTCACATCAACAACTTCTCCCAGGAAGAACAAACCGGGTACCTTCTTCGCTTCCATCGTTCTGGAGGAGAGCTCAGTCGTATCGACTCCACCCAGGGTCACTTCGGCCTTGTTGAAGCCCTCAGTGCCCGCGGGTCGCACCTGCCAGTCGTGCAGAGTGCGTGCCAGGGCCTCGAGTTCTTTCGGGGAGTAGCGGTTGAGGGGCCGGGACGGGAAGTGGAGATCGCACCACGCTTGTACAAAACGTCTGGGCAGGAACTGATCGAGCAAGGTGGTGAGCAGCATTTTGCGCTTGTGTTGCTCGACGAGAATGGCGTGAATATCGGTCTCGGGCAGGAGATCGATGGCGATGGCGGCGTTTCGGTCCCAGTGGGAGGAGATCTGAAGCGTGGCTGGGCCGCTGAGGCCTCTGTGGGTAAAGAGGACCATGCCCCGGAACTTCTCGCCCCTGCAACCCACCATGGCATCGAGGGAGACGCCGGCCAGAGGGCCAAAAACCGCTTTGTCCTCACGGCTGAAGGTGAGCGGTGTCAGGGCGGGTTTCAGGGGGGTGACTTTCAGGCCGAACTGTTTGGCGATGGTGTATCCGAAATGGGTGGCCCCGATATTGGGCATGGACAGGCCGCCCGTGGCCATGACCAGCGCCTCGGAGACGAAGATCCCGCGATTCGTCAAGACCTGGAATCCGGCCGTCTTCCGTATTTCCGAAATCGTGCAGCTGAGCACGAATTTTACTCCGGCCCGGTCGCACTCCGCCTGGAGCATATCGATGAGGTCCTGGGAACTGCCGGTGCAGAACAGCTGGCCCGCCTCCCGTTCCTGGAATCCGATGCCGTGCTGTTCCAGCATGGCCATGAAATCCAGGGGAGTGAACCGGGAGAGCGCGGAGGTCGCAAAATGGGGGTTCTGGGATAGGTAGTGCTCGCGGCCGACATTGCGGTTGCTGAAATTGCATCGGCCTCCTCCGGACAGGCGAATCTTGCTGCCTATTCTTTCGGTATGTTCGAGCACGAGAACCCGCCGGCCCCGCTTTCCCGCCTCCATGGCGCACATCAACCCCGAAGCGCCGGCTCCTATGACAATCACCTCAGCCTTCACTTGCCCGTTACCTGCTCGGAAACCGTCATTTGACGAACAGCCATGGAGACCATCCCGAAACTCCCCTCCCTGGACGGGATGGGCTGGGGGAGGGTGAGAAACGATCGTTGCTGCAAGCCCTCTTACGCCCGCGTCAGGTGCCGATACTTGATGCGGTGCGGCTGGTCGGCGGCGGCGCCGAGGCGGGCCTTGCGGTCGGCTTCGTATTCGGAATAGTTGCCGTCGAACCAGACGACCGTGCTGTCCCCCTCGAAAGCCAGGATGTGGGTCGCGATCCGGTCAAGGAACCAGCGGTCGTGGCTGATCACCAGAGCACAGCCGGCGAAGTTTTCCAGGGCGTCTTCCAGCGCCCGCATGGTGTTCACATCGAGATCGTTGGTCGGCTCATCCAACAGGATCACGTTAGCGCCTTCTTTCAGAATCCGAGCCAGATGGACCCGGTTGCGCTCGCCTCCCGAGAGTATGCCGACCTTCTTTTGCTGGTCGGTTCCCGAGAAGTTGAACCGGGCCGCGTAGGCTCGAGAATTCACCTCCCGGCTACCCAGGTCGATGGTCGGCTTTCCGTCCGAAATCGCTTCCCAGATGGTTTTTTCCGGGTCGAGCACGGCGCGGCTCTGTTCCACATAGGCGGGCTTCACCGTATCGCCAAGCCTGATGGTCCCGGAATCGGGCTGTTCCTGCCCGGTGATCATGCGGAACAGGGTGGTCTTGCCGGCGCCGTTGGGCCCAATGATGCCGATGATGCCGCCGGGTGGCAGCGAAAAGGACATGCCGTCGACCAACAAGCGCTCACCGTAGGCTTTGCTCACCTGATCCGCCTCGATGACCAGCTTGCCCAGTCGCGGTCCGGGTGGAATGTAGATTTCCAGCTCCTGGGCCTGCTTATCGTGGTCCTTTCGCAGCAGTGTTTCGTAGGCGTTGATGCGGGCCTTTGCCTTGGCGTGCCGTCCTTTGGGCGACATCCGGATCCACTCGAGTTCGCGCTGGAGGGTCCTCTGGCGTTCACTCTCGCTCTTTTCTTCCTGCTTTAGCCGCGTTCCCTTCTGCTCCAGCCAGGACGAGTAATTGCCCTTCCACGGAATCCCCTGGCCCCGGTCTAGTTCGAGGATCCAGCCCGCCACGTTATCGAGGAAGTACCGGTCGTGGGTGACGGCAATCACGGTGCCGGGGTAGCGCTGGAGATGGTGTTCGAGCCATGCCACCGATTCGGCGTCGAGATGGTTGGTCGGCTCATCGAGCAGCAGTATGTCAGGCGCCTGCAGCAACAGGCGGCAGAGCGCCACGCGCCGCTTCTCGCCGCCGGAGAGCAACGCTACCTGAGTGTCTCCCGGAGGACACCTCAGGGCATCCATCGCCATCTCCAGGCGCGCATCCAGGTCCCAGGCATTGAGGGCATCGAGCTTTTCCTGGACTTCTCCCTGGCGTTGGATGAGCTTATCCATTTCATCGTCAGCCATCGGTTCCCCGAACGCATCGTTAATGCGGTTGAACTCATTCAGCAAATCGACAGTACTCTGGACTCCCTCCTCGACAATTTCGCGCACGGTCTTGGCTTCATCCAACACCGGCTCCTGTTCGAGAAAACCGATGGTATGGCCGGGGGCAACGACGGTCTCACCGTTGAAGTCCTTGTCGACTCCAGCCAGAATGCGCAGCAGGGAACTTTTGCCGGAACCGTTCAGGCCCAGCACGCCGATCTTGGCGCCGTAAAAGTAGGAAAGGTAGATGTCTTTGAGGATTGGTCTTTTGTCGTAGTACTTGCTGACTCCGATCATGGAGTAGATGATTTTGTTCGGTTCGTTGCTCATGAGTTTCAAGTCCTCCCACAACACTCTAAAGATGTGACGCCCGCCTGCTGCCGAAACTCCGCTCGGCATCTAAATCTCCACGCAGGATGGGTGCCGTTCGCGAACCACGACATCCACCAGGAAACCCCGCGGCTCTACGCCAACTGCCTGGTCCAACCCCAAGCGAACCGGCTCTGCCTCGTGGCCTGACCGAGGAACGCTCCACTGGTTACGGCCGTTGGATATCGACGGTGCAAGGCTTTGGGCGTGAAACCCAAACCGCCACATCTTGTGGCTTCCACCGGAAATCTCATCGGACCCCGGCACGTTCCATACGAATCTGATCCTCGGAGATCACCCTATACACACGTTGGTTTGTCGGACCATGAGTCTGCGGCTGAAAAACCCCGGTCGAGATAATCGTTCCCAGCCAAGTGGACAAGCGCCCATCGAACAGTCCCCAGGTTCGTCCGTCCATCTCCAAGACGAGTTGAATTGGGAACGCGGCAAACGAGAGGACAGTATAGTCGTCGGCAGATGGCGGAGCGAAGAGAGCCGCGGGGGTGGGGTGAGAGTGAACATACCCGATCACTGGTCCGACTGGCACCGGCGGAACGGGGGCCGAACCACGATCCCTAATACTGTAGATTCGGGGTATTGTCCCGTTGCCAGAAATGTAGCCGCTAAACTCGAAATTCGGAGGCACCCGGGTCCGGCGACCGATTTCCGCGAGCCCCGACACCAGCGGGCCGGCGGTCAACAAACCGATCATTCTTTGCCTGAGCGCTTGTTGCGACGGATCGATGGGTTGTGGTCTATATTCCGCCATGCTGCCTCGAAGCGAAATCCGAAAATTCCGATCCGGCAGGCCGGGCTGCGTCCAGTTGGTCTGCTCCCACAGATCCATGGTCCCGACTCGTCTACTTAACTCAAGAAATGCCATGTTTGATCCTCCGCCCGGCCCATATCACGGCAAACGAGAATAATCGCGCGCTAAGTCTGCGCCGATTGTGTACGCCCGGCATAGGCGTGGACTTATGAGGTGAAAGTCCCCTGTGAGTGAATCCTGTCAGAGACCCATTCACTGACACAAATACCAGCCAAAGGCAAGGGCGGAACCGTGAGGGACCGTCCAAAGGAAGACGGAACGCAAAGCTATGAGTCAAGCCTGCCCCGGACTCGATCCGGGGTTGCACCGTGCTTGCGGACGGCAAAGCCCACCCTTCCTGCAGTATCGTGGCCTAAGACGCGGCCGGGCTGGAGTGGAACAGCCTTCTCCCGGCGTGGGTGGAGCATAGGACAGTCTGCGAAGAAAAGCTATTGGACCTTAGTCCAATCAGAGCAGGTGATCTTCAGGAGGAGGCGTTAGTCGGTTTTTAGGGCCTGCATGGAAGGAAGGGGTACCTGGTGAAGTAGCAGGGGGACGTGCTTTCTTGACCTGGGCTGTACGGTCTGGTACCCCCTAGGAGGTCACGAGCTTGCCGTATATATTTCGGAAACCCTGGAGACGAAAACGGATGCTCTGTCCCGCCACCGATCGCAGAAGGCAACCGCCTCTTACGAAGAGGCCGTCCGGGGGCTTGCCCGCTGACGCTGGGTGAAGAGTCTTTCGGGTGGCGATGCCGAGGTCTTTGCGGTAATCTAGGCTTTGCCGTTCAATTTGTTCGATTAGTGCTATTGGTTTCATGGGTTCGAGAAGGATATGACCAAAGAAAACCGAAAGAGACTGCCGGTGACGGCAAGTTGTGGTGTAGAGGGCCTCACCCTCCTCAAATCCTTTTATGCCATTCCCCATTTCCGGATCGGCGGGACTTACGACCTTGACGACCCGTCGTCATGGCAATCGGGCGGCCGCGGCGGCGTGACCCTGGAATCCCTCGGGGAAGAACCCCTGCGGACGGCCTGCATCGCTGTCGGGACCCCGCACCGGGACCCGAACGGGTTCATTGACAATGCCGTCCTCTTCAGCCCCTTCTACTCAGGAGATGCGGGCCTGATGTACTTCTACTGGTACCGCGGCCAGGGAGGGAACGACTTCTGCGACGGCCCCGTCGTTGGCCCCGGGGAGCTGATCGACACGGAGCGTTACTACGTCATCTTCCTGGATGCCCTCGGCCTCTGGGGGGCCGGCAAACCGAGCGACGGGCTCGGCCTCAGGTTCCCGCAATACAGCATTATGGACTGTATCCAGGCGAACTTCCGCCTGCTTCGGGATCATTTGAAGGTGAGCCGCGTGAAGCTCGCCACGGGGGTCTCCATGGGGGCCATCCAGAGCTACCTCTGGGCACTGCTGCACCCCGAATTGGTCGAGGCCATTATGCCCATGGGTGGTGTCACAGAAACGGACGCCAACCTGCGCTGGCTCTTCCGGCTCATGTCGGCGGCCATCGAGAGCGATTCTGCATGGAGAGATACGGGGGGCAACTACTACCATCTGCCAAAGGAGCAGCACCCGTACCGGGGTGTCATGTTCGGCTGGTCCATTCTGTTCCAATCGGTCATGAGCTTCGATCATCGTATCCAAATGGGCTGGGACGAGGTCCAGAAAGAAACGTTTGCCTGGGAACCGCATGGGAAGGAGGGGGCAATTCTCATTCCGTACGGCCGGAACTTCGACGCCATCGACCTCCTGTACCGCAATCGGGCGGGAGAAACCCTGAACGTTACGGGGGACCTCCACCGCATCCGGGCCAAAACCCTCATCCTCCACGTGGCCAATGACCACTGGACCCGGCTGTGCATGGCCCGGAAAGCCCATGAGCGGATTCCCGGTTCAAGGCTCTACTCCTTCGAACATCCGCTGGGGCACTACGCCCTCTTCCGGGCAGCGAATGCATTTCGCGATACGGTTCATTCGTTTCTCGATGATGCCGCGATGACGGCGACGGAAAAATTAACATGAACCGCGCCGTCGTCACGATCTTCAGCGCGGCACTCGGTGCCGTCGACCCCCACCCCGCTGCGTTGTGACACCCCGGCACATCCGGTTTAAGAGATCTTTCGGAGCTCAGCTATTCCGCCTTGTTTTCTCGCCATATACCCCCAGCCTGCTTGCCGACTGCCTCGATCAAGCCCTTAGCGTGCGGATTGCTGACCTCGCGTTGAATGAGGATCTGCGTCGGGGTGACCTCCTTGCCGTAATAGGCGGCATTGAGTGCGTCCCGGGTCGCTACCACCGCACCGTTCACCGACATACCGGCATACAAACCCTTGTTCCGGGCGTAGCTGATGATGTCCCCGCTGAGGTTGGCCGTGGCAGCCTCGGCCCCCGCGCCGATCGGCCCCAAGGCAATCGCCGCATCCACGCCGAGCTTGGCGCTGGTGGTCAAGAGTGCCGACACACCGCGATCGGTCAATGCGACCAGGACCACTTCCGAGGCCCGGCCACCAGCAATCACTCCGAAGCTGACTTGGCCGATGGTATAGAAGGCCGGCCCACTCCAGACATCTGCCTTGGCATCCAGGGCCAAGAAAGTCCCGCTCCCCCCGGACAGGCCGAAGATGAATGCACCCTCGAGAACCTGCGGGTAAATCAATACGCCCTTCGCCCCCTTGAGGATGGCCTGCAGGGAGGGTCCCATGTCCTTGTCGGCGACAAATGCATTGAAGGTCATGAGAGACTTTTCCACCAGCTGCAGAGCATCCTGCAGATCATCTGCTAGGGCGACCCGTGAACCGATGCTGATCATGGTGAAGCCTATTAGACACGCGATGGCAATGCCTCGGACCATTGGGAGTGGCGAATTACGTTCGAAGCGTCGCATGAGCGCCTCCTTGCAAGGCCGCTGCTGCTGTCGGACGTGCGATTCCTGGCGCGAACTCAAAAATCATGTCCCTAGAAGAGACCCAGGCCGAGCGACCGCAGACACCGGTGAGGTGAGTTGATAAGAAATCCCTTTTTCTCGGTTTTTGAGTAACACTGCTCGTGGATGCTGTCAAGCACATGCTTGTGCCGATTTCTTGGCAAGATATGACAGAAATGATCAGGAGGCGTCATTAGCGAGTATAAATCGAGTCCTGTCCACCAGGGTAATCGGGCGCGACAGAGGAAAAGCCGCATTGTGGAGCATGTGAGCCATCGGTCTTCTCCCGTCACGGCTGCCGTTGGATTAAGGTTCAATTGACGACACTTTACCCCGGTGATATATAATCTTACTGAAACGCATCCTGATATCCTCGGAATTGAAGGCAACCTCAGGCCAAGGTTTGCCGAATGTCGACTCAGCTGCCATCGGGTGCGCGAACCAGCGAGTCAAGCCATCCTCTCATGGTCATTTTCTTGTTGCGAGGTCGGGTGAGAACTGCCTGCCCTCAAACAGCGCGGTCTGATCACTCCATTTCGACCAGCTTGCCGTCGGTATCCAACAGCAAAGACCGCCTGCTCAAGAATTGGCGGGGGCACATTGGGACTCGGGGGTGGCTGCCATGGAACACTGGGTTTAAGGGGTCGGCACCTGGTTGTCTGAGCGTCAACCTATGGAGGCAAGCATGAAAGAGTCAGTGAAGGGTGAGGAAAAGAAACGGCTGGATGAAGCTCGCGAAAAGGGCGTTCCCTGGAAAAAGTGGGGGCCGTATCTCAGCGAGCGTCAGTGGGGGACCGTTCGTGAAGACTACAGCGAAAACGGCGATGCCTGGAACTACTTCACCCATGATCACGCACGCTCGCGGGCATACCGTTGGGGTGAGGATGGCCTTGCCGGAATATCCGATGGCAAGCAGCGCCTCTGTTTCGCCCTCGCCTTGTGGAACGGCAGGGACCCGATCCTCAAGGAGCGCCTCTTCGGACTCACCAACAGCGAAGGAAACCACGGCGAAGACGTCAAGGAGTACTACTTCTACCTCGACAGCACACCGACCCACTCCTACATGAAATATCTCTACAAGTATCCCCAGGCGGCATATCCCTATGCCGACCTGGTGGATACCAACCGCCGGCGCTCCCGCCATGAATTCGAATACGAGTTGCTCGACACCGGTGTCTTCGAAGGCGACAGGTACTTCGATGTGTTCGTGGAGTACGCTAAAGAATCGCCGGAAGACATCCTGGTGCAGATCACCGCGGTCAACCGGGGGCCGGAGGCAGCCGAGCTGCACCTCCTGCCGACCCTCTGGTTCCGCAATGACTGGGCGGAGTGGGTGGCTCAACCCTCGGCGAAACCGATGCTCAAGCAGATCGAGGGACCAAAAGGCACGAGTGTGATTGCTGCGGCGCATCCGGTGTTGGGTGCATACACCCTTTGCTGTGAAGGTAATGTGCCCCTGCTCTTTACCGAGAACGAAACCAACAACGAACGTCTCTTTCCTGAGTACCCAAACGCAAGCCCGTACGTCAAGGACGGGATCAACAACTGTGTCGTGCATGGCCATGAGAGTGCTGTGAATCCGGAGAAGACGGGGACGAAGGTGTCGGCCCACTACCGGCTGAAGGTCGATCCCGGCAAGTCGGCGACGGTGCGGCTGCGCCTTACCGGGCAGGCCCCCGCGGCGAAAGGCACAAAAACCAAAGCCGCTGTCTTCCCTTTCGGTCAAGCCTTCGACAAAATCATGGCTGCTCGCCTGCAGGAAGCCGATGACTTCTATGGCTCCTTGACCCCTCCTTCCGTTTCACCGGACGCGGCGAACGTGATGCGCCAGGCCCTGGCCGGCATGCTCTGGAGCAAGCAATATTACTTCTTCGATGCCGATCATTGGCTGGAGGAGCACCACGCTCACCCCCTCAACCGGGAGAGCCGTAACTTCCGGAACCGGGACTGGTTCCACATGATCAATGACCACGTGATCTCCATGCCGGACAAGTGGGAGTACCCCTGGTATGCGGCCTGGGATCTCGCCTTCCACACGATCGCCTTGTCGACCGTTGACCCCGATTTTGCCAAGGAGCAGCTGAACCTCATGCTCCGCGAGATCTACCTCCACCCGAGCGGCCAGATTCCCGCATACGAATGGAACTTCAGCGATGTCAACCCCCCGGTGCACGCCTGGGCAACCCTTTTCCTGCACCGGACCGAGCAGGCCCTGGGCGGGGAAACGGACATCAGGTTCCTGAAGCGCTCGTTCACCAAGCTCATGTTGAACTTCACCTGGTGGGTGAACCGCAAGGACCGGTTCGGCAAGAACGTCTTTGAAGGAGGATTTCTCGGGCTCGACAACATCGGGGTCTTCGACCGGAGTGCCCCCCTTCCTACCGGGGGCTATCTTGAACAAGCCGACGGCACCGCCTGGATGTCTCTGTTCTGCCAGAACATGGTGGAGTTGAGCGTTGAACTGGCGGCCCACGACCCGGACTTCGAGGACCTGACGACAAAATTCGTGGAACACTTCCTCTGGATTGCCGCCGCCATCAACCGCACGGGAGATGACGGCATGTGGGATGAGGAGGACGGGTTCTACTACGACCTGCTGCGGCTCCCCGACGGAAGTGCGACGAGGCTCAAGGTGCGGTCCATGGTGGGTCTCTTGCCGCTCTGTGCGACAACGGTCATTGAGGAATGGCAGCGGAAGCGGGTACCTCAGGTTGCGGCGCATTTCATGGAACGCGTGAGGCGGATGCCCGAACTTCTCCAGTACATTCATGCGACAGGACCGGGGCATCAGGGTGTCGCGGAGCGGGGGATCTTTGCCTTGGTCAACGAGGAGCGGCTGCGGCGCATTCTGACAAAGATGCTCGATGAGAATGAGTTTCTCAGTCCCTACGGCATCCGGGCGCTGTCGCGCTACCACCTTGAAAATCCCTATGTCTTCCGGGTCCATGGCGAGGAGTTCCGGGTCGGCTATCTTCCGGGCGAATCCGATTCCGGCATGTTCGGCGGCAACTCCAACTGGCGCGGACCCATCTGGATGCCGGTAAATGTCGTTATTGTCCGGGCTCTGTTAAACTACTACCTCTACTACGGCGACAACTTCAAAATCGAATGCCCCACGGGGTCCGGCAAGATGATGAACCTCTTCGAAGTGAGTAAAGAGATTGCAAGCCGTCTGACGAATATTTTCCTCCGCGACGAGCATGGCAGGCGACCTGTTTACGGAGGTACGGAGAAATTTCAGAGCGACCCTTACTGGCGGGACCATATCCTTTTTTACGAATTCTTCCACGGCGACAACGGGGCAGGACTCGGGGCGAGTCATCAGACGGGCTGGACGGGACTCGTGGCGAAACTCATCCAGCTTT
This sequence comes from uncultured delta proteobacterium, assembly GCA_963783775.1. Taxonomy (GTDB): domain Bacteria; phylum Desulfobacterota; class Syntrophobacteria; order Syntrophobacterales; family Syntrophobacteraceae; genus JADGQM01. The sequence goes on along the minus strand of CAWAOR010000008.1, from coordinate 445,436 downwards.
ACGGATTTCTCGATCCCCAGAAGGTTCTCCAGGCCGGCAAGGCTGCAGCATTCGACCGCGTTGAATCGGGACAGTGAGGAGAAGAAATGAAGCCATGGCCGAAATACCCTCTGATTTATGAAATCAACACCTGGGTCTGGCTCCGGGAGCTCGGCGAGAAGTCCCAGCGCCCCATCACCCTGGCTTCCGTTCCCTCGGAAGAATGGGATGCTTTGGCTTCTTTCGGCTTCGATGCCGTCTGGTTCATGGGCGTTTGGGAACGCAGTCCGGCAGGCATTCGGATTTCCATGAAGAACGAGGGCCTATTGGCTGATTTCCGCCGGGCTCTTCCCGACTTCACGGAACGGGACAATGTCGGCTCGCCCTACTGTGTGCGCCGTTATCTTGCAGACGCCGAACTTGGGGGCAGAGAAGGGCTGGCTTTGGCCCGTGAACAGCTCGCCAAGAGGGGCCTTCGCCTGGTTCTGGATTACGTCCCCAACCACGTGGCGCCCGACCACCCGTGGGCGTTCGAACATCCCGAACACTTCATCCAGGGTACGGCGGAGGATCTGGAAAAAGACCCGGCCGCCTTTCTTCCCGTGGGGGAGAAGATCATCGCCTGCGGTAAAGACCCTCACTTTCCCGCCTGGCCCGATGTGCTGCAGCTCAATGCCTTCCATCCCGGACTCCGCCAGGCGGCCATCGATACCGTTACGGAAATCGCTTCCCAGTGCGACGGCATGCGATGCGACATGGCCATGCTCCTCATGAATCAGATTTTTGAGCGAACCTGGGGGGAGCGGACCGGGCCCAAACCCGCAGCTGAGTATTGGCCGGAGCTCATCGGGACGGTGAAAAGAAAGCACCCGGAAGTCAAATTCATCGCCGAGGCGTATTGGGATCTCGAATGGGAGCTGCAGCTGCATGGGTTTGACTACTGCTACGACAAGCGGCTCTATGACCGTCTGGAGCACGACCCGGCGGAGACCGTGCGGCTCCATCTCTGTGCCGACTTCGCCTATCAGGAGAAGCTGGTGCGGTTTATCGAGAACCACGATGAGCCGCGGGCTGCCATAACTTTTTCCCCTCCAAAACATCTGGTTGCAGCCTTGATGGTGGCGACCCTGCCCGGTGCCAGACTCTTGCATGAAGGGGAATTTGAGGGACGGAAGGTGAGGCTGCCCGTGTTCCTGGGGAGGCGCCCGGATGAGTCCGTTGATGAAGAGCTCCAGGACTTCTACCGGAGGCTGCTCCGGGCCGTCGACACGGATGCGTTCCGTGAGGGGGAATGGCGCTTGTGCGAGCGCGAAGGGTGGCCGGATAATCAGAGTCATCTCAACCTGGTGGCGTGGTGCTGGCGTCATGACGAGGAACGGTATCTGATCGTCGTCAACCTCTCGGGCCATCATTCTCAGGGAATGGTGCGGGTCCCCTGGAATGAGGTAGGGGGGCGTTTGTGGCGACTGACCGATGCGCTTTCCGGAGAAGACTACGAGCGTGACGGAAGCCAAATGCTCAGCCCGGGGCTCTATGTGGACCTCAGTCCCTGGCGCTGCCATTTCCTGAAGTTGGCGAAGTTGTAAGCCGGTGCACCGGGATTTTGGGGGTGAACACCTTAGAGGCTATCTTAAAATGCTCCATACTCCCTTGATCGTCATTACGGCGCAAACTCATACGCGTCAACTTAGGGGTTTTGCATGGGATTTGACTGGTGTCATTGAATTGAGACTTAACCACGAAGAACACGAAGAGCGCGAAGGAGGAAAGAGCGTGGAAATGCGTGGAACAGATCAAAGATATCCATGAGGCGCAGTTGCTCACCACTATGAAACTGGCCGGGACAGGAACTGGCCTGCTCATCAACTTCCATGTCAGAAGGTTGAGAGATGGGATCAAACGTTTCATCAGAACCGGCTGACACCTACAGGAATCTCCTGGTAAGGATCAATCAGTTTTGGCCTTGACTCTCTGGGTAATGGGCTGTAGATCACCGTGGACTATTGAAAAGGTGAAAGAGTTTCCAGACTAATTAACAAAGGAGGATTTTCATGAAGAAGTTCGTTATTCTTGCATTCACAGTGATCATTGGGTTGTCTTTCGGCGCAGGGGCCATGGCAAAGGAAGCGAAGAAGCCTACCATCAAAAAGGAAAACGTGACCACGGTCAATGCCACGGTCCAAGCCATTGATCTGGACACCCGCGTGGTAACGCTCAAAGGCCCCAAAGGGAATGTCTTCGACTTGAAAGTCGGAGAAGAGGCAAAGAACCTGCCTCAGGTGAAAGTGGGGGATGTGGTGGTGGCCAAATACTATGAGTCGATTGCCGTTGAGGTTAAGAAACCTGGGGAGCCGGGCGGGGTGACGACAAGCGGAGCGCTGGCGACGGCCGAACCGGGAGCGAAGCCGGCGGGGATGGTGGCCAACCAGGTCACGGTAACCACAACGGTTGAGGCGATCGACCCGAAGAAGACCTATGTCACTCCTAAGGGGCCGGAAGGCAATTCCGTCAAGGTTAAAGTCCAGGATCCCAAGAACTTGAAGAATGTAAAAGTGGGCGATCAGGTGGTGATCACTTATACTGAGGCCTTAGCCATTTCTGTGGAAAAGCCCAAAAAGAAATAGCGTTTTTCCTGGTTTTCCGTATCGTTCGAGCAGCTCGAGGTCATGGCGGGGAGGATACAGTGCCCAGTTTGTCCGCGAATCGAACCAGGTCCGCGACGGATTGTGCGCCCATTTTGGCCATGACGCGAGCTCGGTGAACCTTGACGGTCTTTTCGACGGTCCCGAGTTGAAAGGCGATCTGCTTGTTCAGCATGCCGGTGACGACGAGCCGGAATACCTCGTATTCGCGGGGAGTGAGCGTCTCCAGGCGCTCCCTGAGCTGCTTCAGCTGCTCCTGATCCTGTCTTGCCCGCGGTCGGTTTCGATGGCGCGGGAGATTGCGTCCAGGAAGTCCTCCTCGCTGAAAGGCTTCTGGAGGAAATCGACGGCTCCCGCCTTCATGGCTTTAACGCTCTCGGGAACCGTTCCGTACCCGGTGATGAAGACAATGGGCAGCGAAATCTCTTTGTCGGCCAGATACTCCTGCAGTTCGAGACCATTCAGATCCGGCATGTTCACATCGAGGACGAGGCATGCCGGGGTCTCCCGTTCCCTGCCATCAAGGAACTCAAGGGCGGAAGTGAACGTCCGGACCCCAACCCGCCCATTGGTGGAGGAGGGAATCGCGCCCATTGATTGAACCACATTCAAGGTCCACCGCGCCCGCGCCATTCTCACCTTATTGGACCAAGGTCCAATATCTTTCCCCTACAAACTCTTCTATGTTTCATACGCCCTGAGAAGCGGCTCTTTCAGTTCATCTCTTTCCAGGTGTTCGTGGTCTTGGCGAAAACAGTTTGCGGCCACTCGCAGAAACCCTCTCCAGGAAAGGAGACGGTGTGTTGCCCGAGAAATCCTATACCGTCTTCGTCGTGGACGATGACCACTCGGTACGAAAGGCCCTGAAACGATTACTCAGTGCCAACGGGTACCATGTGATGACCTTCGAGTCTGCTGAGGACTTCCTCCTCTCCGGCCGGGTCCGCACAGAAGGCTGCATCGTTCTGGACGTAGGCCTCCCGGGCATGTCGGGCCTGGAGCTCTGCCAGAAGCTTGCCTCATCCGAGGCTAAAAATCCTGTCATTTTCATAACCGCTCAGGATAACCCGCAATGGCAAAACATGGCGGCGGAGACAGATGCCGTGGCCTACCTGCGAAAACCCTTTGATCAACAATTGCTGCTCGATGCGCTTCACGCAGCGTACAGCAGATTGGAGGCGGTGTGAGCGAGCCGCCGACAGGGCGGAGTGGCACCATGAAAGTGGCCGTCATCAACTGCGGGAGCTCGTCCATCAAGTATGAAGTCTTTGGACTGCCCGACTGCGTCATGCTCGCAACCGGACTCATCGAGAAGATCGGGGGCAGTGAGGGTCGCCTGCGTCAACGGAGGTGCAACGCCGATGGGACGTTCGACGAACGGATCCATACGAAGCGGCTGTCAGACCACAGGGAGGGGTTCGACTTCATGGCACAGGTGAACCGTGAAGACCGGACCATTCAGGACGAGACCGAGCTTTTCGGCATTGGCCACCGCGTGGTCCACTGCCACGGGAGAGGTGAGTGAAATGCAGGGATTGCCTGTCATGATAGACGCAAAGAACTACAGGGTGGATGACAAACTCAAAGACGGCACCGCCGTGACCATCAGGGCCGTCCGCCCTGACGACAAAGACAGAATCGCTGAGGCCTTCAAGAATCTCGATCGGGAATCCGTCTATACCCGTTTCTTTAGCTACAAGAGCGAGCTCACCAATGGAGAGCTCAAGGCTATCACCGAGGTTGATTTTGAAAACACCGTCGCGCTGGTGGTCACGATTCCGGCTGCTGGGGGAGATGAAACCATCATCGGAGCGGGACGCTATGTTCTGTACGCCCCTCCAAACCCGCTGCGCAGTGCTGAAATTGCCTTCACCGTGGAAGAAGACTACCAGGGTCAGGGAATCGCAAGCCGCATCCTGAGACACCTGATTCATATCGCTCAGGAAAAAGGCGTGTCGCAGTTCGAGGCGGAAGTGCTTCCGGAGAACCGAGCGATGCTCGCCGTGTTTGCCCGCAGCGGACTTCCCATAAAGCAGTCGTTTGAAGAGGGCGCGATACATGTGACCTTTTCCCTATCGGCGTATGCGCCATGATGATCGAGTCAGGCAGCTCCGCCGTGAGACATCCCGCTGTAATCCACCGCCACACCCAAGGAGGAGATCTGTGACCCTTCCCCTCAACAAGACCAAGATCGTATGCACCATAGGGCCCGCGTCCCAGTCCCGCGAGGTGATGGAGAAGCTGCTGCTGGCCGGCATGAACGTGGCGCGGCTCAATTTCTCCCACGGGGATTTCTCGGGTCACAAGGAGGTGATCGCAAACCTTCGCGCCGTCGCCGGAGCCACCGGACGCCGTCTTGCCATCATGGCGGACCTGCCCGGTCCCAAGATGCGCATCGGGAAGTTCGACTCCGAACCCGTAGAGCTGAAACCGGGCGACCTTTTCACGCTCACCACGGACGACATCATCGGCGACGCGCAGCGGGTCTCGGTCTCCTTCACCCAGCTTCCCCAGGTGGTGAAACCCGGCGACACGCTCTATTTGAACGATGGTTTGATCCAGGTCGATGTGGATCAGGTTCAGGGCAGTGATGTCCGCTGCCGGGTTATCGTGGGTGGGGAACTGCGCTCGCGCAAGGGGCTCAACCTCCCGGGCATCGACCTCGGCATCAGCGCCTTCACCGAACACGACCACAACTGCATGAAATTTGCTCTCGAAAACGGTGTGGATGCGGTGAGCCAATCGTTCGTGGAAAACGCGGCGGACATTCAGGCCGTGCGCAATGCGGCGGCGGCCCTTGGTTACCACCCCTTCATCATCGCCAAGATCGAACGGTCGAGGGCGCTCAATCACCTGGACGACATCATCACCGCAGCGGACGCCGTTATGATCGCTCGAGGAGACCTCGGAGTCGAGCTCCCCATCGAGCAGATTCCCGTGGTGCAAAAACAGATCATGCGAAAAGCGAACATGTGGGCCAAGCCGGTGATCACGGCAACCCAGATGCTGGAATCCATGACCTCCAACCGGCGTCCCACCCGTGCCGAAGCAACCGATGTGGCCAATGCGATCCTCGATGGGACCGATGCCGTCATGCTTTCCGAGGAGTCGGCGATGGGCAGCTATCCAGTCGATTCGGCCGCGATGCTTGCGAAAATTGCTGCTGCCATCGAGCCCTATCGCAGCATGGTGAGTGCCCGGGAGCTGTTCAGGGGCATCGATCTCAAGGGCAGGGTGCCCCCTGCAAGGCTGATCGACCTGGGAGTGGAGACCGTTTTAGAGTACGCAGACCCCGCTGCCGTGTTCGTTCCCACACACAGTGGTGACACAGCCAGGAGTATCGCACGATTCCGCCTTCCCATCTGGATCATCGCCGTCAGCTCGGAGGAAGCCACGTGTCAGCGGTTGCAGTTCTCCTCGGGAGTCAATCCGGTTTGCGAGGCTGAGCACCCCGGGAACTGGAACACCTATGTGTCGGACTGGCTCAAGATTCACGGGGTGGAGGGAAAATTAGCCGTAGTGACCGAAGGCCCTTCCAGCAGGCACCCCGACTCCAACAACCGCCTGGAGATTGTAGACTTGGGCCGTTAAGGAAAGAGAGGCAACTGCGGTCGGCTACACCGCGCTTGCAGACAGCATGGGCGCGCTTTCCAGCCACGTCCAGAAGCTACGATGGCGAACGCGACTCCGCACGGGCTTCGACCCGCGCAGTGTCTCCATCCCCAAGCGCTTCCTCGAAGTCGAGACCTGGAGGGGCAAGATCGATGGCGCTTACCTCGACGCGCTCAAGGACGCTTACGCTGGAGCGATCCTGGCTCTCGCTTGCGACGAGGGTGAGTCCGGTCACAAGAAACGATTTCTAGAAAGGGATGTTTTGTGGTAACAAAGGCTGTCAAGGCCGGGTAACGTTCCCTGCTTTTTGCAGTCTCTCTGGACCCGATCGTGGCCGGGCAGCCCCGAGGTGGGCCGGTCTAGTGATGGAAATCATTCAGGAGTAGAATACATGCAGGATGAAAGGATCTTCCGAAGACAAGAATCGGCAAGGAGACGCCGCTTTTACCCCTTGTTGACACGCCGGCACAGGTTGTTCTGTGTCCTGATGAGCGTCCCCCTGCTCGTTTTGAGCGCGGGGTGCGAAGAAAAGAAGCAAGCCCCGGCGGCGGCTCAGCCTCCCGAGGTGGCAGTGGTACAGGTGACGCAGGCGGACGTCCCCTTCTATTCCGAATGGATCGGCACCACCGATGGTCTGGTGAACGCCAAGATTCGCGCCCAGGTGAGCGGGTATCTGTTGAAGCAGGTCTACCAGGAAGGAAAGACGGTCAAGAAGGGCGATCTCCTCTTCGAAATCGACCCGAGGCCCTTCAAAGCGGCCCTCGACCAGGCCACAGCCCAACTAGCCATGGCCAAAGCCAAATTGGGCAAGACGGAACTGGATGTGAAGCGCTACACGCCCCTTGCCAGGGAAAGCGCCATCAGCCAGCAGGAACTCGATGACGCCGTCCAGGCCAATCTCGCCGCCAAAGGCGGGGTGCAATCCGCTGAAGCCGCGGTGGAACAGGCCAGGTTGAATCTTGATTTTACCAGGATTGTCTCTCCCATCGACGGCATCGCCGGCACGTCCATTGTGCAACTCGGCGACCTGGTGGGGCCCAGCACCACCAGTGAGCTCACCAGTGTTTCCACCGTCAATCCCATCAAGGTCCTCTTTCCCATCAGCGAGAAGGAGTATATGGAGGCGGTGCGGGGCAAGGATCAAGCGGGGCGGACGCAGAGCGTTGACAGTGACATTGTTCTCGATCTGATTCTGGCGGATGGGAGCGTTTTTCCGCAGCGGGGGAAATTGTATTTTGCCGACCGGCAGGTGGATGTCAAGACGGGCACCATCCGGCTTGCCGCGCTTTTTCCCAATCCTGGGGACATGCTCCGGCCGGGGCAGTTCGCCCGCGTACGCGCCCTCAGGGGAACCAGACAAAACGCCCTGCTGGTCCCTCAGCGCTCCGTGACCGAGCTGCAAGGTGGCTTCCAGGTGGCGGTGGTCGGACCTGACAACAAGGTCACCATTCGCAATGTGAAAGCCGGCGAACGGGTTGGGAGTCAGTGGGTAATCGACGAAGGGCTAAAACCCGGCGAACGGGTCGTGGTGGAGGGAGTCCAGAAGGTGAGGGAAGGTCAGATGGTCAACCCGAAGCCGGCTGATGCCGATCCTCAATCCGGTTCAGGAACTTTGCCTTCGCCCGATAAGAAATCGGCTCCTGCCTCAGCAGGCAAGAAAGAGTAGCTTATCATGGCCAGATTCTTCATCAATCGTCCCATTGTGGCCATGGTGATCTCCATCCTCATGGTCGTCATCGGCCTCGTGGCGATGTCGGGGCTGCCCATTGCGCAGTTTCCCAACATCGTGCCCCCGGAAATCCAGGTCAAGACCACCTACACCGGCGCCGACGCCGTCACCGTCGAACAGTCCGTGGCAACCCCCATCGAGCAGCAGATGTCCGGTGTGGACAACATGAACTACATGTATTCCCTCAATTCCAACGACGGGCAGATGACTCTCCGTGTCAACTTCGACGTGAATACCGACCCCAATACCGACCAGATCCTGGCCCAGATGCGCCAGTCGCAGGCCGAGTCCCAGTTACCGTCGGATGTTCGCAACTATGGAGTCACGGTGCAGAAGTCCACTTCCGCCCCGCTCATCATGTTCGCGCTCTATTCACCCAACGGCACCTATGACAACATCTTTCTCGCCAACTATTGCTATATCAATATCAACGACCAGATGACCCGCGTGCCAGGAATTGCCAGCGTCACGATTTATGGTGCGGGCCAGTATTCCATACGTTTCTGGGTAAAGCCCGACCAGCTCGCTAAGCTCAACATCACGATTCCTGAAATAGTCAACGCCATCCAGACGCAAAATACCGTAAACCCGGCCGGCCAGATCGGCGCGGAGCCGGTGCCCCCTGGGCAGGAGTTCACCTACGCGGTCCGGGCCCAGGGCCGTCTGCAGAGTGAGCGGGAGTTCGGGGAGATCATCGTACGGGCCCAGCCGGACGGATCCTTTGTGCGCCTCCGGGATGTCGCCCGCATCGAACTGGGATCTCAGACCTACAACATCATCGGTCGCCTCAACGGCAAACCTGCCGCCCTCATCGCCCTCTACCAGCTTCCCGGCTCCAACGCCATTGACGCCGCCGAGGGCACCAAAAAGCTCATGGCGAAGCTCAAAGAGAGCTTCCCTGAAGACCTCGATTACGCAGTCGCCCTCGACACCACCCTGGCCGTCACCGAGGGTATGAAGGAAATCCAGAAAACGCTCGTTGAAGCCCTGGTGCTCGTCATCCTTGTGGTGTTCCTGTTCCTGCAGGGGTGGCGCGCCACCCTGATCCCACTGCTGGCGGTGCCGGTCTCCCTGGTGGGCACGTTCGCCCTGTTTCCCCTGTTTGGCTTCTCCATCAACACCCTGTCGCTTTTCGGGTTGGTGCTCGCCATCGGCCTGGTGGTGGATGACGCCATCGTGGTGGTGGAAGCTGTCGAGCACCACATCGAGCACGGCCTGTCGCCCAAGGAGGCGACGTTCAAAGCGATGGAAGAGGTGTCCGGGCCGGTCATCGCCATCGCCATCATCCTTGTGGCGGTTTTTGTGCCGACGGCGTTCATTCCCGGCATCACGGGCCGACTCTATCAGCAGTTTGCAGTCACCATTGCCGTTTCGGTCGTCATCTCCGCCTTCAACGCCCTCACCCTCAGCCCGGCCTTGTCCGCTCTCCTGCTTCGCCCCAAGAAGAAGGGACGGGGACCGCTCCAGATGTTTTACAACGGGTTCAACAAGGTCTTCGGCATTGCCACCGACGGCTATGTGAGCACCTGCCGCCTGCTCATCCGCAGGAGCGCGGTGTCCCTTCTGCTCCTCCTGGGCATGACCGTCTTCACGGGTTTTCTCGGGAAGCAGATTCCGGCGAGTTTTCTTCCGGATGAAGACCAGGGTTACTTTTATGCTGGAGTGCAACTGCCCGATGCGGCTTCCTTGCAGCGCACGGACGCCATCATGAAGCAGGCCGAGGAGATTCTGAGCAAGACGCCGGGGGTGAAATATTACTCGTCCATCGTCGGCTACAGCATGCTGAGCCAGGTGCAGACCACCTACAGCGGTTTTTTCTTCATCACCCTGGAGGATTGGGCAAAACGCAAGAAACCCGAGGAGAAGTACGAAGCCCTCATGGCGCACATCAACAAGAAGTTTCGTGAAATCACCGGGGCCATTGGCTTTGCCTTTTCGCCGCCGGCCATTCCGGGGATCGGCGCCGCCGGCGGGGTGACTTTCATCCTTGAGGATCGCGTGGGCAAGGACATTGCATTCCTGGCCGAGAACGCTCAGAAATTCGTTGCCGCCGCCCGCCAGCGGTCTGAACTGGCCAGCGTCACCACCACCTTTCTTCCCGTGGTGCCCCAGGTGTCCGCGGACGTGGACCGCGACAAGGTTCTCAAGCAGGGCGTGCCATTGCAGGATGTATACCAGACGCTCCAGTGTTTCATGGGTGGAATCTTTGTTAATTATTTCAATCGTTTCGGAAGACAGTGGCAGATCTACGTGCAGGCCGAGGGCGACTACCGCACCCGCGCCGAGGACTTGGGCCAGTTCTTCGTGCGCAACATGGACGGGAACATGGTGCCGCTCTCCTCCGTGACAAGTATCCGCAATGCGGCCGGCCCCGAGTTCACCATGCGCTACAACCTGTATCGCTCGGCCCAGATCAATGCTTCCGCCAAACCCGGCTATAGTTCGGCGCAGGCCATGAAGGCCATGGAAGAGGTGTTCGCCCAGACCATGCCCAGCGAGATGGGGTTTGACTACCTGGGCATGAGCTACCAGGAGAAGAAGGCCCAGGAAGGTGTGTCACCGGCGGTCATATTCGGCTTTTCAATCTTTTGCGTTTTTCTGATCCTCGCGGCCCAATACGAGAGCTGGAGCCTGCCGTTCAGTGTGCTCCTCGGCACCCCCATCGCCGTGGCGGGAGCCTTCGCCGGTCTGTGGGTCGGCCACTACGAAAACAACGTCTATGCGCAAATCGGTTTGGTGATGCTCATCGGGCTGGCCGCGAAGAACGCCATCCTTATCGTGGAGTTCGCCAAGATGGGCTACGATCAGGGCAAGCCCCTCATCGAAGCGACTCTCGAAGGGGCGCGACTGCGGTTGCGGCCGATCTTGATGACTTCTTTTGCGTTCATCCTCGGCTGCGTTCCTCTGGCCAAGGCGAGCGGTGCCGGTTCGCTCTCCCGCCAGGTCATGGGCTTCACCGTCATTGGCGGTATGCTGGCGGCGAGCTTCCTTGCCATCTTTCTGATTCCGGTCACCTATTATGTTGTGGAGAAATTGACGCATGGCCGCGCAAAGCATGAGACACCCCAGCTGGATGGATCGGCGTCCCAGGGTGGCGGGGGAGGGCATTAACGATGAAGAATTTTGCTAAGCACATTTCTCTCCTGGTCATGGGAGCTTTTCTGGTCTCGGGTTGTGCCGTGGGGCCGAATTTTATGCGGCCGTGGGTTAACACTCCGGAGAATTTCCGGAGTGCGCCGACGAGCGCAGCACCAGCCTCCTTTGCCGACCTCCCGTGGTGGCAGGTGTTTGAGGACGTGAAACTCCAGAACCTCATCCAGCAGGCGCTGGCAAACAACTACGATTTGCGCATTGCCGTCAGCCGCGTGGAACAGGCTCGCCAGATTGCCGCCCAGGCGCGGGCGCAGTATTTTCCTCAGGTCAACTATGACGGCAATATCGGAACGGGCAAGAACGCGCTTTTTGGCGCCATCGCCCCCAATAGCGGAAAGACGCAGGATTCAGCCTTTATTGACCTTAGTGTCTTCTGGGAGGTGGACCTTTGGGGCCGCATCCGACGCCTCAATGAAGCGGCTCGTGCTCAGTTCCTGGCAACGGATGAGGGCATGCGGGGGGTGACCATTTCTCTCGTGAGCAGCGTCGCCCAGGCCTATTTCGAGCTGCTCGAACTGGACCTCCAGCTGGACATCGCCCGGCGGAACACCCAGTCCTTTGCCGATACCCTGAGGATTTTCACCATGAGGCTGGAGCAGGGGGTGGCATCCAAGCTGGAAACGGCGAGTGCCGAAGCCCTGCTCACATCTACCGCCGCCAACATCCCCGAATTGGAACGCCAGATTGTGCTCAAGGAAAACCAGATCAACGTGCTGCTCGGGCGCAACCCGGCCCCGGTCGAGCGGACGGCGGTCCTGCTGGATGAGGCCATGCCCGTGGACATCCCGGCGGGCTTGCCCTCGACCCTGCTCGAACGACGCCCGGACATCCGCCAGGCGGAAGAGAACCTGCGGGCCGCCAATGCGCAAGTGGGCGTTGCCGTGGCCAACTTCTTCCCGAGGATCGGCCTCACGTCGTTGTTTGGCAAGGCGAGTCCGGAGCTTGCGGATTTCACTTCGGGGACCGCCAATCTCTGGGCCGTGGCCGGGAACTTGACAGGGCCCATCTTCCAGGGAGGCGCTCTGGTCGCTCAGTATCGGCAGGCCAAGGCCGTCTGGGAGGAAGCCCGGCTCAGGTATGAACAGACGGTGCTCAACGCCTTTCAGGAAGTCTCCAACGCCCTCATTTCCCGCCAGAAGTACCAGGAGGTTCAGGTCCAGCAGGCGCGCTCGGTGAAGGCTTATGAAGAGGCGGTCGAGGTATCCCTCAAACGGTACATCGCCGGCAAGGCGAGCTACTACGAGGTGCTGCAGAACCAGCAGAACCTCTTCCCGGCCGAAACGGTCCTGGCCCAGACGGAACTCAACCAACGTCTTGCGGTGGTTCAGCTCTACAAAGCCTTGGGTGGCGGGTGGTCCGCTGCGGAGGGTTTGCCTGCCAATCCATAGGAACAGCGGGGAGGCGGTGGAGGCAACAGGAGACTCCCGGATGATCTCGTTGATAACGATGGTTGACCCGCATTGCATCGAACGACAGCTGCCGCTGCCGCTTTTAAGTTCATTGTGGAGGTTTTGAACGTAGAAGGAGGGGATGATGATGCGATGGAGAGTCGGACGGATTGTCCTGGTTGAGAGGTTCATCATCCTCGCCGGAATGCTCATGGTTCTAGCGGTCTTTACCGAGACCCGGGCAGAGGATGAAGCATCCCTGGAACTGCCACCGCCGGCAACGGTGGAGGAAACGGTCAGTCCCCTGGATATGACCTTCTATGAGTGGGCGAAGCGTCGTCCTATAACGAACTGGTTCAAGGACAAGCTGCAGGATATGCCGCCGTTCATCCGGGACACGGACCTCAACCTACAGCTGCGCACGTATTACTTTCTCGATGAAGGCCTCGATCGGACCTACAAGGAAGCCTGGGCCGCGAGGCGGGTGGCTGGAATACCGGTCCGGCTGGCTGTGCGATCTTCTTGGAGTGGGTGCGACCCTCTACACCTCCCAGCCCCTCTATGCCCCCGACAACCGTGACGGAACCAGGCTTCTGGCGTCCGGTCAGGAGGGCTACACCGTCCTCGGTCAGGCTTACGGTAGAATCAAGCTGTATGAGCGCAATGAGTTTCGGTTCTTTCGTCAAGCTTACGACAGTCCCTACATCAACAAGTACGACAGTCGCATGACACCCAACACCTTCGAGGGATACACCGTGCACGGGGCGTTTGGCGAGGGGAAGACCGGACCAGGATTCACCTACGGTGCCGGCTATGTTCCAAAAATCAAGGAACGCAACAGCGATGAGTTCGTCTACATGTCGGAGGCGGCCGGCGCCAAAGTCGAGCGCGGGACGGGAGTGGCGGGCGGGCGGTTTACTTATGGAGCTTCTTCCATTGGGGCGATCGAGTACTACACCCCCGATATCCTGAATATCTTCTACGCAGAAGCCAAGCATGTCTGGAAGGTCACCGATGATCTGGGGTTCTATTTCGGGACCCAGTTCACTCACCAGCAAAGCCTTGGGGACAAGCTGCTCACCGGCAGTTCATTTTATGCCTATCAGGTGGGGTTCCTGGGAGAGGTCGGCTACCGCAATGCCATCCTCAGCCTTGCCTATACCAAGGATGGCGACGGGGCCGACCTCCGGAACCCCTGGAGCTCCTACCCGGGCTATACCAGCGAGCAAATCAGGGACTTCAACCGAGCCGGCGAACAGGCGTTCATGATCAAAGGTTCTTATGACTGGAAAAGGTTCGTGCCGGGTCTCTCGAGCTATGTGCTGTACACCTTCGGAGATGGCAGACAAGACCCTCTGACTGGACGGGACCTCTCCAATGAGCGCGAACTGGACGCGGACGTTCAATTCCGTTTTACGAAGGGGTCTTGGGATGGCTTCTGGTTGCGGCTGCGGTACGCCTATCTGTGGGAGGAAGGAGGCCGGACCGGCCAGCAGGTTCGTGTCATCCTCAACTTCCCCATTTCGTTGCTGTAGATGAACGTGCTAGAAAATGCCGGCGAGGCCGTGTAAGGGATCAATAATCACCAAGATCAAGCCGGACAAGTAAGCAAGGCGGGCAGCCGATGCTCTCAATAATCCTCATCGCGTTCGTTCTGGTGGCGGTCACGGTGGCCTTGCATGCGGCCGGTCTCGCCGTGCTTCTGAGGGCCTTTGCGAGTTGGCAATCCCTGCCGCCGACGCGCTTCTGGCCCATCACTTGGCGGCTGATCCACATGACTTGGTGGCTGATCCTGATTCATCTGTCGGAGATTGCGATCTGGGGGTTGTTCTATCTCTGGTGGGGATGCCTGCCCGATGCTGAAGCGGCGTTCTACTTTGCCGGAGTTACTTACACCTCCATTGGCTACGGCGATCTGGTGCTGGCGAAGCCGTGGCGGCTGCTCGGACCGATCGAGGGGCTGACGGGCATCCTCATGTGCGGCTTGTCCGCGGGACTTTTCTTCGCGGTGGTGAGCAGGATCTACGCGTCGCGTTTGGAAGTAAAGGGAACATAAGCCTTTGAAACAACTGCTTAAAGAAATTCTTCATAACAAGCTGCTCTGGCTGCTGGCGTTCGTGCCCATGGTGTTTGCCGCCGCGAAGCTCGAGCCTGAAGCGCACACGCTGCTCTTCGTGCTGTCCGTCCTGGCCATCGTACCACTGGCGGCGCTGCTGAGTCACGCCACTGAATCCGTGGCGGCCAAGACGGGCGATGCGGTTGGCGGCCTGCTTAACGCCACGCTGGGAAACCTGACCGAACTGGTCATCGCGCTCACCGCCTTGCGTGCCGGGCAATACATGCTGGTCAAGGCGTCCATTGCCGGCACGATTGTCACCAACATACTGTTCGTGCTGGGGGCGTCGTTTCTGCTCGGTGGACTCAAACATCATGTCCAGGAATACAACCGGGTCACCGCCCGCCTGCAAGCGGGCCTGCTCTTTCTGGCTACCGTCGCGCTGCTGATTCCTTCGGCGGTCTCCCTAGCCGACTCCGCGGCGGGGGCGGTGTTCACCCAGAAGCTGAGCGTGGGCCTGGCCGTGCTGCTCATCGCCGCATACGGGTTGGGCATGTTGTTTTCGCTCAAAACGCACCGCGAGCTCTTTGCCAGTGCGGAATCCGGCGAGACCGGCGAAGCGCCGTGGCCGGTGGGCCTGGCCCTGGCCACCCTGGCCGGCGTCACGGTATTGGTTGCGCTTGTGAGCGAAATTTTCGTCGAGTCGGTGCAGCAGGCATCGGTGGCGTTCGGGATGACCCCCGCGTTCGTGGGTTTCATCGTTGTGGCCCTGGTGGGCGGTGCGGCGGAGATGGGATCGGCGTTTTCCGGCGCGCGCAAGAACCGGCTGGACCTGAGCGTGGGTATCGCACTGGGAAGCGCCTCCCAAATCGCGCTCTTCGTCGCCCCTCTGCTGGTCCTGCTCAGTTACGTGCTCGGCCCGACTCCGATGAACCTGCAATTCTGGCCGGGCGCCGTGGTGATGATTCTGATCGCGACGATGACCGCGTCGTTGGTTACCAACAGCGGGCGCTCGGCGTGGTTCATCGGAGCGTTCGTGCTCATGGTCTATCTGATCTTCGCCATGACGCTTTACCTCTTGCCGCCCCCATCTCAGTGAAGGAGCCATCCATCGAAACAGTGCTGACAATGCAACTCGCCAGGTCCAGGTCTGGCGAAGCCATTAAAAACAACCGAACGGAGACAACCAGGAAAACCATCCGGAGACAAAACCTCATCGCCGCAAAGCAATGACAAGGGGCGCCGAATGAAAATTTCCGGGAAAATCGAAAGCTCGCGTTTGGGTCGCTGGATGCCAGGAGTCCGCTTGATTCAAGGGTTCGCGGCGGGGAGGTCGCGACGACCGAATATGGAGTTTTCTTTGCGCGCGTGGGTATCGCTGTTCGCGATCTCCGGATAACCCCGGTCTGCGCGCGGCGCCCGGCATCCTGAAGGAGAATGCAAAATGCTCTGGAATAGGCGGTACCTCATCAGGAGCTATATCAGATCCTCGCTGTGGCTCGTGCCGTTTACCGCTGTCGTGCTTTATTGGGTGGTCAGCCGGATCACGCACGGCATCGGCGGCTGGCTCCTGCGGACCGGACGAATTGACGAAACGACCGCATTTTTTGGCCTGACTATGGTGGGAGCGCGGTCGATGCTCGAGACGGTAGTCACGTTAAACCTTTCTTTCCTCGTCTTCACCTTCGGTTCGCTGCTCGTCGCGATTCAAATCGCAGGGGGGCAGTACACACCACGGATCATTGCAACGACGCTGTTGCGGGACAACGCGATCCGGTTCACCGTCGGTTATTTCGTCTTCACCCTGTTGTTCGCCGTGAGGGTGTTGGGCAGGATGGGCGGCGAGACAGTCCACCAGTTCAACACCTTCATTGCTGGGGGGTTGGGGTTGGTCTCACTTGTGGTCTTCCTCTATCTGATCGATTATGCAGCACGATTTTTGCGCCCCGTCAGCATTGTGCGGCGGGTGGGAGAGCACGGGCTCGCGGTCATCCAGAGCGTCTATCCGGAGTCAACCACGCACCCGCCTCCCATCGACTCGTCCGGCAGGCCCACATGCCCGGACCGGACCATCGCCAATGCGGGCACCTCGGGGATCGTGCTCGCCGTGGATCTGGCAGGACTGGTTGCGCAAGCGCGGCATGCCAACGGCGTTATCGAATTCGTCCCCGAGATCGGCGATTTTGTCGCGGTTGACGAACCCCTGTTTCGGTTGTACGGCGGCGCCGGCGCCCTCGCCGACCGTCAACTGCGTTCGGCGGTCGCGTTCGGCTCCGAACGTACCATCGAGCAGGATCCGACCTTTGCCTTCCGCATCCTGGTGGATATCGCCATCAAGGCTTTGTCACCGGCCATCAACGACCCGACCACGGCCGTGCTCGCCATCGACCAGCTTCATCGTCTGCTTCGGCGGGTCGGGTTGCGGCAGCTCCGCGGCGAGGAGATCTGCGACGCGGCCGGCGAACTGCGGCTCGTTTTCCGGACGCCGAACTGGGAGGACTTTGTGCACCTCACTTGCACCGAGATACGTCATTGCGGGGCTGGCAGTGTCCAGATCATGCGGCGGATGCGTTCGATGCTGGAAAATCTCGTGCAAACCCTGCCGCCGCATCGTCATCCCGAGTTGAGCAAGCAGCTGGAGCTCCTGGATCGCACGATCGAGGGGCATTACCCCTTTGCTGAGGACCAGGCGCTTGCCCGGATCGGGGATCCTCAGGGATTGGGTGGGGCCTTGGGCGTGCAAGCCGCAATCGAGGCGCCTCCCGCCGATGGCGGAGGACGCAACAACTGAATGCATATCGTCGGCTGAAAATGTATTCATGCGGGATCGATGATGGAGACGACACGGGCAAGCACTCCCGATGGATGGCAAGTGGGACGAAGCAGCTGCGGGAGTTGATCCCCGTTCTTGCGGCGTTCGCGCTGGCCCGGTGCGCGGCCACGCACCCGATGATGCCGACCCCGGAGCAGATCGAGCAGGCCCGCAGGTTGGGCCTCCTGGACCTGATCCAGGTCCGCGGCACGACCGACCTGTTCGGTCATAGCTACTTCACGTCGAATCCCAGTGTGAGCGCCGACCTCATCGCGATGCTAAGATACGGCCTCCGGCCCAACGAACCGGGCCGGCCACTGGAAGAGATCGAGCGGCCGTTCTGGCGGGTGCCGACCGAACCCGGAGCGGGTACCGCGAAATAGCGGTTGGCCGCCAACTCGATGACCTTCGAGCCTCTTGCAAAAGTCCCTGGGCGTCATTCCGGCGGAAGCCCATAGGCGTCAACTTAACCTTTCTTACCACGAAGAGCACGAAGGACACGAAGACCACGAAGAGATTATAGGAGGAGAGGGGGCTCCCTCAATAATGGTCATTGACACCTCGGTGCTGGTCGCGATCCTTTTGGGGGAGCCGGAAGCGGAACCATTTGCTGTGGCGATAGCCGGCGATCCCAAAAGACTCATCAGTACCTTTACAGCCCTGGAGACTGCGATTGTCATAGAGGCAAAGAAAGGCGAGTCTGGTGGACCTGAGTTAGACCTTCTCTTTCACCAGGCAAGGATTGAAATGGTCCCAATGAGCGCCGAACAATTCGAGATTGCACGGTCAGCCTGGGGGAGGTACGGAAAGGGAAGACACCCCGCGGGACTGAATATCGGGGACTGCTGTTCCTATGCTCTTGCCAAATGTGCTGACGAACCGCTTCTTTTCAAGGGCGATGATTTCTCTCAATCGGACATCAAAATGGCGTACTGGAACCCGTGAATGCCCAAGATCCCTTCTAAAATATCTGTCCTCTGCTAGAGAGTCATTGTCGACATCTACACGACTACCCGGGGGGCGAGCTTTTCTCTGGGAACGGTCGGTGTTAAAATCGAGCTGAAAAAATAAATAAGGCAATCGCGTCAGCACTCTGCCACCCGCTTGGAAGCCCCCGACCCAAAACGATGGTGGCATCCGTCGTACTTTGTGACCGCGCCCCGGCGACGCGCCCTTTGAAGGACCATCGATGAGACGAAAAGCAGGCCAGAGCATATCCTGCATTTGGGCGGAGGACAGCGGTCCATACGGGCTGCTCATTTTACTGTTCGTCACGATCTTCGTGCTGGCCCCGTTGCTCTCGGCACGGATGGTGTCACCGCTCATCTTCGAGATTGCCTTTGCCCTGATCCTTGTCGCGGGAGCGTTCAACGTAACTTCGCGGGCTTCCGTGCGCGGACTTGCCCTGGCCCTTGCGGTATTGTCAGTGGTCATAGGCCAGTTGGGGCTGCCCTTTTCCGAAAAAGCGGTTGCGGCCGCAGACATGGTGCTCTCCGTCGGGATGCTCGCAGCGTTCACGGTGCTGATGATCAAGCGGTTTCTTGTCAGGGGACGTGAACCGGCGCATCGTATTGCCGGAGCGGTTGCAGTCTACCTGCTGCTCGGGCTCATCTGGGCGCGCCTCTACCAGTTCGTGGAGCTGGTGAGCCCCGGCGCTTTCCGGGTTCCGGAAGGCGAAAGTCCCAACAGTGCCACTTTGGCCTACTTCAGCTTCGTCACCCTGGCGACGCTGGGATACGGTGACATTTCTCCCGTCAACATCGTGGCGCGCGATCTGGCCGTTCTCGAAGCGATCATGGGCCAGCTGTATCTGGTGATTCTGATTTCCAGGCTGGTGGCCGAAGGGGTGGGGAAATCGGAGAAGGGCCTGGACGGCTAAAAACCTCTGCCTTTGCCACCGCAAGAAGCACGAAGCCTAACACTTCCCGACCCTCTCGAACGTGGACCACTTGTTGGCGATATGGTTTTGTAATAGTGGAGTCTTGCTCGCCGATTTCTGGCTCTCCAAGGCAGCCTGTACTCAGTTACCCTCTATCCGGGTCATTTTTGTTGGTTTGTCCCCTCCCCAGTTATAATAGACCTCGCCATCCTTAACGGTAATCTTGAAGCCGGTTCTAGAGGTAATTGTAGTTCCATTTATGGTGCATTCCCGCCATCCCTTGTAGGGCTTGGTGTCAGCCTTGACACGGTAGAAATAGAGGCCATACTGATCGCCATATTTGACCAACCAGTACTCCGCTGGTTCATCGGTGTATTTGTGAAGTCTAGTATTGTAGCCGTGATGAAGACATTTCCAACCACCAAGCAGAAGCGGGTCTGGGGCCTTGATGACCTTGCAGAAAACATCGGGTTTGCCGGAAACATCCTGTGCACTTAACCCCTTCATTTCGGGGGCCGCAAAGGCAAAGGCAACCAAGGTGAACATCAGTGCTACAAAGCCGAGAACTTTTTTCATGTCATCCTCCATTACAGGTCTTGTCCACTTCACTCCGCTGGAGACAATCCCCACCGGGCTCCACAGACGTTTCATCGGTAAGAGTCCTCATGTCCCGCTTGCATCTGCGTCAAGTTCAGAAAATGGCAGCGCCAGGGCGAAGCAGAGCTGTTGCTTGTCATCGCTGGTCCCCCCCTCCCGTCCTCGCCCCAGCGGTAGGCCCGTGAGCACGACTGGTCGTGGGAGGAATAGTCCCTGCCGGTCGCGCACCACGCCGATGAACCACAAGAAGGCAATGCCGCCGAACGGCACCAGGTTCAGCGCCAGCACCACGGTATCCGCATTACCCGCAAGCCACGCGCGTGCTTCTTGAGAGGCTGCCTGGACGGAAATGCGGAGGAGGACCAGGATGGTGGTAAGCAATAGCGAAAAGAGCATCCCTGCGATTGCAGCGGCGCGCGGGGTCCTCATCCGTTCGCGGATGAGGGGCGAACGTTGCGCCATTCGGTGTTCCATGGCATACAGCTCCGAGTACCAATGTGCTCCCGCCAATTTTTGAGCTGGCGGTCTTTGCTCTTGGATACCGACGACAAGGTGGTCTATATTGAGTGATAGACGCGCGCTATTTGAGGGCAGGCAGCTCTCACCCGACCTCGCAACGTGAAAATGACCATCAAAGGATGATATGACTCGATGGTTGGCGCATCCGATTGCAGCTGAGTAGACATTCGGCAAACCTTGGCCCGAGGTTGCCTTCAATTCCGGGGATATAAGGATGCGTCTCCAGTACCTTTATATCATAAATCACCACGGTAAAGTGTCGTCAATTGGACCTTGGTCCAATGGCGAAAACGGACGATGTCCGTAATGATAACAATTCATCCGAATCCTTTCGTTCCGACAGTGCGATTCGGTCCGTCGTTCGGAGGTTGCTTTTCGCAGGCGAAAGGCTGACCCGCGATGTTATCAGTCGATCGAAGGCATTGAACATATTCATTGATCTGGAACCGTCTGGATTCGGGTATAGCCGGCAAAGGCCGGAGAAGTCGCTCCTTAACGGCCGCTGCATTGGTGGCCAAATGGAACGACTGGTGTTATGCGGTTTTGTCGGTGATCACCGGCGGGCAGTCGCTGACCAGTTGCGGAAGGGAACCCAGAGAGGAGGCTTGTAGCCTATGTCAGGCCGATTTACCAAAGTTTTCCTCGTTTTCGCGTGTGCTTCGCTGATGCTTTCCCTGTGGAGCGATGTCCCATCCGCTAAAGACAAAGGTGGGATAATGCTTTTTCCCTCCTCCGGATCCCAAAAGACCCAAGAAAAATCCGACAAGGCCCTGCCGGCAATCCCGGAAAACCTCGACCAGGCGAAAATCAATGAGATCATCGCCGGTCTCAGTGATGATCAGGTCCGACGCCTGCTGATTCAGGAATTGGAGAAATCCGCCGCTGCGAACGTCAAGAAGCAGGAACCGAAGCAGGCCATCGGTCTGGCTCGGATCGTTCAAACGGCGGAAGAAAACACCACCTTATTCCACAAGCGTCTGAGCGACATCCGCTCGGGAGCGGTGGCGGTGCCCGAGTTTTTGCCCAAGGCATACGCGGACCTCCGAGGCCAGGGGGGAACCTCGAATATCTTCATAATGTTCGCTGCCATTCTCGCCTTGCTTGGGTCGGGGGTGGGTGCTGAGTGGCTGTTTGGCCGCTATACCGCGAACATGCGAAAACGGCTCACAACCTCGCCACCCGCTCACTGGATCGTCAAACTAAAGCGTCTATTGCTTTCGGGTGCCGTCGAGTTTTTTTCGATCTGTGTCTTCTCGATCGCTACTCTGGCTGTATTCTTTCTTTTCTTCAATCGCGGGCCCTTTGCCAGGTTGGTTTTTATGACCTACCTCGTGGTCGTGCTGGTCATCCGAGGAATCCGCTTGTTTTCGCGCCTTCTGCTGGTACCCGACAGCCCCGCCTTGAGGTGCGTGCCGTTGACTGACTCTGCTGCGCGCTACATTCACCGCTGGGTTATGGCATTTGTTCTGTTCTTGGGGGCAAGCTTCCTGATCAGGGGACTGCTGGAGTTGCAGGGAATAAGTGAGGAAACCGTTATTTTCATAAGGGCAGCAAACGCGGCTGTAGTTTTCTGCATGCTTGTCTATTTGGTTCTCAGCAATCGGGAGGCGGTGGCACGGATCATTTGCCACGGCACGGGGGATCGCTCTGCCGGAGTCAATCTGCTTCGCTCGCAACTGGCGACCTTCTGGCATCTGCTCGCTTTGCCCTACCTGGTACTGCTCTGGTGCCTCTGGGTGTTTTGGTTACTGGTGGAACGTTCCGACCTGGTCCTTCCTGTTCTCGCCCTTCTGTCCAGTTTGCCCCTGTTTATCCTCCTCGACTGGTTGGGGCAGAAATTGCTGAGTGCCATGTTCGGGTTTGTGGATAAGCAGGAACCGGCTCAGGAACAATGCGAAAGTGAAGCGAGCCCTGCGGACGAGGAGGCGGTAGCGGCACCTGATCAGGAAGTGAGTACCGGCATTGCTGATCCTGACCGGTTCGTGCGCATCCTTCGTTCATGCCTGAGCCTTTCCATAGCGGGAATCATCTTTTTCTGGCTGTTGCAGTTGTGGGGATTTGAGGCCCAACTTGGAGAGGAGGTTACCGCTGCTGCCATCAAGGTTCTCTTGATTGTCTCACTGGCCTGGGTCGCATGGAAGTTGATCGAGGACGCCATCAACCGCAAGCTCAAGGAGGTGCAGGGGGGTGTTGAGGTCGATGAGGATTCCGAAGCCGGCGGCACGGGTGGGAGCCGAATCGGTACTCTCCTTATACTCTTTCGTAAGTTCTTATTGGTGGTTTTGCTTGTGACCGTGGCTTTGATCGTCTTGTCGGCCATGGGCGTTGACACCACGCCGCTGCTTGCCGGCGCCGGTATCCTCGGACTGGCCATCGGTATGGGATCGCAGAATCTCATTAAGGACATCGTCTCGGGCCTCTTCTTCCTCGTGGACGATGCCTTTCGCATTAATGACTATATAGAATCCGGTGGTAAAATAAAAGGCACGATCGAAGCGATCGGCATCCGCTCCCTTAAGCTCCGCCATACGCGGGGCATGGTGATTAACGTACCCTTCAGCCAGTTGGCTACGGTAGTCAATTTCTCCCGGGACTACAACATCACCAAACTTGACTTCAGGGTTCCCTTTGACACCGATGTCGACGCGATCCGAAAGATTATTAAGAAGATCGACAAGGAAATTCAGGCAGATGAAGAAATGGGACCCGACCTCCTGGGGCCGATCAAGAGTGCGGGCGTGCTGGCTCTTGACGACGCCGGCCTGGTCATGAGAGTGAAATTTAAGACCAAGCCTGGCGTGCAGTTTGTCATCCAACGCCAGGTCTTTAAGCGGCTCAAGGAACTCTTCAAGGAGAAGGGCTTGGAGTTTGCCACCCGGGATGTCATGGTACGGTTGCCCGATGAGCCACTGCACGAGGAGCCGGATAAGGAGGGCAAAGCGCCGTCCGCTGGTTCTCCATCCTCGAAAAAGGTCCTGTCGGGTGCCGCCGCCGCGGCGATTGCCTCCGTCATCGCCGAAGAGGAGGCCAAGAAGAAGGCACTCGAGGCAGAATCAGAGCCTTGATTAGAAGAATGGGTGATGATCCTGCTTTGGCGGAGATAAACGCACCGAAAATCATTTTCGACAGACCCGACGCAGAGCGCCTGGTCATGCATCTCACGGGTTCTTATCGGTGATAGGAGGCAGAATGACTCCAGAGGCAAGTCCAGTTCCCCAAGTGAGCCGGCCGGCGCGGGACCCCGGGGCGCCGGGGGCGGGCCGCTCCAGGCGCCTGCGCCCCCTGGTATGGCTGGGGCGCGCCTTGGTGGGGCTCGGGTGCAGTGTGCTGCTCGGTTGGATGGCGCTGGCTATTTATTTTGACTTCCCGCTGCTCGGGCCGCCGTGGCTCCGCGCCGGACTCGGCGCCCTCGTGCCGGTGGGCGCAATGATCGCCCTGCTGCTCGTGCGCCCGCTTTGGTGGGTGCTCGCCGGGATCCTGGGGGCATTCGTCGTGGTCCTCGCCGCGTGGCTCGCCATCCCGCCGTCCAATGCGCGGGACTGGCAGCCCGACGTGATGACGCTGCCCTTTGCCGATATCCACGGAGATCACGTGCTCGTGCACAACGTCCGCAACGCCGAGTACCGGAGCGAGACCGACTACACCGTGCGCCTCGATGACCGCGCGCTGGACCTCTCGAAGCTCCGCACCCTGGATCTCTTCCTCATCTACTGGGGGTCGCCCCTCATCGCCCACACCATCATGAGCTGGGGGTTCGAGGGCGACCAGTACCTGGCCATGTCGATCGAGACACGCAAAGAGAAAGGCGAGGAGTATTCCGCGCTCCGCGGGTTCTTCCGCCAGTACGAGCTCGTCTTCGTGGTCGCGGACGAGCGCGACGTCGTGCGCCTCCGCACGAATGTCCGCGGCGAGGACGTCTACGTCTACCGACTCGACGTGTCCCCTGCGGACGCTCGCGTGCTGCTGCTCCGGTACCTCGATGAGATCAACCGATTGCGTGAGCGGCCCCAGTGGTACAACGCGCTGACGGAGAACTGCACGACGGCGATCCAGCGCCTCGCCCGCTCGGGCGCGCGCCGGTCGTGGTGGAGCTGGAAGCTCCTCGTGAACGGCTACTTCGACGAACTGGCGTACGACATCGGTGCCATCGATCGCTCTCTGCCGTTCTCCGTTCTCAAGGCGAAGAGCCATATCAACGAACGGGCCAAGGCCGCCGCCGCGGACCCACATTTCTCGCTCCGGATCCGGGACGGGCTCCCGCGGATGGCCCTGGATCGCGGCAATGCAGGAGGAACACAATGAGACCAACGCAGCACTGCCGACTATTGCTTCTCGGCGCCCTGTGCCTGGCCCTGGCGGCCTGCGCAGGGCCGCTGGGCACGGTCCGGGTCGACCCCAAGGTCGTCCATTACGATCTCGCCCGGAGCGCCGTCACGACGGGCGAGCCGAGCGCGCCGACGCGCAACGTGCTCTTCGAGCGCGGCCTCTTCAAAGCCTTTGACGCGCATCCCGAAGACGTCATTGCCGAGCTGCACCGGACGATGGTCGTGGCGGGGGGGGACCAGGACCTGCTCTTCGCCCTGGCCGAGCTGTCCTTCCTGCACGGCCGGGCCGCTAAGAAGGTCGAGTATGACCTGGCCGCACTCGTCTATGCTTATGCCTTCC
Source organism: uncultured delta proteobacterium (assembly GCA_963783775.1). GTDB lineage: Bacteria > Desulfobacterota > Syntrophobacteria > Syntrophobacterales > Syntrophobacteraceae > JADGQM01. The sequence goes on along the minus strand of CAWAOR010000008.1, from coordinate 420,405 downwards.
TCTTCCCCGACGGAGATGGAGGTGCTCCAGGGCGGTTCGACCCCCGTCTCCGGATCGCTGCGGACCTGTACAACTGGGCGCTGACGGCGGCCTTCTCCTCGAAGGACGGGTCGGAGGTCGTCCCGAGGGGGGGCACCTTCCAGCTCCCCTTCGGGCGGATGGAGGTGGCTTTCGACCCTGCCGCCCTGCGTGCCGGGGACCGCGAGCTGTACCGGTTCATTCCGATCGCGGAGCTGAAAGTGCACGGCCTGGCAATGCGGTATCGCTGGCCGGGCCTCGGCGCCCCGCTCGCCGCCTCCACCCGGCCCATCGATTCCTCAACGCCCGGGCGAGACATGGTGGCCCCGCGGCTTCAGGTGCCGGTGACCGCTCTCCTCCGGATCTCCGAGGCCCGGCGCGCTCTCGTGCGGGAGCAACTGCTCACGGGCACGTTGGAGCTCCATTTGTCCTGGGATGCGGAATCGGTCTCGATCGCCGGTGAGCAGGTACCGCTCGAGAACGAGCCGTCGGCAGCGCTGGCAAGCACTTTCACCGACGTGCCGATTCTGCAGCTGGAGGTCTTCGGGGTCCTTGGCCGACTCACCGGGCTGATGAAGGAGAGGCCTCCACTTGTCTCCACCACGCCGTACCGCCCCGGACTCATCCCGGTGGTCTTCGTGCACGGCACGGCCTCCAGCATAGTCCGCTGGATGGAGATGTACAACCGTCTGCTGGCCGACCCGGAGATTCGGAGCCGCTTCCAGTTCTGGTTCTTCCAGTATGACTCCGGCAACCCCATCCCACTGTCCGCCCTCAACCTGCGCGAAGCGCTGGTCGCGGCGGTGGCGCGGCTCGACCCCGAGGGTACGGATCCGGCCCTGCGCCGGATGGTGCTGATCGGGCACAGCCAGGGCGGCCTGCTGGTCAAGATGCAGGCGATCAGCACCGGCAATCGGATCTGGAACGGAGCCAGTCGCAAGCCGCTCGAGGAATTGCAGCTGTCCGACCAGACGCGCGACCTGATCCGGCGTGCGCTGTTCGTCGAGCCGCTGCCCGAAGTCTCGCGCACGGTGTTCATCTGCACGCCGCATCGGGGCAGCTTTGTGGCGGGGATCAAAATCATCACCAATCTCACCCGCAGGCTTCTAAACCTGCCCCTCCAACTCACCGGTCTGGCGGCCGATCTCGCCCGGAACCGGGAGGCCCTGGCGAGCGGAGTGAATCCGATCGTCCCGTCGGCCGTCGATAACATGTCTCCACGAAACCACTTCATCCGGGCCTTGCAGGAGATCCCCATCGCACCCTCCGTTACGGTCAACTCCATCATCGCGGTCGAGGGGGACGGCCCGGTCGAGCAGGGCGACGACGGCGTGGTAGCGTACTCGAGTGCCCACATCGAACCGGTTGAGTCCGAACTCGTCGTCCAGCCGTCGAGCCATTCCACCCAGGGGAATCCACGGACCATCGAGGAGGTACGCCGTATCCTGCGGCTGCACGTGGGTCTGACGACAGGCACGGTGCCGATCGAGGCCCGATGAGAGCGGGGCACGGGATCGCAGCGCAACCGCTAGCCGCAACCAAGCATTCACCGCAAAGGGCGCAGAGAACGCTGAGAAAACCAGAGCTTAGAGAAAGATATTGATAAATATTTAAGGATTTGCACGTTAGCAGTGCAGAGAAAGGCCTCGGGTATGAGTCTGTGCAGACCGGCCAAAACTCATGCCGGCTCCCTGAGGTTGCTCGACCGCGCTGTGCAGCAACCCACGATGACGGAAGATGCCGCAATGAACCAGAATCAATTTATGGAGCAAAGGAGAAGAGGATGCAGACAAAAAGAAGCATGAATCCAGGGCGACTGTTGTTAGCAGTGGTGGCGATGATCATGGCTGCTGTCTTGAGCAACGTGTGTCCAGGGTCGGCTTTGGCCGCCAGCGCCAGGGAAATCGACAATAAAGCGACACAGGCGTTGACAACCCTTTACAAGGCTAATCCCAACGCCAAGGCTTTGGCCGCCAAGGCAAAGGCGGTACTCATTTTTCCGAACATCGTCAAAGCAGGTTTTATGGTCGGCGGGCAATTTGGGGATGGGGCGCTGCGTAGAGGCGGCAAGACCGTTGCCTACTATCGCTCGCTTGCGGCCTCTTATGGCTTTCAGGCAGGGGCTCAATCGTTTGGCTATGTGTTGTTTTTCATGGACGAAGAATCGATCAAATATCTTGACCAGAGTGACGGCTGGGAAGTCGGAACGGGGCCGAGTCTGGTGATGTTGGACCAGGGATTTGCAAAGTCACTTTCCACCACAACCATGCAAAAGGGTGTTTACGCCTTCATCTTCGATCAGAAGGGCCTGATGGGTGGGGTCGGTATCCAGGGGATCAAAAATCACGAGGATCACCCCAGACAAATGAGTCGGGAGTACTACCCCTGAAAGTGGATAAGTGGCGGTAAAGAGGATCTTGGAACCTGGAGGAATCGACATGAAACTGAAACAGAAGTTTGTTTTTCTTATGATTTGGGCGTTGGTCCTGGCCCTGGCGGTTCCAGCGGGAGTATTTGCCCAAGATACCGGGGCGAAACCCGCTTTCAAGCAGGAGGAGTTGGACCAGCTTCTTGCGCCGATTGCGCTCTACCCTGACTCCCTGCTTACCCAGATACTGATGGCTTCCACGTATCCGCTGGAGGTTGTGCAGGCTGAGCGCTGGGCAAAGCAGAACAAGGATATGAAGGGTGACGCCTTGGCAAAAGCCCTTGAAGCTCAGCCCTGGGACCCGAGCGTTAAGTCCCTGGTGAACTTTCCCGATGTGCTGACCATGATGAGCGAGAAGCTCGACTGGACGCAGAAGGTTGGGCGACGCATTCCTCGCCCAGCAAAAGAGCGTCCTGGATACGGTCCAGAAGCTGCGAGCAAAGGCAGAGGCAACGGGCAACCTGAAAACGACCAAGGAGCAGGTCGTCAGGGTCGAGCAGGAGACCATCATCATCGAGCCTGCCAGCCCTCAGGTCATCTATGTTCCGACCTATAACCCGACCGTGGTTTACGGCACCTGGGCCTACCCGGCCTATCCGCCGTATCCGGTCTATCCTCCTGGATATGTGGCCTCAACCGCTGCCTTCTCTTTTCTAGCGGGCGCTGCCGTTGGCGCGGCATGGGGTTACGCATGGGGTAACGCCAACTGGCGCGGTGGCGATGTCAATGTCAACGTCAATCAGAATGCCAATATCAACAGAAACATCAACCGCGAGAAGTACGCGGCTCAATATCAGGGGAGAGGTCAGGCCGGCCAGGGTCAATGGCAGCATGACGCCGGCCACCGTGGTGGAGTCGCCTACCGGGACCAGGGGACTGCGCAAAAGTACAACCGGGGAACCGGGAGTGAGGCTGCCAAGTCCCGGGAAGCCTATCGAGGCCGTGCCGAGGCGGGCAGGCAGGATCTCGGTCGCGGCGATGCCGATCAGTTCAAAGGCCGTCAGGATGCCGGCAGGCAGGACCTTAGTCGCGGCGGTGCCGATCAGTCCAGAGGCCGTGCAGATGCGGGCAGGCAGGAGGTTGGCCGCGGCGGTGCCGATCAGTTCAAAGGCCGTCAGGATGCCGGGCCAGCGGGCCGGGGGCCGGGATTTCTCCGGTCAGAAGGGCAGCGCCATTTCCGGAATGGACCGCGGCGGGAGTGCGACGCGTGATTTCAGCAACCGCGGCGCTTCGAGCAGGCAGAGCATGTCTTCAGGCAGCCGAGGCGGCGGTGGCGGCGGCAGTCTTGGCGGTGGTGGCGGCGGCCGAGGTGGCGGTGGTGGTGGCGGCCGCGGTGGCGGTGGTGGTCGCGGTGGCGGCGGTGGTGGCAGGAGGTAGCCATGAAAACATACCGGTCATCAATACGAGCACGCTCAAGGGAGAAGAAAACGATGCTTCCAGAAATGAACAATAAAGAACGCTCTGCGCTCTATGGGTTTCGGTTTCTTGCCGCAGCCGTTGTGGTCATGATCTTGACCTTTGCCGGGATGAAGGCCGACGCCGCGGTCAAACAGAAGGGCTTTGCCACTCCTGAAGAAGCGGTGAAAGCCTTTGCTGCAGCTATGAAATCGAATGATGAGAGCGAGTTGCTCGCAATCTTTGGGACGGCCGCAAAAGAGCTGATCTCTTCGGGAGACCCGGTCAGCGACAAACAGCGCAAGGAGAGATTTGTCAGCAGTTACGAGCTGAAGAACAGCCTCAGTAAAGAAGGGGAGAAGATGGTCCTCATTATCGGTGAGAAGGATTGGCCTTTTCCCATACCTCTGGTGAAAAAAGGAGACCAGTGGTTTTTTGATACAGAAGCGGGCAGGGAGGAGATGCTGAACCGCAGGATCGGAGAGAACGAGTTGAGCACCGTGCAAACCCTGCTTGCCATAGTCGATGCGCAGCGTGAATACGCGATGAACGACCGTGACAACGACGGGATCCTCGAGTACGCAGAGAAATTCCCGAGCGATGCGGGCAAGAAGAACGGTCTCTACTGGGAGACCAGGGAGGGAGAGGAGCCGAGTCCTCTTGGGTCGCTCTTTGCGCAGGCAAGGGAGAAGGGCTATGAGAAAAAACAATCCGGCGGGGAGCCCTCTCCCTATTACGGCTATTACTACAGGATCCTGAAGGCCCAGGGCAAGAACGCACACGGAGGCGTCTATGACTATATGGTCAAGGGGAATATGATCGGCGGCTTTGCCGTGGTCGCCTACCCTGTAGAGTATGGGAACTCAGGGGTGATGACCTTTATGGTGAACCATGACGGCGTGGTGTATGAGAAAGACCTCGGAAAGAACACTCTGAAGACCGCAAAGGCGATGAATGTGTATGACCCGGGGCCGGGTTGGAAAAAGGTTGAGGATGGCCTGAAGCCATAAGATGGTGCTGGAAGTCCGGCCAGGTCTTTCTCCCTTTTCCTGCTGGCGGCGATCTTCCTATCTTTCCCTGCCTTTTTAGGAGAGGATTAAGGAGATCGAGCTTATCTCCTTATATGATTTACTATGCTCTGAAGATCGAGTGGTCTCGTCTCAATAAAGGGCTGGAGCAGATCGACTGTGAGCTGGGCACAGTCGCCCCCAGCCGGGAATGCATCTCTTGGATGATTCCACGTGCGATGGATAGGCCTTACAACTGGGCAAAGTTCCCGATTGAACCTTTCTTGATGCAGGCCCAAGCTTGGGTGAATGCCGGCCGCCCAAGGTTTGAATTGATCCCCTCGTGTCCGTTGAGCGATGTAGCCTTGCTGATCCGGCCTTGTATTCTGAGAAAGACCTGCTCGTTGGTAGAGGTCAATGACCAGACGCAGAAATACCGTCCCCTTCGGGTCAGATCGCTTCAATCGTTGAAGGAGGCTTGGGCGCGATGTTGTAGGTAACGCTGACAACACCAGGCACTGCGTGGATAATCTCCAGAGCCAGCTTCTTGAGGATGTCAAACGAGAGTTGAGTCGGTTCCGCCACCCGCGCATCAACACTGTCCCAACAACGGACTTCGATCTGCTGGCCAAAATCCCGCTTGATCCCGCCACCTGTTCGGCTTCTCCTTCGCGCATTAGACCATTTTCGATGAACACGGTCTTGAGGCGATTTCCCAGAGCCTGATGTCTCTTACCTTTTCACCAATAAAGCGCCCTGTGTTCAGCTCTCGTAGAGTGATCTCCTTGGCCATACGACGGTATTCCCTTCAATTCATGGTGTTCATAGGTGTTCTAACGCCAGGAAGGAGTCCCACCCACCTGCACGTCGATTCCGTGCCCTCATTTTGGGAGCGGTCGAGTATGATTCCTACATCATCACGAATCCCCAGGCCATCGCAGCCAACCCGAGAATGACCATTACCCACTGCCACATCTTATTAGGTTTCTCTGAGGAGTTCATCACCAGGCTACCAGTCCTTTCTTTGTTTAACGTCCGGGCGTGGTTTAGGCCACCCGCGCCACAAGAGAGGATACTTGGCCAGGATCTGACTGTCAATTTCCACCTGCATCCTCTCCCAAGCGTGCGATCCTGCCGATCCTCGACAGCTCGATAGCTGGGCGGTAACTACTTGATTGGGCTGAGATCCTTTGTATTGGCGGAACTCAGAAATCCACCGCAGAGGGCGCTGAGACCGCTGGGAAAACAAAGACCCAGAGAAAAATCCTGATATAATTTCAACAATGTGCACGTTAGCAGAGCAGAAGAATCCAGTAGATACAAAAACATTTCGCTCTGCACACTCGAGGTTCTCCGCGGTGAAACAAGCTCCCACAACGGACAAGGCCTGCCTTTCTGAATGGGTGCGCCGTCTTTCCATTGGAATTATCGATTTGAATAATGCTTCACGAGACGTTACAAAGATACGCCGTAATGCTGAAGTTGAAGGAATGCAAGCAGCGAGGTTGCAGCGGTAAGGATCTGTCGAAAACTCTCGGACACCTAAACAAGGTTGAGCGCGTTTGAATCTGCCCAAACTGGCAATGTGCAACTTTATCTCCGATGTTTCCACCCTGAGGCGGTTTGCCCTGGCAAACGGCTTCGCCGGGGTGGACTGGACGCTCAAGATCGAAGATCTTCCCGAAAACCCGCTCGACGAATCACGCCTGCTCAGAAGGATCGCTCACCTGCAGCCTCTTGAAGTCCGCTACCACCTGGCGTTTCAGGCCATCGAACTCGGTGAGGCGGAGAGTGCCAGAGCCGAAAGTGCCATGGACGTTTTTCGTCGTGCCTGTGCTTTGGTATCCAGGCTCAACGGCCGGTTCATGACCATCCACCTTGGGCTGGGGCGCGATTCCACAGTGGGGCTGTCCTGGGAACGGACGCTCGAGGCCCTCGCCGATCTGGTAGGCTATGGGAAAAGTCTGGGAATAACCGTTTGTTTGGAAAACCTCGCCTGGGGCTGGTCGAGTCGCCCGGAGCTTTTCGAGAAGCTCATTCGCAAGTCGCAGGCCGGGATCACTTTGGACATTGGCCATGCCAGGGTCTGTTCCTCGGTGCAGACCCAGGGGTATACCTTTGAAGATTTCGTAACGCCTTATCCCAATAGGATTCACAACGCTCACATCTACCACGAAGAATGCGACGACCAACACCTTCCTCCTCAGCGCCTCGATGACATCCGCCATCGCCTCAACCTCCTGAGCTGCCTCTCCTGCGACTGGTGGGTTCTGGAACTCCGCGAGGAAGCGGCCCTCCTCACCACCCTTGGCATCGTTAGAGAGTATCTGGACGCAGTGCCGGGCCGGCAGGCCCGAGGAGTTGCTTCAACCCTTTGAAGTTCCCGAGAAACCTTTCCTGCCATCAAGCTTCTTCACCTGCACTCCCTGAACGGGCTTAGGGGCTTTAGCGGTTGTCCAAGAATAGAGGGCGGAGTTTCATCACGAAGAGCACGAAGGACCCGAAACGATGGAGCCCTAAATTGAATTCTTGGGCAGGGATTGCCAGATTACGGGCTTATTGGACACAGCAACCGGGAAATCCGGCAATCACCCGCCACACAGACCGCGAAAGATCTGCCGCAGATCCTTTTCGTCAATCCTTTTAAGGAGTTCTTCATCGCAGCCCGGTTCCGGATGGTCCGCTTCGGCTGCCGACGAAGCTTCGGCAGCGGACTTCAGGACGGATACCGTCTCATTCCTGCGCTTGTCCGTGACGGGGGCAACGCCGGTGTTGTGCCTGATCCAGAGGTCACAATCATCATGGCTGCCGACGTACAAGAGGATGAGTTCAGCCTTCTTTTTCACGGCGACAAGACGATAGCCGTGCACCAAGTCGTATTTGATGCAGTTCTTGATTCTCGCATCACCGTAGCGCGTGAAGCGGCCGGTCTGCCCCAGTCCATGCATGCCTTGGGTGATCAAGCGATCAATGATGGTTTCGGCGTGGTCGGCGGCGATGGTTGCGCACCCTCCGGCCTTGCGGAGTGCATCCAGGCGCTTGTTGAGGTTGGCGTCGCGATGAATGGTAAGGATCATCTTTCCGGTCGCTGCAACCTGCCCAAAACGGGCTTCTAATAAGCTGACAACCTGCTCAAGGCAACGAAAGGTCCACTAATCGGGAACCCATAGCACCAGAAAGAAGACTCTGTCCAATTGGATGCTTCTATGAAAAGATGGATGTGATATCGGAATTTACGATTTGATCCAAGCCTTGGGCGGGCTTAGAAGTACCAGGTTGGATAAGAGTTGGTGAGCATTTCCAAAAATGCGTGGGCTGAGAGGGGTAGAATGACCGAAGAAAAGCTGGATTGCCGGGGGCTTGCCTGTCCTAACCCGGTATTGAAGACGAAAGCACTGGTGGAACGGGGGGGTGTTGCCCGTTTGAGCGTCCTGGTGGATAATCCTGCTGCCAAAGAGAATGTCAGCCGGTTCCTCGGACGTCATGGGCTATGAGGTGAGTACTGTCGAGAAGGATGGGAACTTTGAAGTGACGGGAACCAGGGATGAGGCGGCGGTGGTGTGCGAGGTGACGGAGCCGCTGCCGGGTCAGGGTCACGAGCGCAAAATTGCCGTGCTGGTCGGGACGGATCGGATGGGGAAGGGGGATGATCTGCTCGGAAGCAAGCTGCTATTCAATTTTGTCGGTACCTTGAAGGAACTGGGACCGGAACTGTGGCGCCTGATCTTCCTTAACGCCGGTGTCAAACTGGCCGTGGAAGGTTCGGAATCCCTGCCCGCCCTCCGTGACCTCGAAGGCGAAGGGGTGGTCATTCTCGTCTGCGGTACGTGCCTGAATCATTTCGGACTGCTTGAAAAGAAGCAGGTGGGCGAGACCACCAACATGCTTGATGTCGTCACCGCGCTGCAACTGGCGGATAAAGTGATCAGTGTGATGTGATGAAGCAAGCTCCCATTGAACTGGCGAGGACGGTTCGCGCGGCCGGTTGAGCAGCCAAAATCGGTCCGGGTGACCTGGCAGCAATCTTGGAAAAACTCCCCCTCGAAGACGATCCCAATTTGCTCGTTGGCAGGGAAACCTCCGACGACGCCGGGGTCTATCGTCTGAGCGCCGACGTGGCGCTGGTTCAGACCATCGATTTCATCACCCCGGTGGTCAACGACCCTTACGATTTTGGGCGCATTGCGGCGGCCAATGCTCTGAGCGACGTCTACGCCATGGGCGGCCGGCCTCTGACGGCCATGAACGTTGTCTGCTTTCCCATCCAGAGCATGGACAAGACCATTCTGGGCGAGATTTTACGGGGAGGACTCGATAAGATCCATGAGGCTGGCGCGGCTCTGGTAGGCGGTCACAGTGTCGAGGACGCGGAAATCAAGTACGGTCTTTCCGTGACCGGTCTGGTTCACCCGGATCGTGTCTTGACCAATGCCGGGGCCAGGAAAGGAGATGGGCTGATTCTCACCAAGCCCATCGGGACGGGGGTGCTGGCTACCGCCATCAAAGCCGGCCTGATCTCCAGTTCGGCGGAGCGGGAGGCCATTGAATCGATGGCGATGCTCAACCGGAAAGCCGCTGAGCTCATGGCCTCCTATTCCGTAAATGCCTGCACCGACATCACCGGCTTCGGTCTTCTTGGACACGCCCTGGAAGTGGCTGTGGCGAGCGGGGTCTGCATTGCCCTGGTTGCGGACCGGGTGCCCCTGCTCCCGGAAGCTCGGGATCTGGTCGAGATGGGACTGGTGCCTGCGGGAAGCTACGCCAATCGCAACTACTGCACTCACCGGGTGCTCCGAAGCGAAACGCTTGATCCCGTGCTGCTGGATCTCCTGGCGGACGCGCAAACCTCCGGCGGTCTCCTCATCTCCCTCCCTGAAGACCAGGCCGGCGCCCTGCTCGCCGACCTCAAAGCCCACGGTGTCCCCTCAGCCGCCCTCATCGGCCGGGTAGTGGACGGTGCCGGAGGATCAATTGAGCTTATCTGATCCTATCATACCCCACCCATGCTACCTGTCCCGTTGTCCGGCTGTTGCCAAAGAGGGCATGGCTGAGGCAGCAGTGCCGCATCTCTTGTCCGTTCCTGACCCAATGCTGCGGCAAGAAGCTGCGGCCTTGTCGATTTTGAGTATCACCTCCGGTCTCTGGCTTGTTCGTTTTGCTGTGACGTCGGCTCCGTTTCAAACGTCCTCTCGATATATTCCGTCAACCGTATCCTCGCCTTTTTGGGAAGCTCCTCAAGGGATCCAAAACGGCTGTATGTGTGACCGTCTTTCCGGACCTCCTCCAGAAAGGCTTTTCCCTTCTCTTCACGCTCGAACCCCGCCTTGCCTTCTACACAGACGAGCGTCGGAAGCCTGAGTGCCTGGGCGAGTCGGTATTCCTGGTGCGTGGCGGAAAGATCGTCGGCCAATGGTTGACCGTACTCCTTCCCAATGATCAAAAGGTAGACATGACAAGTGCGCAGGAGGTCAAGATAGGCCTGTTTATTTGGCCGAAGTGCTGCAGGATACTCCCCAAACAGCCTGGGGACGGTGCTGAAGGCGAGGAAGGGGTCTGTGGCCAACAACCCTCCCCAAGCCGCCCTTTCCTCGATCAGTTCCTTTTGAACGGAACTTGTTACCACGCGTAAGTAGAAGGCATTCAAGAAAGCGCTGAGAAAGAATAGCAACTGACACTCCTGCACAAGGATGAGGAACCTAGGGAAGCAGTTCCTCAGTGGTGAGATAAAGGATTTCATCCTTAACGGGTATAGCTACCCGCAGCGGGTATCCTTACCTCGACCCGGTGTTCCTGATGGTCGTCAACAAGAGGGATGGTCTTATCGGGTTGCTCGATGCCATCCACGGTCACGCTCATCTCACCCTTCCCGGTTTGCGTTTGCAGGACCGCGATGTGGTAGACCGTCTCCCGATAGCGGTAGTGCATCGTGAACCCCTCCCAATCCGCAGGGAGGCAGGGTGCAAAACGCAGTTTGTCCACCTCGAGCCTCAGCCCCAGGAGTGATTCCACGATCAGCCGGTACATCCAGGCGGCCGAGCCCGTGTACCAGGTCCAGCCGCCGCGGCCGGTATGCGGTGGTACCGCATAGACGTCGGCCGCAACGACGTAGGGTTCCACTTTGTAGGTGGCCGTCTCCTCGGTCGATCTGGCATGGTTCGCCGGGTTGATCATGGTAAAGAGCTCCCACGCGCGCCGGTTGTCCCCCAGGCGAGCGAAGGCCATTGCCGCCCAGATGGCCGCATGCGTGTACTGCCCGCCGTTTTCTCTAACTCCCGGGACGTACCCTTTGATGTAGCCGGGATTCAACTCCGACTTGTCGAAGGGCGGATCCAGGAGTTGGACCAGTCCATGCTCGCGGCGAACAAGGCGCTCATCCACCGCTTCCATGGCCGTGCGCGAACGCTCACGATCTCCCGCACCCGAAAGAACGGACCAGCTCTGCGCAATGGAATCAATTTGGCATTCGGGGTTAGCTAACGATCCGAGCGGGGAGCCGTCGTCGAAATAGGCGCGGCGGTACCACTCGCCGTCCCAGCCATGCCTCTCGATATTGCGGCGCAGCCCCGCCGCCTCCCGCTGGCAGCGTTCGACAAAGGCTATGTCACCACGTGTGTTTGCCACCTCAGCGAAGCGCATGAGCACTTCATAGAGGAAAAATCCCAACCACACGCTTTCGCCTTTGCCGTGTTCGCCCACCAGGTTCATGCCGTCGTTCCAGTCACCGGAGCCCATGAGCGGCAGGCCGTGTTCACCGAATTTGAGGCTGTTCAGGATGGCTCGGACACAGTGTTCGTACAAACCGGCCACTTCCTCGGAACGCCCGGGCAGATCGTAATACGAGTCTTCATCCGGATTTACCGGACGGCCCTGGAGGAAGGGGACGGGTTCATCCAACACGCCGGTGTCCCCGGTGACCAGAACATAGCGGCACGTCGCCAGCGGCAGCCAGAGGTAATCGTCCGAACAGTGGGTACGCACGCCCCGACCCGTCGGAGGATGCCACCAGTGCTGCACATCTCCTTCCTGGAATTGACGGGAAGCGCAGAGGAGCAGGTGCTCGCGCACGAGATGCGGCCTGGCGTGGATGAGTGCCATCACGTCCTGCAATTGATCGCGGAACCCGAAGGCGCCCCCCGACTGGTAGGTTGCGCTTCGCGCCCAAAGGCGGCACGCCAGAGTCTGGTACAGCAGCCAGCCGTTGGCCAGCACGTTGAGGGACGGGTCGGGTGTTTCCACATTTACCGCGCCGAGGGTGTGCGACCAGTGCTGCCACACCACATCGAGGGCGCTGCGCGCAGCGGTTGATCCTCGAAAGCGCTTGACCAGGTTTCCGGCATCGTCGGCGTCTCGCCCTACGCCGAGCCTGAAGACGATCTCACGCTCTTCCCCGGCGGCCAGATCGAAGCTCACCTGGATGGCGGCGCAGGGATCCAGGGCGGCCCCCACCTTGCCGGAAAGGCGCGTGCGCGTCATGGCGGCAGGAGCGCGCAGGGACCCGTTGCGTCCCAGGAATTCCGTCCGATCGCCGGTTACGGTGCGAGTCGTATGGTCCACGTCGAAGAACGCAGTCCGGTCGCGGAACTCCGTGTTGTATGGGTTGCGCGCGAAGAGCGCGCCGCTGTTCGGGTCAATTTCGGTGATCACGTGCATGCTCGATTTCGGCGGCAGGTCGCCAAGCACCCATTCCACATATCCGGTAACGGAGAGCCGGCGGGATCGCTCCAACTCGTTGCGCACTTTGAGCACCGTGAACTTGATCGGTGCATCCATGGCCACGTAAACCCACATCTCGGAGCGGATGCCGCGCTCGGTGTGCTCAAAAACGCTGTAGCCGAATCCGTGCCGGGTGGCGTAAGGCGTCATCCCGCGGCGGGGCAGAGGGGTGGGCGACCAGAAGTGGCCGCGCTCTTCATCACGGATGTAAAATGCCTCCCCTCTCGAATCGCTCACGGGGTCGTTCCCCCAGGGAGTGAGGCGGAACTCGTGGGCATTCTCGCTCCAGGTGTAGGCAAGACCGCTCTCCGAGATGACGGTCCCGAAGTGCGGGTTGGCCAGCACATTCACCCAAGGCGCCGGCGTCAGCTGCCCGTGCGCGGTGGTAATGACATACTCGTGCCCATCCGGGGTGAATCCGCCCAGTCCGTTGTAGAACGTCAGATCGTCGCGTGGCGCCGCGGCGACCGGCAGGGGTTCGGAGCGGTGGGTTCGGGTCGGGGTAAGGAGGGGCACGGCACCTTCCACCGGACGGCGACCGTTGATCTGGTCCGCCAGCGACCCCTGCCTGTCGGTGATGATGGCGCGAGCGACCGTTTGGATCAGGATGCGGTCCTCCTCCGCGATCTGGTCCGCAGGTCTTACGAAAATGCCGCCGGGTTGATCGGTCACATTGGCTTCGGTGCCTGCGGCAATGAGCCCCATGATCTGGTCGTGGAGGAGTTGCCGGTAACCGGCGTGATCTTCGTTCCAGATCACCAGGTCCACCGCCAGTCCCTTCAGGCGCCAGTAGGCGTGGGCCTGCACGAGTTGGCGCACCAGGTCGATATTGGCCGGGTCTTCAATCTGCAGCAGCACAATCGGCAGATCGCCGGAAATGGCGTATCCCCAGAGACCGGATTGCCCGCGGCGGTTCTTGATGAGGACGCTCGGGTCGGCTCGCAATGAAGCATTGGCGTAGATGATCGAACCGGCAAGGTGCCCATAGAGTTGCGCATCGGCCTCTGAGGCATTGAACTGGCGTAGCAGCACCTGGCTGTGGGTCCACGCCAGATGAAAGACGCGATCCGCGAGACGCCGATCCTGGTATTTTTCCACCAGGCTTAAGGCTGCATCGCGGGTTTCACCGATGCCGGAGACCATGTCTATCGTTACCGATTCTTCCGGATCGAGCGTTATCCGGCAGCGGATGGCGACAATCGGATCAAGCACGGAGCCCTCGCTGTCCGAGAGCGCCCCCGTAAAAAAACCACCTGCCCCGCTCATCGCTTGTGGATTGGCGACGGTGTTGCCGCAGCCGATGAACTGCATGCGATCGGTTTCATAGGAGACTTCTCCGATCTCCGCCCCATGCACAGCCATCAGGTGCAACATCCAGGGCGCCTGCTCGCCCTGGGAGCGGGGCCGGCGAGTGCAGAGGATTGCTCGCTGCCGGCGGATGATCTCGGTCTGCACAAAGAGATTGCTGAACGCCGGATGCAGTGCGTCCGCGGCAGGCGGCGCCAGAACCACTTCCGCGTAACTGGTAACGTCTATCGCTCGGCGTGTCCGCGCGCGGTTGGTGATGCGGACGCGGCGCAGTTCGATGTCATCCTCGGGCGAAACAGCGATCTCGGTATGGGTGTCGTAGTCGTGGTTGCGGCAGCGAAACTCGGCTCGCCCTTCCGAGAAGATCGCCTCAAAAGGCTGCGATCGTTTGAGCGTTGGCTGATATGCGGTTGACCAGAACTCGCGGCTTGCCACGTCGCGGAGGTAACAGAACGTGCCCCAGTTGTCGCAGGTGCGGTCTTCGCGCCAACGGGTGACGGCGAGGTCCTTCCAGCGGCTGTAACCGCCGCCGGCATTGGTGATCATCACGTGGTATCTGCTGTTGGAGAGCAACTGCACTTCCGGGTTCGGCGTGTCGGGACTGCTGAAAACGCGTATCGGCGTCTCCGGAGCGCTGGCAGCCATATGGTGCTCGGAGATCTCGGTTGTATGCGCATAGAACGCTGTCGCCTTGGGGATTCGCTCCTGGAGCAGCAGCATGGTCGCCTGGAACAGCGGGTCCGACTCGAATCGCTTCTGCATCGGACGGTCCAGGAGCAGATAGGCCAGAGAGAGAAGGCTCATGCCCTCGTGATGGGCCATGAAGGAGCGAACCACGGCGCTCGATTGTCCGCGGGGCAGACGCGAAGGAGTGAAGTCGATTGCTTCATAGAAGCCGAAATTTCCTTCAAACCCTTCGGCGGCGAGCCGCTCGAGATTCAGACATGCCTCCTCGGGCGCCACCATCAGCGCCAGCGCCGAGGCATAGGGCGCAATCACCAGGTCCTCGGCAAGCCCGCGTTTGAGTCCCAGGCCGGGCACGCCGAAGGCCCGGTACTGGTAGTTGAGATGAACATCGATGGCATTGTAACCACATTCCGAAATGCCCCACGGCACCCCGCGCTTCTTTCCATACTCGATCTGCCTGGCCACAGCCGCCTTGCAGGTCTGATCGAGCAGCGTGTGTTCGTACGTGGGCATCACCAGGAGCGGCATGAGGTATTCGAACATCGAACCGCTCCACGAAAGGAGGATCGGCCCTCCACCGGCGGTAGTGAGCAGACGTCCCAGGGCAAACCAGCTCTCCTGCGGCAGTTGCCCCTGAGCAATCGCGACGAAACTGCAAAACCTCGCTTCCGAAGCCAGCAGATCATAGTAACTCGGGTCCCTTCGGCGTTCACTGACGTTGTACCCGATAGCCAGCAGTTTCCGGGCCTCGTCAAACAGGAAGTCATATTCCATCCGGGCGAGTTCGCCGGCTTGCCGGGCCAGCCGTTCGATCGCCGCAATCCTGGCTCTGGCGCGCCGGCTTGCCTCCGTGATGAGGCCTTGAAGTTCACCCAGCCACGCGCGCTCCTCGGACGTCGCGCCCGAGTTAAACCGCTGCTCGATTGCCGGCAAGAGCTTTGCGTCAAGCGTTGCCAGTTCGCGAAGCGTTGGAATCTTGTCGAGGTCGCAAAAGTCCCCGAGGTTGTTCTGAGAGCCTGGCTGAGAATCAGGGTCTTTCTCGTCACCCCGCGAAGGCCGGGGTCCAGAAAGCACTGGATTCCCGCTTTCGCGGGAATGACGATGGGTCTCATGGTGGCCGGATGTGGGGCAGTCCCGCGCTTCCGCGGGATTCCAGCCTGCTGAATTCTCAGAGAGGCTCTGAGAGGACAACAGCACGACCCACGGCGCGAGCAATGTCAACTCATCGAGGGCGTCTCGGCATTGCCCGGCGAAGGCTCGTGCCCACCACCTCTTGATTTCGGATTTCGGATTTCGGATTTCGGATTTAAAAGCCCCGTCATCCATTGATTGGCTTTCGGGGTCGGCATCGAGAGCATCGACTGTGGCGATCACTTCCGCGGCAGACGTTGCCAACTGCTCGAGGCACAGCCGCGCCGCCACGAGCGTGGTGGGTTGGGAATGGGCCGCGGACTCCAGATCCTTCTGAAGTTGAGCGAGTTGGGCCGGAGCGGCGCCTCCCGCAACGTCCGCGAGAACCCTCAGAGTATCGCTGAGCCCCTCAAGCCATCGCCCTCCCAGAATCTTCTCATCGGGAAGGGCAAGGAGACTCGGCCGCAAGGTCAGTAGATGGCCCGCAAGATTCCCGCTGTCTACCGACGAAATGTAGAGAGGCAGCAGCGGCTTCAGAGACTGCGTGTCGTACCAGTTGTAGAAGTGGCCTCGATAACGTTCCAGGCCTTCCATGGTGCGGAGAGCCTGCGTCGTACGTTCGATGAGTTGTCCGGCCGAAAGGTAGCCAAAGTCGTAGGCGGACAGATTCGCGAGCAGCGCCAGTCCCATATTGGTAGGCGACGTGCGGTGCGCGCCCACGGCAAGAGGATGCTCCTGATAATTATCAAGCGGCAGCCAATGATCTTCGGGGCCGACGAAGGCCTCGAAGAATGCCCAGGTTTTCCGGGAAAGCTTCCGGAGAAATAGGGTCTGATCAACCGTCAGCCTGGATCCGCGGCGAGCAAGCGGGCGGCTGATCCACCAGGCGAGTGCGGGGGAGGCAAACCAGAGGGCCAATACCGGCCCAGCCACACCCAGTGCGGCCGGCCTCCAAAGCACGAGAGTGATCACTGTGGCAGCGGCCAGGACTGGGGCGATCCACATGGTCCGAACCGAGCCCAGGAGGTCCGTGCGGCTGAAGCCATCCGAGTCGCCCGACGGATTCCATTCGAGAAGTCGCTTATGCGTGATCAGCATCCGGCAGGCCGTGCGCACCATGGCATCCAGACTGAAAAACGCTTCGTAGGGCAGGCACACGAGGGTCAAGGCCGCCTGAGCGAGGTGGTTGCCGGCGGAGTGTAGTGCAGCAGCGAGGTGCTGGCCCAAAGTCACATCGCCCGGCTTCTGAAGCACATTCAGGACAGAGGTGATCAAACAAGGAATCAGGATGATTCCGATCACCGACAAGGTCCAGAACCAGGCCGATGACAACACCGTCCAGCCCAGCAGCAACAGGAGCGTCAACGCCGCTGAGGTGAGACTGCGCCGCAGGTTGTCGAAAATCTTCCATCGGGACAGCATCGAAAGCGGATTCTTTTGGAGACGCGTATCGGGGCCGGGAACGAATGGCGTCAGCCACTGCGCAATCTGCCAATCCCCGCGAATCCAACGGCGCCGGCGGCTCACGTCCGCGCTGTAGCGAGACGGGTATTCCTCGTATAACTGCACATCGCTCAACAGTCCAGCCCGCGCGTAGCACCCTTCCAAGAGATCGTGACTGAGGATCCGGTTGTCGGGGAAGCGCCCGCCGGTCGCCCGCTCGAAGGCATCCACTTCATAGATGCCCTTGCCAATGAACGAGCCTTCCCCGAACAGGTCCTGGTAGACATCGGAAATGGCGCGTGTATAGGGATCGATGCCGGCCTCACTTCCGCACAGGCGTGCATACCGCGACCGGTTCGCGCCGGTCAGGGTTGCGGCGACTCGTGGCTGAAGGATGCCGTACCCTTCCGTGACACGCTGCCGATCTTCGTCGTAGTGCGCACGATTCAGCGGGTGCGCCATGGTTCCCACAAACTGGAACACCGAATCGCGTGTCAGCTGCGTGTCCGTGTCAAGGGTGATCACGTATTTCACGTTCGATAAGACCGCCGTATCACCGACGATGAGCGAGAAGCGCTCACCCGGGACAGCATCTGCCCCGCCGCGCAATAGCCAATTCAAATCCGCAAGCTTCCCTCGCTTACGCTCGTAGCCCATCCAGATCCGGTCCCGAGGATTCCATCGGCGCGGGCGGTGAAAAAGGAAGAAGATATCACCTTCTGAACGTTGGTACTTTTCGTTCAGCCCTTCGATTCCCTGCCGAGCCAACTGCAACAGCGGTTCGTCCTCCGGCAGTGTTTCTTCGAGCGCGTCTCGAAAATCAGTAAGAAGCCCGAAGTGCAGGTTCTCGTCCCGATTTGCCAGGAATCGGACTTCCAGCGCCTCGATCAGACCCTCGATGTTTTGAACGCTCGTGAGCATCGTCGGGACCACGACAAGAGTGCGCAGTTCCGGCGGGATCCCTTTGGAGAAGTCCATTCGCGGGAGCGGATGCGGTGTCGCCAGCAGCGTCGCCAGCCAGTTTGCCAGGGCTACCGCGAGATGACTTGTGCACAGCAGCGAGAGAATTCCGATCAGCCCGAGGGCCCAACTGTGCCACCCACCGGCGTGCGCCTTCGCCACCAACAACCCGGCGAAGATCACCGTCAGCAGCAGGATCGTGCCACCATACAGCAGTAGGGGAAAGCGGCGGCCCGCTTTTCGAAGAACCTCAGAGGGTGATGAGCGCACCTCCGCCGTTCGTTTGAGCTGCGGCAATCCCTTGTCGATCAGGTAAAACCCGACATGCGCCGCGCGCTCCTCGCCCTCTCTCCGGGCCGCACCGTCCTCCGCCAGCTGGATCGCTTTGCGCGCCACTTCACTCTCGGAGAGAGCACTGCTCTTGGCGATCTTCTCGACGACATGGCGGTAGCGATCACGGGTCACAAAATCCATCTTGGCGTAGACGTCGCCGGGATCTTCGCGCAGGGTCCGCTCGACAACGCTCATCGTCTCGACGAACGCGCGCCAGTCCATCGCCCCCAGGAAACGGAGGCTGCCGATGCTGTTGCTCATGGAAACCTGATCGGCGGCCTGTTGCTGGTTTTCCGACTGCACCAGTTGCTTGATCGTCTGGCCGGATTCGGAGAGTCGCTGCTCGATCCAGGTGAGCGGCAGTGCCAGAGCGGGGCTCTGTCCTTGCAACCGGCGCGCCAATTCTGCCACAAACGAGCTCACCATCGGCGGGTCCGACCGCGCCATATCGGCGATCACCAGAATCAGGCTCTTCGGGTCCTTCTCGGCGATCTCCGTCATCTGGTCCGCCCAGTAGTCCGCGCGGTTGCGGTCCATCCTGTCGGCGGCGATCCGCACCCCAACCCGTCGGAGGTTCTCGATCAAGGCCAGGCGCAGCATGATCGGGATTGCCCACAACTCACCCAACTTCAGGGGCGAGACGGTCTGGTAAGCGGCGACGAAACTGATGAGACTTTCCGGATCTACCCGCCCATCGCCGTGTGAGATCGGCTCCAGCGCGATGTCATAAACACGCGGAAGTCCCGCCGAGGGGCCATTCAACAGGCGCGGCAGTCCCTGGCTGTAACCCTTGGGCAAATGCCTCTTAGCCGTACGAATTTGCTCTTCGATCAGGTAGAAGTTGTCGAGCAGCCATTCCCCGGCCGGCGTAATCCGGCGGCCTGTGGTAACCGCCTCCGTCAGCAGGTTGCGGACTTCAAGCAGAATGCCTTCATTGTCGGCCAGCCGTTTTAGAAGTCGGTCCCGAGCGCGTGCCGGGCTCAACTTGTGCGAGCCTGCGAGGGCCTTGCCATGCTGCTCCATCTGGTCGGCGCTGAACAGCTCCGAGCGCAGCGGGGGCTCGTCACCGGCATACTTTTGGGCCGGGTCGATCCCGAAGAGCCATGCCCTCAAATTGAACAAGGTTTCACGTATGGCCTTGCTCGTAAGCTCCATTGCGGAGTTCTCCTTCATAAACTGACTTTTCGGCTTGCTTACCCGAAGTCTGATGAAAGGCTGTTCAATGGTGGTAAGATGAAGAGAGAAGGGGCCTTTACTTGCGATTGAATGACTGCAAAAGGAAGAACTTGGTGAGCTGGTGCAATTACCAAATCACTTTGTTCGGGTACTGACCCTCCCATTTGTATTGTGATACCATCAGTCCGTCAAATTCCATTTCCCCTGTTCTGACCCTCGCATAGAAGAAACCATCTTAAATTTCACTATAACCCAGATACACTAAGAGGCTATCTCAAAATGTCCCATACTCCATTGATCGTCATTCCCGCGAAGGCGGGAATCCCGCTTCCTGGGGTTTTCCTGGACCCCCGCCTTCGCGGGGGTGACGGGCTAAGCGAACCTTGAGATAATTACCAAATGGTCTCAAACTCAATGCTCGGGCATCTCCTGGGCAGCCACACTTGCCGAATCCATGACCCTGAAAAGTTGCTTCAACCCTTGGGAGCAGCGGGAAGCTCAACAGTAAATGTCCTTCCCACCTCTGGTACGCTCTCGAATGAGATGAGCCCCCCGTGGCGGGAAACGATCCGGTGCGAGATGGCAAGCCCCAACCCCGTCCCCGTATGTTTGGTGGTGAAAAACGGGTTGAAGACGTTCTTTTGCTGGTCGTGTGGAATCCCCGGGCCGGAGTCCTGGACTCTTATTATCACCGCCGGGCGTTTCCTGTCAAAAGAGAGAATCCCATTTCCAACGCTGATGGTAAGGGCGCCGTCTTTCTCCATCGCTTCAAGGGCATTCTGGATCAAGTTAGTCAGGACCTGCTGGATTTCAATAGGATCTCCCAGAACCTCGGAAAGGTTCTCTTGGAAGGATTTTCTTAGGTTGATTCCATCCTTTGTCATCCTTGAGTGCCAGAACTTCAGGCTCTCCTCAACCAACGCGCTTATATCCACTCTGCTCAGGTCGGTGTTCTCCGATTGCTTTGAGAAATTCAGGACTCTCTTGATGATGTCGTCAATCTTCTTGATGTTGAGTTTGATCTCTCTGAAGATGTGCGGCAAACGGTATGCAGTCTTCGAGAGTTGAATATCGTTTTTCGTGATATACTTGAACCTCCTGTGAAGGTGCTTATTGCCCTGAGTAACGCTCCACAGAATAGAGTGGCCATTATTTCGGGACGTCATTCCCGCATGGTTCTGGCGGAAAGCCTGGATGCCCGCCTTCGCGCGCGCGGCGGGTTATTATTGGACACCTAATTTATGTGTGCCGTACTCGGGATACCTCAGGGCGAATGGACTTTTGCAGTGGCAACATGTTGAATTTCCGTTCGTGGTGAGGATCGAACCACGAAGGGGAGTAGTTTTGCAAGAAGCTCAAGGACAAGACCGCTGCTCGCCGGTCTGAAGCCAAGTATCGTCAGGATTTCCTGACATTTCGCCGGCAGATCCTGCAATCCGATCCGGATTTCGAACTGGAGCAAGACTCCTTTGAATGGGAAATGGCGGTGACCGGCATTCCCGGCATGGCCGAAGAAATCGACCGGCAGCATTGAACAGGGAGATGAAATGGCACTGGCAAAAGGGATAGACGGAAGAGGCAGATCGATGAAAGGCACTGACGCCAACCGGCTCTTCAAGACAAACGACCAGCCTACTGCGCGGGAACTCAGGAGGAAGGAAGAACGGCGGCTGAAGAGACTGAAGAAGGGCGGGCAGGAGGGGCGGGTCGAGTAGAAACGAGGGTGGCGACCGGGCAGAAGCTGTGAGCGGGAATACTGCCTGCGGATGTCTCATGACACAAAACTGTCTCGCACGAGAACATGAGACGCCTCGT
Source organism: uncultured delta proteobacterium (assembly GCA_963783775.1). Taxonomy (GTDB): domain Bacteria; phylum Desulfobacterota; class Syntrophobacteria; order Syntrophobacterales; family Syntrophobacteraceae; genus JADGQM01. The sequence goes on along the minus strand of CAWAOR010000008.1, from coordinate 398,991 downwards.
GGTGGGGTCGGCTTGTTCATTCCCGTGATCCGAAGGGATACTCGCTCAGCGCTCACTTGCTTTTGCCGAGAAAGCGGCGCAATGCCGTCACAGTCACGGGAAAGGTCCGTTCCTTTAGCCGCTCTTATGGGGATTGTCATGCCTCACCAGTGTATCAGGTTATCCTGGCTGCAATCCATGGGTTCTTCGTCAATCGTTCACAACTTGCCGACAGGTCATGAGTTATCGTTATTGCCGCCGCCTTCGCCGAGTGTGGCATGGGTTTTGGAAGGTCAGCCTGGAAACTGGAAATCAGAAGGGTGAAAAACCGGGTGGACCGAATGGATCCGTGATAAGTCGAAAAGGAGAGGTGCTGTGGCAAAGCCGGAAGAAATCTATCAATGTCAGACCGTGAATTGTGGTTTCCTGTACGATCCCGACCGAGGGGACAGGAAGGGCAAGATTCCCAAGGGGGTGAAGTTTGAGGATCTTCCGGAAGATTGGAAATGTCCTGTGTGTGGTGCGGGCAAGAAGATGTTCCGACCGCTTGGGTGACCGGGTGACGAGCATGGTGCCAATTGGCGGCAGTTCCTTGGGTGGCGTTGGCGACAGATGATCTCATCAAGTCGTCAATGGGGTAACGGTGCCGAGAAAGCGTGACGTATGTACGGGAATGGGGAGGTGCGACCATGGTGAAGGAGCATATTCCGGCAGGAAAGAAGGTCGTTCCAGGCGTGTACCGCTGCAATGCCTGTGCGAACCAGTATGAGTGCACCTCGGAGGAGGATCAGCTGCCCATGTGTCCGGTTTGTGACAGTGTCTCGTGGAGGGCCTTCAAACTGGTAAAGGATGCAGGTGGAAAAAGCCATGAGCAGTCATGATATCACGATTTTCAAACCTTATCCTTTTGAGGTGGGAGAAAAGATCACCATTGAGACCGGGCCGCGTCGTGGTGATTGGGAAGTGGTGGGAGTGGACGAGCGAAAGGTGAGGTTGCGGTGCCCGATTAGCCAGCGCGAAGTCGAGTGGGACCGTTTCTGCTACTGCGTGGAGCAGCGCAGAGGAGTCCCCTGGCCCCACTTGGATTGAGTGACAGGTGGGGGTAAGGAACGGGGCCACGGGTGACGGACCTTTTGGTGCCTGCAATGCAAGATGAAAGGAGCATGTCATGGAACTTCCGGCGTACATAACGGTAGATGAGGTCAAAAGGGTGTGTCAGGTACTCAAAATCAGGGACTGGACGGCTTTGAAGGAAGCTAAAGTGCTGCCGGAAGAAGCCGCTGTGGTCCTCGGCGAGATCAACCAGGAGGGCATGCCGATCAGCATCGAGAGGTTTGTCAGAGGCCTCGAGGTGGAGCTGGAACACGGCATCCGTTTCAAGGATGCCAACGTTACCAACAACCATCCGATCCTGACCGGCAAAATAGTGCTGGCCCATTTCAAGGAGACTCTAGACTACTATGAACGTCTTGAGGTAGCGGAATTGGAAGGGGATCTTTTGAAGGCGACCGTTGCCGGGAATGCCCAAAAAGTCGCAGCGCTGTACAAGAAACTCGTTGCCGCCAGGCTCGAACTGAGCCAGGCGGAAACCGAGCAATTGCCCTGACGGCAAGGGAAAACCGTCGACGCCAACGGGCAAGGCGCACTAGTCGACACAGTTGGCCAGGCAGTTCTGACGGTTGAGTTTTCGGAGTTTCCCCAGGGCTTTCTTTTCAATCTGGCGGATACGCTCCTTGGATACCTTGAAGGTTTTTCCGATCTCTTCCAGGGTTTCCGCGGCCCGGCCATCCAGCCCGAAGCGGAGTCGCAGGATTTCTTCCTCCCTCGGTTGCAGGGTGGAAAGCAAGTGCCGTATCATCCGGGTCAACTCGATGTAGGAACAGTGGTCCGTGGGGGCGACGGCCCGCTCATCCTCGATGAGATCGCCCAACCGGTGCCCATTCTCGCCAACGGGGGTTTCCAGGGAAACCGGCCGAAGGGAGAGTCTCATTACCTGGTGCACCTTTTCGGGACTGAGCCCGGCTCGGCTTGCGATCTCCCGAGGCGTGGGCTCTCGCCCGAGTTCCTTGAGGAGTTCATAGAAGACTTTGAAGAAACGGTTCTTCAGTTCAATAAAATGCACGGGCAGGCGGATGGTGCGTGTCTTGACGTAGATCCCGCGAATGATGCTCTGTCTTATCCAATGCGTAGCGTAGGTGCTGAAGCGGTTCCCCTTGGTGTGGTCGAAACGGCCCACAGCCGTGAGCAGGCCCAGGTTGCCCTCCTGGATCAGGTCGTCGAGACTCATGCCGCGGTTGCGGTAACGTTTAGCCATACTGAGGACGAGGCGCAGATTGGCCTTAACGAACTCATGCTTGGCGGCGTCGATGGTCGACATGAGCGCCCGTGTTCGGCTATACAGGTCCGTGTACAGACGATGGCCGGGATGAGCTTGCAACAAACGTTCGAGCGTACCCCGAATCATCCTGGGCGCCTTATCCCTTACCCCCGGAAAGTTCTTTTCGCGACTCAGCAGCCTCTTTAGTTTTCTGTCGAGATCCTGAATGGCGGGATCCTGAACTGCATGTCCTTCGATCATCCGCACCAGACTGTTCAAGCCTTCCCGAATGGCGATGGCGAGTTCCGCTTCCCGTTCCCGAGTGAGCATCGGGTAATGTGAGACTTCTTTCAGGTAGTATGCGACAGGCTCGCCCCCAAAAGTGTCCGCGACCGTTTCGCCGGTCGGCTCCACCTCCTCGTCGCCATCCGACCTTACCGGCTCCTCCGCCCGTGCTTCTCCTTCCCGTTGGGCTTGGGCTATGGCATCGTAGGAGACTTCGGCGTCGTTAGCCTCCTCGATTCCGCTGTCACCGATAAGCCGAAAGAGGTCTTCCTGGACTTCACTGAACAGCATGACGTCAAGGGAATTAGCTTCACCAGTAAGATAGGCCTTCATCATACCCTCCATTCCGCTTCTTGGTTTCCTCTCCGTCGAACTTGCGGGTTTTCCGCATACCCTCACGCAACCTTTGGCCCTCTGTGGCCGGCGATTCGAAATTCTGCCGGTCCATCCGGGTTCGATTTCCTCCGGGTAAAGCGATGGAGGTGAACGTAGGGTGTGGGGATTAAGACAAGATTAACGACGAATTAGAAATCTCTAATCCAGGCTGAAGGCCCGACTTGGTCTCGCGCTTTCTTTGTGCTTCCATTTTTGGGAAAAGAACTGTAGTAGTTTAGCGAAATTTCAAAGAGGAATCTTCCCACCTCACTGGTCGAGGCGCAAGGATGAATGATTTGGATCTGGAAAGCCTGCTGGCTGACAAGAAGAACCTGGAACAAATCCTCGATAACCTCATGGAAGGCATCATCGCTCATGACAAAAACAGACGTATCCTCTTTTTCAACCGGGCAGCCCAGGTCATTACCGGATTCAGAAAAGAGGAAGTGGTGGGAAGGGATTGCCATGAGGCTTTAGGGGGGCCTTTCTGTGGCAATCGCTGTTCGTTCTGCGGGGAGACGCCCAATACTCTCACCCATACCAGTTATCCTTTGAATATTCTCACCAAAAGCGGTGAAACCCGCCGCCTGGAAATGTCGGTTACCGGGATGACCGATGAAAAGGGATGCTTCGTTGGCGTTCTCGCCGCCTTTCGCGATCTGACCGACCTCATTGGCTTGAAGACGCGCCTGGGAGAACTCACCAGCTTTTCCGGCATCATCGGCGGCGATCAGAAGATGCTCAGTGTCTTTGAACAAATCCGGGACCTGGCGACCAATGACTTCCCGGTGCATATCAGCGGCGAAACGGGAACCGGCAAGGAACTGGTGGCCGCCGCCATCCACCATGAAAGCCATCGCAGCGGCGGCCCTTTTGTACCGGTCAATTGCGGAGCTCTGCCGGATGGTTTGCTCGAAAGCGAACTGTTCGGACATGTGAAAGGGGCCTTCTCCGGAGCGATCCGCGACAAAAAGGGGCGCTTCGAACTGGCCCAGCGCGGCACGATCTTTCTCGACGAAGTGTCGGAGTTCCCCAGACCCATGCAGGTGAAACTGCTCCGGGTGCTTCAGGAAGGCACCTTCGAGCGGGTGGGCGGGGAAAAGACCATCAACATTGACGTGCGCGTCATCAGCGCTTCCAACCGCGATCTCAAACGCGAAATGGAAAAACAGAATTTCCGGGAAGACCTCTACTACCGCTTGAATGTTGTTCCCCTCCGGCTGCCGCCGCTGCGTGAGCGCAAGAACGACATCCCTCTGCTCGCCGCCCGTTTCCTGGAAGAAGCCGCAGGGCGGGGCCAGGGCTCAAGAGGACTCTCCAAAGAAGCGCTGACGGTCATGATGAACTACTCCTGGCCCGGCAACGTTAGAGAACTGCGCAACGCCGTTCATTTCTCTCTGGTTACTTCCAAGGGGGGGGTAATCTACCCGGACAATCTGCCCCTCGAGCTGCGCAAAGATGCTTTGGGGGGGGCCAGGCCTGGACCATCCAGGAAACTCGAAGAAGGTCCGGTCTTCAAAGCCCTCAAGCAGGCCGGCGGCAACAAGTCCAAGGCCGCCAAGCTCCTGGGCGTCGGCCGCGCCACTCTGTACCGTTTTCTGGCGGACATGCACAGTGTTTCATAATACAAAAGTGTCTCACATTCATTCATGATACATATCCGGTGTTTCCTTGCCTCGTTGTCTCTGCGGGCTGCAGAAGGAAATTGTGGAACTTTGGCAGCGACGGTCTGTCGCTGTACTTTTCGAGTTGTCTCACATCTGTCTCAATAATCCTCTGCCGCCCCTATTCCTGATTCCGCTTGAAAATGCTAACTGATTGATTCTAAAGGTTGTTTTCGGTTTGTTGCAGGGTTTTTTGCGAATGGTACGGACCTTGCCATGTTGTTCGGTCGAGACCATGAGAAAGGCGACCCTTCTCCCGGAGTATGCAGCATGACAAGGCCATGTAACGACAAGTTAATTCAGACCCTGGATCTGGTGGATCGCATGCTCGCAATAGCCGATGCGGGTGATCTGGTGCGGGAGGATGCCGGCTGTGGGGTTCTCTACGGCGTTCTCAGAGATTCGGCCTTCAAGATCAAGAAGCTGGCGGAAGAGGAAAAGGAAGCTCACAGGAAAAAGGGATGGTGGCAGGGATAGTTGGTGGTAAGGAGCGCCGCTGAGCGGGGGAAAAGGGTTCGGTCGGATTTCAGATCGCTTCAGGGGTTAACCCTAGGGACTTGCTTAATTTGGGATCAATGAACCTCATTCAGACCAGACCAAAAGGAGAACAAAATGACAAAAACGGAACAAAATCTCATGGATGCTTTCGCTGGGGAATCACAGGCCAACCGCAAGTATCTGGCCTATGCCAAACAGGCGGACAAGGATGGTTTTGCCCAGGTCGCCAGGCTTTTCAGGGCGGCGGCTGAGGCCGAAACCGTTCATGCTCATGCCCATCTGCGCACCCTCGGGAAGATCAAGAGCACGGCCGAAAACTTGAAGGATGCGATCGCGGGGGAGACCTATGAATTCAAGAAGATGTATCCCGTCATGATCGCTGCCGCACAGGAAGAAAACAACAAAGCCGGCGAACGTACTCTCAGCTATGCCAACGAGGTGGAGAAGATCCATGCTGCCCTCTACGAGAAGGCGCTGGAGAAGATGGGAAGTCTGGAGCAGGTTGACTATTATGTCTGTTCGATTTGCGGCTATACTTGTGAAAAGGAAGCCCCGGAGAGATGCCCGGTTTGCAGTTCGAACGCCAAAGTATTCTTTAAGGTTGACTGAGAGGAGGCCAAAGTGGCGAAGGGACTCGTGGTCTATGCAACCAGAACCCGCCAGACGCAAAAAATCGCCGAGCTTATCGCCGAGGGCATGCGTTTCGAGGGGATAGAGGTGACGGTAGCGAACGTGAACGAGGTAGACAAGCAGGGCATTAAAGTGGACGACTATGATGCCGTTGTGCTGGGGTCGGCCACGTATCATGGGGAAATGCTCCAGTCGATGAAAACCTTTCTCTTTGCCCTCGAAAAAGCCAATGTGGAAGACAAGGCAGGGGGCGCATTCGGTGCTTTTGGATGGAGCGGCGAGGCTCCCGGCAGGATCTTCGACACCATGCTGAATGTGTTCCGCATGAAAATGGTGGGAGGGCCTTTGCAGCTAAAGTCCGCGGCGCTGGGCGGCGGGACGAAAATGGCCCAGGATTACGGGCGGCAAATTGCCAAAAGTTTAGCCTGACGGCTTGAGGCAGAGTGTATTGAGCGTGCGTGGGCTGCTTCTTGGCGTGATGAAGTGAGAGCAATTCTAGACAGGACGAGGAGATTGTCATGGCTGAAAGACTTGAGATTTATAAGTGCGATGTCTGTGGGAACATAATTGAGGTCCTTTATGGGGGCGCAGGTGAGCTGGTTTGCTGTGGGCAGCCCATGAAACTCTTCAAGGAAAACACCGTGGATGCCGCCAAGGAAAAGCACGTTCCCGTGATCGAGAAGACCGACGGTGGCGTCAAGGTCAAGGTCGGTGCGGTTGCGCATCCCATGGAGGAGAAGCACTACATTCAATGGATCGAGGTCATTGCCGGGGATCAGGCTTACCGCAAGTTCCTCAAGCCGGGCGACGTTCCCGAAGCCGTGTTCTGCATCGATGCCTGGCCGGTTACGGCGCGGGAATACTGCAATCTGCACGGGCTTTGGAAGGCCTAGTAAACTTGGGCTGAAATCGGCAGCCAGTTCCGGTGGGCACGGTGAAGCTGTGCCCACCGGAAACATGCGCGAACTGATGCTCGTGTGTGCTAGGACGACGTCGGTCCGAAGGGTAATCTCGCTCGGGACCGACAGCAAATTCTGCTTTTTTTCTCTTACGGTTAACAGCAATCGGAGGTCAGGGGGCGGAACCCGGGACATCTCAAGGAAGGTTCTCGCCCGTCCCACACCTGATCTCCGAAGTCTTTACCAGGAAACCGCTCAAGGGGAGATACGTATGGACGTTCTCTGGCTCTCGCGGCTGCAGTTCGCGGCGGCAACATTCTTTCATTTCCTCTTCGTCCCCCTGACCCTGGGGCTTTCAATCCTGATTGCCATCATGGAAACGATCTATGTCAGGACGGGAGACGAAGAGTATAAAAGGATGGCCAAATTCTGGGGGAAGCTCTTTCTCATAAATTTTGCCATCGGCGTGGTGACCGGTATCACCCTTGAATTCCAGTTCGGCACCAACTGGTCCCGGTATTCACGGTATGTGGGTGACATCTTCGGATCGCTTCTGGCCATCGAAGCTTCCGTGGCCTTTTTCCTCGAATCCACCTTCATTGCGGTGTGGGCGTTCGGATGGAACAAGCTCTCTCCCAAGGCCCATGCGGTCAGCATCTGGCTGGTGGCGATCGCCTCCAGCCTTTCCGCGGTGTGGATCCTCATCGCCAACGCCTGGATGCAGCATCCGGTCGGCTATGTCATCCGCAACGGGCGGGCGGAGTTGACCGATTTCATTGCCGTGATCACCCAGTCGGCGGCGGTGCATCAGTTCATCCATACGGTGAGCGGCGCTTATATCCTTTCCGGCTTCGTGGTTATGGGCATCAGCGCCTACCATCTGCTGCGCAAGCAGAACACCGTTTTCTTTACCAAATCCTTCCGGCTGGCCCTTGCCTTTGCCCTCATTTTTGCGGTTGTGGAAGTTGTTCAGGGCCATGCCAACGGTGCCAAGGTTGCCGCCATTCAGCCCGCCAAACTTGCAGCCATGGAATCTTTGTGGGAGACCACGAAGAGTGCTCCTCAGTATCTTTTTCTCATTCCCGATGAAAAGAACGAGCGGAATCTGGTGGAATTCGGGGCCATTCCGGGCGCTTTGAGCATGCTCGCCTACCATGACCCGGAAGCCACCGTAAAAGGGCTGAAGGATTTTCCCAAGGACGAGCGACCGCCGGTGACGCTTCCTTTCATTTCGTTTCGAATCATGGTAGGGCTTGGCTTTCTTTTCCTGGCACTGACCCTCTACGGCTGGTTCCGGCGCGACAATCTCGAAGGCAGTCCGGGTTTTCTCAAGGCGATGCTGTTCGCTATTCCCCTTCCCTATATTGCCAATGAAGCAGGGTGGATGCTGGCGGAAGTCGGGCGGCAGCCGTGGGTGGTCTACGGCGTGATGAAGACCTCTGATGCGGTCTCGCCCATCAGCGGCGGCCAGGTCATGACCTCACTGGTGGCTTTTGTTCTGGTTTACACCCTGCTCGGCGCCGCGGCCGTCTATCTCATGGTCAGCCATGCCCGCAAGGGGCCTGAACCGATACCGGTAGCCGCAGAAACGGGAGGGTCTGAAAATGCTTGAGTCGATCTGGTTCATTCTGTGGGGTGTATTGTGGGCGGTCTATTTCATGCTCGATGGGTTCGATCTTGGCATGGGTACGCTGATGCCGTTTCTGGCTAAGAACGATGCCGAGAAGAAAATGTTCTACCGGGCCATGGGCCCTTACTGGGATGGCAATGAGGTGTGGTTGATCACTGCCGGGGGAGTCACCTTCGCGGCCTTTCCCAGCGCTTATGCGGTGATGTTCAGCGGGCTCTACTCGGCCCTCATGCTGATCCTGTTTGCCCTCATCTTCCGCGGTGTGGCGGTTGAATACCGCAATAAGGTCGAGCATCCTGTCTGGAAGACGGTCTGGGATTATTGCCTGGTAGCGGGGAGTTTTCTCCCGGCACTCTTGCTGGGTGTGGCTTTTGCCAATATCTTTCAGGGCATTCCCATAGATGCCGACGGCATCTTTCAGGGCACCCTTTTTACCCTCCTCAACCCCTACGGGCTCTTCGGCGGGGTGCTTTTCGTGGCGATGTTCGTGTTGCATGGCTGTTTGTGGCTGATGGTCAAGACGGAGGGGCCTGTACAGGAAAAGGCCGCGGCCATCGCCAACAAGCTCTGGACGGCGCTGGCGGTTATCGCTGTGGGTTTTCTCGTGGCGACCTGGTATGCCACTCGCCTCTATGACAACTACCTCCAGAATCCCCTGATGTATATCGTCCCCATCATTCTGATTCCGCTCATCGTGGTGGGAGCGCTCGTCATGGTCCGGGTCTATCTCGGCAAGGGACAATGGTGGCGCGCGTGGTTTGCTTCGAGCACTCTTATCGTCGGCGTGACTCTTTTCGGTGTTGCGGGGCTTTACCCGAACCTGCTGCCGTCGAGCCTCAACCCGGCCTTCAGCATGACCATCTACAATTCAGCCTCAAGCCAGCTGACCCTGAAGATCATGCTCGGCGTGGCCCTGACTTGTGTGCCCGTGGTCATTGCCTATCAGTCCTGGGTCTACAACCTTTTCAAGGACCCCGTCAAGGAAGGCGAAGTCGACCAGGCCTATTACTGATCGCTTGACTGAACCCGTTGCAGGGTAGTGGCGCAGGCTCTACCTTGCGACGGGTCACAAAGCTGCCCAGAAAAAAGCGAATGTCGCATATCGAACAAGGAACGTCCAATGATGAAGCTCAAGTAAAAGCGAATATCGAATATCGAACACCGAACCGCAGAATGTCGAAGGAAGAGAGCCCATGTGGGGAAACGATCATCTCGGTCTGGTCTTGATGGTGGCTCAGAAAAGCAGTACAGCTCCTAACGAATCGTTGTGTCTGATACCCCTCAGTCATGTCCGCCTTCGCGGGCATGACTGAGGGAAGCTGGACAGCCGTTTATGTGGCGCTTTACATAGAGCCGGAATCACGCCTTTTATCCTGGGACCTTCCTTGTTCAATCTTTGATGTTTTACATTCGCCTTTCACTTCTCCTTCGACCTTCCGCGGTTCGATATTCGAAATTCGTTTTTCACCTCCTGCCTTCATCGATCTTGTCGAGCAAATCCACGATATATTCCCAACGTTTCAATTTGGAGAGCCACTCAACCGGCATGGAATCAATTCCCGCGTGAGCCCCCAGAACCATTCCGACCACCATGCCGCGGGCGGCGGAATCGCCTCCTGCCATGACATTCTCGATGAGGGCTTCCCGCAGATCCCCTTCATGCCGGGCAAGCAGATGAATGACTGCGGGGAAAGCTCCCCGCACGTCGCAACTTTGGCCCAGGGCGGCAATGGCCTCCCGTGATCCGCCGGGGGTGGTCTGTAAACCCTTCGTGACCCATTCTGCCAGCGGAGTGTCCTCAAACGATTCCTGGCACACTGACGTCACCGCTGCGGTCGGTGCTTTTCCCCGCAGGACGCTGTGCGCTACCCTGGCAAAGAATTCGGCACTGGCTACCACCAGTGGATTATTGTGGGTCATAACGGTCTGGGCTCTGGCGGCGGCGACGAGCTCCTCCAGGTTGTGGCGGTAGCGATAGACGAGGGGCGCAATGCGGGCCGCTCCGGCCAGGTCGGTCGAGGTGGAGCCAGATCCCGCAGGGGGATGCCCGTCGAGAAAATTCTTGAGCGTGCCTTTGCTCGCTTTATCGAAGTATCCTCGATACGTACCGAACAAGCCCTGCCAGCTGCGGGCGAAGTGGTCGAGATCAAACCCGGAGCAATCGGCAATCGACTCCATCAGCACCAGGGTCTGATCCCCATAATGAGTGAATTCGCCTACGCTTTTGGTGGCGTGGTAAGAGTCTTTGCCAGGTTGCAGCAGGTGCTGGACCCGCCCGAAGCGGCTCTCGAGCTCTTGGGTGTCATAGATCCAGTGGGCTCCCAGAGCGAGTGAGTCGGCCACAAAGGAAGCCAGTACCATGGCTCTTTCCTTCGAGATCATCAGTTAAACCTCCCATTAATGATGATGGCATAAACAAAAAATGCCTTTTCTAGCAGTCATTCTGTGAACACTACCCAAAAACCAGCACCACGGGAATACCCATGCAAGTTCAGTTCGTCATACCGGAGAAAGCCGGTATCCCCGCAGTCTTTCTGGATTCCGGTTTTCACCGGAAAGGCGCACTGAGAATATGATCACTCAGTTGTGTGAGCATGCACCCTAGAATATGGTGGACTGTCCCAGAAAAAAATAAGAAAGTGATACTCCCTGTAAATGCCGGCACAATCTTCCATAACCCATAACCTGTTCCTGGAGTCGCGATGAAGAAGCTATCGGTATCCATCCTCTCAGCCAATTTCGGGAGACTTGCCGCCGAGGTCAAGGCGGCCGAAGTCGGCGGTGCCGACTGGATTCACGTGGATGTGATGGATGGTCATTTCGTGCCCAACATCACCATCGGGCCGGATGTGGTTCGTGCCATCAAAGACGCCACCAGCCTTCCTCTCGATGTTCACCTCATGATCGAGAAGCCCGAACGGTATCTTGAAGCCTTTGTCAAGGCGGGGGCCGACTGGCTCGGGGTGCATGAGGAGACTTGTCCCCATCTCCATCGCACTGTTCAGCAGATCAGAGAACTCGGCGCGAAGGCTGCCGTGGTCTTGAACCCGGCCACACCATTGGTGAGCATCGAGAATATCCTCGGCGACGTGGACATGGTGCTCCTGATGACCGTGAATCCAGGGTTTGGCGGCCAGCAGTTCATCTCCGGCATGCTTCCCAAAATCCGCCGGTGCCGGCAGGCCATCGATGAGCGTTGTCCACAGGTTCTGCTCGAAGTGGACGGGGGGGTGAATCTGAAGACCATCGGCGACTTGCAGGCCGCTGGCGTGGACGTTTTTGTGGCCGGCTCGGCAGTGTTTCACGGGGAGGACTGCGCTGCCAACATCAGAGCCCTGAAAGAGCGGATGCGGTAGCGGTTCTGATTCCGCGCATCGCCTGCAACTCCCTCACTCAACCCCACCCAGGGCTTGAAATTGGATGGCAACCAACGCCAGGTTGTATCAGGGGTTCGGCTTGCGGTAGTGTTCGAGCATGGCGCTCACCTTCATCGATGGCGGTACGCGGAAGTGGGCGGGAACGTCGGTCTCCTCCCTGGGGGTAAGCGCAGCCCGCCGGGGCGCAGAGAAGGGCGACAATGACTGTGACCCTGAGCCTACCGGTAGAGCAAAAAGACCGGGTGGGACTCGATGGGCCAGGGAAGAATCGAAAGGCTCACAAATCACTTCTCCTGAGAGTCTGAAACTCGTTTTGTCGATATCCATGATGATCACTTTGCGGGCGACGGCGATCATGGCAATCAACAGAATGATCTCGACTTCCGCAAGAATCACATGCTCGGTCAGGTAAGTCTTCATGGATTCGACCAGTTCGAGACCAATGAGGACCATCAGGAACAGTCCGAAAATCTCCTTCATCTCGTCTATACTGGTCAGCCGGTTTTCACCAGCACGGCAAGGATCCCAATCTGCCTGCATTCCAGAGCATCCTCGATGGTGAATCGCTCACTCCTCAGAGCCTCCTTGAGGTCGGTGCTGGAAAACCGGTCTTCCTCGGGGTGAAGAAGAATATGGCGGGTGATGAAGTTCTGGTAAACGGTCGGATAGATTTCCTCCAGGAAATACGTCCCGCCGGTCTTCAGCACCCTGGCAACCTCTGCGAGGGCGTGTTTCCATTCCGGCACGTGATGCAAGACGCCGAAGCCGAAAACAGCATCGAAGGACTCGTTCGGGTGGGGCAGGTGCGCAAGATCTCCGGCATAGGCAAAGACCCGTTGTCTCTGATCGGGAGGAAGGTAAGCGTCCGCTCTTCGGATCATGTTCAGGTCCAGATCCATGGCGTGAATCCGTTTGAGCTGGAATTTTTTCAGGACAAGATCAGCGCCGGCCCCCCGACCGCACCCCACCTCCAGCACGGCCGCCTCGGTCGCCAACGGCATGCGTTGCTGCAGCCAGCCGATTTCCAGTCGCTGCTGGAAAACCCGCGAGGGATTGTTTACCACCCAACGCTCAGCCCAATTCAGCTTCATGGCACCTCTCGTTTCTTATTTCACTGCCGTCATTCATGCCCCTTCGGGATACCCGAAGACACATAGGAAGGGACGCTTGGGAGCAGAGGGCAAGGTTGAAATGCTTCATTTTTCACCGCGGAGAACGCAGAGTGCGCAGAGCGGATTGGCTCTATCATTATTGGATTCCTCTGCGATCTCGGCGTGCTCTGCGGTGAATTGCCAAGCCCACTAATATGAAGAATCTCAGCCTAGAGCAGTATAACGTCAAACCGCCGGGCTCTCCGCGCAGATTTACACAAGTCGAGGAAAGGTGTTCAGAGTTTGGTTCCCACGTGGATGACCGCAATGCCGTTGGTGAGACGACGGTAGTGCACCTGAGTGAAACCGATGTCTTCGAGAATGGTTTTGAGTCCGTCCGGATCAGGAAAGAGGCGGATCGATTCGGGAAGATAGGTATAGGCCCGCCGCGAACCCACAAGGAGCTTGCCCATTGCCGGCATCATGTAAAAGGAATAGAGATCGTACAGAGAACGAAACCAGGGGGTGATCGGCTGGGAGAACTCGAGGCACATCAGTTTTCCCTGCGCTTTCAACACCCGGAACATTTCCTCAAACCCCTTTTCCATTTGGGTCAGGTTCCTGATGCCGAAGCCGACCATGGCAGCGTCATAGGTGTTGTCCGCCAGGGGCAATTTCTCAGCGTCGGCTTGAAGGTAGACAATGCGCCGGCCGTAGGGGGACGATGCAACCTTGGGCCGACCGCTCTCCATCATCTTCCAGTTGATATCGCAAAGGGTCACCAGGCCGGAAGCGCCAACCTCCCGTCCAGCAAGCAGGGAAAGGTCTGCTGTTCCTCCGCAGACGTCAAGAACGCGATCGCCCTCGCTCAGAGCCATCATCTTGACGGCAATTCTCTTCCAGAGATAGTGGATGCCAAAGCTGAGAAGGGTATTCATGAAGTCGTATTTTTCGGCCACGGTGTTGAAATGGCGACGGACCCAATCCACCTTTTCCCGTTCCGGGACGTGAAGGTATCCAAAGTGGGTCATGCCGGTTTCAGAATTGTGATTCACCAGAGGCGTTTCCGACTTTAGCGGGAGGTTCGCTTGTATGGGTTTGGAAAGACCGGTCAGGAACTTGCTTGAGCGCCTGTTCCATACTGAAGAGTTAAACCGGTTTTACGACCAGACCGGTGCGAATGCACCGGGTGCACACCCGCATCCGCATCACGCGGCCATCTCTACCCATATGACGGACGGACTGCAGATTAGGGTACCAGACGCGCTTGGTCTTATTATTAGCATGGCTGACGTTATTGCCTACCTGCGGAGTCTTCCCGCAGAATTCACACTTCCTGCTCATGGAACGGTTTCCTTTCTTAGGCAAATCCAGGAAGCGGCATCATTACCGCCCCCCCACAGGATACGCACCATCACCAGCCGGTGCATCAGAGAATCCCCGAGATGAGAAAGAATCCTTCTATCATAGCGCCTTCGAGAGGGCAAGCCCTTTTAAGTGATCGTTACAAGCGTTTGACGCGGGCTCTTAGCCGCTGGACGGTCTCTCCTTCAAATTCCCGGTCCCGGTAGTAAACCTGTTCAAAATCTTCGACGAATCCTCGCGCCCGGTCTCGCAAGTCTGCTCTGTCGATGCGATGGACGAATTCTTCCAGGCCTTCATGGGCCTGTTTTTCATAACCATAAGCAGCCATTCTGCGCAGAAACCCGGCAATGATTCTTGCTTCACGCTTCTTGTGTTTGGTGATCAACATGGTGAGGATCAGGGCGAGAGCGGTCAGCAAACCGAGGCCTGCCAGGCAGTTCCGGACGAAGTTCAGGTCCAGCTGGAGCTTCCTGTCGGGCTGGGTGATGTGCTCCCGGATGGCATTCACGATCTCCAGCTGCTTGGTGAAGTCGTAATCGATGATGACTCGGTACCAGTAGTAATTGAACGTGTCCAAAAGCAGTCGCAGCTGGAGCAGCAGGCTGCTGCGGGCTTTGTTCCAGGCTGCTGTGGGAAGCAGTGGGGTGGGATCGAGACGCGACCAGCCGGAGCCGGGCAGATAAGCCTCGACCCAGACATGGGCATGCTGCTGGGTCACCAGATAGTATTTTCCAGCGTTGTTGTAATACCCTCCCCGGTATCCGCCGATGAGACGGGCCGGAATTCCCGCCATGCGCAGCATTACTGCCAGAGACGAGGCGAAATACTCACAATTCCCCCGCTTGGTGACCATGAGGAAATCCTCGAGAGGGGTTCCGGAGATCGGAAGATTATCGAGCCCATACATGTAAGAACCCCGTTGGAGGAAGGCAAAGAGAGTCCTCAGTTGTTCCTCTTGCGGCTTTGTCTCCACCAGGCTGCGGACCAGTTCTTTGATCCTGGGGGAGAAGTCCGCGGGGAGCTGCAGATAGTGCTCACGATCGACCATGGCCTGCGGAAACCCGGCGGCGATGCTGGAGGTGACGGTGTAACGGATTCTCTCGAATATTTTGCTCTTGAAAGGGTTGATATGGGTCCGGGAATACTTGTTTCGGTAGACGGAAAAGGAAACAGGTCGGTCCAGAGCAAACAGGTATTTGTTGCCATAGGGTTCGAGATAGATGGTCTGCACCACGGTCTCGCTCGGGGCCTCCGGGGGTGGCAGCTCTTCTTTGCCCGCTTCCAAAGTGCTGGTCCATTTGGCACCGTCAAAGCGATCCAGGACAACTCCTCGCCAGAAAAGCCGACCGTCATCCAGTCGTTCCATTTGGGCGCGGAAGATGACCGCGCTGTCTTCCTGAATCTCGGCTACCTGCCCGAGGGCGATCGTGTCGGTGAATCCCGAGCGGGCATAACCGGCTTTGTTTAGAAAGGTGAGGAAAGGGTATGCGGTGCGGGGAAGGATGACGAACAGGGCGACGCTGAGCGGGATGGATAAAGTGTAAATCAAGAGGGACTGGTGCACGATCTTGCCCAGGATTTCCCTGGTGATGGCCATGGCGGGATCGTGGGAAAAGTAAGCGAGAAGAATGAGAGCAACCGTCACCAGCGTCAGAAACAGAGAAAGGTACAGCAGGAAGCTCACGCTGAGCGAGATCAGGGTGGAGCCGAGCAGCAGGAACAGGCAGAGGGTGTAGATCTGCATGATGTCGCGAATCTTCTTTTCCTCCAGGAGCTTTATAGCCACCAGGAGAATCAGGGCATCCAGGATCGGCTCGATGAGATAGTCGAGGGTGATCCGGAAGACTGCCAGGGCAAGAACCCCCAGCGAGATGCCGTTCAACAGCCATCGTGGCAGTTCGACCACCCGGTGGTGTTCGAAGAACAGGGCCACCAGGAAAAGACATGAAAATCCAACTACATGATATATTTCAAGATATCCGAAGGCGGAGGCAACGCTCAGGAGCACGCAAACGTAGGTAATGAGCTGGATGATGGTTTTAATCCTGACCATAAAGCGCCAACCTGGTCAAGAGGAGCGTCTTGTGAGCGGCGGAACGGCTCGGAGGGTAAGTGTCGCCGTCGATCGCGAGTCCGACTGCCGTACCCGCATGAATGGATGTCACGACTACATAGGCGATGCAGGACAGGGTGTGTTCGAGGTTTTGTTTTTCCAGCCGGTTGAAGTCGATCATGATGTTGGGCGATTCGGTGGTCGAGAGTTCTTTGGTCTTCAGACGACCGGTTTTGGCTGTCGCTTTCCAGCTGATGTATTTCATGGCGTCGCCGAACACATAGTCCCTGATGGAGAGGAGGTCGGAGTCGTAGCCGGATAGATCCGAAGAGGCATCGCCCCGCCATTTGGTCCGATCAGCCGGGAGGGGTTTGAGGTGGGAACTCTGCAACCGGGGATAGACGATCAGTTCGAGGTTCCTGGTGAGCCTTCGGTAACGGGTGAAGAAGTTGAACGGAAAAATCGAGGCCATGGTTATCCCCGAGACGGTGTGCTTGCCTCTCTCCTCGAAGACCATGTTGAGATAGAGCATAGAAGAGGATCTCGCACTGACCATGGGGAAGAGCACTTCCTCGCTGCCCACGAGGACCCTGATCAGGAAAGCGGGCATAAACCGTCTCTGGTTGATCAGCTTGACGCCCACCGGGACCGTCGACCCCGCGAATCGTTCTTGCGGGAATTCCAATGCAATGTCGATTCCGCGAAGGTTCTTTCTCCCAAAGATCCCCGATACCAGCATGTAGCTCAAGAGCGTTGAAGTAACAATGTAGAGCAGGTTGTTGGCGGTATTGACCGCCGAGAAGCCAATGGCGATGGTCAGGACAATATAGATGTACCCGGCTTTGTTGATCTGGATCACACGGGGACGGGTATCTCTGCGAGCAGCGATTTTACGATCTCCCTTTTGCTGATGCTTTCATATTCGTCACGGGCGAGCACGCGGTGGGGAATGACGAACTCCGCAACTTCCTTGATATTTTCGGGGATGAGGAAGTCCTTGCCCGAAAAATAGGCATGGGCTTTGGCGGCATCGATGAGGGCTAGAGCGCCCCTTGTGGAAAGACCGGTAGAGAAGTAGTGATTCTCTCTGGTTGCTTCGATAAGGTTCAAAATATACTCGAGGATCTTATCGGATACGAAGATTTCTCGGCGGATCGTCTCCTGCGTTTTCAGGATCTCCTCGGCATGCATAATGGGGTCGATTTGGTAAATCTCGCGCCGTTTGCTTCCCCCTTTCAGGATTTCCCTTTCCGCCGCACGTTCCGGATAGCCGATGCGGATTTTCATCATGAAACGGTCGAGTTGAGATTCCGGGAGTGGAAAAGTGCCGAAGGATTCGGCGGGATTCTGGGTGGCAATGACAAAGAAGGGGCGGGGCAATTCGTAGGTTCGCCCTTCGATGGTCACCTGTTTTTCACCCATGGCTTCGAGAAGAGCGCTCTGGGTTTTCGGGGAAGCCCGATTGATCTCATCCACCAGCACGATGTGATTGAAAATCGGCCCCGCCCGGAACTCGAAGGCGTTGACCTCCTTGTTAAAGATCGATAGCCCGGTGATGTCGGTCGGCAGAAGGTCGCTGGTGCACTGCACCCGTCCGAAAGTCAAGTCGAGGATTTTGGCAATGCCGATTGCCAGAGTGGTTTTGCCCAGGCCGGGGAAATCTTCAATGAGCAGATGCCCCCGTGAGAAAAAGCAGGTGAGGGCGAGCCTCAGGGCCTTCTCCTTACCGTGAAGATAATGGGAGAGAAGAGCAATGGCCGCTTCTAATCTCGGACTGTTGGTTTCCATTTCGTGGGCCGCATTATGGGCGAAAGAAACACTCTGTTCATTCTGAGGAAATCAGACAAAGCATGAAGCAGACAGCTGAAAACTTGCGGTGCCAGGTTATCTAAGCACTGGTTACTGGCCGCTGACCACTGCCTGCCTAGGAAGCCACGACCCGAATGGGGGCGTCATTCCTTGTTCTGGGGGCAATTTCTCCAATGCGAAACGCGCGCTGCCCCATGCCGTTCAGCAAGTCGATGATGTCTCCGGATTCCTCCGGGTCGACGACCAGGACAAAGCCGATCCCGCAATTGAAGACACGGTAGATTTCCTCGTCCGAAATCGCGCCATGTTCCTGGAGAAAACGAAAGACCGGGGGCACTTCCCAGTTGTTGCGAAGAATTACGGCCTGGCAGGCGCGCGGCAGAATCCTCGGGATGTTGTCATAGAATCCGCCCCCGGTGATATGCGCCATACCAGCGATGCGGAAGGTCTTGAGGATCTTCATGATGGGTTCAACGTAAATGCGGGTTGGCTCGAGCAGTTCCTCGGCCGCGGTCCGGTTGCACTCGCCGAGGAGGCTGTCCGGTTGCAGCTTGAGCTGGTCAAAGACGATCCGCCGCACCAGGCTGTAACCGTTGGAATGGAGCCCACTTGAAGCCAGGCCGATGATCTGATCGCCCACGTGAATGGTGGACCCGTCGATGATGTCGGCATTGTCTACCAGGCCCACCGCGAAGCCGGCCATATCGTACTCGTTTTCCTGGTAAAAATCGGGCATTTCTGCGGTTTCCCCGCCGATCAGGGAACAGTTGGCTTCCTTGCACCCAGCCACAATCCCGGTGATCAGTTGTTCCACCAAGTCCAAATTGACCTTGCCCAGGGCCAGATAGTCAAGAAAAAAGAGTGGTCGCGCCCCCTGAACGATGATGTCGTTCACGCACATGGCGACCAGATCGATCCCAACGGTGTCGTGTCGATTGGCCCAGGTGGAAATTTTAAGCTTCGTTCCGACACCGTCTGTGGTGGATACCAGGACCGGGTTCTTCAGTTCCGAACAGTTGAACGAGTACAGTCCGCCAAAGCCGCCGATGTCGGTGATGACCCCCCCGCGAAAGGTGCTGCGCACAAGCGGCTTAATCCGTGCTACCAGTTCATTGGCTTTGTCCAGGTCTACCCCGGCTTCACGATATCGGTTCGTTTCCATGGCCACTTGATTCTCTCCCCCTGTCAAAACTTCGTTTGGCTCCAGGCGAGGCGTCGCCATCGAATGAGACTAGGCAATTGCACTGCCCCTGGGGTAACCCTTATGGTTGACGAATTCCCTTATTCCACCAAGGCGAATGCACGGCAAAGATATCCGCCGTCTTGGGCAATATCTTCGCGATCTCTGCGTGCTCTGCGGTGAGGTGATGCTTCAGAGTCCGCCCGGGGCTCGAAATTCAGTACCATCATGATACCACGCATTGGTCGTAGAATGGAATATGCAAAATCTGTGGGGCATAAGTTGGCTTCATGGGCGTTGGCGGATGGGGCCGGGGAACGCTCTCGTGTGCTCCTCATGGTTGCTGCTCGCCGTCGTTCGTGATAGAGAAGGGCTTACCTCGGGGGAGGCTGTGATGCCTGGAAATGCCACCATTCTAAAAAGGGGATTTGCGCTTTGCGCCCTATTGTTGGCCCTCATGGGAGGGCTTGTGGGGATGGTTGCCTTCGAGTTCTGGTTGTTTCTCAAAGCGCCCGGCAGTTCCCGCCTGGGAATCCAACAGGTGAAAATTACGGCGGGCATGAAAGCGGCAAAAGTCGCCCAGCTTCTCTTCGGGCAAGGAATCGTTGGGGATGGGGACAAATTCCAGGTCCTCTGCTGGCTTCGGAAGGTGGACCACAAACTCAAGGCCGGCGATTATGCCCTGCTGCCTCTGTCCACCCCCAGCCAAATCCTCGACCAGATCGTATCCGGTAAGGCGATCATCGAACGCGTCACTTTTCCGGAAGGTTCTACGCTCCATGAGCTGGCGAAAGCGCTTCAGGAAAGAGGGCTGGCTTCTGAAAAGGAGGTGTTGAGGCTGGCGGCGGATCGCGACTTCATCGCGTCCAATGGTTTGCAGGCAGCCAGCCTGGAGGGCTTTCTTTTCCCGGAGACCTATTTTTTTCAGCGCACCCAGAGCGAAGCTGCCATGTTGAAAATGATGATTCGTCAATTCTGGCGTCATCTTGCCGGAAGGCTGGGAACAGCGTGCGGCAGAACTGGGTTTCAGTCTTCACGAGGTTGTGATCATGGCTTCGCTGGTGGAAAAAGAGGCGGTGGTGGATTCCGAACGCCCTGTCATTGCCGGGGTCTTCTACCATCGTCTGCAAGAGAAGATGCCACTGCAGAGTGATCCTACGGCCGTATATGATTTGGCTGACTTCTCCGGGCCCATCACCAATACTCAGCTGAAACGCCCCAGTCCCTATAATACCTATCTGATGCGAGGGTTGCCCATTGGCCCCATTTGCAACCCCGGGGCCAAATCCCTGAAAGCTGCCCTCTTTCCTGAAAACGTCCCTTATCTCTATTTCGTCAGCAAGGGCGATGGAACCCACCAGTTTTCGCAAACTCTGGCGGAACATAATCAGGCGGTTTCCCGCTGGCAGCAGAAACGCAAAGGCCCAGTGTTGCTCCCTGACCACTCTTTAACGCCTACTCTATCCCCCAACGGAGGATGATGCACCGGCCATGAAAGACCCACGAACACGGCAAGCGGTAAACATCGTATTTGCGGCCGGCAAGGGAACGCGGATGCTGGGCTATGCCGGAAACAAGACCCTGTTGCCGCTCATCGCCAAGGGCTCGACCTATGAGGGGGAGCATCCGCTGCTTATTGAGGTGTTGCAGAACTTGCCCGCCGGGCCTGTCGGCATCGTCGTCAACCACTGTGCGGAGGATGTTGAGCGGGCCACCAGGGGCTTTCCCGTTACCTATATCCCCCAACCGCTTACCAACGGCACCGGGGGCGCCCTGCTGGCCGCCCGCGGCTTCCTCGAAGCCTCCTCCCAGGAGGCCGTCATCATCACGATGGGGGATGTTCCCCTGATTCGCCGGGTGACCTACGAAAGGCTCATCGCAAAACTCCAAGAGCAGCCGCTCGTGATTCTCGCCTTTGAACCCCGAGACCGGGCTCAGTACGGTATGTTGGAAATGGACGGGGAGCGCGTGCTCCGGATTGTGGAATGGAAATACTGGCGCACCTATGCTCCTGAACGCCAGGCCCAGCTCCGCTTTTGCAATGCCGGTGTCTATGCGGCCCGGCGCTCGCTGCTGCTGCCCTGTCTGGACCGACTTGCCGGCAACCCTCACCAGGTGAAAAAACAGCGGGGGGATGAATGGGTGATCGTGGAAGAATATTTCTTGACGGACCTGGTGGAACTGATGGGCGGCGATGGGTTGTCGGTGGGCTGGGATCTTGCCGAGGAAGAGGAAGTAACCGGGGTGGACACCCCGGAAGTCTTGCAGACCGTCCAGATGCGCTACCGCGAAATACTGGCTGGCAATGCTGTTGGATTGAGGGATTGAGGGATTGAGGGATTGGATTGCAGGGGCTGGGAGGTTGAGATCCACCTGGTTTGGCAAATCCAATCCCTGAATCCTCAATGCCTGATTTGTTAATTCAACAACTATTTCTTGGCGCAGGGTCTCTTTTTATTTCACATCCCATCAGCTTGTCACTATAATCATCTTAACCTTTTCTTAACCAAGAATAGAATATGAATCACACGAACGAAATAGCTTGTGTCCAGTTAAAGGTGTCTTTTTCAGTGTTGACTGGGGATAACGCGGCAAGAAGTGAAATTCAATAACCTGCTGCCGTCATAGCCGAATCGACCTCTTTTTGCTGCGAATCTTTGACGTTTGATTTTGTTCAGGGTTGCTGACTGGCAATCGCGAAAAACGTTGGACTGGAATAAGCGCCCAACCCCCCGAAGACGACTTTTTTCAGCCGAGGGTTGAGAGGAGGGATGGTCATGAAGCCCGCCGAGCCAATCGATGGAGCAGGAAAGCTCCATCGAGGAATTCCTCCGCAAGAAGACCGAGATCGAGCAAACCATCCGCGACAAATTTCAGCGTGAAATCACGGTGATGTTTACGGATATCGCGTCTTCCACCGAGTTTTACGAAGTCCATGGCGATATTACCGGGCGGGCCATGATTCAGCGGCACAATGACCTTCTGGTGCCGATCATCGAGAAACACGGAGGCAAAGTGCTGCGGACGCTGGGAGACGGTCTGATGGCGACCTTCGAGAATCCCCCGGATGGCGCGCGCGCTGCGGTCGCGATTCAGAGTACCTTGGCGGCGGAAAACCGGGATAAGAAGCCTTCCGAGCAAATCTGGATCAAAGCCGCCATCCACTATGGTTCGGGTATAGTCGAAAAGGGCGATGTCTATGGCGATATGATCAATACTCTGGCCCGCATCTGCGCGGTGACCAGAAAAGGCGATATCCTTGTCTCCCAGGCTTATGTGGATCTCGTGAGAGACGAACCCGACATCACCTACGACTATGTGGGGGTCAAGAACTTCCGGGGAAAATCCATCCCCGTCGACGTCTACCGCATCATTTGGGACCCTGCTCAAATGGAGGACCTGAAGCGGTCTACCGAAAGTGAGAAGCGTCCCGCTGAGATTTCTGACGGGACGTTGTGGCTGCATTATGCCCTTCAGGGTGAGCGGCTGAGGTTGGTGGTGTGCCCCAACGGCCGCCAGGCCCAGATCGTGAAACATGTGCGGGAGTTCCCCTACCGTGAGGCCGAAATAAGAAATGTGGTCGAAGATATTGATCAATGCCTGCTGGCCGTGGACCGGCGGGGCCGCTTGCCGGAAGCAAAGCTCCTGCGCCTGAAAGAGCTCGGGAAGACCCTTCATGGCATGCTTATTCCCGACGATATCGACAGTTTCATCCGTGAAACCCGAGCGCGCCATTTGATTCTCCAGATCGAGGACAGCCTCGTCTACATTCCATGGGAATTGCTGCATACCGGGGAGGAGTTCTTTTGTATCCGGTACAGCATGGGAAGAATCGTCTTTACCACGCAACAACCTCTGGCACGCAGCCGGAATCTCGACCGACGACCGCTCAAAATGCTCATCATAGCCGATCCCAAAGGCGATCTGCCGGCGAGCAAAGCAGAAGGGATTTCGGTCCAGAAGGAGTTGAACCGAAGCGGCGCATCCAACGCGCTCTCTGCGGACCTGCACACTCAGGACGTCAGCTCCGAGATCCTCAAGGCCCAGCTCGCCGACTATGAACTCCTGCACTACGCCGGCCACTTTGATTATGTCCACGACGATCCTTCCCAGAGCGGGCTACTGTTGTCCGACGGTAAGTTCGAAATTGGGCGGCTCCTGGGTTTGGCGAGGGAATTCTCGCTGCCGTCACTGGTCTTCACCAACGCCTGCCAGTCCGGACGTACCGACCGGTGGTCGACCGGGGATCGCTTGTACAGCCTGGCCAATGCTTTCCTTGCCGCCGGTGTCAGGCACTACATCGGTGGCACACGGGATCTCTTCGATCGATTGAGTGCGGCCTTTGCCGAGGAATTCTACCGGCAGCTCGTCACCAATCAGGCCGTGGGCGAGGCCTTGAGGCAGGCCCGGATCAAGTCGATCCGGCGTTTCGGGGAAGAGAATCTGGCCTGGGCTTCCTACGTGCTCTATGGGGATCCCAGCTTCTGCTACTTTGAAACCAGCACCCTGTCGGCCAAAAACCGCAAGGGTATGAAGCCGGCTCACGCAAGAAAGTGCTCTTCGCGGTTGCCGCGGTCCTCCTCATTGCCGTCGCAGCTTTTGTCTTTGGCCACCTGTGGAGTGAGCGGGCGGCTCGAGAAGCTCTTGCCAGGCAGGGGTTCAATCTGATTCACGCCGGGCAACTGACGAAAGCTGAGGAAGCCTTCAGCGGCCTTGAGGGGAAGAGTGCGCTCTATTTTCAAGGGATGTCGGCGATCTCCCTGAATCGTGGGAATATTGAGCTGGCGGAGCAAAATCTCGCCCTGGCTCAGCAGCAAGAGGCCGGCGCGCTCTACCTCGGGGTGGTGAAGGCGCATCTGGCACTCAGTCGGGGCCAGCTCGACGAGTCCGAAAGGGCCTATCGGAAGGTGCTTGAAAGCAAGGGTTTGGAAGGCTGGCAGCAGGCGGAATGCTATTTTGGACTGGGGAGGGTGTTCCTGGCAAGAGGCGAGGTCCCGCAGGCCATCGAGGCCTTCGATCAATCACTGCAAAAAGATCCGACCTTCATGCAGGCCTATACGGCAAAGGGTCTGGCCCTCGAGCGTCAGGGCAAGCCCCAGGATGCTCTCGACCTTTATCAGAAAGCTGCCGGCATCAACCCGGGAGATCCCGTCAATGCGGTGCTCTACAACAAATGCCGCGACTTGGTGGATGGCGAGGGCCTCCGCCGAACAGAAGGCTCGGATCGACGGGCTCATGGTCGACCTCCTGAAGAGCTACCGCGAGGGCCCGGCGCCGGCCGGCAACCGGGATGACTGGAGCTCCCGGCCCCTGTATCTCTTTTTTGTGAATCTTGAACCCAAGGGTCAGCCCGCTCCGAGGGAAGGCGAGGATGCCTATATCAATGAGCTGATCTCTCGCGACTTCGATAACCCCAGCCGCATTCGCACCGTGGAGCGCGGGTTGCTGGAGCGACTCCTGGGAGAGCTCAAGCTGAGCAGCAGCCAGCTGGCCGATCCCCAGTCGGCCTTGCGCCTGGGCAAGATCCTCGCGGCGCGGATTCTGATCACCGGATCGCTGGTTCGCTACAAGGGGCAGCTCCAGATTAACCTGAGGGCCATCGATACGGAAAATACCCAGGTGATGGCCACAGCTTCGGGGACCTGTCAATTCAGTGACGATCCCGAGCAGCTCCTTCGCGGGCTGGTTGCGGGGATGCAGGAGCGGATTGCGGCAGTCTATCCCATAAGAGGCCGCATCATCGAGGTGCAACCGGAGGGGATGGTCCTGAATGTTGGCAGGGCCGTGGGGGTGTCGCCGGGGATGAAGTTTCGCCTGGCGGAAGCGCAGCAAAATGGCGCGGAGATAACCGTAAATGAGGTTGGTGAATTGATCTCAAAGGCCGCTCTCACCAGTGGTGAGGTTGAGCTTCAAACATCCTGGCGGGTCGAGGAGTTCTTGTAGTAGCCCCGGGAGATCACCCGTGAGAAAACACGCGAAATGGGTTTTGATATGGGTTGTGATGCTCCTCGTCGCCGGTTCGGGGTGCGAGAGCGGGCCCATGCGCCAGCCCGAGGCGGTTGACGGCAAGGAGTATGGGGTTACTTCGGGGGCTTTCCGAGGGCGGTGGTGGAACTACTACGAGCGTGGCATCTCATACGGTGAGGGGCACTTCTGGCAGCAGGCGGAAGCCGACCTGCGGGAAGGTCTCCGGCAGCGCAGTCAGGACCAGCGCCGGGCAAGAACCTACGGCATGCACTTCCTCGACTACTTCCCCCACCGGGAACTGGGGGTCGTCTTATATCATCAGGGAAAATACGAAGAGGCCATCCGGGAATTCGAGGCTTCCCTGAAAGACGAAAAATCGGCCAAAGCCGAATTCTACCTGGACTGTGCCAGGAAGTCATTGATCCTGCAACACCACACCGACTTGCGTCCTCCTGAGATCGACATCTGGTCGCCCCTGCCGGACCTTTTGACCAATGCCTTCTCGGTAGGGGTGAGCGGTGTGATCCGCGATGATTCCTTTGTCAAGGACATCACGGTCAACGGCCGTCCCGTTCGCATCGATCTGGCTGCGCCAGCCGTTCCTTTCGACCTGCAGGTGCCGCTCGGACCTGGAGAGAATATCATTCGCGTCGAGAGCCTGGATCTCAGTGACAAACAAACCGTTGCCGAGCGAAAAGTCCGAGCCGATTGGGAGGGGCCGATTCTGAGCATTGACGAGCCCGTGGCGGGAAGGGGGGGTGGCGATCGGGGACTGAGGCTGCGCGGCTATGCCTATGATGACACGGGCCTGCAGGAGATCCTCGTCAATGGACGCCAGATTCTGAACGCTCCCACTCGGGAAGCCAAACTGGACTACGCCGTTCCTGCCTCGCCGGGACTTGATCGGGTGGTGGTCCAGGCCAAGGATCTGGCGGGAAACCAGACCACCGCTGAGATCCGTTTGGCCGGAGGGCAGAGCTCACTTCCCAGGGTCCTTCTGGCTTCCCTCGAGCTGTCCCCTTTGGCTCTGCTCGGAAGCGCCGGCGCCACGCAGGATGCCCTTGCGCCCTCCATCGAAGTGAAGAACACCACGGGAGAGCAGGAGACCTTCCTCGATCAGGTCTACCTGGAAGGGGTGGTGCGGGATGAGGGTGGCATCGGGTTCCTGGCGGTCAACGGGCAGTCGATCTTGAGAAAAGCCGGCAAGAACGTTTATTTCAGCCACCTGGCTAAGCTCAACGAAGGTGAGAACTGTTTCCTGATCGAAGCCCGCGACCTTGCCGGCAACCGGACGGAAAAGCGGGTGTGCTTTCATCGGAAGCTCAACAAGGTGCATGAGGTGGGCTCCCGGCTGAGTGTGGCGCTCCTGCCTTTCGAGCGCAAAGGGATGCCGGGACTTGCCGCTGATGCTGTGGAAGAGACGTTGCTGTCAGAACTTGTCGCCGGCCATCGCTTTCGGATGGTGGAAAGGAGGAGGTTGGAGGAGATTCTTCGGGAACATCGGTTGGGCGGAAGTGATCTTGCCGATCCCAACGCAGCCATCCGCATCGGCAGGATCATGGCGGCCAGCTGTGTCTTCATGGGGACGGTGCTGGAAAAGGAGGGGTCAGTCGAAATCTACCTGCGCGCGGTGGACACCGAGACTTCCCTCATCCTCACAGCGGTGGACGTTTACGGGGAGGATCTCAGTCCCGACATGGTGAGATTGCTTTGCCGGGGACTGGTTCTCAAGCTTCTCGATGAGTTGCCTCTGGTGGAAGGGCTGGTGGTCACCGTCAAAGGCAACCAGGGCATCATCGACCTGGGGCTCGAGAAAAAGGTCAAGAAAGGCATGCGGGTAATCATGTTCGAGGAAGGAGAAGCGATCCGCCATCCCCTGACCGGAATGCTGCTGGGCGCCGATGTGACGGAGACGGGCCGCGGCCTCATCCAGACCGTGCGCAACCACATGTCGGATGTGGAACTGCTCGGTAAGGAAGCGCCGCAGCGCGTGAAGCCGATGCACAAGGTGATTACGCAGTGATCGGATGGACCTGGTAGCCGTCTGTCTTCTGAACACTCATCGCAACTGCTTCTACTGAAAGGGAGAAAGCTTATGGCAGAGAAACGGAAAGCTAAAGTGTCCGTTAACGTAACTGGCATAGTGGTCGATGGAAGACCAACGACAGGGCAATCCGATACTGGAGACGGAGAATGGGAAGAATGGGATTGTATACAGGGTGTCCCAATCAGTTCCACCAACGGACAGCCTGCTACGCTTAGTGACTTCTGGGGCAAATTTAGTGTAGATGAAATAGTTGAAGTGACAAGGTCACCGTTTGAATACTCAATAACTTTCACGAGAGGTGAGAAAACTAAGAAGCTATCCATCCAATTATATGATGAAACCCATCGGCATTCCAGCAACCATATCGTGGAACTCTAATGTGTAAATAGTAATAGGGGAGGGTTCTTATGGGTTATGTGTTGAGTGGTGTTGAAGGATATGTAACGGACAAAATTACCGCTCAGGCTATTGCGAATGCTCATATTACGACCAATACAGGAACGAGCGTTTATAGTGATATCTATGGCTATTACTATTTTCCACATCCTGCAGGCCCGATAAATATGTATTGTGCCACAAGTGGTTACCGTAACTGGTCTAAATTAAACATCAATCTCTCATGTGGTGTAACCAAGTTAATAAACATAAAAATGGCTCCATGCCTGTAAAAGTGTTGGCGGTACTAAGATGTAACCGTCTACCGGCTTGGGGAAACTAGTTGGATCACAGCAGGCAGGGGCACTCGTTTGGAAGCGGCGTCCCTGAGTTTTGGGGAAGAGTTGTTTCTTGGAATCCTCAACTAATCTATCAATAAAAAGAGGGAAAGTTATGAAAGTAAAAGTCAGCGCGAAAGGGATAGTTGTAAAAAAGGAAACCCACCAGCATGGCCCAGGTGATGAATGGGATGAATGGGATTGCAATCCGGACGTTAGCTACTGGACGTCCAATAACAATACGGAAGTTCTATCTGACTGCTTGGGTATATTTACTATAGATGAAGAAGTTGAGGAGACCCATAATTACAAATTTAAATTCAAGAAGGGAACAGGTAGCACAAAAGAAATACCAGTAGACATTGTAAGCAATCACGGTCACAAGAAACACGATCATATTATTGAAATATAATTAAGACGCATATAAAAAGGGAGATATGTGATGGGAGGTCCTCTAAGCGGCGTTGAAGGATTTGTTACAGACAAAAACGCAGGTACACCTATTGTTGGGGCTAACATAACTACAAATACAGGTACTTCTGTATTGAGTAATGAGTACGGATACTATTATTTTCCACATCCAGCTGCCACTATAAATATGTATTGCACTGCAACTGGATATAAAAAGTGGACAAAAAATGGAATTGTCCTATCAGCTGGTGTATGTAAAGTTATAAATATAAAAATGGTTGTCTAATCAACTTGAATTCAATATAAATCCCGATCAGCGTCGATCTTCAGCCATGCATATAATCAACCGTCATTCCCGCTCAAAAACGCTGCGGGAATGACAGATTTAGCAGTTTTGCTTTGGCATTAAACGGCCTTGGCGTCGTCTGGCTGAAGAATAGCGCTAATCGGAATATAAGTTGATCAATGAGCCTGTTTTGAAAAAAATCGTACTGGCGGAAAGCTGGAGAGTTAAGCTTGAGGGTGGCGTGCGAGAACAAAAGCCTTGAGAACAAACAACTTGATGTTTCATCTTCTTCCTCATCGGACTTTGAGGAACGCAATGATGGTTAAGAGCGGTTTGCGCAAAGGATTATCCCGATCCGGTTGCTAGGAATGGGGAAATCAAGGAGATGGCATGAAGGAATGGGCATGAAAACGATTGGACATGCCGCACGGGACCCAATGTTGTCTTTGCCAGATGGCGAAAGATGCAGCCGTAAAAAGGAGGCTTCGATGACAGGCGCGATCTGCCACTCAGAGAAAAACCTACTTTGTTTTCTTGCTGTTTTGCTTACTACTTTGTCCCTTTCCTGCAATAATGTTTTCGCACAAGTGCCGATGATTGACATAACCTCTACTCCTAACCCCGTCGGCTCGGGAGCGAGGGCCCTGGGTATGGGAGGGGCTTTTATTGCCGTGGCCGACGATGCCACGGCGGCTTCATGGAATCCGGGGGGATTGGTTCAACTGGAGCGTCCGGAGCTATCTGCGGTTGGGGAAGGCTTCTATCGTGCTGAGAATAATAAGTTTGCCGATCATCCGGAGTCTTCGGGAGGCAGCATGTCTCCAATGCGAGTCTGAACTATCTCAGTGCCGCCTATCCGTTTACCCTCCTGAATCACAACATGGTTGTTTCGATCAACTATCAGCATCTTTACGATTTCTCAAGGCAATGGGATTTTATGTTTACGTCTGGGAGAGATCTCCGAAATCTCAATTACTCGGCAAGTGGCGGGCTGTATGCGTGGGGCCTTGCCTACGCCCTCCAAATCGTTCCCCAACTCTCCTTTGGTTTTACGCTGAATTTTTGGCAGGATGGCATCTACCGGAACGCCTGGGAAACAGTGTTGACGGGGACACGGTGCACAAGCTGCCGTTGGATGACAGGCGTGGACTTACAGCATCTCCTCGAAGGACCGATACGCTTTTAGCGGTTTCAACGCAAATGTTGGGCTTTTGTGGAATGTAACCGAGAAGCTAGCCTTGGGTGCGGTGTTGAAAACACCTTTTACCGCTGATTTGAAACACCAATCCGACTTGGAGAATCAAGGCAGATCCTGCCTTCCGGAGAACTACCCGGTGGGTTACGATTCCAAGACCACAGATGAGGAACTCGCCATGCCCATGTCATATGGATTCGGAGTGGCTTTCCGGTTTTCAGACCGGATGACGCTTTCTGCAGACATCTCTCATACCGCATGGCAAGATTTCATTCTCACCGATGCGGACGGCAAGAGGATATCCCCAATCACCAAAGGGCCAGCGCGTAAAGCGGATATCAACCCGACCACCCAGGCTCGGGTTGGTGCAGAGTACCTCTTTATCAAACCAAAGTACACCGTCCCAGTGCGAGTGGGGTTCTTCTATGATCCTGCTCCGGCGCAGGGAACGCCGGACAATTACTTTGGCTTCAGCATTGGAAGCGGAATCGGCATTGGCCGGTTCATTTTTGATGCTGCCTATGTTTATCGGTTCGGCAGAAATGTTGGAGAATCAGCCGTTCCCGGCATAGACTTTTCCCAGAATGTGAACGAGCATAGTTTCTACACCTCTATGATCATTCACTTTTGAGGATGTTGAAAACGCCTCACACTGGCTTTAGCTCTGCCTCCGAGAGGGATCCTCGACCAGTAGCGATTTCCTTCCTCATTGACTATGATTGGAATTCCGAAAGCTTCGGTCATGATTTCCGAACGGAGGACTTCTGCCTTGTTGCCTTGCGCCAAGACATCTTTGAGAAGAAACGTGTGATTGAAGGCCGGTATGATTTCCTGAAGGTGATGGGTGACAAGAATCATGGTCGGTCCGCCTGATGTCCGGCCCAACTGCTCCAGAGTGTCCAGAAGCCTCTCCCGTGCCACTCTATTTTCGCAACTCCCGGAGGTCGGTCTGGCCGAATGCTTCTCCGAGCATCGTAACCCGGCCCTGGCTGGACCACAGATAACCTGCCAGGAGCTGGAGCTGAGTGGTTTTACCGGGACCGTTCGCACCAAGCACCACCAGTTGTCACCTGGAGCAACGTTCAGGATATCTGTCCAGGATCAACCGCTGCCTTCTAATGAAGGATACGTTTTCCAGACTGATCCACTTCTTGACCACCATGCACCCAATGAAGTAACGAGTGGTGAGTAATGAGTATAATTGGGCGGGAGAAGGGTGATTTCTCATACCCGATCACCGTCTTCCGCGGCTCACCACTCGTTACTCTTTACTCCCACACCAGCACGATCTTGCCGAAGTGCCGATTTTCCTTCATGTATTGGTGAGCCTCTTCGACGGCCTCCATGGGGTAGACCCGGTCGATGATGGGCCGCACTTTTCCCGATTCGAGAAGTGGTCGCACCTGCTGGGTAAAGCTCTCAGTCAGGGCAGTCTTTGCTTCCCGGGATTGGACGCGCAGCATGGAGCCGATGATGCGCAACCGTTTGGAGACTACCGTGGCCAGATTGATCTCCGCCTTGCCGCCCCCCATCAAGCCAATGATGATGAGACGCCCCTGGGGTTTGAGAATTTCCAGGTGCTTGCTGAGGTAAGGGCCGCCGATCCAGTCCAGGACGACATCTACTCCACGGCCTTCGGTGATTTCGAGGGCGCGGGCGGCAAAATCTTCCGTTTGGTAATTGATGCCAAAGGCAGCTCCCAAATCCAGGCAGCGCTCGAGTTTTTCCTGCGAACTGGCGGTGGTGATGGCGGTCACTCCCTGGGCATGAGCCAGCTGAAGGGCGGCGGTTCCCACGCCGCTGCCGCCTCCGTGAACCAGCAAGGTTTCGCCGGTTTGTATTCGTGCTTCGAGGAACAGGTTGAAAAAGGCGGTAAAAAACACTTCCGCCGCCGCCGCCGCAGCCACAAAATCGAGATTATCGGGAATCGAAACCAGGTGGTCGGCCGTCACGGCAACAAAGCGGCCGTAGCCACCGCCGGCGATAATCCCGAATACGCGGTCACCAGGCCGCCAGTCTTTTACATCCGGACCCGCTTCCACCACCACCCCGGCGAAGTCGAGCCCCATGATGGTTGAGGCTCCAGGGGGAGGGGGATAGAGGCCGCGTCTTTGCAGGAGGTCCGCCCGATTGACCGAACAGGCTTCAACCCGCACCAGGACTTCACCTGACTTGAATTCAGGCACAGGGACCTTTTCCACAACAAGGGTGTTCCAGTCTCCCTTCTTGCCGGATTCCCGAACCACAACGGCATCCATCGACGTTTCCTTCATTCCAGTTCTCCATGTTCGGCAAAAGAATAATGGTGGGGGCCGGCAATGATGATGTGGTCATGGACGTGAATATCGAGGTCGTTCAAGAGCTTCTTCAGCCTGCGGGTGAGCTGCCGGTCCGCGGCCGACGGGTGGGGGTCGCCTCCCGGATGATTGTGGGCCAGAATGACGGCCGTAGCGCGATGCTTGAGGATGGCCTCCACCACCAAGCGGGGAAATACCGCCGTGCGATTGATGCTCCCTTTCTGGACGGGTTCCACGGCAATCACAACGTTCTGGCTATTGAGAGCGAGAACGCAAAAGATCTCGCTGCGTTCGGTTGCCAGCGTGGGCCGTAGCCGCTGCACGGCATCCTCCGTGGTGAGCACCTTCTCGTCTTTGCTCCAGCGGACCTTCTGGTAGCGATCAAAAAGGCGGGGGATGGCGGCGATGAGGGTTGCCGCCTGCGGGCCGATCCCGTCGACTTCCTGAAGCCTTATGAGGGGTGCGTCAAAAACCGCCGGCAGGCTCCCGAGTTCCTCCAGGAGCTTCTTCGCCAGGGGTTTGACATCCCTGCGGGGAATCACGAAGGAGAGGAGGAGCTCGAGGACTTCGTGGTCATGAAACCCGTCCAGCCCGCTTTGCTGGAATCGCTCTCGAAGCCGCTTTCGATGGCCCTCTGGACCGATGGTCATGGGACGCTCCGCCGATTTTCAGCCTTGGGGTAAGGGTCAGAGTGCACCCTTCTGATCAGCGACTTTTTCTCGCAATTGGCTGAGAAGGGAGTCAAAGGATCTGCTGGCAAGGATGGAATTGAATTGCCCCCGGTAGTTGTCCACCAGGCTGATGCCTTCGGCTGCTATGTCATACACTTTCCACTGGCCGCTGATCAATTTCAAACGGTAATCGAGCTGCACATTGGTGTTCTTGTAGTTCAGCACTCGGGTTTTCACGAGGGCGTATTCCCCTTCGATCTTTTCCGTGTCGTAAACCACTTGTTCATTGGTGCCCGTGTAGATTTCCACCTTACCAGCATAGTTGTTGAAGAGGAGTTGCTTGAAGAGGTCAACGAACTCCTGTTGTTTCTGAGGAGACTGCTCTTTCCAGGGGCGCCCGAGGGCGCGTTTGGCCATTTCCTGGAAGTCGAAATACTCGTCGACAATCTTCAAGATTTCGGCCCGGCGTTCGCTCAGACTCGGCGCTGTCCCCGAGTGAGCGCTTCTTATGATCTGGAGTGCCCGGTCAGTGCCGGACTGGACCAGAGCCATCGGTGAGGTCGCAGGCAAAGCCCGATGAGACAACAATGGGGAAACCCAATAACACAAGGAAACTGATGCCCATAGCCAAGTAATGAGATCTATTTTGCATTACTACCCTTCCGCAGTTAGAGAACTGACAAACAGGGTCACCCCACCTGCCTGAGATGCGCCTACTTCAAACCATGCAGTTTACCAAATAGTCGGAAAAAAGGGCGAACCATTTTTTTGTTGTTGCCGCACGTCGCCGCTCCTTGCTGAAACATGTGAGGCAAGTTAAGCAGAATGCTGCTTCAACGCAACGCCATATTCGCCTTGACAAGCATACGGGAGGCGCATACAAGCATGCCCAATCGATGGAACCGGACGTATGCTCCGGTCGTTCAATTTTCTGAAGGAGCAACAGCTATGCATGATTGGGTTTTTCTCTTTCCTGGTCAAGGTTCGCATTACGTGGGTATGGGGCAGGAATTCTACGAAAATTACAGCGAGGTTCGAGAGCTCTTTTCCCAGGCCAGTGAGATCCTGCAAATGGACGTTGCCAGGCTTTGCTTTCACGGCCCGGAAGAGGTTCTGGTGCTCACGGAAAACGTTCAACCCGCCATCACCGTGGTCAACCTGGCTTGCTTCACGGTAATGCAACTGCATGAGTTCTATCCGGTAGCGGCTGCCGGTCACAGCCTGGGAGAGTACAGCGCCCTCTATGCGGCCGGTGTTTTGGAGCTCAAGGAAGTTCTTGAGCTGGTTCGATGGCGCGGGTTGTACATGCACGAAGCGTCCCGGCAGGAACCCGGCGCTATGGCGGCGGTCATGGAACTTCCTCAAGAGCAGCTTGATGGCATTTGTGAACTGTGCGGCGTAGAAATCGCCAACATCAACTGTCCTGAGCAAATCATCATCACCGGTCCGGCCGCCCCCATCGACCGCGCCATCGCCCTGAGTGAGGGCGCCGGGGCCAAGAAATGCATCAAACTCAATGTCAGCGGTCCCTGGCACAGCCGCTGTATGCAGTTGGCGCGGGAGAAGTTCGAACCCGTGGTGCGTCGATGTACCTTCCGGGAGCCGCGGCTTCCCGTGATCAGCAATGTCGACGCGGCGCCTCTGGAGAGGGCTGCGCAGGTTGCGGACAAACTCATTGACCAGGTCTGCAGTCCCGTGCTCTGGCAGCAATCCATGGAGCGGCTCATTGCGGATGGACAAAACTACTTTGTCGAGGTTGGGCCCAAAAAGGTGCTGCGCGGTTTGATGCGCCGCATCAACCGCAACGCAAAGGTGCTCAACGTGGAAGATGCTGCGAGCCTGGCCAGTTTCCTGCAAGGAAACCAGTAGGGGATTTCGGGTTTCGGATTTGGAATGCGGAGACGAGCTTCTCATGGACTAGCTGTTGGGTCGGTAGTTTTCAGCCCGGATGCCGTAGCGCCTCATGATCTGCTGGAGTCCCTGGCGTTCCAGCCCACACCGCTGAGCGGCCTGGCTGACATTCCCCTGAGTAGCCTCCAGGAGTTTTCCCAGATACGTGGTGTGAAACCGGCGTAGAGCATCTTCTTTGGCATCTCGATAAAGGAGTTGGGCGAAGTCGCTCTCCGCTAGAGGTGAGGGACCCGTCAGGGCCAGGTCGAAACCGACATCTTCGGGGCGAATCTGTTCCCGTGGAGCAAAGAGAATCCCTCGCAGAATCATGTTCTCCAATTGGCGTACATTGCCTTCCCATGAGTGTTTGAGGAAGTGATTCATCAACTCCGGGGAAACGGTTTTGAGTGGTTTGCCCAACTCAGTACACCGCTTGGCCAGGAAGTGGTCCACCAGGGGCGGGATGTCCTCCGGCCGGTCGCGCAGTGGCGGCAGTACGATGGGCAGGACGTTGAGGCGGTAATACAGGTCTTCCCGGAATTCACCGCGGCGGATTTTGGCTTCGAGTTTGCGGTTGGTCGAGGCCAGCACCCTCACATCGACCTGGATCGAGCGGGTGTCTCCCAGGGGCTTTATTTCCTTTTCCTGTAAGACCCTCAGGAGCTTGGTCTGGATGGATGTGCTGATGTCGCCGATTTCGTCCAGGAAGATGCTGCCACCATGGGCTTCTTGAAAAAGCCCGGTGCGGTTTTGGGTGGCATGGGTGAAGGCGCCCTTGCGATAGCCGAAGAGTTCACTTTCGAGAATCTGCTCGGGCACCGCCGGGCAGTTGACTACGACGAAAGGCTGGCGAGCGCGGTTGCTGAGAGCATGAATAGCCCGCGCGGTGAGGTCTTTGCCGGTGCCCGATTCACCCGTAATGAGTACGGTCAGATCGGTTTTGGCAACCATCTGGATCGCTTCGTAAACTCGCTGCATGGCGCGACTTGCCCCCACCAGGTTCTGAAACGCCGATTCATCCTGGACGCAACGCTGCAGCCGGAGGTTTTCCCGCAGGAGGCGGCTGCGTTCCAGTGCTTTTCTCAGAGTGAGCACCAGGCTGTCATGGTCAAAGGGCTTGGTGATGAAATCGTAGGCGCCCGCCTTGATGGCCTGCACGGCAAGTTCAATGCAGCCGTACGCGGTCATCAAAACCACCGTCAGCCATGGGTATTCCTGACGGACCTGTTTCAAGAGCTCCACACCATCCATATCCGGCATTTTGATATCGGCAAGAACGAGGTCAACGGGTCGTTCCTGGACGATGCGAATGGCTTCCTTACCCGAGAGCGCGGTGTCCACCGTGCAGTTGAGGTCAGGTTCGAGACTCCTTTTGAGCAGCAGCAGCAGATCCGGTTCGTCGTCGACAACCAGCAGCGTTTCTTTCATGGGTTCTGATCCCTTCCGGGAGCGAGGTTGGGAAGAATGAGGGTAAAGGTGGACCCTTTTCCCGGTTCGCTGTTCACCAGGATTTGGCCCTTGTGGTCCTGTATGATGCCATAGCTTACCGAAAGGCCGAGGCCGGTTCCTTCACCCGTAGGTTTGGTAGTGAAGAACGGGTCGAAAACCCGATTCAGATTCTCCGGTTGGACGCCGCAGCCGTCGTCGGTCACCCGAATCGTAACCTCCTCGCGATCGGCATTGTAGCGAGTGATGAGTGTGATCCTGCCCTGTTTGCCAATTGCTTGCCTGGCGTTCACCAGAAGGTTCATGAAGACCTGCCTCATCTTTTCCTTGTCCAGGGGCAGAAGCGGCACCCGCCTGTCGAAATCCGTTTCCAGGAGAATGTTGTCGAGCTCCAGGGAGTGCTTGAGCAGACCGATTACTTCTTCAATGACCTGATGGATATCTGCCAACTCCCGGTGTGTCTGGGTGCTGCGGGCAAAGTTGAGCAGCCTTTCCACAATGGTCTTGCAGGTGCGGCTGTGTTTTTCGAT
Organism: uncultured delta proteobacterium; assembly: GCA_963783775.1. GTDB lineage: Bacteria > Desulfobacterota > Syntrophobacteria > Syntrophobacterales > Syntrophobacteraceae > JADGQM01. The sequence goes on along the minus strand of CAWAOR010000008.1, from coordinate 362,386 downwards.
CGTTCGGAGATCCTCATAGCGTTGTGTTCCCGCCTCTTCTCCGCGAATGAGCAACTGGGTATAGCCGAGAATCATGCCGAGGGGGTTGTTCACTTCATGAGCGACCCCGGCAGCCAGCTGGCCGATGGAGGAGAGCTTGTCCGCAAGCAGCAGCTGCTTTTCCAGGGCCTGGCGCTGAGAGATGTCTTTAGCCAGAAAGTGAAGCGCCGCCACGGTTTTCCCGGGTTCCACGGGTTCTGCCTTGGCGCTGATCAAAGCAGTAAATGCCCGCCCGTCTTGCCCCAGCAGATGCAGTTCATCGTTGATGATGGACCCGTCTCGCAGCAACTTTTGGACTACCTCATCCCACTCAGCCTGATTGGCGAAAAAGCCCTGGAAACGATGCTTATTCAATGCTTCAGCGACCGAAGCAACACCGAGCATCAAGGCTCCGGCCTCGTTCATGTCCAGGATGAGGCCGTCGGCTTTGGTCACCATGATCATGTCCTGCGACGTCTCAAAGATGCGTCGATACTTTTGCTCGGAAGCACTCAACTCGCGCGTTCTTTCCTCGACCATCCGCTCCAGGTTGCGGTTGAGATAGAGGAGCTCACCGTGAGCTTCCTGAAGGGCTTGCTTGTCGGCTAGGATCTCCTGGTAGATCTTCCAGACCCGTTCGAAAAAGAGCGTAATGGAGGCCGCGACGACGAAAAGCAGGGAATTCATGGCGCCGCTGAGAGGTTGCAGGGCAGACCAGAGGTCGTCGTAGCCGAGGGTCAAGAGCAGGCGTCTGACGATATGCCCGACGGAGCGAGACAGGGCAAAAGCGGCCAGGGCGTAAGAGAGCCACAGAAGGTAGGTCCAGACAACGTTGTTTTGGTCCGTACGGCGAAGACGCGTGGCCACTTGGACCGCCAACAGAGAGAAACAGCACATGATGGCGGAACCCAGCAGATCGGCTATCCATACGGGTAATAAGGGTAAGCTCATAGCGTCAGGTCTTGCCGATAGTCCGAATTCATAGGTCACGAGAAAGGGTTGGAGCATGGCCGTCAATTCCGGCCCGACTCTTCCCAATGGCTTCCTGACGGCCTTGGGCCTGGTGGAGCAGGCAGCGGAGGCCGAAATAAAGCAATATCATGCCCGGAGCGCACAGGAGGTGGTCCATCTTGCCCAGGTAGTAGAGAAACGCGAGCAGTTCGAGCTCTCTGTCAAACTGGATGGAGGCGTGCCAGGTGCCGGCGTCGATCGTGCGAAAGAGATCGCTGCGATCATCCAGGATATGGACAAAAAAGGCGTCTACATTCCAGATGATAAAGAACAGAGCGGCCAGCTGAATCAGACGCCAGCCACGCTCTCTCACCAACTTGCGCTGCCGCAGCCAATAAAGCAGAATGGCCATGGAGAGCGCAAAGAAGAGATGAGCGATTTGGTGGACATAGAGCCCCTCGGAGGCAACGTGAACCTGGGTGGCGGCGGCCTGTCCGGGAACCGTCAGAATCAGTCCACATATCCCCCAAACAAAAGGCAAAAGACGGTTCTTCCACCGCATCGAAATCCTCCAACGGCCTTTAGGGTTCTTCGAGAACCCTCATAATCCCGGAACGCGAACAACATTTGGATCAGATCAGCAAGGCTTGTTCAACGCCTTGGCCATAACTCGTTTGTCATTATAACAACAATCCCCCAGCGTCAAATGATGAGATGCTCATGGTCACGCTTGTCTTGTTGGGTTTCGGGCTTCCTGCTATGCTCTGGATCTCGAATCTCAGAAGCATGGACCCCGCCGGCATGGAGTTTACCTGCATGATCTGAACGATAAGGAGGCTCAGCGGTGACCTCGAAGAGAGTGAATCTGAAAGCAGCCACGGATCATGACCTCCTGACGGCCGTCGCCCAAGGGGACGATGAAGCCTTTGAAGATATCCAGCGCATGCAAGGGACCGTGCAGGACGGGGCAATCGTCCATTTTCTCCAGGCAGGTTCCTTCGTAAATCCGGAGCAGCGGACCCGGTTTGTCCAGCTCATCAGAGGGCGTATTGAAACAGATATCCAGGCATGCCCACCCTGGATGCGATCCGATGGGCAGAGCCGGTTGGGAGGAAGCGGCAAAAAAACAAAGGCAACATCCCGACGGGGTTCGAACGGGAAGTCATAAAGCTTAAAGAGCAGTAGGAGCGTCTGTTACATGGGAATAGTTCAAGCTCACCACGATGCGCAGCATGGTCCATCGCTGCCGTTGTTATTCAGCTCTTTTCTCAGGATGGGAATCACCGCCTTCGGCGGTCCCGCCATGATCGCCTACATCAGGAAGATGGCCGTCGGTCAGAAGCAGTGGCTTGACCTTGATTCCTTCCAGGATGGTGTAGCCCTGTGCCAGACGATACCAGGGGCGACCGCCATGCAGATGGCGGCTTATGTCGGCTTGAAGACGCGGGGCTTGCGCGGGGCGGCATCCTGTTACGTGGGCTTTGGCCTTCCCGCGTTTCTTCTCATGCTGGGGCTCTCCTTCACGTACTCGCGGACGCACGAGCTTCCGGCTGTCATATCCATTTTTAGTGGGCTTCAGGCAGTGATTGTGGCCGTTGTGGCCAACGCAACCCGGTCCTTCGGGAAGACCTCCCTCAAGAACTGGAAGGGCGTGGTAATTGGGCTTATTGCAGCAGGGCTATTCTGGATCGGGGCAAATCCTCTACTCATTATCATCTTGGCGGCCCTTCTTGGGGTACTGCTGAACGGGAGGCAACCCCTCACTCCAAAGGCTGCTCGTCCAGCCAATATGCAGCACACAACCGTCCCCTTGCTGTTTCTCCTCTTCGCTTCCGCTGCAGGTCTTGCTCTCCTCTTTTACTTCCGAAAGGAGCTCTTCCAGCTCGCCGTGCTCATGTCCAAGATCGATCTCCTTGCTTTTGGCGGAGGGTTCGTATCGGTGCCCCTCATGTTCCATGAAATCGTCGAGGCCCGCTCCTGGATGGATGGTCCGACTTTTCTCAATGGAATCGTTCTCGGACAGTTCACCCCCGGCCCCATTGTGATCACGGCAACTTTTGTGGGCTACCTGGTCTATGGCTTTTCCGGCGCCCTGATTGCCACCGTGGCCATCTTTCTGCCCTCGTTCCTGATGCTGATCGGTGTCGCCCCCTGGTTTGATCGGGTGCGCTCATTGCCCTGGTTTACCAGGGCCATCGACGGCATCCTTTGCTCCTTTGTGGGGCTCCTTTTGACTGTTACCATCCGCTTTGCTTTAAACGTTCACTGGGACTGGCCTCACCTGGCCCTTGCGGCCGCAGCCCTTGCCGCTCTCATTTTCAAGCTGGATATCCTCTGGGTGGTTCTTGCGGGAACCGCGATTTCCGCATTTGCTTTCTAGGGATGCTTTCAGAAGGAAGTAAACCATAACATCCCGGTTGTGAGTGTGGACTGGGTGTAAAATGACCTGAGTGCCATAAAAGAAAGACTATTCTTGACCCTCCCTAAATATCAGCTTATAAATTATCACTAATACGTTGAAAGACTTTTTGCCCCATGCAGGAGCTGGTTGAAACAAACCTTACCGGGAAACTTTAAGGCAATGGCATCGAAGGAAGAGTTCCTGAACGAGACGGCACGGGAAAGAACCGAGCTTACGAGCGAGCAGTATCAGACAGCGGCCTTTTTGGCAAAGAGCCTCTCTGACGAGAACCGGCTGCGCATTCTTCACTTCATAAGCGATGGGAAGAAATCGGTTGGAAGCATCGTTGAAAGCCTCAATCTCTCTCAGCCTCTGGTTTCCCATCATTTGCGGGAGCTCAAGCGCTCGCTCCTTGTCAAAGTGGAGCGAAACGGCCCGTTTGTCTACTACGAGCTTGCAGACCAAAGAGTCCTTACCGTTGCAAGAGCCTTGGAAAGCATCGCCGCAGACCTGCTCAGCGCAAGGAAGACCTTTTAGCTTTCGGGGAGGTGATCATAAATCGGCATGGAAGAGCTTCAAAGAATAATCGATGGCATGGATCCCAAGAAAGCGATAGCTGAAATGGCTAAGGCCTTAAGAAAGCTTTTCCCTCTTCTCGGTGAGGATGAGCGGACCGACTTCGTCATGGACCTGATTGGAGAATCCGGAGGCGATAAGCTGTCGAGCATGGTGCACCTCTGACTGGCCGAGTGCATGGGCGAAGGTGTCGACCCAACGCAGATGTGTCAGACCCTGGTGGACAAGGTCGCGCAATCCAGGCAGCTCCTGGCCATAACCGACCCGGAGCTTCTCGTGCTTTTCGAGGATTGGCTGGAAGAACTCGAAGGGGAGGTCATCTCCCATGCCGGCCAGCGCAAGCCCCTCGATGCGGGCGAGCTTGCCCGGACCCTCGGGCTATCGGAGCGGGGAGCAAGGTTCCTCATCTCAAAGCTCGAGCGGGAAGGAAAAGTCTAGGCCTCCTGGAGACAACAGGAAAGGGTCAAGTATGGAAAACAAAAGCTCGGTGATGCTTGCTCTGGTAGCAGTAGCGCTCACGGTGGGGGCGCTCTGGTTCACCAACCGCGCCGTGACTCCCAAAGATGCAACCATGGAGGATGTTTTAAACGAGGCCAAAGCCGGAGGCTACCGGCTCATTACGACGGAAGAGCTCTCCGAGCGCTACTGCAAGGACGCGAAGGCGATTCTCCTTGTGGATACCCGCCAGGAGTGGGAGTACCGTACCGGGCATATCGAGGGTGCGGTAAATTTCCCCATGGAGCCCACCTGGTGGTCGCGCTGGCAGAAAGCGGGGCTCCTGGAAAGCGTCCTCGGTTTGGATAAGGACCGAACGGTGGTCTTCTACTGAGCGGGCTTGACATGAGTGCGCAGCGACTCAGCGGCCCGGGTGGCCGTAAAGCTCGGATATAAAAACGTCTACCGCGATCCCAAAGGATATCCCGAATGGCAGGGGCGTGGGCTGCCGGTAAAGAGCACTCCCGCAGGCCTTAGCCAACCTGCCGAAGAGCCCAAAACCCCGGGCCCGCTCTATGGCTGGGCGATGATCTGGACCCTTTTGGGCATCTTTGTCGGAGGCATGGCCCTGAATCTTACGCCCTGCGTTTATCCCCTCATTCCCATTACCGTCTCCTACTTCGGGGGGCAGGCAACGGGAGAAGGTGGCGGAAAAAGCAGCCTTATCATCCATGGCTTTTGCTACTTGCTGGGGCTTGCCGTGACCAACTCGATCCTCGGGGTGGTAGCGGCGCTCACGGGAGGCCTCATGGGGGCGATGCTCCAAAACCCCATGGTCCTCATCCTGGTTGCAGGAGTCCTTGTCACCTTTGCAGCGAGCCTCTTTGGCTTCTGGGAGCTGCGCCTGCCAAGCGGTCTGACCCAGACGGCGGCAAAATCGTATGCGGGCTACTTCGGAACCCTTTTTATGGGCTTGACCCTCGGCGTGGTTGCAGCTCCCTGTATCGGCCCCTTCATTTTGGGGCTTCTTACCTGGGTCGCGAGCATGGGAAGCCCCTGGCTGGGGTTTCTCATATTCTTTACCTTGAGCCTCGGTTTGGGACTCCCTCTTTTCATCCTGGCGGTCTTTTCCGGGCAACTGGAAAAGCTCCCGCGCTCGGGCGGTTGGATGATTTGGGTGAGGAAGCTCATGGGATGGGTGCTGATCGGTATGGCCGCCCACTTTATAAGGCCCATCCTTCCGGGCTCCTCGGGAACCTTGCTGCTGGCCCTGGTGGCTCTTGCCGCGGGAATCCATCTGGGGTGGATCGATAAGAGTCAGGCGAATTTTAAGGCCTTCCCCTGGATGAAAGCCGGAGTGGGCTTAGCCTTCCTCGTTCTTGCCACCTTCCTTGTAACTTCATGGACTATGCGAGGGCCCGGTGTCAACTGGCAGCCCTATTCGGATGAGGTTCTCAAGGACGCCCAAAAGCAGAAAAAGCCGGTTATAATTGATTTTTACGCCACCTGGTGCACACCGTGCCGGGAGCTTGAGGATGTCACTTTCCACGATGCTGCCGTAGTGGATCAGGCCAACCATGGGTTTGTCATGGTAAAAGTGGATGTGACCAAAGGCGGCAATCCATTGTACGAACGGCTGCTGCAACAGTACGGCGTTCAAGGCGTTCCCACTATTGTATTCCTCGATGCGACTGGACACGAAAAAGCGAATTTGCGCCTGGTAGACTACCTTCCTCCCGACCAGTTCCGCGGCCGTATGGCGCAGCTCAAGCAAACCGGTGATTGAAAACCCGCAACTGAGAAAGGAGAAGGATATGCTGAAAGTTAGATTCTTCCTCAACGAGCCCAAGGGCAAGCCCTGAAAGGCTTTTGTGGAAATGATGCCCAGGCTGGGCAACAAGTATAAGGATGTCGAAATCGAGGTCACCTCAAAGCCCGTTGCCGAGTACCAAAACGACGCATACTTCGAGCTGGAGCTTCCTGTCGCTCCGGCCATCATGGTGGGTGAGGAAATCGTGGTCGAAGGCTCCAACATCGCTCAGGAGAAGGTGGAGGCGGTTATCTGTCGATGTCTGGGGCTTCCCGAGCCGGAACCGCAGAAAAAGGGAATCCTGGGTCGAATCCTGGGCAGATAGGATGGGAAGAGTCCCATCGAATCAGGAACCGGGTCAGTTGGGAGCCAGAGCAAAGAGGATGGCTTTGGGGGAGAGTTGAGAAGGTTACACTGAAGGAAGCCGATGAGAACTCCTTGAACGGGTGAATTGACGATGGCGGCATGATCTGCTTTAGGATATCATTGAATAAAAACCAGGCTGCCTGACTCCTCGTCCGGACTAAAACCGGTAGTCTGCGTGAATTCCTGTGCGCGTGATGGGAGGCTTGCCGTATGGGCATGGAAATGGGAATACGGCTGGGTGTATTCTTTGGTGCTTTGGTTGTCCTGGCTTTTTTTGAAATGCTCGCTCCGCGACGGGCGGTGACCACGTCCAAAGCAGGCCGCTGGTGGACGAACCTGGTGCTCGTAGCCCTCAACCCTCTGTCGGTGCGCCTGGTTTTCCCCATTTTGCCATACGGGCTGGCTATTCTTGCCGCAGAACGCCAGTGGGGTCTGCTCAACCAGGTGGATCTTCCCCTCTGGTGCAAAATGGTTGTTGGTGTGCTCGCCCTGGATTTAACCATCACCCTGCAACATGTTCTTCATCATGCGATTCCGGCGCTCTGGCGACTGCATATGGTGCATCATGCGGACCTGGATTTTGATTTGACCACCGGGATTCGTTTCCACCCCATCGAGATTGTAGTGTCCATGGGTATCAAGCTCATGACGGTGGTTGCCCTCGGCCCACCTGCGCTAGCGGTGCTCTTTTTCGAAGTGGCCCTCAATACCACTTCCATGTTCAACCACAGCAACATCACTATTCCAGCGAAGATTGACCGCGTGCTTCGGCTTTTCATCGTAACGCCCGACATGCACCGGGTGCATCATTCTGTCGTGATCCGGGAAACGAACAGCAACTACGGCTTCAATTTTCCCTGGTGGGACCGCCTCTTGGGGACCTACAAAGACCAGCCGGCCAAAGGCCACGCAGCAATGACGATCGGACTGTCCCAATTCCGGAATCCGAAACAGTTAACCCTGCCGAAACTTCTCATTCTGCCATTTGTTGGGGACCCCGGGAGAGTACCCATCAACCGGCATTGAGAGCCACCAGGATTCCGAAGTATTGAACTGGATCAGAATGATTTGAGGTTTTCAAAGCCCTGCTTTATCTGGGGTCGGTCTGCGGCCCAATAAAGGGAGGAGGTACTTCTTCCCACGACCGAAGACGATCCTGGCCAGAAGGTAGGAGAAGAGAAACACGACGAAGTAATTAGCACTGAACCCCAACCACGGAACGGGGATAACGATCCGGGCAAAGCGCTCCTGCATCCAGGCGAGGGCGAAAAAGGTGGGCCAGAGGGTAGCGGCGGAGAGCCCAAAGCGGTTGAAGAAGAGCTGCCCATAGGAGTCGCTTGCTTCTTTATTGATCGCCTTGTAGTTCTTCCTGTCTCCCAGATCCATGGCATCGAGGGAAAGCTGGGTGAGCTTTTCGGTGTCGGTTGCTAGGCGTTCCAGGTGCTTTCGGTTGACCCGATAGACGAAGGAAAGGGTCGCATGGCCGATAAGAACCGACAGGAAAGCCAGCAAAAAGGTCCCGATGAAATAATTCCACAACGGGCTGCCGGTGAGCTGATAGAAGTTGATAAGGAGGGAATCGAAGAGCTCTAACACGAGCATTTGCCTGTCAAAAGTTGGCTATATGGGGGTGCTCAGGCCGAAGTGCAGCCTGAGCACCGAAATCCCGTTGCTTACATCGGGACCCAGGCCGTGCCGAAAAATCCCTTGCTGAAATATCCGATACCCACATAAAGAGCCAGGACCACGAAAAGCCTCTTCAGCCAGATGTCAGGAATGTATTGTTGCGTTCTCGGGCCGATCATGGAGCCCACGAAGACACCCACCAGCTGAATCCCGACCAGCCCCCAGTCCATACCTGCGCCGGCCACCTGGATATAGGTGGTGATGCTCGTTACCATGCTGATAAACACCGCCAGGGCTGAAGTCCCAGCCACGATGTACATGGGCAGTCCCACGAAGGTGGTCAAATAGGGAACGTAAAGAAAGCCTCCACCAACGCCGATGAAAGCGGAGATGGCTGCGATGATGACCCCACCCACGAAGGCCCAGATGGGGTTGAAGCTGAATTCCGAGCCAAAGAAAGTAAAAGTCGACCTGGTAATGCCCCATTCCTTGGCGCAGACACCTAGGGCGCAGGTATCGCCCTTTTCCTTCACCGTCTGTTCAAAAGCCTGGGTAGCCGCCTTGGCGGCCTTCTTACTGGCCTGTCCCCTGGAGGTAGTCTCGTAAAAGAGAAACCCTGCGACGATCAGAACAAAGAACCCGAACCAGCCCTGGTACTGGCTGAAGGAGACTTTGCCGCCGGTCAAAGAGGCCGCGCTGAACGCGCCGACGATGGAGCCTGCCCCCAAAGCGAGCCCCAGGGGCCACGACATGCGCTTGGATTTTAAGTAATTGATGACGCTCAGAATGGACGACAGCCCTACGAGCCACTGATTCGAAGTGCGAATGCTGTCGGTGAGGGTCTTGTTCAACGGAGGTACCGTATCTTTGAAGGTCCTTGCATAGTCACCAAGACCGTAGACCGTCATGTGGCCAACCCCCGCCATGATCCCGCCAAAGGCGCCTACGGTGGAAAAAATCCATCCCACCCACAGAGCCCAGAGAATGGCCAGGACGTAGTTGACCTGGGGTGCCCCCGGAATGCCGAAGACCCCTCGCGGAGCTTCAGGATCGATTTGACCTTTCCCCTTTCCCATCGGAGCGTTTTTTATGGCCGCACCAATTTTCCCCGCCAGTCCCAAATCGCTCCCAACCACCGGCGGCTTTTCGGCGGTTGCCTGCGGAGGTGCGCTTGGCGGTGCTTGTGCCCCCACCGGCAACGCCGGCAGAAGAGGAGAGACCACCAAAGCCATTGCCAACATTACCCCAGCCACCCATTTGAATTGGTTGTTCATAAGAGACCTCCTTTAATGGTTTAGTACACCCATATGTTGTTCCAACGCAAGGATGCGATGATACAGGGCAGAGCCATCGGAATGTTCTTAGAGCAAGCTCTGTGCCACCGATTTACCATCTTCCGTCCCCTGCCTCTCCAAGCGGAATCAAGCCCTCGTATCGCATGCCATGGGATGACTCATCTCGCCCTGCCAATGCCCAAGGTGGCCAAAGAGAAAAGCTGAAGCGATTTCCGTCTGCTCCGTCCTGACGAGGAACGGAGGGGCCCCCGCTCCCCCAGACCCCTGCGATGAGTGCAATAGAAATATTGCGGTGCACTGGAATTATTGCAGCGGGAGTCTTGGCTTTGGCCGGGAGGGGCCGCACGCAGGACCGGCACGCCGGCCTCGAAACATCACCCTCTGCGCTGGTGGCAAGCCGCTTCGGTCTGTATTCGGAGCCATCTATTTCCCTTTTCCCTCATCCCCTGTCGTCCTGTCTCTAAGAGTGTGCCTAAAAAACCTCCAAGACCCTTCACCCCGGCAGGTTTATGGCCGGGGTCCATGGCTAAGCCAAGACCTGGATTCCGGCCAGAAGCATGCCGGAATGACGATCGTGGGCTTACACAAAGACCATGGCATAAATCACTTTGCCTTTTTGGACACCCTGTAAGAGGCTATCTTAAAGGGCCTGAGACTTCGTTGATCGTCATTCCCGCGGAGGCGGGAATGGTCTTCCTGGCCCCCCGCCTTCGCGGGGGTGACGGCCTATGCGAATTTCGAGATAGTTTCTAAGTCCTGCCCGCTCTTCCCCTCAGCTGGTACGAAACTTGCCTTGATGCCTTTCGGGGACCGTATGTTCAATTTCAGTACGGAGAAGGGCCGATGGCGCTCATTCTGGTAGTCGATGACGAACAAGACGCATGCATCATGCTGCACCGCATCCTCTCTGCGGTCGGCCATGAGGTGGTGACCTTTACGGCCGCCCAGGATGCGCTTGCGTGGCTGCAGCTCAATTCCCCCGCACTGGCCATAGTGGACTTTAAACTCCAGAATCTGAACGGGGTGGAACTGCTGAAGCGCATTCGGAGCCTCAATCCGACAGTAAAAGTCGTCATTCTTACCGCCTATCCATCACCAGAGACTTTCATTGAGGCCCTGAATCTGGGAGCGGCGAAGTATCTGATCAAACCTATCGAGATAGATTATCTGGAAAGCAGCATCGAGGAGGTATTGAGATCAATGTCCTGACCGATTACACTTTGATACGAAGAGGAAAGGCAATTCCAATATCAGGTTCGCTGGAGGATGAAATGTCTGAAGAGGTTTACAGTCTTTGTTTCATGTGTTCGGTGCGCTGCCCGATCAAGGTCACTTCCGAGCACGGCCAGGTTACCTGGATTGAGGGGAGTCCACATGTCCCCGGGATTGAAGGGAGTCTCTGCCCCCGTGGCGCCGCCGGGCTTGCTCTGCTAAACGATGCCGAGCGTTTGCAGGCCCCCCTCATCCGGACCGGAGCGAGAGGTGCCGGCGAGTGGCGCAAAGCCACCTGGGACGAAGCCCTCGATTTCGTGGCAGACAAACTCAAAACAATTATCGCCAAACATGGCGGCCACAGCGTGCTCTTTGGCGAGCGGACCAATCTGAGCACCCATGTGAGCAAGACTTTCATGCGCGCCATTCAGTCCCCCAATCACTTCACTCACAATGCTCTGTGCAAGGGCTCGGTCAATACGGCGTGCCGCTCGCTCTTCGGGGTCCCGGATGAGCAGTTGGGGATGGACTATAAAAACGCCAGACAGATCATCCTTTACGGTCGCAATATCTTCGAGGCGATTGAAGTGAAGGTGGTGAACTCCGTACTGGAGGCCATGGAAAAGGGGGCAAAGCTGACCTACATCGATCCCCGGGTGAGTGTCACCGCCACCAAGGCGAATCGATACTGGATGATTCGGCCGGGCACCGATCTCGCCCTGAACTATGCCCTGATCCATGTCATCCTCGAAGAGCGGCTTTATGATGCCGCCTATGTGGACCGGTGGGTGCATGGTCTTTCGCAGCTCGAGGCGTTCGTGCGTCCTTACACCCCGGCCTGGGCCGAACAGGAAACCGGTATTCCCGCTGACGAAATCGTGACTCTGGCTCGTGAAGTCAGCAGCGACAAGCCCTCTGTTATCTTTCATGTGGGCTACCGGGGGGCCCACCACACCAATGAGATCACGCTGCGCCGTTCCATCCTGATGCTCAATGCTCTGATGGGCAGTATTGAGGCCAAAGGAGGATTGGTTTTCAAGAAGGGTCCGGGTGAAGTGGGCCGTAAGCCGGCCCGCAAGCTTACCGAGCAGAACCTCCCCAAGTCTGAGATGCCTCGTTTTGACAAGGTTGGCACGTCGGAGTTCCCTCTTAGCGATCCCGACCACGGGGTGCCGCAAATGCTGCCCTTTGCCATCCTAAACGAGGATCCCTATCCTATTAAGGCATTCATTGCCAACCGCTTCGATCCGCTCATGTCCATTCCCGACTCCGAGTTCACCAAACGAGCGCTCGATAAATTGGAACTGATCGTTGCCATCGACATCAATTTCAGCAATATCGCCTGGTATGCCGATGTCGTCCTGCCCGAGTCGGTCTATCTGGAGCGAACGGATTGCGTGCAACAGGTCAACGGGCTGAAACCGCAGATGTATTTGCGTAGCCAGGCGGTGGCGCCCCGGTATGACACGAGATCGGCGGCCCTCATCTTGAAACAGCTCGCAGAACGCCTGGGGCTCGGTCAGTATTTCCCTTTTGAAACCATGGAGGATCTGGTCCGGTGGCAGTTGGATGGGACCGGATTCACCCTCGAGGATCTGGCTGCCAGGGGATTTGTCTCGTATACCGACCAACAGATTTTCTGGGACCGGAAGGATGGTATCAAGCTCAAGACGCCTTCGGGGAAAATCGAAATCGTCTCCTCTTTCCTTGAAAACGCCGGCTTTCCTTCGCTACCACCCTACGAACCGATGGTTGTACCTGAGTTCGGGCAGTTTCGCCTGACCGTGGGCCGTTGTGCACTCCACACTCATGTTTCAACCCAGAACAACCCCTACCTCAGCGAGATTGTCCCCGAAAACCTGCTCTGGATCAACTCCGCCCAAGCGGCCAAACTGGGTATCAGCAACGGCATGAAAGTGGAGGTGCGCTCAGCGCAGGGGAGTGGCTTTATCCAGGCTTTCGTCACTGACCACATTCATCCCGAGACGGTTTTCATGCTCCACGGTTTTGGACACGAAGCGCGGCAGGCCACCCGTTGCTTCGAGAAGGGATTGTCAGACAGCCTCCTGCAGGCCAACATCTCGGACAGGATCGGCGGCAGCCCGGCACTCCATGATACCTTTGTGACCGTGAGAGCCGCCTAGCCGGGTATTGCGAAGATTTGGGAGAATCTGTAATGAGCTCATACTATTTGTTTCAGGATGCAAAGAAGTGCATCGGCTGTCACTCCTGCGAAGTCATCTGCAAAAGCAACAAGGGGCTTCCGGTGGGTCCCAGGTTGTGCCAGGTGGTGACGGTCGGGCCGAAGCTGGTGGGAGATCTGCCGCGGGCCGCTTATGCTTTCATGCCGTGCTTTCATTGTGAAAACCCCTGGTGCGTGGCGGCCTGCCCCACAGGGGCCATGCAGAAGCGGGAAAAGGACGGGATCGTCTTTGTGGAAAAGAGCCTGTGCGTGGGCTGTAAGGCCTGCATGTCGGCATGTCCCTGGGGGGCGCCGCAATGGAACCCGGAAACGGGCAGGGTGGTCAAGTGCGACTACTGCAAGGATCGTGTTGATGTTGGCCTGAAACCGGCCTGCGCGACCATCTGCACGACCCACTGCCTGCATTTTGGACGGCCCGAAGAGGTCCCTCCTGTCCGGCGGGAACGGTACGCTGCGGCCATGGCTGCTTTGGAGTAGAATATTTATGGCAACTCCAACTTGCGAGGTAACCCTGGCCGCCATGGAACTGGCGGCAACCATCGCGGCGGGTACGCTGACCGTTCCTCGCTGCCGCCAGCGAGCCGAGGAACTTTTGCGACTCCTTGAGGACGTCTCCTGGGGGATTGGAGGTCTTGGGCACTACGAAGCCATGCAAGCCATTGCCCGTGAACTCGTCGAGGAAAACGAGGACAGCGCCTGTCAGGAAACCGGGCAGAAGATGCTGCAAAGGCTCCTCGAACACCGGGAGGTTTTCGCCAGCCACATCGAGACGGGCAACTGCCCTTCCGGCGATTGCCTCAAACTGGCTCCTGCCCCTTGTCAGATGGCCTGTCCTGCGGGGATTGACATCCCCAGCTATGTGACCTTGATCGGGATGGGGAAGGATGCGGAAGCGGTGGCGCTCATTCGTGAGGACAACCCTTTCCCGTGGGTTTGTGGGCTGATCTGTACCAACCCCTGTGAACTGATGTGTGTCCGGGGACGTCTCGATGACGCAATCGCTATCAAATACCTCAAAGGCTTTGCGGCAGAACGGGCGATGTCGGAGGGAAGCTATCGCAATCCCACACCGGCGCCCGACAATGGCCGCAAGGTGTGTATCATCGGAGCTGGTCCGGCGGGTTTGACCGCGGCCTACTTTCTGGCGTTGAAAGGTTACGGTGTGACCATAATTGAAGCTCTCCCGGTGGCCGGCGGGATGATGATGGTGGGAATCCCCCGCTATCGCCTGCCGCGGGAGGTGATTGACCGGGAAGTGGAGATGATTACCGACCTGGGCGTAGAGATCCGGCTCAACACTCGACTGGGGAAAGATATCACCATTGAGCAGCTGAAGCAGGAAGGATTCGATGCCTTCCTCGTCGCGATAGGGGCTCACGGCAGTTACAAGCTCATGATTACGGGAGAAGACCAGTTCCCGCAGGTCATCAACGCGGTTGAATTTCTGCGCCGCGTGGCCCTCGGCGATCGACGTTCGCCGGGCAAGCGGGTGGCGATCGTCGGCGGTGGGAATGTGGCCATCGATGCGGCTCGAACCAGTATTCGTCTCGGCTGTGAGGCTGTGACCCTGGTCTACCGCAGGTCTCGAGCGGAAATGCCGGCCCACGAAGAAGAGATCGAGCAGGCCGAGGAAGAGGGGGTGAAGCTCTGCTTCCTTACGGTTCCCAAAGAAGTGCAGGGCGCCGATGGCAAGTTGACTGGCCTGCTCTGTCTCCGGGCGGAACTGGGGGAACCCGATCAACGGGGTCGCAGGCGTCCGGTCCCGGTCGCGGGCAGTGACCATGTGCTCGCCGTGGACGCAGTCATTTCAGCCATCGGTCAGACAGTGGAAACCGGAGGGCTCCTTCCTCTGGAAGAGCTGCAATGGTCGCGCCGACAAACCATCGGGGCCAACAATATCACCATGGAGACCTCGGTCCCTGCAGTGTTTGCCGCAGGTGACGCCGTTTCCGGCCCGGCAACGGTGGTGGAAGCCATTGGCGGGGGGAAAAGAGCGGCGGAAGCGATTGACCGTCATCTGCGGGGTATTCCTCAGCCGCAAATGCCTCCTGTGCCGGTCCGGAGGCGGCGTCTGGAATGCCTTGAAGTGCCTGCTTCCACCAAGATGATCCTTCAGCGACCTCATATGCCGGTGCTTCAGACCGATCGGCGGCGCATCACCTTTCAGCAGGTCGAGTTGGGTTATGCGGAAAACGCGGTGCGCGAAGAGGCCAGAAGATGTCTCCGATGCGATATCTGCCGCCGTTGCGGCAAGTGCGTTGAAATCTGCCGGGATGCTATGGGGGTTAGGGCCCTGCGGTTGGGGTATTTGAATTTCGACCATCCGACCGAAAGCGATTTCCGGACTACCGCGGAGAGCTGCATCGCCTGCGGTGCCTGTGCCGTCAACTGTCCCAATGAAGCGATGCTGATGAGGGATCAGGAAGGTGAGCGGCTTTTAACTCTGTGTGGCACCACCTTAAATCGCATGGAGCATGAGTTTTGTGAACAATGTGGGGCGGTGATCGGGTCGGCCAGATATCGCGACTATATTTCCCGGCGGCTGGGTGCCGCAGGCTTGCCCGAGGCGGGGCAGAACCTATGTGCCACCTGTGCCAGGCAGCTCAGGGCCGTTTGTCACTCAGAAAACCTGCCCCCTGAAAAATAGTCCTGGCTCCTGAGTGCCGAGTTTCGCGTAGACAGGAAAGGAAGAGAGATGACCTTTCGTCGAGGACAGAAGGTAGAGATATACAGGCGATCTGATGATGAGAGCTGGCAGGAGTATATGAACAAGTACATCGGTCTGCACGGCAGGGTTACCGACCCCGACGTCTCGAAGAATGACCCCGATGCGCTGATCGAAATCAGCCTGGACGAAAAAGGAACCCATCGGTTTCCGCAGGATTGCCTGCGTCCCTTGGACTGATCCTTGAAGACCTTCGTGAATGCTTCTTGGGGAACGTCATGAGTCTCACGTTTTGGCAATTCCCACAGAGGGAGCACCACAAACTCGAATTTCCATCAACGACCGAGTCCCTCTGATATGGGGCGGCAGAGTCGCTCCTTCCTGGAATCAAGAAATCTCCGATTGTCCTTGTTTACCTCTCGCGCCTCCTCGAGGAAAAACTTAAGCAGAGCCAGGTCATCTTCTGAGAGCGTACCGTCCTTTTCCTCGGGTGCCAGTTTCGCCAGGACTGCCAGCAGTCCGAACAGATAAAGACTCAGGATGGTGATTCGGCGCAGGAAGAATTGTTTCTCCAAGGCTTTCTTCCCGTAAACAAGTAACCCTGACAGAAGCAGCCTCCTGATCGATTTGGCATTGGCCCTGGCAAGGCGCGACGCTCCTCTGAGAGTTCTGTTCTGGAACTCCAGTGGCCACTCAACCCTGCGGAAAAGATCAGCGAGGAAAGAACGAAAGAGAGAGGGCATGTTCTCCCTGGTTTGTCCCATCTGTTTGATCAGATTTCGCATCGCCGACAGGGCCGGATAGAATGAGTGAATTTCGGTTGTGCCCTCGAAGACGGTGGTGACACGGAAGTCGCGTAAACGCTTTTCATACGGGTTAGTGGCAAGATAAGCAGCGCCGCCGGCAACCTGAAAAGCATCATACAGCGTATCCCAGGCCCGGGTGGTACCGAAAAGTTTACAGTGGGAAGTCTCGGCGGCCAGGTTGGCAGTTGGCTCTCGCTCCAATCGCGCGGCGGTGAATTCGGTCATCGCTTCGGTAACAAAGCCGTTGACCTCGGCTTTCACCAATTTTTCCTGGATCAAAGGGAAACTCCTGATGGGGACTCCGAACTGAAGGCGTGACGCTGAGCGTTTCCGCATATCGGCAAGGGATTGCCGCATCATGCCAAGGGATGCGGCCCCCAGGGCGAGCCGGCCGTAGTTGATGATGGTCATGGCGATCTTGAAACCGTCCCCGGGAGTTCCCAGAAGATTTTCAGTGGGGACCCTGACATCCCGGAGTTGGATGGCTGCCGTAGAACTTGCTTTGAGCCCCATCTTGGGCATGTCTTTCCCGATCTTCACCCCAACCCACCCGGTTTCCACAATGAAGGCGCCCATGAACCCCGGTCGGGTTTGGTCCATCTGGGCAAAGACGGTAAGAGCCCCGGCGTAATTGGCATTGGTGATGTAGGTTTTCTGCCCGTTGAGAAGGTAATGGCGGCCATCGCTCGATAGTCCCGCTCTGGTTTCAATATGCTGGGCATCCGAGCCGACCCTGGGCTCGGTGAGGGCATAGGAGAAGATCATGGCTCCGGATGCGGCAGGGACGAGATACTTTTGTTTCTGTGATTCGTTGCCAAAGAGTTCGATTCCCTTGACCCCAATCGAGAGATGGGCAAGAGAAGCCAGGGCTGAAGCCATATCCAGCCGCACCATCTCCTCAACCACCTTCAGCCATTCCCGGATACTGAAGCCGAGACCTCCGTAGGCAGCGGGAATCGACAGGCCAAAGAGCCCGATTTCGGCCATTTCCTGGAGCATCTCCGGCGGCAGACGCCCCAGCGATTCCAGCGTATCCGGTGGGAACCTTTGCAGAAGCTGATGATAGCGGGTGACGACCTGCTCGACCTTCTGCGACAGGGCTAAGGAAGCCGGGGGGGCTAAGAGGTTTTCTGGAAATTTTCCCTCGTAAATCATCTGAAGAGGACTCTTGGCAGCCATAGTGGACTCCCTCCAGGGTAATAAAGTGTAGTCGGGGTCTTGGTCCGGACTGGCCCTGCAGCTGGAGGTTACAGACCAGAGCGGGACTTCATGCGCAGCAATCCGGGGCTCTTGTGGAAATACATGAGAGGCGAATCGACGCCAAGGATGATAAAATAGCTTTCGATGTCATCGAAGAATACGGGTTTTGTGGGGTGCGTGTAGTCTTTCTCCAGTCTTCGGAACTCCTCCCAGATGGCCTCGGCGTGGCGGTCTTCGTCAAAAACGGCCCGCTTTGCCTGGTCGCACAAGAACATGGCGCACGAAATGGGCGTGAGGCTCCAGATACAACCTGTCTCGCCGAGGTAGACACATCTTGTGGATCGGTTTGGCTGTTCCAGTTTGCGAAAAATGACCTCGATCTGTTCCGGGGTCGAAAGGAGATAGGTGGCTACCTGATCGGCAAAGAAGGTGATGATGCTCTCGAACCCGCAGCAGGCGCTCACTTTGCCGTCGAAGCAGGTCACCTGACAAAAGTTGCCAAAGTAACGATGCTGGTAAGCCGCCAAGGCCTTACGGAATTGAAGGTAGGACGTCAGAATTCCCCTCAATTCCTTCAATTCGAGGTCGGATAGGTTCCGACAGGCTTCTTCGATGGCTTTGAAGCTCATCCACTGATCTCGATTGTATTCGCTCACGCGGTCTAAATTCATATCGCAAACCCCTCGATCCGACAATCGTACACGGCGGTAGAAAAAGTACTCAAGACCCTTAGTTCGGGCGTCTCACCCATGAGTTACACGGGCTGGAAGCCCGTGCTGCAAGAGCATGAAATCGGACATTCATGTATCCGGACCTTTACTCCGGTCAGGCAAGGTCGGGAAACGCCAGATCATGGACGAACAGATAGAAGTGGTACGGGTCGACCAAAGCATAGAGTCGATCTTCAACGGCTCGAATGATTTCCTGATCTCCCGTGGCCAGCAGCACCAGTCGGTCCTTCCTTTTCTGCACGGCTTGCATAATATAGGTATCTGCAGTATTGCCCCGACGCTTGTCGGTGAAGATAATTTCCACATTCCCCTGGCGGTCCCGGGAATCCTCCTGACCGTCAAAGACCAGATAGACTCTGCGGAAAAACTGACTCTTTCTGACCACCGCTGCCGTGAACCGCTCTCTGTCCGCGGTCAGAGGGAGAGCGGAGGATCGGCGTCGACCGTGGAGGGTGAGGAGGATGTTGTAACCATCCACATAGACGTCGTAGTTCTTGCTTTCGCGGCTTCTGACGAAATCCTCGAGGTTCTCGAAATAACGGCCCTGCGGCAATTGTTCCTGCAGTATTTGATATTCGGCGTAGAGCTTCTCCATGATCTGGCGTTTCTTGTGTTCGATATCCTCCACGATGGCCTGGGGGTCGGCGATCACTTCCAGATCTGCAAAACGATTGACCAGGGTGCCGAGTTCGGTTATCCGGGCAAGGTTTTCAGGGAGCGGATCGAGGAGGCGGATCTGCTGGCGAAGATCAGTAACCGTAAATAGGAGAGGATCAGGTTTCAGAACCTTCTGAATGCCCGGTAGCTTGAGTAGTTTTGCTTTGGCCTCGAGAAGAGCTTCCTTCACGCGGGTCACCTCAGTGTGTACTACGAGGGATTCCGCGCAGATCCGCTCGATTTCCTTGAGATATAAGTCAACATGAAGGAGCTTCTGACGGACGGCTGCGGCCAGCCCGTATTCCTCGTCCGCTCGCCGCTGGAGAGCGAAAGCGTGTTCCGTTCGCCGCAGCAGCGACTCAATGAGGTTATCGGCTTCGCCCAGAGATGGCTGATCAACTGTCTGGTAGCGTTGAAACCACGCGTGCCGCATGCGTGCCAGGGCCTTCTGCAGTTCATGATCGAAGGTCTCGTCGCGTTCGGCCAACCGTTTCCGAAGTTCCTCCTGTTCTCTGTGATACCGGAGGACCTCCTGCTGCATCTGGGACTTCTCCTCTTCTGCCTTGCTTAGCTTTCTTTGGAGCTTCGAGCAGCGTTCCTCCATGGCCTGCAGTTGCTTAACCGGTGCTTGTGGGCCTGCTTGCCGGTGGGCCGGCGAATCTCCTTCTCCGCCAAGCCCTGCCTGCTGCAACCAATTCCTGGTCTGAGGGAATTCCTGCACAAAGCCCTGCCACAGATCCCAAAAGGGGATCATGGGGCCGACGAGTTCCAATTCGATCGGCCGTTCCCAGAAAGTTTCATCGATAAGGTCCTGATATTCGGTGTCGGCCAGACGGCCTAGGACCTTGAGCCCTGCGAAGAAGCGTTCCGGCCCGATGAAGTTTTTGATGCTTTGCCAGTTGTCGAGCAAAAAGTCGCGGTCGAGCATTTCCAGGAAAGCCATGGTGGACAGCTGCTCCTGTCCCCAAAGCTGCAAAATCTCATCGAGGATGTGCTCTTCCGAGCGCATGAGCCGCTTCAGACGGGCGGTTATGTGCGGCTGACGCAAAAGGCGCCCCAGCTTGCCGGCGGGTACGGTGAAACCTTCTAAAATAGCGGCCCTTAGGGTAGGATTGTGCTTCAGAAGGCGCACCCAGGTCTCTACCGGGATGTCTTTGATGAGACCTTCAAAGAAGCTTGAGGGCAATGTATACTGCGGCTCCTTAGGGGGCGAACCATCGGGCATGATGGGCTCTTTTCCAACGCTAAAGGCAGAGGGATGTCATGATTGATATTTCCATCGTTACAATTACGGTTGGCACCGACGAAGAAGCTTTAATCATCGCCCGGACCCTGGTTGAGGATGAACTGGTCGCCTGCGTGCAAATCATTCCTCGCATTCGGTCAATCTATCGCTGGAAAGGGCAGATCTGCGATGAGGCAGAACAGTTGCTCATCATGAAGACCAGGTCTTGTCTCTTTCCCGCGCTGCAAAACCGTATCCGCCAGCTCCACCGCTATGAAGTTCCGGAAATCGTCTCCTTTCCCATTGCCGCCGGTTTGCCCGAATATCTCGATTGGGTGATCGAAAATACGAAAAGCACTGCTGAGTGCTGAGCATCCAGCACTACTCTTTTATTCGAATGCGGACGGAGGCGGCGTGGGCTTCCAGTCCTTCCAGTCCGGCCAGGCGAAGGATCGCTTCAGCATCGCGGTGGAGGGCTGACCGGGAATAGGCGATTACGCTGGTGCGTTTGAGAAAATTGTCTACCCCGAGGGCTGAGGCAAAGCGGGCCGTGCCCGCCGTGGGCAAAACATGATTCGGCCCTGCGAAGTAATCACCGACGGCCTCCGGCGTATAGTCGCCGAGAAAGACAGCGCCGGCGTGGGCAATTTTGCCAAGGTGCGACCATGGGTCCCGGATCTGAAGTTCGAGGTGCTCAGGAGCAATCCGGTTGGCCAGGGCGATGGCGACCTCAAGGTCGGCAACGAGGAAAAAGGCGCCGTAGTTCTCCAACGATGCCCTGGCGATTTCATTTCGCGGGAGCTGCCGCAGTTGCTCGTGGAGGCTACGGCGGGTGCGTTCGGCCATGGCACTACTGGTAGTAATCAAGACCGCCGACGCCATGGCATCGTGTTCCGCCTGACTCAGCAGATCTGCGGCCAGATAATCCGGATTCGCCTCATCGTCGGCGATGACCAGAATCTCGCTGGGACCTGCAATCAAGTCAATGCCCACTTCGCCTGCCACCAGTTTCTTGGCGAGCGCGACGTAGATGTTGCCCGGGCCTACGATGACGTCCGTGCGCGGCACCGAGGCTGTCCCAAAGGCCAACGCGGCGATGGCCCAGGCGCTGCCGGCCTTGTGTATTCTGGTCACCCCCAGCTCTTGGCCCGCTACGAGTAGATAAGGATTGATGCTTCCATCCTCTCTCGGTGGGGTGACCAGGGCTATGTCTTGCACCCCGGCGAGGCGTGCAGGAATGCCATTCATGAGGACGGAAGAAATGAGAGGAGTCTTGCCGCCTTTGCCTCCAGGAATGTAAAGACCGGCTGAAGCCACCGGCGTAACCATCTGTCCCAGGAAGGACCCATCGGGCCGAGTGGTGAAGTAAGAGGTTCGCAGTTGGTGCCGATGAAAGGCCTGGATATTGGAAATCGCTTCCTGCAGAATGGTCAGGAAATCAGCCTCGACCTGCTCGTAGGCGGCCTCGATTTCTTCCTGCCGGACATTGAGGTGTGCGGCCTCGAAGCCGGGAGCGTCGAAGAGTCTGGTGTATTCAACCAGAGCCGAATCGCCCCGCTCTCTTACCGCTGCAAGCATCTCCAGCACCTGCTTTTCCCGCGACGGATCTGCTCCCATCTTGCGTTTGGCAATATGGGCTAACCTGAGTTCGGCCTGTTCGGAAGGATATGCGATCATTTCCATCATTCTATTTGCCCTCCATCGCTACCACAAACGCATCGGGGAATCCATTGCCGCGCAACCGCTTCATCTCTTCTTGCGCAACCAGGATGTCCTGGTAGGTCCCAACCTGGACGCGATAGCGGGAGCCATCCCGGTCGGAAACCGGGACGATCTGGATCGCATCGTATCCTTGTCGCATCTTTTCCTTTAGCCGACTGGCATTGTTCTGATCCCGAAAAGACCCGATTTGCACGGCAAACAGCCCATAGCGGAAAGATGGAACGGGATCCACCTTCCAGTAGGACCTGCCGGCGATGTGTTGTTCGGAAGCCACCTGCACGGCCTCTACCCTTACCGGAGCAAGCCCGGGCGTTGCTGAGCCGAGCTCCTGGGCGGCCCGGCATGACAGATCGATGATGCGACCAGCCACAAACGGTCCGCGATCGTTGATGCGAAGGATGACCGCCCGTCCGTTGCGCCGATTGGTTACCTTAACGGTGGTTCCCAGCGGAAGGGTTTTGTGAGCGGCAGTCATGGCATACATGTCGTAGGGTTCCCCACAAGAGGTCGGTTTGCCATGGAATTCAAGACCATACCAGCTGGCAAGGCCTTCCTCCACATAGCCCTCGGCTGAGGGGAGGGGATAGTACCATACCCCTTTGATCTGGTAGGGCTGCTGCGTGCGGAGGCCGGAGGAGGGGGGAACGAGCGAGGGGCCTTTCTTGGCGCAGCCGACCACCAGAAGCGCGAGAATGATGCCGATGCCGACATGCCTTGTGAACGCTGAGATGTTGTCCAGAAGATTAAAGCATCCTCTTTTACCACGAAGAGCACGAAGCACACGAAGTGATTTCTTCGTACTCTTCGCAGTTTGAAATAAGATCAAAATGGGTGCAAAGAGAAGCCTCGCGTCCCAGGATTCAACTCCACCATACACCCATTACCCATCACCCATCACTTACGTCCATGCATTGCCGTTCTTTTCCATCTTGGCGAGGTCTTCGAAGCGGATATCAATCCCAAGGATGCCCACGATTTCTTCGAGTTCATTGGTGATGGGGGCGGAAACGGTGATGCACAGCGCTCCGGTGTAGCGTGAGGTGTAGAAGTCGGTGACGTGGACTTTCCCATTCTTCATGGGTTCGATAAACCAGGGGCGATCGGAGAGGTCTTCGCCGACTCGGGCGCTTTCGTATTTAGCCTTGTCGGTGATGTGGGTGATGTTGCGCGTGACTTTGCGGCCCTCGCCATCAGTGACGTAGATGTACTGAATAAAGGGATTGAGATCCAGCAAGGCTTGCAGCACGGTTTCCTGCAAGGCGGGCTGCATGCTTCGTATGGCTTCACTTTCGACCACTTCTTCCACCAAGTGCGCGGCCAGGGCGTAAGCGGTGCGTTTGAGCAGATCAAACTCGCTTACAAAGTACTCGGGCAGATAGCGCCTGGCCCAGCGTTCCAACTCCTCGGTGGAAATCGATGTGTTGCGCCCCTGTTCGTATTCCTGCATGACCCGCTTGTACATCTTGGCGATTCCTGGGTGACGTTTGTCCAACCGTCGCTCTCCCTCGAGGCTCAAACGCAGATTGACCCAGTAGGCAATGCTGGCAATGCCGGACTTGTCGGTGATGATGATGCTGATCGGTCTTTTGAGCAGTCTTTCGGTATTGAAGATGTTGTAGATTTCTTCATCTTTTACCAGGCCATCGACGTGGATGCCGGCTCGGGTGGCATTGAATTCTTCGCCGACGAAAGGGTAATTGGGCGGGATGCGATAAGCCAGTTCATTCTTGAAGTATTCCGCCACATCGGTGATGGCGGTGGTGTCAATGCCGTTAGCCTCGCCGCGAAGACCGATATACTCGATGAGAAGCCCTTCGATGGGCGCGTTTCCCGTCCGCTCACCGAAGCCGAGCAACGTGCCATTCACGCCGCTGCACCCATAGAGCCACGCCGTGGCAGCGTTGACAATCACTTTGTGAAAGTCGTTATGCCCATGCCATTCGAGCAGGCGCCCGGGAACGCCGGCATCGTCAATGAACGCGCGCACCAGTTTGGGGACACTCCGGGGGAGCGCCGCACCGGGGTAGGTTACGCCGAATCCGAGGGTGTCACAGAGGCGGATCTTGATGTCGATGCCGCTCTCTTCCCTCAGCCGCATCAGTTCGATGGCAAAAGGCACGCAAAAGCCATAGATGTCGGCCCGGGTGATGTCTTCGAAGTGGCACCGGGGAGTGATCCCTTTCTCAAGAGCGGCCCGAACAATGGCCAGATACTTGTTCAGAACTGATTTGCGGTCGCTCTTGAGCTTGAGAAAGATGTGATAATCGGAGACGGAAGCCAGGATGCCCGTTTCTTTCAGGCCCATCTCGACAACGAGCTCAAGATCCTGGGCCACCGCTCGGATCCAGCCGTTGATCTCAGGATAACGATAGCCCTTGGCCAGACACAGTTCGAGGGCCTTGCGGTCCTTCTCTGTGTAAAGAAAGAATTCGGACTGGCGGATTACCCCACTAGGTCCGGAGAGGCGATGGAGCAAATCAAAAATGGTGCTGATCTGCTTGACCGTGTAGGGGGGGCGGGCTTGCTGGCCATCCCGAAAGGTGGTGTCGGTGATGAAGATGTCCTCCGCCGGGTCGATGGGCAACAGCTTGTGGTCGAAATCTATCCGCGGTACTTCCTCATAGGGAAAGATTTCCCTCATCAGATTGGGTTCCGGAATGTCAAGCAGATGGTGCTGCCAATATCGGGAATGCTCGTGGTCCAGAACCCGCTTCTTGCTGTTCCATCGGGCCATCGACTCAACTCCTCCGTTCGGCTTCGACGCGGACGCACAGCTCCAGCAGTTGATTCAGCTCAGGCTGGGTCGGGGCGCCGCTCATGAGGCAGGTAGCCTTCTGGGTTTTGGGGAAAGCAATCACGTCGCGAATGGAACTGCAGCCGCAAAGGAGCATGATCAGGCGGTCGAAGCCGAAGGCGATGCCGCCATGGGGAGGGGCACCATGCTGGAGCGCTTCCAGAAGAAAGCCAAATTTCTGCTGAGCTTCTTCAGGGGTGATCCCCAGGACGTTGAAGACCCGCTCCTGGATGTCCTGGCGATGGATACGAATACTGCCGCCGCCAATCTCCGTGCCGTTCAAGACCAGATCGTAGGCTCGACTGCGGACCTTTTCGGGTTCCGCATTGAGCAGCTCCAGGTCTGCTTCGAGGGGCGCCGTAAAAGGATGATGAACGGACGTATAGCGCTTTTCATCGTGATCCCATTCCACCAGAGGAAACTCGGTTACCCACACGAAACTATATGTTTCCGGGCTGATCAGCCCCAATTGCTGGCTGAGGCGAACGCGGAGATTCCCCAGAGCCGCGTGCACAATCTTGCTCTGATCGGCTACAAAGAAAACGATATCTCCGAGGCCGAGGTGGAGGCGCTCCGTCAGCCGGGCGCGGACCTCCTCCGACAGGAACTTGGCGATGGGAGATTGCCAGCCTTCGGGCCCTATCTTGATCCAGGCCATTCCCTGTGCCCCAAAAATTTTAACAAATTCGATCAGATCGTCGAGATCCTTGCGGGAAAGACGACTCCCGTCCGGCAACCGCACCGCTTTGACCAGCCCGCCGCGCTCGATCGCCTGGAGGAACACGCGCACTGCGGAGCTCGACGCGAGATCGGTAACATCGATGAGTTCCAATCCAAAACGCGTATCCGGTCGGTCCGTACCGAACCGGTCCATGGCCTGAGCATAACTCATGCGAGGGAAGGGGGGCTGCAGTGCGACTGCCAGCAGATCCTGAAAGAGCTGCGTGATCCAGCCTTCGATCAGTTGGTAAACCTGCTCTTCCTGGACGAAAGACATTTCCAGATCCACCTGGGTGAACTCAGGCTGGCGATCCGCACGCAGGTCTTCATCCCGGAAGCACTTGACAATCTGGAAGTACCTTTCAAGTCCCGCAACCATGAGCAGCTGTTTGAAAATTTGCGGGGATTGCGGTAACGCATAAAACTTCCCCGGATTGACCCGGCTTGGCACGAGATAATCGCGGGCGCCTTCGGGGGTGCTCTTGGTGAGCACGGGCGTTTCAACCTCGACAAACCCGTGCTGGTCGAAATAGTGACGGGTGAGTTGCGCAGCCCTGTGCCGCAACATGAGGTTCTTGAACATGGTTTGCCGGCGAAGATCCAGATATCGATAGCGGAGCCGGACATTCTCACTCACATCCAGTTCTTCCTCCATCTGGAAGGGTGGCGTTTTAGACGAGTTGAGGATCTTGAGGTCGCTCACGATGACTTCAATTGCCCCCGTAACCAGCTTGGGATTGGTCATGCCTTCCGGGCGCGAACGGACTTTACCCCGAACGGCGATGACGAATTCACTGCGCAGGGAATGAGCGCGCTCATGGGTTAGAGCGTCATGCTGGGGGTCAAAAACGACCTGAGTGATCCCCTCGCGATCCCGCAGATCGACGAAGATCAGCCCTCCGTGATCCCGTCGACGCAGCACCCAGCCCATCAGGGTCACCATTTCCTCGAGATGGTTGCTGCTCAGGCTGTTGCAGTCGTGGCTTTTGCTCCAATCTCCCAATGAGTCTAATGCTATCGACGTGATAGGATATGCTTCCTGTGGTTCTTCCGACTGGTTCACTTCCCTCTCCTCTTGCCTGAAATATCACCCCACCATCCGCCATGGCGGATGAGTCCACCCTGTTGAGCAGAACTGAGGGGGCGGTCATGCCTCATGAAGGCCACGAGCTGGCCACTTACCGGGTAACAGGCGCGCTGATTCCTGGCCCGTATATCTCTTGCAGTTCGAGGGCCACTGATCTCAGGGGGGCAACAGTTTGCGTCTTCTTTACCATATCGCGCACTTGCACTTCTCCCCGGCTGATTTCTTCCTCCCCCAGAATCAGGACATGTCTGGCTCCCAGCTTGTCAGCCCGGCGCATCTGGCTCTTGAGGCTCGGCGCTCCATAATCGATTTCGACCTCCAAACCCAGGCTGCGAAGCTGCTGGGCCAGCAGGAAACCTTCTTTGCGAGCGGCTGGTCCCAAAGAGGCCACAAAAATCTTGGGTGCCCGGCGGTCCGGGGATTGTTCCTGTTGCAGCAACAAAATCAACCGCTCCATGCCAATGGCAAAGCCGATGCCCGGCAGATCGGAGCCACCCAGATCCCGCACCAGGCCGTTGTACCGCCCCCCTCCGCCGACTGCGCTCTGGGCGCCCAAACGGTCGGTGATGACCTCGAAGGTGGTGCGCATATAGTAATCCAGGCCCCTCACCATGCGCGGATTGACGATGTAGTCGGTCTGGAGCAGCGAGAGATAGCTCTTTACACTGTCGAAATGATCCGCGCACGGGCCGCAGATTGAGTGGAGCAGGACCGGCGCATCAGTGAGTAGAGCCTGACAGTGTTCCACTTTGCAGTCAAAAACGCGCAACGGGTTGGTCAGACGACGGCGCTGGCAGTCCCCGCAAAACTCGGCGGCTTTCTGCGCAAGAAAGTCTTTCAATATCTCACGGTAGCCTTTTCGACATTCCTGACAGCCCAGCGAATTGATATGGAGGACCACGCCCGTGAGGCCGAGATGCTCGAGAAAAAGCCGGAGCATGTGCATGATTTCGGCGTCCAGCATCGGGTCATCAACACCAAAGGCCTCGGCATCGATCTGGTGGAATTGACGGTATCTGCCTTTTTGCGGCCGTTCGTGGCGAAACATGGGGCCGATGCTGTACAGCTTCCTGGCCAGCGGGTCGGCCTGCAGATTGTGCTGAATGAATGCGCGCACCACGGATGCCGTGGCCTCGGGCCGCAGCGCGAGCATTTCGCCTTTGCGGTCAGGAAAGGCATACATTTCCTTTTCGACGATATCGGTGCTTTCTCCGATGCTGCGGGCAAAAAGGTCGAGTTTTTCAACCACGGGAGTGCGTATTTCCCGGTAACCGAAGCTGGCGAGAATCTTTCGTGCCGTCTCTTCGACCCTTTGCCACCATTCGATCTGGTCGGGCAGAAGGTCGTTCATGCCTCTTATGGCCTGGATGGCTTGCATTATTAAAGTACCCTCAGTTTGATGCTGACACGTGGTTTCAACACAAAACATCCTTTTAAAAGGATGGGTGCACAAAAGTCAAGGAAAACATGAATTTAGGCAAAAGATGGAGAGCGGGCTTACCTCTGGAGGGGATCGAAATGAGGTGGAGAGGGGACCTGAAGGGTCAGCAGAGGCGCATGCTGCTGAGCCCCGTAAATGTCGGTATCGCCTATGGCGCCGGAAACCACGGCCCGCACCATCGTGCACTTTACGGCAGCAGCGGGATCAAAATAGACCAGATTTATGATCTTGTCCTCTCCGACCCCGTAGAGTTGAGCAAACAGTTCCTTGGTAAAGAAGTTGCGCTCTTTAAGAAAGAGGTAGTCCTCCTCGCGTTTGAACAAGATGTCGATGGTCAGTTCATACGGTCCGGCGTTCTTGCTGCGGATGACGGCCGCCAATTGGGTAAGGGGAACCTCTTTCATGGCCTCACCTCACGCACGCGTATGGGAAAAAGGCATTTGGGGTCAACCACATCCATGAGGTGGTAGATGCAAAACTCATACACTTCACCACAAGGGATATCCGAAGGGCTATAGAGCAGGGCGAGGTTTCCGGCAGTGGAGATCCTCCCTTCGTAGCCAAAATGCAAAAGGGTGCTTCGGACGGAGGAGCACACTGCATTGGCGGTTTCCTGATCGTCGGCAACGACTTCCATGATCAACCCAACCTCCTGGGGCGGAGAGGGTTTCTCGGGCTCATTCGCGATCGCGTCTCGATTTCGGCCGTAGATGTGGTAAAGGATCCTGCCCGTCCGCCCGAAGTTCTCCTCGACCTTTGCCCTGAGCGTCTCCAGGATGGGAGTGAGGTGTTTGACCAGGATTGGGTCACTTATGCCCGCAATGGAGATCGTTCTGAACCCGGTGCGCTTCACCCCTTCGAGTTTTACCGTGTAAGGCACTGCGGGGTGAAAGCGACTTCCTGATACGCGGACACGGCCTCCAGCGAGTGCTTCAAAGTGCGCCGCTCTGAGGTCGAGCGCTCCCCCGGGGCCAGGCAGAGTGTAAGGATCGGTCTTTTCGTAGAGGGTATGGGCCGCCGTGGAAATACGGGTGAATTGTCGCTGCGGATTCAGTGACTCCAATTCAAAACAGTCGTCGTATAGGGTTCCCAACACACAATCGGAGCCGCTGCCCGGGGTGGCCGCAATGGCGGCGCATTCGAGAATCTTACCCATGTGGAGCGCGAGTCCGGGGCTGTAATCTCTTTGGATGGCCGGCGCTGCAAAGGGAATGGGGTCGTAACAGCGGCCGCTGAGGATGACCTGGCACTCCCGCTCAAGAGCCGAAATCACCGGTTCTGCTCCCATCTGGGCAACAATCCGCACGCTCTTTTCGACATCCTCCGGGGTAATCTCCGGGGCCGGGCCCAAAGAGTGTACTCTCCCTTCCGCCATCGCCTGCACCACCACCTCCTTGCTCACGTCGGCAGTGATGACAGCCATCCGAAAAGTGAGGCCCTTCTCTCTGGCGATTTCCTCGATGATTGCCTCCGTCCATTGGACATGCTCGCGAGCGCCGGAGCCCCCTGCAGTCCCAATGATACACGGCACGGAGAGCGCCATGGCTCCCTCGAGGATGAATTCCAGATCGCGCTTGACGGCAGACCGACTCGTGAAGGATTTGCCGGCACCCAGATAGTATGGCCCGGGATCGGTGCTGCCAGCGTCAACCCCGATGAGATCCGGCTTCTTCTCCAAGCCCCTAGCGAAAGATGCTTCCGGAAACCCGTAGCCCAGAATAGCCGTGGGGGAAAGAACTCTGAATGGATTCTTGCTCATGAGAGCGCCTCCAGTTTTCCGTGACAACCCATTGCAACACAACTATCGAATATCGAACAGGGAACCGCAGAATGTCGAAGGAAGATAAAAACCTTGACTGAATATTGCCTATCGAACAAGAGATGGCAGGAAGCTGAAGAATGGCAGAGAGGTAGGTTTTTCCTGGTTCCCAAGCTCCGGCTTGGGAACCAGGAAGAAACTTCAGAATTCGAAAATCCTTGTTCGCTATTCGTTTTTTGCAGGATGACTCAGTTCAGCCAGCCTGGACTAATGAGTTCTTATCTCATCCGGAGCGGGGACGGAGGCTTCGAAGAGCACGGGTTGCGGCGTCGCCGGCGGGGGCTCCTTGAACAGTTCGGTGTCCTCGCTGATGGTCAGTGCCTTGCGGAGCACATCGTCCATGTGTTCGACCAGTTCTATATTGATTTCCTGAAGAATTTTCTCGGGAATCTCTTTCAGGTCCTTGGCGTTTTCCTGGGGAATCAGGACAGTCTTCAGCAACCCCCGGTGAGCTGCCAGGATCTTTTCCTTCAGGCCGCCGATGGGCAGAATTCGGCCGCGGAGGGTGATCTCGCCGGTCATGGCTACGTCGCTCTTCGCCGGAATGCGAGTCAGGGCGGAGACGATGGATGTAGCCATGGTAATCCCTGCCGATGGACCGTCTTTGGGAATCCCGCCCTCGGGCACGTGCACGTGGATGTCGAAGTTCTGATAAAAATCCGGTTCGATTCCCAGTCGAGCGGCCCGGGAACGGACGTAACTCAGTGCCGCCTGGGCGGATTCCTGCATCACTTCACCGAGTTTTCCGGTGATGGTGACCTTGCCTTTGCCCGGCATTACCACGGTTTCAATCCCCAGGATGTCTCCCCCGAACTCGGTCCACGCCAGGCCCATGGCCAAGCCGATTTCGTCCTTTTCTTCGGCACGGCCGTATCGGAACTTGGGAATCCCCAGATACTCCTGAAGTCGTTCCTGGGTGAGTTCGATGCTGGTTTCCGGCCCATTGCGCACCACTTCCTTGGCGACTTTCCGGCAAACTGAAGCGATCTCTCGTTCGAGATTGCGCACCCCGGCTTCTTTGGTGTAGTGGCGGATGATGTAGAAAAGATTGTCTTCGGAGAAGGGCACATTCTCAGGTTTGAGGCCATTGGCTTTGCACTGCTTTGCCACCAGGAAGTTCTTGGCGATATTGACCTTGTCAAATTCCGTATAGCCTGCCATTTGAATGATCTCCATGCGATCTCGCAGCGGGGGCGGAATGGCGTGAAGATTGTTTGCGGTAGTGATGAAAAATACCTCGGAAAGATCATAATCGAGGTCAAGGTAATGGTCATTGAAGGCAAAGTTCTGTTCGGGATCGAGCACTTCCAGGAGCGCGGCCGACGGGTCGCCACGGAAGTCCATGCTCATCTTGTCGACTTCGTCAAGGCAGAATACAGGATTGTTGCTTTTTCCCTTCCTCAGGCTCTGAATGACCTTTCCCGGCAGGGCTCCGATGTAAGTGCGGCGATGCCCCCGGATTTCCGCTTCGTCGCGAACTCCTCCCAGGGAGACCCGGATGAAGTTCCGGTTCATGGAGCGGGCAATGGATCGCGCCAAAGACGTTTTGCCGACGCCAGGAGGTCCAATAAAACACAAGATCGGACCCTTGATCTTTTTTACCAGCGCCTGCACGGCAAGATACTCGAGGATCCGCTCCTTGGGTTTTTCCAGGCCGTAGTGATCCTCATCCAGGATGCGGGCAGAACCGTCGATGTCAATCTTGTCCTTGGTTTTTTCATACCAGGGTAGTGAGAGAATCCAATCGATGTAGTTCCTGACCACGGTGGCTTCCGCGCTCATGGGCGACATCAGCTTGAGCTTCTTGAACTCGGCCCGGACTTTGGCCGCCGCCTCGTGACTCAGCCGCTTGCGCTTGATGCGCTTATCAAGCTCTTCGAGCTCGGACTTGAAATCGTCCTTTTCTCCCATTTCCTTCTGGATAGCCCGCATCTGCTCATTGAGATAATACTCACGCTGCGTCTTTTCCATCTGCTTCTTAACGCGGCCTTTGATGCGCTCTTCCGTCTGGATGATTTCAATCTCGGAGCGGATATGGCCTAGTAACCTTTCCAGGCGCTTGGCGATGTCAAGTGTTTCCAGAAGGTCCTGCTTCACTTCCAGCTTGAACGGCATGTAGGAGGAAATGGTGTCGGCCAGCCGTGAGGGATTTTCGATGGCGGCAACGCTCTCCAGGACCTCCTGGGTGATCTTCTTGTTATGCTTGCCATAGGCCTCGAATGAGGAGCGAACACCTCGGCGCAAGGCTTCGATTTCGAGTGCTTCCCCGCTCGACTCCTCCATGGGTTCAAGCTGGACGAGAAAGTAGTCCGCATGGGCGATGAAATTCACGACTTTGGCACGGGAATCACCTTCAACGAGAACCTTCACCGTCCCGTCGGGAAGCCTCAGGATTTGAAGAATATTGGCCACCGTCCCCAGGCGGTAGATGTCCGATTCGGAAGGATTGTCGGTTTTCGCTTTAGTCTGGGCTGAGAGGAAGATCTTCTTGTCGGAGTTCATGGCCCTCTCGAGGGCATTGACCGACTTATCGCGCCCGACAAACAAAGGCACCACCATTTGGGGGAAAACGACAATGTCCCTCAGGGGCAGGAGCGGCATCACGAGAAATGCCGCAGAAGTATGCTGATCATCTCGGTTACGATTTATCCTGAACATAAGCGTAACATTCTCTCTTCATATCGAGCAGGTTTTCGCGTAACATCCCGGCCACCTGCAAAGTCATTTCAATCAGCCACTGGGTTGGGCGCTCGATAATTTGGCTCTCAGTTTCTTAAGAGACCCATCCCTGCTTGCCAGATCCCCAGCCTTAAAACCCGTTGTAAGCAACCATGAGTCGCGGCCGGGAGTAGAGCTAGGCAGATTCCTGCCCCTGCCCATGATACAAAAGTAGAGGACTTGCCCCCTTGACGATCGCATCTTCGTTGACGATGCACTCCTGGATCTCGGGATGAGAGGGCAGGTCATACATAATGTCGAGCATGATATTTTCCATGATGGAGCGCAACCCGCGCGCTCCGGATTTTCGCCTGATAGCGTCTTTTGCTATCGCTCTCAGAGCTCCGTCGGTGAAGCGCAGACGCACATCCTCCAGTTCGAAAAGCTTCTTGTACTGTTTGACCAGAGCATTCCTGGGTTCGGTCAGAATACTCACCAGCTCCTCTTGCGTGAGTTCGTTGAGGGTGGCGATCACCGGCAAGCGTCCGACAAATTCGGGAATCATGCCATATTTTATGAGGTCCTCCGGTTGAATACGAGCCAGGATTTCCCCGATGTTTCGGTCTTCCTTGCTGCGAATCTCGGCACTGAAGCCCAGCCCCTTTACCCCGATCCGGGAGTGGATGATAGTCTCAAGATAGTTGAAGGCGCCCCCGACAATAAACAGGATATTTGTGGTGTCGATCTTGATGAACTCCTGCTGCGGGTGCTTGCGGCCTCCTTTGGGAGGAACATTGGCGACGGTCCCTTCGAGGATCTTGAGCAGAGCCTGCTGGACTCCTTCCCCGGACACATCTCGGGTAATGGACGGGCTGTCCGACTTTTTGGCGATCTTGTCGATCTCATCGATATAGACGATTCCGCGCGAGGCTTTTTCAATATCATAGTCGGCGGCTTGAATGAGGCTCACCAGGATGTTTTCCACATCTTCGCCCACATATCCCGCTTCCGTGAGCGTGGTGGCGTCAGCAATCGTGAAGGGCACATTGAGAATGCGGGCAAGAGTCTGAGCGAGCAGGGTCTTTCCCGACCCGGTTGGGCCGATCATGAGAATGTTGCTCTTCTGAAGCTCCACATCATTTTTGTCAAGCTTAAGTTCGATGCGCTTGTAATGATTGTGAACCGCCACCGAAAGGATCTTTTTTGCCCGCTCCTGGCCGATCACATACTGGTCAAGAATACACTTTATTTCCACCGGCTTGGGAATCTTGGTCGCCCGGACCGATTCCTCCTTTTCGTATTCTTCGGCGATAATATCATTGCAGAGCTCGACGCACTCGTCGCAAATATATACCGTGGGCCCGGCAATCAGCTTTTTCACTTCGTCCTGACTCTTGCCACAAAACGAGCATCTCAACTCGCCACTTCGGTCATCTCGCTTCCGAGCCATTCAGGTCCTCCTCGACCACATAAACTCCTTGCACGATCTTTTCCCCCGTAGATTGAATCGGATGGCCAATACGTGCGCTCATTTCTAACTTTACTGTTTTTCTATTATAAACACTAAAATATGCCGTAGCCACCTTTAAATGCCTTTAGCGTGAGTGTTCCATAACTTACCCTGCTGGCCGGAGGGCACGACGGAGCGCCATGCTCAAAACCTTACTCCT
This sequence comes from uncultured delta proteobacterium, assembly GCA_963783775.1. Classification (GTDB taxonomy): domain Bacteria; phylum Desulfobacterota; class Syntrophobacteria; order Syntrophobacterales; family Syntrophobacteraceae; genus JADGQM01. Next base: position 328,298 of record CAWAOR010000008.1, on the reverse strand, counting down.
CCAGGCTGCCCGGTATAGGTGAAAGCCGGGGAAAGAGGGTTCACCAACCGTGGTCCCTTGCTGCGGGTTGCAAGTTCTATTCCGGCCATGATGACGAGCCCGAACTCCTGCGCTTCGGCAGCAAAAGCGCCAGCCGAAGCAAGGCAAGAATTTCCCGGGAGAGAAGAACCCTGCAGCGAGGATTGCTGCGATCATACAGCCCAGATGAAGTGGAGCAGGACTTACTATTTGGCGGATGCGGTTCGAGCAAACGCCCTGCTGGCGATGACCTCATCGACCATGCCGTATTCCTGAGCCTGATGGCCCGACATGTAAAAGTCCCGGTCCGTGTCCCGCTGGATCTGTTCCATAGCTCTACCGGTATGCTCCATTAGGATACGATTCAGTTCTTCGCGAAGGCGCAGGATTTCCCGGGCCTGGATTTCTACGTCGGTGGCCTGGCCTTGAAAGCCGCCCATGGGTTGGTGGAGCATGATGCGTACGTGAGGGAGGGCAAAACGTTTTCCCTTGACGCCGGCCGCCAGCAATACCGCCGCCATGCTGGCGGCCTGCCCCATACACAACGTTGAAACATCGGGCTTGATGTATTGCATGGTATCGTAGATGGCCAGCCCGGCCGTGACCAGTCCGCCCGGCGAATTGATATAGAAGTGAATATCTTTGTCCGGGTCTTCCGACTCAAGAAAAAGCATCTGAGCGATGATCAGGTTGGCCATCTCATCGCTGATTGCCGTGCCCAGGAAAATAATGCGATCTCGCAACAGCCGTGAATAGATGTCAAATGCTCTTTCACCCCGGCTGCTCTGTTCAATGACGATGGGGATTAGGGACATGCTTTGTTACTCCTGATCCGGATTCTTTTCTTCCGGGGTTGCTTCTGAAGGGACAGCCGTATCTTCCAACAGTGTCAAAACCTTGTCCTGCAGCCTGCGCTCTTTGGCCTGCAGAACCAGGGCCGTGTCCGTGTACTCACGCTTGAGGGTTTCCACATCCATGCGCGCCATGCGGGCGACGTCCCGATAAACCTCCTCCAGTTCCTGTTCGGTCAGCGCAAGCTGCTCCCGGTCGGCGATGTGTTCAGAAATGACACGCCAGCGAGCGTTCTTTTCTGCCTGAGGACGATAACTGGCGCGGATTTCAGGGGTGTTGAAGTTGCTGAAGTCAATTTTCAACCCCTGACTCTCGAATTGATGACGAAGCATGCCGAGCAGCCGGTCAATCTCGTGCTCGACGACCTTCGACGAGAGCTCCATGTTGACTTTTCCCAGGAGCTGTTCGATCATTTGTTCGCGCACGGTTGCGGACACCTTCTCGGTCTCTCGTTTGTACAACAGGTCGCGCACGGTTAGTTTCAGATTCTCCAGGTTTTCAAACTGCCCCACCTCTTTGGCAAATTCATCGGTGAGTTCCGGGACCAGTTTCTCCTTGAGTTCCCGGATGGTGACCTCGAAGTGGACCCGCTTGCCGGCGATCTCCGGAGTAGGGGCGTCTTCAGGGAAATCCAGCTCAAAGGCAACCGTTTCTCCTGAATGATGCCCAATGAGGTGCTGGTCAAACTCCGGGTGGAGCGTCTGTTTCCCGACGTCGAGCATGTAATCGTGGCTCTTTCCTTTTTCGAAAACCGACCCGTCTACAGTTGGCGTAATGTCCACGAGGAGTACGTCGCCCTCGGCCACGGGTCTGGGGCTTTCAATGCTGCGAAGTTGCGCGTGCTGTTGCCGGATACGCTCCAGTTCGGCCTCAAGCTGCTCCTCACCGACCTCAATGGCGGGCCGATGAATGGCAAGACCTTGGTACTCTTCCAGTTCGAAAGGCGGGGAAACTTCCACCAGCGCCGTGTAAGTGAAAGCTCCGTCGTCTTCGAAGCGCATCTCACTGACGTCGGCTTCCACCAAAGGCTTAAGGCTGGATTCGCGAAGGGCATCCTGATAGGATTCTTGGATGAAATGGGAAGAGAGTTCATTTTCTATGTTCTTGCCATAGTAAGACTTGATAATATTTCGCGGCACCTTGCCCGGTCTGAAACCCTTGATGCGAAGGGTTTTCGCCAAATCCCGATACTTCTTATCCAGTTCCTCCTGCACCCGCAAAGCCGGGATCTGCACCTGAAGCTTCTTCTGATTTGCGCTCAGATCGACAACGGAAACGTTCATCTCCACGTTCATAAACCTTTCTGTCAATATGTAACAGTTAACAAGAACCAGGGGTCAGGTGGTGCGAGAGGGGGGAGTTGAACCCCCATCCTGTCACCAGGGCTGGATCCTAAGTCCAGTGCGTCTACCAGTTCCGCCACTCTCGCCTGGAAAAACCATAACCGCAACACGGAACTTTTCCTATGATCACTTCTGGGTCAAAAGGTCAAGCCAAAACGAACCTGAAAGGATCCGATCGGCGAGCAGCGAGGCGAAGATCACTCAGTCCCAACCGAGGACATCCGCGTTTTCCCCTTCTCCCCCTTCCTGACCGTCAGCGCCGAGGGAATAGAGGTCGTAGTCGCCATGGTCTCCTGGAGAGCGGTAAACATAAGGGCGACCCCAGGGATCCTTTGGCACATCCTTGGATAAGTAAGGTCCGTCCCAGGCCCCTTGGCCGGGATTCTTGCGCAACGCATCCAGACCCAGTTCGGTGCTGGGGTAGGCCCCGACATCCAGGCGAAAGGCATCGAGGGCTGTGCCAAGCATGGAAATTTGGGCTTTCGCCGCCTTCTGTTTGGATGTGCCGACCTTCTGAAACATCTTGGGGGCTACCAGGGCGGCCAGCAGCCCGAGGATGATCATGACAATCAGCAGCTCTATAAGAGTAAAACCACGCTGAGATATTCTCAAGCGATGCCATCGACCTTTCAAATGCACAAAATCCACACCCATCCCATTCTCCGTCCAAACAGATTGACGTTTACCTCTAGGAACACCACGGCAAAGACGCTTTGGCAAAGATTCAAGCCGAATTCTTAGCAAGGCAATATATTTAACTGACTCCTGAAGCTGTGTCAATCAAGCTCAAGTAAGTTGGTCAGCGATCCATAATGATCACGGTGGTTCGGCGGCGCCGAAGTTCTTGCCCTGGAAAAGGTCGTGGGTTTTCATATAGTCATGGATGGCCTTCAGGTTCTGTTGTTTCGCCAAGGCCCACGCCGGGGCAACCAGTTCCCCCGGGTGTGGGTCTCCCGTAAGACGCTGAATGATCAGATGGGGGGGCAGATGGCTCAAAAATTCCGCCACCGCCGAGGCATATTCCTCGGCGTCAAGGCATCGAATGAGTCCCTTTTGATGCCAACGTTCCAGGATCGTCCCCCGGATGACGTACAGCAAATGAATCTTCACCCCCTGGACGTCCTGAGAGGAGAGAAAACGGGCTGTCGCTATCATGTCCTCCCGGCTCTCGCCGGGAAGCCCCAGGATAACGTGGACGCAAATGGGAAGATGACGCAAGCGAGTGCGTTGGACGGCGTCGACAAAGGCACTGAGCGTATGGCCTCGGTTGATCCGGGCTAGCGTAGCGTCATGGGCAGACTGCAGCCCGTACTCCAACCAGATCAGGTGCGTATTTGAGAGCTCTTGCAGATGATCGAGGACCTCGTCCGGGATGCAATCCGGGCGCGTGCCGATACTCAGCCCCACCACATCCGCCACGCCAAGAGCCTCCTCGTACAGTCTCCTCAGCACCGCAGGTGCTCCATAAGTATTGCTGTAAGACTGAAAATAGGCGATGAACTTCCTGGCCCGATAGCGCTTGGCGAGGCCAACTTTTCCCTGTTCCAGCTGTTTCGTGATGCTCAAACCCCGTTCGGCCGCCCCGGTGCCGGACCCGTGTTCATTGCAGTAGATGCAACCGCCGGAGGCGACTGAACCGTCTCGGTTCGGGCACGTCAAACCGGCATCAACAGTGATTTTCTGCACGCGACAGCCGAAAACTTCGCGCAAGTAGGAATTATAGTCGCGATAGAGTCTGATTTCTTCCATCTCTGGAGCCTATGGGCTATTAAGAGAGCCGAACCCTTTGGGCCTTATGCCGGAACCGCGAGGGAATGTCGCCATTCGGCTTTGGTAAAGGATACCATAGCACAAGATGCGAGGTTAACAATGAACGTTTGGGATCAAGAAAGATGAGCCGACCCTATGACGTGATTGTGGTGGGGGCCGGCCATGCAGGGTGCGAAGCGGCTTTGGCGGCGGCTCGAATGGGCTGTCGGACGCTGCTCCTTGCCATCTATCTGGATACGGTGGCCCACATGCCCTGTTCTCCTTCCATAGGCGGGATCGGGAAAGGCCATCTTGTCAAAGAAATTGATGCCTTAGGTGGGCAGATGGGCCGTGTGACCGATCAAACGGCCATCCAGTTCCGTTGGCTGAACACCAAAAAGGGGCCAGCCGTAAGGGGTACGCGGACCCAGAACGATAAGGTGCGGTATCGCAACCTCATGAAGTATTGCCTGGAAAGCCAGGATCATCTCGAGCTGAAGCAGTCTCTGGCAGAGTCTCTGGTGATTGAAAACGGGCGGGTGGCAGGCGTTGTCGATCAACTTGGCGCCTGCTTCGAAGCCTCGGCCGTGATCCTGGCGACGGGAACCTTTTTGCATGGTCTCATCCACATCGGGACGGCGCGCATCCCGGCGGGAAGGGCCGGTGAGTTTCCTTCCAATCGGCTGGCGGATCAACTATACGCGCTGGGGTTTACACTGGGCCGCATGAAGACTGGGACTCCGGCCAGAATCCGCCGCCGCAGCATCGACTTCAGCCGGTTCCGGGAACAGGAGGGCGATCCTGAACCAAGGCCTTTTTCACTTTACTCGGATGGCCCCATGCTGCCTCAGGTCTCCTGTTTCATTGGCAGGACCCACGAACGGACGCACGAGCTGATCCGCCGCCATATTCATCTCTCTCCTCTCTACAACGGCAGCATTACCGGTGTTTCCGCCAGGTATTGCCCATCACTGGAAGACAAGGTCATGAAGTTTCCGCAACGGGACTTCCACCAGATCATTCTGGAACCTGAAGGGCTCGATACCGAGGAAGTCTACGCCAGCGGTACAGGCAATTCGCTCCCTTATGAAATCCAGTTGCAACTCATTCACTCGATCCCGGGGCTGGAGGCTGCGGAGGTCATGAGACCTGCCTATGCCATTGAATACGACTTCGTCCAGCCCACGCAGCTCTGCCCCACCCTCGAAACCAAGCTGGTTCAGGGGCTTTATCTGGCTGGCCAGATCAATGGCACCTCAGGGTACGAAGAAGCTGCTGCCCAAGGGCTCTGGGCAGGGATCAACGCCGCTCTCAAAGTGGGCAGGCAACCGCCTTTCCTCTTGGATCGGTCGGAAGCCTATATGGCGGTGTTGGTGGACGATCTTGTCACCAGAGGGACCAATGAGCCCTACCGGATCTTCACTTCGCGAGCCGAGTATCGGTTGCTGCTGCGGGAAGATAATGCCGATCTGCGTTTGCTGGCAAAGGGCCATGCCTTGGGCCTGCAGCCCGACGCCGTATATCAGGAGCTTCTCGAACGAAAAGAGGCGACGCTCGCGGAGTTGGCGCGTCTGCGCAGAACTTTCATGCAACCGTCGAAGGCGGTCAATGGCTTTCTCGAAGCCAGGGGCTCGGCCCTCCTTGACGAACCGGCACCCCTGGACCGGCTCCTCAAACGCCCCGAACTCTCCTATCCTGATATCGCAGAGCTTTCAGCCCCGTTCCCGCCCCTGTCCAAGTCCGTTGCGCAGCAGGTGGAAGTTGAGTGCAAATACGAAGGTTATCTGCGCCGGCAGGAGGCGGAGGTTGTGAAGTTCAAGAGGCTCGAGCAGGTGATGATTCCGGGGGAGCTTGAGTTCGCCGAAATCCCGGGGCTTTCTAATGAAATCAGACAGAAACTCCAGCATGTCAAACCGCTTTCCCTGGGACAAGCGTCCAGAATTCCCGGGATGACTCCGGCAGCACTTTCAATCCTGTTGATCTATATGAAAAAGAAGCAAAAACGTTCACCTCATGAGACTGCAAAGAGGGGCCTGGAAACAACAGTTACTGAAGGAAAGAAACTTGCTTAATTGCTATCAAGTCATGTAGTATATTAGCGATGTAGTCTGAGTTCGCTATGGCCCTCTGTGTCGTGGGGGTTGGGGGGGTCGTTACCGCAGGAGGAGATCGTTATATGGAGGGAAGTGAGGACAAAGATTTCATTGCTGCGCTCAGAGCCCATGGTTTACAGGTTACTTACCAGCGGCTTGCGGTTTATCAGACGCTTTACTACCACAAGGAGCATCCCAGCGCTGAAGTGGTGTATCAGCAAGTGAGAAAACGTTTTCCCATGATTTCTCTGGGTACGATTTACAAGACCCTGGAGCGTTTCCTTGAGGTCGGCCTGATTCAAAAGGTCAGCCCGTTGACCGATGTGACGCGCTACGATGCCATCGTGTCTCCTCATATCCATATGGTGTGTCTCAAATGCAAGTCCCTCCAGGATGTGGATGAACCCTTACCGGAAATCAGGCTCTCCCCGCAGGAAAGAAACGGGTTCAAGATCTTGAGTCAGCAGGTGCTGTTTCAAGGGTACTGTGCCCATTGCCTCAAGAGGGACAATCCCCTCAAGTCTTGAGCCGGAGTCCTTTGGTTTCTTCAAGCGTCTTCCCGGCCACAGGCTCATTCTTTTTCGAAGTCCCCGGCGTTTCTGCTTGAATCGGTGAAGCGGGATATGCTAAGGACCGTTTTCAATGGTGAAAAGGGTTTACTTTCGTCTGCAAGGCTCCGCGGTGCTTAAGCCTGAACGCTGCTTGTAGGGAATGTCAGGAAAAGGGAGGACAGCCGTGAATATTGTGGTGATGCTCAAGCAAACCCCGGACACTGAGTCGGTAATACGCATCGCCAGCAATGGCAAATCGATCGTAACCGATGACCTCAAATGGATCATCAATCCTTACGACGAATTCGCTTTGGAGGCGGCCCTGCGCTTGCGCGAACAGCAGGGTGGTAAAGTCACGCTGGTGAGCTATGGGCCGCAGCGGGTTGTGGAAGCCATTCGCACTGCGCTGGCCATGGGGGCGGATGAAGCCATCATGATCGATGACCCTCTCCTCGCCGACGGGGACCTCCTGGGGGCGGTTCGAGCGATGGCCACGGTGGTGCAGGACCTCAACCCCGATATCATTTGCTGTGGCGCCAGGGCTGTTGACTACGACCAGGCCCAACGGGGCGCCATGATGGCTGAATTCCTGGCTTGGCCTCACCTGGCTCTGGCCGTGTCTCTCCAGTCAGACGGGACTAGTGTGATCATCGAGCGCCCGATTGAGGGAGGCATGGTAACCCTCGAGGCGACCCTGCCGGCCCTGGTGACCTTTGGCGGTTCGCATTCCATCTGGAATCCCCGCTACGCCTCTTTGCCGGGGATCATGAAGGCCAAGAAGAAGCCTCTGGCCACTAAAACGTTGAGCGACCTCGGTCTCAATCTCGCGGAATTTGGCCGGAGTTCCGCCAAGATCCTCATCACGGCGTTGGAACCGCCCCCGCAAAGGTCCCCCGGACGGATCATCGATGGCGACCTGGATATGGAAGCCAAGGCGAGAGCGTTGCTTGCCGCGTTGCATGAAGAAGCGAAGGTGATCTAGGTTCAGGAGGATGCCATGGCCAAGTGTGTGTGCGTAGTCACCGAATTCCGGGACGGGAAGTTTCGCCACGTTTCCTTTGAAGTTGCCAGTGAAGGGAAAAGAGTTGCCGATGCCATGGGAGCTCACCTTTGCGCCATTGTCATAGGTTCGGGGGTGGCCGAAAAGGTTTCTGAACTGGGTGCCTATGGGGTAGAAACGGTGTACGTAACCGATGACCCCGCGCTGGAGCATTATCTGACCGAGACTTACGTTACGGTTTCTGCCGCGATGCTCGAACAGTGCGATCCGGGTGTCGTCATTTTGCCGGCCTCGGTGAACGGCAGGGATCTGGCGGCCCGGCTGGCGGCCCGGCTAGGGGTTGGCCTGGCCCAGGACTGTGTGGAAATCCGCTGCGAAAATGGACGTGTCAAGGCCAAGTGGCCGATTTTTGCTGGCAAGTGTTTCGCCTGGAGCGAATGGACGGAGGATACTATCCCTTTTATCTCCTGCCGTCCCAACGTCATGGCCTGCCTCGCCCCGAATACCTTCCAAGGCCCTCAGGTTGAAGTAATACAGGTGCCCGTTCCGGCAGCACGCTCGCGGGTCAAGCGGGTCGATCTCGACGCTTCGGGTAAAGTCGAATTGACCGAGGCGAATATCATCATCTCCGGCGGTCGGGGCATGAAGGATGCCGCCAACTATGCCATGCTGGAAGAATTGGCGGCGCTTCTTGGAGCCGCGGTCGGGGCCTCACGGGCCGCAGTTGATTCGGGATGGCGACCGCATTCTGACCAGGTGGGACAGACCGGGAAGGTGGTTAACCCTAACCTTTATATCGCCGTAGGGATCTCTGGCGCGATTCAGCATCTGGCTGGCATGGGCTCCTCCAAGTTCATCGTGGCCGTGAACAAGGATGGCGACGCTCCGATATTTGGCAAGGCCGATTACGGGATTGTCGACGATCTCTTTCAGTTTATCCCGGTCTTTACCGAAGCGGTGCGAAAATACAAGGCTTCTTGCTCGTAGAGGAAGGGTATGGATCGGATCTGGTATAAGCACTATGATCCTCGGATTCCGCGCTCCATAGAGTATCCGGACGTATGTCTGCCGCTCGCGCTGCAGAAGAATGCGCTGAGTCTTCCCAACACCATCGCAACCGAATTCTTTGGCGCCAAGCTTACCTACGCTGACCTATGGAACCAGATCCTCCGCTTTGCCAGCGCCCTCAGTCAGCTCGGAGTGAAGCCTGGAGACAGGGTGGCCATCATGCTGCCCAACTGCCCTCAGGCTATTATCGCCTACTATGCCACCCTCTGGCTGGGAGGAGTGGTGGTGATGACCAACCCCTTGTATGTCGAGAGGGAAATGGAGTTTCAGTGGGGTGATGCGGAGGCGACCTTTGCCATTGTCCTCGACCATCTCTATCCCAAAGTCGAGAAAATCCTTCCTCACCTCAATATCCAAAAAGTCATTGTCACCAGTATCAGAGACTACCTTCCCCGCATCCTGAAATTCCTCTATCCGCTCAAGGCAAGGCAGAAGAAGCTCTTTACCGCAGTTCCTTACAGTGACCGGGTGCTGAGTTTCTCACGCCTGATGCGAATGGCATCCCCTCATCCTGCGCCTTTTTTCAGCGCTCTCGATGATCTGGCCGTCCTGCAGTACACCGGGGGTACGACGGGAACACCCAAGGGAGTGATGCTTTCTCACCGCAATCTGCTGGCCAATGTGGTGCAACTCGAAGCCTGGGTGCCGGATCTGCGCCGGGGGGAAGAAAGGTTCCTGGCGATTCTGCCCTTCTTCCATGTCTTTGGGATGACTGTGGCCATGAACCTGACCCTCTACACGGGTTGCACAGCGATTATCGTTCCCCGGTTTGAGATTCAAGAATTCCTGAAACTCCTCAAGAAAACCAGGCCGACGCTGTTCCCCGGAGTGCCGAGTATTTTTGTGGCCATCGTTGCTGATCCCAAGGTGAGCTCATACGACCTCTCTTCCATCCGGCTCTGTATCACCGGGTCAGCTCCCATGCCACTGGAGGTGCTCCGGCGCTTTGAGGAGCTCACGGGATGTATCATCATTGAAGGCTACGGGCTTTCGGAAGCCAGTCCGGTGACGCACGCCAATCCCATTGGTGCGCGGAAGGTTGGCTCCATTGGCGTTGCTCTTCCCGATACGGATTGCAGAATTGTGGACCTCGATCTGGGAGTCGAGGAAAAGCCTACCGGGGAGGTCGGTGAATTGCTGGTTCTGGGTCCACAGGTGATGCAGGGGTATTGGAAACTGCCGCAGGAGACGACGGATACGCTTCGTGAGGGTTGGTTGTACACCGGCGACATCGCCAGGATGGACGAAGACGGTTATGTGTTCATTGTCGATCGCAAGAAGGACATAATCATTTCGTCCGGCTACAACGTTTATCCCCGAGAGGTTGACGAGGTGCTCTACGAACACCCGAAGATTCTCGATGCTGTGGCTATTGGGGTACCGGACCTCTATCGCGGCGAGACGGTGAAAGCCTATGTTGTCCTCAAGGCCGGCGAGAGCGTTACGGAGGAGGAGATCATTCAGTTTTCCAAGGCCCGGCTGGCGGCCTACAAGGTGCCGCGGGCGGTGGAATTTCGCCAATCCCTGCCCAAGAGCATAGTGGGAAAGGTGTTTCGCAAAGAACTGCGCCAGGAGATGCTGCGTCATTTTCAGGAACGGGAACGTGATCCTAACGGTTCCGATCATTAGCACCTTGCTTCTCCTTCAAGACGAACGCATCCCTATCCTCTCATGACAAACCAAGAACCTTCCCCATCCCCCCAGCCCCGCCACGGGTGCCTGCACCAGGCCGCTCGCGATTTTTTCTTCCTGCAAAACCGTGGATACCCCAGGAAATCTGCCCTCGAATGGGTTGGCAATCGCTACCAGCTGAGAGAGTTCCAGCGACACTTGTTGCATCGTGGTGTCTTCAGCCAGGGCGATGCCCTGCGCCGCCTTGCCAAGAGGCGTCGGGGCGTCACGTGGGGGGAGGAATGGCTGGTGGTGGATGGACACAATGTCCAAATAACGGTAGAGAGTGAGCTTCTGGGGCGGCCCGTGCTCAGGGCCAATGATGGGCCGATACGTGACCTGGCGGGACAGTCAGCCAATTTTCGCCTGACTGAAGCCAGTGAGATGGCATTGGACCTCATCTTTGGGTTCTTGGGAGCATTCCGGCCCGCCCAAATCCTGTTCCTCTTTGATGCACCCATCAGTCAGAGCGGCCACCTGGCGAACTCCTGCCAAAAGCGCATGCACGCCCTTGGACTGCGTGGAGCGGCGCGGGCGGTACCGGTACCGGAAAGGGAATTCCCCTACGACCGGTGTCTCATCGCCAGCAGCGACCAGGCCGTCTTGGAAGAAGCTGCAAAATGGGTCGATCTGGCGAGCATGATTCTGAGCTTCGAAAGAACTCTGCAACTCCGCGCGGATTTTTCATCGTTCATCCTTAACAGGACGGCCTATGATGATTGTCCACCATCCTTCAGAGTGCTGTGAACTGAGGTTGGAAGTTTCCAGCGCCGGCCCTCAGTCGCTCTTCAGGTCGGTTATCGGACTTGTAAAAAGTGGTGGACTATGGTATCAGACCGCTTCCCTGTTTTTTCCGGCAGGAAAGATCCTTCTCGGCTCATCATATCGAGCCGAGACTGCACGGTCATTCAACTTGAAGGTGGAATCAATCATGGCAGAAATTTCGCCATTTCGTGGGCTGCGCTACAATCCCGACAAACTCGCCGCTCTTGCTGACGTTGTGACTCCTCCGTATGATGTCATCTCTCCGCAGGATCAGGAACTGTTTCACCGGATCAGTCCCTACAATATGGTGCATCTCGAACTCGGGAGAACCACCCCGCAGGACACTCTGACTCACAATGCGCATACGCGTGCGGCCAGAGACTTTCGGGAGTGGCAGCGGAACCAGGTCTTGATTCACGAAAAAGAGCCGGCTCTCTATTATTACGAGTTAACGTTTGCGGTTTCACCCGAGGTCCTGCAGACGCGTTACGGGTTTATTTGCGCCTTGCATCTGGAGGATTTCAGTTCGGGGTTTGTCCGTCCTCACGAGAGAACCTTTCAGGCCGTAAAAGAGGAGCGCCTTGGTCTGATGGAGGCTTGTGAGGCGAACTTGAGTCCGGTTTTTGCGCTCTATTCCGATCCGGCCATGGTCGTGGACCATACCTTGAGAATTGGCAGGGAACGGGAGCCGGTGATCGCCTTTCAGGATCGTGAGGGCATGGAGCACCGCATATGGCGGGTGGTAAATCCGGAAATCCTCGAGCGCGTGAAGACTCTTATGCAGGACAAGCCCATCTTCATTGCCGATGGGCATCACCGCTATGAAACCGCTCTGAATTATCGGGCCATCCAGCGCCAGCGCCTTGGCAATTCATCCCCCCAAGCTCCCTATGAATACATCATGATGTACTTGTCCAATCTTGATCAGGGCGGGCTGACCATTCTTCCGACCCATCGCCTCCTCCGACATATGGGGCCCTGGGAACCTCGGGGCTTTCTGCGGGATGCTGCCGCCTATTTTGAGATTGCCGGCTATGCACCAACCACTGAAGGTCAAAGCAGGTGGCGTGAGGGACTGGAGAAGGGTCGGCTGAGCAAGGACACTCTCATTGGTTTGTATTGGGGACAGGCCGATGCGCTGTATCTGCTGAAGGCCAGGCATGAGGTCGTCTCCTCCTACCTGGCTGCTCGCGGGATCAACAGCCTGCTCCACCGTCTCGATGTAGTCATTCTGGACTACCTGCTGCTCCGGCATCTGCTCGAAATGTCAGACACATTTCTTGCCAACGAGCGCAATATTCATTTCAAACATGACCTCGTAGAAGCTGTCGCCGCAGTTCAGTCAGGCATCTATGAGGCCGGTTTTTATGTCAACCCGACCCGCATCGAACAGGTGCAAGAAGTCGCCAGCGCCGGCCTCATTATGCCCCATAAGGCCACCTACTTCTATCCGAAGGTTGGGAGCGGTCTCGTTATCTACCCCCTTGCTACCCCCTGACAGCGCTTCTTTTGAGGATGGATCGTTGGTACAGGCGGGCGATGCGCTGTTCAAGGGAAAGCTGGTCATCCATCAACCGACAAAGGGGTACCGTTTCGCGATTGATGCGGTGCTGCTTGCCGGCCTGACGAAAGTGCGTGCCACTGACCGGATTGTGGATCTGGGAACTGGTTGCGGGGTGATCCCGCTGATTTTTGCCTATCGCGGCCAGGGAAGGCAGATTGACGGTCTGGAAATCCAACCTGAACTCGTCGAGCTGGCACGGCAGAACGTCTTGATTAATGGTTTCAGCGGAAGAATCGCGATCCATGAGGGTGATTTTCGCGAGAGTCCCATGAGGCTCCGAGCTCGAAGTTTCGATCTTGTTGTCAGTAATCCGCCTTACCGGCGCCTTCACAGTGGCCGTCTCAACCTCGATGGGCAGCGCGCCGTCGCCCGGCACGAACTCAAGGCCTCGGCGGTGGATGTGTGCAGGGTGGCCAGCCATCTTCTTGGCCATGGGGGCCGTTTGTCCATTATCTATCCGGCAACGCGACTGGGCCACCTGCTGGCGACGACACAGGAATATGGGTTGAGTCCGAAGCAACTCACGGTGATATACTCCACAGCTGCTTCGGGGGCGCGTCTGGTGTGTCTGGAATGCAGGAAGGGTGCGGGGGAAGAACTGCGGATTATGCCGCCATTTTACATCTACAACGAGAACAAAACCTACACTGAGGCCATGCGCCTGCTTTATGAAGAACACGGTCCGAACGATCGGGTTCCGGAGTAAAGGGCGATAACATCTAACCAGCAGCTGCAGAGCGGGCTTGAATGGGGCCTCTCCACAACCGACTGGGAAGCATAGGGAGGAAATGATGGAATTAGGGTTAAGAGGGAAAGTGGCATTGGTTGCAGGGGCGAGCCAGGGCTTGGGAAAAGCTGTGGCTCTGGAGATGAGCCGCGAAGGGGCGAGGATCGCTATTTGTGCACTCGACGATCCGGAGCTGCCAAGGGCGGTGGAAGAGATCCGTCAGGTGGCTGGTGGTGAGGTTATCGGCATCCCGGCTGACCTGAGCAGGGCCGAAGACGCCAGAGGTTTCGTGCGCAAGGGCATTGAGCATTTCGGCACGGTTGACATCCTGGTCAACAATGCGGGCGGGCCTCCTGACCGGACCTTTCTCGAAGTTGATGATGACCAGTGGTATCTCGGCGTCAGACTGAACCTGATGAGTACCATAATTATGACCCGAGAAGCGGTTCCCACAATGAAAGAAAAGCGCTGGGGCCGAATCATCAATATGACTTCCATATCGGTGAAACAGCCCATCGATGGACTCATTCTCTCCAACACCGTGCGCTCCGGAGTGATCGGATTTGCTAAAACGCTGTCCAATGAATTGGCTCCTTTCAATGTGACGGTAAACAGTGTCTGCCCCGGGTACACCATGACCGAAAGGGTGCGCAAACTGGCTGTTGATGTCGCTCAGAAGAGAGGCACTACACCGGAAGCGGTCGTCAAGGGCTGGACCGCGACGATCCCCATGGGGCGTCTGGGAACCCCCGAGGATTTCGCCTCCCTGGTAACCTTTCTGGCCTCAGAGCGGTCCGGCTATATTACGGGCGCCGCCATCCAAATTGATGGCGGATACTACAAAGGGATAATGTAGGAGTGTGGTAATTGAAAATGCCAACGAGACATGCCTTCATCCGTTCGGTCGGGCGCTACCTGCCCGAGCGGCGGCTCACCAATCAAGACCTGGAAACAATGGTTGACACCACTGATGAATGGATATTTTCCCGCACCGGCATCCGCGAACGGCGTATCCTGGAACCCGGTCTCGGGAATTCCTTCATGGCCATTCGCGCTGCTCTGGACTGCCTGGAGCGGGGCGGAACGGCTCCCGAGGAAGTGGATGCAATCGTTCTGGGTACCGTGACCCCGGATATGCTTTTTCCCGCCACAGCCTGTCTTGTGCAACAGGGTATCGGCGCCACCCGTGCCTGGGGGTTCGACCTTTCCGCTGGTTGTTCAGGGTTTATCTATGCCTTGACAGCGGGTGTTCAGATGATCGAATCCGGCCGTCATGCAAAGGTTCTGGTAATTGGCAGTGACGTCATGAGCAGCATCATCGACTATGAGGACCGCAATACCTGTGTATTGTTTGGCGATGCTGCCGGTGCAGTCCTTCTGGAACCCTGCCCTGAAGCTGAGTACGGGATCTTGGATTTCATCCATCGCATAGACGGGGCTGGCGGGAAACATTTGCACATGAAGGCCGGGGGCAGCTGCCGCCCGTCGAGCGTGGAAACCGTTAAGAACAAAGAACACTACGTTTATCAGGAAGGTCAGCAGGTTTTCAAATTTGCGGTGAAAGAAATGGCCAATGTTTCGGCGCAAATTCTGGAGAAAAATGGGCTTACCGGGGAGGATGTGGCATTGTTCTTGCCCCATCAGGCTAACCTGCGGATCATCGAGGCCAGCGCCAACCGCATGGGGATTGACCATAGCAAAGTGGTCATAAATATCGAACGTTATGCCAATACCACGGCCGCCACCATACCGCTCTGCCTGTATGACGTGGTGGTCGAGGAAGAGCGCGTGAAAAAAGGCGACTACCTGGTGATGTCGGCTTTTGGCGCCGGCTTTACCTGGGGGAGTGTGCTCATACGCTGGTGGGAGTGAAATCCGCGGTTGGCTCTTGGCTTTTTACTTTTGTACCCACCATAGCTTCGGCAACATCTTTCTCAAGTCACCGCGGAGGCCGCGGCGAGCGCAGAGATTGAGTCTTTCGTCGTATCTGCAGTCGTGGCGGCCTCCGCGGTGAAAAGGTCCTGAGTTCAAAGGGTATCGGAAAAAGGTGGAGGATTACAGTTCCGCCCGCTTCATCAGCTCATCCCACCGTTCGATCGACCTGACGCTGAAAGCCGGCAATCTGATCAGCACTCATTTTTTTGAAACGTCCCTGCAGTTGGAGGTATTCCTCAACAGGGCGTCTGCGCCCGCTGTTCGCCATATTCAAGGTTTTCCCCGTCAGCCTCAAGATCCCCTTTTCCACTTCATAGAGCATGACCACACCGCACTCTACCGCCAGCCGTCCGACCTTGACGGTGTCTTTCGTGGGGAAGACCCACCCGGCGGGGCAGGGAACGCTAAGGTGAATGAACCGCGTGCCGGTGATGTTCTTGGCTTTGAGAAACTTGTGGAAAACGTCGCCGGGATAGGAGGAGCATGCCGAAGCGAGATAGGCCGGATGGTGGGCTTCCATGATCTGCAGGAAATCTTTTTTGGGCTGTTCCTTGGGTATGACCGCTGTGGTGGTGGTGGTGGCGCCTGCTGGAGTGGCACTCGAGCGCTGAACCCCGGTATTCATATATGCTTCATTATCATAGCACACATATATGAAGTTGGTCTCACGCTCGGCGGCGCCACTGAGGGCCTGGATGCCCATATCGAAAGTACCCCCATCGCCTGCCATGGCGAGGACGGTATAGTCATCCTGGGCGGTGGCTTTGAGTCCCGCAACCAGCCCCGAAGCCGAGGCTGCGGTGCTGGCAAAGGTGTTATTTACGGCATTGATGGCGACGGGGGTCTTAGGATAGATGCCGTGGAGAATCGTCAGACAGCATGCCGGGTGAGTCATGATGGTCTTCGGGCCCAAAGCCTTGAGCATGTAGCGATAGGCGATCGGCAAGCCGCAGCCCGCACAGGTCCGCGTTCCAGGCTGGATGTACTCTTGTTCGGGGAGGTCCAGAATCGCTGTTGTCATAATGCTTGGTACTTTCCTCTGTGTGGTTTGAGTTACACTCCGGAGCCAATCCAGCGAGGATACTCCTGACGTTTTCCCTGTTCGACGCCCAGCCTCGTGTCTTCGGCTGCTTCCACAAGATCCGATGGGCTGACGTCCTTCCCCCCCAGACCCAGGATGTAGTCATACACCAAAGGGCGCTGGCCGTTGTGGCTAAAGAGAGCACCCTTCAGTTCGGTGGCCAACGCACCTTCGTAACCGTAACTGATGGCTTTTTCGAGGACGATAAGCCCTTCGGCTCGGGCCACCGCCTGAGCCAGAACCTGACTCGGGAAGGGTCGGAATAAGCGGGAGCCGATGACGCCGACGGGAATGCCCTGGTCTCGGAGATTATCTGCTGCCTCGCTTGCCTCACTGGCTAGTGACCCCATGGCAACAAACAGGAATCTGGCATCGTCAGCACGGTATCGATAGAGGGGGTCCTCGTAAGAGCGGCCGAACACTTCCTGGAAATTTTTCCCGGCCGCCGCAATCGTTTCGGGAGCGGCCTCGAAGGTCTCCTGCAGACGCCGTCGAAATCCCATGTAGCTTGGGCAAAGGACCCCGTCGGGACCGGGCAGGGAGTCGGTCATCACCACCGGGTTGATGTTTACCGGTTCCTCCGGATTCAGTCTATAAGGTAGACGATACGGAGGCAGGAAGGCATCCACTTCCTCCTGCGACGGAATGGTCACAGGCATCATGGTGTGAGAGAGCCGGAAGCCGTCAAAACACACCATAATCGGAACCATCAATTCTTCGGCCACCTTATAGGCCAGGATGATCTGATCTATAATCTCCTGGTTGGTCATGCAGTAGAACTGCATCCATCCCGTGTCCCGTTGTGAGATCGTGTCCTGCATGTCGTTCAATATGGTCCATGGTGCCCCCAGACCACGATTGGTCACCGGCATTACGATGGGCACCCTAGCGCCCGCCGCCCAGTGGAGCTGTTCATGCATGTAGGCCAGACCGTTGGATGCGGTGGCCGTAAAGACTCTTGCACCTACGAGGGAGGCGGAAATGCACACCCCCATCGCTGAGTGTTCGCTCTCGACTCTGACGAATTCCGCCTGCAATTCGCCACGTTCCACATATTCCGACAGTACTTCCGGGATCCTTGACTGGGGGGTAATGGGGTAGGCGGCGACCACCTGCACACGGCAGAGTTTCGCGGCCAGTGCTGCCGTCTGATTGCCAGTGAGAATGAAAGTTTGTGCCACGGTTCTACAATCCTCTCTTAGGATGTCCTGGGAGTACCAGCGATCTCGGGAACGACCACCGTGATTCGTTGGCCGACCGGTCACGGGTCGTTAGCCGGGTCACCCGGCAAAGCCGACGGCCGCGAAGCAGTTATCCCATAACGACCGAAAAGAAAGAAGTCAAATGAAAAGGGAGGCTTTCCTGGAATCTCGGGAGCCTAAGCGACGGGGGAACGGAAGCAGGATGATTCTCTTGGTGAGAGCACGACTCCACTGCGCAACGATGACGTCAGGGGAGCCTGCTCTCACGAACCAGGCGCCGCCTATTTCCCCTTGCTACTTCTCTTCGAGGCTTTGAGAGGATTGACTTTGGCTTGCTGTTGGCTCTGTGAATCCGCCTTCGAATGCGTGGCAAAGTTGCATTGAGTGATTTTCCATTTGATGGAAGGATTCGGAAAAGTGCTGCAAAACTTTCCCGAGGGCAGGTCCAAGATCTTTTGACATCCTTCACACTGGTTCACGACCGGCTTGCAGGAGCCGCCGTTAAACCCACACCCAGCTTTCGTCATGAAGGCGCATTCAGTACCCGCCTTCAATGTTGCACAATTCATGACAACCACCTCCAATTCTGGTATTGTTATTAACTCTCCTGGAAGAGAGTGCAGCGCATATTAACCAGGATTTCCCGGCTGTCAAGGCCTTTCTGATGCTTTGCCGAGGTTATTTGACGGAGTTCGGGCAGGGCCCTGCTGGAAAGAGGCATCACCTGGAAAAATAAGGCCGATTGCTGGATCTGAGCGTCAGATTTCAAGTTTCGGGTTTCGGTTTTTAACTGAGAGGGTGTTACTGGTGGCCAAGAAATTAGGGGAATTATTGCTCCAGGAGGGGTTGATCGAATCGGAGCAACTCAACCGTGCGCTTGAAGAGCAGCGGCACGGGGGGGAACGAGTAGGCGCGGTGTTGATCAAGATGGGGTTCATCAGCGAGGAAGTGCTGGTGGAATTCCTTGCTCGACAGTTCCATGTGCCTGCTGTAAACCCTTCGCGACTGACAATCTCCCAAGAGATCATCGGCCTCATTCCGCCCGAAATCGCACAAAAATACCAGGCGGTCCCTTTTGGTCTTATGGGTCACACCCTCAATGTTGCCATGGCGGATCCCGGCAACCTTTTTGTCATCGATGACATCCGTTTCTTGACGAGGAAGAACATCCAGGTCCATGTCGCTTCCGAAACGATCATCAAAAGAGTCCTTGGCCGATATCAGACCGGAGATGAGAATATCGATGAAGTGCTCGATCGTCTGCGAGATGACGTGGATCTGGATTTGGTCGAGTCTTCTCAGGAGATGGATATATCGTTCTTGGAGGATGCGGCCGAGCAAGCCCCGGTAGTGAAACTGGTCAACCACATCCTCATGGACGCCATTCGTAAGCAGGCCAGTGACATCCACATTGAACCCTACGAAAAGTCGCTGCGGGTGCGAGTGCGTCTGGATGGAATCCTCTATGAGATGATGCGCCCCCCTTTGCAGCTGAGAAACGCGGTGGTCTCCCGGCTTAAGATCATGAGTCGGTTGGACATTGCCGAACGGCGCCTGCCCCAAGACGGACGCATTAAGCTCAAGGCTCGGGGGCGGGAGATGGAATTCCGCGTTTCCGTGATGCCGACGCTCTTTGGCGAAAAGATTGTGCTCAGGCTTCTGGATAAAACCGGGCTGCAGCTCGACATGACCAAACTCGGCTTTGAGGAGAGCCAGTTCAAATGGTTTCGTGAAGCGATCAGCCAGCCCTATGGCATGATCCTGGTGACAGGGCCTACCGGGAGCGGCAAAACCACGACGCTGTACAGCGCTCTCTCCGAATTGAACCGGGTCAGCCACAACATTCTGACGGCCGAAGACCCTGTCGAGTACAGCCTTTCCGGCATCAACCAGATCCAAATTCATGATGCCATTGGACTGAACTTTGCGGCGGCTCTGAGATCTTTCCTGCGACAGGACCCTGACATTCTCATGGTGGGGGAAATCAGGGATTTTGAAACGGCCGAAGTGGCAATTAAGGCTGCCCTGACCGGCCATTTGGTGCTCAGCACCGTACACACCAATGATGCCGCGAGCACCATTGTCAGGCTGCTCAATATGGGTGTGGAATCCTTTCTGGTTTCCTCGGCAGTCAACCTGGTGGTCGCGCAGAGGCTTGTCCGGCGCATCTGCGCTGAATGTCGCGAGGTGGAGGAGGTCCCCCCCGAGGCGCTGATTGAACTGGGTGTCAGTGAAGAGGAGGTGGCTTCCTTTGTCTGCTACCGGGGAAAGGGCTGTGCCGACTGCAGTGGGACCGGATATCGCGGACGCATTGCGCTGTATGAGGTCATGGCCATGCACGAAAAACTGCGGGAAATGGTTTTAATCGGGGCTTCAGCTTCGGAAATCAAACGGGAAGCCGTCAACCTCGGTATGCTCACTCTTCGTCTGAGCGGCATCAATAAGTTAAGAGAAGGAATTACTTCGATCAGTGAAGTCCTGCGTTGTTCTGCCAAAGATTAGGAGATCCCCACAGATTTAACCGCCAGAAACCCAACCCTTGGCAGAGATCTTGCTTTCCTTGGGTGGCACTGATCCACCCGGGTCTCTTTGGCTTTTGTTGGTCTGGTAGTGAATCGTCTTTTGCATGAAAGAGAGCGTTCACGTTTAGCAGCGATAGTGAGGAGCAGGCATGCCTGTCTATGTTTGGAAGGGAACGGATCGCCAAGGAAAGAGGCAAAGCGGTGAGATTGAAGCGGATAATCCCTCTCTCGCGCGTCAATTCGTTATCCGTAAGGGCATCACCATATCCAGCTTCAAAGCCAAGCCCAAGGATTTGCTCGAGTATCTCCCTTTTCTTAAAACGAGAGTCACAGAAAAAGAGCTGGTGGTGTTTGTGCGGCAGTTCGCCACCCTGATCAACGCGGGATTGCCGCTGGTGCAGAGCCTTGAAATCCTGCGGGACCAGCAGGACAACAAGACCTTCAGCGGGGTCCTCAAGGATGTCAAAAGGGACGTAGAGGGCGGCGCCACCTTCTCGGATGCGATCAAGAAACATCCGAGGGTGTTTGATTATCTTTTCCTGCATATGATTGCCGCGGGGGAAGCAGGAGGCATCCTTGACGTTATCCTGAACCGCCTGGCGACCTACATCGAAAAAATTGCGAAATTGAAAAAAAAGGTCAAGGGAGCCCTGACCTACCCGGCGATTGTGGTGACCATCGCAGTAAGTGTCATTGCGGTCATCCTCATCTATGTCATTCCAGTGTTTACCGGCCTTTTCAAGGACGCAGGAGTGAAACTCCCGGCTCTGACCTTGTTTGTCATCAATCTCAGTGACTTTACCAAGCGGTTCTTTTTCTGGATGATTCTTGGGGTAATTCTGCTGGTATTCTTCCTTCGCAAGATTCGCAAGCAGCCCAGAGGCAGACTTGCTACGGATCGCCTCCTGCTGCGGGCACCCGTATTTGGACTCCTGATCCGCAAAGTGGCCATCGCCCGTTTCAGCCGGACCCTGGGCACCTTGCTGAGCAGTGGCGTGCCCATTCTGGATGCCATGAACATTGTTGCCAACACCGCCGGGAATGCGGTGCTTGAAAATGCGATCCGGGAAGCCCGGACCGCCATCGCCGAAGGCCGCTCGGTGGCTGATCCCTTGCAGGAGACCAAGGTGTTTCCCCCCATGGTAACCAAGATGATCGCCGTCGGTGAAGCCACGGGAGCGCTTGACAGTATGCTCGAGAAGATCGCCGACTTCTACGATGATGAGGTGGATACCACGGTGGAAGCACTGACCTCACTCCTCGAACCCCTTCTGATAGTCTTTCTGGGAGTCACCATCGGCGGCATACTCGTAGCGATGTACATGCCGATCTTCCAACTGGCCGATGTGGTGTCGAGAGGATCCTGAAACCGTCTAAGGCGTTATCCACCAAGGCACACGAAGAAGTCATTCCCCACGCTTCGTGGTGAAATCCATTGCTTTGTCTTTGGGCAACAACCAGAGCAGCGACGGAGTACTGATGGACACTGTGGACCTGCACGAGAAGGAAGTGAAAGCTCCGGACAACCAGTTCGAGGTAATTTCCAGTGAGGCTTCTCTAAAACGTAAGCTCCAGGGAGTATTGTTGTTCAGACTGCTCCTGGCGATTTTCTTCTTGACCCTCACCCTCATTGTCCGGAGCCCGCGCGCCGAAGATCTCCCGTCGGGGCACCTCATGCCCCTTTACTACTTTTCCGTCATCCTCTTCATTTTCACCATCATCGCCGCGTTGAGCCTAAAACGGATTACGCATCTCAGACGTTTTGCCTACCTCCAGGTGCTTTTCGACGTCGTGGCGGTGACTTTTCTGATCTACCTCTCAGGGGGAGTTGAAAGCATCTTTTCCTTCCTCTATATGCCTGCAATTGTCAGTGGGGCAGTCCTGTTGTTTCGCCGAGGCAGCGTTGTGGCCGCCTCCGCCTCTGCACTCTCTTACGGGTTGCTGCTCGATCTGCAGTATTTTGGATGGATTTCACCGCTCCAGATCATGGGCTTGACAGTCCAAGTTCGCGACAGCGGCGCTTTCTTTCACAGCCTTCTGATGAATATCGCCGGTTTCTATCTGACGGGTTATCTCGCCGGATACCTGGCCGAGGCATGGTTGAGGTCGACGCAACAGGTGCGAGAGCAAAAGCAGGATTTCCTTCAGCTTGAAATCCTGCATCGGAACATCATCCAGAGCCTGAGCAGCGGTTTGGTGATGATCAGCTCCGAGGGCAAGGTGCTCTTTGCCAATGACGCGGCGCAGAAAATTCTGGCGCTCCCCGCGGACCATATCAATGGGCAGGCCATTGGCAAGATCCTTCCGGCATTGAATATTCTCGAATGGCCTCAGATCAGTTCTCCGTCCCCCAAAAATGATCCCGAAACCTTGGCCCGGAGGGAATTTATCTATCAGCGACCGACGGGGGAGAAGTTGAGTCTGGGATACAGCGTTTCCCTGTTGAACGAAGATCGGGCAGATGCGTGGGGGTGGGTTTTTATCTTTCAGGATTTGACCCATCTGAGAGCGATGGAAGAGCACCTGCAGCGGACGGAACGGATGGCCCATGCCGCAGAAATGGCGGCCGAAATTGCGCATGAGATCAGAAACCCCCTCGCGGCCATCAGCGGCGCCGCCCAGATGCTTCAGCACGAGTTGGCTCAGGAACCGTTCTATTCCCGCCTAATGAATATCATCTCCCGGGAAGTACGGCGTATTGACGATCTGATTAGCGACTTCCTGTGGATGGCCAGAGGGTCCCAGAAGTCCACAAAGGTGCAAGAGGTATCGGTGCCGGGGGCGGTCGAAGAGGTCCTTGACCATTTGAGGGCAAAATCAGCGCTCCTTGACGTTCACCGGGTTGAGAAAATCTTTGAAGTCGCTCCTGCTTTCCTTGTGGACCCTCAGCATCTACGCCAGGTACTCTGGCAAATCATGGCCAATGCCCTGGAGGCAATGCCGGAGGGCGGGGTGCTGAGCGTTCGCGTAGCCGAGTCGCAAAGAGGAGACCACGGCGGAATGTGAAACGCTGGTCGAGGTTTCTGACACCGGGTGCGGGATTTCCGAGGAATGCCGAGCTCGTATCTTCGAGCCTTTTTTCACCAGCAAGAATACCGGGACGGGGCTGGGACTGAGCATTGTCTATCAATTGATGGAAAACCTCGGCGGGCGCATCGAGATAAAAAGTGATGGCCAATCGGGGGCGACGGTATCACTTTTTTTCCCCTTCAACCCTGCTTTTCCTCTTGCCAAGAAACTGAGCAGTGATTAAAAGCACTCATCGAAGGCGAGTGCTAATAGTTTAGCCCAATCTCCGGGACATCATTAGCTTGGTTTTCCGATTAATATCCATTTTGAAACGGGAAAGGAGTCGAAGCGATGAAGCTTAAACCACTCAATGATCGTGTGGTGGTAAGGCGTGTTGAAGAAGAAGAAAAGACGGCCGGAGGCATTATCATTCCTGATACGGCCAAAGAGAAGCCGGTCCAGGGCGAGGTGATTTCGGTTGGCAGCGGCAAGCTCATGGAAGATGGGAGCCGAAGGCCTCTTGACGTGAAAGCGGGAGACCGGGTGCTGTTCAGCAAGTATGCAGGCACGGACATCAAGGTCGAGGGAGAAGAGCTCCTCATTATGCGGGAAGATGATATCCTCGCCATTATCGAGCAATAGCGAAATTCCCACAGCGTGATGGGAAGTTGAGAATCAAAGGGAGGAATGCCACATGGCGGCAAAGCAATTGATTTATGACGTAAAAGCCCGGGAAGCATTGCTGAAGGGCGTGAACACCTTGGCTGATGCGGTAAAAGTAACGTTAGGGCCCAAAGGGCGCAACGTGGTGATCGAGAAATCCTTTGGCGGTCCTACGGTTACCAAGGATGGCGTGACCGTGGCCAAGGAAATCGAGCTCGACGACAAGTTCGAGAACATGGGCGCACAGATGGTCAAGGAGGTTGCCAGCAAGACCAGCGATGTGGCTGGTGACGGGACTACTACGGCCACGATTCTGGCTCAGTCGATCTATTTCGAGGGCTCCAAACTGGTAGCGGCTGGAGCCAACCCCATGGCGCTCAAACGGGGTATCGAGAAAACCGTTCAAGTCGTGGTCGAGGAACTGAAAAAGATCAGCAAACCCACCAAAGACCAGAAGGAAATCGCTCAGGTGGGCACTATCTCTGCCAATAATGATGCGACCATCGGCAACATTATCGCGGAAGCGATGAACAAAGTGGGCAAGGAAGGGGTCATTACGGTCGAGGAAGCCAAGGGCATGGAGACGACCCTGGAGGTAGTCGAGGGAATGCAGTTTGACCGCGGCTATATCTCTCCCTATTTCGTCACCGATCCCGAAAAGATGGAAGTCATTCTGAACGAGCCCCTGATTCTTATCAATGAGAAGAAAATCAGTAACATGAAGGACCTCCTTCCGGTGCTCGAACAAATCGCCAAAATGGGCAAGCCGCTCCTCATCATTTCTGAAGATGTGGAAGGGGAAGCTCTTGCCACCTTGGTGGTCAACAAGCTGCGTGGCACGCTGCAAGTCTGCGCCGTCAAGGCCCCTGGTTTTGGTGATCGCCGCAAGGCTATGCTGGATGACATTGCCGTTCTGACGGGCGGTCAGGTGATCAGTGAAGAGAAGGGCATCAAGCTCGAAACCGTCACCCTGAGCGATCTGGGTCGAGCCAAGACGATACGTATTGACAAAGACAATTCCACCATCGTCGATGGCGCTGGGGATCGCAAGGCCCTGGAAGGCCGGGTCCGTCAGATCCGGACGCAAATCGAAGAAACCACCAGCGACTATGATCGCGAAAAGCTCCAGGAGCGCCTCGCCAAGTTGATCGGTGGAGTAGCGGTGATCAGTGTCGGCGCCGCCACTGAAACCGAAATGAAAGAGAAGAAGGCCCGTGTGGAAGATGCTCTCAACGCTACTCGAGCCGCCGTTGAAGAAGGCATCATCCCGGGTGGTGGGGTGGCTTATCTGCGATGTCTCCCCGCTTTGGAAAAACTTAGCCTGGAAGGCGATGAAAAGCTGGGCTTGAACATTGTCAAGCGCGCCCTTGAAGAACCTGCACGC
Organism: uncultured delta proteobacterium; assembly: GCA_963783775.1. Classification (GTDB taxonomy): domain Bacteria; phylum Desulfobacterota; class Syntrophobacteria; order Syntrophobacterales; family Syntrophobacteraceae; genus JADGQM01. The sequence goes on along the minus strand of CAWAOR010000008.1, from coordinate 303,101 downwards.
CAGATTGCTTTCAACTCCGGTGAGGAAGGTTCGGTTGTGGTGCAGAAGCTTAAAGGCGGCGAAGGAGCATTCGGCTTCAATGCGGAGACGGGCGCCTATGTCGACCTCTACGAAGTCGGTGTCATTGATCCGACCAAAGTGGCCCGAACTGCGCTCCAGAATGCGGCGAGTGTATCGGCTCTGATGCTTACCACCGAATGCATGGTTTCCGAGATACCCAAGGAAAAAGAATCGGGCATGCCCGGCGGCATGCCTCCTGGCGGCGGGATGTACTAAACGCCTCTAAGTAACAGCAACAAGCGAGCCCCCTCCCTATGCAACCCAGTGGGAAGGGGGCTCATTTTTTTTCGTGTTTCTTGCATGCCAAAGCAATATTTCCTCTATTCACCAGCTGCCCTCAAGGGTGAAAGAGAAGCACTCTTGGGTACCAATAACGAGAGCTCTGAGCCAAGTAGCCAAAAGCAAAGCGCTAAGCGCTTGACACATGGCCGTGGTGTGCTGGTAGAATTACACTCCTTTGTTGGGGCCGGTGGGTACGGCAACCGTTCATGCGAGGATTCCCGTTGGCCCTGCAGGGAAAGAAGTGCTGAAAGCTCTACAATCTTATCCATAGGGAGATGTGAAGATGGACTATAAGGAGAGTTTAAACCTTCCTCAAACTGATTTTCCCATGAAGGCCAATCTATCCAGGCGGGAACCTGAGATTCTGGCCAGGTGGGAGGGGATGGGACTCTACCAAATGCTGAGGGAACAAGGTAAGGACCGTCCTCTATATATCCTCCATGATGGTCCTCCCTATGCAAACGGGAATATTCACCTGGGTACGGCCCTTAACAAGATTCTTAAAGATATGATTGTGAAAAGCCGTCAGATGAGCGGTTTCAACGCGGTCTATGTGCCCGGTTGGGACTGCCACGGTCTGCCCATCGAACACCAGGTTGATCGCGAGCTGGGAACGCGGAAAGCGACTCTGACCCAGGTGGAAATCCGGCGGCATTGCCGGGCTTATGCGGAACGGTTCATTGACATTCAGCGCAAGGAATTCAAACGCCTTGGGGTACTGGGTGAATGGGACAACCCCTACCTGACCATGGCGTATGCCTACGAAGCGACCATTGCTCGGGAGTTGGGGCGCTTTTTCGAGCGCGGCAGTGTGATCAGGAGTAAAAAACCGATCTACTGGTGTGCCAGTTGCCGTACAGCCCTGGCAGAGGCGGAAGTTGAATATCACAACCATGTTTCGCCCTCCATCTATGTCAAATTTCCTTTGGACGAAAAGAGCCGTGCGCGCTTTCCGGAATTTTCGGAAAAACCCGTCTATGTGCTCATCTGGACCACGACTCCCTGGACTATTCCTGCGAATCTGGCCATCACCCTGCACCCCGATTTCGACTATGTGGCCGTTTCCGTAGCCGATGAGATCTGGATTCTGGCTCAAGGGCTTACTGGAAACCTGCATGCGCCTCTTTGGCGTTCAGAACTATGGAGTTTTGCGGAGCTTTCGCGCTGCCGACCTGCGTGGCCTCACCTGCCGGCACCCCTTCCTGGAACGCGAAAGTGTCATCATTTTGGGGAGCCATGTGACGCTCGAGGCCGGCACCGGTTGCGTTCATACTGCACCAGGACACGGCCGAGAAGACTACGAAATGGCGCTCGAGTATGGTCTGGACGTGTATTCCCCCATTGATGACAATGGCTGCTTCACCAGGGATGTGCCCTTTTTTGCAGGTCAATTTGTGTTCGATGCCAACAAGGCGGTGACCGCAAAGCTGAGGGAAGTTGGGCGCCTCATCTTCGAGGCTGACATTGCCCACAGTTACCCGCACTGTTGGAGGTGCAAGAAGCCGGTGATCTTTCGCGCTACCGAGCAGTGGTTTATTGCCATGGACCAAAACGAGCTTCGCAAGAAGGCTCTCGCCTGGATCGAGCGCGTGGAATGGATTCCCAATTGGGGTAAAGAGCGGATCTACAACATGATTCTCAGCCGCCCGGACTGGTGCATTTCCCGGCAACGGTCATGGGGAGTCCCCATCACGGTCTTTACCTGCTCAAAGTGTGGGAGACTCCTCGCTACCCCGGAAGTGTTCCAGCACGTGGCCGCTCTTTTTGAAAAAGAAGGGGCTGACTGCTGGTTTGACCGTGATGTCAAAGCACTGCTGCCACCTGGCACGGTCTGCCCCGAGTGCCTCAGCGATGACTTCCGCAAAGAGATGGACATCCTCGATGTCTGGTTCGATTCCGGTGTGTCTTATGCGGCCGTCCTGGAACAGCGTGAAACCCTCAGAGCGCCGGCCGACCTTTATCTGGAAGGAAGCGATCAGCATCGGGGCTGGTTTCATTCGTCCCTGCTGGCTGCCGTGGGTACCCGTGATATGGCGCCCTACAAGAGCGTGCTCACCCACGGGTTTGTCGTTGACGGCCAGGGCTACAAGATGTCAAAATCCCTCGGGAATGTCATCGCCCCCGAAGAAATCATCAAACAGTATGGAGCAGAGGTGCTGCGTCTGTGGGTGTCGGCGGAGGACTATCGGGACGATATTCGCATTTCTCCCGACATTCTGAAGCGTTTGAGTGAAGCCTATCGACGCATTCGCAACACCTGTCGGTTTCTTCTCGGAAATCTCGGGGACTTCGATCCGGTGGCTGATGCCTTGCCCTACCGCGAGATGGACGAGTTGGATCGGTTTGCCCTCATACAGCTCCAGGATCTGATCAAGAAAGTTCGCCAGGCATATGACCGCTTCGAGTTCCACCGGGTGTATCACGGTCTGCACAATTATTGCGTGGTGGACTTGAGCTCCTTCTATCTCGATATCCTTAAAGATCGCCTTTACGTCTCGGCCACGGGGAGCAAGTCCCGTCGTTCCGCCCAGACCGCCCTCTACCAGATTCTGACCGCAGTCCTGAAACTGATGGCTCCCGTTCTCTCCTTTACTGCCGAAGAAGCTTGGTGGCATCTCCCGCAGGGAGCCGGAGAGACGATCCATCTGGAAAGCTTTCCGGAAATTGATCCCAGTCTTCAGGATGATGATCTGAATCAACGCTGGCAAACCATTCTTGGGATTCGCAGCGATGTCTCCAAGGCCCTGGAGGGGGCTCGCCAGGCGAAAGTGGTTGGGCATCCCCTGGATGCAGTGGTGAAGCTTGCCCTCCCGGAGGAATTGAGGGAAACCTTCGCCGGCCAGGAAGAGCTGCTTCGATCGGTCTTTATCGTCTCGCAGGTGGTCTTCGCACCCGCATCGAGTCTCGTGAATTCCGCTGCTGGGCTCGAGGTGCCGGGCCTCCAGGTTCAAATTGATCCGGCGCCAGGAAACAAGTGTGAACGCTGCTGGGTGCGTTCGGAACAAGTTGGCCGGCTCCCCGATCACCCTACCATCTGTGATCGCTGCTATGACGTCGTAACAGGGTAACGACCATTCCCGGACCCGTGTAAGCCCGACCCGGTTTTCGAAACCGAGTCGGGCTTGGCTCATCGGTTTTTATTCTTGACATCAAAGGTGCGACCATGACTTATCTGCTTCTCCTTGGTGGGGGCATCATTGTCCTGGATCAAGTGACCAAACTTCTGGTTCTTCATTATTTGCCCCTCTTTTCCGCGATCGAAGTCATCCCGGGTCTTTTCAATGTGGTGCACGTGAGAAATACCGGAGGGGCATTCAGTATTTTTGCGGGGGCGAATTCCGCGTGGCGTCAGATCCTGTTCCCAGCGCTGACCATTTTCATCGTGCTGATCATCCTGTTCGCATACGGAAAAGTGCGGCCGGACGACCGCTGGACCCGGACCGCCTATACGCTGATCACAGGTGGCGCCTTAGGAAACCTGATCGATCGCCTGCGTTTCGGAGAGGTGGTCGATTTTCTGGACTGCTATGTCGGCGCTTACCACTGGCCGGCCTTCAATGTGGCCGACAGCGCCATTACGGCCGGGGCATTGATGCTTGCGCTGTCCCTTCTGCGAGGGAAATAGCGTCATTTGGTCGGTTGCTTCTTTATCTTCACCAGGAAATTCTGAGGTATCATCCGTTTTGTCTTGCTATCCCAGATCTGTTGTTGAATCACAATGCTGTCGTTAAAGATATCGGTGATGACACCTTCTTTCTCCCCCACCGGCGTGCCGATGCTCACGATATAGCCCTTTCCGGCGGAATCCTCAACCATGGCCCTCCGGCCGAATTCCCCCCAGACAATCGCTTTCAGGCCCTTTTCGATTTCCCCCAGGTTCATTTTCTGAAGCGGCGTGAGTGGTCGCTGCGGTTCAGGAGGGGGCTCGAAATCTTCTTCGCTCACAGGAAGCCTGGGAGTTGTTGCTTCCAACGGGGCAATGAAGCTGACAAACGGGTCGACCAGTTTGTTCTGGTTATAGGAAAAGTCATCCTTGAGCAGGGCTTGCTTAACTTTCTCACGGGCCACAAAAGGGTCCGATGGCTTGGCTGGTTGTCCCTCGACAGGCCGGGGTGGGATAGGGTCAGGCAGCGGCGCAAGGCTCGTTCCCGCAGATGGCACGTGCCCCGTCGGGGCGTTCGTAACGTCCTGACACAATAGCGGAGAAGACGCCAGCAGCGTTCCCAAAAGGCAGCCACCAGCCAGTAGTTTGCGTATTGATAACCCTCTGCAGCAGCTCATACCCTTTCCCTCTCTTCCGTTTACCGCTGATAGCAAATTCTAACATAGCAAAACTGAGCTGGAAGTCTCAAGGATTTTCGGCTCATCATGTCGATTATCTTAATTATACTCGTTAAGGCAAGAATCACTCATTGTTTATGCCGATTTGCGGGACCAGACGGCCCCTCTTTGATAGCGTCTGAATGGATCAAGAGGCCAAAGCTAGAATCGAGGAGATCACGGGAATCAAGGGGTCTTTACCTCCGGCCTGTTCTCCGCTCGGGCTTTGGAACTCACTCTCCTGAAGCGTCCTCGGAGCCTTACGGATTCTCGACCGCGGTTCCTTGCCGGTAAGCCCATCCCCCCTTTCTCGACATCGGCATGGTGTTTTCCCGGGCTTTGTGCGATAAAGTCCCCCTGTCATAACGAGGAACGACGCTATGAATGCTATTAAGGCCATTGGCTTTGATCTCTTCAATACATTGATCACGGTGGAACCGCATGCTCTCGATCATGCCGTAAACATCCTGGCCGGGAGTCTCCAGAAGGAGGGTTTTGCGCTTGAGCCGGAAGCCTTTCGCGAGGTGCACCGCCAGGCGGCCCTTGAGCACATCAGCGCAACCCGCCGTGACGGCAGGGAGACGCACAACCGGTTTTGGATCAGTACCGCCCTCGGGCACTTGGGCTGGGCCGTTGAGCCATACGATCTGAGAATCGCACGAGCCATAGAGGTCTACTTTGCGGCTTTCATCGAATACTGTCATCTTATCCCGGGAACCGAAGAGATGCTCGGCGCACTCAAAGAGCGCTATCCGCTGGGACTGCTTTCCAACTTCACCCACGCTCCGGCGGCCCAAGCCATTATTGATGGGCTGGGCCTGGCTTCATTTTTTGATGTGGTGCTGATATCTGGGGCAGTGGGCTATCGTAAACCCTGTGCCCTGGTCTTCCAACTGCTTGCCGAAAAGCTCGGGGTGACCCCGGCGGAGCTTTTGTACGTCGGTGATGATCCCGCCCCCGATATTGACGGGGCTTGCAGTGCCGGCCTGAAACCGGTTTGGACCACCTACGTCCGGGACCGGCGCATCCCCTTGGCCGCAGAGATCGCCATGGAACAGCTGCCAGGCCCGCAATGCCCGGCGCCGCGCATTTCCTCCTGGGATGATCTGCTGCACTTGCTGAAAGTGGAGGCAAGGAACCGCTTCTCTGGCTCCAATGCCCATGGATGAGCGGGTTTCTCCACCCGAAAGGAAAGAGGGGAAGTCAGGAATCACTTTGGACGGTTTCCTTCCCCATTATGGGGTGGTTGGGCGTACGGTTTGTTCCCAGGAGTTTTTAGTCCACCGGGCTCGTTGACGGGCCTGGGAGTGAAGGAGTCTGGTCATGCTCAAGGCAAAGGATATTATGGCAACGGAGCTAATTACCGTCGCCCCCGAGACCCCTGTTGCGGAGGCCGCCAAAATTCTGCTTGAAAAGCGGATCAACGGCCTGCCGGTGCTGGATGAGGCCGGTCGGTTGGTGGGGATTATCTGTCAAAGCGATCTGGTGGCGCAACAAAAGAGATTGCCCATCCCGTCGGTGTTCAACCTGCTGGACGGTCTGATCCCCGAACGTTCGTCAAAAGCGCTCGAAAAGGAAATGCAGAAGATTGCCGCCAGCCGGGTTTCCGAGGCCATGAGCGCTAAGCCGGTCACGGTGAGCCCGGAAACGAGCCTCGAGGATATCGCCACCCTGATGGTAAAGAAGAACTTCCACACTCTGCCTGTGGTCGAGGGTGGCAAGCTGGTGGGGATCATCGGGAAGGTGGATGTGCTCCGGACGCTGCTCGCGCCTTGACGCTCTCTTTCGAACCCCCATGACCCGCTGGGGCGCCACCCATGGCGACAAGCGTGGACTCCTCAGGCGTAAGTATTGCTCCACGGAGTAAAGTGACCAAGACATACAAGGTTGGGTTGAGCGAAGCGTAACCCAAATCGAGCTTGCGGTGGGTTGCGGCGCAAAAAGGTGCGCCTAACCCACCCTTGATCACTGACGAAAACTCAGGAAGGGAAGTTAGACTAGTTTTGCTGTCAAATAGTCGAGGGTGATCGGTAGATTGAGCTCCAGTCGCGGGATGGTTTGGATGCCAATGGTCAGCCGCTGCAGTCGGCATTGGTCAAGGTGCCCTCCGTGCAGACGGTCCTCGGTCAGGAAGTGCAGGTGATAGCCGGGGTGGAGGAGGGATTTGATAAACCGGGGAGTAAAAAAGCCTGCCAATGTGCCCCGCACATTCTCATATTCAAAAACCTTGGGTTTTACCTCGGAAATGGGGCGCCACGCCTCCTGTTTGGGCACAGACCAGACCCGGATGGTGCTGAATACGCCGTCAATACGGAGGGCGGAAAACACATTCTCGGAGGGCATGAGCTGATCGAGGAGGTTCTTGAAGGCGACGTACTCCAGGTCTTTCTCGATTTCCTCCACCGTGGTCGGGCTGAAGAAGGTCACGCAGGAAAACGGCGTCTCAGCTGAATCGCTCACCTCATGAGCGAATCCGTCTTCCTTCAGCTGGTAGACGGTGCCGTCAAGCATCATCATTTCCCCGTCCAGATCGTTGAAAGTGCCCAGGCCGAAGTTGCCATGTTGCTTCAACTCCCGGATCGTGGTGTTCTCCTGGTAACAACCCTTCATTAAGGCATCTACCGGGGCCGATAGATATACGGCATTGTGTTGCCGCTCGTGGTGCAGGAATTGATGCAGGGCGGCCCGGGCAACCTCGGAGGGTGACATTCCCAGGTTTTCCCCGGCTTTGACGACCTCCTCCAAGAGGTCCTGCGAAAGGGTCAGGATCGACCCGGGCGGATTTTGCTCGCGCTCTCCCGTCATGTTCCATCTCCTTGCATGCGTCATTCAGCGTGTGGCCGTCTTCGGCGATCTCCGCGCGAAGGAGCCATAATTTCGAGCTTGGGGGTATCGAATGTCGGTCGCCGGCTACTTTTCAATGGCGCAGCTTCGGGGTCAATCCAAAGAAGGAAAATGTCTTTTTCAACAAAGAAGGTTTGGAAGCACGAGTATTGAGTGGCACCGGATCGAGGGTTGACAGCGGTTCTCCCTGAATGAGCTGCCAGGGTATCTCCCCTACCATTTGAGACGCCATGTCATGCCCCACTATCCTGGCGGCCTCCTTGCAGGCATCGGCGAGCCGGGGGGAGCGCGCATCGAGCCCATGGGCGTCCGTGGCAATGATATGGGCCATGCGGTGTTCGAGGAGCAAAATGGTGAAGCGCCGCACCCTTTCCCCAAAGCTCCCCAAAAGGCTTGATCCCGTCACCTGAGTGAGGATTCCCATTTCCGTCAACTTGAAGAGGCGCATCGGGTCTTTCAGGAATGCCATGTTACGTTCGGGATGGCTGATGACGGGTCTGAGTCCCCTCACCTGCAGGTTCCAGAAGATATCTTCAAGGTTGCGCGGCAGGAAGTCCGTCGGTAGCTCAACGAGGACGACGTTCATGGTGTCATTGATAGTCAGGATTTCGCGGGATTCGATTTCCCGGTGCAGGTCGACTTCCAGCCGAATTTCCGATCCGGGATAAACCTTGAGGGGAATCTGCTGCGCCTCCAACTTTTCCCGAAACGCCTCCACTGCCCTCAGCGTTATCTTCCGGTTGTTTTCGTAGGCACCGCGAACCCAGTGGGGCGTACACACCACCCCCTCGATGCCATCCTTAACCGCCATGCGAGCCATCGCCAGACTCTCTTCCCAGTCGCACGCGCCATCGTCCAATCCGGGCAGACAGTGATTGTGAAGATCGAACATCGAATCGTTCCTTGAATGCAGTAACGTAGCGGCAAATTTCATCTCCCTGGTTCCCCGGACCGGTGCAGATACCAAAATCCCGCAGACGTAAAGAAGAGAGGAGCCAGGATGAACTTTGTGCTTTCCTTTTTCATTCATAGTATGGCAGGATCACGCTTGGTTCTCAACCCATTTCCGCTATTAATTTCCCCTTGCATTCTCCTATGGGGCGTGCTACACAGTATGGGCTTTTTCCCCATGGTTAAAAGGGTTGTTCGTGGTTTGGGTTGGATCAAAGATGGCACATTCAATTGAGGGGTAAGTTATTTCTATTCGCAGATGAGATGAAGGAGGAAGCATCATGAAGGTGTTCTTGGGTGGCATTGGGGCAGCGTTCCTGGGTATTATTGGCATGTTCGTTTTTATGGGTCCGTTCCTGCATCTCCTTGCTGGCGCCATTCCCCTGATGCTGCTGGCAGGGGGTGCCATGGCAGCTTACCTGGGGTATGACGAGGTGAAAGACAAGCTCCCATTCACCAGAAAAGTCGAAGAGACGGAATCCTCCGTCAACTCGGAAGCCCAACTCCGCGAAGAGGCCGATAAATATAAGAAGGAAGTCGAAAGACTGAAGGCAGAGCTCGATAAGGGCAAGGCCTAAAGACTGAGTTCATAAGCGGTTCTAGGTGATCGTTTTAAAAAAGCCGCCCCCTCTCGGGGCGGCTTTTTTAGCACGCCTGCTCAGGCATGAGCCTGCGCCCAGTTCTCGCCCCACCCCAGCTCCACTTTGAGCGGCACTGCGAGTTCCGCTGCCCGCTCCATCCGCTGCAAAACGAGTTCTTTGGTGGCCGCAAGCTCCCCCGCGGGCACTTCAAAAACCAGTTCGTCATGTACCTGCAGGAGCATTGCGGCAGCCAGCCCAGTTTCCTCTAGGGCCTGCGCTACATCGATCATGGCCTTCTTGATGAGATCGGCTGCCGAACCCTGGATGGGGCTGTTGATGGCCAGGCGCTCCCCCTGCTGGCGGATGTTGTGGTTGCGGCTGATTAATTCTGGAACCGGGCGCCGCCGGCCAAGAATTGTCTCGGTATAGCCAAGCGTGCGAGCGGCCTCGACCACCGAGTCGATGTAGTCCTTCACCCCGCGGTAACGTTCGAAATATCGCTCGATCACTCCCCGCGCCAGCTGCCGGGTGATGCCGAGGCGCCGGGCCAGCCCGAAAGCCCCCATGCCATAGATGATGCCGAAATTGATGGTCTTGGCCTGCCTGCGCATTTCGGGAGTCACTTCGTGCTGTGGCAGGTTGTAGAGCTCGGCGGCGGTCTGCCGGTGCACATCCCCGTCGCTGTGAAAGGCTTCGAGCAAGTGCTCGTCCCTGCTCAAATGAGCGAGAATACGCAGTTCGATCTGGGAATAATCAGCGGAGAGCAGCAGGCATCCCGGCGACGGGATGAAGGCTTCGCGAATCTTGCGTCCTTCCTGGGAACGGATGGGGATGTTCTGGAGGTTGGGGTCGGAGCTGCTGAGTCGCCCGGTGGCTGTCACGGCCTGATTGAAGGAGGTGTGAAGGCGCCCCGTTCGGGGGTGGATCAGGCGGGGCAAGACCTCGGCATAGGTGCCTTTCAGCTTTGCCAGAGTCCGGTAGCCCAAGACCTGTTCCACAATGGGATGAGCCACCACCAGCTCTTCCAGCACGCTCGAATCGGTGGAAGGACCGCTCTTCGTCTTCTTCACTACCGGCAAACCCAACTTATCGAAGAGAATCGAAGCCAGTTGTTTGGGCGACTGGATGTTGAATTCCTCTTTGGCCAGGTCGAAGATGGTGGCCGCCTTCTGCCCCATGACCTGCTCGAGTTCCCCTGCCAGTGCCTCCAGCTTGGCCGCGTCCACCAGGATTCCTCGGTCTTCCATGGCCGCAAGTATGGGGATGAGAGGGCGTTCCAGCGATGCAAAAAGCTGCTCCTGGTTGGCTTCCCGCAACTTTTCCCGCAACCGCGGAGCAAGCCGCCAGATCACGTCCGCGCTTTCAGCGGCAGCGGCGGCGGTTGGTCTGATACCCGGTGACCCCGATGGAGTGAGCGTCTGGTCGCGGGCTGTGCGCTCCCGCAAGCCGCCAAGAGTTTCCTCGAGGTGTTCCCCGGCCAGGCGGGCGAGATCGTGGGCCTGTTGCCCGGGGTTCAACAGATAGCTGGCTACCATGGTGTCGAAAGCGACGCCGACAAGTTGAATGCCGTGCTGTTTGAGGACGATCCAGTCGTTCTTGAGATCATGACCGACCTTGCCCATCTCCGGGCGGCAAAGATAAGGCGTCAAGACTGCAAGCACCTGACGGCCGCTGAGACCGTCCTGGCGGCTGTCATCGGTATGGGAAAGATCGACATAGAAAGCGGCGTGGTCCTCAAAGCATACGGCCATGCCTGTCAACTCCGCCCGCATCGGGTCCGAAGCCGTGGTTTCGAGACGCAGCACAAACTCCTTCCGGCCTTCGAGAAGCTTCACCATGGCTGCAAGGGCATCTTGGTCTTGAATGGTCTTCAACTCCAGTGAAGAAACAGGTTGCCCGGAAGGATCTGCTTCTTCGGAGGCGTCCCCTTCACGCTGGAGTGCCGCCAGGAAACCCTTGAAATCAAGTTCCCGGTATAGCTTGAGCAGATCCGGTTGGAGGGGCGGTCCCGGTTCAAAGTCCGTCATTTGTGGGGAAAGGGGAACATCCGTTTTCAAGATTACCAACTGCCTTGACAGATGAGCGGAAGCCTGGTCCGCCAGCAGCCTTGCTTTGAGCGAGGCGGGGGTCACCTCTTCGACGTGCTGCAAAATCGCATCCAGCGACGGCCAGCGTTGGAGCAGCTGTTTGGCGGTCTTCTCACCCACCCCTTTTACGCCCGGAATATTGTCTGAACTGTCGCCCACCAGTGCCAGATAATCCACCATCTGCCGGGGTGCCACCCCAAACCGTTCGGCCACGCCCTCCTCGTTGAAGATGCAGTCTTTCTGGGGGTCCCACTGGCGGACCTCGGGATCGCTGACGAGTTGCAGAAGATCCTTGTCTCCTGAAACAATAACGACCTCGAGAGCGTGCTCCACTGCCCACCGCGTGAGGGTGGCAATAAGGTCATCGGCCTCGTAGCCGGCCTGTTCGAGTTGGGCCACGCCGTGCGCCCTGACCAGTTCCTTGATGTAGGGGACCTGCGTGACCAGGTCTTCAGGCATCTTTTGACGAGTGGCTTTATAGGCGTCGTACATGGCATGCCGGTGTGTCGGACCCGGAGGATCGAAAACCACGCAAAGATAATCGGGTTTCTTGTCGCGCATGACTTTCGTGAGCATCTGCGCGAACCCATAGATGGCCTGAGTGGGGATTCCCCGTGAGTTCGTCAACCGCCTCACAGCATAAAACGCGCGGTAGATGTAAGAACTGCCGTCAATCAGATACAGGGTTCTGCTGGAATTCACCGGCTTCATAAGGTTCTCGTCCGTCCTGTGACGCATGTAAGGCGTGTTCGAGCGTAAGCAGACCTCGCTGACCATCCAGGGGGGAGGCAGATAGGCGAGATTGACGCGGCTCATCGCATGATAGATGTTGCCCCGGACTTTGGCGTTTTTCCTGTAGAGCGACGCCAGAAAATCGCGCATTTCCTGGCGCTTGTTCTTGCCCGAGGAGGGACAGGCGTTGGCGATAACGGGTAAACCAAGCCGCCGGCAGAGGCGCTCCGCCGTCTCCGCGGGGACCAGCGCCAGCGGGCGAATAACGGTGATAGTCCCGCCGAAGAAAAGCTGTTTCGGCACCATGGTCGCTGTCTGACCACCGTAACAGATATTGATGAAAAAGGTTTCAATCAGATCATCCTGATTGTGTCCCAATGCGATTTTTTGGCAATCAAGCGCGGGGGCCGTGCGAAAGAGAGTGGTGCGTCTGAGGCGGGAGCAAAGGAAACAGGGGTTTTCACGGTTTTCCGGACTGTGGGCGCGGAGGCCATGGTCCGTTCGCATCATGCGGTAAGCGAACCCTTCCTTAAGGAAAAACGCTTCGAGCTGATCAGCGGATGCATCGTCAAAGCCAGGGTCAACATGCAGGGCGATGAGTTCGTAGCGAATTGGAATGCGCTCCAACCGGTCCCTGAGGAGCCACAGGAGGAGGAGACTGTCTTTGCCTCCGGAGACAGCCACTGCAATCCGATCGCCATCCTGTATGAGGTCATAATGGGAGATCGCTCTCCCTAAGGATCTTCGCACTTCCCGTTCAAGCGACGCCATCACACAGATCCACAGCTTGGTTCAACTCTGTCACGGGGCTTGTCTCCACCTTGACCACCCGGTCCCATGCAAATCCCGCCTGATGGTCTTGCCCGGCTTTCACTGTTTGCGTCTTCCTTAGGAGGATTGGGGTTGAGTAGTGGATTGAACCTTTTTCGGCAAGCCATGATGGTTGTGATATTTGGGCAGGCCAAAAAGGTTCGTGACCCTGCCCGTTCCTCCCGGGACCTGCCTATTCTTTTCTTCTACTTTTCGTCGGAGGCCTTCACTGGCATGCTCGGACCGGCCGTTTCCGCGTTCCACGGTGGCAGCCTTATCCTGAGGCGCCGTGCGGGGTGCGCCTCTTCGTGCACGTTTGCCGACATCCTCAGCCCCTTCGTGTCTGCATGGGAGGCTGTCGGGTTGCTTCCTCTTACCGGGGCTTCTCCTTCCGGCTGCAATCGGCTGCTGATCACCCTTTCTGTCGTCCTTTTGCTTCCGAACGGCATGACTCGGCTCCAGGCCGAGTATGACCTGGGCGGAGAGCTTGTACCCGAGGTAACCTTCGATGCGTTCGAGGTAAGAGATATCCCCTTGCGGTGCAAAGGAAATCGCAATACCTGTCGCTCCGGCCCGCCCTGTCCTTCCGATGCGGTTGACGTAATCCTCCCCAGAGCGTGGAAGGTCGAAATTGATTACATGGCTGATGCCATCGATATCAATGCCACGCGCGGCGACATCCGTTGCCACCAGGAGTCTGATCTTACCTTTTCTCATGTCCATGATGGTGCGATTGCGGGCAGCTTGTGTCATGTCTGCGTGAAGGGATGCGGCCGGGTGCCCCTGTGCGTTGAGAGCTCGGGCCAGGCTGTCGGCGCCGCGTTTCGTAGCGGAAAAGATGATTGCTCTCGTCACTGACGTGTCCAGACAGAGCTGGTGCAGAAGACGGTTCTTGTGCTGCATGCTGTCCACCAAGTGCAGCCGTTGCTCGATCTCATCGTGAGTGATTTTGCCCGGTGCAACCTCAACCCGTTCAGGGTTTTTCATATATTTCTGGGCCAGTTTGGCTGCCGCATTGCTCATTGTCGCGGCAAACAACAGGGTCTGGCAGCCCTCCGGCATGGCCTCGGAGATAAATTCCACGTCCCCGATAAACCCCATATCGAGCATTCGGTCGGCTTCGTCTACTACCAGCAGTTCAACTTGAGACAAGTCAATTCGCCCGCGCCAGATGTGGTCGATCAGCCTGCCCGGTGTGCCAACGATCATGTCCGGCATCTGAGATAAGGCTCTAATCTGATCGCCAAAGGGCATGCCGCCGACAATAGCGACACTGTGCACATCGAGGTATTTCCCGTATGTGCGTGCAACCTGGGTTATCTGGTCGGCCAGTTCCCGAGTGGGAGTCATCACCAGAACGCGTAAACCGGGCTTGGAATCGGGAGAACGACCGAACAAACGTTGCAGTGCGGGCAGGACGAAGGCTGCGGTCTTTCCGGTGCCGGTCTGTGCCGAGGCGATGAGGTCATGCCCGGCGAGAACCTTGGGAATAGCGAGGGCCTGGACCGCCGTGGGGATGTGGTGCCCGCATTGAGCAAGCGCCTTGAGAATGAGTGGAGCCAATTGCAGTTCTTCAAAAGTCATTTAAGTGTAAAATCCTTGATCATCTCTGAACCGGCAGTTGCCGTTTCACTAGAAGGGCAATCGCCTTACCCCGTGCAATAAATCGCACTAAGTCTACAGAAACTTGGTTAAAGGTTGGATCGTTCGGGCTGCAGGGAGCAGTGCTTCACAATAACGCTTGTGGCCGCAGCACAACGGAAACGACTGGCCTGAGACGTAATCGCCAGCTGCCGTGTGCGGCAGAAGAAAGCATGCAGAAGACAAGACCTCAGCGATTGAGCTCAATGGCAGACATAGATAAAACGAAATCAGTCCCAAAATCGCTTGCTGCCATCTCTCAGGTAACTACTTGTCAGCAATTATAAGGCATTATGGCGGAATAGCAAACGGATTCTGCCGATTCCCACCCATACAGTGAGGAGTCGACGGTCGTCGGTACACGTGCACACTCCAGGAAGTCCACCAATCGCTCGCAATAAGGTCGGGGTCTGGCGCGAGAGATGGGCAGCCTTCCGCTCCCCGCCCTGAGGGGCGACTCCACCATATCGGCTTTGGGTCCTTGATGTTTCGCTGGGTTCAAGTTATGATTCAATCGTTGAATCAATGGCAGACTCTGCAACCTTACCCCTCTGACATTTAAGTCTTACCGACTTCTTTCGCTGCCCTCGGTAGTTTGATCATCTCTCTCCCAATGTTCAGGATCATTGAAAATACAAGGGCCACTTCAACACGGAGAAAGGAGACACACCCTATGCAGGGAACAGAAGTCCAGTTAGCCAAAGGCGATTGGGTGTTCCACCCTCGAATGCCTGATTGGGGTTATGGAAAGGTTTTGGAGCTGATAGGCAGCAATAAAGGGCGTGTGTTTTTTCTGCTCGCAGGTGAGAAGAAAATGTCCTGGGAACACGCCGGCCTGGGTCTGGTCGAAGGTGACAAGGCATCTCAAGCTGCCCTGAACGATCAACTCGTAGAGTGCAATCTAAATCTTGCAAGGGATCTCCTGACATCTGAAGAGCTTAGCCAGGGAGTAACATGCACTCCTTGTGAATCGTCGAGCTCGCGGTGTGGATTGTGCAAATGCGCGTCAGACAGTCTTCGAGTCTACAGCCTCACCACAAAAGGGAAGATGTGTCTCTGTGACGGATGCCGAGACAAGATAATGCTGGAAACCAAGGACAGAGCAGGAATCAACCAAAGCATTACGGAGATGGAGAAGAGAAGCAAGAAGGCGGCTGCTGGTAAGGAAAAGAAGAAAAAGCCGCTGAAGCTGGTGAAAAAATCATAGCAGCTTTCGATGGTAGGGTCGCCCTTTGCAGGAGCGTAGGTGATCGATGTCTTCACCCTCGGGCAGCTGTGGCATGCACTCCTCCAGGCTAAAACCTTTTCGGCGCCGTCAACCGGGAGTCAATTCGGGGTACGGGTGGCAGGGCATTCCCCATTAAAACCGAAAAGGCCCTGATTCTCGCAAATTACCGCAGCGGAGAAGATCGAGAAGACATAGTCATAAGTCTCCCGTGGAATGTCCTTATAGCTGAGAAGCCGCCAGAAATTTCGCTCCCGGGGATTTTCCGGCATGCGGCTGATGATCTGCCGGATATTGTTTTCTCCCCAGTTGTAGGAAGCCATGACGAGGAGACCCGAGGCCTGCGCTTCGGTATTGTTGAGATCCCGCAGGTACTTTATGGCGGCTACGGTGGATTTATAGAAATCGAAGCGATCATCCAGCGGGTCATAAACCGCCTCCCCTTTATAAGGACCGATCCGCAGCCCATAACGGCTTGCCGTTGACGATATGAACTGCCACATCCCTTTGGCGTATCCGTACCGGGTCTCCGGGCCAACGGCGCGCTCATCGAAGTTACTCTCCTGGAGCGCAAGAAAGAAGAATTGTGGCTGCAGGTTGTTTTCGGCCATCATCCGTGGAATCAGGCGCGTATACCCCTTCTGCTTGGCGCGCTGCAAGGCCTTTTCGAGCCTGTCCGTGCCTTGCCATTGTTTTATGTATCGCTTGACCTCGGCCACAAAACCCTTGGGCACATTGACGTCGCATTCGCCGAAGGTCCGCGCAACGCGCAACATAGTCCGTTCATCTTCAGGAATCCTCTCGTAGACCTCCAGTTCCTTGACGAAACCGTCGTACTCCTTCTCCATATCCTTCAACTGCGCCCGTTTTTCCGAGACTTCCGCCGCCTGTTTCGCATCGGCGTGTTGGAGAACGAGTTCCTCTACTTTCGCAATCTGGAGTTCGATCGCCTTCATGGTGTAAAAGATATTCTCTGCGGTAGCTCGTAATTTGTTGAGTTTGTTGGTCTGGTAGACGATAACGCTGCCTGCAGCTACAAGAAGCACGAGGACCACCCCGATGACCACCTGGTACTTTCTCGATTTTTTCTTTTGCACCCGCGTAAAGGCACGCCGGAACATCATCGTCTGCTCGCCGACATGTTCTTTACGCGACGAGTCCAGGTAATGTTGGATAATCTGGGTCTCGGTGGTGAATTCCTGCTTCGTGGCCTGAGGCTCTTCCGTCCCGGGAAGATCTTCCCTTTCCACGGTCAGCGATAACAGCGGCCCCCCCTTGCCAAGCTCAATGGTTGCCTTGTCAGGTAATGGGACTTCCTGGATCTTGACTCCTTCCAGAAGAGTACCGTTTGCACTTGCCAGGTCTTTCAGCCGCCACTGTTCACCATCGCATATGACCTGCAGATGATTGCGGCTGACGCTGGTTTCTAAGATCTGAAGGTCGCAGTCCTTACTCCGGCCGATGAAGAAGGTTGCCGTAAAGCGCTTTTCGGCTTCCCGCGCCTTGCCCCGAATGACTTGCACCAAAACGGCAGGGGCGGGTTTGGGTGAGTCTGGGTTTGGTTTTTCCGTGCCGGGATGTAGCATAGACGACTGCTTGGTCACAGGTAGCGACTCCATCTATAGCATTCAAGAAAAAGTCTTTGGGGGTCTGAAGGTTGGGTTACGGCACGAAACCCAGCAATTCAGCGTTGGGTTTCGCTCCGCTCAACTCAACCTACCCCAAAAACATTATCTTAAAGCCTATAGCCGACTTCCTCAAAGGAAGCCCGCACAGACCTGATCAGCGCATCGGCGCTCA
The DNA here is from genome assembly GCA_963783775.1 of uncultured delta proteobacterium. Taxonomy (GTDB): domain Bacteria; phylum Desulfobacterota; class Syntrophobacteria; order Syntrophobacterales; family Syntrophobacteraceae; genus JADGQM01. Next base: position 285,768 of record CAWAOR010000008.1, on the reverse strand, counting down.
AATGTTTGCGCACCGTGTCACTGAGGCACTTCTCGTCCTCTATTCGGTGCTGCCGCTGGAATTGTCTTGGTCTCATCGAGACTTGACATACATATCTCCAAGCCGGTCAACCCGTCCAAAATGAAAACGATCAGAAAGTTTTCACCCTAATCCGCGATGAGCCCACAATCTTTGCTTTCGCTCGGATTTTTGCCGCACTTTCCACCAGTGGCGCGCCAGCGCGCAAAGATGGCAGCCTCGCCCCCATCAGATCCCTCAATGCCTACTGTGCCTCATTGTCCTTGATGGTGACCGTCGCTTTGTTGCTCAAGCCTATGTAATAGCTTGCCGCGCGATTAATGAGGGTTACCTTGACGGTCTGGTTGCCTTCGACCAGGGTGTCGTCAAGAGGACAGACGACAATGTTGCCGGTCGCTGAACCGACGGGAATCTTCACGCGTCCCGAGAGCAGCTTGTAGTCCGTCCCGTTAACGGCGCTACCGCTAAGACTATAGCTTACGGTCAGGGGCGCGGCTGTGCTCCCGGTTCGGCTCACCGTGAACTTGCCCTTGTCCTTTCCAGGTTCGGAGGCGATGACGTCGGTCGCACTGACGCTCACAATGGGCAGCGCTTGATTCGTCACGGTGAGTCTGGTGTCGGCAATGGCGTAGTTGCCGTCCTTGTCCTTGGCAACCACGCGGATGCCGACATCATGGGGCAGGGAGTAGCGGGTGTAGAAATTGCTCGCATTGAGGGTTGTGGAAACGGCGTTGAACGTGTAGATACCATCGCCGGCCACCTCATCGCCGTTGCTGCCGTTGTCGAGGAGAAGAGGCCAGAAGAAGGACAGCGGATCAAAGTTCAACCACTCCGGCGCCTCGAGTCCGTCCACCAGGCTGTGAATCCTCACCCACTCGATGTTGCCTGCCCCCTGGCTGTCGCTTACGGTCACGGCGATGACGATGGTTGTGGCTCCGTCCTTGAGCAGGGCCGGCTGGCTGAATTTAATGGCGGTGATGCGTGGGGTGTTCCCAAAGCTCGTCGGCGCCGTGTCCACGCGATGGATCTTGGCCGTCTTGGTGCCGTCGCACCGGCTCCCCATGAGATAATAGCGGCCGGTGGCGGTGAGATCGGTCAGGTTGCTAGCACCGACGCAGCCGGATTCGCCGAACACAGAGGACCAGGTGTCACGTTTTCCGCCGGTCTTTAAATCGGCCAGGGTCGACAGGAAACGGCCACTGGCAAACCGTGCGTATTTCCCGTTGGAAGAAAGGCTGGGACCGTGAACAAACCAGTTCGGATCGGTCGTTTCCGCCACCAGGGTCTTTCCTCCACTATCGAGGTCAACGGCATACAATCTGACGGGGTTGCCCGAGTCACAATACTCGTACAACGCCACCTTCCCGTCGGCGCTCACAACGCGGGAATACGGGCCGTCCCACACGTAGTGGTGCTCCTCGTCCGGCACCCTCACCGGCAGCCCGCCCTCCAGCATCCACATGGCCCGGGGAGGCGGGTAGGTCGGGGGCGGACGGCCTCGGTCCCAGCGGAACAGCAGCCTGCCGACATCGGCGGAGGCGCCCAGCAGTTTCAGGCGGTACATATCGAGGCAGTCTCCATAGGAACACTGGAGATCCTCGATGTGCATGATCCGCAAAGGAGTGCCGCTAGCCACGCCAACACCCGTGGTGTAAATGCCGAGGCGCGGCTCGTTGGTAATGGGGTGCCGACCCTCGTTAAACTTGAAGTAAAGGTCGGTCCCCTCGCTGTTGATGAGATAGGGCTTTCCGATCCAGGGCACCCCCGGAAACATGTTATCCACCGCCTGAGCGCAGCTGACGGGAGCCAGGTCACAGTAGTAGATTTCGTCAAGATTCACGTGAAAGAAGAACAAGCGCGAACCGTTGTCATTCAATTGCAGTGTTCCCAGGTCCTTGGCGGCAACTCCGGCGGGCAGAGAGCCGGTAATGTCCGTGAGGCCAGAACCGTTCGCCTTGGCAATGAAAATGTGATCCTCGGGAGAAGAGGATACTTTCACCTTGAAGGCGATGGTGGAACCGTTGGCGCTGACAACTATGTCACTCGGATACCGGACCTTGTCACTCTGCCAATCGTCCACATCGGTTTCCCGAACGACGACCGTCATGGTCTGCCGGTAGTCGATGGGTGCCGGGTACCAGTCGGCGAATGCTTGCCCCATCGGAATACAGAGCAATAGGAGAAGGAGACAGTTCCTGGTCAAATCCAGATACGATTTCCTCATGGTCTCACCTCTTTCAGCAAAATTGTAACCAGTTTTGCGTGAAATTCCGGCAGGCATGGCACGCTCCACGCCCATCGGTCGCGTAATGATTCCCGATGCTACGGTTTGTTGATAGAGCATCTTGACAATTCTGAACTCCAAAGGCCGTCACTTGCGTTGATCACAACCCGTTGTCATCATCCATGGAGGATTACCAATTAGGAGGATGATCCCCTTTCTGGATCGATATAAAGAGAGCTGCTAAGGTCGTTCCATTTGACTTCCATGGGAACAACCTGGGTAATCTGCCCATTGTTGTTCCAGTAATTGATCCAGTCATACTTTATGCCGTATTGGGCGCCCATCTGAGAACCGCCCACCCGCAACTCAAGATTGTCTCCATTGACAACAGGAGCAGGGAGATTGTAGGCCCCGATGCTGAAATTTCTATATCGATGTATACCCATGCTCCGGAAGAGTATAAACCTCCGCCAGGACAAAGGTGAAGAGTTTGATGCCCCGGATCTCCTGGGAGCCAGGCTCGAGATCTAAAGTGATCTCGAGCTTTCCAGTATAGACGCTATTTCCATTCTTGTACTTATCGATATTTATGGTGAAGGTGTTGCCCGATGTCCAATGACCCTCTAAGGGAAAATAATGGCCACTTCCTAAAAGTACATCCTTTTCTACTTTTGTCGAGTTATCCGCATAGATCCATAACTGATCGCCCCAGGTCTCCAAAGATGCCGCAGCATATTTATAGAGGGCATATGGATTCTTGCTACATGAGTATTTGACTGGCTCCTTTCCAACACCTCTAAAAGGCCCTGCTCCATATTTGCGGCGGACGCTAGCCATTGCCTCCGCCGTGTTCATGTGTTGGCTCACCAGACCATTGAACAATCTTTTTGCAGTTGGAATCGTGACCGATCCATCAGTAATCCAACTGTAACCGAAATATGCTTTAGCTCCCTTCTTCAAGAAGGCTCTAGCAAACATATTGTTATATGCCGAGAAACACGTGCCGACATAAACGATACTGTTCTTGAAAGACCCGCTGAGGCCGGTCACAAAGTTAGGTTTGAAGGCGAAATAGTATTCGTCTAATTCTTCGTACCATACCCTGGCAAGAGAGCGGCTGCTCACTCCAAACTTATAGGTTTTGCCCAGTTTGTTAAACACTTCCCTCGTCGCCACCAGCAGGTCACCACGGGCAGTCGACCCGCCATGGCCGCCGAGGATGACCGTTCCGTAATCGGTCAGGTTCTTGAGGGCGGCAACCGTGCAGTCTGTGTCGCGAAGGTAGGTTACCTTGAATTGCTCCTGATCGTCAGGATTGGCGAAAAGGTCCTTGAGTTCATCGGCAACGTCCCATTTGCCAAGCTCATCCAAGAAAGGGTCATAGACAAAGACCTTGCAGTTGCCCACCTTGGAGTCAGACGCGCTCCCGGCAACGATCCGAGGGGGGTTGTCCGCACTGCTCGGAGTCTGCATCGCTGTCGGGTGCGAAGTATCCGTGCGGGCAGCCGGAGTGGGTACGCGCGCGAGCCCTGGATCGCCGCCGCTGCCCGATTTGATCAAAAGAGCGCCTTCGATTCCGGATTGAAAATCCACCCAGATCGTGGCGTTGTCCGGCGAAAGGCCGGCATCCTTGATGCCCGGTACCTTCTTGATTTCTCTTGCCGCCTTGATCCGGGCTTCTCGGGTAACACCATACTGAGACGCTTTCTTTTTCCAAATTCCAACCGCCTTGGCATGGGCCTGCACGGTCTCATTGAACTTGGCCTGCGTGACCTCATTGAACGCTTCGAGCGCGACCGCGGGCGAGAAGATCGGCATATCACCCACCAGTGCCCGGACCGCCAGGTTGATGGTTCCCGGCGCTTTTGCCTTCAGGCCGCCGATGCAGCTGAAGACACGATCTCCGGCGCTCTGGTCCCCGTTCTGCGCATTTCCGTTGTCCAGCAGGCTGCAGAGCGGTGTCCCCATGACGTTCAGGTCTTTGTCAACCCGGACCAGTTCGATGCTGTTCTCGGCAAGCCCCTCATAGGGGGCGATCTTGGCCGAAACGGTAATGTTTTGTGCTTTTCCGACATAGAGCCCCATGACGGAGAGTTCCGGCGCGTCAGGGATCACGCACGGAAAAGAAGCGTTTTCTGCACTTTTGAACGACCAGAGATTACCCTCAACATCGAAGACGATCATGGAACATTGATCAAACTCACCGGTGGCAAGTCGAATCGGAAGCGGGTTCGAAAAGCCGGTGAGCAAGATCTCTTTTGCGATGAAGGTGGCTTTGCCCTGTTCGAGGTCCAGGATCAGCTTGGATAAGCCGGGTCCTCCCTTCTGGCCGGTATAGGTATATTTCTGGCCCTCCTGCTGGAACTTGCCGACCGGAATCTCATCAGCGAACAACCCTGCCTGGAACAGGACGCTTTGGCCGTTCACCAGGGTAAGATTCCTGATAGATGCCAGGATAGTGAGCTCATCCGTTTTCTGAGGATCGATGGTTGCTGTTGCGGAGGTGACCATGAAAGGGGGAGCCTCTGAAACATCCGCAGTGCCGTAGTAGAGGTCATCGGCATAGCCGACCAACCTGTTGTCCGGGGCGGGCATATCGCCGTCGCACTCGATCCTGCCGATCCAGTGGGCCGCGTCATCCGATTCAACGAGATAACCGAAAAAGATCTTGCTAAACCCTTCCGGCGCCTGCTCGTAATTCTGAAAAGTGTAAATGAGTTGGCCGGAAGGATTGTAGAATCTTGTGATGGTGTATTTGTTGTGCCAATGCCGGTAGAGGCCTGCCCACCTTTGAGGGTTGGCGAATGTTACTTCGTAAGCCACCCGGCCGTCCGACCCAGAACCCCATGAGGGAGTGCCCGAGATCTCATTCGACCCTCCAGAGAGGATAACGACCACCGGCTTGGAGATCGCTGTTCCATCAGGGTTTCTAATCGATTTGAAGGTTACACCCAGGGATGCGACCTGGCTATCCAGCAGCGTTCCTGCTGCGAGGCCTTCAAAGTCGATGTGGGTCCCACCATGCTCTTGCACCCACTCGGCAAACTGGTTTTGGGCATCAGCGCCAGCCATGGGGCCGGCAATAGTTGGTGAATCGGGCAAGAAGATTACAGAAACAAGGGCTAGGAGACAGATAAAGCGCTTCATGGTAATCTCTCCTTTTAAAATAAAGCCAATTCGACTTGAGAGACCCTCCTCGAAAGCTGAGGAAAATAGGCGGGGCGTAGTTTAGAGACAGGAAAAGACATTCAAGAGCGCTTATTAAAGCTTTCGAGCTGGACGTGATTCCCATCAAGCCAACTATATTATTGGCAGTACTGAATGACAATGAAATTCTATGCCCCCTCCTTTACCGTGGCTTCACCCAGCCTTGTATCTCCAACGTTGAAGCAGTCTCGGCGTGGTGGTGACAGCTTACCGGGATGTTGAATCAGCTTCTTGACAGGACGCGTAACAGAGATGATTCGCAAATGCTGAAGGCGATCACCAAAGCAACTGAGCTCGGCGGGTAATGAATATAGTCGGATGGAATCGGAACCTGTCTGGGAGAAGGGAAGCTTCAAACCGCGGTTACAGCACAATTATGGCGGTCATCGGGATCACCTGCGGTCGCCGCTGAAATGCCGCGAACCCGAAGGCCTGCCCTAGGTGATTGCGGATCTTTCGAATAAGGTATTCAGAAATCTATCATTAACTATTAGGCGCGCGCTGAGTTGCTGCGTAACGGCTGCCATGTTATCGGCAACGTCGCCTGCATGGGCCAATCAGCCGCATCCGCCGGCAGGTGACGGATTGCCCTGCGAGCGGAGAGCCATTCGTCACCAGAAGGGAGGCAGCTCTAATCAACGATCTGTGGATGCTGTCCGTTCCACGATGGCCGCGATGCCGTGGCCCCCGCCGCCGCAGATGGTCTCCAAACCGTACCGGGCATTGCGCCGCCGCAGTTCATGCAGAAGGGTCACCATGCGCATGGTGCCCGTGGCGGCAATGGGATGGCCAAGGGAAATCCCGGAACCATTCACGTTCACTTTGTTATCGAGGTCTTCTTGGCTAAGTTGCATCATCTTGGCGTCGGCCAGGACCTGAGCGGCAAAGGCCTCCTGGATTTCGATGAGATCTATCTGGTCGATGGTAAGACCGCCCTTTGCAAGCGCTTTGGTGACTGACGCCGGCACGGCCGGGTAGGTGAGGGTCGGGTCGGCTGCGGCCACGGCAAAGGACTTCAGATAGGCCAGCGGCTCAACTCTCAGAGCCTTGGCCCTGCCTTCGCTCATGAGCACCACGGCGGCGGCACCGTCGTTTTCACTCGACGAATTGCCCGCCGTGCAAATACCGTCCGGATAGACGGCCGGCAGCCGGGCCAGCTGCTCCAGGCTGGCAGCGCGCCGCGGCGGTTCGTCGGTATCGATGATGAGTGGCTCGCCCTTTCTCTGTGGCACGATGACGGGCACGATTTCTTCCTTGAATTTTCCCGCATCGATGGCCGCGCAGGCCTTTTGGTGGCTGCGCAGCGCCCAGCGGTCTGCTTCCCCCCGTGAGATCTGTTCGCGACGGGCAGCTTCCTCGGCCCAGGTCATCATGGAGTTGAGCTCCCCGAAGCGCTCGATGGGCTGCGACATGACCCGTGCCCGCTGAATCCGGTCAAAAAACGGCAGGCCCCACATGGACAGCGACCCGTGCCCGCGGGGCATGAAGCCCCACCGCGGATCGCGCCGGCCCCCCAGGCCCCACTTGATGAAATCACCGGGGATATAGAGTTCGGCGCTGCTCATGTGTTCGACCCCGCCGGCGACGATGATCTCGGCATGGCCGCACTGGATTTTCATGGCCCCGAAGGCAATGGAATCCAGTCCCGAACAGCAGCGCCGATCAAAGGTGATGCCGGGCACTTCCACCGGCCAACCGGCGGTGAGGAGTGCCATGCGCGCGATATTCACGTATTCGCCACTCTGGTAGGATTGCCCCATGAGCACATCGTCCACCCATGCCGGTTCGACGCCAGCCCGTTTCACTACTTCATTCAGTACCAGGGCTCCGAGCTCATAAGCCGGTACTTCCCGCAACACGCCCAGGTAGCCGCCAATCGGCGTTCGCACTCCTGCTACGATCACAACTTGTTCCATAATCCTCTTTCCCTGTGAGGACAGCCCTGCAGCCTGATCACCAAAGGCACGCTGAAAAGCCTGCCCCACCCGCTGCTAACGGTCAGCCACGAATACAGGTCAACACGAATAACTGCCCACCGTCAGTTCGTCATACCGGCGGCGGCCGGTATCCAGGCTGTTTTTCTGGATTCCGGCCAGAAGATTGCCGGAATGACGCTTAGGGACAATGGTCACTCTATTCTGTGGCGCAGTACTAAGAGCCTGTCTGAAAATCGGCCAAGAGCTGGTTCCCAGGCTCCAGCTGAGGAACCCACCTGTTTGAAAGCTCCGGCTTCGTCGCACGTGTGGATGTCACCTGATCCTGAAGAGGCGCGTGAAGCTGGAGCTTCGGTGCTTGCGTTCCCAAGCAGGAGCTTGGGAACGAGCGAAAATCGGCCAAAAGCGAACCCAATCTACAGCCAGCCCCTGGCCGCTGACCACTCGCTTCCTACAGACCCAGGTAGGCCCGGCGGATGTCATCATCCGCCATGAGTTCCGCCGAAGGGCCATTGCGGGTCATGCGGCCGCTCTCCAGGACGCAGGCTCGTTGAGAATGCTGCAGGGCCTGTTCGACGTTCTGCTCCACCAGCAGGATGGTGGTTTCTTCCGCGAGGCCGGCCAGTGCCCGGTAAATCTCTTTCGTGATCAAGGGTGCCAGGCCCAGCGAGAGTTCATCGATCAGCAAGAGTTCCGGGCGGCTCATGAGCGCCCGGCCGATGGCGAGCATTTGCTGCTCCCCGCCGGACAGCGTCCCGCCCACCTGGTCTTTGCGTCTATCCAACACCGGAAAGAGATGCAGCACGTGTTCCATGGTCCGCTGCAGCTGGGCGCGGCCTCTTTTGGGATAGGCTCCCATTTCGAGGTTCTCTGCCACGGTCATGTCCCGGTAGACTCGCCGACCTTCCGGCACCAGAGCCATTCCGAGCTGCGTGATCTGATAGGGCTTCATCCCGACCAGGGACTCTCCCTTGAAGGTGATGGCTCCCCGCCGGGGTCGAAGAGTACCGGTAATGGCCGCCAGGAGTGATGACTTACCCGCACCGTTGCTCCCGAGAATGGCTACCCGTTCGCCCGGATGCACTTCGAGCGACACCTCCCAGAGGACCTGGGTTTCGCCACGGAATACCTCGATTCCAGAGACTTCAAGCATGGCTTCTATTCTCCCAGGTAGGCCTGAATGACCCGCGGGTCCTTGACCACTTCCTCCGGCGTCCCTTCCATGAGGGGCCGGCCCTGATCCAGCACAATCACCTTTTCGGCGGCCTGCATGATGGCTCCCATGACGTGTTCGATCCAAAACACCGTCAGATGGCGCTCATCCCGCAGGCGGCGGATAAAAGCCACGGCTTGCACGATCTCCTGGGTGTTCAAGCCGCCCAGAACTTCATCGAGCATCAGCAGCTTCGGCCGGGTGGCAAGGGCGCGGGCGATTTCCAGGCGTTTCTTCTGGACTACATTGAGGTGGCGGGCTTCACTGTGAGCCAGTTCACCCAGTCCGACCGCCTGCAAATACTCGAGACCGGCCTCACGCCAGCTGCTGCCTGCATTCGTCCGCGGGCTGTTGATCATGGCCACGCCCACATTTTCCAGGCAGGTCATGGAGACAAACGGCCGCGTCACCTGAAATGTGCGGGCAAGGCCCAGCCGGCAGGTGCGGGTGGGGAGGAAGCCGGTGATTTCGTCATCATCGAATAGAATCTGTCCGGAATCAGGTTTCTGTGCTCCCGCCACCACGTTGAAAAGGGTGGTTTTGCCGGCTCCATTGGGTCCGATCAGCCCCACGATGGTCCCCTCCTCGACGGAAAAATTCACCTGATCGAGGGCCATCACCCCACCGAAGCGTTTGCTCAGACTGTGACCTTCCAACAGTGCCAAATTGTATCCCTCCTGACCCTGCGATTCACCGATTTTTCAGCCTGCCGCCACCGGAGCGGGCTTGCCCGGTTTGGGCCGGCCGGGAAGATGCGGGGCGGCCAGGCCTACGAGACCGTTGGGGGCAAAGCGCGCCACGATCAGGGCCACCAGGCCGAATACCAGGACATGGTATTCACCATAGCCTCGAATATATTCCGCCAGAATCTCCAGGGAAAAGGCCCCAACAATCGGTCCCACGAAAGAACCCATGCCGCCGATGACGGTCATGGAAAGCACCAGGAACTGCTGGTCGAGAGACGGAATCTCAGGGGTGATGAGGAGGAGGTAATGGCCGTAGAGCCCTCCCGCCATGCCCGCCAGGGCACTCGACACCGTAAAGGCCAGCACCCTCATCCGCACGACATCGACTCCCAGGGAGGCTGCGGCGCGCTCGTCATTTTGCACGGCCCGAAAATTGAGTCCAATGTTGGAGTAGATGAGCTTATAGAGCACGATGAGGGTCAGCACCGCGCCCCCCAGCATGATGTAAAAGCAGACGGGCTTGGAGTAAACCGCCACCAGTCCAGGCACCTGGAGTCCCATGGTGCCCCGGGTGATTTCGTATTCATTGGTGATGATGATGCGCAAGATTTCCGAGAACCCCAGCGTGGTGAGCGAGAGATAAATGCCGCCCATGCGGAGGCAGAGCACCCCGACCCCGAGGCCGAGCAGGGCGGCCGTGACGGTGCCGATACCCACGCCGAGCCAGGGGTTGACCCCGAACTTGGCCGCCAGGATGCCCGACGTGTAGGCCCCGATGCCGGCAAAGGCCGCGTGAGCAAAGGAAACCTGGCCGGTGTACCCCGCCAGCAGGTTCCAGCTGGAGGCCATCATCACGTAGAAAAGGCTGACGATCATGACATGAAGGTGGTAGACATCCAGTCCGAGGGGCAGGAGACTCAGTAGCCCCACGGCCACCAATAGGGTGAAGTAAAAACGTTTGTCCGTCACCAGATCCCTCACATTGTTTCTAAGCTTCTCTCCGGCCAAAGAGGCCCGACGGCCGGGTGAGCAGCACCAGAATCAGAATGATAAAACTGAACACATGCTTGTAACCGGAAGAAATGTAGGAGGCTCCGAGGTTTTCCACGAGCCCCAGGATGAGACCCCCGATAACGCACCCCCAGAGGGACCCCATGCCGCCGAGGACGACCACCACAAAAGCCGTCAGTGCCACCGGCACGCCGGCATTGGGAGTAACCGGGAAAACCGGGGTGAGAATGACGCCGGCGGCGGCGGCCAGGGCGCAACCCAGGCCAAAACTGAGCATGTTCAGGCGCGTGGTGTTTACCCCATTCAGTTCCGCCATCTCTCGATCCTGGCTGGTGGCTCGAATGATGCGGCCGAACCAGGTCTTTTTGATAATCAGAAACACCACCGTGATCACGGCCACCCCGGCCACGAGGGCTGCCAACCGCTGGTTGCCGTAATAGAAGCTACCGAAGATTTCAGTGGACCCGCCGATCCAGTTCGGCGGCTTATTGGGATAGGGGCCGAAGATCAACAGGTAGGCATTCTGCAATACGATGGAGAGAATGAAGGTGAGAATGAGGGAGTACATGTCGTTGCCGTAAGTCGGGCGAATCAGCGTGATCTCGATGACAATCCCGAAGAGGAACACGAGGGCCACGGCCAGGACCATGGCCAGCACGAAATTCATCCCCAGAGTGCTGGCAAAGAGATAGCTGAAATACCCGGCAAGGATATAGAGCTCGCCATGAGCGAAGTTGACAACATTCATAATGCCCACCACCAGGGAGACCCCCAGGGCAGCCAGGGCATAAATGACCCCGATGACAACTCCATTCATAGCAGCCAGGGCAAACATGTATCGACCCTTTTCAAAATTATGTGTTCATCCAGGAAGGAACCTGTTCTCCTCCCCCTGTCCCAACGTCAATGAAACTGGGAGCTGCCCTTCGCCCGGGCGGGGATAAACCCGCCCAGGTCCCCCACAGAAGCGCGATTTTAGGTAGAGGCGAACGTTATGCCCGCCCCCAGTCCGCCATAATCATCGGCCCTGCTGCTTACTCCTCCGGCTTTCTGCCCACCCTATTTCATCAACTTGCCAGTTGCCGCTTCCGCAGGATAGAGCACCACCTGTGCTTTATTTTGCCATTGGATGACCAGCATGGGCGGCATCCACTGGTGGTATTCCGGCCCGCCCTTTTCGGTGCCAAACTTGACCGTACCACGGGTGACCAGCAGGCTGGTCTTTTCCAGAGCGTCCACCAGCTTGTCGGGATCTGTCGCCCCCGCCCGATTGATGGCGTCGGCAGCAATGAGAATGCTGTCAAAGATGGAGCGGGACTTGTAATCGGTTGGCGGCGCGCCGAAGGCCTTTTGATAGGATTCCCGATATTCGGTCGCCAGTTTGGTCAACTCGACCTTCTCGTGCATGGAAGAAACGAAGCATTCGAGGTTGCCGTATTCACCAACATTCTTCCAGTAGTCGGGCCAGAGGCTCGGCGGTCCTGCTCCGTCAAGGATGATGGCTTTGGGGGTAAGCTTCACTTCGCCGGCCTGAGCCACAAAGTAATGCAAGCCCGAGCCGTAAATGTAGGCCAGGACGACATCGGGATCAAACGCCTTGATCTTGTTCAACTCGGTGTAGTGGTCCTTGCTTTCCCGTTCCGTCGTCATGACCTCGAACTGGACGCCGGCTTTGGTGAGAGCGGCCTTGGACAGTTCGGCAATGCCCAGACCCCAGTCGCTCGTCTCAGCCACGATGAAAGCCTTCTTGAACTTCTCGGCAACGACCCATTTGGCGATGGTTTCATTGACCACCCCGGAATTGGAGGGGCCGGCCCGGAACACATGCTTGTAGCCTTTGGCGGTGATCGGATCGGCCCAGGCTTCGACCACCATGAAGGGCACCTTGAAGCGTTCAGCCACTTCGATCTCGGCCAGAGCTGAAGACGAAACGCTCTCGCCCAGAACCATGACCACCTTGTCCCGCGTAACGAGACGCTCGAATCCCGAGGCCGCCTTCTCCGCACCCGCCGTATCCTCGAAGACGATCTCGAGCTTCTTGCCCAGCACCCCGCCCTTGGCGTTCACATAGTCGGTGCCCAGTTTGATGCCTTCCTCAAAGGCCTTGCCGGTTGCTGCCGCCGATCCCGTGCGCGGACCAACTACCCCCACTTTGATGGTATCCTGAGCCCAGGCGGTCCCCACCGCCAGGACCACACCCAGAACCAGCGCCAACAACCAGAGACCTGACTTCCTGCTTTTCATTTCCGACCTCCTTTACGGTAAACGGTTAATGCTGATACTTTCACTCGCCTCACCCGGCTGCGTCCCATGGTGCCAATATCGCCACCCCGCACCCCTCAGGCATCGGGCACGTGCTTGCCCCACGCGTCAGACTGATCAAGCACCTCTGCGGGGGAAGTTCCGTCACCCGCCCGCCACCGGCGGAAAAAGCACGATCTTGTCCCCTTCCTTGAGAGCCGAATCCAGATTCGCCGGGCGGCCGTTAATTAGAATGACCCTTTCCACATTGAGAGGTATGCCCAGGATCTCGATAAGGCCAATCACCCGCCCCCCTTCGGCGAGATCCACCGGGAACGCCCCTTCTCGGGGTGGACCATACTTGCGCAGCGTAGCGAAGAGTTCCACTTCTACCTTCATCTCGATTTGGACTCCAACCTTCTCGTTTAACGCCAGGAAGGTTACCTGGAAAACAGTGCTGAATAACCACTCCACAGAATAAAGCGACCGAAATGCCTTGCGTCATTCCCGCGTGCTATCAACGGGAATCCAGAGAAAAAGCCTGGAAGCCCGCCTTCGTGTCCTTCGTGGTTTAACAAAACCCAAGCAAACCTTAACCAGACCTAGACGAGCTCCAACTCCCTGAGTTTTTCCTCAGTCGGCACCCCGTTCTGGTCCCATCCTCTTGCCTGGTAATAGGGGTCGAGCATCTTCTCGAGATGGCACACACTACCCTTTCCCGGACCGTCGGGAATGGGTTCGCGCAGCATGCGCAGCGGTAGTGAATCATCTCGACGAGAGAGGCCGGCCTTGACCATAAAGACTCTTTCCGCATTGAAGATGCGTTCGCCGGCGCGGACCAGTTCGTCGAGATCGTAGCCGACGCCGGTGGCGGCATTGAGCAGTTCCATAATGCCCTGAGGGCGGATATCGCGGGTGGGCGTGACCAGGTTTCTTACGGAAAAGAACACGCACAAACCCGCCGCATCGATAATGGCGAAAACGTCTTGCCAGTCCTTGACGAGCTCCGCCTTCCCCTCCCAGGTCAACGGGTCGATGAGAATGGGAACGCCGAGGAGTTCGATGTAGGCCGGATCCCCCCGCATGTGGGAGGCGCCCACCGGGGAAGTGGCGTAAGCCAGCCCCATTCCCTGTTCCGCGCGAGGATCGTAGCCGGCGAATTCCTGCTTCTTAGCAACCATGGCCAGTTCAGGATGGCCGTAATGGGCAGCCAGCCGGTAGCTGCCCTGGGCCAGGAGTTCCCCGAACCCTTCCCGGAGTGCGGTTTGACGGGTGAGATCTACGAGGGCGCGGGCATCGCCGAACTTGAGCGGTCTGCCCACGTCAGCCTCAGGAAGGTAGCCGCGCTCATAGAGTTCCATGGCGCAGGCGACGGTCGATCCCATGGTGATGGTATCCATCCCCATCTCATTGCAGATATAGTTCGCCTTGGTTACCGCCGCCAGGTTGGCCACTCCACAGTTGCTCCCCAAAGAATACACGGTCTCGTACTCGGGGCCTTCCCCTTCGCCCCGAAACTCCGGATCATCCACCTTTGTCACGCGACCACAGCCGATGGGGCAACTGAAGCAGGCCTTGGGGCGCACCAGGTATTTCCGGGTCAGGGTTTCTCCGTGGATCTCTTCCCATCCCTCGAAGGTCCCCTGCTGGAAATTCCGGGTCGGCAACACGCCGAAGTTCTGGGTCGCCATGACCGTAACCGCCGTTCCGTGCAGGTTCAGGGGATGTTTGCCGCCTTTAAGATTGTCGCGAAAACGTTTGGCGAGCTTCTTGACGAGTTCGCGAGAAGGCCCTGGTATCGTGGAGGGGTACTTCATCCTTCCCCCGCACGACCACCGCCTTCAGGTTTTTGGAACCCATGACCGCGCCGACGCCGGAACGCCCGGCGGCGCGGTCGCGATCGTTCATGATCGAGGCAAACAGGACGCCCCGTTCCCCCGCCGGGCCAATGCAGGCGACCCTAACCCCGCCGCCGGCTTCCTGCTGAAGCATAGCTTCGGTATCATGGGTGCTCAGGCCCCAAAGATGAGCCGCCGGCCGCAGCTCGATCTTGTCGCCGTCAATCCAAAGGGTGACAGGTTCGGCAGCCTGGCCATGGAAGGAGATCATGTCGACTCCGGCCTTCTTGAGTTCCGCCGGAAACTGCCCTCCTGAGTTGGAACAGGTTATGGAACCGGTGAGCGGCGATTTGGTCATGACCATGTAGCGCGCTCCAGTCGGCGCTTTGGTGCCGGTCAGAGGACCCGCGGCCATGATCAAAACGTTCTCAGGCCCCAAGGGATCACAAGTCGGGTCAACCTCGGCGAGTAACCGCTGAATGCCGAGGCCTCTGCCGCCGATGAAGTCTTTGGCAACGCGCAGGTCCAGGGATTCCTCCCGCACCACACCCCGCGTCAAATCCACCCGCAGGACTTTGCCTCTCCATCCGTACATGATACCCCTCGTTCAGGGAAAAAAGTGGTTAGTGGTTAGTGTGCAGTTCTCAGACCCTGTCTGAAAATTCAGTAAAAAGCTGGAAGAGCTGGTTCCCAAGCTCCAGCTTGGGAACCTATCTGCTGGAAGCTCCGGCTTCGTCGAATGTGTGGATGCCTCGTGATCCTCAAGAGGCGCACGAAGCAGGAGCTTCCGTGCTTGCATTCCCAAGCAGGAGCTTGGGAACGAGCGATTGAGACGGCGTTCAGTGCCTGCATCCCCCATCTCCGTTTCTCCCCCTCTCGCCCTCCCCGTGTCTCCGCGTCTCCGCGTCTAACCCACGGTCTCGCCCAGGCCCTCGGCAATGGCCTCGACCACCAGGTCCAGCTGATCTTCCTCGATGATGTAGGGGGGGCCTACCACCAGGGCATCGCCGTCGATTCCGGCGAGGCCGGTCGCCCGGTAAACCACCACGCCCCGCTGGAAGATGTTCTTCCACAAACGTTCGACAAACTTTTCGCGGCGGGGAAACGGCTGCAAGCGTTTCTTTGTCTTTGACAAATTCGACCCCCCACAGAAAGCCGAGCCCGCGAATATCGGCCACATTGGGGTGGTCTCCGAGCCTTGCCTTGAGTTTGCGACCGAGGATTTCTCCCAGGTGCGCCACCCGCTCGACGATCCCTTGGCGCTCGAAGATGCGCACCACTTCGAGCCCGGCCGCCGCCGCCACACTGTGGTGAGAGAAAGTGCCGCCATGGACGAAGCCGCCGCTGCCGCTGGCGATGGCATCAAAATGGGCCGCCTGCACCCCGACTGCCGATAGAGCCACCGCCCCGCCGCCCAGGCCCTTCCCCATGGTAACGATGTCTGGAATCACATCGTAGTGCTCGCTGGCGAACCAGCGTCCGGTTCTGCCTAACCCACAAAGGACTTCATCCAGGATAAGAAGCACCTGGTAGCGATCGCAGATTTCCCTGATGAGCGTGAAGTACCCGGGGGGAGCCGGTACCCCGGCAATGGTGGCCCCGCTCACAGTCTCTGCCAGAAAGGCGGAAACGGTATCCGGTCCCACGTTTTGGATCAATTCGTCGAGAGCTAGAGCGCAACGGAGGCGGCATGCGGGATAGGTCAAACCATACGAGCAGCGAAGACAGTAAGGGGGCGGCAGGTGCACGACCTCGTTCAACAGGGGGGCGAACGGCGCGCGAAAGGTGGTCCGACCGGTGGCCGCCAGGGCGCCAAGGGTGAGGCCGTGGTAAGATTTCCACCGAGCGATCAGGCGCACCCGCTGGGGACGCCCATATTCAAGGTGAATCTGGCGCGCCAGTTTGATCGCGGTTTCCACCGCTTCGCCGCCTCCGGAAAGAAAATAGAAGCGCTCGATGCCGGGGGGAGCATGATCGGCAAGGGCCTGTGCCAGGTTTTCTACGGCCGCCGTCGTGAACATGGTGCCGTGTACGTAGTCGCACTGGAGGATCTGCTCGTACACCGCCCGCGCGATTTCCTCCCGGCCGTGCCCGACGTTTACCAGCACCGGACCGCCGCTGGCATCCAGATAGCGCTTTCCTTGGCTGTCGACGATCCAGAGCCCTTCGGCACGGGCTGCCACCGGCAGCGGCTGGTCGAGCTTTCGTGGAAACACATGTCCCGGAATCTCGGTCATGGAACGATCTCTCTTGATGTCTGCGGGAAAAGCGATCATTGGGATTTCCTGGCCGGCAAAGTTCGTCTTACAGCGAACCCTGCCGCCGCCGGGGAAAAGCTCGCAATAGGCATGCCAAACCCTTGCCAGGGGTGGCCAACCTTCTCCAGACCAAATTGGGCTTGCCGAAAACGACGTCATGAGTGATTATCTGGACGATTGGGATGCTGGCCGGAACTTCGGTATCATCCTAAAACCAGGCGGGAGCCTCTGGAAGGGAATGTCATGATTCAGCAGGAGAAGAGCCTTCTGATCGTTTCGGAGGACCGGAACGTCAACAACTTCCTTCGCACCATCATCCACAACATCATCGGTGCCGAGGTGAGAATCTATGGGCAGGTGCTTGAGGACGGCGTCATCAGACCCCTGGATGCGGACGTGGTGATGTCGTCCGGCCCTTTTCTGATGTCGAGGGTGAGGGAGATCTACCCCACTCGGCCCATCGTTGCCCCCAAGCGCATCATCACCGGTTACAACCTCGAGAAGGTGCTCATGCTCCCCCGTGGCACCCGTGCTCTGGTCGTCAACCATCCCCGTACTGCTACCATGGAAACCATCGACTCGCTCAAGGATCTCGGGATCAGTCACATCAAATACGTTCCCTACTGGAAAGGGGCGAAACCCGACCTCAGCACGATCACCACGGCCATCTCCCCTGGAATGGGCCATCACTGCCCGAAGGAAGTGCTGCGGCTGATCGACATCGGGCCGCGCATCATCAGTATTCATTCGTTCCTGGAACTGCTGCTCGCGCTCGACCTCGATCTCAGCTACATCGAGAACTTCGCCATCTACTATCACAACTTCCTCATGGAATCGAGCCGCAAGCTGGCTTCGGTGCTCGAACAATCCGAACTTCTGCGGAAGTATCAGGAAGTCATCCTGAACCAATTTGAAGATGGTCTGGTTTCCGTCAACGAGATGGGAAGGATCGATCTGGTCAACAAAGCCATCGTCCGTTTAGTGGCAAAGGACAGCAACACCATACTCGCCCAACGGATTGATGATTTTCTGGTGATTTTCAAGCACAAGGCCAGCCTCATCGATGAATCCCGCAGCGGTTCCCGCTCCTCATCGATTTCGGAACTGGACGGGAAAGAGGTCCTCATCCAGAAGATCCCCGTCGTGCACGAGGAGCGGGTGAGGCACATCTACACCTTCCGCGAGATCGCCCACATGCAAAGGCTCGAGAAAGACGTCCGGGTGCGGTTGGCGCAAAAGGGTCATATCACCAAGTATGGTTTCAGTGACATCTGGACGGTCAGCCCGGCCATCAACGAGCTGAAGGAAAAGGCCCACGACTTTGCAACCACCGAAAAAAATCTGCTCATAACCGGTGAGAGCGGCACCGGGAAAGAGCTCTTTGCCCACGCCATCCACCGCAGTTCCCCGCGGCGTGACGGCCCTTTTGTGGCGGTCAATTTTGCCGGCATCCCTGAGAGTCTCATCGAAAGTGAGCTCTTCGGCTATGACCCCGGCGCCTTTACCGGAGCCAAGAAAGGCGGCAAAACGGGGCTATTTGAAGAGGCGCACGGGGGGACTATTTTCCTCGACGAGATTGGAGACGCCCCGCTGAGTGTCCAGGCCCGTCTGCTCCGCGTCCTCCAGGAGCAGGAAATCATGAGAGTGGGCAGCAGCAGGATCATCCCCATTGATGTTCGCATCCTTGCCGGCACCAACGCGAACCTTTACCTGGCGATGGAAGAGAACCGCTTCAGGAAGGATCTCTACTACCGCCTGGGCACCCTGCCCCTGGAAATCCCTCCCCTGCGGGAGCACCCCGAGGACATTCTCTACGTTTTGAAGCGCTATCTGGAAGACCGATACGGCATTCGCAAGCAGTTTTCCGAGACAGCGAGGACGTGTCTGTTGCGCTATAATTGGCCGGGCAATATCAGAGAGCTGATAAACCTGGCTGAATATGTCTGCATTTCCTCGCGCGAGGCCGAGGAGGTTGCTCTCGACCACCTGCCGAGACGCCTCGCCGATACCTTTGCCCAAAAAGAGAACGGTAACCCGGCGAGACCCGCTGATTCCCATGAAACAGTCCTGCTCGAGCTTCGCGAGAACTCGGTGGAACCTGAAGCAATCGCCTGTCTTCTCGAGATTCTGCGCGAGAGAAGACGCCTGGTCAACGGCAGAGCGACGCTCATGAAAGAAATGGAGCTGCGCTCCCAGTTTGTCACGGAAGGAAGGATGAAACGGCACTTGCGGATACTGAAAGATGCCGGTCTGGTTCATATCGGTGCCACCAAACAAGGGACCGTTCTCACTCCCAAAGGCGAGGAGTTTCTCGGCTACCTGGGGGCCTCGCGGGGAAACCCGCCCAGCACCAGCCGATAGGTGCCGGCCCGAACGCAGAGCGGCTTCCCGGATGGGGCCCGGCTCAACCGAGAATTAGGTCAATTGGGAAAGTTGGCCCCATGGATGCGAGGAAACGGTTCCCGAGGCACCGCCTTGCTCGCTCCCTGTTTTAGGATTCAAGTCTTTCAATAAAGCGCTACGTTATTGCCCCTCTTCCTGTCCCCAGGAGGCTATCTCAAAATGCCTCAGACTCCATTGATCGTCATGCCCGCGAAGGCGCATCCGCGTCAACTTAAGGGTTTTGCGTGAGATTTGGGTGGTATCCCCGAATTGAAACTTAACCACGAAGATCACGAAGGGCACGAAGGAGGAGAAAGGGTGAAATTTTATGAAATGTCAGACGGTTCTTAGATGGGATCAAACGTTTCGTTCTATAACTTGTGTCTTCGTGTCCTGTGCTCTTCGTGGCAAAGAAACCTTATGTTGTCGCCTATGCGCGAAGGCGGGCACCCAGCTTTTCTTTCTGGATTCCCGCCAAAAGCATGCGGGAATGACGTTCTGGGATAATGGAAACCTCCTTCTGTGGTGCTGTACTAAGCCGATCTTTCTTGGATGCCCCCGTCACCCGGCGACGGATCATCTGTGGCATATCTCTTGCTCTTCCTGCCCGGTGGGAACCCATGCAATGGTCGCAAGAACATCATGACGACAGCTGAGGCAAACGGACCAGGGTCAGGAAATAACCGAAGTGAAGCGGTCTCTGGCTCAGCAGGATTGGCAGCGCATCATCAGGAAGAATGATTATGGGAGTAGCTCCGTGAGAGATCAGAGCAAGTTTCTCAGCGTGGAAGAAGCCCTGGCGTTGATCCAGCCTGGTGCGAGGATCATGGTGGGCGGGTTCGGACTTGCTGGATACCCCGAGGGTCTGGTGGAGGCTTTGGCTGCCAGCGGGATTGGGGATCTGACCATCATCAGCAATGATTTGGGATCTCCGGGAGTGGGCCTGGGAAAGCTGCTGACGAACGGACAGATCAAGGCTCTGATCGGCAACTATTACAACTGGAATCCCGAGGTGGCGGCGGCCTACCAGGCGGGGCGCATTCAGGTCACCCTGCTGCCTCAGGGCACCTTTGCCGAGGCTGTTCGCGCCGCCGGGGTGGGTATTCCGGCCTTCTACAGCAGCGCGTCAGCCGGGACGGACCTGGCTCTGGGCAAGGAAACACGCGAATTTGAGGGCAAGATCTGTGTGCTGGAACGGGCCATTCCCGCTGATGTGGCTCTTATCAAAGCGTATCGGGCCGATGGCCTGGGTAATCTCGTCTACTACAAGACCGCCCGCAATTTCAATCCCCTCATGGCCATGGCAGCCACTCTAACCGTCGCCGAGGTGGACGAGATCGTGCCCACCGGGACGCTGGACCCGGAGTCTATTGTCACGCCGCATATCTTTGTGAACATCATCATTCGGAGGAACCAGAATGCCGACCCCGATATCAGACCATGAAGCGAGAGAGAGGATTGCCAGGAGGATTGCCAGGACGTTTGTGGAGCAGCAGCGAAAACTGGTGATCAATCTGGGGGTTGGCATCCCTACCATGGTGGCGGACTATGTCGAGGGCGAAAATATCTTTGTCCAGGCCGAAAACGGCTTGCTGGGAGTGGGAAAGTTGGCCGAAGGCGATCAGATCGACCGCCAGCTCATCAACGCCGGCCGCCAGCCGGTGACCGAGACCCCCGGATGCAGCTACTTTGACAGCGCCACCTCCTTTGGGATGATCCGGGGAGGCCACGTGGACGCCACCGTGATCGGGGCTTTTCAAGTGGACGAAGAGGGCAATATCGCCAACTGGATTAATCCCAATGGCAAGCAACTCGGTGTCGGGGGTGCCATGGACCTGGTCACCGGCGCTCGGCAGGTGATCGTCGGCATGCAGCATACTACCCGCGAAGGTACAGCCAAACTGGTCAAGCGCTGCAGCATGCCCATAACCGGGTTTTCAGAAGTCGATCTCGTCGTTACGGAACTGGGACTGTTCAGCTTCGCTGAAGGCCGTCTGGTGTTGGAGGAAATTGCCCCGGAGGTTTCCGTCGAGGAACTTAGGGCCCTGACGGAAGCCCGCTTCGAAGTCGGCCGCGACCTGAAGCCCATGGCAGTCTGACAAGGAGTCTGGAAGGCTTTCTTGTCCGACTAAGTACAGGTCAACACAAATAACTGTCCACCCCCAGTTCGCCACCGCCAGTTCGTCATACCGGCGGAGGCCGGTATCCAGGCCGTATTTCTGGATTCCGGCCAGAAGATTGCCGGAATGACGTTTTGAGACAATGGTCACTTCATTCTGTGGCGCTGTACTAAGCGCGGTCTGTCCAAAGGCACCTTGCACGAAAGGCTGCGAAAAGCGCCCCAAAATCACGTCGTGTCCTGGGCGTTCCTGGTGGTTCAAAAAGCATTCTTTTGAGAATCAATCACACCCTTCGGCCGTCGTTGTAGGGTCTCATCGCGTGCCCAAAGAGGCCAGTGGTGACAGCATTGGCCAAGGCCACGATGAAGAAGCAATCTCTGAATCCCAGCTCTCCTGCAAGGGCTCCCATCACCAGAGAACTCAGCATCATGCCGATGTAAATGGAGCTGTTATAGCCCCCCATGGCCAGACCTCGGGAGTCCGCACTCACCACTTCGGGGATGAGCGCCCCGATGGCCGTGAAGGCCATTCCCATGCTGACTCCCAATCCGGCTCCACACAGGAGGAACAGAGGCATGCTGGAAGCCATGCCGAACCCGGCGATGGCGGCGGAGACTCCGAGCAATCCCACCACCACGAATCTGCTGCGACGGGCAACCTTATCACTGAGCCGTCCGAAGGGAATCCGCGACAGGGCATTGAAAGCCGCCTGCACGGCAAAGATGAGCCCGATTTCGCCGGCAGTCACCCCCTGTTCCTGAGCGTGCAGGGGGACAAAGGTCACGAACATCCCCAAGGCGAAACAGCCGCCCAGGGTGACCAGCCAACAGGCAAGGAGGGGAGCATTCCTGGAGAGGTCCTTCATCGCCTCTCTGGTATCCCGCTCGGGGGGGCGTTTGGGAACCACATGTCGAGCACGGGGAAGGAAGCAAAACGCAATTCCAAACACCAGCAGAATGACCAGGCCGGATACCGTGAAAAGCGGCCTGTACCCCAGCCACTCTGCCACCATTCCTCCCACTGCCGGCCCCACGCTCATGCCTCCATAAAGGGCCGTCGTATACCACCCGTAGGCTCGGCCCAGGTGGGTTGCGGGAGTGATATCGGCAACGTAGGACATCATGGTGGGAGCGAACATGGCCAGGCCAAGGCCAAAAACCAGGTAAATCGCCACCATCTGGAAGGCGGAGGTGCTGAAGCTGAGCAGGAAGGAAGAACCTGCGGACAGCAGTAGACCGCCCAGGATCAGGAATTTGCGCCCTATCCGGTCGGAAAGGAGGCCCAATGGCAGGGAAACGACGCCAGCCGTGAACAGAAAGGCAGCGTTGATCAGGCCGACTTGAAAGGCGTCAGCGCCCAGGGAACTGGCATAAAGGGGCACCACGGGAACCCGCATGTAGGAACCCACGTAACAGGCACCGGTTATCCCACAACAAATAAACAGTAGCGCGCCGTAGGATGGAACGGCGGGTTTTTCGGTTGTATCGCTCAGGGATTCATCCTTATCGTTGAGGTCTTTCCGGAGCTCCATGAATGATCAGGCGCGTTGTCTCCCGGTAGATCTAGTGAGGGTCAGTCTTTCTTACTCGTTTTGAAATTGCCTGGGCCGCAATGATGCCACTCGTTGATGCCTGCAGCAGGCCGCGCGTGATACCCGCTCCGTCGCCGATGGTGAAGAGATTGGCCACGGTGGTTTCCATTTCCGACGATACGGCGATCCTGTTGGAGTAGAGCTTCACTTCAACGCCATAAAGCAGTGTGTGACGCGAATAGACTCCCGGAGCCACTTGCTCGAGCGCTTGCAGCATCTCGATGATGCTTACCAGGTGCCGGTAGGGAAAGACGAAGCTCAGATCACCGGGCGTGACGTCGCGCAGGGTCGGCCGCGTGAGGCATCGAGCAATTCGCGCCTCGGTACTCCGACGGCCGGCCAGAAGGTCCCCCAGGCGCTGAATGATGACCCCCTTGCCCAGAAGATTCGCCAGTCTGGCAATATAGAGTCCGTAAGCGATGGGATCGTCGAAAGGTTCCGTAAACGCACTGCTGACCAGGATCGCGAAATTGGTATTCGCCGTTTTTCTTCCCGCGTAGCTGTGTCCGTTGACGGTGAGGATGCCCGCATTCTTTTCGATTACCACCTCCCCGTAGGGGTTCATACAAAAGGTGCGCACTTTTTCGTCAAAGGTTTTCGAATAGTGAATGAGTTTCGATTCATAGGTCGTATCGGTAATCTCCTTGAGCACCGGTGCCGGCAATTCCACTCGCACGCCGATGTCTACGGCGCTCGCGCTGGTCTTGATGTCCCAGGATTCCGCCTGCTTTTTCATCCAGCTTGCGCCGGAGCGACCGGGGCCCAGCACCACAAACCGACTGTTGAGGTTGCATCCGTCAGCCAGTCTGACCCCTCGAACCTGCCCTTCTTCCACCAGGAGCCTTTCCACCCGGCAGTCGCAGCGTACTTCGATGCGCCCCTCCAGGGACTGGCGCAATCGGCTCAGGACCCTCCGGCAGTTATCGGTGCCAATGTGGCGGATGCACATGGGAATCAGTTCAAGGTCGGCGAGGCGGGCGCGATCTGCCAGGTCCTCGAGGCTGGCTGACATCTCGCCAAAAACTTCCTGCGGCGCTCCGTGTTCGACCCAAGCCTCATCTGCACGCCGCAGCAAATGAAGCAGTTGGCCTTTCTCGACCAATTCACCCAGCGATCCTCCCACTTCAGGCGAGAGCGTCAGTTTCCCATCACTGAAGGCGCCGGCCCCTCCCCACCCGCAGAGCATATCGCCGGCATCCAGCCGCTCCCGTCGTTCCAAGTCCTTTCCCTGTTCGAGCAGAAGCACGGAATGGATGCCCAGATCGGCCAGCGTCAGTGCCGTGAAGATGCCGGCCGGCCCGCCCCCAACAATGACGACGTCATAATCCATAGATCTTCCTTCCATTCAGTGAAGGGCCGCGACCGTGTCAGGTGCCGCAGACCCTTTCGCTCTTCTCATGAGGAGCGTCAAGGGTGCGACCAAAGCGGTCAGCCAGGCGAAAAGCCAGAAGATGTCATTGAAAGCAAGCATGTTTGCCTGTCGCAGCACTTCCTGATAGATCGCTGCCAGGACCGGAGGGGACTTCAGCGCTGAAGGGTCGTGGCCGGGTAACAGTCTCAGCAGGTGTTGTCCGTATTCCCTGAGGGCTGTGCTGTAAGGCGTGATGTTTTCGACCAGGAAATTCTGATGCAGCTGCGATCGTTGCGAAAGCAGGGTGGTTGCAGCAGCGACGCCGAAACTACCGCCCAGATTCCGGATCAGATTGAAGATGCCGGAGGCATTGCCCATCTGTTCTTTGGGGATATTGACATAGGTGGCAGCGGCAAGCGGTACGAAAAAGAGTCCCAGGCCAAAACCCTGGACCAGGCGTGGCATGGCGATGGCAAAAAAATCCGCATTCAGATTGAGGCCTGCCATGAGCCACAGGGAAAAAGCCATGGTTAAAAGCCCAAGTGCCAGCAGGCGTCTGGGTTTGACGCCCTTTTTCATCAAGACGCCTCCGATGGGCATGATGAAAAGGCTGGCAACGCCTCCCGGACCAAGCACCAGACCCGCCCACGTGGCGGTGTAGCCCATGAGTGTCTGGGCATAAAGCGGAAGTAAAACAAAGCCTCCAAACATGCAAAAGAACCCCATGAACATCATCACATTGCCGGCCGCGAAGGTGCTGTCCTTGAAGACCCGAAGATTCACCACCGGATGTTCGGCCCGGAGTTCCACAATCACAAAAAGGATCAAGGCAACAACCGCAAGGGCGCTCATCGCGGCGATGAAATCGGAGGCAAACCAGTCCTCACGCTCGCCCTTGTCGAGAACCACCTGAAGGCAGCCCAGCCCGACGGTAATCAGGAATAGGCCCCAGGAGTCGATATGAATCCTGGCGCGGCGAATATATGACGGATCATGAATGAGGAATGCCGCCAGGGCTATGGCAAGCAAGCCGACCGGAAGATTGATGTAGAAAACCCAGCGCCAGTTCCAGTTGTCGGTGATCCAGCCCCCGACCACGGGACCCAGGGTGGGGGCAAGCACCACCCCCATCCCGAAGACCGCCATCGCCATCCCATGTTCTTTTGGGGGAAAGGTTTCGAGCAGGATCGCCTGGGAGAGCGGCTGCAGCCCGCCGCCGCCCAATCCTTGAAGGATGCGGGCGATCACCAGGATTTCGAGAGACGGGGCTGCGCCGCAGGCAAGCGAGCTCGCCGTGAAGAGGGCAATGGAAAAGATAAGGTAGTTCTTGCGACCAAAGATGCTTGAAAGCCACCCGGTGATAGGGATGATGATGGCATTGGCCACGAGGTAAGACGTCAACACCCAGGTAACCTCGTCCACCCCGGCGCTCAGGCTCCCCTGCATGTGTGGCAGGGAAACGTTGACTACGCTCGTATCCATCACTTCCAGGAAGGTCGGCAGAATGACGGTCAACGCCACGACCCATTTGTTGACCGGTGGAGGAGATGATTCCGCCATGAAAGTCTTTCCTGCTGCAGGGCTACTTCTTGGGATAGCCTACCGACTGGGCCAGGATGATCTTCTGGTCTGAGCGCAATCCCATCTTCTTGGCCAGGGCGTCTCGGTCGATCAAGCCCCGGACCACCGTGGCGAGACCCTCGGAGGCACAGTAGAGGTAGACATTCTGACTGATGAAACCGGCATCGGCGGCCGTGTAGAGATCTTTGTCGGCGGGAGTATCCTGGCTGGTTTTGGAGTAGTCAGCGACATAGATCAGATTCACGGGGACATCCTTCACAAAAGGCTGACTGCCCGTTAAGGCCCGCATATCTTCAGGCAAAATCAGTTTCAAAATGTGCTCCTTGGGTATCGAAAAGAAACAAGCCCTCAGCGGTGGCCACATAAACGTCAATTTCCTGCCAGTTGCGAGCCGACGGCGCAGTCCGTTTGCCGATGTCGGGCCTGTTGATGCCGCAGGCTGCCCAGAGCAGGTTGGAGAGGATCTGGGCCGGCAGTTTCTCGATGCTGAACGTGCGGAAAGAGGCTCTCTCCTTAAGGGCCTGCATGAGAGGTTTCCCCCCTTCCATTTGTGGCTTCGGGAGTGACGGAGGGGTAAGCTCGGCCGCACCGCTCAAGGAACAACAACTGAACACCACAATCATCGCCAAGGCCAACATGGCATACCGTGTCAGCTTCATAAACACCTCCATCCCGCACAGATTGAAACTAATTTCTTAATGGTGCACCTTAAAAAGGTCCAACATTTCCTTACCACATGCCAGTGATTTCCTGGTACTTTTCAGACTGGTCCTCCGCGCAAGGCACCACGTGTCCATGCTTTCGGAGAGACTGATCGTGTTCACCCTTAATAGAACGAATAGTGAATAACGAACAAGGAATTTCGAAAGAGGTGAGACAACGTGATTACCCAAAGAACCCCTTCTTTGCATGACATCATTGCCGCCCGCCCCAATGTCTATCGTCATCTGAAGCCGACCCCTCTGTATCATTACGCCGGGTTAACGGAACTGGTGGGGACGGAGGTCTGGGTCAAACACGAAAACCATCACCCTGTGGGGGCCTTCAAGGTTCGGGGCGGACTCAACCTGGTTGCCCGCTTGAGTGATCGGGAACGCCGCGGAGGGCTCTTTACGGCATCCACCGGCAACCACGGCCAGAGTATCGCCTACGCGGCGCGGGCTCATGGTCTGCGGGCCACGATCGCGGTGCCGGAGCGGGCCAATCCCGGCAAAGTTGCAGCCATGAGGGGGCTGGGCGCGGAGGTCGTAACACACGGCCAGGATTTTGACAGCGCCCGGGAGTGGATCATGGAAGTGGCCGCAGTACGGGGAGGCCGCTTCGTGGGTCCAACCGAAGAACTGCTGATTGAGGGAGTTGGCACTTACGCTCTGGAAATCCTGGAAGAGCTCGCTTCCGTCGAGGTGATCATCGTCCCGGTAGGGGCGGGGAGCGGGGTATGTGCCACAGGGATCGTCGCCAAGTCGATCAATCCCCGCATCCAAATCATCGGGGTCCAGTCCGCTCAGGCGCCGGCCATGCAGCTGAGCTGGGCGTCGGGCCGGATGGTTACGGCAGAGATGAACACTGTGGCGGAGGGGCTGGCTACGCGGGTGCCCTTCGCAAACACCCAGCGCATCATGCGTGACGTCCTCAATGATTTTATCCTGGTTGACGATCGTGAGATTGACGAGGCCATACTTCTGTTGCTGGAACACACGCACAATCTGGCCGAAGGAGCAGGAGCGGCATCTCTGGCGGCGGCCTTGAAAATCCGGGACCGCCTGGTCGGCAAGAAAGTGGTTCTGATCATGACCGGCGGTAACCTGGCCCTCGATCAGCTGCGCAGGATACTCAGCCAGTAAAATTGAGGCCCCCCTGGTGCAGATTTTTAGAATGAATTCCGCTGGTTCCCAATCTCCAGCTTAGGAACCAGCGAAACCAGCGAATCTACGCAGAAGGATGTTGAGATGTGAAGGGATAAACCCGTTTGCTCGGCTGAGCGACGATGACGATTGCTGCAAACTCCATGAAAGAGCGTGATGCGGGCTTGAGCGTCCTCGGTAGGGAAGCGGTGGCTTCCGACGGAGAGACCGCAGGGCAGTGGACCGTCCTGGGGATTGTGGCCATTGGTGCCTTTATGGCGACCCTCGACGCCAGCATTGTAAACATCTCTCTGCCCAAAATCAGCCTCCCCTTCCATATGCCGCTTAGCGGCACCGTGGAATGGGTGATCATCGGCTACCTCATCATTATTGCCGGCATTCTGCTGCCATTGGGGCGTCTGGCGGATATGGTCGGCAGAAAGCTCATCTGGGTCCTGGGGCTCAGCCTTTTCACATTGAGCTCAGCCCTCTGCGGAGCCGCCCCATCTCTTCTCTCACTGGTTGCTTTCAGGGTGCTTCAGGGCGTGGGTGGGGCGATGATTATGGCCGTCAGTCCCGCCATGGTCACTTCCGCGTTTCCCCCATGGAACGCGGACGGGCCCTGGGCCTCAATGCCGCCGTGGTGGCCATCGGCACCAGCACCGGCCCGACCCTCGGGGGCATCCTGACCGAGGCCTTTTCCTGGCGCTGGATCTTTTACATCAATGTCCCCATCGGCATCGTCGGGGTCATCGCCACCTTGTACCTGCTCAAGGAACCCATCCGGCGCCGCCGCGGCGGTCGTCAAGGTCACCATGCCGTTCACGGCCGGTTCTCCCTGAGCTGCAGCAGGATAGGATCTTTCACTTGCAGAGCCGTTTCTCGATCCCGCTTATCGCCCGCCATCAGCTCCAGATAGGTTTGTACGGGCGAGGCCCATACCCTGCCGTCGCTGGGACGGGAATCGAAGTAGACCGATGCCTCCTCCGTGTCGATGATTGAGATAGTCGGGAAGCGATCTGATTGGGTTCCCGGCAAGTTCGCAAGCCATCCCTTCGGATCAGGACAGTAGATGGCGAGGGTTTCCGCAGATTGCATGACAGCATATCTGGAAACCGAGCCTGTGCCTGTGACCACCGCCGGAATCCCGCTGACGGCCAACCAGCCAATGATATTTACGCCTGGCTGTACTAAACCCGTGCGTAGGTGATGCTGTCCTGCTCAAATTCCTTGATGATTTCATCGGTCAAGGTGGGATTGATTTTGGGTAGGATCTGACGAATGGTCTCGGTGGTGACCCGATAGTCCTCCTTGCGCGCAATTTCCTGTTCGAAGGCGAACTGTGCAACCTGTTCGAAAAGGTACTGGATATCGGCGGGGGTGAACCTGGCGGTCGCCTTGATGACCCAGTCCAGGTCGATCTCTCCTTTGTTCAAGCGGGTGAGGTAATATTCCAGGATGGTGCGTCGTTCTTCGTCGGTCAGCCCGCCCACGGGAATGATGCAGTCAAATCTTCCCGGACGAAGCAGCGCCGGATCGAGGTGCTGGATGTAGTTGGTGGCGCACACCAGGAGCACTTTGTTGGCTTCATTCTTGAAATAGGGAACCTGTTTGAGAAACTCGTTGGTGATGGACTTGTCGAGGCGATCCGCATTGTCACGACGCGCCGCCAGTTCTTCAAATTCATCGATAAAGATGACGGCATTCTCCAGTTGGCGTGCCTTTTCCATGATTCGGCGAAGATTGGCGCCAACCCGCTCCGACCCTTCCTCCATGAGCATACTCGGAGCAATTTCGATGTACCACCAGGACAGGACTCCGGCGATCGCCTTGACAAAATGAGTCTTTCCCGTCCCCGGAGGTCCAAAGAAGATGATGGCCTTGGGAGGACTCACCCCGTGTTTTCGAGAAAGGTCTTCCTCGGTAAGAGGGAGAATGATCCTCCGCTGGACCAGTTGTTTGGGGGGTTGCGAATCGGAGATGGTATCCCATATATCTCTGGCGATGGTCTGGGCGCCCATCTCGGTCAGAATGTCCTTGCGTTGATAACTCATGTACTCATCAAGTGCCTGATCCATATTTTCCAGGAAATCGATGCTCGCAGTCCGAAAGCCCACATCCCGCCCCAGTTTTTCTGAAAGGAGCCATTTGTGCTGCAGGATTTTACCCCATAACTCCAGGGCGATATCGGGTTCGAATTTGACGCCGCTCAATTCGAAAATCTTGCTGGCGCAATCTTCCGCGGAAAGCGTTTCGGTCATATTCCCATTCATGTTTATTCACTCCAAGGATCTCCAGTACTACTTCCACTTTCCCGAGGCATGCTCTATAACTCTTTGAAGCCGACTTTTCAACGCCGTCGCCGGTCAACTTACCGAGCACAACCCAACAAGAATCTTACCACGAAACCATTTCGATCTGGTTACGATCCTTTGGCAGGGAGAAGAAGAATGGATGAATTGGCTCCAAGGCGTCTTCACCCGGAGGGAGAGTCGTGATATCAAGAACTATTCAAACGGGGCTGGAAAATGCCTGGCCAACAGTCGAGGAGGGAGCATGCCCCGTTTGTCCTGAGGGAGGGATGGTCGTCCGTTTCGTCATTCCGACGGTGCTTCTGGGCCGGAATCCGGCTTTTTGCGCCTGCTGTCCGGTTTAAAAACACTGGATTCCGGCCAAAAACCTGCCGGAATGACGTCTGTAGCGTCCGTACCCACAGTGAGCAGTACAAATAGGGTATGCTCCCGTCGAGGATTATGGAATGAGACGTTCTATGGTCCCTTGTCACCGTCAGGTTGCAGGGGCAGAGGGAGGAATTGTGGCACTTGAAGAGAACCCGACCGACCTCCTGCTGAAGGGCTTCCCGGTAGTCGTCGAGATAACGGTAGCCTGGGGCGAGATGGATGCTCTCAAGCATGTCAACAACGTCGTATACTTTCGCTATTTTGAGAATGCCCGGATCGCCTATTTTGAAAAGGTTGAAATACTGGGAGCTTATGCACAAAACCGGAATCGGGCCGATTCTTGCCTCAACCAAATGCCGGTTCCTGGCCCCCTTAACCTTCCCTGACCGCATTTGGGTTGGCACCAGGATTTCCGACCTGGGAGAGGATCGTTTTGTCATGGAATACTGCCTGGTGAGCGAGTGTCTTCAGAAGATCGCGGCGGAAGGCGAGGCGTTGCTGGTATCATACGATTACCGGCAGAACAAGAAAGCGCCATTGCCTGCAGCGCTGAAAAAGGGCATTGTGGAGCTCGAGAATTCGGTCAAAGTTCCTGCTTCGGGATACTCATCCTCACACAGCAAGGTATAAAAAATGCTGAAGGACTTGATAAAAACCAACCGCAGCACCCGCAGATTTCACCAGGACGTCCCCATAGATGTCTACACCCTGAAGGAGTTGATCGAGCTTGCGCGACTCACCCCATCCGCCGGGAATCGGCAGCCTCTCAAGTACATACTGTCGTGCAGCCCAACCTCCAATGACTTGATTTTTCGCCACCTGACCTGGGCGGTCTATCTCAAGTCCTGGCCGGGTCCTGCCGAAGGGGAGCGACCTGCTGCCTACATCATCCTTCTTGGGGATAAGGTCCTCGCCACCGACTTTGGTTATGACGCAGGAATTGCTGCCCAGAGCATCCTCCTGGGAGCGGTCGAGAGGGGCCTCGGGGGCTGCATCATCGGTTTGGTTAACCGTGAAAAGCTCAAGACCGCCCTCGATCTTCCCGAACACCTGGAGATCCTGCTGGTGCTCGCACTCGGCAAGCCCGCGGAAGAGGTTGTTATCGAACCCATGGGGGCTGACGGCAAGATCGAATACTGGCGGGACGGAAAAGGGGTTCACCATGTGCCCAAAAGAGCCCTTGACGAGCTTGTCTTCAAGCAACTAACATAATCCGCGACGGCTGCTCGAGTCTCGTTCTGCAGATCTTTCTGGCGGGAGGAGGAACATGTTGGTTGGGCAAAAGACCAGGTGGGTGTTGATCGGTATCGGAGTTCTGTTGATTTTCAGCGCTTTCGCATTTGCATCCGGAGGAGGTACGATGATCACTGTTGATGAGGCATTGCAGAAACTCATGGAAGGGAATCAACGTTTTGTTTCCTATCAGATGAAGGGGCAGAAGCTGTGTGACGTCAGCACGCGCCAGTCTCTGGCCAAGGGCCAGAGTCCGTATGCCATCATTCTCTGCTGTTCCGATTCCCGCGTGCCGCCCGAGATCGTCTTCGATCAGGGCTTGGGTGAAATCTTTGTGGTCAGGGTGGCCGGCAACATCGCCGATCCCGTGGTCCTGGGAAGCATAGAATACGCCGCCGAACACCTGGGCTCACCCCTCATGATGGTTTTGGGTCACAGCCGGTGCGGGGCCGTGACCGCCGCCGTGGGTGCCGAAGGCAAGCCGGAAGGCAATATCGGTGCTATTCTCGAGACGATCAGCCCGGCTGTGACCCTGGCCCGGAAAGAGGCCAAAGGGAAAGAGCAGGCAGAAGTCGTGGAAGCGGCCATCGATCAGAATATCAAAATGGTTTGTGCTTCGCTGCTCACCCAGTCCAAGGTCATCAAACACCTGGTGGATAGCGGCAAGCTCAAGATCGTAGGCGCCAAATACGATCTCGATGACGGAAAGGTAACGCTTTTCGAGGGCAAATAACCATCTTGCACGGGGGCTCTGCCTCCTCCCCCTTCGAAGGGCCTCAAACCGCTTGTAGGTTAGTCTGTGTTTTTGAAGGATGAAATGCAGTGATTTACTGTCGACGACCAAGCCACCAGAAGCTCTTCGTGGCTTGGTCGCAGAGCCTGCGAAGTGCAGCCGGGAAGAAAGCAATCCCAACGTGTATGAGTCACCGGGGAAAAGCCGCTACCGGCCAGAACCCTCGCCCATCTGTCCGCTCATGCGCTCGCTTGCGCGCCGGCCATGGAGCCGGGCTGAAAATCCACATGGGGGCTATAAGAAACTCGGAGGTATTCGTCCAGCAGTGAGGAAATCAGCTCCTTGACGGAAACGATGCGGTCCACTCTATAGGCGTTGTTGCCGGCGAAGGCAAAACCCTGTTTCAGTTTTCCTCTTTTCGCATTGATCAGAGCCAGTGCAATGCAATACGGACTGTCCTTACAGTTGCAGGAGGTAATGCAGTGGTATGGACACTTGAAGGGCTTCCTTTTCCCTTCTTCCACATCCTGTATGAACTGGTTTCGAATGGCTCGGCCCGGCAGTCCCACGGGACTCTTAATGATCACCATATCTTCCTTGCGAGCCTCAATATAGGATTGTTTGAATTTGATGTCGGCGTCACACTCATGCGTGGCCACAAAACGGGTGGCCATCTGGACCCCTGCCGCTCCAAGCTGCAAAAAGTTATGGATATCACTCCCGGTGTAAATCCCTCCGGCGGCGATCACAGGGATATCGACCTTATATTTTTCGCAAAAGGGAATGACCACCTCAATGACCTCCGGAACTAGCTTTTCCAGAGTAAATTCGGGGCGATCAAGCTGGTCGGCGCTGAAGCCGAGATGTCCCCCCGCCAGGGGTCCTTCAACCACAAAGGCGTCCGGAACGGTATTGAACCGTTGGAGCCACCGCTTGCAGATCGCCTTGGCGGCCCTTGCCGAAGAGACTATCGGCACCAGTTTCGTGTTGAAGCCTTCTTTCACGTATTTTGGCAAATCGAGAGGAAGACCGGCGCCCGAGAAGATGACGTCAATCCCTTCTTCGATGGAAGTTCTCACCATCTCCGCGAAGTCAGTCAGAGCAACCATGATGTTGACCCCGAGGATCCCTTTGGTTGCCTCTCTGGCTTTTCTGATTTCCCGTCGCAAAGCCCTGATGTTCGCCTCTTTGAGATTCGAATGGGCATCGGGTTCATGGAAACCGATGCCTGCGGTGGCAATCACTCCCACCCCACCCTCGTTGGCGACAGCGGCAGCCAGGCTGGAAAGGGAGATGCCGATCCCCATTCCCCCTTGAATGATGGGAATCCTGGCAACGAGATCTTTGATTGTCAATTTAGGAATAGTCAAGATAGCAGCTCCGAACTGTAATAAGGTTCCTTCTCACCCGTGACCTGGACCAGCTGCTGCCGAATGCAGACCCATTCGAGGGCAGCAGTTGTTTATTAACCGGTTTTGAGCCCTTTGCCAAGGATTTAGATCGGAAAGGTCCTTCACTATCTCCTGAACCCCCTCTTGGATGACTGCTTCTTGGGCGGTTTAGCCGACTGAACCTTCAGATTGAGCCCTTTGAAGTCAGAGTTGTCGAGGGCCGCTTTTGCTCTCTCAGCTTCCAGTTGGCTCGACATCTCGACGAACGCAAAACCTTTGCCTTGGATTACTTTTGCTTCTTTAACCGTTCCAAACTGGGAGAAAAGCTCCTCAAGATCCTTGCCCGTCACTGAAAAGACTAGATTGCCCACGTAAAGCTTGGTTGCCTGCATCATACCCTCCGTTTTCAGTCTCTCTTCACGTATCCCCATTGCTCCGGCAAGGGCTGCGGCCCGGGTTTAATGCCTGCAAGGTCCGGATCTTCTCCACCAACCCCAACTTCCCGACTGGCCTTACGCTGCTTGGCGTCTGCCCGTTTAGCTTCTTTCTCTTGTCGCTTTCGCTGCCTGACTTTTTCCTTCTCCAGCTTCTGGAAAGTAGGCCTGGACCTCTGAGCCATCTCTTGACTCCTGATCATACAGTTCAAAACGCTCGACTAGAACTGTATGGCGTGTGCTAAAGCCAATACATCAAAACAAAAGAGCCGGAGATTTACTCCGGCTCAAGGTCCTTCGTAAGCCTGTCAAGCTCCTGCACGTCGTCGCTATAGTTTCTTGACTCTTACCGCCTGAGGCCCCTTTGCTCCTCTCTCCTCATCAAAGCTGACTCTTTGCCCCTCGTCGAGACTCTTGAAGCCCTCTCCCTCAATGGCACTGTGGTGGACAAAGAACTCCTTGCCGCTGTCTGAGGTGATGAATCCATAGCCCTTCTTATTGTCGAACCACTTGACCACACCTTCCGCCATGGCGTACATCCTTTCGCAAACTACAGGGTCTTTGCTTGCGTGCAATACTTCAAAGCACTTTACAGAACCGCGAACAACGAATTTCCAGTACTATAGCTGTTTATGCCGAAAAAGCAATCTGTGTTTTTCTGCTTCGACGTCTCGTGGTTCAAGCCTTTTGAAGGCGTTTGATCCTTCGTTTGAAGCCATAAATCGTAACGCCCACACCAATCACCGCGACAAACACCAACACCCAGATATATTGCTCCAGATAAGCCACCATCAACAGGGTGAGGCAAAGGAAGCCTCCCAACAGGCACAACTGGTAGCCCAGGTCGATTCCCGCGATAAAGGTCGTGAGGGCCAGCAACAGCAGGATTACCAGGCCGGTGCTCTCATAGGTCAAACGTCCTGCGCGCAGGAGCAGGAAGACCGCCTGGACTGCAACCAGGAGACCAAACCAGGTGAGAAACTGGGTCCGGAAGATGCTCGTCCACCGCTTTCCCTCATTGCGAGCATGGGTCCACTCGATGATGATACATGCGCAGGCAAAAATGGGTGCCATGGCGAACCAGTACCAGTAGCTGTGAGCCGGCGAAAAATCGGTGATGCCGACACCGACAAGGGAAAGTACCACCAGTATCACAAAAATGATTTCAAACACCTTGAGACCGCGAAGAAAGCTCTTCTCTGCCGTTTTGATGTGAGTGAGTGAGCCTGCGTCATTGTTGGGCATGTCTTCCCCTTTGCCTTTGATGAAATTATCCGATATCTCTCCCGCCAGACGGAACCTCCTGTAAATACCCTCCCTGCCCCCAATGTCCCGCGGAGTCACAAACAACTTTTGATCCCTGAACCAGGGGATGGCAATATCGGCCGCTACTCCTGCAAATGCCAGCATTGAGGCCAACTTCGACGTCGCCACGGGAATGGTCTCACTGTATTTATTTGGCACCTATTGTCAAGGTTCAATCGAGCGATCCTTGCATATTCAACTTGACAGCATAAGCGCCGTTGTGTTACGCGATCCGGAAAGAAATTTTCATATTCGACTGAAGTTTTGGCTGGTTGAGTGTTTACAGGAAAGAGGATCGAGGCGGTGGTCAGGGGCTTGGTTTTAGATTGCCTGTTTTGGTGTTGGTGGGCGTGACATAAGCCTGCCCACACCGGGTGCTTGTCAATAGCGACCAAGCGAGCCGTGGGTAAGGAGGAACTTACCATGGCTCGAGTCATTTTTGAGCAAGAAAAAGAGGCCATGGGGGTTCCCTCCATGGCCTTTTTTCATTGAATTATCATCGAAGGAGGCGTGATGGAACAGATCAAGATTTTGTTGGAAGAAAGCGAGATGCCGAGGCAGTGGTACAATATTCAGGCGGATTTGCCGACCCCCATGAAGCCGCCTTTGCATCCGGGAACCGGAAAACCGATAGTGCCGGAGGACCTGGCCCCGGTGTTCCCGATGAACCTCATCGAACAGGAAGTGTCCACCGACCGTTGGATCGACATTCCCGAACCGGTGCTGGAGAAGTACTGCCTGTGGCGCCCGTCGCCGCTGTGCCGGGCCCGGGAATTCGAGAAGCTGCTCGATGCCCCGGTAAAGATCTTCTACAAGAACGAGGGGAACAGCCCACCCGGCTCCCATAAGCCCAACACGGCCGTGCCTCAGGCGTATTACAACAAGGCTTTCGGGATCAAACGGCTTTCGACCGAAACCGGGGCCGGCCAGTGGGGGAGCGCTCTCAGCATGGCGTGCCAGATGTTCGGTCTCCAGTGCCGGGTTTTCATGGTGAAGGTGAGCTTCGAGCAGAAGCCCTACCGGCGCCTGATGATGATGACCTGGGGGGCGGAGTGCATTGCCAGTCCCAGTGAAAGAACTGCAGCGGGAAGAAATATCCTGGCTGAATTTCCCGACTCTCCGGGAAGCCTTGGTATTGCCATCAGCGAAGCCATCGAAGACGCAGTCGGCGATCCACAGGCCCGGTATTCACTCGGGAGCGTCCTCAATCACGTACTCCTTCATCAGACGATCATCGGTCTCGAAGCCCACAAGCAGATGGAAAAGATCGGCCTCTATCCGGATGTGGTCTTGGGGTGTGCCGGGGGCGGCAGCAATTTCGCCGGGATCAGCCTGCCCTTCGTACGCGACAAGATCCACGGCAAGAAAGTCTCCATTGTTGCGGCCGAACCCAGCTCCTGTCCGACTCTGACCCGGGGTCCCTTCGCCTACGACTTTGGGGACACCGCCATGACCACACCGCTTCTGCCCATGCACACCCTGGGGCATGACTTCGTCCCCGAGCCCATTCACGCCGGTGGTTTGAGATATCATGGGATGGCGCCGATTGTGAGCCATCTGGTTAAGGAGCAGTTGGTTGAAGCCCGAGCCTTCCATCAGATCGAGACTTTTACGGCCGGGATCAACTGGGCCCGTACCGAAGGCTTTATTCCGGCTCCAGAGACCAATCACGTGATCGCGGCGGTGGTCCAGGAAGCCATGCGCGCTAAGGAAGAAGGCAAGGAAAAGGTCATCCTCTTCAACTGGAGCGGCCACGGGCTGGTGGACCTGGCATCTTATGATGCTTTTCTTTCGGGGTCACTCATCCCCTATGAGCTTCCGGAAGAGGAAATTCAGAGAGCGTTGAAGTCCATCGCCAATTTTCCCAAACCCTGAGGGTTGGAGCTCCGAAGAGGGTGGGCGAGCAGAGTTGCCCACCCCGTCGGAAACCTCCACGCTGGATCGAAAGCACGTTCTGGAACGGCCGTCGAGGGTGAACGCGGCTTCGGTCGGGATGCAAGAACATTTGGAGTAATCGTGCGGTATGAAAGCAGCCACTAAAGATCGTCCGACGATTGACAGCGAGGAGGTCCCTCACGACCACCTGGAAATCCGCTGTCCCAGGCTTGGTGGGCAGGTGACGTTCAGCTACTGCCGCAGAGAAGGAGGAACACTCCCCTGCCAGCGCACCATCGTTTGTTGGCAGGGTCGTTTTCCGGTAGAGGCTTTCCTGAGATCAGCGCTGAATGAAGAGGACTGGGCCCGCTGGACGAATCAAAGCCCCAGAGAAAAGGTGGTCACCTTGCTTGAATTGATCGAGGCGGCCAAAGAGCGTTTGCAGGATGAGGAATGACCTGAGGTTGGTGATTCGACAAGAATGTTCCCCCCTTTTGAAAAGGGGGGCAGGGGGGATTTGATACGACAAAAAAAGGAGAAGAGCCATGAAACGGACTACGCTTTGTAAGACCATCGCCCTTTTGATCGTCCTCATTGCTTGCACCATCTGGAATGGTCCTGGGGGCGTCAGGGTTGCAAAGGCCTATGATCTGCCGGGTCTGAACCTGGGGTTGACGAGCTTTCTCGACGGGGGGCCACCCGCCGGCCCGGGATTCTATTTCACCCAGTATTTCAATTACTACCATGCCACCAAGCTGACCGATCCCAGCGGCAATGAAGCGCTGCCCTCATTCGCAGGGGAGACTTTAAACGTCTACCTCTTTCTTTCCCAGTTCATCTACCAGTCCAACCACGATGTGCTGTTGGGCGGAAAATGGGGCCTCGACTTTATTGTCCCGGTGGTCGTGACCGACCTTTCCTACAGCACCTCTTTGCCCGGCTTTCCCCAGGATAACGGCGCCGGACTCGGGGACCTTCTGGTAGGGCCTTTTCTCCAGTGGGACCCGGTCCCGCTGGGCTGCAACGGCCCGCTTTTCATGCACCGGATCGAGCTCCAGATGCTTTTTCCCACTGGAAAATATGACAACGACAAAGCAATCAACCCCGGAAGCAATTTCTTTTCCTTCGATCCGTACTGGGCGGCAACCCTGTTCATCACCCCCAAATGGGAATTTTCCACCCGCGTCCACTACCTTTGGAACACCAGAAACAACGATCCCAATCGGTTCAACGCGGATGGGACCCAAGCGGGCAGCACCCTGGCCGGCCAGGCGGTCCATCTTAACTTCGCCAGTTCTTACGAAATCATCGATAAGATGCTCCACGCGGGGGTGAACGGGTACTACCTCAAACAGACCACGGATACCCAGATGGACGGCAACGGGGTCCCCGGAACCAAGGAGCAGGTGTTCGGCGTCGGCCCCGGCCTCGTCTTCCACTGGTCTCAAGACACCCATTTCTTTGTCAATGTCTATTTTGAAACCGCAGCCGAAAACCGACCGGAAGGACAACGCTACAATTTTCGCCTCGTTCACCACTTTTGATTTGCTGGCATCCGAGCCGAGCGGATCGAGGACAGGGAGACAAACAGCGCTGAGTCCCGGGTGTTGCGTGCTGAGGTTGACCGTGGAATCTTAGCTTGTTTCATGGGTTCACGGGCACCGTCCCGAAATGACAGTCTTTCACCACGAAGCGCACCAAGCACAGGAGGTAATTCCTTCGTGTTGCTTCGTGTGCCTTCGTGGATGAAATCAGGTCATAACCTGCGTGATCAGCAGGCGCCCAGGAACGGGATGATACCGATGTCCGCCATGGTTCTCAGACCCGGCGCAGCTCTCACCAGCGCGGGGATGGCATTGACCAGGATGGCACAGGTGGCGATATCCCCGTTGATACCGTTCTTTATGGCCAGCTCGACGTGAGGGGAGCCTTCGATGATGATGCGATCCCGCGGATTGGGTTCGCCGACCGTTGCCTGGAACACCAGGTTGATGACCTCTCGTCCCTGAGCGAAAGCCCGCCCAATTTGCCTGACACCAGTCACACGCCCCGGCTCGATAGTAAGGGCCGGGGAGACAATGCGCTCGGCGGCGATCACCGGGGCGATGCTGTCGGTTGCCTCCTCCAAACACCAGCCAAGGCCGGCAGCGATCATGTACATGGATTCCGGCAGCCCCACATGACGGAGCACTCCCTCTGCAACCCTGGCGTTAAACTCTTCCACGGTGAGCCCGGCCCCAATTTTCTTCTGAAACGGGATCCTGCGGAACTGCGCGTTTTGGATGCGCTCAACGATGACTTTGCGTACCTCCCGACACACCCCGGAAACCACGAGCGGCAGGAAATCCATGAGGAACCCCGGGTTCACTCCGGTGGAGAGGACCGAGACGCCGTTTTCCTTGGCGGCACGGTCGATATCGGCCGCGATTTCCGGTTGGCTGAACCACGGGTAGGTCAACTCCTCACAACTGGAAACAACGTTTTTCCCGCTCGCCACGATCTGCAGCACTTGCGGGTGGATTTTCTCCAGACTCGAGGCAGTGGTCAGGATGACCACCTCAGCCTCCAGTTCTCTTAAAGCTTCGGCGGCATCACCACGGACCGCGACCCCCAGAGGCTCGGTGAACCCCGCCAGTTCTCCAAGGTCCGCGCCGATCTTGCGCGGATCGGCATCGATGGCTCCAACGATTTCAAGAGACTGCCTTTCAGACAGATACTCCACGGTCCGCAGACCGATGGGACCAACGCCAAACTGAATAACGCGGATTTTCTCGTGCATGCCTCTTCTCCTTCACAGGCAGGGTAGTCCAAATCAAAGCGCCCCCATCTTCACAGATTTCAGCGGAAGAGGCAATAGTGGAGCGCATGGCTGTCATACCTGAGGTCCATGTCATCACCAGGCTGCCGCGGTCCATATTTTACAGTACCAATGTGTACCATCTGGGGATCGTCGAATGAGAAGTGAAGCCATCCGCTTGACCGTTCAATAATCTGAAGTTTTGATTGCCTCCGGTACCGTGCCGTCATTGACACCAAGATAGTGGTATTATAGTATGATTCTGAAATGAGCTGGGGATGTTGACCTGATCTAAATGGAGTGAACTGATCGAAAAGGAGATGTAGCATGAAGAGGATCTTAGGTGTTTCCCTACTGTGCCTTTTTTTGGTGGGTGCCTTCACGGCTGCTCAGGCGGAAGACGTTAAACTGATTCTTGCTACCGGCGGTACTGCCGGAACCTACTACCCGTTTGGCGGCACCATGGCAAAAATCTGGAATTCCAAAATTCCCGGCATGAACGTGACCGCGCAAGCCACCGGTGCGTCTGCTGAAAACGTTCGCCTGGTCAACAAGAAGGAGGCTGAACTGGCATTGGTCCAGAGCGATACCATAGATTTCGCTTTTAATGCCAAGGAAGCCTTCAAAGAACCGCTGACTGCCATGAGAGCGGTGGCTGTGCTCTATCCTGAAATCATCCAGGTGGGGGTGAGAGGCGACAGTCCGGTCAAAACCTTCGCCGACCTCAAAGGCAAGAAGGTGGGAGTGGGGGCTCCCGGCAGCGGTACCGAGGCAAATTTCCGGCAACTGTGCGATGTCTACGGATTGAAGAAGGAAGACGTCAATGCCCAGTACCTCTCTTTTTCTGAGAGCGCCGAAGCCTTCAAGGACAAACACATCGACGCCTTCATTGTAACCGCCGGCATCCCCAATTCAGCCATCATGGACATCAGCACGCAGCATGAGGTCAAGATCCTCAATATCCCCGATGACATCGTCCAGAAGCTGACCCAGAAGTACCCCTTTCTCTCAGCTGCGAAAATCCCTGCCGGAACTTACAAGAACCAGACTGCGGACGTCAGCACGGTGGCGGTGAACGCGGTACTCATCATAGGCTCCGACATCAAAGATGATGTGGCGTACAATCTTACCAAGGCTTTGTTCGACAACCAGGCGGAGCTGGCCTCAGCGCATGCCAAGGGGAAGGAACTGAGCCTCGAAAAAGCCGTCAAGGGTGCCTCCATCCCCTTCCATCCCGGCGCCGTGAAGTATTACAAAGAAAAGGGTACCATGAAGTAGTTCGAGACCGACTCCCAGACCGACTCGGTTTCCGAAACCGAGTCGGTCTTAGTCTTAACGAGTGAGAGGCCTGGCCAGGCGGCGAACTCCGCCCTGGGGAGGGCATCTCATAGGCTGCGATGCAACGCCGACTGATCGTGCTTCTCCTATTGGCAGGGGCTGGCCTCGGGGTGTTGTTTTGCCCCTGGATCAGGGTGCTGGAGATCAGCTCGCTCCGCACGGGGCACCTTCTCTGGTGCAGCCCCATGAAGGTGGGTGAGGAGTTTGTTATCTCCTTCACGCATTCCGTGAATAAAAGGCCGGTCTTTGACACCCTGCGAGCCGAGGGTGACCATCTTGTGATTGTTAAATCCGTGTTTGACGCTTTCGGGGCCGGGATGCCGGACGCTTCCACCGGGGAAGGGCAGTTCAGCGTCCTGCCGGGCGGATGGCTCCAGTGGACCGTGAATCGACCGGTTCCCGAGATTATTCTTCGAGTGGGCGAGGTTGCCAACCACACGCTGACGATCAAATCACACGAATTCTCCCTTGCCGAACTGACCGAGCCGGGGACGGCAGTGGCTTTTCGGGTTAGGATGGTTTCTTTTCTTGCCACGATGAAAGGCAGGTGCAGCCAATGAGCCAGGACGAGAAAGACTCGCTCGAAGTCCACTCCGCAGACACTCCCCCTCAGGATACCGACGAAATAACCCAGGAGGAACTGGAGGAGCTGCTGCGGAAAGTCGACAAGGAGTCTGCCACCCGGAGGCTTTTTGGCATCCCCCGATGGATTGTCTATTGGGTCGGTGCTGCCTTCTCCGGCTTCCAGGTCTATACGGCTGCCTTTGGGCTGTTCCCGGCACAGCTGCAGCGCTCGATTCACCTGGCTTTTGCCTTCGTCCTCATCTACCTGCTCTTTCCTTTTCGCAGCTCCAAGGACTCGGATCGCCTGCAGTGGTACGATTACCTGCTGGCCGCCTTTGCCGGATTCGTGGGCCTTTACGTTACGTTCAACTACACGCGCATCATGGAGGCGGGAGGGGATTTTCTCCCGGTGGATTTTATCTTTGCCGGTTTCGGCATCCTGCTGACGCTTGAAGCGGCGCGGCGAGCCGTGGGGATGCCCATTGTGATCATCGCGTCCATCTTTCTCGTGTATGCCTACCTCGGACCCTATTTCCCCGGCTTCCTCACTCATCGCGGCTACTCCTTGCAGCGAATCGCCTCCCACATGTACTTCACCACTGAAGGCATCTTGGGCATCCCGTTGGGAGTGTCGGCGAGTTTCATCTACTTGTTTATCCTGTTCGGCTCTTTTAGTGAAAAATCCGGCTTGGGGCAGCTCTTTATCGATATCTCCAATGCCATTGCCGGATGGGCCTCGGGAGGGCCGGCCAAAGTCGCGGTGATCACCAGCGCGCTGGAGGGCATGGTCTCCGGAAGTTCGGTAGCCAATAC
This sequence comes from uncultured delta proteobacterium, assembly GCA_963783775.1. Lineage (GTDB taxonomy): Bacteria > Desulfobacterota > Syntrophobacteria > Syntrophobacterales > Syntrophobacteraceae > JADGQM01. The sequence continues at coordinate 243,105 of CAWAOR010000008.1, read as the reverse complement.
CGTGCAATCCGGCGCCTTCACCATTCCCATGATGAAGCGCCTGGGCTATCGGCCCGAATTTGCCGCGGCGGTGGAAGCCTCGGCTTCCACCGGCGGCCAGATCATGCCCCCTGTTATGGGAGCGGCCGCGTTCATCATGGCCGAGTTTCTCAACATTCCCTATCTCGATATTGCCAAAGCCGCAGCCATTCCCGCCTGCCTCTATTTTTTCGGGATCTTTATCGAAGTGCACTACGAAGCCAGGCGCTGCAAGCTGCGGGGGATGAACCGCGATGAACTGCCCCGTTTCAGCCGGGTGATGATAGAACGCGGCTATCTGTTCCTTCCGCTCTTTGCCATCATCGGTTTCCTGCTTTCCGGCTACACCCCGCTCTACGCCGCCCTGATGGGTCTTATTACTCTGTATTCTGGCGTCCTACCTCCGGAGATCAACCTGGATGAGCATCGCGCGACATCGCGGACGCGATTCGAGCAGGGAGCACGCAATGCCCTTGGGGTGGCTGTCGCCTGTGCCACGGCCGGCATCATCATCGGTGTCGTGACCCTCACCGGCCTGGGCTTGAAATTGGCGCACGGCCTCATCGAGCTGGCCGGTGGCTATCTCCTGCCGACCCTCTTCTTCACCATGATCACTTCCATCATTCTGGGGATGGGAGTACCCACCACGGCCAACTACATCATCACCTCCACCATCGCCGCCCCCGGTCTCGTCCTCCTTAGCGTTCACCCGCTGGCGGCCCACATGTTTGTCTTCTATTTCGGAATCATTGCCGACATCACTCCGCCGGTGGCCCTGGCGGCCTACGCCGGGTCGGGCATTGCCAGATCCGACCCCATGAAGACCGGCTTCATTGCGACCAAACTGGCCATTGGCGCCTTCCTGGTACCCTACATCTTCGTCTACAATCCCGCCATGCTCCTGATCGGGATCACACCCTTTGGGCTGATCCAGAACCTGGTCACCGCCTGCTGCGGCATGTTCGGGGCCGGAGTCGCCATGATCGGTTATTGTCAGACCTCCATGAGGTGGTGGGAGCGGGTGTGGTTTTTTGTGGGCGGTCTCATGCTCATCGACCCGGGCGTGCTCACCGACGTCATCGGGATCGTCATGCTGGGTGCGGGTCTGGCCTATCAATGGTACAAGAAGAAAGCCGAAGGCACGGCACCTGAGCCGGAGTGCGCCACGGGGCTGAACCCCAGCCCTTTTATGCCCAAGCAACTGTTCCAACTGTACCCGGGATAGTGTTCACATGGCTTCTCCGGTAACTTCGCTAAGTCCCAGAGCTATCGGCTCAGTCGTCTTAACCCACATCTTCGAGGAGCGACGCCATGCCCGAGCGCAAGCGCGAGGAAGAAAGGGTTCAGAAGAGGGGAAACCCTCTATGGTGAAGTCTTTGTTTCCCGCACTTACGGCGGCAAAGGGGCTTATCTGGCAGCCACCGCCTCGATCCTGCACGATGCTGCCGGAAACGTCAACGGCGCAATCGAATCCATTCGCGATGTCTCCGAGCGCCGAACTATGGAACGGAAGCTTGAGAGGGAATTACGTAACGTATCAGTGAAGAGAAGAATGCCCTCGAAGCGCGCTTTTCACTTTGTTCAACAGCTCCTTGAGCTTGAAGGGCTTGGCCACACAGGCGGCAGCGCCCAGGGCGAGGGCCTTTTTTCTCAGACAGGAATCGGTCTCGCCGCTGATCAGGATGAAGGAGGTGGCCGGGGAATTGGACGATACGTAGCGCAGCAGATCGAGACCGGTTTGGGATGGCATATTGAAATCCGAGATGGTCAGTTCGAAGCGCTTCCGGTGCAGATGACTGCAGGCCTGGGCCACGTTTTCAGCGGGAGTGCAATCGTGACCCTGATTCCGGAGAAAATCGGCAATAGTACATCGCGTGGTCTCATCATCGTCTACGATCAGGATTCTGGCCATCACCGTCTCCTTCAGCCGTACAATGATCGAAAAGTCCCTCTGTTTCTCCTCCCTCATGCGCCTCCCGCCAGGGGGAGGGGGTTCCAGGCGGGAACCCATTCGCCTGGCTAATATGGCAATCTGCATGCCATTGTGGAATTCATGAGGATTGAAGCCCGATTTCGAGTGAATCGTGACCCGCTTGGGCCCTCTTTTTGGCTCCGGAGTGTAGGCAAAACCCTACACCTCCGGTTCTGAGAGCCTACAGAGTCCGGGAGGTATTCGTAATCGTGATGATCTGTGAACCCGCGAAGCCCGGCCACTAGAACACAGCCATGGAACCCCCGAGATTTCTTCTTGCTTTCGGCCTCTTGCCTGTATACCTTGAAATCCTGAAATCAACACGCACTGTCGACACGATATCTTGGAGAGTCCGCCTTCATAACAAAGTGTTCACCTGCCCCGACTTCTCCCGGGGCAGGATATTCTTTCCCAGGATGGGGCACCATTGGCCGAGTTCAAAACCGGCGGACTTTCCCACGTCGTGGAGCTATACAGAAACTACAGAATCACTGGGTAGCCTTTCTATTTGGAGGTTCGCTTGATTCGAAAGTCTTCTATTGAGGCTGCATTATCACTGGTGGTCGCTTTGGCATTTTTCACTCTCGGTGGCTGTGCCACGACGCGGGTCACTATGCATGTCGTTGGCAACAGACCTCCATTGTGCCAAGCACAGACGACATCAGAAACAGCGCTGATACTTTGGGGCACAGCATGGCGGGACAACCAGAAGGAAGTGGCGCTCCGGGAGGAAATGGCTTCTCGCGGCATAGCTCAGTACTTCAACACCTCCTCGTGTTTTTCAAAGGTAGAGGTTTTGAAGTTGGCAGCGGGTCGTGAGGCGGTCGGGCTATCTGATGCTGAAGCTCTGAAATTTGCCGTGTCCACCGGGAGGCAGTTTGGCAAGGTAATCCTCGTGCGCGTGGAAGAACTGGGGCCGCTCGTAATCATCCACCCGTCTCCGATTCTTTGGGAAGGGGGTACCGAAGTCGTGCTACGGGTCAGGGTGCTTAACGCAACTACGTCGGCCTTGGAGACGGACCTTACTACTCACTGGAAAGACAGCGGAGCTTTTGTTCTCAAAGGAACCAAAACGCTTGAGCAAGACTTACAGGCTGCGCTTACTTCTGTTTTCGGCGAAGCAACTCGTGCTGCAAACTGACGAAACGGCTAACCCGGCAAACCAGCCGACCCCTAATCGCGTCTGCTGATGTGCGGCGTTGGAACCATCGAGATACCCCATCGCGTCCGGCAAAAGACACTCAGCTGTCCATATGAATGATATCCATGCATAATCCAGCAACCAGCAGGGTACGCCAAGGACAGCCGGAACGGCTGTCGCACGCCGCCTTGGATTTAGGCGCACGCCGCCCGAAGGCAGAAAAGATTGAGCGCCTGCTCGGTATCGAATCAGTCGATCGAAAATTTCGCTTACTGGAGGTTGGCACAGGGGCTGGTGGTATCGCCCACTATTTTGCCGCTCACGCGTCCGGGCGTTATGACGTTGATGCAGTGGACGTGATAGATAACCGTCAGATCAAAGATGGCTTCCGATACCAAAACGTTAGCGGAGTAGAACTCCCTTTCGAAGACGCATCGTTCGACGTTGTTATCAGCAATCATGTGATAGAGCACGTGGGCAATCGCGACGCGCAAATCGACCACCTGAAAGAGCTGCGCCGTGTTATGACCGCGAACGGTGCAGGGTACCTCGCCGCACCCAACCGATGGATGGTAACAGAGCCGCACTACCGGCTAGCATTCCTTAGCTGGCTGCCGAGGCCACTACGCACACCTTACCTGCGATGGCGGAAGCGTGGTTCAACATATGATTGCGAACCGTTGACTGCTGACTCGCTGGAGAAGATGCTTCGCCAGGTCGGATTCTCATTCCACCAGCAGCATGGGAATGCATTGCGCCTTACCTTCGACCTTGAACGTCCCAACTCACTTTTCTTTCGTCTATTCATTCGGCCGGCCCCCGATGTGTTCTTCGTGGCTTTACGAAAATTATTCCCAACGCTTATTTACATTCTGCGGCCGTCGTCAAGCATTGCATTGCGCACGGGACCTGGTCCCATGTTCCAGACCACAGTTGAGCAATGACAAGGTGGCTCGGTATTGTCCACGACAGGGATCTTGCTGGGAGCTAGGTTGACAATTGGAGGTTGCACGGGAAGCGCTCGGAGGTCTTGATATATTTTTCCAAAGGAGACGCCACCGTGTTTATGTCGAGAGCGGAAGTGGCCGGTTTCCCGGTCCGGTCTGTGGGTGAGAAGGTTGGCTCACTAGGAGCCCAGCGCCATGAAATCATTGCTGCGCTTGATTTTTTATTCCCGGCTTCTAAAGGCCATCAAGCACTTCCTGAATTTGGGCACCCATTCTCCGTGGTGGTGTACTCAGGCAAAATGGCAGGCGGCCAAGCGGTTGGGGGCGATTTCCCGGAGCGGGGGTTCCTGGCGGCTGCAGATTTCCTGGACCATGTAGCAGCGCGTGCGGAAGCGGCACCCCGAGGGCGGGTTGACGGGGCTTGGGACTTCCCCGGTCAGCACAATGAGTTCTTCCTTGTGCCTGGGGTCCGGAACGGGTACGGCGGAGAGGAGTGCCCGGGTGTAGGGGTGGCACGGGGCCTGATAGAGTTCGCCGGTCGGGGCGAGCTCGACGATTTTGCCGAGATACATCACGGCTACCCGGTGGGAGATGTGTTTCACCACGCTGAGGTCGTGGGAGATGAAGAGATAAGTCAGCCCGAACCGCTCCTGGAGTTCCTCCAGCAGATTGATGACCTGGGCCTGGATGGAAACGTCGAGGGCGGAGACCGCTTCATCGCAGACAATCAGCCGGGGGTTGAGGGCCAGGGCGCGGGCGATGCCGATGCGCTGGCGCTGCCCGCCGCTGAACTCATGGGGGTAGCGCTGCCGGGAGCGCGCTTCCAGGCCTACCGTCTCCATGAGGAACGTTACGCGCTCCGTCAGCTCTGTGCCTTTCATGACGTGATGGACCAGGAGGGGCTCGCCGATGATTTCCCCCACACTCATCCGCGGATTCAGGGAAGCATAGGGGTCCTGAAAGATGATTTGCATGTGCCGCCGCAGTCGCCGCATTTCGGCCTTCGAGCGCAGCTTGAGAGCCGTTCCTTCATAGAGAATCTCGCCCTTCGTCGGTTCCATGAGCCCCAGCAGGAGGCGCCCCACGGTGGTCTTGCCGCAGCCGGACTCTCCCACCAGCCCCAGAATCTCTCCGCGATTCAGAGCGAAACTGACGCCGTCCACCGCTTTGACCTGCCCGACGACCCGCGAGAGAATCCCCCCCAGAATGGGGAAGTACTTGGCCAGGTCGCGCGCCGTCAGCAGCGGATGTTCTGGTCCGGGGGCGGGTTGCGTCATCGAAATAATCCCCCCGCTTCGGCGCTGTAGATGAAGCAGCGTACCTTATGGCCGGCGCCGATTTCTTCCAGTTCCGGTTCTTTCAGGGCACAAAGGTCTTGGGCGCGGATGCACCGGGGATGAAAGCGGCAACCCGAGGGGAAATTGAGGGGATTGGGGACGGTCCCCTGAATGACCGCCAGTTTGCGTTTCCGGGTTTCCGTGAGGTGCGGGATGGAATGGTAGAGGGCCTGGGTGTAAGGGTGTGCCGGGCGTTCGAAAATTGTCTCCACAGTCCCGTATTCGACCCCTTTGCCGGCATAGGCCACGACCACGTCGTCAGCCACCTGCGCGATCACCCCGAGGTCGTGGGTGATCATCATGACCGCCATGCCGATCTGTTCCTTGAGCTGGTTGATGAGGCGCAGGATCTGCGCCTGAATGGTGACGTCCAGGGCGGTTGTGGGTTCGTCGGCCAGGAGGAGCTTGGGGCGGCAGCAGAGCGCCATGGCGATCATGGCACGCTGGCGCATGCCGCCGCTCAATTGATGGGGATAGGCGTCAACCTGCTTGGCCGGCGTGGAGATGCCCACCAGGCGGAGGGTTTCGATCGCTTTCTCGCGGGCTTCCGCCTGGTGAAGCCCCTGGTGGAGAAGGATCGCCTCCATGATCTGATTGCCGATGGTGTAGACCGGGTTGAGGGAAGTCATGGGTTCCTGGAAGATCATGGAAATGGCATTCCCGCGGATGGTGCGCATTTCCGCAGTGGATTTCTGCAGCAGGTCCTCGCCCTCGAAAAGGATTTCGCCGCCGATGATCCGTCCCGGCGGGCTGGCCACCAGCCTCAGTACCGAAAGGGCGGTGACGCTCTTCCCGCAGCCGGACTCGCCGATGACGCCGAGGGTGCGCCCTTTGCGAATGGTAAGATCCATCCCGTCAACGGCGCGGGAAACCCCTTCATCAGTATAAAAGAAGGTCTTAAGGGCTTTTATTGCCAGGAGTACGTCCTGCACGGTGCTTTCGCCCTTTCAGTCTCAATCGCTGGTTCCCAAGCTCCAGCCTGGGAACCAGCGAAGTGCTTCTGCCCGGCTGTCCTAGTCGCCGCGAAGCCGCGGATCGATCATGTCTCGCACCCCGTCACCCAGCATGTTGAAAGAGAGGATGGTGATGAGGATGCTGAGCCCGGCATAGACGGAAATCCAGGGGGCGTTGATCAGAACATCCACCCCCTCGCGGGTCATGTTTCCCCAGGTGGGGGTGGGCGGCTGCACGCCCAACCCGATGAAGGCCAGGTTTGCTTCCAGGCGGATGGCCTCGCCCACCCAGAGGGTTCCCGCCACCAGCAGTTCGCCGAAAATGTTGGGGAGAATGTGCTTGCGGAGAATCCGGGGCACATTGGCGCCGATGGCCTGCGCCGCCGTCACATAATCCCGTTCCTTGATGGAAAGCAGAGCCCCGTGAGCCAGTCGCGCGAAGCGCGGAGTCATGACAATGCCGATGGTGAGAATGAGATTGACGAGATTGGCGCCCAGCACGGCGGTTACGGCCACGGCCAGGATGAGGTCGGGGAAGCACATGAGGACATCGATGAGGCGCATGATGCTCGTTTCCACCAGGCCCCGGTAGTATCCGGCGAGCATGCCGAGGATGGTGCCGAAGAACAGGCCGAAGGTCACCGACGAAACGCCGATGATGAGCGAAATACGGCTGCCCCAGATGATACGCGACAGTACGTCGCGGCCGAAATCGTCGGTCCCCAGCCAGTGCGCTGCGCTGCTTCCCTGGAGCCGGTTATAGGAATCCTGGACCAGAGGGTCATGGGGGGCCAGGACAGGGGCAAAAACGGCCACCAGGACAATCACCACGGCCACGACACCGCCCACCAGAGCGGTGCGGTTCTTCAGAAACGCCGCCCACATCTTGGTGCCAATGGATTGCTCTGCCAGAATTGCCTCTGCTACCACGACCATTCCTTACGCCTCACTTGTATTTGATCCTCGGGTCGATCAACCCGTAGACGAGGTCGGTTACCAGATTGAGCAGAACGACGATGATGGCGTAGATGACCATCACTGACTGGAGGGTCGTATAGTCGCGCTGTTTGATGGCTCCCACCATGAGTTTGCCGAGACCCGGCCGGGAAAAGACAATCTCCACCATCACCGACGAGCCGATGAGGACCACGGCGTAGAGCCCGCCCAGGGCGACGATGGGAATCAGGGCGTTACGCAGCACGTGCTTGTAAAGCACCACCTGTTCGCGCACGCCCTTGGCGTGCGCAGTGCGCACGTAGTCCTCGCGAATGGTCTCGAGGATGGAGGAGCGCGTCATGCGGGTGATGTAGGCGGTCATGAGCAGTCCCAGGGTCAGGGCCGGCAAAAAGAGATGGCGCAGGTTCGCTGCCGGGTCGGAAAAGCTCCCGGCCCCAACTACGGGAAAGAACGGGAACTGGATGCTCAGGAGCAGGATCAGCAGAATCCCAAGGTAGAAGGCGGGGACCGAAAGGCCCAGGAGTGAAAAGATGCGATTGAAATAATCGATAAAGGTGTTGCGACGCACAGCCGCAAGGATGCCCAGAGGGATCCCGAAGACGTAACCGAACGCGATCCCGCAAAAGGTCAATTCCAGAGTATGCGGCAGTACGCCCAGCATATGTGTTGCCACGGGATAGCCGGTAATGGCCGAGACTCCAAGATCCCCTCGAAACAACCCCCCCAGAAAGCGGAAGTACTGAAGCCAGAGGGGGGCGTTCAGCCCCATTCTCTGACGCAGAGCATCCACCGCTTCTTTGCTGGCGTAATCTCCGAGGGCCGCCACCGCCGGATCGCCGGGGAGAATCCGCACCACCACGAATACCAGCGTCAACACCACGAACAGGATGGGGATACTCTGCAGGATGCGTCGCAGTACATAATCAAACATGATCAGTGTTCAAGGATACGCGTTTTTTCAGTGACCTGAGGAGAATAGGTCTGCCAGCTCCATTCCAGAGGATTCCCGAGATCCACATAGGATTTCATGGGGAAGTCATATTTCAGTCGAATCAGGGGCAGGACCGCCACGTCTTTGAGCAGCTGGATTTGAGCCGCTTCCCAGAGCAGGTTTTGCCTCTTGGCGTCCAGTTCCCATCTGGCGTTTTCAATGGTGGCATCGATGTTGTCGATCTTTCCGTCACTGTTGGCATCCACCGCGCCGTAATGGGAGAAATTGGTGTCGGGCTTCTTGCCGGAGACGATGGCGGAATCCGCATGATAGAAACGCGTCAGAAAGACATCCACATTGGGCCGCCAGCTGGCGTAGTAGACGAGCGGGCTGGCATCCTGGCGAATCAGGCTGTGAAAGGAGGCGTGCTCGACCACCTTGAGCTTCATGTCGATGCCGGCCTTCTTGACCTGGGCCTGAATCGCGATCATGGGTTTGCGGTAGCTGGAATCCATTTCACTGATGACCACTTCGGTTTCGAACCCCTTGGGAAAGCCGGCTTCGGCCAGCAGTTGTTTGGCCTTTTCCACGTTGTTTTCGTAAACCACGCCGGCCTTGTTCAGCCATTTCCTTGGTGAGGGCTCCCGGAGCCGGCGGTGCCAGGGCGGCAGAGTAGATGGGGACGGCCAGGCTCTTCCCCATGAAAGCGGCCACTTCCTCGCGGGAAACGGCATAGGAGAAGGCCTTGCGTACGCGGATGTCGTCGAAGGGTTTCTTGGTGAGGTTGAAGTTCAGCATCTGTACTTCGCACGGGCCAAAGCTCTTTACGGAAACCTGAGGGAAGGTGGCGATTTTTTCGACCCACTGCTCCTCCTTGAGACCTTCGATGATGTCGAGTTCACCGGTGCGGAGGCCGAATTCACGGGAGCTGACACTGGGCATGAAGCGGACCACCACCTGTTCCAGCACCGGCTTGCCGCGAAAATATTTGCTGTTTTGGGAAAAAGTGATGTTCTGCTGGGGTTCGTAGCTCTTGAAGAGGAAAGGGCCGGTGCCGACCGGATGGGTTTTGAACCAGTCGTTTCCCTGCGCTTCGATGGCTTTCTTGGAAACGATGAAGCCTCCCGCATAGTTGGCTACTTTGGCCAGAAACAGGGTTTCCGACATGGGTTTTTCAACGCTGATTTCTACAGTGCTGGGAGCTGTCGCTTTGAAGTCGAGGCCGGTATACTCGCCGGCGTAGGCCGAGGTCTGGCTGTTGGCGGCGCGTTTGAGAGAATAGACGACATCGTCAGCGGTGAGTTCATAGCCGTCGGTATTGCCGGGAAAGGGATGGAAGAAGACGCCTTTTTTCAAGGCAAAGGTCCAGACCTTGCCGTCCGCCGAGACCTTCCAGGATTCCGCCAGATCCGGTTCGAAACCGACCTGGTTGCCGGGCGGGAATCTCACCAGACCGTTGAACATCATATCCACAACCGCCCGGTCAGCGGTGGCCGCCGCCGAATGCGGGTCCATGGTTTTTACATCACCGGCATCGAAGGCAATTGTCAAGACCTGCTTTTTGGCCAGCTTGTCCGCGGCCGCTGCATTTCCGGCAAGCATTGTGAGAAACACCGTGAGTACGACTACAGTCGTTATAAGCCCTCTTTTCATAGCTTCTCCTTCCCAGTGTGCACAGGTTTAACAGCCCCCGAACCTTACTGCCTCTCAGGGCCATCCTTCATCCTTGCCTAAAGCCCACTCGACGTCTATCACCTCCTCGCCGCTGACAGTCTCCGCGGCATCTTCCGTTTCCTTCCCGAAAATGCCCACGGGGATAACCGGTTATGAGGGAATTGCGGTGCGACCTCGTCCTGCCTGGGACAGTGAGTGCCCGGCAGGGCTGAGGTCGAGCCGGGTTCCACGTGGTGCCGGGATGACGTTCAGGCCGCTTCCTGGCCGGACCGTCGCTCAGGTTCGGTTCAAATGAATCGCGTATCAGCATTCTTTAGCCCTCGATGGGCTAAGAAGTTGGTGCTTAAAGCCGGATCATGAAGGAATTTTTAGCAAGTGGCATGAAGACCGTCAAGCATTATCGGCAACCGACCGGGCCGCGCTCCGCCCGTGAGGCGCTCTTGGCCGACGGTGGGCAGGCCTCCTCTAAGGGGGCATTAAGAAATAACCTAGAGCAAATACCGCTCGTTCCCAAGCTCCAGCTTGGGAACGCAGTCTTGGAAGCTCCAGCTTCTAGTGGCCACAAGTCACGTCAAGCTGGAGCTTGGCTGACCATGGTTCCCAAGCCGGAGCTTGGGAACCAGCGAGCTGGCGACGTGCGGGGTCTGTTCACGCTGCACTATGTTATTTCCTGATGAGTCCTAAGTAAAGCGCCCCAGAATGAAGTGACCATTATCCCGAAGCGTCATTCGCGCATGCGGCTGGCGGGAATCCAGAAGAAAAGCCTGGATGCCCGCCTTCGCGCATAGGCGTCAACGAAAGGTTTTTTGCCACGAAGAGCACGAAGGACCCGAAGACCACGAAGAAGGTATAGAACGAAACGTTTGATCCCATCTCTCAACCTTCCGACGTTGAAGTTGATGAGCAGGCCAATTCCTGTCCCGGCCAGTTTCATAGTGGTGAGCAACTGCGCCTCATGGATATCTTTGATCTGTTCCACGCATATCCACGCTCTTTCCTCCTTCGTGCTCTTCGTATCCTTCGTGGTTAAGTCTCAATTCAAGGACACCAGTCAAATCCCACGCAAAACTCTTAAGTTGACGCGTATGCGCCTTCGCGGGCATGACGGGTGATATCGGACACCCATTTCTGTGGATCCGTACTAAGGGGTTGTTGGAAGGCGAAAAGGGCTGCCGGAAGACGACGTGTCTGCAGGGGAAAAGGGGTTCCTTGGAGAAGCTGCGGGAAAGAAAGGCAAAGGCGAACTGGCGGGGGTTAGAGCAAGGGAGGCCTTGCCTGGTAAGGGAGTGCTCCAGGGGCTGCGCAGGGGATTTGGGGAACTCGTGACCTTTTGGGTGACGGGGACAGTCTTCCCGCCGCCAACAGGATTGTTCGCGGCAGCGGGGACCGAGAAGCCCGCTCCCGCCGGTGCCGGAAGCTCGGCCGTCCAACCGGTGCTCCGGAATGGGTTGACCGATGAAGCGATTGGCTGGAAGGGATTGATCCCCGACGCAAGAGGAACGGGAGGGCTCCACAGACTGCCGGGAAACGAACCCGGCGGAGCAAAGGGATTGACCGCGGAGGCGCCGACCGCGAAGGGTTTGTCCCCTGACGGTGGCGGAGTCGGACCGTTAAACTGGAACGAGCCGGCTGAAAGCTCGGAGCCGATATTGGACGGAGGCTTGGGCTGGGTTCGGGTTCGCTCTGAAGGGAGAGCGGCCCCCCGCTTGCTGGAGCCTGCCCGATTGATGGCAGCGTTCATTCGGTAGCCGGCTGCGGTCCTGGGCGCTACCGCGCCACCGATTTTGGCTTTGGCAGGCTTTGACCGGACTGGCGCGGCCATGGCCGGGCCGGCAAGCATGAGTAGGATCAGAAGCCCAAGCGCTATCTTTTTCATAGACAATCCGGCCCAAAACGGCCTGTGCCGTGGCGAAAAATATGAAGTCCTGTTTTTCCAGCAAAAGTATGACGAGATTATGCTAACGTGAAAACCTCGATCAGTCGATACCTTTCTCACTCAAATAGACCCCTCACTTTCAAGGCTGGAGGTAACGAATCGATATGAAACAGTATGTCATCGATCAGCTGCGGGAATCGGATTTTCATCAAATCAAGGCGTTTCTTGACCAAAACACCGAAAGTGCCTCCCTGGATGGCATTTACTGGGCGGACCTGCCTCCCGCATTGTATACGGAGCTTCAGCGTGAGCATGCGGCGTGTCAGCCGTTCTTCTTTGCCATCCATCTGACCTGGAATGATGTCGCTTTTGAATTGCTCATCCGCAGTCGTCAGATCATCCGGTGCCAATGCATTGCCTATGCTAACCCGGCGCAACGTGATTATATCATCCACTATGCCGAGCGCATGATCGAGGAGCTCGAGCTGAAGGTGTAAGCGGAAGGCCAAGAACCGCGAGCGGTGCTTTTCCAGGTTGAAGCGTTTCCTTTTACACCGAGCAGAACGCAGCGTGCGCAGAGGGAGTTGGGGTTTTTAACCATTGGATTTCTCTGCGATCTCAACGCCCTCATTGGTGAATTCCCGGGTTTGCTGAGAGGTAAAGATCTCAGCCTAAACCGGTATAAGAGCCCCCCCTCCTTTGGGGAAAAGGGTGCAGGATGAAGTCGGCCAGCACCAGGAGCACCATGGCCTCGCACACGGGAACGATGCGGGGGATGGCGGAAACGTCATGGCGCCCTTTGATTTTAATTCTGACGGGTCGCCCCTTGGCGTTAACGGTCGTCTGAGGTTTGGAGATGGACGGAATGGGTTTGACCGCCACGCGCACGACGATGTCCAGGCCCGTGGAGATGCCTCCGAGAATGCCTCCGGCATGGTTGCTCGCATAGCCTTCGGGCGTCAGGGGATCGTTGTTTTCGCTTCCCAGCAGGTCCGCTGCCGTGAACCCTTCTCCTATTTCCACGCCTTTGACGGCGCCGATGGACATGAGGGCTCCGGCCAGTCGGGCATCCAGCTTGTCGAAGACCGGCTCCCCCAGGCCGGCCGGGCAGCCTTGAGCGCAGATCGCCACGATCCCGCCCACGGAATCGCCCTCTTCCTTCACCTCCCGCAAGCGATCTGCCATCGCCAGGGCGCTCTCCGCATCCGGGCAAAACAAGGCATTGCGGTCGATCTCGTCCCACTCGAACTGATCGCAGCGAATACCTCCCAGCGCCAGCGTGTAGGCTTTAACGGCAATGCCGTGCCGCTCGAGGAACTTTCTTGCCACCGCCCCGGCCGCCACCCGCGCCACCGTTTCCCGGGCGGAACTCCGGCCGCCGCCGCGCCAGTCCCTGATCCCATACTTCTGCTCATAAGTCCGGTCGGCGTGGCCGGGCCGGTAGACGGCCGCCAGTTCGTCATAATCCGTGCTGCGCGCATCCCGATTGGCGATCACGAGACTGATGGGGGTTCCTGTGGTCAGCCCCTGGAAGACCCCGGAGAGGATTTCCACCCGATCCGGTTCGCGGCGGGGAGAAGTGAGGCCCTTCCCGGGCTTGCGGCGCTCCAGATCATGTTGGATGTCGTCTGCGGTAAGGGGCATCCCGGGGGGGCATCCGTCGATCACGACCCCCAGCGCCGGTCCGTGGGATTCTCCCCATGTTGTCACCCGAAACAGACGGCCGAAAAAATTGCCTGGCATGAACGCTCCCTTGCGGTTTTTGATGGTTCCGACTCAACGGGCATACCTTGACACCTACCCCGAAAAAGTTATCCTTTATAATCGAGTAAAGATCAAGAATCAGTGATCGCCATCCGTCCTTTTGAGGTGAGAATCTTGGAAGGACAAAGACCTGGAGCTTCAAAGAGGGTTGGCCGGTGTGGAAACCGGGTATCTGAGCAGGTGGAGGAATGGGGATGAGTGAAGATTATCCGGATTTTCAGGAAGATCTGGGGAGCAGTGTCGAGGAGAAGTTGGAAGAGCCCCCATGGTATCGGGTGTTGCTTCACAACGACGATTACACGACCATGGAGTTCGTCGTCGAAATTCTGCAAAAGGTCTTCCACAAGTCCTCTAACGAGGCCGCCAGAATCATGCTGCTGGTTCATAAAAGCGGGATCGGCGAGTGCGGTGTGTTCACTGCCGAAATCGCCGAGACCAAGGTGGAAGTGGTGCACCATCTGGCCAAGAAGCATGGGTTCCCTCTGCAATGCAGCATGGAAGTCGCCTAGCGAACCAGGCGCAAGGTCGGCTGTTGGTTCGTGACCGTTGGCTCTAAGGAGCCGTGCAAAAACAACCTGGCTTCATTTTGGCCTGGTTTCAAACCGCGAAATACACGAAGAGCACGAAGGAATCATTTCGTGTCCTTCGCGGTGGAAGAAGGTGTTTTGTTTTTCGACAGTCATTTAGCATGGTGGCAGAAGAGATAAGAGAGTACTTATGATCAATCGCGAACTTGAAGTCACTCTGGCCGGCGCCGTCAAAGAAGCAAAGGTGAGGCGCCACGAATATTTTACCCTGGAACATATCCTGTACGCCATCGTCCATGACGTGACCGGCAGGCGCATCCTGTACCACTGCGGCGCTGATGTGGAGAAACTCAAAGGGCGCCTCGAAAAGTATCTGTCGGAACGGATGGAGAAGCTGCCGGAAGGCACAGATCAGGATCCCATCCAGACTCTCGCGGTCCAACGCGTGATTCATCGGGCGATCATGCACGTTCACGGCGCAGAAAAAAAGGAAGTGGACGCCGGCGATATTCTTGCCGCCATGTTCTATGAAGAGAATTCTTATGCCGGCTATTTTCTCAAGGCAGAAGGCGTTACCCGCCTGGATGTGTTGAACTACATTTCCCATGGGATTGCCAAGGTGGGAAACGCCGAAGAGGATGAGGTGGCCAATCGGTCGCTCCCGGCGCCGGACCGGGAGGGCCGGCAAGAACCCCGGAAAGCGAGTGCGCTCGAGAGTTTCACCGTGAACCTCATCGAAAAGGCTGCCCAGGGGATGATCGATCCTCTTATCGGCCGTGAAGACGAAATCCTGCGCACCCTCCAGATCCTCGGGCGGCGCAGCAAGAACAACCCCATCCTGGTGGGCGACCCCGGCGTCGGCAAGACTGCCATCGCCGAAGGGCTCGCTTTGAAGATCTTCCACCGGGAGGTGCCCGAGAATTTCAATGCGGTCGAGATCTTCGCTCTCGATATGGGAGCCTTGCTGGCCGGCACCAAGTTTCGAGGCGACTTCGAAGCGCGCCTCAAAGGTGTCCTCCAGGAACTGAAGAAAAAACCCGGCGCTATTCTCTTCATCGATGAGATTCACACCGTGGTGGGCGCGGGGGCTACCAGCGGCGGCTCCATGGACGCCTCGAATATCCTCAAACCGGCTCTGGTCGCCGGAGGCCTCCGCTGCGTCGGCTCAACTACCTTCGAGGAATACAAGAACCATTTCGAAAAGGACCGTGCCCTCAGTCGGCGCTTTCAAAAAGTTGAAATCCAGGAACCCACGGTCGAGGAAACCTACCGCATCCTGCAAGGCCTGAAGCCTTACTACGAGCAGCATCATGAGCTGCGCTACGCCGATGCCGCCCTCCGGACGGCGGCGGAACTGTCGGCGCGGCACATCAACGACCGTTATCTTCCCGACAAGGCTATTGACGTGATCGATGAGACGGGGGCCAGTCTGCGCCTGAAAAAGGACCGCCGGGTACGGCGGGTGGTCGGTCCCAAGGACATTGAACAGGTTGTGGCCCGTATCGCCAGAATCCCCCCCCGCTCGGTCTCGGCTTCCGACCAGGTGCGGTTGCAGAGCCTGGAGTTCGAGCTGAAAAGCCAGGTCTTCGGGCAGGAGGCGGCCATCGGAGCCCTCGCCAAGGCGATCAAGCGGTCGCGCGCCGGTCTGAGACTCCCGGAAAAACCCATTGGCTCGTTCCTGCTCATCGGCCCGACCGGTGTCGGCAAGACGGAAGTGGCCAGGCAGCTCGCCGCCGTCTTGGGGGTCCATTTTCTGCGTTTCGATATGAGCGAGTATATGGAAAAACACACCGTATCCCGGTTGATTGGCGCTCCCCCGGGATACATCGGCTTTGACCAGGGAGGCCTGCTGACCGACGCCATTCGCAAGCAGCCCCACACGGTCCTGCTCCTGGATGAAATCGAAAAGGCTCATATGGACCTTTTCAGCATCCTGCTGCAGATTATGGATCACGCCACCCTGACGGACAATAACGGCAAAAAGGCCGACTTTCGCAGCGTCATTCTGCTCATGACCTCCAACGCCGGAGCCCGGGAAATGAGCAGCCCGGCCATCGGCTTCAGTCAGAAGGAGGATGACCAGCGCGCGGCCAAAGGGATGAAAGCCATCGAGAACCTTTTCAGCCCCGAATTCAGAAACCGGCTCGACGGCATTATCGCGTTCAATGGGCTTTCCATCGAGATCATGGAACGGATCGTGGATAAGTTCATCAACGAGATGGAAGGGCAGCTGGCAGAAAAACGCGTTCGGCTTCAACTCAGCCCGGCGGCGCGGCTGTGGCTGGCGGAACGGGGCTATGACCCATCGTTCGGGGCAAGGCCGCTCGCGCGCCTCATTCAGACTGAAATCAAGGATATCCTGGCGGATGAGATCCTCTTCGGGCGCCTTCGGCAGGGGGGGCAGGTGAGCATCGAGCGCCTCGAAGAGGGCGGCGGCGCGATCGATGGAAGCCTGAAAACCGAGAATTTGTGCTTCCTGGTAACGGAAAGCGTGCCTTCTCGGGCATCGTCCACGGCGACCGAAGAGACCGTCGCTTGAGACAGGTCACGAACCACTGACCATGCCGGTTTTCCGTCTGACGCAGAAACTGCTTTTCCCCCCGCTCACTACGCCGACCCCGACGGCCTGCTCGCGGTCGGCGGTGATCTCTCTCCCGAGCGGCTGCTCCTGGCTTATCGGGAGGGGATCTTCCCCTGGTATTCGGAGTACTCCCCGCCCCTCTGGTGGTCCCCGGACCCTCGTCTGGTGCTCTTTCCCGGTGAACTGAAGATTTCGACGAGCTTGCAGCGCGTGATGAGGAAAGAGCGCTTCCGGGTAACCATGGATGAAGCCTTTCTGGAAGTCATTGAGCGATGTGCCTCGGTCAAGCGAAGGGACGGAGAAGGCACCTGGATTGTGCCGGAAATGGTCGAGGCGTATCATCTCCTGCACCGGCTCGGGTTTGCCCATTCCGTGGAAAGCTGGCAGGATGGGGAGTTGAGCGGTGGGTTGTACGGGGTGGTGATGGGGCGCGTCTTTTTCGGGGAATCCATGTTCGCCCAAAGGACCGATGCTTCCAAGGTCGCTTTTGTCCGCCTCGTGCAGTTGCTCCAACGGTGGCAGTTTGCCCTCATCGACTGCCAGGTGACGACGGCCCACCTGAAACGGTTCGGCGCCCGTGAGATTTCCCGCAAAGAATTTCTCGAACATCTGGCGACGGCCACTCGAGAAGCTACCACTCGGGGCTCCTGGTCGCACTTTTTCGAAACACAATCGGCTTTCGCGTAGCTTCCCGCTTGTTCCCAATCTGCAAGTCATTTAAGCTATACTTGTCCAGGAGTCGAGACCCTTCATCTTGGCAAACCCGGATATGCACCGCAGAGCATCGCAGAGATCGCCGAGATAGCTAACAATCTTAAAGCTGATTCTTTCTGCGCACTCTGCGCCTCTGCTCTGAAAAAGGTCCCTCAAGGGACTCATGTAGAAGCCTCTTGCCGTCATTCCGGCGTGTTTCTGGCCGGAATCCAGACCCGTGGCCAACCGCTTGGATTGCCGGCCCAAAACCTTGCCGTATGACGAGGTCGGCTCATGCAAGTCCCAGCGGCTATAGTGAGCATGCCTCTCAACAAACGACTTTTTCATTGCTTTGGGTGTTCAGCGAGACCATGAGAGACTGCGGTGAAATGGGATGCGGGTTCCGGGTGAACCCTGAGCAAGTGTGTACGGAGAGAAGGCGGTTGAGGAGAAATCCATGAAACGCGTTTTGGAAGGGAGCGATGCCGTCGCGGAAGGGGTGAGACTGGCCAGGGTCCAGGTCATCTCTGCCTACCCCATCACGCCGCAGACCCATATTGTGGAGCGCCTGGCAGAGTTTTGTGCCGACGGTAAACTCGATGCCCGGTTTCTGCGGGTGGAAAGCGAACATTCCGCGCTGGCAGCCTTGATCGGGGCGTCGAGTATGGGTGTACGGACCTTCACCGCCACGTCCTCGCAGGGGCTGGCGTTGATGCACGAGCTCCTCCACTGGGCTTCGGCCGCCCGGCTGCCCATTGTCATGGCCGACGTCAACCGGGCCCTCGCCCCCGGCTGGAATATCTGGGCGGACCAGACCGACAGCCTGGCTCAACGGGACACCGGATGGATTCAGTTCTACTGTGAAAGCGTGCAGGAAACTCTGGACAGCACCCTCCAGGCCTTCCGCCTGGCGGAGCGAGTGAACCTGCCGGTCATGGTGCTGCTCGATGCCTTTTTCCTCTCCCACACCTATGAACCGGCCGACGTTCCCGAGCAGGATGCCGTCGACCGCTTTCTGCCGCCTTTCCAGCCCCGGATTGCCCTGACCACCGAAAACCCGTGCAGCCTCAGCCAAATGGCGCCGCCCAATGTCTACATGGAAATGCGCTACAGCATGCATGAAGCCATGCAGCAAACCTTCGACGAATTCGCAGCCATTGCCCAAGATTTTGAAATCATCTTCGGCCGCCATTCGGGTGCGGTGGAAGCGATCCGGTGCGAGGACGCGGAGATCATTCTGGTGACATCCGGCACCATCACCAGCACTGCCCGGCAGGTGGTCGAGGATTTGCGGTCCCGGGGTGAGAAGGTCGGGATTCTCAAGATGAAGCTCTTTCGCCCTTTCCCGGTCGCCTCCGTCCGGCAGTTCCTGGGGGGGGCCCAAAAGGTTGCCGTCATCGACCGCAACTACTCGTTCGGAGCGAGCGGGATTTTTGCCCAGGAGGTGCGAGCGGCCCTTTGTGGGTTGCCAAAACCTCCGCCCGTTTTCGGTTTCGTGGCCGGGCTCGGCGGGCGGGACGTCAACACCGGCACCCTCGAAGAGATTGTCCAACACACCAAAAACCACGCTTCCCCAAATGACGAGAGCATTTGGGTGGGACTGCGCGAGGTCTATCATGCAGCTGGAAATCGTTGATCATGACTATGTGTACCCGGGGCACGTGGGCTGCCCGGGCTGCGGCGCGGCCATCGCCATGCGCTTTGTCCTCAAAGCCCTGGGAGAAAAAACCGTAATGGTGATTCCCGCCTGCTGCTGGTCGATCATCGCCGGCCCTTATCCCCAGTCGAGCCTCCAGATCCCGGTGATCCACACGGCGTTCGAGACCGGAGGCGCCACCGCCAGCGGTGTCCGAGCCGCTCTCGACATGCAGGGCGACACCCAAACCACCGTCGTCACCTGGGCCGGCGATGGCGGCACCTTCGATATCGGCTTCCAGGCCCTGAGCGGCGCCGTGGAACGCAATGAAGATTTCCTCTACGTCTGCTACGACAATGAAGCCTACATGAATACCGGCGTGCAGCGCAGCTCCTCCACCCCTTACGGCGCCTGGACGACGACCACGCCCAACCGGGATTGGAAACGCATGCGCAAAAAGAACATCGTCGAAGCCCTGGTGGCCCATCGCATCCCGTATGCGGCGACGGCCAGCATTGCTTACCCCGAAGATCTCGTGCGCAAGGTGAAGAAAGCCAAAGCCACCCAAGGCTCCCGCTTTCTTCACATCTACGCGAGCTGTCCCACGGGATGGCGCATGCCGTCCGAGATGGCCATCAAAATCGCCCGCATGGCCGTCCAGACCAACATTTTCCCCCTCTATGAAGTGGAAGACGGCGTGCGCTACACCATCAACTTCATGCCGCGCGGCTATCTGGTGAAGGAATACTTCCACCTCCAGGGCCGCTTCAAGCACCTCACCGAAAGCGACCTCGACCAGATCCAGGAAATGGTCAATCAGGATTGGGAGCTGTTGCAGCGCAAGGCGGGGATGCTCCACGCTTGAGCCAAAGCCAAAAGCGTCCACGAAGACACCCGAAGGAATATCATCCACGAAGTCACACGAAGAGACACGAAGATCAATAACGCTTTGGGATCTTAGCTTATGTTTAGAAATTATCTCAAAGCTCCCCTCCCTTGACGGGAGGGGTTAGGGGCAATGTTGTTGAATTAGGGAGCGATACTCCCCTCCCTTGATGGGAGGGGCTGGGGGAGGGTGGGGAAAGCCATGATCAACACCCCCACCCAGCCTCCCCCATCGAGGGGGAGGAGCTTATTTCAACAGCATTGACCCCTGCCCCCCTTTGAAAAAGGGGGAAACGCTACTTGAGGAGAAGGCCTTATGCCGAATGTTGCCAGGAGGCTGGGTACCGGGGGAGTTACGAGAGGGATAAGCGGAGGCGGGCTGATCCGGCCCTGCCTGCAGTAGGGTTGCCGATCTGTAGCTGCCCGTCAGCCGGCTATGGTGCCTGCCGGTTCGCTCGGCAGCGGGTGGGCTCCATGATTGCCGAGAAGCTGTTTGAGCAGTTGGCGATGATTGGGGGAAAGGCCCTCGAATTTGAGGCCGCAGCGGCGGGTTTCAATGCCGCTCAGACTGGGCTGGTGCAGCTTGACGTCATAGACCACCCGGCATGTCACCTGCCGCAGCAGGAAATGGTCCGGCTGTGAGGCAAAGATATCCACCTCCACCTCGTCAACCTTCTCGTATTGGCCAAAGACCGAATATTCAAAAGCCGCACCCCCCATACTGACGTCCTTGAGCGCCCCCAACCGGTCGAAAGCCGGCCTGAAGACGAGAAAGACATCCGTCTTCAGCCCATAGCGCACGGATTTTCGGCGGTCGTCCGGGTTTCTCCGATTCAAGGTTTACTCCTGGTATTAAGCGGCAAAAAGCAGGGCTCGGAAGAGCCCTGCCTCTTGCTGTCCTTGTTCTGTGGTAGATGAGCAAGGCGGGTATTGTTGTGAAGCCAACTATTTATTCTGCCTACGACCGAGAGCCAAGCCAAGGAGACCCGACCCGAGTAGCAAGAGAGTGGCCGGTTCTGGAACAGCAGGGGGAGGAGTGTAGGTCAGGCCGTTTGAGTCAACGGCAGCATACCCTGTTGTGTTGCTTGCGGCTGTTGGGAAAACGTGAGTAGCGAAACGGTATATATTCGGATCACCGTTCTGGTCCTCCTTAGCGAAATTGCCTAACGAGCGCATTCCAATCATTCCCAAATGTTGGATTAAGCAAGAAAAATGCCAGGGGAAAAACTCCCCGGGTTCCGCTTTCAAACTGAAGATACTGCTTTGAATATACAACGAAAACGCCAATGCCAAAATCTTCCCACAAGGTATCAAGAATCCATCTATGTCACAAATGACTGTAAATAATCCCGACACAAAATCAGCCCTGTCTTAGGGGTGAGACAAAAAACTGTATATCACCAACAAGTTAAGAAGAAATCCCTAAAAAATGGAAACCGTAAAGTTTCCCGACAATTTTCGGGCTGTTTGGTTGTTTTTTCCTAACTCCATTGTAAAACGATTAGAAATACAAGGAATAGTTTATAAATGAGCTGCTCCTAATCCCAATTCAGAAATGTAAAGCTATCCGACACCCGCCGCCGCATTGGCTTCTCATATGTGTTTCGGGAAAATTCTATCCTGGCCCTCTGTGTGTTTGCATGAGTTTCCCTAAAAAAGGGGTGCCCAAGGCGGCCCAGCCTTCTTCCTGGGATGTTTCCCGAAGGCCCCGCGAGCGTCATTCCCGAAAGCTTGTGTCGGTGTGTCAACCTCAGCGGCGGGGAGGTGTTTGCGGGCAGCTTTCGTCATGCGGGCTGCTGCTGCACCGTAACGGACATTTGCCCTTGTTGCCCCTTGCTGGGCCGTGAGGACGGTTTAACCGTGACTTCTACATCCTGCCCAAGGATCGTTAGAAACTCTATCAAACGGCCTACGGATACCGACACGGGACGGCAGCGCATGAGCGCTGAGACTTGGGGCTGTGTGGTGCCCAGCAGTTTCGCGGCTTCGGCTTGGGTTAGCCCTCGGTCTTTCAGGAGCCGGTAAATCTGTACCGTCAGTTTGGCTTTAACAAGCTCCTGCTCCGAATGGGGAAACCCCAGATCGGCAAAAACATTGCCGCTGCTCTTTTCGTGATCCCTTGTCATATCAAGACCTCCTTATTCCTGCCGGTGTAAAGACTTTCGGCCCGCTTCAATCGGTCGCGGATCAAGTCTAGTTCCTGCTTTGGTGTCGCTGTCCCGTGTTTTGCCTTCTTCTGAAAAACGTGCAGCACATAAACCACAGCCGCGAACCGTACGGTATAAACAGCGCGATAGGTATCGCCCCTGTAATCCTCGATCAGTTCAAGAATGCCCGCCCCGCCAAAACCTTTAAGTGGCTTCGCTTCGGGTGGTTTTTCACCACATTGGGCCGCATAGAGCGCGTAGCCAAATGTGCGTTGAACGGACCGCGGCAACGCCTGCATGTCCTTTCGGCTTGATGCTATCCACTCAAGCTCTTTGAGTTTGGTTTCGTCGTCCATCATTATTTGAATATATAGATTATTGTATAACCCGTCAAACAAGAAATCACGCTGGCAGAGACCACCCCGCCTTCCCTCTTCATGTGGCCCTTCCCTCGCTTTGTCAGCATCTCTTCGGCAGGAGTTCGCAGCCTTGATATCGCAGATAAGCGATCAGCTCGTACCTCTTCATACGGCGATGCGCTCTTCCGTGTATCGATCGCCGGCCGCTGAAAGGGCATCTTCCCGGTTGAGCTCCAGTGCTTCCCGGAGTGTCACCCTCAGACTTTCAATCAGCTCTTCTCGAGTCGTTTCCTGGCAGTTCACCCCGGGCACCTCCTCGATCCACCATTCCCCGTCCTGCTTGATCACTGCCGTATATTCGCTGTTCATATCGTGTTCCTTCAGTAGGGTGTCTAATAAGTCATTGTCTCGAAATTCGCTAAGACTCCTCCCCCTTTGATGGGGGAGGCCGGGTGGGGGTGTTGTTCATCGGTTTCCTTCACCCTCCCCAGACCCCTCCCATCAAGGGAGGGGAGTTTTGAGATCGTTTCTTCGTGTGTCTTCGTGGACAAAAGAAAAAAGCCTTCCCCCTGCCACTGCACGCCCCCACCCACCCCGCCGCTCACGTCTCCAGCGTCGACAGATCGCCCACATCCTGTCCCAGCGCCTGGGCTTTGAGCAGTCTGCGCAAGATTTTGCCCGAGCGGGTTTTGGGGAGCGAGGGGACGAAGTTGATTTTTTCCGGGCGGGCGATGGGCCCCAGTTCCCCGGCGACGTGGGCTTTGAGTTCGTCTTCCAGGGTCTTGGTTTCCTCCTGGCCCTGGCGCAGGATGACATAGCAGTGGATGGCCGTGCCCTTGATTTCGTGGGGCAGGCCGATGGCGGCGGCTTCGGCGACGGCGCGATGGGAAATCAGGGCGCTCTCGATTTCCGCCGTCCCCAGGCGATAGCCGGAGACCTTGATCACCTCGTCGATGCGGCCGATGATCCAGAAGTAGCCGTCCTCGTCGCGGCGGGCCGAATCGCCGGCCAGGTACATGGTGGACGGTTCATCGCGCCAGTACTGCTGCTGTAGCGGTCGGGTTCGCGCAGGATGGTCCGCATCATGGCGGGCCAGGGCTGCTTGATTACCAGCAGGCCATCATCGTTGGGTTCCCGGCTGACCCCTTTTTCATCCACCACATCGGCGACTAATGCCGAGAAAGGGGCGGGTGGCGGAGCCCGGTTTGAGCGCCGTCGTCGGGTTGGGGGCGATGAGGAAGGCGCCGCTTTCGGTCTGCCACCAGGTATCCATGATGGGGCAGCGCTTCTGCCCGATGACATTGTAGAACCAGCGCCAGGCTTCCGGGTTGATGGGTTCGCCGACGGAACCCAGGAGGCGCAGGGTCGACAGGTCATGACGCTGCGGCCAGGCATCGCCAAAGCGCATGAGCCCGCGGATGGCGGTTGGCGCCGTATACAGGATATTGATCCCGAAGCGTTCGACACACTGCCACCAGCGGTTGGGGTAGGGGTAATTGGCCGCCCCTTCGAACATGAAGGACGTCGCGCCTTCGATGAGAGGTGCGTAGACGATATAGGAATGGCCGGTGATCCAGCCCGGATCGGCCGCGCACCAGTAGCGGTCTTCTTCCTTGATATCCAAGGTCAGGTGGAAGGTGGCGGAGACGCCCACCATGTAACCGCCGTGAACGTGCACCACCCCTTTGGGTTTGCCCGTGCTGCCCGAAGTGTAGAGGATGAAAAGCGGGTCCTCCGCATCCATGGGCACGGTTTCGCATTTCATGGCGGCGATGGGAAGATTCATCAGATCGTGCCACCAGTAGTCCCGACCGGCCTGCATCTCGACTTCCTGCCCCGGTGCGGCGGAGCACGATGCAGGTCTGGATCGACGGGCTGTGCTGGAGTGCTTCGTCGGCGATTCTTTTCAGCTCGATGACCTTCCCGCGCATGTAACCGCCGTCGGCCGTGATGAGCACCTTGGACTCGGCGTCGGCAATGCGATCGTGCACCGCCTCCACCGAAAACCCGCCGTAGATCACACTGTGCGTGGCGCCGATCTTGGCACACGCCAGCATGGCAAACACCAGTTCCGGCACGCGCGGCATGTAGATCGAGACAATATCGCCCTTGGCCACCCCCATGCTCCGCAGCACATTGGCCAGCTTGCACACTTCCCGGTTGACTCCCAGGTAGGAAAAGGTCCTGCGCGAGCCGTCTTCGCCCTCCCAGATGAGCGCCTGCTTGTTGCGCCGCCAGGTCTTCTGGTGGCGGTCGACGGCATTGTACACGATGTTGCATTTCGCCCCGGTAAACCACTTGTAGAAAGGCTTGTCGGAATCATCGAGGACTTTTTCCCACGGCTCGAACCATTCCAGACGACTGGCCATATCCGCCCAGAAATCCTCCGAGTGTTCACAGCTCCAGCGGTAGAGGTCCTCCCAGTTGCTGAACCCTTTCCGGTGCATGTAGGCTGTAATATTGGCATTCTCGACAATGGGCGGCTGGGGAGTGTAGATTTTCGGTTCGGCTTCCGTTTCCATATCGTCTCCTCGGCAAAGGGTTTCCAGGCAATTCCCGAATCAGGTCTTACCGGATGTGGGCGAAGGGGCGCATGAAGCGAGACTCTCAGGATGAAGGTCTGAAAATAGAGGAATTCCGAGGTTTAGTCAAGATCCGGAACCGTGGCGGAATCATCCTCCGGTGATAGTGAGATCCTCAAAACGCCGTGGCGAATCGGCGCCTCCTCAATAGCTGATCTTATGTTGACTCAGGCCTGGATGGCGCCGGCTCTGACGGCTTTGAGGTACTTTGTGCAATACTCGTCATGGCCCAGAAGCATTTCGGCGGTTTTGACCACGGCCATGAGTTCCCGGTCCATGGGGTCCAGAATGGCGGTATCCAGCCCCGATGCCATCAGAAGGGCCAGGAAGGTGCGGTTGATGATCTTTCTTTGGGGCATCCCGAAGGAAATATTGGAGAGGCCGCAAATGGTATGAACGCCGGGAATTCCCTGGTTGATGCCCCGAACTGCTTCCATCACCATGGGACCGTTGGCAGTGTCCGTGCTGATGGGCTGCACCAGAAAATCGAGGTAGATCCGGTCGCGGCTCATCCCAACGGTTTCAAGAGCGGCGGTGAGCCTCCTGGCGCGGTCGACGATGTCGGCAGCACTGGTCGGCATGCCGGAATCATCCATGCACAAAGCCACAATGCGGCAGTCTCGGCCCTTGAGAAAGGGCATCATGGTTTCGAAGCGTTCCTGCTCGAGGCTGATGGAATTGACCATGGGAGGTTCTTTCAGCAGCCCGTAAGCTGCCTCCAGAATCTTGGGATCGGGGCTGTCGAGGCATAAAGGAACCGTGGCCACCTCCTGGACGACCCCCACGAGCCATTCCATGTGCTCCATCTCGTCGCCGATAAAGGTCCCGGCATTGACATCGATGAAGCTTGCCCCGGCCTCCTGCTGTTGTCTGACTTCCGTCTGGATGTGTGGTGCATCTCTGGCAACAACCGCTTCCTGGATCTTCTTGCGCGAGGTATTGATCCGTTCACCCACAATCCCGAACATAAACCTTCCTTTCTGAAAAAATGTCTTGCCGAGGTTTGAATCCTTGCTACCAGCGGCGCTAAGAGGCTATCTCAAAATGCTCCATACTCCGTTGATCGTCATTCCCGCGAAGGCGCCTAGGCGTCAACATGAGGTTTCTTTGCCACGAAGAGCACGAAGGACACGAAGACCACGAAGAAGTTATAGAACGAAACGTTTGATCCCATCTATCAACCGTATGACATTTCATCAAATTCCACCCTTTCTCCTCCTTCGTGCCCTTCGTGATCTTCGTGGTTAAGTTTCAATTGGATACCACAAATCCGAGGCAAAACCCTTAAGTTGACGCCGATGCGCGAAGGCGGGAAGTCAGGTTTTGGGGGTTTTCCTGGCCCACCGCCTTCGCGGGGGTGACGGGCTAAGCGAATTTTGAGATAGTTTTGAAGAGTCCGTCCAAAAAACACTTAAACGCATTCTGACCACTTCTTCTCCACGAAGTCACACGAAGGACTGCAAAGACACACGAAGAAATCATTTCGTATCCTCAGTGGGCTTCTCTGTGGAGCGGTACCAAGCGCAGTGAACCTACTGATCCTTCTTCCTGCATGCTAGGGTTTCGCTTTGCGCGTCTGCTCAGGCACACACCGATGGATGAAGGGTTGCATGGCCTCGAGCTGGTGAAATTTCCAGACCCCGGCCACGAGTTCCCGAGTTTGAGCGGCGCCGAGCACGGGTTCGACCAGCCAGCGGAATTTCCCTTCCAGTTCAGCGTCGGTGGGTAGCGTGTCGGGTGGTTCCCAGCGTGCATCCATGGTTCCTGACGCGAACTGGCGGCCATCCCCGGCAGTCACGAGGACTTCGGCAAGGGCCCTGGCCGGGAAGGCTCTTTCGAACTCCGGCAGGGCTTCGACCTCGATTCTATCGGCCAGCTCGAGGAGGGCAGGGTCATGAAGGCGCGGCGGCAGCACCTGATGCGGCCCCACTTCGCCATCGAGCAAAGCGGCTGCGACCGGAAAGGATAAATTATACTGAGCTTCTTCGGTGTTGGAGGGGTGGCGGCGGCTGAGGGCGGCCGCGGCATTGAAGGTTTTAACCCGAATGCGGACCACTTCCTCAGGCCGCAGGTGATGGTCCCGGGCGATCTTGAGAGCCCCGGCAATGGCCGGCTGAGCCCACCGGCACGCTGCGTAAGGTTTGAAATAGAGGGAGAGGATTTCGTAACGGCTGCCGAGGCTGTCAATCCAGTCTTGGTCAGGGGTGTCGCCGAACAGCGGTTCGATCCCGGTAAAACCTTGCTGAGCCATCATCAACGACGAAATCGCCACCAGGCAACCCCATCCGATGCCATCCTTGCCCATGGATGGGGTTTCAATCCCTTTCATCATGGGCGCAATGGGAGCGTGATATTCGGCGGTTCCCAGAGCCTGCCGCAGGACATGAGCGTCCATGCCGAGTATCTTCCCGGCAGCCGCCACTCCGGCAAGGGCTCCCCAACTGCCGGAGGCATGGTAAGTCGGGGTGAGGGCGTGGCGAATCAAGCCCGCCCGGATGCCGACCTCATAGCCCACGGCCAGGGCGGTGAGAAATTCGGCGCCCGACGGCCCCGAGGCGGTTTCGCCGGCCGCCAGGAGCACCGGCAGGACGCAGGCTCCCGGATGTCCTTTGACCAGGCGGTAGCCGTCATCAATGTCCAGAGCGTTCTGAGCAAACCCGTTGGCCAGCGCCGCGCCGGCCAGAGAAGCCCGCTTGCCGTCGGCCAGCAGGGTGGCTTCGTCGCCCTGAAACTGGAGACGGGCAAACCGGCTCATGATGTGGGCGACCGGGGTGTTCGCGCCCGCGATGAGGGCTCCCAGCAGGTCCAGCAGACAGCGCCGGGTTTGATGCTGCACTTCCGCCGGCAAATGGTGCCAGCGGGTCTCCCGGATGAAATGGATGACTTTGTCGGTAAGGTTCATGACTCTTCCCCGTTCTCGACAGCAAAGACCGGCAGGCTCTGTTGCTGTTCCTCTTGCCGTTGCGTTTCCTGTCCATTCAACGCAACCTACAGCGGGCATCTGGCAAAACACGACCATCGTAGGTTGCGTTGAGCTTGCGAAACGCAACGCAAGGAGAGGTACAAGACTATCACCGGGTGGTGCTAGAGCAGTCCTACCTTCTTCAACCAGTCGCGAGCCACATCCTTTACCGTCTTGTGTTCCACGTCCACCTGGTAGTTGAGGTCGGTCATGGCTGCGGTGTCGAGCTTCTTTGCCAACTCGCCGAAGATCTTTTCCAGTTCCGGGTACGCTGCAGCCGTATCCTTCCTTACGACGACGGATGCGTTGTAAACCGGGAAGAAGTGTTTATCGTCCTCCAGAACCACCAGATTGAAACCTTTGATGCGGCCATCCGTGGCAAAGCCCAAGGCCACCTGCACCTGACCGTCTTTGAGGGCGTTGTAGAGGAGACCCGGATCCATTTTCACGATTTTGTCGTCGGGAAATTCGAGTCCATAGGCTTCTTGAAGAGGTCGGTAGCCGTCGGCGCGGGCATAGAATTCACCGTTCAAGCCCAGAGTGATCGCAGTCTTGTTGGCCTTCACATATTTTGCTAGATCGGACAGGGTCTTGATGTTGAGCTTTTTCGAATCTTCATCCCGCATCATCAGGCAATAAGTGTTGTTGAAATTCATGTAGGGGAGCCAGACGATGCTGTTCTTCTCGAGGTCTTCCTTCTTTACGGTTTCGTAGCACTCCTTGGGATCGGTGATGCCCTTTTCATGCTTGAGCAGCACCAGGAGCCCGGTGCCCGTATACTCCACATAGGTGTCGATCTGCTTGTTAACCAGTGCTTCCCGCACCACGACCGTGCCGCCCAAACCCGTTTTGTCCTCGGCCTGAAAGCCGTTCTTCTCGAGAAGCGCGATCAGGATAGCGCCCAGAATGCGTTGCTCGGTAAAAGCCTTCGACCCAACCACCAGCTTCTTCTCGGCAGCAAAACCAGGGACTGCGGTCAGAAGCGCGACCGCCATCACCACCGTCAAAAGACACCCCACCACCGTTCGCATCGACATTTTCATGGTTCTTACCTCCCTCGTTGAAAAAAGCGAAAAAGACCTGGCGGCCATCACCTCAGGCCGCCGCCTCATGACTCCCCTTTCAATACGCGAAAACTGTTATTCCTCGTAGATCAGGCCCGGACTGATGAGCCATTTTTCCATTCTTTCCAGAAGCCAGTTGATGCAGACGGCCAGGGCCGCGGTCGGCACGGCCCCGGCGAACATGTAGCTGGCGTCCACCAGAGCAATCCCGGTGAAGATGAGGTCGCCGAGTCCTCCTCCGCCCACGAGGAAGCTCATGGCCGCGGAACCCACGTTGATCACCATGGCCGTTCTGATGCCGGTGAGCATGATGTACATGGCGTTGGGCATCTCCACTTTGAAGAGCAGCTGGGTGGAGGTCATGCCCATGCCGCGGCCGGCATCGAGGACCACGGGATCGAGGTTGGCAATCCCCGCCACGGTGTTGCGTATGATGGAGGTGATGCAGTAGACGATCAGGCCAAAGATGGCGGTGGTTCTGCCAATACCAAGATAGGCCATGCTGATGGCGATCACCGCCAGGGACGGCACCGTCTGAAAGATGCCCAGAAAGGTCAGGAGCCAATCCTTGTAGCGCCTCATGAAGCCCCGCGTCAGCAGCACCCCGACGGGAACGCCCAGGCCCACGGCAATTATTCCGGAAACGCCCACCAGTTGCAGGTGCTGCAGGGTCAGCCGCCAGATCTCTCCGGGGTGCTTTTTGGCAAATTTCAAGAACCCGTAGGATTCGGAGAAGGCTCCGGCCGCAAAGGCCAGCAATGCCAGCAGGAGAATCCAGCGCGAATGGCGCGTGAAACCATTGCCGCCGCCCTCGTTCATTTGATTCTCCCGAGTGCGGTGATGTTGCCCCAGTGGCCTCCCCTCTGGTCATAGGTTTCTCCCACCACCGAAATGAGGGTCCGGCTGTTGAGAATGCCCTGAAGGATGCCCTGCTCATCCGTAGCCACCACAATCCCGAGATCGTAGGCCAGCATCTTGCTAAGAGCTTCCTTGAGGTTTTGCCGGGGTGAAACCGTCAGCGTCATGGGACGGGTGACATCGCCCACCACACCGCCATGCCCTCTCAGGTCGTAGAGGTTCACATAGCCCCGAAGCCTGTCATCCGGATCCGTGACCAGAAGGAATTGGAGATGATTCTCGATCATGTACTCCAAGACCCTCTCGCTCGGATCAGCGAAACAGCAATGGACGGGATTGCGCATCATGGCATCTTCAACCTTGAGCAGATTCAGCTGCTTGAGCGCCCGGTCGGTTCCCACAAAGCTCTTCACGAATTCATTCCTGGGTTTACTCAGGAGGTCCGTCGGAGTCCCGTACTGCTCGAGCTCGCCGTCTTTGAGGAGCGCGATGTGCTGGCCCATCTTGATGGCTTCATGAATGTCGTGGGTGACAAAGACGATGGTCTTTTTCAGCCGTTCCTGGATTCTCAGAAATTCATCCTGAAGGACTTCCCGGTTGATCGGGTCGATGGCTCCAAACGGTTCATCCATGAGCATCACCGGAGGGTCGGCCGCCATGGCCCGGGCCACGCCGATGCGCTGGGCCTGCCCCCCGCTCAACTCCCGCGGGTAGCGCCCCCGGAAGGTTTCGGGATCAAGATTTACCAGGGCCAGCAGTTCGTCCACCCGCTCGTCCATCCGCTTCCTGGTCCATCCAAGCAGTCTCGGCACGGTGGCGATGTTGTCCCGCACCGTCATGTGAGGAAAGAGCCCGATCTGCTGAATGACGTAGCCGATGCCCCGACGGAGTTCGATCACATCCATTTCGAGCACACTCTTGCCACCAATGAGAATGGTCCCCGAAGTGATGGGAATCAACCGGTTGATCATGCGCATGACGGTTGTCTTGCCGCATCCCGACGATCCGATGAGCACGCAGATTTCCCCCTCGGGAATGGTGAAGCTGATATCGTCTACGGCCGGCTTCTGGGTTCCGGGATAGATTTTGGTGACATGTTCGAGTTCGATCCTCATTCGATCCTCAACCCCTTGCTGACCATACGGTTTTCGATGAGCCTGAAGACGTAATCAGCGACAATGGCCAGGACGGCGACCGCGATGGAACCGGCATTGATCATGGCGCCATAGCTCTGGCCAATGCCCATGAAGATGTAGTGGCCGAGTCCTCCCGCCCCGATGTAAGCCGAAATGGCGCCGATGCCGATGGACATGACCACGGCCACCCGCACCCCGGCGAAGATCACGCTGAGGGCCATGGGGATCTGTACCTTCAGGAGCACCTGTGCCCGCGTCATCCCCATGCCCAGGCCGGCGTCAATGATGCTGTGATCGACGCTTTTCAAAGCGGCGTAGGTGTTGCGGATGATGGGGAGTTGGGAATAAAGGACAAGGGCGATGATGGCCGGAACCTTGCCGATGCCGTGGCCGATGATGGAAAGGATGGGAATCATGATCCCGAAGAGGGCGATGGAAGGAACGGTCATCATGATACTGGCGAAATAGAGGATGACTCGTGCGGCCGTTCGATGGAAGGTTATCCAGATGCCCAGAGGAACCCCGGTGAGGATGGCAATGACGACGGCGATGGCTACGATGGTTACGTGCTGTTGCGCAAGCCGTAAGGTCTCGTCCCAATTCTGCACAAAGAACTGCAGGGTCTCCATGGAGGCATCCTCGCCCAAACGGGAATATCGGTCTTGCGCGCGCTGTGAGTCGTTTCGCGTCTACTGTGAAATCGCCTTGGCCGCTTTGACGGCCGAACCGGCATCGGGAGCATAACCGTCGGCGCCAATGTCATTGGCAAACTTTTCTGTAACCGGGGCGCCTCCGACCAGGATCTTCACCTGATCCCGCAGACCGCTTGCCGCAACGGCATCGATGGTCCGCTTCATCATCGGCATGGTTGTTGTCAAAAGGGCGGAGAGGCAGAGCAGATTCGCTTCCCTGGTCTTGAGTTCAGCAACGAACCGGTCAGGGGCGATGTCCACCCCCAGGTTATAGACCCGAAACCCGGCACTTTCAAGCATCATGGCCACGAGGTTCTTCCCGATATCGTGCAGATCCCCTTTGACCGTGCCGATCACCACTGTGCCCGCCACCCTGACCTCCCCTTCGGCCAGGAGAGGGGTAAGAATCTTCACGGCGCTGCTCATGGCCCGTGCTGACTTGAGGACTTCGGGGATGAACATGTCTTCATTCTCCATCTTTTCCCCGATGATGTCCATCCCTGAGATGAGCCCTTCGTTCAGGATCTGCGTGGCGGCCACCCCGCCATCCAGGGCCTCGTGCACGAGCTGGGCAAGCTTTCCTTCATCCCCGTCAATTAAAGCTGCAATCACGGATTT
Source organism: uncultured delta proteobacterium (assembly GCA_963783775.1). Classification (GTDB taxonomy): domain Bacteria; phylum Desulfobacterota; class Syntrophobacteria; order Syntrophobacterales; family Syntrophobacteraceae; genus JADGQM01. The sequence goes on along the minus strand of CAWAOR010000008.1, from coordinate 210,795 downwards.
GGTGTCGAACATGGCTAAGCCCTCATGATTATTAGGATAAAATCTCGAACTGCCGGCGAATGAGGCGGTCTTCGGCCTCGGCTGATATAGCTCTTCGCTTCCGCGGCTAGAATGCGCTTCACGATTTCTCTTGCCCTCAGCCAGGCATCCTGAGCGCCTTCCTTCTCCCATTTGACCCGGCTCTTCCGATCGGACACGCCGTTTCCTTCAAAGTACTCATCGTGCAGGTGCCCCATGGTGTGGTCGTCGGCCATGAAGTTGGCTCCCGGCCCGACCGCGTCAATCACTTCCAGCGCCAGGTGTTCGGCGTCCACCTCGATGCCTTTGAGTGCCTTGCAGCACATGCCGATGATTTCGTCGTCGATAACGAACTGTTCGTAGGCCACCGCCAGCATCGATTCGAGCATCCCGGCAGCATGGTGGACGTAGTTGGAACCTCCCATGGCGGCGAGAAGAGTGGTCAAGGCCTTTTCCCATCCGGCCTGGGCGTCGGGGATTTTGGCATCGGTAAGTCCCGAGGAGTTGTAATTGGGAACGCCGACGTGATGGGCGAGCTGGTGGGCGGCGGCATTCATCATTCCGCATTCCACGGCCCCGCCCAGGTAGCCCATGGTGCGAAGATTTGCCATCCCGGGGATGCCGCCATAGAGCAGAGGGGCTCCGGGGTTCGTCAACTGGCAGATGGTAATGCCGACCAGTTGCTCGGCGTGCATTTGCGCCAGCGTGCCCGCCATCGTAATGGGGGAAGTCGACCCTGCCATAGGCGCGCAGGAAAGCGCCACCGGCAGGTGATTGCGGGCCGCTTCGCGCATGATGAGCGTCGATTGGGTGCAAAGCTTTAACGGGCTGATGGCAAAGCTGGTAATGACCGAAATGAAGGGTCTGGCGATGAGCGCTGTTCTGCCGCCGGCCAGGATGGAGGCGAGATCGAGGACCTGGTAGAATCCCTCCACGTCATTGACACCGGCCATGACGTGTTTTCCGGTCGCGCGGAGGCAGGCATAATAGACGTTGGCATCGTAGGCGGTTTGAGGAATATCGGTAGGAATGCAGGGGCGCAGGAAGAAGTGCACATGCTCCAGACGGTCGACCAGTCTGGCCAGCTGGTATAGGTCCTGAAGGGTGCTGGGGCGGGCTTTGCCGGTTTCGAGATCGAGGATCTTGATGGCTGCTCCGCCCGTTCCCAGATAGACGCGATGGTCGGTCAGGTCCAGATCGTTTTTGCCGTCGCGGCTGTAGAGGATCACCTGCCGCGGAGCCTTGGCGGCCTCTCGGGTTATCAGCGCGCGCGGAAAAAGGATCCTGGCTTGCTTGCGATCCACCGTGGCGCCGGCGTTTTCGAGCATCTCCAAGGTCTGCTCCAGACCCGTTTCGAAGGTAAAGCCGATCTTCTCCAGGATCGTCAGCGACGCTTCGTGGATGGTCCTGACTTGCTCGTCTGAAAGGGGGCGGTACTGGATTCCCGAAAGCCCTTTGAGGTCCATTTTAGACTCCTCGATTGCCATGCAAAGGTTGCTGATACAAATACCGAAAAACGAACCTTAGAAATGCGAACCGCAGAATATCGAATATCGAACCGCAGAATGTCGAATGATGGATTGCGGTTGTTCATCTTCTACAGGAACTTGCTGAACGCGTTTTCTCCGCCGGGGCGCAAGCCCCACGGAGAACCCATTTCCAACAGGGCGTCGGCCATGGATTGCCCATATCCCCGTGAACACGCAATGAGAATCGCATACGCCTCCGGGGTTTTCTGCACCACCGCCAGCTGACAGGGCACATGCAAAACCGGTCCCTGCAGGAAGAATGGGGCGGTGCGTGCGGGCTCGGCCAGGTCCAGGGAGGTGATCTTCTCCATGATCATCGGGATTTCCTTCCCGACCAGGGCCAGGAGCGCCAGGGCCTCGGTGACATCGGTATAAGGTCCCTCTTCAGGCATGCCGGCGGCAGGTTCCAGAAGCTGCCATGCGGCTGCCTGGGTCCGGTTCAGGCGACTCACCAGGAGCCCCTTTTCGATCACGCACCCGCCGGGGATTTTGGGAATGACACTGCCCAGCGGCTGAATGGCCTCGAGATCGGTGTCCTGTATGTCCCACTTCGGCCGATGGCTGAGGTCGATCAGATGGGGGCCGTCACCCTCGCCCTGATACTGGAGCACCACGTCCCAGCCGTTGCGGGATTCCGTTTGGGCGGGCTGGCCCATGAGAGCCACCGGAGAATGTCGTCGGTAAGTCTCCATGCTTCTTCTCCTCTACATCCGCAAACGTTTTCCTTCAGGATCAAGAAACGGGGTGGGAACAACGGTCGCCGTCAGGCGGTCGGTGCCCATACCATCCTCGAATATTTGGAGTCGGCTTCCCTCACGTGCCAGCGGCGCCTCCACCAGGGCGAGTCCGATGGCTTCCTGCAGGGTGCTGCTGTATCGGGCCGTGCAGACGTACCCGCGAATCACCTCATCGACGATGATGGAACCATCCTTGGGAGCCCTCCCGGGGTCTTCCATCTTAAAGCCGGCAAGCTTCATGCGCCCTTCCTGCTGCTCGGTGAAGCGCAGGGCGGGGGCGCCCACGGTTTTGGCCCAGGGCTTGTTGCGGTGCCAAAGCCAACCCATGCCGAGGTCGTGGAGGGTGGTGCGGATTTCGCTCTCCACCCCGATGATCACGTGCCCCTTTTCCAGCCGCAGGACATTCTGGGCTTCGAGGCCAAAGGGACGAATGCTGAACTCGGCTCCCGCTTCCATGAGCCAGTCCCACACGGTTTGCGTGCAGGAGGAGGGCACGTGAAGTTCGTAAGAGAGCTCCCCCACGAACCCCAAGCGCATGACGCGGGCAGGTATGGCGCCGTTGAGAGTCAGTTCTTGAAATCCCAGGTATGGGAAGGCGTCATGGGAAAGATCGGCTTCGGTCAGCTTCTGAAGCACTTCTCGAGAGCGCGGCCCGGCCAGGTTGATAGCGCCGAAGGCGTCCGAGAGATTCACCATGTGGAACTTCCACCCGTCATAGCGTGAGTGATACCGGAACCAGCCAATGGTGGCGCCGGCACGGCCGGTCGAGGTGGTGAGATAGTAGTCGTTCTCGGCTATCTTGGTGATCACCCCATCATCGAGGAGGCAGCCGTCCTCATTGCACATGGCCGAGTACTTGACCTTGCCCACCGGGACCTTAGCCATATCGCCGACATAGACCCGCTGCAGGACGTTCTCGGCATCGGGGCCGAAGAGGCGAAATTTCCCCAGGGTCGACACATCGATGGCGCCAACGTTATTGCGCACGTTTTCGATTTCTTTCCGGCAAGTAAGATCCTGGGAAAAATAGCGGGCGCGCTTCCAGACGCCGATTCTGCGGAAAACTCCCCCCGCCTGCTGCTGAGCATCATGGAGCGGGGTCCGTTTGAAAACATCGTGGGGAACCCCGGCGTAGGTTGCCAGCAGAGTCGGCGTCAGGGGTGGGCGGACCGTTGTGGGCAGAGCGGAACCCGGGGATTCGCAATGGTATTGCGAAAGGACCAGGGGCAGGTTGACGCCGGGAATGCCTCCCTGTCCAGGCCCCGTGCCGGCTGCTGTGAAGCGTTTAGCCAGTTCCGTGGCATCGAAGCCCAAAGCAGCGGCCTGATCGATGTTCTTGATGGTCACGTCTTCATCGAAACAGATGAAGCGTTTGCGTCCCTTCCCGGGGGCCATGACCAGTTTGGAGCCGCGCAGCGGGCCGGGAAGGGCGTTCAGGGCGGCGCTTGCTTCCTGCAGCTGGGAGGACAAGGCGACCCCGCAATCGGCGGAGGCGAAGAGACCGGCCAGACGCCCCGAAAGCTCGATGGACTGGGGATGGCGGTACCCCAGCAAACGCCCGGCAGCGTGAATCTTAGGAGGAAGTGCGCGCGGGAGGAAAAAGCCCGTGTGCATGTCGTAAGCCATCTTCGCCTGTGCCAATTGCAGCGGGGCGGCCACCGGCATAAGGCCGGCCGATGCCACCAGGAGATCGCAGGGGAATTTCTTCTGTCTCACGCCGTCGATACTGCTCAGGGTCACTCCGTCCACCGTCTTCCTGCCGTGCGCCCGTGATGCCACCCAACCGGGGACAAAGGGAATATGCTTTTGCTTTAGCGCTTCGAGCAGCTCCGGAGACTGGCCGTCGGGGCGGCAATCGGCGACGCAGAGCACCTGGAGGCCAAGATCCGCCAGATCCACGGCCGCTTCCAGGCCGAGGTCGTCGCCCACACTGAAGACCGCCTGCTCACCGGCAAGCAGCCCGTAGGTCCGCGCCAGTCGGTGGGCACAGGCGGCTTGCATGACTCCGGGTCGCTCGTTGTTCTGGAAGATGAGCGGTCGCTCGATGCAGCCGGTGGCGACGACCACACTGCGAGCCCGGATTTCGAGGTAGCGTTCGGCGAAGGCATCGCTTTGACCGCCGCTCTGGATGGCCGTGATGAGATTGTCGCTGTAAAGACCGGTCATGGAGGTGTGGGTAAAGACCCGGATATTGGGCGCCTCTTTCAAACCCTGGGCGAGTTCCCGGGCTTTCGCCGGCAGGGGCAGGTTCGGGGAGTGTTCCTCCGCGCGCCAGTCATAGAACCCGCCCAGCCATGGTCGAGCCTCCAGCAGGACTACCCGGAGCCCCTGTTGGGCTGCCGCCAGGGCCGCCGACATGCCGCCGGGACCGCCGCCGATCACACAGACTTCAGTGTTCAGGGAGAGGCCGTCGTAGTGGCCTCCCTGCCAATCGGGGTTGATCTTCCCGAGGCCTGCCAGCCGGCGGATGCGATTTTGAAAGAAAGGCCAGAAGCGATAGGGCCGATGGAACCAGCGATAGTAAAAACCCGCCGGCATGGCCCAGTCGAGTTTGTCCATGACCGATAGCCAGTCGCGTTCGGGGGAGCCGAGAACGTTTTGCGGAGCAACCCTCATGCCCTCTCGCAGGAGGGTTGCCTCCGCTCGCACGTTGGGAAGCCCATCGATCTCCATCAGGCAATTGCTGCATTGGCCATCCAGGCTGTAAAGCCCTCGAGGGCGATGGTACTTGAAGCTCCTCGAAAAGATCCGTATCCCGCCGGCGTAGAGGGCCGTTGCCACCGTATCCCCGGCTACCCCCTGGTACGTCTTGCCGCCATAGGAAAAAGTGAGCTTTTGAGTCACGTCGATGTGCTGTTGCGGTGCTTGAGGAAGCCTGTTCATGCCGGTGCCTCCGGTCCATCGATTTCCAGATTGGTCTGCGTATCCCGCCATATGGTGAACCACAGGCCGCACCCATCCCGGTGAAGCCACCATTCCTGTTGCGGCCCCCCGGCATTGGTTCGCAGGTGCACGTAATCACACCACGACTGGGAGGTTAACCCTTCCTCCTCGGGCCGCGGGCCGCGTTCCTCGCCCCCAAAACGGAATTCATAGGCGTTGCGCCGGCCGCAAACGGGACAACTGATGGTAAAAGACATGATCTGTCCTCCCCTCTAATTCCACGGTCCGTATTCCACGGGAGTGGCGATTTCCCCCAGCAGACGGTGCTCTTCAAACCGACTGAGGGTAAAGGGCTTCAAAATTTCGGGGCAGTGCCCGGAAGCCATGAATTCGGCCATGTAGCGGCCGACAATGGGGCCGGACTTGAACCCGAAATAGCCCCAGCCGCAGTCCATGTAGTAGCCTTGAAGGGGGCGATTGCCGTCAATGATGGGTGCCATGTCCGGAGTCATGTCGGTGAGGCCGCCCCAGATCCGCATGAACTTGAGGCCGCGAAGGCACGGCAGGATTTCCGTGAGCGCTTCCGCCTGATGCTTGATGTAACGGGCGGAGACGTTGGTGGTGTAACTGGGCCAGGGGTCCATGTGCGCGCCGGTAACGATCTCCCCTTTGAGACTCTGGTTGGCGTAACAGTGATACATTCCCGATGAAACAACATGGTGCAGGAAGGGTTTCACCGGTTCCGTAACCATGGCCTGGATGGGCAGGACATGCACGGGAAGGCGAATTCCCACCATGGAGGAGATCAGGGGCGAATAACCGCCGCCGGCATTGAGCACTCTGGGGGTGTGGATCTTGCCTTCGCTCGTCTCGACGGCAAGGACCCGCCCATTTCCAGTCTCGATGCCCCGGACCTCCGTCCCCTGATGGATGTGGACGCCCAGCTTCGCGGCTCCACGTGCCAAACCCCAGAGCACGGCGTCATGGCGCAACGTGCCTCCGGGAGGATGGTACATGCCGCCGAAGATGGGATAGGTCAGGCGATCGGAGATATCGAGGGCGGGGATGAGTTCTTTGCATTGCCTGGCATCCATCAGTTCACTGGCGATTCCCGAGAACTGCGCGGAAGCCACCTGCAAACGCAGGCCGCTCATGGCGGCTTCGCTGTGAGCGAGATTGAGGTTGCCGCAGTTGAAAAACATCATATTGAAATCGAGCTCGGCCATGAGTTTCGGCCAGAGCTTGAGCCCTTCAGCATAAAGGGGGAGGTTCTCCTTGGTTCTTTGATTGGCCCGCACGATGGCCGTATTGCGCCCAGCCCCCCCAAAACCGATATAGCGCTTTTCGATGACGGCGATATTGGTCATGCCATGCTCGCGGGCGAGGAAGTAGGCTGTAGCGACGCCATGCAGGCCACCACCAATGATCACCGCGTCATAACGCGACTTGAGGGGCGCTTTACCCCAAAACCGTTTGATCCTGTGAAACATGCTTCCCCCCTGCTCAAAGGCGCCTGAATGCTGACGGAGGACATGAGAGCAAGCTGGGGGACCCGTGTGCCTCATGGGTCCCTCCTGCACCGACCATGGAAAGAACCGCCATCTGGTTCATGCCCTGGTATCGCTTCCCTTTGCGTGGCACGGCTCAAATAACTGGGCCAAGCCCGCAGTCATCTCTGAGTATGGTTGACTTGATATCAAATGAAGCACTTTCTGTCAAGATGTCATTGACCGATCTGAGAGAGAAATCTATCATGATCCTGGAAATGCTACCCAGGGCCGGCATTTGGAAAATATTGCGGAATTGTGGGCTCGGGTTGAGTTCCTCTCCGAGCGCATGAGCGCCAATTTAGCGGGTGTTCCCCTCTTTTCTAAAGGGGGGTCGGGGGGGATTTCGATCCAGTTGCTGGAATTCCCCTAAATCCCCCTTTACAAAGGGGGACTTTCAGGCCTCGTGATCCCTTGAACTGACGCAAAACTTCCCTCTGGGCTTTAAGTTGACGCGCATGCGCCAAGGCGGGAGGCAACCCCAACGGCTTCAGGAATATGACTTGATTATTTTCAGAATTCCTCGACAATAGGCGGTGAAGACAGTTGAAAAAGGACTCCTCAGGAGGCGGAAGATGACGAATGAATCTTCAAATGAATGCCAAGCACTCATCTGGCAGGTGGGACACTCATGATCGACGAGTCACAGGATCACCCGCTAATCAAGAAAATTGCCGAGCAGAGAGCTTCCCTGACCCCCAGGGGGCGTGATCTGGCCGATTTCGTCCTGCAGAACCCGCGCAAAGTCATGTTTATGAGGACAAAGGAACTGGCTTCCTTTTGCAGAACCAGTGAATCCACGGTGGTGCGGTTTGTGAGCCAACTGGGGTACCAGGGCTACAGTGATTTTCTGCAGGCTTTGCGAGATTTTGTCGACACGGAACTCACGCTCCTGGAACGCGTGGAACTGTCGAACCGGCAGGGACCTGGGCAGGAGCGCTTCCGCAGAATTGTGTTCGAGGAAGTGGACAACCTCAAGCAGCTTTACGAAACCATGAACATGGAGACGGTTGAGCAGATCGTGGAACGGTTTGCTGAAAGTCCCCGGATTTATGTGATAGGGTCGCGCCTTTCCTACACCCTGGCCTACTACCTGGGGTGGTTCCTGATGAAGGTGCGCCCGAATGTTCAGATTCTCAAGGGAAGCGACAGCAGTTCCATTGACTGGCTGACCATCGCGCCCGCCGACAGCCTGGTGGTGATCCTTGCCACCACCCGATATCCCAACGAACTCATCCGCATGGCCAAACTGGTGCGCCGGTTGGGACACACCCTCATCGTCATAACCGACAGCCATCTGTGCCCCTTGATCCAATTTGCTCATCTGAACCTCGTCGCCCCCTCCAGGCACATTCAGATTTTCGGCAGCATCAGCACTCTCACCTGTTTAATCAATTATCTCACCATCGAACTGGCCGCCCGAGATGGCGACTGCATGCGGGAACATCAGGAACGGTTGGAACAGTCCTATCGGGAAAACGACATTCTGTTCAACCTGGAAAAAGGTGCCGCCGCAAGGTTTGAAGGGTAGCTTCTACGGGTAACAAAGAATGAACAGTCGGGAACGATTTTTGGAAGTGATGCGATACGGGAAGCCGGACCGCGTCCCTTATTTTGAAGAAGGCATTAGAAAAGAGGTGCTGAAGATCTGGCGCCAACAGGGATTGCCTCGCGGGGCCAGGCTTTCGGTCATGTTTCCCTCCGATCGTAACGAAGAACTGGAACTCGATGTGGACCCGCATCCTCCGATCGAGCGCTGGCCTGTTTCCTCTTCGCAGTTGGAGGTGTTGCGGCGCAGCCTTAATCCCTCACAGAACTCCCGACTCCCGGCAGACTTGGCGGAGCATGCAAAAGCCGGCAAAGGCCGCGATTATGCGCTGATGTTGCGCGTACACCGAGGATTCTTCCTTTCGATGGGGGTCTATGATTGGAGGCGCTTCAGAGAGGTCATCTATTTGCTTGTGGATGCACCCCAGGTGGTGCGGGAGAGCATGGCGATCCAGGGTGAGTTTGCCGCCAGGCTCGCAGAGCGGGTGTTGCAGCGAGTTGAGGTGGATGCAGTGGTCTTCAGCGAACCCATCGGCGGGAATGACCGGCCCTTGATTTCGCCGCGGATGTATGATGAATTCGTGTTGAAAAGCTATGAGCCGATCCTGGATTTATCCAGGCAATACGGTGTGGAGACGGTGATCTTTCGCACTTATGCCAATGCCCGGGTGCTGCTGCCAACGATCATGAAGCGTGGCTTCAACTGCCTGTGGGCGTGCGAGGTCAATGTTGCCGCCATGGACTATCGGGACCTGCGTCGGGAGTTTGGGCGAGATCTGCGTCTCATTGGCGGCATCGACCTGGATGCCCTCCGGCGCGGCAAAGAAGCCATTCGGCGGGAAATCGAGGAGAAAGTCCCGCCACTCCTGGCCGAGGGTGGCTATGTGCCTCTGGCCGACGGCAGGGTTCGCGAAGATATAACTTTTGACAATTATGCTTACTACCGGCGTTTGCTGGAACAGGTAACGCGCTCTTGACTGCTGCCGTCACCTCCGCCCATCCATTGCCTGAGCTCCGCTGCCAAACCGAGCGCAGCAAATGTTCGACCTGACACCGTGCAAACGGCCGCAACCGTTCATTTGGTCAACCTGCTATAGGCTTCAATAATCTGTTGGGCTTTGTTCTCAGCCAACTTTCGGAATTCCGGAGGCAAGTGGGAGTACTTGTCCGGATGGTAATTCCGCAGAAGGTGGTGGTAGGCATTCCTTATCGCTTCCGGCGGGGCGCCGGTCCCGAGCTCCAGCACCTCGAGACTGCGTTTCAAGGCCTCATCCTGCTCCCTGCGCAACTCCTCCCGAAGAATACGGTCATTTCTCTGTACCTGCTCTAACAGCCTCAGCTTCTCGCGTGCCTCCCGGGAAATCTGGACCGTATCGGAAACAGGCCTGGTATGCTTGGCGTAACCGGTTCCGGAAGGTGCGCTAGCCCCCCAGGAAGTGATCCGGCGATAGTTCTCGAGGATCTTTCCATTCGCGATTGAGCTGATCGGGTCCGGCATTGTTCGGCATCCACCAAAGGAAAAAAGCCAAAGAAGACCGCTTCAAAAACAAAAGCCGAGCTGCATTCTAAGGCAACCCGGCTGTCTTGACGCAAGACCCGTGGCTTTCCGTCCCCACCTCTCGGCGGGTTTGGCTTTTTCTGAATTCAGAATAATTTATACGATGCAATAAGCACGAAATGCAAATAATTATTTTAGAGGCGCGGTTGGGGTCACCGCTTGTTATCTGGTCTCCCTTGGTCAAACGGCTGTCGGTTGGATTCCATCCGAAAGCTCCCTATCCAATTCTCGCCTTTTGGGTAGAATGCTGAAATATGGTTACGATGATGATAATTCGAACTCGTCCGGCGAACTGGGTACATGAGCGGAACAGGCGTTGCTGCTCCGTAGCGTTTTGTGCGCGTGCTTGGGTGCTTCCAACGGCGGCCTTCGTTCGTGAAGCAGCCAAGGGGTGGGCATAAAGAGGTAAGAAGTGAGGAACAGTGCCGCCCCAGGGGGAGTCAGTTCGAAGCAAAAGCGTTTCCTTCCGACCGCATGCGCTGCAACCTGAAGACAATTCCCCCACGCGGTTTTTGTTTGAGCGTGCACGGGTATTCCGCAACATACACCAAAGCAATGCAGGCCAGCGAATCGGCCAGCCATTCAGTCGGGTCAAGCCTCAAGGGTTCAAAGGACACACATTGACGGCATGAAAAACTATGCCACTCCCTCTTGATGGCCTCATCGAGACAGCCCTCATAGCCTGCACACATGACTCTCCTCTCGACTTTCGAGGGGCTTTCGACGGCTCTTGTCGGGGTAGGGTTGGCATGCTTTAACATAGCATTGATCCTTGTTCGTTTCCGGGACTTCGCTAAGGGCACCGCAGGCTGCATCCGGGGTCCCTGGGGTGGTCCACTCTCGTACCCGCCCCTGCACCTTTGGGCTTCGATACTCCTCGCCCCAGTCAAAGAGCACATCCCATGCCAACCATCGTGACGAGGGTCAAACCATGGCGGCAATGATGACGCACACGTTCTGCAAAGCATGTGCTGGCTGGTCTCGAGAAAGGGAAAAGAAGACCGGTAAAGCGTGTCATGGAATAAATCTATATGGACAGGCTATTGAGAACCCTCTGCGTAGATCCTGGAAAAAGCCTTTTCGATCGCCTCCGTCGAGAGTACCTCCTTGCTCAGGGCGACTTCCCGCACGGTTTTTCCCGTCCGGTAAGCTTCTTTAGCGATTGCTGCCGCCCGGTCGTAGCCGATCAGGGGCACGAGATAGGTGGCCAGGGCCAGGCTCTGTTCGATGGTTGAGGCGCAGTGTTCGGTATTGGCGGAAATCCCGTCGATAGCGTTCCGGGCGAAGAGGTGGGCCGCGGAAGAGAGCAGGCTGATGGATTGCAGCAGATTGTAGGCGATGAGGGGCAGCATGGTGTTGAGTTCGAAAAAGCCCCCCTGGCAGCCGATGGTGATGGCCGCATCATTGCCGATAACCTGTGCCGCCACCTGCAGGACCACCTCCGGAATGACGGGGTTGACCTTGCCGGGCATGATGGAGGATCCCGGCTGGAGCGCGGGAAGGTTGATTTCTCCAAGGCCGCACCGCGGTCCCGAGGCCAGCCAGCGAAGATCGTTGGCGATCTTGCCCAGGCTTATGGCCACGCTTTTTAGCGCGCCGCTGGTTTCGGCCGCCGCGTCCTGGGCGGCCTGGGCTTCGAAGTGGTTGCCGGCTTCAGTGAAAGAGCAGCCGGTTTCCGCCGAGAGGAGCGCGATCACCCGGCGGGCAAACTCGGGGTGGGCATTCACGCCACTGCCTACGGCCGTGCCTCCCAGCGCCAGTTCGGCAAGGGATTCCTCGGTGGCCTTGAGCCTCCTGATGGCCAGTTCTACCTGGCGGGCGTAGCCGGAAAACTCCTGACCGAGCCGGATGGGGAGGGCATCCTGGAGGTGGGTGCGGCCCATTTTGAGGATGTCCTGAAACTCCCGCGCCTTCTGTTCCAGGCTCTGGTGGAGCAGGGTAAGCGCCGGCAAGAGCCGCTGCTTGATTTCGGTTAGCGCGGCGATGTGAATGACGGTGGGGATGACGTCGTTGCTGGACTGTGACAGGTTGACATGATCGTTGGGGTGAACGGGGGATTTTCCGCCCTTCGTTCCGGTGAGGATTTCATTAGCGCGGCCGGCGATGACTTCGTTGGCGTTCATGTTGGTGGAGGTCCCCGAGCCGGTTTGGAAGACATCCACCAGGAACTGCCGATCGAGCTTGCCGTCAACGACCTCCCGGGCGGCCCGGCAGATGGCTTCGGCCAGGGTGCCGTCGAGAAGTCCCAGTTCCCGGTTGACGGAGGCCCCGTGGTGCTTGACCAGGCCGAGGGTGTGGATGAAGGCGGTCGGCAGGGTGAGTCCGCTCACCGGGAAATTGACGATGGCGCGCTGCGTTTGGGCCCCGTAATAGGCGTCTTCAGGCACCAGGATGGGTCCGAAGGCATCTTCTTCTTGTCGTTCAGGATTCATTGTGGAGCTCGTCGATGATCATGGTCTTGACGTTCACGAATTCCAGCAGACCGAAATGGGCCATTTCCCTTCCTACCCCGGATTTCTTGACACCGCCGAAGGGGAGCCGCGGGTCCGATTTGACGATGTGGTTAATGGCGATGAACCCGGCCTGGATGTCTCGCGAAAGGGCCTCGGCGCGGCCGGTATTGCGGCTCCAGAGCGAGGCCCCAAGGCCAAACTCGGTGGCGTTGGCAAGGGCGACTGCTTCGTGCTCGTCGCGGACAATCATAATGGGTGCGAGAGGCCCAAAGACTTCCTCCCGGACCACCCGCATCTCCGGCGTGACCTCGGTGACCACCGCCGGTCGGAAGAAGAAGCCACTTCCCGCAGGGGGGCTGGGACCGTAATCCACGCGTGCTCCTTTGCTCAAAGCATCGGCAAGCTGAGCACCCACTTCTTCGACCAGTTCCTTCTTGGCCAGTGGCCCGAGATCCGTGCCCTCTTCGCGCGGGTCACCAATTTTGAGGGCTCTGAGATGGGTCAGGAATCTTTCCTGGAATTCCGCCGCCACCTTTTCCATGACAATGAACCTTTTGGCCGCCAGGCAACTCTGACCCGTGTTGGAGGTTCTTGCCAGGACGGCCTTTTCGGCGGCCAGCCGCACGTCGGCATCGTCGAGCACGATGAAGGGGTCGGACCCACCCAGTTCCAGCACCACTTTCTTGATCTGCTTCCCGGCCAGGGAACCGATCTTGGAGCCCGCCGCCACACTGCCGGTGAGCGACACACCGTCCACCCTGTCCCCTTCGATGAGCTCTCCCGCCGTCCGGGCATCGGTCAGGAGGGTCTGAAACAGGTGCTCGGGGAAGCCGGCTTCGAGAAAAAGCCGCTCCAGTTCCAGGGCGGCGAGGGGCACATTGGAGGCATGCTTGAGCAGGCAGGCGTTGCCCGCCATCAGGGTCGGAACCCCAAAGCGCAGGACCTGCCAGAAGGGATAATTCCAGGGCATGATGCCCAGAATGACGCCGAGCGGGGCGAAAGAGACGTAGCTTCTTAGGGCTTCCGTGGCAATGATGTCGTCTTGCAGGAGGTGGTGGGAATGCTGCACGTAGTAATGGCAGAGCCGAAGACACTTATCGATTTCGGAACGGGCCTGCCTTATGGGCTTCCCCATTTCTTTGGTGATGATCTGACCGTAGAAGGGTTTCCGTTTTTCCAGCAGGTCGATGATTCTTTTCAAGAAGTCAACCCGTTCCTCCACGGAGAACCGTTGCCATCGGGGGAGTGATAAGCGGGCACGACTGACCGCCGCGTCGCACTGGTCGAAGGTGAGAGTTTCAAACTCCCCGTTGATTTCTTCCGTGTAGGGGTTGATGGACAGCAATTTCATGATCTATTCCTCATGCACAGCCACGAACGGGGTAATGGTGCGGAGACGCGGAGACGCGGAGAGGGGGAGAAACGGGGAAGGAGTGCAGACGTATCGTCAAAACCAGCCATGGGTATTCTCCCGCCTCACAGGCTTCCCCTCTCTCCCCGTCACGCCTTCTCAAGCAGAGGGGAGCTCTCTCTCCTCGAGGGGCTTGAAAACGCAGCCGATCGGGCCGCAATAATCACCGACGTATTCGGCCGAGGGACGGTAAAGGGCTGGTTTGCCCTGAGCTTCGCCGAATTTTTCTTCAATAATGTGCGCACACCAGCCCGAGACCCGCGAAATGGCAAAGATGAGGGTCATGAGATCGGTTGGAATGCCCATCATGGAATAAACCGAACCGCTGAAAAAATCCACGTTGGACTTGATGTTGGCTTTGCCCTGCCGCGCGAACTCGCGCTCGCCGACTTGGTCAATTTGGGTCAAAATATGGTACCAGTTTTCATGCCCCGTTTTCTTGCCAAGCTTCAAAGACATCTTCTTCAAAATGGTCGAGCGCGGGTCGACCGTTTTATAGACCGCATGGCCCATTCCCATGATCTTCTCGCCCTTGGCCAGGTGCCCTTTCACCCACGCCTCCACATCCTCCGGGGACTTGACCAGGCCTTCGACCTCGAGGAGCATCTTCATGACCTGGGCATTGGCGCCACCGTGCAGGCTTCCCGATAAGGCGCCGACGCCGGCGGAAACCCCGGCGTACATGTGCGCCTGGGTGGAAACCACTTCCCGGCAGGCAAAGGTTGAGGCATTGAAGGTATGATCCGCATGGAGGACGAGACAGATATCCAGATCCCGAGCCATTTCCGCATCCGGCTTCTGGCCGCTCAGCTGCCATAAAAAGTTGGCGGCATGAGGCAGTGAGTCATCGGCGGGCACGGGGTCAAAACCGTTTCTGATCCGATGCCAGGCGGCCACCGTGGCCGGCAGCCGGGCAATGAGTCGTATCGCCTTACGCAGATTGGCCTCCTTGGTTTCGCTCTGGAGCTCCGGGTCGGCCAATCCCAGGAGCGGCACGGCAGCCTGCATAACATCCATCGGCACCGCCGTCTTGGGCAAATGTCGGAAGGTTTCATAGACAAATTCCGGGATCTGCCGGGCCGCTACGATTTCACTGTTGAACCGCTCGATCTCCGCTTTCGTCGGCAGCGTTCCCTCCAGCAGCAGGTAGGCGATTTCCATGAAGGAACATCGTTCCGCCAGTTCTTCGATGCGGTAGCCCCGGTAGATGAGGATGCCTTTTTCGCCGTCGATATAGCTGATCTTGGTATCAGCGACCTTCACGCCGCGCAGTCCCGTATTTTTCAAACGTACTTCGGTTTCCATATCGTCACCTCCACGTCTCTCTGGGTGCAGCAGAATTCATTTCTCATCCACGAAGTCACACGAAGGAATCCTCTTCACCGATTCACCGTTCTTACCCCTCACCGCTTCCAAGGCTTTCCTTAACATAATTCATGGCGCCACCGGCCAGCAAAAACTTGCGCTCCAGCGCGGAGACTTCCAACAGGGTTATGATGCGCTTTCCTTCAAACTCCACCGGAATCTCGACGTCGCCTCGGGCGATGCGCTCCTTCAGCTGGGGAAAAACCAGCTTTGAGCCTTTCCGCAACCGATCGTAGTCCTGAGCGGACTTAAAGTTCAAGGGAAGGATTCCAAAATTGCACAGATTGGCCTTATGAATACGGGCAAAGCCTTTGGCAATCTTAGCGCGCACGCCCAGATAACGAGGTGCCAGGGCGGCATGCTCGCGGCTCGATCCCTGCCCGTAGTTCTCACCCCCCACCACGACGACGGTGCCTTTTTCCCGGCATTCCCGGGCGAAGTCCGGATCGAGCTGCGAGTAAACGAACTCGCTGAGCGCCTGAATGTTGGAGCGCAAGGGCAAGATTTTATTGCCCGCAGGCATGATGGCATCGGTGGTGATATTGTCCCCGACACGGATCACCACCTCGGCTTCAAGAATTTCGGGGAGCGCCTCCATCATGGGCAGGGGCTTGATGTTCGGGCCTCGAATGACCTCTGTCTGGAGCCGTTCTGCGGCAGGAAAGATGATCGAAGTATGATCGAAGATGTACTTATGGGGATCCTTGATGCGCGGATAGGCGATTTTCGGTGAAAGATCTCGAGGGTCGGTGATCATGCCTGTTGAGCGCCGCCGCCGCCGCCGTTTCCGGGGAACAGAGATAGACCTGATCGCCTTCCGTGCCGGAGCGCCCGGGAAAATTGCGCGGCATGGTGCGAAGACTCACTTCACCGGTGCCGGGAGCCTGTCCCATCCCGATGCAGCCAAGACAACCGGGTTCATGGATTCTGGCTCCTGCCATGAGCAGCATCATGATTCCCCCATGGGCGGCCACGTTGGCAATGACCTGCCGGCTGCCGGGATTCACGTGAAACGAGGTGTTGGGATGGCTGTGGCGCCCTTCCACGGTTTTGGCCACCACCATGAGGTCGCGAAAGGAGGAGTTCACGCTGCTGCCAACGATGACCTGATCCACCTTGATTCCCGCCACCTCACGCACGGGAACCACATTCCCCGGTGAGGAAGGGCAGGCGATGAGGGGCTCCAAGGTGGAGAGATCGATGGCATCATGTTCGTCGTAGGCGGCTCCTTCGTCGGCCTGCAACTCCCTCCAAAGTTGCCCGCGTCCCTGCGCCTCGAGGTAATTCCGGGTATTCTCGTCGGAAGGGAAGACCGTGCTGGTGGCTCCCAATTCGGTGCCCATGTTGCCGATGGTTTCGCGATCGGTGGCCGACAGACTCGCAACTCCCGGGCCATAATACTCGACGACTTTGCCGACACACCCTTTGACGCCGTAACGTCTCAGCATCTCGAGAATCACGTCTTTGGCGCTGACCCAGTCCGGGAGTGCTCCCGTGAGCTTTACTCCCAACACTTTCGGGCAGGGAAAATGGTACGGATAGCCCGCCATCGCCATGGCTATATCGAGGCCACCCGCTCCGATGCCGAGCATGGAAACCCCAGCGGCACCCGGAGTGTGGCTGTCGGCACCGAGCAGGGTCTTGCCGGGAATGCCAAACCGTTCCATGTGGACTTGGTGCGAAATCCCGTTTCCCGCCGGGCTGAAGTGGAGTCCGTAGTGAGCGGAGGCGGTCTGAAGGTATTTATGATCGTCGGCGTTCTTGTTGTCGGTCTGGAGAATGTTGTGATCAACATATTGCGCCGCCAGTTCCGCCTTAACCGCTCCGATCCCCAGGGCCTCAAACTCCAGCATGGCCATGGTCCCGGTCGCATCCTGGAGCAAAGTCTGATCGATGCGGATGGCAATCTCTTCACCGGGAACGAGTCGGCCCGAAACCAGATGCGCTTCAAGGATTTTTTGGGTCAGATTCCTGGACAACTGAGACCTCCTTCTTTCGTAAGTGACAAAAGGCCCGAACGCAAACCTTCCGGGCCAGGCAGGGGACAGTATTCAGGAGGATATCGAAAGATATCAAGCAACGTGGTTCCCGTACGAACGGCGTTCCAGAGTCTGCGAAACCATATAAACCTATGATCTCCATGGGATAATGTCAATATAACTTTGATGACGAGAGGAGCTGGTGAAACCTCAGATTTCCGGACAAACGACCTCGTGCGGCATTTGAAAACTATAGCGCACAGTCCCCGGAAGAGGGATGGTAGGCAAGCTTGGTGGGCATACGGGAGTCTGGCCATGATCTGCCGGTTTGGAACCTGCAAAACACGACCAAACCCCGTAAGAACCCTGCTGTCTTGTCTTAAGAAGGAAACAAAAGAAGCTCTGCTAAAAGACCTACTTAACTTTTTCGCTCAAGCTCTTGCCCGGCTTGAACTTGACTACTTTGGAGGCGGGAATGGTAATTTTGTCGCCCGTTCGGGGATTGCGGCCTTCGCGTGCCGACCGGGTACCCACGCTAAAAGTTCCAAAACCCACCAGGGTGATCTTCTCGCCCTTGGCGAGGGCGGACGAAACGGCGGCTACAAAACCATCAACCGCCTTTTCCGCCTGAGCCTTCGTGATCTTGCCGTCCCCAGCAATTGTCGTTACCAAATCAGCCTTCGTCATTTTCTTTCCTCCTCCATTTCCTGGAACAATCTGAAAAACCACCCCACACCAAAAAATCTTCTCCCCTTACCACCTCCCTTTTCCGGCAAGAGAGAGCCGCTAAAACCGGCACATGCCTTGTAAGAGCTGTTGGTTCAGACCCCTATGATCTGCCCAAAATTTAGGATTCCTAACAAAAACCGGTATATATACCCTGCACCAAAGGTTCCCCGCTGCGCGCTGGAATCCCCAGCCCCTCCGGAAGCGCTAAACCCTTAGCCAGCATTTCATGAAGTCTGACTTCCTATGTCCCTTAGGTTGGCCGCATTCTAAAGAGACTTTTTTTAAAAGACAACTGTTTTATAGGGCTGGCAGCGCAATTAGAGCATTTTTTTGGCTTTTCGGAAGAGGACCTCGGGCGACGATACGGTCCCGGATGGTTTTTCGTTGACGAAAATCTAGGTATATGGTAAAGATACGACAATTATTGGAGGTCTATTTTATCTGCCCTTAACTTTTTGGATTGAGGAGGGAACCATGGCTGTTCGAGTATTTATTGAGAGACAAATCCAACCGGGGAATGATCTCAAACTTCACAACCTGCTCATGCAGCTGCGCACCAAAGCAATGCTCCAGAAGGGATACATCACTGGAGAGACCCTCAGAGACCTGAAAGATTCCAGTAAGTTTCTCGTCATCGGCACCTGGAACAGCGTTGAGGATTGGAATGCCTGGCAGGCCAATCCGGAACGGCAAGAAGATCCAGGACGAACTTGACAAACTCATGAAAACTCCTGAGAAATTTACCGTCTACACCTACTGATGCCAGCGACCTGCTCCGGTGAAGTAACAACGCACTTTTGTATTTTCCTCAGTATCCTTGCTTTTGACGCGCCCGGCGGGGGCTTGTGTCGCCTCTGCCGGGTAAGCCGTCCGCAACCTTTCATTCCATGTATCGGCGTACCTGATAGACTCCTTTTTCACCTCTGAGCGCCGCCAGCACCCGGCTCAGATGGCCGGTGTCCTTCACTTCGATGGTCAACCTGCATACGTTCATATCGTTGGCTCGGGCATCGAGGCCGATCGCGACAACCTTGGTGTCGCTTTGACCGAGCACACTGCTCAGGGTTGCCAGCATGCCCTTGTCTCCTGAGTAGACCACACTGATGTCCACGGGATAGGTCTGCGCCTTGCCGGAATCCCACTGGACTTCAATTCTGCGCTCCGCATCCCCCTTGTCGAGGTTCCTGCACAAAAGCCGGTGGACGGTGATGCCTCGGCCTCGGGTGATATAGCCCACAATCTCCTCTCCCGGCACCGGATTGCAGCATTTGGCCATGCGGATCATGACGTCATCCACCCCCCTCACCTTGATGCCCTCGTCCGGTGGCGCCGATTTGCGCTTCTCCACGGGGATGGTCTCTTCCCTCGGGACTTCCTCCTCGGCGCTCAGCGACGACAATCTGCCGAGCACCTGTTTGGGGGTTACTTTCCGAAAGCCAATGGACGCCAGAAGATCATCTACCGTACGCAGGGAGAGGGCGCGCGCAACTTCGAGCAGTTCTGGGGAATTGACCAGATTATTGAAACTCATCCCCTTCTTTCGAAACTCCCGCTCACACAGTTCTCTTCCCAGGCTGATCGAACGTTCCCGCTCTTCCGCTTTCATCCAATGACGGATGCGGTTGATGGCTTTGGTGGTTTTGACAAACTTGAGCCAGTCTTTGCTGGGACGTTGACTGGCAGCGGTCAGCACCTCGATGGTGTCGCCGTTCTGCAATTCGTGGCGCAGGGGAACCAGCTTGCCATTGACCCTCGCCCCCACACACCGGTGCCCTACCTCGGTATGGACCTCGTAAGCGAAGTCCAGCGGCGAGGAGCCTCGCGGGAGGACCTTGACGTCTCCCATGGGGGTAAACACATAGACCTCATCGGGATAGAAGTCGATTTTAGCAACCTCGAAAAGACCTTTCGGGTCCCGCCATTCTTTGTCCCATTCAAGGACTTCCCGCAACCACGAAAACCGTTGCGATTCCTCCTTGTCGGCAGGAGCCTGCCTGGCTCCTTCTTTGTAGAGCCAGTGAGCGGCGATCCCTTCGTTGGCGACCTTGTCCATGTCCTCAGTGCGGATCTGAATCTCCACGTGCTCGCGGTGTGGGCCGACAACGGTGGTATGGAGGGATTGATACATATTGGACTTGGGTTTGGCGATGTAGTCCTTATACCTTCCGGCAACCGGTTCCCAGGCGGCGTGGACCATGGCAAGAGCCTCATAGCAGGCAGTCACGGATTCCACCACGATCCGAAAGGCGATGAGATCATAGATGCGGTGCAGGTCCAGATCCTGCCTCAACATCTTGAGGTGGATACTGTAGAGGTGCTTGGGGCGGCCGCTGATCCTTCCCCGGATGCGGTTTTGCTCCAACTTGGCAGTCAAAATCTCCTTGAGTTCGTCAATGTAGCGACGTCGCTCGGCTTCGGTCTTGGCCAGGCCCTGCCGGATTTTCTCCCAGGCCTCGGGTTCCAGGCAACGGAAGGCAAGGTCCTCCAGTTCCTGTTTGATCCAGTCGATGCCCAGTCGCCCGGCCAACGGGGCATAAATGTCGCGGGTTTCCTGAGCCAGGATCTTCGGGGGGGCCTCGCGTTGGTCCTGAAGTCGCCGGATCTCGTGGAGGCGATCAGCCAGCTTGACCAGGACCACCCTGACATCCGCAGACATGGCGAGGACCATTTTCCTGACGTATTCGGCCTGGCGTTCCTGGCGATTGCTGAAAGCCAACTGGCTGAGCTTCGTTACCCCCTGAACGATGCGTGCGACCTGGGGGCCGAAATTCTCTTCCAGTTCTTCCGCCGTGGCACACTGTTCTTCCATGACATCGTGCAGCAGCCCTGCCGCGATGGTCTCTTCATCCAGCTTCATCTTGGCGAGAATGCCCGCCACGGCCAGAGGATGATCGAGATAGGGTTCACTCGGCAAACGTTCCTTGCCCCCGTGGATCCGTGCGCTGAAAACATAGGCCTTTTCCAGCAGGGCGACATCGGCCCCGGCATGGTAACTCAGCACCTGATCAAGCATTTCAAAATAACGCACGATCGCATTCCTGCCTATTCTGGCAACTTTTCACCCGTCATCTTTTCCACTTCGAGCAGCAGGCGATGGAGGAGTTCGGATTCGGGCACCTTTGCCACCCGTTTTCCTTTCTTGAAGAGGATCCCCTGGCCGCGCCCTCCCGCCATCCCGACATCCGCTTCTCGCGCTTCGCCGGGTCCGTTCACGACGCATCCCATGATAGCCACCTTCAACGGTGTCCGCACCATTCTAAGCATCCGCTCCGCTTTCTCAACCATGGGAATCAAATCAACTTCAGTACGTCCACAGGTAGGACAGCTGATCAACTCCACGCCCCGTTCGCGGAGCTTCAAGGCTCTCAGGATACTATAAGCGACGGGAATTTCCTCTTCGGGTTCACTGGTTACGGAAACCCTCAAGGTGTCGCCAAGGCCTTCAAAGAGCAGGATCCCAATGCCGAGGGCGGACTTGACCGCCGCGTCGACCAGGGTACCGGCCTCGGTAACTCCCAGATGGAGCGGACAGTCGGTCTTCGACGCCAGCAAACGATAGCCGGCGATCGTATCCAAAACATCGGACGATTTCATGGAAACCTTGATGAGGCCGTAATCCAGATCTTCGAGTAGGCGGATATGGCGCAGCGCGCTTTCCACCATCGCTTCGGGGGTGGCGCGCCCGTGCAGAACGAGGAGGTCCTTTTCCAGCGAGCCGCTGTTCACGCCGATGCGGATGGGGACCTGGCGCTCACGGGCTGCCTCCACAACCTTGCGGACGCGATCGGCTCCGCCGATATTCCCCGGGTTCAGGCGCAGGCCGTCGACTCCTGCCCGCAAGGCCTTGAGTGCCAGTCGATAGTCAAAATGGATATCGGCCACGAGGGGGATGGTGATCGCTTTCTTGATGTGCGCAAGCTGCGCTGCCGCCTCGTGGTCCGGGACCGCTACGCGGACGATTTCACATCCGACGTCTACCAACCGTTTGATCTGCGCCACGGTGGCCTGCGCGTCGCGGGTATCCGTGTTGGTCATAGACTGCACCGCCACCGGCGCCCCGCCGCCGATGGGGACTCCTCCCAGATAAATGCGACGCGTGTCACGCCGCTTTGATGAAGGGTTCAAATCGTATCCTTTCGTTTACAGAAAAAACTTCCCTATAAGCCCGGTTCCATAGTATGTGGTAGCGATTTTGATTGGCAGTCTCGCCAATGTCGACAACCCTTCGCACGTTCCGGGTGAAAGAGCAAGGTCATGAAAAAGCTACGCGTACTTTTTTGTGCTTCGGAAGTGGCTCCTTATGCCAAAACGGGGGGGCTGGCCGATGTGACTGAAGCCCTCCCTGCGGCTCTGAAAGAACTCGGCTGTGACGTCCGGGTGTTTATGCCCTTCTATCGCTGTGTTCGCGATTGGGTCAAAAGCCCGCAGGTTCTGCCCGACCTCCCTCGGCTTGCGGTCGGCATCCATGACTACCGCATCAACCTGCTGGAAACCCGAACCACCTCCGGATTGCCGCTCTACCTGCTGGCAAAGGATGAGTTTTTTGACCGCTCCTTTCTCTATGGGGCGCCCTCCTCCGGGGATTATGAAGACAATGCCGAGCGCTTCATCACCTTCTGTCAGGCCATTCACTCCCTCTGCCACGCCGTGCAATGGTACCCGCAGATTTTGCATCTGCACGACTGGCAAACGGGGCTGGCCGCCGCTTACCATCACTTCCGGTGGCGGCACGACCCGGCTTTTGCCACTTCACGAACCGTTCTCACCATTCACAACCTGGCCTATCAGGGAGTCTTCCCGAGCCATTATTTTAGCCTTACCGATCTCCCTGCGGAAGCCTTTTCCATTGACGGCATGGAATTCTGGGGAAACTGCAATTTCCTCAAAGCCGGCCTGGTATACAGCGACTACTTGACCACCGTCAGCCCCCGCTACAGCCAAGAGATTCAGTGTGAGGAGTCAGGGTACGGCCTGCACGGGGTGCTGCAAGCGCGAACCGACAGGCTGTCCGGGATCCTGAACGGGATTGACCAGACGGTGTGGAATCCCGGGATCGATTCGTTCCTGGCGCAGAATTTCAGTTCGAGCCGCCTTCCCGGGAAACGCCGGTGCAAGGAGGCGTTGCTGGCGGAGTTGGGCTTTGCCGACCAAGATTCGGAGTTGGCGCTGGTAGGCATGATCGGTCGCCTGGCCACCCAAAAGGGCTTCCACCTGCTGGGCGAGATGGTCGATCAATTGATGGAACTTCCTGTCCTGCTGGTCATCCTGGGGTCCGGAGATGCCCCAATCGAGGCGCTGGTGCGGACCATGGCCGAACGTTATCCTGAACGGATCAAGATTCGTATCGAGTTCAATGAACCGCTTGCCCACCGGATTGAAGCCGGCGCCGATCTCTTCCTGATGCCCTCCTCTTATGAACCCTGCGGTCTCAATCAGATGTACAGCCTCCGCTACGGTGCCATTCCCATTGTGCATGCGACGGGCGGCCTCGACGACTCGGTGGTGGACGTTCAAGTGGAGCCTTCCGGGGGAACCGGCTTCAAGTTCTACACCTATGAGGCCAAAGCCCTCCTGGGCGTCATCACGGCCGCCCTGGAGCTCTTTGGAGATAAAAAGAGGTGGCAGGAACTGCAGCGCCGAGCCATGGCCCAGGATTTCTCGTGGAAGCTTTCTGCCGAACGGTACCGGGAAGTATACCAGAAGGTTCTCAGCTGACAATGAAGCAACCCCATGAGGAGGATCGGCCTCAGATGATCACAATTGAGCGCGAACCCACACAGATACCCGTGCTTAATCTTGGAAAGGGTTGGCTGGTGGTGGACAAACCTTCGGGCATGACGGTTCACAACGAATCCGGGCGGGATCTTTGCTCCTTGGCCTCCGCCTTTATCCGGAAAGAAACGACCATCCAGGGGCAGATCGAGATGGACCCGGATTTTGGCGTCAATCCCGTTCATCGTCTCGACAAGGAGACCAGCGGTGTTATTTTGCTGGCTGTCACCCGGGAGATGTTTCGATTTTTTTCGCTGCAGTTTGAATCCCGTCAGGTGAAGAAGCGTTATGTCGCTATTCTGCACGGCCGGCTGGATAACCCGGATGGAAACGACCCGTGGGGGACATGGCGCTGGGCTCTTGCCAAGACTGCCGGCGGACGCCACAATGCCGAAGGCGCTGGACCCCGGCAAGACAGCCAGACCCGTTACCGGGTTCTCGACCACAGTACCCATTATACGATGGTGGAAATCGAGCTTCTTTCCGGCCGCACCCATCAGATCCGGCGCCATGCGAAACTGTCTGGTCATCCGGTAGTCGGTGATGCACGCTACGGTTCGATGCGCGCCGTAAACTACCTGAGACGAAATCATGCCTTTGACCGGCTGGGGCTGCATGCGCGGGCGCTCACGCTGCAACTGCCCGGCGGAAAAGTGCCGGAAACCCTCGCAACGCCGGCAATTCCAGGCCAGATGCAGCATCTCTTTGAAAATGACCCCGCCCCCCATGAACCATAAGAGGCGTATCTTCCTTTACCGCATTGCGCATTCGGGCAGCGGAATGCGGGGGCGCTTGGCATCCGGGATCTGGAAATCGAAGATCGCTGTCTCATGAACCGGGATGAACTCCCGGATCGTTTACAGTGCCTGGTCAGATTTGGTCAAGACTCGGAAAGCTCTCTCAGATATCGGAATAAAGCTCGTGCCGCGTGGGGAGGCTGGTTTTGTTCCCTTTCCTTGCGCGCATTGAACGTGAGACGGCGCAGGCGCTTGCGGTCAGCACCCGGAAAACGAGTCACTATGTCCTCCAAGAAATCACCAGTTCCCTCGATGAGCCCCTTCCTCCACTGCTCAAGCTCTTGGAATGATTGAGCATCGAGCCCATGGCCCCGGCTGATTTCATCCACAGCCTTTCGAATGGGTTCCGGATCGGCATCGCGCATCAGGCTTCCGATGTATTGCATCTGCCTGCGCCAAGCCTCATTCTTCCTAATACTCCTGGCAAAGAGCACGGCTTCCCGAAGGTCCGGCGGCATCTCTATTTTGCTGATCTGACTTGGCGAAAGATCGACTAGTTGCTCGCCAAGCGACTGCAAGGCGAGCATTTCTCTCTTGACCTGTGATTTGCTCTTTCGCTCCACCGAATTATCCATAATATCTCCCGGATCGGGCAGGACGAACGATGTTGCCGCCGTCACTGCCACACAGAACTGTAACCTTCAAGAGCTCAGTCGACGCGATTTATTCACCCTTAAGTTTAGACTGCCCAACCATAATCCTTGATTCTTTGTCAATGATCCTAAAAGTAAAACAGGTACAATAAGCCTGCAAAATCATCATTCCTCCCAAAATTCAAGGTGCGCGCACCCCAAGTCAACGGCGTTGAGGTTTCTCAACACTTTCGATGGGTTGGGATAATAATAAGGCGTTTATCCGTCAAATCTGCCTGGCCCGTATCCTTTGGTCCTGCGAAGTGATATATTGAATTTGCAGGATCTATAGAGTCTAAGGGCTTATGAGTAGTTCTTGAGGACCCGAGAGACTGGATAGAAAGCCATTTCTCAGGGTTAGCCGGTCCACAAGCAATTGAAGAAGCCCTTCGGTATGCTGCATGGCAATAGAATGAGAGTCAAGCCCCACAACCCAGGGAGCGTCCATTGTGTTTAAGAAGAAGATTTTGGGTTTATGCTTTGGGAAGCTATCGATGTTCCATGTGCTTGCCAGCGCCTTGTCCCAAGTACTTTATCTTAAAAGCAGTAGTTTCGCAATTCTGAGAGTCCCTTTTGTGGGCGACTCGCCCTCTGTTTCGCATTTCACCCCTCCATTGATACACCCTGACAAGGAGAGAACCCATGCCTTATGATAAAATCAAGCGAGGCCCTTACGGCAATCACAGAGTCAATCCTCACGAACCCAATGAAATCAAATACTGGTGTCAAAAGTTCACCTGTACCGACATACAGCTTACAAACGCAGTCCGAGCGGTCGGGACATCTGCTGATGCAGTGCGGGATTTCTTGAAAGGTAAAAAGTTGGAAGTTGCATGATTTAAATCTTAGGATTTTCAACAGGTGGGAAAAGAAGTTTTGAGACAAATAGGTACTGAGAAAACGCAGGGTGTGCAAACCGAAGGGTTTTCACACCCTTTGTGTTCGAATAAACTGAGAAGGGAGGGTCCGTTGGAACAAAAAAGCCGGAGCTTTTTATCACTCCGGCTAATGCTCATGGTTGAAGCGCTTGGATTATGTTTCGGCTAAAGCTTTCGAACACCCGTTGCTTGAGGCCCTTTAGCGCCCTTCTCCTCCACAAAACTCACCCGCTCACCTTCGCTCAGTGATTTGAAGCCTTCACCCTGGATGGCTGTGTGATGAACAAACACGTCATGCCCAGTGTCAGTTTCGATAAAGCCAAAGCCCTTGCTGTCATTAAACCATTTTACTTTGCCTTCCGCCATTTCTTAAATCCTTTTCTAAATTTTTAGTTATACTCTTTCCACTGCTCTTTTGGTGCGGTATTCGGAGCTGCTCCGAAACCGCGCCATTTGTCTTGGCGAAAGACCGATTTCCTGCAGAACTCAAAATATCGTACTCAACTAGCATGGTGTGAGTATAGCCGTTAAATCAAAAAAAGCAATGGATAATCATAAGCATTTGCCACTATTTTTATTACACATTGATATTACAAGTTAAAGTGAGATCTATCCATCAGCCAAGACCTCACATCATTCAGGATTTTTCTCGGCTGTGAGACCGCAACGGCGTGGCCTGCTTGCTCATAATGGGGAAAGAAGATAGTCCGGCTTTTGGGTGTTGAGATATCAGGAAGCGAGTCCGGTTTATAAGTGACAATAATGAACCCATCCCGGGCGCTCACATCGTCGACAATGTTCGAGTACTTTTTAAGAGCAAGAGGCAGGGAGGGTGTATAGCTCACGAGATCAAGGGCGGCATCAGTGATGAACGTATTGATCAGCGCCAGGTTTTGGAGAAAGATCTCTCCATACAATAAGGAAGTGGGGGCAACGTCATATCCGGCATCAATGGCACGGTTGTGGTAAAAGGCATCGAGTACGGCGTAATTGCAGGCAACGAGATAATCATCCCATGGCTCGAGAGGTCCCAGCGCCTCAACCAGCGTCTCAGTCGGTAAGCCCGCCTCGGCGAAGGTTCTGGACACATCCTCTGGCCTGCTGGCTTCTTCGCCCCTGTTCAGCAAGTCTATCTCCTGCTCGATGCGGATCCTCTGTGCAATGGGCAGGCGATGGTAAGCGGGGCTCGACAGCAGAGACATGGCATCATCAGTGGGACTATTCTTGTACCGATAGGCCTCGGTCCGGGCCGCAGGAGGAAGATCCGGAATGGCAAGGGCGCTCCATCCCAAAGCCTTGGAAAGGACATTGACATGGAGTAGGCCGCGTCCTGCAAAGAGCCCGAGCTCTTCCAACCAATCGGTCCGTTTCTTATACTGATAGATGTCTCTCCCCACTTTTGTCACGAACTTAAGGGCATGGCTGCGGGGAACGCACCATTCCCCGGTTGCTTCCGAGCAGGGGGTGTATTCTTTTCCCGTCTCCGCCGCTATTCGGTAAATCGGAGAGTCTGCTCTTTCGAACAATTCTCCGGCAACAGCGTCCTGGTGTATCCCGGCAAGAAGAGGTTGGATCAACACCTGGGAGGAAAACTGTCGGGCAATGGTCGCGGGCGGAATTGGACGAAGCGATTCTTCGGGGAAGACCTTCTTCAGGTGCTGTTGGATTTCTTTGGCAAGGGTGCTGTCCTGATAGATTTTGCTCCCGTCCCCGTAACTGCTGTAGAAAAGCACGAGATTGAGCATTGCTGCCGCCCTCACTCCTCCGTAGCTTTCCCCCACAAGGATGACCGGGTTGCCCTGAAGGGAAGGGTGGGCGCTTAGAAAGCGCAGCAGAAAACGGACAAATTGGGCGGCATCGATGAACGGATTGAAGTTCTTAGCACCAAATTCGGCGGCTCTTCGTTTGGGATCAGAAGCACGGGGAAGGATATTGTACGAGAAGCCGGTGTTGGGGGCATCAAGGTAGAGAAGATTTCCCACTTCAGTCCAACTGTCTGGGTTTTCTGTGACGAACTTTCCATGAGTTCTCTTTTTGTCAAGAGTAACCGGTGATGTGTTGAGGCTGAGCAATCCTTCGGAGGTGGAACACCCCGGACCTCCATTGAAAAAGACGAAGAGGGGCTTTGAGGAAGGACGCCTGTCCGCGGGATGAAAGCTATAGGACATGCGAACTTTTGAGGACTTGAAGTAAAGGGGGGTCTTCTGATGCTGGAAACTGAAGGCAACGGGTTCGATTTCGTAGAACCCGGCTTCGCTTGAAAGGACGGGCTGTTCTGCACCGGCGCTCCCAACCGCACCCGAGGCGCCGAACATTACGATCAACCACGCGCAGCAAATGAGCCTTCTGAGATTCTTCATCATCCCCTTCAATGGATACGCAGATAGGGCCGGCGTTTATGGATTGCCCAGAATCGATATTCCACTCTTCTCCGGTCCCGGTTCGTCCAGATGTGTATCCAGTTAAGTACCTTCAGGCAAGTTCCTGTGTCAATATGGAAATGTCGCCCGCAACCAAGTCATTGGTTGACGCTAAGGTCCGGACGCCTTCGTGCTGGTTCGTGATAGGAATTCATGCACGCAATTCGGTACAAAAACAAAAAGGGGTCAGGCTTTATTGCCCAACCCCTTGAATTTTCTTGGTGCCGAAGCGGGGACTCGAACCCCGACAGGCGTACGCCCACTAGACCCTGAACCTAGCGCGTCTACCAGTTCCGCCACTTCGGCATGCAAAAACCGTTGCAATCGTAGCCTGTTAACCTATGATAAAAAGGTTAAGGTGTCAAATGAATTTTTCTCGTGGTGGGAGGTGTATGGGTTCTGTATGGAAGTGTTTGTAGGAATTGAAAGCATCCGAAGGTCCCTCAAGAACCCGGTGCTCACCATCGGCAACTTTGACGGCGTCCACCGAGGCCATCAGGTCCTTTTCCGGAAGGCCCGGGAATGGGCCGATGAGTTTGATGGCGAGTCTGTGGTCTCGACCTTCATCCCGCATCCCCTCCAGGTTCTGGCGCCCAATCAGGGGCTGGTCTTTATCACCCCCCACCAACGCAAGCTGGAACTCATTGCCCTGTGCGGCGTCGATGTGGCCATCGTGGTCCCTTTTAGCACCGAATTCGCACAGATGCCCGCAGCTGATTTTGTTAGAACCCTTTTGGTGGACAAGATTGGACCCCGAGCCATCATTGTTGGTGAAGACTACCGTTTCGGACACGGTCGAGAAGGGGACGCCCACTATCTGCAGAGGATGGGAAGACAGTACGGTTTCAAGGTGGAGACGGTTTCGGGGGTGCAACTGGACGGCACGGTGGTGAGCAGCACGCTTATTCGCCAGCTCATCCAGGATGGTGACCTCCGGGAAGCAAACAAGCTCCTGGGACGTCCATACGAGATCTCCGGGGTGGTTGTGCCCGGCCACCAACGAGGGGGACGGTTGCTCGGTTTCCCCACGGCCAACATCAGCCTCTCCGGTCAGGCGCCGCCCAAGCCCGGGGTTTACGTGGTGCGGGTGGGAGTCGGAGCAGGAACCTACGGCGGCGCGGCCAATGTGGGCTACAATCCCACCTTCGGGGGAACGGAGCTGACCGTGGAAGTCTTCCTTTTTGATTTTGATGAAAACATCTATGATAGGCTCATCAGGGTTGATTTCCTTGAGCGCTTGCGTGACGAGAAGCGGTTTTCCGGTCCTGACGAATTGGCTGCTCAGATCCATAAAGATGTGGAAAAGGCAAAGGAGATCCTGAGAAAGAGCGTGCGTTCCTTTTCATCATGACGATTAAGCCCCGGCTCATTGTGGCCTCTGCTTCATTTCACCCCCAACCTCAGTCTCCGTCTCATCCATACCGATAGTCAGGCTTTCAGCCCTTTGTAGACATGCCTGCCCGCCGTTCTTATAGTCTTGAAGTGACGAGTTTACCGAGTTTTCGAGGTACAGTCAGGGGTTTAGAATAGAGAGGAGTATGCCATGAGCGGAAAAGAAGACAAGACGCTTGACACGTTCTGCACAGCCATCGCTCTGAAGGAGAAAAAACGCTCTCTTTATGAAGAGGCAGCGCAGAGTTGTCCGGATCCGGTGGGTGTTGAGACCTTTCGGATGTTGCAAACCGCTGAGGAAGAACACCTGGGGCGCATCACCGCCATCTATGAAGAAGCGAAGAAGGGAAAGGTCGCGGCCGATGCCTGCGAGCTTTATCATTTCGAGGCTGAAGACAGGAAGGCTCTTCTGAGAAGGATCGCCAAAGAACATGGGAAGGTTCGAAAGGCCTGCCTTGATGATGTGGCGGCCATTGAGACGGGGCTGGCTCTCGAGAATGAAGCCATTACGTTCTTTTCCAAACGGCTTGAGGATGCCAGGGACCCGTTGGAGCGGGCTTTTCTCGATCAGATGATTGCGGGCGAAAGGCAACATCACATCCTGCTGGCCGATCTAAAGTTCTACTACGTGGATACGGAGAACTGGTTCCTGGAGAAGGGGCGTCAGGTACTGGACGGTGCGGGAGCGGGAACGTAACGGGGACATGAGGTTCCTTCCTTGCTACGCAGCGCGGTGAATGGTAGGATGAGTAGGCTGAGTCTCGCATTGAGGACTGCAATGACACCAGGTAGGTTAGACGAATCGGGATATGTCGGGCGGAGAACCCAAATGCTCACAACGTGGAGGAGGAAAACGGCATGCGGAAGATGACTGTGGTCTTGCTTGGATGGCTGGTTATGTCTGTGGGACTGCTCGTCTGGCATGGTGGGGCTCAGGCCGCGGAGGCTCCGCCTCCCGAGGGAGGGGTGCTGCCGGATATGAGTCTCGCGATTCCTGCTCAAGTCGAAGAGCAAAAGTACCTTGGCGTTGAGGGGACGGGAACGTTCAAGCTACCCAAGATTCGGGCGAAGCTGGTCATTATCGAGGTCTTCAGTATGTATTGTCCCTTTTGCCAGAAGGAAGCTCCCAATGTGAATGAGCTCTTCCGCGCTATCGAACAGGACAAGGATTTGCAGGCCGGGGTTAAGCTCATAGGCATTGGGGCCGGAAACTCCCCCTTCGAAGTTGATACCTTTCGGAACGCCTATGAGGTTCCTTTTCCGCTTCTTGCCGATCCTGACTTTGCTTTCCATAACGCTTTAGGGAAGGTCCGGACGCCTTATTTCATCGTTATCAAAATCAACGAGGACGGATCGCACAAGGTTGTCTATTCAAAAGTGGGAAGCTTTGGAGAGCCGCGCGATTTCCTGCAGCTTATCGGCAAGCAAGCCGGGTTGAAGAAAGGAACGTAAGTCATGACGGGAGAAAGAATCTTATCTGGTCTTGCTGTTCTATTGTGCTTCGTGCTGTTGATCGCACCCGGTGCCTTTTCCGCTTCGGAGCAGTTTGAAGGGCGGATATTTTCAGTGGAGAACCTCAAACCCATAGACAGCCAGCCCAAGCTCAAAGTCGGCGATAAAGCCCCTGATTTCAACCTGCCGTCCCTTTCCGGGGAAACGGTCTCCGTCGGCCAGTATCAGGGGAAAAAGAATGTGGTGATTTCCTTTGTTCCCGCCGCGTGGACCCCAGTTTGTTCGGAACAGTGGCCCGGCTACAATCTGGCGAAAAGCCTGTTCGAGCGGAATGATGCGACGATTGTCGGCATTACCACCGACAACCTCCCTACTCTTTTTGCGTGGACGCAGCAGATGGGCGGTGTGTGGTTTCCGGTCCTTTCCGACTTTTGGCCTCACGGTGAGGTGTCCGGCAAATACGGCGTCCTGCGTACTGGCGGCATTTCAGAGCGGGCGCTTTTCGTAATCGACAAGCAGGGCGTCATTCGTTACATCGATGTTCATGATATCAACGAAAGACCAAACCTAGAGGAGCTGGTCCGTGCGCTTGAGAAGCTCAAGCAGTAAACCGGAGCAGCAATGTGGCTCAACTGACCAGGGAGGATGACAGATGGCCAAGAAGATAAGACACACAGTCCACGGAGAATGTCCCCAATGCGCCTGTGGCGATGTCTCGTTTGTGGCTCCGGAAACCATGAAGGAGAAATACATCGGTCCTGAGCAGGAGGTGGAAATTCTTTGCCCGAGCTGCGGCACCAGGCACAAGGGGAGACTGGTCATAGAGGAGGAGGGGGCTGAGACCTGATTGTCCCGTTGGGGTGGCAAAGGGCCTTCCTGGTTCTCAGGGGTTTGAAATGTTGTCGACAATCGCAGACGGAGGGAATGATGAATACACCTGCACATTGCCCGGGGTGGGAGAGTCACAAAGAGCTTAAATCGTTTGTGTGCAAGTGCCCTGAATGCGGGAAAGAAAAAGAGATCTTTTCCGACGAGTTCAATAGGCCGCATATTTGTGGAGGATGCGGTGTGGAGATTGATTTTTCGAAGTGTTCGCTGGAGGGCTCAGCCGCGAGCAAGGCCCCCCGCTAAGACCATGGTATTTGTCGTCCCCTGTTAGACCGCCGTTTTCATGGTTTGTTCCCGGTTCTGATCCCCGCTGGATTTACTTGCTCAGTAAACTTTACTCAATAAGAGTGACCGAAAAACATAGGTTGGGTTGAGTGGCGCGCGGAGCGGAACTCAACCCAGCGTGGACTTGCGGTGGGTTACGGCGCCAGAAGACGCGCCTAACCCACCCTTACTGTCTCCGCTGGATCGCGGCTGCCGAGGGAGGGGAAGCGGCAAGCAGACCTCCCCGTGTGTTCTCTCATGAGCACTTCTCAGGCGATAAGGAGCCCCCCATGCCCAATCGGCTCAGCCAGGAAATGAGCCCCTACCTTCTGCAACATGCGAATAACCCGGTGGACTGGTTTCCCTGGGGAGAAGAGGCTTTTCAGAAGGCAGCAGAGGAAGACAAGCCGATTTTTCTCTCCATCGGATACGCCACCTGCCATTGGTGCCATGTGATGGAAAGGGAGTCGTTCGAAGACCAAGAGGTTGCCGACCTGCTCAACCGCTATTTTGTATCCATCAAGGTGGACCGGGAAGAGCGCCCCGACGTCGATCATCTCTACATGGCGGTCTGCCAGGCGCTGAGAGGCACTGGAGGCTGGCCCTTATCCATTTTCATGACCCCTGACCGGAAGCCCTTTTTTGCCGGCAGCTACTTCCCCAAATCCTCCCGCCTGGGAATACCGGGACTTACCGACGTTGTCCTGCAGTTGGCGCACCTGTGGAAAAACGAGCGGGGCAAAGTGGTTCATGCGGGGAAGAGATTACCAAAGCGCTTCAGCCGAAGGAATCATCCGGAGTCCCCGGGGAGGCTTTCACCGTATCAGTTCTGGAACAGGCATATGAGCAGCTTCGGATGCGGTTTGACGAGCGCTGGGGAGGCTTCGGAAAGGCGCCCAAATTCCCAACTCCACATCATCTCACCCTGCTCTTGCGGTGGCATCGCCGCAATCCCCAGTCGCAGGCTCTCGCCATGGTTGAAAAGACCCTTGAAGCCATGCACCATGGCGGCATTTTCGATCAGGTGGGTTTCGGATTTCACCGCTATCGGTGGATGAAAGATGGCTTGTGCCCCATTTCGAGAAGATGCTCTACGATCAGGCGATGCTCGCCATGGCTTACACGGAAGCGTTTCAGGTTACGGGCAAAGCAAGTCTACGAGAAGGCCTGCCGGGAGATCTTTGCTTATGTGCTTCGCGATATGACGGATCCTCAAGGGGCCTTTTATTCCGCCGAGGATGCGGACAGCGAAGGGCAAGGAAGGTCTCTTCTACGTGTGGACCCAGGAAGAAGTCAAAGCGATCCTGGGGGAGGAAGAGGGAAGCCTCTATTGCCGTTTTTATGACATCAGCCCGGAAGGGAATTTTGAGGACCACCGGAGTATTGCCCATATCTCCAGACCGGTTGTCGATGCGTCCTGGCAGCATGAAATGGAGGGGGAAAAGCTTGAGGCGCTTCTATGCAGCAGCGAACCGGAAGCTCTTGGCGGTTCGGAAGCAACGCATCCATCCGCTGAAAGATGACAAGATCCTGACTTCCTGGAACGGGCTCATGATTGCGGCTCTGGCAAAGGGCTACCAGGCTTTGCGCGATCCTCTCCTGGGGCAGGCGGCAGCCCGCGCGGCGGATTTTATCCTGACGCTCTGCGCCAGGATTCGGGAAGGCTCCTGCGCCGGTATCGCCATGGGGATGCAGCCTATCCGGGGTATGCGGATGACTATGCGTTCCTGATTTGGGGCCTCATCGAACTCTATGAATCGACCTTTGACGCTTCGCTACCTTGAGGAGGCAGTGCGGATTCAGCAAGTGATGCTGGATCTTTTTTGGGATGAGCAGGAGGGTGGTTTCTATTTTACGGCTCGAGACAGTGAAAAGCTGTTGGTGCGAGACAAGGAAATTTATGACGGCGCCGTGCCCTCAAGTAATTCGGTGGCCGCGCTCAACCTACTACGCCTGGCCAGAATGACCGGCAACACGACTTGGGAGGAACAAGCGGATCGCATGTTCAAAGCCTTTTTCCATCTGGTTTCGGATTTCCCTTCCGCCTACACTCAATTTCTCCAGGCGGTGGATTTTGCCTTGGGGCCGGGCAAGGAGATGGTCATTGCCGGCGATCTCGGGCACGAAGCGACCCAGAGGATGGTCGCGACCATTCACCGGCGCTTTCTTGCCCAATCGGGTGTTGCTGCACTGCGGACCGGGCGAAGAGTCAGTGAAACTGGCCGCCCTGGCCCCTTTTACCAAAGATCTGCGGGCGGGCGCTCATGGGGCAACGGTATACCTCTGTGAAAATTATGCCTGCAGAAATCCCATAACCAATGCTGACGAATTGAAACAAGTGCTGGATGCGCGCGGCGGGTGAGCTCGAACTCTCACGCTATCTCACACTTGTCCCTTGCTTTTTCCCTGATGACGGCATAAGCTCTCAAGCGATTTGAATGACTAGGGTAAAGGTCTTTTTCATTGTCTTTTCGTGAGCTTTCGGCCATGGAAATCTCAGTTGTAATTCCAGTTTATAATGAGGCCCAGACGATCGGAGAAACCATTCGCCGCATTCACGAGTGTGTGCCCGATGCCGAAGTCCTGGTGGTTGACGACGGTTCTACGGATAACAGTGGCCAGGTGGCGAGGGAGGCGGAGCCTACGTATGGAGCCATCCGTACAACGTTGGCAATGGTGCTGCCGTCAAGACCGGCATTCGCCTGGCGTCCGGCCACAAGATTGTGCTCATGGATGGTGACGGGCAGCACGATCCGGCCGATATTCCACGACTGGTCGAAGCGTCCGAGAAATACGACATGGTCGTTGGAGCGCGTGATGTGTGGGGGCCATGCCAACCATTTTCGGTTTACGGCCAATCAAGCCTATAACCTGATAGCGCGCTATGCCACCAGGTTCCCGGTAGAAGATCTGACTTCCGGCTTCAGAGTGATGGAAAGAGAAACGGTAATCCGCTATCTCTATCTCCTTCCCAATTCCTTCTCGTACCCGACGACGCTTACCCTGGCTTACTTGAGAAGCGGTCGGACCCTCTGTTATCTTCCCATTCAAGCCAAGAAACGGGAAGAGGGCAAGAGCAAGATCAAGCTTTTTCGGGACGGCAGCAGGTTCCTGCTGATCCTTATCAAAATCATTACTTTCTTTTCGCCCCTTCGTATCTTTCTTCCGGTCAGCCTGCTCTTCATGACGCTGGGAATTACCAATTATGCCTTCACCTATTTCTCTGCAGGTCGTTTTACCAACATGTCGGCCTTGCTGCTGATCAGTTCGGTGATCGTCTTTATGATCGGATTGGTCAGTGAACAGATTACCCAGCTGCGTTATGACCGCATCGAAAAAGGTGGATGAATTCCCGGTCGGTTTTTCCTTCCGTTAAGAACGTCCTGGTTTTAGCGTCTACCTTTCCCAGGTGGAGAGGCGACAAAGACCCCCCGTTTGTCTACGAACTCTGTCAGCGCCTCGGCCCGGACTTCCGCATCCTGGTGCTGGCGCCCCATGCCCCCGGGGCAAGGCTCAGAGAAGAACTGGGCGGAATGGACGTTTGCCGGTTCCGCTATTTTCTCGAAGCTGGGGAGATTCTGGCCTATGGCGGTGAGCAGGCCGGGGGGGGCATTCTGGCCAATCTCAAGCGGCAGCCCTGGTGCCACGGGCTGGTGCCGTTGTTCTTTCTTGCCGAAGTGTTCAGCACCGCGCGGCTATTGCGGCGCACCAGGATCGACCTGATTCACGCACACTGGCTGATCCCTCAGGGGTTGGCGGCGGTTCTTGCCTCCCGGCTCGTGGGCGCTTCCGTGCCGATCCTTTGCACCTCCCATGGAGCCGACCTCTTTGCCCTCCGAGGCCCGCTCTGGGAGCGCCTCAAACGATTTGTGATCGGCGCCTGCAGCGGCCTTACGGTAGTGAGCCGAGCCATGCGTGCGAGGCTGCTCCAATTGGGTGACCAGAACACCCCGGTGCGGGTTATTCCCATGGGGGTGGATCTGGAGGAACGGTTCATCCCAGCGCCAAGCTCGCGGCGCGAGAAGTCCTTGTTGTTCGTGGGGCGGCTGGTGGAAAAAAAAGGCCTCGAATACCTCATCCGGGCGTTGCCTCGAATCCTGGAAAGGCACTCCGAGGTTACTCTCACCATCGTCGGAAGTGGGCCGGAGAAAGCCCCCGCAATGAAGCTTTGCGAAGAACTCAAGATCCAGCCGCAAGTCCGCTTTCTCGGCGCTATCCCCAATGCGGAAATGCCTGCTTGCTATCAGGCCGCCCAGGTGGTGGTCTTTCCCTCGGTGGTGGCGAGAGACGGGGACCAGGAGGGGTTTGGGCTGGTGATGGTGGAGGCCCTGGGCTGTGAATGCGCGGTTGTTGCTACGGACCTGCCGGCTATTCGGGATATCATTGTTGATGGGATGACCGGTTTGATCGTCCCTGAAAAAGACCCGGAGGCGCTGGCCGACAAGATCTTGATGCTCCTTGAAAACGCTGAATTGCGCTCCGCACTGGGTCGAGATGGCCGGAGTTTTGTATGGGAAAGGTATGATTGGCAAAATATTGGGGCCCAGTACCGGGCCTTTTTTGAGGAAATGTTGACGGTTGGCCGCCGGGAAAGAGAAACCAGACAAAAGCATGGCGTGATTGTGGCGTGATTGTGGCGTGATTGTTTGAAAATGGCGTGATTGTGATGCCGCCATCGACCCCAATGATTCCGGCGGGATCTTCTTAAGGTGCTTCTAACAAAGGATGTTTTTGATGGGGCGGGAGTATGGCATTGCTCTTGCATTTACAACCGGGCGTAAGAGAAACCAACTCTTTCCTCCTCAAAAGCTAATCGGTCCTAGCCCCGCCGGTTAGCTTTTTTTTTGCAGACAGGGGTAGCGGGTCTGGTCGCGTCAGGGTGTCGGTGTGAACAATCGCTTCCAGGAATAAGAAAAGGCGAATGCTTTGGAACTGGTGAGAAAGCTTTTGGGCATCGTGTGTTCGCCGAGAAAATTCGGCAACTCCGAGCTCTTTGTCAAGGAGCTGTATCGGCAACTCCCGGGGACTTGGGACCTGAGTCTCATAAGGCTTCCCGAGATGGACATTCGGCCCTGCAAAGCTTGTTATCAATGCCTCTATGGGGAGATGAGCTGTATTCAGGATGACGATTTTGCAATTGTCTTGGAGGCTCTTGCTGCTGCCGACGCTTATGTGGTGGCGGCTCCGACCTATTTGCTCGGACCGAATGCCAGTCTGAAAGGTTTTCTGGACCGAGGACTGGCTTTTTATGCCCGGCTTGCGAAGCTTTGGGGAAAACCCGCTGCCGGTGTGGCCATTGCTGGGATCGAGGGGATGGAAGGATACAGCAAACTTGCCGTGGAGAGCTTTATCCGGCTTACGTTCGGTGACCTGAGGGCATCCGCGGTCCTTTACGGAGCACTTCCCGGAGAAATTTTCCTCGCGGAGGGGGGAAAGATCACCGCCGCACGACTGGCCAGGGCTCTGGTGGAGGGTAAGGAGGAAAGGGATCCGACCATCCCTCATTGTCCCCTGTGCGGAGGAGACACCTTTCGCTTCCTGGGTGAGGGGCGAATGCGGTGCATGTTGTGCAGCAGTTCGGGGTCCTATGAGGTCAAGGAGCAAGGCTTTGAGGTTCATCCGGTACCGGGCGCCCATCCCCTGTTTTTGAGCTATCAGGAGGCCGAACGTCACGCCCAGTGGCTGCGAGGGATGAAGGAGAAGTTTCTGGAACGGCGCGAGGAACTCAAAGGCATAACCCAGAGCTACCGGCAAACGGGGACCTGGATCAGGAGCAAAAGAGACGGTGCTGCCGACCGATAGTCCTCTTTCCTTTTGACAGGCTCGGGTGCATTGGTTAAGAAACCTGCGTGATCCATCCCAAAGCGCAGATACCGACCGAAAAGGAGAAACAATGCCCATTTACGAATTTCGCTGCACCCGCTGTGGGAGCATCCAGGAGT
This sequence comes from uncultured delta proteobacterium, assembly GCA_963783775.1. Classification (GTDB taxonomy): domain Bacteria; phylum Desulfobacterota; class Syntrophobacteria; order Syntrophobacterales; family Syntrophobacteraceae; genus JADGQM01. Next base: position 172,601 of record CAWAOR010000008.1, on the reverse strand, counting down.
TCCTGGTAACCGGTTCGTCAGCGCCGCTTGAAATGAAGTGCAAGGCCTGCGAGGGCGATGAATTGGAGCGCGTACTGAGCCGGGTGAGCTACGCCATGGGATCTTCGAGCGGTGATGCCACCTCACCCAGCGTGACCACCAAGACCTGCGGACCAGGCAAGAGTTGTTCCACCATAGAGCTTCCCGGCTACTCCAAATAGCTCACCGACACGACACTCCAAGTAATAGGGATGAGAGGTCTGCCAGCCTGCGGTTCCCTTTCCCGTTGCGTTTGCGAAACGCAACGGGAAAGGTATGGAACTTTCGCCGTGATGTGCCAGTGCGCAGGATGCGGCTGATTAGAAGAGGGCCTGAGTGAATTCTTCGGGATCGAAGGGGCGCAGGTCGTCGACGGTTTCGCCAATGCCGATATAGCGCACCGGCAATTTCAGCTCATCACAGATGGCTGCCACGATCCCGCCTTTGGCCGTCCCGTCTAATTTGGTCAAGATGAGGCCGGTCACCCCGATGCCTTCCTTAAAGAGCCTGGCTTGAGAGAGGGCGTTTTGACCGGTTGAAGCGTCGAGGACCAGCAGGACTTCATGAGGAGCCTCCGGGATTTTCTTGGTGAGCACCCGCTGCACCTTCTTCAGCTCTTCCATCAGATTGACTTTGGTGTGCATGCGACCGGCGGTGTCGATGAGGATCACGTCGATGTTCCGTGAAACGGCTGCGTCGATGGCATCGAAAGCTACTGCAGACGGGTCTGAGCCGCTCTTTTGGCGGATAATGGGGACGTCCACCCGTTCGGCCCAGAGTGTCAGTTGTTCGATGGCCGCGGCCCGGAAGGTGTCCGCTGCGGCCAGCATCACCTTGAGGCCGTCCTGTTTCAGTTGATGGGCGAGTTTCCCAATGGTGGTCGTCTTACCGACCCCATTGACGCCGATGACCATGATCACAAACGGGCGAGCGGCCCGGTAATCCAGAGGTGCGGACGCCACCGAAAGGAGTGCCTGGATTTCCTCCCGCAATTGTTCCCGCAGTTTGGCGGGATCTTTCAGCTCCTGCCGTTTGATCTTTTCGGTTACCTTGCGCAGCAACACCTGCGCCGTGTGGACGCCGAGGTCCGAGGTAATGAGAACCTCTTCCAGGTCATCCAACAATTCGAGGTCGATCGTCTTCTTCCCCAAAACCAGACGATCCACGCGGTCGCTCAAATGTTCCCTGGTCTTTTGCAGCCGCTCGCGCAGTCTTCTGAAGAAGCGTCCTTTTTCTGTCCCAGCCGGAAGCTGTGGGACGGACCCTTCCTCTTCGATCAGTGACAGGCTCTCGTCCGGGGCTGCTTCGGCCTGCTGCTCTGCTCCATCGTCAGCGACCTCCGCCCGGTCCTGGACAACCACCGTGCTCTCGGGTTCAGGAATCGCTGCGGCGAGGAGATCGGGAAGTTGTTCCTCGAGTTGTTCCTCTTTTTGCGCTATCGGTTCGGTGCTTTCCTGAGTGGCTTTGTTCTTGCGCTTAAACCATTTGATCATGAATAATGCATTTCCTCCTGACTCGGTGCACCGCGTGAGGGTGGCTGCGAGCATTGTCATGGCGTTCTTGAAAATATGGCTCCGGTGTGCATCGCTCCTGGGCGGATGAACACGCCTGGTGGCCGGCACCGTTTCGCGACCTTCGGAGAGGCCGCACAAGCCATCTATTAGCAGATCCGGAGGAAAAAGACAAAAGGCGCCTGCCTATCCGGACAAGCGCACCCCAATTCCATTTGGCGAAGAGAGGTCCACCATGGAAGAAGCCACACGATCACGCGAGGAGGTGGTCGCAGTCTGTCGGAAACTTGCAGAAAAGGATCTGATCGCTGCAACGGACGGCAATGTGAGCTGCCGAGTCGGATCTGACAACTTGCTGGTGACTCCCAGCGGCAAGCCCAAGGGTGCGCTCAAACCCGCTGACCTCCTCCTGCTCAACGGTCGCGGAGAAGTTTTGGCGGGGCGGGATAAACCGTCCAGTGAAATTCGTATGCACCTTGAAGTGTACCGCCGGCGTCCGGATGTGGCTGCGGTCGTACACGCTCATCCGCCCATGCTGACTGCGTTCACGCTGGCAGGCACGCCCTTCCTGGCCGAAGCTTTGCCGGAAGTGTGGCTCACCTTTGGCGCCGTTCCTACGGCGCCCTATGCGACGCCCACCACCGATGAAGTCCCGGCGGCTCTGGCCCCTTTCCTGGACAGACATCAGGCCATTCTCCTAGAACGTCACGGTTCTTTGACCTTCGGGAGAAGCCTGGATGAAGCTTACCTGCGCCTGGAAAAACTCGAACATGCAGCACGGGTTCTCTTCTATGCCCATCTGCTGGGCAAAGCGCCCCCGACGCCGTTGCCGGCGGAGGCGCTGCAGAAGCTCGAAACCTTGAGGGCCCGCTTGAATCTTTAGTATACCGCGGAATAAGTCATAACCCAGTTTCCTGCAAGCCCTTCCGCGCCGAAAGGTTGGGATCCCAAGTTTCGAGTTTCCAGTTTCAAGTCATCAGAACCCGGGCATCCACCACGACGATGCCTTCGGGATAGGCAAAGACCGGATTTAGATCGATTTCCGCGATCTCCGGATGTTCTTCAGCAATCTGAGCCAGTTTGAGAAGGCCTTCCACAAGGGCGTTCTCATCGACCGCTTGTTGTCCGCGAAAACCTTTCAGCAAGACAGCGCTTTTGATCTCGTGGATCATTTTCAGGGCTTCCGTGCGATCAAGCGGCAGCAGGCGCATCGAGATGTCGCGGAACAATTCCACGGCGATCCCACCCAGGCCGAAGATGATGGTGGGGCCAAACTGGGGATCGCGGTTCATGCCCAGGATCACTTCCACCCCCGGGGTCGCCATGGCGCTCACCACCACGCCGTTGATGCGGGCCTTCGGGTGGTGCGCCTTGACCTGAGCCATCATGCGCTCGTAGGCCGTGCGCAGGCCGTGGGGGGTTTGCAGATTGAGTCTTACACCACCGCAATCGGATTTGTGCAGGATGTCCGCCGAGTCGATTTTCATGGATATGGGAAAACCTATCAGATGGGCATGGTGAACGGCTTTGCCCGGACTGTCGGCGAAGCGGTTGACGATGCAGTCAAAGCCCTTGGATTTGATGAAATTGAGGCTCTCGTAGACGCTCAGCTGGGTACGCCCGGTGGCAGCAGGGTAGGTGAGTTTCGCCCGTTCGGTTTTTTTCGCGGCGGGGATGAGCTGCGCCAGGGTGCGAATGGCCCGTTCGGGAGTGGGAAAAACCGGGATGCCCCGGTGGTGCATTTTCAGCCTCTCCGAGCGTTCCACCTCGGCTCCGCCCAGGCAGATGATGAGCTCGTTGGCGCCCGGAGTGACGACTTGAGAACCATCCACAATGGGATCGCCGAAGATGACGCCCAGGGTATCGTAATAGGAACGAGCCCGTTCAATGACCTGATGAAACATCCCGGCATTGGCATCACCGGTCAAGTCCAGGGGGTTGGCGCGGATGGCGTGGGCGGGAACGATCCCTTCCAGCTGTGAGGCCAGTTCAGGGGGCAGCGGGGTAACCTGCAGTCCTTCCTGTTCGGCCGCATCGGTGGCCAGGATGGCGGAACCTCCGGAAGTGGTGATAAACAGGATGCGGTTGCCGGCGGGAGGGGTAAGATACGCAAACCCTTTGGCAAAATCGAAGAATTCCTCCGTCGTTTCGGCCCGGCACACACCGTAGTGCCGAAAGAGCGAAGAGTAGACCGCATCGGTCCCGGCCAGTGATTTGGTGTGGGATTCGGCCGCCACCCGTCCCCGGGGGGTGCGGCCGGACTTCAGCACGACCATGGGTTTGCTCAGGGATTCCAGGACCTTCCGAAACCGGTTGGCGTCCTTGACGCCTTCGATGTAGGCCGCGATCACACGGGTATTGGGATCATTCTCGAAGTATTGGATCAGATCGATTTCGTCAATATCGGCCCGATTCCCGAGGCCCACAAAGCTGGAAACCCCCAGTTCTTCGAGAGAAAACCAGTCCATCATGGCTGCGCCGACGGTGCCGCTCTGGCTGATGACGGCCACGGCACCCTTGCGTGTCAGCAGCGGCCATGAGGCGCACAAGGGGTGGTAGGGATTGTTGACGCCCTGGCAGTTTGGTCCGAGAAGGCGCATGCCATAGCGAGCGGCGATGCTCGCTACCGTTTGCTGAAGCTTCTCTCCTTCCTCGCCGGCTTCGCTGAATCCTCCCGAGATGATGACCGCGGCTTTGACGCCCTTTTCTCCACAGTCCTCAATGGCTTGCGGCACCAGGCGGGCAGGAATGATCAAAACCCCCAGGTCGACGCGGTCCGGGATGTCCTTCACATTCCGCAAGCACGTCAGGCCCAGAATGCTTTCGCTCTTGGGATTGATGGGATACAATGCGCCGGGAAAGCCACCCTCCATAATGTTCTTCAGGATTTCGTGGCCGAATTTCCCCGCGCTTTCCGAGGCTCCTATGACCGCAATACTTGCCGGATGAAACAACGCTTGCAAGTCTTTGAAACCCATAGCATGACCTCCTGCCTCTGATGCTTCTGGATTCCCGCTGGAAGCATGCGGGAAGGACGATCTGAGACGCTGGTGGCTCCATGTGTCCCTGTGGTTTGTATGAAAATCGGTGAGTCGGTGAATCGGCAAACCGGCCCAGCGACAACCAAAGTTCATCCTTTGTTGTGACCCTGCGGGTCATGGCGGTTGGGGAGACGTTACGTCCTGAGCCCCTTATGGCGCTGTTTTTTTAGCTTTTTCAGCGACTCGTGCGTTGAACTTGGCGGCCTGGATGACAAAACGCTCGTGGGTGGCCTCGCCGATCTTCTCCACTTCGTCGAATGCTTCAAGCCGGAAAGTCAGTTTGCGACCCTCGACTGCAGTCACTTCGGTCTTGACGCGAATCTGCATGCCCAGAGGGGTGGCCGCCATGTGTTTCAGATCCATAGCGATGCCCACAGACTGTTCTCCGGGCTGCAGGTGCATGTTGATGAGTTCGGCAGAAACCCTTTCCATCAGGCCCACCAGAAAAGGGGTGGCGAATACGTCGGGAAGGTGAGCATAAAACTTCTGCGCGGAATCTTCAGGCTGCGTTTTTACCTCCAGTTCATGGGTCATGCCGGGTTGAAACACAGAACTCATAATGCCTCCTCATGTCAGTGAAAGGAACCTGAAAAGGGACCGCCGAAACGGACACCAAAACGATTGCTACAAAATCCCAATAACCCAACAACCTGAGTCAAATTACCTTATCGGGGTGATGCCTAACAACCAAAAAAAACGATGCGGCAAAGATGTGAGAGGCCTGCTTTCTCATGTGCCAAGGCGGTACCTTTCCAGTCCCCAGGTTCGAGTATCAAGTATCAAGTTTCGTCAAGGGATAGCGCGTGTCGTCCAGTTTGAGAAAGAAAGTCTCCGTATGCGGATCGCATTCAATCCACACTGCCAGCTGGTAATAAGCCGGCCGGGAAAACCGGGCGCGATATTGCCCGTTTCGAATGGTGCAGTAGGGAACATTGTCGGCTCCAATCCGGAGCGTGGACGGGTCCAAAATTTCGGGAGTGGGAAGATGCTTCAGGTGGATCAGGATGTCCTCGCCATGCCCGCCTTGCGACCGGACGCGGTCCACACGGGTAATGACAAACGGGGTGTCCGCCACCTCCAGAGTGCAACGTTGCCCTCTCCAGTCGATAACAAATGGTCCACCCGGGGTCCGTTCGAGATGAGCAAGGAACAGCTCGAGGATATCCTCTCGGGTGATTTTGTCTTTCTGGTAATACCAGTCACCTTCCTGATCCACGTAAATGCCGGAAGAGCGCATGGTCTCGAGTGGTTTTCGGGGTTGTGCAGGAAATTCTTCGGAATTCACCTTCTCCTCTCCGCGCTGTCAGAATGTTTTCCTCGTGTCGACGAGCAGTGTTACGGGGCCGTCATTGACCAGATGAACCTGCATCACTTCTTGAAATCGGCCGGTCTCGACCACCGCTGCCGCTCGCCGAAGCTCTGCGACAAACGCCTCGTACAAGGCTTTCGCAAGTTCCGGGGCAGCCGCGGAGGCGTATGAGGGGCGTCTACCCTTGCGGCAGTCCCCCAGGAGGGTAAACTGGGAAATTACGAGAATCCCGCCATCGACGTCGAGAACGGAAAGATTCATCTTGTCATAGGCGTCCGGGAAAAGGCGCAGATGTAGGACCTTTTCTGCCAGCGCCCGCCCATCGTCAGGAGTATCTCCCTGACCAACGCCCACGAAGATGAGAATCCCTTTTCCAATTCTGCCAACGATTTCTTCCCTGACCTGAACCCTCGCTTCCAGCACCCGCTGCACCACTGCCCGCATGCTCCGCTCCTGACCGATTGACTGCTTCCCCGCCCGGTTTTGCCAGCTTGACCGCTGATGGAAAAGAGATATAGAATGAAGCTGATGTTCTACTTATCACCTAAGACCGGGAATGTGATAGCGTTTTCTTGATGACAGCAGTCAGGGACTGTCCAAAAGCAAAAGACCTTCTTTCACCACGAAGAGCACGAAGGACACGAAGTGATCCCTTCGTGCTCTTCGTGTCCTTCGTGGTTTCAAACAAGGCCAAAATGAGGCCAAGTTGTTTTTGGACGGCTCCTTATGCCCAAAGCACCATCTATCCTCCTGATAAATCCCTGGATTACCGATTTTGCCGCCTACGACTACTGGACCAAACCGCTCGGGCTGGTGCTTCTGGGGGCGCTTCTGCGGGAGGGAGGCTGTGGTGTTGCCTTCATCGATTGCCTCGACCGCCACGACCCTTCCGGCACGCGTGATCCCGATCTCATCGCAGGTGTTGACCGCCGTTACGGGACCGGCAAATACCCCCGGATGCGCATCCCCAAGCCGGCGGTCTATGCCGGCGTGCCCCGCCACTACCACCGGTACGGCATCCATCCTGACAGCCTCCTGCGGCAGCTCAAGGCAAGTGAGCCACCCGACCTCATCTGGGTGACCTCGGCGATGACCTACTGGTATCCCGGAGTTCAGCAGACGATTCGCGTGATCCGCGAGGTCTTCCCCGAGACCCCCGTCTGGCTGGGTGGGATCTATGCCAGGCTTTGTGCGGACCATGCGAGGAGGACGAGCGGAGCCCATGACATCATCACCGGGTCCCAGGAAAGCCTGCCGGACAAGATTGCTGCCGCCACGGGGTTTTGCCTGCGCAATCGCAGAGCCTGGGCTCATTTCGAGGCATCTCCGCCGCCGGCATGGGATCTGCTCTCCCGACTCACTTACGTGCCGCTGCTGACCAGCCAGGGATGTCTTTTCAGGTGTCCCTACTGTGCTGCGGGAATGCTCCAGCCGGAATGGCGAAGGCGAAGCGCCGAGGCGATCTATGGGGAAATCCTGAAATGGCATCGAGATTTCGGCGTGGTGGATTTTGCCTTCTATGACGATGCCCTGCTGATCCAGGCGGAAAGCAGTCTCGGGCCGGTTTTGAGGAGAATTTGCCGAGAGCTCCCCGGGCTTCGCTTCCACACCCCGAATGCAGTCCACATTCGAGCGCTGACTCCGGAATGGTGTCAGCTGCTCCATGAGAGTGGATTTACGACGCTGCGTCTGGGGCTCGAAACCACACGGGCCGAAAAACAGCGGGACTGGGGGGGGAAAGTTGAAACCGAGATGTTCCGGGCAACGGTTGAGCGTCTGCTGGCGGCCGGCTTTGAGGCGAAACAGATCGGGGTCTATCTGCTCTGCGGCCTGCCGGGGCAGTCTCCCGAAGAAGTGGCCGAGGCGATTCTCGTGGTGAAAGAGACCGGGGTGTATCCTTATCTGGCCGAATACTCCCCCATTCCGGGTACGCCAATGTGGGCGGAAGCGGTGGCCCAAAGTCAATTCGACCTCGGCGCCGAACCCCTTTACCACAACAACACCTTCTTTGCCTGCCGAAGGCCTGCTTTTTCCTGCCGGGACCTGCTGCAGCTCAAGGATCTGGCGCGCCGGGCCCGCCGCGAAAACCCTGCAGCCGGCGGGCCAACCGGCCGGGCTTGAGCATCCGACCGGAGTGGTTCGGGGTCATCCCGGGAGTCCTGTCGGCAGTATTCAAGACCCTTCTGCTGGTGAGAATGTTGGTACCTCTAGGATTTATGGTGGATCGAGGGGAGTGCCAAATCCCCCCCAACCCCCCTTTCCCAAAGGGGGAGCCGTTCAAGAGCCTCCTTATCGATACCCGTTCAGTTTAAGAAGTTTCATTTTTGGACTCACGCGAAGGCCCGGAGATCGCGGAGAAAGGCCCTTCACGCCAGCCTCTGCGTCCTCTGCGACGCCGCGTGAAAATGAAGCTTTCAAACCTTAACGGGCATAAAGGGGGATTCAGGGGGATTTCTCTCAGAGCGGGATGAGTTTCATCACCTGTCTGTTGACGCAGTGGTAGATGTCCTCGTCGGTTCCGTAGATTTCCACAATGCAGCGGTGATCGATCAATTTTTCGATGACAAACGCCGTTACATAAAGGCTGACAAAGTGAGGTCGCGGCACCAGGGTGCGGACGTTGGCAATGTGGAACTGGATGTCAAACTCTTCGGCCGTCAAAAGGGTTTGCATGGCAAATTGGATCTGGCTCTCCAAATCATTCTTGCTGGTCGTTTCCACCAGCCGTTCTTCGATCAGCTTAGTGGCGATTTTGTTGCTCAGGGCATCCAGGTGCTGGCGCAGGAGGTTCATGGCATTGTAGCGCTGGGACTCCTTCTCATGGTCCAGTTGCGAGATGACGGCGGACTCCCTGGCATTGGGTCGATAGTCTCTAGACACGAGCATTCCTTTCTTCGGTCACTATATTGTGTGGCCCTGCACTGACTAGCCGGCCACCGTTTTCCTCACCTCACCAGACTTGTGCTCGGAAAGAGCGCTCATGATGAGTTCGACCTGCCTGGCAGAGACTCCTCCCAGTTTTGAGAGCGCGGCCTGGGCATTTTCCCCGTAGAGCTGCAGTCCGGAGAGGTGCCGGAGCCAGTGCTGCCATTGGTGCAGGAGGTCTTCCGCATTCTGCACCAGAAAGCTTCCTCTAAAAGCCTGTAAGATATTATGTTCATCGGTTACTTTTTGCAAGTGAGGACCGTAGAAAACCGGTTTTCCCCAAGCCGCCGGTTCCACGATATTGTGCCCGCCGATGGGTTCCAGGGTACCCCCACAGAAAACGAGGTCGCCAAGCCCGTAGAGCTCGAAAAGCAGGCCGATGCGGTCTACCAGGATTACCGACGAAGTTCTTTTTGCCCCTGTCTGCTCGAACAGGGAAAACAGCTGGAAGGCAATTCCTTGAGCGTTCGAGCCATGCCGCCATGTTGGGAATCTGGGTCAAATGCCGTGGGGCAAAGATGCCCACGAGGCTCGAGTCGAGGTTCTTCAGGGTGCGGAAAATCTCCAGAAGTCTGACGCATTCCTGCCGCCGCAAGCTTCCTCCCACGATCGTCGGAACTCCCTCGGGAAGGTCCAGAACTTGCCGCCATGCGCGCACCTTGGCGGGATCTTTGCGCAAGACGAGGGCATCGTATTTGGAACTGCCCAGGACGCAGGTGCGCTCGGGAGGAACACCCAGACGCAGGACATTCCGGCGATCTTCTTCCGCATGCATGGCGAGCCCGACAAACTGCCTGAAGACCGGCTGGAAGAGGGGTTTAAGGAGCCCATACCAGATGGCGGAGCGGTGGGAAAGCTGACCGTTGAGGAGGATGGCAGGGGTCTGGTAAAGTTCCAGGAAGCGAAAGAGGTTGGGCCAGAATTCGCTCTCCAGCGCCACATAAAGGTCGGGTCGCAGACTTTGGAAGGCTCGGTCGAGAACAGGCGGCAAATCAAGGGGAAAGGGCAGAATTTGAGCCCACGGTGAGAGGTTGGAGCGGGCGAACTGGAATCCCTGGGGCGTGGTCACGGTCAGAGTGATCGCAGCGCCGGGCAACTGCTCGCGCAGGGCGCGAACGATCGGGATGGCGCCGGTTACCTCGCCGACGGAGGCGGCGTGGAGCCAGAGGCGGGGCCGCCGATGGGCCGGTGATTCGGTGGCGTAGTACCCTAATCGTCCTTGCCAGAAGAGTGGGTTTTCCTGTAGTCTGGAAGAAAGGAAGCAACGTGCCAAAGGTTCCAGGGAATTCGAAGCGGAATGATAAGCGGCCCTCACCAGGTCCAAGAATCAGATCTCCTCTCAATCATCGGTTGAAAACGTGGTAAGATAATATTGGTAAAATCAAAAATAGCCAAGAGAGGATCGTCACTACCATGATGGAAAAGGCAACACGCATTGCAGAACTTTTTTCTCAGAGCGAGGCGTATGCCGGCAAAACCGCCCTGGTCCAGGGTTGGGTGCGAACCCGGAGGGATTCCAAGGCCGGCATCAGTTTCATCGAACTCAACGACGGATCATGCCTGAAGAATTTGCAGATCATCGCCGAACACAACCACGACGGCTATGGTGAAACCCTCGCGGACCTTACCACCGGCAGCAGCCTGCTGGTCGAAGGCCTGGTCATGCCATCTCCAGGCAAGGGGCAAGCCATTGAAATGCGAGCGGAAAAGATCAAGGTTTACGGGCGCTCCGATCCCTTGACGTATCCGCTCCAAAAAAAACGGCATTCCTTCGAATTCCTGAGGGAGATCGCCCATCTGCGTCCGCGCTCCAACACCATCGGGGCGGTGGCGCGTCTCCGCAACCGGCTGAGTTACGCCATTCACCAGTTTTTCCAGGATCGAGGCTTCTGCTACATTCACACCCCGATCATTACCTCGAGTGATTGTGAAGGGGCGGGGAGGTCTTTCGCGTCACGACGCTCGGACCTGAAAGTCTGCTTTCCGCCGCATCCGCGAATGTCTACGAGAACGATTTCTTTAACCGCCCGGCCTTTCTGACCGTGAGCGGCCAGCTTCAGGCAGAGATCTACGCGCTGGCGCTCGGCAAAGTGTACACCTTCGGGCCCACGTTTCGTTCCGAGAATTCCAATACCAGCAGGCATCTGGCGGAATTCTGGATGGTCGAGCCGGAAATGGCGTTTTGTGACCTCCAGGATGATCTCGAACTTGGCGGAAGCCTTCGTAAAGCACCTGGTAGGCACGGTTCTGGCCGACTGCCGCGAAGATCTCGAGTTCTTTTCCCGTTTCATTGAACCAACCCTCCTGGAGACCCTCGAAAAGACCCTGAGTGTTTCTTTTGAAGTCATTTCTTACACCGAGGCGGTCCGCTTGCTCGAACGGTCAGGCGAGGCCTTCACCTTTCCCGGTGGAATGGGGGAATGATCTGCAGGCCGAGCACGAACGCTATCTGGCAGAGAAATTGTTTCAGAAACCGGTGGGCGTGATCGATTTCCCGCGAGCGCTCAAGCCCTTTTATATGAGAGTGAATGACGATGAACAGACGGTGGCGGCCATGGACATTCTGGTGCCGCGCGTCGGCGAGATCGTCGGCGGGTCTCAGCGCGAAGAACGGCGTGATGTACTGCTCGAACAGATGAAGCTCAAAGGCATTTCCGCCGAGGACTACCGCTGGTATGTCGAGTTGCGGGAATTTGGTTCGGTACCTCATGCCGGTTTTGGGTTCGGGTTGGAACGGATGGTTCAGTTCGTGACCGGCCTTCCCAACATCCGGGAGGTCATTCCCTTTCCCGAGAACGCCCGGGACATGCCGAGTTCTAGGCACGTGTGATGACGATGAGGATAGGAGAGCATGAGCCTGCCGGAGTTGGAGACCAAGTGCTGGAAGTGCTGGGGCAGTGGGGTTGTTCCCTGGAATGACCATGCCGAGCTGATCGACTGTCCGAATTGCCAGGGGATTGGCTGGCTTCCGACGGAAGACGGGAAACGGTTGCTCGACTTCCTGAGACGACATCTGGGGATCGAGTTTGAAGAAGAGACGGCGGAATGATGAGAGCGATAACCGGTGCGGGGTCTGCGGCCGCCAACCCGGTTGAGGGATAGTCGAGGGTCTGGCCGCCTGGCGAGAAAGGATAGCAGATGTCGCTTTTCCAGCAGGAGAAACGCGTTCTCCTCCCGGTGCTGGCATTGGTGTTGGTGGGAATGCTGGTGACGGGCTACCTGTTGCTTCCGGATACGAAAAAGGAGCCTGATGATTTCAGAGGCATGAAGTGGGGAAGCAACTTTCGTGACCTGCCCGAAATGAGGCTTCTGGCTGAAGAGGGGGATTTGAAATTCTTCGAGAAGGCCAAAGATCCGACGAGGATCGGCGAGGTCGAAGTGGATAAGATAGTCTACGGATTCTACAAGGACCGTTTCTACAATGTGATGATCTATTACAGTTCCCTGGCGGACTTTGCCAGACTTCGCGAGGTGCTCGCCAAGGAATTCGGGCCTCCCTTTCAGCCTGGTGAATCCGAAAAGAAATGCTTCTGGAATGGCGATCGGGTGAATCTCTTGTTGAATTTTGACGAGGCATCAAAAACCGGCAGAATCATTTATTTTTTTAAACCGATCCAACTGGAAGTCGAAGTCAGCGGCTAAGTACAGCGCCACATGAATGCGTGTCCATAGGCCACTCCGTCATGCCGGTGAAAACCGGCATCCAGTGTCTTTCTGGATTCCGGCTTTCGCCGGAAAGACGATAAAAGGCGTTTTGACCATTTTGAGATAGTCTCTAAGCGTTCAGCCGTGCCCTCATGGACGGTCCGTGTCAGTTGAGGGTTTCCTCGTCGACCAGAGCCGCCAGCTCCTGGAGCAGCCGCAGGGATTCCATGGCTTCTTCGGGGTCCACCTTGTGCAGGGCAAAACCGGCGTGGACGATCACGTAGTCACCGAGCTCCGCCCCGTCCGGCAGCAGCAGCAGGGAAGTTTTTCTGAGGGAATCCCCCACCTTGACGATAGCCATTTCATCTTCAATCTGAACGATTTCTGCAGGGATAGCGAGGCACATCTATTCGATCCTTTCCGCGGGGAGTTCCTGCCGGGGCCGAAACGACCCGCCCGCTGCGGCAATCTCCTCGAGCACCTGAGCACACATATCCTCGAGGCGGGATTGGACCACTTCGGTCAGTTCCATTCCCCAGGGCGAGATATTTTCTGGTTCGATCCCCACCACCACCGTGCTGGGTCGATTTCCGATTATTTCAGCGAAAGCAAGCGTTTCCACAAGATCCAGTTGGTGAAGAGAATTCTTGACGGTCACGCGCTTTTCAAAGTCCTCCATGGAAAAGCGGTAGAGTGTGCCTGGGGGATGACTGTATCTCACGCAATCCACGACAATGAGATGATCCACCTCGCTGATCGGGTCGAGGAGTCTCAGGCCCAGGGTGCCTCCATCAAATAGTTGGACATTGTCGGAGAAGTCGTATTCCGAATCCAGCTTGGCCACGACTTTCACGCCGACGCCCTCATCGTGTAGAAGGATGTTGCCGACTCCCAAGACCAATATCTTCCGGCTTTCCATTATGAGTGCCTTTGCCTTCACCGTGCGGGGTCAAAATAACAAGGACCCGGCGCGCACTGCAGCACGACCAGGTCCCTGCGGCCATAAATATCCAATTAATCGGCTTTAGACAACCTTAAATTTATGCACCTCATTGGTTTGCGGATCGATGACGTGCACCCCGCAGGCAATGCATGGATCGAAGGAGTGAACCGTGCGCAGGATTTCGACCGGGCGTTTGGGATCGGCAACGGGTGTGTTGATGAGCGCCTCCTCGACGGGGCTCGGCTTATTCTGAGCGCAGCGCGGTCCGAGGTTCCAGGTTGAAGGCACCACGAGCTGGAAGTTGCCGATCTTCTGGTCCTTGATTTGGAGCCAGTGTCCGAGAGCGCCACGGGGCACGTCGTTGAGGCCGGCACCCATGCCTTCGGCGGGGATCTGGAAATCCTGGTAGATTTTGGTGTCGCCTTTCTTGATATTCTCCACCAACTGGGTGATCCAGCCTTCCATGGCGTCGCCGATGATCTTGGTTTCGAGCGCCCGGGCGGCGGTTCTGCCGAGGGTGGAGAAGAGCGCATCCACCGGGATGTTCAACTTCTTGAGCACGTCATCGACGGCTTTCTTCGTCGTCGGGTCGCCCTTGCCGTAGGCCACCAGGACGCGCGCCAAAGGCCCGACTTCCATGGGTTCACCGTTGTAGCGCGGGGCTTTCATCCAGCTGTAGCGGTCATTTACATCGAGCTTGCCGGGCTTGGGCTTGGTCTCACCCTTGGCGGGCGGCAGCGCCTGATCGCCTTCATACCAGCTGTGCTTGACATGCTCCTGGACGGCGTTGATGTCAACCGGCTGCACCTTACCGACGGCGCGCTTGAAGATGGCGCCGCGCGGGAAGAGGAAGCTGTCCGGTTCCTTGGCGGTTTGCGGGAATTCACCATAGACGAGGAAGTTGGTGGTGCCACCGATCTTGCCCCAATCTTTGTAGAATCCGGCCACCGCCAACACGTCGGGGATATAGACGTTGTTGACGAAGTCCATGGTCTCCTGCCAGAGGTACTTGAACTCGGCAATGCGGTCGGCGGTGAGATCCGTGGCACAGGTCACGCCCCCCACTACCAGACTTTGGAGGTGCGGATTCTTGCCGCCGAAAATGGCATGCAGGCGCGCGGTGCGCGCCTGCTGCCGAAGGGCCTGGAGATAGTGCTCTACGGCGAGCAGATTCACTTCGGGAGGCAGCTTGTAGGCCGGGTGTCCCCAGTAGCCGTTGGCAAAAATGCCCAGCTGCCCGCTGTCGACGAATTTTTGCAGCCTGGCCTTGGTGGCCTTGAAATCATTGACACCGCTCTTGCCGGCAGTGGTGACCTGGTTGGCCAGATCAGCGGTCTTCTTCGGGTCGGCTTTAAGGGCGCTCACCACGTCCACCCAGTCCAGGGCGTGGAGATGATAGAAGTGAACGATATGGTCGTGCAGGAATTGGGCGCCCAAAAGCAGGTTGCGGATGATGCGGGCGTTGTCGGGGATCGTGATGCCCATGGCGGCGTCCCCGGCGCGCACGGAGGCCAGCCCGTGAACGTAAGTGCAGACCCCGCAGGCCCGCTGGGTGAATAGATAGGCATCGCGAGGGTCGCGGCCCTGCAGGATGATCTCAATCCCGCGGAACAGCATGGAGCTGCTCCAGGCATTACTGACCTTACCGTTCGTGACTTCCACTTCTATGCGTAAATGACCCTCAATGCGGGTAATCGGGTCGATGACTACTCTCTGTCCCATAGCCGGTTCTCCTTGCTTTTATCAGGGTAGGGTCTCGGTTTGCTCCACAGACAGAACTTATCTCACTGACGCGGAACGCTCTCTCTACAGAGTTTTGTAAAAAGGCGACATCTTGTCCCAGAAATTGGGTTCGCTGCATCCAATGCAGGGGTGTCCCGCCTGCACCGGCCAACTCGTGCCGTCATTGAATTTGACGAGGGGGCAGTTGTTGTAGGTTTCCGGTCCTTTACAGCCTACCTGATAGAGACAGTACCCTCTTTTGGCTTCATCGGACTCAAATGAGGTTACGAACTCCCCATTTTCAAAATGGGAACGGCGCTGACATTGATCGTGGATGGTCTTGCCGTATGCGAACAGCGGACGGCCTTTGTCATCCACCTCAGGGAGCTTGCCAAAAAGCAGATAGTTTACGATGGTGCCAACAAAATTGATGGGATTGGGAGGACAGCCGGGGATATTGAGCGTGTTGATGCCGATGGCATCCTTCACGCTTTTGGCTCCCGTGGGATTGGGGGCCGCCGCGGGAAGCCCGCCATAGGAGGCGCAGGTGCCGATGGCGATGGTTGCCAGAGCTTTCGGGCAGACTTCCTTGGCGATATCGAGGAAGGTCCTCCCGTTGATCATGCCATAGATGCCGTTATCGGCGGTCGGAATGGCGCCATCCACCACACAGATGAACTTGCCCGGGTACTTGGTGACCGTGTCGTGGAGAGACTTCTCGGCCGCCTCGCCCGAGGGAGCCATAATGGTCTCATGGTAATCCAGGGAGATGACGTCGAGCAGCAGCTGATCGATCCAGGGGTACATGGTTCTGAGCGTTGATTCGGCACAGCCGGTGCATTCGGCAAAGGCCAGATAGACTACCGGAGGCCGTGGGGCGGTGAGCGCTTCTGCGATCCGGGGAATGAATGATGATGACAGTCCCATGGTGGCTGATAACAGGGTGCAGTATTTCATGAAATCCCTTCGAGAAACCCCCCTCTGTTCCAACCGCTGTGTTACGCTTTTCTCGTGTTCCATAAAACACCTCCTCGATACGTTTAAACCAGTGAATCTGCCTTCATGACAAGCATCTCGTTGCTCTGCAAAGGGAGCACGAGAGAAAAAGATTGCCCCGACGACACAAAAAACCCCAACCAAACGCCGAATGCTTGAGAAAGGTTAGTCTATCGGACAGTGTTTAATGAGTCGACCTAGACATATTTAACTGGGATAAAGAAATGCAGAAGAAGGCCACGGAGAGCACTGTGACGGTGAGGCACAGGAGCTACAAAGCTGGGCTTACCCAGGCTGCATGCAATATCATCAACATTCCGAGGTGTCAAGCAGAGAAACGCCGGGTGTCAGTTAGCAATGGCTCCCGCCAGCTTGTCCATGATCCTTTTGGGCACCGGGTAAGCATCCTGCGCGAAATAGAGTTTGAGGAGCGCCGCGTCAAAGGCAATTTTGTCCGCCGCTTCGGCTACGGTGATACCCTTTTGTTCCATCTTCTGGAGCAACTCAAGCTTCTGTGATTCCATGACTGCTTCTCCTACTCGGGTGGCTGATTCCAGGCCCCAACACGGGGCGACAGGTGACGGTCATCTCTCCAAGGTCGGCGCCGGTAACTTCCTACCTCGGAAGTGAGCATTCTAGCGCAGCCCAAAACAAAAGGCCACAAGGATTAACCTTATGGCCTTTTGTTATGAAAAAAAGGGGACTCTCAGACCATCCCGATTCAGTTTCCAGCATCCAATCGAACTGTCAGCATCCGCTCGAAGTCAAGAATACGCAACACAACCAGCTCTTTTCGCCCGAACTTGAACTCGAAAATCAACAACCCAGCAAAAGCACTACCAAACCGGAGAGAACATCAACACGCATCGACCATCACCAACCCGCTTCAACTCGAGAAGCAATTGCCACCATCCATACGAAACCAACATGTACTCTAAACCGTTATCCCTGAGAGTTCCCTATTTAAAAGTGGAGACGGGCAAACCTTCAAAATCGAATTTCCGTTCACCTTCAACATGTTCAACTGATGAGGCCATTTTCACCTTAGAGCGTGCGGAGGACAAAGCAGCTTCAAACTCAGCCAGATCGAAAGGTTTTTTGAGAAAGGACTCAACCGGAACTCGAACAAGATCTTTGGCGATAGCCTGAAAGTCATATTCCGATAGAAGAATTCCCGCAAGATTGGGTGCTATCCGCATGAGCTTTTCCAGCAGCCCCAGACCATTAGCATCAGGAAGGTGATATTCCGCAATCACAATCTCTGGAGGGTGTCTCTCCGCCAACGCTAGTGCATCACGAGCAGTCGAACAACATTCAAAGGCATACCCGGCTCGTTCCAGATACTTTTCCAAAGAGCGTCTTAAGGAAGCCTCATCCTCAACTAACAAAACCCGATTTTTCGCAGTCACTCATAGCCTCCGACCGCTCCTTGGAGCAAAGTACATGCCATAATGGCACACTCCTCGGCTGGATCATGATCGGCTGCGACCTGGGGGTTCTCGTTCGGGTGAGCACTTGAGCGGGTGATGGGGAATATTCTTCAGATATCCTGGGATGGGGAGGTGGTGCGGCAGAGGGGCGCCAAAATATGGCTGTAATATTAACCAGATGGCAGGTAGTGGTGACTATTGTTCGGAAAAACGTGGAAAGTGGATAATATTCGGCACTATTCAATGCCGAGTTTTTTCAAGCGGTAAATGAGGACGTGCCTCGGGATGCTGAGAAAACGGGCGGTTTTCGATTTATTCTTTTTGCAGGCGTCGTAGGCCTGGAGGATGATTTCCTTTTCGATTTCTTCGAGAGCAATTCCCTGCTCGGGAAAGGTGATGTGGAAGACCTCCGCCGAGGAGGGGGGGGGCTGTTGCCGTAGGGCGCCAGAAAGTGGAGGTGGCTGGCGAGGATGGTATCTTCATTTTCCAGGAGAATGACGCGTTCGATGGTGTTCTTCAGCTCTCGCACGTTCCCCGGCCAGGAATGAAGCAGGAGCAGGCGTTCGGCTTCGGGATTGAGCCGGCGAAAGTGTTTGCCGTACTTGTCATTGAACTCGTCCATGAAAAACTGGACCAGCGGAAGGATGTCATCCGTGCGTTCACGCAGAGGTGGGAGGTCGATACGAATGGTGGCAAGGCGAAAGAAGAGATCTTTGCGGAACTTGCCTTCTTCGGAGCCTTGCCAGAGGTCTGTGTTACAGGCTGAGATAATGCGGATATCCACGGTGCGCTTGCGGGTTCCGCCGAGGGGATAGAACTCCTTTTCCTCGAGTACGCGCAGCAGCTTGGCCTGGATTTCCAGATGGAGATCGCTCACCTCATCCAAAAAAAGCGTGCCCCCATCGGCTACTTCCAGCAGGCCTTCCTTTCCCTCAGCGCGGGCGCCCGTAAAGGCCCCTTTTTCGTACCCAAAAAGTTCACTCTCGATGATTTCAGCGCTGAAGGCGGCGCAATTCAAGGCGACAAACGGATAATCGACGCGCGGGCTGCGGGCATGAATGAGTCGCGCAAAGAGCTCTTTCCCAGCCCCGCTCTCACCCTGCAGGAGGACTCCGGCGTCGCGACTCTGGGCACTTTTTATGGCGAGCATCTGGGCGTCGAGAAATTTCGGATTCGACCCCACAAAACGGTCGATTTTCTGCAGACGTTGGACCTCGTGGCGCAGTCGGTCAACTTCATTCCTCAGGCCGGCATGTTCCAGTGCCGTCTGGATGGTGAACTCGAATTCATCAAGATCCACCGGCTTGACCAGATAGTCGAAGGCCCCTCGTTTGATGGCGGTGACTACATCTTTGACCTGTTCGTAGGCGGTGATCATGACCACCGTCGGCGAGGGGCGGAGTTCCTTGAACTGCGACAGGATTTCGAGACCGCTGGCATCGGGCAGAGCCACATCCAGGAGCACTAGATCAGGTTCTTCGCGATAGCAGAGCTGTATTCCCTTGGCCCCGTTTTCCGCTTCGATCACGAGGTATTTCTTCTCCAGCAAACGTCGCAAAGCGGACCGAAAGGGCGCTTCGTCGTCGACGATGAGGATCTTCTGGGTGTCGCGCATGGGATACTTTCCTAATCGAGTGAGGTCACTCTATGCGGCTCAAAGCCGTATGCAAACAGGTCTCAGCTTGGTAGCCCTTGAGGCGGGCCAGATTCACCAGGCTCAGGAGGAGTTCCCCGAAAGCCTCCGGCGGCGGCGCCACGCCATCGTTCAGCAATTGCAGCAGGTTCCGATGTTTCAGGGAGAAATTCTCAATTTGAGCGGCCAGGTCATTCCAGCAGGGTTGTTCTTCGCGGGAAAGACGTGACAGCATGCGAAAGCCTCGCATCAAGGCGGGCAGGGATGACGGGATTCCCAGGGCCACCTTCCCCGTGGAGGCCTTTTCGTCCGCTTTGATTTTTTCCCAATTGTCTACCACTTCCTGGGCGGTTCGCACCGGCAGGTCACCGAAAACATGAGGGTGGCGACGTCTCATTTTTTCGCAAACCGTGTCGCACACTTCATCCAGCCGGAACGACCCTTTTTCCTCGTACAAATGGACGAGAAAGAGCGTCATGAAGAGGAGGTCACCCAGTTCTTCGGCCACCTCCTTCACCTCGTTTGCCCGCACCGCTGCCGCTGCCTCGTGAGCCTCTTCGATGAGGTAGGTCTGCACACTGGCAGGGGTTTGTTTGCGGTCCCACGGGCAACCCGAGACTCCCCGCAGCCGGTCAATGATTTCCCAAATATGGCGCATCTTCTCCCAGCGCCGGTTGGTTCCCTGTCCTGTTTTCACGCTCCCGTGGCCTTTCCTTGGGACGGCGATTCAGTGTGTATCCTTTCTTCTTTCCATTCCGACCAGTCGTGCTTGAAAGCCTTTTGCTTTTCTTCGAAAAGCTTTTGAAGGCTTTTGGGGGTGGCTTTGAGCAGCAGTTGAGCGGCCTGTTGTATGTAAGGGGCGAGGGTGGAGTGGGTCAAGAAAGAGCTTTTGGGAGAGATGAGCAGCGTCAGGAGGGCAATGATCATGATGCCCAGCAGGAGGGCTTTCGTCAGGCCCACCATGCCTCCCAGGAGCCGGTCGAGGAAACCGAGCCCGGTGCGGCGCAGCAGCCTTCCCGTCCAGTACCCGGTTATTCCCACACAGAACCAGGTCAGCAGGAAAAGAGCGATGAAGCTGACGGCGGCCGCCCCCGGTAGACCGGGAAACAGAGCGGACAGCTGCCGGGCGAGGGACTCATAGGAATGGGCGGCCAGCAGAAAGCCGCTGATGACTCCGGCAATCCCGAACAGCTGCGAGATGGCTCCTCGCAAAATTCCGCGAACCAGGCAAAATAGGCCCACAACGATCAGGAAAGTGTCGAGTCCGTTCATCTATGTCCCTGTCAAAAGCTTCCGTATCATTCCTGCCGGCTTCCAACAAACAAGCCCCGGACCAGAGATCCAGGGCTTATGACCACAATCTAACACAACTTGGTTCAAGTTTTCAATCAGGGCCGTATCAGCATGCAATCTGCTTGAAGAAGTCGTTCCCCTTATCATCGACCAGGATGAAGGCCGGGAAATCCTCTACTTCAATCTTCCAGATGGCTTCCATGCCCAGTTCCGGGTATTCGAGAACCTCAACCTTCTTGATGTTTTCCTTGGCCAGCAGGGCAGCGGGGCCACCGATGGAACCGAGGTAGAAACCGCCGTATTTCTTGCACGCATCAGTCACCTGCTGAGTGCGGTTGCCTTTGGCGATCATGACCATGCAACCGCCGTTGGACTGGAAGAGATCCACGTAGGAATCCATCCGCCCGGCGGTCGTGGGCCCAAATGAACCGGAAGGCGCACCCTTGGGCGTCTTGGCCGGACCGGCATAATAGATTGGATGATCCTTCGTGTACTGAGGCATTCCTTCGCCCTTGTCGATCCGCTCTTTGAGTTTCGCATGAGCGATATCGCGCCCGACGATGAGGGTGCCGGAGAGAGAGAGCTGGGTCGTGACCGGATATTTTGACAGCTCCGCCAGGATTTCTTTCATGGGTTTGTTCAGGTCGATCTTGACCACGCCGTGTTCGTGTTTGCCGCGATACTTATCGGGGATGAAACGACCGGGCTTGCGTTCCATTTCTTCCAGCCAGATCCCATCCTTATTGATCTTGGCTTTGATGTTACGGTCGGCGGAACACGAAACGCCCATGGCCACCGGGCAGGAAGCACCATGGCGGGGCATACGGACGACGCGCACATCCAGCACAAAGTGCTTGCCGCCGAACTGAGCGCCATAGCCTGTCTTGTAGGAAGCCTGCAGGATTTTTTCCTCCATCTCCAGATCGCGGAAGGCCTGTCCCCCCTCGTTGCCCTTGGTGGGAAGGTTATCCAGGTAACCGGCGCTGGCGAGCTTGACCGTCTTGAGGCACCCTTCCGCCGAGGTTCCGCCAATGACAAAGGCCAGATGATAGGGTGGGCATGCGGCCGTCCCGAGGCTTTTCATTTTTTCCACCAGGAACTTTTCGAGGCTGGCCGGATTCAAGAGCGCCTTGGTTTCCTGATAGAGCATGGACTTGTTTGCGGAACCGCCACCCTTGGCAACGAACAGGAATTTATATTCCCCGCCCTGGGTCGCATAGAGATCGATCTGAGCCGGCATGTTGGTGCCGGAATTGATCTCATCGTACGTAGTCAGCGGAATGGTCTGGGAATAACGAAGGTTCTCTTCCGTGTAGGTCTTGTAGACCCCCTTGCTCAGGAATTCCTCGTCATTGGCTCCGGTCCAGACCTGCTGTCCCTTTTTGCCAAGGATGGTGGCCGTGCCGGTGTCCTGGCAAAGGGGCAGCATACCCTCGGCGGCGACTTCGGCATTTCTCAGCAACGCGACCGCTACCCCGCGGTCGTTGGCGGAGGATTCCGGGTCGGTCAAAATCGCTGCCACTTTTTCCAGATGGGCGGGGCGCAACAGGAAGGAGACATCCCGCATGGCGCTGTTGGCAAGAAAGGCGAGTCCTTCCGGGTCCACTTTGAGGATCTCTTTGCCGTCAAAATTCACCGTGGATACATAATCCTTGGTCAGCAAACGGTATTTCGTATCATCCTTGGACTGGGGAAACGGCTCTTGATACTTGAACTCTGGCATTTTCAACTCCTTTACCTACAGTGTTTCAGATTCAATGAGCGCAGGGGCGAACTTCAGAACACACACCCACCCATAATATTGCAAAAACATTCACATGTCGAGCGCTGAGTGCACTCCTTCGGGCATTTTTTCACCCTCCCCGAACCCCTCCCATCAAGGGAGGGGAGTCAGGAACAACGGATTCGAACCTTTCTCCTTCAACATTCTGCGGTTCGCTGGTTCTGCGGTTCAATGGTTCGCAATTCGCTGTTTCTGCGGTTCGCTCTTCAATGGTTCTGCGGTTCGATATTCGATATTCGATATTCTGCGGTTCGCTTTTCAGCGGTTCGCTTTGCATTCAACCAATCAACTGAGCAATGTCCTTCTGCATGGCTTCCACGACGCTGAGCGGGTTGTCGGCGGTGCTGATCGGTCGCCCCACCACGATGTGATCAGCGCCGTTGGCGATGGCCTCCCTGGCGGTAACAATCCTTTTCTGATCGTCCTGATCCAGTTCCCTGTTGATCCCGGGTCGAATTCCCGGTGTGACCACGAAGAAACGATCTCCGAGCTGATTCCTCAGGCGCTGAGCCTCCAGCCCTGAAGAAACGACACCGTCACATCCCAGCTCAAGCGCTCTCCTTGCCCGGAGATAGACCAGGTCGGCAACATCCACGGGGGCGCCGAACATCTCGTCCATATCCTCCTGGCCAAAACTGGTCAAGACGGTAACCGCCAGCACCTTCACCTCGGCTTTGGCCTCTACGGCCGCCCGCAAAATCGGATCGTTGCCGTGCACCGTGGTAAAGGTCACGCCTCTACCTCTGAGTTGCCTGACCGCAAGCTTCACGGTTTCCGGAACGTCGAAGAATTTCAGGTCCACCATCACCTTGTGATTCCGCTCGGCAATCCATTCGATGATGGGAAACCAGCCGGCCAGAAACAGCTGCAACCCCACTTTGTAGAATCTGATATGAGACTCCAGGCGCTGCACCCAGGCTTTGGCGAGGTCGACGGAGTCTACATCAAGAGCAAAGATGATTCTCTCATCTAAGGGAATGTCCTTCATTTCTCACTCCTCAGGCCCGCCGCTGCCGGTCCACTGCCTGGCGCTACCCAATAAAAAAACCCCTTTCGAAAAAGGGGTTTTGTATTCGGTAAGAAAACAGGTTGGTCGGCTATTGAGGGCTGAGGACCCTACCGCCGTCGTCGTCACCACCGCCACTGGAAAGAGCCAGCGGAATAGCGATGGCTGCGGCAACTCCAACACCGATAAGAGCCCAGGTCGTCGCGGTAAGACCGGCGTAGAGAGGTGCCCCACCGGCGCCGGCTACGCTGGCAGTCGCGCCGGTAGTAGCGGGTGCTGCCGCCAGGCGAATGCCCTGGCCGGGCTGTACCAGCTTGGTACCGTCAGGACTCATCACCTGCAGAGCTCCTTCCTGGACACTCATCACCGATTCGGTTTCGCTGACTTTGATGGAGCCTCTCACCTTGGCTTCCACTGCTTGCCGGCACAATCGCCCGCTCGGTCTGAATGGTGTCATGAGGGGTGTGGAAGGAAACCGGTTTGGCGTCAGGGCGCATAGCGAAGTCCACCTGCCCCGACTTGACGGTCAAATCCCAACGCGCTTTGCCTTCAGCCAGAGCAAACACCGCCCGATCTTGAGCGACCAGCTGGAGGTTTTGGGTTTGCACAACGCAGCTGCCGTTGCAAAGCATCATGGTCCCCTCGGGCAGGGGCAGTTCAGATTGGAACTGAGTGACCTCCTTGCCTTCTTCCAGGATGCTGATCTTGCCCTGCGGGATAACCCGCGCCCCGGTGCCCGCCAATGACAAAACGGGTTGAAGAACCATGAGCATTGCCAAAACGAGTACCAATGTCCTTGAAATGCGCTTCATCCTGATCGCCCTCCTTCATTTATGAGATGAATCAATTCCATAAAAAACCATGGTGGTCAGTCAAACAGAAAAATACTTCGTGCGTCCCTTTTAGAGGATCTTGCCGCGCAGTGTCAAGGGGAAAAAATGCACCCCATCTCAGTTTTTTTGTATTGATTCTTCATCCCGTTTCTTGATAGGTAACGCTGATAGCGGCAAGATCATTGCAACAACAGGCCAGTTATCCAGGGTTCTGCCACGCATGTGCCGACGGACAGGCGTTACCTTGCTCCTACCGGGTGGTGGCACGAGTTTCATTTCGTCGTAAATGAGGGCAATTCATGAAACATCCGTCAGAGAATGCAGCGTTACCCAACATGGACCTTCCTGTTCCGGTTTCCCGCTCCCATCTGCCCAGCACCGAAGTCCGCGAGGCGGTTCCGGATTTTGACGATTCCGCCGATCTGCGCGACTACCTCGATGTCGTCCTTCGCCACAAATGGCTCGTGCTCACTTTTATCAGCGGCGTTTTCATCCTCATGCTCGTCGTGACCCTCAGCATGAAACCCGTGTTTAGAGCCACCGGCAAGGTGGAGCTGAGCATGCAGACCCCCAAAGTGACCAAGTTCGAGGATCTCTCCGGCGCCGGCATGAATCCCCAGCTCAGGGAATACATCCAGACGAATGTGAAACTGCTGCAAAGCCAGTCCCTGGTCCGCCGGGTGACCGAGAAACTGCACCTGGAAGCGAAGCCGGCTTTCAAATCGGAACTGGGAGAGCTCAGTGAGGACGGGCAGGCGAGCGGCATCTTCAGCAGGGTGAAGTCAGCCATCACCGAGGTTTTTCAGTCGAGTAAACAGCGGGAAGCAGAGGCCGATCCCGCTCTGCCGGGGCTGCGGCTCCAGGAAGAAGTGGAAAAGATCTACTTCAGGAACCTGGAAGTAGTGCCGGAACGGGATACCACCATCGTTTCCCTCTCTTTCAGCGGTACCGACCCAGCCCTCACGCGCGATGTGGTCAATGCCCACATCAAGGAATTCATTGGCTGGCAGATGGACAAGAGGATCGATGCGGCCGGTTCCGCCCGCATCCAATTGGAGAAACAGATAGAAATCGCCCGCATCAACCTGGAACGGGCGGAAAAGCAGCTCAACGAGTTCGCCCAGAAAGCCGGCATTGTTTCCCTCAATTCCAACCTGAACATCATCTATCGTCAACTGGAGGAGATGAACAGTGCTCTGGCGGGGGCACAGGCGGACCGAATCGGTAAGGAATCGCTGTTCCAGCAGGCAACCTCGGAGAATATCAACTCCCAGTCCATTGTCATGCAAAGCGTGTTGATTCAGAATTTGCGCCAGGAACTGGCCAAGGTCGAGGCCGAATACCAGGAGATTTACTCGACCTTTAAGGACGACTATCCGAAGCTGAAGAACATCAAGGCCAAAATGCACGATCTCGAGCGGCGCATCGGCGCAGAAGAAAACCGCATCCTGGCAACGGTCAAAAACGACTTTCTCAGCGCCCGGGCAAAGGAGTCCTCCCTGGCGGAGAAAGCCGAAGAGATGAAAAAGCAGGCTTTGAATCTGAACAACCAGGCCACTGAATACAAAATCCTCGAACGCGAGGTGGAGACCAACAAGTTCATCCACCAGAGTATGATGGAGCGCTCCAAGGAAATCGATGCCAAGGTGGGGACAGACCTTGGCAATGTGCAGATCGTCGACTATGCGGTGCTCCCCCTCAAGCCCTACAAACCGAACATCAAGATGAACCTGCTTATGGCCCTGGTGTTTGGCCTTGTGGGAGGCGTGGGCCTGGCCTTTCTCCTCGAGTATCTCGACAATACCGTGAAGCGCATCGATGAGATTACGGAGCGCTTTGGCATTCCGGTGGTCGGGGTCCTGCCCCTGGCCACGGTTGAAGAGGCAAAGGACCTCGATACCCTGGTGCTGAGCAAGCCGCGTGCTGCCTTTTCCGAAGCCATTCGCACCACCAGAGTGTCGATTCAGTTGTCAAGCGCCATGAACCGGCCTCCCAAAATGATTCTGGTGACCAGCACCAGCCCTTCGGAAGGGAAAAGCACCATTGCCACCAACCTGGCTCTGGCCTTCGCCTCATCCGAAGAACGCGTACTGCTCATCGATGCCGACCTCAGAAGACCCCGGCTGCATCGGATTTTCAATGCCAATGGCAAAAGCGAAGGCCGACAACGTCACAAGGGCTTGAGCCACCTTCTTTCCGGCATGTGCACGATGGAAGAAGCGATCCAGAAGACCGACTACCTCGGGCTTCACTTTATGTCCGCCGGTCCCATGCCGCCCAACCCGGCGGAACTGCTGGCCTCCAATCAGATGAAGGGATTCCTGGCTACAATTGATGAGCTATACGACCGCATCATTATCGATTCGCCTCCGGCGTGCGGCTTTGCCGATGTGCTCGTGCTCGGGAACACCGTCGACGGCGTGATCCTGGTCAGCAATCTGGGACAAACCCATCGGGAAGCTTTGCGCATTTTCCGCAGAAGCCTGTTCAACGTTGGGGGTCATCTGCTGGGAACCATCGTCAACAAACTCGACCTCGGGTATCACTATGGAGGCTACTATTCCCGATACTACCGTTACTACCATTCCTATTACCATCCTGCCTACGGAGCTGACGGGGAGAAGCTGCCGGGACCGGCATCGGAGACAGAGGGGGATAGGGCAGTTCCGCGTTCATGAGCTTTGCAGGTCCGTCGTTTATGTACAGGTCCACAGAATAAAGAGATCTATAACGCAGTCGTCATTCCGGCGGAAGCCGGAATCCAGAAATTCACTGGATGCCGGTTTTCACCGGCATGACGGTTGGATATCGGTGATTTTCTTCTCATCTCATGAACTTTGCGGGTGTGCCCTTGCTCCGTAGCCTGTCCAGAACCTTCCTGCCCGTTCTCCTCATCTCCCTGGCCGGAGCTCTGTGGTGGTACTCTGTGAGCACCAACCGCCTGGCCGCAAGGGATTTAGGATTCCTCCAGGACAAGTTTTCGCTGCTCCAGCCCTTCGCCGACGCCTGGCAGTTGCAGGGAAATCTTGCCTACTACGTGGATCTCGATCCCCAGGCCGCGGCCGCAAGCTATCGGCAGGCCATCTCAAAAAAGCCGCTGCTGATCGATGCCTGGCTGAACCTGGCCAAAGTGGAGCTGGCAGGGGGCCGGGAGGATGAAGCCCGCCGGATTCTCTACGCGATTTCCCCTGTTATCGCCCACGTGAGCACCTGGAAATGGCAGGAACTCCTGCTGGCGCGCGACCTGCAAGAAGAGACGCTTTTTGCCGCAGCCTTCAACTTCATCCTCAAACGTTTGCCCCTCCGAAGAACGGAAGCCTGTTTTTTGGCCAAGGGTTTCTGGGGTGAGTCGCAGGCCATTATTCCCCACCTGGCTGAGGAAAACCAGGTGGTCTTTTTGACGGAGCTGATGAAGGCCAAGGAAGAGGGGGCGGCGCTGGTCCTGTGGCGGAATATGGTGGCGGGTCGTTTCCCTCCCGACAGGGCGCTGCGACTGGACTTCTGCCAGTTTCTCCTGGCCAGAGGCAGGCTGGTTGAGGCCAAGGAAGTGTGGGCAACCTGGCGTGACGATGGCAAGCAGACCGTCTACGACGGAGGGTTCGAAGCGGAGCTGACCAACAGCGGGTTTGGCTGGCACTGCGGAGCGAACCCCGGATGTGCTGGTCGAGCGCAGCACCGAAAACCCCGTTCGAGGGGAGCTATTGCCTGCATCTTCGCTTTATGGGCACGAAAAACCTCGAATTCAACCCGGTGTATCAGGTTGTTCCGGTGGAACCGGGGAAGGTTTATCGCTTGCGGTTTGCCCGCAAAAGCAAGGGGCTCACCACTGATCAGGGAGTATACCTCGCAGGTCAGCGGTTATCGCTGCGAAGGTTTGAGTGTGAAGAGTAAGCCGGTGCTGAAAAGGACTCCGTGGGACCAGGGAGGAGCTGCATAGTGCCGGTTCCCGCCGGGTGTGAGGTGATCTGCTCCAGGTGCATGCGAAACGAGAGCCTGATGTTTGACAACAAGATCTCCGGCGACTACTGGCTGGACGAGGTGGAGTTGACTTGAGTGGCATGCACCGTGATCCTCTGCAGACGCTTGTTCATCTTGTTGCCACGGAAGAGAACCCTCACCAGCTCATTCTTCAGAGTCGTTGCCGATCCGTGCTGCTTAAAGAGGTGCAGCGTCTGTGTCGCAACATACCTGGTGTTGCGCCTGCAAGCGATGGTCGCATTGCGGAATCCTGCAGATCATCCAAAATCCTTCCCGACTATTTCCTGGAACGCCTGCAACTGATTGCCCGCATTGTAAATCTCCTCCCTTACGAACAGAATTATTACGAGATCCTCGGCGTCGATCGCTCCGCCAGTCCGCAACAAATCAAACATGCTTTTCGCCGATTGAGTTTTTCCTGCCATCCCGACACCAACCCCGATGATCCACACGCCGCCGAGCGCTTTCGCAATATTCAACATGCCTACGAAGTCCTGAGCAATGATCTGTTGCGCCAAAGCTATGATCAGAACCTGGCAAAACAAGTTTGGAACGAAGAAGGACTTTCCAATGGAGATGCGTTCAGGCCCACCTGGTGGCAGAGGTGGCGCAGAACCTGGCCTTTTGGCATGCTCTTCGTGCTGCTGGTGCTTGTGACCCTGGTGATTGACGGCCGACAGTGGCAAACGGAGTACTATTACGCAGGAACACCGGCACCGCCCTGGATTCCTGTCACAACGCAGTCACCGATGGAGGCGAAAGAACCAATTGCTGAGGATGTAGACCGGAAAATCCACGAATTCCTCTCCCGCTTTACCAGGAGTTATGAAGCGAAAGATCCCGCTGCGCTCTTGGCTTTTTTTGAAGCCGACGCGATTGAAAACGGGAGGCCCATCAAAGAACTGATCCCGTTCTATGAGGCCAATTTTCAGCGGGCAAGAAACTGCGGTATCGGATTAAGGTTGGAAGGTGGGAGGTGAGGGAGGACGAAGTAATGGTGGATGGCAGCTTTAGCCTATCCATTCAAGCGGGGCATGAAACGCCGGTAGAATCAACGGGACCGATTCAGATCATACTCAGCCGGCGAGGTGCCGATTTCGGGGTGAAGCGACTCAATTACAGCATTATAGAATCACGAAAAACCCAAGAGTGAGATGACCTTTCGGTTCGCGCTTTTGGCTCAAGGCTTACCGGAATCTCCTGGCAGGTGTGTCAGAGTTTATAGCTTGAAGGGAAGCAGCATAGAAAGATTTGTTCTGTGGTGTCATCCTCCAAAGATCAGTGGCCCTTGCCTTTCTTTTCCCACGCGTCAAAGACCACAACACCATGGTGGCCCAGAAGCTGACGAGGTTCTCACCAGTCTGAAGGCATATATTGCTCGCACAAAAATAAGCCAGGATCAAAAGAAATTGCGTAAAGGCAGCGACAGCAAAGGGGTTGGTTCCCTGCAAAGTATCCAGCCAGGACAACGCAAATACATAGCCAATCAGAAAAACTACAACAATAGTGCCCGGGAAAGAAACATCCGAAGCAAGCCACGGATAGATAGATGACCAGTTCCCATATGCATCCCATCCGTCCTCGGCCTGAACCCTCATTGGGTAAGGCATCCTTTTGATGTCATCGTTCTCGGTAAGCTTGGCCATATTATTAAACAAAAACATGGAATTACCAACACCGAACATGGGGACGAACGGTTTATCGAGAGACAAGTACAGCGCAAAATATCCTTGCGTTAGATAAGAAGCAAGCGCTATGAAACCACTTTGCGCCTCTAACGGTAGATATCTAATGGTCACGTTATCATAATCGGCGTAGAGTCCGCCCGCATGAGAGAAAAATCCTGTCGGAGCCCCACTTCCCGGGCGAGTGAGCTGACCCATAGAAAAGAACCACAGAAAGAAAACCATGACCAAGATAATAGAAGTAATGGCAACAACTCTCCTACTCCAACTTATTTTCAGCAAGCCAGAAAGATAACTGGCCACAACAAGCCACGGTGCAACAATTATGAAATCGCCTATGCCTTTGTTGGTACCCATTGCGACATAGATCGCCAAAGAACTTGATATAGAAACACTGATAGTAGTCTAACCAATCTCCCGAGTTTTGGCCAGTAGAAAACTGTCAGAGGGAATAGAGAGAAACAAAAGCGGGCCCAGGATTATACGTGCATATTCGATCAGCAGAGTCTCTGTCGAATCGGATCGCCATATTGAAGCCTCCGAATAGGCTGAACCTGGGTCGATGAGACCACCAACGATATCGGGAATTCCGCTGCCCGTCCTGGCTAGGGCAGTGGGACCTAACATCAGCAAATTCACGACTAAGCTAGTGCGTATTATGCTCCCAATACTCCATATTCCACTGTAATCTCGTGGCGGCTTGCGAATACCACGGAGATAGCCCAGCAAAAGTGCAAAGTGGGCAGATCCAAGAAATATATACAATTTGGTCCCATTCCTGACAGGCCATGGCCAGGGACCAAAAGCAAATAACAATACTGTGAAATTGAGATAGGTCAAGAAGAAAATAATGGGCAAGAAGCGTACCCATGAAGAAAGCTTCCTGGCTGTTGAGTCGGCCCCATGTAAAGAGATGCGGCGTGTAACGGTTGCTGTCAACCTACCCCTTCGAAAAAGCATCCTGCCCTCTTTACCGTCGAATTATTTCATCTTCTGATTCCCAGTAAGCCGTGCAAGCCGCAAACGACTCAAAACTGAGATCAACCAATCATAAATATTATGCAACAAAGGATCAACGAAAACCAAGGCTATCCCGCCAATGGCTACAACAGTAAAACCGACTGAAAGAACAAACATCCAATCTTCGTGATGGACAAAAGCACATATCAACATACCAATACAGAATATAGTTATGCGCATTGCCCACAATCGCAGAGGAACAGTAGATATCGGTTTGGCAAATCGGCTAAGGATCTTAAATGTCCAACGATAGGCTAACCATCCCGAGATTCCAGAGGTCAAAATACCCGCTACGGGAATACCCGGCAACCCCAACCAAAGCAAAAGCCCAATCATCAATGGTACTCGAACCACACTTTCAGCAAGCAAAGCCAGTGACCCCTGCATAATCGATCCAGTAGCACGATATAAATGAGTTCATCAGGCATGAACCCCCAACCACTAAAAATTGCACCGCCATGAGGATGGTGAGCATTGTCCCGCCATATTGGGAACCCCCAACCCAAATAGAAACAAGGCTGGGGTTTACCGACATATAAGCAGATGCCATGACAACAGCGAGTGAAAGCCACAGTGATGTAATCTCAGCATGGATTTGCAGAGCTCGATCGCGTTGATCGGAAGTAACCAAATGAGCAAAGCTGCCATATGACGCGTGACCAACCATATCCACCAAAGCTTTTGCAGCTTCCATCGCTTTTCGAGTGAGTGTAAAAACTGTTGCCAATTCCGGCTTGGCAAAAATAGCGACCAGCGCCGACTCGCTTTGATTCATAACAGCGTAACTCAACCCTCCTAGAGTCGTTGAAGGCAAAATGGTCAAGAACTCACGAAGTACTGAGGCCCGTACCCGAAAAAAGGGTAACATTCCGCCGCGCAAGTTTGCTGCCGCAAAAATGACACTGCCCATCAACGATACGCATACGCGAGTCACTAATCCCCATGCGATTGCCCACAATCCTAGGCCCGCAAGTATCAATCCTAATGATACAACAAAACCTAGTATGCTGGACACAATAGTTGTCACATTCATGAATGCAGTTTTTTGTATACCACGGGAAAAACCGACTATACTGTTATTGAAGATGTTAACAGCCGTAGCGATAGATCCAACTATAAAACACCACCTTAGTTCCTCTGCCTCGAAACCAATCAGCCCCATCCACGAAGGGATAAAATCAGAAAACACAAGAGCAATCGCTGCTATTATACAAGCCACACCTGCCAAAGTAAGCATCCCAGCTGCAAAGTATTCAGCTACCGCTTGATTA
This sequence comes from uncultured delta proteobacterium, assembly GCA_963783775.1. Taxonomy (GTDB): domain Bacteria; phylum Desulfobacterota; class Syntrophobacteria; order Syntrophobacterales; family Syntrophobacteraceae; genus JADGQM01. The sequence continues at coordinate 140,559 of CAWAOR010000008.1, read as the reverse complement.
TCATTACGTCCCTGAGCAGCCCCAATTCGCTGGATCATAAGATTGGGCAATCCCAAGTCAAAGGCGAGCATCCATACCATTATATCTCCTGAGCCCAGCCAAGCACCATAAAGTCGCGGTCCAATCGTATGTACATACAAAGGTATTAATACAACAGCCTGGATTGAGACGAACAGCGTATTGATAGCGCTGCCACCTAAAGTATGAAATGTTGCACGACGCCGGCTGACATTCATATTCACTGCTCAATCAAGATCTCTATGTGAGATGGGTGCGAGATGATTTAGATAGCCGTTTAGCAGGCTGATAGCAAAAGTCCTCTCTTCTCGGATGTTGAAATGCTTCCTTGCGCTCCTGCGGGAATTCTTGCCGCGGAATTGGGATTGCTGCTTCAGAGCATTAGGCCACCTTATAGAAATAAGGTTTGTTAAGCAATATTCTAAAAAAGTATGTTAGAAACACAAAAATACTAATGTTGTAATCTAGCCAATTCTTCCATGTATAGGAAGTTTTAGCCGCCCTAAAGACAGTCTCAAATAGTAAACACATAAACATAAGGAATATCTCTAATAAATGAATGCTGCTAATCAACATGAACCAGGCACAGCCATATTGCTTTCGTATGCGTAGCATATTGGATATAAGTTTTTGTCTGCCCATTTTATTCCATAAATATGCGTTGTTGGCATTGCTTGGTATGCTGTAATAATCTGCACTCAAGCCGCCTCCGATGTGCATTACCGTAGCGCTACTAAGAAGATAGAGTTTCCCATATTTAATTAGCCGACTACACCATTCAATTTCTTCGGCATACATAAAGAAATCATTGTCAAACATCCCTGCGAGTTTGATTATATTAGAGTTTATTAACATGTAGGCGCCAGTCACCCAGTCTACGGAAATATCGCTTGTTATTGTTTGGACACTAGGACTACTTGATGCGAGGCGATAAGCCATAGAACGTATGAATGTTCCCAAATAGGGAAGTAGCAAAAGTGTATTCAAGCCACCTTTGATAAAATGAGCGCCAGAAATTTGATTAGTCCCATCAAGATTCAATAGTTGTACACCAGCACCAACTGCATCTGGTTTTAATCTAAGTGCATGAAGACTTTTATCGATAGCATTATCCAATATGATTGTGTCAGCGTTTAGCAACAACACGTATTCGCCTTTTGCAATCGAAATCCCAGCATTATTGGCTCTTGCAAAACCTGCATTGTAGTCGAGTGGCAGCCAGATAACAGCTGGGTAATACTGTTGTACCGCTTGCAAACAATGATCTCGAGAATTGTTGTCAACCACAATAATTTCAAATGAAACGGTTTTTGTTTCGCGGTAAATGCTTGCAATACAATCCATTACCAAGTTTTTAGATTTGTAATTGATTATGATTATGGATACGTCCATGCCTTATTACCCTTCATAATGATCCATTTTGGGGACATTACCTATGATCACTCAAAGACAAGAGGACGATCTTCATTGTCTATTCCTTATCAATTACAGTTTCAGAACTAGGCGAATACTGCTGTGGTTTTTGTCGATCCAATCGATCATTTGCTTGACCCCATCTCTGATGGAGGTCCTCGGTTTCCATTCGATACCGTGCCCAGCGCACCACGACAAATCGGCCACGAAATAGGGCTGATCACCCGATCTAGTCGACTCTTTGATTATTGTTGAATAGGGCTTTCCGGTAAGTTCAGAAATCAGATCGACACCTTGCGACAAGCTGATCGCATTGTTCTCGCCGCCGCCAACTGGGAAAACCCCGGACAACCGCTTTCGTGCGCACTCGAGATACAATTCAATCAGATCCTCGATAAACAAGAGGTCTCGCACCTGAGAGCCATCACCGAATATCGTTATGGGCAAACTGAGAATATTCGCAATTGCGAACCAAGCAACCCAGCCTTGGTCTTCAACGCCAAACTGGTGATGGCCATAGATACAAGATTGACGCAAACAACAAGTCGTTAAACCCAATTCCTTCCGGCCGTATTCCGTGAAATACAGTTCTCCGGTCGCCTTGCTAACCCCATAGGGAGTGTAGGGATTCATGGGGAAACCAACCCCGATGGGCTTCGACAATACAATGTTTCCATAGACTTTGTTTGTTGAGGAAAAAATGCAATAGGCCTCAGGACTGTATTGTTTGACGGATTCGATGACGTTGAACGATGCTATGGCATTGCCGGAAAAATCCTTCTGCCGATCGACATAACTCGTTGTCACGGCCACTTGGCCTGCCAGGTGGAAGACGGCATCGACTGCGCCAATCGCAGAGAAGACATCAAAAGTCTTGGCCGTATGACTTAGATATCAAGCTGAACCAACTCGAAAAGTTCGCCAGCCAGTTCAGCTGCAAGAAACTCTGAACCTCGACGCGAAAGTATTATCTATGCCTACAACGTGAATACCCTGTTGAACCAATGTGCGGGCTAGACACGAACCAATAAATCCGCATGCACCAGTAATGATGACCTTCTTCATCTTCATGTCTCTTTCTGCAAAGGAAGCCGTTTGAATGTAACCGTTCAGGGGACTGTCTAAATCCACGAGGCATCAGGGATTCTGTACTGCAATCAGGCAGGTGAGGGGCTCAATAGGTTGTGTTCCCATGGACCATCTTCCTCACCACCTCATCCATTTTGCTTTGTGCACGCCACCCCAGTGTCTGCCAGGCTTTTTGGGGATTTGCTCTGCCAAAGACGAGGTCAGACGGCCGAAGCATGTCGGTGTCGGTAACCGTGTGCTCTTTCCAATCGAGGCCCACGAGGGAAAAGGCCAACTCGATGAACTCCTGCAACTTGCGACTCTCTCCGGTGGCAATGACAAAATCGTCGGGATTTTCCTGCTGCAGCATCAGCCACATGGCTTCAACGTATTCCGGTGCCCATCCCCAATCTCGCACGATGGAAATATTTCCCAGGTGCAGTTTTTCAGGGCTTCCGGAAGCAATCCGACAGGCACTGGCGACGATTTTTCTCGTCACGAAGCGTTCCGGTCGCAACGGAGATTCATGGTTGAAAAGGATGCCTGTGCAGGCGAACAGTTTGTAGGCTTCCCGGTAGTTGGACACGGTCCAGTAAGCGGAAGCCTTCGCCACGGCGTATGGACTGCAGGGCCTAAAGGGTGTGGTCTCGTCGGCGGCTAGACCCTGAGTGTCGCCAAAGCTTTCACTTGAACCTGCATTATAAAACCTGATCGGCCTTTCGGCGAAGCGGATCGCCTCGAGAAGATTCAGCGTTCCGATGCTGATGCTCTCCACGGTCTCGACCGGTTGTTCAAAAGACAGCCCAACTGAGGTCTGTCCAGCAAGGTTATAGACCTCATCCGGTCGAATTTTGATCAATGCCTGAAGGACACTACGAAAATCATTGACTGCTATGGATACTACCTTGACTGCATCGCGAATCCCCAGTGTCTTCAGATTGGCAAAGGATGAAGCCTGGGCATCTCGCGAGGAACCGTATACTTCATATCCCTTGTCCAATAAAAGTCGAGACAGATACGCTCCATCCTGGCCCGAAACCCCACAAATCAGAGCTCTCATCTTTGATCCGTCCTATGGCAAATCTCAGATTTTGAAGATCTTTTGTTGATAATGGCTTTTGTATATGCATCCTGAATTCTTGTTACAATATTTTCAGGCCTAAGAACGTTACATCTTTTTAGGCCTTTTTCTTTGCATGCATTTCTCAATTCAGGATTATGCTGAAACTCTTTCATTGCCCTGTAAATATCGTGTGAATCAAAAGGATCGAACAAGTATGCTGAATCACCAGCAAATTCGATAGTTGTTGGAATGTTGGACGCTATAACAGGACAACCGCATGCCATAGCCTCCATGACTGGGATTCCTCCTCCTTCATACCAGGAAGGAAATACCAATGCAGTCGCAGCTGAATACAGTAATGGCATTTCTTCATTACTTAAAGCGGACAGCCACTTTACCGTGTGTTTTAGATTGTATGTTTCAAGCATATTGTCGATATGATGATCAGAACCTTTCTTGTCGCCGCAAAGAACTAACCGCCACGTATTCTCACCCAATTCCGAGCATAATTGTGAGTATGCCTGGAACAGTCTCTCGTGATTCTTGTGTGTATAGTAATGTGATACATATAACCAGTATTGTTTTGGCAACTCCCTTTGTTTTCTGAATTGATTAAGTGAATTGTCAGTAATGGGTTTGAATGAGTGGGAAAGCGGGTTGGGGACTACTACAATTCTGTCATCACTGACGCCATAGTATTCTTTTAACATCATTTGATGTTTTTTCTGATATCGGCGCTATGACTGACGATCGTTTAATGGAATCGTTTATAAATAGCTTAACATACAGTCGTTTCAATAAAGGATATGCTTTATCGTCTCCCATATGAACCAGCAAATCGTAAATGGTAACAACAGATGGAAGTATGTTTATTAATGATTTTGTGTTTCCAAACCAGTACATCACATCAATATTGTCAACTAAGGAATGAATGTGCAAAACGGTTTGCTCATAAAGTATACGCTTGAATCGGTTAAGGGTATTTAGCGGAATATACTTTGTAGCTATGTTCCAAGTGTCATGGAGAAGAGGTAATCCAGAATCTGATACATATGCAATATATGTGTTTTCTTTATCATAACGATCAACAGCATGAACAATATTGTCTATGTAGTTCCATCCACCACCAATATCTCTATTGGCATGAAGCAAATTAATCCAATTCGCATCAATGTGGCCTTTGTGATTCGAAGGGTTGGGGATACTATTCAGTCGGACGGGTGAAGCCAGCGCCGCCGAGGGGGCCAAAATAGAGCGTGAAGCTGCTGAAGGCCGACTTCATGGCACTGCGTTCAACAAAAATCAAGTCCCGGTCATTTACGGTTATGGGGAGGCTCTGTGTGTTTTCCTTATTCAACTGGACCACCTCTCGCCGCCCGCCCTCCATATAGCGCACCAGTTTAACGTCATCCTGGTTGGCCGACATGGTAAGCCCGCCCGCAGCGGCAATGGCCTCGTTAATCGACATTTGTTTCTTGATGGGATAGGAGCCAGGCTTCTTGACCGCCCCGTCCACGTAGACGGTTCCTGCCTCAGGTACATAGATCACATCCCCGCTCTTGATTTCCATGTTCATTTCGGTGCGGCCGTTCTGGATGAGTTGATCCATGTCCACCAGGTAGGTGGTCGGGGTATTCGGGTCGTCGGTTACGCGTCTCACCTGCACCGTCTTTCCCGCTTTGTCGTCGAAACCTTCAGCCAGGGCCAGGGCATCGAGGAGCCGCCGGCGGGCAGGATAGTCGTAGGTGCCCGGCTTCTTGACCGATCCCACCAGGGTCACCTTCTGCCCCTGCTGTTCTTTGATATAGATGCTGACGTGGGGATCGTGGAGGTATTTTGCCCGGTAGAGATCCTCGATTCTCTTTTCGGCCTCGGCCGTGGTGAGCCCCATGACCTGAACCGGTCCGAGAAGAGAGAGCGTGACAGCCCCTCGCGCTCCCACCCGAGCTTCCCGCTTCAGTTCCGTGGCTTCAAAAACGGTCACCTCGAGGAGGTCTCCCGAGGTGATCACGTAGTCTCCCGGTTGGGAGGCGCCACTGAGGGAGGCGAAAAGCTTTTCGTTCATCTCTCGGATTTCCTTCTGCTCCGAAGTGCCCCCGGTAGTGGCAATCACATCTTGCAGTCTGGCGGTAGCTTGTGGCCCTTTTGCGGTACAGCCGGCCAGAACCTGGACCACCAGAACTAAACAAACTCCCCCTAATATCCACCTGGGACCCATAGGATTGCTCCTTTATTGTTGTCTTAAACTCATTGAAATGATTAAATAACTCTCGAATGCCCGTCTGTGTGGGCGATTCCTTAGCTCAGTGATTTCCATTCTAACCCACCCTTCAGAAACTATCTCAAAAACTTCCCTTCACGACGCCAGACCTATCGACAGCTCTTCGACATGCACAATGTGTTGCTTCTGAGGGATGGGGAGGGCCCGTTCTCTCAATGCAATAAGGTGCTGCTGCAGGGCCTCACGGATATTTTTCTTGGCTTCCTCAATGGTCTTCCCGTTAGAGAAGCATCCGGGAAGGGATGGACTATATGCAAAATAACCCTCACCTTCCTCTTCTTTCTCTATGACTATTTCAAAATTGAAAAATTCCATTCACGTCTCCTTCTCAGGCGTATCGCCGTCGCGGCGACCATTCCTGATCCTTCGAACAAAGTCTTTCAGGTATTGAGCCTCGCGAGCTCTCAGCCGGGCCGTGTCCAGATAGAGCTTCCATGCACGCAGCCGGCCCCGCTCAAACAGTCCATCGGAACTTTCGTAAAGCGGCCGGCCCTTAGAAAAAGCCTCGTGGAGCAACAATGGGGAGGTGTCGCGAGTGAGGATCACCAGATCCACCGGGTGGGGATGGAAGATGGTTTCGAGGTCGTAAATGAGCTGGAGCCGGGACGGGGTTCGGTCTCTTTCGAAGGCGGCGGCCAGATCGAGATCACTGGCTGCGTGCACGGTTCCGCTTGCCTGCGACCCAAAAAGAATGAGGAGTTCGATGCCTGCGGCCCGGCAGAGGCGGACGAGAGCCGCGGAGTCATGATTCATGGCGATGGGCAGAGGTTTCATTCGAAAGTTCCATGCCTTGACATGTTGCGTTTCGCAGGCTCAACGCAACCTACAATGGTCGTGTTCTGGTGGATGCTTTACAGGTCAACACAAATAACTGTCCACCGTCAGTTCGTCATACCGGCGGAGGCCGGTATCCAGGCTGTTTGTTCTGGATTCCGGCCAGGAGATTGCCGGAATGACGCTTTGAGACAATGGTCACTTTATTCTGTGGTGCTGTACTTAGTGTAGGTTGCGTTGAATGGACATGAAACGCAACAACGTGTTCAATAATAACATGCCGTCCACAGTTGGTTAAGACCCATGCCGAGGATTACCGTACCTTCATCAACACCAGCAGAACCATGAAATACAGCTGATTGGCGGGAATCTGCCAGTTGAACTCCACCCAACTGTGGCAGAGGAACGCGGCACTTCCCGCCAGCGCCCCGAGCGCAAGGAGCCTTCTCTTTTCCAGCTGATCCCGATCGAGGGCGGGAACGCCATTTTCTGCAGCGCGGCTCCTCGCTCCTCTCTCATTACTTGCCAGGGCACTCGCTCTGAGAAGGCGCCGTGCACATGCCCACCAGTAACCCCACGCCAGAAGCGTCATGGCAGCGGCCACCGGCAACCCCAGTTCTCCCGCCAGTTCCAGATAGTCGTTGTGGGCATGGACGATGGCGAACTGATCCGTCAAATGGGACTGATAGACGCGGATGACATCGGGAAACGTCCCCAGGCCGGCGCCCGTCAGCCAGTGGTCCCGGATCAGCTGCCAGCTGTCTTCCCAAATTCTGCCACGCCCGGAAGCATCCAGTTCCAGCTCGTTAAATCTCGCCACGATGCCTCCAAAACCGATGATGGCACCATAAGCCAACATTACCACCCAGCAACCCACCAGGAAGGCCACGAGCCCTTTCTTGCGTTGCTTCTTGCCAACCGCCACAAATACCGTCAGGGAAATCACTGCCCCCAAGATTCCTCCCCGCGACATGGAGAACACCTGGCCAAGCAGGATCAACCCGATAACGAACCCGAGGAACCATCGCTTCTGACGTTCCTTCTTTTGTTCCTCCAGGGCTGATTGCGAACGATCGTGGCTGGTAGGGTGAGCGGTTGCCGGGCATAACAAGGCGGCGAGCAGGAGGGGCCAAACCATGCCCAGAAAAGCCGCATAGTGATTGCGGTTGACAAAAGTTCCCCGGGCAACTCCCTGCCCCTCCGACTCCCAGAGGACCCCGAGGGTGGGGATGAGCGTCTGCAGCAAGCCATAAAAAGCCTCGATGCCGGCAACCCAAAAAAGCAGCCGGCAAAACCACATGAGATTACTTTCTTCCCGCACGAATTGCCGGAAAAGCAGGGCATAGCCCGCCAGGAAAATCCACCACAGGCCCGAGAACCACGTGACCAGAGGCGAATAGCTGATGCTGAAGAAACGGCTTGAGGCTTGCGTGACATCGCCGGCGAGCTCACGCCACATCAGAAGATGGGGACTGAGATAAGCCATCAAGGAGGCGGGCAGGGGCAGGACCTGGAGCAAGGGGTAGAGTAAGAGCAGTCCGAGTCCCACGGCCCATTTCCGGGAAAAGTTGTCCGTCCACTCCGGTTGCCGGCCAAAGCTCAGGGACCATGCCAGGCTTGCGGCGAAAACCCCGGCGATGGCGCTCCAGAGCCAGGGACGAGCCCCTCCCAGCAGCAAGGGAAGAAGAACCAGCGGCACGCCGAAGAGATGCCGAGGCAGGTTGCTGCCACCTTGATGCACGGAGGTTCCCTTTCCCATTCTACCCTTTCACCGATTGAGTACAATTCCACAAAATAAAGTGACCCTCGTCTCAAGGCGTCATTCCGGTGAAAACCGGAATCCAGAGAATTGCCTGGATACCGGCTTTCGCCGGTAAGACGAAACGGGGTTGGATACTTATTTATGTTGAGCTTTACTAAACTTCCTGATCACCGCCAGGACCCGGTCAAGATCTTCCTCGTTCATTTGCGTGCCCGACGGCAAACAGAGGCCTTTCGCGAAAAGCTCTTCGCTGACCTTCCCCCTACCACTCGCGCCTTGTATCTGACCGGTTGCGAACCCGGCAGGCGAGCGGGGCTTTTGCTCATGCCGGCGCCGCTCTCTTTATGGTCGTCTTTCGGGGTGCTGCCTACCTCAAAAACCGGTTGCAGGTGCATGGGCTTCCAGAGGGGCCGCGATTCGATGTTTTCTGTCTCCAGGGCAAGGCGCACGGTTTCCCGGTCGGCGCCGAATTCATCGGGAGTAATTTGTATCACCGTCAGCCATCGGCTGCATCGCCCGTAAGAGGCCTCGGGCATGAACTCGATGCCGGGAAGATCCCCCAGAGCGTGACGATAGCAATCGAATATCCTTCGTTTGGCCTCCACCCGTTTATCCAATGCTCTCAGCTGTCCTCTGCCAATAGCGGCCAGGATATTGCTCATGCGATAGTTGTAGCCAAGCTGTGAGTGTTCGTAATGGGGAGCGGGATCGCGGGCCTGGGTAGACAGGAAGCGCGCGGTTTCGATGAGTTCCTTATCGTCGGCAGCCAGCATTCCTCCACCCGAGGTGGTGATGATCTTGTTTCCGTTAAACGAGAAAATCACCGCCCGAGCGCCCTGGCCGGGACTGCGACCCTTATAGGCGGCCCCGAGCGCTTCGGCGGCATCGCTCACCACGGGAATGTCATAGGGAGCGCAGGCTGCCAGAATCCGATCCAGATCCGCACATTGCCCGTAAAGATCGGTGGGAATGACCGCCTTGGGCAACCGGCCTCGCTTGCGGCAGGCTTCGAGCTCCTCCGCAAGAAGGTCCGGGTCCATGTTCCAGGAAGCGCGATCCGCATCGATGAATACCGGCACCGCGCCCTGAAAGATAATAGGCGTCACACTGCCGATGAAGGTGAGGGTCGAGGCCATCACTTCATCGCCCGGGCCCACTCCCAGTATACGCAAGGCGAGATGTATGGCAGCCGTCCCGCTGGAAACGGCCACCGCATGCTGAAGCCCGGTTCTCTCGGCGAATTCCCGCTCGAATGCATCCACCTGCGGCCCCAGGGGCGCAATGTAGTTGCTCTCAAACGCTTCCTGAACGAAGCGCAGTTCCTCGCCTCCCATATGGGGCGGGGACAGAAAAATACGTTTGGGCATGGCATTCGACATTTCAGATCCAGAGTGGGAGAGGGGGAGACGCGGGGACACGGAGAGAGGGGGATGGGTCTGAGCGTCTGTGTCCTGCATCAGGATTATCCTCTCTCTCTACCTTGCCGCCGCCGTGTCCGCCGCTTAATGCAACAGCATTGAGCGGGAATGACGGCCGGAGAATTATGGTCACTTTATCCTGTGGCGCTGCACTTTGGAAAGCTACCCGGGAATGTTTCTGCGCTGCAATGCGGCTTTCAAATCCCCGATGCAGCGCATCTCGGCTACTTCCTGAGTGGTAAACTTGACCTCAAATTCTTCCTCGATGGCGATGACGAGCTTAACCTGAGCCAGGCTATCCCAATCGACCACGTCTTTGGCTCCCATGTCATCGCTGATCTGCATTTCATCATTGAAAAAAATCTCTCTGAAGATAGCCAAAAGCCTGTCGTGTGTTACTGACATGAACACTCCATTAAATTGATAGGGAAGGCAAACCCTCAACTTGGAAATAATCGGGAAGCTGTATGCTTTCGAGACCTATGTTATAGATATATTGACGAATGCCATCGTTAGATTCTTCTACCAAGGTGAAACCCAGTCTATCATATAAGTCTTTAACCAGGATGTTTTTGGGAGTTGGCAAATATTTTGCCGCAATGTGATCACAATTCCTTCGTTTTGCCTCGGATATTGCTGCAAGAATCATGGTTTCCTCGATCCTTCTACCCAGCACCCGGCAGCTCATCAGCCAGGTGTCGATAAGCAGCTTGTCTTGATCCTGCAAGGCGATCAGGACTCCTGTGAGGCCATTATCCCCAAAGCGATCCCGCACTCTCATGGATAAGGTGTAGCAATCATCTTGCTCCATGAGAGCTCGCAGTTGCGCTTCCGATCTCCTTTTGGTCGTCAGGTTGAATTGATTGGTCTTATTGACGAGCTGAACAATGCGAATCATATCCGTATCGTGAAATGGTTTTAACAGAATATGCATGTCCAGATCTTTTAAGAAGGATTCCAGGGTGGGTGCGGACGCTTCCAGTAGGCTGCGCTCCGTATTCGCCCGGTAAGAGTCAGCTCTTTCGCGATCCTCGGAAGTGAGAGTCAGGCTCTCGAAATAAAGCATCTCGCTTATGTGCTTGATGAACAATGCGGGATCCTGCGGCAGTTCGGGAACTGCCACCTCAGGGAGTTGACTCCTGATCCAGGCCCTTTCGGTGGGGTTGTCGTCCAGGAAGACCAGAGCATCCAACCCCAGGTTCAAGACTTTGCCGATGAGGCGCAGATTCTCGTCTTTGGGTTTCCAGTTGGCCACGAAAACTGCGAAATCATCCATTTTCAAAATCATCTCGGGATGATGTTCGAAGGGCAATTTGGCATCCGCCTCGTTGTTCTTCGAGCAAACGGCCAGAATGACCCCGCTTTTCTTCAGGGATTTGACGTAGCTTTGGAAACTCCGGTAAGCTTCCCCTTCCCCTGTCCCCCCAATGCGTATCCCCTCGAGGCCGTCTTCCCCGATCACTCCACCCCAACAAGTCCCATCAAGGTCCAGCACGATCGCTTTGGAAGTAAGGCCCGATAGCGCCCGGATCACAGCCACGTGATGGCGGGCGAGAAACACACCGGCATCCATGGATGGATGCTGTTTTGCCACATGCCACAGGACGGGATCGAACCACCTCCCTTTTCCATACAGGCCGGCGATATGGTCCACATCCAGGACCCAAACGGAGCTCTCTTTTTGGCTCAGATCCAACAGGGTCTCATTCAGTCTTTTTAGAACGCGTGCTCTTCCTTGCTCCAGATGACCGCTTAACTGGCCATAAGGTTCCCATGGCGGGATTTCAAAATTCTGCTGAATGACACAGGCCCCGATCTGTTCCCGGCAGATTTTCCACAGGCCGGTGATTTCGTTTGCGCGCTCGTCTATAAAGCGGCCGACATCCTCGCACTCATCCGGCAAGCCATATTCCCTTTGATCCAACGCAAGAATGATAATGTCCGGGCCGAAGGTTCTCAGGGCTGAATCTGGGGATAGGATTTCCTGCCGGTATTGGCCAAATGCGCCGGCAAAAACGGTTGCCTCAATATGTGAAGCAAAACAAGCCATCCTCAGGGCCGGAACATAGAAGTCAGTGGTTACGTTACCAAGGAGAGCAATCTTTACGGTCCTCTTTGACGGGATTTCAAATCCACTCTTGGCAATTCGTGTTACTAGGTTTTCGCATCTCGTCAGTGTTTGATATTTTTCCGTCGCCCGGGCACACTCCCGCAGAGATTCTACGGCCTGGCGCGGCGAGTTGGCCTTGAGCAAAAAATAAGCCCTCTCGAGCATGAGGCTCGCATTGCTCTCGGGCTCGTCAGTGTATCCAATTTCTCCAATTAGATTGGCGGCATGTTGCGGGTTGCCAGTCAAATCGTGAAGCAGTGCGGATATCCATTTGGCGGCAGGGTTTGTTTGCGTTTCGAAGTATTGAAGGCAATCCCTTGCCTCTTGCTTACCCAATAACCATGCCGGCATGCAGCGCTTTATGAGTTTAAGGGAAGCTTGACTCAGTTGGTTGCCGTACAAGCGGACCGCCAGCCCTAACGTCTGCATCCTTTCTTGCTTATCCACGCTGTTGTGAATAAGGGAGACAGCGGTAGACAAGGGATCTGCGGTTCCTTTTAACAGTTCGATCAGATTGTTGAAGGTCATCACAGCGTTCCTAGGTTGCTGAAAATCCCCCATCGATGGCGAGGATCGAGCCGGTGACCCAGAGGGAATCCTCGGAGAGCAGCCAACTCACCGGCCCTGCCACATCTTTGGGAGTTCCGAAGCCCAACGGATGGCGTGCCCGCAGTTGGTCAATCTGAGCTTGGGTGAGACGTTCCAGGAATGCTTTGGACATGGGGGTATCCACCACCCCGGGAGTGATCCCATTGACTCTTATTCTTTGAGGGGCAAGCTCCACGGCCAGAGAACGAACCGCCCCTTCGAGAGCACTTTTGGTGCTGGCATAGGAAACGAGGCCGCTGCCTCCGGAAGATGCCGCACTTGAGGAAAACAAGACGATGGAACCTCCTGGAGCCACTATCCTCGATTTGATTGCCCCGGCCATGAGTCCCAGTCCGCTCATCACGTTCGTTTTCCAGAGGGCGGTCAGCCGCTCTGGTGATTCCATCATGAGAGGCCGGAGCTGGGAGACGCCGGCCGCCAATACCCAGCCGTGGATTGGGCTCGATGCTTTCAGAGATCTGATCAGGGAGGATAGCGACGTCTCATCCGCGAGATCGGCAAGGAATCGGGTGGCCGTTGAATCGGGAAGTACCGAATTGAGTCTTTCTTCATTTCTTCCAATGAGGATCAATCCAGCCCCTTCGGTGTGCAGTCGTTCGGCTATGGCCCGTCCCAAGCCTGAAGAAGCCCCCGTCACCAGTATCGTCTTCTCTTTTAGTCCGATCATCCGTCACCTGTTCAGTTTTTCGATGTTAGGGAGAGAGTGGTACAGGACCCATGGCCGTCTTGGGCCACCGTATGACCGTGGCCCCCCAGGAAAGCCCGACCCCAAAGGAAACCAACATGATCTTCGCCTCAGGGATTATCTTACCGGCGCGCCATGCGTCACCGATGACCAGAGGAATGGTGGAACCGCTGGTATTGCCGACGTCTTCAAGATAGATATGGGTCTTTTCTTCAGATATTTTGAGTTTCCGGAAAAGATAGTCCAGCATGTACTTATTGGCTTGATGAAAGAGAAATAGATCGATATCCGTCATGGTCAGACTCAGCTTTTCCAGCAGGCAACGGACCATTTCCGGCACGATGGTAATTGCAAAATGAAAAACTGCAGTACCCTTCATGAAAAGATTTTCAGCAGTTCTTGTATTCCCCTCTTCGTCCACCTCTTCCCTGGAGGTTTCCGGAGAAATGGGCCGCCTGAACCCGCCGGCGGGGACCATCAGGTAGGGTGCTCCCGAGCCGTCGGTCCCCAGCTCGAAACCAAGAAAGCCGCTCCCGGGTTCGACTTCGGCCACCAGGGTTGCGCTTCCTGCATCACCCAGGAGCGCAAGAAGCGATCGATCTCTTGGGTGTACCAGACGCGTCATGGTATCACCCGTGAGGAGGAGTGCTCTTTTGGCCAAGCCGGCAGAAACCATGGAATGGACCACGGCGAGACCGTAAACATACTGGCTGCAGCCGAGATTGATGTCGAATGATGCACACTTCTTGCTCAGGCCAAGTCTCTCCTGGAGCGTGCAGGCCGTTGTCGGCATGAAATAATCCGGACTCTGGGTACACAATACGAGCAAATCAATCGATTCGCGATCGATGGCATGATGTTCGATTAAATCCTTTGCCGATTGATAGGCTAGATCCGATCCACAAACCCCCTCCGATGCGATTCGGCGATTGCGGATGCCGGAACCGGAAAAAACCTTCTTCATCACTTCCTGGCCAAAGCGATCTTCCAGTTCCTCATAGCTGAGGATGTCGGAGCCGAGAGTTGAAGCTACGGCCAAAATTCCGACGGACTTGCAGAGCATTCAAGGGATCCTTTTTTTGTTCCGATTAGCGACGATCTTCAGCCGTGCACATGATCAACCGTCATTCCCGAAGGTTTCTGTCGGGAATCCATGTTTTTCGCTGGTTCCCAAGCTCCAATACCTGCGCTGGTTCCCAAGCTCCAGCTTGGGAACCAGGTTTTTAGAGCTTATTCCTCCAGTTTTGTACTCACTATCTCTAAAATATCCGATATCTTAACAAATTTGGAGATTTCTTCGGGACGCACAGGGATACCGAAACTTTCATCGATTAAAACCATCGTGCTCAGATACGCCACCGAATCCCAGAAGGGCAAGTCCTTCAATACCGTCGCCGGTGTGAGCTCTTCCGCTGGGGTGTCCAATATGCTTGCCAATTCGGCAAGAAACTCCTGGTTCGTCATAATGACCTCTCTATCCTCGTCGCTCTGCCAACCCCAAAAAAGCGTCTCAAAGCGATCAAGTCGCTCTTTTGATCGTCATTCCGGCGAAAGCCGGAATCCAGGTGTCCTTGGATTGAGGCTTAACCACGAAGAACACGAAGGACACGAAGAGCACGAAGGAGGAAAGAGAGCGGAAATGCGTGGAACAGATCAAAGATATCCATGAGGCGCAGTTGCTCACCACTATGAAACTGGCCGGGACAGGAACTGGCCTGCTCATCAACTTCAACGTCAGAAGATTGAGAGATGGGATCAAACGTTTCGTTCTATAATTTCTTCGTGGTCTTCGTGTCCTTCGTGCTCTTCGTGACAAAAAACCTTGGCAGAGGGTTCACGGGGGATTTCGTTCTTCCTGCTGGTCGCAGCTGCCGGCTCCGGTAGAGTCGCTGAATACCCGGGCTGGTACTCCGATGGCGGATTTTTCCGGTTTCAAATTATTGATCAGGAATGAATTGGCGCCCAGGGAAGACCAGGCTCCAAGGGTTCGCCCCAGGTACACCGTTCCATTGGTGCCGATAAAAACGCCTTCCTCCAACCTCGCGTTTCCTGAGATCCGCGATCCGGGAGCCAGCACCGAATAGTCTCCAATGATACTGTTGTGACCAACGGTGACCTGAGTGTTGATGGCACAGTTTCTGCCTATCCGGGCATAGGGAGCAAGGATGGAGCCGGCGCCAACGATCGTCCCTTCTCCGAGTTCAACATGTCTGGCGACCACAACAGTGGGATGAAGCAAACTGGTTGGAATCCAACCTGTTTCTTCGGCCCGCGTGCATTCTCTTTTTCTGGCTCGAGGGTCACCAATGCCACAGGCAAAACACAAACTTCCGGATAAGTGCTTTACATCTTCAAAACCGCCCAAAATGGGCAAATCATACAAAGTCTTTCCCTTTCGATAGGGTTGGGCCGGGTCCAGGAAGCCGATGCATTCCCAAGTGGGGTGATTCTTGTTGATATCATCAATCACCCAAACCACCTCTTGAGCATATCCACCCGCCCCAACAATGATGATTGGTTTCATCGGCCGGTCTCCTGAATCCGTCTGCACTATATTACTGCGCCACAGAATAAAGTGACCATTGTCTCAAAGCGTCATTCCGGCAATCTTCTGGCCGGATTCCAGAAAAACAGCCTGGATACCGGCCAAAGCTTGTCCCCGTAGGCTTTAGGCGGGGAACATGCCGGTATGACGAACCAAGATTGGACACTGATTTGTGATGGGCTGTAATATAAAGGTCAATGATGATTTGGGACTCAACAGCTTGACCTGCTGTCCTGCTCCACACCCATGAATTCAGACATGGTGACATGTCCTGCGGCACTGATCCCCTCGCGTTTCAGGATCTTTAGCAGCGTCAGGGCGATAATCTTTAGATCGAGCCCCAAAGACTGATGGTCGACATACCACACATCCAGCTTGAATTTCTCCTCCCAGGTGATGGCATTCCTCCCGTTCACCTGGGCCCACCCGGTGATGCCCGGTTTCACCTCATGACGCCGCATCTGTTCCGGCGTATAACGTTCCAGATACCGCATGAGCAGCGGTCGAGGGCCCACCAGGCTCATCTCTCCTTTCAGAACATTGAACAATTCGGGCAGTTCGTCCAGGGAGGTGGATCGCAAGAACTGTCCCAATGGCGTAATTCTATGCTCATCCGGAAGGAGACGGCCGCCGTCGCCCAGACGGTTGCTCATGGTGCGGAACTTGAGCATGTTAAAGGGCTTTCCCCGCAGGCCCGGCCTGGCCTGGCGGAAGAAGATGTCTCTGCCTTGGGAAATGCGGGTGAGCAGGGCTATCGCCGCCATGGCGGGTGCACAGATCAGCCAGGCGGGAAGGGCAAGCAAGAGATCGAAGATTCTTTTTCTCAATCCGGAACTCGCGGCCGCAGGGCGAATTGCTTTTATATACTTCGGGCGGCCACAATCTGCGCTTTCGCTGGTTCCCAAGCTCCAGCTTGGGAACCAGCTAAACCAGCGAAAGCACGAGCTTGAGTACCAGCGAACTACTTGAAATGTCACCAAATGTTTCTCAAAGTCCTTGTTGTTTCTGCGACCTCAGCGCCCTCTGCGGTGAATCTTTGATTCCGCCAGTCGGGTGAAGATCTCCTCAAAAGCCAGAACCCCCGACCGCATTGACATAACTTGCTGATAGTACGCCCGTCCCTTCAAACCCATGCGCTTCTTCTCTGCCTCCGAAAGTGAGGCGAGTTTGAGCACTGTTTGGGCGATGGCGCTGGGGTTTTCCGGTTCCACCACCTCGCCGGCGCCGGAAGTCTCGATGATCTTTGCCGCATCGCCGCGCATTCCCAAAAGAATGGGTTTTCCCGCCGCCATGCAGGCCTGGAGTTTAGACGGGAGGGTCATCCGGAAGAGGGGGGTATCCTTCAGGTGCACCAGCAGCACATCAGCCAGAGCGAGGATCGCTCCCATGGCCTCGGGGGGCTGCCGTTCCAGGAACATGACATTAGTGAGATGATGCTCCGTCGCCTTGTGCCTCAACCGGTCTCGCTCGACACCGCCGCCTACGAGCACAAATGTAATCGCCGGGTGTTTCCCCAAAAGGAGTTCCGCAGCCTTCAAAACCGAGTCCAAACCTTGCATTACCCCCATGGTGCCGGCAAACATCACGACAAAACTTCCTGCCAGGCCCAGTTTTACCGCCAGTTCTGCATTTCCTGGGAGGGGGTGCAGCTGAGCTTCATCACACCAGTTGTAGACCACGGAAACCCGCCCTTCGGGGATACCTCGGCGCACCAGTTCAGCCTTCATTCCCGGCGAGAGGGTCACCAGGTGAGAGGCAGAGCGATAGACCAGCTGACAGCAACGATTCAGAATCTGTAAGGAAGAGTGATGATCCAGCATGCCGGAACCGCTGACCGAATCCGGCCAAAGATCCTGAATGTCGTACACTACCGGGCACCCGTAGATCAGCTGCAAAAGACGCGACGTCAAACCAAGGGTGACGAGGTTATAGACATAGACCACATCTGGTCTTCTTACCAGAAACGGACCGATAGTCGCGGACGTCAAGGCAAAGCTCAGGTAATTGCCCATACGCCTCAGAGCCGACTTGTCGTGGCTCGGATAGAGAGCGACGCGATGAACCCGAATGCCCTCCATGATTTCGCTTTGCCAAAGGCGAACCCGGTAGCCGGGATATACCTTTCCTCCTGGATAGTTGGGAAAGCCCGTAAGTACTTCGACTTGATGGCCCCGGTCTCGAAGTGCTTTGGCAAAGGGGAGCCCCTTTATGGAAGGCTCGGGCTGAAACCACTGGGTCAGGAAGAGAATCCTCATCCTTTATGCCAGACGAAGCGATTGACGTAATCGGTGTAGCTCAAGATGATGCGCACCACCTTCTCGGAGACTCTTGGTGCCACGTAGTCCCGAACAATCTGGAGGGTTCTCTCGGCATCCCGTCCCTGATGCGCCAGGACGGCCAACCCTTCGAGGATTCGGTCAAACTCCATGCCGGTCATCATGACCGCGCCCTCTTCCATCCCCTCAGGCCGTTCGTGGGCGTTGCGGAGACTGAGGGCGGGAAAATTCAAGATCGAAGACTCCTCGGTAATGGTGCCGCTATCGGACAGGGTGGCGCGCGCATGAAGTTGCAGAGACACATAATCGCTAAAGCATAAAGGCCTGAGGAGCTCGATTTCCGGGCGCAGGTTGACAGCCGTTTCTTCAATCTTATTCCGAGTACGGGGGTGGGTGGAGACGATCACCCGGAGGCCGTAGCGCTCAGCCAGACCGTTCAAAACCTGGACAAGTTTGTTGAACTGGCGTGGGTCGTCGATGTTTTCTTCCCGATGAGCACTGAAAAGGAAGTATTCCAGATCAACGAGCCCGAACCTGCTCAAGACGTCCGCCCCCCTTATTTTCGGCAGGTAGCGGTGCAGGACCTCGTACATGGGACTGCCGGTCTTGATCACGCGATCGGGCGGGAACCCCTCGGCCAGCAGGTACTGGCGCGAGATGTCGCTGTAGGGCATATTGATGTCGCTGATATGGTCGACAATGCGGCGATTGATCTCTTCGGGCACGCGCTGATCGAAGCACCGGTTGCCGGCTTCCATGTGGAACACCGGGATTTTGCGCCGTTTGGCCGGATACGCCGCAAGGCAGCTGTTGGTGTCGCCGAGTACCAGCAGGGCGTCGGGCTGTTCCTGCACCAGCACCCGGTCTACGCGATCAATGATCTGCCCGACGGTTTCGCAGGCGGACGTGCCTGCAGCTTCGAGAAAGTTGTCGGGTTTGCGAAGTTCCAAATCTTCGAAAAAGATCTGATTGAGCTCATAGTCGTAATTCTGTCCGGTGTGCACAATGATCTGCGTCATAGCCCCGTCAAGCGCAGTCATCACACAGGATAACCGGATGATCTCCGGCCGGGTGCCCACTACGGTCATTACTTTCATACGGGTTGCTTCCAGAGACAGCAAACGGTCATGTCACTTTCCTTCCTCCACGGGATCGAAATAGGTGTCCGGATGCTCGGGATCGAAGACCTCACTGGCCCAGAAGAGCGTCACCAGGTCATCCTGGCCGATATTTTCGAGGGAATGGGTGTAACCGGGGGGAATATCCATTACGCGGAAGTCCTCACCGCGCAGCCGGTGCTCAATGACCTGGTCGCTCTCGATGTGTCGGAAGCGGATCATGGCGTCGCCCTGGAGGACCAGGAACTTCTCCGTTTTGGTATGGTGGTAATGGTTGCCCCGGGTGACACCCGGCCGTGTGCGACTGACAAATATCTGTCCCATGGCAGGAGATTTCAGGAACTCCGCCAGGCTGCCCCGCTGGTCAGATCTTACTTCCAGGCCATAGCCGAACTCCTCGCCGGCCAGGTAGCTCAGATAGGTTGCGTACAGGGACCGGTCGAAGCGGTCGCGGAAATCCGGCAATTGCAGGGACGTTCGAGAGTCTCGAAACGCCCGGATCTTTTCCGCCAACTCTCCCAGCGTTACCCGCCTGCACGGCAGCGACGGGGCAAAACGAAAGCCCGGCTTTCCCGGATCAAGTTCGGTCAGGAAGGCCGCTACCGCGTCGTCGATATAGGTCAGCTCGAGCTCTCGTGCCCGGTCGGAAATGTGAATGGGCAGCCCATGGGCAAGGTTGTGGCAAAAGGTCGCCGTCACCGAATTGTAGTTGGGCCGACACCATTTCCCGAAAAGGTTCTTGAGCCGGTACACCACACATTCGGCGCCGGTCTTTTCGGCAAAGCGCCGGAGCGTCTCCTCGGCCAGACGTTTGCTCGTTCCGTAAGGGTTATCCTGGTCCACCTGAATGCTTGAGGAGAAAACGATCTTCGGCGCGCGTCCGCATCCATTGAGAATGTCGCACAACTCCTCGGTGAGGCCGGTATTGCCGGTGAAGAATTCCTGCTCTTGCTGAGGGCGGTTCACGCCGGCCAGGTGGAAGACCACTTCGGCACGACTGAGGGCGGACTCCAGGTCTTCCCGACTCGAATCCTGATCGATTTCCATGAGCTGCACGGTCTCCATGCGGCGCAATGCGGCACACAGATTGCGTCCCACGAACCCGCGGGCCCCGGTCACCAGGACATCGCTCATGTTCTGCCCCGCTCGGCTGTGGGCTTCATCCTTCCACCTTTTCATCCCGCAGCGCCTGCTGCACGCAGTCTACCTTCAGCAGCAGTTGGCTCATGTCTTCGATCTCCAGTCGGTGCGTGTTGTGCGAATTATAATCTTCTTTCAAGGCCACTTCACATCGCCCCTCACTGAAGTAGGCCGCGTAGTTCAAATCGCGATTGTCGGCAGGCACCCGATAATAGCCCCCGAGATCTTCGGCCGCGCTCAGCTCTTCGCGCGTCAACAAGGTTTCGTAAAGCTTCTCGCCGTGTCGGGTGCCGATAATCCGGATCGGGTTGGCGGCGTGGAGCAGTTTTTTGAGGGCGAGAGCAAGGGTCTCTACGGTGGCAGCGGGGGCCTTTTGCACGAAAATATCACCGGGCTCGCCATGCGTAAATGCGTAGAGCACCAGGTCCACGGCGCCTTCGATGGTCATCATGAAGCGCGTCATATGGGGATCGGTCAGGGTCAAAGGCTTCCCTTCCTGGATTTGCTTGACGAAAAGAGGGATGACCGAGCCTCGGCTGCCCATGACATTGCCATAGCGGGTGCAGTTGATGACAGGGCAGGGACTCGCAATGCGTGACTTGGCTACCGCGATCTTTTCCATCATGGCTTTGGAAATTCCCATGGCATTGATGGGGTAGACGGCTTTATCCGTGCTGAGCACAATCACCCGCTTCACGCCTGCGCCGATGGCTGCGTCCAGCATGTTTTCGGCACCAAGAGCATTGGTGTGGAGCGCTTCTACGGGGAAGAATTCGCAGGAAGGCACCTGTTTCAGCGCAGCGGCGTGGAAGACAAAATCGGTGCCTCGCATGGCATCGGCGAGACTGCCTTTATTGCGCACATCACCAATGTAGAAGCGCAGTTTAGGGTGACTGTAAAGCTTGCGCATATCATCCTGCTTCTTCTCGTCGCGCGAGAAGATGCGGATTTCGCCGATGGAAGTGCTCAAGAGCAGCTTCAATAAGGCGTTGCCAAAGGTGCCGGTGCCGCCGGTGATGAGCAGGGTCTTGTCGCTGAACATGAGGTTGCCTCACTTCCTAATCGTATATTTGGATGCGTCTGCTTTTTCTGAAAGACTTTTCCCATCGGTGCGCACAGCTCCGCCATCTCGGTTACACAAACCAGCGGGAGCCTCCCTCAAAGGCGGATCGGTAAAATGCCGGCAGCACCCTCCAGGCGGAGCGAATTACGATACTCTGACTGATTGCCGGTTGCGTCGTGGGGGGTGCGCGTTCGGCACTTTAATCAAAGGGCCGAACGGATGTCAAGGATTCAGCTGGTCCAGCTTCTGGAGAAGGGGGAGGGAGTGTCGTTCGCCATAATCATGAGAGAAAGATAAAAGTTCAAGTTCAGACCCCGGATTGCCGACAAACATGTATAGCGGTTAGGGCGGGAGGGTTGCCCCCGGGAAATGACGAATGCTTCAAGGTCCATTACAGGAGCGGCTCCCTGCGATCAGAGCATCTCCCGCCATGAGGGAAAGTATGCCCTTCAGGTGACCCTCGTGTTTCCGAGAGGGAGTGGAAGTGCCCCTGGAGTGAAGCAAAGGCAGAACCTGTTGTCCCGGAGAATGAAACATGAAGATTCTGGTTGTTGAACGTCACAAAGCACTGCGGGTGATCATCCGGCAGGCACTGTCTCAGATTGAGGGATATCGAATTGAGGCAACAGACTCAGCTGCTTCAGCATGGTCCATGATCGAAGAGAACAGTTTTGATCTTGTGATTTGCGCAGTCTTCCTGACAGATGGCTTCACAGGCTTTGATCTGCTGAAACAATGCCGGGGTGATGAAAGATTTGGCGGTCTTCCATTTATGCTGACGGTGGAGGATTCAACCGAACACGTCCTTGCCAAGGCCATTGAACTGGATGTCGATGATGTATTGATTAAACCCTTCTCCGTTGACACACTCGTCAATCGTGTGAGGGACCTGGTGTCGATGGTCAACAGCGCGGAAGCAACATTGTACAGACAATTGAAAGCGATCTCCGGTGAAGACAAGATCAACGAAGCCCTGAGTATCCTGGACTTCATCGAAGAGCTCGTCCAATTGAAGCTGGCGAAATGGATTCACACTAAAGGGAAGCTCAAATATAAACTGGGGCAGCGGGCTGAGGCACTAGAGTTGTTTAAGCAAGCCATTGATTCCTGCAAATTATATGTTCCAGCATATGATGAGTGCGCCAATATCTTATTCGAACTAGGGGAGATGGATGATGCTATTCAATATATGGAACATGCTGACATGCTTGGATGCCCAAGCGAAGCACGAATGATGAAATTAGGTGAAGCATATCTAGAATTAGATGATATGGACAACAGCAAACGTATTTTCAGTAAACTTCTAAACGGATATGAAGGGGAAAGTGGACAAATTATTGATCAGATTGCAAATCTATATGCAAAACATGATCATACTGATAATGTAGAAGAACTGTACTATTCTGTTATCAATAAAAGCAATAATATTGATTCTTTTAACCGGATTGGAATCTATTTTCGAGAAAAAGGAAATTACAGGGAATCCGAATCGTGCTATCTGCGGGCGCTGAAGCTGTGTCCCGACAGCCCTGTCGTGTATTATAATCTCGGGATCCTTCATCATGTTACTCAGAACAACACCAAGGCCAAGTACTACATGAACAAAGCCCTGGCCCTCGATCCGACCTTCAAGCCGGCATTGGAAGCTTTCGCCAGCCTATGAGAGCTGGTGGAACTCGGGCGTGTCGTCCACCAATCCGCGGAGAGCCGCATCAAAAAAGGGCCAGCGATGCCCGTGCTCTCGACAGCTACAGTCCGCCGGACCCCGACTTGCGTCGAACGATGGCACGAGTCGGACCCTGTAATCGCCGGCTAAAGAGATGACTATTGGACTGTAGGGGTGACGGTCACCACGATTTTCGAAACCGCCTGGGTGCTGCGGGCTTTGAGCGAATGCTGATGCATTTCTTGGAAGCCCCGGACTTGGCGGACCAAATGCTCGAAATTCCGTACCGCTATGTCCTGACCGCGGCAAAACGGATGGCTAGACTCGGCCCCGAAGAGGCCAGGGCGGAACTGCTCAACTGGGTCGCGACCGTCGGGTACAACGGCGGCCTCATCGTGTCCCTCACGCACCACGTCCAACTCGATAAGCCGCTCGAACACCTCTGAGCCATCGTGTGGACAGTGACAGACTGCCGATGAACATCGGCCCAATGTGTTGACAAGGTGGATGGCATGAAATCCTTTTTGATCGTCTGCTTCATTCTGATTTCAATTTCCGCGGGTGCGGACACTGGCAACGTCGTTCCTGGGCAGTTCCTGTTGGGCGCGAGTACTTACCCGGAACTGCAGACGCGCGCCGAGTGGAATCGTACGCTGGACCACTTCCAGAAGGCCCACTTCAAAGTCGTCCGGGTGAGTGAGTCTTCTTGGGGGAACCTGGAGACCGCTCCTGGCGAGTACAAGTTCGGCTGGCTGAAGGACTATCTCGACGACGTCCAGCGCCATGGAATGAAGGCCATTCTGGGCACGGGAACATACATCGCCCCGCAATGGCTCACTGCCAAGCACCCGGAAACCCTCGTCCAATTGCGGTCTGGTGAAAAAGTTCATCCGATGGGCCGCAAGGCCGCCTGCATCAACAGCGAGCTCTTTCGCGAGCGGATCCGGCACTACCTCCTAGCCTTCGGTGCTGCTTTCAAAAATCATCCGGCGGTGATCGGCTGGCAGCTCGATAACGAAATCGAACCCATCGTAGACCAAATCTGTTACTGCGACTCGTGCGAGCGTGCGTGGCACCGCTGGCTGAAGGATATTTACGGCGGCCCGCAGGAGTTCAATCGGCGGCTGAAGCTGGTGAGTTGGGGCATGGAAGTCGATTCGCTCGATGACGTTCCTCAACCCCGGGCCGTCATAGAAAGCCAAGCGGTCCCTCTGCCCGCGCTGACGCTGGCCAGCCTGCATTTTCGCCGCGACGCGATCCTCGGCTTTCTTGAGGAGCAGAAAAAGGCGTTACGCGAAGCCGGTGTGACGCAGTGGCTCACCACGGACTGGAATACCGTTTGGAACGCTCTTGCCGATGACCCGCGCGCCAAGAATTTGCTGGATGTCGCGAGCCTCAACTTTTATCAGCCTTCTGCGAGGAACCCGGATTTCTGGCGCACCTTGAGTTGGCACCTCGACATGCACCGTTCCGCGCACGGTCTCGGAAGCTTCCTGGCGACCGAGACGCGTGTGGGCGTCATGGGCGACACCCTGCAGACGGATCCTTCCCCCAACAGGGATCAATTCCGTATGTGGATGCTGCAGCCCGCCGCCTATGGGGCCTTTGGTTTGATGTACTGGTCCGGCAATCGCTGGCACGGCGGTCACTGGCCCCACTGGGGCGGCGTGCTCGACTGGACCGATGAGCCCGAACCGGACTTCGCCTGGGTGGTCGAAATTGGAGCATTCTTCGAACGTTACGGTAACGAGCTTCTGACACATCCGGTGAAAGCCACGGCCGCCGTGATCACCGACTTCGACCAGCGAGCCACGCTCAGCGCATACCCGCACGTGCCCTCCAGCCGCGAAATTCTCCCGCAGACATTCGATGCTCTCCACCGGCTCGGGGTTGGCGCTGATGCCCTGAGTTTCGAGTCTGCCTCGCAGCCCGGTGCTCTCGGCAGGTACTCTCTCGTCATCATCCCAGCTGCCCCAGCGCTGGAATCTCCGATGGTAACGGCTGCTCTCCGGAGCTTTGTCGAAGGTGGCGGCAACCTGGTCGTGACCCCGCTCACCGCCTATCAATCGTGGGATGGGCTGTTCCGCCATGACGGTTTCGGAGCCAACCTGGCAGAGGTCACCGGAGTCATCGTGCGCACTGCCCGCAGGATGTGGGCGTCAAACGTCTCCTGGATGGGAACCTCATCGCTGGTGGGAATTGACGGTCTCGTCGAATACTTGGATATAGGCCCGGAAGCCGAGGTCATTGGGCATTTCAAGAGCGATGATCCAATTCTGGACGGGCGGCCGGCGGCCACCCGCAGATATCTGGGGAAGGGAGCCACAATCAAACTCGCCTTCTGGCCACAAGATGACTCACTGTTGCTCCTCTTTCGCCAGATGGTTCCCAGTGATAGTGACCTTCTTGCCGTCCCCGCGCCGGTCGGCGTTCAGGCTGTGCCGCGCACGGACGGCAGCCTGTTCGTCATCAATACAAGGCCGGGAATCTCCGAGCTCCGGCTTTCGCATCCCGTGTCCGATCGTTTGTCGGGTCGCATGTTCAGTGGCACTGTGAGCATGATGCCGTGCGAGGTATTTTGGCTCGAATCGGGGCCCGACATGTTTTGGTTCGAACAGGAGTTGCGATAAGCAGTCGTTTCGATCAGGCTCGCAACCGCATCCTCGAGGCATACCATCATCTTGAAACCGGAGAATTGCCGGTGATCATCTAGTGCTTAATTGCTTAGATATACGACATAACGAGAACGTCACTCCGGCAGGTTTTTGGCCGGGGTCCAGTGAGTATGCTAGGGCATGGATTCCCTCCAGCAAAGATCAGCCAGTGTGCGCAGCTGCCAGGCTTTGCTGCTCTTGCCGGTCATCTCGGCCGATGCGCTTTCCGGCAAGCATGCTGAAGCCGCCGTGATGCCAGCCCATGAGCTTTTTCGAGCCACTTTATCTGCCTGGATTTCAAGCCCTGCCCTCTGCTGATAAAATGCAACATGCGGCATCGATGAAACGCAACACTCCTGTTGCATGCAACGCTTTTTCTACTCAAGTCTACAAGTTTTGACGGGACACGTCCTGTCGCACCTATTTATATATATTCGGAAAAAAGGAGTGGCGATATTCCTCAGCCCGTCTGGCATAAAAATTGCCTCAATAAAGCTTAACTCAACTAATACCAACCTAGAGAGATGGTGACGATATGGGAACCATCCTGATTATAGCCTTACTGGTTGTGATCCTCGGCAGTGGCGCAGGATACTACTGGTGTACGCGGGCCGGTTAAGCGCCCTGATCCGGGGCGGGGATTCTTCTTAAGGAAACGGCATTGATCCAGCGGCTGCCGTTTGTATTGTTCCGCCAGAGGAATGATGACCAAGGAGGTGATCACCCTTTGGTTATGAACCAGTTGGTTGCTTCTTGTCTGGTGGCCTCCTTGAATGTGCAATGCATCTGTATGATCCGGAAAAGTCTGCGAAACGGGAGCGGCGACTGTCGCCGCTTTCCAGGTTGCAGGTCAAGCAGTTTACGGACGAAGTGGGTCGTTCCATATTGGCCGAAAAGATGAAAGGAGAATCGCCATGCGGAGAATTTCTTTTCTAATTATCTGTTTTTGTCTACTACTTTGGGCGCCTTGGCATCTGGAGCGGTTAATCTCAGGGACGTCGTCACATTCGGCGACAGTCTCACCGACAACGATCTCCTCAGGTTCTACTCCGGCAGTCCCCAGGATATGTACGGAAGAGATCCCATGCATGCCGTTTTCTACAAAGCCTCCAGATCGGGGACCCAACTCTGGAAATACGCCGTTGCCGGTTCCGAATCGGATGAACTCGAAGTTCAGGTAGCTGCGTATGAAACTGCAAGGCTATTTCAGCTTCAAGACAAAGCCACGCTCTTCAGCATCGAAATAGGCGGGAACGACATACTGAACAACATCGATCAGCTTGCAGCTTACCCTCCGGGTGCGAGGAGTTCGGTCGACGGAGTTGTGAGCAACATTATTTCAAACATCCACCGAAGCTGGCGTGTGCTCAAGGCATCACATCCCTATGCCAGATTCGTCCTCTGGACGATCCCCGATGTGACCCTGACACCGAGCCAGTGGTCGGAGCTCTCAGAGGTCGGAGCCGCAAACGTTCGTGCCCATATCCAGCGTGCCAATCGATACATACGCAGCCTGAGCAGCTATTCGTCCGTTGTTGTGCTTGATCTCTACAAGATAATGCGGCAGTTCATTGCCGATCCACCCGTATACTTCGGATACCAGCTCATACCACCACCCGGTTATGGGAATTATGACAGCCTCTTTGCCGACCAGATCCATCCCACGGCCGTGAGCAATGCGTTCATTGCCAACAAGATCATTTATCTCATGAACACCAAGTGGGAAGATTCCATCCCCTTCTATACCAATCGTCAGTTGGCAAAGCTGGCGCACATCCCGTATGAGACAATAGTAATCCCCACGGCGAGTGAGCGGAAGTGATTTTCTATTGCACGGTATCCAGTCATATCTGACATTCTTTTGGCTATGTCCTTCTTCATAACCATTCTTCTATCCTGGGTCGAACCCCTGTATGCTGCTCATTATGCTCTAAACGGGACCCAGGAGATCGATCTCGGCGACATTCCGCAAGCCAACCCATCGCCAAAGGACCTCCTGCGCAACAAGGGTGAGCGAGAGCTGCTGAACAAGGTCTGGCAGCCCAAGGAGGGACCTGGGATGTTCGAGCTACCCCTTGGGAAGCCGGCCAAACTGCTGCCCGACGGCATACTGCTCAGGTGAACTAGAGCTGAAAGGAGATGTAAATCCTTTGCAAAACCCTTTCTCGGAGCGCCCGGACTTTCGCTTATTGGTTTTGATCGCCCGTGGACTATCGAATGATGGCTCTCCTCCGGGTTGAGTGGGTCAAGAGAAAAAAGAAACCCGAACCGTAGGATAGGTTCCTGCAAATGGACGAGAAGGATGGATTTCAGGAACGCCTACCAAAGATGTCAAGAAATCCTGACGGAGTCACGATAGGAATCCTGGAGTATTCAAGTTTCAAGAGATGATCATCGCCAGATACGATCCAGTCGACTTTTCCAGCTTCGGCGCACCAGATGAACTTGTCGTCTGACGGATCTTCGTGGACAAAAGATTCCCCTTGAGAAGCCGTGATGGATTCAAACCAGGGCAGGATTTCTTGATGGAGAAGGTACTCGATTTCACTCTGAGACAATTGAAATTTCGGGTATGCAAGGACTCTGAGGTATTCATCGATGATACCCTGAGAAATGAAGGGCCGGACGAGTTTCTCCTTCCAAAGAGGTCTAAGACGCGCGGGTGTACCTCCAAACAGCAGAGCAGAGACAAGGACGTTGGTATCGATTACAACCTTAATTATCTTGATCGTGCCCACTGTATCGCTTCCGCCACACAATCTTCCCCAAGCCCGAGATCGGTCATCTTCCGTTGGATCTGTTCGAGTCTCGTTTCTACCAGTTCAACGGGTTTCAGAACCAACGCACCGTTCTCCAATTCCACCTCGAAGTACTTCGTGTTGGGTAACCTGGCAAGAAGCCTGCGCGGCACAGTGATTTGATTCTTCGAACTGAGCTTGATAAGCATGCCTCTACCTTTCAAAAATCGGATTTTCCAAACTTTTTACAATTTTACTTTGTTCATTTCAAGTATGTCAATCTCAAGCCATGAGAATTTCGATTCACTGGTGAAGTGTCCCACTCGGGGTCGACCGTTTCTGACATGATTCCAACTAGCTGCCTTCAGCTAACCTCCTAATATTCTTTGGCGTCCCCAACCGGATTTGAACCGGTGTTGCCGGCGTGAAAGGCCGAGCAGGAGGCGTTTCCACCCCCGATTCAACCTGACCCGACCCGATTCAGCGTGCTTGAATTGCCATGAGCACAGCCAAAAGTCCCACCAGAAAAATGGCTTCATCGTTGCTCCAGATGCAAGAGCTCCCAGTTTGCTACCAAATAAGGGTCATGCTCTTTCACCGGCGCCGAAGAGGAGGGCAATCGTTTAGGATTCGGAGACACTCCCATGCAGGGATATCCATGGGGCAGACCCTCCAGTTGCGAAAACAGTGTTTTTTCCCGATACGACTTTGGATAAGTGTGTGTCCCATAATTGACTCACAGTCTCCAATGGGTATATGCTTAGACCCTAAAATCGGGGCCTTTATTGGGGTCCAAAAAGGGGGCTGCGATGCCACAAGTTAAATTCAGTATAGAAACGACGCAAATCGGGTTCCTGAAAGACTACGCAAAATATGGATTCAGGGACAAGAGCTCAATGGTGCGTGCGGCTTTGACTCGCTTGATGAGAGAGTTGGAGCTGGAAAACCTCAAAGAATCGGCTGAGCTTTATGCCGAGCTGTACCGGGGCGATGCCGAACTCCAGGACTTGACCCATGCTGCCATGTCCGGGTGGCCTGAATGACAAAGCTGAGGCGCGGTATGGTGATCGACATAAATCTCGATCCCACCCAGGGATCGGAAACTGGAAAGACTCGTCCGTGCGTGATTGTGACCAACGACGTCTATAACGAACGAGTTCCGGTTATTCAGGTTGTTCCCATAACCTCATGGAGTGTCACGAAGGCGAGGATCAGAACGAACGTCCAAATCTCTCCTTCCCCGGCCAACGGACTGTCGAAGGTATCCATCGTCGATTGTCTCCAAACTCGTCCCGTCGACCACCGTTTCAGGTTGGTGAAAGTTCGAGGAAAGCTGGACCCTCAAGAGATGCACGAGATCGACAAGGCTTTGAAAATCGTCTTTGATCTCCCTTAGCGCGTGAGGGAAGCCTTAAAGGCAGCCTGACAAATGGCTGTGTCTCAACCCACAAGGGAGGAAAGATATCGAATGTTCAATTCCTTGTAGCTTACCTGGAGGAAATCTTATGACGACCACCAACTCTGTTGTACGCACTCGAATCGACGGGCGCATCAAAACCGAAGCCGAAGCTGTGCTTGCCTCCATGGGGCTTACGGTCTCGGAAGCTTTCCGCATCATGATGGTGCGCATTGCGACCGAAAAGGCGCTGCCTTTTGAATTGCTCATTCCCAATGCCGAAACGATTGAAGCGATGAAGGCCGCGCGATGCCGCAAACTCACTAAAGTCGAACGCGCCAACCACCTGCTTGAGAGCCTGAATATGGACGGTTAGTTGCTTTGAGTGCATACGATGGACTAATAGTTCTACCGCTGAAAAACAAAAGGGTTGGCTTCCCGTAAGCCAACCCTTTGATAACATTTGGCGTCCCCAACCGGATTTGAACCGGTGTTGCCGGCGTGAAAGGCCGGTGTCCTGGACCGGGCTAGACGATGGGGACAAAAAGTGAATGACTATGTAAACGAAGCGTCGACCATTGTCAAGGCCTCAAGAAGGTCTATAGCACAAGCCTCCTCCCCATGAAAAGCAAAAAGTGGCCAGGCATCGCAAGGCCGGAACACAGGAAGTGGTGCAGGAAACGATAAAGGCGACCAGCGGAGGACCAAACGCCCGTGTATCCACCCCGGAAACTGGAAAGTGAACGTAGAGAAAGTCCGTCTCCCCCCTGATGGGATAATTGCATTTTCTGATTTGCCCTGACCCACAAGCCGGTCTTGCCCGCTCAATTTGCCAAACAGCGGCAAAGAACGAAGCCGGTCAAGCGAGGGACATGCTACCTGCCTACGGTCGCCCCGGCGGCAATCCACCCCTCGATGGTTCTCGTTTCCTCGTCAGTCAGCCAGGGTGGCCCCGTGTAAGGCATGCGCGGTTCGCTCAAGCCCTTCAACCGCCTGACCAGTTCACTCTTTCCTGGATCACCGGGAATCACCACCTGGCCGCTCTTGCCACCCTTGAGGAGCCTGGCGTAACTTTCCAGGTTCAACCCGGCCCGCGGGTCGGCGCCACCATGACAAACGGTGCAGTGATATTTGGCAAAAACAGCGTCCACTTCTGCATAGGTGTGCGCCTTAGCGGTTTCCTGAGCATGCGCCAGGCTCCCCAGGGAGACCGCCCGCTCCGGCGATGCGCCATGATCCGTCAGATCGGTTCCCCATCTTGCGCGCCCCTCCAGTTGCCCGACGAGCATCGCCAACCCTGCCCACAATGCCACGGCAATTACCATCTGTTTCATTGTCTGCCTCCTTTCCTTAAAGCCATGAGCTCTCTCCTGGTTGCACTTCCTTTGGGTAGCCTTAAATGATCGACATTTCCAGTAGAAAAACATTGACAGGGGACTTTCATTCTGCAAAAGGGACAGCGAAATGGCTCTTCAGAGGGGATTTGATTTCAAACGTTTGCCGTGGCATCGAGGAGTAGCGCTTGCTTTACATCATGTTAACCTACCTGGGAGTGGGGGCGGTGGCCGGAATCCTGGCCGGTCTGCTGGGGATTGGCGGCGGTTTGATCATCGTGCCCATGCTGGTTTTCTGTTTGACCCGACAGGACATCCCGCAGGAATTCATCATGCACATCGCTTTGGGCACTTCCATGGCGAGCATCATCTTCACTTCGGTCTCGAGCTTCTGGGCTCATCACCGGCGCGGCGCGGTACGCTGGATGGTGGTTCGCCGCATTGTGCCGGGCATCCTGCTCGGCACCTTTCTTGGCACCTGTGTGGCGGCGAGGATGTCGACGGATTTTCTCAAAGGTTTTTTCGTCATCTTCCTCTACTACGTCGCGATCCAGATGCTCATCAACAAGAAGCCCAAGCCGTCGCGGGAAGTGCCGGGGCAGGCGGGCATGTTTGGGGTCGGCAATGTGATCGGGGTCGTGTCAAGCCTGGTCGGGATCGGGGGGGAACCCTGTCGGTGCCCTTTATGATGTGGTGCAATATCGCCGTCCATGAAGCGATTGGCACCTCCGCTGCGATCGGTTTCCCTATCGCCATCGCCGGGACCGTGGGCTACATTGTCAATGGTTATCAGGTTTTGGGTTTGCCGGAATACTCGCTGGGGTATGTTTATCTTCCCGCTCTGGTGGGGATCGCCTGTGCCAGCGTCGTGACGGCGCCGCTGGGTGTTTATCTGGCCCACAGCCTGCCGGTTGACAGGCTCAAACGGGTGTTTGCAGTGTTGCTCCTGGCAGTTGGCACGCGCATGCTCGTCAGCCTTTTATAGAGAGTGGAGAGTAGAGCAGTGCTGAGTGGGCAGTATTGGATGCCGGGTGGGGAGAATTGAAGCTTGAAGTGGGGAAGGTTGGTGGGCCGTGCTGGATTCGAACCGGCGACTCTCTGCTTAAAAGGCAGATACTCTACCTACTGAGTTAACGGCCCACCATGCCTTTGCAGGCAGACCCGTTCTCCTAACATGGAGCCCTTGGGGTGTCAAGAAGGAATCCTTTTTGAATCTTGTGCTCAGTTCAGGTGTACAGTAACAAGGGTCCGCTCGGCAGCAAGGGGAGTGAGCCGCACCGAGGCGTGGTTTTTGCGCCGCAACCCACCCGAAGCCTGCGTTGGGTTTCGTTCCGCTCAACCCAACCAAGAACCGGGTGCCAGAGAAGATTGAACCAAAACTGGCAGAGGATCGCCCAAAAAAAGAGGAGTCGGTGAAGATGAAGAAAGTCCAACTTGGCCCGCAGACCCTGCTCTATCCCATGCCCGCTTTCCTGGTCGGAGCGGAGGTTGACGGCAAACCGAATTTCATGACGGCGGCCTGGAGCGGGATCGCGTGCTCCACTCCGCCCATGCTCACGGTTGCCTTGCAGCACCACCGTTTCACGCTGAAAGGGATGAAGGAAAAGGGTGTCTTTTCGATCAATGTGCCTTCCGCCGCCCTCGTTAAGGAAACCGATTACTGCGGCATTGTTTCAGGCGGCAAGGAGGACAAAGTTGCCGCCTGCGGCTTCCGGGTGTTCTACGGCGTGCTAAAGACGGCCCCCATGATTGAAGAGTGTCCGGTCAATCTCGAATGCAAACTGGTGCATACGCTGCACCTTGGCAGTCATGCCCTGCTCGTGGGGCAGATCGAAGAGGTCCACGTTTCCGAGGAGTGCCTGTCTCAAGGGGAGCCGGATGTTTTGAAAATCGACCCTCTGATCTACTGCACTGGCGCCGACAAAGCTTACTATGCTTTTGGCCGCAGAGTCGCCCAGGCCTTTAGCGTGGGTAAGGAGATCAAACCAGCTAAGCGCTGAGGTGGGCGGTGGCCTGGCTCATGCAAGCAGCTTTTCCCCGGCGGCCAGATTTTCCAGCGCTTCCCGGTCGAGGAGGGTGATTTTGCGGCCTTCCACCTGGATGAACTGCTGTTGATTCAGGCGCGCGAGGATGCGCGAGAGGGTTTCGGGAATGGTTCCGAGAAAACTCGCGAGCTGGGCTTTGGTAATGTCGAGTTCAAAGGTGTCAGAGTCCTTGCTGCGGTCGCTCAGGTATAGCAAATAGGCAGCCAGTCTTGCGGGCACTTCCTTGAGGGAGAGGTCTTCGATCAGGTGCGTGAAGCGGCGCAACCGCTGGGACAGGATTCCAAGCATATTCAGGGCCAGGGAGGCTTCGCGTTTCAGCAGGTCGACGAAAGCTTCTCTTGGGAAAAACAATACCCGACTGGCCTCCAGGGTTTCGGCATGGGCCGGGTAGTTGCCGCCGGCGAACATGGGGACTTCGCCAAAGAAGTCCCCTCCGGCAAAAATGTGCAGGATTTGTTCTTTCCCTTCCAGAGAAAGCTTGTAGACTTTAACCTTTCCTGAGATAATCACGAACAAGCCGGTGGCTTTGCTGCCCTCGGCGAAAAGCGTCTGCCCCTTCCGGTATTTCTTCTCGACAGCGATTTTGGCCAGCTTTTCCAGTTGTTCTCGGGGTAATCCATTGAACAGTGGAGTTTCTGCAATGTGGTCAACTATTTCCATGAGGTCGTCCTTTTTCTAGCAACCATGTGAGAAGCGCCTCTACCTTGAGATGAGACTCGTGGGCAGCCCTTCTAGAATACTCAATCGGTATCGTAAAATTCAAAAAGTTTCTGCTTCTTGATTTAGGTCAAAGACCGATTGGATGGGGATGATTAAAAAGGTGCTGTCAAATTGGGAAGTCATGGTCACGGAAGTTGTGGAAATAGGATCGCTAACTTGAAGGGAGAAAAGATCATGTTTTGCTATCAATGCGAACAAACGGCAAAGGGTGAAGGGTGCACGAAAGCGGGAGTCTGCGGTAAGCCGCATGAGGTGGCAGCGCTCCAGGATCTGTTGGTCCATGCCCTCGAGGGGCTTTCCCTGTATGCGGTCGAGGGCCGAAAAGTGGGAGTGATGGACCAAGAGGTCAACGTTTTTACGGTTCAGGCCTTGTTTTCCACCCTGACCAACGTGAATTTCGACCCCCAGCGCTTTGTCCCTTACCTCAATCGGGCCGTGGCGCTGCGAGAGGCGCTCAAAGCGAAAGTGAAGGCGGCCGGAGGTAAAGTGGATTTTACCGAAGCAGCGGCCACGTTCAAACCGGGAACCACAGTGGCGGAACTGGTGGCTCAGGGTGAGACAGTGGGTCTGAAGGCCGACCCCACGGTCAATGCGGATATTCTTTCCCTGCAGCACACTCTGCTGTTTGGCATCAAGGGCATATCAGCCTACGCGGACCATGCTCAGATCCTGGGCCAGGAAGATGAAGCGGTCTACGCCTTCATCCATGAAGCGCTGGCGGCCATGTTCAAGAAGAATCTCGAACTGGGTGACTGGTTGGCACTGGTGCTCAAATGCGGCGAAACCAATCTCCGCGCGATGGAACTGCTCGATGCGGCCAATACCGGCACCTATGGGCATCCCGTACCGACCAAGGTGCCTCTGGGGGCCAGGAAAGGCAAGGCCATTCTCGTTTCCGGGCACGACCTCAAGGATCTCGAAGAGCTCCTCAAGCAGACCGAAGGCAAGGGCATAAACATCTATACCCATGGTGAGATGCTGCCCACTCACGGCTATCCGGGTCTGAAGAAATACGCACACTTCTACGGCCACTACGGGACTGCCTGGCAAAATCAGGCCAAGGAGTTTTCGGCCTTTCCCGGGGCCATTCTCATGACCACCAACTGCATCCAGAGGCCACAGGCGGCCTACGTCGGCAACATCTTCACCTGTGGCCTGGTCGGGTGGCCGGATGTGCCTCATATCGCCAACCGGGATTTCTCCCCGGTCATCCAGAAGGCCCTCGCCCTGCCGGGTTTTTCCGAGGACAGCAATGGTAAATCGGTGATGGTCGGGTTCGGGAGAAATACCGTCCTGGGGGTTGCCGACAAGGTGATCGATGCGGTCAAGAACAAGGCTATCCGCCATTTCTTCCTGGTTGCCGGCTGTGACGGCGCCAAACCGGGCCGCAACTACTATACGGAATTCGTGGAAAAGGTGCCCGATGACTGCGTGGTGCTGACTCTGGCCTGCGGGAAGTTCCGCTTCTTCGACAAGGATCTCGGCACCATTGGCGGCCTCCCGCGGTTGATGGACATGGGCCAGTGCAATGACGCCTATTCGGCCATCCAGGTCGCCGTGGCGCTGGCCAAGGCCTTCGGGGTAGGTGTGAACGACCTGCCACTGTCCCTTATCCTTTCCTGGTATGAACAAAAGGCCGTGGCGATCCTGCTTACCCTGCTGGCTCTCGGCATCAAGAACATTCGACTCGGCCCCTCGCTTCCGGCCTTTACAACAGCGAATGTGCTCGATGTCCTGGTGAAGAATTACAATATCAAACCGATCACCACGCCGGATGCAGACCTGAAGGAAATCCTCGGGTAGCGGCGGCGGTATCTGAGGCGAGGAAATGAGGCTGGGCGAGCCGTGATGCACGGGTTACAAGAGTTGCGCCCTGGGGTGCCTGGCCTCATTCGGTCTCTTTAGGATCAGGACGTGCGGGAGAAAAACCATGAGATGTCCTGGGCAGGACAGCCGTTATTGGGAAGCAGGGGCCATCTTTGAGGTCAACTGCCCCAAGTGTGGGCAGGCGGTTGAATTCTTCAAGGATGAAA
Organism: uncultured delta proteobacterium; assembly: GCA_963783775.1. Classification (GTDB taxonomy): domain Bacteria; phylum Desulfobacterota; class Syntrophobacteria; order Syntrophobacterales; family Syntrophobacteraceae; genus JADGQM01. Next base: position 104,630 of record CAWAOR010000008.1, on the reverse strand, counting down.
CCAAAAGGAAGTGCAGGCATTGCGGTCACCTGTTCGTCAATCCCAAAATGGACTTCGGCTGCGCCTCGTACTGCAAATATGCCCCGCAGTGTCTGGGAGATCTGCCGCCCGAATTGATTGCCCAGCGGGATGAGCTCCTGAAGGATCGGGTTGCCCTTGCCATGAAACGCACCTTCGGGCGCGACTTCAAGCGTATTGCCCACGCCACCAAGGTGGCGCGCTACGCCGAAAGCATTGTCCGGGCGGAACGGGGAGACCCCGCGGTGGTTCTTGCCGCTGCCTATCTGCACGATATCGGCATCAAGGAAGCCGAACGCAAGTTCAACAGCACCGCCGCCCGCTATCAGGAGCAGGAAGGCCCGCCCATTGCCCGGGAAATCCTGACAGGACTGGGGGCAAGCGCCGACCTGATCGAAGAGGTCTGTGACCTTGTCGGCCATCACCATCATCCGCGGGATCCTGAGACCGTCAATTTCAAGTGCCTCTATGATGCCGACCTGATCGTCAACCTGGAAGAACGCCAGAAGGAACGACCTATCGCTCCGGAGAGATTGCAGCACCTGATAGCGAACAGCTTTTTCACTGACAGAGGGAGAGAGCTGGCCAGAGAAGTTTTGGCGGCCTGAAAGCAGGCCGTGGGGAGAAAGAGATGAAAGCGGTTCGAAAAATCATCGAGATTGACGAGGAGCGTTGCGACGGCTGCGGGCAGTGTGTGATAGCCTGCGCCGAGGGCGCCATCGAGATTGTGGAAGGCAAGGCCAAACTGGTGAAGGATTCGTATTGTGATGGGCTCGGAGCGTGCCTCGGCGAGTGTCCCCAGGGGGCGCTTACGGTCAGGGAACGGGAGGCCGAGGAATTCGACCCGGAAGCGGTCGAGCATCATCTGGAGGAAAAGGAGAAGGGCCAAAAGCCCATGGAAGCAGTTCCCGCCTTTCAGTGTCCGTCGTCTCAGCTCCGGTTGCTAAAGACGGCGTGTGATGCTGCAAACCAGCCCGTTACCCAGGGAGCCGCTGCTTCCGCCCTCTCTCACTGGCCCGTGCAAATCCGCTTGGTGCCGCCCAATGCACCCTTTTTGAAAGGCGCCGACCTCCTCGTGGCTGCCGACTGCACGCCGGTGGCCTACGGCAACTTCCATCAGGAATTCTTACAGGGGAAAACTCTGCTGTTGGGGTGTCCGAAGTTCGATGATGTTCCTCAGTACTTGAAGAAATTCGCTGAAATATTTAAGGTTGCCGACATCAAGACGGTTACCGTCCTCGAAATGGAAGTTCCCTGCTGCTCGGCTTTACCGGCCATCGTGAGAAAGGGCATGGAGGATGCCGGCAAAAGGATTCCCATGGAAGAGGTGGTCATCGGGGTTCAAGGAACGATCCTGAGACGCAGGAAGCTGGCTGAGTAACATGCGGCTGTCAGGTATTGGGAAGGAGGTTTCGGAGCAACCATTTCCACCTTATCAGAGCAGGAAGGAGAGCAACATGAAGAGAATGACAGCATGCGGTTTTTGGGTGTTTCTTGCAGTTGTGGTTTACGCGCTGAGCGGATGTGCCAGGAGTGCGGACCAGGCCGCGCCGGTAACCAAGGCCCTTGCCGTGCTCTCTCCCATCCAGGGGAGTAAGGTGCAGGGACTGGTCTCCTTCAGCAAGGAGCGCGATGGGGTAAAGGTCGAAGCGTCAATCCAGGGTCTGACTCCCGGCCTGCACGGGTTTCACATTCACGAGTATGGCGACTGCAGCTCCCCTGATGCCAACTCCGCCGGCGGCCATTTCAATCCCGGGGATATGCCCCACGGCGGGCCGACTGCCGAGAAGCATCACGCGGGAGATTTGGGCAACCTTCAAGCCGATGCCTCGGGCAATGCCAGGCTTACCCTGGTTGTTTCAAAACTGTCTTTGGAAGGCCCGGTCTCGATTGTTGGTCGAGGAGTAGTCGTGCATGCCCAAGCGGACGATTTCAGCACCCAACCCACCGGTGCTTCTGGTGCGCGCGTTGCCTGCGGGGTCATTGGTATAGCCAAGTAACAGTCGCTGCCATCCAACCTCCCTCATCCTCGACACGGTTGAATTAGCGACTTCCGGGGGATGGATGGAACGTCAAATCCCCCCTGACCCCCTTTAGAAAAGGGGGGAATACCCGCCAAGTTGCCGCCGGTGCGCTGGGAGCGGGAACACGAAGATCACGAAGCAATCACTTGGTGTCCTGCGGCGCATAAACCTCCGTTGCCGCCTCCATGGCGCCCGGGCGGGTCTTAAAGCCCTCGGCTTTCAGCACGGCTTCCAGCGCGGACAGGAACAGGACGACATTCTTGCGGCGGCAGGAATGGCCCATCAGCCCGACGCGCCAGACCTTGCCGGCGAACTGGCCCAGACCGCCGCCGATCTCGATGCCAAAGTCATTCAGCAGTGCCTTGCGCACCTTTAAATCGTCCACACCGTCCGGGATGCGGATAGCGTTCAGCATCGGGAGCCGCTCCTTCTTGGGCACGAGCATCAGAAGCCCCATGGCTTCGACCCCGGCTACCAGGGCGCGGTGGTTCAGTCGATGCCGCGCAAAGCGCGCCTCGAGCCCCTCCTCGGCGATGATTCGCAGCGCTTCGCGGAGAGCGTAGACCATGTTGACCGGCGCCGTGTGGTGATACTTGCGCTCGTTGCCCCAGTAGTCGCGTATCATGCTGAAATCGAGATACCAGCTGACCACGGGATGCCGGCGCTGCTCCAGGGCCTTGATCGCTGCGGCGCTGAAGGTAACCGGCGAAAGCCCCGGCGGGCAGGAGATGCACTTCTGGGACCCGCTGTAGGCCGCATCGATATTCATCCGGTCCATGGGCACGTCCATCCCGGCGAGCGAGGTGACACAGTCCACCAGGAAAAGTGCCCCGGTATCGCGGGCGATCTTCGAGATGTCCTCCAGCGGTGTGCAGGCGCCGGTCGAGGTCTCGGCGTGCACCACGGCCACAACCTTGGGTTCGCATCCCTTCACCGCTTTGGCCACCGCCTCCGGGTCGACCGCGCGCCCCCATTCGCCATCGACTTTGACCAGTTTGCCGCCGATGCGGTTGACGATGTCGCACATGCGGGTCCCAAACACACCGTTCACGGCAACCACCACTTCGTCGCCACGTTCCACCAGGTTGACGAAGCAGGCTTCCATGCCGGCGCTGCCGGTGGCGGAAACCGGAATGGTCAGGGCGTTTTGCGTCTGGAAGAGATGGCGCAGCAGTTGCTGCGTCTCGTTCATGGTTTCCAGGAAATAGGGGTCCAGGTGTCCGATGCAGGGAGCGGCCATCGCCTGCAGCACCCTTGCCGGCACATCGCTCGGCCCCGGTCCCATGAGCAGCCGGTCGCCGGGGTCAAGGTCTCTAAAATCCTGGGGATCGATCTTTGATGCGTCAGCACTCATAAGCTAATCGTCCTCCTCCTTTAATTCGCTCTGGTGAGCTTGAAATTTCAAGAAGAAGCTTCCGACTGAGCATCCGGGGGCGAGCGTTGCGTGCCCCCGGTCGTCAGCGCCCGGTTGAGCGGTCGGCCTTATCTCGATAAAGCGTCGAGCGCTTTTTCCAGCCGGTCAAATCCCTCTTTGAGGTCATCCTGGCCAAGGGCGTAAGAGAGCCGGATGCAGTGATCGTCCCCGAAGGCGCTGCCGGGTACGACCGCCAGATGGGCTTCCTCCATGAGATACGCAGTGAGGTCCAGCGAGGACTGGATCACGCCCTTGGGGCCTTTCGAGCCGTAATAGCTGCTGCAATCGGGAAAAACATAGAAGGCGCCATCCGGCGTGGGACAGGTGACACCGGGCAACTGGGCCAGGCGATTCACCACATACCGACAACGCTCTGCAAAAACCTTGACCATTTCTCCCACCACTTGTTGATCGCCCTCGAGAGCGGCCACACTGGCGTATTGGGCCATCGATGTGGGGTTGCTCGTGGATTGGCTCTGAATATCTGTCGCCGCCTTCACCACCGGGGCCTCGCCGACGAGGTAGCCGATCCGCCAGCCCGTCATGCAATAGGTCTTGCTCACCCCGTTGATGATAAAGGTGCGGTCACGCAAAGCCGGGTTCACCATCGCCAGGTTCGCCCATTCCTGGCTGGCGAAGAGGATCCGGTTGTAAATGTCATCTGATGCGATGCTCACGTGTTCGTGGCGAAGGAGCACCTCGGCGAGGGCGGCCAAGTCGCTGCGCCGAAGATAAACCCCGGTAGGGTTGGAGGGGCTGTTCACAAGAAGGAGTCGGGTGCGTGGCGTAATCGCCCGCTCGAGCTGGTCGGGCTGGAGCCTGAAGCCGTCCTGCTGCAGGCATGGGACAAAGACCGGGGCGCCACCGGCCAGGGATACCATTTCCGGGTAGGAAACCCAATAGGGGGCCGGAATGATGACCTCGTCCCCCGGGTCCAGGATGGCCTGGAAAAGGTTGTAGAGAGCATGTTTCGCTCCGCAGGAGACGAGAACATTTTCCCGGCGGTAGGAAAGGCCATAATCTGCGTCCAACATCTTCAGCACGGCGTCTTTGAGTTCGTCAATGCCGCTTACCGCGGTGTAGCGGGTGTGGCCGTCACGCATGGCCTGAACCGCGGCTTCCCGAATATGCTGAGGGGTATCGAAATCCGGTTCCCCCACGCCAAAGTTGACGATGTGCACTCCCTGCTTTTTCAAGGCATTGGCTTTGGCATTGATGGACAAGGTGGCCGATGGTTTGATGCATGATACCCGTTGGGCCAGTTTCATGGCTGATTCCTTTTCTTTGATCACGGTCCGAGAGATTCTTCATGCCGGACGGAAACGAGATACAGCCCTCGGGCGGGCGCGGTCATTCCCGCCTGCCGGCGGTCTCTGCCGGCGAGCACGGCCTGGAAGGCCGCCGGCTTGAGCCGGCCTTTGCCGACGTCTACCAGGGTGCCGACAAGATTCCGCACCATGTGCCTCAGGAAGCCGTTCGCCTCGAAGCGGAAGATCAGATGGTCCTCATCCGGCACTCGGAGCACGGCCTGATAGATCTCGCGTTCCGTCGACGTTACCGAAGAGCCGGCGCCCATGAAAGCGGAGAAATCATGACGACCGACTATGCCTTGGAGGCATTCCTCCATGGCTGAGCGCGCGAGGGGTTTACGAATGTGCCAGACAAAGTGACGCTCCAGGGCCGAGGGTTCAGGGCGATTCAGAATGCGGTATTCGTATGCTTTGCTGACTGCAGAGAAGCGGGCGTGGAAAGCGTGGGCAACTTCTTCCCCATGCAGCACCGCGATATCAGGCGGCAGGAGACTGTTGAGTCCCCGCTGGATTTCCTCGGCCTGCAAGGTGGTGTGGGCGTAGAAATTGATCACCTGCCCCCTGGCGTGGACCCCTGCATCCGTTCGACCGGAAGCCCGGGTCCGTATGGGTTCCCCGAACATAATCTCCAATCGGGACTCGACAACCTCCTGGATGGTCAGCACCCCCTCTTGCCGTTGCCAGCCATGGTAGTGCGACCCATCGTATTCCAGGGTCAGTTTGAAGTTGCGCTTGCCTACGGTTGCCATGGCGCATAGTCGACCCCAAGTTCCTCCGGCATGCCGGTCATGAGGTTCATGTTGCAGACCGCCTGGCCGGAAGCTCCCCGGGTCAAATTGTCGATTACCGACACGACGATCACTCTTCCGGTGCGTTGGTCAAGGCGCCAGCCCAGGTCGCAGTAGTTGCTGCCGCGCACCTGGAGGGTGGCGGGCAGTTCCGCGCGACCGCTCAGACGCACGAAGGGAGCCTCCTGGTAAAAGGCAGCGAAGGCTTCATCGACCTGCGTGGATGAGACCCCTTCCCGCACCGTGGCGTAAACCGTGCTCAGGATGCCCCGGCTCATGGGCACCAGATGAGGAGTAAAGGTGAGACGCACGGATTCGCCCGCGAGTTCGCTCAGTTCCTGCTCGATCTCGGGCGTATGCCGGTGCTCGGCGACCTTATAGGCCTTGAAGCCATCGCTCACTTCGCAAAAATGGACGCCCAGAGAAGCTCCCCGTCCGGCCCCCGTCACTCCTGATTTGGAGTCGGCGATGAGGGTGCGGTGTTCAATAAGGCCCTTTTGCAGAAGGGGAGCCGCAGCAAGAATGATGCTCGTCGGGTAACAGCCGGGGTTGGCGACCAGGCGGGCCTTGCGGATGCTGGCACGATAGAGTTCAGGCAGGCCGTAAACAGCCTCGGCGAGCAGTTCCGGGGTTTTGTGCACCTGGTACCATGCGCCGTAAACCTCGGCATCCCGGAGACGATAGTCGGCGCTGAGATCGACGACCTTGACCCCCCTGTTCAGCAACTCCGGGACGATGTCCATGGCGGCTTGATGGGGCAGGGCCGTGAAGACGAGATCGGCGTCGGCAGCCAAAATCCGGGGGTCGGTAGGGGCAAAGGTAAGTCGGCAATGACCCCTGAAAGCGGGATAGACGTCGTCCAACCGCTGACCGGCCTGCTGCCGCGAGGTAATGGTGGTCAGTTCCACCTGAGGATGATGGCTCAGGATCCGGACCAGTTCGAAACCCGTATAGCCGGATGCTCCCGCAATGGCTACCCGCAACATATGAGCACCTCACCTAATAAACAGAGGGGCACCAAGTCGCGCCTGGTACCCCTGAATGTCTTCCTGAACGGCCGGCTAGGGCCGCTCGTGCTCTTCCGTTTGGACCTGTTGCCGTTATCAGCCTTAACGTTTCGAATACTGGAAGCGGGCTCTGGCACTGCGCAGTCCGTACTTCTTGCGCTCTTTCACACGGGGGTCGCGGGTCAGGAACCCTGCTCGCTTCAATACTTCCCGAAATTCCGGGTTGAATTCCAGCAGAGCCTTGGTAATGCCGTGCCGAATGGCGCCGGCCTGGCCTGATGTGCCGCCGCCGTGGACATTGACGGCCACATCCATCTTACCGAAGGTGCCGGTCAGGACCAGCGGCTGGAAAATCACCATCTTGGCCGTCTCGCGATCGACGTAACGATCGATGGGCTGCTTGTTGATGACCACGTGGCCTGCTCCGGGCTGCAGCCAGACCCTGGCTACCGCGGTTTTCCGTTTCCCTGTCGCGTAAAACCGTTGTTCCGCAATCACTCAGATCACTCCATTCCTGTGGTAGTTCTTACAGTGACATCTGTTGAGGCTGTTGGGCTTCGTGGGGATGCTCCGCACCACGATAGATTTTCAGCTTCTTGATCAACTTTCGTCCCAGCCGGTTCTTGGGCAGCATGCCCCAAACCGCCAGCCGGATCAGGCGCTCGGGCTTCTCCTGGTTGAGCTTCTTGGCGGTGGTGGCCTTCAAGCCTCCCATATAGCCGGTGTGCCGATAATAGGTCTTCTGATCCCATTTCCTGCCGGTCAGTTGGATCTTCTCGGCATTGATCACCACCACAAAGTCCCCAGTATCAACGTGCGGGGTGAAATGAGGCAGATGCTTCCCCCGGAGTCTCATGGCGAGTTGGGTGGCAAGCCGCCCCAGCACCTGATTCTCCGCATCAACCAGAACCCATTGGCGCTGATCGGGTTCAAACTTGGCACTCATTGTTTTCATTGAATATTCTCCACCATCGAAGAAAATATGACATCCGAAGCAGTGATCTATAAGGTATCACCGCGCGCTTGTCAAGCTTGAAATCCACCTCACGACCTTTTGTGGGAAGCGTGTCGCAATCATGGCTCGGCAAGCGGAGGCTCCGCAAACAGCACCTCGCTAAGGCAAGGGGTTTCGCTAAGGCAGGCCCTTTACCAGCTGCGGCCCAGGGTGTTCATGGAACCCAGGGGCTGACCGCTGCCGATGGTGCCCAGACCGAGAAGACTGATCGAAACCAGGAAGCGATTATCGCCTGCTTCTCGTTCATAGGCAAAGCCGACTCCCCAGCACCCCTTCACATAGCGGACGCCGTAGCCCTGGCTGAAGAGTTCCTGGTTCTTGAGGGAATAATCGTGATAGGTGTTGAGGTACACGCTGGGCAACACTTTCAGTCCCAGTTCAGCGATCACTTCGTCGATGGGAAAATCATTACGATACTGGTAGCCTACGCGGAGCAGCTGGCCGCGACCGCTGTCCAGACTCGCATAAAAGTCATGCTGTTTTACGAGGCCTTCAGCGGGTAAATAGATGGAATTGTAGGTTAGCCCAAGATAGCTTTTGGGCATCACATCCAGGCGCAGGTTGAGGTTTGCGAAACCGGATCGGGGGTCGGGGTTATATAACAGATCCAGGGGGGGGCGCTCGAGGTTGAACTGCTGGAGGATTTGAAGCCGGGAAAGCTCGCGATAGCTGGTCACGGGATTGTTCTCGGCATCCTTTTGCACTTCTTTGGTGGTCAGAAAGGTCGAAAAGCCAAAAAGCAGATCATGACGGGCCTGGTTGCGATCCAGCTTGTCGAAGGAAGGCAGGTCCGCCTGGCTGACTTCCGGGACATACTCATAGATGACCTCGGGGCGCACGGCATGCTGAAGGGCCTGATAGTTCCCCATCTCCAGATCATAGACCCGATTCAGGCGGCTGCTGAGGTCTACCCGGACGTCCGAGAGCAGTCTCCCCTGCCAGGGGTTGTTCGAGCTGTCCTGCCAGTCTACCAAGTAGGAAGTCGAGCGCACCCCCGCCGAGGTTTCCACATCCAGATAAGACTTCCAGTGAAGGGGCACGGCGAGGCGCGGAAAGAGGTCCAGCCGGTTGCCCTGGGTGCCCTCGTTGCGCCAGTAGTCGGCCCAGGAACTCTGCATGGTGTAGTAGAGCGGCAGGTCATTGATCCAGGTGGGAATCGCGCTGAAGGAAAGTGAAGGCAATCGCTGCAGGGTCAGATTCTGCAGAGACTGGTTCGTCTGGTCCCAGTACCGGGTGTCCAGGCTGAGCAGGGTGGATTCAAAAGGTCGCTCGAGGTATAGAGTGGACTCCCGGTAGGATACGGTTTTGTCATTGAGAATGCCGCGCCCGAAGCGGTCTTGGAAGATGCGGTCCGAAGTGGCATAGGAAGTAGAACCATTGACAAATTCCTTCAAGTAATTGGGATCGCTTACCATGTCCACGTCGAGCTTGCCTGCGACCAGGTAGGGCAGGTCGAAGTTGTAGCGAGTTCGAAGCCAGTAGCGGTTTCTGGTCTGGAGCGGGTAGCCCTGCTGTTGTTCGAAATCGGCGTTGGCATGATCGTCGAGGTAGTTGAAGAGCAACATCCCTTCCCCGAACCGCTGATTGTTCAGGCGGTACTCGAGGCCGCTCATCCAGCCCCTCTTTTGCATCATGCGCCCGTAGAAAGTCGCATCCATGTCCTCGCGGATGGCCCAGTAGAAGGGTTGTTCACCTTCAACGCCATTGAGGGTGGAAGAGCCGGCCCAGGGGAGAAGCAACCCCGACTGCCGCTCCTGCTTGACCGGCAGAGCGATCAAAGGGGTGTAAAACAGGGGGAAGCTCCGGGCCCAAAAGGAGGTGTTGGTCGCCCAGGCATAGCCGCCCATTTCCACCTTCATCTTGTCGTATTTGATCTTCCAGTCGGCGTCGGCCGGGTTGCAGCTGGTCACGAAGCCTTCCTGCAGTTCATAGGCATTGGGTCCGGTTTTGGAGATGGACTTCCCCTCGACGTAAAAGCGGGTATCGGCAAAGTAGACCATACCCCCATCCAGCCAGCCGGTTTCCGAATCCAAATTCCAGGTCACATGCTCGCCCTGCAGCCAGTTCTGGCCAAACCGCAGGAGCACCTTCCCCTTGAGGTCAACCTCCTGTTTTTGAGCGTCCAGGAGCGCCCAGTCGGCCTGGATGGAGCGATCGCCCGAGCTTACCCGCACGTTTCCTTCCGCCTCGTAAAGCTTCTTTTCCTGGTCGTAGGTGATCTTTTCGGCATCCACGGTCCAGGCCTCCTGAGAGGTGCTGACCATGGCCCGCGGGGACAATGAGCCCTTTAGCAGGCTTTGAGCCGCCGCCGGAGGGGCGGGCGGGCACAAAAGGCATAGCAGGAGCAAGAGACAGGAAAGGGTCCTCCAAAGCGTGTCCGGCAGACGGTGTTGAGGGCTGGGGCCTGAGTGCTGAGTCAAAAAAGTCATATTGACTGTGTTTCGCCTGCTACTGAAGGGGTTCTCCGAAAAGTTCTTTAACCTCACCGGCGAAGTAAAGTGAGCCTGCGATGCAGATCAGGTCTTCGGGAGCGGCAAAGGATTTCGCCTGCTGGATGGCAGTGGCCGGGTCCGGAATCACGTAAGGCCTTTGAAGGTAAGGCCGGGCGAGCCGCTTCAAGGTTTCGGGATCAGCGGCGCGTGCATATCTCGGCTGCGTGAAGATGGCGGTCGCAGCGCCCGGCAGCAGGCGGCTGAGAATGCCTCGGAGGTTCTTGTCCGCCATGATGCCCAGTACCAGATGCAGAGGACGCTTGGGAAAGGACTGCTTCAGGGCATTCCGCAGGCATTCGGCGCCGTTTGGATTGTGGGCGCCGTCCAGAATGATGAGGGGATTCTTCTGCAGGATCTCAAACCGCGCCGGCCAGTAGACGTGCCCCAAACCCTCCCGCACCGCTTCCTGGTCCAGGCAGAAGGTCCTTGCTTTTTCGAGGACTTCAAGCGTTGCCAGCGCGAGGGCGGCGTTATGGAGTTGATGGGAACCGCTAAGGTTTAGATGCAGCGAGGGAAAACGCAGCGCCAGTCCCGCGTAGCGAAAAGAACCGTCGGGGTTGCGCTTTACCCGGAAATCCTTGCCCAGGCGGTAGAGCGGCGCCTGCCGCTGGAGACAGGTGGTTTTGAGAATTGCCTGTACCAGCGGTTGAACGGCAGCGGTTACAACAGGGACGAGAGGTTTGATGATCCCTGCCTTCTCTCGGGTGATGGCGGCCAGGGTGTTGCCCAGGAACTCCTCGTGATCGAAGGCGATGTTGGTCACCACACTCACCTGAGGGTGAATCACATTGGTGGCGTCCAGCCGTCCTCCCATCCCCACCTCGACAATCGCCCAGTCCACCTCCTCTTCGGCAAAATACAAGAAGGCCATGGCCGTTACCATCTCAAAAAAGGTGGGCGGCTCAAGCTCGTTGACTATCCCGCGTACGCGGCCGTAGACTTCCAAAATGCGCTCGCGGGGTGCTTCTTCATCGTTGATGCGGAAGCGCTCGGTGAACCTTACCAGATGGGGCGAAGTGTAGAGACCGACCCGCAGGCCGTGCTGCTTCAAAATGCTCGACAGGGTGGCCGCCGTGGACCCCTTGCCGTTGGTGCCGGCGATGTGAATGCAGCGCAGTCGCCGGTGGGGGTCGCCCACCCGGCTGAGCAGGTTTTCCGTGCTGTTCAAGCCGAACTTGATGCCGTATTTCTGAAGACCGTAAAGGTAGTCCAGAGAATCCTGATATGGGGATGAAGGCACGCTTTGCATTCTTGTCTTCCTTTGAGCCCCCGCGTTGACAAATCCTGAGGCGATCCCAAACCCTCTTTTACCACACTTTGGGAAGACAAAAAATGGAGAAGTAACCGGGTGCAAGAGACCTCCGGGTGATTGTTTTCCCTGTAGAAAATTCAAGATCTTACCGATAGTTGAAACGGAGTTGTTTGAAAGGCAGCCAAGAGCAGCGCTGAGGCATCCACTCCAAGAGGGGCAGTGGACAGTTGGTTACAGCAAAGGCGACACTGCCTCCATCAGGCAGGAGTATAAAGGGGGGAGAAATGGCGATCCATCACTCGATCGTCGAGGAGGAGTGCTAGCATGGCTTTAGACGAGGGTGTACAGGCTATACAAAGAACTTATTATGATACTGCAAAAGAACAACAGACGCTGCAGGCGGAATCCTCCATGAACCGCAGTAAACCGGCCCTTTCCGAGGGAGAAAAGGCCACCATCGGCGAATTGTGTGTAAAGGCCGGGGTACTGACGGAGAGTCAGCTGGAATATGCGGTAAGGGTTCATTCCAAGTTCACCACCTCTCGCACGCTTACCCAGGTGCTTCGCGATTTGAATTATGTCACTCCGCAGCAATTGAAAAACGTCGTGAAGGCCAATTGCTTTTCCATCAGGCTGGGGGAGCTGTTGGTGGAGTTGGGTGTCATCTCTGGAGAGCAGCTCGAAACGGCTCTCAGCGTACAACGGGGGACAGGCAAAGGGAAGAAGCTCGGTGAAGTGCTCGTGGAGTCGCGCATCGTCGGCGAGAGAGAGTTGATGGACGTCCTTTCCCTCCAGCTTGGATTCCCTTATGTTGAACCCCAGTCCATGCAGATCGGGACGGACCTGCTGCAGAGGGCATCCCTCAACTGGTATCTGACCCATGGTTTTATCCCGGTCGGCCGGACGGGTGAAAAGGTGCTTGTGGCGCTCACCGATCCCCTGGACCACAAATCCCTCGATGCGGCTAAAATGATCTTCAGAGAAGGCGTTGTGCCTGCTATTTGTACGAAGAATGGTCTTGCCGAGGCCGTTCAACGTTTTGAGACCCATGGTATAGAAGCCAGGTCGAAGGTCATTGATGAGAGTAAGGTCATAAATGCTGTCGATGCTATTTTCCGAGATGCTATCCGTATGCAGGCAAGTGATGTCCATGTGGAACCTCAGAAAAATAGACTTCGCGTTCGTTTCAGAGTTGATGGGGTGCTGGTATTGTACAAAGAGTACGATCTGCAAATAGCCCCTGCTTTGATGAACCGGATAAAGATTCTGGCAGAAGCAGATATTGCGGAAAAGAGACGACACCAGGACGGGAGGTTCCTTTTTCAGGATTCAGAAAGTAAAGCAACAGTAGATATGAGAGCCTCTTTCTATGTCACGGTGTGGGGAGAAAAAGCAGTACTGCGATTGCTCAGCAATAAGGGGTTGCTCTTAAGACTCGAGGATATCGACATCTTTCCCAAGTCATTGGAACGATTTTGCTTTGATGCGCTCGATGTCCCGAGCGGAGTCATCCTCATCACCGGACCCACCGGCTCGGGCAAGACGACCACGCTTTACTGTTGTGTCAGCTATCTGGATAAGCCGGATATAAGCATTGTCACCGCCGAAGACCCGGTGGAATACGTTATCGACGGCATTGCCCAATGTTCCATAAACCCCAAGATCAATCTCACGTTTGAAGAAACCCTGAGGCACATTGTCAGACAGGACCCCGATATCATTGTCGTGGGGGAGATCCGGGATCAGTTCTCGGCGGAGACTTGTATCCAGGCATCGTTGGTGGGGCATAAGGTCCTGGCTACCTTTCATACTGAGGACAGCGTCGGGGCGCTGGTCCGGCTGCTCAATATGAATATTGAACCCTTCCTGATCGCGTCCACCCTGGTCAGTGTGGTGGCGCAGCGTTTGCTGAGAAGATTATGTCCCGACTGTCAGGAAACCTACATACCCACCCCCACTGATCTTCAGCGCCTGGGATATAATACCAGCGACCTCAAGGAGCTGAGCTGCAGAATTGGCAGGGGCTGTGCTGCCTGTCATTATTCCGGGTACAAAGGGCGGATGGGCGTCCATGAAATCCTGATCCTCAACGAAATGGCTAGGAATGCCATTCTGGAGAAGAAGAGCTCCCATGAAATCAGAAAAATATGCATGGAGACTACCGGGTTGGTGACCCTGTTGGAGGATGGCCTGGTCAAAGCCGCAAAGGGTGAGACCTCTTTGCAGGAGGTGCTCCGACAGCTTCCCCGCGTCAGCAAACCGAGACCTATCCATCAACTGAAGCGCCTTTTGGGAGAATAGCTCATGGCGGAATCTCTCTCTCTCATGGAAAACATTAGAGTATTGTCAGCGTCCGACGAGATGAAGCTCCCTGTCTTTCCAGCGGTTGCGGTCGAGCTCCAGAATTTGATCAACAAGCGCAACTTCACGCTCAACGAGTTCGCGACCATTGTCTCCAAAGACCAGGCTCTGGCCAGCCAGATCTTGAAGCTCGCCAACTCTGCTTTCTATGCCGGCTTCCGCAAAGTCCATACGATAAAAGACGCAATAATGCGCTTCGGAGTAAATCAGACCCTCAACTGCGTCATCACGATGGGGCAGCGCGACTGCTATGCCTCGAAAAACGCGCTGATCGACGGCACCATGAAAACCCTGTGGCAGCATGCTCTGGTCTGCGCCCTCGGGACCAAGTGGGTGCTGGAAAAGATCGGCTGCCAGAGCCTCGCCGACGAAGGGTACTTGGCAGGCCTGCTGCACGACCTCGGCAAACTGGTCCTGCTCAAAGTGGTCGAGAAACTCATCGACAGGGAAGGAGCCACATTCTCCGAGAGCTTTATCCTGGAGCTCCTCGACAGTATGCATGCACAGGAGGGGGGGAGCTGCTGGCGCGTTGGAGTGTTCCTGAGGTCTACTGCCGTGTTGCTCGTGATCACCACAAGGATGACTTTGATCCCAACGACAGCATCCTGCTGACCGTAAGGGTGGTGAATCAGGCGTGCCGGAAGCTCGGCATAGGGATGAACCATGACCAGTCGGTACTTCTCCCTCTGCTGCTTGAGGTGCCTCACCTGGGAATGAGAGAGATTGTCCTTGCGGAACTTGAGGTTGTGATCGAAGATGCCTTGTCGGTCGAAAGTGCTCTGAGCGCATCTGCCTGAACGCTGTTTGCTCACGGAAAGGGACAAGTTACCATATTAGAGCAACTGAACGGGATATGATTATGAGTAAGAAGGTATACGTAAAACCAAATAATCATGCTACAATCATGTGTGACTGTGGAAAAACAAGAACCCTTGACATGTCTCAATTTCAAAAAAGAATCACTGAGGTAAAAGTAACCTGCACATGCGGACAAACGTTCACTAGTGAGTTTGACTACAGGAAACGTTATAGAAAAGCGGTTAATTTATATGGAAGTGTTACTTTGTCAAATAAGAGGATCTGTGATATACACCTTCATGATTTATCTATTAGCGGTGTTGGTTTTGAAATAATAGGCAAAGAGAACATGTTGCATGTAGGTGATGACATAGTTTTAAGCTGGGAGATTACATTAGTATCAAGTTTAGATTGGATGACGTTCATAAGTCTCAACTGGACAGGACCGTTGTGGTTAGAAGAATAATTGATAATCAAATAGGTGCTGAATTCTGTGACAATATCACCGACAAGAAACTAGGTTTCTATCTCCTCCCATAAGTATTTGTTATCACAATGCCCCCCCAGGCCCTTCAAATTGCAGGTGAAGCTCGGCGTTTTCTGGTGGGCAGCCGCGATTGCCGGCAGCCGGTCGCGGTCTCTTCTCAGCATCATTCAAAGGTTTGGGACCGAAGGTCTTCGATGCCGCAGGAAGGGGGCAGGGATTGGAATGAGCCCTCTTCTTTGAGGCGGATTTTTATGGGTACTCCCAGTTCCTGCGTCAGTTCTCTGGCCAGGCGCAGGCAGAGCTTTTCCATCTCCTTCACCTCATCGGAGAAGATGGCCTCATCCACCTTCAGCCAGACTTCGAGGAAATCCCGCAGATCCTCACTGCGGATGAGGAAGCGATACGCTTGGGGAAGAAAGCCCATGGTTCTTTCGAGGAGATAGAGAAGCTGTTGATGGCTGAGTTTGACCCCGCGAATGACCATCATGTCATCGGTGCGGCAAGGCAGCCACTCGATTCTTGCCAGGGTACGCCCGCACGGGCAGGAGTGGGGCAGGAGTCGCACTCGATCGCCGGTACGAAAGCGAACGAGAGGGAAGGCGCGGGTGGTGAGGGTGGTCAGGACCAGTTCTCCCGCTTCTTCTGCCGGAGCTGTTTTCCCGGTGGCCGGATCGATCACTTCGGCGAAAAAGTGATCTTCACTCACGTGGAGCCCGTGCCGGGCCTCGCATTCAAACGCCAGCGCCGCCCCGGGGACTTCGCTCAGGCCGTAATGGACCCAGGGTTTCACGTGAAGTTCGTCTTTCAGGCGTTCCTGGGTTGCGAGATCAGGCGGGTCACCCACCAAAATGACGGTTTTCAAGGCCAGTTGATTGGGATTCAAGTTGGCCCGGAAGACGAGATGCATCATCTGCAGGGCTTCCGCATGGCTGGTGATGAGCACTGAAGTTTTGTAGTCCCGCAGCAGCATGAGCTGCTTTTCGGGGGTCAGCATGGTCTGCGGGATGACACTGCTCTCGATGGCTTCCGCCCCATCCTTGTAGGCCCGCCCCCAGTTGATGAGGCCCGAATCCAGATCGATCTGCAGAATGTCGGTCTTCGTGACCCCCGCCGCAAACAACGCGCGCGCCGTCAGTTCCCGCGAGATGGCCAGGTCCTGCTTGGTGAAACCGCTGACCGTCGGTTTGAGCACGCTCCCCTGGGTGATGTGGATGCGCACCACATCCCTCAGGGGCACCGCGAAAAGTCCATAGGGATAATTATCGCCAAAATCATCGCGGGCGGTAAAAGGGATATGCCGGAGATCGGCGATGGTTTCGACCTGAGCGGGTTCGATGCCGTTTTCCTGCAACCGGTTGCGGTAGAAGGGCACATTCTTGTAGGCGCGATTCAAGGTGCTCTGCAGCCTCTCCCATTGCAGCTGGGCCCGCTCCTCCGGCTCCAGACATTCTTCCCTGGCATTCCACACGGGCATCGCTCAGGCCCTCCCTTCGTAAAATTCTCGATAGTCCTTGCCCAGGTAGGCCCGCTTCACGTCCTGGTCGGCGAGCAGGTCGGCGGCTGTGCCGTCGAGCACAATGCGGCCGTTTTCCAGAACATAGCCCCGGTCTGCAATTTGCAGAGCGGCGCGGGCGTTCTGTTCGATGAGGAGGATGGTCATGCCCTCCTTCTTGAGCTGCAGCAGCGTATCCAGGATCAACCGCACCAGGAACGGGGCCAACCCCATGGAAGGCTCGTCCAGGAGCAGCATACGGGGACGCGCCATGAGTGCCCGCCCGATGGCGAGCATCTGCTGTTCACCGCCGGAAAGGGTGCCCGCAGGCTGTCCCGTCCGTTCCCGCAGCACGGGGAAAAGATCCATCACCCGCTCCAGGTCCTCGGCAATAGCCGGGTGCTCGCTGCGCCTTCGATAGCGCAAATAGGCACCCAGCCTGAGGTTGTCGAGGACGCTCAGGGGAGGGAACAGCAACCGCCCTTCCGGGACCAGGGAAAGGCCGCGCTGCACAATGGCCTGGGCTTTAGACCCGCGCAGGGAAGCCTTGTCGAGCTCGATCTCGCCCTCCCAGTGGGGAATCAGTCCGCAGACGGCCTGGAGCAAGGTGCTCTTGCCGGCGCCATTGGCCCCAATCAAGGTGATGAGCTCGCCGGGGCGAACCGACAGGCTGGCCCCGTTGATGGCGCGGATTTTGCCGTAATAGCATTTGAGGTTGCGAATCCGCAGCATCTAACCCACTCCTCCGGGTTCCTGTTCGCTGCCCAGGTATGCACTGATGACCGCCTCATCGGCCTGGATCTCGCGGGGTGTGCCTTCCGCCAGTTTTTGCCCCTGATGCAGCACGATGATGGTATCGGAAATACTCATGGTCAGGTCCATATCATGTTCGACCAAAAGCAGGGTAATCCCTTGCAAGCGGATCTGCTGCAGCAATTCACCGAGTTGCTGGGTTTCCACCGCATTGAGCCCGGATGCGGGTTCATCCAGGAGCAGCAGGCGGGGCTGAGTGGCCAGCGCGCGGGCAATTTCCAGAAACCGCTGCCAGCCGAACGGCAAGTCGGTGCTGCGATGGTTGGTCACGCTTTCCAGGCCCACCAATTTCAGGAGCTCGCGCGCGTCATCCCGCGCTGCCCGCTCTTCCCTGCGCACCCCGGGCCAGCGCCCGATGGCTCCCCAAAAGCCGCAATCCATGCGCACGTGCCGACCAACCAGGACGTTTTCGAGAACCGTCATGCTGCCGAACAGTTCCACATTCTGAAAGGTCCGGGCGATGCCATGAGCGACCACTTCATGGACCTTTTTCCCTTGTATCTCGGTGTCGTCGTAGATGACTCGCCCTTCCTCGGGAGCATAGGCGCCGGTGATAACGTTGAAAAGCGTGGTCTTGCCGGCGCCGTTGGGACCGATCACCGCGTGGATGCTCCCGGGTGCAACCCCAAACGTCACATTGTAGAGCGCCTGAATCCCGCCAAAGGATTTGGAGAGGGCTTCAACCCGCAGGAGGGGGGGCACGTCAGCTGGTGGCGGATCGTGATCGTTCATGTTTCGGCTCTTACAAAGGTCCTTATTCAGACTTCTTGCGCACCCTCTTGGCGGCCAGGGGGGTAAGGGTTGAGGACCGTTCATAGAGATCCAGCAAACCTCGTGTTAACCCCTGGGGAAGAAAAATCATGATCGTCATCAGGATCATGCCGTAGACGACCATCTCGTAATCGGAAAAAACATGCAGCCATTCGGGGAGGATCGTCAACAGGGAAGCGCCCAGAAGCGATCCCCAGATGCTGGCCATGCCGCCGATCACCACCATGGTCACAAGCCTCACCGATACCAGAAAGTCAAACGAATTGGGGCTGATAAAGCTAACGAGATGAGCATACAGAAAACCTGCGAGCGCTGCAAAGATGGCGCTCAAGACAAAAACCCCCGTCTTGAGGCGGCTCGTGTCAATCCCCATCGCCGCCGCCACGTGCTCACCGTCATGAATGGCCCGCAGCGCCCTGCCGACACGGGAATCCACCAGCCGCTCGCAGACCATGAACGAAATCAGCACCACCCCCCAGACCAGGTAGAAATAGGCCTGTCCGGAGGCCAGGGTTAACGGCCCGAGGGCCAAAGCGGGAATGCCCACCAACCCCGAATCGCCTCCCGTCACCGTGCTCCACTGGCGAATGAGAATGAAGGTGATCATGCCGAATCCAAGCGTGCCCATGCCAAGATAGTAGCCCGAAAGCTTGAGCATCGGCACAGCCACCAGAAAGGCCACCAGAGCGGTCAGCAAAACCGCCGCCGGCAGCGCCAGCCAGGGAGACCAGTTCAGATTAGCGGTAAGGATAGCTGTGGTATAGGCACCGATGCCGTAAAAGGCGGCATGGCCAAGGGAGATCTGTCCCGCATACCCCATGAGCATATTGAGGCCCAAGGCCAGCAGGGTATTGATTCCAATGATGGTCAGAAGCTGCAACTGGTAGGAATTGCTGGTGTTCAAACCGACGAGCACAATCGCCCCCAGGAAGACCACGTGCCTGATGTTTTTCATAAGAGTAACCACTAGAATCTCTGCACCGTCTTGGCGCCGAGCAGTCCGCTGGGACGGGCATAGAGGATCAGCAGGAGCAGGAAAAAGGCAATGGCATCCCTGAGGCTGGAAGAAAAAAAGCCGACCCCCAGGGATTCGAGAATGCCCAGGAGGATGCCCCCGAGTACGGCTCCCCAATAGCTGCCAAGGCCACCCAGCATGGCGGCGCAGAACCCCTTCAGGCCCAGCAACATTCCCATGTCGTAGCTGCTCATGGTGATGGGAGCGATAAGAATGCCCCCGGTACCGCCCATCGCGGCGCTCAAGGCAAACGCCAGGAGCACCATGCGCTCGCCGGGGATGCCCAGCAGCGCGGCCGCTTTCTTGTTGATGGAGCAAGCTTCCATGGCCTTGCCCGTCAGGGTTTTGCGGTAGAAGAACTGCAAGCCGCCCACGATGACCAGGACGACGGCAAGAATCCAGAGGCTCTGTGGCAGCAGAGTCGCCCCCGCGACCTCGAAAGGGGCGTGGGTGGAAAAGGACGGGGAGCTCAGGGAGTCCTTTCCCCACAACATCATGGCCAATCCCCGGAGCAGAATGGAGGCGCCGATGGTGATGATCACCAGGACAATGGGGTGCGGTTTGCGGACCGTACGGATGGCCAGCCGCTCCAGCAGCAGGCCCACCACAGAGACTCCGACGACCGATAGAAAGAACGCGGCCGGCAGGGGCAGCTGCAATCCCTTCCAGAGGGTGATCATGCTGAGAGCGCCAAGCATCACAAACTCGCCCTGGGCAAAATTGATCAGGCCGGTCGCGTTGTAAAGCATGGTAAAACCCAGAGCGATCACGGCATAAATGGCGCCGTTCGTCAAACCCGAGAAAAGATATTGCAGGAACTCTTGCATCAAACAAGCCGCATTCGCAACGGTCGGACCATCAACCCACACCCTCCAAGAGCCAAGACCCATCAGAGCCATAGCAGAGCCATGAGCCATGAGCCATCAGCCATCTCACTGGCTGAGCAGTTTCCAGGCTCCTTTTTGAATCTGCACCATGACAAAGGCATCCGCTCCCAGACCGTTGTGTTCTTTAGGCGAGAAATTGAAGGTGCCGGAGATGCCCACCAGTCCCGTGAGCTTTTCCAGATTATCCCGCAGCTTCTCTTTGTTGCCGTCGGTGCCGGGCAGGGTGGCGGCGAGCATGTGCATGGCGTCATAGGCATAGCCGCCAAAGCCGGAAACGGGCATCTGGAAGCGCTTTTCAAACTGCTCGATGTACTTGAGGAGCACCGCTTTCTGGGGGTCGGTATCCGGCAATTGCTGGGCCACCAGGATCTTTCCGGTGGGAAGGAAGATCCCTTCCGCGGCCTCCCCGGCCAGTTCCAGGAATTTGGGAGAAGCCACGCCGTGGCTTTGATACAGCGGGATTTTGATATTCAACTGCTGCACGTTCTTGGCGATCACTGCCGGGCCGGGATTGGTTCCCCAGCAGACGATGGCCTGAGGCTGCGCCGAACGAATCTTGGTCAACTGAGCGGTCATGTCCGTATCTTTGGCGCCGAAGCTTTCCGCCTGGACGATCTCGATGCCAAACTGGGCCGCCTGGGCGACGAGCTGTTCCTTGCCGCTTTCACCGAAGGCGGTTTCGACCGTGAGGATTCCCACCTTTTTGATATTCTGTTTCTGGATGTGCCGGTAAATGGCGGCTACGGCCAGAACATCGCTCTGAGCCGTCTTGAACACCCAGGGTTTGATCGGGTCGGTGATTTTGATGCCGGCGGCGCAGCTGATCAAAGGGACTTTTTCTTTCTCTACCAGCGGCACAATGGCCAGTGTGGTCGGGGTAAGACTGGGACCGACAATGGCGAGGACCTTGTCGTTGCTGATCAGTTTGTTCGTGGCCAGCACGGTCTTGGTGGGGTCGCCTTCGGTGTCGTAGATCACCGCTTCCAGGGGGTGGCCGTCGATGCCGCCCTGAGCGTTGATTTCATCGATGGCCATTTCCATGCTCTTCTTTTCGGGGTCCCCCAGGAACGAACTGGGGCCGGTAATGGCAAAAATTCCCCCAATCTTGTAGGCATCTTTCGACCAGCCCACCGACGGCAGGCCCACAATGGATAACCCAAATACCAGGACCGCGACCGCCAGCCCCCTCCTCAGCAATTCTCTATCAGACTTCATGTCTTTCTCCTCAGCGCCATGCTACATGGCATAAAGTCGTTCTCCCTCGATCACTTTGACCCCATTTTGCTGCAACACCTTTACGGCCTCGTCCAGGTTATCGAACCGAAAGATGATGACCGCGTTATCACCGCTTTGCTGGACGAAGGCATACATGTATTCGACATTGACGTTGGCCTTGAAGAGAGTCTGCAGGATACGATGCAGCCCTCCCGGCCGGTCATCCACTTCGACGGCCACGACATCGGTTTTGCCCACGGTGAAGCCCCGTTCCTTCAACGCCAGCAAGGCCTTGCCGTTGTCATTGACAATCAACCGCAGGATGCCGAAATCGGAAGTGTCGGCGAGCGACAGGGCTCGGATATTGATTCCTGCCTCGCTCAAAATGCCCGTAACTTCCGAAAGGCGGCCCGCCTTGTTTTCCAAAAAGACTGAAATCTGTTCTGCTCGCATCATGGATCCTCCCTTTTTGCCAATGCCGTAACTCAGTGGCGCATCGCCCTGCAAGAAACTATGTCAAAATTCGCTCAGGCCTTCACCCGCGCGAAGGCGGGGGTCCAGGAAAACCCAAAGAACCTGGATTCCCGCCTTCGCGGGAATGACAATCAATGGAGTATGGGGCATTTTGATACAGCCTCTAAATACTCCGTCCACGAAGAGTAACGAAGTCATCCGAAGACCGCTAGATTCTGCGCTTATCGATGACGCGCTGAGCCTTGCCCTCACTTCGCGGGATGCTCTTCGGCTCCACCAGCTTACCTTGGCGGAAACCCCCAGATACTCCTTGATGTTTTTGGCAACCTTCTTCTCGAGTTCCTGCAGCTTGCGGACCTTGTCCGAAAAAGTCTGCTCTCCGACCTCGACCATTACCGTGAGAATATCCAGATTGTCCTGCCTGTCCACCACCAGCTGATAATGGGGTTCCACCCAGCGCATTTCCATGAGAACACTCTCGATCTGGGACGGAAACACGTTGACTCCCCGGATGATCAGCATGTCGTCGGTCCGTCCCGAAACCCGTCTCATCCGCACATGAGTGCGCCCGCAGATGCACGGTTCCGGGTTTAGGGAAGTCACGTCACGGGTGCGGTAGCGGATGATGGGGAAAGCTTCCTTGGTGATCGAGGTGAATACCAGCTCGCCTGTTTCTCCGCAGGGCAAGACGGCTCCTGTTTCAGGGTTGACCACTTCCGGGATAAAGTGGTCTTCGAAGATATGGAGCCCGTTTTTTGCCTGCAGACATTCGATGGAAACCCCCGGTCCAATGACCTCACTCAACCCGTAGATGTCAATGGCGTTGAGATGAAGTTTGCGCTCGATCTCGTCACGCATGTTTTGGGACCAGGGTTCGGCGCCAAAAATCCCGGATTTGAACCGTAACTGCTCAAACCCCACCCCCAGTTCGGCCGCGGCTTCAGCCAGGTGAAGGGCATAGGAGGGGGTGCAGGTGAGGATGGTCGGTCCGAAGTCCTTCATGATGAGGATCTGTCGCTTGGTGTTGCCGCCCGAAATGGGGATAACCGAAGCCCCGAGGCGTTCCGCGCCGTAGTGAATCCCCAGCCCACCAGTGAAGAGCCCGTAGCCGTATGCGTTGTGGATGATGTCCCCGCGCGAGGCGCCCCCCGCCACCAGGGCGCGGGCCATGAGTTCCGCCCAGGTTTCGATGTCTCTTGCGGTGTAGCCCACTACCGTGGGCTTGCCCGTGGTCCCGGAGGAAGCATGGATGCGCACCACATTGTCCATGGGTACGGCAAACATGCCGAAAGGATAGTTGTCCCGCAAATCCTGCTTGGTGGTGAAGGGCAGCCGTTGGAGGTCTTTCAGACTCTTGATGTCTCCGGGGCGCATGCCCACTTCATCAAATTTCTTCCGGTAAAACGGCACCGTCGAGTAAACGCGCTGCACGGTGGCCTGCAGGCGGCGCAACTGAATGGCTTCAAGTGCCTCACGGGGCAGAGTTTCGAATTCGATATTGTAGATCATGCCGTTCGGTCCTCCTTTCTTTTTTCCACGAAGTCACACGAAGGTACACGAAGAGTCACGAAGAATGACTTCGTGGATAAGTCTTTTCTTTGTCCTCAGCTGTGGCCTGCTTTCAATCAAAAAAGCCGTGGATTTCTGGAATCCACGGCTCCAAAAAAAGCAAAAACCATGGGTTCCGCGCTCTGCCTACCCATGGTTTCAGTCGGTGTCCGGTCCGGTTCGCCTACTTCGCCCCACAGGCAGGCTTGCTGAAATAGAAGCCTCCCCAAAAACCATAAAAGCAAAAGCAAAAAAACCGGAAAATCATCTTCGCCTCTTAGCTGAACCTATTCGCGTCAGTGTTTTTGGATATCGGGTTTCCCGGGACCTGTCAATAGAAAAGAAAGGAAGCAAAGCCCGTTGCTTCCCTGCCGCCCACCAACCATTACCACTAATCACTAGTCACTAACCACCAACCATCAACCTACTGATTGGCGGCGGGCTTCACTTTGAGCTTCAGGGAAGCCAGTTCGTCCTGAATGAGGGCGGGGTTGGGGTATCCGCCGGGAGCCTTCAGCGCCAGCTCATTGTGTTCGACGGCTTTGGCGTAGTCGCCTTGTTGGGCGTACAGGCGGGCCATATTCCAGAGGGCCTCTTTGCTGAGTCCGGAGGCTTCGTTTGCTTTGAGCGCCTGCCACTGAGACAGGGCTTCATCCGTCCGCCCCAGGGCTTCATAGATAAAAGCCAGCTGATATTGGGCCGGGAATTTGAGGCTTTGATCGCGGGACCGTTGTTCGAGGACCTTCTTGTTGTATTTCAAGGCGTTTTCGAACTGCTGGGTTTGAAAATAGGCATTGGCCAGGTCGAGTTCGGCATCGTTCGCGGTGGCGGTGCCGGAATACTCCTTCACGTAGGTTTCCAGGGCTGTGATGATCTGCGGCCACACCTGAGGGTCGGCATTCTTGTCTTGCGGCCAGTTCTGCAGGACTTTGGCGTACTCGAGACGGGCCCGTTGCTCTTTGGAAGTACCATAAGCGCTAAATCCCCAGATGATGCCCAGCAGCAGCAGGAGTGCGCCCAAACCAGCCAGAATCTTGTTGGTGTGTTCTTTGATCCATTCCTGGGAAAGCACGGGCACGCGGGCCAGTTCCAGGGCCTTTTTGGCCTTTTCCGCCTCTTTTTTCGAAATCTTGATTCTTATCGCTCCCAAAACTTTTCTCCCCACGCACAGTGAAATAGCGTCCTAAATTCAGACGTGCCTCGTCGTTTCGCCCTTTTCTCGGAACCTGTCAAGAATTCTTTCGATTATTTTCGTGGTGGAGACGCCGGAGACAAGCGGAATATGGACCACTTCCCCTCCGGCCTGCTTCACCTCCTCGGCGCCAACCGTCTGGCCGAGAGCCCAGTCCGCACCCTTGACCAGGATGTCGGGCAGCAAGGCTTTTATCACGGGGAGAGGATCGGGAGTATCGAAGAGGCACACATAATCGACACAGTGGAGGGCGGCCACCAACTCGCACCGTTCCCTTTCGCCCACAATCGGCCGGAGCGGGCCCTTGATCTGGTGGACCGAGCGGTCGCTGTTGACGGCGACCACCAATAAATTCCCGAGCGCGCGCGCGGCTTCCAGGTAGCGAACATGACCAATATGCAGTAAATCAAAACAGCCGTTGGTAAAGACCACGCGCTGCCGACGCTCACGGGCCGCCCCGCAGACCTTTTGGAGTTCTTCCAGGGAGCGAACTTTATCGCTGGCCGTCATCGCGGCCAGACGTGATGGTGCTCATGTTCAAGATATTCCGTAGGTCGCTTTCGAACTTGATCAGCTCGGCTTCCCCCATTTCCGGGTAAAGGCAGTACATTCCGCCCTCCAGACCGTCGATCAGCCCTTCACGGTACATCTTGACCCAAAAGGGCAGACTCCCTTGCGAAGCTTCCTCTGCGGCGGAAAACTCAGGGTAATCCACATGGACCTCTCCCTTGAAGACATGCTTGAGCCACTGGAGAGTCTTGCGCCCATGGCCCTTTCGTCTGTCCCCATGGATGACCAGATCGTGAATGGTTATTTCCTTCGCACCGGCCTCAGAGACGCACAGGCTGATTTGGCCCCGGCAGGTCCCAGGGTTATAGA
Source organism: uncultured delta proteobacterium (assembly GCA_963783775.1). Lineage (GTDB taxonomy): Bacteria > Desulfobacterota > Syntrophobacteria > Syntrophobacterales > Syntrophobacteraceae > JADGQM01. The sequence goes on along the minus strand of CAWAOR010000008.1, from coordinate 79,378 downwards.
ATTCCAAAATTTCCATCGGGCCGAAGCCCTTGAGGATCGTCAATAAATCCTTTACGGACAGTTCACCATAGGCGGTTTTCCAAAAGGCGCCCTTCCACTCGATCTCGGCCACGTGAGGAGTCTCCACTTCGCTTCAAAGAAGGTTTGCGCGCTGCCGGTTTCAACTTGAGGTTGAAAGTGAGGTTCTTCTTAGCCTCCTGTAACGCATGGCGCATGTTAAGCTCCCAGACCTGTGCCGCCGAGGGCAAATCTCTGTCCACGTCATTCTGGCAAATTCGAAAAGAACTCAAGGGGGGTCTGTTTTGTGAGCCGTCCCGGCTCTCGTAGAGAACCACTCAGTAGCGGTTTCCTTTGTTCAGGACTACGGGTCGGATATTAAGTTGTGTGATTTCGGGGCAGAGTTCGTGGAGCTTGGACAAAATAAATTCGTTGTTCAGTGTTTGCATGGAAAGTTCCGCAGTCTCGTGAGGGTGGACGCCAATTCGCATGAGTGCTCGATCTGCAGGTTCGACGATGCAAGTTGCAAATACTAAATTGGAATACGGACTCGGACCACTTTCTTAACGTTCGGAACTTCCTCCAAGTCCGGACGAACGTGAAAAAACAAGTTCCTGGTTACGGCTGACCATCTGGCGTAAGGCTTCGAACAAGACAACGCCAACGCTCGTCGCCAAATTTAGACTGCGCACCCGTGATCTGTCAATGGGGATTTTCAGAATTCTCTCAGGCTCGCAGGCCAGCACCTCCGGCGGCAGTCCCGAGGTCTCTGCACCAAATACCAGGCAGTCTCCCGGCAGGAATTGAAAGGTATAATAGGGGCGTGGTGCATGCGCCGAAAAATAGATCATGCGCGCCGGACCCAACGCGCTGCGCAATCCTTCGAAACTGGGGTGAACCCTCAGGGCCACACGCGGCCAGTAATCCAGTCCTGCTCGCTTCAAATAGCGATCCGAAAGGCGAAAGCCTAGCGGTTCAATCAGATGCAGAGGAGTGTGGGTTGCCGCGCAGGTCCTCGCAATGTTGCCGGTATTTTGAGGGATCTCGGGCTGGTAGAGGACCACCTGCAAAACCGGTTCAGATTCCGACAGGGAACACCAGTTCCCGCCATCCTCCGAACGCCCCGCCCCGCTCTCACACCTGCCGGATGCAAACCGTCCCGAAGAAATGGTTGGCATAATTCCCTTCAATCAAGTAGCGCTGGCCGCTTCAAAAAGCCATGGTACAGGCACAACGCCGGTCCATCTCGGTCCCCGGGCACCAAAAGCCCTGGTTTTCGAACGCAATCTCTGCTCTAACCCCATTCTTAAAGCACCCAAAGGGCGATGAAGCTGCTATATAGCAACGAAGCTGGAAACTTGAAACGGGAAACTGGAAAATCCAAAATCCGACATCAAGAAACTGGAGACTGGCAGCTGTACCCTGCAAAGTCCGAAATCCAACATCCGACATCCGAAATCAAAACTGAGGGAGCTCATGGCTTATTGCTCGTGCGGAGAGGTTTCGCTCTATTATGAAAGTCTCGGTGAAGGACCCCCCCTGCTGCTCATAGCCGGGCTCGGGGGCGGTTCCTGGTCGTGGTATGGCCAGGCGCCGTACTTTGAAAATCACTACCGGACCATCATCTTCGACAATCGTGGTGCCGGACGTTCGAGTATGCCCCAGGGGCCCTATCAAATGCAGCAACTGGCTGCAGATGCGCGGTGCCTGATGGATCATCTCGCGCTTGAAAAGGCCTTTGTCCTGGGGCTCTCCATGGGGGGAATGATCGCTCAGGAACTGGCGCTCATGATTCCACACCGTATCCAGGCCCTGTTCCTGGGGTGCACCCATGCCGGCGGAGCTTCGGTGTCACGACCAGCGTGGGCCGTCACGGGAATTCTGCTCAACAATGCCGGGCTCACCCAGGAGCAGATCATTGCCAAGAATCTGCCCATCTTTTTCAGTGAAGGCTGCCGGAAGGAGCAGCCGGATCTCATCGCGGCATATAGCGCGGCGCAGCTTTCCGCGCCCCCCCAACCGGCCGCTGCCTTCCAGGCGCAACTGGCGGCGATCAACACCTTCGATGCCGGAGCACGGCTCAGGCAAATCGAAATACCCACCATGATCGTTACCGGCAGTGAAGATGTCCTGATTCCCCCCGACAATGCCAGAACCCTGGCCGGAGCAATCCCTCATGCCGAAATGGTGGTCATCCCCGGAGCCGGCCATGCGCTCCACGCTGAATGCCGTGACCGACTGAACCAGCTTGCGCACGACTTTTTCCAGCGGCAGCTCACGGTAAGTTCCGGCGCAGAAACGCCGTGACTTTTTCGCCCAGGGGTTTTTCGAAGCCCCAGTAAAAGTGGTCGCAGCCGGAGAGGACCTGCACGATGGCGTCAGTTTCAGCCTGGCCTTGAGGGAAGACCCAGTCTTTTGCGGAAGCGACGGCACAGAAGTCGTCTCGATCCCCCAGGGTAATCAGGCAGGGGCATGAGGGCGGATGCAAGCCGCTGAAGTCCAGAAAATCGAGGGGCGGGGAGGCGAGAATGGCCGTGGCCGGCTCGAGGCCGTCTTTTATGGCTCGCAAGCCAATCCAGGCTCCATAAGAATAGCCGGCAAGATGGACCACCGTTGAGCCTTGCTGCTGAAGGTATGCACATACGCAGAGCAGATCATCCGTATCCGCCTGAGCGCCGCGGTGCTGACCGGTGCTTCCGCCGACTCCGCGAAAGTTGAAACGCAAGGTTCCCCAGCCACCATTGCGCAGGGTTTTCTGAAGCGTATCGACCACATTGTTGTCCATGCTGCCACCGTATAGCGGATGGGGGTGGCAGATCACGGCTGCGGCCGGGCTGTTCCCCAAGTCGGAGAGTGCTTCGAGGAGAAGGTTTCCACAGGGAATCTTAAGGGTTGTTTCCGGCATGCTTTCCTCCAACTGGAATGGTCAGCAACAGGATTTGCAATTCAACAGTTCATGCGATGCTTTTCGAGCCGCCTCAAAAACTTCATACTGGCTCGGCGTCAAACGCATTATAATGACGAAGCATACTACATGAACCGCGCCTGGAGGAGGAGAAAACAATGGCAGGGAACCAAGATGACATCATGGCCATGGAATCGCTGAAAATCGGAAACAGGGTCAAGGAATTGCGGGAGAAAAAGCGCTTTACTCTGCACGATATGACCGCCAAGACCGGCCTCCCGAAGGACCTCCTGTCTCAGATCGAAAGTGGTGAATTTATTCCTCCCATAGCTACCCTGATGAAACTCGCCAACGCCTGTGGTGTGGGCCTGGCCTATTTCTTCAAGGATGAGGCGGGGAGTCAGAAGATCGCCGTCACGCGAGCACACGAACACGTGCGGGTCACGCGGCGGCCTCATCACTCCGAGGGGGAGGTCGATTACATCTATGAATCCCTCGAAATCAGGAAGGCCGACAAACACATGGAACCCTTCATGGTGGAATTCCCGGTGCAGGACACCAGTGAAATGGTGTTCATGAGCCATCAGGGGGAAGAATTCCTGTATCTGCTCGAAGGGCGGCTGGAATTTCGTTCCATCGATCATGTCGAGGTGCTCGATCCGGGAGACAGCATCTATTTCGAATCGGATGTCAGCCACAGCTTGCGCTGTCTGGGGGAACAAGCGGCAAAAGCCCTCGTCGTGGTCTGGAGCAAGAAATAGGTCATGGGTCATGGGGGAGCAGTTTAAGAGGTGGGAGGGAACCGAGCCATGTTAGAAATCCGCTTTCATGGGCGTGGGGGGCAGGGTACGGTTGTAGCCACCATTCTCCTGGCGAAAGCTTTCTTCGATGCGGGGTATTGGGTGCAGAGTTTCCCGGTGTTTGGCGTGGAGCGACGCGGGGCGCCGGTTGAAGCCTATCTGCGGATCGCGTCCGGGGAGATCCTCCTTCGCACCAACGTCTATACCCCCGACCACGTCGTGGTCCTCGATCACACCCTCCTGCAGGGAATCGATGTGACTCAGGGACTCAAACCCGGGGGGTGGATACTCATCAACGCTTCGGGCACACCCACGCACATGGAGCACTACGGCGGCTTTCGACTGGCTTTGGTGGATGCGACCCGGATTGCGCTGAGACACCAACTGGGGACCCGGACTCATCCCATCGTTAACACTTCCATCATGGGCGCTCTGGCACGCATGTTGGGGATGCCCCCCCTGGACTCCATCGCCAAGGCCATCGGAGCGGAACTTGCCGCTCGCGCCGCAGGCAACATCGAGGCTGCCCGGGATGCCTACAAGGAGGTCGAAATGGTGGGGCTCATCCCTTCGGAAACGCCCCGACGAGAAGATGGCATTACTGTTGAATCAGGGGCCAAGAGACTCCCTTAGAGGATCAAGATGGGGATATCATCAATGATTCAGGAAGAGAAAAAACCGGTCTCACTTTTTATTTCTAAATCCAGCCTTACCACCGAGAGCAACAAGACGGGCAGCTGGCGGTTTCTGAGACCCCGTTACCACGAGAAGACGGCCCCTTGCGGGGTGGCGTGTCCGGCGGGCGAAGACATCAGCCGCATCGAGCTCCTAACGGGCCGCGGACACTTGCAGGAAGCCTGGAATACGATCCTTTATGAAAACCCCTTTCCGGCAGTCTGTGGACGGGTTTGTTTTCATCCCTGTGAAAAGGCCTGCAACCGGCGCGAGTTCGATGATGCCATCGCCATTCACACCGTCGAACGATTTCTGGCCGACAGTGCGATGCGCAATGGCTGGAAACCCTCCCTGAGGGAGCTGCCGGCCAGAAAAGAGAAGATTGCCGTCCTTGGTGCCGGTCCCGGTGGCCTTGCCGCCGCCTATTTCCTTGCTCAGCTGGGCTACCCCTGCGAGGTCTTCGAAGCCATGCCCGACCCCGGGGGCGCCCTCGGCTGGGGAATTCCTTCCTATCGGCTGGCGGCGGCAGCCTTGAAAGAGGAAATAGCGCGTATTGTCGGGCTGGGAGTGCGCATTCACTGTGAAGCGGCATTGTCGGAAGCATCCCTGGCCGAGGTGCGGGCCACTCACGATGCGGTTTTGCTGATGTGCGGCCACGGTCGCGGCGGGCGTTTGCAGGTGCCTGGAGAAAGTGCCGGCACCGTCAAAGACGGCCTGACGTTCCTGCAGCGCGTGAGAGAAGGGAAGGCACCGGTCCTCGAGGGCAAGGTGGCGGTCATCGGCGGCGGTAACACGGCGGTCGATGTGGCGCGCAGTGCGGTGCGACTGGGAGCCAAAGCGGTGATCGTTTGTGAGCAACGGCGCCAGGATATGACGGCGTTTGAAAACGAAATCAAAATGGCCCTCGAAGAAGGTGTTGAACTGCTGGAACTGGTTTCCCCCGTGCGCATCGAGGCCGAGGACCGGGAAGTTGTGATTACGCTGCAGCACATGACAGCACGGAAGGCTGATGCCCCCCAGGAAATGCATCGCACTCCTGCTATCGGGCGCAACAGAAACGCTGCGGGTGAGCCGACTCTTCGCGGCTGCGGACCCGGAAGCCGCCGAGGCCTGGATGAATCCCCCCTCAAGCGGGGAAGGACTCCTGAGTTTGCCGCATACGCGAATGCTCCTGACGGCTCAAGGATTTCCCATGGTCTATGGGGGTGACCTGGTTACCCCCGTGAAAAGCGTGGCCCATGCCGTTGCTTCCGGTAAAGAAGCCGCCCTGGCCCTCGATATCCTCTTTCGCGAGGGACACGAGGCCATCCAGCCCCGCCTTGCGGATTGCAGGGCGGGCGATGGCCGTTCACTTTCCATGGAAATCTACCTGGGTGGGGAGCGTTCCCAGCGAAGTTCCCACATTGTGGGCTACCATGAAATCAACATCGACTATTTCCAGTTTACGCCGCGCGTGGCCCAGCCCCGCCTGCTCAAGGAAGAACGGGTCCGCTCTTTTGCTGAAGTTGACCTCAGAATCTCTGCCAATCTGGCCATGCAGGAAGCTTCCCGCTGTTTCAACTGCGGCCTCTGCAATCAGTGCGACAACTGCCGCCTGTTCTGTCCTGACCTGGCCGTGAAGCGCGACGAAAGCCCCGGAGGCCGCTGTATCGACTACGACTACTGCAAGGGTTGCGGGATATGCGTTGTCGAATGCCCCCGCAATGCCATGTCGCTCGAGGAGGAAGGGGCGGGTTGATGCGCAGAGAGAAATCCCACGTTTGCAGCGCAGAGCGAAATCTTCGATCATCTCTGCGGCCCAGCAGTTTCCGCGGCAAAAAAAGCCACATTTTATGTTCAACGGATCGATCTTTCACAGGCACAGAGAGGGATAAGGAGAAAGCTCATGGGAACTCAGATGCCGACCATCGGCAAGATATCTGCTGAGATTTTTGATCAGATCATCCTGCCGCAGCTGGGCAAGCACCGCCCGGAGATCTTGACCGGGCCTCAACACGGGGTCGACGTAGGAGTGGTCGACCTTGGCGGGGGCCAGGTGATGGTGACCACTACCGATCCTATTTTTGTGGTTCCCCCTTACGGCTGGGAACGCTCCGGCTGGTTTGCGGTGCACATTCTGGCTTCCGATGCGGTTACTTCAGGCCTTCCCCCGAAATATATCACCATGGATCTGAACCTGCCGCTGGGTATCACCCGTGATCAGTTTGAAGTCCTCTGGGGAGTGATGCACCGGGAATGCGAAAAACTAGGCATGGCCATCATTTCCGGGCATACCGGTCGGTACGAGGGCTGTGACTATCCGATGATCGGCGGGGCCACCGTCATCTGCGTGGGACCGAAGGACCAGTATGTGACGCCCGCCATGGCCCAGGTCGGCGATGCCGTGGTCATCACCAAGGGTGCCGCCATCGAGGCTGCGGGGTTGTTTGCCGTAACCTTTCCCCAAAGAGTTGCCGAAAGGTATGGGGAACAATTTGCGGCTGAAGCTGAACAAATCTTCTGGCAGATGTCCGTGGTCGAAGATGCTCTGACCGCAGTCTCCGTGGGGGTGCGGGAGAACGGGATTACCACCATGCACGATGCCACGGAATGTGGGATCTGGGGAGGCCTCTTCGAAATCGCCCAGGCCTCCGGCGTGGGGATGGTCATCGATAAGGAGAAAATCATTGTCCAGGAACCGGTGGCGAAGGTGTGCGACCTGTTCGGCATTGATCCTTACACATCCATCAGCGAGGGAACCCTCATCGCTACCTGCCGGCCGCACAAGGCGAATGAGCTGCTGGCAAGACTCCGGGACAAGGGTATCCCCGCGAGCATCGTGGGCGAAATAACGGAGGCGGGGCAGGGCCTTCATTACTTCGAAGGCGGAGCCAGGCATGTCCTCCGCCATCCGAGGGTGGACCCATTTTGGGCCGCCTTTGGCAAAGCGGCCTCGGAAAAGACTTGAGTAGAAAGACCACCCAACCTGTATTGGGGATGCAATTGAAATGGAGAACAAGACAGCTCTTCTGGCGTATGCGAGAATTCGTGATGGGTTGGTTCAGACTCCTCTCCATCACCAGGGCCGTTTTTTTTGATGCCGGCGCCGCGATCATCTTCTTCGGGTCGCTCATCCAGCAGCCGGAAATCGCCGAATATGGCGCCCGTGCTCTCCAGGAGCTGAGGGTTCGCGGATACGAAATTCCTACTGCTGCTGAGCCGGTGCGAGCCTACCCGGCAACTACCACTGGTTCTTTCGGCGCTTCCCATGCCGGCGGCTGGCGTCCCGGGGTCATTGCTTTGCGGCAGAACCCCGTGGGAACTGCCGGCGTCGAGGTCTACCTGCGTCACGAACTGATGCACGAGGCTGCTTACCGTACCTGCAAAGGGAACTTGCCGCTCTGGGCGGAGGAGGCGGCCGCTATCAGCTTCAGCATGGAATCCCTGCCGCTCCCCGTCGATAAAGGGGGGCCGGGGAGGATTTCCCCCGCAGTTCTGCCCCACGCGTCAACGTCGACTATCGTGGAACCTCCCGGACCTTTCTGTACGAACCGGCCAACCGTTGGTGAACTGGCAGACCTGCGTCGGCGCGTGCGGGTCGGCGCCGGCCTTGATCCAGAGAACTATCGCGTGCTCGCGGCGCTGGTGTCCTGTTATGGCTGGCCCTCAAAACCCTGCGCCCGCTCGGAAACGATCGAGAGGCTCCTCCGGCAACCTCCGCCGCCGGGAGAAACGGGATTCAGCTTTCTCCTGGTAAGCCTCATTTCGGGGAGGACCCTTGAATCCCAGGGGGATCTCAGCGCCCGTTACCCTCCCGGGTCGTTGCTCAAAATTCCCTATGCTGCAGCCTTGAGAGACTCCCCAGCCGAGGCGCTCGGTAAAGAGCTCGCGGCGAGTGATACGGAAAAGCTCCTGGCCAGGAAAGCGAGCTTCAATCCGGAACGCTTTCGGTTTCTCATTTCCCCGGCTAAAGACTCATCCCTTGATCAAAGCATCTCGCAGGAAGCAATGGTCAGCAAGGACGAGAGGTTCTGGCGGCAATATGTCGGGGAACGCGAGGAAGCGGGCAGCTTTCCTCTGGAGGCCAATCTGCCCGAACTTGCGCAGATCTTGCGAGCTTCTCTTCTGTACCGGCCGGACTATTTCTCCGGGCTCTCCCAAAACGGTTTCCTGGAAGCTTCGACACTTTATCGGGAACCCGATAAGGACAAGAAGATCCTCGCAAAGCTTCACGCCTTGTCCAAGACTGGGACAGTGGCCGATGAAAGAGGCAATCCCCTGATGGGGCATCTCCTGGTGGCCTGGCCGGCGGAAGAGCCCGCGTTCCTGGCCGTGTTCCGCAGCTTCGGCGTCAACGGGGCTGGCAATCTGCGGCGAGCGTCGAAGCTTCTCGAAAAATGGGCGGTTCAGCACCCGAGTCGGTCGGGGAAGGTGCGGGTCCGAATCCTGACTCGCGCGCCGCGCTCTTCCTGGGAAGTGCTCGACGACTGCCCCGCTTTTGAAAGAGAAGGCGCCAAGGGCTGGAAGGAACGCATCAGCATCTGCGGCCGGTTCCGGATCGTCTCGGTGGCCCGGGGCAGTCGGCCGGAACGGCTGGTTTCAGGGATTTTATCCAGTTCTCAAGATGGTCAAACAGCCGTTCTCGAAACCGACCCCGAAACCTATGCCGATGCCGTGCTCGCAGCGGAAGCTCAGGAGCTTCAGGGGGAAGCGCGGAAGGCCCTCCGGGCGGCAATCGTGTGGAATGGAACGCATGGCCGCAACCGCCACGAGGACTCCCTATCGCTTTGCGACACCACGCACTGCATGGTCTTTCAAGGAAGCCTTCCGGAAGCAAAACAGGAGCGGGGCAGTCACACCGACCCCAAGCTCTTGAAACTGCTCGACGATCTCGCTGCCAGGAAGAAGCTGGACTGGCTCCCCTTTTCCAAAGGCGGGAACCAACCATGGGTGAAGGAGGTTCCACTTTCAAGACTGCTGGCGCTGGTGGACGAAGCCTCGATTCTGGACCTCCGGCGCGAGCGAACCCGAAGTGGAGAGGTAGTCATCCACCTGATGTACCCGGACAATGAAGAAGTTGTCTCCTGCGAGGTCTTTCGCAATCGCCTGAAGCTGCTCTCGTGCCCTGAGACTATCCAACACGATGACAGCAAGAGCACCTGGGTGTTCTCGGGAATCGGCGAGGGCCACGGCGAGGGCCTTTCCGTGGCCAAAGCCCGAGGCCTCTCCCGAGGGGGCCACCCGGCATCGGTCATTCTAACGGATGCCTACCAGTAGCGCCTCAGGTTCCACTGAATCTAAGGACAGCGCTGCAGAATAAAGTGACCCTTGTCTCAAAGCGTCATTCCGGCAATTTTCTGGCCGGAATCCCGTCTTCCTATTTACGGCCGATTAGTCCTGCCGAGCCGCCACTGGGTGCGAGTCGCTTTTCCTCAATTGTGAATCCCAACTCGGAAATTTGGTTCAACACGGATGCCCCTGATTTCGCAGCTGATAGTCTCGCGCAGAGACGCAGGGGTGCGGAGATGTTTCTCTTTCTCTGCGTTTCCGCGGCGCTGCGCGAGCCCCTGTAATTTGCTGGAGATTGCCATTTTCACCTGAAGCCACGATAAGCCGGTTGTTTCAAGAGCTTGGGATAGGTAGGTAAGGTTGTTCCGCCTTGCCTTGACACCCAGCCGCGAATTTCATATAGAGTATCGCCGGACGATCCGATACCTTTCTACCAGCGCCTCACGTGGCGCTTCACTGGGAAAGAACCATGGCACAGAAATCTCAGCTCAATACCTTTCGCAATATCGGCATCATCGCTCACATTGACGCAGGCAAGACGACAGTGACCGAGCGCATCCTTTTCTATACCGGCCGTTCCCACCGTATGGGCGAAGTCCATGACGGCACCGCTGTCATGGACTGGATGGAACAGGAGCAGGAACGTGGCATTACCATCACTTCCGCGGTGACGACCTGCCAGTGGCGTGGCCATGAATTCCATCTCATTGACACTCCGGGGCATGTTGATTTTACCATCGAGGTGGAACGTTCCCTGCGGGTGCTCGATGGCGCGATTGCGGTGTTCTGTGCGGTGGGCGGTGTGGAGCCTCAGTCGGAGACCGTGTGGCATCAGGCGGACCGGTATTTAGTCCCCAAGATCGCTTTTGTCAACAAGATGGACCGCATTGGCGCGGACTTCCAGAGCGTGCTCAAACAGATAGCAGGGAAGTTCCAGACCCTGCCCCTGCCCCTGCAACTCCCGCTCGGCCAGGAATCGAGTTTTCGCGGTGTTGTGGATCTGCTGCAACTGCGGCAGATTGTCTGGTTGGATGAAACGCTGGGCGCTGAGTATGTCTACCAGGACATCGATCCGGCCCTCATGCCCGACGTCCGGGAAGCGCGGGAGGAATTGGTGGCCAGGGTAGCGGAATGGGATGAGAGACTCATGGAGCGCTATCTCGAAGGCGACGAAATCACCGCTTCCGATCTCATTCCGGTCATCCGCAGGCTCACCCTGCAGCTCAAAGTGGTGCCGGTCTTTTGCGGCTCGGCCTTGCGTAACAAAGGCATCCAACCCTTATTGGACGCCATCGTGGATTTCCTGCCTTCACCCGTCGAGGTTCCGCCCGTTGATGGGATCAATCCCCAGACGAAGGAGGTGGAACACCGCGCCAGCAGTGAGCAGGAACCGTTTGCGGCCCTGGCCTTCAAAATCTTCATGGATCAGGGGCGAAAACTCACCTATGCCCGGATCTATTCCGGAAAGTTGAAAGTGGGCGACGAGGTGCTGAACGTGTCGAGGGGAATCCATGAGAAGGTTTCCCGGATTTTTCAGATGCACGCCAACAAGCGGGATCGGCTGGAGCAGTCGGGAGCAGGGAACATTGTCGCCCTGATGGGATTGAAATCAGCCTCAACGGGGGATTCTCTGTGTGCGCCCAAGCATCCCATTCTCCTCGAACCTATTGATACTTACGCTCCCGTGATGTCCATCGCCGTCGAAGCCCGCACCCGGGCCGACCAGGAAAAACTTCTGGACTCGCTGGGCAAGCTATCGGAAGAGGACCCCACCTTTCATTACAGTGAGAACCCCGATACCGGTCAAACCATCATCAGCGGCATGGGGGAATTGCATCTGGAGATTGTGGTGGCCCGTTTGGAGCGCGATTACAGTGTTGGCGTCAACGCGGGAAAGCCTCAGGTCGTCTATCGTGAAACCATTGCCCAGCAAGCATCCTCCCAGGGTGTTTTTGACCGTGAAATCGGCGGCACCAGACACTTCGCCATGGTTGAAGTCCACCTGCAGCCCCTGCCGAGAAGTGCGGGCAATGCCGTGGTGAACCGGATCAGAGACGCTTCCATCCCGGAGAACTTTTTCCCGGCGCTGGAGGAAGGAATTCGGGATGGACTCAACGGCGGGCCCCTCATGGGATACCCGGTCGTCGATGTTGAGGCGGTCATTTTGGGCGGCGGCTTTCACGAGTCATTCTCGAGCGAACTGGCCTTCCGGGTTGCCGCCTCGATGGCTTTCAAGCAGGCCTTCGAACAAGCCTCTCCCCTCCTTCTGGAACCCTATATGGCAGTCGAGGTGCTGGTGCCGGATGAGTCCCTGGGGGAAGTTCTTGGGGATATCAGTCTGCGCAAGGGACGCGTGGAGAACATCACCGCACGCAAGGCCATTCAGGTGGTGCGGGGAGTGGTGCCGCTGTCCCGGATGTTCGGTTATTCCACGGCCCTGAGGTCGGCAACGCAGGGGCGAGCCACCTTTACCATGCACTTTTCTCACTACGATGTCGCTTCCGTAAGCTGAGCGTACTCTCAAGGTTGCCGCAAGAATATTCCTGTTGCCATATTCGCGATCTTGTTTTATGTTTGCCCAGTTCTGGGGTCCACGCAGGCAGCCCAGCAGTAAAACCCGCGTGTCTGATTGCACTGATCGGTGAATGACAACAGTCGACATGCTTTTTTTGAGCAATGGGGTTGAGACCTTAGCGAAGGCTTTTTTGAAAGGTAGGTGAATACTGAATGCCGGAGGCCGAAACCAAAGAAAGTATAGAAAAGAAGATCCGTAAGCTCCGCAAAGATTTCCAGAAGAACGTCCAACCTGTCCTGCGTCGCCATAATTATTACCTGTCCAAGGGGGAACGCCGTCGCATCAAGAAGAAAAAGGCTATCAAGCGAATTCAACGGCGCGAACGCCGCATGATGCGGTCTGCCTGACCTTGCCTCGAGGATACAGGGATAACTGATTCGAGACAGTTGCGTTGAGGGCGCCAAGATGCCGGAAGTAACGAGCATTAGAGAGCAATAACCAAGGTCTGCCTGCGCAATCCTGCTGCTTTCTGCACGAAAAAGCCCTGGGTGGACCTGACCCCCCAGGGCTTCATCGTTTCCGGGACGACCGAGTCCCCGCCTAGCGCTGCTTCAAAAGATTGCGGGCGATCACCAGGCGCATGATTTCATTGGTACCTTCGTAGATCTGGGTGATTTTGGCGTCGCGCATGTGGCGTTCTGCCGGGTACTCTTTGCAGTAACCATACCCTCCAAAGATCTGGACCCCTTCGATGCCTGCCATCATAGCCACATCAGAAGCCATAAGCTTGGCCATGGCGGATTCCTTCTCGTAATGCCGGCCATTTTGCTCCAACCATGCGGCGCGCAGGGTCAGAAGCTCAGCCGCATCGAGCTGCGTCGCCATGTCGGCCAGTTTCCACTGAATGGCCTGAAAGGAGGAAATCGGTTTGCCGAACTGTTCCCGCGCCTTGCTGTATTCCAGAGCATCCTCCAGCGCCGCGCGCCCGATGCCGATGGCTTGCGAGGCAATGCCGATGCGTCCGCCATCCAGGGTGGTGAGCATCTGTCGGAATCCCTCTCCCGGCTTTCCCAGCAGGTTCTCTTTGGGGATCCGGGCTTCTTCGAAAACCAATTCCGCCGTTCCCGAGGCATTGATCCCGAGCTTTTCTTCGACCACTCCAACTTTGAAGCCCGGGGTGTTCTTGAGATCCACAATGAAGGAGCTGATGCCCTTGTAGCCCGCCGCCTTGTCGGTAATCGCAGCCAGCACGCAATAATCCGCCACGTTGCCACTGGTGATGAATCGCTTGGTGCCATTGATGACCCACTCATCGCCATCGAGCACGGCGAAAGTCTTCATGCTGGCGGGGTCGGAACCGGCGCCTGCTTCGGTCAGGCCGTAGCATCCCAGGACCTTGCCACTGGCAACCGGGGGCAGATAGCGTTGCTTTTGTTCCTCCGTACCGTAGGCATAGATGGGAAAATTGTAGAGACTGTTGCATACGCTCATGATCACCCCGCATGCCCCGCACCCTTTGGAGATCTCAATCGTAGCCAGAGCGTAACAAATATAGTCCATCCCGGCACCGCCATACTCCTCGGGAATGGTGACCCCCATCAGCCCCAGTTCTCCCATCTTAGCAAGGATTTCAGTCGGATGACGGTGAGTCCGATCCAGCTCGGCCGCAACCGGTTTGATCTCCTTCTGGGCAAACTTCCGGGACATGTCCTGAATCATTCTTTGCTCTTCGGTCAGCTCAAAATTCATGATGATGCTCCTCCTGAGGCCGAAACTTGAAACTTGAAACCGAGGGCCGTGGACTGAGGCCGGAAACTCAAAATCCCGCATCCCGCATCCCACATCCGAAATCCGAAATCAGTCGGTGAGTGATCCTTTGAATTCGGGCTTGCGTTTCTCGAGAAACGCCGAGACTCCCTCCTTTGCATCGCGACTGCCAAAACACAAGCCAAAGGCTTCGGCTTCGAGGGCACAGCCCGTCTTCAGATCGACGTCCATGCCTCGGTTGACCACCTGCTTGAGCGAACGAAGGATTCCCGGCGCTCTCGTCGCCAGCAGCCTGGCGACCTTCATGGTCTCTTCAAAGAGCTGCTCGGCCGGCAAAACCCTGGCAACCAGGCCCAATTCCCTGGCCTGCTCGGCATTGATCATTTCACCGGTCATAAGGAGTTCTTTGGCTTTGGCACGTCCGATCATCCGTGCCAGCCTCTGGGTGCCCCCAAACCCAGGCATCAGGCCGAGGTTGATCTCCGGTTGACCGAACCTTGCCTTTTGGGAGGCGTAAATGAAATCACAGCTCATGGCAAGTTCACACCCACCTCCCAGCGCGAAACCGTTGACGCAGGCAATCACGGGCTTGGGCAGATGCTCCAGCTTAAAGAATACGTTCTGCCCCATTTCCGCGAAGTACCTTGCCTGAAGGGGACTCATGGTCTGGAATTGGGTGATATCGGCGCCGGCCACGAAGGCCTTATCCCCGGCGCCCGTGAGTACCAGCACGCGGATGTCCGGGTCTTGCAGCACCCTTTCGATGACGTCGTTCACTTCATCCAGGGTCCTCGCATTGAGCGCATTCAAAGCCTTGGGTCGGTTGAAGGTCAGTACTCCCACTCCATCCTGGACTTCGAACACAATGTTCTCATAAACCATGACTGCACCTCCCCGTCTTTAAGATGGCCCGTATGGAATGCTAGTTCCGTCGGCAGCTGAAGGCGTTGAGGGTTTCTTTCGCTGCTATCACCCCAGGTTCCACTGCCGAAACGCTCTTCGACGACCGGCCGAAACCGCCGACCGGAGTTCTCAGCGAATTGACGATGACCGCCCTCTCCATTTCTGCCTCCAGAAATGAGATCTTAAGAATAGGGGTTTGAGACTGAACTGACGGAACAGATTCCGAAAAGGGAATTTGAAACCCGGCTTGTCTTGCTTGCTGGGTCCCCTTGTTTATAGGAAATCACTGCGGCTTTGTCAAATTCATTCGCTTCTATCAATGCTTGCGCAGCTATTCCATTGATTCCGGATTCCTTGTGGTACCCGAGTCGGAGCGAAGCTGACAGCCTGGTTGTGACCGGTTCTTTCTAATTTCTCGTTGGATGGACAGTGATAATGGGATATTCTTTTGCACGGCAGCTCCTTCTAAAGTCTATAGAACCTGCATGAAAGGAGGAACCCCTTGAACGGCACAACGGCTGCAGCCCCTTCCGGCTTCTCCCGCCTCAAGCTTTTCCTGGCTCTTTCCCGAACCCCCCATGCCCTGCTCGACATGGCCACGCCGGCCCTCGGAGCGCTCCTCTGGCTCGGGAACATGCCTTCCCCGCGCATTGTCATACTGGGTTTGATGACCGCCTTTGCCGGCTACACCGCCGTCTATGCCCTGAATGATCTGGTGGGTTACCGGGCCGACCGGGAAAAAATCGCCCGATGCGGGCTGCCCTGCACCGCCTATGACCTGGACGCGGTCTATGTGAGGCACCCTCTGGCCCAGGGACTCCTTGGCCTGAAGGAGGCGCTGCTGTGGACCACCGGCTGGGCCGGGATCGCTCTCATCGGGGCGCTCCTCCTCAATCCCGCATGTGCCATAGTCTTTGTGGCCGGCTGTCTGGCCGAAACGGTCTACTGCCTCATGCTTCGCGTCAGCCACCTGCGGATCCTGCTCAGCGGCGTGGTGAAAACGGCGGGGGGCATCGCGGCGGTATTTGCCGTCGAACCCAATCCTCCTCTGAGTTTCCTGCTCGTACTCTTTCTCTGGTTGCTCTCCTGGGAAATTGGAGGTCAGAATGTACCCAATGACCTGGCGGATCTGGACGAAGACCGGGACCTTGCGGCGCGCACGGTGCCGGTGCATTTCGGCGCCGCCGGCGCCGCCCGCATCGCTCTTTACAGTCTCATCGCCACCCTGGGTTTCAGCATGCTGCTCTACTGGGTAACCCCGGCCCCCTTCAACCCCCTTTACGTGCCTGGGGCCTTCCTTACCGGTCTCTGCCTGCTCATCCCGCCCGCCCGCAGACTTGCCGAAACCCGGGCCGCCCCCGAGGCCGCCGCCCTCTTCAACCGAGCCAGCTACTACCCCGTGGCGATGCTTGTGGTCGTTTTGCTCAGTACTTGGTTCTGCTGAAAGATGCCATGTATGAAATCTCCAAGACCCGATCGGCTGACTGCAACGTGGGTTCCGGCTTGGTGGACCCGCAACCTTGTTGCCTTAACCTCCGCACTTTGATATGCGTCTCCTGGTTTCCAAAAATAATTTCTCGCCCCTTCCCCGGTATGAAGAACAACTTTGAAGGAGATTGATATGACCGTGGCCGAAGATCTCGCCCGCTTTGTCGTGAAGGCATCCTATGAGGACTTGTCCGACGCCGCCCGGGAGCAGCTCAAGATCCGCATCCTCGACAGCCTGGGTTGTGCCATCGGCGCTCTCGGGGGCGAACCCGTCAAACTGGTGCGGGACCAGCTCGAGGATTTCGGCGGCAGCGGGCTTTGCGGCCTGATCGGCGGGGGGCGCACGTCCCCGGATCGCGCCGCTTTCTACAACTCGACCCTCGTCCGCTACCTCGATTTCAACGACAGCTACCTGGCACGGCATGAGACCTGCCATCCCAGCGACAATCTGGGTGCGGTACTGGCGGCCTGTGAATATGCCAAAGTGAGCGGCAGGGAGCTTCTGTGCGCGCTGGCCGTGGCCTATCAGGTGCAGTGCCGACTGAGCGACGAAGCCCCGGTGCGAGCACGCGGTTTCGACCACACCACGCAGGGTTCCTTTGCGGTGGCGGCAGGAGTTTCCCGAGCCCTCGAACTCGATTTTGAGCGCACCGTCAATGCCATCGCCCTTTGCGGCACAGCCTTCAATGCGCTGCGCGTGACCCGCACCGGCGCCCTTTCCCACTGGAAAGGCCTGGCTTACCCCAACACCGCTTTCGCCTGCACCCATGCCACCTTTCTGGCCATGCGCGGCATTACCGGACCCCGCGAGGTCTTCGAGGGCAACAAGGGCTTTGAAGAAACCATTTCCGGCCCCTTTACCATCGACTGGTCGCAGGAAAACCTCGAACGCGTCACCCGCACCATCATCAAGAAGTTCAACGCCGAAATCCACTCTCAGACGACCCTCGAAGGCATCCTGGAACTCCAGATGGAGCACGACTTCTCGGGTAAGGATGTGGTCCGCATCGATATCGACACCTTCGAGGTGGCCTTCAACATCATCGGCGGCGGTGAAGAAGGCGACAAGACCATTGTTCGCACCAAGGAAGAAGCCGACCACAGCCTGCAATACATGACCGCAGTCGCCCTGCTGGACGGCCAGGTGATGCCCGAGCAGTACCGGCCCGAGCGCATCCAGCGCGAAGATGTGCAGACCCTCTTGAAGAAGATTTTCGTGCGGCCCGATCTCTCCTGCAGCGAACGTTTCCCCGAGGAGATGCCCTGCCGCCTCCGCGTGTTCCTGCGCAACGGCCGGGTGTTGAAGATGGAAAAGCACGACTACGAAGGCTTCCACACCAACCCCCTCTCGTGGGATCGAGCTGTGGTGAAATTCCACCGGCTCAGTAAGCCCCATGTGGACCCGGATCTCGAACTGGAGATCATCGAGACGGTGAGGCAACTGGAACTCGTCCAGGTGGAATACCTTGTCTGGCTTCTGGAGAGAGTCCATGCCGGAGTTGAAGCCCAGAGATGGCCCGGAAATTGACTGCTTGTAAGGCTGTATCACACAAGTCACACGAAGCATACGAGAAATCGTTTCATGCCTTGTGGCTGAAGAAGTGCCGTGCTCCCCTGCCTCGCGGTTCCCAAGCTGGAGCTTGGGGACCAGGGATCGGCTGCGGGAGTCTTTCACGGTAAGGACTTCAAGGTCCCCGACGTCTCCGCCGACGGGACTCCTTCGAGCCGTCTTGACACGAATGGAATGCACCCATATGATGAAAGCATAATGCATTCAGCTTTTTGATCCAGGAGGGCGACGTGAGATCTCTCTCGATACGGGGAGTTGATGACCGGCTGGCAACCTTGCTCAAGCAGGAAGCCGCTGCAGCTCATAAGAGTATGAACCAGTTTGTTCTGGAATTGCTCATGGAACGAGTGGGTCTTGACAAGAAAAAACGCTTTACAGGGGAATACCATGACCTGGACCACCTCTTCGGGAGATGGACGGAAGAGGAGTTCAGCAGAATCCAGGGGAAGATCGACGAAGAACGCCGGATTGATGAAGAGCTTTGGACATGAACAAGTTGCTCATGGACACCAACATCTATTCGGAAGCGCTCAGGGGGAATGCAGAAATCATTGCCGTTTTGAGGCAGGTATCCCACATAGGGATTTCATCGATTTCCATTGGCGAATTGCTGTCCGGATTCAGAGCAGGAAACAGGGAAAAGGAAAACAGGCAGGAACTGGGCATATTCCTCGACTCTCCGCGGGTAACGATTTACACGGTGGATGAGAATACGGCGGAACATTACAGTTCCATTTTGAAACAATTGAAAAAGAACGGCAAACCGGTTCCGACAAACGACATCTGGATCGCAGCGAGCGCTTTCCAACATGGCCTCCAACTCTACACCCTGGACCATCACTTCTCCCATATCCAAGGGCTGCTTTTAAAACCATAGGGCGAGGAGAGACATGACCTATAGAGATAATGCCTTGCCCCTTTCCCGGCACCGGAAGCAACGGTTCCGGTTCTTTTCCGGGTGCCTGTTCTTCTTCCTGATGGCTGCGAGCGCCTCGGGGCAGCCCGAAGAGTTCGTTCCCCGCACCCTGGACAGCGGTCCGCCCCCTTACCAACTCGCGTCAGACGCCCTCCAGGAAGAACAAACCCAGAACTGCCTGAGACAGATCACCGCCGCCCTCAATGCCAAATTGTTGGTGGCCAACCAGAAGTATCTCTGGCAGGAGGGCCGGTGGCGCACCGTCCTTCGCAGTCAGCTGATTGACCTCAGCATGTGGTGGAGATTCGCCGACGCCACGGCCTGGGTGCTCCGCACTGTTGGCGAGCATGCCACGGTCAGGCAGGCTCTGTTCTTTGCCATGCCGTTTCTGGAATGGATGTGCGAGCCGTTCGTGGTGCCTGTGGATCTGGCGCTTCCAGAGCCGCAACGAATCCAGGAAATGGATCGCCTGGCCCAGTTCATCCTGTTCAAGCAGGAAGTTGGGATGGCGGTCAGTATCGACCATGTGGGCGATGCCTCGTTGTCGGAAGAGGGGGCGAGCCAGTATTTGAGCTTCTACCTCCAGCTCATCCGGCATCTTGCAGCACAGGATGATATTGAAGAGATCAACCTCTCCGTGAAACTGTCGGCCCTGGTGTATGCATTGGATAAGCTCCAGAACGTCGCCGACCTTCATGCCAACCTCCCCGAAGATGTTTCAAAGAAAGCCAACGAGGCCAAAGCGGCGCTGGTGAAACTGCTCCAGGCAGCCAGTGAGGTGAAAGGGAAAAGGGTGTTCATTCGCATCGACATGGAGGAATACGCTTATAAGAACGCCACGCTGGCCATCTTCAGGGACGTCGTCGAAGCGCATCCCGAAATCGTTCCAAACGATGACGGCACCCTGCGCCTGGGGATTGTCATTCAGGCCTATTTGCGGGATTCCTGCAAGGACCTCGATGATCTGCTGCAATGGGGCAGGAAGCATCAGCTCCGAGTCCCGGTGAGACTCGTCAAAGGGGCCTACGAGAAATACGAAAAAGAGCTTGCCGTCAAGGCAGGGAACCCCGGGAGCCCCGTCTGGAGCTTCAAGGAATCGACCGATGCCGGCTACGAGAAACTCAGTGAATTTCTGCTCCTCAACCAGGAGCATTTTCAATCCGCCTTTGCCACCCATAACATCCGGTCTATCGCTCATGCCATGGCCCTGGCGAGCTCCTACGGGATCGGCAAAGCCGGGTTTGAATTCCAGATGCTGCAGGGGATGGGGGACGAGATCCAGGAAGTGGTCACGAGCCTGGGCTATCGGATGCGGGTGTACGTTCCGACAGGTGCTTATGCCCGCGCCTTGACGTACGCCGGTCGCCGCTTCAGCGAACTGGCGAACAAAGACAACGCTCTCTCCAGGACTCTGCGCGGTGACACCACTCACCTCGAAGGGCCTCCACCCAGATTCCACGATCCCGAAGACAGCGCGGATGGAGCGTGCGTCGAGGCGTTGGTCGCCAAGGCCCGCGCCAGGTTTTCCGGAGAACAGTAGGGAATTGAAGGCCTTTCATGTCTTTTCTGTAACCTTTGACCCACTTTTGATGACTATAAGCCTGTGTAGGGTGGCGGTCGGCTTGCGGCAGAGGTGTAGCAAGGGTGGGTTAGACGCCTCTCTTGGCGCCGAAACCCGCCGAAAGGCCATGTTGGGTTTCGGTCACCTTATTGAGTGAAGGGGCACCAAGAAATTGAGACCGTCACCGGGATGGCCTGCTCGGGAGTCGATGGGACTTGGGGCAGTGTCATCATGGCAACGTGCAAGAGATGGGAAGGAATGGACATTTGGCGATGAAGGTTTGGATCAGGCGCGGTGCGCTGGTGCTGGCCCTGGTGGTGGTCCTCGCCCTCGCGGGGTCATGGTTGCTGGCCCGCGGCAACAAGGATACCGTTTCGTTCCGCACCGTCCCGGTAAAACAGGGCGATTTGCTGGCGACGATCAGCGCCACCGGCACGGTCGAACCCGAAGAAGTGGTGGATGTGGGGGCTCAGGTTGCCGGGAAGATTCTTTCCTTCGGCAAGGATGTGGCCGGCAAGACGGTCGACTATGGCTCATTTGTCGAAGACGGCACGATCCTGGCCCAGATTGACGATTCATTGTACGCTGCCGATGTCGCCCAGGCCAAGGCGCAACTGGAGCAGGCCAGGGCGACTGTAGCGCGGGCCGAAGCGGACCTGGGACAGCTGCAGGCCAAACTCACCCAGGCCGAACGGGACTGGAATCGCGCCAAGAAGCTGGGACCGTCCGACGCGTTATCCCAGAGTGACTATGACGCAGCCATATCGGCTCACGACGTCGCCAAGGCCAATGTGGCCGTCGGCAGAGCCGCGATTGCCCAGGCCCAGAGCTCCGTCGCCATGGCCGCCGCCACCCTGAAGCGAGCACAACAGAACCTCGACTATTGCACCATCAAGTCTCCGGTAAGAGGAGTCATCATCGACCGCCGGGTAAACATCGGTCAGACCGTAGTCTCCAGCCTCAGTGCCCCCAGCCTCTTCTTGCTTGCCAAAGATCTCAAGCGGCTCCAGGTCTGGGTTCCCGTCAATGAAGCGGACGTCGGCAATATCCGCCCCGGCCAGCCGGTCACCTTCACGGTGGACGCCTTTCCCGGCCAGGTCTTTCAGGGTGAGGTCGGCAAAATGAGGCTGAACGCCAGTATGACGCAGAATGTGGTCACCTACACGGTGGAAGTCGTTACCGACAATTCCGACGGCAAACTCCTGCCCTACCTGACAGCAAACATACGGTTCAATGTGAGCAATCGCACCGGGGTTTTGCTCGTCCCCAACACAGCCCTGCGCTGGACGCCGACCCCCGACCAAATGGCGGCAAGCAACTCCGCCAAGACGGGAAAGAAACCGCCCGGTGAGGGCGTATCGGGCCCGGGATCGGCCGCCCGACCCGCGCAGGAAGAAGCCAACCGGGGCACCGTTTGGACCCCCGAGGGCGATCTGGTAAAACCCGTTCCCGTGCGCCTCGGCATGAGCGACGGGACGATGACGGAAGTCCAGGGTGAACAGCTCAAGGAAGGGACGTTGGTGGTAATCGGTGACCAGCCCAAAGAGGCCGCCACCACATCCACTGCCAGCCCTTTTACGCCGCAGTTCTTCGGGGGCGGAGCCCGGAGGCAATAACCGAGAGACGCTCCCGCCGAGAATAGAACCGGCATCCTGCCCCATCGCTGCGGTGCTCCCATGCTCAGCCGTGACGAAGGATCGTTCTCACACTCAGCGGCGATAAACTGGGAAAGACTCATGGCGCTCATCACGTTGAACGATATTTTCAAAACCTATCAACTGGGCGAAATCGACATCCCGGTGCTGCGGGGGATCTCGCTCAACATCTGCCATGGGGACTTTGTCGCCCTCATGGGGACGTCGGGATCGGGCAAGACCACCTTGATGAATATCCTTGGTTGCCTTGACCGCCCGACCTCCGGTCAATACTGGTTTGAGGGACACGACGTGGTGGCGTTGTCCGCCGACGAACGGGCCATGCTGCGCAATCAGAAGATTGGGTTCGTCTTTCAGAACTTCAATCTGCTGCCTCGCACCACCGCCCTCGAAAACGTGATGATGCCGCTGACCTACACCACGGAACCCACTCCCAACAACGAAGCCCGCAAACGGGCCGAGGACCTGCTCCGGCGGGTCGGTCTGGGGGAACACTTCGACCATGAGCCGTCGCAACTTTCGGGCGGGCAGCAGCAGCGGGTTGCCATCGCCCGCGCCCTGATCAACCGCCCGCCCCTGCTGTTCGCCGACGAACCGACGGGCAACCTGGATTCGAGCACCAGCGAGGAAGTCCTGCGCTTGTTCGAGCAGCTCAACGAGGAGGAAGGGGTCACCATCATCCTCGTAACTCACGACCCGAATGTCGCCGAGCATGCCAAACGCGTCATTCGCATCCGGGACGGGGTCATCGAACCGGAACACGCCGGCACTCCCGCCGCCTCCGGCGAGGAATGCCCGGAAGCGACGGAGAACGGGGTCAAAACCGACAAGTGGGTTCATGGCGGTTTTGTGCTGCGGTTTCGCCGCATGTTCTATACGGCCTTGAACAGCCTGCGCCGCAACGTCCTGCGGGCGACGCTGACGGCTTTGGGAATCATCATCGGGGTCGCCGCGGTTATCGCCATGATGGAAATCGGGCGCGGCTCGTCGAGCGCCATCCAGCGGACCATCGCCAGCATGGGCGCCAGCAACCTGCTGATCATGCCGGGCACCGCTTCCAGCGGGGGGGTAACCTTCGGCTCGGGCAGTATCATGACCCTCACTCCCCAGGACAGTGACGCCATTGCTGCCGAGGCGCCCGCGGTGCGCGCTGCGGCGCCGGTGGTGCGGGCGCGCACCCAGATCATCTACGGCGGCAAAAACTGGGTGCCGACCTTCATTTTCGGCAGTACTCCCGCCTATCTCGATGCGCGGGAGTGGGAACTGGCAGAGGGCAGCGTTTTCAGCGAACGCGACGTGCGCAACGCCAGCAAGGTTTGCATCATCGGCCAGCGGCTCGTGCGGGAATTGTTCCAGGGGGAGGACCCCATCGGCAAGGAACTCCGGGTGCAAAACGTTGCCTTCAAGGTCATTGGGGTGCTCAGCCCCAAAGGCGCCAACATGATGGGCATGGACCAGGACGATATCCTGCTCGCCCCCTGGACCACCATCAAATATCGGGTCACCGGGAGAACCCTCTCCAACGTAAACCAGAGCGCCGACGACCTCCAGTTCGAGCACTTCCGAGACGGTGAACACGCTGAGTAAGCTCTACCCGAGCTCCGACGTCAGTCTTTATCCCGCCCAATCAGCCATCCAGGCCGCCGACACCCCCCTGCCGGTGAGGTTCGCCAACGTCGATCAGATCCTGGCGGCGGCGCGCTCGACCGAGCAGAGTTCCGCGGCGATCACCCAGATCACCCAGATCCTGCGGGAGCGGCATCGTCTGCGTCCCGGCGAACCGGATGATTTCAATGTACGGGATATGACCGAAATGACCAAGACCCTGGCCTCCACCGCCACCCTGATGACCAAGCTCCTGCTGGCGGTGGCACTCATTTCCCTGGTGGTCGGGGGAGTCGGGATCATGAACATCATGCTCGTATCCGTGACCGAAAGAACCCGCGAGATCGGCCTGCGGATGGCCGTCGGCGCCCGCGGCCGCAACATCCTCCAGCAGTTTCTGGTGGAAGCGGTGGTCTTGAGCTTTTGCGGCGGCGCAACAGGCATTCTCCTCGGCCGGGGAATTTCGTATCTGGTGACCGCACTCCTGCGATGGCCCACCGAACTTTCCCCGGGAGCCGTTTTTGCCGCCTTCGTCGTGTCGGCTTCGGTCGGCATCACCTTCGGCTACTATCCCGCGTGGAAGGCTTCGCGGCTGGATCCCATTATGGCGCTGCGGTATGAGTGAGGAGTGAGGCGTAAGGGGTGAGGGGTCAAAAGCGAATATCGAATATCGGACAAGGAACCGCAGAAGGTCGAAGGCGGAGAGAATTGGAGATGAAAACAATCAACTCCTCTTGTTGATCTTGGTAGTGAGCAACCAATCAGTCCGGCAGAACAAGAAGGAAACTTCATGATTCGAAATTCGATATTCGAAATTCGATATTCGTTTGTCTCAATGCTCCTGGCATTCATGCTGGTGGCGGCGGGCTGTGCCGTGGGGCCGGACTTTCGTCGGCCGCAGACTGCCGTTCCTCCTGCATGGAGCAACTTGAGCTCCGGGGAGACTCAGGCAACCAGTGTTGCCACGCCGCAGCCGCCCAATCTTGTCGAGTGGTGGAAAACCTTTAACGATCCACTCCTCACCTCACTGGTGGAGCGGGCCATCGCCGCGAATCTCGATTTGCGGCAGGCCGGGGCGCGCATTCGGCAGGCCAGGTCAACCCGCGGCATCGCCGTCTCCGGGTTGTTTCCCGAAATCGGCGCCTCCTCCAGCTATTCCCGCAGCCTTAACAGCAGCGCATCCTTTGGCGCGTCCGGATCGACCGATCTGCAAGCTGCTCCCGCCTCCTCTCCCAAAGAGCTCTTCCAGGCGGGCCTGGATGCCGCCTGGGAGATTGATATTTTCGGCGGGGTACGGCGCAGCGTCGAAGCCGCTCAGGCGAATCTGCAGGCCGCCGTGGAAGAGCGGCGGGACGTGCTGGTCTCACTGGTAGCCGAAGTGGGCGTGAACTATGTCAATTTGCGCGGGTTCCAGCAGCAGATCCTCATTGCCCGGCAAAACCTCGAGGCCCAGCAGCATACGGCAATGATCACCAACAAACGCTTTGCGGCCGGCTTTGTGAGCGGGCTGGATGCGGCCAATGCCAATGCCCTGGTGGCCACCACGGAATCCCAGATTCCCCTGCTCGAATCTTCGGCTCAGGCCGCGATCTACAACCTCGGCGTGTTGCTCGCTTTGCAGCCGGCGGCCCTGGCCCAGGAGCTCAGCAGCGATCGACCGATTCCCACCACCCCCCCGGAAGTGCCGGTCGGGTTGCCCTCCGATCTCATCCGTCGGCGTCCCGACATTCGCAGAGCCGAAGCCCAGCTGCATGCCGCCACCGCCAACATCGGGGTCGCCACCGCCGATTTGTTCCCGAAGTTTACCTTGACCGGTTCCTTTGGCTTGATGACTAGCGACCTTGGTTCTCTCAGCAACTGGAGCAACCGTTTCTGGTCTTATGGCCCGAGCGTCACCTGGCCGATTTTCACTGCCGGGCGCATCCGCTGGAATATCGAGCTGCAAAAGGCGATCACGGAACAGGATCTGGCGGCCTATGAACAGAGCATTCTGACCGCCTTGAAGGACGTAGAAACGGCGCTGGTGGCTTACGCCAAAGAACAGGAGAGGATCCGTTCGCTGGGCGTGGCGGTGGCAAACAACCGTAAAGCCGTTGACCTGTCAACCAGGCTCTACGTCGCCGGGAAGAGCGATTTTCTGAACGTCTTGGTAGCTCAGCGCTCCCTCAATAGCACGGAAGACGCCCTGGTGCAGAGCACCCGCAGTCTGGCTACCGACCTCATTGCCCTCTACAAAGCCCTGGGCGGCGGGTGGGAGGGAGAACCCGTCGTGAAGGCGACGGATTGAATAAGGTAAGTCAGACCCATCATCGGTAGCCCGGCCCAAGACTTGCTCCGTGCCACGATCTCCGGGATGAAAAACGTGCCCGTGGGCTATGGGACCCGCCCACCGCTGCACACCTATGTGTGTCGGCACCGTCTTCGGTTGGGTCTGCGCTCTATCGGTCGGGATCTCTGTGTGATAGAGTATTTGAACCTCAAGCGCCGTCACCTGAACTTTTTCATTCAAATTGGAAGGGAGAAGAAGAATTATGGCAACGTTCGAGGATCTTGGACACACTGAGGTTGAGACACCGTCCGTTCTCGCCGTTCAGCTTTCCAGTCACTCCAAATCCGAGCCGGCTTCGATAGCGGAAGCTATGGGTGCGGCCTTTGGCGCCCTCATGACCTTCATACAGATGCATGCGCTTGTTCCATCCGGACCTCCCCGAGCCATTTACACTGCTTATGATGCTGAAAACACGGCGTTCACCGTGGCCTTCCCCATTGCGGAACCGGAGGGGGAACAGCCGGAAGCCGGCCCGGCGTCCATTTCTCGGCTTCCGGGAGGAAAAACCCTGCGATTCACTCATCACGGCCCGTACCGCGAATTGATGACCACCTACAACCGAATCACGCAATTCATGGTGGCCAAGGGCCTGATGGCAAGCGAGGCCGACTGGGAAAAGTACATGCCCATGTGGGAAGAGTACATCAACGATCCCACGCAAACCCCCGAAGCCGACCTGGTGACCTACATTCACGTCCCGTTACCATAAAGACGGCCGCGAACAGAATCATGGAACCCTTCGGGAGGAGGCGCGGTGGTTCATGGCTGATAGAGTATGTCCCTGGTGGCTCGGGTACTTCCTTGCGAGTCCCATCCGAAAGCTGGTGCATGATCCTCGCAGCATTCTGGAAGCTTATGTCAAATCGGGCATGACCGCCCTGGATATCGGCCGTGCAATGGGCTTCTTTTCCTTGCCGCGTTGAAACGTGAAGGATATTTATAATGAGGGCAAGTCCTTTTCGGCATTTCGGCATTAAGCCCGACCCCGTTCGGCCGCATTGGTCGCACATAAGGGCAGAGGAATGATGCGATGGACCTTTTGGAAGAGCTGAAAAACCTGGCAGCGAAGCTTCATTCTGAGGGAATCGAGTATGCTCTGTGCGGTGGCCTCGCCATGGCCATCTACGCTATGCCCAGAGCCACGCTTGATATTGATATTATGGTCGAGCTCGGTACACTCTTCCGGACCAAACGTGCAGTCGAGGACCTGGGCTATACACTCAGCGGCGCGCCCATGGAATTCCATGATGGCAAGATTCAGATCTATCGGCTATGCAAGGTCGATGCGCTGTCAGGCGAGGAACTCGTTCTAGATCTTCTCATCGTGACTCCTGAGACGCGCCAGGCGTGGGAGGGTCGGCTAAGCGTGGAATGGGAAGGCGGCACCCTTAGTGTTGTCTCACCAGAGGGCCTGATCGCCCTGAAGTCTTTCCGCAGCAGTGGCCAGGATCAAGATGACATTGAGTATCTGAGGAGCATCACTGATGAAGATTGATATGACCCGTTCTGCCATCACCCTTCGCCTGAAGCAAGTCAACCAACTCAGGCGCACCTGCTTGGCCCTGGCCAACTCCAGTGTTGGCCGGAGCATACGCGAGAGGTATGCAGCTAACAAATTGGTGCAGCGGACCTCGCAAGTGCTTGGCCGCTGACCATTGCGTTAGCGCACCTGTCTGAAGGAACGTGACCAAAGGCGGCAGTGAGAAGGTTCCGCGTCCATGCTGGAAGATTATGATGAGGTTATCCGAAGGAACGGATGAACTGTGAAATTCGTGGTCATTGGCCAAATTGAAGAGATTGAGGTCATCGCTGAATTGGTCGCAAAGATATCAAAGTTAAACGTTACGTGGAATGAGACAATGAGTGAGCACAAAAGACGTTTTGCCATTTGTGTCGACAATACCGACTATCAAGCCTCCCTGATCTTGAGGAAGATTTATGAGATCGTTCCGGACGAGATGGCCCTCCGAGATGATCTGTTGAGAATTGTGGATGAGAGCGGGGAAGACTACCTCTATCATAAGAGCTACTTCATTGTGGTGGAGTTTCCAGTGGAAGTAGCG
The DNA here is from genome assembly GCA_963783775.1 of uncultured delta proteobacterium. Lineage (GTDB taxonomy): Bacteria > Desulfobacterota > Syntrophobacteria > Syntrophobacterales > Syntrophobacteraceae > JADGQM01. The sequence continues at coordinate 51,361 of CAWAOR010000008.1, read as the reverse complement.
CAGGCATTGCTTGCTGTACAGGGGGTGATGGCTTGGCGATAGATGGAGCGTCGGAATATGATGCAGGCCGCCTGAATGCTAAGCATCACGAGAACACGGGCAAGCGGCATACCTCTGGGAAAATAGACCGTGCAACAATCCGAAGCGCTAGCCTGCCACTCAACCGGACCGCGGATCTGTGGGGAAGTTTACGGCAGTCGCTGGAAATCAAAGTCTGTTGCACTCCGGCCCGGCAGGTTAACGCCCATCGTTGGGGCCGCAGGCGGCGCCAACGATGGGCGGGATGAGGCTTCCATTGCAGGCCGTGCCGCCGCAGGCGGCCCAACCCGCAATGGAGCTGCACCATCGGAAACTATTTCAACTTTCTGGCCAGGAAAAAGCCGTCGGGATCGCACTCTTCCCGCAAGAGCTTTAGATCCTGTGTGCCCGGTTCCTTCATTTCCTGCAGGTCCGGGGAAATGAGGAGTTCAAAACTGACCTTCTTCTGGACATCCTCGGCGCTGGTTCCCGGTGCGGTCTCCAGGAGCATCATGCGGTGGGTTTCGTCGTCAAATCCGAACAGGGCCTGGTTGGTGATGACCCGGTACGGGCCGGACCCCATCACCCCCGAGTCTTCCCGGAAGTTGGGCGAACCATCCCCATAGCCGATGCTGGTTAGAAAATCGACTTGATTGACGAACCTCCTTGGCTCCAAGGCCATGATGATGATCGATTTCTCACAGTTGGCAGCCATGGCCCCCGCCCCGCCGCTCCCTGGAAAACGGGTGGCGGCTTGCGTATAAGTGCCTCCTTCAAAAGTGGAGTTCACATTGCCGTACATATCGATCTGGGCCCCGCCGATGAACGCGAAATCGGCGTGCCCCCGCTGGGTCATCTCGAAGACGGCGGCCAGGCCTTTGAGGAAACAGGCCTTGCGGCAGGCTCGGGTATCCCCTACGGAGAGGGGCATACCCATATCGAGGACCGGCGTCAGCGGCCCGGCTTCGAAGATGATCCCGAGGCCGGGAGCGTGAGTGAGCTGGGCGTGGATGGAGGCAATGATCGGTAATCCGGTGCCCACAAACACAATGGTGTTGTCCTGCAGGACTCGGGAACCGGTGTAAGCAATCATTTCAAACGGGGTATAATCAGGCATTACTGGAACCTCCTCTAAGATTTTCAGCATAGGGACGTCAAGAGAGGATGATCGGTTGGCCACCGTCCATGTCCTTGATTTTCTTGAACGTCTTGTAGGGAATCTTGCCAAGGAAATCGTCGTAGGTTTCGCAACCGAAAATGTAGTTGTCATAGTATTTCTTCAGGATATCTTTATTTCCGGTCTTCCTGAATTCTTCGGAGACACTGCGGAACATGAGGATATGTTCCATATCGAACCAGTAATGTCCGTAGCAGGCCCCGGGATAGCTGGCATACCGCTGCTCCATGACCGCATCCACCGCAGTGTAGGGAATTTCGGTCAGGTTTGGATAGGTGCGGATGTTTTCATTGGGGATGATCTGTTCCGCCGTGGCAATGGTGTGGCAGGCAGCCATGGCAATTTCCGGGCAGGTGCAATGGGCGCCGAAAATGCGGCAGTTGCCATACATGTCAGCGGCCGTTACGTTCAGGATGCCCACATCCGGGTAGCATGCCGGCACCAGGTAGGCATTCTTGCCGGTGAACGGGCTCCGCACCATGCAGCCGCGATTCACCAGTTCCATGTCCGAGCCGCCGTGGTCCCTTACCGGGATGAATTCGAGCCCCATGGCTGCGGCTTTGAAGCGTGCGGTCATGCCGTAATTGGTGTAGTCATCCAATCTGATCATGCTGTTGGCACACAGATGCCTCAGGAGCGGCGCAATGCCGATGACCTCATAGCCCCACCATGCCAGCTCCACCCTCTTGATGGAGAGGTGTTCGGGGTAGGCCAGCATGGCCCCGGCAAGCAGCTCCGGGCATACGGAATTGGATTGAAAGGAGAGCGTCAGGTCTTTGGCGCCCTTGCGGATAATCTCATGGACAATGGCTACCGGCGGCCGCGTGTTGACGAAGCCGCCAATGCCGATATTGATACCGTCTTTGATGTACTTTTGGACCGCTTCCTTGATGGTGGTCCTCTTGTCAACCAGGCCCTTGGGCTTGTCGACCATGATTTTTCGCGCCTTCTCGGGGGATGCTCCCCACCACTGGAACGGTTCCTCTGTGACCTTCCCGATCACGTCGTCCCCAAGGCTCGACACATTCCTGATCAAGGAACTAACCTTCCCATTCTCATTCATTGACAACCTCCCAACTACTTGTTCACATCCACGGTTCACTTCAGCCTGTGGCGCCCCCAAGGTTCTCTGGCGAGGCCCCTGGAGTTGCGCCGGTCGCATGAGCGCGAGTTTTATTTCACAAGGGCAGCTCTATACCCGAAGGCTTCCGGGGACTCAAGGATGGATTTGACCGGTTGGTCTGCATGGCGGCGGGAAATGCCACAGAAAAGACCCAGTGAATCCAATAGCGCAAGATACATGCGCTATTCGTAGGGTTTTGGCGAAATCTTTCGGTAATCAGATATAGTGATTTATTTCTCGTGCGGCTCTGCAAGCCTTTTCGCACAAAATCTCACCAGGCGCTCGGACGATGGCCTCCTTTCGCGGCCATTTCATGCACCAGCTTTCCGCAGCAGGAAGTGGTTAATAAAAGAACCCCTTTCCACCACGAACAACACGAAGACCACGAAGTGATTTCTTACACTTCGCTCCCTTTGCTGGTTCCCAAGCTCCAGCTTGGGAACCAGCGCTTAACCAGCTCTTTGATGAATCTTCAGGCAGGCTCGAATACACCCACTCATGACGCCCCGCCGAGGATGGCCGCCAGCGCCGCGACCAGCGCCGTGCACTGGGCATCGGTTCCCACGGTGATGCGCAGGAACTGTTCGATGCGCGGCTGACGGAAATGGCGCACGATGATGGCGCGTTCGCGCAACTGCCGGGCCAGCTCTTCGGCATCGCAGGCCGGATGGTGGGCAAAGATAAAATTGGCCGCGGAAGGAAGCACCTCAAAACCCAGGCTGCGCAATTTCGCCACCAGCACTTCTCGCGTATGGATAATGGCCTGGCGGGTTTCTTCGAAGTAGGCACGGTCTTCCATGGCCGCCACGGCGCCGGCGATGGCAAAGCGATCCAGGGGGTAGGAATTGAAGCTGTTTTTCACGCGTTCGAGGGCTTCGATGAGAGCCGGGTCACCGATGGCAAACCCAACGCGGAGGCCAGCCAGAGAACGAGATTTGGAGAGGGTCTGGATGACCAGCAGGTTGGGGTAGCGAGGTACCAGCGGCACTGCGGAGGTCCCGCCAAAATCCACATAAGCTTCATCCACCACCAGGACCGACTCGGTATTCCGCTGCAGGAAGGCTTCGATGGCCGCCAGGGGCAGCAAACGGCCGGTGGGGGCATTGGGGTTGGCAATGAGGACCCCTCCGTTCGGGCGCTCGTATTCTTCCAACCGGATCTCGAACGTTTCGGTAAGCGGCACCGTTTGGTAATCTACGCCGTACAGTCGGCAGTAGACGGGGTAGAAGCTGTACGTGATATCCGGAAACAGCAGAGGCTGGGGATGCTTGAGCAAGGCCAGGAAGGTGTGCGCCAGCAGCTCGTCGGAACCGTTGGCCACAAAGACATGCCGGGGCGTTACCTCAAAATAGGAGGCGACGGCCGCCTTGACGCGGTCCGCATTGGGGTCGGGATACAAACGCAGGGTGTCGGCCGCTTCCGCGAGCAGTGCCGCCACCACCTTGGGTGACGGCCCGTAAGGGTTTTCGTTGGTATTCAGCTTGATGAGGTTGGCCTGTTTGGGCTGCTCTCCCGGTACATACGGAGTGAGGCCGTGAACGATCGAACTCCAGAAACGACTCATAACCAGTCTCCATCAGCCTGCGAGGTTCTCTGACAGGCTTTCAGAGGGTGTCTCGGAACAAGCGGCACCCGTTTTGTCCTTTTATCCACGAAGACACACGAACCTTTTCGAAGTCACACGAAGAAAGTCTTTCCCTTCCCATAGGTCCTTCGTGTTCCACGTGGTGAATTATAGTGCTTTCTTATGGCCCACTTCTAATCCTTTGTGACAATTCCCAACTTCTCATAAATCGGCTGCGTTACGTTTCTCAGGGACGGCAACTGCCGTGCCAACACCGCCGCGCCCAGGAGGCAGCAGGCGCTGTTCACGAGCAGGGTATGGGGAGCTCCGAGGTGGCTTGCCAGGCTGCCTTCCAGGAGTGCCCCAAACGGCACCATGCCCATAAAGGCCATGGTGAAGAGGCTCATCACCCGTCCCCGTTTGTCTTCCTCCACCAGGGTCTGGAGGATGGTGTTGGTCGAGGTGATCTGCACGATCGTCCCGAATCCTGCCACCAGCAGCAAAACGACGGAAAGCCAGAAGGAGCGGGACAGGGAGAAAGCGACGATACTGACCCCCAGGAGGGCGCAGGCCATGGCGATTATGCGCCCCAGACCGATAACGCTCCTTCGCGAGGCAAGGTAAAGGGCGGCAATGAGGGCTCCCACTCCGGACGCTCCCATGAGAAAACCAAGGGTTTGAGGACCGCCCTGCAGGATATCGCGGGCAAAAACCGGCATCAGCACCATATACGGCATCCCCAGCAGGCTGACCCAGGCGATGAACAACAACAGCGTGCGGATGGGGGCCAATCCAAAGGCGTAGCGGAAGCCCTCCTTGAGTCCCTCGAAAACCTCCATCCTCTTCCCGGGAGGTTCAACGTGGATGGTGTTCATGATTAGAAGGGAGAAGATCACGGCAACATAGCTGGCCGCGTTGATCAGAAAGCACACCCCTTCGCCGAAGGCGCCAACGAGGAGGCCGGCTGCGGACGGCCCGAGCATGCGGGCCACATGGACCATGGTCGAGTTGAGGGCGATGGCGTTGCTGAGATCGGTGCGGTCGTCCACCATTTTGACAACAAAGGCCTGGCGGGTAGGCATATCGAAAGCATTCACCGTGCCCAGAAACAGGCTCAAAACGATGATATGCCAGACGGCGATGGTATCGGTGAGGATGAGGGCGGCCACAACCAGAGCCTGCAGGAGGGACAGGATTTGAGTGACGATCAGAACCCGGTGGCGGTTCCAGCGGTCGATAAAGACCCCGGCCAGCGGCGACAGAAAGAAAGTGGGAATCTGATCGGCAAAGACGACCATCCCCAGCAGGACGGTGGAGCCGGTCAGGCGGTAAACGAGCCAGCTCATGGCCGTCCGCTGCATCCAGGTGCCGATGAGAGAAATGCTCTGGCCCCCAACAAAGAGGCGAAAATTGCGGTGTTTCAGGGCCCGGAAGATGAATTTCGGCCCTGACTGCTGCTCCGCATCCATCGGATCTTATTTGATTCCTCTCCGGTGCCCACCCTGAGCAATATCAGCGGTGCCGCCGGGTCACTTGTGCAAAAGGTCAACGTTCGGTGGTTGCCAGGCTCCTCCGGAATGGCTATTTCGGGAATGCTTCGTCGCACCTTATATATGACCTCACCGATATAGGCCACAACCAATTGAACCCTCCCCACCGCCGGAAATCCGCAGGCTTTCCGGAGCTTCTCTTGACATGACCAGCTTTTTCAGCGAGGAAAGAGCTTAGCCGGAATGTCATTCGAAGGGTATCCGGAAGGGCAAGGAAATGGACGCATTTTGCACAGGTCAACCTGATTGGAGCTGATGTGAAGACACCGGCTTGGCGTTTCGGGAACTTTCCATGGTTGCTGCCTGCCCTCTTGGGCAGCAAGATCAGGAGCTTGAGTGTTCTCTCCTTGGCGCTTCTTGGATTTCTTTCCGCTGCCTTGGCCGCTGAACCACTCAGCGAAGGCTGGACTCGGCTGGAGGCTGAAGCGAAGCTTGGCACCCGCGTGGAATGCCTCTGCAATCCCGATCAGGAGCTTCTGCAATGGGGACCGAACTTTCCCGGGTGGGACCGGAGCAGGCAGCCGAAAGCGCTCGGTCGCCCGGTCAAGGTCGGGGCGAAAGGTACGATCAAAGAGATCCTGCCGGCGGCTGACGGCAAATACCGGGTGGTGGTCCATTGGGACCCTGAAAATCCGGGAGATCCTTACTGGACCACGGTGATGGGCCCCGCTGAGTACAAGCGCTCGCTTGTTTCCGAGCCCAAAGTCGAGATCGTCGGCAGGTGGCGTGAGGTCGGCAGATCTGCCACCATTGAATTCATGAACGACGGCGGGTTCAAAGCGGTGGACAATGAAGGCATGGCGGTGGCCGGCAGATTCACTCTTATCAAGGATGGAAACATAACATTCGAGATTCAACACGAAGGAACCAGGGATGAGATCGTTACCCTCAACTTTTCGCTGATTGGCGATGAATTGATGCTAACCCCTTCTGGCCGCGGCGGGGTGGAGCGTTATCAGAAGGAAAAGTGATTTCATTTCGGCCACACCCACGAAGAGGAGGCGTGATATGCGGATGAGGCAATCAAGTCCCGTCCTGCTGCTCCTGGCTCTATGCTGGCTCGGGGCAGCAACAGCATTTGCCATGGAACCCCTGTTCCCTTTCGAAGACCCGGGGACGCATCTTTGGGGCTACCGGAACCCTCGGGGCGCGGTGGTCATTGCCCCCCGATTCAGTGTCGCCCAGGACTTCTCTAATCGAGGCATCGCCGCCGTGGCCGATGAATCCGGTTGGAAGTATATCAACCGACAAGGCAAGACCATCATCCGACCCTATCTTTTGGATAACGGCCCCGATCCTTTTCGGGAAGGCCTGGCCCGGTTCCGGGAGGCGGGAAAGGTCGGTTTCTTTGACGAGCGCGGCAAGGTGGTTATTGGCGCCCGTTTTGCTTTCGCTGCCCCGTTTTCCGAAGGACGCGCCGTCTTCTGTCAGGGCTGCCGGGAACAGGAGGAAGGCGAGCACCGTTCCATACAGGGCGGCTTGTGGGGCTTCATCGACAGGAAGGGAAGAATAGTGATTACCCCGAGGTTCGATAAGGCGGAGTCATTCCAAGAGGGTAAAGCCAGAGTCATGCTCAACGGCCGCTGGATCACCATCGACCGGCAGGGCCGTCGTATCAAAATGATGGGTGAATAGGTGAGTGGGATAGTCACCAGTGGGGATTCATCCAAACAGCGTGGAAGGCGCGATCAGAGAAGCAGCCGTGGGGAACAATCCTAAGGCCTGGATCGCGGCCCGAGTATCGAGAATCCCTGCGCGGTTTCTCCTGGCCTTCATTAAATGCACTCAGACACTGATGCTGCTCGCCGGTCTGGCCGCCTTCCTCTACGGTGCTTATGAGCTGGGGCAGGATTTGTGGTTCTCGCTCAAGGGCGTCCCGGTTGCGGGCCATGTGATCGGGGAGGAAGTAGAGTACGAAACCCGCGAAACCTTCCCCGGCAGCCCAACCGGCTCATTTGAAACCGGATATTCAAGCGTTTCCGTGCACCGGCCAACCATCCGCTACCGCTGGCCGCCGGAGGACGGAGAAGTCTACATCCACCGCTCGAGCATCGAGTTCGAAGGCGATGAAATGGACCCCTACGGCATCGGCAGCCGGGTCACCATCCGGGTGCTGCCCGAGGCTCCAGACTATGCCCGTCTGCCGGGCGGATTCACCCACTATCTGTGGGCCGGCATCGGCCTGGTGGCCGGCTTGTTTGCCCTGGTGCTGGTCAGCTCGCTCTTCTTTATGCACGAAGGTCTCTTTGGTCGAGACCTTTCCAAAGGACTCTCGCTTTTTCGTTCAGTAAACTGGTCGGTGACGGTGGTGGTGCTCCTCGCCCTGTCCGTCGGCCTGCAGCAGTTCCATCAACGGGTTGTACCCTGGCTCGGCCTCCCGGAACTCACAGCCCTGGCCACGGGCGACATTGTGCTGTTGCCTCCCCTTCTGGCCGCCAAAGGAGAGCCGGAACCCGGCCGGTACCTCAATGATGCGGAACGGTCTTTCGCCCGTCTGCCCTGGCTGGGTGAAGGTTTTGCCAGTGTGGCGCTGGAGCGGGCTCTCTGGTTGAGGAACGATGCCCTCGCCAGGCGCTATCTGGCTGCCATGGTCGATCCCACCGAGCTGTTCCCGGTCCGCTCCGACCGGGCGCTCTCCTACGCCGCGGAAGGCGGCCAGGCGGATTTCGTCAAGGCCCTGCTGGCTTACGGCATTTCTCCCGACACGGCCCCTTATGCAGGTTGTGAGCCTCTACGTGAAGCGACGCAGCACAATCATGTCGAGGTCATGGAACTGCTGCTGGCAGCGGGGGCTCGCACCGAGTATCCGAATCATCCACTCCTGGCCAGCGCCATCGAGGGGCATGCTGAAGACGCTGCCCGGTTACTGATGGCGCGCACACCCGTGGAGGTCACGTGGCGCGAACCTCTAACCGGTCACACCCTGGTCGACCTGGCACTCATTCGGGGCATGGTGGCAACAGCCGATCTGTTATTGGAACATGGCTCACCAGTGACGTTGCCGGGATTTTACCGGTACGCGGTAACCGGCAATCTGAAAGGCCTGGTCCGAGAGCTTCCCGCCGCCCACTGGAAGTCGGCACGCTATGGCGATGATACCCTCCTGCACCTGGCCGCCCGCCACCACCAACCGGCCCTTGCTCGGGCATTGATCGCGCTTGGCGCCGACCCCAACGCCAAGTTTCGCAGCGGCGACAGTCAGGCTTGTACCCCCCTGATTGAGGCTGTCCTGGCCGGAGACGTCGAAATCATCAAACTCCTGATCAGGGCTCCCGGCATCAAGTTGGACCGGGGGGATTACCGTCACATTACTCCCCTCGCCTATGCCGTCGAGCAGGATCGATGGGATCTGGCAGAACTGATCGTGGAGGCCGGGGCCGACGTAAACACCCGGATCGGCGACTTCGATGGCAACACCCCGCTCCATCGCGCTGCGGAAAGGGGCGATCTGAAGCGGGTGCAATGGCTGCTTGACCGTGGGGCAGACCCACAGATGCTAAATTTCAAGCAATTGACACCCCTGGATGTGGCCCGGTCTACGGAGGTCATCAACCTCATCCAGTCCCACCGCTGAGTGTTATGCCGTTTGAAGGTCGTGCCAATGACACCCGCCACAGAATAGTCATCAAGAGCCATTTCCCTGATCCGCTCAATTCATGGTATAAGGAATGAGAACGGATCGTGATGTCTTGAGATTACAAGCTGAGCTCCTCGCAACGCTCAGAACCCAGGCCTTGACATGTGGGGAGAAAAACGCATGAGCGCCCGGTGGCGAGACCTTTTGCGGCAGCAGCTGCCGGCAGTGGAGCTCACAGGGGTGGACATATCCCCGGGAGATGGAGGCGCTGGTGCCCCTGCCGCAGACGCCCATGCGGATCACCCGATCGGGAGGGAGGCGGCTTGAAGCCTGAAGCACAGGATCGGGAATCCAGTGGCGACGGCCGCTGGCTCGCTCTTTTCTGCCTCGCCCGCATATTCTTCAGTTTCATCTTTGTGAGCTACTCGGCCGCCTTGCCGCTACTCAGAACCGACTGGGCCATGAGCGCCACTCAGGCGGGCATGGTGCAGTCCGCCTGGCATCTTGGCTACCTGGTGTCCCTCTTCGCGGTCGGCTTTCTGAGTGACCGTTTCGGGGCCAAACGGACTTTTCTCTGGAGCGCTGTGGCGGCCAGTATCAGCGGCCTGGTCTTCGCGCTTTTTTCTTCCGACTTCATTTCCGGGACGATTCTCTATGGGTTTGCCGGACTCTGCTCAGGCGGCTCCTACACACCGGGCCTCACTTTGATTGCCGAACGCTTTCCTCCCCTCAAGCGGGGCCGTGCCATGGGGTATTTCCTCGCCGCCGGCTCCTTCAGCTATACCCTCTCGATCGTTATCTCGAGCCAGCTTTTCCCCATCGGCGGGTGGCGCCTGGCCTTTCTGGTCACCTGCGGCCTGCCCACAGTCGGCTTGGTGCTCTCTTTGTGGGCTCTGCACGCCACCCCCAACATCGTTTATGACACGCCCGGCGGCCGGCAGATGTGGCGCGCCATTCCCATCGTGCTCAAGAACAAACCGGCCTTCCTCTCGATGCTCGCCTACACTTCCCACTGCTGGGAGCTTTTGGGTATGTGGGCCTGGCTGCCCGCTTATCTGGCGGCCGCCGCCCTGACGGCCGCAGGAGAGGGTCAGACAGCCACCTGGGCGGTCGGCATGGGGGTGCTCCTGTCGGGCCTCACCTACCTGACCAGCATGGTCGGCAGCCTCATCGGCGGAGCCCTCTCGGACCGCTGGGGGCGCACCCTGACGACCTTCATGTTCTCTTCCCTCAGCCTGGCCTTCTCCTTTACCTTCGGCTGGATGCTCGGCTGGCCCCTGGCGATCCTGTTCATCGTCGCCTCCGCTTATAACCTCGCCTCTATTGCCGACTCCTCCATCTACTCGACGGCTCTCACCGAACTGGTCGAACCCCAGCACATCGGCGCCGCCTACGCCGTCCGCTCGGTCCTGGGGTTCAGTGCCGGTGCCATCAGTCCCTGGATCTTCGGCCTGGTGATGGATGTGGTGCATGGATCTTCCTGGTCCTCGGAAACCCTGGCCTGGGGGCTGGCCTGGACCAGTCTCGGCCTGGGAGCCCTTCCCAGCCCGCTGATGAACTGGTGGCTGCGGCGCCAGCCCGAAGCTATACGCATGGCCCACGGCCGCCGTTAGGGTTGAGCGGCAGGAATTATCCGGCAGACTGGTGGCTGACTTGTCCTCAAATATCAACAAACTCTACGCCTTTTCCTTCCTCCAGAAGACCCTTTTCCCCATGGCGATCATCACTCTCTTCTGGAAAGACCATATCGGCCTGAACCTGACGCAAATCCTCCTGCTGCAGAGCATCTTTTCCGCCGCCACCGTGGTCCTTGAGTACCCCTCCGGTTATCTCAGCGATCGCCTGGGCTACCGCAATGCCCTCACCATCGCCACCGTCGTCGGCACCGCCGGATGGGGACTTTACACGATCGCTGACTCCTTCGCCGACGTGGTGGCCGCCGAGATCCTCCTCGGCATCGCCCTGTCGTTCATCAGCGGCTCCGACAGCGCGCTCCTCTACGAGTCACTGCGAGCCGAAGGCGCGGAACGGCTCTACGCGCGCTACGAGGGACGCATGAACGGCTTTGCCCAAACGGGCGAGGCCCTGGGGGCGCTCTTTGCCGGGGTGCTGTACGCTTCAGCCCCACTCCTCCCTTTTTTCCTCCAGGTCGGGGTTTGGATCATGGCCTTTTCCGTCACCCGCACCCTGCAGGAACCTCCCCGGGAGGAGGCGCTCTTTGCCCGCACCCACCTGGCGGAAGCTCTGCGGATCACGCGCTATGCCTTCTTCGAAAACCGACGCCTCCGCGCCACCATCCTGCTCAATACGCTCCTCGGACTGGCTTCCTTCTACCCCGTCTGGCTCATCCAGCCGTACATGCAGCAGCACGGCGTTCCGCTGGCCTGGTTCGGCCCGGCCTGGACCGGGGCCAATCTGACGGTGGCGATCTGCGCTCTCACCAGCCACCGGGTGCACGCTGCGCTCGGAGACCGGAACCTGATCCTGCTCTGCATCGCCCTGATCCTGGCCGGGTATTGTGGGCTCGGACTCGTCGGGGGAACCTTCGGCTTCCTCTCCTATTACCTCCTGACCAGCATGCGCGGCTTGCGAGGGCCGGTGTTCCTGGCCCATACCCAGATTGAAAGCCCGTCGGCGAACCGCGCCAGCATCCTCTCCCTCCAAGCCCTGGCTTTCCGCGTCGCCTTCATCGTCACCGGCCCTCTTGTCGGGGCCTTAGCAGACCTGGTAGAGGTCCAGCAGACCTTCCATATCCTCCTCTACGCTTTCATGATCCTCTTGCCGCCGCTCTCTTATCTGTTTCTCCGGAATCTCCCGCGCGAAGGAAGGGGATAGGTTTCATGAACCGACCGGAGAAGTCCTGAGCGATGTAAAGGTTTAGGGATGCCGGGGCGACGTGGCCTGGATTGTTGCGCTCCGGCATGGTAGACTCTTAATGTTAAGTCGGAACCACAAGACCGTCCTGTGAATCGACTCAACCTGAACTCCTATCTACGAGTGCTCTGAACCAATTGAGGCCTGGGTGACGATTGGCGGCGGTGTAATCCCATCATGAGTTCAAAGGGGGGCAGGGGTTGTGGTGCCAAGGTGGGGAATCCTCAATAGCCAAAGGGGGGAACGTCATGAAGCACTTGAGATTGCTGGTATTGGTATGGGGGATCATGTGCCTGCCTGCCGGTCCGCTGGTCGTGATACCGGCCAATAGCAGCAGCCGATCAGAAATGGAGAAGACCGTGGCGATGCAAGAGGCTTCCAGCAACAAAAGCGTCCCGGATAAGGTTGAGGTGGTGACGGGGCGGGAATTCAGTCTGACTCTGGTCTCCAATGCAACCACTGGGTATCATTGGGAACTGGCTGCACCGCTGGACGAAGCGCGGGTGAAGCTGGTGAGCAGCACGTACCAGGCTCCCAGGACTGGCTTGCTCGGAGCGGGCGGGCAGGAGATCTGGACCTTCAGAGCGGTGGGCGCGGGCCAAACGGTCATCCAACTCAAGTATGTGCGACCCTGGGAAAAGGATGCGGCGCCTGCCGAGACGGCTTCTTGCTCAGTGATTGTCCGGTGAGGGCTTTGGTCGGGTCTCGCAGGATCGGGGTCAGGTCTTGGATTATGATATTTTGGGCCAAAATATCATAATCCAAGACCTGACCCCTAGAGCCATCGCGCCAGTTCTGCCGCTTCTCCCTGGAGCAGGGGGTAGGTGCAAACCTCGCCCCGGTAGTCCCTCAGTGTCAAGGCTCCTTCCTCGACGCTTTCCACCCAATCCGGCACCAGCGGGACTTTGCCGCGCCCGCCCGGCAGATCGATGACAAAATGGGGTATGGCCATCCCCGAAATACGGTTGCGCAGCGTGCCGATAATTTCAAAACCGGTGCTGAGCGGGGTGCGGAAGTGGGCAGCGCCCCGGGTCAGGTCCATCTGCATCAGGTAATAGGGGCGCACCCTCAGGCTGAGCAGCTTTTGAAACAGTTCTGCTAGAACTTCGGCCCGGTCATTGATGTCCCGCAGCAGGACCGTCTGGCTCCCCAGGGGGATGCCGGCATCGGCCAGAAGGGTGCAGGCGCGACGGGCCTCCGGGGTAATTTCCCAGGGATGGTTAAAGTGTACATTCACATAGATCGGATGGTAACGGGCCAGCATGGCGGCCAGTTTTTCGGTCACCTGGTCAGGAAGCGCGCAGGGGACGCGGGTGCCGATCCGGATCACTTGGACATGATTGATCTTCCTAAGACTCATGAGGATCGATTCAAGCCTTGAAACCTTGAGCAGGAGCGGGTCGCCCCCGGAGAGTAGGACGTCTCTCAGTTCCCGGTGAGAGGCGATATAATCCAGGGCGCCCTGGAAGTGTTCCTCCGTTAACGGCCGAGGGTGACGCCACCTGCGTTTGCGCGTGCAAAAGCGGCAGTGAAGGGCACATTCCGAGGCTACCAGCCAGAGCACCCGATTGGGGTAGCGATGCACCAGATTGGGAACGGGCGAGAGGTTTTCTTCATTGAGCGGGTCTTCCCATCCCGTTTCATCCTCCAGTTCCATGGTCTCAGGGACCACCTGCCTCCAGATGGGGTCTCCCGGTGCACGCACCAGGCCGGCATAATAATGGCTGGTGCGGAAGGGAAAACGCTGCAACACCCGCTCAACAGGGTCGAGTTTAGTGGGCCATCGATGCAAAAAGCTCTGCAGTGAAGACTCGAATGTTTCCATGATTTCTTTGTTGGGTCCACCTCTCCAGGAAAGTGCGGCATCCTAGCACATCCCTTTTCGTTTGTAACCCTCACCCGGATCGGCTATATCCGCTAAGCTTAAAGCCTCAGCTTTCGCCGCGGAGATCACGGCGCAGCCTCCGGTCCCAACCAAACATTTACCGCAGAGGGCGCAGAGAACGCTGAGGAAACCAGGACAGGGATTGAGGAATTCTTGCGCCATGAGGTTGAGATTCCCCTGGTTTGGCAAATCCAATCCCTGAATCCCTCAATTCCTGAATGGTTAAGCCAGCAGCATTGAGGGGTGAGGGAACCCGGCAGTCACTCCAGGGAGTCTCCATGCGCGATTGGCTGAACGTCTACGGCAACCGACGAGTGCTCAGTATGCTCGGCCTTGGCTTCTCTTCCGGGCTCCCCCTGGCGCTCATCGGCACCACCCTGCAGGCCTGGATGACCACTGAAAACGTTGATCTTCGGGTGATCGGCATCTTCTCTCTGGTGGGCTTGCCCTATACCCTGAAAGTCCTCTGGGCGCCGATCATGGACCGTTTCACCCTCCCCTGGCTGGGACGGCGCCGGGGCTGGATTGTCCTCACCCAACTCCTCCTGGCCCTCGCCATTCTGGCTCTCGGGCTCTCTTCGCCCAGCACCATGCCCTGGGTGGTGGCTTCGCTGGCTCTTACCATCGCCTTCTGCAGTGCGAGCCAGGACATCGTCGTCGACGCCTACCGTGCCGATGTGCTGCAGGAAAAGGAACTGGGCGCAGGTGCTGCGACCACGGTCGTGGGTTACCGCCTGGCCCTGCTCACCTCGGGAGCCATTGCCCTGATTGTCTCCGATTTCCTGCCATGGCACCTGATCTATCTCATCCTGGCCGGCCTGATGCTGGCCAATACCTTGTTTACCTTCACCGCACCGGAACCCGACGAGCGCGTCATCCCTCCCAAAACCCTCAAAGACGCCGTATGGGAGCCCCTCTTGACCTATTTCCGGCGCTCGGGCGCCGTCGAGATGCTCGTTTTTATCATGGTCTACAAACTGAGCGACGCCATTGCCGGGGCCATGACCACGCCCTTCCTGCTCGAACTGGGATTCAGCCGCACCGATGTCGGTACGGTGAACAAGGCTTTTGGATTGTTGAGCACGGTTCTGGGGACCCTCGTGGGCGGCAGTGTCATTGCCAAGATCGGCATCAACCGCTCGCTCTGGATTTTCGCTTTCCTCCAGGCCCTTCCCCATCTGGCTTTCACCGTGCTGGCTTTGATCGGCAAGAATTATTACGCCATGGTAGCGGCCATCGGCCTCGAAAACCTTTTCGGAGGCATGGGAACGGCGGCCTTCGTGGCTTTCATGATGCGCCTCTGTGACAAGCGTTTCACCGCCACCCAGTACGCCCTGCTGACCAGCTTCATGGCGGTCACCCGCGTCCTTGCGGGAGTCCCCACCGGCTTCATGGTCAATTCCATGGGCTGGCCCATGTTTTTTGTGGTGAGCATTCTGGGGGCGCTTCCCGGAATCTTGCTCCTGCCCCGCTTTGCTCCGTGGAGGGAACAGCCAGCAGGCAGTAAGGAATAGGGAGTAGGCCGTAGGGAGGAAGCATGTACTGCGGACGAATCGGGAGCGAGCACTGAGGGTCTGAGAGCACTGGTGCATCGCAGCGAAAGTTCCTTAGCCTTCCAGGTGTTGCGTTTCGCTCCACTCAACGCAACCTACTATGGTCATGTTTGGGAGGATGCTTACGGTAGGTTGCGTTGAATGAACATGAAACGCAACGCAAAGACGGGAAACACCCGCCCGAAGTGGGTTAAGACTTATGCCGCGATGTACAGGATTCCTTCGCTTGCACAAACTGAAAGTGCGGAAGGCCGGGTGGATCATCATTAGGGGCAAACATGGCACGGCTTGTCATTCACCCAGGAGAACATCTCGCAGACGAGTTGGAAGCTCTCGGCATGAGCGCAAACCAGCTGGCGAAGGAATTGGGCGTTCCGACCAATCGCATTTCGCAAATCATCCGGGGCAAGCGGGGCATTAGCGGTGATACGGCTTTGCGCCTAGGCCGGTGGTTTGGCACGGGGCCGGATATCTGGATAAATCTTCAGAAGAATTACGAACTGCGGCTGGCGGCGCAGGAGAGGGGCGAAGCGCTGGTATAGGGTAAATGTTCCGAATGCCGACAGGCTCTACGATATGCATCTGGAAGAATTGGAACAGGAAGGGAGGTAGTTAGTCATGGCAAAACCCTACAGCACCTTACGGGCAAAAATGTCGCCGGAGGCCCGCACCAAGGCAGAGGAGCATACCCGGCAACTTATTCGAGAGATGCCGCTTCAGGAATTACGACAGGCCCGTAAATTAAGCCAGGAGCAAATGGCCAAAAATCTCCACACAAAGCAGTCGAATGTATCCCGGATCGAAAAACGGACGGACATGTATATCTCCACGTTACGTGGCGTCATTAAGGCCATGGGTGGAGATTTGGAAATAGTGGCCCGCTTTCCCGACGGCGATGTCCGCATCAACCAGTTTGAAGAGCTTGATGAAGCGGTCAAGGCTTGATAGCCCCATATCAGTACTGTCCTTGTGAATTCCTGTCTTTCACGCGTAACAAGGGAAGGGGATGTCGACTGAATCATGCAACTTCCAGGTGGGTCGACTATTCCTGGCAGGTAGGTCCGTTCTTTTTCGGGCGTAGCATCTGGATTCTGCAGCATTGCATCTTCACGTTTTCTACTCAGGGCTGGAACGTTTGTTTGAGGTCGTTGGCAGGCGACTCGATCAGGCAGTCCCGGCAAGTGAAACCTGGCATCGGGATTTGCTGCTGCAGATGGCACGAGATCTGGAGGATATCAGACCAGCCGTGATTTCTCAGGAAAACGCTGCGGCTTTAGACAAAATCCGGCGTTTCCGACACCTTGTGCGCAATGTTTATTCGGTCAACATCGTGCCCGCCAGATGAGCCGGATCGTTTCGGTTCTGCCGGATCTCTGGGCGAAGCTGCATGCAGAGTTGTCGGCCTTTGCCGATTTCATGGAAGATCTGGCGGCACAGTGAAGCAAGATTCAAGGGCACACTCGAAAAAAGCAGGCAGCAGCACCCGACCTCGTTCTTCGATCTTGTCAAGGAACCGGTCCACATTGTCTGGATTGTCTTGGGCTGTGTACCACAAGATTTCATCAGGATCGGTTTCCGCCTGGGGACGCTTGAGGACCTGCGGCATCAGGGGGTTACCCGCTTCTGTTCGGCGGCAAGCCGTTTGCGGCCACGCGCCTTGATTGCAGCAATATCCAAGGGCCTCTTTGCTTTCGGGGATGTATGAGGTGAATGCAGGCGGAGTGTTTTCCTGGCCCAGCACTTTCTCCCTCTCTCCGTGTCTCCCTGTCCCCGCGTCTAATTCACCGCCCCCACGAGGTGGCGATTGCCCAGGTGCACTCGTTGCAGTCCGGCTTGTCTGGCCGCTTCGAGGCAGGCTTCCACCTGTTCGCGAGAGGTAGTGGGAAAATCATCCATGTAGAACTGAGGGGCAAAGGCCAGGAGGGTGTACGGGATATCCGGGTTGCACCGGGCGATGAACGAAGCCAGCTGCCGCACTTCCTCTTCCCCCACATAACCCGGCACCAGCAGCGTACTGGCCACCAGGAGCGGCGGATCGGGACGAAGGGCGGTAACCTTCGCCATCTCGGCAAAATTCTCCAGCACCCGGCGATTGTCACATCCGCAGAGCGCCCGATGGATCTGAGGATTCCAGGCCTTTAGATCCACCTTGATACACCCTCCCGACTCCAGGGAAAGCCGCACCATTTGTTTCAACCAGACAGGATGTACGCTGCCGTTGGTTTCCCAGCAGATGCGGAGAATCTGGTCGGGGTTCTTCCGGCGCGCGCGCCGCGCAACCTCAACGGCGTAGGCAATCTGAGGCGTCGGATCGCCTCCGAAGTAACAGATGCAGCTTGTCTTCTCGGTTATGGCCTGGGTGAGGATCTCCGGCGGCCGCCAGCCCTGGTCGACTTCATTGCTCTTCTTGAACGACCAGTTCTGACAGAAGAGGCAGTTGAAGTTACAGGCTTCAAAAAAGACCGCCAGGTTGTAATAGCCTGCCTCCGGGCCGCGCTCGTGAGCGAAATCGGGATAACCCGCACCCGTACCGCCGGGACACACCCAGTCGGCAACACAGTTGGTGGGCAGCGGATCGTAGTAATAGGAAACCCGGCCACGGGACCGGCCGTCCCGGCGCAGGCTTTCCCTAGCGCCGCTGCGGATACCGCAGAAACCGGATTCGGTGGGACGCATTCGGCATCGATGCGCGCAGAGATTACACAACAGGCCGTCGGGAGAAGCCGGTGGTTGCAGGGGAAGTCCGAAAGCCTCGCGTGATTCGGCATGGATGGCTTCGATGCAGCGCCGGCTCTCATCCCAGCGCCCCACGATGCACTCCGGGCAAACCCCGATAGCCCATCCCACACCGGCAACCCTTTTTCCGCAAACATGGCAGACGAGGTCCGTCCGCTCGGCATCCTCCCAATCGTTGCATCAACATTTAACAGATCCTCGGAAGCTGTTCGCCACGCAGCATGTCCACCAGGCGATGGCCGCCAATGCGGGTGCGGAGGAAAACCCGGCCGGGATCGGCAGCGACCACTTCCCCGATGTGACAGGCCCCCGTCCCGCGAGGATGAGCGCGCATGGCCCGCAGCACCGCCTCCCTCGAAGCGGCCGGGACCAACGCCAGGACCTTGCCTTCGTTAGCCACATAGAGAGGGTCCAAACCCAGCAGCTCGCAAGCCCCGGCAACATCCTCCCGCACCGGCAGGGATTCCTCGAAGAGCCTGATCCCGACTCCCGACTGCTGAGCGATTTCATTCAAGGTCGTGGCCACCCCACCTCGGGTGGGATCGCGCAGCACATGAGTGTTCGGGCACGCCTCAAGAATCCTTTCCACCAACCCGTTCAAGGAGGCAGAATCGCTCAGGATCGTGTTTTCGAAGGCCAGCCCCTCCCGTTTGCAGAGCACCGCCATGCCGTGGTCCCCGATTGTCCCGTTGATCAGCACTGCATCTCCAGGCCGGGCATATTGCCCGCCGATCCTAACTCCCGGCGCCAGCACACCAACGCCCGACGTGTTGATGAAAATCTTGTCCGCTTTGCCTCGCGGAACCACCTTCGTATCGCCGGCCACGATCAGGACCTTTGCCTCGCGCGCAGCCTCAGCCATGGAGGCCACAATCCGTGAGAGCAGCTCCAGCGACAGCCCCTCTTCCAGAATGAAGCCGGCGGTGAGATACAGAGGCTTCGCCCCGCGCATGGCGAGATCGTTGACCGTGCCATGGACGGCAAGGCTGCCGATGTTGCCCCCTGGAAAGAAGATCGGGTCGACGACGTAGGAATCGGTGGTCATGGCAATCAGGCCGTCATGAACCGTTACCAGGGCGCTGTCATTCATTTCGCTCAGGTATTCGTTAGTCAGAGATTTTACAAAGAGGTCCTGAACGAGTTCGTGAGTGGCCCTGCCGCCGCTTCCCTGGTCAAGCTGTATGGTTCCTGAATGCATGCTCTACCGCCTTTGGATTGTCCACAACATCACACTGAAAATATTTTTATCCACGAAGTCGCACGAAGCGACACGAAGAACAATTCCACAGGCTTCCTCTCATTCATGATAGCGATAATAGGCGCCGCAGGTTCCTTCACTGGAGACCATGCACGGCCCCAGAGGAGTCTGCGGGGTGCAGGCTTTGCGAAAGAGTCCGCATTCGGGGGGAGTCATCACGCCCCGCAGGACTTCCCCGCATCGGCAGCCGGGGTGTTCCTTGACTTGAATGGCCGGCATGGAAAAGCGTCTGGTCGCGTCATACTTTTCCCATTGCGACCGCAGTTTGAGGCCGCTTTCGGGAATGACTCCCAGGCCGCGCCAGGTGGCATCCACAGGTTCGAAAATATCATTCATGAGGCGCCTGGCCGCACCATTTCCTTCCCAGGAGACGGCTCGCCGATACTGGTTGACCACCTCCGCCCTGCCCGTTTCCAGCAGGTCGACAAGGGTGTAGATGCCCTGCAGCAGGTCGAGGGGTTCGAATCCTGTGACCACACAGGGAATGCGATACCGGGTCACGACCTCTTCATAGGCTGCAGCGCCGATAATGGTGCTCACATGGCCCGGGCAAAGGAACCCGTCCAGGCGCAGGTCCTCCGCCTCGAGGAGCGCCTTCATGGCCGGCGGGAGCAGTTTATGGGCGGAGAGCACGCTGAAATTAGACAAGCCTTCTGCCGCGGCCTGCTTGACGGCGGCGGCAACCGTTGGCGCCGTAGTTTCGAAACCGATCCCCAGGAACACAATCTGGTGGTCAGGGTTATGGCGGGCAATCTCCAGCGCGTCCAGGCTTCCATAAACAATCCGGACGTCCGCTCCTTTGCTGCGTTCCAGATTGAGGGATGACGTGGAGCCCGGTACGCGCACCAGGTCCCCGAAAGTGGTGGTGATCACCTGCGGCTGCTGCGCCAGCCAGATGGCGCGATCGATGTCCTCGTTAGCGGTGACGCAAACCGGGCAGCCCGGCCCGCTGATGAGCTGAATGGAAGGAGGCAGGAGCTGCCGCAAACCGAGCCGAAAGATGGCCACGGTGTGCGTCCCGCAGATTTCCATGAGCTTATAGGTGCGAGTGCCGGCGCCGCGCCGCTGCAACGCTTCGAGCAGGCCTTTTGCGAGTTGAGGATCGCGGTATTCATCAAGATATTTCAAGCTGGTTACTCCCTGAATTAGACTTTTTCAGTCTCGTTCACTTCGTGTTTCTTCGTGTGACTTCGTGGATAAGAAAGCCGATTCTAAGCCTCCTTTCCCTGTTTCAACCACTGAGCCGCGAGGTAAGCCTGGCCGAGGGCGATGCAGGCATCGTTGGCCGGTACTTCCACATGACTGTAGACTTCGAAGCCGCGGTCGCTCAGGACGCTCACCAGATGTTCAAAGAGGTACGCATTCTGAAAAACCCCGCCGCTGAGAGCCACGCGCTTCAAGCCGGTATCACCGGCAGCAGCCTGCGCGGCCTCAGCCAGGAGGGAAACGACACCGTTATGAAAGCGCGCCGAAACGAGGCCGGACGGCACCCCGTCCCGGACATCGCCCGCAGCATGAAGCATCATCGGAAGGGGGTCCATGATCCAGAGCCCCGCTTCTTTCCTCAGTTTCCCCGCATAGCTCCCATCATCGTCTTCGAGCACCTGTTCGAGTTCAATGGCCGCCTGGCCTTCGTAACTGATGGTGGAGCGCAGGCCCGCCAGTGCCGAGACCGCATCAAAGAGACGGCCACAGGACGAGGTCGGGGGAGCATTGATGCTGCGTTCAAGCATCTGGACCACGATCCTGACCTTTTCCTGAGGCCAGCGCTCCAGAAAATGCCCGAAACGCTCGTGGAGATGCTCCGGATCGAGGCTCCACAGGTAGGTCAAGGCCATGCGCCAGGGTTCCTTGATAGCCATGGCTCCCCCGGGCAGCGGCACGGGGCGGAAATGCCCCAACCGCTCGAAACCACAGCCTTCCACCCGCAGGATTTCTCCTCCCCAGATGGTGCCGTCCGTGCCATAACCCGTGCCATCCATGGCCAGGCCCAGGATTGGGCCGGAAAGCCGCCGTTCCGCCATAACCGAGGCAATGTGCGCGTGGTGGTGCTGAACCGCCAGGCGGGGCACCTGCTCCTGGGCAAGGGCCCACTGGGTGCTGAGATAGTCGGGATGGAGGTCATGGGCGATGCACTCGGGCGTGATCTCGAGGATTCTTTCGAGGTGGGCGATGGCGTGTTCAAAGGAATGAAGGGTCTCGAGGTTTTCCAAATCGCCGACGTGCTGGCTGAGGAAGGCTTCCTTGCCTCGAGTGAGGCAAACGGTGTTTTTCAGTTCGGCCCCCACCCCCAGCACCGACGGTCCCGCTTTTTCCATAAAAACGGGAACGGGAACATAGCCTCGCGCCCGGCGCAGGGGCCGGGGTTCCCCGGAGAGCACCCGCGTTACGGAGTCATCGCAGCGCATGTAAATGTCGCGGTTGTGAAGCAGGAAGAAGTCGGCAATCTCTTTCAGCCGCTCCCGAGCTTCTTCGTTGGTCATGACAATGGGTTCGTCACTTTGATTGCCGCTGGTCATCACCAGGGCGTCGTAGGGACTCTCATGAAACAGCAGGAAATGCAGCGGCGTGTAGGGTAAAAAGGCCCCCAGAAAACGGTTCCGCGGGGCAACGCCGGGGGCGATAGCGGCCCCCTCACGGTTAGGTTTCCGCTTGAGGAGCACAATGGGCCGCTCAAGGTTTTGCAGCAGCTCCGCTTCCCTTTCATTCACTTGGCAGCAACGCTTGACCGCTTCGAGCCCGGGAAACATCACGGCAAAAGGCTTTTCTTCGCGAATCTTGCGGCTCCTGAGGCGACTCACGGCCCTTTCGTCGGTGGCCGCTACCGCCAGGTGAAACCCGCCCAACCCCTTGATGGCCAGAATCGCCCCCGCCTGCAACCGAGAGATCGCTCCTCGCACCGCTTCATCGCGTGCGGCGAGTTGCTCCCCGGCGGGAGATTCGAGCCACACCTCCGGCCCGCATTCCCAGCAGGCGTTGGGTTGCGCATGGAAGCGCCGGTCCCTCGGGTTGTCGTACTCCGCCTGACAGGAAGAACACATGGCGAAGGGCGCCATGGTGGTCTGGTCGCGGTCATAGGGAATGTCTTTGATAATCGTGTAGCGCGGCCCGCAGTTGGTGCAGTTGATAAAAGGATAACGGTAGCGCCGGTCGCGCGGGTTCAAGAGCTCACCAAGGCAATCCGGGCAGGTACACACATCGGGAGCAATCAGGGTGGTGCGCGACTGCTCCCCATGGCTCGTGACGATCTGAAAGCCGTCCAGCGGAGCGAAGGGCTGCTCCGCGACTTCCACCCGGACCACCCGCGCAAGGGGCGGCGGTTCGGCCGAGATGTGGCGGACGAAGGCCTCGATTGCTCCGTGCCCTCCCGCCACCTCGATTTCAACCCCGTCGGACTGATTGCGAACCCAGCCGGCGAGTTGGTGGCGCTCCGCCAGCTGGAAGATGAAGGGTCGAAACCCCACCCCCTGGACAATGCCTCGAACCCGTATCATGACGCGCCTCTGGGTCGCGTTCACACCCGCATCCAGGCTGATACTCTGCTCCGCAGTTAATCCGGTGCTCAAGGTTGCAGCCGCAATTCTGATTAGCTTTTGGTGGTTTGCTTCTTTTCTCGAACCTTCTGTTCCAGCCAGGAAAACCATGCGGGCAGACCCTCGCCGGTGCGACAGGAGACTTCGAAAACCTCCTGCCTGGCATTGATCTGACGGGCTCTTTCCCGGATTTTTCCCACATCGCAGTCGATGTAAGGCAGCAGATCGATCTTATTCACCAGAAGAACGGAGGAGAGCTGAAACATCAGGGGATACTTGGACGGCTTGTCATCCCCCTCGGTCACGCTCAGAATCATGACCTTCTCGTGTTCTCCCAGGTTGAATTCGGCGGGGCAGACCAGGTTCCCGACGTTTTCGATGATCAGGAGGTCGAGGGCGTTCAAGTCCAGGGATTCGAGGGCGATCTGGATCATGTTGCCGTCCAGGTGACACCCCCCGTCGGTATTGATCTGGATGGCCTGGACCCCTTTGCGCTGGATACGCTCGGCATCATAGGAAGATTGCAGATCTCCTTCGATTACGGCCATTTTGATGCGGTCGGCCAAACCTTCCACCGTTCTCTCCAGCAGCGAGGTCTTGCCCGCCCCGGGGGAGCTCATCAAGTTGAAGACAAAAATCCCCGCTTCATCAAAACGTTTGCGGTTCGCCTCTGCCAAACGATCGTTGGCCTGCAGGATATTCCGGACCACAGGAACCTTAATCTCCGCCATCGTCATCCCTCGTTTCACCTTCAATGTTCACCAGCGAAAGCTCTCTTCCGCTAACCAGCTTGAGATCCGGCTGCCCACAGTGAGGGCAAAGATAAACCTGATTATCCACCTCAAAACGCAGATCACACTTGGAACACTGAGCCACCACCGTGCGGGTCTCGATTTCCAGGGAAGCTCCCGCAGCAACAGTATTCTGGCTCACCATCTCAAAGGAAAAGGTCAGCGCCTCAGGCACAACATTTGCCATAACCCCGATCTGCAGCCTGATCACGTGTACTTTTTCGAGATCATGCCGTCGCGCCTCCTCCACCACTATTTCCAGGAGGCTCTCCGCAATCGCCAACTCGTGCATGGACCTTCCTCTTTACCGGAAAATCTGTGGTCAGTGACCAGTGGTCAGAAAAGCGCGGAAACCGCATCCGCTAAGATTTTCATCGCCCTCGGGTGCCCCCGGAATGGCAATGTGTCAAGCATTCAAACTCGGGGTCTATAACATTAGAAACAAGAATTGACAACAAGCGTGCGGGTCCCCAAGGGGCAATAGGTATTGGATGATGGGTCATGGGTCATGGGGGATGGGGCGGGAGACAGAAGCTTTAGGGGAGGGGGAAGTTTCGCTTGTTTGGATGTGCAATTCGGCTTAAATAACCGAATGACTATGGAGGGCACCTTACCGCGATTCGAGAATAAGGCTGAGGCCATGGAAGTTGAAGAAAAAGATCAATACAGACTGCGACTGGTAGCCATCAGCCTGTCACTTGTCGTGGGTACGGCGTTGATGCTGTCGAAGTTCTACGTCTATTGGCTGACGGGCTCTTCGGCGGTGCTTTCGGACGCCCTCGAATCCATCATCAACGTGGTGGCCAGCGCCTTTGCCCTGGGGAGTGTGATTCTTTCTGCCAAACCACCAGACCCGACACACCCGTACGGCCATGGGAAAATCGAATATTTCTCCGCAGGCTTCGAAGGGGCGCTCATCATTCTTGCCGCCTTCGGGATCTTCTGGACGGCCTGGCCGCAACTGCTCAACCCGCATGACCTGCCCCACCTCGGCGTCGGTCTGCTGATTCTCCTTGGCACCAGCGGGGTCAATCTGGTTCTGGCTCTGGGGCTTGTGCGCACCGGCAAACGCACCAATTCGCTGATCCTGGTAGCTGACGGCAAACATATCCTTACCGACGTCTACACCTCCGCGGGAGTGTTGTTGGGCCTGGTTCTCGTGCAGCAGACCGGCTGGTACTGGATGGATGGCGGCGTGGCCTGCCTGGTGGGCATAAACATCCTCGTGGTGGGCACGAAGTTGGTGACTGAGTCTTTCGCGGGGCTGATGCACGCGTCTGATCCGGCGCTTCTCGAAGAGATCTCAGAGCTCATCGCCAGCCATCGCAAGCCCACCTGGATCGAGGTCCATCGACTCCGGGCCTGGCGTGCGGGGAATCGCATTCAAGTGGATTTTCACCTGATCCTGCCACGCGATATGACCCTCGAATCAGCGCATAACGAGGCTTCGCTCCTCCAGGACATTCTCAAGACCCATCTCGGAGGCACCATGGAAGCCCTCATTCATGCGGAACCCTGCATCGACCCGGAATGCCCCATCTGCGGCTATGACCCGTGCAGACTTCGGCAGGAACCGATGCGCCAGCAGAACCTCTGGCGTCGCGAGTTGCTGACAGCGCAACTGGAGGAAGAGGAGCGTGACCTAACCCAGGAAAGCACTGGTACCGCCAGGCAGAAGTAATCATCCGTTTCCAGAAGGAGAACACCGCTGGTTCCCAAGCTGGAGCTTGGGAACCAGGGGCATCGCTCGTTACTCGCTACTCGTTACTTTTCATTTCAGGAGGAAGACATGCGCATCATCCTCATTGGCCAGGCCGCTTTTGGAGCCAAGACCCTCGAGGCTCTGACAGCCAAAGGAGAAACGATCGTTGCCGCCTACACCCCTCCCCAGAGGGCCGGGGCGAAACCTGACCCGTTCAAGGAAGCGGCCGAGGCGAAAGGTATTCCAGTCTTTGAGCCCTCTTCCTACAAGAACGATCAAGTCTTCGCCCAGTTTCGGGAACTTCGGCCCGACCTTGCCATTCTGGCGTTTGTCACCGATATTATCCCTGCAAGTTACTTCGAGGTGCCCACAAAAGGGGCCATCTGCTACCATCCTTCGCTGTTGCCGCGCCACCGGGGGGGAAGCGCCATCAACTGGGCCATCATGATGGGGGACACCCGCACCGGCCTCACCATCTTCTGGCCGGACGGCGGCATCGACACCGGCCCCATTCTGCTCCAAAAAGAGATCGCCATCGGCCGGGATGATACGACCGGGACCCTCTACTTCAACCATCTATTCCCCATGGGGCTTGAGGCCATCCTCGAATCCGTGCAGCTCATCAAGGAAGATCGGGCGCCGAAGATGCCTCAGGAGGAGGCGGGCGCAACCTACGAACCTCTCTGCACCGACCGGGTGGCAGCCATTGACTGGCTCCGACCGGCTCATGAGATCCATAATCTGGTGCGCGGCTGTGACCCTCAACCGGGCGCCTACACTTTTCTCAACGAGGAGAAGGTGCGGTTTTTCGGTGCCAGCCTGCGGCCTGAAGCCGCGGCTTCACCGCCTGGAACCGTCGTTGAAATCAACCAGGAAGGAATCCGGATCGCCCTCGACGGCGGCACACTGGTCGTGGCCGGCATCCGGGGCGCGACGGGAGGCAAGCTCTCAGCATCCGCCTGGAGCACCGAGAAAGGCGTGAAAGAAGGCCAGTGCTTCGGAAAACCGGCATGAACATGGCCCGCTCAGGTTGCGGAACGGTGATCAAGGTTTGAGCTCCGTCAGGCGATCCAGTCCGGCCAGAATCACAAAACCGCCCAAGAGAAGTGCGCTGCAGCCCTGGACCGGGTTTTCCGCAATCTGCACGAAACCAATGCAGCAAACCACAAACCCAAGAAGAATGCGCATAACGGTAATCATCTCAAGCTCCTTTTGTTGGTACCCAGATGCTTGAGCAACCGCCGTGCCAAGACCCTGAACCCTTGCTCTGCGCGGCTGGCCGCGACCGGTACGGCAACTCAAAGGAAGCCGCCCACTTGCCTCAGTGACGACATTTCGTTGTAATGACCACATAACGGCAACACGACTGTCTGCTGTCGAGGGAGGCGGGAATACCTGAAACGTTCGAGAATTTTGCGGCAGCGGGCTTGCTGATGTGATAATTTAAGATCGCTTCTCACGGGCGTGAACCCTCCACAAAGGCCGTCGAGGGTATTGGCTCGATTTTATTTCGATTCCTCCGGTTTCAAGGTTCTCTGGGACGAGAAAGAGATTTCGGACTTGGCAGGAGCGTTTTCCAAAGGAGGCAAGTGTGGATAAACCGATTGAGCATTACTGGCACAGGCGTCTGGCCGACGTTAAAAAGGCTCTGGAAGGAAACAATTTTGAAGTATTTCTGGCGGACAATGCTGCGGAAGCGCACAAAATTGTCATCGAGGAGATCCTGCCCAAGGTGGCACCCAAGAGCATTGCTTGGGGCGGGTCTATGACCTTTGGGGCAACCGGGCTTTACGAGCTTCTGAAAACGCGAGCGGAGATGGAGGTCATCGACACCTATGATCGCACCATCGCGCCCGAGGAGATGCTCGAACGCCGTCGCAGGGCGCTGCTGGTGGACCTGTTTATCACCGGTACCAATGCGCTCACGGAAACCGGGGAACTGGTCAATCTCGACATGATCGGCAATCGCGCGGCCGCTATCGTTTTCGGGCCAAAACACGTGCTGGTCCTGATCGGGCGTAACAAAATCGCCACCGATCTCGATGATGCCATGTTTCGGGTAAAGAACTACGCCGCACCGGTGAATGCCATGCGCCTGGACAAGAAGACCCCTTGCGTCGAGACCTCCTATTGCGAGGACTGCAAGAGTCCGGACCGCATTTGCAACGCCTGGTCGTTGGTGGAAAAATCGTTTCCCAAGGGCCGGATCAAGGTCATTCTTATCAATGAGAGCCTCGGTTTCTGAGACGGCTCGCCAGGACCGCGGTTTGGAAGCCCAAGTTTCGGTAGGCGCCCCGGGGACCATCGTCTTCGACGCGGTCGGTAAGCGTTTCACCGTTTGCTACACGTATGGCCAGGCGAGGGGGTTGGAACTCACCCAACCCAGTGACTCAGGCCTTGAGCTGCATGGGAATATCAGCAACAGGAAAGGCTGCCTGACCTTGCTGCGCTGGTGGCTGCAAACTCAGGGTCGCCTCCATCTTTCCCCCTGGCTGAAGAAGCTCAGCCTCGAGACCGGACTTTGCTTCCGGTCCACCCAGATACGCGGGCAGAAGACCAGGTGGGGGAGTTGTTCCAGCAGGGGAACCATTAGCCTGAACTACAAATTGCTCTTCCTGTCGCCCCATCTGGTTAACTACATCCTGCTTCACGAGCTTTGCCACACGGTGCATCTCAACCATTCCCCGAGCTTCTGGTCATTCCTCGCCTCATTCGAGTCAGCCTGTCGCACTCTCGATGCGGAAATGAAAACCGCAGGCAGGCTCGTACCCCGTTGGGTGAGCGGGATCTTTTGATGGCGTCTGTTTAGTACAGCGGCACAGAAATGGGTGTCCGGGTTCATCGTCATACCGGCGAAAGCCGGTATGACGTGTAAGGATAATGGTCACTCTATTCTGGGGAGCTTTACTGAGGCGACCGGCATGGGCATGGCCGGAAAGGGTTGAGCATTGGTCGGAGCAGAGCCTTCCGGCCTCTCGTTTGGGGCAGGAGAACAGCGCTATGGTTAAAGCAACAAAGGAGCTAATGACAGACAAACTGCGAGCCTCCCAGAAGCAACTTAGTGCACTGCTGGAGTCTGTAGCCGACATTCAAGACTGGCATCCCGCTCCCGAAGAGTGGTCGTTCCGCGACATCGCCGCTCATCTGGCGACGGTTGACAGGGATTGCTTCCTGGATCGAATGGTGAGGATTTCGGCCGGTGAGCATCCGCACTTTGGGGCCTACTTCAATACGGGGTGGGATTTCAGCCGGCACGATCTGAAAGATTCTCTCCGGAAATGGGTGGCCACTCGTCAGGAGATTTTCCACCTGGTGCGAGCTTTGCCTGAGGAAGGATGGTCACTCACGGGAACACACCCGCGATTTGGGACGATTACCGTTCTCAGCGTGTTGCAGGGGATGCTCGACCATGACCTCGAGCATCTTGAACACCTGGAGCGGTTGATTGCCGCATGCAGGGCTTAGACCCAGCAGGTTGGTGCCCTGTTCTGCGTAATGAGCGTTACTTCAAGGCCCTGGCCGCTGCCTCGCTCAACTGGATGAGATAGGTCGGGAAGAAGCCCGCCGCGATCATCAGGGCTACCAGCACCCCGGAAAGGAGCTTCATGGCCGGAGCCAGGTGAAGGGGAGGCGGTTCTTCTTCGGGTTCGAGCAGATAGGCCGCCTTGATGGCGAGGAGATAGTAATAAAGGGAAATGACGACATTGATCATAGCGATGAGCACCAGGGTGAAGTAACCTTTTCCCATGGCCGCCACAAAGACCAGAAACTTCCCCGTAAACCCGATCGTCGGGGGAATACCGGCAAGACTGAAGAGCGATACCATCAACAGCAGCGCCAGCATCGGGGAACGCCGGTGCAGTCCCGCCAGGTGCCCGATTTGCACATTGCGTCCGTCACGCGCGATCTCCACCACCACCAGGAAGGCGGCAAATTTCATCACCAGCACGGCCATGGCGTAGAAAACCGCGGCTGCGTATCCAGCGGTGTCCAGGCATAGAACCCCGATGAGCACATAGCCGGCGTGAGCAATGGTGGAATAGGCCAGGAGCCGCTTGAAATCCTGTTGGGTCATGGCTGCCAGGTTTCCCACCGTCATGGAAATGATGGAGAGCACCGCCAGGACCTGAACGAGATAGGTGCTGCCGGGTCCCGCCGAGGCGATCACACGGATGAGCACGGCGATGGCTGCGACCTTGGAGGCGGTGGCGATGTAGGCGGCAATCTGGTGCATGGAGCCCTGATAGACATCAGGGGCCCAGATGTGAAAGGGAAAGACGGCAAGCTTGAAGAAGAACCCGCTGAGCGTCAGCAGCACGCCGATGATCACCGCGGGCCGATCGATGATTCCCGGCAGAACCTGCATCAGATCATCGAGGGTGGTGGCCTGGGCTGAGCCGTACAGGAGGGCCAGCCCGAAGACCATCACGGCGGAGGAAAAGATGCCGACCAGGAAGTATTTCATTCCCGCCTCGAGCCCAAAATCCCGATCCCTCCGCAAGGCGACCAAAATGTAGAGAGAGTAGCTCGAGAGCTCGAGGGCCATGAAGATGCTCAGCAGATGATTGCCGCTGACCAGCAGCATCATGGCCAGGGTGCAGACAAACAGGAGCACGTAGAAATCGAATTGGTTGCGTTCCTGGAGATCGGTGAGGTCTTGGCAGAGGCAGAGAATGAAAAAGAGACCCAGGGCCAGCATGACCTTGAACACCTGAGAGAAGAGGTCTACCCGGTAAGCCTTGACGAACAGGTAGCCCTCCGCATTGACCGAAGCCAGACAGACTCCCACCCCGAGGGCTGCCAGCACGAGGGAAGTGAGGTGTTCCCGCCTCGGATGGGGGCGCTTCACCAGCGAGAGCACCAGGAACCAGAGGGCCGCCAGCAGACAATAGAGCTCGGGGGCAAAGGACATCCATTTCATCATGGCAATCCCCTCATGAAGGGGCCTGAGGCGCTCTGAATGAGGTCGATCAGGAGCGAGGGATAGAATCCAAAGAGGACCAGCACCACGACCAGAATCATGCGCGGAATGCCTTCCCGGAGGGTGATGTCGGGAAGCCCGGCAAACCGTTCATTCCGGGGACCGTAAAAGGTTTTCTGCACCACCCGCAGCATGAAGAGCGTCGTCACCAAGAGGGCCAGCACCGCCACGATGCCTCGCACCGGATAGACGCGGAAGGCAGCGATGAAGACGATCAACTCTCCCCAGAAGTTGGCCAGCCCCGGGACCCCCATGCCGGCCAGGGCGCCGACGATGAAATAGCCTGAGGCAACCGGCATGATGCGGCTCAACCCTCCCAACTCCGGGATCATTTTGGTGTGCGTGCGGTCATAGAGGTAGCCGACCGAAGAAAAGAGCAGGGCCGTCATCACCCCGTGAGCAAACATCTGAAAGACCGCGCCATTGAGGCCTTCCGCGGTGACGGTGGACAGCCCCAGGCCCACAATGCCCATATGCGAAACGCTCGAATAGCCGATCACATATTTGAGGTCCGTCTGCCTCAAACCCACCAGAGCGCCGTAAATGATTCCGAAGGCCGCCAGGAAGGCCATGAGTTGAGCCCAGTACTGCCAGCCTTCGGGGCAAAGGAAGATCCCTACGCGCAGCACGCCGAAAGCCCCGATTTTCATCAACACCCCCGCATGCACCATGCTCACCCCGGTAGGGGCGGCCACATGGCCCACCGGCGACCAGGTGTGGAAAGGCCACACACCGGCCAGAATGCCGAAACCCAGGTAGAGCGGCAAGAAGGCGAATTTCTGTTGTTCGGCAGTGAAGACCCCCGGTTGCATGAGGGCAACGATATCGAAAGTATGCAAGCCCGATTTGGCGTAAAGAAAGACAATGGCCGGCAAAATCAGAGCGCTTCCCGCCAGCAGGTAGAGCGTCAGCTTCATGGCGCCGTACTCTTTGCGGGTGCTGCCCCAGATGGCGATCAGCAGATACATGGGGAAGAGGGAGACGTCGTACCAGACGAAAATGAAGAAGAGATCCATGCTCATAAAAAGGCCAAATACGCCTGCTACGAGCAGGAAGTAGAGGGCGTAGAACTCCTTTACCCTCATCTCCAGAGGCCACATCGTGAGCACGCCGGTAAAAAACACGATACCCGTCAGGAACAGATTGGGCAAATTGAAGCCGTCGGCGGCGTTGAAATAGGAGATGCCGAGGGAAGGGACCCATGCGACCTTTTCCGCAAACTGAAGGCCGCCGAGGCTCTTGTCATAAGCGAAGAACAGGTACGCGGACAAAACCAGGGTGATCCCGGAAAAGACGGCGCTCACCCACCGGATCAAGACCTTTCGGTCTTCAGGGATGAAGACGATGGCCAGCAGTCCCCCGACGCAGCTCAGCAGGATGGCTGAAAGATAAGGAAAACCGGCGTAGGTTATGTGCATTGGTAATCAACCCGTTGTTGAAAAACAAACCGCAGAACCCTGAAAAAAAGCGAACCGCAGAATAACGCATATCGAACCGCAGAATTTCGAAGGTTGAGCTGCGGTGAATTCCTTCTTCTAAAAGAAAAAGTACAACGCCAGCAGGACCATTACCGCAAAGGTCACCAGCAACCGGTACTGAATCATCCCGGTATGCAGCAGGGCGACGACCCGGCCGCCTGCCACCGTACTTCTGCCAAGGCCGTCCAGGCTGCCGTCGATGACCTTGTTGTCGTTTTCATAAAACAGACGGGAAATACCCCGGTCGATCAGGCGATCCAGAAGGATGCGGTACAAATCGTCGAGGTACCAGCGTTCGGCAAAAAGGCGATAAAGAGACGGCATCCGCTCGACGAAGCCAATCTGTGAGGCACCCTTCCGACCATACTCAGTCCAGGCCAGGGCGATCCCTCCAAAGGAGAGGAACAAAGCCGCGAAGGGAAGCCAGGCATAGTGAGGTCCCGGAGCCCACGGTGCGGCCGTGAGTTCGGTTTCCAGAAAACGTTCAAGAGGATGCTGCAGGAAGCCCAACAGGATGGTGGCGGTGGTCAGAATAATCAGCGGAAAGGCCATAACCCAGTAAGATCCCCGGTGGTGGTCGGCAGAAGGATCGGGGCCGGTTTGGTGCGCGGTCCTCTCGGCTGCTTCCGGGATGGCCCGCGGGAAAAGCAGGATGAAGATCATCCGAAAAGCGTAGTAAGCCGTCAGGAAGACCCCCACGAGACCGGCCCCGAGCCAGAGAGGGTTGGTGAGGCCGGCCAGACCGGCGAGAATGACCTCCTTGCTGAAAAATCCTGATAGAGGAGGCAGGCCGGCAAGGGCGCCCGCGGCGATGACCATTGAGATCATGGGGATCTTCAATCCGCGACAACCCAGCTCACTCAGTTCGAAGAGATCGTTGGTGGCGTATTTGTGAATGAATACTCCGGCGCAAAGAAAGAGCAGGGCCTTAAAACCGGCATGGGTGGTCAGGTGGAACGCTCCCGAGAAGAAATTGCCGGCGTCAAGGCCCATGATCATGAAGCCGAGCTGGCTGATGGTGGAATAGGCCAGGATTTTCTTGATATCGCGGCTGACCATGGCCATGGTGGACGCAAGGAGCATGCTGATCGTACCGATGGTCAGGCCGAAGGTGGTGGCAACAGGAGAGGCAGCGAAAAAGGGAAAAAGCCGCTCGAACAGATACACTCCGGCGGCGACCATGGTGGAGGAATGCAGCAGGGCGCTCACGGGGGTAGGCCCTTCCATGGCGTCAGGCAGCCAGGTCAAGAGCGGAAACTGGGCGCTCTTGCCGATGATGCCCCCGAAAATCAGAACCGCGGAGAGGTTCAGGATGGCCGGAGACATCCGCGAGGTCAGGTCCGCGCTGTCCATGGTCACGATATTCAGATTGCCGAGATGCCCCAGGACGAGGAGGATCCCGAGAAACAGAGCCACGTCCCCGGCCCGGGTCATGACGAAGGCCTTCTTGCCGGCCTGGCTGGCGCTGAACTTCTCATACCAGAAGCCGATGAGCAGATACGATGAGACTCCGACGAGTTCCCAAAAAATGTAAAGCTGGAACAAGTTAGGGGAGATCACCAGGCACATCATCGCCCAGGCAAAGAGGGACATGAAGGCGTAGTAGCGGGAAAATCCGGGGTCGCCGGCCATGTAACCGAGGGAATAGAGCTGGATGAGGAGGCTGATGGAGACCACGACCACAAGCATGAGCAGGCTGACCGGATCGAGCAGAAACCCCAGAGGGATGTGAAGGTTGCCGGCGTTGAGCCAGGGTGCCGTGTATTGAATGGGTGTTTTCATATCCCAGTGGCTGATGAGGAGAAACAGGGCGCTACCGAAGGAGAGCGCAATCGCCCCGAGGGAGAGACCGGCCGAAAGCCGGGGCCGGGGCCGGGTCAGGACCATGACCACGGCGAACGCGAGGAAGGGCGGCAGAGTCGCCAGCAAGGCGGCCAGCAGAGTCGGATCTTCGGTCCAGAAGGTGGTCATCGCTCCACTCTCAGTTCCCACAACAGGGTAAATTGTCGTCTTAGAAAACAGCATCTTTCACCACGAAGAGCACGAAAGGATTTCTTTGTGTCGTCTTCGTGGATAAGGTTTGGTGAAAATAACTGCCAGTTGTTCCTGGATACCCCCTGACAAGGTTTTACTGCAACCGGTTGTAGGCGCCGGGATCAAAGGAACCGGTCCGCCGAAACGCGTAAACGATGATCGCCAGCCCGATGGAAACCTCGGTGCCGGCCACCGCCAGGATAAAAAGGACAAAAGCCTGGCCCTCCAGATTCTGCCAGTGCGCCGAAGCCCCCACAAAAGCGATCGAGGCTGCGTTCAGCATGATTTCCACGCCAAGGACGATCATGATGAGGTTGCGACGTGCCACCACGCAGAACAATCCCAGTAAAAAAAGGATTCCGGCTAATGCGAGAACGTGCCCAAACGGTACGATCATGCTTCATCCTCGAGCTGATTGTTCGCTTTTCCCTTGCCCAGATAAAGAGCGCCGATGAGTGCGACCAGGAGCAGCAGGGAGACGATTTCCACGGCGAGCCAGTGGCGTTGGAAAACGTACAGAGCAAAATCTCTGGGCGTGGCGAGAACCATCGGCAATTCGATTTCGGTGCCTGGCGTTCCGGAAACCATCAGCACGCCAACGACCCCGTAGATCAGTCCGAACAGGGCTGCGGGAAGCCATTGGCGCGCGGGAAACATGAGCTCCTGGTGCGACTCCATCCTGATCATCATGAGAATGAAGAGAAACAGGACCATGATGGCTCCAGCGTAGATGATCACCTCCAACACCGCGAGCAGAGGCGCCCCGAAAAGGTAAAACAGCATGGCGGTGCCGAAAAAGGAAAAGATCAGATAAAGCACGGCATGCACCAGGTTACGCCGGGTGATCGCCACCGCCGTTGCAGCCACCGTGAGGGCCGCCACCACATAGAAGAGGAAAGCATAGAGTGTCATACAAATTGACCCGCTGAGTAAAGCTGCACAGAATCGAGTGCCCATGACCTCGGGACGTCATTCCCGCGTGCGGTTGGCGGGAATCCAGAAAGAAAGCCTGGATGTCCGCCTGCGCGGGCATGACGGGTGGAGATTGGACGCACATTCATGCCGCGCTGTACTAAGGTCAGATCGTCCATGATCCTGGCCAACCTCAAGGAAGGTTGCTCTTGACGTTCACCGGTGCCTCTTCCTGAACATGTTCACCCTTGTCGCCCACCGACGTGGCCACTCCGGCATATTTGTAAAAATTGTATTCCGGGTCTTTGCCCTGGTGATCCACCAGCAGGTCTTCCTTCTCGTAGACGAGATCCAGAATGTTTCTTTTGCAGGTTTCAAAAAACGGCGTCAATTGAATTGCAGAGGTTGGGCAGGCTTCCTCACACAGGCCGCAGTAGATGCAGCGGGCAAAATTGATCCGAAACCAGGCCGCGTAGCGGCGTCCGTCTTCTCTTTCCGCGGACTGCATGGAGATGCAACTCACCGGGCACACGGCCGAGCACAGGTAGCAGGCCACGCAGCGTTCGCCGCCATCGGGGTCCCGCGTCAGGACGATGACCGCCCGGGTGCGGGCGGGCAGGGTGCGCTTGTATTCGGGATACTCCTCGGTTATCGGTTTCCGAAAGAGATGTATGAAGGTGGTGGCGAATCCTGATGCCACCGCCTTGGTTGCTTCCCATGCCGATGTCATAGCGTCGAATGATCCTTGTGAGGTAGTTTCCATCCGGAACGGTCCCCCATTTCTCCTCCCCCCGCCT
This sequence comes from uncultured delta proteobacterium, assembly GCA_963783775.1. Lineage (GTDB taxonomy): Bacteria > Desulfobacterota > Syntrophobacteria > Syntrophobacterales > Syntrophobacteraceae > JADGQM01. The sequence goes on along the minus strand of CAWAOR010000008.1, from coordinate 15,818 downwards.
CTCCCACCAGGGGGGGTACGAATGGGAACGAGCTGATGCTGCGCGCACTCATGGGGCTCGCAGCCTTCGTTAAAGTAACATCACGGCTCCTGTGATGAGAATGTTGACCAGGGATAGCGGAATCAACACCTTCCAGCCCAGAGCCATGAGCTGGTCATAGCGCAGTCGAGGCAGGGTCCCGCGTGTCCAGATCATGATCAGGGATACCAGCACGATCTTGATGAGAAGCCAGACAAAGGGCGGCAACAGCGGGCCGTGCCAGCCTCCCAGAAAGAGAACGGCGACGAACGCCCCGAGCACCTGCATGTTGACGTACTCTCCCAAAAAGAAGAGCCCGAAGCGCATGCCGCTGTATTCGGTATGGAACCCGGCGCCCAATTCGTTCTCGGCTTCGGGGAGGTCGAAGGGGATGCGTTTGCTCTCCGCCATGGCGCTGATGATGAAGATGGCAAAGGCCACGGGCTGAACCAGGACGAAGGGATACTTCTCCTGGGCCTGCACGATGTCCACCATGCTGAAGGAGCGGGCCAGCATGACAACAGGAACCAGGGAGAGCCCCAAAGAGAGTTCATAGCTGATCATCTGCGCGGCGCCGCGAATGCCGCCCAAAAGACTGTACTTGGAATTGGAGGCCCAACCGCCCAGAGCAACGCCATACACACCCAGAGAGGACAGAGCAAAGACGAAAAGAAGGCCTACATTGAGGTCGGCGATAACCAGGGGGATCTTCCTTCCCCACAGGACCAGGTCGGGGCCGAGGGGGATCACGGCAAACATCAACAAAGCCGTCGCGGCAACCACGGCGGGGGCCAGCAGAAAAATGAGCCGTTCGGCCCCATCGGGGATCGTATCCTCTTTGGTGAGCATCTTCACGACGTCGGCGATCGGCTGCAGCAGACCGTATTTCCCGGCGCGATTGGGCCCGTAGCGAATCTGCAAGCGCGCCAGGAATTTGCGCTCCACCCACACCAGGTAGGCGGCCAAAAGCAGCAAAAACACCAGCACCATCGCCAGTTTAATGAGCAGTATGAGGATTCCTGCAGCCCAGTCCAGCATCGTCTCCTATCGATCGATATCCGGCAAGATGTAGTCAAATGAGCCGATGATCGCAATGAGGTCGGCGATGCTCTCTCCCACTGCCATCAGCGGCATGACCTGCACATTGGCAAACCCCGGCCCGCGGATGCGCATGCGGTAGGCGTAGCCAAGGCCGTCGCTGACGACGAAGTAGCCCTGTTCTCCCCGGGGGATCTCACATGACACATAGGCCTCACCTCTGGGGATCTTGGGTCCGCTGGTAACGTTGATGAAATGATGAATGAGGCTTTCGATATCCTTGAGCATATCCTTGCGCTGTGGAATGACATAGCGGTAATCGTCGCTCACATGGCGGCCCGACGGCATATTGGCGGCAGCCTGCGCGATGATGCCCAGGCTCTGGCGCATTTCCTCGACTCTGACGAGATAACGCGCATAACAATCCCCTTCGGTGGCTGTCGGCACCTCGAATTGGAAGTTTTCGTAGCCGGAATAGGGAAACTTCTTCCTCAGATCCCACTCGAGCCCGCACGCACGTAGATTTGGCCCGGTAACGCCCCAGCTCATGGCATCTTCCAGGGAAAGGCGCCCGATCCCTTGGGTCCGGGCCTTGAAAATGGGGTTTTTTCTGATGAGATTTTCATATTCTTGAAGACGTTTGGGAAAGATGTCAACGAACGCATCCACTGCTTCTTTCCAGCCCTCCGGCAGGTCGGCGGCTACCCCCCCCAGGCGGAACCAGGAGGGATGCAGTCGGCCCCCGGTGATGCGTTCCACAATGTCAAGGATCATCTCCCGCTCGCCGAAGGCGTAGAAGTTGGGCGTCATGGCTCCCACGTCATGAGCGTAGGTGGCGAACCAGACGAGATGGTTGCTCAGCCGAAAAAGTTCGCTCAGCAGCACTCTGATCACCTGGGCCCGCTCGGGCACCGTGATCCCGGCCAGGGTCTCGACCGCCAGCACGTAGGGAAGATCGTTGGCGGCCCCCGCCAGGTAGTCGACCCGCGCGCAGTAAGGGATAAACTGATGCCAGGTTTGCCGTTCCCCGATTTTTTCTACCCCCCGGTGATGGTAGCCGATGTCCATTTCGAGATGGGTGATCTCTTCGCCGTCCAGTGTAGCAATGTAGCGGAGCAGGCCATGTGTGCTCACATGACTGGGCCCGATGTTGAGCACCAGTTGCTCGTCACCGGTGCCCGGTTTGGTGAAGAACCCTCCGTCCAGGGGCTGATGTTCCTGTGCATCGGCAAGCGTGTATGGAGGCATCTCGGTTGCCCGGCCGGGATAGCTCTTGCGCAGAGGGTGTCCTTCCCAGTCGTGGGGCATGATCAGGCGGCGGAGGTTCGGGTGGCCCTCGAAGCGTATTCCGAAGAGATCGAACACCTCTCGTTCGTACCAGTTGGCCGACGGCCAGAGATCAGTGACGGAATCCGCGCGAGGGGTGGCTCCCGTCAAGCCCACCTTCAACCGGAGGCGACAGGGCTGCTCGAAAGAGAGGAGGTGATAGATGAGGGTAAAGTCCGGATAGACCTGTGCCTCCCGTTCGCCGCCGGCTCCTGCCTCGCCCACATCCGTCAGGGCCTCGGCTGCTTCCCTCCCCGACCCTCGATGCCGTCGGGCGGACTCATCGATGGCGGTCACATCATCCAGGCGCAGGAACCGGGGCGTTAGCTCGGTCTTCAGGGCGCGCAGGACGTCTTTGAGGCGGTTCTGATCGACTTCGAAGGTCAGCATGTCCGATGAGTCAGGGAGCTGCCGGACGGCGTCGCCGAAACGTTCCTTTAACGTTGCCGCCAGGGACTGGTCTTGCTCGCTCAACTCGATCCGGTGGGCCGGAGGAGTCCACATGACATCGGCGCGGCTGCCCCAGAATCCGGACGGCACGGCGGAGGAGCCTCTGATTACCGTCCCCTGCATTCCCGGGCCGCGCGGATCGCGCGATTTGGTCCGGCCGTCGACCAGGATGGGCGCCTGACTCCCCTGGGTGCCTCCCCCCAGATGAAAAACCGAGCGAGCCGGCCGCTCGGTGCCGGCGATTTTTTCCTGCAACATCACCAGCCCCTGCAGCACCGCTTCGGGCCGGGGCGGACAGCCCGGAATGTAGACATCGACCGGCAGGATTTGATCTATGCCCTGGACGACGCTGTAAACATCATACATCCCGCCGCAGTTGGAGCAGGAACCCATGGAAATGACCCACTTGGGTTCCGCCATCTGTTCGTAGAGGCGCAGGACGACCGGCGCAATTTTCTTGAAGATGGTACCGGAGGTAATCAGCAGATCGGCCTGGCGCGGCGAGGGGCGCAGCACTTCGGCGCCGAACCGGGCCATGTCGTACCGGGAGGTAAAGGCCGTGGCTTCTTCCACAAAACAGCAGGAAAGCCCGAAAAACATGGGCCAGAGGCTGTACTTGCGAGACCAGTTGATCACCAGATCGGCGGCGCCGAGCAGACGGTCGCTCACCGGGCTTTGTAGGTTGGCCTCCAATCAAGCCCTCCCTTCTTCCAAATATACAGAAGACCGACGAGCAACAGACCTATGAAAAAAGACATCTGCGTCCATCCCGCCCACCCCAGTTCCTCAAAAGCCACAGCCCAGGTAAAAATGAAGGCGCCTTCCAGGTCAAAGATCAGGAAGAAAATGGCCACCAGATAAAAGGGAACAGGATAGCGAAGGCGGGCGCTGCCGGTGGGGATGATGCCGCATTCATAGGGTCTGGATTTTTCGAGACTCGGCTTCTTTTCACCCAGCCAGGAGGCGAGGAACAGCTGGGATGCGACAAAGACCAACACCAGGACGCCGTAAAGGGTCAGAGCGAATACGCCGGGCTCCCAGGGCGATAGCATTCCGGCTCCGGAAACTGGTTGCATCGAACCTCCTTTGTGCCTTCGCTTGCCCTGGCATATTCCGAATCGCCACCATGGAACCGGCTCTCTTGCCACGGCCTGATGTTTTCTTGAGGTTCCTAAATCCAGCAAGGGGCACCGCTTGATTTGCGGATTACCGCAGATTTTAAGACTAATCGTGGCATTAGTAAACGACTTCATTCATTTTTCAGAGCAGTCTCCCCGAGTTATGGTCGTTAAAGTTGAAATGTTTCCTTATTTTAGCGCAGAGAACGCAGAGAGAATCGGCTTTAAGACTATTGGCTTTTTCTGCGATCTCAGCGCGCTCTGCGTCTGCCAAAGCGAAGCATCTCATCCTGAGCAAGCATGCGATGGTTGGATTCATTTTGCATGAGCACTCCTCATCCCGGTTCCCGGCCAAACAGAAGGTATCCAATCGTGCCCAGGACACCGAACCCGAAGGCCACCAGAAAGTTGACTTCGGGGCTGATTTGCCAGAGAAACGCGCCGCCGACTGCGGCAACGGCGACGAAGGTGTCGCGGATCAGGTAATAGAGCCCGAACATGCCGGCCTTGCAGTGGTCGGGTGCCAGCTCCATGATCAGGGCCTTGCGCGTCGGCTCCCCGAACTCCTTGAGGCCCCGTAAAACGAAGGCCGCCACCAGCCACTCGAAGGAGCGGCAATAAAGCAGCAGCAGAGGAAACAGAGTAAAGAAGGCAAACGTGGCCGCCACGAAGGGCTTCTTGGCGCCCCTGTCCGCCAGGTAGGCCACCGGAATGTAGACCAACACGGCTGTGGCCATTTCGATGCTGGTGAGCAGCCCAAACTGGAGGGCGGACACGGGGGCGGCGATGGTCTTCATGCACCAGACCACCACAAAGGCGTAGGGGATCTGTTCGCAGAAGCGCACGAGAATGTCGGTCGCGAGCAGCCCGCGCAGATCGGGACTCATCTGGCCGATGAGCTTGAAGGGGTTTTTTTCGGGCGGCAGGGCACAGGTTACTCCACCCGAGGGCATCTTTGGCTCTTCGATGAGCCTCTGCTGGAGCACCGCCGCCACGGCGGCGAGCACCAGCGCCACGACAAAAGCTACACGGACGCCTTCCTGTTCGCCCCACGCGCCGATGCACACCCCGCCGACAACCGGGCCCAAAGCCATGGGGATGCGGCGCACCAGCGAATGCATGCTCACTCCCATGGTGCGCTTGTCGGCGGGCAGTACCCGGTGGATCAGACTCAAGGTGGCCGGCAGGGAAATGGCTGACCAGGACAGGAAAAAGGCCGCACCGACGAGCACGGCCTCCCAGGTGGGCACCAGGATTACAAGCGCGAAGCCCACCATGGCGACCAGGTTGAACAGCAGGAGCGAACGCCTGGTGCCGATGCGGTCGGCAAGGTAGCCCCCGGGGAAGGAGTAAAGAGCGGACAGCAGATTGTCCATGCCGTTCAATAACCCGATGGAGAGCACCCCGCCGCCCAGGGCCATCAGGTAGATGGGCAGGAACCGCTCGGCCATGCGCTCGCCCATGCCGAGCAGCACCACCATGAGCAGCAGGCCGACGGTGCTTCGCTGCAGGCCGAGGAAACTCCGGACGGCAGCCAGGCGCCTGGTGGATGCGGGAGTTGATGGGAACGCGTTCATGTCTCTCTTCGCTCTTTCAGATCCCAAGGGTCCTTCCGGAAATAACTTTCTCCCGTGTCGGCCCTGTTTCATCCACGAAGTCACACCAAGGGTCACGAAGAAATGATTTCCCGTTTTTTGTGCACCTGGCGACGGAGTTTTTCCGTGCATCCGATTTGAAAAAAGCAATGTATAGAGGAAAGATCGACTGATAAAGATAGACAAATGGCATTGACTGACAGCCGCTTGGAGTCGGACGAGCAGCTACGTGGTGAAAGTGTAGTGTTTTTGCTCGGGCCTTGGTTGGCCGCATGTGCGTACCATGTCGGAATTACTCGAGGAGGGTCAACGACCTGGAGCTTGCACTATCGCCGCCGATAGCGGTGAGGATCATCCCCGCTCCAATAATGATAGGGGCTGCCGACAACCACGGGATACCATCCATAGGCCCCTCCGGTTTCGTCGAAAAGGCTGACGGACGGGTCATTGTAAGCGCCGGTCCCTCCATTCCAGGTTCCCCACCTGCCGTTATAATCGATATCCGGATCCTGAAAAGCAGGGTATACTGCACAGCTGCACAAGAGCAAAGCCATGACCAGAATACTCGCAATGCGCATCTTTCTGTAACAACCAGCGGCCATCGTGATCACCCTTCGAAGTTGTTGATCCAGGTTCAAAGCCAAGTCAGCGGGAGCATAGCACGGAAAGGAAAGAATTGACAGGGCCGGAGAAATGCTGTTCCAGGACATCACCTTCGAGCAGTTTCACCTTCGGATACGGGGTATGAAAGCATCGAGGATCTTTTTTCTTTTCAGCATGTTGGGGGTCATGTTTGCCTTTTCCTGCATGCACAGCCCCGTACCCTTCGACGAGGGGACGTGGCGGCGGCAGGTGGAGGAGCAAAGGGCTGAAAAGCTCTACGCGCCCCATTTCAACGACGGGCAGTACTTCAATCCCTGAGTGCAACAGGGACCCTAATGCGGAGGCGGGGCATGGATTCTTCTGTCTCCTCGGCTGGCCCGGCGGGCCACAGGCGGTCTCGAGTGTTGTTGCCACCACGACGACCCTGGCCGGTGATCTCCTGCTTAGCCGGGTTCTCGGGCTAGGAAAAAGGCATTTGTTGCCTTATAATGGGGCATTAATCGAACCTTCAGCAAGAAAAGGGACCATTATTATGGAGGATCTGAACATCGTCATCGGAGGCGCGGCCGGTGAAGGCATACAAACCATTGGTGAGGTGCTGGCCGAGGCCATCTCGGCCCTGGGTTATGCCGTCTTCACCTGGCAGGAAAACGAGTCCCGCATCCGGGGCGGGCTCAACCGCTATTCCGTCCGGGTGTCTGAAAAGGTTGTCAATGCCCCCATGGTCGAGGCCGACATTCTGCTCACCCTGAGCCAGCGAGCCGTGGACAAGTACGGGCATCTCCTCAAACCCGATGGCATCCTCATCGCTCCCATTAAGCGGGATGAACGCACGATCGCCATGTCGTTAAGAGATATCGCCGAGCAGGATCTGGGCAACGTCGTCTACGCCAACACCATTGCCGTCGGTGCCCTGGCGGCTGCACTCGGCATGGATCTGGGCGTGCTTAAAAGAGTTTTGGCGCGGCAGTTCGCCTCAAAAGGCGATGAAGTTGTGACGGCCAACCACCTTGCCGCCCAAAAGGGCTACGACTTTGTACAGGTTGCCTGTCAGGATATCTGCCATTGGCGCCTTCCGGGTAGCTCGGGGAGGTATTACCTCCTGCCGGCCAACCGCACGATCCCCCTGGCTGCAGTATACGCAGGCTGCCGCTTCATGGCCGCCTATCCCATGAGCCCTTCCACTGAAATCATTACCTACCTGGCTGCTCATGAGGACCGCTTGGGCATCTTCACCGAGCAGGCGGAAGACGAGATCGCGGCTATCAACATGGCCATTGGAGCGAGTTTTGCCGGGGCTCGCGCCATGACCGCCACCTCCGGGGGTGGATTTTCCCTCATGGTAGAGGGGATTAGCCTTTCGGGAATGATGGAAGTGCCGGTCGTGGTCATCCTGGCGCAGCGACCCGGACCGGCTACAGGTCTTCCAACGCGCACCGCCCAAGGGGATCTGCTGTTTGCCGTCAACGCCGGCCACGGAGAATTCCCCAAGATGGTCCTGGCCCCTGCCGATGCTCGGGATGCCTTCCACAAGGTGGTGCGCGCGTTCAACCTGGCAGACAAATACCAGATGCCGGTGATCCTCATGACCGACCAGTTCCTCCATGAGTCCCTCGTATCCATCGAATCATTCGACTTTGAACGGGAAATCCCCACCTGCCACCTGGCCGATCCTTCAACCATAACAGACTACCTGCGCTACCAGTTCACTGAAAGCGGCATTTCCCCACGGCTTTACCCGGGACAAAGCACTCACCTCGTGGCTGCCGACAGCGATGAACATGATGAAGCGGGCCACATCACCGAGGATCTTGCCGGAATCGCTCCGGCCATGGTGAAAAAGCGGCTCGCCAAGCTTGCTCTCCTGAGGAAGGAAGTGGCACCCCCTGAAACCTATGGGGTCGACCAGGCAGAGGTTGTTTTTGTTGCCTGGGGGTCCACACGCCAGGCCATTTTAGAGGGCATGGAACTGCTCCGGGCAGGAGGTCTGGCAACGGGGCTGATTCATTTTACCGAACTCTGGCCGTTGCCTATCTTCCAATTCCCCAAGAACAAGCGCTATTGGTCCGTGGAAGGGAATGCCACCGGTCAACTGGCCCGTTTGCTGCGGTCGGAATATGGCCTTGAGTTCTCTGGAGAGATCAAACGCTATGATGGCTTGCCGTTAACGGGCGAATTCCTGAGGAGGTGCTTCCATGACTAAGGTGGATGACTGGCATACGGACGTGGAAATTCAGTGGTGCCCCGGCTGCCCCAATTTTGGGATTCTTCAAGCCTTCAAACTGGCCATGGTGGAACTCGGCAAACAACCTCACGAACTGTGTGTCGTGTCCGGTATCGGCCAGGCCGCGAAGTTCCCTCACTATGTCAGAGCCAATTTTTTCAACGGACTTCACGGCCGTGCACTCCCGGCCGCCCTGGCCATTCATGCAGCCAATCCGGATCTCACCACCATCGTCATGACCGGGGAAGGTGATTGCTACGGTGAAGGGGGAAACCATTTCATCCACACGCTGCGCCGCAATCCCAACCTGACCCTGGTCGTGCACAACAACGGCCATTATGCCTTGACCAAAGGTCAGGCATCCCCTACCACCTCCATCGGCCAAACACGGGCCATTCATCTGCACGGTGTCGAAAGCGCTCCTCTGCAGACTCTGGCCATCGCCATCGCACAGGACTGCAGCTTTGTAGCTCGTGGCTTCGCCGGCGACATCGACCACCTGAAATCACTTCTGGTGGAGGGGATCAAACACGAGGGGTTTTCCTACATCGATGTCATCCAACCCTGCATCACTTGGGGGAAGCGTCCCTTGAGCTGGTATCGGGAGCGTATTGACAGGATTCCCCCCGATCATGATCCAACCGACCGCCGGGCTGCTCTCGAAAAAGCACTCGATGCGGGCGAGCGCATGTCCATCGGGGTTTTCTATCGCAAGGCCGGGCAGCCTCTTTTCGCCGAACGGTTTCGCCGGGAAGTTACCGGCAAACCCTTGGCCTCTCTGCCCTGGCCGGATCGGGAAAGGATAGCGAGCTTTCTCGGAGAGTTTCGGAGGGAGTAATCAGCACTCCCCCCTTTGCAGTTGACCCGTTTTCTCTGAGTTCTCACCCGCTCCTCCAGTTTATCCATGAATAGGGAAGGGTTAGATCATGCTTGAAAACCTTGATCCGGTCCTGCTGGCCCGTATCCAGTTCGCTTTCACCATTTCGTTTCATATCCTTTTTCCGGCTTTCACCATCGGACTGGCGAGCTGGCTGGCGGTGTTGGAATGGCGCTGGCTCAAAACGGGCAACCCGGTCTTTGCTGAAGTTTACCGCATGTGGGTCAAGATCTTTGCCGTCACCTTCGGCATGGGCGTGGTATCCGGGGTCGTCATGTCTTTTCAGTTCGGTACCAACTGGGCGCTCTTCTCCGACAAGGCCGGAAATATCCTCGGTCCTCTTCTGGGATTTGAGGTTTTGACCGCTTTCTTTCTGGAAGCCTCCTTCCTGGGGGTCATGCTGTTTGGCTGGAATCGGGTCAGCCCCAGGATGCATTTTACTTCAACCGTCATTGTCGCCGTCGGGACCTTGGTTTCGGCTTTCTGGATCCTGTCGGCCAACAGCTGGATGCAAACGCCTCAGGGATATCGAGTTGGCGAAGCAGGCCTGCTCTATCCCGTAAACTGGCTGCAGATCATTTTCAACCCATCATTCCCCTACCGCCTCGTCCACATGGTCATGGCCGCCTACCTGACTACGGCCTTTGTGGTGGGAGGCATCGGGGCGTATTACCTCCGGTGCGGCCGCCACCTGAAGCAGGCCCGCGTGATGCTGGGAATGGCCATGATCATGGCGGTATTTGTGGCCCCCCTGCAGTTCCTTGCCGGTGATATGCATGGATTGAACACCCTGGAACACCAACCCGCCAAGGTGGCCGCCATGGAAGGGCTGTGGGAAACCCAGCGCGGCGCTCCTCTCAAACTTTTCGGGTGGCCGGATCAGAACGCTGAAACCACCCGGCACGCCATCGAAATCCCCAAGCTGTCCAGCCTGATTCTCACCCACGACCTGAACGGTGAGGTGAAGGGGTTGAAGGAGTGGCCCCGGGATCAGCGGCCTCCGGTGCTCTCGGTTTTCTGGTCGTTCCGGCTGATGGTGGGGATCGGGGTCCTGATGATCATGACCGGGGTGATGGCGCTGGTTCTCTATCTGCGGAAGCGCCTGTTCGACACCGGCTGGTTTCAACTCTGGTGCATGGCCATGACCCCGGCGGGATTTGCGGCGGTTCTGGCGGGTTGGTTCGTTACGGAAATCGGGCGGCAACCGTATATGATCTACGGGGTCATGCGAACGGCGGAGGCCGTCTCGCCGGTACCGGGTTCGCCCATCGCCATGTCCCTTGCAGCCTTTGTTTTTACCTACGCCTGCGTGTTCGGCGCCGGAAGCTATTACATTCTGAAGCTGATCGGCAAGGGTCCCGACACCCAGGAGGATGCCTACGGCTCCCATGGCATCAAGGAACCACCTCTGGTGACGAATCTGGTTGCCGAAAAAGGAGGCCGCCATGTTTAGCTTCGAGGGTTTCGTGGATTTGCCGCTGATCTGGTTCGGCCTCATCGGCGTGGCCCTTTTCCTCTATGTCCTGCTCGATGGCTTCGACCTGGGAGTGGGCATTCTCTTTCCCTTTGCCCCGACGGATCAATGCCGGGATCGCTTGATGAACTCCATCGCCCCGTTCTGGGACGGCAACGAGACCTGGCTGGTGTTGAGCGGTGGGGGTCTCTTTGCGGCGTTTCCCCTGGCCTACGCGATTCTGATGCCGGCCCTCTACCTGCCGGTCATCTTCATGCTGCTGGGGCTGATCTTTCGCGGGGTGGCCTTCGAATTCCGCTTCAAGGCGGTCAAGTCCCGCCGCATCTGGGACTACGCCTTCCACTTTGGATCGCTTCTGGCTGCCTTCATGCAGGGGGTGATCATTGGAGCTTTTGTTCAGGGAGTGAAGGTCGAGGGCCGAAGCTTTGCCGGCGGTGCCTTCGACTGGCTCAATGCCTACAGCGTCATGACGGGACTGGCTCTGGTCTTCGGCTACGCGCTGCTCGGAAGCACCTGGCTGGTGATGAAGACCGACGGGATCACTCAAGGCTGGGCCAAAAAGTGCGCAGCGTACGTCCTGGGCTATGTGGGCCTTTTCCTGGCGATTGTGAGCATCAGTATGCCGATGATGAACGCAGGGGTGAGAAGCCTCTGGTTCAGCTCGCCCAATTTCTTCACTCTCCTGCCCATACCTCTGACGACCGCCGTCTGCTTCGTTGTCATCTGGCGCGATCTGCACCAGGGCAGCGAGAATCGCCCCTTTTTCCTGAGCCTCGGGGTCTTTCTGACGGGCTACCTGGGCCTGGGCATCAGCCTCTGGCCATGGCTCGTTCCTTTTGCGGTCACCTTTCGGCAGGCCGCGGCGGCACCCACCTCCCAATCGCTGCTGCTCGTCGGCACCGCCGTGATGCTGCCCATCGTGCTTACCTACACGGCATTTTGCTACTATCTGTTCAGAGGGAAAGCCTCCTGTGAAGGCTATTACTGAGAAGCAACGGCAATGGCTTTGGTTCGGCGGGCTCTGGTGTGGCGGGCTAGCGGCCGCCGCCCTTTTGGCCCGGGCGGTCCGCTGGGTGCTGTCGCTTCACTGAGGAATGGTCGCATTGAGCCTCTTTGAACGAGCCCCTCATGCCTTCCGCTCACATGCAGACACTTCAAAAACTCCGACCTTTTTGACGCATTTCCTCCTGGCGCATGGGCATTGAATCAATCAGCCTGAAGATCTCCTCCAACTTCACAGGATCATTGCTCCTAAGCTTTATGCCGCCGTCTTTAGACAAATGACTCAGAGCACCAGTTGCTAAGCCTGGTCGGAGATCTCCAGGACCTTCTCCGTACCGGCTTCCTCAATATACCTCTTGACGAATGCGGAGGTATCAGCGAACACTTCTATAGAGACCATTCAGTTCGGGGAAGACGTCCCCAACAACATTCTCTATCCCGTCCCGCATCGACAGTTTGTCTTCAGCATTCCGATCATGCTCCGCATTTATTTCAAGTACGACCGAAAACTCCTCACCCAACTATGCCACTACGCCAAAGAGAGCCTGGAGATGTTCTTTCGAACCGTGCTGGGCCTCGATGACGGCATCCTCGGGATGATCATGGTCATCCATACCTTGGCCGCGGCGGGTGCCATCCAAAACCTGGCGGGAGCTCATCAAGAAGGGTGCGGCAGGCGGGTATCTGAGAAGTGGACCCTCTCAGTTGTCCCCAATGCGGCCATGAGATGAAAATCATCAGCCTGATTCATGAAGTCGACGTCATAGAACGCATCCTCCGCCATCTCGGGCTGTGGAAGCAGCACCCCGACCCCCATGAGGGAAAAATCAAAGCGCCCGCGGATGGGCCGGTTGTCCTCGATCATTTTGACGATGGCTGGCCCGGATATGAAGAGCCCGTCATCATCTACCACTAAACTCCACCGCCGGACGGATCCCCCGCCGGCCACCACAGGAGCACTGCGCTCTCAAATCGGGAGCATAAAGCCTCTTACTCGCCCTCCACAATCAAGACAACGCGCAAGATGACTGATTTGCGGCTCGCTGCCCGGCACTGGAACCACCACGGTGTCGCAGCGTGGTGGTTCTTGTCTTCATAGATCAGGAAAACGGCACAAAAATGGCCTTGCCTGTAGTTCACCCGCACGTGCTAATCAAAAGTGTCAGAAAGCAATTTCCTATCACCAAGACCGACCGCTCATTTCCAAAGGATTCTTTCTCTTCTGCCTCAGCTCCGCTTCCGGGAAACAGGTCTGGAATGTATTGAAACCATGCTGCGCTGCATATATTATTCACGAGGCAAAGCTGAATGGAATGATCTCATTGAGATCATGCACCGTTCAGATCCGATCATTGAGGCGGGTAGCCGTGACGACGATTGCAGAGCATTTGGTGGAAAGAGGGATGGTCTTTGAGGCCCACAAGATTTTTCAAGAACTTCTCGAAGAAAGGATCGTTTCTGTGCCATCTGCTCTGGCAGAGAAGTTTCTGCACATCCAAGACCTCGAGGCTCTGCAAAAGCTCAGACTTCAGCGAAGGGACTGTTCGTCATTGGATGCATTTGAGGATTTGATCGAAAGGTCATTCCAGTAGGGCGAGAGACAAACAGCACAGGGCAGGGTTTCAGTAAAAATTGAAATGGAGAAAATACTATGGAATTAGTCAGCCAGCTGGCCAAAAAAGCTGTCGAGCTCGAACCCGTTGAACGGATTCGTTTGGTCGAGGCAATTCTGCATAGCCTTGATAAGCCCGATCATGACATCGAGCAGAGCTGGGTTGCCGAATCAGAAGCTCGATATGCAGCTTTCAAACGGGGAGAGCTCGATGCGATAGACTGGGAAGAAATCAAGAAAAGGTATGAACGTTGAAAGTCCGATTTCTCTCTCCAGCCACCATCGAGTTGGATGAGGCTATTCGGTACTACGATCACCAGTTGCCGGGCTTGGGCTTCCGCTTTTTCCAGGAAGTGGAAGCAGCAATTGACAGAATAAAGCTGATGCCGGAAGCATGGTCCAAGATCGGCGAACAAACGAGAAGATGTCTTCTGAAGGGTTTTCCTTACGCTCTTCACTATATGTCGGAACCAGATCAGGTTGTGATTACCGCAGTAGCCCATCTTCACAGGAACCCTGAGCATTACAGGAATAGAATCATGTGATTTATCCTTGGCGGGATATGCCCGTAGGATGATCGAGACAGACGAAAGAATTGCATGATGTGGAAAAGTCAATCACGAGGGGGAGGATTCAAAGATAGTTGGTAAGCCAATTTATTGAAACTCATGGCCTGACATCACAGCGGAATTTCGAGATCTTCACCCCCGAGCAATTCATCGCCGCCATCACTCAGCATATTCCTGACAAGCATTTTCAGATGGTCAGGTGCAGGAGCTGGTATTCCTGAGCTTGTCGAAGGGGCCGGGCTCTTCAGGCCTGGTGATGAGCCCCGAGGTGACCGTACTGGATGTCTCCGACCATCGGCCGCGGCGGGTGCCATCCAAAACCTGGCGGGAGCTCATCAAGAAGGCTTGTGCCCGCGCAAGCGGGTATCTGGGAAGTGGACCCTCTCAGTTGTCCCCAATGCGGCCATGAGATGAAAATCATCAGCCTGATTCATGAACTCGACGTGATCGAACGCATCCTCCGCCATCTCGGGCTGTGGAAGCAGCCCCCCGACTCCCATGAGGGAAAAGAAAGCAATTTCCTATCACCCCTTTGGCTATGCCGCTGTTCTCAGACTGACGCGCATGCCGGCTCTTGTTGCAAGAGTGATAAGCATTTCAAGACTGAATTTCTCCCATTTACCTCTAATGAGATCAGAAACCCTGGACTGGCTCACACCCAGGATTTCGGCCGCCTTAGCCTGCGTCAGTTTCTTGGCTTTAATGAATTTCCGGAGACCAGCCATAAGGTCAGCACGCATTTGAAGAACTGCTGCTTCATCAGGAGAAAACCCCAGATCAATAAATACGTTGCCGGAAGAGTTAAGGATCTCCTCATTCATAGGTCACCCTCCGATCTGCTTGTATCTTTGTCGAGCCAATTCGATATCCGGTCGGCTCGTTTTTCGAGTCTTTTTCCTAAATGAATGAAGCACGTAGACTGCATCGTTAAACTTCGCGACATAGATTACACGCCACTCACCCAATACATGAATACGAATTTCTTTTGCGCCATACCCGATGGTCGGTATTGGCTTCCAATCGCTCGGATCCAGTCCATTCTGAACCGCACGGAGTTCAAATCCTGCGGCCCGGCGGGCTTCATCCGGGAAATTCCGGAGATCGTCCAAGCTTGAGCCAACGAATTTTAGAGGCTTCATGGTCTTCAGAATAATATATAAGTTCTTAAATAGCGCAAATGATTAATTCGTATCTCAATCGGACATCTCCACTCTGATCTCCGAGATGGTCTGTTCAAAGGGTGTTTGATCCGAACGCCTGCGTTTTGCTTCATCGTATGCACGGATGTCCTCGAGTTCGTCGAGAGCTTCAAGGCTCTCCTGCCATGACGAGATTGGCACTAAAACAGCTTTGCGATTGCCCTCCTCATCAACAAGGTATTGTTCGTCGTACCTGATCAAGGTTTCACTTCTTCGTAATAACAGGGAAGCTATCAGTTGAGGGAATCCATGAAACTTTTGACTTCGTTGATGTCTTTGGGATTGTTGCTCTTCTTTTTCCACTCCTCGAATACCCTCGCCAGGTTCTCTCCGGGAGCGTCGACCGCCCAATCCTTGAACTCGGACTTCGACTCTTTCTCGAATCGCCGGATTCCTTTCAATATCCCCATACACTGGTGTTTCGCCTGCTTCACCAGTGAAAGCTCCCGGCACTTGTGAAGATGCTGCACGAACGGTTCCAGGGCGTCCTTGAACAACTGCCACGCGTATTCTCCGGGATCAACGTACCCGTCGCGAGTGGCCCCTGAATTGTCCCATACGTCTTCCACGGCAATAGCGTCCAACTCACAGAAGACATCTTCGGCAACGGAATCAATGTCGACGTTACTTACCACCGCAAGAGCAATCTCTTCGGCCCTCTTGCGAATCCGGGGGCCCTTCACCAATTCATTCAGCACCACAACTTTCACACT
>CAWAOR010000007.1:0-182059 GCA_963783775.1 uncultured delta proteobacterium | reverse complement strand
CACCAAAAGTTTGTTTGTAAAATCAGCAACATGGCAACACCGAGCCTTCAACTTTCGCTAAGACTTTCGCTGGTCGACATAGCGAAAGTGAAGGCTTTCTTCTTTTATAAGCTATCAAAGTCATTGCCAAAATACTTCGAAATTGTGCCCACGTCTTTTTCAAGTCCCTCCACGTAATTGCCGTACACTTCATAGACCATTTTTTTCGAGCTATGTCCCATCAGTTTAACAAGCTTGTTGGGGTTCATTCCAACTGTCAGTGACCAAGTGCATTGTACCTTAGAGGGTGTCCAAAAAGGCAAAGTGAGACTTTATGCCATGGTCTTGGTGTAAGCCCACGATCGTCATTCCGGCATGCTTCTGTAAGGAATCCAGGTGTTGGCTTATCCATGGACCCGGCCAAAAACCTGCCGGGGTGACGGGTTTGGGAGGCTTTTTAGACACGCTCTTAGAATTTCGGGGCATGAGGCGAAGCAGATTCTGCGGGATCGGGGGATTGATTTGATAGACTGTCATTTCATCAGCGGGAGCCTTAAAGGTCTTCTTCCTCCAGACCAGCCATCTTCAGGAGATGGTTTAGTAGACCAGTCTTGAGTGGTTGGTTGCTGTGGATTGGCACCGACAGGCGAACGATGCTTCCTTCTTTTCCATAAATATGATGACTTCCTTGAGTCCGCAGTAACCGCCAACCGTGTCGTTCGAGCACTCTTGCCAGTTCTTTTCCTGAAAGGCTCTTCATACGGCGATTTCTAAGATTCGTGCTTTGGTATCCATCGGATCAAAGGGCTTGATGTCTACAGAGAGGCAACCCTCAACGGCTTCGTAGATATTCTTAAGGAGTTCCTCAAACGTTTCGCCTTGAGTCGCACAACCTGGTATGGACGGCACTTCAGCCCAAAATCCACCTTCTTCAGCTTCATGAATGACGACTTTGAGTTTCATGATTGTTCCTTCAGCATTTTCAAATAAGAGCAATCCTCATGGTGTCAGGGAGATCTGCACGCAGTATTCCACAGTGGAATCGATTTCTTCTTTTCTGAGATTCATTCGCAACTCCCCCCATGGCGCCACCTCACACGCAAGTATCCAAAAAGGACTCTCACTTTCCTGTTTCCAAAAGTAGCGGTTCCTCCCGTTCATGCCCAACGAGTCTACGAGCATAGACAAGACAAGCCTTAATATCCTCTAAATCGAGCCACGGATAGCCTCCAAGGACGGTTTCAGCACTGTCGCCAGCAGCAAGCATACTGAGCACATGCTCTACCGCAAGTCGCCGCCCCCTGATGATGGGTTTGCCACCAAATATTTCGGGGTTTGTCTTAATTCGTTCCAGAAGCTTTTCTTCGTCCATCATCTCATCTTGGTGACTATCGGCTGCAAACCGAAAACCAAGACAGCCAATCAAAGAGGAGCCTGACTCTCATTGCTTCACCAAGTCCGTGACATCGGTAAA
Organism: uncultured delta proteobacterium; assembly: GCA_963783775.1. Classification (GTDB taxonomy): domain Bacteria; phylum Desulfobacterota; class Syntrophobacteria; order Syntrophobacterales; family Syntrophobacteraceae; genus JADGQM01. The sequence goes on along the minus strand of CAWAOR010000007.1, from coordinate 180,606 downwards.
ATCATCTTCCTTTTTCTTAAGATCTTCCTGACCTATCGCTTTCTGCGTCTCTCAATCCCACATATGGTTTGTTTTTACTCAAGAACAACCGTCATCGCTTTCCTTATCCTACACCAATTCTGGAAGATTCCCATTTGCTTTCTCAGTTGGAGTATGGTTCCAATCAAGCGGCAAGTCCATGATGGGTTTGCGGTCAAGGGACGATGCCAGGTCGCCGCTCAGATCCCTTGACACTTTTGCCAGACTTTCGCTAAACTTTCGCCAACCGAAAGAAATTTGTCCGACTTTCGCTGAATTTTGACGGATTCAAACCAGACAGAAAGTCGGGATATGTCATTGTAACTGTTAAGGATCGTTCATTTTTGGGGAGAGCAAGAAAATGTGGGATTCGGATTCAACTCCCGCCGCCTCATTGATGATCCGAATCGAAGCCGGGTCCACTCCGCTCACAGCTTGGGTCGCAATGGAGGCCTGTGAGCACTTAATCAGTCCCGCCCATATCCTTTGCCGCTGCGAAATGATATACACAGCTTTCTCGGGCCGTCGGATTTAAAGGGCATATGGAATGGGCTCCGAGCCTTGGCATCTGAAATCGCAATGAGTGGATGGCTGATCGCGGCAACAATCAGCAGGTCAAACGATGAAGCCGGCCGCGCGCATTTAAGATAATCAGAAGAAAGCACGAAATACTTACTGGACAGCATCTCTGGATAAGAATTTTGGCAACGGTTTGGATAGCGACCCGGAAGAGGCTCGACCCCCTTCCGGGTTCTTCTTTAACCATCTAATCGCTGAGCCTTGAGTGGCATAAAGAATACTCTCGATCAGGACCGCCTCCTGATCTGTTGACAGGGAACAGTCACACAAATTTGGAGAATACAATGGCAAACGCAAGTGAATTCACACTTTACAGCGGAGGTCTTCGGGGTTCCGAGGCCGAATTCGGCATCCAGGCTGAAAAATGGGGTGTTATGGAAGTGAACTTTTCCTATGACGGGCATCAGCCTTCCCGGGAACGAGGGCTCGTCATCTTGGGGCCGGAAGAGTTGAAGAGGGGCGACATAAGCATGGAAATCGTCTGCATGCGCATGAAGCGGACCTATTCCAATACGGAGACCATCCAGAAAGTCATGCAGATGATTTTCCACATGGTGAACAATGGATACCAGGTGTTTGCCATGGGCTGGATTCAGCCAGACGCTACCGTGATGGGGGGAACCGGTTGGACTGTTGAGTTGGCGAAACTTTTCAACCGCCCCTTGAGTGTGTTCGATCAGAACCGGAATGCCTGGTTTGCCTGGCAAGACAACTCCTGGGTGAAGAGCGTGCCGGTAATCGAACATAAAACCTTCGTGGGCACGGGGACCCGACGCCTCAGCGAAGAAGGCAAACGGGCAATCCAGGACCTGTTCCAACGCTCTTTTCAATAAGGTGAACCTGCCGGAATTGCGGGCACATGCACCGTTAGCATGGATAACGAGGATGAGATGAAGCTCTAAGGGTTATTGTTGACAGCAGAACGAAACCTGCCCAGAATGAACTCCTTCACCCCTGAGGTCGTTGGCCTTTTTTCATTGTTTTATCAGAACCTGTTTTGTGCACACCTGCCGGGAGAGGGGGGGCCATGGCTATGAACGTGCGTGAAATCGACCTTGCCAAAATCAATCCGAACCTCCGGTTGATCTGCGAGAAAGAGTGCATAGAAGAGCTCTGTCTGAGCATCAAGTGTCTTGGGCAGGAGGAACCCATCGAGGTTTGTTTCACCGGGGAAGATTTTCGAATCGTCAACGGGGAGAAGCGTTGGAGGGCCTTCAAGAAGCTGGGATTGACCAAGATCAAGGCGATCATTATCGAGACTGAAGAGACGGGGTAGAGCCCATTCGTCCTTTTCAAGAGGAAGCCGGCTCTTCAAGGCAAGCAGCGCACCTCGACAAGGATTCCCCATGCATTTTGTCTGCTGCATCAAACAGGTACCCGATACCGCCGAGGTCAAAATCGACCCCGAAACCAACACCCTCGTGCGCACGGGTGTGGAGTCCATCGCCAATCCCTACGACGTGGTCGCCATGGAAGAAGCCCTTCGCCTCAAGGAGCGGTATGGGGGAAAGGTCACCGCCCTCTCCATGGGTCCCCCGCAAACAGAGACTTCGCTGAGAGAAGCACTTTCTTTAGGTGTTGACGAGGTCGTTCTCCTCTCCGACCGGGCATTCGCGGGGTCGGACACTCTGGCCACCAGCTATACCCTCAGCTGTGCCATCGAAACCCTGTCCCGAAAAGACCCTGTGAGCCTCATCCTTTGCGGCAAGCAGGCCATCGACGGCGACACGGCTCAGACCGGTCCGGGGATCGCCACTCGCCTGGGATACACTCAAATGACCTACGTCGTCGCAGTGGATTGGATCAACGGTGATGGGGGACAAATCCAGGTGAGGAGAAAGGTGGAGGGGGGCATCGAAGTCCTCCGCGGCCCTCTGCCCGCCTTGCTCACCGTGGAGCTTGAACTGGCCAGGCCAAGAAGAGCATCCCTCCCTTCTCTTCTCCATTCTCTCCGCGCGCCGATCAGCACCTGGGACGCGAAAGCAATCGGCGCCTCCCCGAGGGAACTTGGCCTCAAGGGCTCTCCCACCTGGGTGAGGAGCATCTCGTCCCCGCCCGCCAAACTGGGCGGTCCCATGTTCGACGCGTCGGAAAATCTGGAAGAAGCTGTAGCAAAGACCCTGGATCTACTCTTCGCCGACCGCTCCTTTGCGACCAAACTCACCCGGAAATGGGAGGCCTGATCGCCCATGCCCAAGAATTCCAAAGGCATTGAAACGGCCGAGATCATTTCAGACCGCTGCATCGCCTGTCAGATCTGCATCGGCGAGTGCCCCGTGGCCGCCATCGAACTCACCCGGGAGGGGGTAGCCCGCGTTGACCCGGAGATCTGCATTGGATGCGGGAAGTGCCATGACAGCTGCCCGGTGGATGCCGTTCTGTTCGAACGAAAGAAGAAGGGGCGCGGCCGCAAGAAAGAAAAAGGGGCTCCCCCTTCTCCGGTGGCCGGTTACGAGGGGATCGCCGTCTTTATCGAAGTCCACCAGGGAGCGGGGGCTCAGGTTTCATGGGAACTGGCGGGCAAAGCCAGGGAACTGGCCGGCCCGCTCGGAACAAAAGTCATGGGGTTTCTCCTCGGAAACGGGGTGGATGCCATTGCCCGAGAGGCTATCGGCTACGGTTGTGACGAAGTCCATGTCATCGACGACCCGGCCCTTGGGCATTATTTGTCCGCAACTTACGGGAAGGGCCTGGCGGACCTCTGTGCAGACATCCACCCGGAAGTTCTGCTCATCGGGGCGACTCATCTCGGCAGGGATCTGGCAGGGGTCGTCGCAACCCAGCTGAGAACCGGACTCACCGCGGATTGCACGGGTCTTTGCATCGAAGAGGAAACGCGGCTCCTGCTCATGACCAGACCCACTTTCGGTGGCAACATCATGGCGACGATCTTCTGCGAACACAGGCGTCCCCAGATGAGCACCGTCAGGCCAAGGGTGATGCGTCCCCCGGAGCGGGACCCGGAGTACAGGGGGATCGTTCTCCATCACGAGTGGAGCCCTCCAGCGGTGACACTTCCTGTGCTGGTGGAGTTCATCAAGGAGAGCGCCGGGGCCGGAGGGATCGATATCGCCCGTTCCCCCGCGCTGGTCGTTGCCGGCAGAGGGGCCTGCGATCCGGCGTATTTTCATCTCATCGAAGCACTTGCGGAGGTTGTCGGGGGGGCCGTCGCCTGCTCCAGACCTGTTGTGGAATCCGGTTTCATGCCTTACGAACGGCAGGTGGGGCAGACGGGAAAAACTGTGGCGCCGAAGCTGTACATAGGAGTGGGTGTCTCCGGTGCCATCCAGCACCTGGTGGCCATTCAGGGGGCCGAAAAAATCGTCGCCATCAATGCGGACCCCAAGGCTCCCATTTTCAAGGTGGCCGACGTCGGCATCGTGGGCAACTACCTGCAGGTCATCCCGGAGCTGATTGCCCAGCTCAAGAAGCGCATGGGATGATCCCGAAAGGGGCTTCATTATTTCAGGAACTCACTCATGGATGAACAGTTTGATGTAGCCATTGTCGGCGCCGGCCCGGCCGGGATATCCGCCGCATGCGTCCTCGCCGACCAAGGGGTCAAGACCGTCGTTCTTGAACGGGGCGAATACCCCGGTGCCAAGAATATCTTTGGCGGGGTCCTCTACGGTCACGACCTGGCTCACACGGTGCCCGACTATGCCGACCAGGGTTGCCCCATCGAGCGCAACATCGTGGAATCGCGGCTTTGGTACCTGTCGAGGAACGGGGGTTACAGCCTCGCCTACCGGGACCAGGCCTTCTCTTCCGGGCGCAAGTACAATGGTTTCACCACGGGAAGAGCCCGCTTCGACCGGTGGTATGCGGAGCAGGCCCGGTTGAAGGGGGCTCTTCTGGTCTGCGGCACGGTGGTGACGGATCTGCTGCGGGCGGAAGGAGGGAAGATTGCAGGCGTGCGAACGGATCGCCCGGATGGAGACCTCCGGGTCAAGGTGGTCCTTCTGGCTGACGGCATCAATTCCCCCCTGGCGCGGAAAACGGGGTTTCGCCCCGAGCCGAAACCCGAGGATGTGGCGTTGTCGGTCAAGGAAGTGATCGCTTTGCCCGAGGAAGTCATCGATGAGAGGTTTGGAGTCGAGGCAGGGTCCGGGGTGACCATTGAAATCCTCGGCGATGTCACCTGGGGTATGAACGGCGTCGCGTTCATCTACACCAACAGGAAGTCCCTTTCCATCGGGATTGGAGCCAACCTTCTCCATTTCGCGCAGCAGAAGATCAAGCCGTATGAAATGCTCGAGGCATTCAAGCAGCACCCCATGGTCGCTCCCCTCATAAAGGGCGGGAAACCTCAGGAATACACCGCGCACTGGCTTGCCGAAGGGGGATTCGACACCATCCCGCAACTTTGCGGTGACGGGTTCCTCCTGGCCGGGGATTCGGCCATGCTTTTCAACGCCCTTCACCGCGAAGGGACCAATCTTGCCATGGCTTCGGGTCGCATGGCCGCGGAAACGATCCTGGAAGCGCTCAAATCCGGAGACTTCAGCAGGAAGGGTCTGATGGGATACTCGAAACGCCTCGAAAATTCCTATGTCCTTAAGGATATGGCCAAGTATCGGCGGTTTCCACATTTTCTTCAGACCCGTCGGGAGATTTTCACCACCCTCCCCGGCCTCGCTGCCTCAGCCGCTCGGGAAATGCTCACCGTAAACGGGGTTTCCAAGAAAGAGAAACAGCGAATCATCCTGGGTGAAATTCGCGGCAAAATGCCTCTGGGGAAGCTCCTGCGCTTCTTCTGGGAGGCATGGAGAAGTGTCCGATGAGCATGAAAGTGGAAGACAAGCTCTTCTTGAATCGGTACCGTGTGGATGAGGAATCCCACCTGCGCATCCTGGACGATGCGGTCTGCTCCGGGGAATGCCGAGACCAGCCCTGCCTCTTCATTTGCCCTGCAAATGTGTACAAGCTGGAAAAGGACCGTATCAGCGTGTCCTATGAAGGTTGCCTGGAGTGCGGTTCGTGCCGTATCGGGTGCCCCCATCTGAACATCGAATGGCGCTTTCCTTTGGGGGGATACGGGATTCGGCATAAATTCGGCTGAGGCTGTCGGCGGCGCCGCACCTGATCAGGGATTCACCGGGGGAGTGAGGTGGTTCTGGAGTCCTGCAAGACAGTATCGTGTCTGTCCGTTACTTCGAATCTTTTTGAAAGGATTTGCCTGCGATCGTTGCGAGGCTGTCAAACTGACTGGTTGAAGGCAAAATGGATCGACGATGCTCTCTCCTCTGAAAGCCGTCTCTTTGGGAGACTGGAAGGGATCCATAAGCATCAAATGGAGGGTGTCCAGAGGAATGAGAACGGATCATGGTTTCGCCAGGATCATTGTCCGGGACATCTTTTCGAGGGCGAGAATCAGCGCCTGAGTACCGCTTTTGCCATGCCCTTGTGCCTTTACCGCCAGGTACAACTGATGTACCAAGGAAAGCCCTGGAAGGAAGAGTTCCATACGCGCCGATTCTTTGAGGGCAATGCCCATATCCTTGATAAAGTGATCGATGAGAAAGCCCGGAGCGAAATCCCTTTGGAGGATACGGGGAGCGAGATTGTCCAGGGCCCAGCACTTCGCTGCGCCGCCCTGGATGGAACTGAGCATCGTTGGAAGATCAAGGCCCGCTTTGAAGCCGTATATCAGGCTTTCGCACATTCCTATCATGGTTCCGGTGATGACGATCTGGTTGCACATTTTAGTATGCTGGCCTGAACCCGCAGGTCCCTGGTGGACGATGTTCTTCCCCATTGCTTCCAGAACAGGCTGAATGGCATCCACCACTTCCCGATCTCCTCCCACCATGATGGAAAGGGTGGCGTTGCGTGCGCCTGTGTCGCCGCCTGAGACAGGAGCATCCACGGCAAAGACTCCACGCTCTTTTGCGGTTTGATAGATCTCCCTTGCAAGTGCTGGTTCAGTGGTAGTCATGTCCACAAGAATAAAGCCCGGCCTTGCCGCTTCCAGAATGCCGCCTTTCCCGAAGTAAACCTCCCGCACGTCTTCAGGGAACCCTACCATGGTGAAGAGGACATCCGTCTGTTCTGCCACTTGCCCAGGGGAATCAACCCAGATGGCACCCTTTTGGATGAGCGGGATCGCCTTTTCCTTCGAACGGTTGAAAACGGTTGTGCCGTAACCTTTTTCCAATATGTGCCGGCACATGGAAAGTCCCATCACTCCCGTGCCGATCCATCCGATTCGTGTCTTCATAGAGACAGCCTGAACTGAATGAATGCTACCGGACATGACAACCTCCTTCCAATTCAATGCAATCAGTCTTTCGCTACCTCCGTCTTGCAGGCATTGCTTGATTGATTTTCGCTTTCATGATTTCTGAGCACTTAAACGTGACCACAAAAACGAGAGTGCAAGCCCCCTTTGCTTCTGGTAAATTCCACCAAGCGATTAGGACCGCATACTACTTCAGTGGATGTTCGGAGACAAGCTGTGAAACAAGATGTCTCGAGAATCGTCAAGAATCCTTTTGCTTAAAGCCATATCCGAACGAATTGACAGGAGGAAGTCCCCATGAAAGTCCTTAACCTCTAGTACGCTTACTTCCCCTCTGTGATTACTTCTTCGTGTCGAAATGTTCAGGAGACTAAAACTGGCGGTGAAGGGCTACAATCGCGACGCCAAGCAACATCGATAAAATCACGTTCTTGGTTTTGTATGCGCAGACCGCTGTTGCCAGGGCTCCGATCCCTCCCCACCATCCGGCAGAAACAATTCCTGGCGCAATCAATGCCAGGAGAATTGTTCCGGGGAGCGCATCCATAAACCGTTTCCATCCCCCCGAATGTGGGAGTTTGCTGGCGAGGATCAAACCCCCCAAACGCAGCGTGTAGGTCACAATCGCAGCAAAACCGATCGTGCAGAACACCTGAGCATTGAAGGCCAGGGGGGTCATGACGGCACGTCTCCTGAATCAGGTTCCGAGGGTGAAGGATAGAACACGGGGACAAGTGCGCCGCTGATTCCCCCGATCACGATATACCATTTCCCCGGGATCAGTTGATGGAAAAGAACGGCAGAGAGTGCAGCGACAAGCCAAGGTACGAGATCCTGCTTCCCTCGCCACAAGGTCATGACCAACGCCGTAAACACGGCAACAAACACAAAATCCAGTGCGTATGTCTCCGGTTTTTGCACAGCGGCGCCAAGCGTAAGACTCACTTTTCTTCATCGATCCCTCGCCGTGACATAAATCCCACACTTCGAAAAGGCTGGGGTAAAATGTCCGCCCAGCAGACTACCACATGGCGCCTTAACCCAAAAGCGGGGACTGCTTATGAATCGGTTTACCAGATTTCTGGGAGAGACCTTAGTTTGTCGGGAAGCCTAAGGGAGAATGGATCCTTGCAGATCCCAAGAAAACCCAGGAGTATTTTTTTAGAACTGCTGCTGAAGATTTGACTCTTCAGGCCTAATTTCCCAGCAGAAAGGATAACTATGTCAAACAAGCAGACCATCAGGCGAACTGCGGAACCCGTCAAGAAGGTGAAGAAGGAGGAGAAAAAGTCCGGCCTTGCAAAGAGCCGAAGGAAGCTGACGGGCCTGATTCCGGCGATTGTCTTTATTGTGTTCGCGATCTGGTATTTCATTTCCTACCTGCAATAACGGGGCATTCTGCATAAGGTCTTGGGGGACGCTTAATGCAGGTAGATTCCACTGCAAATGATGACACCATTGGTGTACTTGAAATACACGATTTTAGATTGTTCCGTTTTGGTTACCCGGTCGACCCATTTATATTCCACCCAGCCGGAACCTTCAGCATTGGCGGTATCGACGAGGTCTTTGATAAAGCTCTTACCATCAGAATCTATGATGCGATAAAAATCTTTGCCAACATATTGTTGATTTACCCCGTGGGCGAGCATCACCCCGGTGGAGTCCAACACAAAAATGTATTGTTCGCCTTTAACAAAACGTCCCTGAGGGTTGGAGAATTCGGCCAAGGCGACTCCTCTGCCGTTAACTCCGTAAAATGCTATCGCCTTCTGTACAAAGCGCTTGGCGTCATCCAGAACGAGCGTGACCAAGGGTTCTTCTATTTGGGTGTCTATCGCCGGGTCGGTGGATGGAAAGACATTTGCGGGCGAGGTAAGATCGGCATCTTCATCGGTTGGGTGTTCCTGAATGTTGGAGGCTGGATTGCCTCCGTAGACCCCGCTGCAAATGATCACACCATGGGTCTTCTCAAAGTACACGACTTTAGGTTGTTCCGTTTTGGTTATGTAGTCGAGCCATTTGTATTCCACCCAACCAGAACCTTCAGCATTGGCGGTATCGACGATGTCTTTGATAAAGCTTTTGCCGTCAAAATCCGTGACGTAATAGAAATCCTGACCCACAAAACTCTGATTGACTGGGTGGGCAATCATTACCCCGGTGGAATCCAACACATAAACATATTGGTCGCCTCTAACAAAGCGCCCTTGGGGGCTGGAGAATTCGGCCAGCGCGATTGCTTTGGGCATTCTTTGATAAAAGGCTACCGCCTCCTCCACGACGTGCCTCGCCTTATCCAGAACCAGTTCCATTATGAGCCCTTCCATATGTTCCTCCTTTCTGGACTTGGGCAGGGAGCACAATGGTCCACAGAGTCTCTCCTGGATGCCATAGATGCTATTCGATCCGGCAGACGAGGTGAAGGTTTGGCTCAAACCGTTCAGGCCCTTTTACCACCGGCTTTCCAACCTCACGCGCAATGGTACGAAGCATTCCCTTGAAAAGCAACCGATGTGCGCCGTACAGACTATACCAGTAGAGGAGACCCAGAAAACCCTTGGGAAGAAACCGCGCAACCTGCTGGAGTTCGCATTCTCGTTGACCAACAGGACAAATCTTGAATTCGAGGATAGCCTCGCCCGGAAGCTTCATCTCCGAGAGCAGGAGCAGCCGGAAAGGGGCAGAGACTTCGAGCACTCTCCAGAAATCCAGGGCATCGCCGACATAAAGCGTCATGGGGTCTCGCCTTCCGCGCAGGAGGCTGGTTCCGCCAAGCAGCTTGTCCATCCAGCCGCGGATTCTCCAGAGCGGCCCGCCATAGTACCAGCCGGTCCGCCCTCCGATCCTGACGATGTGTTCCCAGATTTCCCCGGGTAAGGCCTTGAGCCGCACCCTGTAGGCGCACGCCAAAACGGTTCCGCCCGCATAGGAATCATCTCCGCAGTAGGTCCATTCGGGGGGGAGCAGCTCGCCGGCATCGGTCCAGCAGGCTTCGACCCGATGCCGCTCGATCTTCTCGATGGCGCGCTCGATCGCCTGACGGCAGGTCATGAGCTCCTGCGGGATTATGGTGCGTATGCGTTCGTCCAGGCACACCACCTTGTTCAGGAGACCTTCGGTCAGAGCCTGCGCCAGTGGGGCCGGAACAGGGGTCACAAAGGATATCATCAGGGCGCTCAGGCGCGGAGAAACGAAAGAGGCCGGGATAACGACCCGTTCGCTCAGGCCCGCTGTCTGGGCGTAGATCTTTATCAGGAGCTCGTAAGTGAGTATTTCCGGCCCCCCGATATCAAAGGCTTGCCCAACCGTTTCTTCATGTTCGAGGCAGCCCACAAGGTAATTGATCACGTTTCGGATGCAGATGGGCTGGACGGGTGTGTGAACCCAGGGCGGTGTGAGCATGACCGGGAGGCGGTCGACGAGGTAGCGCAGAATTTCGAATGAGGCGCTCCCCGACCCGAGGATCATTGCGGCCCGCAAAGTTGTGACGGGGACGCTCCCGGAGCGCAGAATTCTGGCCACCTCCAACCGCGAGCGGAGGTGTTTGCTGAGCGTTGGATCGTTCTCGTCCCCCAGTCCCCCAAGGTAAATGATGCGCTCGAGATTTGAGCCGCCGGATGCCTCGACCATGTTCCAGGCCGCGCGCCGGTCCACATACTCAAAATCACGCCCTGGCGCATTCATGGAGTGGACCAGGTAAAAGGCTGCCCAGCAGCCCCGAACCGCTCTCATCAGGGAGTTGACGTCCAGCACGTCCCCCTGCACCGCCTCGAGTCTCGGATGGGTGGCCCACGGCCGCGATTCCAGCTTGGAGAGGGACCGGCCAATCACCCGCACCGTGTACCCCAGCTCCAGCATCTTTGGCACCAGGCGGCCCCCAATGTATCCGGTTGCGCCGAGTACCAAGACGGGTCTTGTCTTTTTAGGGTTGGCCATACTGTTTGCCTGCCGGTGAGTGGTTTCCACCCGAGTGTCCGTCTCTCAAGCCCAAACTTCAAATACGAGCATCTACAATGATTCGAGGCAAAGCAATTATACCATTTTGAGCCCTTCCGGGCTGATCTTATTTTGCAGGCTGAAGCTCATCGAGGGTAGAGCACCGAGGCATATGTGGCTGCATGCCGCCCGAGTGCATGCGGCCCATGGTGTCGGTCATGCCGGAGCAGCCTATCGTCTCGACCAGGGCTTCCTCGATGATGCCGTCCTTGATGTTGAGGCTCAGCATGCAGGCACCCTGCTGGGGAGCGCACCAGCCGACGCCGTGGGTGAATCCGGATATGTCCTTGATTTCCTTGACCTGCACCCACTTCCCCTCCTCGAGGATGGGCGCCGGCCCGTGATAGGCTCCCTTGGCCAGGGCGCACATGTGCTCCCCTTCGGCGGAATAGATCATGCAAGGTCTCCTCTTGAGATCTTTGCGGCGATAGAAGCAACGTGCTTTCCCTGAAACCTTGCGGCTGCAAGGTCGTTCTCTGTCGGTACGCGTTCTCCTCCTGTGCCGGCGATTGTCGATGCTCCATAAGGGGAACCGCCGGTAATCTCATCGTTTCGCATCTGGCCCTGGAAACTGTATGGCAACCCCACAATGACCATTCCATGATGGAGGAGTGTGATATGGAAGCTGAGGATTGTGGATTCCTGTCCGCCATGCTGGGTGGCAGAACTCGTAAAGACACTTCCTACTTTGCCTACCAATGCTCCTTGAGCCCAGAGTTGCCCGGTGGCGTCGAGGAATTGACGCATCTGCCCGCACATATTGCCGAACCGCGTGGGTGTGCCAAAGATGATGGCGTCAGCAGTGGCCAACTCATCCACCGTGCAGATCGGGACGTTGGCCATGGTTTTTTGAGGCTCGACCGCCCCCATTTTTTCCAGCACCTCAGAGGAGAGCGTCTCCGGGACTCGGCGCAGGATCACTTCGGCATCTGGAATCGCGCGTGCCCCTTCGGCTACGGTCTGTGCCAGACGGTGAACATGCCCATACATTGAATAGTAAACGATCAACACTTTCATCTCCGATTCCTCCTGATAGGGTTGGGACGATGCTCCCCCTGCAGTGGGGTGCGCGGACCACCGCGCAATCTCCTCTGCAGGTAGGGTTCTCTATCTCCTTGTTCTTCACCGCGTGGTCACATTGTACCCCCACTCCTTGCAGGAGGGAACATCGATGAGTACAAATGCACCCACTCCGGCAACCCCTTCGGTCGGCCCCCAGAACATCGGCCAGATTCAGGTGGGAATGACCTCTCAGCAGGTGCTCCAGATCTTGGGAAATCCGAGTCGAGTCAAGCAGGAATCACAGCACACGGAGTGGGAAGATTACGGCCTCCAGGGAAAATGTGAAGTAAAGCTCCAAAATGATAAAGTGGTTCGGGTGGAGCGGCACTAAAGGGCATCTTAGAGGGTCTATGGCATGAGTGAGGAGAACAAGGCAGGAGAAGGCGTCGCTGCTGGCGCTGGTAATGATTGCCCGGCGAGCGTCGGAATGCCGGGTCATGGCTCGAATCATGCCGCACCTGCTGCTGCTCATGTTCTTCTGGGTGGGATACCTCTTGATTTTTCTGGGGGACACCGGAGCTGCGCCTGAGGCAACAGTGCCCGCCCCCGCAGCAACCCATGCCGCTGGTGTTTCAGTTGCTCGATGCGAGCAATAGTGTTGTTGCTGCATACAGAGTTGTATTGAATTAGTTGATCGTTTATACTCCTCAAGGAAGGTGGTTTGATCGTTTTCGTCTCCATCTCCATCACTGACGCGGTTCGGCGGTTTTTCCCTCAGGCTTAGTTAGTTGTTTTCGGTAAACCTCAAAGCGATCTGCAGAGGAGGTTCTGACGCCGTGTTAGACAGCCCGGACAGCCTTCTTGGCAAGCACATTGACCAATTCCGGTTGGACCAGTTTATCGCCAGGGGCGCCATGGGTATGGTTTTCAAGGCCTTCGATTCGGTGTTGTTGCGCACTGTTGCGGTGAAGCTGATCTCCAAATCCGATGTCGCGGGCGCCCCCGAGGAGGAGCTTGCGACTCGAGAGGAAGCACGCAAGCGATTAATCCAGGAAGCCAAAGCTGCAGGGCGTCTAACCCATCCCAATATTGTCACTATTCACTGCTATGGAGAGACAGACGAGTTTGTTTACATTTGCATGGAATTTATCAACGGGAAGACGCTGACCCAACTGCTCAACGAGCATAAGACTCTTTCCGTGGATGAAACCTTGTTCATCTTTGACCAGATTCTCCAGGCTCTGGAGTTGTCCGGTCAGGAAGAAATCGTCCATCGCGACATCAAACCGTCCAACATCATGCTCACGGATGACAACAGGGTGAAGATCATGGACTTTGGCATCGCCAAGCTGCCTTCACTCTCCATGACCACAGTTGGGACGGTTCTGGGAACTCCTCATTACCTGTCTCCGGAACAGATCTCAGGGCAGGTGGTTGACATCCGTTCGGACCTCTTTTCTGTGGGGGCTGTTTTCTATGAGGCCTTGACCGGCGAACGGCCGTTTGCCGCCGAAAACACTGCGGCTCTCATTTATAAGATCCTCGAGGTCGATCCCATTCCTCCCCGCGTGCTGAACATTCACATCCCCGAACCCGTTGGCGATATTCTGAAGAAGGCGCTGACCAAAGACCCTGCCCACCGCTTTCAAACGCCAACGGAGATGCTCACAGCGCTAAGGGTTGTCTCCCAGTCGAGGATGCTGCCAGTAGGAATGCCGAATGATACGACCGTTGTGAAAAAGCGTTTACTGTCCGAGCACACCGTTCAAGTAAAATCGGAAGACTATGTCCGGGTACCAGTACAGCCGCCGGTCCAACCAGTGGTCGAGGTGCAATCTGCGCCGAACCCCACAGCGCAGACATCCGAAGTCGTAACGGCTGCCAAGAAACCCGAAACCAAGGAGCAAGAAGCTGAGCCGAAGAAAGCTCAGGTGAAGGAAAAGGCAGCACGCAGCCAACCTTCCCCCAAGCCGGTCCCGGGCGACAAGAAGACGACTGGGACATCACCAGGTAGAGCCAAAATCCTCGGAGGGTTCGCCGTGCTGGTGCTCCTCGCAGTGGGAGCGGTTCTACTTCTTCGCATGTTCTCAAATACCGCTCGGCAGGCGCCGGCACCCGCGAGCCTTACCACCGGAGCACCCGTTATCGTAGGTCAGACCGGCATTACCAACGATCAGCTCAAGAGTTCTGTTGAATCCCTGATTGGGCAAGCAAAGAGTCAGTGGGAAAGTGATCCCGCTGCGGCGCAGAAGCTCTTGGAACAGGCCGTTGCGCTCGACCCCAACCATTTTGAAGCGACGTTTCAGCTCGCTCGGTTCCTAACCTTCAGGAAAGAATTTCCAGCTGCTATCCAGCAATATCAAAATGCACTTCGGATCGACAATCAGGCGTCTGACGTATTCTTCAACCTGGGCTACATTTATCACAACCAGGGAGCCTTTGATCAGGCCATTGAAAGCTACGAAGCCTGCCGAGCCCTCTCGCCCCCCTATCTGGATCAGGTTCTGACCAATCTTGCCATCGCTTATTGGAAGAAGAATAATCCTGTGGAGGCCAAACTACTCCTGAAACAGGCATTAGATTTGAATCCGAATAACGAATTGGCGAAGAATTATTTCAACACCCTGGAAAAATCTGCCGGGGCAAAGAAGTAAAAAGGATGTCGTAACGGTTGTGCGTTGCCTTTGGTGAGGAATAGTGTTGTTTGGTCCCGGCTGGCGGCACCGGAAGAGGAAGGCATACGGGGAGGGAGATCCCTCCTGGCTGAAGACGAGGGAGCCGATGAAAAGAGAACCCTATGCAACGCGGTTGGATCATTTGCGAAAGACGCTCGATGAGCAGCAGCTCGATACTTTCCTGGTGGCGGTGCCGGAAAACCGCTATTACCTGAGCGGTTACGGGGCAGGCGATTCGCAGCTGACCGAGAGTTCCGGATACCTGCTGATTACGGGCTCGAAACAGTACTTGCTGACGGATTTTCGCTATCGGGAAGAGGCTGACCATGAAGCCCCCGACTATGAGCTTCTGGTCTACTTCAACGGCTTGGGCGAAACCCTGGCGGAACTCTTCTCGGAACTGCCGGTGGAGAGACTGGGGGTGGAGGCTCACTATCTCACCATGGCCAAATATCGTGAAGTGGAAGAGGCCCTAAAAAAAGCCCGCCCGGCAGCGGAACTGGTGTCTGTGGAAGAAGTGGTGGAGGGGTTGCGGCTGATCAAGGAGCCGGAAGAGACCGAGAAGATCAAGGCCTCGCTGGCATTGACGGAACAGGTGCTGGCCACGGTCTGGCAGAACCTGGCGGTTGGCAGGACGGAAAAGGAAGTGGCCTGGGAGATCGAACGGCGCATCCGCGAAGGGGGAGGCGAGGCGGTTTCCTTTCCGCCCATCGTCGGCAGCGGTCCGAATGCAGCTCTGCCTCACGCCGTGCCGACGGAGCGAAGAATTGCCGCCGGCGAACCGGTGATTCTCGATCTGGGTTCCAGGCTCAACCATTACTGTTCGGATATGACCAGGACCTGGATTGCCGGAACACCCGAGGGAAAACTGAAGGAGATCTACCGGATCGTGCGGGAAGCGCAGTTGGTGGCTCAGGGCTACATTGGTGCGGGGAAGGATACGGTTGCCGTCGATACCGTGGCGCGTGATGTCATCACTAAAGCCGGGTACGGGGAGCAGTTCGGACACGGCCTGGGGCATGGCGTGGGCCTTGCGGTTCACGAAAAACCCGGACTGCGAAAGCAGAAGGGCATGATCCTGGAGGAGAACATGGTGGTGACCGTCGAACCGGGAATCTATCTCCCCGGCTATGGCGGGGTCAGACTGGAAAACATGGTGCGCATTACCTCGAACGGTTGCGAACTGCTCAACCAGCAGGACCTCTTCTATCGCTGGTAGCAGGAGGCGGTGCGATTACACGCTCGGCTGAATGGATAGCTTCCAGTTGTCTCTTATGGCGTCGGAGACGGTGTTGCGAACTTCATCCGTTTTTTCCCGTTTGACTCTGGCTTCTACAAGCTTGAACATCCTTATAATGCTCACGAGGAACTTGGAGAGGGTGGTCGCCGATTCAGACTTATGACGGCAAGAGACGAGTTCGGATCTATTGAATTGGTCGGTTTGATGGAGTGCTTTTTCATTGACATCGATCTCGGAGGCAGCGATTTTTTTCAGCCCGAAAATCGTATCAGCCAGCTCCTCATCATTGACGCTGGATAGATACTTGACCGCAAGATTCAAGATCTTGCTTCTCTCCGGGTGCCCGGCCTCTTCGTGTGATTCGGATATTCTGGTCAGATAAGGCACCGCCAAATCTCTGTTGAATGAGGGCAGATCAATCTCTTTGGTTTCAGAGTAGTTCTTCAACTCTTCGAAGAAGAACCCGGTAGAGCGCAAATCGGTTATCAATGCGTGCTGTGTTTCTTCCATTCCCAGTCTCCCGTCAGTGCTGCTTCATGATTCGGAAGAAGCAACCTGCGTTGTGCCCACTCCCTTCGCTGGAGGGCGGCAAGTTGAGGTTGTCATCCACAATTCTCGATAATCTCCCACCCGAGGGAGCAGGACTCAGAGCGCAGTGGGTAGCCTTTTATGGAGAGGTGGAGCCATCGGCCAATAGTCAACTGAACCAATGATAACCGATGCTGGAACGGAAGGCGAAGGGTTTATCGAAGGGCGGGATGTTCTGAGAACAGGTCAAACCTGGTAATAGTGGCGATACCATTCCACAAACCGGGCCAGCCCCACCTCGAGGGGGGTGTTCGGGCTGAAGCCGAAATCGCGTGCGAGATCGTCAATCTCTGCGTAGGTTTCAGGGACGTCCCCCGGTTGGATGGCAACGAGCTCCTTTTGTGCTTCTTTTCCCAGGCATTTTTCCAGGATTTGGATGAAGTCCAAGAGCTTCGTCGGCCGATTATTGCCGATGTTGTAGACGCGATAAGGCGCCGCGCTGGCGCCGGGGTCCGGGGCATCGCCCGTCCATTGCGCGTCCGGCTGGGCTGGGGCGGCCATGACCCGGACCACGCCTTCGACGATATCATCAATATAGGTGAAATCTCGCTTCATCTTGCCGTAGTTGAAGACTTGAATGGGCTGTCCGGCAAGGATTGCGCGGGTAAAGAGAAAGGCTGCCATGTCCGGGCGGCCCCACGGTCCGTAGACGGTAAAGAAGCGCAGCCCGGTGCAGGGAAGCCGGTAGAGGTGGGCATAGGTGTGGGCCATGAGTTCATTGGCCTTCTTGGTGGCAGCATAGAGGGAGACCGGGTGATCGACATTCTGGTGCACCGAGAAGGGCATGCGGGTGTTGGCGCCATAAACCGAACTCGAGGAGGCAAAAACCAGGTGCTCGACACCGTGATGGCGGCACCCTTCGAGAATGGTCATAAATCCGGCGAGGTTGCTTTCCATATAGGCATATGGATTCACGATGGAGTAGCGCACGCCGGCCTGAGCCGCCAGATGGACCACCGTGCCAAAAGCGTGACCCTTGAAGAGCTCCTCCATTTGCCGGCGGTTCTGAAGATCCACCTGATGGAAAGCAAAACCGGTGAAGCTCTGCAACTGCTTCAAGCGATTCCACTTCAGGGTGACGTCATAGTAGTCGTTGACGTTATCCAGACCCACCACCTGCCGCCCTTCGCCGAGCAGGCGATGGGCCAGATGAAAGCCGATAAAGCCGGCGCACCCGGTTACCAACACGGGCTTCTCAAGACTCATGGATTAAGCTCCTCGCCGCTCACTCAATGCAATATTCTTTCGAAAACCACCTGACGGTGACCGTCAAGCGGAACGACCAAGTTTCCAGTTTCCAGTTTCAGATTTCGCCAGTCAATCCTATGAGGGCCTGACGGTGAGGACCGAGCATGGCGATCTGCGCACCACGCGGTCGGCGGTGCTGCCGAAAAGCACATGAGCGAGCCCGGTCAAACCGTGCGAGCCCATGACAATGAGGTCGAGGGGAATTTCTTGGGCGAGGCGAAGGATTTCCGTCGACGAGTAACCCGAGAGCAGGTGCACTTCGTAGGGCTGCTTCTCCTTCAAGTTGGTCTCATAGCGGTTCCGGATGGCCTCTGTGGCGGCGGCGGCCACTTCTTCGACGAATTTGGGATCGTACTCGATGGGCATATAAGTCGAATGAAGGGGTGGTGAGACGGAAAAATTAACCATGACGTGTACGATGTGCAGGGTTGCGCCGTAATGCCAGGCAAGATCCTTCGCTACCGTGAAGGCTTGGTCGGCGTGGGTGGAAAAGTCGGTGCAAAAGCCAATGTTCTTGAAAAGGCTGGCGGTCATGTTGTTCCTCCTTGGGCAAAGGTCATTGTTCACAAGCTCTTACGGTTCTTATACCCCTTTCGAAAAAGGAAACGCAAGCAGCAAAAGGGTGGTCTGCGGGCCCGGTGAAGCCATGGAATTGCTTCCAGGATTGTGATAGGCTTGACATTGGGTGGTCCTCTCATTAGGATGCTCCCTTGGAATGCAGACAAAGGCGGGTTTCCCGCGCAGTAGACAACAGTTTCTCCTACATTGCGGTAAACGGTAAAATGGATCGGTTCTTTTCGGAAATACGTGTCAAGGTTTTGCTGCTTCGCATCGTCCTCGGGGTTGCTTTCGCTTTCCTGTTGACTCGCTTCTTCTTCCCGCTGGCGAGCCTGTGACCACTTTGGCGCTGGCCGGGCTGTTGACTTTCGCTGCCTACGTGCTTGAAATCTTCCACCGTGGGCGGAGACCCTAGTGCTGAGGGGCGGGGGGCTGCGCCTCCTGACGCCGGCAGGGTCCTCTTCTGGTTCGTTGCGGGTGATTTTTGTCATAAACATCAGGGGGAAAAATGGATTGGGAAAAGCCTCCTCGCCGAGGCTCGAGGCCTGAGAATATTCAAGACCTGGAGAAACTGTTCAAGGATCTCAAAAACCGCTTCGACTTTTCCGCTTTTACGCGCGGGGGCCTGTGGCTGGTCATTCTGGGGGTTCTGGTGCTGCTCGTGGGGTTGAATTCGTACTACACCGTCGAACCCCAGGAAACGGCAGTGGTGCAGCGGTTCGGTAAATTCATCTTCACCGCCGATCCGGGACTCCATTTCAAAATTCCGTTTGGTATCGACACGGTCCGCAAGGTTGTCACCGGGCGGGTGCTTCAACGGGAATACGGGTATCGCACGGCCCAGGCGGGAGTGCGCTCGCGCTTTGCGGAAAAGGGTTATGAAGAAGAATCCGTGATGCTCAGTGGTGACCTGAATGTGGTCGATATCCAATGGACGGTGCAGTACAAGATCCAGGACCCCGTTGAATATCTCTTTCAGGTTCAGGACGTGGAGAGCACGCTGGACGACATCTCCGAATCGGTGGTCCGGCGCATCGTGGGCAATCGCTACGCTGACGAGGTGCTCACCATCGGGCGTTCCGCCGTGGCCGAAAAAGCGCGGGGCGAAATCCAGGCGATTATAGACCATTATAAGACCGGTCTGCAGATCGTTACGGTCAAGCTCCAGAACGCCAACCCTCCCAACCCCGTGAAGGCGGCTTTCAACGAAGTCAACGAGGCGCGGCAGGAAAAGGAGCGCATGATCAACGAAGCTCAGCAGGCCTACAACCAGAAAATCCCCAAAGCCATGGGGGAAGCGCGGCAGGCAATCACCCAGGCGGAAGGGTATGCCCTCGAGAAGATCAACCGCAGTGAAGGAGAAGTGCGACGGTTCAAGGATATTCTCACCGAGTACGAGAAGGCCCCCGATGTCACCAGGAAGCGCATGTATCTGGAAGCCTCGGCGGAGCTGCTGGGCCGGATCGAGCATCTCCTGGTGGTCGATGAAAGTCAGCGGGGATTGCTGCCTCACTTGGATTTGAACCGCCTTGCCAGCGGCGGTTCCGACCAGAAAAAGCCGGGAAATGGGTCCTCCCCGCAACTCAACCCGAAAAGCGAGTGAGAACGATGATGGCTTCCGGATTACGCTTCCTCATACCGATCGTGCTGGTGGTGGCGGTCTTTATCGGCGGCTCCTTCTTCATGGTGAACGAAACCGAACAGGTGGTCATCACCCAACTGGGGAGGCCGGTCGGTGAGCCGATTTTGAAAGCCGGGCTGCATTTCAAGATCCCACTCATCCAGATGGCCAACTACTTCGAAAAACGGATCATGAAATGGGATGGCAACCCGAATCAGATTCCCACCAAGGACAAAAAGTACATCTGGGTGGACACTACCGCCAGATGGCGAATCAAGGATCCTCTGCTGTTTCTGAAACGCGTCGGTTCCCTCACTACCGCCAACAGTCGCCTGGACGGCATCATCGATTCGGTGGTTCGCGACCACGTCTCCGATAACGACCTGGTAGAACTGGTGCGCAGTGAAGGTTGGGAAGAAGCCCGCCAGACCCTCCGCGAAGCCGGTATCCCCGACTTCCAGCTCCCCGATTTGGGCAGTGACACTCCTCAAGGCGATGAATCCAATGATCGTCTCACCAAAGGCCGCGAAAAGATTACCCGGGAAATGGTGGCCGACGCTTCCAGACTGCTGCCCGAATTTGGGATCGAGCTCATGGACATCCGCATCAAGCGGATCAATTATGTGGAATCCGTGCAGCAGAAAGTATTCGACCGCATGATTTCCGAGCGCAAACGGATTGCGACGCAGTACCGGTCGGAGGGAGAGGGGGAAAGGGCTGCCATTTTGGGCCAGATGGAGCGGGAAATGGCCAAAGTCACCTCCGAAGCCTACCGCAAGTCCCAGGAAGTTCGTGGCAAGGCTGATGCGGAAGCCACACGCATCTATGCGGAGGCCTTCGGGAAGAACCCGAAGTTTTATGAATTCTATCGCACTCTTGATTTTTATAAGAACTTCAATAACCCCAGGAGCTCCTTCGTCCTCTCGACGGATTCCGACATCTTCAAGTACCTCAAGCGCAGTGCTGAACCTCCGGGGAAGTGATTCAGGGAGTCGACCATGGCTTTTTACGAAGAGAATCCCAGCAGCATCACCAGGGCCGAGATGGTGGTGGCCATACCCTCCTGCAATGAAGCGGGAACCATCGGCCACACCACCATGGAGGCAGCCCGGGGATTGGCGGAATACTTCGGTGGTCTCGGGAGTGTCATCATTAACTGTGACAATCATTCTACGGATGGCACCAAGGAGGCGTTTTTCGCGACGCCGAGCGAAATGCCCAAAATCTATCTTTCGACCGCCCCCGATCAGCATGGGAAGGGGAACAACCTCCGCAACCTCTTTGAAAAAGTGCGAGACCTGGAAGCCCGCATCGTCGTTGTCCTCGAAGCCGATATCCGGAATGTGGCGCCCCACTGGGTAAGGAACCTGGGAGAGCCCGTGCGCAACGGCGCCGGCTATGTCTGCCCGCTCTACGTCCGCCACAAATACGAGGCGACCTTGACCAGTTCGCTTGTTTATCCGCTCATGCGCTGTCTTTACGGCCGCCGCGTGCGCCAGCCCAACGTGGGGGATTTCGGTATGCGCGGCGATCTGGTGGAAAAGTTTCTCAGTTCGCCGGGATGGACCGATGCCGTCGCGCATTTCGGCGTCGACATCTGGATGACCACCATCGCTCTGAATGCGCGCCTGCCCATCTGCCAGTCGATCATCGGGGCGCCCAAAATGCACCGCCTGAAGGACCTCTACGCGCACCTGCCCGTGCTCTTCCCACAGGTGATCCGCACGATTTTTGATCTGATGATCCCGTATGCCGACTTCTGGCGTCAGGTCAAATGGAGCAAGCCGACGCTGCTGTTCGGCACCGACACCCATGATATCGAGACGCCCGTGCCCACCGAAGTCAACGTGGCCCGCCTTCACGAGCGGTTCCTGCAAGGCTTCGACAAGTACGACGGCATGTGGCAGCAAATATATGACCAGACCGTCTGCCCCAAACTCCAGGAAATCCGGACCATGGGCTTGCAGCACTTCTCCTTTCCCACCCAAACCTGGGCCAGAATTCTGTTTGACGCCGCCAATGCCTATTTTCGGGCCGACGAGTCGAAACGCACTCTCCTGCTGGATTCTCTTCTCCCCCTCTATCTGGGTAAGGTCCTGTCCTTCGTAAAAAAGACCGAACGGATGTCCGTGCAGCAAACCGAAGAGTATGTGGAAAACGAATGCACCACTTTTGAGGAAACCAAGCCTTATCTGCTCAAGGTCTGGGAATAGGATCTAACACCAGCGGAGGAAGGACATGCCTAAGATCCTGGTTGTCGACGATGAAGAACATATCCGATTGCTCTATTCTGAAGAATTGAAAGAAGCGGGCTATGAGGTCATCACTGCCGAGAGTGGATACAAACTTTTGGAACGTATCGATGAAGAAAAGCCGGACCTGATCATCCTGGACATCAAGATGGTGGATTACAACGGTCTGGATCTGCTGCAGGATATCAGAAATCGCTTCTACGACCTGCCGGTCATCCTCTCTACGGCCTACGATACTTTCAAGGAAGACATGAAGTCCATTGCCGCCGATTTTTACGTGGTGAAGAGCTTCGATTTGACGGAGTTGAAAAAGAAGATCGGGCTGGCCCTCGAGACGCGCCTGCCGTAGAAGTGGCTCATGGCTCATGGCTCATGGCTGATGCTGATGGCTGATGGCTGATGGTGTTGGGGTTTACGTTTTGGCTTTCGGGAAGTCAACGAACTCTGGCGGTCCAGAGATATCCGGCAAGGGTGGCAAAGATGATGTCCGCTGCCCAGACTCCTACCAGAGGCGGCAGGATGCCCGCCGTGGCCAGGGCTGATCCCAGGTTCAGCACTACGAAGTAGAGAGAGGCCACCACCAGAGCGATGCCCACGCCGATGGCAATGCCGCCGTGCAGTCCCTGGCTCAGCGCGATGGTCACTCCCAGCAGCGCCACGATCAAGGTGGTCAGGGGTAGGGCCAGCCGCATGTGCAGCTCCACTTCATAGGGTTTGGCGTGGTAACCCTCGGCCCTGATTTTCTGTGTGTATTCGTATAGATCAAGCCAGTTCTGTTCTTCCGGTATGGTTTCCAGGCGGGCAAAATCCCCAGGTGTTTCCGCAAGGGTAAGTTCACGCTCGGTAAACCATTCCTGCTCGATTTTGGAGCCGGTGAACCGAAGAATCAAACCGTCTTCCGCAATCCAGCGCTGGTTCTGCCAGCGGGCCCGTCTGGCATCCAACCGCTCGGTCAGTTCAAACTGGGAATTCAGGTAAAAGAGCGATACCTTCTCGAGGCTTGCCGCCTCCTTATTGTACAGGCGAATCTGATAGATGACGTTCTGGCCCCGGTACCAGACGTTTTCGTGGCTCCACGCCAGGGAGGCCTTCTGGTTGAGGACTTCCCTTTGCCAGATCTGCTCCGCCCTGTAATTCATGGCGCGGGCCAGCGTTTCGTCGACCAGGAAATGAGCCACGGAGAGCCCCATGGCCGTCAGGAGAATGGGCATGACATAGGATGTGGCTCTGATCCCTGCCGTTTCCAGGGCGATGAGTTCCCGGTTCCGTTTGAGGATGCCAATGGCGATAAGGGACGCGAGAAGGGTGGCCATGGGGATGCCCTGGGTCACGATAAAGGGTATCTTGAGCATGAAGTAGGAAAAGATATCCGCTGCACCGACTTGCTTTTCCAGCAAATTATCGATTTTTTCGAAAAAGTCGATCACCAGGTAAAGGCCCACAATCCCACCGAGGGCGAGGCTGAAAACCGGGAAAAAATGGCGCAGCACGTATCGGGAGATGATCTTCATATCAGGATTTACGGTGTCTGGGAAAAGTGAAAACCTCCTGCAGTTGTCGCCTGAGTTCCTGACGGAGCCGGCCGATGTCCCTGATTCCCAGGGGAATCTCAAGCTGCATCTTGATCCAAAGGAAAACGGCCACCAGCGCGGTGAGGAGGTTGGGCAGCCAGACCGCAAGAAAAGGCGAGAGGAGCCCATTTTCTCCCAGTCCTTTGCCGGCAGACAGGACGATATAGTAAGTGAGAAAGATCCCCAGACCGAGGGTGATCCCGGCCATCCGCCCGCTCTGGCGGAAGATGGCTCCGAGGGGTGCTCCCACGAGGCCGAGCAGCAGGCAGCCGAAGGGGAGGGCGAGGCGGCGATGGAATTCCAGAGAAAAGCTCAGATCAAAGTCTGAGCCCTGTTCTCGAATTCTCTTCACCAGTTCGCTCAGGGTCATTTCTTTGCGTCCTTTGGTGAATTCCGACGAGGCCCCGAAAAGCTCGTCCAGGGACAGGGCCAGATCATAATTCTTGAAGGCGATGGCCTGAGCATTCCTCATATCATCGGAAACCCGCGTGATCATGCCGCTCGAGATCTTGAAGACAAGCTGGCTCAGGTCCGGAGGGTAGGCAATTTGCGCATGGTCAGCCACAATGACCACGCCAACCTCCGGTTGCCGGTTGTCTTGCACGAAGATCCCATCAATCTTCAGTTTTCCTGGGTCCACAGACCCGAAGAAGAAAACGATCTTGGGGACGATGTCAATAAAGGTGCCCTCTTTCAAAAGCACGGGGAGTATACTGCGCCCGAGGGATTTGACCTTCATTTCGAAAGCGCGGTTGGCGGACGGCATCAGATAAAGCACATTGAAAAAGGAAAAGACCGTGGTCACCACAAGCAATGATATGATACCCGGGAAAAACTGATGAAAACCGATTCCGGCGGCCCGCATGGCGATCAGTTCGTTATCGCTGTTGAGGCGCACGAAAGCCAGGAGGACGCCCACCAGGGTGGCCATGGGAAGCGCATAGAGAATCAGGTTGGGCATGGCAAAAGCCATGAGTGCGACGAGGTCGGCGACGGTCAGGGAAGAAGTGAACAGATAGCGGGTGAGTTGGAGCATTCGTCCCGTTATGAGGATCAGGGTCAACCCGAAGAAGCACACGCTCAGGGGCACAATCTGTTCTCGGATCAAGTACTTGTAGAGGGTCTTTTTCATCGCCGTTAATCTATCGGAAAGGGTTGGTCCAGGTCAATGTGAAAAGGTCGGCGGGGGATGGGCCGGTCCGTCTTTTCCACGGAAATATGCAGCTTGACAGAAGATTTTGGCGCATGGTATCGGGGGGCGCTGCTGGGTTGCGTGAAATTGGGTTTACCTTTCTTCCGGAGAAGGTAGAATCCCACTCATCAAAACGGTGGAGAACGAACGTGCTAAAGAGAGAGAGAAGATGAAAAAGCCAAAACGTGCCGAGGAATGGGAAGAGTCTCCTTTGGTTTCCTCCAAAGACTTCGATGCTGAATTCGAGGATCTGGATGAGGAGATCATCGAACTGGATGATGAGATCGTTGAACTCACCGCCAATGGTTTGGAAGATGATGAGGAACCGGCCTTTGACGTGGAAATCCTGGATGCGGAACACCCGCTGGACTTGAAGGAAAATGAGGGCAAGGGGGAAGCGGAAGAGGAATTCCTCTTTGATGACGACCTTTTGAAGGAACTGCCCTTCTTTCAGGACCAGCCGGCGAAAGCGGAACCGGGGGAGAACACGGCGAAGGCGCAACCCGAACCGACGCCCGAGGAGCCGGCTCCCGTGCTTTTCGCGGATACCAGTGAGGTCCTTGCAGACGCCGCACCCACGGCTGGAACCGAAGCACTCGGGCTTGAAGACACAAGCCCGCCACCCGTCAGTGAGCCGATGGCTGCGCCCGCCGACCAGGATGTGTTCCTGGAGGATTTCGTGGTTCGGATCGAGAGTAAACTGCTCGATACGGTGCGGGAAGTTGTTGAAGCGCGACTGCCCGAAATCGTGCGCGCGGTATTGCGGGAAGAAATCGAACGCATGAAAAGCGATGGGGAGTCGGAAGCCTAATAATATCAGGATCTTTCTGTCTGACTTGCGATAACGGCTGTAGAGCACGGGGGGAGCACTTCCATGAGTGAAGGCAATTTGCCCAAAGCATATGCATTTAAGGAAGTAGAATCGCATTGGTACGCCTGCTGGGAGCAAGATGGTCGGTTTCACGCCGGTCTTGACGGCTCGAAGCCGCCTTTCAGTATTGTCATCCCCCCCCCCAATGTGACCGGGCAACTGCATATGGGCCATGCACTCAACAACACCCTGCAGGATATTGTCTGCCGGTACAAGCGCCTGGCGGGCTTCGAAGTGCTCTGGGTGCCCGGCACCGACCATGCCGGAATAGCGACGCAAAATGTGGTGGAGCGGCATCTGGCGGCGGTGCGGCAGACGCGGCATCAAGTGGGCCGGGAAGCTTTCCTGCAAAGCGTGTGGGACTGGAAGGAGAAATACGGGGGCATCATTATCAATCAGTTGAAGCGGTTGGGAGCCTCCTGCGATTGGGAACGGCAGCGGTTCACCATGGATGAAGGACTCTCGCGGGCGGTCCGGCAGGTCTTTGTGAGCCTGTATCAGGAGGGACTCATCTACCGGGGCAAACGAATGATCAACTGGTGCCCGCGCTGCATGACGGCCCTGGCCAATATCGAAGTCGAAGGTGAGGAGCTCGACGGCCATCTATACTATGTGCGATACCCGGTTGTCGGGGGCAAGGGAGGGGTGGTGGTGGCCACGACCCGTCCCGAGACCATGCTCGGTGATATGGCCGTGGCCGTTCATCCGGAGGATCCTCGCTACAAGGCCACCATCGGCCAAAAGGTGCTGCTGCCCCTGGTGGAACGGCCTCTTCCCGTCATCGCCGATGCCTACGTCGATCGCGAATTCGGGACCGGGGCCTTGAAGATCACCCCCGCCCACGACTTCAATGACTTCGAAGTAGCCCGACGCCATGGGCTGGACCTGCTCCAGGTTATCAACGAAGACGGGATTATGGGGGAAGCGGCCGGGCCCTATGCCGGGCTGGATCGCTACTCCTGCCGCAAGCGCATCGTCAAAGAACTGGAAAAGGGTGGCTACCTGGTCAAGCTGGAAAGCCACAAGCACCGCGTGGGCCACTGTTATCGTTGCCAGAGTGTGGTTGAACCCATGCTCTCCCTGCAGTGGTTTGTGGCGACCCGCCCGCTGGCCGACCAGGCTATTGCGGCGGTGCGGGAAGGGAAAACGCAGATCATTCCCGCCAAGTGGGAAAAAGACTATTTCATCTGGCTGGAAAACCTTGAAGACTGGTGCATCAGCAGACAGATCTGGTGGGGGCACCGCATTCCTGCCTGGTATTGCTCACACTGCGGCGAGGTCATCGTCGCCCAGCAGGATCCCGCCAGCTGTCCCGCCTGCGGCGGGGATGAACTGGAACAGGACGCGGACGTTCTCGATACCTGGTTCAGTTCCGCCCTCTGGCCGTTCTCGACCTTGGGCTGGCCCGAGGAAACGCTCGAGCTGAAGAGGTTCTATCCCACCTCGGTGCTGGTGACCGCTTTCGATATTCTCTTCTTCTGGGTGGCGCGCATGATGATGATGGGCCTTCATTTCATGAAGGAAGTGCCTTTCCGTGAAGTCTATGTTCATGCCCTGGTACGGGACTCCCAGGGCCAGAAGATGAGCAAGTCCAAGGGCAATGTGATCGATCCTCTGATCATGATGGACCAATACGGCACGGATGCGCTGCGGTTCACGCTCACGGCGCTGGCCGTCCAGGGCCGGGATGTCAAACTCTCCGAAGAACGTATCGAAGGCTACCGGCACTTCATCAACAAGATCTGGAATGCCGCGCGCCTGGTGCTGATGACTGTCGAAGGCTTGAAGGAAGTACCACCCCTTCCGCGCAAGCCGCAAAAGCTTATGCACCGCTGGATCTTGAGCCGGTTGCAGCGGGTGGTCAGCGAGGTCAGGTCAGCGCTTGCCGGATACCATTTCAATCAGTATGCCCACGTGCTCTACCAGTTCGTCTGGCATGAGTACTGCGACTGGTACCTGGAAATGATCAAGCCGGACTTATACGGTGAGGACGCCACCGCTCGGCTTACCGCCCAAACCATCGCGCTCAGGGTCCTGGAACAGATCCTCATCCTCCTCCATCCCGTCATGCCGTTTGTGACCGAGGAAATCTGGCAAAAGTTGCCCACCACCCGCGACAGCATCATGCTGGCCTCGTTCCCGACCTTTGAGGAACCGTGGGTGGATGAGGAAGCAGAGAAGCAGATGGCGCTCATCATGGAAGTCATCACGGGCATCAGGAATATCCGCGGCGAGATGAACGTGCCGCCGGCCACCAAAGTGGAAGTCATTTGCCTGGCCGACAGGGCTGCCGAGAAAGAGCTTTTACAGGGGCACGTGAGCACCATCTGTGATCTCAGCCGCCTGGCCGGGCTCCAGCTTGCCTCGACCGGTGAACTCCAAAAACCCCGCATGGCCGCCGGCGCCGTGGCCGGGAACGTGGAAATATTCGTGCTCCTCGAAGATGTGCTGGATTTCGACAGTGAGTCCGCACGTCTTGAAAAAGAACTGGCAAAGTTGGAGAAAGAGTCCGGCACCACGCAGAAAAAACTCTCCAATGAAGATTTCCTGAAAAGAGCGCCGGCCGACGTTATCGAGAAAGAGCGTGAAAAAGGTGCCCGCTTGCGGGAAAAGCTTGAAAAGCTGCGGCGCCAGCACGACAAGATCAAGACCTTCCGAGACCGTGCCGTGGTGAAGGAATGACCGTGAACCGAATCGATCTCCTGCTCTGGCTGGCCCTTCAGGAAGACCTTGGCCATGGCGATGTGACCACCGAGGCGGTGGTCCCGGCGGGAAAATCCGGACGGGCTTTTGTCTTTGCCCGGGAGCCTTTCGTGCTCTCGGGATCGAAGCCGTTCCGGAAGGTGTTCGACCTGGTCGACCCGGCTGTGGAAATCACAGGCCTTTTCAGTGATGGGGAAAAGATCGGGGCCAACACGCCCGTGTTCGAGCTCTCAGGGGCAATGCAGGCCCTATTGACCGGTGAGCGCCTTGCCCTCAATTTGCTGCAGCGGTTGTCCGGTGTTGCCACCTTGACGCGGCTGATGGTGGAGGCCATGAGCGGCACCCCCTGCCGACTCCTTGATACGCGCAAGACCACACCCCTCTGGCGGGCTCTGGAAAAGGAAGCGGTGCGTCACGGGGGAGGGGCGAACCATCGCTTCGGCCTTTATGACGGAGTGCTCATCAAAGACAATCATATTGCAGCCGTGGGCGGAGTTCGCGAGGCTGTCCAACGGGCTCGGCAAAGGGTCTCTCATACCCTCAGAATCGAAGTTGAAGTGGAGAACCTGCAGGAGTTGGAGATTGCCATAAGTGCCGGAGCGGACGTGATCCTCCTCGACAATTTCTCGCTGGAAGACCTGAAAACTGCGGTTGCCGTGACGGCTGGCCGTTGCCTGCTGGAAGCGTCAGGGGGCGTTACCCTCGAGCGCATCCGAGCGATTGCCGAAACCGGAGTGGATTTCATCAGTTGCGGCGCTCTGACTCACTCCGCCCGGGCCATTGACGTCAGTATGGAATTCGCCGACCAGTCATTTTGACCTTTTTTTCATCCACGAAGTCACACGAAGACTCACGAAAAAATCATTTCGTGTCCTTCGTGCTCTTGGTGGCGAAAAAGATGCGTAGTCTTTTTGCGGCTTCTCAGGATCAATTGCTGCGCAGCAGATACTCGATGGCGAACACAATCCCTGCCAGAGCCAAAAGACCCAGGCAAAACCACAAGGCGGCCATAAAAAAAGGCCAAACGTAATCATGCAAGGGTGTGGCCGGGTCTTGCGCTTTTTGGAAGAGAGGCCGAAATCGGCCCTGGGGTTGCTCTTCAGCCAAACTCGCCCCGCAGTTTCGGCAAAATCGGTCACCTGTTTCACAGTCATTCTTACAGACGGGACATTCCATCAAACATCAACCTGTCAAAAGGTCCGTTGCGAATTCATGTATGGGTAGCGTTCTCCCCCGGCCATTCCAGGAAGGCTCTCGCAAATGGCTCCGCTACAACACTGCTTCGTCTATTCATGCTGTTTGTGCGTTATTTCCTGCTGAGGAAAAGGGATATCGATTCGGCCCTCCCGGAAGGCTCGATGGACCTCCCGGATGATCTGATCACGCACCGCTCCCCGGTCACGCGGATCCTTGATCCAGGCCAGCACTTCCAGCTCCACCGCCCAGTCGCCAAAAGCCCGATACCGCACCCTGGGCTTGGGTTCGGGAAGGATGAGGGGATTGTCCGCCAAAGAGGCGAGAATCACCCTCTCCACCTCGTCGAGGTCGCTGTTGTAGGCTACCCCCAAATGACACCGCACCCGATACTGGGGCAAAAAACCGGTCTCATTGATGATCTTGGCGGTGGCCATTACGGAGTTGGGGATGGAGACAAAAACATCGTCCCGGGTGCGGATGCGCGTGCTGCGGATGCCAATGCCCTCCACCTCGCCGCGTTCACCGCTGTTCAGCACTACGAAATCGCCAATGTGATAGGGGCGATCCAAAAAGATAGCAATTCCGCCGAAAAAATCAGCAAGGGTGTCCCTGGCAGCCAGAGCGCCGATGGCTGTGACCAGACCTGCCGAGGCCAGGAGCGGGTTGAGATCAATGGACCAGATTCGGAGCAGCACAAGACACCCCCCGACGATCAAGACCACGGTGATCAGATTGTTTACCAGAGCCAGGGAGTGTATGATGGCGCCGTCCTCCCGGTGACGGTTGACCATCCGGGCAAAATAGGAGCGGCAGATGGTGGCTAGAATCCAGGTGAGCGAGATTACCGGCAACGACTGGAATACGGCGAGCAATTCATCCCACCACCAGAACTGCTTCATGCCTGCCATCTCAATGGCGTCGTCGGCAAATATGGCCATCACCGCGAGAATGAGCGGCACTTTGATGCGCTGCATGGCCGATGACTCGTCAGCGGGAGAGCCGGCACCGCGCCCATGGCCGATGAGCCTGATCAGAACCAGATGCACCGCGTAGCCCAGAGCGATTCCTAGGAGCAGGATCAGCGCCCCATGAGCTATCGGGTTGAGGCCAAGCCATTGTGCCAGCATGGTTTTTCCTTTCCTGGCAGGGGACGGTTTGAGTCCAAGCCTGCCACCACTTTCAATCGTACCCTGTCTTCCTGCACGTCTTTTGCATATCTATGATATCTGGATTCATAGCGCAAGGTTCATTCTCATGACCTCTTGCTTGACACCGAGTTTTCTCTCTAGTACCGTCAAAAGGTGAAAAGCGTTGTCTAATCAACTGTTACCATGAGGTTTGCACCCGCCGGGGCTTCGGAAGGAGTGCCCGCGCCGGGTGCGGGACGTCGCTCATGGTGAACTGCTGTCGGCGTCGCCCTTTGGAGGAAACCATGCCCAACGAGCTACTCCCGGAAGAGGAACGGCAACCATCGATGGAGCGCCGCCTGGCCACGATCATGATGGCCGACGTCGCGGGCTACAGCCGCATGATGGGAGAGAATGAAGAACGCACGGTGCAAACCCTGCGTGGTCA
Source organism: uncultured delta proteobacterium (assembly GCA_963783775.1). Classification (GTDB taxonomy): domain Bacteria; phylum Desulfobacterota; class Syntrophobacteria; order Syntrophobacterales; family Syntrophobacteraceae; genus JADGQM01. Next base: position 149,476 of record CAWAOR010000007.1, on the reverse strand, counting down.
CCGGGAGATTTTTGACGCGCTTCTCGGGCTGCATCGGGGTCGCATCTTCAACACGGCGGGAGATGCGATCCTGGCTGAATTTCCGAGCGCCGTGGAAGCAGTTCGCTGCGCCACCGAAATCCAGGCGGCCTTGCGCACGCGCAATGAGCATTTGCCGGAAGAGCAGCGCATGTGGTTTCGCGTCGGCATCAATCTCGGCGACGTCATCGTGCAGGGAGGGGATTTGCTGGGGGATGGCGTCAATGTTGCGGCGCGCATCCAGACCATCGCCGAACCCGGCGGCGTGTGCATCTCGGGAAGCGTTTACGATCAGATCCAGAACAAACTGTCGCTCCAGTTCAAGATGATGGGCGAACGGAGCTTCAAGAATATCGCCCAACCCATCCGCACGTTCTCGATCTCGGAGGCGGATGGTACGGCGATGCCTGTGGCCTCGGGCCGCGAGCGGCCGAAAAGGACGAAACTGGCGGGTATCATCCTGGCCCTTGTCGTGCTCATAGCCGCAACAGGTTCCGGCTTTTGGGTTTACCACAACTATGAGGCCCGGCGTGCGGAGGAGCTTCGCCGGGCCATCGAGGTCGAGCGCCAGGCCGCAGAGACCAAACGGCAGGCTGATGATGCTCAGCGCCAAGCTGAGGAGACCAAGCGCCAGGCCGATGAAGCTCAGCGGCAGGCGGCAGCGGCGCAGCAAAAGGCTAAGGAAGACCAACTGGCGGCTGAGGCCTTGCAGCGCCAGGCTAAATTGGAAGCCGAGGCGCAAGCAGCCAAAGCGGCGCTGGAACGGGCTGAGGCGGATAAGAAGCGTCTCGATCAGGACCTCAAGCGCGCAACCGTGGAAAAACGAGCGGCAGAGCCCGCAGTGCCACCCAAAGCGGTTGAGCCGCAGCGCTCCGCCAGTGTGCCGGCTGTCGTGCCGCCCCCGAAAGAGCTCAAGGGAATGGAGCGCTTCGATGGCATCTACGATGGTCGGCTGTGCAACGAGCGTCCGGGTCCTCTTGCCGGGAAAAGGTGTTGGGTTGTAAGCATTAAGGTCGAGCGCGGCGCGCTCCAGGGGACCTGGACGCACCCCGGCACCGGCAACCTCGGCCGTGCGAAGGGGACCATCTCGCCTGAAGGAGCGGTCACCATGACACTGGAAGGCTGGCTGCCAACTGGCAAGCCGACCGAAGCCAGCGTGACGGGGAGGTGGGATAAGAATACGATCACTGTCTCCGGGACCTGGAAAAGCGGCCTGCCTGTGAGTGGCGACTGGAAGCGGGGCTTTTGAAGTCCGCCTCGGATCTGAAGGGAGCAAGCTGTGCCAGCAAGGGTGAGGGCATGTTTTCCAAAGTGATGCCAATGAGATTCTTCCTGAAACGGTTGCTCGCTGCCTTCCTTCTGGTGGTTTTGATCGCAGGTCCAGCCCTGGCCGAGAACTGGGCCTTTGCGGTTATCGGGGACAATCTCTCGTTCTTTGCTTCCTACCGGAACGTTTTGAACGAGATCCGCCGGCAAACCGTCAATCCCGGCAAAAGGTTTCCTCCCTTTGATTTCGTCCTGGCCTGCGGAGATGTGAGCCCTGCTGAAGAGAACTTCAGGATCTTCCGAGAGGTTTTCGGAGGTGAAGGGCCGTCCTTTTTTCCCGTCAGAGGAAATCATGAACGTGCGGGGGATGTCCGATTCCTCCTCGAAAAGATCATGCTCCCGCATGGGAAGAACATAGATCGGCAGGATGAGAAGAATCTCAACTACTATAAGGACTTAAAGAATGTGCGGCTGATCGTGCTGGATCAATACTCCAGCCGCGGCCAAGCCTTTGACAGTGAGGCGACGGTAGCATGGCTCAACGGCGCCCTCGACACACCCGAGAACATTTGCCATGTCTTCGTGGCCTTTCACGAACCATACCGGCCTTTGTATCCTGAAAGAGATCCCTTGTGGACTCTGCTGCTTGAACATCGAGACAAGGTGAGGGCCGTATTCGCCGGCCACACCCACAGATATTACCGGGAGCGGTTCCCCGATGAGAAGACGGGCATCTTTGTTGTCAACACCGGCAATGCCGGACAGAACTCCCACAGCGACGGCCGGCAAACCGTTACGGAAGTGCTGATCGAGGGCGATAGGGTCTCCTTCCTGGTTGTTCAGACGCCCGATGGGACCAGCGATTTCAGCGTGCGGGAAGAGTGGTGTGCCCCTTAAAGTTGGAAGGCCTGATGCCTGTGGGCGCGGTGGCTCACCCCAAAGCGCCGGGTCATTTCCTCCAGTTTTTCGGAAAGCTGGCGATAATTGCACCGGGCGTTACGCTGCTCTCTAACGTATTGCAGGCCTTGCCGGCCAAACTCGCCTCGCTTTTCCGGATCATTTAGAAACTCACCGATGGCCTCCGCCATGGCCTCTCCCGTATCCCGCGCTACGAGCAGGCCGCTCTGGCCGTTCTCGACCACCTGAGCCACTCCGGGGGAGTTCAGGGCGACCACCGGCAAACCGCAGGCCTGGGCTTCCAGATAGACCATGCCCAGGGATTCACCAATCCCTGGAAAAGCGAACAGATCTGCCGCTGAATAGTAGTGGACCATGTCTCGGGGCGCCACCCCGCCGGTGAAAATGGTCTGCCCGGGCAGGAGGGCCTCCGCCAGCTTCCGGACGGGCGTTTCCATGGGGCCGTCGCCGACGATCAGCAGGGTGAAGGGCAGCCCCCGTACTTTGAGCCGCGCCAGGGAGTGGAACAGGTAAACCAGGCTTTCAACCTTGACTCCTGGGCGGAAACGGGCCGCGGTCATGATAACACTTGCCCTGCCGGATATCCCATATTGCCGGCGGATGCGTTCCCGCGCTCCTTCATCCCGCTGGAAGGCTTCCGGGTTTATGCCCGGAGGCAGGTAAGTGATGCGGCCGGGCGGGAGGAGCCTTCCCAACCCTTCGAGATCGTTTAGATTATTGGTAAAGACCTCCGTTGCGGCCTTCAGCGCCAGGCGGTTCAGATAGAAGCCCACCCGGGTCTGGCCCGTCTTGCGTCGCCGGGTGCTGTACATGGGCTGAAAAATGGCATAAGGGATGTGGTAGATGCCGCTCAGGAGCGGCCCCAAGAGGTCCGGAGACTTGTAATAGCTATGGTAGGTGAGCCAAAGATCGGGCTCGAACCGCCGGGTATGGCGGTACGCCTGGAGACCGCTCCCCAGAGCTTTGCCCCATCCTGTTGCCGACTGCCAGAACCAGCGGCTGCGAAACTGGATGATTTCGCTGCAATCATGCCCCATCGTGCTCAAGGCGTTTTGGAGGTTGCGGGCGATGGTGAGATCCCCAGACGGGTGGGCATGGGAAAGGGGTTTGTTGGGGCAGTAGAAGGCAATCTTCAAACGGATGTCGGATTTCGGTCCCATGCTTTCGCGGGATCGGATTTCGGATTCATGAATGAACAATGGGTTGATTCTCCGAAGGTGAGCTTCGTATAGTCTCAAGCTGTTTGTGGGGTTATTGGCCAAGAACAAAGCGCCATCTTTCACCACGAAGAGTACGAAGGATACGAAATGATTTCTCCGTGCATCTTTGTGGATCAAATAGAGTCAAAGTGGGTGCAGGTTGCTTCTTGACGGCTCCAATGCATCCTTAAAGAGTGAATGGAGCCGCATCACACAGCTCCGGTTGTCGAAATCCGCTTCGACTCTGGTCCTGGCCCGCCGGACGTGACCATCATACTTTTCGGGATGGAGGAGAATATCTTCCATGGCAGCTGCCAGGCCCACAGGGTCGTCGGGCTGAACCAGAACGCCGGTGGCGCCCTGTGCCACCAGTTCGGGGATGGCCGAGACGGCGGTGGCCACCACGGGAATGCCGGTGGCCATGGCTTCCACAAGCACGTTGGGAATGCCGTCGCGATCGCCGTTCGGCGCCACTTTTGAAGCCAGAGCGAAGCAATGGGCCCGGCGATAGTGGCCGATGACCTCCGTGTGAGGAAGGGTTCCCAGCAGCCTTACCCGGTGTTTCAAATTGAGTGCCTGAATCATCCCGTTGATCGCACCTTCCATTTCACCGCTGCCGATATGCGTAAAGTGGAAGTCGATTCCCGCCCGATCGAGGATGCTCAGGGCTTCAAACAAGGTGTCGTAGCCTTTCTTGGGCACCAGACGGCCGACGGAGAAAACCTCGTAGGGAGGCCCGGGACGTCTCGACGGAGTTAAGGCGAAGAAGCTCAAGTCAATCCCGTGGTAGATGACGTGGATGGGGGTCTCGCACCCGGCGGCTTGTGCCAGTTCTCGCAGATAGTCGCCATTATACCGGGTGCAGGTGACCACGAAACGGGCCTTTTGGATCTTTCGGAGCAGTTGTGCGGGTTCCGTAATGTAGACGTCCTTGGCATGGGCGGTAAAACTGAACGGCAAGCCGGTCAGCTCCGAAGCGAAGAGCGCCACAGAGGTCGGGGTATGGCAGAAATGGGCGTGGAGGTGAGTCACCGGATGAGCCCTGAGCCGGATGGAAGCGAGATGGCCCGCTTGCAGAAAGTGCCGCAGAGTCGCCAGTTTCTTCCTTTCCCAGGCCCGCTGCAGGGCTCCTTTCAGACATGCCGTGTAGTGGGAGTCGAGCAGTTTCCAGAGGGCGAGGTTAGTCTTGAACAGCGTCTGGAAGTGCGGGAGGACGTATTCGGGGAGATAGGTGGCGGAGGCTCGAATGGCTTTCACATGGTCGTGGGAGACAGCCTCCCGGGGTTGCCTCAGGGAATAAATATCGATGGGTATGCCCAGGGCTTCGAGGAGCAGGATTTCGGTGCTGATGAAGCTCTCGGAGATGCGCGGATAGCCCTTGAGGATCATCCCGAGCCGCCGGTTTGCCCCGGTCACTTGGGATTCCCTCGCAGGTGCCGCTGAATGCGCTCGCGCATGAAATCGAGGGCCGTGAAGGGAAAGGAGCACATCTTTTCATGGTACGCCGAACCGTTTTCAAGCAGGCTCAGGATCCTGGTGCGGAGGATCTCGGGGTCCAGTTCCGACGGCTTGAGGTAGTCGCAGAAGCCTTTGGCGCAGAGCACCTCGGCACGAATCAGTTGCTCTTCTCGCGGGACTACCCTCGGGACAATCAGAGACGGTTTCTTCTGGCTTGCTATTTCGCAAAGGGTGTTGTAGCCGCCCATGCTGACCACCACCTGGGCAGCCCCGATCAAGGATTCCATGTAGCGATGGAATTTGAGGGTGATGAAGCCAAGGGACTCGGCCCTTTTGATGACTTCCTGAGAGCTGTTGGAGGGCATAAAGGGGCCGGTCACTACCACTACGCGTACACCGCGCGGCGCCCCTCCCCGGTGCCGATCGAAGGCGGCAAGAAAAAGGTTGATCAACGGGAGGCCGTCACCGCCGCCGCCCGTGGTAACCAAAATGAGCTTTTCGTCACTTCTTATGCCGAGACCTCGGCGCGTTGCCGCAACGTCTTCGGGTGAAGGGATCTTGCGCGGGATGTAGCCGGTGAAGTGTATCTTGGAAGCAATGTGGGGGGGAATTTCATATTCCCTGATGGGGTCGTAGAAGTTGCGGCAGCCGTAGACCCAGATCTCGTTGTACAGCTGATCCATGGCCTCATAGATGCCCTTTTCCTTCCAGTCTTCGATGGTGGAGGCCGCTCCGTCCATGATGTCGCGCAGACCGAGGATGGAAGTACAGGTGGGGCAATCGGATTTGAGCCAGTGGAGCGTATCGACCACGTCGCGTTTCAGTCCCAGAGGGGCTTTGTCGACAATGAAAAAATCCGGCTGAAAGGCCATGGCTGTTGCCAGAATGATCTTTTTTCGGATCTCCAGGACTTCAGTGGTTTCCAGCTTCATGGAAAGGGGCAGATACTGTTCGTTGGTGACTTTGATCATCCCCGGAATGCGCACAAAATCAATCCTCATAGGGCTCTTGAAACGGCCCGCAAGGAGCGATCCGGTGATGATCAGGATATTGGCCGGGCTCTTCCTGAGGCTCAACGCCATGGCCATGCATCTGCGAATGTGCCCCAGACCGTAGGTGTCATGGGAGTACATCAAAATCTTATAAGGGACTATACCACTCAACTCCGCATCTTTCGGAAGACTTCCAGCTATGATTATTGGACACGCTCTGAGAAAGCCAGCAGCTCATAATAGATTCAAAGGTAACTCAAGGCAATAACGATTTATTTCAAGGAAACAATAGCATCATGGGTCTCCCCGGAGGCGGCTGGGGACTGTGAAAACCCTTAAGCTTTGCCGGCAATACTGATATAGTTTGCAAACGACTGATCTCAACCTTTTCCATAATCAGGGGAAAGAGGACTGGATGTCATTTCTTCCATCACGTCGAGGGAGGTTAGCAATGGCTCTGACAATGGTTCAAACAGACCGGGCCCCTGCCGCCATAGGACCCTATTCCCAGGCTGTGCAGGGTAGCTGAATGGCTCTTTGTAAGCGGGCAGATCGGCTTGGTTCCTGAGACCGGTCAGCTGGTTGGCGACGGTCTCATGGAGCAGGCCACCCAGGCTCTCCAAAATCTGCGTGCTATCCTGGAGGGGGTGGGGTTCAGCCTTGTAAACGTGGTTTCTGTGGATGTCTTCCTGGTGGATATGGCTACGTTTGCCACCTTTAATGGGATTTACGAGGCCTTCTTCGGCAGCCACAAACCGGCGCGAGCCGTGGTGGAAGTGAGAGGCCTTCCTCGTGGAGCCCTTGTAGAAATCAAGTGTGTAGCGTGTGGGACTTGAAACTTGAAACCGGACAGAAGGTGGGAACGGGAAGCGGGAAAGTGGAGACGAAAGGCTGCGGGATGGAGACGGAAACCAAGGGTCTGATGGGACTTGAGACGGAGCATTTGTGCTTGATCCGGGTGGAGCCATTTGTTAATTTTGTTGTCGTTCCGTCTTGAAGTCATCGTCTGACTTCGATTGTTCAGGGGTATGAGGTCGGTCCCGAGGGTGTGATGAGCTTTGTACGGGTGAGCAGGAGATTGAGAGAGGAGAGGGAAATGATGAAGAAAGCAGGGTGGTTGGTGTTGCTGGTTTTGGCGTTGGTGCTGGCAGGTAATGTTCCCACGAGCGTGGCCGAGGAAAAAGTCCTTATCAACGGTATTGATGCCAATTTTCCTCCTTTTGCCTTTGTCGACAAGACCGGCAAGCCGGACGGTTTTGATGTCGCGGTCGTAGACTGGATCGCCAAGGAATACGGATTCAAGGTGGAGCATAAACCCATGGACTGGGACGGCATCATCCCCAGTCTGAATACCAAGAAGATCGACTTTATTGCCTCGGGCATGAGTATTACCGACGCCCGCAAGGAGAAAGTCAATTTTTCCCTGCCTTACTGGACCATCAAGCAAGTCCTGGTAGCTAAAGCCGATGCCGGCGTGACTCCGGAAAAGGCCATGAGCGATGGGAACAAAATTGGCGTGCAGCGGGGGACTTCCGAAGCCAAATGGATGGAAGAAAACCTGATCAAGAAAGAAGGCAAGAAGTTCGAGCTGGTCTACTATGATTCTGCTCCGCTGGCGGTCGAAGATGTCATCAATGGGCGCATCATCGCAGCCGCCATGGACGATGCCCCCGCCAAGGATGCTGTGAACAAAAAGAAGACGGTCGCAATCATTGGCGCGTTCGGCATGCCCGATGAACAGTTCGGCTATGCCTTCCGCAAAGAAGATACCGAACTCATGAACAAATTCAACGATGGGCTGAAAAAGATCATGGCCTCCCCCGTATGGGAGGAGCTCAAGAAGAAATACGACCTTTAATTGGTCAAACTCGCTAGCTTCTGAGGCAGGACTCAACTCTGGAAGGCTTTGGGACCAGTCCCGTTGCCTTCCAGTTTTTTCTCCGCGCAGCACTTCCTTATAGCACTGGAAGCGAATGTCAGAAGGTCTTACGGCCGTCTTTAACGCCCTGCCTTATATGCTCGGCGGTTCCCTGGTAACGATCCTGGTGGTGCTGGGGGCAATGAGCCTGGGCCTTCTCCTGGGCATTCCTCTGGCGGTGGGGCATGTCTATGGAAACACGGCGGTGCGACGCAGTGTTGGCTTCTATGTGTGGTTTTTCCGCGGGGTGCCTCTGCTGGTACTGCTCTTCCTTTTCTACTTCGGGCTCTTCTCCATGCTCGAGATCAACCTCTCGGCCTTCACCGTGGCTGTTATTGTGCTGGGGCTGATCAGCGCCGCCTACCAGTCGCAGATCATCCGCGGCGCCATCCGGTCGCTCCCGGAAGGCCAGTTCAGGGCGGCCCGCGCCCTTGGCATGAGTGACGCCAAGGCGGTGCTGCATATCATTCTGCCTCAGGCCCTGCGCCTTTCCCTTCCCGGTTGGTCCAATGAATATTCCATTGTCTTGAAGGACTCGGCCGTCACCTTTGCCCTCGGGGTCCCGGAAATCATGGCTCGGACTCATTTCGTGGCGACTCGCACCTACCAACACCTGCCCCTTTATATCCTGGCGGGTCTGATCTATCTAGTGCTGACCTATGTGGGAATCAAGGGGCTGAGAATGCTGGAGGAAAAAGTCAGGATTCCCGGGTATGCCCAGCAATAGACTCCGACAAGAATAGACCGTGACACAAGAGCCCATACTCAGGATTGAAGGCATCAGGAAGAGCTTCGGCCCGAGGGACGTCCTTAAAGGGGTTTCGCTCTCCATCACCAAAGGCCAACTGAAAGTGCTGATTGGGCCCTCGGGGGCCGGCAAGAGCACACTGCTGCAGTGCATCAACTTTCTGGTTACTCCCGAAGAGGGAGAAATCTGGCTGGAAGGCAGAAAAATCAACCACCACCGTAAGCGCGAGCTTTATGCTTACCGTCAGCAAGTGGGAATGATTTTTCAGGACTTTAATCTCTTTGACCACCTGACGGCGCTGGAGAATATCAAGATCGCCCTGGTCCGGGTGCGTGGCATGAGTGGGCAAGAGGCCGAAGAGCGGGCCCTGGCTGAGCTCGAGAGAGTGGGACTGAGAGGACATGATCACCATTATCCGGCTCAGCTTTCCGGGGGACAAAAACAACGGGTCTCGATCGCCCGTGCCTTGGCCATGGACCCCAAGGTCATGCTCCTCGATGAACCGACCTCGGCCCTCGATCCCGAATTGATCGGGGAAGTGCTGGCGGTAATTCGCGACCTGGTGGCGAACGGCATGACCATGATCATGGCAACTCACCAGATTGGGTTTTCCCGTGCCCTGGCGGATGAGATTGTTTTTATGGTGGAGGGCCAGATCCTCGAACAGGGAACCCCTGAGAAAATCTTTTCGGATGCGGTCTGCGACCGCGCCCGTGAGTTCTGTGCGAAGATAAGCGAGCTTTACGGGGAGTCGTTTTGAAACTTGAGACCGAAGACCACGAACCATGAACTGCTGGATATCGGGCTGAATGGAAGAGTTCACATTTCTCCAGAGTGAAATCCTGCCCGCTTTTTTGAAAGGGCTCAAGATCAGTATCCAGCTGATCGTCCCGTCGGCGGTCCTGGGGCTGGGGATCGGGATTCTGGCCGGCTCCCTGCGAGTTTACGGCGGCCGTCTGGTTGCCGGACTGACCGATGCTTATGTGGTGTTGTTTCGTGGCATACCCCTGCTGGTGCAACTCTTCATCTGGTATTTCGGCCTGCCCTACTTCGGGATTTATCTCTCCCCCTTTGCCGCTTCGGTCGTGGGTTTTTCGCTCTGCAGCGGGGCGTACCATTCGGAATATATTCGGGGTGCCTTGCTGTCCATTAAACAAGGCCAAATGCTGGCGGCGCAAGCCCTTGGATTCTCGAAGCTGCAGATGGTGGTGTCGGTCATCCTGCCGCAAGCGCTGCGTCGTGCCCTGCCCGGGTGTGGCAATGAAATCATTTATCTCATCAAGTACTCATCCCTGGCCTATATGGTCACCTGCATTGAACTGACCGGGGAAGCCAAGATCCTGGCTTCCCACACCTTCCGCTATACGGAAGTCTTCCTCATGGTGGGCGTTTTTTATCTGGTTTTGATTTCCATTACCAGCTGGCTTTTGCGGCGCCTCGAAGGGCGTCTCAGTCTTCCCGGATTCGAACACCACAGGATGTGACTCTTGAACGCTTCACCCTCAATCTATGCCCCGCTTACACCAGAGCTTATCGCCCGCATTCGCGAAGTTGTCAGCGGAGGGACGGTTACTGCCGATCCCGATATGCTGGAACCATATGCCAAGGATGCCAGCGAGCTTCATCGACTCCCCGAACTCCTGGTTGAGGTCGCAACAGTCCAGGAGGTTCAGGCGCTGCTGCGCCTGGCTAACGCCTGTCACTTTCCGGTAACGCCCCGCGGACTGGGCACGGGTTTGACGGGCGGGGCCGTACCCGTTTCGGGTGGCGTGCTGCTTTCGCTTGCCAAAATGGACCGGATCCTCCTCGTCGATCCCGAGAACCTGATCGCCGTGGTGGAACCCGGGGTGATTACCGGGGATCTGAAGAAGGCGGTTCAAAGCAAAGGCCTGTTCTATCCTCCCGATCCCGCGAGTGTGGATACCTGTTCCCTCGGCGGCAATGCGGCAACCAATGCGGGTGGGGCTTCCTGCATCAAGTACGGGACGACCCGCAACTATATTCTGGGCCTCGAAGTCGTGCTGCCCTCAGGCGAAATCATTCAGGCCGGGGTGCAGACGCGTAAGGGAGTAGTGGGGTACGATCTGGTACAATTGCTGGTCGGCTCCGAAGGGACGCTCGGCATCATCACCAAGCTCATCGTCAAGCTTGTGCCTTTGCCGCCGGCGGTGACCACGCTCGTGGCGCTGTTTTCCGATCTGCAGTCACCCATGCGGGCCGTTACCGCTCTCCTGACCTCAGGGCACCTCCCCTCAGCCCTCGAATTCATGGACCACCAGTGCCTGGAACTGGTTGGCGACCTGCTGCCGTTTGCGGGACTCAAAGACAGCAAAGCGTTCCTGCTCATCGAAACCGACGGAGCTCCTGGGGTGATCGATCGAGAAATTGAGAAGATGGGTGAGGTTTGCCTGGAACACGAAGCGGTCGATGTCTTCCTGGCCCCCGATTCCTACAAGCGGGCCCAGATGTGGGAGGTCCGCCGCCAGGTCTCGCTTCGCATCGAGGAACACGCCGCCGTGTATATCCCTGAAGATGTGGTGGTTCCCCTTGGACGGATTGCCGAGTTTGTCGACAAGTTGCCCGACCTGGCCCGTTCTTTCGGCATGAAGATCTATTCTTTCGGACATGCGGGGGATGGTAACATCCATCTGAACATTACCGCCGAAAGTCGGGAGCTAACGGGGCAAATCGAACAGGGTATCGAGGCGGTCCTGAAGCTGGTCCTGGCCATGGGGGGCACGATCTCCGGGGAACACGGCATCGGCTTTGTAAAAAAGCATCTGCTGCCGCTCGAGCTCTCCCCCGAAAACATCCGCCTGCAGAAGGGTATCAAGCGGATTTTCGATCCCAATCTGATCCTCAATCCCGGGAAGGTGTTTTTATAGTGGTTAGTGGCTAGTGGTTAGTGGCTAGTGGTTAGTGGCTAGTGACTGGTGATGGGTGGTGGTTTGCCGGCTATGGGTAGTGGGTGGCGGTCTAATGATTAGATGGCAGTGGGTCGGTTTTCTAACCACTAATCACTAGCCACTAATCACTTTTTTCAGGAGATATTAATGGCTTCGCAGCGTTCCGCTCTGGTTGCGTCCGGCAAGGTATACGAGACTCGGGGCATCAGCCGACGGGTGGCTCAAATCACCATTTCAGCCATAAAAGAGATGCCGCTCATTGCCAGCAAGGTTGGGGGGTGCGTTTCTCTGGGCCAGGGCATCCCGTCATTTCCCACTCCGCCCCACATTGTCGAAGCGGTCGCTCGGAGAATGCGGGACGATCCGGACAGCGGTAAGTATACTCTGGGTCCGGGCATGCCCGAGTTGCGGGAAGCCATCGCCCGGCAGTTGAGCGGACAAATCGGGCGCCCGGTCGATCCGGACCAAGAGATCTGCGTTACCGTGGGGGCCATGGAAGCCCTGTCGGCAGCAGTGCTTACGGTGGTTGACCGGGGCGATGAAGTCCTCCTTCCTTCACCCAATTACGCATCCCACATCGAACAGGTGCTCCTGGCCGAAGGGGTTCCTGTCTTTGTCCCGCTTCGCCAAGCCAACTGGCAGCTCGATATGGATGAGCTTCGCCGGGCGATCACACCCCGGACGAAAGCAATGATTCTGTGCAATCCCCACAACCCGACGGGGGCCAACTTCGCGGAAGCGGACCTGCGGGAGCTGGCGGGCCTGGCCATGGCCCATGACCTTTTCCTCATTTGTGATGAAACCTATGATTTCCTGGTCTATGACGGACACTCGCCTTTCAGTCTCACCACCCTTCCCGGACTTGCCGAGAAGACCATCGCCACCTTCAGTTTTTCCAAGAAGTACGCCATGACCGGCTGGCGTGTAGGATACGTGTACGCGGCGGGAGGGATTCTTGATCAGATCATGAAAGTCCACGACGCCGTGGCCATCTGTGCGCCGAGTCTCTCACAGCACGCCGCTCTGGCGGCGCTCCAGGGCGGGCAGGAGTGCGTCGCGGCGATCAAAGCCGCGCTGCAGCAGCGCCGCGACCTGGTCTGTGAGCGCCTGGAGCGGCTGGGAGCCTTTTTTGATTACGTAAAACCTCAAGGGGCTTATTATCTGATGATGCATTACCAGCTTCCCGGCATCGATTCCATGACCTTTGCCTTGCGTCTGCTCCACGAAGCTCGTGTGATAACCATCCCCGGGGCAGCCTTCGGCCCTGCGGGTGAAGACCATGTACGGATATCCTTTGGTGGCAAGGAGTCCGAGATCAACGAGGCCTTTGATCGCATGGAACGGTGGTTGCACTCCGCTCCCTTTGCCTCAGGCTGATCAAGCTACTTTTCTCGCACCCTTCTTTCTCCTTGACAAGGAATCCGGCCCGCGGCTAGGAATATAGTGTCGGTTTGGATCTGCTCTACCGAGCATATTTTCAGTGCTATTTGCTGTCATTCCCATTGCGTCGCCATTCGGTGACTTCTGCTGACATTTTTAGTTATATCGGATGCCTTGTCATCAGGCGCCTTGCAGGTTGTCGTCGTCTTGAACCAGAAAAGAGGGGGGTATGAAATGAAGACCAAGAGGCTGCTGGTTTTGATCGCTTTGCTGTTCTTGGCGATCCCTGCTTTCAATGCGGCATGGGGTGGTCAGGTGGTGACTGAAGATGCGCGAGCATGGGCTAAGCAGACCATGGAGCAGGAAAAAGCGCTCAAAACCACCGCTGCACCCAATGCCGTGGGCGTTCTCTACTTTTTCAATCTGACCCGACAGTCTGATCTGGACCCGCTTCAAAAGGGCCTCACCGTCATGCTCATCACGGACCTCTCGAAAGTGAAAAGCCTGACGGTAGTCGAAAGAGTGCGTCTGCAGGCCTTGGTGGAGGAGATGAAACTGGGCGTCTCGGGGCTGGTGGAAGAAAGCACCGCACCGCGTGTGGGCAAGATGCTGGGAGCTCGCTGGCTGGTGGGAGGCAACCTCCTGGGGGGCCAGCCCAGCCCACTTCAAATCAAGTCCAACGTTCTTGACGTTCCTAGCACCCAGATTACCGGACAACCGAGTGCCGAGGGCGTTCTTGAGGAACTACTCCGAATGGAAAAGGAACTGGTTCTAGAAATCGTGAAGTTCCTTAAAATCGTGCCTACCCCGCAGGAAGAAATTGAGCTGAAAAAACCGATCACCATAAGCGTCAAGGCTTTGTTAGACTACTCCAAATGCGTCGATTTGAGCGACCGTAAAAACTACCAGGAAGCTGCCAAGTCCTGTGAGAGTGCCATCCAAGCGGACCCAAACTTCGACCTGGCTCGAACGACCTTAAACGAGTTGCGCGCCCTCGGTTTGTCCGGCGGGGAGAATAAGAGTATCAATCTCCTGCGCTCGCTTAGAAACCAGACCTCCCTCACCAATCAACTGACTCCCCATGAATCGGATAAAAGGCTCGTAACACCCCAAACGGTAAACACCATGGAAGGATCTCGGCCGTCACCGCCGGAGCCGCGTCCACAAGCACCCATTTCCCAACCGGCGCCGCCGACGGGTCGCCAGTAGGGATGAGCGGGCGGTTGTCGGCGCAGAATAATGAGTCACGGGTGTGGGGCTGAATGACCATTGACAAGGCAGGAGGGGGCGAAGCCATGAAGAAATCCATAGCAATTCTTGCAGTGTTCATCGCGGTTGGGGCGTTTGGGGCGGGATTCGCTCACGCACAGGAGGTTGAATGGCAGACGGGTTTTCATACGGACTGGTGGACCAGTCCCAACGGGGATGTGGGGCAACAGATCTATTTCCCTCTCATCAGCGGCGTACGGTATAAGGATTTTGCAGCGCGCGTCGTAGCCGGCGGGGCCTACACCAGCTTCAGTCAAGACACCAAGACCAGCCCATCCCTGGGAGCCATGCTCGACACCAAGCTGAATCTCTCCTACGAGTTTGCCCAGAAATGGCCGGTAGACGTCCTGGTCGCGCTCGACATGAATCTGCCCACCGGAACCACCAAATTGAGTAACGACGAAATGCGCCTGATCATGGATCCCGATTTGATATCCGTCACCACTCTGGGTGAGGGGTTCAATGTGAATCCATCCGTTATGTTCAGTCGCCAATGGGGCGATCAATGGGTGACGGGGGTCGGCTTTGGCTATAATTTCCGGGGCGAGTACGACTATAGCAAGAAAGTGCAAAGTTACAGTCCGGGAGATATCTTCAGTATCGTGCCGGAAGTGCGCTACTATTTTGCGGAGCAGTGGATGAGCCGCCTTTACGGCAACTACAGTACTTATGGTAAGGCCAAAAGCAACGGACCAGGACTTCTCGCAGCAGGGCGATTTCTTCCTCATCGGGGCAGGAGTCACCCACACCCGGAAAGACTGGGCGGCCGGTCTGAATCTCTTTGGGATCATTCGGTCCAAGGACACGCTATACATCCAGAGTTCGGATCTCACATATGTGAACAGCTATGCTTTCAATCAGGGCGATGAAATTGTGGCAGACCTTTCATTCAGCTACTTTCTGGACGACAAGACCACCTTCAAGACCCTGGCGCGTTACCTCTGGATGAGCAGCAACGACCAGGCCTTGACATCGCCGCTCTACTGGGGACAGAGGAACTATTTTGCGTTGGGTGTGGGGGTGGCTCGCAAACTCACGTCGAACATCGAGGCGGAATGTGGGGTCAAAGGGCTCACCATGCATGACGAACCCAACTGGAACCACTTCGGCCGAGATCAGAGCTTTTTTGGCATGGCGGGGCAGGTGATGATCTCCGGGCTTTTCTGAGCCCCCTGTCTCAGAAATTGAGCCCCCGGAGAGTGGCCGGGCCGATCATATCCTGCAGAAATGAAGCAGGACGGTCACCGGTGATGATGTGGCACTGACTCCCCGGTCGTCGAAGACGGTGCACTGGGCATTGTAGGTATTGCCTTCCCGAGATTCGTAGCTGTGCATGACCTTCACGGTCGTATTACTGGTGGTTACAGTGGTGGTCTTGTTGTCACCGAAGGCAATCTCGTAACGGGCAATCAATCCTTCGGGATCCGAGGCCCGGCACATGAACATGTAGGGACGGGTATGGGTGGTATTATCGCAGACGAAGGCCTCTTCGGTTGGGGTGAAACTCTGGATTACGGGGGGCCCGTTCACAGCAATGGGGAGAGGGCTTGAAGCAGTTTGGGCACCTCTGTTATCCACGGCGGTGCAGGTGGCATAGTAAGTTCCGCCAGCAGCATAGACCCTGGTTGCCCTGCCGTTGGTTGAGGACGTGACGTTGCCGTCGCCAAAATCAAACCGGTAGTTGGTGATGGAGCCTTTGGGGTCAGGGTCATGGGCGTTGCAGGTGAAATTTACGCGAAGGGGAGCATCCCCGGGTTGCGGTTTGGCGCTGAATGAGTCGATGACTGGTGCCCTGTTGGCAGAGACGGTTACTGTCAGTGGCTGCGAGGTGCCGGAACAGCCGCTCTTATCCACTACGGTGCAGCTTGCTGCGTAAGTCCCGCCCGTGCCGTAGGTATGGTTTGTCGTAAGGGTAGTGTTGTTCGAGACGATCGTGGCGCTTGTCCCATCGCCGAAGTCCCACTGGTACTCGGCCACGCGGGTTCCGGAGTCCCTGGTGGCACAGGTGAGGCGAACCCTCAGCGGTGCCGTCCCTGATGTGGGTTTGGCGGTGAGGGGCTTCAGGGTTGGGACGCGGGCCAACCAGGTAAAGGCGTTCTTCGCCAGCTGGAGGTTGTTAGCGACATCAATCCATCCATTCACCATCCAGCTCGAATCACCGATTGCAAGAATGCGTCCGGAACCATTGTCTACCCTGGCTATAACCGGATAAGTCCCCGCGGGTTCGTTTGGGTCCTGCCCGCATTCCCACTCTCCCGTCACGAAATTCCAGGTGCAGTCAGTGTCTCGCCAGCTGCTGGCATCCGAGCGAGCGACAGTCAAAGCGGGAGCCCTAGCCCTGAGGCTCGCTCCCCAAAGCATGGCAAACTGCGTGACCCCTTCGCTCAGGAGGCGGGCCGTGATGTTCTTGATAATGGGCAGATTGACTCCACCATCCGGGTCGTCAGGGTAGCCCAAATGGCTTGCCGAGCTGCAGAGCATGTTGTTGTCAAAGGTGATGCCGAAGCTTGCCCCAATCCGGTTGAGAGATCTGCGCCAGTTGCCCGACCAGCTGGCATGCCCCAGTTCGCCGACCAGGAAGAGACTCTTGCTCGAATCGACGAATTGCGCCAGGGCCGCCGCTTCAGCGTCGGTGATTTCCCGCTGACCGCCCCCTCCGGCATACCAGCCCAGGGAAAACACCACCACATCGTATCCCGCCAGCAGGGAAGCATTGATCTCAGACGGCAGGACTTCCTGAATATTAAAACCGAGAGCAGCCAGAGTCCCCTTCAAGGTCGAGAATTCATCAGGGCTGCCGGTGTTCAGGCGGTCATCCAGGAAAAGCACCTTCTTGCACGGGAATGCCCCCTGGCCAAGAATCAGGTGATGAACGGCAGGGGGTTGTCCGGAATCTGAAAAGAGGGTGACGTGAGGTTCGGGAGGTGGTGTCTGAGTTCCCGTCACACTCGCTGCCCCGGTCATGCTACAAGGATTAAACAGCAGGATGCCCAGTACCAAAAGAATGGCCGGCATGCCTTTTCGCTTTCTCTGCACGATCACCTTCCCCTATTGTTCTCAAATGGTGTTAAACGGCATGTCTGAAAAAACGAATAGCGAACATTTAGTTGAGGAACCTGGATTCCGGCTACCGCCGGGCTGGCGCTCAAGGCCTCTGCAAGAGGCTGCAGTATTGATCGAATGATTGCAGCCCCTTTGAGGTTCTTTGGGCGGGCTTGATGCCCGCCCGGTTACTTTTGAGACTTCGTCCTCTGTGCGAAGGCGGTCGCATCAGGGAAGACGGCCTGGCTAGTCGCAGGTGTGAACCTGGACGGTCACCGGCGCCGATGTGGCAGTGGCGTTCTGGTCATCGAACACGGTGCATTGGGTAGTGTTGAGATTGGACCCTTCATGAAATGTGTAGCTGTGCAAGACCGTCACGGTCGTATTACTGGTGGTCACTGTACTGCTCTGGTCGTCACCAAAAGCAATCACATAGCGGGCAATCGAGCTTTCAGGGTCGGAAGCCGAACAGGTGAAGCTGTAAGGCCTGGTCTGGGTGGCATTATCGCACACCCCGGCCACTTCGGTGGCGGTGTAGCTCGTGATGAAGGGCGGTCCATTGACAGCGACGGGAAGAGGACTTGAAGTGGTTTGGGCGCCCCGGTTGTCTACGGCGGTGCAGGTGGTGTTATAGGTGCCGGCAATCGAGTAAGTCTGGGCTCCATCGCCGGACGTTGAGATCGTCGTGTTGCCGTCACCGAAATTCAAAACGTAGTAGCTGATTGAGCCATCGGGGTCGTGGGCGCTGCAGAGGAAACTCACCCTAAGAGGTGCATTGCCGGCTTGTGGGTTGGCCGTAAAAGAGTCAATCACGGGTGGCTGATTGGCTTGAACGGTGATCGCCACGGGACTGGAAGTGGTCTGGGCGCCCTGATTGTCCACAGCCGTGCAGGTGGCGTTGTAGGTCCCCACCGCATAGGTGTGGAAGGCTGTCCCATTGGGAGAGGTGGTGGTGTTGCCGTCTCCAAAGGCAAACAGGTAATTGGTGATCGAGCCTCTTCGATCGGGATCGTGCGCCGCACAGGTGAAGGACACCCGCAGCTGGCCGATGCCGCTGGACGGCTCGGCATCGAAGGAGTCAATCACCGGTGGCCGATTGGCCGAGACGGCTATGGTTACGGGACTCGCGGTGCTGGAGCAGCCATTGGTGTCCACTATCGTGCAGGTGGTCGCGAAGGTGCCTGCAGCGGCATAGGTATGGCTGATGGTTATGCTGGGGCTGCCGGACGGCGTGGCTTCATCGGTGGTGCCGTCCCCGTTGAAATCCCAGAGGTACTCCTTCACGTGCGTCCCGGGGTCCTTGGTGCTGCACGTCAGGCTAACCCTCAGCGGCGCGCTCCCTGAGGTGGGTTTGGCCGTGAGGGACTTGACGGCCGGTTGACGGGCCAGCCAGGTGAAAGCATTCTTGGCGAGCTGGAGGTTGTCGTTGACCTCGATCCAGCCATTCACCATCCAGCTGGAATCGCCAACGGCCAGGATGCGTCCGGCGCCGTTGTCCACCACCGCCAGCACGCCGTAGGTCCCCGAGGGTTGATCGGCGTCCTGCTCACACTCCCATTTCCCAATCACGAAATTCCATGTGCAGTCGTTATCCCGCCAGCTGCTGGCATCCGAACGGGAGACGATGCGGGCGGGGGCCTGGGCCTGCAGAGTCGACCCCCAGAGGATGGAGAACTGCTTGACGCCTTCTCCCAGAAAGCGCGAGGTGATGGTTTGGATAACCGGCAAATCGACGCCGCCGTCCGGATCGGCAGGGTCGTTCAAATGACTGGCGGTGCTGCATAACATGTTGTTAGCAAAAGTGATCCCGAAGTTCCGGGAAATCCGGTTGAGGGACTTCCGCCACTTGCCGGACCAGGAAGCACGTCCCAGTTCGCCGACCAGAAAGAGGCTCTTACCCGACTTGACGTATTCCACCAACACCGCGGCTTCGGCATCAGTGAGCTCCCGCTGTCCTCCACCGCCCGCATACCAGCCCAGGGAGAAGACCACAATATCGTACGGTGCGATGAGCGAGGTGCTGATTTCGAGCGGCAGTATCTCCTGAACTTCAAAACCAAGCCCGATGAGCGTGCTCTTCAACGTCGAAAAGGAGTCGTAACTCCCTTCTGCGCTGCTCAAACGGTCATCCAGGAACAGGACGTGCTTGCAGGGAAAGGCACCCTGGCCAAGGAGCGGAGGAAGATCCCGGTCCGCTGACCCAGGATTGATAAGGAGATCCGCGTCAGGTTCGGGAGGTGGTGTCACGGTTCTTGACACACTTGCCGCTTGGGTCAGGCAGTAAGAGCCAACCAGCATGGTGCCCAGAATCAACAGAATTGCCAGCAAGCCTTTGCGCTTTCTCAGCATGATTAAACCCTCCTTTTTTCTCTCAAGAACTCTATAAAAAGACATCCATCAAAAAGCGAACCGCAGAATATCGAATAACGAATTTCGAATGATGAAGCTCAGGGAAAAGCGAACCGCAGAATATCGAAAAACGAATTTCGAATGATGAAGTTCGATCCAATCCCTGCCTTGCTGGATTGTTGCTTACCACAAAGACTAACATAAGTTGTTCACTTTCATCTCAAGATCTCTATGTTCCTTCGACATTCTGCGGTTCGAAATTCGATATTCGACATTCTCTTTTAGAACAGTTCATCGGCAGCTTGCCGTACGGTCTGGAACCAAGCCTGGTAATTTGCCGAAGGGACCATTTTGTCAACACTCTTTAGGGTCCGCCCGGTCTCCACCTCCACCAGTCGCACATCGATCCGGGTCTGGTCGCCGCCGAAGGATTGATAGGCGCCAAAGACCATCATTCCGGCTCCTACCATTTTCCCCAGGCGCAGCCGGGTGCCCTCATCCACAAAGCTCTGGGTGCCGACGTTGAGTTCCTCGAGGACCAGCAGCAACCGCTGCCTTTCGACCACCTGATAGGTGCCCTTGAGCGTGATCGCTTCCGTGACTTCCCCGGCCAGGCGTTCGCCCAGATCCGGCTGAGCCCTCTGCGGCGGGCTCAGGTTGTCAAAATCCCACACGGCCACACTGGAAGGTTTCGTTGCCGTGACCGGGGTTCCGCTCACCGGCGCCGAACCGCATCCATAAAGCATGGCCAACAGAACAAGGAAGGTTCCTCGGATCAACTTACGGAGCAACATTTCCCTCTCCCATGGCAAGGGTTTCCAGTTTTTCCTGAATCTTATCATCGGTCTTGAGCGTTCGCTCTTTGGTGAGGATCTTGGCGTAGCTGAGATCCGGCTGCACCTCGACCACCTCGATTTGAGCGACGGGTCGCGCCGAACCCTGGAGTTTCTTCCCTTTGTATTCAACGGTCTGAGCTTCGTCGAGCACCTCGAACTTAGTCCCCGTGACCACCCCCTGATTGGCGCCGAGATTGAGGAGCGCCCGATCACCCACAAGCTTCACCACGAAGCCGCGAAGCGGGTATTTGGAGATCACGGTTTTCAGGATCTCCCGATTGAGCTGATAGAGGTCCTTTTCCACTCCCGTTTGGGCTCCGAGGTCACGGTTCAAGACCATGGGGATGGCAGTGGTTTCCGTATCAATCAAGCGCATGGTCAGCGACGTGCCGGCGGGGAGATTGAGGAGCGATCCCGTCCCGATCAGCTTGGCGGCCAGCACCTTCCCCAGGCGCAGGGCGGTTTGGGGGTCGGCGAGTTCCGAAGACCCAAGGTTCAGTTCCTCGAGGAGCTTGTCCAGGAGGGCGCGTTCCACTACCTGCACCCGCTTGGACTGGTTGAGATAATCGGTGAGTTGCAGAGTGAGGACCGTGGCAAAGCCGTCCCGCTCAGTCAGGGCGCCCTTTTCCTGAAAATCCACAAAGGCCAGAATCATGGGACGGGAAGTCCATTCATCCTGATCCTTGGCGGCACCTTTCTTCTGGCTGCGATAGCGTTCCGCCAACTCCTTCACCAAACGGTCGATGCGTTCCGACTTTTGCTTGTCTTTCTGCAGATTCAGCATTTCCTGGGCCTGCCTGGCGAGGGCGACGGCGTAGACGTCCGTTTTTTCGACGCCCAGAGCCTGACGATAGGTCTCCATGGCCTTGTCCCATTTGCCTTCCTTGCTGTAGGTCAGGCCCTTGTTCGTCGTTCCTTCAATGTAGTACGGGTCGATGGCGACGGCCTGGTCGTAGAGCTTGCGGGCCCCTTCATTATCCCCCTTCTTGGCGTAGAGACGCCCCAGTTGATTGTACCCTACCGGTTTCAGATAGGGTTCGGCCTGCTTCTTGGTGGTCGCTTTCTGATATTCGGTCTGGGCTTCGGTCACCTTGTTCTGAGTGTAAAGCACATCGCCCTTGATGACATTCGGGTAAGACCGGTCGGGAGCTTTTTGTTCGACTTCCGTTGCCAGCTTGAGAGCTTTGTCCGTTTCGCCCTTTTTAGCGTGGACCGCCGCCAGTCCTTCCTTTCCGAGCACCTCGCCCTGGCCGCCCTTCTGCGCCAGTTCCTGAAAGACCTGGCCGGCGTCATTGAGCTTGCCTTCCTTGAGGGCGGCATGGCCCTTCACGGCTTTGGCTTCAAGGTTTTGCGGGTCCTTCTTCACCACCTGGTCGCTCAGCGCAATGGCCACCTGGGTCTGTTTGCGCTGCAACTCCC
This sequence comes from uncultured delta proteobacterium, assembly GCA_963783775.1. Classification (GTDB taxonomy): domain Bacteria; phylum Desulfobacterota; class Syntrophobacteria; order Syntrophobacterales; family Syntrophobacteraceae; genus JADGQM01. The sequence goes on along the minus strand of CAWAOR010000007.1, from coordinate 127,758 downwards.
GTTCGGCCAGTTTGACCAGCATCAGCTGGGAGGTCTTGCCTCCCCCCTGGAGGTGATCGAGGACCTTGAGGCCGGGGCCGAGGATGCAAACGGTCGGCAAAATGGTCTGCGCGTCGTAAAGGTCGCTGGCGCCGGACTTATCGAGCAGGACGGGGAAGGTGAGATTATTCCCGGAGGCGAAACCGGCGACCTTTTCTTTGGGCGAAAGGGTAATGGCCCAGACCGTCAAGTCCGCTCCCGTGAATTGCCTGGCCATCTGACTGAGGCTGAGCAGCCCCTCCTGGCTTGGCTTCGAATCAACGTCGAAAAAATAGAGGATCACCATGGGCCGACCCTGCAACTGAGACAGGTCGTGAGGCTTCCCCTGGAGATCTGCGGCCGAGAAGGCCGGAGCGCTCTGGCCCGAGGCCAGTTTGCCCTGGCATGGGGTGGCGCCGGCCAGGATCACCAGCGCCAGCATGGCTGCCAAAAACAAAGATCGATGGGCCATCTTCATGGGGTCCTCCTTGAATTCTTGCCGACCGGATTCACTGCGTTTTCCCGGGTAATGGCATCAACTCCACCGGGATATGCGTTGTCTTGTCTTCCTGGACTTTGACCTGCGCCTCCCAATCGCCATAATCCGCCAATACCAGGCGCACTTCATGGGCACCCGGGGGCATTTGGAGATTCACCGGGGTCACCCCCCTGGCTTCGCCATCCACCAGCACCTGCGCCCCGGCGGGAGTGCTGTCGATCTTGAGTGCTCCCAGCTTGGGGGTGGGCGGGAGCTTTGGGGCTTCGATGCCGGAGGATGAGGTGGAGAGTGCAGAGGAGCCGGCGCCGCCCGGCTGGACCCCAGGCTTCGAGTCCGTGGAGCCGACTATTGTTGTGGGACCGTTCTTCTGGCTTGAAAGGTAGGCGATGAGACCCCCCGCTCCAGCCAGCAGGAGCAGCGCCAGCACCACCACCGGTGCCCGCAGGGCTGGTTTCCTGGGGGTCTTCGGAGTCTTGATGGGGGAAGGTGATGCGTGGCTGCCAGTGCGGCGCAGGGCTTCCGCCAACTCTTTGCCGGTGGCAAAACGCTTTTCCGGACCCTTGGCCAGACACCGGAGGATAATCTGGGAAAGGTCCTGGGCTAGCGCAGGATTTTCCTTGCTCGGCGCGAGTGGATCTTCTCCGGTGATGTTGCGAAACATGGCCGCCAGATTCTCGCCCCGGAAAGGGCGCTTCCCGGTTGCCAGTTCATAGAGAATGACGCCGAGGGAAAAGAGGTCCGATCGGCCGTCGACCGGTTGGCTGAGGACCTGTTCGGGCGACATGTATGCGGGCGTCCCCAGGATTTCTCCGGCCTGGGTCTGTTGGGTCGCCTCCGGATCTTCGATATGAGCGATCCCGAAGTCGGTGATCTTGATCTGGCCGTCCGGCTGCACAATGATGTTGCTGGGTTTGATATCCCGGTGCACAATGCCCTTCCGGTGGGCGTAGTCGAGGGCTTCCGCGACCTGCACGCCGAGATCGACGATCTCGTCCGGTTGGAGGGCATCGATGGCGATGATTTCGTTTAAGGGCTTTCCTTCGAGGAATTCCATGGCGATGTAGACGGTTCCCTGGTCCTCACCGACATCGTAGACCACGACCATGTTGGGATGGGACAGCCGTCCGATAGCTTTGGCCTCTTTCATGAAGCGATGGAGGAAGGCTTCCGAGGCGACCCGGTCCGGCCGCATCACTTTCAGGGCGACAAGGCGATCGATCTGGGGGTCATGGGCCTGATAGACCACCCCCATCGATCCCTTGCCGAGCTCCTTCACGAATGCGGTAACGTCCGTAATTCATGAACCCTTCTATCTCCCCAGGAATTCCTTCAACGTCGAAACCGGGATGAAAAAACCCACCGAATCCGTGCCGCGATAGCGGCCCTTGATGACTCCCACGAGGTTCCCCTCGCCATCAAAGACGGGACTGCCGCTGCTCCCCGGCAGCACCTTCAGGCTCACCTGCCAGAGGGGCATGGCATTGGCAAGTCTCGGCGGGCTGTCGACCACGCCGACGTAAACAGCTCCGGAGGATCGCTGCGGGCAGCCAACGGCAAAAATCTCTTCTCCCCGCCTGAGGCTGAGGCGGGCTTTGGCCAGGGAGATGGTCACAGGAGGGCGGAAATTGGTCTGGATGACGGCCAGGTCGCGCAGATAGTCGACCTTCAGGGTGCGCCCGGTGTAGCGCTGACCGTTGCCGGCAATGACCGTCAGCGTTGCATGCTCTTTTAAATCGTGCGCTGTGGACAGGGCCAGCCCCGATTCGTCACAAACGAATCCGGTAAGCTGAATGGGTTCGGAGCCAGGGCTGTTTTCCATACAGATCACCGCTTCATGCTGTTGCCATACGGCCTTTGGCACCTGAGCATCCGTTGCCGCTGCATCCGTACCGGCGCCTTTTGTGTAGCGCTCGAGGACGGACCACAGCGCTGCTCCCCTGGCCGCATCAGGGGACCCATTTATCGTACACCGCGCCAAAACCTCCGTAAAGAGAGGCGAGGAAGGCTTCAGCACAAGTTGCCAGTCCTCATTGTCCTTCCGCGCGCTCACGGATACCTCTCCGGAAGCCAGCTCATAGCGCTGCGTCCGGTAGCCTGAGTTCGTGAACCAGCGATCGATTACTCGTTCTACTTCGACCACCGGAAACGGGAAGAACCGGGTACTTCCCTCACTGCCTGCGGCAACCGTAGCGGTAACGGTTGCCAGGATCCAGAGGAGGCTCCAAAACGCTTTGACCTTCGTCATCAGGTGGCGACTTCGCTCAAGATGACCGTAATGTTATCGTTCCCCCCTGCAGCCTTGGCCGCTTCGATCAACCGTTCCGCTTTGCCTCCAAGGTCGATGGGCGCAGCAAGAATCCGGGTGATGACGGGGTCCTCGACCATGTCCGTAAGCCCATCCGAACAGAGCAGGAAGAGGTCACCCGCAAAGACATTCCCTTTCAGGAAATCCACGGCCAGGGCATCGGTCGTGCCCACGGCTCGGAGAATTACATGGCGCAGGCGATGGTTGCGGGCTTCCTGAGAGGTGATGAGGCCCTGGTCCAGCTGTTCCTGGACCAGTGAGTGATCTTTGGTCAGTTGCTTCAATTGCCCTTTGCGGTAGAGATAGGTGCGGCTGTCACCGATATGCCCGAGAGCGAACTTGTTGTTGTTTAGAATCAAGAGCTCCGCGGTGCAACCCATCCCCCGGTGTTCCGGGTGGGCGCCGACGTGGTCGAGAATCCTCGCATTGGCCAGTTCGAAAACCCGCTGAAGCCATTGCCTACACTCTTCCCCCGCCTGTGCCGCCGGCCCGGAAGAAAGCTCCCGCGCAGTTTCGATGAAGATCCCGCTGGCCAGCTCACCAGCGGCCGCTCCGCCCATGCCGTCGGCCAGCACGTGGAGTCCGCGAGTGACATTCACCAGGAACGCATCCTCGTTGTTCGGCCGTTTCAAACCGGGGTCAGATTTTCCAGTGGAAATGATATGGTCCATTCGCGCATCCAGGAAACGCCAGACCGAGGCCCGTTGGAAACCACAGGCCAGGCGTAGTTCGAAAGAGGGACGAAGGTTCAGCCGAGAAGTGGCTCTATTTCAATTGTATCAGCGCTTCGGGTCAGGCTATAATAGATGCGTTCATCACCTAAATGCAACATCTTCGTCAGGCAAATTGATGCCGCGAAAGGTTAAATCATAAACGTCGATCCGTACCCAGGAAACGCGTGAGAGTTCATGTCGACTGAGAGGTCATGGGGGTTGGGAAGATGAAAGGTCCGCCGTTGATTGTTGTGCAATTTGTCCACCTTCATGGTCCCTTCAAGGGCAATATTCAGGAGTTTACCGAGGGAACCATAACCGTTGGCCGGCATCCGTCTTCCCTTTTGTGTTTTCCTCCGGACCTGGGCATTGTATCCCGTAAACATGCTGAGATCATCCGCGAGGGCAACCGTTTCAAACTGCTCGACCTGAGCGCCAACGGTACCTTCGTCAATGGCAAGAAAGTCAAAGAAACCTACCTCAAAGACGGCGATGTTCTGACCTTTGCCGAAGGCGGTCCCAAGGTCAGTTTTTTGACCCAGATGAAGGAAGAACAGACCGAAAGCGGACCCGGTCAGCCCCCGCCATCCCCTTCGCTGCCGTTTCCGCGGGAAGAATCACCCCCGCACGCGCCTCGATCGGTATCTCCCGCTCCCCCACAGCAACCTGTTAGCGAAGACCGTACTCCAGTCTCCATTCAGGTGGTCAATGTGCCGGCGGTCTTCCAGTACGGTCCGACCCTCCGGTCCTTCAAACAGCTTCCCATTACCATCGGCAAACATCCCAACTGCCAGGTGACCATTGCCCATCCGGAACTCCTGGACATGCATGCACAAATCTTTTACAGCCTCGACCAATACTGGATAAAAGACCTGACCGGGAAGGGCATGGTCCTTGTCAACGGGCGTCCTGTGACTCTCCAAACCCCGCTTGCCGCCAACGATCTCGTAAGCCTGAGCTCCAAGGGGCCGGTCTTTCGCTTTCTGGGTGAAGGCCGCTTTGCCGAGGCGGAGGAGGGAGCTCCCGAAGTCCTCCCAGACTCGCCCAAAGACAGCCGGCAACAACCGCAACCTGAGGCTGGTCTGGAAAAACTCAGTCAGGAGGAAAAAACCGGCCTCAGGAGATTCTTTCGCTAATCACCCGGAAATACGAGCGTTACTGCGACTGCTTCGCGACACCCCCTTGCCTTTAGCGATTCCTCAGGGTCCAGGGCACTCTGACCTCAAGAGGTAATGGTGAAGGCCCGTGGACGTCCACCAGAAGGCGCCCACCGTGGTCCGAGATGATCTTGTTGGCCAGGTTCAGGAACAGCCCGAGGCTCCAGGGCTTTCTTTCCAGCTCGGGATCGGCAAGGTCACCGAGGCGGCTGTCTTCGACCGGGTTTCCAAAGTGGAGTCTCACTTCATTGGCGGCATCTGCCACCGTGATCCTCAACTCCGATCCCCGGGAAAGGCTGGGAAGAATTTCTCTGATGATCAATGAGACAGCCCGTCTGAAAAGCTCGGCGTCCACGGGGACCATCAGATGTGCCGCCTTTACCCATAGCAAGGGGTGAATGTCCCGCTGCTGCCAAAAGGGTTCGTGCGCGTCTATTTCCTCCTGGATGACCTGGTCGATTCGCGCCAGTTTCCGGTCGGGGGGAGGCAGTCTGACAAACTCGTCCACCTCTCTCAATACCGACTCGATTCTTTCAACAGAACTCATGACAGCCTGAAGCTTTGCTCCTTCGGCCGTTGGCGGCTCCGGCCGAGCCATCCTCCTTACCAGCCCTCCAATGGCCATGAGTGGGTTTCTGATTTCATGAGCCATAGCCTGAGCCAGCCGCACGTAGGCAGCGGTCCGTTCCATGGCGATCAAGCGGGACTGGGTTTCTTTCAGGCTTTTGGCGGTGCGGGCGTTGAGCTCCTTGAGTTCGGAGAGGAGTCGGGCATTTTCAATGAGAGGGGCGAGGATGGAAGCAATGGTTCGCAGGAACTCCAGATCATCCCCCCGGTAGGCGCCCGGAATATTGCGATCGAGATAGATGAGGCCATAGATCTGGTTGCGATAAAGCAGCGGTACACACATTGCCGACCGTATGCGCAACCCGAGAACACTTTCCTGTTCTTTCAGAGCGGCCTCACTCAGGGCGTCCTCCAGAACGAAAGACTCCCCGCTCTGGAATACCCGTTTGATGATGCTGCGGCTCAGTGGCATGGCATCGAGCTCACTGCCCGCGAACAATGGTTTCAAAGCGCCCTCCTCGTCAAAGAGGGCGATGAATCCCCGATCCTGTTTGAACAGCTCCTTAAATCTGGGCACCAGGTTTTGCTCCAGGGTTGCCAGATCCTGATGTTCCGCAAGTTCGGTGGACATTTCAAAGATCAGCTTGAGCTTTCGGTGTTCAAGGTTCCCAGCGAGGGAAGGATCGAGGGAGTGCATCACGATGGTTTGTTCCAAGAACTCCTCGCCCGTGGGCACCACGTGAAACCTGGTCTGCCCCAGTTGGATGGAATCGCCCACCTTGATGGGTGCTTTCCCTACGATCCTGCGGTCATTGACGTAGACGCCGTTGGCGCTTTCCAGGTCCTGAATCCAGGGCTGACCTTCGATGTTGAGAATCAAGGCATGCCGTTGCGAGATGGTGGGGTCCGGAAACGCCAGGTCGGCTCTCTCGCCTCGCCCCAGAACGCACGGGGGGTGGATCACATGGGTTTTCTGGGAAGTCGTTTCCTGGAGGTTGATCGCCATGGTCATAATTCCCGCAATTCGCTGGTCCGTGGGAGTAGCAGCCAATCCGTGCGGCGATGAGGTTTGTCGGCAGAGCTCAAGTCGCGGCCTGGACGGACCTTCCGGAGCGTGAAAGCGCGCTCTTTTCGCCAAGGAGCCGGTAGATCGCGACGGGCTTCGATTTGCCCTTCACCTGCACGGGCGCCAGTTTGATCGCTTCGAAGCGCTCTTGCAGCTGCAGGAAGGTGTTCTCGGCAAGGAGGATCTCCCCCGCGCCGGCCGCAGCACAGAGCCGTGACGCAGTGTTGACCTCATCCCCGATGACCGAGTAGCTCATGGTTTGGGTGGAACCGATGTAGCCGGCCACCAGTTCACCCGTGTTGATACCGATGCCGATCCTGATCTCAGCTTGTCCCTTCTTTCTCTGGGCGGCGCTATAGCGGTTCACGGCCTTCTGCATCTCGATGGCGGCGCGAACGGCGCGGATGGGATCATCCGGATGGATGACCGGTGCTCCCCAAACCACCATGATCTGGTCACCGACAAACTTGTCGACCGTTCCTTCGTAACGGAACGCAGCTTCGACCGTCAGCTCAAAGTATTCATTGAGCATCTGAAGAACTTCAGCCGCCGGCATGTGTTCACAAATGGCTGTGAAGCCGCGAATGTCGGCAAACAGAACCGTAGCAATGCGGTTCTTTCCCCCCTTTTCCACTTTGAGCTTCCCCGAAACCACCATCTCGGCCAAGGTTGGCGAAAGCAGGCGTTGGAAGCGTTCCCGGGTTCTTGCGTCGGTCTCGATCTGCCGGGCCATTTCAGCGATTTTGATGAACTGGGCGGTCTGATTGGCGATGTTGCCAAAGAGCAGCAGGTCTTTTTCAGTGTAGGCTTTGACGGCTGCTGCGGAGTCGATCATCATGATCCCGAGCAGTCTGTTCTTCATGACAGGATCGGCACTGTCATGGAAGATCGAATATTCTGCAGAACCACCGATTCTGCCCCGGCAAAGCGCTCGTCGGTCAAAGCATCCGAGCTGATGATCGCCGACCTTTTCGTCCTGCACGTGTTTCAAGATCGTGGAGGAGACGATGAGCCTGTCGGTCTTGTTTCGGGTCTTTGAAGCCCGGATGACCATGGCACCGTCGTCATCCGGCGTCAGGATGACGGCGCGATCGCAGTTGAGCAGCTCAAAGGTGCGTTCGATGATCCGCTGGAAAATTCGCTCGATGTGCAGGGCGACACCAATATCCCGGTAGAGCTCATGAGCCACCCGCAGTTTCTCATAGTCGGCCCGGAGGACCTTTTCGTCCCAGATTTCTCTTTCAGGGAGAAAGCGATCTTCGGGTATCTTCGATGCGGTCTGGCTGAGGATGGACTACCGTGCCATCCGCCTCCATTGCCAGGCTTTGCGCTTCTGCATCGTCCCGGCGGAGAAGATGCAGCGAGTGGTGCCGAGGGTGATACGATCTCCGTCCCGGAGGATACAATCACGTGCCGAGCCGTTGGTTGTTGACAAAGGTCCCGTTCTGACTGCCCAGGTCCCGAATGACGAAGTTGCCGTTCTGGTCAAGAAAGATCAGACAATGTTCTTTGGAAACGAGACGGTCGGCAACATGAATGGAATTATTGGGATGGCGCCCAACGAAGGTACGGTCCTTCAGTTCAAACTCACGGTTGCCTGCGGCTCTTTGGACGATCAGCCTGGCCATTAGCGAACGCTCCCTTTCATGCGACCAGCAACGCAGCCCGGGCCACATTGGCCAAAGAGTGCTCCAAGCCGCCGGCCAAAGTGTCTCTTATTTCGTCGGGGTCGGTCAAAGGATCGCCGTCCAGACGCACCACCAGAGTCTCCCTCTGCCGCGAGTTCGAGCATGTGCGCGAGGATTGCTTTGCGGTCCCGGGTACCGTCCAGGGCAAGGCAGAGCCGCTGAGTGGGGGGATCCAGCTCACCACACCGATGGCGCTGGTTTACCACGGGCTGCCCATGGGCGAGCAGATATCCCGCAAGCGCACTGATCTGCGGTCGTTCACTCACTTCCGTCACAAAATCCGCTTGCCAGGTGTGGACTTCCGATGGCCCCAGCAGCATAGCATTGCAGCAAGTGATCTCCGAAAGACCCGCCGGTGCTGCTGAATATCCGTTTCTTCAGGCGTCTGGTGTTCGCTCAGAAGAGCAGAGGGCTTCCTGAACCAGAGCTGGCCAGATCCATGGCTCTTGGCCATTGCCTGCTCAGGACCAGCAACCCGGCCTTGGTGAGAGGGTGATCCGTTGACGATGGATAGCCCCTTTTGGAGTGCGAAAAGATTGCTGTTCTCCAGGCAGCAGATTGGCGGGTTCGTCTCGGGTTTTGCCGCTGAGGCGACGAGCATTCCAGTCAGGCCTTCCGGCGCAAGGTTGCGCTTGAGAGGTGAGGTCTCCATGGCAGAGGATCGTCTGACGGAACAGACGGTTGCGGAGAAATCCATGTATTGCTCAGAACGGATCAAGTCTTGACTGATTTGATCCAGAGTCTCCGCGGTTTCCTTTGGGAAACTGCCGGCAAACATGGTGGCGAATTCGGCCTCGGCAAGATACTGAAGACCATGTTTTGCAGCCCTTTCGGCAAACTGATGGAAGTAGATCGGAGCGTTCACATTCTCGAGATATTCGTGGTAGAGGTAAGAGTCACTGCATTCTTTTATGTGAGTGAGCTCTTCTTGCAGCAGTGATCGTAAGGAACGTTCTTTGGGGACGGAGCGTCCCAGGAAATCCATCAGAGCCCTGGCCTGTTCGATGCGCTTGTTCGGGGTCGGGAAACTGGTTGGCGTGAAAAAGCATCATGTCGCGGACCATTCCCCGCATGTGCCACCCGGGATAGGTGTTGTAGCTGATGTAGGCGATTCCCTGAGGAGCAAGATTCCGCGAAGAAATGGTCAGGATCCTGTCCTGAACTTCTTCCGGTACCCATGAATAGACACCATGGGAGATGATGTAGTCGAAGGTCCCCCATGAACGGTCCACGTCCAGAATGCTGGCATTTTCTACCCGCACGTTGTCCAGATTCAAGTCCTGAACTGTCTTCCGGGCCATTTCCGCCTGCCGCGCAGAAAGCTCAACGCCTATGAATTCGCTGTTGGGCAAATGGAAGGCCATGGGTATCAGATTGCCGCCCCTTGCGCACCCGAGTTCGAGGACGCGGCAATGGGTTATGGGTGAGGGGGACAGGCCAAACAATCTCCCCAAGGTTGCAAGACGGTCCGGGTGGCTTTGGGGATAGGGTTGATGTGAGTAGGGTACCTCATCGTAGCTGTTCGGGTCTGTGACATTCTGCATTTCAGACGGCATTGCCATGGCTCACAAACGGATGGTGAAACGCGAAATGATGATCGGGCAACGGCTGGCCCGTCAAAACAAAGGAGCTCTGGCTCCAAGCCTCCAAAAGGTCGAAAGGGAATCAAACATAGCCTATTTTAGCAGAATCCGCCATCAGTCGCTGAAAATTGCTGCTGGCCCCACCCTCTCCAGCGTGGATTAACAAATCACCCCATGGCCCGCGATTCTTGTGCTCATGTTGTTTATGCTTGACTTATAAGTGCACTCTTTATTAGTATAATTGTGTCAAAAAGCAAATCTTAACCATTCTGTTTTCTCTGTTCGGAGGGTCGCCATGCAGGCCCGCCATCGGAAATTGGGTTCTATCGATTCGTTTTACCAGCGGACTATTTGACCCCTCATTCATGCCCATCGATCTTTCCCACCGGGAAAGCAGTTGCACGGGGCCACAAGGCGGACAAGCAGGCGGGAAAAGGTTCCCGTAACCTGAACACATGGATCATCTTCTTGATAGGAGGAACACATGGCTCTGTTTGTAAAATTTGATGGAGTAGACGGCGAGTGTCAAGATAAGGACCACAAGGCCTGGATTGACGTGCTGTCGTTCAGTTGGGGCCTTCACAAAGCCGGGGCCGGAGCCACCGGGCAAACCCGACGCCGCGGCGTGGTCACCGTGGAAGACGTGATGGTTACCAAGGAATACGACAAGTCCAGCCCGAAGCTCGCGGAAGCCGTGTGCAAGGGTACGGTCTTCCCCAAGGTACACATCCACAATACGGCAACCTACGGTGATGCCCGGGCAACTTACCTCGAGTACGAACTGAAAAACGTGGTGGTGACTTCGCACCATGTATCGGCCGCCACGTCAGGCGACGCAGTGCCGATGGAGAGCATGTCGTTGAACTTCGAGGAAGTGAAGCAGACCTATACCCAGTACGATGCGAATGGGATCAAAAAGGGCAATGTGGAGATGAGCTGGAAGGTCGAGGAAGGCGAGGTCTAGGGGGGCTTCCGCTGACATATGCGCGTCTGAAAACAGCCGGATAGAAATATGGGGGTTGAGCCGGGGACGGCTGAGGCCGACGGATTGTTCTCATGGGGGTGCCGTCTGCTGGATTCCGGGGAGCCGGGAAAAGCGGTCGACTACCTGCGCCGGGCATCAGCACTGGCTCCCGACCACCCGGCCATTCTCGAAAACCTCGCCGTTGCCTATCATCTCAACAGTCAATATGTATCGGCCCTCGAAGTCTATGATCGTCTCATCGAGTTGGGTGCGGCCACCGCGAAAATCTGGTATGCAACGGGGAATGTTCTGACCGAAGTTGGTGAGTACGCCCAAGCGGCTGCGGCCTTTGAAAACAGCATAAAAGCAGACCAAGCCAGCCCCGAAGCGCACCACAATCTTGCACGGGTCTTGTATCGGCTGGGTGATATCGAGCGAGCCATTTTCCACCTCGAATACGCCGCGAACAGTTGCCAGGCGATTGCCCCGTGGATGAGTCTGGCCTCGATCATTCCGGGATCGGTCGGAGCTGACCTTCCAAGAATTCTTGAGGTTCGCAAGAAGCTTGCTGCAATTCTGGCGGCCTGGGTGAGCACAGAGTCGGCTGCGGCCACTAACGTCAGGCCAACGCTCGACTCTGTGCCTCGCATCGGCTACCTGTCGGCGTTCTTTCACGCGGCAAATTATATGAAGCCGGTATGGGGGCTGATCAACCACCATGACCGGTCCGCCTTTGAAATCCACCTCTTTTCCGACAGCCCGAAGGGACTAACCTGGCAGGGATACCGGCCACATGGCAGAGATCGGATTCATGAAACGAGCGCTCTCGACAATGATGAACTGGCCGCACTCATCCAGGCATCACAGATCGACCTCCTGGTCGACTTGAACGCCTTCAGTCACCCGGAACGACTTGCCCTCTTCCTGAGCCATCCCGCCCCGGTTACCATTGCCTGGTTCAACTGGTATGCAACCTCCGGTCTCCCCGGGTTCGACTATATCATTGGCGACGATGAGGTGGTCAGGCCCGAGGAAGAGCCTTTTTTTACGGAAAGAGTCCATCGTCTTCCGGTGAGCTACTTGACGTTCCAGGTGGATCACCCGACACCGCCGGTCGCACCTCCGCCATGCCTGGAGAACGGCTATCTGACCTTTGGCAGTCTGGTCTCCCAGTACAAGATTACCCCATCAGTCCTGGATGCTTGGGCGACTATTCTGAAGCGGACGGACGGCACCCGCCTGCTGTTGGCCAACACGGCCTTGAAATCTTTACATAACCGCCGGTACCTGGCAGAGAATTTCGCTGAGCGTGGCATTGACACGGAACGCCTCATCCTGTCCGAGCCCGCGGATCACTTTACCTTCCTGACTATCTATGACCAGATCGATGTGGCTCTGGACGCCTTCCCCTACAACGGGGGCACCACGACCATGGAGGCGATTTGGCAGGGGGTGCCGGTGTTGACCTTCCGGGGCGATCGATGGGCCTCCCGGACCAGCCAGAGTCTGTTGCGCAGGACTCACTTGCAGGAGTTTGTAGCCGACAGCGTTGAGGAGATGGTCGACTTTGCGGTCGAGCTTGCCCAAAGCCGGGACACCCCGAGACGGCTGGACGACTTGCGCCGAACCATGAGAACTGCGCTGAAGGCCCAATCGGCATGCGATACGGCGGCACTTGCCCGAGCCATGGAGGGATTCTTCAAAGCAGTCTTGAAGGCTTGAGCCAATCTGCATTCAAACCAACGATGAGGTGCGCTTCACACGTGCCCCAACCAACGTTTTGTCATACCTTCCGACCGGCTGGGCAGGGCGTCGGGAAGGCTTCCGCTGACAACAGCACGCTGCGTTCGATCAGCGAAGTGACGGCCGGAAGCACCACCGGCAGGGTTTGATCCCATGACACGTTCAGCGAGCTGAACAGCACTTCCAGCAGTTGCCGAAGGGTGCGGTTGCCGTCGCAGCCTGCGAGCAGTCGGGCGACGTTGCCGTGAATCGTCAGCGGATACTGCAGCCCCCCTGTCTTCTTCACCCGGATATGGGTCAGATCAAGCCCGTTGGGAGTCATGGCATATTCCTGCTCGATGCGGATCTGCGGGGAAAGCCGCAACCGCTGGTTCAATAATGCGTCCGTGCCTGACGCCTTGCCGAAGGTATCTCGGCACTGGAAGAACCTTTCCAGTTCATCACCGCAGGGGCCGACCACCTGACAGGGTGGGTCCTCAACCTGAATCCAACCTGGGCCGCCGGTGGAACGCCGAAGCGTGACCAGTACATAGCTGACTGCCTCGATCCGTTCCCTCTCAAAATAATCCATCCAGGTTTCATAGCGTTGCGAGATCGATGCGGGTTCCCTCGATTCCGTGCTGACAATCCAGCTCATGGCATAGTCGGATACATCTTCCGTTCGTTCAACCAGGACGAGAACATCGCAGTCGAGGCCTTCAAACCATGCCTTCAGACCCGACCTCCATGAGGTGCCCGCTTCGTGGGCAACATTTGCGGTGAACTGAAAGAAACCGCCGACGTCCAAATAAGTAATTGCGGATCGGGCGAGCCGGCGGCAGAAAAGGTCTCCCCGCTCCCCACTGTCCCGAAAGAGAAAGCGCTGAGTGGGACTGATCACGAAAGGGGGGTTGCAGACCACCAACTGGAATCGCTCTTCAGCCAACGGTTCGAACAGATCGCCGACGAGACTGAAGACGTTAGCGATCCGATTCAAACGGGCATTGAAGCGCGTGAAGGCGATGGCGCGTTCATTCTTGTCCGTTGCCACCACGCTCTGCGCATAGGGCGCTGCTAACAGCGCCAGCATGCCCGAACCGGTCCCCAAGTCCAGGATGCGCCTGCAAGGTCGGCGGATCATCGCGTTGGCCAGTTCCAACGTCAGAAGCCCCGGCGACACCACAAAATCCGGTGCCGGTGCGGTCGGCTGCCGCCACGGCAGATCGATTGCCAGCAGCAGGCCGCTCAGCGGCCATATCTGGACCCGAGGGTCCATCTGGCCATCGCTGTCAGGTGGGTGCAGGAGTCCAGCCTGGACCCAGGAATCAAGCGTCATGGGGGCGAGCGCCGACGCAACCGCCTGTGATGGGGTTGGCACTCCCAAATAAAACAAGCGTATCAGCGTATCAAGCCGTGAAAGCCCACGCGTCCTTCGCAACACTCGCGGCACAGCGTTGGACGGCATAGTGAGGATTTGCTCCTGCCCCAGCACTTCGCCGACTGCCGCTTCCGTGTAGTCGGCATTTTGGAGTACCTGCCTTGCGCGGTCGTAATCGCCATCATCTCGAAAACCAAACATCTTTGACTCCTTGGCGGCACCGTTTTCCCGAGCAGTGCATCAAACCCCCATCCCATGGACGGAGCAATCGTCGGTGCATCCCATGTTCTCACAATCCTGTTGACTTGAAGCTTGCTTGACTTCATGTTATCAGGAAATAGAGTAATTCTCTATTCGGATAGCGATCATTCCGGCAGCAGCAAACGAGGTCACTGAAGTGAGGTTGAAACGATAAAGATCCCGAAAGGTTTGTCTGCAATCCCTTAATCAGTAACCTCACGGCAAACACTCATCGACAAGCCCTGCAGTCGTAGTCTTTGTAGTCGGCTGCAAGACAGCATGCTAACGACTCGTAGCTGAGAAAGGAGAGCACCGTGCTCGCTAACCCTAACCAGGATCTTTCGGAAAAGGGCTGGCGGGCAGGCCGTGCGCCCGCTTGAGGAATCCTGAAGCCCGGGGCCTCAATGGGGCCGAAAGTGACGACTGAGAGCTTAAGACTGGTCCGCGTAAAACCATGTAAGAGAATCGCGAATTCAGACAATTTCTTTGGAGGGATCCATGGTATACAGGCAGGAGGAAAGGGTAATGGTCCTACACACGCCCCTCGGCGAGGATGTCTTGCTGATCCAGGGACTGAGCGGGTCCGAGGGCCTGTCCACGATTGTTCAGCTTTGACCTCGCCTTGTTCTCCGAGAGCAGCAGCATAGCCTTTGAAGATATTATCGGAAGGAGTGTAACGGTCTCCATGATGCCTCCCAACGATTCTGAACGATATTTCAACGGCCTCGTCTCTTATTTCTCGCAAAGAGCCGGCGCAGGAGAGGGAAATCCGGGGCTGAGCTTGTACAGCGCAACCATTGTACCATGGCTCTGGTTGTTGGGCCGGACCACGGACTCACGGATTTTCCAGAACCTCTCAGTGCCCGACATCATTGAAAGGATCCTCTCGGAGAAGGAGTTCACCGACTTCCGGATGGATGTCGGCAGCCACCCGCAAAGAGAGTATTGCGTCCAATACCGGGAAACGGATCTGGACTTTGTCTCCCGCCTGATGGAAGAAGAGGGAATCTATTATTTCTTCGAACATGAGATGGGAAAGCATACCCTCGTTATGGTCGATTCGTCCTCCAGGCACAGGCCATGCCCCCACCAGAGGACGGCCAGCATGCTCTTCGAGGAGGTCGCTTCGAAGGAGCAGGACTACATCACCAGTCTGGAAAAGCGGATGCAGGTGCAGGCAGGCAAGTACAGCCTGAACGACTTCAATTTTAAGATGCCCAATACGGACCTGAAAGTCTCGGTTCCCGCCACCAAGAACGTGGGCCCTACCGAGCGGGAGTTTTACGACTTTCCGGGGAATTATGAGAACCAGAGTGACGGCGACCGGCTGGCCAGAGTGCGGATGGAAGGGCAGGAGGCAAGGATTACGACCCTGATCGGTTCGAGCTCGTGCCGAGCCTTTGTGAGCGGCACCCATTTTCGGCTGATTGGCTGTGACGTGGAGGGCATGAACGAAAAAGAGTATCTGCTGACATCTCTCGGCCATGGGGCATGGCAGGGGGGATATGGTTCAGAGGTCAGTTCGGGGAGCGACTTCTCATACACCAACAATTTTGCCTGCATCCCCCTGGAAACCCAGTACCGGCCGCGGCGAACCACCCCAAAGCCGGTCATTCACGGCGCTCAAACCGCCATCGTGGTGGGTCCTCCCGGGGAAGAGATCTACACGGACGAACACGGCCGCGTCAAAGTTCAGTTTCACTGGGATCGGGAAGGGAACAAGGATGACGAAAGCTCATGCTTCATCAGGGTGAGCCAACTCTGGGCCGGGGCCAACTGGGGCGCCATGTACATCCCAAGGATTGACCAGGAGGTCGTCGTCGATTTCCTCGAAGGCGACCCTGACCGTCCGATCATTACCGGACGCGTCTACCACGGCATCAACAAGCCCCCTTATACGCTTCCCGATGAAAAAACGAAGAGCACCATCAAGTCGGACTCCACCCCCGGCGGAGGCGGCTTCAATGAGCTCCGTTTCGAGGACAAAAAGGGTGATGAGGAGGTGTATCTCCACGCCGAGAAAGAACAACACCATCGAAGTGAAGGCGGATGAAGATCACACCATCGGCGGCAATCACACCATCACCATCGACAAGGATGACAGCAAGACGGTGAAGGGGAAGCAGGAAGTCACGGTAATGGGGCAGCAGAATGTCACTGTGAACGGTGCCGTGACTATCAACTACACGCAAGGGGTCACCCTGACCGTCGGCGCCTCGGGTGTGACAGTGAGTTCCGCCGGGCCAATCTCGGTCATCGCCCCCACAATCGACTTGACCGCCAGCGCCATCAATTTGCACTCTGCAACCGTAATGGCAGATGGTGTAGTTCATGTGCACGAGTCTAATAGCCTCTGTCGGGGTGGTCTCCCCAACCTACACCCCCGGTGCCGGGAATATTTGGTGATGTCACAATCCATTGAACCGAAGGCCTATGATGCGCAAGCCCTGGCCGCCAAGCTGAGAAGCCCCCAGGAAGCCCCACGGCTGGCAGCCCTGGCCGAACTGCTGCAAGCGGGGCAGGGAACTCCGGCATGCCTGGACGAAGTGGTGGCCTGTCTCGCTCATGAGAGCGCAGGGGTTTGCACTTTGGCCGTGGAAGTATTGACCAGGATGGGAGCTTCGGCCGTACCCGCCTTGATCATGGGGCTTGAAGAGAGCCAACCGCCGGCAGTCCGCATCGCCGCAGCTTCCGGCCTCGGCCGTATCGGCACCGCCGCCGACTCCGCCATTGACAGGCTCTGCGAATGTTTCACCAGTGACGATCCGATGCTCCGCTGGCATGCGGGCTTTGCTCTCGGGAGGATGGGGAAGGCTCCCGTTCCTGCGCTCCGCTCCCTGTTGGAGTCTTCCGATTCGCTGGCGGTGTCGGCCGCAGTCGATGCCTTGGAATGGATCGGCGAAAATGCCGGGGATGCCGTGGAGGATCTCAAGCACTTATCCGTGGCGGCTTCGTCACCTTTGTTGCAACTGGCCTGTACTTCCGCCCTGGTGAAGATTTCAGGCGATCCCGCGGTGGCTCTGCCGGTGATACAGGCGATGCTTCAGGATGATGACAAGGATGTCCGTAATGTCTGCCTCGAGCGCATCGGCAATCTTGGCGGGAGTGGTCGGGAGTTCGTGCCGGTGATTATGGGCTGTCTCGAAGATCCGGCTGGCGAGGTGCGGGCGGCAGCGACTCTAGCGCTGGCAAGAATAGAGGAAGAGCCTTCGCGCATCTTGGAGGCCTTGACGGAGCGGCTCGCCGATCCTGAAGGAGAAGTGCGGGCCAACGCTGCCATGGGACTTGCCCGCTACGGCCCCGCTGCGGCTTCCGCCCTGCCTGCCTTACGTGCCCTGCAGCAGGAGGCGGAACCGCGCATGGTGGCCATTGCCAATGCCGCAGTCGAACGCATCGAGAAGGGAACTCAGCAGGGGATTTAGCCGGCCGCCATCCTCAAGCGGCTATTTGAAACATGTTGCTGACTCTCACTTTTTGGCCTATTCTTGCTCCGGCGTTTGCCGTGGAATCAGAATAACCGTCTTAACCAGTTGCTGTGAGCTTGCTCGGTCGGATTGAGCGGGCCTTTCCCGGATCCCCTCCCCTGACCACTCGAGCGATATCACCCATACAAGGCCCTGACGAGATTCTTTTTGCCCAATTCTCCTTGACGATGCCCAAGCCATTGCCAGGCCTGCTGCACAGCATGGGACTTGCGATGACATCAGGACTTAAAAGCTAGTGAGGTCAGGATACAGGGTACTTGAGTCAGCGCGTTCGCCGGGGATGAGTGTACTGTCCCCGCAATTCCTTATCTAGAACACTACCAAGGGGAGAAGTCACCAATGCCAACGATCCGCTTAACGCTTTTTTGGGCGAAGTCGGTCACCAGCGATCCGGCTGGAGCCATGGTTCACTACACCCGCAAAAAGCTACGAAAACTTGGGTTCGGGCTGGACGTTTACCCACGGCCAACAGAGATGTTAAAACTGGCCCACACACTCGATTATGACGAACAGTTTCCAGACGACGAGGCCACATACCTGGAGCCAGCTCTTAAGCTTCGAGATCTGGCCCATCATGCGTACCCGACGGGTCATGGCCGATTACCCGTGATCTTCGTCCCGTTTACGGTTTACGCGACTAGCGACGGGGGGCGTTCAATGAGGCAAGGGCAATGGGGCAATGCGAGTTGGCCACCCTACACGATCTTGAACACCAAGGGCGCGCTTCCCGCGGGGATAGCTCTTCTCCACGAAATAGGCCATTGTGCCTGGCTGGAGCACGATTACACCGCTCGTCCACCAAATTTCATGTATGCCCATGGCACCACTGACCTTCTGGAAAATGTGGCGATAAAACCAGAGCAGCTCAGGAAAATCAAGGAAGCCTACTTCGTGAGCGCGGTATAAGCGGCCGCCCACCAATTCCTCCACTCTGATGAGTAGGCCGGTGTCTCCTGCGATGCCTGGACACCGTTTGTCTTCTCTGTTGCCGCAGCGGAAATTCCAAGGACCGTATCTTAAATTTGAGAGATCCGGAACTGAAACAGATGTCGGCGAAAGCCACGAGTCAGGTTTAGGATACAGCGTGATCGAGTCGAGCGCGTTCGCCGGGTGTCCCCGTAATTCCCCCTGTCCCTGTAACTCCTCGTCGGCGCTGACCCCAAGCGGCTGGACGGCCAGATGGGGATGACGGCGGTGCTCTCCGATCCTGAAGGAGACGTGCGGGCCAACGCTGCCATAGGGCTTGCCGGCTGCGGCGCTGCGGCAGCCTCCGCCCTCCCGGCCCTCCGAGCCCTTCAACAGGTGACGGAGCCACGCCTGGTGGCCATTGCCAACGCTGCAATCGAGCACATCGAGAAGGAAACTCAGCAGGGGATTTAGCCGGCACTGATCCTCGCTATGGTTTCACAGAAGATAACCAAATCTACCGCTGCTTACCCGATCCGGAATCATACCCAATCTGATAACTAAAGACGTTTCCGGCAAAGGAGGACCAGCCTCAGAACGAGTGTCTTGGTGCACCGTTGAGGAATCCAAGAGGCAATTTCTTGTGACGCTAAGTACCGCTCCACAGAAGAAAGAGACCATTATGACACCTCGTCATTCCGGCAGGTTCTTGGCCGGAATCCAGACGAAATCCTGGTAACGGCCTACACCGGTATGACGCACCGAAAGTGGACACTCATTTGTGTTGACCTGTACAAAGAGTTACGTTTCTGGATATAACCTTAGGGCTCCATGGACACGGGTTCCAACAGGCACAATCGTTCCCCCATGAGCAGATTGGATTTGAACCACCTGTGAGAGGAAGAGGACGCGGCCAATGGCGAGCCGAACCAAATTCATCGCCGGGTTGCCACTCGGGTCTGCGGCGACATATACGACCGCCTCATAACCATCTAGAGCGCCGGAATCGAAACCCGGCGGTAATGAGAGCACAGCATCACAGCAGTCGCCAGCCGGGAGGATAAAGCATGCCTCCAAGCGATAGAGATGCCTATCAGCCCAAAAATCGAGATCTATCCCTGAAGGGCATCGCCGTATTTGCTGCTGCGTGCGCTGGATCTCGTCAGTCCAATGTAGCTCGCCGAGGCCTCCTCTTCTGTAGTGAGCCCTGCGGCGGCGCGCTCTACGCAATCGCTCCCTTAGATCATATACTGCACCTGTGCCCAAAAAACTAATGATTAAATCTGACATGGGCTTTCTCCTCGTTGCAGGTGGAAGGTTTCAATCCCTTAACCGCGGCGGAAGCAATTGTTTCCTCAGAAGCGCACCCGCCAAAGTCTCACCTTAAACCTCGAAAGACCCAAAGAAATGGTCCTGTTCTCTCGACAGCCTACCAGGAAACCCTCACGCCGGGCGTGCAGCGTATAAGCGGAGACCGGGCACGCCAGGGGCCTTTTGTAAGGGTTCTCTAAATGACTTCGAACCGAAACCCTTCATCCCCCAGAGACACCTTCAGCTCCTTGATCTGCTCTCCGCTTGCCATCCTCGAGAGCAGTTCCTTTGACATCTCGGGGAGCAGGGTGTTGGTGAGGATGTGGTCCACATTGCGCGCGCCGCTGTCCACTTCGGTGCAGCGTTTGGCAATGGCCTCGATCAGCCCTTCCTCGTAGATGAAGGCAATGTTGCGGTTCTCCCGCATCCTTTTGGCGATCCGGTCCAGCTTGAGCTTCACGATCAGGCGCATATTCTTGTCGGTGATCGGATAGTAGGGCACGACCATGAGACGCCCCAGAAAGGCCGGTTTGAACTGTTTCGTCAGTTCCGGGCGCAGCATTTCCTTAAGAGCCGGAGCCGAAGGCATGGTCTCCTCGTCGGCGCAGACCTTCATGATGAGGTCGGTGCCCAGATTGGACGTGAGAATGATGAGGGTATTGCGGAAATCGATCCGCCTGCCTTCACCGTCTTCCAGGGTGCCCTTGTCGAAGACCTGGAAGAAGAGCTCCATCACATCCGGGTGGGCCTTTTCGACCTCATCCAGCAGCACCACGGTGTAGGGCCTCTTGCGGACCGCCTCGGTCAACACTCCGCCCTCACCGTAGCCCACATAGCCGGGCGGCGAACCCTTGAGCCCGGAAACCGTATGCGCTTCCTGGTATTCCGACATGTTGATGGTGACGACATTCTCTTCGCCGCCGTAGAGCAGCTCCGAGAGCGCCAGAGCGGTTTCGGTCTTGCCGACTCCGCTCGGTCCGACCATGAGGAAGACCCCGGTGGGTTTGGAGGGATCCTCGATGCCCGCATGGGCGGTCTGGATCCTCTGGGCAACGGCTTCCAGAGCATGGTCCTGACCGATGATCCGTTTGGCCAGCATCTCTTTCAGCTGCAGGACGGTAGTGATCTCATCCTGCGAGCATGCGACCGGTGGGAATACCGGTCCATCCGGAAATCACTTCGGAGATGGTTTGGGATTCCACGGCAGATCTGGACGAGGGGCGAGTCGCCCTGGAGACCGGCCAGTTCCTTCTCCAGCCCCTTCAGCTGGTCCTGCTTCTCGGCCAGGACGCCATTGCCGGAAGGATCCTTGGCATGAATTTCCTGGATCTCCTGCCTGACCTCCGTAATCCGCGTGGCGATCGCCATTTCCTTCTGCCACTTCCCGGTCAGCTCGTCGAGACGGGTTTGTGTGGCCTCCTTTTCTGCCACAAGGTTCTCAATGCGTTCGGAATGGTCGCGGCCCATGAGTGCTTCCCGCTCGAGGATTTTCATTTCCCGGTCGATCTGGCCGATCCGCCGTGTGGCTTCCTCGACGGCGGGCGGGCTGGTGTTGAGGCCGATGGCCACACGAGCACAGGCTGTATCGAGCACACTCACCGCCTTGTCGGGGAGCTGCCGGCCGGTGAGGTAACGCCTCGAGAGGCGCACGGAATCGAGCAGGGCCTCATCGGTGATCATCACTTTGTGGTGTTTTTCGAGAAAGGGGGCGAGGGCACGCATCATGACGACCGCATTGGGTTCATCGGGTTCTTCGACTTTGACGACCTGGAAGCGCCGGGCCAGAGCGGCGTCCTTTTCGAAGTATTTCTTGTATTCCGCCCAGGTGGTGGCGGCAATGGTGCGCAACTCGCCGCGGGCCAGCGCCGGTTTGAGCAGATTGGCGGCATCTCCCGATCCGGCGGCGCCGCCTGCACCGATCAGCGTGTGGGCCTCGTCGATGAAGAGGATGATCGGGATAGGGGAGGCCTTCACCTCGTTGATCACCGATTTCAGGCGATTTTCGAATTCGCCTTTGATCCCTGCCCCGGCCTGCAACAGCCCCAGATCGAGGGTGTGGATGGCCACGTTGCGCAGCGGCGGAGGGACATCGCCTTCTACAACCCTGAGCGCGAACCCTTCCACCACCGCCGTTTTGCCCACTCCGGCCTCACCGGTCAGAATGGGGTTGTTCTGACGGCGACGGATCAGGATGTCCACCATCTGTCGGACCTCAAAATCGCGCCCAAGGACGGGATCGATCTCTCCTCTTCGAGCCTTTTCGGTGAGATTGATGGTGAACTGATCCAGGGCTTTGGTCCCTGCGGGAGCCATGGACGGGGCCGCCGCCTCACCCGTTCCGGCAGCTCTTGCCACATCCTTGTCCTCGCGCGAGCCGGCGACGATGTCGGCGAAGATGCTGGCTCAGAGTTTCCACCGAAATCTTCTTGAAGGTCTCGGAGCCTGCCGTAAGCATCCGGGCCATTTCGTCGTTGCTCATGAGGCCGAGAATGATGTGGCCGGAACGGACAGCTGGGCGCCTGGAAATTGACCGAAGCGATCAGCCAGGCATCCTGGATCATCTGGGGGATGCGCGGCGAGAGCGTCGGGGTTCCTGGCGTTGCCCGTCTTAAACCCCTCCATGGCGCGGGTGAGATCGGAGGTCAGGCGCGTTTCGTTGATTTCGAAATGCCGGATGATCTTTTGAAAGTCCGTATCGGGCATCTCCAGGAGTTTCAGGAGGAAGTGCTCCAGCTCAACTTCATAATGGGTCTGCGAAAGACACAGACCTGCTGCCGATTCGAGAGCGCTCCGGCAGGTGCTGTTCAGTTTTCCTATCAAAGACTTGAGGTTTGTCTTAGGCATGGCAGAAGCTCCTCTTAGATGGTCTTCTTAGTTTGGCAGTTACCAAGAAAACGGTGTTGAGTTCTGGGTGCTGATTCTAAGTACCGGCATACAATCCCATCGCCTCTCGTGGTTCTCAAGGCTGGAGCTTGGGAACCAGCTGAGGGTCTACCTGGAGCTCCCTGGGGCTTTCATGCGTCAGCTTCGGGACCTTGAACCCGGTCTCGGGCTCCTGAAAAATTACCCTGGGGTCCTCTCGATGAAACACTCCCGGCGTCTTCACCCAGGTTGACCAGCCCAGCCGCGGGGACGTCGGCGTCGCGACGCCAAGCACGCATGGCGGGATCTCCTCCACGTTTAAGAAGAACCCCAATCTCGAATTCGTACTCGATCCCGACCATGTATCGGACCAGGGAAAAAATCGGCTCGAGCATATCTCCCGAGGGCATGAAAGCGGACGAAAGCCTCATAGCCCATCGGCCCCAAATTCACCCGGAACTTGGTCTGGCTCTCCCATGCCTGGCTGCCGCACATGGCGTCCACTCCCAGGCTGCCGTTGGCGGCGCCAAGTTGGGTCTGGTCTTCGGGGCTCACCGGAATCGTCCGGTCGATGAACTGCTCGACCTGCACCGTGGTGTCGGCAAAATACTCGACCGTGGCCTCGATGGCCGCCGCGCTGGGAACCGGCCGCGAGAGGAGACCGCTGTAGAAGATCAGGGATTCCAACGGCAATCGGAGCCGTGGCGCAAGTCCCTGGGTGCCCAGGCCCATCAGGCCCAGCAGGCAGCGGGAAAGCCGGTCTTTGGCTCCGGGCAGATAGTTTTCCGGAAAACGGTGTTTCTTCCAGGCCAGGTAGAAAAGGGCAATGAGACGGTGATGAAAAATATCGAAAAAAGCCGTCATGGCTGAAATCCTTTTCCCGCACCCGGTCTGTTGCCAGCTCATTGATCCAGTGAGGGAGGACTCCGGAGGGGCCGATCAAGCCCAGGAAAGGGATTTCCATGGTGACCGGTCCGGTTTCAGCCTCTTGCCGGAGATCGGAGATGTCGCTGGGCGGAAAAACAAAACCAGGTTTTACACAGAACCGCACTGCTTCTTCAGAGGGAGCCAGGGTCTGCCCCAGGGCCTTCCGTTCGGGAAGGAGGGACTCGAGCAAATGAACAGCCTTGAAAAAGGAGAAGCTGTAAAACTCCTCAAAAAGGCGGTCCCTTATAGAAGTATGCGATTGCCGCTCCTGGGAGGCCACTTTTTCAACGCCTCTTTCTTTTGCAGGGTCCTGGCGACCATTTGGGAGAAGGAATTGACCGAAACATACTGCCCCAGAAATCTTTCCAGCACACAGGCAAAGAGATACAGGCCGGTTCCCACGTACTTGTCCTCGTCAAATTCGATGGTGACCTCAACACCACGACAGAATGACTGGCCTATTCTTTTGGTGGTATGGCCGGATCGGACCCCGGCGATCCCGTTTATTTGCTGCCTGGTAGCCGGTGAGTCATCAAAATCATAGAGCTTCAGGATTTCCCGCAGAGCATCTTCTCCCCCCTCCACCAGCGACAGGTAGTTGAGAGAGAGGTGTGAGATGAGCTGCCATTGCAGGGCTCCGCCGAGGGTCGGCCGGCGAGTCGGGGTTGGTTTAATGAGGCTGGTTACGGAAGCAACCGGGGCTGCCATCTCCAAATGGAAATCCCCCGCCGGGTCTCCGAACGGAAGACGGGCCGGGATGTCCCGATTGGTGCAGGTGGTGTAAATGGTCAGGGTTTCCACCCCCGGATCGTCAGGCTTGAGATTGGAATCGGTAAAGGAGAGGAACACCTCCGTGCCTTCATCCTCCTTCTTGCCCGACTGCCGCCGCTGGAGGTGCCAGAAAACCGCCTGGCCCGGCCGCTCCTCCTCGTCAAGGTGATGCCTCAGGGAATAGAAGGGCTTGAAGTCAACTACCTGCCCGGGCGATGCGGTCGCCGAGGCGCTGACCCGGTCAACGCTGAAGACCTCCGTTGCGCCCTGCCGCCTGATGTCCGGGATGACCTGGTATTCGGTTTTTCGCTGTTCAACCCGTATGGGTTCGGCGATGCGCCGAAACAGATTGGTTGCCGGGGTGGCGTTGAGGCAGAAGGTGTCGCGATTGATCACGAGATTGGATTTGGCAATGCGGTCCAGGTAGATGCAAATATCGAGAGTGTCGCTGCTATCCCAGCTTCTGGTTTGCTCAAAACCGTTGAGGTCGAAAAAGAGGAATTTCTCCGGGAAACAGAAATACTCAAACAGGAGCAGATAACCTGGAAAGGACCTTCTGGGAGTAAGGGATCATGCCCTCATCGGGAGCGAATCCGACCGCCTGGATCGTTCCTTGGGGCAACGGCATGATCTTGGTTTCTCCATCCTGGCTTACCGACTCGAATTCAACCCGGCAGGTGTTGTTGAAGAGGAGTTCATAGAGATGAAAGACATGCTGATGGGGGCCGTTGAGGAAGAAACGGAGGGACTGCCAGCCAAGCTGAGAAAGGCTCAGGTTGTTGAAGGTCTTGAGCTGAATGACGATGACCTGCTGCGCATGATCGACGGGTCGCTTGATTTCCCGAAGCTCTGCCGAGACCACCTCGATGGGCCAGAGCGTGACCGGATAGGCGGTGGTGAACTGACAGGGGTTGCCACCGACAGGCTTGGAATAAAGCGCTGTGTTTTTTTCCAGGCGATGCCCGACCGGGGCTACGGTTTTCTTCGCCGGCTCGAATTTTACTACGGTCATGGAAGGAATGGGGTTGACGTAGTGCGGGAAGACGATGTTCAGGAGCGATTCCGTAATCTCAGGGAAGTCATCGTCAATTTTCTTGTGGATGCGCCCGCTGAGGAAGGCGAAAGCCTCGATCAGGCGTTCGGTGTGAGGGTCTTCGCACTTGTCGGGTTCGAGCAACAGCCGGCCCGCAATCTTTGGGTATTTCCTGGCGAATTCCGCTCCCAGCTGGCGGATATACGTCAGTTCCCGTTCGTAGTAGTTTAGAACCTGATCGTCCATTCACGTTTCATTTCGCGTCACTTCGAGATAACAACCATGCTTCGGTTGATATCGAAATAGGTGTCGAAGGTTACCGGCTCAATGAGCGGATCCGCCACCAGCATCCCGGTGATCCTGAACCTGAGATTCCGCTCGATGGGGTTCCGGCTTTCAAACTGAACCGTCACGTTCCTCAACCTCGGCTCGAACTTCGAGATGGTCCTTTCAATGTCCTGGCGCAACTGCTGCTTCACCGTCGGGCTGCGCGGGTTCTGAGAAGTAAAATCCCCCAGGCCGTAGACCAGCAGGGAACTGTTTACCTCGGTCAAAGCAACCGGCGGCGAAATAATGTGACGCCTGGTGTTGAGCAGGTTCTCCAGGTCTCTGACCACCGCGGCCTTGATCTGCCGAAGGTCGAACGTGCGCTGCTGGACAGACTCGTGGGAAACCCCCGGTTCGAGATCGATGAGCCTGTCCAGGATCGATGCCCTGACGTTTTGTTCGTTTTCATTCATGCTGTCGGGACTACTCAAGTACAGCGCTGCGAAGGTTTCATATCATTCCACGCGTTGCGTTGCGCAGGCTCAACGCAACCTGCGATAGTCGTGCAAGTCTTGCTGTCGGTTGTGTTC
This sequence comes from uncultured delta proteobacterium, assembly GCA_963783775.1. GTDB lineage: Bacteria > Desulfobacterota > Syntrophobacteria > Syntrophobacterales > Syntrophobacteraceae > JADGQM01. Next base: position 101,706 of record CAWAOR010000007.1, on the reverse strand, counting down.
AATGAACATGAAACGCAACAAACATCACTGAGGGGCCGTCCAAAAACAACTCGGGCGCCTTGCGACCATATTTCCTCCACGAAGTCACACGAAGGAGTGCGAAGACACACGAAGAGTTCTCTTCGTGTCCTTCGTGCTCTTCGTGGTAAAGAATGGACCTTCATCCCCTGTTTCCCAAGCTCCAGCTTGGGAAACAGGGAACCAGGGATTAGGAAAACTGCTACCCTTTCGCCGGGGGCGGGAGGTTGGCCACCAGTCTGAGCGAGATGGTCAATTCATCGAGCTGGTAATGGGGCTTGAGAAAGGCAACCGCTCGGTATGCTCCGGGTTTGCCGGGTATTTCGCTGACATCCACGCGAGCTTCCCGCAAAGGATGGCTGGCTTTGGCCGACTGGGAGGCGTCGTCATCCAGCAGCACGTAATTGGCAATCCAGCGGTTCAGAAAGTCTTCGGCATTCTTGCGGGTCATGAAGCTCCCGATCTTGTCCCTCATGATGGATTTCAAGTAGTGGGCAAACCGCGAGACAGCCAGGATGTACTGGAGCTGGGAAGAAAGCCTGGCGTTGGCATTGGCGGAATCGGTGTCATAGACCTTGGGTTTATTCGCCGTCTGGGTGCTGAAAAAGGCGGCAAAATCCGTTCCCTTGCAATGCACCAGCGGAACAAAACCCAGGTCGGCAAATTCCTTTTCCCGCCGGTCTGTAACGGCGATCTCCGTGGGGCACTTGAGCGCCACGTCCCCCTCGTCGGTCCGAAACGTGTGAACCGGGAGACCCTGCACCAGACCGCCGCCTTCCACTCCTCGAATGGCCGCACACCAGCTGTATTTGGCAAAGGCCTCCGTCAGGCGCGTCCCGAGGGCGTAGGCGGCATTGCCCCAGAGGTACTTGTTGTGCTCGGTGCCTTCCACATCTTCCTCATAGTTGAAGGCTTCCACCGGGACATTGGCCTGACCGTAAGGGAGCCGCATCAGGATGTGAGGCAACGCCAGAGCCACATATCGGGAATCTTCGGACTCGCGGAAGGACCTCCATTTGGCGAAATCGGCGCCCTGGAAGATCTTGGCCAGGTCACGAGGGCCTCCGAGTTCGGTAAAGCTGTCCCAGTTGAAAAGCTGAGGGGCTGCTGCCGAGATGAAGGGAGCGTGGGCCGCGGCCGCCACCTGAGAGATCTTTTCCATAAGCGTCACATCCTGAGGATGGTTGCTGAATTCGTAATCACCGATGAAAGCACCGTAGGCGGCTCCGCCGAACGTTCCGAACTCCTCTTCGTAGATCTTCTTGAAAAGGGTTGATTGATCGAATTCACTGGCCTTTTCCATATCCTTGAGGAGTTCTTTTTTGGAAACGTTCATGACCCGGATCTTCAATCTCTCACCGGTCTCGCTCTGGTGCACGAGGTAGTGGAGCCCCCGCCAGGAACCCTCGAGCTTCTGAAATTCAGGGGCGTGCATGACTTCATTCAGTTGCCCGGAAATGAGCCGGTCAATCTGGGCGATGCGGGCGTTGATCATGGCTTCCGTGTCTTTGGAAACCACCATGGCGCCTTCCATGATCTGCTTGACAAACTCGCCCACGAGATCCTTGGCCCACGCCTTTTGGCTTTCATCGCGCGCCAGGCGGCCTTCTTCCAGAATCTGATCCAGAAGGCCCCGTTCTTCCTGGGTCTCCTCAGCCTGAGCAGACTGGGCTTGTACCTGCTGTTCGTTCTCTGCCATGGGGCCTCTCCTCTATTCCTTGCCTGGTTTTTCTTCAGCTTTTGCCACGCCGGCTTCTTTGCCAACCTGCTGCAGGGACTCGGTGCTGGCAATTACGCCCTGGAGCAGTTCGTCGAGCTTGTCGTTTCCGTCCAGCTTGTTCAGAAGGTCGGACAGCTTCTGCCTGGCCTCCACCATCTTGCGCAGGGGCTCGATCTGGTCCGCCACGCGTTCCGGATGGAAATCGTCCATGGACTTAAAGCGGAGCTCTACGGCCAGTTTGGTGTCCTCTTCCGTCAGCTTGTTGTCGACTCGGAAGGCCAGCCTGGGTTTCATGCCCTCGAGCACCTTATTGAAATTGTCGCGATCGATTTCGATAAACTTCCTGTCCTTCAGCCTCGGGAGCGGCTCATCGGGTTTGCCGGAAAGATCGCCGAGCACGCCGACCACAAAAGGGATCTCCTTCATCTCAATGGCGTCCCCAATCTCCACGTCGTAGGTCAAGTGGACCCGTGGCGCCCTCACTCTATCCAGAGTATGCTGCAAACTTTCCTTTTTGGGCATAACCATCTCCTTTTCTTGGAAACCGTAAGCGTTCGCAGATTGCCGCCATGATCGTGCGCGACCGTCCTGAGAATTGGCTGTTGCTCAACGGCCGCTGCTGGATCCTCGCAAACCATGCCTAAAGCCGATAGATCATCGCCTTGGTGATATCCGTCGTGCAAAGCCTCTGGAAAAGATCCCTGGCCCTGCTGGTGTCTTCGTCGCTGGGTTCCCCTCTGGTTAGACATTGGTAAAGCGCATCCAGGACCTCGGCAATCCAGAGGGGGGATTCCCAGCGATCCAGATGCAGTTCATCGATCAAGGCATGCAGCTCTTCCACAATGGGTCTTGCCAGGTCGGGCCGGTCGGCCTCCAGGCAGAGCTTGGCCATGAGCAGCCGATAGCGGTTCCTCTCCCTGACCGACGGCGCGCTGCACGAGGCGCTCAGCAGTTTCTCGAGGGCCTCCTTGATGCCGACGGTTTCGAGGGCGGCCAGGGCCTCCTCCCAGCGGGCTGCTTCCAGGCGCCTGGAATCCGAAAAGGGGCCCGGCGTTCGAACATTATCCATCGCTTCCGACTGAGCCATCTCCTCCCCACCCTCCGGTTCAGCTCCCGAGGCTTCCTGATGCCGCTTGAATAGCCTGGAGAGAACTCCTCGTTTCGGCTGGGCTTCGGGCTCCTGGGGCGCTTGGGCCGGTCGCTCAGCGGCCGGCTTGGGACTCGGTTCACGACCCCGCTTGTCTTTGAGCGTTCGGGTCACAAAGCGGCCGCACTCTTCGAGAGCTCCCAGCAACTGGCTCAGGCTGGGCGCCTGTGACCCGAATTTCTCATCCAGCAGAGCATCCAGCTTCCTGGCCTCTTCCTCGCAGAGAGCCAGCTCGGCTGCCAGGGATTCATACCAGGCCAGGGAAGTGAGCGCGACGGCCGCATCGAAATCTTCGGCGGAGATTTTCCCTTCGGCTATCTTTTCCTCGCGTGCCGACGCTTTGCCGTAGTCCGTACTGCCATAGCGATCCCGCGTGTCGGCCTCGTAGCCGACCTCCCGGGATTCCTGCCATTTTATAAAAGAATAACCATTGGTTACGGCTGGATCGGTGAGTGGGATCTGGGTAATGTAGATGCCGAACTTGTCGTTCATGAACTCGAAGGAGGCGGCCCGGAAATCCAGATCGCCATCCTCGATTTCCGGGTAAACCTGCTCCCAGTAATGCTGCAGGAAGCCGTTCAGAATCTGCAGACCGGTCGCCAGTCCGGCGAAGCCGTCCGTGTTGACCAGGGCTTCGGTGAGCCAGGCGGCGATCTGCAAATCCTTGGTCCTCGTGCTCAGGGCCTCGGAAGCAAGCTTGATGACGGCGCCCCAGTCGGAAGTCTTGATATCGCGCTGCCAATCTCCCCGGTCGAGGAGATCGTCAGCGCGTCGGGCTTCCTTGATTTCGTCGTAGACGGACGCATAACGAAGGTCTTCCCCCACCGGTCGGTCGTCGGTCAGAGGAGCCAGGATGGTCTCAAGATCAATGGCTGTCTTCATATCTCTCTAAGCTGCAACAAGGTTCTTGAACGAAACCTCCCGGATTTCCAGGATGGCCATTTCCTCTTCCCCGATCTGAAAGACATGCTGCCCGACACCCTTGAAGAAGGGGCCGGCGAGCGGGATCCAGTCCGTCATCCTGCCCAGCTTGACACGGTCGTCCTCGTGAGCGGAGGAGCCGGGGTAGAGCACATTGAGGTAGCAGCCGATGCTGAGCCCTTCCTGGGTCGTGACATGGGCGGGAATCCAGAGGAGATCAAAAAGGGTCTTGGGCTCTGAAATGATGAGCTCTCTTATGGCTTCCATGGGTATCCAGACATAACGGTCGTGGACAATCCCTTCCAGAAAAAGGGATAAAGAGGCGTCGGTGTCTTCAAAGCCTTCAAAGCTCTTGCCGTTGATGGTCCCGGAAATAGCCGGCCGGGCTGCCGAAATCTGGTCGAACGCACTCGCGGCGCCCTCAATGTCGCCCTGCGAGAGTCTTTTCAGGGCATCAAAATAGAGTTCAAAATAGGGCGGCGTCTTGGGAAGTACGGATGGGCGGCCAAGCCGTTTCGCGACTTCGAAGCGTTCCTTTTCCGCGTGGAGGATGTTCTTGTAAACCTGCACCCCCGTCTCGGATTTGGCTTCCTGGGAAACAATGACATCGAGATGCCGTTCCGCCCGGTCCCACTCCCCGCAGAAGGAGAGCACCTGAAACAGCAGGGTGCGCTTGCCGGGATCCGCAGGGGCGGCCTTGACTTCCTCGGTCAGTTGCTTCCGAGCCTCAGCCAGTTTCCCTGCCATGATGAGATTTCTTGCATCCATATGGAGGCTTCCTTTTTCATATAAAGCAGGTCAGGCTTCCCGCAGTGGGTGACGCGGGGATTCCCTCTTGGTTCATAGCCGCTCGACACGAAAAGAATCACAACCGCCACCCGCGGTGTCTTGGGCGCCGATGTTTGGTCAGTATAATTAAAGCGATTGGAATAAATTCTAACTTGAAAGAGAGAAACACTGCAAGGTTAAATGTGCTCTCCCGAACCCTTCGAGGATGTTTGATGTGAGTTTTCGAGCCGCATCTTGCTGCGGCCCGAAAGACCTTGTGGTTAGCTTGAAGAATAATGGCTAGAGATTTCGCCTGCCTCAGGAAATGTAATCTTCCGCAACATAGCGCCCTTCCAGAAGAATCACGAGATCTTCCAACTCTTCCTTCTCTTCCAGGGCCGCCAGGTAGGCAGACTCATGCTCGCGTTTTTTTCTTAAACAGTTCATGGTTCCCTCCATCTATCTTTATCAATGTTTGCAACCTTTTTCCTATTTTATCTACTATCTCCATCAAGTTACTAGCAATTTAAGGGGAAGATCAGCGATGTCAAGGCAGGCGGATGGAATCACGGTCTTGTTTCCCATTGAGTTCCGTTTGGGAGCGGCGCTCCGTCGTTCTCCAAGAACCATGCGCCATCTTTCACCACGAAGAGCACGAAGGATACGAAAGGATTTCTTCCTGCCTTCGCACCCTTTCGTGTGTCTTCGTTGACAAGAGGTTGTTCTTGAACGGCCCCTCAGCCAGAACTTCCTGGCCGGAAGCCGCTCCTGTAGCAAACAGACTGCTCAAGGCTCGAGGTGAGCGGTCGGGTCACGAGGATCAGTAACCCAGAACGACCGCTACGCGAGCTTTCCCAGACCCGGTGGGGCGAGGAAAACGCCATTGCTTTGCCAGTTCTATCAGACACTGTTCGAAGGCTTTGACATCCTTTCTTTCGCCGACGATCCTCAAGCCACTCACCTTCCCGTTGGTGTCGATGGTCCATTCCAATGCGATTTCCGTGGACAGGCTGGCCTGGGCGGCTCGATAGCATTGCCTGATGGCTTCGAGATGCTGTTCCAAGACCTTTCTGATCTCCGCTTCGGAAAGTCCACCGGAAACTTTGACCGTGGCGATTTGAAGGCTTAGGGCGGCTTTGTCTGGAGAAGCCTTCTTCTCTTCCGCTGAGATCGCGGGCTTGCGTTCTGCCGACGAGGATTGGGCCTCAAGCTGCTCGGACCGGACAGCCTGTTTCATGGACAAAGCTCCCCCCGACCGTCCGGCGCCAGGGGCCGCCATCATGGGTGCGTACGCCATATTCCCCACGGCCAGGTCGGAGACCCCTTCGGGCAGCGGGAGCGGCTGCTTGACGGTGGTCACGTCGCCGCCCTTGCGGCGGACTTCGGAATCGATGGCCACGAACGAGGTGTAGGCGGAGAGGAGGTTATAGCGAAGGGCGAGACCGGTGATGTCGGCAATGCGCTGGTCGTCCGGTTGCAGCAGGTTGTAGTCCCCAAGCTGGGTAATGCGCGAGCGTGCCCATAGGTAGCGAAGAGCCGCATTGGCCTCGACCGCCTTAACCCCTGACACCTCGATGGTCCTCGAATAGGGTTCATTGCCGGCGAACCCTTTGACCGTGATCTTACCTTTGGGCTGACCGCGCCATTTTCCGTACACCAGGGCGGGGCGCTCGGCAAAGACATCGGGTACCGCCACCGGTTCCACGTCGTAAGCCTCGAAGCCGCCCCAGTCGAGATGAATGCGGGTCAGGAGCGGCGACTTGACATAAGTGCGGAACTTCTCTGCAACAGCCGGTGCGCTGTCGGGTTTGGTGATGACAAAGGGTTCCCCGGCGCCGGCCCTGGCCATGCCCTCGATGAGGAACCGGTTGACGCTCGAGCCGATCCCGAAGCTGAAGAAATTGGAGCTTCCCAGGTTCTTTCTTATGAGATCGAAAGCTTCCGGTTCCACCGTGACGTAGCCATCCGTAACCAGCACCAGCGTGCGTGCGGTCTTCTCAGCTCGCGGCAACTGGAGTGCGCGTTTGAGCGCGGGCAGCAGTTCCGTTCCCCCGCCACCCTGCTGGCGGCCGATGAGGCTCTGGGCCTGACGGATATTTTCCTGGGTTGCGGGCAGGGATTTCTCCGCCAGCAGTTGCGATCCGCCGGAGAAGAGCAGGACGTTGAAAGCATCGGTGGGGCGGAGCCCCCCCAGGAGATCGTTCATGAGCTTCTTGCTGATTTCGAGGGGAAACCCATGCATGGACCCGGAGACATCGACGATGAAGATATACTCGCGCGGCGGGATCTGATGCGTCTCGAAGCGCTTGGGCGGCTGTACCATGAGCAGGAAGAAGTTCTCCTCCTTGCCTTCGTAGAGCAGCAGCCCCGATTCAATCTGATTGCCCGCCAGGCGATACTTGAGGATAAAGTCGCGATTGCCTCCGGATTGCTCGGTCGCAGCCAGACTTACCCTGGCATGCGACGGGTTGTCATAACGGATGTCCACCTGATGGGACGAACAGGTCATCTCCTGAACCGGTACTCCCGTGGTTAGGCTGATGCCCATGTCGAAAGTAGTGGACGGCCGTTCTCCCTGATGCAGGGTGGGGTTCTGGGACCATTTTTCGGAAGGCGCCGCCGTGGCTTCGGGCTGGTTGGAGTAGCGGGGGCCCACCACCGTCGGGTAAACGAATTCGTAGATGCCATCGCTGGGGGTGATCAGTTCCGTATACTGCAGCTCCGTTTTGATTTCATCTCCGGGCAGGATGTTGGCCACATTCATCTGGAAGACATTGGGGCGCTGCTGTTCGAGGAGCGAGGCGCTCTTCCCGTCCTGCTTCGCCTGCTCGTAGGCCGCCCGAGCCTCCTCACGCTTGCGTATTTCGGCCACAATGGTGCGCTCGCCGATGGTCATCTTCATGCCGTAAACGGCGGCTCTGGTCGAGGCGGGAAACACGTAGATGGCCTCGATCGGCTTTTGCCCGGTATTCTTGTAGACCTGGGTCACCTTCACATCGGCGATTACCCCGGCAATGCTGACCGCCACCGAAGTTGCCTTCAGCGGCAACTGATCGACGCTGGAATCATCGCTTTTCACAAAGAAGTAAGGAGAGAGCGTCTTATCGCCCCCTTCCGCCGTCTGGGCGTGGGCAACTCCCGGTGCCACCAAAGAGAGCATGCCACCACCTCCACCGAAACCGGCCAGAGCTGTCTGCATGATTGCAAATACCACCAGCAGTCGGCCGGCAGCAGCCTTTCCCAATAGTGCTTTCACCTTTTCCATGATCAGTCTCCTTAGCTCTGTGGGTTATCGTTGCTTTCACTGCTTCAGACAAGCAGACCAGGAAAAAGTTCCCTACCCCGCAAAAACAATCCACGAAGGCACACGAAGAAAGACAAAGCTGCAATGAAGATCTTTTCTTGGTGTGGCTTCGTGTCCTTCGTGGATAGAAAAGATGGGTTGGGAAAAGCTCCAGAACACGGGCTGGAAGCTACCGGGGTGGAACGAGCCGGATCTGAAGCTGGATCAAGGCAGCCTGGTTGGCGATCTTGGGTTTGACGGCGGGTTCTTCCAGTTGGCCGAGGCGGTGGAGTTCATTCAAGAACGTGGGATAGCTTCGAGCGGGAAGTTGCGCGGTAACCACCCGGGGCATTTGGGTGTCCTGTTCATAGTCCACTGACAAGACTGATCCCCTGGCTTCTTCCAACAGCTTTTTGATTCGGGAGAGGATCGTTGCGGGGCTCTCCGGTGCTGTTTGTTCCGCTTTCCCCGCAGTGCGCATGCGGTCGGGGGCGGCTTTCCGAGAGAAGGCCTGGTCCTGCGCCTGCGGAGCGGCGGTCGGGGGGGAGGCTCCTGCCGGCGGTTGTTCCCTCAAGACTGTTTCCGACGCTGCTTGCAGGTCGGCCGGTGGTTTCAAACGCAGCACCAGTTCGACGGGTTTTGGCGAGGGTTCTGAAAACCGGGCCTGCGGCTTTGCCGAGAGAGGTTCTTGAACCCGGGGTTGCGCGGCTTCTTTTAGGGAGACGTGCGGGGCTTTGTCCTTCCCTGGTTCCTCAACCAACACGGCCTGCGCTGAAGGGGAAGTGGGTCCGGGTGAGACGGGTGGAGCTTCGTCCTTTTTGGGTTCCTCGACGGCAAGGCGAGAGGCGCAGGGGGCGAGGGACTTCCACCCGTTTCTCGGACGATGGGTGGGACGCTGCCGAGGAGTCCGGCGCTGGAGCAGCGGGCACCTGAGAAGTCGGCGCCGGAGAGACAGAGGCGAATTGGGCTTTTTCAGGACCGATGCCGCGGTAGAGCAGAACCACCAGGACCGAGGCCGCTACCAGGCCGGCCGCCTCGAAGGGAAGTTTGACCTTCAGGGGCAAGAATACCCAGGTAAGAAGGCGCTTGAGCAAGCCGGGCTGCTCCAGGCGCTCGTGGACGCTCGTCAGAAAACCTGCTGGAGCCTGGACTTGGGGCAGAGAATCCATGGCCTCGAGATAGGTCCGGAGGGAAGCCAGTTCGGCGGCGCAGGTCCGGCAGTCCGCCAGATGCTCTTCCACGTGCGCTCCTGGTGGAGGGATCGAGCGACGTCGTCCACATATTCGGACAAAAGGTCAGTTATTTGCGAACAGTGCACTCAGATCACCCCTTTCAATTGTTCGCAGAGTCGCTGCCTGGCGCGGGCCAGTTTCGACTTGACCGTTCCCAGAGTATAACCCGTGATCTTTGCGATTTCCTCATAGGAGAGCCCTTCGATATCGCGCAGGATGACGACCGTCTTGTGATCCTCGGCAAGCGCGTTGATGGCGCGTTGGAGCGCGTCTTCCTGTTCCTGCCTGGTGAGTTGCGCCAGCGGCGAGGGTGCCGGATCTTCGAGTTCCACGGAACTTTGCCCATGGTCCGAGGTCACCGCCGGATCGATCCTGACCATCTTCTTCCTGGTTCGGTATTCCAGGGATTTGAGCCGGTTTCTGCAGGTATTGGCGGCGATCGTACACAGCCAGGTAGAGAAACTGGCTTCAAACCGGAAGTCTTTCAAAGATCGATAGACCTTGATGAAGGTCTCCTGGGCGCAGTCGTTGGCTTCGTCGTAATCGCCAAGCATGCGATAGCACAAATTGAAGACCCGGTCCTTGAAGTGCTGCACCAACTTGTCAAAGGCCATCCGTTCACCAGCCAGAAACGCGCGGATCCACCTTGTTTCCTGCGCTTCGGGTGACGGCGGTTTGGTTGCTTCACTCATGTAGACAACACTTGCAGCGGTTAGTTCCGGATTCCCTCTGAAGGGGGAGGTTCTGCCTCGGTACGTCTGGCCCAGGCCTTTTCATAGACTTTCTTGAGAGACAGGGCAAGCATTCCCGTCCGTCCATCCCGTGATGCGATTGAAAACCTTAACCTTGAAAAGCTGGATTCCCGCCCCGCCATGCAAACATCAGCTTGCAGTGTTCCTGCAAGCGATTTAGTTTAGGGCGAAGTTCGTCGTTCCGATCTTATGACCTGCAGGCTTACCGGGTGCACCGGGTGAGGCATGGCATGGGGCCATGGGCTCGGTCGCCCCCCGAACACGAAAGGAGGAGGAGCACCATGTATCGTACCCTGGCGGTTTTTTTTATTGTGGGATTGCTGGTGATGCCAGGCCTGGTCCGTGCCGTTGAACAGATTGACTTCGAGGTCGACACTACCCAGAATCTCTTTAACCTGTGCACCACCCCCGCTTCCGACCCACTGCAGAAGGAAGCTCTCCACTTCTGCCACGGCTACTTGATTGGGGCCTACGACTACTATAAAGCCTCCACCCTGGGTCCCGGTGGCAAGCGTCTGGTCTGCCCGCCCAATCCAGCTCCGACGCGAAACGAAGCTATCACGATGTTCATCGAATGGCTGAAGACCCATCCGCAATATATGGGTGACGAGGCGGTCGATACCGAGTTCAGGTTCCTGATGGAAAAGTGGCCGTGCAAACCCTAACCCGGCAAATATGAAAGGAGCACTCTGCGATGAAGATCTTGCTGGCATTTATTCTGACCATTAGCCTCGCGCTCACCGGTTGTGCGGGGATGACCTCAACTCAGCAGCGGACTCTCAGCGGCGGGGCCATGGGCGCAGCGGGGGGAGCGGTAATCGGGGCGATTGCGGGCAATGCAGGTATGGGAGCTGCCATCGGTGGGGCCGCCGGGTTAGCCGGTGGTTATCTCTACGATCAGCACAAACAATCCGAAGAGCGAGCCTATCAGCAGGGCTATCAGCAAGGCAAGCAACAGAGCCCGAAGTAGGGTGGCCTGAGGGTTTCCAGAAGCTGAGACGGGCTGGTGGACGAAGGTTGACTGTTTAAACGGACCAGAGCCGGACGAAGTCCTGGGTTGAGAGTGGGCGGCGAAAGAACGCCAGGCGGGTTGCCGTGGTGTTGCCGCCCATGAACACCGCTTTCGGCGGTTCGGCATGGTGCTTCTTCAGAGACGCGTGCCAGAGCCGGATTAGCGTGAAAGGGTCCACGGAAGGGGCCTCATCCAAGGCGACGAAGATTTCACTCTCTTTGGCCACGGCAGGTACCCGGCCTTCGAGGTTCTCCTGCCTCTCAGGGCCAATACCCTCGCCTGAAGAGGGATCAGACGGCCCCGCTTGGGCGGGGTGTTCGCCGAATTCGGCCCAAGCCGGCTGAGGCGCTCTCACCCGCGCCAGTTCGTCCTCGAGTCCTTTCAAGTTGCGAAATAGGCGTGCAGAAAGAGACTCCATCTGACTCCAGGATTGCTCGCAGGCCTGAGGCACGAGATCCCATTGGGTTCCCCAGTCCGCCAGAGAGCCTGAGCCCACCACCAGCAGAGGGTAGGGCCGGCCGACGCTGTCCGTGCTGTCTCTCAAAATCCCGCAAAGCAGCGTGTTCCGGTCCATCCCCCCCTCCAAAAGCGCCACGCGAGCAGGTCGGCAGGGCGATGTTTTGGCTCCGGCCACCCCGCGATACCCCTTTTCGATCCATTCCGCAAGGGCTGCAACCATGGGCAGATTCGGCCCCAGGTGAAAATAGTCCTTGAGCGCCGGATGTTTGCCGCAGATAACCCACTGCCAATTCTTCATGATCTCTACTGATCCCAGCAGCGTGCGATGCGATTGGGGATTTGTACCAGCGGGAGCCTGGGGTTTGGGGGTGAGCTGATCGATGACCGGCCCTTGCCCGGTCATGCGGTATTTCACCGTGATGGTATTTGATCCCCATGCGCTCCAAATCGCTCCGCGTACGGAGGAGCGTGCGGTCGTCCAGGGTAAACGTGCGCTCGCCGCCTCGGAGGTCTTTCAAGAACTTGGGAAAACCGAGGTTGCCGTCGTAGATCTTGGTCAGCACCACATTGCCCACCTCGATGGTGAAGAATACATCGCCGCAGGTTTCGGGCGACCATTTGAAGGTTGCCCCGCTGGGATAGTTGAAGTTATCCAGTTTCTGGACTCCGGTATCACACCGCAGCTCGAGGTGGGTGGCGCTCGGCTTCAATTTGGCGTCCGGGTTGGCATCCGTGGGGAGAGCCTGGAGCGAGACCGAAAAGCTGGATTTGGGGGCCGGCGCTGCCGCTCCCCCGCCTGCGGCGGCCGTCGCCGCCGCCGAAGAAGCCGCAGCCACGGAAATGCCCTTATTAAGACAGGTGAACAAGGCATTTTCAAAAGCGATGGTCTCCCCATGGAAATCCTTGGCGTAATAGCCTCCTTTTTGCGGGCTGCGACTCACAAACGGCCCGACGGTTCCCTTGACGAATTTCCAGGCGAACCCATTTTCCCCCAGAATCCGCTGCTGCACGATCTGCCCGTCGGCAACGCCCTGGGTTTCAGAAAGGACCTCTTCTTCCCATTGCCGTTGCAGGTGACAACCAGTCTCGTTGCGCATGTAAATCCACAAAAATCCCAAGCGGTCCGTCAATCAGTTTCCAGAATGGCTCTTCATTCTGATTGCCGGTGGTGAGCGTGATTCCTAAAGGCCTTTTCGGCTTTGGTCGCGGAAAAAACGGCGCCTGACCGGTAACCTCATCCTGACCGTATACCTGACCGGTCATCTCAAAGGCCAGTTTCCTCGACGCGGATACGGGAGTGATGTTATCCAGGCTCTTCTGAAATTCGCGGTAAACCGGAACCGCTTTGGCCTGGGCCTCGAAGGACAAGCCCGGGACCTTGCTGAGCATCTTTTCCAGGTCGCCGATGAGTTTCTTCCCGGTTTCGGCGGCCTTGGTGAGGAGGCCCTTGTCCTGCGTGCCGGCTTCCGCCGCGATCTGCACCTTGATGAGCTGCATCTGCAACACCAGCTTCACCCAGGGGGGAAGATCCTTATCGAAAGCCATGGGCTCGAGTTCGGATGCCGCCCGGCTCAGCACCGCCCAGTAAGGGCCGTCATCCCCGGCCATTTTGGCGGCCGTCTGCTGCCATTCGTCGCGACCTTTTAGCCGTTCCACGCCTCGCGGGAAAAGAGTCAAGAAGGTGTTCCAGGATTTCAGATATTCCTGAGGATACCATCCGGCGAATTCACTCTTGGCGGCGGCATGCATCTGCGGCAGTCTTCAAGGCCGCCTCAATCTCCTTGTTAAAAGCTTCGATCTCGTCCCTGCCTTTGAAGGTAAAGGCGGGGGCGACTCTGATTTCGGTTTTCATCGCCAGGCTGCCCTTCCAGAAATCCTCGACGGCCACGGGCACAAGCGTGGGCTGGGCGTTGGCCCAACCCGCGAGCCAGTGCAGGTCGGGTTTGAGGGCCAGGAGATGCTCGAGCCATTTTTGCAGCGTGCTCAGTTCGACATTCAACTGAGCGGGTTCGAATCGCCAGATAAGGTAATAGAGGTAGAGCTGCCCAAAGAGCCCTTTGCCGAACGTGCCGGTGACAGGCGCTGCAAGTGACAGGGCCGGATCGTAGGCCGGTTGCGGCTTCTTTTGCAGGGTCTCCAGGTCGAACCCTTCGAGGCGCCCCTTGATGAGGTTGATGCGCCTCACCACGTGAGATACGTGCTGGCCGAGCACATCGTCGGGGACGGCCGGGGTAAACCTGGCCATACGCCCGATCATCTGCTCGTCGAAGAAGGCGAGAAAGCTTTTCTGAAACTGGTTGCAGTAATAAGCCTTCAGCCCGATCTCGACGTCATGGCTCTGATTGAGCCCAAACCGCGGGATCAGCCAGTGCCGGTTCTGCTCCTCAACCTTGAGAATGACCTGGCGAAAGCGATCCAGCGTGGTCATATCACTCACGATTTCGCCATGGAATTCAGCCCGTTCGGAAAATTCATGGGTCACCAGGCGGAGCACCCTCAGGTTCTTCACGAAGGCAAAACTCAGCAGACCGCAAATAGCCAGTCCCAGGGCGATCCAGGAGGTGAGGCCAAGGTTCCTGGTAATGCGGGTCCACTCGAGCGAACGGCGGGTGGGGGCGAAGAGAGCCCGGTCTTTGGGCAGGATTTTAGCGAACACATCGTGGAGGAAAAGTCCCTTGCTGGTGCCGGGCAGCACTTCCCGCTCTTCAATGAGCCCCAGGGCCTGCAAAAAGTGGCTGTAAGGGGTTCCTTCCTGGCGGCCGCTGCTGAAAAAGAGGCCCCTCAAAATGGGGGTTTCCTGGTAGGGGTTTTCCTCGAAGGCCCCTCTCATAAATGCTTCCAAACCGCTCTTCAGTTTCTCGAATTCCTCGGGGAAGAGCAGGAACGCGGGGTCGATCTTTTTCGCCTCGGCTTTCTGGAAAATCAGCAAACGCAGATCGCGCAGTCGCTCGCCGATCCGCTCGAAGGCCTCACCCAGGAAAGCGGTTACCCTGGTAGTAAGGTCCGTGTTGATGCGGCCCATGGCTTGATCGAGAGCCGCATCCGGCAGTTGCGCGCAAAACTGGGTCATCCCCTGGATCAGGTCGCACTTGGTGACGAGCACGTAGACCGGGAACTTGACGCCCAGGACCCGCATGAGCTCATCCACGCGGCGGCGGATGTTGGCGCCGTCCTGCATCAAGGCTTCAGACCCGGTTTCCAGGATCTTGCTGGCGGCAACCGTGACGATCAGGCCGTTCAGGGGTTCCCGCTGCCGGTACTTGGTAAGAAGCGACAAGAACTTCTGCCATTCCTCCTTGTCGCGCTCCTCATCGATGCGAATGGTATACCTGCCGGCGGTGTCAATGACGATGGCCTGCTCGAAGAACCACCAGTCACAGTTGCGCGTTCCGGAAATCCCGGAAACCTGGTTGACCTCGAAGAAAGGCGAGGAAAGCCGGGCGCTCTGAATGGCCGTGGTCTTGCCGGAAGCGCTTTCGCCGATCACCAGATACCATGGCAGCACATACAGCGGGTTCCCCTGCTTGCGCAGGTGTGAGCGGCGCAGAGCCTCGATGGCTTCTTTCCAACGATCCTGAAGCTCCCTGGCCTCGCTCCGGTCGCGTTCCGCCAGGCGATTGAGCTGCGCTTCGTCCTGTTCGATGATCTGGTGCACGAACTGCTGTTCGCGGCGTCGCGCCCAGATCTTCTTCAGGAAGAGAAAGGCAATCCCCAGCCCGACGAAGCCGAGCAGGATGAAGATTCCCACCCACCATGGCCAATCCAGGAGCAGTACCCCTCCAAAGATGAGGAGCACCACCAGGACAAGCGCGGCGACGATAAAAAACCATTTAAGGAATTTTAAAAGGGCGCCTTTCACTTTTCACCTTTCACTTTTCACTTTTTTACCCCTAGAGAACCACTTTGCCGAAAAAGTGCTCGACCACATTGTTCAGGCTGAAATTATAGATGAGGTACAAAACCCCCAGAAGGACCGGCGGTCCGATAAGGCAGCCAAGAGTCACCAGGGAGAAACGGGAGCGGCGGGGGTGGATGAGCGGTTCGCCGGAGCCGCTCTGATAGGCTTCAGGAAAGAGGTCGGCTCGTTCCAGGGACGGCAGCCCCACCGTGCTGCCCAGGAGCAGCTTGAGATTGGAGGCCTTCACCTGAGAGAGCAGGTATTCGTCCCCCGGATGGCAGTACCGTCCCATGAAGCCAAGGGCGAGACAGAGAAAATAGACCTCCCGCACATCCCGCTGATGAAGCCCCAATTGATTCAAACGTTCGAAGAATTCCTCGCCGGCATCGGTGGTGTGGTAGTAGAGTCGCTGCAACTGCTCCCGCTTCCACTGGTCTTTTTCCTGCCAGGGAGCATTGAGGATGGCCTCGTCCACCCAGGCGCAGATGGCAAAACGGGCCAGGTCGTAATCGGCTTGGGGAAAGAGGTCTTTCTTAACGCAATCGTCGCTCTGGGACAGAATGCGCTGGATGTCCGCCTTCACCTGGTCGTAGGGAGGCTGTTTCTGGTTCACCGACTTAAGGAAATAGGCGGTGTAGGCTACCAGTTCCATGAAACAATCGGTCAAACGCATGATCAGGACCTCCCCACTATCATGAGTTCCACCTCGAGGTCTTCCGGGGCGGTATCCCAGTACATGGCGATGTTCTGGCCTTTCTCGATCAAGGCCCAATGATCGCCGTGGTGGTCGATCTGGAAATAGATGCAGTGAGCCCGGCGCGGCAATTCCTGAGGAGGCACCGGCAGGTGTTCCAGTCGCAGGCCCGGAAGGGCCCGGGCGATGAGAATGGGTAGTTGGGCGCGCGAACTGATTTTGATGATGGTGGCCAGGGAGTTGAGCACGGCTTTGGGATCTTCATCGGTCCGGAACACCAGGTAGTAGCGGTTGCGACCTTCGAACATGGCCGGGGCCAGTTCGGCGGTATAGTAGGTGCCGTCGTAGATCAGGCGGAGGACGTATTCCGGTCCGGCGGTGATTTCATCCAGAAGTTGGGTGATGAGAGCCTGAGCGGCGGCAAAACATTCCCACGGATTCCAGTGGTCGTAGTTGGGAAGCAACCGGGTGCCGTCGTCCAGTTCTCCGTTCACGTTGATCCGGTTGGAAAACGAGGAGAGCTCGCCGATCAGCTGCCGCAGGAGCCCGTAGACGGTCCAGGGATGGACCTGGCGGCTCTCGGTGAGGTGCCACAGGAGCGGCACGTAACGATTGAGTGAGCGCAATGCCAGAAGGTAGACCATGTCCCGGGCCCCGAATTCCGCCGTGTGGATCCCTCGCT
Organism: uncultured delta proteobacterium; assembly: GCA_963783775.1. Taxonomy (GTDB): domain Bacteria; phylum Desulfobacterota; class Syntrophobacteria; order Syntrophobacterales; family Syntrophobacteraceae; genus JADGQM01. The sequence continues at coordinate 85,120 of CAWAOR010000007.1, read as the reverse complement.
GGGTTTTGAATTCTTCCAGCTGCCGCCCGCGCGCCGCAATCTGGTCGCGAATCTCTTTGGTGATTTTGAGCAGCAGGTCGGTGCTGAAAATCGACAGGGAAGGGGGGGCAAACTTCGCCGAAAGGGTGATCTCTTCCCCGAACCTTTCCAACTGTGCCACCGGCAGGAGATCATAATCGCCCACCTTGGCCTGTTCCGTTTCCCAGAATACTCTCAAGACATGATACAACCGGCCCACTCTTGCCGGCGGACCCGACTGATGGAGATCCGCCACTTCTTCGGCATCGGCCGTTGTGACATAACGGGTTGCCACCTCCGAGACCGCCTTCAGTTCGGGCAGCACCGTAACGTTCTCTTTGGTCTGATTGATTTGCGCAGGCCGATAAAAACCGTGAAAGGCTTACCTCCTTCCACCCAGGCTTCGTCGAAGGAGCGGGGTTCGATGAGGGCGTTTCCCGGAAACACGACGTGCGTCCCGTCGGGAAAGAGAAATTCGCCCTTAAGGGCATTGAACGACCGATTGCCCAGGGCCGCCCGGTGAATCTCCAGTTCCCAGACCCCCCAAAAATACGGCATGAGGAAATCGCGGAAAGGGCTGAGCTGAGACTGAGACGTCAGGTCCAGCAACTGGAAGTGGTGCGGCTGCAAAAAGAGCCCCTGATGCCAGAAAAGCGGTCTTTGGATGGTCACGGTTTTCCCCCTAATCCTGAAGGGACTGCGGCCCCAGGAAAAGATTGATTTTGAGCGGTTTCTGTTTGATCACGATCATTCCTTGTTCCCGCGCTTCCGTGGTCGGGATGGGGTAGAGCCGTGTGACCTGCCGTTTCTGCAATTGATAGTAGCCGGCCACAACGCCCACATACTTGGCCCCTTCAGCGCGGTCCAGCTCGAAGGTCTGGTCTTCGCCCGGCTGTACGATCAGTTTCTTGGCAATGGCGACGCCCGGGACGGCGGGTCCGGCATCCACCCGGTCGCAGGCGAGGAGTTTGCCAATGCCCATCTCGTTTTCGGAAAGCTGGTTGAAGGCGTTCGGGTCGCCAAGTTGGTAGACGCACAGGTGCAGCGCATGCGAGCCCCCGCCATAGAGGTTCAGCTGGGAATCAGCCTTGAGATGCACCGAGATGAACTTTTCCGTATAGGTCGGTTTCGGTTCAACGGGTATAGGGGGTGGCGTTGGGGTCGCACAGGAGCCGAGTAGAAAAATCGCCATTACGAAGAAAATGCCATGATAAAGTTTCACATTGCCCTCCTTTTTTCTGAGTGTAATCTCTGACAGGCTCTTTCGAATTCACGCGCAAAATCCTCGAGGAAATGATCCGCTTCAAACCATTTCTTGATCTGCCCGTACTTCTCGCGATAGGCTTCAGCGAGCTCGCCCTTGCGCATGAAGCCAAAGCGGAGGCCCTTTTCGGCGTCGACGGCCAGGTGGTCCGGATCGAGTTCGGCAAGGATCTTCCCCACTTCGTGGACGGCTGCCAGCCTGGCAGCCTGATTGGCAATCAGAAACGCCTCCTTGATTTGCCCAATATAGCCGGCCAGAGAGTCGGAGGGCTGGTGCGCCCTCAAGATCGGAACCGATCAGGGTGCGGATCGTCTCAAGGGCCGCCGTCTCTTGCCCAAAGGTCGCATTGATGATGCCTACCAGTTCATTGAGCTGGTCGAAGATACTGTTTAAAGAAGCGGCGAGGCGCTGTACCACATCTTCCGAGTCGAGGTCGAGACCGGCAACCCGCTGCCCCAGAATCAGCGAAAAAAGGTTCGCCAGCACCTCGGAGGCCGGGCCTTTTTCAGCACCCGAGGGTCCGGCCTGGGAAGTTTCGAAAACATGGCGCAGCTGCTCCAGCAGTGTGAGCTTCTCAGCCAGGGACAGCCCGCCAAGCCTGGTCTCGAGATAGGTCTCGATCAGGGACTCGGCCCGCGTGCGGTCCGACCGGTAGCACGTGCGGACCCGGTTCGCCAATTCGGCGACTGATACCTGGTGGGGCCTGGGTTCCATGCTCACTTCTTGCTGCCATCCTTCGAGGGGGCGAGGATGATGGTGGCGCTCAGAGAATCTTCTTCCTCGCCGGGTTTTGGCTTTTTGGCCACGGGGCCTTCGGGATCTCCGGTGGTCCCAGTCGGAGTTGGCGCCGGTTCTCCTTCCCGGTGCTGGCGCTGCTGGAGCCCGGAAGGAGCCCGCTGACCACCGGAAGGGGAAAGGACAACGGTCTCCGTCAGCACTTCTTCCTCCGTTGCGCCCATCCCCTGGATTCCCTTACCGGCGATTGACTCACCCCCAGCGTCAGAGGGTTGCCGAGCCCCTTCCCGGGTTTCGGGACTGCCCAGGATCACGGTTTCGGACATTTCCTCCAGATCCTTCCGGGGAGGCAAATCCTCCTTCCGTAAGCTTTCCTGGAGCCCTTTGCCGGAAATTATCACCGTCTCCTGGAAGATTTCTTCGTCAGCGGCCGCTGCGGTTTTTTTCGGGGTCTTCGACGGCGCCAGCATTACCGTCTCAGAATCCTCCGGGGGCGCGGATTTCCAATCGGGAGACAGGGTTGCCTCAAAATCGGCGCCTCGCGAGAGCACCACCGTCTCCTCGTCGCTGGCCTCAACGATGGGGGCCTCGCGCCAGCTGGTCGCAATGCGGGAGAGCAGCCCGTGAATGGCTTCATTCTCTGCCTGGTGCGCAACCTGCTGCCCGCCGGCATCTGCCGCAAAGAGTTCTCTCTTAGTCCGGGCCCTCAGAGGTTCGATCTGCCGGAGAAATTCTTCCCTGATGCCGGCTGATCCTCCTCGCAGACTGGCCTGGAATAGCCACCACCCGATGCCGAGCGCTTCTTTCCACAAGGCGAGCCAGTCTTCGGCCAAATCGCAGGGCGTCGGGTGCCAGAAGATGTTCTCAGGAGCAAAGCTCGCATCCACTGTGCCGTTATCCGGAACGGTCAGATCGTCTCCGAGCACCCGTCCGGGCGCATGCGCCGGAGCGTTCCGCTGGTTCCCAGGCTCCTTCGTCCCCTGGTTCCCCAGCTCCAGCTTGGGGACCAGCAGCACCCGTCCGCGGGTGCGCTCGATGGCCCCGTGCACCTGCGACACGTCTTGTCGGCTATTAGCCAGAAGGGCAGTGAACCAGATGACACCCAGCAGATGGAGGGCATAGGCCGGGGGCATTTTCAGCTGGCTGGGCAGGTCGAGCGGGTCTCGCACGAGGTCGATGAAACCCAGTTCAAAATTCCATAGATAAGGCAGAAGAGCGGATCTATCCGTCAATCTGACCCAGATTCGGTCCACGTAGAGCAGGGGATCGGGCTGCTCTCCCTTTGGGTCGGGAAAGAGCTCCGTGAAGATCTGGCCCAGGAAAGAGAGCTTCAGATAGAGGATTTCCAGGAAGAGTCTGGCATCATCATGGAAGAGCAGGGGCTGCAGTGGCCTGTGATCCGGTCTTGAGGAAGCAACAAGAGAGGCTCTGCCCGACTCTCCCGCTTTCTGAAGGCGTGCCTGCAGCTCCTCCCGGGAGGCGCCCGCTACCAGGGCCAGAAAATCCAGACCGTTCACCGACATGGCTTCGTAGATCAGCATGTGGAAAGGATAGAAGGAAAAGGGGACGATGGGTGGCGGCCCGGAAGCCGCAGAGCCATAACACCGCTCGTTTTGGGGGCAGGCAGGGCAGGGAAAAGCCGGCTGCTCGCTTCCTTCCTGCACCAGTTGCCCGAAAGTGCGAATCAGGTCCGTGGCATCCTTGAGCGAAGGCGGGTCCGAAGAGCTCTTTTGATGGGCATAGAAGTCGGTGCCCCGGCCCGAGGAGAAACAGGTTGGGCAGAAAAGGGTGCGTTTGAGCGAAAGGGCATACTGCTGAAGGCCCAGAGAATCCAGGAGTTGGTCGTTGGAACACAATTGGAGGGGCAGTCCACAAGCAGGGCAGGGGGGGTGGAAAAAGGCCCTGGTCGCTGTGCAGAAAAATAAGGCCTGGAAGGGTGTCAGGTTTCCCTTCTTGTCGATCTGCTGCTGAAAAGTTATCACAGGCGGGGCGCTGTGGTTTTGAGAGTGATACTGGTAGGTCTTCTGCCAGAAGCCGTCAATATCCGGGTTGGTGAGAGGTGTCAGCTGGTTTGGGGAAAAGCGGTAAGCGTCCCTTTGAACCAGGAGAAACACATCCCTTATCCTGCTCCCCGCATCGGTCACGAATTCGGCCTTGATCAGCCGCGTGAGGGGATCTGCATCGCCAATCAGGAGAAATGGGAAAGGATAACGGGTCAGCGTTGTCGGGTCTTCACAGGGCAGAGCGATCTTCAGGCCAATGCCGGCATTGCCCGGGGCAAGATAGGGGAGGAGCGACGGGGAATGGTGTTGTTCTCTCACGGCGGAATCCTGGGAAGCTCAGTCAACAACAGCAAGCTTTTGGGCTCCCGTCAAAAGAGGTGAAAAGGAGCCTGAGTCCACATACTATGGGTCAACCGACAAGGCAAAGTCAAGCGCTATTGCCGCTCGGGATCGTTGTGTTCAGGCGCGGAGAAGGAAAGTGGTGAAACGAAAGTGGGTTTGTATTGAGGTCCGGTGCCACCCTGAACGAGCGGATGACCTGGCCTCCGAGATGGCCGCGGCCCTGGAAGTCGGGGTGGAAGTCCTGGCCAACGGCGTGCGCTTCTATCTGACGGAAGAATACTTCCAGGGCGAGGGGGAACAAAGGCTCGATGACCTGCTCACCAGCCTTGAACCATTAGCAGAGAAGGGTGGTCCGCCGCCTTACACTCTTTCCACGCTGGTCGAAGAAGACTGGATGGAACAATGGAAGCGCGACTTCAAACCCCTTCGCGTGGGGAAGCATCTGGTCGTTGCCCCAACCTGGGAAGAGGTGATACCGGGCCCGGATGATCGGATCATCTGGATCGACCCAGGACAGGCCTTCGGGACCGGGCACCACGAAACGACCAGGCTTTGCCTGGAATGGCTCGAAACCTGGACCGAAACCAGGGCTGCAGGAAGCTCGAAGTCCCTCCTGGATGTGGGCACGGGTTCCGGAATCCTGGCCATTGCCGCAGCCTTGCTCGGATTCGAGCGTATCCTCGGCCTGGATAACGACCCCGAAGCCATTCCGGTGGCTCGGGAAAACCTCATCTTGAATCGCGTGAGTGACAAGGTGGTGCTGCAGGTGGGGACCGTCGAGGCTGTACCCAACCCGTTTGAGGTCGTGCTTGCCAACATCCAGGCTTTGCCGTTAATAGAAATGGCGCCACTCCTGGCGCAGCGCCTGGAAGAGGGTGGAAGACTCGCCCTGAGCGGCATTCTGGTCGAGCAGGCGGAAGCCGTACAAAGGGCCTACGAAGCGCAAGACCTGAAGCTCCGTTGCCGAAACGTTGCGGGCGAATGGTGTCTGATGGAATTTGAACGGTCCAAAGGGAGGGAGGAATCATGCCACACGAAGGAAAAGGAACCTGGATTACCCCGGGGGAGCACGCGCAACTGAATGTCCCTTCCGCTCCCAACATCGGATTCATCGAAGGGGACGGCGTCGGTCCCGACATCTGGGCGGCTGCGCGGCTGGTTATCGAGGCGGCGGTGGAGAAGGCCTACCACGGCAGGAGAAAGATCCACTGGGTGGAGTTGCTCGCCGGGGAGAGGGCCTACCGGACCACCGGGGAATACCTTCCGGAGGAGACGCTGGCGTTGCTCCGCCGGTGTGTGGTGGCAATCAAAGGACCCTTGACCACCCCGGTGGGCGGGGGCTTTCGCAGTGTCAATGTGGCCTTGCGGCAAATCCTCGACCTCTACGCCTGCATTCGCCCGGTGCGCTACTTTGCTGGCATTCCATCGCCCATGAAGCATCCGGAAAAGGTCAACATGGTCGTTTATCGGGAGAATACGGAAGATCTCTACGCGGGCATCGAATGGCCGGCGGGGTCGCCGGAAGCAGAAAAGCTGGCGACGATTCTCAAGGAGCAGTTCGGTGTGACCCTCCCCGCCCACGCCGGGATCGGCATCAAGCCCATGAGCCGCTTCGGGACCGAGCGCCTGGTGCGGCGGGCCATCCAGTTTGCCCTGGCAAGGGGCTTGCCGTCGGTAACCCTGGTGCACAAAGGCAATATCATGAAGTACACCGAAGGGGCGTTTAGAGAGTGGGGCTATGGACTGGCGCGGGCCGAGTTCCCCGGAGAGACGCTGACCGAAGACGAGCTTTTCGCAAAATATCAGGGCGTCATTCCCAGTGGGCGGGTGGTGATCAAGGATCGCATTGCCGACAGCATGTTTCAGCAGGCTCTGCTGCGCCCGGAAGAATACCACGTCCTCGCCACGCCCAACTTGAACGGGGACTATCTTTCCGATGCTCTGGCAGCTCAGGTCGGGGGGTTGGGCATGAGCCCGGGGGCAAACCTCGGCGATACCTGTGCAGTTTTTGAAGCCACCCATGGTTCAGCTCCCAAATACACCGGTATGGACAAGGTGAATCCCGGTTCGCTGATCCTCTCCGGGGTCATGATGCTCGAACATCTCGGCTGGACCGAAGCCGCCGAAAAGATATACGTCGGCCTGGCGGGGGCCATTGCGGAAAAGACCGTGACCTATGATCTGGCGCGCCAGATGGCTGGCGCCAAAGAGGTCAAGTGCTCGGAGTTTGGCCGGGCCATCGCGGAGCATATGGATTAGAGCAGGGCGCGGAGGCAACCCGAACTCTCATGGTATTTACAAGAATATATCCGATTAGCGCTATTCTTCAGCCAGACGAGCTCAAAGCTGATTTATGTTAAGCAAAACTCCTTAACCTGTCATTCCCGCAACGGTTTTTTTGCGGAAATCCAGAGGCATCGGCTTCTTCCCTGCTCGTCATTCCCGCTAGAAGCATGCGGGAATGACGGCTGACTATATGCCTGGCTGAAGATCGACGCTAGTCGGAAAAATATGTGCGCCTGTTTTGGTCTTGGTCGAACCACGAAGAAAGAAGACACGAAGGAGGCTCTTCTCGTCCTTCGTCCTCTCCGCCTCAATCCATTTCGATCTTCCGTTCATCGCCGAGTTGAAAATTCGTGTAGTCCTCGTAATCCTGGTCGAGAGCAACGGTAATGGGAATCTGGCGGCTTGTCGGTCCCCAGTGCTGGATCGGGCCGGGGCTGCTGAAGAGGTCTTCACTGGCCCACCGGCTGCGGTTTTCCGCGAAGATCTTGAAGGAAGGGGAGGAGAGCTTGACGAGGGATTTTTCGATGACCTCTTCCGGCTTACCCTTCCTCATTTCGCTGATGATGAGGCCGGAAAGCGGCAGGGCGAGGGCTCTTCCGCCCTTGTCAAAATCCGTCACCGCAGCCATATAGCCGGTCTTTCCGGCAAGGACGAGAGAGCCTGCGGTCAGGCCCAGGTTGAAGGTAAACGCCGCATCGAAAATCGTCGGCTTGCCGCTCCGCCCCTCGTAGCCCAGGAAGTGCGACTGCGTGGAAAGGCTGAGGCTTCGGATCCGGTCGATCTGTTCGGGAGTGGCCTTGATCTTCCCTTCTCCATCGCCGAAGAACCTGTCCGGATGGCGCTTGATCTCGGAAACCCGGTATCGGATCTTGTCGATGAGCAGCTTTTCCGTTTCAATCTGAGAAACCTTCACATTGCCGTGTTCGTCCCGGTCGAGGATGAGCATCTCCTCGATTTCCTCGGGCAGAGAAGCCATGAGCTGAGCCGATTCAGGTGAAAGCAGGGGGTAGATGAACTCCTGCTTGTTCTTCAAGGTAGGCAGATCCTTGATATCGGTCTCGTATTCGGCGAGCACCTGGTTCAGTTCCTGGATGAGCCTGCGTATCTCGGGGACGAACTCGACCAGCCCTTCCGGCACCAGGACGACGCCGTGATTGATCCCTTTCAAACGGCGCTGGGTGATGGTGTCCACGATGGTGTTGACGATCTCTTCCAGAGACATGTTCTTTTCGGCCACCTCTTCGGAAATGAGGGCGACGGCGGGCTTGGTCTGCAGTGCCACTTCCAGGGTGATTTTGCTCGCCGTGCGGCCCATGAGCTTTACGAAGTGCCAGTACTTGACCGCCGAGGCGGCATCCTGAGTCAGATTGCCGACCAGTTCCGAATAGACCTTGGACGCTGTATCAAACCCGAAGGAAATCGGCAGGAAACTGCCCACCGCCAGATCGCCGTCGATGGTCTTGGGTATCCCGATGACGCTGCACGCCACCCCTTCCCGTTCCAGATACTCGGCGATGAAGGCGGCATTGGTGTTGGAATCGTCGCCGCCGACAATGATGAGGCCGTCGAGTTTGTTCTTTACAATCGTCTCTTTAACTTTTTCAAACTGCTGCGGAGTCTTGATCTTGGTGCGGTCGGTGCCCAGGAAATCAAACCCGCCGGTATTGACGATGCATTCTACCTGGTTACAGTCGATTTCGAAGACATCGCCGTTGAGCAGCCCCTTGGGTCCCTTCCTGATGCCGACCAGCGTGTTCTCTTTTCCCAAGACGGCCTTGAGGCCCGCGAGCACGTTATGCCCTCCGGCCGCCGGTCCGCCGGAGAAGAGCACGGCAACGCGCTTGCCGGCAATCTTCACAGGTGCAGTGGGCGGGGCCGCTTCGAGGACCACATTGCGGTTCTTGCCAACGGTTAGGGGAAAGACCTCCAGGGTTCGTTTCTGGTTCTTGCTTGGCAGAACCGTGTCGGTTTCTTTGAAGGCAGCGGGTCGGATTCTTCCGCCTTCGTCCAGGAACACCGAACAAACCGGAATCGGAAGCTTCCGACTTTCTTCCTCAAAGAGCGAGTGTTTGCCACTGCTGTTGGCAATGGCGGAGGCTAATTTCGACGTTCTATCGTGATGCGGCATAGTCAGTTTCTCCTTCGACTGAAAAATTCAGATGCTCATCCAATCACTCTCTACCGCTGTCGTTCCCAATCGGACAAGTCCAGCGCAGCTCCGGAATGAAAGGTTTCGGACCTTCCAGCAACGGTTTCCCCACGGCTTTTGCGATCGTGCGCAGCATCCCGCGGAAGAGCCAGTGATGAGGAAAATAGAGGCCATACCAGTAAGCCAGCCCCGCGAAGCCTTTGGGCACGAAGCGGGACAGCTGCTGCAGTTCGGTTTCCCCTGGTCCGGCTGGGGTGATCGTGAACTCGAGGATGGCTTCTCCGGGAAGCTTCATCTCGGAGAGCAGAACGAGGCGATAGGGAGCGGCAACATCGAGTACCCGCCAGAAATCGAGGGCATCACCGACATAAAGATCGGGTGAGGCCCGTCGGCCCCGCTTCAAGCCCATGCCGCCGGCAAGGCGATCCAGCCACCCCAGGAGCTTCCAGACCCGTTCCCCATAGTACCAGCCGGTCAGCCCGCCGATGCGCACAATGGGTTCCCAGATCTCTTCCGGCGTGGCTTGAAGGCGAATCCGGTAGCCGCATTCCATGACGGTGCCGCCGGCATACTCGGCATCACCGATATGCGTCCATTCCGGGGGGTGCAATTCTCCCGCATCGGTCCAGGAGCCCTCGACGAGCTGGAGCTGGGTTTTTTCCAGAGCTCGGCGAATGGTGGCTCGCGAGTCGAGGAGGTCCTGGGGAATGATGGCCTGAATGCGGGTGTCCAGGCAGACCACCCGGTTCAGCAGCCCTTCAACGAGAGGCTGGGCGATGGATGAAGGGATGGGGGTAATGAGATGAATCCAGAGGGCGCTCATGCGGGGAGTGATGAAAGGTTGAGGGAAAACCCTGCGCTGCTTAAGCCCTGCGACCTCGGCATAGATGTGGATGAGCCCTTCGTAGGTCAGCACGTCCGGTCCGCCGATGTCAAAGGACTGGCCTGCGGTCTCCTCATGTTCCAGGCATCCCACCAGATAGTTCAACACATTACGGATGCAGATGGGCTGCACAGGGGTGTGGACCCAGGGCGGCGTGAGCATGATCGGCATGCGGTCCACCAGGTAGCGCAGCATTTCAAAAGAAGCGCTCCCCGATCCGAGAATCATGGCCGCTCGGAGAATGGTGGTCGGCACCGGGCCGGCCTGAAGGATGCGAGCGACTTCGTGCCTTGAGCGCAGATGGGTGCTCAAAAAAGGATCGCTGACCCTTCCCAGACCTCCGAGATAGATGATCCGCTCGAGGCCGGAAGCGGCCGCCGCGGTCACCATGTTCTGAGCGGACAGGCGGTCCGCCTCGACGAAGTTCTTGCTGGCGGAAGTCATCGAGTGCACCAGGTAGAACGCTGCCCAACAACCGGCCGTTGCTTTCATCAGGTCGCCGAGATCCTGGACATCGCCTTCGACAACTTCGAGGTTGGTATGCGACGCCCAGGGGCGATTCGCCAGCTTGGCCCTGGAGCGCGCCATCGCTCTGACCTTGTAGCCTTGTTTCAGAAGCTTGGGCACCAACCGGCCGCCGACGTAGCCCGTAGCTCCTACCACCAGGATGGGTCTGGTATCCTTATGTACCATGATTTTCAGAACCCTCTCTTGCAGCCTCGCCTATATAATTCGCGCCTGATTGAGGATCAAAAGGTTCCTGCATCCAATCAATTCGCCGTTCAGATATGCATCATATCGACCTGGATGTCAAAAATCATCATGCGGTCGGGAGTGAATGTAACTGATAATAATCGGTGGTTGGATGACCTCTAAAAGCCGCACAAACGGCCATCCGCAGTTCCGTTTGAAACCACCGTTCATGGCCAGTCTGCCCAAAATGGGGACCGCATGCAAAGGCTCTAAGCGGATGAATGCAGAGAAATAGCATTTTCTCGGCCAACGGTCGACGGGCAGTGCTATCCATCGGGGACACGTATGAAGTTAGGGAACCAGAGGCAGGCTATCGGGCCGATTTTGGCCTCGAAAAGAACGATATTGGGGTTGAAAACGCCTACTCCTGGAACAATACTATTGGCATTTCAACTCGATAGCTTGGCCCGACCCCGGTTGCCCGGTTAAACCCCGGTTGACCCGGTTGACGAGCTTGGCCCGACCCCGGTTGACGAGCAGCATTTGTACTATGCTGTGCTCGACACTGTGTCCATTCTAAGCCTGGCCGCCAATTCTCCAGAGATCGGCAGGAATATCGCAGAAAAAGTCGCGGCTTGGAAAAGCGCCGTCCAGGACGCCGACCTAAGAACAAAGAAGCAACCCCGCTGCCGCCAGGACCAGAAACCCGCAAAGACAGCAAGGGCGCGACTTTCCTCTTAAGTTAACGGCATTAGGTCCGACCCCGTTCGACAGTTCCGCAGGAGTCAACACCTACCACATCCAAATCTACCAGAACGACTCCTTCACCAGCCTCCTCGTTGATTTCATCGCCGGCAAAAACACCACCGTCAACGTCACCGATTTGTTCGACTACGGGTGCACCTACTAATGGCGGGTGAGGGCCGGCAACGGCAGTACGCGGAGTAAATGGTCTTCGGTCTGGTCGTTCCGGTGAGGTGTGTAAGCGGCTCCCGGCGGGAGCATGGAAAAAGATCGGGGACTTTTGTAACCGTGTAAACCAGCCAAGGATCAGCACGGATTGAAGCGGAGCAATGCCCAGAAGGAATCCTTGGTTATCCGCGTCAATCCGTGACCATCGAAAGTTACCTCAGTACACTGCGCTTCCAAAAAGATTGGACGTATTGGGAATGCCTGGAACGCCGTTGAACCCCTGTACCCAGAGCTGGCTTTGACCAGGTCCAGACAGGCCTCCGCTTACAGAGAGCCCGGTGAAAGAACCATAGATGACATTCACAGCCCCGGCATCCCTGATTTGCTGGGTAGGATCGGTACTCCCGGGAGCCAGAACATCCTCAAACGGCACGCCGATCGCCAGATCCGCAAAAGTGAAGATAGTTCCGCGCGGTGTCTGGAGATTTCTTCCGAAATTCCATGCTGTCAATGAAGAACCAAAGCGGTCCCCCACTTCAAGAGCTCCATTCAGCTTTTCCTGGTGCCAGATCTGTGCCCCAGGCCCCGCATTCCGATCGAGCCCGGTTGCAGCACCATAAACAACGTTGACTGCCCCGGCATCCACAACCGGCACATTGGTTAGCCGAGCTGAGCTCACGTCCTCGTTGGGAACCCCGATGGCTAAATCGGCCCTGCCGTCCCCATTGAAATCCCCCGCTGCCAGCGCCGACCCGAAGTTATCCCCCGTTTCGGGCACTTCGACAGTGGAACTGAAGAGTCTTGCCTGAGTGAGTATTTCATTGCCCTCAGCCGTTAGACCATTAGCAGAGCCGTAAATGACGCTAACCGACCCGGCTTGGTTCGCACTCCCAAGATTGTGACGAGGAACACCCACGGCAAGATCGCTCCTGCGGTCTCCGTTAAAATCGCCCGCTGCGAGCACCCTTCCAAACCCCTGTCCAACAGCGGCAAAGTCGATGATTCCAGGGCTGTCCTTATGGAACCTCTGGTTTCCCGAAGCGGTCAAACCGGTCGCCGAACCGTAGATGATGTTCACCGCCCCGGCACCGGTGTTGCTCCCGACACCCTCCCCAGGCACACCGACAGCCAGATCACCAAACCCATCACCGTTGAAATCCCCGCCGGCCACCGCGGCGCCGAATTGGTCACCATCTTCCCGGCCGCCCGCAAGGGAGCCTTGATTCCATGCCTGTTGACCGACCCCAGTCAGACCATTGGCTGAGCCACGAAGGATCAGCACGCCTCCAGCACTGCTGACCTGGACACTGGGATTTCCAGTCCCATTAAGAAAGAGACGGTAAGATTTATTAGGGATACCAATTGCCAGGTCCCCAAAGCCATCATTGTCGAAATCCCCCCAGGCAAGAGCTGCACCGAAATGCTCATTGTCTATAAGTCCAGTGTCATCGGGGTCGGTAAACCGTTGGTTATTGAGCGTCGATAAACCATTGACAGAACCATAGATCACGTTTATCTGTCCAGCGCTTGGGAAAAAGTGAGATCCTGTGTTTTCGAAGTCACCGGGAATTCCAAGGTCCTCTCCGGGCGCTCCAATAGCAAGATCGCTGTAACCGTCACCATTGAAATCCCCAGCAGCAAGAGCCGAACCGAAGCGATCGTTTGGATTAGATCTCGTTCCACTGACGCCTGACGGCTCCAGGTCATTCTGCCTCCAGAGCTGACTTGCCGGAATGCCGTTGCCACCTGCAGGGTTCAAACCGGTGACCGATCCATAGATTACCACCACCTCTCCCGCATCCCCAGAAGAACCGATATCCTTACCCGGCACTCCGATCGCCAAGTCGGCAAACCCATCCCCGTTGAAATCCCCCTTGGAGATACCGTTGCTGCTGCCACCCCGCAGACATTTCTGGTAGATCTTCTTGTCCCTGACCATGGCATTGGTGAGCCGATCACAGACAGCGGGGTTATAGCTCGCGCTTTTCGATGCCGCCGCAACGGGCACCCCCCCTGCGGTTTCGGCGGCAAAAACACCCGGTGAGAATCCCAAGCCGAACCAACCCACGATGAGGGCGGCTCCGGCAACCATAGTCAAAATCTTCCTTGTAGCTTCCATGATATTCCTCCTGAATCCGTGAAGCGTTCAAAACGCTCATACTGTTCCACTTCATGTCGTTCTTGTTTGCTGCTATGAACAAAGAACCTCGCACAGAAGAAGTATAGACGAAGCATCATGGTCCTTTTGTGAAAGATTCCTTTTGCTTATCTTATTATTACGGTAAGGATCAGCCGAGGGATGTCAACCGCAGCCGCGAACCTATGTATGGGATTGTGGGGTCGAACAAGCTTGCAAGACGGTATTTTGGGGGATCTGTCTTTGAGCGTGAGCACCAGGACGAAGACGTTCATCCCGTCCCTGGCTGCCTTCCTTGATTGGAGGTCTGTGGAGCGAGTAGGAGCGGTGCAAATCGAAGTTTGAAAAGATAACTTTCTTCTCTGCTGAGGAATTCATCGCTGCCATCACTCAACACATTCCTGACAAGCATTTTCAGATGGTCAGATACTATGAGCTGGTACTCAAGCAGATGTAGAACGCGAGCGAGGGTCGGGCCGGTTCAAGCCCGAGCAGGGCACGTAGCGGGAATTGAAACCTTAGTGGTCAAGAGAAGGCTCGGATAGAGCCGGTCCTTTTGTCGTTTTTTGTGGGTGGGCGTGAGTGATGTTCCTGCCTTGCCAAGAAAAACGGTCAGGCGGACCTCGTTGGACGGTTCGCTTTTTTTGGGTTGTGGGGGGTAACCGGGGGGCTCTAGGTTGGAAATAGGGTTGGAAACTAAATTTAACCCAACAAAAAAGGGCTCAGATTTTTCGTCCAAACCCTTGATTTTACTCTGGCTCCCCGGGACGGACTCGAACCATCAACCTAGTGGTTAACAGCCACCCGCTCTGCCGATTGAGCTACCGGGGAACATAATTCAAAACGAGGAGCACTCTGTAACAGAGTACTCCTCGCTTGTCAACACCCTAGGTTCGCGTTTTCGGAACTCTCGCCAACCTTAGGCGCTCCGGTCGCGATTAGACGCGGGGCCTATTTTTCCTTTTCAGGCTTCTCTTTTTCCTTGGCTTCCGGCACAACACACTTGGCCAGGAGCTTTTCGTAATCGGCGTCGGTTTTGGCCTGAATCTTGGCCACTTCGGCCTCGGTCAGGTGACGGAAACGGCGCTGAGGTTTGAAATACTCGCTCACCGGCTTGGGCTTGGCCACCTTACGGGAGAGGTAGAAAACACCGTCGATCACTTCATAAAGCGGGAAGACCTTGGACTGAACCGCCAGTCTGGCCATTTCCACGCTTTCCTCGATGCCGCAGCGCCACCCGGTCGGGCAGGGCGAATAAATGTGCAGGTAGGCAGGGCCGGGAACCAGCGATGCCTTCTTCACTTTATTCATCAGGTCGATGGGGAAGGCAGGCGAACAGGTGGCCACATAGGGGGTGCCGTGGGCCACTGCGATCTCAGGCATGTTCTTCTTCTGCGTTGACTGGCCGATGCTTTTCTTGCCGGCAGGGGAGGTCGTGGTCGCGGCCCCGTAAGGGGTCGACGAAGACCGCTGAATACCGGTGTTCATGTACGCTTCATTGTCGAAGCAAAAATAGATGAAGTTATGGCCGCGCTCAAGGGCGCCGCTCAAGGCCTGCATCCCGATGTCCGCCGTGGCTCCGTCACCGCCCATCCCGATAAAAACGGTGTCCGGCTGATTGAGGAGGCCCTTGCGGTTCATCGCTTTATAGGCGGATTCCACACCGCTGACCACCGCTGCCGCATTTTCAAAGGCGACATGCATCCACGGCACTCTCCACGCAGTCTGCGGGAAGGGTGAGGTGATGATTTCCATGCACCCGGTGGCGCTGCAAACGACAACGTTAGTGCCCAGTGCCTTCATGGCTTGCCGTAGAGCCAACACTTCCCCACAGCCCTGGCATGCTCTGTGACCGGGCGACAACGGCTCTACCTCAGGAAGATTCTTGAGGTTGAACCCTTTAAAATTTTTCAGAGCTTCAGATGCGATTCCCATTTATTCCCTCACATTGATGAATTCATAGGCCAGGGGTACGCCATCGTCCTTGGACGCGACAACCTGATCAACCATTTCGTTAAAGTTCTGTACGGTCGTGTCTCTTCCGCCAAGACCGACAAGGAAGTTTCTCAATTTCGGATAGCACTTGCGATCGTACAGGATGGACTTGACCTCAATGGCGACCGGCCCCGAGACGTGACCACCCGCAAACGAGGTGACCCGATCCAGGACAATCACATTCTTGGCGCCCTTGATTGCCGCAAACAAAGCTTCCGCAGGGAACGGCCGGAACAGTCGAATGCGAACCAAGCCGACCTTCTTGCCTGCCGCTCTCATCTCATCAACGGCGGTCATGGCTGTCTGGGAGAGACTGCCCATGGAAATGATAATGGTTTCGGCACCGTCGGTCTTGTAGGTTTCCACCGGCTTGTAATAGCGCCCGAACTGCTTGCCGAACTGATCCCAGGCCTTCTCGATATAGGGCAGGGAATTCTTGAAGGCTTCATCCTGGGCTTTGCGTGCTTCGGTGTAGACATCGGGCATGCCGACCGCACCCAGGGTCATCGGATTACTCGGATCAAGCTTGAACTTGGGCTTCCACGGCGGCAGATACTTATCCACCTCAGCCTTATCCGGAATCGTCAAAGGCTCGATCATGTGGCTCAGGGTGAACCCATCCAAATTGACCTGCACCGGGAAGCTAATGTTGGGGTCCTCAGCGATGCGGAAGGCCTGGATGGTGAGATCCACCACTTCCTGGCCGTTTTCGGCAATGATCTGAACCCAGCCGGTGTCGCGGGCATACATCAAATCGGCATGGTCGTTCCAGATGTTGATGGGCGCGCTCAATGCGCGGTTGGCAACGGCCATGACGATGGGCAGGCGAAGGGATGCAGCAATGTAGCAGAGCTCGGACATCAAAGCGTAGCCCTGGGAGCATGTCGAGGTGAAGGTGCGCGCCCCGCACGCGGAGGAACCGATGCAGGCGCTCATGGCGCTGTGTTCGGATTCCACGGGCACGAACTCGGCATCCAGATGCCCATCGGCGACCATTTCGGAGAGGTGTTCAACGATGTGCGTCTGGGGAGTAATGGGGTATGCCGCAATCACGTCGACATCACAAAGTCCTGCCGCCTCGGCGCATGCTATGGAGACTTCGATACCAATCTGTTTGGACATGTTAGTCGACCTCCTCTACCATGGTAATACAGTCAACAGGACATTCGTGGGCGCAAATGCCGCAGCCTTTGCACCAATAGTAATTCTGAATGTAATAACCCTCGGCGTCCTTGCTGTAGACCATATCCGGGCAGAAAATGTAGCACTGACCGCACTTGGTGCATTTTTCCTTGTTGGTTTCAGGCCTCATGGATCGCCAATCGCCGGTTTTTAGCTCAGCGGCATTCCCGGGTGTGGTGATGGCAATCCCAAAGTTCAATTCTTTCCAGCTCTTGAATCCGGTTTCCTTAGCCACTGTTTAACCCTCCACAACGGTTTCTTCGAAGGCGCGCGCGCAAGACTTCATGTTCTTCTCGGCAATCGGTCCGAAGCGATGATCGAGCGGGTGCTTCAAGCCTTCCATCGAAATCAACCCCGGCACTGCTTTCAGAAGAGCCCCCAGCATGGTCGTATTGGTAATGGGGACGCGCATGGTTTCTACCGCGATTTTGGTGGCATCGACGACCGCGAGCTTGGCTTTGATCCCGGTTTCCTTGCGGATCTGCGCGGCGCTCTTGGAGGAATTGACAATGACAATGCCACCCGGTTTCAACCCAGCTTCTACATTGACAAGTTTCAGAAGAGTCGGATCGAGAACTATCACATAGTTCGGCTCATAAACCTTCTCCCGGGTACAGATAGGTTTATCGCTGATCCGCACAAAAGCCATAACCGGGGCGCCTCGCCGCTCGGGGCCAAAACTAGGGAAAGCCTGTGCGTATTTCCCTTCCTCGATAGCAGCCAGGGCCGCGAGTTCGGCGGAGGTCACGGCCCCTTGGCCCCCGCGTCCATGAAAGCGTATTTCAACCATAGTCTGTCACTCCACCTTCAACGTTTCGACTCATTCCGCTCACCTCAAGAAGCCCGATCCAAGTCCAGTTTGAGCATACTCGCGGCGAACCCACCCATTGACACGAAAATTCAGTTATTCTCTAATACCATGGTTGTGCAAAAAAGGTCAAGGTGTTTTTTGAGCCTCTAGATCAGCTTTAAGTTTTGAGAGGAAATTTACCAAAAGGCTGGTCGATATTAGGCAAAAAATCACAAGCATCCCGAAAAAAATAGACGGCGGGGCGTGACCGTCACTCGCGGCAAAAGTCCTGCCTCCCTTTCATGGCCCGTTCCAGGGTAATCCGATCGGTGTATTTGAGGTCGCCGCCCATGGGAATCCCGTAGGCAATGCGCGAGATCCGCAGCGGCCGATCTTTCAGCAGCTGCAGGAGGTAATGAGCGGTAGCCTCGCCTTCGTTGCTCGGGTTGGTGGCGATGATGATTTCCCTGGTCTGCTCTTCATCAATCCGTTTTACCAATTCACGAATGCGGATGTCATCGGGCCCGATGCCGTCCAGAGGGGCGAGCGTCCCCTGCAGAACATGATAGCGCCCCCTGAACGCACCGGACTGTTCAATGGCGAGCAGGTCGGCCGTACTCTCCACCACACAGATCTCTCCCGTATCCCGGCCGGGGTCGGCGCACAAGGGGCAGAGTTCACCGTCGGTGAAATGAAAGCAGCGGGGGCAAGTGCCCACACGGCCGCGCATTTGCCGAATCACCTCGGCCAGCGACTCGGCGTCTTCTCGGGCGCACTGCAGCAGGTACATGGCGATGCGGGTGGCGCTCTTCTCCCCCAGACCCGGGAGTTTGCTCAACCGGCGAATGAGATCCCGAAGAATCGGTGGATAGGCGTTCATGATTCCTCAGATTCCCTTCAAAAGAGCCCCGGGAGCTTCAGTCCTGGAATATTCAGGCCCCCGGCAAGTTTGCCCATTTCGCCGGCGGCCATCTCCTGCGACCTTCTCAGGGCATCGTTGACGGCGGCGACAATCAGGTCCTGGAGCATTTCAAGGTCCCGGGGATCGACCACCTGAGGTTCCAGTTTAAGGCTCACCAGTTCCTGGCGCCCGTTCATAACCGCAGTGACCATTCCTCCACCGGCGCTGGATTCCACCGTCTTGGAGGCCAACTCCTCTTGAATTTTCGCCATTTTATCCTGCAGCGTCTTGATCTGCTGCATGGGATTGAAGCCTTTCGTCATATTCTCCTCCCTAACCTTCCTGACCCGGTGGGTCACAACAAAGCATGAAATCCCCCCGGCGCCTCTTCGGAAACCCATTTTCTCAGAGAAGATCCGGACCATCATCCGGTTCAGCTGCCGAACCGCTCTTGCGGTTCTCCAAGCGGTCGGTTTTCAACCCTCGAATGTCCACCAGTTCTCCCCCGAGTATTTCCAGGGCCTGCAACACCACCGGATTCTCCATGATGGAACGTCTCGCATTGCCTTTGGTCCGTTTCCCTTTAGGCAGCCCCTTAGCTTCCGAGGCGGTGGATATTTTTGCTCTCACCACCCATTGGAACTCATGCCCGAAATAGGCGCGCGCCGCATCGCTCAATTTGGCCAGTGCCTGCGGTTCACTCACCACGTCTTGGAAGATCTCCAGGACCTCCAGGCCGAGAGTCTTCTCCGAAGCCAGGGTTACCTGACTGTCGGCGAGTTTTGCCGCGAGGATTCCGTCCTTCCCCTGGAGCCATCGGACAAAGCCGGGCCATTGCTTAACCGCTTCGCCAGGGTCCACGGGTGTTGGCGGCGCCTTGGCCGGAGCGGCAACCATTCGAGGCGGCGGGAACGGTTCCTGCGCGGACATCTCCACGGGCTCCGGCGGGATGACAGCGGACTCAGCCTTGGGCGGACACCCCGGGACTTCGGGCATGGCCTCTTTCGCCGTGGAGATCCCCTTTTCCGCCGCCAATCGGTCTTCAAGGAAGTTCAGCTTGGCCAGGACTCCTTCCAGAGACTCCAGCCGCGGGAGCTGACTCAGGCGCAAGAGCAGCATCTCCAGCGTGATCCTCGGCAGAGAAGAGCGTCGGATTTCCTCTTCGGCCTTGAGGACCATCTGAAAGATGAGATGCAGGGATTCCGGACTGGTCTTCCTCAATTCACCCTTGAGGACCTGTATCTCATCTTCGGGAAGATCCAGCAGGGACTCCAGGCCTTGCCCCCCGGCGGCCAGAACGAGCAGATTTCTGAAATAATCGCACAGCTGCTGGCAGAAGCGCTTGGTGTCAATTCCCCGCCGGTAGAGATCGGCAACAACCTCCAGGCATGTCCGGGCGTCGCCGTCGAGCACTGCCGCCGCCACCCTGTAGACGCTCTTCCGGTCTACGATCCCGAGAATGTCGAGGATTTCATCAGCGGTCAGCTCTTCGCCGCTGAAAGCCAGGATTTGTTCGAGCAGACTCTGGGCATCGCGCATGCTGCCGTCAGCTTCCCGGGCAAGGGCGTAAAGCAGCCCTTCGGGAAGCCCCACCTGCTCCTGTGAAGTGATGTGCCGCAGGTGTTCGACCAGCTCCTGAATAGGAATTCGGCGGAAATCGAAGCGCTGACATCGGCTCAAAATAGTGGCGGGGATCTTGTGAGGTTCAGTCGTTGCAAAAAGAAAAACGACGTGTTCCGGAGGCTCTTCCAGGGTTTTCAGCAAGGCATTGAAGGCCTCGGCCGTCAACATGTGAACTTCGTCGATAATGTAAATCTTATAAGGGCTCTTGGCCGGCCGGTAGCGAACCGTTTCGCGGAGGTCTCTAATACTGTCGATGCCGCGATTGGAGGCGCCGTCAATTTCCAGCACATCCACCGCGTTGCCTTGCGTAATTTCTCGGCAGTTGGAACATTGGTTGCAAGGAACGGAGGCGACCGGAGCGAGGCAGTTGAGGGTCTTGGCGAGAATTCGGGCCACAGAGGTCTTGCCGACCCCGCGCGCACCGCAAAAGAGGTACGCATGGGCAGTCCGGCCGCGGCTGACGGCGTTTTGTAGCGTTCGGGTTACGTGAGGCTGACCGATGACCTCGGCGAAGGTTTGAGGGCGCCATTTGCGTGCCAACACCAAATAGGACATGGGCAGATTGTCGCCAAACGGGGTGAATGGAAGATGGCGGAGAGAGAGGGATTCGAACCCTCGGTACACCTTTTGGGCGTACACACGATTTCCAGTCGTGCCCCTTCAGCCTCTCGGGCATCTCTCCGTCAGTAGTTTTCGTTTATGAGTCGTCGCCTATCTTTCCGGTGTTTACTGATGGCGGAGAGGGTGGGATTCGAACCCACGTGCCCTGCTCTTCACAGGACAAGTCGATTTCGAGTCGACCCCGTTACGGCCTCTTCGGTACCTCTCCACGATTTTTTTGCGCCTGGCGTCGTTCTTGAAAAAACCTCGTCAAGAGCCCGGAAGAAACCTCCGCCAGAACTCCACCAATCACTTCGATATAATGATTGAAAACCGCTGCCGTTGTCAAGTCCACAGCACCGCCGAAGACCCCGGCTTTGGGGTCGGAAGCGCCAAAAACAAGGGTACGTATGCGCGCCTGCATCATTGCCCCCAGACACATGGCACAGGGTTCCAGGGTAACATAGAGCGTGGTCCCTGGAAGGCGGTAATTTTGGGAAACCCTGGCCGCCTCACGCAAGACCACGATTTCAGCGTGGGCTGTCGGGTCGCACATGGCAATGGGAGCATTATAGCCGCGACTGAGAATCTCCCCCCGGTTACCAACGAGGACCGCTCCCACCGGTACTTCCGCCCTGGCATAAGCTTCGCCGGCTTCCTCGAGCGCCACCGCCATAAACGATTCATGAATGCTGTTCAAGCTGATCCACGAAGCCACACGAAGAAACACCAAGGAGAGCTAACCAAACAATACTTCGTAAACCTTCGTGTCTCTTCGTGGAGAAAAAATGCAGATTCCAATACGATCAAGTCACCCATTGCCGCCCCGGCATTCTCCGAAAGCCGTTTTAAATAACATAACCCACCCGCAATTGGAAACCTTTTTAAAGTGATCGGCTCTGCCTTGTCATCCATATCTTGTGTCTTATAATCATTTACGGTATAAAGGATTGTTATATATGGAGACCAAAAGAATTCTTGAAGACTGCAGCTTCCGGCGCCTTGGCGGAATGGATCAAGTCTTTGAACCGGAAGGTTGCGGAAAAAGGCAAGGGAAAAAGCATCCTTGCCCGGACTGTAGCTTTTGCCAGTCCTGCGCTGAGACTCGCTGCCTTAGTTGCCGCAGCGAGCGTAACCGGGGAGGCTTTGCGCCCTGCAAAAAGCTGAGCATTCAGGAGCAGATTCTTCTCTATGACAAAGTAAACGCCGAGGCATCGGAGAAAAAGAAGATAGCTGCAATGTTGGGTAACAACCTGGAACCATCTAACGTTTATGTGGAATCATGAAGAGTAAAAGAGCTCGCTGGTTGGTCATACTGTTGGTTTTCCCTGCGCTTTTTGCCGGCTGGGGATCGAGCCAGGGGCAGTCCCTGGCGGCGATCCAGGACGTTAACCGTCCGCATCGGGACGTGATTTCGACTACCCCCGGTGAAGGTGATTCATCAAGAGCGTCCTCGCAGCAATGGCACACTTATGTGTGGGAATCCCTACCCTTGGATTGGCTCCAGGATTCCAAGCATGCGGTGCTCCTGCAGGCTTACGAGGAAAACGACTGGAGACCCCTCTTTATTACGGCGCGTTTCGAGGTCGACAGGAACGCCCACCTATTGTTGGATCGCCTTGGAACGGTCCAAGACGAGGCCATCGATCCGCAACCTTACAAACTGGTCGACTTGAAGCGCGAAATTGAGAATCTGGAGCACTTGCGTCTTTCCCTTCAAGCTCTTGATCCCGGATATCGAGACTCGCTCGCGGATTCTCTCGAATCGGATTCACTGCCCAAGCCCCCCCGGCACGGCCCCGCTACCGGAAGTCAACACGTCGCGGATCCATCCCGTCCCTCAACATCGGATCCCAACCAAGCGAGAGAGAAGGAAAAAGCATATCGCGACCTTTTTCGGGCAAGCAGCGCGATCGATGTTCGCTTGGCGCACAATCTCATCCAGTTTGCCGAGACCATGAACCCTTTCTCCAAAGATATACAAGTCTCTGCCCTTTTGGGGCAAATCCCCATGGCTCGATTCCTTAAAGAACTGGAGCCTCCTTCGCCACCCTATGGTTCGCTGGTCCAGGCCTGGCACAAATACCGCAAATTGGCGTCGTTGGTCCCGCAGTCGCGGTTGATCCAAGCCCAAAAACTGGCCCCGGGTGATGCCGGGAACAGCATCCGGGACCTTCAAAAAAGGCTCCAAGAGGAAGACTTTTATCATGGGAAGATAACCGGCCACTTCGATGAAACCACCAAAGAAGCGGTGCAGCAGTTTCAGCTCTTCCACAATCTGGACATCGACGGCAAAGTTGGGCAGCAAACGCGAGAATGGCTGAATGTCAGCTTTCAGGACAAGGCGGATATGATTGCTCAGGCCTTGAAGCTCCATCGCCAGAGTCCCACGCGTCGCTACCAAAGATTCGTTTGGGTGAACATTCCCCAGTTCACGCTCGAATATCATAACGACGGGAAGATCGAAGCGATTCACCGGGTAATCGTCGGCAAAGCAAGCGGAAAGAAGATCAAACTCAACGGTCGTTCGGTGGGAGAAAATCAGACGCCCACTCTGAATAGCACTATTGAGCAGGTGGTCATCAATCCCCGATGGTATGTCAGCGACCGCATTCGTCTCGAGTTGAATGATGCCATCGCCGCCGACCCTTCTTATTTAGCGCGCAATGGCTATACCTTTATGACCTCCTCCACCTATCCCTGGGGGGAACCTCGCTTAATTCAACTCCCCGGTCCGAACAACGCTCTGGGAAGGATTAGGTTCGATTTTCCCAATGCTTATGCCGTCTATATGCATGACACCCCGAACAAACACCTTTTCCAGAGGACACGCCGCGATTTTTCCCACGGCTGCATTCGCGTGGAAAAAGCCCATGAATTAGCCAGGGAACTCCTGACAGCCGAACAGAACCCCGCGGCGGCACGCACCGATTCCTATCTCGCCACCAACCGCGAGACCTTCCTGAGACTTCGTGAACCGGTCCCGATAATCATTGAATACCTCCCTGTCGTGGTTAACGCGAAGGGTGATCTTGTCTTCTGCGGGGATCCTTACGGCTGGTTCCAGGAAAACCCCAATCAGAAATCGTGAATTCTCTGTGCTTTATATCCACTGATATTAGCTGACAAACGTATCTTTCAATATTTTATCTATTATATAATCAGACAGTTAAGAGATCCATCCAATGATATCTGATTCATGATGCACGGTATTTGCATACCAATCTGATTCGCATTCCTATCAAAGCATATTTAACTAGTATTTTCAAATAATTAAATTCATACCTACAATATCGAAGCGAAGTTGCCTGAAAAATAGTTTGACAGCAATTCTCTTTTGCGCTAGTGAACACTATCCCACGAACACTTGATTCACCATTGATGGTGAGACCGAGCCGTTTGATAATAAATAGAAGAGGTTAAGCTATGGGGCGTTTCAACTCCCGCATTACGCTGAAGTTGCCGTTCATCTGCTCCGTTGTTTTTTTGCTTTCGATATCGCTTCTTGCAGCTACCGCCTTCACCTTCACAGCCTCCGTCGGTCGACCCTACCACGGCCGTCTCCAAAACGGCATCGCCTTTCCCACCCAGTTTCAAGGCTATTATCTGCGTGATCCGGAGCGCTCCTATGCGACCCCCGAGGCGATCGGGACCGTGCTCGACGCCATTGAAGCCGTGCGAACCCAATACCCCGACACCTGCGATCTCTTTATCGGTGATTTTTCGCGCCAAGGCGGCGGCGGCATTAACATGCACCGTTCCCATCAAAATGGCCGGGACGCGGACTTGGGGATGTACGCCAAGGACAACCGGGCTCTCGACACGTTTGTTCCGATGAACGAAGAAAACCTTGATGTTGCAAAAACCTGGTGCTTCGTTGAAAGCATGCTTCGTTCCCAGCATGTACAGTATCTTTTCGTCGACCGAAGGATCCAGAGGCTCCTGCATGACTATGCACTCAGCAGAGGCGGCGACCCCACGTATTTGGAGACGCTGTTCGGCAATTCGCGGAATTCTATGATCCAGCACGTTCGAGGTCACTATGACCACATTCACGTGCGCTTTTACACCCCGTGGTCGACCATGGCTGCACGCGTGAGCGAGGAAGACGAGCAGCAGCGAACAGTCGTCGAAATGGCTCAGCAGGCATACCTTCCCATGAAAGTGAACTATTATGTGAAGGGGTCCGAGAACAGTCTGGAAGCACTGGCTCAAAGCTTTGGGGTAAATCAGAAAGACTTGTGCCGCTGGAACCAGATGCACTTGAATGACGTGTTGACCCCCGGCGCCTGCCTCGTCTTTTACAAACGCGGTTTTGAACTCGAACCGGTCCATCTGGCAAGATCTCTTCAACCTGACTCGATACCCGATTCGCCGGGTATTCATCTGGCAAGTGCTCCTTCTTCCGGCTCTATGCAGGATGTACCGACCACCTTCAAATATTCCTATGCAGCGGGGCGACCCGCCTGGGCCTCTTCTTATACTTATACGGCTCATCGGGGGGATACTCTGGAAAAAGTCGCCAGGCGCGCCGGGATAGACATCGGGACTTTGTGTGCTCTCAATGGTCTCCAACCCCGGTCAGGGGTTAAACCGGGGCAGAGGATCAAGCTGGTAGGCGCCACATCACTTTCCGGCCATGCCGATAGATCGCGGCTAAGCCCGGCCAAGGCGGTGAATATTGTCTCCAGTGCCGATTCCAAAGCCGCCAGGGGCTACGTTCCCGCGGTTTATACCGCAGAAAGACATGATACCCTGTCAAAGATTGCAAAACAGCAAGGGATCGATCTCAATGCGTTGTGCCAGCTCAATGGTTTGAAGAAAAACAGTGCGCTCCAACCCGGTCAAAAAATAAAGCTCTTTGGTCCGGAGACTGCGGAGAAAAACTCCTGCTCCGTTGCCGTCATGAACGCTTCCATGAACACCAAACAAACCCAGGCCGCGTCGAACACTCTGCAGGCAAACATGAAGCCGGTTAAAGATTCGAAGGCCAAAGCGGACTCGACTCATCAGAAGAAAACAACAGGAATCCAGAAGACCTCATCGAAATCATCCAGCGGTGGAACCAGTGCTCTCCCGGCAAAAGCCGAAAAGAATCCAAAAGATAAATCCACAAAGTAAGACGGCGATTCCCCCTTTCCTTCTCTGTCCATTTCTGTTATGAACCGTTTCCTCCGACGGGCACGAACAGAGTGCCCGTTTTTGTTTGGTTTTCAAACCTTGGCTGAACACCGGTTTCGCTTTCACTGACGCAGGGCGGGATAGGGTTCAAGGTCTTTTGTCCGGGCCGTTTCACCGGCGGATGAGAAGACCGCCGATTGCAGCATGAAAGGAGAGTTCAGGCGAAGATTATGATCAACGATCTCACTACAACTCGAAACATCGGTATCAGCGCTCACATAGATTCAGGCAAAACCACTCTGACGGAACGAATTCTGTATTACACGCAGCGGATCCATGCGATTCATGACGTGAAGGGTAAAGACGGGGTGGGCGCCAAGATGGATTTCATGGAGCTGGAGAAGGAGCGGGGCATAACCATTCAGTCCGCTGCTACCTACTGTCAATGGAAAGAGCATTCCATCAACATTATCGATACCCCCGGCCATGTTGATTTCACCATTGAAGTGGAAAGGGCGCTGCGGGTCCTCGACGGAGCGGTCCTGGTCCTGTGCGCGGTGGGCGGGGTTCAGTCTCAGTCCGTCACGGTGGATCGACAGATGACGCGCTACCGAGTCCCGCGGGTGGCCTTCATCAACAAATGTGATCGAACGGGAGCAGATCCTCTGCACGTGGTTCACCAGCTCCGGGAAAAACTGAACCATAATGCCGTGTTCCTTCAACTGCCGCTGGGTCTGGAGTCCAATCACCAGGGGATCATTGATCTGATCACCATGAAAGCGGTTCGGTTTGAAGGGGAACATGGAGAAGAGATTATCGGGGACGTTATTCCTCCCGAGCTCATGAGCCAGGCGGAGGAAGCGCGTGAAGAGCTGTTGGATGCTGTTTCCCTTTTCTCCGATGAGCTCACCGAGGCCATTCTGGAGGAGCGGGTTACGGAGGAACTCATCCACGACGCTATTCGCAGGGGCACCCTTGCCTTCCAGTTGACCCCGGTCTTCCTGGGCTCCGCCTACAAGAACAAAGGGGTCCAGCTGCTCCTCGACGCCGTCTGTCGCTACCTGCCAAGTCCTTTGGATGCGGGGACCACGGCGCTGGATCTTGATCGGGACGAGGCCGAGGTGAGTCTGAAAAACGCCCAGGACCTTCCCCTGGTCATGCTGGCCTTCAAACTGGAGGTCAGCCGCTATGGGCAGCTCACCTATGTTCGAATCTACCAGGGCACCCTGAATAAGGGCGATACCATCGTCAATGTGCGCACCGGAAAACGCTCCAAGGTGGGGCGCCTGGTGCGGATGCACGCCGACGAAATGGAAGAGATCGATGGTGCCGCGGCGGGAAGCATTGTGGCCCTTTTCGGAATCGACTGCACCTCCGGCGATACTTTTACCGATGGGCAGGTTCGTTATGCGATGACCTCCATGTATGTACCGGCTCCGGTCATTTCTCTGGCTATCAAACCCAAGGACAAGAAATCCGAAATGAGCGTGAGTAAGGCTCTGGCTCGCTTTGCCAGGGAAGACCCGACCTTCAGGAATTACCTTGAGGAAGAAACCGGGGAAACGGTCATCTGCGGCATGGGCGAGCTGCACCTGGATGTCTATGTCGAACGGATGCGTCGAGAATACCAGGTGGAACTGGAAACGGGCATGCCCCGAGTTGCCTACCGGGAGACCATTACCCGACGGGCCGATTTCAATTACACTCACAAAAAGCAAACGGGCGGCTCGGGTCAATACGGACGAGTGGCGGGTTTCCTCGAACCGAGTCCGGAAGGCGACTACCAGTTTATCAACAAGATCACCGGCGGCGCCATTCCCACCGAATTCATCTCTTCCTGCGACAAAGGATTCCGGGCTTGTCTCAAGAAGGGTTCGCTGGCCGCTTTTCCGATTGTCGGAGTCCAGGTGACCATCAATGACGGCGCCGCCCATACCGTCGATTCTTCGGACCTCGCCTTTCAGCAGGCAGCCATCGGGGCCTTTCGCGAGGCCTATTCTAAAGCCGGTCCGAGCATCCTTGAACCGGTGATGAAAGTGGTCGTGGAAACGCCTTCCGAATTTCAGGGGACCGTGCTCGGGACGTTGAACCAGCGGCGCGGCATCATTATCAGCACCTCTGAAGACCGCGCTTTCTCCACCGTAGAAGCGGAAGTTCCCTTGTCGGAAATGTTCGGGTATGCCACCGTGTTGCGCTCATCCTCGCAGGGGAAGGCTGAATTCACGATGGAATTCGCCCAGTACAATCCCGTGCCGAGAAGCATTGCCGAAGAGATCATCAAGAGGTACAAGGAAGAAGAGCTTTCGCAGAAGAACAGGTAGAAGAGCAGATTTTAATAAGGAGATACTTGATGAATATTGATCAGCCCGAAGGTCAGGAAGCCATAGAACTCGTCAAAAGAACCCTTGGCAATCCTCTGGGACCGGGTGAACTCGGCGCTCTGATGGCGCGGGCGGGCGTCGGGAAGACGGCGTGTCTGACTCACATCGCTCTGGAACACCTCTTTCAGAGCCAACCTGTGCTTCATGTGTGCATCGATGGAACCGCGGAAAAAGTCAAGATTTGGTATCGGGAATTGATCAGGAGCCTTCCCCCGCGAGAGATGAGATTCACCACGCAGCAGCGGCACATCGAATCGAATCGCTTCATTCTCGCTTATCTGCATCGGACATTCAGCGTGCCAAAACTGGAACAAAGCCTTCAAAACCTGAAAGAGCAGACCGGCTTCCATCCGGCCCTGGTCGTACTGGATGGTTTGGATCTTGACCGGGAGTCTCGTGCCACGGTTACGGAACTGCAGGATTTTGCACAAAGACACCAGGTTGCCATGTGGATGTCCATAAGGACGCATCGCCATATTGCCATCGCCAATGAAAAAGGCATCCCCTACCCATGCCATGAAACGGACGACCTTTTCCATGCAATTCTTTTGCTCGAGGCCACTCCAAAAGCAATAGAGGTAAGGGTTTTGAAACGTAACGGGCAGTACCACCCGGAGCACCCGGAGGTCTTCCTGAACCCGCAGAGTTTTCTGCTGCAGAGAAGCTGAAGCACTGCTCAAGAGTAGGTCGATCACTTTTAGTTGTCGACACACCCTGAGGTGAACTGAATCCCGAACTTGCTTTGGTCATAAGGTTTGGTCAATGGATGAAGATCTGATCTCCAGCCTGACCCGTCAGATTAGAGAAGACGTCATTCAGAACTACTTGACGGAGCGGCGTCTCATCGGGCTGCAGACGGAAGACCTCGGCGCAGATAGCCGATGCGACCCGGATCCAGGCTCAGAAAACCGGGAGGCGCCTCAACCGGCTGGTTCATTTGATGATTCATCCGGAGATGGTAAGAAAGCTCTATGCTTTGCTCAACATTCCTCAGCCCTCCTATTGGAATGATTGCTCCCAGGACAACTTTTCGCGAGGGGTTCGCTTCATTCGGGTGCGGGCGCTCACGGACAGGGGAAAATTCAGAAAGCTGGTAAGCGAGGCCTACCACCGCTTATACCGGCGCATGGAAAGGTACCGGGACGCTTATGAAGAACTGAGCGGACAATGCCGGGCAGTGAACAGCAACATCAAGCATTTTCAACAGAATTTCGACGTGCTGGGCATGTTGGCCTTCCTCAAGGGTCTCGATACATGCACCCTGGAGCGCAAACATTTCCTGGGTGAGAATTTCACCGCCGAGGAGTTGGCTTCCGTCGATCAAACGCTTTTCATCGGAACGATCCGTTTCGAGGACCTTCAGGTCCCAGCTCCGCTGTCTCTGCCTAAGCCCGAAGCACTGGAATACGCTATGGCGGAACTCGCAAACGAGGTGTATCAAAAATATCAAAAATACGTCCAGCGTCTGCTGGAATGAGCCGGCCGGTTCGTACGGCCGTACGGCCATCCTGAAACCTCAGAGGGAAGGACGATTCGATGGTTAACACGATCGGCATCCGCCGGGAAGACAAGTACCGGTGGGAGCGGCGGGCGCCCCTCACCCCCACGCACGTTGCCCGGCTGATTCGCGATTACGGTCTGAAGATCTATGTCCAGCCGTCTGCGCTGCGGGTATTTCCGGATGAAGCCTACCGCGAGGCAGGGGCAAAAATCCAGGAGGACCTTTCTTCCTGCAGCGTGATTGTGGGGGTGAAGGAGATCCCCTTGGACTTCCTCCAGCGAGGCAGGACCTACCTTTTCTTTTCCCACACCATCAAGGGCCAGCCCTACAACATGCCCTTGCTCAAGCGGATGATGGAAACGGGGTGTCAGCTCATCGAATATGAAAAGATCCTGGACGACGAAGGAAATCGACTCGTCCTCTTCGGCAGGCACGCAGGCCTTGCCGGGATGATCGAATCCCTGCACGCGCTCGGCAAACGCCTGGCGGCCGAGGGAATGGAAAACGCGAAAAATCCCTTCGCCGGAGTCAAACAGCCCTACCAGTACCGTGACCTGGAAGAAGCCCGGATGCATCTTCAAAGCATCGGCGCCGAAATCAGCCGGGATGGGCTGCCGGTTTCACTCTCGCCCCTTGTTGTCGGCTTTCTGGGCTACGGCAACGTCTCCCGAGGGGCACAGGAAATTCTGGACTGCCTGCCCGTTGCCGAACTGAGCCCGGAGATGCTGTTTTCTCTCGATCGCCATGCTCCGTCCAACAAGACGCTTTACCGGGTGGTGTTTGAGGAGAAAGACACGGTCCTGGCCGCTGGCGGTTCATCACCTTTTTCCCTGGAACACTACCGGCAGCATCCGGAAGCTTACCGGGCCGCCTTCTCTCGCTATCTCCCCTACCTTACGGTGCTGATCAACGGCGTCTATTGGGATGAGCGCTATCCCGTTCTGGTGAGTGCTCGTGACGTGAAGGAGCTATACGCAGGTCAAGTGCGCCCGGCGCTTCGCGTCATCGGGGATATCACCTGCGATCTCGAAGGCTCCATCGCCATAACCCGCAAGTCCACCCTGCCGGATGAACCGTGTTATGTGTACGACCCGACCAATGACACCCTTGAGGATGGAGTGG
Source organism: uncultured delta proteobacterium (assembly GCA_963783775.1). Classification (GTDB taxonomy): domain Bacteria; phylum Desulfobacterota; class Syntrophobacteria; order Syntrophobacterales; family Syntrophobacteraceae; genus JADGQM01. Next base: position 54,482 of record CAWAOR010000007.1, on the reverse strand, counting down.
ATAATCTGAGGGGACCGGTCGTCATGGCAGTGGACATTCTTCCAACGGAATTCCCGGTGGAAGCTTCTGCGGCCTTCGGCGACGCCCTTATGCCCTTCCTCCCGGCGATTGCCGCGGCCGACCCCGGCATGAGCTTAAGCGACTGGAGTCTTCCCGACCCCATCAAAAGGGCGGTAATACTGCATCGAGGAAAACTTACCGAGCCCTATCGTTATCTTGCGGAACACGTGGGCTGAGGGTTTTAACAGCCCCTGCCCCTCACTTTTTCAGCAGGCTCAAGAACGATTCGCACCCCTTTTCTTCCATCTGCACAATGGCCTTTATCATCTCTTCTTGCTGCTCAGATGACATGAATCCGCTGGTGAGGGTGCGAAACTTGGTCTCGAGAGCGCGCAGGTCAAGAGGGTTGGCGGGGTCTCCCAGGGCGTTCATGACCAACCTTTCATAATCTCCTCGACCGGTCCTGAGGACCACCCTTGCCGCAGCCTTCGCCGGAAAGGCAAGGTCCAGCTCCGGGTCTACCTGGAGCTCCACTTTCTGCGCAAAATCGATGAGATCAGACTGTCCGAGGCATTCCGCCGACAGGGGCAGGAGCGCCCTCTTGCCGCGCAGCGCCGCTGCCGCCAGAGCAAAAGGGACGCTGTACTGGGCGGCCTCCAGGGAAGCGGGGTTGGCATAATTGTTCAACCGCAAGGCACGGCTGAAAGTATGAACCTCGATCCCGGCAATTTCCGCCGGGCTCAGGCTGTGGTCGGCCATAAGCCCCAGGAGGGCGTCGATGGCACTGTGGGCCCAGCGACAGCAGGAATAGGGTTTGAAGTACACCTGCTCGATGGCATAGCCGGCGTCCAGACCGGCAAGGATCTTTTCCCGATCATAATAGGACGGATGATCGAGGATGTCCGTCGGGCCGGTGAAACCCTCATCGGCGAGATCCAGGGCAACGAGCCCGGTCAAGGTCGACCAGGGGATGCCCTCCTTCACGTGGTTTCCCATGAGTGCGCTGTACCCGGAAGCGGACAAGCCCGGAGCCTGAACCCCGGCAATGGCCAGGGCCTCCGCCAGCTTCCGTGGCGGCAGCTTGCGCAGGAACCCCCCGGCAGCAGACGCTCCATAAGCACACCAGCGGCCGCTGGAGAGGGTGTCGAGAGAGCTGAAATCCCGTGCGGCGGCGACCCTGATTCCCACTTCATACCCGATTACGATTGCCGTCAGCAGTTCTTCGGCGCTTGCCCCGACTTCCTCGGCAACAGCCACGGCTGCAGGGATGATGGAAGCACCCGGGTGGCCGCCGGCGGCTCGGTGGCCGTCATCGAGATCGAGCGCGCTGGCCGCGGCGCTGTTGATCATGGCCGCCGCCGCTCCCCCCAGACGCAAGCCGGAAAACCAAAGGGCAGCAGATCCCCCGGCAAAGACCCTAGACACGGTATTCCTCACCGCACATGCGGCAGCCGTTTCGAACCCCGCCGCCGCCGCCCCCGTCAGATCCAGGATGCATCGTTTGGCCATCTCCAGGGCGGCCGGCGTGACGTCTTCAGGGCGCAGGCCGGCAATCCAATCGGCAAGAGCCTCGGTCACCCACATGAGGGTTTATCCTCCTTAACCGTTCCCATGAAAACCTCCCGCCCCCCTCATGCAGGATGGGGAATTGCGATGGAACAATATGCTCTCACAAACGCGCACTTCAGGGGGTCGGCTGGATTGTCTTGTTGGCCCGCTTTTTAACGAATATCCAGTTGTATCCTGACGGCCTCCTCCACCTTGTGCATATCTTCAGCAGAAAGCATGCCGGCACGTTTAAAGAGACGTGCTTTGCTGACGGTCGTCAGTTGATCCGCCATGGCCTTGCTGTCTTTGCCTTCAAAAAGCACCAGTGCCTCGCTGGGATAGAGACGGTCTGTCTTGCTGGTGAGAGGAACAACCTGAACTCGATTCAGGAATCTGTTCGATGGGTCATTGCTGACGATGACAGCAGGGCGCTTCTTTTTGATCTCCCCGCCGATAGAGGGATCGAAATTGACCCACCAGACCTCACGCCGTTTCATGGGCCACGTCCTTGAAGGTAGTTTCAGCCCACTCCAAGGCTTCCTTCTCCCGCCTCTTATCTTTCGCCATTTCGGCGTAGGCCGTTTCGAGGTCGGGGCGCACCACGTGCGGACGGACTAATTCCTGGATGAATTTGCTTATCTTGCGGGGGCCTATGGTTTTGTGGAGGCCCTCATAGACCTCTTCATCGACGGTTATGGTCAGTTTTTTCTGCATTGCATCCTTCCTGTACGTGTACTATACGTGTAAATATACTGGATTTCAACGGAGAAAAGGCCAGCCGCCTCATTAAATCGCGATCCATACTCAGGAACCAACACGCAAATTAGCGGCACGGATTACCGTGTATGCTGGATTTGTCTTGTTGGGCCGCCTTTTTGAGTTCATCAAAGCGGAAGCAACCAACGACGTGATCATTTACCATGCCGACTGCCTGCATGAAGGCATAGCAAATAGTCGACCCAACGAAGTTGAAGCCCCGCTTCTTCAGGTCTTTGCTTATCGTGTCGGACAGTTCGGTACTGGCAGGCAGTTCGGCTAATGATCGCCACGCATTCTGCTTGGGCTGATAACCGACATAACGCCAGATGAAGGCATCGAAAGAACCGAACTCATCCATGATCTCCAGTACTCCTCGCGCATTTCTGATCGCAGATTCAATCTTCAGGCGATTGCGCACAATGCCGGGGTCTGCAAGAAGGCGCTGAACATCTTTCGCCGAATAAGTGGCGATCTTATGCGGATCAAAGCCGTCGAAGGCCTTGCGATAGTTCTCTCGTTTCTTGAGGATTGTTAGCCAGCTCAAGCCTGCTTGCGCGCCCTCCAGAATCAAAAACTCGAAGAGGCGACGATCGTCATGCACGGGTATGCCCCATTCATGGTCGTGATACGCTACATACAGCGGATCAGTGCCGCACCATTCGCATCTGCTTGTCATGTCTTTCAGACCCAACATCGGCGATAACCGGAAGCGGGCGAAGGAGTCTGAAGTTTAGCAACACACGTCGTCCCGCCGTCCAGTTTATTGGCTGCCATGGCTCATCAGGATACGCAGGGCGACATACGGCGCGACATTGAACAGAAGAACGCCGACCTTGTAGAGCGCCATGCCTGCGTAATGGATGCTGTCGAAATGCTCCTCCGACAAGCGAAACCACCGACCGTGGAGCCGCAGCATCCAGTCGTGCCCAATCACAAATGCCAAAAACCACCCGAGCAATACACCATAGTTGACTACGAAGCTCCAAAAAAGGAAATCGCGCGCAAATTCAATGCTCATTAATCATTTTCCTCGGCAAGTCACGTGGACCTAAGCCGCTACCAACCGCCACGACGACTCTTTGGGACCCGCGAAAACGCTCATCCGCTTGGTGGTTGGCTTGAGCGCGTAGTTCGGTGCTGTTGGCGGCCGATTCCTGAGGCTCAAACGAATACACCGGCATACAGACCTCTCGATCCGCATCTTGCCGGTCAGAATGCCTTGCTCAACATCGTAGATGTCCAAATCATCCGCGCTTGCTTCATCATAGGGGTGCTCGGTAAGATAGTACAAGCCATTAGGAACGAGTGCCTGAATTCGCTTGATTTTACTCAAAATGGTATCCTTTTAAAACTAAGAGCATCAAGTACCGGATGCGTCAGATTACCGAATCGCGACACTGACCCGTGGAACGAAGCTTGCGGCGCCGAAGGAGCATGCAACCGAGGGCCATCGGGTCGACTGCCTTGTTCCGGCGCGCGGAACGCCGCCGGGCAAGGCGCTGGACAAAGTCAGCGCCGTGATTCCCTGACCTCAGGTGAATTCTACCCGCCGCTCAACGTGCATTCCTCTTGCCTGGAGTTCCTCCAGCACCTTGCCGGCAGGCACGTCCCGCGCCGGGGAGAGGACCCCCGGTTTGGTGATGACGCCGGAAAGAATCAGCTGCGCGGCGATGCTGGCTGTGTAGCCAACGGTGCGGTTCATGGCAAAGAGGCCGGTTTCCAAATCCCGGTAATCCGTGAGGTCGTAAACGACGCTCAACTTCTTCCCATCCTTGAGACCCCAGGCGTGGATGCGAACGATCACGATATCCCGTTCCTGCGGCCCGAACTGGAGGCGCGGCGTCAGATGATGCACCAGGAACTGCCGAGGGGAAAGATTCGCTCCCTGCACCGAGAGAGGAGTATCGTCGAGGAACCCGAGATCCGCAAGGGTCTGCCAGAACCGGCAGTGACCCGGATAGCGCATCCCGAAGCGTCCCATGGTTTTCACGGTCCTGCCCAGACCAAAGATATCGAGGTAGCGGATGGCGTCGCCGTTGGGATAGGCTTCGAGTTCTCCCACCTCGGGAAAAGCAGCCCGATGAATGTAAGCTTCGTGAAACATTTGAGTGCCGGGAACGACTATTTCGACCCCGTCCTCGAGCAACCGGCCGGGCCTCTGGTAAGCGACCAGGACGCCCTCAAAAGTCCAGGTGATTTTGTACCGGATCGGGTTGTCCGCCGCGCTCGGCTCCGGAAGCCCGGCGCCATAGGAGTAGAGCCCGTGCACCTCGTCGAGTTCGCCAACGGCGATCTGTCCCAGGAGGAGGTCAATTCCGGGGTCCATGCCCATCTCCGGAAGGATGGTCACCCGCTTTTCCGTTGCCTCCCGATCCAGTTCCGACAGGCTTCCCGTATAGCTGCTGCACACGAAAGGCACTCCCTCATCGAGGGCCGCTCGGGCAACGGCGTAATTGAAAGTTGGCGGCAGCATGCAGATCACCACGTCGGCCCCGGATTCCCTGATGGTTCTCTGCAACTCCGAGGTGCTGGAGGCATCCACGGCCGTGAAGTGCACCTTATTGAGGCCGTTCCTTCGGGCGAATTCCCCGGCTGCCTCCACGTCCCGGTCTGCCGCCACAATTCGGCCGATCAGAGGACTTCGGTTCAGATCGTGAATCACGGCCTTTCCCTGCAGTCCCACACCAAACACCAGCACCTTTTTCATCTCACCAGCCTTCTCCTTCCACGAAGAAATAAAAAGTCTTTTTTCATCCACGAAGTCACACGAAGAAAAACCACTAACCATCCACGAATGGACAAGCATGAAACCTCTAAAAAGGGGGATCTCGAATACTTCGTGCACCTTCGTGTGACTTCGTGGATGAAAAGAGTCAGTTGCCGACGTTCCGCAGCCTGGGATCGAGGGCGTCACGCAGGCCGTCTCCCAGTAGATTGATGCTCAGTATCGTGCACATGATGGCCAGTCCCGGCAAAGTCACCAGCCACCAGGCGTCGCCTATGTACATGCGGCCGTCCGCCAGCATGCGGCCCCAACTGGGCGCAGGAGGCGGCACACCCATCCCGAGGAAGGAAAGTCCGCTCTCCCAGATGATGATGTTGGCCACCCTCAGGGTTCCCAAAACCAGGAGGGGTGAAATCACATTGGGAAGAATGTGCCGGGTGATGATGGACAGGTTTCTGGTCCCTGCAGCGCGGGCGGCTTCGACGAATTCCTTTTCCTTGAGCGAAAGCACACTGCCGCGAATGGTGCGCGCATAGATCGTCCAGTCGGAAATGCCGAGCACGAGAATGAGGTTGAACATGGAATTTCCGAGGACCGCAATGACCGAGATGGTAAGCAGCATAAAGGGATAGGCCATGAAGATATCGGCGGTCCGCATGATGAGGCTGTCCAGTTTTCCCCCGTAGTAGCCGGAGAGAAGCCCCAGGACTATCCCGACCAGTTCGCCGAGCAGCACGGCGCTGAATCCGACGAGCAGAGAAATCCTGCTTCCGTAGAGGATCCGCGCCAGCACGTCCCGCCCCAGGTTGTCGGTCCCCAGCGGATGAGACATGCTGCCGCCATCCAGCCATGCGGGCGGGACGAAACGGGCCAGGAGGTCCTGGGCCAGCGGGTCCACATGGTAGAAAAGGGGAAAGAGCAGACTGGTCAAAAAAATGACGCAAAGCATTATTCCGCCCCAAAGGGCGCTGCGGCGCCGGGCCACCTCCCGGATCGTGTCGGCCGTCAGCCTCAGACGAGGACCGAACCGTTCCCGTGAATAACGATAGATGGAAGCCGCATCGGGTGGCATGCTCAATCTCTCACCGCCGAGACGCAGTTCAAGCTTTTGCTTGAAGTTGCGGTTTTCTCTGTGGCCTCTGCGTCTCTGCGGTGAATGCCTCTTCTCATTTGTCCTCCAGGTAGCTGATGCGGGGATCGAGATAGATGTACAAAATATCCACCAGAAGGTTTACGGCCACAAAGATGAGCGCCAGGATCAGGACGATAGACTGCACGAGGGGATAATCCCGGTTGAAGATGGCCTGAACGACCAACCGCCCGACCCCGGGCCAGGCGAAAACGGTCTCGATGATCACCGTGCCCCCGATGAGCAGGCCAAACTGCATACCGGCCACGGTAACCAGGGGAATCAGGGCATTCTTCAGGGCATGCTTGCCGATCACGAAAAACTCGCGCAGGCCCTTGGCCCGGGCGGTCCGGATGTAGTCCAGGCTGAGGACTTCGAGCATGACCGAGCGGGTGAGGCGCGCAAACATGGCCATAAGCCCCAGGGCGAGGGCCACAGAGGGCATAATGAGCTGGGCCGGAGTCCCTCTGCCTGAGGTGGGAAGCCAGCCCAGCTTCACCGAAAAGATCATAATGAACATGATTCCCAGCCAGAAATGGGGCATGGAAAGGCCGAAGAGCGCCGCCAGCATACTTCCCATGTCAAGGGCGGAACCACGGTGGATCGCCGAGATGATCCCGATGGGAACGGCCACCAGAAGGGCCAGCAGCATCGCCGCAAACGAAAGCTCCAGGCTCGCCGGAAGCCTTTCCACAATGAGCTCCATGGCCGGGACGTGGTAGTAGAGCGATTCTCCGAAATCGCCCCGCACGGCTTTGGAGACAAACCGTCCGTACTGGACGTACAGAGGATCATTGAAGCCGAGCTTCTGGCGCAGCTGTTCGACTTCCTGCATGGAAGCATCGGCCGGCAGCATGAGCATCACCGGGTCTCCGGAGAGATGGATGAAGAAGAAACTGATCGCGGAGATCCCGATGACGACGTAGACCGTGTGCCACAGTCTTTTCAGTAGATAGCGCAGCATGAGCTGGACTTACTTGGCCTTGGGCTTGGCGTAAGCCATCATCAGGAAGCCGTCGCGGCGGCCCTGGTAATCGACGTTATTGGCCACTCCGAAGACCTCGGGAACCACGTAGAGGTACAGCCAGGGAGCGTCAGCGTAGAGGATCCGGTCGACCTCTTCGTACACCTTAGCCCGCTGTTCCCGGTCGAGGACGGTCCTGCCCTTGTCGAGCAGTTCATCGACCTTGGGGTTCTTGTAATAATAGTCGCGGCTCTTGGAATTGAAGAGCGAATAGACATAGCGGTCGGGTTCCGGGGCATCATCCCACCAGTAGATGAACATCTGGAGCTTCTTGCCCTTGTAGTTTTCCCACATGACCGCTCGCTCCAGCGGTTCGAGCGTCACCTTGATGCCGACCTTGGCGAGGTCCGCCGCAATGGCCTCGGCCTGCTCCTGGATCTGAGACATGTAAGTCCCGTAAGTCAACTTGGCTTCGAATCCCTTTTCGTAGCCGGCTTCCGCCAGAAGCTTCTTGGCCTTTTCCGGATCGTAGGCGTACGGTTTGAGGTTGGGGTCATGGCCGAAGGTGCGCGGGCTGATGGGGCCGGCGCAAAGGATCGCCTTGCCGTCGAAGAGCGCCTTGTTAATCAGTTCACGGTTCAGGGCATGATTCACGGCCTCACGCACCCGGACATCCTTGAAGGGAGGTTCGTAGGTGTTGAGTCCCAGGTAGTTCATGGCCCCCATCTGTGGGGTAAGATAAGCCTTGCCGGACTCGGTGATCTTCTTGCGCTGATTGACCGGAATGGCGCCGACCACGTCCGCTTCGCCGGTCGTGAGCGCCGCCACGCGCGCCGCTTCCTCCGGGACGGCCTTGAACACTACCTTCTTATAAGCCGGCTTGGGGCCGTAGTACTTGTCATAAGCTTCGAGCACGATCTCTTCGCCCTTGACCCATTTCCCCAGTTTGTAAGGGCCGGAACCGATCGGCTTGGTGTTGTACTCGGCATCTCCGACCTGCTTCACATAGCCCGGGGGAACGATGGGCAGGTAGTAGCCAAGGATGTAAAGCCCCGGGGCGTAAGGTTCAGCGGTCGCGATGGTGAAGGTGTAATCGTCGATGACCTTGAGGTCCTTGAAGGGGGTGAGTTTCCCCTTGTGGGGGCTGTCGATGGCAGGATCCATGATCCGGTCGAAGGAAAACTTGACGGCCGCGGCGTTAACCGGTTCGCCGTTGTGAAAGGTGGCGTCCTTGCGCAGGGTGATCTTCCAGGTGAGATCATCCACCTTCTCCCACTTTTCGGCCAGCGCCGGCTTTACCGTAGCGTCCTCCTGAGGGCTGAAAAGGGTGTCGTGAAGATTGTAGCAGACACTCATGGTCGTCTGGATGGAACTGCGCATCAAATCCAGTCCCACCGGTTCCGCTTCCTGGACCACCACCAGGGTGTCCGCATCCCGCGCCAAAGCAGGAACCGCAAAGAAAACGGTCAAAAGGGTTAAAGCCAGCAAAGGGAACATCCATCTCTTCATAACCAACCTCCATTTTTTTAAAGGTTTCCAACGATCCCGGCGACAACAGCCGGGGGCATTTCCATAGTCAATTAAACAACCAATTGCCGAGCACATATCTTTTCAATTAGCATGGTCAAAGGAACTCGTCTGAAACTTCTGGATTCCCGCTGGAAGCATGCGGAATGACGGAGCACGCATGCGTCATTCCCGCGCAGGCGGGAATCCAGGGTTGTTGGCCTTCAGCTATTGAGGTCTTACCGAGCACTCCCCTCTTCGTAGAGATGACACGCTACGAAATGCCCTGCCGTCACCTCCCGGGTCACAGGAACATCTTTATCACAAATGTCGATCCTTTTGGGACAGCGGGGATGGAAATGGCAGCCTGACGGGGGATTCACCGGCGAAGGCACATCCCCTTTGAGGATGATCCGTTCTCGCAAACGCCTCGGGTTGGGCACGGGGACCGCCGACAGCAGGGCCTCGGCATAAGGGTGGCGAGGCTGGGCATAAAGGCTGCCGGCGGGCGCAAGTTCCACGATTCTTCCCAGGTACATCACGGCCACCCGGTGGCTGACGTACCGGATCACCCCGAGGTCGTGGGAAATGATGATATAGGTGAGATTGAGGCGGCGCTGGAGCCGCACAATCAGGTTCAGCACCTGGGCCTGCACGGAAACGTCGAGAGCCGACACGGGCTCGTCGGCAATGATGAGCTGCGGGTTCAGCACCAGGGCGCGGGCGATTCCGATGCGCTGCCGTTGGCCTCCCGAGAACTCGTGGGGAAAGCGCTTCCGGTGTTCGGGAAGGAGCCCGACCATCTGCAGGGCTTCCGCCACCTTTTCGAGGCGGTCGCGCCGGGAACACCGCTCATGGGCGAGGAGTGGCTCCTCCACGATGCGTTCCACCGTCAGCCGGGGATTTAGGGAGCTGAAGGGGTCCTGAAATACGATTTGCATCCGGCTGCGCAGCGACCGCATCTGCTCGTGGTCCAAAGCGAGAATGTTCTGCCCCTGAAACCAGACCTCCCCGGAGGTGGGTTCGATCAGCCGGAGAATGGCCCGGCCTGCGGTGGATTTCCCGCACCCGGATTCGCCCACGAGCCCCAGAGTCTCCCTGGCGGCAACGGAGAGCGAAATCCCGTCCACGGCGCGAACGTAGTGCTGCTCCCGGCCGAAGAACCCGCGACGTACCGGAAAGTATTTCACCAGGTTCCTGACCTGAAGCATCTCAGACATTCCCTGCCATCCAGCACGCGGCCCAGTGGCTTGCAATGATCTCCATCAGGTCCGGTTCCTTCTCTCTGCAGATCTCCTGAACATAAGGACAGCGGGGGTGAAACCGGCATCCCGAAGGAAGCGCGGACAGACTGGGGACCACTCCCCGAATCTCGTACAATTCCTGAGTCTTCCGGGTCGCTTCCGGGCTCGGAATCGCCTGCATGAGCCCTTGCGTGTAGGGGTGGAGCGGACGGTCGAAGAGCTCCAGAGTTGACGTCTGTTCCATAATCTTGCCCGCATAGATGACCACCACCCGGTGGGATATCTCGGCAATAACCCCCAGATCGTGGGTGATCAGGATGATCGCCGTGCCCAAATCCTGGCGGAGGTGTTCCATCAGATCCAAAATCTGGGCCTGGATGGTTACATCGAGGGCGGTGGTGGGCTCGTCGGCAATGAGCAGGCCCGGGCGGCACGCCAGGGCCATGGCGATCATCACCCGCTGCCGGATTCCCCCCGAAAGCTCGTGGGGATACTCCTTGACCCGGTTCCGGGGAATGGGCACGCCCACGGTTTCCAGCATTTCGACGGCCTTGCCCCGGGCTTCGGAACGCGACGCCCCCTGGTGGATGCGGAAGGCTTCCGCCAGTTGATTGCCGACCGTGAAAACGGGGTTCAAAGCGGTCATGGGTTCCTGGAAAATCATGCTGATTTCGTTGCCGCGAATGGTCCTGATTTCCCATTCGGGAAGGTCCAGGAGATTGCGGCCCCGGAAGATGATTTCGCCTCCCGCGAAGACGGCCGGCGGCATGGGAAGCAGCCGCAGCACGGACAGGGCCAGCACGCTTTTTCCGCACCCCGATTCGCCCACAATCCCGAGCACTTCGCCGGCCTCCACATGCAGGCTCACGCCATCCACCGCCCTCGCCGTGCCGACCGGCGTCTGGAAATGGGTGTGCAGGTCTCTTATCTGGAGAAGAGGGGAAGGGGTTTTCCGGCTTGCTGCAACCGGCTCCGCTCCGGCTAAATCCATATTCAATTCTCGAGCTCGGATCTATTGTTAGCGAAGGAGGTGCATCTTTAGAAATTAGAGGCTAACCGGAAGGTGATTACGTGTCAAGGAGGGAACTCCAATCAGCAGTTAATTCCCCCCCGATCCGTTTGATCTCTGCGCCCCCACACGCGCACGGTCTGCCATAATTGGGCTTGACTTCCGGAGAACATCCCCCTTAAATCGCATGGGGTAATGGGTGCAAGGTCGGTTAGCAGCCGTTCGCGCCAGGGGGGTCCGGAGGCAGGAAAATAGTTCATCCGTTCTTAGACACAGCGACCCCGGTTGCTGAGTAAGGGGTAAGGAGGAAACATGGTTACTCTTGTGGTGTTGGTGGTCATTTTAGGTGGGCTGGCACTTTATCTTGTTGCCCAATACAATGGACTGGTCCGGGCTCGAAACGAGGTCAAGAATGCTTGGAGCTCCATCGATGTGCAGCTCAAACGCCGTCACGATCTGATTCCCAATCTTCTGGAAGCGGTTAAAGGCTACACCGCCCATGAGCGCGGAACCCTGGACGCGGTGGTCAAGGCACGTCAGCAGGCGGTCGGTTTCACCGGCAGCGTGGAAGATCGCGCCAAAGTGGAGAACGTCCTGACCCAGAGCCTGCGGTCCCTCTTCGCCCTGGCGGAGGCCTATCCCGACCTCAAGGCCAACCAGAATTTCCTCGCCCTGCAGGAAGAGTTGTCGGCCACCGAAAACAAGATCGGGTTTTCGCGCCAGTACTACAACGACGCGGCGATGCGCTACAAGAATCGAGTGGAGATGTTTCCGAGCAATGTCATTGCCGGTATGTTCAATTTCCAGGCGGAGCCGTTCTTCCAGATGGAAGACTCGGGAGAGCGGGCGGTCCCGCAGGTTAAGTTCTGAGGTTCCTCGGCCGGCGACCTCGATCTTGACCGTCTGAACTTCTGTATAAGTGCAAATGGGCTGAAGGGGTAATCATGGAAGAAACGATTAGGAATATCGGCTGGTCTCTGGTTTTTTCCGTTGTCGGCGCCATCATCGGGATGATTCTCGTGATGGTCTCGTCGCTCATCCTCCCATGGCTCCTCGATCGACTGACACCCAACATCGACGAACAGAAAGAAATCGTCCGGGGCAACCAGGCCGTGGCGGAGTATTTCGGCAGGCTGGCAAGCGCGGCCATCCTCGGGGTGAGCATCGTGATTGCGGCGGCCGTGCTGGGAGGCATCCTGGCAGCGCTCCATTAGACCGTGATCGAGATCGTCCATTGATAGGTGGTGGAGATGCGGGGAGAGGGAGAGGGGGAGACCCTGAGACGCAGAGACGGGGAGAGGAATGGGCATCAATTCGCCGTGGGGACGGGCGTGGAATCATTTGAATTGAACAAAAAGCTTCTATCATAGGAGAGGCAAAATGGTGAACTTGCTTAATCATTCCGAGCCGTGGAGAAGTCGCTAATGCAACTCTCCCCCTCTCCCCCTCTCCCTGTCACTGCATCACTCGCATCTTCGCACCTCCGCGATCCTTTTCAGAAACTTGAGAACGCTGGGCCTGATCTGGCTCATGGTCGCGCTGGCGGTGGGCCTCCCAACCAGCCTCGCCTGGGCCCGCGCCGGCGGCGGGTGCCTGCGCGAGGGGACTCTCGTCTTGACCCCCGACGGACCGATTGCCATTGAAAGTCTCCACGAGGGCGACGTGGTCTGGGGAGTGAACAAGGAGGCTCTGCAAACGGCGCGGGTTGCGGCTATGACCAAATTGGAGGTCGAGGCCTTCCTGGAGCTTACGGCCGGCGAGGCGAGCCTCCTCATCACCCCGGAACATCCCGTGATGGTGAGCCCGGGGGAATTCCGCATCGCCGGAATGATCCGGCCGGGCGACCGGGTTATTGTAGCCCGTGGAAGCGAGCTTCAGGCGGAAACGGTGCGCTCGGTGCGCCGGATTGAGGCGGATAAACCCGCTTATAACCTTCTGGTAAGCCCTGGCGGGACGTTCCTGCCAGGCGGCATTGCCGTCCACAACAAGGGATGTTTTCTGCCCGACAATCTGATTTTGCTGGCCGACGGCAGGGAAGCGCCCATAAGCACCGTCCGACCGGGAGACCATTTGCTGGCCTTCACCCCTGAAGGGAGCATTGTCCGGACCCAGGTTCGCAATGTTCTGCGCCTCGAGGCCGCCGAATACGTGGTCCTCAAAACCGACCGGGAAACCCTGCGCGTAACCACAGACCACCCGTTCTACATTGGCGAGGGTACCTTCAGGACCCTGGAAGCCCTTCGCGTGGGCGACACGATCATCAGCCTGGGATGGGCATTCCCTGGCTCCCCAGCACATCGCTTCCATGGAGACGATTCCTGGACTGACCCCGGTTTACAATCTGCAGACGGATTACCCGCATACCTTTTTTGTCGGCCACGTGGCGGTTCACAACAAAGGCGGTGGGGGAGGCGGAGGCTGTTTTCCCTCGGGAACACCGATTGCCACCCCGGATGGGGAGGTGTCCATTGAATCCCTGAGGCCCGGAGATGTAATCCTCTCCCTGACGGATCAGGGGCTCACTGTCCCTGCCACGGTGCAAGCCCTCCTGGTGGCCCGCAATACGCTGCTCAGGGTTGATACGCGGCGGGGCTCACTGGAAGCCTCTCCCGAACATCCGGTGGGAAAAGCGGGGGCCGGCTTTCAGCCGCTCGGCCAAATCCATTCGGGAGACCGCATCCTCCGCTGGACGGGCGGACGGTTGGTCAAGGACAGGGTATACAACATTTCCCCTGCATCAGGCGAATCGCTGGTCTTCAACCTTCAGGTGGACGAGCCTCACACCTTCATCGCTTCCAGTTTCGTGGTCCACAACAAGGGTGGAAGCTTCGGCGGCTCTCACTCCAGCAGCTCCGGCGGTGGCGGGAGGTCGTCGGATGACCCCATGGTGGGGCTGATTGTGATCCTGATCATTCTGACCGTCCTGGTGATCCTGGTCATTTTGAAGAGAAGGGCACGGCGTAGCAAGAGCGAGAACCTCGACTTCCTGTACAGTCCTTCGGTGGTGGCCCGAAAAGCCGACCGGACCGAGAAGCTCCTTCAGTTTCTGAGCCGGCAGGACCCCTCGGTTGCCCCCGCAAACCCTGCGGAAAGATGTCGAGTCCACCTTCCGCAAGCTCCAGGAATGCTGGGAAAAGCGCGATTACGGCCCCATGGAGCCGCTCGTGATGTCTTCGCTATTTGCTCAGCACACGGCGCAGCTCCGCGCATTGGTGCGCAATCATGAGATCAACCGTATCGAGGACCTCAAGGTGGACCGGTTGGATCTGGTCAATGTGCGCTATACGGAAAAACCCAATCAGCGCGAATTTACGGCCCTCATCAGCGCCTCCGCCCGGGATTATTACGTCGAGGACTCTTCCGGGAAGTTCCTCCGAGGCGACAAAGCCTCTGCGCGCTTCCAGGAGTTCTGGACCTTTCAGCGACTGGATAACCGCTGGCTGCTGCGGGAAATCGAACAGGCGGGCGAATCGGACTATCTCAAGGACGAAAATTTCGTCGAGATGCTGACCGACCAGAACCTTCAGGGAATCTATGGGGAGGCGGCCGGCAGGGAGGGCGAGGCCGGGCCGTGGCTGGAAAAAGGGGTGGAGGAAAAAGCCACGCGCATCGAGCGGATGCTCAATTTCCTGGCCCAAACGGACAAGCTCTGGAACCGGCAGCAGATGCAGGAACGCGCACGACAGGTCTTCCTCCGGGTCTACCTGGCTCGCGAGGCGGGGGACCCCGGACAGACTCCGGCAGAAGATCTCTTTCCGGCCGCAGCCGACAGTCTCCGCGACCAACTCCGGCACTGGCAGCTGGATGATATCAAGGTCGAATATCGCAATCTATGCGTGCGCAAAGTGGAGATCGTCCTGGTCAGGAATTTCGCCGAGCGATCCCGGGACGAGTTCACGGTGCGAGTCAGTGCCCATGCCCAGAAGATCGTTCGAAAAGGCGGCCTTACCCAGCATGAGGACCGTTATGTGACCCCCTTCGAAGACTACTGGACCTTCGGCCGTCTTGACGAGCAATGGAAGCTGAAGGAAGTGCTGCCCCCCGCGGAAGGAAAGAAACGCATGGCCGAGGAGAACGTGGACCAGGACACCAGCCCCGGTCAGTTACAATGGTACTACCGGCAAACCCGGGCAAATTGAAAGAGTTGAACATTGATGCGCGCGCTCACCAAACTTTCTTCACCACCCGCTTGACAAGAAAACTCCCGCTGTGCTATCAACCTGCTTAGGTAGCCAAAATGCGAGGTTTGGTGCTGGTTCCCGTCGCTTTGCAGCCCTCGGAACCGGCGAAGCCGGCTGGAATCTGACGCTCAAAAGAGGATTCGAATAGTGTTTGTCAACATCGCACTGAAATGCCAGTTCTGGTGCTGGCGGGCTTGACTGAGCCTGCCCACCGAGGATCCTCGTCACTAGAGATCAAGCGAGCCGTGGGTAAGGAGGGACTTCCCATGGCTCGACTCGCTTAGAGGAAAAGAGGCCATGGGGTTTTCTCCATGGTCTTTTTTTATTGAATCATCAGCAAAGGAGGCGTGATGGAACAGATTAAGGTTTTTCTGGACGAAAGCGAGATGCCGAGGCAATGGTACAACATTCTGGCCGACCTGCCCACGCCCATGAAGCCGCCATTGCACCCGGGAACCGGGAAGCCGATTGTCGCCGGAGGACCTGGCGCCGGTCTTCCCCATGAATCTCATCGAACAGGAAGTGTCCCCCGACCGCTGGATCGACATCCCCGAACCGGTCCTGGAGAAGTATTGCCTGTGGCGGCCGACGCCGTTGTGCAGGGCGAGAGCCTTCGAAAAACTGCTCGATGCCCCGGTAAAGATCTACTACAAGAACGAAGGCAACAGCCCACCCGGTTCTCACAAGCCGAACACGGCGATTGCTCAGGCCTACTACAACAAGGTCTTCGGCATAAAGCGGCTGTCGACGGAAACCGGCGCCGGTCAGTGGGGAAGCGCCCTGAGCATGGCCTGCCAGATGTTTGGCCTGGAATGCCGGGTTTTCATGGTGCGCGTGAGCTTCGAGCAAAAGCCTTACCGGCGGCTGATGATGATGACCTGGGGTGCGGAATGCATCGCCAGCCCCAGCGAGGTGACCGGAGCCGGCAGAAGAGTCCTGGCCGAATTTCCCGATTCGCCCGGGAAGCCTCGGCATTGCCATCAGTGAAGCCATTGAAGACGCGGTCGGCAATCCCGAATCCCGTTATTCGCTGGGGAGCGTCCTCAACCACGTGCTCCTCCATCAGACCATCATCGGCTTGGAAGCACACAAGCAGATGGAAAAGATCGGACTCTACCCGGATGTGGTCATGGGGTGTGCCGGAGGCGGCAGCAATTTTGCCGGCATCAGCCTGCCCTTCGTACGCGACAAGATCCATGGCAAACAGGTTTCCATTGTAGCCGCCGAACCCAGTTCATGTCCTACCCTGACCCGAGGGCCCTTCGCCTACGATTTTGGCGATACTGGCCATGACGACGCCGCTCCTGCCCATGCATACCCTGGGCCATGACTTCGTCCCGGCGCCGATTCATGCGGGGGGCCTCAGGTACCATGGCATGGCACCGATTGTCAGCCATCTGGTCAAAGAACAGCTTGTGGAAGCGAGAGCCTACCACCAGATTGAAACCTTCACGGCCGGAGTCAACTGGGCTCGAACGGAGGGCTTCATTCCCGCACCGGAAACCAATCACGTGATTGCGGCGGTGGTCCAGGAAGCCATGCGGGCCAAGGAGGAAGGGAAGGAAAAAGTCATCCTCTTCAACTGGAGCGGCAACGGCGTGATCGACCTGCCGGCCTACGACGCCTTTCTTTCGGGATCGCTCACGCCTTATGAGCTGCCGGAGGAAGAAATCCAGCGGGCCTTGAGGTCGATCGCCAACTTTCCCAAGCCCTGAGCCCCGCGTTTATATGAAATCCCCTCCCCTTTCAAAGGGGGATTTCATTGTTTGTTGTGACCCTCGGGGTCATGGGGTTAGTTCAGAGTTGTCACCGCAGAGATGGAAACCACTTGAGATCTCTTTGCGGCCTCAGCGCTTTCTGCGATTAACGGCACTTTAGGGTTTCCTAAGAGTTTGCAAAGCGTCCTTCTATTCGTCACCCCCGCGCAGGCGGGGGTCCAGGAAAACTGTGAAAGACCTTGGATTCCCGCTTAAAGCAAATGCGGGAATGACGTTCGGGAGTCTTTTCGGTTCTGTGAGCATTCAGCACCACATGGAGAATCCCCAAGTTGACGCCTGTGCCGTTTCGCGGGAATGACGACAAAGGCGATTACTCAGTGTTTTTGGACATCCTCTGAATTGCTTGGGGAGTATGCCGGCCATGTACGACCACCTGGAAATCCGCTGTCCGAAGCTCGGCGGGCAGGTAACCTTCGCTTACTGCCGTCGAGAAGCAGGCACCATCCCCTGCCAGCGCACCGTCGTGTGCTGGCAGCGCACCTTTCCGGTGGAAGCCTTTCTCGAATCAATCCTGTCGGAAGAAGACCGGGCACGCTGGGCCAATCAAAACCCGAAAGAGAAGATGACCACCCTGCTGGAATTGATCGAGGAGGCCAAGAAGCGGCTGCAGGCCGGGGACTGACCTCGCCTTCATTTCCCTTACTCTAGAAGGAATTTTCATGGAAAAAAGGAAGGGGCAGATGATGGTTGGATGGAAGGTACTGTTGAGCATGGGCGTCGTTTTGCTGCTTGTGTCCGCCACCTGGTCGGGATTGGGGACGATGAGCGTTCAGGTGCGTGACGGTCAGCTTCGCTCCACCCCCTCATTTTTGGGTGCGGTGGTCGGTTCCGTAAACTACGGGGACCAGGTGGATGTCCAACAGCAGCAGGGCGATTGGATGCAAGTCAACGCCAGGGGTCAGCAGGGTTGGCTCCACACCTCCGCCCTGACGGCCAAAACGATAAGCGTCGGGTCCGGCGGCAAGGATGCACCGATGAAGGCCTCGGGCAAGGAAGTGGCCCTGGCCGGCAAAGGGTTCAATGCCGAGGTCGAAGCCCAATATCGGAAAGGCCACCAGAATTTGAACTACGCTGCCGTAGATCAGATGGAAATCGTCACCATTGCCCCGCAGGAAATGATGGTGTTCCTGGCCGGCGGTGATCTAAAACCGGCTGCAGGAGGTGGCAAATGAAATCGATATGGATCAGTTTGCTCCTCTTTGCGGCAATGGTGCTGAGCGCCTGCGAAACCATGCAGCCCATGGTGGATGTGGCCACCGCCGTCGGGGTGGCCAGCGGCAAGATCACCCAAAGCCAGGCCGATTCCCTCTCCCGCAGCGCAAAAGCCGTCGGCGAATCGACGGCGGAGATCACCCCGGAACAGGAGTATTATATTGGTCGCGCGGTGGCCGCATCGCTCCTCTATCAATATCCCCCCTACAGCCAGGCAGAGCTCAATCGTTACGTGAATGTTGTCGGCCAGACCCTGGCGCAGGCATCCGACCGACCTCAGACTTTTGGCGGCTATCATTTCCAGGTGATCGATTCCATGGAAATCAATGCCTTCGCCGCTCCGGGCGGTTTAATCCTGGTGACCCGCGGCATGCTGCGCTGCTGCAAGACGGAAGATGCTCTGGCTGCGGTGCTCGCCCATGAAATCGCCCACGTGCAAAACCAGGACGGGCTTCATGCAATCAAAACCAGCCGTCTGACCGCGGCCTTCACCATTATCGCTGCCGAGGGCGCCAAGCAATACGGAGGCCAAAGCCTGAGCCAGTTGACCGAGATCTTCCAGGGGTCGGTGGGGGATGTACTGAATACGCTCGTAGTCAGCGGCTACTCGCGTGACCAGGAGCGGCAGGCCGACGCGGCCGCCGTTGCCATCCTCCGGCGCGCGGGGTACAACCCCTACGCCATGGTGGAGATGCTCACCGTCATGAAGAGCCAGACCAAACCCGGCGGCGCCGGTTTTGGCAAGACGCACCCCGACTCGCAGGAACGCATCAACGGGGTTCAGTCCCTGGTCGGTAGTCCCGGCAAGGTCTCGCCTCCGGCGGCGCGCCAGGCGCGCTTCGAACGCGCTCTCGGAGCCGGATGACAACCCGGGGCTGAGTTGCCTGAAATGGTCATCAAGAAGACCCAAAAGACCCTTCTGGGGACAGCCATTGGCTTCGCAGCCGCATTGTTGAGCCTATTCCTCTGGACCTTCGGGGCATTGGATCGCTGGGAACTCGCCACGTGGGCATGGCGCGTGGAACTGCTGGCCCGTCCCGGACCGGAGACATCCAGGGTCAAGCTAATCCTGCTCGATCAGGCCAGCCTCGACTGGGGAAAAACAAGCAATGGCTGGTCCTGGCCCTGGCCCCGCCAGGTCTACGGCCCGATCATAGACTTTTGCCGACGCGGCGGCGCGCGCGCCATCATCTTTGATGTGCTCTACACCGAACCCTCCGTCTACGGAGTCGCCGACGACGAACTGCTGGCCGCAGCCATGCGGCAGGCACCGGCACTGGTCGTCCCGCTTTCCCTCGGCGAGGAAGCCGGCGCCGCCACTTCCTGGCCCCCGAACATCCCCTGCCGGTCCCCTGCGCTTTGCCGATGCGGGGCAGGATTCGGTACGACAAGCTTTGCAGCGCCTGACGGTACCGGAAGCTACCTTTCCCATCCCTGAGATAGCCACCAGTGCCACGCTCCTGGGCAATGTCATGGACGACCCGGACCGTGACGGCATCTTTCGACGGGTCGATTTGTTCCGCGTGTTCGATGGTCGAGCGATTCCTTCCCTGGGTCTGGCAGGCTATCTCGCCGGAGGCGGCCCGAACGGACCCGGCGACCGAAGGCCCTCGATTCCATGCTGGAGAGTGCTCGGATCGAGGGCGGATGGTTGGGCATCGGCCGGACGCCGCTTTCCACTGGATGCCAACCAGCGGGCCATTCTTCGCTACCGCGGTCCCTCCCAGACCCACGAAACCTACAGCGCTGCCGCGGTGATCCAGTCGGAGATGCGATTCCGGGAAGGAACCGGGCAGCCGCCCGTCATCGCCGACCCGGCGGTCTTCAAGGACAGCACCGTGCTTTTTGGATTCAGCGCCCAGGGGCTCATGGATCTTCGCCCCACCCCGCTGAGCAGGGTCTATCCGGGCGTGGAAATCCATGCCACCGTGGTGGACAACCTCCTCGCCGGCGATTTCCTGCGGGATGTTCCCCCGCCCTTTGTGGTTCCGGCGGTCATGCTCCTGGCCGTGCTCAGCGCCTTGACGGTTGTGCACAGCAGAAAAGCCTGGCATTCCGTGCTGGCCTTCGGCGCCTTCCTCCCGATCCCGGCGGTTATGGGACTGGCGGCTTATGAAGCGGGGTTCTGGTGGCCGGTTGTGGTCCAGGAAGGGGCGGTGGCCGTTGCGATGGTCGGCGCCCTGGGGCTCAACTATGCCACGGAAGGTCGCCAGAAGGCCTTCTACCGGCATGCTTTCAAGCACTACCTGAGCCCCGTGGTGATCGACCGTCTGCTCGACGACCCGGCGCAGCTCAAGCTGGGCGGCGAGCGGCGCGAGTTAACCATTTTTTTCTCCGATCTCCACGGCTTCTCATCCATCTCCGAACGCCTCGACCCTCAAGACCTTACCGCTCTGCTCAACGATTATCTTTCCGATATGACCGACATCATCCTGGAAGAAGAGGGCACCGTCGACAAGTATGAAGGGGATGCCATCATCGCCTTTTGGAATGCTCCCCTGGATCAGCCCGATCACGCGCTGCGCGCCTGCCGGGCCGCCTTGCGATGCCAGCAGAGGCTGCAGGAACGCAGTCGGGAATTTCTGGAACGGGCGGGTTCTCCGCTCAGAATGCGCATCGGGATCAACACCGGCATTGTCGTGGTCGGCAATATGGGCTCTCGCCGGCGTTTTGATTACACGGTATTGGGTGATGCCGCCAACCTGGCATCGCGTCTGGAGGGAGCCAACAAAGCATTCGGCACCGGCATCATGATTGCTGAATCCACCTGGGTGCAGACGGCCGGTCAGATACAGGGGAAGGGAACTCGGGTTGCTGCGAGTGGTGGGTCGCAAGACCCCGGTGCGTGTGTTTGAGCCGCTGTCCTCCGACGACCATGTTGCGGGCGATCGCCTGCAAGCGTTTCACGAGCGGCCTTGCTTGCTGTTACGAAAATCGATGGAGAGAGGCGTTGGAGGTTTTTTCGGCCTGCGCCGACGACCCGGTGGCCGAAGTTTATGTCAAACGTTGCCGAGACCTCCTGGAGGATCCCGCTTCAACCTGGGATGGGGTTTGGAACCTCACCCAGAAGTGATCGCATAAGAAAGAGGGGCGCACTGTGGATTTGCAGACTAATCCTTTGGGGGCACAGGGTTTGTCCTCGGCCCCGATGGGAACAACAATCGCGGCCGGGTATCACTCCGATTGTCATCGAATGCCTTGCTTTTCTGGCCATTTTCGCCCTTGCCAATGTGCTGACCGGGCCCCTCCGCCGTGCCATGTCCGACCATGAACATCCCGACCGGGGAATGCTCCAGGGCGCAAGGAACGTCATCGGCACCATCTCCCGCCCCCTTGCGGTCCTGGCCATGTCGGAACTGGTGCTGGAACTTCTTCGACTCACCTCCTGGATCAACCAGTATCTTCTGCAAATACCGGAACACATTACCGCGTGGCTTTCCTTCTGGTTGATCGTGATGAGCGTCAGGCTGGTGGAAGGCCTCGCACGGCAAGCCTATATCACTCGGGGCCTCCCGTTTCCCATTCCCGAACTGCTCGCCTCCATCGTGCGAACCGCCCTTTTTGTGGCCTCGGCCTTTGTTGTCATAAAGACCATTCTGGATATCGACATTTCCCCGCTGCTCGCTTCCACCGCCCTGGTCACGATGGTGGTCGGTTTTGCTTTGCAGGGCGTGTTGAGCAACCTCTTGGCCGGGATGTCCCTGCACGTGACACGGTCCGTGCTGCCATCCGACTGGGTGAGGATCGGTGAGGTGGAAGGCAGGGTAATCGAAACCAACTGGCGAGAGACCCGCCTTCAGACCAACGGCGGTCATGTTTTGGTGGTTCCCAACAGCACGGTGGCCAATGCCACCATCCACAACATGACGCGGCCTACCCCCCTGCGCCGACACAGCTTTTTTGTCGGCGCAGGCTACTCGGACCCTCCCGGGAACGTGATCAATGCCCTGATTCAGTCGGCGCTGAGCGTTCCCGAGGTGCTCCGGGACCCACCCCCGAACGCACTGGTCACAGAGTATAAGGACTCCGGGATCAACTACGTGCTGCGCTACTGGACGCAATCTTTCCACCGACGGCAGTCCATCGACGGCGCCGTGGCGCGCATTGTCTGGTATCAGTTCAAGCGGCGCGGGATCCAAATGCCCTGTTCCATGAATGACAAACTCCTGGAAGACTTCTTCACCGCCGTCTCCTCCCCGCGTCAACCGGCTTCCGAAGACGGAGAAGGCGCAGGCCGCATTGGTGACCTCAAGACCAGCGACTTCTGTACCCAGATTCTGGTGGATACTGAAGGCAACCCCCTCCTCCAAGACGAGGATCTCCGTCGGGTGGCCGGCAAGATGCGGCGCCTTCGCTACACCTCAGGGGAAACGCTCTTTGTTCAGGGTGATCCGGGTGACACCTGCTATGTGGTGGTCAGTGGCCGTCTTCACGGGCACATGGATTACGATGACGCGACCCGGGCGGT
Source organism: uncultured delta proteobacterium (assembly GCA_963783775.1). GTDB lineage: Bacteria > Desulfobacterota > Syntrophobacteria > Syntrophobacterales > Syntrophobacteraceae > JADGQM01. The sequence goes on along the minus strand of CAWAOR010000007.1, from coordinate 31,959 downwards.
AGAGTTCGAGGTTGGGCCCGGCGCCCTGGTGGGGGAGATGAGTCTCATGACCGGGCTGCCGCGTACGGCAACGGTTTCGGTCCGGGAAGAGGTTGAGTTGATCGAGATTCCCGAGGATGCCTTTGCCTACCTCCTCGGTCTTCATCCCGAAATTCCCGTGGTGCTGTCGCAACTGGCGGCTGACCGGGCAGCCAGAAATGCCGCCGCCCTGGAACGGTTGAAAAACATAACCTCGGAAGATTTGGCTCAGACCCTGGGGCAGGAGAACATTCTCAAGCGCTTCCTGCGGATCATCGGTTACCGAGGGAACAAGGGGTAAAAGCAAGGCGCCCCGGACTATCTCCAATTGGCTCGAATGGCCACCACGGTGACATCGTCGAACTGGGGAGTCGGGTATTGGTACTCCATGACCAGGTCGGTTAACCGATCGCAGACCTGCTGTGGCGACTCATTGCAGCAAGCACCCAGCGATGAGCAGAGCCGTCCCGTTCCAAAGGACAGCCCCGTCTTATCAAAGGCGTCGGTAACCCCATCGGAGAAGATCAGGAGCGTGTCGCCCGGAGAAAAAAGGATCGTCCGCTCATCGATGGCAGGATTCGGTATGATGCCCAGAGCTTGCCCGTGGGCACAATCCAGAGGCTTGGCCACTCCCTGGTCGTTACACAAAATCGGCAATTCGTGTCCGGCGCGGCCGTAGTGGAACTCACCGTTTTTCCGGTTCAGTACTCCATAGAGCACGGTTACGAACATTTCGGCATCATTCATTTCAAGCAGGTTTCGATTGACGCCCAGCAAAGCCTCGCGGGCGGAGCCTGCCCCTCTGGCTTCGGAACGCATCAGGGTTCGGGTCATGGCCATAAACAGCGCTGCCGGTATCCCTTTGCCTGACACATCTCCCACCGCTACCCCGAGGGTGTCGTCATCGAGCGGGATGAAATCATAAAAGTCACCACCGACCACGCGTGCCGGAACGATCCGCGTGCCGAATTCGAATCCCCTGAACCGAGGCAGGGAACGGGGCAGCATGCTGTTCTGGATTTCCCAGGCCAGGTGCAGCTCCCGTTCCAGTTTCTCCTTCTCGATGATCTCGGCCTGAGCTGCCTTGAGATCCTGGTAGGCCTTTTCCAGCAGCAGGTTCTTCTCTTTGAGCTCCTGGATGGTCAGATGGTCCGTCTTGCGCAACCGGGAACTGAGGCTCCTGGCAAGATCATAGGACGCCTCCGGCCAACGCCTGAGCAACGCGTGAAAATCCGCGCGGGACATCTCCAGCAGCCGGACCTCGGTGCGACTCACCACACTGGCCGATCGCAAAGTCAGGGGATCAAGAAGACACATCTCCCCAAAATAGTCGCCCGGAGTCATGGTGACCAGCAACCGCTCGTCCCCCGTCCCGAGCGCCTGGATGATGTCCATCACGCCTTCCAGGATGATGTAAAAAGCATCGCCACGATCACCTTCGCAGAACAGAGTGGCATCCGGCGGCAGCATGATGCGGCGAAGGCCTGCAAAAATCTTTCTCATCTCATCCGTTGGGATTGAAGCGAACAGCGGAATCTGAAGATCGTCGGGGATAGTCATAAATTATCCTGTTCGTTACCCGAAAATGAAGTTCAAGGGTCGACTCCTTTTGTCAGGTGGCAACCCGTTGGAACCGAAGGTTTCCGGCATCCGGCAGGGAGATCGAGATGGAGCCGTCTTTGCCGATGCTTCCCCGAAGGACTCCGCCGACCTTCAGATGCAGCCAGACCTCCGCACCTCGGTCCTCCCAGGTGAAGGACACTTCGTCCGCACCCATTTTCCAGGAGCCTTTGCCGTCGCTCTTGAGTTCAAGCTGGATGGTCTGACCCCCACTGCCGGAGTCGACAGCCCGGTACTTTCCTGCCGGATCCCGACCGGGTTGGCAGGAGAGGGGAAGGAGGAGCAGCAGCAGAAGCAAGGCTACGTTCCGGTGGCGCATGGCTATTCGTCCTTGATGTTCATGTGAAACATCCGTTCCAGCTGCAGGGTTGAATCGAAGCGGTAGACATGAACGGCCATGGCGAGCCAGACAAGATCTCGCAGAAGCGTGGTCCAGGTCATTTGCTCTTCGAGGCTGTGGAAACAGCCGCAGCCGATCGGGATGCCCCGCACCAGACTGAGGGATATGGCCGCAATAAACACGACCAGCATGCCCGCGATCATGAGCACCGCAGCCTTGGATCTCACTCCAAAGACCAGCAGGGTCCCGCAGATGAGTTCGGTCCACGGCATGGCGATGGCGAGCAGATTGACTGCCCAGTATGGCACGATCTGATAGGAGGCGATGTTTTCGGCAAATTCTCCCGTGTAGCTGATCTTGTACATGCTGGCATAGATGAAGATCCCGCCCAGGTAAACCCGAAAGGCCAAGGCCAGATAGGGGTGGGTCAGAAATCTTGTAATGACGTTCCAAAAGGCCGTCATTGCACCGGATACCCCTGTGCCTCCCAACCGTTCAGACCGCCGGCAAGTACCACCACATGGTCATGGTCGCGCTGTTTGAGCCGGAAGGCCAGTTCCTCGTCGTAGCGCCGGCTGATGTTGCTGCCGTAAACGATCAATGGTGTCTCAGGATCGAGATTATTGAGCTTCATCATGTGCATGATGTCAAAAAGGGCCAGAGGAACATTCACCGCGTTCGGGATGTGTTTTTGGTCGTAAAGTTCCTTGGGCCTCGCATCCACCAACACGGCCTTTGCCTCATCGATCATCCTCCTGGCTTCCCGGGGACCCACCGAAGCCGCCCGGGGCCTCAGGACCGACTCCTGCACCAGGGGAACCCCCTGGGGATTGGCAAAATTGAAAAGCACCCCGACGCAAACCGCGACCAGGAGGATCATCACAAAATCGAGGGCACGCGCGCGACTGACCCGCTCGGCTTCTTTCTGAATGATCGAGAGGATATGGAGCCTCGCTTTTTCGAGGAGGGTAATGGTGTCCCTCGCTTCCGTCAGTTCTTTAATCGTCTGCCTGAGTTCTTCATTGCGGGCGGTCAGGTCTTCGTTCAGGGCCTGTATCGTTTGAAAGGCCCGGGCGTTTTTGAGAAAAACCATGAAGCTGGAGGTCTGAGTAACCAGAAGATCCACTTCCTCGGATGACAGGGGATCGCCTTTGATGGTCGGGCCGAGGGCGACCAGTCCCATGAATGACTGGTCGATGAGAAAGAATAGTCCAAGAACGGCATCGATGTTGATTCCTGCTTCTGAGAAGAAGGCGGAATCGGCCGTACGGTTCACGCTCATGGGTTCCAGGGATTTGTTCGGCAAGGTGTCAAAGGCCGTGAAGAGCAATTTTTCACAGGCATTGCCGTCCAACACCGGGTCGCTCTCGAGGCCGCGGGCGACCACCTTCGGCAGTCGGGTTTCCCGATCAAAAACGAGCACCAATCCCTGCCGCACCCCAAGCGACCCCATAACGGTCATGATGAACGCCTGGAGAAGGCCGTCCATGTCGAATCTCGGGCTGAGCTCGAAGTTCAGGTCGGAGAGGCTTTTGAGATGAAAAATTCGCCGGTCCAGCTCCTCCCGGGTCTTTCTGGCCTGCTCCAAGGCGTTCTGAAGGTCGGGAAGACTCTCACCCATGGATCATTTCACCAACTCTTGGATCACCTGATAGAAGGCGTCAACATCTTCGATGACGCCGAGATGGGCATAGAGGATCTTGCCGTCCTTACCCACGAGTAGGGTAAACGGAGTTCGGGGCTCGCCCAGGAGCTTGTGGACGGCAAATGCCTCGTCCGGCACGATGGGAAAATCGTAAGACCCGTTCTTCCTCAACTGGTCGACCTCCATCGGGGTTGCCCCGATGGCCACGCCCAGCATTTTGACCTTGTCACCCAGGTTTCTCTTGTTGATTCGCGCGAAGAGTTTGCTGAAGAGCGGCGCCTGTTGGTAACACAACGGGCAGTAGGCCCCCAGGATTTCGACCAGAAGCACCTGACACGGGATGTCCTTGAGCTCAAACTTGGGGCCGCTCACCCCGAGGTATTTCAGGTCATCGGCGGAAGTCGGCGCCGGCAGTTGGAAGACCGGCAGGGTGCCGCCTTTTTGGGGAAGCCCCGCGCCTCGCACCGTGTCCGGCGAGCAGATCAAGCAAAGGATCATGATGAGGCCTACACCGGCCGTGCCGCGCATTCTAACCTGCAAGTTCATCTTGCCTCCTCTCCTGAGGTGTTCTCTTCTCCCTCTTCGATCTCCACCAGCTTGGTGATGCCCACAATGTGGAACACTTTCCTGAAATGTTCCGGCAGTCCGGCGATGACCACGCGATGGCCCCTCTTGCCGGCGTCCAGAAGGATCTGCGTGAGAATGGAAATGCCGGCTCCGTTGACGGAAGCGTTCGGGTCGAAGTGGAGCACGATCTTTTCCTTGTTCAAGGTGAAGGCTTGTTGGAACCCGTCCAGCAGTTGAGGCTCGGAACCGGCAGTCAGGCTTCCCCGAAAGGCAATTACGGCGGTCCGCTCCCGAGCCTCAACGGAAACCTGGTCTTCTCTGCTCCTCGCCAACTCGATCCGCTCCTGCGCCCTCTTCAGGGCGTGTTCCAGGGCCTGGCGCTGAATGGGCTTGTTGATGAAGTCGGTGGCGCCCAGGTTGAGGGCCTGAATGGCCAGATCCATGTCACCGTGGCCGGTGATGACGATAACCTCGGTGTTCGAGTCAATCTCCTTGATCCGTCTCAGCACTTCAATACCGTCCATTCCCGGCATTTTGACATCGGTGATAACTATCGGAGGCTTTTCGCGTTCGAAGACCGCGAGGCCTTCCCTGCCGTTCTCCGCCGTGAGCACCGAGTAGCCTTCGGCGTTTAACAGGAGGCGAAACATGGTCAACGTAGGCTTCTCATCGTCGATAATCAGAATTGTGTTCATACACTCTCCGTTGTGCGCCCGTAATTCAGGCGGCAGAAGGAAAACTGAGGATGAAAACGGTTCCTTCCCCTTCGCGGCTCTGCACCTGGATGTCGCCTCCGTAGTCTTTCACAATGCCGTAGGTGATGGCAAGCCCCAGTCCCATGTCATGACTCGTCTCCTTGGTGCTGAAGAAGGGTTCGAAGATCTTGTCCCGCACCGCCTCGGGAATACCCGCACCGTTGTCCCGGACTTCGAGGACGACGCGGCCATTGCTTTCATAAGAGCGAATCACGATGAGTCCGCCCTCTCTTACGGGCCGGAGGTCATTCTTCTCGTTAATGGCGTCCCGGGCATTGGCCACCAGGTTGAATAAAACCTGCTGAAGGCGGTTGTTGTGGGCGAGGACGGGCGAGAGGCCAGGGGTGAGGTTCAGTTCGATGATGATGTCGTCGAGTTCGAACTGTTTCCTGACAATGGAATGGACCCCATTTACCGGCCTGTTGATATCCACCTTCTCCTTGACGAGGTCCGCCTTTCGGCCAAAGGCCCTGAGCGTGTCGATGATCTCGGCCGCCCGGTCCACCTGGGTGCTGATTTCGGAGACGACCTCATGGAGTTGATCCTTGGGGATCTCCCGGTCCTTCTCGACCATCATGGCCAGGAACTCGCTGCCCATCTTGATGGCATTGAGGGGTTGGTTGATTTCATGGGCGATCCCTGCGGACATCTCGCCGAGGGATTTCATCTTGCTCGCCTGGATCAACTGGGCGTCCTTTTCCATCATCTCGGTGATATCCGTGGCCGCGATGATAATGGCCGGTTTTCCCTTGTAGGTGGTGTGGCAGGCATGCTGGTTCACGAAGAACGGTTTGTCGCCCTTCCTCTGGTGCAGCACTTTCTGAAAGTAGACGCATCCTTGCCCGTCGCTGCTCTTGGCAAGGGCCTCCGTGGTCTTTCCGCCAAGCTCCGGTTCGAGTTCCAGGAACGATTTGCCGATAAGTTGGAACCCGAAACGAACAAATATGCACTATCACCCAGTCGATGACGCATTGATGCAGTTTCTTCAAGACTTATAATTATGTATAGCGCGCTGCCAGTAATCGCTGGTAGCGTGCGGGATACAGGTCGAAATTAAATACTTCTATGCATAGTTAGGTACTATACATAGGGGTCGTTATGCAAAGCTTTGCATAACGACCCTTTTGAGACATTCGGATATGGATTTAAGCTTCCCGAAACCGGTCATTGGCAAAGTGGCACTATCGACCCGAAGAAGTCTTTCGCCAAAGTTATTGAAATGTCTCCTCATTGTTAAATAACAGACTGTCGGCGTGATAAAAAGAAACCGTTTATCTGCTGATATGGGATGATATTCAAAAACTATCTGATTACTTATAAGACGGCAGGAACTCGATAATGACCCAACTCGAAGAAATGTCAATAGTGGCAGCCGAGTTTCGGCGCCATTTTGACCAGTACTATCTCGGAGTGATTCCCCGACTTCTAAATGAAGAGGGAATGTTCTTGGCCTTTGTGTCGATGCTTACGTCTATAGAATGCCTCGCTGGCACATACGCGCCCCACCAAGGTTCGGGAGAAAGATTTCGGGCGTTCGTTTCCAGATTCTTTCCAAAATCCTATGAACCATTCGTCACGCAACTATGGCAGTTCCGGAACCGCATGATCCATTCATTCAATCCCAGTCCATTTGCCATTGTCTGCCACCAATCGCGCATGCATCTCATCGTGGCTGATGATGTGCCAGTCCTAAACGCGGAAGACCTGTACGCAGACGTAATAGTCGCGTCCAGAGAATACTTCTCCGCTCTGTATTCCGATCTTGAACTACAAAATCGATTCGTAAAGCGGGTTACAGATGGCGACGGTGGCCGAATACAAAAAAAAGATATAGTAGAGACCGTTAACACAAATGCCTCGCTGACTAACCAGCCAATGGAGCAAACGCCCCCGTGCAACTCATCGACGCGTTGAACGGCAGTGTTCAGTTCCTATCAGTGCAGCTTCATATTCCACAGGTTAATTTGAGAAATTTATCAGAAGTTATTGACGCTATGTCCATAATTCTTGATGGTTCGGCAGAAGCAATTTCTGAATATCAAGCTAATAAAAATGACATGTAAAGTGATTATGGTAACCCCTGAATATTCCCATGCACACGGGCAGCAAAAAGCAGGTGAAAGAGTAGCGCGGCCTTTTGATGCCCGTGAAGCGAAGCGTTGAACGGCTGCACTGGGGCTTTCAACTGCCATTAAACTGAAATCTTTAATCGGCCGTTTATGGCCGACATATGCCGGTCATGGAAATGAGCTATCGATCCGAACTGTTGCATTCTTATTTTTTTTCATTACCCCCACTCTAGTAAGGTTACCGTGTTGCTCAATGACAAAGGCAGTGTAAATAAATAACTGATACATCTTTTATTGGCTCGATTTGATGGCATAGTTCCAGTCTTTGCCATGGAACTTGGCAGGGGTGAGATTGACTCTTCGCAGGTCTTCATCGCTCACTTTGATCCCACTAGGATAGGTAGCCAACTTTCGCGTACTCTTGCAGGTCCATCGTAGAGGTGACATCGGGTCTCCTCGGGTAGTAGGAGATACCAATGCTTCCAACGCATTGACTAAATCAGGGTCAACAACCGACAACAAGTTGCGCCCCCCTCCAGGCTGTCGAACCCGCCGTTTACCATAATCTATTACAGTGTTATCTTGACGTATATCTTTACATCCTCGGTGAATGGTGGATCTTCCTAAACCTGTAGCTTGAGCTACAGCATTGATCCCCACCATACCCCAATTCAATGGCTTCATTCGCAGCCCAAAAAACGACGTCCCCTTTCATCCAATTCCGCTCTCATGCGTTGGAACTTTCTTTTTATGCCATCTATAATTGCGGAATCAATCATTCCGCCATTATATTGAAATAACTAAAATGCATCAGTTATTTATTTACACTGACAAAATGAACATGTGAGATTGTTTTTTAAAATAGTAATTGATCAGGCCAGGCTTCTCAGTTGTTTTGTAGAACAAGCAAACGATTGTTCGCGGGCATGGCATTATCACTCATTAAGCTTAAACCCCTGGATGTCGCTAAAAACAATATGTCTTCAAAGTCTCTAATGCCACTTAGGGTATTTTGGCTTTTAAGCCATTGATCAAACCGGGCATTGCTATCACTGGTATAAGCGCCGTTGTAGTTAAACGGTCCATAAATACACACAAATGCCTTGGGGTTCAGATGTTCAGCAAGGCGATCAAAGCATATCTGTACTTCATCCCTACTCATGATGTGCAGCGTATTGGCGGTAAATAACGCGTCAATACCGTTACATGGCCACACTGCGTCGGTGACATCCAGCGTTAATACCGGTTTCAAGTTGTCTAATTGCGCTTCTTCTTGCCACAAGCCGATACCAGGAATATTTTCAGGTCTATCGGTAGGCTGCCATTCAACATGCGGCAGGTGTCTGGCAAAATAACAGGCATGTTGCCCTGTACCGCTGCCGATTTCCCAAACGGTGGTTGGATGACAAAAAACGGTGTTGATAATCTGCAAAATGGGATCTTTATTATTTTCACAGGCCTGAGAAAAAGGTTTATGGGTCATATATTTGATGGATTGATGATATTCTGTTGTTTTAACTGTACTGTTTTTAAAAATGGAAGTAAAACAAATCAATGGTATGGCTCAGGTTGATGGTGCGGCCTGGAATCGCCTTGCAGGTTATGCTTACCCTTTTCTGCGTCATGAGTTTTTATTAGCGTTGGAGCAAAGTGGTTCGATCTGCGAGCAAACCGGTTGGATTCCTGCGCATTTGCTTGTTATAGATAAAGATCAACTGGTCGCCTTTATGCCGTTGTATCTTAAGCTGCATTCCTGGGGCGAATATGTGTTTGATCACCAGTGGGCTCAGGCTTATCAGCAGCATGGACTCGATTATTATCCAAAATGGTTGACGGCCATCCCGCTTACGCCTTGTCAGGGAACCCGTATTGTTATTCAAGAGGCTATCGACCCGTTGGAAGTCTCGCAATTATTGCTGACTTTTATAAAACAGAATTCAGAACAGCTTGGTATTTCTTCATGGCATTGCTTGTTTCCTGACCTGCAACAGGTAGAACTGTTACGGTCATTGGGCCTAAGTATTCGCGAAAGCGTACAGTTTCACTGGTTTAACCAGGGCTATCGTGACTTCAATGACTATCTATACACATTGAACGCCAGTAAACGCAAAATGCTTAAACGTGAACGCCGACGAGTGAACGAACAGGGAGTATGTTTGTTGCGTATTGCAGGGAAAGATGTCAGTGAACTGCAATGGCAGGCATTTTTTCAGTTTTACACAATGACCTATTTAAAAAGAGGGTCGCGGCCTTATTTAAATCTGGGGTTCTTTCAACAAATAGCCGCAACCATGGGTGAACAATTATTATTGGTTCTGGCGATTAAAGACGAAAACGCTATTGCTGCTGCATTAAGTTTTGTAGGCAGCGATACCTTATATGGCCGCTATTGGGGCTGTTATGATGAATACAATAGCCTGCATTTTGAAACCTGTTATTACCAGGGGCTGGACTATTGTATAGAGCATGGCTTAAAGCGGTTTGACTCAGGCGCTCAAGGCGAGCATAAAATTTCTCGTGGTTTTGAGCCCATCACCACTTATTCTGCACATTGGATCAAAGATGCTCGGTTGGCAAAAGCGATCGAACATTTTTTAGTCAGAGAGCAAAAAGCCATGCAGCATTATAAACAAGATGCAGCCTCTTATCTGCCATTTAAGCAGTAAACTAATTGTGGGCGTGCGTTGACAAACATACCAGTTATAACCGATATATGAACCAATAGATACAAGAGGAAGGAGTTTTCCGGTCATGGAGGATAATGAACATCATAGAATTGATGGGCACAAGCCGGAACTTTATGTATATTTATTCAGCGAAGGGTTTGAAAGTCATACTGATCAATTGAAATTGAGACACTTATAGGCCATAAGACCAGAATAATAAATAGTTATGGCTATCCCGGAGGAACAGAACATGCAATGTTTAATGGATCATATCGTAGTGAATGTGGAAGATGAAGAGAAAATGATCGCTTTCTATACGAGCGTCCTGGAGTTTACGCCAGAGCGTCTGGAGGACTTCCGCGCGGGAGATGCGCAGTTTCCATCTGGGCGACTGAATTCTGAATTGATAATTGACCTGTTTCCGAAAAAGATGTGGCAGAAAAGCTCTCGGACTGGTCAGGGCCGTGATAACTTGAACCATTTTTGTATTGCCTTGAATAAGGGAGCGTGGGAAAACCTTTTGGAACGGCTTCACGCTAACCATGTCGATATAGAGGAAGGCCCCATTCTTCGCTGGGGCGCGCTAGGCAATGGAACGTCAGTTTATTTTCGAGACCCGGAGGGAAACCTGATCGAGGCTAGGTATTATGAGGGCCGGAGACTCGACTAAACAAAAAAGTCGGTCAAATGCGAATGATGGGTTTCGCACCCAAGCCTAATCTCACGGAATGCTGTAACAAGGGAAAAGGTACGTGGTGTAAATGAGTTGAACATTCTTGCTTAGCATAAAAAAATGGAGTAAGACAATGCCAAAATACGCTCCCAGCAAAACCTATACCTGTCCCATGCACCCTGAAGTTCGCCAGGAAAATCCCGGCAATTGTCCCAAATGCGGCTTGGCCCTGGAGCTGAGAAATCCCTTGGAAAGCAAGTCTTTCGAAATGCATACCGAATATATATGTCCGATGCATCCAGAAATTATCCGCAGTAAGCCCGGTTCCTGTCCAAAATGTGGCATGGCTCTGTCAGGGAGCAGCCATCACTTCAGCCCTACATCCGGGCAATATCAGTTCTTTCAATTACTAAAATTTGTAAATTATTGCTCAGTAGGTCAAACTTTGTGACAGAACCAATTAATTTGACCCCATTGATTCGCTCTCCAAGCTACGTTTGATTCCAATTTCTAAGCCACGAATCTCTGCCAATCCTTTCATTCTGCCATAAAGTGAGTAACCTGATTTGAACTTTTTTCCAATATCATCAAACATTAAATTACCATGATCAGGACGAACGGGAATTAGAACACCATCGCTCTCCTTAGTGCGTTTCAATTCTTCCTTAACCAAAGCTTTAACTACTTCAAACATATCTACATCACCATTAAAGAAATAATCTTCACAGAAATTTCCTTCAATGTCTCGTGTCACATTTCGAAGGTGGGCGAAATTGATTCTGTAACCAAGTTCACGAGCAATTTTTGGAAGGTCATTAAAATGTCCGGCACCGAACGAACCGGTACAAAGCGTAATTCCATTGCTAGGTGAATCAACAACATTTACCAGTTCTTTGGCATCGTCGATGGTGCTAACAATTCGTGGCAAGCCTAATAGCGAAAATGGTGGATCGTCGGGATGAATTGCCATGCGGACACCTAAAGATTCGGCTATCGGAATAACTTCTTTTAAAAAGTGATTAAGGTTTTGTTTTAGCTTTGCAGCATCAATATTTTTATAACTATCCAAAACAGTTTGAAAAGTTTCGAGCGTATACGATTCTTCGGAACCAGGTAATCCTTTTATTATGGTTTCAACCAGTTTTTGCTTTTCTTCATCATTCAGAGTTGAAAAATAAGCTTTTGCATCAGCTTTTATTTTATCTGAATAATCCTTCTCTGAATTAGGACGTTTTAGCAGGAACAAATCAAAAGCAGCCAAGGCTTTAATTTCGAACTTTAATGCTTTTGAGCCATCAAGGAAAGTATAATTCAAATCGGTTCGTGACCAGTCGAGAACTGGCATAAAGTTGTAGCAAACGGTGTAAATACCGCATTTGCTTACGTTTTTCAGCGAAATTTTGAAATTTTCAATGTAGTGAAGATAGTTGCCGGTTTGCTTTTTTATATCCTCATGAATCGGAATACTTTCAATTACTTCCCAAGTTAAACCTGCTTCTTCAATTTCGGTTTTACGCTTCATGATTTCATCAATAGTCCAAACTTCGCCGTTAGGAATATGATGAAGCGCAGTAACTATGCCAGTTGCACCAGTTTGTCTTATTTGCTGTAAAGTAATTTGGTCGTTAGGACCAAACCATCGCCAAGTGTGTATCATGATGTTGATTATCTAATACCAAAAAAATTATCTTTGAACTCGACCCGATGCATCACCTTTCATCAAAGCCTCTACTTCATTTACGGTTACAAGGTTGAAATCGCCATGAATGGTATGTTTCAAACAAGAAGCCGCAACTGCAAAATCTAGCGCCCTTTTATCATCTTTATAGGTTAGCAATCCATAAATCAATCCACCCATAAACGAATCGCCACCGCCCACAGGGTCTACGATGTGAGTGATGTCATATTCCGTAGCTTGGAAAAATGTTTTTCCATCATAAAGCCCCCCCGACAATTTATTATGATTAGCATTTATGCTTGTTCGCAAGGTTGTAATGACCTTTTTTACGTTTGGAAAATGTTTCGTAATTTCTTCCGAAACCAATTTGTAAGCCATAGCATCCACATGACCAGTTGAAACATCCACCATTTTAGGTTTTATATGCAACGCTTTTTCTGCAGCTTCATCATTACCGAGAACAATATCAGTCTCAGCAACCATAATAGGCATCACTTCATGAGATTGTTTGCCGTATTTCCAGAGGTTTTTTCGATAGTTTAAATCGCAAGAAACAGTTACACCTTTACTTCTGGCAATTTTTATTGCTTCAAAGCAAGCATCAGCAGCGCCTTGCGAAACTGCTGGCGTAATTCCTGTCCAATGAAACCAAGTTGCACCTTCAAAAACTTCATCCCAATTAATCATTCCGGGTTGTATTTGAGAAAATGCCGAATAGGCACGGTCGTAAATTACTTTGCTTGCACGGTTTACTGCTCCCGTTTCCAAAAAATACGAACCCAAACGTTCACCACCCCAAACAATTGATTGCGTGTTTACGCCATATTTTTTAAGCTCCATTTCGCAAGCTTTAGCGATATCATTATTTGGTAAACGTGAAACAAAGCTGGCGTCAACACCGTAATTGGCAAGCGATACTGCAACATTAGCTTCACTACCACCATAAGATGTTTCAAAATTTCGTGCTTGAGAAAATCGTTGAAATGATGGCGTTGCTAGTCGCAACATGATTTCGCCAAATGTTATTACTTTGTTCTTCATAACTATAAATCAAAGTTATTTGTTGATTCCCACATTATTAAATTTCTTCAACTTTTATACAAAGAGTTACTTGCAAAACCCATTCAAAGCGAGCGCAATTAAAAGAACAATAACCTGCTCATAAATGTAAAATAAAAGCTTTTGAACAAACTAAGTCATAGACAAATGAGTAGGTTATATTACACCATTATCTCAGGTGTAATATAACCACGGTGAAAAAATAGGTGGCTCTTGTTGTGTAATCGCAACGATATTGGATGATGGCTATTTTACTTCTTCCTTATACCATTCCGAATTTGTCAGGAAGCACCCTGCATGTTTCAATAATCCGTCTTAATCAACTGTTGATAACCGGCGGCGGAACTCCGGACTGGACTACAATAACATTCCTTGCAATTGTTTTTGTAATTTGATGATTCTGAAATTATAAATGTAAACTTAATTTAGAAGCTCCGGATTTTTGTGTTTTCCCACACCTAGACTCCGCTATACGCACTAAACCCACCGTCAACAGGGATAACAACTCCGGTAACAAATTTTGAAAAATCTGAAACAAGATAAAGAAGTGTACCCGTTAGTTCTTCAGGGATACAAAAACGCTCCATGGGTGTTCCGTTGATGATCTTCTTACCTCTGGCAGTAAGTCCGCCGGTTTTTTCATCAATTAGAAGGAACCTGTTTTGATTTGTAAGGAGAAATCCGGGTGCAATTGCATTGACTCTGACCCCTGTCTTTGAAAAGTGAACCGCAAGCCATTGTGTGAAATTATTAATAGCTGCTTTTGCAGCGGAATAAGCCACAATTTTGGTCAGGGGCCGGAAAGAATTCATCGATGAAATATTGATTATGACGCCTGATTTTTTCTTAACCATGTCGGTTGCGAAAACCATCGAAGGAATAAGGGTTCCTTTAAAATTCAGGTCAAACACCTTATCGAAACCTTCAATCTGAAGTCCGAAAAATGTATCTTCAAGATTTTCGCTTTCATTTCCCTCCATTTTTTCAACTTTGGTGGTGGCAGCAGGTGAGTTTCCGCCGGCTCCGTTAATCAAGAATGTCTATAGGACCGAATTTATCATGAATCTCTTTTTTTGCGGCCTCAAGTGACGCCTTGTCTAGAACACTTGCAGAAACTCCGATTGACGGAGTACCGAACTCTTTTTCAATCTCAATGGCAACCGCATCAGCCGCCTCTTTATTGCAGATCCAGGATTACTGTTTTAACACCTTGGGCAGCAAGGGATTTAGCCATTGCTGAGCAGATAATACCAGCACCTCCGGTAATAACAGCAACTTTATCTTTTAAGTTCAGTTCATTCATATCAGATTATTTATTTAAACCAAAATAGTTCTTTGCATTTGTGTAGGATATTCCTTCAATCAGAGGTTTAAGAAGTTCTTCTTCATCCGGTATGAGCCCTTTTTCAACCTCTTCCCCGACATAATTGCAAACCAGTCGCCTGAAATATTCATGGCGCGGGTAGGAGAGGAAGCTTCTGTGAATCAGTGACCATTCCGATAAACCTTCTTAATAATCCGAGAGATGCAAGATCCTTCAGATGCTTCTCCATTCCGCTCTTCTGATCGAGGAACCACCATGCGGCGCCATATTGTACCTTTACAGCCGATGAACCATCATTAAAATTCCCTGCCATTGTTATCATCATTTCATTATCTGCACGGATTAAGGTTATATAGAATTGTTTTTGCAAGCTGTTCGGTATTGTCCAGTGCGCTCAGAAATTTTGACATTTTCAATGCATCCTGTGGCATGCCTATTGAATCCCAGCCTGTATCAGGCCCCATCAGTCTGAACATCCGTGCATTATTGTTTCTCATAGCACCAACATGAAACTGTTGTGTCCAGCCTCTCTTATGGTTCATTTTGCAGAGTTCGAGCATGACTGCTGTCTTGTATTTTTCAGTTTCCTCAACTGAAATAGTCATCTCCTTTGAGCAGTTTCTTAAATATTTTATTAATTTCCGAAGCCGTAAAATTCTCGAAATAGAAACGGTCAAGACCATGATCGGAAAGACGGCCTCCCATTTCATGAAAAAACATGTGCCTTTTATCAAGTGCTTCAACGAGAGCTTCAAAGTTTTTTATCTCAACCCCGCTTGCCTGTTCCAGTTTCTGAATATATGTTTTGAATTTTTCAGGGTCTTCTGTCTTTAACAGCATTATCGGGACGGAAAGTTGGCAGAACGATAATCTCGAAAGAGCCTTTTAATTTAAGGTGATGTTCAAGGTTATCAGTCGGGTCATCAGTTGTGCAGATGATTTCAACTTTCATTTTTCGTATTATTGATCTGGTGCTGAACTCTTTCGTTTGAAGCATTGCTGAGGCTTTTTCATAAATATCTGATGCTGTTGACGGCGAAAGCAGTTCAGTGATTTTGAAATATCTTGCAAGTTCGAGATGTGTCCAGTGATAGAGCGGATTTCCTACTGTTGCAGGAACTGTTTCTGCCCATTTCTTAAATTTTTCGGTATCTGAAGCATTCCCTGTACAGAATATTTCATTGATGCCATTTGTTCTCATGGCACGCCATTTATAATGATCCCCTTCGAGCCATGCCTGGGTAAGATTACTGAATTGACGATCTTCAGCTATCATGGCAGGTGAGAGATGACAATGGAAATCTACTATTGGCTGATTTTCAGAATATTTATGATAAAGTTTTTCTGCTGTTTTATTTCCCAGAAGAAAATTCTCATTAATAAATGGTTTCATATTTTTTAATGGGATTGTAAAATTTTATAAATTTGACGGTTATCGAAGTTAGTCTAGCGTAGTTCACAACCTGGCAATTCGCATCGATGTCGCTGACCGAAAAACAGACTGTCGTTAATAGTCAGGAATGAAGGCGATTTATATCCCCCTAAAACTAAATTGCAGGCGGGTGTTTATTTTAAACTGCATATGATATCGACACATGATGATTATATGTCGATAAATTTGGGGTTCATCGGCGTAAAATCCTGTCTAACTTTACGCCTAATAAAAGATGCAATATATTGATAAAAAAGGCATCCATAAATCAAATAAAGTTAGACAGTAATTTTATATCTAATTGATTCATCGAACGAAAGTTAATTTTTAGGCGCGGATTGTGATTCCGGTTGTCGCGGGTTCGAGCCCCGTCGTTCACCCCAAAAATCAATAAGTTAGCTATTTTTAAAGAGTTTGACAGTCTAACTTTTTCCGAAAAGTGCCTATTAACATAGGCAGTGTATTTATATTTAAATTCAGTAGATTATGAGTTAATAGCTGTCTAGTGACTTCCGGATTGAAAGTTTTTAAAAGCATAATTTTTGGCAAATATTTCACAGAATCTTCAGCAAATTCGTTGTGTAATCGTTCGTAAATCTGCTTCCACTGTTTGCCATTTTATTCATTTTAGCCATCGCCCGGGAAAACTTCGCCTTCAGCCACCGCTACGCGATGGTATTACATGACCCGGCCACCGACCCCAAGCATGTGAAAACCGAATCTGGGAAAAACCCGCATGTACACCTGGTCGTCAAGTCCGTCAGTGAAACCGGAGAACGGCTGTATATCCGCAAAGACACCTTGCAGACCTGGCGTGAGCAATTTGCCTACGCCTTAAGAGAACAGGGCATTGAAGCCAATGCCACCCCCGCCGCTATCCGTGGCAAGGCTAAAAGCAGCGCCAAAGGGGCTGTCCACCAGCATCAGGAACGTCTGGAAAAATGGCGCACAGGGGCGCAGGAGGAGCAAAACCCACAACATCAACTCATTGGCGTCCACCTTGCCGCAAAGCCGCGTAGACCGCGTTCTGGAAGATCTGGTGAATGGCGTCAAGCCGGACTCAACCGACAAAGACAAGCTCATGGCCACCTGCGAACAGGTTTTGAATGGCTGGAAAGCCACCGAGAACGCTGTACGTGACCAAGGGCTTCTTAAAGAAGCCGATCAGGTGCTAGAATTTATCAAGAAACTACCGCCCGTGAAAACCGATCATGACGTGTTGAAAGACAAGATGCTGGCTGATCAGGTCCGGCTACAAACGGCGTTAGACATAAAACCACTCACGCCTGAGCAAGCGGTCACGCAGGGCGATGAGTTAACCTTGACCAGGTATGTGGATGGTAAAACAGTAGGGCAGGGGCTTGCCCGGTTGTGACGCTCTTTTATAATAGTAAAGGGGCAATAACGCACTGGTTTAAGCCATTTTGCGACAGGCCATGAGTCAATCAGTTTTCCACACAAGCTGTGGATAACCCTGTCATTAATTGGTCATATTCCACTCCAAGCCATTATTTAGCCAAGAGATTAGTTAAATTGACCAAAAATTGGCCAGCTATTTTTAAGCCATCAGCAACCAGTGCGGGTGTTACCCAACACCCACCTTCACAGCCTACCTGCTTGGCCTGGCTAGCGGGTGAGATAGTCTTGGCCAGCCTTCAGGCAGCGTTAATTTGAGCTTATTTTCCCTATTCATTAGACGTGACCTTCCGATGAAGGAGTTACTATGGAACACATGCTAAAAGACGCACAACGTATTTTGGACGAGTGCGTAGAAAATCATCTGAACCCTGCCAATAACAACCGGCATCCCTTGCACCGGCAGGCATTGAAGGCTATTGCCGGGCTTGAGGAAAAAATCATGGCGCATACCGATAAGAATAGACCACTGCATTAAGAGTAAAAAATGAAACTTAAGAAAACTAAATTAGTTTTGCATGAAAACGATCCAGAATTTTTAGTGTGAACCACAGAATAAAAGCTAGCGTTTAAAACCGGCCGGGCTTGCTTTATCCTATTAGCCCTAGTGTCTCCCTTTATTCGCTTTTACTTTTCTTCCAAAAAGCGAGTAAAATCCCTCTAAGGAAGGGGGTGCCGTTATGTCTGAATGGTTGATACTCATTATTGTCCTTTATCTTATTTATTTCATTATGAAAAAATCAAAAACTATCACCGAAAAGCCAGTGCCCAAAACTAAAGCTAAAGTTGAACAGCCCATTGCGGCCGTAGAAACTAAAGCAACGTCCAAAAAACCAAGCCCCGATCAGAAAGCCGCTAAAAAGACTCAAGTCGTGGCTCCTCAACTGGTTGCGGCCGTAGAAACTAAAGAAGCGCCTAAAAAACCAAGCCCCGATCAGAAACCCGTTAAAAAGGCTCAAGCTGTGGCTCCCAAACCGGTTGCGGTGATACCAGAAATACCTATGCCTGAACGCATCGGTTTGACCGCAGGCAGCATTTGGCATTACTTGGCTGAAAATGGCGCTACCCCTGTTGCAAAATTGGTTAAGGAGCTTACGGAAGAAGAAAAAATCATCCAACGCAGTATTGGCTGGTTAGCTCAGGAAGGCAAAATAACGCTCGACGTCGTTGACCGGATTGAGACCCTAGCGCTGAAAGAATAACGTTTTATTAGGATGGCGAAATGGTTGGGAAATGCTAGCTGTAACAACCTGGAATCGAAAACCCAGCGATTACCTATAAAATATAGGGCCTATCAATCATGCCATCATTTTGCACTGATCACGCGCAGCATTGATCCGATCCTTTATGCCCTTGCCGGGCTTAAAATGAACCGCTACTTTTGCCGGTAACTTAACCGCTGCACCGGTCTTTGGGTTATGGGCAGTACGGGGAGCCCGGTGATGTAAATCGAAACTGCCAAAATCTCTAATTTCAATACGTTCACCTTGAATCAAGGAAGCCGCCAAGTGTTTCAACATACGCATTTTAGATTTGAAATTTTTGCTACCAGGCTGCCCTGGTTTTTTAAATTTCCATAACGCTTTTTAGAATGGTTGTGGTCGTCCGGGTTTACATCCAAACGCTGCTGTTTTTTTGCCACCAGTCCTGCTGCACTCAACAGTTCCAGTATTTTACGGCACTATCATTGATACGGCTTTGCATCGGTGTAGAATACGAACCGGTTAGTCAGCAACATCGTCATGAGTAGGGACGCGGCCTAAAACGCCACGCATTTCAGGCTTGTTTACCTGACCGGGCTAATTTCGGCACCCTGCAAAGCGTGTGCCGAATGGCGCGCTGAAGACCACTTCACTGTTTTTTCGTAAGTATTTAATTTAAGGAGTTTTTTATGAATAAATCGGAATTAATAAACGCCATCGCTGAACACGCCAACCTAACTAAAACTGACGCTAACCGTGCACTGGATGGCTTGCTAGAAACCATTGAAACCACCCTGGCATCCGGAAACCCGGTAACGTTAATCGGTTTTGGCTCATTCGAGGTTAAAGCAAGGACAGAACGTAAAGGCCGTAATCCACAAACCGGTGAAGAAATCACCATTGCTGCGGCAAATATCCCTTCATTTAAGCCCGGCAAAGCCTTGAAAGACGCCGTTAACCATTAACGATTGATGATAACAGGTTAAGAGCCTGCTGGTACTGGCTCTTAACCTATAACAATAATGAAAAAATAAAGGCAGGAAGCATGGCACTAACGAAGGCAGATTTCGCTGCACAACTGCTCAATGAATTGGGCTTAAGCAAATCCATGGCAAAAGACCTGGTCGAGTTGTTTTTTGAGGAAATAAAAGCGACTTTGGAACACGCCGAATCCGTCAAAATGTCCGGCTTTGGTAAATTCGAGCTTCGCGACAAAGTTGCCCGTCCTGGCAGGAATCCGAAAACCGGCGAAGAGATACCGATCACTGCCCGGCGTGTGGTCACCTTCAAACCCGGAACCAGACTTAAAGCAAAAATTGACTTGATGGGCGGTTCAATTTCCAAATGAAAGCAGCCCTTGGTAATCATTAAACTTTAAGCATTATGGCCGTCAGGTCTCGGCCAGAACCTGACGCTCATTACTACGGTGAACTGAGGTCAGATTTATTTTGAACATCATGTCAGATTAATTTAGACTCGATTCAATCAAAACAATTGATTAGAGGAATATATAGCAAATTTGTTTTATAGCGAGTTGCGATGTTCTGGTGTTCGCACAGTTGAAGCCATATAATCCAACAAAAAATTTTTACGTTGTGCGCTGATTAGTAAGGTCAACAACGCTGAATTTCGTGTGGAGTTCGTATCGTTAAATTGAATGCTGTCCATGGCACCAAAGCCTAATCAGATAATCAGCTGGACCCCGTAAGAACCTGCGCAGACTGGTTACTTTTACATTAAGCATGGCAAGAAATAACGGAGGAATCAGATATTGAAATTCAAAGATGACAAAAGCATAGAGCAGGCTGCTGATGAGGTTCTTCGAAGCTATTTAATAAGATGTTATGCGACCATATCTAGGCAGTATCAGCCAATTTTAGGTATGAATCCTGAAGATGGTGTTATGCATTTATTTAAATTGAGATCTGAAGGAAAGATCAAGATCTCGCTTCATAGTGTTGGAGATCGTATTAAGTGCACAATTAGCTCTATAAACTAATTTATCAAAGCCAATAAAGGTGGGGTAAGCGCATATGACTCTTGCGTTTGATGCAACAAGAATTGATTGCGCTGACGCTTTGGGAGGCGAGATCCTTCAAGTCATCTTTGACACTGCGCCAGAGGATCAAGACGAGGACCAGCGCAGCACTCCGTATATTCTAATCAGTCGCAATTTCGAGTTTCCCGGTTCAGCAGCAATCGAGTGGCATGACGG
The DNA here is from genome assembly GCA_963783775.1 of uncultured delta proteobacterium. GTDB lineage: Bacteria > Desulfobacterota > Syntrophobacteria > Syntrophobacterales > Syntrophobacteraceae > JADGQM01. The sequence continues at coordinate 11,280 of CAWAOR010000007.1, read as the reverse complement.
GCATGATTACGACGGAGGCGCAGAAATTGTCACCTTAACTTTGAGAAGAACCCGCATCACGATTCGCGTCGATCAGGAGTTGGACTTCGAGGTGACCTTTCATTTACCAGACAAGAAATTCAAAAAATTGACAACTTTCTTGCGGAAGATGATGGATGATCGCATCTCTATTGCTGATTGATATCCCAAATCAGTCAGCTTTGCCTTGATTTTGATGGACTGATGACGGGCAACTTACGGCCATCAAGAGACAGACACCGGTTTCGTATGGGTGGCTGGTCGTCCTTGTAAAGCTGTCATTCAGAGACCTCTAGCCACGCACCTAAACCGACAATAAAGGAAAGTTCAACGCCATAGCTCACCGGCGCGGAGCGCCTTGTTAGGCACTCTTCTTTAGAGCCTTAATTAACAACTCAGCGACGGCACCACCCGATGCCGGGTTCTGACCACTAATAAGCCTCCCGTCTTCAACAGCAAACGCTGCCCACGGCTCAGGCGCCTTCTGATAGATAGCTCCACGATTAACCAACTCAGTTTCGGTCAAGAAGGGTACATAATTGTCAAGCTCGGCGAGTTTCTCCTCAGCGTTTGAGAAGCCGGTGACTTTCTTCCCTTTCACGAGCAGGGTGCCATCAGACAATTTGATGTTAAGCAGGCCTACGGCTCCATGACAAACGGACGACACGTAACCACCGTTCTCATAGATTTTACGGCTAATGGTCTGAAGTGCCTCGTTGTCTGGGAAGTCCCAGATGACACCATGACCTCCCGCAAAGTAGATGGCCACGTAATCGTCAGAATTGACTTCACTCGGCTTCAACGTGGAACCTAGCCGATTCATAAATTCCTTTGTCTGGTACCAAGTCCAGTCAGTGTCATCCGCCATAGCAAGACTATGGGGGTCAATTGGTGTATAGCCGCCTCTGGGGCTGACATAGTCCACCTTATAGCCAGCGGCTTCGACCTTTTTCACGAAATGCACGGCTTCCCCCAACCACAAACCGGTAGCGCGATTCAAGTTCGGATACTTCTCAACACTGGTCAGAACGACAAGTATCTTCTTACTCATGATTTGATCCTCCTGGTGAGTTGCAAATGGAATGGATAGTGAAACCTAACGCCATGTTCAGTTGACGCTGGCAGATATACGAAGAACACTGTTAACACCTTGAGCTTTGATCTGATAATGGCCTCTGGAAACGAACTCAGCGGTCAACTGCAACTTTTTGTTAGCACTTATAGCTCGCCAGGCTGCTTCTAATGGGTTGTTGTTGTCTCCTTTCTAGCAAAGGAAGCAGTTACTCTATATTCATCGGAATTAATGTTTTCAATTTTTGCTGAAACTATTGGTCTCTTCTCATTAGGAAAAAGTTCTATCTTCGCGTCAATCAGGCCATTAAGATCCATCTCAAAATACTTTATCAACTCAGGGTCGTTTAATAGACTTTTCATTTTCTTGAAATATTTTTTATATTCCTCGTCCCTTATGTTTTTTGGAAGTATCGATATATTCCATGCAGCACAAGCAATATCAAGGTGGGTTTGACGCTCCTCTTCAGAATCCACCATTAAAATAAATTGACCTGCAACATCAAGGATCATTTGAGATACTTTTTGCTCACTATTCATAAATTATTTTTGCCATTTTTTTGTGCTAAAAAGTTATTATACAGACTAGGCTAACTTTTATCTTTTCTTGCTTGATTGTCAAGATCGTGGCGCTTCAACGCTAGATTTTCTAAACGGTATAACCTACATTTCATTCATGATAAACAGACCGGGATAATTCCAAAGCCACATTTTGAATGACCGCAATGACCCACTCAAGCGACAGTTAAACATCTAAATTAAGAGACGGGTATGGGTCGAATTCAGCCGATCATGATTGCCTCAAATCGGCCAAAAGCCACCGATCATTAAATATGCTTTAAAATACACTGAGTAGAAAAGGATCAAGAAGAGATATGCCAAAAATCGGACGCAATGATCCTTGTCCCTGTGGAAGTGGAAAAAAGCACAAGCGCTGTCATGGGTCATGGGAGTTTTCAGCGCACATGGCGCGCGGAATGCATGAGACGATGAAAGCTCGTGCAGAGGCGCAGCATGTACAGCGTGAGCGTCAGCAGGGGCTTGGGAAACCAATCATTGCAGCCGAAGTCTTCGGGCAACGCTTTGTTGCAGTGAAGAATCGTCTCTTGCACTCAAAGACGTGGCGAACCTTCCATGATTTTCTCGGTGACTATATCAAAATGGCGATGGGGCCAGATTGGGGTACTGCCGAAATTGCCAGACCGCTTGAGCAGCGTCATCCGATCCTGATTTGGTATCATCTCATATGTGAGCACCAGAAACGGTTCATAACTGAAGCGGGCAAAGTACATTCCGCACCGATGACTGGCGCAGTGGCTGCCTACATGCGCCTTGCCTATGACCTATACGCACTCGACCACAACGCCGAGCTACAAGAGAAGTTGATAAACCGCTTGCGCGATCATGATAACTTCCCCGGAGCCCGTTATGAGGTTTTTGTTGCCGCAACGTTGATTCGTGCCGGTTTTGAGCTCGAATTCGAGAACGAGGATGACCGCAGAACCTCACACTGCGAATTCACTGCAATCTTCACGCGCACAGGCAAACATTTTTCTGTTGAGGCCAAACATCGTGCAGGCAACAAATTTGGGCTTGGTCGCCAACTAAACCGAGCACTGGCCAAGCAAGCTAATTTCACGCGAATTGTGTTCATCGACATCAATATACCTGACGACACTATCGATAATGATATTTCCGCACGCTTGAGTACTGCTCTTGCTGGTTTGCGAGCTTTTGAAGGCCGAAAGATTAATGGACAAGCATTGCCAAATGCTTACCTTTTTGTCACTAACACTCCGTGGCATCACCATCTGGAATTAGAGAATTTTCGGTGTTCTTCGATAGCGGACGGCTTTCAAATTACTGACTTTAAACAGGATTTTACATTTCCTAGTCTTCGAGAAGCTATTGATGCGCGCGAGCGTCACATTGAAATGCACGAACTGCTACGTTCGATGCACGATCACGCTGATATTCCATCTACTTTCGATGGCGAGATTCCAGAATTTGCTTTTGGCGAAGGCTTACCCAGGCTGCTGATCGGCCAACGTTATTTGATCAAAGGAAATGACGGCTCTGAGCGTCCAGGACTTTTGACCACCGCCACCGTGGCCGAACCAGAATGCACCGCTTACTGTGGTTTGTCGTTCGATGACGGCACTGCGGGCATCTATACTTGGCCCCTCTCGGATGTAGAAATGGCTGCATGGCGCAAACATCCGGACACCTTTTTTGGAGAGGTCGGACAACGCGCAACCAGGGCAAACACTCCATTAGAGCTTTATGATTTCTTTCTCAACAGCTATCGCCAAACTCCGCGAGAACGTTTGCTGGAGTTAATGACAGAGGCTCCAGATATCGGCGAAATCAGTAAACTTGATCAGCCTACCTTGGCGAGTATATTTGCTGAACGATGTGTTAATGGTGCTATGGTGGCTCAGTCCGGCGATTTCTGAATACTCGTGACATTGAGTCTACGAACAAATCTGTAAGCTCTATTCCAAGTTTCGTGAATGGCCGCTTGGGGTCGTTTTTTGCCGATCATTTTAGCAGGTAGCCATCGTCTTTAACCCGTTTTTCCGTTGGCAATCCGCGCAAGTTACTGCTCACTTAATTTTGGTTTACTTCTCTTTCGATTTCTTTCGAATGAATTTTAAGAGTATAAACGGCATCAATAAAATTTTTTGCCACTTCGTCACTCTTTACATATAACCGATACATAACTGTATTGTCTAAATTTCTGAGCGTGACAATTTTCCATTCGCTTTTTTCGTAAAGCTCAATACCGCCTATGGCATCAAAGTGAATAAAGCTGATCTTGGAGTTCGGCTCACTGATTATTTTGATGAAGTCGTGATTCACGACTACCGACTGAACTTTATGGTTAGGCGATTGCTGTTTTAGACTTTCTTTGAAAACTGCCATGCTCTGGGAAACACTGCCGCGGTCTGTAGGCGTGCATGATAATTTCGTTGCAGAGCAGCCATAAAGCGTCAATTCAAAAAGAAGAATTAAAAATATTTTCTTTATCATAGTATTTTTCTAGATCAGGTTGCCGATAAAAAATGAAATTGAAGAACGGCAGAAGCAAGTCAATCCTCTACAATTCATATCAAAATGCTCGGATTCTTTGTTTCTCTCATGTTGCAAAATTGGTAGTGTTCAAGCACGACTTCGACGCCTTAAAGGGCGTTTTGATTGCGAAAATACAGCTGGGCCCCTTGTGTGGATAGTCAACTGTCCCTATTAAGTGATAACTTTAACCGATTATGCGGCCTATTGTTTATTTAGGCTAGCGTAATAGACCGAGAAAAAAGCGCAGATCTAGCAATCAAGCATATTTTTGACGGCCGGTGTGCGTTAAATTCCTGACATTCCGTAAGTAAGAGTCGAGGTCTGAAAGGGGTCGTTTGCGGCCAGTCAATGCCAAATTTATTGAGCCTAATTTTGATAAACTGTCAGATTAAGTCCAGCGGTTTTCAATTCATATCAAGAATGATTGAGTCGAGATATATTTTTTGAATTTAGGTTTTTTGCTGGTTCGGGGTTGGCGCGTTTTTGGTAAAAATTCGGCCTATTTTGTTACAGTTTGTTGTGATTTGTTATTTTGAATTGCCCCACCAGTGTCCCGCGGACATAAAAAAAGGACTTGGTAAATTACCTAAGTCCATTAATTTCAATATCTTGGATGGTGGGTCGCATGCGATTCGAACGCATGACCATCGCATTAAAAGTGCATTGCCATCGACTTGAAACAACCTGAAACTGTACTTTACTCCTTATATATACGCAGTTTCAAGTTGTTTCGATATTGTTTGATTCTGACTCGATATAGTTTGACCAGTGCGCCTAAATTTACGCCTAATTTTTTTGTTGATCCAGACATAAAAAAGTCGGAGTTCATCCCCCCTGCCCTATATAACTCTTGGACGTGACCTCGCTCTTGGGTCTTTAAGACTTTCTTGATCCAAGCGCAGATTTGCAAACCACTCCTCTCCAGCCCTGCAATGACAGTGGCGCAACTCCCTGAGAGTAAATGTCTCGCCACGTTCAATTTCAAAGCTGCAAGCCTTAATCTCCTCTTTTTTTGATATCTTTAAGCTCACTCGCGTATCGTTACTTTTATCTATAGCATTTATATGTTTCAATCCACGCGCCCACACGGGACGCGACCGTGTTAAGGTTAGTTAGCGAATGCACCAAACCCACGAATCTCTATTCGTTCGCCATCTTCCAACGCTTTAGTCATTTGCTCCAACATGTAGTTTGCCGCCAACTCCACATCCCGTTGTTGAAGCTCCGGTAACTTCTCACTTAACGCACGCACCAGTTCTGATTCTGTCATTTTCACTCCTCTATAAATTAAAATGCAAGCGTTCTACCAGAATGCACTTTGGTGAACTTGATCAGTTGGTTAATAGTGTGTGACAGGCAAAAAAAGCCCAGTTTCTGACTATGGCAAACTGAGCTATTACCGTCATGGATCACTCCAATGGCTGCAACAAAGATTAGCCCGCCACTACCTTAAGCTTCATGTGTTAACCGATGGCAGTTGCTGCCTTACAGGTTGGATAAGATTAACCATGAGCTTATAATCTTCTTTCTATTAATAATTGATCCTACGGAAACTAAGCTGCCACAACATGAAAATAAATTTTACAAAATCAGAATATCGAATATTGCTTGATGTAATCTATATGGCCGATTGGATATTGCATGCGCACTATACGGAAGATCGAAACGATACAAAAGAATATTCTGGCTTGTTTCAAAAGCTAATGTCCTATGCCAAGGATATGGGCTGCGAAGATTTAGTTGACTTTGACAAACAGCAAAAAAATTATGCAGAATCATTCCTATTCGAAGAGGAATCTCCTGCGCCGGGATATATTGAAGAATTTGAAGATGATTCATTTTGGAGCGAGTTAATTTCAAGATTAGCGCGACGGGATGCACTGATAGAGCTTAAGGTGGATAATCCAGAAGATATTGATACGGAAACACTCTATACAGCAATCTTTAAAGCAGAAGAAAAATGGAGTAAGGAATTTGAAACGTATGGCTTGGATAGAATTCGTAAAGCTCAAGCACAATACGACTCTCTTCATTAAAACGCTTGGTTTCCGTTTAACGTTTTACCTTGTCATCACGCATGGATTTAGTGTGGCCATGAGTTGCAAAAAATTAATTAGGAAATAAATAGTCTTAAGGGATAACTTTCGTCTTTGGAAATGCAAAAACTAGAATTGGTTAAAATTCAAAAGCAGGTACAAGTTTAATAAGCTGATTAAAAAATTATTGCTCAATACAAATCATCAAACTAAAAATATGACGGCGAAAAAAATAGAAACATTATTAAGTCAGGTGCTAATTAACGACAAAGATATGGTGCATAAGCTATATGAGTATGAATTAGAAGAGCTTTTAGATGAATGGAAGTTGTCCATGGTTAAAGACAACGATGCTTATTTTTTTGCTGTTACTGAAAACAGGGGAGATGTGGCAATGGTATTGATTGAAAAAACAGGGCAAGTGCATGTTAATGAACTGGCAAGGGCAAAACTAAAGGCACTTTGGTTAGGAGCTTATGAAAGCAACATGAAGAAATTGATACCCCTTTTTGCAAAGCAACTAGCCAAAGGCGAGATACCAGTCAACGGAATAAAAATGGTTGTAGCGGCATGATATAAAAAGAGAGAAATCAAGTTTCATTATTATCAAATTCCCATATCTTAGCAAGCCAAGGAACTAGGCATGTTTTATTTAATTTAAAACTGATATGATCTCCCACGTGCTATGAGCAGTATAAATAGCAATGGATTCAACATATACATTTAATTTAAAAAAAAATTGATAGAAGATACGTAGTTATTAATCAAGCGCCCGTAGCTCAGCTGGATAGAGTAATCGGCTTCGAACCGATCGGTCGGGAGTTCGAATCTCTCCGGGCGCGCCATTATTAAAAACAAAAGGTTTGATCTCTCTGTAGCTCAGCAGGGAAAAGAATCTTCAATAGAGTTTATGCACAATTAGCAGAGTGAGCCATTTGCCATCGTTGTGTCTGAAGATTGACTAGCCCACAGACCGTTTGCATGACGGAAGTATAGATCAAATGAGAACAGCGAAAGCGAGTGGCGACAATCGCCCAATTTTTCACCCAGCCAATGCAATGTTCCACCCTGACACGAACAGCACTGAGTTGAGAATTAAACTCTTCCTGTTGCTCAGTCAGTTCTTTTCCCTTCATTTTCTTGAATGGGGTATAAACAGTTAAGCGTGGAATTTGTTGTTCGATGCCTGTTTCTGGGTTACAAACAGTGACCAAGCTAACTTGGTCAGCCATGCCTTGATATCCTTTGTCGGCATCAACTTCGCAACCATCGGGTAATCTCTCCAAGGTTTGCACCTCATCACTGAGTTTCTTGTCGTGCATGGCCCCTGGAGCGGAGGCACTAATAGCCAGGATGTGATGATCGTCATCTGTCGCCATTTGCGTTTTTATCGTGAAAGCTTTCTGCTTTCCTGAGTAATATAGCTTGCGTGTTTCATTGCTCTTACCTGGACGGTACACTCGTTGTTCGGTGGCATCCACTAACACACGACCGTTGGCTAATTGCTCGGATGGCAGAGTAACCAGTTTTTTTAATTCTTGATTATTTTTCATGATTTCCCATACCTCAGGACAAGGTAAAACAGCAGTAATAAGCGGCAGCAAGCGACGAAGATCACGTGAAATATCACATTGCGTCTGTCCAAACATGAGTGCAATAACCAGTTGGGGGACATGTAGACGTAAATAAGACAGTACGGCCACTGTTCGCAGGGCTAGCGACTGGTCAAACTTACGTCCTGCACCAACCGCTCGTTTTCGATCATCTCGAGTATGCCTTCCCATTTCATGAGCAGGCAGTTTAGCCTCCATTTTATCAAGCGTATCCCAAAACTCTTTAGCCGGAATACCTGTGAAAGCACCGATCAATGCTGGGTATTTATGTAATGTTGCCACGTTGAACATAGCGATCTCCTCATTTTATTAGGATGAGGTTACACCATGCACCTGTTTTGCTTATTGTGCATAAACTCTAATATTACGTTTGAAGAAGCGATTTGTTGATCGAGCGTTTAAGAACGCGGTAAAAGTGTTCTCAGGTACGTGGCAAAAATCACGGGGCTTTTCTTCTCTGAAGGAAACCCGCAGCTTATGTGTTTGTTCATCGTAGCAAATAACATCTATTTTGCTGGATTTAACCGGATGCATTTTCATAACTACCCCCCCCGTTTCATTTTGGCATACTTCTATATGGAGAATAATAATTCCCGATAGTTCCAGTTGATTTTTTACAGCTGCTCCGTGAGATAATGGCCGGACATTTTCCAGCACATCACGGCATGCATTTTAGGGAGCGTCTTTTTCGGAAGTCACCGGGGTCGGTATAGGTCGGTGGTGGAATGATTACAAATGTGCCAAAATTGGCTTCTACTGATCCAATGTTCATAAGGTTGACAAGCCTCGTAATAGGCCTATAATCGAAATAGTTAAAAATCTGATTTCACTTTGTTTACCAACTCGACGTTTCTTCTGTAGTTCCACGTTCTGTTCTTCATTTAGTAATTTTCAAATTTACCAGCCTTGTTAAGGTCTCATAATGGGTTTCATTGTAGACCGCATTAACAAGCATTAATAAAGCTAACCGACTATGGCCGGTGGTTTTAACCCTATTTATCGTAATACTATCCAATTTCAACAAAAAGAGACGCATGACCCCATCTAGCAATTACAGCGCTTACTTTCAAGCGCAACTTCAAGTTATCCCCCAAAAAATTATCCAGCCTGCTAAAGAAAAATCTAAAGTGGTTATCCGATATAAGCGTAATTGGACAAAAGAGCAGTAACATTGACTTAACCAGCTCAATCTATCAAAAGCTGCAGGCACGAAGATTGAGCGTTGCAAATGGCTTGACTTGCAGGTCTTTCGACGCTGTTTTCCCCGCTATTTTACAATTCAACACCCTCATTGCCTATTTGAAACCCAAGATGTCACAAAATAGATTTTCAATTGAAGCGCGTGCTTACGATATTGCTGGTTTAGCAGCCCATGATTTTTGGGTTTTAAGAGATGAAAAAGATAATGTTTTGGGTCAATTGCATGGACTGGCAACGAATCCTAAAAATGAAATACTACCAATTGGTAAGATTGGCGATAAGTTAAAATTTTATCACTTTGGTTCTCGCGCCATCTTATTAGGCTTAAACCCGGATTATGATTTGAATTACATAAAAGCTGATCAAAAATCCAAGCTGGTTTTTGCCGGGACCTCGGATGATATATTAGACCGATGGGATAATGCAGTAAAAGCCCTGCCTTATCTGAATAGCCTTGAAGTTCCTTATACGCCTTTTGCAATCATAGGGTTAACCCATATCAACAGTAACACGGCCTATACACTATTGGGTAAACTCATGGCTATACCTGTGTATAAATTTTCAGGTTACTGGCAACCAGGATGGCGAAACACCAATAAAATTCTAACTTCTTCGCAGCTGAAATCCATGAGATATTTTAATGCGATAATTATTTGACATGGTCATTTTTCCACGCTGTTTTATAATCAAACTACCTGAACTTCAGTTTTAATCAGGAGAAAACCACTTGAAAACATACACTGTAAAAATGTCAAGGTCGGTTGTCGAATACAGAGAAATCCTTATTAATTGTGAAAATGAAGAGGAATTAATCGAGTTATTGGACGAGAAACTTGAAAAGCATGGAGCGAAGGTGATTAGACGTTCGATGAACATTCGAACGATGAGATAGATTTGATTAAGTATTGGGAAAATGAAGAATTTGACGAAGGAGCTATGACTGCCGTGGATTTTTGCGACAGACCTTCAACACACAGGAGCCAGCGTCTCAATCAAATTACTCGTCAGCAAATTCAATCGTTCCAAACCGATCTTAAGGGTCAAGGACTGTCGGCATCAACTTGTAACCATTACATCAAGCTGATCAAGCACTCGCTGAATTTGGCAATTGATTGGGATATGCTGGAAACCAATCCGGCGGTAAGGGTAACCCAATATAAACATTAAGAGGAGAAAATTATGAAAAAAATGACATCCATATGTGCAGGGTTATTGCTTCTTTTGAGTTCTTCTGTTTTTGCTGAAGAACATCTCACAGAAGCGCTGGAACATGCTAATACTGCAGCAGTTCATGGTGAAGCCGGTGATACTGCAATTTTGATCGGACACGCAAAGGCGGCATTGGAGCAGGTGTTGGAAGCCTCTATAGTAGCTAAGGGTGTGGCAAAAAACCATTTGGATGCTGCTGCTAAGGAGCTACAAGAATCAATCGAACTCGCTAATTTGGGTCATATAGGCTCAGCTACCATGCATGCTAAAGCAGCTGTAAAGCACATTAAAATCAGCAACAAATATATAGATTCTGACGTAATTATTCAAAAGCATTAATCTGCACGGTCAATAGCGTGAAAAATTTATTATTTAGTTAAAAAGACCGTCGAATTTAAGCAGCAATAATTTTTAAAAAACAAGCAAGGGAAAGAAAAAATGATAGCGGTCTCCATCGTTTCCAGAATCAAATGTGCCCTAGTCCTTATTATCTTCATGCTGATACCTCTACTTCCCATCACCGGTACGATAGGATTATTTATAGTGATCTTTCGGCCAATCTGGTTTAAAAAGCTTGTTGATAATGTGTATGCTGATAAAAACGACCGCTAGCCCCACCAGGAAACTGATGCTTTCCAATTAACAATGTGCTTAAAACTTGAATCAGCTGAGGAGTTGTGTATCCATAAAAAAACCAGCACCGTAATTAAATGATGCCGGTCTGCTTTAGTGTGTAATAACTACGACCTCGCTAGTGTAGCTCAGCTAATATAGCTGCTGAGTTTTAGGCGGTTCGAGCCCGTCCGGGGGAGCCAAGTAAATGATGGGCTTACAGTAAAAGGTAGGCCCTTTTTTTGCCTTGAGGGAGCGTCTTTTTCGGAAGTCACCGGGTCGGTATAGGTCGGGGGGTACTCCCGATGTCCCAATTCATCATCAAATAAATGCTAACTTAGCCAGAAGCAGTTCCTCCCTATAAGCGGTAACGACATTCATCATTTCATAATTCGATCGGCTATTAAATATATCAAAAACAATCCTCCTCCCACCAATAAAGCCGA
>CAWAOR010000006.1:0-12380 GCA_963783775.1 uncultured delta proteobacterium | reverse complement strand
CATTGGCGATCAGCGCCGCCGATCTCAGCCCCGCGTCCGATCTTCGGGCGCTGGGCTGAGAGTTTACCATCCAAATAGCTGTCAGAATTCAGTTCGTCATACCGACGAAAGAATGAAACCTCCATCATCTCTGCGGCTTCTGCGGTGAGCAGTAGGATGCGCAAACCGCCGCGCTGAAAACGAGGAGTGTGTGAGTGAAGACCTTGCGCGAGCTTTATCGCTTCGGAACCGGCCCATCCAGCTCTCATACCATGGGTCCACATCGGGCTGCGGCCGAATTCCTAGAAGATTATCCCGATGCCGTGTCCTTTCGAGTCACTCTATACGGGAGCCTGGCCGCCACCGGGAAAGGTCATCTGACCGACGTTGCCATCCGGGAAGCGCTGAATGAACGCAAGGTGGAGTTTATCTGGAAACCATCCGAGGTGCTTCCGCTCCATCCCAATGGTATGCTCCTGGAGGCCATGGGTGAGGCCGAAGAAATCATCGGTGCTCGGGAGGAATACAGCGTGGGGGGCGGGGCCTTACTCTCCGATGGGGAAGCGCACGACCTCTACCCTGCCAAAACCCTTGCCGAAATCCTGACTCATTGTGAAAAGAGCGGCGAAAGCTTTTGGGAATATGTCGGACGGATCGAGGGTGAGGATGTCTGGAATTTCCTCGATGGAATTTGGAGCGCCATGTGCGATGCCATCGAAAGAGGCCTTGAGTCCGAGGGGACCCTTCCCGGCGAGTTGGGGCTCGCGCGCAAAGCCCGCGCGCTCTTTCGCAAGCGCACCATCCTGGGCCCCGAAATCCTCAGCGATGCCCTGCTCGCCGCCTATGCCTACGCGGTAGCCGAAGAAAACGCCTGCGGCGGCCGGGTGGTGACCGCTCCCACCTGTGGGTCGAGTGGTGTGCTCCCGGCAGTCCTTTACTACCTCAAGAGCAGGTTGGGCTGCAGTCGCATGGACATCACGCGCGCTCTGGCAACGGCCGGTCTGTTCGGGAACATCGTCAAATCGAACGGATCGATCTCGGGAGCCGCCGTTGGCTGCCAGGGGGAAGTGGGTACGGCCTGTGCCATGGCGGCGGCAGCGGCAACTCAACTGCTGGGGGGAAGCCCGAGACAGATCGAGTATGCCGCGGAGATGGGGCTGGAACATCACCTTGGCCTGACGTGCGACCCAGTGCTCGGCCTTGTGCAAATCCCATGTATTGAACGCAATGCCCATGCCGCAACCCGGGCTGTCAGCTGCTGCCACTTCGCGCTGCTTTCGGATGGACTCCACCGGATCTCCTTTGACGATGCCGTGACCGTCCTCATGGAAACCGGGCAGGCCTTGCCGGCACTCTACAGGGAAACGTCCACGGGCGGCCTGGCACGAATCTACGAAAAGCGAATCGCTCTGGAGGGTGCCGACGCCAAGAGTTAAGGGTCCACTGCCTTTTACTGTCTTTGACCGGAAGCGGTTCAGGCATTCTTTGCCCATACTTCAAAGGGCGTCCAGCCCAGATTTCCTTTTGCGTTGAAATCTACAAGCATTTTCGATCGCATCCCCCACAGTGTCCTATTGAAAACGCCGAGTCCCTGCGGTAAGGTTTCGTCCGAGCGGGCAGACCACAACCTGGAGGAGGTGCATGAACATGATTCGCCCGGCGAAACGGACAACCCTTTACAAGGACGTCATCAACCAGATCGTCGAGATGATCAAGAAGGAGGAGTGGCCTCAGGGAGAGCGCATTCCCGGCGAGATCGAGTTATCCCGTTCATTTCAGGTGAGTCGAAACTGCGTAAGGGAAGCACTCAAAGCATTGGCGCATTCCGCGATCCTTGACGCGAGGCCGGGACTGGGAACGTTCCTCGCGGAAGATGCCGTCCGCAAAATCCGCACGATGGAGCTGGGGCAGCCGGTGCGGGACAAGAACTATTTCACGGAGCTCCTTCAATTCCGCTTGATGATCGAACCGGAGATGGTTGCAGTGGCGGCCGAGCAGGCCGGCGACGAGGACATTCAGGACCTTGAGCGCGCGGTGCAGCGGACCGATGAGGCGCTGGAGAGCGGCACCTATACGGTGGAAATCGGTTTCGATTTCCACATGGTGCTGGTGAGGATGATGCAGAACCGAGTTCTCGCCAAAGTCTATGACTCCATAGCCGATGACATGAAGCTGCAAAGGGGTTTACTGATCCTGCGTCATCTTGGCCGGAAGGATCTCTTCCGGGAAATGAACGAGCACAAAGTGATCTTCCAGAGCATCAAGGACCGGAACGGGTCACGGGCTCGGCGCCAGATGCGACAGCACTTGAAAACGGCCATCAAAATCATGACCCAGTCGACACCGGTTGGTGCTTCCTGAAATTCCCGCAACTTTAAACGCTCTTCTTAACCCTGGAAATTCCTTGTGACGCTCCGTATTTTTTCATGACTGCTTGATTTTTGCATCAATATGTAGGACAACTCAACAGCATGAGTGGGGTTTCGAATGCGACTGCCGGGAAAACTCACGGTTACCTGGAACGACGGTGCCGCAAGATAGGGCCGCGCAAAGGATGAATTCCACGGAGGCCTTTCAATGACACCTAAAGCAGGACAGATTATGTGGAAACCATTGAGGCTTTTGGGATGCGGGTTCTTGCTTGGGCTGCTGATGGTTGGCCGTTGTCCCGCCGCCCAAGCAACGCCGGAAGCCACCCCCAACGGCGAACTGCAAAAGCCTCTGGTGATCGCCTGTGACCGCGACAACCCCCCCTACACTATGCTTTACCCGGAAGGCACTCCCGCGGGTATGTTCATCGATATCTGGAGACTGTGGGCAAATAAGTCCGGAAAGCGCATCGAATTTCGTTTTACTGACCTGGGAGATTCCGTCGCCTCTATTAAAACCGGCGAAGCGGATATTCATTCGGGCCTGTTTGCCACCGAGGACCGCACCGCCACCATGGACTTTTCGCAGCCCTTTTTCGAATCCAGCTCTTCGCTATTCTTCCCGCTGAAGTATGGTCAAGTAAAGAATATCGAGGACCTCGAAGGGGAAAGAATAGGGGCGATTCATGGTGGCGCTACGGCTGGCTATCTTCAGGAGCACGTCCGGAGTTTAGAGGTCGTGACCTATAAGGACCCGAGGGCCATGATCGATGCGGCTCTCATGGGAGAGATTCGCGGCATTGCCAGCGAAACGCTGGGGTTTTTCATGCTCCTGGGACATCACGGCCGGGCCGGCGATTTCAATCGACTGGACAAGCCACTCTATAAGCAGAAGTTTGTAGCGGCCGTGGCCAAGGGGCGCCAAAAGCTCCTGGCCGAAATCGATGCAGGTTTCGATGCCATGTCCAATGATGAGCTGATGGAAATCGAAACCCGCTGGATTCCCGTACGGGAGCTGCTTTATTTCAGGGGCCTTTCGGCCCAGGTCAATTTCACGGCTTCCGAAAAGGCCTGGCTCCGCGACCACCGTATCCTTCGCATCGGCAGTGACCCCGCTTTACCGCCGTTTGAATTCATCGACTCCGATGAGCAATATCGAGGCATCGCCTCTGATTATATGCGGCTTTTGGCTGAGCGCCTGGGGTTCGATATCAATATTGTGCCGAGCTCCTCCTGGTCTGAGGTAATCAAGTTGGGCAAATCCCGAGCCGTCGATGTCTACCCTTGCGCCGTGGACACTCCCGAGCGTAGAACCTACATGCGCTTTACCCGCCCCTATCTCAAGTTTCCCGTGGTCATCATCACCGAGGCCAAAACCCCCTATTTGGGTGGCCTCAAGGACCTGAGCGGGCTGCAGTTGGCGGTGGTTCGCGATTTTGCCAGCCATGAATTTCTGCAGCGGGATTATCCGGACATTCAACTGGTTCCGGTCGAATCGCCGCGGGAAGGCTTGGAAGCGGTCTCCTCCAACAGGGTTTATGCTTTCGTCGAAAACCTGGGAACGGCGACTTATCTGATCAGCAAGCACGGTTTTCTCAATCTCAAGGTGGCGGCTCCGACCCCCTACGACTTCGAACTAGCACTCGGCGTGCGCAGCGATTGGCCCGAACTTTTCAGTCTCATGGAAAAAGGGCTCAATTCCGTCAGTCTCGAGGAACGCAATGCCATCTCGAGAAAATGGCTCACCCTCAAATTCGAACACGCCATGGATCCTGCCCATTATTGGAACCTGGCCAAAGTGGGTGGCGGCGCGGCCATCGTGCTGGCGCTGATCCTGCTTTGGAATGTGCAGATCAGGAGACGTGAAGAGCGTTTCAGGGGGCTGACCGAGCATGGGATGGACATCACCCAGGCTTTCAGCGAGGCCGGCGCCATTGTTTATCAAAGCCCTTCGCACGCGTCTCTATTGGGCTACGCCGACAATGAACTCATCGGCCACTCCGTTGACGAACTGTTCCATGAAGAGGACCTGCCGAAATGGCAGCAGACCCTGGAGACGCTCCGGCAGAGTCAGGAGGTGCAGAGGCTGGTCCACCGCCTTCGCCAAAAGAATGGAGAGTATCTTTTCTTCGAATCGAATATCGTTGACATGACCAACAACAAGTCTGTGCGGGCGATCGTCATCAGCGCCCGCGATGTCACCGACCGGATCACGGCCGAGGAGGAGTTGAAAAAGGCTCATGCCCAACTCGAACAGCGGGTTGCGGAACGAACGACGGCCTTGACGGACATCAACATCGAGCTGCAGCGGGAAATCGAAGCACATGAAGAAGCCAAACAGAAAATCTTGACCTACCAGGACCTGCAACGCTCGCTGACCTCGGAGTTGGCTCTGGCCGAAGAGCGCGAGCGGCGTCGCATCGCCGTCGATCTGCACGACCGTGTGTCGCAGGCGTTAGCTCTTTGCCAGATGAAACTTGGTCTGCTCCAGAAGCATGCCCTGGACCCCGAGGCCGCTAAATCTCTGGCCGAAGCGCTGGAACTCTGCCACACAGCCCTGGCGGATACCCGCACCCTGACCTTTGAAATCAGCCCGCCGGAGCTTTACGAATTGGGTCTGGAGGCGGCGTTGGATGAACTGACGGAAATGACGGGAAAAGATCACGCCCTTGCGACCGAGTTCGTGGACGATGAAGAGCTCAAGCCTCTTACTTTAGATGTGCAGGTGACCCTTTATCGCGCCGTGAGGGAACTGATCATCAATGTGGTCAAGCATGCCCGGGCCGACCGCATCAAAGTGTCGGTCGGGCGTGAGGACCGCAGCATCAGGGTGGAAGTTGCCGATGACGGCATTGGTTTTGATCCCTCAAAAGTTTATGCTTATGGAGTTCGAGACAAGTCGTTCGGCCTGCTCAGCATCCGTGAGCGCATCGGGCTTCTGGGCGGTTCCATGGAGATTGACTCTCAGGTCGGCGGGGGAACAAGGGTCCATCTGAGGGCCCCGCTGCGAGATTAAAGGCTGAGGAAGGAAACCATGAAATCCAGACTCGTTCTAGTCGACGACCACATGCTTTTTCGGGAAGGGCTGAAATCCCTGCTGAGAGAAGACCCACGGGTGGAAATCGTGGGCGAGGCGGGCAACGGCAGAGATGCCGTAAGGCTGTGCCGGGAACTCTTGCCGGACATTGTGATCACTGATGTCGCCATGCCCGAACTCAACGGTATCGAAGCGGCCCGCCTGATTTTGGAGCAAAGCCCGCGCACCAGGATCATCGTCGTGTCAATGCATTCCGGCCGGCGCTTCGTTGTCGGCATGCTGAAAGCCGGGGCTGTCGGTTATCTTCTAAAAGACTGCGCCTTTCAGGAACTGAGCAGCGCCATCACCGCGGTGCTGGAAAATAAGGTTTATCTCAGCCCGGCTATCGCCGGCATCTTGGTGGATCAGGTCACCAGCCAGGCTGGGATTGACAGGGCTGAGTTGCCCGGGCTTACACCCCGAGAAATTGAAGTGCTCCAGTTGCTGACGGAAGGGAAGAAGGCCAGTGAAATAGCCAACAGACTGCATTTGAGCGTGAAGACCGTGCAGACCCACCGGCGGAATATCATGGAGAAACTGGACCTCCACAATCTTGCCGATTTGACCAGATATGCCATCCAAAAAGGGCTGGTCAGCAGCGACATCTGATTACCCTGCCACTGAAGCTTTTCCTTGAACTGCCCTCAGCAAAGGACCCCAGAAAAGGGTTTCTGGTAACCAATTAAAGCTGGTTCCCAAGCTCTGGCTTGGGAACCCATATGCCTGGAAGCTCCAGATTCGCCAGAGATGTTGATGCCGCCTGGTACTCCAGAGGCACGGGAAGCAGGAGCTTCCGTACCTGCGTTCCCAAGCTGGAGCTTGGGAACCAGCGAAACTGGAGCTTGGGAACCAGGAAGGCACCGGTCAGTGGTTCTTCACTTTTTCTAACCACTAACCACTAACCACTAACCACTAACCACTAACCACTAACCACTAATCACTCTTCTCCAGACAAGCCTCTGCGCCAATGCGCCCCGCCATCATCCATTGTCTTAGCCGGTGGGATTAAGACCTTACCTCAATTTCATCCGACCGGACCCTTCAACTTACCCTTCTTAGCCGATTTACCCGCCCCAATTTGAGCGATAGTCTACCCCCAAAGCGACGGTATCGGGTTTGCGCCCGCGTCGAGGATTGAGGCATGCCGGACAATATTTTTGGCACGAACCTGATGAACCTCAAACAAGGGAGGAAAATGCAGCAGGACAACAGGGTATTTGAGAAGTCGTTTTTGTATTGGTCCTGTCCTTAAGGTTTGCCAAACGAGCCTGCAGCTGAAGCGGTCATCATGCTTAAGCAGAAGGCGTTTTCAAGGAGGTATTGGTTATGAGTACTGAGGATCTGCTAAATCTTGAAGCGATCACGGCTAAAGGGGGAGTGGTTGAGGAAGAAGTGAAAGGCATGGGAGAAGTCAATGCCTATGTAATTATTGCTGTTCTTGTCATCTTAGCCACTATTGCAACCTGGTTGGTTCCGGCTGGTCAATATGACAGGGTATTGGATCCGGCTACGAACAGACAAATTGTTGTAGCAGGATCATTCCATTCGGTACCACAAGCTCCAGTTGGTCCCTGGGAAATGTTTAAGCTACTTCAAAAGGGATTTATTGATGCCAATGTTATTATCCTGTTTATTCTTGTTGTGGGTGGAACCTTTGGACTCTTGGCACAAACCGGTTCCATTACTGCGTTGATTGCCAAAGCAGTTGTGGCATTTAAAGGTAAACCTTATGAAAGATGGTCCTTTATTTTTATTTTCGCCGTTTTGTACTCGTTTTCCATGACCTTCGGTTTCGCCGAACAAGGGATAATTTTTGTTCCATTCATTGCGATGATGGCAATTTCTATGGGATATGATGCCATTGTTGCTGTCGGATGTGTTTGCTTTGCCACAGCTTTGGGTTATGCCGGTTCTCTTACAGGGCCTTTTAACGTTAGTATCGCCCAACAGGTTGCCGGGCTCCCTCTGTATTCCGGACTTTGGTTTAGAGCAATATGTTCAGTTGTTATTTTTACAGTATCAGCCTGGTATTTGCTCAGGTATGCAACCAAAGTTAAAAAGGATCCTTCAAAAAGTTTGGTAGCTGGTCATGATTTCAGTAGTCTGGAAATGGTTGAAGACCCAGAAAAAATGGTTATGACAGGTTTACAGAAGCGAGTAATGCTGCTTTTTGGCGTATCAATAGTATTTATGATTTATGCAATGCTGGAGCTCAAATTTGGCATGGCTGACCTCACTGCTTATTTCATGGCAGTTGGGGTTTTGACAGGAATTCTTTCACTCATGAAACCTGGTCAAATAGCAGATGGCTTTGTTGATGGTGCAAAATCGCTGCTATATCCAGCTCTATTGGTAGGTTTTGCACGAGGAATTCAGACTATTATGGATAAGGGATTAATTCTGGATTCTTTGATTAATTTCTTGGTATGGCCATTGTCTCACCTTGCTACATGGCTTGTACCTGGAATGATGGTGTTTGTGCAAAGCCTAATCAACTTAATTATTCCGAGTTCATCCGCTATGGCTGTTGTTACCATGCCTATCATGACACCTTTATCTGATTTGCTACATATACAAAGACAGGTTGCATGTTTAGCTTATCAATTCGGAGACGGCATAACAAATCTTATTTTGCCAAGTTATTCTGTATTGATAGGAGCTCTTGGCCTTGCGAATGTACCTTTTGTAAAATGGTTTAAATTCGCATGGCCTATATGCGTAATCCTTACTGTTGTTGTTCTTGTACTTGTTACGATCGCTGAAGTCATAAAAGTAGGACCTTTCTAATTTGGAGTTATTTCACCTGAGGAGAGGGCTATGATCGATCTTGGTTGGCTCGGCCACATTGAATTTTCTTTGACATTTTTGCTGGCGGTGGGAAGCATTGTTCTCATCGACCTGGTGCTGGCCGGCGACAATGCCGTGGTGATCGCCATGGCGGTCAAGAACCTGCAAGGCAAACAACGGACGCTCGGCATCATGCTCGGATCCGGCGGGGCGGTTCTGGTTCGGGTGGCCTGCACCTTCATGGTGGCCCAACTGCTGACCATGCAGTACGTCAAGCTGATCGGCGGGGCGGTCATCATCTGGATCGCCGTCAAGCTGCTCACCGAAACCGCCGACGAGGAATGCCATGGAAAGGAGGCTCAAAGCATCTGGCAGGCGCTCTGGATCATCATCGTGGCCGACATGAGCATGGGCATCGACAACATGCTCGCCGTTGGTGCGGCCAGCCACGGCAACCTGTTTTTGCTTCTCTTCGGCCTGATCCTTTCCATTCCGTTTGTGGTGTTCATGAGCACCATGCTTGCCAAGCTGATGGACCGCTACCCGATCATCCTGTGGATCGGCGCGGCGCTGCTCGGCAAGGTCGGCGGCGAGATGATGGCCACCGACCCGTTTATCGTCGAACTCTTCAAGCTGCCCCATTGGGTGGAGTATGCATCGATGGTCTTCTTCGTCGCCTTCGTCTGCGGGCTGAGCAAGTGGATTCTTAACCGGAAGAAGGAGAAGTGCGCAACGGAGCCCGCCCAAGGCGGCGATATGGCCGTGGCGGTGGCACCCGCTCACTCCGACGGCGGCAAGTGATTCAGTGCGGATAACCATAAGGAGGATGTTTTATGAACAAAGTGCGATTTGCCATCATCGGCGCCGGCAACGGAGGGCAGAGCTTCACCGGGCACCTCGGCCTGCTCGGCTTTCCCGTGAGCCTCTGGGACGTGGACCCGCAAAGGGTCGAGGACCTTCGCAAGACCAACCGGATGGTCGTCTCCGGGGCGTTGACCGGAGAGTGTGCGATCCCTCTCGTCACCGGCAACATCGGGGAGGCCGTCGAGGGGGCCGACATCATCATGATGGTCATCCCCACCGTCTTCCAGCGGTCCACAGTCAAGGCCATGGCGCCCTATCTCAAGGACGGCCAGGCCCTGGTGCTGAATCCCGGGGCGACCGGCGGCGCTCTCGAAGCGCGGGCCACCCTCCAGGAAGAAGGCTGCCTTGCGAAGGTTCTGGTCGCCGAAACGGACACCCTCCTCTACGCGTGCCGCAGCCCAAAGCCCGGCGAGGCGATCATTGGCGGCATTAAGGACGGCCTCTCCATCGCCGCCCTGCCGGCGACAGACACCGTGCGCGTCGCCGAGCGTCTCAACCAGGCTTTCCCCCAGTTCAAACCGGTTTCCAGCGTGCTCGTTACCAGTCTGAATAATGCCAACGCCATGATGCATCCGGCCCCGACCATCTTGAATTCCGGGCGCATCGAGTGCAAAGACTCTTTCGACTACTATTTTCAGGGCGTCACTCCCTCCCTCGCCCGCGTGGTGGAAACTCTGGACGCGGAACGGCTGGCCATCGGCAAGGCCATGGGCGTCGAAGTGCCCTCCATTCACGACTTCTACCGGACCTCCTACGCCGCTTTCGGAAAGAATCTGCACGAGCAACTGCAAAACGTCAAAGCCTATGTCGGCATCAAGGGGCCGACCAACATCAATACGCGCTACATCTTCGAGGACCTCCCCACCGGGCTCGTCCCCCTGTCAGCCCTCGGCGCGGCCGTGGGAGTGCCCACGCCGACCATGAACGCCGTCGTGCAGCTTGGAAATATCCTGCTGGAACGCGATTTCTGGGTCGAAGGCCGCTCTCTGGAAAAGCTGGGCCTCGCGGGCCTGACCCCGGATGAGGTAAGGGCTAAAGTGCTTTAGTGAAACCGATGCAAGCGGGACCGGCGCCAAGCCGGCCCGCTCCCTCCGAAGCCGTCCCGCGCCTTGGTCCGTTCTAGCCGCACCTCAGCAGTCCCCTCCGCCACAGGCGCGCAGTTGTCCTCACGCTACTGGGGATAGACCCCGGGGGGAAGGGGCAGGAAGGTGAAAAAGCACCAGGGCGTGATGGAAGGGAAACCAACCATCCGGAGATAATACTTGCCAACCGGGTTCTCAGCATTTTTCCTATAGTTAAGTCCATTCCCCGTCTTTCCCTGTTATTCTTTGTTGCCACCCCGAGCTTCGCCTTCTCTCTCCTGCAGCCAGGCTGTCCGGTGATGGATCATCGGGTGCTGCCGCGTCCGCTGATAGGAATCGTGCCGCGGTGCTGTTTCTAGGAGGCTGTTTCAGGTCCGTATCCACGGTCGCGGGGGGCAGGGTGTCATCACGGCCGCGATTGCTCTCTCATCCCCACGCAACCATCGAAGCCTCCACCTGAAGAGGCCGTATCAAATCGCAGCCACCGGGATGGACTGGGTGGCTGGCGTTAGCGGCAAGGACTGCTCGGCCAAACAGATGACTCCCCCCGGACCGATGGGCATGTTCAGCTTTTTCAGGATCTGGAAATGCCGCACGTCCTCCTTGTTCGGAGAGGCGGTCTTCTTGAACTCCAGTGGATAGATCGTTCCATCTTCGACGATAAGGAGATCGATCTCTTTTTGGTCCTTGTCGCGGTAGTAATAGAAGGGGGCGCGCCGCCCGTTGTGGAGGTAGCCTTTCAAGAGTTCAGCCATGATCCAGGTCTCGAGGATCGCCCCTGACATAGCCCCGGCCTCGAGCGTTTCCGGGCTTGACCATTCTGTCAGATAAGCGCACAAGCCCGTGTCGAGGAAGTAGAGCTTCGGTGTTTTCACCAGCCGGCTGGTGAGGTTTGTATGGTAAGGCTCGAGAAGGTAGGCCACTCCTGATGCCTGCAGGATGGAGAGCCAGTTTTTGGCAGTATTGACGGCGACATGAACGTCCCGGCTCAAGTCGGTCAGATTCAGCAATTGGCCGGTGCGCGCAGCGGCGGCTCGGAGAAACCGGAGAAAAGCCATCTCGTCCCCGACTCGAGCCAGATCGCGAACGTCCCGCTGCAAATAGCTTTGAACGTAAGAACTGTAGAAAAAATCCCGGTCGACCTCATGGGACAGGGCCATCGCCGGGAAAGCCCCACGCCATATCAGACGGTAGAGGTCCTTGAGAGGGAGCTTCCCGCCTTTGCCGAGGCGACCTCCAATGGCATCCGGAGTGGGTAGAAAGGGCGCGCACTCCAGTCCCTGAGCGGCCATCTCCCTTCTGGACAGCCCCAGGAGATGGACTACTCCCACACGGCCGGCAAGGGATTCGGAGACGCCTTTCATCAGATGAAATTGCTGGGAGCCGGTAAGCCAGAAAAGACCCGGAGCCCGGCTTTTGTCCACGGCCATTTTGAGGTATGGAAGAAGCTGCGGCGCGTACTGGATTTCATCGATGAGCACGGGTGGTGGAAATCTTTGGAGAAACAGCGGCGGATCTTCCCTGGCAAGGCTCAGGACCAAGGGATCATCGAGGCTCACATAGGTCCTTTTGTCCCTGCTGAGATGCAGCAAAAGCGTGGTCTTTCCCACCTGCCTCGCTCCCGTGACCAACAGTACGGAAAACTGGGCGGTTGCGCGACGAATAAAAGTCTCAAGGGTTCGAGAAACATACATAGAGCACTCCACGAGTCATTTCGTCCATGATGTAATTACGCTGCATTATGGACGAATTATTTCAAATTGTCAATCAGCACCACGGGATGGCTGTTGCCTAGCCGTGCTGAGTAATCTATTAAGAGACAACGAGTTAGCGTTTCAGGGAGAAGGGAATGCGACCATCACAGTCAATGCAAGCCGTCAAGGATCTCGATTGGGTGGCGTTACGGAAAGTTTTTCAGGGCTATCCCGAGGTTCAGGCGGTTTATCTCTTTGGCTCTCATGCCACTGGGCGGCTCCATCTCGACAGCGACGTGGACTTGGCGTGGGTGCCCGCGAATCCCACCGCTCGCGCACGCAAGCTCGACATCCTGACCGATCTTGCCCGCTCGGATTCTGTGAGGTGAGCCTGGTATTCCTGGATACGGCGGATGTCGTGCTCAGATATGAAGCGGTCCGGCACAACCGCCTCATCTATTCCACCAAGGATTTCGATCGCGGTGTCTATTGTATTCCAAAGTGGTCCGCGAGTATCTCGATTTCGAAC
>CAWAOR010000005.1:222500-513027 GCA_963783775.1 uncultured delta proteobacterium | reverse complement strand
CTATCTTAACACCCTCAAGCCCTTGAGGGTGGGGAGCGAATGGTGCAAGATATCCTTTTGTAATCCTGCAGTTTTTGATCGCTGATTTTGCTTGGAGGAAGGCAGTTATCCGCACATCTCTTTTGACCCCAACTTCTTATTCCCCACAGGGTTCAGCTACCTGACGGTTGTCGCTCAACATAATGAGATCATTTCTTATGGGATGTGGCTCAGGAGACATTTTCAGGAGATTGGCAAGGAAGGTTGACTTTCACTAAGTCTTAGCCGATGGTGATTTTGAGAGATTTTTACGTATAGTGGCAAGGTTTCCGGGTTGTCATCCATTACCAATCTTAAGACCCGCCTTGCTTCCCTTGCCTGTTGTCGCCAAAGCTGCCAACCACCATCTCTGTAACTTCACGGGTTCCTAGCCCGAATGTTCTCCCCAGCGCTTGAACAGCCGGTGCTCGATACCGAGGAAATCCAGTAGTTTCCCGATTGTCTGGTCGATTATGTCTCCGATCGTTTTGGGCTGATGGTAGAAAGATGGGATTGGGGGCAAAATATGAGCGCCCATTTCGGCTGCCTGCATCATGAGGCGTAGATGCCCGATGTGAAGCGGTGTTTCGCGAACGAGCAGCACCAGTTTCCGCTTCTCCTTGAGCGTAACGTCTGCCGCGCGAATCAGCAGATTTTCGCTGAAGGAGTTCGCGATACCTGAAAGCGTCTTTATCGTGCAGGGCGCCACCACCATCGCATGGGTCAGAAAAGATCCGCTGGCCACGGCAGCGGCCATATCCGAGGGGTCGTAGACCGTATGCGCCATCGAGGAGATTTGCTCGATGGTGTAGTCCGTTTCGATGTTGATATTGAGCATGCCTGCTTTCGAGATGATGAGATGTGTTTCGCAACCCACATCCCTCAACACTTCGAGCAGACGGACCCCGTAAATCACGCCGCTTGCGCCGGATATCCCGACCACAATCCGCTTTGACATTTCTATTTCGCTTCCCTGTTCAGAATCATACTCACCAAGAGATCGGCATTGGAGAGGACCTGGGCTATTTCCTCGTGCAGAAGATTATCCCAGTGCAGCCCGGCGACCACGACGACTTTGGCGCTAAGAGCCGCCGACAGCCGCTCGGATATTCTCCTTACCAGTTCGTCTTCCTTGTGCCCTACATAGCAGAAGACGGATGCAGTCGAAGACATGCGGTTCGCGTCAGCCAGGCTCGGCCGCGGCTGGGCCATGGCGACGGCTCCTATATGGGGCGCGCCACCCCATATCGAGAGAAGGTAATCATCCCCGATGCGCTGCAATAATGCGCTGATGGGGAACTTTCCCTGATCTACCTGAAAGTGGTTGATGGAATGCTCGGTCAAGCTCCATTCCTTATCGGACAGGTTTATTTTTGAAGTCAAGTATAGGGAAATTGTCATTGCTATTCAACAATTATCCGGATGAGGAAACCTGCTATGCCGACCTCATAGTGGTTACCGCGGGCGGACAGCTCCTCACCGCGCTGGCGCGGCCCGTGGCGAAGATTATCAGCTACCGCACCCGGAAACATGTAGGCCGATTGCATCACCATGCCTACTCGACGCCTCAGCTCTCGCGGGGGAAGCTCTCGGAAGTCCCGGCCATCAAGGTAGACCGTGCCTCCGGTTGGTTCGTCCCAGTCGGTTGAGCAGACGGAGGAGCGACGATTTGCCGGCCCCGCTCGGCCCCACAATCGCCAGAACCTCGCCTCGGTGTACCTGTAGGCTGACGTCCCGAGGAACTTGCCCATAACCCGGCGAGTGAGATTCCTGGTTTCGAGAATTGCCCCTATGCCTGAACACGCGGCGAAATGTGCTGTTATGCCAAGGCTGGTTGCGCCTTCCGCGCTGCTTTTGGCTATCATGGGTTACTCCGAGCTCCGGGTGTTTACCCCATTCTTCCTGCCAGACTCATGAGGCTGCGTAAGGATCTCGAATCTGTTGACTATTTAGGATTGCAGCAATTCATAAGCTATCTTGCCGCTCTTTCGGCCTTGATCAGACGGTCCACCCACTGGACTGAGTGAATCGTTACTCTAAAATTTAACCTCATTGCCACTTGTGGCTGCAACGAGGAAATCTCAACCCCACTCATGAAGCGCAGTAACATTCCGCCAAGCTTCCTGGTGTTTTATGAGTGAGTCGGCATGACAATGGATTCTTTACGGTTGACCGAGTGAAGGAAGGTGCGGTACGCTCAAAAAGAGATAATAGGCTCGGTACGACGACGGTTTTACTTAGGGCCATTCACAAATGGCTTTCCACAGAGACCTTCCTAAGGTCCCTCGCGGCTATTTTCCTGGCCCTCAAGAAGAGTAGGAAGGGAAGTGATTTATTCTGTGGCTTCTCGGGCGGCGATTATGATTCAGGAATTTTCTTTTGCCTCACTTTTGACGAAAGGAACATGATTATGCCCCAGCAGAGCATGTCTGAATTCGTTCAGGAACTTGAAAAGATAGGACAACTTCATCGAATCCCTGAGGAGAAGCATGTCGACGACTTACCCACCGTCATTGACTCAATTCACGACAAGGCGGTTCTTGTGGAAAGGGTCAAGGATTATGACTTTCGGTTTCTCGCTGGGGCCTATTCCACGCGAGAGCAGTACGCACATGCCTTGAAATGTGACATAAGGGAAATCAGCCCCAAAATCGCTGAACTTGCCACAAAGAGAGTGAAACCGGAGGTTGTCGACTCTGCTCCTTTCAAAGAGGTTATACTCAAAGGCGACGACGTTGATCTCACCATATTCCCTCTATTTCTGTATCATCCTCATGACGGGCATGCCTACATACAGGACGTGAATGTGGTCTCTCGCCACCCCGACTCCGGTTTGATCAACTGGGGCATGTATCGCTTGATGTACCGCTCCAAAAACGAGACCAATGTCGATATGCGAAACGACAGCCACAATTCACGCTCCATTGCCAAAAAGTATCAATCGCTGGGCCAAGACATGCCGGTTGCCATGGTAGTCGGTGGTCCCACCTTGGACAAAATTGCATCCATGTTTTCCTTTCCTGGTGTGGACGACTGGGATATTCTGGGTGGCTTTTACGGAGAGCCGGTCAAGCTCGTAAAGTGCGAAACTAGTGACCTTACAGTTCCTATTAATGCAGAGATTGTCATTGAAGGGCGCATCAAGACTACAGAGGGGTGGGTCTATGACGAAGGTCCTTACGGTGAATTTACCGGGACGTACGGTGGCGGCCTTCCGCATAATTGCCGTTTTGTGGTGGACTGCATCACCCACCGGAAGAATGGTATTTATCAATACGCAACGATCGGGGGCTTAAAACCGGGCCAGACTGATTTGATGGTCTGCAGCCTCGCAGTGGAAGCAGACATCTATACAGCACTGAAGAGCGCCGGCATCCAGGTGTTGGATGTATTTATTCCATCCGGCAGCTGCACGAACATTGCGTACGCGAGAATCCGCACCCGGGGAGGTGGTGACGCGAAGCAGGCTCTGAGTGTCATGCTCAGTTGCTCCCGTCAATGGTTTCCCAAAATTGCCTACGTATTTGATGAAGATGTGGACATCTTCGACGAAGAACGGGTGAAATGGGCCATGGCATGGCGGTACAACCCAGGGAAAGACACCGTAATCATCCCGGAGCTCAACGTCCTGCCGCTGGACCCATTGGCAGGAAGGGACCAGCCACCAGTGAACATGTCAAAGGTAGGATTTGACTGCACTATTCCCCTAGTGGGCGACTACGACCATTTTGCCTTCGCCGCGGCTACGATCACGGAGCCGTTCGGTGAGGCGCCAGCGAATGTGGAGAAGCTCACGGAGGATGAGCTTGCCCGGCGCATGGCTGATTTCATCCAAGAGTCCCCGCGCACGTGGCTCGACATCCTCAAAAAATTTCACGGACAACCCAGCCCGCTGATCTATCGGGCGTTTGGCAATCTTCGCCCAAAACTTGGACGGGTCGCTGATCGGCGTCCAGCATACCCTTACACTTTTGCGGACACTTGGTTCGTGTATGAGGGGTGCTCCAACAAAATGAAATGATCTTTGCGCAATCTCACAGTTTGACTGCTGCTTGATTGCTTCAACTTGCCGGTATGAGGAACTTTCATTAGGTTCGTACTGGAGATGGGCTAAGACATGCTGCCTTGTACATATGCATTGTAATATGTAGCCGAGGGATGCTCTGTGACTGAGACCATGGAAAAGCCCTTGGGCAAGTCAAAAATCAACATTCCTTTATGTTGACCCGCAAGCATCTGCCACCATCTTAATGTTCGCATTTCATATGTAGAACAGGGCCATCCCAAGGAAAACAACCGGTAATCTATCGTCACCAAAACTGCGGATACCTTAACAACGCCAGGACCTTTTGACTGTTTGAAATTCCTTCAGGATATGGATCTGCAACAGCGCAGTTTTTGATCGCCGATTTTGCTCGGAGGAAGGCAGGTATCGTATCCGAGCCATCCGTCAACGTGCTTTTGCACCGAGTGGCCCGTCATTCCCCCAATACAATGACACACCATGATGATTTTGTCATCGCTTGCCAAGAAATCGGCAGGTATCGGTAGTCGGCATCACCGGCACGATGCCGATCACCCCGACCTGACTCTTGGCCTGCTGGTTGAGCTGCGACTCCTGATAGTGCTGGGCCATCATCGGGAGATGGTCCAGATCGTGCTGGTCGCCGTACTTGCGGAAAAAATCGACGGTGCGCTCGAATTTGGCAATCTCATCCTTCGAGGTAGCCTCCTTGGCGAACTTGGTATTCTGCAGATACTTCTGGAGCAGGGTGTTGCGCACGCTGAAGCCCTCGGGATAGCGGGCAAGGGCCTCGTTGAGCCCAGCCTTGAGCTGTGGGCTGTCTTTGCGGATCATCCAGGCGATTTCCCGGTGCGAACCGCACTTTTACCAGCGCCAGGACGTGCAGGCCCTGCTAAGAAAAATTCATGTCCAAGCCCGATGCGTCCTACAGCGAACGATTTCCCCATGAAATCCCCTGCCGCGTGAGGCTCTTCCTCCGCGACGGCCGCGTGCTAGGGATCGAGAAGTGGAAGCACAAAGGGTTTCACACCAATCCGCTTCCCTGGGACAGGGTTGTGGCAAAATTCAAACACATCAGCAAGCCCTATGCGGATTCAGAGCTACAGTTGGAAATAATCGAGGCCATCGGCAAACTGGAGCTTCTCCAGGTAGAATACCTCATCTGGCTTCTGGAAACGGTTCAGCCTCTCATCGGAGCCTTTTTGCAATCTTAAGAGAGCTTGGAAATGAGTCTTTTTCCCCGATTTGCTCGAGGTTCACTGAGAATCGGCACACCAGCACATTCCCCGGCATTTTTGCCGCGAAATCCAAGGCAACGTCGTCTTGAATCGAGCGCGAAGAAATCCAGATTTCCGGTGTCTCTCGCCATGGATGTCGAAGCCAATCCTTTCTGCTTCGAATGGGTATGCGGTATAATTTCTTGTCGATTCGATGGGGGTCGTCATCAATGAACCCTACAATGACATATTCACTCAGGTGAGAATTGGAGAGCACTTCTTCATAAAGCAATTTTCCGGCTCTACCTGCACCATAGATCAGGATGGGTTTTAGCTGTGCGGCAGCTTTCCCGGACCTCTCTCTGACCAGGTAGAGATCGAAAAAGCGAAAGCTCAGGCGCGAGCCCAGTACCAGGAGAAACAGCAACAAACCGAAAATGATAAAGGCACTCCGGGAATGCCCGAGTCCAAAGCGGCTGACCATGGCCACGGCCGCCAGGCTGAGAGACGTTCCGCAAAGCACGCCGAAAGCATAACCGGGCACATCAGCAAGCGAGACCAATTGCCACTGGTGCCCATAGACTCCAGTGAGAAAGAAGGCGAAGAGGGAGCAGCCTACGACCACGGGAAGGGCGCTGATCATCGCTGTTTTCATGGGGTCCACGAGCACCCCTTCGAAGCGCAGGAGATACCCTCCCCAGAAAGCAATCACCGTGAGCACCGTGTCTATGAGCACTTCAGCGGCGTGGCGCCGATAGACGAAGTCCGACACCAAAGGCGCCCAGGCAGGGTGATCCGGGGCTGAGTCAGCGACCCTGCCATCGTCACGTCCCAGATACACTCCGACCATCGTTAACAACAGCCCGAAGAGACCAAGAAAGGGAAGAGACTGAGAAGGCAGCCGCAGCGTCAACACCGCCACCGCGCCACCCATGGCAGCCAGAAAATACAGAAACCAAACTGCCTTCTGTTCGGAGAGGCCCTGCTGGACCAACCGATGAGAAAGATGATCCCGACCGCCCTGATGGGCCTTTTGACCTCGCCAGGTTCGCGTAATGGACACAAAGGTCGTATCCAGAATGGGCACCGCAAGAATCGCTGCGGCAATGACTACAGCCAGCGACGGGTATCCGTGGCGTCCTTCCGGGCCAACACCCAGGTACCCATTGAGGGGAGTAGGCCAGACAAGGGCAGCTAGGATGTAACCCATGGAGAGGGCTCCCGAATCCCCCATAAAGATGGAAGCCGGCGGGCGATTGTGAAGGAAGAAACCCAAGACCGAAACCATGAACAGCAGACCCAACACAATCGCCGGTTCCGTGTCGCTCTTCGGCGCAGGCATCTGTAGAATCGCGATCACCCCGGCAGCTGCGCCTACTATCGCAAGTCCTGAGGCCAGTCCATCCATGTTGTCCGACATATTGAAAGCGTTGATGATGCCAACAAACCAGAAGTAGGTTATGAGGACATCCAATGGGGCGAAGGCGGTTGCCCGGCTTACTCCCCCAACGGAAACGAAGAGCGTGACGGCAAGGATCTGAAAAACGAGCTTGGTAGCAGGTCGCAGAGGTTTCAAATCGTCCCACAAACCGACTAGAAACATAATGAGGGAACCGAGCAGCAGCGCGGCCTTCAGGCCGATCGGATCAGGAGTGTCACGGACAACCCGCCACAGAGGAAGAGTGCCTGCCGAGGTCGAGGCAATGATCCAGAGCCCCCCTAGGAAAAACGGCACAAAAAAACCGACTCCCCCGTGCAGGGCGGTTGCCTGGCGGTGCCAGCGGTCTTCTCGAGGAAGTGCGACCCACCCGCGACGCCCGCGCCACGGCCGTCATGATTCCCGTAGCCGAAAAGGAAGCCACGAAAGCCGCCACGAGTAAAATGATCAGGGGCCAATCCATTTCAACCTGTCCTGGTCTTTTTCACCGATTCCATTTGCTCATCTCCTTATTTTTCACCGAAGCTCATTTTCGGCTTGACAGACAGGCGCTGTCAAGTATGTTACTTTCACTAGGCAAACCGTCGGGAACGGCTTTCCGGGAAGACAGGTCGGCGGCGAGTTTGTGTCAGGCGCTGCCAGAGGGGTTTTTCGGACTGCACCAGCAATGAAGGGGTTCGGAAGATGAAAAAGGTGGCTGTATCAGTATTCGTCTTTGCATGCCTGCTCCTTTCGGGGTTGTTCCTGGCCGAGCTCAACACATGCTCAACAGCCGCATTCCTTTTTTATAAAGGGGTGGTAACAACCGGTAGCTGTGAGCAAGGGATCCAGCCAAGTCGATTACTGTCACCATTGGAACGAACGTCCAGTACTGTTACAGGCTGGAAAACACCCGCCAGAGACCACTTCCATCTTTACCGCCACCATTACCGACGACAAGCTGGGATCGGTTCCCGGCGGGGATCCGACGTTTGTGGGTACGTTTGCAGCTGGTCAATAGAGTTTTTTCACCAAAACAGCTTCCATCACCGCCCACACGGTAAACACAGCCACCATCGAACCAGATTGGACCGGTTCTCCTATTACGGCCACTTCTGGGGCAACGGTAAATGTCCAGCAGGGCTCTGCGGTTCCAGCTTTCAGCGAATGGGGTCTGGTGCTGTTCATGCTGCTGATCGTCTTCACCTCCATCTACACCCTGCGCAAACGCAGGGCTTAGTACTGCGCCACAGAATAAAGTGACCATTCAAAGCGTCATTCCGGCAATCTTCTGGCCGGAATCCATAAGAACTGCCTGGATACAGGCCAAAGCTTGTCCCGGCAGGGTTTAGGCCGGGAACATGCCGGTATAACAAACCAAGATTGGACACTTATTTGTTTCGAGCTGTACTTGGCATTCTTCACTCTGAATCCACACTGAACAGTTCTTGAAGGAGCTTCTCCACTGCGGCGTCCGCCTGTGGCGGCGCCTCTGCTAGGATTCTTTCCGCCAACACCATCGCCTGTTGTGTATCCCCGGTCTTACCCAGCAACAGAGCCACATTGAAGCGCGTGGGAAGGTCGTCCGGTCTGATCTCCAAGGCTCTCAGACTGGCCTCAAGCGCACAGCCAAGGTCCCCCATGCGGGTGCAGGCGAACGCCAGTCCGGTCCATCCTTCAAGCGCCGCAGGGTTTTGTTGAGTGGCCTCAAAATAGCAGTCACGGGCTGCCGGCCAGTCCTTTTGAGCGATATGGATGTCAGCCATCAGCATATAAGTGACCTCATAACCGGGGCAAAGGTTTTGCGCTCGGACCAGGCGCTCCATGGCTTCCTCAAAGCGGCCCCGGTCCCTCGCCGGCAGGGCCCATTCACTCCAAAGGATAGCCATGTTCGGTGACAACGTGATCGCCTCAGCACAAAACTCTTCTGCGAGGTCGAAGCGTGTTTCTCGTGCCGCTTCTTCTTTGCTGAGGTTGGCCCAGATGCGGTAAGCGGTCCCCAGTTGCCGCAAAGGATCGAGGCCCAATCGATTGCTTCGTTGCGCCTCCAGGTATGCTTCAACGGCCTGCGAGAACCACTCGTCGCGCTGGTCGCCTGCCAGTTCCCCCTTGATGACCAAGACCCGGCCGAGATTGGCCGGATAGCGGGACTGATCACCCTGACGAGCGATGGCCTCCCGATAAAGGCCAATGGCGTCATCCCAATGCTTTGAGGCCTCCTGGTTCCGACCCTGTTTGGAGTAGACATCGGCAAGGGAGAACCGCAGGTTGGTCGAGTAGATGATGAACATGGCCGCGACCAGCAGCATGGCGTAGATGATGGCTCCCTTGGCTGCACCCGGTGACGGGGAGGGAGCAGCTTTAGGCATGAGCACCAAACTGTGTACCACGGCAATGGCCAGTACCCAGAGATAAAAGATGATGAGCAAAAAGGCTTCGTGGTCAGCCCCCCTCAGTGATGTCTCGCCATGACCACCCCCGGTGATCACCCTGCCGAGGTGCAGCCAACCCAACTGCAGGAGCAGATAGCTCACGGCCACACCGAGCGAGACAGCGCTGTACAGAGCCCAGCGATAGGGCCGGTCAAGGTCCTGCTCAGGCGTCCCTGCCGGTGGTACGGCGACCATTGCCCCCCCAACGATCCAGGTGCTTAGAAGGAGAATGGGAATGAGAATCGCGGAGCGGGTAGAGCGATACTGGGAGGAAACGAAATCGAAGATGAGAACGGACAGCAAGAGCCCCATCATCAGGCTCAAGCTCAGCAGCGTGGTCTGGTCTCGGTCTCGAAGTTCCTCCTCAATGGCGGACTCACTCTCCCGACAGTCGTCCTGAAGCCTGTTCGCACTCGGATTGCTTTGCGGTAAGAAAAAGCCGGTCGCCAGTGCCAGCGCGGCATAAACCCAGAATAGCAGGCGCGTGGACACCGTCGCAATGCCGAAATGAATTTCGAGCAAATGGCCGATAAGCGCCGAGAAAAGGGCTGCGAGGAGCAGCGAATTGGCATTGGTCGCGTGATTGGTGGGTGATTTGTTATAAAGGGAGCAGACGAGGAAGACGACTATGCCGCAGGCCATGCCAGCGGCCGTCCCGATCCCGGAAAAGCTGCAATCACCCTTCACTATGAGGGGCAGCAACCAGCCCGCGATTCCCCCTGAGACGAAAAGTGCCAGGAAACCAAACCGCTCGCGGGCGGAATCGATCTCGCCCAGCCAGCGAAGAATGTAAAGGGAGAGCGACCCGAAGAAGATAACTTGAGCACCAAAGCCGACGACACCAAACATGGTCAGCAGATCGAAGGTCTCGTTATGCGCGCGATCCGGCAGCGCCTGAAACCTTGTGATGCAAAAAAGCTCCGGCGGGATGTGCCGGAGGATCGCCGCGTAGAGGGTTTCCGGCCCGTAACCTAATATGAGACGCCAGGGATTCTCCGCCAGCAGGTTGCAAACTCCCTGCCAGATGTGAAACCGAACGGGATCGGTTTTGAAAACGCTGCTGAGACGACCCAGGAAGGGTACCTCCTGCCATGCTGCCAGCGGGCTGTGGGGCATGTTGAATACCACCAGAAAACCAAGCACCGCCGAGGCTGCGATGATCCCCCACAGCCCCCACAATGGGCGATCGCATTGTTTCGCCATAATCAGCAGGAAAACCAACAACCCGGCCAGCAGGCCGACCATGGGCCCTCTGCTCTGGCTGAGCAGCAAGGCGGACAACTGGACCGCGAGGAGCAATCCATAAACCCCTGTCTCGAGCGCGCAGGCCTGTTTAAATGGCGACTGAAAGTCGAAGTTTAGCTTATTCTGGGAGTACCCGAGTTGCTCGATCAACCGTATGATGGTCAGCGGCACAATCATGATGAGATAACCGGAGAGGAAAATGGGGTTGCCGGCGGTGCTGGTGATTCGTCCCTGGAAGTCGCTGCTCCATGCAATCGGGTCGAGGCCGCAAAACTGCGCGATGCCGTAGAGTGCAACGGGTAGGCTACCTGCCAACAGGATGGTGACGATGCGATCGATCTGCTCTTGAGAACGGAGGGTCATGACTATTATGAAAAACAAGGAAAAGATGCTGAGGGAGGTGTAAGTCCCTTGCAGACGGTTAGCTCCTCCCCAGAAGGAAAGCTTCGGGTCGATGCTGAAAGCCGTACTCAAGAGATGCGCTGCAATGACCAGAAGAAACGGCAGGATCAAGGGAATGCGCCACGGCGGTTGGCTTTCACGGAACTTTCTGCGCTCCAGGAGTCGCACCACCCCGAAAACAGCGGACAAGACAGCAACAGAGCGCAAGATGAGTACCTTCTCCTCCTCAAAGATTCTCTCCCCGTGAATGTTGAAGAACACCGGAACAACTACCAAGGCGGCCAACCATCCGCTTTCCAGAAGGTTTTCGGGAAAATGACCCAATCTGATCCTCAAAGGCTTATTGACCCCTCATTTACCCGAATAGGACTGAGCCGATGCCCAGAGTTCTTGATAAAGGTTCTGCAGATCGCGGATCATTCGTTCCACGGTAAAGTATTGTTGCACACGGCTTCGCCCGGCACATCCCAGCCTATGGCGCAAAACGCTATCAGCGAGTAAACTCGCAATGGCCTCGCTCAAAGCCTCCGGATGATGAGGGGGCACAACCAGGCCGGTGTTCCCGTGCTGCACTATCCATGAAGTTCCGGTGCCAAGTTCCGTAGTAATGCATGGCAGTCCCGCTGCCATCGCCTCCAGCAGCACCGTCCCGAATGCTTCGGCACGAGAGTTTGCCGGTAGCACAAAGACATCCGCGTGATGGTACCAGGAAGGCAGTTGTTCCACTGACACCTCGCCGCAAAAGTGCACACGATCAGCACATTTCAATTTGCAGGCCAGTTGTTCCCA
Source organism: uncultured delta proteobacterium (assembly GCA_963783775.1). Classification (GTDB taxonomy): domain Bacteria; phylum Desulfobacterota; class Syntrophobacteria; order Syntrophobacterales; family Syntrophobacteraceae; genus JADGQM01. The sequence continues at coordinate 501,483 of CAWAOR010000005.1, read as the reverse complement.
CTCACTTTTCATCGGGCCGTCTCCAACCACCAGGAGCCTTGCCTCGGGAACACACGGCAAAGCCCGCAAAAGCACATCCAGGCCTTTATAGTAGCGCAGTCGTCCCACGAAAAGCAGGGTTGCACCGGGAGGCCGCGGGTGATCCGCCGGTGCAAAGCGAGAGCAGTCCACACCGAGTGGGACCACCCGACACTTGTCTGCTATCCTCCTCAGCCAGGGTGAGGTGGAGAGGTAGGAAGGGCTGGTAGAGATGACACAGGCAGCCTGCTTGAGGATGCGGTGGAAAAGCGGTCCGTAGAGGCGCAACCAACGGTGCTGGCGCACCACGTCCGCGTGGTAAGTGATGATGGTGATGGGGGCACGACCGCAAATCCAGTTGGCCGATTCCCCAAGAGGATAGGGAGCATGAAGGTGAATGATATCGGGATGGTGACGCATAAGCACCCGAGGCTGTGCCAGGCTGAGCGGCATGGAGGCGTAGGTTCCAAGGCGCCCGGCTTTGATCACTCGAACTCCATTGAGGAGTGCGGCGGTGGTGCGATGAACCGGGCTGCAAACCAACACCGTCACCTCATGCCCCGCTCCGGCCTGGGCTTCGGCAACCGTCCGGATATGGTTCTCAATGCCGCCCAGCACAGGGTAATAATCTTTGTACAGGTGCAAAATCTTCATAATTGGTCAGCCGGAGGAATCGGCGCCGTCTCTCACAGCCCACCGCCGCATATTGTTCGGTAGCATTCCAGTGTCTGTCGTGCGGTATCTTCCCACGTAAAACGGCGAGCCTGCTCAAAGCCCTCATACAGAGATGGATAGGCGAATACCTCAACGGCACTGTAAAGGGTTGGAAGATCGTCAGCACGAACCAAGCCGAGCAGCGTGACGTCACTCTGACGTCGAAGATCCCCCAATCGTCGGGAAGGAAACAGCGGAAAATAGATAGCCACGCGATGGCCACGCTGTTGCAGCCGCGAAGAGCGTATTCGAAAACGGTCCGAACACCACCCGACCAGTTGATAAATGGAAGTACAAAGGAGATTCTCATGCGTCCTGGAGATCCTCATCAGACGTGGTGTTTCGCCCTCTACCCGAGATCAATTGCAGGATGATGACATAACGTTTTTTTGCCTCCCCAGGTTGGATTGTCAAAATCGCCGCAAAGAAAGAAGCGACAGCGACACAGGATTTGCCTGCCACCCTAGCCACCAAGGACAGCTGGTCAAAATCCAGGCACCAGATCAGCAGATTGCACAAGATCACGGATAGCAGAGCAGCTAAAAGGGGTTTTGCCAGTGCTTCCTTGATCGGTAAGCTCACCACGGCCTTTAATGCATAACAGATCAAAGCGAGCCCCGCAGCGAATGCCATCGCAACTCCGACACATGTACCCACCGCGCCGTAAGCCAGGGTGAGAGGGGTCCCCACCACGACAAGAACCACCGCCTGCGACATCAAAACAATGGCTGACTTCCGCGGGTGCCCGACTGCAATCAGCAAGCTGTTGGCGTTCTCGATAAACGGGCTGAACACCGAGCAAACCACCAAAAATCGCAGGAATAGGGAGGACAACTGCCACCGCTCTCCGAAAAGCAACGTGACCAAGTCTGGAGCTGAGACAAATACCGCAACGGCCAAAGGCAGGGCCAGCATGGTGACGAGCCAGATGGTAAGAATCATAGCCTCCCGGAGTTTTTCCGGGTCTTCCTGCAAACGGACATACGCATAGAAGGAAGTTCGGGAGGCGACGCTTCCTACCAGAAGGCTAGGCCATTGAGCAATCCGATAGGCACGTTCGTAAAACCCAAGGGTGGTCACACCCACAAAAGTACCCACCAGAAAATTGTCGAACTGGGAGAGAAACACACCGGCAAACCCAGCCATCCCAACCAATATACCAAAGCGCAAAAGCTCTTCTGCAAGCCCGCGATTGAACCGCCATCGCACCTGCCAGAGAAGAGCGAAGCGTCGACCTGCTGTCCACCACATACCAATGAGCAACAGGACTGAGTAGAGTGCGGTTTGAGCAAACAGACTCCAGCAGCCTCCGCCATGGAGAGCCAGCCAGAAGGCTGGAATGTAGGATAAGGGAAACACGAGACTGCTAACCAGCGTCGTGTCACGAAAGTACAACGCCTTGTCCAGCATGACCGAAGCAGTTGTAGTAAAAGAATCCACTACTCCCATCCCGGCCAGGGCTAATATGAGCAAAAGGATCTCCAGAGGATATCCCAAGTAGCGCAGTACTATGATCAGCAGTGCGGCCATCAAGACAGTTGCCATGCCGACCATTACATCCAAGACCAGATGGGTTCCTGCTAACTCTGCGGTCGTTTCCTTGGAGCGGGCGAACGCCTGAGTGATCCCCGCCTTCGGGCGTAAATTGATGACAGAAAAAAAGAAGCTCGCCAGTGCAAAAACGCCAAAATCTTCCGGAGCCAGGATGCGCGTCATGGCAAGCATAGCCAGGAAGCCAAATCCTATATTGAAATAGGTGCCGACGGCCGCCCAGGCTCCTCCATGAAGGGTGCGCCTAGCCAGAAAATGCTCTGGAGAGTCAGTTGTGCCAGATAACGGGTTGGTCGACCTAGCTTGACGCAATGATATCTCTGATTGTTTCTTCCAATGTAATTTGTGCCGACCACCCGGTAAGCTTTTGAATTCTGCCTATGTTCGGCACTCTCTCCAGCATATCTTCAAAGCCGACGCAGTAGGCTTCTTCATAAGGGACAAAGCGGGTGCAAGGTCGACTGCAGCTTTCTTGCTTGCGAGTCTTTTTGACTTCCTCCAACACCCTGTCGGCCAAATCCAGAATGGTGATTTTCTCGGTGGCACCGATGTTACATACCAAACCAACGGCCTCCGGGTGTTCCGCCAACGCAATGAAAGCCCTGACAGCGTCGCGCACGTGGAGAAAGCAACGCGACTGTCGACCATCACCGTAGACCGTTAACGGCTGACCAGCCAGGGCCTGTTCAACGAAACGAGGGATTACCATGCCGTATCGCCCTGTTTGTCTTGGTCCCACGATGTTGAACAACCTGGCAATGACAACCGGCAGATCATTTTCTCGCTGATAGGCCAGTGCCAGGAACTCGTCCAACATTTTTGACGCTGCGTAGGCCCATCTTGAACGGCAGGTCGGCCCCAATACTACATCGTCGTCCTCGCCGAAAGGGGTACCATTACCTTTACCGTATACCTCGGACGATGAGGCAACAATCACCTTGACTCGGTAGCGCAGGGCTGTGCGCAACACCGCTTCAGTTCCTATGACGTTGGTTTCGATAGTGCGCACCGGCTGCTCCACGATCAGCTTTACGCCGACTGCAGCAGCCAGATGGAAAACCATATCACACTGGCTGACCAGACGATCCATGACGATTTCATTGGTGATCGAATCGATGGCGAACTGGAACGACGGCCGGTTCCCTGCGATAGGATAGCGTTGGGTGAGATGGCTGATATTGGTAAACTGCCCGGTAGAGAGGTCATCGATGACCGTCACCTGACAACCAAGCTGGAGCAGAGCTTCGGCAAGATGAGAACCGATAAATCCTGCACCACCTGTGATTAGGACGCGGTTTCCCTTCAAATTGGCACCTTTCATAGATTTGGGCTAAGACTTTCGTCAAAGCTACCATTCCAATCGATTATCAAGTGCGCCGGATGAAGCCCTAAAAATCGAGCCTTAGCCCCTTTAGTCTAGCATCTAATAGGAAATTTATGACAAGGATGCCAGGCGATTCCAGCCCTTTTGCCCGATGAACTATCGAGAGGACCACCCGCTTCTCCTTGCCCGTTGCCACAACTTGGAAACTGGCCACACATGCTCCGGATATGATCCGATGTCGTTGTGCTGGCGGTGGCGACTTTGGGTGAAGGCTTTGCCATGGAACACTGCTCCAATCCCAAGTGCAGCGATGCACCGGCCGAAATCCTGAACTTTGAAGAAGCAGTCGTAAAGTGAATATAGCTTAACAATATCCAAATTTTGCAGAAATTAACGATACCGTTTGGATATCAGCAGAATTAACTCCAGATACTTGGGCGTTGGTTAGGAAGCCGCCACTCGCTCCGCGCAATACGGAGCGGATGACTGTGGAGGGAGTTGCAAAACCTCAAAATTGAGAAAATTTTTCTGGGGGATATGTGCACTGACCCCCTACCCTCGTTGCGTAGGGTATACCCCCGGTCCCCGAACTTGTGGCCGACCTACTGGTTGAGGAGCATCAACCTTGCCACTAGATCGCCAGTCTGAACACAGGGGGGAGAGAGCACCTCCACCGTGTGAGGCTTGATGGTGGCCTCAAGTTTGTACCCTCCTGCCTGGAACCTGGCACCTTCCCCTCTGCTTGAGCTGGCAGTCGACAGGTAGATCATGCTGATCTCTGAGTAATTGCGAATCAGGGAACGGACAAAAGAGGAAGCAGGATGAACCGGAGCATCCGGGAACCTGCCTTTTTATGTTGTGAAGGGCTCGGAGATGATCCGGACCTTTCTGGTTCAGTAAATGGCTCTTTCTGTTTCCTGAAAATGAATCCGTGCACAGGACGTGCACAGGGAAAAATATGGGGCCAAAAATGGAATTGAAAAAAGCTGGCGGAAGCGCATGGGAATCGAACCCACCCAGGAACGCCTTCACGCCCCTGCACCGGATTTGAAGTCCGGGAGCCCCACCAGTGAGCTTGGCGCTTCCACAGCCAATGTACTCGATGAGGCTCCCCTTGGCAAGCCGTTCTTGGTCAGGAAGTGCGGGTTTTCACAGTTTTGTGAGTATATAGGCTCGGCTGCCGAGGCCGACTTGCTCCGCATACTGCAGTTGGTGCTGCCAGTCGATCTTGGGATAGACCGCTCTGATTTTGTCAACCTGAGCATTGGCCACCCCTTTAAGGCACGAGGATTCCAGGATGGGCTGGGCTTGCAGCAGGTCTGCCGAGGCCTGATCGATGGCCACGGGGTCGCGGGAGGCGAGAATGCCGACATCCGGCACAATGGGTGCATCGGAGAACGGATAGCAGTCGCAGGCCGGCGAAACCTGGGTGATAAAGTTGACGAACAGCGAGCGTTTTTCTTTCCCTTTGAGGGTCCCCACCGTGTATTCCACCATCGCTTCCATGAACTTGGGCAGATCGATTTCAAAGTTGATCCCCACGGCTCCCTGGGGACAGGCATGGACGCACGCGGCGCACCCCACACACACCAGGGGATCGATCCTTGCCAGTTTTTTTACTTTATCATTAGGGCGCGGCATATCGGGCGAGCGTTCGATGAGGGTGATGGCCCCGTGGGCACACTGTTCGGCACACATGCCGCAGGCGATACACTTTTTGGCGTTGATCTGGGGCGCAACCTCCGAATGTTGATCCATCTTGCCTCGGCGGGAAGCTGACCCCATCCCGAGGTTCTTGATGGTTCCCCCGAAACCGGACATCTCATGAAGCTTGAAATGGGCCACCGAAATCAGGGCCTCCGCCCTGACCACGGCAGAGCTGATATAGGTCTCCTGGAAATGCTTCAGATTGACCGGTACGGCAATTTCATCCCGGCCGTCGATGCCGTCGGCGATGATGAGGGGGGCGTCCAGGGCGGAATAGGAAAAGCCGTTCAACACAGCCGTCTCCAGATGGTCCACGGCATTGCCGCGGGTCCCCACATAGAGGGTGCCGGCATCGGTCAAGAAGGGTTTCCCGCCAACGGCCCTGACGGCATCAATGATAGGGCGTATCAGCAGCGGGCGGATGAAGGCCGTGTTCCCGCGCTCACCGAAATGCAGTTTGACCGCCGTGAGGCCGCGCCGCTTGACTACCTTCTTCATTCCGGCCGCCTCCACCAGACCGCGAATCTTGTCGAGCAGGTTTTGTTTCTGGGATGTCCTCAAGTCGATAAAGTAGACGGGGCTTGCCATAGTCGTCTTCATTCCACCCTCCCCCTGCCCCTCCCATCAAGGGAGGGGAGTTTTGAGATAGTCTCTGAGTCCCTGGTTTTCAGGGAAAAACCCCGCCACACCGAGGCCCCTGTTTATCGTTCCAGGATGCCGCCCTCGCTCACCCGTCGAGTCACATGCCGGCAGAGTTCCAAGGGGCACCCAGCGGCGGATCGGTCGTTTCGCCAAGCATCCCTTCGCTCAAAGCCTTTCAAGCCAGCAGGACCGCCAGGATACCGGTCAGAAAAATGCCGTCAAACGTGCCTGCCCCACCGATTGAGGCCACAGGAGCGTTGAGATGCTTCAGGTCGTCCAGATGAAGGAGATCGGCTCCAATGAGCGTGCCCAGAGTGCCCGCCACATAGGCGGTCGGAGCCGCCCACTGAGGGTTGATGAGCATCGCTGTCAGAGCTGCAACGAGCGGCGGAATGAACATGGGCGTGGCAATGCCTACTCCCGGCACCGGCCGCGCGATCCGGTAGACCACGAAAGAGACAAGGGCCAGGGCAATGAGCATCCGGAGCGGGTTTTCGCCATGAGTAAGAAGGTAGAGAGACAAGCAGGAGGGGAGGATGGCACCGCCCACATTTACTGCCAACACCATCTCCCGCCGATTCGACCAGCGCGGCGGACGAAACCGCATGCCGTAGAAACTGATGGTCATCAATTCTTCCGGTTCGACTTTCAGTTGAATTTTGCGAATGGGAAGGTTGATCATGCTGCCGGCAATGCAGAGAAACAAAAAGGAAAAAAGATACTCGGGAGAGATCCCCAGACGACTGAAAGCCCACGCGAAAAGACCGAATTGGACCAGGGCAAAAACAAAAAAGAGGAGGAACACGAAGCCAAAAAGGAACAGCAGGAGAAATGGTGGGAAGAACATGCCCGATCCTTTTCTGTAAGGAAGAAGCGATCCTCATGAAAGGTAAAACCTTGCGGTGTTGAATTCCTCATTACGACGCCGAGCAAACAAGACTGCATGGCGTCTTCAACCCCGGTTCATACCCTCCAGGCCGGCGAAAGGGCCAGAACAGCATCCATCAGGTTCGGAAAAGAGGGTGTCGTCCGGTCCCCCCTTGCCGGCAAGGGCGCCTCCTCGAAAGTCACTCCGGGCCTCTCCAGCAGTACTCCCCGACACCCCGCCCGGCTTGCTGCCAGCAGGTCGCTCTCGCGGTCACCGATAAAATGCGCCTCCGCGAGCGCAAATTGGAACCGTTCCGAAGCAGCGGTAAGCAAACCCGGCAGAGGTTTCCGGCAAGAGCAGCCTTCATCGGGACGATGCGGGCAATAGAAAGCTCCCAGAATGGCCCCTCCCGCTTCCCGCACTCCCTCGATCAAGCATGCGTGAATGTCCCAAAAATCTTCCCAGGCGATGCGCCCGCGATTCAGCCCGGACTGATTGCTGATAACGACCACGGCAATTCGGCGATCGTGCAACCATCTCAGGGCCAGGAGGGCGTCTTCGTAGAACCTGAATTCGCGACGCTGTTTGATATAGTCCGGGCGATCTGCGTTGATGACACCATCCCGGTCCAGCAGCACAAAATGCCGGGCCTGACAGTCAGCAGTGCTGATCCAAATGAGCATGAATTCTTCCCCGATGTTCCCGATCCTCTTCCCCAAATTACCCTCATGGGCCATCCTGTTCAGGAACCCCACCGGTTCCTCGTTCCCACGGTGCAGATCAGGGGCAATGGAACAGCGATTCTGTTCCTGAAGGTTTCCACGCCAGCGGATCATGCTCGCCTTTCAATCTTGACATCAGGGAGAGATCGGGAAAGAATCACCGGTCGAGCATGAGCAAAAGATCTTCGTAGGAAACCAGGGAATCAGGGTAGCAAAAAGAGATGAGTGAAGCAAGTCATCTGGACGAGCTGGAGCGAGTGCTCCAGTATTCTTTTCAAAACCCGCAGACCCTTTATCAGGCGCTGATTCACCGCTCCTTTGCCCACGAAAACCCGCACCTCCGGCAGACCGACAACGAAACCCTCGAATTCTTGGGCGATGCCGTCCTCGGCCTGGCCGTGAGCCACCTGCTGCTCGAACGATTTCCAAACCTCAATGAGGGGGACCTCTCCCGTTTGCGCTCTTCTATCGTAAACGAAAGGGAGCTGGCAAAACTTTCTTTGGGTCTAAAGCTCGGGGAGTTTCTGCGGCTCGGAAAAGGGGAAGAGCTCACCGGTGGACGTATGAAACCTTCGCTTCTGGCGGACACCCTGGAAGCGGTGCTGGCCGCCATTTATCTCGATGGTGGTCTGGAGGCCACCATCCATTTGGTGAGGCGCCTTTTCCAGGGCTATTTGGAGGCCGAAAAGGACGAAGATGCTCTAAAAATTTGGGACAAAGACTACAAGACGCAGCTGCAGGAGCTCACACAGGCGCGCTTCAAACTGGCGCCCGCCTATGTCCTGGAGATTGAGGCCGGGCCTGATCATGACAAGACTTTTGAAGTGAGTGTAGCCCTGGAGGGGCGGATTCTGGCACGGGGTTCCGGCAAGAGCAAGAAGGAGGCCCAGCAGCAAGCCGCCCGGCAGGCTCTGGAAGCCCTCAGCGCAGAGTAGATGCCAGGTGGGCCAAGATTGGAGAGCCACGGGGACGCGGAGGAGGGGGGAGAAGGCAGTACGGACAGATGGCAAGGGGACAGGATTTTCCCCTGAGGTCACCTCTCATCGCCCCCCTCACATTATCCCCCCGTCTCCTTGCCTTCCCCTCCAGTTTCCAGTTTCAAGTTTCCCGATACGCGCCGGGTTCGATGAATGGGCCGAACTTTGCCTTGGCCTGCTGCAACTTTTCCATGGTAGCCCGCCAGGTGGAAAAGAAATTTTCCGGGCAATCGGGCGCCGTCTTTTTGTAAAAGCGGATTGCTCGGGAAAGCTTCGCAATCCACGGATCGATCCGGAATTTGAACAGCTCGAGGTAAAGTTCCCCGGAGAAATCCTCGTCCAGGTACTCCCGGAACATGGGTTGGAGATCTTCGTAGCGGGGGATATATCCCAGCGGCGAGCGATAGGCATCCACCTCTCCATGCACCCGGAGTTCCGCCCAGTGCAGCCAGACTTTCTTGGCCAACTTGCTGGTGAGGAAGTGACCGTCCTTGCCCTTGAGGAAGTAATTGACGGTAAAGATGCGCGGAATGTTCCTGATCCCTTCCACAAAGCGGATATTGTTCTTGAAATACTGCCCGATAGGGTAGCTGATGAAATCCAGGTTCGCCATGGGTTGCGGAGCCAGCAACCCCTCCTGGCCGATAGTGGCGGACGTGGTTTCGGACTCGAGGGTGCACGCCTTCAGGATGATGCCGCTCTCCCAGTCCGGCGCTTCTTCGATGGGTGCCGAGGTGTCGCTGTCCCGGCCACCGTAGACGATTCCTTCCACCAAAACGCCGTTCTTGTCATTAAAGACCGGGTCGATGTTTTCGAGATAGCCCAGGCGAATGGTGTAGCGAGCGTTGCTGTGAGCAGGAAGGATCAGGTTGCCTTCAGCGTCGCATTTTCCCTCAAACCAATCTCCGGAGTAGTTCTTTCCTCTCTTGGGAGAATCGACTTTCATGCCAAGCCAGTAGGGGTGATTGTCTGGACCGGTGAGAACGTTGGAGAAGATGATTTCGAGGCCGGGTGACTGCAGGGTCCTGAAAATCACCGGGTCGTCTTCGGCATTGACGTCCTTGATAATGCCAAAAATGCCGTTCTCGACGTTCACCGCGCGGAATTCACCGCTGACATTGCGAAAATAGGCAATATCGTCGCCCACGATCTTCTCGCCGGGAAGCATGGCCGTGGCGGTCTTGCCGCAGGCGGAGGGAAAGGCCCCGCAAAAGTAGGTGGTACGGGCCTTCTTCTCATTCTGAACGCCCATGACGAACATGTGTTCGCAGAGCCAGCCTTCCTTGCCGGATAGCCTGATGGCCAGGCGCATGGCATGTTTCTTCAAGCCCACGCTGTTGCCGGCATACTGGTTGTTGGTGGAAAAGACAATCATCTCTTCGAGATCCTGATAAATCTTTCTCTTATCAAGATCGATGGAACAGCCGCGTTCATCCAGTCGGCCGGCACTGTGAACAAAACGGAAGAACTTGTCCTTGTCGGCCGTCTTCATGAAATGCTCGTAGCCTCTGCGGTAGAGGAGCTCTTCGGAATGGCAGACGTAAAAGGAATCACTGATCTGAGCACACCCGATGGAAAAAGGGCTCAGGGTCGGCCCTTCGCAACTGAGCTTAACGACGGCCTCTTTGCCCTGCATGATGCCCTTGAGAATCCCCCGGACTTCGGCCAATCCGACGTCGCGGTCCATGGCCTGAAGGCTTTTCATGAGCGGCAGATCGTCCTTGGAAACCAGGTTCTTGGTGGCTCCGGGAGCTCTCCCCTGATCTTCGTAGCCGTCATAGTGAATGGTGTGGCCGGGCCGCAAAAGAGGGGTCTCCTCCCCCAGTTCCAGCGCTCTTCTGCGAATGTAGGCCGCATCCTCATCGCTGTCATCGCACATATAGACAGACGCGGGCTGACACAGCTCCACATATTCTCCCACGAACTCAAAAAGCCTTTCGTTCCCCAGGGCCAGCAACTTACTGTAGCTTTCGGTGGACATTTTGCTTTTGAGCAGCGGTGCAAATCGAATTTCGTTACAATCAACCATGCCCTAACCCCCTTCTATTTGTGTGCCAAGACGGCCTATTCAAAGCTGGATAGTATATGACATGGGCGAAGGCACATCAAGAACAATTATTCCATGCTGCCTCCTCGATCAGTATGAGCGTTTACAATTGAGACCCGGTAGCATAAAGTGAGTCGAGGAGCGAAAGGGTAGGGTTGTTCCCCTTCGTGTGTCCCCAAGAGCCCTCACGGAACGTGCTGAAGATGGCGCCCAGAAAAAGGATCTACCCGGTGTTCCTGGCTCAGGCCGGATGCCCGTTTCAGTGTGTGTACTGCAACCAGCGGGCGGTAACCACCAGGACCTCTGCCTCCTCCTCGGGAACGGATGTGATGGCTCAGTTTCGGGCGCAGTTCACGCCTCTCCTGGAACACGCCCGGGAGCAGGCCGTACGGGGCGAGCTGGCGTTCTATGGCGGGACTTTTACGGCCCTTCCCCGTTCAATCCTCGAGGAAATCCTCGAGACCGCTTCCCGTTGGGTTGCGGCGGGGGTGTTCAGCGGCCTGCGCTTTTCCACCCGCCCGGATGCGGTTACCGCGGAAGTGTGTTCCTGGCTGACCCAGTATCCCGTTGCAACTGTTGAACTGGGAGTGCAAAGCCTGGTTGATGATGTACTATTGAAAAGCCGACGGGGCTATGCCGGCGCAAGGGTGGTGGCCGCCGCCGCTCTGATTCGAGAACAGGGATGGCAGCTCGGGCTGCAATTGATGCTCGGCTTGCCGGGGGATTCGCCGCCGCGCTTTCTTGACAGCGTTGCCGGGACCCTGGCCCTGCGACCTGATTTCGTGCGCATCTACCCTACCCTGGTGTTGGCCGGGACGGTCCTCGCCGAATGGTATCGAAACGGCTCCTATGCTCCGCTTTCTCTCGCGGAAGCCGTCTCCTGGTGCACACCGGCTTATGAGGCATGCCGGCAGGCGCAGATCCCCATTGCGCGCCTGGGCCTTCATGCCGATGCGGAACTGCAGAAGCCGGGAGCGATTGTCGCCGGCCCGTATCATCCGTCCTTCGGTTATCTGGTCCGGGTCGAGTGGTGGAAAAGGCGGCTGGACCGGTGCCTGGAGAAGCTCCCTGGAGGAACTGCCGGAAAGCAGATGACCCTTTGGGTGGCCGCACGATCAGTGAGCGAAGTGATTGGTCCGGACCGCTCCAATGTCAGGCACTGGCTGGAGAAGTGGCAATTCACCGAAGTCAATGTGCACGGCGGGGCGGAACAATTGCCCGGAGAATTTGACTATCTTTTGAACTGAAAGAAAGCGAAATCATGAGATCAGGCTACGTCGCCCTCATCGGGCCCCCCAACGCGGGCAAATCAACCCTCCTCAATCAGCTACTCAAGGAAAAGATTGCCATCACCGCTCCCAGACCTCAGACCACCCGCAACCGACTGCTCGGAATCTATAACGACCCTGAGATGCAGATCGTCTTTGTGGACACTCCCGGGATCATCAAGGCGCAGGATGAGTTCAATAGAATCCTGGTGGGCACCGCCCTGGCCGCGCTCAACGAGGTCGACGTCATCTGTTTTCTGGTGGATGCGCTCAAAGCCTGGCGGGAAGAGGCCGAGTTGGCGCTGGACTGTCTCAGGTCGGTGCGGGCTCCTGCGGTGCTGGCCGTGAACAAGACCGATCTCGTGCGCAACAAACGAGATCTACTGCCCGTGATCGATTCTTATCACCAGGCCATGCCGTTCCGCGCCATTGTCCCCATATCCGCGCTCACCGGGGATGGTGTGGAGGATCTTCTGGTACAGCTCAAACTCCTGCTGCCCGAGGGTCCCCGCTACTTTCCGGAAGACCATCTGACCGATCAGCCCGAACGCTTCCTGGTGGCGGAACTGATTCGGGAAAAGATCTTCCATCTGCTGCGCGAAGAAGTGCCTTATGCCGTGGCGGTTACGGTGGAAAAATTTGCTGAGAGGCCGGAGCACAACCGCATCGACATTGAAGCCACCATCCATGTGGAACGAGACTCCCAAAAGGGCATCATCATCGGCCAGAAGGGCCAGATGCTCAAGGAGATCGGCAAACAGGCCCGGGGCGACATCGAAGCGCTGCTTGGCTCGCATGTGTTTCTGGGGTTGTTCGTGCGCGTGCAGAAGAACTGGCGCAAGGACCCGCGTGCCCGCGCGGAGTTCGGCTACCACAAGGGGCGGTGAAACTATGCTTGTTTAGGATGAGATTCTTGTCTTGGCAAACACAGAAATTCACCGTCGAGCACGCTGAGATCGCAGAGCAAGCTGAGAGCAGAGTTTTAAGGCCAATGCTCTCTTGCGCACTCTGCACTGCTAACGTGCAAATTCTGGAACTTCATCAAGACAATTCTCTAGATCCTTGTTATCTCAACGTTCTCTGCGCCCTCTGCGGTGAATATTGGGTTGCGGCCGGAGTCTGAGGGCGGGGGGAAAGAAAGCGGTCGGCAATGAGCTGGGCGATGCGGGGCGCGTTGCCTCCGGCGCGATTGTTGATGATGACATTTATCCTCACTTGCTGCTCAATCGCTCCCGCCATGAGTGCTGCCGTATCTTCAATCATGGCCGGCTGAAGCATGCCCTCAACCAGAGTGGTGAAGGGAAATGCCCGGGCATAAGCGTCCTCATAGCGCGTGCCGAGGGGCGTCATAAGCCGGATGATGCCCTCCCGTCCGGCATTGAAGAAGCGGCCTCCCGCTTTGGCAAACTGTTTCACCAGGGGAGGCAGCCAGGTCCAGTGGGACAATACCTGGCCGATGCCAAATTCGTCAAACACCCTTAAGACGGGCTGGGTGAGATAGGATTCCGTGCGCAGCTCAACATGATAGCGCAGGTCGCGCGGGATCTTCCCGAAGAACCGGGTCAGAGCCAAAGCCAGTTCCGCCGCAGGCGGGCGGTCAGCCTTGCGCTGATATTCCTGCTCGAAAATGAACCCTGCAAGGTGCATCCCCAGCAGTTCCGTTGCCGGTCGATAGAACTGGTGGGTAAAAGCTTCGGGGTCGAGATAACTCTCATTGGCTGCATAACCGTCGGCGTGACGGATTTTCTGAGCGAAGACAAACTGCGGGACCTTGAGGATGACCGCGTCGTCGTGTGCCAGGCATTCGCGGTAGCTTTTCAGCACCCGGAAGGACTGAGTGGGTGTTCCACGGGCATCGAGCAACGGTTGATAAAAAGTATAGTCAATCTCGAGAACGCGGAAATGGTCGAAATACTCTCTGAGGCTGTCTACGGGGAGGACCGTTTCTCGGAACGATTTTGCCCCCGACTTTGTGGGAGCGGTGCAGGAGGCGCCCCTGATAGAGGTCCTCCGAATAGATCTGACCGAACCAGCCGGCATAGCGGTCACTTGCGGTTCCCATCCGCACCTGAGGATGCAGTCCACGGAAATGGAAACGGTTCAGATCAAAGTCATCCAGCCGGTGCAACGTTTGAGCCTTTCGCGTTGGCGTTGGTGGCGGCCGGCTCCCACTCAGGGGTCTCCGGTCGCCGGTAAGGCAGGCATGTTACCTCAACCGAGCTCCATCCGAAATGGCCTTGTTCTGGATTCCCCGGGAAAAGTGCGGTAACCCCGATTGGCTGTTTGCGATAATGCGAAGGGGTTTGGGGAGAGGAGGCTCCTCTCCCCAACCGTTCGCTCTCGACTTCGCGGTGTTTCTTGCTGAATGCCAGACCTAACGCCCAGACAGGTGACGGCGAACGATCAACACTGGGTGTCACTGGGTCCGGTTGCCTCTTCACTCCTCCCCTGCGCCGCCCGTTTCCAACTCCCCGTCCAGCAAGCCGTCATGAAACCAGGCAAGGCCGGACAGCAGGGGCACGCACGATGGCGTCACCCGGTAATGACTGAATCCCACCACGGGTTTGCGCATTTTCTCGATGGTCTGCCGGTCCCAGCAAGGGGTAGCTTCCGTCCGGGACGGATCGTAAAACCAGGCCAGTTCGAATAGCGTATCTCTCATGATGGGATCGAGTCGCAGACGGTCGTGTCCATTGAGAGGTTCTTTCATCTTCGTGATGCTTGCCTCATCCCGAAAGAGGTTCCGAAAATGCTCGTCCGGCATTTCGTTGCCATCTTCAAAACCGGCAAGCAATCCTGTTGCCATGGTGTTAACCCCGATTGGTACGAGATACATCTTGCACCTCCTTCTCTGGCGCCCTCCGGTCATGCGCCTTTTTGATTTGATGGTCTTGTAGCATGCCCGGGGTTTCAGTAAAAGTTAATAGAGACGGGGTGCTGGTGGGGCCAATCTTGCACTCGGGCAAGAAATTGTGACAATCCACCTTGACAGTTGCCCCGATTCACGATATTTAAAGGAGGAATTGACGCGGGGTGGAGCAGTCAGGTAGCTCGTCGGGCTCATAACCCGAAGGTCGGTAGTTCAAATCTACCCCCCGCTACCAAGAATACCAAGGGGTTAGCCAGAAATGGTTAACCCCTTTTTGATTGTCCCCCACACCATACCCCACAACCAAGCCAGCGATATCCTCCCTCCCCCCGAAAAAACACAAAGGTCTCCTTCTCGCTTTTCGAAACCCCCCAAAGCCCCAGCGAACTTCCCCTCAAGGAAAAAGCGCATATCCTGTCGGTAAACCCCGGAACTCCGGTCACCGCTCCTCTTCTCAATCGCACTCGGGATCGTGGCAAGGGCGGCCTCGGCCTGATAGAGCCGTCTTCGGAGGTCAGGTAATCCTGTCAGCGCTTTCTCCTGTTGTTTCTCCAATTCTTTCAAACCCAGTCGGTAATTCTCTTCAATGGCTTTCACAGCCATCAGAAGGACCATTCGTCGCGTCATTTCCTCCCGGTTGCTTTCTCTGGAGAGGACAAGCACCAATGCAGCACCTTCAGGTTCGTGTCCGAGGGAGTGCTCCAAGAGGAGGTCATTGACTACCTCATGGCCTTCCCTGCGAGCCGTCAATTTCACGGTGTCTCCGGCATGTTTTTCCGGAAACGGCAGCCTGAACACCGAGCACCGCACAAAGCGTTAAGGTACCCATCAGGGTTGCTGTGAGTCGCACCATAAAGCCCGAGGTCTGCTCTGCAAGATGATGCTGAATCCAAAAATGATTGCTGTTGTCGACCGACAAAAGATAAGACTGCTGCCATTCTTTCACCAACTCCTCTTTGCGGAGTGACATCGGAACTCGAATATGCCAGATTGTATGGACGGAAAACCCGCTGGCCTTATGTCAACCCGAGAAAGGTTTTTTACAAAATGTCAGTAGACAGTCTACCCGTTCTGAGGATTGGGGAGCTGAAGATCAGTCCCCCCATCATTCAAGGGGGCATGGGAGTGAGAGTCTCCAGGGCAAATCTCGCCGCTGCTGTCGGGAGCCAGGGATGTGTCGGCGTTATTGCAAGTGTAGGGTTGGGGAGATTTGAACAGTTGCCGAGGTCTGAAGCCGTTCGCGTGAACGAGGAAGCCTTGAGGCATGAAATTCAAAAAGCCCGACGTCAAACGAACGGCATCATTGGTGTGAATGTCATGGTTGCCCTCACGGACTATGAAAACCATGTAAGGGCTTCCGTAGACGAAAACGTCGATCTGATCATTTCCGGTGCAGGCCTACCCCTCGATCTTCCCAAGTTGACTTCGGGCACGAACATCAAACTTCTGCCGATTGTCTCTTCAGCCAGGGCATTCAATCTCATCTGCAAGAAGTGGAAGAGAGACTTCGACCGATTGCCCGATGCAGTTGTTGTGGAAGGTTCCGAAGCGGGTGGGCACCTGGGATTCAAATACGAGAACGTCGTCGATAACACAGTCCCTCATCTCGATCAAATCGTCACCGACGTCATAGCGGCTGCCAGCTCTTTCCCCGATCCCATCCCTGTCATAGCGGCAGGAGGAATCTATGACGGTTCTGATATCGCACGATTTCTTAAATTGGGGGTGGCAGGTGTTCAACTTGGAACACGATTTGTTTGCACAGTTGAATGTGACGTTCACGAAGACTTTAAGAACGCCTACCTGGCTTCGGAGAAGGAAGATATCCTTGTCATAAGGAGCCCTGTTGGCCTCCCTGGAAGGGTAATCCGCAACGGCTTTGTGGAAAGGATTCTCCGCGGGGAGACGGTACCTTTCCGCTGCCTCTATCACTGCCTCAAAACGTGCACACCGGCAACTGCCCCGTATTGCATCGCCGATGTTCTGGCCAAGGCCGCCGAAGGAGATCTGGATAAATCGTTTGTGTTCTGCGGTTCAAACGCCTACAGGTGTAAGGAGATTGTTGCAGTGAAGGACCTCATCGATAAGCTGGTTGCAGAGACACTCGATTCATTGAACATGACGGAATGAGGTCACCAGGTGAGGAGTGGGAATATGCTAACCCCTCGAAATCATCATCTTCCGGGTTCCTATTGCCGTTTCACCGTTTCTACAACGCTGCTGTTTCTCCTTGCCGGTTGTTGCCCGACGGCGTTGACAACGTACAAGTCGCGCCCATTCTTCTTGATCGAAGAAGACGTAACGACGCATGGTCGAAAAACATGGTACGACAGCATCATTGAACTCGATCCGGGTGACGCCGAGCTCACGGTTGCCGCCGACTATCAACAAGCACCACCCATCGAGATGCAGCAGCACGTGGATGGCCTGCAGAAGAATCCTAATACGCTCAAGGGCATCAAATCCGCATTGGGTGGGTAGTGCTGGAGAGAGTAAATCTTCTCCGGCGCTGTGAGGTTTTCGGCAAGTCTACACAGCAGTGAAGGAGAGGGATATGGAGTTAGGAAGCAAACTGGCGGCAGAGTGAGTCGGTACTCTCCGGCTTGTCCGTGGTGGGTGCTGCAGCGCGGTGCTGGCTGCAGCCTTCCCAAAAGGAGGAATCTGGACCACACTTGATTAACGGGAACTGCCATTTCTTCAACGAAAGCTCTTCATTGCTCTTCAGCGATGATTCCCTTTTCCTTCAGCGCTCCGATACATTCACAGATGTCCTGGCGCAGATCGTCCCTTTCCTCAAGATGGAATCCCTTCTTTATTGCCTCTTCGATCTGGTCGACGTTCATGCCTTCTCTGTAAAGCTTATAGATGGTCTTGGCTGTTGCATTGAGGATATGGATATCATCAACCTCAGGATCATAGAGCATCAGTTCCGACTTCAACTCCCTGGCAATCATCGATTTGCTCACAAATGCCTCCCCTTGTTCCCTTGTAAAAGGCTCAGCCAGCCGTTGTGCTGATGGAAAAAGCGATCATCGGTCAGGATTTCTTTGAAGGAAGTTTCAGTCTTGGGGCTTGGGCCTGATTCCGGCTCCCGGCAACAAGGTTTCTGCTTCTGCCAACTCCTTTGCGGCTCTGGTCCATATCATGCGCACCATTGCGTCAATGGATGCCGATTGACCATTGACAACGGCTCCCCCCGCTCCGATGTCTTTATCCGCCTCGGGATAGGCGGTCAAGAAAGCCGACCATACGGCCTTGTCCTGCTCGTCGCCAAGAGTCAGCAACCCTCCTCGGTGAAAGCGGTCGGCCGAGGTATTGGTCTTTCTGAATTTCAGGCCCCACGTTAGCCGTGCTTCTTCATACAGTTCCAGGATGACCTCCATCCTGATGGCCAGCATCAGGTTTTCTGCTGCCTCCTTGCCTCCAAGAAACCTCCTTACCTCCCTTTTCGCATCTGCCAGTGCAGTTGGATAAGCACTATAGGAAATACCTTTTTCGCATCTTACTTTGAACTGCTTGAGAACCTTGATTGTCTCCCTTGCTGACTGCCCATGGGCAAAACAAGGCATGAAGACCCCAAAGAGGATCGCTGGGAGCAGTGCCAAAAGCTTTTTCCTGAAGTCCTTCATTGGTTACCCTTTACCATGAAAAAAGGTGCTGAGTAAGAGTAGGAGATCCCAGCTGATCTCAATGTTCGCGGGTATCGCCGCGCCATGACAGTCTCTGTGAAGCCGCTCCTGCAAAAGCAGAATTCCGTCCTTTCGTTGTGACCCAACGGGCCTTGAAGATTAGTGGGGCGGCGGGCGATCTGGCGACACTGAGTCTGGTTGATCGAGAATTCTGCGCACTCGCTGGAGCAATTCCCTGGGGGCAAAGGGCTTTTCGACCAGGTGCACGGTGCGGTCCAGCACTCCATGATGAATGATGGCGTCATCGGTGTATCCCGACATGTAGAGGATCTTCATGCGGGGATGAGCGGGTAGGAGCATTCGCGCCAACTCGGGACCACCCATCAGCGGCATGACCACATCAGTCAGCAACAGATGCAGCGGGCCACGTTCCAACTCCCTGCTGGCCAACGCCTCCCGGCCATTGCGCGCTTCAATGACCTGGTAACCGGACACTCTCAGCGACTCACACAAGAGTTTTCGCAACATTTCATCGTCTTCCACCAGCAGAATGGTTTCCGAGCCCTTGCCGGTCTCGGAGCCCACCCCTTCCTTTTCCACCGCCGTGGGCGGTTCGCTGACGCAGGGCAGATAGACCGTAAAGGTCGTGCCCTGGCCGGGTTCGCTGTGCACGGTCACCTGGCCGCCACTTTGCCTGACAATGCCGTAGACGGTCGAGAGCCCAAGGCCGGTGCCTTTTCCAGGATCTTTGGTGGTAAAGAACGGTTCAAAAATGCAGGTTTGTGTAGCCTCATCCATGCCCACGCCATTGTCACTGACCCGCAACATCACGTAGGAGCCCGGGAGCACATCAGGGTGTCTGGCAAGGTCACCGGGACCAAGCAAGACACTGTCGGTCTCGAGGACCAGTTTGCCGCCGGAGGGCATGGCGTCCCGAGCATTTACCGCCAGGTTCATGATGATCTGCTGGATTTGGCTTCGATCGGCCCGGATGTTGCCCACGTCTGATCCCAGAAACACGATTTGTTCGATGTCCTCACCCAGAAGTCGGGCCAGCATTTTCTCGATTTCTTTGATAACGGTATTGATATTGATCACTTCCGGCTGAACAATCTGTTTGCGACTGAAGGCGAGGAGTTGCAGCGTCAGGGCGGCGGCCCGCTCCGCCGCTTTATGAACGGCATCGGCATTGCGGTGGAGAGGTCCTTGCGGGTCAAGCTTCTGCATCATCAATTCCGCATAGCCCAGAATGACTGCCAACATGTTGTTGAAGTCGTGCGCAATGCCTCCTGCCAGCCGCCCAACCGCTTCCATCTTCTGAGCCTGGAGAAACTGCCGTTCCATCTCGACGTGTTCGGTGATATCCCAAAAGCTCACCACAGCGCCGGTGATGCGGCCCCGATCAAGGATGGGATTGGCGATGACCTCAGCTGCAAAATAGCTTCCATCCTTTCTGAAGAACTGCTCGTCCTTTGAATGATAGGGCTGTCCGGCGATCACGGCCCGACCGAGCCCGCATTCTTTTCGGTCACCGGACTGCCCATCGAGTCCGGATTGGCGCCAGATGGAATGGAGCGCCTGACCGAGCATTTCGGGAATCGCATATCCCAGCACCCTCGCCGCCGCCGGATTGGCAAACATCACTTTACCGTCGGCATCGATTCCTAGAATCGCCTCCCAAACGGATTCCAAAATGAGCTCCAACTCTCTTTGAACCCGTTCGAGTTGCCTTTCGGTGGACCGCAGGGCGGTGATATCCAGGAGCACGCCGACGATTCCCGCCAGGTTTCCCTGAGCATCGTTGAAGGTCGCCTTGTTGAAAATGAGACTGCGCTCATTGCCCTCGGCGTCCGGAAACTTTGGCTCGTAAATCTGAACTCCGGGATTATCCAGCAACTTTCGATCCATGGCCGTGCAAATGTCGGCAAAGGCTTTGGGGCGGATATCGGGAACCGATTTGCCGATGAGATTCTCCCTGGAAGACCCGATCAGGTCCGCGTAAGCCTTGTTGCAGCCGAGATACCTGCCCCTGAGGTCCTTGTAGTAGATGGGTGCAGGCGATGCTTCCAACAGCGTTTCGAGCAGATTCAACTGCTCGGCGCGGGCTTTTTCCGCCCGCTTGCGCTCACTAATGTCGATGTGGGCAATGGCGGCCCCGCCCTCGGGAACGCCAAGGGGAGTAACCCGCATCAAGAACCAGTGTTCTTCATGTGGTCCATGGCAGGCATATTCCAGTTCGAAGGAGCTGCTGTCGCCGGTGAGGACCCGGGCAATCCCTTGCCGTGCCGCTTGCGCCTCAGGGCAGGCCGTTTCGCTCACCACCCGGCAGGCATCCAGGTAATTGGCCCCAATTCCCACCCGGTCAATTTCCCGTCCTCGCCCTTCCTGCGCATAGCGACTCCATGCTTCATTGACCGCGATGATCTTGCCCGTAGCGTCCACAACCGCCACGTGGGCGCTCAGGGAGTTGAGCACCGCCTGGTTAAAGGCCTTTTCCGCCTTGAGGGCCAGGTTGGCTTCCTCCAGCTGTTCCAGCTTATGTTCCAGCTTGTGGATCAGGACCTCATTATATTTTTGCAGCTGCACCGATTCCTCCGCGAAAGGGCCAGCTGACGGCTGCAATGTTCCCGCACGGTATTGCGCGAGGACCTCGCGGATCTGGGAAAGGAAAGCCTCGGGCTCCATCGGCTTGACCATGAACCGGTCGGCACCCAGTCCTAAAGCGAACTGCTCGTCCTTGGAGTCGGTGTAGGTGGCGGTATAGAACACAAACGGAACGTGGCGCAACTCCGGGTCCTTTTTCCAGAGTCGGCACAGGGTAAAGCCGTCCATAACCGGCATGAGGATATCGGAGATCACCAAGTCGGGCGGCGCTGCCCGGGCTTTTTCCCATGCGACTGCTCCGTTGGAAGCCGCCAGCACCTCGTAGCCATTACCCCCGAGGAGCGACTCCAGGAGATAGCGAGCCTCTTCCTGGTCGTCTGCGATCAGCACTCTCGGCATCTTCGTCTCCGTTTGGATTGTCCTCCCTGCTTCTCCACCCAGCAGCAGTGGCTGGCCCGTTGAGCACCGCGCCACAAAAATGGGTGTCCACTATACGCCTGCCATGCCCCTAGAGGAGGAGGTTAGGGCAGATAGCTGCGGATCTGCTCCACAAAGGTCTCAGGATTAATCGGTTTTTCGATATAGCCCGTGGCGCCCGCGGCGATAATCCTCTCCCGATCCCCCACCATGGCATAGGAGGTTACCGCGACAATCGGAATTCCTTCCAGCTCACGGTGTTTTTTCAGTTCTGCCGCAACCGCGTAGCCATCCATCATGGGCAGTTGGATGTCCAGCAGAATAGCCGCCGGATTCAGACGCAACGCCATTTCGATACCATCCGGACCATTTTGCGCGGCCACCACGGCAAATCCATGTTTTTCAAGAAGAAACTGCATCATGTAGAGGTTCTGTTCATTGTCTTCGACAATAAGAAGCGGCTGTCCCATCAAGGCTTTCCTTTTCTTTGTGGGAGACTGACGGTGAAAGTGCTGCCCGCACCCCTCTCACTTTCCACCTGAATGCGCCCCCCCATCATCTCCAGCAGTCTCTTGCAGATGGAGAGCCCGAGCCCGGTGCCTTCGTGCTTGCGCGCCAGTCCGGTATCGATCTGGTGGAATGGGCGAAAGATTGTTTCGGCGTCTTCGGGGAGCATTCCGATGCCCGTATCGCTCACCGACAGTAGAACCTGATCATCACTCACCCGACACGAAACCTCGATGTGACCCTCATCAGTGAATTTGACGGCATTATTCAGCAAGTTGAGCATGATTTGTTCCAGTCGGCGCTGATCGCTCTCGATCTCCCCGACCTCCTCAGAGATGTCCAAACGCATGCCGAGTCCCTTTTTTTCAGCCAGGGGAGAAACCAGCTGCACGGTTTTAGCGACCGATTCTCGCAGGTCAAAGGGCTTCCACGCGAGTTCGAGCTGTCCCGCTTCGATCTTGGAGATATCCAGGACGTCGTTGATCAATTCAAGCAGATGGCGGGAGCTTCTCTGGACCATGCCAAGCTGCTTGTTTTGTTCCTCATTCAGAGGGCCGGCCAGCCCCTGGAGCAAAATGCCGGTAAAACCAATGATGGAGTTGAGAGGGGTGCGCAGTTCATGGGACATGGTCGCAAGAAAGGCGGATTTGATGCGGTCGGCCGCTTCGGCTGCGTCCTTGGCATGAACCAGCTCCTCCTCGACGCTCTTGAGGTCGGTGATGTCATTGCCGATGCAGAGGCATTCGGTCAAGCGGCCCGCGACATCGAAGATCGGCTTGTTCGTCCAGGCAATCCAGGCCCGTTCGCCATTGGCTCGCATGTTCTCGTTCTCGTTACGGGCATAGCGTTCGGGATGGCGGGCGAGATCCTGGATCATCTGGTGCAGGTCGCGCCCGTTGCGGTCGGTTTCGGGAACAATGGTGCCAACCACATAACGACCCAGGATCTCTCTTTCGGTAAAGCCAAAGAAACGTTGAGCAAACTCATTGAGGAAGGTAATCCTCCCCTCGGCATCCATTCTGAGAATGATGCTGTTGGCGTTTTCCACCAGTTCCCGATACTTCTGCTCACTTTGCCGTAAGGCCCCCTCAATCAGCCTGCGGTCGCCAATCTCTCTCTGCAGCTCAGCAGTACGCTCATTGACACGCTCTTCCAGATCAGCGGCATATCGCTGTACCTCCTCATACAGTCGTGCGTTATCGATGGCCAGGGCCACAGGCCCGCTGATATCCTGCACCAGCTCGAGCCTGCGCTGCTCGGGTCTCGTTTCCGTGGGGAAAAAGAGGCAAAGACCGCCGATGGTCTCATTGCGGACCTTCAGGGGGAAGGCGGCGTGAAAGGGGAACCCTTCCAGACATGCTGCCTCACAACACTCAACTACTCCCCCACACGTGATCACCCCCTCCGGAGAAGATGGTCCAGGTCGTTTTGCCGAGCCACTCTGGCCCTCTCCCGCCGTGATTGCCCGCCCGCCCAAGGCCTTCAGCATGGCCTCAGAAACGTTAACCGCAGTTCCCGGTTGCAGGCAACCGGTATTGCTGTCGATCACACAGAGCACGCCGGCTTCGAGGCCGGTCAGAGCCAGAGCGCCATGGAGCGCCTCTTCGAGGATCGTCTGCAGGTTGAGCTGCGTGGTGGTGGAGCGAAACAGCCGAGCGAGGCCAGCCATCTCGTTGCTTTGTTGGCGGAGGGTTTCCTGAGCGAGCTTGGCCTGGGTGATGTCAGAGAGGATGTGGACAGCGCCTATGATGGTATTGCTCTCATCAACGATGGGATCAGCGATGACGCTATACCATCGATTGAGAAGGTTGGTCTCCGTTATTTCCCGACGCTGAGTCTTCCGCATGGTGACCATGGGACACCCTGACATCGGGATGCCGGAGCCATGCATGAGTTCATAACAATTCCTGCCCATGATCTCGTCCGGCGCTTTTCCAACCAGTTCGAGCATGGCTCTGTTGCATTGCAGGATGCGGTACTCGTTGCTCATGAGGCAGATCGCATCGTTAATGGCATCGAAGGTGGTCTGCCAGCGCTGGGCTGAAATCCTCAGAGCATGCTCAGCCGCCTTGCGCTCCGTGACGTCATGAATGACCGAGCAGAGGAGCTCCCTTCCCTGCACTTTCATGGGGCTACTGTGGACTTCAACCTCTCGGATCGTGCCATTGGCCAGGCGATGCTGAAACTCGAAGCGCTGCTCCTCTCCAGGCCGCGCTCGCTGGGTTTCCCGGACGACCTCTTCCTCGGTGAGAAGGTTGACGTCGGTGATGCGCAGGGCGGTCAGCTCTTCCCTGCTGTAGCCGTAGAAGGTACAAGCGGCCGGATTGGCATCCACGATCCCTGCTGATTCCGGATCAATGACCAGCATCGGCGAGTGGTTATGCACAAACAAGGTGCGATAAAGGTCTTCCGGCTCGGGAAGAACGGAGTGCTTCATGGCGTTGATCCTCGCTTCCACGCGCATGTTTCTGAGCCCTGGAACTTTCAGACACTCAGGACAGGGACACGGCACGCATTTCCCTCCCCGGAAGGAGGACGCACCGATTGAAATTGAGAACACCCTAACAAGAGCATACCAGATTCGCGAGCTTCTTCAAGCAGATTTCTGCAATTGCCTCGCGGACAGGTCTGCCGGGGTCATGCCGAAGAACAATCTGTTGCACGCGGTGCCCTTCTGAATGACGCCAACGGGTCTTGCACTAGAGCCTTACGCAGGAGCTGGGCAATACTCTGCAGGTCCAGGGGCTTCATGGCATACTCCCGAATCCCCATGGCCTTGGCCTGTTCCTCGGTAATCAATTCACTGAACCCGGTACACAGGATAATCGGGATATCAGCTCGAATTCTCAGCATTTCTCCGGCAAGTACACCGTGAAGACGGATCCGACCCCGAGTTCGCTCTCGGCGACAATGGTTCCGCCACACCCTTTCACGATGCCATAGACCACCGAGAGCCCGAGGCCCGTGCCCTCTCCGGTTTTCTTCGTGGTGAAGAAAGGATCAAAAATCCGGTGCATGACCTCCGGTGCTATGCCTTTCCCCGTGTCGCTCACCATGAGCTTCACATAGGATCCCGGAGACAAGTCGACAGAAGAGGGAGTTACCTGCGGCGAGAGCTCCACGTTTTCAAGGCTGACATGAAGCACTCCGCCCCCTTCTCGCATGGCGTAGGCCGCGTTGGTGCCGAGGTTGCCAATTCAGTTAAGCAGAGAATATGCCCTATTGGAACGGCACAGACGGTCGCATCCGGCCCAACACTTGCGGGCAAACCTACCCATCCGGGATCGACCAGCGCTCGCGGAAATGCGAGCGCTCCCTTTGGATCGACCCGACGCCCCCCGCACCTTGTCGCCCGTTGCCACACGGGCATGTGGCCGGAGCTGCCGGGCTCCAGTCTTTGAGAAGCCACAATCATTTAGCGCTACCACTTCGGAAAGACCGGGGAACTTGCCATTGTGGCCAAGCCGAACACCATCATCTACCATCCCTTGCGGGACAAAGGGGGCATCTTTGATCTCGAGTGTCTGCCCCAGATGGTACTCATGGGCAAGGGAGCCCTGGAGTGCCCGCGCCAGGGGGAGAATCGCTTCTATTCCTTCGAAACCTACCCCGAGTGGGGTTGGCGAGATGCTCGGCAGTCTGGGCTACGAGGTCGCTTTTGCCCGCGACGGCATGGGAGCGATTGCCGTGTACAAAGCCGCCATGGCTTCAGGAGAGGCTATCGAAGCTGTGATCATAGACCTCACGATCCCGGGGGGCATGGGCGGCAAAGAAGCCATCAGAGAACTCCTGACCATAGATCCGAAAATCAAAGCGATTGTCTCCAGCGGCTATTCCCATGATCCCGCCATGTCCGATTGTCAGGAATATGGGTTTCGGAGTGTCATTGGCAAGCCTTATCGATTGCAGGAATTGAGCAGGGTCCTGCAGCAGGTCATCCTGACCGAATCCTCAGAAGATGATTCCCACCATCTAGGCACCCAAAGCAAGGTCGACTGTCCATCTCGCCAAAGATAGGTTTATTCTGCCGGCTACCCTGTGCTAAAATGAGCGAACAGTGGATCTGTGTTTGGTCCTCTGGGGAAGTGCTCCATCGGATTTTTTTGTTTTTCTACATCAGCAGAAAGCTTTTCCGTTCCTCCCCGTGCGCGAAAGAAAAGATGACATTATGGTCATGCATCAGATAACCTTTCTGCCTCACAACCAAGAAATTGGCTTTCCCGATGGGGAAAGCCTTCTTCTCGCCGCCATGGAAGCTGGGGTTCACGTGAATGCCTCCTGCGGAGGCGAAGGGCAGTGCGGGAAGTGTCGAGTGATTATTGAGAGCGGCACCGTTGATGGAGGCAGGTCAGAAGCGCTGAGCCAACATGATCTGGAAAAAGGCTATCGCCTGGCCTGCCTTTCCCAGATCAAAAGTGATTTGGTGGTGCGCATCCCGGTAGAATCGGAAGTTGACGCCGGCGTGCTGAACAAACCCGGTTCCCCCAGAATAACGGCTCAGATGCAGCAGATCGACCTCGATGATTTGAAGGATAGAGGCCTTTTTATCCCGCCGGTCGAAAAGCGCTATATCGAACTCCCAACCCCTTCCGCCCACGATAATCTGGCCGATACCAGCCGTCTCATCAGCTTTCTGAAACAGCATCACCAGGAACACCGGTTGGTGGTTTCGCTGCCCGTGATTCGCATGCTGCCCGACATCCTGAGAAAAGCCAACTTCAAGGTTACGGCCACGCTGGCAAGGCCCGTGGTGGAGGGAGGAAAGAACCAGATCATCAATGTCCAGGCTGGCGATACCAGCCACCGGAACTATGCCATAGCCGTCGATATCGGCACGACGACCATTTATGGACAGCTGATCGATCTCATCACCGGGGAGATTCTGGCTGAGTACGGCGACTTCAACGGTCAGATCAGTTACGGGGAAGATATTATCAGCCGGATCATGTTTGCCGAAAAACAGGGCGGACTGGCTAAGTTGCATGAAGTCGTCACGCGCACCATCAATAAGATTATCTATAAAATCGTAAACCGATCCGGCGTAAACCGTGATGAGGTTTCCAGCATCACACTGGCCGCAAATACTACCATGACGCAGATTCTGCTCAAAATAGATCCAAGACACATACGACGTTCCCCCTATGTGCCCGCATCGACGCTCTACCCTCTTATTAGAGCGGTTGATCTGGGCCTTGACCTGCCTGATTATACCACGGCCCTCGTTTACCCCAATATTTCGAGCTTTGTGGGAGGCGACATCATTGCCGGAATAATGGGATCCGGCATCTACCTGTCCGATCTGTTGACGCTGTATATCGATATCGGCACCAACGCGGAGATCGTTATCGGCAACCGGGACTGGCTTGCCTGTGCGGCCTGTTCCGCAGGACCGGCTTTCGAGGGTGGCGGGATTCAGTTTGGGATGCGGGCGACCCAGGGCGCTATTGAAGATTTTTCGATCGATCCTTACACCCTTGAACCCATGAACCTGACCATCGGGAATGTCAGACCCCAGGGCATCTGCGGCTCGGGGCTGATCAACATTGTGGCCAATCTGTTCGAGGTGGGCCTTATCAACAACCTGGGAAAATTCAGCCGCGACTCCAAGTCATCCCGCATTCGCGATGTGGATGGCTTGTATGAATACGTTCTGGCCTGGAGCCATGAGACGCAAATTGAGCGGGATATTGTGTTGACGGAGAGCGACATCAGCAATCTCATTCGCACCAAAGGGGCCATCTACAGCGGTTGTCAGACCCTCCTCGACGAGGTGGGATTGAGCATTGCGAGTCTTGACCGGATTGTCCTGGCCGGGGGCTTCGGCAGTCATGTTGATGTGGCGAGGGCCATGACGATCGGTCTGCTGCCGGAAATCGATCCCCAAAAAATCACCTACATCGGAAACGGCTCCTTGATGGGGGCAAGAATATGCTGTCTTACCAATCGCATCCGCAAAGATGTGGTGGACGTCTTGAAAAAGATGACCAACTTCGAACTATCCGAGACGCCGTCTTACATGGATCATTATGTGGCCGCCCTGTTCCTGCCCCATACCGATCTCAACCTTTTCCCGAAGCTGAAGGCGCGTCTCCAGGCAGGAGCACCGGATGATCCCCGTAGAACGGGGTAACCCGGCAAGAGTCCATGGCCGCATCGCTCAACCGGGCCGAGAGCACCATGAAGGCAGGGGGCGGACAAAGAAGGATTGCTTCGTGTGACTTCGTGTATGAAAAAGGTTTTTGCGGTCCCTGACCGCGCAAATCAAATCTTCCATCCCCAACGGGTAAGACTGGAGAAGCATGACAATCATCGAGCAGGACAGCAGCATCCAAATCGAGCGCATGACATTGGGCCCATACGGGACCAATGCCTACCTGCTCACCTGCAGGAAGACCGGGGCCGGCGTCGTGATTGACGTCCCCGGCGACAATGACCAGATCCTGGCGGGTCTTGAAGGGATCCGTCCCCAACTCATTCTGATCACTCACAACCATATGGATCATACCGGGGGGCTCCGGGAACTGGCTGCTACCCTGCGCGTGCCCGTGGCCGCACATCCATCCGATGCGACGGAACTGCCCATCCCCGTCGACAAACCACTGCAGGACGGTGACCGAATCGCCGTCGGCGCCATCGAGATCGAGGTCATACACACCCCGGGCCACACTCCCGGCAGTGTGTGCTTCCTGACCGGTCGGCACTTGATCGCCGGCGACACCCTCTTTCCCGGAGGTCCAGGCCATACCCGCTCACCCGAAGACTTCCGGCAAATCCTTACCTCCATCACCGGAAAGCTCCTGGTCCTTCCCGACGACACCCTGGTCCACCCCGGCCATGGCGAAGGGACCGTTTTGGGAAGGGAAAAGCCGGCCATCCAGCGGTTTTTAGCCCGCCCCCAAGCCCCCAACCACTGTGGCGATGTAGTGTGGGATTAGCACGCCTTTCCGCTCCGGAAAACCAAGATCTGCCGACTGCTCCTGTGGAATGATCATCAAAGATGCAATCGGAGCCCGAACAACCATGGCCTCATTCCGGTGCCGGGGTGCGGATCTCCCTTATCATGCTCCTTATCGCTAGGGATAAAGGGCCCACCTCATGAACGCAGATCCAGGGCACCTGTTCGGCATCAACATCAAAATAGTAACGACCTCATGGATTTCTCTCATGACCGGGCAACACCCATAAAAATTGCGACTTCCCTGAGGCATAAAAAGACTGTCCCCAGAAAGGTCAGTGTTTCCCTGCGCACTACCAGGTGATCTCGACCCGGTGGAAAGCTTCGGCCAGTTCGAAGGCCTCGCCTTCGGCCATGGCCCGATGGCGCTCCCGCAACCATGCTTCCAGGTCGGGGAAGCTGAACTCTTTGACCTGGCTCTCGTGACAGCGCAGGGCGGCCAGCTTCACATCAAAGGTGTCAGTAATATCCGACCGCTGGTTCACCTCCTCGGCGGCCCAGCACCATACTTCCCGTACCTTATGGGGCTCCAGCCCTTCATCGAGCAGATCAGGATAAGCCAGGTGGTCTCTGGCATAGGGATAAACAGCATCCAGGACGACCTGCCCGGTGATGCGATGGTCCCGATGCCAGATGTAGCGCCGGTAGGGATCGGTCGTCACCACCAGTTTGGGCCGGAAGGCGCGAATCTGTCGCACGATCTCCTTGCGGAAGCCCGGCGTATCTTCCAGACTCTGATCCTGGTGGCGCAGGAATACTACCTCTCGCACGCCCACGACCGACGCTGCAGCCTGCTGTTCCTGCTCGCGCAGGGGAGCCAGTTGTGAGGGCTTTACGGCACGGTCACTGGTGCCCTTCTCCCCACTCGTACAGACCACGTAAACAACCGTTTTCCCTTCCCGTACCCAACGTACGACCGTTCCCGCCACCCCGAACTCGGCATCATCGGGATGAGGTGCTATCACCAGGACATCAACGTCATCTGCTTTGGTCACTCTGAATCTCCCCTCCCTAAGCAGTGGTCAGTGTTCATACTAACGCAATCTGACAACGATATAAGGGAATCGCCTGCCCTCCCAGGCGATGTTTGTAGGTTTCCGCGCCTTTCAGAAAATCATACTTCTTCCGACCCCGCTCGATACTTTCCTGAATACTGAACACCTTATTGAGCAGGCCTGCGCTCAGCCACCGAAATTGCGGATCATAGCCGCTGTTGTAAAGATAAACCGTGTCATGATAATCGAAACAGAGGGAGGCCGCGGCCGGTTTGTCATCGAGGTCGAGAAAGAAGAGCTTCAACACGCTCACCTCGGCCAGGGCTTCGGCAAGGGTACGGAAAAAAACCGACATGCGCTCAGTCAGGAAGGCCGCCTTTTCCGGTCGGCTCAGCTTCATCAGCCCCAAGAAGATCTCCATCCCGTTTCTAATCTCTTGGGGCCCCTCAACCACCCGGCATCGAACACGGGCGGAATCCTCCAGGCGTCTGATCTTACGACGCACTTCATGGCGTTCTTTGCCCGTGAGACCCGCCAGGAATAGTTCCCAGGTTTCCGGCAGGTCCAACTCCAGGGAAACATCGACCTGCTCGCACGAAGCTTGGCATCCCAGGCTATTCACCACGGGAAGGAGGGAATTTAGCACCGTGGAATCACGGCGCACAGCCCCCAGATCGAGACGCCTAATCCCCAGCTGCCTCAAGTGCTCGATGAGTGCTCGAAAAAACTTCGGTTCCTGCCCCGGCACCACCAGGAAGTCGAGATAGTCGCACACATCCGGGCTGCCCACGAAGGTCGCACTCTCACCTTGCCGCATCAAAGGAGCGATCCCCAACAGGCTGTCGCCCTGTCTGATACTGCAAAGAAGGGGCGTCATGCCGCCCCCGAAAACCTCCCACCACACGTTCAGCCAGGGGGGCAAAACAAACGGACAATCCCACTTGATGAGACTCCCGGGGTGGACCCAGAGCGCCGCCAGGCTTTCAAAGGTGTCGGCAGCAACGGCAGTCATTTCCCGTGCGACCTCGATCCCGCCGCTCCTTTGGTCTGGATGCATTCGGGTCCTCATTCTATGGCCTGTCAAGCAGAATGATTTCCAGGGCATCAAGCGCTGTGACGGGACCATCAGCAACGACATTAAGACGCTCGGTGGTTTCTATGAAATCCCCATTGGTGAGGGTGATTCGGTATCGATGGTTGAGGATGCCCTCCGGCTCAGAACGACTGATAGACTGCCTGAGAATTTCCAACTTCTTCCACCCATCTCCTCCCATCCACAGGATAATACTCCACCAATGCTCCAACCCATATATCACAAGAAGAGCCAACGCCCAAGTAATTTGCCCCCACGAACCACGAAACGGCATCTCATGCCCGCGCTCCTACCCTCAGCTCACGAAAGTTCTTGCTCCAAATGAATCGAGGATCCGACCCTTAGCAAATAGGCAAACCCGAGCAGAAGAATGGAAGGTTGGAGGTTTTGGCAAATTCGAGTAGAAGTTGACAGGGTTCAAGAAAATAAGTAGTTTCTGTTTCCGACGGCAAAGGGGACGTGGTAGTTTATCGATTCTTCCAGCTATGGGAACAGGTGAAAGATGTATATCGTCGGCAATCTGGTGATCGCAGTAGCCCAAATATTGCACATTGTTCTCAATCTCTACATGTGGGTGATCATCGCTCGGGCGCTTCTTTCCTGGGTCAATCCCGATCCCTACAATCCCATTGTTCGGTTTCTCTACAACATCACCGAACCGGTGCTTTACGCCATTCGCAGACGGGTGCCGATGTTTTTCGGGGGCATCGACTTCTCCCCCATGATCGTCATTCTGGCCATCTATTTTCTCGACAGCTTTCTTGTCCCGTCCCTGGCGCAGACCGGTCTCAGGATGGGAAGCTAGGCTCCAAGGGGGACTTGTCCATGACGAAGGGGGCGACGGATGTCCAACCCAAGCGTTTTCGCACGCGCTGGATGGGCCTCGATCCCAAAGAGGTCGAACGCTTCTGCCAGCAGCTTAACGAAGAAAGCCAACGCCTGAAGGCCGAGAATTCCGGTCTCCACAAGAATCTGCAGGAACAGGAGAAGGAACTTCAGGAATATAAAGAGCGAGAAAAAGCGATTCGCACCGTACTCCTCCAGGCGAATAAGGCCGCGGAGCAACTGAAAGCCAATGCGGAAAAGGAAGCGAAGCTGATCGTCGCCGAAGCTGAACTGAAAGCCGAAAAAATTCTGCAGGGCGTTCATCAGCGACTCGCTCAGCTCCACGACGACATTGCCGAACTGAAGCGCCACCAAATCCAACTGGAGACCAAGCTGCGCTCCACGATCGAGACCTATCAACGGCTCTTGGATATGGACAAGGAAGATGAGCAGGAACCAGCATCGGTAAGCAAGGTCAAACTTCTAAACCGTTAGGAACTTGTCCGAGAACGCTTTCCCGGTCATTTCGAACAACGCCAAACAGAGTGAGAAAGCTAAGCGAGGGATGCCATGACGTTAAACAAAGAACTGCTCGATATACTGGCCTGCCCAAAATGCAAGGGCGCCATTCTTTTGAATGCCGCGCAAGACGGCTTGATCTGCCGGCAGTGCCGACTGCTCTACGAAATCCGGGACGGCATCCCCATCATGTTGATTGACGAAGCCAAACCCCTTCAGGACTAGCGCCAACCCGCCATGCAAGAGCGAATGCAACTGTCCGCAGACCAGAAGCGCCGCCTGACCGAGGCTATCTCCCGGTTCCCCAACCGGCGTGTGCTGGTAATCGGCGACATCATGCTCGATGACTTCATTTGGGGAGAGGTCAACCGCATTTCCCCGGAGGCCCCCGTGCCGGTCGTGGAAGTCCGGGAAGAGTCGCATCTCCTGGGCGGGTCGGCTAATGTCGCCCATAATGTGGCGAGCCTTGGAGGCCAGGCTCTGGTGACCGGGGTTATCGGCGATGACTTCGCGGGCCAGGAACTCCGAAAACTTTTTGACGATATTGCGATACCCACAAACGGTCTCATTTGCGAAGACAGTCGCCCCACCACCGTGAAAACCAGAATCATCGCTCATCATCAGCAGGTGGTGCGGTTTGACCGGGAGTGGCGGGCACCCCTCCGGGAGGAGACCGCGGCCCGCTTGGTGGCCTTTGTTCGGGAGAATCTTCCCCACCTGCACGGCATCATCGTCTCCGATTATGCCAAAGGAGTCGTCACACGGGAATTTCTGGATGCCCTCCGCAATTTGGTTCCCGGGCACCATCCCCCGGTCATTGTTGATCCCAAGGTGCAACACGCGGAGCTCTATCGCTCTTTTGCCATGGTCACGCCCAACCATCATGAAGCGTCCCAGATGTCCGGGATTCCCATACGGGATCAAAAGACCCTGATCGAGGCCGGCCGGTCGTTGTTGGCGCAACTTGCCTGTGAAAATGTGCTGATCACACGGGGCAAGGAAGGGATGAGTCTTTTCCGTCGGAGCGGTCCCATCGTTCATATCCCCACCGTGGCCCAGCGGGTCTACGACGTGACCGGTGCCGGTGACACCGTCATCGCGGCGGTGACCCTCGGCCTGGTCGCCGGCCTGTCCCCCGAAGAGGCTGCCCTTCTGGCCAATCTGGCGGCCGGCGTGGTGGTGGGCGAAGTGGGCACCGCGGTGGTTTCTGCCGCTCGCCTGGCGACGATTATCGAAGATTCCTGATGGTTCCATGAGCCTTCCCAAAGAACCGCTCCCGGCAAAGCTCATTATGGGGCTGCTCTTTCGCGATTTCAGCGTGCGCGACGCAGCCTTTGCAGCTCTTTTCGAGCAATTTGGGCCCCCCGATTTCCTCACCGAAGCTGAACACTTTATCCACACCACCTACTATGATCGGGAAATGGGACCAGGCCTCGTGCGCCAGTTCTGCAGCCTGCTGAATCTAGTGCCGCCGGGCCGTCTTCCGGACATCAAACTGACTACCAATCAGCTGGAAACACAACTCTCCCGGGGCGGGAAACGACTGATCAACATCGACCCGGGGATCCTCAGTGAGGAACGGCTCATTCTTGCGACCGGCAAGAATTACATTCATCGAGTCTATCTGCGCAGCGGCATCTATGCCGATCTCACCCTGGTCTATCAGAAGGGGGCCTATCAGAGCCTCCCCTGGACTTACCCCGATTACCAGGAACCGGCACTGCTTCACTTCCTGGGGGTGCTCCGGCAAAAACTGAGGATTCAGCGCCACGGGCGGTTTCCGGTAAAATGCCCCCTACCTCCCTGATCCCGCCTGAGCGGAAGTGGCAACGAACATGAATTCGCAAGTCTTTGAGTCGGTCGGCCAATTCACCGATTCTCCTATTTTCCTCTTCACCGGTTTCCAGGAGGTCGCCCTTGATCCAGAGCATGACCGCATTCGGTCGCAGTCAAAAGGAAGGTTTCGGTTCTTCGGTCACGGTCGAGATGAGATCGCTGAACAGCCGCGGTTTGGATATCGTGGTGCGATTACCCAAGAACTTTGTGGAGTTCGATGACCACTGCCGTAAGCTCATCGCTCAAGCGACGCGTCGCGGCCGGGTCGAGGTCAGCGTTCAGGTTGAAACCAAAGCCGTGCAGGCCAGGATTCCTCATTTAGACATGGCCTACGCCCGGTTCTACTGGGAACAGCTCCAGGAACTTCACCGTCAGCTGCCGCAAACCGATCCCCCAACGCTGGACCATCTGCTGCGCATTCCCTATCTTTTTGAACCCGCCGAAGCGCCGCTCGATCGGGATGCCCTCAAAACGCTGCTGACTGAAGCCCTGACCGAGGCTTTACGGCAGGTTCAAGGGATGAAAAGCCAGGAGGGCGAGGCTTTGCAGCAGGACTGTCTGAACCGCCTCGAAAGCCTCGGCGCTGAA
Organism: uncultured delta proteobacterium; assembly: GCA_963783775.1. GTDB lineage: Bacteria > Desulfobacterota > Syntrophobacteria > Syntrophobacterales > Syntrophobacteraceae > JADGQM01. Next base: position 466,808 of record CAWAOR010000005.1, on the reverse strand, counting down.
CTGGGAGGCATCGAAAGCCAGGTCGACAGAATTCTTGAAGACTACAAACACCGCCTCCACGACCGCATCCAGGAACTGCTCGGGGACACCCAGCTGGACGAAAACCGCCTGCTCCAGGAAGTCGCCCTCATTGCCGAACGGTCGGACATTAACGAGGAAATGGTGCGCCTTCGCAGCCACATCGAGCAGATGCGCACGCTCCTGACTGACACCCCGCAAGCCGACGGGCGCAGGCTTGATTTTCTCACCCAGGAAATGCACCGTGAGGTCAATACGTTGGGCAACAAGACCGCAGATTTGGGAACCATCGGCGCCGTGATCACGATGAAAACGGAAATCGGGAAACTTAAAGAGCAGGTGCAGAACGTCGAATAAGGAGAACCGCTGACCAGGTCGCTTGCCGAGGTTTGGGAAAATGGGCTTAGACGCTAATAATCCTTGCCTTTGCGACCTTTAGAGAGGAGAATCGCAGGGATTGTGGAAATACCAGATGCATAGGTATGGCTGAAACCCTTGCCTACAGGTGCTTACATCCACCCTCGCGGCCAAGGTCACGTGGTGTTGTGTCTTCTTATAACGTGGTTGATGGAGAGTGCGTGAGCGGCGTAGGTTTTTCCGATTGTCAGCCCCATCGACTCTGTAGTGAGGTTATCCATGGAAGCGAAATTACTCAACATAGGATTTGGAAATACTGTTCTGGTCAATCGCATCGTCGCCATCGTGTCTCCCGCTTCGGCGCCCATGAAACGTCTCAAAGAGGATGCCAAGCAGGCCAACAAGCTCATTGACGCCACCATGGGCCGACGGACCAGGTCCATTATCGTCACGGACAGCGACCATATCATCCTCTCGGGGGTTCAGGCCGAAACCATTGCCCAGCGGCTGAACACCGACAACCATGCCAAAGACGGCGGTCTTGCCAAAGCGGAAAAAGAATGAGCGGGGTATGCCAAGCCTTAGCCATACGGGACAGCTCTTCGTAATCTCGGCCCCATCCGGGGTTGGGAAGACCACCCTCGTTCGGTCCCTGTTGCGGGAGGTGCCCTCCTTGAGGTTTTCGGTATCCTGCACTACCCGCCCTCCCAGACCCGAGGAAAGCGACGGCAAGGACTACCACTTCATCACCCGGGAAGCCTTCCTGACCGGGATTCAGGCAGGCCGGTTCCTGGAGTGGGCTCAGGTGCATGGCGAATACTACGGTACCGACAAGGCCAAGCTCGATGAATGGCTGACTGCCGGCAGCGACGTCCTGCTCGATATCGATGTTCAGGGAGCGCGCCAGGTCCGCTGCCTCTATCCTTCCGCCGCCCACATCTTTATCCTGCCACCCTCCTGGGCCGCTCTCGAGCGACGGTTGCGAACGCGACGCACGGAATCCCCCGAACAAATCGCGACCCGCCTCAGCACCGGCTGGGCGGAAGTGCGAGAAGCCCCCTGGTATGACTTTCTGGTCATCAATGATGTTCTGGAAACCGCTGCGGCTGATCTCATCGGCATCATTCGCTCCGCTCGCTGCCGGCGGATGGTCCAGGCGCCCCGCCTCAAGGCCCTCCTCGACACCAGCCCCGTCAAATGAACGCAAGAGCACACACCAGCACGGAAATCTGGATCTCCGGCTACAATCCCGTAAAGGAAGCCCTTCACGGACCAGGCGCACTCCTGAGCGAACTGGTCCTGGCTCGGAACGACCAGAGAGCCACCGAGCTCACGGTGACGGCCAAAGAGCGCGGTTTGGCGGTTCGCCAGGAAAGCTTTGAAGCGCTTTCGGCGTTGGTGGGGCATTCCCGTCATCAGGGTGTCGCCCTGCGCTCTCACGAATTTCGCTACACCCCGCTGGAAACCATGCTCGAACGCCCCATCGACAAGAGACAACCGCTCCTGGCGCTGGATTCGGTACAGGACCCGCAAAACCTGGGAGCCCTTATCCGGAGCGCCTGCTTCCTGGGAGTCAAGGGCATGATCCTTCCCAAAGACCGCTCTGCAGGCATCACCGCAACGGTAATCAAGATCGCCTCGGGCGCAGCCGCCTACCTTCCCGTGGCCCAGGTGGTCAATCTGGCCCAGACCCTCGGACGGTTGAAAGAGAGTGGACTCTGGGTAGTCGGCATGGATGTGGAAGGGGCACAGGTGCTTTATGAAGCGGACCTTTCCATGCCTCTGACGTTGGTGGTGGGGAATGAACAGAAGGGACTGCGACCCTTAATTCGCAAGCACTGCGATCTTCTGGTGCGCATCCCGGCCGGCGGGCCGATCCAGTCCTTGAATGCGGCAACCGCAGGCGCCATCGCCCTGGCCGAAGTTCAACGCCAGCAACTGGCGGCTACGAAACCGACCTCGTCCCAAAAAGCGCCGTACCAACCCTGATCATGGTGGCGCCCTCTTCGACGGCCACTTCGAAATCGTGGCTCATTCCCATGGAAAGCTCAGTGAGCTTCTCGGGGGTGGCGATGCGTTCCCGCAGGCGATGAAGGAGTTCCCTCAGTTTGCGAAAGTGAGGTCGGACTTGTTCGGGATCATCGTAATAGGGCGGCAAGGACATCAGCCCGCGAACCTCAATGCCATCACAAGCGGTGAGCCGCTCGAAAAACGGCAGTAGCTCCTCCGGGGCCAGGCCGCTCTTGGTATCTTCCTGCCCGGTATTCACCTGGAGGAGGACGGGCATTCGCTTGCCGAGTTTCTGGGCCTGACGGTCAAGCTCGCGGGCCAGGCTTTCCCGATCCACACTGTGAATGCAGGCGAAGGTTTCCAGGACGAGTTTGGCCTTATTCGACTGAAGATGCCCGATAAAGTGCCAGGAAACGGACATGTCCGCCAAGGCTTCGAGCTTCTTTTGGGCTTCCTGGGCGTAATTTTCGCCGAGGATCCTGACGCCGGCCACGACTCCTTCCCGGATACGGTCGACGGGCACCATTTTGGTTACCCCAATGAGGCTGACTCCCGCCGCATCGCGCCCAACCCGCGAGCAGGCCGCTCGAATCCGTGCGTTGATTTCCAAAACATTTTGCGCAATGGAAGCCATAACCCCCCATCCCGAGCTTATTTGATCCCCGAAGTCACACGAAGACACACGATGAAATCATTTCTTCCGCTTCCCCAGTGCACAGTGGCACCTGCGGTTCCGGAACCCATCACCCATCACTCCTCACCGGCGCCACAATCCCCTGCTCAAGCAGCCATTCCAGGGCCTCGCACAGCGGCAAACCTACCACATTGGTGTAGGAACCATGAATGGCTTCCACCAGAAAGGCCCCCATCCCCTGAATGCCGTAGGCACCGGCCTTATCGAACGGCTCGCCCGTCTGCACATAAGCCGTGATCTCGGCGGCGCGGAGCGGCTTGAATCGGACGTCGGTCGCAAAGCTTTCCAGGCGCAAGAAGGCTGGCTCCCGCCTCCGCAAACAGAGCCCACTGAAGACCCGATGTTCCCGCCCACTGAGCTTTTGCAGCATGGCTGCAGCGGCTTCCGCGTCTGCGGGTTTCCCCAGCACCGTGTGCCGATAAACCACAATGGTATCGGCGCTCAACACCCAGGACCGGGGGTGCCGGCGCGACACCGCTTCCGCCTTTTCCCGTGCCCGCCATCTGACCAAGGCACCGGGCTCTGTGTCCGGATCGTCCCCCTCGTCGACACCGCTTGGCACCGCCTCGAAGCTCAGCCCCAGGGACTTGAGCAACTGAAGGCGACGCGGTGATTCGGAAGCCAGGACCAAAGGTTGCAGATTGTGAAAGAGCGTCAGCTCCGAAGGCTTCATAAGGCAGCTCACCTGTCCTTTTTCATGCCCCTGACCCCGGCATGCGAAAAACCGTCCGCGCATTGGCCGTCGTCTGTTGCGCAACTTCTTCCAGGGCACAGCGTCGCAGTTCGGCAATCTTGATGGCAGTATGCAGAACGAAGGCCGGTTCGTTGACTTTCCCGCGGTAGGGCACGGGGGCAAGGTAAGGAGCGTCGGTCTCGAGCAGCAGACGGTCCAGGGGGGCCTCCCGGACCACCCCCTGCAGCACTGCGGCCTTGGGAAAGGTCACGGTACCGGGAATCGAGAGGTAGAAACCCATCTCCAGACACTGTTCAGCCACCCCCCAATTCCCCGAGAAGCAGTGCAACACTCCCCCCGCCAGTGAGCCGGCATAGTCCTTTACGATCTCGAGGAAATCCGCATGCGCCTCACGCACATGAAAGATTGCCGGCAGCCCCGTCCGGCAGGCGATCTCCAACTGCTGCCGAAAGCATTGCCGTTGTAGGGGTCTCGGCTGGCGGTCCCGATAATAGTCCAGGCCCATTTCCCCGATTGCCAGCACCCGTCCTTCCCCCGCAAGGGCTTCGAGAACTTCCCGATCTTCTGCCCTCAGCGCAAAGGCATCGTGAGGGTGAATGCCTACCGTGGCATAGATTTCAGGGTGGACCTGGGCCAGTCCCACCGCCTTCTGACTGCTGTCGAGATCAATCCCTATGGTCACCACCTCGAAGACCCCGGCATTTCTGGCACGATTGAGAACTCCTTCAAGATCATTGGCGAATTCCGGAAAATCGAGGTGGGCGTGAGTGTCAATCAACATCTTGCTCCTTTTCGTTGAGGGCTATAGCCTGAGCCAAATTGCCTTGCGTACTCACCGCTCCCCCTCTATAATACTTCCCGGGCTGCCTGCAAAGGTTTCGTTTCCGATCCGCAACTCCGGATCTCCACAATTTACCCCGTCTGGAGCGACTTATGAAGGGCGCTTATTCCATTGAATCATTGCCACCAGAGGATCGAATGAGATGAAGAGAGCTTCGCTTTTACTGATTTCGGCGGTATTCCTGGCCGCAACCTGTCTTCCCACAGTCGGCTGGGCTGCCAAAGCCTATGTCTCAGACCCCAAAGAAACCGCCCTGCGTGCCGGTCCAGGTATGAACTACAAGGTTTTGGCCGTGATTCCGACCGGGGTGGGATTGGAAGTGGTGAAAGCCGCGGAATGGATCCAGGTTCGTCTGTCGGGACCGGGTGGAGAAACCAAAGACGGCTGGGTCCAGAACTCCGCCGTGGCGCCCTTTCCTCCCGAAAGTACCTTCATCAAGGAACTGCAGACGGAAAAAACGCAGATCAACGAGAAGCTGAACAGTCTGGAGAAGGAAAAAGGGGAGCTGGTCCTGAAGGAAAAAGAGCTCACCGAAAAGCTGAGAAAGGTCGAGACGGCCTATGAGTCGCTCAAGAGCGGATCGGCGAACGTCCTCAAGATAAAAGAGGAAGCCGATGCGGCTAAGGCGGCGCTGGCATCGTCCGAGGAAAACGTTCAGGCCTTGATTCAGGAAAATGACGATCTGAAATTCTCAGCCCGCATCAAATGGTTCATTGCGGGAGCCATGGTGCTTCTGTTCGGCTGGTTCCTCGGGTGGCTCACCTCTCGCAGCCAAAAGCGACACCGGTCATCTTATACCCTATAAGCCTGGTGAGGGGGCTCGGGGCCATCACGCCCCAGAGCCCCCCCACTCGCCTTTTACGCGCGATGCTGCTTGAACGCCGATAACCCGGCATAGCAGGCTGCCTCTCCCAGCTGCTCTTCGATGCGCAGCAGCTGGTTGTACTTGCATATGCGATCCGTCCGCGAAAGCGAGCCGGTTTTGAGCTGCCCGCATCCGGAGGCAACCGCTAGATCAGCAATGGTGGTATCTTCGGTCTCCCCCGACCGGTGGGAAATGACCGCCGTGTACCCTGCCTTGAAGGCCATGCTGATGGCTTCCATGGTCTCCGTTACCGTGCCGATCTGATTCAGTTTGATGAGAATCGAGTTGGCCACGCCTTCGCTGATGCCTTTGGCAAGGATGCTGGTGTTGGTGACAAAAACATCGTCCCCCACGAGTTGGATCTTCTTCCCCAGTTTTTGCGTCAGCACCTGCCAGCCCGGCCAATCCCCTTCCGCCATGCCATCTTCAAGCGAGATCAAGGGATAGCGGGAGGCCAGGGTTTCATAATACTTGATCAGCTCTTTGGCGGATTTCTTGGGTTTCTCTTCAGCCTGGAGCAAATAGGAGCCATCCTTATAAAACTCACTGGCAGCCGCGTCGAGGGCAATGAAGATATCTTTTCCCGGCTTGTAGCCAGCCGCCTCAATGGCCTGCACGAGAACCTTCATGGCTTCTTCATGGGATTGGAGGTCGGGGGCGAAGCCCCCCTCATCGCCGACCGCCGTATTGAGACCTTTGGCTTTCAAGACCTTCTTGAGGCAATGAAAAGTCTCGGCTCCCATGCGCAAAGCCTCGCGAAAGCTGGGGGCACCGGCCGGGACGATCATAAATTCCTGGATATCCAGATTGTTGTCGGCGTGAGCGCCGCCGTTGAGCACGTTCATCATAGGTACCGGCAGAATGAAGGCCGACGTCCCTCCCAGATATCGGTACAAGGGCAGGTCGGCTTCGACCGCAGCGGCTCGGGCGGCAGCCATGCTCACGGCCAGAATGGCATTCGCTCCCAGTCTGCTCTTGCTATCCGTCCCATCAAGCCTGATCAGAAAACGGTCCAACCCCACCTGATCCGTTCCATCCCGGCCAATGACTTCCGGCGCAATGATCTCATTGATATTCTGGACCGCCTGGAGCACCCCTTTGCCTGAATACCTTTTAGGATCTCCGTCGCGCAACTCGAGCGCTTCTCTCGACCCCGTTGAAGCACCCGACGGCACCGCGGCACTTCCAATAGCTCCGGTCTCCAGCTGAAGTTCCGCCTCGACCGTGGGATTGCCCCTGGAATCGAGGATTTCTCTGGCTCTCACTGCAATGATTTCACTCATGCCTTCTTTTCCTCCCCATTAACCGTCATGCCCCCGCCCGGGCGGAGGCACAACGAAAGATGAAAATATGCGATAGAGCGCGGCATATCGCCCAATGTGTCTTGACCGGTTCATGGAACTCCTTTTAGAATAGAGAAGCTTTGGCGGTTAATCAACCCGAAAGAAAGGATGGAAGGGAATTATGGGAGCAATTTTGACAGCGGGTGACTTGCGTAAAGGTTCAAAACTGGAGATCGATGGAGAGCCCTATCTCGTCATTGACTTCGAGTTCTCGAAACCAGGGAAAGGGCAAGCGCTCTATCGCTGTCGTTTGAAAAATATGATCACCGGGTCGCAGTTTGACCGCACCTATCGTTCCGGCGACAAGTTTACCGGCGCAGACCTGGAAGAACAACAGATGCAGTTCCTCTACCAGGACAACAAACGCTATCACTTCATGAACACGGCCACCTACGACCAACTGGAACTCACTGCGGAACAGGTAGGCGATGCGGTCAACTACATGATCGATAACCAGCTGGTGGACATGCTCCTTTTCAGCGGCCGCCCCATCGGCATCAGTCTCCCCAATTTCGTCACCCTGCGCGTGGTCCAGGCCGATCCGTGGATCAAAGGCGATACCGCCGCCGGCGCCACCAAACCGGTGACGTTGGAAACCGGCTACGTCCTTCAGGTGCCGCTCTTCGTGGTAGACGGGGAAGTCCTCAAGATCGATACGCGCACGGGAACCTATGTCGAGCGGGTAAAATAGCCACCGCCATGACGGAACGCGACGTCCTGGCTGCCAAACGCCCTCAACTCGAGTTGCGCGCACGGGTCCTGCAGAGTGCGCGCGCCTTTTTTCTGGAGCAGGGTTTTCTCGAAGTTCAAACCCCCCTTCTCACCCGGGAAGTGGCTCCCGAGAATCATATCAACCCCATTGCCGCCGGGGGGGACGGGTACCTCATCACCAGTCCGGAACTCTACCTGAAGCGCCTGCTGGCCGCCGGTTACCAGACGCTGTTTCAAATCACGCCGGCCTTCCGTGACGGCGAACGGGGGCGGCGGCATCATCCCGAATTCACCCTTCTCGAATGGTATCGCGCCAACGCCGACTACAACGCCTTGCAGCAGGATTGCCGGCGGTTCCTGGAGGCCGTCTGCAGGGCCACCAAGCGCTGGACGGGGTGGGATTATCAGGGACAGAGGTTGGATGCTCGCGGGGAATGGCAGAACTACACGGTGCGGGAGGCTTTCCTCGAATTCGCCGACTGGGACCCCGGTCTTGAATCTGATCAAATCCGGTTCGACATGGATCTGGTGGAAAAGCTGGAACCCCGCCTCGGCTTCCCTCAGCCCTGCATCCTTAAGGAGTACCCGGCAGGCCAGGCCGCCCTGGCACGCCTTAAACCCGGAGATCCGACGGTAGCCGAACGCTTCGAACTTTACTGGGCCGGGATTGAACTGGCCAACGGTTTCAGCGAACTCATCGACCCTGGCGAGCAGCGCCTCCGCTTTGAAGCCGCCATCGAGATGCGCCGTCAGGCCGGGGCGCCCCCCGGCACCCTCCCGGAAAGATTCCTCGACGCCATGGCCAACCTCCCGCCCTGTGCCGGCATCGCTTTCGGCCTCGACCGCCTGGTAATGCTCCTGGCCGACGCCGACAGCCTCGATGAGGTCGTTGCCTTTCCACCGGGAAAGTAGATTAATGGCAGTTGGCTCTTACAGACTATCTCAAGACTCCCATCGTTCGCCCTGAGGTATCGAAGGGCGAGTTCCCATGCGTTCCTGTTCATGGTTCGACACCTCACCACGAACGACAGACTGGTTTGGGAATCCCATTATGAGATAGTTACTGAGCCTTTCGCTTCCTCGTTTGCACATAAGCCTTGAGGACATTATTTATGAGCGTTTGCCAGCCTTTGCCCATCGCTTTGAACGCTTCCAGAACCTCGGCATCCAAGCGGATGGTGGTGGACGTCTTGCGCAGTTTTTTCTGCGGGCCCCGTGGCCTTGGTTTGAGCAATTCCGCCGCCACCTCCGAGCCAAGGATTTCAGGAAGGACCTCCGGGGCAGGCCGAGCCCGGGCGAAATCCTCTCCGGTCAGTTCGCGGACTTCACCTTCTTCATCAATCAATGGTAAGCGGTTTCCCATGCTTGCGAGCCTCTCTCGTGTTCGCTTTGCGAAAGCTGATAATCCGAATTCCTCCCTCGATGGGCGTGACACACATAACGTGCAACCGCATATCCAAATACCCAACGGCCACAAGACGCGGCTCCGGGTAATCGATCCGGTCATCAGGTATGATAATGGCATCACGCCACTCGAAATCAACGGCGCGCTCAAACGGGAGCTGCCTTTCGGCCTCGTTCCTGGTACTCTTGCGCTCGTCAAATTCGATTCTCACTGGCTGATAGTAGTAACAATAAGGTCAGAGGTCAATCCCCGAATCAAGATGGGGTAAAGCAACATTGCCAGGCTTAAACGAGCAACCGGATAAGAAGTCGGATACGTGAAGGCATGACCCCTATTACTGAGGACCGTGGTGAAAGAAAAGCTCATCAAAACTTTTGTAGCAGAGGAGCATCCCATGAGAAGTGTATTAATGATCATTGCCCTTTCAATAAGCCTGTTTGTTGGGGCACAGGCAGGCAGTGCCGATGACAGTGAGCAATTCCTGAACGCCGCCTATGATGGGGATCTTGTCCACGGTAAAGTCTCTTCTGGGAAAGAAGCCTGGACTCATAACGGCAAAGGATAAGGACGGCAATACGGCCCTTCACCTGGCGTCCTCGGAAGATCACGGCGAGATGGTGCAGTTCCTCCTCACAAAAGGAGCCTCAATTGCTGCAAAAAACGACCTGGGGTTCACCCCTCTCCACAAGGCAGTATGGAAGGGGCGGATAAAGACCGTGAAGATTCTCCTTGCAAAAGGTGCCGATGTTAACGCCAAGACCGCCACCAATGCTACGCCCCTATCCATAGCCCGAGAGGCGAAAGTGGCCTGCGACAGAAAAGAACTCATCGACCTGCTGAAGAAAGCCGGGGCAAAGGATTGAGGCCTCAGGTCTGAGACGGATTGAGTCTTCTACGTCATAGACTTAGGCCGGATCTTCCCTCCTGGCTCTTTTTCATAAAAAGCCATGCTGGCGAAGGTGACGAAGGAGTTCTGCTGGTCCACGACGGCATACGAATGGTCCAGTAACACTCCTGCGGCAGCTCCTGCGAAGATTTTCGAGAGCACATAGAGGGGAGCCAGCCCGCAGATGCGCCGGCGATTTCTCCCGTGCCCCGCCTCGCGCAAGAACTGAGAGGCATCACCGCGGCTAAGGCTTTCGAGAAGTTGGCGGTCGGCTTCGAGGTGTTCCTGTATCGTCCCCGCATGAGGGCGAAAGGAATCGCCGTAGCGAGGACCGATGTGGGCCAGGTCAACACTGGCGATAAAGCCGACGGTGGGGTAGCGCTCGAGAGCCAGTTCCCGCAGCAGGTCGGCCATTTCATCGATGTAGGCCCCATCTATCTCCCAGTCTTCCAGTGAAAAAGAACAGAGCAGCGGCACGATGTGGAATGAGGGTTGGGTGTGCGCCAGGAACACCGTCTGAAACTCGATGGTGTGTTCCTTGCGATGACAGTATTCACTGGCCAGAAGGTCGCGAGGGGCACGCCGCAGAAGTTCCCGGCAGAAATCCCGGTCATGGGGCGCAAGCCCCAACGGCGTTTCGAAATCTTTCTGCGTCAGCGCAAAGTAGTTGCCGACCGGCTCATGTCCCGTCCCCACGATCACCCAAACCGATGGCCTATCAGCCTGCAGCGCCGCACGATAAGCGTGCGCAAAACAGACTCCTCCGGCGTTGAGATCAATGTGAGGCGCCATCAGGCCAACCAGACGTCGCCCCTGGGAGCGATCCCGTTTCCCTGCCCCGTCAGCTCGGGAAAGGAAATCGTTCAGCTGAGTGCGCAACGGTTCGGGCTCCGACGGATAGCTGGAGCCTCCGAACTGCATCCGGCGCACCGGGTTCTGAAGGAATTCATTCTTTTCACGTGCCACCAGTTCCAGAAACCGTGCGCTCTCCAGGAAGAGACCTTCATCGAGCTTCTTCACATAGTTTTGAAGGTCTTCCATATAGAGCAGGTTGCCCGTCATGCGCATGTAGTTGCTTTGAAGATCTCGAAGGGAATTCTGCCCATCCATCTGCACCAGCAGGGCAGCGAGATGCGGAGGAATCAGCAATGAATCCTGGGCGAAGCCCAAGCGGTCCTGGAGCAGAATCACGCGTTGTCCCTGATGTTCAAACGGGAGTGCTTCCAAGCCGGTGCGTATCTTGGGATAGTCAGCCATGGTCTTGTCCAGTTCTCCGGAGCATTTGCCGAGATGATGGGGATACTACCACAGGATCACTCAGTTTGACAGCAGGAGTGTCACGCATCACCCATCCTTTCTCTTGACCGGAAATGGGAGCTCTGTTAGAAGGTTGGCCGTGCAGCTCAGTCGACAGCTGAGAACCGCTCCAACAGGCAGTTTCATTTGGTGGCATGAAGCAATGAACAGACCGTGGCGGGACCCAAATGCCCACGGCTTTTTTGTTTAACGATCCTGACGAGACAAGCATTGACGGTCGGAATGAGTCGGCCCCGGAGCTCAAAGTGAACACACGACAAATCCTCCTTGGCAATGAGGCCATCGCTCACGGTCTGCTGGAGTCCGCCTGCACCCTGGCAACTTCCTATCCGGGCACGCCGGCTTCAGAAGTCCTCGCCGCCCTGGTGCGACTCAAAGATCAGCAGCACGTGAAGCTTCATCTCGAGTGGTCCATTAACGAAAAAGTGGCCTTCGAGGTCGCTCTGGCCAACAGCTTCGCCGGCCGGCGCTCGGCGGTGATCATGAAACAGGTAGGCCTCAACGTCGCGGCCGACCCGCTCATGAGCGCGGCCTATACCGGCGTCCAGGGCGGCTTCGTCGTGGTTGTGGCGGACGACCCCGGCCCTCACAGTTCCCAAACTGAACAGGACAGCCGCTTCCTGGCCATGGCCGCCAAACTCCCCGTGTTCGACCCTTCTTCTCCGGTCGAAGCCCGGGATTTTGTCCAACTGGCCATGGCGCTCTCGGAAAAATACGAAATCCCCGTGCTCTTGAGACCCACGACCAGGGTCTGTCATACACGGCAGGATATGGAACTGCGGCACTTCTCCGCCAGTGAGCAACCACCCTCTTTTGTGAAGAATCCCGGCCGCTGGGCGGCCACACCCAAGTTCCGCTTGCTCTTACACCGCCACCTCAACGACAAGCTGGAAAAGCTGGCCCACGACCCGGAGTACGCCCCGCGTTTGCTCAACGAGAGCGTGACCGAGGCGCCGCCTCGAGCTAAGCAAAAATTTTGCATCGTGGCCTCCGGTGTAGTTCTGGCCTATGCCCGAGAAATCCTCGCAGACCTTGGGCTATGGGACAAAATTCCGGTCTATCAGGTGGTCATGCCCTACCCGCTTGCACCCTCGTTTCGTGACGACTTGCTCGCGCGCTACGAACGCATTCTCGTTCTGGAAGAATCCTACCCGGTGATTGAACTCCAGTTCCAGAACCGCTCCCAGGTGCTGGGCCGGACCACGGGGACCGTCCCCTCGGCGGGAGAACTCCTGCCCGAGGTGGTGGAGACTATTCTGCGCGGTTTCCTGCAGCTTCCCGAAGCACCAGCCGTTGCACCCCCAGGCGCCCCCGGCAGGCGCCCGACCCTCTGCGCCGGCTGCCCTCACCGGGCCACCTTCTTTGCCATGAAGAAGGCGTTTCCCAAAGGGATTTTTCCCAGCGACATCGGCTGTTACACGCTCGGCCTTAATCTCGGGGTCGTCGACACGGTCCTTTGTATGGGGGCCTCCATCAGCCAGGCAACGGGCTTCTATCATGCCTATGCCACCGTCCCGGAAGGGGCTCCGACCCTCTGCGCCACCATCGGGGATTCTACCTTCTTCCATGCGGGGATTCCCGCGCTGATCAACGCCGTCGTCCAGGGAGCCCGGTTTGTGCTGGTCATCCTGGACAACAGCACCACGGCCATGACCGGCCATCAGCCCACACCGGCACTCGGCAGAACCCTCGACGGCGTCTCGGTGCCCAAGCTCGCCATCCCCGACATCGTCCGCGCCTGCGGGGTCCGGTTTGTGGCCGAAGCGGATCCCTATCACCTGGAAGCCATGACCGAACTGCTCAAGAAAGCCGGGAAACATACGCGGGCCAAGAAGGGGGGCATGGCGGTGGTGATCGCCAAACGCCCCTGTCTCATGGATCGCAGTCAGCCCGAATCATGGGTGCGAAAGCCGGTTAGCGTCACCGACCAATGCAAAGGATGCGGCTTTTGCGTCAAGCAGTTTGAATGCCCGGCCCTGCAACCGCAGGGGAAGAAACAACCCATCCGGATCGATCCGGCCCTGTGTTCAGGTTGTGGCGTCTGCCTTTCCGTTTGCCCGCATGGGGGAGTGAAAAGTGAGGGGTGAGGAGTGAGGGGTGAAGGGGTGGTTTTGGGGATGAATGGGGGGTAAGGGAGTGCAGCAGATTATTGTGAGCGGCATTGGCGGGCAGGGAGTACTTTTCGCAACCAGGCTTCTTGCTGAAACAGCGCTTGCCCTCGGGAACGCGGTCATGATTTCCGAAACCCATGGCATGGCCCAGCGCGGCGGCAACGTTATCAGTCATCTCAAGGTCGGGGGTTCCGGCACCATCAGCCCTCTCATCCGGCCCGGCCGGGCTGATGTTTTTCTTGGGCTTCATCCCGATTCTTTCATGGTCCATGGGTTCTACCTGAAACCCGCAGGCAAGTCCTTCTGCAACCGGATCCAGGGGGACTTCGAACACACTCTGGACGCTGCGGCCATCGCCGCTGACCTGGGAGCTCCCGTCGCCGCCAATCTGGTGTTGCTCGGTTTTGCCGCAGCTTCGGGCTTCCTGTTCTGCAGACCGCAAGATCTTGAACAACAACTGGCCCGTTTAGGGGGAAAACGCCAGGAGCTCAACCTCAAAGCCCTTCGGGCGGGAGCGATGGCCCACACGCCGTAGTCATCTCAAACTAACCACTAACCACTAGCCACTAGCCACTCTATGCTTCATCTTTTTCCCCAGTTTTTTGTCTCAGGGATCACCAACGGGAGTATTTATTCGCTCATTGCCCTGGGATATTGCCTCATCCAGAATGCCACCGGGCTGGTGAACTTCGTTCAGGGTGACTTCGTCATGATCGGGGCGCTGCTGACGATCACTCTTTGCCAGGTTGCCCATCTGCCCATGCCGCTGGCGTTTGTACTCGCCATCGCGGCCGTGGCCGCCCTTGGTGTCGCTCTCGAACAGGGGCCTATCAGGCACTCGCGAAACCGCGACCTCCTCTCCCTGGTCATCATCACCATTGGGGCCTCCATTTCCTTCCGAGGGTCGGCCATGCTGATCTGGGGCAAGACCGCCCACACGCTTCCGCCCCTGGGCGGAGAAACCCCGATCTTTTTTCTGAAGGCCGCCATCCTACCCCAATCGCTGTGGATCCTGGCCATTTCCCTGGTCATTTTAGGCTTGCTTTACCTGTTCTTTCACTTCACCCTGGTTGGCAAAGCCATGCGCGCAGCGGCCGATAATCCCTTCGGCGCGGTGCTGGTGGGTATTTCGGTCCGCAGAATCGTTGCGCTGGCTTTCGCTCTGAGTGGCGCCCTGGGCGCCCTGGGCGGCATCCTCATCACCCCCATCACCAGCATGAGCTACGACACGGGGGTGATGCTCGGTCTAAAAGGTTTTGCCGCCGCCGTGCTGGGGGGCTATGGAAGCGTTCCAGGAGCCGTCGTCGGCGGCTTGCTGCTGGGCGTGCTCGAAGCCCTGGGAGCCGGCTACATTTCCTCGGCATCCAAGGACGCCATTGCATTTGTGATTCTCCTGTTCATACTCTTCGTCAAACCGTCCGGCCTGTTCGGAACCGTGTCGGTTCGCCGGCTCTGATGAAGTCGTCGCCTTTTGGTTAGACCGTAGTGTACGTGTTCCCACTGAGGACTTAATGAACGGAAACCGGCCGAACCAAGTACTCTCTTCAACCACGAAGCACGCGAAGAGCACGAATCAACAAAGAAAGAACCACCACCATGACCAACCATCCTTCTTATGTTTTTACTTTTCTTGTTCTTCTTCGTGTCCTTCGTGCTCTTCGTGGTGAAAGAAAGGGCATATTGGGCACTCTGAGACTATCAGTAGAGCGCAACTCTGCATGACCATGGTGAGAAGTTGGAGAATTTGAAAGACCCCTCCCCAGCATGTGATCTGCCGACGACGGTGTTGCTGCCTCGATCCTGGCGGGCACTCCTGGTGCTGGCGGCAGGAGTGTGGCTTCTCCCCTTCGTCCTGCAAAACGACTACTTTCTGCTCCTTTTTAACATCATGGCGCTCAATGCCCTGGTGGTCCTCGGCCTCAATCTCCTCATCGGCTCCACCGGGCAGGTCTCTCTCGGGCATGCCGCATTTTATGCCATGGGAGCCTACCTCTCGGCCATCGCCAGCACCACCTGGCAGTGGCCGCTGGTCGCGGCATTTGTCTTCGCCATGATCGTGACGGGAATCATCAGTTTTCTCCTGGCCTTGCCGACGCTGAGGCTGGAAGGCAACTACCTGGTCATGGCCACCCTGGGGTTCAATATCATCGTGAGCATCCTGCTGGAACATTTCGATGGCGTCACCGGAGGCCCTTCAGGCTTCCCGGGCATCCCCAGGCTTCATCTCGGATCGTTTGTTCTCAGCACTGAGCGGAGCTTCTACTATTTCATCTGGACCCTTTTCCTCGTCATGCTCGCCTTGACGATCAACCTCCTCGACTCCCGCATCGGCAGGGCTCTGCGTTCCATCCATGAAAAGGAACTGACCGCTCAGGCTCTGGGCGTTCCCTCCTACCGCTATAAGGTCACAACTTTTGTGTTGAGCGCGCTGTATGCCGCTCTGGCCGGCTTCTGTTATGCCCATTATGTGACCTTCATCAGTCCCAAGACCTTTGATATCTTCTATTCCGTGCAAATCCTCACCATGGTGGTGGTGGGCGGCATGGGAAGCATCTGGGGAGGCCTGGCCGGCGCCGCCCTGCTGACCGGCCTGCCCGAATTGCTGCACCGGTTCGAAGATTTCCATGTCCTCTTCTATGGGCTGGTCCTGACAGGCGTTCTGGTCTTCTGCCGCCAGGGACTGGTGCCGACTCTGATGCAGATCGGACGCTCGAGCTTTCGATCCGAGAAACGACCGGTCGATGAAGAGCCAGCCCCACCAGGGCCGCCGCCTTCCGGCGAAATGGCCTCGAGGATGACATTTCTCAGACCGGAGGAAGGGCATGCCCTCGGGCCATCGAACCCCGAGGCCGCACCGGCAATGGAGCGATCGCCCCTCATGACGGTGCAGGGTATTTCCATGACCTTCGGCGGTCTCCAGGCACTCAATGAAGTCAGCCTGAACGTTCGTCCAGGGGAAATCGTCGCCCTCATCGGACCCAACGGAGCCGGTAAGACCACCCTCTTGAACATCATTTCCGGGCTGCTGAAACCCCAGCAGGGGAGCATCCTGCTGGGAAAGACCGCGCTGACCGGGCTCGCGCCCCATGAGATAGCCGCCTGCGGCATTGGCAGGACCTTTCAGGCAACTCAAATTTACCAGCACTTCACGGTCCTGGAGAATGTGCTCCTGGGGCTCCACACCCGAGGCCGCGCGGGCTTCCTCGCTTCCTGTTGCCACACCTCCGGAGAACGACACGAGGAAGAACGCTTGCGCCGGCAGGCATGGGAACTCCTGGAAGCCTTTCAATTGGCGGATCAGGCGCCGGCGACCTCCGATAGACTCAGTCTGTTGGACCAGAAGCTGCTCGAACTGGCCCGCGCCCTGGCCCTCTCCCCGCAGGTGCTCCTGCTGGATGAACCGGTAGGCGGCCTGAACCCGAGGGAAAGCGAAATGCTGGTCGACCACTATCTCCGGCCTCCGACATCATGGGCTGGGGCTGATTCTGGTGGAACATGACATGAACGTGGTCATGCGCCTGGCCGATCGCGTCGAGGTGCTCCAGCACGGCTGCAAGATCGCTTCGGGAACCCCTCGCGAGATCCAGCAGGATGATCGGGTCATTGCCGCTTATCTGGGAATGAAACGGCGGTAAAGAGCGAACCGCAGAATGTGGAAAAGCGAACCGCAGAATATCGAATGTCGAATGTCGAACCGCAGAAGGGGCAGCAGGAGGTTCAGGTACGGGGGATGCTCGTTTGGAAAAGCGAACCGCAGAATATCGAATGTCGAATGTCGAACCGCAGAAGGGGCAGCAGGAGGTTCAGGTACGGGGGATGCTCGTTTGGAAAAGCGAACCGCAGAATATCGAATGTCGAATGTCGAACCGCAGAAGGGGCAGCAGGAGGTTCAGGTACGGGGGATGCTCGTTTGGAAAAGCGAACCGCAGAATATCGAATGTCGAATGTCGAACCGCAGAAGGGGCAGCAGGAGGTTCAGGTGCGGGGGATGCTCGTTTGGAAAAGCGAACCGCAGAATATCGAATGTCCAATGTCGAACCGCAGAAGGGGCAGCAGGAGGTTCAGGTACGGGGGATGCTCGTTTGGAAAAGCGAACCGCAGAATATCGAATGTCGAATGTCGAACCGCAGAAGGTCGAAAGAGGGGAACGGTTGAACTGGGAAGAGGTGACGGGAGTTGAGGATTTTGGCAAGCCGGGAGGAGTTAACCCCAAGGCGCAGGATTATCCTTCATCATTGGACATTCTGCGGTTCGATATTCTGCGGTTCGCTTTTTGAAGGGATGTAAGCAACTTGTTAAAGATTAAAGGATTGTCGGCTCGTTACGGTTCCGTTCAGGTTTTGCGGCGCGTGTCTTTTCACGTGGCCGAGGGGGAAGTGGTCGCCCTGATCGGGTCCAACGGCGCCGGCAAAAGCACCTTGCTGAGGGTGGTGAGCGGACTGCTCAAGCCCTCTGAAGGAGCGGTCGAGTTCAGCGGAGCGCCGATCCAGCACCTGGCGCCGGAGCGCATCGTACGCCTGGGGCTCATTCAGGTACCCGAAGCCAGGCAACTCTTCCCGAACCTGACGGTGCTCGAAAACCTGGAACTCGGCGGCTATCTCTTTGGCCGCAAGCATATTGCCGAAGCCTTGAAAAGCATGTTCGAGCGCTTCCCCATCCTGTACGACCGGCAGCGTCAGAAAGCGGGAACACTTAGCGGCGGCGAGCAACAGATGCTTTCCATCGCCCGGGCGCTCATGGCCAAACCGCGCCTGCTGCTGCTCGACGAACCCTCCCTGGGGCTGGCTCCACTGGTGGTCGAGGAAATCTATCGGACGATTCAGGCCCTCCACCAGCAAGGGACCACCATCCTGCTGGTGGAACAAAATGCTATGGGAGCTCTGGAAATTGCCGAGCGCGCCTATGTTCTCGAAACCGGCCGCATCATTCTTTCCGGCCCGGCCGACGAACTGATAGCCCATGACGACGTGCAGCGGGCTTACCTGGGAAGGGATTACCAACACAAGTGGGAACGGTAGAGGGGCATACCGTTGAATTCAGGAATTCAGGAATTCAGATTGAGGAATTGAGGAATTGAGGGATTGAGGGATTGAGGGATTGAGGGAATCGCACTGCAAGGCAGAGATTGCCATGGTTTGGCCAATCCAATTCCTGAATTCCTCAATGCCTGAATTGTTAATTCAACAGCATGGACGCTAAAGGGGGATCACATGGCCCAAGGAGTGATCGGTTACCTGTCCCGAGAGGAAACCCGGCAGTGGCAGATGGAGCAATTGCAGGTAACGCTCAATCGAGCCTATTTCAACGTGGATTTCTACCGCCGGCGGATGGACACACTGCAACTCCTGCCCGAGGACATCTCCTCCCTCGATGACCTCAGGAACTTCCCTTTCACCACGCGGCAGGACCTTGCCGAACATTACCCTTACGGCCTCTTTGCCGAACCGCTGAAGAGCATCGTGCGGCTGAAGATCAGCAACCCGGCGTGGTTCGATCAGAGCCGCCCCATCGTGGTCGGCTTCACGCGGCATGATGTCGGCATGTGGAATTCCCTGATGGTGCGCCTCTATGAACAACTGGGGATTCGGCAGCGGGACATCGTCCAGGTGGCTTTTAACTTCAGCCTCTTTCCCGGCGCCTTTACCTTCAACCACGCCGCCGAACTCCTCGGCGCTACCCTGGCTCCTTCAGCCACCATCTCGGCGACTCTGCAATTGCAGATCATGCAGGATTTTCGCTCCACCGTGCTGGCCACCACCGCTGCCTTCGCCCTGCATATGGCGGAGACCCTGGAAAGGCAGGGACTCGACTCGTCGAGCCTGCACCTGCGGCTTATCCTCCTGGGACCGGACCCCCTCGCCCACAACACCCGCGAGCGCCTCGAAGCCGCTTTCCGCGTCCCGGTCTATGGACTCTATGGGGTAAACGAAATGGTGGAACCCGGGGTGGCCGGAGAATGCCCGGCTCAAGACGGCCTGCACCTGGCCGAAGACCAGTTTCTGGCGGAGATCGTTCGGCCGGCAACCGGTGAACCTGTCCCGGCGGGTCATGAAGGGGAACTGGTACTGACCACACTCACCGCCGAGGCTTATCCCCTCATCCGCTACCGCACCGGAGACATCACCGTGCTGCGGGAGGCGCCGTGCTCATGCGGCCGCACCTCGGCAAGAATCGCCCCCATTCTTCGCCGCACCGACCATCGCCTTTCCATTCGCGGCATTCCGCTCTATCCGGAACAGGTCGAAGCCTTGTTGCGGGGGATAGACCCCCTGCTCGACGACTTCCGGCTGATCGTTTACACCCGGTATGGCATTGGCGAACAACTGGAACTCCAGCTCGTCAGATCCTCGACCCGGGATTTCCCCGGCGGCAACCGTTCCCAGTATCTCGACCTCCTGCGCAGCCACCTGCGCCGGGTGCTCGGCCTCGGTACCCGCATCCAGCTCGTCGCCCCCGAACACCTGCCGCAGGAGGGATTGACCTACAAAACCGTCTTCAAACAAATGGGGCCAGGGCTTACAGGATGACCTGGCCCAACCTCCACAAAACAGCACAGGGTCAAGTCTTGTATTATGATGCACCCCATATGATAATACAAGACCCGACCCCACCTTACTGGAGGGACAGCGACAGCACGGACAACTCGCTCTCCGGGTTCACAGGATGGGAGGGTTGAGTCAGTCTGGCATAAGATGGTCGGGTGTTAAATGAGAGCATAGTCGAAGGAATCACCGATGCTTAAAAGCGCAGGGGGTGGAGCAAAGCATCACAGGATCTTTGTCGCAGTCATGGGGTCAGGTTTTGCAATGTGACATCCAGCATGTCATAATACAAAACTGGACCTCTAGATATTGAGGCTTGACTCCGCCTTCCGCGAAGGTATATGCAGAGGGATGATTCATTATCGAATCGACATTGTGGTAAAAGACACAGGATTCGATGCGATGGCAGGAAGGCGATGAAAACCCGAGTGACCCACGAAGCAATCCTCAATGCCAGCAGCCACGGTTTGATTGCCACCGACCGGGAGAGTGGGATCGTCTTTGCCAACGCCCAGATCGAGAAGTTCTTCGGCCTTGCCCCCAATAATCTGCTTGGAGCCCACATCAGCAAGGTGCTTTCCGACACGGCAGACCTGGTGATGGAAGCGCTTCACACGGGCACTCCCCAACTGGGGCGGTTGATTCAGGGAAATCATGGCGACCTGTTGCTCAACATCACGCTCATCCGGCACGCCGATGAGGTCAAAGGCGCCCTTTGCAGCTTCCAGCAACTGGAGCAGCTCGAAGTCTCGGCCGGCAAACTGGAATCTTACAAGAATCTGAACCGACAGCTGAATGCCATATTCCAGTCATCTTCGGACGGCATCTGGGTTTGCGATGGAGAGGCCCGGGTCATCAACGTCAACGAAGCCTCGGAGCGGCTCAACGGCATCAAAGCCGGGGATGTGATCGGCAAGACAGTGAAGGAGATCCTTGCTCGACGGCTGGTTCGATCGCTCGGTCACCCTGGAAGTGCTGGAAACCAAGCGGCAGGTCAGCATCATCCAGCATATAAAGAGAACAGGGAAAATCCTGCTGGTTACCGGCACCCCGGTCTTTGACGAAGCCGGGGACATTTCCATGGTCGTGGTCAACGAACGGGACATGACGCAGCTCAACGCCGTCCGGGACGAGTTGGAGCAGACCCGCCTGGTGACCGAGAAATACCAGGAAGAACTGGCGGAACTCAGTCTTCTCGAACTCAAGAAACAAGAGATCGTTGCCGTAAGCAGCCGGATGCGCCAGGTTCTGCGAATCGCGCTGAAGTTGGCGCATCTGGAAGCGTCCAATATTTTAATTCTGGGAGAATCCGGGACGGGCAAAGGCTTGCTCGCCAAATTCATTCATAAGAACAGCAAACGTCAGCAGAAGGCTTTTGTGCAGATCAACTGCGCGGCTCTCCCCGAAAACCTGCTGGAGGCGGAACTCTTCGGTTACGAGCGGGGGGCGTTCACGGGCGCGCGCGAGCAGGGCAAAATCGGCCTGTTTGAACTGGCTCAGGGCGGGACCCTCTTTCTCGACGAAATCGGCGACCTGCCCTTCTCCGTTCAGGCCAAGCTCCTCAAGTATCTCGACGACCAGGAAATCCTGCGACTCGGAAGCCTGAAGCCGAGAAAAATCGATTGTACGGTCATCGCCGCCACCAACCGTGACCTGGAAGAACTCACGAGCCGCCGCCAGTTCCGCCAGGATCTCTTCTATCGTTTGAATACCTTCACCATCAACATTCCTCCCCTGCGCGAGCGACCAGAGGATCTCTTCGAGTTCGTGAACCACTACTTGCGTAGCTACAACCGCGCTTACCACCTCAAACGGCGAGTTTCTCCCAAAGCCCTCAAGCTGCTGCAGGCCTACCCCTTTCCCGGCAACGTGCGGGAATTGAAGAATATCTTGAAGACGGCAGTCCTCATGGGGGAAAAGGAAGTCGTGGATGATTTCATTGTGAGCAGCCTGGGACTTCAAGTGGAACCTGCATCCGCTCCCGAGACTACGGTAAAAGACAGCGCCTCGCTGACCGATGAAATATGCACCCGCGAAAAGGAGATTCTCGAGAAGGCTCTGGCCCAATGCAAGACCACGCGAGAACTGGCGCGCCAATTGGGCATCAGCCAGCCAACGGTGGTGCGCAAGCTCAAGAAATATGCCCTTTCCCCGCGCTCGATGCAATAGTGAATCACCCTCGCTTCCGCTCTGTTTCGCATACAGCCAAGGTTTACAGCGGCGTTTGATTTACAGATGAATCACCCCCTGCACCTCATTTCCATCTTCATCGCAGCAGTTGCATGATAGGCTAGTGCAGGGTGGCATGAGTCTCAACACGCTTGGGCAGGTATTTTACTGTTCTCCTTGCCGTTGCGTTGCATGTTCATTCAACGCAACCTACAGCGAGCACCTGCCCAAACACGAGGATGGTAGGTTGCGTTGAGAAGAGCGAAACGCAACATGTGTAAAGGTGCCAAGCTTTCGCCCCACTGTACTAGCCTCCGGGTTGATTCGCGCATGAATCAGCGACAAATCAGCCGCATGCCGGCGAGGCGGCGCAAATACCCACAGTTCCTTCTGGATGGGAACTCCGTGCGCCTTGGCACGTGATTTGCCCTTAGCCTCACTGTCACGCTCACTACATCTTTTGAACAGCGCTTACCCAGCAACAAACAGGAGTCGTTATGAGCAGTTCCACATCCAGTAAGCAGTTGGCAGAACTGCGGGCGAATTTTGTTCCCCAGGGGCCATTCAACGTCACGCCCTATTTTGCAGGCCGGGCCAGAGGGGCCGTCGTTTATGATGTCGACGGACGGGAACTGATTGATTTTGCGGGTGGGATTGGCGTCATGAACGTCGGTCACAGCCACCCCAAGGTCGTCGCCGCCATCAAAGATCAGGCTGAGAAGTACACCCATACCTGCTTTCACATTGTCATGTACGAACCGTATGTCAGGCTGGCGGAGAGGCTTTGCGGCCTCACTCCGGGAGCCTTTCCGAAAATGGCGGTGTTTGCCAACAGCGGCGCCGAGGCCGTGGAAAATGCGGTGAAGATCGCCCGGCATTACACCAAACGCCAGGCCGTTATCTGCTTTGAAAATGCTTTTCACGGCCGGACCTACATGACCATGACCCTGACCAGCAAGGTCAAACCCTACAAATTCGGTTTCGGTCCTTTCATGCCCGACGTCTACCGGATGCCCTGCGCGTACTGCTACCGCTGTCCGTTCGGCCTCACCTACCCTGCCTGTGATGTTGCCTGTGCCGACCATCTGAAGGATTTCTTCATCAGCCAGGTGGCAGGAGAGAGCACGGCCGCTTTGATTGTCGAGCCCATCATGGGTGAAGGGGGCTTCATCACTCCCCCGCCCGAGTATTTTCCTAAGCTCATCAAGATTTGCCGTGATAATGGAATCGTCTTTGTCGCTGATGAGATTCAAACCGGCATCGGCCGCACCGGCAAGATGTTTGCCATGGAACACTGGGGGATCGAACCCGATCTGGTCCTGACCGCCAAGAGCCTGGCTGCGGGCATGCCACTCAGCGCGGTGGTGGGGCGGGCGGAAATGATGAATGCACCCCAGGTTGGCGGGCTGGGGGGGACCTACGGCGGCAATCCGGTTTGCTGCCGTGCCGCGCTGGCGGTGCTCGACATCTTCGAGGAAGAAAAGCTGCTTGACAAGGCCGAGGCTCTTGGTCAGAAACTGCGGCAACGTTTTGAAGCGATGCAGAAGCGGCTGGAAATCATCGGCGATGTGCGCGGCCTTGGCCCCATGCTGGCCCTCGAACTGGTCAAAGATCGGGAAACCAAGGAACCCGCAGCCGATCTAGCTAAGGCGCTGGTGAAGTTCTGTTACGAAAAGGGGTTGGTGCTTCTCTCCTGCGGGAACTATAGTAATGTCATCCGTACCCTGATGCCGCTGGTGATCACCGACGACCAACTGGAGCGTGGGCTGGCGATCCTGGAGGAAGGGCTGACCGTCCTTTCCAGGTAAGGAGCCATAAAAAGACAACATTTCATCCACGAAGGCACACAAAGATACACGAAGAAATCTTTTCATTTCGTGCCCTTCGTGTGCTTCGTGGTGAAAGATGGTGCTTGGCGTATGGGCACAGTCAAGCCGAGCCGCCAGGAGATTTTGACGCGGAGCGGGGGGTTGCCGGTCTCCCGCACCCCACTCAGTATCCAGGACTCAGCAGGGTTTTCAATGATGACTGCGGGCGTGGAACCCGATTCTTCCTCTTTCGAGAAAATCAAACGAGGGTTGGATCCCGCCTACAGTTACATCGTTTTCGAGAGGTGCACCGAGGCTCCTGCGGAAAGCGCTTTCCGGGAGGTCTTCGAGGCGCTGATGCACATGGATTTTGGTTTTTACGAACGACAGGTTTTGCATGACAAAGCGCTGGGGGGGTTGCTGCTCGTCATAAAATTCGGTCCCGGTCGAAGCGATAAGATCATGCAAGCCTTCATGAATACCGGGCTGCCGAAAGACATCATTTTCTACGCCTATGGCAGCCAGAGCACGAAGGACACGAAATGATTGTTTCGTGTGTCTTCGTGGAAGTTTTTTACCAGCACGCGTAAATGCCCGGTGAAGAGCAGGCGTAAAGCGAGCATCATGGATCTTTGCGGTCGGCGCACCGGGTTGGGTGTAAGGGAGAGCAGGGCCAGGCATAGGATCATCTCACAGGAGGAGTTGCATGAAAAAGAGCGGTTTATTGAAAAGCACAATGGCTGTGGTAGCGTTCATGGCGTTTCTGGGCATGTTGGCGAATGCTCCATCGGCGCTGGCCGCCGACAAGGTGGTCAAGGTCGGCAACATCGAGCCCCTTTCGGGACCTTCCGCATCGGTGGGGCAGCAGGGGAAATGCGCCCGTGATCTGGCCGTGGAAGAGATCAACGCCGCCGGGGGCATCAAGTCTCTGGGCGGCGCCAAGATCGAGATGGTCTATGCCGATTCCGAGTCCAAGCCCGAAAAGGGCGTAGCGGAAGCCGAGCGGCTGATCAACACGGAAAAGGTCAATGTGTTGACCGGCTGCTGGAACTCTTCGGTAACCTATCCCACCACCGCGGTGGCGGAACGTTACGGCATCCCCTTCATCGTTCCCGTTTCGGTAGCCGACAAGATCACCGAACAGGGTTTCAAGACGGTGTTCCGGATTGCCGCCAAAGACAGCTGGTGGACCCGCGACCAGTTTGCATTCCTGAAGGATATGGCCAAAGAGACCAATACTAAGTTGGAGACCGTGGCCTTTGTGTACGAGAATGGCGACTGGGGAAAGGGTTTTGCCGAGCAGTGGAAGAAGCTGGCCGAAAAGGATGGTTACAAAGTGGTGCTGGATGAGCCCTATCCTTCGACGGCAACCGACCTCAGCCCGGTGGTTCAGAAAATCAAGCGCGCCAACCCCGACGTCTTGCTGCTCGTATCCAATGCCGCCGACGCCATTCTGCTCACCAATACCCTGGCCGAGTACAAAGTCAAACCCAAGGCGATTGTGGGCAGTGGCGGTGGTCATGCCGATCCGTCTTTCTTGAAGGCGGCCGCCAAGAACGCTCAGTATGTGTACGACATTGTCGAGTGGGAAACCGACGTGGGAAAGCCGGGGGTCCCAGCCTTCAACGAGAAGTTCAAGACCAAGTGCGGCTACAATCCCGCGGGGGAATCGGTGGACGCCTATGTGGCCATGTACGTTATGGCGGACGCTCTGGAACGGGCCGGTTCGCTGGATCCCAAAGCCATCCGCGATGCCCTTGCCGCCACCAAGTTGAGCAGCGGTCCCGCGATGGTTGCCTCCTACGATGCCATTGAGTTCGACCAGACCGGGCAGAATAAGAACGCGGCCCTCTGCATCGTGCAGATCAACGATATGGGAAAAGGGCTGGAGCGATTGACCGTGTGGCCGAAGAGCGCCCGTCATACCGGTTACACTCCGGTTTTTCCGGCGCCGCAGCAGTAAGTGCCCGTCCAAAAAGAATTTTCTACCACGAAGAGCACGAAGGACTCGAAATGATTTCTTCGTGTGTCTTCGCTGTCCTTCGTGTGACTTCGTGGATGAAAAGGTAGTCAAACAGCGCCCGTGCGGAGACACTCATGCTTTATGTTCTCGAAGATGCAATCAACGGCATCCTCATCGGGTCCATCTACGGTCTGACCGCGATGGGGCTCACCGTGATCTTTGGCGTGCTCAAGGTGATCAATTTTGCGCACGGCTCTTTGCTCATGGTGGGCATGTACGCCGCCTACTGGGCCGTGACTTTGACCGGCATCCATCCCTACCTCGCCCTGATCATTGTGGCCCCGGTGATGTATCTGTTCGGGTATTACCTGCAGGACATCATCATCAAACCGATCTTCAAATCCGAAAAAGACGTCCGTGAGCCCATCACGGTAATCATTGTGACCACGGGGGTCTGGTACATCCTCGACAATCTATCGCTGCTCATCTTCGGTCCCCAGTACCGAGCGTTGCAGGACAACCCCCTGCGCGGCAAAATGATGGAATTTGGCGGCATGATGCTTTCCGTTCCCAAGCTCTGGGGTTGTGTGACCGCTGTCGTCACCGCCGCCGCGGTTTACTGGTTCTTCCAGAAAACCCGCATGGGCCGAGCCATCCGCGCCACCAGCCTCGATCGGGAAGCTGCCAGCCTGATGGGCATCAACCAGTACCGCATCTATAACGTGGCTTTTGGCATCGGCACGGCCATTGCCGGCATCGCCGGGGTCACGCTGGTGCCGTTTAACAATGTCTTCCCCAGTATTGGGGTGTTGTTCGACATCAAGGGCTTCATCATTGTCGTGCTGGGCGGCCTTGGAAGTATCGGGGGAGCGCTCCTGGGGGGCATCATCGTGGGCGTGATTGAATCGGTCGGCCCCCAGTTCATGGCCGCCACGTGGACGGAGGCCATTGTTTACGCGCTCTTCCTGGTGGTCCTGTTCGTTAAGCCCTCGGGCTTGTTTGGCGTAAAATATGACTGGTAGAGGCTCGTGATGACGCGAAAAAAGCTTCAGTCAATTTCTTTGATGCTGGTGGGAGTGATTGTTTTCGGCTTGCCCCTGTTGGTCCGAAGTCCCACCTATCTGCATATCCTGGTGCTGCTTTTTCTGTATGCCTACCTCACCACCAGTTGGAATCTGGTCGGCGGTTTTGCCGGCGTGCTGCCTTTGGGCCATTCAGCCTTTGTGGGGATCGGGGCCTATACGTCCACCATCCTGGCGCTCCAGTACGGCATCAGCCCGTGGATCGGCATGCTCATCGGCGGAGTGCTGTCGGTCATTGTGGGGGTGCTGATCGGGCTGCCGACCTTCAAGATGCGCGGCGCCTACTTCGCTCTCGCCACCATTGCCTTTGGCGAGGGAATCAGGGTCATGGTGGAAAACATCGAATACCTCGGGCCTTTTAAACTGAACGGCCCCCGCGGCCTGCAGATCCCCCCACTCAACACCGGCCTGGCCAACTTCATGTTCGCCGAAAAGGAACCCTATTACTACATCATTCTGGTGATGCTCATCGCCGTCCTGGCCCTGACCTATTTCATTTCTCGCTCGAAGCTGGGTTACTACCTGAGCGCCGGCGGCGAAGAACCCGAAGCGGCCATGGCTTTGGGGGTCAATGTGGCCCGGTGTAAACTCATTGCCATGGCCATGAGTTCCTTCCTCACCGCCCTCGCCGGCACCTTTTGGGCCCAGTTTACGCTCTTTATCCATCCCAAGAGTGTCATGTCCCTCGATATTTCCTTTGAAATCGCCTTCATTGCCCTCATCGGAGGACGAGGCTCCCTTGCCGGACCGGTGCTCGGGGCCATCATTCTGCGCCCGGTAAGCGATCTTTGCCGGATCTATTTCGGCGACAAGTTGCCCGGCCTGCATCTGATTATCTTCGGAGTGCTCTTGATCGTGGTCATGATCTTCCAACCCCGGGGCCTCCAGGAACCCCTTACCAGGCTCTACAACCGGTTCCTCGACCGCTTTGCAGCCGAACCCGCCAAGGT
Source organism: uncultured delta proteobacterium (assembly GCA_963783775.1). Taxonomy (GTDB): domain Bacteria; phylum Desulfobacterota; class Syntrophobacteria; order Syntrophobacterales; family Syntrophobacteraceae; genus JADGQM01. Next base: position 439,042 of record CAWAOR010000005.1, on the reverse strand, counting down.
TGAGTAAGGAGCGTGTGGCATGACGATTCTCGATGTGAAAGAACTGACCAAAGACTTCGGCGGACTGCGGGCGGTGGACGACGTCAACCTGAGCATCACGGAGGGCCAGATCCTGGGCTTGATCGGCCCCAACGGGGCCGGTAAGTCCACGGTGTTCAACTGCATCGCCGGAGTCTATCCCGTCACCGCCGGGGAGATCTTCTTCGACGGCGTTCGGGTCAACAACGTAAGGCCCTGGAATCTCTGCAAACAGGGGCTTGCCAGGACCTTTCAGATTGTCAAACCGTTTGCATCCAAGACCGTGCTCTACAACGTTATGGTCGGGAGCTATGTTACCACCGAAAAACACGCGGTGGCTGAAAGCAAGGCCTTAGAGGTCCTCAAAGCCCTGAATCTCCATGATAAGAAGGACGTTAAAGCAGGGAACCTGACCATCGCCGACCGCAAGCGCCTCGAAATTGCGCGGGCTCTGGCTACGGAACCCAAACTCCTGCTGCTCGATGAGGTCATGGCCGGCCTGCGACCGACCGAAGTGGATGAGATGGTGAGGATCATCCGGGGCTTGCGCGACCGTGGTATCACATTCTTCATCATCGAACACATCATGCGCGCCATCATGGCCCTCTCCGACTGGATTGTCGTGATCCACTTTGGGAGAAAGATTGCCGAAGGAACCCCAAAGGAAGTAGCCTCGGACGAGAAAGTGATCAAGGCTTACCTGGGAGAAGAATATGGCGTTTCTTGAAATCAAGAATATTGACGTCTTCTATGGCGACGTTCAGGTCATTTTCGATCTCTCGCTGCATGTCAACGAAGGTGAGGTGGTAAGCATCATCGGTGGCAACGGCGCGGGCAAATCAACCCTGCTCAGGAGCATTTCCGGCCTGGTCCCACCAAAGCGAGGAGAGATCCGGTTCGAAGGCGTTCCCATTCACAAGGCTCCCCCCGAAGCCATCGTCGAACGGGGCGTGGTGCACGTACCCGAAGGGCGACGGCTGTTTACCCTCATGAGCGTCAAGGACAACCTCATCGTCGGTGCGTACAACAGTCGTGCCGACAGGGACAAAGAGGCGACACTCGAGGATGTCTACGAACTGCTGCCGCGCCTGCGCGAACGGGAATCCCAACTGGCCATGACCTTATCGGGCGGCGAACAGCAGATGGTTGCCATCGGGCGGGGCATCATGGCCAAACCCAAAGTGCTGATGCTCGATGAACCGTCCCTGGGCCTGGCGCCCCTGCTCACCAGGAACATCTTCGAAACCGTGCGCAAGATTGCCGATCTTGGCACCACTGTCGTGTTGGTGGAACAGGATGTCATGCACTCCCTGAGCTTGAGCGATCGCGCCTATGTACTGGAACATGGGCGCACGGTTATGGAAGGTCCGGCGCAAAGCACTCCTGGACGATCCGCACATCAAGACCGCGTATTTGGGGCTTTAGTTCACGGTTCACAGTTCACGGTTCAGGGGTTCACGGTTTGGGGTTAGGGGTTAAATGGATTTCTTCATACTCTTGCACTGTTTGACTGGTTTGCCCGCGCATCCCAGCCTTGTGTGTCTAGTGCCAAATTGCAAAAATCTTTGACATATCCACGAACCGTCACCCCGGCAGGTTTTTAGCCGGGGTCCAGGAGCATGCCAGGACCTGGATTCCGGCCAAAAACATGGCGGAATGACGAAGGGGATGGTGACAATATGTCAAGGATTAACGCAACCAAGCACTAGTTCATGGGTGATGAGTAGCTGCTCATTGCGGGCCACCCAGTTTCCAGTTTCCAGTTTCCAGTTTCCAGTTTCCAGTTTCCAGTTTCCAGTCGCGAAGGAGTATGCAATGGACGGCTTTTACGGACGCATCCTGCTCGTCAACCTGACGGAGCGGAGCTATCGGATCGAACCGGTACCCGATGAGATCCAGGCGGCCTATCTTGGCGGCAAGGGATTGGCCACCCGGTTGCTCCTTGACAAAAATCCCCCGGGGGTGGACCCCTTTGCCCCCGAAAACCATCTCATCTTTGCCACCGGACCCATCTGCCAGAGCCGCATCTGGGGAAGCAGTCGTTACGGCGTTTTTACAAAATCGCCTCAGACGCTTCTCTATTCTGAATCCTACGCCGGGGGGAAAGTGCCCGAAGCCGTCGATGCGGCAGGTTTTGATGCTGTTCTCTTTTTCGGTAAGGCTGCCAGGCCGACGGTGGCCTCAGTTCATCCTGACGGCGTCGAGTTTTTTGATGCCGGAGAGCTGTGGGGAGCCGACACCTTCGTAACCGAAGAGGAGGTCAAGAAACGCTTCGCCATTCACAGGGAAGGCTATCGCAAGCCGGGAGCAGTGGTGATTGGCCCGGCGGGGGAAAAACTGCTGCGCTTTGCCGTCATCGAAAACGACAAATGGCGCTCTGCTGGCCGCACCGGCGTGGGCGCCGTGATGGGTTCGAAGCTGCTCAAAGCGGTGGTGTTTCAGGGCGATGCCCGGCGCCGCTTTCATGATGCCGATAGCGTGGCCCAATATGCCAAGGCCTTCGGCAAGACCAACGCGGACCACCCCGGAGTCAAGGCCTACAAGGCACTGGGCACCACCATGATGGTCGCCATCATGAACAAGGCTCAAGCCTTCCCGACGCGCTATTGGGCGGAGGGAACGTTTGAACATTGGGAGAAGATCAGCGGGCAGACCCTGCACCAGGAACATGAGGTCAAACCCAATGCCTGTGCCAAATGCCTCATGGCCTGCGGTCGTTTGACGACCATCAAGAAAGGCCGCCATACGGGACTGGTTCTCGAGGGCCCCGAATACGAAACCATCTACGCCTTCGGCGGCCTTTGCATGATCCAGGAGATGGAAGAAATCGTCTATCTCAACGATATTTGCGACCGCGTCGGCATGGACACGATTACCGCGGGAAACCTCTGTGCCTTCACCATCGAAGCCGTGCGCCGTGGGAAAGTGGATTATGATATCGACTACAACCAGCCGGAAAAAGTCGCCACGCTCTTGAAGGCCATCGGCAATCGAGAAGGCATTGGCGACCTTCTGGCGGAAGGCATCGTACCCACGGCCAAAGCCTGGGGGTTGGAGGATCTCGCCATTCACGTCAAAGGCATGGAACCGGCAGGCTATGACCCGCGAACGCTCAAGGGCATGGGCCTCTCCTACGCCACCTCGGACCGTGGCGCCTGCCACCTGCGGACCACCTTTTACAAACCCGAACTGTCAGGCATGATCCCTGCTGACGCCATTGAAGGCAAAGCCGAACTGCTGACCGAGTTCGAAGACCGCCTGACGATCTTCGATACCCTGATTTTGTGCCGCTTCTATCGCGATCTCTACACGTGGGAGGAGCTGGAAAAAGTCATCCACATGGTCACCGGCCTTCCGGCCTCCAAGGAAGAACTGAGAAAGAAGGCCGCCGCCATCTCCACCATGACTCGCCGGTTCAACCTGCGCGAAGGCTTGCAACCCGAGCAGGACCGGCTGCCCAAACGCATCCACCGGGAAGCCCTTCCCACCGGCCAGGCCCTTAGCGAAGAAGAGATGGAACAAATGCTCAAAGAATACTTCCACCTCCGCGGCTGGGATGAACACGGCGTACCGCCCGCGGCGTAACCTCGCTCGCTCCACCGCAGCCCTGCGGTGGAGCAAGCCTTTACTCCACCGGAGACGCTTTTCCGGACGTTTTGAGCATTGACCAGCCCATCCGGAACCATTAGACTCCCCACGAGCTCAATGACGATGGCGATAGGCTTTTCTGGAGACTCTTTAGTGCTCCCCTGATGCCCATTCGCTGGAGCGGGATAAGGAGAAATTTTCAGGCTGTATTACTCTGGTTGCAGAGGCACTGAGAGCAGGAGGCACTACGAATGAAAGGCATTCAGTTCATGGTTGATGAAAAAGGCGATAAAACCTCTGTTCTCATTGATCTCAAAGAGCACGGGGATCTCTGGGAAGACATCTTCGATATGCTGATGGCAGAGAGGAGAGCGCAGGAACCGCGCGAATCGCTTGAGGCTGTGAAAAAGAGACTGCGCAGGCAAGGGAAACTGCATGGATGAGTACGAGCTCACTTTTGCCCGTACTGCCCGAAAGGAACTCGAAGCCCTTGACGCCCCAACTCTGAACAGAGTCTTCCCCAAGATAGAAATGCTGACACGAGCACCTCGTCCAAGAGGTTCTCGCAAATTACGCGGGGAAAACAATCTGTGGCGCATTCGTGTCGGTGATTATCGCGTGTTATACGCAGTTGATGATGAAGCATGCAGCATTGATGTGATCGCCATACGCCATCGAAAAGATGCCTATCGATAAACCTCATTAGATCTCAGGGGGTTGCTTTGTCATCTTGTATACGTAAGCCAGGACTTCCGCCACCGCCCGGTAAAGCTCCGGCGGAATTTCCTGATCAAGATCCATTTTAGACAGGACTTCGATAAGCGCCGGATCTCTTTTCAGCGGAATGTTGTGTTCTCGGGCCATTTCGATGATGCGTTCGGCGATAATCCCCTGGCCCTTCGCCACAACCTTGGGAGCAGCATCAACCTGGTGCCGGTATTTGAGAGCCACCGCTTTCTTCAGTTTGTCGTCCATGGGGTTGCCTCAATGCCTTTGCGTCTGGGTCCCGAAACAGCCTTGATCCCTGTTCCTCGTCCGGCGCACATCGCCGGAAAAACCATCAGATTCGGATGTTGATAATGCTATCGAAGGACTCGAGGCGCTCGAAGGGCTCAAGCTGCTTCTCCTGCATGCGATAGCAACTGACCAGCCCCAATTTGAGTCCCTTCGCGGCAAACATCTCCCGCAATTCGTTCGTTTGGGCGTTCAGAACCGACCGAAACGCCTCATGGTCGGTCTTGAAGGAGATTAAAAACTCGGAACCTGCCATCATGGCAACGATATCGAGCTTCCCCAGTTCTTCGAGATCAAGGTGTACGAGGCAATAGTAGGATCGGCCATGGGAACCGCCACCACTTCGTTTGAAGGCGATTTCCGCTTCACTGAGCCCCTTCCAGAGGAAGGGCAGAAAAGTGTAGAAGGAATCGGTAAGTTTGGAAAGCAGTTGAAAAGTCTCAATATCCTGCAACAGCCCGTCAACTGACTGCAGCATCTGCTCCAGAATCGCCTTCTTCTCTGCCGCCGGCCCGGCGTTTGCGGTTCTGGCAAACAGGTCGAGTTTTAGAAACTGCTCTTGCTGCTCCAGGAGCATCGCCCTGACCTGCAGCAGTCTGGCTTTGAAGTCTGACTGGAGAGGGTCGGCCTGAGGATCCGGTGGGAGCGGGACGCTTTGCCGGGCATCCGGTGGCAGCGGTGCGCCTTTCAGATCCAGCTGCCGCAGGGCGTCTTTGAGGTCCGGGGGCAGCAGTGTGGTCACAGCGGATTGTTCAGCGCCCAAGGCAGACAGGGGGTTGGGCAGTGAACCCTCGCCCGCTTCCGCAAAAGCCTCCGCCAGGACTCTCAGCCTGGCTTCCAGGCCCACACCCGTGTTTGTGAGGGTGGACTTCAAAGGGATCTGCGAAATCGTCTCGATGTCGGCGAAGACTTGCTCCTTAATGTTCGCCAGCGCGAGCAGTTGCGGGTTATCCTGGTCCATGAACTGCCGCAAGAGTAAATTCAGCCGGTCTTGAATGCTTTGTCCGGTGGTCCTCAGGCTTGTCTGGAGAAGGGTCAGGAGTTGCTCCCGGGTCGCCGCGGGGATCCTCGACGGATCGTCGGGAAGGGCCTTCAGCAGCCGTTCCACGGTCTCCGCCAGGTCTGCCGGCACGTGAGTTTTGACGGCAAGCTTGGATGCAAGTTCCTGTGTCAGTGTCTGCAAAGGGTCGCCGGCAAGCGTCTGAGGCATCGGGCCTGATTCTGATTGGGCGATTACTTCCAGGAACTGCAGGCGAATCTCGGAAGCTCCTTCCCCCGTCTTCTGACCGAGCACCCGGAAGAGGACGCTGGTGTTTTCAGGAAGCGGAAGCTGCGATCTGGCTCGAAACAGGTTTCCCTGAATGCGCAAATTAACATCGCCACCTGGGAGCGACCTCCGCCACCTGAGCCCGGATCACCTCCCCCGGTTTCAGGCTCACAAGCTTGTCCGCCGCCCGGGTCAGAAGCAGGACCGGGTCTCTGGTTCCTACACGAAGAGTGTCCATCGATAGCGTCGCTCCAGATCATGACGGCCCCCCTTGGTGCAAGCATGGGACCGATGTAGCGCCAAGGGTGGCGACCGTGAGCTTCCTGTGCGTTCCGCTTGGGCAGCAGCCGACCATTGCGCCAGTCAGCCTCCGGCCAACACCCTCTTACTTCACCCCGCGTGGCTCTGTATCCGCCTGATCCCCCTGGACGGGCCGGCTGCTTTGCCAATATGGACCAGGCTCCATCATATTCACATAATTGGACGCACTTTGTAAACCAAGGCTGCTTATTGCAGCGTCTCCCTTGGCTGTGGCATCGTGATTGGCAGACTCCTTGACCTGTTTGTGGAGATTCTTTATCGTAAGCTCACCGCCAACAGTACCGACCTCAACTGCTGATTCTGCTTCTCGGTGCAGTCACTGATGAGGAAGTGCCTGCACGCGGGGCGCTCGGCGCCCTTCACCTGATGGTGATCTGCACCAATCGAGGAGAAGAACCTGGTGAAACGGTTAAGAAATCTTCTGCGGCAGTCGGAGTTTCATACCCTGCTGTTTATCCTCGGATTTGCTCTGCTCAATTGGCCGTTCCTGGGCATATTTCGGTTGAAGCGTCCGGAGGTCCTCCTCGTCTACCTTTATGTCCTCTGGGCCGTTGGCATCTTCCTTCTGTTTCTTGTGAGCAGAATCGGCACTGAGTCTGCTTCCGGGGACCCCGATAAGAAGCGGAAGGAGCACGATGCTTGATTCAGGAATGGTACTGACCGTGTTCTGCCTGTACATGGCGGGTCTGTTTGTCATCGCCCTGTGGGTGGAGCGGAAATCGGCAGCAGGCAGAAGCCCGGCGAACAATCCCTATGTTTATTCACTTTCACTGGCGGTGTATTGCACGGCCTGGACGTATTACGGAAGCGTAGGCCAGGCCGCCACCTCCGGGTTTCTCTTCCTGCCCATGTATCTTGGCCCGACCATCGCCATCATGCTCTGGTGGTCCATCCTGCGAAGGCTGGTCCAACTCAAGAATACCCGCCGGATAACCAGTATCGCTGATTTTCTTTCAGCCCGCTACGGGAGATCCCAGCCCATTGCCGCCATGGTCACTATTATCGCGCTGGTGGGCATCACTCCCTATATCGCACTCCAGCTCAAGGCAATCATTTCCACCTTCGAGATCATCACCGCGACAGACTCAACCTCCTGGATCCGAGCTGAAGTGGGTCCTGTGGTCGTGGTGCTCATGGTGGTCTTCACGATCATTCTCGGTGTGAGACGGCTGGATCCCACGGAACGGCACGAGGGCATGATGATGGCCCTGGCGGTGGAATGCGTGATCAAATTGGTGGCCCTTCTCACCGTCGGCATATTTGTGACTTACTTCATGAACGACGGCTTCGGTGATATCATCAGGCGGCTCTCGAAAAGTCCCTTTCATTATCTTCTCGAACTCGGGAAACAGGATGCCGCGGCCTATGTCACGTGGACAGGTTACCTCGTCCTTTCCATGTCGGCGATACTCTTTCTCCCGAGGCAGTTTCATGTGGCGGTGGTGGAGAATCACGATGAGAAACACATCCTGACGGCCATGTGGCTGCTGCCGCTCTATCTGCTCTTGATCAGCATGTTTGTACTCCCCATTGCCGCGGGCGGCTTGCTCGACGGCCAGCCGCTCTATGACGCGGATACCTTTGTTTTGCGAATCCCCCTCGAGCATGGCAAACCCTGGCTCTCGCTCCTGGTCTTTATCGGAGGTTTTTCCGCCGCCACCGGTATGATCATGATCTGCTCGGTAACCATGGCAACCATGATCACCAACCATCTGCTGCTGCCGCTTGTGCAATGGATTCGCTGGCTGGCTTTCGTGAAACGCCATCTTCTGAAATGCCGGTGGGGTGCTGTGGCGGGCTTCATTGTCATCGGTTACTGGTTCGAGGAGCGCATCGGCGAATCCTACATGTTGGTCAATATCGGACTCATTTCTTTTGCCGCGGTGCTTCAGTTTGCTCCGGCCATGCTGGGAGGTCTCTTCTGGCGCGGGGGGAACAAAGCCGGTGCCATGCTGGGCCTCACCGGGGGCTTTGCCGTATGGTGCTACACGCTCCTCCTGCCATCTTTTGTCAAGAGCGGCTGGCTGCCTTACCGTTTGCTCGAAAATGGACCGTGGGGAATCGAGCTCTTGAAGCCGGAGGAACTCTTCGGCCTGACGGGATTCAATCCCTTGAGCCACGCCGTCCTCTGGACCATGCTTTTCAATATCGGTCTTTATGTTGTGGGCTCCCTGTATTCCGAGGAAGGCGACGAGGAGCGGAGCCTTGCCGAGGAGTTCGTGGGGGTTCTGGACACGGCAACGCCGCTGCGCCATGCCCGCCGCAGGGACGCCTACATCGAGCTGGCTCCCAAGAAAAGCGAAATCGAGAAGGTTCTTGGCCAGTATTTTGCCGAACCGGAGACGGCGGCCATGGTTCAAAAGTGTCTCCTCGAGACGGGAGTTCATGACGCGGCACAGATTTCGATCGTTCAGCTGGTCGAGTTGCATAACGAGGTCGAGCGATCTCTGGCCGGGGCCATCGGGTCGGCGGCTGCTCACAAGGCCTTGCAGCAGGGGACGATTTTCACACCCAGAGAAGCGCGGGAGCTTTCGGAAGTTTACAGTGAAATCCTGGCCGACCTGAAGGTCCTGCCGTGCGAACTGACAGAGCGAATCGACTATTATCAGGAAAGGGAGAGACTCCTCATCCATCAGGCCAAAGAGTTGGAACAGAAGGTCGAAGAACTCAAAAAGCAGATCGGGATGCGCAAACAGGCCCAGGTGGCGCTCAGGGAATCCGAAGAACGCTACCGAACGCTGGTGGAAAGCACTTCGGACGCCATTCTAATGGTGGACCAGGAGAGAATGATCGTTTCCGCCAACCAGGCGTTCATGGATCTATTTGGCTATGAGCGCACTGAACTGGAGGGGCAGTCGATCCGGATTGTTCACCCGTCGGAAGAGAGCTTTGTGGCCTTTGGGCAAAGGGCCCTCCATGCGGTCGAAACAGAGGCTCCTTTCTGGACGGAGTGGAACCTCGTGCGCAAGGATGGCACCATATTCCCCATAGAGGGGTCGTACTCGGCGATCAGAGATCCTGACGGTTCGCCCACGGCTTATGTCGCGATCATCCGGGACATCACCGAACGAAAGAAGGCTGAGGAAGAGCTGAAGAACTATCGAGATCATCTCGAGAACATGGTCAAGGAACGAACCCTGCAACTCGAGGCTGCTCAGAAGGCTTTGGTGCAGAAGGAAAAACTCAAAACCCTCGGCGCTATCGCTGCTGAGGTGGCCCATGAAATACGGAACCCCCTCATGTCCCTGGGCGGCTTTGCCGTGCGCCTCCAGAAGAAATTTCCGGACCTCCCCGAGGTGGATATCATTCTGAAGGAATCCCGGCGCCTGGAGAAAATCCTCGACCGCATCAGAGACTACCTCAGACCGGTCGCAATGTGCCCTCGGGAATGCGCCGTGAACACCGTGGTGGCCGAGTGTGTGGGGTTGCTCGCTCCCGATCTGGAACCGGAGCGGAGCATGTGGCAATTGGAGCTGGCCCCGGAACTTCCTCCCGCTTATGTGGACCACGATATCCTGGCCGAAGTGATCATCAGTGTGATCAGGCATAGCGCAAAGGCTATGGACAAACAGGGAGTCCTGACCATAAGGACCTATGAAGGCGAGCAAAGCATCCACATTGATTTCCGCAGTCCGGTCTCGGAACATAAGCTCATCAAAGATCCCGAGCTGCTTTTGCTGCCTTTTGAGGAAGGTGATGCGACCGGCGGGGTACCGTTGAGCTACCGGCTGTTGAAGGGCATGGGTGGTGTTCTTTCCTTTGTCCAGGATGGCCGCGACATCCTCTTTACCGTCTCCCTGCCCCGAGTCCCCGAGTCGGATCGGGAGATGGAAGATCCCCAAAAACAAGGGGAGAATATTCTTGCAAATTAGAAACTGATTTCTATAATGCAACTGATGATCGCACGCAAAATCACTCCCATCCTCAACCATCGTTTGAGCCAATACCCCGCAGTGGCTCTGGTGGGACCACGGCAGTCCGGCAAAACCACATTGGCCCGATCCCTGGGCGGCATCTATTTCGATTTGGAGCAGGATGCCGAAAGGCTTCGCCTGGATCTTCAGTTTCCGGAGATTGTCCGGGGTGAAAGTCTGGTCATTCTCGATGAAGCGCAATCCTGGCCAGCCATTTTTCCTCTCCTTCGTCAGGCTATCGATGAACAACCGCAAAGGCGGGGGCGTTTCCTGCTCCTGGGGTCGGTCTCACCCGCCCTCATGCGTGAGGTCTCCGAGTCTCTGGCTGGCAGGCTTTCATTGGTAGAGCTGACCCCATTCACCGTTGAGGAACTTCCCGACATCTCTATCAATACCCTGTGGCATGTCGGAGGGTATCCCGAAGGGGGCATTTTTGAGGTCGGGCGATATCCCCAGTGGCAGCTGGACTATCTGACAATGCTTGCACAGCGCGATTTTCCGGCATGGGGACTGCCCGCCAAACCCCAGGTCATACAGCGACTTTTGAAGATGGTAGCCGCTGTCCACGGGCAGGTTTGGAGCGCCTCGCAGCTTGGCTCAGCTTTAGGCCTCTCCTACCACACCGTCAATGACTACATGGACTACCTGGTTGGCGCTTTTCTGATCCGGCGTCTCATGCCCTACCAGGCAAATATCAAAAAGCGCCTTATCAAGAGCCCCAAAGTCTATTGGCGAGACTCGGGTCTGCTCCACACTATGCTGAATGGCCCGTCAGAAGAGGAATTGCTGTCGAGACCATGGGTTGGGGCAAGCTGGGAGGGATTTGTTGTGGAACAGATACTCGCCGGATTCGCTCAGAAAGGGATTCGTGCCGAGCCGTACTATTTGAGAACCAGTGACGGGTACGAACTGGATCTGGTTTTCGAAATCGGGGGTGGGCTTTGGGCTCTGGAGATCAAGCTCACTTCGTCTCCAGGCATCGAAGATATGGCCCGTCTCAACCGGCTTTCAGACATGATCGGAGCGAATCTGCGGATACTTGTGTCCCAGGCTCCCGAGCCCTGGCATGACGGTCGGCGCATATCCTGCAATCTGCGGTGGCTCCTGGCTCATCTGGGAGATCTTTAGCCACACTTTCTGATGATACCTTCACTCCGATGCCAGCCCATCCTCAAGAACGTTCATGACCCGATCGGTCACAACAAAGTGAGAAATCCCTCCTGCCTTTCCCCCATCGACGGGGAGGAGCAAAGGCGAGACGCTCCCCCTGCATTCTTTTTGTGAAAAATTGTGTCCTTTGTGTTATGGAGGATTTGAAACTTTGGCCCAATTTCTATAGTAGCGGGCGGTTGATGAATGCTTGGTGGCTTCAGGGTGCTTCCGGGCTTTTTTGTTTTACCTTCGACATTTTTTTAGAAAATAGTGGTCAGTGGTCAGAAAAAGCAACGAACCTTTGAGGGCTGCCTTTTTCATGGTTCATGGAGCCCCGCCGCCATGCGGAGTGAAGATTTGTTTCAAAACGCAACAAGGAGCCCTCTGATGAGTGTTTCATTCATGCCGGTTCTGGCATCCAGCGAGGATCTGGAGGCCATTCAGCTGCAGGGGCTGAAATGGACCGTCGGGCATGCTTACCATAACTCCCCATTTTACCGGGAGCGCTTCAACAGAGCAGGGGTTCGTCCGGAACAGATTCGCTCGCTGGACGATTTGCACCGCCTTCCCTGCCTGGCCGCGCGGGACCTTCAGGCCGACTACCCCTTTCCCCTGCGGTCTGTACCCTTCGAAAAGATCTGCCGCATTCATGCCTCCTCAGGGACCACGGGAAAGCGGAAAGTCCTCGCCTACACTCAAAAAGACATCGACGACTGGGCCGACATGTTTGCCCGCTGCTACGAAATGGCCGGGCTTTCCCGCCTGGACCGGGTGCAGATTGCTGTGGGCTACGGTTTGTGGACCGCAGGAGTCGGCTTCCAGTTGGGGTGCGAACGGTTCGGCGCCATGGCCATCCCGGTAGGCCCGGCTAATTCCGAAATCCACTGCCAGATGCTGGTGGACATGCAGAGCACCGTCTTTTGTTCCACGGCTTCCATGGCGCTCCTCATTGCGGAAGAGATCGAGCGGCGCGGCCTCCAGCAGCAACTAGCTCTGAAAAAGATCATCTTCGGGGCGGAACGCCACAGCCGGAGTATGCGGCAGCGGGTACAGGAGATCACCGGAGCGGAAGAACTCTTCGACATCCCCGGCCTGACGGAATTGTATGGACCAGGTTCCGGGCTCGAATGCAGCGCTCATGAGGGCATTCACTACTGGGCTGATTATTACATCCTGGAAATCCTCGATCCCGAAACGCTGGAACCGGTACCCCCGGGTGAGACGGGAGAGATGGTGGTCACGACTCTGCGCAAAGAAGCGGCGCCCCTCATTCGCTACCGCACACGCGACCTGACACGCCTCATCCCCGAGCCCTGCCCATGCGGCAACTTGCTTCCCAGACATGATCATCTGCTCGGCCGCTCCGATGACATGTTCATCTTTCGCGCGGTCAACATCTATCCCGGGCAGATTGAACACGTTCTGTCGCAGATTCCCCATGTGGGAAGCGAATATCAGGTCCATCTCTATCATCGGGAAGACGGGCGCGATGTGATGCTCCTGAAGGTGGAGCGGCTCGGCGGCGAGCCTCCTGATGCCGACCGCATCCTTGCCGACCGCATCGCCGGCGAGATTCGCGGCACCATTATGGTTCGCCCTCAGATTGAACTGGTCGACTATGGCTCTCTTCCCCGTACGGAACGCAAGAGCAAGCGCGTTTTCGACCAGCGTTTGTGAGTGAAGGGTGAGGAGTGAGGAGTGAAGGGTGAGGAGTGTCAAGAAATAAAGGACCATCTTCACCACGGAGAAGGCGAAATGAATTTTTCGTGTGTCTTCGCAGTCCTTCGCGTGCCTTCGTGGATGAAATATTATTGCAGTGAGTGCAAGTTGTTTGTAGACGGCCCCAAAGGGCTAACAGCTAAGAGCCATTTGCCAACAGCTATGAGCCATGAGCTAAGAGCCATTTGCCAACAGCCATTTTGGGAGAACAAGCCATGAGATGCAAAAAACCTAATTTCGTCACACTCTCTTGTCTGGTCATGTCGGTAATGTTGTTTTTCTTCCTGGTTACGGCCACGGCGCGGGCGGAAGAGCCGATCAAGATCGGAGCCTTTTTTGCGCTCTCGGGACCGGCGGCTTCCATTGGTACTCCCACCAAACTGGTCGCGCAGATGGTGGTCGATAAGATCAATAAGGATGGGGGAATCAACAAACGGCCCCTGGAAATGGCGACGGGAGACACGGAAAGCGATCCCACCAAGGCGCTCATGGAAGCCAAGCGACTGGTGGAAAAAGACAAGGCCGTCGCCCTCATCGGCCCCACCCGAACGGATGAAGGGCTGGCCGTAAAACCTTACATCGAAGACACCGCTCATCTTCCCATCATCATGACCATCGGCGGCGACCCCGTGATCTCCGGCGGCAAATTCGGACCTTTCCGATGGACCTTCAAGACGCCCCAGCGCACATCCATCGCCGCAAAGAAACTCTATAACTACCTTCGGGATCAGAAACAGCTCAAGGTGGCCCTGCTCACGGCCACCGACGGCTTCGGCAAAGACGGACTCAGCTGGCTGGAACAGATCGCATCCGAGTTTGGGATGCAGATCGTCATAAAGGAAGCCTTTGCGGTTACCGACACCGATATGACGCCACAACTCCTCAAGATCCGGGAAAGCGGAGCCCAGGCGCTCATCTGCTGGACCATCGGCCCGGCGGGTGCACGCGTGGCCAAGAACGTCAAACAACTGGGACTCCAAATGCCGCTCTACCAGTGCCATGGCCAGCCCGACCCGAAATACATCGAACTGGCCGGGGACGCTGCCGAAGGAAGCATCATGCCCTCGACCAAACTGATGGTGGTGGACCAACTCGCCGACAGCGATCCACAAAAGGCCGTCATCAAGGACTTCCTGGCGCTCTACAAGGATGTCTATCACTATGATCAACAGTATCCCATTAATACGCACTCCGGGTACGCCTGGGATGCAATATTTCTCCTGGCCAATGCCATGCGCCAGGTCGGCACCGAACCGGAAGCCCTCCGCAGTGCCATCGAACAGACCAAGGGCTATGTCGGCATCAGCGGCATCTACAATCTGACCCCTGAAGACCACAATGGGCTGGGAACGGATTCCCTGGTTATGGTCAAAGTGGAAAAAGGGAAATGGGTCCTGCTGCAACCTTAAGCGATTTCGGATGTCGGATGTCGGATTTGAGGGACAGGAGTGCGAGTCCGAAATCTCATGACAGTTTTTGACTCTCAGAACATTGGGAAAATCTTTGTTCGATCAACCAATTGGATTGGCGACGCCGTCATGACCACACCAGCCATGGGAGCAGTGAGAACAGCTTTCCCCCAGGCGGAAATCGTGGTGGCCGCCAACCCGACCGTGGCGGAGCTTTTACGCCATCACCCGGACTGTGATCGTCTACTGGTCTACGATAAAAAGGGACCTCATCACGGGTTCACTGGTCTCTTGCGTTTCGCCGCGCAGATTCGAAGGGAGCGGTTTGATCTGGCGATTCTTTTTCAAAACGCCATCGAAGCTGCCATTATGACCACCGTGGCCAGAATTCCCCGACGGGCCGGATATACCACCGATGGCCGCGCCCTTCTGCTGACCCACCGGGTTCGGGGCTGGAGGCGCGCGCGCCGGCTCCATCATACGGACTATTATTGTCACATGCTGGCCGCGCTCGGCATCGAGGGCGGCCACGGTCAACTCAAGCTGCATTGCACCGAAGAAGAGCAATCCTGGGCCAGAGAACAGCTTGGGGCCGGGTGGTGGGTGGCGATCAATCCCGGAGCGACTTATGGCTCGGCCAAACGCTGGTTCCCCGAGCGCTTTGCCGAAGTGGCCGATATCCTTGCAAAGGACTTTTCCGCCCGCATCCTGCTGGTGGGAGGCCCCAATGAGCGTGGGATCGGGGAGGAGGTTGCCGGGAAAATGCGCACCCCACCTCTGAACCTCGCCGGAAGAACTTCCGTGCGGCAGCTCATGGCGCTGCTCTCCCAATGCCGTTTGCTCATAACCAATGACTCCGGGCCGATGCATGTGGCGGCAGCTTTTGGCGTGCCGATCGTAGCCATCTTCGGGTCCACGGACCACACCACGACCTCACCCTTGTCGGGGTCGTGCCGGATTGTCCGGAAGCCAACCGCGTGTGCCCCTTGTCTAAAAACCGCATGTCCCACGGATCACCGCTGCATGACCGCGATCGCCGTGGCCGATGTGGTGGGGGCTGTGCGCAGTCTATTCAGAGGATAAACAATGAACTCCATTAAGCCATCGTCTGCCCTGAGCAGGCTCATCGACCGCGTTTCCACGTCAAGAACGGCGGCCACCCGAAAATTTGCCATAGTGCTTGCCGGGTTGCTGTTAGTAACCGATCATTCCTGGTCAAAGACCGGCTTTCTTTACGTCTCTCTCAGCACTCTGGGGCTGATCCTGGTGGGAGTCGGCGCCTTGGGAAGAGTCTGGGCATCCATGTATATTTCCGGCTACAAAGACAAAGCCCTGGTCACTGAAGGAGCCTATTCCATTGTGCGCAACCCCCTCTACGTTTTCAGCTTCATTGGAGCGGTGGGAGTGGGATGCGCAACCGGGAGCCTGATTCTGATCTGCATGCTGATTCTGGGCTTTTTCCTCTTTTATCCTCTTACCACAGTTGACGAAGAACATCAGCTCACCGCCAAATACGGCCAGGAGTACACGGAGTATTTGCGCCGCACTCCACGGTTCATCCCCAACTTCTCCCTTTTCCACGAGAGCGCAACTTACGCGGTCGATACCAAAACCTACCGTTACGCCTTCCTGGATGCGGTCTGGTTTGTGTGGGTATATGCTTTGATTCAACTCATCGAGAAGCTGCATACCGTGGGCATCCTGCCCACTCTCCTGAGGATTCCGTAGAGCAGCAAGGATGCCGGTACCTGCCGGTCACCGCAGCGATATGCTTTCAGCTGCTTTACTCAGAAATGGTTATTGAGGTAAGACATCACTATGGATCTTTACAAACACATGATCACGATGATCAGGCCCCACTGGCGCCGAATGCTATTAGCCATGCTTTGTATGTCAGTGGTTGCAGGATGCACTTCAATATCAGCTTACCTGATCAAACCAGTTCTCGATGATATTTTTATCAACAAAAAGGTGGAAATGCTGAAGATGCTGCCCCTTCTCATCCTTTTAATTTTTCTTATGAAAGGGTTGTGTTCATGGTGGAACACCTATCTGATGAGTTATGTGGGTAACAAAATCACTATTGACCTGCGTCAACGCCTCTATAGTCATATCCAGGATCTCTCCCTTTCCTATTTCGACAAGACCCAGACGGGAATTCTGATGTCCCATATCACCAACGATGTGAGCGTCATTCAGAGCGCACTCACCAACTCGGTGACCAGTCTGCTCAGGGATTCGCTCAGCATTGTCGGGCTCGCCGCTGTGATCATCTATCGTGACTGGCAGCTGGCGGTCATTGCCATGATCGTTCTCCCGTTTGCCTTTTATCCCATCGTCGAATTTGGCAGAAGGCTTCGCCACATCAGCACCCAGACTCTGCAATCCCTTGGGCAGATTAACGTGATCCTGCACGAGACGATCAGCGGCAACCGCATTGTCAAGGCCTTTGGGATGGAGGATTATGAGAAAGACCGGTTCGCCAAAGAAAACACCAAGTCGTTCGATTACGCCATGCGATCCGCCTCCGTAGGTGCCATATCCCCTGCCTTGATGGAATTTCTCGGTGGCGTCGGCATCGTGGCGATCATTTGGTACGGTGGCTACAGTGTCATCGAGGGCATCTCAACCCCCGGCAACTTCTTCTCCTTCCTCGCCGCGCTCATCTTGCTCTATGAACCGGTCAAGCGCCTCAGCGGCATGAACAATCTCATCCAACAGGGAGCGGCGGCAACCCGCAGGGTCTACGAGATCCTCGACACCCCCCCCGAAATTCACGACATACCCGGGGCGGTCGCTCTGCCGCCGCTCTCCCATGGCATTGAATTTCGAAAAGTCTTTTTCAACTATGGGGATAAGCCGGTCCTTGAGGATATCAACTTCCAGGTGGCCGCCGGGGAGGTTATTGCCATTGTGGGCGTGAGCGGGGCCGGCAAGACCACCCTGGTCAACATGATCCCCCGTTTCTATGAGGTGACCGCGGGAGCCATTCTCGTCGACGGTATCGATATTCGGAACGTCAGCATCAAGTCCCTTCGCGGGCAGATCGGGATCGTGACCCAGCAGACCATTCTTTTCAATGATACGGTGCGCAACAATATTGCCTACGGGGATATTCGCCGGGGTGACAAAGCCATCACCGAGGCGGCGAAGGCCGCCAATGCTCTGGACTTCATCATGAAAATGCCCCAGGGCTTTGACACCGTCATCGGGGAGCAGGGCGTGCGCCTGTCCGGAGGAGAGCGCCAGCGCATTTGCATCGCCCGAGCGCTGCTCAAGGATGCTCCGATCCTCATTCTGGATGAAGCCACCTCTTCCCTCGACAGCGAATCCGAACTGGAGGTGCAGAAGGCCCTCGAAAACCTCATGACCGGTCGCACCACTCTGGTCATCGCCCACCGCCTCTCCACCATCAAGAATGCTGACCGTATCATCGCCCTGGCGGACGGGCGGATCGTGGAAGAGGGGCGGCATGAGGAACTGCTGAGGGCCGACAGCGAGTATCGCCGGCTGTATGAACTGCAGTTTGCGCAGTATGACGTCATCGAAGCGGCGGAAGCCGCTGCCAGTGGAACACCATGAGAGGGTTTGACCTCTTTTCGCTGCCATGCTTCAGCAGAAGGGGGCTTTAGGATGCCAGGAACAGCCCAATTGAGTCGTCTGGAATTATGGTAACAGCCACCCAAATCCCATGGAAAGTTGCCAGGCTTGTCGGTAGCCTCTGGTATGCACTCGATGGGCGTCACCGCAAGATTGCCATGAAGAACTTAAAAAGGGCTTTCAAGGACGCCTTGACCGACCGTCAGCGACGCGCCCTGTGCCGGGAAACCTTCATTCACCTGACCTGCGTCTTCCTCGAACTGCCCCATCTGTTGACGCTGACCAAAGACAACCTGGACAAATTCATTACTTTTTCAAACGAGGAGCATCTTCAAGCCGTAGTGAACCAGAACAAAGGCGCTCTGGTCATGGCCTCCCATTTTGGCAACTGGGAACTGATGT
Organism: uncultured delta proteobacterium; assembly: GCA_963783775.1. Taxonomy (GTDB): domain Bacteria; phylum Desulfobacterota; class Syntrophobacteria; order Syntrophobacterales; family Syntrophobacteraceae; genus JADGQM01. Next base: position 420,638 of record CAWAOR010000005.1, on the reverse strand, counting down.
CCCTGGCGTTCTCACTCCGCTACTATCCCTTCAATGTGGTGGTTCGACCTCTCGATAATCCTCTGCTCGACCGTTTGGTCCAAAGAATCCGCTCGGGTGGAGGCAACCAGACGATCCCCAAAGGCGGTTCCGCTCGCGATATTCTCCGACTGTTGCGCCGCGGCCAGGCGGTAGCCATGCTCATCGACCAGAACGTGGATTGGTATGAAGGGGTATTCGTCCCCTTTTTCGGGGAGATCGCCTGCACGAGCAAAGCCCTGGCTACGCTGGCCTTAAGAACTGGGGTTCCCGTGCTCCCGGTATACAACTTCCGCCTTGCTGATGGGCGCTACCAGATGGTTTTTGAACCCGAGGTGCAGCTCATCAAGACGGGAGACATGAACGCCGATATCGAAGAAAACACCGCCCTCTTCAACCGCATCATCGAGAAGCTATGTCCGCGCCCATCCCGGACAGTGGCTCTGGCTGCACCAGCGCTGGAAAACCCGGCCGTATCAGCCCTGGCCAAGGCAATCCGGAGAGCACTCCTAGATGCCCCCTACCCTTCACATTGTCGAACCTACTCTTGAGGGGCAGTCCGGGCATTGTCACAGCTTCATAGCAAGCCTGTGCAGCGCCAATCATGACCCGGAGCAGCAATTCGTCCTGTGGGTGGCCAGAGGAGCCCGGCTGCCACAGCTGGAAAGACCCAACATCCAGGTCAGGCCTTATTTCTTCCGGCGAATCCGTCGCCTGCAGGCGCCCCTTCTGCTCAGAGGGTTGCTGTCACAGGCCAGTCGAGTTTTTCTCGCCACGGCCGAAAGGGCGGATTTGTTTCTGCTCAACCTGGCATCCGGAGGCAAGATTCCGGAGGAGAAGGTGTTCCTCTACTTTCACTGGTCCCGGAAGACGAAAAGAAAACTCGACTACTTCAAGAAGGTCGCCGGGCGCCATCCGGACCTCAACATCCTCGGCCCCACCAGCACCGTGGTGGACCTGTTTCGGGAATGTGGCTTCCGCAAGGCAAGATTGGCGCCTTACCCAATCACCCCCGTTCCCCATCGGCATCCCTTTTCACCCGGCCCCTTCAGGCACCTCCTGTTTGCAGGAGCGGCGCGGGAGGACAAGGGGTTTTCGAGGATCGTGGCCTTCATCGAATACCTGGCGGAACACCGGATCACCATGCCCTTTTCCCTTCAGACTTCACCTGACCATTATGGGAGGCACGACGCCGTCACGGGACAGATGCTGGTGAGGCTGCAGGGCATAGCCTATCCGCCCCTTCGCCTGCAGCCCACAACCTTGAGCACCGACGAATATTACGACCTCTTTCGGGGTGGAATATGCCTGCAGCTTTACAACCAGACCGATTTTGCCGACCGCATCAGCGGCATCACCCTCGATGCCCTCTCCATGGGATGCCCCGTCGTGGCCCTGGCTGATACCTGGATGGCGAGCATGGTGGAAAGATTTGGAGCTGGCCGTGTAGTTGCCGGCACGATGCCCGAGGAACTGCTCGCGGCAGTCCGCGAGATCCACACCGACTACGCCGGCTATCAAGACCGCGCCTGCCGTGCAGGATTGATCCTGCAGGCCGAACACCACCCCTCTCATCTGCTGAAAGCGTTGACTGAATGAACCAGGATCCTTCCAGAATTGAAGAACTTTTGCGCAAGAGCAGGCATATCCTGGTAATCAAACTGAGGTATCTCGGTGATTCGGTCTGGATGCTGCCCTTCGTCGAAAATCTGAAACGCAACCTGCCCCACGTGAAAGTGTCCGTTCTGGTGAATAAAGGAACGGAAAGCTTCTTTTACCAATGCCCGGCCGTGGACGGAGTGTTCCCTTTTCCTAGAAACGAGGTGAAGGGTGGGTTCAAGGGTTTGTTCAGATTTGCGGCCTTCATGTGGAAGATCCGGAAAGAAAAACCAGATACGGTGATCGACCTGACCGATGGCGATCGGGCCGCTGTCATGGGCTTCCTCTCAGGCGCCCGCGTGAGAATCCTCTACACTCATATGAGGTCCTGGCATAATTGGCTCTTCACCCATATCGTCCGACCGCAGGTGGTGAGACACATGCTTGGTTACCATCTCGATTTTCTGAAACATATGGGACTGCAGCTCTTCGATGCCACAATTAGAATCCGAACCGGAAAACAAGCGATCCATGCCCTTTCAGAAAAGCTTCCCTCGCTCCTTCAGGACGACCAAAGAAAAAAGGTAGTGCTTCACATAGGGGCGAGAACGCCTTTGCGCCAGTGGGGGACGGGCCACTTCGCAGGTCTGTGTGATTTGCTCACGCACGATTACCGGGTCTTTTTGACGGCGGGTCCCGGTGAGCAGCAGATGTTGGACGAGGTTCTGGCGCAGATGCAAACACGACCGGAGTTTTGCTCCAGCCACCTCGGTCTCGAGGAATTCGCCGCCCTTTGCGAGCTTTCCGACATCTTTGTCGGCAACGACAGCGGTCCAATCCACATCGCCTCAGCCAAAACCTTTCGTCGTTGGGATCTACGGTCCGACCAACAATGAACTTGCGGGACCCTGGACCAATAACAAGGTCATCTTCGAGGTGGACTCTCTGGAATGTCGGCCCTGCACCCAGGAGGGATGCTCGCACCAAGTCTTCAAGGCCTGCCTGAATCTTATCCGCCCGGAAGAAGTCGCGGCGAAAGTGAGAGAAGTGCTGGAAAGGAGAGTGACCTCCCCAGACGGGGGCACTCCTCCGGAGGGTCCAGGAAAATGAAGCCTCTCGCCAGCAGAAGATGGCTCATCCTCTCCTATTTTTCGAAAATTGACGGGATGGCTTGTGCGCAGCACCTGGATGATCGCCTCCCCTACCTGGCGGATAAAGGGATCACACCGATGCTCGTGACCGGCACCTGCGGCGAGCGTTGGTCGGATATCTTTCATGCCCGCGTACCCTGTTTTGCGCCGTCGGGAATACGCTTTGAGCTGGGACATCTGCGACGCCGGAACCGGTGGTGGAAAGTGGTGCTGGCCCCGGTCATCGTTCTGCTTCTGCCCTTTTATCTGTTGGAAAGGCTGGTCATTCACCTGGACAGTCATTGGTCCTGGTTCCTTTTTGCCGCCATCAGAGGCGGCATGATTTGCCTGCGATACCGGCCCGAGCTCATCTATTCGACCGGAGGACCGGCCAGCGCCCACCTGGCGGCCGCACTCATCGCTCAGTGCTTGAAGCTGCCGTGGATCGCAGAAGTTCAGGACCCCCTGGTGCATGACGATTGGGCACGAACCAGGAGCGCCCTGAAGTTTCATCTGTGGCTCGAAAAGTTGATTCTCAGGAAGGCTTCGGCCCTGGTTTTCGTTACCGATCTGGCAAGAAAGCGGGCGGTCGCCAGGACCGGAATAGAGGGAAAGAGCTTTGCCATCTATCCAGGCGGCTGTGAGAGGACCATGGGGGAAGTTCAGCATATCAGGACGGAAGTCCTCCGTTTTTGCCACTTTGGCTCACTGGCCGGCTCCAGAAATCCCGAGGTCTTTCTCGGTGCTCTGGGGAAGCTCTTCGATGAACATCCTGAGTGGTCACGCAAGATCGAGGTCCATTTCTATGGCAGCTGCGACCGACATACAAAACGGCTCATCAGGGATTTTGCGCACCCGAGCATGCTCCAGGATCACGGTCGGGTGCCCCGAGAGGCAGCTCTGGAGGCGATGAGAGCGAGTGACGTGTTGTTGCTCATCCAGAATACCGCAGCCTATTCGGCCGAGACGATCCCCTCGAAAACCTATGAATACCTGCTTATGAGACGCCCCATCCTGGGGCTGATTCATCTCAATCCCGAGTTGGAGGCCATGCTTCACCGAGACGGCCACTTCGTGGTTGATGCAACCGATGAAGAGATGGTAAAGGTCAGGATCATGGAAATAATTCGCTGGTGGGAAAGCCGGACCGAATTCAAGCGATTGGGATTCGCCTCCCCGACCACAAACCAGGCCGTCCAACAACTCGTTGACCTGAGTGAACAGATCCTGCATGGCTAAGGCGAGCATTCTCATAGTTACCTACAACGGACTCTGGGAAACGACGGCGCCGTGCCTTGAAAGCCTTTTCGCGCACACTGACGTTCGGGATTTTGAAGTCATCGTGGTCGATAACCACTCGCAAGACGACACCCCCGCCTACCTGGCCGCCTTGGCGCAACGCGAAACACGGCTCAAATGCCGCTTCAATGAGACGAACCGGGGCTTTGCGGGCGGCAACAACGATGCCCTGGCCATGGCCAAGGGCGGCATCCTCGTCTTTCTTAACAGTGACACCCTCGTCACCCCGGGCTGGCTCGACCCCCTAGGCAAGGCTCTCGAAGAGGACCGAACCATCGGCCTGGTGGGCCCGGTGTCCAATGCGGTCGGGAATGAACAGCAGATTTTCACAGGGGGGGCCTCGCCGGAGGAGGTTATCGCAGAAGGAAGCCGATGGAGCGCCTTGAGCGCGGGGGAGAGCTTTCCTACGGCCCGCCTCGGCTTTTTTTGTGCAGCCACCCGCCGCGACGTAGTGGAGCGCGTCGGCACCCTGGACGAGTCATACGGGCTGGGGTTTTATGAGGATGACGACTACTGCCTGCGGGTGCGTCGCGCCGGGTATCGGCTTGTTTGTCGGGAAGACGTCTTCGTCTATCACCGGGGAGGCGGCTCCTTCGGCGCTGAGACTCGACACCGCAAAGATTTGCTGAGAAGGAATCTGGCCTACTTGGAGTCAAAATTCGGCATCACCTATCGCCCTCCGCATCCGCGAGAACGTTATTTCGATGTTCTCGAATCCTATCTGGTTCAAGCGGAGCACGCGGGCATGACGGAGGGAGTGCGATACCGGATTGCGAACCGGATGCAATCCCTCAAAGCACTTGCCCCCCGAGGGCTTTTCAAACGCCTCAAGTTTGCCAGGCGGATGGCCGTTCTTCAGAACCATCTGCGCCTGAAAATGGAACCGTGCAAGCCGGAGTTGAACCGGTTGGAAGGAGATCTTTGATGAATGATTCCCGCGAAAAACCTCTCCTGACCGTTGCCATTCCAACATTCATGAGGGCCTCATACCTGGACGTATGTCTCACCCATGTATGGCCCCAAGTCAAAGAGACGGGAGGCAAGGTTGAGCTCTTCGTCTCCGACAACTGCTCACCCGATCATACGCCTGCGGTCGTCGAGAAGCACCTCGCGTCGGGAGCCAACATCCGCTACGTGAGGAACGCCGAGAACATTGGTCCCGACGCCAATTTCTGTCAGTGCTTCACCATGGCTTCGGGGAAATACGTTCTCATTCTCGCTGATGACGATCTCTTTCCAGCCGGCGCTCTCAACACGATTGTTCACACCCTGCAAGACCAGGACTACGGCGTGGTGCATCTGAGGAGCTATTCCTTCCTTCACGATTTCGAGGCGGAACGCCCGAAGCGGCGCAAACCGGCAAGAGCACTCGTCTACACTGACAAGGAACGGTTCATCAGAAAAGTGAATGTCATGCTGACCTTCATTTCCGGAAATGTGATCAACAAGTCACACGTTGACCCGGCGATGGATTTCTCGCAATTCTTCAATACCAACCTGGGACAGCTCTCCTGGACGCTTTCCGCCCTCTTCAACGCCGAAAGGAATCTCTATCTGGATGAATACTGTATTGCCGCCCAAGCAGAAAATTCGGGCGGATACAGAATCTGCAAGGTGTTTGGGACCAATTTCGATGCCATTTGCAGGCATTTTGAAAAGACCGGCATTCCGGCTCGGACTTTTGACGGTATCCGCGAAACGCTTCTCCTAGACTTCCTCCCCGGCTACATCCTGAAACTGCGCCGCGACCTGGGGATTTTCCTGCCCGAAGACTTCTATGGAGAACTGGAACCCCTTTTTGGTTCATGGAAGGCCTTTTGGCTGGTGACCGTCCCTGCAATCCGATGGCCTCTTAGACTGGCAACCCTCTGGTACTCCTGGGTAGAAAAGTACAACAAGCTCAAGCGGCTTGCGAGAGGATAAGCCACGCCTGCGCATAAATGCCTCGGCGCCCATGAGGGCTGACCTTTGATGTTTTGCGGCCGCGAAAGCTCCCGGAAACGGCTGTCACGTGCTCGCCATTTTCTTGTTGTCTCTTCCTCAGGAGCTATGCTATCGTTGAACATCAGTTTAGTAGTTTAGTCTGCTCAAGCGGGGCGACACCGGCAGGGGAAGGTGCGGCGACGACTTGCAGCAACGAGCTGATCAGGAGAAAGATATCGTAGCCGTCTGACAAAACCTCAGAACCTGGCCGGAAAAGAAAAAGCCTACAACGTGGAAGGTCTTTGTGTATGAAAGTGATAATCCTTGCTGGAGGAATGGGTACGCGTTTGCGGGAGCATACCGAGGTTCGCCCGAAACCCATGGTCGAGATCGGCGGTCGACCGATTCTTTGGCACATCATGAAGCTCTATGCGCATCACGGTTTCAACGACTTCATCATTTGCCTCGGCTACAAGGCAAATGTCATCAAAGAGTATTTCCTCAATTACGAAGCGATGAATTGTGACTTTACCATAGGCCTTGGAAATCAAAATTCTATCGAATTCCACGGCAATGGCCACTCCGAGTGTGGTTGGAGGATAACCCTTGCCTACACCGGGGAAAACGCCATGACGGGCTCCCGCATCAAACAGGCTTCACGCTATCTCGGCTCTCCTCCGGAAACATTCTGTGTCACCTATGGCGATGGCGTGACTGATGCGGATTTGACCAAAGCTTTAGCCTTTCATAAAGCCCACGGCAAACTTGCAACCCTCACCGGTGTAAAGCCCCCCAGCCGATGGGGTGAACTGGAAGTGAAAGGCGTTGAGGTCGTGGCTTTCGGAGAAAAGCCCCAGATCAGCGGGGGCATAGTCAACGGCGGGTTCTTTTTCTTCGAGCCGGGCTTTCTCGAATACGTCAGTGAAGACCCCATATGCACCTTGGAACGCGAACCCCTTGAACGGCTCGCGGCCGACGGCCAGTTACAGGTCTATGAGCACTCGGGCTACTGGCAGTGCATGGACACTTTCCGCGATTGGGAAAATCTTGAACGGCAGTGGCAGACCGGGAAGGCTAAGTGGAAGGTTTGGGCGTGAGCGGTACGGAACTCGATGGTATTTTCAGGGATCGAGCGGTCTTCGTAACGGGACACACGGGTTTTAAGGGTTCCTGGCTCACTCTGTGGCTTCACCGGATGGGCGCCAAAATAACCGGCTATTCTCTTAAGCCATCAACATCCCCCAACAATTTCGACGTTTCCGAAATCCGGGATTTGCTCACCGCGCACCACGAAGCCGATCTACGCGACCGGGAAACGCTTCACTCCGCTCTGAAAGCGGCGGCCCCGCAGGTGATCTTCCACCTGGCAGCACAACCACTGGTTCGCGAGGGGTATCTTTGCCCGCGCGAGACCTTTGAGGTCAACGTGATGGGGACGGTTGTCCTCCTCGATTTGATAAGAACTCTTGAACGCCCCTGCGTTGTGGTGGTCGTCACCAGTGACAAATGTTATGAAAATCGCGAGCAGATCTGGGGTTACCGCGAATGCGATGCTCTGGGGGGACGCGACCCCTACAGTGCCAGTAAGGGCGCCGCAGAATTGGTGGCTGCCGCCTACCGACAATCCTTTTTCGACTCGGCCAAGCTTGCGGAACACGGGGTGAAACTGGCAACGGTGCGAGCGGGCAATGTCATCGGTGGGGGAGATTGGTCCAAAGACCGGATTGTGTCCGATATGGTCGCTTCCCTCCGGGCTCAAGAACCTGTGCCTGTTCGCAATCCGGGTGCAGTTCGCCCCTGGCAGCATGTGCTGGAGCCTTTAGGGGGTTATCTGAACCTGGCCGCCCGAATGCTGCAATCCGACGACCCCAGGTGGTGCGGTGCCTGGAACTTTGGCCCCCTCAGCAGCGATGAAGTCTCGGTTCGCACGCTGGTGGAACTTTTTTGTCAGGCTTGGGGTGACGGCACCTGGGCGGACATGAGTGATGCTGGTGCTCCGCACGAAGCTGCGGTGCTGCGCTTGAATATCGACAAGTCGTTCCATGAACTCGGCTGGAGACCGAAGTGGCGCCTGTTCCAGGCAGTCCAGCGAACCGCCTCATGGTACAAGACTTATGCCGAAGGGCGCCATAAAGAGATGCAACGGGTATCCTCGGAAGACATCGCCGCGTATGAAACGCCATCCGAGTAGCCGGGGGTCCAGCGGAAACCCCCTTTAGGTGGGAGCGGCATGCTGTCCCGCGTCTCGCGGGATCCGCCCTGAACGCCCCTCCCGCAGTGCCCGTAACCGCTTTTCGAAAGGACGGCAGATAAGGAGTCCCATGAGGAGTGCAGAGGAGCTGCGCCAACAGATTCTCGCTTTAACCCGGGAGTACTACCAACGGCAGTGGCCGGGTCGGCCTTTTGTGCCGGGGGAGACCTACATTCCCGTAGCGGGCAGGGTCTTTGATGACGAAGAACTGGTGCATGTAGTGGAAGCGGGTTTGGATTTTTGGCTGACAACCGGGCGTTTCGCCGAGCGCTTCGAGTCTGAACTGGCCGCCTGGATGAACGTTCGGCACACCATGCTGGTCAACTCTGGCTCTTCCGCCAACCTGCTGGCGCTCACCTGCCTCACTTCCCCAAAGCTTGGAGAGCGCTCACTCCGGCCGGGCGATGAGGTGATCACCGTGGCGGCAGGTTTCCCAACCACAGTCAATCCCATCATTCAGAACAGCTTGATACCGGTTTTCGTGGATGTTACGGTTCCGTCTTACAACATTGACGCGACTCAGCTCGACGAGGCCCTCTCGGAGCGCACCAGGGCAGTTTTCCTGGCTCACACTTTGGGCAACCCCTTTCCTGTCGATGCTGTTGGTGATTTTGCACGCAAACACGGACTCTGGCTCATTGAAGATGCTTGTGACGCCCTCGGCTCGACCTCTCGCGGCGAAAAAGTCGGCACCTTTGGCGATCTGGGGACGCTCAGCTTCTACCCGGCACATCACCTTACCATGGGTGAAGGCGGTTGCGTGCTGACTCAGAGCAAAGAGCTCAAAACCCTGGTTGAATCCTTTCGTGATTGGGGCCGCGATTGCTGGTGTGAGCCGGGCACGGACAATACCTGTCGGAATCGCTTCGACTGGCAACTGGGGAGGCTTCCTCACGGCTACGATCACAAGTACGTCTACTCGCATATCGGATACAACTTGAAAGCCACCGATCTGCAAGCGGCGGTCGGGGTAGCCCAACTGCAGAAACTTCCCGCGTTCATCGAAAAACGCCGCAGCAATTTCGCGGCCCTGTATGCCGGCCTCAAGGGGCTGGAGGAGTATTTCATATTGCCGGAGGCAACCAAAGGCACTCAGCCCAGCTGGTTTGGTTTTCCGTTGGCCGTAAGACCTGAAGCCCCGTTCTCGCGCCATGAGGTGGTCGTGCATCTGGAAGCAAAACGCATCGCTACGCGCCTCCTGTTTGGCGGAAACCTGACTCGGCAGCCCGCATACCTTGAGGTTCCTTACCGGCAAGTCGGCGGACTAGTCAATACGGACTTCGTCATGAACCAGGTTTTCTGGATCGGGGTTTACCCCGGAATTACCGCTGAGATGCTGAGCTACGTCCTCGAAGTTTTCCACGCGCTCCCGGATCAACTCCGGAAAAGCACTGTGGGTCACTCACCTTCGCTCTAGAGAAAACCACGGCATGCGCTATCAGATTAATTTTTTGGGCACCAACGGGTGGTATGACACGGAAACCGGGAGCACGATTTGCATCGGCATTGATGGCAATGCCTTCGGGCTGATTCTCGATGCCGGCAACGGGATCCACAAATTGGAGAAGGCCTCGACTCTGGCCAAACCCTTCTACCTCGTGCTGAGCCACCTGCACCTTGACCATGTCTGCGGTCTGCATATCCTGAACCAGTTTCCTTTCGAACGGGGCCTGAAAATATTTGTACCCGAAGGTCAACTGCCCCACCTGGAGAGATTGCTCTCCTCCCCCTACACCATCAACTATCGTGATCTCCCTTTTGAGGTCTCCCTGCACGAACTGCCCACTGCGGCGGGCATGCTGCCATGCCGGGCTGAAGTGTTCCTCATGGATCACCCGGTGCCCACCATAGGAACTCGCTTTTACCTGGACGAAAAGGTGGTGGCCTATTGTCCCGATACCGGATTCTGTGCCAACGCTCTAGCCCTCGCCCACCGTGCCGATCTCCTCATTGCCGAATGCGCCTACCTCCCGGGGCAGGTACACCTGGAATGGCCCCATCTGAACCCGGAGAGTGCGGCGAGGATCGCTCTGGAAGCCGGAGCTAAGAGGTTGGTCCTGGTTCATTTCGATGCTTTCAATTACCAGACTCACCAGCAACGGATGGAAGCACTCGCAGTAGCCAGAGCCATTTTTCCAGCAACCGAGGTGGCTCTGGATGGATGGAGCCTGCCTCTATAGTCGGTGTGTTGCGTTTCGCTCCTCTCAACGCAACTTACCATGGTGATCTCTGGGAGTTACACTGTAGGTTGCGTTGAATGAGAATGAAACGCAACGATAAGAGGAACAGCAACGCATTCCGCTGGTTCATAAGCTCCAGCCTGGGAACCAGTGTTAATACCGCAACGAGGATGAGACGTGATGAAGTTTCAGTATCAAAGAGGGTGGCCGGTATGACTCTATTCCATGGCCATGCACCCTCGGGGCCTCACCAGGGGTTGTGCGATACCGTCTTGCGGGATCTCGACACGGTCGTGGAGCTGACTCCCAGTTCTTTGTGGCGCAGATTAGAGGGGCGTCGCATTTTCCTTACCGGGGGGACCGGATTTTTTGGGCGGTGGCTCCTGGGAAGTCTGGTGCGGGCGAATGCTCGCCATGGACTTGGTGTGGAAGCCCATGTGTTGACAAGAAACCTTGATGCCTTCAGGAGGAAGGAGCCATGGCTCGCTTCCCAGGAAGCCGTATGCTTCCACGAAGGGACCATGGTCAACTTCAGGTTTCCGCCAGGGAGGTTTGACTTTATCATTCATGCGGCTTCGGAGTCCAACTCCGTTCCCGACGGCTCCAATCCTGTTCCCATGCTGGACAGCAATGTTCTGGGCACGCGAAGGGTTCTTGAGTTCGCCAGGAGCAGCGGCACCGGTGATTTCTTGTACACCAGCTCGGGCGCCGTCTACGGCGATCGCTATGCCCCCCCCATGGAACATGTGGAAGAGTCCTACGGCGGGGCGCCGGACCCTTCTTTATCCGCTTCCGCCTACGGAATCGGCAAACGCATGGCGGAGTTTTTGTGCAGAGCGTATGCGGATCAATATGAGATACGCCCAAAGATCGCGAGATGTTTTGCTTTTGTTGGCCCCTACCTGCCCATGACGGCGAATTATGCCATCGGGAATTTCATTCACAATGCTCTGCATGGGCGACCCCTTCGCATCGTCGGCGACGGTACGCCCCACAGATCTTATCTGTACGCTGCCGACCTTGCCATATGGCTCTGGACCATACTCCTGGAGGGTAAACCATGTTACCCGTATAACGTGGGGTCAGAAGAAATCATAACCATATCGGACTTGGCAAAAGAGGTGGTGAACGTTATTAATCCCGGTTTAGATATTGAGATCGCGCGAAGCAAAGTCCCGGGAGCCAGGATTGAGTATTACGTCCCGTCGACCCAGAGGGCCCGGCTGGAGTTGTCTTTGGAACAAAGCTTTTCTTTACACGATTCCATCAAACACACTGCCATCTGGTATGAGAAATGGCAGAGGCAGCAACTCACGTGATGTGGATGGGGTATTATACCTGATGCCTGATGTTTTGATTGTAGGATACGGATCAATTGGGAAGAGGCATGCAAGAAATCTCCTCGCCATGGGCATCAAGCCGTTGGTGCTCACCCAATATCCCGATGGGATCGACGCCTGTTTCTTTGCACATTTGGCAGATATCCCTCGAGAAGTGGAATATTGCATTATTGCTTCACCGACAGTAAGGCATCATGCCGATTTCGAAGCCCTTTGCAGACACGGATGCAGGAAGATACTGATTGAAAAACCTGTCGCCATTGATGTCAGGAGGGCCGAATCCATGAGGGAACTGGCGAAGCAATATGGAGTAACGGCCCACTGTGCTTATAACCTGCGTTTTATGAAGGTTTTCGACAGGATCATGGAGGTAGTAGAACAACACAAAACAGATATCCGCCTGGTGGAGATTGTATCAGGACAGTATCTTCCTGAATGGAGACCGTATAAAGATTATCGCACTTCCTACAGTGCCCACAGGGAACAAGGAGGCGGAGTTGACCTCGATATATCACACGAACTTGACTACATGTCCTGGATCTTCGGCCCTCCCTTGAAAATTGAGCTGACAATCAGTGAAAAAATAAGCTCTCTTGACATTGACTCTCCTGATTTGTTTATGGGAATATATCGATACAGCGCATTTTTCGTACGTGTACAACTTGACTATATACGAAAAAAAGAGAGGACTTTGAGGATTATTGGGGAACATAGCAATATTCTTGATGTGGATTTCATCAACTGCAGGATGGTCATTTACGATAATGTTCAATCATTAGAACCATATTTTGACATTGATAAATCATACGAAAAGGAACTGCATGCATTTTTGTGGAATTCAGATAGTGAACACCTTGCGTCTCTTGATGAGGGTATCGACGTATTGAAACTACTAAGCGCTATATGATATAATGTATTGTATTGTACGCAAAAAATATTATTTCGCTTTTATTGGAAACATTTTGAATGATTATAAGAGATATTCTACAAAATAAGGTCATTATTGTCGCGGGGGGGTGCGGTCTTCTGGGTGCGGCTTTTGCGCGGGCAATTGGCGACAACAAAGGGTCGTGCATCATCGCCGACCGCAATGAACCCGCGGGATTGAGGCTTGTGGAGGAAATAACCACCCGGGATTCAGCAGTCGACATCCATTATGAGTCGATCGATCTGTGTGACCGGGACTCCGTCGCCGCCGTCATTGAGACGGTGCACGGGCGGTATGGTAAGATTGATGGTTTCGTTAATGCCGCTTACCCTAGAAATCAGAATTGGGGCAAAAGCTTTTTTGAGGATGTCGAGATGGATGACTTTCTCGAAAATGTAAACCTGCATCTCGGGGGATATTTTCTGCCATCACAGATGATATGCAAGTATTTCAAGAAACAAGGGCATGGGAATATCATCCAGATCGCTTCGATCCTCGGAGTCCGCGCACCCAAGTTCGATACCTATAAGGGAGCGTCATTCAATGGTAATGACATGAATTGCCCGGTCGAGTACTCCATTCTAAAAGCTGGAATCATTCATTTTTCACGATATATTGCGGCCTATTACAAGGGCTGTAATATCAGATCAAACTGTATCAGTCCGGGAGGTCTATTGGCGGGACAAGGGGAGACTTTCTTATCGAAGTACAAGAATTGTTGCCTCTCCAAAGGGATGCTTGACCCGGAAGACCTTACCGGAACCTTGATTTTTCTGTTATCCGATATGTCAGCCTATGTGAATGGCCAGAATATCGTGGTTGATGATGGGTGGAGTCTGTAATGTCCACAGACTTGAGACCCATCCAGGAAGGGATCCGAGGCTGTCTCCTACCCCCTGGCTCTGATGGGGCTAAAGACGCCTGATGCCCATGTTTAACCGGACGGCAAGACTGAGAGGACCTGGCAGCGGTGATAAAGCTTTCTGATTATGTGGTCAGCTTTTTGGTGGAAAAGGGTATCTGTGATATTTTCTTGGTTTCTGGAGGAGGCATCATGCACCTCCTCGATTCTGTTGGCAGAAACAAACGGCTGAGGTATTTCTGCAATCATCATGAACAGGCGTCAGCGATCTGCGCAGAGGCCTATAGTCGGGCAAAAGGCACTATGGGATGCTGTCTCGTCACTACGGGTCCCGGAAGCACCAACGCCCTTTCGGGTGTGGTTGGCGCGTGGTACGATTCCATCCCCATGCTGGTCATTTCAGGTCAGGTGAAAAGAGAGTTGATCGCTGATTATCAACGGGTGAGACAGCTTGCCTGCCAGGAAGTCAATATCATGGATATGGCAAGACCGGTAACCAAGTACATTAAAACCATCACAGAACCCGAGCTCATACGATACGAACTTGAAACCGCCTTGTATAGAGCGCGGGAAGGGCGGCCCGGTCCGGTATGGATTGACATCCCCCTTGACGTTCAGGGTAGCATGATCGATGAGACGAAGCTTGTTCCTGCTGATTTGCCACATGAAACCGGTGGAAACGGCCGCCTGTTGGAAGATGTTGCGGCCGTGGTGGGGGCGCTGAAGAAATCCAGGAGGCCTCTTTTGATGTGCGGCAACGGCATTCGCTTGGGTGGGGCCGAGCTGCTGCTTGCCGATTTCCTGGATGAATTCGCCATCCCCACAGTCTTGGCTCTTTCCGCCACCGACCTGGTTCCTGAAGATCATCCGTCCTATTTGGGCATCGTGGGGCATGTCGCTCAGCGAAGAGCGAATTTCGCCCTCCAGAACTGCGACCTTCTCCTCAGCATTGGTTCGGGTCTGAACAGCGCCAAGGTTGGGTTCAACTACCAGGATTTTGCTTCCCGGGCGACCAAGATCGTGGTCGACATAGACGCCTGTCAGTTGTCCCATCAAATTATCAGACCCGATCTTCCGATTTTGGCGGATGCGGCGGGTTTTCTCAAGGAGCTGTCCCGGGCCTTGAAGGAAGCCGACTTTACCATAGCCAAGCGATGGAGTTCTGCCTGCATGGCCTGGAAGAAGCGGTATCCGGTCATTACCCCTGATTTTTGGGACGAAAAAGAGTATGTTAACAGCTACGTTTTCTTCGATAGACTGTCGAGCGCCCTTTCCGAAGGAGATCTCGTGGTTACAGGCAATGGACTCGAATGCCCCAGTTGCTTCCAGGCTTTCAGGAGCAAGAAAGACCAACGGGTCATTTTCAATACCAATTACGGTTCCATGGGATGGGGCTTTCCCGCCAGCATTGGGGTCGCCGTTGCCAATCCAGACCGCAAAACGGTTTGTGTGGACGGCGATGGCGGCTTTCAGATGAACCTTCAGGAACTGCAAACTGTCTTCTATTACAGGCTTCCCATTAAGCTCTTCGTCTTCAACAATAGAGGATATGCCAGCATCCGAGCAACTCAGAACAGCTTTTTCGCAGGTCATCTGGTCGGGGCCGATGAATCCTCCGGCGTGACCAATCCCGATTTTGAAAAGCTTGCCCAGGCCAATGGTGTTCCCTTTGAGCGGATTTTGAACCATGATGAGTTGGGCAAGATCTCGGATATCCTTCTCATGGAGGGTCCAGTTCTTTGCGAGGTAAACATCTCGCCCGAGCAGCAGGTGGTTCCCAAATGTTCAGCCTATACAAAGGACGATGGAACAATTGCATCCAGGCCATATGAGGATATGTCACCCCTGCTACCTCGGGAAGAGATCTGGGCCAACATGCATCTCTTTGATGACGATGAGCCATGAGTCGCAGGACTTGACCAAATCGATGTGTCGATGCGATGTTCTTCGAAAATGGGAATTATGAAAGATACACTCAAAGTCACCAAAAACGCAACGATTCGCAATGCCATCTCCGCCATGGGGAAGAGCAAGCATGGCCTAATTCTTTTTGTGGACGATCGGGATCGCCTGGTGGCGACCCTGACCGATGGCGATTTGCGATGTGCTACCTTGAAACATCTTGACCTCGATTCTTCTGTGGAATGCCTGGTCAAGGAGCAGAAGTCGCTGCCTTTTAAGACTCCGGTAACCGCGGGAATCGGGACTCCTGCCCGTGAACTGCTTCGTTTGATGACGGACCTTTGCATTCACCATATACCTATCGTCGATGATGACGGTCAAGTCGTCGATCTTGCCGTAAGAGATGAATTGGAGCCGGGATGCCCCAAGCTGAGCCATGCTATTATAGTGGCCGGAGGCAGAGGACAGCGGTTGCGTCCCTTGACCGATGAAACGCCAAAGCCAATGTTACCCATTGATGGCACACCCATGATAGAGCATATCGTGGCCCGTTTGAGAGAGTCGGGAATCGGTTCCATCAGGATCTCCGTGGGCTACAAATGCGATCATATCATGAACTATTTTGAAGATGGCTCTAAATTCGGCGTGAATATCAGTTATATTCACGAGGATAAACCTCTTGGGACTGCGGGCTTTCTCAACAATACTGATATTAGCGCCCCGACACTTGTTATAAATGGGGATGTTATAACTGATATAAACGTTCAGCTTTTCTATGCTTATCATAGAAGAAATAGCGCCCAGATGACGGTTGCTGTTCGGCCTTATACAATACAGGTACCCTATGGCGTATTGCACATGCGAGGGGTGAGTCCTTTTGGTCCCTCATTCAAGTGTATGGAGGTCGTAAGCCTGGAGGAGAAGCCGACTTTGACTTATTTTGTCAATGCCGGGATTTATGTGCTTGAACCGGATGTCATCACTTATGTTCCCTCAGGAGAGTTTTTCAACATGACGGATCTGATTGAAGGTATGGTTAGAGATCACAAGAGAGTGGCAAGCTTCCCACTATATGCTTATTGGAGGGATGTAGGCACACTAGAGGATTACAGGCAAGTCCCTGAGGATATTGCTGATGGATTTCTATAATAATCATATACCTTTGTTGCCAATATTTTGGCTTAGAACCGTTAGTTTTATTGTGATTGATATTATAACTTCTTTAGATATGTGATTATGGATTTACAGCATAAACGGATTCTTGTCGTTGGCGCAGACGGCTTCATCGGTTCTCACCTTACGGAAGATCTGGTTCGTCGCGGCCATAATGTCAAAGGTTTTGTTTTATACAACTCCTTCAATTCATGGGGATGGCTTGACCACGCAGAGCCTGACATAAAGAATAACCTGGAGGTCTTTGCCGGCGATGTCCGGGACCCTTATGGTGTGCGAGAAGCCATGAAAGGGTGTGACGTCGTTTTACACCTGGCTGCCTTGATTGCCATACCGTACTCATATCACTCTCCTGATACATATATTGACACCAACGTTAAGGGTACACTCAATATCCTTCAGGCGGCGCGCGATCTTGGTATCGATAAAGTTGTCCATACTTCTACCAGTGAAGTTTATGGGACCGCCCGTTTTGTCCCGATTACCGAAGATCATCCACTCCAGGGTCAATCCCCATATTCTGCGTCCAAGATTGGGGCCGATCAGATCGCCATGTCTTTCTATCATTCATTTGACACCCCCGTTGCCATCATCCGACCGTTTAACACCTACGGCCCCAGACAATCGGCCCGAGCCGTTATCCCAACCGTCATCACGCAGATTGCGAGCGGAAAGAGAGAGATAAAGCTGGGATCTTTGCATCCGACTCGTGACTTCAATTATGTGGCTGACACGGTTCGTGGTTTCATCGCCGTGGCGGAATCCGAGCGTTCAGTGGGAGAAGTGGTCAATATTGGGAGCAACTTCGAGATTTCCATCGGCGATACGGTAAACCTGATTGCCGAAATCATGGGCACCGACATTCAAATCAAAACCGATGATCAGCGTCTGCGACCTGAAAAAAGCGAAGTCGAACGCCTCTGGGCGGATAATACCAAAGCCAGGACACTGCTCGGGTGGGAGCCCCTGTATGCCGGCCGAGCGGGTTTCAAAAGAGGTCTGGAAAAGACCGTGGAGTGGTTTACGGATAAAAACAATTTGAAGCAATATAAGGCCAATGTCTACAATATCTAGCTGTAATGAGAGCAATGTATGAATAATCAGTTTGAAAGAATTGTCGCCTTCATAAGAGAACAGTACGGTAATTTCGAGCAAGATATTCCCCTGCATGCCCCTTTTTTTGGAGGGAATGAACGCCGATATTTGAACGAATGCATTGATTCAACGCTTGTTTCCAGCGTTGGTAAGTATGTCGATCAATTCGAACAGCGCGTTGCGGAATACACCGGTGCCGGCTGTGCCGTCGCTACCGTCAACGGTACGGCAGCCCTCCATGTGGCGCTTCTTCTGGCCGGCGTTCAAAGAGGTGATGAAGTCCTCACGCAAGCGGTTACCTTTGTTGCTACGGCCAACGCCATAACCTACAGCGGCGCAAGCCCTGTCTTTCTTGACAGCGATTGGTCATCTTTGGGCTTGAGCCCCGAAGCCCTGGAACTGTTTTTGTCACGAAACTGCGAGTTGCGGAGCGACGGCTTTAGCTACAACAGGAGAAGTGGGAAAAGGGTCAGGGCTTGCGTTTGCATGCACGTTTTCGGCCATCCCACGGAAATTGACTCCTTGAAATCCATATGCAACAAGTTCCGGCTCGTTCTCGTCGAGGACGCCGCCGAGTCCCTCGGCAGTTACTATAAAGGCAGACACACGGGCACCTTCGGGGAACTGGGGATACTCAGTTTCAACGGTAACAAGACTATTACTACGGGTGGCGGGGGGATGGTTCTCACCAACAATGAGGAGCTTGGCAGACGGGCAAAACACCTTACCACCACCGCCAAAGTACCCCATCCCTGGGAATATCGTCACGACTGCATTGGATTCAACTACCGTATGCCCAATATTAATGCCGCTCTCGGCTGCGCCCAGATGGAACAGTTGGCCGGCTTTTTGAAACAAAAGCGAGAACTGGCTGATTCTTATAGAGAGTTTTTCGAGGCGGAAGGAATGACCTTTGTGACGGAACCCAAAGACTGCCGTTCCAATTTCTGGCTCAATGCGATTATTCTCAGGGACCGTGCGGAGCGTGATGCCTTTCTTGCCTATTCCAACGCCCACGGAGTCATGACAAGACCTCTCTGGAGCTTGATGCCGCATCAAGCCATATATGATTCCTTCCAGACGGACAACCTGGTAATTGCGTCATTGCTGGAGGAACGCCTCGTCAACATCCCCAGCGGGGTGCGGGCATGAAGCCGGGAATCATTCTTGTTGGTGGCGGCGGGCATTGCGCATCCTGCATTGATGTAATTGAGCAGGAAGGGCGATTCAGGATCGCGGGCATTGTCGATTTGGAGATTAATTTGCACAAGAAGGTGTTAGGATACGATATCATTGCCGCTGACGGCGACTTGCCTGAACTCTGCAAGGAGTATCGTCACTTCCTGGTTTGTATTGGCCAGATTAAAACAGCGAACAAACGAAGAAAACTGTTCCATCTGATCAAGAACAACAATGCGACTATGCCTGCCGTCATTTCTCCCAGAGCATATGTTTCACAGCATGCTCAGGTTGGAGAAGGCACCATTGTCATGCATCATGCGGTTATCAATGCCGGGGCAACGGTTGGCGCTAATTGTATAGTAAATACTTCCGCAATTATTGAACATGATGCGGTTATTGGCAATCATTCTCATATTGCTACTGCAGCAGTAATCAATGGCGGTGCCAGGATCGGCTCCGGTGTCTTCATCGGAAGCAATGCGGTGTGCCGCGAAATGATTGCCATCGCAGACGAATGTGTCGTTGGATGCGGTGCCAAAGTCTTTGAAAATATTTCTTCGGGATCCCTTGTCAAATGAATCAGCACTCGCCGAAAGCGAAAACCTTTATCATCGCCGAAGCCGGGGTCAATCATAATGGAGAACTGGAGATCGCCAGGAGCCTCATTGATGCGGCCGCGGACGCAGGGGCCGATGCCGTAAAATTTCAGACCTTCAAGGCGGAGAATCTGGTCACCAGAAAGGCGCCGAAGGCTGCTTACCAGCAGGAGAACACTGAGGCATCGGAATCTCACTTCGACATGCTCAAGAGACTTGAGCTGGATTTCACTTCTCACAGGACCCTTCTTCAACATTGCATGGGATGTGGCATCGGCTTCTTGTCCACCCCTTTCGACCTGGAAAGCATCGATCTCTTAGATTCGCTCGGCCTTGAGATCTTCAAGATTCCATCGGGAGAAATAACCAACTTACCCTATCTCCGAAGAATCGGGCGATTGGGTAAACGTGTCATCATGTCAAGCGGTATGTCCTATCTCGGTGAGATTGAAGCTGCCCTGATGGCTCTGGTTGCCGGCGGGTTGGAGAGGGCAGACATCACCGTTCTTCAATGTAATACGGAATACCCCACGCCCATGGAAGATGTTAATCTGAAAGCGATGCAGACCATTGGGCGTGCCTTTCCCGGGATCAAGGTGGGTTACTCAGACCACACCCTTGGCCTTGAAGTGCCTGTTGCCGCGGTTGCCATGGGGGCCAGCGTCATCGAGAAACACTTCACCCTGGACCGATCAATGAAAGGCCCCGATCACAGGGCCTCCCTGGAACCCAAGGAATTCAAGGCCATGGTTGCCGCCATCAGGAACATTGAGAGGGCGATGGGCAATGGGGTGAAGGTCCCGTCAGCCTCCGAACTGAAGAACCGACTCATAGCGCGCAAGAGCATCGTGGCTGCCACGGCCATTTTCAAGGGAGAAGTCTTAAACGAGAGCAACCTTGCGGTGAAAAGAGCCGGGGGGGGAATAGACCCCATGCGATGGGACGAGGTGATGGGGAGACGGGCTGGCAG
Source organism: uncultured delta proteobacterium (assembly GCA_963783775.1). Classification (GTDB taxonomy): domain Bacteria; phylum Desulfobacterota; class Syntrophobacteria; order Syntrophobacterales; family Syntrophobacteraceae; genus JADGQM01. Next base: position 400,190 of record CAWAOR010000005.1, on the reverse strand, counting down.
AGATTATCAAGTGGATGAACCAATCGATGCGTAAGGTTTGTGTATTTACCGGGTCGCGTGCGGAATATGGACTCCTGAGACCATTACTGGAGGAGATCGTGGCGGATGGGGACCTTGCTTTGCAGCTCGTCGTCAGCGGCTCCCATCTTTCCAGTCACTTCGGGTGGACTTATCAACAGATCGAGGCGGATGGGTTCAATATTGCTGAACGAATAGAAGTTTTGATGAGCTCAGACTCGCCTGTGGGGGTATGCAAATCCATGGGCCTTGGTCTTATCAGCTATGCTGAAGCGCTGGACAGGCTCAAGCCCGATTGCCTGGTCGTCCTGGGGGATCGCTATGAAACCTTCGCCATGGCATCTGCCGCCCATGTTTTGCGTGTCCCCATCTGTCATTTGCATGGCGGCGAAACCACTCAGGGGGCCATCGATGAGGCCTTTCGCCATGGCATAACCAAGATGGCAGCCCTTCATTTCACCAGCACGGAGGAGTATCGGAGAAGAGTCGTTCAGCTTGGGGAGCAGCCCGACAGGGTCTTCAACGTGGGAGCAATCGGGATTGAAAATATTCGCAAACTGAATCTGTGGAGCAAAGAGCGACTGCAAGAGGAGATCTCCTTTGCGTTGGGTGAAAGATCCTTTCTTGTCACCTTTCATCCTGTCACGCTGGAACCGGGCACCAGCCGGCAACAGGTTCAGAACCTGCTCGCCGCCCTTGATTCCTTTCCTCAGGCACGGATAATCTTCACAAAAGCCAATGCAGACACCGATCATGGCGCTATAAACAAAATCATTGATGAATATGTGGCCGCCCATCGAGACAGGGCGAGGGTCTTTTTCAGCATGGGGCAGCTTGCCTATTTGAGTGCCCTGAAACATACCGACGTGGTTCTGGGGAACTCATCCAGCGGTATCATCGAGGCACCCAGTTTCAGGGTGCCCTCGGTCAATATAGGTAACAGACAGAAGGGCCGCGTAAAGGCGGCTACCGTCATTGACTGTGACCCAACGACGGACAGCATAACAGAGGCCATTGCCAAGGCTCTGGACCCAGCCTTCCGGGCAACTCTGCATAATGCAACCAACCCTTACGAAAAGGACGGTACTGCTTTCCATATAAAGCGTACTATAGCAATTTGCGACCTGAATGCTATAAAGAAAAAGGCATTCTTTGATCTATAGTTTATATCGCTGAAGCCTGAAAGATGATATCATGAAAATGATTAGCATTGTAAGTGGATGTTTTAATGAGGAACATAACGTCACTCCGCTTTATGACCAAATTCGACATATATTCTCCACGCTGCCTCAATACCGCTATGAATTGATATTCATAGACAATTGCTCCACCGATGCAACCGTCGACATTCTGAAAGGGATCGCCAAACAGGACAAGAATGTCAAGATCATTGTAAACGCCAGGAATTTCGGGCCCGACCGCTCCGGCAACCATGCCATCAGGCAGGCTAGCGGCGATGCCGTCATCATCATGGCCTCCGATCTTCAAGATCCTCCTTCACTGATTCCTCAGTTCATCACAAAGTGGGAAGAAGGATACAAAATCGTTCTGGGTACCACCGCAGACAGTGAAGAATCCAGAGTGATGTCTACAATCAGGCAATTGTATTACAAGTTGATTGATCGCCTCTCCGAAACCGACCAGGTGAGAAACGCCAATGGCTTCGGCTTATATGATCGAGTGGTAATCGATGCCATCAAGGCTTTTGACGATCCTTTGCCCTACTTCCGAGGCCTGATCTGTGAAATAGGATTTGAAAGGGCCTTGGTCCCCTTCACCAAGCCTTTACGAACAAAGGGGAAGAGCACCAATAACTTTTACTCGCTCTATTCCGCCGCCATGCATGGTATCACCAGCTACTCCAAGATACCTTTGAGGATGGCGACAATGTGCGGCTTCGCAGTAGCTATCATGAGTTTTCTTGTTGCGGTTGTGTATCTAATCTATAAGTTAATATATTGGAACAGTTTCTCCATTGGAATTGCACCCATTATCATCGGCATGTCGTTTCTTGCTTCAGTACAGCTTATCTTCATTGGAATACTTGGAGAATATATAGGCTCCATCTATACTCAAGTACAGCGACGCCCCTTTGTGATCGAACGTGAAAGGATAAACTTTGAATAAATCATCATCCTTATCCTTGACATTTACTTCTCTTAAACCCTTTATACTCAAGTTCATGGATAAGCACAGTCAAAGCCTCCGATTCCTCGTTGTCGGGGCATGGAACACTTTCTTCGGCTATTTCCTTTTCTGTATCCTCGACACCCTATTCACTCCTCTTTTTGAAGTTCGGGTCTTCGCCTACATGTCCGCATCCGTTCTAAGTACTGTGTTCGCCATTTTGAACGCTTATATCTCTCACAAGAAAATCACCTTCAGGTCGTCCGCCAAAGGGATTCACATTATATGGGAATTCCTTCGCTTTTCCACTACCTATGCTTTCACTTTCGCTATAGGTCTGGTGCTCCTCCCACTCCTGGTTGAAGTCTATGGTTTCAATCCAAAGGTTGCCGCCGCAATCATCACCTTGGGCTGTACTATAGTGAGCTACATCGGTCATTCGCGATTTTCATTTCGGGCGAAATAGGATCCTTTTCGAAAATCCCATGAGCAGCTATTATAGACAGGTATACTTTTCGAAAACTCTCGTCGACTGTTCTATACTTTTGTTTTACGCTTGTTTCACTCACGGACTGCTTCTCCTCAACGACGGAGTATATTGGGACGACTGGATTCTCTATATCGATCTGCTCAGAGAAAACTGGGCATCTCTTTACGAGTTCGACCGGGAACTGGGTGGGTTACCCGTTGGATACTGGTTGACCCTGGTTCTCGGTCATCTACCCAACACCGTGTTGTTCTTCAAATGTCTGTTTTTTTGTTCCATCTTGTTCTCTGGGGTTTTTGTATACCTGATTTGCCATGAACTAGGGTTTCACAACCGCCCTGCTCAATTGTTCATTTCTCTCGTAGTGATCTCTTACCCCGCTTTTCAAATGACCGTTTCCATAGCCACGGGCACCTACTGGGTATGGTATTGTTGCTTTCTCTCAGCCTGTTATGTAACCGTCAAAGGCTTAAATACACAAACTCCTCTTCGCTATTACCTTCGCTTTCTATCCTATATTCTTTTTGGATTAGCCTTCAGGACGAGCTCTTTTCTGGTCTTCTATTTCGGCTTCTTTTTCCTTCTGCTTCTTTACGATCAAGGCGGAATCCAGTCTTTCAATCTACTGCGAATGCTATACAGATCGATAACAGAGTATCTAGATTATTTCTGTTACCCCTTCTTTTACTTTTTTATAATCAAATTATTATTCCCGCCCAGTGGATTGTACGCAGACTACAACGCGCTAACAACCACATTCTCATTGAGCACTTACCTCGATTGCTACGTATATTTTTTCAAAAATGGCGTTTTTATTCAATTAAAAGATGGTATACGCTTATTGATTCGTCATTTCATGATCTCCATACCACTAATTGCTGCTCTTTTCGTTATTTTTTCCTTCAATATGCCGAAGCCAACACATTCTTCAGGAAGACACATATCCAACACCTCGTTATTGCTTTTTGGCGTTTTTATCTTTTGTCTTGCTGCTTTTCCTTATGCCATGGTAATGAAATACCCATCTCCTAATGGTGTAGACACTCGTCATTCTCTACTTGTAGGACTGCCGGTCGGGATAGTCCTTTTCGGAATTGTATTTGGACAGTCCACCAGGTTCCGTAATGCACGCGTTTTTGTCCTCTGCGCTCTACTCAGTCTCATGAGTTTGAGCTGCATAAGAAACTATCTGTTCTGGCAGGTTCACTGGATCAAGGACCGTTCCACTATTTATCACCTTGCACAGACCATCCAGGACGATGTGTCCATAATTTGGGTTGATGATTCCTTCTTGATACCGGAGACCGAACCACATCATCAGTATTATGCATATTCATCCATGTTCCGTTATGTGTGGGATGTTGACTCCATAGTCGGTTTCGATAATAAATCCGAGGCTTTTTATAGAAGCTGGATGCTGACGGAAGGGCTACAGTTTTTCCCTGTTGAACGATACAATTTGACCGGTTTTCAGCCCGGGGGCCGCGAAAAAGTCTTGACGATCCACGAGGGACCGCTTGTAGAACAATATGGCTTCCTCGGTTTGTCTTTGCGATACTGGTATTATAACTACTTACGAGATGACGACATGGGAGATTTCCTCTCGGGAGTTACCACAGTGGAGATGAGTGATGCTTGAACAAAGCAGCTCAATATGGCCGCACCATTCTTATTGATTTTGTGTCTTAACACACACGGGGAGTGATTTATCCATGGATGCACATAACAATGAGTTCAGAGGTGACCCGACCAGCGAGATCTGCCTTTCGGATTTGCTTTTGGACATCAAGAAATCCGGAGTATTTATAATCGCCTTTGTTCTTCTGGTCGCTATTGCGAGCCTTGTGTTCCTCCTGGTGCGTTACCCCCTGAATTACGAAAGCACATGCGGCGTAAGTCTCACATTTTCCGGCATCGACAAGAGACAGTACCCGGACGGATCACCTTTCAGCAAGGATGACCTTATTTCCTCAAAAATCCTCGCCGAATCCCTCGCATCGCTCGATCCATCGCCAGGCAACATCACGGACCTCAGGACATATGTGACCGTTCAGTCGATTCTTCCTCCCGATGTCAAAGAAAAGAAAGCCGAGGAGAAAGGATACGTTTTTCCCGCCAATCTTTATAGGATCGCTCTAACAACAAAAGGTGCCGAGATATTTTCCGACCAAGAACGAGAAGCGATCCTCGATGCAGTCATTGACAATTTTCGCCATCATCTCCAATCATTTTATCAGGAAAATTATGCCAATTCCATATTGCTCCCCGTAGATTTCGAAGGGAAATACGATTCTCTTGACATTATTACCATTCTCAAATTCAATACGCGGTCATTATTCCGTTACCTGGATAAGAAGATGGAACATGCGTCCTGGTTTATCAGTTCAAAGAACAGCTTGTCTTTCGCTGACATCAAAAATAGACTTTATTTATTCTCTTTATTAGAACTAGATCCTCTAGATGAACAGCTTTTCTACAGTTATATCTCACGTGATAGAGAAAAGATGCTTGATCAATATAAACAGAAAGCTATAGACCTAAGAATGAAGGCATCTCTTGACAAGAAGCAAAGTGAAGCCATTGACGAATTACTGATACTAGCTTTTAACAGTAATACAGTTAGCTCTGCCGCTGGAATGGGTCTCAAAACCCCTTCAGCCGCCTCTAAAGAAAGTAGCACAATATCCATTCTTTTTAATAAATCGCTCGAGCTTCGCACCAACGCCGCATATTCCGAATGGGAAGCGTCGGTAATTGAGGATAGGCTTGGCAGATTGCCTTCTGATATTAAGATACCTTCCACGCAAAGTTTGCTTGACACAAATTCCTCAATCCGGTCGGTCAGTACCTCATTTAGCACTTTGGCCTCCCTCGCCAACGACTTATCATCTGAATACAGCATATTACAGGCTAGACGATCCGTAACCATTTATGACGATCCTTCCCATAGAAGTAGGAGAGCTATCAACGTCGTTGCTATATTTGCCGCCATATGCGGTATTGCCTTGGTAACTGCCCTTGTTGCATCCATTTTCTTCCAGTATCTCAAGAGACTCAGGAGCAAGAGCAGGACGGAGTGTTCATAGGACAAGCTCCGAGGCTGAACCAAACGTCTTTCAGACCACTGTCGCGCTCGCAAGATACCCGGTTTACGGAGTCCTGAAACGATCATGCGTAAGATCCTGTCCGTCTTTGGTACCCGCCCTGAAGCGGTCAAGATGGCCCCTGTGGTGAAGGCCCTTCAAAGACACCCGAGGAGCTTCAAGCACCTGCTGTGCGTTACGGCTCAGCACCGGGAAATGCTCGACCAGGTGTTGGGTCTTTTTGACATGAGGCCCGATTATGACCTCGATGTCATGAACGCCGGCCAGGATCTCTTCGAGGTTACCTGCAATGTGCTTCAAAAATTGAAACCGGTGCTGGAAGAAGTGCGACCCGACATGGTTCTGGTGCACGGTGACACCACCACCACCATGGCCGCATCCCTCGCATCCTTCTACTGCGGGATCAAGGTAGGCCATGTGGAGGCAGGCCTTCGTACCCACAACAAACGGGCGCCTTTTCCCGAGGAAATCAATCGGACGGTGACAGGAGTGCTCGCCGACCTCCACTTCGCCCCCACTCCCGCTGCCCGTGAGAACCTCCTGCGGGAAGGGATCCACGAACACAACATCGTGGTGACGGGCAACACCGTCATCGATGCGCTGCTCTCCATTGTTTCCAGAATCGAGCATAACCCTGCCCTAAAACAGAGCCTTGCCAGTCGTTTCTCCTTTCTCGATCCGGACAAAAGGCTCATCCTCGTAACCGGCCATCGCCGCGAGAATTTCGGCGAAGGTTTCAGAAACATTTGCCGGGCCCTGGCGGCCATCGCCGAACAACATCCGGATGCAGAAATCCTCTATCCCGTTCATCTCAACCCCAATGTCCAGGGTCCCGTGAGGCAGACTCTCGGATCACATGCCCTTGCCAACATCCATCTGATTGAGCCCCTCGACTATCTGCCTTTCGTCTATCTCATGAACCGCTCTTATCTGATCATCACCGACTCGGGAGGGATCCAGGAAGAGGCGCCTTCGTTGGGGAAGCCGGTGTTGGTGATGCGCGAGGTGACTGAGCGACCGGAAGCGGTCGCGGCAGGCACGGTGAGGCTGGTTGGAACCAACTTCAAAAAGATTGTGTCGACCACGGAATTGCTTTTGACTGATCCCCGCGAGTACCAGAGCATGAGCAAGGCTCATAACCCTTACGGCGACGGGCAGGCGGCTCAGCGGATCGTGACCGCCCTCAAGCATTTCCACTACCATTGAGGAAGGAACATGATCATTCCCGTTTGAGCGGGGGCGTTTCGGGAGGAGTCCAGGAAGCTTTCATTTCGTGGAGCTTGGCGTATTTGTAGAAAGTGCCTTCCAGATTGCCGAAAGCGATCACAAACCCAGCCCACCCGTCCAGAAATCCCAGCTTGAGGACATAGTGGTGGATGAAGGCCCAGAGCCCATGCGAGAGGGCCTGCGCCATCCCGGCCCGCTTACCCGCTTCAGCCATCTTCATGGCACTGAGGGTTGAATACCGGGTGCTCTTGCGTTGGATTTCCTCGAGATTCTGGTAGGGTATCTGCCAGATGGCGTGGCGCAGATACCCAGCCGGCTTGGATGTCCGTGTAATAAACCCCTCATGCACCGGGTCTGCCAGATACTCCAGCGTGCCCTTCACAAAAAGCTGGGGTTGACGATAGTCCGGGTAAAAGCCGGAATGCTTGATCCATTTGCCCATGAGGAAATTCTTGCGGGGAATGTAGTAGACGTCGTGCGGGGCCGCCCCTTGAATTATGGCAAGCACTTCATCACGCACTTCCGGGGTGCACCGCTCATCCGCATCCAGGCTGAGGATCCAGGGGTGAGTGCAAGCCGCGACGGCCTGGTTGCGCAGGTCCCCGAAACCATGAAAGGGGACCTGAATCACCCTCGCCCCCATGGAGGCGGCTATTTCCGCCGTCCCGTCGGTGCTGAAGGAGTCCGCAACCACGATTTCGTCGGCCCAGAGGACACTCCTCAGGGCCGGCACTAGTTTTTCCGCCTCATTGTAGGCAATGACATAAACGGAGAGCTTGCTCATGAGAGCTCTTTTTGCCTCACTTCATCCTTGATCCGTTTCACGTGGCCGCGCCCAAGCCCCTTCACTTCACAACCCAGTTCGAAATAGCGGCGAATCGCCTGGTCGTTCAACATGCCGAAACAGTCGACAACAGCCATGGGCTTGCCGGCCATGGCCACCACCTCATCGGGCACCAGAGATCGATAGGCCTGATGGCGAACGGCCAGGACCAGGGCATCGGCGCCCTTGAGGGTCTCCCGCAGGTCTTTGAGAACGCGAGAATCGACCAGCCGGTCCTGATTCCGGAAAAAGCGCGCCCGGGAATGGCCCGGCGCCGGGTAGGTGTCCTGCTTTTCCAGTTCCCACCAATGGCTGACGTAGGGGTCATGCACCACCACATCACTTCCCATTTCGGTGAGCTTGCGCACGATCAATTCCGAACCGCTGTAGCGCGTGTCGCCAACGTCTTCCCGATAGGAGGCCCCGAGGAGCGCAATTTTGGAGGCCGCCACGATTTTGCCCATATTGCGCAGGGCGTCTCGCACCAGGCGTGTGGCGTGGAGGGCGCGGGTATCGTTGATATCGATGGCCTTGGGAGTGACGTGGAAAATGTCATCTTCAAAACCCATGAGCGTCTTGTAGGCCCAGACGCCCAGTCCGCCATCCTTGGGGAGACAGTAGCCCCCAATGCCGGGGCCGGGAAACATGATATTGGAGTGCGTCGGCCGGACTTTGATGGCTTCGATCACCTTGATGATATCCACCCCGTTGCGTTCCGCAAAGACGCTCCATTCGTGCAGGAAGGCCAGGATCGCGGCACGGTAGGAATTCTCCACGATCTTGCAGGTCTCACTCTCCATCGGACGGTCCAGCACCGTAAGAGGGTATTCTTCAGTGTTCAGAACATCCGTAAGAAACCGCTCCACCCTCTCCCGTGCTTCCGCGTTGATGCCGCTGCAAACCCTCCAAAAATCGCGAATGGAGCTCACATAGTCCCGACCCGGCATAACCCGTTCGAAGGAATGCGACAGGAGCGGTTCCCGATCTTCATAACCCCGCTTGACAAAGGCTTTCTTGATAATCGGGTAGGCGATATATTCCGTCGTGCCCGGAGGAACCGTGGTTTCAATGAGGACGAGGCATTCCGGCCTGATTTTCTCACCGATGATCCGGAGGCTCTCTTCGAGAGCCCCTATTTCCGCGCTCCCCGTGGCCACATCCCCCAGGGAAGCCTTGTTGTAGTCGCACTGCACGTCAATCACCACCACATCCGCCAAGCACAGCGCATCATAGGTGTAGGTGGCCATCAGGGTCTTCTTCTCGTTGACACAGTTCTCGATCAGGGTCTGCACCTGGAGATCTTCGGATTCAACGGGCGGAACTCCCCGGTTGATATAAGGAATCTTCCAAAACGACCGCGTTGACGGACGCTGCATTCCGATCACGAACTTGGTTGGCTTACCGGTCGCCTTATCCGTGGCATCGGCGACTACAGCCGCCATGACCGCCCCGACAAAACCCAGTCCTACGACGACGACAATCTCCCGCCCCAGGTCCCGCTGCTCCCGAACCACCTTCTGGAGCTTCTCAAATTCCATCGTATAATCGTCATCATTGGGCAGCGGGAAGACCTCTCCCGCCGGACAAACCGAGACTTTTCCATCAGCCAGCGAGGGTTTCGTCTCTTCCGAGCCCGGCTGTCCTGCAGTGGGTGTTTGCATAAAAACTCCTTAAGAATCCATGAGATGGTGCACAATGTTCTGCAAATCCTCAAGCTTCAAGTAAGGATGCATGGGCAGGCTAAAGACGCGCCTGGCATAATCTTCACTCACCGGCAGGTCCCCGGCCTCATAGCCCAGCATCCCAAAGGCAGGTTGAAGGTGCAGGGGTATGGGGTAATAGACGGCAGTGGGGATATCGGCCTTTTTCAAGCGGCTCTGCACCTCTGAGCGGTGCGCACTGTCGCGGCCTCGAACCGTGTACTGAGCCCAAACCGATTGGCACCCGGCGGGCAGATACGGCGCAACCAGGGATGCGTCGGCAGCAAGCAAGTCCGTATAGACTTGGGCGACCCCTTGACGCAGTTCCACCTCTTCCGGAAAGATCTCGTATTTGGCCAGCAATATGGCCGCCTGCATAGTATCCAGCCGCCCGTTCACTCCGATGCGAAGGTTTTCATAGCGGTCCTGACCCTGGCCATGCAGGCTGATGGATCTCAAGAGACCGGCAAGAATGTCATCGTCCGTAAAGCACATCCCTCCGTCCCCGTAGCACCCCAGAGGTTTTGCCGGAAAGAAGGAGGTGCAACCGATTGGGGCCAGGGACCCCACCTTTCTTCCTCCCCTTGTGCCGCCAAAGGACTGTGCCCCATCTTCCACCACGAACAGTCCGTGCTTTTTCGCAACGGCGTTGATGCGATCGTAGTCAGCCGGCAAACCGTAAAGATCCACCGCCACAATGCCCCGCGCGTGGAGGGAGGGGGTGGCCTTCCCGGCCGGTCCATGGGAGCGTGGCAGAGGGTAAATAGAGGAATCATTCTGCTTGACCGCCAGGACTGCCTTTTCCAGATCTTGCGGGGAAATGTTGTAGGTCTCCGGGTCGATATCCACAAATACGGGCACGGCGCCGAGCAGGCTGATCACCTCGGCGGTGGCTATGAAGGTGAACGGGGTGGTGAAAATGGCATCACCGGGACCCACCCCGTGGGCCATGAGGGCGATGAGAAGAGCATCGGTGCCGGAACTGCAGGCAATGGCATGCTTCACGCCCACATAGGCGGCAAGGACCTCTTCCAGAGCCTTGACTTCCGGTCCCATGACATATTGCCCGTGGTCGAGAACACCCCTTATGTTCTTCTCGATCTTGTCGCGAATGCGCTGCTGTTGGGAAACCAGATCAATAAACCTCATGGCCCTGAATACCTAGCTCCGATTCAATCTGCCTCCGCCTCAGGCTTTGCCAAACAGTATGAGAAAAACCGGCCCTGGCGAAGCATGTACTTATGCTATACCTGGCGAAAGCTCGTCAAGGCCTTTTTCGGACTTATCCCTTGACAAAGGATAGGCTACTTGATACTGAACAGCACAATTTGCGGCCCAGGGTTTTGCCTGGATTCTTCCAGGACCAGGACAGAACAGACTGGATCAGGTGAGAGGTTTTGGACTCAATTTTTATTTTATTGAGGAGCCTTCCGGACCAGGGTCTCGAAGGCTTTTTGCCATTTCGAGCAGCAGGAGAAAAGGAGAGAGCATGCGCATCATCGAGAGCATTACCGAGATGCAGCAAGCGGCCGAAAGCTGGCGTTGCGATGGCAAGCGGATTGCGCTGGTGCCGACCATGGGTTATCTGCACGAAGGTCATCTCGAACTCATGCGATCCGTTCGCCCCCTCAGTGACGTTCTGGTCATCAGTGTTTTTGTCAACCCGGCTCAATTCGGGCCGGGGGAAGATTTTGAGCGATATCCTCGAGACCTCGAGCGGGATATCCGCATGGCCACCACCACCGGGGCGGATATCGCCTTTGTCCCTCAGGTTGCGGAGATTTATCCCGAGGGCTATCAAACTTACGTGACGGTCACCGACGTCAGTGCGCCCTTGTGCGGGCGCAGCCGTCCTACCTTTTTTCGCGGCGTGGCAACGGTTGTCGCCAAGCTGTTCCACATGGTGAAACCCCATGTGGCGGTCTTTGGTGAAAAGGATTACCAGCAACTGGTAACAATCCGCAGAATGGTTCAGGACTTGAATATGGACATAACCATCAGCGGCCATCCCACCGTGCGCGAAGCTGATGGGGTGGCGATGAGCAGCCGCAATGCCTATCTGACACCCGAACAGCGGCAGAAGGCCGTGCGTCTGAATCGCTCGCTGAAGGAAGCTCAGGCTCTCGTTAACGGAGGAGAAAAGGCAGGAGCAACCATCCTGAAGAAAGTGCGTGAAGTTTTGGCTGAAGGCGGGGACGTGCGCATTGATTACGCCCAACTCTGCAACCCCGTGACCCTGCAGGAGGAAACCCGGATCAACGGTCCAACCCTGCTCGCGCTCGCCGTGCACGTGGGAGTCGCCCGTCTCATCGACAATGCTATTCTCAAGCCTTCAACCTAAGCCAGGACTTCATGAACACTCACTTGCCTATTCAGGAGAAAGCCATGCAGCGTATCCTGCTCAAATCCAAAATTCACCGGGCCACCATCACCGATTCCAATCTTCACTACGAAGGGAGTCTTACGGTTGATGGAGACCTTTTACGATTCGCGGATATTCTTCCGTATGAACAGATCAAGATCTACAACGTCTCCAACGGCGAGCGTTTCGATACCTATGCCATTGCCGGGCCTCCCGGAAGTGGCGTGATCTGTCTCAACGGCGCCGCCGCCCGCAAGGGAATGAAAGGGGATCTCATCATCATCGCTTCTTACGGGCATTATGAAGAACCGGAGATCGCAAAGCATCAGCCCAGGATTGTCCTTCTCGACTCCGGCAATCGGCCGGACCCAGCTGAGGGATAGCCATGAGGGAGAAGCAACCCGTCGCCATCCGGACTGAAAGCCTGTCCCGTACGCCGTCGAAGGGTCTCCCCCGCCTAGCCCATGAACGCTCTACACTCGCACAGTCAGGTTAGGGATTGTCCAAAATTAAACCACCATCTTTCACCACGAAGAGCACGAAGGACACGAAGAAAACACTTCGTGTTCTTCCTGGTAAAAGAAACTTATTCTGGGGGGATGCCCTCAAGGCCTGTGGATTTTTCGTTGTAGACTTAGGAAAGGGTTGTTGAATTGAGCCGGACAGGCACCACATTTTGTCATCCGAAGGAGGAAGTTCTACCATGTCAATGAGCAACTATCTGTTTACATCGGAGTCCGTCGCCGAAGGCCATCCCGACAAAATCGCCGATCAGATCTCTGACGGCATCCTCGATGCCATCATAGCCGAAGACAAGGCGTGCCGCGTCGCGGCGGAGACCCTGGTCACCACCGGCCTGGTCTTTTGTGCCGGGGAAATCACCACCTCGGGTTATGTGGACATTCCGACACTTGTTCGAGAAATCATTAGAGAAATCGGCTACAACGATTCCTCCATGGGCTTTGACTGGGAAACCTGTGCCGTCATCACCAGCATCGACAAACAGTCTCCGGACATTGCCGTCGGGGTCAACCCCGGTGAAGGCATGTTCGAGGAACAGGGCGCCGGCGATCAGGGGCTGATGTTCGGCTTTGCCTGCGACGAAACGCCGGTCTTGATGCCCATGCCCATCTATTACGCCCACCGCATCTCCCGTCGACTGGCGGAAGTGAGAAAGAACGGTATTGTCGATTTTCTGCGCCCGGACGGTAAGAGTCAGGTGACCGTGGAATATGACGATCATAAGCCAAAACGGATCGACACCGTGGTCGTAGCCGCCCAACACACTCCTAACGTTTCTTATGAAAAGATTAGAGAGGTGATCATCGAGGAAGTGATCCGCAAAGCGATCCCCCTCGAACTGATGGACGCGAACACCAAGTTTTTCATCAATTCCACCGGCCGCTTTGTCGTTGGCGGTCCTCTGGCCGACTGTGGCATGACGGGAAGGAAAATCATTGCCGACACCTATGGCGGTCAGGGAAGCCATGGCGGCGGGGCCTTTTCGGGAAAGGACCCGTCCAAGGTCGACCGTACGGCATCTTATATGTGCCGCTATGTGGCCAAGAACATCGTGGCCGCCGGTCTGGCCGATAAGGTGGAAGTGCAGGTCGCCTATACCATCGGCGTCGCCGAGCCTGTATCCCTGATGGTGGATACCTTCGGCACCGGCAAGATCTCCCCTGATCGCATTGCTGAAATCATCCGGGAGAGCTTCAGCTTCAAGCCGGCGAACATGATCCGGCATCTTCGACTGCTGCGCCCGATCTATCGGAAAACCGCCTGTCACGGCCATTTTGGTCGGAGTGATCCCGATTTTACCTGGGAAAAAACCGACATGGTCGATACCTTGCGGGAAAAAGCCGGTCTGTAAAAGGGAGATGATATGGATTTTGATGTAAAGGATAAGGAACTCGCGGCCAAGGGCCGGCTGAGGATCGAATGGGCGGCACAGTCCATGCCGGTGTTGCGCTCCATAAAAGAGCGCTTCGCGGCGGAAAAACCGCTGCGTGGCATAAGGGTGGCGGCCTGCCTCCATGTCACCACGGAAACCGCCACCCTGGCCCAAACCCTCAAGGTCGGCGGGGCTGAGGTGTGGGTTTGCGCCTCCAATCCGTTGAGCACACAGGACGATGTCGCGGCATCCCTGGTGGTGCACGACGAAATCCCGGTTTTTGCCATCAAAGGCGAGGACAAGGATACCTATTATCGTCACATCCACGCTGCTCTGGCTGCTTCCCCGCAGGTAACCATGGATGATGGAGCCGATCTGGTGACCACCATCCACTCCGAACGAAAAGAGCTCCTCCCGGGGATCCTGGGGGGAACCGAGGAAACCACCACCGGGGTCATAAGACTTCGCAGCATGGCCGAAAAGGGCATTCTCCAGTACCCCATCGTCGCCGTTAACGATGCGGACACCAAACACCTCTTTGACAATCGCTACGGGACCGGGCAGAGCACCGTCGATGGTATTATTCGCGCCACCAATCGCCTCCTGGCGGGTTCGAACTTCGTCGTGAGCGGCTATGGCTGGTGTGGACGCGGGGTTGCCATGCGTGCCGCCGGCATGGGCGCGCGCGTGATCGTCACGGAAATCGATCCTCTGCGCGCTCTGGAAGCGGTAATGGACGGCTATCAGGTGATGCCCATGGCCGAAGCAGCACCCGTGGGCGATTTCTTCTGTACCCTGACGGGCGATATCCACGTGCTCCGCGGGGAGCACTTCGCCGTCATGAAGGATGGAGCCATTGTCTGCAACTCGGGACACTTCAATGTCGAAATCGACCTCGAAGCCCTGGCGGCAACGGCAACCGCGCGGCGTGATATCCGGGACTTCGTCGAAGAATTCACCGTGGGCGATGGACGCCGTCTCTATGTGCTCGGCGAAGGGCGCCTCATCAACCTGGCGGCAGCGGAAGGCCATCCCTCCAGTGTCATGGACATGAGCTTCGCCAACCAGGCCCTGTGCACCGAATACCTGGTCGGGCATGCGACGAATCTCAAGAAGCAGGTCTATCGAGTCCCCACTCTCATCGATCAGGAAATCGCGCGCCTGAAACTGGCGACCATGAAGATCCGGATCGATGAGCTCACAGAGGAGCAGGAGAAGTATTTACATTCTTGGGAAATGGGCACCTGAACCGCGGGCATTCATGTCCTGTCATCATCTTGATCTTGGGGGTCGCTGCGGCGATGATTTTGGGAGCCTGCTCGCCGCCCCCCCAAGAACCCTCCAAAGACGCCGTCTTCGAACGCGTTCCGAGGGACCGCCTGCCGATCTTTGCCGACGATCTGGATTCGGACTCCCTTAAGAAGGCCATTCAGACCAGCCTCATCTTTCTCGAACGCAGTCCCGAAAACCAGAAGTCCCTCCAGAGCGACCTCGAACTGTCGCCCAAAATCCTGAAGGCCACCCTGGTGCATTTTCTCAAACTCCTGGAGGAAGAGCGGTTGAACCCTGAGGCGGTGGCCCAGGAGTTCGATGTTTACTGGGTTCATGCTGCTAAAGACCCGCCGTCTTCGCTGGTGACGGGATACTATGAACCGATTGTTGAAGGCAGACTGCAACCGGACACAGAGTTTGCCACCCCTCTCTACGGCCTGCCTCCTGACCTTGTGACCGTTGAGCTGGCCGCCTTCGATCCTCTCCGCTTTACCACCGAGCGTCTGGTGGGGCGCGTTCAGAACCAGCAGGTGCTGCCCTATTACACCAGAGCGGAGATTGATGGCGGGGGCAAGCTCGGCCGCCACGGCTGCCAGCTGGTTTGGCTGAAGGATCCGGTGGAGGCCTTTTTCCTTCACGTGCAGGGTTCGGGAATAATCAAGCTGTCGGCTGAACGTTTCCAGCGGATTGGGTATGCCGGCGCCAACGGACGGCCGTATCGGAGCATCGGCAAGGTCCTCATCGATAAAGGGGCTCTCTCGGCTGAGGCAATGTCCCTGCAGGCGCTTCGAACCTATCTGCACAATCATCCCGAAACGCGCGACGAAGTGTTGTGGCAAAACGAGAGTTATGTGTTTTTCCGATGGGTTAAGGAGGGTCCCTTGGGAAGCCTCAACCTGCCGTTGACCGCCGGTCGCTCCGTTGCCACCGACCCCCGCTACTTCCCGCGCGGGGCTCTGGCCTATCTGGAGACCCAACAACCCCGGCTGGATGAGGACGGCCGGGTGCTGGGCCTGGCTCCTTTGTACCGGTGGGTCCTGAACCAGGACGCGGGCGGCGCTATCAAAGGGCCAGGGAGAGTCGATCTCTTTTTTGGCACCGGCCAGCAAGCCGAAGAGACTGCCGGACACATGAAGTATCCCGGCCGGCTCTTCCTTCTGGTAAAAAAGGGGGAGCGGCTCGATTAGTCCTGAGGAAGGCTCAAACCGGCGGGATGCGCTCCAGCATCAGCTGGAGCAGGATACGCATTTCGTCAAAGCAGCTGCTGAGCGCCATCAGGGCATCGATGGGTGGATGCTCGTCGGTGCTTTCGCTTTCGGCCAGCATCGCAAGAAGAGCCTGCTGCGCGGCCCGGAACCGATCCGTGGTGCGTTCTCCCAGCACCTTCACCTGCGTCTTCAGCGCTTCGGGCGAGGCACTCTGAGCATACTCCTCCAACTCGCGTGATTTTCGATCATACTCTCTGGCTAATTGACCAAGGTGTTGAAGAATGTTATGTGAGCTGCTCACGTTCGTATCTCCAATGCGGCGTTTGATGCTTCCGGTCAATATCGGTTATGTTATAAACCTTTCCCTGAATCCAAAGGGAAAGGTAGTGAATTAGCAGGACCCTGTCAAATCATTGTTCAATGGCAATGGGCAATTTGCCGTATTGATTCACGCTCGGCCACTCCGTCGCTCCTTGTCGGCTGCATGGAGCGACTCAACAAAGGAAGTGCTGAGAACGCTAAGCGCTTTACTCGTTCGGGGAAGCGGGTTAATATGCAATCAGTCCAGGGTTGCATGCGGGCACCCGCCGTCGAGGGCGTCTAGTTGCCTGGATAAGAGAAACCTAGAGTGCCGCCTCAGTCACACAGCTCAGTGATCAGGACTGTCAAGAGAGCGCTGCCCGCTTTTGTGGTGGCATCGTCTACCCACGGAAAGGTAACTGCGGATGTTCGTTAAGACATTGAACATTTTACTGGCGGAATGTGTCAAGATTCCCTCTGATGGATTATCTCCTCTGTTGGACCGCAAAATTCACGAACGACTGGTATTCACCAATCCCGATTACGAGCTGCGGCACAACCGGGGCGAATGGATCGGGAACATTCCTCCCCAGATCAGTTGCCTGCGCCAGAAGGGTCACAGTTATCTTCTGCCCAGAGGCTTCCTGGAACAGTTGCTGGATCTGTGCAAGAAATTCCAACAACCCTATCGTCTGGCGGATCGCCGTCGCATGATGGAGCCAGTCCCGGTGGAATTCCACGGGGAGCTGAAAGGCTATCAGCAGGACGCTGCCGAAGCCGTTCTCGATCGCGATTTTGCCACCCTCGTGGGCGGGCACAAGAGCGGGAAGACCGTCATTGCCCTCTATTCCATTGCTCAACGCCGCCAGCCCACTTTGGTGCTGATTCCCAAACTGGATCTCCTGGAAGGCTGGTTGACCAAGATTGAGAATTTTCTTCAGATTCCCCGTTCTGAAGTGGGTCTGTTTGCGGAAGGCGTGCACAAGCAGGGAGATTTCATCACCATTGGCCATACCGGCGAAGTGATGCGCTACTGGCGGAAGATTTGGGACCGCATCGGTTACCTCATCATGGACGAATGTCAGCGCTGCCCCTCCAAAGTCCTGACCCATCTTATTCCCAATTTCGACTGCCGCTATATGCTCGGGCTTTCCAACACGGCCCAGCGCCGGGACCGCCTGTCCAAGCTGGTTTACTACTATATTGGTGAAATGGTTTACGGCATTGATGAAAAGGATGCCAGGGAAGGGCGCGGGATCATTCATGCGCATGTGGTGGCCCGCTCAACAGGCTTTGAATTCCCCTACGCCTCTCGCTCCGACTATGTCCCCATGCTGGAAGCGCTCATGCGTGACGAGAACCGCACCAACATCATCGCCGACGACATCGCGGAGGAACTGGCCCAGGAACCCCAACCACTCCTCGTTCTGTGTGGGGGGGAAGAACAGCATCGCGCCCTCGAAGCCGAACTGTCAAAAAGGAACATCTCTACCATGACCTACGGTCCGGAACTGGCTGAGGCCGAAACACCCATGAAAGAAGCCCCAGAAAACCACCCCCCCTGCCCGGATTCCTCCTTGCCCTCCGGAGCCGTGGCCGTTCTGCTCAGCCCTGAGACCCTCTCGCAGTGTTTTCGCAACCTGGGTGCGAAGGTTCTGTTTCTTGCCGTCCCTCTCTATTTCAACCAACCCGTGACCAATGCTCTAAAGGACCTGCAGCAGAACGGTGCCGGAGGAGAACGGCGACTGAAGATTTACGATTACGTGGATCGACGCATCGGCCTCCTCGAAAATTATTTCCGCATGCGGAGCTACAATTACGGGGTGCATCCTGACGTTCTCCTCAATCCCAGCACCAATTGAATACCGGTTGACAGGGGAAGTCTCGATGCTAAAAAGAATATCCCTCGCCGTTTTCTGGGTTTTCCTTTGCTGCGCTCCGGCAGATCTTACCGAAGCCTTTGACGCACCCGGACAGTCTCCATCGCTCACTCCGGCAACCCGAGAAATGGTTCAGCGAACTCTCGCGTCCAAGCCCGGAGATTGCTTCGTGGTTCTGAAAAATGGGTTGACCGTTCTCCTCCGCTCACAAACGGAGAGTGACGCCCTTTCCGCTCAGGTGTTTGTCCGCGCCGGCTCCATCTACGAAGGCAAATATCAGACTTCAGGAATTTCCCATTATCTGGAACATGTCCTCTCCGGCGGCTCCACCCGTTCGTTTACCGAGACGGAAGCCAAGGCGCGGCTCGAGCGCCTCGGCGGCGTGACCAATGCCTCGACTTCCTTTGACCGTACCAAATACTACATCACGACGACCACCGAACACTGGAAGGACGCCTTGGATCTGCTGCTCTCTTACGTCAGCGAGAGTACGCTGGACCCCCAGCAGGTGATGCGCGAGAAGGCTGTTATTCAGCAGGAAATGAAGATGGGCGAGAACGACCCCGGCAACGTACTCTGGAAGTTGTTCATGAACACCGCCTACCGCACTAACCCGGCCCGCATTCCCGTAATCGGCTATGAAGAAGTTTTCGTCAAACTGGACCGGGAGGCGGTCGAAGATTACTACCGGCAACGCTACCAGCCTGAAAACATTGTCGTCGTCGTGGCCGGCCGGGTGGCGCCGGATGAACTCCTGCCCTTCATCGCCGAAAAAACCAGGGAGTTCACGCGCAAGGCCGATGCACCCTCAACGGTCCCAGCCGAACCCGAGCAGGTCAGCTCGAGGTGGGAGGAGAAGGGGCTTCCCCAGGCGCGATTGACTCAGGCCATCGTGGGTTTTCCTTCGGTCACTCTTTACAACCGGGACCTTTATGCCCTTGACGTGCTCGCCCTGCTCCTCGGGGAAGGTGAGACGTCGCGCCTCCATTACCGCCTGAAGGGCAAGGAAAACAGAGTTCTGAGCGTAAGCGCCTCCAATTGGACGCCGTCTTTTGTTCAGGGTCAGTTCGCCATTTCGCTCACTCTTGACCCAAAGCACTGGCCGCAAATCCTCGATCCCATCGAGGACGAAATCAATCGCCTCAAGCGTGACCTGGTAAGCCCGGAAGAACTGGAAAAAGCCAAGAAACTCGTCCTCGCTCAGCACATCTTCGGCAAGGAGACCGTGTCCGCCCTCGCCTCTTCGCTGGGATCATCCTACTGCGAAACGGGTGATCCCTACTTTGACGAAAGCTATGTTGAAAGCCTTCGGCGGGTTTCGCGGGAAGACATCCGCGACGTGGCGCGGCGCTATCTCGTGATGAATCGCATGAATGTCGCCGTGATCAGGCCGGAGGCTCCCCAAGACAGGACGGCTCGCCCGGAGATAGATGCCGCCAAGTCTGTCACCGCTTCTTCGGTCGAGGCTCATAACCTGAAAAATGGTTTGAAAGTGTTCCTCAAGCATGACGCCTCCCTGCCACTGGTGACCGTTCAGCTCTACGGCCTCGGCGGCTTATTGCTCGAAGATCTCAAGAAACCGGGGCTTTCCGCCTTTACCGCCTCCCTCCTGACCGCAGGAACAAAGACCAGGAGCAAACGCCAGATTGCCCAAGCCATCGAGGGGATTGGCGGGAGTCTGGAAAGCAAATCCGACAGCAACACCTACCATGTATCCATCAAAGTGCTGAAAGAGGATCTCGAGGTAGCCCTGGACGTCCTGGCAGATCTTCTCCAAAACGCTCAGTTTCCCCAGGAAGAGGTCGAGAAGCGGCGTCAGGAAACCCTGCTGACGTTGAAGAAGCTCGATGAAAACTGGCAAACCGAAGTGATGCGTCTGTTCAAGCAGAACTACTTCGAGCAGTCATCCTACCGGAATGACCGGATGGGGACTCCGGAGTCCGTGCAATCCTTCTCGCGGGAAGAGATCCAGGCCTTTTATCGCCGCATGGTGAACCCGCATCATTCGGTTCTGGCCATCTACGGGGATCTCGACGCGAAGAAAGCGCTTACCGCCTTGTCCAAGAAACTTGCCGGCTGGAACATCCCGCTCGCCATAATTCCTGAGCAACCGGATGAAACCCGCCCCCTGAAGGCGGATCACACCGTGGAAAAGAAGAATGACAAAACCAGCTGCGGGCTCTTCATCGGCACTGACGGCATGAGTCTCAACGACCCTCACCGGCCGGTTCTGGACGTTTTGGATGCCGTGCTGTCGGGGACCGGTTACCCCGGTGGGCGCCTCTTTGAAGCCTTGCGGGGAGGCACGGAAGATCTGGTCTATGTGGTTGGTGCTTTTCCCTTTTACGGAAAACGGGCCGGATTCTTCGGGGTGATCACCCAGACCACCATGAATAACCTCGACAAGGTGCAAGAGCATCGTGCTCTCGAACCTCAAACGTCTGGCTGAAGAACCCGTTTCGGCCCAAGAACTCCAAAACGCCAAGGAGATGCTTAGAATCACCCACCAACTGGGACTCGAAACCCTTGACGCTCAAGCTCGCAGCGCCACCTTGAATGAAGTCCTCGGCATGGGGTGGGACTACGACCGCAAATACCTCTCACAGATCGAAGCGGTAACCGCCGACCAAATCCAAAACCTGGCCCGGGAGCTCTTTGCCGAAACCCTGATCGTGCGCACCCTGCCCGATCGTCCCGTTGACATCCTCAATGCGGAGACACCCCCCAAGAGCGATGTCAACAATCGCTAAGAAATAAATCAAAAAACAGAACTTGAACTTTCTCTTTCACCACGAAGAGCACGAAGGACACGAAGTGCTTCCTTCGTGCTCTTCGTGTACTTCGTGGTTTGAAACAAGGCCAAAATGAGGCCAAGTTGTTTTTGGACGGCTCCTTACGACAAATGCGTGCCCTTCAGGCAGATATATTCGAGACCGTCGAAGACCTGGCGAACGATCCGATCCGCACCCACAAGATCGGCCAGCGGGTGCTGCAAATCCTCCAGGGCTACACCGAGCGCAGCGGCCATTTCTTCGACTGTGCAGGGACGTCTCCGCACCATTTCCAACACGCGCTGACCGATGTTCGGATCTCGCTCCAACCCGCGAAACCCCTTGAACCGTCCGATGATTTCGGTTGTATCAGCCGGGAAAGAGCTCTCGCACAGCTTCCATCGCGGATGAAGAGAGCCCTCTGCAACCCGGTTCGGCCGGAGGTCGCACGACCGTGTTGAGCTCCACTCGGTCGGGATTCAGGAGATCGATCAGAGGACGCATCGTCTTCAGCTCATCCGGTTCATCGTTGAAACCAGCAACCAGCATGACTTCAAGGTGGAACTGGCCCCGGTAATCCCGGCGAAAGGCTTTCAGGCCTTCGAAAATGACCGCGAGGTCAAGGCCCGGATGAGGTCGGTTGAGGTTCCGGAAAACCGTCTCGGTGACCGCATCCAACGAAGGCACCACCCGGTCGGCAGCCAGCAGCGCCTGGCGCACCGCCGCCTCCCAGAGCAGCGAGCCATTCGTCAGAACCACCAGCGGCAGGGACCGAAACTGCCGCTTGATTTCCCGGATGAGTTCACCCAATGGTTCATAAAGCGTCGGCTCGCCGGCACTGGAAAAGGTCAGGACGTCAGCACCTCCCGGATGTTCCTGAAAGTAGGCCAGCAAATCCTGGATAACTCGCTCGGGTTCGATGAAAGCCTGCCGTTTGACAGTGAGATGCGTGGTCGGGCCGGACTCGCAGTAGACGCAATCATAGCTGCACGTCTTGGGAGGAATCACATCAATCCCCAGCGACCGCCCCAGACGGCGCGAAGGCACCGGCCCAAAAATCGAGGATATCCCATTACCAGTATTCATCTGCTCCCATTACCTCCAGCGGACTGGCATCCAGTATACCAGACAAAGGTGGGGCAAGCAACGCGATCACTGATCAACAGCAGGAGGCTGGGGCCAGCATCCCTTAATATACCCCTTTTGTCCTTGCCAAGCTTATCTGGGATACAGTAACTTCCATGTTGGCTGGCAGGCTACTGGGCTCCTGACTGCATATGATGACGACAGGTCGCGGCTTTATGGTTTATTGACCAGCCTTGAATGCCATCAATGGTGCGAACCAAAACACTTGGACCGAGGAGGACAGCATGCGTAGTGATTTGATGAAAAAAGGGGTTGAAAAGGCTCCGCACCGATCCCTGTTCAAGGCCATGGGATATACCCAAACGGAACTCGATCGACCGCTGATCGGCGTCGCCAATTCCGCCAATGAAATCATTCCGGGGCATATTCATCTCGACAAGATCACCGAAGCGGTAAAGGCGGGGATCCGTATTGCCGGGGGCACCCCCATCGAATTCAGCACCATCGGCGTGTGTGACGGTATTGCCATGAATCATCAGGGAATGCGTTACTCCCTGGCAAGTCGGGAACTGATTGCCGACTCGGTCGAGATCATGGCCATGGCCCACCCCTTCGATGGGCTCGTCCTGATTCCCAACTGCGATAAGATCATCCCGGGCATGCTGATGGCGGCCATGCGGCTGAACATTCCCGCGCTTGTAATAAGTGGTGGCCCCATGCTTGCGGGGCGCGTGGGGGGCAAATCCGTCGACCTGGTTTCCGTCTTCGAAGCGGTGGGAGCCCATAAAACCGGCCAGATCACTTCCGATCAGCTATTGGAGCTGGAAGACTGTGCCTGTCCCGGATGCGGGTCCTGCGCCGGGATGTTTACCGCCAACTCCATGAATTGCCTGACCGAAGCGCTCGGTATGGGGCTCCCCGGCAACGGGACCATTCCCGCCGTGACCGCAGCCCGGATCCGGTTGGCCAAGGTGGCCGGCATGAGAATCCTCGATCTGATTCACCAGAACCTCTGCCCGCGCGATATCGCTACCCGTGAAGCGTTCGAAAACGCCATTTCCGTGGACATGGCCCTCGGCTGTTCCACCAACACCGTCCTTCATGTGCCGGCCATTGCCCATGAGGCGGGAATCGATCTCAACCTCGAGACGTTCAATAAGATCAGCTCCCGCACGCCTCATCTGTGCAGTCTGCGTCCCTCGGGCGCCCATTTCCTGGAAGATCTCGATGCGGCAGGAGGAGTGCAGGCCATCATGCATGAGCTCGCCACGCACAATCTCATCCACTTGAACCCCATGACGGTCACCGGCAAACCCGTAGGCGACAATCTCAAGGCCTTCCCCGTCCTGGATCGCGACGTCATTCGCACCTTCGATCAGCCTTACCACAAAGAGGGAGGGATCGCGATCCTCTACGGCAACCTGGCCCCGGAAGGCGCCGTGGTCAAGCAGTCAGCGGTGGCTCCCGAGATGCTCCAGCGACTGTGCCGGGCCCGGGTATTCGAGAGCGAGTCGGAGGCGGCGACGGCGATTCTCGATCGCCAGATCCATCCCGGCGATGTGGTAGTGATTCGCTACGAAGGCCCCAAAGGCGGACCGGGCATGCAGGAGATGCTCACCCCCACCGCCGCTCTCGTTGGCATGGGGCTGGGCAAGGATGTGGCTCTCATCACCGACGGTCGTTTCAGCGGCGGCACCCACGGTGCCGCCATCGGCCACGTATCGCCGGAGGCTGCAGTGGGAGGACCCATTGCCCTCGTGGAAGAAGGGGATGAAATCGCCATTGACATTCCCAACAAGAAGCTTGAACTTCGGGTAGATGCGGCTACGCTTGAACAGCGCCGCGCCCTGTGGACCGCTCCCGCCCCTCGCATTAAGGAAGGGTACCTGGCACGATACGCGCACATGGTGACTTCGGGGGCACGGGGCGCTATCCTGGAGTGGAAGGAGGGGAAGTAGACAAGGAAACTTGAGTTTCCTCCGCTTCCGCTTCACCGCGCGGGTTTCTCAGGCCATCCTGAGCGTCGCGCTCTACGGTTAACGCAACACCGCGTATGGGTACGGGGTCAACCAATGGGTTGAGCTAGGCAAAATCCCCCTGAATCCCCCTTTCCAAAGGGGGACTTGGCAACTGCTCCCCCCCTTTCGCAAAGGGCGGTTGGGGGGGGATTTGGCGTTCCATCGATCCGCCAGAAGGCCCTAATTCAGTAGTATTGACGGCTACAGCAGGGAGTTTGCTCTCGTGGGTTATGTGTTCCAGTTTGAAGATGCTCTGCACTACAATGACTGGTTGACGTCTGAACCAGGGCACACCGTGGCTGCTATCGAAAAGGACTTGCTCCAGCGGCTGTGGGCTCCCATTGGGCCTCAGAGCGTCCTTGAGGTAGGGTGTGGTGCAGGGCACTTTCTGGAATGGTTCGCGCAGGGGGGACATCAGGTCGCCGGCCTGGATCCGTCACCCTACATGCTGGATTTCGCACGCCGCCGCCTGCCTGAGCGCGTCGTGCTCGACCGCGGGGTGGCGGAAGATCTGCCCTATGAAGACAATGCCTTCGACACGGTGGCCTTGATCACCACCCTGGAGTTCGTGGACGACCCCGACCGCGCCCTTCAGGAAGCCTTGAGAGTGGCTCGTTACCATGTTCTCCTGGGGGTGATGAACCGTTATTCGGTAATCACCTGGCAACACTGCCTGGGACGACTCTGGAAACCTTCCATATATAGCCATGCCCGCTTCTTTAGCGTTTACCAACTCTCCCTGATGACCAAAGAAGCCCTGGCCGGAACGGTTCCCGTGCGATGGCAGACGGGTCTTCTTTTCCCCCTGAAGGCGCTGCGCTACCTCCGGTTTCTTGAGCAGTCCCGGTTTCTCCGGTGGCTCCCGTTCGGGCATTTTATCGGCATGCGCATTGACCTGCGCTATCCCCTCCGGACCGTCCAGCACCCGGTGTTCTTTGAGGCCCCCTCGGGAGCGGGGCCGGCACAGCTCCGCAGTTTTTGCTGGCGGAAGGATAAAGAGAAACCTCGGCGCAACCGCCCTACCCGTCGACCCACACCGGTCGTTCGCAACTCAGGCAGCCCCAACAGGGCCCAGGCTCCCCGGTAAAGAACCTTCGGGGTCACCCCGAAACCTTCCCCTGGCCCAAGCCCTCAAGTGCCCAGGAGCAAACATGAAAGAGGCGATGTTCTACAGAAGACTCGATGGCAACAAGGTTGCCTGCTTTCTCTGTGCTCAACACTGCCGGATAGAACCCGGCCGGCGTGGCCAATGCGGGGTACGCGAGAATCGCGACGGGACTCTTCTGACCCTCGTCTACGGCAAACTCATCGCCCAGCACGTCGACCCGATTGAAAAGAAGCCCCTCTATCACTTTCATCCCGGCACCAGAAGCTATTCCATTGCGACCGTGGGATGCAACTTCCGTTGCCTTTTCTGCCAGAATGCCGATATTTCCCAGGCTGCTGACGCGAACCATACCATCTGGGGACACAATACGCGGCCCGAAGAGGTGGTGACTCACGCTCAAAAGGCCCGTTGCGCAACCATTTCCTACACCTATACCGAACCCACGATCTTTATGGAATATGCCCTGGAGGTAGCCGAGAAAGCCCATGAGACGGGCATCAAGAACGTTTTCGTCAGCAACGGGTACATGACCAAAGAGGCCCTGGAAGCCATCGGCCCTTATCTCGACGCCGCCAATATCGACCTCAAAGCCTACAGCAACGACTTCTACTCCCAGCGTTGCGGAGCACAACTAAAACCGGTGCTCAAGACCATCGAAAACATGAAACGACGGGGTATTTGGCTCGAAGTCACCACCCTGCTGATCCCCGGCCTAAATGACCGTTCCGAGGAACTTCAGCAGCTGGCGGGGTTCTTGGCCGGTCTGGATCCCGGTATCCCGTGGCACATAAGCCGCTTCCACCCCACCTACCTCCTCACCGACCGCCCCGCCACTCCGGTGGAAAGCCTGCGCCGGGCGAGAGCGATCGGCTATGAGGCCGGCCTGCATTATGTTTACACCGGTAATGTGCCGGGAGATGATGGAGAGAACACCACTTGCCATCAATGCAAGGAGTTGCTCATCGAGCGTTTCGGATTTTCCATTCAGCGACGCGCTCTCAAGGATGGAGCATGCCCGAAGTGCGGGACCCCTCTTGGTGGTGTTGCGATCGGCTGATGGAGGGGCGTCTTTTGTGGTGGATGCCACCTGTCGCATCTTTCACCGGGGAGAGCAAGACGATTAAAGCTGTATCTGCAACCCGAGCTCGACCACCCGATCGGGCGGAACATCAAAATAGGCTGTCGCCGTGCCCGCATTCCTCGACAGGTAGACAAAAAGCACCTTACGCCACCGCATCATTTTAGAATCACCACCCGTCAGCAATGATTCCCTGCTGAGATAATAGGTCGTGGTAGCGGGATCGCTGACCAGTCCCTGCAAGGAGGCAAGCTGCATGATCTTTGGCACATTCGGTTTCTCCGCAAACCCGTAGAAGGCAACGATGCGGTAAAAACCCTCTCCTAGCTCTTCGATCTTGACCTTCTCCTTATCCGGCAGGGCCGGAACGTCGGTCGAACGAATGGAAAGCAGCACCACCTTTTCGTGGAGCATTTGATTGTGCTTATAGTGATGCAGCAGAGAGCTGGGAATGCCCACGGGAGAGACCGACATGAAAATCGCCGTCCCCCGGACCCTGGCAGGCTTGTGGCTGGCCACATCGTCGAGAAAAAGGTCCACGGGCAAACGGGAAGCGAGCATCTTCCTGGCCAGTTCGGCCCGACCATCCTTCCAGGTAATCATGGCCGTGGCAATGATCGCCGCAATGGTGAGAGTGACCCACCCGCCATCGAGCACTTTCAGCAGATTGGCGCCAAAGTAGGAGAGATCGAAGATCAGAAAGAGTACCAACAAGGGCACAGCCTTGCCCAGAGACCATCCCCAAGTTCTCGTTATCACAAAAAAATAAAGGACGGAGGTGAATGCCATGTCGGCCGTGACGGCAATTCCGTAAGCTCCGGCAAGCCCGCTCGATTTCCTGAACGCCAGGACGAGTCCGATGCAGGCAACCATCATCAAGTAGTTCACTTCGGGGATATAGATCTGCCCCTGGGTTTCGCGGGAGGTGTGGACGATTCGGACACGAGGGCACAAGCCAAGCTGAACGGCCTGCTGCGTAAGCGAAAAGATCCCTGATATCATGGCCTGGGAGGCAATGATGGTGGCGATGGTGGAGAGAAAGACCATCGGGTAGAGGAGCGATCGCGGAACCAGTCCATAGAAAGGATTGAAGGCGAAGTTGGGATCGCTCAAAAGGAGCGCTCCCTGGCCGAAATAGTTCAGCAGGAGCGCAGGGAAAGCTAATCCAAGCCAGGATAGCAGAATGGGGTTACGGCCGAAGTGGCCCATATCCGCGTAGAGTGCCTCACCACCCGTTATGCAGAGTACAACCGAACCCAGAACCACCATCCCGTGAAAGCGATTAACCGCAAAAAACTCGTAAGCGTAGACGGGACTGAGCGCGTGAAGGATGTCCGGTCTTTCGACAATTGCCCTGCCCCCGAGGATGGCGATGGTGAGGAACCACACGATCATGATCGGGCCAAAAACACTCCCTATTTCGGCAGTTCCGCGATATTGCACCAGAAAGAGCAACAGTAGGATTCCGCAGGTGAGTGGGATCACTAAGGGTCTTGCCGCCTCGGTAGCCACCTCCAGCCCTTCGATGGCGGAAAGCACCGAGATGGCCGGAGTGATCACCCCATCTCCATAGAGCAGCGACGCCCCAAGGATGCCGGCAATCACGACTGCCGAACGAAGCCTGGGAGATATTCTTCGCCCGTCGGAGGGGATCAGGGCCAGCAGCGCAAAAATCCCACCCATGGAGTGATTGTCGGCACGCATGACAAACACCACGTATTTGACGCAAACCACCATGGTCATTGACCAGAAGACCAGGGAGAGCACCCCAAAGATGTTCCCCTCGCTCAACGCAACGGCGTGCGTACCGTGAAAACACTCCCGTATGGCGTACAGGGGACTGGTCCCAATATCGCCGTAAACTATGCCAAGGGAACTCAGGGCAAGGGAAAGCGTTGTGGGTGAAAGCCATGAGTTCGTTTGCTGCTGCGCGGCGTGGTCGCCTGGAATGTGCTGATTAGACATTGCTGGATCGTCCGCAATTCATATTGCCCACGTCAGAGTCCCTGGAGTTGTTCCGCTATCC
Source organism: uncultured delta proteobacterium (assembly GCA_963783775.1). GTDB lineage: Bacteria > Desulfobacterota > Syntrophobacteria > Syntrophobacterales > Syntrophobacteraceae > JADGQM01. The sequence goes on along the minus strand of CAWAOR010000005.1, from coordinate 371,701 downwards.
ACTGCTCCAACTCCCCTGCTCATAGCAGGGCCACGGTACCATGCGCCTCTTTCTCACCCTTCAGCGCAGCCCCCCATGCTCATGGGGCAATTATCGACCCGAACGAAGCAAGCAGTCGCTGGAGGAGCAAGAGGATTTCCGCCTTGTCTTATAGTTAATCTAACCTTCCAAGTCTACTTCTTTGATTTGCTCGCGAATTCGATAAGCGTCTACCCACAAACAACTGGTACAGCCGGGCAGAAGTCCTCGCTGGGGCCCAAGCTGGAGCTTGGGAACCAGCGAAAGGTGCCACTGGCGCTCTAACCAGCCAAGGATTTGCGCCTGGCTTTACGAGGCCCTCATCTTGACGGGTTTTCATCTACGATGACACACGAAAGACTTCAAAGACACCCGGAATAGTCATTTCGTGTCCTTCGCGCTCTTCAAACAGAAAACAAAGTCCAGGCCAGGCGCTTCATTTGTATTGATCTCATGCGGCATGCTATGGTTTTATCGGAAAGTTGGATAGTTCATCGGTTTTCCAGGCGAACGGGGACCAAAGCAGGAGTTACCGAAATGAGCAAAAAGGCGATGTCTGGAAGAGTAGACCTCAGATTGGCCCTCTTCAGCGGCCTCATCCTGATCTTCCTGCTGGCTTTCTTGGGCCTGAAATACAAGGGCACCAGCCCTGATTTGGAGAGTGTTGTCAGCGGAATCGCCAAGAAGAGTGAAACCGTTTCCAGAATGAGAATAAACCTTCTCAAATCAGCCGATATCGAGAAGGGAGCGGTCATGGCGGACACCGATCAACTGTCTCGGACCCTCGCCGAGCAGGCAATGGAAGCGGCCGCTACGGTGGAGCGTGATCGCCTTGAATTGAGTCGCCTGATCGAACATGACCATGTAGACAGCGAAAGGAATCTGCTCAAAGAGTTCGACAATTGCTGGACCCAATTTCAAAAGATCGACAAAGTGCTCCTCGAATTTGCAGTGGAGAACACCAACATCAAGGCCGCAGGCCTCTCCTTCACCCAGGGGACTAAAGCCCTGGAGCTTTTTGAAAAGAGCCTCATCGACCTGGCCGAAGACAACGCCTCCAGCACCCAGCACTTCCAGATTGTGAGAATTGTTGGCGCCGCCCTCGTGGCCGGCTTCAAGATTCAGTACCTGCATGCCCCCCACATCGTGGCCGCAAATGACCAAGAAATGGATCGCATCGAGAACGAGATGTTCACCTCTCATCAGATCGTGAAGGATTCTTTGAGCCAGCTTGGCCAACTTGTGCCGCGTGCTGCCCAGACCACGCTCCGTATGGCAGCATCGGCCTATGCTGAGTTCGAGGCCGTTACCGCGCAGGTGGTCCAGCTCTCACGCCAGAATTCCAACATCAAGTCGTTCGAACTTTCTCTGGGCAGGAAGCGGAAGGTGACCGCCGAATGCGATGAGATCCTGGCAAGTCTGCATACGATCATCCGCAATCGCACATTCGAAGCAACGAAATAAAAGGGAAGATGGCTCAGAGTCCCATGAGAGAACGCTTTCGCTCATCAATCATAAAAGCACCCACCCATCACCTCGAGAAAACTGAGGAATCCTCGCTCTACCGACTACCGATGAGTGACCGGCAGTGGCAGAAAAACGTTGCCGTTTTGAAAATGTGTATGGATTTCCTCGACCAGAGTCTGGTACACGAAGCGACCGGCGCCCTCCGTGCTGCTTACGATTGGCTGGAGCCGCTCATGGAGCGCTATTGTGAGATCACCTGCCCAGCCTGCACCGACTTCTGCTGTCAGGCAACCAGGGTTTTTTTCAATCACACCGACCTGCTCACTATCCTGGCCCTGGACCTAGACCCGCCGCCCGGGCAGACTCGGTCCGCTGCGGCCGAGCCTTGCCGCTACCTGACGTCGGCGGGATGTTCCTTGAAGCGTACCGTTCGGCCCTACGTATGCGTGTGGTACCTTTGTGAAGCCCAGATGGCCTTGTATCGGGAGGAGCCGGCTTTGACCCAGCGGCGTTTCGTGGCGACCCTGGCATCCATCCGCACGAATCGGCTGAAGCTCGAGTCACACTACGAAGGTCGCTTTCTTCCGTAGTGTCGCTGAGAACAGCAGAGGAAGCCCTATGCCGGGTCGCTAGCCCGGTTTGAACATCTTTTCCAGCGGCCGTCGCTCGGGGATATAGACGTCGGTCGGCAGCTTGCCTTCGTTCCATGCGTGTGACACATAGAGGCCACAGTAGCAGCTGCCGTATTCCGCAACATCCGGCGCCCGGTAGACACACGGACAGGTGATGTCCCGGTCCCATTCGCGGTCCTCGGCTGCCAGCCGGCACGGGCAGCACATGTAGCCGTAACGCTCGCGATTGACGAGCAGGCCCTCCAGCAGTTCGAACACTCTTTTCGTGTCGTTGTTGAAGAAAAAGCCTTTCGGTTCCTGGGCCTTCTTGAGCATCTCATGGAGTTGTTCAGCCGTCATACGGCTCATAGCTTGAGAACCTCCTTGAGTTCATCCTGCCTGAAGCCGACAATCACCTTGTCCCCGATCACGATGGTAGGGAAAGAGCAGAGCGGATTGTGCTGTTTCACTTCTTCGATGACCTTCTGCCGTTCCTCACCGTCCAACTTATCCACATCGATACATTTGTACTCGACGCCACAGCCGGTCAAGAACTCTTTGGTGTTTTTGCAGTGAATGCAGGTGCTCAAGGTGTAAAGCAATACATCGCAACCTTCCATCTTCATCCTCCTCAAGATTGAAACATCGCAAGCCAGTCTCTGCCAATTCTACTGAGTTTATATACCACGAATTCCCAGGCGCGTCAGAGCAAAGTCGTAGCGCACGGGATCTTCCGGGACAATGCTACTGAAAGCCCGCGTGATTTCAAGGGCCGTTCGCATATCCGCCGACCGGCGGCGGGTCAGGCCGGCTTCGAGGCCAATGCGGTGCATATGGGTGTCGAGCGGCACGATCAGCAGACCGGGATCTACCCCACTCCAGCCTCCGGGGTCGACATCGTCTTGACGGACCATCCATCGCAAAAACAGGTTGAGCCGTTTGCAGGCGCTGCCTTTTTGCGGCGCAGGCAGCAGCATGGTCGTGTCACCGGGAATTCCCGCCTGCAGTTCGTGGACAAAAGCCGTCAGGGCCGGCAGGACGGACTCGCTGTCCCGCTTGCAGTGCCCAATGAAACACGCCTGTAGCGATCCATGCCTGCGCATGACCTGCTTGATGCCAAAGAGCAGGCCGGCCAATTGGTCGCCTCCGGTGAAACGGTGCCTGAAGCCCTTGAAGACCTCTTGAAGACCGCCCATGGAATGCTCCAGGAGGAACTGCGAAGGAGACTCCCCCATCCGCTCCAACACCCCCGAAACACTCTTCAGAATCTGATGAACCCGCCCATAAGCCAGGGAGGATGCCACCACACCCACCACTTCCCGATCCAAACCGTCCGGGTACTGATGCACGAACTCCAGGGGATCCGGATGGATAAATTCCCGACGGTTATAGGAAGCGTAGAGCTCTTCGAGGGTTTCCCGGCAAAGCCTAGATGAACCGCACCATGCCATAAGCGCTGAACGAGCCATGATTCCCTGCCACCACCATTCCAGCCAAGTTCGATCACTCGGACTTCCCGCAGAAAAATACGGGACCTGTTCTCAAGATCGGCACGTGTCCGCATAAGGCTCAACTATAAGCGCCGTTCACCATCCTGTCATCCCCCTCTGCAAAGCTACGACTATCTGGTAAAGCCTTGAAAAGTAGGGTATTAAACGCTCGATTGGAAGTTCCCCGAAAGTGACCCGGTATTGAGGGGGGACAGGAGACAACGCTGATGGCATCTACAACCAGATCAATGCTGGAGGGCGATGGACGGTTGCTCTTTGGCACCAGGATCGCCCGGACGGTGAGAGACCGGGGCCGCTACGGCCTCTCGCTCCGGCTTCAACACCTCTGGTATGGTTCGCCCCCTTTGTCCCTGCCCCGGCCCTGGCGTTGCCTGCTATCTTTTGGCGCAGTGCTCTATGGCATAGGTCTCCGCCGCCACCAACAGCTGACCACAAAACGCCGCCGCGAACTCCCGGCCTTTGTGATCAGCGTGGGAAACCTGGTGGTGGGCGGCACCGGCAAGACTCCCTTCACCTTATGGCTGGCCAAACACCTGCACGGCCTTGGCTGGGCGGTTGCCATCCTCAGTCGCGGGTACAAAAGAAAAGATGCGGCAATTGCGAGAGTGCCATTGACAGGAGCAAGCTGCTCCAGGGTATTAGCCTTCGGCGATGAACCGGTGCTCATGGCACACCGCGCAAAGCCCGTTCCCGTCTGGGTGGGCAAAGACCGCTGGACAGCCGGCAAGTTCGCCATCCAAAGGGATGCTGCGAACATCCTCATTCTCGATGACGGCTTTCAACACCTCGCTCTTGAACGCAATCTGGATTTGGTGATGCTCGATGCTCGCAAACCCTTTGGAAACGGCGCCCTGCTGCCGCTTGGCCCCTTGCGGGAACCCTCGGAACACCTCGACCGGGCTGATGCGGTGGTGCTCAGCCGGGCTGATGACCCTGAGCGAACCGCCAACGCGCACACGAAGATCACCGGATGGTTCCCTGAAAAACCCGTCTTTTCCTGTATTCATCGCCTGAGCGGCCTAAGCGTCGGGCTTGACGGCCAGGAGATGCCCATGGAGGCACTTCGGGGCAGGAAGGTTGTGGCTTTCGCCGGCATCGCCGGGCCTGAGGGCTTCTTCCATCTCCTGGAAGAGGCAGGCATGGTCGTTAGCCACAGCTTTTCCTTCCCGGACCATCATCATTACCAGGAGACCGATCTCTTGATGCTCCTCAAGGCCATGGATGAGTGTGCGTCGCCGTTCCTGATCACGACGGAAAAAGATATGGTGAGGCTTCCTCCCGCGTTCCAGGCCTTCACTCTGGCAGCCCTACTGGAGTTGGACTTCGGCTCGCAACAGCAGGCCTTTTGCGAATTTCTCCGGGAGAAACTGCCTCCTCGGTGAGATCTCCCGTGACGAGCCTGGGTTTTCATCTAGTTTGGAGAGCTTTCTTTTTTGGCGACGGAAGTGGTCTTTGTTGTTAAGATAAGCTCGAAGGAGAGCGGAGGGCGGGATTCAGGCAGCAAGAGGATCGGGTGATCGAAATTGACGGTGCCACCCACTCAGGAAGCGGGACCATTTTGCGGTACGCCGTGGCGCTGGCCTCCCTGGTGAGGCAATCCCTGCACATGTTTCACATTCGTGCCAGGAGACCAAAACCCGGGCTCAGGCCACAACATGTGCAGGTTCTGCGTGCCTGCCGGGTGCTTACCGGAGGGTCTGTGCAGGGAGACGAAGTGGGATCTGACACCATTGCCTACTATCCGGGGAATCGTCTTGAGGGCGGTGAATTCAGCTGGGACATCGGCACGGCCGGTTCCACCACGATGTTAGCTCTCACCGTGATGCCCCTGGCTCTGTACGCTCGGCACCCGAGTCGATTTGTGCTGCAGGGCGGACTTTTTCAGGACTTCGCACCCACTGCTTTCCATTTGGAGAAGGTGCTTTTACCCACAGCTCGCGCCATGGGAGCCGACATCGAGCTCGATATGCTCCGCCCGGGCTATGTACCAAAGGGGCACGGTCGTCTGTCCGTGAAGGTCGAGGTTTTGAAACAACCCCTCAAACCCATTGAGCGTGTTAAACAAGGCGACGTAAAGGCGCTCCGGGCCGTGGCTCTGGCCTCCCTGCTCCAGCGGGAAAGAGTAAGCCACAGAATGGCCGAACGCTGCCTGAAGGTTTTCGAGCAGCGTGGGCAAAAGGTTCAGGTGCAGACCATCGAGGATGATTCTGCGATTCAAAAAGGAGCGGCCATGCTACTCTGGGCCGAGACTGACACCGGCTGCCTCCTGGGGGCGGACCGGGCGGGAATGCGGGGCCGGAGTTCCGAGAGCATTGCAGAATTCGTGGTGGGCGCCTTGTTGGAAGACCTGCAGACGGGAGCGACGACTGATCGTTATCTCGCCGATCAACTCATCCTCTTTGCCGCCCTCGCCGACGGCCGCACCGAGTATCTCATTCCCAAAGTCACCGGGCATGTGCAATCGAATCTCTGGCTGGTTGAAAAGATTCTAGGAGCCAAAACCCTATTGAAAGGGAATCATCTCAGGATTGACGGGATCGGATTAGGTCCGCTTGGTATTTGACCCATTGGGGGAAGGTTTCCGCCATGAGCACCTGCATCAAAATCCGCGGTATTTATGCCACAGCTCTCACCAGACTCATGCTGGACTCGGGCTACCGTATCGCTGACCCTTCCAGCAAAATCCGCAAGCTCTTCGGTATGGAGGAAGCGGATACCGAGTACGAAATTCTGATCCAGGACCGCCCCGACCTCCAGGGGGTGGATCTCACCGGACCGCCCGAAAAGATGACGCAATGCCTGACCTTTCTTCAAGAACGACTGTTGGATGCCACTTTACTGGAACTGGTTCCCACTGACGATGAAAGCGACCGGGTCAGGGCGTCCCTTGAATTTCCAGGATGTGCGAAGCATTCTCTGGATGAGATCCGCGGGACCATAGCCCCCACCCTGTTGCAGCACCACCGTTTCCGAATCATTGCCGGCAGCGCTCTCGATCAGGCCGAGCAAGCCCTGCTCACCCATCCTGAGAGGAGGGAAACCATTCAGGGAGAACTTTTCCGGGATGCCATTCTGCTACCCATAGAAAAGACGGGACTGGTCAAGCTCGAACACATCCGGCCGTCCGGCAAACCCATGCGTCCACGCGAGGGCGCTCTCGTTGACCTCGGGGAAAACAGGCTGGTTTTCCGACGTTCCTTCTCCAAGGGCCGTTACGACGGGCTGGATGTGCCGATCCAGGAAGGAGATTACGGGCTGACGGAAATTCGGGAAGGAGCCTGGCATGTCAAGCATTCCTATTACAACCGAGACCACAAGCTCATCGGCCACTATTACAACATCAACACGCCCGTGGAACTCTATCCTTATGGCGCCCGCTACCTGGACCTCGAAGTCGATGTGGTCCATCGCGCCGGGGAAAGGCCATTTCTGATCGATCGCGAAAAGCTGGCCCTGGTATGCAGAAAAGGTTGTATTTCCGAGGAACTGGCAAGGAAGGTCCTCGCGGTCGCGGAACAACTCCTGCAAACCCTGGAGCAATAAGGAACTTTAGCAATCACCCTCGTCAGGGACCGACCCGTTCGAAGCGGATGATGCCGGTATCGGGTAGGGAGATCGAGAGAGAACCGTCCTTTCCGACCCTGCCAGAAATCACCCCACCGACCTTGAGGTGGAGCCAAACTTCGGCGCCCCGATCTTCCCAGGTGAAGGAAACATCGTCATAACCCGATTTCCATGTTCCCTTTCCGTCCCTCTTGAGCTCGAGATGCAGGATTGTACCCCCGGGCTGAGGGTCGACGGCCTGGTATTTTCCGCCCAGATCCCGGCCCGGCTGGCAGGCAAGGGGGAGGGCAAGGAGCGCCAGGAGAATCACGACTAGAGGGTAACGCATGACCATTCATCCTTGATATTGAGCTGAAGATAACGTTCCCACTGCAGGGCTGCATCGAAGCGAACGACACGCTTCGCTATGGCCAGCCTTAGATCACTGAATAGGATCGTCCTTGATGTTGAGCTGAAAATAACGTTCCAACTGCAGGACTGAATCGAAGCGGTATACATGCCTCGCGATAGCCAGCCATACCAGATCGCGCAGCAGGGTAGTCCAGGTCATGGGTTCTTCCAGGCTGTGGAAGCAACCGCAGCCGATGGGAATGCCCCGCACCAGGCTGAGGAAAATCGCCGCGGTAAACATCACCAGCATGCCGGCAATCATCAGCACCGCGGCCTTGGACCTTACCCCAAAGACCAGCAGGGTGCCACAGATGAGTTCGGCCCAAGGCATGGTGATGGCGAAAAGGTTGACTCCCCAGTATGGTAGTATCTGGTAGGAAGCGATGTTCTCCGCAAATTCGGCGGTGTAAGTGATCTTGGACATACTCGCATAGATGAAAAGGGCACCGAGGTAAAGCCGAAAAGCCAGGGCAAGATAGGGACTGGTAATCGCTCGTTTGAAAAGGCTCTCCTGAATCATTACTGCACCGGGTACCCGTAGGCTTTCCAGGCGTCCAGACCGCCCGGCAGCACTACTACGCGATCATGATCGCGCTGTTTGAGCCGGTAGGCCAGTTCCTCATCGTAGAGCCGGCTGATGGTCCTGCCATAAACGATAACCGGTGTCTCGGGATCAAGACTGCCCAGCTTCATCATGTGCATGATGTCGAACAGGGCCAGAGGAATATTCAGAGCGCCCCGGAGATGTTGCTGGTCGTAAAGTTCCTTGGGCCTGGCATCCACCAGTACGGCGTTTTCCTCATCGAGCATCTTCTTCGCCTCTTGAGCATCAACCGAAGCCGAAGCCGGCCGCAAAACCGATTCCTGCAACAGGGGAACCCCCTGGGGATTGGAGAAGTTGAAAAGCACGCCGATGCAGGCTGCCATCACCAGGGTCAGAACAAAATCAAGGGGGTTCGCATGACTGATCCGCTCGAGTTCGTTCTGGATGACTGAACGGATCCGTGCTCTCGTTTTTTCGAGGAGGGTGATGGTCAGCTGTGCTTCTTTGAGCTCTTCGATGGTCCGACGGAGCTCTTCATTGCGGGCAGTAAGGTTTTCGTTCAGAGTCTGTATGATTTGAAAAGCTCTGGCGTTCTTCAGGAAGACCATGAGACTCGAAGTCTGGGTAGCCAGAAGATCCCCTTCATCCGCCGCCAGCGAAGCACCCTGATGGGTTGGCCCGAGGACGACCACTCCCATGAAAGACTGGTCGATGAGAAAGAATAGACCAAAGGCTGCATCGATGCCGATTCCTGCCTGCCCGACAAGAGTGAGATCGGCCAGGCGGCTTACGCTCATAGGCGTGAGCGACTTGGTCTGCATGGCCTCAAAAGCCCTGTAGAACAGCTTTTCACAAGCATCGCCGTCAAGGGTGGGCTCGATGTTCAGACCACGGGCAGCCAACTTCGGCAGCTGCGTCTCCCGCTCGAAAACCAACACGAATCCCTGCCTCACCCCAAGTGGCCCCATGACGGCCAGAAGGAACGTCCGAAGAAGGCCGTCCAGGTCGACTATTGGACTGAGCTCGGCATTCAAGTCCGAGAGGCTCTTGAGATAGAAAATCCGCCTGTCCAGCTCGACTCGAGACTTCTTCAAGTCCCCCAGAGCATCCCCCAGTTCGGCATTTTTCTTCAGCAGGTCCGCATTGAGCTGCTGGATGCTGAGTACGGAAAGGGCCTGGGAAAGGGTGCCCGTCAAGACATTGGTGAGATTGAGCAGGAGGTCTCTATCGCCCTCGTCAAAGGGCTGTCCGGAGAGTTTTTGCCCCAATCCGAGAAAGCCTGAATAGTCCTCCACCAGACTCCAGAAAACGAAGACACGAGTTGCGAATGGAAAGAGACGGTGATCCGAGAGACTCTCCCTGCTGAAACACTCGATCCGGGGCATCGAGCCTGTCGGCATTCCCTCCCGAGGAAAATATTTCGAACTGATGAAAGGTAGACAGCGCCTGACTTCCTCTACTTCGCTCCCGGAAAGCCCTCGGCTCGTCACCTGACCTTCCCCGGTTTTGGTGTTGAACAAGGCAGCCACCCCATGAGTCACTCCGAATGGGCCCATGGCCATTAACAGAAAGGTCTCCAGAATCCTCTTCGGTTGCACGAAGCCGGAAAGCTCCCGGGAGCTCTCGAACAGGGCCTTGAGGTAAAAGATCCTCCGGTCCAGGTCTTCCTGGGTCTTTCCGGCCTGTTCCAGAGCCGTCTCGAGATCGAGAGAGCGTTCAGCCATGGCTCATTTCACCAGATCCTGAATCACCTGAAAGAACGCATCGACGTCTTCAATGACACCGAGATGGGTATAGAGGACTTTGCCGTCCTTGCCGATGAGCATGGTGAACGGGGTACGCGGCTCTCCCAGGAGCTTGTGGACGGCGAAGGACTCATCCTGCACGATGGGAAACTCGTAGGAACCATTCTTCCTCAGCTGTTCGACCTCCATCGGGGTCGCGCCGATGGCCACGCCAAGCATTTTCACCTTGTCACCCAGATTTCGTTTGTTGATCCGTGCGAAGAGCTTGGTGAAGAGGGGTGCCTGTTGATAGCACAGTGGGCAGTAGGCTCCCAGAATTTCGACGAGGAGCACCTGGCACTGGACGTCTTTAAGCTGGAACGTCGGGCTACCGACCCCAAGGTATTTCTGATCATTGGCAGAAGCCGGTGCCGGCAACTGGAAAGGGGGAAGGGTTCCGCCCTTTTGAGGAAGCCCCGCGGCCCGCACCGTCGCCGGTGCCAGAATCAGGCCAAGAATCACGACCATCCCCAACCAAATAATGCCGGACACTTTTGCCCTACAAAAATTCATCCTGTCTCCTCCCCTGCAACAAACCCGTCTGCATCCTCGATTTCCACCAGATTGGCAATGCCCACAATGCGAAACACCTTTTTGAAGTGCTCCGGCAGCCCGGCGATGACCACGTGATAACCTTTCTTATCAGCATCCACGAGAATCTGGGTCAGAATGGAAATACCCGCCCCGTTGACGGAAGCATTTTCGTCAAACTGGAGGACAATCTTATCCCTGCTCAGGGCAATAGCTTCCTCGAAGCCTTTCAGCAGCTCCGGTTCGGAACTCGCGGTCATACTTCCTCGAAACCGGATGAGTGCCGCCCCCTCGCCAGCCGCAACCGAGACCTGGCCTTCTCTAGTGGCCGCCAGTTGGATTCGCTCCTTGGCCCTCCGCAGGGCGTGCTCCAGGGCATGGCGCTGAATGGGCTTGTTGATGAAATCCGTCGCATCCAGGTTGAGCGCCTTTATGGCAAGATCCATGTCCCCGTGGCCGGTGACAACAATGACCTCCGTCCTGGGGTCAATTTGCTTGATCCGCTTCAGCACCTCGATGCCATCCATCCCCGGCATTTTGATATCGGTAACCACCAGCGGCGGCTTTTCCCGTTCAAAGACGGCGAGCCCTTCCCTGCCGTTTTCCGCCGTGAGCACGGTGTAGCCATCAGCACTCAAGAGCAGGCGAAACATGGTCAACGTCGGTTTTTCATCATCGATGATAAGAATTCTCTCCATACCCTCTCCATTCACTCGGCAACCTTCAAGCCGCAGCAGGAAAACTTAAGATGAAGGTGGTCCCTTCCCCCTCCCGGCTCTGCACCTGGATATCACCTCCGTAGTCTTTCACAATGCCATAGGTAATGGCAAGTCCGAGTCCCATGTCATGACTCGTCTCCTTGGTGCTGAAGAAGGGCTCAAAGATCTTGTTTCGGACCGACTCGGGAATCCCCATACCGTTGTCCTGGACCTCAGCAACCACACGACCGTTGGCTTCGTAAGAACAAATGCGGATCACGCCGCCCTCCCTGATGGGCCAGAGGTCGTTTTTCTCGTTGATGGCATCACGGGCGTTGGTTACCAGATTGAAGAAAACCTGCTGAAGGCGGTTGTTTTGAGCGAGAATGGGCGAGAGGCCCGAGGTCAGTTTGAGCTCGAGGTCGATATTATCGAGTTCAAACTGCTTTCTCACCATGGAATGGACCCCCTTCACCGGGAGGTTGATGTCCACCTTCTCCTTGACCAGATCCGCCTTTCTCCCAAAATCCCTCAAGGTGTCGATGATCTCGGCCGCCCGGTCCACCTGGGTGCTGATTTCGGAAACCACTTCGTGCAGCTGGGCTTTGGGGATGTCGGCGTCCCTTTCCACCATCATGGCAAGATAATCGCTCCCCATCTTGATGGCATTGAGAGGCTGGTTGATTTCGTGGGCAATTCCTGCCGACATCTCCCCGAGGGATTTCATCTTGCTGGCCTGGATGAGTTGGGCATCCTTTTCCATCATCTCGGTGATATCCGTTGCCGCGATGATGATGGCCGGTCTTCCCTTGTAGGTGATCTGGCAGGCGTGAAGATTCACGAAGAAGGGTTTATCGCCCTTTTTCTGGTGCAGCACCTTTTGGAAGTAGACCGATCCCTGCACGCTGTCGCTTCCCGCAATAGCCGCCGAAGACTTTCCGCCCAACTCGGGCTCCAGTTCCTGGAAGGAGATACCGACCAGCTCCTCCTTTTCGTAGCCGTAGAGTTCCAGGGCGCGGGGATTGGCGTCGATGATCCGGAGCGTCGTCGAGTCGACCACAAAGATAGGGTCGGGACCGCTGTCGAACAGAGAGCGATACTTCTGTTCGGACTCGTGGAGGCGCCTCCGGTAGAGCTTGATGCTCCACACCATGTTGTGGAACGAGTCGGCCAGCTGGACGACTTCATCTCCCGTGCGCTTCCGATATAGGACACAGTGCTCGCAGGTCCTGGCGTTCATCGGTAAGCTCTCGAGGTTTTCCCGAGCAGCCGGAAAATCATCAAAATGCCAGCAAGGGAGGTCGGTATTCACATAGGCCGGACAATCGTACGGATCCGGTCCTTCGGCCACCGTACCCAGATCCAGCTGAATATCGAAGTTGCCCCGGCTCAGCTCATCGGAAACCTTTGTAAGCCTGGAGATGGGCTTGGTGATGTACTTGGCCAGCATGTGGGACATGATGAAAAAGATCACGATGACCAGGGAAAGAAACCCGAGGAAGGTCGTCCTGAGGGTTGAAACCAGTTGATCGATGTGACCCTTGCTGATCCCCACATGGACCGTGCCAATCCGATAGATGCCCTCCTTGACCGGAATGGCAATGTCATAGGCCGCTTGATCAACGACCGTCAGAAGTTGCACGCTCTTGGTCTGATCGGCAGGCACGGGATTGGCCAGCCTCAATTCCAGTGGAAACCGATGGGTGAGGGTGTGGCTGATCACCTCGTTGTCCTGGTCCAGGACGAAAATGTAGGCAATGAGATGCTTGCGCTCCTTCAGCTGGTGCTCATCGAAAATGAGGGTGAGAAGCTGGGTGTAGTTCTTGTCGAGCATGAAGCCGCTGCCACGCTCGGCAATGGTGCGGGCGATGGCGATGCCTCTCAATTCCAACTCGGAAATGAGGCTCGACACCAGAATCCAGCGGGCCAGGAAGGCAATGGCCAGGCTGATGATGAGCAGCACCCCCAGGATGGAAAAGAAGATCTTGTTCTTCAGACTGATGCTGGTCAGTTTTTTCAATGACTCGATTTTCATGGAACCGTCAGCTCTTTTTCGGAACCCTTCCTGTGACCTGATCCTTGATCACCGTCCAATCCTTCATCAACACGAACCGCCCCTCCACCAGACGGGTGAAGTAAACCTGCTCCAGCCCCTGATGGTCATCGGCGCCAAAAGAGAGGCTCGTGTAGGGCAGCAACGGGAAATCGTGTATGGACTCGATAGCCTGGATGAATCCTTCCCGAGTGAGGTCGCGTCCCGCCCGGTTCAGTCCTTCCACGAGCACTCTCGCGTTGAGGTACCCCTCGAGCCCCACAAAGTTGGGCTTATCGTCCGGGAAGTATTGCTTGAGGAGGCTGATATACTCGGAGGCGCTGCCCAGCAGTTCAGCAGATTCCGGCCCATCGGCGGGAGGCACCACCTGAGACATGATGACCGTGATGTCTGGAAGCGACTCGAGCCTTCGCGCCAGTTCCTCCGCGCCGACAAAGGAAACGGTGTAGAAAACCGGATTGAAGCCTTCTTCGCGGGCAAGCCCGATGAACTTGGCGCACGGCATGTAGGTGCCGATCATCACTACCGCTTCGGCACCGGACGCCGCGATCCTGTTCAACCCTTCTTCCACTTCCAGCGTCCCCCGAATGTATGAGCCTCGCGCCACCGGGGCCAGGTCATATTGTTTCAGGGCGAGCTCCATACCGGTAAGACCATCGAAGCCAAAGGCGTCATACTGGTAGAAGACGGCAATCTTGCGGAGGCCGAGGTCTTCCACCAGGTGGCTGATGGCGGCTTCCGTTTCCTGGTAATAGGAGGCGCGCACGTTGATGACATAGCGGTTGAGCGGCTCCCGCAAGGCGTTGGCGCCGCTGAACATGCCGAGCAGCGGGATCTTGGCGTCTTCCACCAGAGGCAGGATCTTGACGGTCGTGGGAGTCCCCACATAGGAAAAGAGGGCAAAAACCTCGTCTTCCACAATGAGACGCTGGGTATTGGCCAGGCATTTGGGAGGATCATAGCTGTCGTCGTAGGCGATCACGCGGATGGTTCGCCCATGAATCCCTCCCGTTTGGTTGATGTGCTCGATATAGCAGGTGTAACCCCGGAGCGTCTGGGTACCGAGGTAGCTGGCATGGCCCTGGAGCGCCAGGGAGGAGCCGAGCACGATTTCGGTGTCGGTGACGCCAGGCGTAATTTCGGCCGGAGCGCTCGGGACACTCGTGCGCTGGCACGATCCCAGGATACCGAGAAGCAGCAAAAGGCAGCCCAAACGGCAAATCTGCCGCAAATAGCTTTCCCCTCCTTTTTGAAAAGGGCGCCGTGGAGGATTTTCAGTGTTCCACACCCCTCGCTTCGTCGCCCCCTGGCGCAAGACCTGCTCCGTTAAACAGTAATCCATGAACGGATACTTCTCCCGGTAAAGAGTGGCTTCAGCAACTGGGTTGTGGATTTGACGTTGGATAGGGTCGAAGAATTAGCCATGCGCGTTATAGGCGGTCTCACCCCAGCGCTCTTACCTTATCCAAATGGCGCGCCGAATTCAACCCAAGATGGCTCGGGCAAGACGTGCTTGCACGAAGGACTTCCGTGAACACAAACCTGTGACACGCATTGCGGAAAACCTCCGGTGTTTTCTTTTCGCCAAATCCGAGAACGGTAGCTTGAGCGTTGTCAGCGTCAATCAGTACCGCCAGTCTATTGCCCTGCACTCCTCCCTTGTCCCCCGGACAATTTTGGATTAAGTATGCTCTGGTATTTTCGGTTGGCTCTCATCTCTTGCATCCTGTTCTGATTGAGGAGCGATATATGCAATCCCAAAGAACCTGGACCCTGCAACCTCTGCTTTCCTGCCTGATTCTGAATTCCATTTTGCTGGCGCTCCTTTATGTCATGGCCAGCCAGATCCTTGCCACCCTGCGCCAGTGGGTGAACCCGTTTCTGGCCCCCGGTGCCGCCAACCTGCCGGCCGAAGCGCAATCGGCCTTTACCGGGCTGGGACAGATGCTTTCCGAAACCGAACAGTTTCTCGCCCCCGTAATCTTCGGGCTGGGACTGGTGGTCACTCTTATACTGTGGCTGGTGCTCAAGTCCCAGGGCCGCCGCCTGCTCGAAGCGCAACCCGAGCGGCTTTCGGCCGCCGCTCCGGCGGCTGTGGCTGCCGTGGAAGAAGATGCTCCAGGCCACCGGCCGCAAGGGCCTCCACCGACGGTACCGGAACCTCCTCCACCCTCCCCCCAAAGCGCGGTGCAGATGCTTGCCATCCTGCAGCGGGAAGGGCGTCTCGTCGATTTTCTGAAAGAAGACCTTCGGCCCTACTCCGACGATCAAATCGGGGCGGCCGTGCGCAGCATCCATCAGGGCTGTCAGGCGGCCTTGCTGGAACATCTCGATCTGGAACCGATCCTGGCGGCAGCGGAAGGGGCCGAGGTCACGGTGCCACCCGATTTTGACCCCAAAGCCATTCGCCTCACCGGCAGCGTTTCCGGAGCACCACCATTCAGGGGGACGCTCCGGCATCACGGCTGGCGGGTGCTGCGGGTGGACCTTCCCCGCGTGATCGCGCCCCAGGATAAGGGATGGATTCTGACCCCGGCGGAAGTAGAGATTGCTGAATGAAGACTCGCTGATTGAAGTAAATTGCATAGAAAACAGGAGTAATCCTGTGAGTGATCCCAAATATATCATCGGAATCGATCTGGGCACGACCCATTCGGTGCTGGCCTATACCGAGGCCCGGATAGCCGAAGATGCCGAACCGCTCATCCGAATGCTTTCCATTCCTCAGGTGGTGAGTCCAGGTGAAGTCAGAGCGCAAGCGCTGTTGCCGTCGTTTCTCTTTTTGCCCGGCCCCCATGATGTTCCTCAGGGAAGCCTCGCCTTGCCCTGGGATGCCCAAACGGATTTTGCCGTCGGCGAGTTCGCCCGCAAGCGCGGCGCCGAACTCCCCAACCGCCTCGTTGTGTCCGCCAAGTCCTGGCTCTGCCATGGTGAGGTCGATCGGATGGACAGCATCCTCCCCTGGGACAGCCCGCCGGACGCCCGGCGCATCTCACCGGTTGAAGCCTCGGCAGCCTTCTTGCGACACCTTCGTGATGCCTGGAATCACCAGATGGCCGCGAGCGACCCGGAGGCGCGCTGTGAAGCCCAGGACCTCTACCTGACCGTGCCGGCCTCGTTTGATGCCGTGGCCCGCGAGTTGACCGTCAAGGCCGCCCAGGCCGCCGGCCTCGACCACATCACCTTGCTCGAAGAACCGCAGGCCGCTTTCTACGCCTGGGTGGAGGCCCAGCAGGAACGCTGGCGAAAAGCCGTCCAAGTGGGGGAATCCATCCTCGTCTTCGATGTAGGCGGGGGCACCACCGATTTCAGTCTCATCCAGGTCACCGAAGAACAGGGCGAGCTGACCCTGCGCCGCGTGGCGGTGGGCGACCACCTCCTGCTGGGCGGCGACAATATGGACCTGACCCTGGCCTATGCGGTACAGGCGCGACTGGCGGGCAAGGGGATCAAGCTCGATGCCTGGCAGTTTCGCACCCTCTGGCACAGTGCTCGAAGTGCCAAAGAACGCCTCCTTGCCGATCCCGCGCTCCAGGCGGAACCGGTGGTGGTTCTTGGCCGAGGATCGTCCCTCATCGGCGGCACCATTCGGACGGAACTTACCCGAGCGGAAGTCGAACACACCCTTATCGAAGGGTTCTTCCCCGTAGGGGAGATTTCCGATTACCCGCAAGAGCCACCGAAGGTCGGCATGCGGGAGATGGGGCTTCCCTATGAACCGGACCCGGCCGTGACCCGGCATCTTGCACGCTTCCTGGGCCGTCAGGCGCAAGGGGACTTGAGCCAGTCGGGAGTCCCCGTCGCGTACCCCTCGGCAATTCTCTTTAACGGTGGCGTTATGAAATCCGACCTCCTGCGCCAACGCGTGCTCTCGGTGCTGCGCCGCTGGCAGACCTCGGGAGAAATCCGCGAACTGGCCTCGGTGGATCTTGACCTGGCCGTCGCGCGCGGGGCCGCCTACTATCGGACTGGCCCGTTATGGTCGCGGGATTCGCATCCGAGGCGGCACAGCGCGCTCCTACTACATCGGCGTGGAAAGCTCCATGCCCGCCGTACCCGGCCTTCCGACCCCGCTAAAGGCCCTCTGCGTCGTGCCCTTCGGCATGGAAGAGGGCAGCGACGCCGAAATACGCCAACGGGAATTCGGTCTCGTCGTGGGCGAACCCGCCGTTTTCCATCTCCTTGACTCCACGCTCCGCAAGCAGGACCAAGCCGGCGAAATTGTTGAAGACTGGCAGGGCGATATTGAAGAAGTCACCACCATGGAAGCCGTTCTTCCGGCAACCACCGAGGAAGATGGGGGAAAGATCATCCCGGTCTGGTTGCAGAGCCGGGTCACCGAAGTCGGCACGTTGGAACTCTGGTGCGTGGCCCGCAACGAAGAGCGTCGCTGGAAACTGGAGTTCAATCTTCGCGAACGCGAAACCGGATGACTCTGAAAACAGGACTACAGGACTGGGGAGAGTTTTACTTTTGACCCCTCCTTCCCACTCCTCGCTGGATATGCTTGGTTATGATGGCACCTCCATTTGATACTGCGGATATTTCTTATCGCTATATCGTCGGGATCGATCTGGGCACCACCAATTCGGCGCTGGCTTATGTGGATTTAGCCGGCGAGGACCCGGCCGCGCGGCAGATCCGGTTCCTCGAAATCCAGCAACTGACGGCGCCGGGGGAGTTGAGCCGACGCCCGATTCTGCCTTCTTTCCTCTATCTCCCCGGCCCCTATGAACTTCCTGCCGGCAGCACCAGCCTCCCGTGGGACCCGGAAAGGGCCTACGCGGTCGGAGAATTCGCGCGGGAACAGGGCGCCCTCGTCCCCGGCCGGCTTGTTGCCTCAGCCAAATCCTGGCTCTGCCATGGAGGCGTGGACCGCACCGCCGCCATCCTGCCCTGGGCGGTGGGACCCGAGGTGACCAAGGTTTCTCCGGTCGAGGCCAGTACTCGTTACCTGCAGCACCTGAGGGAAGTCTGGAATGCAACCATCGCCAGGGGCCGGGAAGGCTGTCGCCTCGAAGAACAATTGATCATTCTGACCGTTCCCGCTTCCTTTGATGAAGTCGCCCGGGAACTCACCGTGACCGCCGCCCTGGATGCCGGTCTGCCCCGGGTTATTCTCGTCGAGGAACCCCTCGCCGCCTTTTATGCCTGGCTGTCGAAGCACGAAACCGACTGGGAAAGCCGGATGCAGGAAGGTCAGGTGGTGTTGGTCTGCGACGTCGGGGGAGGCACCACCGATTTCACGATCATTGCCGTTCGCAGAGGGGACCAAGGGCTGCGCTTCGACCGGCTCGCCGTGGGGGAACACCTGATGCTCGGCGGCGATAACATGGACCTGTCCCTCGCCCGCACCATCGAGGCTGAGGTCGTCGGCAAACCCGGGCAGCTCGATTCTCGCCGGTGGCACCAGCTTTGGCATCAATGCCGCAAGGCGAAAGAAATTCTCCTGGGATGCAGCGCAGGAGAAGACCCAAGCCCTGAGGACCCGCCGGAGACGGTCACGGTGACCGTCATGGGGTCCGGAAGCAAACTCATTGGCGACACGCTCAAGGGAACCCTCACCCTGAAACTGGTAGAGGATCTGATCCTCGACGGCTTTTTTCCCCCCGGTGCGTTGACTGACGCTCCTTTAAGCGGTCGCCGTACCGGACTCACCGAATGGGGGCTTCCCTACGTGCAGGATCCGGCGGTGACCCGCCATCTAGCCACCTTCTGGCAGCGCTACCGGACCTTCCTCAAGGATGAAACCGGACGCACCTCGCTTTATCCCGATTTTATGCTTTTCAACGGCGGTGCACTGACCCCGGAATCCGTGCGCCACCGCCTCCTCAGTGTCGTTGGCGGCTGGTTTCAACTGGAAGCCGGGTCCGACTGGACGCCGGTGGAACTGGAAAACCCCCGCCCCGAACTGGCAGTCGCCATGGGCGCTGCCTATTACGGACTGGTGAGGCTGGGCGAGGGCGTGAGAGTCGGCGCCGGCAGTCCCCGCGCTTATTACGTTGAAGTCGCTTCCACCGCTTCCGACCCCGCCGAGCAGAATGTCATCAAGGCGGTGTGCCTCATTCCGCGCGGTACCGAGGAAGGTTTTGACGCCCGCCTCGACCAACCGGCCTTCGAGGTCCTCGCCAACCAGCCCGCCAGCTTTCGCCTCTTTACGTCTTTCACCCGCCTGGGAGATCATCTCGGCGATCTCGTCAGCCTCTCCGAAACTGAGATCACTCGGCTCCCGCCCATCCGCACCGTGCTCCGCTACGGCCGGCGCAGCACGGCTCAGAAGCTCCCGGTGCAACTGGCCGTTCATCTCACCGCCGTGGGCACCCTCGAACTCTGGTGCCAGTCACGGCAGAGCCCCCACCGCTGGCAACTCCAGTTCGACGTCCGGGACCAGGGAGCGCCCCAGGACACAAGCTCCGCTGCGGGAGAGGAAACCTTTGACACCGCTCTGATCGAAGACGCTCAGGAAACCATTCGTCGAGCCTTCTGTCAGACCGGGACCGGGATCAGGAATCTACCGGAAAAGCTCACCCGAGATCTGACCGCCCTCTTCGAACGCGGCAAAAGCAAGTGGCCGACCTCGCTCATCCGCAAACTCGCCGACGTCCTCTGTGAATGCAAGCTCGGCCGCACGCTCACTCCTCGCCACGAAGCCCGATGGCTGAACTTGATCGGGTTCTGCATGAGACCCGGCTTTGGGGCGCCTCTTGATGAGTGGCGGATGAAAGAGCTCTGGAAAATCTATCCCCTGGGACTCCACTTTCCACGGCAGGCCCAGGGCCGGTCGGAATGGTGGGTTTTCTGGCGGCGGGTGGCAGGAGGATTGACCGCCGGTCAACAATGGCATATCTACCAGAACCTCCTGCCGGTCTTGCCGGTTGTCGCCAAGAAGAAAAAGACGGCAGCCAAAAGCGCGGCCAGCATGAGCAGCCAGGAGGAGCTGGAAATCTGGATGGCGCTGGCCAACTTTGAGTACCTCCCGGCGGCTACCAAGATCGAGCTGGGCCGAAAGGTCCTTGAGAAGATCCAGAAGGGCCAGCCCAAGGCTCAGGAACTGTGGGCCCTGGGGAGACTCGGGGCAAGAATCCCCTTCTATGGACCCTTGGATCAGGTGACGCCCAAAGAAGAAGCCTCCTCGTGGTTGCGCAGCCTTCTCGCGGCAGGCCTCGAAGCCGATGATGCTCTGGCCCGGACGCTGGTGCACCTGTCTCGAAGAACCGGTGATCGCGCCCGCGATCTCCCCCTCGAGGACATCGACCGGCTGTCGGCATGGCTGCAGCCCATGCCACAGGCTGAACGCTATCGGGAGCTCCTCACCCATCCCGAGGTGGCCTTGTTCTCCCAGGAAAAGGCATGGATTTTCGGCGAAGCGTTGCCCGCCGGGCTCATTGTGGCAGGTAGTGAAGAGTGAAAGGTGAAGGGGTGAAGCGGGGGGGGCGAAATAGGGAAATGAGATTGGGCGTGAAAGAGAATGCTTTTCATAGATTGGTAGGTTGATGAGCGTGAACCGTCCCTGTTATCGAAGATGCTGGAGCCATGGCGCCTTCCTGGCTGCTTCGATCATCGTGATGCTTGTGGTCGTCAGCGGGAAGGCTTGCGCGGAGAGAAGCGCCGGGCCCTGGCGTGAAGTCGAAGACGGCCTGCTGCTTGGGGAGTTCGATCCCGGGCCGAGGGCCGGAACGGGCGAGGCCAAAATTCTCGTGCTCAAAGTCGATCCGCGAAAATTCGCCTTCACGCTGATGGCCGCATCCGAGCATGCGGGTCGGAAAGGGACGGTGAAGGAGTGGTGCGAGCGGCATCAGCTGGTGGGGGCGTTTAATGCGGGAATGTACCAGCAAGATGGTCTCACCAGTGTCGGTTACATGAAGAATTTCAAAACCGTCAACAATGGCAGACTGAATCGAAACAACGCCGTGCTGGCCTTTAACCCGGTGGATGCAAGTATGCCGGAAATCCAGATCATCGACCGGGAATGCCAGGATTTCGAAAGCCTCAAGGGGAAGTATCAGACCCTGGTGCAAAGCATCAGGATGGTCTCATGCGACCAGCAGAATGTGTGGAGCCAGCAGGCCACGGGATGGAGTACACTCGCCCTCGGCATGGACAAGGACAAACAGGTTCTCATCCTTTTCGGCCAGCAGCAGGTCAGCGTCCACGATTTTATCGAGATTCTGCTGAAGCTACCCATATCCCTCTATAATGCCATGTATCTCGAAGGCGGACCTCAGGCTTCCCTCTATCTGTCAACGCCGCAGCTCACGGTGGAAAGGCATGGGAGCTGGGATGCCACTTCCGACGGCCACAATTCCATCCAGGTCTCGTTGCCGATTCCCAACGTCATCGGCATCGTCAGGAAACCGTAAGACTCCTTGAAAGAAGTAACGAGTGGTGAGTGCTGGGTGGTGCAGGAACGACAAGAGATCTCTGCTTCGTGTGACTTCGTGGATAAAAAAAGCAGCTCAACCAGACCGGTTGATGACCCGCGTAAAGAGCCTGCCAAGGAATGGCTGCCGAGTCTTGAGCGCCCCATGGGGGCAGACTTCGAGGCAGCAGTAGCAGCGGATGCATGTTTCGTAATCGAACGCGATCTTTTGCTTTTGCCCGGAAGAGATGGCCCTGGCCGGGCAGTACCGCTCGCAATCGCCGCAGGACCGGCACAGCGTGGCTTCGACTTCAGGCCGCTGAATGAGGTACTTTCGCATGAAGGCGTGCGTGAACTTGGGCCCGAAGACCAGAGGCGTCGCCTCCGGCAGTTGGAAGTCTCCTATGGCAACCGGATCCCCCACCACCTCCACCGGGCCGTCCAGCAACCCGCCCTGTCTGGCCACTCGATTGGTCAGCAACGTCTCCTCAGCCAAACCGAGCAGCCGACACACAGCGACGTCCAGAGCCACCGCATCCGTGCTGCCCAAAAGGATTCCCAGCTCTTTTGGGCGCCCGCCCTTTCCCGGCCCCTCCCCTTCCAGGGCCAGGACGCCGTCGAGGATGGTGAACCTCGGCCTAACGGCCTGATAAATCCTTACCAGAAGGGCCGCGAACAGCTCCCGATCGACTCCGGCCCGCAGATGCCATTGCGGCTTTCTCAGGCCCACGATACAACCGAAGAGGTTCTTGACCCCGAGGGTCAACAGCATCTGAGTGTGGGTTTTGAGCTTCGGTAGGTTGATCACGACATCAGCATCGAGAGCATCGCGGGCGATCTCGAGATGCCGGAAAGGCTCGCCGACCTCGAGGACTACCGATTCTTTGAATTCCTTGCAGGTAACCTCCAAACCCTGGAGAGCATCCCGAACGCCGCTCTCTTTCAGGACCTTTTCGAAGGTCCCCATGGCCGGGCTGTCAGAAATCTGGACCCGGCCGCCCCGGTCGAGCACGTATTCGACCACCCCCTTGACCACCAGAGGATGGGTGAGCATCGCCCGCGACGGCGGAGCCGGCCCCAGGAAGTTGGGTTTTATGAGCACCCGACAGCCCTTTTCCAGGGAAGCTCCGCCCATACTGTCCATCAACTCGAACAGCTGGGGTTTGAGGGACGGGTAATGGTAAGTCGCCCGCTTCACGAAAACAGTACTCATTGAGCCTCTCTTCCAAATAGATCATCACCACCGCGTGATCCGCACATCATCAAGCGCTGCCGAGACTGGACGTCTATTGACTAACCCGGTACTTCGGGTCCTGAATGTGTTCCCCTTTACAGCGCGGGCATCTTCCAGGTGCGGTCAGCCGCCCGCGCTCCCGGAAGACGTACCGGCATTCCAGACACTGGGCAGGTTGGATATGGAACCTCTTGTTCTGGGAAACGACGGAGCGCCGGACGTGGGCCAGATGGTCGTAGACCTCCTTTTCCCGGACGCTCAGGGCGGCGGAAAGCTCCAGCGCCGTGTGCTCACGCAAAGCCAGCAAGGCGATCATCCGCTGCCGCGTAGTCTGCCGGGAAAGCTCGTCTTCACGGTTCATGGCGATTCTCATCTTGTCCCCTAGGCTGTTCCTGCCCGGAATTTATAGTATTGCAGCCTCCCCTGCGCAACAGGGATTTTGCCTTCTCCTCCCCTTCGACATTCTGCGGTTCGCTCTCCCCTTCCCCTTCGACATTCTGCGGTTCGATGTTCGATATTCTGCAGTTCGCTTTTGGCAATATGGGTTAGGCGACGGCAGGCTCTCTGTGCTAGAATAAAGGCCTTCACCACTTATGCATTACCACTGGAGGTTGCTTCAGTGATTTTCCGTGCCCCAAACGACCGGCCGTGACATGATGAGACCAGGATTTTCCACCAAAGATGAGATTTCCTCAACCGCCAAGCTGCTTGACGTGATTCGCGGCGAGGGCTTCTCCGCGTCCGGCCAGGCGGAGGGTTCCGGTTTCTCCACCCCTTCACCGGGTCAAATGGTCCGATATTTCCTCCGGCATCTTCCGTTTCTTCGCAAGCGCATGGTGGTTGGAATCGAGATCGGCACCAGTCAGGTGACCCTGGTGAAGATGCTGCCGCTGTCTCCATCCCGGCACAAACTGCTCGACTACCGGCTGGTCCCCCTTGCGCCTGATAACCCGATTGGCAGTCCGGGCTTTTTCGAACTCCTGCGGGGCCTCGTTATGGATTTTTCCGGTTCCCTGAAAAAGGTCAACCTCTGGACCAGTCTGCCGGCTGCTCACGGCGATCTGAGGCAAATCCGGATACCCCGGAAAGCCGCCAAGGGAGAACTGGCCCAAGCCGTCTATTGGGTGGCTCGAAAGGAAATGAACTTCAACGAAGAGGAGGCTTTTTTCGATTTCGAAGTCCAGGGGGAAGTCGCCGCAGCAGGGGATGGCAAAATCTGGGTCATGGCCTATACCGCACCCAGGGATGCCGTGAAGGAAAGGAAGGAGCTCTTCGCCAAAAGCGGGTTGGAGCTGGAGGGTCTGACCGTTGCCCCGTTTGTCGTTCAAAACCTCTTCCGGTCCCAATGGGTGCCCACTTCGAGTACATCTACCTATGCCGATCTCCAGCTCGGTCATGCCGCTTCCCGCATAAGTATTTTTTTCAAAGACAACCTGATTCTGACGAAAATGCTCGACCTCGGCGCCGACAGCCTCTCACTTTCACCGGATACCACTCCGGTCGACGAACAAGGTCTGCTGGATAAGGGTCGGCCCGGCGTTGGAAAGGCTTACCGCAGATATTGAAGCGGTTTTCCAATACCATTGCGGACCGGGAAAGGGTGAGCCCATCCCGAAGCTCTTTGTTTCGGGACCCGTTACACCGGACAAGGCGATCATGAACCATCTCAGCCAGGAGCTTAAGGTGAAGATGGTGACCGTAGATTTGTGGAACCCCGCCAATCCTTTCCTGTCGCAGGTAAGGCCACCCCCTTCCCCAGCCAACCGGGCTCTTTACGCCCCGGCTCTGGGACTGGCTCTTTCAGCCAACTCCCGCACCCCCAACCTTCTTTGCCCCTTTGCCAAAAAAGCGCAACAAGCCGCCGTGGCTCGCCTCAATCGGTCTCTGCTTTGGGCTTTTATGACGGTTTTGCTGGTTCTGGGAGGGTTTCTCCTCTGGCAGGACTACGCCCGGCGCCAGAAGAGTGCCGAACTCACCCGGTTGCGGGAAGAACTGGCCCAGCTTGCCCCCGTCGCTGACCGCAGCCAGGTCACGGAACTCGCATCCAAAGTCAAAGCCCAGCAACGCCTGCTCAAGGGCAAGGCCGAGAGGTATCTCAGCGTTGCGGTCCTGAGTGAGCTCGCGGCCCTGACCCCGGAGGTTATCCGCGTGCTGAACCTGACGGCCGATTTTGGGGAGCTTCCGGCAACGGCGGCCCGAGATGTCGCTTCCGGCCAGATCAAGCGCCTCTCCCGGAGCCTGGTGATCGAGGGTTTGGTGGAAGGCGACAGCCTGACCGCCGAAACGTCGCTGGCCCATTACCTGATGCGCCTCGGAGCTTCCCCCCTGTTCGTCGACCCCGCGGTGCACCAAAGCACCCTGGAAATGAAACAGGATGTCGGTGAAGTGCTCCATTTTGTCCTGCGAATGGGATTGGGACAGGGAGGGTAAGGTGCGGATGGAACGGTTGTCACTCCTGCCACTGAAGAGCCTGCTCTATTTTGCCCTCGGGACTGCCGGAGTCTTGCTGCTGGTCCTTTTCGGACTACGCCCGCTGCAGGCATCCCTCTACCAACTCGATGAGGAAACCGGTGCCCTCAAGGCTCGCCTGGAGCAACAGAGAGAGCTTGCACCCCTCTACCGCGACTTCACCGCGCGCCTGAGCAAGGATGAGGCGGATCGGCTTCCGGCTCCTGATAGAACCGGGCTCTCCCTCGAACAGGTGGTGGCGATTCCGGGGCAGTTTCAAAAGCTGGCCCAGCAATCCAATCTCGAAACCATCGCGGTGGCGCCAGAGGTCAAATCGTTCACCAGAGACCGTAAATTCATGCCGGTCAACCTGATCCTGAAAGGGCGATTCCTCAAATTCCGCCGCTTCCTGATGGATCTCGAAAGACTTCCCTGCCTGGAGCATATCGAGGAGATCCAGATTCAGGAAACCGCTGGGGCGCAAGAATTCCGCCTCAAGGTCTGGGTGGCCGTCAACCCGCAGAAGAGCAACTGACCATGCAGTCCGCCGGCAGGATCATCATCGCTTTGCTGATAGCCGCCTTGTGCGGTGCACTTTATTGGTTCCGGCCGGTTGCTTTGCCGCAAAGCACCCATATTGCCGCGGAAAAGGAACTGATCGAGGCAAAAGCCTTATCGGCCCAGCTCGTCGAAGACCTCAAAAGGGAAGCCCTCAGCGACCGGGACCTCCACGTCCTGGAACGGGCCGGAGCCGATTGGCGGCGGAATCCTTTCGAGGGGCAAAGAACCGCCCCGCCTCGCCAGACTACCGGAACTGCCCCAGCTTCCCCGTCAAGCGCCTACGTCTACTCGGGTTACATGGAAGTCGATAAGAAGAGACTGGCTATTATCAGCGGAATGCAATATCAAGTGGGAGATCGCTTGGAATCCGGGAAATATGTGATCCGCAGCATCGAACCCGAGAAGGTGGTGGTCGAGGATCCCGGCAAACGGGAACAGCTGGTGCTGCCTTTCGTCGGCGTGAGGTAATAGGAGCCTGTCTGAGAATTCATCTAAGAGCTGGTTCCCAAGCTCCAGCTTGGGAACCCACCTGTTGGGAAGCTCCAGCACGGAAACCAATGGATCACCGGGCGGGTAATGAGAGGCCCGCCCCTGCAAAAGGCGAAACGCCTGGCGGCACCGGGCGCGTTACCATAGCTTCTTCTCCTGAGGCAACCGAACTCAAGGGGGAATGAATGGACTATTTCCAGTTGCTCAACCTAAGTCGAGAGCCCTTTTCCAACTCTCCCGACCCGGAGTTTTTCTACCCTTCGCCAGAACACGTCCGCTGCCTGCAAAAGCTTGAACTTGCCATCCGGTTGCGGCGTGGCCTCAATGTGGTGGTCGGCGCTATCGGAACAGGCAAAACCACCCTTTGTCGGCACATCATTCGGGAATTTTCCGGTGACAAAACCATGGAAACCCATCTCATTCTCGACCCGGATTTCAATACCCCGGAGGAATTCCTGTACGCCCTCGCCGACATGTTCGGGTTGACCATTGACCTCCAGGATGAAAACAGCCGATGGCAGGTCAGGGAGAGCATCAAGCAATACCTCTTCCAAAAGGGGATGGAAGAGGAACAGACCATTGTCCTGATCATTGACGAGGGGCAGAAAATCCCCCCGTTCTGTCTCGAAATCCTGCGGGAGCTTCTCAATTACGAAACCAATATACATAAGCTCTTGCAGATCATCATTTTCGCCCAGGAGGAATTCCGTCAGACTCTTGCCGAGTACCCCAGTTTCGCCGACCGCATCAATTTCTACCATATCCTGGCGCCTCTCAATTTTCAGGAGACCCGTAATCTGCTGCAATTCCGGCTGAATCAGGCCAAAGACGGTTACAAGGAACCCAGATTATTCACCACGCCCGGCCTGTGGGCCATCTACCGCGCCACCAAAGGCTATCCTCGAAAAATCATCCATTTGAGTCACCGCGTGCTGCTCACCATGATCATCCAGAATCGGTCTACAGCGGGTTGGTTTCTGGTCCGCTGGTGTGCCCGGATGATGCGTCCCCCCAAGCCGCGCCACCTTCCCTGGCGACAGCTTTCGCTCGCAGCTGCCCTGGCAGTACTGGTGGTGCTGGCGGCTTTTGCCCTCCAGCATTCGTGGCCGCCCTTTGCCGGCGATAAAGCCAGACTCATCAAAGGCACCATCCCTTCCCGGGAGGCACCTCCCGTGGAATCGCTGCCATCCAAAAGGGTCAAAATCCCTGAGCCGCTGAACGCGCTGGTAAGCCCTGAGCGGTCGCCATCGGAGGAACAACCGGCCGCCAAGGAAGCGGCGGCGCCTCAAAATGAGACGGCACCAGCCCCGGAAGGAGCGCCACCGGCTACGGCCGACCAGGCGGGCGCCCCCACAACCCCATCTCAGAGTGTACCCCAGGCAGAGCAAGCCGCCCCGGCAGCGGACCCCCTCACCCCGGCGCCGCTACCCGAAACCCTGGCCCTGGTCTCGCCCGAAGCCTCCCGCGAGACTCCTCCTGCGGAGTTCCATCCCCCCGAGGTCCTGGGACAGGTTACGACCAGACCGGGAGATACTCTGGAGAGAATGATCCGCAGAATCTACGGCCTCTTCGATCAGTCTTATCTCAAGGCGGTCATGCAGCTCAATCCCCACATCACGGACTTCAACGCCCTCGATGTGGGAAAGGCGATCAAATTCCCTCCCCTGCCCGTGAGAGCCGATCCCTTGCCCAAGGGCGGCCGCTACGTCCAGGTCTCCCAGGCCAACACCCTCAATGAAGCCTGCAAACTCCTGCGATCCTATCCCGTCGACGCCCCACCGGTCTTCCTGCTGCCTCACTGGAATCCCGGCGACGGCCTCAAATTCGGCCTGGTCCTCAAGGACTGCTGCCCCGATCAGCAAACCGCCGCAACCACCCTCAGCACCCTCCCCCCATCCATGGCCACCCACGCCCGGATCATCGGCAAAGAGGACGAACAGGCGGTCTTCATGGTTCGGTAGGAGCTTATAAAAGCGAATATCGAATGTCGAACCGCAGAATGTCCAATGATGAAGGGGAGAAAAGGGCAATACCGAATATCGAACAAGGAATTGGGAATGATGAAGGTATGGTTCTGCGGCGTTCTCCTGGAGCTTGCCACCAGACAACCGCCTCCACCACACTTCGACATTCTGCGGTTGGATATTCGTTATTCTGCGGTTCGTTATTCTACGGTTCGTTATTCCCGCTTCACCGGTTGTTGGTTTTGGCTGGCCCCCGGATTGTGTTCGTCGTCGGGAACGATGATCGTTGCTGCGGGGCGCATCCGACCTCGTTCGGTCCACATGTTATTTATCGCTCAAAATCTCCCAGTTGGTTTCAAAAGTCGTATCATGGAGCGTGTAGGCATATCCCAGCATCTTTCCGATACCCGCCTGCTGCCCCTCCCGCACCTCCCAGTAGCAGAGATAGATCGCCGGCAGCATACGGGGGTCTCCGGTCTCCGGGTCGTCTACCGTATGCACCCACATCTCGCGCTTCTCCACCACCCGCCACAAGGTCCCGTATTTCTTGCTGCGGACCGTCTGGCCGACTCGCGGCAGTTGTTTTTGCATTACCACATCATCATGGGTCTCGATCATGGCAAAACCTCCTCGGGCCAGGGCCCTCCCTGAAGATCAAGCTGTTTCTGGGACTGATCGCCTGTCCATAGTGCCTCAATGGTCCCCCGGGTGGCCAGCACAGGGAAACCTGACAGAACCTTTGGGGTGTTGGAGCGGGAGGCAGGAAGATGAGTGGTGAGTACCGAGTGATGAGTAACCAGTGGTGAGCGGTGAATAAGGCTTTAACAGATTGATGAGCAACGATTTTCACACTGCTTACGCTTATAGCATATCCCATTGATTCGCCGGGTTCAATGGCAATCACGAGGCGGTAAGAGCCTTACAGCGGGCAGACCGGTCTCACTCGGTCGGGGAGAATCCTTGCAAGGACATGTGGACTCATTGGGCGTTGACTCCCTCCTTCCTGCATTATAGGCTATGCGGCGGGAACGGGCAGGCTCTGAGTAGCCGTGCAGAATCCAAAACCACCTCGCGCGAGGTTGCGCCCGCCCGAAGAACGACGACTACAGGCGTTCAGGAAAGTGTTCTTGAAGCAGGATGGGTTTCACTCCCTCAACCCATCCTGCACATTCCCAAAATCTTCGTCTTGAAGGCTACGCTATGAGATGGGGTTTGGGACTGCGCATGAGAATCCGTGTTGGCTACGAGTCCGGTGGTGCGTTTACCGAAATTCGAGGTCATCCCTGAACGAGGCGTTTCTGAAACAGCCTGATCGGTCAACCCAAGTCAGGAGGATGAGGATGGATGTAATCGAAGCGATACACACCCGACGCAGTATCCGCAAGTTCCAACAAAAGCCGGTCCCGGATGATCTGGTGCATGACCTCCTGGCGGCGGCCATGAGCGCCCCCTCGGCGGGCAATCAGCAACCCTGGCACTTCTTGGTCATCACAGACCCGCAGACCCTCGGCAAGGTCCCCGCCATCAATCCCTATGCGGCCATGGCCAAAGGGGCTCCCCTGGGCATTCTCATCTGCGGCGACCTGGAGCTCGAGAAGTATCCCGGCTACTGGGTGCAAGACTGCTCCGCGGCCGTGCAAAACCTTCTGCTGGCAGCCCACGGCAAGGGACTGGGGGCGGTCTGGACCGGGATCTATCCCCTCAACGACCGCGTCGAAGGGTTCAAGAAGCTCTGCCACCTGCCCGAAAAGGTGATCCCTCTGGCGCTGGTGGTGATCGGCTATCCGGCCCAGACCCTTTCCGCGGAAGATCGTTTCCGAGCCGACCGGGTGCACCGGAACAACTGGCAGGAAAATCTCTATGCATAGCGATTCGTTGCGCAATCTGCTGGAACAGTTCAAAGGCGGGCAGATCGAGCTCGAAGCCGTCCTCGAACGCCTTAAAGCCCTGCCCTTCGAAGATCTCGGCTTCGCCAAGATCGACAGCCATCGCTGTCTTCGCACCGGCGTCCCCGAAGTGATCTTCTGTCAGGGAAAAACCATTGACCAGATTCAAAGTATCGTCCTCAGAATATCGCAGCAGCATCATAATGTGCTGGCCACGCGTGCGAGTTCGGAAGTTTTTCACGGCATCCGCGAGGTGATTCCGGACTGCCGTTATCACGACCTGGCACGCATGGTGGTGGTGAAGCCGGTTCCCGTCGAACCGGCCGGCAATATTGCCGTGGTGAGCGCCGGGACTTCGGACCTCCCGGTTGCCGAAGAAGCTGCCGTCACGGCGGAAATGCTCGGAGGCCGAGTAACGCGCATCTATGATGTGGGCGTGGCCGGGCTTCATCGCCTGCTCGACTCGTGCAGCGATCTTTTTCAGGCCAATGTAGCCGTCGTCGTAGCCGGTATGGAAGGGGCTCTGGCCAGTGTGGTGGGGGGACTGGTGGCCTGCCCGGTCATTGGCGTTCCAACCAGTGTTGGCTATGGCGCGAGCTTCGGCGGGCTCGCGGCGCTTCTCAGTATGCTTAACAGCTGCGCCTCCGGGGTCTCCGTGGTAAATATCGACAACGGTTTCGGTGCGGGCTATCAGGCCGCCATGATCAATCGCCTGAAAATCGGTGAATAGGTAGGGAGGGGGTTCCTGATGGAGACCAAGCGGAAGGCCTTCTGCCGAGGGGAAGCCTGATATTGACAGCGGTGGCGAGTGTGCTTAATCTTCTTTTCGAAAAAAGCAAAATTCTCAATCACAACAAGGAGAAAGGAGGATTAAGCCATGGCTATTGTCCGTTGGTATGATCGACCCACCTCACCGCGACCGCTTGGTCTGATGGAGCAATGGAAACAGGAAATGGACCGGTTGTTTTCGGACTTCACCGGCCGGTCGGTCGCCCCCCATCGCGCAGGCGTCTTCCCTCCTCTGAACGTTAGCGAGGACAGCGAAAAGCTATACGTGAGCTCGGAGTTGCCCGGGATCGAGCCGGACGATATCGAAGTTCACGTCGAAGGGGACACGCTGACGCTCCGGGGTGAGAGGAAACTGCCCGAAGCCGGCGAGGGTGTCAACTACCATCGCCGTGAGCGTGAGGGGGGCCGGTTTCGCCGGATTGTCACGCTGCCGGTCCGCATTGACCCGAACGGGGTGGAAGCCGCTTTCAAGAATGGCGTGCTCAATATCGTTCTGCCCAAAGCCGCCGAGGCTCGTGCCCGGCAAATCAAGGTAAGAACGGAATGAGCAGAGGAAGCGGTGCATCCTCAACTTCTTGCGTAGCCTGATCAAGACCAAGAGGAGGGTCCTGACAATGGTGGATAAAGATTTACAGGCAAAGGAAAAGGTCGAGCTCCAGACCACGGCTGAAAGCACTCGGGATGTGCCTTCCTATATTCCCGCCGTCGACATTTATGAATCAGCTGAAACGCTTACGCTGGTTGCCGATATGCCTGGCGTGGGACCTGAAAACGTAATCCTGGACGTGCATGACAACAAGCTGACCCTTCGCGGTACGGTCACCGTCGAAGGGCAAAAGGAACGCGTGCTCCTCCAGGAATATGGCGTTGGCGATTACTTCCGTGAGTTCACCCTGGGAAGAGCCATCGATCAATCCAGGATCGAGGCAAACATCAGAAACGGGGTCCTGACCCTGACCCTGCCCAAGGCAGAAGCCATCAAACCGCGAAAGATCGCCGTCAAGAACGGATAAGGGCACCAGCCGCGGGCAAGCTCCACCAGACCTGCCGGCGGAAGCGATCCTTCAGCCGGCAGGTTATGGGTTCACGACCAGGAGCTCGACTCCTTCCATTCTGAGCTCTAAGACTATTCCCTCGATCTCTTCTCGGATGTTGAATGGGGGATGAGGAATGTTCCTTTTCCAGTTTCAAATTTCCAGCTTCAGGTTTCAAATCTTATGACCTACGAACAAGGACCCATACGGCCGCCCAGTGAAGCGGGAAGTCTACTGCTGCGTTTCACCCGCAACTGCCCGTGGAATAAGTGCACCTTTTGCCCGCTCTATAAGGGGCAGGAGTTCAGCCGGCGCACCCTGGAAGAAATCTGTCAAGATATCGATGCGATCGAGAGCATCCTCGACGACGTGCGCCGACTGTCATGCTCCTTGGGATTGACCGGGCACCTGACCCAGCAAGTCATGAATACGGTCATGACCAGTCCCGCCTACGGCGGGCATTATCGGTATGTGGCTCTGTGGGCTTTTTCCGGAAGTGGAAGGGTATTTATCCAGGACGCCAACAGCCTCATGTTGCCTTCAACGCTCCTGGTCGAGGCCCTCCAATACCTGCGCAAGAAGATTCCGGGCATTCAACGGGTGACTTCCTATGCCCGCAGCAGCACCCTGGCACGCAAGAGCCTCGAAGAGCTGAAGCAAATCCGCGAAGCCGGTTTGGACCGCATCCATGTCGGCCTGGAAAGTGGCTCGGACCGGGTGCTCGCCCTGGTGAACAAAGGCTGCACCGCAGCACAACACATCGCCGCCGGAAGAAAGGTCATCGAAGCGGGGATGACGCTCTCCGAATACATCATGCCCGGGCTGGGAGGGCAAGAGTGGTCACAGGACCATGCCCTGGAAACGGCTCGCGTACTCAATGCCATCGACCCCCATTTCATCCGTTTGCGCAGCCTGCGCATCCCACCCCGCGTGCCCCTTTACCGGGAGCAAAGCGAGGGCCGCTTCACGCCTCTATCCGATGATGATACCGCCCGCGAAATAAGACTTCTCATCCAGTCGCTTGACAACATCGGCAGTACCCTTACTTCGGACCACATTATGAACCTGCTGCCGGAGGTGGAGGGGACTCTACCGCACGATAAAGAAGCCATGTTGGCGGTCATTGACCGGTATCTGGCGCTTTCTGCGGAAGACCGACTCCTATACCGACTGGGCCGTCGCGGCGGCGCCATCCAGGGGCTGGCCGACCTGGAAGACCCCCCTCTGAGGAGCCGTCTGAAAGCCGCTCGCCGGGAACTGGAAGCCGAGACCGGGAGAGATCTCGAAAGCATTATTACGGAACTGGGAGACCAGTACATTTAGGAAAAGCGAACCGCAGAACAGTAGAATATCGAACCGCAGAATGCCGAAGGAAAAGCGAACCGCAGAACAGCAGAATATCGAACCGCAGAATGTAGAAGGAATGCCAACCGAGCAGCGACGATCGTTTTAGGGTAATCCTCAATCCGGGCCAGTCAAGCAAAAATCGAAACCCTCATCATTTCGCTAGTTCCCAAGCTCCAGCTTGGGAACCTCGTCTGGGAAGCTCCTGCTTCCTTTTGGACTGTAGATATGGCTCATGAATTGCTACCCGAAAGCGGTGTGGTGCCCAGGCTTATGCCCACTTAGACCAGTCACGAGCTTCGGCTGGGACAGATCGGATTCCAGGGTCGAAATGCGCAGCCCAAAAGAAGCTGGAGCTTCAGAGATACGGTTCCCAAGCTGGAGCTTGGGAACCAGGGGAAAGGAATAGTGCCGGTTGTCTGATGGCAAACTCTTGGAGATGGCCGCAAAACCTGGGCTTCATCATTCGACATTCGATATTCGATATTCTGCGGTTCGCTTTTCCTCGTTCTTCAGCTGTCGATGAGGGCCTGAATGGCCTCCGGATAGTCGGCTTTCTGCGGGAGAAAAATCAGTTCCGGGTCGACAAATTCTCGCAGGACGAAGAGCTCCCGGTAGGTCGGCTGCGGCGTATCGCCGCTCACCCGCGAGACGTTCAGGTCGAACCCGCAGTTTTCCTTGATCTGTTCCACGGTGACACCCGGGTGGGCGGATTGCAGGTAGATGATGCCGTTTTCATCGAAGCGGTAGACCCCCATATTGGTGACCACCGCCGCCGGACCGCAATCGGCGAAGGGGGTCCCTTTCCACACCTCCCTTTTTGGCTTCCATTCTTTGGTCTTGAAGTCCCAGCACCACCATCCGGGAGTGGTCGTGTAATCGTTCCTTTCCAGAAACCGCCGCTTCTCCTGCAGGATGATAAAAGCGGTGCGGCGGGCCATGGTGCCGATATCGGCATTGCCGCCCGAACCGGTAAAGCGGTGAGCGGGATGATAGTAGTCCCCGATGGACGTGACGTTGACGCCGCCATACTTGTCGATGGCCGCTCCTCCCAAGAACCCGAGAGTTACAAAACCCTGTTGCAGGTAGTAGCCGAAGGTATCAACCAGTCCCCCGAGCGTAGAGCTCATGTTGGCCGCCCGCTGATCGCACACCGACATGGGGACGTGCATGGTCTTGCCGTCACAGATCCCCGACTCGTAGATCAAAAGCGCGTGCGGCGCATTGAGGAAATTAGCGGTCATGATGCCGACCATGGGAAGGCCGGTGCCGGCGAAAACAATATCGTCATCCCTGACCTCATGAGCCACAGCAATCGCCATCAGTTCCGGCAGCAGGAACTCCCCTACCTTGGCCGGTTCTTCGGGAATCTTGTCGATCAGGTCCATCAACTCTTCCATTGATTTAGCCATATTCGGTTCCCTCCTTCCTAATAGCCGCTGCGGGCTACTGACAGGGGCATTTTCATCCTGGGGGCGGGCTTCTTTCCTCTCATGATGCGGGTGCTGTAGCCGGTAACGCTGTCGGCTTTGAGATCCAGAAGCTTCTTGACTCCCAACTTGGCAATCATTTCTTCCCACGACTTTGGTTCAAAGACCCATTCATCGAGCCACTTCTTGAGATCTTCCTCTTTTCTCGATGCGGCATCCATGATGCGCATAAACGGGGCGTCATAGTCGTAGAAGAACGGTACCGAACTGGGGAAGGCCCCCCACGGCTGCTCGATTATGCAATCTACGGTGAAGTAAGGAATCTGATTGGCTTCGGATTGTTTGCGCAGTTCCGCTTCGGGAACGATTTCTTCACAGATGATGATCACTTTGTCACTGGCAAAGGCGATTTCCTTATCGATGGTCCCAACCCCACGCCATCTGGCCGTGCCCTTGTCGCCCGCCTGGGCGGCATGGATGACGGCCAGCTCAGGCCGGGCAGCCGGCAGCAGGACCAGTTCGCCATCGCCGAAAAAGGGCTCTTCCATCTGGATGAATTTCTTCTTTGCAATTCTGGGGTTCTTCCCGTCTCGCAGGCCCGCCCGACCCAGGGCATCGTATTCCGGGTTGTACAGATCTGAGCCGAGGGGGGCATAGTAAGGAATGAAAGGCGCTCCGATGGCCCCGGCCAGAAATCGCATGGCCATGGCGCCGTGGGAATAATCTTCCAAGATCATCTTCCCGGCTTTATAGTTCCTCTCGAGGCTAACGTCGAGCTTGCCCGCCATCTCGCCCCAGCCCATCCAGTCGGTTTCGTAGATCTTGATGGCACTGACCGCGTTCAAGAGCCACGTACAAACGCTGCCATGCCGGTCCAGCACATGAATGTCCTTGAACCCCTGCCTGACCACTTCCCAGGCGAAGGCCACCGGGTTCCGGTTAAAGCCGGTAAAACCACTGAAGGCCATAACAATCCCGTCGTGCATATACTTCTTGACCGCCTCATCGAGGGTCAAGACTTCCGCTTTCTTAGCCTTTTCGCGAATTCGCGGCATCGTGATACCTCCTCTTAAGGTTAATGCTCATCGTGGACATAAAACGGCCATTTGTGGAAGAACCATTCATTCCACAGCAGCGGGATGATCCACCAGAAGTTCCAGATGAGGGATTCCCCGCCAATGTACCGCTCGGCCAGATCACCCGCCATATGATGAATGCCCAGGCCCCAATGGCCGAAGTTGACGAGATAGTAGAGGACATAATTGATCACCATCAACACCAGTACCCCGAAAGTTCGATACCAGAAGGCGCCCCAGGAATCCTTGTCCGCCATCGGGGACTGGTCGTCGAAATAGTGATGCCAGGCCAGGAAAGGAATGAGGGTGAAGCCCGCAATCTCGGCGGCGTGATACCAGAGGAAGCGGGGCAGCTCCTTCAATCCGCCCGGCAGATGATGCACGACTTGCTCGATGTTGATCCAGGTCGGGGCCAGGACCACGCAAAGCCAGGCCAGGAGGTAGCCGAGAATCACATTGCCGACAAAGGAAACAATGCCTTTCTGCGGTTGCGGAAGGGTGATGAGCGTCCAGGGTTTCATGCGCCAGACATTGGGGGTCATGAACAGAACGATGATCATCCACTCCCACCAGCCAAACACCCAATGCACATGAGGGGTCCCGGCGATGCCGCCCCACCATGGGGTGTTCATGGCGTAGGCTTTGCCGAAATTGACCTCCCAAAGCATTCCCCAGAAAGGAACAATGAGCACCGTATAGAAAAACATGGTCAGCATGCTGCACCAGCCAAGATCGGCAAAACCCGCCTGCGGCTGAGTCAGGTTGCTGGGGCGGATGGGCCACTTGCCAAAGAGAATGGTAACAAAGGGATAGGAATAGAAACCGATGAGCACAAACGTTACCACCGCTCGTTGGGCAAACAGTCCTTTGTTCTGATCCGTCAGCACCTCAAGCGTGAGGGTCTTGCCGCACCCTTCGGGCAGGGCCGTGGCGCCTGCTGCTGCAAGGTTCTCCAGGTTGACCTGGCTGAGGAAATTGAAACCGAGGCCGAGTATGCGATAGAAAATGATGTGGATGACAAACCAGACCACGATCAGATTGACCACGGTTTCGATGACTCCTCGCCACGGCTGACCAATGTCCTGAAAAGGCCAGTCGCCCAGAAACATGTGCTGCCATAAGCCAACCAAAATCATCATGGCCAGGTACATGACGAAGGGATAAGGGAACCCCCCCACCGGCCCTCGGGTATCACTGAAGAGGTACCAGGTCAGCCAGGCCACCAGAAAAAAGACGATTGATGAAATAATACCGGTGAGGGGTTGCCCCCAACGAGGTCGAAGCTCTCCTGCCATAGCGTCCTCTCCTGTCTTTAGGGTTCAGTCTTCCGATACCTCTCCTCACAAACTCGTCAACCGCCTCTCAAAGCCGGCAGCCATTGTAAAGTAGGAGTAAAAAGAGCATGAAAAGAGTCTGAGCAGGAGGCCGGTGCCAGCAAGAGCTACCGGCCTAAAACACTGAATGGTGCCCCGGGCATCGCAGCATGAGCTGCAGATCATTGAAAAGGCGGAACGGCGACATTGGTAATAAAACGATTACTTGCGAACGTTTCCGAAAAAAGAGAATTGGGAGTAGGGTGAGAGTCTGACAGAACCAATTCAGAGCAGCGCGGGAAATCGGTTCTCGGCATGAAGCACTGATTCTCGGGAAACCCAACAGGGCCACCCATACCGCAATTGTGCCGGGCCGGTCAAGCAGAAATTGGTTGACACGGAGAGACCTCTGATTTAAGTGTTTTCATACTGAGTTTTAGTGCCCATTCCGCCTCCACTGCGCCTGAAGGCTTGGGCAGGAGGCAAGCAAACGATCAATGGCCTGTAGTCGCCTCCAGGCTCCCCCGCTAGCACGCCACGTTCCGCTCTTCTCATTCTCAGGTCGATTGGTGATTTCCTGTGCATGAAGGCCGCACCAGTGTCTTGTGTATGAACCCAGGAGGATCTTGAAAATGGGAAAGAGAATGCTTTCTGAGGCAGCACTGGAAAGGATGGAAAAGGAATACCAGGAATGGCTTGGAGAATACCGGGCCGCCGTAAGGAAAATGCCCGAGCGCCAACAACGCTTCTCCACCGTTTCCGACATGGAAATCAGACCCCTCTACACCCCTCTGGATGTCAAGGAAACGGACTACTTCGAAGAGATTGGTCTACCCGGGCGCTACCCCTTCACCCGGGGGGTGCAGAGCACCATGTACCGGGCACGGTTATGGACGATGCGCATGTTTGCCGGGCTGGGGTCCGCCGAAGACACCAATCATCGCTTCCATTACCTCATCAACCATGGCGAAACTGGTCTCAGCACGGCCTTCGACTTTCCTACCCTCATGGGGTATGATACGGACTCGGCTCTGGCCCGCGGAGAATGCGGCAAATGCGGGGTCGCCATTGACACCATCGAGGATATACAGAGGCTCTTCGCCAAGATCAACCTGGAAGAAGTAACCACCTCGATGACCATCAATCCCCCGGCCTCGATTATCTGGGCGATGTATCTCGCCAATGCCGAAAACGAGGGATACGACCGCAAAAAGCTTGGCGGCACCATCCAAAACGACTGCCTCAAGGAATTCATTGCCCAAAAGACCCTGATGCTGCCTCCAGAACCGAGCCTCCGCCTGGTGGTCGATACCGTGGAATATGGCGCGCGGGAAGTGCCGCGCTGGAATACCATCAGCATCAGCGGCTACCATATCCGGGAAGCCGGCTCCACCGCCGTTCAGGAACTGGCGTTTACGCTCTACGACGGCATCTGTTACGTCGAAGAATGTATGAAACGAGGCCTCGAGGTGGATGAATTCGCGGGGCGGCTTTCGTTCTTCTGGAATTCCCACATCGACTTTTTCGAAGAAATTGCCAAGATGCGTGCGGCCCGTCGCCTCTGGGCACGCGTCATGAAGGACCGCTTCAAGGCCAAGAATCCCCGCTCCATGCTGCTGCGTTTTCACACGCAGACGGCGGGCTGTTCCCTCACCGCCCAGGAACCCTACAACAACATAATTCGGACGACCACCGAGGCCCTCGCCGCTATTCTTGGCGGTACCCAGTCGCTGCACACCAACTCGCTGGACGAGGTGTATATGATCCCCAGCGAACAGGCCGTGCTCGTCGCTCTCCGGACCCAGCAGATCCTGGCCGATGAAGTCGGCGTCGCCAGTGTCATCGATCCCCTCGCCGGTTCCTACTTCGTCGAAGCCCTCACCGACAAAATGGAAGAAGAAGCCAGCGTCTATATTCGCAAACTCGATGAACTGGGAGGCATGGTGGCGGCCATTGAAAGAGATTATCCCCAGATGGAGATCGCCGATGCCGCCTACCACTATCAACAACAGCTCGAACAGGGCGAAAAAGTCATCATCGGCGTCAACCGGTACCCCTCGGATCGGCCCCGAGCTGGAATTTGTGTTGAAGATTGATGAAGAACTTGAACGTCGGCAAATCGAGAGGACTCATGCCTTTAAAGCCAGGCGTGATAAGTTGGCGTTTCAAAAAGCCATGGATGAGCTGAGAAGACGTTGCGAAGGACCACCCTGCTGGGAGAACAATGTGATGCCGGCCCTGCTTGACGCGGTTCGGGCGGGAGCCACTGAGCAGGAATGTTGCGATCTGTACCGCCAGGCATTCGGCACGTACTCTGACCCCGGCTCGTTTTAGAGCCTATCTCAAAACTCCCCTCCCTTGATGGGAGGGGTTGGGGGAGGAGTCTCAGCGAATTTTGAGATAATCGCTCAGTCAACCCTGCCGGAAATGGGGCCTCCCATGCAAATAAGGAGTCGTTTCCATGAATACTGAAAGGAAGCTACGCATATTGGTCGCCAAGCCGGGTCTGGACGGGCACGACCGAGGGGCTCGCGTCGTCGCCAGGGCATTTCGTGATGCGGGTTTCGAGGTGATCTACACGGGCTGCCACCAGACCCCGGAACAAATTGTCAGCACGGCCATTCAGGAAGACGTGGATTTGATCGGCTTGAGCATCCTGTCGGGCGCTCATACCTATTCGTTCCCCCGCGTCCTGGAGCTCCTCAGAGAAAACCACGCCGAGGATATCGCCGTCATCGGCGGAGGCATCTTTCCCATGGAGGATATTCCCCGGTTGAAGGAACTCGGGATCAAGGAACTCTTCGAACCGGGGGCCAAGCTCCAGGACATCACCGACCTGGGTGCGGGAGAACGTTAAGCCGCGATAAGAGGAGATTGGTGGTCAGGACTTGGATTTGACCTGAATTTTTCATAATTCCAAGTCCCGACCCTGTGCCTGAGTACACGTCCATGGAATAGAATGACCATAATTGCACCTCGTCATTCCGGCATGTTCCCGGCCTAAAGCCTGCCGGGACAAGCTTTGGCCGGAATCCAGAAGACCTGCCTGGCTACCGGCCTTCGCCGGTATGACGAACCGCAGGTGGACACTCATTTATATTGAGCTGTACTGATAAGGAGCGGCTTTCCAGGATGAGCATTGCCGAACGGATCGTAGGAGGAGACGTGCGGGCGACCGCGCGCCTGCTGCGCGATATCGACGACCAGATTCCCGGTGCCCGAAACATCCTCAAAGAGCTCCACCCCCACACCGGCAGAGCCCATGTTATCGGTTTTACGGGCTCACCCGGGGTCGGCAAGAGCACTCTGGTCGACCAGGTAACCGTACTCTTTCGGCGGGACGGTCAGACGGTGGGCATCCTGGCGGTCGATCCCACCAGCCCTTTTTCGGGGGGAGCGGTCCTCGGGGATCGCATTCGCATGCAGCGTCACTTTCTCGACAGCGGCGTCTTCATCAGGAGTCTGGCAACCCGCGGCGCCTTCGGGGGCCTGACGCGCTCCACCAACGACATGGTCAACGTTCTCGATGCCATG
This sequence comes from uncultured delta proteobacterium, assembly GCA_963783775.1. Lineage (GTDB taxonomy): Bacteria > Desulfobacterota > Syntrophobacteria > Syntrophobacterales > Syntrophobacteraceae > JADGQM01. The sequence goes on along the minus strand of CAWAOR010000005.1, from coordinate 331,069 downwards.
GGAAAAGATGTCATTCTGGTGGAAACCGTTGGCGTAGGCCAGGACGAGGTGGACATTGCGAGCAGCGCTCACACCACGGTCCTGGTGACGGTGCCCGGCATGGGCGATGAGGTCCAGGCCATCAAAGCCGGGATCATGGAAATCGGCAACATCTTCGTGGTCAACAAGGCCGATCGCGAAGGCTCCCGTAAGACCATCCGGGAACTGCGCAATCTCATCGAATTGGGCTTGCGGCGACGGGAAGAAGACGGCTGGGAACCTCTGATCGTCGAGACCGAAGCCGTCAAGGGCCGCGGGATCGAGGACCTTTACCGGCATATGCTGCAGCACCGCGAATACCTGCTCGCCAACCCGGAGCAACTGCACGGAGTGCTACGCAAGCGTGCCCGGAATCAACTGGTGGAAACTCTGAAAGACGAGGCCCTGCGGTCAATCATGCAGCGGCTTGAGCATCAGGGGGTCTCCCTTGACTCCTTGATCGAAAAAATCCTGAATAAAGAGGCCGACCCCTATTCTCTGGTTCATGCCATCCTCGAAGCGGACCTGCGTACCTTATGACTTCGCCTCCAGGACACAGGCGAATGCCTCTCTCATCCTGATGAAGGCTTCCTTGTCGCCCCCGCGGTCCGGGTGCAGTTCCTTGGCCCGGCGGCGATAAAGCCGGACGAGCTCTTTCCGGTCCATGCTCAGCAGGCCTACCCTGGTGATGCCCAGGAGTCCGCAGGCACCGTCCAGGTCCATGCGACGCACCCCGGGAGTCGGCGGGCCGGGTCTTTGCCTGCGCACATGGTTCTTGAGGCGCTCTGGCCAGAAATCCCCTGCAAACTCAGAATCGAAATAGAGAACCAGGTACTTCTCCAGATAAGAGTGCAACGTGCTCCTGTCGGCCCGGTCCACTCCGGTGAAATAGGTTTCATCGCTATTGAGGGAACAGAGCGCAGCCAGGAAATAATCATCCACGGCAACCTCATCCAGGGCTGCCGGGTGGTTGCGCAGCAAATGATTGGGGAATCGGGCCTGCAAATGAAGAGCGGTGAAGAGATAGGGGCGGATCTCCCGAGGCCGCAAAACATGCTCCATGCCATCGATAACCTGTTCAATCTCGTCCCGGCTCTTTTCAGTCAGCACCTGCAGGAACTTCCAGGGCCGCCCATCCAACTCGCCAATATCCACCCGGCCGCAACGCAAGAAATGCAGCCGACGCTTGTCGAAACCATGGAGATTGCGCTGCTGTTCCACCAGTTCTTGGCTGGAAAGGATTCCCGGGTTCTGCTGCGGCATTCGGTGGGATTGAAAGCGCTCGATGACGCGGCGAATGTGGACAGGGAGAAAGGGCATGAACAGATTTTCGAGCTCTTCGCTGCAATACTTTACCCCCTTCGCCAGGAGTGCTTCTTCCAGTCCGGGGTTGAAATAGAATCCATTTCCTCCAGCGCATTCAAGGTACCTGCCTGGATCTTTCCCGAGATCAACCAGATCTCTACTCTTCCAGCACTCACCTTCCTTGTAGGATGACCGGATCACATAATGAAAATCACCCTGAAACCGTACCACTCTAAGGTACAACACCAGTCTCCTTCCGGAGGGATGCCGTCTATGTCCGCTGCAGACGGCCTTAAGGGCTCGGTATGGGGATAAGGAGAACGCCCCCGCCCAACAACTCAAGCCACGAAGCCATGATCTTAACCGGCCAGGGTCTCTGCTGCAAGGTGCTGTAAAAAAGGGAGATCGTGTGCAACGGCAAATGAACGCTCGATGGAAACCCGGGGAGACGAATACGCTGAAGGGGGAACTCAGGAAGCCAAAAAGCCGGGTGGCTACGCCACCCGGCTTCAGGACTAACGGTTCGGACTAGCCGAGTCGACTACCAGGTCCACTGCAACCGGGCACCCAACTCATAGGTGTTGTCATCCTTGTTGTAGCCGTAGCCATTGGTCTTGGCGCGGAAGGCATCACCGGTGAACATGTAAGCGCCGACCAGGTCAAGGTTCAGTTTGTCGACGATGTTCTGAGTGATGTTCAGGTCGATTTCGTTGCCAAGGTAGTTGTCGAAGCTCCAGATGCCATTCTCCGGGTTATACCGGGAGGGCACCTTCTCGGAAGTACCGAAGTAATACCAGGACAGAGCCAGCTTCGTGGTGGGCAGAGCCTGCCAGGCACCACCGGCAGTAACCGTCCAGAGGTTGGTCGGAGCCGGATAGCCTCTCCAGTAACCACCATTAGGAGCGGTATTGTCGAGGATACCACCACCCATGATTTCCGAGAAGTACTTGGAAGTCGTGAGGGGGTAGACAAACCAGTTGATATCGTTCTGGGGCGTAAGAACGCCACCGAATGGTTCCCCTGTCTGGTCAATCTTCTGGCCGGTGGTGTAGAAGCCGCCCAAGTTGAAGGTCCAGGGGGCACAGAAGTAGTTGAACCCTGCATCGATCATCCAGCCGGTGTAGTCCTGGGTGGTCGTGCTGGCGGGGTCGAAACCAACCTTCACGCTACCGAAGTTCTTGACGAAATTGAGGTAAGCGCTCAGGTAGTCAATCTTGTAACCAAGTTGGAAGCCCAAGTCAAACAGCTGGTTGTTCTCCACCACCGCCGAAGATGCCAGAAGTCCTAAGGGATTCTGAACGATAGGTCACAGCCCTTCTCGTATAAGGATTCCAGATTGCGGTAGGCGAAGCCGGTATGTTGATCTGAATAGGATCATCAAAGTAAGGGGCGACCGTCGGGAAAAGGCTGGCAGGGGTATTGTGAGCATCCTGCCACAAGCCGACCAGGGCAGCACTGAAAGGACCCTCTTTGTAAGCCACGACCACTGCCAGATCATCGACATTCTCGGTCTCGGCCGTGGTCTGGAAATTCTGGCCGGAGATGTATCCAAGAACGACCGTGAAGGGCTTCAGGTTGGCAGACATCATCGCAGCGGAAAAATCGCTGTCAACGATCCAGGAATCAACCAGAGCAATACCCTGCACACCCACTTTGGCCTGCAGAGGGGTGTTGGGGATGTTGAAGTCGAGGTAGACGTTCTTCACATTGAGCGAACCGGAGTCCGCACCAACGTTACCGCTACCGGTGTTGGTCGGAGAAGTTCTGCCGCGTGGACCCCCAGCTCGCCTGGGTTTCCCACTTGGTAACCACTTTCAGGTTTTCGCTGGAGATGAAGTCGATGTACATTCTCAAGCGCTGATCGAAACGGTTGTTATGCTGCGTATAGCTGATGCTTCTCTCGGCGGCCTGACTATTCCTGATCATGGAGAGATCATTGCCGAGCGCTCCATTCGCAGCACGTGATCGAGCTGGGAGGTACAGTCGTTCCGGGCGTCGTGCTGGAATCATAATTGTAATGCGGTGAAATCCGCCTGCGAGAGCACGCGGGCACGGAACAAGCCGCCCCACTTGACCTCAAAGGCGAACGACGGCACTGCAATGACCAGTGCCAACAAGCAGATCGCTGATACGGTGAGAAACCTTCTCATCTCTTTCCTCCTCAAAACCTAATCGTTTTGGGTTGTGAAACAACAAATTAGCCCCAACAAGAACACCAACTCACGAACGCTTCCCTCTCACCTCCCTTCGCTCAAAAAGGTTTACACCTAGCCCTATTAGACATAGGAAACGCAAATACACATAAGCAAGATGAATGTCAAGAAAAAATATTGTAAAATTTTTAACATTTTCAAAAGATCTCAATTTTTGTATAGTCCGGCGTTGTGAAGAGGGGTTGTGATACGGCGGTTCTTCAATTGAAAGTTTGCAGTCGCACACAAAAGGGAATCAATATGACAATGAAGATGGTCGTGAAGACAGTATGTGCTGTTTTGTTTCTGGTGGTCTCCTGGTCATCGCCTTCGCACGCTGCAGGACCGGCAGCCCCTGCGGTGAAGGTGGCGATTCTTCCTTTCAATATGCACACCCCCAGCCAACTCATGTACCTGCAGGATGGCATCAGGGACATGTTGACTTCCCGCCTGGGCTGGGAAGGAAAGGTCCAGGTGCTGGACCGGTCCGCCGTGGATCAGGCGGTACGCGGAACGAAAGGAGACCTGTCGGCCGAGGAGGCCCAGCGGATCGGCCGTGCCCTCAAAGCAGACCAGGTGGTGTTTGGGAGCTTGACCGGAATTGGACAGGCGATCAGCATTGACGCCAAAATGATGCCCCTTTCAGGCAAAGGGGAACCCCTCAGCTTCGCTGCTCAAACCAAGACCCTCGATGAGGTCGTGCCCCAGATCAATCTCTTTGCCCAGGAGATCAATCAGAAAGTCTTCGCCCGCCCCACCGAAAAGGGTCAGGCTGCGCGGTCCGAGGAAGAAACCTATTCAACCCGCAACCCGGAACTGCTCGTGCCGACCACCATGATACCCGGTGAAAAGATTTCCTATCTCAATCCCAACTTCATCGAAGTAACTCCTGAAGGCTCACTGCGGCAACCCGGCCTGTGGCGGAGCCAGGACTTTCAGGGCGGGATGGTAGGGATGGATGTGGGCGACCTCGATGCGGATGGCCACATCGAAGTGGCTATGGTTACCCAGAACAAGGTAATGATCTACCGGAAGGAAGCATCCGGCCTGCGCGCCCTCGCTACTTACAACGGGACCACTACCGATCGTTACCTTTCGGTCTCCGTGCTGGACCTGAATCGGGACGGGAGGGCGGAGATCTACGTAACCAACCTGCGTACGCTCACCGGGTCACGGCCCCTCCCGAGCGAAATGCAGCAAAGTGAACCGGGCTACGGGAGGGAAGCGCTTGCCTCGTTCGTGCTCACCCTGGTGGGGGCGAAGCTCCAGGTCGAATGCGAGAACTTGCCCTACTTCCTCAATGCCGTGGAATTCCCCAAGCGGGGCAAGGTCCTTCTCGGCCAAAAGAGGGGCTCCACCAACTCTCAGGGCGCGTTCGACCCGGAAATCTACGAGATGCAGCTCAAAGGCAACAGCCTTTCCCCCCTTGTCCGGAATCACCTTCCCAGCCGCTGCAATGTGTACAATTTTGCCAAAGCCGATGTCAAACATGATGGTACGGAACAGACCATTGTCATCGACAATTCCAACTATTTGGTCATCCTCAATTCCGCAGGCGATCAGATCTGGAAGAGCGATCGCCTGTTCGGGTGCACGACCAATTCGATTGTATCCAAGGTCGAAGACCTGCGTTACAATCAAATGGATTACTATGCCATTCCCTCACCCATTTTAGTGACCGACTTGAACCACGACGGCATTCCCGAGATCGTGGTCAATCGAACCCTGTCCGAGGCTTTGTCGAAAATCATGCCCCAGGGGCTCAAGTTCTACGACCGGGGCGAGATCGTCTCTTTTTCCTGGGATCAGATGGGGCTTGTTGAGAACTGGAAGACTCGGGAAATCAGCGGGATGATCAGTGCGATCAGAATTGCCGACTTCAATCATGACGGTTCCGATCAGCTCGTCGTCGGCCTCCTGCTGGCAAAAGACTACATGAAACTCTGGCAGTCGAAAAGCACGCTGTTGAGTTACAGTCTGAACATATCACCCCCCAAGACACCTGCCAAACAGTAGCGGACCTTTTCCTTGACACCTTCCTTCGACTTGGTTACCCTATGCGCTGGCATCAGGGTAACCAAGTCGTTTTTTTATGGCTCGGAACCCGAATAATTTCCTTTTCCGGATGAACGGGAACCAGAGAAGGGTCTGCGCTTTATGGATAGAAACCAGCTGCAACACGTCGTCTACGCCTCGCTCATGGCCGCTCTCATTTGTGTTGGCGCTTACCTTACCCTGCCGATTCCCCTTGGCCCGGTTCCTCTGGTGCTGCAGAATCTTTTCGTCTTGTTGGCTGGTCTTCTTCTCGGCAGCCGCTGGGGGCTGGCGAGTGTGGGGATCTACCTGCTGGTTGGCGCCATCGGCCTGCCTGTTTTTGTGGGCGGGAAAGGGGGGCTGGCTCACTTCCTCGGGCCAACGGGGGGGTATCTGTTTGGTTTTGCCGCTGCCGCTTTGGTGACCGGCTACCTGGCGGAACGTTTTCGCAGTTATGCCCTTGGCGACATTGTCGCGGTTGTCGCGGGACTGCTGATGGTTTTTCTCCTTGGTGTCCCCTGGCTCAAGGCCGTGACCGGCATGGCATGGGAAAAGGCCTTCCTGGTCGGAATGGCACCCTTCCTTCCCGGAGATGTGCTCAAGGCAACCGCGGCGGTGCTTCTGGCACGAGCCATTCGACCGATGATGAGGCATCAACTCGGGTTTGTTGGCTCTTAGTTCGTGGCTCATGGCCTTCCGCCTCTAGCCTTTAGCCTTTGGCCTTCAGCTTTCCATTCTTGGCTCCTGGTAAAATGATTACGATCAAAGAACTCTGTTACGCCTATCCGGACGGGACTCATGCTCTGAGGGGGATCACCCTTACCATCGCAGACGGGGAACTCCTGCTCATCTGCGGCTCCAACGGCAGCGGCAAAACGACCCTCATCAGGCATCTGAATGGCCTCCTGAAACCTTCCTCGGGGCTCATCCGGGTGGATGACCTCGATCCGGCCCGGGCAGAAAGAGAGGTGATGCAGCGCGTGGGGATGGTTTTTCAGGATGCGGACAGCCAGATTGTGGGCGAAACGGTGGCGGAAGATGTGGCCTTCGGACCGGAGAATCTGGGGCTTGCGCCCGATGAGGTCAACACTCGCGTGGCCGCGGCCCTGACCATGGTGGGCCTGGAAGAGCTGCACGACAAACCATGCCACCTTCTTTCCGGCGGCGAAAAACGGCGGGTAGCCATTGCCGGGGTGCTGGCCATGCAACCCCGCATTCTGGTTTTCGACGAACCCTTCGCCAATCTGGATTATGGCGGCGTGTGCCAGGTGCTCGAACAGATCCTCAACCTGCACCGTCACGGGCACACCATCGTGGTGGCCACCCATGACGTGGAAAAAGCGATTACTCATGCGGATCGAGTGGCGATCATGTACCGCGGCGAATTGAAGGCCGTGGGCTCGCCGCGGGCGATCATCCCCGAATTATTGCCCTACAACGTGCGGCCGCCCTGCTACAGCATCTTTGGAGAAGAACCCGTATCATGGCTTATCGACTAGTTTTTCACTACTTTCCGGGAAACTCCATGCTGCATCGCTGGGACCCCCGCTGCAAGTTTATTGGCCTTGCCCTGGCTACCTTTGGCCTCCTTCATATGGATGAGAAGGCGCTCGTGTATTTTTCCCTGCTTTTGGCGGCTGCACTAGCCTCCTCCCGCCTGCCACTGAAAGCCGTGGTCCACGATCTCAAAGCCTGGTCCCTGTTCCTGCTCTTTATCTTCGTGGTTCAGGCCTTGAGCTTCTCCGATCCGCCGGCAAGGGTAGTTCCCTGGCTCCCCGTGAGCGAGTCCGGCCTGCGGGCGGCCACCTTGAGCTGTTGGAGCCTGGGCTTGATTCTGGGCTACGGGGTGCTCTTCACGTTTGTCACCCGACCCCGCGACCTGCAAAATGCTCTGATCTGGTTCCTGAGACCCTTTCCTTTTCTCCCTGCACAGCGCATCGCCCTGATGGTCACGCTCACCCTGAGGCTCGTCCCGCTTATCATGGACCAAATGGAGGAAGTCTCGCTTGCCACCAAATCACGACTGGGCAGTCAACGCAAGAATCTCCTGCGCCGAGCCAAGTTCCTGGTGCTCCCGCTTTTTCGACGGTCTTTCATCCGCACCGATGAACTGGCGCTGGCGCTGGCCGCCAGAGGTTACCGGGAAGACCGGCCCATGCAGTTGCCACCAATTCCTTTGGTCCATGTCCTGGCCCTGATCCTGCTGGGCCTTTCTGTTATGGCGTGCTCACCACTGGCCTCCGGCTTGATTCAAGAAACCTTCTCCCTAGCCTGCTCCGCAGTGCTGTGAAAGGGAAGAAGGAAGGAAAGAAAAGCGAACCGCAGAATATCGAATGTCGAACCGCAGAATGTCGAAGGAAGGAAAGAAAAGCGAACCGCAGAATATCGAATGTCGAACCGCAGAATAATCGAAGGATGGATGGTTACCCTGGTCTTGAGCAAGACCCCTCAGGGGTGATGGAACACTACAAAGGGAAACCAATTCATGATGTATTCTTCTGCTTCTGCTGCGCTGTCTTGATGCTTTTCACAAAGATTGAGATGAGTTGATCGGTTTCATCCAGTAAGGGTTCTATCTTCGATGCGGGGTTGATCAGATTCGCTCTTACGATCATGAGCAGCCATACGCGTGCTTCACGCAGCTCCTTGAGGCAGATTTTCATCTTATGAATGAAATCCGAGCGGGATTCAGCGCTTTGTGCTTCGCCGTAATTCGGCGCCGGGGATGTGCCACTACGCATGAGTTGTCCCGCAATGTGGATTCCCACGCTAGATTTTGGCAGAGCCTCTGCTGTCCGAATAATCCGGACAGCAAAATCAATCAACCGCTCTTCAAGATCGAATTCCCTGCACCCCGTAGACATTCCGCACTTCCTTGTTCTCTATTAACTCCAGGTCCTCCCCCCTTCGCCATTCTGCGGTTCGATATTCGATATTCTGCGGTTCGCTCTTCTGCGGTTCGCTCTTCATTATTCAAGATTCGCCAGCCGCCGCCTGCGTTTTCTACTTCGCCGCACTAACTCTTTCGAGATCGCCCGCAATGCGCCGCAGGGTTTCCGCATCGACGGTCACGGCCTCTGTTCCGGTTGCCCCTTCTCGTTCCACCCACACCGGGACGGCAGCGCGTCCTTCCTCGGGAGGCTTTTCCCAACTGAGGGTAAGCATGAGGTTTTTCCCGGTATTGCGTAGTTCGATTCTGCCATAGGGCTTGGAGACCACGGGCGGCACGGGGTCCAGCTTTTGCTGATATTCTGCGTCTCCCATATCCCACAACAGGGATCTCACCAGCCAAGGCTCCTTGATGGGCTCGGGTTCCTGTTCTCCCTTCTTCAGCCCCCAATTCTCCTCCCCGAACTGGACGGTACGGCCCCGGGATTCACCGAGAATCCAGGCAACCTCATTGACCTCTTCCGGTTTGAAACCCAGCAGGGATCGATCCTGCAGGCTCTGAAGGCCTTTGGGGAGGTCGTCCAGAATACTGGCCGCCACCTGCACCACCGACGGCAACTGCGAACTCAAGGCCGCGACTTTGTCGTCCTTATTCTTCCTCGCCAATCTCAATTCAGCAATTCCGCCCGATTTGAGCTGCACGGTGACGGTCACCCACGGGGGCTCAAGGCCATGAGTCGGCAGGTTTTTGACCCCGTCTTCCAGAAAGCTCTGCGCCCTCAGCCAGTGCACCTGCTCGACCAGGTTGTCCACTTTACTCTTCTTGATTTTGATTTGAGGATTTGCGCGAGCCGTCCAGTGCTTTTCGCCCGATGCGAGTTCGAGGGCCGTGGTGTTCCCGTCCTGCCATGCCACCGTGACCCCGGCGACCTCATCGAGTTGGAAGGTGAAGAGCTGTCTTCTTCGAAGCTCGTTTAGCCCCCGCTCCAGGGCGGAACGATTCCCTTCAGCGATGAGGAAGACCGCGGGCTTATCTGCAGTCTTGGCATAAGAACCTTCTCCAATCGGGTTTTTTTCACCGATGAGCAATTCCAGCCCCTGCCCTGCAGCCTGGACACGGACGGCAAGCGACGGCTCGAGCAACCCAAAAGGCTTCAGCTCGCTGGGAGCAGCGACGATTTCCCGCTCGGCTTCGAGTTTGGATAAAGCACCGAGCAAGTCGTGGACGGAGAATTTGTCGGCCTCAGTCCTGATAGGCGCGACAATTTGCCACTGCTCGTCCTTTTTCAGCTCCACCGTCGGCTGGCCCTTGGCCAGAAGGGTGAGCGCACTCACGCTATCGGCCTGAAAATGGAAGACCTTTTTGGCCTCTTTGGCAGCCGTCTCGCGCTGTTCTTTCCGGAGGACCTCGAAGTAATAGTAATACCCACCGACCAGCAGCAGCACCAACAGATAGGCGAGCGAACTGCGCCACTTCATCGCTGGGCCCTCCGCACGCGATACACCCCCAGACCTACAAGCAAGACCAGCAGCGGCATGAGTACCAACACCACCAGGAACACGAGCCAGGCCTGGGTTTGGGTCATAAGCACCGGCTGATTGAGCTTCTCGCGGGGCTTGACGGTGATAAGATGCTTCTCTTCCGCCAGGAAATTGACCATATTCAAAAAGAGGTCCCCATTGCCGGACAGGCTGAAGTAGGTATTGGCAGCGAAATCAGAATCCCCTGCGACCAGGAGGAAGGCCTGGGCTGTTTTCGAGTGATCCTGGTCTTCCCCGGTGTCCTCAGCCTCCTTGTTGGCAGCCTGTTCAAGCCCTGCTGGCGCGGCGGGCCTGCGTTCGATTTCCGCGAGCACCACCAGCGAAATCGGGCCCGGGGTATCGTCTTTTTCATCAAAAGCCGCCTCACCCCGTTTGAGCATGTCCAGATCTCGTTCCGCCCAGGCATTTTCCGAAGTCGACGCCAGGATTTCGACTACCACGCCCGGAGGTGGCTCTTTCGCGGGCAACACCGACCGGGCTTCAGGATAGAAGGTAGCCAGATCAAAATATTCGGTGATGCGATGGGCACCGTACTGCATGACCACGGGCATGAGGTAGGTGCCCCCAAACGCCCGGCTGAGCTTGTCAACAACAATATCGTCACCCGTTTCCACCCCATAGCCTTTGAGGAATTCTGTCAGGCCACCGTCATGATAGGGATCGAGAAAGACCATCAATCTGCCGCCAGCATCGAGGAATGTTTTTAAGCTGGCTATTTCCTGAGGGAAGAGGGGCTTTTGGGGGCCGGTAACGATCACCACGGCGGCATCTGCGGGAACCTCGGCCTGCTGGAGCAGGTTCAGCTCCGCCGTGCTGTAATTCTCCTTCTCCAGAGCCTCGCGGGCCGAAGAGTACCCTTCCTTGTCGCCCTTCGCGATCCCGTGCTCGCCATGGCCCACGAGGAAATAGAGCTTCTTCTGTTCGCTCCGACTGAGTTTGAGCAGAGCATTCGTCAGGCTTTCCTCGTCGATGTTTTGGAGGCTCTGTTTTCTGCCATATCCTTCCAGCACCAGCGTCCCGTAGGAGCGAACTTCGTAGCGTTTGGCCACATCCGGTTCCCGGTCGGGATCGATGAATTCATATTTGATCCCGCCTGAGGCGGGACTGGCGTAGCGATAGGTTTCCAATATGTCCCTGGCTTTCGTCTGCTCCGGAGCGGCAGTGGCATAGAAGGCCTTGATCTCGATCGGTTGTGTCAGAGAAGTGAGGATGTTGCGCGTCTGTTCCGAAAGGGTGAAGGTTCCTGATTCGGTCATGTCCACACGCCAGGGGTGGCGTTCGGCAATCAACGCCAGAAAACCCAGAATGCCCAGAACGCAAAGCGTCGAAAGAGCCGCACTGGAACCGTAGGTCCACATACGATGGTGCTTGCTTGTGCCTGCCATGATGTTCCTTTCCTATGCCTTTACCGACAACGGGAGCCCATGAATGCCGATGCAATCGCAGATGCGGGCTTCAGCCCCGCCACCGGTAGGTGGTCATTTGCCTCAGCGTAAGAAAGAGGAAAAACGCGGTGAAGATCAGGTAGTAGAGGAGATCTCTGGAATCGAGAACGCCCTTTGAGAAGGTATCGAAGTGTTTGATCACGGACAGGTATTCAATGACTTCTCCCATGGGTGAGCCAACGTAGGCCTTCACCCAGCCGATGACCCAGAGCATGAGCAGGGCTCCGAAAGAAAGCACGGCGGCAATGATTTGGTTCTGGGTTACGGAGGAGGTAAAGATACCGAGCGCCATGAACGAGCTTCCCAGGAGAAAAATCCCCAGATAGCCGCATAAAATCGGTTGCCATACCGGGTTGGACACATAGCTCAGGAGGAAAATGCCGGGAATGGTGCCGGCTATGATCACCGCGAAGGCACTCACCACGGCGGCGAATTTGGCGAGAATGATCGACCGCTCCGTGAGCGGGTAGGTGAAGAGCAGTTCGATGGTGCCGGATTTGCGTTCCTCGGCGAAGAGGCGCATGGTGAGGAGTGGAGAAAGCAGCAGGAGGACGATGCTGAGGTCGAAAAAGAACGGCCGCAGAACCATTTCCATGACATTCATCTGTTTGGCCATCATGGGATTCTGGGCGGCCTGAAAACTGAGCAGGTTATAGTAGACGACGGCGCTGTAGAAGAAATAGCCGGCGAGCACCAGAAACGTGAACGCCACCGCATAGAAAATGGGCGAAGCGAACAGACTGTAGAGCTCCTTGCGATAAACCGAAACGAATCCTTTCATGACCGGGCATCCTCCAACGACGCTTCATCCGTTACCAGTTGCATAAAGATGTCTTCCAGACTCAGGTCGACGAGCTTCAGTTCCAACAGGTCCATCCTTTTATCCACAACCAGGCGGGCAATTTCGGGCCGCAGATCCCCGGATCGATCGGTCTCCACAAAGACCCTCCCGGTCTCCCCTGCGGCCACCGTCACCTTCTGTACCCCCCCCAGACTTTCAAGGGCCAAAGCCAATTCGGCCGTGTTTCCCCGGACCTGGAGTTGTACCTGGGCGGATTTCTGAAGTTGGCTGGTGAGGTTGGCGGGACTATCGGTGGCGATGATCTGGCCCTTGTTGATGATCAGCACCCGCTGGCAGATCTGCGCCACCTCCGGGAGAATGTGACTGCTCAAAAGAACCGTGTGTTCTTCCCGCAGTTCCTGGATCAGTCGCCGGATTTCGATGATCTGGGTCGGGTCCAGGCCGATCGTGGGTTCGTCCAGAACCAGCACCGAGGGGTTGTTCAGGAGTGCCTGCGCCAGTCCCACCCGTTGTCTGAAGCCTTTGGAGAGATGGCTGATCATGCGATGGGCCGCTTTTTCCAGACCGCAGACGCCCACTACCCGATTGACTTCGCTTTTGATCTTCTTGCTTTCGACGCCCTTTGCCCCAGCCGCAAAACGAAGAAAGCCCCGCACCGTCAGCTCTCCGTAAAGAGGCACATTCTCAGGCAGATAACCTACCCGGCGGCGCACCTCCAGGGATTTGTCGAAGCAATCCAACCCGTCGATCCGGGCCAGGCCGGCAGTAGGTGGCATGTAACAGGTCAAAATGCGCATGGTCGTCGATTTACCGGCCCCGTTGGGGCCAAGGAAACCGACCACTTCGCCCCGCTCAACCGTGAAGCTTACGTCGCGGATGGCGGGTATGGGACCGTAGTATTTCGTCAGTCCTTCCGCTTCAATCATGACTCTGTCCTCGTTCGCTTAGCTTGTCCTTGACTTGAGATAAGAATACATCAAGAAAGGAAGGGGCGAAACGGCCCACCCACTTCTTGACAGTCCAGTTTCATTGTTTTGCGGTTTAAGCCATTGGATCATGGGGATTGATAGAAAGATGGGAGTCCATCAAGGCATGTAAAGGTGCGTTGGGCGAGCGTGGCGCACGGTCTTGGTGCCCAGCGAAGTGGCACACGCCTGGCAGAGATACTCATGCAGCTCCCCATCAGGCAAGACTAACAAGAGCCGGCTCCGCACCGGCATGGCTTCCTTGCACCGAGGACAGTAAAGCGCAGAGGCGTTGAAGTCCTCATATTGACCGGCAGTCGCTCTCGGCCGCATGGTTCTTATCCTCAGACGATTTCGTTGAGCTTTGAACGTAGCTCAAGACTCGATTCTGTCCTTACCCGATCTCCGTCTCCTGCTACCCCATCTGCGGGATAAGAGGCGTTCTCAAAAAGAGGCTTCCCGTGAATGGCTGGCGGGACCATCTTTCTCGCGATCTTTACGGCGCGGCCAGGGCCATTTCCTGACCTTCTCCTCGGCCTTGGCTGTTTCCAGTTCCATGAGTTCGCGCAGGAGTTCTTCCTGGCGCTGCGTCAGGCGTGTGGGAATCTTCACCTGCACCTCGAAGAACAGGTCCCCCCGCCCATTGCCGCGCAACTGGGGCACGCCCTCGCCGGAAAACCGAATCACGGCGCCGGGTTGAGCGCCGGGCTGAATGGTAATTGTTTTCTTGCCATCCAGCGTAAAGACTTCGACCTGGTCCCCCAAGGCGGCCTGCACATAGGAAATGGAGACCCTTCCATAAAGATTGTCGCCATCGCGCTCGAAAAACTCGTGAGGCTTGACGTTCAGCCTCACATAAAGATCCCCGGGAAGCCCACCGCGATACCCACTCTGGCCTTCGCCGCGCAGCCTGAGGCGAGTTCCGTTGTCCACTCCGGCAGGGACCTTCACTTCCACGCGCTTCTGCTGTTTCAAGCGGCCCTGACCCCGACAGTGACCGCAGGGGGAGACCAACACCTTCCCGGTTCCCTGACATCGGGAACAGGTTGTGCTGATGCGGAAAAAGCCCTGGGATTGCACTACCTGGCCACTGCCCTGACACATGGGGCAGGTAGTCTCCCGAGTTCCCGGTTCCGCCCCACTGCCATTGCACTGCTGGCATTCGACAAAAGTCTGAATCTGAACTTCTTTCTCGGCGCCAAAGACCGCTTCTTCAAAGTCCAGGGTCAAGTCGTACAGGAGATCTTCACCGGGGCGGGCAGCGGTCCGAGGCCGGGAAGAACCGCCAAACCCAAAAGAGAAAAAGTCCTGAAAGATATCGCCGAAAGAACTGAATATATCATCAAAGCCGCGAAACCCTTGAAACCCCGAACCCTGCAGCCCCTCATGTCCGTAGGTATTGTATATATGACGCTTCTGCGGGTCGTGCAGGACCTCGTACGCCTCGGCCCCTTCCTTAAAGTATTCCTCGGCTTCCTTGTTCCCCGGATTGCGATCGGGGTGATATTTGAGGGCCAGTTGCCGATAGGCCTTCTTTATCTCATCTTCATCGGCCTGACGCGAGATGCCCAGGACCTCGTAATAGTCTCGCTTACCCATGCTTCTGCTGTTCCTCCCTGCCGCCACGTTGTATTGAGATCAGATAGAACCGCTGCTACGAAGACTTCGTAAACACGATCAGAAAGCTTGTCAAGACCGGAAAAGGCGCGAAGCAAAAGGGTCGCCCGAGGTCAGGGAGCTTGCTGGTCAACGGACTCAGCAACGCCACCGAGGCGGTTGGCTTCGGCAGCAAAGGCCAGTTTTCCGAGCTCTTCGGCACGGTGCGCAAGAACCACCCACTCTTCACGACCAGGCTCCAGCCCAAGCATCCGGCAGAGGCGACGAAAGAGAAAAACATTCCCGGCATCCTGAGCCCGGGCAAGAAGTCGCGAAAGGGCCTCCCTGGCCCCGGCCTTTTCATAGAAATCCGCCGCATCGTGGAGTGAGCCGACTTCTTCACAATGCTCACCCCAGGAGAGCAAAGCCTCCGTAGAAGCGGTCGTTTCGTTCAGAAGCTCCCGTTTCTCCAGGCAGCTCAGATCATACTTTCTCGCCATCTATTCCTCTTCCTGGTAAGTGTCCTCAACCACAACGGCATCCGGAAACTCCAGCGAAGCATCGTATTTGGTTTCCGCTTCCAGGATCTCCCGCACCTCCAGCCTGTTAGCATCCTCCGTTTCGGCAGCGCCCACGTCGGGGAAGAGTCTCATGTCGTCAAGTTGCCGGATGTTATTGGGAGTCACACGACCGGCTGCAATTTCACGCAGGGAGAGCACCACTTCTTTGTTCTTGGGGCTGTCCACGAGCAGGTGCGACCCGCCCCGCATCTGTAACACGCGGTGCACCGCCAGGTGCACCAGCGCAAAGCGACTGTCTACCTGTTCCAAACAATCTTCGATGGTTACACGAGCCATAACGGCCCCTCCTCAATACCCGGAACCGATTCGCCGGGTAGAAGTAAGAATTCGGATGCAAAACCCCTTGCTTTCCCGCCCCCGGTCCTGGAGACAGGCTGGTTTCTATAAAACAATTCCAGGGGAAATGACAATGGTAATCGTTAGCATAACTGCCTAGCCTTTCTCTTCAGCATAGCGAGCGAGGGTGAAGAGGAAGTCTCCGAGACGGTTCAAATAAGCATGAATTTCGGAGTTGTCGATAGCGCCGGATTCTCGAAGAGCGACACAGCGACGCTCGGCACGCCGGATTATGGTGCGAGCGAGATCCACGGCGGCACTCACGGTATTGGCCCCCGGGAAGATAAACTGGCGTGGCAATGGGACCTCCTGCTGCAGTTCCTGAATCCATTGCTCCAATCTGCTGGTCCGGGGCGACTCCAGCCGGTATTCCACCGAGCTCTCGCCTTCGCAGGCCAACTCGGCGCCGAGCACCAGCAAATCCTCCTGCACCACCCCGAGCATGTCTTTGATCGAGGCATTCTGAGTCATTGCCTTCGCCATGCCCATGGCAGAACTGGCTTCATCCAGAGTGCCATAGGCCTCGGGACGCAAGCTCGCCTTCGACACTCGAATGCCCGTCAGGAGGCTGGTTTCCCCTTCATCCCCCTTTTTTGAGAATACAAAAACGTCCACTTCGTTACCCCCCTTCACAACGAATCACTCCAACCCTCTTCTAACGTCCCCCAGGGGGATCCTCTCGCCAGCGGCAACAGCATCAGCTGCGATCAATGTTTCGGCCCATCCAGGAGTGGCTTACTCGTTTGTTCCCCAAGGGAAACACGGATTTCCGAAAGCAGTTGATTGGTTGCTTCCTCGATGTTCGAGATATCCCTTTCATCAATCGTTTCATCAGCAACGTTTTCCAGCGATTCCCGCAGTCGCTCAAACCGCTCAATGACATCCTTTCTGATCTTGCCCTTCCCCAGGTTTCGGTCTAAGTCCAGAATGGTGTCAACACAACTCTCCACACGCAATTTGAAGTGCTTCCGCCCAGTTGTGTCCGGCGAAGTTCGCTTGTGCATGATCAGCTTTTCCCTACCCCGAAGTGGTTCCCCTCTTGCTGAGCTCGTCATCGAAAATCGCATAGGACGCCTGATGTTGTTTCATCATGTGGCTGAGAACATTCTGAAGTTTTTCAATATCTTGCACATTGACGACCACGTTCGCGCCGACACGAAAAGCCGCCAGGGCGTCCAGACTGGGCGTCTCGTCACAAAGTAGACACAGAAGGGAGGCTCTTCTCAAGCCCATGGGTAAACGCTGCAGGTATTGCAGCACAGGGCTTCCAGCCAGGACCGAACCGCCGTATCTCTCGTGCAGAACAACCACGTCGTATTGAGTGTTTTCAAGCTGGCTCAGGGCTGAACCCGGGGCGGGGGCGACCACAATCTGCCATTCGAGCCCCTTCACGGCCCGGGCAATGCGTTCGGCAAGCACCTGATCAGCCACACAAACAAGCATTTTGGTAGCGCTGGCTGTGATCAATTGCAGCGGGGTCACTTCATCGCCCTGGTGCACCGATTCACGATCAACCACCATAGGCTCCTGGCATACAGCACATTTGAGCTCACGGAGATCCCTTCCCGGTGCGTTTTCGTCGGGGACGGAAAACGTTGCCTGACATCGGGGACAAACAAGCTTCACCACACAATCCTCATATTGATTGTCGCTCTCACATTGCCTGAACTCTCAGAGCATACAAGCTGCAAAGCGGATTTGACAATGCAAAATTTTCGAAATAGATGCACAATAATCCTACAACTTTTACCTATGTAACCTAATTCGGTCAAGGGAGGTACTGAAATCATGGAAAGAGTTCGATTCGGGCAAACGGATCTCGAAGTTTCTGCGCTTGCTCTGGGCACTTGGGTAACAGGAGGATGGGCATGGGGGGGCACTGACGACAACGACTCCCTCAAAGCGATCTTGCGTGCCTTTGAGGCAGGCATCAACTTTATTGACACAGCGCCGGTGTACGGTTTTGGAAAAGCTGAGCGGATGGTAGGCAAAGCCTTGCAGGAGTGGGGCGATCGCGACCGACTGGTAATCGCCACTAAATGCGGCCTGGAATGGGATGAAAAGCAGAACATCCGAAGGAATGCCCACCCGAGCAGGATTTTGCAGGAGATCGATCAGAGCCTCGATCGCCTGGGGGTGGAATGCATTGACCTTTATCAGATTCACTGGCCCGATCCCCAGACCCCTTTTGAAATCACCATGGAGACCTTGGGAAAACTTCAGGAAACGGGCAAGATTCGGTACGTCGGAGTCAGCAACTTCAACCGGGAACAAATCGTGGCCTGCCAAAACGCCGGCCAGGTTCACAGCCTTCAGTCTCCCTACAACCTGTTTGAACGGGAAATAGAGAAGGAACTCCTACCCTTCTGCACCACCAGTGGCATTGCCACCATGGCCTACGGCGGTCTTTGCCGCGGTTTGCTCACAGGCAAATTCAGCGGCCATGAAACCTTCCCTCGCGGGGATTTGCGCCGCGCCGACCCGAAATTCAAGCCCGACCGTTTTGGGCAGTACGTCAAGGCGGTCGATGAAGTGAAGAAACTGGCGGGAAAGTACCACAAGAGCCCGGCTCAGTTTGCCCTCCGCTGGGCCCTGCAGCAGCCCGGCATCACCACCGTCCTTGCCGGAGCAAGAACGGCGGCCCAGGTCGAAGACAATGTGGGTGTCGCCGGCTGGCAGATCGAACCTGAAGACCTGGCAAGAGTTGAACACATTCTGACTAATCGCATCAAGACTCCCATCGGTCCTGAATTCATGTCTCCCCGCAAGGAATGATGTCGGATCTCGGATTTTGGAGGTATGGATAGTCAGAGGCGGGCGAGGGCCACGATGATGGGACTGCCGCCGTGATGGATCGGCCAGAAGCGCATTGAGGGGATCTTGAGACACATGGCCATGGCTTTGCTCGGAGCCAGAATGGCTGTTTGCCACCCCTCGAAAAACCGGCGCAAATGGAGACCCAGCCGTTCATAGAGCTCCTTTCCTCCCCCCTCGAGCCGTTTCCCGTAGGGGGGATCGAGGACCAGCAATCCGGGAGGCAGCTCATATGCCTGAGGCGTGAAGGTGAAGAAGTCCGCACATTGCCATCGAATATCGTGATCCACGCCGGCGCGCTGGGCGTTTTTCCGCGCAACGGCGAGGGCTCCGGCATCTTCATCCAACGCCAGGATGGGAGCGGGGGAGCGGGCCAGAGCCTGACCAAGCCTTTCTCTGCGCAGATGGTTCCAGGTCTTCGCCTGGAAGCTGGGCCAGCGTTCGAAGAGAAATGAGCGCTGCCCACCGGGCGGCAGGTGGCGGGCCAGCATGGCCGCTTCGATGGGAATGGTTCCGGCCCCGCACATCCCATCCACCAAAGGCACATGGCCATTCCACCGGGACCGCAGCAGGATCGCAGCCGCTAGAGTCTCCCGCAGGGGCGCGCCGGTGTGCTCCAGGCGATAGCCTCGCCGATGGAGATGGTCCCCTGTGGTATCCAGGCTGATTTCACAGTGATTTTCCCGCAGATGAACGAGCACTCGCTGTCTCAGGGCGGTGTCCTTCGGGGGTTCGCCGCCGTGATCGGGATCCCACCGCGCGGGGGGGGCCAGCTGCTGGGATTGAAAGCGTTTGACAATCCCTTGCAGCACGGTCAGCGCCACCAAACCTTCGTGGCTGATGCGCGAATTCCAGACAAACCCCCTTACATCCAGTGGAATCTCCGGATTCAACCACAATTCCCAGCGGCTGGTCAGGACTTTGTGGAACAGTTCCTGGACAACGCCCGCACGAAAGGAAGGGAGCCGGCAAAGGATGCGACTGGCGGTGCGCAGGGCCAAATGGGGCAGATAGCACACTCTGAGCTTGCCGGAAAACTCCACCCCTGCTTCCGTCACCTGCAGGGAAGGGAAGTTCAGCAGAGTCAGCTCATCATGGCAGATCGAGATGAGCTCCGGGGGCACGATCGCGGCAAAGCGGTGAACGGGGGCCTGCACATACTGCTTGAGATGCCGCAGATGAGCCCTGGTGGCACCAACCTCCTTCTCATTTCCTTCAGACATGCACTCCTCATGACTCCCACGGGTCACCCCCGCAATGCTGTTGAATTAACAATTCAGGAATTGAGGATAAGGATTGGTCCAAACCAGGACAATCTCCACCTTGTGGCGTAAGAAGCCAAATTCCCAAATTCCTCAATCCCATAATTGAAAGCTTCCGCGTCCCCCCGCCCGTGACGAAGGAATTTTACACCGTCTTCATGACGTCAGGACCAAGCCTGATAAACTTGACGAACGCCAATGCCTCCTATAATCTGATCACCCTGGTTGTTGCCGGGAGATCATGCTTTCGGGTCTCTCACGGTTCCCCTCACGGATTGAGGGGCAAATACTCCATCAATTCTACCAGAGTTCAGAGCCTGGAAGTGAGGTAATCTTTGCTCAACGCTTCCCGTTCGACCGCACAAGAATTCGGCCTGCCGGCCCACTATCGGCCTCGCCAATGGTCATCCGTTTGGGACCAGCCCCCCACAGCCTGGCGTACCCAACTGGCTGAGGCCCTCGAACGCGCTCCAAGCAGCCACACGCCGGGGTTTTTCTTTCGCGCGGACGATATCGGAGCCGGCGGGCAGGCATTTCGTTCGCTTTGCCAACTTTTCCGCCATCACAACGCCCCTCTCGCCATGGCGGTTATCCCGGCTTGGCTGTCCGCCATTCGCACGGAACAGCTCTTTGCTGCCGCCCCCCTGGAGGAGCCACTCTGGGGCTGGCACCAGCACGGCTGGCGTCACGCCAACTGGCAACAGACCGGAAAAAAGTCCGAATTTGGAGAACAAAGACCGATCGAAAAACAATGGTCGGACATCTGCCGGGGCTTGAAAAAGATGACCGAAATCTTCGGGAATCGGCTCACGCCCGTCTTTACCCCGCCCTGGAACAGGCTGCCGAGCAATACCCTCCGCATCCTGCAGGAACTGGACTTCCAGGCGGTCTCCACTGCCGGAGCTCTCCCCAGAATATCAAAAGCGGCCTCGGGTCTTAAGAATTTGCGGATTCATTTGGACCTTCACACGCGAAAAGAAAAGGATGGGGAAGCGGATTTTCGGAACCTGCTCTCTGAATTGAGCGCTCTCATGGCCAGGAAGGGGCCGCCCGTCGGGATTATGCTCCACCATCAACGCATGACCCCGTTTGCCTTCGAGTTTCTCGATGAATTGTTGCATCTCCTCAAGCAGCAGGTCCGCTCACAGGTCTTGAGCTTTGCCGAGCTCCTGGAAAGCCCCTATGACGAATAGGCCTTTCCTCGTATATGCCAACGCGGAAGGCAGCATTTTCGAATGGCCGAAGCTGGAAATGGCCGGGGCCAGTGGTGGAGCCCATCAGCCGGTGGGCCCCGGTGAATGGATCCCGCTGCCTCCCGGCAGTGAGCTCTTTCTCCTCCCCGAGCGGCTGCCGGTGGGATACAATCGCCTCAAAAAGCGCTGTGAAGTCCTCCCTGACGACCCCTATAATGCCGCCAGGCCCGTCCGGGCGGTAGCGGCTTTCATGGCCCCCGCCCATACGCAGATTTACTCGACGGCTTATCAAACCTTGCCCGGTGCTCCTCTCTTGCCGCTTTTTGCTTACACCGCGGTCGGCTGGAAGGATGGCCGGTTTGTGGCCGCAGGGGTGCGGGTGGATCCTGATGAACGCCAGGATTTTCACCATTTCGACGCCGAGGAGATCAGGCGCAGGGCGCACGCACGTCTCAAGAAAGACCGGCACAATCGCCTCCTTCGCCACCTGGGGAAATGCGCCCTGACGTACGGCTGCCCTGCCGCACGGAACCTTTTCATGCACCGCTGGGAAGCCCCCTTGCCGACCTCTCCCCTCTGCAATGCGGGCTGCCTCGGCTGTATCAGTCTCCAGGAGCAGGAGGACCTATCGGCTACCCAGGAACGCATCACTTTCGTGCCCGAAGTCGAGGAAATTGCCGGGGTGGCCATCCCTCATCTCAAGGGGGCCCCCAAAGCCGTGGTGAGCTTTGGCCAGGGGTGCGAAGGGGAACCCCTGCTGCAGTCCAAGGTCATCGGTGAGTCCATTCGCACCATGCGGCAGGCAAGCTCCCGCGGCACCATCAATCTCAACACCAATGGCAGCTTGCCCGTAGCCGTAGAAGGACTCTGCGAAGCGGGGTTGGACAGCATTCGCGTCAGTCTGAACAGTTGTCAACCCAATTCCTATGCAGCCTACTTCAGACCTCGAGGCTACCGGTTCGAGGCCCTTGTGCAGTCCCTTCAAGTGGTCAAGGCCCATGGCGGGTTCGCTTCCATCAATTACTTCGTCCTCCCCGGCTTCACCGATCGCAAAGATGAATGGAACGCCCTTTGCCACTTCATCGAAGAATCGCGCGTGGACCTCATCCAACTACGCAACCTCAATATTGACCCCGAATGGTATCTCAAAACCCTGGAAGTCCCTCGAGGCGAGAAGGCCATGGGCATCCTCCGGTGGATGGGCCGCGTGAAAGAGCGGTTTCCCGAGCTTAGGTTCGGGTATTTCAATCCCTGCCTGGAAAGACAGTGATAAGGGGATGCCGTATGAGTGATACTTTCGATGTGATCGTCGTAGGGGGCGGAATTGTTGGCCTGGCTACTGCCATGACTTTGGCCAAATCCTATCCAGGGCTCAAGCTGGCCCTCGTCGAAAAAGAGTCCGCCGTAGCTCGACACCAGACCGGCCACAACAGCGGGGTTATCCATTCGGGGATCTACTACCGTCCGGGCTCACTCAAAGCCCGCCTGTGTGTGCTCGGCGCGCAGCAATTGGTGCGCTTTTGTGAGGACCACGCAGTGCCGTATGAACGCTGCGGCAAGCTGGTGGTAGCCACGGATCGGGCCGAAATACCCCAACTCCGGGAGCTCCACCGCAGAGGCACCGCTAACGGCGTTCCGGGGCTGCACCTGCTGGAAGCTGCCGAGGCCAGAAACCTGGAACCTCACACCCGCTGCGTGCAGGCGCTGCATGTTCCCACCACCGGGATCGTCGATTTCCGGCAGGTGGCTCAGGCCTATGCCGGGCAGTTCACCGCCGCGGGGGGAAAGATCTTCCTGAACCATGCGGTCCAGGCCATTGCTGTCCATGCCGGCGGCGTGCGCGTGGCTACCAGCCAGGGCGCCCTCACCTCTCGCCTCCTGATCAACTGCGCCGGCCTCTACGCCGATCGCGTGGCGCTCATGGCGGGAGCCCCCATTCCCTGTCAGATTGTACCTTTCCGCGGCGAGTACTATCAACTGCGCCCGGAGCGCAATCATCTTGTCCGAGGACTCATCTACCCCGTTCCCGATCCGCGGTTTCCTTTCCTGGGGGTCCACTTCACCCGGATGATTGACGGTCATGTCGAGGCTGGTCCAAACGCGGTCCTGGCGTGGGCCAGAGAAGGTTACCGGAAACATGATGTGGTCTGGCCTGAGCTGGCTGAGATCTTACGGTACAAAGGCTTCTGGCATTTGGTGTCGCGCTACTGGCGCCCGGGCTGTAAAGAGCTGGTGCGGTCCCATTCGAGGGCCTTGTTTGCCCAGGCATTGCAAAAGCTCATCCCTGAGATCGCTCGGGAAGATCTCCTGCCGGGCGGCTCCGGAGTACGCGCCCAGGCGTTGGGACATGACGGAGCTCTCCTGGATGACTTCGTGGTCCTGCAGGCAGGATGCATGGTGCACCTCCTCAATGCGCCTTCCCCTGCGGCCACCTCCTCGCTCGCCATTGCCCAACACCTGGTGAAGTCCATGGGCGCGGCACAGGGAATTCTGACATGCCCATAATAGACCGCCACCCTGGAAAGACGGCTGAATCTTTGTCGAGAGCGAAGACCCCGCTACCGGACACAACCCGCAAGGGACAATATACCCCAACGGTTGCTCGCTATTGGCTGCTTCTGGCTGCCGGACTGCTGTGGTCGGGGGTGGGAATCAGCCTCTGTATCGTTGCCTCATCCTGGCTTTCACATGCGGATTGGCCCGGGAGCGGAGGGATCGCCGTGTCAGGGTTTTGTTTGGGGGTTCTGGTCCATCACTTCGGGTTTTCGGCTATCGCCCGGAAGAATATCAGCCGGATCGCCCGGAAGCCCGACCAGTTATGTCTTTTTGCCTTCCAGACCTGGCACAGCTATCTTCTAATCGTCTTCATGGCGGCGCTTGGCTTTGCTCTCCGCCAAACCCACCTGTCCCGCCCTCTTCTCGGAGGAATCTACCTGATTGTCGGGACCGGCCTAACCCTCAGCAGTACGCTGTACTACCGGGAATTCATGTAGGGGGGACCACGGCTAGGAGCCGGAGTCTTCCCCTCCTTCTTCCGTATTTCCCTCCTCTTCAGCAGCCCCGCTGTCATCATCAGGAGAGTGCATCTGACCGGGTGGCAGGAGAGCCCGCTGACCACCTGGAGGCTGGGTCGGGTTGACCCGCTGGGCGACTCCGGGCATATTCCCCGCTCCGGGAGGCACCGGCATCTGGGGCGGTTGGCCTTTGGCAGCATCCGGGACAGGCGGAGCCTGTCCCGGTGGCGGCGGCGACGCCGCTGCTGCCGGAACCGGCGGTGGTGGCGGCACGACCTTCCCTTCAGCAAACAGCTTGACCACTTCCACCTGCCCGTCTTTTTCCAGCGAGACGCTTCGGTAATCGATCTTGACCACCTGCAGATCGCCGATTTTTTCGCCCTCTTTCACCGTAACATAAGGATTCTGGGGCTTGGCTTTATCAGCCCCGGGAATTTGCCCCTTAACCCGCAGGAGGGCTTTCTTGATATCGCCGCGCATGATAATCCCGTCCAACTGCACGGCTTTGGCGGTCAGCCCGGGTTTGTTGGTCTGGGGAGCCGGAGCGCTTGCTTCCGCTGAAGGCGGTTTCCGGTCCGGGGCGAAGAGGTTCTTGTCAACCATGAGGGAGGAGCTGAAGCAAGGGGAGGGAACCCCCCAGAACCAGCCTCCGGTCAAGACAAGCACGCATGCAATACGTTTAGCAACTTTCATCAGGACTCCTCACACCGTTGAGAGCAGAAACAATCCTTTACGCGTCTACTATACTCTCTTTTGTGGACCGGTGCAAAGTAATGGTCGCAGGTCTGCGCAGAAAGGCTGTTTTCGAGACTCCTTTGACCAGAGGCAATGACATTTACTTTTCCCTTGGGATCTGTTAAGGAGGGGGGCGAAAAGAACGCTTATTTTTCAGGAGCTTATATGCCTCAATCGCGATCTCTTCTGACTACCTTCCAGCAGGATCTGGGTTTGTTGGACGAACAGGTGCGACTCTTTCATACTTCCTGCTTTATCGAAGGAATGCCTCTTATGGATGCGTTTGAAGGGATTGGAGTCACCGATGAGCGGCGCATCCTGCAGGTGCTCTCCGATTACCTGCAATTGCCCGTCCTGGAACGGGAGGACTATCCCGAAAAACCGGTGCTCCTTGAGGGCGTCTCCATGTTCTTTCTGCGCAAGCACGCCATCCTGCCGATTCAGATCGAGAGCGGGCGCGTGCGGGTGGTGGTCAACAACCCTTTGAACCTGTCTCTCGTCAACCTGCTCGGCAACTACTTTGTCGGCATGGAAATCAGCCTCTACCTGGGGCTGCGCGAAGAAATCCGCACTGCCATTGACCGTTTGTATGGAACGGCGGCACGTGAGGCGGAGGCTCTGTCACGCGATGGGGAGAGCGGCATCCTCAGCGCGGATTCATACGAAGAAGACCTGGAGCACCTCCGGGGCCTGGCGCAAGAAGCACCCATCGTGCGGTTGGTGAATGTGCTGATTTCGAGGGCGCTCGACATGCGGGCCTCGGACATTCATTTCGAGCCTTTCGAGCGCAATTTTCAAGTGCGAACCCGCGTCGACGGCGTCCTTTACGACCTGGACAAACCTCCCAAGACGATGCAGGCCGCCATCATCAGCCGCCTTAAACTCATGGCCAATCTCAACATCGCGGAACGGCGACTGCCCCAGGACGGCAAGATAAAGCTCAAATTCGGCAATCGAGAGGTGGACATCCGGGTATCCTGCGTCCCTACCATCTATGGTGAAAGCGTGGTCTTGAGACTGCTTGCCCAGGAATCAGTGGATTACAGTCTGAACACCCTCGGCATGGATCCGGACCACCTGGCCTATATCGAGGATCTGATCGAGCGGCCTTTCGGGATGATTTTGGTCACCGGACCGACCGGTTCCGGAAAGACCACCAGCCTTTACGGCGTGTTGAGGAAATTGAACTCGACGACCAGGAAGATCATCACCGTTGAAGACCCGGTTGAATACCAGATCAGCGGCATCAACCAGGTCCAGGTGAAGCCGCAGATCGATCTCACCTTTGCCAACGCTCTGCGGTCCCTGGTGCGCCAGGACCCCGACGTGCTCCTGATCGGCGAAATCCGCGACAAGGAGACTGCCGACATTGCGATCGAGTCGGCTCTGACCGGCCATCTGGTGCTTTCCACTCTGCACACCAACGATGCTCCGGGGGCCATCACGCGACTCCGTGATATTGGCATCGAGTCCTTTCTGATGGCCGACTCGCTGCTGGCGATTCTTGCTCAGCGCCTGGTGCGGTTGCTCTGTCCGGTCTGCAAGGAGCCCCACGAAGCGCGTGAGGTGGACCGGATGCGGATCAGGGAAGTCTTGCCCGAGGTTCCAGAGTCGCTGACCCTGTATCACAATAAGGGCTGCGACAAATGTGGTTACACCGGTTTTCGGGGACGTCAGGCAATCTTTGAGATCCTGCCGGTGAGTGAAGCCATTCGCTCCGCCATCGTCGCGGGAAAAGACGCTGGCACCATCTCCCAGCTGGCCTTTGCCGAAAGGTACCGCCCGCTGGTCCACCATGGCTTCCGCAAGGTCGTGGACGGGCTGACCACACTCTCGGAGGTACTCAGGGTCACCAGTCTCTCCTTGTCGGGATGATGCTTATGGAAACGAGCTTGGACTCGGTAAGAGGAAATCAGCGTTAATCATGGGCTACTTTCAGTATCAGGCGCGTGACCTGCAGGGCGTTGTACACAAGGGCGTGCTGGAGGCATTATCGGAACCCGAAGCGGCGCGTAAGCTGAAATCCAACCGCCTGTATCCGGTCAAGATCAAGCTCGTTAAGAGTCGCCGGCCACGGCGCGTACCGGAAGATCACATCATCCGCTTTTTCTATGACCTCTCGGATCTGCTCCAGGCAGGTCTGCCGGTAGATCGGGCGCTGGCGCTGATCAGCACGAATCAGACGCATAAGGTCTTTGCACGGGTGGTACAGGACCTGCTCGGAGAAGTTCAGGGAGGCACCGACCTCTCCGGAGCCATCGGCAAATACCGGGATGTCTTTGGCGAACTTGCCGACCACATGGTCAGGGCGGGGGAAGCCAGTGCCACCCTCGGCCCCATTACGAAACGGTTGGCGCAATATCTTGAACGGCGCCGAGCCTTCCGGCAGAGTCTGATCTCTTCGATGATCTACCCGATGATTCTCCTTGGCACCAGCGGTGTTTCCGTGATCATCCTGCTGGTATATGTCATTCCCAAGTTCGCGCAAATATTTGCCGATTTGAATCAGAAAGTTCCGTTTCTAACGCAGCTCCTGCTCCAGGCCGGAACCTTTCTCCAAGAATACGGTTGGCTCTTTCCCCTGCTGCTGGCCGTGGCCTTTTGGGGAGGACGCTACCTCTATCGGCAGCCAAAAGCCAGGCTGATGGTGGACCGCCTGATGCTGCGCCTCCCTTTCACCCGTTATCTGGTTCTTTGCAGTGAACTGGCCCGCTTCTGCCGGACTCTCGGCACCATGATCCAGGCCGGTGTGCCTTTGCTGCGCGCCCTCAGTCTTGGGCAGGAACTGCTTTCCAACACGGTGCTCAAAGAGGCCATTGCCCCAATCCATCGCGAGATCAAGGCAGGTCACTCGATGAGTAGTTTCTTTCGAACGCACCAGCCGTTCCCCAGTCGCATGGGAACCATGCTGCGCATTGCCGAAGAACAGGGCAACCTCGGTGAAGGTCTGCTGGGGTTGGGAGACCACTTTGAGACGGAGTTTCAAAGACGAATTCAGCGTTTGATGATTTTCATGGAGCCCGCCGTGATCATTATCACCGCTACCGTCATTGCTGCCATGGTGATGAGCATGTTCACGGCGATTTTTGGCATCAATGAAATCCAATTCTAAGATGCGGATTGAAGCACTTCCCATGTGCAATTCGGACACCCTCACATCCCGCGGCTTTACCCTCATCGAACTCATTGTGGTCATGGTCATCCTCGGCCTCACGATGAGCATGGTGCTGCCACGGGTGGGAGCCAGCTGGCGGCGAGCGGAAGACCGCGAGTTCCTGCAGGAGTTCGTGCAAACGCTCAAGCGGGGACGCATGCAGGCCATGAACGCCGGCGGCATAACAGCCTTTCGCATCCGTGGGGCCGAAAGAACCTACGGCCTGACGCTGCCGCCGCAAAATCCCATCCCCGACAATGTCGACATCGATGCCGTTGACCTGGAGATCGACCCGGAAACCAATGATGCGCTCATCCTTTTCTTTCCTGACGGAAGCATGTCCGGGAGCGACCTGGGGATAACCTTCGATCACAATCGTTCCTTTCATATCGCTATCAATCCTCTTTTCGGCACCGTTCGCGTTTACAAAGTCGAATCATGATGAAGAAACCGATCAGAGTTGGCTGTGGTTCGCGAAGAGGCGGGTTTACCCTGTTGGAAGTCCTGGTCAGCCTGATCCTGGGCTCCATGATCGTGGGTGGCCTCATGGGTCTCATTTCGCTCTCCCTGCATTATCAACACCGGTTGAAGATAAAGAGCCAGATTCAGCCGTTGCTGGAGTCGGCGGCCGAAGAAATTCTGGCGGATCCGCAGAAGGCCGCGGCAGGTTCGATGTCCATGGGAACCGGCATTGACGCCCCCAAGGTCAGCATTCGGCTGACCCGAATGGAACTCCCCGAACCGCACGGACTCACGACCCGCGCTGGTGCCCTTTACCGGGTGCTGCTGAACTGTCGGGGACAGGTATTGGAGTTCAGCCTTTACCTGCCGCCCGCCAGCGCGCTGGAAGGGAGTGGAATCTCGGATAGAAGTGATGAGTAAGCGAACCACAAGCGGGCCCGGGGGTCATTCTGCCGGCTTCACACTGGTGGAACTGGTGCTGGCGACTCTGATTTCAGCACTGGTAATTGCTATCTTCTCCGTCGCCCTGTCGATTTCACTGCGAGCCTGGGAGCGCCAGCAGAACCGTCAACCGAGTGATGTGCCAAGTCTCCTGGGACTCCTAAAATATCAACTGGCCACGTTTGAACCCCTTCAGGTCAATGCCGAAGGGAAGAAACGCGTTATCTTTGAAGGCGATGGGCACGCCCTGGCTTTTGCCACGGCCTATTCCGTCAGAGCGATTTCCAAGGGCCTTCCGGTGATCGCCAGGTACGTGTTCAACCCTGGCAGAGGCGAGCTCTACTATGCCGAACTGCCGCTTGATCCTTATCATTCCGATTCGCTTGGTAAATTCCTGCAGATGACTCCCGGCCCCTCTAAATCCTCACCCCACTTCTATGTCACCGAAGTGGCGGAGTTTTCCCTCTCTTATGTCGGCAAAGAACGAGAAACGTTGGACGCCGCCATGGATGGCACGAGCGGCTTGCCTACGGCGGTGATGGTCAACTGCACTGCCAAAGGAAGCTCTGAGACCATTACCACTCTCATGTTTCTCAATTCTCCTTTTGCCAAATTGCGTCAAGAGGCCATCGGGGCTAAGGGCAATCTGCCGGGTTCCCAATTTCCCGGGCAAAGGAAGACGCGCTGACCCAAGACACAGCAAAGGGACTGGAAGGGATGGGAAAAGGTCGCAATGACCACTATCTGAAGGTACCGGGGCCGGAAAAGGGTGTCGTCCTCATTGCGGTCCTGTGGATTTGCGCCCTGGTGATGTGGTTTACCCTCCAGATCAGCGTCATGACGCGCCTGGAGGGCGAAGAACAGGTCCATCTCTTCCGTCGCTCGCAGGCCTACTATCTCGCCGTTGGGGGTTGTTACGAAGCCCTGGCGCGGATGGGGCAACCTCTGCCCACCGGTCTGGAAAGGAGTCTGGACAGGACTCAGGATCAAAGCTGGCAGCCCGACGGCACCGACCATCTTTTGACCTATCAAACCGGAGAGGTTCTGGTGAACGTTGAAGCGGAGACGCGCAAAGTGAATGTGAACATGGCGGCTCCCGAACAACTTGCCAACGTGCTGCTGGCGGCCGGCGTAAATGAAAAGGCCGTGTCGGGACTGGCGGATGTCATCGCTGATTTCATCGATGCCGACGATACTCCGCGCCTGCACGGTATGGAAGCACCCGGCTATCAGCGCCGGGGGATGTCCAATGGCCCTTTCAATGGACCGCTGTTGAGCGTTGACCAACTACTGCTCGTTCCGGGACATCACGGAGGAGCTTCTTTATGGATATGGGCAGGGGGGGGGGAGCGCCCGCGAACCTAGCTCAGGAAGCCGCTCAGAGCCGATGGTCCCGGGTCGAAGTTCTCTGTTCCAGATGTTGACCGTTTATGGTAGGAATACCACCTTGCCGCAGACTGATGTCGAGCGGGCCTTGGAGGAGAGGATCATCACCTGGGAGAATGGAGGAATCTATCGCATTTATTCCACGGGGAAGGCCTACAACGGTCCCCCTGCGGTTACCATATGCCTCATTGTGCGCTTCGCTCCCACTTCCAAGCAGCCTTACGAAGTGCTTCACCGCAAGATTCTGTAGCGGCTGTCGCTGATTGAGAAGGATGACTGATTGCTGAGACTACCAAGAGAGCATCGCCCCAGGCAGCTGCTGGCGGTTTACGTTGAGCAGCAGCGGGTGGAAATCCTGCGCGCACACCGTCAGTGGCGGTCCTGGCTCATCGACGCGGTGGAACATTTTGAGGTTCCGCAGGGCGAGACCGCCTTTGAGTGCCTCCAGCGCCTCAACCTGAGGCCGCGAAACCGAAGGGCTACCAGTCTGATCCTGTTTCTTCCGCTGACCTTTTACACCTTTCATCGCGAGCATTACCCCTCCGCACTCCAGGACCAACTGCAGGAAGCGCTCAATTACGACTGGCAGGAGAACCTCTTCCTCGAACACGAACGGACGCTGCATTTCTCGGGCCCTGCAATTCCCATGAATCACCATCTGTCGGTACCTATCTTCTCCCTGCAGCGTGAGATCTTTGAGAAATTTGAGCAGGTGCTCGGCGCTGCGGGCTTTCAGAGTTTCCGTGTCATCCCTTCCGCCCTCATGTACCGGGCCTTTCTTGCTTCTCTGGATCGGTCCCAAGACGGCCCTGAACTAGAGATCTATGCACGGCTGGTCGATGCTTCCCATCTCGAGTTGCATCGCTTTTATAAGGGTCAGCTTCTGGATTCGATGCTGCTCGGCAAGAATCGCGATGAGCTGAGGCTGTTCCTGGAGCATTTGCGGTCCCTGGACCCCACTCCAGAGGAACAGACAACGCCCATTCGTCTGATTTGTGCGGACGGTGAGGCGGACAGAACGCAGGCCTGCCAGAATCTGTATGAGGACGAAATTCGTTTTGAAATCCAACCTCTCGAGGGCACCCTCGTGTCCCCGTGGGTTACTTATCTTTTCAACCAGGATGAGATTCAGACCTTCGATGCGCAACTCATCCTGAAACCGTGGCAGATTCCACGCATTGTCTGGCCGCTGCTGGTGCTGCTAGGCTTATACTTGATGTTTGCGGTCTACCAGTCCCATTCACACAATCAGCTTCAGGAAACCAGCCGCCGACTCAAGAAGGAAATCGCCCAGTTCGAGATGCAGTGGAAGCCTATCGAACAATTGCAGACGCGTATCGCCAAATTTCAAGAAGACCAGAAAACCCTCTCGGAATTCAACCGTCAGGGCTATCCCCTTTACGAGATTCTTTGCCTGCTCTCCCAATCAACCCCAGAAGACACGTGGTTGAACTACTTCTCCATCAGAAAGGGCCAGATCATTCTCCGTGGCGACAGTAAATCGGCCATCAAGTTCCTCTCCGAGCTTTCAAAAATCGAGGGCTTCGGCGATGTACGCTTCGCCTCACCAGTGACACGCAGCCCCAACTCTGAGGACGAGCGGTTTAACGTGCAATTTCAAATTGATCCGGAAAAACTCAAGAAGACCGTTGACGCCATGGAGCTTTTCAAGCAGGAAGTAAGTATCGAACAGGAGGTTCCAGATCAACCGGGCCCGGTCCCCAAGATTATGAAGGAGAGGCAGCCGTCGGCAACCGAAGACGACGGTGAGGTTTCGGAAGAAGAAGAGGCCCCTGAAGAGGAACAGGAGATCGCCCAATGATCGAACAGAGGCAAGGGGGATATGACTTTTCCTAAGCTTTCATGGAATGACGTCAAGCGTCAGCGCACTTCCATCATCATGGCCCTGGGGGCGATGCTGCTGCTTCTGAGTAGCCACTTGCTGTGGATAGAGCCTCTCATCTCAGACAATGAGGAGTCGGAAGTCAAAGTCCGGCAACAGAACGACCTCGTCGTCAAATATCAGGAAAAACTCACCCAGGCTCAAAGTATCAAAGACAACCTGGTAAAGCAGGAAAACGAGCTGAAAGCGATGCAAAAGCGCCTCTTTCGAGGAAATGACCCCTATCAGCTGGCCGCCTCCCTGGGTGAGGTGTTCTCGCCCAAGGGAGAAGAAAAGAAGAAGCTCCTTGACATCAAGACCTATCAGGTGCTCGCCAGCAAGGAATACGGTCTCTACCAGGAGGTTCACCTCCGGTTCAACTTCATGACCACCATCGAGGGGCTCTACTATTTTCTGGAACGTCTCAGGAATTTTGAGACGGCCATCCTCATCCAGGAAATCAACATCCAGAAAGTTCAGCGCAAGACCGGCCCGGATTTGGTCATTAATGTCATCCTGGCAGCGTTGATGGAGAAGGGAGAAAAAACATAAGGGCGATAATGAGGGCTCGCTTGTTGTCATTCATTTCGACTTGTTTCGTTGCTCCCCGTGGGCAACCTCGCAAAACCATAACTGGAAAGGATTGTTGCATGAAGATGCGCGGGGCAATTCTCTTTCTGATGCTTGCGCTTATGGTCCAGGCCTGTGCGACATCACCCGACCAAGGGCGACGAGAGGGCGGGGTTCGACCTCCCCCAAAGCCTACCCTCTCCTCCGATCAAACGACCACCGTCGAACGATCCATAGATCTTTCTTCAAGCCCTAAAACCGCTGGTGAGACCGACAAAGAGACCGCCGCCGGGAAGAGCATAGCAGGCAAAAGGGGAACCAACGCTTACGGCCTTCTCAGCACTCCCATCCAAGGGAAGTTCCCGGGAGTCTGCCTTATCAGACAAGGAACGCCAGAAGGTCGTTCTCAATTTCGAAAAGGCCGATGTGGCCGAAGTCACCAATCAGATCTTCGGCGACTATCTGAAACTGAACTACGTCGCCGACCCCACCCTTCAGGGAAGAATCAGCGTCTATCTAGAGGGCGATTATTCCAAGGATGAGTTGTTCCAGATCGTCACCAGGATTTATGAGGCCAACAATATCTCGATCGTCCCCCGCAATGGCATCTATTACATACAACCCGTGCAAAGAAGCAGCAGCAGCAGCCTTCCGCTCGCTGACGCCAAAATCTTGCAGGACGACAAGAGCGGGGCAAGACCGGTGATCATCGTCTATCGCCTGCATTACATGGACGCCACCAAAGCGACCAACATTGTCAAATCATTTCTTTCACCCGGCCGACCGTCGGTTTCCGACACTCTGACCAACAGTGTCATCTTTGTTGAGAATTCCGACAATGCCCAGAGTATTCTGGGCGTCCTGAAGGCACTCGATATCGATGTCTTTCGCGAACTGAGCATGGAGATCGTCCCCGTCCAGTCCATCACCCCCCAGGACGCCGCCCAGGGGATGGAAGCGCTGGTGGGCAAGCTCGCGGTCTTCAAGGAAAGCTCTCTGAAGAACAACCTTGCCTTTATCCCTTTGCCCAATTTTGGGGGGGTTCTCATCCTGGCTCAGGACCCGGAAGTCCTGCGCAATGCCAAATCCTGGCTTACGGCCCTGGATGTGCAGGGCAAAGAGGCCGGGGAGCAGATCTATATCTATTTTGCACAGAACAGTCTGGCCATCGACATTGCTAATGTCCTCACTCAGGCCTACGGACTCGGGGGACCTTCCGGCGGAGGCATGGGACAGAGAGTAGTGCAATCTACCCGGGGAGGAGCCTCCGGGTTTGGCAGCCGATCTGGTTTCGGTTCTTCGGGCTCCGGCTCATCCGGACTCGGTTCCTCTGGAAGCAGCTCCTCCGGGTTTGGATCATCCAGCTCCGGGTCTTCCGGTCTCGGGTCTTCCGGCAGCGGGTCAAGCGGCTTTGGCAGAGGCTTTGGGTCCTCCGGCACGACGGGGGGGTCATCGAGCGGTCTGTCTTCCTTCGGGGGGAGTTCCTCTCAACGAAGCGGCATGTACGGGGGCGGGGGGCTCATGGGGGCGGGAGGGACGACCGGCACGGGGCAAAGACAGCGGCCACCATCCCTCACGGGAGAGGTCGTGGTGATCCCGGACGAGGTCAACAACGCCCTGGTTATTCGAGCGAATGCTGCTGATTACGCCAAGATCAAGAGGACTATCGAAACCCTGGATATTCTTCCCCGTGCGGTCCTCATTGAAGTAACCATTGCCGAGGTTACCCTGACCGATGCGCTCGAGTACGGCCTGGAATATTTCTTCCAGAACATCGGCATGGTGATTGGCGGCAAACCGGGAAACCTGGGGGGGCTGTTCAGGGGAGGCACTGACTTCGCCGCCGCTGCGGCCACCCTCCCTGCCCTAACCCCCGGTCTCGGATTGGCCTGGGTCAGCACCGACCAAAAAATAGGGGTCTTATTGAAGCTCCTTTCCAGCTACACCGATGTCAATGTGCTTTCAACCCCCACCTTGCTGGCCGTGGATAATAAGGCGGCATCTATCATGGTGGGAGGTCGTGAACCGGTCCCCACAGGTTCCTATACCGGGACAACGACCGTGGGCACCTCAACCACCATCAGTTATGAAGAAACAGGAGTCATTCTCAACCTGATTCCCCATATCAATGCCGGCGGTCTGGTGAGCATGGATGTGGAACAGACCATTCGCCGGATTGGAGCGCAGCGCAAGGATATCGCGCCCAACACCAACGCTCCCTCTTTCGAGGAACGCAATGTCACCACCTCGGTCCTTGCCCAAAGCGGATCGACCGTCGTTATTGGGGGCATTATTCAGACTCAGCAAGACAACGTGCACGATGGGTTACCCTACTTGAAAAATGTACCCGTCCTGGGACCTCTTTTCACTTCACTAAAAAGCAAGAAGATGGCGAAGACTGAATTGATCATCGCCATTACCCCACACCTGATTGACAAGCGGGAAAGCGATGTAACCAGGGAGTTCCTCGAAAAACTGCGCACGCTGAAAGTCAAGATTGAGAAATAGCGGAGGCGATTGGCGCTGTGACTCATGAGCTTCTTGGAGGGAACTTCGCTTCAAGCCGTTCCAGCACCTCAGCAAAATCGTCCGGCAGGGGAGCCTCAAAGCGGAGCCGCTGGTTGGTTTTCGGGTGCTGGAAGCCGAGAACTCGGGCATGGAGCAGTTGCCGATCCACCTCTGCCAGGATGGTCCGCAGCCTCTCCGATTTCAGCGATCGAATCTGACGTTTTCCGCCTCCATAAGTTGCATCGCCGACCACGGGATGCTTCAGGTAGCTGAGATGCACGCGGATCTGATGGGTTCGACCGGTTTGAATGGTCACCCGCAGCAGTGTAACCTCATCGTTCCACGCTTTTTCCACGCGCCAGCTGGTCACTGCCAGCAGGCCTTTACCCTGCTGGACGGCGATTTTCTTGCGATCCACCGGATGACGACCGAGTGAGGTCGTCAGTTGGCCGCCGGTTTGCGAAAAACTCCCGTACACCAATGCCAGATAATGCTTCTCTACCGTGTGGTCTTTGAACTGTTTGATCAGGTCAAGATATGCTGCACCGGTCTTTGCCACCACCAGAGCCCCCGAGGTGTCCCGATCCAGCCGATGCACGATTCCCGGCCGAAGAGGAGCCCCCTGACTGGCCAGTTGCGGGCAGTGTGCCAGAAGGCCATGTACCAGGGTGCCCTCGAAATGGCCGGCGCCGGGATGGACCACCACCCCCGGCGCCTTGTTGAGCACTAGCAGGTCTTCATCTTCATAGAGAATGTCGAGCGGCATTGCCTGGGGCATCCAGGCGCACTTGTGATGGTGGGGCGGGGATTCGAACCGAAATTCGATCCCCCGTGCGGACTTCGTAACTGGGTTTTACGGGCAGTCCATTGACCTGGACTTCACCGCCTCTGATCAAGGTCTGCAGGCCACTGCGAGAACAATCGGCAAACTGGCGGCTGAGGAAAACGTCGAGCCGCTGCCAGGCATCAGCATGGTCCACCGTAAACACGCCATGGCGAGACCCAACCATCTCTTCGGCCAGACAGGGAGAACCCGCTCCCCTATGCGGCCCTTTTAGATCATCCGTCATCATTAGCTGGAAGCGATGGGGGTGCGTCCCCTTCCGTCCCCTGGATGCTTCCTCCGGTCTCCTCCTGTATGCGCGTCACGGCCCTCAGTGCTGGTGGCGAGTATGTTCAAAATCCTTAATGATGGTAAATATCAACCGACCCGCAGTGGTCTGGAGGATGCTCGTAACGGCAACCTCGACTTCCTTGCCCAAAAACCTGCTGGCGTTTTCCACCACCACCATGGTCCCGTCTTCCAGATAGGCAATGCCCTGCCCTTGCTCCTTGCCTTCCTTCAGGATCTGTAAACGCAGCACTTCTCCGGGCAACACAACCGGTTTCAGGGCATTGGCCAGTTGGTTGATATTCAACACGCGGATACCCTGAACCTCGGATACTTTCGCCAGGTTGTAATCATTAGTGACGATTTTGGCGTTCAGCTTTAAAGCCAGGGCGATGAGCTTGGCATCTACATCCGTCAGATTATCGAAATCCTGCCGGTCAATGCGAATCTCGACCAGTTTTTCCTGCTGGAGACGCTTGATGATATCCAGGCCACGCCGTCCTCGAACCTTGCGGGTTGGATCAGGGCTGTCAGCGATATGCTGCAGCTCCTGCAGGACGAATTCAGGGATCACCAGGACCCCTCCCAAAAAGCCCGTTTCCACGATATCCACCACCCGGCCGTCAATGATGACGCTGGTATCGAGGATCTTGGACGGCGCCTCTCCCTGGATGATCCGCCGCGCATCAACCAGGACCAGTTGGGCACCCGTAATTCGTCCACTTTGATACTCCCCAGAACCATTCCTATGTAGCCAAGAATGCATGACAGAACGACATAAACGGTGACACGGATAATGTTGTTTTCCAAACCGATAAAACCATAGCCGAGTAGTCTGGCCACCGAAAGCCCGATAATGAGACCAATGGTGCCACCAAACAGGGCCTTGAGAGGCATGTGCTTGATCACCTTTTCGACGGCAAGGGCCAGAGCGGCAAACAGGAGCCCCGCCACTGAGCCAGCCCAGGGGGCCCATCGATACTCCGATAGACTCGCCATTTGCACAGCGATGAAGTAGCCTCCCGCAATGCACACGACAAACAAAAGGACTTTCAATATGAGCTTGGCCCACGTCAACACGATCACCTCCTTTCTATTATGAGCTTGCGCCCTTTCAGGGCACCCCTGCGGAAGAGGCGCTCCGCCTCCTCTCTCCTTCCACAGCAATTTCTCGCCTGCAAAAACGGTATTAATATATATGATCACCCGCCCAAGGCAGGCAGATGCTTTGGAGTGAACCTCCCGGGTAACGGGTAGCCGCCAGACTCCCTTTTCCCCAGCAGGTTAAAGCTCGGCACACAAAGACTCGCACAAAGGAAGTTCGAAAACCATGCGTTGGAACGCTCAGAAGCCCTACTTCAAAATATCGCGAATCTCCTCCTCGAGTTCGTTTTCGCTCACCGCCCGCACAATGGAGAGCTCCTTCAACAACAGTCCCCTGGCGGTATCCAGCATTTTTCGCTCGCCGAAAGAAAGCTCCTTGTCCCCCTTCAGAACAGTCAAATCCCTCAATACTTCAGCCAGTTCGTAAATCGATCCCGTTTTGATCTTTTCCATGTAACCCCGGTATCGTCGGTTCCAGGTACCGCCATTGATGGAGATTTCCCGCGTTTTCAGGATGTCGTAAACCTTCGGAATATCGCCAGATTCAATGAGTTCCCGTAACCCCACGGCGGTCGCGTTGGGAATGGGAATCATGATTTTCATGTCGTTATCCAAGATGCGCATGATGTAATAATCTTGCTTTTTGCCCGCGATGCTGCGGCTTTCGATAGACTCGATCCTGCCAACCCCATGAGCGGGATACACCACTAAGTCTCCGATTTTGAACATTATTTCCTCCCTGCTCCTGGATCTCTCAAGGGATTTTTTGAGCTTACAAAAAAGGTAAGAAATTGTACCACCAATCACAACTCATTTAAAGAGCCAAAACACGACCGTTACCGATACTTCTCCTGGGGGGAATGCGGAAGGGGATGAGTGCTCTTGGAAGGAAAGACGGATCGATGATTTGTTGACAAGCAGCCGTGCTGAAGAAATCAGGAAGCAGCCCCCTTGCAGACGTCATTCCGGTTGAAAAGGTTCATGGCTTTTACCATGCCCTCCAACAAAACCGTTCGCATTGCCTCCGCACTGCGCTCGATCATCTCTTCAAACACTCGTTCCTGTTCCGGGTATGGTGGCTGAAGCACATAAGCTTCCACAGTCTCACGATGAAGGGGTCGGCCAATACCGATCCTTAATCTGGCAAAACCCTGATCTCCAAGGTGTTCGATAATGGAGGCAACACCTCGGTGCCCGCCGGCACCACCCTGCATTGCCAGCCGGATGCGCCCGAGGGGAAGGTCGAGGTCGTCATGGACGACGACCATTTGGTTGGGAGAAATCTTGAAATACCGCAGCATCTGGCCTACAGCCTCACCGCTGCGGTTCATGTAAGTGAGGGGCGCGAGGAAAACCACTTTCCGTCCGCCGATAGAAGAAGCCCCCCATCGGGCGGGAAATTTGCGCTCTTCCAGGTTCACCGAAAAGCTTCGAGCCAGCTGCTCCAGGACTCGAAAGCCCACATTATGGCGGGTGGCGGTATAGTGTCCACCCGGGTTTCCCAGTCCAACAACGGCAACTATCTGGTCCACCAGTTCCCCTTGCTGGCCCTATCGTTCACCACTTTGCTGCGAACTCTGTGGCCCCTGGCTCAGCCAGTGGCCTCTACTCCTGTTCCTCTTCCGCGGTTTCGGCAGCTTTGGTCATCTCTTCAGGAACCACCATGGCAACCACGGCCGTACTTTTGTCATCCATCAACTCGAAGGGCACCCGACCGATCAGATCCGCCACGTGAACCGACGAACCCAGATCCATGCCGCTGATGTCGATATGCACTCTCTCCGGAATTTCCCCTGGCAGGCACCGCACGGAAAGCGTGCGGCGAATGAGGTTGAGCACTCCGCCCTTTTTCTCCCCGACCGCCTCCCCATCCAGCTCAACGGGAACCTCCACGAGAATAAGCTGATCCAGCGGTACTTCATAGAAATCCACATGGAGAAACCGGCGGCGCACCGGGTGCGTCTGGACTTCTCGAATCAGGGCCTGTCGAACCTGCTGGTCCGGGCCCTGGCCGATGACCAGGCGGATCAGTTTGCTTTCTTCGCCCATATCCCGGAGGAGTTTCAACAAGGGCAGTGCCGGCACCGCCAGCGGTACGGGAGCCGTCTTGGGGCCGTACAGGATGGCCGGCACGGTTTCCTTCCGCCGCAGACGGCGCGCTGGACCTTTTCCGGTCTTGGTTCTCACCTGAACACTCAAATCAACATCCATGGCAATTCGCCTCCTAAGCAAGTTCGAGGGGTCATTCGTGCGCGAAAAGAGCGCTGACCGATTCCTCGTAGTGTATACACTTTATGACTCTGGCCAGCATGGGAGCTATGCTCACCGTGCGAATTTTCCCGGAACGGCGGGCCTTTTCGGCAAGGGGAACGGTATCGGCTACCGTCACCAATCTCAAGGGCGAGGCTTCCAGCCTTTCCACGGCGATTCCGGAAAAAATCCCATGCACACAGTAGGCGTCAACAATAGCCGCCCCAGCCGCCGTAGCTCCTTCGCACGCTCGCACCAGAGTGCGGCCGCTGTCCACCATATCATCAAGGATGATTACTCGGCGGTCTTTGACATCACCGACAATGCGCAAATAGGGCAGGTCCGTAGTCCCCCGATGATCTACAATCGCCAGATCGACCTTCAGAGCGCGGGCAAATTCCCTGGCTCTTCCCACCCCGGCCGCGTCAGGAGCCATGACCACATCATCTCCCCGCAGGCCTTCCCTGACGTCCTGTAAGAAAATTTCCATCCCCGGTATATGATCCACGGGGATCTTGAAAAATCCGCCGATCTGATCGGCATGGAAATCGATGGCCAGAAGCCGGCTGGCCCCCGCAACCGTAACCAGGTCAGCCACCATCTTGGCGGTGATGGGGACTCGCGGCTTCTCTTTTTCGTCCTGTCGCCCATATCCGTAATAGGGCGTAACAGCGGTGACCCGGCGCGCCGAAGCACGTCTCAGGGCATCGATCATCACCAGGAGTTCCATGAGGTTTTCGTTGACCGGCGGACAGGTGGACTGGAGCACAAAGACATCCACTCCCCTCACGCTTTGTTCGATCTCGACACGAACTTCCCCGTCACTGAACCGCCCAACCAGCAT
The DNA here is from genome assembly GCA_963783775.1 of uncultured delta proteobacterium. GTDB lineage: Bacteria > Desulfobacterota > Syntrophobacteria > Syntrophobacterales > Syntrophobacteraceae > JADGQM01. The sequence continues at coordinate 290,634 of CAWAOR010000005.1, read as the reverse complement.
GCGTCCCGGAGTAGCCTCAACACAGCTACAGACTTCCTGGGCCAGTTCCGGCACCGAATTGCCGGAAAATATCAGCAGCCGGTCTTTCATGGTCCGTTTCGTGCCATCCCTTTTCTTTTACGTCGAGGCCCAGAGCCTGTTGGCGCTTCTTCAAACCCCCAAAAAATTGGCTGGGGTGGGAGGATTCGAACCTCCGAATGCGGGTTCCAAAGACCCGTGCCTTACCGCTTGGCGACACCCCAAACAACAATATGGCTAATCTGCCCGCATGGCTGCACGGCCAAGCGTCGAGGCGACCCCTACCCAGCATTCCGGCCACCTCTTTTCCGCCTGGACGCCAATTTCTGCCGCTTCACTCCTTTGGCGAAACACCCCGAATACGGTGGGGCCGCTGCCGCTCATCAAAGCCCCGACCGCTCCCTTCCCGATGAACCACTGCTTGATTTGATCGAGCGCGGGATACTGGGTCAGCGTGACGCTCTCCAGGTCATTCTCCATTACCTCGAGAAGCTGCCATGGGCGTGCCAAAAGCGTACGGAGTCTAATGCGACTCTGCCCTCTTGTCAACTTCAAACTTTGGTAAACCCAGCGCGTAGAGACCTCCAGGGGAGGCTTGACCAGCACCAGAGGGTAATCCGGAAGCCCTTCAACGGGATCGAGCCGCTCCCCGATCCCCGTGGCCAGGGCCGGACGCTGGTAAAGGAAAAATGGCACATCGGCTCCGAGGGAGTGGGCCAGAGCAACCAACCGGTCAGCTGCCAGACCATTGCCGTGCATGCGGTTCAGAGCCAGCAGCACGGCAGCCGCATCGGCGCTCCCCCCGCCAAGCCCGGCCGCCACCGGAATCTGCTTGCGGATACGGATGTGCACCCCTCCGCCAACCCCAACAGCTCCCCAAAACGCTTCCGCCGCGCGCCATGCCAGATTGCTCGCATCGGCCGGAACATCCGGGTTGGTGCATTCGAGATGGATGCCCAACCTCTCGCAGGATTCCAGCTCCAGCGTGTCATAGATCCCCACGGGCAGCATGAGGCTCGACAGGTCATGGTAGCCATCCTCCCGCTTCCGGATCACTTCCAGCCATAGATTGATCTTGGCAGGCACGCTCACTTCGACCAACAAGGGGCGAACTCCTCCCGGCCCATCCTCATCCTAAAGGGGGTTTCGGATGACTGCCGGCTTACTTGCTGCTTTTCTGAACGTAGCGCAACCGCAGATCATAAAGTATTGATTTCAATAGGTTATCCTCGTCTGGATCGAGATTCCCTTTGGTCTTCTCCTGCAGCATCCCCAAGGTGTCTATGATCTGCTTGGCCAAGGGCAGATCAACCCGTGAGCCCTTCGTCTCAGGGTCCGGGATGTCACCAAGATGGACCAACGCCGAAGAGCTGAGAGAAAAAATGAAGGTGGCGATGGTGACCTCGGGAAGGGGAATACCCCCTCGATCGCCGCCCCCCTGAGTGCCCCCGGAGGAGTCGGGCCGGCTCGCCTCCTCCTCCGCCTCCGCTTCCATCGGCTCCTGGCTGGGCTCCGCTGCCGGCTGTGAAGCATCCTCTTCCAGTGAAATCTTCCGGCGGTCCTTTACAACAAAGCCTTTTTCTTCGTTCTCTTCCATTTCCCACTTTCTCCCTTTTCCATCAGAATTTTATTGCTTGGACCACATTCACGTTGTCCAGAGAAAGCAGCTCCTGAAGCACATGCTGCGGAACCGACGTGTCCGTCCGCAGGAAAATGATGTTCTCACCTCGTTCGAGCACCTGGCCCACATCCATCATGGAGATGTTGACCTGATGCCGGCCCAGGCAAGTGCCTATGGCCCCGATGGTGCCGGGGGTGTCAATGTTGTAGATCAGCAGGCTGTGTCCTTCCATGGCTGCTTCCAGGCGAAAGTCGTTGATGCGAACCAGCCGCGGATCCTTCTTGCCGAACATGGTCCCGGCCACCAGGTTGCCGCCGTCCGAGGTCTTGAGCTGGACCGTGATGAGATTGGTGAAATCTTCCGCTTCATCACGAGCCGAAGCGGTCACTTTGATGTTCCTCTCCTTCACCACCACCGGTATGTTGACAAAATTGACCATATCTCCAAGGATTGGGGTCAAGAGTCCTTTGAGGATCGAATAGGTCAGTGGTTTGGTGTCCACCGTGGTCACTTCTCCGATGTAGACGATATTGACCTCCTGGATCGCTCCCCCGGTGATCTGAGCCTGAAGGCTCCCCAGTCTTTCGGCGAGAATCAGGTAGGGACGAAGCACCGCCAGCGTTGCCCCATCGATGCTGGGGGCATTGACGGCATTGCGGATGGTACCCGGTGGTCAGGTAATCCGTTACCTGTTCCGCCACCGCAATGGCGACGTTTTCCTGAGCTTCGTCCGTGGAGGCGCCCAGATGGGGCGTCACCACCACCTGTGGCAGCGACAACAGCGGACTATCCCGGGGCGGCTCCTTAACAAACACGTCAAGGGCGGCTCCAGCAACAATTCCCGCCTGGATCGCGTCGTGAAGGTCCTGCTCATTGGCAATCCCGCCCCGAGCACAGTTGATGATAAAGACCCCCTTCTTCATCTTCTTGAAGGCATCCGCATTCAAGCAGGTTACGGGTCTCTTTGGTCATGGGGGTATGGACGGTGATGTAATCGGACTGAGCGAAAAGCTCGTCCAGCCCCACCCCTTTGATCCCCATTTTTTCAACCACCTCAGCACTGATGTAGGGATCGTAGGCAATAACGTTCATTTTCAAGCCCTTGGCTCGCTCGGCAACGACCCTCCCGATCTTTCCCATGCCGATAATGCCAAGTACTTTGTGAAACACCTCCCGGCCGACGAAACGCGACTTCTCCCATTTTCCCGCTTTGAGTGAACTGTCGGCCTGAGGGATATTGCGGCTCAGGGCAAGCATCATGGCGATCACGTGTTCCGCCGTGGTGATCACATTCCCTTCCGGGGTATTCATCACCACAATGCCGCGGCGGCTGGCAGCCTCGATGTCCACATTATCGAGACCGATGCCCGCCCGGGCAACCACTTTCAGTTTCTCGGCAGCATCGAGGAGCTCTGCAGTCACTTTGGTCGCGCTCCGAATCACCAGGGCATCATAGTCCTTAATGATCTGATAGAGTTCCTCCGGGGCCACTTTCTTCCGAGCATCCACCTGGAACTCCGGCACACCCATGAGTTTTTCAATGCCGGACGCGCCCAGATCATCACTAATCAGAATCTTCATCTACTCCTCCTCAAGCTCGCCAATTACCGGTTGGGGGCGTCAGCTCTTTCTTTTCATGCCTTGAAGAGCCTTATCCTTCAGCTGCTTTTCTGCCTCTTTCAGCCCCCGATCCACTTCTTCCAGCTTCTGCGGGGAATCCCAGAGCAAGGGCCTGGCCTTCCGATAATGGAAGATCACAGCATCCCAGTCATATCGGTGGAGGTAGTAGCGACCGAGATAGTAATGAGCCAGGCCCATGCGATCGGTTTGCCCATATAGAATTCCAAGATTATAGTCAATATCCGGAAAGACGGGGGCCAGCCCCTCGATCCGTTCGAGATGCTGGAGAGCCTCGTCTTTCTGCCCCTGTTCCTTCAGGACGAGAGCGAGGCGGTAGTGCGCCACCGGCGAGGAGGGATCCAAAACCAGCGCTGTCTGCAAGGCCTTCTGTGCTTCCTTGAGCTTTCCCTGTTTCAGGTAGCCATCCCCCAGAGTGCTGAGCACAAACGGGCTCCCTGAATCCTGCCGGGCCGCATCCTGCAGATAAGGCATCGCCTCGGCCACCTTCCCCTGCCGCAGGTACAGACGACCAAGGCCATAGTTGGCCGCCGCATCGCCTTTGCGCACTCCGGCCCGAAAGCGTTCTTCGGCCGTGCGCGGGTCAGCATACTCCGAAACCAGAGCGGCCTGCATGATAGAAAAATCACCCAGGCTGGTGGATTGCCCTGTTTTCTGCTGATATTCCGGTTTGTTGACCAGGTCCTGAAGATACTGAATACGCTCGCTCAAGGCAGGGTGAGTCAACAGATACGATGGGATGTTGGAATTGGCCATCCATTGGGCCTGATTCATCCGCTGCATGACGGTCACCATGTCTTTGGCCGGATATCCCGCGCCAACGAGGTAGCGCAAGCCCATTTGATCGGCCTCTTCTTCGTTTTCGCGGCTGTACTTCAATTGCATGGTGCTCGCCCCCGCCATGGTCCCCATCATCAACGCCTGAGAGGCCGATCCTCCCCCTTTGGCACCAAGCAACACAGCCGCGAGAATGCCCGCGATCGTCGCGACATTGACAATATGGCCTTCCTCGACCCGCCGTTGATAGTGGCGAGCCTGGATATGACCCATTTCATGGCTTAGAATCCCGGCCAACTCGCCTTCGCTGGCCATCATTTCGATGAGACCGCGATAGATGAAGATGTAGCCCCCGGGAACGGCGAACGCATTGGGAACCGACTGGTTGATGACGAAGAACTGATACCGATAAGGGATGCTTCCCAATTGCCTCACAATGCGATTGCCCACCGCCTGCACGTAAGTAAGCACCTCGCCGTCTTCAACCAGCGACAAACGAGTTCTGATCATCTTGAGCATCTCGCGCCCGATGGTATTTTCATCAGTCAGGGTAAGAGCACCGGCCGTTTCCACCAGAAAGCAGTTCACGCCCAGAAAGGAGACGATCAGCCAGATCAGGAAAACGCTCCGGCACTCTTTCCGGGAAACGCGCAACAGTTTCATACTGTCACCTCACTGAGTGTTCTCGTCAGGAATCGCAGCATCTTCAGAGACGCTCACCCGTTTTGCATCCGACCAGAGGCTTTCCAGGTCATAAAAATACCGAACCGGCTCATAAAAGATGTGGATCACCACATCGGCATAGTCCATCAGGACCCAATGCCCTTCCACCCGCCCTTCGATACCGAGGGCCTTGATGCCGAACTGGGCGAGGGTCGTTTCCAGCTTGTCGGCAATGCCCTGAACCTGCCGACCGGACTTGCCGCTGCAAATCAGGAAAAAATCAGTAAAAGACGTCAGTTCGGCAACATCCAGCAAAACCAGATCCAGCGCCTTCAGCTGAAAGGCCTCACGAGCGCAAAGCAGGGCTTTTTCCCCGCTGGTTCCAGGTGGCGCGGGTTTGATGTGTTCTTTCCGTTCCATCACTTTCATGCCATGTGCTCCCCAACCTTGCATCCTCCCTCCTGATCGGATCGCTCCTCGCAGCCTCCTTCCGATCGGTAGAGCCGGTTCGCGTAAATATATGCCATAACCTCCGGGAGAACCAGATAACGGATGGATTTTCCCTCTCTCACGATTTGCCGGATGCGGGTTGATGAAATGTCCAGCCAGGTGTTGTTCAAACAATGTACGGACAGGAGCTGAGGGTGGGTGAAAGAGGCTTCGCCGACGTTACTGAAGTACTGAGAAGAGACTCTTTCAGCGAGGAACTTGGCCAATTCGTTTTCGCTGGACCCGGGTCGTCGCAAGACGACCAACCGAGCCAATTTAAACAGTTCTTTAAAGTGCCACCAGGTGTCCAACTCCAGGAAGGCATCCATACCCAGGATGAAGAAGAGTTCAACCTCGCTGCCATAGGCTTCGGTCAGTTTCTGGAGCGTGTTTACGGTGTAGGATTTCCCAGGCACCTGCAGTTCCACATCCGAGACGGCAAAGCGGGGATGATCGAGGGTTGAGGCCTCGAGCATCCGCCAGCGGTGTTCAAAACCGAGGATCTGCTTGCCCAGCTTGTGGGGAGGCACCGCGGCGGGGACAAAGAGCAGGGTGTCAAGCCCCAGGGCTTCTACCGCTTCTTCAGCCACTCTCAGATGTCCCAAATGGACGGGATCGAAAGTCCCCCCCATGACCCCTATGCGCTGCGGCATACCCTCCACCGGGCACTCATCATTCATCACTATTCTCTCAACTGTCCGTTTCCCAGGGCGATAAACTTCGTGGTGGTAAGTTCCTCGACCCCCATGGGGCCAAAGGCATGCAGGCGTGAAGTGGAGATGCCGATTTCCGCCCCCAGACCCAGCTGAAAACCGTCATTGAAACGGGTCGAGGCATTGACAAGCACCAGCGACGATTGCACCTCCTGAAGGAAACGATGGGCTCGCTCGAAATCCCGGGTGACGATGGCTTCGGTGTGCTGTGAGCCATAGGTGGTCAGGTGGGAAATCGCCTCTTCCATGCTGTCTACCACCTTCACCGCAAGGATGAGATCCAGGTATTCGGCATACCAGTCGGCTTCGGTAGCCACCAGGCAATCGGGAACCAGGGCCCGCGTCCTCTCGCAGCCGCGCAGTGCCACGCCCTCGCGGCGGAAGGCGGCAGCCATTGCCGGCAGAAAGCTCCCGGCTACGTCCCGATGCACGAGCAGCGTTTCCATGGCATTGCAGACTCCAGGGCGCTGGACTTTGGCATTCAAACAGATCTTTTCCGCCATTTCCAGGTCTGCTTCGGCGTCCACATAGACGTGGCAAACTCCCTTGTAGTGTTTGAGCACCGGCATGCGCGCGTGTTCGGTGACGAAGCGGATCAGATCCTCGCCCCCGCGCGGAATCATGACGTCGATGTATTCTTCCAATTTGAGAAGCTCGAGCACGGCATTCCGATCGGTAGTCCCCACTACCTGCACCGCCAGCGCGGGAAGCCCTGAGGCTGTGAGGGATTGCTGAAGGATGCCCGCCAGGCATTGATTCGAATGAAACGCTTCGGAGCCCCCACGCAAAACCACGGCGTTGCCGGCCTTGAGACAGAGAGCCGCAGCGTCGATCGTGACATTCGGGCGCGATTCATACACAATGCCCACCACCCCCAGGGGGATCCTCATCTTCCCCACCCTCAGCCCGTTGGGGCGGCTCCACATGCGGGTGATTTCACCCACGGGATCCGGAAGCAGAGCAATCTCCTTGAGGCCATCCCTCATTTCGTTCAGCACTTTGTCGGTCAGGCGCAGGCGGTCCACCTTGGCTGCGGACATGCCTTTCCCCACGGCCTCCTCGAGATCCTTCTGATTTGCCGCTCCAATCGCCTCTCGCGCCTGCCCGATGGCATCAGCCACCTGTTCGAGCGCCTGCCGCTTCTGCACACTACTGACTTTCGCCATTTGATGAGCGGCCGTCCGGGCGTCTTTCCCCATTTGCAGGATTTCCTCACGCATTAGTCCCCCCTTGCAGACCCTCTTGAATGATTTCACCCGTCAGAACGAAATTATTCCTATGAATGACCTCGTCAGAATGCTTGTAACCTATGAGACCTTCAATCTCTTCCGTGTGATGCCCGCGGATGAGGTCGACTTCAAGCGATTTGTAGTTGGACAAGCCCACGCCGATGACTTCTCCTGCCTCATTGACGCATCTCACCGGAGCCCCCACCCCAAAGTTGCCCCGAACCTCGCGCACGCCAATGGGGAGGAGTGATTTCCCGTGTCTCCGCAGAGCAACCACCGCTCCCTGGTCGAGCACCAGTTCCCCGACGGGCTTGGGCAGGCTGGCCAGCCACAGTTTCTTACCATGATAGAGGCGTTTGCGGGGAAGGAAAAGGGTGCCCAGTGCGTCCCCGGCAAAAATTCGCAGGAGCACGTCACGTTCCTTGCCGGGAGCGATGATCATGGGAATCCCTGAAGCCAGACATTTTCTGGCGGCATTCAGTTTGCTCAGCATGCCTCCGGTACCCACGGCGCCAGGGACAGGAGTCGCACAGGCGATGAGTTTCGAGTCAATCCGGCTCACCAGGGGAATGAGGCACGCTTCCTCATGGGTGCGCGGATCACAATCGTATAACCCGGCAGTGTCAGTCAGGTTGATCACCAGGTCCGCACCAATCAGCCCGGCGATAAGGGCCGAAAGGTGGTCGTTGTCGCCGAAGCGAATTTCCTCGAACACCACCGTATCGTTTTCGTTGATGATGGGGAGAACGCCCCAGTCGAGCAGAGTTTCCAGCGTATTGCGCGCATTCAAATAGCGATGACGATTGGCAAGATCCTCACTGGTGAGAAGCACCTGGGCAATCAGCAGTTCGTACTTGTCGAAAGCGACTTCCCAGGCTTCCATGAGTGCCCCCTGCCCGATGGCCGCCATCGCCTGTTTCTGCGGGATGGTGCGGGGACGCTGGCTGAAACCGATCTTGCGCAGCCCCGAGGCGACCGCCCCCGAGGTTACGATGGCGATCTTGCGCTCAGGATCACTCTGCCGGAGTTCCGCGATCTGATCACTCAGACGATGGATCATAATCCGGTTTAAGCCCCGGGGCCCCGTCAGGACAGCACTTCCAACCTTGATCACCAACTGCCGGCAGCGACTGAAAAAGCCCGCCCGGTCCTCAAGTTCCTCCATTGGCTAAGAACTCCTTTTGGCAAACCCGGAAATCTACCGAAGGGCACGCCCGGTATGTTTTCCATGTGCCCAAGCTTCCATGCTATTCCACCGTGACGGGAAAGCCGTCATCGAGTGCCTCTGGCTCCTCGGTACGCGAAAGGAGTTGCGTCAAGATCCGCAAGAGCTCTTCAAGCCCGTCACCGCGAAGCGCCGACAGGAGCACCACCGGGTATCCCAGTTCCTCGTAGGAGCGGACCACCTGATGGCCCAACTCGGACTCGGACAGGAGATCACTCTTGTTCAACGCGATAACGCGGGGTTTGAGCTCCATTTTCCGGGAGTATTGCAGCAATTCGGTTTCGATCAGGTGATAGGGACGCAATGGGTCGCCGACAGATGCCTCATGGATATCAATGAGATGGACCAGCAAACGCGTCCTTTCGATATGACGCAAGAACCGCGTTCCCAGGCCCGCCCCCTCATGAGCACCGCTGATCAGGCCGGGAATGTCGGCCATCACGAAGGGGGCAGCGTCTTCTTTATAGCGGACCACACCCAGGTTGGGAACAAGCGTGGTGAAAGGGTAATCGGCAATCTTGGGACGAGCTGAGGAGACGGCGGCAATCAAGGTCGATTTTCCGGCATTGGGCAATCCCACCAGACCGACATCGGCCATGAGCTTTAATTCCAGGACCAGGTCCCGTTCCTCCCCTTTTTCACCAGGCTGCGCAAACCTGGGGGAACGCCGGGTTGACGAGGTAAAGTGGGCATTCCCTTTCCCTCCCATACCCCCTTTGGCCGCTATCCAGCGCTGGCCGGCCCGCACCAGATCGGCCAGGATTTCACCTGTTTGTCCGTCTCTTACCAGAGTCCCGGGAGGAATTTCCAGGACCAGGTCCTGGCCGCTGCGGCCGTGACGATTCTGGCCCATGCCGTGAGTACCCGAGGTCGCCTTGAATTGGTGACGAAAGTGAAAATCGAGGAGGGTATGCTTCCTTTCGGAAGCCTCCAGAATCACATCCCCCCCCCTGCCCCCATCGCCACCGTCCGGACCGCCTCTGGGGACATATTTCTCCCGGCGGAAGCTCACGCAACCCTGGCCTCCGTTACCCGCTACTACTCGTGTTTTCACTTCATCGACAAATTTCATGATCGCTTCAGAGTGCTAACAATCCATGGAGGAAATGCAGCACAGCGCCGACCGAGTCGCTCGAGGCCGGCGCCGGGCTAGCAGGGGATTCTAAGGAAGGAAAAGTCTTATGCAGGGATAGGAACCGGGTAAACGCTGATCTTCTGACGCATCTTGTCCTTATACTCGAAGGTGACCGTACCATCGATGAGAGCAAAGAGCGTGTAGTCTCTACCCATGCCGACATTCTTGCCGGGATGGAACTTGGTTCCCAACTGACGCACCAGGATGTTGCCCGCCCTGACCAACTCGCCGCCATAGTGCTTGACGCCCCGGCGTTGACCGGCACTGTCCCGCCCATTTCTGGAGCTCCCTCCAGCCTTCTTGTGTGCCATGGATCATTCCTCCACTTGTGTAGCTTGTGCGGCCGTGACGGGGGTCGACAAAGCAGCCTGAGGCGACTCGGTCAGCTCCTTCTCGATGCCTTGGATCAGGACCGCCGTGTAATATTGCCGGTGCCCCTGTTTCTTGCGGTAATCCTTGCGCCTCTTGTGCTTGAAAATGATGATTTTGCGGTGACGCCCCTGTTCCACAATGCGTCCCCGGATGGAAACATCCTCCAGCACGGGCTGGCCAACCCGGACCTGGTCTTCGTCCGCGAGAAGGATCACTTGATCCAGCGATACCTCGCCGCCCACCTCTCCCGGGAGTTTTTCAAGTTTGATCACCGTGCCGGGCTCAGCTCGATGCTGCCTGCCGCCCGACTGAAATATCGCGTACATCCTTATACCCTCCAGTTGCTTCCCTCGCGGGTCGTCTCGTACTGTTCAGCCGTGAACACCCTGGATCATGATAAAAAAAGCGGCCGCGAAGGCCGCGAAGGGCAGAGGCACCATCGCCCCCGGTTACATGGTTGCATAAATTCCTTGCTTCAGAATCGATTCCTGATACTCTCTTAGCTTATCGCAATTTTCCAGGCATTTGTTCTTGTCTTCCGTCGCTCTGTCACAGTTGATGCAAGGGCTTTTTACCATGGCAACCACTCCTTCCTGAAAATATTTTGAACGGTTATTAGTACTTTCCAGGAACTCGGTTTGTCAAGAACTTTTTCAAAAGTGCGCGAATTATCGGTTCATTCACCGGAAGCGTTCATGCGATTAGCCGCTTCGCCCATCCGCTCTCACCCCTGCCTCTTATGGTCGCTCATCCTGACCGCCATCACCGCCATCTCCTTCGCCTCCATCCTGATCAGGCTGGCTGACGCCCCCGCCCTGACCATTGCCACCTACCGCGTGGGGATCGCAGCTCTGCTGCTCGCTCCCTGGGTTTCCCTCAAAAGGCCCCAGCCCACCACGTGTCAGACCGGGCGAATTCTGGGCTCAACCATCCTGGCCGGCTTTTTCCTGGCGCTTCATTTCGCCTTGTGGATCCGCTCGGTGCAGATGACCTCGATTGCCAGCTCCGCCACCCTGGTCAGCACCACCCCCCTCTTCGTTGCCCTCTTCGGCCATTATTGCCTCGGCGAGCAACTGCCCCGCAGCTCCTGGCCCGGCATCCTTCTCGTTATCGCCGGCAGCTGCCTCGTTGCCGAAAATGACTTCGCTCTCTCGAAAGAGGCTCTATCCGGAGATCTCCTGGCTCTGGCAGGGGCTCTCGCGGCCGCCGGCTACCTTCTTGCCGGGCGCTTCGTCAGACGCACCCTCGATCTGGCAACCTATACCCTCGGTGCCTACGGCACTGCAGCCCTGTTTCTGCTGGCCTTCAGCCTCTCCAGCACCACCCCGCTTTCCGGCTTTTCCAACCAGACCTACCTGGTCTTCCTGCTCCTGGCTGTTATCCCTCAGTTGATCGGTCATACTACTTTCAACTGGACCCTGGGCTTCCTTTCCCCTACCACCGTAGCGGTGCTGATTCTGGGCGAGCCCATCGGCGCCACGCTCCTCGCCTATTGGTTTTTCGAGGAGACCTTAGCGCCAGTGAAAGCCATGGGGCTTTTCATCCTGGGAACGGGAATCGTCCTTACCGCAACCACCGCCCACAGCACCTCTTCCTAGGAACTCAAATGCCAGCGTGGGCCGTCCTTGGTGTCCTCAACGACGATTTTAGCGCGCTGCAGGCTTTCCCGAACGGCGTCAGCTTCCTGCCATTTCAGGCCCTGACGAAAGCGTTCGCGCAGGTCGACCAACTCAGCGACCAAAGGCGTTAGACAAACGGTTTGATCTTTGGGGCCGGCTTCGAGTTCCATCCCGAGGAGGACGAGCATCTCCCGGAAGACTTCCCTGGCCTGGGAGATGAACTCCTCGCTCTCACCCTCCTGCCGCGCCTGCCAGATCGCCCGATCCAGTTCGAGCAGGCTGCTGACAGTGGTTTTAGCATCATGCTTTTCAAGACTGGCATGAAAGGCTGCTTCGAGGAGATGGATGGCATCCCAAAAGGAATCCTGCTGCCTTTGGGAGGGCTCTTCTTCGGAAGCAGGCGGCGAGGCAATCGCTTGCCATTCCTTGGGCCCCTTCCCACCCCGCAGAAGATCGAGCGGGAAGCGTTCTCCCTTGTCGAAGGTGAGCTCGGCCCCCTGACGCCGCAAGGTCACGCGACCGATGCCTTTGACGACCGCCTCCCGGGTTTCCAAGTCCAGGAGACAGGCAGTGTGTTCATCCAGGCCGAAGATCGCTACATCCTCGGGCAGAAGCGCCTGGAGCTTCTCGAAGCGCGCCTCCCCCATGTAACAAAAACGCGTATCATGAGTCCCTCCTTCAGCGTTGTTCCAGTGGGGAACCACCGCAAGATGGAAACCAAAATGGGCCAGGATATCCACGCCTTCCACCCAGTGCAAATCCTGCCCCACTTTATAGATTTCGTACACCGGGAGGGCAAAGCGCCCCACGGTGAGAGCCGCGGCACTGGCAGCTACCAGGCACCCCCCGTTTTCCACACTTTTTATGAGGATTTCCGGAATGGGGGTTTGCTGCCAGTTACGGACTGCATAAGTGGGACTTCCCGGACCAATCAGAACGAAGTCGGCTTCTCGGAGCGCATGGAAAGCCCGCTCAGCCTCAAAGGGTGAACATACCTCCTTGGATTTGAAAGAGACGATGGCCATGGACTGTTGAATGCGGTCATGAAAATAGGTCACCGCCTTTTGCGACAGCTGGTCCACATTGAGCTGGAAGCCGGCGGGTGTATCCAGAAAAACCGCTCGCGGCACAGGCTTGAGCTTTGTCAGAAGCTCTTTATGCACTTCCACCATGGTTGCCGTCAGCTCTCCAGACCCCATGAGAGCGATAGTGCCCTTCTTTGGCGCCATGTTTTAACCCTCAGCAACACCCCATGTTCACGGTTGACGGTTGAGAGTTCTGCGGTTCGTTTTTATGTGGAGGTTATCTCGACACTTCAGCTATGATGAACGCCCACGGGCGCACCGCAACATTGGGGCCCTTCCCGGGCTTCCGTTGGAGTCCGCCTGCGTTGTCCGCTGAGGCGCTACCATAACACGAGAGATCCCATGATCAAAGCCGTCATTTTTGATTTCGGCCGGGTTATTTCCGCTCAAAAACCGCCTTCTCTGTTCCTTCGCTATGAGGTGGACCTGGGTCTCGCACCCCGATACGATCAATGCCATCATGTTCGACAGCCCGGCCTGGCAGGACGCTCTGCTCGGCCGCAAAACGGAGGGCGAGTTTTGGGATGCCATTGGGCCTGAACTTGGGCTCTATTCTCGAGGCGATATCGACTCCTTCCGCCGCCGCTATCGCCTCGATGAGGCCATCAACTCAGACGTTATCGAACTGATCCGCCGCCTGCACGCTCACCACAAAACGGCGGTGCTCTCCAATGCACCGCCGGGCCTCGGCGAGTGGCTGGAAGACTGGGGCATCCTCGAACTTTTCGACATCGTCTTTTGCTCCGGCGATGAAGGCCTGGCCAAACCCGATCCGGCAGTGTTTCAGGCGGTGCTGAAGCGCCTGAACGTTGCGCCGGCAGAGGCCGTGTTCATCGACGACACGCTTGGGCACGTACTGGCTGCGCAAGGGCTGGGATTACGAGGAGTCCTCTTCACCACGGCCGAGGCGCTGGCAGAGCAACTGGCGGACGTTCTTTAGTGGCAAGGTGCTGTACCCCAATGGCTTCAGGCCAAAACTACCCTGAAAAACAAACGTAAAGCCTCCTCAGAGCATACTCGCGCAAACTGCTCGCGTTTTCTTTTGACTATTTCAGCGGTCTCCGGCATATGTCAAGCTTTACCAGGAAAGAGCCGGTTGAATTCTGAGGCTGACCAACAGGAGGGAGGAGATTTCATGACAACACCCATTCAACAAAAGATTCGAGACAAGAAAAGAACTCCGGAACAGATCGCCGACATGGTGAAATCCGGTGACTGGATCAACAACGGCAGCGTCGGCGGAGATTCGACGGTTTGCACGGAAGCTGTCGCCAAGCGGCTAGGCCCCGGCCCCGGTTGCCTCAAAGATATTGAATTCTGGCTCTATGCGAGTTTTTATCCCCATCCCGAGCTCCAGCAAATCGATCCTTTGCAGCAGTATCACTGCGTCCACGAGTTTTTCTTCTTTCCCTGGAACCGCAAAGCCCGCGATGCCAATAACGTGACCGACTGGGCCCAGTGGGGGTGGGCTTACGGCATGTGGGCGCACCACTTCCGCTTCATTAATGCCGTCAAGGAAAAGCGCGGCCTCGACTGGTGGTTCAATGCCGCATCCCTGCCCGACAGCCATGGCTTCTTCAACCTCTCGTATGGCACCAACAACGCCAATATCTTCAACCAAACGGCCAAAAAGACCGTCATCGAGGTGCGCTCGGATTACCCGTGGGCCGAGGGCGGACGACTCAATACGATCCATGTCGATGAAATCGACTATTGGGTCGAGGTAGACTGCGAGAAATACAGGTGGCCTCAGATCAACGAACGGGCGATCAAGGCACGCCCCGAAGAACAGGCCATCGCTCAGCACATTATGGGCATTATGAGGGACCGGGATATCGTGCAGCTTGGCATCGGCTCGCTGCCTTCGGCATGTGTCACCGCCATGGCTGACGCCGGTTTCAAAGACCTCGGCATCCACACGGAAATGCTCAACTACGGCCTCATTGCCCTAATCGAATCCGGGCAGGTGACCAATGCCTACAAAACCATCGACCGGGGCAAAAGCGTATGGACCTTCGCCTTTCCCGTGGATGTGCAGTGGTACTATGACACCGTCGATCACAACCAGCATCTGGCGGTGTATGACATTGGTTATACCAACAACTTCCAGACTCTGAGCCGCATCGACAACATGATCGCCATCGACAACTGCGTCGCCGTGGACCTCCTGGGTCAGCAGTGCGCGGGCTTCTATGAAAAGCGCCCCATTTCCAGCACGGGCGGCTACTTCCAGTTCGTCAGCTTCTGCGCCATGTCCAAAGGCGGCCGCGGGGTAGCTTCCATGACCTCCCGCAGCAAGCACGGCACATCGAGGATCGTACCGTTCCTGCCCGAAGGGTCAACGGTGGATGTGCCGGCCCAGCTCGCCAACTACGTCTGCACCGAGTACGGCATTGTGAATCTGAGAGGTCTGAGCGGCTACGAGAGGGCAAGCGCCTTGATTTCCATTGCCCACCCCGATGACCGGGAATGGCTGGCCCAGGAAGCCCGCAAACATGGCCTGCTGGCGCCCAAATTCCCCGTCAGCATGCTGCCCGGCGAGGGCGGCGACCGACGGTATCCCACTTACGAAGACCGACGGAGCTACAAACTGCCGCTCAACAGCGAAATCTGGGGCTGCGACTGGGATCCGTTCCAGTCCGGGAAATAGCCTGACGGGGAGCTTTCCGTTGGACAAAGCCGCGGCGAATCCACCGCGGAACTGATCGTGGAGATCATTATATGGGTGCGGGCGGTTTCTGACCGCCCGCTGCCATTTCACCGTCCTATTTTTCCTGCAACTGATCAATTACCTTCTGAGGTATCTTAGTTGTTAGGTCTGGATATATTTCGATGATTCTGGAAATATCAGCGAGATCCTTTTGCCTCTTGCTTCTCCGGCGTGTGTCATCCATGAAGGCCCAAATCTTGCCCTGTAATACATTGTCCAAGGCCGCAACCTTCATTTTATATCCGAGGATTTCTTTCACCGTGGCACCGGCAATGAAGTCCTGATATCGAGGATCGGTCTGAACCTGAATCCGAAGATCCGACTCGGAACCGCTGATATTGACGCTATGGGGAAACTGCTCGACTTTCATATTCTGCGCTCTGGCGGCATCAGCGACAGTCACGATGCTGTTGACCGCGATCACGATATCGACGTCAAGGCTCACGACGGGCTCGACATAGGCGTTGACGGCAAGTCCACCAATAAGGCAATAGTCCGAACCTGTTTCAGTGAGAATGCCGAGAAGCTGTTGGAGGATGTCCGCTTTCCCCTTTGCCAGGGAATTCAGGAATTCCTTTCCAGTCATCGCTTTCCCCTTTTCCTCATTTCACCGAACATGCGGATAACTCTCACGCAACCACGGCCAAGGACTTACGAACGATACCATTGAACGTGCCCCGTGGTTGCTTGTCGGGCTGATTCGCTGGTTAGCCAACTCCCCGAATGCTTGCCGTCTATGGCTTAAAAGGCCATCTTTCGTTCCAAAATAATTCGTATAAGATCGAAAAATGCCGTCTTTAGAGCTGTCTGCGCTATGCATTCAATGAGTTGACTTGGCCCGACCCCGTCCGAGCATGAGGACCGACCATAACCAATTCCAAGTCTTCCCCGGCCTTTCGATAGGCAAGAAGGTATACGATAGCCCCGATCTTGAACTTGTTTACGAATACCCCCGAGAGGTCTCCCCTCTTTTCTTCTCCAATCGAAGGGTCCTCCACGATCCTTCGTAGCTCCTGATCCAGGATTTCTTTTTCCCGTTTCGGCATCTTCTTCACTTTTTGCTCGAAAGACCTCGACTGGTATATTGTCACGGTGGCCTATCCAAATCTGTATTCCACTTTTTCGCCCTGCTCCAATTCCTCCAGTCCGATCAGAATCTCCTTGATCAGCGAGTAGGTCAGGTCCGGGTTCTCTTCAGCGCATTTGCCGATACGAGCCCAATGTTCAATCTGGCCGGCAAGGGACCTGTGGTCTATGCGACTGAACCTTTTTGCGTCATTCAAAAGCTCTTCTGATACTCTTACGGCTGTTGCCATAGTGCCTTCCTCCACCTTTCCAGCATTGCATTTTGCATCATTGTAGATAGTTCCGTAGCATTATGCAACAGGGTTGCTGCTGTATCTTTGGGGGGTAATCACGGCGCTCAATCCTTTCTTTGATGACAGGAACGATTTGCCTTTTCTGCTCAATCCGAAGAGAATGTAACCAGGCTGTAACAAAACGGTCACCGAGGTGTCATCCTGAGATGGTTCTCTGACGTGTCTCAGAGGAACCGGAGGGAAAGATGGCCAAAGTCAGCATTGTGATTGTGGAAGATGATCATGATATCCTCAAGCTCCTGGCGTATAATTTTCGAGCCGGAGGCTATGAAGTTGCCACCTGCGAAACGGGCCATGAAGCCATCAGTCTGGTCAAACAGCAGCTACCGGACCTGGTCCTGCTCGATTTGATGATTCCCGGGGTAGACGGGTTTGAAGTCTGTAAAGAACTGAAAAGGAATCCGGCAACCAGCAAGATTCCCGTGATCATGCTCACGGCCCGAGGGGAAGAGGTTGACCGCATTGTGGGACTGGAACTGGGAGCCGACGACTATGTAGTGAAACCCTTCAGCCCGCGGGAGTTGATGCTGCGGGTGCGCGCCGTGTTGCGCCGCTCGACGGCCGAGCCCGAGGCGGAAGCCGTGTGGCAGAACGAGGGGTTGCGAGTGGACTTCGAAGCGCACAAGGCGACCGTCGACGAGCGAGGAGATCGTTCTCACCGCCACCGAATTCAAACTCCTGGCGGAACTCATCCGCAGCCGGGGCAAGGTGCTGACCCGCGATCAGCTGCTCGACAAGGTCTGGGGATATCACTTCGAGGGCTATGCACGGACGGTTGACACCCATGTCCGGCGCCTGCGCCAGAAGCTCGGCGCCTGCTCCAACCAGGTCGAAACCGTGCGAGGTGTCGGCTACCGTTTACGAGGTTAGGTGATGAAGGGCAGTGCCTCCTTTCGAACCTTACTGGTCCTTTCTCTCTGGGGACTGCTGACGCTCACGGCGGTCCTCCCCTCGTGGTATGGCATTACCAGGCTGAACAACGCCCTCGACGACGAGGCTCGCCGGCACCTGATCCAACAACTGCAGTTGGTTTGCTCCCTCATGACGCAAAGGGAGGAATTCGGCAACATCGAGCAACTGCAGCGCTGGTTTGAAGAAACTGGCTCAGCCCCTCGCACTGCGCCTCACCTATGTGGCCACGAACGGGCAGGTGCTGGCCGACTCCGAGATCCCCTTCGAGCAGATCAAAGACCTGGAAGACTTTTCCGGACGTCCCGAGATTGCCCGAGCCATGCACGGTGAGATCGGTTTCATGACCCGTTTCAGCAAAATCATGCAAAGGGAGCAGGTTTTTGCGGCCAAGAGCATCCAGCCCCGGGGCAACATCCCGGCCGGGATTGTGCGGCTGGCCGCTCCGGTGAGCCCGCTTCAAAACCTGTTGGACCACCTGCGCAATCTTTTTTTCCTGCTCTTTTCCGTGGCTTTCATCGCCATTCCGCTGCTCACTACCTTGCTGCTCCGCAGATTTAAGCGCTCCACTCACACCCTGGCCCACGCCCTCGACGCCGTCGCGGAAAGGGACTACGGGCGGCGCATCCATTTTTCCACCGCTGACGAACTCTACCCCGTAGCCCACGCCGTCAACCGCATGGCCGAGAGCACCGGCCGTCGTTTTCTGGCGCTAACGGCGGAAAAACACCAGCTCGAAGCGGTCTTCAACGCCATGGGTGAGGGCGTGATGGTGCTCGATGCGAAGGGAAGGATACTGAGCATCAATCGCGCCCTCGCCGCCCTTCTTGATCCTCAGACCCGGGCCCTCGGGCGCCGCCCCCTCGAAGTCCTCATAAGCCTGGAACTTCAGCAAGCCTGTGAACGGATTTTGGGGTTGAAGGGCGAACCGCCGGCACCTCCTCATGACCTGCTGACCGTCGTCAGCGGCGGGCGCACGTTCGAGGTCAATATCGTGCGGCTCCAGGATCAGGAGAGAGGAGACCGGGGCCGTGCTCGTTTTCCACGACATGAGCCGCCTCAAGCAGCTCGAGAAGGTCCGCCAGGACTTTGTAGCCAATGTTTCCCATGAACTGCGCACTCCCCTCACCTCCATCAAGGGATATACCGAGACGCTGCTGGCGGAATCGCAGCCGCCTCCCGAAGTCCTCGCTTCATTCCTGGAAGTGATTCTCAAAAACACCAATCACATGGTGAAGATGGTGGACGATCTCCTTCAGCTGGCCAGAATGGAAGCCCGCCAGGAGATCTTCAAGCCTGCCCGAATCAACCCCACCGAGGCGCTCATGGCAGCCTGGAAGGCCTGCCTGCCCGTCGCTCAGGAAAAGCAGGTCAGCCTGGCCAACCACTTGCCCCAGGAAGGGCTCGGCGTTTGGGCCGATTTTGACCAACTCCTCAGGGTTTTTCGCAATCTCCTGGAAAACGCTATCCGCTACAGCCCTGAAGGCGAAGCCATTACCGTGGATTTTCGCGCCGAAGCGCAACACCGTGACCATCGGGGTCGCGTAACGACGGACCCAGCATCCCCAAACACCATCAGCAAAGGATTTTCGAGCGCTTCTACCGCATCGAGAAGAGCCGCGGCGGGGAGTTCGGCGGCACAGGTCTGGGACTGGCCATCTGCCGCCACATCCTGCTCAATCACGGCGGCCTGATCTGGGTTCAGAGCCCCAATCCGGGTGGTACCGACGGCGCAACCTTTTTTTTCACCCTCTTAAGCCCCGAGGAGCGAGTGATTTAAGAAAACAGGTGAAACGGTAAATGGGTGAAACGGCAAAGCGCCTCCGTGCCGTTCGCTTGACATCCAAAGGAAGAGGAAATGAATTTACCTGCAAAAATGGCGGCAAAGCACCTCAATTTCTATTACGGTGACTTTCAGGCACTCGAAGGATATTTCCCTTGATTTTCTTCTCCATCAGGTGACGGCCCTCATTGGGCCTTCGGGTTGTGGGAAGAGCACCTTTCTGCGCTGCTTGAACCGGATGAATGATCTCATCCCAACGAGTCGGGTGGAGGGTGAGATCATTCTGGATGAGGAGAACATCAACGATCCGAAAATCGATGTCGTCAGCCTGCGGCGCAGAGTCGGCATGGTCTTTCAAAAACCCAATCCCTTTCCCAAGACCATTTTCGAAAATGTCGCCTACGGCTTGCGGGTGAACGGCGTCAAGGACCGGGAGTTTATCGCCGACCGGGTGGAGCAGAGTCTTCGCCAGGCGGCTTTGTGGGATGAGGTCAGCGACCGGCTTCACCGCTCCGCCCTCAGTCTTTCAGGAGGCCAGCAGCAGCGCCTGTGTATTGCCCGGGCCCTCGCCGTGGAACCCGAAGTCCTGCTCATGGATGAACCCGCCTCAGCGCTTGATCCCATCGCCTCCCAGAAGATCGAAGAGCTCATCGCGCTCCTCAAAGTGAATTACACCATCGTCATCGTTACCCACAACATGCAACAGGCAGCGCGAGTGTCCGACTTCACGGCCTTCTTCTACATGGGGAAGCTCATTGAGGTCGATGTGACGGAGACTCTTTTCACCAAACCCAAGCTCCGGCAGACGGAAGACTATATCACCGGCCGGTTCGGTTAGGAGTTGAGCCAATGGAGAGTCGTTTTCACCAGGAACTGGAAGAGCTCAGGATGATGATCCTGCAGATGGCCGCGTTGACCGAAAGGGCTCTGCAGAACTCGCTTCAAGCCCTTCTGGAACGTAACACGCAACTGGCCGATGAGGTCGTTGACGGCGATCAGGAAATCAATATGCTGGAGGTCTATGTCGACCGGCAATCGCTGCGCCTGCTCGCCCTGGATCAGCCCATGGCCCGCGATCTTCGCTTCATCATCGGGTGCATGCGGATTGCCGTTGATCTGGAGCGGATTGCCGATCAAGCGGTCAACATCGCCCAGCGGGCGCAATTCCTGAGCAGCCGGCCGCCCCTGCCGCCCAATCCCGCCATCGAACAGTTGGGAGAGGTTGCTAAGGATATGCTCCGAACGGTTCTCCAGGCTTTTGTTAACGAGAACTCGGATCAGGCCATGGAGGTTTGCCAGATGGACGATACCGCCGATGAGCTGAATGTGAGGATCCTGAAAGACCTCCTGGAATACATGGGACAGGATGTGCCGGCCGTGGAACGCTCGGTGCAAACCATCATTGCCGCCCGCTGCCTGGAACGCGTTGCCGATCAGACCACCAACATCGCCGAAAGCGTCATCTTCATCAACAAAGGGGTCAACATCAAACACCACTGCCAGCAGTAGATTTCGGATGTCGGATTTAGAAATTAAAACCTTCTTTGGAGGCGGGCGCGGAAGAAGATGGCGATCAGGTTCATGCTGAAGACCACCGCGATGAGCACCAGGGCGGTGCCGTACTGGAGCGGGCGGGTGAGTTCGATCTGGGTTCCGGCGGTGGCCAGGACATAGATGTGATAAGGAAGAGCCATCACCGGATCAAGAAGCGATGAAGGCAATTGGCGCGTGAAAAACACTGCGGCGGTGAACATGATGGCCGCGGTTTCTCCCGCCGCCCGGCTGATTCCAAGAATGCAGCCGGTCAACATCCCGGGAAATGCGGCCGGCAGGACCACCCGGTAGATGGTCTGCCATTTGGTTGCCCCCAGGGCCAGAGAAGCTTCCCGGTAGGTCGCCGGCACCGCGCGCAGGGCTTCTTCCGCCGTGCCGATGATGACCGGCAAAATAAGCGCCCCCAATGTCAGAGCCCCAGACAAGACACTCACCTTCAAATTGCACCAGATCACAAAAAAGGCCAACCCGAAAAGGCCAAAAACAATGGAAGGCACCCCCGCCAGATTGTTGATTCCGAGGCGAATCACCCGCAGCATCGGGCCGGGCCGGGCATATTCATGGAGATAGATGGCCGAAGCCACTCCCCAGGGAAAGGCCACCATCATCGCTCCGAAGCTCAACAGAAACGTCCCCACAATGCACGGGAAAATGCCCCCTTTGGTCATCGAATCCGTGGGAACCTGGGTCAGAAAGGTCCAATTGATGGCGCGCCAGCCATTGAGAGCAGGAAGGCAAGGATGATGAGAAGCGCCAGACCGTTGATCAGGGCCGCCAGGCGGAACAGCCCGAAAACGCCGAACTGCGTCCACCGGCGACCGGGGCGCAAGGGAAGCACCCACCTTTGTTTCTGAGCGAATCACCCTCGCCCCTTCCCCGGAAACGCTGCTGTTGCTCCGTCACCAGGCGCAGGGCCGATCCGAACATTACCTGCGGCAGACCCCTTGAGCGTCATCTACTCATACCCCTTGCAGTATGAACCTCTTGTGGCATGAGCTTCCAAGCCCGCATCCTCAGCAGCCTGACAACCTCCCATTCACCCATCACCCCTCTTTCACAGCGTCGCCGCTCCCACCTGCTTGTGCTTCTGGGCAATGTGGTCGGCCACCAGGTTGAAACACAGCGTAAAGAGAAAGAGCACCACCCCGATGGCAAACAGCGCGTGATAGTGGTCTCCGCGAAACGGGGCTTCGGCCATTTCCGCCGCAATGCTCGCGGGCATGGGCCGTACCGGCTTGAAGATCCCCGTCGGGATCAGGGCCGCCCCCCCGGCCACCATCAACACCACCATGGTTTCTCCGATGGCCCGGGACATCCCCAGGATCACGGCCGTGCTGATCCCGGAGAGCGAAGCCGGGAGCATGACCCGCAGGATGGTTTCCCAGTGGGTGGCCCCCAGAGCCAGGGAAGCCTCTTTCAGTTCCCTCGGCACGCTGTAGATCGCATCCTCGGAGATGCTGCAGATCGTCGGGACCGACATGAAAGCCAGCATCAAAGAAGCATTGAAGAGGTTCAACCCGGTCGCGAGATCCAGGTATTCCTGCAGGAACGGAGCCACCACGACCATGCCGAAAAATCCGATCACCACCGATGGCAAAGCCGCGAGCAACTCGACCAGCGGTTTGACAATCTCACGAATCCTGGCTGATGGCGATTTCGGCAAGATAGATGGCCGTCATGACGCCAAGCGGGATGGCCATGAGGGCGGAAAGCAGCGTAACCGCCAGGGAGGCAACCAAGAGCGGGAAAATGCCGAAGTCGGGAGGCGAAGACGTAGGATACCATTCCTGGCCAAAGAGAAAGCCCGATACCGACACTTTCTTGAAGATGGGAAGCCTTCCACAAAAAGAAACACAAGGATCAGGAAAAGCACCAGGATGGAGACCGATGCGCGATAAGAAAGCCCAGTCCGAATGGCCTTTTCCTTAGTCTGGCGAGTCTCCATATTCCCTCACTCGTCATATTCTGTTCCCTTCGGCATTATGGAAAACTGAGAAATGCGACCTCGTCCGCTCGCTAGGTCAAAAGAGCCCCTTTTCTATGCGGATCAGTAGAGCGGTACAAATCCAGCTTCCCGAATGAATTTCTGACCCTTTTGCGGATTGAGAACATAGTTGATGAAATTGAGAATATCACCGGTTGGCCAGCCCTTGGTGAACATGAAAAGCGCCCGGGAGACCGGAAATTTGCCGCTGAGCGCCGTTTCTTCGTTGCCGGGAACGCCGTTCACGGTGAGGGCCTTCACGCTCTTATCGATGTAGCCGATGCCAAGATAGCCGATGGCGAACTTGTTCTTGGAAACCGTCTGAGCCACCGCCCCGCTGGAAGCCTGGAGGAGCGCCCCGGCGTAAACGCGCTCTTTCTTCATCACCTTTTCTTCCCAGACTTCATAGGTTCCGGACGAGGTATCCCGCGACACCACCACGATTTCCTTGTCGGAACCGCCTACTTCTTTCCAATTCTTGATCTCGCCCATATAGATCGCCTTGAGCTGCGCCATGGTAAGATCGGTCACCGGATTGTCCGGGTGCACCACGGGCACGATGCAGTCATACGCAATGGCGAAAGGCACCGGATAAACGCCCTTTTCAAGCGCCAGCTTCACTTCTTCATCTTTCATGAAACGGGAACTGTTGGCAATGTTGGTCGTCCCGTCGATGAGCGACTTGATGCCGTTCCCCGAGCCGCCTCCCGAGACGCTGATGTTCACCCCAGGGTGTTCCTTCATGTAGGCTTCAACGACCTTCTGGGCGATGGGAAGAACCGTGGTGGAACCATCCATCTGAATGGACCCTGCCGAAGCCCATGCCGGGATCAAACCTGCCAGGAACGCTGCCGCCAAAACCAATGATTTCCATTTCATACGGGTTACTCCTCATAAATGGTTATTCTATCTCATCCTTATTCATTCTTACAAACCTCGATCACATCAACCGGTGCGTCGCAACCGTTCCCGCAACTTTAGGGAGCAATTGTTACAATCCTGTTACGACGAGGGTAAGATTGGGTGACGACCCATCCAACTTGTTCCCATTTGCCACCTGAAAGATAACCCTTGTGCTGCCTGGATGCCTGCCGGATGGTCCGCATTTCCCCCTTTTCCGCAACCTTGCGCCTTTTTCGGGATTTCAGGATCGAATAATTGTCGCTATCGTTCCACAAAGCGTTTTCCCAGGAACAGCACGGCCATCCTCCACTCGCACGGGAGGTGAACAATCCTGCCTTGAGACTAGCGAACGAAATGAAGACGCCTGCTGTGCAGAAATCGTAACGGGGCGGGCAAGAATCGTAACTGCACGTTGCCGGCTCGTTGGCTCTAATCTCATCAAGCGTTGCTCCTGCACACTCCTCAAGCTTCATAAACTCCGGCACAATTGTTGCCTTAAGATCCCTCAGCCATTACTGTAAATGCGAATTGGCTGATCAAAGCTCTGCGGTCTCGCTTCTTGATGGGTGCGCAAGTCAGGAGGGCATGCCGATGAATAGACGATCTTTTAGGGTATTCCTTTTGGTCCTTTTGATGATGGCGGCAGCCAACGAAGCTTCTGCCTTCAGGTGCGGCGTGCGGTTGGTTGCCGTCGGGGATTCCAAATACGAAGTGTTAAGGAAATGCGGTGAACCCGCGTCGGTGGAAAGCTGGCTGGAAAAGCGCGTTGAACCTTATTCCGTCGAACCCTTCTCGGACGGCCGGCGCTTTTACGTTCAGCATCCGACCTTTGCGACCGTAGTCTACGTATCGGTTGAGCTGTGGCTTTACGATTTTGGCCGAAATCGGTTCATGAGAACCCTCACCTTTGAAAACAATCGTCTTACAAGAATTGAAACCGGCGGCTACGGTTATTGATGGGTCCAAACTCGCCAAACCTGCCAAACGGGTCGGACCTCGTCCGGCATGCCCCGCCTTCTGCGGCTCTTACGGCGAACCGCCGCCTCGGTGCACCGTCTGATTATGCTCGTTCGTATTGTTGAGTTCCTCGTACCTGAAACAACCGATGACATGATCGTTTACCATGCCAACCGCTTGCATGAACGCGTAACAAATTGTTTTCCCAACGAACTTGAATCCTCTTTTCTGCAGATCTTTGCTCATGGATTCAGACTCAGGAGTGCTGGAGGGAATATCGGTCACCTTTTCCCACGAGTTCTGAATAGGTCTTCCATTAACAAACTGCCAGATGTAATGGTCAAAGCTTCCAAATTGCTCCTGTACCTGTAGGAAGGCTCCAGCGTTGGTGATGGTCGCGTTGATTTTGAGCCTGTTTCTTATGATCTCAGGATTTGCGAGCAATCGGGAAACGTCATCCTCGGAGTATCGGGAGACCTTCTGGACGTCAAAATTGTCAAACGCTTTTCTATAGCCTTCCCGCTTTCTAAGAATGGTGGCCCAGCTCAATCCTGCCTGCGCACCCTCCAAAACCAGAAACTCGAACAGGCTTCTGTCGTCGTGAATTGCTGCGCCCCATTCATTATCGTGATAGGACTGCTCCAGCTCGCTCCCATTGGCCCATTCACAACGTTTCATAGGTAATCCTCGCTTGATTCCATCGGTTGCATAACGGGGCTGCGGATATACTGCGTAGGTCGAGAGGTTGGATGATCTCAACGATTGCTTCAGGTGAGATCGAAATGGGGATTCCAGGCGACTTCCCAAAGGGTGCCGTCAGGGTCGCAGAAATATCCGGAATACCCTCCCCAATCGGTATCTCCTGCCGGTTTGGTGATTAGTGCTCCTGCCTTTGCGGCCTCGCTCAGAACGGCGTCGACTTCGGCCCTGGAACCGACATTGTGCGCAAGAGTGATCCCGCTAAACCCCTGCCCGCCGGCAGCGACTTGCGCATCCAGGGCGAGTTCTTCCCGGGGAAAAAGGGCAAGCCACGTTCCGCGGAGCTTGAAGAAGGTTATTCCCGGAAAGTCGCCATGGGGAGGCAAGCCGAGGCCGTCTCGGTAAAACGCCGTGGCTCGCGCCAGGTCGGATACGCCAAGGGTGATCATGCTGATTCGTGGTTCCATGCAGGTTCCTTCCTTAGAGCGAATTCTGGCTGGGATTTATGCACTTTCTTTCTTCTGGCCTTGATGTCAAGAAGGCTGAAATCGAAACGGCGGCAGGCCGAGAGATTTCCTCCTATACCGACGCCCGTGGCCCCGCCTTGCGCCGGAACGAAAGTTCGGCGATTTACAGCAAGGCTTGAAACTCCTCTATCGTAAGACGAGCCTGCTTCAGGACATGGGCCAGCGTTGATCGTTTGATTGGGCGATGTGCTGGAACCGTCAGTTTCAATACTTCTGTCCGCGTGTGCTTCTGTAAGCGAATATGGCTGCCCTTTTGACGAACAACCACCCAGCCGTTCCGCTGTAGGGCTTTTACCACCTGATCGTAACCGATACTTGGTGTTTTCGTCATATTGCAATGTCCACAACCTCCGCGTCAGGATGTGAGCATGAGTCATCCTCAACGGGCTCCAGATAAAGCTCAATGGCCTCTCTAATGTTCTGCAATGCATCTTCTTTTGTATCACCTTCGCTGATGCAACCTGGAAGGCTCGGAACAAGAACAGTATAGCCCCCTTCGTCACTTGGCTCCAAAACCACTCTCAGCTTCATAACTCACCTCAAACTTATCTTTATAAACAGCTCAATCGTAATGCACAGTTCGTTTGCATGCTTGTGCAGCCGAACGTGCGCATAATCCGCAAGGAACCATGGCCACGGACTTTCGGATAGAACCGGTGGACTTGCCCCGTGGTTGCTTGTCTGGTTGATGCGCAGGTTAGCCAACTCCCTAGATGCTTGCCCTCTATAGCTTAGAACTCCCTTTTTTATACCAGAACAATCAGTTTAAGCTCAAAAAGCGCCACTTCCAGAGATGATTGCTAAATACATTCAATGTGTTGCCTTGGTCCGACACCGTCTGGTCCCGTCTGGCGTCTGGAGTTCTGATGTTCCGGATATTCTGCTCGTCAGGGTAGGCGGGACAGGTTCAAGGCGGGAATCCGGGAAAAATGCTCCATGTTCCGGGTCAAGAGAGGCCTTTTTCGGGCGATGCAGGTACCGGCGATGAGAATGTCCTGGATGCCGATGAGTAGCCCTCCTCTCTTCAGATCGTTATAGATGGCGACGGCAGCCAGCGCCTCCTCCATTCCCAAAGAGAGAACCGTCACCACCGAGATGAGGTCGTCAATCTGCCCGAGTCTTTTGGACCCCAAGACGCCGGCATAAAGCTCGAATACCGTAATGGCTGTCAGGGCAAGGCAATCTTTTCGGAGAAGGTCGGCAACCGCCTGGGCAAATGGTTCACTTCCGGAAAAGAAATCAATGATGACGTCGGTGTCGGCCACTACGAAACGTTCCATCTCTCTCTCAATTCCTGGAGTCTCGATCTGGTTTGCTCGGTTTCCTCCTGCTGCCAACTCCCCTGCATCGCCAAGACCTTTTCCTTTATTTCCAATCCCTTGGTCTGAGATGCAAGGTATTGCTCCAGGGCCTCCTGAATGAGCTCCGAGTAACCCCGCAATCCCCTGTGAGCCGCCAGGGCCAGAAGGATGCTCCGGTGACGATCAGAAATCTCCACGGTCGTACGCATGATCACACCTCCATTCTCATGCGCATTCTAGTATTCACATGCATATCCGTCAAGCATACTACCGGATGACCTTTTCAGCGGAGCTAAAGGAAGCCCGCAACCACGAAAGCTTGTGCCGGCAGTGCTGCCATACGCGGGGTATCGGTGGTGGCCAAGGTGTCTTGCGTAACACACAATATGGGAAACGCGGTCTTGGCCCGCCTTCGGATTGAGGCGCCGTACCTTCTCTTTAGCAAGCGGCCAGGCTACTTCACCCGCTGCAAGGCTAGATTGATCTCATCGAGGTTGAACGCTTCCGGATCGAATTCCCCGTCCATCCATTCCACATAGGTATCATGCTCTTCGTGGCCGGGATCGCTGAAGGCTTCCAGAAATCCTTCATATCCCCATACGCCGCCCACATCTTCAGGCGGGCAGGCGCGCTTGCCCTTGAGACAGACGGGATATTTCACGCCCGTCTCTGCGGGCAAAATCTTTTCGACAAGAATGGTATGCTCCCAACTGTCCCCGAAGTCGTATTCGTACACAAACTTGCTCTTCTCATGAGGTGCGATCCGGCTCAAGGCATAGCGCCGCTCATCAATCACCGGTTCCCAATCGTCCGGGGATGGGATGCTGTAGTATTCGCCGTCGATGATGAATTGGTGCAGGTGGCTGTCCTCCCACCCCATCGCAAGCTGAATCACGTGATGCAGTTGATAGAGACTGAATTTGCCCGGCACCACCACCCGCCGCCAAATGGGAGGTCTGCTGCCCCGCAGGGTGATTTTGAGTTGATACACCTGATCGGATACCCCTTTCGCTTTGCCTGTCATATGGTAATAACCTCCTTCCTTCCAGCTCGCCCTCATGTGAATAAGCCAGGGATGCATGTTTCCATGGCCCTGAGGCCCGGGAGGGCGGTTCGAGAATGGCCTTTTCGCCATCTTTCGTCATTCCCGCCCAGCACGGGAATCGGCAAAACATGTGCATCTCGGGCTCCCGGCTTTTGTATCAAAGCTCATCCGTCAGACCGGCAAGAGCAGGCATCCAGGCGTTTTTCGGGAATCCGGCAAGACGATGCTCTTTACCATATATACAGCCGGCCCCTACCATTACAACCGGAAATTCTCTTGCAAGAGTCGTTCTTTTGCCCAGGATTCAGACGAGGCGATTGCGGGTTGCCAGGACGGCCGCCTGAGTGCGATCGTTGACACCCAGCTTGTTGAAAAGCCCATTGACGTGGCTCTTGACTGTGTTGGCGCTGATATCGAGCAATTCCGATATCTGGGTATTGGTATATCCTTCGGTGATCAGACGCAGGACATCGGTTTCCCGACGGGACAATTTGACCGAAATGCTGAGGTCGCCGCTATCAAAACTGACTTTTTTGGGCCCGCCCTCTTTTTCGCTCAGCCGCTGTTCGAGGAGTTCCGTGTAATCTCTTTGCTGCTGAAGGGCCTGCTTGCTGGCGGTGGTTTCGAACACAATGACGATGACCGCGGAGACGTTCTTATCGAGGCCCCGCACCGGGTAGGCGTGCACTTCGCCCCAGCGGCGCTCGCCTCCGGGGAAATCCGCCCATTTTTCCACGACTCTGGTGCGCCCTTGGGCGATAGCCTCTT
Source organism: uncultured delta proteobacterium (assembly GCA_963783775.1). Taxonomy (GTDB): domain Bacteria; phylum Desulfobacterota; class Syntrophobacteria; order Syntrophobacterales; family Syntrophobacteraceae; genus JADGQM01. Next base: position 261,531 of record CAWAOR010000005.1, on the reverse strand, counting down.
TCACAAAACAGGACTCACAAACATGATCGCAGGAATGCAAGGCGCGGTGGCATGATTCTCCCACCACCTTCTCCGCATCGCACTGGTGCAGGGCCGCCATCGCTTTGTTGATCCAGAGGATTCTGCACTCCCTGTCGAAAATACCGAAGGGCGTACGAATGCTCGCAAACAGCGCCAGGCCGAGCCCGGCCAGCATCTGCTCCAGCGAAAGGTTGTCGGTTGGCTCAGTCATTGTGGGCCTCTGCTTGCCATTTCAGATGCTAAACCCGCTCCAGCAGGCAGCTTTCTCAACAAAGGAGAACCCCTTTGTCAACGGCTTTACCTTGGCCTCCCCGCTCCAGCCGCAACACAACAGCAAGATTTGGGACGTCTGAAGCCTCTGCTGAAAAGAGTCAATATTGTCTGCATCATTCTGCCACGGATGAACGCCGGCGACCACAGAATTGCAGCATGATCCACTGCCTTATCCTGGTCAATGCGGCTGAATTCCTCTCGGAATTCACGGTAGGTCAGAAACAGGCACAGCCGCTTGTCCTCATCTCCATTTCGGTATTCATCGAGGACTGTTTCGATCTTCATGACTTCCTCCTGTATCCGGGCGTAAGAACGCCCCGGTTCTTCCTGTTGTTGGTGATGGCCGGACGTTTCGCTGGATTATAGAAGAGCGAAAGCATTCGGGCACCCCCCATTTGGGGGAGGAGTCGGTAGAATTCTTTATGATTGTTTGTGCATACCATTTCGCTCACGGGCCGCCACGCATTCCATCAGATGAGGAAGACACCGGCGCTCTTGCCGAGGACCATTTCTTCCCGGCAGGAAGATTGTTCGTCCCTGGATTTCATTGTATAAAACATGCGCACCTTCGAATACCACCCCTCCCGGTGCAAGCCGGCGGGGCAAATTATTTTCAGAAGCTGTAAACCCCATGATGCCGGCCGGATTAAAGGAATCACTCCGGCGCTGATCAACCGAGAGGAAATACCATGAACGCCCGCACCAGCGACCGCATCTTGAAAGGACCGAAGAGGGGACCGCACCGCTCTTTTCTTAAGGCTGTGGGTTTTTCCCACCGGGACATTACGGAGAAACCCATCATCGGCATCGCCAATTCCCACAACGACATGTTCCCGGGGCATGCCCACCTGAACCGGATCACTCAGGCGGTGCGGGAAGGGGTTTTCGCCGGTGGAGGCCTTCCTTTCGAATTTCACACCATCTCCCTTTGCGACGGGATCTGCATGGGCCATGAAGGAATGCGCTGCCCTCTGCCCAGCCGTGAACTGATCGCGGATTCCATCGAAATAACGCAAATCGCCCATGCCTTCGACGGCCTGGTTCTGGTCACCAACTGCGACAAGATTACTCCCGGAATGATGATGGCCGCTGCCCGCCTGAACGTACCGTCCATCCTGATCAGCGGGGGCCCCATGCTGTCGGGTTTCTGGCGTGGGAACCGGATCGATGACATTACCATCTTCGAGTTGATGCCGAAGGTGGAACGAGGGGAGGTCTCCCTTTCCGATCTCCACGACCTCGAGAAGGCGGCGAGCCCCGGTGTTGGCTGTTGCCCATCCATCGCCACGGCCAACACCATGAACTGTCTGGCCGAGGCCCTCGGGTTTGCCCTGCCCGGCAACGGAGCGATTCCCGCCGTCTCTGCGGAAAGGGTTGTCCTAGCCCGGGCCACGGGGGAGCGGATCGTTGCGCTGGTCCGGGATAACTTTCGACCGGACCGCGTTTTTACCATGAAAAACTTGGAAAATGCCGTAGCCGTCGATATGGCCGTCGGCGGTTCCACCAATTCGGTGCTGCACCTCATGGCCCTGGCCTATGAGGCCGGACTTCCGCTCGGCCTGGAACTCTTCGACCGGATGAGCCGAACCGTCCCGCGCCTCTGCAACCTCAGGCCCAATGGTCCGGATTTCATGGAGGACCTGTGGCGGGCCGGAGGCATCCCCGCCGTGATGAAAGAGCTCGAGGCGGGCGGCCTGATCCATCCGGACACGCAAACCGTAGCCGGAGGAACGCTGGGGGATCTCCTCCAAGGGGTTGCTCCTGGGGATGGGGAAATCATCCGCCCACTGTCACATCCCTGGGATGACGAAGGCGGCATTGCCATACTCCATGGCAATCTCGCTCCGGAAGGGGCCGTCGTAAAACAGTCGGCGGTGACTCGCGACCGGCGGTACCACCGCGGCTCCGCCCGGGTCTTCGAAGGCGAGGAAGCCGCAGTGGAAGCGATCCTGAAAGGGGTGGTGCAGGAAGGCGAGGTCGTGGTCATCCGCTATGAAGGCCCCAAAGGCGGGCCCGGGATGCGGGAGATGCTCCTTGCCACCTCAACGCTCGTGGGCAGCGGCATGGACCGCTCGGTGGCCCTGCTGACCGACGGGCGCTTCTCTGGAGCCACCCGGGGCCTCGCCGTCGGACACCTTTCCCCGGAAGCCATGGCGGGCGGACCCCATTGCCGTCGTCATGGACGGCGACCTGATTGAGATCGATGTGGCACAGAGGCGGCTTACCCTGGAAGTCAGCCCGAACGAACTCATTAAACGACTCGCGGCTTGGCAGGCCCCGACGCCGAAGGTTACCAAAGGCTACCTGGCCCGCTACAGTCTTCTCGCTACGTCGGCTTCCACGGGGGCGATCCTAAAATCCTATCTTTAGCGGGCAGCTGAAGAGATACCAGAAAAACCCTGCAACCCGGTTACCGCCGGTCCGGGCCGTTGGTATTTATTTCCCCCCGCCGTGGCCGCAACATATGCCATTGACGGCCTCCCCAACATCGGCTACTGAGGCAGTATCCAAGAGGTGATGTTTCAGCACTGATTCCATACCACCTTTAGTTTACCCAGCGGAGGTGACACCATGGCTGTGGTTCTCTTCCATCAAAACGACAGCAGGAACGATTACAGTTTTACCGCTGCCTCCCTGGCGGCCGCAGAGGCCGCCATGCTGGCCCAGGGGCCGCACGACGCGGAGGGTCGACATGCCGGAGCCTGCTACCTTCAGGCAGAGATCTTTCCCGGCCTGCAGATCCAGAACGTTCCGGAACAGACTATGCAGGTTCCGGAGCTACAGGCCTGGATGTCCGCAGCGTTTATCAGCAACGGCACTCTCCGGTACTGGGCGGTCATCGTAATGCCCACCTGGACTAATGTCGCCAGTATGAGCCGGGCTGTGCAGACGGAGTGGACCCGCTTTACGGGAGCTTTGTTGCGGCACGAACAGGGTCATGTACAGCGTGTCCTGCCCACTTTGGAGATTTACCGCTTGCAGTTTCAGAACTTGCGCATCGCGGCTCAGGGACCCAACCGGGCAGCTGCCGAACAGGCAGCCCGGCAGGACCTGCGCACCCAGGTCCAGGAAGTGTTCGGCTTGCTGCGAGGAGCGAGCGAGGAGCGGATTCGGCAGTACGATCGCCAGACCAATCACGGCCGCAACCAGGGAGCACGTTTGATTACTCGCATCCAGTGATGCCTCGCGGCTATGGTTCCGTTTGCCTCCTGGTCAAATGGACTTAATGCCAGGTCAATGAGCTGTCCCGTATTTCTGATAACACCAGGCAAGGTCACGGACCTGTTTCTTTCTAATCAAGTTCGCCGTGGGCTTTCCAGTATTCATACTCATACGGCCACTCTCCCTTACGGTATTCCATCAGCCGGCGCATACGCTCTTTGAAGACGGCCATCCGCTCCAGGATTTCCGGAAACGATTCCTCATTCTTCCAGGCCAGGACCAGCCTCTTTCCAAGAGCGCGTGCCCGGTTGGCAATCTCCTGCGGGAAAGCATCCCCGAAGATCAACCCCATCGTGGCCCAAACCGAACCCACTGATTGAATGCCGGTAATCATGAGAAAGTGGTCCATGTAGCCGGCAATCGGCTCCTCGTCTCCACCGCCGGAGGTTACCACGGAAGCTCCGTACTTGCCTTCAAAGGCCAGGCAATGGATCGCGCCCGCACAGCGATCCATGAAGGCCTTTATCTGCGCACTGACGCAGAAGATATAGTTGGGACTTCCGAGCACAACCCCGTCAGCTTCCCTTATTTGTTGCTGAATCTCTTCGAAGGAATCCTTCTGCACGCACCGCCCCTTTTTGTGGCAGGTATCACACCCCAGACAGGGCAACACCGTATTTCCCGGCAGGTATACCGTCGCCACCTGAGCGCCTTCGCTTTCCGCGCCGTCCAGAACCAAACGGGTCAGCCTGGCCGTATTGCCTTTTGCGCCGTGAGGACTTCCGACAATGGCAAGGATCTTCAATTCCACCTCCATCATAGATTGAACTCAACTGTTGCCTTTCAGGTTATACAGGGTTCCCGGGGGTGCCTGCCGCGACCTCCAGGGACAGCCTCACTGCCAAGGGCAGCGGCGAGGGTGCCCGCTCTGCTAGAGCTGTCAGCGCGCTACCTGTTCCCCAATCTTAGCTTTCCGCATGCTCGCCACAAACTGTTCAGCTTCCGCCGCACCTTCTTCCGGCGACCAGACTGCAAAGTCCGCTGCCGCCAGAGGATTGTACGGCCCTTGTTTGATCTCGAAAGCCACGGATTCATCCATCATGGGAACCCAGGAATGCCAGGTATTGGCCTGTATTTCAAAACCCATCCCCTCCGACGCGGGACCGATCGAAACGCGTTCGATGACACAACCGGTATCGTCGAAGACCAGGATGTCGAAGAAACCGCAAAGGACAACTGCACACTCCCATTTCTCCGGATGTCGATGCGGCCGGAAATAAGACTCCAGCCTGGCAGCGATGAGCAGTCGCTGAACCGGATCGGACAGGGATTCGTGGAGATTGTAATGCATACGCTGCCTGGCACTGGCTGCAGCCCCTGCAATAAGGTCATGGATCAGATCAGTGGTTATGAGTTTCATGCGACCCGCATTCCTCAGCAATGCTCACGAGAGGACCGATTTGTTCGATACAGGGCATACCCCAGATAGCCCACGACCCCTGCATTGACGATTAAGAGCACGAGTTTGGGCCAGGTCGCGCCGTGAGCGATTTCGAAGAGTTCAATCGGGACGTAAGCTCCGCCGCTCATGAGCCCGAACCAGGCCGCCCACCGCCTTTGCCGCCACAGGCCAAAAGCTTCGACGAAACGAACCAGGGCGTAAAACAAAGCGGAGCAGGCCAAGGCCAGGAGTTGCCCATCGTTCCAGTTCTTGGAGGCTTTGAGAAAAATGTGCGGATAATGGCTGGCAGGATTCAAATGGAAATGCCGGACCAGCTCTTTGGCAACCTGGTGCAGGTCTTCGTGAATCAGAGCCAGCACTCCGAAGCCAGCCAGAAGCACCAGCAGCCCTTTGGCAGCCTCGAACAAGGAGACGATCCGAAGCCCTCCTGGGGAAAGCTCGGGCCCGTTACTTCCCGGCCCGAACCAGGGAGTCCGCGTGCGGCCGTCTAGGTCGAGCGCCATCGCTTCAGCTGCGAAATGATCTCCGTCATCAACGCCCTTGCCTGGTAATCCGGCATGATTCCTCAAACCTCTCCTCTTCTCATGGGCGATGAAAGGTGTGCGGCCAAGCCCTGGAGTCAACATCGGGACTCTGCCCTGATCGTCCCGGCAGGACCGGCCAGAAGGCGCCACCACATTGGCTTGCTCAGGCATGGTTCCCAGAACCGTTTGCACTGTCCGGAAGATCATGCCAGGCAGTCGCTCAGCCCCAGGGTTCAGACACGACCCTATCAGCAAGCGCACCAAAAAGTAAAGGGGCTGAATGGACGAACCTTGCGCGGATGAATCAGGGTGTGCAATCTTTACCCTGAGCCTGCAAGAAGGCAGATTGCAGCCGACATCCAGTGTTGGCTTGCTCTGTGGGCAGCTTTTCGTGTACTTTCATCCCCCTGATCATCCTGCTCGGGTGGGTTACGGCTTGCGATGCCGCCCATCCATGCAGAGATGACCGATGATGGCAGCAACCCATCGTCAATCGATGGGGATCTTCGGTCAATCACGAACACGAGGGTATGTGAAACCATGAGTCAGCTCAAAGAGACGCTAGCCAAGCTCACCATGAAGCGCGCCACCGCCCTGCTCGGCCCGCAGGGGAAGGGTTTGATCCGAGCGGGCGGCCGCTATGCAATCGATATCGACCTGGATATCACCCTGACCGAGGACCTCTTTCTGCTCAATGTCGAGAAGTCATTGGTCACCATCAAGACTTCCGAGCGTGCCGCCTCCGGTCTCGAGCTGCGCTGCAGCACCTGCGTCCAGCCGTGCGAGCATACGGGGGCGGCGCTGGCCGTTGTTCTGGAGGAAAAGCTGGCCCTCAAGCTGGCGGCGCCTCCGCCGGAAGGTGAGCCGCAGGAGGAGCTCACGCCCGAGGAACTGGCCGCGCAAGCCCTCGTCGACCGCGAAGAACGAGCCTCCTCCGAAAAGATGGAATTGAAGTCCATGGACCCGAAGGCGCTGTGGACCGACTACACCATCACCAGCCTGTTCTCCGGTAAAACCTATCGCGTGGCCCTGCGCGGCTGGGAGCGCGGCGAATCCTATTGCACCTGTCCCGATTTTCGCAAAAACACGCTCGGGACCTGCAAACACATTCTCTTTGCCCTGGACAAGGTCAAAGGACGCTTCAGCCAGACCGTCGTTGAAACGCCCTACCGCCCCAACCACAGCTACGTCTACCTGCTCTACGGCGAAGACCTGGAGCTGCGCCTTGCCCTTCCCGACAGCCTGGAAGAACCGGCGGCGGCAATCCTGCAGCCGCTGGCGGGGAAACCCATTACCGATGCGCGCGACCTGCTGCAGCGGATCACCAAAGCAGGACAACAGGGGCATGAGGTTACCGTCTATCCCGACGCCGAAGAATATCTGCAACGCACCCTGCTCCTGGAACGCCTCCAAAAGACAGCGGAAGCGATGCGTCTGGACCCGGCGGCCCACCCGCTCCGCACGACCCTGCTCAAGACGGAACTCCTGCCCTATCAGCTGGACGGTATCGGTTTTGCCGTGGGTGCCGGGCGGGCGATCCTGGCCGACGACATGGGTCTCGGGAAAACCATTCAGGGGATCGGCGCGGCGGAACTGCTGGCCCGGGAAGCGGGCATCGCGCGAACCCTCGTAGTCTGTCCCGCTTCCCTGAAGTCACAGTGGCTGGCCGAAATAGAGCGGCACTGCGATCGGTCGGCTCAGGTGATCTTTGGTGACGGCGACTTCAGGGCCGGCCAGTATCAGAATAGGGAAAGCTTCTTTACCATTTGCAACTACGAACAGGTGCTGCGCGATATCGACACCATCGAGCGCGAGACCTGGGACTTGATCATCCTCGATGAAGGACAGCGTATCAAGAACTGGGAAGCCAAGACCAGCCGCACCATCAAGGGGCTGCGCTCGCCGTTTGCCCTGGTGCTCTCGGGCACCCCGCTGGAAAATCGGCTGGATGAGCTCTATTCGGTCGTGGAATTCATCGATGAACGGCGGCTGGGACCCGCCTTCCGGTTCTTTCACAGCCATCGGGTGGTGGATGAAAAGGGCAAGGTGCTCGGGTACCGGCATCTTGATGAAGTGCGCCGCCTGCTGCAGCCCATCCTTCTGCGCCGTACCAGAAAACAGGTAATGCAGGACCTGCCGCCCCGCACCACCGAAATCCTCAGAATTACTCCCACCGAAGAACAGCTTTCGATTCACTCCGCACAACAAAAGACCATCAGCACCATTCTCAGGAAACGCTTCCTCACCGAAATGGATCTCCTGCGTCTGCAGAAAGCCCTGCTCATCTGCCGCATGGCCGCCAACAGCACGTTTCTGGTGGATAAGGAACCGCCCGGGTACTCGAGCAAACTCGAAGAACTCGATGCCCTCCTCGATCAGTTGACCGCTGAGGAAGACCGCAAAATCGTCCTCTTTTCCGAATGGACCGGTATGTTAAACATCATCGAACCTCTGCTGGAAAAACGTCAGCTCCCGTTCGTGAGACTCGACGGATCGGTGCCGCAAAACCGCCGTCAGCGCCTGGTGCGTCAGTTTCAGCAAGACCCCGAATGCAAACTCTTCATCACTACCAACGCCGGCTCGACCGGCCTCAACCTGCAGGCCGCCAACACCATCATCAATGTGGAACTCCCATGGAACCCGGCCATCCTCGAACAGCGGATCGCCCGCGCCCATCGCATGGGCCAGAAGCGGCCGGTGCAGGTCTATCTGCTGGTCACGGAAGCCACGCTCGAGGAAAACCTGCTGGCAACCCTCGCCGGCAAACAGGAACTGGCCCTCGCGGTCCTCGATCCGGATTCCGACGTGACCGCCGTCAATCTGGTGAGCGGTATCGAGGAGCTGAAAAGGCGTCTCGAGCAGCTCTTTGACGCCAGGCCCTTCGCCCCCATCGACGAAAGCCAGCGGCAGAAAACCGAAGCCGAGGCCGCCGCGCTGGTCCGCAAAGAGAAACTGGCCGCCGCCGGCGGACAACTCCTCAATGCGGCCTTTTCCTTCCTCGGTGAAGTCTTCGCCGCCCAGGAACCGACGACTTCCGACCGCGAACTGGCCGAAGCCCTCAAAAGCAAGCTCGCCACCTGCATGGACCGCGACGAGCATGGGCGCCTCCAGATGACGGTGACGCTACCGGATGATCAAGCCGTCGAACACCTCGCCCTCTCCCTCGCGAGAATTCTCGGAGGGGCCGGGCCAATCCCGAGAGGCTAGACCGATGCGATGACATGAGCTGCCTCAAGGAATGGTACTGTCAACCATGGTGCTGTTTCAGCTTTGAGCAGGCCGGAGCTGCCGCAACCAGGCTTGCGCTGCCGGTGGAATCGAGGTGAAGTGGACGAGGTAGCGATGCTCCGATTCGTCCACCGTGCGGATCACTTTGGCGTAAAGCTCCAGCGCCGCACTGCCATATTGCGCGGGTGTAAAGCGAAGCATTATGTTGTCGTATGGTTGCAGCGGCCCCCAAGTCTCAAGCACACCCCGCCGGCGAGATAAACCAGCCAGGGTTGCCGCCTGTAGCTGCTGATCGAGACGTTTGTCGTTCAAAACCACGTAGTGCATGGGTTGAGCTTCGATAAGCGCCATGCAACCGGCTTCTTCCAGATCGAGTAGCAGGTCCGGAAAATCCTCGTGACCCTGCAGCGCCCGACAGCTGAGAGCCTCCTGCATCCCTTTGGCGTAAACCTCGACTCCACCGCCGAGGATGACGCCAGGGCCGGCAGCGGCTATCAGCGACGGGGACACGAGGACCTGCCCTCCCACGGTGAAGCTCTCAATCCGTGACGTCACGTTGACCGTCTGCCCGACAACGGCGTACTTCGACCGCTTGGTGGAACCAATATTTCCAACCACCACTTCTCCCGTGTGCAGGGCAATCCCCATCTCGATCTCGGGCCACCCCCTGCGGAGGTTGTAGGCATTCACACCAGCCATCGCCTTCTGCATCCGAAGTGCACAGTGAACCGCCTGCCCGGCTGCATCAGGCATCACCAGGGGGGCACCGAAGATCACCAGGATAGCGTCCCCGATGATTTCATCGATATTCCCGCCATGGCGATGGATGAGCTCGACCATGACGGAGAGGTAGTGATTGAGGAGAGCCACCACTTCGGTGGGTTCGAGCCGTTCGGCCAGAGCCGTGAAACCGCGAAGATCGGACATGAGCAGGGTGACTTCGCGCTTCTCACCCCCGAGCTTCAGACCGTCGGGGGCATCCAGGATCGCCTCCACAATTTCGTCGCTGGTATAGCGCCCAAAGGTTTCTCGAATAAACCGATTACGGCGATCGAGCTCCTTATTCAAGGCGACCAACGCCTCATAGGAATCCTTTAGCTGTTCGGTCATGCGATTGAAGGCAGCCGAAAAATCTCCCATGAAATCAAGGCGCTGAGTCAAATCCCCGGCGGCGATCTGTTGCGTCTTCCAGGTGATATGCCGGAGGTTTGTCTGGAGGGTTTTGTACGCATGGACCACGCTCATCCGGCCCGATAGCGAGCGGGTGTTCAACTCTCCTCCGGCGATCTGCTCCATCGCCTCGGCAAAGAGCGCAAATTCCACGAGAAAGCGATTCACAAAGGTCAGGAGCTGCCGGATTTCATCGTCCGGCAGCTCCTGGGGGATGGGAATCGGTGCGGGGATTTTCCCCGTACGGAGATGGTAAAACACCGCAGAAATCGAGTCGATGAGCTCTTCTCTAACGGAGATCATGGCCGAGCCTCATTGGGGATCCACCTTAAAACGACAGATCCTCCCGCCGGTGCCCCAGCAGTCCACTTCCTTGACGCGGAAGTCCCTGCCCGTGTAGGCCTGGAGCAACCCGGCAAGAAAGCCCTCGTCATAAATACAGACCTCCTCCGAACAAACGGGTATACCGGAGCAATCGAGGTCTTCGGCCACGGTGATCACGAACGTGCCCTTCTCGAGATCTGCCGATTCAACCCGCAGAATGCCTATACCGAGCTCCTTCATGGCTTGTTCGAGCTCCTTCAGCATGGCATTGATATCCCCATTTTGAGTGAGGATATGCTTGCAGAATTCTTCCCCGGCTTTTTTGCCGGCCTCAAAGAAGATTCGGTCAGCCTCTTCAACGCCGGATTCGCGTATGAGCAGGTCTCGGAGCGTGTACTGCATCAGACGATATACCGCCACGTGCACCATGGGCCCCAGATTCGGCCGCCCTTCCTGGATGTCTCCCAGCATGCTCCATTGGAACTGGCTTTCGTCTCGCTCTTCCTTGAACATATTCCGCCCTCCTCCACCCCTTCCGGTCAGAAAGGAGCCAAATAATCCATCGTGTAGATGAGGTCATCCCATACCCTGTGCCTCGAGAATATGGGGGAGTTGATCGCAACAAACGCTCTGGCTGCTTGATATCATGGGATAAAGCTTCTTCAGGTAGATCAGGTTCTCTCTTTTCTCATCGGACCTGATGTTTGTCAACCGGTTACAGATATGCTGTCGCAATGGAAAGCGATTCTGGGCACAAGTCCTGAACGAAACCTCGTTGCAGCACTAGCTCACCGTTTCAGCACTATAGCGGACGATAAGGCCGGTGCGCACGGCATGCTGGTGGATGTAAGCAAAGAACCAGCAGGCAAGGACCACATACACCGCGGCAAGCCCTCCGCCCCAAAGCAGAGCGATGCCTGAGAAGGTGCCGTCCGTGAGGATCGTCCGCAGACCCTCGAACACGTACGACGGCGGCAGCAGATAGGAAATGAACTGCATCCATTGCGGGAGTGTCGACAGCGGGTAGAAGACCCCGGCAAATGGTGAGATGAGGCCCGGAATGGGCCAGATGAACCACTCGGACGCAGGGCCCAGCCGGAGCACCACGGCGCTGCCGAAGATGCCGAGGGCGATGCCGAACAGAAACAGGACGAACAGGAATGGGACGAATGTAAGACCGTAAACGGAGACCGAAAGGCCGAACAAGGTAGTCGCCAGGAAAAGCATCACAGCCAACCCGACCAGGCTCGTCGCGATACTCGACAACACCAACCCGCTCACGTACTCGGATATGGAAATCGGCGTGGCAAAGATATTGAGAAAATTGCGCGACCACACGTCTTCGAAAAAGGTGAGGGTGACTCCCTGCATTACGCGGATGAGAAAATCATAGAGCAGGACCGCACCCAGGAGGACCGGCACGAAATCAAAGCCGCTTGCCGCGATGGTGTTGAGATACCTGGTGATAAACCCCCACAGCACCATATCGATGGCAACCCAGACGAACAGCGGCAGCACCCGCGCAGGGCTCCCCCGCAGGAGATAGAAATGGCGAAGCAAAATGGCGGCAATGGGATTGAAATGCACGATGGTCAGGCTCCTGCCAACGCCAGCGGTTCGCGCGCCACGCTGATGAAAAGCTCTTCAAGGGTCTTCTTGCCGTGTTCGCACGGCAAGGTCTTCGGGTCTCCTTCGAGCAGGATTTTCCCACGTGAGAGAAAGAGAACGCGGTCGCAAACCTCCTCGACCTCGTACATATTGTGCGAGGTCCAGACCACTCCGCCTGCGCCTTGCCGGGCGAACTCACGGATCTTTGCGCGAATGTCGCGCGCAGTCGCGGGATCGAGCGATGCGGTCGGTTCATCGAGGAGCAGGAGGTGCGGACGATTGAGCATCGCTTTGGCGAGGCCCACCCGCGTTTGTTCTCCCGAAGAGAGAAGGCCGCACTTCACGTTTCGAAACCTCTCGAGCTCGAATTGCTCGATCACTTCCCGGATGCGCTGCGATAAGGCCGGGACTCCGTACAGGAGACCGAAGATGCGCAGATTTTGAGAAACGGTCAAATTTCCGGGCAAAGGAGCATAGACGGCAGCAAAGTTCGTGCATTCGACCGCCTTGGAGCGGTGCTTCGCGACGTCTACCCCTTCGATGCAAATTATCCCCGAGCTCGGCTCAAGGACGCCTAGAATCATGTTGATGGTCGTGGTCTTCCCGGCTCCATTGGGACCCAGAAGGCCGACGATCCCATGACGGTCCACGTCGAACGAAATGCCGTCTACCGCGGCTGAATCGCCATAGTTCTTGTGCAGATCCACGACCGTAAGCACCTTTGCCGCAGACCGTGTCTGGGGCCGTCGAGACTCCCGCACAGCGCCACTCCCGTTGCATTCTCTGCTGATGGCATTTCCATGCCAGTTTCCGAATCTACCCTCCGCAAACAGACATGAATGCTCGGAGGAACTCGATGAGTCCTCGCATGCCTTATGAGAGTCCTCATGAACACCTCTTTCCCTATTTTACCAGGTCCTGCAAGACCTCGAGAACCTCTCGAGCATGACCGGAGGATTTAGCCTTAGACCATATGAGCCTGGCGATCCCCATAGGATCGATGAAGGCAGTACTGCGGATGACTCCAGTGGATTCTTTTCCAACATCTTCATCATCCCCCAGGCGCCATAGCCTTCCGGCACCCTCTGTTCCGGGTCACTCAAGAGTTTCACCGTAAGGTCTTGCTCGCTCATCACGTTACCCTACCGCCTTTGGACAAGACCTGTTGGGCATGAGAATGCCTTGTGGAGAGGCGTTTCTGGATCATCCACCCGGGAGCGCTTATCCTAAACAGGGAAAGGGGATCAGTCTAATGAATTCAGCAGAACAAATCCCTGCCGAATTGATTTCCGTGAACAGCAGGCGAAACCTGCCAGGCCTGACCGGCAAACTGTCCCCAGCGGGCCGGGCCGGCAGAGTCTGCGAAAACATCCAGTGCGTCTAACAAACCGTGAAAGCCGGTCGTTTGCTACTTGATGCCTGAACGCATGAAGCTCTGGACGAATTGGCGCTGGAACAGGAGGAAGGCGATCAGAAGGGGGGAAACGGCGAGGAGGGTGCCGGCCGAGATGACCGAGAAGTTGACCCCCGACTCGGGTGCCCCGAAGATGGACAGCCCCACGGTGAGGGGCCGCGTGTTGGTAGAGTTGGTGATGACCACCGGCCACAGGAAGTTGTTCCAGTGGTAGCTCACCGATACCAGACCGTAGGCGAGGTAGGTCGGCCGGGCCAACGGCACGTAGACCTTCAAGAGAATGGACATCCAGCCTGCGCCTTCGACCCGGGCGGCGTCTTCCAATTCCCGCGGCACCTGCTTGAACGCCTGGCGCAGCAGGAAGATGCCGAAAGCCGAACCCATGTAGGGCAGCCCGATGCCCAGGATCGTATCCACCAGGCCGAGCTTGCTCGTCGTCAGGTAGTTCTGGACGATGAGCACGTCGGGCATGATCATGATCTGCACGAGCACCAGGATGAAGGCGGTTTCCTTACCGGGGAATTCGAAGCGGGCAAAAGCGTAGGCGGCCAGTGTACAGAGGATCATCTGGCCGGTGAGGGTCATGGAGACCAGCAGGAAGGTGTTCAAGAAATACCGGGCAAAAGGCGCTACCCTCCAGGCCGCTCGGAAGTTGTCAAGAGTCAGCGGGGAGAGGAGGTCGAAGCGGCTGACGAAATCCATGGGGTGAAATGCCGCCCATGTGGCGTAGAGCAGCGGCGCCGCCCACAAAAACGCCAGCAACCAGGCGGCCGCAATTTCAAGATAATGTCCCCAGTCGGATTTCCGAATCATCATATTCCCACTCGACCCATGCGGCCCCTCAAACCAGGAGATCGCCGCTCACTGATAGTGCACCCGTTTTTCGAGATATTTGAATTGCGTGACGGCCAGCACGCTCAGGATCAGCAACAGGACCACGGTCAGCGTCGAGGCGTACGCCGTGTCCCAGAAACCGAAGGCGACTTCATAGATGTAGTAGAGCAGAAGCGAGGAGGCGTTGTCAGGGCCGCCCTTGGTCAGGATGAAGATGTGGTCCACCAGCTTGAAGGAGTTGATGGTAGCGTTGACCAGGACGAAGAGCGTCGTCGGCATGAGCAGCGGCAGCGTCACCCGGCGAAAGAAGTACCACCGGCCCGCCCCTTCGATGAGGGCGGCTTCTTCGAGTTCAGGCGAGATCCCCTGCAGAGCCGCCAGAAAGAAAATCATGAAGAAGCCCGCGTCCTTCCAGATCGCCAGCACCACCAGACAGCCCAGCGCCGTTGCAGGGTCGCCCAGCCAGCTGTGGCTGGGGATGCCGAACAAGCCGCAGATGCGGTCGAGGATGCCGATCTGGGGGGTGTAGAAGAAGAGCCAGATGTTGGCCACGGCGACCATCGGCAGAATGGTCGGGGTGAAATAGGCGGCCCGGACGATGGCCCGGCCGGGAAGTCTGCCGTTGACCCAGACGGCCATGAGCAGGGCCAGGCAGACGCTGACCGGGATGGCGCCCAGGGCGTAGAGAAAGTTGTTGGTCAGCACCTGCCAGAAAACGGGGTCATTCACCATGGACGTGTAGTTGTCCAGGCCGACGAACCTGCTCATCCGGCCCTGCCGCGGGGTCGAAAAAAAACTCGAGAAGATGTTCCCCACAATCGGGTAATGGGTAAAAGTCACCATCAGGATCGAGGCGGGCAGGAGCAGTAACCACGCCCATACCCATTGGGCGGTTTTGTGGTTGAGGTGCATCGTTAAGCCAAATCTGAAGCCATACCCTTCAAGGTTGGAAAGCTTCATTTCTGTAGGAGCGGCGTCCCGCCGCGAGGCGATCTTCTCCGCGGCAGGAACTCCGCTCCCACAGGTGAAGGACAGCAGGGAAAAGGTCTATCCCCTCCCGGAACGCGTCGAAATTGCGAGGCCTTTGGCGTGGGCGGCATAATCCCGCGCAGCGCGGGACCGCCCTACCACCCAACCGTGTTCACCGCAGGCACACGCGCGTCAGCGATAATCCTTGAGCACACGCTCGGCTTGCTGCTGGGCGCTGGTCAGGGCATCCTTGGGCTGCTTGCCGCCGGCGAGCACACTCTGGATGGCGTCGTCCAGGAGTTTTTTCACCCGGGCGTTCTCATGCACCGAGAACTCGGCCACAGAATAGGGGAACTGGTCGCGGGCAACGGCAGCGGCCGGAAAATCGGCCACATATTTCTTGAGCGTCTCCGTCTCATAGGCAGCCGGGCTCGTGGCCACGTAGCCTGTCGCGATGGACCAGCGCGCGCTCAATTCCGGCGAGGTCATGAACTTGATGAATTTCAAGGACGCCGCACGCTCCTCGGGTGTGGCCTTCTTGAAGAGGTAGAAGTTGCCTCCCCCGGTGGGAGAACCGCGGCGCTTTGCGGCGGGCAGCAGACTCACCCCGAAGTCGAACTTGGCACCCTCGCGCACTGCAGTAAGGTTGCCTGTGGTATGCCACATGATCGCCGTGGCCCCCTCGAGAAATTTCTGGCGCAGGGTGCCCCAGTCGATGGTGCCCTCGGGCATCACCTTGTGCTTGACCGCCAGGTCGCGCCAGTACTGCAGGGATGCAACGACATCCTCATTGTCGAAATTGGTCTTGTTGCCTTCCGGGTTCATGAGCACCTGACCGTTCTCGATGCAAAGAGCCTGGAACATCCAATAAGCATAGCCGGTGGAGGGAATCATCACGCCCCAGCGGTTGACGTTGCCCGAGGCATCCTTTTTGACCAGCTTCTGGGCCAGAGCCGCCATCTCATCCCAGGTGGCCGGCGGTTTGTTCGGGTCCAGACCGGCTTCCTTGAAGGCGTCCTTGTTGTGATACATGACGATGGTCGAGCGTTGGAAGGGAACGCCCCAGATTTTGCCCTTGGCCTTGGAGTTCTCCATCAGGGCGGGATAGAAGGAAGCCAGCCACTGTTTGTCCTCGGCCGAGGTGACGACCTCGTCGAAGGGCACGAGCACGTCCTGGTCGATGAGTTCGAACACGTCGATGGAAAAGAGCACGCTCAGCTGCACCGGCTGATCGGCCTTGAGCGCGGCCAGAGCCTTGACACGGGTGTCGTCGTAGTTGCCGGCGTAAACCGCCTTGACCTTGATGCCGGGATTGGCTTTTTCGAACTCCGCAATCATGTCGTCGATGACCTTGGTGATGGGACCGCCGACGGCCACCGGGTAGTACATGTTGAGCTCGACCGCCGCCTGGGCCGAAGTCCCGCCCAGCAAGGCCGCCACCATGAAGCAGAACAACGCCTTCATCACGAAACCTTTCATACCGCTCTCCTTCCTTTTGGGTTTCCCTTGACCCCCGACGGCGTGCAACCGGGGAGCGTTCACGCTTATCCGGTGTGGCGCAGGCCGCTGCCGGCTTCGAAGAAGTGACTTTCTGCCTGCGGCCAGTTCAAACGAATACGATCGCCCGCCGCCAGCTTCACCCGGCCGTTCTGGCGCACGATCAGCTCGCGCACCCCGATTCTACAGGCGATGAGACTGTCGGCACCGAGGTATTCCAGGCTCAGGACCTCGGCGGCAAGGCCCGCGTCCGACAGGCTGATCTTTTCCGGCCGCACCCCCAGCACCAGCTGTTCGAGCGAGCCCTGGGGCAGGCAGTCGGCCAGGTTGGCACGAGCCCACTGCAGGACCTCGGGGAGGTTGAGCGGCAGCAGGTTCATCGGCGGGGTGCCGATGAAGCCGGCGGCAAAGACCGTGGCCGGTCGGGCATAGAGCTCTTCCGGCGGCGAAACCTGCTCGACGCGGCCGGCGTTGAGCAGCGCGATCTTGTCGGCCATGGTCATGGCCTCGACCTGGTCGTGGGTGACATAGATCATGGTGATCCCCAGGCGCTGCTGAAGCATGCGGATTTCCCGGCGCATCTCATGCCGCAACTTGGCATCGAGGTTGGAAAGAGGCTCGTCCATCAGGCAGACCGGGGCCTCGCTCACGATGGCCCGACCGAGGGCTACCCGCTGGCGTTGCCCGCCCGAAAGTTCGGCCGGTTTGCGGTGCAGCAACCCCTGCAGGCCCAGGAGTTCCACCGCCCGCTCCAGGCGGCGCTGGCGCTCGGCAGCCTCGAGCTTGCGCACCTTGAGGCCGAAGACGATGTTTTCGGCGACATTCAAATGGGGGAACAAGGCGTAGGATTGGAACACCATGGAAACGTTGCGGCTGGCCGGCGGCAGCTCGGCGACGTCCCGACCACCGATGCGGATGGCTCCGGCCGTCACCGTTTCAAGGCCGGCGATCAGCCTGAGGACGGTCGACTTGCCGCAACCCGAGGGGCCGAGGACCACCAGCAGTTCGCCGTCGCTGGCGGTGAAACTGACACGGTCCACGGCAACGACTTCGCCCCAGGCCTTGGTGATTGCTTCGAGCTCAATCTGCATCAACCGTTTCCCTCTAAGAAGGGCATCCGCCAGCTTTCTATTTTCTGCCGCCCAGGATTGAACCCAACACCCCACGGATAATTTGGCGGCCGATGGCACTGCCGATGGAGCGCACGGCACTTTTGGCAAACGCTTCCGCAAGGCCATCCCTGGGCCGCCCCGGGCTTCGGTGCGAGGCCGGTTCCTGGTAACGAGGCTGCGGCTGCTGATAGGTCTGCTGTTGCGCCTGAGCAAGTCTTTGTTCGGTCCGCTTTCTAATCACTTCAAACGCCGATTCTCGATCTACAGCTTTTTCATAATTGCCAAAGTGGATCGAGTTCTGAATAATTCCCTGCCGTTCATCGGGCATAACCACACCCACGCGGCTCTGTGGCGGACACACAAAGGCACGATCGACCACCGCAGGAGTGCCGTCTTCTTGCAGGAAAGAAATGAGGGCTTCTCCCACGCCCAGTTCAGTGATCACTTGCTCGATATCAAGTTGAGGATTGGGACGAAATGTTTGCGCCATGATCTTGACCGCCTTTTGCTCCTGCGGCGTAAAGGCTCGCAAGGCGTGCTGCACGCGGTTGCCCAACTGGGCTAAGACCTTTTCCGGAACATCCTTCGGGTTCTGGGTGACAAAATAGACCCCAACGCCTTTAGAACGGATCAGCCGGACCACTTGTTCGATCTTTCCAAGCAAAGCCGGCGGAGCGTCTTCAAAAAGAAGATGGGCTTCGTCAAAAAAGAAAACCAAGTTAGGCTTCTCCAGGTCTCCCACTTCCGGCAAACGCTCAAAAAGTTCCGCTAAAAGCCACAGCAGAAAGGTCGCGTAAACTTTGGGCCGGCCGATCAGTTGATCCGCTGCTAAAATATTGATGATGCCTCTTCCGTCCGAATGAGTTTGAATAAGATCAAGAATATCCAGCATCGGTTCGCCGAAAAAAAGATCCCCTCCCTGTGTCTCCAGCTCCAACAAACCTCTCTGGATGGCGCCCACCGACGCCTTGGAGATATTTCCATATTCGGTTGTGACCTGCTGAGCGTTATCCCCCACATATTGGGCCATGGCTCGCAGATCTTTTAGGTCTAAGAGCAATAACCCGCCGTCATCGGCGATTTTGAAGATCAAGGTCAAAACACCGGTCTGCACTTCATTGAGATTCAAAAGCCGTCCTATAAGAAGCGGCCCCATATCGGAAACGGTCGCCCGGATCGGATGGCCGCTTTTTCCGAAAACATCCCAAAACGCCACCGGGAATTCCCGAAAGCAATGATCGGAAAGACCGATCAGTTCAATGCGATCCATGATCTTGGGATTCTCAGTTCCCTTTTGGCTGATCCCGGCCAGATCCCCTTTCACATCGGCCAGAAAAACGGGAACGCCGTTTTCGCTCAGGCGCTCAGCGATTCTCTGTAAAGTAACGGTCTTGCCGGTTCCCGTAGCCCCGGCAACCAGCCCGTGCCGGTTAGCCATGCGCGGGATCAATGAAAAGTCCACTCCTTTGGAACTTCTGGCGATAAGCATAGGTTTACTCATTCATGAAAGCCTTTCTCTCTACATGCAGGCAGCAATCAGTGAAGCGCAACCATCTGTCCCGGCTGTGGCTGATACCACCGTCTCAGAAGCAAAACTCAGAGGCTTATCGAAAGCCTCGCGAAATCAAGAGGCCATCGAGGCGGGAATCCAGGCAAGCGAGTGGGCAGCTCCAGCTGGCAGGAGCCGCCGCCCTCGCTGGAAAGCGTTGCCAGGCTATTGCTTCTTGGGTTCCACTTTCTTGGGTTCGGCCTTGGTCGGTTCAGCTTTCTTTGCCGTCTCTTTCACTTCAATGCTTGTGGCCTTCATGGTATAAAAGACCGTAACCTTAGAGCCCACCGCGACATCTCCGCCTGTTACTTTGGTCTCCTTGTCACGGGCAATCTCCCATTTCTCTTTTCCTTTCTGCACGACAATGACGTCGTCCTTCACCTCGAGCACCGTACCCGTCCACTGATACTGGCTTGGACCTGCCGCAAACGCCATGGTGGAGAAAAAGACAGCAGCAAACAGAATAATCAAAAACCGCTGCATGATTAAACCTCCTTTTTTAATGACTGTTCCTTTAAAAGCAGCGATACGAACGGGAAAGTCCCACTTAAGCGACAATCAGCACCTCCGGAATTACACCAGGTATCACCTGACCATAGGCCTCACCCCCTTTTGGACATTCAATGATCATGTTCTCCATGAGAAGAACGTCGCTTCAGCGTTGTTCTTCATTGCTCCCGCGCATTCAAGATTCCTTCTTTAGATGATCGAGATGGACCAAACGCGGGTTGGTTCATCTGGAAGAAGGTATAAGAGCTTCTTGGAAATCCCTCTGATCGGTCCGCATGGGGGTGAGGAGAATCCTGGCTCGCTCACCCTTCGATGGAATGCAAAAGCAAGGGCTATGCCCAGATTTCTCGAAGTTCAGAAGTGCTAGTCAGGAGGCTTACAGGATCAGGTTTTTCGCCAACATGACCATCATCAAGGGGAGTCTAACAAGATACATATAAACTGCACTGAAACGCAATGCACCAGATATTTCACATTCCATAGGTTGTCGAGCAAAAATGGTTCCTTTTCCAGTTGAGGTGCATCACTTTCAGGAGCAACAGGCTCTTGACCGCCTCCGCAGGATCTGCTACTCAAAAACCTCCCAAAAGCAACTCCTCTTATCCTTGTCGCCTGAACCTGCAGACCAAGGGAGTCGACGGTGATCCGGCGCATCGAGGTTTTTCCTCAGCTCAAATTCCCTCAATGGTTGCCCGAGGGGGCCGAGTGGCTGATCGAGAACGAGCAGGACGAGAGCCGGCTGCTGCTGGTGCCGGGCGGAACTTTTTTGGCGGGTGGGCCCGAAAAGGACGAAGGGGGTGGTGAGCCGTTCCCGGTGGAGCTGCCGCCGTATTATCTGGGGTTGCACCCGGTGACCAACAGGCAGTACCTGCGTTTTGTGGAAGCGACGGGTCACCGGCCACCGGACCCGCCCTTTGGGACGCCGGTGTGGAAAGGGCCGAGCTTTCCCCCGGAATTTTCTGACCATCCGGTGGTGTATGTGAGCTGGGAAGATGCGAAGGCCTATTGCCTTTGGGCGGGTTTGCGGTTGCCTTCTGAGTTGGAGTGGGAGAAGGGGGCGCGGGGGGTGGACGGACGGGAATATCCCTGGGGGGATGCGTGGGATGAAGCGAAATGCCGCAATGGTAAGGATCGAGGCGGCGAGACGACTTGCAGTGTCTTGAGCTACGCCGACGGCTGCAGTGTGTGGGGCCACTTCCAGATGGCCGGGAACGTGTGGGAGTGGTGTGAAGACTGTTACGACAACCAGGCTTATGAGCGATACCGGGCAGGCGACTTGCAGCCGCCTGCAGCCGGTAAATTCCTTGTAGTGCGTGGGGGCTCGTGGGTCCTGGAGCGCCAGGACTTTTTCCGGTGCGCATTCCGCAGCCGCAGGCCGGACCTCCGCAGTGGCAGTTTCGGCTTTCGCGTGGCAAGGACACTTGCCCTCTGAAACCTCTAACCCCTTTGCGCCCTCTGACTGTATCCTGATCATTCACTGATCATGCCCTCCTTGCACGCCGGTAACTCCCCGAAGCTGCTGGGTCAACTCCGGCGTGAGCCCCAGACCAGATGCCAATTGATCAAGTTATTGGGTCTCTGCTGGGGGTGTTGACCTCGATGGCGCCCAGCGAAGCCGCGCTTCAACCAGGCAGTTTTCCGTTGATTCCAGAGATTTATTCAGATAGAACAAACACTTCCATGAGGGTTGGCAAGTGCCCGGCGGGGTTGAGGTCAAAGATAACCTGCGGGCTGTCTTGGGGATGTTTGGACAACCGTCTGAGAACGGACGGAAATCTTGCTTGACGGGGATTCAGTCCGGTCTGAGATTCCCACTGAGGTGATGCGGCGAATGAGACGAGAAATTTTCCGGTATTTGTGGCCCTACCGCGTTCCTTTCACGATCGCGCTCTTTCAGGTTTTCGTAATCAGCGCCTGTGAAATCCTGAAGCCGTGGCCCCTGAAGATTGTCATCGACAATGTGCTGAGTGGCAAACCATTAACCTGGGCTTTTGCCGCGTCCTATTCCAATGAGACGCTCCTCCTCCTCTCCTGCGTCACTCTGGTGCTGATCTACCTGTTCCTGGGGGGGTTGACGGTCCTCAATAACTACACGACCATCAAGATTGGTCAGCGCATGGTGAACGATTTCAGGAGTGACCTTTACAGCCACCTTCAGCGCCTGTCTCTGGCCTTCCACAGCAGAAGACAGGTGGGAGATCTCCTCTATCGCATCACAGCGGATACCTACTCCATTCAAGCCATCACCATGAACGGCGTTTTTCCCGTCCTGACGGCGGTCACTTTCCTCGGGATGATGTTCTTCGTCATGATCCGCATGGATTGGCTGCTGACTCTCCTGGCGCTCAGCATCTGTCCCGTCCTGATTGGTGTCATATCCTTCATGAGCAAGCATATCACCGAAGCGGCGACCTATTTCCGGGAGCGGGAGAGTGAAGTTTATTCGGTAGTGCAGCGGGCCATCTCCGCCATCCGGATCATCCAGGCCTTCACCAAGGAGGAAGAGGAGCACCGGAAGTTCATGACGGCCAGCGTCGAAAGCCTGGACGCCAGTCTGCGCCTGTTCACGCTCCAGACCTTTTATTCCGGCGTGGTGAACGGGGTAATGGCCATCGGCACGGCCCTTGTCATTTACATTGGCGCCAAGCACGCTCTGTCCGGCGCCCTCAGTGTCGGCGACATCGTTGTTTTCACCGCCTATCTGGCCTCCCTTTATGCCCCGATCAACACCCTCAGCCAGACCTGGGGAGTCATTCAGTCTGCCAGGGTCGGAGTTCAGCGGGTGTTCGAAATTCTGGATGTTGAAAGGGACATGAAGGACGGCAGCCGTTTTTTCTCCGACCAGGGGGCGAAGGGGGAAATCCTGCTGGAAGATGTTTCTTTTCATTATGTGGAAGATCAGCCGGTCTTGAAGAAGATCTCCGTGCACATCGAACCCGGTCAAAAAGTGGCCATCGTGGGTCCCACGGGAGTTGGCAAATCGACGCTGGTAAGTCTCGTTCCCCGCTTCTATGATGCCATCGAAGGCCGGGTGCTGCTCGACGGCGTCGACGTCCGCGACTATCAGCTCAAGTCACTGCGGGAGCAGATCTCCATGGTGCTGCAGCCGCCTCTGGTTTTTCCCATCACGGTTAAGGAAAACATCGCCTACGGCCGCCCCCAAGCGAGTGACGACGATATCATTGCGGCTGCACGTCTCGCTCGGATTCACGATTCCATCATGAAGCTGCCCAAAGGTTACGATACGCTGGTGGGGGAACAGGGCGCCACCCTGTCCGAGGGGGAGCGGCAAAGGATCACCATAGCCCGTGCCATCCTGCGGGATGCCCCCATCCTCATACTCGATGAACCCACGTCATCGGTGGATGCCGAGACCGAAGCCGCCATTATGGGGGGGTTAAATCAGCTCATTGTAGGGCGCACCACCTTCATCATCGCTCATCGTCTGTCCACGGTCAGAGAAGCCGACAAGATTCTGGTGCTGCGTGAAGGGGAAATAATCGAGCAGGGGACTTTCACTGAATTGGTCCATGCCGGTGGTTTCTTCGCTTCCCTGCACCGCACTCAATTCGGCCTCGTGGAATGAAGCCTTGTGGTATTGTCACTGCAATACCCAGGGAAACAGAAGATGGAGATTATCCGGAGCAGGCCGCGACTATCGCTTGGATTGGTGCATCATCCGCTGGTTCCCAAGCTCCAGCTTGGGAACCAGCTCTTCACCAGCTCTTAGTACACCGCCACAGAATAAAGTGACCATTGTCTCAAAGCGTCATTCCGGCAATCTTTTGCCGGAATCCAGAAGAACAGCCTGGATACCGGCCTCCGCCGGTATGACGAACTGACGGTGGACAGTTATTTGTGTGGACCTGTACTTAGCTGAATTCTCAGAACAGGATCGGGCATTTGCGTCGTCTCCTGTCTGGGAGCACGCTACTTCCAAAACTCACCCACACAGCCCTTCTGCCAGAGCAGCAGAGCTACTGCTGCAACCGCCACCAGGAAGAGGTAAAGTTTCCATGGCCTCTCCTTCTCTGCAAAAGGATCGACCAGCGAAGACTGCGCTCCCTCGGGTAACCGCGCAAGAGCAGTGAGCGTTTTACCGAAGGGGATGTTGACGATGGCGCGGGTGTTCACGGCCCACCCGTTGGCGTCCAGAATGGGCGCCAGGTTGCGCTTGCGAAGTTTGAAGTAAGCGATGACCATCGAGGGCCCGGAAATCAGGAGCAGCAATCCGGCAATGGCCAACGGCATTTGCCACCAGCTGAGGTTGAGGAACCCCGTCAGCAGCGCGGCGATCGCGGTTCCGATGGCCCCGATGGCAAGCCCGATGGCGGCGAAGATACCGGCGAACTTGCCCACATCAAACGGTGGCGCCGCGGCCGGCGGCGCTGCGGCCTCAGCCGTTGCGGCCGCCCCGGCAACACCGGCGGAGGCCGTATCTGTCACCTTTTTTTGCTGGGCGCCCGCCACCTTTTCGATCTGCTCGTGGATCATTTTGGCAATCTGTCGATAGGGGCTCCAGAAAGCCTCGCGAATACTGATCGGGTGTTCAATGAGTTTGACAACGGTGGCATCCCAGTCGTTGCCCTTCCGATCGTAAAAGACCCCGTTGCGCCCCACCATGAGGTTGCCCGCGTCGCCGTCGGTCAAGGCGGCGGCAATGCTCATTTTCTCCGCATCGCCCTTGCGCCGGCACTCACAGTAGGCCATGTAGGTTTGACTCAGGTTGGCCATCCCGCTGTGTTTGGCGATGTCATCCACCTTGATGCAAAGATCGCTGCTGCGGCCGTCTATGAAGAGACTACCGGTCTGGAAGATGGCTTTGGTCCCGGGAGAATAGAAATCCTGAAACGACACGAAGTTGTTCAGGAGGGTAAAAAGATCACGATGGTATCGGACGAGCTTGTCAACGGAGGCGATGGTATTGGCTTCCAGTTCCAGAGCCTTATCTTTCGCGATGAGAGCGGTCAGGGATTCCTTTGCATTGGCGGCCAGAATCTCACGAACCCGCGCCAATCCCAGTTTCTCGACGACTGCTCCCTTCTTGCCGTCAAACCAGCTCTCGAAGGCGGCAAATTTCGCGCCGATGAGGGCCCATTCGCCGGCATCCATGGCTGTTTTATCGCCAAACATCGGCTTTACGACCGCGGTGCGGAGCCGCGAAATCGCATCCACCCACGCCGGATTGATGCCTCCCTCCAGGGGCACCGGCTTGCCCGCTCCGATGGTCGCCAACGGCAGCGCAGCGACGTCCTCGGTAGCCGCCGAGAGGTCCTTGCGGGCCAGGGCCTGGTATTCTTCCGGTGACGGATTCAGCGGCCCGACTGCTCCCGCATCGAATTCCGCCAGGCGGCAACGGGTGAAATAGTCGTCCACCTTGGTCCTGACGGCCTTGAAGACTTCCGCGGCCTCGCCGGTTGCGTCGCCGAACACAAGGATGTTGGCCGCATCGTCTTCCGCTTTGCGCCACCAATCGGAATAGTCCTGCAATTCGGCATAAAATTGGTCCGTCTTTTCCTGGGTGATGCCGGGTTCACCACTGCGGTCGAGTTCCGATCCGAGACACTCCATGATCTCTTTGATAACGTTCTTAAGCCGCTCATCATCCGTGGCATCAACAGGGATAATCCCGTCTCCATTGAACTTCGTCTGGGCAAAGATTTTGACCGTATCCGCGGTATCTTCAGGCGTCACGAAAGTGGCATCGGGCTTACCAAGATTGAGCAGAATCTGCTTTGCCGAAGCCAGGAGCTGCGCGCCCTCCGGGGTGCTCTCATCAATGGCTGAGAGCGGCAGAGTATCGGCGCGTTTAGTCAAGTCGTCGGCGTTTTTCAGGACAGACCCAATCCATTTGACGGCGCCAAGGATCTCGGGAACCCTGATGCGTCCATCCCCATCCTTGTCAATGAGCTCAAGAGTCGTGGAGTCTAACTCAAGCCCGTGCGTGGGACAGGCGAGACTGGCCCACAGCTTTTGGTCAAGTTCGTCGAGGGCCAGCAGGTCCGCACCTGTTTCCAGGCGAACCTGGTCGAAGCCTCCCACCCGCGCAAACCGCCATTTGTGGGGTGCCGATGATTTCTCGTTCTTGTCGACATCCATGCAAGAATCTCCTTTGTCTGCAATGATTGGCCATCTCGGGAAAACGACTGGGACCATCAAAAATGGGGCTATACTCAGCCGGAGAGGTCGGTCAGTGGACGCAAAGAAACGATTCTCATGATCCCGTTTATTTCTCTCACACAACTAACTTGCTGTGTTTTTGATGTCAACTCAATTTGAACGATTCTCCATGTGTCTCCCTGGATACGGAATCCTCGTTCGGGTCATCCCGCTTCCACATCCTTCAGCATAGAACCGTATTTTTCGATTGAGATTTGGAGTAAGGTAAGGATAAGTTTCATTGCTCGATTACCCCGATGCAGAAAGAAAGGAAACCTATGGAAGCCGAGAAAAATAAACCGGAAGCTGCTGGAACCGAAACTGGCACATTGAACAATTCTCCACTGCCTCGCTGGATAGAAATTCTCTTACAGTTCGTGCCGTTTCCATCTCGCTCAGGTGATTATCATTTTCATTCACTGAGATTTTGGAGTAAGGTTAGAAGTTAGGTTCTTATTGGTTGCTTCATCCCCATCCAGATAGAAAGGAAACTCATGGAAGCCGAGAACAAAAACAAGTCTGAGGCCGCCGGAACCGAACCTGTCGTTATGGAAGGGACGAAAGAAATGGGATATTGGGAATTCAAGAAGGCCATTTGCACTGAGAAAGGATGGCAGCTCCGCAGAATTGATCCACAGACTTATGAGGTTATAGACAGTAAACATGAAAGATCGGAATGTTTAAGAGTGGAGAAGGGTTTTTACCAGACCCGGAAGCGGTCACTGACCCTGAAACACCACCCGAGATTGCTTAGGGTCGCTCCACAGAAATCGTTGCCCGGTCTCCAACCGTCCGATGCCCGCGAAGCATGCCGGAATGACGTCGTGGGGTGATGGTCACTTCGGTATGTGGCGTTATGCTCAGCATTGTTTTCCCTGCCCCTTGGCTCGATCAACAGACTGCTGTAACAGCCTCAAACGAAAGCTCCTCGGATCTGCTCTTGTCGTGCAACCGCCTTCATTGCCTTGAAAAATGCGGTTCCCATCCGGGGAAAAACCCTCAACAATCTGGAACCCATCTATGAACCATGAATCATAAAGAAGGGAGCGGGACCATGACCAGTACAGACCTGACACCCATGCCTCTTAACTACCTCGACAAGGCCCTGACCAAACTGCGTGATCTGGGGCTGATGCCTGAGAAGCCGGACGAAACGCCGGTGGTGGCCATGATTCAGAAAATCAGCGACCTGGACGAAGAAAAGGCCGTGGCCATTGCCCGCACTCTGAATCACACCACCGTATTCAACGAGGTGGTGCGTGAACAGGTGTCGGCCATGGAGGTGGGCGAGCGCTATGAGCAGATCGCCGCCGCCTTCAACAGCATTCGCGATGATGCCCAAAGCATGGTCAAGCAACTGGAAGACGGCAAGATCGACACCATGGAGCGTATGGGAAATTTCTGGATGAAAGTCACCCGGGGTGATATCCCGAGCCGTTTCGATAAGATCAAGAAGACCTATAACGAGGTGACGCACGACAGCAGGGACCAAATCGATCGGGAGTTGACCATCCTGGAGAGTTATCGGGACTTCCGCGGCGCTCTGAAAGAGGCTCAGGTGCTGGCCTACGAGATCCTGAAAAAGGCGGAAAGCCAGTTGCAGGAGACCAAAACGCGTCTCGAGGAAGCTTCCAAAGCCCTGGAAACCAACACCAACACGGACCAGGTGGTGATCGCCAAACTTGAGCTGGCTCGGGACGAGCGGTTGCGGGAACTCCAGGAGGAGGACAAGCGCTATCAGGTGGCCAAGGACCTGGCGGAAAACCTGTCCATCAACTACAACACCACCGAAGTGATCATGGCCCGACTGGTTCAGTCCAACGAAGTCAAGGAGCGGGTCTATTCCCAGGCGGTGACCTTTTTCGGCACCAATGAGACGGTCTTCACGGCCCTCAACGCTTCCTTCACCAGCCTGCAGGGGTTGCACGAAAGCACCCGGACCCTGGAGGTCATGAAAGAGGGCATCAACCAGAGCCTGGAGACGCTGGCCGAGGTGGGAGGCAAGGTGCAGGAAGACGCCCTCCGGGCCGGCTATGGGGCGACGCTGAAAGCCGAGAGTGTCAAGAAACTGCTGGATTCCGTGATCAATTTTCAGGAGAAGTCGCGAACCCTGATCACCGAATTGCGGCAGGCCAGTACGCGCAACGAGCAGGAGATCCGGCAAGCCGTGGAAGCCGGCAAACGCCGCCTGGTGGAGTTGACCAAAGCCGGAGAATCTTTGACCCATGGTTGATCAAGAGAAGCCGGAGAAGATCGAACTCGACGAAGTGATGCTCGCCATGGACGTGGTGGACACCCTGCGCCACGAGCAGCAACTGGTGGAGCGGGAACTCGCTTCCGACGAACGCGACCAGGCTCTGTTTGACAAAGTAAAGCGCATGTACGCTTCACAGGGGCTGGAAGTCACCGACAAGATGATCGCTGACGGCGTGGCCGCCCTGCGCGAGGAACGGTTCGTCTACCGGCCGCCCCCGCCCAAAGGGACACTATGGTTGGCCAAGCTTTACGTCAACCGGAAGCGATGGGCGAAGGTGGCGGGAGTTGTGGCAGCATCCCTGGTGGCCGTTTTTCTCATCTACCGGTTTGCCTTTGTGGCACCCGAAGCACGGCAACGGGTGAAGGCGGCTCAGGATTTCAATACCCGGATCAAACAGCAGCAGGATCAGAGCACCATCGCCAGACAACGCCTGGGAAATCTCAATCAGACCCTGAAGGGCACTGCCGGCAAGGCTTCCGAGTCTTCGGAAGTTGCGGCCAAGCGCCTCCTTTCCGAGGCCGGGTTGCAGCTGGGTGGGGCCGATACCAGGCTCCAGGCCTTCGACAAGCTGCCTCTGAAGCCGGACCTGGACGCCGACAGCCTTGCCCGGGAAGGGGATGCCATCCAACGTCGCCTGGAACAGCGGGCGGGACTGCTCAATGAGGTCAACGCTCATCTGGGCAAAGCGGAAGCGGCGGTGACCGATTTGAGTGCTCTCACCGTCGCTGCGGGAAAAACTTGCCGGGTCAGCGTCAGAGCCTGTTGGCCGAAAGCCGGGAAGATGCAGCCCGGAGGCAGGCTGAAAAGCTTTACACCGATGCTCTCGCAGAGCTGAACAGCGGTGATGTCCAGGGCGCGCGCAAGGGGTCGGCGGCCCTCCAGGAATTGTACGGACGGGTGGTGCAGGAATACGACCTGAGGATCGCGTCCCGACCAGGCGCCCCCAGCGGGGTATGGCGAAATCCCCCGAACAAGCCCGGGACCCGCAACTATTATCTGATCGTCGAAGCCGTCACCCCGCAGGGTGAGCGGCTAACCGTGCCCATAACCAGTGAGGAAGACGGATCGACGCACAGCGTGTCGCAATGGGGCCTGCGGGTGGACGACGACGTGTTCGAGCGCATTCGCCGCGATAAAGCCGATGACGGCATCATCCAAAACAACCGGTTCGGCGTCAAAGAGCGTGGTTATTTGACTCCCCACTATCTGATGCCGACCACCGGCGGGGCTATTACCCAGTGGTAGGAGAGCCACCCTATGATAACGGGAAGAGATAACCTGCAGTTGATCAACCAGCACCTGCAACAGGCGCAGACGGCGCAGGAGGAGGCTGGGCAGCGCCTGAGTGAGCTCCAACGGCAGCTTAACTCCCTGCGCCGGGAAACCGGTGAACGCTACCGGGAATTAGCCCGGCTTCGCCTGGATCACCTCCAGATCAGCCAATTGGTTTCCCGGCTTGATGAATCCGATCAAGCCATCCTCAAGCAGCTGGAAAAACTCAAACAGGCCCGGCAGGACCTGCAGGAACAGATCAAAGCCAGCATCTCCCGGAAACAGCAGCTCGAAGAACAAAGAAAAGAGCTGGCACATCAGCGGGATGAGGCCGGCGAGGGTGTGCAGCGTCAGGTCGAACAGACCCGTAAACGGATCACCGAGACCGATGCCTACCGCCAGCAGCAGGAACGGGTCCAGGAGGCCTTAGCCGTGGCCAAACAGGCTGATGAAAAGGCCTCCCAGACCGAAAAGGACCAGCTCGAAAAGGGCAAACCCTACGAAGCCGACAGCCTGTTCATGTACCTGTGGAAGCGGCACTACCTGACGCCGGAGTACCAGGCCGGTTGGCTCAGCCGCCGAATGGACAACTGGGTGGCGAAACACATCGACTTTCAGCGCAATCGCGCCAATTACCACATGCTCCAGGAACTGCCCCGCCGGCTCCGGGAACATGCCACCCAAGCGCAGCAAACGGCGCAGCTGGAGGCTCAGGCGCTGCAGTCCATGGAACGGCAAGCCGCCGAAGCGGACGGCATCCCCAACCTTCAGACCAGGGTGCAGGAGGCAGAAAAGCAGCTCAAGCAGCATGATGCCCAAATCGAAGCGGAAGAGGTGCGGTATCGGCAGCTTCTGCAGCAGCAGACCGGTTTCAATGATGGGACGGACCCGCTATCGAAGCAGGCCCTCGAGCTGCAGGTGGCCGCCCTGCAACGCGAGGAGTTCTCTGAGCTTATGCGGAAAGCCCACGCTACACCCCGGCCGGAAGACGACGCAGTCGTTGCCCGACTGCAGCAGATCCAGCAGCAGCAAACCCAGATTGGCGCGGATATCCAGTCTGTCAATCAGTTTCTGCAGCAGCAGCAGCGGAATATGGCAGAGTTGGAGGACCTGCGCCGCCGCTATCGCCAGAACGGTTACGACGCTTACAATTCATCCTTTTCCGGCGACGTTGCCCTGGGCAGCCTGCTGGGCCAGCTGTTGGGAGGTCTGATGAATTCGGACATGATCTGGCAGGAACTCGGCCGCCACCATCGGAGCAGCCAACCTTCAGGCGACTGGGGGGGATTTGGAGGTGGTTCTGGAGACTCCGGCGGCCGCGAGGGCAGCTTCGGTGGCGGCGAATTTCGGACCGGCGGTGGTTTCTAGGGGGTTTCCAAAAACAACTTGCAGCCATTTTGACCACATTTTAGCCACGAAGGCACACGAAGAGATCCTTTCGTGTGCCTTCGTGCTGGAGATGATGATTTATTTCTGGTCAATCGCTTATCCTTCTTCAGCTTTGAATCCTTCATTCCTCGTCAAGTGAACTGAAGTGTAGGTGGGGTTGAGTGGCAGCGAGACCCAACAAACAGGGCGCGAGCAGAGTGATAATCTTCAACCTCATCGAGTATAGCGGTGACAAGTTATGAAAGAAGCTGAAATCGCCCTCTGGAAAAGCCTCAAATGGCCCGGTCTAACCCCTTCAGCACCAAAGATCCGGGACCTTGCAGCGCAGATTCCCGTCCAACTGGCGGCCCTTTCCTACAAGCAGCTCCAGGCATTTCCTCTGGGTCGTTTTCATCGGTGGCACGGGAACGGGAAAATCCACGCTGTTCAATGCCCTCATCGGCAAGGCGCTCAGTGAGACCGGTGTGGAACGACCCAAGACCAGCGGCCCGCTGGTCTATGCCCACAAGAGCATCCCCATTGAAAAAGACTTCCCTTTTGCTGCGGCAGGAATTCAGCGGGTTATGATCGATCAGGTCCCCCCTTCAGGATATGCGGGGGTTCCGGGTCAGTTGCTGGTGCTCGATCATGATCGCGAGGAGCTGTCGCATCTGGTCATCGTTGACACGCCCGACCTCGACAGCCTCGAGCTCAAGAACCGGCAAATGGTGGAGGACCTTCAGTTGCTTGCCGACCTGGTCATTTTCGTGGCCAGCCAGGAAAAATACGCCGACGAAGTTCCGTTTCGTTTCCTCTCACGCCTTCATCTGGGAGCGAAGCCCTATTTCCTCCTCCTGAACAAGGCCGAAGACGGGCTAACGACTGAAGAAGTGCTGGATGGGCTTCAGGGGCAGGGCCTCAAAGTGAGCCTCGACCGTTTCTGGATGCTGCCCTATCTTCCCTCCAGCCCTTCCGCATCACTTGCGGAGGTTGCCAGCTTCATCCATTTCAAAGATACCCTGCTTCACCAGTTGAGCAGGGCTCGGACGCCCGAAGTCATTCGGCAGGAGAGGATGAGAGCGACGGGCGAGACAAGAGGCGAGATCGGGCTCCTTATTGATCTTTTGAAGAAGGAAGCCGACGCCGCCTCAAAATGGATGGAGCAGCTCGACCTTTTCTCCGAGGTTGCCTGCCGGAACCTGCTGGCCAGGCAGGAGGAGCGTTTCGTATCGGAAAGCCGGGCACACATTCAACGGGAAATCAGGAAGCACTTCAGCAAGTACGATCTCCTGGCGACCCCCAGGCGGTTCCTCGGCGAAATCATCCGCACGCCGTTTCGACTCCTCGGTCTCTGGCCCGAGGAAAGGCCGCCCGGTTCCGAACAGGATCTCGCCGAGATCTTCCAATCCGCAGATCTCACCATAATTCAGGCTGCCGTTGAAAGCTTTAACCGTTCGGTTCTGGAAAAGCTTTCGCCTGAAGACCAGACCTCAGCGCTCTATGGCATGCTGCGCGATCCCAACCTCGTACTTTCGGGAGAAGCGATCCAACAGCAGACGAAGGAAGAGCAGGTCCGCCTCATGCAGTGGCTGGAGGAAACCTTTCAGCATCTCGCTCAGGGGATCCCGAAAAGCAAGGAGTTGGGGATCTACTCGACGTCGATCCTCTGGGGAGCTCTCATCATTGCCCTCGAAACGGCGATTGGCGGTGGGATCAGCCTGCTGGAAGCCGTCCTGAACACGGCGGTGGCACCCTTTGTGACCAAGGGGGCCGTCGATCTCTTCGCCTATCATGAGCTTCAAAAAATTGTGAGAGAGCTTGGCGAACACTATCAGAAAGCCCTTACCGCCTCGCTTCGGTTGCAGAGCAAACGCTATCTCGAAGGTTTTCAGGCGCTGATGGTGTCTCCCCAGGCGTTGCAGGAATTTGCCGCGGTAATGAAGAGCATCGAACCTTAGGGACCGTCCAGAAGAAACTGGCACTTATTTTGACCTTATTCTTTATCCACGAAGTCACACGAAGAAACACGAAGAAATCATTTCGTGTTCTTCGTGTTGAAAGATGATGCCTTATCTTGTTCAACCACTTACTGTTCGCTCGTGTCGCTCGTTCCCAAGCTCCAGCTTGGGAACGCAGGACCGGAAGTTCAGGCTTCCCGTGCTTCTTCAGGATCATGTGGCAGCCACACCCCCTGGAAGCTCCAGCTTTCAAACGGTAGGTTCCCCAGCCAGAGCTTGGGAACCGGCTTTTAACCAGCTTTGGGAGAGATTTTAGGGCAGGCTGTCAGGAAACCAACCCATCATTTGTGAGGCTGAAGCAAAGTGCGTTCCGCCCAAGACCTGCAAAATGATCTCCATCGCGTCCAGGGACTGCTCCATCAGGGGGGTTTTCTTTCCTTGTCCGGTGAGGAAGAAAAACGGCTGCTTGAGGATTCCCTCAAACTGGTCGGCAAGCTGGAGGCTATCGCGGAAAGCTCGCTGGTGGTCGGCCTGCTCGGGGGCACCGGCGTCGGGAAGTCCACGCTGATGAATGCCCTGGCCGGCACACCCATCGCCGCCACCAGTCATCGCCGACCCTATACCGATCAGGTGCTGATCTACCACCATACTGCGACCCCCTTGCCGGGCGCACTCACCAGGAGCTCCCAGCCCTGGCGTGAAATCACTCATGAGGCCGACACGGTCCGTCACATCCTTCTGTGCGATCTGCCCGACTTTGACAGTCTTCTGACCGGGCATCGGGAACAGGTCCTCCAATTCCTGGAACACCTGGATATCCTCATCTGGGTCACCACCCCGGAGAAATATGCGGATGAAAGGTTTTACACCTTTCTCCGGCAGGTCCCCAAAGCGAGGCAGAATTTCTATTTCGTGCTGAACAAGGTGGACTTGCTTTTTCCGGATGGCGAAGCAGGAACCGGTCATTCCCAGTTGATCGCGGTCATGGCCAGGTTCAGCCAACACTTGCGGGAAAATGGAGTGGCCCAGCCTATCGTCTATGCCGTGTCTGCGCGCGAGGGGGGTGAGGCGAGCGCAGCATCGCCGTGGAATCACTTGTGGAATTTTCACAATCAGATTTTTCGGCTGCGCGATGCCAAGGAGATGCGAGAGATCAAAGCGGCCAACCTGGATGTGGAGGTGAAGCAACTCGCGGAGACCTTGGAGAAAGAGGTTTCGGGCCTCAGCATTCTACACGGAGTGCTCAATGATGCGGTTTCTGAACTGCAGAGCCGGCGGGCCGAGTGGACTCGGATGGGCCAAGAGGCGTTCCAGCGAGCACTGGAACGAAATTCTGAGGAATTCTTGCAGCAATCAGCCCATACGCGCGCTTTGGTCGGGATCGGGTACGGCATTGCCGCGGTAGCCAGAGGTTGGAAGCGCTTGACCGAGCGATCCGACGAGCGGCTGCAGAGCGAGGATCTGCTCATCCGGCAGGCGGCTCTGCAGCCCTTGCAGCACGAACTGGAACGGGTGGAAAACCGAATGATCTATCAAGCCCTTCAGCTGGGGCTCCCGTCATCGATGGGGGATCATCATGCGAGCCTTTTTGATGCCGCTGCCAGGTGGCAAGAACTGCTGCAGCGCCTACAGGGGGTCGTGGCACGGTCCCTCGATGATCACTGGGGCGGCCCTCCTTCACCGGCTTCCGAGCCGTCCAGTATGCCTCCTACCTGGCCCTGTTCGTATGTTTGCTCGTTGCCCTGAGTGGTGATGCGGGTCTCACCAACCTTTTCGAGCATCCGAGCTGGTACGGTCTGGTTGGCTTGGTTTCGGCCCTGATTCAGACCCTGTTCAGTCCCAAGGGCTTTGCAGCTCTGGGGAGTTTTCTTCTGCTTCAAATGCTGCTGGGATTTCGCTTCTACCGGCGCTACCAAAAATTACGGCAGCGGCATGCAAGAAAGTTGGTCGAGTCACTCATGCTGGTATTGAACAGAATGTGGGACGAGGAACTCACCACCTTGATTGACGAGCTTACCCAAAAAGCTCTGCAGGTTGATGGGCGTATCGCGCCTGAGCGCAGGAACTCGAGTTTGGCCAGGCTGTTAAGCCACGATCGTCATTCCGGCATGCTTCTGGCCGGAACCAGGTGTTGGCTTATCCATGACCCCGGCCAAAAACCTCCCGTGACGGGTGATGTTAGAGCTCTAGATGACGCCGTGGTCAATGCCGCCGCGCCTCAAAGGTATTGCACTGCCCGAGATCGCCGCTCTCGATGCCGCGCCGGAACCATTGCACGCGCTGCGCCGAAGAGCCGTGAGTGAACGAGTCGGGAACGATGTGGCCTTGTGCCTGTTGCTGCAAGCGGTCGTCGCCGATTGCGCTGGCAGCGCCCAGTGCTTCCTCGATATCGCCGGCCTCGAGCACGTTTCGCGTGCGATCGGCATGGTAGGCCCAAACCCCGGCCAGGCAATCGGCCTGGAGCTCAAGGCGCACCGATAAGGCGTTGGCCTGGGTTTCGCCGGCACGACTGCGCGCCGCCTCCACCTTCTCCATGATGCCAAGCAGGTTCTGCACGTGGTGGCCGACTTCGTGCGCAATGACGTACGCCTGAGCGAAGTCGCCGGGTGCCTTATAGCGGGCTTTCAGATCCTGGAAGAAAGCGAGGTCAAGGTAGACCTTCCGGTCCAGCGGACAATAGAACGGTCCCGACGCCGTCTGGCCGGTGCCGCAGGCAGTCGGCGTCGCGCCCGTGAAGAGGACAAGTTTCGGATCCTGGTACTGGCGGTTGGTTTGCTCGAAGATCACGCGCCAGGTGTCCTCGGTGTCCGCGAGCACCTTCGATACGAATCGTGCCATTTCGTCGTCGGCCGGAGGCTTGTGGGCGGGCATCGACTGGGGTGCCGGGGTACCGCCGCCCGAGAAGAGACTGAGCATCACCGACGGGTCGATACCTAGGAAGTAGCTCGCCACCAGGGCGATGATGACCGTCCCGATACCGACGCCCCGGCCGACGCCGAAGCCTCTGCCGCCACCTTCGCCACGGCGGTCCTCAACATTGTCACTCTCTCGTTCGTCGTCGAGCCGCATACACCTTTCCTCCACTTTCCGTTTGCTGCCACTCCGAGCACACCAACCTGGCCGATTCTCTAACCACATTCGGCACGGATGACCACCGGCATGGACAGGAATCGTAGCTCGCCAGTCGCGTCAGGACAACCCAAAAATCCGTGCTCCTCAGGCATCACGCCCGCAAGAACGCCAGGCGCCATCTGGGCGGCGCTTTAGCCGGAAACCAGCCGAGGACCTCCCTTGACAAAATCTTTGCGCTGTGCAATCAATCTCTCACCGTTGCCAGTTCGTACGGCCCCGTCTCACGTCCGGTACATGTTCATTTGGCGATCATTAACGGGAGTTGGTCCTGATCTCGAGAGGGATGCACCTCAATACCTGCCCTTAACTGCTGTCATAGCCCTCTCTGCCCCTCGTTTTCTTCATGCTCTTCGTGGTAGATTTTAACCAGGCTGGCAGCAGGTTCGATCATCATTGACACAACGGATACAGCAAAAGGAGTTTTGTGATGGCAACTGACAAGAAGATCCTGACCACCGCCTTTGGAATCCCGGTCGCTGACGATCAGAACAGTATGACGGCCGGTGAGCGCGGCCCGGTTTTGATGCAGGATGTGCACCTGCTGGAGAAACTGGGACACTTCGATCGCGAGCGCATTCCCGAACGCGTCGTTCATGCGAAGGGTGCGGGCGCCGGGGGGTACTTCGAGGTGACAGCGGAGGTGACCCAGTACACCAAGGCCAGGTTCCTTTCGGAAATCGGCAAGCGCACCGAGGTCTTTGTACGTTTTTCCACCGTCGGCGGGGAGAGGGGTTCGGCTGATGCCGCCCGCGACCCGCGAGGCTTTGCGGTCAAGTTCTACACCGAAGAAGGCAACTATGATCTCGTGGGCAACAATACTCCGGTCTTCTTTATCCGCGACCCGCTGAAATTTCCCGACTTCATTCACACCCAGAAACGCCATCCGGCCACCAACTGCAAAGACCCGGACATGTTCTGGGACTTCCTGTCACTGACTCCTGAATCGATCCATCAGGTAACCATTTTGTTTTCCGACCGGGGAACGCCGGCCACCTATCGTCACATGAACGGATTCAGCAGTCACACCTACAAGTGGACCAACGGGAGGGGAGAATTCTTTTGGGTGCAGTACCATTTCAAGACCGATCAAGGCATCAAGAACCTCACGCGTCAGGAAGCGACGCGCATCTCGGGGGAAGATCCCGATCACGCCACGCGCGACCTCTATGACGCCATCGCAAAGGGAGACCACCCATCCTGGACGCTCGAGATGCAAATCATGACGCCCGAGCAGGCCAAGAATTATCGTTTCGATATTCTTGACATCACCAAGGTCTGGCCCCATGGCGACTTTCCACCGATCAAAGTGGGCCGCCTGGTGTTGGACCGCAACCCGGCCAACTACTTTGCCGAAGTGGAACAGGCCGCCTTCTGTCCCGGCAATCTGGTCCCCGGCATTGCCGCATCCCCCGACAAGATGCTTCAGGCCAGGCTCTTTTCCTACCACGACACCCACCTCCACCGCCTGGGCCCGAATTATCATCTGCTCCCCGTTAACGCCCCCAAGAATGCCCCCGAACACAGCTACCAGCGGGACGGTTTCATGCGCTTCGACGCCAACGGTGGCGGCGGCCCCAATTACTGGCCAAACAGCTTCGGCGGTCCGGAGCCCAAAGCAGACGCTGTCGAACCCACCTTCTGGGTTGCCGGTAAGGCCGGACGGTTACCCGTACACCTATCTCAACGACGATTTCATCCAAGCCGGGAACTTATATCGTCAGGTGATGAGCGCTCAGGACCGCGACAACCTGGTGGGGAATATCGTGGATCATCTGGGAGCGGCGCAAAAACGCATCCAGCTTCGCCAAACGGCCCTCTTTTTCAAGGCCGAGGCCGACTATGGCAGTCGAGTGGCAGAAGGGTTGGGCCTGGATGTCGAAGAGGTCAAGCGCCTCGCCGCCCTGTCCGCCGAAGAGCGGGCCAAAGCAACGGCAATGAAGGCATGATGCTGAAAAAAGTCGGCCATCTTGATTGATCCGACTCTGCTCTTGGCAGGCTCCAAAAGCCTGCGGTTATTTAGCGAATTGAGGGAAACCTGGACCGCGCCCATGCGGCGTGCCTGGCCGAACGCGCCGATGTCGGGCTTCTGATGAATCCCTGAGCAGAGGCAGTGGCAGGCCCAACATATTCGACTCCTTGGAGCACCACCCGTACAGATTTTTGCCACCTCATGGAACCGCTGCCGAGGTGAATCGCCGCCACAGCGGTTGGGATGGCCCGCGGCCATATTTTCTGAAGCTTGGGACGCCGGAGGTTCCTCACAAGCGTCGCCAGACAAGATCAGCCCATCAACGCAAAAAAAGCCAGGGGAGAATATTCTCCTCCTGGCTTTTGTATGGGATTGGGGGGGCGGCGACCTACTCTGCCACGTCCTCGCGGGCGCAGTACCATCGGCGCTGAGGAGCTTAACGACCGTGTTCGGGATGGGAACGGGTGTGGCCTCCTCGCTAACGCCACCCCCCCAAAGCGGGGGTCTTCCGAATAGGAGTCTCTCTAGCTCTTCCTGATCTCGACCAATTGCCTTTTTTAGAATGGTCAAGCCGCACGGCCCATTAGTATCGGTTAGCTGAACACATTACTGTGCTTACACACCCGACCTATCAACCTCGTGGTCTACGAGGGGCCTTCAGTCCTGCTTACACAGGAGGGAACTCTAATCTTGGGGTGGGTTTCCCGCTTAGATGCTTTCAGCGGTTATCCCTTCCGAACTTAGCTACCCAGCGCTGCCGTTGGCACGACAACTGGTACACCAGAGGTTCGTCCATCCCGGTCCTCTCGTACTAGGGACAGATCCCCTCAAAATTCCTGCGCCCGCGGTAGATAGGGACCAAACTGTCTCACGACGTTTTAAACCCAGCTCACGTACCGCTTTAATCGGCGAACAGCCGAACCCTTGGGACCTGCTCCAGCCCCAGGATGCGATGAGCCGACATCGAGGTGCCAAACCTCCCCGTCGATGTGAACTCTTGGGGGAGATCAGCCTGTTATCCCCGGCGTACCTTTTATCCGTTGAGCGACGGCCCTTCCATGCGGAACCGCCGGATCACTAAGACCGACTTTCGTCCCTGCTCGAGATGTCTCTCTCACAGTCAGGCTCCCTTCTGCCTTTACACTCTACGGCTGGTTTCCAATCAGCCTGAGGGAACCTTCGCGCGCCTCCGTTACCTTTTGGGAGGCGACCGCCCCAGTCAAACTACCCACCAGGCACTGTCCCCAATGAGGATAACT
>CAWAOR010000005.1:0-217500 GCA_963783775.1 uncultured delta proteobacterium | reverse complement strand
GCCATCGCCGACCACCACCACGACTTCACCACGAAAGAAGTTCCCATCGCAGTCCACACAATAGCTCACCCCCTTTCCCAGGAATTCCTTTTCCCCGGGCACGTTGAGACGGTTGCGGGAGATCCCCATGGCCAGAATCAACGACCAACCCACAAGCTTTTCACCCGTCTCCATACTAATGATAAAGCGTTGGTCTTCTTCGCGGCTTACGTCCAACACATCATCTTCAAAGAACTGAGCCCCGAATTTCTCTGCCTGCCGCTTGCCCTGTTCCAGGATGTCTCCCCCGGCAAGGGTGTTTTCCATGCAGCAGTAGTTCTCGATATGAGCCTTATAGAGGGAACTCCGGCTCAAACGCCCCAGCACCGCGACCCTCGCTTTGGTCCGAGCGGCATGCACGGCAGCCTGCAAGCCGGCAGGTCCACTCCCCAGGATGATTACGTCAAATTCCGACCCTCTCTCACTCATGGTGTCCTCCCTCCATTTTGCCCAGCAAAGACCTCTTCGGGAAGAGAGGCTGATCTCTCCCGACGATTCATCCCCTGATAATTAATGCTCCGCCACGGAGCAAAATACGGTATATGAACAGGTTAATTATGAGCATCCTCCCCCTTGCCGGGAGAGCCCTGAAAGGTTAAGTGGCCCGTTACGCATCGGTAATATAAGCTCATCGGAAAGGCAGTAAAAGACATGCAGCAAAAAAAGGGATTCATCGCCAGCCTCTACGAGAACTTCTCTTCCATGCGCCTGACTGTTTTTCTTTTTTTGACGCTGGCTCTCAGCTCCATCATCGGCACGCTGTTGCCTCAGGGAACCGCCCTGGAAGAGTTGGAGCGGCATTATGGCCCGGCCGTCTCCCGGTGGATCGAGGCGATCGGCCTCAATGATCTCTACCACACGGGCTGGTTTCGAACCATACTGCTGCTCCTTTGCATCAATCTTATCATTTGCACCATCCAACGCCTGCCCAAGACCTTGAAGCTGATCCAGCACCGTGAGGAGCAGATCAGCCCGGAAAGACTGGAAAAGTTCAGCTGCCATACCCGGCTGACCACACCGCAACCCTTGGCCGCCACCCAGGCCCAGCTGCAGGAAGTCATAGCGGATGAATTCGCTCCCCTGCAACCGCTCGCCGGCACCGAGGCCTTTCGCGCCGTTGCCGAAAGGGGCCGCTGGAGCCGTCTCATGGTTTATATCATTCACCTGAGCGTTCTGGTCATCCTTGTGGGAGCGATTCTGGGCTCGATCTTTGGCTTCAAGGGGTTTATGAATCTAGCTGAAGGCGAGAGCTCCGATGAAGTCATGCTTGATCGAGGGGCGAAAGCCATCCTGCTTCCCTTTCAGATCCGCTGTGATGACTTTGCGGTCTCCTTTTACGACACGGGAGCACCGGAGGAGTACCGGTCCGATCTCACCATCATCGACAACGGCCAGGAGGTTCTCAAACAGGCGATTCGGGTGAATGACCCCTTGACTTACCGGGGAGTAACCTTTTATCAGGCGTCCTACGGCTCCCTCCTGAAACAGGCTGAAATCGAGTTGCAGGATCGCGATAGTGGCGCCATTCAGAAGTTGACTTTGCCTTATCGCGAGGTGGTCCCCATCCCCGGCGGCCAGGACGAAGTTCAGGTCATGCAGTACCAGGAAAATCTGGGCAACTTCGGGCAAGCGGTCGCTATCGTGCTCTTTAAAGAAGGCCAGGAACCCACAGGCTCCTGGATTCTGGCCGACATGCCCGACTTTCACGGCAATCGTCTCCAGAATTATCGGGTCAAGGTCCTGCAGGTTGAGAAGGCCCAGTACACGGGCCTTCAAGTGAAACAGGACCCCGGCATCTGGTTTGTTTACCTCGGGTTCACCGTCATGCTCCTGGGAATCGGCATGACGTTTTACACCAGTCACCGCAAGATTTGGGTCTGGGCCTCTCCGGACCAGGCGGGGAAGGCTTCGACAACCCTTCTCATTGCGGGGAAGACCAACAAGAATTCGCTTGCCTTTGAACAGGAATTTAACCAATTATGTGCGCGCCTCGAGGGGCAGTTGAATCCGAAATAGCACTGAGGAAAGCCGCGAAATGAACAGTTCCATCCTTCTCAGTATCACAACCTTTGCTTACTTGCTTTGTACTCTGCTCTATCTCTCGGGAGTGCTCTTCCGCCATCGTCCGCTGCTGCTTTCCGGGAGCATTGTGGCCGGTCTCACGCTGACCGTTCAAACCGCGGGCCTTTTGCTGAGGTGGTACGAGTCCTACCAAGTTGGGCTACGGCCATGCACCGCTTTCCAACCTCTACGAATCCCTGGTTTTCGCCGCGTGGGCCATCATGCTCGTATACCTCATTCTCGAAGTGCGCACCAAGCAGCGCGCGCTGGGAGTCTTTCCGGCATTGTTTGCGTTCTTGGCCATGGCCTACGCCTCCTTCTCGCCACAGATGGACTCCAAGATCCAGCCTCTCGTGCCGGCGCTCAAGAGCAACTGGCTGATTGCCCACGTGGTGACCTGCTTTCTCGGCTATGCCGCGTTTGCGGTCTCCTGCGGCATCAGCGCCCTCTATCTGCTCCGCCAGACGCAGACCGACAACCCGCATCCCAAGGGAATTTTCGCCGTGCTGCCGGTGCCGAAACAACTCGAGGAATTCAACTACCAGATGATTGTGTTCGGTTTTCTCTGGCTCTCCCTCGGCATCATCACCGGCTCCATCTGGGCCAATTCCGCCTGGGGAACCTACTGGAGCTGGGACCCCAAGGAAACCTGGTCGCTCATTACCTGGCTGGTCTATGCCGCTCTCCTGCATGCGAGATCGATGCAGGGGTGGCGCGGCAGTCGAGTGGCATGGCTCTCTATCGCTGGTTTCGGTGCGTGCTCTTCACCTATTTCGGGGTCAATTTCCTGTTGAGCGGCCTCCACAGCTACGCCACCAAGTAGAGAAGTGA
This sequence comes from uncultured delta proteobacterium, assembly GCA_963783775.1. Lineage (GTDB taxonomy): Bacteria > Desulfobacterota > Syntrophobacteria > Syntrophobacterales > Syntrophobacteraceae > JADGQM01. Next base: position 214,569 of record CAWAOR010000005.1, on the reverse strand, counting down.
GGAGTAAGGAGTGAGGAGTGAGGGAAGGCCGCACCGGGCAGAGTTGAGAATGAGCTCCAAGTGCAACCACGAATAAAGTGACCATAATCCCCGGACCATTCCCGCATGCTCCCCGCCTAAAGCCTGCGGGGAAGCTTTGGCGGGCATGACGGCGATTACTGGATTCTCATTTATGTTGAGCTGTACTAAGGTGAAGAAATGTTCGACATAGGATTCGACGAGTTTCTTTTGATCATCGTGGTAGCGCTGTTTGTTTACGGACCGGACAAGCTGCCCGACCTGGCCAGAGCTCTGGGGCGAGGCTATGCCGAATTCAAAAGAGCCACGGACGAGCTCAAGCAAACCTTTGACCAGGACAATACGGTTCGGGAAATCAAACAGGAGTTCCATAAGGCACAGCACGAAGTGCTCTATGGCCGCCCCCCGTCTGAGCCCACACCGTCGCCGCCGCCGTTGACCGAAGCGAGCAGCGAAACTGTTGCCGCTCCAGAACCCGCTTCCGAGGAAAGCAAGGAGGTCAAATCCGCAGAACCGATTACAGAGGCCAAATCTGCCGAACCCCCTGTGGAGACCTCTGAAACCATCACAGGTCCGAAGCCGTCCTGATTTCCCCCAAACCCGTCGCAACAGGAAGAGACCGGGCCATGTCAGAAGAAAAACTGCCTTTCACCGAACATCTGAAAGAACTCCGGAAGCGGTTCATCATCTGCGCTATCGCCATTGGGGTAGGGTTTCTCGTCAGCTACGGCTTTGCTGAAAGAATTCTGGAGATTCTCTGCCGGCCCTGGCTCAATGCCCTTCCCAAAGGACAGCAGATCAAGCTCATCGCCACCGCCCCCCATGAGGTCTTCTTCACCAACATGAAGGTGGCCTTTCTCGCCGGGATCATGCTGGCGGTGCCCGTGATCCTTTACCAACTCTGGTGTTTTATCGCTCCAGGGCTTTACGAAAAAGAGCGGCGCGCAGTCCTTCCAGTAGTGTTCTTTTCCAGCTTCTTCTTTATCGGCGGGGCGCTCTTCGGCTATTTTGCCGTTTTCCCCTACGGCTTTCAGTTCTTCGCCTCGTTCACCACGGACTATATCACGCTCATGCCTACCACCCGCGAATTTCTCAGCTTCACCACGCGGATGTTGTTCGGGTTCGGAGTTGTTTTCGAACTGCCCATCTTTGCCTACTTCCTGGGCAGGCTCGGCCTGATTACGGCCAAGCTCCTGCGACGCATCCGCAAGGGCGCCATCGTAGCCATCTTCATCATCGCCGCGGCGATCACCCCCAGCCCCGACGTCTTTTCCCAGTTGATGATGGCCGGGCCGCTCCTGATTCTCTACGAGGCCAGCGTATGGATTGTGCATTTTTGCGAGAAGAAGAAGACGGCAGAAGAAGAAACCGATGAGGAAGAGCCTGCTCCTCCTGCCCCGGTAGACTCCGAACCAGTGGAAAAGAAAGGCACAACAACTTGAGTGAAAGAATACTGCTGATTGTCGCCACCAGGAATCGCGGCAAGTCGAAGGAAATCCGTGAGTTCCTCCATGATTTCCCCGTTGACATAAAGGACTTGAACGATTTTGGGCCCATCCCCGAGGCCGTGGAGGACGGCGACACCTTCGAGGAGAATGCCTACAAGAAAGCCAGCTTTACTGCCAAGGTGCTCGGATATCCGGCCCTGGCCGATGATTCCGGTTTGGAAGTCGAAGCCCTGGCAGGGGCACCGGGGATTCACTCGGCGCGATACGCAGGACCAAAAGCAAGCGACGCAGAAAACAACCGCAAACTGCTCGAGGGCCTATCGGGAAACCCCAATCGGAAGGCACGGTTCTGCTGCGTCTTGTCCCTGGCGGTACCTTCGGGACCGGCTCTCACTTATGAAGGCACCTGCGAGGGGGTGATCGGGGAAACTCCCCGCGGCGAACATGGCTTCGGCTACGACCCGCTCTTCACCTACCCTCCTCTGGCCAAAACCTTTGCCGAACTGACCCTGGAAGAGAAGTCACAGGTAAGCCATCGCGGAAAGGCCTTGAGCGAGCTCCGGCGAGAGTTCGACAAGGTGCTTAAGTGGCTGCAGCGAAGGCTTGACGAGGAACGGGTGCTCCGCGGCGCCCACGACATCTGCCAACACTGACAGTTCGACCCGGCCATCAGGCAGGCAAAGCTATTGAGTGTCAACGCCGGGGGTAGAATTTTTTCCACGGCTGCCGTTCGTTGTCTCTGGCATCGGCAATGGCCAGACGCAGAACGTGAACGGCCTGTTCGGCACAATGGGTTTCTTCGGGAGGCAGGGTTTCCAGGTAGCTCACCACATTCTCCGGAACAAGTTGCAGAGCTTCCTGCAACGTCTTGCCCTCAGCCAGGTGGACGGTGGCGTTGGCACAGACGAGGGCATACAAGCATCCATCGGTTTCGAAGGCGGCTGAGTGAATCCGCCCGTTTCGAATCACCAGGAAGATCTCTATCGTATCCCCGCACTCTCTTGAGAGCTTTCCGTAGCCATCCGCATTTTGCACAACTTGCCGTCTATCGGTCCGCATTGCCATTTCAAGAAATGGCAATGAATGATTTTGCCAAAACTCCATGGTAGCCTGGTCCATCTCTTTTTCCCTGCCAACCCTTCCGAAGTCAATTAGTTCTCACAATAACCCCAATGCGGCCACAGCCCTTTGGGAAGAGGCATCGGTCCTCGTCAAGGTCCATATATTACTCGAACCGGTTCTTCTTTTCAAACCCTTGAGGGCAACCAAAGACAACGCTTCCTCCTCGAGGCTCAGCATAACATTCGGTTGCATGCTGTCGCTCTGCATAGGAGACAAGCTGCCGCTGGCGTTTCACTCAGTCGCGGCAGGGGGTGGTAATCTAGCGGATTGGAGGATGGTTCCGAAGTCTCCCACAACGACAAAGGTCCCCCTGCCGAAGGCCGCTCCATAAAGACCATTGCTTGTCCCGGCAGGTCTTTTGGTCCACGTTGCGCCATCCGGTGAGGTGATGATGGTGCCGTTGTCCCCAACCGCGACCAAGGTCCTCGCGGCGCGTGCTACTCCCCATAGATAAGATCCAACCCCGCTGGATTCATCCTTCCATTCCATACCGTCTTTCGAGGTCACGACGGTACCGGCCTGGCCTACCGCAGCAAAAGTTCTTCTGTAAACAAAGTAGGCTACGCCAGAGAGACTGTAATCAATGCCGGTCCATCTTGGCGTCCACTTCTTGCCGTCGGGCGAGGTAAGGACCCTGCCGGCGTCACCAACGGTAACAAACAAATTGTTGGCATAGGCTACTCCCCAAAGAGTTTCATCGGTTCCGTACCACCTGGGAGTCCAGGTCATGCCATCGGGTGAGGTGAAGATCACCTCAGGCCACCCCACCGCGACGAAAGTATTCTTGCCGTAGGTTACTGCGTAGAGCCCGTGATCCGTCCCCGTGGATCTTTCAGTCCAGGTCAGGCCGTCGGGGGAGGTGAGAATCTGGCCGGCCCAACCCACCGCGACAAAAGTATTGTTGCCGTGGGCCACTCCATAAAAATAGCTGCCGGCCTTGGACCACCTTTCGGTCCACTTTTTCCCATCCGTTGAGGTAAGGATCGTGCCTTTGTCGCCGCCGGAAACGGCGACAAAGGTGCCGGTACCGCTAGCGTACGTTACGGCGTTGATGTAGTTTTGATTTCGCACCCGCCAATGATCGAGCGGATCGGCAAAGCTCTGGGAGGCAAACAACAGCAAAAAGATCAATGATAAGATACGAGTCTTCCACTTCATGACATTCTCCTCCATTTCCCCGGCGGCCCCACCGCGATCAACTGAAGACTATCACTCTAGATGGATTCCGGCAGCTCCCCAGTCCCCAGTGCCTAATCACCAACACCAATCACTCATCACTCATCACTAACCACCGTTCACTGTTCACTGACCACCAGATCTTCCCGCACCATGACGATGTCGGGTACGTCCCATTTTTTCCAATCCATCAGCTCGATATAGGCACGACGGTATAGGAGCGTGACCGTTATCCCAACGTCTCCCGCCTCGGGCGGCACGAACGCAAAGGAGGTGCTGTCACTGGCAAAGGCCGCGAGCCGGTTGTCACTCACCAGGATCGTCTCGTTCCAGTAAGCCCCTGTGGGAAAGGCATTGGTCCACCGTTCCCTGAGAAGCTTGGCATAGGCCTTGCCGGGCCGCCCGGCGTAGTATCCCCTGGCCGAGTCGCCGACTCCGCACCAATCCGGCAGCACCGGGCCGACCGACCGCTCGAGCACCTGCCCTTCGGCATCTTTGGCCTCAACGAGCAGAATCAGATGGCGCAGGGGCGAATCCGTAGGCACGTGATGCCCGGTCTTGTCATTGGTCAGGGTAACGCTCACCACGATTTTGCCCTCCTGCTTTGCCGCCGAGGCGGAGAGCGTGAGAGCTTTCCGGAGAAGGGTTTCGTCAACGGTCGTGAGGTGCGAGTGAATCGCCGAGGGCGACCGGTCGATGCCCCCATTGCCCGGGGCAATATTGCGGAGCTTGCTGCCTTTCCATAAGGTTGGAGAAGGCATGTGGCATTGCTGACAGGTTTTCGCCTTGCCTGATTTGGCCTTGCTGTAAGGGCTTTGGAGCCACTCTCCAAAGGAGTTGTAGACGACCGTCGACCAGAACACCCCGTAGTGGCAGGAGGCACAGTAGCGGCTCTGCTGGAGCAACGGCAGGTTGCTGTCGGGTCCCTCGACATCGGTAAAGGTGCCGAAAAAGAGCTGGGAGCGGTCGGGATCGTCGGCAAAGGGCCGCCTCACGTCCAGGGCATGGACTCCGGGCAGGGAGGGGAACGGCATCTTGCTCACCGGGTCCAGACGGACGTTTGCGACCTTGTGGCAAAAATCGCAGTGCACGCCGTATTTATCCGCGCCCGTCACCGTGTTGGGGTCAACGTTGCCGGCAATGGAAGCGCCCGGGATGTGACAGGCGGTGCAGGTGCCGGTGGTTCCCGGAAAATCAAGCAGGTAGCCCGGCCCATAGTAGGGCAGCGACAGATCAGGAGGCTGCGGGACGATTAGAAATTTCCAGGACAACGATCCGTAACCGTAGCGTGTCAGCGGGCTCTGATGTCCCTCCATATCCGTGCCGTTGAACATGGTCAGGAAACGGGGGTTGGTAGCGGCCTTCATATGAGCATCTTTCAGAGCCATCTCGATGATGGCCGTGTGGCATTGCGAGCACCCCCCGGTGCCTTCCGGAGTCTCGGGGGGAATCCACTCATAGGCGGAATTGTCGTTGGTCTGGTAGCGCCTCAGTTTCAGGTTAAGCTCTTGTGCCGGTGCGGTAACCTCCCGCAGCAGGGCACAGTAATAGCCCTGCTTCCAGGCACCGACGTTCACGACCTTGGCGGCAGGCACCGTGAGCTGGAAGAAGCCTGCCGCGTTGGTGAATACGGACTTCGTCGAACCCTGGAGCCGCACGGTGGCCCCGGCCACCGGACCGTCATCGTCGGTCACCGTGCCCGAAATGAGGCTCTTCCCGGCGGGACTCTCCATTGAATGGCCCAAACCGCAAACGATCGGCAACAGCAGAAGAATCATCGCGGCAGGAATGCACAACCGTTTCCCCAAATGCCTCTTCATGGTCAGAGCCTCCTTCGTTCGCGAACCACCAGAGCGGGCTGTCTGTGTCACGCTCAATTACCTCCCGTAACCACCGAACTCGGCAGGGGCGCGTTTTTCGGGTACGTATTGTTGTCGTTGTAGTCACAAGGCCCTGGGTTAGGGTAGAAATTATGGTCCCATGGGACGGACCAGTCGAAGGCAAAGTCATGCGGGGCCTTCTCCCATCCCACGGTCCAAGCGCCGGGGAATGAGGCTTCCGGCGCAGGACGGTGGGGGGGGCTGGCGGTTTCAGAGGCATTGTCGTCATTTGCGTCAAAGCCTGGGGGAAATTTCACCTGGAACCCGATACAACCCCCGCTCGGGCACTCGGATCTGAGTGAGGACCACGCGCAAATATTGGAGCTGTCGTCGCAGGGGAACCCGATCGGATTGTCATCTGGTTTCGGGTAATGGACACATCCGCACTTTCCGTCTTTCCACTGGCAGAAGGAGGGTGGCCCACAGGATTCTTCTTTGGCTTTCTCGAAATCAAGGGCATAGCCTTCCAGGTTCATCGTGACTTCCAGGACGCCTGTACTGCTGTCGTAAGTCCTGCTCCACCCCGATTCCACATCAGGCCAGGGGTGTGTTGTGTCGAAATTGAGCGGCGGTTGGACCAGCACCGTAGCATCGTCGAAATCGCCTCCATGTTCAGTGTGCTTGTTGGTACCCACCCTTACCAAATGCACATCGGTCTCTGGATCAAAGGTGGTCACTTGGGGGCTTTTCCCCACAAAAAGCTGGAAGGTGATTTTGGTGGTAGGTTTGGCATAGGTCAGGAAGAAATTGTATTTTTCTCCTGCCCAAAAGACGTTCATATTGCTTTTTTTCGCACCCTGTTTCGCTGGAGACATGGTGGTATCGATATAGTAGATTCCCTTGTTGGCAATCATGGTGCTCCGCTGGCCGATCGCCGTTCCCAGCATTTTGATGCCCTGTGCCACTCCGACGGTTTCGCCGACGTTCGAGTTCAAGTACTGCCTGTAGATGGGCACCCCGTAGCAGTTCCAATCGGTACAGTCGCCTTTCCAAATTCTGCAATCCTTGTCAGGGTTGCCACTCTGTGCGGCACATTCTGGATAGACTACAGCCGTCACATAGTCGTGCGGAGACTGGTAGCACGTCTGTTCCGAGAGGCACTCGAAAGTCGTCTTCGGAGCGTAGTAGAACTGGTCCTTATTGACCGAGATGGTCCCGTTGGTATCGCTGATCTGCTGCGGCACGGCGCCGCTCAACCCGCTCAGGGACCCATCGTCATCGTTCAGTTCGGTCTGGCGGTCGATATCGGTGAAAGACTCGGAGAAAAGGAGTTTCGGGTTTCCGGCGGGAAAGGTGCAGTAGGTCTTCCTGAGGGCAGCCTCATCCACCTCGAAGGTTCCGGGCTTGAAAAGAGGCACGATCACAAAGTGGCGGATGTCCACATTGTCGAACAAAAGGTTCTTGGAATGGAAGGCTGGCGGGTAGTAAAAACCGTTGGGCTGCTTCCAGCCGATCGCCGCGTTGGGCAAGATACACTTACCCAGGAGGTCTCCCTCGGTCGCTCTCGGAATGCCGTTGGCCCGCCAGTACAGAAAATTCGTGTCCCTGCAAGTACCCGGGGTTAAATCGTGAGTGGGATCGGTAGCGTTGTCGCAGCCGGTAACCTCCCGTTTCTTGATGTGGATGTAAGCGTTGGATTCCTGGTAGACGGGTCCGTCGTAGATATTGTACAGGCGCTGATAAACTGAGAAATTGTCGCTGGGTATGACAATCCCCTCGTCTTTACCCAGCCCGGTTTGTGCGCTGCATGCGGCCGGTTTGTCCGGGGGCGCTGTTTGTACGCGACAGTAGGCCGCCGGGGTTATACCACCCTGGCATTCCAATTTGTCCTTTGTATCGGGGTTCACCGGCCCCCGGTTCTGGGCGTAAATATTCTCCTTGTCCTCCTGAGTATTGCCGATGAATACGCTCTTTCGTGTCAGCGCCCAGTAACGGTTGATCACCTGGTCCCAACTCCCGCCGGACACCATGGTCAAGCCCCCGTTCAGCACGTCGGTCAGGGCGCTGTTGGTGAAAAGGAACCAGTTGGTCCGGAGCCAAATGGCAGCGTAATTCTGCTGTGCCCAGTGAAAGGAGGACGTGTAGGAATCGATGACGGTCACGGCACAGTTCCTAGTCTGTCCCTTGGCGCAGGCCGGCGTGACGCTGACACAATTGGTCTGGTCGCAGCGGGTCGGTTGCAGGGCCGCCCCCACATCGATGTCCGGGTAGAGTCCACGACCTGGTTGGATTGTCGAATTATCGTATGACGAGGCAAACGGGTTCTTGATGGCGTGGAGGGCGCAGTGATCATTTTCAGGGATGGGCGTAGTCGTGTCAGGCTCATAGTCCCCCCTGCACTTATCGGGAGTGCACAAACCGCTGCAGACTCCCGGGGAATCGATAGTGATCAGTGAATGCTGAGCTGTGGAGCAGAAATTGCCATGGAATCTGTATATTGGAGCCGTTCCCGGTGTGGTCGTTTGTATCCCGGCGTACGATTCCCATGACTGCTTCTTGGAAAGACCGCTGATTCTAGCAGGGGCAAACCAATAGCAGGCACCGCAGGTCCCGGCTCCCACCGCCATGTTGTCTTCAAAGGAATTGTAGCCGTTGGTGACATAAAATACGGAGGGATGTATGTAATCGCTCCCATAGGCGGCGAAGTTGGCTCTCCTCGGGTCGAAACACCACTTGTCCTCATTCGGTTTCGGACAGTGAAAGTCGTCCGCGAACCCTTCGGTCTTGGCCACGATGCCGGGCACCTTGCGCGGATTGTCCCGGTAGTCAACAGCAGGCCGAGCATAGATGCCGAGGTTTGCCTCCAGGTGATTTCCGGTCTCCGTTCCCTCCGCCAGGAAGTATCCGTGCCCGATGGACTTGTAGCCGACATTGCGCTTCAGGATGACTCCCTGCGTGCCGCGGATCTCAAACATCCGCGTCATCGATTCGTTGACCGAGCAGGCCATCACATAGCTGAGATTGGGGCTGCCGTAGGAAGGGACCTGCCTTGCCAGGTGGAAATTGATTGGGCTGTGAGCCATCCGTCCCCCCTGGCCGAGTTGCATGAGTTCGACGCCCTTCATCTGGAATTTTTCGAACCCCTGACGCACGATGACATGGCCCCCGAAGTAGCTCCCTTCCTGCTCCGGCAAACCACTGCACCGGGGCTTGCCGGGATCGGGATCCCAGGTGTTGTTGCATTCCGCTGGCAGGCCTGGGCAGGCATTGTTTGACGGGTTGTAAGTGTGACAGGCCTCGGAGACGATCCGGATGCTGCGGGACAACAGGGCAACCGCCGCTCTCGTATCCACCGACCTCATGAACTTTTCCTCATAATTATCGAGGCGCTCGGGGATTTTCTTGGTCAGGTCGTACTTCTCGCCGTTGTGAGGATAAGAAAGGGCGGCCTTCAGAGTGATCACGCTGTGGTCACCGTCCGGTTGGATGTCGGCGATCTGGCCCATTTCCGAATGGTTGGGAACATAGTCCGTGGCCGTCACCACGATCCAGTCGCCGATCTGCCAGTTGACGGGCCGGTCCAGCACCAGCTGTGTTCCCGTTTCATCACAATTGAGATAATCGGAATTTTGGGGACAGACGGTCCGGTTGAGCCGCACCCAGCTCATCCCCGAATTCGAATCCTGTAGATCACTATACGGGTTGGGGTCCTGATAGGTTGCCCCCTTGAACCCGAACATCTGAAGGGTACCGCCATAAGAAACTGCCAGGGTTTTGAGGCCGAAGTAGCTCTGTGGGGTCAGCTTGTCATCCGCTGGAAGTCTCTGATACTCGTAAAAGTAATCCGTTACGCCGCCAGGCATGGTGATCTTTTTCCCATCGGAGGTCCAGTTGGCGTCAGCAACACCACATTTCAAGTGCTTTTCAGGGTCCGTGGTCTTGCAGGTGATGCCGGCACCCTGATTCTCATCTCCATAGAGGTGAAAAGTCACGATGTTGTTGTGATTTGGATCACCAATGGGGTTCGCGAAGCTGCCGACCACCAGACTCCCTTCGTTCTCGATCAGGATCGATTTGGCCCAGAAATGGATTTTGGCATCGGCGAAAGTCAGCTTTCCGCCGCTATGGATGTTGACGAAACCATAATTGTAGGTCCCCGCGGCGACCTTACAGACCGTGGTGATTTCGGTGTCGTTGCCATCTCCCGGCAGCAGATTCCCATCGACTCCACAACCGTTGACAGCCGCACGACCTTTGGTTTTCGGAGCTTTCTTTGGCTTGGAGTTCCCGTCCGGTAGGTTGCGCGCTTTAGCGAGCACGATGGTTTGCGGCCCCGCTCCCGCCGTGGGAGCCTGCGGCGCGGCCGCAAGGGTGTCTTTTGCCTCAAAAGGCAGCAGTGGCGACTTTTGCGACATATCCCCCGCATAGCCGGCAGGCACTACCACGATGAGCGCAAAAACCAGTACGAATGGGAAAGTCCGCTTCACGGAAGGTTTCATCGGTCGTCCTCCTGTTCAGATTGCGCGAAAAGCCAACATACTCTTCCCCGGCTGCGCCGAAGCTATGCGAAGAGACATCTAAGATATTCGTTCGGAGAATATCTGGTCGGACTTGACCACAATCTTCCACTGATGACTAATTGCTATTGATTCCGATGAGCAGCTTGGGATGGTCTATATCTTCAAAAACCATCGCTTTTTCCACATACCCCACATTACCAGGAAGATGAGGAAAACGAAACTCACGGCGAACAGCAGCGAAGAGACTCTGCCGTTGCCGAAAGGGGCGAAGAGGCTGTCGAAGAGGTAGGATCTGAGCCTCGTTCTGGTGCCATCAGGCAGAACTACTTTAACCTCCCTGATGGTCTTTGAAAGGAACTCCGAGAGCACATAGGCGGCAATGGCGTTCATCCCGAAAATGAGAAACGGGGTTGCCGCCTTTCTCTGCTCCTTTACATCGATCACCCAGAAAAAGCAGGTCAGGCAAACGAGGGCCATTCCACCCATGAAAAGAGCGTAGGAAGGGGTCCAGATCCCCTTGTTGATCGGAAGCCAGATATTCAAGGCCTGTCCGGCGATGAGCAACAAAACCCCGCCGAGCAGCATGCCCATCGCTTTGTCTGCCGGCGAGCGGGTGGACCGGAGCCAGTGCCCCGTGAGGACTCCCAAGAGGGTTGTGCTGATGGCAGGAATGGTGCTGAGAAGGCCTTCGGGGTCATAGGGTCGGATGTTGTACCAAAGATGCCCTTGAAGCAGCAGACCATCGACATAGGAGGGGAGATTCTTTCCCGGTTCCAATATTCCCGCACCGACTCCCGGCACCGGAATGAATTCCAGCATCAACCAATACGAGACGAGCAAACCCACTACGATCCAGGCCTGTGCTGATGATGCGGGTCTTGAGGATGATGAGGGATGCTGCCAGGTAGCATATGGCAATCCTTTGCAGCACTCCCGGGATGCGCAGATCGGAGAGATCATAATAAGGAAACCCGTTGAGCAGCAACCCCAAACCGAAGAGAATGCCGGTGCGCCGAAGAATCCTGAGGACGGTCTTAGTGTCGTGGTCGGTGCTTTCCTTGTGTTTCGCCAGGGAAAAAACGACCGCCACGCCAACGATAAACAGAAAGAGTGGGAAAACACAGTCCGCAAGGGTCCAGCCATTCCACTGCGCATGCCGTAACGCGGGATAGGCCTTTGACCAACGGCCCGGGTTGTTTACCAGGATCATCGCGGCAATGGCAGCCCCCCGAAAGGCATCGAGGGAAACCATGCGATCATGCATCATGCAGGCACCTTGAGATTCGCTTCCCGACATCGCTATTTTCTGAAATACTTCTTCATGATGAGGGTATTGTACTCATCACCTCTCGTATAGAACACTTCATCCATGACCGTTCGGATGATGTACAGGCCATAACCCCCGCCTTCAAAGAGCTTCTCAAAGTCCGGCGGAGGTACTTTCTCGAGGTCAAAACCGCCCCCCCGATCTTTGACCTCGACAACCAGTCGGTCTTCGTGCACCTCAAAGTGGATGGCAACCGTGGCCTCAGCGTCAGGATCTTTCGTGTGCCTAATAGCATTGGTGCAGGCTTCACTCACCGCCAGTTCGACGTGATCCACAAAGTCTTTCTCCAAATCCGATTCCGGCAAGGCTGTGCAAATGAGTCTCGAAATTCCAGTTGCCAGGCGCACATAACCCAGCCTTTGCCGGAATTGCAGGGCAAGCTCAACGGTGGGCCTACTCATGTCGAGAGATTCCTCTCCGCACTCTGGAAACTGTTTACAGCAGCGCCCGCGCTGTCAAAAATCTCAAAAATATGATGCAAGCGGATGAGTTCAAAAACGGCTCGTACTCGATCCTGCAGGGCTGCAATCCTCATATCACCCGCCAGTTTATTCAACGAACGCAGGCAGGCCACCAGACTGCCCAATCCCGAACTGTCCACGAAATCGATGTCGGCCATGTCGATGACCAGACGGATCAGTCCGTTTCCTGCGCAGGCTTTTACCCTATCCTTCAGCTTTGGTGCCGAAATGGAATCCAGTCGGCCGCTGAGCTTCAAAACCGACACTTCGCCAATGATCTGCTCGGTAATCTCCATGATGCATGCTCCTTGCTTATCGCCGAAAGAGTAACCGCCCGGCGCATCTGAATCGGCACTTTGGTTCCCCTTCTCGTTTTGATTATTTCACTGATTACTGGTCACTGCTTTCAAACAGGGAATGTCATTTCCGTTACGCTTAACGCAGCCGAACAAGGCGGTGCAGCGTAATCTCCGGCGGACAGAAAAAGCGCACCGGTAAGCCCGACGACCCGGTCCCCCGCGAAGTGTAGCCGGCCATATTCTCGTATTGCCAGACCCCGCCGACATATTTTCGAGCACAATTGGCATTGGTGAGGAGGGGGATGCCGCCCGGCAGACAGATCTGGCCTCCATGCGTGTGGCCGCAAAGGTAGTAATTGACTCCCGCACGAGCTGCCTCGGCGATGATCTCGGGCGAATGGACCAGCAACACTTTAACCTCGTCCGCAGGAAGTTCACGCATGGCTTTTTCAAGCGCATCCACGCCATAGAAATGAGCGTCGTCGAGGCCAAGGATACGGATTGCGGCATCCCCTCTGGTAATGCGGACGGTCTCATTCAGCAACATGCCAATGCCACACGACTCCAGCGCCGGCACCATTTCAACGAAGTCATGGTTACCGAGAATACCTAAGACCCCATGAGGGCAAGCAATGGAGGCAGCAAGCCTCTTCATTCCGTTTAAGGAGCTTTCATAATTGCCAAAAGTCTGAAAGCGAAAATCCCCGGTCAGAACACACAGGTCATAGCGAAGTTTGCGGATGAGACGGATGAGTCTTTCTCCCTCATCGGGCATTCCGTCGATGTGGATATCCGACAGCTGCAGGATGGAAAAACCGTCAAAGGCCTCCGGCAAACCCTCCAACATGACGTCGACTTCCACCAGTTCAAAGTCTAAAGCATTCTGTTTTCCCACCTCGAATAGCCTGGAAACCTTGAGCAGAAAGCCCAGGACGAGCGGCAGCAGATTGCTGTTTTCCCAATGGAATCTTCCGAACCCCTGGCCAAAGAACTTCGCCGAGTGATCCACCTGGAGCCTGAGACGTTTGGCCAGGTGATTCCTGCCGAGGCGATGCTCCAGTTCCTCGAAGAGGGATGGTTTATTACGAGTCATTGCCATCTCCTTATCACCCTGATCGTTAGCGATGCCATGACAAGCCCACAACCAGTTGATACTTCCGCTATTTGAATGCTGTGGAGACCAGTCCCTTGCCCAAGATCTTCAAATCCCCCCCCAGTGAGCGTGAAACCGCATAGTAGTTTTCTATGACCATTTTCTCTTCCCACTCGAGGTCTCGCTGCGATTCCAGTTCCCACAGGTGAAATAGCCCGACCGGCGCCACCACTCTCATCTCCCGCCACTCCTCCGGCAACTCGCGCAGCTGCGCCTCATCGAGGGCAGAGACTCCCACCAGGCTCAACTCGCCCCTGATCACATTGATCAGTCCGGGGAGCTTACGAACAAGCCGATTGTTGCCCCCGAAGGCATAGAAGTTGAACGTCTTCGGGACCGCGTTGCCCTCGAGGTCCATCTGATCACAGGCACTAAAGCGCTTTTCCGAGGAGAAGAATTTTCTTGACGGAACAGTGAGATGATACAGATAGAGGATAATCAGCAGAGGCGACGTCAAAATCAAGAGGATCATTGCCAGCACTGAATTGAGCAGGCGTCCTCCCTGGGTCGCGACGGTCTTCTTTTCGAGGTCGCCGAGAATCAGATCATCCCCCAGATGGATGTTCAGCATGCTGGGGATTTGCAGCATCCAGTTCTGCTTGACGACCGCATCCCTTAAGTCCGTCTGGGGCCCAACGTAGGTCCGATCCAAAACCAGGCTTCCCTGAACGGAGGCCCCTTCGTCGATGATCACCTGATTGCCGATAATGCTTCCCGATCCAATAACAGCTCCCCTTTGAATCTTGCAGTGGTTGCCGATGATCACCGGCGCCTCCAGTCGGACACTGGGGTGAATCTGGCAATGCCTGCCCACCCATATCCCCTGTTTCACCGTCTTTGCAGGGATGATCATGTTATGAAAATAGCCCTCAAGGACGCGTCGGTTTACTCTGAGAAGTTCGACAGGAGTCTGGATGCGTTCCAGGCTGCCGCGGACCTCGCACACCTTCACCGATAAGGTTCTCTCCTGTGGAGCCCCGGAAATCACCTGGGGATCGGGAAGCGATGCAACCCCCTTCATCAGCGCGAAGGTTTGCCAGGTCATAATGAGTGGACTGCCATCGAGTTGAGACAAATCTTCAACCGTCGCAGCTTGAAATCCGGAATCACTGTCGGAGGCCAACCCTTGCGCCAGGCAGACATCCCCTCGCCCTTGGCATCGCGACCTGACGAAGTCGGAAATGTCGAGGTCAGTAACGATGTCTGCCGGTAAACAGAGAAAAGGATCCTCCAGCTTGGACACGTCGAGGTGCCCCAGGGTGTCGGCGAGCCCGCGATAAGTGCCCAGCAGTGAATAGGAGAGGCGCACACCCCAGCGGGAGCCATCGCCGAAATACTCCTCCGTTTCGAAGGGCATGTGTTTCAGGACCAGCAGCATGTCCTTGATCCCGTGCCTTGCCAGGAGCTCGATGAGATGCTCCACGATGGGCTTGTTGGCGACTGGAAGCAAGAACTCCGGGAGCCAGGACGTCAAAGGTGCCAGATCGTCTGTTTTGGCAGTGGGGAGTATCACCGCCTTCATACAGGCTCCTGCATTTTCCATAGATCCGGCCTGGCCTGGTCAACACGCCTGAGGATTTCTCGACCGACTTCCTCGATGGCGAATAACCGGGCGACAGTCTCATCCATGGTCGAATTATCGACTGGGGTGCCAAGGATAGCAACGGTTTCAGAAATCATCAGTAGGCACCTTTACCAAGCAGCACCGCCGGGATAGTCTTCAACAGGATTTTGATGTCCCCCCAGAAGGACTGGTTTTCGATATACTGGACATCCAACCGAACCTGCCCTTCAAAATCAATTTCACTGCGCCCACTCACCTGCCAGATGCAGGTGATTCCAGGAATCGCATCCAGGCGTTGCCGGTCTGTGTACTCATATTCGGCCACTTCTTTGGGAACGGGGGGGCGTGGCCCTACCAGGGACATATCACCCTTGAGCACATTCCAGAGTTGCGGCAGTTCATCCAGAGATAGCTTTCGAATGATGCGGCCAACCCGTGTAACTCGAGGATCATGCTTCATCTTGAAAATGACCCCGCCCGATTCATTCTGGTCAAGGAGTTGATCCTTTATCTTGTCGGCACCCGTGATCATGGAGCGGAACTTGCAGATCGTGAAAAGTCTGCCCCATTTGCCAACCCGAATTTGTTTGTAGAATATGGGTCCGGGGTTATCGGTGGTTATGGCCAGCGCGATAATCAGGAAGAGCGGGGCGAGTAGGACGAGCATGATGGCAGAGACGAACACATCCAGAAATCTCTTTATAAAATAGCTGAATTCCGTCACCCAGATCCAGCTGTATTTCTTCAAATAGAAATAGGCCGTGCCGCGTATCCTGGCGATTCGCGTGCCACCCTTGGCATACCTGCGATAGAGCTGTTCGAGAAGTTCCGATTCTGCCCGCCCCTTCCCGCCAACAGGCTCGGGCTGGCTGCCACATGGAATCATCTCCTGGTGCTCGGCCGTCGCTTTTGCCTGGGCCCCATTTTTCTCTTTGGGCACACCTTTGCCAAAATCATTGTTCATGGACTCACGCCCTGCTATTCATGGATGGTCACGTCCCCGCCGGCAAAGGAGATTTCGGCACGAACTCTATGCCACAGTAAGAATATGCACTTGTTTCTGCGATAGATATACTAAGACCAGGGAGAAAGGGAGCCAAAATGACCGGGTAAAGAAGGGGCAGGGAGAAATATGGCCGCACAAGAGAGCCGCACGCTTCGGGCCAGTTCATGCAGCTCTTTTCCCACCGATCTCCTGTCAGGGCAATCTTTGGCACAGTAATTACGCCATTCACCCCAGAACTGTTCCTGCATAAAATATATATGCTCTAGTACATTTATGGATGAGTCCTTATCGTCCTGCTTCAGTAGATATCCGCTGACCTGAGCACGGATCTTCGCGTTCACCAGGCCATCGGTGGTGCCGATCCACTCGGCAAAGACCGGCACATCCTGTTGGATCACCTGTACCACTTCCACGTCGGGAGGCTGAGCCGCCACCGGAGCCTGTTTCTTTTCTTCACACCCGAGGCCAAAAGCAACCAGGCAGACACCCAGCAGCAAGGTTAGAAACTTCGCCTGGCGGGCTGGCAAAGGACACCGGCAGTGCGGTCTGCCCGACAGTTGTCTACGGTGGATCTTTTCATCCTGCATTCAGCCTTCTCTTTAAAATTCTGATCACGACTAGAGCAAGGAAATAGGAAAATTGAGGGTGACTCGAACCTGCTGGACAGTCCGACCTCCTTCCTCCCACAGGTTGGCGTATCGCAGCCGCAGCCAGAACCCATCCCAGAAGCCCTTGGTGAACCGGTATTGGACATCCGCATCGAGCTCGCGCTCATCGGCGAGGCCCCGCCCGGAAAGCGGGTCTTTTCGGCCATCCCCGATGGTGTATAATACATAAGTCGAGACTCCCGGCAGAAACCGTTTCCAATCATAGGATGCTTTTACCAGAAACGCCTGTTCACCCGCCCGATTGAAGTCTCTGATCTGGACACTGGTGTAGCCCGGATAGGAACTCCAGGGACTGCGGAGGTCGGCGCCGTCGCCGGCCTTCGTATAGGCAAAACTCAGAATGCCGTTCCGATAGCCCACCTCTCCCAGAAAACCCACTTGATGGGTGTAAAAGGAGTCTCCCGTGAGGAGCTTATCGCCAAGACTCTGCTGATGAGAGAACTGCGTCCCAAAATAGAGCCCCAGGTCCTCCGTCACCTTCCACACATGCTTGGCTTCCGCGTAAAAGATATTGAGAATATCAGGGGTGTAGTATTCGATGGCACCGATGGAAGAAGTGCCATAGGTGAAACGACCACCGCCCGTCACCGTCCCCCGCTCGACCTTCGCTCCAGCAGCCTCCGACATGTAGACGAACTCATCGCTATCCCGTTGCTTGATCTTGGGAACGTAGCCGGCACCGTACTGGAATCCCGGCCCGGTCTTCCCGTCGCCAAACGCCCCGTGCACGGAATATCCCTCGAAGGTGTTGGGCGTCATGCGACTGTCATACCTGTTCATGTATGGAGTATCGTAGGATTGGCGAAAAAAGCGAACCTCATTGCGATCAAATAACTTGATCTTGCCGTAGAGTTGGCCGAGCACGGTGTAACCCTCCTGACGGGGTGCCAGGAGCTTGGTGCCGTCCCGGCCATCCGGGGCGTAGAGGGGCTGGGAGGTGTAGACGGTGGCACCGACCCCAAGCAGGTCACACAACCAGCCGGACTGGTACTCCAGCCAGCCCCCTGCGGCCCAGGCTTCTTTGTAGGAGCGATCGAGGTCTTCCTGAAAAAAGTAATAGGTGCGCAGCTGGAGTGTGAGTTTTGTATCACGGATGAACGGCGGCATGTCCTTGAGCTTGTCTTTCAACCAGCTCGTTATAGGACGACGCTCCGCCCACTCATAGAAGGACATATCCAAGGGACTGACCGTTTCCTCCACCGTGGCCGGCGGGGGCAGCTCGAGGTTGGCTTCATCTTCGGCCCAGCTCTCCGTGAAGAGTCCAAGGATCATGAAGCTCAGGGCAAGGAGGATAAGGCTCCCGACCTTGATACTCTGTCTGCTTCTCCTTTGAACCATCATGTCTTTCCTCCCTTTCAAGACCTGCCCGGCACGGATACATCAGCCGGGGACAAAAGCCCCACCATTGAGACCAAAACCATCCGTCTATCCGCTACCTTCCTCCTGTTCGCATTGTCCTCCTTGTCTGGGGTAGAAACAAACAGCTCAGGTTGTTCGGATACCGTTATCAAGTGCTGAGATTCAGCATGCGCTTCAGTGAATAGCGTGTACCACCGGGGGTGATGAGGTGTCTATTGGACCTTGGTCCAATGGCGCCGGCAACCAACGTCCGGGGCATGGTCACCAACTAGCGCAAGGGGCGCGGGGGCGGCATTAGGGAGACGAATCGGTGGGACCCCCTGGGCATCACGGCAGAGGATTATCGTCTCTTCATTCTGTGGAAAAACACGGAAAACCTGTGTTATTAATGCAGTAAGCTTTCGAAGTTCCTTCAGGGGAGCAGGGCGTTGGACGAAAGCAACGAGAAGACGGGGGAGTTTTCGTTGGCAACACATTTGGGAAATTGGATAGAGGGTGAGGCTCGGTCATGACGGGAGAAAAACCGGTGGTGTACGTGGTCGATGACGATCCCTCGGTGAGGAAAGCCCTGGAGCGCCTGATGCGTTCCTCAGGTCACGAAGCCCGGACCTTCACTTCCGCCCTGGAGTTCCTCAATGGCAAAAGACTGGAGACCCCGGCATGTCTTGTCCTCGATATCAACATGCCAGGTCTGAATGGTCTCGAATTGCAGGAGCATCTGGTTAACCAAGAGATTTCGGTTCCCATCGTCTTCATCACCGGGTACGGAACGGTTCCCGAGAGCGTCAAAGCCATGAAGGCGGGAGCCGTCGACTTCCTCCAGAAGCCTTTCAGCGACGAGGACCTTCTTGAGGCAATCTCCCGCGCCCTCGAAAACGACCGCCGGGCAAAACAGGATCAGGAGCAGCTGAAGCAACTCAGCGAGCGCCTGGAGACGCTCACTCCCCGCGAATACGAGGTGTTCCGGCTGGTTGTCACCGGCATGCTGAACAAACAGATCGCCTTTCAACTCGGGACCGTCGAAAAGACCATCAAGGTTCACCGGGCCCGAGTCATGGCCAAAATGGGGGCGCAATCCGTCGCAGACCTCGTTCGGTTCGCGGACAAACTGGGCCTTGCATCCTCCCCGCCATGACCTCGAACTGCTCGCAACATTCGGAAAACCCAAGAAAATCTATTTCTTCTTGGCGGTTTCCACGGAAATGGCCAAGGCTTCAGTAGTTGTCACTCAACCCAACCCGCACTCACTTCTTCGTCACCTTCACAAAATGGCATTGCCAGGGACCCAGGTCAACATAAAGCCCCCGGTCGAGCATTTCGCTTCCGTCCCGTTCGAACTCTTCCCCGGAAAGCATATCGTCGAGCCGCCATAAATGCCCGCCCACTTCATGCCAGGGGACCCGCACCAATCCCTGGGAGTGATAGCCCGAGAGGTTGACGACGATCAGGTAGCGCTCTTCGCCATGACGCCAGCACCAGGCCACCAGGTTGAGATGGCTCTGATTGTCCGGCCACCCTTCGCGCTCGCAAAGGCGCCACTCCCCTTCACGGAACGCATCCGTGTTGATCGCCCCGAGCAGCTTCCGGTAAAAGGCCTGAAGCTCTTCATTGACGGGCTCTTCGGGGCGCCTGCTCAGGAACACGGGCAGCCTTACCCTGCGCCCTTCAAATTCCCCTTCATGCATGAGCCTCGCGCCGGGCAGGGTCGCCACCATCAAGGCTGCAGCCAGATGCTTCGGGGGGTAAAAGGTTATGGCAGCCCGCGGCTCATCGTGGTTCTCGATAAACCGCACGAGCTTCTCCTGATAGGCGAAGTCGGCACAAAGATGGAGCCGCACGGTCTCCGCCGGGTCGTGCTCCAGACGGTCGTAGAGCCGCTTGTCGTAGCAGTAGTCGAATCCCTGCTGCTGCAGTTCCCATTCGAGATCCCAGTACGCCTCGGCGATGAATTTCACTTGAGGATGCTCTCCTTTCACCGCCCCGATGAGCTCCGGCCAGTATTCCACTGCGTACCTGGACCCCGCCCGCTCCCCCCAGGTCCGCTCGAAGATCGGATTCATGAGGAGCATGGCCATGTCGCACCGCATGCCGTCGCACTGGGAAGCGATCTCCGTGACGGTCTCGATGGCCGCCTGGCGCAGGCCGGGATTGAAGGCATTGAGCTGCAATACGTCGGGCCAGGCAGGGAAATACGGGTCTTTGCCGCAGGCGATGGTCTTCTCGCCCACTTGAAGAAAGGCGGCAGGTTCTCTCTCCAGATCCCCCAGCGAACCTTGAATGAAGTATTCGGGGTGTTCGAACGCCCATGGGTGGTCGGGTGCCACGTGGTTGGGGACGTAATCCAGGACCAGCCGCATGCCCCTCTTGGCAAGCTGCTCACGGGCAGAAGCGAGGCCCTTCCTGCCGCCGAGTTCCGCATCGACGATGTAACGGCGCACGCAATAGGGAGAGCCGACATTGTCCCCTTCCGTAAAATCGGGAAGCGCCCGGCGGAAATCAGTTAAAAGGCCCGGGTTGGTCATGGAAATCCGAACGCCTGCCGGGCTTCGTTCCCAAACGCCCATGAACCATACGGCATCGAAGCCAAAAGAGCCCATTGCGTCCCATTCCTCCGATGGAACGGTAGCCAGGGTGAGGGGGCGCCGGTATTTTTGGCCCAACTCCCGGAGCCAGACCCAGGTGTTGATTTCATAAATCAGTGGATACTTTGGCCAGGATTTCATGTTGCACCTCCTTCTTACTTACTCCCCGTCTGTTCCCCGCCCACCTGCTCCCTGACGAGTCGACTTGCAGTTTTGTGGCGTGGAGTTTCAAGCGTGGTTTTGGCGTCGAGACGCCCGAAAACGTCCAGGATGAGGGCGATCAGGCCGGTCCACCCCGTCTGGTGGCTGGCCCCGAGCCCGGCCCCGTTGTCACCGTGGAAATACTCATAGAAGAGGATCAGGTCACGCCAGTGCGGGTCGTCCTGGAACTTGGCCGTCCCCCCGTATACCGGCCTTCGTCCATGGGCATCGCGCAGGAAGGTGCCCGCCAGCCGGCGGGAAATCTCCTGGGCCACCTCGAACAGCGTCATGGTTTGGCCGGAACCGGTCGGACACTCGACCTTGAATTCGTCGCCGTAAAAATGGTACAGGTTCAAGAGCGCCCGGAGGATCAGCACATTGACCGGCATCCAGACCGGACCCCGCCAGTTGGAGTTCCCGCCGAACATCCCTGTATTGGATTCGCCCGGCAGATACTGCACCTTATACTCCTCATGACCCACCCAGAACGTGAACGGATGCTCCAGGTGGACCCGCGAGAGGGAGCGGATCCCGTGCGGCCCCAGAAACTCGTTCTCGTCGAGCAGGTACCCGAGCACCCGCGTCAGCTTTTTCTTGTTGAGGATCGACATGAGCCGGCGATTTTTATATCCGATAAAACCCTCGTCGGTTGGGGCCACGTGGGAAATCACCTCGGGATGGCGTTTGCGGAACAGGGCGATCATCTCCGCCATTTTCGGATAGCGCGTCAAGTAATCTCCATCGAACACGCTGGATGCGCAGAGCGGCAGCAGTCCCACCAGCGACCGCACTTTCAACCGCATGGCCTGGCCGTCCGGCAGGCGCAGCAGATCGTAGAAGAAGCCGTCCTCTTCGTCCCACATCTCGTCGTGATTCTCACCGATGCGGTCCATGGCGTAGGAAATCCAAATGAAATGCTGGATGAACTTGAAGGCGACCTCCTCGTAGATCGGGTCGTATTCGGTCAGAATCAGGGCTATCTCCAGCATGCACTGGCAGTAGAACGCCATCCAGGCGGTGCCGTCCGCCTGCTCCAGCGACCCGCCCGTCGGGAGTTGCGCGCTCCGGTCGAAAACGCCGATGTTGTCCAGCCCCAGAAAGCCGCCGGCGAAGACGTTGCGTCCGGCAGGGTCCTTCCGGTTCACCCACCAGTTGAAGTTGAGCATCAACCCCTGAAAGGCCCGCTCCAGGAAACGCAGGTCCGCCCGGCCCAGCGTCTGCTCCATTTTGAACAGGTAGACCGTCGCCCAGGCGTGCACCGGGGGATTCACGTCGCCGAAGTTCCACTCGTAGGCGGGAATCTGGCCGTTGGGGTGGAAATAGAGATTGCGCAGCATCAGCAGGAGCTGCTCCTTGGCAAAGTCGAAATCCACCAGGGCCAGGGCGGTCGTGTGGAAGGCCAGGTCCCAGGCCGCATACCACGGATATTCCCACTTGTCGGGCATGGAGATGATGTCGGCGTTCAGCATGTGGAACCATTCCGTGTTCCGCATGCCGCGCGGATTTGCGTCGAGCAGCGGATGGCTCTTGTGCTCGATCAGCCACTGCTCCAGGTCGAAGTAGTAGTACTGTTTGCTCCAGAGCATCCCGGCCAGCGCCTGGCGGTGCACCCGGCGCTCGTCTTCGCTGAGAGCTTTCGGCGTGATCCTCCGGTAGAATTCGTCCGCGTCTCCGATCCGGCTCTTGAAGACCTTCTCGAAGCCGTTGAAGGCATCTTTCGCCGGGGCGGCTGCGAGCCGCAGGCGGACCGTCTCGCTGCCGCCGCCGGGCACGTCGAGGACGTAGTGGGCCGCGGCTTTGGTCCCCGCCCTGGCGGGGTTCACCGCTTCGCCCTTTCCCTCGATAATGTACGTGTGAAAAGCGTCCTTGACGTAGGGAGAAGCGCCGGGCTGACCCCAGAGACGCTGTGTATTGCTCTCATTCTCGGTGAACAGCAACTCCGGGCTTCCATCGCAGGTCAGCCGGTACTCGCCCAGTTCATGGTGGGAGGCTTGAATGGTACCCGGTGCCACCTCACGGAGGGATGGCTTGCGATCGTCCTCACCCCAGGACCAGGTGTTGCGGAACCAGAGCGTCGGCAACAGACGAAGCCGGGCCGCTTCCGGGCCGCGATTGTGCACGGTGACCCGGATGAGCACGTCTTCCGGGTCTTGCTTGGCGTATTCCACGAACACGTCGAAATAGCGGTCGTCGTCAAACACCCCCGTATCGAGCAGCTCGTACTCGAACTCCTCCCGCGACCGTCGCCGGTTCGTCTCGACCAGGTCGCGGTAGGGAAACTCCCGCTGCGGATACTTGTACAGATACTTCATGTACGAGTGCGTGGGCGTGCTGTCGAGGTAGAAGTAGTACTCCTTCACGTCCTCCCCATGGTTCGCCTCGCTGTTGGTGAGCCCGTACAACCGCTCCTTCAGGATGGGGTCGCGCTCGTTCCACAGCGCCAGGGCGAAGCAGAGCTGCTGCTTGTCATCGCAGATCCCCCCCATCCCGTCCTCACCCCAGCGGTAAGCCCGTGAGCGCGACTGGTCATGGGAGAAATAGTCCCAGGCGTTGCCGTCCTCGCTGTAGTCCTCGCGGACCGTGCCCCACTGCCGCTCGCTCAGGTAGGGGCCCCATTTTTTCCAGGGGATTCCGGCGTCACGCGCGTCGTTGAGGCGCTTCTGTTCGGTGACATCCACAATTTTAGTCGCCATTTTTCGTTACCTCCCATTCCCTTCTAGACTGCGCCCATGATCTCGACTTGCTTTGCCTGCTTAGTGGCTGTCCAAAATTAACTGGCACTTATTTCAGCCTTTTTCAAACCACGAAGGACCACGAAGAGCACGAAAAAATCCCTTCGTGTGCTTCGTGCTCTTCGTGGTGAAAAGATCACTTGTTTTTGGACGACTCCTTAGCTTTTCTTTTTCCGGCAGTTGTGACCGGGGTTTACGATTTCTTTTGACCAACTTTTGCGATCAAGTTTCTGCCTTTTTTCATAATCTCTTGAATTCTCTCTTCCAGTGCTCATCCGAAGACTCTTAATCTCCGAAATCATTCGTAGAGGAGGGGTTTATCCCCTCCCGAGATAAGACACGAATTACAGAATGCTTTCGGGCGGGCGTAAAGCCCGCCCCTACACCAGAGGACAGAAACAGTGCCTTTCCAGATGGACACTACATCTGGGTGGTCGTCATGCGCGCACTCGGCTCACGCAGATTTTCAGCCAGGATGTATGCGCTCAAAGCGAACACCCACAGCGGAAAAGCAAGGCCCAACCAGTCAGCAAATTGGCTGCTCACCAGGAGCAGAAGTGCCAGAGCATAGCCGAGGAGCGCTATCCAGCGCGGCAGGATGCGTGTACGCAGGCCCACAGTGGCAGTCGAGATCATAAATACGCCAGCCATCTTGAGCGCATAGACATTCATGATCTGGGAGGCAATGGCGCGGCCAAACCCGTATGTGCCGGATTCGACCATCGGGTTCGGCGCCGCTTTGAGCGCAATGAGTGTAGCCCCTGCCACCGCGGCCGCAGCAAAGAACATGGCGAGGAACAAAAGCCCGCTGCCCAAGAAGACGGTGGCAAAAAAGCGGTCCTCGTAAGCGCCCAGCCGGTCGCGCACCACGCCGATGAACCACAAGAAGGCAATGCCGGCGAACGGCACCAGGTTCAGCGCCAGCACCACGGTATCCTGACCACCCGCAAGCCACGCCCGTGTTTCTTGAGAGGCGGCTGGGACAGAAATGTGGAGGAGGACCAGGGTGGTGCTAAGCAATACCGAAAAGAGAATCCCTGCCACTGCAGCGGCGCGCGGGGTCTTCAGCCGTTCGCGGATGAGAGCTACAGGTTGCCCCATTCCTTGTTCCATAACATACACCTCCAAGTCCCAATGTGCTCCCGCAAATTCTTGAGCAGGGATCTTTGCTCTTGGATGACGACGACAAGGAGGTCGAAATGGAGTGATCAGAACGCGCTATTTGAGGGCAGGCCGCTTTCACCCGACCTCGCAACCAGAACATGACAACGAAGGGATGCGTCTCAGATAAGTTATGTTATCATCGGGGTAGCGTGGCGTCTATTGGACCTTGGTCCAATAGACGCCATGACGGGAGAAAAATTGGTGGCTCACGTGTTCCACGAGGCGCTTTCCCTCGGTTACGACCGATCACCCTGGTGGGTAGGCAGCGTGAAGGCAAAGCTGGCGCCGCCTTCCCTGTTGTTCGAAGCCTCCAAGGTTCCTCCATGGGTTTTGATGATCGTGCGACTGATGGAAAGCCCCATGCCCAAACCATCGGGTTTAGTGGTGTAAAAGGGCTCGAAAAGGCGCTCAATGTTGTTTTCGTCGATGCCGGCTCCGAAATCCGTCACCGACGCCTTCACGGTCAGATTGTCAGCCATTGCGGTTCTCACGATGATTTTCCGCTGAGCCAAGGGAGCGCTCCTCATGGCAGCGGCCCCGTTCAGAATCAGGTTTAGGATGACCTGTTGCAGCTGGATGCCGTCCCCATGGACTGTTGCCAGCTCCGAGCTCAAATCCGTCCCGATGGACAAACCTTGGAGAAGTGAATCGCCTCGAATGAGATCGACGACTTGTTGAATCATTTCGTTCAGGTCCAAAGGTTCCTGACGGGGCTTCTCCTTCTTCACCAGAGCCCGCACTTTGCGAACCACCTCGCTTGCCCTCTTATCGTCCTGAATGATGTCACCCAGGATCTGCCGGACTTCACCGATATCCGGCGGGGCTTGCGAGAGAAATCGCTGGGCTGCCTGGGCGTTGCTCATAATACCCGTCAGTGGCTGGCTGATCTCATGGGCCAAGGACGTGGTCAATTCGCCCATCATGGCAATGCGGGTCACGTGGGCAAGCTCTTCCCTGCGCTGCTGATCCTCGGCCTCGGCCTTCAACCGTTCGGTGAGATCGCGTGCAGCCGCATAGATCAGGTTTCCGGCCGGGGCTGAAGTCCATTCCAACCAGCGATACGAACCGTCCTTGGAGCGATAGCGGTTTTCAAAATGGATCACTTCCTGCTGGGAGGCCTGAATGGAAAGAGCCTCAAGAGTTGGCTCCAAATCGTCCGGGTGCACGAAATCAAGAAACGGCCTCGCCATGAGCTCTTCGCGCGTGTAGCCGAGGACCTTTTCCCAGACCGGGTTCAAAAGCAAAAAACAACCTTTGGTGTTCGCAATGCACAACAAGTCGAGGGAGACATTGAAGAACTGAGCCAGTTCCTCCGTCTTCTGCCGCAGGGACTCCTCGGCGGACCTCCTGCGGCGCCTGTTTATCAGTAGCCCGGCGATCAGACCCGACTGTGCCATGATAAAGGCCAGGCACCGTGCAGCAAGGGTGTTGCCCTTTAGGAGTAGTCCAAAGATAAATTATTATTTTACCATGAAGAGCACGAAGGACACGAAGTGATTTCTTCGTACTCCTCGTGTCCTTGGTGGTTTGAAAAAAACTGCAATAACTGCCGCTTAATTATGGACAGCCTCTTAGGGCCTGAGCGCCTCGGGACTGCCTTTGGGACGGCAGGGGCTTTACCAATTTCCTACTTGATAGGCCTGAAAAAAGCAAGGTCGGTGAATGCCCTCGCTCGGGACTGCCGAAAAGACCGTCAAGGTTCACCGGGCATGCGTCATGCCCAAAATGGGCGCATACTCCGTCGTGGACCTCGTTGGGTTCGCGGATAAATTGGGCATCGAATCCTCCCCTAGATGACCCCTTGTTATTGGACTAAGGTCCAATATCTTTTTCCCCAAAAACGTTCGATACTCCTTACGCACAAAGAAAGAGCTTTTCCAAGGTACATATTTACGGTCGCATTTCTGTTTAGGGGGCGATCTCCTTGCCCCGGTAGCGCGGACGACGGAGGCCTGCACGAAAACGGAGCTCTTTACCGCTCTCGATCAGGCAAATACACAATACAACTCTTCAACACTGCCATAAAGAGGTGTTCAGATGGGAAGTGAAACAAGAAGACTATGCATTCTGCTCGTTTTGTTCTTCTGGTGCCTGGCTGCATCGGAAAGCATGGTTTCACCGCTTCTGGCCGCGGAAGACGGCACCTTTACCGGTACCTGGGTCGCCAATGGCTCCAAGGAGGTGCTCGCTTTGGGGAGCGAGAGGGAAACAGCGCTCTTCAGGCTTTCCGGTGACGTCAATCTCACTCATAAAATCGGCAAGGAAAGCAATTACTGGTCCGAGTGCATCGGCCTTGCAGACTCGGAAACGGGCAGTGATATCCGTTGCGTATGGCGGAGTTTGCATGGGGACGAAGTTTATCTGACCATGAAAGGGGCGCGGCTGGAAAAGGGAAGCAGCATCACCGCAAGCATTATTGGCGGTACTGGCGCAGCCAAAGGCATAACCGGCACGCTTCGCTTCACCTGGTCCATGATCTCATTTGACCAAGTGAACAACGAGACCGGAAAAACCGGAATAAGTGGCTTTTCAAAGGATGTGAGCGGTACCTACAAGCTCCCGTGACACCATATTTTCAGTCACCCGTATTCCTTGAAGGAGAGAGACTATGTGGATAGCTGAGCTGCTGGTTGTTCTATTTTTTATTTGGTTCGGAGCGAGGCTCGGCAGTATTGGGATAGGATATGCCGGCGGTTTCGGAGTGCTTGTTCTGAGTGTTGTATTCGGCTTGAAACCGGGCGACATTCCGTTCGATGTCATCCTCATCATCATGGGAGTGATAGCGGCTATCGCCGCCATGCAGGAGGCAGGCGGCCTGGACTACCTCGTGCAAGTCGCTGAAAAGATCTTGAGAGGGAACCCCAAATACATCACCTTCCTGGCGCCGGCAGTCACCTACGTGATGACCGTATTTGCCGGCACCGGCCATACCTCCTTTCTCGCCTTGCCCGTTATTGCCGAGGTTGCCAAAAAGGAGGGCATACGTCCATCACGGCCGCTCGCTATTGCAACGGTTTCGTCGCAGATTGCCATTACCGCTTCCCCCATATCCGCAGCGGTTGTCTTCTTTGCATCCGCGCTGGAACCATTTGGGGTCGATTATGTCAAACTCCTGCTCATCGCCATTCCCAGTACCTTCATTGCGTCCATGCTTGGGGCAATCGTCACCAATTTCATGGGTAAAGAACTGAAGGATGATCCTGTGTATCAGGAACGCCTCGCCAAAGGTCTTGTCAAGCAACCCTCTGAATCTGCCGAACACAAGGCCCTTCCCCCCGGAGCGAAACTTTCGGTTCTCATTTTCGGTATCGCCATCATCTGTGTGGTATTTTACGCCACGGCCATCAGCCCGACCGTGGGCCTGATCAAGAAACCTATTATGGCCCGGGATCATGCCATCATCACGTTTATGCTTGCCGCTGCCTCTCTTATTGCGTTGCTGTGTAAAGTCAAGACCAACAACATCGTGAATGCAGCCACGTTCAAATCGGGCATGAGCGCCTGCATTTGCGTTTTGGGTGTCGCCTGGCTCGGGACCACATTCGTCTCGGCGCACCTCAAGGACATCAATATCTTGGCGGGAGAGTTGCTGGCCTCCAAGCCATGGATGCTTGCGGTTGTCCTCTTCTTCGCCGCCATGCTCCTCTATTCCCAGGCGGCCACCACCAAGGCCCTCATGCCCGTTGCCCTGGCGTTGGGAGTGGGTCCGGTAGCGGCCATAGCAGCGTTTCCTTGCGTGAGCGCCCTTTTTGTTCTCCCCACCTATCCCACGCTGCTGGCAGCAGTCGAATTCGACGATACCGGTTCGACCCAGATCGGCAAATACGTTTTTGATCACCCGTTCCTGATCCCTGGAGTGCTGACCATCGTCTTTGCTGTTATTCTTGGCTATGTCTTTGCCGGCATTATCCTTTAACGTCCCGACCCTTCTAGAATTAGGTAGAGGGAAATAGTGAGAGCATAACGTGTAACCACACTAAAGGAGGAAACCATGGGTTACAGAATTGAGAAGGATTTCCTGGGTGAGAAACAGATTCCGGACGAAGCCTACTACGGTGTCCAGACGCTAAGGGGCAAGGAGAACTTTCACATCACCAACATGCCGCTGTCCAGGGAGCCCAATTTCGTCAAGGCGTTCGGCTACGTGAAGAAGGCCGCTGCACTGGCAAACCGTGACCTCGGAGTGCTCGATGCAAAGATTGCCGACGCGATTGTCGGAGCCTGCGACCGGCTGATCGCGGGCGAGATGCTCGATCAGTTCATTACCGACTTCATCCAGGGTGGGGCGGGCACCTCGGCGCACATGAACGCGAACGAAGTAATTGCAAATCTCGCGCTCGAGAGCCTCGGCCACAAAAAGGGCGAGTACCAGTACGTCAATCCGAACGACCATGTGAACTTCGGGCAGTCCACGAACGACGTCTACCCGACGGCCTTCCACCTCGGTCTGATCCTGCGGCTGGAAAGTTACATGGAAGAGCTGCGCCGGCTCCGGGATGCTTTCTTCGCCAAGGGCAAGGAGTTCAAGAATGTCCTGAAGATGGGACGCACCCACCTCCAGGACGCCGTCCCCATGTCGCTCGGTCAGGAGTTCGACGGCTGGGGCACGACGATAGGCGAGGAGGTGCAGCGAATCGCCGAGGTCCGGCAGCTCCTGCAAGGCATCAACCTTGGCGCCACCGCGATCGGCACGACGGTGACCGCCGCACCCGGCTACCCCGAGCTCGCGGTGAAATACCTCTCCGAACTCACCGGCATCAAATTCACCCTGGCCCACGATCTGATCGAGGCGACGTCGGATACGGGCGACTATGTGCTGCTGTCCGGTGTGCTCAAGCACACTTCGGCCAAACTCACCAAGATCTGCAATGACCTCCGCATGCTTGCCTCAGGTCCGCGCTGCGGTTTCAACGAGATCAACCTGCCGCAGATGCAGCCCGGTTCGTCAATCATGCCGGGTAAGGTCAACCCGGTCATTCCGGAGGTGGTGAACCAGACGGGGTTCCTGGTGATCGGGCTCGACCTCACGGTGACCCTGGCCGCTTCCGCCGGACAGCTGCAGCTCAATGTAATGGAGCCCGTGATCACTTTCGCCTTGTTCTCCTCGATTACGACGATGGAGCGCGCGGTCGAAAGCCTGCGGGTCAACTGCATCGAGGGCATCACCGCCAACGCGGAACGGACGCGCGACATGGTGCTCAATGCGCTTGGCATCGTGACGGTGCTGAAGCCCTCCCTCGGCTACAAGCAATGCGCGGAGCTCGCACGTGAGGGCTACGAAACCGGAAAATCGCTGCACGACATCGTGGTCAAGGAACGCAAGCTGCTGACCCAGGAGAAATGGGACGAGGTCTTTTCCTTCGAGAATCTCATCAGCCCGAAGTTCGAGCAGTAGAAAGTCCTGCGGGAACCGCCTGCGGAGGAGAGAAACGAGGCAGGGCGGACAGAAGCGAAAACAGGCAGGATAGCCGAGCAGAAGGGACGAGAGGGCGGCTCAACCTGGTATCAGCCCACGTATTCAGGCGGGGATGTCACCTACGTAGTCGTCAATGCCCCCCCGGGATATTGATCGCGGATCTATCAGCAGTGCAGCGGTTTGGTGGCACTGAACGGCTGCACTGCATGATAAGTCGGAATCCACGCCCGCCCTGGGCCACGTATGATCTCCCGAGCAAAAGGAAGGCACGCCATGATAAACCCACAAAATTAGAGGTTTGCATACCATCTTGAACTTTGGGCAGCAGAACCTCTCCGCAACATATCGTCTACGAAAGGTGACGATGAAATGACAAAATCCTGTGAATTTGTGATGGGATCGTGTTTCCGAACCGTATGGGAGGGAGGACAACTGGCATGAAGATCAGCCGAAGAACATTTCTCAAGCTTTCGGGGGCAGCGGCCGGAACATCCATTATGGGCGGGCTGGGATTCGACCTGTCTCCGGTAGAGGCGTATGCCCGGGAACTGCGAATAAAGGGAGCGAAGGAGACGCCGACAATCTGCTGTTACTGTTCGGTCGGGTGCGGCATCCTCGTACACACCATAGACGGAAAGGTGGTCAATACCGAGGGTGACCCCGAACACCCGATCAGCGAAGGTTCGCTCTGCTCAAAAGGCGGGTCTCTCTTACAGATAGTCAACAACGAGAGTCGACTGCGGAGGCCCCTCTATCGGGCGCCGGGAGCCACTGCATGGAAGGACGTGGAGTGGGATTGGGCCCTGGATCAGATAGCCCGCAGGATCAAGGATACCCGTGACAGGACGTTCAAGGCAGCTACAAGAACGAAGGTACGGGAAAAGAAAGTGGCTGATACGCCCGACGAATCAGGGCTTTTTCGTGAGACTGTGGTCGATGTGGAGAGAGAATTCGTCGTCAACAGGACTGATGGCATTGCCCATGTGGGGAGCGCGGCCCTGGATAATGAAGAGTGCTACCTTCTCCAGAAGCTCGTGCGCTCCTGGGGTCTGGTGCATGTAGAGCACCAGGCCCGACTCTGACACTCCGCAACGGTAGCGGCTCTGGGAGAGTCGTTCGGACGCGGCGCCATGACGAACCACTGGAACGATCTGATGAATGCCGACGTCATCCTCGTCATGGGGGCAAACCCGGCATCGAACCATCCCATTTCGATGAAATGGATCATGAAAGCAAAGGATCGTGGTGCAAAGCTCGTCTGCGTTGATCCCCGTTTTACACAGACTGCAGCTGAAGCTGATCTGTACGCACCGATCCGTTCCGGCACCGACATCGCATTCCTCGGAGGGATGATCAACTACTTGCTGGATGGCAACCTCTATTTCAAGGACTACGTGGTCAACTATACGGACGCACCCTTCCTTGTCGATGCAGGCTTCAAAATGCCGGGCGAGCTCGACGGGGTCTTTTCCGGCTACAACGAAAAGGATTCGAAATACGACAGGAAGACCTGGGCATTCCAGCTTGGCGAGAAGGGCGTTCCCCGGAAAGATCCGACCCTGAGAGATCCGCACTGCGTATTTCAATTGTTGAAGAAACATTATTCCCGTTACACGATCGACAAGGTCTCGCAGATTACCGGTACTCCGAAGGAGAAGATCGAAGAGGTATACAAGACCATCGGTGCGACGGGCAAGCCGAACAGGACTGCTACAGGCTGTTTCGCCATGGGCTGGACGCAACATACGGTAGGAGTGCAGAACATCCGTGCCTTTACCATCGTTCAGCTTCTCCTGGGTAATATGGGGATGGCGGGGGGCGGAGTGAACGCCCTGAGGGGTGAAGGCAATGTCCAGGGCTCCACGGACCATGGACTTCTGTTCCACATCCTCACCGGTTACCTGCCCACGCCGACCGCCTCACTGGCAAGCTTGAAGGACTATATCGACAAGTTCACGCCCACCACAAAAGAGCCGAAAAGCGTCAACTGGTGGAGCAACAGGGGAAAATACATCACCAGCTACCTCAAGGCGCTCTACGGCGAGCATGCGACGAAGCACAACGATTTCGGCTATTCATGGCTCCCGAAGTTGGACGAAGGGATGAACGCATCGTGGCTCCCTCTTTTCGTCAGGATGTATCGGGATCAATTTGAAGGTTTCTTTGCCTGGGGCATGAACCCCGCCTGCTCGAGCGCGGGCGCGGGCAAAGTGAGAGAGGCCCTCGGAAAGCTGAAGTGGTTGGTGAATGTCAACCTCTATGACAACGAAACGGCTTCTTTTTGGAGAGGACCGGGCATGAAGCCTGAGGAGATCAAGACGGAGGTCTTTCTGCTGCCTTGCTGTTCCTCAATCGAGAAAGAAGGCAGCATCTCGAATTCCAGCCGTCTCGCGCAGTGGCGATACCAGGCCGTTGAGCCCATAGGTCAATCAATGTCCGATGCAGAGATTCTGAACGAACTGCATTTCAGAGTGAAAAAACTCTACCAGCAGGAAAAAGGGGCCTTCCCCGATCCAATCGTCAACCTCACGTGGGATTACGGGGAGAAGGACCGGCAGGGCAAAGTGAAGCACCTCGACGTTCACCAGGTCGCAAGGGAGATAAACGGGTACTATCTTGAAGACGTCTACGACAAGAACGTAAGCCCCCCCAAACTGATAGGTAAAAAGGGAGACCTGATCCCGAACTTTGTGAGCTTGCGTGATGACGGATCCACGTCGAGCGGAAACTGGCTTTACAGTGGAAGCTACACCCTACAAGAGGGGAAGGTCATCAACATGATGGCCCGCAGGGGCAAGGAGGACCCGACCGGCCTCGGCCTCTATCCAAATTGGGCGTGGGCGTGGCCCCTGAACCGGAGGATCATTTACAATCGCGCCTCCGTCGACCCGAACGGGACTCCCTGGGACCCGAACCGTCCGGTGATCAAATGGACCCCGGCAGACCCGGCGACAGGGAAGCCGGCCGGATGGGTGGGCGATGTTCCCGACGGCCCAGCTCCCCCGCTTGCACATGAAAAGGAAGGAAAACTGCCCTTTATCATGAAGCCTCTTGGCGTGGGATCGATCTTCGGCTCGGATCTCGGCGATGGCCCGTTCCCGGAACACTACGAGCCCTTGGAAAGCCCTGTCCCGGAAAACCCGATGTCCAAAAAGCACAGGGTGAATCCAACGCTCCCTGTGGCGAGACTGCAGGCTATGGCAAAGGACCCGACGTTTCTGTTTTCCTTTGATTATGAACGGTACCCCTACGTGGCGACAACGTATCGGGTGAGCGAACACTGGCAGACCGGCGTCATGACCCGCCACCTCCCCTGGCTCCTTGAAATGCAACCCCAGATGTTCGTCGAATTGGACAGGGAACTGGCAGCGGAAAAAGTCATCAAGAGTGGCGACACGGTGGTGGTGACGTCCGCCAGGGGCCGGATCTCATGCGTTGCGATCGTGACCGATCGTCTTAAACCCTTCAAGATTATGGACACAACGGTCCACCTGGTCGGGATGCCGTGGTGTTTTGGATGGCAGTATCCCGCAGACGGCAGCGGAGGGGACAGCGTCAATCTCCTGACGCCTTTCCTAGGCGATCCCCACACGTGGATACCTGAATCAAAGGCTTTCATGGTCAACATCAGTAAGCTTGCCGCCGGGCAAACAGATGAAAGGAAATGAGCTTGGGGTTTTCCTGGCCCCCGGCCTTCGCGGGGGGGGCGGGCCAAGCGAATTTTGAGATAGTTTCTTAGCCTATGGTAAGGCAGGTTCATTTCTTTTTCGCAGAAAGGAGTATGCGCCATGAGCATTGCAGCTGATTGGAAATCCAGAACCTTATCTCCGGATGATGCCGTTGCCTCAATTAAAAGCGGCATGAAGATCTTTATCCATGGTGCGGCAGCCACGCCTACCCCTTTGATTGTCGCATTGTGTAAACGGCTGGAATTGGAAAACGTGTCCCTCTATCACCTGCATGTCTCAGGCGACATTCCCTATGCTGACCCCATACACAAGGGGCGCTTTTTCTCTACATCTTTTTTTACTGGAGAGGCACTGCGAAAACCCGTCGAGGAGGGATGGGCCGACTTTATGCCTATATTTTTAGCTGACATTCCAAGGCTGTTCACTTCCGGTACAATCCGCTTGGATGCAGCGATATTGCAGTTATCCCCTCCGGATCGTCACGGTTTCTGTACCCTGGGCACCTCTGCGGATGCGGCCAGGGCAGCCGCCGATTCTGCAAAAATTATCATTGCAGAGATAAACGACCAGATGCCGAGAACACACGGGAATACGGCTGTCCACATCGACAAGATCAACGCATTCATTCATACGAATCGCCCCTTGATCGAGCATCATGGATCTGATGAATCTGCCGTTGAAGCCAGAATCGGTGAGATTATCGCTGACATCATTGAAGACGGCTCCACATTACAGATGGGAATCGGAAACATCCCCGATGCCGTGCTCACCCGTCTTCACAACAAACATGATCTGGGTGTCCATACGGAGATGTTCTCCGATCGCATAGTGGATTTGGTGAAGGCGGGAGTAGTCACAAACCGCCTTAAGAAGGTCCACCCCAACCGGATAACCACGAGCTTTGTCAGCGGCTCGAAACTCCTGTTCGACTTTGTCCATGACAATCTCATGGTGGAATTTCATCCATGCGATCGTACCAATGATACGGCTATTATCCGTCAGAACGACAAGGTGGTCGCGATCAACTCGGCCTTGGAGATTGATCTAACCGGACAAGTATGCGCTGATTCCTTGGGACACAAGATATACTCGGGCATCGGCGGGCAGATGGATTTTATCCATGGTGCCGCTCTGTCCCGGGGTGGAAAACCGATTATTGCCCTTCCGGCCACTGCGGCCAAGGGAAAGCTTTCCAGGATTGTGCCGGAGCTCAAACCCGGCGCAGGTGTTGTCACGACACGCGGACACGTCCATTGGGTCGTTACCGAATTTGGTGCGGTAAACCTTCATGGAAAAACCCTGAGGGAGCGCGGAGAGGCGCTCATCTCTATTGCTCACCCGGATTTCCGTTCGGAACTGAGAAAAACGCTAAATGAAACGCGGCATTTTACTGTTCATTGAAACAGTGGACGGCCAGATTTTTAGGGAATAGACACGTTCTTATAAGTTTTGGGGAACCAGACAGGCACCAGACCTTCGATACCTTCATCACAGCACTCCCACGCAAGTCATGGGTTCACACCGGGAGGGATTGTCTTCCAGTGCAGTGTAGGCATGGGAAGGTTCTTGTTCATGGAATCCTCCAGCAGGAGGTTCGCTTTTCTTGCCACGATTCTTTAGAATCCTCTTAGTGAAAGCTCACCGCAAAAGATCATTTGGCGGCTTTTTCGGAGTTCAGGATACTCAAATACTAAGAGCATGCCGACGGCGATCCCAAATGGAGCGAAGCCTCTTCGCTGTTACACCATGGAATAGCCAATGGCAAAGAACCTGGTGCTACAGACTCTGCCCTGCACCC
Source organism: uncultured delta proteobacterium (assembly GCA_963783775.1). Taxonomy (GTDB): domain Bacteria; phylum Desulfobacterota; class Syntrophobacteria; order Syntrophobacterales; family Syntrophobacteraceae; genus JADGQM01. Next base: position 179,046 of record CAWAOR010000005.1, on the reverse strand, counting down.
CTCTGACATCCTTTTCTCCGGGGGGAAACACAAGTTTCTCTCCAGTGAACAGGGAGGCCGGATTGGGTGTCGAGGCGATATTAGTTTCTACCCTGCTCGCCTTGGTTCGTTAACATTCCGGAAACGCTTCATTACCAGCCCAGAATACCGAAGAACAGCAGACAGGCAACAGCACCGACGACGGACATGGAGAGTCCCCACATCAGTAGTTTCTTAAACAGCTTCGCTTTGTCCTCGTGCGCACCGGCACAGGCGATGCACAATGCGCCCAGCGTCGACAGGGGTGAGGTGTCGACAAGGTGGGAACCGATGTTGATCGAGGAAATCATGGCAATCACATTCGCATCGGGCACCTCCTTGACAAGCCCGGGCACCAGCGGCAGAAACATGGGCATCACGACGCCCGAGGAACTTGAGTAAGCCGAGATGATTGCAGTCCAGAGACTCAGCCAGAAGGTGATCGTAATGGGTCCGGAGATAGTACCGATCATCTTCACCATGGCGTTGAGGCCTCCCGAGCGATCCATGACCTCCACCAGGACGGTCACTCCGCAGACCATCATCATGACACCCCAAGGCATGGTGTTGACCGCAGCCTTGCTGTCTCCGGCATTGAGGAGCATGAGGATCCCGGCCAGGATGAAAGCGACGGAGCCGACATTAGCGATCAGGGCACTGAATTCCTTGGGAATGAGGACCCTCACACTAGGAAAGGCCGGGACGATCACGAAGACGATCAGCAGGAGAATCGCGAAGATGGTGTACCACTGCTTCAATGTGAAGGGTTCGGGCTTTGGAGCCAGTTCGTCAATATCGATCGCCTGCCCCTGCTGCTTGTTGATCCAGAGCCAGCCGCCCATGAGTAGGAAGCCTCCGATATTGATGATCCCCTGGCAAACAATTGAGTTGAAATGGATCTTCCAGGCCAGCCCATCGAGTGACCATGCCTGTTGAATGGCAGGGAGTTGAGGAGCGATTTTGGCAATGATGCCGTTGGAGACGATCCCCGTGGGGGCAAAGGGCGAAAAAGCCGCGCCGTTGGCCGCCCCGACGACCAATAGCGTCATCAGGAAGGCCGACATGCCAATGCGGGTTGCAATGGCCATGGCGATGGGGGCCATGAGAGCCGTAGCGGCGATATTGCCCGGGCCGATGGTAGTCAGGACGGACACAAGGATGTAGATAATGAGGGGAAGCCAAGCCGTCTTGCCGCCGCAAGCGCGGATCGCGTAAGACGAGACCTTATCCATGGTCCCGTTGGTGCTGGCCAGGGCGAAGAGGAAGGTGACACCCACCAGGATCATGAAGAGGCCTGTGGGGAACGAGTTTAGTACCTTCGCACCGTTCATGTCGACCCAGATCCCTCCCACGATAATGGCGAAGGCAATGCTAAGAAACCCGACGTTGAGATCCTCGTTGAGACAACTGATGACGACGACGATGGTAAGTGCCAGGAGGGACATCCATGCCGCTAATGAAATTTCCGCTAATATTTGCATGGCACTTTCCTCATCTTCGAATAATTATGACTGGGCGACGGAAATGTTCGCGTATAGGTTTCTATGGCAGGTAGGCTCCGCAGCAGACAATAAGCATTCCCTCTTTCTGGCAGTAGGTGATCTTGGCCTCCTCCTGTTGGGTCATCTGATTCATGTATGTGTAGTCGACCCATCCGGAACCCCGGCCATTGGCGATATCCACGATGTCTTTCCTGAAGAGCTTCCCCTTGCTGTCAGGCTCACTATAGAGATTCTGCCCGATCAGGGTATGATTCGGGTGGCCTTTGACGATCCCCTTCAGGTCGTATGCAAATACGTAGAGATCGCGCCACTGGAACCTACCGTTGGGCTTGTCGAACTCCTGAAGTGCCTTCTCCTCGCCATTCGCCCTGATGTACGCAATGGCCTGCTCCACCATTTTCTTTGCTTCCAGCGGAGTCCCAATTCCATATCCTTGGGCATATACTGTACCTGCTGTACCCACAGCAAAAAGAAACAATAAGATGTATAAGCGAAATGTATTAAGCATGGCTCTCGTCTCTGCTCTTCTGAGAGAAATTAAGCTATGTACCTCAATTCTTTAAACCAACCCCGACCACCATGAGGGCCGCAACAGCAAAACAAATCATCAAACGACCTAGCCCTGCCTTCTTCATACATCTCTCCTTTCCGGTTTAACCCGCATAGCTACGGGCTGTGTCAATTGAAACATGGGATCACATGCTCACTGGCTGACCCCTCGATGTCGGGACGATATCCCACAGCCCTCCTTCCGGCTTGGCTTTCCTTCGCCTGGAGACGGGCATGGATCTTGGTATGTTGGGGCGTGCACCACCCCGGTCGCCCACCACCATGTTGGTCCGCCCGACCCAGCAGGATCAGCGCGGTTGATCGGCGCGTTGCTCGAAAACATTAGCCGGCAATTCAGCTCGCCGACTGCTCGTCGCTTTCTCGCCTGTGCCTGCCCGGCCTCCGGGTTGGCCGCCACCCAGCCCATGAAGATCTGGTAGCCCAGCGCCAGCAGGGTGGCGCCGACGAACATCCCCAGGATTCCAGCGGTCGCCATTCCGCCCAGCGCGCCGAGCAGAATGACCGGCATCGGCGCATCGACCCCCCTTCCCAACATCAGCGGTTTCAGCACGTTGTCCGCCATGCCTGACACCAACAGCACCGCGGTGTAGGCGATCGCCGCCGCATTGCTGTTATCGCCGCTCGACCAGACGTATACGATGGCGGGCAAGGTTACGATCAGCGCCGGCACCTGGGCGATGCCGAGGACCAGCACGATCACCGCCAGCGCACCCGCCCACGGAACCCCGGCGACCAGCAAGGCCAGGCCGACGATGATGGCCTGGATAAAGGCCACCCCGATCACCCCTTGGGCGACGGCACGAATGGTCGCCGTGGACAGTTTGACAAATTCGCCGCCGCGCGTGGTGCCGGCGATGCGCTCGAAGATCGCCTGGCTGCTGCGACTGCCCGACTGCCCGAAGGCCATGATGATGCCGGCAATGATGAAGGCGGCTATGAACTGCAACAAGGCGCCACCGATGCTGGCGACAAAGCCCAAGGCCGTTTTCGCCAATTCGCCAATCTTCGGCTGCATGCTCTGAACCAGCGCCGGCAGGTCCGCATGCGCCTTCGACCAAACGTCGTGGATCTTCTTGCCGACGATCGGCCATTCCTCGACGCCGGGACGCGGGGCGGGAATCTGCAGCGAGTTGTTCTGCACGTCGTTGATCAGTTGACGCACCGAATCGCCAAGCGAACTCATCAGCAGCGCCGTCGGCGTTACGATCAGCACGAAGCCAACGACGACCAGCAGGGTCGCGGCGAGTCCTTGTTTGCCCCCGATCTTGCCGGCCAGGTATTGGTGGAGCGGATAGAGCGTGACGGCCAGGATCAGCGCCCAGACCATAAGGGTCAGGAACGGGGAGAAGACCCGGTAGCAAAGCATGGCCAAGGCCGAGGATCAGGCCGGCACGGATCAAGACATCCAGCAAAGGGGAAGCCAACCGCTGTTCGAGTTCTTGATCAAGCTGGGAGGGTATGTTCATGGGTCATCTCCAGTAGTCAAGGCGGGATTTCTTCCCCGCAGGTAGTCGATCATGTCGCAGGCTCCGGGGAGGATCTCATATAAGAATCAGTACCACACGACATAAGCCTTTAATCTGCCCTGCAATTACTTTACCCGGCCGGCAGTGATGACAAAGGGATCTTGGGCAACACTGCTCAATAGACCCACTTGCTGCCGGTGAATCTGAAGATTTCCGTGATGTCGCTCCGGGGTGTGCAGGCAAAAGGCCCTCGTTTGGCTTCTTCCGCGGTTTTCCCCCGGGCCGTGCAGGTCACTATTTCATACTGCACCTTGCCGATATAGGGAGTGGCCGGTTGGTCGGTTTTCTTGATCTCGTAAGATTTTGCCTCTTTCACAACATCGTACGTAGCCGTGTAGGAAGCCTCACCCCCCGAGGCTTTCTCGATCCGCATGCTCTTCTCGCCATACTTTCCTTCTGCATTCAGTTTCTTGATCCAATCCTTCTGAAATTGCACGAAGCTTTTCTCCGCCAGCGCCTCGTCCGCTGCCTGCCCAACGGAGATGAGCCACCCCAGAAGACCAAAAACGAGCAACACAACCCCCAAGATCCTTGTGTTTTTCACGGTAACCCTTGCCTTTCCGGTGTGGCCATTATCCATGTATCCGAAGGCGTTCTCTGTCGGTCGATCGGGTCGCAGCCATCCTGACTGCGACCCAATCGGGCCAATCAATTAAGGCTATTGCACAACCTTGAGTTCAACACGGCGATTGAGGGCTCGACCATCTTTCGTGTTGTTGTCCGCGACGGGATCATTCAACCCGCGACCGACGGCCTGCATGCGGCTCGCCGAAATACCTTTGGTGGCGAAATATTCCATTACCGAGTTGGCCCGCCGCTCGGAGAGCCCCATGTTGTAATCGGCCGCGCCGGTGTTGTCCGTGTATCCGGTAATCACGACCTTGACGTCCGGTTTGGCTTTCAAGTTGGACGCAGCTTCATCCAGGATGGGCTGATATTCGGGTTTGATGTTGGCTTTATCGACATCAAAACTAATGCCTCGCAGCACGACCTTCTGCTCTACCGCCGCCGGTTTCGGTGCAGCGCAGAACACGTCGTTCACGAACTGCTGCATCGCAGCCTTGTTTTTATAAAGGCTCGAGGCCTCCACGAACATGCCCCCGCCAATCTGGGCGACCGCCCGATTGATCGCTTCGCCTCTTTTCTCTTTCTCCTGATCGATGCCTCTGCCCTTGATGGTCCTCGTCTCTTTCACACCGGGCTGGGCAAAGGAAATCACATAGAAGACGGCATTTGGGTGGTCTGCAGCTGCCCCCTTCGCTGCCTGGACCGGATCGCCACCAACGTTGGACTTGCCGTCGCTCAACATGATGACTGCCGTCTTTCCTTTCAACCCGGCCAATACCGCCGCCTCTTCGGCACTCAGCATCCCCTGGGCCATGGGAGTCTGTCGGCCGAAGATCGCCTGTTTGTCTTTAATGGCTTTAATGGCAGCCGCCAATTCAGCGCGATTGTAAACCACCGGCGCTTGAAGCTCCTGGAACGGCGCGAACAGATCCAGACCGCCCTTATAAGCCAGATTGGGGATCAAGGCGTTCATATCGGCAAGGATCTGCTTTGCGACCGCCATTTTAACCGCCTTGGCCTTTTCGTAGGTCATATACATGGACCCGGACTGATCCACAAAGAGGATAAAATTGTCTACTTTTGCCGCACATTGCGCCGATGCGCCCCCTGCACTGACGAATATCATCAATGCCATGATGGGAACGATCATCCTCCACACCTTATGATTTCTGCTCATCGATCACTCCTTTTCTGTTCTTGTTAGTTAACTCTGTTGTCATTCAGTACCATGCATCCGGCGTTGAGTACCTGCTTCACGGCACGGCTGTACTCTCTACCAGCAGAACCGTTACGAATCCTTGTTGGCTCTCACCTCCTTTCATCCCCAAAAGGACCACCCTAAGAGGTTTCCTGCGAAGATCTGAAACATATCCTTCCCCAGAGGTGCTTGTGGCTCTTGAATCCCGGCGGTAACATGGCTGAAAGGGGATACTAAGAATCTTACACAGGGATGAGGTGTTGTCTATTGGACCTTGGTCCAATATTGCGAAATCATCGCCGGGAGGATTCCGGGTACAGTCTATGCGCCAACCAAGCAAGATTGGCGAAGGCCTGCGTGCCCCAAGTCCCTTCAGTCAGTCCTGATCCTGTGCTGCCCGGAGGCCTGTTTCTGTGGTGTGTGAATTGTACTGGGAAGGCAGGCCTGGTGGCGTTGGGATTGCCAACTGTGGCGGCGCTCACGCCATCGGATTGGGAGGTTGTTATTCATGATGCCCGTGTAACCCCGGTCGATTACGAGCAGAAGTTTGATCTGATGGGCATCACCGGCTATACGGCGGAGATTCCCAGCACTTATGCGATTGCCGATGAGTTCCGGAAGAGGGGTATTCCGGTGGTGCTGGGTGGTGTACACGTCAGCGCGAGGCCGGAAGAGGCCCTCAAACAGGCTGACGCTATTGTTATCGGGGAGGCGGAGGGGTATGGAAACAACTTCTGACCGATTTTGAATCAGGAGAGTTGCAGACCACCTATCAAGCTGACAGACTCTGCACCATGGAGAAGATGAGAATTCCCCGTCGGGAGCTTCTCAATAGGGACATGTATACAACCTATTATACCATTCAAGCCACCCGCGGCCCATCGCGGTTCTCGATAAAGCGGACCAGCTTCTCCGGGTAGCCGACATCAGCGCTATTCCTTCATGATGACTTCTTCTTTCCGCCCACGAACAGATATGCAAAAATGGCCAACGCAACTACGAAGAATAATTTCAGAAACAGCAAAAACACCTTAAAGATTATCCCTGGGAACTCGATCGGAAGATCATGCCACACAATCACGGCTAAAACAATAACAGCACTAATCAGAATGATGATTCGTTTCCGGTTCATAGTTTATCTCCTGACTCACATGACACGCGGCTTCATCTGTTCTCCCGCTCACTGCCCCGATTCAACTCGGTCGAATTCCTTGCAGCCTTGCCGGCCTCGATCAGCTTCGGGGACCGAGATACCCGAAATGCTGGATGAGCTTCGCCAGGAGGCCAGTCCAGCGTGTCTGGTGGCCCGCACCGAGTCCTGCACCGTTTTCATCGTGGAAGAATTCGTAAAAGGGATGTTAAGAACGTGCCAGAGAAATGAAGTACTGTCTATTGGACCTTGGTCCAATATCAGCTATGACGGGACAAAGAACGATGGCCGGTGATACACGACAAGCTTACCCGCTGTTACGACCGATCACCCAGATGGGCAGGCAGAGTGAAGGAAAAGGTAGCCCCGCCTTCCCTGTTGTTTGAAGCTTCCATGGTCCCTTCATGGGCTTTGATGATCGTCCGACTGATGGAAAGCCCCATCCCCAAGCCCTCGGATTTGGTTGTGTAAAATGGCTCAAAAAGGCGCTCAATATTGTTCTCATCGATGCCCACCCCGAAATCCGTCACCGAGGCCTTGACGGTCCGGTTGTCCGCCATTGCCGTTCTCACTACGATTCTGCGCTGAGCCAATGGAGCATTCCTCATAGCAGCAGCCGCATTCAAAATCAGGTTTAGGATGACCTGCTGCAGCTGGGTGCCATCCCCATGGACCGTCGCCGGCCCCGGGCTCAAATCCGTCCCGATGGATAAGCCCTGGAGAAGGAAATCGCCCCGAAGGAGACCGATGACTTGTCGAATCATCTCGTTCAGGTCCAAAGGTTCCTGCTGAGGCTGCTCCTTCTTCACTAGAGCCCGGATTGCGCGAACCACCTCACTTGCCCGCCCGTTGTCCCGGATGATGTCATCCAGGATCTGCCGGACTTCATCTATGTCCGGGGGGGCCTGCGAGAGAAATCGCTTGGCTGCCTGGGCGTTGCTCATAATGGCCGTTAACGGTTGGTTGATCTCATGGGCCAACACCGTCGTCATTTCGCCCATCATGTTGATGCGGGTCACGCGGGCAAGCTCTACTCTGCGTTCCCGCTCCTCGGTCTCAGCTTTCAACCGGTCGGTGAAATCTCGTGCGACCGCATAGAGCAGGTTTCCGGCCGGGGCTGAAGTCCATTCCAACCACCGATACGAACCGTCCTTAGCGCGGTACCGATTTTCAAAGCGGATCACTTTCTGCTGGGAGGCCAGAGTGGAGAGAGCCTTAAGAGTGCACTCCAGATCGTCCGGGTGCACGAAATCAATGAACTGCCTCGCCATGAGTTCTTCTCTGCCGTAACCGAGAGTCTTTTCCCAGACCGGGTTCAAACGCAGGAAATACCCCTGGATGTTCGCAATGCACAGCAAGTCGAGGGAGACATTGAAAAACTGATCCAGTTCTTCCGTCTTCTGCCTCAGGGACACCTCGGCGGATTTCCTCCGGCGCCTGTTTATCAGAAGCCCGGCTATCAGGCACGACTGCGCCATGATAAAGGCCAGGGCTCCGATGATGTAAAACCTGAAGTCCCAAAGCGTGAGTTCCCTGTTAATGACGATGCTTCCCTCAGGCAACGCGTTCTCGCTCAGGTTCCAGCGCCTGAGTTGAGGCCAATCGAACATTGGCACGGGGGGAACGTCCAGCATGGTCGGGATATCATCCGGGATTTTGGTGCCTCCGAGAATATCCAGAGCGAGTTGAGCCGCCTTTCTACCAATAAGCTCGAAGCTGATGAGACTGCCCCCGATAATCCCGCGTCCCAGCATGGGGTCGAGGATCCCGAAGATCGGGGCGGTGGAGACCTGGTTCAGCCGTTGGGCCACTATCGGGGCTGTGTAGCTTTTCCCGGTAATATCCTGACTGACGACCAACTCAAGGACAATGGAGCCGGGTGGAACACTGGATACGGTAGTCAGCATGTCCTCGAAGGGCATGTGGCTCAAGTAGAGAAACTCCAGCCGACCCTCCCACTTTGTGGAAATGCCTCGAATCTGCGCCTCTATCCTTCTGTCGAGTTCGTGGGCGCCGCTCACGATATAGACGCGTTTGGCTCCGGGAACCAGCTTCAGCGCAATCTCAAGGGTGCCGAGGATATCCACCGCAGGGGCATGCCCGATGATGGGACGATCCGTTTCCGGCAATTCGAAGCCATGCGGCAGGTACAGGGCAAGGATGGGGACATGGGGAAGGAAATCCCTGCAATCCTTCAGCACGAATTCCAGGGCTTCCGGGTACACGGTGATGATCATGTCGAGTTTTCGCTGGCTGTAGCGGATGCGCATTTGCTCGACCAGAAGTTTCCTGTGCTCGGGGCCGGGGTTCCGCCTCAGCTCCAGGGACTCGAAAAACTGATTCAGGCTGGATATTCCGACGGACTGCAGCGTGTCCGAGACTCCCTTGTCGGTTCCCAGGAAAACGGGTACGTTGGATTCGAAGGCATGCAGGATCAGGATGTTCTTGGCGGCCAGGTCGGTTTGAGGCCGAGTCTGAGCGTGGGCCAGCCCGGCACCGAAGACAAAGACCAGCAGGGTGAACAAAGACAAGGGGCGGCAAAACGACATCCATCTGATTTGGCGAGCAAGCGGCATGGCTGACTCCATCGTTCGTGCGGTACACCGTGCAACAAGGGTGTTGCCCCTGTGCCTGAGCGCCTCGGGACCGTCCTTTGAGCGAATCCCCCCTGCGCATGGCAGGCTGTATTTCAATTTACTAGCGAATACACCCGAAAAAAGCAAGGTCGGTGAATGTCTCTACTCTGGACCGTGGAAGAAACGCCAAGATTCACCGGGAACAGTGGAACCGTACAGCCTAAGGCAAGGGAATCACGTTATGGGGCTATTGCCACTTATTTATATGGAGCTGCGCCGGGAGCCTATGATATTTATACAAATTGAGCGATTCTTTCGAGGAGGCCCTTATATCAATTGCGCCCTTGGCGGGCGGGGATAAACCCCGCCCCTACCGGCAGGGTAATCAGGTCTCTCGTAGGGGCGGGCTTTACGCCCGCCCGAATAGGTGGTTCATACCTTCAAATCGCTCGATTTGGGATTTATTAAGGGCTCCTTATTGGGGGAACTTAGCATTAGTCAAAAGGACGGAGAGATATGGCGACGGTGGAGAGATGGGCGCATGAAACAACCCCAAGGGCAGCGCAACGTTTATTTACCCTGCCGATAAACCGTGAGGGTCGGCAGTGACCGGAGAGAAACCGGTGGTTTACGTGGTTGATGACGATCCCTCGGTGGGGAAAGCCCTTGAGCGTCTGATGCGATCCGCCGGCCACGAGGTCCGGACGTTCACCTCCGCCCTTGATTTCCTCAATGGCATGAAATTGGAGGCACCGGCATGTCTCGTCCTCGATGTGAGCATGCCGGGTCTGACCGGTCTCGAACTGCAGGAGTATCTGGCTGAAAAAGAGATTTCCCTTCCCATCGTTTTCATCACCGGCTGCGGGACGGTTCCAGACAGCGTTAAAGCCATGAAGGCCGGCGCCGTCGACTTCCTGCAGAAGCCTTTCGGCGACAGGGAACTTCTTGATGCAATCTCGGGCGCCATCGAAAGAGACCGCCGATCCAAACAGGATCATGAGCACCTTAAGGAACTTCGGGAGCGCATGGAAACGCTCACTCCCCGCGAATACGAGGTGTTCCGGCTCGTCGTCCGCGGTATGCTGAACAAACAGATCGCCTTCGAACTCGGGACCGTTGAAAAAACCGTCAAGGTCCACCGGGCTCGCGTCATGGCCAAAATGGGGGCGCAGTTCCTTGCGGAACTCGTTCGCTTTGCGGATAAACTGGGCATTGAGTCCCTCCCGAAATAACTTCTCCTTATTGGACCAAGGTCCAATATCTTTCCTGTGTAAACCTTTCTATGCTCCATACGTGCTGAGCCCGTTTCAAAATCCTGCTGAATCCCCATTCAGAGAAGAGGGACCTAAGGCTCTCCCTTGCGAGAGGGACTTACGGCTCCCCCTTTGATAATGGGGGGTCGGGGGGATTTAGGAGCCGAGCGATCGGCGAACAACGAAAACAGACTCCGGCCATGCGCAGAAACGCTCTCCAGGAAGGGAGACGATGTAATGCCCGAGAAATCCTTCACCGTATTTATTGTGGACGATGACGACTCGGTCCGAAAGGCGTTGGGGCGATTACTCAGGGCCAACGGGTACAAAGTGATGACCTTCGAGTCGGCCGAGGATTTTCTCGTCTCCGACCGGGGCCGAACAGAAGGCTGCATCGTTCTAGACATAAGCCTCCCGGGCATGTCGGGCCTGGAGCTCTACGAGAAGCTTGCCTCATCAGAGGCGAAAAATCCTGTCATTTTCATAACCGCTCACGACAACCCGCAGTGGCGGAAGGCGGCGGCGGAGACGGATGCCGTTGCCTACCTGCGAAAACCGTTTGATCAACACTCGCTGTTCGATGCACTTAGTGCGGCACGCATCAGGTTGGAGAAGGAGGAGCACGCGATGCTCCCGGTGAAGCAGCCTCAAAGCCCGGCGGTGTAGGCGGTCGCGGACAAACATCTCAACACGTTCACGTACCATCCTCCACCGGTGCCCATGCAATAGACTGATGCGTCATAAGTTCCGAGGAAAAAGCCGACCCGCAAAACATGGCTTTCCCGACGTGCCAATGGAGGTGAACCGAGCAAGAAGCGTGCATTAAATGAAAGGGGGCCGTTTTGCAGATCATTTGGCATACGATAGGATTGAGCACGCTAATTCAACACGTTGGCAAGAAATGTTCAGTCTTATTTCCTTTTGATTTCCCCTAAATAGACTCCATCCGGAACCCCCTGGTGCTGTAGGGGAAGGGGTTGAACCCCTCCCGGAAAGCAAAAGCTTCTCACCAACTTGTGGATGGGAATAAATCCTGCCCCTACGAATTGTGGGGTTTCTGGATGAGAACTTAATAAGACCGCATGTGAAAAAGACGCTCGCACGCAGTGCGAGATACTCCTAACGCGAGCGCCGTTTTCTGAAAAAGAAGAAGCATGGAGATATGCGAAGGCCGGGAAGTATCTGGCTGGCGGCATATCGTCTGCGTCAGGCCCTCTAAAGGAGAATGCGAAATGCACTGGAATCGGCGGTACGCCATCAAGAGCTACATCAAGTCCTCGCTGTGGCTTGTGCCTTTTTTCGCTGTAATGCTTTATATGGTGGTCCATCGCATTACGTTCGGCATCGACAGTTGGCTCCTGCGGACCGGACAAATTGACGAGAAAATCTCATTTTTTGGACTAACTATTGTGGGAGCACGGACGGCGCTCGATACGATAGTCACGCTAAACCTTTCTTTCTTAGTATTTACATTCGGTTCGCTGCTCATCGCCATTCAAGTCGCGGGAGGGCAGTACACGCCACGGATCATCGCAACGACGCTTCTGCGCGACAACGCGATCCGTTTCACTGTCGGCTATTTTGTCTTCACCCTGTTGTTCGCCTTTAGGGTGTTGACCAGGATGGGTGATGAGATCGTTCACCAATTCAATATGTTCATTGCAGCTCTGTTGGGGCTGGTCTCAATTGTGGTTTTCCTTTACCTGATCGACTACGCAGCGCGATTTCTGCGTCCCGTAAGCATCGTGAAGCGTGTGGGAGAGTCCGGGCTCGCAGTCATCAAGAACGTCTATCCGGAGTCGACCAGGTACCCGCGCTCCATTGAGAGGCCCTCCAGGCCCGCATCCCCGGACCGAAGCGTCGCGAATGCGGGTGGCTCGGGGGTCGTGTTAGCCGTAGATCTGGATGGACTGGTCGCCCAAGCGCGGCAGGCGAACGGAATGATAGAGTTTGTCCCCCAGGTGGGCGACTTCGTGGCGGCGGGTGAGCCACTGTTCAGGCTGTATGGGGGCGCCGGCGCCATCGACGACCGTCAGCTACAGGCGGCAGTCGCACTCGGGTCAGAACGTACTGTCGAGCAGGACCCCACCTTTGCCTTCCGCATCCTGGTCGATATCGCGATCAAAGCATTGTCGCCGGCCATCAATGATCCGACGACGGCCGTGCTCGCAATCGATCAGCTTCATCGTCTGCTTCGGCGGGTCGGCCTGCAGCTTGTCAGCCGCGAAGAGATCTGCGACGAAACCGGTGAACCACGACTCATTTTCCGGACGCCGAACTGGGAGGATTTTGTGCACCTCACTTGCATCGAGATACGTCATTGCGGGGCAGGCAGCATCCAGATCATGCGGCGATTGCGTTCGATGCTCGAAAATCTCATGCAAACCCTGCCGCCACACCGTCATACCGAGTTGCGCGAGCAACTGGAGCTTTTGGATCGCACGGTAGAAGAACACTACTCTTTTCCCGAGGACCGGGTGCTGGCTTCTATCCCGGATTCGCAGGGTTTGGGAGGGTCATTGGGCGTGCAAGCCGCAATCGGGGCTCCAAGCGCCGAAGGCGGAGGATGCACCAGGTGAGGGCGGTCCACCCTCGCGTTATGGCCAAGATGGGGACGCAATCTCTTGAGGACCTTGTTCTGTTCGTCGGCGAACTGGGCATGGAACCCTCCTTGACGATAAACACTTATCATTAGACCAAGGGCCCATATCTTTACCTTACCAAACTGTTCCATGATCCGTGCATGGTGGGAAAACTCTTTTCCAATCCAAGTCCTGCCATGAATCAGGGTTTCCGGCGAAAGGGACTGTAGCCGCTCGCAGAAACCATTTCCAGGAAAAGATGGCCTGATCAGCGTGAAGCGCTGACAACCATCGAGGCACTTTGGTACTATAGCGAAAATTCGAGACGGATGGGATCGGCACCCAGGGTGTGTAAATGTTTAATGAGACTAGAAGAGAAGGAGATAAGCTTGGAAAAGGAAGAAGAGAGCATCGTCACTTTCCCGCCGCCATTTCGTGACGACAGCCGGCGCTTTCCTGGCAGGAGGAATAGCGGGGTATGGTGCCAGCCTTGCCTTGCCTCCAACCCCAACAGTGACTGAACCACCGCCCCTGCCATGGAAATGGGTGAAGCTCGATCCCCTGGAAGCCGCCGGGCGGGCGAGATCGCGTCGCCCGCCTTCTTGCCGGAAGCTGGGTCTCGGCCCGGAAGCCACCCAGCTCCACAACTCATACACCTCTAACGCCGCAGTGACAGCAAACTGCTGCGGAGCGTCACTCACACCCACTTACTGCGTAATGACCTTCCCATCGAGCAGGTCTCTGGCTTACTTTTTCAAGCTCCTGCTAATTGCCGGAAGGTGGAGGAACCGCCACATAGGTCACTTCGCTGCCGGAGTAGGCGCGCGTGTACCAGGTCGAACCACACTGGTAGTAAGTGACGCCACCGACCACGGCCGTAGTGGGAGTGCAGGGGGGCGCGCTGTAAGTTGCCGCCGCGGCACCCGCAGCATACGCGGATCCCGCCACTACCGCGGTCCCGACCACGGCAGCCCCGTACGGGGCTCCCCTGCGGTAGTAGTCGTCAGAATAGTCCTGCCAGTCCTCACGGGCCTCAGAAGCAGAAGCTTGTCGACTGCTCTGCGCTTGGGTTGCCGTGCTCTGACGAGCGCTCTGGTTTTCTGACACAGCGGCCTGGCGGCTGCCCTGGTTCTGCGTCGAAGTTGTCTGGCGACTGCTCTGCATTTCCTGGCGGCCGCTCTGCCTGTCCGCCGCACCGCTCTGGCGGCTGCCTTGCCTTTCCGATGCAGAACCCTGGCCGCTCATACTCTGGGCTGTTGATCCGGACTGGCGCTGACCAGCCCTAGCCGACTGACCTCCTCCGGAGGCTTCCGAGCGGCTTGCCCCCGGCGACGAGAAGCTCCCGTTCGACGCCGCTCCACCCCGGCTGAAACCACCATCCCCTGAGGAGCCACCTCCGCCGCGTCCACCTCCACCACCCCCACCGCGTCCACCACCGCCTCTCTGGGCATCAACCTCCGGTACGCACAAGAAAACCAGGAACATCAGGGCGATCGCTATCGCGACACTTTGGGCTAAAATCTTGGAAACCATCATTTGCCTCCCTTCTTCTGAACTGTACCCATAGACTCCTTCATGTCGACCAGGAACGGTATTCTCTCCGCCCCTTGGGGAGGAGTGAAAACGAACAGGGAAGGAGAGATGGAAGGAGCAAGGTTCCAGTTCTTGAACTCCGCCCAGAACTGCGGTTGTCCTTCTTCGTGTTTGTAGGTGATGATGGCTCGCTGAGGCAACGGGTTGCCCTCTGCGGCCACCCAAACCTGAAAGTCGACGGCATCGGTGCGCGCTGCCACATGGTGGCAAGGCGGCGTGGTGATCGTGTCGAACTCCACATAATCAGCAGCCGTGACGCGCTGCTCCAACTCCGCCGGAAAACTGGAGAGCAGCATCATGGCCAGTGGGAGCCGAAGCTTCAGATCCCTCACAAGATACTTGATGGCATCGTCCAGAGTTCCAGGCTTGGAGGTTATGGCGTAGATGTTGGCCGATGAGCTGGAAAAGGAAATCTCCCGGCCGTCATAGATAAGTTGAGCCTTATCGCCATCGCTTTGGGTCAGATCGGCCCGCAGGTTTTGGGGACGCTCGACGGTGAGCTGACGAATCTCACCGAACGCGATCTTCTGCCCGGAGGCCTGAACGACGTCGTAACCATCGCGCAAGGTAACGCTGAAGCTCTTGGCACGGCTGATGAAGTCCGCCATGTTCCTGAGGATGGCCCCAGCATCCTGAGGCTGAGGTTTGACGAGCGTCTCAGCGGCAACAGGGGCCGTACCGGCCGTCGAAGCCGGCGCCGGCCCCTGAGTGGCCCGCACGCAACCCAACGCCAACCCCAGAAAAATGCCCGCTATAGGCAAGAACCACCATTTTCTTGTCATTCCTTAGATCCTCCTTTCCGTGCCTGACACTGCCGTGACTGTTGCGTTGACATCTTTCGGTAATCCGCTAATGTTCCTGAGCTCATTCACTTATCCTCCTTATCTGCAGAACACCTCCGATTCTTTCGATCACTCATGCAACCAACGAAGTATCGCCCTCTGCTTGTGGGAGGGCGCGATAAATGATGGAAAGGAGAGAGGGGCACTTGGAAGCCGCATCGGCTCAGGGTCAAGATTGTGTTACACTAAAACTTTATATCACTCGGGCCCAGGTTTGGTCAATTGGACCTTGGTCCAATAGACCAAACCAAACATGTCCTTTATAAATGTTGCCTGGTTGAAATCCTTAAATCATTCCGATATTCTGCTTCGCTCCGTCGTTCGGAGACTGCTTTTCGCGGGCGAAAGGCTGACCCCCGATTCTATCAGTTGGTCGAAGCCATTCAGCATATTCAACGAGCTGGAATAATCGGCATTCGAGTATAGTCGCAAAGGGCCGGCGAAATCGCCGGATGGCGGCTAACGCATGGGTGGCCAAATGGAACGATTAGTATTATAAGGCAAAGTCGAGGTGCGAGTCGAGCAGTCGCGACCTAATGAGCTGGAGCATGACGATCCGGCCAATATGCGAACATGTGAATGCCGCGGAGCAATCCCCGGGATTGCTCCACCAAAATCTCAGAACCTGGAGCCACTTATAGCTGGAGAGACAGCGGTGAAAAGATTGAAGCCAGGCTCTTTTCGAGTCGGTCTATTTCGGGCCGTGGCCACTTTTGCCGTGGCGTTACTGGCAGCGGGGTGTGCGACGCCCGTGGGGGTGCACCATCTCGACCCCAAGGAAGTTCAGCGAACCCTGACCGCCAGCGTGCTGTCCAGTGACGAGGTGAGCGCACCCACGGCCCAGATCCTGAATCGCGCCGGTCTGGGGGAGAAGTTTCGCAGCAAACCGGCGGAGGTCTTGGCGAGCCTGCACCAGGGTCTTCCCACCGCAAGCGAAACCGACCGGCTCTTTGCTCTCGCCGAGCTCTCCTTCGCCTATGCCTCCAAGAAAGGGCCGAGACCGTACTATCTGGCGTCCGCTCTCTATGCCTTCGCCTTTCTCTTTCCGACCGACGGGCGCCCCCCCGACCAGTCCGATCCCCGCATGCGCGTCGCTCTGGACCTTTACAACCGCGGCATCGCGGAAGCCTTTTCGGCTGCCGATAAGTCATGGGTAGTGATGGGAGAAGCTGTCTACCAACTCCCCTTTGGCGAGATCGCCATTATCACTAATCCGGAAGAGTTCCGCTATGGGTTTTACCGTCTCGCCGACTTCGTCCAAGCCGCGGAACTGGACGTCAGGGGTTTGCGCAACCGCTACCGCTGGCCGGGAATCGGGGCACCGCTGGCCGCGTCTCTCGAACCGATGGAAGGGGTTCATATCCCTGCCAATTTCCGGGTGCCGCCCAGGCTGAAGGTGGCGGTCACCGCGTTTCTGCGGCCGGAAAATCTCGAAGAGGGTTTGCGGAGCGGCCATCTCCGGGGTCGGCTTGAACTGTATACCGTGGGCGAAGCGACCTCGGTTGTCATCGACGGGCGAACGGTGCCGATCGAGTACGAATTGAGTTCAGCGCTGGCCTATACCCTGGAAGGGTCCAAGGTCTATGATTTTGAGCTGAAGGGCCTTCTCTCCGGTGACTTCCAGTTTCTTGCCGATGAAACCCGCTTTCAGGATGGTCTCTTCTTTATGGCGCCTTACCGGCCCGGCCGCATCCCGGTCGTGCTCGTTCATGGCACTGCGTCGAGTCCCGCCCGCTGGGCGGAAATGCTCAACGAGCTGCAGAATGACCCGCGTCTGTGGGGACACTATCAATTTTGGCTCTTCACTTACAATACCGGCAATCCCATTCCCTATTCGGGAGGTATTCTGACGGACGGTTTGCGCAGGGTGGTTGCGGAATTGGATCCGGAAGGAAAAGATGCCGCCCTGAGGAAGATGGTCGTTATCGGCCACAGCCAGGGGGGCCTCTTGACCAAACTCACCGCCGTCGACAGTGGGACAAGGATCTGGGACATGCGTTTTTCCGTACCCCTCGATCAGCTTGAAGCGTCAAGGGAAACAAAGGCGATCCTCCAGCGAAGCATGTTCTATACCCCTGTGCCCTCGGTCAAAAGGGTTGTTTTCATCGCCACTCCCCACCAGGGGAGCTTCGTGGCAGGGGGCTGGGTTGGCCGCCTCACCGGGAAGCTCATCTCGCTCCCCTCGCATCTTTTGAGGCCTCTGGCTGAGGTGATTGCGCTGAACAGGCAGTCTGATGCTGTTCGCTACAGCAAGGATGTTTGGCGAAGCACGGACCAGATGGACCCCAAAAACCCCTTCATTCAAACGCTGGCACCAATACCTGTTTCACCGGAAATCACCGCCCACTCGATCATCGCGGTAAAGAATCCCGACGCTCCAAAAGAGAAATGGACTGATGGGGTAGTCGACTATAGCAGTGCCCATATCGATGGGGTTGACTCCGAACTGATCGTACACTCCAGCCACTCAACCCAGTCGGAGCCGGCAACAATCGAGGAAGTGCGTCGCATTCTCATCGAGCATCTGAAAGGGGAAGGCAACTGAAAGCCATGCGCAAGATTGCCGCAGTTTTCGGAATCGGTGTCATCGGCTTTCTCGTAGTCTGCATGACGAGCTGGGCATCCCTTGCCATCTACTACTCCGACTTGGCGGGGGATTACCTGAGAACAGGTCTGGCTGCACTCTTTGCCCTTGGCACGCTTGCGGCTTTCCTCATTTTGCCCCGCCGTGGCCGCACCCTGTTGTGGTTTCTCGGAGTCTTCGCCCTGGTGGTGGTCTGGTGGACCACGATCCCGCCGTCGAATACGCGCGATTGGCAGGCTGACGTGGCGGTGCTGCCTTATGCCACGATCGAGGGGGATCTGGTCACGCTCCACAACATCCGCAACTTCACGTACCGAACCGAGACCGACTTCGATGCGCACTATTACGACAAGACCTTCGACCTGCGGAGGCTCGATTCGGCCGATCTCATCACCGTCTACTGGATGGGCGACGCCATCGCTCACGTCATGGTCAGCTTCGGGTTTGGTGGGAAGGACTTCGTGGCTTTTTCCATCGAAGCGAGGAAAGAGAAGGATGAGGGATATTCCTCCCTCAAGGGATTCTTCCGGCAGTATGAGCTGTTCTACGTGGTGGCTGATGAGCGTGATGTCATCCGCTTGCGAACGGATTACCGCAGCCCGCAGGAAGACGTCTATCTCTACCGCACCAGGCTCCCGCCGCAAGATGCCCAACCGATCTTCCTGGAATATGTTCAAAAGATCAACGACTTGAAGCAACAGCCGGAATTCTACAACACGCTGACCACGAACTGCACCACCAACGTCATCACGCACACCCGGGCCTCCGGCGGAAAAGCCAGGTACAACTGGAAGATCCTTCTCTCGGGATATGCCGCCCAGTATGCGTATGAACTGGGCAGGCTCGATACCAGCCTGAGTTTCGAGGAATTGAGGCAGCGCTCTCATATCAATCCCCGAGCCCATGCTATCGGCAACGATCCCGAGTTTTCCCGCAAGATCCGTGAGGGCCTGCTCGTGCCGATCAAGGATGGGACTTGACCATAGCGACACCTATTTATGACCAGCTCCAGTGGTGCCCTTTTCATCGTTAAGAGGCTGCCAGAATTTACTGGCACTTATTTCAGCCTTTTTCAAACCACGAAGGACACGAAGAGCACGAAGAAATCCCTTCGTGTGCTTCGTGCTCTTCGTGGTGAAAAGATCCACTTGTTTTTGGACGACTCCTAATCATAAGCCAGGTAATACTCGCTGACTGTTGCCGAACTGGGGCGAGAGGGCTTTGAAGCAAACCGACCATGGACCAAAGGCCGGTCGATGTAAGGAACGAGGAGCCAAGAGGAGCAAGGACATGAATCTCAAAAGACTCTTGTTGACCCTGGCGGTGATCGTTTGGCTTGTCGCGTCCGCTTTTGCGCAAACCACGACCACTCCTCCAGCCAAGCCTGCAAAGGCTGCCGATCGTTCCGTCTTCTCCCTGCCCGATTTTGTCACGAAGGAATGGACAGGGGATCTTGACGGCATGATCAAACGGCGCAGAATCCGGGTTCTTGTACCATATTCCAAGACTCATTGCCCGCTATCCCGAGGGCTCAAGCACGCGCAATGTGCTGCTGCAAAAGTATCTGCAGAGCACCAAGTTCACCAGGGAGGCCACCTCTAAAGAGGAGATCGCCAAATTCGAGCGCACCATCGATTTTTTCCGCAAGTACAGCGACCAGTACGAGCTGGACTATCTCCTGATGATGGCCCAGGGCTATCAGGAGTCGCAACTCAACCAGCAGGCCAAGAGCCCGGTCGGGGCGATCGGCGTCATGCAGGTGATGCCGGCCACCGGCAGCGAACTGAAGGTGGGTGACATCCGGCAGATCGAGCCCAACATCCACGCCGGGGTGAAGTATATCCGGTTCATGATGGACCAGTTCTACGCCAACGAGCCGATGGACAAGCTCAACAAGGGGCTCTTTACGTTTGCCTCGTACAACGCGGGACCGGGGCGCATTGCACAGTTGCGCAAGGAAGCCGCCAAGCGCGGGTTGGACCCCAATATCTGGTTCAGCAATGTCGAAGTCATTGCCTCCGAAAAGATCGGCCGGGAGACGGTCCAGTACGTCAGCAACATCTACAAGTACTACCTGGCCTACCAGATGATCGAAGAAGAACGGGCCGGGCGCGAAAAGGCCAAAGAGTCGGTGAAGAGCGGAACGGGAAGCCAATGAGGAGGGGACGATGCGCCGCATTTGGACAGCAACACTGGTTGGTGTGATCCTGTTTTGGGGAGCCGGGTGCAGCAGCATCGGTCCGTGGAGCATCTCCCGGGATCGCTTCGATTATACGACGGCCATCTCGGATTCCTGGAAGAATCAGATGCTCATGAATCTGGTGAAATTGCGCTATGGCGACCCCCCGGTGTTTCTCGATATTGTTTCCTTAATCAGCCAATACCAGCTCGAGGGTCAGGTGAACGCGCTTTTTTCCTGGTCGGCCCCACCCGCGTTCAACGCCCAGTCGCTGGGGGGCTACGGCAGGTACAGAGAGAGCCCGACCATCACCTACAACCTGCTGTCCGGCCACAAGTTCGCTCGGAGCCTGATGACGCCCATCCCGCCGGCCGCCATCATGTCCTTGATCCAGGCGGACTGGCCGGCGGAACTCGTCTTGCGCCTTACGGTGAAGGCGGTGAATGGGCTCCAGAACCATTCCGGGGCAGCGATGGCAGGGCATGCCGCCGACCCCCGCTTCTATGAACTGATCCGCGCTATGGGGCGGATCCAACGCTCGGGGACGGTGGGGATTCGCGTGCAGGGGGAGGACAAACAAGAGAGCACGGTTCTCGTCTTTTCTCGCGACCAGGATGAAGCCGTCCTCAAGGACAAAGGGTTGGTCAGGAAACTGCTTGGTTTGAGTCCTCAGGCGAACGAATTCACCCTGGGTTTTGGCATGGTGCCCGCCAATGACACGGAAATTGCCATTCTCAGTCGTTCCATGCTTGATATCCTGGGTGAGTTGAGCTCAGGCATTGAGATTCCGGCGCTGCATGCGGCGGAGAAACGGACCTACGCTACGCGGGACGAGGATGTTTTCGAAGGACAACGAGTCAATCCGCTGGTGCGTATTCACAGTGGTCAGGCTAAGCCCGATGACGCCTTTGTCGCAGTCCGATACCGGGACTGGTGGTTTTGGATCGACGACCGGGATTTCGTTTCCAAACGCCTGTTCGGTTTCATCATGTTTCTCTTCACGCTCGTTGAGGAACCCTCCAAGGAAGGAGCGCCGATTGTGACCATTCCCGCGGGCTGATACACCGGGAGTTTTCGTTCCAGAACCTTATCCTGTGCGCCTCGGTCCGTTGGGCAGCGGCAAGTCTTCAAAATTACGTGGTAATTGGTGCACAGGACTCGATTTGCTTTTGCCACATAGAATCACAACGAGGTTTCTCCTTTCAGCCCTTCATCGAACCACGAAGGACACGAAGAGCACCAAGAAGACACTTCGTGTCCTTCGTGGTCTTCGTGGTAAAAGAAAGCCTTTCTAGGGGGACGCCCCCAAGGCCTGTGGATTTCTCGTTGTAGACATAGGGGGTAAGCTCGATATGGTTTACTTAATGGATCATCCGCTGCTTGTTTTCGTGCTCTCATTCTTCCTTCTGTCTTTTTCGGCGTGGCTCGGGAAGTCTCTATCGAAGAGGCAGCGAATCCTTGAAGGTGCGGCGCGTGAAGATTTTGACGTGGTCCGGACCGCCACGCTGACCCTGCTCGCACTCATCATCGGGTTCACCTTTTCGATGGCCTTAAACCGTTACGATCAGCGCAAGATCTACGAGGAGGAAGAGGCCAACGCGATCGGCACCGAATACCTTCGGGCCGAATTGTTGCCTGCCGCTGATGCGGCGAAAGTGAAGACGCTGCTCCTGAACTACCTCGACCAGCGGGTCTTGTACTACACTACCCGCGATCAGCAACAGCTTCGGCAGATCGATGCCCAAACTGCCACATTGCAGGCCGAGCTGTGGTCCGTGGTCCGGACTCCGGCGGTGGCGCAGCCGGAGCCCGTTATCGCGCTGGCGGTGGCAGGCATGAACGACGTGTTGAACGCACAGGGCTACACGCAGGCAGCATGGTGGAACCGCATTCCGACTGCGGGATGGACCTTGATGATGGCGATCGCCATCTGCTCCAACGTACTGGTTGGCCTTGGTGCGAGAAACGATACCCCGAAATCCATCCTGCTGCTGGTGCTGCCGCTTGTTGTTTCCATCGCCTTCTTTCTCATTGCCGACATCGACAGTCCACGCTGGGGCCTTATTCGCGTGATCCCACAAAATCTCCTAAGCCTCACTCAATCCTTGCATGCGCAGTGAGCAATACCTGTGCTGGGGAAGGCATGGGGCGGCTGGGAGACCTTCTTTTCCATTCCGATTACAGAGCTGAGTCAGATGCGACTCAAAGAGCTCAGAGACCACGTGGAGACGCTCACTTCCCGCGATCAGCTCTAAGAAACTATCTCAAAATTCCCCTCCCTCGATGGGAGGGGTTAGGGGAGGGTGAGGGAAGCCCACGAATAACACCCCCACCCAGCCTCCCCCATCAAGGGGGAGGAGACCTTGGAGATTTTGAGATGATCACTAAAAGGAGCTCAGAGGAACATGATTCTGGCAGGAGACATAGGAGGCACCAACACCAGGCTGGCACTGATTGGGGCAACGACGGCGGAGCTGCGCATATAGGAAGCACAGCTACTCCAAGGGACCACCGGGGGACCACCAAAATGATTGAGCCGACCTTTGTAAGTCGGCTCAATATCTAGACTTTCTGGTGGGCGGAAGAGGATTCGAACCTCCGACTTCCACCGTGTGAGGATGGCACTCTCACCGCTGAGTTACCCGCCCGATTGATTGAAGAGGTTTATACCCCAAAACAGAAACGAGCACAATACAAAAGCTTGCCACCAAAGACAGCTCCTCTGGAAAAGGGTGGCTCAGGTCGGTTTCTTCTTGGAAAGCATCAGCATTTTGATGCGCAGATAATCGTCTTTGGCTTCTTTGTCCTTGGGATCGAGCTTCAACAACTGGTCCAGCTTCTTCAGGGCTGCGGCATAGTCGCCCGCGGTTTCATACAGGTTTGCCGCCTGCCGCATGTGCTTTTTCTCTTTGGGCTGCAGCCGGATCAGCTCTTCCAGTTCCTTCAGCGCCGCCTTGTTGTCTCCCAGCTTAAGCTGGCCATAAAGGATGTAATTGTGCACCGGAACGGAATCCGGATGATGCTGCAGGGCATTCGCGGAAGAATGCCACCATCCCTTTGTAGTCTTTCTTTTCCTCGTACGAAGCAAAGATCGCGTCGTAGTAACTGGTGTTCTTGGGGTCCAGCTGGGCCAGAGTGTTCAAAACCTCGCCTTCGCCCTTTTCGTTTTTCAGCTTGCGATAGATGTCCAGAAGGTACTTGCGCGATTCCACGTCTCTTGGGTCTGCCGCCGCGATGGCCTCAAAACACTGGGCGGCCTTGTCCCACTTCTTGGCCTCATAATAGAGAATGCCAAGGTTGTACTGAACGGTGCGGTTCTTGGGCTGAAGCTGGGCGAGTTTTTCGTAGGCCGCTTGCAGGCCGGCCTTGTCTTTGGTTTTTTCGAGGATGCGGATCAGCTTCAGCAGGGCTTCCTTGTGCTGGGGATTCTTTTGCAGGATCGCCTCGTAAGTCGTTTTCGCCTGCGACCAGGCGCCCTTCTTTTCCTGCAGCTCGGCGAGTTGCATCCAGCTCTTGAGGTCGTTGGGGTTCTTTTGCAGGTACTGTTCCAGGGCCTGGGTCGCTTTATCCGAATCCTCGCCGTGCTGGTAGGTGACCGCCAGATTATAGAGAACGTCAGGGTCTTTTACCCCGGCCTTGATGGCTTTTTCATAGGCGGAGGAAGCCTTGGACCAGTTCTTGGTCTGGGCGCTGAGATCCGCCAGCAGGAGGAGCACCGAGCTCTGAAAGGCTTTGGGGAAATTCTGCTGGTTCTTATCCAGGAATTTGGCCGCCTCGTCCTTGGATTTGTGCTTCTGGAGATACTGGACGAATTCCTTGAAGATTTCCTGGATCTTCGGAAAGCTTGAGCAAATCGAGGTAGGTCTTGAGCGCCTCATCCACCCGATTGCGCGCCTGATAAGCCAGCAGGAGCCGCTCGAGGATCGTCCGTGATTTCCCCGATTCATCTATTTCTTCATACAGTTTGGCCGCCGGATCGTATTTCTTGTTCTCAAAGTAGACCCCGGCCAGTTGCGTCTTGACCAGGACATTCCCGGGATTCTCTTTCAGGGCCTTTTCCAGGTAGGCGATCTTGCGATTCACGTCAGTTGTGGCATTGGCTTTTTGCAGCCAGTCTTTGGCATCCAACTGGACCAGGAAGGATACCTCCCCAATGGAGCCACTCCACGATGTGGTTTGAATTCGATAGTCTTTGGCGTTTCAAAGGACTCCTGAGGCATGAGATCCTTAAAGGCCACGGGCTCCTTGCGCATGCGCGCGGCATCCAGTTCCGGTGCCGTCACTCGAGTGCCCCACGAGACCCAGCCGTCGGTTTGCACTTCCAGCAGCTGTATCGAATCGCGAGGGTTCAGCACGCACTGGGAACCCGGCATAAGGATGACCTCCTTGCCATTGAGCTGTAAGCGCAGGGCCACCAGCTTCTTGGGGAACGGCATCACGGAAATCACCGCATGGCGGGCGGCCTCGCTGAAAACCAGCGTCAGGGTGCTCCCGACCAGGATGAGCAAAAGCACCATCATTACGAGAGGGAAGCGACGCCGCTTTTTCTTTTTCACCGGAGGCCGCCTTATCGCCGGTTGCGAGAAAGGCCGCTCCGTGCTGTAGGGATAGCTGCCGCGCCTTCTGTTAGCCATTTCCTTTTGCTTCACTCCTCATCAAGACGGACACTGGCATAAAGCCGCCGGACCTCTCCCGGGTCGAGACGCCGGTAGGTTCCGGGAACCATTCGGCCCAACTGCAATCCATTGTAGGCCACCCTCTTGAGCTTAATGACGGGATGCCCAACGGCCTCACCCATGCGCTTGATCTGACGATTCCAGCCTTGGTGCAGCACCATTCTCAGCCACGCAGCCTGAGGCAGAACACGCAACACCCAGACCTCAGCGGGGGCGGTGACCCCTTCTTCGAGCGCAATCCCGGTGCGAAGCTTGTCCAGGACATGTTCGTCGGGATGCCCCTTGACCTTGACCTCGTAAGTCTTGGGGACACCGTAGCGGGGATGCTGCAGGCGATTGGCAAGAGGTCCATCGTTCGTGAACAGGAGCAACCCCTCGGCATCATAATCCAAACGGCCCACCGCAAAGAGGCGCACGCCGCAATCGGAAATATAATCGAATACGGTTTTGCGACCTTGTGGATCCGTAGCCGTTGTAACACAATGCCTGGGCTTATTGAAGAGGAGATAGACTTTACCTTGAGGAGCGGAGATGGGAACCTCATTTACACAAACCTCATCGGTCTGGAGGTTCACCAGCTCCCCCATGGCGGTCACCACGCGACCGTTAACCGAGACCCGTCCTTGTCGAATCAGTTCCTCGGACGCGCGTCGAGAGGCGATGCCCGCCTGGGCAAGGGCCTTTTGAAGTCGAATTGCTTTCATGAAATCAGTTGCATTGAAAATATTACTGAATAGGGACATCAACTTCCGGCTTCATGCTCCCGGTGCAAGAGTGGCAGCCCGGAATGACATCTATCGGGAGTCGCGGGCCAGCCCGACCGCCGTTCGCACCTCGTCTATGGTCCGGATAGCTTCATTCCTTGCTTTGGCTGTCCCTGCGGCAATGATTTCCTTCACTCGGCCCATATCCCCTTCCAACTCGAGCCGCTTTTCGCGAAGGGGGCGCAGTCTTTCCAGCATATTCTTCGCCAGCCGTTTCTTGCACTCCACACAACCCATGCGCGCCGAACGGCAGCCTTCCGCAATTTCCATCACTTCGGAAGGTGCCGAGTACAGTTTGTGGTAGGCAAAAACCGTTGACAGTTCAGGGTCTCCGGGATCAGAACGGCGCACTCGATGAAAATCGGTCAGCATATTGGAGATCTTTTCCCTCACCCCCTCTTCGGATTCGGTGATGAAGATGGCGTTGCCATAACTCTTGCTCATCTTGCGGCCATCGATCCCAGGCAAAACCGGGACTTCGGTGAGGAGCGGATCAGGAATCGGGAAGACCTCCCGATCATACATGAAATTGAAGCGCCGGGCGATTTCCCGCGTCAATTCCACATGGGGCAACTGGTCCCTCCCAACGGGCACCCCATGAGCCTTATAAATGATGATATCAGCCGCCTGCAAGCACGGGATAGCCCAGAAATCCGTAAGTGGCCAGGTCTTTGGTGTCGAGCTGCTGCTGTTGGTCTTTATAGGTAGGATTGCGTTCCAGCCAGGGCAGCGGCGTAATCATCCCGAGGAGGAGATAGAGCTCGGCATGTTCCTTGACGTCCGACTGGATGAAAAGCGTCGACTGTTCCGGGTCAAGGCCGACTGCCAACCAATCCAGAACCATGTCCCAGGTGTTGTGCTGGATGTCTCCCGGCGTTGCATAATCCGTGGTCAGAGCGTGCCAGTCGGCCACGAAGAAAAAGCAATCATACTGAGTCTGCAGCTCGATCCAGTTATCCAGAGCACCGTGAAGATTCCCCAGATGAAGCCGTCCCGTGGGCCGCATACCACTAAGAATCCGTTTCCTTTCGGTCATTATTCCAGCTCCTTTGGCACCGAAGGAGGCGCAGAGAGGAACTTCACCCCCTTCGGGCGGATTTTCTTGAAATGAATATTCCTATACGGTGCACCCGGTCCCAGATGGGTTCTCTGTGATCTCGGCTTGCGCTGCGGTAAGATCTTTTTCATTCAAGGCCCACGAACTCAGTCCCCCCGCCAAGGACCACAGAGCCGCATCATCTTCCCGCCGGATGGATGGCTCAAAGCCCGGCTATTGCAGCAAAAGCCGCATAAAGGTGTTCACAATGGGATCAAGAAAATATCCCCAAAGGGAAGCACGCAGCATGGGAACGGCAAGCAGCAGCAGAAAAATCAACATGCCATAGCGTTCGAGCCGCTCCATTGGAGCCGCCAGGGCCTCCGGCAACAGCCCGACCACGACCCGGCCGCCGTCCAGGGGCAGAATGGGGATCAGATTGAAAGCCATCAAGACCAGGTTGAAGGTAAGCGAAATTCTGGCCATCAGGAGGACCGGTTCGGCCACCCAGGCCAGGGCCCCTTGATCGGCAAGCCACCCGTGTCGAAATCCCCCCAACAGAACATGGTAGAGCCCCGCGCTAGCAACAGCCAGGAGCAAATTGGTCGCCGGTCCGGAAAGAGCCACGAGGGCCATGTCGCGGCGTCCTCCGCGAAGATTGGCGAAATTTACGGGCACCGGCTTGGCCCATCCGAACAGGAAGGGGGATTGGATGAGGATGAGCATCAGAGGAAGCACAATGGTCCCCATCAGATCGATATGCACGAGCGGGTTCAGCGTAAGTCGCCCAAGGAAACGGGCCGTGGGGTCACCCAGTTTTTCAGCCACCCAACCGTGAGCCACTTCGTGGGCGATCACCGCAAACAGCAGAGGGATAGCATAGAGGGCCGCCTTAACGAGGATGTCTTCCAATATCACTTCCCAGCCCCTTCACACGCTCCCGGAGCAAGCACCGTGTTTGCCTCCTGCACCCCAGCCACCCTGCTCGGCATTGCCTCAAAAAGCTCGGCATGACTGCTCCGAAGGAAAGAGATCTCCTCCTGGCGATTCTTCACATCCCCATTCAACCGCGCATCCAGCAAGTCATCCAGCAGGATCTTGTAGATGCGTCCGGGAGGAACCCCCAGGGCCATCAGGTCCTTGCCCGCGAGTTCCGTCCTTACGTGACGATAGCGATGAAAGTAATGACTTATGGCCCGGGTGGTCGTCTCTTTCTGCGCCTTCGCCATCATAAAGAGGAGCTCCTCCGGTCGCAGTGGCTGAAGTGCCCGATAGATATCACTGGGGCGATGATCAAGCAACTGGAAAAACCCCCGCAGCAAATCCTCCACCTTCTCATAGGTCCAGAGCAATCGTTCCTGCTGACTGGGAGGCAACTGGAGACGTTCCCAAAGCTCTTCCTGTTCCTCTCGCCGCAGCAGGGAAAAGAGGCCAAGCAGGTAGACCGACCAGCGTTCCAGAGGTTCTTCCAGGAAGCTGAGTTGATACCAGGTGAGCAGTTCTTTCAGACGCTGAAAAAGCTCCTCCATTTTCTGATCGAAGCGCATTTGGGGAGAAATCACCGAAAGGAGGTCGAATTCCGCCATCCGCTTGAGCGCCGGGCTGGGGTAGTCTTCCATGAGAATCAGTTGGATCTCGTGAAAAATGCGCCTTCCCCCAAGCCTCTGGATCAACCCCATGCGCACGGCATTGCGGGCGAGCGCTGCGGCCTGCTTCCCGATCCGAAAACCAAAGCGCTGTTCAAAGCGAATGGCTCGCAAAATTCGGGTCGGATCCTCGACGAAACTCAGATTGTGCAACACCCGGATGACTTTCTCCTTCAAATCCCGCTGACCGCCAAAAAAGTCGATCAAATAACCGAAGCTGTTAGGATTTAAGGCAATAGCCAGTGTGTTGATGGTGAAATCCCGCCGATAGAGGTCCATCTTGAGGGAACCGAACTCGACGATGGGGAGGGCGGCCGGATACTGATAGTATTCGAAACGCGCCGTAGCGATATCTACCCGCTGGCCATCGGGGAAAATGAGCACCGCCGTGTTGAATTTCTTGTGGGCGCGGACTCGCACCTGGTGTTCTTCGGCAAACGCCCTGGCGAATTCGATTCCGTCTCCTTCAACCACGATATCAATGTCAAGGTTGTGACGTCGCAACAGGAGATCCCTGACAAAGCCCCCTACCGCATAGGCCTTGAAGTGGAGGCGTTCGGCCAGATCCCCAAAGTCCCGCAAAACCTTGATGACTTCCCGGGGCAATTGTTCCATGACAATGTTGACGACGCTCTTCCGTTTGGACCAATGGGACTGGGCCGGGTCGTCATAGAGCGCGCGGGGGATGTTGGAGCGGTCGGTCACCAGGAAGTTCAACAGATCGCGGCGGGTAATCACCCCCACCGCTTTGTCCTCATCGACTACCGGCAGGATCCGTTGCTGATTCTCCACCAGGTAGGTCTGGATCTCGAGCAGGGTGGCCGTCGGTTTCACCGTGAAGAAATCCCGGCTCATGAACTCGCGCACCGGAACCTCTTCGAGGCCATGAAACACAGCCTTTTCCAGAAATTGGCGATTGGCGAGACCGACGATGGTGCCGTCCGCCATAATGGGAATGGCATTGATGTTGTATCGGGTCATGATTTGCGCGGCTTCGCCAATGGGGGCGTCGGCATCGGCAAAAATCACCGGACTCGTCATCAGATGTTCGGCCATGGGGAAAGGACTGATCTGGCTGCGCAACACTTCGAGCAGACGGTCTTCCGCCTGAATCAAGGTCATGTCCCGAATGGTCGCCGAGGCTGCGGTGCTGTGGCCGCCGCCCCCGAAATGGGCTGCCACCAGCCCCACGTTCACCTCGGCCACGCGGCTTCTGGCAACCAGATAGATCCGGTCATCCATTGCCGCCAGCGCAAAAATGACGTCCAGATTCTCGATGTCTTTGAGCTTATGCACCAGAACCGCAAAGTCACCCACGTACTTCTCGATGGAAACCGTGGAGATGCAGAGCTCGACCCCTTGAATGTTATAGGTTCTGGCAGAGAGGATCAATTCGTTCAGAAGGCTGACCTGTTCGGCGGTCAGTTCCTGCGCCACCATGTCAGCCACCACATTGAGGTCGGCCCCGCAGCGGCGGAGAAAGGCCGCAGCTTCAAAGTCTTCGGGGGTGGTGGAAGAGAAAGTGAATGAGCCGGTATCTTCAAAGATCCCCAGACTCATCACCGTCGCCTCTTCGGCGCTCACCTCGAGCTGCCGCTCCCGGATCAGGTGGGTGAGGATGGACACCGTCGCCCCCAGCGGTCGTACTTCAACCAGCTGCCCCTTGATATCATCTTCCGAAGCCGGATGATGGTCATAGATGTGGATCTCGAGGTCCGGACGCTCGATGATTTCCTGGAATTTGCCGATGCGCGAAAGCTGGCGCGTATCCACCAGGATCAGCCGCTTTATCTCAGCGAGATCCACATCGCGGAGGCGTTTGAAGTCGTAGATGTAAACCGTCGCTTTCACGAAGAACTCGCGCAGCGTCCGTTCCTGGGAACCGGGGAACACCAGCAGGGCTTCAGGATAGAGCTTCTTCGCGGCGATCATGGAACCCATCGCATCGAAATCGGCATTGACATGTGTGGTGATTACTTCCATGAACCCTACCTGTCAGGGACGAGGATGATATTTCTGATGGATTTCTATCAGTCTGCTTCGGGCCACATGAGTATAGATCTGGGTGGTCGCGATGTCGGCATGCCCGAGCATGGTCTGGAGCGATCGCAGGTCAGCTCCGTGTTCCAGCAGATGGGTGGCAAAGGAATGGCGGAGCATGTGGGGAGTGATATTCTGTTGAATCCCGGCCTGCAGGGCGTGGTGCTTGATGATTTTCCACACCCCCTGGCGCGACAGCTTGCGGCCGTGATGGTTCACAAAGAGCTCCTGCCCGGTGCGCCCTTTGACCAGGAGGGGTCTTGCCTCCTCGAGGTAGCGTTTCAAGGCTTCCGCCGCCCATTCCCCCAAGGGCACCAGCCGTTCCTTGCCTCCTTTTCCCAGCACCACCAGGTAGCCGGGCTCGAGATGCAATTGCCTGAGCTGGAGCTCAGTCAGTTCACTCACCCGCAGGCCGGTGGCATAGAACAATTCCAGCATGGCCCGGTCCCTTTTCCCCAGGCTTTGAGAACCATCAGGTTGTTTCAGCAGCGATTCCACCTCCCCTCCCGAGAGCACTTTGGGTAGGGACTGGCGAGTCTTGGGGAAAGCCACCCGCACCGCCGGATTCTGGCGAAGGGCACCCACCAGACAGCAGGTACTTGCAAAAGGAGCGCAACGCGGCAATCCGGCGGGCCTTGCTGCGCTCGGAAAGCTTTCCTCCCACCTTCTTCAGATAGGCCGAAATGTGGTCACGCGTCAGATCCTCCCAGGTTGAGATCCCTTCTCTCTTTAGAAAGCCTTTTATTTCCTGCAGGTCAGCGCCGTAGGCCGCCAGGGTGTTGGTGCTCAGGTTGCGCTCAACCGCAAGATGGCTCAGAAATCGATCAATACAATGATCCATCGGGCCTGTCATGTTTTTTGCCTCACCGAAAATGAGGCATCCATCATTGTTTTCAAACAAAACACAGCCCTCCACAACACTGGAGGAACGGAACCAGATCCGGCCTCCCATGCTCCTGGAGGGCTGCTCTCAGACGGGCAAAGGGGTCTTGAACGGCGTCCCACAGTTACCGCATACTCGCTTCTTCCGTTTCTCGTCCACCGGGGGCACAGTGGGGACTCGTCGCTCCGCCGGCCTGATCACGCTGGGGAAGGGCCCTTGGAGCGAACGGTTGTCGTGTGCGTCTGGAAGTGGTGGTCCACCAGCAGCGAAGTATGAACGGAGTCTCCCGAGCGGCGGGTGGAGATGATATCAATGTGGTGGGTCTTTCCCGCATAGTCGGGGATGGTCACCCGAGTGCCGTCCTCGAAACCGCCCCGCGTGAACCATACCTTGGGGGGCAACAACCAGGTTTTTCCGAACTGCTCCTCGAAGCGGAAGTACTCCAGGGCGTCACGGGGAAACTGGAGGTAGAGGCAGAGCTCCTCCTCGCTCGCCGGGCGCTTGAGTTGGGTTTCGAGCTCCCGGCGTCTGGCCTCGAGATCCTCATCCGAGAGCTTGCTGCACACCAGCCTCGTCGGCGAGTATCTCATACCACTTCTTGCCATCCGCCCGATTGCTTTCCAGGACCTTCTGATAGATCCACTCCTGGGGTTCATAGAACGGAAAAGGGCCATACTTGCCGAGCAGCAAACGCTTAAGGTCGTCTGAAGGGCGTTCATAGCGCCCGTGAAGGACATTATTCAGCGCCGTAGTGAGCAGAATCTGGCTGCCAGGGGAAACCGACCAGATGTTGCCCAACTCCCCGTTCAGCTGGATCAATTCGCTGAAGACCTCGTGCATGCGTTCGAGCAATCCCAGCGTGTCCGCCTGTTCGAATGCGATACTGGCAGCTCCACCGGTCAGTTTGTGGCGTTTTACGGTGGGATCGATCCCTCGGTAGGGGCTTTCAAACTGGTCATATTGCCGTCTTTCCAGACGCAGAATGTCCGAGGTGTCCACCAGCGGTTGGATCTTGAGGCCCGGTGCTTTGTAGCCATAGTCATGGAGGGTCTGGATGAAGCTGAGCGCCGGGGCCTGGCTGTAGATTCCACCAAAACCGTGGTCAGCGACTTCGACGATCTTGACGCCTTCGAGAACCGCAGAGACCATGCGGGCGAGATCATTGCCATCGGTATTGTGACCGTGATAAGCGAGCAGGAGATGCGGGAATCGCTGGCGGATGGCGGTCACCAATTCCGCGATGCGCCTGGCGGAGCCGACTGCGGAATGATTCTTGATGCAAAGGACGATTTCCTCTCCCATGGCCGCGATGATTTCTTCCACCTTAGCCACATAGAAGGCATCCGTGTGGTCGGCCCCGGTGGTGAAACAAATGCAGGGCATCAGGAGCTTGCCGGCCTTCTTGACTTCTTCCGCCACCACCAGCAGGTTCGGCACATGATTCATAAAATCGTAGATGCGCCAGACATCGATATACCGGGAAAACAGCCGCACCGATAAACGCAGCACGTTGTCCGGATAGGGCCGATACCCGAACAGACTCCGGCCGCGGCAGCCCACCTGGAGCAGCGTATGGGGCATGGATTTGCGTACCAGACGAAGCTTTTCAAAGGGATTGATCTGCTTGCGCATGAGATCAACGTGAACCGTAGCTCCGCCGGTAATCTCCAGGGCGAAAAAGCCAATCTCATCGCGATAGGGCGCCACCTTGAGAGTCGTATGAGGCATGATGCGGCATTTGAAATCAGACTGCGAAACATCCCGTTCATTGTTGGTCAGGAAATACCCTTCCGTGTGGCGCAGATAATCCAATATTTCCTGACTGCTCATTTTAGGGTTAACCCGTTCGCGCACTGACGACATAACCAATCTACTCCTCTCTGACCGGCAACCTCAGGGTGACCTTCCCTGTGTGAACCTCTTTCAGTATTCAGCATAGCGATTATAGCCATGCGCATTGATCTCGGCGACAAATCTTGCCAGCTTCTCCAGCTCGGGGACTTCATCCTGGTAATCCAGGAGGTGCTGATGGGTCTCGATGTAGGAAGTGTCAAAGCGCTGTTCGATGAAATCGGGATCGTTCACGATTTGTCTGTAATAGGGGATGGTGGTCTCCACGCCGGCAATGATCAGGCTGTTGAGGGTCCGGCGCATACGATCCACCGCCTCGCGCCAGGTAAAGCCATAGACGGTGAGCTTGATCAGCATGGAATCGTAAAACCTGGGGATTTCGTATCCCTGGTACACCGCCCCGTCCACGCGCGTGCCGTGCCCGCCGGGAGACTGATAAATCTGGATGAGACCGGGATTGGCCATGAAATTGTTCTTGGGATCCTCGGCATTGATCCGCAATTCGATGGCATACCCACGAAAATACACGTCGCTCTGCGCAAAGGAGATGGGCTCTCCGGCCGCGATGCGGATCTGCTCCCGAACGAGGTCGATCCCGGTGATCATTTCGGTTACGGTGTGCTCCACCTGGATGCGGGTGTTGACCTCAAGGAAGTAATACCGGTCTTCCTCGTCCAGCAGGAATTCCACGGTGCCGGCATTGACGTAGTTGCAGGCCTTCGCCGCCTTGGTGGCAGTTTCGCAGATCCGGTCCAAGAGTTCCTGGGGAAGCGAGGCCGGAGCAATTTCGATGAGCTTCTGATGGCGTCTCTGAATGGAACAGTTGCGGGTGCCCAGATGGACGATATTGCCGTGCTGATCGGCAAGGATCTGCACCTCGAGATGGCGGGTGTTGCTGCAAGGCCTTTTCCAGGTAGATCTCGTCGCTCCCGAAAGCCATCAGGGATTCGGAACGGGCCATCTTCAGGCCTCTGATCAGCTCCGACATATCCTGAGCAGCGCGGATACCGCGCCCGCCCCCCCCCGCGACCGCCTTGATCATGATGGGAAATCCGTACTCCTCCGCAAACCGGATGGCTTCATCTTCCCCGGCGGCGCCCGCTTCGAGCACCTCAGTCCCCGGGATCACGGGAAGCCCCGCATCGATCATGATCCGCCGGGCAATCACCTTGCTCCCCATGTCGCTGATCACATCCGGGGGCGGGCCGACGAAGACCAGCCCGGCATCCGTACACTGTTTGGAAAAGGCGGGGTTTTCCGCGAGGAAGCCATAACCGGGATGGATGGCATCCGCATCGGTGGCCTTGGCGGCCTGGATGATCCGTTCGATGCTGAGGTAGTCCTTGCGTGGCCCGGAACCGATGCAAATCGCTTCATCAGCTTTCATGATGTGCATGGCAGCCTTGTCGGTTTCCTCATAGATCGCCACCGTGCGAACCCCAAGTTCCTGGGCCGAACGCATGATCCGGATGGCGATTTCGCCTCGATTGGCAACTAACAGCTTTTTGAACATACCTTTAACTCGCTTCCAGAGGGAGTTTTCCGCCCTTCGTCGCGGGGCGGGAGACCTTATCGTCAGTCGACTTGTTTGGCTTGTTTCTTAGCACAAGAGGCGGATCAACATCAATGGAGGAGATGTATTCCGAAGAAGCACAAAGGATGAACGAAACGCGCCTCGGCTCTGCCGAGCCATCCCACCCCAAGATGATGGGGTGAGCCATCGGTGCAACGGCCCCGCAGGAT
Organism: uncultured delta proteobacterium; assembly: GCA_963783775.1. Taxonomy (GTDB): domain Bacteria; phylum Desulfobacterota; class Syntrophobacteria; order Syntrophobacterales; family Syntrophobacteraceae; genus JADGQM01. The sequence continues at coordinate 144,267 of CAWAOR010000005.1, read as the reverse complement.
ACACCAGACAAAGAGGGTTCACCCTTTGTTTGGGACCGCTGTGAGCGAGCCCGGAGCGCTCGCGAGCGACTGCGTCAAACCCTAAATCCGCGTTCCTGCTGCACGCCCTCCAAATCGATGCTTCCTTCTCAAGGCATTCAGATACTGTCTGTCCATCAGGTTGCATTTGAAAGGCTTGATAATGGCATTGACTTCCCGCTGCGGCCGATCCTCATCCAGCACCAGATCTTTGATGCTGTTCCATTGTGCCGAACTGTAGTAGTCGCAACCGCGACCTTCATTAAAAAACTCACAGTGCTGCTGGCTCACGTACTTGCTGTATCTTCGGCAATATTTGATTTTCATTTCACCCTCCATGATGGCAAATAAATTCAGATCTGGTCGGTGCAAAAAGTGTTCCTGAAACGGCACACCTGCTTTCCGCGGATGGAATTCGCGGCTGGTGTAAAACGTCGCAGGAGTTTCCAACGGCAAACAGAGAAGGAGAAAGACCGAACGAGCGATATCACAAGCGGTTAGTTCGATAAAATAATCACAATAGGTCATCCAGCACAAGATGCCATTAAGTTTTTCTACACTAGCGAAAAACTAAACTAATTGTCAATTGCAAAATTGATGACGCACGCTCCCCCGACTGCTGCTCCGGACCTGCACCATATTTCTCTTTACATCAGCCGGGCAAGTGGCTATAAGAGCTCCGAGTGCAGGCCAGTAGCTCTAACGGTTAGAGCACCGGACTCCAAATCCGGGGGTTGGGGGTTCGAATCCCTCCTGGCCTGCCACTTTCCTGCAGTAACTGACAAGCACTCTCCCTCGTCCAGCTTTTCAGGTCTTTTTCACTCTATTTGCCAGGCAGCCCTTTCCCCCCCGCTGATGCAGGAAATCCGCATCCCTCAAGGGGCAGGAAGGTTTCATGGGGACACGGAGTGGTGCCTTTTGCCCCATTGGGGCCCGCCTTTCAGCACCTGTTTTTGGGGTGTTTTGGGCATTGACGACGACAGTGGCTTGAGCGAAGCCACTGATGCGGATCGCAGGAGAGAAACAAGGGCAAGGACGGAGCCTGGCGCAAACGCCCGCCACTCCGACCACCGTTGGAGGGCGCCGGGCGAAGGGATTCCTGGGACCTCAAAACCCTCGGCCACTGCGGTAAATCTCGATGAGCGAACCTCCCTGGAATTTCAGCCTGTAGACAAAATCGGTTGGACCTCGATTGTAGGTCCATTCCTCCATGTCTCTGAATTCTCCCGCCGGGTGCCCCAGGAGGTAATTCGTCCCGACATATTCTTTTGCGGCCGGGGCGCCACACTTGGCGCGCACCTTATAGCTGCTGTCGCCCAGCAGGATCAGATCGGTCCCGCAGCGGAAGGTATCGTCATAGTTCCCAGCCAAAGCGGGAGCAGACGCTAGAGTATTCCCCAGAAGTGCCAGGAGAATGACCCAGGGCAGTAAGGCTCTCCGTTGCATCGTGCCAGCTCCTCCATGGTTGTTGTGCTTGCCTCAAGCCACCGGTCAGCATCGATGGCAGACTCGGGCGCCCCTATGGGGCAACCCCCTTGCCGCCAACCCGGATGGAATCTTCCGGCCTAACGCCAAGTATGCGTTCAACCTCTGCTTCCTTGCCTTTCTCGACCACCCAGCCGACAAAACGGTCTCCCGCAAACAGGGTATCGTTGTCGGCGCTGTCGACGAAATGCATGCAGGACTCGATTCTCTTCCACGTCTCCCGGTCAACCTTGGCACTCAGGGTATAGGCATCGATGGTCAGGCGGTCACCCTCCGAGAAGACTTTCACCAAGCGGATACCCTCCAGATGCTCTCGGTCTCGAAGATCCTCCCGGGCAGCCACGATTTCTCTCCAATCCTCCTTGGGGATCTCAATCATCTCGCCTTCAACAAGGATCCCTTCAACCATGCCGAGTGGAGTTTTCCTCACTCCCCACCCATGGCAGAGACAGCGTCCCCCAACCTCGCTGCCCGTCGCCACCCGGTCAACGTAGACCTGGTAGACACCGTGCCGGTCCTGCTCGATCACCAGCCGCACGGCATCCCCCGATTTAGTCTTCGAGCATAACTCCATGTCCGCTTTGTCCTTGAAGTTTGCACCAACCCGTGGTAGTTAACACGTCATAGTTAATTGCACGGTTCAGGTCATGGTGGGTGTAGCTCAAGTGGTTAGAGCACTGGGTTGTGGCCCCAGAGGCTGCCGGTTCAAGTCCGGTCACTCACCCCATGTCCCAAGATGTTGTTGAACTCGCCCAGAGATGTCAAGTCTATCATGCTGCTCATCCCGGTGCGAGCCCGGATGAGTCGCCATTTCGTCATCAGAGTACGGGGGATTCCGGTCTTTCGCAATACCTTTCTTGATCACCCGGGATGATCGATCTTGCACCAGGGAAAGCTACCGCCAGATCCCCGAGGTTTCAGGGGAATTGCCTGAAGCCGCCGGACCAACACGACCGATCGGGGTGTTTCAGTCTCTTTCTGCGGCTTCAAACCTCACCGCGCTGGCTTCTAAACCCGCCCTCCACCTGGTGGCTCACCTTTTCCCGCATGTAATCTGACGTTTGGCCTTGAAAGGCACACCCAGAAGCCGTCATCCGACCGAAAGGCCTTGAACTGAGCCGGTTCGTTCTGCTAAGCTAGACAGCACCTCCGGAATCGCGACTCATTGCCTTTGGTTGTCTCACGCATTGAAGCAAGAAAGTCATGGCATGAAACAGGTAATATTGGGTACTGCCGGCCACATCGACCACGGGAAAACCTCCCTCATCAGGGCCTTAACCGGAATCGACACGGATCGGCTGAAAGAGGAGAAACTGCGGGGCATTACCATCGAGCTCGGTTTTGCCTACATGGACCTGCCCAACGGAGACCGTCTTGGGATTGTCGATGTCCCCGGTCATGAGCGCTTCGTGAAGCACATGGTGGCTGGGGCCACGGGGATCGATCTGGTAGCTCTGGTGATTGCCGCCGACGAAGGGGTTATGCCGCAGACCCGGGAGCACATGGAGATCTGCGAACTGCTGCAGGTGAAAAAGGGGCTGGTCGTACTGACGAAGATCGATCTGGTGGATGACCCGGATTGGGTCGAAATGGTCCAGGACGATGTGGCGCAATTTCTCAAGGGCACTTTTCTCGCAGGCAGCCCGATTATCAGGGTTTCAGCCGCCACCGGGGAGGGACTCCCCGAGCTGCAAGAGGCCCTGGCAAAGCTGGTTGCGCAGGTGGAGCCACGCAGCTCCGACGGCCCCTTCCGGCTGCCGGTGGATCGCGTATTCAGCATGCGCGGCTTCGGCACCGTGGTGACGGGGACGAGCGTGGCCGGCAGGCTGCGCATCGGGGATCAGGTGATGGTTTACCCGCAGCAGCACAAGTCCAAGGTCCGGGGCTTGCAGGTTCATAACGATGAAGTTCAGGAGATTCATGCCGGCCAGCGTACCGCCGTCAATCTTCAATCCATGGAACGAGCCCTGATTCAGCGCGGCGATGTGATCGCCACGCCTGGCGCTCTGGTGCCGACCTACCTCCTCGACGTACAACTCGATCTCCTCGCCAGCTCTCCTCGCCCGCTCAAGCATCGGGCCAAAGTCCGCTTCCACACGGGAACGGCCGAACACCTTGCCACAGCAGTGCTCCTCGATCGGGAAGAGCTGGCTCCGGGTGAGGCGGCTTTCATCCAGGTCCGCCTCGATCAGCCGGTCACAGCCCTCCGTGGAGATCGCTTCGTGCTGCGCTCCTATTCCCCGGTGCAGACCATTGGCGGCGGCACCGTGCTCCACCCGCTTCCCCGGAAACATAAAGGCCAGGGCAAACGCGAAGCGGCAATCGCTCTCAAAGGCCTGCTGCGTGGCAATGAAGACGAAATCATCCTCTGGCATGTCCTCGATGCCGGCTGGTCCGGCGTTACGGGAGATGAACTCCAGGTTCGCACCAACTTTGCCAGAGTATCCCTCGACAAGGCGCTCCAGCGCTTCACCAGTCAGAAGAAGCTCACTCTCTATGATAAAGAAAACCATCGCTTCCTCCATGCCGACGCTCTTAACGAGATCCAGCAGGCCGTGCTCGCCATCCTGGCCGACTATCATCGCCTTTACCCTTTAAAAACCGGCATGGCCAAAGAAGAACTGGCTGCGCAACTGCCCCACCCGGTCGAGGTTAAGCTCTACAACTTCGTCCTGCGCCTATTGGCCGACCAGCAACAACTGGTCATGGAAATGGAATGGGTTCGGCAGCACTCGCACAAAGTCGATCTTACCGGGGATGAAAAGATAATCCGGGGGAAGATCGAGCAGACCTACCGCGAAAGCGGCCTCCAGCCGCCATTTTTCAAGGACGTGGCGGGGAGTCTGCCCGGGAGCCCCCGCCAGCATCAGGACGTACTCGAGTGGACCCTTTCCCAGGGGATACTCATTAAGGTCAAAGAGGACCTCTATTTTCACAGTACGGTCATGGAAGAACTGCAGCAGCGTTTGGTTGCCTATTTGAAAGAGCATGGTGAGATTTCCACTCCCGAGTTCAAAGAGATGACCCAGGCGAGCCGAAAGTATACCATCCCGCTCCTGGAGTATTTCGACGTACAGAGATTCACCATTCGCATCGGTGATGTGCGGCGCCTGCGCGAGAGCAGGGCCGGTTAGGCCATTCGCTGTGCTTTTTTCTGTGATCTTTGCGAACTCTGTGGTGGAAGTTGCTTCGGATTAACCCCGTTGACAGGAGGAGCAAATGCTAAAGCACGTGGTGTTCTTGAAGTTTAAGGAGGGGGTAACGGAGGAGGAGATCGCCGCTCTGGAAAACGGTCTGGCTGGACTCCCCGCCAGGATCTCCGAAATCAAGGCCTTCCATTCCGGCCGCGATGTGATCCATTCCGAGCGCTCTTATGATTTCGCCCTGGTTGGTGATTTCGAAAACCTGGAAGCCATGCAGCGCTACCAGGTAAACCCCGCGCACGTGGCTGTTGTGGCCCTGGTGCGCCGACTCAGCACCAGCATCCTGGCTGTGGATTTCGAATTCTAAGTACAGCGCCACAGAATAAAGTGACCATTGTCTCAAAACGTCATTCCGGCAATCTTCTGGCCGGAATCCAGAAATACGGCCTGGATACCGGCCTCCGCCGGTATGACGAACTGGCGGTGACGAACTGGCGGTAGCGAACTGGCGGTGGACAGTTATTTGTGTGGCGCTGTACTAAGGAGACCCAGGCCTCTTCTTCCACCGCGCCCGCGGAAGTCACGGATAAAAACCTGCACTCGCTCCGCGTCCTCTGAGCTCTCTGCGGTGAACTGGAAAGCCTTCGGCTACCCGACAGGATAGGTGGTCAGAAGGTGGGTGAAGAGTCGCACGCCAACGCTGAGTGCCCTTTCGTCGAAATCAAAAAAGGGTGAATGAAGGCCGCGGGTGGTTTCCTGGTCAGGGTTGCGGCAGCCAAGGCGGAGCAAGATGCCGGGAAATCTTTCCAGGAAGAATGCGAAGTCCTCGGAACCCATGCGCGGCAGCCCTTGATGAAGGCAAGCGGGGCCTAGAATCCCCGGAACCTGCGCTTCAATGAACCGGACCAGGTCGGGGTGGTTGACCAACAACGGGTAGCCGACCGAAATCTGCCTTTCCGCTTGGATCTGATGCGTTATCTCCAGACCATCGAGCATCTCTTTCAGGCGGCAGAGCACCCGTTCCCGCACCTCCGGACGGAGCGTCCTGAGGGTCCCCTGGAGGACCGCCTCCTGGGGGATGATGTTGCGCGCCGTTCCCGCATGAAAGCTCCCGATGGTCAGCACGGCACTGTCAGTTGCCGCAAGGCTGCGGCTGATGATACTCTGAAGTTGCGTGACCAGATAAGCTCCCGCCACGATGGGATCGATACAGAGTTGCGGCTGTGCCCCGTGCCCTCCCCTGCCCGTCAGGCGAATGTTCACATTATCGGAGGCGGCGTTGCTGGCGCCAGGCGCAAAGCCGACGTGGCCAACGGCAAGCTCCGGATGCAGGTGCCCCGCAAAAATCGCTTGGACGGGTTCAGCATCGAGAATCCCGGTTTCCAGCATGGCCCGTGCCCCGGCTCCTCCCTCCTCGGCGGGCTGAAAAATAAAGAGCAGCCTGCCGGTCCCCTTCACCCGCCAGCCACTCTCCACAAGCGCCCGCACCACCCCGAGCATGATCGTCATATGCCCGTCGTGGCCACAAGCGTGCATGACTCCGGAGTGCTTGGACTTATAAGCGGTATCATTTTGTTCTTCCAGCGGCAGGGCATCCATATCAGCCCTCATCGCCAGAGTCGGCCCTGGACTTTCCGCAGAGAGGGCAGCCACCACTCCGGTTCCTCCCACCTTATCCCGGAAAGGAACTCCAAGTTCTCGAAGCACCTCGGCAATTTTCGCTGCCGTCTTCTCCTCCCGGTAGGCAAGTTCAGGGAACTGATGGAAGTGTCGGCGCAGCTCCACCAGCCAGTCATGAAAGGGCGTTAGGGCAATCTCGGCCATGGGCGTTTTCCCGGAAAACCGAAAGCCCGCTTTCTCACTGTTCGAAAAAGCGGGCTTCTGTCGTAATCAAGTCAACGTATCTCGGTCTCACGAACCGCAGGAACCCGCGTCGATCTCGCCGCGGATCTCCCCGCTCCCCAAGTTCCCTTATTGAGGAATATTCCCGTGTTTCTTGGGCGGCAGGGCCTGGCGTTTCCCGGCGAGCAGCTCAAAGCATTCAATCAGAATCTTGCGCGTTTCCGCAGGGTAGATGACCCCGTCAATGTACCCGCGAGACGCTGCAATATAAGGATTGTAGAGGTTCTTCTTATAGTTGTCCATGACTTCCTGGCGCTTGGCTTTGGGATCCGGAGCGTCGGCGATTTCTTTCCGGAAGATAACGTTGGCCGCGCCTTCTGCGCCCATAACGGCGATTTCAGCTGTCGGCCAGGCCAGGGAGATATCCGCCCCAAGGTCTTTGGAGCACATGGCCAGGTAGGAGCCACCGTAATCCTTGCGGACCATGAGGGTAATCTTGGGCACCGTGGCTTCGGAGTAGCACCACAGCAACTTGGCTCCGTGGCGGATGATGCCGCCCCATTCCTGCTGGGTACCGGGGAGGTAGCCCGGAACATCGGGAATGGTCAGCAGGGGAATGTTGAAGGCATCGCAGCAGCGGATGAAACGGGTCGCCTTGTCGGAAGAGTCACAATCCAGACAACCGGCCATAACTTTGGGCTGATTGGCAATGATGCCGATGGCTCGGCCATTCAGCCGCGCATGACCGACGATAATATTGGTGGCGTAATGTTCATGGATCTCGAAGAAGTCGCCGTCGTCCACGATCGTTCGGATGATGTCCTTCATATCGTAGGCGCCCATGGGATTCTCGGGAATGATGGCTTCCAGTTCCGGGCAGAGTCGGTTCGGGTCATCCGTTGGGGTTACATACGGAGGATCTTCCATGTTGTTGTCGGGATAGTAGCTGAGCAGTTTCTTGATCTGGTCGATGGCGTCCGCATCGCTTTCACAGGCAAAATGGGAAACACCGCTCTTGGCAGCGTGCGCCATGGCGCCGCCAAGCTCTTCCTGGGTGATGACTTCACCAAGCACGGCCCGGATAACGTCGGGACCGGTGATGAACATGTAGCTGGAGAGCTTGACCATGACAACATAGTCCGTCATCGCCGGCGAATACACCGCACCACCCGCGCAGGGACCCATAATGGCGGAAACCTGAGGAATTACCCCCGAGGCGATGGCATTGCGATAGAAAATCTGGCCATACCCTGACAGGGAGTCGACTCCTTCCTGGATGCGGGCACCACCGGAGTCGTTGAACCCAACGAAGGGCTTCCCGGCCTTCAGAGCCATGTCCATGACTTTGGTGATTTTCTTGGCGTGCATTTCACCAAGGCTTCCGGCGCGGGCCGTGAAATCTTGCGCAAAGGCAAACACTTCGCGCCCATTCACCTTGCCAAAGCCGGTGATGACACCGTCGGCCGCAATTTCCACCTTGTCGATGCCAAACAACATCCCTCTGTGCTTCACGAACATGTCTATTTCACGGAAGGTGCCTGGGTCAAAAAACAGGTCCAGACGTGCCCGCGCTGTCATCTTGCCACGTTCGAGCTGCGCGGCTACAGCCTTGGGCCCACCCATTTCCTTCATCTTCGCTTCCCGTTCGCGCAGGTCCTTAATCTTATCAGCAACAATTCCCATCTCCGCTTCTCCTCCGTTCCAAGACTTAGATATATTGCTAGTCGGCTTCCACTCAACTGAGTCCTGCCCATTCTAATGGTTTGCAGGACCTTGTCAAGCGCTTTCCCTCTGTCTTGTAAATTATATCACAACCGCTTGGGAAAGCTCTCTCCGGCTCCCCCAAGCTCTCAGACTGCCGGATGCGACGGTCAGGAGAAAGGCGGTTTCCCCTTTGGCACATAGGGAACATGAATCGTCTGGGTTCCCCGGTCCTTTAACTGTTGCCACAGGAGTCGGCTGTCCTGCCGTTTTTCCGCCTCATCGAGGTGGACAAAATGCACCACCATTTGATAGCGGAGCAGGAAATCGAAGCTCGCCGCACCGTCACAGATGAGAACCGCAAAACCATCGAGAGGAATCTCCCCAGGGGTAATGACAACCGGTTCAACCGTGGCCCCCAGCGGAATCGAGGAAACAATGCGGTGCGGAATAAAGCTCCCCTGGGCGAAGGTCCACAGCAATTGATCCAGATTGTGGGCGGCCGGAGCGGAACCCGCCAGGACCTGGACGCGCCTGCCCTGATCGTAGAAATGCTCGACCCAATGGCAAACGGCAACAGCTTGTTCCTCCGTCTTGGTTTCAACAAAATAAATGATCGTATCACGCATGGTGGTCAGTGGTTAGTGGTCAGTGGTTAGTGGTTAGTGGTCAGTGGTCAGTGGTTAGTGGTTAGTGGGCATGTGTGCCCCTGATTGTTCGCAGGTCTTGTAAGCGGCTTCCACACAGTTCATCCCGAAATGCTCATGCATTTCTTCAAAAAACGAGCGGGTTGGTTTTACCTGGAGCTTGGGGTTGAGACCGACCACCGCTTCGCCCTTGCCGCTGACCGTGAGATGAAGATAAGTCTTGCAGTCCCCCGGATGGTTCATGAGCAGATGGCGGAGTCGAGTGAGGCCGTCACGATCCAGGCTTTCCGCGGTGAGGTGGATGCGCACGGAATCGACCGTCTGGACCTGGGCATCATCCAGGGTGAGGATTCGTTCGGCGCGGACCTTGTTGCCTTTCTCATCCTGCTGCAGTCTGCCGATGACCACCAGCGGTTCATCGCCCTCCAAAAGCGGCCGGGCCTCAGAGAAGGTGTCCGCGAAGGAAATGACCTCCAGAATGCCTTCTTTATCCTCCAGGGACAGGAAGGCCATGCGGTCCCCCTTCTTGGTGGTCATCTCCTTAACGATGCTGAGGATCCCGCAAAGGGTCACTTCCGTCCCGTCCTTTTTCTCTTTGACGGACTGGGTGTCGGCGGAGCAGACGGAAGCCACCTGGTCGGCATAAAAATCCAGCGGATGTCCCGAGATATAGAAGCCCAGCGTTTCCTTTTCATACTGAATGGTGGTCCGGGCATCCCAGTCGGGTGCTTCGGGAAGCTGCGGGTCAGCGCTCTTCTTCTGTGATTTCAGCAGCTCAAAGATGTTCAGCTGCCCCGATTGCCGGTCGCGCTGCATGACCTGAGCCTTGTCGAGGGCATCGTCGAGGGCGACCAGGACCGGAGCGCGGGAAGGGTGCACGGAATCAAAGGCCCCACACTTGACAAGCTGTTCCAGGACCCGCCGGTTCACTCTCTGGGTGTCGACGCGTCGGCAGAAATCATAGACGGACCGAAAGGGCCCCTGTTCGTCACGGCTCTTTAGGATTGCCTCCACCGCAGTTTCACCCACATTCTTGACGGCGGCCAGCCCAAACCGGATGCTGCCGCCGACGACGGCAAAATCGCGATCGCTGGCATTCACGTCCGGGGGCAGAATGGGGATCGCTTTCCCCCGACATTCGTTGATAAGCCTCACCACCTGGTCGGAGTTGTTGAGGAAGCTGTTGAGGAGAGCAGCCATGAATTCGACCGGAAAGTGGGCCTTCAGGTACGCCGTTTGATAGGCGATGAGCGCGTACGCCGCACTGTGGGATTTATTGAAACCATAGCCGGCAAACTTCTCCATGAGGTCGAAGATGTGGTTGGCTTTGGCCGGGTCAATGCGGTTCTCTTTTGCCCCTTTGAGGAAGCCCTCCCGTTGCGCCTTCATGACCACCGGGTCTTTCTTGCCCATGGCCCGGCGCAGAATGTCCCCCTCCCCGAGACTGAAATTGCCGAGCAGACTGGCGATCTGGATGACCTGCTCCTGGTAGAGGATCACCCCGTAGGTCGGCTTCAGGATCGGCAGCAGCTCATCCAGGTCATAAGCAACCTCGATCTGGCCGTTTTTCCTTTGAATGTAGTTTTCCACCATGCCGCTTTCGATGGGACCGGGCCGGTAGAGGGCCAGCAGCGCCACAATATCGGAAAAATCCTCCGGATGGGACCGCACCAGAATGTCCCGCATCCCCGAACTTTCGAGCTGAAACACCCCCGTCGTGTCGGCTCGGCCGAGCAGAGCGTAGGTTTCGGGGTCATCCAGAGGGAGTTCGTTGACCTGCAGTGCTACCCCATGTTTCTTGCGGATGAGGGCCACGGCGTTGTTGATAACGGTGAGGTTTCGGAGTCCCAGGAAGTCGAATTTGATCAACCCGGCCCTTTCCACATATTTCATGGGGAACTGGGTGACCACTTCATCGGCCTGACCCCGGTAGAGCGGCATGTATTCGACAATCGGCTTATCTCCGATGACCACCCCGGCAGCATGGGTCGAGGCATGGCGGGTCAGCCCTTCCAAAGCGAGGGCGACCTCGAAGAGCTCTTTGACCTGGGGATCCGACTCCTGAAGGCTCAGCAACCGGGGTTCCTGCTCAAAGGCCTTTTGCAGGGTCATACCAAGGACCGGAGGGATGAGTTTGGCGATGCGATCCACTTCGTTGTAGGGCAGGGCAAGGGCTCGCCCGACGTCGCGGATGACCGCCCGGGCCTGCATGGTCCCGAAGGTGGTGATCTGCGCCACCCGGTCGCTGCCGTACTTTTCGGTCACATACCGAAAAACCTCGTCGCGACCGTGGACACAGAAATCCACATCGATATCCGGCAGACTGACCCGTTCCACATTGAGGAACCGTTCGAAGATGAGACCGTGTTCTATGGGGTCGAGATCGGTAATCCCCATCACATAAGCCGCCAGGCTCCCCGCTGCGGAACCTCGCCCCGGCCCCACCGGAATGCCGCGCCCCTTGGCGTAATTGATGAAGTCGGCCACGATGAGAAAGTAGGCGGCAAATCCCATCGTGCCGATGACTTCCGTCTCGTAGTCAAGCCGTTTCTGATATTCGGCCTCCTCGCGCTCCCCAAAATCCGGGCGCCGCTTGCGAATGAGTTCCAGACGCTGACGAAAACCATCCCGGACCGTCCGTTGAAAGCACTCTTCGACCCCCTCCCCGTCAGCGAGCGGAAAAACGGGAAAGTGCGGCTTTCCCAGCTCGATCTCCACCGCACAACGGTCGGCAATGGCCACGGTGTTTTGCAGGGCATCCGGAAAAGCCGCGAATTCGTGAAACATCTCTTCGGGAGGTTTGAAATAGAGTTCATCCGTCTGGAACTTCAGACGTTTCTCATCGAGCACGGTCTTTCCGGTCTGGATACAGAGGAGTACTTCATGGGCCCGGGCATCACTCTTGCGCAGATAGTGGCAATCGTTGGTGGCAACCAGGGGCAGATTGAGCTCACGTCCGAGTTGGGCCAGCGCCTGGTTGGCGAGAGTCTGCTGGGCCAGACCGTTGGCCTGGAGTTCTAAATAGAAATTGTCCGCCCCGAAGATCTCGGCGTATTCCAGAGCCACCTTGCGCGCGTTCTGTTCCTGACTGCGCATGAGCAGGGTGGTGACTTCCCCCTTGAGGCAACTCGAGAGCCCGATCAAACCCTCGTGGTATTGCCTCAGGATCTCCTTATCGATCCTGGGCTTGTAGTAAAAGCCTTCAAGATAGGACAGGGTAACCAACTTCATCAAATTCTTGTAGCCGGTGAGGTCCTTTGCCAGCAGCACCAGGTGATAGTTGCGATCGTCATCGCCGTTGCCGTTGCCGCCCCCTTTTCCTTGACGTTCAAAGCGGCTCCTGGGAGCAACGTAGACCTCACAACCGAGAATGGGTTTGACCTCGAATTTCCTGCACAGCTCGTAGAATTCCAGCGCCCCGAACATGTTGCCATGATCGGTAATGGCCACTGCCGGCATCTTGTGACTGCGGACCGTGTTGATGAGGTCCTTCAAACGGATGGCCCCGTCCAGCAGGCTGAATTCCGTATGGACATGCAAGTGGACAAATGGAGTCATGAGCATCTTCCTTCAGTCTCACGCTTTGGCGCAAGGAGATGGCCTGTCAAGAGCACTTCAACCACAGACGACACGAAGGTCACGAAGCAGCACGTGTGTTTCTGAATGTTACAATGCTTCGCGTTCATCCTGGTGGGTCATCTGAACCCGGAACATGATCGGGCGCCACCCAACCAGTGTCGGCCTACCATACACGAAAATGGAGCCGAAGACGAGTCACAACCTGCGCGCCCACGGGAAATCCGCTCCAAGACGGACCACACCGCCGAACCCGGGTCTAAGCTTTCATATTCTCTATATTTATGAGGCTGCCCCAGAGAACTTTGGGCTTGACTTCAGAAGTCCGGTCTATTAAGGTTCTTCCACTTTGCTGGTTTTCGAGCGGGTGTAGCTCAGTTGGTAGAGCACAAGCTTCCCAAGCTTGGGGTCGCGGGTTCGAATCCCGTTGCCCGCTCCAATACGGAAGATGTTCCTTCTGTAAAGAAGGCTTCCCTTTTTGAGGTGGCTGCAGGCTGAGGGGTTGAGCAGCGATGAGCTTACTTCGATTAGTGGATGGCAGGACTATTAGATAGACTCTTAACACAAGAGAACCCTGAAGAAGTCGGGCCTAGATAATTGTCACGTCTACTAACGGAAGTGGGTACGTCACCCGCTTTTTTTGTTTATAGGGGTTGGGAACACGGGTTTCGGAGCACAGCGCCCATGACCGAGGGCATTAAGAAGACAAACGAGCTGGTCACTCAACTCTGGCATCAGCTCGAACCGGTTATTCGTTCTGAACGGATGGAGCTGGTCGAAATTGAATACCGGTGTGAACCACAGGGATGGGTGTTGCGGCTTTTTATCGATCAAGAGGACGGGGTCACGGTGGATGATTGCGCGCGGGTGAGTCGGGTCGTGGGAGATCTCCTGGACGTTGCCGATCCCATTAGCAGTGCCTATCACCTTGAGGTTTCCTCACCCGGACTCAACCGGCCGCTCCGTAAATGGGAGCATTTCCAAATAGTTATCGGAAAAATTGTCGACGTGCGAACCGGCACGTCCATCCATAACCGGCGCAAATTCAAGGGCAGGCTGATCGACGCTGGACCGGAAGGAATCGTCGTTGACTGTGATGGTCAACGTTTCGACGTCCCGCTCAACCTTCTGGAGCGCGCTCGGTTGCGCTACTTTGAATCGCTTAAGCCGTAGCATGTTTCGCAAGCAGCTTTTCGTTCTGCGCCAGGTCTGTCAGCAGAACGGACGAGGAGACCGAGAACCATGAATGGTGAACTCAAGCGTTTGATCGATCAAGTGAGTCGGGAAAAAGGCATCGACCGGCAAACGTTGATTCACACCCTGGAAGAAGCCATCAAATCGGCGATCAAGAAGAAATACGGGGGCAAACTCGACCTTGACGTCACCTTCAATGAAGAATTCGGTGAACTCGAGGCCTTTCTTTTTAAGGAAGTCGCCGACGTCGTAACCGATCCTGAGAAACAGATCTCCCTGGAAGAGGCTCTCCGGATGGACCCCGACACCGAGGTTGGCGATGAACTCGGCGTCCGCATGGACACCGATACCCTCGGGCGCATTGCCGCTCAATCGGCCAAGCAGGTGATCATCCAGAAGATGAAGGATGCCGAGCGGGAGGTGGTTTACGAGGAGTTCAAAGGGCGCAAAGGAGACATCGTCAACGGTATCGTGCAGCGGGCGGACAAATCCGGGGTGATTGTCAATTTGGGTCAGGCAGAGGCCATTTTGCCCGCCAAGGAACAGATACCCAGAGAAATCTTTCGGCAGGGAGACCGGATTCGAGTGTTTGTGCTGGAAGTGAAGAAAATCAGCAAGGGTCCGCAGGTCATCCTGAGTCGAACCCATCCTCACTTCCTGATCCAGCTCTTCCATTTCGAAGTGCCGGAAATTGCGGACGGTGTGGTCAGCATCATCAATGCCGCTCGTGAGCCCGGTTCTCGAGCGAAGATCGCCGTCATCTCGAAAAACCCGGATGTTGATCCGGTAGGAGCCTGTGTCGGCATGAAGGGCTCCCGTGTTCAGAATGTGGTCCAGGAACTGCGGGGCGAAAGAATCGATATCATCCCCTGGAACATGGATCCGGCCAAATTCGTGGTCAATGCCCTGGCCCCCGCGATCATTTCCAAGGTGATCATCGACCAGTCCAATCGCAATATGGAAGTGATCGTCCCTGACGACCAGCTCTCTCTGGCCATCGGCAAGCGCGGTCAGAACGTCCGCCTTGCTTCCAAGCTCACCAACTGGCGGATCGATGTCAAGAGCGAGACCCGCTACAACCGTCAAAAACAGGCTGGGTATCAGTCCTTGCTGCGCCTTGCAGGCCTTACAGAGGAGATGGCAGACCGCCTGTACGACGCGGGCGTCACTTCGCTGGCGGAATTTGCCGAGGCGAGTCTTACGGAGCTGGAAGACCTGACGCATATTTCCCCATCGACCCTGGCGATCATGATCGAGGAAGCTGCCCGGCTGGTGGCGGCGGAACAAGCCGACGCGGCCAAGAGCGCTCAGGAAGAAGCCAGCCCTTCACCCACGGAGGATGAAGTCCACGAAGAGCCGAAAACGGAAGACCAAGCGCCCGAAGAGCAACATACAGGAGACGAGATTGGCGCATAGTGATCACATACCCCTGCGCACGTGTCTAGTTTGTGGCAAGAAGAATGCCAAATCCGCACTGCTGCGAATCGCCCTCAGCCCGTTGGAGAAAACCCTGGTTCTTGATCGGCAACAGCGCATGGAAGGACGTGGGGCTTATAGTTGTCAAGACTGCCTGCCTCGCCTGAGCTACTCCAAGCGAATCCAAAAGGCTTTCCGAAATAAGGCAAAGGGCTTGGCAGAGGGCATCGGCCGCTGATTCCGGCCTCCCTCTGCAGGCGGAGCCTGCCGGCTGCGGGGGAAAAGCTGATCAGGAGTCACGGCAACAAGAAAGAAAAGGATAAGGGGAGAGGTATTCATGACACGAATGAGGGTGCATGAACTTGCAAAGGAATTGAACTTGAACAACAAGGATCTGATCGACAGGATTCTTAAGTTGGGGATTCAGGTCAAGAACCACATGAGCACCTTGACCGAAGCGACCGTGGAGAAGGTTCGCCAGCAGTTTGCGGAGGGCAAGGCGGAGACCGTTGAAGAGAAGCGTATCGGTAGAGCCGTCATTCGTCGACGCAAGCGGTTGTCAGAGGAAGAACCCGCCGCGGGGTTGTCTCTCGAAGAGGCTGCAGAAGGCCCGGTCGCTGCTGTCGCTGCGGGTCAGCCTATGCCGCAAGAGGGTGAAGAATCCTTCCCGACAGTCTCCCTACGCACCGGTCCTTGAACCTTCATCCGTTCCTGACATACCACCCAAGAGTGACGCCATGATCCAGCCGTCAGGCGTTCTTGAACCCGCTCCCACCCCGGAAGCCCTGCAGCTTGAGCCCAGCCACCCCGTCCTTGAACCCGGAGCGCAGGTGACGGGGGCCATCCCGAGTCCCGCTCCTGCCAAGGCAGAGGCACTGCCCCGTACCGGAGTGGTCGTTGCGCCTTCGGAAGCGGCGCCAACCCAGGCCAAGGCTTTGGAAGGCAGGGAGGCAATGCCCGTTCCCCCGCCCATTGGCCCCTCACCCCTTCCCTCCCCTCTCGAAGCGCAGCCGCCTGCAGTGGCTGTTGCTGAACCCGCCGAAGAAGGAATCGAGGAAGAGGAGGAAGGCGATAAGGAAAAAGCCAAAAAGGCGAAGAAACGACGGCGGAAGAAGGTCCGCAAGGACGAACCCGCACGTATCATCAGGCTCCCGGAAATCATCCCTGAAGAAGAGGTGGAAGAGGAGCCCGAAACCCCTCCCATTGCTGTCCGCCTGCAGGTGAAAGCCGAAGAACCGGATATCAAGGAAATCGCCCGCAAAAGGAAATCCAAAGCGGAAGAATTCGAACGCGAGGCAGCGGACCGGAAACGCCGCTCGGTCGGCCGCAAAGAGGTGATCGAACGCGAAGACCTCTACTCCAAGAAGGAACTGGCCGCCCAGGCAGACCGGGGAAGGCTCCGCGATCGCGACCGGCTTTCATCGATGAAGGACGCTTTCCGTTTGGAAGCCGCCGCACCGAAACTGGGCAAGCGCCGCATCAAGATCGATGAGGCCATAACCGTGGCAAACCTGGCCAAACAGATGGGCGTCAAAGCGGCCGAGGTGTTGAAAAAACTTCTCCTCCTGGGGCTCCCGGCCAACATCAACCAGGCCATGGACTTCGATACGGCGGGTTTGCTGGCGGCGGAATTCGATTTTGAAGTCGAGAGCGTTGGCTTCGAGGAGGAAGAGATTCTTCAGATTCAGGAAAACCGTCCCGAAGATATGGTTTTGAGGCCACCGGTAGTAACGGTTATGGGTCACGTCGATCACGGCAAGACGTCACTGCTCGATGGCATTCGGGACAGCAAGGTGATCGAAGGTGAAGCGGGCGGCATCACTCAGCATATCGGCGCCTACTATGTCCGGCTGGCCCACGGTGACGTGGTCTTTCTTGACACGCCGGGCCATGAAGCCTTCACCTCCATGCGAGCACGCGGCGCTAAGGTGACCGATATCGTCATTCTCGTGGTCGCCGCGGATGACGGCGTGATGCAACAGACGGTCGAGGCCATCAACCATGCCAAAGCCGCTCAGGTGCCCATTATTGTGGCCATCAACAAGATCGACAAGGCCAACGCCAATGTTGATCGCGTCAAGCGGGAACTGGCCGAACACGGGCTGATCCCGGAGGAGTGGGGCGGCGACACCGCCATGGTCGGCATTTCCGCCAAGCAGCGCACGGGCATTGATGAACTTCTGGAACTGGTGCTGCTGCAGGCAGAGATCATGGAACTAAAGGCCAGTCGCAACAAGCCCGCTCGAGGGCGCGTCGTCGAAGCCAAACTCGACAAGGGTCGCGGCCCGGTGGCCACCATTCTCATCCAGGAAGGCACGCTTAAAGCCGGTGATATCTATGTTTGTGGGGTGTTTTCAGGGCGCGTGCGCAACATCTTCGGCGACCTCGGTCAGAAGCTCGAAGTGGCTGGTCCCTCCATGCCCGTTGAAGTCCTGGGGCTTTCCGGGGTTCCCAATGCCGGAGATGATTTCGTCGTTATCACCGACGACAAACAGGCAAAAATGGTGGCCGAACACCGGTTGGTAAAGCTTCGCGAAAAGGAACTCTCCCGCACCACGAAAGTGAGTCTGGAAAACCTCTACGACCAGATCAAAGAGGGCGAGATCAAAGAGCTTCCCATCGTCCTGAAGACCGATGTCCATGGGTCTCAGGAGGCGATCAGCGACTCCTTGCTGAAACTCTCCACCTCGGAAGTGAAAATCAACCTCATTCACAATGCCACGGGCGCCATTACGGAAACCGATGTCATGCTCGCCTCCGCCTCCAAAGCCATCGTCATCGGCTTCAATGTGCGCGCCGATGCCAAGGTCCAGGAGTTGGCCGAACAGGAACGGGTGGATTTACGTTACTATGACGTTATCTACCAGCTTCTGAACGAGATCAAAGACGCCATGGTGGGAATGCTCGAACCGGTCTATCAGGAGAGCGTCATGGGACGGGCCGAGGTCCGCCAGACCTTTCATGTGCCCAAGATTGGCACCATCGCCGGCTGCTATGTGCTGGACGGGCGTGTGGAAAGAGGTGCCCGGGTCAGAGTCCTGCGGGAACAGGTGGTGCTCTACGATGGGAAGATCGGGTCCTTGCGCAGGGTCAAAGACGATGTTAAGGAAGTCAAAGCGGGCTTCGAATGCGGCATCGGCATCGAGAATTTCAACGATATAAAAAACAGTGATATTCTAGAGGCTTATGAGCTCAAAGAGGTAAAGCCCGTGCTCGATGCCGACGGCGAACGGAAGAAAGAGTGATGAGTTTTAAACAACTATGACCGTGGGCGTTGTGCGCATCCAGTTTAGGCTTCATGGGAACCAGTCGCTCAAAGAGAAACGCCGGGTGGTCAAGAGCCTTCTGGAGAAGAGCCGCCACCGTTTCAATGTGGCAGTGGCGGAAGTCGAGGATCAGGATTTGCACCACCGGGCCACCTTGGGAGCAGCGGTAGTCGGCAATGACGGCCGGGTGCTTAACGCCGTGTTGGACCACCTCGTCGAGTATATGGACTCCCTCAATCTGGCTGACCTGGTGGCTCACGAAATCGAATTGATTCCACTGGGAAGCCGGGGCATGAGCTCATGATCACCACACACAACAGGTGTGACCGCATTGCCGATCTGTTGCAACAGGAACTGGCTGACCTCCTGCTGCGGCGAGTGAAGGACCCTCGCGTCGAGGGGCGTGACCATCACCGGCGTCAAAGTGTCGAGGGATTTACAGCATGCCAGGGTGTTCTACTGTGTGATGGGTGCACCGGCGGAAGCGGACCGGGAAGGCGTTGCCGCGGGTCTTGACAAGGCGAAGGGGTTTCTCCGCCATGAATTGGCCAAGCGCCTTCACATGCGATACCTTCCTCAACTTGAATTTCAATACGACGCATCATTTGACTATGGAGAGAAGATCGAACGCCTGCTGAAAGAGTTGCACCAGGATGAGTAAGCCACAGTCTGATATCATTCAAGAAATCATAACCGCGATCCAGTTCAGTCAGCGCTTTCTGGTTGCCACCCACATTCGACCGGACGGTGACGCCATTGGCTCCGTCCTGGCCATGACGCAGATGCTGCACCACCTTGGCAAGCAGGCAGATCCCTACTGTAACGACCCGGTGCCGGTCCCTTACCGCTTTCTTTCGGGAGTACAAGCCATCCGTGATCGGGTGTCTCAGCCTTCTCTTTATGAAGTGGCCATTCTCGTGGACTGCGGCGAGTTTTTCCGAGTGGGAACGGCTCTGGCGGAAGCCATCACTCACGTCCCCTTCCTCGTTACCATCGATCACCATGTCTGCCATGCCACCTTCGGGAACCTTTTCTGGAACAACACCGCGGCAAGCAGCACCTGCGAGATGCTCTACGATCTGAGTCTCAGGCTTCCCATCACCCTCGACGCCGACCTTGCCACCGCCCTTTATACCGGAATGCTCACCGATTCGGGTTCCTTCCGCTTTTCCAACACCAATCAACGGGTGCTCGAGATTGCCGCCCGCCTGGTCGCTGCGGGAGCCGCACCGGCCACCATCGCGGAGCAGGTCTACGATTCCGCCTCGGTGGAAAGCCTTCAGCTGCTGGCCAGGATTCTGGCGACTTTGTCTTTCTGTGCCGATGACCGGTTGGCGACCGCCGAAATGACTCAGGAGATGTTTTCCGAGACCGCTGCGAGCCCCTCCGATGCCGAAGGGTTCATCAATTTCCTGCGTTCCGTTAAGACGGTCGAGATGGCCATGTTATTTCGGGAAGGAGCGAATGGCACAATCCATGTCAGTATGCGCTCCAAGGGAAACGTGGACGTGGCCAGCTTTGCTCAGCGGCGGGGCGGGGGGGGACATCGCCATGCGGCGGCTTTCGAAGTCCCGGGAACCATCGAGACGATCCGTTCCCGCTTCACCAGTGAAGCGCTGACCTACCTCAAAGAGCCAGGCGGGAAGAGCTGATGCTTGACTTTACGCCGCAACCTCAGGGCCGGAAACCCTGCCTTCCCTCCACCACGCCGCCCTCAAGTGTGAGCGGGGTCCTGATTCTGGATAAGCCCGAGGAGCGCACTTCCTTCAGCGTCGTCAAGGAAGTCCAGAGATTGTTGCGCGTCAATAAGGTCGGGCATTGCGGCACTCTGGACCCGTTCGCCACGGGGGTGCTGGTGCTCTGTTTGAACCGCGCTACCCGCATTGCGGATCAACTCCTGGAACAAGACAAGATCTACCGGTTCACGGTTCGCTTTGGCTTCGAATCGGACACCCTGGA
This sequence comes from uncultured delta proteobacterium, assembly GCA_963783775.1. Lineage (GTDB taxonomy): Bacteria > Desulfobacterota > Syntrophobacteria > Syntrophobacterales > Syntrophobacteraceae > JADGQM01. Next base: position 124,020 of record CAWAOR010000005.1, on the reverse strand, counting down.
CCGGGAGGGCGCCATTGTGCCCACCTACAGTGGGCCGCCGCTTGCCGAGGCTGCCCTGCAGTCCTGCCTCGGCCGCTTTCGGGGGGCCTATGAACAGCAGGTCCCGCGCTACGCCGCGGTGAAGGTCCAGGGGCAACGGCTCTACGAGTGGAGCCGAAAAGGGATCGTGATGGCACAGCCCCGACGGCAGGTAACCATCTTCGGTCTTCGACTGCTGGCCTTCCACTGGCCGGAAGCAACCCTGGAAGTCCACTGTTCCAAAGGTACTTATGTTCGGCAACTGACGGCCGATATCGGTCAAGATCTACAATGCGGAGCCTATGTGGGTGAACTCAGGCGGCTTGCGAGCGGCCCTTTCACGATCGCTCGGGCGATCTCGCTCGAGACGTTGCGTGAAACTCTGGCAACGGATTGCTGGCAGAAAAACCTGATGGGGATGAGCGAGGCCCTGGATCATTTGCCTTTGGCAGTCATCGCCGACCCTCAAAAGGTGAAACGGTTGCAGGAAGGACAAGTGGATCCTGCGCTCGAGATTGAGCTCCAACAGCGCTTTGCCGGGCAAGCGAGCCCCGTTCGCCTGGCAGCCGGCGAGAACAATGACCTCATCGCGTTATGGTGGCCCCGTGAAAACGGTCAGAAACAGCGTCGTTTGCGTGTCTTTGGAGCGGACACCAGAGAAAACACGCTATCGCTATAAGACAAAGGAGGACGAATCGTGGTAATGACCCCAGACAGGAAACAGACAATCATCGAGAACTTCAAGGTCCATCCCTCGGACACCGGCTCGCCCGAGGTGCAGATTGCGCTGCTTAGCGAGCGGATCACCTATTTGACGGAGCATTTCAAGACCCATCAGAAGGACCATCATTCCCGTCGCGGGCTCCTGAAACTGGTTGGGCAACGTCGGCAGTTATTGAACTATCTCAAAAAGAAGAGTGTTGACCGTTACAACACGGTCGTAGAGCGGCTGGGACTGCGCCGTTAACTGGATCCTTTCTTCTGTCGGATTGCCCCGTGTAAAGGGATCCGACACACACCGGAGCTATATGGAATCGTCTATGAAACATACGGTACAAGTTGAAGTGGGGGGACGCCCGCTGACCATCGAGTGCGGTCAAATGGCCCAACAGGCCAGTGGCGCCGTGATGATGCGATATGGTGACACGGTGGTACTGGTTACCACTACCAAAGAAGACCGAGTTCGGGAGGGCATCGATTTTCTCCCGCTCATGGTCGACTACAAGGAAATGAGCTATGCTGCCGGCCGCATCCCAGGAGGCTTTTTCCGCCGCGAGATCGGCCGCCCCAGTGAGAAGGAGACCCTCACCTCACGCCTGATCGACCGCCCGATCCGCCCGCTCTTTCCCAAAGGATACGCCCTGGAAACGCAGGTCATCGCCACCGTGCTTTCCGTCGACCAGGAGAATGAACCTGATGTCGTCGCCATGACTGGCGCATCAGCGGCCCTGCATATCTCGCCCATCCCCTTCCAGGGACCCATCGCGGCGGTCCGGGTGGGACGCATCAACGGGGAGTTCATCATCAATCCCAGCCTCAAGCAGCTGGAAGAGAGCGATATGAATGTGGTCGTGGCGGGAAGCCGCGACGCCGTGGTGATGGTGGAAGGCGGTGCCGTCTTCGTTTCCGAAGAAGACCTGGTGGAAGCCATCGATACCGCTCATCGCGCCATCTTGCCCCTCCTTGACATGCAGGATGAGCTAAGGAGGATGGTGGGAACCGTCAAAGAGGCTCCCCCTGAGGTGGTGAAAGATCCTCTGCTAATGGAGGCGGTGAAAAGAACGGCGACCGAACAAATGCGCCAGGTGGTCACCACACCCGCAAAATCGCTCCGCAGTGATCTGAAGAGAGCCTTGAAACAGCGCGTGGCAGAAGAGCTCTCCGGCGAGTTTCCCGAACGGGCAAAAGAAATCGCAGGGCACCTCGAAGACCTCGAAAAGGAACTGGTGCGGCGCATGATGGTCGAGGAACACCGCCGCATCGATGGGCGCCGCTTCGATGATATCCGTCCCATCACCATCGAGGTGGGACTCCTTCCCCGCACTCACGGATCGGCGATGTTTCGCCGCGGCGAGACGCAGGTGCTCGCGGCGGTGACGCTGGGGTCCTCATCCGATGAGCAGAAAATTGAAGCCCTCGCCGGCGAAACCTTCAAGTCGTTCATGCTCCACTATAATTTCCCTCCCTATTCGGTGGGCGAGGTCAGGCCTCTGCGCGGGCCGGGACGCCGGGATATCGGGCATGGGGCACTGGCCGAACGTTCGGTCAAAATGGTCCTGCCCAAAGACGGCGAATTTCCCTACACCATTCGCGTGGTCTCCGAAGTCCTGGAATCCAACGGTTCGAGTTCCATGGCCACGGTTTGCGGCGCCACTCTGGCCCTCATGGACGCCGGCGTTCCTCTGACCGATGCCGTAGCCGGAGTCGCCATGGGTTTGGTCAAAGAGGGCGATGAGATTGTGGTTCTTTCGGATATCCTTGGCGATGAAGATCACCTGGGAGATATGGATTTCAAGGTTACCGGCAGCGAAAAGGGGATCACCGCCCTCCAGATGGATATCAAGATCTCCGGCATCGACCGGGAAATCATGCGCAAGGCCCTCGAGCAGGCACGCCAGGGCCGCATCTTCATCCTGGGCAAAATGCGGGAAGCCCTCCCCGCCCCTCGCGCCGAACTCTCTCCCTATGCTCCGCGCGTGGTCAGCCTCCAGATCAATCCGGACAAGATCCGCGACGTGATTGGACCGGGCGGAAAGGTGATTCGCGCCATTGTGGCCGAAACCGGCGCCAAGATCGATATCGACGATTCCGGCCGCGTGGTGGTCATGAGTCCCGATCAGGCAGCCTGCGAGAAAGCCATCCTCAAGATCAAGAGCCTCACCCAGGAACCGGAAGTCGGCCAGCTTTACATGGCCCGCGTGGTACGAGTCACGGATTTCGGGGCGTTCGCAGAAATCCTGCCCAATGTGGACGGGTTGATCCACATTTCTCAGCTGGATCACACACGGGTGCGCAAAGTCACCGACGTGGTGAACGAGGGTGACGAAGTACTCGTAAAGGTCATCGAGATTGACAAGGATGGGCGCATCCGGTTGAGCCGCAAGGCGGCCATGGAAAAACCGGAAGGCGGCAAAGAATAGAAAGAGAGATCAGGTTGCAGCAGAAGACGGTCCTTGGCAACGGCGTTCGCGTCTTGACCGAAAGGATCCCACATTTCCATTCCGTTTCAACGGGTATCTGGGTGAATGTGGGATCGCGGGATGAGCAGGGTGATGAACGAGGGCTCACTCACTTCATTGAACACATGCTTTTCAAAGGCACTGGAAAGCGGAGCGCTCAGGACATCGCCCGGGAACTCGACGCCGTCGGAGGCTTTGTCAATGCTTTCACCTCCAAGGAAAACGTCTGCTTCCATGCCAAGGTCCTGCACCCCCACCTTCCCCTGGTGGTCGATGTCCTGACCGACATTTTTCTCAACTCGGTTTTTGCTCCTGTGGAAATTGCCCGGGAACAGCAGGTCATCGTGCAGGAAATCCGAATGATTGAGGACACCCCGGACGAATATGTCCACATTTTATTCCAGGAGATGTTCTGGAAGGACAATCCCCTGGGGTTTCCCATCTACGGCACGGTGGAGGCGGTGGAAAGCGTCGATCGGGCACGTATTCTCCGTTATCTATCCCGGATGTTTCAACCGGAACGCATCGTCGTGGCCGCTGCCGGCAATCTCGACCACCAGCAGTTTCTGGATCTGGTGGCGCCCACTCTGGAAACCCTGAACCACCCCGAGGACCCTCTCGGGCGCCGGACGCCGCCAGATCACTTTGGCACCCGGGTGATCGCCAAAGACCTCGAACAAGTCCACGTCTGCTTCGGGATGCGCGGTCCCGCGCAAACGGACGAAAACCGCTTTCTCTGCCACTTGCTCAATGTGGTTCTCGGCAGCAGCATGAGCAGTCGTCTGTTCCAGGAAATTCGCGAAAAACGCGGCCTGGCCTATTCGATTTACTCTTTTGTCAACAGCCATGAAGATACCGGCATGTTTGGGATCTATGCCGGGGTGGCCGCAGGAGATGTTCAGGAAACCCTTGACATCATCCATCAAGAGGCTGCAACGCTGGCTCGGGAACCCATTTCCGAAGCCGAATTGAAGGGGGCCAAGGAGTACCTCAAGGGCAGTATGTATCTCAATGCCGAAAGCACTGATTCGAGAATGAATCGCCTCGCCAAGAATGAATTCCTGTTCGGCCGCTACGTGTCGTTTGAAGAGGTCGAACGGAAGATCGATCAAGCCACCGCCGCTGCCGTGCAGCAGTGGTTTGAGGAAATATACCAGTCTTCTCAGGTGGCTCTGATGCTCTTTGGACCGGTGAAGGAAGAACCGCGCGCGGCGGCGGCCATAGCTTAAGGAATCCTTTGCTGCCGCAATTCTGGGGTGCTTTCGGGTTTGCTCCTATTCTTCGGAGCATGGCGCCAAGACCCATGCAGGGAATCCGGCACCGGCTTGCCTGGTGAACGATGTAAAGGTGACTGACAGCTCATGCCACTTCGGTTCCAAGTCCTGGCCACCGGTTCCAAGGGAAACGCTGTTCTGGTCTGCAGCCAGAAGACCAGGATTCTTGTGGACGCGGGCTTGAGCGCCAAAGAGCTGACCTCTCGGCTCCAGCAAACCGGCATCAAGGCGAACGAGCTCGACGCCGTGGTCATCAGTCACGAACATACCGATCATGTGCGGGGACTGGGGACTTTGAGCCGCAGGCTTGGTCTTCCGGTTTTTCTCACCCAGGGAACCCTGGAGAATCTCCCCCTGGAAGTCGGCCAGCTGCCGGACGTAAGATTGTTCCAGCCCGGGTCGGCCTTTACCGTCGGCGATCTGAGAATCAAACCGTTTGCCATCTCCCATGATGCCGAGGACCCCGCAGGGTTTGTCCTCGAGGACGACGCTCACCGACTGGGGGTCTGCACCGATCTCGGGGTTGCCACCCAGTTGGTTAGAACGCGCCTTCAGGGGTGTCATGGTTTGATTCTGGAAGCCAATCACGACCCTGAGCTTTTGTTCAACGGCCCATACCCAATGCCTCTCAAGCAGCGCATCCGAAGTCGTCACGGCCACCTCTCCAACGCGGAATCCTTTGATCTTCTGCAAAGCATTCACCACAGTGCGCTGCAGATCGTCCTTTTTGCACACCTGAGCGAGGTCAATAACCAGCCCGAACTGGTGCTGAAGGGCTCTCGATCAGTACTGTGTGATTCCCGGTGGGAAGGTGTTGCCCTGGAAGTCGGCAAACAACATGAGGTGTCCAAACCGTTCACCCTGATTTGAAGAAGGATCCATGCCATGGCGCCCCTACCCAAATGCCTGCTGTTCCCCATCGACGGCACGGAAGAAGCCTTGAGGCCGGTCGAGTTTCTGCGACGTCTCTACCCTAATCCGGACCAGGTTGGCGTTATTCTCTGCTATTTTGCCCCGGCCCTGCCGCCGGCGTATCAGGAGCAACGCGGCTCCCCGGAACAGTTGAAGAAGAAACAGGAATTCATGAAGTCCCGCGAACAGGAAACCCGTTCAACTCTTGGATCAGGCCAAAAACGCCCTCATCACAGCGGGATTTCGGAGCGACATGATTCAGGAACACGTCCTGGAAAGCAGGCGGGGAAAGCGAAAGACGCCTGCCTTCTGGCCGATTGGAAAAAAGCGGATGCCGTTTTGGTCCGGAAGTTGGTTACGAACACGCTGGAGGGCCTATTCCAGGATGATCCCACCCATGACCTGCTCCGGCACTGCATGGCAAGCCCACTCTGGCTGGTCGAGGGAACCGTCGACGTCTCCCATGCGGCCATCTGTATCACCAATGAAGATGCTTCCCTGAGAGCCGCCGACCATGCGGCCTTCATGCTTACCGGAACGGGCGCCGAAGTCACCCTCCTCCATGCCGCCAACACCGTCTCACACCCGGTGAGCACCCCGGCCGCCCATATCACGGCGGAGGTCGAAAAATGGCTCATGACCCCCGAAGGCAGACCGGTAAAACCCTTTCTCCATCAAGCTCATGACATTCTGAAACGGGAAGGTATTGGTGATGAGAAAGTCCGGATTACGGTCATTCCCAGCCAGGGGAAAGCCGCATTGGAGATCCCCGCCTTCTGTCAGAAAGAGCGCATCGGCATCGTTGTCCTCGGCCACACCCCGCCCAAGGGCGTAACGGGGTTTCTCAAGGGCTCGGTAACCAAGAAAATCATCGCCGAATTGAAGAACATGGCCGTCTGGGTCAATCAGTAGTTTCCGACGATCACCTTTGGGGTCAACAAGGTAAAATGGGGTCACCGCCGGTGACCCCATTTGATTTGATAGAATGACCGCCTTCCGGGAACCTGCTACGCCGGCGCCTTCTTCAGCGCCCCCCGTTTTCCTTTGGTGAATTCCTCATAGAAGAGCACAATCGGACTGGCCACGAAGATCGATGAGGCAGGTCCCGAGGAATACCCCGATCAGCATGGCGAAGGCAAAATCGTGGATGACCGTACCACCGAGGAAGAAGAGGCAGAGCAGGACAAACATCACGGTGCCGGAGGTCAGGATGGTACGGCTCAGGGTTTGGTTGATGGCGCTGTTGATGACTTCTGCAAGGGGCCGTTTGCGATCCTTATGCAGATTTTCGCGGATGCGGTCGAAGACGATGATGGTGTCATTCATATCGAAGCCCACCAGGGTGAGGAGGGCGGCAACCACTTCGAGGGTAATTTCCTTATTCGTCAGCGCAAAGATGGCCACGACAAGGAAGACATCATGGGCCAGCGCGACCACCGCTCCGAGCGCATAAGGCAGCTTCAGGAACCAGCAGAGCAGGAGCAGGAAGAATAATGCGCCAACAATCAGGTAAAGAGCGTTCATGCCTATGGCCTCGAGCAGATAGACCCCCACCAGCAGAATCCCGGCCCATTATCCCGCTGATCGCCCACTTGAATTCGAAACGCCCGGATATATAGATGGCCATGAAAAGGAGGGCATAGTAAACGGCCTTCAAGGCCTTTTCTCGCAGATCCGCACCGACTTTTGGGCCAACCATTTCCACCCGGCGCACGGTGACCTGACCTTCCCCGAAGCTCTTGGAAAGGACTTGCTGCACCTCGTCAGACAGACTCTGCAGTTCGGAAGGCATCACGTCGGCACGAATCAAGAATTCGTTCGCATCCCCCGCACCCACCTGCTGAATCGTACTCTGCGGGATGATCTCTCGCAGTGCATTTCTGATATCATCGGGAGTGGTCGGTTTGCTGAACTGAACCTGAATCAGAGTGCCGCCGGCAAAATCGACCCCCATGTTCAGTCCGCCCCTCCAGAACAATACGGCCAAACCTATAAGAATCGTAATCCCCGAAATAAGGAAGGCCTTGTACCGAAATCCCACAAAGTCGATATTGATGTCAGGCTTGATCCATTGCATGCCGCTTATCCTTTATTTGAAACTGGAAACTGGAAACTGGAAACTCGAACTGAGCACTCATCACTCATCGCTCTTTACCTTTCACCGACTTCACCTAAATACTCAAAGTGCGAACGCGGCGTTGCGTCAGGAGATAGTCAAAGATCACCCGCGTTACCACGATGGCAGTGTAAAGATTGGCGATGAGACCAATCGAAAGGGTGACGGCAAAGCCCTTGACCGGCCCGGTGCCAAACTGAAAAAGCACCAGCGCCGCAATGAGGGTCGTGATGTTGGCATCCAAAATGGTGACGGTGGCTCGAGCTGTAGCCCGCATCCACGGCCGCCCTCGGGGTCTTCCCGAGCCTGAGTTCTTCCCGAATGCGTTCATAGATGAGCACATTGGCATCCACCGCCATCCCGATGGTCAAGGCAATACCGGCGATACCGGGCAGGGTCAGGGTGGCGCCGAAAGCGGCGAGCCCGGCCAGGACCAGAATGATGTTAATGACCCAAGGCGATATCGGCGATCAATCCGGAAAATCTTATAGTACATGATCATGAACAGGACAATCCCGATGCCGCCCACCAGCGAAGCGAGCATGCCCTGGTCGATCGAATCCTTGCCGAGGGATGGGCCCACGGTCCGTTGCTCCAGGATCTTGACCGGTGCGGGCAAGGCGCCGGCGCGCAGCACGACTGCCAGATCACGGGCCTCCTCCATGGTGAAACTCCCGGTAATCGTGGCCTTACCGCCGCCGATCTTGTCCTGAATGACGGGAGCGGAATAGACCACGCCGTCCAGACACAATGGCCAGCCGCTTCTTGACGTTTTCACCGGTAACCCGCTCGAAGACCCTCGCCCCCTGGGCGTCAAAATCCATGGCCACGTAGGGGGTGTTATACTGAGTATCGATGCGCACCTCGGCATTGGAGATGGTAGCCCCGGTAAGGAGGGTCCGATCCTTCAGGACAATCTGGGTATCACCCGTGCGCGTCTTGCCGGAATTGCTCTGACGCATGGGGTAGACTTTGGTTCCCGCCGGCAGCTTTCCTTCCTTGCCGGCCTGGGGACTGACATCTTCCGCCACCAGTTTGAATTCGAGGAGTGCGGTTTTCCCGATCAGGGCGATGGCTCGCTGTGGATCCTGGACACCCGGAAGCTGAACCAGGATGCGATCCTCTCCCTCCATGCGAATGTCCGGTTCGCTCACCCCAAACTGGTCAATACGATTGCGAATGGTCTCGAGAGCCTGGCCTTCCGCCATCTTGCGGATGCGCTGCACCTCACCGTCCTGCAGCGCCAGCGTCACGATCACACCGTCGGCAACGGTTTCCGCGCCTGTGCTTTTCAAGAAAGGATAGGTCTTCTCGACCACCTTCATCAATTCCGTCTGGTCTTCCGGGCTGGCCACCTGTGCTTCGATGGTCCAGCCTTTCGCCTTCTCCACCCTGACGAACGGCACCCGGTCGGTGCGCAGGGTCTCCTTGAGATCGTCCGCAAGCCGTTCAGCGTGATTCTCAACCGCTTTATCAGCCTCTACTTCCAGCACGAGGTGCATGCCGCCCTGGAGGTCGAGACCAAGGTGTATCTTCTCCTTTGGCAAAAAACCCTTCCACCACGCAGGCAAAGAGGGACTCAAAGTGGGTGTCAGATAGACCATCCCCACGATGAAGATCACCACCACCAGAATTTCCCGCCATTTCAGATCCTTCAAAATCTATCCTCCTGATAATTCCAAGAGCCTGCTCTCAAAGGCAGATCATTGATGCCAGAGGGAAAATGCTTCATTCTTCGAATGCCACAACGAGCAAGGCCGGATGTCTGCATCCGCCGGCAAAAGGATGCGCGGACTAGTCCGTGACCTCTCCTTTGGATATCAGAGCGGCAATGTAGCCACGCTGAATCTTCACGCGCACTTTTTCAGCAATCTCCAGCGTCGCCACCGTATCGGTGATGCCCGTGATCTTCCCCTGAAGGCCACCCTGAGTAACCACCACATCACCCTTTTGCAGGTTGGAAAGCATCTGTCGATGCTCCTTCTGCTTTTTCTGCTGGGGGCGGATCAGAAGAAAATAGAAAATCGCCACCATCAAGATCAACGGTACAAAGGCGGCAAACTGACTGCTCGTCGAGCCATCCCCCCCCTGCCCCATGGTCCCCATAGCATGAGCAACGCCAACCCAATCCATGTTGTCCTCCATCATCAGGAATATTGAAACCAAGTCATCTGAAAGCCGCTTCTCAGTCAAAATGGGAGCACTTTCCGGACCAAAACCCGAGACCCCCATATAAATTGACGCGTCAATAAACGATATTTTGGTCCGCTTGTCAACGAGCTAAACGAATACTTGAAGAACAGATGGTGCAAGAATGCTATAATCCGGCCGTTCAGATCATGCTTGAGTGGGTCTCGAATCGAGGATGAATGAAGGCTATCCTCCCGTCAACCCATCAGCCCTGGAGGGTCAAGGCGCACCCATGGATGTCGCTCTGCTGCAGACGCAAATTCAGACCAACTGTGATATTTCCGATGCCCATCAGGCAGGGCTTTACTCCCTCTGCGGCCTGCTGCTCCGCCTGAGAGACCTCTACAAGTGGGAACTGGCTCTGCTACCCTGGCAAGAACCGGAACCGGCCGCGCTGCTGGAGTGGGTTGACGAACGGGAAGCACGCTGGGAAGCGGTGGCCGACCAGGAGCTGCAAGCACTGACTGTGGGGCGAGAAACGTTCGACCCCTTCGACATGACCGCCATAAACATCCGACTGCGCCCCTTGGGATTGGTTTACGGGGCGGGTTACGTGCTGGGCATGAAGCCTTCCTTCTTTCTGGGGGAATTGACGGATTCTCGAACCCTGGGAGATCTGCAAGTCGACATTGTAGGGCGAGAACTGGCCCGAGACATTTACGTGACCCCGGCCATGCGGCGGGGGCAGCAGATTTTTGCCAGGCGCTCAGCGATGCTCTCTTTCATTTGGGATCAGATCCTCGAGATGCGTGCATCGGCCAGGGACGCCCTGGGCTTTGCCTTGAAGCAATATGACCTCGAAGCCGAGGCGCTGCGACAACGACCCGCGGAACTGGCTCCAGCTTTGCACGGAGTGGCCTCACAAGAGCTGGAAACCTGGATCCACCATGAAATCGGGGAGGTTCACGAGCAGAGCCTTTGATGGGCAAGTCTGGCAGGAGATTGTGTCAACCTATGCCAACAGCATCGTCGAAATCTTCGCCAGGGTCACCAAGGACCTCCTTGCCGACACTCACCCCGAAGGCCTGCTGGGACACATCATTCGTCATCGCATCTCCTCGTCGCTGGGCTTTTACGTGGCTTTCATGCGCCCTTTCACCCGTGCCGCCTTTCCGGAAATCATCGAGGCTTTCCGCCAATTCAGGCAGTCTCACCGTTGGTCAGCCATCGAGCAGGCCCGCGCAAGCGGTCATGCCAAGGCTACGTCTTTTGCCGGTGAACTGGTTGAAATTCATGAGGCGGGACGCGAGCGTCCGCTGGAGTGGGCTATGGCGGAGATCCAAGCACGCCTGATCAGCCCCTTGGGGATTCCGGGCGGAACCGGCGAAGATCCCGACACGGAGACCACGGGGGATTGATAGATTCTGGTCCATGATGGATTGCCAACCATTATGTACCTATCACAAGGCCCGTTTGGCAATCCTTTCTACCGTTCGTGCCGAGGTATCGAAGTCTGTTCTGAGGTAGCGAAGGGGGAGAAAAGGACTTTTGCAAGAGGCTCAAATGAGTATAACAGCTTGTCGCACCGCACCCCCCGAAACCCACGTCGAGGCGTGGTTACGCTACCATTGCTGACCCAACCTGGATTCTTTCTGACTTTTGGAGTTCATAGTCATGGCGAAAAGAACGATCGATCTTGAAGTTCTGGGTAGTTTGGCCAGAGAGGCGGGAAAGGCCATTCTGGACGTTTACCAAACCGATTTCGAGGTGGAACGAAAAGCGGATGCTTCTCCTTTGACACTGGCAGACCGCCGCTCTCATCAGCTCATCAGCACAGCCCTGAAGTCCCGGTATCCCGATGTTCCCGTGCTCTCCGAAGAAGGCAAAGCCGTTCCCCATGCGGTACGCAAGGCATGGCCATCATTCTGGCTGGTGGATCCGTTGGACGGCACCAAAGAGTTCGTCAAGAAGAACGGCGAATTCACCGTCAACATCGCCCTGATCGAAGGAACCACTCCCACCCTGGGTGTCATCTATCTTCCCGTGCTCGATCGCCTCTACCTCGCCGACATCCACCAGGGCTGCTGGGAATTTCGGGCGGGCAAAAGCAGGAAGCTTGCAGTTGGCACTTCTTCTCCCGCAAACCCCGTAAGGGTATTGAAGAGCCGCTCCCATCCTTCTCCTGACCTGGAAACCTTGCTTGAGACCCTTCCCTCTTATGAGCCTGTCATCCGGGGCAGCGCCCTGAAATTCTGTGCCCTTGCCGCAGGGGAAGCCGATTTCTATCCCCGTTTGGGCCCAACCTGGGAATGGGACACGGCTGCCGGGCATGCGATTGTCGCCGCTGCTGGAGGGGTGATGGTCGCTTTGGACGGAGCACCGTTCACCTACAACAAACGCGCCCTTCTCAATGGCCCTTTTTTCGCCGCTCCCAGTCTTGCATGGCTCAAAGCGTCGGGAATTCTCGAAAGGGCATCTCAACTCACTCTCTCATGACGAAAAATCGTGAAGCCAATTTGTTGGACACCGGGAAATGAGCAGATCACCTACAGCAAGGACGGAAGCACACCGCCTTAACGAAGACGGGTGCTTCCGTCCCATCCTGGGTCATCATTTTGTTTTCAGTACCGATTCTTCCAAGCGCAGAACTGCGCCTCCGTCAACTCTCCATCCCTGCTCGTATTCGCAGAAGTGAAATTGGAATAGGCAGCACCCGAATTCACAACCCCAGTGGCTCTGGAACTCCTGAGAGGATCCCCAACCCCATCATATCCGGAGCGGAAATCTTCATAGCTGAGATAGCCTTTTCCTCCAATATCCAGCTCCTCAAACTGGTCCCGGCATGTAATCGTGTCGTGATGTCCCATTCCCTTAGCCATCGCCACCTGGCTGCCGAAGGCCAACACGGCGAACACCCCAACCATAGCCAACAATATGAGCAAACCTTTCATGGTCTTCTCCCCTTTTTGAACCCATCACTTACCCGAATCGCGGCTCCCTTCCACAAGCCCTCGCCTCCACATTAGCGAACGATGAGGGCCACCAAGCCTCTCATTCTCCGGATATTCTATCGGTAAACTAGGGTTTATTGCAGCGGCTGTCAAGATTGGCGCTTGGCCCGTTCAGATGATTTCAGTCTTCTTTCTGCTGGTAATCGCTGCCCCAGTCGGGCAAAGCCCGGGAGACCGTCACGGCATGCACTTCGGACGCCCCGGCTGCTTTCAGGGTTTTGGCACATTCATTGAGGGTGGTCCCGGTGGTATAGACATCGTCCACGATGAGGATGCGACGGTCTTTCACCTTGTCGGCATCCATCACCTGGAAGGCATCCTTGACATTATGGAGGCGTTGTTCGCGATTGAGGCGCGTTTGCGGCTCCGTCCAACACGTTCTGAGAAGAGAGTCGAAAGAGACCGTCAGCCCCAGCCAGCGGCCGAGAGTCCGGGCAAGCAGAGCCGCCTGGTTAAAGCCGCGATGTCGCAACCGCTTTACATGAAGCGGAACAGGACAGATCACCTGCACAGACGGGGCGACTGCTTCCCGCCTGACCAGGCGTACCAGCAGCTCAGCCAAGGGCGGGGCCCAGTGGAGCTGCCCGCCGAATTTCAGCTGGTGAATCCGTTGGCGAACCACACCCCCATGGTGAGTTGCCGAACGGGCGCTGTCAAAGAGAAAAACCGACAAAAGGCAGTCACCGCACAAATGATCGGGTGACGACGAGCTTTTGGGAAATGGCCTCCCACACTGCGGGCAGATTGGAGATTCAACCCAGGGCAGCTCATCGAGACAGGCCTGACACCAGCATCCCTGGTGATGGTGGAGCCAGATCTTCTGGCATCCGGCACAACGCCTGGGGAAAAAGAGCTCCAAAATAGAAGCTCCCAATGCTCTCAAACCTTCGTTTGGCAAGAAACAGCCTTTCCCCGCTGAAGACCTGATGCGATGAAAGCACAATCTCGGCACTCATGGACATTTCTATCACGATGAAGTTCGACCACCGCAAAAGCGCACCGACGGGCCAAGATGGGAATCGCGCATCCGCTAGCCGTGGACTTTCTTGAGTAACCAGGCCATGTTCCGGCCGAGCACTTTCATGGTCTGAATGCCCTCTTCATCTTTTTCCACCTCGCCCTTTTCCCTGCCCATGCCGATGTTCCAGTAGATCGACCCCGGCACGATCATCTGACTGGCCAGAAAGAGATGATTCATGGTGTCAAACGCGTGGCTGGCTCCAGCCCTGCGCACCGCCACAACGGCAGCCCCGACCTTACGCTGAAAGAGAAAATCATTGGCTCTGGAAACCATGCCCGCCCGGTCGATCAAGGCTTTCATTTCCGTCGTCACATCACTGAAATAGGTCGGTGACCCCAGGATCACTCCGTCAGCCGCCATGATCTTATCGATACATTCGTTGAGAACATCATCCTTCACGGCGCACTGCCGGTCCTTGTTGCTCCAGCATTTGTAGCAGGCGATACACCCGTGAATCCTGCTACCTGCAAGCTGCGTCATTTCCGTTTCGATGCCTTCCTTCTCCAGTTCCTGGAGCACATAATTGATCAGAATGGCGGTGTTGCCGTCCTTGCGCGCACTGCCGTTAAAGGCTGCTACTTTCATGACTTCTCCTCCTCATTTTTGTCTGCGGTGTTCCTCGTACAGGGCCAGATGCTCTTTGAGCATTTCCGGGATCGGCAAGCCGTAAGGGCACCTTTCCAGGCATTCGCCGCATTCGATACAGTTTCTCACCGATTCCATGGCCTTGGCCGAAAAGTTGGAAGCGATGGCAGGAGACATGCGGTGGGCGATAACCGGGTAGATCATTGCCGGGGTAATCATAACGCCCTGGGGACAAGGCTGGCAGTATTCGCAGCGACGACAGAATCTCTCTCCCAGCGCCTCGCGGCATTCCCCCATTTCTGCCAGATCCTCGGGAGCAACAACATTTTCCTGGCCGTATAGGTCCACCACTTCATCGACACGCTCCTCGGTATCGAAGCCGGGGAGCGGGATGACATCGGGCCATTGCCGCAAAAATTTGAAGCAAAGCCGAGCGCTTTCGACCATGCCACCACAGAAAGGCTTCATCGCCAGAATGCCCATTTCCCGTGCGCGGGCTTCGGGATGAAGTTCAAGACTTGGGCTCTCTTCAATGAAGTTGAAGGGGAACTGAACGGTGCTGAACAGCCCGGTTTTGACGAGCTTCAGGGCCATCTCGAGGCTGTGCGAGGTAACGCCGAGGTGGCGCAATTTGCCCGCTTCTCGGGCTTGCCGGACAGCCTCCAGGGCGCCGTCCGGCCCGATAAGAGTCTGGTAGTCCGTTTCCTGGGACACCTGATGGAACTGGAAAAGGTCGATATAGTCAGTATTCATGCGGTGCAGGCTAAGATCAATGTCGGCTGCGGCCCCCTGGCGGTCACGCTTGATGGTCTTGGTAGCCAGCACCACCTGATGACGCAAACCGCGGAAAGCTCGCCCGATCTTCTCTTCACTATCGAGGTACATATTAGCGGTATCGTAAAACGTGATCCCCCGGTCATGAGCCCGTCGCAGCACCCTGACCGCCTCTTCCATACCCAGGCGGATGATGGGAATCGCACCAAAACCCACCTCGGAAATCTCCAGCCCTGTTTTGCCAAGCATACGGTAACGCATGGATATCACACTCTCTTTCCACGACCTCAAGCCGTTCCCACTCCCGAGAACACGATAAATCCGGGTTGGGCCGCGACCCGTCGGTTCAGCCCCCGAAAAAGCTTCCCCAAGTGTCCCGGCAGCATCGAGTCCCTCACCGCAGGGATTGATCAAACGCTCCCATGGTACCACTTCTCCCCGCCAACCGTCAGCCCCAAAAATGCCGATCCCTATCGTCTCATCGAGGAGTGGAGGCAACGATCAATCGGCGTTCCACCCGCCCATAAGCTGGCTGCATTAGATGTTTTTTTCGCAAGCGCCTTGTGGTATTAGTCTTGCTCGCCTGTGCCTCCACAGGGTCTCGACCGGGAGCGCTCGCGCCGGGATACCATCCGACTGCGTTTCAGACAGGACTCGATCATGGCTTTCAAGCTCACCTTCAATCCATACGAAATCACCATCGAAGCCGCGGAGGGAGAGAATCTTCTGCGCGCGGCCTCGGATGCCGGCATCCATATCAATGCATCGTGTGGAGGGGAAGGAGTCTGCGGTAAATGTCGCGTGCTCCTTGAATCCGGAGAGCTGGACACGGTGCGCTCGGGACTCCTTAGCGATGAAGCATGGAACACGGGCTATCGCCAGGCCTGTCAGTGTCGCATCACCTCCGATGTGGTGGTGCGCGTCCCCCCGGAATCGCTCCTCGATCGTCGCTCGCTCACCCGCCGCCACCCCGGGATTGCCTTGCGCCCCAGCCCCATCGATCTTGAAACCATGAAAATGTCGGGCTTCTACCACCCGGCGTTTCAGAAGCGGCTCGTCAAACTCCAGCCGCCTACGGTCCATGACAACATCTGCGACCTCTCCCGCCTGGAGCAAGGGCTGGCCCGCCAGCACGCCCTTGGCGCACTGACCGTTGACTGGTACCTTCTGCAAAAGCTTGCCAGGGTCATGCGGGAAGGCAATTACGAGGTCACCGCCACCATCGACTACTCGCGCCGTCGCTATCGTTTCCCCCACCTTCTCAATGTGGAACCCGGCGACACCACCCAACGCCACTTTGGCCTCGCCATCGATATCGGCACCACCACCGTCTGGGTACAACTGATCGATCTTGCCAAGGGGGAGATCGTCGACCATGCCGCCGACTATAACGGCCAGCTGAGTTACGGGGATGATGTTATCAGCCGCATCATCTACAGTCAGCAAGAGCAGGGTTTGCAGAAACTGCAGCGTTCGGCGGCAGCCTCGATCAACCAGATCATGCACCGCTTGCTGAAACGCCACCATCTGTCGTCAAACGACATCTCCCATTTGATCCTGGCCGCCAATACCACCATGACACAGCTTTTCTACGGAATCGAGCCACGGTATATCCGGCTCGCGCCTTATACCCCTGCGGCCTGCAGCATCCCTCTGGCGCGGGCTCGTGATTTGGAACTCGATTTGCCACCCCATGTATTCATCTATTGTGTGAGTTCGGTTTCCAGTTTCGTGGGGGGTGACATCGTCTCGGGGGTCCTGGCCTCCGGCATCTTTAAAGATCCGAGGCTGACCCTCTACATCGATATCGGCACCAACGGCGAAATTGTCGTCGGCAATGAGGACTGGCTCGCCTGCGCCGCCTGCTCAGCCGGCCCGGCCTTCGAAGGGGGCGGCATTCGCTTCGGCATGCGGGCGACCAGCGGCGCCATCGAGGACGTGGGCATCAATCCTGACACCTATGAGCCCATGATCATCACCATCGATATGGTGAAGCCCAAAGGAATTTGCGGTTCAGGCCTGATCAACCTGCTGGCATCACTGATGGAAGCCGATCTCATCGATCCCAACGGCCGTTTTCGGGACGATTTGGACACGCCCCGCATCCGCATGGGCGAATTCGGGCGAGAATACGTTCTGGCTGCGGCTCCCGACACCCAGACCGGGCGCGACATCACCCTCAGTGAAGCAGACATCGATAACCTCATGCGAGCCAAGGCCGCCATCTTCGCCGGCTACGTCACACTGCTGCAAAATGTCGGCTACACCTTGCACGACCTCGATCAGGTGATCCTGGCCGGCGGTTTCGGCAACTTCATCAACATCGAGAACGCCATCACGATCGGGCTGCTTCCCGACCTCCCCCGTGACCGCTTTCAGTTCGTGGGCAACGGCTCGCTTCAGGGGGCCACGCTGCTGGCCCTGTCGCGGGATTTGCTGGCGGAAGAACGCCGCGTGGCAGGGATGATGACCAATTTTGAACTCTCGGAAACCCCAGGCTTCATGAATCACTATACCGCAGCCCTGTTTCTGCCTCACACCCAACTGGACCTCTTCCCCACAGTCAGGGAACGCGTCCAGTCTCTCCGGGACAAAAACCCGTAACCACCACATTGGGGTCAGGTCTTGTAATATTATAATTATCATATTACAAGACCTGACCCGCTATTTGTCATTTCGCCCGGTCAAGGGTGGGAGATGCCGGCAGGTTTTCCAGGTTGAACAAACCACAGTGAATGGCTTCCTGGAGCTGCTCCTGAACCAGTTGCGGGCCCCATAGCACCGGCCGCAGGCCTTTCCAGCGCGCTTCAAGAAAGGCCCTCAGATCCTGAAGGCCCCGGTCGTCTCGGAAGACGCCGAGTTCGTAGAGGAAACCTACTGTCCTCAGGCTGCAAAACGCCCCCTGGCAGGAACCCTTGCCCATGCGGCTGCGCAGGCGGATGGCATCCAGGGTGACAGGCTCGCCGACAGCCCGGAGGTTCTCGACGATCTGGGCGATAGCGCTCATGGGCACCATTTCACACTCACAAAGGAGGGCATCGTTCGCCATTTGATGCCGCCTCCAGAGCCTCGGCGCGAGCCCCGCCACAACCCAGTCATGCACCGACGCCGCGGGTAGAGGGAGGTCCCTGGTCAGGCCGGGAGCCTTCACGCCCAGACGCCGGCAAACGAGATCCGCAACGTGTTCGGCTACCAGTCGGGAAGTCGTCAGTTTGCCGCTGACCACGCTGATGAGATTGGCAAGCCCATCCCTTTCATGGTCGATGATCGCAAAGCCGCGGCTCAGGGTGCGATCGTTGGCCCCGGTTACACCGCCGAGCAATGGCCTTACCCCGGCAAAGGCCCTCACCAGGCGGCTATCACGCATAGCCGGAACCATCTTCGCGACCTCTTCCAGCAGGAAGTCCACCTCGGCAAAATCGACCTGGAGGTGTTCGACATCCTCCACGCGAACCGAGGTCGTCCCTGCCAGGGAAACGGTCCCCCCGGGCACGACAATATCCCCGTCAGCCGGTGGCCGCAGGCGGTTGACCACCCGTTGGGTGAGCCTCTGCTGGGTGATCAGCAAGCTGCCTTTGGACCATACCACCGGCAGATGCCGCCCGGCCAGGTCCGCAACTTTTCCAACCCAGGCGCCACTCGCGTTGACAATCTGTTCCGCCTCGATTTCGAACTCATTTCCAGTCCTCAGCTGGCGAATGCTCACCGCCCTGATGCGCCGGCCTTGCCGCACCATCCCAATCACCTGGGCGTGGGTCAGAAGTCCGGCACCATGGGTTGCGGCGTCGGCCAGGTTATCGTAGGAGAGGCGGAACGGATCAACGGTTGCATCCTCGACCAGAAATGCTGCAATGAGGTCTTCCGACAAGGCCGGCTCAAGTTCTCTTGCTTCCCGGCAAGGCACCGCCTGGACCGCGATCCCGTGTTGCTCGCAGAGGTGAGGGAAGTCAGCAATATAAGCTTCACTATCCCCGGCTACGGCGACAAAAAGACCGCCCGTATCTTCACAGCATTGAGGCGCCAGTTGCCTGAGAAGAAGGGACTCCGTCCGGCACTCCCGAGCTGTTGTCGGATCGCTGGCAACATAGCGCGCCCCACTGTGAAGCAACCCGTGATTGGCGCCCGAAGCTCCGGCGTTGACGTGTCCCTTCTCCACCACCACGCATTGCACACCGCGCAGAGCCAGGTCGCGAGCCAGGGCCGTTCCCGTAATCCCGCCGCCGATAATCAACACCTGCGTCTTCAAATGGCCCCCCTCAACACCCACAATCATCCCGAGACCGAAAGGAAGTTCTCTGCAAGCCGCCCCGAGTACTTGCTCAAGGTAACATGATTGCAATGGACTATAAACAAAAAGGCAACGACAATAGGATTCGTGGGGGTACTTGCACTCGCTCCCCGCGTGGACAACTCGGGTGGGAACCTCCAGAGTCAGTTCACAGGTCCCGCCATCAGCCTTTTGGAGTAAGCCATGATCGCTTCCATTCACCGTATGGGCAAGGAAATCGCCAGAAACCTGGAGGGCGTTTTTTTCGACATTGATGATACCTTCAGCACCCACGGCAAGATTCCGGCATCCGCTTTCGAGGCACTGTGGGCGATCAGGGATGCAGGACTCAAGGCAGTGCCCATAACCGGCCGGCCGGCCGGCTGGTGCGATCATATCGCCCGCATGTGGCCGGTAGATGCAGTCGTTGGTGAAAACGGGGCCTTTTATTTCTGGCTTGACCAACGGGCAGGAAAACTCAGGAAGCGTTTCCTGGATCCGGACCCGATCCGCCGGGAAAAACGCACCCGCCTGCAGCAAATCGGACAAGCAGTCATCAGCTCAGTTCCCGGCACCGCCATCGCTTCCGATCAGTCTTATCGGGAGACCGATCTCGCCATCGATTTCTGCGAGGATGTGAAACCTCTCGACTGGCCGTCCATTGAGCGCATCTGTGGAATCTTTAAAGGACACGGGGCAACCTGCAAGGTTTCTTCGATCCACGTAAACGGCTGGTTCGGGGATTACAACAAGCTCGGCATGACGCGGATGATGGCTCGTGAACTGTGGGGCCTGGACCTGGATGTCGAGCAGAGATCGCTTCTTTT
This sequence comes from uncultured delta proteobacterium, assembly GCA_963783775.1. Lineage (GTDB taxonomy): Bacteria > Desulfobacterota > Syntrophobacteria > Syntrophobacterales > Syntrophobacteraceae > JADGQM01. The sequence continues at coordinate 103,906 of CAWAOR010000005.1, read as the reverse complement.
TTTGCGGCGATTCTCCCAACGACGAACCGATGTTTCAGTATTTCCCGTTCAGTGCGGGCGTCCGCAATGTGCTTCACTTCAGTGAACGGATGCAGCACCTGCCAGCCTTTGTGGCGGACCATGCGGGCGGCGAGGGTTTTGCAGAAATCGCCCGAACCATTCTGACACTCAGGCTGACGGAAGCCGTCTCAGATGGACTTGATTAGGCATGGCCGGCAGTGAACCCACGTGGCATTCTGAAAAGTTTGCCTCCCACACGCCAGGAGCATTACATCTCTCTTCACATTTTAGCCCAAAACGGTGTAGGATGATGATCGTCTTTCCACTAACACAAAAGGGTCATCAAATTCCGCACGAGGGCAAGGAAAGTTCGCTTTGGCCGAAGTTACTATTGTATTGCCCATTTACAACGAAGCCCAGATTGTGGGAAGCGTTTTTCACAGCGTCCATCGCTTTGCCCTCGGCAACCCCGGCTACGAGTTTGTTTTTGTCGATGACGGGTCCATCGACGATTCTGCCGCCCTGCTGAACGAGCACATCCAGAGATCTGGCAACGGCCGGTGTCGCCTGGTTTCCTATACTCCGAACTGCGGCAAAGGCTTTGCCGTCCGGAAAGGCGTGCTAAAGAGTTATTCTGACTATGTTTGCTTCATGGACGGCGACCTTGCCTATTCCCTTGACCATCTGCCCCTACTGGTGAACGCCCTCAAATCCCATGACGTGGTCACCGGGTCAAGGAGTCTGGTGGAAGGAGAACAGCAGAATATCCAACCTTCCCGCCGGATCATGGGCTGGTGTTTCAACCGACTCGCCCGACTCGTTTTGAATTTGCCCTACCGTGATACCCAGGCGGGGTTAAAAGGCTTCAGGCGAGAGGTTGCAGAGCGCATCTTCGGCAAGCAAAGGATACATGACTTTACCTTTGATGCGGAACTGCTCTTTCTGGCCAAACGCCTGGGTTACCGCATTGCCGAAGTGCCGGCCCGGGTTTCGGACTCACATGTTTATAAAGGAACCCGTGCCATGGTGTGGCAAGATAATCCGGGCATGCTTTTCTCCCTCCTCAAAGTCCGGTGCAACTACGCCCTGGGAAAATACGATTAGGCCCTCATGTCACTCATAGCCCGCGCTGCCTGGATGGGGTGGATCGTTTTTTTCGTCGTCATATCCATCATTGTGGGCCTGACCATCGGGTTGCACACGGTTACTCCCGCCTACCGGTCTGCATCCAACCACTGGTTTGCCGGCGAAGACCTCTACACCGGAGGTATCCATGGCTTTCTCTACCTGCCACATGCCGCTATTCTCTTCGCTCCCTTTGCGAGCCTGCCCTACTCGTTGGGGGAGATTCTCTGGCGGGCTTTTGGCCTCTGGCTGCTGGCGGCCGCGGTTTGGAAACTCTCAAGGCTTCAGGATGGCAGTCTGGCGGATAGAACCTTTCTGGTGATGACCCTCCTTACCATTCCGATGGCGATGAGCAGCGTCCGCAATGGGCAGATGAACATCCTGCTCGCCGCAATCATGGCGTTTGCCGCCATCGCCATCATCGAACACCATTGGTCCGCAGGGGCCGTCTGGCTTACCCTCGGGCTAGCCTTGAAACCCTTGATGATCACCATGTTCCTGCTCGCCGCGGTACTCTACCGGCCTTTGCGCGGGCGGCTTTCGGCAGCGTTTCTCCTGCTGCTTCTTTTCCCATTCCTGCTCCAGGAACACACGTATGTTTGGAACCAGTATCTGCAGTTTTTCCACAAAGCCCAAGCCGCTGGAAGTCCCTGGGATGTGGAACCCTTCAGCGACATTTACGGGATCGTGAGCACTCTAGGCCTTCGGATGTCGCCCCTGCTGCAGATTGGCGTGCGGGGCGGGGCCGCACTCCTCACTCTGCTCTTGTGCTGGCTCGGTCTGAAGCGATGGGGCCATGAACGAGGGACCCTGCTCCTGCTGAGCTTTTCCGCCTGTTACATGCTTCTATTCAATCCCCGCACCGAGAACAACACCTACGCCTTGCTGGGCATTCCCCTTGCCTTTTTCGCCGCATCCGCCCTGCTCGTGACGCGATGGTTCCTGGTCTCAGGTTTTCTCGTGGCTTTGACGGTTTTCATGAGCGCAAGCTACGAAATCACCCGCGGCCACAATTACTGGCTGAGCCCCGCCTCATGCCTCCTGTTTTTGCTCTATCTGACGGCCCTCCTCACCCATAGCCGGCCACCCGGAACGCTGGTTCACACTTTCGGCACCTCTCGGGATCGACTGTCCGGAACACCGTTCATCGGGTGAAAAAGAGTCACTGCGCCGAAGTATTGAATTGGTTGCCACAGGAGAACTGCAATGCTGAGTCTGCCGAGTCGTCTGTTCCTTTTCGCTTTAAAACACCGCCAGTTGCTCCATTTCCAGGCGAAGTGGATGTCACCCTGAAGATTCGGGAGGGCTTGTTCCATTGCTTTCCTGTCTGCTCGCCGCTCTTCCCCGAAGCCAGGCAAGCGATGGACGAAATTTGTGCTTTTATCAAGAGGCATGTGGGTAATGAGCCCTGCTAGCAGACGAGGCGGACTCAGCTTGCTCCCAGGCTCGCGAAAGCCCATTTTGCCGAGGGTCTTGGGGATTCGTGCGGGACATGTTATGGTTTTGGCTCTGAAGACAAGTCCTAAGGAAGGAGCTGTCAGCAATGGATGCGCGGATACTGGTTTTGAGATTTCCCAGGGAAATTGTGGCCAAACCCATTATTACCTACCTGGTTCGGGATTACCGTCTGACCTTTAACATTCTCAAGGCCCAGATCTACCCCCGCAAGGAAGGCATGGTCGTGATGGAGTTGGGCGGCGACCCGGATGACTATGAGAAGGGCATTCGCTACCTCCAGGAGGCCGGCGTGGTCGTGGAACCGGTCGCTCAGGGAATCTGGCGCGATGATGAGAGATGCTATCAATGCGGCGCCTGCACGGCCGTATGCCCCACCGGCGCACTCCGGATCAAACGCCCGGAAATGGACGTCCTCTTTGAATCGGAGCGTTGCAGCGCCTGCGAACTCTGCGTGAAAACCTGCCCTTCGCGGGCGATGATCGTGACTTTTGACAAAACCCTGGCCGAACTCTGATGGTATTGAAACTGGAAACCGGCTGAGAAGCGGCGGAGGCGTTGGAAACTCTAAACTCGGAAATCGATACCGGATGGGGAGTGGTGAGCGGTTCCAGGACGGTTGCGCTGGAGACTCTGGGGTGCAAGGTCAATCAGTATGAATCGTCCTACCTCCTCGAAGTTTTGAAAGAGGCGGGATATCAGCCGGTCTCCTTTCGTGAGAAGGCCGACGTCTACGTGGTACACGGGTGTGCCGTTACCGCCCGGGCAGCTTTCCAGGCCAGACAACTGCTGCGAAGGGCGCAGCGGCTGAATCCCGAGGCCGTTATTGTGGCCGCAGGTTGTCAGGGGCAGCTCGAGGCCGAACGAATCGCCGAAGAACGGCTGGCCACCCACATTCTGGACAACCGCGACAAATTCGAGCTGATCCACTGGCTGCAGGTTCCCGGCAGTTTCACGCACCCCGTGCGGTCTTCGGGAAATCCCGGCGCACGCGATCCTATCAGACCTGTCTCCCTTGCCGCCATACACTCGGGGCGCGCCCGCGCCTTCCTCAAGGTCCAGGACGGCTGTGATGCGTTCTGTTCCTACTGTGTCGTCCCTCATGTGCGGGGGCGCAGCCGCAGCCTGCCGTCCGCGCACGTGCGCACGCAAATGGAGCGTTTTCGCGAACACGGCTACCAGGAGGTGGTGCTGACCGGCATCCATCTCGGCCAGTGGGGAAAAGACCTGGCACCCCGGCAGGATCTGACGGCCCTGCTGAGCGCTCTGAATGAAGGCCCCCTGCCCCACCGCGTCCGTTTGAGCTCCCTCGAGCCCATGGAATCCACCGCCTCCCTCATCACCAGTTTGAGCCGCTGGGCCTGGATCTGTCCCCATTTTCACGTGCCACTGCAAAGCGGCGACGCCGGCATTCTCGAAAAGATGCGGCGGCCCTACACTCCGCACCAGTATGCGGAACGCCTCAGAGAAATCCATCGCCTCTTTCCCCGGGCCGCCCTCGGTGCTGATGTCATGGCCGGGTTTCCCGGGGAAACCGAAAACCAGTTCGCGGCCACGTGTGAGTTGATCGACCGGCTCCCCATCACTTATCTCCATGCTTTTCCCTTTTCGGCGCGCCCGGGCACTCCGGCCGAGGCTCTGCCGGACCGCATCCCCGGCGAGGAACTGAAACGACGGGTGCGGATTCTCCGGGAGTTGAGCAGGAAGAAAAAGCTGGCGTTCCAGCTCGGCCTTTTGGGGCAATGCGTGGAAGTGCTTGCCGAAACCGAGGTCGAACCGGGGTGGTGGCGAGGGACTTCCGAGAACTACCTGCAGGTGGTCTTCCCGGCCCGAGATGCCTTGCCGCCCGGCTTCCTCGCGCGGGTGGAACTGCTCGAGATTACGGAACGGGGGCTCTTGGGAAAGCCTGTGGCCCTTCCTCTTCAAAGATAAAGAATTTCACCAGCCGGGGGTCGGGTGGGTGGTCGGGAGCAAACGGGAGCATCTCCCGGGCGTAGTCTTGAAACAGGGGTTGGAGATAGGCCTCGACCAGCTCCCGCTGCGCCCGCTTCCGGCAGGATTCCTTCAACCCAGCAGCGAACGGCTTCTTCCATCACCTCCGGCCGCAACTGCGCGAACGCTTCCGACCATTGGCTGACCGGGATCGGTTCCACTTTCCACGCTCCGGCCATCAGGAACCGGGCAGCTGCCGTCCAGATCATCACGCCGAGGGTGAGATCTTCCAGCCGGTGAATCTGACCCTGCTCCCACAGCCTTTCGGCAAGCCGCTCGGGCACCCCGACGGAGAGGCGCTCGAAAAGCATCCCCAGAACCCCAAGCACGTCAACCAGGCGCCCTGCCTGCCACAAATCCCGCCGGGTTCGAAAGAAGTCTTCTTCCGGCGCCGAACCGGACCTGGATGCCGGTCGCACGAGGCGCGGCGTCTTTTGCAGCAGCAGCTCAGCCGCTTCGAGCCAGTCTCCATCCAGACAGTTGAGACCCTTTGGCCATGAGGCCGGCCACCCCCGGTCGAGCAGGTTGCGGAGGCGGTGCTTCTGCCTGGCGGTCTGGGTGTGAGCGAGGCGAAAGAGGTGCTCCAGAAAGACCTCTTCGAGGATCTTCCCGGCATTTGACAGGCTGCCCCGACTCATCAACTCAAGCCCCAGGTTCACCTGAGCGGCAACCTTGGCCATGGCCTGACGTAGAGTCTCGGGCTCATCGAGGGCCAGGCCGTCGGCCAGGATCACCTTATTGGCCAGGCAGACCAGTTCCAGACGCAGGGCGTCATGCTTGAGAGGATCGGGGATGGTTCCGAGCGCCCGGCTGAGGAGGTCGTCTCCGGGCAGCAGGGCCAGGGCAAACGAGGGTGTGGGAGCGTCTGTGGGCTTGAGGGCGACCGCACCTTTGCCGCGGTCGATAGCTGCCGGGCTGATGGCGCTGTAAATCTCGAGGGCATCATAGAAATCGGGAATGGCCCGATCTTCGAGCCGACCCCGCGCAAAGCGGTAGGCCTCTTCCTCCATTTCGGCGTCCGAAGTCCAGAGAATGTGGTCCATGAGCGCCCGGTAGAAACCCTGATTGACCTCGAAAAGAAGGCTCAACAGACGTCTCAGGAAAACTTCGAACTGGAGAAACTGCGTTTCCCAGAAATACTGGTCGTCAATGGTGTGCTTGGGGAGATAATCGCTCGCCTCGAGAAGATCCATATCTTCCGGGGCCACCATGACTCGAAGCCACTTCTTGAAGAGCGCCGTCAGCAGTTCAAAATCGGCGTAATAAAGCCAGGCCAGCAGCTTTTCCTCGCTGGCCTGGGCCAGTCGTTCCAACCATTGCAGCGCTTTGGCAGGCTGAATGCAATCCTTGTCCCACCATTCCAGATCGAAGAGATGCACCAGCTGTTCGACCTGCCCGAGAGCCAGCAGCGCCAGGGCGTCGTCAGGCCCGATCTCCTTCACGAAAAAGAAAAAATCCTGAACGGGGAGGGCCGCCACCACCGCTTCCGCATCCGGTCGCGAAAGCACCGCTTCCAGCCGCTTCCTGGCCGGCAATCCCATGAGCTGTTGGCTCAGTTCCCGGGGAGTAAGTTCCATCAAGGCTTCCTCTTCTGGGTTGGATAAGGTCTTCGATCATTCAAGGTAGCAGGAAACCATCACAAATCAAGTGGGCTTTTGGCCTGCAAGAAACAGTTGTCAAGAATCTGAGCGTAATGTATTGAAAATACAAAGCGATGTGGGAACCTGGGCAGGAGCCGGCGCCCATAGGACCGGCCATCCTCTACCCGGCTGACCCGAGCACCTTCCCGCATCGTCATGATATACAGAAACCACAGAATTACTTGTTGGGCGGCGCAATGCACACTCGCCCGTGTCCCATCCATCCGGAGGTGATTCATGCAGAACGTACTCAGCAGCAAGCGTGTTCTTATCACCCAGGCAACCGAGTTCATGGGCCCTGTGCTCTGCGATGTTTTCGCCGAGCAAGGTGCTGATGTTGTCGCCAACTCCGATGACCTTGTTGAGGTTAGTGCTGCCGAGCGGGTTGTTCGTGACGCCGGGCGCATCGATGTCCTGGTCGCCAATCTGGCCATCAAAGCCCCATCGACGGCGGCGGTCGAAGTCACTGAGGCTGAATGGAGGCAAGTTTTCGCCGCGCTTGTGGACCCGCTTCCACGGCTGGTCAGCGCCGCTACTCCAAACATGATTAACCGGCGCTCGGGCAAGATCCTTGTGATGGGCAGCGCCTCCGCCTTACGCGGCATGAAGAGAGCGTCCACCTACAGCGCGGCTCGTGGTGCGCAACTGGCCTATGTGCAAGCCGTCGGCGTGGAGTTGGCCCCGCACAATGTCCAAGTCAATGGCATTGCACAGAACTTCGTCGACAACCCCACTTACTTCCCAGCCGAGGTTCAAGCGAATCCAAGATTTCAGGAACGACTCGCTCGTGACGTACCGTTGGGTCGCCTAGTCTCGGCCCGTGAAGATGCTCAGTTTGCCGCCTACCTCTGTAGCAATGCTGCCGACTGCTTCGTTGGGCAGGTGTTCCCGGTGTGTGGCGGCTGGGTCGCGCGGTAAATGCGCCGCCTAACCTCTCATTCCACCGGAGCTGCACGAAAAGCCGCGGCAGGCCGGTGAATTCAAACGCAAGAAGCTCTCTGACCCAGTCAAAGCAAAAACAGATCTTTTCGTAACAGAAGAACGGAAAGCAGCGGGGTCAAATCAGAAGATCTTGTATCTTCGTGCCAAATAGTTTTCTAACCAAGGCATGGGAGTGGCGGAGGGCGGGGCGCGGAGGGGTCGTAGCAAGGCAAGTAGCTTAGAGGACATCTAATTCGCCTGTCCAAGCGGATTGATTATGGACCCGGCTACCGGGTGTATTACAAAAGGCAAGGACAGAAGGCGATAATTCTGTTGGCTGGCGGCGACAAGCACACCCAGGCCAAGGATATCGAAACCGCCTTACGTCTAACACGGAATTTGTAGGAGTGTAGCATGGCAAAAACCATCACTACCCGATACGACGTCGCAGAGCATCTTCGCAGCCCAGAGGAAATGGCTGCTTATCCTGAAGCTTGCCTTGAAGAAGCAAATGGCGATGCTGCTTTTGTTGCCAAAGCTCTAGGCGATATCGCCCGGGCGAGGGGCATGTCACAAGTGGCGCGTGATGCGGGCCTGTCACGCGAAAGTCTCTAAAAAGCGTTCTCCGGGGAACGAAAATTAAAAATTCGACACAATTCTTAAAGTCATCGGCGCACTCGGCTTAAAATTGCATGCAGAAGCAGTTCAAGTAAATAGCTCAAAGGCCCAACCAAGCGCCTAAGAGGAACTGGCCGGGCCACTTCCCAGATGGGGTCCGACCCCGGGTGCAGGTGGCGGCTGGTGACAGGTGTTCACTTTTTTACGGTGATCTCGACGCGGCGGTTTTTCTGCCTTCCGGCTGGATTGTCGCTACCATCCGGGTTCGTGTTGGGCGCGATGGGATTCACCTGGCCCCAGCCCTTGGTCTTAATCCGCTTCCCGTCGATGCCGCCCTGCTGGACCAACCAGTTTTTCACGGCCGCTGCCCGCTTGTCTGAGAGTCGGAGATTATAAGCATCCGCCCCTTTGCCATCAGTGTAACCGTCGATCGACACGCTCGAACGGGGATATTGCTTGATGAGCTCGACGACCCGCTGCAGGGCCGCCTCTGCCTCAGAGCGGATATCGGATTTGTCGAAATCGAACAGTACGTCGCCGGCCAGTTCGATCTTGACCTCAGTTGGTGTTTCCTTCACCGCCAGCGCCTGCACCGCGCCCTTGACATCCTCAACACTGAATTGCAGATCCATGGTTTGAAATTTCAAATCCAGGGGGGGTGGCACCTGCAGGTCCACGGGCGATGACACCAGCGCTTGCGCAGGCGTTTGGGACGACGAAGTTTCCGCGGCCCAGGCGGACCCTGAGGCCTCGACCAGTGCAGCGCTCACCAGCCACGGGATGAGAAGACCCGCTGTCAGGCAACGCGATGTCGACATAGGCATCTCCCGTCAGCGGATCGCAACATCCTCAAAAGGAGGTGTGCCGGGGAGGTATACGGAGATCTTCTCTACGCCCGCAGGTGGCTCGGGAAACTTGCCCCAGGCAGCCTTGGATTCTCCGGGCGCCAGCGCAAAATATTTGAGGTTCGTGCCTAAAGCTTTCTTCTCGGCATCCTTGACCACAAGGTATTTTTTCTTGTTTTTGGCATCGATGTAGTACACATGATCCAGCACGTTATCATGATCGTATCGTCCAAGTCTGGCAATCTCCACCTTGTCCGAGCCCGTGTTCGTGTATTTGAATTTGATCGTTAGCATGTTCCCCGATGAGCGCTCGACCGACGTCAGTTCTGCCGTCACGCCTGACCATTCAGTCTCTTGCACCATCGGTTGGGCGTCGGCTGCAGACCCTTCTCCTGGCCAGACAACTCCGACACCAGTCAGCAATATCGCACAGACAATGGCACAACTCCTCACAAACAGCACCGGGAAAGTCTTGCTGCCCATCAGTTTCCTCCTGTCCAACGTGGGTCATGGTCAACATACGAGCTTGCATGCTCCCGCGCACGGTGTACAGCAGCCGGGAAGAATCCGTACCGTCCGACTGCCGCCGACCATCCGTTCTGCACCCTCGAATGCAGTTGTCCCCTTTCCAGGAGCGGGCAAGCAAAGGATCTCTACCATGTCAGGTCCTTTCCGTCAAAGGAAGAAGTCTACACGTTGACACGGACCAGGAAGCCTTCGCTACTTACAATTCAGGGTCAGCATTTGCGTTCCTCCCCGCATCCCCGTATGCGGCAGTGCAGACAGATCAGCACCCGGTTCAGTGCATCGTCCACCTGGACTTGAATATGGTCCCCGGGCAGGAGTCAGCAGCCTTCCGAGTGGCCTCATCGCGGTGATGGAGAGATTCAAAGCGTTTTCGCCAACGCTTGCTTCCGGGCGTGTTCTACAGTACGTTTATAAGATATACAGGAGGTACAATATGGGAAAGCTGAGGAGCCAAAGTTCGTGACCACCCTTGCTCCGGCGGACGGCGCGGACACGTGTGTTACTTATTCCTGGGGTCCCTTGGCGCGCCACCGTTGAGCTTTTCCGTTAGGCCAGGTAGGGCGGCAGGGAACGGGAGAGGACAGAAACCGATGATCAGAGGAACGATTGCAGTATCAATCCTTGTAGCCGGTCTATTGATAGCTGGGTTATCACAGGCATCGAGCGCAATCATAGAAACCCAGCACCTCATCGTAAGCGATGCCACCGGCAAATTGTCGAATGATCAACTGAAAAGCCTGGCCGATCAAGCGCAAGCGATGTTGGGGCGCATTCTTGCATTCTGGTCTGCCGATTCCGGAGTAGACCGATTGGGAAAGATACGGGTCGTTTTCGATGTGCCACGCAGGGATGTCTATTCCAGTGTCTTTTACTGGGAAAAAAAGGATGGTGGACGTATACGCATCGTTCAGGTCTTCAAATCTGAAGGATCGCCGCAAATGATGGCGCACAAGCTTACAAGCGCGGTATTTCCCCAAAAGGATAAATTGATTCGCAACATGATGGGTATTCTTACAGAAGCGCAAGTCGGGAATCCGTTAACCTTTCCTATGTGTGGATTCGGCAGTGACGAATGGGTATTGGCTCTTCTGGAAACGAAATCATACATCCCTCTGAACGAATTGGGACCTGATCATGAGTCATGGGGTATGAAGGACGCCGGGGGCGGCAAACTTTCGATTCTTGATAAAGCCAAACAACACAAGGCATATGCCGAAACGGGGTCTTTCGGAAACTATTTGTTTAAGACCTATGGAATCAACAAGATAAAGCGGCTACAACGACTCTCCCAGGAGAAGGATAGGCCATGGCAGGACGTGTTCGGGATCAGTCTGCAGGAACTTGAGGCCAATTGGCTGAAGCATCTGAGGACGAATGGAGAAACAAGAGAGGAAAATGTGTCGATAGTATTAAAGTTGTTTGAAAGAAACCCCGGCACAGCCTGCTCGGAGGCGCAGAAGCTTGCACCCAGGAAACAGTAGACAACCAGATGCGGAGGGTACACATTACAGAGGAGAGGACTTTATAATGGAGGACCGCCAATGTGGACTATGCCGTCTGACAACGATTTGGGAAATATCATCTACAACGCCACGTCCGCACTGCACGAGGCCGGATCGCCATCCTATGCCCTGGCGATAAGAAACGCACGGATACTCCAGGGAATTGCGATCTGCAATCGCGTCCGCCAACAGGTAATCCCAGCGCCTGGTTGGGGCAGGCAGGCAGGCACCGAACCCGCGAGCGTGAGCCGTGACGCGAACCCGGCGATTCTCGCCGAATGCTGCCGAGCTGCGCAAGCGGCGAAGCGCATAGCGGGAGGTATAGTGCGTCGAGCACCCGTCACCGCAGGTGGCGTCGGGGCCAGCATTGGGATCGCGCTTCCACCCAATCCCTTCTATAGCCCTGCATTGCTCTTTGGCGCATCACTTTACCTGCACGATTGGAATCCTCCGCCGCTGAGATGGACCATCCTTCATGGCGGCGTCGATCCTAACACGCACCTGGTGGCAACCTGGGGCCCGTTTCAGGATGTTGCGGCTTGTATGCTGCATGCCAGGACTCGAACGATTAACCCGCATGCGACCGGGCGCATACCAGCCTGTCGAGGCTACATTGGTGTGTATGTAAGTTTCACTTATCTCGGCAGAGCCTTTGCCAGTTTGGAACTTGGCTGTCAGCCCCATGAAGTAGGCGCAGGACGAGAGAGGGCACGACACACGGAACAAGTCCGGAATATGAATTGGACATCATTGCTGCGGCGCAATCCGCCGCTGTGAGGGTTGATTCTCCCGTAAAAGGAGCTGATATGAGAAAACACCTGCCGATTCTCTTCATCCTTTCCTTCTTCTGCATCGTTCTCCCACTCCGGTACGGAGGCGTCCTCACTAAGTACAGCGCCACAGAATAAAGTGACCATTGTCTCAAAACGTCATTCCGGCAATCTTCTGGCCGGAATCCAGAAATACGGCCTGGATACCGGCCTCCGCCGGTATGATGAACTGGCGGTGACGAACTGGCGGTGGACAGTTGTTTGTGTGGCGCTCTACTTAGCAAGCACCTCGGAAATCTTGACCAAAATCTTGACCAAGCAGCATTTTGAGAGACGCGAAAGATGGTTAAATAATTGTCTTCATTGCATCTACGCTTAGCATCACTTCCCCGGCACGATTGATTTCCATTCCACCCGGCAATCGGAGCATTTGAGCGTGCCGTAGGCATTGTAGAAGCTCGTGTAGCCCGTGCTGGTATCCGATTTGGTGATGGTCAGCTCATCGTGGATTTGAGCATGGCCATGACAGACGCCCCGACCGCACACGGCGCAGGTCCCTCTTGCTTCCTCCTCACAAAACCAGCACTTCATGACCGCTTCCTCCTTTCGCTCTACTCCTTGATATAGCTGTAGATATTTAAATAATGCTTGGCCTGATGGTTCCAGGAATAGTCGTAGCGCATGCCGTTGGCCATCAGTTCCCGGAAATACTGAGGATAGAGATACCACATCCCAATGGCCCGACTGAGAGCGGATTCCAGCCCCGGACCATCGAAGTCGTTGAACACATAGCCATTGCGTTCGTGATACGGCTTGTGGGCGTAATCGGCATCAAACACGGTATCAGCCAGCCCTCCGGTGTTGCGAACCACGGGCACGGTCCCGTATTTCATGGCAATCATCTGAGTCAGCCCACACGGTTCGAAGGCACTGGGAATGAGAATCATATCGGCGCCGGCGTAGATGAGGTGAGCCAATTCCTCATTGTAGGAGATCTCCAAATGGCAGTCCGGGTTGTCGTTCAACTGGCCTTTGATCTGCCAGAATTCGTGGTTGATGGCCGGATCCGGGCTTGATCCCAGGAGGACAAACTGACAGCCATTGGACAGGCAGTAGAAGATGGCATGCCGTATCAGTTCGACGCCTTTTTGGCGGTCCAGACGGCTCACCACCGCCACAATGGGCTTTTGCTCCTGCCGCAGCAGCAGGCGATGGCGCAGGGCTTCCTTGTTGTGATATTTGTCGCCGATGCTGTCAATGCCATAGCGGCAGGCAATGAGAGGATCGATTTCCGGATTCCAGACATTGTAGTCGATACCGTTGAGCACTCCCCCGCATTTCATGCCGTGCACCCAGAGGGTGCGCTGCAGGCCACAGCCTTGGTCGGAATACTTTATTTCTTCAGCGTAGCGGGGGGACACGGTAGTTACGAAATTTGAATAGACGATGCCCCCCTTCATCAGGTTGACGGCTCCGTGATTGGAATCATCCTGCAGGCGATCCCGCGTTCGATAGGGGGCAGGATCCAGACCCACCTGGCGGAGCACCACGTCCCCGGTCACACCCTGATGCATGACATTGTGGAGGGTGTAGCAAACCCTCGGGTGGGTCATGCCCAGGTGCTTATACACGTCAAAAAGCAGCACCGGCACCAGCGCCGTTTGCCAGTCATGACAGTGGATGATGTCGGGATGCTTGTTGGTCTTGAGCATGAACTCCAGGGCCGCTCTGCAGAAGAAAGCGAAGCGCTCCGGATCATCACGATGTCCGTAAAAGACACCCCGATTGAAGAAGTTCTTGTCAGAATGGGGTTCAATGAAAAAGCATTTCAGCCCATGGACAAATCCAAAAAAGACGTCACAGCGGACATGCCGATCGTAGTAGGGAACCCAAAGATCGCTGTAGGTCTTCTGCAGGCCCCAGATATGGTCGTAGCGCATGCAATCGTATTTGGGCAGAATGATTTCAACGGCGTGGCCTCTAATCTGGAGCTCGTTGGAAAGTCCCTCAACGACATCCCCCAGACCACCGACCTTGGCAACCGGTGCACATTCCGGGGCAACCATGACAACATACATGAATCAAATCCTCCATCTTCGGCATGCCCACCACAGGCAGCCGATCTTCAACCCATTGCAGCTTTCGGAACCACATCAGCTCAACCGACGGTCTGTATCCGAAAAAGCAAGAATTTGGGTCCAGCCCTCTCTACCGCGGCAGGAGCAAGGTCTCAAAGTGGAAGGCTACAGTTCCTCGAGCAGCTTCTTGATATCTTCATCTCCATAAGAGAACGCATCAGTGGTGGCCATTATAATACTCGCGTCAGGTTCCGACCAGACCCATGGATCAAATGAACCGGGAAAAAGTCTTTTTCTACTCCCGATGGCAGAGAGCGAAAGCTAGGGAGCCGTCCAGTAACAACTCGAACTAATTTTTGGCCTTTATTTAAACCACGAAGGACACGAAGAGCGCGAAGAAATCACTTCGTGTCCTTCGTGCTCTTCGTGGTGAAAGAGGGTATTTCATCTTTGACAACTTCTAATACAGTCGATGCCGAAAGAGCCAGTTGGCAAAGGCCAGGCTGGCCAGGCCGATAACGGCCATGGGCCAGTATTGCGGCCACAAGAGCGCAACGTCGGCTCCTTCCAGGAACACTCCCCGCAAAATGATCAGGAAATAGCGCAAGGGAATGATGTGGGTAAGATGCTGCATGAACTCAGGCATGTTGGCAATGGGTGTGGCAAACCCGGAGAGAACGACCGACGGGACGAGCACGAGAAACGCTCCGAGCAGCCCCTGCTGCTGGGTCACAGCGAGGGAAGAAATCATCAGACCGACTCCGACACCGGACAGCAAGAATAGAAAGAGACCCAGGTAAAGTGCGCCCAGACTCCCTCGCAGAGGCACCTGGAACCACACCACGGCCAACAAAATGATGAGGCTCGCCTCAAAGGCGCCGATGATTATTCCGGGGACGGTTTTTCCGATGAGAATCTCGACGGGGCGCAACGGAGTCACCAGCAACTGATCGAAGGTCCCCGCTTCCCGTTCGCGCGCCACGGACAGGGAGGTGACCAGCAGGGTCACCACCAGGGTGAGGAGGCCGACGATACCGGGAACGATAAACCAGCGGCTCTGGAGGGTGGGGTTGAACCAGGCCCTGACCTCGAGGGCGGCGGGAGGTACGGGAAAGTCGTGCGTACTGGCCCAGTAGCGATTGAACTCGGTGACAACCGTCCCCACGTAGCCGGAGGTCACCATGGCGGTGTTGGAGTTCCGCCCATCCAGGATCACCTGCAAGGGTGCGGGACGTTTCAAGAGGAGATCACGCGTGAAGTGCGGCCCCACGTGAATCACCATCAGCACCTGCTGGGAATCGACGAGAGGGGCGATCTGGCCTTGATGTTCCAGGGTGCCGACCAGGCGAAACGTGGGCGAACCCTCAAAACGGGCCAGGAGTTCCCGTGCCGCCGCCCCCCCATCCTCGTTGAAGACCGCATACCGTACTTCATTCAAATCGAAAGTGGCCGCATAACCGAATACAAAGAGCTGCAGCAGCGGAGGCACGATCACCACCAGGCGGCTCTTCCTGTCTTTCAGAAGCGCCAGAAATTCCTTGATCACCAGCCCAAAGATACGATGCCACATATCCCGTTGCTACTCCAGCCGCTTTCTGGTGCGCCGCCGCACCAGGGCCATAAAAACCGTGGTTATAAGCAAGAGTGCCAGCGCATTGCTGAGAACTACCGACCACACATTCCCGGCCAGAAAAACTGTCTGGAGAATGGCCACGTAGTAACGCGCGGCGATAACGTGCGTCAGCCACTGGATGAGGATAGGCATGCTGCCGATGTCGAAAATGAAACCCGAGAGGATAAAGGCCGGAAGAAAGGTGGCGAGCATAGCCACCAGTGCGGCTATGAATTGATCCTTGGCCAGCGTCGAGATCAAGAGTCCCATTCCGAGGGCGGCCACCAGAAAGAGGGCGGAAGCCGCCAGCAGCAACAGCAGGGAACCCCGCAGGGGGACTTCGAAGACCCACACCGCCATGGCCACGGAAAAGAGCAGCCCGCCCATCCCCAGGACGAAATAGGGAATCAGTTTACCGAGCAGGATCTCGCGAATGGTCACCGGTGTCACCATGAGCGCCTCCATAGTGCCCCGCTCCCACTCTCTTGCCACCACGAGCGCCGTAAGCATGGCTCCAATCAGGGTCATGATCACGGCAATCAGACCCGGCACCAAATAATCCCGACTCCTCAGCCCCGGATTGAACCAGACTCGTTCATTCAGTTTCACGGGAAGGGCAAGCACCCGGCCTCGGGAACGAGCGTAATCCAACAGCCAGGTGGTCCACGCCCCCTGGACATAGCCCTGGACCAGGCGGGCCGTATTGGCGTCCACACCGTTGACGAACACGCCGATGGGGGCGGTGGTGCCGGACAACAGTTGATCGTCGAAATCTCCGCGTAACCAGACGATGCCCTTTATCTCCGCACGCAGCAGAGCCTCTTCGGCCGCTTTGATGTGGAAAAAATGGACTGGCTCAAAGTATGGCGACTGCTCGAAGGACCCACTGAAAGCACTGGTCTGAGGGGTCGCCTGTTCTACGACCAGCCCGATGGGAACATGTTTGGCATCCAGCGACACCCCGTAGCCGAAGATGAGCAGCAAGAGCAGCGGCAGGACAAAAGCAATGGCAATGCTGGACGGGTCGCGCACGATCTGAATGAACTCTTTGCGGATCAACCCGCGCAACCGCATGGTGCGGGCCTTGCGGCCGAGAGCCGGCGAGGGGGAGACGCGGGGATACGGAGACACGGGGACGCGGAGATCCGGTAAACTATCAGGTGACATCAGCTTACGCCCCTATGAGAAAGACGTGGGACACGGAGTGGCGGAGAGTTGTACTTATTGGCTCTTGAGCCTTCCTTCCCCGTGAAGCGAATGGAAGTGCAGGTTGGGTTGAGTAGCAACGAAACCCAACAAACGGGGCTGAGATTCTGCTCGATCCACACCAGCTCATCGTTCCCCCACACCTCACTGATCACGATTAACGATTTTCAATCATTCCTTAGAGCGCACATGTACCAAACGGCGGTACACCAATGAACCCGAGAATAAGGCAATGCACGTAACCACACCGTCCGCTTTGGTCACGGGTTAACCAGTCTTTTCTGGCTGCGGCTGAGAAGTTCGTCTTTGTTTGGCCTCCTCACGGGCGGCTTCTCCCGCCTTTCGGAAGAAAGCTATGATTTCAGCGTTTGATTTTCCGGCAAGCACCTGCGCCTGCTCATCGCGGATACGCCGCACCATTTCAACTGCTTTGATTTGGGTCTTCTCTCCCATAGGTAGTCACCTCTCGAGGCGAGTAGATCGCCAGAGTCTTATATCCAAGCCGATGAACCCGTTCCACCAGGCCTGGAATTCCGGACCGAAGCAGCCTCCGATCACTGAAGTTTCAACGTATATCCGTCGCTTCTTCATGAAGAACTCCACTCGTCGGACCAATACAGGCTAAACGCCGGGCATCACCGGCACGCAACCACGCCGCCAAAGAGCTTCAGGGAATGCCACCGCAAATGCCCGGCGCGGTTGCGTGTCCCAGTGGATGCCTTGATTAGAAGCTCATTTTGTGCGGATACGGATATACAAGTCTTTCATCCCTGAAGCCGGCAGTTTTCTTTCTTCGATTTCGAAGAGGTCCTTCCGCGCCTTTACAAGATCGCTCAATTTCTTGTATCCGAAATTCCGGGAATCGAAATCGGGTCGAAGCTTTGTCAGATAACTCCCAAACGTCCCGAGATGAGCCCACCCTCTATCGTCGCTCGCTTGCTCTAGAGCCTGCCTGAAGAATTCACTTGGAATATCCTTGGTGGCATCACTTGCTAGTCCAGCAGTTTCTTGTGTAGTTGCTGTATTCTTTGGGGCGGATAGTTGTGTGCTGAGGGATATCGCACTGTCAACAGCCTGGGTAGGGATGGGTCTCAAGACTTCTGTAAATACGAACTTGTGGCATGCGTTTCGGAAAGCCGCAGGCGTCTTTTTTTCTCCAAAACCGTAAACGGTCAACCCCTCTTCGCGAATTCTGAGCGCAAGCCCAGTAAAATCGCTGTCACTCGATACCAAGCAGAACCCATCAAAGCGTCTGGTATATAGAAGGTCCATTGCGTCGATGATCAAGGTACTGTCTGTCGCATTTTTACCTGTCGTGTAAGCGAACTGTTGAACCGGTTTGATCGCGAACTGGTGCAATACCTTTTTCCACTGTGAACTGGTTGGGGCAGTAAAGTCGCCGTAAATTCGTTTAACGGTCGCCTCGCCAAAACGCGCGATCTCGGCCAGCAGTGCTTCAATGACCGCAGCTTGGGCATTATCAGCATCAATCAGGACGGCGAGCCTTTGTGTTGGTTCCTCAGACTCGATTTTCGCGACAAGCTTTGGATTGACCACCAAGACAAATCCTTTCTTCTAACGACCGATTCTGTAGTTTATTAATACCTCCACGACGTGGGAAGGTTCTCGGGTTTTCAACTCATCTGAGGAATCTTCAATATCCAAATGGTGTTCTCATCAGAGAAAAATCCAACATCGAGCACCGGCGGCCCGCGACCAGGAAGGACTCGCATTTCGCACAACCGACTATAAAAGCACACGTGGTCGCGCCGCCCGGTTGATGCTTTCGTTAGCGCCTCTTGATCATCTTCTCGTAGTCGTCATGAGTCCCAAGCCATACCCAGATGAAGTCTTCGCCGTCCTCGAGAGCCAATGCCCGGTGAGCGTGGCCGACTCTTGCTGACCAAAATTCACCGACTCTCTTGAACAGCAACGAAGGATGCCTGGGGTTCTTCTCAAGAAGCTGGAAGCTCTTATCAGCAAGCTTGCGGGTCTCGGCAGGTAGGCTTCCATAACACCGCCAGAAACGCTCTGTTGTGCGGTGCATTACAGGTTCCTCAGTTGCTTCTTTTCCTTGGCTTCAAAAGCTTCTCTGATGAGGAAGTCGAGTTTGCCGGTTTTGGAGTCCTCCGAGATTTCCCTGTCCCACCTTTCCCAGTCTTTTTCCATAAACCAGCGGCGGAATTCACGATAGTCTTGTTCGGGCAAGCTCTCTATCGTCTTTTCAAGTTCTTGCAGGTTTGTCATTTTCTGTTCACCTCGCGATTGCATCGCGCCACGGACTGATTTGACCAAGAACCTCTCCGTGAAGATTCAAGCACGGACTTTCCTGATCACATCTCAAAACCCCAGGGTGCAGGCTTGCCGGGGGCTTGATACGTGATGCCGATGATTCTGTAGTGGTTGTATGTCTCCACGACGTGGGAACACGCCCGGGTTTCCAGGGTGCCAACGGATGCTCTTGGTTTATGAGCGCTCGCAGGTGTCCTGATTTCCCACATCACATTGTTTTTTCAATATCTTATACATCGACTCCCGACAAGGTTTTTCTGATACCTGGCGGGCAAGCGAGGAGGTGGTAGAATGCGTGATGTTAATTTTGATGGCTAAGGCTTCGGCGCCCCTTATCACGGTGTGTTGCCGTCACCCCCCTTTCCCGTGTCTTCCACACTCCGCACCCCCGCGTCATCACTTTCCAGCAGCCCGATAAAAGCTTCCTCCATGGTGGGCATGGGACGATCGGGCGAGCGGAAGCGCGCCTTCATCTCCTCGGGCGAGCCTTCGGCCAGAATCACTCCCTGGGCCATGACGACCAATCGGTCGCAGTACTCGGCCTCCTCCATGAAATGCGTGGTCACCAGGAGCGTTACGCCCTGGTCGGCGAGGCGATTGATGCGATGCCAGAATTCGCGGCGCGCCAGGGGGTCCACCCCGGAAGTGGGTTCGTCGAGGAAGAGAATCTCCGGTGAGTGCATCAGCGCCGCGGCCAGGGCCAGGCGTTGTTTGTAGCCGAGGGGCAGCTGCCCGCTGGTGGCATCCGCGTAGGGTCTCAGTTCGAACTCGTCGAGTGCCCAGGCGATGCGCTCCCGTTGTTCTTGTCCACGGAGTCCATAGGCTCTGCTGAAAAAAACAAGGTTATCGGAAACCGACAGATTGGCATACAGGGAGAAGTGTTGAGCCATATAGCCAATGCGGGCCCGCGCTTTGGCGGCGGCACGGCGAAGGTCTTCCCCGGCCACCCGAAGAGTCCCTTCTGAAGCGGGCAGGAGCCCGCAGAGCATGCGGAAGGTGGTAGATTTCCCGGCCCCATTGGCTCCCAGGAGGCCAAAGATCTCGCCATGGCGAACGGAAAAACTGATCCCGTTGACGGCATAAAAACTCCCAAAGCGCCGCTTCACGTTCTCAATCACAATCACGTCTTCCACGTTTCCGCCCCTGAAGGCCGCGGGCGGCGGCGGACTCTGAGTTCCCGCCGTCTGAGCGCCACTCATGCGTTCCCTGAGCATCACGATAAAGCTGTCTTCGAAGCGGGGCGGCACGGGGAGGACGCTGACATCGGACCAACCCGGCAGGTCTCGGACGGGTTCCGGAGTTGTCCCCTGCTTCATCACCACCCGCACCCCTTCGGCCTGGATGATGGCATCCAGAACCCCCTCGCTGCGGGTGAGCTCTTCCTGGAGCTTGCGTTTGTTGGCCCCTTGAGCAACCACCTGGAAGGTTCGTCCCGTCATGCGGTGGCTGAAGGAAGCGGGAGTCCCCTGGTCGAGGATCTTCCCGTCGTGCATGAGGATGACATCCTGACAGCGCTCGGCTTCATCGAGATAGGCCGTACTGAGGAGGACGCTCAGCCCTTCGTCCTGCACCAGACGGTAGACGATATGCCACAGTTCCCGACGTGATACGGGATCCACCCCCACGGTTGGCTCATCCAGCAGCAGAAACCGCGGTGGCCGAACCAGAGTGCAGGCCAGCCCCAGTTTTTGTTTCATCCCCCCCGAAAGATCCCGGGCCAGCCGCCTGGTGAAAGGCGCAAGGCCGGTCATGACCATGAGCTCTTCATAGCGCCGCGGGCGTTCGCGGTGGGGAACGGCTTGAAGATCGGCATACAAGTCGAGATTCTCCTGAACCGTCAGATCGCCGTATAGGCCGAAGCGCTGGGGCATATAGCCGAGGGCCTGCTGCACCAGGAGGGGATCTTTCAGGACATCGAGACCGAGAACGGTTATGGCACCCTCATCAGGCAGCAGAAGACCGGCAAGGAGGCGCATGAGGGTGGTCTTCCCGGCGGCATCAGGGCCGATCAGGCCGGTCACGATCCCATGGCGGCAGCGGGCACTGACCTGATCGAGGGCACAAACGGTGCGTTTGCCGGAACGAAAACGCTTCGTCACCCCCTCAAATACCAGGGCCTCGGCAGTTGGCAACAATCCGGTTTCCGACATGCCCCCCCCTGGCAGCGAAAACGATAGTCTATTGATTATCCATCAAAAAGCGAACCGCAGAATACCTGCGAAAAGCGAACCGCAGAATATCGAACATCGAATTTCGAATGATGAAGTGGTCAAGCAACGTCTCACTCAAGTGACCGACAATACACC
The DNA here is from genome assembly GCA_963783775.1 of uncultured delta proteobacterium. Taxonomy (GTDB): domain Bacteria; phylum Desulfobacterota; class Syntrophobacteria; order Syntrophobacterales; family Syntrophobacteraceae; genus JADGQM01. The sequence continues at coordinate 83,016 of CAWAOR010000005.1, read as the reverse complement.
AGCCTTCAACATTCGCTTTTCAACCCCTCTCCTTCTACATTCTGCGGTTCGATATTCTGCGGTTCGATTTTCTATGGTTCGATATTCGCTTTTCACCGGTTCGACATTCGCTTCTTCCCTACCCTTCACACTCCGGTTCCTTACTGCTGGCACAACCGAGGATCCGCAGGAAGCGTTTGAGAATGTTCTCCTGTTTCAAGCTCTGAGCCAGATCCTCGCCGCCGATGCTTTTCAGCCTTTCGAGAGCGGCGGCATTGGTGGCGGCCCGATCTGCCACCAACTGCGACAATACGGCGGGGATATCGGGGTGCAGGCTGAGTAAAGAAGCAAAGGCATCCTCGGGAATTTCCAGCAATTCCGCCTCTTCCTTGACGGAAATCGTGGCAGTGCGCGGCAACCCCGTCATGAGGCTCATCTCGCCCAGCAAAGCACCCGGCCCGACATCGAATTCGATGGGCTGGGTGGCGTCATTATACTCCACACAACCGTGCAGACGGCCTCTTGCCACCACATAACAGGTATCGCCCGCGTCACCCTGAGCAAAAAGGGTTTCTCCGCAGGTGTACCGGTTGCGGCGTATCCCGGGGGCCACCTGACGCAGGTCATCGTCTTGAAGGAGCGGCTTGCCGTCAGCATCGACCAGGGTCCGGGTGCAAAAGTCACTCGTCTTGAGGTCGGCGATGCAGCGTGCTATTTCATCGTCTGCGAGAGGCAGGCGCCGTTGCTGGGAGACCACCGTCATGAAATCATCCAGGAGCCTGTCGCTCATGGGAAAGGGGATTTCGATCCCGCGCCGCTTGAACTGGTACCAGATCATGCGCGCCACGTGGCCCTCGATACGCTGCCGTTTGTGGTAAGAGTGGGTCCAGAAGCGCAGCACGTAGTTGATCCCGAAGTCCTGGAAGGCCGTGACGTAGGCATCCGGTGGCGGATCGCGAAGGACCTCGGGCACATTCAAGGCCGATTGGACCAGGGCCTCGATCACCTCTCCCGGGGTGTCCGCGTAGCTGGCGCCCACCGGCAGGAGATGCCGGCGCAGAGGAGTCGGCCAGGACATGTTGTGGATGGTCGCGTTCGCCACCACGCTGTTGGGAATGATCATGCTGTGGCCGGAGGTCGTTCGAAGACGGGTTTCGCGCCAGTTGGTATCGAGTACCTGGCCTTCCACATTGTCGATGCTGACCCAGTCGGACGGCATGACCGACCGCGTGAGGTGCAGGGACATCCCGGCCAGCAGGTTGCTCAACACCCCCTGCAGGGCAAAACCCACTACGGCCGTGACCAGGGCGGTGGAGGCGAGCAGAGGCGAGATGTCGATATCCAGAACCGTTCTAATGACTACAAAAGCCGCCGCCACCCAAAGCACGGTCCGCATGATGGAGGCGAGCAGCTCGGGGACTGGAAAGGCACGGCCCCTCAGGACAAACACCTGGCGGGCGATTCCCTCGACCAGATCAAAGGCCAGGACAACCGACCAGAACGACAACCAGGCAGCGAGGTGGTGCGGGATCTGGAGAAGACATTCCTTCATCCAGGGGTTGAGGCGGAGGATTCCCAACAGCAGCTCCGAAAGGAGCAACACGGCGAGCGGCCTGGACACATGGCCGATAAGGTTCTTGCCGAGCTGCAGCAGGCTCCGATCGGGGTGCTCATGGCCGGTTATGGCCCGGCGAAGCGGTCTGGTAACGGCATTGGCGATGGCTAGAACGGCAAGAAAGCTGAGACATTCGATGACGAGCGGGGTGAAACCGCTCATGACGGTAGTACTCAGGGTAGATGACAACGCTCCGTCAGCCCCCGGCACTCTCACCGGATCAGTCTGCAAATCCACACTAGGCTCCTTATCTACATCACTTCTGGGTAAGGTTCCACACTCCGTCCCAGTCGGTGGTGGGATCGTCCAGGAGTTCCCGGCAACGCCTGGCATAAACCTCAGCGACCGGGTCCTTGTCAAGGGTCGCAAAGATTTCCAGGGCCTCTGCCCAGCGACCCTCATGACACCCCACCAACCCCTGGCGAAAGGCCTCCATCGGCCCGGCTTGCAGGGGACCGTCGGGCAGAAGGGGCTGGAAGACACGGACCGGAGTCTGTCGCCCCACAACCCGGAGCAACCCGATTTCCCGGCCTTTCAGTTGGCCGTTGGTTTGGATCCAGGTCGATTCCGCCACCATGGTGTCAGTGCCAAACGCCTTGTTGGCTCCCTCCAGGCGCGAGGCCAGATTGGCCGCATCACCCAGGACCGTGTAATCGAAACGCTGGCGCGATCCCATATTGCCGACCACAACCGGGCCGGTATTGATGCCTATGCGCATCCAGAACGCACTGCCGGCCCGCTGCAGGAATTCCTGGTTGCGTTCCCGAAGTTTCTGCTGACACCGCAAAGCGGCACGGCAGGCACGCAGCGCATGATCGGGCTGGGTCAGCGGAGCATTCCAGAAGGCAATGATGGCGTCGCCTTCGTACTTGTCGACGGTCCCCTCTTCCTCCAGAATGATGTCGGTCATGTCGGACAAATAGTCATTGAGCAAAGTGGTGAGGGCTTGGGGATCAAGGCGTTCCGAGAGCGAGGAAAACCCTTGTAGATCCGAGAAGAAGATGCTCAGTTCCCGGCGTTCGCCACCCAGTTTGAGCCGCGAGGGTTCCTCCAGCAGGCGATCGATCACCACGGGACTCAGATAATGCTTGAAAGCATGCCGATAGAACGCCTTCTGACGTCCCTCGGTGGCATAGTTCAGCCCCAGGGCGGCCACCATGGCCACCACCACCGCAAGCTCCAGGACGACCAGCGGCAACCAGAATCCCACTTCGTAGGCCGCTATCCCGAAAACTGCGGGGGCGGGTAGGAAGGCACCGAAAGCCAGGAAGGAGTGCCTGGCCTTCTTGCTGTGGACCACACTCAGAGCGCCGAGCACGGCCAGCATGAGCACCCCCACCACCACAAGCGGTGAGGGCACATCCCGCAAAAGGTCCCCGGAAAGCAGGTTGTCCAGAACCGTGGCATGGATTTCCACGCCGGGAAAGACCTTACTTACCGGTGTAGGACGCAGATCCATAAGCCCCGGAGCACTGAAACCAAAGAGTACGTAGGAGTCTTTCAAGACGCTGGGATCGTCAATGACGGGCGCCTGGCCGCCCCCTTCCCGCAGGCGCATTTCCGACTGGATCACAGCAGCGGCACTATAAGTTTCGTGGGTACCCGAAGGACCGCGGTAGCGAAGGATAGCCCGCTGGTTGGCATCGAGGGGAAAGCTGCATTGCCCCACATGCAGACATTCATCGCTCAGCCGCGCCTGGCTCAGCAAAGAGTCGCACTGCCCACGGCCCGCGACACCGGAACCGCCACCCGCGAAGTAACCCGCCAGGCCCAGGGAAGGGACAACACGACCATCGAAGACCCGAAACAGATAGGTGCGGCGAAATATTCCGTCGCGGTCCGGGTCATCCATGACATTGGCCAGGAGCGTGGCACCGGTGGCCACCTGAGGGATGGGGAAGGTGCACTGGGAAACGGTGAGATGCGGCGGCAGGCGAGAAAGATCCTGGCCGCCATTGGCAAAGCCGAGGGCCCGGCATGGCAGGTCAGCCGGCCAGGAGGTGACTCCACCCGTTTCCTCCCCCAGCGCGAGCGGCGCCACAAGGGCTGATGCTCGCTGCATGGCGGCTCCCAGCAGGTCATCGTCAGCCACCCCATAGACGGATGGTTCGGTAAAGAGCACATCAAAAAGGACGGCGCGCGCGCCGCCGCGTTGGCAGTAGTCAATGATTGGGGCATAGACCTGGCGCGGCCAGGGCCATGACCAACCATTGGTTTCCTTCCCCCAATCCAGGCTGGCCTGATCGAGCAGGATGAGCTTCACCCGGGGCGTCGCCGGGCCGGGCCGGGCGAGCAACTCCGCCCGCCAGGCCCAGGTGGCGAATTCCAACCGCTCCAGGGCGCCTAGCCTCCACAGGCACAGGGCCAGCAGTGCCGCTACAGTCCCGAGGATCACCCCCAGGAGGGTCTTTCGGGTCTTGTTGAGAACCATTTCATCCAACCCTACCCAGGGGCATCAAACCGCTCCGAGAGCACGTTCAAAGCGGGCCTGCCGGGCTGCCGGGGCCGGCGTCTTGATGGGGCTGCCCGCTAACGTCTTGATGGCGTTGATACGGTCCTGAGGGTCGGGATGCGTCTTGCCGAAACCGGGACCACCCGCCTTGAGCTGGCTCTTCATGACCGTCAGCATCTCAACCAAAGCGTAGGGGTTATAGCCTACGCGCCTCAGAATGAGGATGGCAGCTTCGTCGGCCTCGCGTTCCTGACCACGCGAGTAGCCGTTGACCACCAGAGTGTTCACCACATCCCCTACCGACCCTTCGAAGGCCTGCGTCAGCTGCGCCAGGTCCCCACCGGAGTATTGCTTGGCGCCTTCCGCGGCCAGGATGGTTAAGGCCGAGGTGAGGCGACTGGTCTTGATGGCCCGCAGTCCGTCCTGGTTCTGCACGTGCGCGATTTCGTGGGCTAGTACGGCGGCGAGGGCATCTTCCGTCTTGCAGCAGCGGAGCATGCCGCGAGTTACCACGATCAAGCCGCCGGGAGCAGCAAAGGCGTTGATTTCCATGGATTCAACCACCTGGAAATGGTAACCGCCAAAAGTCTGAGGCCGGTTGGACGCCTGCGCCAGGGTTTGCCCAACCACGTTGACGTAAAGGTTCAGTTCGGCCAGGCTGTAAGGACGGTACTGGGTGAGGACCGAGGCCGCCACCGCCCGCCCGATGTAATATTCCTGTTCCGGGGTGATATCTTCGAAGGTTTTGCCGACGGCTTGCGTGCTGCGGGAAAGGGAATCCGCCTGGCTTTGGGAGATCTTCCCGGAAGCCACGCCGACCTGAGTCGCCACATCCATCATGGGCTGCACGGCTTGACAGGCGCTCAGTACAATGATTGCCAGCAGGAACAAACTGATCTTAGACGGTTTCATTTACCACCTCCTGCCGTGGGTTTTAGCCCACCCTGGTCGAGAAACACCACCATTTCCTGCGGCGCGATCTGGACCCTTTCCATCTGGTCTACGGCCGGATAGTTGGCATTCTGATGCCCCTTGCGGTACTGCGCTTCCACTTCGGCGTTAAACCCTTTGCCGGCCAGGGCCACTTCCTTGCCCGAGGCCTTCATCTGGGCGTTCTTGCCGCCGCCGCCGATGCTGATGGCCTTGGTTGTCAGAGCCGAGCTGTGCATCCACCCCTTTTGACCTTTGAAATTGACTTCCATCCAGTCGCCCTGCTGCTGTTGGACATCCACCTGGTCCCCGTAATTGACCGCACCGACTACCGTCCCCAAAAAAGAAGGGGTGGCGCGAAGCTGACCATCCCGCACCTGCACACTCATGACGCCCAGTCCCGACCAGGTCGTCGAGACCATCAGCAAAAAGACGCCCATGCCCAACAGAGCCCTCCATCTAACCATCATCTGCCCTCCGTTTCTCTTCGGATTACCTTGTTGCTAGAAACCTATCCGCCAAGCCACAAACCCCGCCTCTTCGCCGGGGAGATCGCTGAAGATTTCGATAGGCTAGCACGAATTTAAGCTCAAATCCAGGCTCTGTCGTGATGGGGAACCCGTAGAGCCGAGGGGGGAGCGGTAAGCAAACGATGTCCGGGCCGGGCGAAGCTGCCGGCAGGAAGAAACCCGAAGCGTGGGTAATACTCCGGGTGCCCCGGGACGACGACACCGTCATAGCCGGCTTTCCGGCATTGGGCGAGACCAGCTTCGATGAGAAGAGTCCCTATTCCACACCGCTGACACTCCGGCAGCACCGTCACGGGAGCAAGCCCCATCGTGCGCAGCGCGCCATCCGCCGGTTCTATCGCAACCGGCTGAAAAGAATGTGCCCCACAACGGCATCAGCCACAGACTCGACCAGTTTGATGATGAAAGACGGGCCTGCCGCTTGCGCCAGTCATGCAGGCCTCCATCGGTTTCGCAACCAGCGTCAGGACTGCACCCTGGACCCGTCGCGTCGGAGGAAGGCGGCCAGCAATCCTGAGGCGAGAATCATGGCGATGCACAGGAGTTGCCCCATGGTAAAATATCCGAACAGGTATCCGATTTGTGGATCGGGTTCTTTGAAGAATTCCAGATAGAAGCGGAACACCCCATAGAAGAGCATGAAAAGGACCAGCATCATCCCGTCTCGGAATTGTCGTTTGCGCAGCCACCAGAGCAGCAGAAACAGGACCGGACCCTCCATCACGGCTTCATAGAGCTGCGAAGGATGGCGGGGCAGCGGACCGCCATCGGGGAAGACCATGGCCCACGGAACGGTGGTGGGAAGACCCAGGAGCTCGCCGTTGATAAAATTCCCAAGGCGGCCCAGACCGAGACCAATAGGAGTGGTCACCGTCACACTGTCAACCACGGCCAGGAAGGGAAGCTGCCGGCGGCGGCAGAACCACCAGCAGCCCAGGGCCGAGCCCAGAAGACCGCCGTGAAAAGACATGCCGCCATGCCAGGTGGCGATGATTTCGAGGGGGTTCGTGAGGTAGGTCAGGTATTGACTATAGTCGTAGAAAACGACATATCCCAGGCGGGCGCCCACAATGAGGCCCACGGCGATGTAGAAAATCAAATCTTGCGCCGTGTTGCCGACCAGACCCAGCTGGCGGGAACGATCCTGTCTCTGGATGAGAATGTAGGCCGCCAGAAAACCGAGGATATACATGAGACCGTACCATCGGATATGAAGCGGGCCGATGGCCACGATATCGGGGTTGATGTTTGGATAGGGAATCATCTTGGTCTTACCTCCAGTGGGCGGCAAGCTAGCACAGCGCCCCATCCGGGTCAATGGCATCGATAGGGCATCGACCGCTTGAGAAGAGAGGACAACACAAGCCGGATCATCCTCACCACGAAAACCAAGCGCAGCAGGAATCCGGGGGCAAGCTCTCCCCTACAGGGGTCAGGTCTTGTATTATGATATAGTTATATCCTGATGCAAGACCTGACCCCGCGACTGCTTGACACTTTTCCGAGCGTGTGCGATAACATCGCGGAAAAGGTCGCTACCTGGCCGTCAGTTGCAGGACAAGCTCACGGATTCTGCCTATCAAGGAGCAGTCGCTATGTTGCCCATCATCTGCATGGTTGGAGCTTCAAACTCCGGCAAGACAACCTATCTCGAAAAATTGATCCCGGAACTCCGACGGCGGGGCTACCGCGTCGGCACTCTGAAACATGACGTCCACGGCTTCGAGATGGACCGGGAGGGGAAGGATACCTGGCGGCATCGCCAGGCCGGGGCCCAAACCATTGGGATCGGTTCCCCCCGCACGGTGGCCACAATTCGGGAAACCTCTGCGGAAATGCCTCTGGAGCAGATTGCCGGGCGTTATTTCTGGGAGGAGGACATCCTGCTCACCGAAGGGTACAAACGATCCCACTATCCCAAAATCGAAGTCTTCCGCTCGGTGATCGAAGCCCAACCCATTTGTGGCGTCCAGGACAATCTGGCGGCCGTGGTCACCGATGACCCGGTAGAGGTCGATGTGCCGGTGTTCCGGTTTGACGATGTGCCGGGACTGGCAGACCTCATTGAAACCCGGTTTTTGAAAGACCGCAAGCAACCCCGCATCACGGTGTTTCTGGACGGCAAACAAATGCCCATGAAAGATTTCGTGAAGGATTTTGTGATCGGCGGCATTGTCGGCATGATCGCCAGCCTGAGAGGCTGGTCCAAACCGCACAAGATCGATATCCAGATCCGGCTGGAAGATGAGTAGATGCTCACCGGAGCGGTCCTCGCCGGAGGCAAAAGCCTGCGCTACGGCAGGAACAAGGCGCTCGAGGCCTTCCAGGGCAGAAGTCTCATCGAGCACGTCCTCCAGTCGTTGCGCGGCCTGTGCGATCCGGTTCTGGTGATTGCCAATGACCTGACCCCCTATCTTCAGCTCCGGGCGACCCTGGTGCAGGATGCAATCTGCCACCAGGGACCACTCGGCGGCATCTACACAGCACTCATTTTCAGTCCTCACCCCTGGGTTCTCGCCAAAGCAACCGACATGCCGCTGCTGGTGACAGACCTGGCCCAATTGATGCTCACCAAGAGGGCAGGTTATGACGTCGTTGTACCCGTTTGGAATGACCGCTATGAACCGCTCCTGGCACTCTACTCCCGCCGCTGCCTCCCGGCTGTGGCGGCCGCTCTGGAAAAGGGTGAAAGGAAGATCGTAAATTTTTTCCCAAAGGTCAAAGTTAGAGAAATCACCGAAGCGGAATGGCGAACAGTGGACCCCGGCGGCATGAGTTTCAGCAACATCAACACCCCGGAAAACCTGGAGCAGCTGCGATGGATCTGAACGAGGCCAGACAGCTGGCTTCTCGACTCATCTCCCCTCTCGCCCCGGAACAGGTGCGCCTGGAGGAGGCCCTGGGCCGCGTCCTCGCTGAGGACATGGTCGCCGACCGCAATCTTCCCGCAGAATCCCGCTCCCGCCTGGACGGCTTTGCCCTGCGCAGCACGGACACCCTCGGCGCCTCTCCGGCAACCCCGACGCGCCTCCATATTGTCCCCGGACGTATTGCCGCCGGGCATGTCATGACCGCGGGCCTCGGCTCGATGGAGTGCATTCGCATCCTGACCGGGGCTCCGCTGCCGCCGTGCGCCGATGCGGTGGCGCCTCAGGAGGAAGTTGCGCTGGAGGGAGAAGACCTGATCCTGGCCCAGATATATGGTGAGGGCAAGGGGGTGATGCTGCCGGGCGAAGATGCTCAGTGCGGCGAACCTCTGGTCTCCGCAGGAGCCGTCTTGACTCCTACACGCCTGGCGCTCATCGCTGCGCTGGGAGGCGAGCGGGTCGCCGTTTACCGGCAGCCGCATGTCGCCCTGCTGGCAACCGGGGACGAAGTCAAAGCCCTGGGCGCTGCTGCCGAGGGGCCATACACCTACTGCAACAACATGCACCTGCTGGCGTGGCTCACTCAGCTCCAGGGGGGAAAAGCCTTCCTTTGGGAGTCACCGCTGATGATCCTCACCTCATTGCGGATCGGTTGCAGGCGGTGGCAGCGGATCTGGTTGTCACCACGGGGGGCATGGGGAAAGGTGACAGGGACTTCCTGCCGGAGGTCTGGAGCCGGCTCGGTGTGCAGCTGCTGGTTAAGGACATCAACCTGATTCCTGGAAAGAACTCCGCCCTGGGGGAACGGCGAGGACAGATCTTTCTGGCCCTGCCCGGGAATCCCTGGGCGGCCCAGATCGCCTTCGAGCAATTGGCCGTCCCCTTGCTGAGGCGCTGGCAGGGACTTCGAGGTTTCGGACACGCTCGGATGGCGGCGATCCTGCAAACCCCGCTGACGGGCCGGCCAGGCTTTTACCACGCCATCAGAGGCTCCCTCGATCCGGGCACGGCACCGCCCCGTTTCTACCCGTCTGTAACCAGAAGGGACTCCGTCTTCGGCAGGGTCAAGGATTGTTTTGCCTATATGATTTTGGAACCTCATGTGGTAGAAGTAGCCGCTGGAAGCGAGGTGCAAGTGCAGCTGAGCGATTTCCCTTTGCTGGCTTCGCCCTTGATCAAGGGAACCGCTCTCCCGTGCAGCGACTGACGGGGTCGTGGGCGGTCGTCGATGGAGCACAAGGCGCCTTGGCAGGTTTTTCCGGAAAGTGGACCAACCTCCCTGAACGATTTGATATCCTTTATGCCTGGGCTCAGCGCATCGCAATACTGATCGAAGGTTACCTATGCTCAAAGGAACAGTGATTGAAGCGGAGTATTACGGCTTTCTTGAGCGCCATCTGGTTCCCCGGCTGATTCAGCTCAGGCTGAGACCCAACCACGTCACCTTTCTGGGGTTATTGAGCAGTCTGCTGGCGGGAATATCCTTTGCTTACTACCCTCTCTTAGGCGGACTCTTCACGCTGCTCACCGGACTCCTGGATACCCTGGACGGTTCCCTGGCCAGGGCTCTGGGAGAGAACCGGAAGTTTGGCGCCTTCCTGGATTCGGTGCTGGACCGTTACACCGAACTGATCATTTACCTGGGCATCTGGTGTTATTTTTATCGGCAGGGAGCGGTGACTCCCCTGATATCCCTCACGGTTTTGCTCATCTTATTTGGGTCTTTGATGGTGAGCTATACCCGCGCCCGCGCCGAAGGTCTCGGCGTAGACTGCCTGGCGGGCACGTTTCAGAGAGGGGAACGGATTGTGCTGCTGGGTGTCGCAGGCCTCTCAAACCCCTTCGTCAACCTCCTCACCGGGTTGCCAAACGGCCAATGGCTGCAGGATTCGGTGTTGGTGGTCGGGCTTTTGATCCTGGCTGCCGGAACCAACTTGACAGCCCTCTGGAGGTTTCTGCATGTCCTCAACCGTCTTCGACGCTAGCCTGATCGGATGGAAATCGGCAGGAGTTTTCAGGCCGGGGCCGCGACCTTCTTTAGAACCACCTGGTCATCTTCTCGGTAGATTTCAAAAAAATCCCCAACTTTGAAACCCAGCTGTTCAATGAGGAGGGCTTTGTTCAAAGTGACGCTGCCGCTTTGGCCAATGGTTCGGAAGCTGGTGGTCTTGATCATTGTAGAGGGCTGAGCGTTCCCCCCACCCTTCTCACGGCGACGCACCACAACTGGTTCCGGGTGCAAAGGGGCCACCTGGGAGATGCGCTTCTTGTCGAAAGCCACCTGAGGAATCTCGCCCATTTCCATGAGCCCCTGCAAATAGAGGTCCTGGACTTCGCTTTTGAACTTGATTCCAAACAACTTCTGCACGGACTCCAGAGAACGCCCGTTGCGAATCTCATTCACCACCAGTTTGGCGTCGATGTTCCTGTACTCAACCTGCATTGTTATCACCCTTCCTTCACGGGTTCATCTCAGGGAACCGGACCCACCCGAATTGCCACGTCTTCCTTCAAGCCGCGCGCAAGACCTCCCCGTGGAAAACGGTCAAAGGGGCACGCACCGCCCGATTCTTCGGCCAAAACGCTATAAACACTCTTTTTATTACATCTTCGATGACTTGCGGGTTGGCTTCCGAATGGGCATTGGGCCTGATCCGGAAGGTTGGATGCGAGTCTGTCTTCTGACCTCTCTATATATATTACCCGGAAACTCCATTTATTGCCGCCGAAACACTGCTTCTGCACAGCAGAAGGCCAAGCAAACGGTACCTTTCCAGGCGAAGTCCATGTATTGCGACCCATCGGGAAACCCGAAAGACGATACCGCCGGGCTGTCTCTTTCCTCATTTTCAGGGAAGTGAGAGAGGTCGCTTGGGGCTACGCGACAAAACCTCGATCGATAAGGAATAGTCACCTAGGGGAATGAGTCGAAACCTGAAAGGAACACCCCACAAACTCCTTCGAACCGCAACAGAGCCTTAACACTAGTAAAACCCAAACCTGTTGTCAAGAGTTCCAAGGGGTGTTTTTCACCCCGAGCGACATCCGGCAAGAGGCGCGGCCCTATCATTATAAGTGGGCGCGCAGGAGTCGGCTCAGCCCACTGGTCAGGTCGAGCACCCGTTCCGCGCTCGCTTCCCCCAGACTGCCACACCCACAACTTGGTGTAAACAGGGATTGGGAAAGGATCTTTGACAATGGCACCGAACCCTTCAGGGACTGTTTTAGGCGCTCCAACCACCGCTCGGCAAGAGCCTCAGAGGTCTCACTCGCAATGAGCTCAGAGGCATTGGTGGGAACCATGCCCCAGGCCACGATATGGCCCTTTTCCAGGAATTCCAGGAGAAGGTCTTCATATAAAACAAATTTTTCAAAATAATTGTAGGCATCGAAATTTATGACATCGACCCCGCTTCCAAAAACCAGGCTCCAATCCGTATTGGCACAAACATGCACACCCGCCAGAGCCCCCATTTGATGGACCGCCTCAACGACCTCTCGAAGCAACCGCTGGACCAGATCTGCGGAAATCGCGATAAACGCGGAGGACCCAAACCCTGCCAGAGCCGGCTCATCCAGAAACAGGATCACCGGACGGGCAAAGGCCTTGAGTTGGTTGATTTGCCATTTTGCCTTCAGGGCCAGATGCTTGACCACCACGTCTTGCAGTTCTTCGTTATAGATGAGGGCCCGCTCCTGCTGGTCCTTGAGGGTGGTCAGGAGCGTAAAGGGGCCGACAACCTGACCTTTCAAGGCCTGGAAGGAGCAGTCAGGGCGTTTCAAGGCGTCGGTAAAGGGATAGAAGGTCCTGCCGGTTTCGGGGCCCAGGCGGAAGCGAGAGTCGTTGAGCGCCACTCGCCCTTCTTCCACAGCCAGATAGGCTTCGTAGAAGTCGTAGAGTTCCTCTTCGAAGGCGGGAGAGTCAACCCGACAGACCACGCGCCCGGCTTCTTCCTCAATTCCCGGCAGCCCTTCCAGGTATTGAATCATCATCTGTTCCGGCGGAAAAGAAGAGAGCTGGGGCCAGACGGGCACCTCGGGCACCGAATGGAGAATGAGTTCTATGGCTCGGGTGCGATCCTTGTGGGGCATGCTGCCCACCAAAGTGGCGGCGGCTCTGGGTTGCCATTTTTCCATCCTGCGATTGCTCCTTGAAACAAGGGTTTATTTGAGGGCGCCGCTTTTTGAATACCATATTTGGGTTGGGTTGACCTGCTTTTTTCGCCAAAACCTTCGCAGGATGCAGCATTTACTGCAGCGCTCCAGTGACTGTCACTCTTTCACTCTGGATTTCGCTTGACGGAATCAACCGGCTTTGCTAAGGGTCGCTTCGATACTTCTGAACTCTCCATTCATTACAATTCAGCCGATCATCTGCTGCATGGGACTGCCGCCAGACGTGGGCTTTTGTTGGGGCCGATTGGCGTCTGGGGCTGCCCGAATATGCTGACGGCTTGTGTCTGTGTTCGTTCCCGTCGGCGCTGCAAGGTACATTCAGGGGCAATAAGGAAAGGGGCTAGAGGAGTTTTTTGGATTCCATCGAGGGGAGGATCGCTATGAGAGTGAAGTCCAGGTATGCATTGTTAGTGATGGTCATGGTCGGCATTATCGGCACTGCGCAGTTATGCTTCGGGGCGGGGTTCGCCCTTTATGAAGGCAGTGCCCGAGGAAACGCCCTGGGAGGGGCTCTGGTCGGGAGAGCGGACGACCCCTCGGCGCTTTTTTTCAACCCCGCCGGAATCACTCAGCTCACCGGCACCCAGATGATGGCCGGCGCTACCTTCATCATACCGCGCACCGATGTGACAACCCATTCTCCCACAAGTAGTTCTCCGGGTATCACCACCACAACCGAAAGCAATGTATGGATGCCACCGCATTTTTACCTCACCTATCAGGCCACGGACAAGGTCTGGCTGGGATTGGCACTGTTCTCTCCCTTCGGCCTCGGCACGGAATTCAACGAGAACTGGGCGGGGAAATACAGTAACTACAAGGCGGTCATCCAGACTGTAACTATCAACCCGAATATCGCCGTCAAATTGAACGACCAGATCTCCCTGGCAGCAGGCCTGGATGTCATGTATTTCGACCTGACCTTGAAGCAGAAACTCGTCTCACTCAACGCTCCTTTCAACGTGGACAGCTCACTCGAGGGTGACAGTGTCGGGGTTGGGATGAATCTTGCCATTCACTACAAGGCTTTCGATTGGATGAAACTCGGCCTCTCCTACCGCAGTCAGGTCAAACAGAATCTCTCGGGGGATGCCAAGTTTGTTAGGCCGACGGGCCTTCCTGCTCCATACAATCAGCTTTTCAACGATACCGGTGCAAGAGGCTCCATCACACTCCCAGACGAGGTATATTTTGGCGCGGCATTTTATCCGATCAAGAAACTCAGTGTTGAGGTGGGAGGAATCTGGACCCGCTGGAGCACCTATGATGCTCTGACAATCCGGTATGATAGTTTGAGCGCCGTAGGAAGGCCTTCTGTCACCAAGACCAAGGACTGGAAAGATGTCTGGCGTCTCTTCCTTGGCGTTGAGTATAATACGACCGATTGGCTCGATTTGCGCGCGGGCTTCGTTTGGGACCAGGAACCCACGAACGACGCTAATATGGATTATCTCGTCCCTGCCAATGATCGCCTGCTTTTCAGCCTTGGCCCGGGATTTCGCTGGAACAACTGGACTCTGGACCTGTCCTATACCTACCTCCACATTCTCAATCGCGACAATGTTCCAGCTCGTCTTGATGCCGGAGTATTGGACTCCTCCTTCTCCAATGGGTACGCTAATATGATAGGTTGCAGCGTGGGCTACAAGTTTTAGTTTGGTTTTCTGCGAGTCTGTTTTCTATAGACTCCCAGGTATTGTTTTGGGGTACTTAGGGTCGAGCGGCGAGAACCTCAACGATTGATTGCCGGGGTTGGGGCACCAATCCAGTCTGCTATAACCCGGTATTCTTGGCTTGAGTACTACACAAGGAGCCTGGATCGAATCCGGGCTCTTTTCATTGGGGAGGATGACGTATGACACAAGATCTGAAAAAAATGTACCGGACGGTCATGGAAGACCATTTTCCCGAAACTCTTCGCATCAGTTTTGGGGATCAGGAACTGGTGTACCACAAGCGAAGCTGGAGGTTCCCGGACGAGAAATCGGGGGAACTCATCGAGAAGGGCTTGCGTTATGGTGAAAACCCCGGCCAGGAGGCTGCCCTTTACGAACTGTCCGGGGGTCACCTCACCCTTGGCGGCTGTCGTTTTGTCGATCCGCACCTGGGCTTGGTGAGCGCCATCAAAGAAGAGGACATGCTCCAGGAGGGGAAGCACCCCGGCAAAACCAATCTCACCGACCTGGATAACGGGCTCAATATCCTCAAATACCTGATGGCAAAGCCGGCCGCGGCGATCTTGAAGCACAACAACCCATGCGGGGCGGCCTATGGGCAGAGCCTCTTCGACGCCTATCACCGCGCCAATCGGGCCGATCGCATTGCGGCCTTCGGAGGCTGTCTGGTGCTCAACCGCCCGGTCGACAAAGAGACTGCGGCCCTCATTTCCGAGAACTACCTCGAAGTGGTCGCGGCTCCGGACTTTGAGGAGGGAACCCTGGAGCTGCTCAAGCGGCGGACGAATCTCAGAATCATCCAGGTGAGCAGAATCGATCGCCTCACCGACTATTTGTCTACACGGTTCGTGGATTTCAAGTCGCTCATCGATGGCGGTTTGATCGTTCAGCAGTCACCGCTGAACAAGATTCAAGGGGCAGAGGACTTGAAGCTGGCCGAAACCACGCACCAGGGCAAGCCCTACCGAATCACCCGGGAACCCACCGCCCAGGAGATGCAGGACCTTCTTTTTGGCTGGTTTGTGGAGCAGGGGGTGACTTCCAATTCCGTCCTTTACGTCAAGAATGAGTGCACGGTCGGGATCGGGACCGGTGAACAGGACCGGGTGGGGGTTGCCGAAATTGCCGTCTACAAAGCCTACCAAAAATATGCCGATGCCCTCTGCTTCGATCGTCACGGAATGCCCTACAAAGAGCTCGAACTGGCGATCGAAAAAGGCCAACGTCCCAGGGAACAAAAGGAAATCATCGATAACGACACCAAAGACGCTCGCGGCGGCTTGATTGGCGCGGCCATGGTTTCCGACGCCTTCTTCCCCTTCCGTGACGGCGTGGACGTGGGGATTCATCAGGGTGTCACGGCAGTGGTTCAGCCGGGAGGCTCCATGAGAGACTGGGAAGTGATTGAAGCCTGCAATGAAGCCAATGTGACCATGGTCTTGACGGGCCAGCGGGCGTTCAAGCACTGATTTTTGAAAGGCGACCCGGCTCCCAGGGCGGCATCAGGGTTTGGGGCAGGTGCAGCTGTTCGATGATGCGGGCCACGATGAATTTCACCAGATCGTCCACCCCCCGGGGTTGATGGTAAAAACCCGGCATCGCGGGGAGGATGACCGCCCCGGCCCGGGAAAGCTCAAGCATGTTCATCAGGTGAATCGCATTCAACGGTGTTTCCCGGGGGACGAGCACCAATCGTCGGCCCTCTTTCAGGCAGACATCGGCGGCGCGGTGAATGAGGTTTTGTGAGATGCCGTTGGCGATGGCGGCGAGGCTTCCCATGGAACAGGGAGCCACCACCATGCCTTCGGAGAGGAAGGAACCACTGGCAAACGGGGCGGTGAAATCCTTTTCGCTGTAAACCGAAACCCCGGCAGGAAGGTCATCTGCCAGCGCTTTGCCGATCTCCAGCTCATAGACCATCCGGCCGGCTTCGGAAGCGACCAGATGGATGTGGAGCTCCGCCGCCAGGGTGTGCAGCAGCAAGCGCACATAAGGGGCTCCGCTCGCTCCCGTGATCGCCACAACCAACTGCTTCTTTCCCATAACGCAAATCCCTCGAATACTCATCAGGGTTACCGGATTCCGGATTTGCCATCATAAACAATCCATCCTAAACAAGTGTAGAAGCACTTCAAGCCTGACGAAAATATCCCTCAACCTGCCGGCAACGGCTCGGCAAGCCCCGCTCCTTTGGCTTCCTCCCAGGCTCTGCCGGCGGACAATCCCCGGTGGACAATTTTGCACAGGGCTCTTAAAAGCAGCTCCGGACGTTGGCTCTGAAAAATGTTTCTACCTATGGCCACGCCCTGAGCTCCCGCTTCCATGGCTCGCTCCACGCGTTCCAGAAACACCTTAGCTTCGATAATTCTGCTCCCGCCCGCAACCACCACCGGGACCGGAAGCCCCGCCGCGATCTCTTCCAGCGACCGGGAGTCTTCGGGAATGGGGATCTTGATGATATCGGCACCCAACTCGGCGGCCATCCTGGCGGCGTGGGCTACGGCGGTGTCCGGGGCGGCTGCCGCCCCGCTGGAGCGACACACATACATCATCACCAGTAGAGGCACCTGCCATTGGGCACAGGCTTCACCGACTCTCCCCAGATCCCGAAGCATTTCGGGTTCGTCAGGAGTGCCCAGGTTAACGTGAATCGATACGCCGTCCGCCCCGCGCCGCAACGCTTCCTCCACTGTGCCGATCAAGACCTTGTGGTGAAGTGAACAACCCAACTCACTGCTGGCGGAAAGGTGCATGAAAATCCCCGGCAGCTTGTCGCTACCCTTTCCAACAGGCCCAGCATCCCCTTGTACAAAACCAGAGCGTCAGCGCCCTCGCCAACGCCCATGCGAATGGCCCTCTCAGGACGTTCAAGACCAGGGATTGGTCCCATACTGACGCCATGATCCAGGGGCAAAATGACCATCCGACCGCTGAATGAATTCCGGAAGCGCTTCAACCGTAGAGCTTTCCCACCCATGGTTCCCCTCTCCCATAAGACACGCCATCGCGTGTCCAGTGCCATAGCCTTTACCTTGATCGAACTGGAATTCTCATTTCTTACAAGTCGTCCGAGAAAATAGGACTTCTTTTCACCACGAAGAGCAAGAAGTCATTTCTTCGTGCTCTTCGTGGTGAATTCTTGTTGGTTGTCTGCCTCTCATCGGCGGTCATTTGAGACGGAGGCAATTCGTCTGAATCATGCCACACACGCCAGTGTGGAATAGATTTGAAGAGAAGGAGCCCGGTTGATTTCCGCAAGGGATGTCAGATGCTCAAAATAGAGTTCCAGTCCCGCCCTCTGATCCCAGCTCAAATCATAACTCAGACCCCGGTAGTATTCCTTGAGCTGCTCGCCATCGAGGATGCCGCTTTTCGCAGCTTGGCAACCGATCTCGTCCAGATGGGAACAACCCCAGGCCTTGGCCAGCAACAACACTTCCAGGGCCTTGCTCAAAACGCCGTTACAGCGTTCCAGAGCCTGCCGTTGAATGACCCACAGGGCGAACACAAAGGGCAGTCCCGTCCAGGCCAGCCAGGCTTCACCGAGGTCCAGACGATACGGATACAGACGATGCTCCCGGAGCCGCAAGGCTTCATCACCGATGGTCAGCAGGGCAACAGGGGCTTCACCTCGAGCCAGTGTGTCCGTACAGTTGCCTGGACGAAAGACGGCTTCCACACCCAACTGCCTGCTGAGAAGAATCTTCACCAGGGCAACCGACGTGTGGGAATGAGAAGTGATCAGCACGGTTTCACCGGAAAGCTGCTCGAACGGCCGTTGACTCAAAAGCAGCACGCTCCCGACCGGTCCCCGGCAGCTGATGGAGAGGTCGGGAAGGATCAAATAGCGTTCGGGATACCGTGCATACTCGATGGAAGAGACCACGCTCACCTCGAGTTCGCCCCGAACCATGAGCCGGTTCAAGTCGGCGGGCGTGCCGGAGGTAATGGTAAAAGGATGAGAAATGATTCCCGACTCCAGGGGATAATAGATGGGCAGGACGTTCAAATAGCTGAGCTTGCCCAGTCGCAACCGTTGGCCGGATGTTGCACCCATTGCCATGCTCCTTTGTTTCCCTGTTCGATGATCGTTTCGAAAAGCCGTTTAGAGGAAAGTGCGGCAGGAAGGGCGATCGTTATTAGTTGTGCCTGCTTTCCCGGCCCGACGGCGCCGAAGCGCCGTTCCTGCCCCAAAGCTCGTGCCCCCCCCAGGGTGATCATGCCGAGCGCCGCCTCGGGGGACACGGCGGAATAATGATCGACAACATAGGCCGCCTCGGTAAAAAGGTTGAGATCGGTGTTGCTGGCCAGACTGTCCGTGCCCAGGGCGGTCACCAGACCATACTGCAAAGCCTTTGCGATATCGGGTTGTCCGACGTTCAGGTTCCGATTGCTGCGCGGACAGAAGCAGACCGGGCAACCATTCCTGAGGACCAGCTCCCAGTCGGCGTCGGTCAGATGAACGGCATGGACGAGAAGGGTCTCCGAGTCGAGCACCCGGAGTTGGTCGAGATAGCTCACCGGACTGGCGTGCGGGGGCCTCCACCGGGGCGTCCAGCGGCCCAGATCCTGTAGAATTTCCCGACAGAATCCTGTGCCGTGATCGAGGAACTCGAGCTCCTCGGGGTGCTCGGCCACATGAATGCTGAACCGAAGTCCTTTGGCACGGCACCATCCCTTGGCTTCACGGATGACCGGCCCAGCCGTTGAATAACCGGAATGGGCCGCAAGACTGGGCGGCACGTCCGAGACCGGAACGCTCTCCAGAAGCTCTCCAGGATCGCCGTTCAAGGCTTCGGCCAGCCCCCCCCGGTCAAACCCCAGCACCTCGAGAAAAACCTGTCGCTTAAGCAGAGAGTGGTGCGCGGTGAGTGGTGAGTGACGAGTGGCGGGGTCCCGGTGCTGGGCACCAAATGAGGGGAGATCAGTGGAGCCCCTGCCAGGTGGGTGCTTCCTCTCATTCCTGGTCGGATGTTCGTCAGGGCGCTCATGGCCTCCAGATGACAGGCATGCTCCGTTGGTGATGTCCCCGCAAAGGCAGCATCCCGCGGCAACGAGCTGCTGTTGCCCGCGATCCAGGCCGTCATCGAGGAACTCCTGCGTCATCAGCGAGCGCAGCACGAGGAGTTTTTTCAGCCATTGCGCGAAACTATCCTGCGGCAGCTCGATCCTGCCGCCCAAGCCGGACAATTCCAGGTGAGTATGAGCATTCACCAGCCCCGGCATGAGAGCGGAGGCGCCGTGGTCCACTTCCGAGGTTAGGGCCGGACTCAAGGCTTTCACTTCCGCATAGGGACCGGCAAGGAGAATGTGGCCGCCTCTCACCAGCACGCCCCCATTCTGAACGGGTGGGAACGCAACGGGCACCAGCCATTCCGCCCGGTGAAGGAGCGGCGGATCCGTCGCCTGGCCGGTTCCGGCGCACGGCAAGGCCACCCCGATGGGTCGAGATTGCCTGCTAGCTGCAGGCCGCGTCGGTGAGCTCATCGCTTGGTTTAACCCACTCGTAGGCCATGGTTCGCTGCCGGGCTTGAAAGCCGGCGTCCTGGATCAGGCGGCGGATCTCTTCCACCGATAGCCGGAAATGAACGCCCGCCGCGGCAACGACGTTTTCTTCGATCATCGTGGAACCGAAATCGTTCGCCCCGAAATGCAGCGCCAGCTGGGCCACTTTAGGTCCCATGGTCACCCACGAGGCCTGGATATTCTCAAAATTGTCAAGCACGATGCGGGAGAGCGCCAGGAGACGAAGATAGGCGACCGGGGTCTCCGACGCCCGGTGGATCAGGGTGTTGGCGGGCTGGAAGGGCCAGGGAATGAAAGCCGTGAAGCCGCCGGTGCGATCCTGCAGGTCCCGCAGCGCCAGCAAGTGTTCCAGGCGATGGCGCGGTTCCTCTTCATGACCGAACATCATGGTCGCCGTCGTGCGCAGTCCCTGGCGATGCGCCTCCTCCATGACCGCCAGCCATCCGGACGCCGTGCACTTGTTCGGAGAGACGGACTTTCGCACCGAATCCACCAGGATCTCAGCGCCGCCTCCCGGGATGGAATCGAGTCCGGCCGCTGCCAACCGTGCAATCACCGCGGACACACCGATCTTTTCCAGCTTCGCAAAATGCACGATCTCGGGAGGCGAGAACGCATGTATGTGGATGAGGAAGCGACTCTTGATGAAGGCGAGCATCTCCTCATAGAAGGCCAGAGGAAGGTCGGGATGATGGCCCCCCTGCAGGAGGATCTGGGTCCCGTTCAGGCTCAGCGTTTCTTCGATCTTCCTGGTCAATGCTTCTTTGGTCAGCACATAGGCTTCGGCATGGCCCGGCACGCGATAGAAGGCACAGAACCGACATCCGCATATGCAGACGTTGGAATAATTGATATTCCGGTCTACCACATAGCTGACTACGGGTTCGGGATGCTTTTCCAGACGGACCCCCTGCGCCAGCTGGCCAAGAAGATAGAAGTCGGCCTTCTCATAAAGTTCCAGCGCTTCGTCAAAGTCGATGCGCATCCGTGAATGGATCTTCTCTATGACCGGTTCCAGCGCCATAAGCCTCTTCGCGTGTCTTCGTAGACCTTCGTGGATGAAATAAAGTCAGTGATGGACTCTCTCGAAAAACGAATTGCGCTCAACCGGTTCAAAACCACCCTCGCGGATGATGCTTTCGAGTTCCGCCCGGGTCAGCGCTTGTTCCGATTGGGCACCGGCCATGTGGCCGATCTTTTCCTCAATCACCGTGCCATCGAAGTCGTCTGCGCCAAAGTAGAGGGCCACCTGGGCCAGCTTGACCGAAAGCATGATCCAGTAGGCCTTCACATGAGGCAGATTGTCGAGCATGAGGCGGCTGACGGCGATCGTCTTGAGGTCCTCGATACCGGTAGTGGGGGCAATCCCCGAGAGGTCATTGTTGGCCGTCTGAAAAGGCAGGGGAATGAAGCACAAAAACCCGTCCGTCTCATCCTGGAGATCGCGCAGGGCAACGAGGTGCTCCAGCCGTTCCGTAATGGTCTCGATGTGACCGTAGAGCATCGTGGCATTGGTGCGTATTCCCGTTTGGTGGGCTTCCCGAACAATCCGCAACCAGTCCCGGCCCGTCGTCTTGTTGGGGCAAAGCTGACTGCGCACGCGCGGACTGAATATCTCCGCACCGCCGCCGGGCAGCATGTCGAGGCCCGCCGCCTTGAGCCGAAGGAGCACGTCACGGGTGGTGGTTCCCTCAAGGCGCGCAAAATGGTCGATCTCAACCGCCGTAAAGGCCTTGATGATGGCCGTGGGACAGCATGTTTTGATCTCTTTTAGAAGGCTTTCACAGTAGGACAGCGGCAGCTCCGGGTGGCATCCGCCAACTACGTGCACTTCAGTAACCCGGTCGCACTCCCGTTCCTTTATCTTCTCAACAATGTCGGGCACCGACAGTTCAAAGGCGAGAGGATCGCCCTGTTTCTTCCCAAAAGCGCAAAAGCGACAGCTGTTTACACAAATATTGGAGTAATTGATATGCTGATTCATCACATAGTAGGCAGCATTTCCGTGCAATCGAGTCCTGACCCCATGAGCCAGGGCACCGATCGCCGCCACCTCCGGGCAGGCGAAGAGTCTCAACCCTTCTTCCAGGCTCAGGCGCCGACCGTCCTGGACCTTATGATAGACGTCTCCCAAATCCAGACGCTGATAACATTCGTAATCAAACATCGTAACCTCTGACCCCAAAGCGAGCCCTCACCCCTCACCCTTCAACTGCCCATTCCCTTCCGGATGAACTCGACGAACTCCCCGACCCTCCGTTCCATTTCGTCCTTGGGGGCCTGATAGAGGCCTGAGCCCGCATCCAGAAAGGAGACGCAATAGGCCTGGAGAAACCGGTCCATGAGCGCGTCCAGAAAGAAAACGGCGGCACCGACATCCAGGTCCGCGCGCAACTCACCGCCGGCAACCCCCGCCTCGACGAGGGGCTTTAAGTATTCGGCCGAAAACAGATGCACCTGCTGCAGGAATTCGGCACGTAGCGGGAAATCTTCCTGGAAAACCATTTTGAGATAAATTCTGTAGATTTTCGGGTGTTGATCGATGAAGTGGATTCCGGCGATGAGACTCCGGCGAAGGCGTTCAAAAAAACTCGTTTCGACCGTCGTCTGCTTGACCTGGCGAAGGGAACGCCTCACCAGTTCTACGGCGTGGTCGAAGACCACATGAAAAAGCCCTTCCTTGGTGCCAAAATACTGAAAGATGGAACCCTTGGCAATTCCCAGGCGCTGCACCATGCGATTGACGCTGGCCTGCCGGAAACCGTGGCTGGCAAATTCCTCGACCGCCGTGTCGAGAATCCTTTGCTGCTTATCGCTTTCCAGGTTCTTGAAAGTTGCGCGAAGACCCATGTTCCGACCTCATCCATCTCAAAGTGACCACCTGGTCATTATAGAAAAACTGTTTTGTATGTCAATGATCTTCGCTCAACAAACGTGGGGATCAGGAATAGATTGCCACAGGGCAAGTCAGCGGGGGATTGGCTACCACGAGCGAAGCGATGAAGGCGATTGACTGCAAATGAGCCAAAGCGTATTAAGGAGTCGGATTGCTGGACGATGAATTGGGGGTTGAGGAACAACTTCACTGAGTCAAGGCCTACGCGCTGAGCGAGGAGACGAATGGGACGAAAGACTTCGCACCGGGGTTCAGGCACCAGATCTGGTCGTCAGCCACAGACCCTCGCCAAAGAACAACCCCGTCATCCTGAATCTGCCAAAGCGAGCTCCCGCGAATACCGCCTGACAGCAGCTCCGAAAGCAAAATCCAAATGGTTGCCGTCCCTCATTATCGGCACTTGTGCCGTTATTGGGACAGCGATCCTCTTATTGACGACGAACTGGGGCGTTGGCACCACTACTGATTCAACCGTATACATCAATGTTGCCCGTAACTTCCTGAAAGGGTACGGGTTGTCGCACCCGCCCGGATCTCCTATGACCCACTATCCGCCTCTCTATCCTATGGCGCTCTCCCTGAGCGGCCTTTTGGGGCAGGATCCTTTGGATGGCGCAAGATGGCTTCAAGCATTCCTGTTTTGCGCGACCATAACACTCTCCGGGTTGATAATCTTTCGAGGGACTCGTGGGTCTATTACGGCTCTGATAACCGGCCTGCTGATGCTCCTGACCTCGCATACCATGATTCACGTCTATTCATGTGCATGGTCGGAATCATTATTTATTCCACTATCTCTTGCAGGGTTTCTGTTGCTTGGAGAATATATTCAAAAAACAACACCTATCTTATTCCTAAGCTCGTCTTTCATGATAGGTTTTGCCTTCTTAACCAGATATGTAGGAATATCTTTAGTCATAACAGGTTGTTTATGTATATTATTCATGTTACGGGTAAATATTTACAAGAGAGTTCTTATTGCCATGGGTTTCGGCATTATGACTGTTTTTCCGATCTCCTTGTGGATTCTCAGAAACACTATCGTCGCCGGCACTCTGACTAACAGGTCTTTGGTATACCACCCAGTTGCATCGCAGCATATCAATGATGCCCTCTCGACCCTTTCAAAGTGGCTTTTCATGCCTCCAGGATGGCCTCTGAATGTCAGGAGCGCTCTCCTTGCACTCTTTGCGATTGCTGTTCTAACTGGGTATGTTTCTGTTTTGAGACATAAAACAATGATAAAAGAACACATGTATACCGTATTCTTTCCTTCCATATTGGTTATATTTATATTTTCGTATTTCATTTCCTTGGGGCTTTCCATTTCCTTTTTGGATGCTCACACTCTCCTTTTAGATCGCATTCTATCGCCTGTATATATCATTGGGGTTATTGGAATTGTGTGCATAGCCTATCATCTTTGGTTATTCTATAATAACAAGGTTGTCGCCATCTCGCTGTTGAGCATTTCAATTTTATTTGTTATAGGTCAAGCCTTCCAATCTGTACCTTTGATCAATTCTTTAAATTATAAAGGTAGTGGTTTTTCAAGTAAATCCTGGAAATCCTCTCCTATAATAGGATTTGTCAAATCACTCCCCGACGATATTGTCATTTATGCTAACGGCCCCGATGCGATCGACATCCTCACTGGAAAGAGCTCCTCGATGATCCCACCCAAAGTGGATGCCAGCACAAGGCTCAATAACGAAAACTTCGCATCCCAATTTACCGACATGATCAGGCAAATCGAGGACGGCAAGGCTATTTTGGTTTATTGTCACGGCATCACCTGGCGCTGGTATCTACCCACCAAAGAAGAGATTGCCGGTAGCTTGCACGTTCCGCTTCTCTATCAGGGGCGGGACGGCTTTATCTCTGGCACTCTGGAACGGGAAGGAAGGTTATGAACGCTCCCGGGCGCCGCGAAGCATTTCCCGGGCATGGGCTCGGGTCTTTTCCGAAATGGTGATCCCGCCGAGCATGCGTGCGAGCTCCTCGACGCGATCTTCGAGGGAGAGGCGGTGAATGGTGGTTTGGGTGGTGTCGGTTCCCGCCTCCTTGGCAACTCTGAAGTGATGGTCTCCGTAACAGGCGATCTGGGGCAGGTGGGTGATACAGATAATCTGTTGCCGCTCCGACAGCCGTTTCAGCTGCAAACCCACCAGTTCGGCGGTGCGTCCGCCGATGCCGGCATCCACTTCGTCGAAAATAAGGGTTTCGGCGTCCTCGGGACGGCTGAGAATACCCTTGAGGGCTAGCAAAATACGCGAGAGTTCCCCGCCCGAGGCAATGCGCGCCAGGGGCTTGAGCTCCTCACCGGGATTGGCCGAGAGCACGAATTCCACGCGGTCGATGCCGAGCGGCGTGAAGGGGGGATCGGGAGCCCCGGGGGTCAAATCCTGATCCTGGAATCTGGCGGCAAAACGGGCTCGCGGCATATCCAGCACCTCAAGCGTCTTTTCCACCCGCACCACCAGCCGCTCAGCCGTCTCCCGTCGCTTCTGGGAGAGTTCCCCCGCCTTCTTCAGGTAGCCCCTCCTCAGCTCCTCCAGCTCTTTTTCCAGCCGAGCTTCGCGGTAATCCCCCTCTTCCAGCTGCGCCAGCTGCCGGCGAAGTTCATCCCGCCGCTCTATCATGGCCGCCACCGTACCGCCGTATTTTTTTCCCAGCCGCTGCAGCAGCCCGAGCCGATCTTCCACGGCTGCCAGGCGCTCGGGTTCAAAGGATATGCCTTGGGCGTACTGTTGGACGGAATGCGCCAATTCCTCCACATGGATGCGGGCCTGTTGGAGGTCGTTGAGCAAAGGTTCCTGCGAGGGATCGATCTCGCGCAGGATGGCGAGCTGTCGGGCGACTCCCGCAAATTGCTCGAGGATCGAGCCGCGGCTGCCGTAGAGGGTTTGGTGAGCACCCTGGGCGGCCTCGCTCAGGGTACCGGCATGTTTGAGGAGTTTGCGCTCCTGTTCCAGCGCAGCATCTTCGTCGGGGGCAAGTTTGGCGGCGTCCAGTTCCTGCAGCTGGAAGCGCATCCATTCGACCTTGGTGGCGTGTTCTCGTTTCAAGCGTTCGAGCTGAGCCAGCTTATCTCGGGTTTCCAACCACTGGCGAAAGAGGCCGCTCACCTCCAGGCAAACTGGACCCAGACCTCCGAAACTGTCGAGGGTCGTCAGATGGGTTTCGGGGTCCATCAGTTGTTGGTGCTCATGTTGCCCGGAAACGGACAGGAGCCCCCGGGTCAGCTGTTGGAGTTGCTGCAGGGTCACCTGCTGATCGTTCACAGTGATCCGATTCCGGCCACTGCGACTGATGCTTCGGCGCACCTGAATCTCGGCCCCGGGCTCCCATTCGAGCTCGGCAAGCCGGGCTTCAAAGCCGGCCTTCTCCGGGAGGACGAAGGCCGCCTCCACCGCGGCTTCGTTGGCCCCGGTGCGGACCATTTCCTGGGAAGCGCGGCTGCCCAGGATCAAATTGACCGCCCCCACGAGGATCGATTTTCCCGCCCCGGTTTCCCCCGAGATAATGTTCAACCCTTTGGGGAAGAAAACCTCGAGGTTCCTGATGATGGCGAAGTTGTTTACCTGCAGATCTTTGAGCATGTCGCGACGTCTCCCGCATTCCGTCGGATCATACTGGAAGCCGAGCGTAAAAAAAATTGGTTTCTGGCAGTATTTCTGTTAAGGTAGCTCACTCTTTTATTGAGTCTCAAAAGAAGACGCAGCAACGATCGATTCAGCAAGCCATGAGGTGGCAGTGATACAGGATGGGAAGCAAAACGGGATTTACCATTCACCAGGATCCTTACGGGTACGCGGTAGCCGATAAGCCACACTGCTTCTTCCAGAACTGGGTCGAGCGCCTCATCTCCAAAACCTCCGTGCCCGAGGATCAGCAGCGCCTGCTTGAAGATTTGGCTACCCGTGGCTCGATCGTCTATGCCATTAAATACCGTTCTCAGCTGGATTATGTCAGTCTATGCCTGCGCCTGCATCAACTGGGATTGCCCTCGCCGACCTTCATCTTTGACCTTCACCCGTATTTGTGGCAACCCCGATGGTATGCCCTCAAGCTTCTCGCCTACCACCTCTACCATTTTATCCGCCGGGGCGCTCCCCCAAATGCTTATGACGGCGGGTACTATGAAGAAAAAATTAACCGTAAGGAATGCGGCCTGTTCTTTATGTTAGGGGAGAAAGGCTACTACCGGCGCACGGTTTTTGTGGGCAACGATCCGCTGGAACATCTGCTCAAGATCCAGGAAAAGCGGGAGGAACCAATTTTCGTGGTCCCTCTGGTCCTGCTTTACAGCCGTCATCCGGTACGGGAGCGGCGGGGCCTGATGGAAATTTTTCTCGGCCAAAAAGAACAACCCGGCCTCATCCGCAAGGTTCTCACCTTCTTTCGAGGTTACTCGGATGCGGTACTGGAGGTAGGAGAGCCGCTGGCTCTGCAGGGTGTGATCCCCGAGCTTTCAACCATCTTTGTTCAGCGGCGTCAGCAGATTTTCGAACTGCGGCGAGGTCTGATCGATTCGGTTGACAATATCAGGAAAGCCATTGTTGGACCTACCCTGAAGAGCAAGCTCGAACTGAAGGAGATCATCCTGCACCATCCGAGGCTGGAAAACTTTATGCAGCGACGGTCGCGGTCGAGCAGCCAGGAAATCTGGAAAGTCCGCATGGAAGCGGACAAATACCTGGAGGAGATTGCCGCCAATTACAATTTCACGCTCATCCAGCTAACTGCGAAGGTACTGGAATGGATCTGGAACAACATCTTCGACGGCATCGAAGTGGACAACACCAGTCTCCAGACGGTCAAACAGGCGGCCCGCCACAACACGCTGGTCTACGTTCCGTGCCACAAGAGCCACACCGATTATATGATCATTGCCTCCATCCTGTTCCAGAACAAGCTTTCCCTGCCCTGCGTGGCAGCGGGCAAGAATCTTGCCTTCTGGCCCTTGGGTCCGCTTTTCCGGCGTGGTGGGGCGTTTTTTATCCGCCGCAGCTTCAAGGGCATGAAGTTTTATGCCGAAGTCTTTTCGCTCTATGTGAAAACCCTGGTGCAACTGGGCCACAATGTCGAGTTCTACATTGAAGGCGGACGCAGCCGCACGGGTAAAATGGTGCTGCCCAAGCTCGGTCTGCTGGCCATCCTGATTCAGGCCGTGGAGGAGGGTTTCTGTGAGGATCTGACCTTTGTGCCCATTTCCATCTGCTACGACCGAATCCCCGAAGAGGAATCCTATCTGACGGAACTTTCAGGGGGCACCAAGGCTCAGGAGAGTATCGGCCAGCTGGTCAACGCCCGGCGCTTCTTGAAGAAGCGCTACGGCCGCGTTTACGTTCAATTTGCCGAGCCCCTTTCCCTGCAGCATTATCTGCAACGATTCGGGGGCGATTTCTCCAAGCTGTGTGCCAAAGACCGGCACAAACTGTACCGGGATTTTGCCTACCGGATTATCAACAGTATCAACCAGGCCTCCCTGGTAACTCCTCACGCTCTGGCCGCCTCGGCGCTTCTGGCGTCTTCCCGCCGGGGCGTTTCCGTGGGTGAGTTTCAGGACATCGGCCGTGTTTTCTACGACTATCTGGTTCAGGCGGGCGTCCGGATGTCCAAGACCCTGCGCAGTTTCAACACCCTGGTTGATGAGACGCTCAGGGACTTCGAACGCAGCAAATTAATCGGTAAGCTCAAGGCTGAGGACGATGACCTGGAAGAAGAGGTCTTCACCGTGGAAGACAACAAGCGGCTGGCCCTGGAATACTACAAGAACAACCTGATCCATTTTCTTATTCCGGCGGCCTTTGTTTCCTCCTCCATCCTGGGGCAGGAGACGTTCCGTTTCAGTCGCGCGCAGTTGCTGGAAGATGTGGAGTTTATGAAGGACTTCTTCAAATTCGAATTCGTCTACGACAACGAAATCGACAATGAAGTCCTGGTGGATGGCGTCATTGAATGCTTTGAGAGGCTGGAGTGGCTGCATCGGGTGAACGGCCATGACCAGCCTTACATCCTGGCTCATAAGGGACTGCGCGCAGCATACGCCTTTCACGGGTTGCTGCAGAACTATTTCGAGGGTTATTGGCTGGTCTTGAGAGCGGTCCGCTATCTTCAGAAAAAACCTTATACTGAAAAGGACTTTCTCAAGAAGGTGGCGAATCTCGGGCAGAAAGGCCTCAAGCTCGAGCTGATCGAACGGCCTGAAGCCATCTCGAATATCATGTTTGCCAATGCCGTCAAATACTACCTGGAAAAAGGTGTGCTCGAAAAAAGAACAGAAGACGAAAAAGGGAAGGAAAGGGATCAGGAATACTTCGGAGATGCTGGCAACAGGCTGTTGATCCAGCATTACAGCAGGCAAATCAGCCGCTTCCTGCGGTCCTCCCACTTTGCTCTGCAGTAACCCTGCGGACACCTGGGAAGGTCTGGTACTGACCGTTTCTGATGCAACGAAAAGGGCGATGATCTCAATTTGGAGGAGGGGCTCAGATGGAAATCAGAATTCAACCTGTTGATCCGGCCAGGCGACACCCCAGACCGGCGGATGAAAGCAAGCTGATTTTTGGCCGCGTGTTCAGCGATCACATGTTCATGACGGACTGGCAATCCGGCCAAGGCTGGCAGGATCCCCGCATCGTCCCCTATCAGGAGCTTCAGCTCGACCCTGCGGCCATGGTCCTGCACTATGGACAAGGCATTTTCGAAGGTCTCAAGGCTTATCGGTGGCACGACGGCACCATCCACCTGTTTCGGCCTCAAAAGAACTGGGAGCGCTTCAATCGCTCGGCCCTCCGGATGTGCATGCCGGAAGTGGATGTCGCATTTCAGTTCCAGCTGATCGAAGAACTCCTGCGTATCGATCAGGACTGGATTCCTCACAGTGTCGGCTCGTCGCTCTATGTTCGGCCGACCATGATTGCCAGTGAGGCCCACCTGGGGGTCCGCCCGGCCAGCGAGTACCTCTACTTTGTCATCACCGGCCCGGTGGCCGCCTACTATGCAGAGGGCTTCAATCCCGTAAAGATCTATGTCTCGGATGAATTTGTCCGCGCTGTGCGAGGAGGCGTGGGAGAAGCCAAAACCATGGCCAACTACGCTTCCAGCCTCTACGCGGCAGAATATGCCAAGACGCGGGGTTTTACCCAGGTACTGTGGCTGGATGCGGTCGAAAGACGCTATATTGAAGAAGTGGGAACCATGAATATCTTCTTCCGGATCAACGACGAACTGGTAACCCCCGCCCTCTCCGGTTCCATCCTCCCTGGGGTGACTCGGGATTCGGTCATTCAGCTGGCCCGCCATTGGGGGATCCCGGTCTCCGAACGTCCTATCGCCATCGATGAGGTGGTTGCCGCTATCAAGTCGGGCGCGATGAAGGAAATCTTCGGCACCGGCACCGCCGCCGTCGTTTCCCCGGTGGGGGAAATCTCCTTCATGGATGAATCCTTCCGCGTTCAGGACGGCGGGGTTGGAGAATGGTCGCAGAGGCTTTATGACGAGATTGTGGGAATCCAATACGGAGAAAAGGAAGACCGGTTTAACTGGATCTATAGCGTCGGGATATGACACCATAGCTGGAGGGGAAGAGCGTCGTGCAGCGCAGGGCCCCAGCGAATAGAGCAGATTCCTGAGGTCTTGATTTTTCGCCCTCGCTGGTTGTTCTATCCTCGAGGTCGACAGCATGTCGCCTTCTCCTAACCCCTCCGAGCCCCGCTCTGCTATACCCCTCCGACAGAGCGGGGCTTTTTTTCCACTCGCCGGCACGAGGCCGGACCAAATCCTGTTTCGCCGGCCGTCAACTTTTTCTGCGTGAGAGATAGTCATTGAGGGAGGCTTCCCAATACTGCATGAATTCGTTGAAATAGCCCTCCGTATAGTTGTTCACGAAATCTTTCCCTTCTTCGCTGAGGGCCGTATACGTGTAGGTGACTCCAGCATCGGTTCCCTCCTCCAGGTTTTGGGTGAGGGCGATAGTGATCGTCGCCACCGTAGTCCAGGGAGTAACCTTGAGGATCTCCAACTCGTATTTCTCCCAATCGCGCCGGGTGATCACCCATACCGAATCCGGTTCCCCGTCACCGGTAAGGAAGACACAATCCGGCTCCGCGAGGCCGGAGCGCGAATAGACCACGATGGGGTCCCACCCTTTCACCCATTCCGCTTCCCGCACCGGGCATAGTAGGGCAAAAACCTCCTCTGGGCGAGCCTGAATCTTCTGCACATAGCTTCTCGTCACTCTGAATGGTTCGACTAACTTCATTTCCCGGAATCTCCTTCATCAACTCATGATCACAAAAGCGCAAAAAGCCTCTCGAAAGGCGAGACAAGTTCCAGCCTCGAACGGGCAATCAGTCTTGGAGTCAGCGTTTCTTGTTTGCTCAAATCGTTAAAATCACCGGATTCCAGAGGCAGAAGCTCCGGCCGGAATGTTTCCGACCTTTCCCGCCCTTCTCCCTCCCCCCGTTCACTCTGGCGGCCTCAACCCGAGTGCAACCATCTTCGAGACTGCATTTGACGGCCTTTTCCAGCAAGTTGACCCGCACCCGCCGCAGGCGCTTTTCATCGCCCAGCACCTTGAGGGGCGCGTGATGGGGAAGAACTCCATCGTTATCCCCTTCTCTGTGGCAAACAGATCGAGCTGACGGAAGCTCTCCCGGGGTCCAGAAGCTGAAGCGGACTGATCACGGCCCTTCCGCTATACGCGATAATGAAGCTCGCTTTTCAACGGCAGGCCGGCCGCCAGCTCGGCGGCGGCATCTTCGATGTGCTTGCGGTCCTTGGGACTGTGGACGATACCGCGAAGCATGATATGCTCGCCATCATAGGCGACATCCAGGGTGGTAGCCTGGAGGGAGGGATTCACGCAGAGGCCGGCCTTGATCTTGGCGGCCGCGGCACGCATCTGAACCAGTTCTTTCGTTGCTTCGCCACCGAAATGGTCTCTTTCCAGCAGAATAGCTTTAACCCGGGCGGTGGCCTCTTCAATGGTCTGGAATCCCATGTCAAGGATGAGATCATATTCGTCAAAGTCCTCCCAATGCCTGCCGTAAAGGGAACGGATGAAGCACGACCGCTCGCCGTCCTTCTTTTCGATCAGCCATTGGGCTGTTTTTCGGTCCACGGCGTCTCTTTTCACCACGTTTTCGATCCGCAGATCCAAGGGCCCAACCGCATGGATCAGTGAGCACATGGGGAATGCCTTTCAAGAGGAAGTTCGCCCCCATGCCGATGATCACCACCCGGTCATTGGCCGCATGATTCAGAACCGCACTCTGCAGCAGGGCGCCAAACCCCCTGAAGGACCAGTCGTACTTCTCCCAGATCGTCGGGACAATGCTCATCCAATCCCTTGCCCCATTTTTCCCACTTTTCACCCGCCGCCCGAATACCCTCCAGAATGCTTTCGCGATCGACGTAGGCATACCCCAGATCATCGGCGACTCTCCGGCCGATTTCCCGGCCACCGCTGCCAAACTGTCTCGATACCGTCAAAATGGCCATAATGCCCTCATTCGCTCTTTTCCGGTTCAGGATGAACAGGAAGCTTGGCTTCGCTCACCTGGCGACTTGCCTTCTCGGACTTGGTCATCCACTTCATCCACAGTTTACCGACAACGATGACACCGACGGCCAAGACGGCTTCCACCGAGTACTGCAATACTTTAGAAGGAGCCAGGAAATCGACCGTCACCGGATCCGTCATGATCATCTCGCCGCCGACTCTTCCCAAGACCGCGGCTCCAATGTAGATGATGATCGGGTATCGATCCATGAGCATCGAGAGGAGGTTGCTCGTGAAAACCACCAGGGGAATGCTCAAACCCAGCCCGAAGAGCAGCAGGAACAGGTTGCCGTGAGAAGCGCCGGCCACCGCCAGCATATTGTCAATGGACATAGTGATATCTGCAATGACAATGATTTTGATGGCCTGAGCGATGGTCGTGGCCTGCCGCTCGATTCCTTCCTCCGGCACGCCCTCAATGAAAAGCTTTACGGCAATCCAGAGAATCACCAAACCGCCGACCAGCTTGATGAAGTTGATCAGCAGCAACTGCGAGACGAAGAACGTAGCAAAGACCCTGAGTAAGACCGCGGCCCCCGCCCCGAAAATAATCCCCTTGGTTCGCTGCTCGGAGGGCAGCGATCTCACCGCCATGGCGATAATCACAGCATTGTCTCCGGCCAGAATCAGATCGATGATGACGATGCTAAGAAGGCCGGAAAAGAACTCCCAGTTCAGATGAATCGTTCCGAACGACCCCAAGTCCAAAGCTCCAACTCCTTATTCTGCAGTAGCAATTGTCAATTCCCAGAAGAGCACCACTGATCGCGTGGATACTCAAGATGGTCAGAATCAACTCTTCTCTATTGGCGCAGCAGGCCGCCGCCGTGGCAATGACCGTAGACCTTATTGGGCCAATCGATTCTAAGGTCTGAACAGTTCAAGCGAAAACCTGTTCGGCGAGGTCCCGGCGCAGCCGCTGGGATTCCTTCTCAATGGTGGCGATAATGTCGGCGGCGCCCTCGGCGGCGGCCAGCTCCGGTTTGATGGCCGCGTAGAACTCTTTTTCCACCGTGTGCAGCCGGTTCAGGGTCAGCAGGTAGTTGGTGCGGGTGCGGTAGGCCTTGCGCACAAGGGTGTCATAGTTGTCGCCCTCGACCGCCAGCAGGTCCCGGTAATGGTCGACCAGGACGTTCATCCAGGCGGCATAGGGCTTTTCGAGCTCATCCGTGAGTCCGTATTGATGGACCGCCTGGTTCAAGTCTATCGCGGTGGTCCGATTCGAGGGTCTCGATCGCTAACTCCAACGCCCGCCGCCGGGTGACCATGAAGTCTTCGTCGAACTTCATCCGGCCGCTCTTGTACTTCTGCATACGGTGGATGAAGTAGAGGAACAGTAGTGGGACCATCACCATCCAGAAACTGACCCTGGGCTTCTCGAACACGGCCGCACCAACGGCATTGGCAAACGCCAGCTCCCGCGCCAGGATGAGTTCCTTCTTTTTGTCCAAGTCCTTCATGGTCGACCTAGGGTGGATCGCGGAATGTTGCTGCGGTTACTTCCCGCTGCCCGGCATGTAGTCGAGGCTGTCGCGGATGCGTTCCGATCCCTCGGCAGGCTCCTCGAAGTCCGTGT
The DNA here is from genome assembly GCA_963783775.1 of uncultured delta proteobacterium. GTDB lineage: Bacteria > Desulfobacterota > Syntrophobacteria > Syntrophobacterales > Syntrophobacteraceae > JADGQM01. The sequence continues at coordinate 49,222 of CAWAOR010000005.1, read as the reverse complement.
AGTAAATGGCGGTGGCCCTCAGGCCGCGTTCGTCGATCACCTGCGCCATGCGCTTGGCACCGGGTAAAAGGCGGGCCAGCGACCCGACACCGAAGATCAGCCCCCAGATCATCACGAACCCGATGATCAGCTTAAGCCAGGGGCCAAAACCTGACTGCGGGGCCGAAGCCCCGCAGTCAGTGTTGTCAGTAACTGCGCACTTTGTGGTCATGCCTTTAGAGGCCGGCCGTGATTTCCGGGAAGATGAGGTAGAACATGATATAGCCGATCAGCAGGGTGAAGCAGAGCTGAAAGGTCTGCCCAAAGACATAGAGAGTAATGGGCTTGCCGCCCTTGAAGTAATGGCCGAACTCTCTGAAGTCGGTCTCGAGGCCGATGCAGGTGAACGCCAGGGCGAAGAACCATTCACGCGCAATGCGGGTGAAGCCCCTGAGAACGCCGTGGTCGATCATGACGGTGCTCATATCGCTGCCCACGCTCTGGTCGATGATGGAAAAAACGATCGAGGCGGCGATGAAACCGATAACGAACTTCGGGAAGCGGTACCAGATTTCCCACCAACTCACGCTGGAACCGGGCGTGCACTCCACTCTGGCGCACCAGTACACGGCCACGGCGAAAGCCACGACGCCGATCAGCACGTTCTGGATCATCTTGATAGTTGCCGCTACGTAGAGGGCCTTTTGACCCAAAAAGGCCCCGGCCGCAGCCACGGCGCCAGTGGAATCTATGGTACTCCCCATCCAGGCTCCGGCCAGGATCTCCGGCATGCCGACCAGCTTGGCGAACGCCGGCTGGCCCACCATGCAGATCGCCGTGAAGACCATGGAAAGCCCGATGGCCAGCGTCAGCTCCTCTTTCTTGGCTCGGCAGGCCGCGGCGGTGGCGATGGCCGCCGAGACGCCGCACACCGACATGTCCGCCGAAATCGTAATATTCAGGGTCTTGGAAGGCATTTTGATGATCTTCTGGCCGAACCAGTAGGTCAGGATCAGGGTGACCGGCGTGCAAATCCAGGCAATAAAGATGCCCGGTTTGCCGATGGCTAGAATCTTGTTGAAAAGGATCTCGGCGCCGAGCAGAACGAGACCGGTCTTGATGTAGAATTCAGTGCAGACCGCGGGCTGCATCCATTTGGGGGTGCCGACCGTGTTGCTGATGAGCAGGCCGAAGGCGATGGCCCACAGCGGAAAGCCGAAGCCCCAGTATTTCATCAGGGCTTGGGTTTCGGCCATGTAGGCCAATATCGCTAGCAGCGAAGACCGCCGGGAAGGCGATGGCGAACGCGCCGAACGGGGTGCCCATGATGGCCTTGCCGATGCCGAAGAACACGGCCAGGATGATGCACAATCCGATCAGGTAAGGTATTCGGTTATAGGCTTTGACCTTGAACTTGCCGTCGGCTTTGGAGGCGGCATCCCTGGCTTTCTGCCAGGCGTTGATCTCCTTGTCGGCAGCGGCGTTGAGATTTGTGTCCTTGAAGTCTGCGGCGGCAGCGGCGGCTTGAGCGGTCTTGGCGCTTGCCAGTGCGGCTTCAGCGGCGGCCTTGGCTTTGTCCGCGGCCTCTTTGAAGGGAGCACCCATGGCCTTGGCGGTTTCCTCGCTGCGGTAGAGGGCATCTACCGGGTTGGTGTCCCAGTCGCTGGGCGCGGACAGGAAGTTCTGAATGGTCTTGGCGAAATCCTGGTTGGTTGCCCGAACTCCGCGTTTGGCTGATGAGGCGTTATGCCACTCGATCGTTTTGAAGGGCGCCTTGGCGGCCTCTTCCTTCATCGTGGCATTGTATTTGGGGATTTCGGCCGCTTTCTCCGGCGGCTGCGGCAGGTAGATGAGCAGCCCGATGAGGAGAAGCAAAAACCCCATCCAGACGGCCATCCAGTCTTCTTTCTTGTAGAGATCCCTGAGAGTGGTCTTGCCGCTGTCTATGACCACAAAATCCGGTTCCGCTTGCGACTGTGTTTTGGTTTCTGCCATAGATTCCTCCTTTTGTTTCGATGAAAGCTGCTTTGTGAAGAGGTGATAATTTCATGGCACTCCCTGTTAAGAACGATACGCTACTATGAGTAGGTTAAAACTTACAAATAATGGTTTGCAAGTCAAGCTTCATCTCACCTCTCGAATCTTTTGACGCAGGCAAGACAGGATTGATTCGGGTCCCCAGCGGCCAGTCCTTCTCGAAACCGTCGGAACGCTTCACTCTCCCAGATCGCCAGCGGGTCCCGGGTGAGGACATTGCCGAAGACGCGGCGCCTGGGATCAGCTCCGCCGGCAGGCAGGTTGAGATAGACACAGGGGGATACGGAACCGTCCGCGGCCACGAAGAGCGAGCGGGCGATGTTTTCCCGACAGCTCCTACCGGGAGCGCTCGGATCCGGCAGGCTCCAATGAAAGTCCATACCCAGTCGTCGGGCCTCAGCCTCCGCCTCCTTGAGCAAAGATGCCGCCGCGGCCAGCTTCTCGGGCTCATCAACGCCGAAACTCTCCGGCTTCAAGGCAGCGCTCGGGACATAGTCGAGGGTGCTGATCACCGCCGCGTGCACGCCGAGGCGCTGCATCAGGGCAGGCAGGCTGCGCACCGCTTCCATGTTCGAGGCCAGCATCAGGTAGGCGAGGTGAATCTCCAGGTGCACCCCCTGGCGCGCACGCCGCACTCCCTGCAGCAGCGTTATGGCCTCACATACCCGCTCGAAGGCTACTCCCTGACGGGAAGTGTTGGTTTCTGCATCCGTGCCTGCCAGTGAAAAGGCAATGATATCGAGGCCGCTTTCCACCAGCTGGAGGGCCAGTTGCTCGTTCATGATCAGGCCACACGTGGTGGTGGACACGGCACTCCCGGCCTTGAGGGCGAGCGCGGCCATCTCAAAGAAGGCGGGATTGAGCAGCGGTTCTCCCCAGCCCTGCAGATGGACGCGGCTTGAGCGCCGCATCAAGGACCAGAGGCGGGCGAAAAGTTGCCATCTCCATATCGCGCCCTTCCCACTGTTCTTGCAGGACCGTGTGGGGGCAATAGCGGCAGCGGCCGGGACAGCGGGTCGAAACCTCCACCTGGAGGCAGTCCAGGAGGCGCCGTACCCCGAAAAGGCCTTCGCGAAGAGTCTCCCAGATCCCCGGTTCGCGAAAGGGTGGGCTGTTGGTCCTGTCCGATGCTCGCTTCATGGCAGACACCTCACTGATAGGGGTCGTTCAAAAACAACTCGCACTCCTTTCAGTCCTTTTTTCAAACCACGAAGAACACGAAGAGCACGAAGAAACCACTTCGTTTCCTTCGTGTTCTTCGTGGAAAAGAAGATCTTTCGTTTCTGGATGCCCCCATGGTTTCAGCGGCCGAAAACGCTGGAGAGCCGCTTCAGCAGTCCCGGTCGAGCCGGTGCCCAGCTCACCTCCACATACGGGAGGAAAGGAACCGCTCCCCATTTACGTTTGAAGAAAGCCACTCCGTCATTGATGCCCAGCCCCAGATTCATGAACGTCTGCCCCCGGTTGTCGGCCTCCTCCAGCAGTCCCGCCAGCAGGAGGTCGGTGCTGCCCGGTGGAGCCAGCCCTGGTTCCCGGAAGCAGAACATGAAGAAAGCGGTCCGGAGAGCACTGAAATCACCCACGACAAACGCGGCCAGCTTGCCGTCGGCGATTCGGCCGGAAAGCACCAGGCTGCCGGAAGAGGCCGCGAGGTAGTGGGGCAGCTGCTGAAAGATGTGTCGCGTGCCTGTTGCCAGACGACGCTCGTCCAGGTAGCGCTGGACCAGCGCCAGGTGATCCTCCCCACACTGACGGCCCCTCTCGATGGTCAGCTCTCGGCTCGCCCGGCGAATAAGGTTGCGCAGCTTCTGCGCCGGGGAAGGTGGCGGCACCGCCAGGGAATAATAGCAATCCTCCGCAATCCGGCTCTCCGCAGGCGCCTGGGGCGGCCTGGCCGGTCCGATGACGGTGAGGTGGCAAAGCCTCTGAATCTTGAGCGCTTCGCTGACGGCCTCGGCCATGGCTTCCGTGTCCCGAGGATTGTGCAGGGGATAGCCTATCAACACCACCTTGCCCTCGGTTGCGAAACCCACGCAGTTTCCCAGCAGCCGGGGCTCTGCTCCCGAAACCGCACATACGTAAGGCAGGAGTTGCTCAGGTGTCACCGCTTCAGCGGTTACCCGAGCCAGGAGATCCGGGCCGATCATCCCGCCCTCCTGACCAGGAAGCCCGCCTGAGTAAGCATGGGACGCAGGTCGAGCAGGTGCGCCGATCCCACCAGTACCGCACAACGGCCCCGTTCCAGAAAAGGCTGCATCCGTTCCAGGAAGACGGCGTCGCGGCGATTGATGACCCATTCGGTGCGGGTGGGAAACTCGATGCTGGTGCCCATCATGCGCATCGAGATCCCCTCTCAGGTAGGCGCGCTCATTGCGTTTCAAATAGCCGTGCCAGTGCCGGCACTGACGAAAGAAATTGACGATGCGGGAGATGGGGATGCTTTCGAGGGTCTCGAGCTGCTCGGCGATGGTCTCCATGCCCCACGCCGCCTTTCCCATCTCCTGAGCCAGGTGCCACGCCTCAAGATCCACCGAGTAACGCCAGCCGTGGCGTGCCAGAAAGCTGGTCCAGAGCGAAAAAAAGGCCATCCAGGGGCGGGTTTCGGCGAGAAAATGACGCACATCCGGTGCGTTGGGAGCACTGAACCCCAGCAGTCGTGCCCAATAACCCTGTGGTCCACATACGACTCGCTCCAGACGGCGGATCTCCTCTTCCGTCAGCGCCTCGATGAGCCGGGGGCTTCCTGCGGCGGGGCTTCGCCCCACCTTCGCCACCCGGTCAAGGCTCGCCTGATCGAGCGGCCCTTCGAAGAGCACCGTATCCAGCCGTTCGAAGAGTTCCCGAAAGGAGGTTTCGAAGCTGTAACAAAAAAAGTGCGCCGTTCCGCCCAGCCAGCAGCGACGCTCGTCTTTCTCGACTTCCCAGAGCATGGCGAAGCGTCGCTGAGGAGGAAGGCTGGCCAGAAACTGCCGTTTGGACAGGTCTTCGCCGGACATGGAGCGCAAAACCCGCATGAAGTCATTCACATCAGCACGCAGACTTGGTTTTTCCTCCCAGGCCGCCATTTCGTAACCCAGGGATGGCGTTCCGCCCCACTTGGTTTTGAAACGGCGGACACCGTCGTTAACGCCAAGGCCCAAATGTATAAAATCCTTGTGCAGGCCTCGCGCCAGCTGGATCATCTCCAGGAAGAGGAGATCCGACGCATGAGCCGTGTAATGGACGCGCGAGTGAGCCCCCAGGAGATAGCTCACGAACTGCCGGGGAGCCGTATCCAGCAGGAGGCAGGCAGCCAGATGCCCGTGCTCGTCCCAGGCATTGAGAAGAACGAGACCGGGAACCCTGGAAAGCACGTGTTCGGTGCGCGCAAAGAGTTCCCGAACATTGGGAGGCAAAGGCACCCGAGCCAGGAATTGGGCCCACAGGCGGCGGTGGGCCGGGGTGAAAAGCGTGCCCTGTTCCACCCGGAGCGAGCTCGCGGCCTGAGCCGCCTGGCGTTCGAGACGCGCTGGCACGGTTTTGTCCACAACAAGGCTGTAGTATTGGTCGCGATTGGTGCAGTGATTCTGCAGAGGGACCGGCAGGGAGGGACAGATGGCCCAGCACCTGGTGGCACGAGTCTCGCGCACAGCCTCCCCCAATGCTTCCTCAAAACTTGGCGAGGTATCCTCTCCCGAAAGAGGATATCCTATCGCCAACAACCAGTCCTCGGCGGCAACGAAAAGATAGGACCCCGAAAGAAATGCCTGGCCATCCGACATGGCCTCCATAAAGGTCACCGAATGTTCGGGAACGGTAGCCTTCACAAGCACGGTCTCCAGTTCCGGGGGATTCATGGCGGCACTCCAGTCAGGGTTGCAGACAGAAATCAACAAAACTGCGACTCTATTTTGATGGTCTATTTCCCTTTCAATGATCTATATATCATAAGCCGAGCGGAGTTCGCGGCGAGAACGCTTCAGAAAACCGGGAGATCATCATGACGCAAGCCCTGGCCATAAACCTAAAGGAAGTGCTGTTCGGAGCCGACGCGACACCGGGCATTGTCGCCGTGGAGCCGGTATCCGGGAAGGGGATGCGGCTTTTCAGGCGCCGACCGGATGGCTTGGTGCAAGAGGACGAGCACTTCAGTCCCTTTGTATTACTGGAAAAAGAGGACCTTCTCGACGGCTTCAACAAGCCTTTCGCAAGACACCCGCTCAGTTCCGCCAACACCTTTAAGTTTCTGGTGCTATTCGAGGACTGGGGAGCTTTCGAGAAAGCACGAGACTACCTGCGCAAGACCACCGGTGAATCCGCCTCATCCCCAACGGCACCCTACCTTTTTTTTGCGGATCCCGTTCATCAATATCTTCTGTTGACCGGCAGAACCCTCTTCAAGGGCCTGGCCTTCAATGAACTGCACCGCCTGGCCATCGATATCGAAACGGGCTGCACGCCGGGGTTCGAGTTTTCAAACCCGCTGAGAGAAGAGGACCGTATCCTCTCCATCGCGCTGATGGATAACCGCGGGGTTGCGGAAGTCCTCTTCGGCAAGGAACTGAGTGAAAAGGAGATGCTCGCCACCCTGGGTGAGAAGATCTCACAGCTGGACCCGGATGTCCTGGAAGGTCACAACTTCTTCAACTTCGATCTCGAATATATCGTCGCCCGAGCCCGCAGGCATGGCGTCAAGCTGGCCTGGGGGCGCGACGGCAGCGAACCCCGAATTCGCAAATCCCGTTTCACCGTGGCTGAGCGCAACATCGACTATACGCGCATGGACATCTTCGGCCGGCACGTGGTGGACACCATGTTCTTGCTCCAATATTACGATGTCACTGCCCGCGAACTGGAAAGCTACGGTTTGAAATCGGCCGCTGTTCACTTCGGCCTGGCCGAGGAGGATCGAACCTATATCGATAGAGAACAAGGTACAGTGGAATTATGAGCATGATCCGGAGGCCCTAAAACGCTACAACCTCGATGATGTGAGGGAAACCCTGGCACTCTCGGAACTCCTGGGCTATCCGTTTTTTCTCCAGGCCCAGATCTTCCCTTATTCCTACCAGAACATTTTCATCAGGGGCAATGCCACCAAGATCAACGCCCTCTTTGTGCGGGAGTATCTCCGAAGGCGGGTCTCCCTCCCCAAGCCCACGGCCAGGGGAGATTTCGAAGGGGGGTACACGGACATTTTCGTTGAAGGACTGGTGCACAACGTGGTCCACTGCGACGTAACATCACTCTACCCTTCCATTATGCTCTCCTTCAATCTCAAGCCCGCAGGGGACAGCCTGGGCATCTTCCTGCCTTTGCTCCGGGATCTGCGCACCTTCCGTCTCGACGCCAAAAGGAAGGCTCAAGCGGCCGTGTCCGCCCATGACCGGGAATACTATCAGGCGCTCCAACAGACCTTCAAAATCCTGATCAATTCCTTCTACGGATATCTGGGGACCACTCTGCATCATTTTTCCGATCCCGGCGTCGCCGCCGAGGTCACCCGACGCGGTCGGGAGATCATCCACCAAATGCTCGACTGGCTGAAACGTGAAGGAGCAACATCGGTGGAAGTAGACACCGATGGGATCTATTTCGTGCCCCCTCCCCAGGTACAAACCGAAGAGGAGGCCAGAGCGCTGGTCGACAGACTCTCCCGGAGCCTCCCGGAAGGCATAGAAGTGGAAATGGATGGACGGTATGTTTCCATGTTCTCATACAAGAGGAAGAATTACGCCCTTCTGGATGAGTCCGGAAAAGTTATCATAAGAGGCAGTGGGCTCCGCTCCCGAGGAATGGAAAAGTATCTGCGGGAATTTCTCTCGGCCATGATCCGCCTGCTCCTGGAAGAGAAAGGCGATCAAGTGCACTCGTTTTACGAAGACTTTTGCAGGAGACTGGAGCACCATCAGGTGGACATTGCCTTGCTGGCAAAAACCGAAACCCTCAGCGAATCGCCGGAAACCTACCAGGCAAAAATCAAGGCAAAGCAACGCAACCGGGCTGCGGCCTATGAACTCGCGCTGAAGTCGGGGCGGGATTTCCGGGCTGGGGACCAGGTTTCCTACTACATCACCGGAAAGGACAAGAAGGTGCGCGCTTTCGAAAGCTGCAAATTCGCCTCCACTTACGATCCTGTTCTTGCCGATGAGAATGTCGCCTATTATCAGGCCAAGCTCTTTGACCTGTTGAAGAAATTCCAGGACTTTCTGCCAGGAGGGAAGTGATCAGTGGTCAGCGACCAGTGATCAGCAAAGGCCAAAATCGGCCGCCGGTTGCCGTCTTCAGGGTTTGGTGGCACCGCCGCCCTGAATGATAATTTCCGTGAAATCCCCCCCCCGCCCCTTTTGCCAGACGGAGCGGGAGGATTTCAGGCTTCGTTGCTCTCCTTGACCTGCTATTTCTCCCCAGCTACGGCCCGATAAGCTACGCCTGCGATGGCCGCCCCCACGATCGGTGCCAACCAGAAAAGCCAGAGCTGTGCCAGCGCCCAGCCGCCGACGAAGATCGCCTGTCCCGTGCTCCGGGCAGGATTCACCGACGTGTTGGTAATCGGTATGCTGATCAGGTGGATCAGCGTCAGACAAAGACCGATGGCAATGGGGGCAAAGCCCTGGGGAGCGCGTGAGTCGGTGGAGCCCAAAATGACAAACAGGAACATGAACGTCAAAACCACTTCCGCCACCAACGCGGAATGCATCGCGTAGCCGCCCGGCGAGTGCTCGCCGTAGCCGTTGGCGGCAAAGCCGGCGCTGAGCGAGAACCCGGCCTTTCCCGTGGCAATCAGGTAGAGCACCGCGGCAGCGACAACCGCTCCCGCGACCTGGGCGACAATGTAAGGAAGCAAGTCGGATGCCGGGAACCGCTTGCCGACGCACAAACCCACGGACACGGCGGGATTGAGATGGCAACCGGAGATGTGACCGATGGCAAAGGCCATGGTGAGCACGGTCAGTCCGAAAGCAAAGGATACTCCCAACAGGCCGATCCCCACATTCGGAAAGGCAGCCGCAAACACGGCACTGCCGCAACCGCCCAAAACCAGCCAAAATGTTCCAATAAACTCGGCAGCCAAACGATTTCCCAAGGGCATGACGACCTCCTTGCATAAAGTTACGGGTAACTTGCTCTGGTAAGTTATTTCACCGACGTTACGAATATAAAGCTCCACTCTGAGCCGAGGTGCAAGAAAAATCTGAATGGATCTTGTTCTTTTCCTCCACCGCGGAGGCGCCAGGGTCAAACCAAGAGGCCCGCCAACCAGCAAGCCAGAGCGAAGATGTCAAGGAAATACCATAGAATTGATCATTGGGGGGTTGAGCGACAGCTTAGTTCTCTGCCGATGAGGCAGCTCGGGGATGGTTGAAAAGATCATTGTACAGGGTGGGACCACACCGTCCAGGCGTCTTGCGCTACTATCAACCTCCCCATTTAACTGCTCTGATGCTTTGAGAGTATTCTTCTGCTGAATAGCGGCTGTTCCATACGGAACATTGAGAAGATGAATGTATCACTTGGAAAGAGTGGGGACCTTATCTCAGCGAACGCCAGTGGAGGACGGTGCGCGAGGGCTACCGCGCCAAGGGGGATGCCTGGAACTATACTCGTTAAAGATGAAATCCTGCGTTTCGCGTGGTCTTCCGGATGTTTCAAAAAAAACCGCAAGTTCTCAACCTCAAACGGTATAATATGCATCGACACAGGAAAACACGGACACGTCAGGCAATGCCAAGAGAAGAGGAAACCGATGGTGAACCCAAAGATCCCTGCATCCCATGATGTCACGCGAACGACCCTGGCGGTGCCTATTCATCGGCATCCTCATCGCCGCCAGCTTTTGGGTGGTCCTCCCCTTTCTCATGTCGTTCATCTGGGCCACGATGATCGCTGTGGCCACCTGGCCGGTCCTGCTGCTCATCCAGGCCAGGCTCTGGGGCAAACGCGGACTTGCCGTGGCGGTGATGACCGTGTTGCTGATGCTGGTCCTGGTTGTGCCGCTTTGGCTCGCCATCGACACCATCATCGAGAAAGCTGACACCATCGTCACCTGGGTCAAGACCCTGCCCACATTCTCCGTTCCATCCCCGCCGAGTTGGCTCGAAAGCATCCCCCTCTTTGGTTCCAAGCTGGTGGACCTATGGCAACAGTTGGCCAGCATCCATTGGCGAGGAACTCACCGCCCGGCTGACCCCCTATGCCGGCCAGGTCGTGGGCTGGTTCGCTTCGCAGGCCGGCAGTGTGGGGATGATGATCTTCCATTTCCTCCTGACCGTGATCATCACGGCGATCCTCTACAGCAAGGGTGAAACGGCGGCGGAAGGGGTTCGGCGCTTTGCCCACCGCCTGGCGGGCCAGCAGGGAGAGGAAGCCGTGGTGCTCTCGGGAAAGGCGATCCGGGGGGTGGCCCTCGGGGTGGGACTCACCGCGATCATCCAGTCGGCCCTCGGCGGCATCGGCCTGGCCATAACCGGCGTACCGGCGGCGGCGTTGCTTACGGCGGTCATGTTCATGCTCTGCATCGCCCAGGTCGGCCCCATTTTGGTGCTGGTCCCCGCCGTTATCTGGCTCTACTGGAAGGATGCGACGCTCTGGGGAACGGTGCTGCTCGTCTGGTCGATTTTCGTCGTCGCCATCGATAATTTCGTGCGCCCCGCCCTCATCAAAAGAGGGGCCGACCTGCCACTCCTCATGATCTTTGCCGGGGTCATCGGCGGCCTCGTTGCTTTCGGCATCATCGGCCTGTTTATCGGGCCCGTCGTGCTGGCTGTCAGCCACACTTTACTCAAAGCATGGGTGACCGGTGAGGCCCAGGAAGCCCCGGCCTTGGTCGATCAAACGGAGGAATCCTGCTCAGAGACCGACGCGAAACCTTGACCGGAAAGCTCTCAGCCCAGTGCCACAGAATACAGAACCTCTTGCCATCACCCGTGCAGCAATCCCTGACCACGGCCACAATGACGTCGCAGGGGAAGAGGTACTTTTCCAGCCTCAAACCGTTATGACAGCATTGTGCCTGGACTATTTCTTGGCGGCTTTTCTCACTTCCAGCCAGTCATCGAGCTCCCGCACACTCTTCATCAGGTGATACCGGCCATCGGCAAAGACACCGTAGTCGCCGCCTCCCGCCATGGCTGAGGTGTAGCGAATGGAGTTGGCGTAGAAGAGCCAGGTATCGCTCCAGAGCTTTTCACTGAGCTCATCGAAAGGATTCCCACCCTTGCCGGGTCCGGCAGCCAGGCCGCGCTTCCAAATCTCCTGCATGATCTGCGTTCCTGCCAGGGTGGCGCTGTTGGTCTGTTCGATGGTGTTCAGAAAGCGTGTCCAGTGGCCCTCGACCCAGGACTTGGCATGACATTGCTGACAACTCGCCTGCATTTCCTGGGTGACGGCTGTTCGCTCCTGAGGATTGAGCAGGAACTTCGCCGCAAAGCCCCCCTCGAAGTCGGTTGGCAGGGGGAGTCCATCCTTGTTACGAATGACCGTCGTGTCCGCCTCCTTGGGATGGGGATGCGCATAAATGAGCCCAAAGATGCGCCAAGGGAGTCGGTTCTTCATCTCATGGGTGCGTTGCACCACGGCCTTGCCTTCGGCATCGACGAGCAGGCTGATGTGGCAGGCTGCGCACGTTGGAGCGGTGAAATCCTTGCCAATGGTCCAGGGCACATTCTTGAAATTCCACTCCGCGTGTTTGGTTGAAAAGATGTTGCCGTGTTTGCTCGCTTCATAAACCTTATTTGCCGGCGCATCAGGCCCCACATGACATTCCTTGCAGGTGTATGGTTTCCGCGCCATCTCGATGGAAAAATCATGCCGGGTGTGGCAGGCTGCGCACGACCCCTTGGTCTCATCCAGGTTGATACGACCGACCCCCTGATTGGGCCACCCGGAAATAACGGGGAACTCCATCTCCCCCATGGCCGTTTCGCGCGATTTGGTGCCGGTTACCTGGAGCTTGGTGCCGTGGCAGTAAAGGCACGATTCCGCATCGGTTGCGGCATTGGCATGCTTCAGGGTGATTTTGCCCTTATCAAGCACCGGTAGGCCGTTGATGGAAAGCATGAGCTGCTGGTAGAGGTCGTTGTTCACGAGGTTACCATAAGCCTGCGCCATAAGGTTCTTCTCGAATTGTTGGGCTTCTTCCGTATGGCAGGTGCGGCAATCGCCCGGGCTAACCACGACATGGATATCCTGACCGTTGTGATCGAAGGTATCTTTGTGCTCCTTGGCGCGCAGGGTATGACATTCCGCACACCCGACGGCGACGTTCTTCAGTTCCTCAGGCACGTTCTGAGCTGAAAGCTTATGTCCCAAGCCCTGCACCGCCATGGCCGCAGCCGGGGTGGTCGAAGCATGTTCACTCTTCTTCCAGCTTTCCACAATGCCGGGATGGACGGTCGCATGACACCCCAGGCACTCCTCCGTGGCACTGCTCACTGGGGCTTCGGCACGAACACCCTGCAAGTTCCACAAGAAGATTGCTAAAAATGCAAAGAAAATCATCAATCGCTTCATGGTTCCATTGACTCCCTAATGTTTGCACCCTGTGCGACAAGCCATAACCACCGGGCAAGATCTCTCCCAGAGAAATCTGCTACTCAGAGTACACATAGGTTCTGGAGGCAACGGTCCTTGGCCAGACCGTCTCCAGGACCCCCTTTTGCCACTGCACCAGAAAGGTCGGCAACGAGTTCTGCTGCGTCTTGTTGTCGTAGGAGGTGACAGGTCAGCGTTTTCATTGGTTCCTCCCTTTGCGTTGAGGCATGGCGCTGATTTGCCTTTGCAGTGATTTTACGTGCTTTGGGTGCTCGCTGTCAAAGAAAAGAAGGAATCAGGCCGGCACAGCGACGCCCGGGAATATCTCCCAGAGGACTAATCCCAGGGAAGGCTGTGGTTCAAGACACTGCGTAACCATGGTATTTCTTGACTTCCTTATGAAAGCAAAAGACCTGATGATTGCGGCATCCCCCCCAACATTCTGAAAACAAAATGAAATCCTCTATTTATTCATACCCTTCCATCCGGATTGAACAAAAGCCAGGAAAGCCTGCGTGTTCCGTTAACCACTTGCACCGATGGTTACGATACCGAGGAAGCCATCCACGGTGAGATGGTCTCCGGTCCGAATCAGCGAGGTGACCTCGGGAATGCCGGTTACACAAGGGAGCCCGTACTCGCGGGCGATGATGGCGCCGTGAATCAGCATGCCACCCCTCCGCTCGATGATTCCCGCCGCAAGAGGCACAATGAAAGTCATATTCGGATCGACCGCATCACACACCAGGACTTCGCCGTGCCGGAAGGTTCCCAGATCAGATGGCTCGAGGATGACCCTTGCCGTCCCGCGGGAAATCCCGGGACCTGCAGGCTGTCCGATGAGCTGTCGGGGCTGCAGCGTGAAATCCGTGCCGACCGGCAGAGGCGGGGATGAACTCTCACCGCGCGGTTCCGCGGCCGGTGCCTGCCGCAAGACCTCCTCCGCCAGGGGTGGGTAAACCTTGTCGCTGCCGCGTTGTGCCAGGCGGCGCTTCCCTTCCTCGACGGCAGCCAGCTTCTGCGCCTCGATGCGGGCCAGATGAATGTTGTCATTGTCCCGTAACCGATAGCTGGTGCGCGCCAAATCGAGGAGTTCTTCAGCCCGCGTGCGCTTTTCGCCGTCGAAGCGGTGCAGGAAGGAGGCCGCCAGGGCTGCCACCTCCTGTGGCGGAACCACACTCCGGGAGGGCGGGTGAGAAGCCATTTCCTGAACAAGCCTTAGGAGTGCTTCCGGACCTTGCGTGCAGGCTACCACTCCGGTAACCGGGCAGGAAAGATCCCCAAATCCTCGGATGAACGCCTCCAGCATCTCAGAAAAACCAGGATCGGCTTGGGCCCATTCTCCATTTTCCAGTTTCCGGCGGAGGCCATTGTCTGCGCGCACTTTCGCCGCCATTTCTTCCAGCAACCGGTTGCGCTCGAGACTTTCCATTTCCGTGGCGCCCAGCAGTCTTACAAATTCGTAGGGATCCTGGGGTCGGACGACATCGTTGTAATACTGCCCAAAAAGGCGCACACCGTGGGCGAAGGGAATGAACTCCTCCCAATAGACGCTCACCCATTTGCTTTCGAGGTCACTGCGCCGCCGGATCTCTTCGAGGATCTCCCGATCGGTGAGCGCGGATAAGTCCATGCCGGCCAACACCCTGGCTTCTTCGATCATGGCAGGGATCAGTTCACCCTCTATTCTGCGGCGGAGCGCCTGCAGATTGTCGAAGCTCCGGCGCAGGCTGAGGTACCATTCACGCTTGTCGTTGGCCCCTTGAGCCGACGTGGTGGTGATGGGTCGCGCCTGCAGGACCCACAGGTTACCGTTCTGGAACGTCCATTCCACATCCTGAGGCATGCCGAAGAGGTCTTCCGCCCGCAGGGAGAGGTTGAACACCCTGGCGACCTCGTCATCATTAAGCGGCGGGCGGGCCGACAGGTGCTCCGGGAGCCTCATTACCTGAACGCCGTCGCTTCCGGGAGAGATCAAACGCTCCCGTTGCGCCGGTGAATGGGCGACGATCCTGCCAGTGGCGAGGTCAACCTGCCAGCGGTCGGGTTCAATGCTGCCGTCCACCAGGCCCTGGTTGAGTCCGTAGACGCACTCGATCACCGCCCGGTGCGGATCGTTGGGGTTGCTGCTGAAAACCACGCCCGAGCGGTCTCCGTGGATGATCTGCTGCACCACCACGGCCATCGAACTGTTGTAGACATCGAGCCCAAGCTCCTGGCGGTAGAGGAGCGCAGCATCCGACCAGAGTGACGCCCAGACCAGCCTTATGTGCTCGATAAGGGAAGCGGGCCCGGTGACATTGACGAAGGACTCGTGCAGTCCGGCGAAAGAAGCTCGCGCAGAATCCTCTTCCGGCGACGAGGAACGAACCACCACGGCCCGGTCGGCGAAATGCTCCTGGAGCGCATGGTGCAGGTGGAAGCGCAGATTTTCGGGCAGGGGATGAATCAGGAACAGATTGCGGATGCGCAGAGCGGCATCCCAGACTTCTTCCCAGCGCATCGCGCGGAAGTCTTTGCGGTGCAGCTCCATGAGGATTCGCTCCCGCAAACCGGCAGCCGTTACGTATTCCTGGTAGGCTTCCGTGGTAATACAAAGGGCCGGTGGGACCCGGAACCCGCTCTTAGCCATGCGGGCGAGGGCAAATCCCTTACCCCCAACCGCGTGGCGCCAATGCTCGTCAATCTCGTGAAGGTCGATCGTCCATCTCATGCGGCCACGCGCAATTCCATGACTTCCTGAAATCTGCTGACCACATAGTAGGTTTCTACGGTCACCCGAACCACGGCCGTCGACGGGGATTGGGCGAACTCTTCCAGGTGAGGATGCCTGGCAAGGTAGCGTACCAGAACCTGCTCCCGTTCTTCGGGAGGGACTTCGGCGGCTGTACCCAGAACGGTTGCCGCGATGGCCTGGTGGATGTCCTCATCCTGATTCGAACGGCTGTCGATGAGCAGCGCAACCCTCGGGTTGGCCTGCAGGTAGGCGAACTTGCGTGTGGCTCGCGGGGTTGCGAAAGAAAACTCTTTGAGATCATCGGAGGCAGCGAAAGCGATGAGACTTGCGTATGGTTGCCCCTGGTGCTGAGTGGAAAGCACGGCCAGTTTCTGGGAGGCAAAAAGTTCACTAAGTCGCTGTTGAAGGTGCTCGCGGTCGGTCATGGCATTCAGTCACTGTGATCAAAGTATAAGAAATAATTCTTCCCGTCTGGTCCAATATTCAATACAAACTTTGTTCTTCCCTTGAGCTCTGCAACTTCGGCCCGGGTATCCCCCTTTCCTAAAATTGTGTAAATACTTCAGTACCTTCGAGTACCGCCCAAAGGATTCATTTGGATCTGAAAGACTTGCCGAATAATTAAGGCTCTTTGGCACATCCGTCAAGATGGTCCGGCTTTCTGCTTGGGAATGCTTATTCTACGCTCGAAGATGCCGGGAATACATGCGAACCTCGCCCCTTCGGCAAACCGCTCCTGTTTGCCGAAGGATAGAAAATGTTTATGATAGAAGCCGTGGCGAAACATCCCGGCAGCAACGCTGATTGTTGGGAAATAGGTGTGGTCATGAACATGAAAGGGATCCGGGATATCGACGGCACTCGTTGATAGCGCGAATGCGGTTAATGGCCACAAGACAGACGAGGAGGTAGGGAAAGGCGATCAGCGGCACCCCGAAAAGCAGGCGCGAGCGTTTCAAACCAAGATCTTCCACCGTGTGCGTGGTTGCCGGAATACCGAACACGCTCCAGGACCAGGTTCCCCCCGGGTCGAAGCGAGTCACGGCAAAGGGCACCGAGAATCCCAGAACGCTCCTCACACGGCCCGAGGAAGAGGCTGTGAGAAATCGCTCGGAGCATTCGACTGCGCGGATGGACGGCCCCCACTCCACCCAGCGTGAGGTATCGACGAGGGTCTGCCACACCTCATTGGCGGCGGCCTTGACGATCAACCCAACTTCGATATAGGGGAAAACAACCCTGAGCACGGTCCCGTCCTCCAGTCCAGACGTGAGTGCAATTTCGAGCCACAGGCCGGCAAGCCTCGGGGGACGAACCCCACAGAATCATGCAGATTCAGCGCCAGTCCGTTTCAAACCTGTTAACCGGAAACTCCCAAGAAGGGTAAAGCCCATGTGTCAGGAAAAGAGAACCCTCCCCAGTCCCCGGGCCTTTGTGGCCAACTTGCAGGGGCCGCAGCCCTGGAGTCAAAAGATTCTACTGTTGCTCCGCAACAACTGGAAAAAGTTGACGAGCCTACAGAATTGCTGTGGCCACCCCGGAGAACCGGGATGCTGACAGCCGCCCGTTGGTCTCGGCGAGGCCGTCTCGGGAGAACACAAGACAAATTGATAATGCCACAGCAAGCTGGTCTCCATTGAGGCATGCATGCTCAAACAGCAGGACTGCCGGCACCGATGAGAGGCAGCGTCATGTCCACGCGGAAAAACACCAGGAACCTTGGTCCGTCCTGTTTGTCCTTCTCCGAGGGATAAGTCCGACGGCGCATAGCATAGAGCAGTTCCGTGTCCTGCTCTTCTCTCACTTTTGTCATGTAGACCCTCTTCCCCTGGTAGCCGGGACCTCCCTTCATAAAGAGATACGCGGCATGCGGATTCTCCTGGAGATTCTGATGCGTGAGCTTATGCGGCATGATGAACGCGACGGTTCCATCCTCCATGAAATGGGGACGCGCAAAAACAGCTTGATTCACAAGCCCGTGCCCACTGGCAGTGGCGAGAACACCGTGTCCCGACGCTTTTTCGAAATATTCCTTCAGTTCCTTCATATCCATAGGTTGTTCCTTTCCTCGTTTCGAATTCGATGCAATCAGGTCATCCAGAATGCGTTTGACGGTCAAGCTAAAGTCATCTTACAGAATACCAAGTGACCGGGTGAAGAACAACCCCACAAAGTCTTTCATTCGGATTCGACGGGTATTTCCCAGGGGATCTTCTCATGCTTATCTTCCCGTAGGCGGTGTGAATGGGGTTGCCGTGTTGTTGCTTGAGTCAGGGATTATTGCATCCCGTCCTGGAAAGGCAAGTCCCCGTGAAGCAATAACAGATGATGCAGGGGGAGGAAATCATGGGTTTATTGTGTTGCAGCTTGGGGCTGCTTCTTTTCAGCCAACTGATCCTGCCAATTTCCACGGAAGCTTGGGGGGAGCCCACGGCACTTTTCCACCACGACCTGGCGGTCCGCATCGAGACAGCGTCCCAGACCCTTGAGGGTTCGGACAACGTCACGTTGCGAAACCATGGGACGAAACCTCTCACCTTCACGCTCCATCCTGATGCCCGAGTCCATTCAGTGACCCACGCGGGAAGGCCTTTACCGTACCAATTCGAAAGAGGACTTCTCCAGATCCCTCAGAATGCTATAACGCACCAGGAACACCAGAGGGTCGCCATTCATTACGCAGCGGCTTTTCAGGACACCATTCCCCAGGAGCCCCTCTACTCTGAGGATCCGACGTACGGGGTGGCCGGCGTGATTTCGACACCAGGATTGCTCCTCATGGATGCTTCCGGATGGTACCCGAGGGTTCCCGGAAGCGCTGCCACCTACCGCATTCAGGTAGACACCCCCAAGGGGATGGAAGTGGTCACCGCTGGCACCCTCAAGGAGAGGAAGGCTGATGGCGATCGCCTGATTTTCGTTTGGGAGATCGAGCAGCCCGTGCGTGGCGTTTCCCTTTCGGGCGGACCCTACGTGGTGAAGGCGGGTCATGCAGGAAAGATCCCCTCCTTCTTTTACCACTTCCCCGGCTCGGAGCCACTGGCGGAACCATACCTCAACGCGGTGGACCGTTATATCACTCTCTATCAGGATCTTTTCGGTCCCTATCCGTTCTCCAAGTTCGCCGTGGTGGAGAATTTTCTCCCCACCGGATACGGCTTCCCTTCCTATACCCTTTTGGGAAGCCGGGTCATCCGACTGCCGTTTATCGTCGATACCAGCCTGGGCCACGAGGTAGCCCACTCCTGGTGGGGAAACGGCGTCTTTGTCGACTATGGAAAGGGGAACTGGTCTGAAGGGCTCACGACCTATGTGGCCGATCATCTGTACCAGGAAGGGGCATCCCCTGGGGAGGCAAGGGAATACCGCGCCAGAATCCTGCGGAACTACGCGACTCTTGTCTCTCCTCGAGAGGACTTCCCCCTCAGCGAATTCACGGGGCGAAACAGCCCGGCATCGAGGGCTGTCGGCTATGGAAAGGGGGCCATGCTCTTTCACATGGCCCGAAAGCTTACGGGGGATGACGGATTCTGGCTGGCTCTGCAAGACGTTTACCGCAAGCGGTTGTTTCAGGAGACAACCTGGAGTGACTTTGCCGATGCTTTTGCTGCTCGGAGCCGGACGGACTTTCAGGCCTCTTTCAGGCAGTGGGTTGATCGCCTTGGAGCCCCGACTCTGAGGCTCGGCGGAATAGAAACGGTAAAGGACGGAAAAGCCTGGAAGATCCGTGGGTCCCTCACGCAGGAGGCGCCGCTGTACGAGATGCGCGTCCCCCTGCGACTGGAGACCGAAAACGGTGAGATCCACGCATCGATCCCCATCAAGGACAGGGAGACCACCTTTTCCTTTGAAGCGGGATCTCGTCCCAAGCGGCTCGTGGTGGACCCCGAGGTGGATCTTTTCCGGCGCCTTCATCCTGAAGAGATGCCACCTGATATCAACACCATCAAGGGCTCCGATGCTCTCGTCGCGGTCATGGCCAGCGGTCACAGGGAAATGCTGGAGCGGGCTGCCCGTGTGCTCCTCGCCGGCCTTGGCCGACCCGGCATCCCCATTCTCCAGGAAAACGAGATCCTCCCCTCTCAACTGCAAGGGAAAGACCTCCTCCTGTTCGGCTTTCCCCAGTCCAGACAATTACTCGACGCCCTTCCCGAAAATGTGACCGTCACGCGGGACCATTTCATGCTGGATGAAAAAGTCTATCGGGCCCCGACCGACGGCGCTTTTATCACCCTCAGGTCCGGCGTGGACAGCAACAGGAACGCGGGGCTTTTTCTCGCCTTCTCACACGAGGCCGCCGTCCCATTGGCAAGGAAAATCCCCCACTACGGTTCCTACAGCGCCCTGGTTTTTCAGGAAGGTAACGTGACGGTCAAGAAAGTCTGGCCGGCAACAAGCTCCCCTTTGATCCACCACTTTTTGCCCGAGGAGTGATCCAACCATGAAGCCAACGGCGATACTCGTTTCCGTAATTGTTCTTCTGGTTCTGGTAAGCGGTTTCTTCCGGTACTCGCCTCCTTCTGGGGCGGCAGACCAGGTTCTCTTAAGACTCTCTGACCGGAAGGCCATCACCCTCCAGGAAGCCATTTCCGATTGGAAGTCGGTCAAGGCGGTTCTGGTAGGAGAAGTGCACAGCGAAAAAAGGCACCATGAGATCCAGCTGGAAGTGATCAAGGCTCTTCACGAGGCCGGTCTCCCGCTGGCAGTCGGTATGGAGATGTTTCGCAGGGAGAGCCAGGAGATGTTGGATAAATGGGTGCAGGGGACCCTCTCCGAAACGGCCTTCATCAGGGCCTATTATGACAACTGGAGCGCTCCGTGGCCGCTCTATGCAGACCTTTTCCATTTTGCCCGCGAAAAGAAGATACCCCTCATCGGACTCAACATCTCACGGGAACTCAGCCGGCAGGTGGCAGAAGGAGGCTTCGCGTCTCTCAACGAAAAGCAGAAAAAGGAGCTGCCGCCGGTGAGCTGCGCCGTTGATGAGCATTACAGGAAATTCATCCAGCGTGCCGTGGACCTTCACGGTCACCACACGATGAACTTCAACAACTTCTGCGAAGCACAGCTCCTTTGGGATACCGCCATGGCCTGGCACACCGTTCAATACCTCAGGAGCCACCCCCACCGGACGGTCGTCATCCTCGCCGGAAACGGCCATGCGTGGAAACCGGGCATCCCGAAGCAGCTCGAAGCGCTCTCCGACTATGCCTATCGTGTCATACTACCGGAGCTTTCGGGCAGATCCGAACGGGACTCCACCACGGTTCAAGACGCCGATTACCTCTGGCTCGACTGACCGCCTGGACGGCTTCTGGTGTTCTGCCACACTCCCTTCGGGTTTTCCTTAAGGTCGAGAGCCCTGTGGCGGCCTGCCCTTGTTCCCTCGTCGAGGTCCCCAGTTGTGCCTGTTCCCCAACCTCACTCGACGTCATAATACAACGCGAAGGTTTCTCTGTTCGACCGGGTTTCCGGGAGCACATAAACGATGCCATACGTCGCGGTAAAAACCGGGTTCACGACGTCATTGTAGAACTTCTCTGGAACATTGATGCAACCATAGGAAATACGGTTGTCGAGCGGCGTTGGAGTGGCCAACCGTTGCACGCGGCGCTCCGTGGGGTTGGTCGTAATCACCCGATGCAGGGAAACGGCGCCGTCGTAGTCCACCCAGAGGATGTCCTTTCCGTAGAAATTGTAGCCCAGCGAGGCCACGAAGCGGCCCGCCGGTGTGGTGCGCTCCTCGGGGCGAATGTCCGACAACTTCCGGTCACCGATACCGGGGACGGCGTCATCACCCCGCGCCACGCCCGAGCAGGGCTGGGGCGGCGCCACGAAGTCGCCCGTCGGCATCGAATACAAAGACTTTGGCGTCCATCTTGTCGACAATCACGAATGGCATGCCGCGATTGTCACCTGAATCGACAACCCAGTCTGCCACGTGCTGGGCGTGCCGGGACTTATGCTCCCGTTCGAAGTTCGCCCGTTTGGGATGAGGTGCCACCACGGGTTGCGTCTCAATAGTTAAGGGAACTGCTGCAACTTCATGCCCAGACAACGAGAGGCTCGTGTTGGACCATTGCGCAGCGTTGTCCGCAGCGGCAACTTGGTGGGGGGTAAAACTGACGGCCAGCAGGCCAAGACAAAGTCCTTTGGTGATGATCGTCGCGAGCGAGCGTACAGTTCCTGAGCGCTTTATGCCTCGCAATGGCACCGAAAGGCACAGCCCAATCTTCTTTCTCTTCGCGCCATATGCTTGCCCGTGTCGAAGCGGCATGTTTCTCTCGTCAAGCAATAATCGTAAGCAGCCCTGCCTCGCGTTTCAGTAAGCAGCGGGGCAGGGCTCCTGTGGTGGTTTAATTGCGGTCCTTTTTCGGCGCCGGAGGAGGAGGAGGAGCCGGCTTGACTGGCTCAGGCGCCTTCACTACCTTCGCAGGAGGAGGGGTCTCAGCCGTCGCTTGCTTCTGCAAACACGAGCAACCACCCAAAGATACAGCAAAGAAGAAAACCAACAACACAAGCCCAAATCTTTTCATAGTACACCTCCTCATAAGTTTGCTTTGTAAGTGATCCACTCCCCTCAATTGCCGACCCTCCAGAATGACCGGTTCAACAATCGCTCCTCAGACCAAACATCTCCATCCCTAATACCGTTTTTGAAGACTATGCAATTTATCATAAACCATGGTGGCAACGAAACACTTTTTTCCTTATTGCTGTAATGCCTCCTTTACGGAATTAATTAGATCTCCATCTCTTAGTGGCTTAACGAGGTAACCGACGCCGTGCAGGCAAAAACTATAATGAGAATATTCGCCTTCATCCAAACTCCAGGTGGGAGGCCTCCCTCTTTTCGAAGCAATCGGACATTCCCCGGCTCTTCTTCAGAATCGCCAACCACCGCTCACCTGTCGGGACTGGTGAGTGTCACGTAATGCGTTGGGCTGACGATCATAGATCAAATTCTGTGCCGAAAAGTATAAGAATGTCATTTAATTCGTATTGTGATGGAATAATAATAACTTAAGTCTGGAAGGGTAGTGTCCTGGCCCATAGCCGGGCAAGAAATAAGTGTTGCATGCAACAGAAACGTTGCACGATTTGGGTGTTGCATGCAACACTTGGCGTGAGGGGGCAGCGGCCAATTCGTGGTCCATCTTTCCCCGTCTCTCCTCTGTTAACTCGGCGATGTCATCGGATCGGTTTCGATCTTCAGATCATCTTCGAGACAAAGTCAAGCCGGCATCCGGTCTGGAGGATGAGGATTTTTTCATTCAGGTTCAATCTGAATCTGGTTCCAATTAGATGGTAAGCTCACGTCCTTGCCATTTCAAGTCAGGCGAGGATGGATCATCTTCACGTCAGGTGGAATCGGCGAGTGGCAAAATTTCATTTTTACCTGCCTTCCGTGAAAGCAGCACTCGCCGCTCAACCCAAACCGAAGCAGGGCAAGAAGATCCACGACCGCTTTGACAACCACTCAAGGCAGAGCTACTCTAGAAGAGGGGTCTAAAGCAACATGCGGCAGCCCTGAACTACAGGGGCATTGCCCACCTCTGGAACCGTGGAAGCGTTGTCCGGTCGTGGCTGCTGGAACTCGCCGAAGATGCCTTCAGAGAAGACCCAAAGCTGGATGCAATCACCGGTTGTGTGGAGGACTCCGGGGAAGGGCGCTGGATCGTTCAACAGGCGGTGGAGGCAGGGGTACCGGTGACGGCGCTTTCGCTCTTTCAGCGATTTCGCTCCCGACTTGGCGATCCTTTTGCTGATCGATTGATTGCGGCACTTCGCCGGGAATTTGGGGGGCATTCGGTGGCTCTTCCCGGGGAAGACGCAGAAAAGTAGGGGTCTCATGAAATCAATAGATGTTGGCTCCAATGGCATGCGAGCCCACAGAAAAGCCCCAACCGGTGGTGGCGGGGTGCGACGTTGCGGACCTCGGGATTGCTCCGCTCCAGTGCGTCACTCCTCAGCCCCTGGACCCATGCACCATCGTTATCTTTGGAGCTTCCGGGGATCTGGCCGCGAGAAAGCTCATCCCGGCACTTTTCAACCTATACCGGAACGGCGGGTTGCCTGATCCTTTCCGGATTGTCGGATGCGCCCGAACTGCGATGGACCATGAGGAATTTCGGGCAAAGCTCAAAGAGCCCCTCGCACTCGATGAACCTTCAAAGCGCTCCCAATGGAATGACTTTGCCTCGTTGCTTCACTATCTGTCTGTTGATTATGGCGATATCACCTCTTTTGTCAAACTCGCCGGGTATTTGAATAAGCTGGACGGCGAGAGGGAAACCGGGGGAAACCGGATCTTCTATCTCGCCATTCCCCCGATGCTTTATGAAACCGTCGCTCGTCACCTTGGCAAGGCAGGCATGGCCGGAGAAGGGCAGAACGACCGCGGATGGTCGCGCCTTGTGGTGGAAAAACCTTTTGGTCGGGACCTGGAAACGGCCATCGCCCTGGATCGGGCTCTTCGTGAATGCTTTAAAGAGCATCAGATCTACCGAATTGATCACTACCTTGCCAAAGAGACCGTGCAGAATATACTGATCTTTCGCTTTGCCAATTCCATTTTTGAACCGATCTGGAACCGGAGATACATCAAGTCAGTGGCCATCACCGCTGCGGAAACCCTGGGGGTGGAGAACCGAGCCGGATACTATGACGAGGCCGGAGTTCTGCGAGATATGTTTCAGAACCACATGCTGCAGCTGCTTGCCCTGACCGCCATGGAGGCGCCTCCCCGCTTTGAAACCGAGTGGGTACGGGACGAAAAGGCCAAGGTGTTCAAGGCGCTGAGGCCTTTTCCCGTGGACAGCATTTACGATCACCTGGTTTCCGGGCAGTACGGACCAGGGATCAGCAACGGTAAGCAGCTTCCAGGATATCGGGAAGAGCCTGGTGTTGGGCCCAACTCCCTCACTCCGACTTTCGCTTCGATGAGAGTCTTTGTCGACAACTGGCGCTGGCAGGGCGTACCCTTCCTCCTGACCTCAGGGAAAAGGCTTGCCGAGAAGCTCTCGGAAATCAGCATCCAGTTCAGGGAAGTCCCACACTCCATCTTCCGCAATGTTTTTGGGGAAGAGATCGGCGAGAACCGTCTCACTCTAGGTATCTATCCCGAGGAAAACATCAGTCTGACCTTCCAGACGAAGAACCCCGGCGCCATGCTGCGGTTACGACCGGTCACCATGGATTTCCGTTATCGACAGAGC
This sequence comes from uncultured delta proteobacterium, assembly GCA_963783775.1. Classification (GTDB taxonomy): domain Bacteria; phylum Desulfobacterota; class Syntrophobacteria; order Syntrophobacterales; family Syntrophobacteraceae; genus JADGQM01. The sequence goes on along the minus strand of CAWAOR010000005.1, from coordinate 24,739 downwards.
TACACCGGACCAACGCTGGATGCCTACGAAAAAGTCCTGATCGATACCATCCGCGGGGATCAGATGCTTTTCTTGAGGCAGGATGCGGTGGAGTTGGGCTGGTCATTTCTTTCGCCCATCCTGACAAAATGTGAATCGTGCGGCAGCCGGCAACAAATGTTGTTTCCCTACCAGGCGGGCAGTTGGGGACCGGACGCAGCGCTTGAGCTGCGAAGATCGTGAGCTGAAAATGCCGGCTCTCTCTGCAGCTCTTGGTAACGGTCCCGGGAATGACCGCCCACGGGGCCGCTGAGTGGGGTTTTGAACTGCCGGGAAGCAGAAGACAACGAGGTTGTCACATGCCGAAAACGCAAACGATCATTGCCGCAGACACCGATGACCTGGCCTTCAGGGCGGCGGAATTATTCAAAACTGCCGCCAGAGCCCATGTTGACCAAAGGGGACGCTTTGTGGTGGCGCTCTCGGGAGGTTCAACACCGCACGCGATGCATCGGCTGCTCGCCAGTCCTCCAGTGCTGATGGAAGTTCCCTGGGAGCGCACCCATCTGTTCTGGGTTGATGAACGCTGTGTTCCCGCAAGCGACCCTGAAAGTAACCTGGGTAAGGCCTGGAGAGACTTGCTGCAGTATCTTCCCCTTCCACGCGAGAACATTCATTTCGTAAGGGGAGACTTTCCTCCCGAAGAAGCGGCTGAAGAGTACCAATTGGAGTTGACCCGGTTTTTTCAGCTGGAAGGAGATGAATTCCCAATATTTGATCTCATTTTCCTCGGGATGGGAAAAGACGGACACACGGCTTCCCTCTTTCCCGGCTCAAGCGCTCTGCACGAAGAGAGCAGCTTGGTGGTAGCCGTCAAAGGGGGCACTCCCAACGTTGGCCGGGTCACCCTGACCTACCCGGTTTTGAATCGGGCACGACAAATCGTCTTTCTGGTGGCAGGAAAGGAAAAAGCAGAAACGGTAAAAGCCTTGTTCGAAGGCACCCGACCCGAACTGCCGGCAGCGAGGATCAAGCCTTTTCACGGAGAGGTGATCTGGCTTCTGGATCAGGAAGCGGCTTTTTTTGTTTGACTGCCGCATTTCAGGAACTCACAACCTTAGCCCCACCTTGGCGTGGCACAAGATATCTGTGATGTCAGGATGAGGGATGCTCAGCGTGCGGACCTTTCAACCGGGATTAGAACTTCATTGCGGCGAAGAAACCAGGGCGTCCAGGGCGCATTATACCTGGCAAAAACAGGCTCCCCTACAGGTATCAGGCCACGTGCCCGCACCATCGTCTCCAGCAGGGCTTGTTTCTCGTCGTAGCGATTTCTGCTCCAAGTCCCCGAATACTTAAGAGCAGCCACGAGACGGCTTGGAACGGTTTTCAAACTCACACTCGGATCGAGCGGTTCAGGAAGGGTTTCGAGCGAATGATCTGGTGGCATAACAAAGCCAATAACCCACTTCCCGTTTTCTCTTTCCTGGTTGACGGGTGCGGTCATCGAAATTTTCTCCGAAGCAATTTCCTCGAGTACCGGCGCGGTCATCGGGATGGAGACCTTCTTCCGATTGTTCCCATTGATGTAATCGAAGAGACGGCGAAAGCCCTTGTTGCCAACATCTGTGAAATCTCCTTCGACCGTGGTTTGGGCAACAATCTGGGGTTCGTAACGTCGGAGCTCGAAGTCCTTTTCTTTCTCGATAACGGTGAATTGGGCTTCCGGAGTGGCCATGGCATCGCTCCCCGCCAAGAGTAAACTCAAAAGCGCCAGTAACATCAGGGCGTTCACATCGTTGCATTTGGACCTTGGCGCTGGGAACCTTTTTCCCGTTGTTTCCATTATTGAACTCCTTCGGTGCCCCCCTTTTATTTTCAGGACAGCAACTGGACGAATCTCGCACCCCTTTAGACCCCGAGCACCTTCATCCAAGTATGATAATCATCTCGGACGGCAATGGCCCAGTCTCGATTGTCCTGTTTGCGAAGCGTTCGACGGCGCGGATTTCAGAGAAATTGCCGTTGCATGACATCGCTTTTATGAGCTACAAAGCATGAGGTGTTGATTTTTTGCTGCAATGTTTGACCCAGGATAAATCATCATGCCCAGAGACATACCGGTCGGTAACGGCAGGCTCCTGATCTGTTTCGATCGAGAGTACTGCCTGAGGGAGTTGTTCTACCCGCATGTTGGCCAGGAGAATCATGTTTTTGGCCGGTTCTGCCGCCTGGGCATCTGGGTTGACCAGCAATTCTCCTGGATCGGGCCGGATTGGCAAAAGCATTCGGGCTACCTCGAAGACACCATGGTTACAGAGGTGACTCTTCATCATCCCGGACTCCAGATCGTTTTGAATTGCCATGATGCGGTGGATTTCCACGAAGATATCTATGTGAAAGAAGTCCGTGTGGAGAACCTGGCTCCCCACAAACGGGAGGTCCGTCTTTTCTTTAGTCTGGATTTCGGTATTTCCGGAAATGACATTGGCGATACCGCAGGGTACGATCCGAAAACGGAAGCCGTCATTCATTATAAAGGGGGACGCTATCTGCTTGCAAGCGGTCTCAGCACTGATTCCCCGGGGTTGAGCCAATACGCCGTCGGACAGACGGGCATGGCAGGTAAGGAAGGCACCTTCCGAGATGCGGAAGACGGATTACTGTCGGGGAATCCCATGGCCCAGGGGTCAGTGGATTCAGTGATCGCCGTACACATGACGGTGGAATCGAGGTCCCGGGGGAAAGCTTACTTTTGGATCGCTGCTGGCTCCACTTGGTACGAAGTGGAGCGCCTCAATTCCCTCCTGAAGCACAAGCATCCGCGGCAGTTGATGAAACGGACCGAGGATTATTGGCGCCTGTGGGTCCGCAAGGAATCACCGCCCCTGCAAGGCTTGCCCGAAAAAGTCGGGGAACTCTATCGCCGCAGCCTGATCATCGTGAGGAGTCAGATCGATTGGCAGGGGGGCATTCTCGCCGCCAATGACTCGGATGTCGTTCATTACAATCGGGATACGTACTCCTACGTATGGCCTCGGGACGGCGCCCTGGTAGCCCACGCTCTGGACCTTTCCGGTCATCCTGCGGCTTCCCGCAATTTTTTCCGGTTCATCGCTCAACTCCTCCAACCGGAAGGGTGCCTCCTGCACAAGTTCAATCCCGATGGGACCCTGGCTTCGTCCTGGCATCCCTGGTATCACGAAGGAGAAGCGCAGTTGCCGATCCAGGAGGATTCCACAGCATTGGTGCTCTGGGCTCTCTGGCAGCACTTTGCATTGTACCGGGACTTGGATCTGATCAAGGGGCTCTACCGGCCTCTGGTCAAGAAGGCAGCCGACTTCATGTGCCGCTATCGCGACCCTCAGACGGGGCTACCGTCCCCTTGTTACGATCTATGGGAGGAACGCAGGGGTATCTTGAGCTTCACAGTAGGTGCTGTTTTTGGAGGGCTGACCGCGGCTTCCCTGTTCTGCAAGGTTTTCGGGGAAGATGATCGCGCGGCTCATTATCAAAAAATCGCTTCAGAAATCAGGGATGCTGCCTCGCGTCATCTGTGGCAAGAGGACTTACAGCGCTTTTGCCGCATGATCCATCGCGACGCGCAAGGCAGCTGGGAAATTGATGCTGCTTGCGATTCCAGCCTCTGGGGGCTTTTCGCCTTTGGTCTCTACCGCGCCGATGATCCGCGGGTCATGGCAACCATGACAGCCTTGGAGGAAAGACTTTGGGTCCGGACCCCATGGGGAGGTATGGCTCGCTATGAGAACGATCCCTACCACCGCACCAGCGAAGAGTTACCCGGCAATCCGTGGTTTATCTGTACCCTGTGGCTGGCTGACTACTTCCTGGAGAGGGGCCTTGGTGATGCAGATCTCACCGAGGCGCTCAAGTTGGTCTCGCGAGTCGCCGAACAGGCGCTACCCTCCGGGGTTCTTGCAGAACAGCTCAATCCGATCACCGGTGAACCCATTTCTGTTTCTCCCCTCACCTGGAGCCATGCCACCTATATTACGACCATCCATCGTCTGCTGCGACGCCTCGCGGAGCAGGGAGCCCTGCCTGCAGGACAGACAGGGTTGCCGGCCGATCTGCGCTCGGCGGATTGGATCACCGGCCTCTATCACCAAGCGTGTGACTCGATCCATGGCATTTGCGAAATCTAGCGTTTGCCTAATTCAAGCCGAACGGCGACTTCCGCTCGACGATTGCGGGCATTTATTTCCTTTTATTCGGCGAGCGGGCACCCTGGAAGCGCGTCAAATCCTGACAGGCTTTTCAGCTGCGTTTAAACCCGCAGGCTACCAGGAACTGCAACTTCTGCTAGCGTCGCCGACCCGGGCTTTGAAGCCTTCTCTGAGCACTCTCGACTCAAGACCCTTTTCCAGGCAAAACGGGCTGCATGGCCTTCAGATGATGTTCACCTTCACGGCATGTTCGTAAACGCCGTTATTACCGTAGCCGAGGACATTCCATTGCGCATGCGGGGGCTGCGGGTTCCCGTCCGCATCGGTGGCACGCGCCATGAGCGTATGCTCGCCCTGCTCGATGGCTTTCCAGACGTACTGCCACTGCCGCCATGAATAGGGCTCATGGGGGCCGATAAAGTCGGCGGGGCTCCAGGTGGTTCCTCCGTCGAGAGATAGGTCGACCCGTTCAACCTCGGACTCGCCGGCATAGGCAGCACCAAGGATCACGACGGTCCCGGCTGGAAGCGCCTCGCCAGAGACCGGCTGGGTAATGATGGCCTTAAGCTTGAGGCTCGTGACAACCTCTCCCGTCTTGGGGTCCTCTCCTTTCTGAAAGATGCGGTAGACACTGTCCATGAAGAACCCCTCATGTGGAAGTGACAAAACAGAAATCCGAGTGAGCCATTTGACGCAGTTAGCGCCGGTCCATCCCAGAGCGAGCGCCCGCAGAGGATAACCATGTTTCAGGGGCAGCGGTTCACCGTTCATTTCATAGGCAAGCAGAGTGGAGGAGAGCGCTTTCCGCAGAGGAATGCTGCGGATGAATTTGACTCCCGATGAACCGAGCGGCTCATCCAGCCCCTCAAAGGCAATATGTCCGGCTGCAGGGGTCAAACCGGCTTTTTCCAGAAGTTCCCTGAGCCAGACTCCGCCATACACGGCGTTACCCACACCGCCGATAGTCCAGGGGTTTCCGGATGCCTTTTCCCCTAGGAGGGAACGCCCATTCCCGGAGCACTCCAGGGTATTGGAGACGATGGCCTTGGGCATGCGCCGGATTTCATCGAACCTGAACGTCAGAGGCGTCTCCACCTCCCCCGTGATGGTGAGTCTCCATTTTCCAAGCGAAACGCGCCTGGGTGGTATGGTTCCCTGGTTCCTGTCAAAAAACAAGGCGTTAGGGGTGATCCATGACCGAAGATACTCGGTAGGGGTTTCGGCGTTTAATGGCTTAGCGGTCATAACGCGCATTCTCTCTTTCATGGAGCTCTCCTTCCACTGTCAGGGGAGGGACATCGAGATAAACGCTGCGGCGAAGAATTTCATAGGCAACTCTCTGCTTTTCCGAGTCTGGCAAACCTTCAAAATTTTCGATGATCTGTGTGCGGAGAAGGCCATGTTATTCTCCTGATCGAAGCTTCTTGAGACTAAGAATTACCACGACCACTGCCCTCAGGCAAGACTGATGACGTTGTCAGAGCGTCATACGGACCTACATGTGGATTTCGTATCGAATCGGTATCGTCCCAGTTTTTTCACCTCTCCCTTGAAAAGCCAGGCGCTTAGAACTTCCTTTCGGCGAATGAACACGACCACAACATCGTTATTGGTCTTGATCAAATTGAAGAACGCCTTGAGGTCGGAATAACGGCCGTGTTTGGTTTGTTGTTTCCCGCCCTCTGTGATTTTGCTCAAGAACGACAGAATTTCGTCGGATGTGATGGCGGCAAGATCCCGTTCTTTGCCGGAGTGATCATAGAGCTAGTGTCCATCCGGAAACCCCATGTTTTATATTCGTTGACCTGACGTAAGAGCTTGGCCGGGAGCACCAGAGGTCAGAAGGCCATCGATGATCCGGTGATTTAAGGGTTGATCTATGATTTTGGCATTTTTTCATGATTTTTGGACATATCACTCCCTCGATATCGGTAAGCCAAGCTCACCGTTGCCTCTAGTCAGTGGCTGCTATTTTCAGCCTCGCCAACGTCAGCAAGTTGTACGATACGATGGCGCTGCGCACATATTGCTTGAATCCGGCCCAGCCGGACCATGTGCACCGGGTCAGCCCGAAAGCGCGCTTGAGTACGGAAATGTTGGCTTCGATGCCGGCGCGGAAGTTCCAGAGCTTCTTTTAGACCCAGCTGCTCCTGACCATTTCCAAGACCGGGATTCCTCGACGTTTGGAAAAGGAAACATCGCTGACCCCTTTCTCCTTGGCTTCCCGGAGGTTTTCCTGAGAGGCAAAGCCCCCACAAGAACCCTGATAGCTTCTGTTGCCTATCCCCGAACCCGCCCAGCGATCTCAAGAAGGTCTCGGTAGCACTGCTTCCGGACGCTTTCCTTCTTGCTGTTGAGAATCTTCAGGGCCCGCTTCTTAACCACCCGCCGGTGATCTGCAAAGCAATAAGCGGGGGTTGGACTATACCCCTTGCCTGCGATCAGCAGCCTGGTGATGACCCGAACCCCATCCTCCAGAAGACTCGAATCTGTCGGATAATGGATGTCGGTTTCTACCGCTGTGGAATCCAGCCGAATGGTCCGCCCTTTCAAGATGTTGGAGCTGTTAAGTTATCTTGAACTCTTAGTCACAATGATAACCGTCTTCATCTCACCGTGTCAGGTGTGGTAAGAATAATGGGTTTAAAGCGCAACTCGGGTGCTCGTTGATCCACCAATCCCAGACTGTCGCTTCGCTGGATATTCTCTGCCGGCCTTTACTTCACAGATTCATCAGAACTTCCGAGGAGCCGGAAATGCAGGATGAAAACAAAACCAAAGAGCAGCTCATAGCTGAATTGCGTGAATTACGTCAGAGGCTTGCTGAATCGGAGAAGAACATCACCGAGCGCAAGGAACCGCAGAAGGTGCCGTGGGATAGTGAAGCAAAATACCGTCGCATCGTAGAGACTGCCAATGCAGGCATCTGGTCGCTAGATGAAAATTTCGAAACCACCTTTGTTAACAGGCGCATGGTCGAGATGATCGGCTACGATGAGTCCGAGATGGTCGGGCGACCCGTCCATTGGTTCATGTTTGAAGAAGACCTGCTTGACCTCCGAGAAAAGATGCGTGCTAGGCGGACGGGCATCAGTGACTGCTACGAACGACGATATCGGCACAAAGACGGAAGAACGGTGTGGGTTATGCTCTCGGTAGCTCCCTTGGTCGATGATGAGGATGGGAGATTCAAAGGCTCCTTCTCCATGGTAACCGACATCACCGATCGCAAGCAGATGGAGGAGGAGCTTCTTCGGTCCAGAGATGAACTGGAGATTCGCGTTCGTGAGCGAACGGCCGCGCTTGAGAGGGCGAATCGTCAGCTGCGATCATTTCCTTCGAAGCTCATCGCAGCCCAGGAAGAGGAGAGGAGAAGAATTGCCGGTGAACTCCACGACAGCATTGGGCAGACTCTTGCTGCCCTAAAATATGGCATCGAGACGGTCTTGGTCAAGAAAGGCACAGGAGACCTGGTTGGAGCTTTTAAACTACTGGAGCGCTTCGTCCCCACCCTACAACGCTCCATCGAAGAGACACGGTCGATCTACATGGGCCTTAGGCCACCAATGCTCGACAATCTTGGGCTTCTTGCGACCCTGGAGTGGTTCTGCCGAGAGTTCCAGAACGTGCATTCGAACCTCCAGCTTGCTCTCAAAACGGGCATCGAGGAAGAAGAGATCCCTGATTATCTCAGGATCACAATCTTTCGAATGGTCCAGGAGGCTCTTAACAACGTGGCTAAGCACAGTGGGGCCGAGAGGGTAGAGCTTTCGGTGGTAAAGAACGAAGATTCCATTGAGTTGGCAATTCAAGATGACGGAGGGGGATTTGACCTAACCTCAGTCGCCGAGGAAAAGGCAGGAGGAAGTCTCGGGTTGGCAGGAATGAGAGAGAGAGTGGAAGCAACTGGGGGGAGATTTTATATTGAGTCAGCCCCAGCTAAGGGCACAGCGCTTCATGCACTCTGGCCAGTATAGATGAAGATACCTGCCTTGGAAAATAAATAAAGCAGTCACCAAAAATGCGTGATTCAAAAACCATATCGCCAACTGACAATTTTTGCTTTCAAGGTTCTGGAGCCGTCAATATGTGGACTGTTTCGTTCTCCCCCTCAAAGGTACGGTGAGATAGGAACTTAGTTCAGTCCTCACTTGGAAAGGGTCTTATGCAAATTGACACAAGGATTTGAATAAAACAAAGACTTGTCAGAATCGCTAAAATAGCCACACCGGGTAACGTATCACTCAAAGCCCCTGTACTCATACCGAGAACTGCAATGATGGCATATAGAGTCAGTACGCGGGGAAAGTGCGTAGTCGGCTTGACAGGGTTTGTCGCCAACAGGATTAAGCTCAGGGCAACGACGCTAATGCCTACCGAGCAAGATAGAACCCATCCCTCTGGCATGGACAGAGTTTGCCAGGTGCTGAGGGCAATCAGCTGCTTAACTCCAACGGCCGTGCTGGTAATGCCAAGAACTAGCGGAATATGGGAATACAGCCACAATTGGTATCTGTAAACGTTACCTTGGGAAAGTAAGGTGAGAGTGGCGGCTCCCTTCGCACCCTCGAAATATCCCCACCAGAGCGAGTAGGCCATTACTAGCCCCATGATCCCCGCCATCCCCGAAACAAAATCTAGCCCGTGCTTGCCGACGCCCATGACGACGCTTACGACTGCCTCTCCGATGACAATAATCGTGAACAGGCCGAATCTTTCGGGGAGGTGCATGAGATGAGGAGGAAATCTGGCATGGAGTTCTCCGGCAGTAAGAGGAGCCAGAAAATCAACGATAACTGCAAGGCCCCAAAGCCAGAAACGCCATGGAGTGGTAACGAGTGCCGAAAGAGCCCATAACGATGCGGCAAGACCAAAACCAAGGCAGTAGCGGTTCGTCAGCACCCGCACATGAGGAATGTGTCTGCCCGCGCGCAAATACTCCGTGACGAGCATGAATCTCACGGCTGCGTAAGAGAGAGCAAATCCTTCGGAGGTCTTGCCGAGAGCTTCAGGTGCATGCACAGCAAGGGACGCCACCGCAACAATTTGTATCATGGTCAAGAAACGTCGTCCCAAATCGTCCGAATCGAACCGAGTGAGGTAGAAAGTATGCCCTGCCCAGGCCCACCAAACAGGCACAAACAAAGCCGAAAACTTCAGAACTCCGAGAGGTGAGTAGTCTTCATTCAGACTTGAGGCTAATTGCGAGACCGCACCTACAAAAACAAGATCGTAGAAGAGTTCCAGCCAGGTCGCATGCCTTTCCTTTTCTCGGTCATACCCAGAGCGCAGAGTCGGCGGTCTAAAAATCCCCTTGTTCAACAAAGCAAAATTCCTTCACGTCAAAAATCCCCCATGTTCAGCTCTGTAGCGAACCCGGACTCCGCGATGAACAGGTCGGCAACTTTTTTGTGGAATCAGTGTTTTGGGTGTTTTCGCTACCGTACCCGCATCTAGTCTACGCGATGCTTGATAAACGTCCCGTTGCGATACTCCTCAAAGGCTGTTCGCAGCTGCTCCTGGGTGTTCATTACGATGGGGCCGTACCAGGCCACTGGTTCGCCGATCGGCTTGCCCGAAACTAGTAGAAATCTCAGTGGCCGCTCTTCCGTGGTAATCGCTACAGCATCGCCTTCGCCGAAGGTGATCAGGGTTTCAGCATCACACAAGCACTGGCGGGTGAAGTCGAAGTAGTTCTGTCCGATCACCTCGTGGGCAAAGGAGTCGCGCTCCTGATCAAAAAACCCCGCTCCTTCGACCACATAAGCAAAGGCCGTGTGGCTGCGTTTGAGAGGATAGGTAAAGGTGCTATCAGCCGGCAAAAACACATCCAGGTATTCCGGATCGATAATGATGTCACCTACCGCCCCCGCAACGCCATTTACTTCACCACAGATGATCTTTATCCGAGCGCCACTCTCAAGGACAATCTCAGGAATTTGAATTCTTTTCACATCCCGGTAGCGGGGGGGCATCATTTTGTGCGACGAGGGCAAGTTTGCCCACAACTGGAACCCCCACAGGAGACCGGAGTTATCTCCCTTGGGCATCTCCTGATGGATTATGCCGCTACCGGCGGTCATCCACTGAACATCCCCGGTGGAGATTAAGCCCTGGTTCCCCATGCTGTCTCCATGCTCGACCTCACCGTTGACAACATAGGTGATCGTCTCGATCCCACGATGTGGGTGCCAAGGGAAACCAGGCAGATACAGGGCTGGATTGGCCGCATGAAAATCGTCGAGGAGCAGAAACGGATCGAGGTCAGGCACTTCATGAAAACCAAATGCTCGCTTCAGGTGGACACCGGCCCCTTCGACAGTCGGCTTGCTCTTCCACACTTTCTTGATTCTTCTCATGTTGGTCATGGGCTCCTCCTCAATCATTTGGCTCCGAAGGCATAAAACGAAGGCCGTTAGGTTCAGAACTCCCAATTTCGATCAAATCTCAGTGATTGAGGCTAAGCACTCTCCTCTGCTGTGTCTATGGATTTTAGGGCTGAGCTTAAATGGCATGCCATAATACTGATGCTGTGAGCGACAAAAGCTGCCTGCGACGAACCATAGACATTTCTATTATTCCAAGCCAGAAATAGTGGCGATATCTGCCTTGAAGAGCCAAAAATCAGCGATCAAAAAGGTCAGGATTTCAAAAGGATATCTTGCACCGTTCACTCCTGACCTCCAGGGCTTGAGGCTGTTAAGGTATCGCGCCTTTTGCTGCCCGCACCGAAGTTGGTTTGAGGTCGGGATCGAATCACCCACCACCCGATCAAGACCGGAGGGGAGCCAGAGATCTTCCCAGCACAACTGTCTACCGGATACCTCATTGAAGCCTCACATTTTGAGTGCGCAGCCTTTGGAATCAAGGTAAAAGGAAACCTCATCTTCACCCCCCCTGACTTTTAAGATTCTGGCTGTAACGAGCGAGGAGTTGGCCCATGACCGACCTTGATGACCTCGATAAGAAACGCTCCGACCTCCGAAAACGGGCCGAGGCATCACTTGGTGAGAGGGTTCCCATTCCCGAGGAGGTAGGCGCCCTCTCCCGTGCAGATGTGGAGCGGCTTGTTCATGAGTTGCAAGTCCTCCAAATCGAACTGGAGATGCAAAACGAGGAACTGCGGAGTGCACAGGTTCTTCTCTCGGAGTCCCGTGACCGGTATTCCGATCTCTATGATTATGCTCCGGTGGGATATTTCACTTTTGATAAGGATGGCCGGATTCTGGAAGTCAACCTTACCGGCTCCACCCTGCTGGCGGCCGACAGGTCTGCTTTGATCGGGAAGCCTTTTCAGACGTTTCTCGTGGAAGAATACGCGAATGCGTTTTATCTACATATGCAGGAAGTCTTCGAGGCCGGCGGAACGAAACAGACGTGCGAGATCAAGCTTCAGAAATCGGACGGCGGCATCTTTGATGCCCAACTCGAAAGTCTGGCTGTGGAGGGCCTTGATGGGCAGAGCACCCAATGTCGCATGATCGTTTCCGACATAACCGAGCGCAAACGAACTGAGGATGCGCTGCGAGAGAGCGAGGAGCGCTTCCGTCTCTTCATGGACAACAACCCGACCATTGCCTGGATGAAGGATGAACAAGGCCGCCACGTGTATTTCAATAAGACCTATGAGGATCGATTTGGCGTCAGATTGGCGGATTGGCTGGGCAAGACTGATTTCGAAGTTTGGCCGAAGAAAACCGCCGAGGAGTTCCGGAAGAATGATCTGGCCGTTCTGGCTGCAGGCCACGCAATAGAAGTCATGGAAGAGACGGCGAACCCCGACGGTAGTTTGTGCGGTTGGCTCAACCTAAAGTTTCCATTCCAGGATCTGTCTGGAAAACACTATGTCGCCGGGATCGGTTTGGATATCACCGAGCGCAAGCAGGCGGAGGAGGCGAGCAGAACGCACATCCATTTCTTGGAAAACCTCGAACTGGTTGATCAGGCGATCAAGCAGGAGACTGATGTTGAGAAGATGCTTTGGAATGTCATGAAGACGGTCTTTGAGATATTTGGGTGCGACCGTGCGTGGCTCTTCTATCCGTGCGATCCGGATTCGCCGGCTTTTCGGATCCCTGTAGAAATCAACCGCCCAGAATATCCCGGGGCCAAAGCCTTGCTGGAAGTGCCGCTGGTTCTCGACTTGGCGAAGGATCTGCGAGACGCGCTAGCGTCCGAAGACCCCCTACCTTATACGCTCGGCACAGAAAAACCGGTGAACACTTTCACTGCTCAGCAATTCGCCGTTCAAGCCCAAATGTTCATGGCCATCTACCCGAAAACTGGCAAGCCATGGGTGTTTGGCATGCATCAATGTTCATATCCGCGCATCTGGTCTCCGCAGGAACAAAAACTGTTCAAAGAAATCGGGCGCAGGATTGCCGACGGGCTCAGCAGTGTCCTGTTTCTTCATGAGGTAAAAGAAAACGAGGAGCGGTTTCGCGCAACTTTTGAGCAAGCTGCGGTAGGTATGGCGCATGTTGCCCCGGACGGACGATTGTTGCGGGTGAACCAAAAGCTTTGCGATATCGTTGGGTATTCCATTGACGAACTACTTCAGAAAACGCTCCAGGACATTACATATCCCGATGATCTGGATGCTGACCTGGGATACGTCCGCCAAGTTCTGACCGGAATAATTCCGACTTTCAGCATGGAGAAAAGATACCTCCGCAAAGACAGCTCGGTGGTCTGTATCAACCTTACTGTTTCCATCGTTCGCCACGCGTGCGGCGATCTGGAGTATTTCATATTTGTCATCGAGGACATTACCGAGGAGAAGCAGGCCGAGGAAGAGCGGAGGATGCTTGAGGAACGACTGCAGCGTGCGGAAAAGATGGAGGCTCTTGGAACCCTGGCAGGAGGAGTGGCCCACGACCTCAACAACGTCCTGGGAATAGTGGTCGGCTACTCTGAACTGCTTCTTGATGATCTGGATGAGTCCAGTTCAGCAAGATCCGAAGCCATGGAGATTCTCAAGGGTGGACAGAAGGCAGCCGCTATTGTTCAGGACCTTTTGACCTTGGCGAGGAGAGGGGTGTCAAGCAGGAAGGTGTTGAATTTGAATAACATTGTCTCGGAATGCCAGAACTCCCCCGGGTTCGCCAACATGCTTTCCTACCATCCAAACGTCGAGGTCAAGATTGATTTCGAGGCGGACCTTCTCAACATATCCGGCTCTTCTGTTCATCTTGAGAAGTCGTTCATGAACCTGGTGTCCAACGCCGCTGAAGCAATGCCGAATGGAGGGACATTGACAGTAAAGACGGCCAACTACTACCTCGACAAACCGATATCGGGATATGATGAAGTGCGTGAAGGAGATTATGTGGTGCTTAGCGTTACCGATAAAGGTCAAGGCATACCTGCCTCTGATTTAAAGCGCATCTTTGAGCCTTTCTATACAAAAAAAGTCATGGGGCGTAGCGGGACAGGTCTTGGTCTGGCAGTAATTTGGGGTACTGTCAAGGACCATCTGGGATACATCAACGTGGAAAGTGAGGAACGCAAAGGAACCACTTTCACTCTTTATTTCCCTGTAACAAGGGAGGAAATATCCCTGGAAGAGGTTTCCATATCCGCTGCTGAATACATGGGGAAAGGGGAATCGATTCTGGTTGTGGATGATGTAAAAGAGCAGCGCAACCTTGCAACTATGATGCTCACGAAGCTCAATTACAGGGTATCCAGTGTTTCCAGTGGTGAAGAAGCGGTGGATTACATAAAGCAGTACGGGGTTGATATGGTAGTGTTGGATATGATCATGGATCCTGGCATGGATGGATTGGACACTTATGCGAAAATACTTGAAATCCACCCTGATCAAAAGGTGATTATCGTGAGCGGTTTTTCCGAGACTGAACGGGTGACCAAAGCTCAGGCATTGGGCGCGGGTGCCTATGTCAAGAAGCCATACGTGTTGGAAAAACTGGGATTGGCCGTTAGGAAGGAACTTGAACGGCAGCAATAACCCGCACATCCTGCAGGACGAGCAGATTCCTCTTCTTAGGGCAGAAAACATCCACATGGGTACGATCGAGAGGGTAAAGCTTCTTGACCAAATGGGCCCATGAGAGCAGCACACCGAAGTGAAGATACCTGCCTTCCTCCAAGCAAAATCAGCGATCGAAAACTGCGGGATTATAAAAGGATATCTTGCACCATTCGCTCCTGCCCTCATGGGCTTGAGGCTGTTAAGATATCTCGCCTATTACCACTCTACTCGAAGACGCTATACACGGAAGGAGTCTGAACATCTAGCCACACGAGTTTATTCTTGAAGTCGCTACCTGAACCCTTCATAATCCATTCCATCGCGTATTTTGCATGAGAACTGGTAAGGTTCAACGCACTCACCTACAAAAAGCTCATACTCAAGATTGGGAATCCAGGGACCTCAGTAATCATAAAGCTCCAGCCTAACCTGGCAATTTTGCCAGCTGCATTTGAGGAAACCCGAAATGAAAGATGAAGAGAAGACCAACGATCAGCTCATAAACGAATTGCTGCTCCTGCGCCAACGCATTGCCAAACTTGAAAAGGGAGAACGCGACCGTATGCGTGCGGAAGAGGCACTCCGCAACAGCCAGGAGCGGTTGAACCTGGCCTTAAAATCTTCTAGAGCGGGCACCTGGGACCGTGATATAGTGGCGGACAAAGCCACATGGGATGAACACCTTCACGCGCTTTTCGGCCTAGACCCTGGAACGTTTTCAGGAAAGTTGCAAGACTTCCTCGGTATGGTCCATCCCGATGACCGAGAACGTGTAAGGGATGAGATGACCGCAGCCATGGATGGTCTTGTTGATTATTCGACCACATACCGCGTGATCCAGCCGGACTCCAGTGTTCATTTTATTGCTGATCGCGGAAAAGTCTACCATGATGCCGCCGGGCGAGCCGTGCGCATGATAGGTGTAAATTTGGATATTACCGAACTTCATCAGGTGACGGAGGCGCTTAAGGAATCTGAACAGCAACTTAAAGACATCATCAACTTCCTGCCTGACGCAACCTTTGTTATCGATACAAAAGGCCAGGTGATTGCTTGGAACAAAGCTATTGAGGAGATGACGGGGATAAAGGCGGCAGACATGTTAGGCAAGAGTAATTATGAATATGCTCTGCCTATCTATGGAGAGCGAAGGCCCATTCTCATCGATCTTGTCCTCCAGCCTCAGGAGGAAGTCAAAATAAGATATGAGAGTTTAGAAAGAAAGGAGTCAGTGCTTGCAGGTGAGGCATATATGGCGCCGATCAAAAGAGGTAAGGCTTATCTATTCGGGACAGCAAGCATCCTGTGCGACTCGAAAGGAAATGTCGTCGGCGCCATTGAGTCAATACGGGACATAACCCAGCGCAAGCAAGCCGAAGAGGAATTGGGCAGATATCGTGATCACCTTGAGGAATTGGTGAAAGAGCGAACCGCCGAATTGGCCAAGACAAATGAAGAGCTTACACATCAAATAGAAGAGCGCAGGCGGGCGGAGGATGCGCTAAAAGAAGCCTCTGAAAAATTAAAGCATTTTGCCTACTCGGTTGCACACGATCTCAAAAGTCCAGCTATCGGGGTTTATGGACTGACAAAAAGACTAAGCAAGCATGCCAAGGATGTTCTCGATGAGAAGGGCAGAACCTATTGTGATCAGATCCTAAGAATATCGGAGCATATTGCAGCCCTGGTTGACAAAGTCAATGTTTACATAGCAACGAAGGAAGCTCGTCTGTCCATTGAAACGATAAACATTGCAGAGATTCTTCATATGCTCAAAGATGAGTTTTCGGTGCAACTCAGTATTCGGCAGATAGATTGGCTTGAACCTGAGACTACTGTAGAGATCAAGGCAGATCGGTTGTGCATGCTGCGGGCCTTCAGGAATTTCGTGGATAACTCCTTAAAGTACGGAGGAGAAAGACTGAGCAAGATTTGGACTGGATATGAAGAGTCGGAGGATTTCCACATTTTTTCGTTCAGCGATAATGGCAAAGGATTGAAAGAAGAGGACTCAGAAAAGATTTTTGGGGCATTTCAACGAAACGAGACATCCCGAGGAGTCGAAGGAACCGGCCTTGGTCTCGCCATAGTGAAAGAAATAGCCGAGCAACATGGCGGTAGGGTCTGGGTGGAACCGAGAGGCAAAAAGGGAATTACATTCTACATTTCTATTTCGAAAAATCTGTAAACCAGATTAACCCAGAGTCGAGCAACGCCGAGGAATCGCACCCCGACGCCCCTCACAGACATGGATGCGAGCCCCCCGACTCATCCGGCTTCTATTGCAGGGGGGGACGCGCTTTTGATCCTGCCATGAGGTTACCCTCGAGGAAGACGACAAACGGCTCGCCATCCGCACCCAGTGCCAGGGAACCTGCGGCAAGGTGTTTCAGGCTGTCGGGGTTGCAGTGCCCCCAACCATGCGTGAGATCGCAGGGTAATTTCCCCATGAACAGAGTGCCGATTTGTAGTGCCAAGGATGATATTGTCATGTCGAACCACTTAATATTGCACAATCTTTTTACAAGTACTGTAGAAGATGAGCTAAGCACTAATTTCTTTCGGGTAAACCCCCGGCTGTGCCGGGGGACGCCCAGAGGTTGACATTTTCAGGGAATATGGCTTTGAAGATCCAAAAAAGCATATCCCATGAGGAGTGCAAGGCAAAAGCAAGCACTGGATTGAATAGTGTCTACATCGTGTAGAGAGTTAGTCTGCTTCTTGAACTCATCTCATGAAGCGACCATCCTGCGCTGATGTCTCGATGAATTGCTTCAAGCCCCTTTGAGGGGGCTCACATTTCCAAGCCTCCGGCTTTGCCGGAGGTATTTGACTATATCTCTGCCTCAAGTTGACAATCTTGGTGGTTACTGAACCACTTGTTGGTGTTTTCGCCCCGAATCCCGACATTTGAATCTGGATTAAAGAACATGCAATCCTCTGACCTTCTTCGAACCAAGCGCTTATCCCTGCAAGGCCATGATACCAAGAACTCCAATCACCATAAGACAGCTCGCTACGATGTAACTGCCCCTTTGCTATGATGAGGATCGGTGGGACTGCAACGTGACAGGCTGAATTATTTATCCGAAATGTTCTTTCGCTTAACTGGGATTTCATCTGCCTTCCATTTGTCGTTGGGGCTTCGAGCCTTGTTCTAGCCGGAAGCCTTGGCCTTCTATTTCGGGGCAATATGAGCCGTGCGGCAAGTTTTTTCATCCCGCATACGACCCCATGGAGGTGAAGCAAGAGATGCGGCACTGCCCTTCGGTCCTGACCAAAGTGTGTCGCCAAGCGCTTTCCCAAGAGCAAGAGCGGTCTGAGCCGGATCGATAACCAGCGTAGGATTCGCCAGCGTACCGGTTAGTTTGAAAGGCTTCGCAAATTCCCCAAGAGTCAGGCCGGCCTCAGCAAGACCGCTCACGTCTCCTCCTTCCTTGGGCGACGTGCTGAATGAAAAGTCCAATGTTTCATTCTTTAAGTTGATCCAGCCCTCACCGGCCCCGCTCATGAGGTTGGTATCGAACGACAAAGCCTTGCTGCGTGCTATTCCATCAGTAATATCGAAACTTGTACTGAAACAATTGACCTCGGTAAAATTGGAGGAATGACGAAAAGGATTGGCCAACTTAAAGGCGGGGCTGCCTATGTTCGAAATGACACGATTAATATGCCTGTTACCGATCCTGCTGTTATTGACAACCAAGAATGTTTTGCCGTTAAGGCCGGCCATGATCTCGGCGACCGAGCCCCCATTGCCGTTAACTTCCAGATCAAGGTCGAGTTTGCCGCCGGGATTCTCGCTGAACTCAAACACTCTGGCAATGAAATCCACATCGAGTTTATGAGCTGTCAGCACTGCCTCCACCCCCATTACTGACCCCTTGGGCTGCAGCTTGAGGTTGCCATCCAAGGTCCCACCGCCCAGGCTTGCTTTGAGTCCGTTTGCTGAGAGAGATCCCTCGTGGAGCACGAGATCGGTCGTCAAGCCGTTGACCGTCAGATGCGGGGCGAGGATACTATGGGCTTGATACCGCAGCTTTAACTCTGCCGCCTTCGAAACCTTTAGAGCCAAAGGTTCGGGAGGAAGAATCCTTTCCCTAGGGGTTGCCCTCGTATTGTGTCCTGGTTGGATTTTTGCGCTTTCTGCTTTAGTCGCAAAAGGTCGCAGATCCAATTGGTTTGATGACAACTCTGCGCTTAAGCGGGGCTTAGGCCCACTCAGATTGGCCTCAATGGAACCCTCAATGTCGGTACCTCCAACAGAAAGGTTGAAGTCCGATACCTGATACCTCTGATCCGCGATGTCGCTCACATGACCGGAAACTCGAAACGGCCCCAGTATGGGGATCGGCAGCCCGAAAAACTCGCCCAGCCTGGCAAGTTCTTTGCCATTGGTTCGGAAGTCAATTGCCAAACCTCCCCGGGACAGGGGGTCTTTGATACTCCCTTTAAATTCCCACCGGGCTAGGTCCTGCTTAAGCAAGTCGAGCTCGAATTCTTTAATGGTGAACCTGGTCCTCGCGCCTTCGATTTTGGCCGCCAATTTGAAGGAACCAAGTTCCCGTACATTCTCAAAACCCGCCAGCGCGGCAAGCCGAGCAATCGCTTTTCCCTGAGCGTTAGCGCTAAAAGTGTACACCTCGGAACCCATGGCATCCCTGACCTCTCCGTCAACGCTGGCTGTTGTGTCGTCAGTTTCAATCATGAGTTTTACCGGCCAGATCCCGTCCGAATCAGTCAGTGCGGACCAAGAGCCTACGGTTCCGGAGACCCCGAAGAGTGTGCCGTTGTAGGAGCCTGTGCATTTCACACCGATCCCATCAACAGCCGTCGGCTCAACAGCAGTGAGATTCTCGACAATTACGTGGTGGATTTTTCCAGATTGGCCATTCTTGAAAACGATGTTTCCCTTCTCAATTTGGATCTCCCCAATGATGACTATCTGCGGCCATTCTTCGGACCGAGTCCCGCGTTGAGACTGAACAGCTAATGTGTGATCCAACTTTTCCAATACTAGATTATATTTTCCGTATATATCGGTCTCAACCAGAATATCCGGCTCAACCAACAGAAACCGTGTTATCTCAAGCTTTCGCATTAGAAGAAGAGGGATGAGTGCCACTTGAACCTCGACACGTTTGACTTTGACCATATCGGGTCGAGAACCCCACGAAGCATTCTGAAAGCTGACATCCTCCATCAGCAGCGTTGATGCAAGACCGATCTTGAATCGGAAGTCACCGCCCAGTGTGAGTTCACGTCCCGTGGCATCTCCTACTGCCCGAACAATTTCCGGTTTGAGGCGGGAAAAATCGTACTTGGACAGAACGACATAGACTGTCACAAAAGAGGCCGCCATCAATCCCACAGCAATCACAAAAGTCGACTTCCATCGCATGGCAGTCTTTCCAGTCAATCAACAGAGTTGCCCCTTAACACCATCCTGAAGCGATCTGAGGAGCATTGACAATCCTTCTGGCCGCCTCTCGACTACCTACCGCTAACCTTCCTTTAGGGAAGATAAGACGCCACGCGCCCGGGTGCAAAAGAGGCCACTTAATGGGCAAATTATGGATCTGATAATAACATTAGACTTTCGCCTGCTTGCCTTTTGGTCGTGCCTGCAGCGGGCACTTTGATCGTGGGAATCAGTGAATCATTTGCGCACCTTGCTAGTCCAGCTTTGCATCTTATCATTGAACTAGAGGTACTGGATATCCAGAGGCAGACTCAGTTCTAGCGTACCCTGGAGCGGTATCCTCAGCGATTTGCACCGCAAAGGAGAATAACGATGAAGATTAGACTGTATATATTGTTTCCAGCGTTACTGGCGCTGATCGCGGCATTTAGTTCATCCGTGGTGTACGCCTCGGGAATGCAGGATGACGTGGATCAGGCAGTAAGCATAATCCAAAGGTTCGAAGCGATTCCTGAACACTCTATCCCTCCGGCTGTGCTCAAGGATGCCAAAGGGCTGGCTATCCTGACGGTTTTCAAGGCCGGTTTCATGTTTAGTGGTCGTGGCGGCAGCGGGGTCGTGGTAGCCAAAACAGCGAAAGGATGGAGCGGGCCGTCCGCAATCGGAATGGGCGGTGTGGGATTTGGGCCGCAGATCGGAGGTCAAGTAACCGAGTACATCTTGGTCCTCAACACCCCTGATGCGGTAGCGGCGCTCTCTCGAGAAGGGAATGTGCAACTGGGTGGCGAACTGAGTGTGGCGGCAGGGCCAATCGGTAGAAGCGCCGAGGTCGGCGTGACACCGATGGCTGCGGTCTATTCCTACAGCATAAGCCAGGGACTGTTTGCCGGTGCTTCTCTTGAGGGTACGGTCGTCATGACGAGGAACGATGCCAATGCTCAGTATTACGGCAGATCAGTCACTCCTCAGCAGATTCTAGCAGGGAGTGTTGCCCCACCAGCGGGGGCAAAGAGGCTTGAGCGTGTGCTCCTTGCAGCCGAGTCTGGAAAGTGTGGTGACATGCTAGCTTGCAGATAAGCAGCCGCAGCACGGCCTCTTGGATTCGTCCAGAGGAAAGGTGCTGAGAATACTCTGAACTTTGTAGTCATCGTGGATCGGATGACTGCAGAGTGTTGTGGTTATTTAGGCAAGCAGGGCTGAGACAGCTTCGTTAGCGAGGTTGTTTCGGTCCCTGAGCATTGCGATCCAATGCTGCACACCGCTTCCGAGTGACGTGGACCAGAGGGGCAATGAAACCACAGGAGCCGTCATCGTGGACAGTGAATGCTTCCCGCACGGAGGGCAGCAAAGATAGGTTGGCCAAAGTCCTTTTCCTCCTTTCCATTCTGAAAACGAGCCCGAGGTACGAGAGCATACCGCAACCTCTGTAAGAGGATTGAAGTGGAGTGATTAGGGACCAATTTTGAGGAGCGTGAGGTGGAAACCGACGACGTCGTTCATCAGGCAGAGATAACAGGAGCAGCCCCAGATCTCCCTCCATGATGTGCTCATGTCAGCATTCGCCATGTTTTCTTTGAAAGACCCGTCCTTGCTCCAGTTCGAGCGCAGAAGAATGGCCGAGGAACACAATCTGAGATCCATCTATCATGTCAAGACCTTCCCCTGCGATACCCAGGTGCGCGAGCGACTCGACGAGATCCATCCCGACTCGGTCCGTTCAGCCTACAAAGCAGCTTTCCGAAGCGCCCAACGAGGCAAAGTGCTTGAGCAAATGGTCTTCATGGAAGACTGCTACCTCGTTTCCGTCGACGGGACCGGCTATTTCTCTTCCACCAAACTTAAATCCCCTGCCTGCCTGGAAAAGAAATGCTCGAAAACCGGCAATACGATTTATCATCTCCAAGCCTTGGGGGCAGCTATGGTCCATCCTGACTGCAAGGAGGTGATCCCGTTGCCTCCCGAGTTCATCTGCAAACAGGACGGACAGACCAAAAACGACTCTGAGCGCAATGCCTGCAGGCGGTGGCTGCATAAGTTTAGAAAAGACCATCCTCATCTGAAAGTCATCATCACCGAGGATGCTCTCAGCCCCAACGCTCCCCACATCAGGGATCTTAAGGCCAGCGGTTGCCACTTCATCCTCGGCTTCAAAGACGACGACCACAAGTACCTCTCTCGATGCCTGGATGAGGCCGTGGTAAATGGGCAAACGGTCGAGCACGCGGTGATGGACCCGAAAAGAGAGGGAGTGGGCCATTTCTTCCGTTTTGCCAATGGACTGCCTCTTAATGAGTCCAACAAAGACGTGCTCGTCAACGTCCTGGAGTACTGGCAAAGTCAAGATGGCCGAGACAAGACCTTTAGCTGGGTTACGGACTTTACCCTCTCCAAGGACAATGTCTATCAGATCATGCGCGGCGGTCGTGCCAGGTGGAAGGTGGAAAATGAAACCTTCAACACGCTCAAGAATCAAGGCTACCACCTGGAACACAACTACGGACTTGGGGAAAAATACCTCAGCATGGTCTTCTTTTCGCTCATGATGCTCGCTTTTCTGGTTGATCAGCTTCAGCAGATCAGTTGTCCACTTTTTCGTGAATTGAGGAAGAAAGCCGGATCGAAGCAAAATTTATGGGAAAGAATCCGAGCGGTTTTCCACCTCTTCCTCGTCGACTCCATGGAAATGATCTACCGCATCCTCCTTGCCGGGCCACAGAAAATCCGGCCGGTCTTTATCAATGACACCTCCTGATCGGGATAACCTTGTTTTTGACCCACTTTGCCCAAAGAAACCCGCAATCTGCCAACCCCAAAACTGTCTTATGAAATCTGGCAGCTACCGGGTCACCTATTCTCGAACCACTAATCCTGCACTCCTCGGGATGATCGGTCTTGCTCATTCTGTTTCACCTCAGTTAGGATTGGCTGATCGATTTCCACAAACAATCTATACCGGGTGAGGATAGAATTTTTCGTTTTCATAAGACGGGCTTCGCGAGTTGCTCGTGCTTCGATACCTCTCAACAAACAGCTTTTTGGAGCTAGTAAATTCAATGAGTTACGTTATAGTCCGCAGCCACCGAAAAGACGCCAAGCAGCCCCGATGGACTGCCAGCTGTTTCTTGCTTGACACCTTGCCACGCCATAGCGGAGCTTACTTCGCTCAGCACGAGCGGAAAGGTCCGATCGCCAAGGTATCTAAGCCTGTCCTGAGTCTGTCGAAGGGCGAACCGAAATCGAAGGTTGCTTTCCTTAACGAGTATATCTCGATTCATTCCTCCGGGAATTGCTGCATCGGCACGCAAAATGGGACACTATCATTGGACAGGAAACGCCCAGCGGTGATAATCAAGGTGCAGGACTCAGGCCCAGGAATTCCTCTGGATCAGCAAAAGAATATCTTCAATCCCTTTTTCACCACTAAGCATACCGGGACAGGTTTGGGGCTGGCCATCTCGCACCGGATCGTCTCCCGGCACAGAGGACTCATCTCATTCGAGAGCGTGCCGGATGAGGGAACGACCTTTACTGTCGAACTTCCCGCTGCACCAGTGAGGTAAATCTTGAAGACGCGGCCTTTTGCTGCTTGAAGATGATAGGTGGCTTCTCGGCTGCCAACCTCCAGTATCTAAATCAGGGCATAATCAAAGTTCAGGATATCTGCCTTACTCACGGCAAATTAAGCGAACGAAAAGTTGAGGAAAGCAAAACCATATCGCCAACAGAGGCCGGACATTCTTCCCTTTGTTCTGCTCTATTCATCAGTGTCAAGGGCTTTCGACTTTCGAAGCAAGCTCCACAGCCAGTTTGCCGAGTGCTCTCGCTTCCTCGAGCCCGTCGAGGAAGCGCTGAGGAATACCCGAAAGACCGGTTTGGGCACCTGCGAGGGCCGCTGTGAGAATGGCTCGCGCCTGGTTTTGCCCGCCGCCATTGACAGCATGTAGAACGGCCAATTCGAAATCGTTGTGAAACCGGGCAGCGAGATAATAGGCGGCAGGAAGCTGATGGTAAATGGCGCAAGGCATGCCGTAGACAATGGACACCTTCCACGCAGGCTCTATCTGAATCTTTGGATCTGCTGCCGCTTGAGCCATATAGGAGGGCGAAAGCAATGCATCCGGCGAGGCGAATCGGCCGGCACGGGGTGGGTCCGGATCGCCCGGACGTGGGGGTTGGAGATGGTCGCGTGTCACAGCATGAAAGGGCAAACCCCCATTTTTCACCAATTCCATGAGCTTAGCCGACAATTCCGTGTCGAGGGTATGCCCCTGAACGAGAAGACCCAATACTGCGCCGAAGGCTACAGTCATTGAGACCACGGTATCATCTGCCTGGGTAAGCATGGCATTGTCGGCGACGGCAGAGGCGAGCTGGGCAGGCTGGAATGCATACCGAACGGCTATAGCAAGGGTACGTTCGATTGCTTCGGTGGTATCCGCGTGGCCTCCAGTCTGTCCCCAGGGCAGTTTCTGCTGTACTCGACGTCTCCATGCCTCCCGGATTGACTGGCTGGTGTATCCCCCCGGTCCGCTCACCGGTGTTCCGTCGAGAAGTGGAAAAAGCTCTTCATCCATTCGACGGCAAAAATCCCCTGCATCGTATCCTCCGCAATCAACGAGGGAGCGAAGCATGAGCTTGAGGATAAAACCTGCCTGGGAAAGTTGTCCTGCTTTGAGGCCTTCGTGATAGCGGCCAGGCTTAGGGTCGGTATAGTCCTCGATCCAATCACCGTAGTCGCGGCGAAGTTCGGCGAGATTGTAATACCAATGAGGCCCCACGGCCAAAGCATCACCTATGAAAGCCCCCATCAGTGCGCCACAAGCCCGATCTTGGATGCACATGCTTGGCATATTATCCTCCTTGAGAAGATGAAGGAGATGTCTATCTCAATTTATAATAACCAGATCGGGTAACGAAATCATGCGACTTTCAGTATCAGTCAGTGCTGTATGGGCGATCGTCGGTCGGTTACGAAGGAAGTCACCATAACTGCCTTCCTCCAAGCAAAATCAGCGATCAAAAACTGCGGGATTACAAAAGGATATCTTGCACCATTCGCTCCTGCCCTCATGGGCTTGAGGCTGTTAAGATAGATTCAATTTTGATGGGGATGTTGCATGCGATCTTTGCTGAATCTTCTAGGATATGCAAAACGGC
>CAWAOR010000004.1:0-483961 GCA_963783775.1 uncultured delta proteobacterium | reverse complement strand
GGTGCACTAAGAGCACCTCATGAACTTCAGAGGCTTTGAAGGATTCTATCAAAAGCGTTCTGATAGGCTTTTTTTCTAAACTCACAGAAATGGTCTGCTTCCCACATGGTGCCATGGTGATCGACAGCCTGGCCCATACAACCGGCTTGGCAAAAATTGCGCCAGTGGCATTCCGAGCATTGCTTTATGACGGTCCTCCGCTCCACGACCGCGCTGCAAAGCTCCGCCATCCGCTCGGAGCGGATAACGTCGGCGAGGCCTTGATGAAATGCATTCCCCAGCCGGAACTCATCGTCCATCATCAGCACACAAGGGTAAACATCTCCCTGGTGCGTCGATCACCAGCTTTTTCCCCAGTGGGCACCAAATCTCGTCACTGGACCCATCTTCGGGAAACTTCAGCAAGAACCCGCTCAGGCCGCAGCTGATATTGACCGAACATCGCTTGCCCCGATGGAGGTCAAAAACATACTGGTAAAAGTTCTCTGAATCTTTGGTGCGGAGATTCGAACCAATCTGGTTCCATTGCTCCTTCGCCCGGCCTGACTTACGGAGGGGCAAAAAGCGCACCGTGGGCACTCCAAGGTTCTCAGCCAGGGTGATAATCCCCGGGAGGTCCTTCAGGTTCTGCTGCATGACTGTTGTCGAGAGCGTGATGCGTTCGGCCAGCCCCGCGTCCTGAAGGTATTCAACGGCTCTCATCACCCGGTCGAAACTCCCCTTGCCCCTTATCCCGTCATGAATGTCGCTCGTGGAGCCATCGACACTGATTTGTATAGAGGAGACCGTTTGTGCCAGGAACGCGGCCCACTCCCGGTCAATGAGAGTGCCGTTGGTGAGGAGCTGGACTTTTAGCCTGGGTGCTGAATTTCCAGGATGGTCCTGATTTCGCTATGCAGGAGAGGCTCGCCTCCGCTGAAGGTCACCCCATCACTTCCGTGTTCCACCATCTCGTCGATGACGCGAAAGATCAACGATGATGGCAGGTCATTCTTGGCTCGACCGCCAACATAGCAGTGAGCACAGGAGAGATTACATCGGGTGGTGATATGGAAATAGACGGAAGCAAGACTTGGTGCTCTTGTGGGAGAGCCTCTTGTGTCATGATAGGGCGCCGATCGCTCTGAGTGTTCGAGAAACTGTTGTTGAATAATGTTTTCCATGACCGTGCAGTGCAGTTCGACTCCTGGAGAAACCGGCGAAAAAGGAGTGGGGCGCATGTCGTGAAGCCCGACGGTGGTATTGCCGATGACCACGAACTTGTCCTGCAGAACATCGGGCGGGACCTCACGATGCAGGAAGGCGCTGGCCGAAAAGTGGGGGAAGGTGTAGGCGGGGCCATAGTAGTTGACGAGGAGTTCGCCTTTGTTGTTGGTGGGAATGGAAACCGGTCCCAGGCGAATGTCTCGAATACCCTGCTCGTCGGCTTTGACGATTAGAGGCAGTTCGGGCAGGGCTGCCGAGAGCGTCTGAAGGGCAACCGAAGGGAATAGTTGTCTGCCATAGCGGACCACCAGCGGCATCCAGCGGACGGTTCCGTCCGGATCAGAGAAGACGTTGAAGCTCCCCGTGTAAGGGCAGGCCTTACGAATAAGCGGGATATTGGCTTCGATTCCTATGGCCTCGTTCAAAGTACCCTTGCGAGGTTCCTGAGTCATTTGTACGATGCGGAAGGAGGCGTTTTCCAACACATCGGGCGATGCCGGTTCAGGAGTATAGTCATCCCTTGTGAAGAAAAAGAAATTTCCCATAACCAGGGGCACGGTAAGATGCTGCAGGGTCTTGGCGAGGATCACATCATCGTCTTCTTCTTCAGCTATGGTTTGCAGGCGGGCCATGAACTCGGGGGAAGAAACCACAAGGTCCTTCCGAAGGCGGCCTTGCAGGTCCAAGATCGCTTCCTGACGGAGCTTCAAATCCGGCTCGAAGAAACCCATGTCCAAGCCGATGCCCCTCGGACTTTGGCTCGCCACAGCCTCGATCAATTGAGCCATCCGCCGCCTCGGCCATGGCCATCGCCCTTCCCGTTTGACACTCTCCTCGTCGATGGTGACAAATGTCACCAATCCTGAGGGCTCTATGCGCCCGCGCTGCTGGAAATGAAGATCATAGGCCTTGAGTTCAACCAACTCGAGAAAAGGGACCACAAGAAAATAGAGGCAGAGCATCAGCAGGGTTGTGGTTGAGACAAAGAGAACTTCCCAGAGTGACAAGCGAAAGGACAGCGGTTTCCTTGCTTTCATGAGTTCCCCTCCCGTAGGGAATGTTCGCATCCTATTTAACGCACACCGCATAGTTTTTGAGGGAGCTCACCAGGAGGAATCTCCCATTTACGTTGTGCCGCCATGCTCCGCACCCGCCCGTACCATGTTCAAGTTTTTTGTGGCGACGCATCCTAGCAAATGGTCACCACTTTTGATAGCGGTTGCGTGATGCTGATCTTCCCGACCGGATCAACTTCACCGTCAGCCAATCCGGCATGGTCTTTTAGGGTGGTTATTATTCTGCATCATCAACATTCAACGACAGAAGATAGAACGCCGCCTCTTCGGGCGTTTCCATTGCTGCCGGAGCACCCCACTCGCGGAAATTCCAGCGAATGCCATTCACTTCTCTACAGAACCATCCATGCTCGTTCTGGATGAATTCGCCGTCAAGCATTCCATAGCCTTCGATTTCGATTCTCTTTTTGATTGTCGCTTCCATCGTGTGAGTCTCCTGTTTTTGTGTGCTGCCGGCATAAGCGCACCGTCAACCCATCCGGCAATGTGGGATGAGCTAATCGTTGTTATTCCCACGCTTCGGGGGCGAGCTTTGGGGGTCACTTCTTGATGTTCGTCAAATTGATTGATATGTCAAGGAACAAGAAGTGAGCTCGATATCCCTTCTTTTTAGACGGTGCAGGGTGGGGAGAGGGAGTTGGTGTGGGCGAAGGAATGCTTTTAGTGGCGCTCGGCTGCGGCCGCTTGCTGGGGATGCTTGATATTACTGCGAGACACCCCTTTGTCGTTTTTGGAACGATGGAGCGGGAAATTTTTGCCGGTCTCACTGCCTGCATTGTGGGTAGTACGGCCTCTGCCTTGCCGGTATATTTCTATGAAACCGGGTGAATCGTCCCGCGCCGGCTGGTTGCCGTTGGCAATCTCGACAAGGTCTGGCTCGCAGTTCCCGAGGATGTTGCAGCGGAGGAGCTGCAAGATGCTTTCCGAAGCTATTTCGGCGCAGAATGGGCCGAAGTCCTGGATGTCGCCGACAAATCTTTTGCCTACAACGCTGCCAACAACGCCTACTTCGCCGTGCGCGACCTGCGCCCTGTAGAAAATCTGACCTTGGAGCAGCTTCTGGAAGAGAAAGGGATCGGCCAGCCGCCGAATATTATCGTAAGCTAACGCTGTGGGGGTTGTCTATCGCAAAAAGCTTCTCCGGATTGAAACGACCCCGATAAAGCCTGGAGTCGTCTCAATCCTTATTGGTTAGCTGACCGTTTTTTGCCGCCCTGTTAGAAGCTCTCGAAGACGTATATGTTACGATCAGGCGAGGTCGAAACGGTCAAGGTTCATGACTTTGTTCCACACTGCTACAAAGTCGTGCAGGAACTTCTCCTGGGAGTCCTCACATCCGTAGACTTCCGCCAAGGCCCGGAGTTGGGAGTTCGAACCGAAGATCAGGTCGACACGGGTGCCGGTCCACTTGAGCTCGCCCGTTGCGCGATCACGCCCCTCGAACACCGCATCGTCCTCCGCGGTTGCCTTCCACGTCGTGCTCATGTCGAGCAGATTCACGAAGAAGTCATTGGTGAGCGTCTCTGGCCGCTTGGTGAAGACGCCGTGTTGGGACTGTCCGAAGTTGGCATTCAAGACTCGCATACCGCCAACGAGAACCGTCATCTCAGGTGCGGTCAGCGTCAGCAGTTGCGCCCGATCAACCAGCAGTTCCTCTGCCGATACGCTGTACTTGGCTTTGAGGTAGTTGCGGAACCCGTCCGCGGCCGGTTCGAGGACGACGAATGACACCACGTCGGTTTGGTCCTGAGACGCATCCGTGCGTCCCGGCGTGAAGGGAACGGTCACAGCGTGACCTGCCTTCTTCGCAGCCTGCTCGACACCTGCGCATCCACCCAGGACAATCAAGTCGGCGAGTGACACCTTCTTCCCGCCTGACTGCGCGCTGTTGAACTCCTTCTGGATTCCTACAAGGGTTTGCAGCACCGTCTTCAGTTGGTCAGGCTGGTTGACTTCCCAATCCTTCTGCGGCGCGAGGCGAATTCGTGCGCCGTTCGCACCGCCGCGCTTGTCGGAGCCGCGGAAGGTGGACGCCGACGCCCAGGCGGTCGAAACCAATTGGGAGACAGACAGTCCCGAGGCCAGGATCTTGCCCTTGAGGTCTGCGATGTCCTTCTCGTCGATCAGCGCATGATCGACGGCGGGCACCGGGTCTTGCCAGATCAGTTCCTCCGCCGGGACCTCCGCACCGAGATAGCGCGAGAGGGGGCCCATGTCGCGGTGCGTCAGCTTGAACCACGCCCGGGCGAAGGCATCCGCGAATTCCTCGGGGTTCTGCAGGTAGCGCCGCGCGATCGGCTCGTAGATCGGGTCGAAGCGAAGGGAGAGGTCCGCCGTGGTCATCATCGGCCGGCGCTTCTTCGACGGGTCGTGCGCGTCTACCACCATGTCCTCTTCGGCCACGTCCTTGGCCAGCCACTGATGCGCGCCGGCCGGGCTCTTGACCAGTTCCCAGTCGTATTTGAACATTACCTTCAAATAGCCCATGTCCCATTTGGTCGGGTTCGGCTTCCAGGCGCCCTCGAGGCCGCTGCTGATCGTATCGCCGCCTTTTCCGCTGCCGAAGCTGCTCTTCCAGCCGAGGCCCTGCTCTTCGATGGGGGCGGCTTCAGGTTCGGGGCCCACATGCGACGCAGGGCCGGCGCCGTGACACTTGCCAAACGTGTGCCCGCCTGCAACGAGGGCGACGGTCTCTTCGTCGTTCATGGCCATGCGCGCGAAGGTCACTCGAACGTCACGGCCGGAGGCAACCGGATCCGGGTTGCCGTTCGGCCCTTCCGGGTTTACGTAAATCAGGCCCATCTGCACGGCGGCAAGAGGATTGTCGAGGTTCCGGTCGCCGGTGTAGCGCTTGTCACCCAGCCACGTGTCCTCGGAGCCCCAATAGATATCCTCTTCGGGCTCCCAGACGTCCTCGCGCCCGCCGCCGAAGCCGAACGTCTTAAAGCCCATCGACTCCAGCGCGCAGTTGCCGGCGAGGATCATCAGATCGGCCCAGGAGATTTTCCTGCCGTATTTCTGCTTGATCGGCCAAAGCAATCGACGCGCCTTGTCGAGGTTCACATTGTCCGGCCAGCTGCTGAGAGGCGCAAGGCGTTGGGAGCCGGACCCCGCCCCCCCGCGGCCGTCGCCCATGCGGTAAGTGCCTGCGCTGTGCCACGCCATCCGGATGAAGAGCCCACCGTAGTGACCCCAGTCAGCCGGCCACCAGTCCTGCGAGTCGGTCATCAGCGCGTAGAGGTCCTTCTTCACGGCAGCAAGGTCGAGTTTCTTGAATTCTTCTGCGTAGTTGAAATCCTCGCCCATGGGATTGGACTTGGAGGAATGCTGGTGCAGAATGTGAAGGTTCAACTGGTTCGGCCACCAATCGCGGTTCGAAGCGCCACCGCCGGCTACTTGTTTGCTCGTTCTGCCCGTTACCGGGCACTTGCTGCTTTCAGTCATAATGTTTACTCCTTTCGTTGTGTGAAGTGTTGAACAGTGCTACCAGGAATAATAGTGTATCGCTGTTTATCTAGCTAACCTCCTGCACTGATCTGCTGAGCTTGAAGCCTTCTTAGCATTTGATTCAGCCTTGTCTCAACTTCAGTAGCATGGACTAGTTTCATCTGTTCTTCATGATGATTGACGCCGCTAGGGACGCCGGTGAGGCGTCCGGACTAAAGAATAGTGCTTTTTGGAAAAGCATAACTAGCAACTGTTCATTGTTGTAGAGAACGTTTTTCCATTAAAGGCAAAAAAATACGACTCATGGATTCTGTTGGCATTTCGGGCAAATCCCATAAAAGTCAAGACGATGGCTCAGAATCTTGTATCCTGTGTCGGCGGTCAGTTCCTGAGTCAGATCTGCAAGGCTGCTCAAATCCGGGTCGACGATTTCCCTGCATTTCATACAAATGAGATGGGGATGGGGATATGGGTTGTTTCCATCGTACCGGTTGTGGCCATAGCTGAATTCGAGTTCCAGCACCTCTCCGAGTTCCTTGATGACCGTGATGGTTTTGTATACGGTGGCAAGACTAGTGGTCGGGAAGTTGACCCTGACCTTCTCATAGATGTCCTCGACACTGGGATGCCCTCGGCTTTCAGCCAGTATCCGAAGTATAGCGATGCGCTGGGGTGTGATGCGATGCCCCGTTTCCTTGAGCTTCTTGAGTATCAGTTCCGAGCGGACTGTTGTCCCCTCCATGTGCCGTGACTCCATCTGATGAACTGTCAGCGTGTGGCGAATTATTATCTAAAAGGAGAAGTTTGTTCAACCAAAAAATTAGTGCCTGCCTGGAGCGGCCACCAACTTTGACGGCCAAGGGCCGAACCTTTCAACGTTGTTTCTTATCCGGAGCACCCCTTCTGGCACACCTCCCATTGATCCACACCCGTTCCATATCTGGGAGGAATTCTCTACCCTCCTGAAATGAGCGCTAGATGTCCCTCGATTCCACAGTAGAAAATCAACGGTCCTGGATTGCAGCAAGCTTGTCGGAAGAAATTCTAGGTGAAAAATGGCATCGGATTTTGGAAGGCTAAGGAGTTCAGGAACACCCAATTAGGACTGCTGTAGCTGATTGTTAGCGCAGCGAGAGTGCAGCAAAAAAATAGGTTAGCAATTAATCTTGCTAACCTATTGATGTCTTTGGAGCTGGCGATGGGATTTGAACCCGCAACCTGCTGATTACAAATCAGCTGCTCTGCCGTTGAGCTACGCCAGCTCGAAGGTGTTTGGCCTCATTTCTCTAGTATGGAGCCGCCCAAGATGCAAGGGGAAAATTGGCTGCGATCCGGGGCTGTAGCCCGGATAGTGCTGATGGGTGCGGTCGCATGGGAATCCGCCTTCGCCGTGGGGATCACATGACCATGGTCGGGTCGCGGTCGATAGCCATTTGCACCCGGCGCAGCAGGGCCGAGCCCTGGCTGCGTTCCAGTACGGCCTCGGTAAACTGCTGCAGCGCCTGACTGGTCCAGGCCTTCACGTAGAGATGCCAGCGAAAACGATTCTTGAGCTTCGCCAGCGGTGCCGGCGAGGGGCCAATGATGGCCAGATATTGTTCCTG
This sequence comes from uncultured delta proteobacterium, assembly GCA_963783775.1. Classification (GTDB taxonomy): domain Bacteria; phylum Desulfobacterota; class Syntrophobacteria; order Syntrophobacterales; family Syntrophobacteraceae; genus JADGQM01. The sequence continues at coordinate 476,628 of CAWAOR010000004.1, read as the reverse complement.
GGAGCGGAACTCGCCGGCAACGGCTCGGCACAGGCCGGCCAATTCGGACGCCGCCTGGCGCGTCAATTCTTCCTGAGGGGACGTCACCAGGAAGCGCAACAGTCTGGCAAAGGGCGGGTACTGCAGTTGTTCTCGCGAGGCGAGCTCTTGCTCGCAAAAACCCAGGTATTCCATACGCACCACGGACTCGATGGTGTAGTGCGATGGATTATAGGTTTGCAGGAGGACCCGCCCGGCCTCGTCCCCTCGTCCGGCACGTCCCGCCACCTGCATGAGCAGCTGCACCGTGGTTTCCCCGGCGCGAAAGTCGGCGATCTGGAGCCCGGTGTCGGCGTTGACAATCCCGACCAGGGTAATGTTGGGAAAATCATGGCCTTTGGTGAGCATCTGGGTGCCGATCAAGACATCCACCCGCTGTTCTCGCACCGCATCCAGGCGCTCGGCGATGCCACGAGGCCCGGATACGGTATCCCGATCGATCCGAAGGACCCTGGCTTCCGGAAGGAGTTTCTTGACCTCTTTTTCGATCCGTTCGGTGCCAAAGCCGTGCAGGATGAGCGCTGCGTGATCACAAGCGGGACAGCGTTCGGGCAGCTTTCTTTCCATTCCGCAGTAGTGGCAACACAGCAAACCCTTTTTCTCATGGTACGTAAGGCTCACACTGCAGTTCTCGCACAGCACTACCTGCCCGCACACGTTGCACAGGGCAAACGTGGCGAAGCCTCTCCGGTTGAGGAACAAGAGTGACTGCTGCCCGGCTTTGAGCGTTTCGGCCAGGGCTTCCTGGAGGGCTCGCGAGAAGATCCGGTGGCGTCGATTCTCCTTTCGCATATCGATGACTTCCAGGGCGGGGAGCGGCCGGTCGTAGATGCGCCGAGGCAGCGAAAGGAGCGTGTAGCGCCCGGCACGGGCATGATAGATGGACTGCAGGGACGGGGTGGCGGAGCCCAAAACCACCGGAATGTTCAACATTTGCGCCCTTACCAGGGCCACATCGCGGGCCTGATAGCGCAAATGGTCATCCTGCTTGTAGGAGGCATCGTGCTCCTCGTCGACGACGATCAGACCCAGGTCGGCAACCGGCATGAAGACGGCGGAACGAGCCCCCAGGACCACTTTTCTTTGCCCGCGCAAGAGGTCCTGCCATTGTTCTTCGCGGGCCCGTGGGGCAAGCCCGCTATGCCAGATGGCCAGTTGCGGGCCAAAGCGCTGGCGGAATTGGGCTTCTAAGTGAAAGGTGAGAGCAATCTCCGGGACCAGGATGAGCGCCCCCTTTTGACGCTGCAAGGTGCTTTCCACCAGGCGCAGATAGATCTCGCTCTTGCCGCTTCCGGTTACGCCAAAAACGACGAAGGCTTTGAACGAAGGTTTCAGAAGATGTTCCTGGATAACGTCCGATGACCTGCTGTTGATCGGGGGAAGGTTCAGGAGGAGCTGCCGCAGGCAGGGGCGGTGCGCCCTGCGGGGTGGGTGCCTCATCGGCGGCTTCGATCTCGAGGCACCCCATGGTTTCCAGCCGTTGTATCCAGTAACCAACGTTTTTCAGGCTCTTCCGGAGCATCTGCAGCGGGGCGGTGCCGCCCTGTTGGTCCAGGAGATCCAGCAGGGCGGTCAGGTGCTTGCTCTTCTTTTGCTGTTCGGCGGGGTGGGCGATAAGGCGAACGCGGCTGGTTTGCCCCGATGCTCGTCTGGCCGTGGGCGAGCCAAGTGAGCGGTCCTTGCGGACGTTTGCCGGTAACGCCAATTGCAGCACTTCACCCAGACCATGCAGATAGTACTTGGATATCCAGGTACAAAGAGTGAGCAGTTCCTCGGGAACAGCCGGAGCCTCATCGAGGGCGGCGAGCAGGGGACGATAGACGATCGGTTCTGTGAGTTCGGGGGGATCGGCAACCAGTTTGACCACGAGACCCATGGCTCTTCTTTTGCCTAGCGGCACGAGCACCCGCACGCCCGTCCGCACCCGGTCGCGAAGAGCCGAGGGCACCAGGTAGTGCAGGGTTTTATCGAGGGCCTTGAAGAGGGCCACTTCGGCATAGAGTTCGGTCATCGGTTTGCTTGTTCCCCTTCAGGCAAAAGGCTCTCGTCACTAAGGGCTTGTCCGTCAATAGACTCCGGGCCTGAGTCCCCCTTTGACAAAGGGGGGAGCGCGATTTGTGGATAAGCCTATCCGTCAAATGGTGTCTCGATAGTACCGGAATTTCCCTTCTTTCACCACAGTAACTCCTATCCCTGCGGGACCCCCTGAACCATGACAAGGTGTCGCAATCCAATAAAATTCACCGCAGAGGCGCGGAGAAAGCAGAGACAAGCCTTGAGAAAGGCGGTGCGAGGCTCTCAGGTCAATTATCCCTTGCTAACAGGATTGGGGTTGGATAGTTTTGGGGTGATGGGAGTGAGCGAGAAACTCATGTCGATGGATGAGAACCAGGCCATAATTGAACCCCGCAAAGGGAAGCGTGAGGAGTTCTTGCCCTCGCGGGCGATCCTCGCTTTTACCCCCCAGGACCTGGAGCTTTTCCGACGTCATGCGCCGCATCTTCGCCAACGCCCGCAGAGGATGTATCTATCGAATCTTTTTGTGGGGTCGTATGAAGGAGTTCCTCTCGTGCTCGCCGGCCCCATGCTCGGTGCTCCCCAGACTGTGCTGGTGCTGGAAAAGCTTATTGCCCTGGGGGTAACCGAGGTCATCGGCGCGGGGTGGTGCGGTTCTTTACAGGCCGATGTCAGGATTGGTGATCTGGTCTTGCCGACGGGCGCCTTTTCCGAGGAGGGGACATCCTCCCATTACCCAATCGCCGGTTCGCGCCCCGGACCCTCGCGCGAGCATTTCAGGGCGCTTGGGAAAGCCCTGACCGAACGCGGGGTGACGGTTCACGAGGGGCTGGTGTGGAGCACGGATGCTCCTTTTCGGGAGACCGTGGGGAAGGTCTTAAAATACCAAGAGGCCGGCGCTCTGGCGGTTGATATGGAAATATCGGCCTTGTATACGGTGGCCGCTTTCCGTAGCATTTTGGCGGCTGCAGTCCTGGTGGTCTCGGACGATCTCTCCTCCCTTGCGTGGGTCCACGGGTTTAGGGAGCCCGACTTCGGACGGGCGAGAGAAGTGATGATCGAGTCAGTTATGAGGGCGGTTTCTCTGGAGGAGAGGGGCAGAGGATGAGCAGCACGGATGAAATCCAGTCCAGAATCGATAGCCTTCGGCAGCAGATCCGACACCACAACTATCTGTACTACGCGCTGGATCAACCAGCGGTAGACGATGCCGAGTATGATGCCCTGTTCCGCGAGTTGACCACGCTCGAACAGGCTCATCCCGAGTATCTGGCCGCCGAATCACCCACCCAGCGCGTGGGTTTCCCACCCCTGGAGAAGTTCTCGCCCTTCGCCCATGCCATCCCCATGCTGAGCCTCGAAAATGCCATGGCTGAAGCTGAAGTGAGGGAGTTTGACCGGCGCGTGAAAAAGCTCCTGGGGCTGGCGCAAGAGATCGAATACGTGGCCGAACCGAAAATGGACGGCCTTGCCGTGGAATTGATCTACGAAAACGGGCGGCTGCAGGGCGCGGGAACGCGCGGGGACGGGGAAATCGGAGAAGATGTCTCGCCCAATGTCAAAACCATTCGGGCCATCCCCTGGGTGCTCCGGGTGCCGCCCGACGGTCCTAAACCCCCCGAAAACATGGCGGTGAGAGGCGAAGTGTACATCGACAAGGCGGACTTCGAGGCGCTCAATGCGGCTCGCCGGCGAGCTGATGAAGCTCCTTTCGCCAATCCTCGCAACGCCGCCGCCGGGTCTTTGCGCCAGCTCGATTCCGCCATTACCGGGGCGCGTCCCCTAAAGGCCTACTTCTATGGCGTGGGCTTTCTCGAAGGCCATGCCTTTGCCAGTCACTGGGAAACCCTCCAGAGCCTCCGCCGTTGGGGCTTGCCCGTTAATCCGCGGTCGCAGCTTTGCCCCACCATCGAGCAGGCGATCGCTTCTTTTGAAGAGCTGGCCAGGACGAGGGAGCATCTCCCCTACGAGATCGATGGCGTGGTGATCAAGGTCAATCACTCGGATTGGCAAAGGCTTCTCGGAGAAAAATCGCGAAGCCCGCGCTGGGCCGTTGCCTATAAATTCTCGCCCCAGGAATCCCGGACGCGTATTCTGGACATCAAGGTGCAGGTCGGGCGCACCGGGGCCTTGACGCCGGTGGCCGTACTGGAGCCGGTGACCGTTGGTGGCGTGGTAGTGAGGCGAGCCACCCTGCATAACGAGGATGAAGTCCGCCGCAAGGATATCCACATTGGGGATGACGTGATTGTGAGGCGTGCCGGCGACGTCATTCCGGAGGTTCTCGAAGTGATCGAGGCGGCCCGCACCGGCAGTGAGGAACCGTTTGCCATGCCCTCCCAGTGTCCTGCCTGCCAGGGGGAGGTGGTCCGGTTGCCGGAGGAGAGCGTTCATCGCTGTCTCAATCGCAACTGCCCGGCTCAGATCAAGGCTACCATCTGGCATTTTGCCAGCCGTGGGGCCATGAGCATCGATGGCCTGGGGCGCAAGCTCATTTCGCTCCTGGTGGACGAGCGGATTCTGCGCTCGGTTGCGGACCTGTACCGGCTTCGGGGGGAAGACCTCGAGGAGCTCCCGGGCCTGGGAAAAAAATCCGCCCAGAACCTGGTTGAGGCGATCCAGAAGAGCAAAGCCGCCACCCTGCCCGATTTCCTTTTCGCCCTCGGCATCTATCACGTGGGGGAGCACATGGCGGAAATCCTTGCCGAGTACTTCCCCACCCTCGAAGCGCTGCAGCGGGCGACTCCCGAGGAGCTGCAGAAAATCCCCGGGGTGGGAGAAAAGGTGGCCTTCAGTGTGGCGAGCTATTTTTCGAACACCGCCAATCACGCATTGATCGAGGATTTGTTGCACCAGGGTGTGTCGCTCAAGCTCGCCGACCGCATGCCGACGAAGGGGGATTCTTTCTGGCAAGCCAAAACGGTCGTTTTCACCGGCACCCTCTCGTCCATGACCCGCCAGGAAGCCGGCCAAAAGGTGGCCGCTCTGGGGGCCAGAACCAGTGACGGGGTGAGTAAAAGCACCGACCTTGTGGTAGCGGGAAAAGATGCCGGTTCGAAATTGGAGAAAGCTCGGAAGTCGGGTATCATGATCCTGAACGAAGAGGAATTCATGAGCCGACTGGAAGGTGAACCAGCTGCGAATCCATAATGGTCTGGGGGTGGCCATGCCCAAAAGACGCGTTCGGGTGAGTATTCGAGGAATGGTCCAGGGGGTCTGTTTTCGGGCCTTCACCCGGGATGCCGCAATCGCCGAAGGGGTTGCCGGGTGGGTGAGAAACCGCAGGGATGGGAGCGTGGAAGCGGTTTTCGAGGGCGATGCCGAGAAGGTCGAACGCATGGTCGCCTGGTGCCATAAAGGCAGTCCTTATGGCTTTGTCGACAGCGTGGAAGTGAAAGAAGAAGCGTGTGAGGGGGCTCTTGTCCGCTTTGACATTACCTACTGAAGGGAACGGCCTTGGACCAGCTGAAGAGAATCTGGGAAGCGTTCATCAATTTTCTCACCACGTATGATTCCTACAAGGTCACCGAAATGTTGCGCGACGTGAAGTGGGAAGAAGTAACATCCAATCCTTACGTGTGGCTGATCGGGCTGCCGAGCGTGGGCTACATGCTGGTAAAAAAGCGGTTCAAAACCGTCATCGTGCTCGCTTCCCTGGCGAGTTTTCTTTATCTATTGGAAATCACCCTCCCGTCTTCGGGAGAGGCGGTCCCCTTCGAGAAGCTACTGACCTTCATCGGCGGCACTGTGGTGCTGGTGGCGGTAAATCTCTATTTTATCTTCATGCGCGGTGACTGAGCGCACGAGCTCCAGAAGTGCTCCGCCCCGCTATTCTTTCTTTTCCTGCTCGGCCGGCGCGGCATTCACCCTTTCCTTCAGTTCTTTCCCGACCTTGAAGAAGGGCAGTTTCTTGGAATTGACCTCAATGATGTCTCCGGTTTTGGGATTCCTTCCCCGGTAACCATCGTAGTCTTTGACTTTGAAGCTTCCAAAACCACGGATTTCCAGACGGTCGGATCGAATCAGCGCCTGCTCCATGCTCTGGAACGCTACATTCACGGCAATTTCGGCAGCCTTCAGGGTAATCCCTTCAGCTTTGGCTAGTGCTTCGATGAGCTCACTCTTGGTCATGGCTGAAGCTCCTTGTCAGTTGGAAAAAACCGGATGACGATCGGTGATCTTTTCAATATTTCTCAAGTACGGGCGCAGGGCCTGGGGAATAACGACGCTGCCGTCGCGTTGCTGGTAGTTTTCCAGAATCGCCACCAGAGTACGCCCCACTGCCAGTCCCGAGCCGTTTAGAGTATGTACAAAATCCGTTCTGGTTTGTCCCCGGCGCCGGTAGCGAATATTGGCGCGCCTGGCCTGAAAATCCTCGAAATTGCTGCATGAAGAAATCTCGCGATAGGTGTCCTGTGCCGGAAGCCAGACCTCTATATCATAGGTCTTGGATGCCGAAAAACCCAAATCCGCCGTGCACAGGGACACCACCCGATAATGCAGACCCAGTTCCTGGAGAATGGTCTCAGCATTGGCCAGGAGAGCTTCCAGTTCGTTGTAGGAGGTCTCGGGCTTAACCAGTTTGACCAGTTCCACCTTGTTGAACTGGTGCTGGCGGATCAGGCCGCGAGTATCCTTCCCGTAGGATCCTGCTTCTGAGCGAAAACAGGGGGTGTAGGCCGTGTAATGCCGGGGCAGGTCGTCCTCATCCAGCACCTCGTTCATATGGATGTTGGTAACGGGGACTTCCGCGGTGGGCACGAGGTAATAATCAAGATTCTCGAGCTTGAAGAGGTCCTGTTTGAATTTGGGAAGCTGGCCCGTGCCGGTGAGGCTCGCAGCATTGACGATGAAGGGCGGGAGCACCTCGAGATAGCCGTGCAAGCGGGTGTGGATGTCCAGCATGAAGCTGATGAGCGCCCGTTCCAGGGCGGCCCCCATCCCCCAATAAAGGGCAAAACGAGCCCCCGTCATGCGAGCCGCGCGCTCAAAGTCCAGAATCCCCAGAGCCTCCGCCACATCCCAGTGAGGTTTGGGGGCAAAGTCGAAGGCGGGGGCCTTTCCCCATACCTTTACGACCGGGTTGTCCTTCTCGTCACTTCCCACGGCCACGGTGTCGTGGGGAATATTGGGGATGAGCAGCAGGATTTCGTCAAACTTTTCCTGGATCACAGCCAGTTGCTGATCCATGGCCTTGATCCGTTGCGACACCTCCCGCATCTCCTCGATTTGCTCTGAGGCGTCCCCCCGCCCTTGTTTGATCCGTGCAATGTCGTCCGAAGCCACATTGCGGCGGCGCTTGAGCTCTTCCACCTCTTGCAGGATGTGCCGCCGTTCTTCATCCAACGTCAGGAACGGCTTCAAATCGAGGTCCACCTGCCGGTCCCGCAGCATTTGGGTCACACGTTCGGCATGGTCGCGGACGAACTTGAGATCCAGCATATAAGTCACACTCTCTATGGGAAATCTCTTGCAATTATTGCTTATCTAACGTTTTCGAGAACTTGAGATCGCCATCTTGTAACATCGAAGCCAAAAGGTTGTCAATTCCTTTTGTTTCTTCAATAGGTTGGGCTCCCTCCGGAAAAAGCCGCTTCGGGGAATCTCCGCAGAAGCTGGGAGGGCGCGGCCAGAGGTGGACATCCGGGGGAGCGGAAAGGTCAATCAACTTTGGAGCTGACCACTTCCACGCTGTAGTCACTCAGAGCCTTCAACTCCGGCAGATTATGAAAAATCAGCATGAAGGGAACACGTTTTCCGGATGGAATCTTGACGTTGGAAAGACCCTTTCCTTCGCGGTTCATCATTCGATTCTGGATTTCCGTCATGTTCAGCCGGCTGAGCTCCTCCCGGCTCATGGCATTGCCCACGAAGCATTTTTGGGTAATGGCCACACGGTTGGTCGTGTTGTAAAGTTTTCCTTCGAGCATGATGAAGCTGACCGGTTTTGCCGCTTGATTCTCGACCTCACCTTCCACCACGAAAATTTGCCCGGCATGAGCGTTCTCCAGAAAGAAGGCCTGAGTGGAATCCAGGACCTTGATCACGGGGGTTTCCGGCAGCCCTGACCCAGCCTTTTCCGGCGATTGTGAGCCCAGATAGCTCATAATGCCTGCTCCTGCCAGGGCGAGGACGAGTACCACCGCTGCCCCGACCAGCAGTCGGTTCCAGGGACCCTGTTTCCTGGCCGCGGAGGCCCTGGATGGCTCGGGCGGAGGCGGCGGAGCCGGGGCCTCTTCGGTCGAAAACCCCATGTCATCATCGAGGTCCACGCGTACCCGGTCTTCTTCCTCTTGGGCGACCGCGAAGACATGCCCGCAGCGAGAGCACCGAACCTTGCTCTTAGGCCCTTTGAGGCGTTCAGGATCGAGACGAAATTTAGCATTGCATACATCACAGGTGACAACCATGAGCAACTGATCCCTCAACTCTTAGGCTTGTCCATGTTCAGGCATGAGGAGATGGCCATACCCCCCGGCAATAAAGGATTCCCAATGAAAATCAGGCACCGCTCGGAACGAAGGTTATGGCAGGAACTCCACTTCGTGGATGGCAGGCAGATTCCGGTGCTGCTCGGCAAAGTCCAGGCCATAACCCACAAGAAATCCTTTATCTACACGAATTCCCACATAGTCAAGAGGTACTTCGACCTCCCGCCGCTCGATCTTGTCAACAAGGGCGCAGATCCTCACTGATTCGGGCTCATGTCGGCGTAGATGTTCCAAAAACCAAACCAGAGTGGTGCCGGTATCGACAATGTCTTCCACCACGAGCACATGACGCCCCTTGACCGGCAGTTCGATATCCTTGGTGATCTTGATTTCGCCACTTGTTTGAGATTCCTTGCCGTAGCTCGCCAGGCGTACGAAGTCGACCTCGATCGGCATGGACAGCCGCCGGACTAGATCGCTCAAAAAGATCCAGCACCCCTTCAAAACGCCAATCACCACAAGGTTCATTCCGGCACAATCCTGGTTGATACGAAAGGCCAGATCCTCGACGCGCTCCTCCAATTCTGCTTCTGAAAAACGCAGGACCAGACGGTAGGGTTTCATGGGGCTCCTTTCGTGCTAAGATGGCCGGCAAGGGTTCCGAATTGCCCACAACAGCTGCATGTTAGAGAAGAGTCCTCGAAAAATCAATGCAATTTCTATCTAACTGGTTAGAACTATTACTCTTAAAAGACGGAAAAAGCTGCACTCAAAACTCTCTGCCGATGTTCCCTTCAACTGCCTTCGGGTTTTCATTGATTTTGTGACCGCAACTGATTATACGGTTTTTGCTTGTATTGACTATTCGAGAAGGAGATCAGCATGCGAGAAGAAGTTGAGAAGGCCTTGGCAAAGATCAGACCCATGTTGCAGCGTGACGGCGGTAGTGTGGAACTGGTGGATGTGGTGGGTTCGGTGGTGAAGGTGCGGTTGACCGGCGCCTGTCATGGCTGTCCCATGAGCCAAATGACCCTGAAGGCGGGAATTGAGCGGGTCGTCAAAGAGGAAGTGCCGGCAGTCACCGAAGTCGTTGCCGTCTAAGGCCGGTGCCGTTCTTCCTGGCCTATTTATGATAGGATTCTCCCTTTAAGATGGTAAAGGCCCGGTAGAGCTGCTCCATGACCATGAGGCGGGCTAAGTCATGGGGAAAGGTCATGCGGGAAAGGGAAAGGACGAAGTCGGCACGCGCCAGGAGCTTTTGAGAAACGCCCAGGGGCCCGCCAATCACCATCCATACTTCGGTAACCCCGCGGTTCCGGATGCCATCCAGGAACCCGGCAAAAGCGACGGAGTCATGCTCTTTTCCGCTTAGATCCCAGATCACGAGGCAGCCGTTGGCTCCCACCAGCTTCACGATCCTTTCGGCCTCCCGTTCTTTGATCGGTCCTTCCGCCCCCTTGGTGGGAATCTTCTCCGCCTTCAGAATATGCACTTGGGCGGGAAGATAGCAGCGCAGGCGCTCGAGATAACGATTGATGCCTGTTTCCAGGTCTGGAAAGGCGGTCTTTCCGATGAATACCAGATGAAGGCGCATGGGCGAAGAATCTCACGTGACCGTGTGGGGTGGTCTATAGGTGGCAAACAAGAGGAATTCCACGTTGCCCTTGGGACCGAGGATGGGCGAACGGATGACGCCGTGAACTTCAAAACCTGATAATTGGCAGAATTCCCGTTACGGATTCACATACTGCTCGGTGCACTGCCTCATCGCGCACGACTCCTCCCTTTCCCACATGAGCCCTCCCGGCCTCGAACTGAGGTTTGATGAGGGCGATGAGCCTGGGATAGTGTGGAGTGTTAATGTTGTACTGAGTGCCGAGAAGCGGGTGCTGAGCGGCTTCAGCGTCCCCGACGGTGTCCTCATCCTGCCTGGCGGTTGAGGCAGACTCTAGGAAAGGAACAACCGCCGGAATCACCAGCTTGAGCGAGATAAACGAGACGTCGATCGTGACCAGGTGAATCGCTTCCGGAATCTTTTTCGGCTCAAGATAGCGGATATTCTGCCGTTCCAGGACCACGACCCGGGGGTCTCCCCGGAGCTTCCAGGCCAGTTGGCCGTAGCCGACATCGATCGCGTAGACTCTCCCGGCACCGTTTTGTAGCAGGCAGTCGGTGAAGCCGCCGGTGGAGGCCCCCACATCCATGGCCACCAGGCCCCTGACCTCCACTCCAAACGTTTCCAGCGCATGCTGCAGCTTCAGCCCGCCGCGACTGGCGAAGGGGTGATCTTCCCCCACCATGCGAAGATCACTGTCGGTGGCGACTCTTTGTCCGGCTTTGGTGACCCGCTGACCGTCAACCAGCACCTTGGCCGCGAGGATCAGGGCCTGGGCCCGTTCACGGCTGGCGCATAGTCCTCTATCGACCAGCAGTTTGTCCAATCGCTCGGAGGCGCTGCCCATGGCCAGTCTCCATCAGCTTGTGGGCGGCAAGCTCGATGGCATCGGCATCGATGCCGTAGAGGTTTCTGAGGAGGGCCTGAGGGCCGTGAGGAATGAATGCATCCGGCAGGCCAAGGCGTATGAAAGACGCTGGGAAGAAAGCATGCTCCTGGAACATCTCCAGCACGGCGCTGCCAAACCCGCCCTGCAGCACGTTTTCTTCGATTGTGATGATCCTGCCGGTCTTCCGGGACCATCTGAGAAGGAGATCTTCATCCAGGGGTTTGACAAAGCGGGCATTCACCACTGTGGCCTGGATATTCTCCTGCTCCAACCGTTCAGCCGCTTCCATGGCCGCCTGGACGGTGGAGCCGATGGCGACCAGCAAAAGGTCCTCCCCCTCTCGCAGAACTTCGCCACGGCCGATGGGCAGAGCGTGAGCTTCTTCGTCCATGGCTGCTCCGATGCCGTTGCCGCGGGGATAGCGCAGAGCGACGGGACCGGGATGAGCGATGGCCGTCTTCAGCATGTGCTGCAATTCGTTTTCATCTTTGGGAGCCATCAGCACCATGTTCGGAATGTGACGCAAGAACGAGAGGTCGAAGACGCCGTGATGAGTGGGGCCGTCGTCGCCCACAAGGCCGCCGCGATCCATGGCAAAGACTACGGGCAGGTTCTGCAGGCAGACGTCGTGGACAATCTGGTCGTAGGCCCGCTGGATAAAGGTCGAGTAAACGGCAACCACGGGTTTGAAGCCTTCTACGGCAAGACCGGCGGCGAAGGTGACCGCATGCTGTTCGGCGATGCCGACGTCGAAGAAACGATCCGCAAAACGGGTGGAGAAGGGTTCCAGGCCAGTTCCCTGGGGCATGGCGGCAGTGATCGCCACCACCTTGGGATCGCGCTCGGCCAGCCGCACCAGCGTATCCCCAAAGACCTGGGTATAAGAAGGTACGCGTGGCGTTCCGGCCGGGGGGGGGCAGCTTTTGCCGGTGCTGATGTCAAAGGAACCGACGCCGTGAAAACTGGCGGGATCGGATTCCGCGGGGAGATAGCCTTTGCCCTTTTGCGTCAGAACGTGCACCAGCACCGGGCCATCGAGGTGCCGCACGTTCTGGAAGGTGCTGATGAGGCGATCGAGACGGTGGCCCTTAATGGGGCCGATGTAGTGAAAATCGAGCGCCTGGAACAGCATGCCCGGCGTGAAGAGCGCTACCAGCATGTCTTCGCTGCGCCGCAGCAGGTTTACGAGATTCGCGCCCAGGCCGGGAACGGATTTGAGGAAATTCTCGAGCTCCCGCCGCAGATTCATGAGCGTCTTGTTGGACAGTTTGCGGCTGAGAAAAGAGGATAGGGCCCCGACGTTGGGTGAGATGGACATCTCATTGTCATTGAGAACGACGATGAGGTTCTTGTCCATATCGCCCGCGTGGTTGAGCGCTTCGAAAGCCATGCCGCCGGTCATGCTGCCGTCCCCGATAACCGCAATGGTGCGGTTGGGGCTGCCTTTGAGCGAATTGCCGACAGCCAGACCCAGAGCGGCCGAAATCGAGGTGGCGGAATGCCCGGTGCCATAAGCGTCGTACTTGCTTTCGCTCCGCTTGGGAAAGCCGCTGATACCGTTGAACTGCCGCAGGGTGTGAAACTGGGAGCGACGACCGGTAAGGATCTTATGGGTGTAGGACTGATGTCCGACGTCCCACACAAACTTGTCGTAAGGGGCGTTGAATACGTAATGCAGAGCAATGGTCAGCTCAACTACGCCCAGATTCGGCGCCAGATGGCCGCCGGTTTTGGCCACGGTGCGAATGATCAGGTCGCGAATTTCCCCAGCCAGTTGCTGCAACTGCCCCTGGGTAAGCTGTTTCAGTTGCGATGGACTGTCGATTTGGGAAACCAAGGTCGGGTTGTCCTGGTCTTTCAAGGTTACAGTACTCCTCGCCGAAGATAATTGATCCTCTCTTCGGTCACGCTTTGCGGATTAAAAGGTAACGGGCAATGGCGCGCAAGGGCTCGGCCTTGCCGTCAAACTCGGTCAGCGCTGCGACTGCTACCTCAACATGAGTCGAGGCGGTTTCTCGGGTCTGAGCAAGCCCCATGAGCGCAGGATAGGTCTTCTTGTTCTTGGCGGCATCAGACCCGGAGGCTTTGCCCATGACGTCCGGATCTCCCTCGATGTCCAGGAGATCGTCCGTGATCTGGAAGGCCAACCCCAAGTGGTGTCCGTAACGGTTCAAAGCCCCAATCTGCTGCTCGGAGCCACCGCCGAGAATGGCTCCCGCTTCCAGGGAAGCGGTAATGAGCGCGCCGGTTTTGCGAACGTGCATGTATTCTACCGTGGCCAGGTCAACCTCACGGGTTTCGGATTCCAGGTCAATGACCTGGCCCCCGACCATCCCCCGGTATCCTGACGCCCTGGCAATGACGGCAATGACGCGGATGAGTCTGTCCGCCGGGATCTTCTCAGCATGGCCGGCATCGGCGAGGAGGCTGAATGCCTCGGTCAGCAACGCGTCCCCGGCCAGGATCGCCATGGCTTCCCCAAACACCTTGTGATTGGTGAGGCGGCCGCGCCGGAAGTCATCGTTGTCCATGGCCGGCAGATCGTCGTGAATGAGCGAATAGGTGTGAATCATCTCGAGTGCGCAGGCTGCGGGCAAAACCGGCTCGTGGTCAGCCCCGCAGACATCGGCTGCGGCAAGGCAGAGGATGGGGCGCAGGCGCTTGCCACCGGCGAATAAACTGTACCGGGAAGCTTCGGCGACGTTCTTTTCCAGCCCTACCGGCGCCGGTGCATACCGCTCCAGGGCCTCTTCAACGACCTGTTTGCGCTCAGACAAATAGCGCTTCAAATCGAAATCCGGCATCTTCTGATCATCCGTTCCTTATAGCCATCTTTTAACCAAACAAGTTTAGCATGCCTGCTTGCAGCTTTCCACATTTTTGGACAGAGGCTTTTTCAGAGCATATCTTCAGCGGTTTCCCGGGTCCCGGATTCAAAGGACGTGGTCGTGAAGGCGCCCTGCTGGTCTTTCACCAGCAGCTGGACCTTTTTCTCGGCTTCTTCAAGCTTCTGATGGCAAAGCTGGACCAGCTGTATGCCCTCGGTGAAGGACTCCATGGCCGTCTCCAGAGGCAAATCCCCCTGCTCTAGCTTTTCCACGATCACCTGAAGCCTCTTCAAAGACTCTTCAAACTGCTCGCTCTTTTTCTTGCTCATTGCGCTTTCCCTCCAAAAAATCATCCACGAAGTCACACTAAGAAAAACTCAAAGCAATTCCGATAAGAGGGCAATCCCTCTGATTCCAGCTGGCGGCAGTGAGCCAAATCTTCGTGTATCTTCATCTGACTTCGTGGATAAAAAAAGGCTTTACCCCAATCCTGTCTCATCCTCCTCGGCCTTTCGTACGGTGCATGCCAGAGAACCGCGGCCCAGTTGAACCAGGACCTCGTCTCCCGGTTGGACCTCCGAGGCTCTCCGGATGATCTTTTTCCCCGGCAGGCGGAATGCGATGGCGTAACCGCGAGCCAAAACCGCCAGCGGGCTCAGGCTTTCCAGCCTGGACGCGCAGTTCTGCAGCTGAAAGCGGCGTTGCTCCAGCTGTCGCTGCAAACGGAGAGTAAGATCCCGGTAGAGTTGGCCCACGAGGTTTTGCAGGTGTTGAATAGTCTTGGTGGGCTGGACCAGCAGCAATCGCCTGGCAAGATGGGAATGGTGGGTGCGCAATCTCTCCAGGTGCCGGGTATACGCCAACTGCAGCCGCTCGAGGCGATCGTCCACCAGCAGTCGCAAATCCTGCAGGCGCCGCTTGGGATCGATCAGGCGCCGGTCGAGGAAGTGGAGACGCTGTTGGTGACGGTCGATTTGGTGAAGGATGGTTCGGAGCATCTGGTCGCGGTGTTTGGCCAGCGCTCGTTGCAGCTCCTCAAGGCGCGAGACGACCCACGCCGCCGCGGCGGTGGGAGTCGGTGCCCGCAGGTCGGCGACCAGATCGGCGATGGTGAAGTCGATTTCATGACCCACGGCGGAAATGATGGGAATTTGCGAGGCGGCGATGGCTCTGGCGACAATTTCCTCATTGAAGGGCCAGAGATCCTCGATGCTGCCTCCTCCGCGTCCGACGATCATGACCTCCCATTGAAACTGAGGCTGCAGGGCGTTGGCGGTCTCGATGGCGGCGGCAATCTCCCGGCCCGCCTCTTCGCCCTGGACTCGAACCGGCAGCAGCGTGACTGTGAGGGGATAGGGGCTGCGCTGCAGGATTTTCATGATATCCCGAATGGCGGCGCCGGTCGGGGAGGTGACGATGGCGATAGCCTGGGGGCAGAAGGGGAGGGGGTGTTTGTTCGCCGGGTCAAAAAGGCCTTCGGTTTCGAGCTTCTTTTTCAGCTGCTCGAAGGCCAGCTGCAGCGACCCGCGCCCCTGGGGTTCCATGATTTCGACGATGAGCTGGTATTCGCCGCGTGGCTCGTAGACGCTGATTCGTCCCTGGCAGATCACCTGCAGGCCGTCTTCGGGGGTGAAGCGCAGATGGCGGTGCTGAGTGCGGAAAAAGACCCCTCGGATCTGGCTCTGTTGGTCCTTCAGGGTGAAATAGTAGTGTCCGGAAGCCGGAATTTTGAAATTCGAGATTTCCCCTTTCACCCACACGAACCGATAGTTGGATTCCAGGAGTCCCTTGATGCGGTTATTCAGTTCACTGACCGTGAAAACCGACGTCTCGTGTTGGGGGACAGGAGTCAGCATGGGTCTTTGAGGAGCACTCCTTTCTACTCAAATAGCCTCGGGTCCATGGCGTCGCGGAGACCTTCGCCGACCAGATTGTAGGCGGTGATACTGAGGAAAATCGCACATCCCGGGAAAACCGTCAGCCACCAGGCGAACTCGATATAGTCCCGACTCTGGGAAAGGATATCCCCCCAGCTGGGGGTGGGGGGCGGCACGCCGAAACCGAGGAAACTGAGGCTCGATTCGGTGAGGATTGCCCCGGCAATGCCGAAGACCGCCGAAACCAACACCGGAGCCATGGCATTGGGCAGCATGTGGAGCACGATGATCCGCGCATGAGAGGCGCCAAGGGCGCGCAGGGCCATGACGAAATCGAGTTGTTTCAGCTTCAGGAATTCCGCACGGACAAACCGGGCCACCCCCGTCCAGCCCGTGAGCCCGATCACGACCATGATGTTGTATATGCTCGGGGGAAGAAAGGCGATGATGGCAATGATGAGGAAAAAGGTCGGGATGGTCAGCAGAACCTCGATGATCCTGCTGATCAGTTGATCCACCCAGCGCCCGAAATACCCGGCCAAAGAACCCAGAAAAATCCCGATCACGAGTGCGATCGATACCGCCACAAAACCCACCGAAAGGGAAATGCGGGAACCGTGGATCATGCGGCTGAGCACGTCGCGGCCGCTGTCATCGGTGCCGAGCCAGTGCTGGCGGGTGGGTCCGGCGAGGCTTTCCAGGAGGTCGTATTCCGTGGGTGAATACGGCACCGGTGGCCAGAGGGCCACATCGCCCCGTCCTTCAATATTCCCCTGGAGCATGAACGGGCTGTTCTTCTTGAGATCTTTCCAAACGTAAGGGCCGACCCCCTCGGCACCTGAAAATACCGGCCAGAACCATTGGCCCTGGTGAGAGAGGAACAGGGGGCGATCATTGGCCAGCAGAGGCGCAAAGATGGCGACGAAAAACAGCAGGAGGGAAACCCAGAGGCCGGTCACGGCCAGGCGCTTTTTCTTGAAGTGGTGCCACACCATTTGCCAGTAGGATCGGGGAGTGGTTGCCGCGGTGGTGCTTATACCCATGGCCGATAAGGTCTCCTTCACGGGTGTCATTCGAGTTTGATGCGCGGATCGAGCGCCGCGTAAAGCAGATCGGAGAGCAGCAGGCCCACCAGGGTCAGAAGCGCCGAGATGGTCGTGATGGCCATGATCACCGGATAATCGCGGCTGAGAACCGCCTCGAACCCGAGTTGGCCCATCCCGGGAATGGAAAAAATGCTCTCGATGATCACACTGCCGCCGAACATGGCCGGCAGGAGGAATGCCAGCAGGGTCACAATCGGCAGCAAGGCGTTGCGAAAGGCATGCTTGAAGATCACCAGCCGTTCGCTCAGTCCCTTGGCTCTGGCGGTGCGGATGTAATCCTCGCGCACGACCTCGAGCATGTTGGCACGGGTGAGCCGCGAAAGGTAGGCGAACCCCCCGTAGGTGAGGCAGATGATGGGCAGAATCAGATGCCAGAGCCGGTCTCCAAGCCAGGGGAAAAAGGACCAGTCTTCCGCCCCGATGGATGAGATGCCGTAAACCGGGAATAGATCCCAGAAATCGCCGCCGCCCAGGAGCATAATAAGAAGCACCGCCACCCAAAAGCTGGGAAGGGAATAGAGGAAGAAGAAAAAGAGGGTCATTACGCGGTCGGCCAGGGTCCCGGGGCGGGTGGCCGAATAGATGCCGCAGGGGATGGCAATCAAATAGACCAGGAAAATCGAGATCAGGTTCAGCTGGATGGTTATGGGCAAACGTTCCGCGATTTTATCCCAGACCTTGCGGTGGTCTTTGTAGGAAGTGCCGAAATCGAACGTGAAAACCCGCTTGACCCACAGCAGATACTGAATGGGCATGGGTTTGTCGAGGCCGTACAGCTTCTTGGTTTCTTCGATGATCTGCTGAGACATGGCGCGATCGCTCATCTGGCCCTGGGCACTCATTTGCAACTTCAGGGCGGCTGGATTTCCCGGCGCCAGTTGAATGATCAGAAACGTGATGAAAGTGATGCCAAGAAGGGTCGGAATGATCTGCAAGAGCCTCTTGGCGAGATAGGCCTTCATGAATGTTGCTTTCCTCTTCCAAGCAGTATCGGGATTACTCCCATTCGAGTGGTCACACTCTACCCGTCAGAATCATTCGGGTCAAGCGTGGAAGGACGCAAGCTGCGACTCCTCATCATTCCCGCATGCTTCTGGCAGGAATCCAGTTGTTTCAGACGAGTTGATGTGACCATATCCGAGATTGCACCCCTGGATGAGAAACGGGTGGGTTGTCGCATCGAGCGCTGGGAAAAACCGGTGGAAGCCGACATGCCGATCCTGACGGACGACCATGCCCCGGTGGAAGTCCATGTGGCAGGAATCGAAGGGTGAGAAACCGCCTGAGGCTGTAAAATTCCAACAAAAACGAACCACTCGATCTTCAAACGGCTTCAGCGTGGGAGATCGACGGCGGAAAACGGGCTTCAGCGAACAAGCTGCTGGGGGGCCAGCTCACGGATGGCGCCAGCGATCTTGCTGAGCTCTCCCAGTCGTGTCTTGGCGCGCTCCAGATGCGGCACGGCATCCGGATTCTCGTGCTGTTCGAGTGCCTGAGCCACCCACTTCACGATATGCGGGTTTTCATGGTCGATCATTCTGATCAGAATGGCGTAACTGTCAGGCGTGTGGATATTCCCCAGAACAGACAGGAGTCCTCCCTTGAGCTCGTCGAAGGTGGCCTCCCGCTGCAGAATGTCGTCGATGACTGGCAACGCGCGCTCCTCGAACGATTCCAGATGAGCCAGACACATCTGGGCGAAATAGGGGAAGCGAAACATCGAAAGTTCGCCTAGCAGCCGTACGCACGCATCGGTTTCCCAGGCCCGCAGCAATTCCGGAATGAAGAGACTGGCCCACGAAAAGACATAGGTTAGCGGCAGCACATACGGGATGGCCGCATCACCGGCTTCCTTCACGCGGGTAAGCGTCGGAGCGAGGGCCTGCTTCCGCTCCTCGTAGCCTTCCGCTTGACGGCCCGTGAACCGCTTTACATCGTTGGCCGCCTTAAGATGGAGCACCAGGTTGGCGAGATCCTCATTGCCCAGCTGAGGGTATTGTTTCCGATAGGTGCGGGCGCGCTCGGAAATCCAGAGGTTCTCCAGCCACGTCGACGGGGAGTAGAAATGGACGGGTTTCTTGACTTCCTTCCCTTCCCGTTGGTGAAAGCCGTGCTCCTGGTAGAATTGATTTTCCTGGATGGCCACTTGCCAGCGACTCCGGCAGGTAAGATAGGCCTTCTCGTAATCGCCCGTTGCCAACGCAAGGCTTACCGTCATGTCGTGGAGCCGATCGTCCTCGGGGTAGGCCGTGAGCAGTTGATCGGCCAGCCGGCCGGCCTTGCCGTAGTCCTCCTTGAACAGAAGATCGTACCCCTTGGCGATGTCCTTCGCCAGCTGCTCGCGGGCCTTGGCCAGCCCCTCCATCTCCTTCAGGCGCTCCGGCGGGACGGCTTTCCGCGCCTCTTCGTGCTGTGACAGGCAGCATTTCTTGTATTTCTTTCCAGACCCGCACGGGCAGGGCTCGTTGCGCCCCACGCGTTGGATGAGTAATTGGTCGACCAGAGCCATCTTGCGCTGGGTTGTCTGGTAGGCTTCAAGCCACATGTCCAACTCGGCGCGACTGATGCCGTACTGGCTGCAGATGAGGTCAGGGTCGGTCCCCTTCAAAAACTCGACGACCGGCTTCATGGGGTCGACCGGGGGACGGGAGTCGCCACCGGACTGCTGATTCTCCATGTTCGTTCCTTTCAACGGGCGGAATGGGACCGCATCGCATGAAGCGGTCGCGATGGCTTCTTATCAGCTTTCCAATTTCCTGTCAAAAACATCGCCCGATCTGCACCCTGAGGCCCGTGCTGAATCAGGAGTTGTAGACGTTGGTGTCGACCATCAAGAACAATCGGGCTTTATGATCCATCCTCTTTCGCTCCTTGGTCAGTCGGGCTGTTGTTGGCTTGAGCCGACCTGGGCGAGCGTCCAGGTGGCTTTGGCCTGTGGCGTGCGTGGGGCGTGAAGTGCACTCCTAAACCTTCCAGATCCCTGGGATAGGCTGGCTGCACCTGGTGCACTTGCCGTCCTGGAGGTGGACGGTCTGAACGCGGTAGCCCGTCCTCTCGATTACCCGGGCTTTGCACTTTGGGCAGGTGGTGTGTTCGGCTTCATGACCGGGTACGTTGCCGATATAGACGAAATGGAGCCCTTCATCCAGGGCCGTTTGCCAGGCCAGCTCCAGGGTCGCCACCGGAGTGGGGGCGAGGCTCTTGAGCTTGTAGAGCGGGGTGAAGCGAGTGAAATGGAGTGGCACCTCGGGGCCGAGTTCGGTTTTGATCCAGCGGCTCATCGCCCGGATCTGCTGCAGGTCGTCGTTCTTGCCCGGCACGATCAGATTCACGATCTCGGTGTGGACCTTGCGATCCTTGAGCTGTTTGAGGGTGGCCAGAACCGGATTGAGGCTGCCTTCGGTAAGATCCCGGTAGTATTCCTCGGAGAAGCCTTTCAAGTCAATGCAGGCGGCATCCAGGACCTGACAGAGATCCTGGAGGGGCGCGGCATTGATATAACCGTTGGAATGGATGACTTTGAGAAGTTTTTGCGCTCTGGTCAGGCGGCCCATATCGAGCATGTATTCGATGAAGATGGTGGGTTCCACATAGGTCGAGGCGATGGAGCGGCACTGGCTGCGCGCGGCGGCCTCGACCGCCTGTTCGGGGGAGAGCCGGTAGTTGAGCGTTTCGTCCGGTTTGGCCTGGGAGATCTCCCAGTTCTGGCAGAACTTGCAGTTCAGATTGCAGCCGGCTGTGGCCAGGGAAAAAGAGAGGGTGCCCGGGAGCACATGGTAGAAAGGTTTCTTCTCGATGGGGTCGACATGCACCGCACAGGGATTGCCGTATACCAGAGAATAATACCGACCATCCACGTTTTCCCGCACCCGGCAGTACCCGCGTTGCCCTTTTTCCACCTGGCAGAAGCGGGGACAGAGCTCGCAGCGAATGCGTCCGTCACTCAAGGGGGTGAAGTAAGGCGAAAGCTTGCGCCCCAGGAATCCCTTTTCGAGGGTTTGAGCATTACTGGCCAATGGCAGAGAAACGCCCTCCAGCGCCTTCAACCCGGCAAGAAAAAAAGCGCATCGTCCGCCTTGCCATAGAAAGTCACGTCTGGTTATTCCTTGCCCCATGGTGGTCCGCTCCCTTTTTGTCCAGGTTGGAGGTGACGACTCAGCCGCTCCCAGCCATGCAGTACGGTCTGGCACTCGCGCAAACATAACCCAAAATGGGCGGAGTGAGTAGCAGGGATAGGTTCTCCAGAGGTTGATTTCCCGCGAGGAGCGGAGAAGAAGAGCCGGGCTAACCGCTGAGGGCTCGGGCCAAAATCACCATCAACACCACCAGCGATAAGCACACCTGGAGCATCATGAGCAGTTTGGTGACGCAGCTCGTGGGGGTTTCCGTAGTGGGGCCGAAGGTGGAGCTGGTATTGAAGGAAAGGAAAAGATAATCCACCAGAGTCGGGGAAGGCTTCTCGCCGGGGCGCCAGGGGAAGAGAAAAGCACCTCCTGGAGAAATTTTGTCAAGAAACCAGTACCAGCCCGTAAAGACAAAGACTCCCATAAAATAGACGACCACCACGTCCCAGAGTTGCAGCAAGGATTGTCCTTGTTTCATCTCGGCGGTGAGCAGGACCGCACCGACATTCACGACCAGGTGGACGACCGCCAGGGACAGGTAGAAAGCCACAATCGGGATGATGAGTCGCTGGAAGGGCTTGATAATTGCGATAAGGCAGGCCAGTGCCAGGATCATCAAAACGATCCCGCCCAGGTTTTCGAAGGTGGCCACGATTTCGTTTCCCCTTGCGCTCAGGACCCCGCTCTTGGTCAAATTGTCGCTCACCAGGTGATCCAGGGTATGGATCAGGAGCATCACAATGAGGAATTCTGTGCGCTGCCGCCAGGTCGACAGAAAACTCAAAGCCGTATAGGCCACGCTGTTACCTTTGGAGGATTGCCGGGCGGATCTTGAGTCTTCTTTCATGAGTTGCGTCGTCCTGCGTGCTGTCAAAAGACATCCGCGGAAAAGGTGTAGATCTCGGTCGCCTTGTCTTTCCAGGCATCTTTGGGAAGACCGGCCTTCTGGCAGGTGTGTTCCAGGAAGGTGGTGCGATCCCAGCCGTAATCGGTGGCCACCTGCGGCAGGAGCAGGCCGGAAGACGCGCCTCTTCTCATCAGGAGGCCATGTTTCCCAACCTGAATCTCATCAACGCTGGTGATTCTCTTGAAGGGAGTGAGCACCGAAATCTCGATTTCCAGGTCCTTGCTTTCATCGGCTCGCAGGGGATTGAAACGCGGGTCCTGGAAGGCTGCGGCCAGCGCCGTTTCCGCTACCACTTCCCCCAGCGGCCGATCGGCCGCGAGGCGACCGATGCAGCCTCGGAGTTCGCCGTGTTTTTTCAGCGTCACGAAAGCGCCCCGGTTTTCCTTGAGGCCGGCCGGCAAATGGTCCAGGTTGGGCGCTTTCTTGCCGAGCAGTTTCGCTTCAATGCTGTCCCTGGCGATCCTGTGCAGGAGGGCTTTTTCTTCGGCATTGAGACCAAGATCCACCCCGACCTTCGACGGCTCGGATGGCCGTGCCGTTCCGCTGCCGCCCTCATCGGTTCCAGAACGCCGCCGCCATATAGCCGACCACCCGGCTGCGATCACCGGTGGCGTTGCCGGAATTGGCGGCATCCAGAACCCGGCTTTTCGTTGCCCCCAGACGTTGGGCCGCCAGCATGGCCGCTGCCATGGGGCCGCCGCCGCAGGCTTCGCATTGGCCGTTTTCGAGATTCCTCAGGAGGCCTTCCGGATCAAACGCCGTCACCCGGTCAAGCACCACCTGATCCAGGTGTTTGGCTTCCTCCGAGGAATGAAAATGGGAGAGGTCGGAGCTGGCCACCAGGAGGACCGGTTTATCTTTGATACAATCGGCAAGGGCTGCCGCGAGCCACCGACAGGTTTCCAGATCTTGTTCTCCCATCACCAGCGGGACCAGCTTGAAGCCCGGCACGACTACCTGCAGAAAAGGCAGTTGAATCTCCACCGCATGTTCTCTGGCATGGGCTTCGGGAAGGAAACGGATACGCTGGTCCCGCTTTTCCAAGGCCGCTATCAGGTCTTGATCGAGGGGTACGACGCCCAAAGGGGTGCGAAATCCTCCCCGATCATACACGGAGACTCCCGTAAACCGGGCGTGATGGCTCGGGGCAAGGACGATCACGGTGGGGATTTGCTGCTTTTCAAGAAGCTTGTAAGCATGAGCGGCCACCTGACCCGAGTAAACGTAGCCGGCATGGGGCGAGATGATAGCGGTCAACCGGCGGGGGACGTCCGTTGGTGGAACGCGGCGGAGAAAGCCTTCGATCATTTGACGCAGTTCGTCTGCTGCGGCCGGATACCATGTCCCGGCCAGAACCGGTTCGCGAATCTTTTCCGGCGGGGAGGGGACATCTCCGGCGACGGCCGGCGCGAGACCTGCCGCCTGGCAGACAATCCAACCTAAGATGAAGAAAAACTTGGGCAGGGATCGTTTTCTTGCACTTCGCAGGTTATCCATACTATTCTCGCGGCAAGGGGTCTAAAGTGCCTGGCAATAAAGAATCGTCCAGGTTGGGAGACCGACTCGGTTTCAAAAACCGAGTCGGTCTGGATGTCACGGACAAATATCATTCGCCTGTGGTCTATAGTTGCTGTGACTGAAAGCGACGGGATTATAATAGCGCGGTCATACAACTGTTAACAAACAGGAAATGGTCCTGCGGCATGATTGGTCATGATGGTTGGCACGGGCTTTGAGGGTGGGTTGAGAGTATGAGTTGCAGTCCCGGTTTACCCCGGTACAGGGCCGGTGAGGAGGTGGCCAACGGCGTCAGCCATGGGATAGGGATGGTTCTGGCGGTTGCCGCTCTGGTCGTCCTGACAGTTTATGCCAGCGCTCTGGGTTCCACCCGCCACCTCGTCGGTTGCACCATTTTCGGCGTCACCCTCATTTTTCTCTATACGGCCTCCACCCTCTATCACTCAATCCAGCGTCCTCGCGCCAAAACGGTGCTGCGGGTGTTTGACCACTCGGCGATCTTTCTTCTCATCGCTGGGACGTACACGCCATTTACGCTGGTGAACCTGCGCGGTCCATGGGGTTGGTTTCTTTTCGGGTTGGTTTGGGGTCTGGCCCTTCTCGGCATCGTCCTGCAGTTCTCGTTATTGCGCCGCTACAGTTTTCTCCGCGTTTTACTGTACGTGGCCATGGGTTGGGTGGCGGTAATCGCGATCAAGCCTTTGGCGGCTTCGGTGCCTCCGGTCGGGTTGGTCTTATTGGTAGCTGGAGGACTTGCCTACACCGGCGGCATCGTTTTCTATGTCTGGCATCGGTTGCCTTATCATCATGCTATCTGGCATGGGTTTGTGCTTGCCGGGAGTGTCTTGCATTTCTTTTCCGTCTTTTACTCGGTCCTTCCCGCACCGGCTTAGAGGGTACGTCTGGGTTGGTGATGGTGACGGATGGTTGGTGAATTGCAGAGTGGGGGATTGTCAATGCGTATCGTTCGGTTTCTGGATGA
The DNA here is from genome assembly GCA_963783775.1 of uncultured delta proteobacterium. Taxonomy (GTDB): domain Bacteria; phylum Desulfobacterota; class Syntrophobacteria; order Syntrophobacterales; family Syntrophobacteraceae; genus JADGQM01. The sequence continues at coordinate 452,296 of CAWAOR010000004.1, read as the reverse complement.
CAAGGGCGCAGTGTGCTACGGCCATAATTTTCGGGATGGCCAGGCTGAGCTGCTTGAAGGACATCTGTTCCATGGGTTGAAAGAGACGGGAAGGCGGGTTTCCGTGAGGAAACTCCTCGCCCCCCTGGAACCTCCGGCCATTCTCTGTATTGGCCTCAACTACCGGCAGCATGCTGTCGAAACGGGCATCAAGATCCCTGAGTATCCGGTGCTCTTCATGAAAAATCCCGCCGCTGTCACCCACCCGCATGATCCCATCGTCCTGCCGGCAGCCTGCATGAACCAACCTCAGGTCGACTACGAAGCGGAACTGGTGGTGGTCATCGGCAAGCCTGCCCGGAACGTGCCTTTGACGAGGGCTTTGGAGTATGTCCTGGGCTATACGGCGGGCAATGACGTGTCGGCCAGATGGTGGCAGCAACACGCCGGCGCCTCCCAGTGGATTCGGGGCAAGAGCTTCGACACCTTTTGCCCTCTTGGCCCCGAGCTGGTTACCGCCGCCGACCTCCCCGATCCCCAGAATCTGCGCCTCCGCTGCATCCTGAATAACGAGGTGATGCAGGACGGCAATACCTCCGATATGATCTTTTCGGTAGCGGAGCTGGTTGCCTTCCTCTCGGAAGGGACCACTCTTCTTCCTGGGACCGTTATTCTGAGCGGTACTCCGAGCGGAGTGGGGTTCGTGCGGCAACCGCCGATCTTTCTCAAGCCCGGCGATGTGGTATCCATCGAGATCGAGGGCATCGGCACCCTGACCAATCCGGTGGTTGAGGACCAGTGACCAGTGACCAGTGGTGAGTGATGGGCCTTGTCGCTGAGCAAGAAGGACATGCAATGATTGCTTCGTGTGACTTCGTGTGTCTTCGTGGATGAAAAGATGGGACTGAGGTTGAGCCGATCATGGAGATCGCTGAGAGGATAAAGCGCGCGGCGGCGGTTCTCGGTGCTGCCGATGCCGTTTTCATCACGGCCGGGGCGGGGATGGGCGTGGATTCCGGATTGCCCGATTTCCGGGGTCGTGAGGGGTTCTGGAAAGCCTACCCGCGCATCGCCAGGCTGGGCAAATCCTTTGTCGAGATGGCCAACCCGGAGTGGTTCACCAGCCAGCCACGACTGGCCTGGGCCTTCTATGGGCACCGGCTCAATCTCTATCGCAAAACCATGCCGCACCGCGGTTTCGGTCAGTTATTGGAAATTGCCCAAACCAAGCCGGCGGGGTATTTTGTTTTTACCTCGAATGTGGACGGGCACTTTCAGAAGGCCGGTTACGACGAGGACCGGCTTGAAGAATGCCACGGTTCCATCCACCATTGCCAGTGCATCGGCCCCTGCGGGAACGATATCTGGGACGCAGGCCATATCAAGGTGACCGTCGATGAGGAAGTCTTTGAAGCCAGGGAGCCGCTGCCACGTTGTATCCGGTGTGGGGAGCTGGCTCGGCCCAATATTCTGATGTTCGGCGACTGGTGCTGGAACAGCGATCGGAGTCAGCGGCAGGGCGAGCGGTTGGCGCAGTGGCTGAGATCCCTTGCCGAAAAGAGCATACGCCCGGCCATTGTCGAGATGGGGGCGGGCACGGCGGTGGCAACGGTGCGCCGGCAATCCGAGCAGGTCGCCAGGAGGACTGGCGGCGTCCTCATCAGAATCAATCCTCGAGACACCACCGTTCCGGCCGGACCCCATGTGGCTCTGCCGATGGCAGCAGCAGAAGGGATCACCGCCATTCGGGCGGCTCTGCAGGAACCTGGGGGTCTCCGCAGAGAGTAGCAGACCGCCGATCCACCAGAGGACTCTGGTCACAAAAAAAGGCCGGAGCTTGTTACGGCTCCGGCCAGGCTTGCTGATTGTGAATGGTGTGGGTTATGGTAAGACTAGAGCTTTTTCACCTGGGTGGCTTGGGGCCCCTTGGCGCCTTTTTCCTCCACAAAACTGACCCGCTCGCCTTCGCTCAATGACTTGAAGCCTTCCCCCAAAATCGCTGAGTGATGGACAAACACATCATGCCCGCTGTCACTTTCGATAAACCCATAGCCCTTGCTGTCGTTAAACCATTTTACTTGACCTTCCGCCATCTTTTGATTCCTTCTTTAAAATAATTTGAGATTTGGTGTTTTTCAATGCTTTTGTGATGCGCTATTTGGAGCTGCTTCGAAACCGTACTCTTATCGTGGCGAAAGATCGATTTCCTGCATGACTCAAAATATCGTATTCAACCAGCATTTGCGGATAATAACTATAAAATTCAAAATAGCAAGAAAAAAGTTTAGTTCGTGTAAAAATTATCGGAAAGGGTTGATAACAGTTATTGCATGTGTCCTCTGCGGGGCCGTCCGGATTACGGAAAGCCGTTTCCCGGCCGGCTCATCCCCTGCAACCTGGCTCGTATGCGCTCGATGGTCCCCCTGTCCGGAGCAAAAGGGCCCGGCGGTGGGATTGGCACAGGCAATTGGTGACTTTGAGCGAAGGGAGTTCCGACCACTTTCAGGTTGTAGGCCAGGACCATGAGGGTTTCGAGGTTGACTACATCAAGGATATTGTAAGCAAGCAGGGTTTCCAGGGCTTTGACCTGGCGTTTCCTCTGGTATTCATCCCATAACAGGACGGCGAAGAAGCCGTCAACTCCATCCAGTTCATTGCGCCCTATGCCCAGCTGGTGTTCACACCCCTTGAGGCCGCCTCGATACCCCAGACTTGCCAGAACGTAGCGCAGGTCGATGTGCACTTGATCCATACGTATTCTCAGGGTGTTCCTGATAAAGGGGAGATCAAAGCACTTGCCGTTATAGGTGATGAGCGTCCGGTAGTTTCGAATGTCGTTCTTGAACTGATCGAGATTCTCGCCCTGAACGTACCAGCGAATAGTCTTGCCGTCATACAGGGCGATGGTGGTGATGGTGTCTTCCGGGGTGCCCATTCCGGTCGTTTCGATATCGAGGTAGGCGAGTCCTTCGCGGAAATCGGGAAAGAGCCGCCAATGCTGATCTGAAGCAAGCCCCTCGGCGAAAAAGTGCGGGTCGTGCTGCTCCAGGTGGACCATGGACTGCTCCAGGTGGCGGGCCAGCAGGTGGATGCGCTTCCTTCCCATTGGCAGGCGGGCCGCTTCAACGTTGCCGAAGTCGTCCCATGAATGCACGTGCAAATCCCAGAGTTGCCGCTCGGTGCCCATGCCGACACCGGGTATGTGACAGAACGTATTCCTGACCATTTTCCCCCTCTGTAGGGTCCGAAGGGACCTCCAAAGCCAACTTGCAGACAATGCTGCTTGTTTCACCCCGAGGACACCTGCAGGACCGGGAAGACACATGAAGAAATCATGTCGTGACCTTCGCGGTACAAGAAGGTGCCCGCTCGGTCTTTTGTACGATTCAAGCAGAGCCGGCCTCAGTCATTCGAGAAGGACCAGGCCAGTCCAGAGAACTTTTTCGGAAGACGATAAATGGATAGGGAGTCCGGCCTTTTCCGCGGTCTGAATAACATCGATCCCGACCCCTTCCATAGCGGGCCTTGCCCGGAACGGGTGCCGACAGGGGTCAGACAACTTGTTGTCCACACACCGTTCACAGAGTACGCACTCGCCTCCCGTGAAACCGGCAGCAAAGCGCATCCCGCTCTTGAACGCGGCAGCCTCCACCATCTCGATAATCTCCAGGAGCTTGAGCTGATGGGGGCGATGGCGCCTTAGGCTTTCTTTCAAGACAGAGCCGCCAATACGCCCCGGGCTCCTGTCCGTCGAATCGGCATCTTCGGCCTCCACCTGGACCAGGAGGCACCAGCCATAACCGGAAAGGATCCTCGAAAAGGTCGCCACCCCCATCACATGAGGGGGGCAGGTGAGGTACTGGTTGAATTTGGCACATCTGGGGACTTCACATTTCAGGCGAACTCGCTCATCGACAACAACCATCGCGGTTGAGATGATCTTTGCGGCCTTCGCCCCGGCCTTCAGGGCCATCTGCACGAGGTGGCAAAAACGTTCTTCTTGATCTTCTTTCATCATCTCCCACCGCGCTGCAGGTGTGAAGTGGAGTAAACCTTTGCCGGAATGCTGAGCGGCTCAGTTCATCGGAGCCGTTTCCAGCTCTTTTCGATGCATAGCTTAACACACCTCTGGGCTCGGGAAAATCCAAGCCATGCATTGGCGAACAGGTCCGCTCCGATCATCCCGTCCGTTTCTTTTGCCGGGTAACCCTGCTATCATACTGACCGGACCGGAAGAGATGATAGCAGGCTTGTGCTCAGCGATCTCTGCGGTGAAGGAGAGAGTTTTCAAGAGCGAAGAGGCCGATCCTCACAAGCAAATCGTCGGGGGCAAACGCGAATGATCCAGACCAAAGACTGCCTCATGCTGGCCGCGATCTTCGGCGCGATGCTGGTAAGCATCATATGGCCCCAGGTTGGAGCCCCGTTCAGCCCCTATCCCATGGTTCTCATGATGGTGCTTCTCTTTCTGAGCTTTCTCCCCCTTCCCATAGAATCCATCTGGCGGATGGCCCGCGGCTGCGGGCTGCGGTTGTGCGGCTGGCTTCTGCTGAAGCTGGTGGCCCTGCCGGTGGGACTCTTCACCCTCACTCGCGCCTTCTATCCCGAATATGCTCTGGCAGCCCTGCTCCTTGGTGGCATCTCGACCGGGGTGACCTCGCCCTTCTTCTCGACCCTTCTCAAGGCCAATACCGCTCTGGTGATCCTGATGGTTACGGCAAGCTCGGTTTTGGTACCATTTACCTTGCCCGTCCTGGTTCGCACTCTTGCCGGCCAGACCCTCGTCATTTCACTGCCGGCCATGATATGGCTCCTGGCCCAGGTGATTCTTGCCCCGCTGGCGGCGGCCGAACTCCTGAGATTCCTTTCCTCGCGTACCGCCGAGCGTATATCGAGGCATCACTATGCTCTCTCCCTCCTTCTCTGCGTTACGATCATGCTAGGCGTCACCTCCCGCTACGCCGACTTCTTCTATCGCACCCCCTCGGTGATTGTAGAAGCGGTCCTGGTGTCGGTGGTCCTGGCCGTTTCTTCCTTTGTTGTCGGAGCCCTGGCTTCCCTCAGACAGCCGCTGGATGACAGGCTGGCGCTCATCATCAGCTTTGGCATCATCAATAATGTCCTGGTGGTCGTGTTCAGTTCGGAGTGCTTCGGTCCTCTCGAGCCCCTGGTGGCAATGGTTTACACCGTTCCGTTCTTTTGCTCCATTATCTTTCTGAGAGCATACGCCTTATGGTCCAAGCGGTGAGAGCATGCTTACCCCGTGCAGTCGACAAAGCAGATGGCCCTTTGCTGATCGTATGAACGATGGAGGAATAACTTAGGAAAGGACTCCAGTGCAAATCAGGCTCCCTCGGCTGGGCCTCACTCAGAATTCTTTGGCTGGCGTTCATTTGTGAATCGGGAGGAGACCATGTCAAAACCAGATTCGACAGACAAAGATCTGCTTCTTCTGCACGCGGTATTGGAGGAAGAATTCACCAGGCTGCACGGTGAGCTTCCTGCGGGATACCCACAATCCCGAGAAGAACCACCGAAGGCAGCCCCACCGGAGCATGAAAGCGCGAGTGAGCGGGACCTGAGGTTCAACGAGGAACGCCTCGCCGAGCTCTACCGCATCATTCATGAGCTGCCGCGAGAACAGGGCCGTTCGGCCTTGTGTCTCTCGGGCGGGGGCATCCGGAGCGCCACCTTTGCCCTGGGAGTGATCCAGGGGCTCGCCGGCTGTGGATTGCTCAATAAATGTGATTACTTATCCACTGTATCCGGTGGCGGCTATAGCGGAAGTTGGCTCACGGCCTGGATCTATCACCGGAGCAAAGGGGCTCAGGGGAAGCTCGACGACCGCGTCAAGGGCCTCAAGGAAGTCAAGAACGACCTGAAGACGGGGCCGGCAGCTCCCACCAACCCCAAGCTCCCGCTTGAGCCTGAGCCGAAGGAGCTTCGGCACCTGCGGGATTACAGCAATTACCTGAGCCCTCGCATGGGTTTTCTTTCGGCGGACACCTGGACCCTGGTGGGAACCTATCTTCGGAATCTGCTGCTCAACTGGACGGTGCTCATCCCCTTGCTCGCAGCGGTGCTCGTGATTCCCAGGTTTTGTGTGGCCGTAGTGCGGTTGGTGGTGGTTTATGACCCGGCGCCGGCGTGGCTCTTATTGTTGAAGTGGGCGGCCCTGCCTTGTGGCCTCCTGGCAGGTGCGGTGGCCATCACCTACATGGGAGTGAGTCTGCCCAGTTCGAGGGAAGAGGTTGAAGCTCACGGGAAATTCTGGGAGGACCGGAAAGGGCAAGGCAGTTTCTTGTGGTGGTGCTTGCTGCCTTTATCCATTGCGGCCGTGTTCCTGACCACCTTTTGGGCGTGGGTTCGCCACCCCGGGAGCAACCCGCCGATTGATCTCTGGGGGGCTCTCTCCCTGCCGAGCCTGGTGGTTTTTGTGTTGTTTGGAATCCTGCTCCAGATCCTTGGCTGGCTTGGGTGCTTGCGCTGGACGCGCTCCAGTGTTGGGGAGTTTGCCGTCGTGGCCTTCACCGGCATTTTCGGTGGCTGGTTGGCATGGATAGCCGCCGTGAAGATTCTTCCGGCACCCGCCTTGCAAGTCTCCTCCATTCCCGACGCCGAGCTTTATGTTTGTTTCGCCTTCCCTCTCCTTCTTACCGCCTTCCTGCTCGCACTGACCCTCTTTGCCGGGCTTTTCAGCCGGTGGACAAACGATGAGGATCGCGAATGGTGGGCCCGGTCTGCCTCGTGGGTGCTCATCGTAATCGTATTCTGGAGTCTTCTCAGTCCCTTGGTGATCTTCGGGCCCATCCTGTTCTTCAAGAGCCCTCTGCTTGTCAGCTCCTTGGGTGGAATTACCGGGATCATGAGCGCCCTGGCCGGTTGGAGTGCCAAAACATCGGGATCCAACAAAGACAAGGCCAAGGGTGGATGGCTGTCGATACTCGTGAACAATGGCACGACCCTGGCGGCATTGGCGTTCTTCATGGTTCTGCTGGCGGCGCTTTCGCTCGTAACCGGCTTGCTCGCTCAGTGGCTGTCCAGTATGAGCTCGACAGACGCCTTTGAACTGCTCGACCATAAGCCGTGGCCGTTCGACGAAAACGCCCACCTGAAGATCGTGCACCATACGCCAGTGTGGCTGGCTGCAGCGATGTTCGCTCTTTTGGGCGGGCTTTGCCGTGTCATGTCGCGGACTATCAGTATCAATCGTTTTTCGCTCCATGCCATGTACCGCAGCCGCCTGATCCGGGCGTACCTCGGGGCGTCTCGCCAAAAGCGAAGCCCGAACCCTTTCACAGGCTTCGATCCGCAGGACAATATCGAGATGTGGCGGCTTTTGCCCGAGCAGCCTTCCGGGGGACAGCAGAATCTGGCCTGGGCTCGCAGCAATAAACTGCTGCACGTTGTAAATATCACCCTCAATCTGGTTCACGGCACTAAACTGGCCTGGCAGCAGCGGAAGGCCGAGTCGTTCACCGTCTCACCGCTGCATTGCGGGAATTACGGCCTCGGGTATCGCAGGGCAAACGAATACGGTAAGGATAACGACAGGCTGCTTGCGAGCAGGGCGGAGCGAGCCGAAGATCGTGCCATCACCCTCGGAACGGCGGTAACGATTTCCGGGGCGGCGGTCAGTCCCAACATGGGCTATCACTCCTCGCCGGTGATCAGTTTCCTCCTGACGCTGTTCAATTTGCGGCTCGGCTGCTGGCTGGGCAACCCCGGCCGTGCCGGGAAGGATACCTATCGCCTTTCTCAGCCGAAATTCGGGGTACGTTCATGGGTTGCGGAAGCCTTCGGCCTGACCGACAACAAGGGCCCTTATGTATATCTCTCCGACGGCGGGCACTTCGAAAATCTGGGATTGTACGAGATGGTGCTCCGCCGCTGCCGGTTCATCGTCGTGAGTGATGCGGGTTGCGATCCCGAATACACGTTTGAGGACCTTGGCAACGCCATCCGCAAGATCCGCATCGACCTTGGGGTTCCCATCGAGTTCGACGAGCCCATCCCCATCCACTCGTGGCGTGACAAGGGGCAGAAGGGCAAGCGCAAGCACTGCGCTATCGGGCACATTCGGTACTCTCAGGTGGACGGCAGGGGCTGGCCTGAAGACAGTCATCTTGATGGGGTGTTGATTTACCTCAAACCTGTCATCTGCGGGGACGAATCCCCCGATGCCCTTCACTACGCCGAAGCCAACCAGGCCTTTCCCCACGAGTCCACGGGAGACCAGTTCTTCAGCGAGTCGCAATTTGAGAGCTACCGGCTGCTGGGCCTGCATACCATCGAACAAATCTGCCGGAATCGGACGCTGACAGGATTTGACGAGTTCGCCGAGGCGGTTCGCGCCTGCCTGGCGGCACCATGACATGAGTACTCTCGCGCTGAGTAATGATCCTGGGTGCCGGCTTACCGAATGATCCTTGCCGGGAGCTGGAATCTGGCCGGGGGGACTTGGCGTAAAGAATATGATGCGGAGCCCTTGAAGATTTCGATGCTCAGTTTTTCCGATCTTCTCATAGTTCTTGGGCCCCTTGTTGAGCAAGGTCCAGGTTGGCTAACGTCATCTCAAGGGCTGCAAACTCTTCCTTGAGTCTCTCGAAGAGGTCCCTTGCACCTTTCATGTCCCCATTCTTGCAGGCAATTTCCAGTTCTGATGCGACTTTTTGCAGAGCGTCTGCTCCCACAGTGGCTGAAGAACCTTTGATGGTGTGCGCCTGCCTGGAACAAAGAGCGGCATCGCTATCCCCCAGGGCTCGCGCAAGAAGGTCCAACTGTTTGGTGATGTCTTGCAAAAAGAGACCGACCAGCTCAGCAAGAAATACTTCATCACCGTCAACCCGGCGCAGCAAATCAGCTTTATCAAAGATCCTAGTTTTCTTTTTAATCTCGCTGCGTTTCTCACCTTTCTTAGTTTGAGTTCTTCCAGCTATCCATTTCTCGACAGCCGCTGCAAGATCCCCTGCTTTGATCGGTTTGGACACATAGTCATCCATGCCTGCCACGATACACCTCTCACGGTCTTTTTTCATCGCATGAGCGGTCACCGCAATGATCGGAATGTGAGGATTGTGCACGGCCGTGGAGGCTTCCTTTCGGATGATCCGGGTTGCCTCAAGGCCATCCATCTCGGGCATCTGGACATCCATCAGCACGAGATCATATGGTGCCGTTTCGAGCGCACGGATAGCCTCTAAACCATTGCCCACCGCATCGGCCCTGTAGCCCAATGTCTCGATCATCTTCAAGGCAACCTTCTGATTCACCACATTATCTTCGGCAACCAGGATTCTGATTTTGCGCCGAGAGGCTTCCGCAATGGTGTGTCGGGTGATGATGCGTTCTTCACCCACTCCCTCGACCGAAGTTCCCCGACCAAGAGTTGCCTGGAGGCATTCGTGGAGTTGAGACTGCCTGATCGGTTTTGTCAAATATGCAGAAAAACCTATGGCTTCGAGTCGAGAGGCATCTCCCCTTCTGCCCATTGACGTCAGCATGACCAGGCTGGTGTCGCTGAGTGCCGGATCTTCCTTGACCATCTTCCCAAGGGTTTCACCATCGACTCTTGGCATTTGCATATCCACAATGGCGATCCTAAACGGGTTGCCTTCGGCGGCCGCCGATCTGAGCTTGGCCAGGGCTGATTCCGCATTGCCCGCTTCGTCATATTGACAGTGCCATGAGCGGAGCAATGTGATGATAACTCGACGGGCAATGGTGCTATCGTCAACAACTAGAATCCGTATGTCAGAAAGATCCTCCTGCGGTTGGGTCAGGATTTCGCTACCCTTGGACTGCTTCCGAAAAACAGCCGTAAACCAAAATGTGGACCCCTGTCCCTCCTCGCTCTTCACGCCAATTTGGCCTCCCATCTTCTCTGCGAGTTGCTTAGAGATGGAGAGGCCCAACCCGGTTCCGCCAAACCTGCGCGTGGTCGAAGCATCCACTTGTGTGAAAGCGCTGAACAGGGCGCCGATCTTCCCATGGGGAATGCCGATTCCCGTGTCACTGACCTCAAAACGCAGTGTCACCAGGTTTTCATCCTCCCCGTCGAGGCTCACGCGAAGATCGACCCCTCCTTCGGGCGTGAATTTGATGGCGTTTCCGATCAGGTTGTTCAGGATCTGGCAAAGGCGACCCGGATCGCCTTGAAGCAGCGAAGGGACCTCAGGCTCTATCATGCAGATATATTCTAGGTTTTTGTCGCTGGCACGAATTCCCAAAACGTTATTGGTCAGCTCCAAAGATGAACGCAAATCAAAATCAAGCGCCTCAAGATCCAATTTCCCCGCTTCGATCTTCGAGAAATCGAGGATATCGTTGATGACCGCCAGAAGTGAATCGGCGCTCCGGCTAATCAGTTCGGCATAATCGCGCTGGTCAGGCGTAAGTTGTGTTTCCAGCAGCAGACTGGTCATCCCGATAATACCATTCATCGGTGTGCGGATCTCATGGCTCATGTTCGCCAGGAATTCGCTCTTTGCAATGCTTGCCATTTCAGCCTGGACAGCCATCTGGTTAGCGCGTTCAATGGAACGTTCGAGTTCGCGGTTGAGCGCTTCGGCTTCTTCCTTGGCCTCCAGAAGAGCCTTCCCCATCATCGTGCGCTCCGTGATCTCCTTGAGGAGTTGTTCGTTGGTTCGCTTCAGGGTATTCAGCAGTTTCTTCTGATCGCCTAAATCCCTGGCGACACAAACACTGCCGAGAGGCTTACCTTCCTCGGACTGCAGCAGACTGAGGGAAAGCTCAACGGGGACGATGCCGCCGTCTTTTCTTCTCAGTCTCATTTCGTGACTCTTGACGGAACCCTCAGACCGAAGCTTCTTGAGCATTGCGTCAAGATCATCGGCATCCTCATAAAAGTCAAAGGCTGGTTTCCCTTGCATTTCTTCGAAGGTATAGCCGAACATTTTGGCAGCCATCCCGTTCCACTTGATGAACCTGCCATGGTCGTCTACGATACCGATTGCATCAGGGGAGTTCTCAAGAACATTTTCCAGGTAGTCTTTGGTTTGAATCAGATTCTGCTCCGTATCTCGATATTCCGTGATGTCACGAATGGATTCAATGGCACCGATTCTGTTTCTTTCAGCATCAAACAGTGGTGAAGCTTGTACCCAAAGGTATGCGCCCTTTCCTTGGTAAGTCATCGGCGCAACAGTCTCTGCATAGAGGATATCCCCTTTTTTTTCCACATAGTGGTATTCTTCCTCTATCTCTTTATCACTCTTAAATACCAGGTCGATCAGAATCGGTCTGGGTTCGCCATAGAAGGGTACGGCGTATGCAAAGTCTCCCTTCCCGACGATCTCTTCCTTCGGTACACCCGTCATGAATTCCATGGCCCGGTTCCACGCGGTGACTTTTCCTGTGGCGTCGATCACCAAGGTGGGATCGGGCAATAACTCGAGAATGTCCGCGAGGTGGCGCTCGCTCTCCCGCAGTGCCTCCTCCGCTTGCTTACGCCTGGCGATGTTCTCAACTATTCCTTCGTAACGGAGCGTCTTCCCGTTTTCATCCCGGACTGCTCTGGAGTTGATTGAAACCCAAATCAGCCGGCCATCGGCCCGACGGTACTGCGTATCAAAATCCTTGACAACCCCGTCTCGCTCATACAAGGCCATGATCTCGGTGCGGTCTTTGGGATTTGCATAAAGCTGAGTCCCAAGATCGGTGATCGTCGCCATCATCTCTTCCGGGCTTTCAAAACCGCACATTCTGGCGTAGGCTGGATTGACATTGAGGAGCTTGCCTTCAGGGGTAGCCTGGACGATTCCGGTCACCGCATTTTCAAAGATGCTCCGGTATTCTTCAAGCAACGCAACATTCGAGGTCAAGGAATTCAAGACGTCCAAGGCAAGGTTTTCGCTCTTCCACAACCCCTTTTCCGAGCCCTTGCACTCCGTCTTGTCCTTCTCAAGCTCAGCAAGCCGTTCACGCAATTCATGCAATTCGATCATGAGCTGCTCTTTGGTTTTGTATTCATCCTGCATTTCCGACTCCTCGGAAGATTTGATGAATCTGCGGCAAAAAGGCCAACGGAGAATCCTTGCGGTAATCTGAGATTGGCAGATCAATAAGAGCCCATATTGCACTTTGGAAATCTTACTTTACCACACCTAACACGGTGTGATGGAAACGTTTGTGATGGAAACGTTAATGATTGTGACCAAGAATTCCCCATGCCCTGCAAAATACCTCTATCATCCCTCTGTAGGATCTTCCGATATGGAGAATGTATACGACGGGATAGCAGTGCTCGATGCCAAGGGCGAGTCCCCGTCGTCCCAGGCTCAAACCGCCTGCAGCTTGGACAGAAGACGATCCCAGGCCGGGGCGTCGGCCGGTTGCACACAGTTCCAGCCGATCTTTTCCCAGTCGGGGTCCTTGGCGTCCAGGCCGAGCGCCTCGATGAAGCCGGACTCACAGATAAAATATTGATCCCGGTAGGCAAAGAGGTAGCCGCCCTGCTCGGCCAGAGAATCCCTGGCCTGTCCATAATCCGCGAACCAGCGGTTGAGAAAAGCCCCCCGCGGACTGCCAAAAAACCTTGAACAATCGAACCGCGTCGAGACTTCCGGATGTTCGGGATGGCAGTGATTCTTGAAGGCAGCCCAGGAAGAAAAGCCCCTCTCGAAGGCAATGACGGTCAGGGCATGCTTGCGGCGAACGGTATCCCTGGCCGCTACAATCTCATCCGGAGAACGATTGGCGAATTGAGGAAGCTGCAGGAAACGGGCAGCGGCCATGGCATTTCTTTCGGGGGAGGCTGAACGGAGATCCTTCAGCAGCATGGTGGCTTTGATTTTTGACTCTTCGAAGCGTTTGGTACGATCTGAGATTCCCACGACCACTCCTTTCGCATGTGCCCTATCCCGATATCAGGCAGCGGTAAAGGAGCCATGGAAAACTCAAGCCGAAGGCATGCGAGGGTGAGATCCTCTTTCTCGGGTGCAGGCGTCCCTCAACGCCTGAGCGTGTACTTATACAAGAACACCCCATTGGATGCAACATCTTTGCACCTCAAATGGACCCGTCGGCCACGCGGTGGCAGGCCACCGTGGCGCCATTGGCGAGGATGAAGGGGAGGGGTATTTCCTCGTGGCAAAGTCCCACGGCGTGGGGGCAGCGGGTGTGGAAGACGCAGCCGGAAGGCAGATCGATGGGGGTTGGCACTTCGCCCTCGAGCTTCATATGCGCGAAGCCCTTGCGACCCAACCGCGGGATGGCCGAGAGCAGGGCCCTGGTATAGGGATGGCGCGGCTCGTCGAACAGAATCTGCTTCTCAGCCAGTTCGCAAAGCGCTCCCAGGTACATGACCGCTACCCGGTTGGAGATATGGCGCACCACCGAGAGGTCGTGGCTGATGAAAAGATAGGTGAGTCCGCGCTGCTCCTGCGCATCCATCAGCAGGTTGAGAATCTGAGCCTGAATGGATACGTCCAGGGCGGCGATGGGTTCGTCCGCCGCGATGAATTCAGGATCGACGACGAGGGCCCGGGCAAGCGAGATACGCTGCCGCTGGCCACCGGAGAATTCGTGCGGATAGCGCTCCGCCCAGCCGGGGTCCACCCCCACCTGGAGCATGGTCCGGGCCACGCGGTCCCTGATCTCGTTGGCGGACATCTCCCGGTGGTGGAACCGCACCGGCTCCTCGAGAGTAGCCCGCACCGTCATGCGAGGGTTGAGCGAAGCGTAGGGGTCCTGAAAAACCATCTGCATTCTGGTGCGGTAGGGCCTGAGAAGGTGCGGCGGCAAGTTGTCCAGACGCTCTCCCCCAAAACGGATCTCCCCCGAGTCCGGGGGATAGATACCCATCACCATCCGCGCCAGCGTCGATTTGCCGCACCCGGATTCCCCGACGACACTCACCGTTTCGCCCTGCATGATGTTTAGGGTGACGTCATTGACTGCCCGCACGATGGTCTTGCGGCGCTTCAGCCGCCGGCCCTGCCAGACCAGCTGGTCCAGGAACCCGCCCGTAATGTCGAAGGTCTTGACCACCCGCGAGAGGTCAAGCAGAGGGACGCCGTCCATGGTGTTACTCCAGCAGATGACAGGCGGCCAGACAACCGCTCTGCTTGGGGGTCAGCAAGGGGACTTCGCGCCGGCAGACTTCTTCGCACTCGCTGCAGCGATCGGAGAACGGGCAGCCAGGCGGGATCTCCATCAGGCTCGGCATCATCCCGGGAATCTGATTGAGTCGCAGCCGGCCTTTTCCCGATTGCGGCAGGGCCGCCAGCAGGCCTCGGGTATAAGGGTGCTGCGGATTCCTGGTGATGGTCTCGGTCGACCCCATCTCCATGAGACGCCCGGCGTACATCACGGCGATGGTCTCCGTCACCTGGGAGACCACGGCCAGGTCGTGAGTGATGAGGATCAGGCCCATCTTCTCCGCTTCACAGAGGTTGAGCAGCAGATCCATGATCTCAGCCTGAATGGTTACATCCAGCGCCGTGGTCGGTTCGTCGGCGATGATCAGAGCGGGGCTGGTCAGCAGGGCGATGGCGATGACGATGCGCTGGCGCATGCCCCCTGAGAACTCGTGGGGATACTGCAGGAGCCGACGCTCGGGTGAGGGAATGTGCACCTTGCGCAACGTGGCCAGAGCCTTCTCCCGGGCTTCGCTCCAGGAGATGTTCCGGTGCGCCAGCAGAGTCTCCGTCAGCTGGGTACCCACGGTCAAGACCGGGTTGAGCGTCATCATGGGGTCCTGAAAGATCATGGCGATGCGGTTGCCGCGGATGCTCCGCATTGCTTCCTCGCTGAGCGTGGTCAACTCACGGCCGTCGAACCGGATTGAGCCTCGGGTGATCCGTCCCGGTTTGCTGACCAGATTCAGGATGGCAAAACCGGTCACCGACTTGCCCGCCCCGGATTCGCCCACGATGCCGAGCCGTTCTCCCCGGGAGAGGCTGAAGGAGACCCTGTCGACGGCCGTCAGGTGCTCGCGGCGAAGAGCGAAGGCCACGGTGAGGTCTTTGACTTCGAGCAGGGTTTCCATGGCCTTTATCCCTTGTAGAGCCTGGGGTTGAGGAAATCCCGCAGCCAGTCGCCGAAAAGGTTTATGGCCACAATCAAAACCACGAGCAAGACGCCGGGAAAAAGGGTGATCCACCACTGGCCCGAGAGGAAGAATTCGAACCCGGCCTTGATGAGAGAACCCAGGGAAGGTCGGGTCGGCGGCATGCCGAGTCCGATGAAGGAAAGGGCCGCCTCGCTCATGATGCAACTGGCAACCTGCAGCGTGGAGATCACGAGCACCGGGGTGAGCGTATTGGGGAGCAGGTGGCGCCACATGATGCGGCTGGGCCCAAGCCCGATGATTTTGGCCGCCTCCACGTACTCCTTCTGCTTTTCGGCCAACACCGAAGCGCGCACCGTGCGGGCGTACTTGGGCCACTCCGCCAGGCCGATGACCAGGATGAGGAAGGGAACGGCAAAGGTCTCATAGCTCGACATGCCGAAGGCCGTCTGGAAGATGGCGCCGAGAAAAATGGCCACCATGTAGGTGGAAAAGGAGAGCTGAACGTCAGCCGTGCGCATGAGGAGGGCGTCGATCCGCCGGCCGCAGTAGCCCGCCGTAAGCCCGATGAGGATGCCGATGGCCGCCTGGAGCAGGGTGGCCCCGAAGCCTATGATCATGGAAACCCGCATGCCGTAGAGCATGGTGGAGAGGATATCGCGGCCCTGGGCGTCGGTGCCGAGTAAGAAGCGCTCATCCCCCCCGTCGCTCCAAACCGGCGGCATGCGGGCGTCCATGATATCGATGGTGGCCGGATCGTAAGGGTTGTGGGGGGCGATAAGGGGCGAGGAGAAGGCGGCGAGGATCAGCACCGCGAGCACGCCGAAGCTTCCCACCGCCACCGGATCGCGCAGGAAGCCATAGAGGAAGTAGGATGCTTTAAAGCGGCGCCAAACGTTCACGGCTCACTTCCTGGTGGAAATACGGACCATGGGATTGACCAGGCCGTAGACGACGTCGACAACCGTGTTCACGAACACGAAAACGAACCCCACAAACACCAGGTAGGCGCTCATGAGGGAGGTGTCGGCCCGCTGCAGGGCTTCGAGGAACATGAAGCCCATGCCCTGCCACTGGAAGACGGTCTCGGTGAGGATGGTATAGGCGATCATTACCCCCAGTTGCACACCGCCCACCGTGATGACCGGCAGCAGGGTGTTCTTGAAGGCATGGACGTAGAGCACGCGGTTGGGGTCGAGGCCTTTGGCGCGGGCGAACTTGACATAATCGCTTTCGAGCACCTCTTTCATCTCGGCGCGAATGAGCCTGATGAAGAGCGGCAGCATGATGGAGGAGAGGGAGATGGCGGGGAGGATAAGATGAGAGAAACCATCCCAGGTGAAAAAACCGGACAGCCAGGCGCCGCCGAAAAGCGGGGTGAGGTTCTGCCCGCGGCCGAATGAGGGCAGCCACTTGAGATGCACGGAGAAGATGGAAATAAGGACGATGGCAGTAAGAAAAACCGGGATGGAGACTCCAACCACGCTCGCTCCCATGAGGAAGCGCGAGAACCAGGCGTTGGGCTTGACGGCGGCATAGATGCCGATGGGCACCGAGAGGAGCACAATGATGATGGAGGCGGCCAAGACCAGTTCGAGGGTGGCCGGGGCCTTGCCCAGAATGATTTGCATGGCCGGCTTCTTGTAGAAGTACGACATGCCGAGATCGCCATGGAGGGCGCCCTTGAGGAACCGGCCCCACTGTACCAGAAAGGGATCGTTGAGACCCAGTTCGCTGCGAAGGTTATCGCGTTCCTCGGCGGAGATGCTCATGCCGGCCAGTTCGCGCACAGGATCGCCGAATGAATGCTTGATGGCAAACCCGATGCAGCTGATGACCAGCATGACCACAAAGGCCTGGATTATGCGGCGGATGATGAAGGCAAACATAAGAGTGAACTCAGAAAATCGAACCGCAGAATATCGAATAACGAAGGACAATAACGACTTCCACGACAACTCCTGCTGCCGCGCCATGATGTTCAAAAATAACCATCCTTCCGCCGTTCATGCGCTTGCCCTCCATCACCATTCTTCCGCTCGCTCTACCCTTCCCCTTCGACATTCTGCGGTTCGGTATTCGATATTCTGCGGTTCTCTTTACTGGATGACGATGTCCCCCAAATAGGGAAAGTCCATGACGTTGATGATCGCTTCGGTGTTCAGGTTCTTCTTGGAACCCCAGGAGAGCGGCTCGAAGTGCAGGGGGATGAAGGCCGCGTCGTTGTAGGCGATCTTCTCGACATCCTGGAGCATCTTCGCCCGCTTGGCCTTATCGGTTTCCGACTGGGCGGCGATCAGCAGTTCGTCGATTTTCGCATTGCAGTAATCGGCACTGTTGTACTGGCCGTACCCTTTTTCCTTGTTCTTGCACATGAGAAGGTATTCCCCGTAGTTGCCGGAATCCTCGGTGTCGGGGTGCCAGCCGACTATCTGGATGTCGCCGGCCTGAGCGTCGAATTGATCCCAGTACTGGGATTTGGGCATGGTTTTGAGATCCACCTTGATGTTGATTTTGGAGAGCATGCCGGCCACCGCCTGGGCAATTTTTTCATCGTTCGTGTAGCGGTCGTTGGTTGAGAGCATGGTCACCGAGAAACCATTCTCATAGCCGGCTTCTTTCATGAGGGCCTTGGCCTTGTCCAGGTTAAAGCGAGGCTGCAGCCCTTCCGCGTAACCGTCAAAACCCTTGGGGCTGTTTTGCTGGGAGGCGGTAGTGGTCTTATCCATGATCTTCTCAACGATGCCCGCGTTATCCACTGCCGCGATGATGGCCTGCCGCACTTTCAGGTTCGCCAGTTCGGGCTTCTTTTTCTGGTTCATCTGGAAGGTGATGATGCGGGAACTGGCCATGGTGAAGAGCTTTAAGTCAGGGTTCCCACGGATGCGCTCATAGTCCTGGGGCGGAACCGGGGAGATGAAGTCGACGTCGCCGGAGAGGAGCGCGGAGACGCGCGTGGCATTTTCCTTGATGGGAGTCAGGAGGATGTCGTCAACATTGCCTTTGCCGGGCTTTTCCCAGTAGTCGGGAAAACGCTTGAACACCCACTTCACCCCCGGTTCGCGGCTCGCCACAATGAACTTGCCGGTGCCCGATTCGTGCTCATTGGCAAAGGAATAGCCGGTCTTGACAATGGCGTCCTTGGGTTGACCCTTCTCATCGGCCCCGGAATAGAACTTGCTGTCCATAACGAAGATGTAAGTGGCCATGTTTTCGAGCAGAGGGTAGGGTTTGGAGGTCTTGATGTCCACGGTGTAATCGTCGATCACGACGGGACTTTCGAAGGCATCGAAGAGGGCTTTAAAATCCTTGGAGGTCTTGACGCGCTCGACCGTCCACTTCACGTCTTTAGCCGTCATGGGGTTGCCGGAGTGGAACTTGACGCCCTTGCGCAGGTAGAATCTGACCGTCAAAGGGTCGGTGCGTTCCCATCGTTCGGCCAGACGACCCTCGAATTTCATGTCCTGGGTCCAGCGGATGAGCGGATCAAAAACGAGGTGGGAATAGCGGATCATGGGACCCGACAGTTGATGGTGCGGATCCAGGGCTTCGGGGTCAGTGCCCCAGGCCAACTTGAGGACCTTTCCCTGGGCCAGGACGGGACCGGAGAAACATAAAAGCAAAGCCACCGTGATCAAGATGATACGTTTCATGAGACTCCCCCTTTGAATTGTGATGGAACTGCGGTCGGGTGCCCACCCTGAGGCCTCTTCTCACCTGGAGCAACATGAATCTTACTGCAGCTTCTAGAGCACGGGAGGTCAACGGGAAGGAGGCTGCCAGCCCGGGCAAGCAGGGCAAGGCACAATTTGAATAGGACAGTTCCCTATAGCACGGGTCACCCAAGCATGCAACGCCAGACATGACAGGGGCTGGGGCAAGCTCACAAAATCTTCAGAATCTCTCCGTCCGCCTTTCCCCAAGCCAGCAGACCTGCGAGATCTCCGCTGAAAAGTTTGACAGCCTCCATCAGTTGCTGAATGCAAGGGGGGGCTTTTAGGACGTCTACATGCTCCAGGTCGCTGAATTGCCTTTACGCGCACTGTATCAAGATGCTATCATACTTTGATTGCGTCGGCCGACTCGTCTGTTTCGATCAACGGCACCCCGGCCGCATATTCTTACCCAGAGCATGGAGGATCACGTAATGAAGCATGATTTTATTTCTCCGAAATTGAGAATTCTATGTGTTTTAGCTCTCTTATTATGTCTTGTCTCAGTGGCTTCTGCTGAGAATGGCTTGGTTGGGAAATGGCGGGCTATTGATCAAGAGAATATTATCTATGGATTTCGCTTCATCCCTGAACTCAAATTTGCTCAGGATGGGACTCTTTACGCTGATGCTACTTATGGCTATAGAATCATCGACGAAGGTAAATTTGTATGGGAGCTTGGTAATGGTGCTGAAAAAATTTATAAATACCAAATATCAGGAGATAAGTTGATGATATATTCCATCGCAGCACCTGATGTGAGATCCAGATTCAAGAGGGTACGGTGAACCTATGACGAATATGGTGAAGAGTTATGATCGACCCTTAATTATGGGCTTGGCGATCTGAAGAACACAACAACTCTCTTTGATGTTATCGGCTAGATTGGTGTTGCATGGGCCATACGGCATGAACAGTCGATCCTTCACCGATGACCGATTCCATGCAGAAGGTGCCTCCGGAGAGCTCCGTTCGTTCTTTCATCCCAGCAATTCCGAGACCCTTCGCGTGACTACCTTTCACCAGTGCTGAATCAACGTCAAACCCGCTCCCGTTATCCTCTATGGTCAATTCAAGGCAGCCCTCTCTTCTCTCCAGACAAAGATTCACCAATTCCGCTCCGCTGTGTTTCGCGATATTATTCAACGCCTCCTGCACGATCCTGAAGATGACAATTTTCAATGGCTCCGAGATCTCTATCTCTTCAATCCCCATTTGCTGCTCGACGCAGATGCTCTGGTACGTCTTTTGAAACTCCCGGCAAAACCAGCCGATAGTGGCAATGATCCCGAGATCATCCAGCATGGAGGGCCTCAGACCGGTGTAGATCCTCCGCGCTTCTTCCATTGAATTCTGGACGAGGGGGATGATCTGCTCAAGCGAATTGAGTATTCTCCCGTTCACGGCTTTACCAATCTTTTCCAAAACATTTTCCACATTGAACTTGATGGCTGCCAGAGACTGCCCGATGCTGTCGTGAAGCTCTCCTGCAATCCTTTTGCGTTCTTCTTCCTGTGCCTCCAGAAGACGAGAAGAGAGGAACCGTAGTTGTTCTTTCGACTGGTTTAGCGCTTCTTCCGCCCTTTTGCGCTTGGTGATGTCCACACTGCGCCCTTCCCAGTAAAGAACACGCTCATCTTCGGCATACACAGCATGAACATTCAAGGACGCCCAGAAGGTGCTGCCATCCTTCCGTCTTTGTTCAACCTCAAAGTCGTTCACTTCACCTTTCTTCAGTAAGCATCCGTTTCATTTCCTGCCGTTTTTCCGGAATGACAAAAATTTGGTGGTCGATGGAGTCAATGCCGATGATCATCTCTTCCGGGGAAGCATAGCCGTATTCCCTTGCCATGGCGGGGTTGACCGTGAAGTATTTGCCCTCGGGTGTGCTCTGATAGATACCCTCTCTGGCGTTCTCAAAGAGACTGCGGAACTTTCTTTCAGCTTCGCGGAGGGCTTCCTCGGTTTGCTTTCGTCTGGCAATCTCAGCTCTCAGAGCCTCATTGACCCGCTCAAGGTCCGCAGTTCGTTCCCGCACCCGGGACTCCAGTTCCTCGTAGGCCCTGCGGAGCTCCTCCTCCATCTTCTTGCGTTCGCCGATATCGATGTTCATCCCGAGAAGACCTCTTATCTGATCTCCATCGCGGATTGGCGCAATGATGTTGTGGTAGGTTACCTCTTCTTCTCCGAAAACAGACCTCACCTCACCCTCGACGAGCTCACCCCGAAAGGCCCTGCGATTGTTATCCTCCCATATGGACAGAACCTCCTGGTTTGGGCAGATCTCCTCCGGCTTCCTTCCCAGGATATCCCCGTAATGCCTTATGCATGGCCCGTTTGCAAGGATATAACGGCCATCCTCACCAATGGCCCAGAACTCAAAAGGCATACTCTCGATGGTGGCAGAGAGAAGCGCCTGGCTCTCTCGCACCGCCTCCTCCGCCTGCCTGCGCTCGGTGATGTCTCTAAAAACTCCCATCAAACATTTTTTTTTGTTCAATACTATTGGGAAAGAAGAGCTTATGTCGGCATAAAAAACACTTCCACTTTTTCTTCTTACCGGAATATTCCGAGCGATCTGGATCTCTTTTCTTGCCAGCTCGTCAAACCGGTCTATCACCCATGGGAGATCTTGCTCGGGATGGATATCTGCTATTCCTATCCGGCAGAGTTCTTCTGCCGTGTAACCCAACATCCGGTGGATCGTGGCATTGCCCATGACGAATTTCTTGGTCTCTTTATCCGCCACAAGTAACCCATCCCCCAGCTCATCGAAAATGAGCCTGAATCTTTCCTCGGATTCTTTCAGGGCTTCTTCCACCACCCTGCGATCCTCCATGTCATTTTCGAGTTCAGCGACTCGTTGGCGCAATGCTGCCAATTCGCTCCTGAGTTCACTATTGGGAAGGCTTCCATCTTTTATCATTCTGAGTTTCCTGTAGTGGGGCAACGTCCTGCCAGCCTGGTCTTACCCCCTGGAGCCTCATGGTGGCACATTAACGATCTTCCATTTCAAGATGACGGATTATAAATGATATAAACGAGCGGAAAGGGTTTTCCAGCTCCGAAAGATGAGGGTGACAATTTATTTTTGAGATTGGTATCGACGATGTTGAAGCACTCCCTGTGTCATTCCGGGCTTTGCGAGGAATCTTGACTCATGCCGACACACTCGAAAAATTTCTCGCAAAGCATGAAATGACAGAGAGGAAGTTGTTTTTTGCGGGCCATTAGGGTTGGAGGCGTGTCTAGGTTACCGATCATTCCTGCCGGTCCAATTCCACTGATCGGGAAGAGGCTGCGGACCGGGTCTCATGCCGGCAAGGTCCGGATCCTCATGACCGAGTGCCGGTTCACGATCGGCCTTGCGCTGTTTAGCTTCCAGGCGGCGAGCCTCCTTGTCCCTCTGTTTCTGTTGCAGCGTTTTTTCCCTCTCCCTCTTCTGGAAAGTAGCTTTTGATCTTTGAGCCATCCTATAACTCCAAAATACTCGGACTGTTTCCTGAGCAGGTTAAACGGTTGATTGAAATCGAAATGCTACGGTGATCTACCGGATTTCGTACAGCCTGACAGATTGCAAGCAGTATAGCCCCTGTTGGCTAAAAGAGAAAGGGGCACCGGGATATCACCTGCAACAAACTGTAAAGCATCGTGGACACAGGTACTTACCCGGCAGCCCCGAAGAATGATCCTTCAGTTAGTGCCGGGACTCCTCTCTTGATTCCCACAGGTTTTCCGATTAACGTGCGGTGTAACTGGTTAAAGAGAACCAGCCGTCTTTACCTGTGCCAGATCCATCAGCGCTTTGGTGGCAAGGTGCGGCTTCACGGGTTCGATATGCAGATAAGAAGGGGCTTGGGCACGATGCTTTGAGGCGAAGGGGGACGACCAATGCGTGAATCGAAGGTCTTGTTTTCCATGGAAGAATCCGGGGCGTTTGTGGAATCCCTGACGATTGAGCCGTACAAGCCGGGTCAGCTGGATGGCCTGCGGTTTGCCGTAAAGGATATCATCGATCTGGGACACTACCGGACTTCCTGTGGGAATCCCGATTGGGCAAGGACCCATCCGGTAGCAGCAGCCAATGCCGTGTGTGTGGATCAACTGCTGAGTGCGGGCGCCCTTTGTGTCGGCAAGACGGTGACCGATGAACTGGCTTTCAGCCTGCACGGGGAGAACTATTTCTTCGGCACTCCGCTGAATCCACGGGCACCGGCAAGAGTCCCCGGTGGTTCGTCCAGCGGGTCGGCTTCCGCAGTTGCCTGCGGACTGGTTGATTTTTCCTTGGGAACGGATACCGGCGGTTCAGTCCGTGTGCCTGCAAGCAACTGTGGGATCTTCGGCCTGCGACCATCCCACGGAATCATATCTGTGGCGGGCGTCATGCCGTTTGCCCCAAGCTTCGATACGGTAGGGGTCCTGGCTGGATCTCTCGATGTCTTGACTCGAGCGGCATCAGTGCTGCTCGGCTGCGAGGTTACAGACGAAACGACGATAGATAACATTCACTTGCTCAGTGAAGTCCTGGAAATCGCTGATGACGAGGTGAAAGCCGGGCTGACGGCCCCTGTTGATCGCCTGAGCAGTCTGTTTCCCGGAAAAGTGCGGGAAACGTCGCTTCGGGCCATCGATGGAGAACCGACCGAAAAGGGATTAGAGGGATGGTATGAAACCTACTGTCTGATACAATGGGCTGAGATCTGGGACTCACTGGGGTCCTGGATTGATCACGAGAAACCGACCTTCGGTCCCCGCACCAAAGTGAGTTTTGAATTGACCAGAAACCTGGACCGCTCGCAAGTGGGGGATGCGGTGCGGCGAAGGGAAAGATATTTTCGCCGCATGGAAGCTTTTCTCGGACCCGGAGACTTGATTCTGATGCCCACGAGCCCGACCCTTGCCCCCCTGAAAGGTACGCCGGGCCTTGACCGATCCGATCGCTCAGGGACTGCCTATTACCCTCGAACTCTGTCAACTACCGCCATTGCGGGTGTCGGCCGACTGCCTCAGATATCCCTGCCGGTTGTTGACATCGGAGGCGTCCCGCTGGGCCTGTCCCTGCTTGCCCCTCACGGCCGGGACGCTTTTCTCCTGCAGGCGGCACAGGCAATTGCCTCCCGGGTTTGAGTCTTGTTTTGTAAGCGGGGTTCCACTATGGCCAAAGTTCTTGCATCGCTCCTTGCGTGGGTATTTCTGCTGCCGCTCTTAGTTTCGCTGGCGGGGGCCAGCCCTTCCGACGATCCGGACGTTCTTGCTCGGCGGGGTAAGGAGATCGGCGGCACTGGGACGGAGCTGCCGGTCGTTGTGCTGACAAAGCCGGAAGGCGGCTGGACGACCAGTCTGCAGCTCGAGGTTGCCGGGACCTGTTCCGACCCCACGGCGGATCCTGTAGTCGTCAACATCAACGGCGTCCGTTACTTCATCCGTTCGTCCCAGGGCGCCTTTTCCCGCAAATTTCCGGCGGCCAAGGGCAAAAACACCGTGATCGTCGAATGCGCCAACCAGGCCGGCGTGGCCCGGGCCACCGCAGCCGTGGAAGCGGTGATCAGCCCTCTGCCCCTCAAAGTGGTCCTCACCAACGACACCGATTCCGCCTACACCGACCTGCACCTCTATGAACCGGACAAAACCCATGTTTACTGGGCGGAAACCAACTCGCCTTCAGGGGGCATCTTCTTCCTCAACCAGCAGGGGGCATCTTTCGATTCGGCGGGCTACGGCCCTTATCTCTATGTGCATCCGGCGCCTCCCGTCGGCGTCTTTCGCGTCGATGTGAATTACTGGCCCGGTGGCGCCGTCCAGCACACTCTGGCCAATCTCGACATCATCACCGACGAAGGCCTCCCGACGGAAAGCCGAAGGCGCCTCCGTTGCCCCCTGGCTCGACCCGGTGAAACGCAGACCCTCGCCTACATCGTCATTCGGGGGAACAACCTGCCGCCCAAGATTTTCGCACCCGGCCAGGACGCCGAAGCCGACATGCCCCCCGAGGTCAAAGAATACAAGCAAAAGGGCGAGCCCAAACTCGAAGGCAACGAAGAAGACGCTGCCTTCTTGAGCCCGGGGGATGAAAAGGCGCTGCGCGAGACGGTAACGCGACTGGCGCTGCTTCAGGCCAGAAAAACGAGCCCACAGTGGGAAAGGCGACAGCAGGACTGTTCGGGGCTGGTACGGTTCGCTTACCGTGAGGCCCTGGAGATTGGCTCCGCCAAGGAAAAGGAGAAGCTCGGCGTACCGCGTGCGCTGCACCTCCCCGGTGTATCCGAGTTGTCCAGGAAAGCGTTTCCCCAATACCCCCAAATCTGGCAGGTGGGATTCGCAAACGACGGTAAGCCCCGCTTCGGCGCCTTTGCCGACGCGGAAACCCTCATCGGCTTCAATTTCCGAAAAAAGGCCCGCGACTTGCGCTCGGCTCGAAACGGTGATCTGCTGGTCTATCAGAAGGCACTGGAAACCGATCAACCTTATCATCTCATGATTTTTGTCGAGGATCGTCCCGGCAACCTCGTCGTCTATCACAACGGGGCCGGCGGCGAGGAAGCCCAGGTGCGCGTCGTCCGGGTGCGCGATCTCATGGAATCCCCCGACCCGGTATGGATTCCCTGGTCCGACAACCCTCATTTCCTAGGAGTCTACGAGTGGAACCGCATCAGGCCCACGACTCGCCTGTCACAACAAAGCATGTAAATGCTCCCATCCCCCCTTTAGCAAAGGGGGGCCAGGGGGGATTTCGAACTAAGGCCGGGAAAGCAGGAAACCTCATAGCCGGTCTTTCTCTGACCGCCATTGTCCTCGCCCTGTTCGTTCTCTGGACCTGCAAAGGGCTGCACTCGGCTCGCCTGAGCGAGTCCGTGCGGAGCGACCTCCCCATGCTGGAGCTCAACGTGAAGCTCATCGATGTCAATGGGAACGCAATCGCTCCCGGACCGTCGCGGTTGCTGGGAACCGCAGCGAAGGGCGAGCAGAAACCCGCGGCCGCTGTTCCCGAAGGCTGTGCGGAGCTCATGGGAGGCGACACCGGGGAGCGTTCAACCCTTGGCGACATGAAAGACCGACCTGGGGACTGTCCGAAAACGGCGACCTGGATCGTCAGACGCCACCCCATTGCTTTCTCACTCTATTTTCAGGATGCCAACAAACTGCTTGCCCTGTTCGACGGCCATACGCAGGCCAAGGAGCTTTTCCAGACCCGGTTTTTTCAAGGCATCTTTTACGACCCGCTGCACAGTGCCGGCGTCCGGGCGGAAGATCTCAAGCTTGAAGGGCTCCAGGGCGCGTTTCTCGCAACGCTGCTCCGGGAAGCGCTGCAGGCCCGCAGCGAGCTTCACTACGACCTCGCCCATGGGAAAAAGGGCTTTGTCTTTTCCTTTGTGCGTGAGGCCTGCCCCTTCGCCGCCAAGGCTTTGCCCGCAGCCGTGCGCGCGCTGGCGCGCAACGGCTACCGTATCCCCAAACTCCCCGAACCCGTGATCGAGATGCGCATCGGCCTCCAGCGTTTCTTTCTAACCCAGTACGAAGACCGGGTCTACCTCGCCAATGGTCTCGAAGCGCTCCTCAATGTCCTGGAAAGCCTGCCGGCGCCTGTCAAGAATCTCCCGAAGACCCCGCTGGTCCTGACCACGCGAGCGGAGGCCTTTGTGGATAAGCTCCTGCCGGTGATGGTGGGCGAGCCGACCTGGTCACTTGATTTGGGCATCGACTTTTCCGAGGAAGCTCCCGGGGTGCTGCAGTTTGCGCCGGGGAAATGCGCGCGGCAACTCCGCCCGAAGATCTTCAAAGGAGTACCGGCGGGCATTCCTCAGGATGTCTTGGGGGCGGTGGTGACCAGTTTTCACCTGACGCCGGGGATGACGAAGGAGGAATGGCAGCGGCTGGCTTCCCAGGGGCCGGGTGAGCCAACGCCGAGTGGTGTGCCGGAAGCCGGGGTGGCAATCCTCTGGGACCTTACCGCCGAAGATGATCCGCCCTCTCAGATCGGGGTGGTCATTGCCAACCAGACCGCTCCCGATGAGGTGGACAGCTTCAAGCGTTACTTCGCCGACCAGGAGCTCACGGCCGCGTGCGGCGGTGGCACGGTTTTTCTGGCCGCCACCTCGCGGAGCCTCCTCACGCGGATGAAGGAAGCCTGCGAACGCCAGTCCCTGAGCGTCCTCGATTGGGAGCGGGGGGCGAAAACGAAAGCCTTCGAGAATGCACAACTGATGCTCTTCATGAACCCAGGCACCGCCATGCGGGAGCTCTTGCTGGCCGGCGGCGCCAAGAGCGGCGAGACCGGCGACTTCGAACCGCAGTGGAAGCAGCAGTATGAAAAGGCCAAGGAGGCGATGCGGCAAGACGGCGCAAAGGTGTTCAAGACGCTCCCCATCGTTCGCCTATGCCGGCAGTGCCTCGGCGACGGCGCCTACCGTTCAATTGAAAGGATTCACCGTCACACAAGGGGTATCACGATGAAGGCCGGGTGGTCCTTGGGCCATCGGATGCTGCCCTCTTGGGTTGATGGGCACTGAATCACGGGTGGGGATCAGGAGGATTGGCCTTGTGCTGCTCACGCGCCGTTTTGAACGCAAGGGCAAGCCGGGCGCCTTCTTCAAGCCACAAGATCTTTTCGCGGAATGACAGGCGGGCACCCAACTCCAGCACGTCGCGGCGGGACCCACTCCAGGTGCAGGCTTCCCATGCGGCGGGTTCTTCTTCAGACTTATCTCCCATGACCGGCGATCTCCAGCAAAGCGTCTATGTCGGCCAAATCCTGAGGCCGCCCCGCCGCCCTTTTCATCGTCAGCAAAGCTTCCAGGCTCAGGATCGGCACACTCAAACCTTCGCGCAACTCAAGGCGCTCGGCCCGGGCATATTCCACGGCAAAATCGAAGGGCTCATAGATGAAAATATCGACCGGACTGAGGCGATACTTGTCACTCCACAACTTGAGGACGCGCATCTCTTTTTCCTCCCGCCAACGCTTCCGGTTGGCCGGGTCGGCAAACTGCTCCGGGGTGACAGGCACTGCGGGCCGGAAGCACGCTTCCTCGAGCGCATGCAGCGCCTTCAGGATGTTCTCCGGATTGAGTGCAATGACCAGGTCGATATCCATCGTCATCCGCACATACCCGTGAGCGTTGACGGCCAGACCGCCCACCACGAGATAGGCCACATCAGCGCGATTCAGCGCATCAAAAACGGCTTCAGCTCCGGATATCTCCACCGAGGGTCGTCTCCTCAACCATTACCGGGTTGATGTCCCGACAATCACTGCATATCCCCCCCTGTCTGCGCATGCGATAACCCTAGCACACCACCCTCCTATTCTCAAGCCAGGTTTGAGCTGGCGGACTCCAGAGTTGTTTTCCTTTTTGCAGTTGTCACGATCCGTCAGCACCATGACAATTTTTGTCGGCAATGCTTCATGGGCTGGGAGAGAAACCCAGCGGTCTCACTTCGAACGCAGATCGGTAGGAAAAACAAGGCATTTCCAGTCTCTTAACAGCATGTGGTTTGGTTTTGGCGTGGAGGTTTTGCGTTGCCGGGGAGCCTCGGGCCTCCCTTCTGCACCGGAAGGAGCATATCCCGAAGAATCTTATAGGGAGCCATTATGAACCCATTGGCATGGTCATTGCTTCCTGGCATGAGACGTCAGACAGTACAAGTCACCGCCATCAAGATGAGAAGAAGCAGGAAATGGAACGAGTCTACGCATGGAAAGGGGGGTTGTTTGGCAAAGGAGGCGTGGTTTTGATCAGAGTATATAGAGAACGTGAATAACAACCCAAAGCAACAATGAGAAAAACTGGAAAGGATAAGACCATGTTGATCAAAATGAGAGAAAGCAAAGGTTTCACCCTGGTTGAGTTGATGATTGTCGTGGCCATCATCGGTATCCTGGCGGCCGTCGCAGTCCCTTACTACCAACGTTATGTTGCCAAATCCAGACTGACCAGTCTGGTAATGCCCGGTCTTCATTCCATTGAAACCAATATTTCAACGTATTATGCTGTACGAAGCGCATGGCCAACCGTAGCTGGAACTGACTCAATTCACAAGGTGATGCGGATATGAAGTATTTACAGCTCGACCACTGATAGTTGGGTTGAGCGTTCGTAAACTAAAGGTTACGATCAATGCTACGGCGACCATGGCTGGTAACAGAACGCCATTTGCTGCCATCAAAGCTTCCCAGAACTGGTTCAACCTGGTTGCGAGCGACCCGGATTGCGGAACACCTAATGCAGGACAAAAACTCTATTGGGTATATGATGGACCTCTTGCCACAGAATTAGGCCTCTAGCGTGCCAGGAGTTGCCCAGCAAGAGGTTGTGTTGAGGAAAGTGCAATACCAAGAAGGGGAGGTGCCGGTTCATGCCATCTCCCCTTCGTCAGTTTGGATTAAACTCAGGCTATAGGACCTCTTGCAAGATAGGACTCATCCCATCTGATTTGCTCAGAAGGGGGATGCATTACTTCAGGATAACTCTTGGCTTCACGTGTGTTCGAGGCGAGAAGTCTCATGGATTTTGTAAGAGCTTCAGACCAACCAATGTGACACAAGACTGTTGAATGATGTGCAAAAGATTCCTGCAATCATCTTTGTTCCACTAATAGTACTGCTCTTATGCTCAGCGTACAGCAATACCTTTTCTTCGCCTCCGGTTCTGGATGATTTCCACTCCTTTGTTCTTGAAGAAAACGTTCACCATAAAAGACCTTTCCGTTTCCAGCCTGGCCGCTCTCTCAAGAACCGTTTTCGGAATGCATCGCTGGATTCCGATGGTTTCTTTCTCTCTCGATCTCTGGTTCGGGAAAGGAGAGATTTTTTTCTTTCATCTGACAAATCTGATCATCCATATTCTTTGTACGCTTGCGGTCCTGTTCCTGGTGTTCAACCTCCTACAGGTACAAAAGGAAAGAGCGGCTGCCGCCGGCATCGCGCCCCTCTTTTATGCAGTTTGGGTTGCCGGCTTATGGGCGCTCAATCCTGTTCAAACCAATGCCGTGACCTACCTCGTCCAGCGCATGGCTTCCATTCAGGCGCTTTTCTTCATTACCAGTGTCGCGTTTTATGTTCTGGGACGCAGGCAGCCATCTGAATCACAAGAACAGTGGCAAGGGGCTTCCCTGTTACCTGGCATGTGTATTCGCTGCCGTCGGTGCTTTCCTGTCCAAAGAAAACTCCGCCATGCTGCCAGTCATGCTGCTGGTCACAGAAGTCTGGTTCTTCTCCCCTGATCTGCACCGCTCTGCCTGGCAGCGGCTGAGAACAGCTCCATGGCTTGTCTGGGGCTTGCTTATTGCGGCTTTGCTGATCGTCTCTCTTGGCGCTGCCGAGACTGTTTCAGAAATTGACGGTGGGATACGGCATCCGGCATTTCACTATGGTCGAACGCCTCCTCACCGAAGCCCGGATCGTTGTCTGGTACCTGTCACTGCTCCTTTGGCCGGCCCCTTCGCGCATGTCCCTCGAACATGATGTTGTGGTTTCCACTTCGCTGCTGAATCCGCCGACCACTCTTGGGGCCATCGTTTTTCTTGCACTTCTAGGATGGCTGATTCTGCGCTATCGAAAGAAGTTTCCCCTGATTTCTTATGGTGGGATGTGGTTTCTTCTAAATCTTCTCATCGAATCCACCATTGTCCCGTTGGAATTGGTTTTTGAACACCGCCTGTATCTTCCTTCTGTAGGATTCACGCTTGTGGCGGTTTGTGCCTTGGTGGATGCTCTGGGCTATCTATTCGCCAAGCGTCCGGCAGAAAGATTTGGCGATTCTCGGTTCCTGCGGTTTTGCTCTGTTGTTTTCAGTGCTGACGCTCTTGACCTTCTCGCGCAATGAAGCCTGGAGAGACAGCCATTACCATATATCAGGATGCGGTGCAAAAAGCACCGAACCATCCCAGGAGTCATGCCAACCTTGCAGTGGCTTATGCACAGGCTGAATTGTATGAGGAATCCATACGCGAGGCTGAGCTTGCCTTTAACCTGGGGCGAGAAAACCTGGAAACATCATTTGTTGCGGCAAATGCTGTTCTCGGGTCCCTTTTGAAGTTCGGGAGGTTTGAGGATGGGATCAAGAGAGCCGAGGATTTCTTGATGAACCTGCCAGAGCGTTTCAACGGTGGAGGTTTGGCTGAATTTCTATTTAAATCTCGCCCAGGCTTATTTAAAGCTGGGACACTTGGAGAGAAGCCTATTCCGCTGCCATGCAAGGTCTTCGATATGCCCATCAGAAAAGGAATTCCACCTATGAGACAAGACTCGTTCGAAGGACTGTTGATTGCCATCCTGAAGGAATCGGCGGACAAGCATGTGGATCTCAATCAGGATGGAGTGAATGATCCAGGGGAATCTTCCATTAAGAACTGGATAGCAAAAGAATTCCTGGAAAGAGGTGAACGCGAAGAAGCCAGATACTTGCTGACGCTAGCGTCCAGCGAAAACCCAGAGGACCTGGAAACCATTCGGTTACTGGAAGGGATCAAGAGGGAAGACGAACTGAATTATGCTCAGATCAGCAAGGAAAACATGAGAGCAGAAATACCAGTCTTCCCCGTTTTCCCGCTTTAACGCCTGCATGGCGCTGGCCTATCTGGCTCGTACCCCCAACATGCCAGCCCCATTGCGCAACATGGGTGAAAAGCTCTGGATTACGCCCTTGAAATCCAGCCCGGAGTGGCTGACGCTCATCTCCTCAAAGCCTATTATCTCCATGATCGCAAGGAAATCGAACCCGCCATCGCGGCCATTCAACGAGCACTGGCGCTGGATCCCGACTATGCGAAGGCCTGGCTGGCATTGGGCTACTTCCGTATGGAGTTGAATGAATTCCCTGCGGCGCTGAGCGCGTTCCGAAAAGGTCTCGAACTCTACCCCGGTTGTCCCCAGCGCCAGAGTGTCCTCGCCGTCATCACCGCCATCGAGCAGAATCCTGCCTTGTCAACCGCTCAAAACTGAAGGGTTGCCAAAACCGAGCAAAGTGAGCTACCGGAGTGCATGACTGCTCACCATGATGTCGCCAAGATTTCAGGGGGATAAATCCTTGCCTTGAGCTAATCTTTTATCCCTCTTTTGTTGCAGGGCATGGGCTTCGTCGACAAGCGACAGGCTCCCTTGCCAGCACTGTTGGCAAAAGGAAAAGAACTTATCGAAGGCGGCATCCTCGTGAACGATCTCCGTGTCGAGGGCTGGAACACCATTGGCGAGCGAGTATTCGGCAAGCACCGTGATGTATTCGTAACGCCTTTCCTTCTCCATAATGATCGGCGGATAGCCCGCCTTGATGCAAGGAAGGTTTGAAATCAGCCGTGCTATCCTCCCGTTGCCGTCCCCAAAGGGGTGTATGCTCACGAACGAGATGTGAAGTCTGGCATAAGATTTTAGGGCGGCGGCTGGCTCTTTGTGGGTCTCAATCTCCGAATTTAGCATTTGTAACCAGCGTTCCATAAGCTTGGGAACTTCCCAATGGTCCGAGAATTCGATGACCGTCTGCTTGTTGTTGACCGTGACATTGACGGAATTGTTTTCCCTTTTCCAGCCGCCAACAGGCCTGTAAACATCGAGAATTCGTTCGTCGATGACGAGCCTGTGAAGGTCGAACAAATCCGCTGTCGTGATTTCGTCCTTATTGAGCAAGCCGTACAAAAGATCGATTGCGCGGGCGTGTCCCTCGATGTCCCGGTGCTCCTTGAGCGGTTTCCCGCTGATTGTCAGGCCCTCGCTCAATACAAACGCCGTTTCACCCAGCGTGAGCGTATTGCCCTCAATGGCGGTTGAAGCGTGAGTCCACAGAACCCGGAGTTGCTCCAGAAGATTTTTCTTGATGTCCTCAGACAATCCTTCAAGAAACCTCATGTTTACCCCCCCACGGGAATATTTCCAGCTCGCCCCAGGCCCCTTTTGCGTGGGATCGGGAGTGGTCTTCCAGGAATCGCTCCGAACCTCCCAAAGCTGAAACCATGGCGTGTTCATGATGACCGGACGAAAGTATTGCGGCGAGAAGGCCTGGCGAAGATAGAGTTTGTTGAAAACCGAAGCGGCCATATCCCGATACATCAAGACCCCTATTTTGGTTTGCGCGGATACTTCGAGAACGATGCCACTCTTATTATTGAAACGCTTGTTCTGGTTTTTGCCCCCTTCCCAGCGGCTGATCTCATCCAGGGGAACAACCTGGGTCCCTAAATTGGCAAGGCCGGTGCGGGTGTCGATTTCGATGCCTGTGCCCCTGGCTTTGAGCACGCCGTTTTCCTCATACACATTGGGGATCAGCTTATAGTCTGCATGGATGCCATCGCGCTGGTCGATATCCCAGGTTCCGAACCAATACCACCAATAGCTGGTACGGGTGAGCAGATCGTCAAGAAGGAGGTAAACGGGGCGGGAATTGGACGGAAAGAAGAACTCCAGCCAAGCGTCGGTGGTGGTCAGGTCGGGCAAGGAAGGCAGCGGTGTTTGCTCCAGGATGGTGCGGGCTTGCTCGGGGCCGGCCGCCAAGATGTTCTTGATGAAGGCAAAACCTTTGGCCTGATCGCTTCCCATGGCAGCATAAAGCCTCTCCATCTCTGGCATCCCCCGGGTGACGTAGAAATGCATGAAATTTGCCGCCAAACGCTCGTTGTCCGTTGCCAGCGGCATCCCGTTGAGAACGCTGCGTTCTCCGGAGTGGACGGAACCGTCATTGACCGAAGCCCGCCTGGCCCAATAGGGGATGGTATACCCATGATCCCACCAGGCCCAAATGACCGCATCCGGCGGGGTTTTCTTTTCCGCTTGAGACAGGCCTGAAACGATAGGAGGCTGTTCCTTGGGCCAGTAAGTCTGGCCGTGGTTGAGCTGAAGCATGGGCCAGAGAAGAATGGCGACAAAGCAGGGAACTGCGTAGGTCAATGCCTTGAAGCGGTTTCGCAGGTTCCAGAGTTCGCTGATGAGAAAGCCGATGCCCAAGG
The DNA here is from genome assembly GCA_963783775.1 of uncultured delta proteobacterium. Taxonomy (GTDB): domain Bacteria; phylum Desulfobacterota; class Syntrophobacteria; order Syntrophobacterales; family Syntrophobacteraceae; genus JADGQM01. Next base: position 418,642 of record CAWAOR010000004.1, on the reverse strand, counting down.
CCATGATCGGAACGCAGAAGATGGCGAATCGCCTGGCAAAAAGGAAGGCGAAGGCGGAGAGACAGACCAGCACCCCCAGAAAGAGGCTTTCCTTCCAGTGCCGCCGCACGAGCCATACAAAGCCGCATACGGCCGCCACGAAGGTCAAGAGATTGCCGCTGGAGATGGTTACCATGTTCTCGAAGGTGGGGCGGACCTGCTCGCTGATGGAGACGCCGATGTTGGGGAAGGCCCCGGCAGTTTCCTTTGTGATGTAGCTGAATTGCGATTGCAGAATGCCGATGAACTGGGGAATGAGGGTAGTGCCTTTCCATAGAAGCAGGCCAAGCAGTCCCGACCCGAGGGCGCTGAAAAAAAGCCAACGCTCCCGGCCCTGAGGGCGGTAGAAGAAAACCACGGCCACGGCCATAGGCGCGAGGCAGACAACGGTGACCACATGCGGGGTCTGATCCCACCACCACAGGAACAGGCCGTAGGTGAGCATGCCGGCAAGGAAATGGTAGTAGCGGCGGTACCCCGGGGTGACGCCGAATTTGAGAAAGAAATAGGCGGCGGCCGCGGCGAAGGTTACGTTGAGCGAATCCGTATCGAGCCATCCCAGCCCGCTGCGATAGACATAATAAGGAGGGAGCAAGCCCATTAGAGCGGCGACGGTTCCCGCCACCGGACCGCCGAAGAATGTTCCCAGACCGTAGAGAGGCAAAAAGATCAAAACCCCCAGAACCGCCGGCAGGAGAACCGCCACCCAGTTTATGGAAAGGGGGAGCACCTTGGTAACGCCGGCTGTCAAGACCGAGATGAGCGGCGGGGGATTTGGCCTGGGCGGGTAATCCGGTACCGATCGTTTTTCGTCTACCGGGTGATAGGTCCCTTCCGCCAGGTCACGGGCGAGGGTGAGGTAGAAAAGCCCATCGAGGGCAGTCAGCAAAGGCTCTCCGGCGTAGAAAGCTCTGCCCGGTTCCTTATTCCAGGGAACAAGATCTTCGAGGCGCACCCACAGACCCAGAGCAACCACGCAGACAAGCGCCAGGATTTGAAGCGTGCGCCGATGGCGGAGAGGCCGTGGCGTTTCGTCAGCGACAGGTTGAGGAGGGGGCTCCTCCATCCTGGCCTCCCGGGCAACGGTTGGGGCTTGCTCTGAAGCTTTGGATGGCTTTGCTTTTTGGCTCGAAACCTGACGTCGCTTCTTCATGGCGCTCCTTAACCGCGGCTGGGGACATCCTGTGTTGCCTGTTCAGGACCGCCTTTTATCAACTATCGGAAAAGAAAACAACGCCTCATCCGAGTTGCGCTCAACTTGATGAAAATGATTCTATGGATTAGGATAGGGCTGAGAGTCCACAAGAGGAGGGTGCAAATGAAAATAATATGGAGAGTCTGAAGAGTCGATGCTGATTCTTGGTATTGAAACCTCCTGCGATGAAACCGCCGCGGCGGTGGTGGAAGATGGCGGGCGGATTTGCTCGGATGTGGTGGCCAGCCAGATTGCGGTACACAGTCCATACGGGGGAGTGGTGCCGGAACTTGCCTCCCGAAAACACGTGGAAGCGATTCTCCCGGTCATCCATCAGGCTCTGGATGAAGCGGGAATTACCGCAGGTGAGCTCGATGCCATCGCTGTCACTCAGGGACCCGGTCTGGTGGGGGCTCTGCTGGTGGGGCTCAGCGCCGCCAAGGCCATGGCTTACGCGCTGGATCGGCCGCTGCTTGCGGTGAATCACCTGGAAGGGCACATGCATGCGGCGTTCCTCGGGCAAGAGCGGCTTGCCGTGCCGTTCATCTGCCTGGTAGTCTCAGGTGGCCATACGGCTCTCTACCGGGTTGATCCGGATGGTCAGAGCCACTTTCTCGGCTCCACAAGGGATGACGCGGCCGGAGAGGCCTTTGACAAGGTGGCCAAGTTGCTGGGTCTAGGGTATCCCGGCGGAGTGGTCATCGATCGCCTGGCGGCGCAGGGGAATCCGCAGGCTTTTCAATTCCCCAAAGCCTATCTCGAGCAAGACTCTCTGGAATTCAGTTTCAGCGGCATAAAGACGTCGGTGGCTAACTTTGTCCGCCGCTTCGGGGCGCCTGCCAAGTCGGGAGAGACTCTTCCCTATCGCCTGGAAGACCTGGTAGCGAGTTTTCAAGAAGCCGTTGTCGAGGTTCTGGTCAGTAAAACCCTGAAGGCGGCAGCTCTCTCTGGCGTGAAGGATGTGGCCGTGGTCGGAGGGGTTGCGGCGAACAGTCGTCTGCGTCAGCGCCTGCAAGAGGAGACTGCCACCCACCGTTTGAATCTCCATCTGCCTCCGCTTCGCTTCTGCACCGACAACGCGGTGATGATTGCCGCTGCCGCTTACACGGTCTGGAAGCGTTCGGGTTTTTGCCCACAGCCCCTTGCCCTCGATGCATTTTCGCGGTGGTGAAGAGTGAAAAGTGAAGAGTGAAAAGCGAAGGGTGAGCAGCCTGGAACTAAGAACCATGAGCCAAGAGCCATCATGCTTGTTTCTCCACAGGAGTATTTTCGCGGCCGCAGGTTGAGCCCGAGGAAGCGCTTCGGGCAGCACTTCCTGAGCCAACCGGGGACCGCTGAGCGGATTGTGGAGGCTGGCTGCCTCTGCCCGTCGGATGTGGTGGTCGAGGTGGGGCCCGGTCTCGGAGCACTGACCCGCTTCATCCTGCCCAAGGTCAGGCAACTGCACCTGGTTGAGCTGGATCGGGATCTTGCTGCCTATCTGGAAGCCCATTTGCCGGCGACTGAAGGCCGGGTTTTCACCTACCAACAAGACATTCTAACCTTCGATTTCAACAATCTTGCACGTAGGGAAGGGGAACCGTTGATGGTGTTGGGGAATCTTCCTTACAACATCAGTTCGCCCTTGATTTTCCGCCTGCTTGAGGACCGGTGCAGCCTCAAGCGGGCCGTCCTGATGGTGCAAAAAGAAGTCGGAGAGCGCCTGACCGCCAGCCCGGGAGGCAAGAGCTACGGCGTGCTCTCGGTGTTGCTCGGGGCCTACACGCGGGTGCAGTCGCTTTTCGCGGTTGGACCGGGGCAGTTTTTCCCCCCGCCCGAGGTGGATTCCCTGGTGGTGTCAATCGAGTTCACGGACCGCACTGGGCCTGAGGTTCCTTCTTTTTCGTTCCTGAGAAAGGTTGTGAACGCCGGCTTTCAACAGCGTCGAAAAATCTTGCTCAACAGCCTGAAGGGTGTTGCGGGAGCAACGGCTAAGCGGCTTGAGGAGCTTTTCCTCACCGAAGGCATCGATCCACAAAGACGTCCGGAAACCTTGAGTCCGGAAGAGTTCGTTCGTCTGGCCAAAGCCCTGGAGAGGGAAGCAGGAATCGGCTCTCGCTAATCCATGATCCTTTGCCATCTCCTAGGAGGGTGTCCGACAACTCAGTCCCTTGATGAGTTACCTTCGAAAATCCCCCCCAACCCCCCTTTGCAAAAAGGGGGGAGTAGGAAGTCCCCCTTTGGGAAAGGGGGATCAAGGGGGATTTTCGGACAGGCTCCTAGGGATCTGTTGCGCACCCGATCTTGGCCCGGAGATGCTTCACGAAGGCGAGACAAAGGGGGGAGGATTGGCGGCTCTTTCTTTGTACGAGATAGAATGAGCGGTAGATGGCGACGTCTTTGATCGTTATCCTGGCAAGAGTCCCTCGTTCGAGATCTTCCGCGACCGCATGAGAGGAGAGGATCGAGATGCCGATGCGCGCCTTGATCCCCTGACGGATAGCTTCGGTACTGCCCATCTCGGCGACGACATGAAACCGCGAGGGGTTGAAGCCGTGTGCCTCAAGAGCCTGGGCCATGACCCGACGGGTTCCCGAGCCTCGTTCCCTGAGGATGAAGGGCTGGTTCGCCAGTTCTTCTTTGGCGATTTCTTTGCCTGCTGCCCAGGGATGTTCCGGATAAACCGCAAGGACGAGTTCATCGGAACAGATTTCCTCGAGAATGAGTCGGCGGTCATCCCATCGGGCTCCGATCATCCCGGCTTCCAGGCTGCCATCGAGGATGCGTTCCACCACTTCAGCACTGTCAGTGATGCGGAGGGTGATCTGAATGGCGGGACACAGAGCCTTGAATGAGCCAATAACAGCCGGCAGCATGTATGTGCCCGGGATGGTGCTTGCCCCGATGATCAGATGGCCGGAGAGGTTGCCTTTGAAGCGAGCGATGGCCTGAATGGCTTCATTGCGCAGGCGAATGATATCCCGTGCGTACTTGTAGAGAATCTTGCCGGCGGGCGTGGGGAGCACCTCGCGACCGAGTCGATCCACCAGTTTTTCCCCCACCATTTCCTCCAACGCTCGAATGTGTTCACTGACTGTGGGCTGGGTCAGGAAGACGGCATCGGCAGCCTTGGTGAAGCTCTGCATTTCGACGACGCGGCAAAACACTTCCAAGCGGTGAATGTCCATGGGCTTGTCCTTCACATATTTCACCGCAGAGGGCGCCGAGACCGCGGAGGAAATGGAAAGCGGCTTCTATCCTCCAAGGTCTCGATGTGCTCTGTGGCGAATATGCTTCTTATGTTTCGCCCGAAGGGCGTTGAGTTCACAGCATAAGGACTGCACTTTAAATGGAGGGAGCAAAACGCTTCCCTGCCGCGATCTCAAATCCGACATCCGAGATCCGAGATCTGGAATCAACCCGAACCTGCGGCAAAGCGCTGTTCAAGTTCTTCCATCTGAGAAGCCATCTCCTCCCATTCATGGGTCAGATTCTGGATCTTCTGCTGGCCTTGTTGATAGAGTTTCTGCAAATCCTGCACGGCGCATCCATTCTGGTAGGTGGCCGGGTTCGCCAGGCGTTCTGTCAAAGAATCCAGAAGTTCATGGGAGGCTTCGAGCTCGCTTTCGAGTCTTTCGATACGATCTTGAAGCGGTTTTTTCAGTCGGAAGAGCTGGTTTCTGCGTTCAGCTTCCAGGCGTTTTTGGCTCTGGTCCTTGCGAGACGATGAGAGGATGGCCTGGCGTGCTTCCTCCCTGTCCACGGATTCCTCGGCTTGCGACGGCTCCAGGCGCTTCTGCCAGATCTCCTGGTAGTCCGTGTAATTGCCCGGAAAAAGATGGATTTGGCCGGAATCCACGACCAGGATCTTGTTGGCAATGCGGTTGATAAAATGCCGGTCATGGCTGATGAAACACAGTGTGCCGGGATAGTCGGCGAGCGCCTTTTCCAACACTTCGCGAGACGGAATATCCAGGTGATTGGTCGGTTCATCGAGGAGCAGAAGATTGGGGCGTTGGAGAAGCAGTTTGCAGAGGATCAAGCGAGCCTTCTCGCCGCCGCTGAGGACCGAGACCTTTTTCAGGACATCTTCCCCGCGGAAGAGAAAAGCCCCAAGCAGTCCACGCAATTGCGTCTGAGTCATCTCTCCTGCCACCGATGAAGCTTCCTCCAGCACGGTGCACGATGGGCGCAACAGTTCCCATTGATACTGAGCATAGTAGCCAAGAATCGCCTGGTGTCCCGGCAGTCGTTCGCCGCCCGAGATTGTCTCAACGCCTGCGAGCATTTTCAGGAGCGTGCTCTTCCCCGCGCCGTTGGGTCCCAGAAGGGCGATGCGGTCGCCGCGCTCGACCACAAGATCAATGCCGGAGTAGACGACTTGCTCCCCGTAGGCTTTGCGAACCTGCCGGAGTTCCATGGTTCGCCGTCCCGAGCGAAGAGGTTCAGGAAAAATGAAATGGATATTGGCGTCCTCGACCGGCGCCTCGAGCCGTTCAATCTTTTCGAGCTGCTTCAAGCGACTTTGGGCTTGTCTGGCGCGGTCCTTGCGCACGCGGTTGCGTTCGATGAAGTGCTCCATCTGCCGGATACGTTCCTGCTGGTTCTTGAAGGATGCAAGCTGGATCTGGCGCCGAAGAGCCTTTTCTTCCAGGTATTCTCGGTAGTTCCCGGAATACTCCTGCAGTCGTCCCTGTTCCAGTTCCAGGACGCGGGTGGCGACCCGATCCAGGAAAGATCGATCGTGGGAGACCAGAATTACCGCCGACGGTGTTCCCAGGAGGTAGTTTTCCAGCCACAGCAGAGAATCCAGGTCCAGATGGTTGGTCGGCTCATCGAGGAGCAGCAGGTCCGGTTCGGAAAGCAGCAGGCGGGCCAGTTCCAACCGCATGGCCCAGCCCCCGCTGAGGGTTGACGCCAAACGATTCAGCTGGGCCGAGTCAAAACCGAGACCAGCCAGAACCCGGCTTGCGCGAGCCTCGAGATCATAGCCGCCCAGATGCTCCAACCTTTCTAAAAGATGGGACTGACGCAACGCCAGTTCCGCCATTCGCTCCTGGTCACGGTCCCGGTCGAGAGCTTCCTGAAGGAGCTTCAGTTCGGCCTCGACGCCTTGCCGGTCCTTATGGACGTCCATGGCGGCGCTAAGAACGGTTTTGTGCTCGGGAGGGGACCATTCCTGGGGGAGGTATCCCAGGCGTAAATATTTGGGTCTGGTGACCGATCCGGTATCGGGCTCGATGAGTCCGAGGATAATATGGAAAAGGGTGGTTTTGCCGGCCCCATTGGGTCCGATCAGCCCGCTTCGCTCCCCCCCTTGAATGTGAAAGGAGACATCACGGAAAAGCTCCTTCTTTCCCAATAACTTGCTCACCCCTTGCAACGACAACACTTGCGCAATTCTCCTTACGCCGATTACCATCCGGCAGACTCTGTCCGCCCATCGGTCGCATCTGGGTTTGCGACCATTGGAGCGCACGAAGGCACAGAATAACCTGCCAAGAGATGAAAAACCAGTCTTGAAAATGTTTCCGAAACCGTTGGAAAAATGCTAAACAAGAGCGCGACAAAAGTAATGAAAAGACTCTGAAAGTGAGGTTGGCATTGACTTCCGTCCTACCGTTGAAAGCGGTGATTTTCGACTGCGATGGGGTGCTGGTGGATACCGAGCCGCTTCATTATCGGGCCTTCCAGGAAGTGCTGATGCCGCTGGGGCTGGCTCATACGTTTGAAGATTATCTCCATCGCTACATTGGTTTTGACGACCGGGATGCTTTTCTTGAGGCCTTCCGGGAGGCCGGTCGCCCCCTTGACGAGGCAGCCCTCACTCAACTCATACGGGCTAAGGGGGAAGTCCTGCAGACCATCATTGCGGGCGGTATTCCCAGCTTTCCCGGCGTCGCAGCACTGGTGCGGGAACTGGCGGCTCACAATATCCCCCTCGCGGTGGCTTCGGGTGCACTTCGCCGGGAAGTGGACACCTTCGTTGCCGGCTTGGGCCTTGCCGGCCTCTTCTCAGTGATTGTTGCCGCTGACGATGTGAAGAAAAGCAAGCCTGACCCCGAAACCTACCTCAAGGTATTGGATCAGTTGTTCCGGTTGGGGTTGCTAAAGGCCGGTCAAAACGGTTTCTGTGTGGCCATTGAAGATACACCGGCTGGAATAGAGGCGGCCAAGGGGGCCGGACTCTCCGTCGTTGGCGTGACCAACTCTTTTCCCGCTGCTCAGCTCACCACCGCTGATCATGTGGTAGGAAGCCTGGAAGAAGTCCATATCGATGAACTGGTGCGTTTGGGTGCGAAGTCAACGGTGCCGAAAGCGTTCTAAATGACGGCACAAGCTGATCCCGGGGCCGTTCCCGGCATGCTTGGCTGAGTTGTTTCCTGAACCTGGTTGCAGGTTGTTCAATGATGTGCAGATCATACGACCTAAGGTTGGATAGAAAAGCAGGAGCTGCGCTCAGCTTGCTGCTAATGCTGCTCTGGCAGGGTTTTGCCATGGGGGGAGAGGCTCCTTCCGGCCCGCCCCTGCAGCCGCTCACTCTGAAAGAGGCTATTGACTATGGATTGGCTCACAACCGAAGCTATCTTGCCGTCAAACAGGAAGTTGAGGCCGTCAAGCAGCAGGTGAGGCAATCGCGGGCGGATTACTATCCCAAAGTTGACGCCAACTATACCTTCAAGAGTTGGAAAGATGCACCTTATGCGATTTTTAACGACCTGCAGTTTGAGATCTCCCCCCAAACGGCCAATCGCTGGGAAATGCAGCTTAACCAACCCATCTTCACCGGCTTTGCTCTGAGCTCCCAGCTCAACATCGCAAAAATGAATCTGAAGATCGCGGAATACCGTCTGGACGAAACGCGGCTCAATACCCTGCGCGATGTTGAACGCGCTTTCTGGAATGTCTTGCTCGGCCAGAAACTAGTCCTGGTGGCAAGAGACAACGTTAGCAGTCTCGAGATGCAGCGGCGCAATGCGCAGGCCAATTTTGACCAGGGACTGGTGGCTCAGAACGATGTGCTCAAGGCGGAAGTGGCTCTGGCCCAGGCCCGTCAACGGGAGCGGACGGCGGAAAAACAACTCACCCTCCTCAGGTCAAGGCTGAACCAGATTCTCGACGTCAACCTCCAGATGCCTCTTACCCTTCTTGAGGAGGAGATCCGCATGGGCGATGCGCCTCCCCTCGAACGCCTCTATGCCCTCGCTGATGAAAGGCGCCCCGAGTATCTCTCCATCGAGACGTCCATCCGCCAGGCGGGCGAGGGGATCACCGCCGCCCGGAGCCGCTACTATCCGCGCCTCTCGGGGTTTGCTCAGTATTACCGGGAAGGCGAGGATTTCCTGGCCAACAACAACCCGTTTGCAAACAACGAAAACGCTGCCGTCGGGGTGCGGATTGACTGGAACTGGTTTGAAGGCGGCAAGACGGATGCCGCCGAGAAAGAGCAGAAATACCGGCAGAGGGGTCTGGAAGAAAAGCGCAATGAACTGCAGCAACAGATCCACTTGCAGGTGGAGGATGCCTACGAACAGTTGGCGGTAGCCCGGGAAAACCTCAAGACGGCAGAAGCTGCCTTGAAACAGGCTGAAGAAAACGACCGCATGACGACGATTCAGTATCGGGAGCAGCTGGTGATCTTCCTGGAAGTTTTGAACGCACAGGTGTTGCTGTCCCAGTCCCGTGTGAATTACTACGACGCCCTGTATGGCTTCAAGCTGGCGTGGGCGGATCTGGAGAGGGCGATCGGCGGCCCCGTTCCCGACGGTAGTGGAACGCAGATTGCGCCGAGGGCGCAGAAGAAGTGAAGTGATTGCCGGAAATCCTAATTTCATCCACGAAGGCACACGAATAACTGCGAAGACACACGAAGGAATCATTTCATGCTTTTTGTCGTGAAGGAGGGGGCTTTAGTTTTGACGACGACCGGCAGGCTTGACCGGATATGACGGAAACGGGTGCAACTCCGGTGGAACAAACAGCGAGCAGGGGCTTTCAAAGTCATCATTGGCGATGGTTGGCCACCGGGATAGTGATCTTTTCGCTGCTTGGCACGGCTTACTGGTGGCTTTTCATGCGCAACCGCGTCAGTACGGACAACGCCTACGTCAAGGCTGACAGCGCTCAGCTCAGCAGTCGGGTGCCGGGGACGATCCTGCGCGTGTTTGTGGAAAACGACTTTCCGGTGGAAAGCGGGCAGGTGCTGCTCGAACTCGATCCTGCCGACTACAGGGTGGCGCTGACAAAGGCTCAGGCGCAACTGGCTCAGGATGAGGCGGAAGTCCTGGGTGCCGAGGTGGCTATAGCTCAGACCGACCAACAGACGGCAGCGCAGGTCGAGGCCGCTCAGGCTGCTCTCCAGGCCGCCAGGGACAACCAGCTCGAGGCCCAGCATCGCCTCGAAGAGCTGGGGAACCGGCAAATGGCGGCTTCCGCGGACTTGACCCTGACGAAGCGGGATTTTGAACGCTTCGAAAGCCTCTATCGGCAGGGTGCAGCTCCCGAACGACAGCAGGATCAGGCGCGAAACGCCTTCAATAAAGCCAGGGCGCAGTCGGGAGCCACCGAAGCGCAAAGGGCGGCGGCGCGAGCCGCGCTGGCGGCGGCAACGGAGACGGTGGGGCGCGCTCGCGCTCAGTTTGATGCGGCGCAGAGCGAACGCCATAGCGTCGAGATCCAGCGCTATCGTCTGGTTAGCCTTAAGGGGAAACGCGACAAGTCCAAAGCCGATCTGGAAACGGCTCACCTGAACCTTTCCTATTGCACCCTTAGCGCCCCGATTTCCGGGGTAATTGCTCAGAAGAGCATCCAGGTTGGTGATCGTGTCCAGCCCGGGCAGGCGCTCATGGCGGTGGTCCCTCTGCAGGAGATCTATGTCGAAGCGAATTTCAAAGAAACCCAATTGACCAATGTCCGCCTGGGACAACCGGCTGTCATCGAGGCCGATGTCTATTCCCGATATTCCTATCGCGGTCGGGTCGTCGGGGTACGGGCCGGAACCGGTGCGGCCTTTTCCCTGCTTCCCGCCGAGAACGCCACCGGTAACTGGATCAAGGTGGTGCAACGGATCCCGGTGAAGATCCAGTTTGACGGTCCGGTTCCCGCCGACCATCCGCTGGTGGTGGGTATGTCCCTTGAAGTGACCATCGACACCTCGAACCGCAGAGGCGGCATGCTCATGCCCCAGACTCCCGATCCGGTGCTTCTTCCTTCCTCTCGAAAGCCATGACTCCTCTTCCCATGCCTCCTCGGGTTAACAATTGGGTGGTGGCCCTGACGGTCATGCTCCCGTCAATGACACCTTCTGGCTGCTTGCCAGCGCCACAGCCCTGCTGGTGCCGCTGAGCGTGCATTTTCGACAAACCGTGGTGGGGAGGTTTAAGGAGTAGGGAGTAAGGGGTGGGGAGTGGGCATCAAGGAGTGAAGAGGAAGGAGAGGAGGGTGAACATGGTCAAGGTGCCGAAGAACGAGATTGCCAACCGCCTGGTGGCCCTACAAGTCCTGTTGCACGAAAATGAAATCGATGTGGCCATCATCCGCCAAAATGCTGACCTGTTTTATTTCGCGGGCACGGTTCAGGATGGCTACCTCATTGTGCCGGCTTCGGGGGCCCCCGTCTTCATGGTGCGGCGGGATGCGCAGCGCGCTGAAGAGCAGTCTCCAATCCGTCCCATCCTGCCGCTGATGAGTGTCAAAGAACTGCCGCCGGCGGTTTTCAAGCTCTGTGGCAGCAACTCGATTCGAAGCCTGGGTCTGGAACTCGATGTGCTGCCGGCCAACACCTTCTTGTTCTTTGATGAGAAACTCTTTCCGAAACAGCAGATCGTTGATATCAGCGGTGCTGTCCGACAGGTCCGGATGGTGAAGTCTTCGTGGGAAATTGGGATGATGCGCAGGGCGGGAGAACTCTCGCGGGTGGTGGCCGAGGCGGTGCCGGCAACCTTGCGGGAGGGAATGACGGAACGGGAGCTCAGTATTGCCCTCGAAACCATAGCCCGAAGAGCAGGCCATCTTGGGCTGATCCGCTTGCGTGGTTTCAACATGGACATGTATTTCGGGCATGTGCTCTCCGGACCCGAGGCCGCCATCCCGGCCTACGCCGACACGGCAACGGGAGGTCGGGGAATGAGTCCGGCCTTCGGACAGGGGGCTAGCGAGCGCCGGATTGAGGCGGGTGAGGTCGTGAGCATCGATACCATGCTGAACTATGAGGGCTACCTGAGCGACCAGACCAGGAATTTCTGCCTTGGTGCGCCTCCTGCCAGACTGGCGGAGGCCTACCAGCTGGTGTTGGAAATCCACCGACGTTTCCGTGAAGTGGCAAAACCGGGAGCCATTACCGGTGAACTCTATGACCTGGTCTGGGAGTGGGTGGAAGAAGCCGGCCTGGCTGAATGGTTCATGGGCCATGGAGCGGGGCGCATCACCTTCATTGGGCATGGCCTGGGGATCGAGGTGGATGAATTCCCCTTCATTGCCCAGGGGCAGAAGCTGGCTCTGCAAGCAGGAATGATCATTGCCTTCGAGCCCAAGTTCATCGTGCCCGGCCTTGGCATTACCGGGCTGGAAAACACCTATTTGGTTACCGCAAATGGTCTCGAATCGTTGACCACCGCCTCGGAGGAGCTTCTGATCATGTGAGTGCCTGGCGGCGCCGCACGCATCCTGCTTACCCTCAGCCCTAGAGGATACACTCCGTTTCTTCCCCACTGTAGCTGGTCACAATCTGCTTGAGCTTACGCCTCAATAGCCTGGCGTCGTGCTGTTCGGCGACGGCGTAGAGCTCTTCGAGTTCGGTGTTCAGCCAGCGACAAAAGTGATCCTGGCTCTCGTGGCCACACCAGTTGCCGTTAGGCTGGAGGACCATGATCTTTTCATGCGGCGTATTGGCCACGCCTTCCTGAGAGGAGATCAGTTCCTCGAAGAGTTTTTCACCGGGCCGCAGTCCAACATAGGAGATCTGAATGTCGCGATCGGGTTCTTTACCGGATAGCCGGATCAGGTCTCGTGCCATGTCTGCGATGAGCACCGGGGTCCCCATCTCCAGCACGAAGATCTCGCCCCCCTCACCCAGGGCTGCAGCCTGGAGGATGAGTTGCGAGGCTTCGGGGATTGACATGAAGTAGCGTGTGATTTCGGGATGCGTCACGGTAACCGGTCCCCCCCGCTCGATCTGCCTTTGAAAAAAGGGTACTACCGAACCCGAGGAACCTATGACGTTGCCAAAGCGTACCGCCATCAACTTAGCGCTATTGCCTTGCAGGGACTGGAGCAGGAGTTCGGCAATCCGCTTGCAGGCGCCCATCACATTTGCCGGGCGTACGGCCTTGTCCGTGGACACCAGAACGAATCGTTCGACACCGCACTGAAGCGCAGTTTCCATGACCACCTGGCTGCCGTGGACGTTATTGAATACCGCTTCCCAGGGGATCTTTTCGAGCAAGGGAACATGTTTGCAGGCTGCCGCGTGAAATACCACCTGGGGCCGGTACTTCTCGAAGACCTTGGCCATAACCCCGCGATCCTGCACCCGGCCGAGGATGCCGCGGCATTGGCTGAAATCAAGATCGTGCCTGCAGTTCCGTTTCGATGCTGTAGAGATTCCCTTCGCTTGCGTCTACCAGGAGGAGTTCTTCGGGGTCAAACCGCATCACCTGACGGCAGAGTTCGGAGCCGATGGAACCGCCACATCCGGTGATGAGCACCCGGCGACCGGTCAGATAGTCGTGAATCCCCGCCATATCCAGGTGGATGGGGGGACGTCGCAAAAGGTCTTCGTAATTGACCTCACGTAGGGCTATGGCGAGGTTGCCACTGATGATTTCGCCAATGGCCGGAAGGGTCTTGTAGGGAAGGCCGGATTGCTTGCAGATCTCGACGAGGCGTCGCATTTCAGGGCCGGTCGCCGATGGGACGGAAATGAAAACGCGTTCGACTTCGAGGTTCTTAGCGACCTTGGGGAGTTGTTCGACACTTCCCAGCACGGGAATGCCGTGCAGTGATCGTCCCTGTTTGCCGGGATCGTCATCCAGGAATCCAACCACGCTATAGTGAAGATGAGGGTTATCGAAGATCTCCCGCAACATCTTTTCGCCGGCGCCTCCTGCGCCGAGGATCACCACGCGTTTGTCCTTGGCGCTCTGCTGCCCCAATTGTGGGAGGCTGAAGGCCCCTGTCCCCTTGGAGGTATTTCGTGCCGTATAATATGATCGGATACCCAGGCGCAGGATGCCGCACAGGAGGAAGGTCAGGACCCCGTCCATGACGAAGACCGAGCGCGGGAACCCCATGAATCCATGGGCATAGACGATGAATGTGACGGTCAAGAGGGTAGAGATGAGCGATGCGTAGGCCAGGCGCCAGGTGTCTTCGACACTGAAGTAGCGCCATATGCCCTTATAAAGACGCATCGCATAAAAGACCGCGAGCTTCAAGGGGATGAGAACAGGGAGCAGCAGCCAGAGCGGTTTCAGGTAGACTGGCGGGGGTGTGAAGTCAAAACGAAGGAGGTAGGCCATGAGGAGGGCAATGACAAAAATAGCCGCGTCAAAAAGCATCATCCAATACAGGCGGAGACTCCTAATTTGCTGCAACATTGCTATGAATCGATAGTCAGGGGTCAGCGTTTGGTGGCAGGCCCCCCGTTTTGAGGGCGTGCCACAACGTCACCAAAGAACCTTACATATGCGCTTCGCAGCTGGTTTGAAGGGGAAAACCGCTGCGCTGGCAGATGTGTTCACGGGTTGCCTCGTTAAGATCGTGCGCAACCATCTCCTTGATCAATTCGGTAAAGGAGACCTGAGGTGCCCACCCAAGCTTCTCCCGGGCTTTGCCGGGGTCACCGAGGAGGGTTTCGACTTCGGTCGGCCGAAAGTAGGTCGGATCGATGGAGACGATCACTTTGCCGGGCTGAGGGAGGCGGATGATGGGGTGGTGCACGTATTGCTCGATCAGAGGCGAGGGCGCAAGCGCGGCAACCACGCCTTTTTCGGCAAGGCCCTGGCCTTGCCATTCCAGGAGGATCCCGAGTTGCTCGAAGGCCTTCGCGCAAAACTCCCTCACGGAGTGCTGTTCGCCGGTGGCGATGACGAAGTCATCCGGGTCTTCCTGCTGCAGGATCAGCCACTGGGCGGCAACGAAGTCTCGGGCATGACCCCAGTCGCGAAGGGCGTTCAGATTCCCCAGATAGAGCTTCTCATGATCTCCGAGCGCGATTCTGGCGGCGGCTCGGGTAATCTTGCGCGTGACGAAAGTCTCTCCGCGAAGCGGTGATTCGTGGTTGAAGAGAATGCCGTTACAGGCGAAGAGGCCATAAGCTTCGCGGTAATTTACGGTGATCCAATAGCCGTAGAGCTTGGCGACCCCATAAGGGGAGCGCGGATAGAAGGGAGTGTGCTCCGTTTGAGGAACCTCCTGCACGCGTCCATAGAGCTCGGAGGTCGAAGCCTGATAGAACCGGGTCTTCTCACGGAGGTTGAGAATCCTGATGGCCTCGAGGAGACGCAGGGTGCCCAGAGCGTCGGCATTGGCGGTATATTCCGGAGTCTCAAAGGAAACCTTCACGTGGCTTTGCGCAGCAAGGTTATAGATCTCGTCCGGCTGTACTTCCTGGATGATGCGGATCAGGTTGGTGGCATCGGTGAGGTCTCCATAGTGCAGAACGAAACGCCGGTTTGCCAGATGAGGGTCTTCGTAGAGATGATCTACGCGTTGGGTGTTGAAGAGCGAAGCCCGGCGCTTGACGCCATGCACGGTATAGCCTTTCGCGAGAAGAAAATCCGCTAGGTAAGCGCCATCCTGGCCGGTAATGCCGGTGACGAGAGCAACTTTTTGGTGACTCATGGTTTTCCCTTGTGGAGATAATCCTGGTAGGCCAGAAGAATGCCGTCTTCCAGTGAGGTTTTCGGCCTCCAGCCAAGGTTCGTGATGCGAGTTATATCCAGCAGCTTCCGGGGCATGCCGTCCGGCTTCATGGAATCCCAGGCAACGGGACCGCCGAAGCCCACGATGCGGGCTGTCATAGCAGCAAGCTCACTGATGGAAAGATCCTCACCGCAACCGATGTTAATGAGATGGCGGGCAGCCAGGGCGCATTGACCCGAAACCGGCCTAGCGGCATGAGGGTAGGGTATTGCCTCGGGCGAGGATGACTCGAGGGGCTCAAGGCCAGGGGCTGAGGGCCGCGTGTCAGGTGAGGTTTGATGGCCGGCAAAAAGTTCTTCGATGCGATTCATCAAGAAGATGCAAGCGTCGGCGAGGTCGTCGGAAAAAAGGAATTCACGGCGTGGGGAGCCTGTACCCCAAAGCCTTACCACCGGGGCGTTCATCGGGCTGAGCCGAGGAGGAGCTGCAACCTCTGAAAAAGATGCGCCGGCTTTCCGGTTCGAGGCGAGGGCCTCATAAAAATCGGTCGGAATCGGGCCATGGATGGCTTCGTCCCCCTCGATTGCCTCCCAGTCTCCCGCCGCCGCAAGTTTGGCCAGATGGAACTTGCGGATGAGAGCCGGGAGCACATGTGAGGTCTCGAGGTCATAGCTGTCATGTGGGCCATAAAGGTTCGTGGGCATAACGCTCAAAAACTTAGTGCCATACTGGCGATTGTAGGCCTCGCAGAGCTCGATCCCGGCAATCTTGGCAACCGCATAAGGTTCGTTCGTTGCTTCAAGAAGCCCCGACAGAACATATTCTTCCTTAAGGGGTTGCCGTGCGAGCCTCGGATAAATACAGGAACTGCCAAGAAAAAGCAAGCCCTGGACGGCCTGGCGCCAAGCCGTTTCGATGACATGTACTGCGATCTTGAGATTTCTCAGCAGGAAATCCACCGGATAAGTGTTGTTGGCATGGATGCCCCCAACCTTGGCTGCAGCCAAAAACACGTACTGCGGCCGCTCCCTTTGGAAGAAGTCAGCTACGGCTTCCGCTGTTCCAGGTCAAGTTCGGCATGTGTCCGGGTGATCAGGTTTCGGTAGCCCTTTTGAGCCAGTCCGCGGAGGAGCGCAGAACCAACCAAACCGCGGTGCCCGGCAATGTAGATTCTTGATGTCAGGTCCAATTCTGATGCTCACGATTCGCTATGTTATGTAAGGATAATCAAGCCCTCTAACGCCCCAGTTGTCTCAGCAAGCGAGACTCCGCCGACCAGAGGGGGCGGTGGTTCGCGGGGCCTATGGCCTCCTGTTACCTCGCCACGATAGCGAAAACGATGGCGCAATGCAATGTGGAAATCGCCGAAAGCCCTGCCTTGCAGGAAGACGCCACAGGGGCCTTGAAGCGGGAACGGAAGGTCCAATTTCCTTTGACATCCAGATCTCGGAGAAGTATTGATAATACCTTGAAAATATCTGGTGGACAGGACTATTCGAAACCCTTGACGGGGTTGGGAGAGGGAATATGCCCGAAGATTTCGTGCAATTATTGGAAAACTGGAAGAAAGATCTCGAGAAGGCATGGCTCGGGATCCCCAAGCCTTTCCGCAATGACCATTCCGTCCGGCGCACGCTGCAATGCCATCTATTTGGGCAGTTATCTCAAAGCCCTCATCGGATCGTAGCGGACTATATGCCACCGCGGATTCAAGACCGGGCCATTGACCTCATTGCGGTCAAGGACAACCACGAGATCGTTTACGCTGTCTGTCTCGATACGGTGATTACCCTGGCCGCAGTCAAGAGTCTCAGCAGCTTTGAGGCTGCCCATAAGGCTATTATCACTACCGGGTTGCTGCTAAAGAAAGTGCAGGAGAGTCGCTTTTTTCTCAAACCGGAAATTGAACATATTCACCTGCAGCCGTTCGAGAAACCTTTTTAAGGGGCTGGTGGTGGAGAAATTGCCATTGACAGGCACCAACAGGTGTGCCATGATCGCGCCCATGCTTAGGAGTCTGTGCCAAGGCCGCTTGATCCGTGAAAGAGGGCGGGTCCTATTGCGCGGAAGGGGGTGAGAGGGGTCGATTCGGGAGATCGGGGAGGAGAAAGCAAACTGATCGCAGTGGTTTTCTCCGTTATTTTGGTAGGTTAATTATATCCAGGTTTATCCTGAGTTGTTCCGAGGGTGGCTGTTTTCAAAATGCTTTTCACTAAAGCATCACGCTGTCTGCGTTCCAGATCGCGTGGGTCTGCTCTTCTATCTTGACAAGTTGATGTGCTGCTCGTAGTCCTGCTCACCAGTTGATGCTTTAGGAATACTTTTCTCAAATCTTTTCTTGAAAAATCTTTTCTCGTCACAGGTCTTGTGCCCGTTCAGCTTCCACTGTGTGAGGGCACGTAAATACTGTTTTGTGGTAACGCTAGATGCCCTTGACAGCATTCAGGACAGTTGCTGTCAAGAATACCTCAAAAAGCGATTTCTTATCACCTATTACCTTAAGAAAGGAGGGAAGAAAAGGTCATAGAATCAACTGTTTTCTTACCGGCAAGGGGAATCATTGCGAAACGCTATGATACCTACACTATCGTATCGTGAGCAATGAATGGGGATCGGGGGTTATTATTTACGTCTTATTATATTTCTATTCACTGAAGGGAGGGCCTAGATAATGGCGGAAGAAATTCAAGCTACTCAACCAAGGTGGATTCCTTTACTGTGCGGGTTGATAGGCAGTACGACATGCGGTATGCTTCTTTATGCATGGAGCGTGTTCATTAAGCCGTTGAACGCGGAATTCGGGTGGAGCCGTGCGGAGATCGCCCTGGCCTTCGCGATCTGCTGTCTGATCTTCGGGTTGGTGACGTTTCCCGCAGGCCGTATCAGCGATAAGATCGGTCCGAGTAAGGTGGTTATGGCGGGCGGTCTCATTCTCGGTATCGGGTTTGTGCTCTCCGGGTTTATTCAGTCAAAGTTTCAGCTTTATATCACTTATGGTGTTCTTGCCGGTTTTGGAGGCGGCCTCATTTACCTGCCGCCCATTGCCACGGCGCCCAAGTGGTGGCCTGACCGACGCGCCCTGGCGACCGGGTTTGCCGTGGTAGGCCTCGGTCTCGGTTCGTTCCTCATGGGGCCTCTGGCCACCTATATCATTGAGGCCCCGGGCATGGGCTGGCGGTACGTGTTCTGGTACTGCGGGGTGGCCATGGGGATCATGGCTATTGGAGCCGGGTTGATGCTGAAAGTCCCCCCGGCGGGATGGAAGCCCGCAGGCTGGAATCCGCCGGCGCCTCCCGCGGGTGCGGCTGCTCCCAAGGTAACTCGTGACTGGACGCATGAGGAAAGCAAAAGTGATTCCAAGTTCTGGCTGTTGTATTTGGCCTACTTCTGCGGTTCCTTTGCGGGCTTGATGGTCATCGGTCACCTTGCCGGTTTTGGAAGGGATGCGGGTCTGACGGCTATGGCGGCTGCCGGCGCCGTAAGCTCCCTTGCTTTCAGCAATGCGGCGACGAGGATCCTTTCCGGCTTTTTTGTCGACAAGATCGGTATTCGTGTCTACTTCGCAGTGACGTTTCTCCTGCAGACCATCGCGATGATCGCGATTTTTCAGCTCGGCGGCAGCGTCGCCGGGTTGTCGGCCATTGCCATCCTCATCGGCTGGAACTACGGGGCCATGTTTACCTTGTTCCCGGCCACCTGCCTCCAGTTCTACGGGCCGACAGCGCAGGGGAGCAACTACGGCCTTCTGTTTACGGCGTGGGGTCTGGCGGGCTTTGCCGGGCCATGGGTCGGCGGCTATCTGAAGGATATGACGGGAACGTACTACGCGCCGTTCCTTTGCGCCGCGGCTCTGTGCGCCCTTGGAACGATCGTTCTTTTCACAACGAAGCCGCCTGAGAAGAAACACGCCTAGTCTCTGGGCAACGAGTCCAAGAACTATGATCAAAGGCGCCCTGGTTCATCCGGGGCGTCTTTTTTTGTGGAATTTACAGCATCAATAGTCTCGATTAGATAGGCTCAAAACGAGTGCAAATTGTTTTTGGACAGCCCCTGAGCTGGTGCGGCTTGCGGGAAGTACCGAGGTTATTCCATCAGCACCGGTTCGCGCAGGATCTTCTCAATCGCTTTGCGCGCTGATGCGGCAAGGCGGGGGTGGGTTTCGGAAAGCGCTTCGATCTGGCGCAGGTGATCCGCCGTCCTGAGCATGACCATGGCCAGATCCCCCTCATCCATCCCGGAGATCTCGCGGACTTTCTCCCAGGACTCGCCGCGCGCCCAGTAGTACAGCGTAACCACCGCCCAAAAGGGCATGGTGGGGATGGGAAACCCATCCGCCTGAAGGCGCTCCCTCAGGCGCTGGAGGCTCTGGAGCATGCGGAAGAAAGGTTTGGCAACCTCGGGGTATTTCCAGATCAGGGTGGACAGTTGAATGTCACCGGGACGCTCGCGGTCCATGACAAAAGGCGCAATAAGCGCTGCCAGAAGCTCCGGTTGGTCTTCCGGAAAGACCTCCTTGCGGATGCCCTCCGAGATCAGCAACGGCTGGTCCAGGCGCAGTTTCGAGGCCCATAGACCGTCGTCTGTCAGTTGGCCGTCGTCGTTCACGTAGCCTTCTTCCTGGAGAATCCGATAATGCTGCTGAAAGGCTCGCCAGAGCTGCTCCTGGATGGTGTTCACCTGCATGTGATGGACGAGGTAGTGTTCCAGGGCCGTCGTGAAAGGGTGAGAGGTCGCCTTCTGGCATGGTCCAAAAAGAGTGCAGGAATCACAAGGCAGGGCAGCTTTCGTTGTCACCAGTCCAGTCAGTTCACGAGCAGCCATTTCCATGGGCAGCCATTTTTCAGCGCCTGGTTCTTCTTTCCTGGGACGGTGCAAGGTCTCGTCCATCTGAGATACCAGCGCTTTCCAGCCATCCCGGTCCTTCAGGGAGGGCAGGCTTTCGAGTATTTCCGCCACGGACCGGACGCGTTGCAGGGCAACGTGGTAGGTTCGCACCCGTCCCTTGCGGAACCTTAAGGGGAACGCAAGGCGGACCGCTTCCACGGTCTGCTGCTCCATCTGGGGCGGTTCGATGACCGCGTAGGGGGTTCCTCTCCCGCTGAGAAAGATCCGGCCTGGGGTAAGAAGATCGTAGAATGAATGCCGAGATGCCTGGCGTTTCCAGTTCTTACGGGCTTTTCGCGTTTGTTCTTTGAGGAAGCCGTACTGCGGTCGGATTTCGGTGAGGTGCTCCAAGGTGCCGCAGGCAGTCTGAGGCAGCCACTGGTCCAGGGCCTTCCTGGCTGACAGCAGCTCTTCGGTGGCCTGAGTTTCCCGGCTGAGGTTCTGAAAGGTGGCAAAGGAGGAGGAAAAGAGGGTGTAGATCTCGTCCGGTCGGTGCGAGAGGAGCAGATTGAGCGTCATGGAGAAGTTGATCCGGATCTGGCTGGTGATGAGATCCGGCGCCGACCTCAGGAGGTCATGGAGGAGTTGAGGGTCTTGATGGGGGCCCGGCAAGACCAGCACAAAGCCAATCTCATCCATTCCTCGGCGGCCCGCCCGGCCGGTCATTTGCAGGAGATCGGTGGCGCCCAGGTCGACAAATCCCTTGCCGTTAAAGCGATCACTCTGGCAGATCACCACCGTGCGCGCCGGGTAGTTCACGCCCGCAGCCACGGTCGAGGTGGAGAAGATGGCTTCCAGGTAGCCTTCCTGCATGAGTTTTTCCAGAAAGAGCTTCCAGTGGGGCAACTGGCCTCCGTGATGGGCTCCCACCCGAGCGTACTTCAGTACCGACAGATGCTGGTGTCGCCTCAGGAAAGGGTAGCTCTCCAGCAGCTCATCCAGGTGGTGCTTGAAGCGCTCTGAATTCCTCGCGCCGTCGCTTTCGGGTGCCGGGTGGCAGAGGAAAATGGCCCTTTCGCAATCGGCCCGCGACTTGAGGAAGAATATGGCGGGAAGCAGGTTGGCTTGTCGTAGCGTCTGCAACACTCTTGGGATGTCCGGGAAGCTGTGCTTGGGGAACGACCTGCTGTCAACAGTTCGGACTTTGGCAAAAAGTCCGCGGCGGGTGCTGAGGGGGCTCAGTTCTCCCGCGGGAAACAGGAACAGGGGATATAACGGCACCGGCCGCTCATAAGCCGCCACCCAAGTGCACGGCGACGAACGCAGCCACTCCAGCCAGGAACAGATCTCCTGGGCATTCTGTATGGTTGCTGAGAGAAGGAGGAGCCTGACGCGAGCGGGCAGGTAAATGAGGACTTCTTCCCAGACCACGCCCCGGTCCTCATCACCTAGATAATGGGCTTCGTCCAACACCACAAGATCCTCATCCAGGTTTTCGCCCCGATGCATCGTGTCGTAGAGCTGATTGCGAAGGATTTCGGTGGTGCCGACAATGACCGGGGCCTGCACATTTTCTTTGCGGTCTCCGGTCAGGATCCCGACCTTTTCTGGACCAAAAAGATGAGAGAATTCCTCATACTTTGAGTTGGAAAGGGCTTTTAGAGGAGAAGCGTACCAGCTCCTGCCGCCCTTGGCGAGCGTCTGTTGGATCGCCTCAAGGGCGATGTAAGTCTTACCTGAACCGGTGGGGGCGGTTACCAGCACATCTGTCTGTTCCAGGGCCTTCAGCGCTTCTATCTGGAAGGGATCGGGAATGAAGGGGCGCGGCTGGGGTACGCGGATACGGTCGAGCACCGGGCGGAGATTGCGGTGGATGTGCACTGGGAACAGTTGGTCCGACCTCCGCAAAGGGCCCAGTGACGTTCCCTCAGCCGGACGGCGTTTCTTAGGCCAATGTTTCTGTCGTGAAATGATCCTCAACTGCCCATCCTCAAGAGAGCTGTTCCTGTTTGAGCTTGTTTTTCGACTATTATCCATCATCTACGCCAGAAAGCAAAGGCTTTAATTCTTGGCCATTCGTGACCAGTGCTGCTGCAAACTTCCGATGCGCCGCCGTGCTGAAGCTTGTATGTGACTTGAATAGCTGATACAGTCTGCTCGGATGTTCATCACATCTGGCACGAAAGGGGAAGGAGGGACCATGAAGATTGCGGTTATTGGAACCGGATATGTTGGGCTCGTCAGTGGGGCTTGCTTCGCGGAATTCGGCCATGAGGTCACCTGTATCGACAAAGATGAGGAGAAGATCGACATCCTGAAAAGGGGTGAGATCCCCATCTATGAACCGAGTCTCGAGTTCCTGGTGCAGAAAAACGTGAAAGCCGGGCGCCTCATCTTTGCCACCGAGTTCAGCCCTGCGGTGCCCGAAGCTCAGGTGATTTTTATCGCCGTGGGGACGCCCGCATCCCGCCGCGGCGATGGCTATGCCGATCTCACCTACGTCTATGAGGCGGCGCGGCAGATCGCTCCCCATCTCAAGGACTATACCGTTGTCGTGAATAAGAGCACGGTGCCGGTGGGAACGGCTCGCCAGGTGGCGCGCCTCATCTCCGAAGTCAACCCCGAGGCCAGCTTTGATGTGGCCAGTAATCCTGAATTCCTGCGCGAAGGGGCGGCCATCAGAGATTTCATGCATCCGGATAGGGTCGTGATCGGAGTGGATTCCCCCATGGCTGAGGAGGTTATGAAGGCCATCTACCGGCCCCTATTCCTCATCGAGACGCCATTCGTCATCACCGCCATCGAGACCTCTGAACTCATCAAATATGCCGCCAATGCCTTTCTGGCCACCAAGATCAGCTTCATTAACGAACTAGCGAATATTTGCGAGGAAATCGGGGCCAACGTTCAGGATCTGGCGCGGGGAATCGGCCTGGATGGTCGGATTGGCAAAAAGTTTCTGCATGCGGGACCGGGGTATGGCGGGTCATGCTTCCCAAAAGACACCCAGGCGCTACTGCGCATTGCCCAGGAACACGGGGTTGCCTGTCGCATTGTGGAGGCAGTCATCGAAGTCAATGCGGCCCAAAAAGCCCGTATGGCCAGAAAAATCAGGATTGCCCTCGGTGGCAGTGAAGCCGGGAAAATCCTTGCCGTCCTCGGCTTGGCCTTCAAGCCGGAAACGGATGATCTTCGGGATGCTCCCGCCCTCACCATCATCTCGACCCTCCTCGAACATGGCGCCGTGGTCCGCGCTCATGATCCGGCGGCCATGCAGGAAGCGGCCAGACTCCTCCCCGGCGTTAAGTATTGCGCCAGTCCTTACGAGGCCTGTGATCAGGCCGATGCCCTGATTCTCATGACCGAATGGAACGAGTATCGCGCCCTGGATCTGGACCGGATCAAGGCCTTGCTGAAAGAACCCGATTTTCATCGATCTGCGCAATGTTTACCCGGCGGAGATGATGAAGGAGAAGGGGTTCCGCTACCACAGTGTGGGCAGGGGGACGGTGGAGTAGGGTTTGATTTCGGATGTCGGATGGTGGATGGCGGCCTAATGGGTGGTGACGATAACCCATAACCCATAACCTAGAGCAATCCCTATGGGACCTGTGCGGAGCGTGTTGATCACTGCCGTTTTCTTCTGTCTTGCGTGGCTGGGTCCTGGACAGGCGGTCGGCGCGACGACACAACAACCCCCTGCCAGCGATGCCGGGGCCTCGCAAGCGGGTGCCCATCCCTCCAGGGCAGTCCATTATGACATCACGATCGTAAAAACCTACCCTCATGATCCCGAGGCGTTTACTCAGGGTCTGGTCTTTGTCGACGGCTTTCTTTATGAAAGCACCGGCTTGTATGGGAAGTCATCGCTCCGGAAGGTTGACCTCGAAACGGGTGCCGTCCTCAAAATGCAGAGTCTGGCCGGGGATGTTTTTGGCGAAGGGTTGGCCCTGTGGCAGGGGCAGCTCATCCAGCTGACCTGGCGTTCGGGAATTGCCCTGGTATATAATCTGGACAGTCTGCAACGGGTGGGAGAGTTCCATTACCACTCTGAAGGTTGGGGCCTCACTCAGAACGGCCAATCCCTGATCATGAGTGACGGTACGGCGCTGCTGCGGTTCCTTGATCCGGATACGTTCAAGGAAGAGCGGCGCATCGAAGTGCGCGACCAAGACCTGCCGATCCGGAACCTCAATGCCCTGGCCACCATCAAAGGTGAGATTTTTGCGAACATCTGGCAACAGGATACCATTGCCGTGATCTCCCCAACAACGGGACGGGTCCTCGGCTGGGTCGATCTTTCCGTGTTGCGCAAGGCCCTCGGCCCGGCCCGAGATGCCGAAGTGCTGAACGGAATTGCCTACGATGCCGCCCACGACCGGATCTTCGTTACAGGGAAGTATTGGCCGAAGCTTTTTGAAATCAAGCTGGTCCCCCGGTGAAAAGTGAAAGGTGATGAGTGAAGAGTGTGAAATGGGATACTGTCCCAGGGATTCGGATTACGTTGGCCCATGACCTGCCCGTCAATGCTGAGGGGAGCTTTGTCCTTTACTGGATGACCGCTTTCCGCAGGAAGAACTGGAATTTTAGCCTGCAGCGAGCGGTTGAATGGGCCAGGGAACTGCAGAAGCCTCTGGTGGTGCTGGAAGCTTTGCGCTGTGACTATCCCTGGGCGAGCGACCGGCTTCACAGCTTCATCCTCGAGGGCATGCAAGACAACCTGAAGGCTTTTGCGGAAACCCCAGCGCTCTATTTTCCCTTCGTTGAAAAAAGCAAAGGTGAGGGAAAGGGACTCATCCAGGAATTGGGAGCCCATGCCTGCGTGGTGGTCTCCGACGATTACCCGGCCTTTTTTCTCCCCAGGATGATGAAAGCGGCCGCCAGAGATCTCGGAGTCAGGTTCGAATTGGTAGACAGCAATGGCGTGCTCCCCATGAAGGCCGCCCCCCAGAGCTTTTCCACGGCCTATTCCTTTCGACGCTTTCTGCAAAACAACCTGCCCCTGCACCTGGAGCAGATTCCCGTTAGAGACTCTCTCGCAGACGTGTCCCTGCCCCTCATAGCCTCTTTGCCGGAGCCGATCACCCGGCGCTGGCGGCCAGCGGCAAGGGAGATTCTGCTGGCCGGTCCAGAGATGTTGGGGGCGTTGCCGATTGATCACCGCGTTCCGACAGTGCCGCTGCATGGCGGCGCAGAGGCGGCCCAACTGGCCCTGCGCGGCTTTCTCGAGAGCAAATTGAGCTCCTACCACCTGGCACGAAACCATCCTGACGATGACGCTTCCAGCGGCCTTTCCCCTTATCTTCACTTTGGGCATGTGGCGGCGCATCAGGTGGTGATGGAACTCCTCGACCTGGAAGACTGGACTCCCGAACGCCTGGGGGTAAGGGCGACGGGGAAGCGTACCGGATGGTGGGGCATGAGTGAGGGCGCAGAAGCCTTCCTCGATCAACTGATTACCTGGCGTGAGCTGGGCTTCAATATGTGCTCCCACCGGGAGGACTATGACCGTCTGGAATCTTTGCCCGATTGGGCTTTCAAAGACCTGCTTGCACATGCCGGCGATATTCGCCCTTACCGGTACAATCTCGATGAGTTTGAAGCTGCCGGCACCCACGATGCGCTCTGGAATGCCGCCCAGACGCAACTCCTGGAGGAAGGACGGTTGCACAATTACCTGCGGATGTTGTGGGGGAAGAAGATCCTGGAATGGTCGACATCTCCCCACGAAGGCCTGGCGATCATGATCGCACTGAACAACAAATATGCTCTGGACGGCCGCGACCCCAATTCCTACACGGGGATCTTCTGGGTCCTCGGTCGCTACGACCGCCCCTGGTTTCCTCAGCGCCCGGTTTTTGGAAGAATACGCTACATGAGCTCCGCAAGCACTCTGCGCAAACTCAGAGTTGAGGAATACCTGCAGCGCTATTCCCACCATCGCTGACCAGCAAAGGCCACAGAGGATTCACTCACCACTCATCACTCGTTACTCACCATTCATCTCGGCCTTTTCCCCAATTCCGTCGACCTCAGGGTGGCAGCTTCGACGGCGCCCCAAAAGGCACTCCGAACGCCACGGTCTTCAAGGATTTGCAGCCCTCTAATGGTCGTCCCGCCGGGTGAAGTGATGAGGTCCTTCAGTTCTGCCGGGTGTTTTCCTGTTTCCTGAGCCATCTTTGCGGTTCCCAGCGCCGTTTGCAGGACGAGATCACGGGCAAGGGGACGGGGGAGTCCCATGAGCACCCCGGCATCGATGAGACTTTCCAGGACGAGCAAAATATAGCCCGGTCCGCTACCGCTTAGACCCGTAACGGCGTCAAGGGCCCTCTCGTCCACCTCGAAGGCTTTGCCAATGGCCCGGAAGAGAGCCAGCGCCTGGTTCATCTCATCGTCGGTAACCCCTGGACCGCGCGCCAGGGCGGAAGCGCCCTCGAGGACCAGAGCGGGGGTGTTGGGCATGGCCCGGATGATGTGTATCCCCGGATCAAGCCCTTGGGTCAGGACGGCAATAGGGATCCCGGCGGCTATGGAAATCACCAGCGGGTGATGAGAAAGGTGGCCACACAACTCTTTCAAAACGACCGGCATCGTCTGCGGCTTTACCGCGAGTACCAGGACCCGACTGGAGTCTGCCAGATACCCGGTATTGAGGCCGGGTTGAATGGTGTAAGTAGCATTCAGGTATTCCATGCGACGAGAGCTCGCATCAAAAACCTGGATCTGCTCGGGAGGAAAGAGCGATGCGGCAAGAAGGCCTTTGATCATGGCTTCGCCCATGTTTCCACCACCAATGAATCCAATCTTGAGGTCTTTGGACATCGACTCACTCCATTATGCGTATGAGAGTTGACGATCATTCTGAGGACTGTTCTTCCCTCTGCAGAAACACCCTCAGCACCTCCATGGCGAGAAGCGGGATGCTGGGGAGATTTCCATGAGGTGTTTGAGCTCCTATTAGACAAACCTCAGCCCCTTGACGCAATAGAAAAAATGTG
Organism: uncultured delta proteobacterium; assembly: GCA_963783775.1. Classification (GTDB taxonomy): domain Bacteria; phylum Desulfobacterota; class Syntrophobacteria; order Syntrophobacterales; family Syntrophobacteraceae; genus JADGQM01. The sequence goes on along the minus strand of CAWAOR010000004.1, from coordinate 391,744 downwards.
GGACGAGAGGCCGAGATCTTTACGGCGGGTTTACGTGGGGGGGATTGATCAGGACTGATCCCGGTTTTCTTGCCGGGGAGGCGATGCAAAGGCCACTCTGCTGTTGCTCCCACCTTTCGGGAAAGGGTTGAAATGGCTTGGATTGTTTTCGAAAAGGCATGTCCCAAGTGCCACAGTCACCGCATCAGGCGCGTTGAGCGTAAGGTCTGGATGCGGTATTTGCCGAGCACCAAGTATTACAAGTGCATGCAGTGCAAGACCGGCCTGCTCGTGTTCTACGACAAGACGACCATAAAATGGGGCTGAATGCCGCGGCTGATCCAACTCCTGCGCCTTCCCCCCGGTTTTCTCAAGCTGATTGAGGGGCATGTCTGAGAGTCCGGATCACCTGGTGGGGGAAAGTGTCAAAAGTCAGACGCACCCGAATCCAGGTGTTGGGATTGGCTACGGACAGATGGCCTCCCAGAAGGTCCATAAAATCTTCGAGCACGTAGATTGTGGTGGCCCCGTCCAGGCCCAGAAATTCCAGCTCCATGCCGGCCACGAGGCGACTTCGGACTTCGATGCAGGTCCACCCTTTCCCTTCAGGGGGTGGGGGAGACAGGGACCTTTCCCAGCGGCTCTCCGGCGGTGGTCGCACAATTCCCGCGAGGGTATGGGTCTGGAGGGTGCCGGCTGATTCCTCCACGGCTGCATCACGGTCTGAGCCATGAGCGAAGAGCATGCCTGCGGTGTATGGGCGATGGCTCACTGCCTCGAGGTCTTGACGCCACTCCGGAGCCACTGCATAAGTCTCAGGAGCTTCCCAGTATGCGTCGATAGCCTGGCGGTAGGCGCGAATGACACTGGCAAGGTAGAACGGCCCCTTCATGCGGCCTTCTATTTTGAAGGCATGAATGCCAAGAGCCATCAGTCTGCCGAGGTGATCCAGGAGGCGGAGGTCTTTCGAGTTGAGGATGTAAGACCCGTGGGCGTCTTCTTCGAGGGGGAAGTACTGTCCGGGGCGTTTTTCTTCAACCAGGCGGTAGGACCAGCGGCAGGGTTGGGTGCAAAGACCGCGATTGGCGCTCCTGCGGTTGAGAAAGGCGCTCAGCAGGCAACGGCCCGAGAAGGAAATGCACATTGCGCCGTGGACGAAGACTTCCAATTCAATACCGGCAGCTTTCCGGATTTCCCGCAACTCTTCAAAGGTGAGTTCCCGAGCCAGATTGACCCGGCGAATGCCCTGACTTTGCCAGAAGGAAACACTGAGGGAGTTGGTGGTGTTGGTCTGGGTGCTGAGATGCAGGGGAACGGCAGGGGCCCAGCGTTTTGCAAGGAGCAGGAGCGCCGGGTCGCTCACGATCATGCCGTCCACCTGGAGGTCCTGCAAGACCTGCAGGTAAGTGGGTAGCGTCCGGAGGTCCGATTCGCGGGTGAAGGCGTTAACCGTCACATACAGCCTCTTTCCCTGACTATGAGCGAGGTGACAGGCTTCGGCCAGTTCCTCGTGATGCAGGTTCCGGGCGTAGCTTCGAAGGCTATGCTCCTTTCCTCCCACGTAGACCGCATCCGCCCCGTAGAGGAAGGCAATGCGGCATTTTTCAAGGCTTCCTGCGGGGGCCAACAGTTCGGGCTTCAGCCGCCGATACTCGCCCTTCAAGATGACAACCTCCCGATGCTCGACATGCTTCGTGATTATTCCTTAATCCATCATCGATTTGACAAATCCAATCAGGGCCTGTACTTATCATCCAACGCCAGACTGCGGCAAGGGGAGTTCGGCAATTCTTGAGACAACAAGGATAGATCTGCGCGAATGGATAAAGAGCGACTTGCCTGGCTGAGCCTGAAACTGATTCCCGACTTGGGGAATCGCTCCCTGCTTCGTCTGCTGCGGCACTTCAGGAGCGCATCGGCGATCCTGCGAGCGGGTGCGGGAGAGCTTTCTGCGGTGCCGGGCTTAAGGGACAAAGCCCGCTTTGCCCTCATCAGGAAGGCCATGATCCGACCTCCCGAAGCGGAATGGGCCGTGCTTCAGAAGGAGGGTATCCAACTTGTCTGCCTGGGCGATCCCCAATATCCCGCGAACCTTGCCACAATTCCTGATCCTCCCGCGGCCCTTTTTGTAAAAGGGTCTTTTGAGCCCAGGGATCTGGTGGCCATTGCCGTCGTCGGCTCGCGTGCTGCCTCTCCCATGGGGATGATCTTTACCGAACGACTGTCGGGGGATCTGGCGCGAGCTGGGGTGACCATCATCAGCGGCCTCGCCACCGGGATTGACAGCGCCGCCCATCGGGGCGCTGTCAAAGCACAGGGGCGAACCCTTGCCGTTCTCGGGTGTGGCCTGGATGTGGATTATCCGCGTGGGCATGCCGGGCTGCGCCGTGAGATTGCCCAAACGGGAGCGATCCTGACGGAATTTCCCCTGGGCACGCCTCCGGCTCCGGGACATTTCCCCATGCGCAATCGGATCATCAGCGGCTTAGCCCTGGGGGTGGTGGTGGTAGAGGCCGCCCATCGCAGCGGCTCCTTGATCACTGCGCGCCTGGCTCTGGAGCAGGGCCGAGAGGTCTTTGCCGTGCCGGGAATCGCCCGGAATTACCGCAGTGTTGGTCCCCATCAGCTCCTGAAGCAGGGGGCAAAACTGGTGGAAAGCGCTGAGGATGTGCTGGAGGAGATCCGGCCGGCGATTCGTCGGAGCAGGGCCATCGAAGAAGATGGCCAAACCGTTTCTCACGAGCAACGGCTGACGTCCGAGGAAGCGGCTCTGTTGCAGTCCGTCCACCAGCATCCTCAGCATATCGACGAGATATGTCGCACCCTGCAGTGGCCGGTGTCGCGAGTCATGTCTATACTTCTGGCATTAGAATTGAAAGGCGAGGTTGTACAATTGCCTGGAAAATACTTCGTGAGCAAAGGATAGCTTCATGACAAAGTCGTTGTTGATCGTAGAGTCACCCACCAAAGCGAAAACCCTGGGACGTTATCTGGGCAAGGACTTCGTGGTGAAGGCTTCCGTTGGCCATATCAAGGATCTCCCCAAGAATAAACTGGGAATTGATGTCGAGAAGGATTTTCTGACCGATTACCAGGTGATCAGGGAGAAGAAGAAGATCGTCAATGAGTTGACGGCGGCTGCCGCCAAAGCCGATGCCATTTATCTGGGGCCGGACCCCGACCGTGAGGGTGAAGCCATTGCCTGGCATATTGCGGAGGCCATTCACGCTGGAAAGAAACCCATCCATCGGGTGCTCTTCTATGAGCTCACCAAGAAGGCTATCGAGGAAGCGCTGGCACATCCGAGTGAGCTCAATCGGGAACGTTATGAAGCCCAGCAGGCCAGGCGCATCCTGGATCGTCTGGTAGGCTATCAGATCTCTCCCATCCTCTGGCAGAAAGTGACCAAAGGCCTGAGCGCCGGGCGCGTGCAATCCGTGGCGTTGCGACTGGTGTGTGAGCGGGAAAAGGAGATCCAGGAGTTCACTTCCGAGGAATATTGGACCATCGATGCCGACCTGTTGACGGTTACGCTCGCTGGAACGACGGAAAGCGACCCGAAGAAAGCCTTTACCGCCCAGCTGTGGCGCTGTCGCAAGAAGAAATGCGTCATTGCCTCGGCCGAGGATGCCGAGCATCTGGTGAACATCCTCCGCACTCTCAGCTATCAGGTGAGCAAGGTCGAACTCAAGAAACGGCGCAAGAACCCGGCCCCGCCGTTCATCACCAGCAGCCTGCAACAGGAAGCCGCACGACGGTTGCACTTTTCTGCCAAGCAGACAATGCGCACCGCGCAACGCCTCTACGAAGGGATCGAATTGGGAACCGAGGGGGCGGTGGGTCTCATCACCTACATGCGGACGGATTCCACCCGGTTGTCTCAGGATGCGGTCCAGGCTGCCCGGGAATATATCGCGACCACCTGGTCGGAGCCTTATCTTCCGGGTAAACCGGTCTTCTACAAAGCCAAGGCTGGTGCTCAGGATGCTCACGAGGCCATTCGCCCGACCGACGTGCAGCGCACCCCAGAGAGGATGGCTCCCTTTCTCAGCAAGGAGCAGCTGAGACTGTATACGCTCATCTGGAAAAGATTCATTGCTTCCCAAATGGCTTCTGCTCTGATCGCTCAGAAAAGCGTCGAGATTGTGGCCGGAGACTACCTCTTTCGTGCTGCCGGGTCGACGGTGGAATTTCCGGGGTTCATGGTGCTCTATGAGGAAAGCCGGGAGGATGGTGAGGCGGCGAAAAACGGCGAAACCCTGCTGCCGGAGCTGGCTGAAGGCCAACCCCTCATGCTGCAAGACCTGCAGGCCAAACAGCATTTCACACAACCGCCCCCCCGCTACTCGGAAGCCAGTCTCATCAAGGAACTGGAAGAGCGCGGTATCGGCCGGCCCAGCACCTACGCCAGCATTCTTACCACCATTGTCGACAGGGAATATGTCACTCTGAAAAAGCATCGGCTCTACGCTACCGAACTGGGATGGTTCATCAACGAGCTGTTGGTGCAGAATTTCCCCAACATCGTCAATACCAAGTTCACTGCCGGTATGGAAAAAAGCCTGGATGAAATCGAACAGGGCCAGTATCCCTATCTCAAGGTCTTGAACGAGTTCTACGAGCAGTTTTCCGGGACTCTGCAGAGTGCTCAGAGCAACATGTTGAATATGAAGGGCGTCGGCTGGCCGACCGATCTGAAATGCCCCCGGTGTGAGCGAAGCCTTCAGATCAAGTGGAGTCGCAATGGCCCCTTTCTGGCCTGTAGCGGTTATCCCGACTGCTCTTTTTCGTCAAATTACCAACGGGACGAGAAGGGGAAGATCCATCTGGCGGAGGAAGACGAGTCCTCGGGTGAGATCTGCGATAAGTGTGGGCGACCCATGGTTCAAAAAAAGGGCCGTTTTGGGGCCTTCCTTGCCTGCAGCGGCTATCCTGACTGCCGGAATACGCGCTCCCTTAGCCTCAACACCGGAGTGGCCTGTTTTCGCGAAGGCTGCCACGGCCAGCTGGTGGAAAGGGTGAGCAAGACCGGTCGGCGGTTCTATGGCTGCAACCAATATCCGCAGTGCAAAACCGCGGTCTGGGGGAAATTCGTGCAGAAAGCCTGCCCGGGATGTGGGGCTCCCGTGCTTCTTGAAAAGCAGAGCCGCAAGGGTGATCAGAAGCTGGCTTGTATGAATCCCGCCTGTAGTTACCAGGAGAAGGCCCCATCGGACAAGCAACCCCGAGGAGCGGAGGTTTAACGGCCGTGTTTGCCATGCTCCCATCGCTCCTGCAACAGATATTCGTTTTTTTTGTCGGATGTTGCTTTGGCAGTCTTTACAATGTCATCATTCACCGCCTGCCGCAGCATGAATCCATTGTTCGCCCGGGTTCCCACTGCCCCCGCTGCAACCATCCCATTTCCTTCTACGATAATATTCCGGTGGTGAGTTATCTTCTGCTCTGGGGGAAATGTCGTTACTGCGGCGAACGCATCTCCGTGCGCTACCCTTTTGTGGAGGTCCTTACCGGCCTCGTCGTCCTGCTCTTGTTTTTGCACTACGGCTGGGCGCCCCAGTTCTTCATCGAGGGGGTGCTGGCTTCCCTGCTCATCGTGATCACCTTTATTGACCTCGACACCTACTTGATTCCTGATGTGCTTTCCCTTTCCGGCATCATCCTGGGATTCGCCTCTTCCTTCCTGTCGCCGCGACTCTCCTGGGCGGATTCTCTTCTCGGGATCGTCTTGGGGGGCGGTTTCTTCTACCTGATAGCCATCGGGTATCAGTATTTCCGACACAAGGATGGCCTTGGGGGCGGGGATATTAAACTGCTGGCCATGATCGGGGCCTTTCTAGGCTGGCCTGGAGTCGTCTTTACGGTCCTGACTGCCTCCCTCATGGGGACCATGGTGGGGGGAGTCGTCATGTGGCGAAGCCGCAAGGGGCTCGGTGCCATGCTCCCTTTTGGACCGTTTTTAGCTTCCGGGGCGCTGCTCTACCTTTTCTGGGGGGAGCACTTCTACCGGTGGTATGTGACCGATATTCTAGGCCTTTGAGAGGCTGCCCCGGAAAGCTTATCGTGTGCTTTTGGGGTCAGTGGTTGTCTAAAATCGAACCACCATCTTCACCACGAAGAACACGCAATGATTTCTTCGCGCTCTTCGTGTCCTTCGTGGTTTGAAAAGAGACTGAAATGAGTGCAAGTTGGTTTTGGACGGTTCCTTAATGAGAGAAGAGCGCGCAAGACAGAGCGGTGCCAAACTGATGACCAGAAAATGCTTCCTCGTTGACCCGCAGGACCTCAGTACCGGGCGGGTTACCCTTGGCGATGATGTCGCCCACCATGTGCGGACCGTGCTTCGCCTGCGGGCGGGGGACAGCATCGAACTGAGGGATGGGCAGGGCCATGCCTGGGATGCCGTGCTCACGGAAATGGCGGGGCGGGAGGTGAGGGTTGCAGTTGTTGGCAAGAAGCACGTCCAGCAAGAATCAGCCTTGCAGCTGACGTTGGCCCTGGCCTTCTCCCGCGCCGACCGAATGGAATTGGCCGTCCGTCAGGCGACCGAGATGGGGGTGCACCGCTTCCTTGCCTTTCCCGCTGTGCGCAGCGAGTACCGGCTGTCGGGACCGCGGATGGCCAAAAGAGAAGAACGGTGGCGGCGCATTGCCCGCGAGGCCTTGTGTCAATGCGGCAGGATCAACCTGCCCAGGATTCAGATTTGCTCAAATGCGGATGAGTTTCTTGCGGCAAGTTCTGAGGCTCTCTGTGGCGAAAGGGAGGGGCTGAAGATCCTGGCAAGAGAAGATGCCGACCGGGTGAGCCTGCTTTCTCTTCATGCAAGGGTTCCAGAGTGTCAGCAGATGCTCGTGGTGGTTGGTCCGGAAGGAGGATGGTCACAACCTGAAGGGGAACATTTTCTGCAAGCTGGTTTTCATCCGGTGCACCTGGGTCCGCGCACGCTTCGTCTCGAAACGGCAACGCTGGCCCTGCTTGCCGCGGTGCAGCTGCTCTGGGGAGATCTTGGCACCCGCTGTGATCGTGCGAAGGATGAGGCTCCTTCCGGTTTCTCCCCATCCGGAAAGGCTCCTTGAATGGCGTTCCCCATGATTCGGGTCGACTACTCATGAGCTTGGTTCTGACCAGTTCTAGATTCTAGAAGGATAGGTCCATGAAGTGTGATCAATGCGGTTTTGTAAGTTTTGACTACCTTTCCGAATGCCGCCGATGCAGTGCGGATCTCACGGGAACCAGGGAACAGCTCGGTTTTTCCTCACTCAAATCCGAGGTGCCATTTCTGCTCGGAGCCCTGCTGAAGGGTGGAAGTCAGCGCGACGGCCTGACGGAGCCAGCGGGGGGGGGAAGCGAAGGTTCAAACAAGGAAAGCTTTGCCAGACCGGCTGCCGGGGAGTTGTTCAACAGTGAATCCAGCGGCAGAGAGCCGGCCATTGCAGCAGACCAGGGCGCGGCACCATCCCCCTCTGCGAGGGAAGAGCTGATCATCGAGCTTTCGGAGGCTGACTTGGAGTCCTTGTCCGGGACTCAAGAGCCCCTCAAAGGGAAATAACCTCGAAGAAATCCCTGAGTGTAGGCGCAAATCCGCTCCATGCCAGCGATAGGGAAAGGGTGGCACGCCAGAGCATGCGTTTCATGGCCATTTCTTGAGCTGAGAGAATTGCCTGGAGAGGGTGCCTCGGGTGGAGGGGTTGTATCGGCCGAATTGTTCCTAAGGGACTGCCCTAAAAAAATACCTTCTTTCACCCCGAAGAGCACGAAGGACACGAAGTGATTCCTTCGTGCTCTAGAACATTGGCCAAGATGAGGCCAAGTTTTCTTTGGACAGCCGCTAACTGCTCTTCCTCGCCTTCTCCAGCTCCTCATCGATGATCTGCCGGAAACGTTCGGGAGAAGGGGCCCCCGGGATAACCCGATTATTGATGACAAAGGTTGGCGTGGTGTTGAACCCGTACTTCCTTCCCTGCTCAACATCCCGGTCGATGTGGGCGGAAAATTTGCCCGCAGCCAAACATTGGCTGAAGGGCTCCATCTCTACCCCGAGCTCCCTGGCCAAATGGGTCAGGCGATCGGTAGAGAGTTCCTCCTGACTGGCAAAGAGAAGGTCCTGGTATTGCCAGAACTTCCCCTGTTCAGCCGCGCAACGGGCGGCGAGGGCGGCTCCCCTGGCCCACTTGTGGCTGGGCATGGGGAAGTCCTTGAACACCCATTTAACGCGATCCTGGTAGGCTTGCCGCAGTTCTCGAACGACCTCATGGTTCCTCCGGCAAGCCGGGCACTGATAATCCGAGAACTCAATGATGGTGAGCGGCGCATCCTCAGGACCGAGCGTGGGATCGTCCTTGTCCAGGCTGACCTGGATCGTGGGAGACAAGGGCTCTTTAAGATAGATTTCCACTGCATGCGGGGCGTGTAAAGAGCGAGCGTATTCCATGACCCGCTGTTGAGACTTGAGTTGATGAAGGTAGGCCCGGATCTGGGTCATGAGTTCCTGTTCGGAGCCTCTCCATTCTGCCCAGCGGGCCCGGTTTTCCTCATAATAGTCAGCCGCTTCCTGGTCTTCCACGGTGATGGATTGCGCCGCCAGGAATTCCTTCAGCATCTCTTGCAGTGGCTTTCCCTGCTTCTGTGCTTCCCGGTCCAAAACCATCTTGGCGATCAGCTGGTCCAGGCGCTCTCGCTCCAGCCGATAAATCTGCTGCTGCAGATCGTAGATGCGAGTGGCAATGGGCAGCGTGAGTTCGTCATAGGTAATGACGGTTCCCGCCACTTTGGCTGCCGGGGAGGAATTCAGCTTGATGGCGGCGGTGGCGTGGTTGTTGTTCTCGTAGGGGATGATGAGCGCAGAAAGGATCGAGGCGGCCAGCGTTACGCTGAGGGTCTGCCAACCGCGTGTTCTTTCCAGGGAGCAGAGGACCAGGACGAGCATTACCGCAAAATTGGCCAGACAGAAGACACAGACGATCTTCAGGGACAACATGATCCAGACGAGGCCCAGTTCGAAACCGAAACCTGCAGCAAGAACCCAGACTAGCAGGCCGTAGCCACGAAAGAACAGCAAAGCAACCAGGGAGTAATAAATGACCCCCCACACCCAGAGCGGCGTCCCCACCAGCCTGAAGTCTGCCGTCTCCCGGCAGCCGTCGCCAAATCCGGTGCACAGGGCGGCCAGCCACTCCAGATAATGCGAGAGACCGGCCCCCAACGCCACCAGCATTCCTAACAGACTGAAGACTATGATCAGGCGTTTGCGATCCTGCTGTGCTTCGACCATGCTTTCGTTGTCACCTCGGTTTGGGAAAAGCGGGAGTATTGATCCCTGGCTATTTCACCCCTTCATTAACCCATGCCTGGAGGTGGGGCAATTTCGATTCCTGAGCAACGTTCGGTTGGGGTTGTGCAGGCTCCTTCTTGGGGGCCTTCGAAGGCTTTGCGGCCTTGCTTCCAGCACCGCTGGCGACAGCACCCCCAGTGGTGGCGACAAAGTCCAGGCGGCCATCTTCATTGAAGTCGCCAACCGCGACTCCCCAGGGAACCGAAATCCCGCTCGCGGGGAGGTTGGTATTTTCGAGCTCTTTGAAGGTGCCTTTGCCGTCACCCTTGAGAAGATACAGGCCGCCGTTGCTTCCAAGCACCTTCGTTTTGCGCCCGGCAACAATAATATCTAGGTGACCCGATTGTGAGAAGTCGCCTACTGTTATGCCTACCGCGCCATCCTGCATGGCCGGCATGACGTCACCGGTGTATTTCCAGGAGCCGTTCGGTTGCTGCAGATAGACCTCGGGACCGTTTACGTCGTTGGCCGCTACCATGTCCAGAAGACCATCTTCATTCAAGTCACCGAAATCGAGTCCGCGGTAGAGGCCGCCAATGGGCGGTTCCGGAAGACCCAGGGAGGCGCCATTGAACTGACCTTTCCCATCGCCAAGCCAGACCCGTGGCCCCTTGTAATAGGATGCCAGGACATCGAGGTGGCCGTCCTTATTGATATCGGCCAGAATCACCCGATTGGCCCACCCTGCGTTATCTTCATCCTCGGGTTCGGGATATTCAAGATTGGGAAGGCCATTGTTTAAAGAGTATTTCCAGTTCTTCCCCGTGCAATCACCGGCATAGACCTCGAATCCTCCCTGATCTGAAGCGGGCGCTACGATGTCGAGGCAGCCATCCTCATTGATGTCACCGAGCGCCACATCCTCGGCTCCAATGAAAACATTTCTGGTCGCGTCATCATCGGGTGCGACTTTGGTTTGCAGAACGGGTGGATAGAGTCCTTCAACTACGGATTTCCAGGAACCGTCGGGTTGCTGCAAATAGACATAAAGACCGCCGCAGTGGTCGGCAACCACCAGATCGCGTCGACCGGATTTGGTGATATCGCCGACGGCGATACCCCCTCCACATGACCCGTTCTTCATGGCAAGACCCTGCGAGCTGTCCTGCCAGTTGCCCTTACCGTCCCCAAGCCAGAGATGGGCGCCATCGCCCAGCCGCACCATGGCGAGGAGATCCAGGTGGCCGTCCTGATTGACGTCGGTGACCACAGGGGTGCATTTCCACATGCCGCCTTCGGGCAACCCATTAGCAGATAGCCGGAACTTGGGGGCAGGTTCCGAAGCAACTTTCGACAGTTGGGTCTGCAGGCCGGCGCACGAGGCCACACAAACTACTACGGCAGAAATAAAACAAGCACGCAAAAAAGGATTCAAGAAACGCTTCATAAAATGCCTCCGTTACTGAAATACATTGGGAGCCGTATCGTCATCTCCATGTAAAACGCATACCCACCCTCAAAGCAAAGCCCCGGTCCCCGAAAAGGCCGATCATTGAGCTATGCCTAAATGAAGGGGTTTGGGCCTTCACTCATCAGTGATGTCGAGGTACCACCGGTTGTCGACCTTAATCCACTGCTGAAAGATGGTCTCCTCCATGGGGGACAATTTCGTCACACTGGGGTCGTTGGGTCGATAATCCACGGACACTCTGAGCTTGGCGTGGTCGCCCTTGACTTCCGTCCAGAGAATGCGATGCCCAACATAGGTATTGCGGGCCTTCTTTCCCAGGAACTCCTTGGCTGAAACCTTGGCGCGAAAGCTGGGTGGGCAGAGCTGATAGACCGTAGCATAGTCCTCCTTCTCCCTGGCCTTCCAGAATTCATTGGCGCGGGCCGTCACGGCCGCTTCTTCCTTCAGAGGGCGAAGGCTGGGAGGTAGTCTCGGCAGGTTCTCCAACTGGGCAGGCTCGACCGGGAACCATTTCCCGTCAATCTTTTCCCATAACTCCCAACGGTCTTCGTGGGCAGGAGGGATGCCGGGAAAGAGCACCGGTTCGGAAGCGTAAGAAACTTTTACCCAACCAGTGTCTTCGGCCGTCTCAACGGTACCCAGCTTGTATGAAAGGTAACGGAAAGGGCCATAGTCCTTGGTCGTGGTCACGTACTCCTCTTTGGTTGTAGACTCCCTCTTGGCCTCGGAGAGAAAGTCATACTCAGTTGCCCAGTCACCCTTGATGCGCGCCTCCCAGTAGGCCGTTGCTCGCTCTTTCAAGGCCTTACTGTCATCCTGGGCCGCCTGGACCAAGACGGGCAAAGCAAGGGTTATGATTAAAAGCAGAAATGCCAGTGCTCGTTCAAGCCTCAACAGGCGACTTCCATTGGAGGAAGTAGCGCCGCAACGGACTCTCTGCACGGCCGGTGACGGCCGGCTGCTTCCTGGCTGAGATGCTATTCCACTAATACACAAAATCAATCTCCTGGCCACTGAGTTAGATCTCATTTCCATAGAACTCCAGTCTTCTCCCTAGTTTCCAAATAAGAAGGCAACCACCTGCGATTCGCCTTGTTCCGGGCTGATGCCAATGCGCCACTCAGCAAGCAATGAGGTGCAGGCTGGAGTGGAGGATTCCCGGGTGTCCTCACTCCCGCTGCTTCCGTGCAGCTGGTGTGGCACGTACAAGAGAAAGAGGCAAGGAGAGCCCCCAGCCACTAAAGCTGCTATCTATAACTTGAAACATACTGATCAGGCAACCCACATTTATGTGCACCAGCTTCTTTTCCAGATTGGACCGTATGGAGAAGGTCGAAAATTGTCACCAATAATATAGCGTGCGCGCTTTTGGAGTCCTAGAGAGACCCCCTTGATCGAGCGCACGCAAAGGGCGCGTGAGAAGCCTTAATCTCCTTACAGATCCTTACCAATTGTGTGTTGATGCGAAGTTTTTGTTGACAATCCCGAAGCACAGTGCTAGAGGTGGGCGTAGTCGAGGGTATTGGAATGTGTGGTGAGCTTTCCCAAAGGTGAAGGGTGGAGCGACCAAAGAGGCGTCGAGGCGTCCTTTGCTCTTTCCAGTGTGCTGTTTGAACCAAAGTCCTTGCATCGTGCGGCTTCATTCAGTGAACGAATGACGCCATTTAGAAACTTCAATAGGCAGTTAAGATTTGAGAATATGACCTACTGAGACGCTCTCAGTCGGTTGCAGAGAGACCCCGAGCTGGTTGAATGGGTGTTGATATAAGATCCGAAAGGAGGTGGAAAGTAATCGTAAGGGCTTCTGGGGCGAATAGCTCTTAGAAAGAGGTTGATTTTTATATTTATTTTCACAGAAACATGCTGTGATGGCTAGCACTTGTTTTACGAAGGAGGAGGGAGTATGAAAAAATGCATGCTCATCGCTTTAATCACGGTTTTTACCCTGGTATCATTTGGGGCGCTCTGTTTTGCCCAATCGCGCAGAGGCGTGGCGAACACCAGCAAGAAGGGGAGCCTTCTGGTGTTCCCCTTGGTCAAAGTAGGCGCCACTGTGCGGACAGTAACGACACCATCATCACCATAAGCAACGATTACCCCGCTCAGAGTCAATCTGCTCTGTCGGTATCAGACCCCAGAAAACTGTGCCTGCGAGACCTTTGACTTTGCCTTACGGCCAATCAGTCGATCGCTTTCAGCGCCAGGACAGGTTATGGGCTCGACGGTGAGAGCTTCTTCCCAGCGAACATCACCCTCGACGGCTTCCCACCACGGGTGGTCGAGTATGCCGGGAGAATTGAGATGCTGGGCTGTCAATGGCAGCAGCCAGCCGATTTCCTACAACTGGTTGTCGGGTACGGCGACCATTATGAAGGTAGGACCAGACTTGGGAGTACAGCGCATGGCGCTTTGCGGTTGGCTATGGAGTGAAGCTGAACTAATACCGTCGGTGATGGGAGCGCACCGCTCCGCTTGACCGGTACGCCCACGACGTACGATGCCTGCCCGGCAAGCCTGATCTTCAACTTTATCGAACAAGTCGAAAGACCCTGGGTCTTCATCCTATACGGCTCAGAAGGCTGATAATCGCCTTACTCTGGTTCCCTGCAAACAGGATTGTGTCACATGGTTCGCCAATCCGTGTGGCTTCGAAAGGTCACCAACGAATATGAAAATTCCCGACGATGCATATGCCTGCTACGACTGCAGTGACAATTCCACCGCTTTCTTCTCCAAATCCCTGTCTTTTGCAAGCAAATTTAGTCCATCCGACCCCTTTTACCGATTTGGGGACTCCTGGTGGCATGGCCATCTTGACGTTTACCCCGAAGGCTACCGGGGATGAATGTTCTGCGACCTATGGGGTTCCGATGCTGGGGGTGATTTCCAACAGGTTCTCTTCGTCTACTGGCCCGATTGCAGGAGAAACCCTGACGGTGTTTGGTCGTGGCCAGCCCCAGCTGACAATGCCGGATGGAAGCCCATCCGGCATCGACGTAATGATGTCATACTGATAACGAAAAGCCTGAACGCTTTTCAGGGATGCCCGGGGTGAACTCAGATTATCAGATCAGGGGTATGTGGATGCATGTAAGAGCTTCTCGACGGGGTTGTTTGGGTACTGAGGAGGTAACAATATGAAAAAGAGCATGCTAGTGGCTTTAGTCGTGGCGTTTATGACGCTCATGGCAAGTTTCTCTAGCTTTGCCGACGTAACCGGCGTAGCCGATACTTCAAAAGAGGGCAGCCTTTGATTTGGCCTTTATTGACACGACCGGTGATAACGAGACTTATATCGTCATTACTAATAGTTAGTCTCGATGGGGGCAATGAAACTCAGGATCGGCTTGTCAATATCAAGTGCTATTGGGAAGCCAGGCGAGTTCCCTGGGATGGTGGGAGTTCCTGCCCTCTCAGCGATGCTATCTTCTATTTGAGCAACTACAATCCCCTCGATTTTCAGAGCGAGTGATGGGACCAATCTGGATGGTTTTGGTGTGGTTCCCGGAATTGGGAAGGATATGAAAGGCATCCTGAAATGCTGGGCTGTAAGCCCCAACGATAACAATCAGATTGCCTGGAACCACCTCAGCGGCTACGGTATCGTTTTACGCCCGGGTGAAGCTGAACCCAAGACGAGCGCATTCAAATATAGTGCTTGGCGTTTTGCCGCCAATGTGGTCACGGATGACAACGGGACCGCCTTTGCCGATGGCTTCTGGGTCGGCAAGACCCTTGACGGGGACGACAGTTCAATACGATGAAATTGTGGGGCGGCGATGACACTGCGGTCAAACACGGAACTGCGAGCGCCGTATGCAGTGGCGGTGTTACCACAAACTGTTGCCGGAACAACACTAGGCCGATCAAGATCGGCTATGATTTTGCCAGTGACAACTCTACCTTCCTGTGTGTTCAATGGGTCAATAGCTGAATAATGCCCTCGTCCCTATGAGGCACCTGCATGCGACAAACCGATGGGTACCTATGATGCCTGCCCGAGCTATCTCACCTTTGACTTTCTTGCCGAACCCAGCTCCCCTACGGAACGGACGGCCATGCCTTCAACACCCTGGCCCTGGCGCCGTGCAAAGAGAATCTCAGATCTGAAGGAGATGACGGGCACCTCGGCCATGACCAGCTACGAGGCTGGCCTTCTCGGTGTGGAATGCCAATGAAGTTAAATATACCGGGACTTATGCCTGCGTCAACTGTAATGGGCAGGTGGGCAAGACTTACGATGTACCTCTGAGCGCGCTCAGCAAAGGTTCGATGAACTACTTCCAGCAGAATGAGGCTCCATACCGACTCCGGGCGTTTCCGGGTCGAAGGGCTGGCGACCGGCGGGTGTCCCGGGGCCGTCAAAACACCGCTCGTTGGCGTTATGTCTACGAGACTGCTCAGTCCGATTAACAGCACATCGACCTTATTGCGACCGGAGGGACAGCCTCCGGCGCGACTATTCAATAAAGACATCCATAAACGCCAGCGGAACATGCGTGAACTCAAACCCGGCCTTCATCAACTGGGATCTACCGGCTTGCCGGAAAAGAACAAAAGTAGGTTCTTTGAGTGAAAGAGCTAGAAGGGAGGGGAGGTTTTCCCCTCCCTTTTTTTGTTTGGTGTGCTGCTGCTGCAGCAGGGCTTGTTGAGCATGCTCGGAGGGAAGCCGCGCGAAACGAAAGCAGAAGAACGGTATGGGGCTGGGAAAAGGATGTCGTGCCGATGCTCACCGGCAAAGCCTTAGTGGATGCGAGGATTACGGATGCGGCGGATCGCGCAGAGAATGCCGAGCTTCATTAGACGCAGTACTCTTCAGTGTCAGACACGAGGTATCTCGATACTGGGAACGCGATACCTTACAATCACTTGGCCACGTTTTCAAGCAACACATACGCATATTCCGCTCGGACGGAAAAGCACGGATAAATAGGATAGCAAGTATGCCCGAGGGGGAACAGAAAATCTCTTGGCGCTCTGACGCGTCGGACCGTTACTCGGAGGTAAAATCTATCGCAAATGCGCAATGAGCCACGACTTCTTCGTGTGATCTCGCAGTACTTGGTGTGACTTCGTGGATGAAAATGTGGGCTACAGCTCAATGCAGGTTGTGCAGCTCAGCGAAACCAAAGGCATCGGTGGGTTTTGTGCCTCAACTCAGCCCCTGCGCAGGCCTCCTTCCAAGGATGTTGATTGGCGCTCCCCGTCCCACTGCGTTGTGGCGGCGTGTTGATGCGCAGAGTAGCGGTTTTGTTGTCGGCGCTTTTCCGGATGAGTTCGATCCGAACGCCCCATTGAACCCCGCTATCCCCCGGATTCCCGCTTCCCAGGACGGAGCCCATGTACTTTTTGCCGTACAATTGGGGATAAGGAGTGCCGTCGTAGTGAGTGATCCGTGTGGTGTACTTGCCCAAGGCCGGAATAACCGCACTGCCGCCTTCATTGGCGTAGCAATAGGTGGTCTTACAGGGCGGGCCGGCAAAAAGACCGGCGTAATAGCCCTGGGAGTCATCGAAAACCGTGACCGGGGGCTTGGAGGCAAAGGTCCAGGGGCCTTTGAGAATGGTGTCGCCGAAATCGATCTGGCTGATAGAGAAAGCCTTGGAGGCCTGCAGCGTCAGGGCGGCATCGTAGCTCCCGATACGGGAGTCGAGGCTGGCGCCGTTGTTGTCGAGAGGCATCGGCCCGTAGTTCATATCCACCAGCAGGAGAGGGTATTTGGGACCCAGGCTGGGTGAAGCCGTGAAATTGGAGCCAAGCTGGTAGCTGCTGCTGTAGCGGGTGTTGCAGTAATAGAGCAGGGCCCCGGGAATATTATATGGCACGCGCTGAACCTTCCATTCATCGCCGTCATCGATGTTTTTCACGTAGGCGGTCTTGAGCATGCGGTCATATTTTGTCGCGGTTCTCCACTCGACGAGATAGTAGCTGGGATAGGAGGTTGCGGTCGGTACAACCAGCCAGCCCAGAGGTTGGGAATTGGTCCAGCGGGGAAAGGTCGAAGGCGCTTGGCCGACTTCGAAGCGAGTGATGTATGAGTTGTCCAGGGCGATGTCATCCACCCACCAGCCGGCTCCCGTGGTCGAGGCGTCGGTCTTGTAGCGAAGGCGAAGGGTAACGGTCTTGCCCCGATAGGGAGTGAAGTCGAAAGTGAGCTTCTGGTTTCCGGAACCGGTGAGCCCATGTCCCAGATTATTCCCGTAAGGGTCGGAGTCGCGCATCTTCCCTTCGATGTCCTTAAGGATGGTCCAGTTCTGCCCGTTTTTCACCATCACATAGCCGTAATCCCGGTCTTCCTCGATGTCCCAAAACGTCTTGATGGACAACCACTTGGCATTAGCGGGAACCGTTACCTGACGATCGAGAGAGATATCGAGATTGTCCAGGCCTGATCCGGTATAGGCCCCTTTTCCAGTGCCCGCCCGGTTGATCATGCCCGAGTTCACCTGGTCGGGTAGATTGATCTTGATACCCTTGTAGGCGCCTTGAGGGGTGCTTTCGAGTTGTCCAAGGGTAACCGTGCGTGGTGGCCCGTTAAAAGGAAGGGTGAGGAGCGGGGTGTGCCAGTTGCAGGGTTGGTCACCGCACTGGGCTATCATGCGAAACCAGAGGGGCATACCGACGGGGGTGGCCCCGCCCAGATATCCCGCCCAGGTGCCGGCCGACATGATGCTCCAAAACCCGATGGAATTCTCGATATCGTTGGTGTACAGGTCCGGCAGCCCGAAGAAATTATGGCCGAATTCTTCAACCAGAACCCCAAGGTCGGCGTTTTCGGGCAGCATGGTGTAGGGACCGATGACGATGCTTGTGCCGTCCGGCATCGTACACTTTCAGGCCCTTGCTCCATAGGGAGGATTTACGCACATCCGAGCTGTGGCTCCAGAGGGCAAAATCCCCCTGCGGACCACCGCCGGCCTCCTGCCCCATACCGGCATGAATGATCCAGAGGGAATCGACGACGCCGTCGTGATTGGCATCGAACTGCCTCCAGAAAGCCTCAGGGCTGGAGTCGGAATAGTAGTCGGGATGCTCGCTCATAAACTTGTTGACGGCATCGACCACCAACTGGGCCCGCGAACCGGGGCCGGCTTCATCATGTTTGCTGCTGCTGCATCCTTGAGCACCATAGTATCCTTCACTGTGGTCGACCGTCACCCAACCTTCCACCGACCCATCCAGCACAACGTTCCCGGTGCCTGCCATATGGTCGAAGTAGTCTTGAACCGTGTAGCCGTTGAGGTTGATTCCCGGTTGCTTGTCGTCGGGATCCTTGAGGTCGAGGCGCACGCGACCCGCCCCCTGGTACCCGAAAATGAGGTTCTCATAGAACTTCGCGTTGGCCGTCACGGCCGGATCATACCAGATCGAGTTGTTATCGCGCGGGCCGGGGTGAGGAATCTGCCCCTTCAGCGGCCCTGTGGTAGTAACGGTTAGGTTGGCACAACTGCTTCCGGTCCTGCCATAATAAGTGAAGGTGTCGGACCCGCCAAAATCTACCGCGATCACGAGAATCTTGGCCGTCAACCGGCTGTATCTTGGAACATTTAGTGCCGCCGGTGGTTGCCATACTGAGCACCGAGGCTGCGCCGGAGGGCGCTGACGTCGTTGTCGATGGGCTGCTGGACGCGGATTCCGCCATCAAGCTGAGAGCCCGTTCCTGAGCGGCGGGCGAGATCCAGGCACTCGATTGCCGGGCGAAGTCCCGGTAGTATTTATTGACAGCGGTACGAATTTCACCGGGCGTCATCTCAGGTGAAATCAAGCTCCGGCTGCGCAAGATGCGTTCAACGACCCCTTCGCGCGGGCGTACGAGATGCTCCCCAGTCGGCGACATTGCGCCGATGGCAAGGAGAGGCATTTGGGCCGGAGCGGGAGAGGCTTCTTCCAGCGATAACCCTGGAGGGGATTCCAAGCCGTCATCGGCGGCAAATAGAAGTCCGGATAATGTCAGACAGTTGAGGACAATCAAAAAGAACATCGTACAACGAAACATCCTGATCTGCATCAGCGGCATTCCCCCAAAATATCCTAAGAATTAAGAGCGCACACTTACACTGGCAGGTGTAAATGATGGTATTCCGTCTCTACGACCACAGTGAGAGGATGATGAGCCTCATGGAGAAGTCTCAACTCACACCGTGCTCCAGCCGACTCCCTTGCCATCTTACTTCAGAATCACATTTCTGGAATAGAGATTCTTCACTGGGGAGGCCGCCGAGGTCCGTCTCTTGCCTTACAACGAAGGACGGAAAATGGCTGCCGGGAAGTCGGTTTGGGTCTATACCCATTTCATATAAACCGGGATGACCGGGAAAGTCACAATGGAGGATAAGAATGAAGTGCCTATGAACCGTTTTGCAGTTTCACTCCGCTTGGATTCCCCCTTTGGCTGGAATGTATGTTCGGGAAATCTTCCGCAGAGCCTGCAGCCTCATGAGGCAAGCCGCTCACGAAAACAGAGCGTTTTAGGCCTGACCATGGGTTGTGAAGAAAAAACTGCTTGACAGCAACCTGCCCCTTCCATTAGTAGATAAACCTCTTGATCGTGGCGGGGTAGCTCAGTCGGTAGAGCAGTGGACTGAAAATCCTCGTGTCCCCAGTTCAATTCTGGGCCCCGCCACCAGGTCTGTTCCGCCAGGTAATTAAAAAGAGCCGCTTCCAGCGGAATCAAAAAAAGGAAAGCCCGCTTTATGCGGGCTTTCCTTTTTTTGTAGGAATCGCCTGGCCCCCAGGGTCTCAATGTTGTTGAATCAAGCGTTGCCCACGCATGTCTCGCAGAAGTTTGCAGGGGTGAAGAGGGCTTGCGCGAGCTGGCATCAGGAAAGAAACGGACAGCGGAACCGTTTCAAAAAGAAAACGGGGAATGAAGACTTCTTCATTCCCCGTTATGGATACTACCTTACAGCGAGCTTTGACTTAGCCTCGCCATAGCCAGGCATGCGACTATTTGGCAGGAGCGTTCCAAATGGAGCCACCGTTGTCGTACCGGATCACACCAGTGGTGTTAAACCCAGCGCCGAAGAGCGTGTAACCGGCGTAAGGAGCGAAGGCTGCTCCCGGGTTGGAATAGGTCATCACACCGAGGAGAGGTGTTGCTTCGCTTCTGACGAATTTGGTAACGCCGTCAACCGGATCGGTCCAGTAACAGCCCTTGGTCTTGGCAGCAGTGAAGGCGGTTGTCGGGCTGGCAGTGCCGGCGTCGACGCCGTCGCAAACCGAGCTGGCAATACCTTCTACACGCAGGCGAGCCGTCGGGGTTTTCAGCCTGGCAGCCCAGAACTTATCCGGGCCAAACGCAGGGCCTCGGCCGTAGCGGTTGCTTTTTGCGCCGCTGTCATTGGAGTAGCCTTCGGCAATCATACCGGTTCGTTCGAGATATCCCTCGAAAAAGCACTTGAAGCATTGGTAAGCACCGGTAAACTTCACTTCATACTCATTCCAAACATCATACTTGGCTTTGGTACAGGTTGGCCTGCGATCCTGCCGCAAGTCCTGCTTGCAGGGCCACAGAGCCAGATCGGCACCGGCCGCAGCGGCTGTCGGCGGGAGAATTACGCCAAGGACAGGATTGAAAGGATCAATATATCCGGTCACAAAATTGGTGACAAGATACTTGGGACACGCATCGATGGCGCCACTTCCAGCCAAGGGAAGCGTACAGGAATCCTCGCCGCAATAACCTGCGATTGCCGCCGGAGCTGCCGTAACCGCAAACGACGTCGCATTGTAAAATACATTGTCAGTGGCGCTTTTGATCATGGCATACCCATAGAGATGATCAAACTTTGCAAACTTCAAGTAGGAAGTGTCGGTGGTGCCACTGAGTGCTTCCGCCCAGCAGGTCAGAGCGCCAGCAGAGTTGTCATTGAATGCCGGACCGTAGTCATTGTAGGATGCCCTAAAGACGATGGGCTGATTCATGGTAATCCAGAATTCGAAATCCTCGATGCTCTGGTTCTCGTCCATCCAGTAGCACTTCACATAAGTGCCCTGAGTGCTGTCGTTGCCGATGAAGATGTAAGTGTCAGCGGATGCATAATTCACAATCTTGGGAAAAACGAGTAAGCTTCCTTTCTTGGAGGTGCTTGCCACATCGGGCGCTGCCGAAGCCATGGCGGCAAACGCCAGAACCAGGAAAACTGCCAGTGAAACATGGGCCAATCTTCTTACCATACTTTCCTCCTCTTGCTCAAACAGTAATTAAGAATACCTAAACAACAACGACCACGTAACGGCCAATACGCAAGACCCCAAAGAGGACTTCGGCAGTACCGACAGGACCCGCTCCCAGCCAATGCCCGAATGCTGCCGTAACGACATCCCCCGCCATGAACCAGCCGACCATCAACTGCATGCCATGGCGATTTCGGGCTAGAAACATGATCTCTGCTAGTGGCTGTCCCTCCGTGGGATGGTGCTATAAAACAATACTCAACCTAAATTGTCAAGGGAAAAAAAACGTCGTCAGAGCAGAAAAATTTGGGGTGAAAGCATGGCAGGTCCAAGGGGGCAAGGACTTTGGCAGGATTAGCCGGGAATGGCATCAGGTTGTTGAGGGAAATTTGATGGCCAGGATACGGTAGATGCGAAGGCCTCCGGGAGAATGGAGCTTCACCTCCTCTCCCTCGCGGCAACCCATGAGGCAACAGCCCAGGGGGGAATCGGTGGCGAGCTTGCCGTTGCCCGGATCCGACTCGTAAGGGCCGACCAGTTGGAAACAATGCTCCTGGCCACTATCCACACTCTGGATGAGGACGATGGCGCCGAAAGCCACGCGTTTGAAAACAAACTTCCGGCCTGCGAAGATTTCAGAAAGAGAGAGCTTCTCTTCCAGGTCCTGAATCTTGCGCTCGAGCATCACCAGTCGTTCTCGGGCGAACAGGTAGTGCTGGTTGGCGATGGTTACGCCGAAAGAACGGGCTTCGGCAAGGTCGTCCAGGAGCTTGGGGCGCACCACGTGCCTCAGGTAGGTGAGCTCTTCGAGTAAACAATGATGGCCGGAGCGGGTGATGGGGACCTTGAGAGCCGCACCCATATCAGTATCCGGACGACAAATCTCGAAAGGAGCGCAACTCTTTTAGCATTATCGGTGCTGGATCTTGATTGCTTGAAGGCATGATACTGACTGTCTGATCCGTAGCGACTCTCGGAAAGCGAGGTTTATAGACTTTTGTTTCGCGATCGGTTTTTTCCAAGAAAGTACAAAGCATTTCGCTCGCAATCTTGGCTGCCGCATATTCACCCATATTCGGAGGCAGTTCATCAATGAAGACAGTTGATGGATAAAAGATGTGTCGTATTCCGAAAGTACGTAGGAGCTTCACTGTATTGAAAAAGCCGGCTACATAATAATCGCAGAATCTATTGAACAGTTTGGGTGAAAAAAGTCCTTTAGTGCCTGAAATAATGAATGGTGTGGCGAAGTAGTACAAATGCGTAGGAGCCCAACCATTTATCGATATATTAATGGGGTCTGTCTGAGGGTTCAAAACATCAAAATGGAAACTGTCAGAAATTCCACCATTGGATACAATGTCATCGACGATACGCTGCGCGTCTTCCTTTCCTTGATGGTACGTAATCTTTACATCTGCACCTCCACCGGCCAAAAGCTTCGCGGCAACTTCACCCAAACCACGAGAGCCTCCTATGACCAATGCGCGTTGACCTGCAAACTCACTGCTGCCCACTTGATGTTTCAGGGTCAGATAGCTTGGCTGTGCCTGGGGTGCTGGACGACGAAAGGCCTTTATAATGCCGGTCATCTCTGGTGCCGTAACCTTCATAACAACCAGACCGAAACGTCTGTCGAATTGTGTAACTTCGTAAGTCATTGTTCTGTTGTTATTTGGTATGGTCTTAGAAAGGCTTATCTCGGAATACAGGGAATGCAGTCCTGGACAAATAACCCCTACAAGACGGGTCGTACTCAAAAGCACGGCAACCTGTAACTGAGAGACACATCTGATCAGGTGTGGAAACATCTTTGCTGCCGCCTCAGCATTCAGGCACAAGTCCAATGCACCAGAATCAGCCTCCATTTCATCATCCAACAAAACACGCGGTTCGAGTTTTCGGGGAAATGATGCTTCAAGGTAGTCATAAGACCGTTTCACTGACTTATCCAACTTGACTTCTATAATTGATACGATGGAATCGCCACATAGCAATTTGAGTTTTAGACACCCATCATATTGATTGCTTTGTGACAAACTCACTTCTTCACCCACCGCTATTGGTTTTAGAAAAACGGCCTTGATTGAACCGAGTTCTACATCTTGTATTGTATGCTCCAGCCCACAATCTAAACTCCATAATAGGGCATGGATACCATGCACCACCGGGGAACCAAAAAGTAACCTCCGGGCGGCAACCGCATCGATATGCAAAGGATTGTGGTCACCCGAAAGTTCAGCGAAAGCAATCTGATCCTCAAAAGTGAATGTGCGATATTTCATGCAAAGTCCTCCTGACTGACAGTCCAGGCAGGCTTGTAGATCTCGGCGAAAGTTCCATATCTTTCATGAAACGCAACGGCAAGAGGAACAGTGCCACACCAGCCCTGAGTGAGTCAGGACTGCTGCCGCGCTGTACTAGGCAAAGAAGTCCCGGGGGAGCTCGCCTCGCTGCTGTCTGGCCAGGAAGAGCGAGATGCCGATCACCGTCTTGCCATCCACAATATCACCTCGCAGAATCAGCTCCTGAAGATCGCTCAGGCTGACCACTTCGACGCGCGAGATTTCATCAAGATCCCGCTCGGCCGGCCCGCGCTGCAGGCCTGATGCAGCATAAATCCGGATGGTCTCATTGGAATAGCCGATAGCGGGGAAATAGCTGATGAGGTGGAGCAACCGTCCGGCCTCATAACCGGTTTCCTCCTGCAGCTCGCGCTGCGCACAGACCTCCACCGACTCGCCCGGGTCAACCTTCCCCGCCGGAATTTCAAGGGTTTCCCGGGCGATGGCATAGCGCCATTGGCGTACCATGAGGAGACGGTGTTCGTCCAGGAAGGGAACGACGGCAGCGGCTTCCGGGTGGTCAATTTTCAGGCGTTCAGTCAGCTTCCCGGTGCGCAGGCGGACCGTGTCAAGCTGGACGTGGAAGTGTTTGGCAAAAAGGGCGCCGAGGGTTCTAAGCTTTTCTTCCATCGAGAATTCCTGGCCAGGGGGTTACTCTCGCCTCATCCAAGAGGCGCACTCGGGAGGGGATCAACCCCTCCCCTACGGGTGTTTCCGGAATTCGAGGGTTTCCGGATGGCAACCCAATCGCTGTATTACGGAAGCAGTAAAGCATTTTTCCGGAAAGGGATCAAGGGAGGATGGCAGAGCCTCGGGGAATTCGCCATCGCTGGGTGCAGGGAGGAAGCAAACGGGGAGAAAGTGCTTGATGAGACCGGCAGTATTTGCTACAGGGGGCCGTGTAGCTTGGTGGACGTCGCGGGAGGTCCGGGGCAAAGATGGGTTTTGGGGAACGACAACCCGCATTGGCCGTGTTTCTTAATAGAGTTTATAAGGGGAGACATCCTCATGGGTGACAATGCTCAGCTGATTCATTCTTTTCCCAAGAATCCGCTGGAAGAGATACGCATTTCTCTGACCGTGTTCAAGAAGAAGCAGTACCTCGATCTCAGAGTCTATTACAAGACCGATGACGGAGAATATCATCCGTCCAAAAAAGGTCTGACACTTTCGCTGGATTTGATGCCGGACCTGGAAGAGGCGATCAGAAAAGCGCGCGAGGTAATCGGCGAATAGACGCCGGTGCGGGAAGAGAGGGTTAGCCTCCACCCACCGGCGGGAACAGGGCCACGCGTTCATTGCCCGAAAGCACCGCGTCCCAGTCCTCATGGATGCCGTTGACCATGATGAGCTTGACTTCCTCTTCCGCAACGCCCAACTGCTGGGCCAGGGCCCGGATGGAGGTCCCGGCCGGGACTGCTATTTCGAGACCGCTCCCGGCATCATAGCCGGGGACATATTTGCGGAGAGTGGCCGCCAAAAGAACCGTAACGGGCATCCTCGATCCTCCAAGGGGAACTTGAAACTGGAAACCTGCGATTCGGGTTTCAACCCTGTAATATGTAATTCTCGATCCTACATCCGAAATTTGCCGCCGCTCCTCCTTCGACATTCTGCGGTTCTGTCTCTTTTCGGACATCCGCATCCGAAATCCACCATCTCTTCACGTTGACATGCTGTGCCGATAGACCCTTTTGATCTGGATGTTAGAGATGAGGGCGGTGTAGTTCTTGCCCTGTTCCAGATCGACCCGAATGCTCTTTCTGTCCAGTTCCATGTAACGAGAGAGCACGGTAATGATATCGTTTTTGACCGCTTCCATGATATCGGGAGCGATGTCCATGCGGTCATGCATGAGCACCACCTGCATTCGCTGCCGGGCCACCTGTGAGCTTGCTTTCTCTCCGAAAAACCGACGAATTGCCTTCAGCATGAGATGAGCCTCCTTTCTAGCTCCAGATGAAGCGCTTGACACGGTCCACAAGGGTCACCTTCTGTTCCGTATCCAGGGGAATATGTTCCCCATTAAGACGTGATGCTATTTGCTGGAAAGCAACTCCGGCCTTGCTGCCCCGGTCATTGCCCAGAGGCGTGCCCCGGTTGGTGGAAACCACGACTTCTTCACTTTCCGGCACAACCCCCAGGAGCGGCACCGCCAGGAGCGAGATGATATCTTCCGTGGACATCATGTCGCCCTTCTTCACCATGCGATGGTTCAGCCGGTTGATGATGAGATGGATGTCTCTGAGAGAACCAGCCTCGAGCAGTCCGATAACGCGATCGGCATCGCGGATGGCGGAGACTTCAGGAGTGGTCACAACAATGGCGGTCTGCGCTCCGGCAACGGCGTTCTTGAAGCCCTGTTCGATGCCGGCGGGACAGTCGATGAAGACGTAGTCAAACTCCTCCGCCAGCTCCGCACACAGGTCTTTCATCTGCTCAGGCTGTACCGAGGTCTTTTCGCGGGTTTGGGCCGCGGGTATGATGCAGAGGTTGGAGAGCTTGCGGTCCCGGATCATGGCCTGCTGCTTGCGGCATTTGCCCTCGATGATATCCACCAAGTTATACACGATGCGGTTTTCCAAACCCATTACCACATCCAGGTTGCGCAGCCCAATGTCCGCATCGATCATCACCACGCTATACTTCTTCTTGGCCAATACCGATCCGATATTGGCGACGGTGGTGGTCTTGCCGACCCCGCCCTTGCCTGATGTCACTACAATCGTCTTACCTGCCATGATTCATCCTATCCATCTGTGGTATTGGAAGTGGCGGCATGGTTGCCCCCTTTTCCCCATCGCGTTTCCCGTCCCCGAAGACCGGTCAAGGGTCAGTCTGGTCACCTGGGTTGGCGCTTTCTTCACAAGGTGATGACCTCGATGAGGTTGTCCTGGATTTCCGCGATTTCAAAGCGTTTGGGGGTCGGTTTGCTTCCGCGGGGAGGGACGGCCACGATGTCGGCAATCCTGATCTGGCTGGGCTCGATACTGAGTGCCCAGATCCGGGCCGAACGGTTGCCGGCGGCGCCCGCGTGAGCCACGCCCCGAAGATTTCCAAAGATGATGACGTCTCCTCCGGCAATGATCTCGGCGCCGGGGTTTACGTCCCCCAGAACCACACAATCCGCTTTGGACACCACCCTCATCCCCGACCTGCAGGTGTTCCGTATGACCAGGGCCGAGTTGTCCTGCGAGGGCGAAGGGGACGTCCTCGGGGCCGCGAACCGGTGCTCGGACGGGCGGTCCATCACCAGATTGAGATCCTCTCCCAGTCTAATTTCCACCAGCCGCACCTGCCCCCGGTCAACCAGCAGACGGTGCAGGGATGCGATTTCATCCGTGCGCAAAGGTCTTTCCCTCAGATCCAGGGTCATCTCAGCGCGCCGGAAGAACTCCCGGGATTCGCTCAAACGCTTCTCCAGGTAGGCGATCATCGCTTCCCAAGATGCCGCGGGATCCGGGACCAGCGTGAATCCCTCCCGATTGGCCTTGATCTGAATGGGTGGTGGGTCGCTTGCGTTCATGGCGCCTGCTGTGAGGTGTTGATGGTCCCTTCAAGAGCCTGGCGCCTAAGCCAGGCCTTCTTCCCCGTGTCGGTTTCCGTGATTTCCTCGTCCCCGCATTCACATGTCGCTGCCCAGGGTTTTCACGGGGATGACCTCGGTCTCCTCTACCAAGAGAGGAGATTGCATATTTTAGCTCAAAGGGGAAGCAGGAAAAAAAGAAATCTGCTAAGCCGACGTCAAAACCTCAGCTTCCGGCTGAGCTGCCCCCAGTTGGCGATTCTCGGGAAGGGGAGGGGTTCCGTACCACGGTTCCAGGGTTGATCAAAGAGCAGGGGTTGAATGCCGTAGTCCGCCAGCAGCCAGCAGGTTTCGACCCGGTCTTCCACGAAGTACTTGATTCCAAGATCCCTCAGGAGATCGCCCTTGGCTTCAGGAAGACCCGTGGCAAAGACCTCGATCCGGCTCGAAGGCACCTCGGCCAGGGTCTGTTGCAGCCAGCGAATGATGGATTCCGGCCAGATGCGCGCAGTGACAAAGCGCAAAGGGGTATGCCGGGAGAGTTCGGTGAGCACGGCCACCGCCCCTTCCACCGGCGGGATCTGGAGCGTATGGTCATCGTCCAGGGTCAGGCAGATCATCTCATCCACCAGGTCGTGAGGGATATCCAGACAGGCGTGCAGATCATAGCGGCGCAGGTCTTCCTTGGTAAGCCGGGTAAAACCATAGCGCTCCCGTGCAACCCGGAGAAAGACCGCCATGGTGTCGGCCACCACGCCGTCAATATCAAACGCAAGCTCCCAGGGGGCAATGGTCTCTTCAGGAGCCACGGCCATGCTACCGGTGGTCACGGCGTTTCCTCGCCGTAGACAACGGGCGAGGGAGAAGGAGGTTGAAGCCATCCCGCCTGCTGTGCCAAAAGATCCAGATGCAGGGTCGTCCATTCTTCCAGAGGCAGGCATGGAGGATCCAACCGTTCCCGGAGGTCGATCTGCTTGAAGTAGTGTTTGCAGAGGCGACAATAATGAGCGCGATAGTGTTCTTCGCCCTCGGCAAAAAGGTACCCGAGAGACTCGTGATAGCGATTGTCACAGTAGGGGCATTGCAGGCGATGCAGTCCCCACAGGGTGCCGCACCAGGAACAATGAGCCTTCCGTTCGCCGTCGCCCTGCAGGAGCAAGAGCGAGGGCAGCGAGCCGCAAACGGGGCAATAGCCTTTGAGCCATGAGTCAGGGAGGGGGAAGCGCCCGATCAGATCCTCTGCAACCCGCGCCAGGGATGGACGCAGGCAACTGCGCGCCAGGTAGAGCAGGGTTGGCAGGTCAAGACCTTCAGTCTGCACCCACTCTTCCCACGGTTCCCAGTCATGTTGCAGAAAGCTTCGCCACAGCGCGGCGGCATGTTCGGGATGGCGCGCCAGGCTCTGTTTGAGAGCTGCATGGGACTTGCTGAGTTCCTGGTTCGAGGCCGGCAGGTGGGGCTCGACAAGAGCCAAAATCGTGGCGGCGGCTTTACCATCCAGCGGGAAATCCCATCGCTGAAGAAGCGGGAAGCCCTCCCCCCATTTGGCCTGAGCCAGTTCGGGAGAGAGGTTTACGGGGAGGAGTTCGAGAGAACTTCCGGCCTGAGCCTGAAGGACGAAGAGTGCTTCCAGAAAAGGATAAAGCTCACTGTAGGCGGGCTTGTTCGCCCGGGCCAGGGCAAAAGCAGCTTTGAGCCCGGCGATGGTGGTGTCGGTTTCGGTCTTCACCGCGATCCTTCCATTGATCCTCATGACCCCGAGGGGCATGAGAAGATGGGTTGACTGAGCGGAAAGGGGAAGCTGAGTGGGCTCAACTTCCCCTAACCGTTGTCTAACGGTACTTATTCCTTCCCTGGTTCCCAAGCTCCAGCTTGGGAACCAGGATGGATGGAATCATTATGGCAAAAAGCGAGCGGTCAGAGAAGGGTTTTTTTCCCGTCCCGGTCCGGCTAGCTTGCCGCAGCTTGCGGCCTGAAGCGCTGTGCCAGTTTGTGTATGAACCCACGGTTCAGACTGGCTATCGCGTTCTTGTGATACTTTCTCGGATCGTCAACTACCAGGTAGATGACCCGGATTTGATCGGCATCCACCAGCTGGGCTTTGGGACTCCCGGTCTTGATCTTCTCCAACCGCTCGTTGGCCAGAGCCATCATGGCATCCCGTTCGCCGAAGTTCATGGCGCCGGTGGGACAGATCTTCACGCAGGCAGGCAGAAGGCCGTTACTCACCCGGTCGATGCACATGGTGCATTTGACGAGCCGACCATCGGCCGCCTGCCGGGGAACGTCATAGGGGCAGGAGGTTCTTACCTCGTCAAAAGGCGCCTCCTTGGCTTTCGGGGTGTAGTAGACGGCCCCGGTCGCTTCATCCAAGACCACCCCGTCATCGACATACCCTTCGATGGCGTCCTTGCAGGGAGGTTCGAGACAATGCCGGCACTGGTCAGCGAAGAAATACCAGGCCAGCTTGCCGTCAGTCTCCACTTCACTGAAACGTACCAGTTTGAAGGTGTTGCCGTCGAAATCGGGCGGGTTCTGGTGGCTTCCCGTATTCTTGGTCATCGAGGCCCCGTTCTGGTTCCAGTTCTTGCAGGCTACCTGGCACCCTCGACAGGCCGTACAACGTGTGGTGTCTATGAAAAAGCTCTTTCCAGCCATGGCTTAACCTTTCTTGCGGACGTTCACCATAAAAGCCTTGCTCTCCGGAATCCGGGTATTGGGGTCTCCCACCGAGGGGGTGAGCAGATTGGCGCTGTCCCCGCCCTCCGCCGGCCACACCCAGCCATAGTGCCACGGGATACCCACCTCGTGAACTTCGTTACCCTGGATTTTGAAGGGCTTGAAGCGCTTGGTCACAATGGCAACCGCCTCGAGAGTGCCGCGCGGCGAATCCACTACCACCATCTCGCCGTTAGCGATGCTGCGGAGTTTTGCCAGCTCCTCGCTCATTTCCACGAACATCTGCGGTTCCGCCTCAATCAGCCACGGGAGCCAGCGTGTAAGGACACCTGTCTGCCAGTGTTCGGTAACCCGGTAGGTGGTGCAGACAAAGGGGAAACGCGGGTCGCAGGTCTTGATGATATCCCGCTCGGTGCCGTAGGTTGCGGCCACGGGGTTGGAGAGCTGGGGGCTGAACGGGTTCTTTTCCACCGGGCATTCGAGTGGTTCGTAGTGCTCGGGGAAGGGTCCGTCCTTGAGTCCCGGTCCATAGACTGACGCATAGCCGTCGGACTTCATGATGTAGGGCAATTTGCCGTCTTCACGGACTGACCCGTCGGGATTCTTCAACGGATACCACGGCCCGTCGGGCACATCACCGGTCCATTTCTGGGTAGTGTATTTGCCATCCTTGACTTCACCAGCGAACGCAACAACCACCTTCTTCGGATTCCACGGTTTCCCCGTGGGATCAACGGAGGCGCGATTGTAAATGATCCTGCGGTTCACGGGCCAGGCCCAGCTCCACTTGGGATAGAGGCCGATGCCGCTGGGGTCGGAATTGTCGCGCCGGGCCATGTTGTTGCCGTCCTGATTGTAGCTTTGACAATAGAGCCAGTTGCCACTCGAGGTGGACCCGTCTGCTTGGAGCATGGCAAATGCGGGAACCTGCTCGCCCTTCTTGTACGTCTTGTCGCCGATGGTCACATCCTTGGTGAAGTAGCCGTTGATGGCTTTTGCCACCAGATGGGGATCAAAGGCGTGGTTGGTCATGTAGTCCCATTTCAATTTCAGGATGGGGTCGGGGAAAGCCCCCCCGGCTTCTTGTAAAGGGCTCGAATCTCATTGAAAAGCTCAAGGGCGATATCGCCGTCAGGCTTGGTCTGTCCCGCCGGATTTTGTGCTTTGTAGCGCCACTGAACCCAGCGGCCGCTGTTGCTGATGGAGCCCTCCTTTTCCATGGAGGCGGCACAGGGCAGGAAGAAAACCTCGGTTTTGATCTTCTTGGGATCCATCCCGGGGCCCTTCCAGAAGGATGCCGTTTCGTTGTCGAAGAGGTTGACATTCACCATCCAGTCCAGGTTGGCCATGGCTTGGCGGGTCTTGTTGGCGTTGCCGCCGCTGCAGGCGGGGTTCATGCCCCAGGAGAAGAAGCCTTTGAGTTCCTTCTTGTACATAGCGTCAAAGAGATCCAGCCAGGTGTAGGACTTGCCGTCTTCCGGTTTGGGCAGCCAGCTGTAACCGAACTCGTTTTCCGGGGTGGCTGCGTCGCCAAACATGGCTTTGAGGAAGCTCACCATATACTTGGGGCGGTTCTGCCACCAGTTGGCGCTCTGTGGGTCGCTGGAGACCGGTGTAAATTTCTTGTTGTACTCGGCCAGCGTGGCGACCGACGCGGTCGGTACCGGCAGATAACCGGGGTAAATATGGAACAGCAGCCCGGCATCCGTCGATCCCTGGACGTTGGATTCGCCTCGCAGGGCATTGACGCCGCCGCCTGCGATCCCGATATTTCCGAGCAGCAACTGAATCATGCTCATGGCTCGGATGTTCTGAACGCCAACCGTGTGCTGGGTCCAGCCCATGGCATACATGACGGTGCCCGCCTTATCCGGAACACCGGTAGCGCTGTAGGCTTCATAGACTTTGAGCAAGTCTTCCTTGGAAGTGCCGGTGATGCTGGAGACAGTGTCCATGTCATAGCGCGCATAATGCTTTTTCAAAAGCTGAAAGACGCATCGAGGATCCTGAAGAGTCGGGTCTTTCTTGGGAATCCCTTTGTCGTCCTTCACATAAGCCCAGAAGGAAGGGTCGTAAGCACGTTTGTCCTTATCAAAACCGGAGAAAAGACCATCCTTGAAGTCATACTTCTCTCCGACGATGAAACCGATATTGGTGTAGTTGATGGCGTACTCTTTAAATACCTTATCGTTATCCAGAATGTACTTTAACATTCCGCCCAGGAAGGGGATATCCGATCCCGACCGGAGGGGCACGTAAATGTCCGCCTTGGTCGAAGTCCGCGTATACCGGGGATCGACGTGAATCAGCGTGGCCCCGTTATCCTTGGCTTTCATCACCCACCGAAAGGAGATGGGGTGATTCTCTGCCGGATTGCTTCCCATCATCAATATACAATCACTGTTAGCGAGATCATTCCAGTGATTGGTCATCGCGCCGCGTCCGAACGACTCTGCCAGAGCCGCAACAGTGGCGCTGTGTCAGATACGAGCCTGATGTTCAATATAGACCAGTCCGAGGGCACGGAGCATGGCCTGATACACCCAACATTCCTCGTTGTCGAGGGCTGCACTGCCAACCGAGGCAATGCCGTTGCAGCGGTTGACTACCTGGCCCTTCTCATTTTTGGCCGTGAAGGTCGCATCGCGAGTCTTTTTTACGCGTTTGGCGATTTCTTTCAACGCCCAGTCCCAAGTCTTGGTTTCCCACTTGGTGCTGTTGGGGGCACGATAGAGAATGTTGGTAATCCGTTTGGGGTTTTGCGCCAGTTGATAAAGGGAAGCCCCCTTGGCGCAAAGCGATCCCTGGTTGATGGGATTGTCGGCATCACCTTCCGTGTAGACCACCTGACCGGTCTTGGCGTCCGTGTGACAGATGATTCCGCACCCTACTGAACAGTAACAGCAAATGGTGGGAGTCTCCTTGGCATCCTTGGTGCGCAATTGTCCGCTGTAGGCCTGCACGGGCGTGAGGTTGAATCCCAGTCCGTTCAAAGCAAGACCAGCAGTAGCCGCACCAGAGACCTTGAGGAAATTTCGTCGCGTCAGCTTCATTCTTTCTGTCCTCAATAGGTTGGCTCAAAAAGGCTTTAACTGTTTGATCTCAAGGGTCACTGTCTGAAATTGGCGGGGTCTGTCGACCGCGCGTGCTTCACCTCCCTGGTTTTGTGAATTAGTTCTTTAACCACCTGAAAGATAACATCTTCTGCCAACTCATCGTCCGTTACTTGGGAACTATCTGATAATTCCAGGCTTTTTTATCGGTTATTATTAATACATCATTCGGTTGATCAGTCAATGAATTGTTTCGGGCAGTCAGTTGGGAACAAGAGTGGGGGGATGGGGAGGGAGTATAGGGAAGATTAGAGGAACATTTTCACAATAGGGCGATTTGGACTCATTGCAGTGTGGCGGTGTAATGGTCTACGGGGGCGTAATCGTCGGTCAGGATCGGCATATCCTCAGCCACAGGCCCTGTCCAGAGGTGAGCCAGCAACGGTTCGATGGTTGGGTCGGTATTCTGGAAACTGGGCTTGGTCGTAGATTTCAGGGCAAGTAACATGACGTTTTGCCACCTTTGGGGCTCGTCGGGGGAGGCAACCATAAACAGGTACACCCACGGGAAAACCGCCTTGAAGGTCGCGTATTCCGCCCTCAGGAAGCGTCCGTCCCGTCCTTCGAGGGCGCCAAGCAGGTTTACGAGGGCTACCCCGTCTGCCCCCAGGGCATTATGGATGCGCCCCACGGCCTCGATTGTGGTCAGGTGGAAGGGAAGGGCGTAATGGGAGCTGAAGGTATCCCCGAGGATGGCGTCGTAGCCGGCTTCGGCTGCGTTGAGAAAGCTTCTGGCATCTTGATGGATCAGGGAGAGCCGGGGATCGTCCTGAAGGGCGAAGAATTGCCGGGCCAGCGCCGTTATCTCCGGGTCGATTTCCACCACCTCGATATGCGCCCGGGGATAGTGCGCCAGGGCGAATTTCGGGAAGGAATAGCCGCCCCCCCCAAGCACCAGGATTCTCCTGAAATCCGGTTTGAAATGTTCCAGTAGTCGATAATAATGAGTATAATCAACAGCAAGGGCGATCGGATCATCCTCATACATGGCCGATTGCACCGCCCTTGGGTGAGTTGCCATTACGCGCATGGCTCTTCCGGTTTGTTCCTTAGACGAAGGATAGATGAAGATCCGATTGTAGGTGGTGTCGATATCGTGGAAGCCGAGGGTGGCGAGATGGCTTTCATAGCCTTGCATTGCAACCCAGATCACGCCCACAAGGAGCATGCCGGCCACTTTCAGGGTGCGGTCTCGCAGTGATGTCGCGAGCGAGGCCAGGGCGAGCACTCCGGCCAGTAGCAGGAGGATATTGGTGCTCCCCAGCAAGGCGATCAGGAAGAAGCCCGCCAGGAAGGTCCCGACGATGCTGCCGATGCTGGAAATGGCATAGAGCCCCCCGACGGTTCTCCCAGCCTCCTTGAGATCCTTGATTTTGAGGCGAACGGCGTAGGGTGTAACCATCCCCAGGAGGATGCTCGGGGCTGCGAAAAGGATGATCGTGGCCAGCGTGGAGCCCACGTGGAGGCTCCCGGCATAACGTTGGAGGTAGTCCAGGGTGAGGGTTTTGGATAAGGGGATCGTGGCGGTCGCGAGGGCGGCAAGGAAGATGATTAGAGACAAAGCTCGGTTGCTGGGATTGCGGTCGGCCAGCCGGCCGCCCCACCAGTACCCGAGGCTCAAACATCCCAGGATGGTCCCGATGAGACTTGACCATACGATAATGGATGATCCCAGGTAAGGCGCAAGGAGCCGCGATCCGACCAGTTCGAGGATCATGACCACGGCTCCGCAGAGAAAGACGACGAGTTCCAGCATGAGGTTGCTTGTGATTAGAGGGTTTCGAAGGGGTTTTTGAGAATGATCGTTTCCTCGCGTCCCGGTCCGACCGAGACGAGAACCAGCGGAATTCCTGTCAGGTCTTCTATGGCCCGGAGATATTGCTGGGTATTCCGGGGAAGATCGGCAAAGCGCCGGACCTTGCGAATGTCCTCATCCCATCCGGGGAATTCTTCAAAGATGGGTTCACAGGCCTCCATCGTGCCCAATTCCGGAGGCAGCGTGACGCGCTGGGTGGAACCGCAACGGTACACGGTGGCCGCCTTGAGCACGGGAATGCCGGTAAGCACATCCAGTTTCGTGATGACCAGTCCTGAGAGGCCATTGAGTCTGATCGCCGTTTTAAGCACTACCAGGTCGAGCCATCCGCAGCGGCGGGGGCGGCCGGTAGTGGACCCGAATTCGCCGCCGATTTCCCGGATCCTGATTCCGGTATCGCCCAGGAGTTCCGTGGGAAACGGGCCCCCCCCCACCCGGGTGGTGTAGGCTTTGGCCACCCCGAAAACCTTGTGAATACGCGTAGGGCCAATTCCCCCGCCGCAACAGGCGTTGCCGGCAACCGTGTTGGATGAGGTGACATAGGGATAGGTGCCATGGTCGATGTCAAGATGGGTTCCCTGGGCCCCCTCGAAGAGGATGTTCCTGCCGTTTTGGTCCATTTCATGGAGGAAGACGGAGACATCCTTGGCGTAAGGAGCGAGCCTCGCGCCGTAGGCCAGATATTCTTCCTCAATGGCGGCGGCGGCCAGTGGTGGTTCTTCGAAAAAGTGCTGAAGGATAAAATTCTTTTCCTCTAGATTCCGGTGGAGCTTCTCGACGAAGGTTCCACGGTCGAACAGGTCGTGGATGCGGATGCCGTTGCGTCCAGCCTTGTCTTCATAGCAGGGCCCAATGCCCCGTCCGGTGGTGCCGATCTTGGTCTTGCCTTTTTTCTTTTCCCTGGCGGCGTCCATGGCCCGGTGGTAGGGCATGATGACATGGGCGCAGCTGCTGAGAACGAGATTATCCGGGGTTACCGCGAAGTCCTGGTCCTGCAGCTGATCCATTTCATCAATGAGCACACCGGGATCGACGACTACGCCATTTCCGATGAGACACGTTTTTCCCGCATGAAGAATTCCTGAAGGGATGAGGTGAAAGATGAATTTCCGGTCGTTTACCACGAGTGTATGACCGGCGTTGTTACCGCCCTGGAACCGCACCACACAGTCAGCCTTTTCGGTGAGCAGGTCAACAACCTTGCCTTTTCCTTCATCTCCCCACTGAGTGCCGACAATAACGATATTTGCCATA
The DNA here is from genome assembly GCA_963783775.1 of uncultured delta proteobacterium. Taxonomy (GTDB): domain Bacteria; phylum Desulfobacterota; class Syntrophobacteria; order Syntrophobacterales; family Syntrophobacteraceae; genus JADGQM01. Next base: position 356,114 of record CAWAOR010000004.1, on the reverse strand, counting down.
ATCGAATTCTCTTTCTAGCTGCTTTGGCCCTTTGACCGGAAAGGGGCCTGAAGGCTGTGAAAGTCTGGAACCTTGCCAACCGGGCGTGAAAACCAGCACATCTATACGGTGGTACCTGTAATGAAAAAAGCGGTTGATGTCAAAGACAAATTGGCGGCGGATGAGCTGGGAGCGGACCCACAGGGATGCCGAGGAAGCTTTCTGCTGCCCTGCAGGGGGATGTCAAAGGAGGGGTAATATGGGGAAAGGGGGGGGTCTGCTTTCCCCATCATTCGCCGCAGAGTTTGCTCCAGGTCAGCGGGGCTGCATGGCACGCAAACGCCGGATACGCTCCTCAGTGGGGGGGTGAGTGCTGAAGAGACTGGCAAAGCTTCTTCCGGTCAGCGGATTGACGATAAACATATGGGCGGTGGCCGGTTGCGCATCTACCATAGGAATACGCCGGGATGCCATGTCCAGTTTCTCGAGAGCCCGCGCCAGGGACTCGGGCCGATGAGAGATTTGCGCTCCCGTTTCATCGGCGAGATATTCTCGAGACCTCGAAATGGCGAGCTGAATGAGCGTCGCCGCCAAGGGCGCCAGAATGGCCGTAACGAGGAAAGCCAGGATGCCGCTTCCGCCCCCTTCTTCATCATCCCTGCCGCCGATTCCTCCAAAAATCGCTCCCCACCTTGCCATGTTGGCCAGGAGCATCACCACCCCCGCCAGGGTCGCGGCAATGGAGCTGACCAGGATGTCGCGATTCTTGATGTGGGACATTTCATGCGCCAGGACCCCACGCATCTCATCCGGGGTCAGCAACCGCCACAGGCCTTCGGTGACGGCGACCACAGCATGCTCGGGATTGCGCCCGGTGGCAAAAGCATTGGGTGTCTCTTCGGGGAGCATGTAAATGCGGGGCATGGGAAGCTGCGCCTGGGCCGCCAGCTCGCGCACCATGTTGAAGAGTCCCGGGGCCTGGCTTTCCTCCAGCGGCTGGGCGCGGTACATGGCGAGCACGATCTTGTCCGAGAACCAGTAGCTGCCCACATTCATGACCACAGCAAGAAGGAACGCTATGATCATGCCGCTCTGGCCACCAAAATGGCCACCCATCCAGACGATCAAGAGAGTCAAGAGCGTCAACAAAAGGGTTGTTCTTATTCTGCTGCTCATACTCAGATAAACCTCCCTATTTTATTCAATCAAGTAAACGTCGGCCCATGATCAACGATCCGGAAACTGCCTCCTCCCACAGGCGATACTATCACTGCAAAGCCCTGCTGCCACTTTGACATGGGAGTGTCCTCAATCAACACACACGCACCTGAACCTTCTGCGGGGCGGCTGAGAGCCCCGGGGCTTTGAAAATACTCACCCTCAAGACTCCGCGCTTGAGTTCTGCCTTGATGGTTTCCGCCCGGATATCAGCGGGCAGGATAAAGGTGCGTGAAAAAGCCCCATGCGGGCGTTCAACCTGGATTGCTTTACCCTCTTCCAGGATGGGTGCGGTCTTGCGCTGCCCGCGGATGAGCAGTCTGCCTTCCACAAACTCAACGTCAACCTCTGTGTGCCCCACACCAGGGAGATCGACAAAGATGAGCCATTCTTTACCGGTATCCCAGATATCCACCGGGGGCCTGTAGGAGCCCGGCGGATCTACCGTGGGTGCTTCTTGTGCCTCGGCGAAACTCTTGGAATAGAGCACATCCATACGCTGCTTCATCGCATTAAGCTGGTTAACGATTGGATTTTTCTCTATCTGTGCCACTGATTCCCCCCAATGCTCAGATGATTCTCCGTAGTGCTCTACACCATAGACTATGGCGAACAATCACCTAACAATTTAAAGAAGGAGCATAGCGCTGTCAAGACAGCATGAGGAGGCCTGACCGGCACCAAAGAATGCGGAATCGTTTATCAGAGGGGCTGTTCGGATCGGTCCACCCCTTGTCCCTCTGCCCTGTTGAGACTCTCTCACACTCTCCTTTTCAGGATCCTACGCGAGACATAAATGCCGGCCAATCCGCTTCCGATCAGGAGCACGCTCGCAGGTTCCGGAATCGGCCCGGGAGAGTCATTTATGGGGGCGGGCGGGATGGTGTACGGGGTGATGCCCGGGGTGATGCCCGGATGATGCCCGGGATGATGCCCGGGATGATGCCCGAGATGATGTCTGGTGGGAGGGGTTCCAAGGGTGGCTCTGAAGAACCGTCGGTGAGGAAAAATGGGGGGACCATAGGGAGGAGAGCCAGGGGGAGCCAGGGCGGGAGCCATGCAACCTCTGGCGCCAAGGTCGGCAGTTCGTAAGAGACGGGAAAGGCCGCAACAACCTCCGCTGCTGGGAGCCGAAATTCGATGAACACCGGTTGTTTGCCCTCTGCGCGGCATAGGATTGCCAGGAGCTCGCCTTCTCCCGGCTGGAAGTCCTTACCCTGCCGCTCTGCCTTCTCGATGAGCCTCATGGCCTCAGGGCTGACGGGCATTCTGTGTTTGTCGGCAAGGTACCAAATTGCATCCTGGGTTACCGTTTTCGATTCCTCCTTGTGATTGATGATATAATTGATCTGGTTCCACGGCATGGCTTTGAATTCCGGAGGAAGGTCCGTATCATAAACATTATACAGTCTCACTTGGTGCAGGGCGTTGGTGCGGATTTTCTTGTCTTTCTCGAGGCACCAGGCATCATAGAATTCGAAATCGACCACATCATAGTCGTATTGGACATCGAGAAAGAACAACTCGAAGCGGCTGCGCTCTCCGTACCTTATAAACATGTGTACGGGTCCCTCGGGGATGTTGGCTCTCGGGGTGGCTTTCGCCGTCTCGGACAGGGCAGGATAAAAGCCGGGAGGCGTTGCCTGCTCTTGGGGCAGCGCCGTGATAGGAACCGCTCTCACCGCATTCAGGCCGGCGCCGAAGACGCTCAGAAAAACGACCAGCAGTGTTATGTAGCGAGGACTCATGTACATCGTCTTTCCTCTGCTCGCATGGGATGGGATCGATCATTCCCTGTCTGGGCAGAGTAAAAATGTTAGCAAAGGTCATGCCATCTACATGGTCTTTTCCACCGTTTGTGCCCTGTTGTTACTGCGAGTCTGCAAATCCGCTTGAGGAGAACCTGTCGGGCGGCATTCTCGCTTTTTCTAAGTTAAATAGCAAGCGTGCGAAAACGCTTTTTTTATGCGTTCCTTTGCCACAGTGAAATCAGATAAGCGGTTGAGAATTGAGCTGGAGCCGTGATAGTATCGAACTGCTTGTGTACGAGCTGAAGGAACTTAACAAGACACTTTGCATGAAAGCCGGGGAGGTCAGTAACGATGCGCTATTCCTCTTACTTTATACACACCCTTTTTGAAGTCCCCAAAGAGGCTGAAACACCGTCTCATATTTTTCTTCTCAGAGGCTGTTATATTTATCCTGTTGCCGCGGGGGTTTATTCCCTGCTGCCGCTGGGACATCGCGTCGCGGAAAAAGTCAAAAATATCATTCGGGAAGAACTGAACGGCATTGCCGGGATCGAGATCACCATGCCGGTGCTCAACCCGGCGGAACTCTGGAAGAAGACCAAACGTTATTATGATATCGGGGCGGAGCTGATCCGCCTCAAGGACCGCAAAGACCGGGAATTCGTCCTGGCCATGACCAACGAAGAAACCGTGACCGACATTGCCAAGCATTTCCTCCGCTCCTACCGGGACCTCCCGGTGATGCTCTACCACATTCAGACCAAGATCCGCGACGAAGCCCGTCCGCGAGGCGGATTGCTGCGGATTCGCGAGTTCTTCATGAAAGATGCTTACAGTTTTCACCGGGATTTTGCCGATCTCGATGCCTATTACCCCAAAATTTTCAATGCCTATTTGCGAATTTTTGCCCGGTGCGGCGTGGAAAGCATCCCCATCCAAGCCGATTCCGGGATCATGGGTGGAACCGGTTCCCATGAATTCATGCTCGAATCGCCCAACGGCGAAGACCGTTTTGTGGTATGCACCCATTGCGACTATCGTGCGAATACGGAAAAGGCAGAGGGCGTGAAGCAGAGCCTGACGAAACAAAATGCCCTGCCTCCGCCGATGACGCGAGTTCCCACTCCTGGAGTCAAGACCATCGCCGACCTGATGCGCTTCTTCGACACCGGGGAAGCCAGTTTTCTCAAGACCGTCGCCTATGAGGCCGATGGCGAACTGGTCCTGGCGGTGACTCGCGGCGATTACACGATTTCGGCTACCAAACTGGCCAACCACTTGCAGGCAGTTCATGTCGACCTCGCGTCGGAAGAGCTTCTTGCTTCCAGGGCCTTCCATGCCGGCTTTCTCTCTCCGGTTGGCACCAAAGGGGTGCGGCTGATCCTGGACACCTCCGTGGAAGAAGGGGACGTATTTGTCGCCGGGGCCAACGCAAACGATGCTCATTTCCAGAATGTCTGCGCCGGACGAGACTTCCCCATAGAGGAAAAGACCGATCTTGCCGAAGTTCGGGAGGGGGATGTCTGCGCCAAGTGCCGGCAGGGTTCCTTGCGCATCGGGCGAGGCATCGAGCTGGGTCATACCTTCAAGCTGGGGACCAAATATACGGCGCCCGACACCATGGATGTGACCTACCTCGACGCCTCCGGGGAACAGCAGCGGGTCGTCATGGGCTGCTACGGCATTGGCGTGGAACGCCTTATGGCGTCAGTGGTGGAACGCTGGCACGACGACGCCGGGATGATCTTTCCCATCACCATCGCTCCCTTTCAGATCGTTGTGGTGGCTATCGGCAAGAGCCCCGAGGTGCTTGCCGCTGCCGAAAGGCTTTATCAAAGCATGAACGGCCGCTATGAGGTCCTCTATGATGACCGGGATGAGTCGGCGGGAGTGAAGCTTAAGGATGCAGATCTTCTGGGGTTTCCTATGAGAGTGGTGGTCAGTCAGAAACTGCTGAAAGATAATAAGGTGGAAATCAAAATCCGGAAAACGGGCGAAGTCCTCATCTGTCCTCAAGAAGACCTCCACACAACTCTGATTCAGCTCTCAGAAAAACTTCAGCCTTCTCTTGAGGGGCTGCCCTATATGGATGAGTGACGAGTGATGGGTAGCCTGTGAAGAGGGGGGAGTCCCCGGGGTGCGATTGGGGCAGGCTTCAGGGTGCCATGGATTTTTCGATGGTAAGGATCTGCCTGGTTTGAGGAGTCACCTTTACCCGGTCGTCCAAACGGTAGCCCAGGACCCAGCAGATCTTTTCCTGATCGCAAAGGAGCGGCACGCGGCGGCGTTCCCCCAAGGGAACCTTCACGTCCACAAAGAAATCCTGCAATTTCTTGGTTCCCCCAAGCCCTAGAGGGCAAAAGCGATCCCCTTCCTGCCAGGATCTTAAATACAGCGGCCACTTAATCCTGTCGGCATCCAGCCAGGCTATGTGGTGAGCGTTCGGAAAGGGACGGGTGTCGGCAGCGCCTGGCGGGTCCCGGATGATGAGGGAAAGCGCGAAGGACGAAAACCGATAGTGGCCAGGCCTGGTCATGGTCAGCGTGAATTCCGGTCCTGCCGGAGGAGGGGATTCACGGGTTTCTGCCGATAGGACCAGGAATCCTCCCTCAAGCATTGCCCTGAGTCCGCGCGGCAATTGGATCGAGCGGTGCGGTGTGCCATGGGCCACCAATTTGCAGAGCGCTTCGAGGTGCCTGCCATAGATTCCCTGGAGGTTTCCCTGCAAGCGTTGGATGGCCAGCCGCAATAGCCGCCGTTGCAGAGCCGGGTGCAGGTGGCGCAGGCGTTGACCATCCAGGGTTGTGCGGGAGGCCGTTTCCGTGACGCAAAGAGCTTGCCAGTGGTTCGCAAGAAGCTCACCCCAGAGCGCTTCTTCCTCATTGGCCAGTCGTGTGTGGCGGCAAAGCACCTCCACCACCCGGGGGTGGAAGTGTTTTTCGAGAAGAGGAAATAACCCATGGCGAATGGCATTCCTCTGGTGGGCCGGATCAAGGTTTGAGGAGTCCTCGTGAAAAGTGAGGTGCTGGTCGCCAAGGTAGGCCAGGATTTCCTTGCGGGTTACACACAGGAGGGGCCGAATCAGGTTGTCAGCCGTTTTGGGGAGCATCCCCGCCATGCCCGCCGGGCCGGTTCCTCGAAACAGCCTCAGCAGGACTTCTTCGGCCTGATCGTTGGCGGTGTGGCCAAGAGCGACGGCGTTTGCGCCAAACTGGATCAGTGCTTCTCTGAAAAAGGTTTGCCGGCAGACGCGGGCGGCCATTTCGAGGGAGATCCGATGCTGCCGGCGGTGTGAGTGCACATCTTCGGAGGCGGCGTGAAAGGGGATGCCAAAGGTGGCGGCAAGGGTTTCCACGAAGACCTTGTCCGCGGCCGAAGCCGCTCCCCGGAGTTGGTGATCAAAGTGCAGGACGGCAATTTGACTGATGCCGCAGAATTCCTGGAGCGCCACGAGAACATGGAGGAGGGCCACCGAATCGGGCCCGCCCGAGACTGCGACAAGGATCGAATCGGTGCCGGCAATGAGTTGTTCTTGATGGATGTATTGGAGCACCCGTCGTTGAAAAGGGTGCACCCGCTTCATGTGGTTTCGGGGTCAGCCGGGCGTGGCAGGACCCCGGCGGAAGACGGGCTATGTTGGCTGTTGCCGCCAGTTTTGGCTGGGAGTGGAGGCAACGCATGCCTTGCCTTCTTTCCGGATACGAGCAGTTTTCCCTCACTGTTGAGCACGGTAGCGTCATCGAGGATGACCAGACCAAAGCGTTCGGCCACTTCACTGCGATACTGATAGTCCATGGATTTCTTCCTGAGGTGGAAGTTCAGGAAAATCAGGATGAGAAGGAATACCGAGACAATTGCCACGAGGCCAATGGCGGAGAAGAGAATGATCGAGACGGTTTTTTCACCGACATTGCCGAGGAAGGCCAGGATGTCGCCAAGTCTGTAAAGAAACGCCACCGAGAGCGCCAGCAGCACCAGCAACCCCAGGAACGGCAGCTTCTGTATCCAGCTCACCATGCGGTGCAGACTGGCGAGGCGCCCTGTCTCCTCCGGCTGCATCCCCTCGATCTTCGATGAGATGGGGATTTCACCGGGCTGCTCGGGTTCGGAGAAGTATCGATTGAATCCCACAATGACCACGCCAAGCAGGAAGGTGATGGCTACCGGAGCCAGAAAGGCAACCAGGAAGTAGGCATTCCAGGGGAAGGAGAGGGATACGAGTCCGTGCTGCTCCGGAGTGCCGTTGCCGAGGTGGTAAATCCAGCAGGCGGCGAAGATGAATACTTCCATCCACCCGAGAAAGAAGAGGTATTTTTTGAATAATTCCTTACGTTCGAAATCGTCAAACAGCGAAGCAATGCCCTGCAGCGAGGTTTTTGATGATTCCGTTGCCTGCTTCATCCTGGCTTTCCCTCACGGTCCCTTGATTTTGCTTTGACATCTCCCCAGAAATACTCGATATCCAGAGGAGGCTAAAGATAACAGATGGAACGAGAAAGGGTCAACCCTTTCCTCGATGACTGCTCTCGCAGGCATGACGTTCCAGAGCTTTTGAGAACTTGCTTCTGTGGTCAAGGGCCCGAGATGTGGCTGCGAAGGGGGCTGTAGACCGGCCCCCTGGGAACTGCTCAATCTGGCCCACTGGACCGGACTCGGAGGAAAAGATGAGTCTTCAACCTGTTTATGAAACCCATTTCCCGGGGCTCAAATTACATTCCCGCGGCAAGGTCCGGGAACTATACGACCTGGACGATTCGCTCCTCATTGTGGCTACGGACCGCATCTCCGCTTTTGATGTGATCATGCCCACCCCCATCCCTGATAAGGGCATCATTCTCACGCAGCTCTCGGTGTTTTGGCTGCAATTCCTCAGTGACATCGTCGCCCATCATCTCATCAGCACCGATCCCCGGACCTATCCCGCTGCGTGTCAGCCCTTCGTCAACGAACTTAGGGGGAGGAGCATGCGGGTTCGCAAAGCTGCGGTGCTGCCGATTGAGTGCATCGTGAGGGGTTATCTTTCCGGCTCCGGCTGGAAGGATTACCAGCAGAGCGGGCAGGTGTGTGGTGTCGCCCTGCCGCCTGATCTGAAGGAAGCGATGAAGCTGCCCGAGCCCATCTTTACCCCTTCGACCAAAGCTGCTCTGGGGCAGCACGATGAGAATATTCCGTTCGCCCAAATGGCGCGAACGGTAGGCGAGGAGGTGGCCACGCGGGTGCGTGAGGCGAGTCTGAAGATTTACAGCAAAGGGGCGGGTTACGCACGCGACCGCGGCATCCTGCTGGCAGACACCAAGTTTGAATTCGGCCTGGTCGATGGCCGTCTGATGCTTGTGGATGAGGTGTTGACGCCGGATTCGAGCCGCTTCTGGCCGGCCGACCGCTACCAGGTGGGAATCAGTCCCGAGAGTTTTGACAAGCAGTACTTGCGCGATTACCTGATAAAGTCCGGGTGGAAGGTTACCGACCCAGCCCCGGAACTCCCCTCGGAGGTGGTGGCCAATACCCGCGCCCGCTACCTGGAAGCTCTGGAACGACTGACCGGCAAAAGCCTCGATGGGTGAAATGCCTGTCTCCGTTGCCGCCATCGACCGCGACGCGCTGGACTGGGAGGATGATCGCTTCGCCATCCGCAGCTGGTTCCCGGACGATCCTCTGCGAGCTTCTCTCGCCCGCGCCGGAATGCTCTACCCGCCCTGGATTTGGTCCCGGGAAGACGGCAGCTATGTTGTGGTGGACGGCTTCAAACGGCTGCAGTGGGCTTGGGAAAAGGGTCTCGAGCGCATTCCCTGTCGCGTGTTTCCTCCTCCCTGCGGCTACGATCACCTGTGGCTGCTCCGATCGGAAGGCAAACTCAGCGGTCCGCCCCTGAATGCCGCCGAAAAGGCTCAGCTCATTGCCAAAGCCGCGGCCGTGCTGCCCCCGCAATACCTCTTTGACCGACTTCTGCCGGCTCTGGGGCTTGCTCCGCGAACCGAGGTCATCGACCACTGGCGCCGACTGGCCGAGGCTGGAGAAGAGCTCCTCCGAGCGGTGGCCGGGGAAGCCCTCTGTGAGCGGGCCGCCCTGGGCTTGGTCCACTGGGGAGACAAAGAACGCGCCGAGATGCTGGCTCTTCTGGCTAAACTGAGATGCAGCGCCAGTATTCAGCTGGAAATCAGCGACCGCATAGGCGAGATCGCCCTCAGACGCGAGCAACCGCGGCTGGCCGTGCTGGGCGAGCCGGAACTTCAGGCCATCCTCAAGGATCAGCAGTTGAATCACCGCCAGAAGACTCAGCGTTTGCGGGAACTCCTGACCCGGTGGCGGTTCCCCAGCACTGAGTCAAAGAGAGGAGCGGTTTGCCCGCGAGGTGAAAACCCTCCCGCTTCCCAGCAGGGTTCGCCTTCTGCCTCCCCCGGCCTTCGAGGGTGAGGACTGGCGCCTGGAGATCACTTTTTCGCGCCCCGACGAGCTTCAGAACCTGCTGGAAAAGGTAAAACGGGGCGTCCCCTCGCCGACCCTCGTGACCCTCATGAAATCAGGTTGAAACGTCCATGGGCAGGGAATCCACCCTACTTTTGTCATCCACCAACCGAAGAGGTTTGTTCTCCACTTACCATGCGCACAAAACCCCCTGGTAAGATCATCATCGAAGAGAAGGTGGAGGCAAGTCCGATTGTTGCCTCACTGAAGCACCATTTGTCGGACGCCGCCTTTGAGGTGGTTGAACGCCTCCCGGAGAGTCGGGTTCCGGAACCGGATGTGCTTGAAGTCGTTCGCTTTCGTGGTCGCTTCTTGAAGTCTTGCCCGGGGACTCGCCACTATCATTGCTGCGGATATCGCATCCTCAACTTTGGCGTGCAATGCACCCTGGGCTGCACCTACTGTATTCTGCAGGCCTATCTCAACCAGCCCAATCCGAGGCTTTTCGGCAACGTCGAAGATCTTTTCAGGGAACTCACCGAGGAACTCAGCTCTCATCCTGAAACGCTCTATCGGATCGGGACCGGGGAATTCACGGATTCCCTGCTCTTCGATCCGTGGACCGCCTTCACACGGGAACTGGTCCCGTTCTTTGCCCGCCAACCCAACGCCGTCCTGGAACTCAAGACCAAGACGCATTTTATCGAAAATCTAAAGGAGCTCGACCACGGTGGGCATACCATTGTGGCCTGGTCGCTCAATGCTGAGAAGGTCGTGCGCCGCGAAGAACCCCTTGCGGCTTCGCTCGACGAGCGTCTCGATGCCGCCCGGCGCTGCGCTGCATGGGGTTACCCGCTGGCCTTTCATTTCGACCCCATGATTGACCATGCAAACTGGCGCGAGGGCTATGGTGCGGTGATCGACCGGCTGTTCTCCGCGGTCGATCCACAACGGGTAGTCTGGGTGAGCCTTGGCGCTTTGCGCTTCATGCCGGACCTCAAACCGATCATTGCCACCCGCCACCCGGGCAGTCGTATCCTCGGCGGCGAGTTTATCCGGGGGTTGGATGGGAAGATGCGCTATTTCCGGGATATTCGAGTCGATCTCTACCGTTTCATGGTGGAGCGGATACGGGCCATAGATCCCGGCTTGCCCGTCTATCTTTGCATGGAAGGAGGAGACCTCTGGCGGGAGGCGTTCGGGTTCGCTCCAGAGGAGCGTGGGGGATTGTCGGCCATGCTCGACCGGGCGGTCGAGGAGCGCATGGGGCTGCCCCGGTGACCGAAGAGGAGCGCCTTTTGCAGCCTGTTGAGAAGATGTCGCAACTGCCCTGTCCGTCATTCCCCCGCTTCTCCGTTTTCCATTTGTGATTATCCGGAAAAGCTGCTATTTCGCTGAGGTTGCTTCTTTCAAGCGGATGCCTGAGAGCACGAATAACATGGGCCGGAGAAAATCTTGTAAGATCTGACGCTTACGATGGAGAGTTAAATGGACTTCCAGCTGACCGACGAACAACGCATGATCAAGGAAACCGTCTATAAATGGGCTGTCAACGAATTGGGGCCCTTGCAGGAAAAGATCGATGAAGAGGATTGGTTTCCACCTGATTTTTTTAAGAAATGTGCCGAAATTGGCATCCTGGGGATTACCATCAGTGAGGAATACGGCGGTTTGGACGGGGATATCCTCATGCAGACCCTTGCCATTGAGGAAATGAGCCGTATTTGCCCGGCTCTTGCCATGTCCTACGGCGCTCACTCCAACCTCTGTGCCAATAACATCTACAAGAACGGCAACAAAGCGTTGAAGGAGAAGTATCTGCCTCCTCTGGTGGCCGGCGAAAAGATTGGAGCACTGGCGTTGACCGAACCGGGGGCTGGTTCGGATGCCATGAGCCTCAAGACCCGGGCCGTGAAGAAGGGTGACACATACATCCTGAATGGCACCAAGATGTTCATCACCAACGGACCGATTGCAGATACCCTGCTGGTCTATGCCAAAAGCGCCCCGGAACGGGGCGCCAAGGGCATAAGTGCCTTTATCGTCGAAAAGGACTTTCCGGGTTTTTCGGTGAGCCGCAAGCTGCGAAAATGCGGCATGAGGGGTTCGCCTACGGCGGAGCTGGTCTTTCAGGATTGCGAAGTGCCGGCGGAAAATCTTGTGGGCCATGAGAACATGGGCGTCAACGTGGTGACCAGCGGGCTGGATATCGAGCGGATCGTTCTTGCCGGAGGTTCACTGGGCATGGCCCAGCAGGCCCTCGATTACTCCATCCGCTATGCCGTGGAACGGGAACAGTTCGGCAAGTCCATTGCCAGTTTCCAGATGATTCAGCAAAAACTCGCCGATATGTATGCACGCACCGAGGCTGCGCGACTGCTGGTCTATCGAGCGGCGGTGATGGCCCAGGCTGCGCCCCGTGGAGGGAAAGGAACGGAGCTGACGAAACTGGCGGCTTCTGCCATTCTGCTGGCTGCTGAAACGGCGACCTGGGTGTGCGACCAGGGTGTGCAAATTCATGGCGGTTACGGCTACTGCCTGGAGTTCCCGGTGCAAAAGCTCTGGCGAGATGCCAAACTGTATGAAATCGGGGCCGGCACCAGTGAGGTGCGCCGCATGATCATTGCCCGTGAACTCACCCGCGAGGAATTTGCGCGGAAAGCCAGTCGGTAGCGGGTAACCCTGAAGGAACAGGATTGACTCGATGGAATACGGGCTGAGACGCTATGAAGCCACTGAGAGGCTCCTGTGGTTTCTGTTTTTTCTCGCTTGTCTCGGCATAGCCTACCTGATGGTGCCGGACCATTTGCCGGCATCTCATGCCGGTATCCCCGCGCCCCGCACCATCCAGCCGGAAGTGATGAAGTCCCTCGATTTTTGGCTCAATCTGCGCTGGATCAGCATAGATCCCACTTGGCAAGCTGATGCTTTTTCTCGTGTGGGCGCTGTTCCTCTTCCTGATGGGGCGTTTTCTGGGCTTGTTCATCCAGTATGCGGGCAAGTACGCCGTCAAAGGCTTCCTGGCCGCCGCACATCAGGTTGGATGCGGGTTCCCAGCGCACCCAGGCCCATCCTCCAAACACGCCCGCGCCTATCTTCCCGGAAGCTCTTCTCCTGGAGAAGACGCGACAATCCTTTTCTGCAGTTCCTTTTTCATCCCTTTCGGCGCCTCAGGGTGCTCCTCACCAATCCCGGGAAAACGCTTTCCTCCGGGCGGTTGTCGGAAAAAGAACGGCGTCTGGCGGAGATGGACTGGGAAATCCTGTGGAGTTCCTGGACCCCCTTCCGGTGGCTGCTGCGGCTTCTGCCCCTGGCGGGAACGGTGCAAACCGTCTGGCTCCTCTATCAGGTCCTCCAACCCGCCCTGTCCGGTCAAAAGGACTTCCAGGAGTTGTTCGGGTCTGGTCTTCAATGGGCTCTTCCCGCTCTTTCAGGTGGTTTTTCTTACCATTGCCTTCAGCGTGGCGGCGGGACTGCTCAGACGCCTTGAGAGCTTCTACCTTTCCGGAGTGGATGCCCTCTTCTATGACCGGTTCCTTACGCGGTTGCCTTTTCAGAGCAGCGATACCCCGATTGTGCTGGAAATGCTGCAGAAGAATTTTCAGGAACTGCACGCCGAGGCTGAAACATCTGGAGGAGTATATCGTTCCGAGCAGGGAATCCGAGAGCAAGAAGCGGTAATGAATCTAATCGTCGAGGATTAGACTGTGGGGCGCTTCGAAGCGAAGCGCCGGAAGCCGCGGGCCGGAATCCGACCGGGCAAAGTTCAAGGGGCGATGGTCGGGCAGGTGGTGGGGGCGTTCATCAAACGCATCCGGCTTTTTCCACGAACCCCCTAGGAGACTGGCAGGAGTTGGTCGGAGAGAGCACGGCTCGATACTGTCAGCCGCAATCGCTCAAGAAAAAAGTGCTGACGGTTACCGCCCATGATTCCGTGTGGAAATATCACCTGGAGCTGCTCAAAGAGCCGTTCTTGCGAAGATCAACAGAGGACGTGCAGAATCCCTGGTGGAAAAGATCGTGGTGCGCGTGGGCGAGTTGTCGAGCATACCGCGCCACAACTGAATCCCTCGCTCCCACATCCGGATCAGTCCGGATCGGCCAGGACTTACCGCGTGAAGAAAAAGAAAATCCCCCACTCCGTCCCCTCACACCAGAGGAAAAAACCATGCTGAAGACCCTCGAAGACCCGGATCTGAGAGCCATTGGCACGCGCCTGCTCAAACGGATTCCGGTTGAGAGTGACGAGTGACAAGTGGCGAGTGATGAGCGAGTTGACTGAGTACCCAGTGCAAATATCGTTCGGGCTAAGAGGCTATCTCGAAATGCATGCGACTTCGTTGATCGTCATTTCCACGAAGGCGGAAATCCAGTTTCTTAGGGTATTCCTGGGTCCCAGGCTTCGCGGGGGTGACGGCCTAAGCGAATTTTGAGATAGTTTCTAAGTGCTACCAATGCCCTATGCTCATCACTCGTCACTCATCACGGGTAACTCATTACCCATCCCTTCCACAATCATCGCTGCCAGTTTGGGGGAAATCCCGGGGATCTTCTGGAGTTCCTCCCGGCTGGCATGTTGCAGTGCTTCCATGCTTTCGAAATGTTGGAGGAGGGTCTGTTTGCGCTTTGGGCCTACGCCCGGGATGGCGTCCAGGGCTGAAGCAAGCAGTTCGCGGCCGTGAATCTGCTTATAATGCGATATGGCAAAGCGATGCGCTTCATCCCGCAGCCTTTGGAGAAGGTGCAGGACATCCGGAGCATGGGAGAGGAAGAGCGGGTTTTTCCGGCCTGGAACGTAGATCTTTTCGTAGAGTCCCCGACCTTTAGCACCCCGGTCACCCTCGCGCTCTTTGGCCAGGGCAATCACGGGCACGCCGGCGGCCATTTCCAGCTTCTCAAAAAGGCGGATCACCCGATTCAGTTGTCCTTTGCCGCCGTCCAACACCAGCAGATCCAGCTTCAAGGCCAGGTCGGGCTCATTCCTGAAAAGTCTTTCCAGTACTTCTGCCATCATGGCCGGATCATCGGGTTGCGTTTCGCCCTCGAGGCGGTAATGGCGGTAGGATTCCTTGTCCGGTTGACCCTTGTCGAAAACAACCACCGCCCCGACCGCATGGAGCCCCTGAATGTTGGAAATATCGACACAGGCCATCCGGTCGGGAGACCTCGGGAGTTTCAACAGGCGCTGAAGTCCCCGGAGGATGTTCGCATTCCGATGCTCATGTTTCCGGACCATGCTGAACCGTTCTTGAGCATTGCTTTGGGCAAAATCGAGGAGCCGGCGGCGTTCTCCCCGTCTGGCCGGTACAATCCGAACGCGCCTGGCTTTCCTTTCGGTGAGAAATTCTTCCAGGGTATCTGCATCCTCCAGGGGTACGGGGACAATGAGTTCATCCGGGATGAAGCGTCCTTCCCGGTAGTACTGCTGAATGAATGATTGGAGAAGCTCATCTTTTTCTCCCTGAGCTTCTTTCAGGTCGAAATCCTGCTTCCCGATCAACACTCCCTGGCGGATGAAGAGGATGATGAGCACGGTTCGGCCGTCGTCCTGATGAATCCCGAGTACGTCCTGGTTGTGAAAGCGGTCGGAGACGATCCTTTGCTTCTCGAGAACCGCGGCGATTCCTTGCAGGCGGTCCCGATACCGGGCGGCCTGCTCAAAATCCATGGCATCGGCGGCCTCCTGCATGCGTTGCCGAATTGGCGCTGAAGCGCGTCGGTCTTTCCCTGAAGGAAAAGAATCACTTCATGGGCGGCCTTTTGATATTGTTCCTGGGTAACCTTGCCGGCGCAGGCCCCGAGGCAGCGGCCCAGAGCGTGGTTGAGGCACGGTCTTTCCCTGGGGATCAACCGCTTGCCCCGGCAATGCCGCAGAGGGAACAGGGTTTCGAGGAGCTTCAAGGTTTCGCGCACCGCATGGGCGGAAGGGTAGGGACCGAAGTAGAAGGCTTTGTCCTTTTGAAAGCGGCGCACTACCTCGATCCGCGGAAAGGGCTCCCGGGGGTCGATGCGTAATGCCGGATAGTTCTTGTCGTCGCGGAGGATGACGTTGTACCGGGGCCGGTGCTTTTTGATGAAGCTTGCTTCCAGAAGCAGGGCTTCCTTTTCGCCCGAGGTGACCAAGTATTCGATATCGGTGGCTTTGCCCAGAAATACTCGAGTCTTGACATCCCCCGAAGCCGAGTGGCGCAGATAGCTGCTGATGCGCTTTCGCAGGTCGTTGGCTTTTCCCACATAGAGAATGGCGCCATCCCCGTCCTTGAACAGGTAGACCCCCGGCAGATGGGGCATTGCCGCCATCTTGGAGGCAAGAGCCTGGGGTTCCTCGGCCGGTATTCCCGGTTGCTCGGCAGGCTGTTGCGACGGCATGCGCTCTTCCATGAGTTGGGTGCTTCCTCCTTCGGAAGCGAATGATAGTCAATTCATCGGCAGGATTCAAACATATGGAAGGAAGGAGGGCAAGAGGCGCAAGTGGCGGGCGAGTGAAAATCGTGGACAGGGGCGGGGATTTCTGCTAAAAGGCTGAGCAAATCGGTCGGGACGTGGCTCAGCTTGGTAGAGCGCTGCGTTCGGGACGCAGAGGTCGCTGGTTCAAATCCAGTCGTCCCGACTCAAAGTTAAGCAAAAGCAGCCCCTTACACGAGGGGCTTTCCTTTTGGCGTGTTCCTCATGGGTTCCACCCCGGATGGCGTATCCTCGGAGCAGTTCATTCTGGCTGATGTTCACATAGTGAAGCCCGGTCTTGGCGCAGGCCCTTTTCCAAAAGCGGTAAAGAATCTTCGGTCCGAAAGGCTGCCCGTGCTTCAGGTTGCTGCTATACGCCGAGTCATGCCGGAAGAGCGGCATGTCAGCAGACCAAACATTGAATCTGCTGATATTGAATCTCACCGCCTCCCTGGAGCTTCGTCTAGCGCTTTGGTTCTCTCATCGCCCAGTTCTTTTGCCGCCCGATCCTTATCGATAGGCTTCCTGCCTTAATTTTTCATGGCCCTACTGTCTGTTCGGTTGCGTTGGACCGTAATGAGGTTTTCCGTCTCTTCCGTTCCCTTGCTTTTCACTCGACCACTGGAGGTCTGAAAACGAGGAACACGCGGAAGACAAATTTTGGACAGATCGGCCAACCTGAATCAGCGAGGGTCAGGGTCCTCTATCTTCATGTCGGTGCGCAGATAGCGTCCGAACTTGACAAGTGATACAGCACAGGCACCCAACCCAATGATTGCGATCCCGGTCATCAACGGCGCATGGCCTGCAAACGCGCCGGCTTTGCGGTATTCGTCCCAGGCCAGGGAGGCTCCCAAGACGCCGAAGAACCCTCCTCCTAATAAAGCCAGAACTTCGTAAGCGACCCCAGAGAGCACCGCGAGAGCATGGACGGTCTCACATTTGTGCGCTGCCAGGCGACGCTGGTAGCCATAGGCAGCACGAACGTAAGCCGTGGCCAGCGCGAGAGATAGGATAAACCACAGGAGCATGTCGGTCAGAAAATCGCCTGCTACGGGAAGAAGGGCTCCTCCCATAACCGTGATCAAAAGGATCGAAAACATGGTCAATGAGCCTGCCTTAAAGATTCCTAGAAGGTCCCAGCCGTGTTCCAACCTCATTCTCAGATCCCTCGCGTTACAGGCCGCTGCCTCGGTTATTGTGCATCTGAGGCGCCCATGACAAGAAACCCCAGAGACCTAATGTCACTCGCATCAGAGCGGATAAAAACATAGACGAGATGAGAATATCAGCATGGTGACTAACTGCAAAGGGAAGATCCCCCATTCAGTCTATTGATTTGCTTTCGGATTCAGCTGATGCAAACTAGCCGTTTGACATTATATGACCGAAAACATTACAGAAAGTCCATATATAGAGCGTATCATGAATAAATGGCTTCCACCATTAAGTTTGCTGGACTGTTAAGATAGAGTCAATTTTGATGGATGGTGGGGGTGGTCTCTGTTGTCCTCTTTAGAACGTGAAGCTCGGCTTTACGAGCAAGAGCGGGGGGAGCTTTATGAATACTTCCAGCTTAGGTTGGTTGTTCCGAGTGGGCGTCGGTGGCTATCGGCATGTCTTATAGATATGAAAAGTCTCGATGGTTTCCGCCGCGGTGCGACAAGGTGAAATCCATGATCTCTTCCAGTACGTACGTCATGGCTGGCTAGTGCGTCGTGCAGGAAGTGGCGACTTAGCAACGGTCGCATCCTTTGACTTGAAGTAATTGGAAGGTGGCGGCGGTGCGGCAAGTGTCAATTAGACGCCGGGGGCGAATTGCTGAGCCAATAGCAGCATCCGATCTAATTGCTCTTTGAGTTCTCAAACTTAGTGAAATCGAAAACGAAGATACTGAGGCGTCGACAATATCGAAAGCCGAACC
Organism: uncultured delta proteobacterium; assembly: GCA_963783775.1. Lineage (GTDB taxonomy): Bacteria > Desulfobacterota > Syntrophobacteria > Syntrophobacterales > Syntrophobacteraceae > JADGQM01. The sequence goes on along the minus strand of CAWAOR010000004.1, from coordinate 338,393 downwards.
AGCATCCGGACTGGGAGGACTACCGTAGGGGGGGAAGGTCGAGGTGGTAGTCGGCTGTCTCCATGAGCAGTTCTCTGGAGGGAAAGAAATGCTTGAGTAACGTAATAATTCTTGTGATGTGCAGACAGGCGGTGCAGGGCCGTGCTCCCTTTGGCAAAGGCTGTTCAGCCCCGGTGAGTTGCCAGCCCCACCATCCGTTGTCTTCATTGTATATCCTTCAAATCGATAATAGTAGGGTGATGGCACAGTCCCGATCTAATGCATTACTTTTTCATTTCAGGACATTCAAGTCTGTCCTCTCCGCCTAGAACTCCGTTTCCTCCCGCTTCAGGACCGGTCGCAGCATCAGAGCCACGTCATGAGTCATGCCGTCTTTGCGAATAAAGTAGTCGTCCAGAGTGGTCCGGACTTCGAACCCTTTTCCCCGAAAGGCCTTGATCGTCTTCGTATGTTCGGCGACGATCTCAGCTTTCAGCCACTGCAGCTCCATTTTGGGGGCTAGGCTAATGAGTTCGTCGATCATCAGGGACCCCAGGCCAAGGTTGCGAAAGGGCCGAGAGATGAAGATGCGGACTTCCCCAATGTGCCTGGCCGCATGTTTACCCCGGTGAAGGGTGGCGTCCGCGATGAACCGGTTGTTTTCCAATTCAACGGCTACTAGCGGAAGTACTCTCTGATAATTGATGTGGTCTACCCAATAGTTGATGAGGGCCAGATCCTTTACGTTCTGCTTGAGAAAGCGGATGTCTTCGTCGGGAGTTTCCTGGAACATCTGAATGAGACCGTCCCGGTCCTGTTCGTTAAGGAAGCGAAACATCACCCGGGACCCGTTCTTCAAAGCCACGAACTTGCGGTAACTCTTGTAATTGATCATTTGCCCCTCCGGTAGAACGAATATTTTCACAATGATACCGCCTCATAAGCATTTGTCAAGGTATTGGGAGTAAGCCCGAAAATCGTTGCAGGAAAGAATCGATCCGCACTCATTATGAGTGGGAGGTTCTTGAGCAGCACTTCTCATGTAGGTGGATCATCGTTTATGTTTGGGTATCGATTCGGATCAATGTTTGCCTTTGTCAGCATGAGATCTTGCCGCCAACCAGCGCAAGGTCGGCTGCGAAACCGGGCCTTCCGGTCCAATCCGAACTGGAGGGTGGTGTGTATCATTTGGTGATCCCCTTAACAGAGGCATAAAGATTTTCGCACCCATTCACACAAAGGAGGAATCATGCTGATCGACCAGGGAGATCTATTGTGGGGTACAGATATGCTTTTTATAAATGAATTTATGTGGATAGCAACCAAAGAACACTACAACAAGGGAGATTCTATTTTCCGTGAGGGCGAGGAGACGGACTATTTCTATACGCTCATTGAGGGGATGGTTCGCCTGACCATCGGCAAAGCCAATTATGAGGTATATGTTGTCAGCCATGCTGGTGAAGTTTTTGGCTGGTCCAGCCTTCTCGAGCGCAAAGATTATTCCAAATCAAAAGTCACCTTCTCCAGCCTGCCGGTGAAACGGAAGGGAATCCGGTAATCCGCCGCGGGCGCGCCGGTGTCTTCCCCCACGTCGAAAGTCTCGTCAAAGGAGAACCCCGTCATCATGGTGTGCTCCAGTCGGCCTTCCCCCGTTTTCTTGTCGTTGATAAACAGGGTGCCGGTGCCCCCCGCTCCCGGTTTGCCGCCGTCCCAAGCGAAGTCGAAGCGAATGGCGGATTTGCCGGAGGACAGGGGCTCTGCGCTGGTGATGGTGTAGCGGGTGCTGTCCCCCCAGTTGTAGACGAAGGTGGGTTTACCGTTCTGGACGAACAAGGCGTAACCGCCGAACTTGCCGCCCTGGGTAACCAGCACCCCTTCGGCCTTGCCGTCAGGGTTCTCAACTTGCGCGGAGATGCTGTATGATTTGTTGAAGATATCCGGGGCCAACTCCGCGTTCACCCGAATGGTGCCGGGATAGTAGATGAACGAGCGGCGGGACGAAGCCAGCGTTTTCTTGGCCTCAAGGACCCGTTCCGCAAAGCGGTCGTCCAAGGGCAAGACGTTATACTTTTTGGCCTCCTTCAAGAAAAGCGCCTGCAACTCTTTGACCTTCCGGGGGTATTGCGCGGCCAGGTCATCGGCCTGGCTGAAATCCTCGGAGACGTGGTAAAGCTCCCATTGGTCTTGGTCGAAATCACCGGTGGAGTGGCCCATGGTCTGCCAGGGCAGGCGGCCGTGGCGGGCGGAGGCCATCCAGGCGTCGTGATATATGCCCCGGTTGCCCAACATCTCGAAATACTGGGTGAGATGGCGGCTCTTTGCCTGGGCCGCGGCCCGATCGAAGGTATAAGCCAGGCTGACACCCTCAATGGGCATCTGTTTGACCCCGTTAACCATAGTGGGCGCCTGGATGCCAGTCACCTCCAGGATGGTGGGCGTAAGGTCGATGACGTGGTGGAATTGGGGCCTCAAGCCCCCTTTCTCCGCGATCCCCCGGGGCCAGGATATGACCATGGGGTTGCGGGTGCCGCCAAAGTGGGAGGCCACCTGCTTGACCCACTTCAGGGGTGAGGAACCGGCCCAGGCCCAGCCCACCGGGTAGTGCCCCACCGTGTTGGGACCGCCGATTTCGTCATAGCGCTTGAGCATCAATTCCAGGGGTTCGATAATCCCATTGCCCGCCGTGGCCACTTCGTTCAGTGTGCCCTGCACGGTGCCCTCGGCGCTGGGGCCGTTGTCGCCCACGATATAGACGACCATGGTGTTGTCCAGTTTGCCCATGGCGCGGACGGCCTCCACCACCCGACCGATCTCATGGTCGGTGTGGGCCAGGTAGCCGGCAAAGGCCTCCTGCATGTGAGCAAACAGGCGCTTCTGGTCGGAGGTCAGGGTGTCCCAGGCCGGGATTTCCGGGGGCCGGGGGGTCAACTTGGTGTTGGGTGGAATCACGCCTGACTGCTTCTGGCGTGTGAAGGTCTCCTCCCGTACCTCATCCCAGCCCTGATCGAATTTGCCTTTTAGCTTATCGATCCACTCCTTGGGCGCGTGGTGCGGCGCATGGCAGGCACCAGGCGCGTAGTAGATGAAGAAGGGTTTGTCCGGGGTTACCGAATTCTGGTAGTGGAGCCAACTGATGGCGTGGTTGGCCAAGTCTGTATTCAGGATATAGCCCTCCTCCGGGGTGGCCGGAGGGGAAATAGGGTTTTTATTCTCGAAGAGGGCCGGATAAAACTGATTGGTCTCCGCAGCCAGGAACCCGTAATAATACTCAAACCCTTGGCCCGTGGGCCAGCGGTCGAAGGGTCCCAGGGAGCTGGTCTCCCGGCCCGGCGCCAGGTGCCATTTGCCGAAGGCCGCGGTGTTGAAGCCGTGCTGCCTGAGGATCTCGGCAATGGTGGCCGCACTCTTGGGCATCATGGCGTTGTAGCCCGGATAGCCGGTGGCGAACTCCATGATGTTCCCCACTCCCACCGAGTGGTGGTTGCGGCCGGTGAGGAGCGCGGCCCGGGTGGGGGAGCAGATCGCGGTAGTGTGCAACTGATTGTAACGCAACCCGTTTTGGGCCAGGCGGTCCAAAGTGGGGGTGGGAATGGGACCGCCAAAGGTACTGGCATGGCCGAAACCCACATCGTCGAGGATGACGAGCACGATGTTGGGGGCGTCCTTGGGGGCCTGCACCGGCTTGGGGAAATCCGGCACCGAGTCTTTATAGGTCTTGCCGATTTTCCCCTTAAACGGGGGCTCGGGCAAGGGCAAGGACTCCGCCGGGGCTAGCCTTGCGCCCAGGAAAATCAGCAGGATGAGGAGGGTGAGGGGGGCGGCCAGAATCGACCAATGTCTCGGCGAAGTTCGAAAACTGCGGATGGACCTTTTGAGCATCTCCAACTCCTGGATTTTGGGATTTGAGACAAAAAATTTCATTAATAAAGCGAGGTGGTAAAAACGGCATGACCATTATTCCCAGGATGGGTAGCATACCATAAGCGGTCAGGCAAGAATAAGAAAATTGCGGCTATAAGCAATGCCGACGACGCCGGAGAGCGATGAATTGAAACTCTTGTTTAGGTTTTCACGAAAACGATGAAAATAATCACTGCATGGATTCAAGTCATATTTGTGTTGCTCATCGTGGGGTACGCCACATGGCAGCTCTTTGAGGGTCATTTCCAGGAGTCTTTTGCCACGCTGCCCTTTCTCTTCGCTTACTACATCTTTGTGGTTGTTCGTCTAAGAAAAAGACAAGATCGCTCCATGGAAGATCCTGGATCTGACTGATTTTAGATCATCAGATTGAAACCATAGAAATGCATAGAATGATCAGCAAGAATCAAATAGAAGAGTCGGAGACATGGAATGAGCACCTGGCCGAGGTGCCTGCCAAGATCAATCTGCTTCCTCCCAACATTACGCAATCCATCAGTCGTTTAAACAGGAAGTGCTGGGCGAGAAGGCGTGAGCCTGGATCTCCAGGAAATCCTAATAGCATTGAGCATCAGTGCCACGACCAAGCCGCTCAACTGGCGTTGGAAAGGCTCGGAGAACTAAAAGGCTGCTGGGTGCATATTACGCATATCCCCACCCCTGGGGATGAGGCGGGGCACTCTCCGGAAACGCCTAATTGCCAATGGGATTGCTGTGGCAAAGGCCGCATCCCACGAGCTGGCCTTTGGCGATTTTCACCGTTCCTTCCTCTACCGAAAAACTCCGAGCGGCGGCAGCTTTGGCCAGCACCGTTCCCTCGCCCTTGAGCCCATGACAGGTTTGGCAGGTGCTCTTTGAGTGGCTTTCCAAGAAGTCTTCGTGACCTCCTACCCAGCGTGCTTCGATGGGATGCAGGCCATGAGGCCCCCCCAGAGAAAGGGGAAGCGTCCCGGCAAGATGGCAGGTATTGCACTCGATGATCTTCCCGGCGTGTCCCTGCAGTTGAATGGCCGGCTGGTTGTCATTGGCAATGACTGTTCCCGAGGCGGGCTTGACCGGCCATTCCGCATGAGTACTGCCGTGGCAGCCCTGGCAGAAGATCCCGGCGTGGTTGTCTTTGCTGAGGCGATAAAGGACCCGCTTGCCATCGACCTGGTTTTCAGCAAAGCGGCTGGTGGGCGAGGAAATGGGAGTGACCGTAGCGTCGTTGGTTCGATAGGCCTGGAGGAGACGAATGCCGTCCTTGGCGGGGATGACGTTGGGGTCGGACTTGGCGATAGTGGTCAGGACATCTCCCGTATGGCAGGACTGACACCCCGGCTCACTGGCCCAGGGAATGCGCTTTTGGGAGTCGACGCCGGTTGGAAAAGGCACCGTCGGGAATTTTGCGGAAAAATCATTGCCCACGTTCTTCATGTTTCCATGGCAGTCCTGGCACACCAAACCCCCGCCGAACATGGCTCCGCGCAAACAGTTCGTATCCCGGCCGGGATGGCACTGATAGCAGGTCTGGTTCAGGATTTGCGTAACCTTGGCGTTTATCGTGGGTTTCCCGGTCTTGGGATTGGTTCTGCTGGGGCTGTTCGGCTTGGGCATGGTGACTTTAAAAAGATCCAGGTTTCCATGGAAGGTGTGAATGACTCTGGAATTGGAGCGGTGTATGGTCTGTTCCTTGCCGTTGGCACTCGCGCCCGGTCCGACCGGTCCGAGGTGAGCCAGGTCCAGAGCCGGTGAGTAGTGGCATTTCTGGCAGGCGACCGGAGTGGCGGCAGCCAGGGTGGTCTTGTGCTTGGCATCATGCAGTCGCAAAATATTCCAGTCGGCCGCCCACTCCTTGCTCGCGGCAAGAGGCACCGCGGCCGTATCCTGGTCGGCTCTTGCCACCGTAAAAGCTACCCCCGAGCGGTTTGTGGGCGAGCCTTGTCTGGGGCAGTTGCCGTCCAGACCCGGGAGGCACGCTGCCTGCCCGTTTCCGCCATCGATGGAAGAGGTGTGACACCGGTAACAATCGGCTTCAGCTGACACCGGCACCACGGTATCAACGGATGCGAGCACCTGGCCCTGGATGCCGGTGAGGGTCCCGTTCTTGTCCTGGGCCTGGATGCGCAGAAGCGGATAGGAATTCCTCCTGCCGGAGTCATCGAAGGGGGTGATGGGGATTCCGTCAGCCGCAAACCACTTGCGGTCGAGTAACGTATAACCAAAGGAATAAGCCGTGAAAAACGGAAAATCGGTATTGAATCGCTGAAACTGCTGAAGCATGTTCGCGACATAAGGATTGCTGGATGCAGGGCTGATTTGCTTGACACTCGGCATGGCCTGCTGATCGGCCGCGAGCTGCCCATCTCCCAGGTAGAGCCTTTCCAGATCCGGTGCCGGGAGTCCGATGTCGAAAGTGAGCGGAAAGGCAGGCAGGATGCCGGGAGGATAGAAGGAGTCGTAGGCATCGAAGGCGAGCGTGTTGCCGGTGCGTGGGTTTTGATCCCAGAAGTTCGTCTTGTAGATCGGGGCCACCGGGGGCCTTTGAAGGGCGGGGTCTTTCGGGTTTGACGCTGCCGAGTAAAAGACATTCGCCTCATTGCCCGTAAGGATTCTCGGTCCGGGATCCCTGATGATGACCTGGGAGTGAACCACGTTAAAAGGAGGCAAAATGGCCGCTACCCGATAATCCAGGTCGCCACAGTGCATCCCGAGGTCATTGGCGGCCAGAATCCGGAAATCTTTGAGACTGACGCGCGGCTTAAGGGAGACCGGATCGACGGGCAGATCGCCGCGATTCTGACTGGTGGAGTTGATGGAAGGCTGCGCTGAGGCACTTCCAAAACCCCACGGCAGAAGCACTAAACTCGCGAGGATTAACGCCCCCGAACAACAGTACACGAACCTTGTCTTTGTCATGGTCTACCCCTTTGATTCCGGCACAATTGTTCTCAATAAGGACTCAGCCGCCTGGCGCGGTACTCAAAGTAAAGGACCACAGAATAAAGTGACCATAACCCGAGGACGTCATTCCCGCATGTTATTGGCGGCAATCCAGAAGAAAAGCCTGGATACCGGCCTTCGCGGGTATGACGGGTGAGTATGGGACACCCATTTGTGTTACGTTGTAAGAAAGAGACCCAAGCACAACCGCAGCAGAGATGGTAGGTAAGAAAGAACTGGGAGCGGCAATCCAGCACAATATAAGAAGAGTCAGGTCCTCTTTATTATCAGACTCCCGACCAAAAGAAAACCCTTGATGATGAGAGACCACAAGCCGAGCCAGGCTATTCAATGCCGTCGGCGAGCGAGGGGCATGGGGGCAGACTGAGTCGCAGGGAGGATTGACACGCATGAAAAATTCTGTTAATTCAGCTCGCTGTTCCAAAGTATCTCATTGAATCTGTTGTACTAATTGCCAGACCCTGGAAACTGGAGAAGGTCACGATGATCGAGGCATTGAACTTATCCAAATCTTTCGGACCCATTCAGGCGGTCAAAGACCTCTCCTTTGAGATTCGCGAAGGTGAGGTGGTCGGCCTTCTGGGACCCAACGGGGCCGGTAAGAGCACGACCATCAAGATGCTGACCGGGTATCTCACGCCCACCGGCGGGGCGGTAAAGGTGGCGGATCTGGATGCGGCCCAAAACATTCAGGCGATTCGCCGACGCATCGGCTACATGCCCCAGGATATCCCGCTGTATGAGGATATGGTGGTGCTCGATTACCTTCACTTCATTGCCGATATTCGCCGGATCCCCGCCGCCAGCCGCCGGGATAAGATCAAGGAGGTGGCCGAACGGTGCAGCATCGAGAAGGTGATTACCCAGTCCATCGGCACCCTTTCGAGCGGTTACAAGCAGCGCGTCGGATTGGCGCAGGCTCTGATTCACAATCCCGATATCCTGATTCTGGATGAACCCACCTCGGACCTCGATCCCAACCAGATCGTAGAAATTCGGAATCTGATCAAGGACATCGGCAAGGAAAAAACCGTCATCGTGAGTTCCCATATCCTCTCGGAAGTTCAGGCGACCTGTGGACGGGTGATCATCATCTCCGAGGGCAAACTGGTGGCGGACGGCTCGCCTGAAGAACTGCTGGCCAGGGAACGCAGCGAAAATATCGTGCACATTACCTTTCTCGAGGTGGGTGCTGAGGAGGGTGTCGAGGCGTTGCAAGGGATCGATGGGGTGTCCCGGGTCAGGACCTTGGAAGAGGGGCGCTTCATCGTCGAGGCGGCGAAAGGGAAGGATATCAGGCCCTCGTTGTTCCATCTCGCGGTGGCCCGCAATTGGGTGATTCTGGAGATGAGGACCGAACAGATCAGCCTGGAAGACGTCTTCCGCAAGTTGACCCTGAACTGATGCGATCGCGATTCGAGGTGTTGTCATGAATGTGCTCGGAAATATTCTGACGGTGTTCAAAAGGGAATTTCAGTCGTTTTTCAATTCCCCCATTGCTTACATCGTGATCACGGTGTTTCTCCTGTTTTCCGGCTGGCTCTTTTTTCAGCAGTTCTTCCTCGTGGGGCAGGCCAGCATGCGTCCCTTGTTCGCTCTGATTCCCGTGCTCTTCATTTTCTTCGCTCCGGCCATCACCATGCGCTTGATTGCCGAAGAGCGCAAAACCAAAACCATCTCGCTCCTGATGACCCTGCCCATCGGCCACGCCGAAATCATTCTCGGCAAATTCCTGGCGGCGGAGGCGCTGCTCGGGGTGGCTCTGCTGTTGACGCTTCCTTACGCGCTCACCGTGGCGAGCGTCGGTGCGCTGGACTGGGGACCGGTGTGGGGCGGCTATCTGGGAGCGCTCCTCATGGGGGCGGCCTATCTCGCCGTGGGGATGTTCTGCACCAGTCTTACCAGCAATCAGATCGTGGCCTTCATTCTCGGTCTTGCCATTTGCTTCGTCTTTTTCATCATCGACAAGATCCTGGTGTTCCTTCCCGGAGGGCTCTCGACGGTCTTTGAATACCTTTCGGTGGACTACCATTTTCACAACATTGCCCGGGGTGTGATCGATCTGAGAGACGTGGTTTTCTACCTGTCGTTCGTGGCCGCGTTCATCATCTATTCCATCTACGCCATCCAGCGCGAAGACTGGCGATAGCGGGGAGGAGTCCAGCATGAGGAGAAAATACACCGCCACCCTGACGACGGGCGTGTTCCTGGTTGTGGTTACGCTCATCCTGATCTGTGTCAATGTAATCGTTGCGCAGCTGCCGCCCATGCGCCTTGACCTCACCGGCAACAGCCAATACCGCCTCTCCGATGCCACCCGCAGTGTGCTCAAGCGCCTGGAGGATCCGGTCAAAGTGCAGGCGTTCTTCACCAGGGATCTGCCCTCCCCCTACAACCAGAACGCCGCTTATGTGCGCGACCTGCTCGAGGAATATGCCATCTATGCCGGGGGCAACCTCGATTTCGAATTCATCGATCCGGGGACGGACGAAGCGAAAAAGCGCGAAGCGGCACGCAAGGGCATTCCGCCAGTGCAGATCCAGGAGATCAAGAACGATCAGATTGGGATCAAGCAAGCCTTCATGGGCCTTGCGGTGACCTATGGGACGAAGAAGGAGACCATTCCCCTGATCCGGCAGACGGAGAATCTGGAATTCGAGCTGACCAGCATGATCAAGCGGCTGAGCGCCCAGCAGCTCAAGACCGTCGCCTTCACCGCCGGTCATGGGGAACCGGCCCTTGACGAGAAAATGCGGCGGGTGAAAAAGGAATTGGAAAAGACCTACCGGGTCATCACCCATGACTTCGAGCTGGTGAAGGAAGTAGCCGACGACGTCAGCACCCTCATCGTGGTGGCGCCGACCGAGAAATGGAGCGACGAACATCTCTTCTACCTGGATCAGTTCCTCATGCGGGGCGGCACTGTTGCTCTGCTGCTGGACGGGGTGAAGGTGGAAATGACTCAGCTGGCCACGGCGGAACCGATTGATCATGGCTTCTTTGAGATTCTGGCATCTTACGGTATTAAACCGGAAAGGAACCTGATCGTCGATCCCCAATGCAAACGCATCACCCTGGAAACGCGCCAGGGGATGTATCAGGTCAGGAACCTTGTCAATTACCCCTACATTCCCGCCCTGACCGACTTCAACCGGGACCATGTGCTGACCAAAGAGATCGGCTCATTGTCAATGCCCTTCATGTCGTCCCTGACCGTTACCGCCAACAAAGCCGTGGTGACCGCCACCGTGCTGGCGCGGACTTCAAACAAGAGCTGGGCTGAAAAAGAGCCCTATGGGGTTAGCCCGATGGAGCGCAAGGTGCGTCCCGAGCAGGCGGAGTCGGGGCCGTTTAATGCCGTGGTGGTGGCTTCGGGCAGATTTTCGAGCTTTTTTGCCGGCCGAAGCGGTGACAGCGGTGCCGAATACCTCAAAGATCCCTCGAAAGTGCTCAAGGAAAGCCCCGATACCCGCATCCTGGTGATGGGGTCGGGTTTTACACCTCAGGATGGCATGGCCGACGACGAAGATCTGATCTTCTTCATGAACGCAGTCGACTGGCTGGTTCAGGATGCTGAATTGATCAAGATCCGCAACCGCGGGCTGTCGGACCGGCCGCTTGCCGACATATCGCCGGCCGCCAAGAGCGTCCTGCGCTATGCCAATGTCATTGGGGTGCCGTTGCTTTTGGTCTTGCTCGGCATTGCCCGGTGGCGGTGGCGCAAAGCGAGACTGCGGGATTTCAGGCTGTAGTCCGACCGTATGGATATTGCACTGCGTAGAGGAGGTCATGCATGAAGAGCAAACAAGTGATCGTCGCCTTGCTGGTGCTGGTCGTGTTCGTTGCTGCGGCGTTGCTGGTCTGGCGGGATCCTTTCGACAGGGGGTCCAAACAGGACTATTCGGGCTTGCTGCCATACCGTTCGGATGGCACCATCGATAAAATTACGGTGACGAACCGGGAAGGCACCTTTGCCGCGGAAAGGCGCAACAACCGTTGGTGGCTTACCCAACCCCGGGAGCTTCCCGCCGATGACGGGCAGCTGAAGGCGGCCGCAAACACCCTGGAAATCCTGGTGGTGAACGACACGGCGTCAAAGAAGGTGGAAAGGCAGGCTGAGTATGGTTTGGCCAAGAGCGGGCCCGATCGCATCGAAGTGAAAGCCTCCTCTTCCGGGAAGGAAGTGTTGGATTTTGCCGCCGGCAAACGCACCCCGGATGGCCAGGGCACCTTTATCGTCTTGGCCAAGGATCCTCAGACCGTTTACGCCGCCTCCCAGATACTCCCCGCCCTGTTCGGGGTGGGCATCAAGGAATGGCGCAGCAAGGTGATCGTGGACCTTCCCCGCGAAACCATCGACCGGATCAAGGTCGAAGCCGGCAAGGGCGCCCTTGATCTGCTGAAAGAAGGCGGGGACCGGTGGCGCAAGCAGGACGATCCTGCCTGGTATGCCGACAATGTCCGCTTGGGACAGGTGCTGGGCATCTTCACTCGCCTGCCCTGGGTCGAGGTCCTGGATGAACCGGTTTCGGTGGTTGACTACGGTTTCAGTTCGCCCCAGGCCAAAATCACGGCTACGGCCGAAGGCAAGGACTACCGCCTGGTTTTCGGCAAGGACGTGGACGAATCAACCGGGAATTGCTGGCTGAAGATGGAAGGCGACCCGAGAGTCTACCAGGTAAAGAAAGCCCTTCTCGCCCCCTTTAACGGGGATTTTGACTACTACAGGGGGGAGCCACCCAAAGCGGACCAGGAGCCACCCAAGAAAGAGAACTGATCCACTCCGGGAGCGCGTGCCCGAATTGCGCACAAGGGTGGGTTAAGCGCGCATTTTTGCGCCGGGACCGATGGCCGGTATTGGCTTCCAGTCGCTCGGGTCGAGCCCATTCTGGACTGCACGGAGCTCAAACCCTGCCGCTCGGCGAGCCTCATCAGGGAAGTTCCGGAGATCGTCCAAGCTCGAACCCACGAATCTGAAGGGCATCATCACCACCACTCTATTATCTAAGTCTCTATATATTTAGCAACTTGAAAATCGAGCAATCCTATGGGGGGCAACCGATTATTCTGTCTTCTCTGGCGATCTCCACGATGTGCGAAGGCTCTTGGCTTTGGATGGGCGTGAGAATTAGCGGGGCTTGGGGTTTCCGGTCACCAGGGGGTCGTTGCAGATGAGGCCGTCGACGCCCATGGCGAGGAGGTTTTCGGCTTCCTGGCGGGTGTTGATGGTCCAGGGGAAGACCTTGATCCCGGCGCTGTGGAGCAGGTCCACCTGAGTGCGGGAGAGGACCTTGAACCGGGGATGAAACGAAAAGGCCTTCATGGCGAGAAGCATTTCCAGGACCCTTTGGTCCGCCCCGTGGTCGGAGATGTAGGCGATGGCGGGCGGCTCTTGCATGGCGGCGATCCGCTGGAGGATGCGCTTGTCGAAGCTCGAGACGATCACCCGGCCCATGGCGCCGCTGGTTTTCACCAGCTTCACCACCTGATGCTCGACGGCGTCGGTCGGGTCGGCCGCCTCAAAGGCACTTGCCTTGATTTCGATGTTCACCATGCACCGCCCCGTGGTGAGCTTCATCACCTCAAACAGTTCCGGCACGCGCTCCGTCGCAAAGCGTGGATCAAACCAGCTGCCGGCATCCAACCGCTTGATTTCCTCAAGGGTGTGCGCTCTAACCGCTCCCTTGCCGCTGGTGGTGCGGTCCAGGGTGTCGTCGTGAATCACCACCACCTTGCGGTCCCTGGTCAGGGTGACGTCCAGTTCAACCATGTCGCACCTGGCCTGGATGGCCCCCTCGAAGGAGGCGAGGGTGTTTTCGGGAAATCTGGCCGGGTAGCCGCGGTGGCCGATCAAGAGGGGGCGATTATATTGGGTCAGGTCCGGAGCGGTCGTCATATGTCTTGATTCCTTAAGTAAGAAAAACATGCCATTAGAACGATGGTCCAGTCAATCCAATTCTCGGCCGGGCCTTTCCCATCCATCGGGTTTATCCTGACAGGCAGAACGATATGTGGTAAAGGCATTTTTGCGATAGCTCGAATTCCACTTCTTGCACAACTGCCAGTAGATAGAAAGAACCGATATGCCGACCATTGACGATGTGAAACGCTTTCTCCACGGCCGAGGCATCGAGGTGTGGGAATTTGCGGAACCGACGCCCAATTCCGAGACGGCGGCGAGGGCAGTGGGATGTTCCGTCGGGGAGATTGCCAAGAGCATTCTCTTTATCATCGGCGGGACCCCCGTGGTGGTGGTGACTTCGGGGGATGTGCGTGTCAAAGGCTCCAGGCTCAAACAGGCGGTGGGAATCAGTGGCAAGGCCCGACTTCCCGAGGCCGAAGAAGTGGCCGCCTGCACGGGTTATGCGCCCGGTGGCGTGTGCCCGTTTCTCCTGCCGCAGGGGCTGAAGGTGGTCGTTGATGGTTCGATGCGCCGTTTTCCGGTGGTTTACGCTGCGGCCGGGAATGAACACTCGGCGGTACCGGTCACCGTGGATCAACTGCTCGAGATTACCGGGGGGGTCGAAGTTGAAGTCTGCGAGTGAACAGCTGATCACTGAGTGCACAGCAAGGTTTGCTATCCGCAGGAGGAATGCATGACGCCGAGGAGCCTTGCGGCAGGTTTGCCGGTTTTGTTGATCACCAATGTGGACCCGGCCTGGGCGCCTCATGAACGGGATGAAGTCGAACGGGAAACTCATCGGCTTGGCGCAGCGATGGCGAAAGAGGGGCATCCGGTCAGCTTCGTGCCGATTGTTGATGGTGAGCTGGCGGACGCACTGTCGGCTTACAGTCCCGATGAGCACATTGTTTTCAACTGGTGCGAAAGCCTGCCCGGGATTCCCCGCAGTGAAGCCTTGGTGGCCGGGGCGCTGGAAGCCCTCGGCTTTGCCTTTACCGGCGCCGATTCCAAGGCGCTTGCCCTGAACCTGAACAAACCGCTGGTTAAGGAGCTTCTCGCCAGGAACGCCATTCCTACGCCCCGGTGGGGCGTCTATGAAACCGCCCAGGTTGACGGCTGGGAGGGGTTTCCTGCTATCGTGAAGCCGGTCCATGAACATTGCAGTGTCGGCATCACCCAGGAGGCGGTGGTTTTGACCAGCGGCGAGCTCGAGCAAAGAGTGCGCTTCGTGCTCGATAACCTGCATCAGCCGGCGCTGGTGGAAGATTTTGTCGATGGGCGGGAATTTCGCGTTGCGTTTTGGGGGCGTGAACGGTTGGTTCCCCTGCCCGTGGCGGAAATGGACTTTGCGGCCTTCCCGGATGTGCGTCAGCGGCTTTGCACCTATGATTCCAAGTTCCACCCGGAATCGCTCCACTACAGAATGATCGAGACTCTTCTTCCGGCGCCTCTGCTCGAAGAACAGGTCCAGCTTCTTTGCGCAACGGCGGCTTCTGCCTATGCCACCGCCGGGTGCCGCGATTACGGGCGCATCGATGTGCGTCTGCGCGATGGGGTGTTCCAGGTGCTGGATGTGAATCCCAACCCTGATCTCAGTGCGGATGCAAGCCTGGCGTGCGCAGCGGAGTTGGCGGGTTTTTCCTATGGGGCTCTCGGGAGTTGCCTGGTAGCCCTCGCTGCCTGCCGCCATCCGGTGTTCGGGCATCATGGTGCTGCCCTCCTCAACCTGCTGCACAACCAGTCCGCTGCTCCTTAGAAGTTGTTCAAAAAGCGGACTCTTTCTTCCACCACGAAGAGCACGAAGGACACGAAGAGGCATCCTGGCAAGATCGGACCGAAAGCCCCTCCCACGGTGTTCCCGTCGAAAAAAACTGCCTGTGGGCGAGCTCCTGGAAGTATCGGCACCATCGATCCTTGACAAAACCTCCTTCGATCAGCAGTTTTCTAAGGCTTGGTGAGAGGCCGCGGCTGTGGCAAAGCAATTTCATGTTTGACCCGCACCGGAACTCTGAGACAAAATGACGGTATCCAGGGATGAAAATGAGACCGGGATTGCAGCTATTACAGAGCATTCAGCACCCAGGACTCAGCACTGTTTATTTCTGGAAACTCAAGCGAAGGCAACCGGGAGATAGCACTGATGAGAGAATTCGAGATTGAAGCACTGTCCGAGTACGACGGTAAGGATGGAAAACCTGTATACATTGTCCACCAGGGCCGGGTTTTCGATGTCAGTGGAAGCAAGCTCTGGAAGGGCGGCCTTCACATGAAACGCCACCATGCCGGAACGGACCTCACCACGGATTTCGGTGGGGCTCCGCACGGCCTCGAGGTGTTCGACAGGTATCCCCAGGTCGGTGTCGTAAAAAAACAGGAGATTTCCGCGCAGTCCCTGCCGGAAACGCTCACCCGGCTCCTGCAGAGATTCCCCATGCTGCGGCGGCATCCGCATCCCATGACGGTCCATTTCCCCATCGTCTTTATGCTTTCCGCCACCCTCTTCACCATCCTGCAGCTTATTACGGGGATCGAGTCCTTCGGGACCACCGCCCTGCACTGTCTTGGCGCCGGTTTGCTGTTTATGCCCGTGGTGATCCTGACGGGGCTCTATACGTGGTGGCTGAACTATATGGCCAGGCCCATAACTCCGGTCAAAATCAAGATTATCATTTCTCTCGTCCTCCTGGTTACCGCCGTGATTGCCTTTGTCTGGCGGCTTCCAGTCGCCTGAGGTGCTGCATTCCTTTTCCGGACTGAATCTCCTCTACTTCCTCCTGATCCTCGCGCTTACCCCAATGGTCATCATTATCGGCTGGTTTGGAGCCGGCCTCACGTTTCCCATCGAGAAAGAGTGAGAAGAGCTGCCATGGCTGTGGGGCCTTTTGCGACGACTTTGAAAGGGCACGGTATCGATTTGGTCCGCGGGGAGACGCACACCCTGCAGATCAATGTAGGTTTGGTCTGCAATCAAAGCTGCCGCCACTGCCACCTGGAAGCAGGCCCCGAGCGCCGGGAGAGCATGAGCGTGGAGACCATGCACCAGGTGGTGGATTTTGCACGGCGAGGGGCCTTTAAGATCGGTTGATATCACAGGAGGAGCGCCCGAACTGAATCCGCATCTGAAGGATTTGATAGGGATGCTTACCGACCATATTCCTCGCATCCTGCTGCGTTCCAACCTCAGCGTCCTGGTGGCCGAACGGCAGGATTCCCTCCTGGAACTTTGCCGGGAAAGCCGGGTTGTGATTGTTGCTTCGCTGCCTTCGCTCAGCGCCGCCCAGACGGAAGCGCAACGCGGACAAGGGGTTTTTGCCACGAGCATCGAGGCCCTGGGAAGGCTCAATGCCATGGGGTACGGCCATGCCGGGTCGGGTCTTGAACTCCATCTGGTAACCAACCCCGCAGGGGCTTTCATGCCGGTGTCACAGAGTCAGGCCGAGAAGAAGTTCCGACAGGATCTGCAAAAAAAGTGGGGAGTCGTTTTTAACGATCTTTATACCCTGGCTAATGTGCCCCTGGGGAGATTCCGCCACTGGCTGACGGCTTCAGGCAATTTAGAAGCCTACCTGAAAAAGCTTGCCGACCGTTTCAATCCCTGCACGGTGGCAGGTCTCATGTGCCGGACCCTGGTATCCGTCTCCTGGGATGGTTATCTCTTTGACTGTGATTTCAATCAAGCCGGAGGACTGTTTCTGGGCGGACAAAAGCTCCATGTTTCCGAGGCTCCCGGCGCGCCTCCTCCCGGATCGCCGGTTGCGGTCTCGGATCACTGCTATGCCTGCACAGCGGGTTCCGGTTTCACGTGAGGGGGTGCGATCAGTACCTAGGCTGGGGACTAAAAGCGAAAAGAACCATCCACGAAGACACACGAAGGAACACCAAGAAAGGACAGAAGGGCTAAATCTCAGAATCCTTCGTGTGTGTTCGTGTGACTTCGTGGATAAAAGAAAAGGATGGCTATGACGCAATTCAAGTATCAGATCACGATGCATGCGGCGGAATCTTTTAAGGAAGTCGTCTATTTCTGTTCTGAAGAGGGCAGCTGCGAGCTGAAGGAAGTGCCCTCGGAGCAGATCGGCAAACTTGAAGAGATCTTGAATGAGCACGGGCAAAGAGGGTGGGAGCTCGCTCAGGCGACCTTCGGCAAACAGGGGATGATGATTTTCTGGAAGAAGGCAATTTCCGCTACCCAGGTAGAATCCGAGGGTTGAATTGGCGGGGGTGTTTCGTGGTGTTTATTTTGACCGCGTGGGTGAGAGGAGCTTGCCATCATGAAGACCATTAAAATCAAGGGAATGTCCTGCCAGCACTGTGTCAAGGCGGTCACCAAAGCGCTCGGTGAGATCGATGGCATCGAGGCCGTTCAGGTTAATCTGGACAGGGGTGAGGCGACTTTTGAGGAAGTGAAACCGGTCGCTCTGGAGTTGTTGCAGGAAGGGATCAAGAAAGCCGGGTTCGAGCTTGGCTAAGAAGGTTATTCATAATAAAACAACTCTCCTTATCGGCGGCATGAGTTGCGCGGCCTGCGTGAGGCGCGTCGAACAGGCTTTGGGGGCGATCCCCGGGGTGGGGGCCGCCACCGTGAATCTGGCCTCCTCGCGAGCTACGGTCGTGCACGATTCCCACCTTGTCAGCCTCGACGCTTTGAGAGCCGTCATCGAGGACGCCGGCTACGAATACCTGGGCGTTTGGAAAGATGTTGGGGAAGACCCCATCGAAGCTGCCCGAGAGAAGGAAATCCGGGAACTCAAGAGCAAGGTTTTGGTGGGCGCGGTTTTGAGCGTCCTGATCATGACGGGGAGCATGAAGGAATGGTTTCCTCTGCTTCGCGAGGTGCCCATCCCGGTGATGCACACTGCGCTCTTTATTCTCACCACGCCGGTGGTCTTCTGGGTGGGAAAGCGGTTTATCGTTGGTGCCATCAAAGCGGCCCGCCAGAAAACTTCGGACATGAACACTCTGGTGGCTCTGGGTGCGCTCTCGGCCTACCTCTATTCGACCCTGGCAACCGTTTGGCCCGCCTTCTTCAGCGAATCCGGCCACGCCTTGCACCTTTACTATGACGGGGCGGCGATGATCGTCACCCTGGTGCTGCTCGGACGATTGCTGGAAGCCAGAGCTCGCGGGAAGACCTCGCAGGCCATCAAGCGGCTCATGAAGCTGACCCCGGCCACCGCCCACGTGATCCGCAACGGCAGCGAAGTCGAAGTACCGGTGGCGGAGGTCATCTGGGGCGATCTGATGGTGATTCGTCCCGGCGAAAGAATCCCTACCGATGGCGTGGTGGTTGACGGGCATTCCGCGGTGGATGAGTCGATGCTCACCGGAGAGAGCCTGCCGGTCGCCAAGGAAGCTGCGAGCGAAGTCTTTGCAGGGACCATCAATGTCAGCGGCAGTTTCACTTTTAGAGCCACCCGCGTGGGGTCGGAAACCGCCCTGGGCCAGATCATCCGGCTGGTGGAGGAAGCCCAGGGTTCAAAGGCTCCTATCCAGCGGTTCGCCGATAAGGTGGCGTCCATCTTTGTTCCGGTAGTGATGGTGATCGCCGGGCTGACTTTCGCCGTCTGGTATTTTGCGGTTCCCGACCCGAGCTTCAGTCGGGCGCTGTTAAACTTCGTTTCCGTGTTGATCATTGCCTGTCCCTGCGCCATGGGGCTGGCCACGCCCACCGCGGTCATGGTGGGGACGGGGCTCGGGGCCGAGCAGGGCATCCTGATCAAGGGGGGGGAGAGTCTGGAGCGGGCTTGTGCGCTGACCACGGTGATTTTTGATAAAACCGGCACCCTCACTCGAGGAGCTCCTGAAGTGACGGAGGTGCTCGAGGTGGGGGCGATGGGTCGTGATGAAATTATGAAAATGGCGGCTTCCCTGGAAACCCTCTCGGAACATCCTTTGGGCCGGGCCATTGTCGCCAAGGCCGAGGAAGCGGGAATGGTCCTCGAGGAAGTGCGTGACTTCGAGGCTCTGCCAGGCTTGGGAGCGTCCGGCACCGTGCAGGGCAAGCGGGTGCTGGTGGGAAATCTGAAGCTGCTGGAAGAACGGGGCATTTCACCCAAAACACGGGAGGAAATCATCAGAAAACAGTTTTCTTTCGGGAAGACCTGTGTTTATGTGGCTGTGGAGAATGAACTTGCAGGCGTTATGGTGCTTGCGGATGCGCTGAGAGAATCCGCCCGCGAGGCGGTAGCGCAGTTGCGGGCCATGCA
Source organism: uncultured delta proteobacterium (assembly GCA_963783775.1). GTDB lineage: Bacteria > Desulfobacterota > Syntrophobacteria > Syntrophobacterales > Syntrophobacteraceae > JADGQM01. The sequence goes on along the minus strand of CAWAOR010000004.1, from coordinate 319,439 downwards.
ACTGGAAGTCGGCATGATCACGGGCGATCGTCTCGAAACGGCACAGTCCATCGCCGGGGAACTCGGAATCGCGCGGATCATGGCGGACGTCCTCCCTCAGGAAAAGGCCGGCGCCATCAGGCAGTTGCAGGCCGAGGGCAAGATCGTGGCCATGGTTGGGGACGGCATCAACGATGCTCCCGCCCTCACCACGGCGGATGTGGGCATAGCCATGGGGGCGGGGACCGATGTGGCGATGGAGGCCAGCGACATCACGCTCATGCGCGATGACTTGCGCCTGGTAGCCTCGTCGATCCGGCTTTCGACCCTGACCATGCGAGTGATCAAGCAGAACCTCTTCTGGGCTTTCTTCTACAATTCTCTCGGAATTCCCGTTGCTGCCGGTGCTCTTTATCCTTTCTTTGGCATTCTTCTCAACCCCATGTTTGCGGCCGCGGCTATGGCTATGAGTTCCGTATCCGTGGTGAGCAATGCCCTCCGTCTCAGGCGGATATGGGGCCGGCAGAAGAAAGCGACTTGAAACTGTTCACTCGAAACTGGGTGCGGTTGGGGTGGTAGTGCGGAGGAATCTGGAGGCCCCAACCGGGCAGAGGATGGAATTCTAACTGTCTAACAAGAGGAGACAAAACAATGGATCGGTACGTGTGTCAGGTGTGTGGTTATGTGTATGACCCTCAGAAGGGCGACCCCGATAACAGCATTGCCGCCGGGACCAAGTTCGAGGATTTACCCGATGATTGGACCTGCCCGGTTTGCGGGGCGTCGAAGGACGACTTTGAGAAGGAATAGGCCAGGGAGCTGAGAAGGAGTTCAGTAGATGATGTTCAATTTTAATGCTGCTGAAGTATTTGATATCGCAATAAAGATTGAGGAAAACGGCAAACGGTTCTATGACCGGAGTCGGGAGATCATCAAGGATCCCGAGGTCCAGAAGCTTTTTGCAGAGCTTGCCCTGGAGGAGATCAAGCACAAGGAGAAGTTCACCGCCCTCAAGAGTCAGCTTCCTGTCACCACCGCTTCCGGTGGCGTCTTTGACCCTGACCATGAGCTCGATCTCTACCTCAAGATGATGGCGGACCAGCATGTTTTCATTTCCAGTGATGGGGTGGAGGCGCAGCTTGGCAAGATCCAGAAGGCTACGGATGCCCTGAAAATGGCAGTGGAATTCGAGAAGGATTCCGTGATCTTCTTCCTTACCATGCAGGATGCCACCGAAGGGGCGCAGGGTAAGGCCCTCATCGGCTCGCTGGTGAAGGAAGAACAGGAACACCTGCGGCGACTCTCGCTCGAGTTGAAGCGGATTGGCCGCAAGTAAGGCCATGCGGGTTTTGACCCACTTTTTGCCGAGGGCTTTCCGCCCTCGGCAAAAACACCTGTCGGTCCAGTCTTGAGGCTGGGCCGGCAGGTGCTTATGCGGGAGGGAAGGGACGATGACAAAAAAGGTGAAGATTTTCACCTCACCGAGCTGCGGTTACTGTTCTCAGGCCAAGGAGTACTTCACGGAACAGGGCATCGCTTTTGAAGCGATTGATGTGACCAAGGATGCGGAGGCTTTCAAGGAGATGAAAAGAATCTCCGGAGGAGCCCGCAGTGTCCCGGTGATTGCGGTTGACGATGAGGTCATCATTGGCTTCGATCGGGGCGCGGTGGAAAAGGCTTTGGCGGGGCCTGATCGGTCCTGAAAAGCTGTGGGATTTTACTGAGGAGGCTCTCTCACGCCCTGCGGATGCTCCCCCTCTCCTGACCGCTACGAGGATATCACCCCATGGAAGTAGTCCTGTACAGTACCGACAACTGCCCTTTCTGCGAGAAAGTACGAGAGTTTCTGCGAGCAAGGGATATCGGCTTTGAGGAGATTCCGGCGCCACTGGGATCGAAGACCAGGGAGGAGTTGAAGAACCGGACCGGAAGTAGTTCGCTCCCTCAAATCCTGATTGGTGATGAGGCTGTTGGCGGCTATGCCGACCTCGTTGACCTGGAACTCACCGGCCGGCTTGCCGAGTTGTTGGGATTGAGCGGAGGGCAGCCAACCTCGTTAGTTTATGACGCAATCATCATCGGTGCTGGTCCGGCAGGTTTGAGCGCGGCTATCTACACCATCCGGAAGCTGCTCAAAACCCTCATCATCAGTACCGACGTGGGCGGCCAGATCGCATGGACCAGCGATGTGGAAAACTATCTCGGCTTCAGCCAGGTCAATGCGGCGGAACTCGTGACCAAGTTCGAGAGTCACGTCAAGAAGTTCAACGTGGAAAAGGTCATCGGGGTGGAGGTCAGCGCCGTGGATCTGATCGGGCGAAGCAAGCGGGTCGTCACCAGCGATGGCAAGACCTACCTGGGCAAGACCCTGATCATTGCCACCGGAGGTCGCCATCGACCGCTCAACATTCCCGGTGAACGGGAGCTCATCGGGAAAGGCCTGTCCTATTGCTCGACCTGTGATGCACCGTTGTTTGCCGATGCCGATGTGGCTGTGGTGGGCGGTGGAAATTCAGCCCTCGGGGCGGTTATCGATCTCATCGGCATTGCTCGCCGGATTCATCTCATCTCGCTTACCCCGCTTACCGGAGACCCGGTCTATCGGGACAAGGTTCTGAGATCCGACAAGGTGGAGATATTCACCTTGCACCAGCCGACCCGGGTGATCGGCGAAACCATGGTCGAAGGGCTCGAATTCAAGTCGCTCGCAACGGGGGAGACCAGGACCATCGCAGTGGAAGGGGTTTTCGTGGAGATCGGTATCCAGCCCAATACCAGCCTCTTCCTCGATATCCTGACCACCAATGAAAAGGGAGAAATCCTGGTCGATAACGAATGCCGAACGGGGTTGGCGGGGGTGTTTGCCTGTGGGGATGTCACCAATGTTCCCTTTAAGCAGGTTGTGGTGGCCGTCGGCGAAGGGGCAAAAGCGGCGCTTTCTGCGTATAATTATTTGATCAGTCAGAAGTAGGGAACCGTTCAGCGCTGAGCTCCGCTGGAGATGATAGAAAATATTTCCCCAGGAACCGTGCAAAAATAACTTGGCCTCATTTTGGCTTCATTTCAAACCACGAAGAGGGTGTTTTGTCTTGGACAGTCCCGAATGCCCAATAGGACAATGGTTTTGAGGACAGGTTGCGGGATAACATGTCAAGAGTCCCTGTGCTCGATTTGAGCCGCTGTACCCGTTGCGACGCCTGCCTTGAAGTCTGTCCTGAAATCTTTGTCGTGAATCCGGCGGGATACATCGAAGTGGCGGATCTCCCGGCTTATGGCGAGGAATGCGTCGAGGAGGCAATCAAGTATTGCCCAGCCGCCTGCATCTCGTGGGAACCCCCCCGTAGTGCCTCGCGGTGAGAGTTCGAAATCCTGTCACGTGTTGCGTTTCGCGAGCTTAGCGCAACCTGCGGGGTAGCGTTTGGGCGGATGCTCGCTGCGGCTGTAGGTTGCGTTGAATGAACATGAAACGCAACAAATGCAACGGCAACAGACCTGCCCGAAGTGGGTTAGGAATCATGCCGTGGTGTCCTGGCATCTTGGCGAGGAAGTGATTTGAACGCATCGGGCAGATCCTTTGGCACCTTGAGAACCAGAATTGCCGAGCTGCTGCACTCGCACCATCCGGTTGCCGGTCTTTTGGAGTGGTCTGAAGTTCCGCCTCGGCGAATCATCAATCCCTTGCTCTCCTTCTTGTATAGCACGGATGCACAAGTCAAATGGAGGGCCGTTACGGCCGTGGGAGTCGTGGTGGGAAGGATCGCCGATGAAGACCTGGAATCAGCCAGGACGATCATGCGGCGCCTCATGTGGAGCCTCAATGACGAATCGGGAGGCATCGGCTGGGGGGCGGCTGAAGCCATGGGAGAAATCATGGCGCGGCAAGCGTGCCTGGCGGAGGAATACCACCGTATTCTTGTCTCCTATATCCGTGACGATGGCAACCGTCTGGACCATGAGGCCCTGGAAACCGCTGTCCTGTGGGGCATCGGCAGGCTAGCCCAGACCAGACCGGAACTGCTGAGCGATGCAGCCTGCTATATTTTCCCATACCTCCAGTCTGGCAACTCCGAGCAACGCGGACTGGCGGCGTGGGCGCTTGGATTCCTGGGCGCAACGGTTCCTGTCACTATGCTCGAGTCTCTGCTGGAAGACCCACGGGAAATCACCCTCTGCGAGCAAGGAAAACTCAACCGTCATCGTCTCTCGGAACTCGCAGCCAGGCTTTTTCAAAACCATAACGGAGGCTAACATGAAGGTCTTTATCACTGGTGGCACCGGGTTTGTTGGGAGTTATCTCACGCGTCGCTTCACCGATTCGGGCCACACCGTCACGGTCATCACGCGTTCCCCGAGAAGCGATCGTGAGTTGCCTGCGGGGGCCGTTTTTTGTGAGGGCAATCCGGGCAAACCCGGTCCGTGGCAGGAACGCCTGGCCGAGCATGACGTCATCATCAACCTGGCCGGAAGATCCATTTTTTCCCCGTGGTCCGCCAAAGTGAGACGGGAAATCATGGACAGCCGGGTGCTGACGACGCGACACGTGGTTGACGCCCTGCAGGCCGGCGGGGAGGGGAAACTGCTGCTCAGCACCTCCGCGGTGGGCTACTATGGAAATCGTAGCGACGACACGGTACTAGACGAGGACGCTCCTGCCGGGGAGGGCTTTCTGGCCGAAGTGGGCCGGGTATGGGAAGAGGAAGCCAAACGGGCTCAGCAGTTTGGGGTGCGAGTTGTCCGCTGCCGTTTCGGCATTGTCTTGGGTAGGAATGGCGGTGCCCTCCAAACCATGATTCCCGCCTTCCGGTATTCCCTGGCGAGCCCACTGGGAAGCGGTCGACAGTGGTTTCCCTGGGTTCATCTGGAGGACATCTTTGGCATCATGTCCTTTGCGGCCGCACATCAACATCTATCCGGTCCGATCAACTGCACGGCGCCTTATCCGGTGCGCAACCGCGAATTCACCCAGGCTCTGGCGAAGGCGCTGAACAAGTGGGTCCTTCTGCCTGCCGTTCCCGCCTTTGTGCTCCGCACCCTGCTGGGTGAATTCGGGAGTGTGCTGATTGACGGCCAACGGGCTTTTCCAAAGCGATTGCTGGATTCCGGCTACCCTTTTCGCTTTCCCACCCTTGAGGAAGCATTGCGCGATCTGATTGGCAACAAAAGGTAAAGAATTTATTCAGTTGCTGCATTTCATTTGCTTGACAGAGCATGTTTTTTGTGCATTAAAATATGCCGCAAATTTCTTCTTGGTTAGGTTTGGTATTTTGGAGCCATTGCCAGATCGGTCCAGCCTTCGCTCAGAACGATTTTGTGGGAGCTCTCAAAGTAACCCAACCGGCTCGCACGGGAAAACAGCAAGCAGGAAAGGATTTTTAAAATGCCGGAAGGTCGCGTAAAATGGTTTAATGACAAAAAGGGTTATGGATTCATTGAGACAAAGGACCAGGGTGACGTATTTGTCCATCACACCGCTATCGTGTCTGAGGGGTTTCGATCTCTGAGCGAGGGAGAAAAAGTAAGATTCGAAGTAGAATCTGGACCCAAAGGTCCCCAGGCAGTCAGAGTACAGAAGATCTAACAAAGGCCTGCCGTGACATTGAGCCCGAGAGCCGGGGAGCGATCCCCGGCTCTTCTTTTTTGCTGAGGAATCATCCTCAGAGAAGGCTTCGCGCTCGCAGCGCCGCGATCAATTCCTCGCAGTTGCGGGCGGTGAGACTGGCACCGGCGCGGGCCAGGTCTTCTTCCGAGGCGTTGCCGCTCGAGACGCCGGCGGTCATAATACCGGCGCTTTTTCCCGTCTGCATATCCAGCGGATGGTCCCCGACCATGAGCGCACTTTCCGGGGAGGCGGCAATCGTCTCCAGGGCTCGCAGGAGGTGATCCGGGTCGGGTTTGACGCGACGCACATGGTCTCGGGCCAGAAACCCGGCACAGTAATGCTCAAGGTCGGGGAAGACCATCCGCACGGCCGCTTCGCAATTGCGGGTGATGATGGCCACCTTGATTCCCCCTTCCTTCAGTTTGAGGAGGAGGGAGCGGGTGAAGGGAAAAAGCGCCCCCCCGTGGGCGGCTGCGATTTCAATGGCCTGAATCAGGGCGTTGGCTCTTGTTTCAAACTCCTGAGCCGCCGCCTCATTGCGTTGCTGGAGGCGGGCATGAAGGGCTTCCAGCCACTCCAGGGCCGGGGCGTTCGGGGGCTGCAAGCCCCGAGAAAAGTATTCCTGAGCCAAGAGCCCCAGTTGGCGCTTCATTTCGGGGAAATCCAGGCGCAGTTCGGCAAGAGTCCCGTCAAAGTCAAAGATGATCGACTTGAGCTGCTTCGGTTGTTGATCATTCATCCTCACCCGCCTGCTGAACCAGTTCTGTGTTCCGTCCTCGCATCCGCTTCTGCCGCCATCACCCTTTTTCCTTGCACAGCCAGGTCCTGTTGGTTATTTTTGGTCGGCTTGCGCAAGATTGCTGCGCGTGCGTGTGCATCTTAATATGGTGAGGCAAAGACGACAAGGTCCAGTTCGCAGGGGTGGGGGGTCCCGCAAGACGTGACGCCGACCCCCGATGATCGAAAGGTGCTGAGGAAAAATGGCGGAGAGAGTGCGAAATCTGAGCTTCGATGAGGTGGTCGACTGCCTCCTCCAGATGAGGAAGCCGTACCAGGATCATTACCGGGCCATGTATTCGAGCTGGTATGGAGGCATCATTACCGACCCGGCTCTGATGATGGTTCCCCTTGACGATCATCTGGTGCACCGTGGCGACGGGATTTTTGAGGCTTTCAAGTGCGTTGACGGGAATGTGTATGCGTTGGACCGTCATCTGGATCGTATGGACTATTCTGCAAAAATGGCCTCACACTCCTTGCCCCTCAGCCGCCCCCAGTTGATCGAGACGATTCTCGCGACGGTGAGGGCGGCCAACCTACCGACCTGCTCGATACGGATGTTCCTGTCACGAGGCCCGGGCGGGTTTTCCGCCAGCCCTTACGAGTGTCCCGAGAGTCAACTCTATATTGTCGTCACGACTCTGCAGGTTCCTTCTCAAGAGAAGTACAACCTTGGCGTGAGCCTCAGGAGCAGCCTCATTCCTCTGAAGAGGGACTACTTTGCCAACATCAAGAGCTGCAACTATCTGCCCAATGTCTTGATGAGGAAAGAGGCGGAAGATGCGGGTGTGGACTTTACCGTCTCCATCGATGAACAGGGTTTTCTAGCCGAAGGTCCCACCGAAAACATCGGCATTATCACCCGTAACCGGGAATTCCTGGTGCCTCGGTTTGACCGGATTCTGCGGGGGACAACCGTCAGTCGTGCCATGGAGCTGGCTGAGTCATTACTTGATGCCGGCAGCCTGATGAAAATGGGAGAGGCCGACTTAACCGCAGAGGACGCCTATCAGGCAGCGGAAATGATGATGTTTGGCACCAGTTTCGATGTACTGCCGGTGGTGAGCTATGACGGCTTTGGCATCGGGGATGGGAAGCCTGGCTTCTTTGCCCGGAAAATTCGGGAATTGCTCCAGGAAGATGGGCGCACCTGCCGGGAAATGATCACCCCAGTTGGGGGAGGCGAACATGAATGAAGACCTGCGAAAGCAGCTCCACGTTGCCGCGGAAGCCGCCTTCCGGGACAGCATTGCTGTCAAAGAGGCGCTGTGTCGGGAGGGATTTGAACTCCTTCTGGAGATGACGGAGGTGCTTGCGGCGGCTTTTCGGGGAGGGCATCGGCTGTTTCTCTTCGGGAATGGCGGCAGTGCCGCCGATGCGCAACATCTTGCGGCCGAGTTCGTCAATCGTTTTCAGCGTGAACGCCGCCCCCTGCCCGCAATCGCGCTGACCGTTGATTCCTCCGTGCTGACGAGTATCGGCAACGATTACCAGTTTGAGGACATCTTTTCCAAACAACTGCAGGCTCTTGGGCAGGCCGGCGATGTTGCTCTGGGGATCAGCACCAGTGGGCATTCTCCCAATGTTCTGAAGGCCATGAAATGGGCCAGGGAAAATGGTCTGCATACCATTGGCTGGGCGGGAGCCGAACAGACGGAATTGGACGTCACCTGTGATCTCATCCTCCATGTCCCCTCCCGGGTGACCGCGCGGGTCCAGGAAGGCCATATCACCTTCGGGCATGTCCTTTGCCTGCTGGTTGAAGAAACCCTTTTCGGCGACGGGAAAGACCTTTCATGAGCGTTCGTGACCGCGGGTTGGAGCCCCTGGATTTCAGTGAGCTTCGCACAACGAGTTTGAAGGACCGGCCGAGCAAGGTGCGGCTGGAAGATTCTGGCCGCCCCTGGGAACCGGGTAAATCTTTTGGAGACTTCCTGGAAACCCTGCCCCGGCTGCTTGCTGTCACGCAACTGGGCGCGGCGGTGCAGGCGATGGCTGCGGCCGTTCAGGGCAGACGGACGGTTCTTATGGGGATGGGGGCGCACCCCATCAAGGTCGGCCTCAACCCTATCCTCATTAACGCCATGGAATGCGGGATTTTCTCGGGTCTGGCCATGAATGGGGCCGGCATCGTCCACGATGTGGAGCTGGCTCTGGCCGGGAAGACTTCCGAAGACGTGGCGGCCCATCTTGACCGGGGGCAGTTCGGCACCGCCCGTGAGACGGCGGAATTCATCCACAAGGCGGTGGCACGGGGCTACCGTGCCGGTGATCGAGGCCTTGGGCGAGCGGTCGGGGAGAAACTGCTGGCGGAAGGGGCGCCATATGCCCGGCAGAGCCTCTTAGCCACGGCTGCCAGGCTCCAGCTCCCGGTAACCGTTCATGTAGCTCTGGGTACGGACATCGTCCATATGCATCCGGCCATGGACGGTGCCGCCATGGGAGCCCTGAGCTACTACGACTTCAGGCTTTTTTGTCGCCTTGTCAGTTCTCTGCAAGGGGGAGTCTTCCTCAACCTCGGGTCGGCGGTCATCATCCCGGAAGTCTTCCTCAAAGCGGTGAGCGTGGTCCGGAACCTCGGGTTTTCTCTGGAAGGCATCACCACCATCAACATGGACTTCCAGCGCCAATATCGGACTCAGGTCAACGTGGTTGAACGCCCGACCCTGGGAACCGGTGCCGGCATTTGCCTGATCGGTCATCACGAAATCATGTTCCCGCTCCTCATGGCGGCGGTTCTCGAGAAATTGAGCGGGAGGCCATAAATGCCAAGACGCATACGAATCAATGCCGGCGCCGTTTCCCTCCTGGCCGAACTGAATGACTCGCCGACGGCTGGTGCCATTTATTCGGCACTGCCTCTGGCAGCAGCTGCTCAAACCTGGGGCGAAGAAATCTATTTTCCCATTCCGGTGGCGGCCAAACTGGAGGATACGGCGGTGGATGTCGTGGCGGTCGGGGATCTCGGGTATTGGCCGACCGGCAGGGCTTTCTGCATTTTCTTCGGGCCGACCCCCGCCAGTCGTGGCGAAGAGATCCGACCTGCCAGTGCGGTCAATCTGGTGGGAAGAGTCCTGGGAGATGCCGGAGCTTTCAGAACGGTCGAAGAGGGGGAGCTTGTCCGGCTCGAGGTGGAGAGTTAAAGTGGTAATGTCATTATTTGGAGAAAATCATGCCCATTTACGAATACGAATGCTGCAAGTGCTGCGAGAAGTTTGAAAAACTGGTGTTCCGGAGTGACGAAGGGGTCAGCTGCCCGAAGTGTGACTCGGACGAAGTCCAAAAGGTGCTGTCGGTTTTTGGTTTCAAGAGCGGCGGCGATAAGGGTGCTGCCAGCAGCCGAATGGGCTCCGGCGCCTCTTCATGTGCCGGCTGTCATTCCAGCAGTTGCAGTTCCTGCCATTGAGGTCGATGGTTTGACGAACCGAATTCTGCGCATTGGAACTCGAGGCAGCCTGCTGGCGCTCACTCAGAGCGAGTGGGTGAAAGCCGTGATCGAGCGGCACTGGCCTGGTTGTCAAGTCCAACTGACGATCATCAAGACCACCGGTGATAAGATTCTCGATGTCCCTTTGGCCAAGGTCGGAGGGAAGGGACTCTTTGTAAAGGAACTCGAAGACGCCCTGTTGGAGGGTTCCGTGGACCTGGCGGTCCACAGCATGAAGGACGTCCCGGCGGTGTTGCCGGAGGGGCTCGAGATTGGGGCCATCCCCAGGCGGGAAGATCCCCGGGATGTGCTGATCAGTCGCGATGGTTTGGATCTTTCCGGGCTTCCCATGGGTGCCCGGGTGGGAACCAGCAGCCTGCGCAGGGCGGCGCAGATCAGGCATATCCGCCCGGACCTCGAAATTGAAAACCTTCGCGGCAATCTGGACACGCGTCTGCGCAAATTGCAGGAAGGCCGCTACGATGCTATCGTCCTCGCTGCTGCGGGCCTTCACCGAATGGGCTGGAAGGACCGGATCACAAATTATCTGGAAGCCACCCAATTTCTGCCGGCGATTGGCCAGGGAGCCCTTGGCATTGAAGTCCGTGCGGCTGATACAGCGGTCCATAACCTCCTTACCCCTTTGCACGACGCTGATACGGCCGTAGCGGTGCAGGCTGAAAGAAGTCTCCTCAAGGAACTGGAAGGCGGCTGCCAGGTGCCCATCGCGGGCTTTGCGCGCGTTCTCGATGACCGGCAGGTGGAACTGTCAGGTCTGGTGGCGTCCATCGATGGCAAGACGGTCCATCGCCTGACGCGCTCGGCCCCCTGTGAGGAAGCTCAAGCCTTGGGACGCGGTCTGGCCCGAGAGTTGCTCGAAGCCGGGGCGCGCGCCATCCTGGAGGAGATCTATCGTTCGGTCGTGAGTCATTGATGGTTCTTCGCGGGCGTGGTGGTGGGAAAGGATTGAAAAGGAATAACCGGTGAAAAAGGGCAGAGTCTATCTTGTGGGGGCAGGACCCGGCGATCCCGGTCTGCTGACGATGAAGGGTAAGGAGCTTTTGGAGCGGGCTGAAGTGGTGATCTACGATTACCTGGCCAACGAGGAGTTCCTCCAGTTCGCGCCCGCCGCCGCCGAACGGATTTATGTCGGCAAGAAGGGCGGCGACCACACCATGAGCCAGGAGGACATCAGCCGCCTGCTGGTGGCCAAGGGGCGGGAGCACCTGGTGGTGCGCCTCAAAGGCGGCGACCCTTTCATCTTCGGGCGCGGTGGCGAAGAAGCCCAGGAACTGGTTGCGGCCGGGATTCCCTTCGAAGTTGTTCCCGGAGTGACTGCGGCCATCGCTGTTCCGGCCTATGCCGGCATCCCCCTTTCCCACCGCGACTATGCGGCCAGCATGGCCTTCGTCACCGGTCATGAACGGGAAGATAAGGCTGATTCCAAAATCGCCTGGGACCGGCTGGCTACGGGCGTCGGCACGCTCGTTTTCTTCATGGGGGTCAAGAATCTCCCCGAGATCTGCCGGAGCCTCGTCATGCACGGTCGGCCTGCCGCAACGCCGGTGGCGGTTATACGCTGGGGCACCACTGCCGAGCAGCAAACAGTCACCGGGACCCTGCAGGATATTGGGGAAAAGGTGGCCCAGGCAAACCTCAAACCACCAGCCATCACCGTCGTGGGCGAGGTGGTCCGCCTGCGTGACGAGCTCAACTGGTTTGAAACGCGGCCGCTTTTCGGGCGCCGCATGGTAGTGACACGGGCACGGGAACAGGCCAGCGAGTTCAAGACGATACTGACCGAACTGGGCGCCAGTTGCATCGAATTCCCCACCATCGCCATCGAACCTCCGCCCTCCTGGGAGCCGCTCGATGCCGCCCTCGCTCGTCTTTCAAGCTATGACTGGGTGATCTTTACGAGCGTCAACGGTGTGCGCTTCTTCATGGAGCGGCTGCGTGCGGCCGGCCGGGACCTGCGGAGTCTGCACGGCCTGCAGCTGGCGGCGATCGGGCCCAAGACGGCAGAAGCTTTGGAGCGTTATGGCCTGCGTCCCGACCTGGTGCCCGGGGAATATCGGGCGGAAGCGATTCTCGAGGGCTTATCCGGTGGAGTTATCAAAGGAAAGCGCTTCCTGCTGCCGCGCGCCATGGTGGCGCGGGATGTGCTGCCCGAAACCCTCCGCCGTTGGGGCGCCGAAATCGATGTGATTCCGGCTTATCAAACCGTCCTTCCGCGGGAGCGAAGTGCCGAGATGAGCGAACGCTTGCGTTCCGGGGAAATCGACTGTCTGACCTTTACTTCCTCCTCGACCGTCGGCAACTTTTTCAGCCTCTTTGAAACAGAATCCATCCTGCCCCTCCTCCAGGGGGTGTGTATTGCGTGCATTGGCCCGGTCACCGCCAAAACCGCCGAAGAATATGGACTCAAGGTGGATATCATGCCTTCAGACTACACCATCGCGGGTTTAGCGCAGGCCATCAGGGCTCATTTTCAAAAGGCAGGGAACGGAGGCTCCTCGGATTGAGAGGCAGCCGGAAGAACTATTTCAGGATGTCGTTCTCCCGGTACTGCAAATAAGCCTGCCGCATGGACACATAGGGGTCAAGAGCGGCTTTTTTGAAGTCTTCGTATTGGCCGATGCGAAGAGAGGTATTGTTCACGATAATCCCGCCCCTGGTGGCTACGCTGATCCATAGGTCCCCCGCCCCCGGGATCCAATAGAGGGGGTTGAGAAAAGCATCGCCGGCAAGCCCGAAACTGTCTCGGACGGTTGACGGGCCGAACACCGGCCAGACGATATACAGGCCCGGTTTCAAGCCGTAGAATCCCAGGGTCTGACCGGTATCTTCGTCAGCTGGGGGGGAGAGATCAAATTCGCGAGCGGCGATTTCAAAAAAACCGGCAAAGCCCAGGGTGGAGTTGATGACAAAACGTCCCGTTTCAATGCCAGCCGCTTTAAATTTACCCTGGAGCACATTGTTGACAAACCGGCTAGGGAATCGAAGGTTGTCGAAGCCGTTGCGGATGCAGATCCTTAAACCGGGGGGGATGAAGGTGCCATAAGCTTGCGAGACGGGTTTAAGGAACCAGAAATAAAGTTTATCATTGAACTGAAAGAACGCGCGATTCACTCGTTCCATAGGGTCTGGGGCATATTCGGTCGTGGATGTTTCCGCGGAAGGCTCGATGTCCACATCATTTTGATCGTCTGCACCAGGCGTTGCAGCCAGAGCCACATTCCCGGAGGTCGGATCAGCCAGCGAAAAGCGATTCCCATTTTGCGCCGGCAGAATCCATGACAGAAGCAGAAAGGCTGACAGGGTAACCAGCACCCTATACGATAAAGTCATAAAATCGTCCCCTTTGATAAATAACGCCAAACAAGCCGAAAACACGCGAATGAACTGGACCTTACACAATCTAAAAGCACTATTCTAGCATTCATTAGAAAGTTGGCAAGCAAAACTCGTGCGCTCTTGCATAGGATCAAAGCTGTCATATACTCATTCAGTCAATAAGGAGAGATAGATGGCAAAACAGTCCGATGATGACCTCACTCCCATGGACAGGTTCATCAACCGGCTCAGAGGTTCATCGGGAGAGGGTGGTTCAGGCGAACCCGATCCCTCCCAGAAGAAAGTCCATTTTTCGCTTTGGTACTTTGTGGTCGCCTTGCTTCTTATCACCTGGCTGCAAGGTTATCTGGCCGAACCCCAGCGCGAGAAAATCCCCTATTCAGAGTTCAAGCAGTGGGTGCGTGACGGCAAAGTGGCGGACCTGGTGCTCGGACCCGACCGCATTCGGGGTGAAACCAAGGATGATAAAGGTCAGCCCCAGCACTTCGTTGCCATTCGCGTGGAAGACCCGGAACTGGTGCAGCTCCTGGATCAGAAAGGGGTGAAGTATACCGGGTATGCGGAAAACAAGTGGGTGGGCTTGTTGCTTTCGTGGCTGCTGCCGATGGCTTTTTTCATATTTTTCTGGAGTTTTCTCATTCGGAGGATGGGCGCCGCCGGTCCCCAGGGCGTGCTTTCGGTGGGCAAGGCGCGCGTCAAGATCTTTGCTGAAAAGGAGGTGGGGATTACCTTCGCCGATGTGGAGGGAATCGATGAAGCCAAAGCGGAGCTGCAGGAGATCGTGCAGTTTCTCAAATACCCGGAGAAATTTCAGAAACTTGGTGGGCGCATCCCCAAAGGGGTCTTGCTTGTCGGTGCCCCCGGTACGGGCAAGACCTTGCTTGCCAAGGCGGTTGCCGGCGAAGCCGGGGTGCCCTTTTTCAGTATCAGCGGGTCGGAGTTTGTGGAGATGTTTGTGGGGGTCGGCGCTGCCCGCGTTCGCGACCTTTTTGGCCAGGCCAAAGAGCAGGCGCCGTGCATCATTTTCATCGATGAACTGGATGCCCTGGGCAAAGCCCGGGGGCTCAACCCCATGGGCGGGCATGATGAACGAGAGCAGACTCTAAACCAGCTTCTGGTGGAGATGGACGGATTCGACCCCAGGTCCGGAGTCATCATCATGGCAGCCACCAACCGCCCCGAAATCCTGGACCCGGCACTCCTTCGCCCCGGTCGCTTCGACCGCCACGTGGCCATCGACAAGCCGGATATCCGGGGGCGAGAAGCCATTCTCAGGATTCACGCCAAAGATGTTAAGCTCGATCCCGAGGTCGATTTGAAGAAGATCGCCGGTCTCACTCCGGGATTCGTGGGTGCCGATCTGGCCAACCTGGTCAATGAAGCGGCCCTCGTTGCCGCCCGAAGAGATGCGGAAAGCGTAACCATGGCCGATTTCCAGCAGGCGGTGGACCGGATCATTGGGGGGCTGGAAAAGAAAAACCGCGCCATGAACCCCAAAGAAAAGGAAATCGTGGCCTACCATGAATCCGGTCATGCGCTGGTGGCCATGATCCTGCCCCATGCCGACCCGGTAAACAAGATATCCATTATCCCCAGGGGCATTGCGGCACTGGGCTACACTCAACAGCTGCCCACCGAAGATCGCTATCTCATGACTCGCGACGAACTGCTGGGGCGGTTGCAGGTGCTTTTGGGCGGCCGGGTGTCAGAGGAGCTCATCTTTGGCGATATTTCCACCGGCGCCATGAATGACCTGCAGCGGGCTACCGATATCGCCCGCAGTATGGTAACGGAATACGGCATGAGCGATCGCCTCGGCCCGCTCACCTACATACGTGAACCGCGGCCCTCCTACCTGGACCTCGGTATGGGGTCGCGCAACCGGGAGTACAGTGAACAGACGGCCGAAGGGATTGACGAGGAAATCACGAGAATTATCGAAGAAGCCTACCAGAACGCTCGCTCGATCCTGAAGGACCAGAAGGCCACCCTGGATCGTCTCGCCAAAATCCTCCTCGAAAAGGAATCCATCGAAGGCGATGAACTCAAAACCTTCATTGCGGAAGTGAAAGCAGGACAAGGGCTACGTGAGAGCCCTCACATCCTCGCCAGAGCCGGCGGTGAAATATGAGCCCGGTGCAGGACGCCTCCGGGCTGTCAACCCCGCTCGATCAGTTGGGGACCATGAATTAGCAAGCCCTCATTTGTGGGAAGCGACTTCGAAAACCTCTTCAAAGGGGCCGATGGTCTTCTTCCCGGAAGACCAATCCACAATGGCGAAGATGACGGTATGGTAGACTCCCCTGAAGTTGTCGTTTAATGCCTTGTGGAACAGGCCGGCAATCTCATAACTATCGTTACCGAAGGCCCCACATCCCCAGGCCCCCAGGACGATCCCCTCATGACCATGACCCACGCCGATGGAAAGTACTTTTAGAATGCGTTGCCACATAGCCGGTGCAATTTCATGACGTCTGGGAAGAGGCAATCTTTTAGCATTCACAGCCGGAGAGGTGATCACTCCGACGGTATAGGGTTCCTCCAGAAGTCCGCCGGAGTCATCACGAAAGATGGTGACCCCTGGAGAGTAGATGGCGTAGTTGCTGTACAGCGGATCGGAATTTGACCGGTGGAAGGTATACATGGGGTTGTCCCGGAGACAAGCATAGAGTGTAGAGGACCGGCAAAGGTATTCCTCCTGAGCACGTGCCCCGCTCAGGAAGCCACCCCCGGGACTCGTGGCTGAGGCGAAGTTGAGCACTGCAGGGTGGTGCCCGGCTTTGAGAAGGCGTTGAGCGCCCGACAGAGTCGTCTCATTCGTGATCTCGATGGCTGTTTGGTGCCTGCCGCTACCGCTTTGATCAAAGGGTGCTGCCGGGGGATAGGATGTGGTATCCCGAAAAGAATGTCCGACGAGATCCTTGATCGTGACGACTCGACCTGACGGTGCGCGGTACTGACCCGACTGGGTGATTCTCACCGCCTCATCACCATGCTCCCTGGCGAGTTCACGCGAGATCTGGTGGGTAAATGTGGTCATGGGTAACGCCCTTCACGCATGAGGGTTACCGGAACCGTAGTCTGAACACAGTGTGGGCTTTATCGAAAACGTCCGCCCGAGCGACCGCCGGGACCGCCCGGCCCACCACCACTACCCCTGTTTCCATATCCGCGCTTTTGACCACCCCCGCCGCGGGCTTCTCGAGGTTTTGCTTCATTTACCGTAAGAGTCTGACCGACCAGCTCCTTACCATTCAGCCCGGCTATGGCAGCCATGGCCTGATCCCGGTCTTCCATCTCGACGAAGGCAAACCCACGAGACCGGCCGGTGTATTGGTCTTTGATGATTTTAACGGACTCCACTTCGCCGAATGCTTCAAATTCCTTCTGTAATTCGTCCTCGGTGGTTTTGAACGATAGATTCCCTACAAAGATGTTCATGATAATTCCTCTCTTTTTTGAAAGCTGACAAAGTGTGACATACGGCCAAGCCCCCAATGGTCCCCTGAGAAGCCTCTGTGCTTGTTCAAAAGCAGCTCAGCCAAACGGTGGAGGTTTGGAATTCACCTCCTGCACTTTGGTGAATTGGAACCTACCATATCATTTTATCCTTCATTATGCACGCGGGGATAATCCTGAGGCCCATCTTTGCTAAACTTTGGCCTTAGACCGTATCGAGTTCCCGAAGTATCCACAGGATCGGGGTGATCTGATCGAGGATGCGATGGCTTGTAACCTGCCCCAAAGCAACTTACCATAAGCATGGGAGAGCCCTCAACTGCAAAGGTTCCAGAAAATGATTGTCAGTGTCAGTCGCAGAACGGACATTCCAGGCTTCTATTCCCAATGGTTCATGAATCGCATTCGAGCCGGCACCTGCCTTGTCCCAAACCCCTTCAATCCCCGTCAGATCTCCCGGGTTTCACTCAGACCGGAAGATGTCGATGTAATTGTCTTCTGGACTCGCAACCCCCGTCCTCTGTTCTCATATTTGCCGGAATTGGATGATCGGGGCTACCGCTACTATTTTTTGTTCACGCTCATGGCCAATCCTCGCGAGATTGATCCCCGCCTGCCTCCCGTGGATATGGCAATCAAGACTTTTCGAGACCTCTCCCATCGGCTCGGCCCGGATAGAGTCGTTTGGCGGTATGATCCTATTTTCCTCAGCAGCATCACGGATGCTGAGTTTCATCAGAAGACCTATCGGCACCTCGCCGGTGCCTTAAGAGGATACACCAGGCGGTCCATAATCAGTGTAGCGCATATTTATCGAAAGATCCAAAAACGCATCAGGGCGCTTGAAAAACAAGGGATTGAGCTTCTTGTGCCGGGAGAAGACAACCTGGTCACCCTCATGGGTGCTCTCGCCCAAACCGCCGCTCAAAATGAATTGGCGCTCCAAAGTTGCGCCGACGAACTCAATCTGCCCGGCATTACGCCCGGAAAGTGCGTGGATGGTGAGCTGATGGCGAAGGTTTTCGGGCTGAATCTGGAGTTCCGGAAAGACGGCTGTCAGCGAAATCACTGCGGCTGCATCGAGAGCAAAGATATTGGTATGTACGAGTCTTGCCCTTGCGGGTGTGTCTACTGCTACGCCACGACGAGCATCGAGCGGGCGCAGACAAACTACCGCAGGCACGATCCCCGCTGGCAGTCCTTGTGCGAACACTCCTTTCAGGTACGTCAGCCTCCCTGACGCACTTTCGGACAAACGCTATCTCCGATGAGGAGGGGCCCAAAGTCCCTCACGCTTGTAATGACGAGGGATCCATACCGGCCTTGAGTAATATGGCCCTGGTCCGCAGCGGCCCGGCGCCTGAGCGTAATATGCCGGGCCGGAAGAGGCTGGATAAAGAGGAACAGGCACAACCGCGGTCGCTGTCCCCGCCGCCGACCCCACCACGGCCCTTGCTAGGCCCATGATCTTGTCGTCATTTCGGGGGGCGCAGGGCTCCAGAAAGACACTCGATGCCGGTGTTCACCGGCACGAGGCAGTGGCTTATAGACACCGGTTACCAAAGCGCTATACTATGCGCAGCACCATAGAATAGAGTGACCATTACTTTCTTTGGGTGACTTGTATTGAGGAGGAAGACTATTGTGCGGCCGCCCTCATTCCAAGTGAAAAGAAACAGATGGTGGAGGTGGGTTCTTTGCCCTACATTTCGATGCGTCGTCTGAATATCATCCTCCTGCTGGTCGCTACGGCCTTCTTATTCTGGATGCTCAACGAAATTGGGTGGAGGTCCATCGGCCGTCAGGTCATTCAGATCGGATACGGCTGGCCGCTATTGCTGGTGCCCTACGGCCTGATGAATTATCTCGGGGCCGTGTCGTGGCGATTCCTCCTGCTCACGAGGGAGCACCGCCCTTCGCTGGGCCGCCTCTTTTTTCTGCGGCTGGCCGGGGAATCCCTCAATCAGCTCACCCCGACGGCCTCCATGGGGGGAGAACCTTTCAAAGCCCTCCGTCTGCAGGCGGGAGGGGTGCCGTGGGAAGATGCGGCGGCCTCGGTGGTGATTCAGAAAGGCATTGGGGTGCTGAGCCTGGTGCTCTACATTATTCTGGGATTGGCCCTGGCTCCTCTTCTGGTACCCGGCGGCGGCGCTCATCTCGGTCTTCTCAGCCTTGGGGCTTTCATCCTGGCCGGCCTGGCCCTGGCCTTTGTGATCGTGCAACGCCGGAGCCCCTGCGTCTCGGCCATCCATCTCCTGGAAAGATTCCGTCTGTGCCCGGCGAGCCTCAAGGCCAAAGAGGCCGAAGGTGCCCGCCTGGATGCCTGGTTGTCGAGGTTTTACCGAGAACATCCCGGACGCGGCGGGTGGGCCTTTCTGGTGTTCTTCCTGAGTTGGCTGGTGCATGGAGTGGAAGTCTATCTCTTTTTCTGGCTGCTGGGACAACCCATCGGCTGGAGCCTGGCGTTGTGCCTGGATGCCCTGGCGGTACTCTTTGCCGCTCTCGGTTTTATGATTCCGGTATCGGCAGGGGTACAGGACGGGGGGACGGTGCTGCTCTCGCTGGGGTTTAATCTGGGGGCCGCCGTGGGTGCCACGTTCACCATTGTACGGCGTCTTCGCGAAGCCTTTTGGCTGGCGCTTGGGCTGCTGGTGGTGGCGCGCGAGAACTGAAGATCAGATCCCGCCAGAAGGTCCAGGAGTTCCAGGTCCAGCAGTCGGGCTCGGTGAAGGCTACTGAAGAGGCGGTCGAAGTTTCCGTTCTTTGCATCTAACGTTCAGGACCATCAAGGAGGCAGACCGTGAAATCGTCTGAACTGGATTTTTCCATCTCACAGTTGGGGGAATGTCGCATCCCGTCTCCCATGATCAGCGGGCACTTTGTGGACGACGGTGACCACGTCCTGTATCATAACAATCTGCAGGCGATCGAAGAGTACCTGCGGGCGGGAAAGCCCCCACCCTTCTTTGAAAAGGCTGGTCCCAGGGAGAGGGTCTATTTCGACCCTTCCAAATTGAAGTGCGGGATTGTGACCTGTGGCGGGTTGTGTCCCGGGCTGAATGATGTCATTCGCGCCATCGTGATGAGCCTTTTTCACCATTACGGAGTGCAGACCGTTTTCGGCTTTCCGTATGGGTATGAGGGGCTCAGCACCCGGTACCGACACACGCCCAGGGAATTGACCCCCAAGTCGGTGGCAAGAATCCACGAACAGGGAGGAACGATCCTGGGCTCTTCGCGCGGGCCCCAGGATGTCACCGAGATGGTCGACACGCTGGAACGAATGAACATCGGGATCCTGTTCACCATAGGAGGGGACGGCACCTTGCGGGGAGGACAGGCGATCGCCGAGGAAGCGGGGAAACGCGGGCTGAAGATTGCTGTGATCGGCGTCCCCAAAACCATCGACAATGACATATCCTATGTGCAGAGGTCCTTCGGTTTTGAGACGGCTGTTTCGGAGGCCGGAGCGGCGATCTCATCCGCCAATACCGAGGCAACGGGAGCGAGGAACGGCGTGGGTCTGGTGAAACTCATGGGACGCGATTCGGGCTTCATTGCGGCATTCGCGGCTCTTGCCTATAACGATGTGAATTATTGCCTGATTCCGGAGGTCCCCTTTACCCTCGAGGGCTTTCTCAAAATCCTCGAAGAGAGGCTGGACAGGAAGGGGCATGCCGTCATCCTGGTGGGCGAGGGGGCGGGCCAGGACCTGATGCAGAGAACGCAGGAACGGGATGCCTCGGGCAACGTCCGCTTCGGGGATATCGGTTTGTTCCTTCGCGATCAGATCAATGCCCATTTCAAGGGTCTCAAGAAGGAGTTGAACCTCAAGTACATTGATCCCAGCTATACCATCCGGAGCGTGCCCGCCAATGCTCACGACTCGGCCTTCTGCCTGCTCCTCGGCCAGAATGCGGTCCATGCGGGGATGGCGGGGCGAACCAACATGGTGGTGGGCGACTGGGGTGCGGAATTTACCCACGTGCCGATTCCCATGGCCGTTTCCCGGCGCAAGAAGATCGATCCGGACGGATGGGTGTGGAACACCGTTCGGGCATCCACGGGTCAGCCAAGAACGATGTGATCATCCTGGCACGGAGACCGAACGACTGGGATAGACAACTGAATTATTGAGGAGGTGCAGCAGGGCGGTTGCGAAGATCGTAACCCATGGTTTTGGCCGAAAAGGACAGGTACACTAAGGATTGCCAATGAACAGGAGGATGTATGCCGGTTGCTGACTATAAGACCTACTGTAGAATGCTCGATAGAGCCAGGGAAAACAACTTCGCCTATCCGGCGATCAATGTGAGTTCACTCACCACTGCCAACGCGGTTTTGAAGGGACTGGCCGAAAGCCGAAGCGACGGCATCGTTCAAGTTTCAACGGGTGGAGCGGCTTTTGCCTCGGGATCATCGGTGAAGGACATGGTGCTGGGGGCCATCTCCATCGCTGAGCACGTCCACCGGGTGGCAGAGCGTTACGACATCACGGTCGCTTTGCACACAGACCACTGCCAGGCTCAAGTCCTTGACAGCTTTCTCCTCCCCCTGGTGGAGGAAACGGAACGGCGTCGCCAGGCCGGTCTCCCCAACCTCTTCAACAGCCACATGTTTGACGGCAGCGCCCTGCCCTTGAAGGAGAACCTGGACATTGCCGTTCCGCTTCTGGAGCGCTGTCACCGCAGTGAGTTGATCCTGGAGGTGGAGGCCGGGGTGGTCGGCGGCGAGGAAGACGGAATCAAAGCGGAGGGTGCGCCGGCGGAAAAGCTTTACACCACGCCCGAGGACATGCTCGAGGTGGCGCGCCGCCTTGGTGCGATCAAAGGAGCACGCTTTCTGCTGGCAGCCACGTTCGGGAATGTCCACGGGGTATACAAACCCGGACACGTCAAGCTCAAACCTTCCATCCTGAAAGTTGGCCAGGATGCGGTGGAACAGAAATACGGCAAGGAGGGCCGGTTCTATCTCGTCTTCCACGGCGGGTCCGGTTCCCTTCAGGAAGAAATCCACGAGGCCATCGATTACGGCGTCGTCAAGATGAACATCGATACCGACACCCAGTACGCTTTCACGCGGGCCATAGCCGGCCACATGCTCAAAAACTACGACGGCGTGCTCAAGGTGGACGGTGACGTGGGAAACAAGAAGCAATATGACCCCCGGGTCTACCTCGGCGCGGCGGAAGCGGCCATGGCTGAGCGGGTGAAAGAGGCGGTGAAAGCCCTGCGCGGGGTCGGGACCACCATGTTTGGGAACGTCTGAGCCAAACCTGACGGCAGGAAAGCCCGGGAACGGCCGGTGCGCGTCAGCATAAGAGGAGTTATGCTTACCTTCGGGACCTTACTCTTCTAGACGCTGACGCACCTTGTCACCCGCGCCTGTTGTTGGCGGGAGTCCAGGGATCTACTCCCGCCTTGGGAGGAGGAGATATGTCGAACAGCATGTACATCGCAGGGATGGGGCCAGGGAGCGGGAAATCCGTCATCGTACTCGGGGTGATGGAGTTGCTTACGCGGCAGGGTCGGAAGATCGGCTTCTTCCGTCCCGTCGTCGCGGAAGGGGCAGCGCCCGATCACCTGGCAGCACTCGTCACGAGCCGGTACGACCTTTCGGGCCTGGTTGAGAACATGTTTGGCGTCACCCATGCCACCGCCAGGGACCTGATCTCCAGGAACAACGAAGAGGAACTGTACAGCCGGATCATCGAAAAGTACCGGGGCCTTGCCGAGGAGTGCGACTTTGTCGTTTGCGCCGGCACCGATTACAAAGCCATGCACACTGCCCTGGAGTTTGAATTCAATGTTGAAGTGGCACGGAACCTTGGCGCACCGCTCCTGGCCGTTGTCGCCGGACAGGACAGGAGTGTCGGGGAAATCGTGGATGCCGTGCGCGTACTGTCGGAATTCCTCGACACCAAGAAGTGTGACGTGCTTTCGGTGATCGTCAACCGGGTCGCACGGGATGATGTGACCGAGGCTACTCAGCGCTTTGGGGAAGGCGCACCCTCTGGAGTTCCGGTGTTCGTCCTGCCGGCACACCCCCTCCTCGACAAGCCCACAGTCGGCGAAATAAAGAGGGCTCTCGGTGCCGAAATGCTCCACGGAGACGCGCAGCGACTTGACCGGGAAGTGGCTCATTACAAGATAGCGGCCATGGAACTGCCCAACTTTCTGGATCATTTGGAGGAAGGCAGCCTGGTCATCATGCCCGGTGATCGCTCCGACATCCTGGTCGGGACCCTCGTGGCCGATGCGGCCACCTCCTACCCGGGAGTTGCGGGGCTCATCCTCACCGGCGGCTTCAAACCGGTGCCTCAGGTGGAGCGGCTCCTCGCAGGCCTGAGGCGCTCTCCTGTCCCCATCCTCTCCGTCAAGGCCGACACATTCGTGACGGCGACCCTGGTAAACTCCCTGTATGCAGGGATCGACCCGGAAGATCAGCGGAAGATCGCCGGGGCCCTCGGGATTTTCGAAGCCAATGTTGACCTGAAGCGGTTGGAGCAGCGCATCGCCGTCATGAAATCCTCCCGCGTGACGCCGCTCATGTTCCAGCAGGATCTCATGAGCAGGGCCCGGGAGAAGCGCCGGCACATCGTCCTGCCCGAGGGCGCTGAGGAACGCATCCTCAGAGCGGCGGAAATCCTGCGCCTGCGGGATATGGTGGACCTCACGCTGCTCGGAAACACCGGCGAAATCCAGGAGAAGATCACGGCTCTAGGGTTGTCCCTTGGTGACGCAAGAATCATCGACCCCAATACCTCGGAGCTGCGGGATGATTTCGGGCAGACCTATTTCGAGCTGCGCAAGCACAAAGGGATTTCACCACAAATGGCCCTGGATGCCATGACCGACGTGAGCTACTTCGGGACCATGATGGTCTACCGGGGGGTTGCCGACGGCATGGTCTCGGGGGCGGTCCACACCACCCAGCATACGATCCGCCCTGCCCTGGAGTTTATCAGGACCAGACCGGGTTGTTCGATTGTCTCGAGCGTGTTCTTCATGTGCCTGCCGGATCGGGTTCTGGTTTATGGCGATTGTGCCGTCAACCCGGATCCCAATGCCGAACAGCTTGCGGATATCGCCATCAGTTCCGCTGAAACCGCCCAAAGCTTCGGCATCGAGCCTCGCGTTGCGATGTTGTCCTATTCGACGGGAACATCCGGCAGCGGAGCTGATGTGGACAAGGTAAAGGAAGCGACCCGAATCGCCAGGCAGCTCCGGCCGGGACTCAAGATCGAGGGACCCATTCAATATGATGCCGCCATCGATCCTGAGGTTGCGAAAGTGAAACTGCCGGGGAGTGAAGTTGCAGGCCATGCCACCGTCTTCATCTTCCCCGACCTCAACGCCGGCAACAATGCCTACAAGGCGGTCCAGCGCGCGGCAAACGCGGTCGCCATAGGACCGGTGCTCCAGGGTCTGAACAAGCCGGTCAACGACCTCAGCCGCGGATGCTCCGTCGCCGACATCGTCAATACCGTCGCCATCACCGCCATCCAGGCGGAAGGGGAAGGAGACGTCCCATGAGAGTGATTGTTGTCAATTCCGGGAGTTCCTCAATCAAGTACCAGACGTTCGCTCTGGATGACTGTTCTATGGTGGTGGAAGGATTGCTCGAGCGGATCGGGACCCGTGAGGCCAGGTTCAAACGTCGCTGGCTCAGCGATGCCGGCACCTGGGAGGAAATGATCGAGACGCGACCGATTGCCGACCACCAGGAAGGTTTCCGGTTCCTCCTCGAGGCCGCGGCACGGCATCCCACCACCCGGGTGGCCCCCGGGGCGTTTTTCGGGTTCGGTCACCGCGTCGTCCACGGGGGAGAGGTGTTTCGTGAGCCGGTGATCATCGATGACGAGGTGATACGGCAGATAAAGGAGCTTATCCCGCTTGCGCCCCTTCACAACCCGCCCAATGTTGTCGCCATCGAGGTACTCCGCACACTCCGTCCCGATGTCCCCAATGTGGCGGTTTTCGATACGGCCTTCCATCAGACCATGCCGCCGAGGGCGTTCCACTATGCCTTGCCCCACGAACTCTACCGGATGCATCATGTCCGTCGCTATGGCTTCCACGGCACCTCCCATCATTATGTGGCAAAAGAAGCCGGGCGCTACCTGGGGATTCCGCTCGAGCAACTCAACCTGATTACCCTCCACCTCGGCAACGGTGCGAGTGCGGCTGCCGTGCAGGGTGGTATCAGCATTGACACCTCCATGGGGCTGACACCACTGGAAGGCCTGATCATGGGTACGCGCTGCGGAGACCTGGATCCGGCGATTCATTTCTATCTGGCGCGGAAAACGGGCAGGCCTTTTGAGGAGATCGAAGAACTTCTCAACAAGGAAAGCGGCCTCAAGGGTGTCTGCGGCAAGAACGACATGCGGGAGATCCAGCGCTCGGCTGAAGCGGGCGATCCTCAGGCAGATCTCGCCCTCGAGATGTTCTGTTACCGGGTCAAGAAATACATCGGCTCCTACTACGCGGCCCTTGGCCGGGTGGACGCCGTCGTCTTCACCGGGGGTATCGGTGAGAATTCCGCCCGCGTTCGCAGAGGATCCTGTGAAGGCCTGGCGGCCCTCGGGATTGCTCTCGACGAGCGCAGGAACGAGGCCGCGTCGTTGGGCATAGCGGAAATCCAGAGCGAGGACAGTCGCTTGAAAATTCTTGTCATTCCGACCAACGAGGAGCTTGAGATCGCACGCCAGACCATTCAGACCATACGCCGTGCCCCCCGCAGTGCGTAAGGAACTCCGGAACGGAGGACATCCATGACCCTACCAGCCAACGAGACCAAGATCTTGTGCACCACAGGGCTTGCAGCCCAGCCCCGCGATGAAGTGAATCTCTCTGAAAAGATGAACAGGAGTTTTTCATGAAGATCTTGACCGCACCTCGGATGGAGAGGTGTATTGGTTGTCACTCGTGTTCTCTGGCCTGTGCCCGAGTTGTGCACAAGTTCCTCTCGTGGGACACGGCCGGAATCCGGATATCGTCGTCCGGCGGCCTGTCGACGGGATTTGAGGCCAGAACGTGTCTGGCTTGCCTGCCTGCCCCATGTGCGGCCGCCTGTCCCACGGGCGCCTACTCGCAGCGAAAGGGCGGGGGTGTGGTGGTGAAGAAGAACCTCTGCATCCGCTGCGGCGAGTGTGCCGGGGCCTGCCCGGTGGACGCCGTTTTCCTCGACCAGGCGAGCGAACCGTTCGTCTGCATCCATTGCGGGCGCTGTGTCTCATTCTGTCCCCACGACTGCCTCGAACTCAAGGAGGTCGGAGCCGAAGGAGCCGAAGACGGCGACGCTCAGGAGGATGCATCATGATCCGGGATTATTTCAGAGTACTCGTCGTGGATCTTGCCACCGGGCGGGGCGCCATAGCCAACCTCGACGGCAGAGACACCGTTGCCGGCGGGAGCGGGCTGGCGGCCATGCTTTTTGACAAATACGGGCTCCCGGACAACCCCTGGGACGACCCGGAACAGCCGCTCATCTTCGCCATAGGGCCGCTCACCGGATACTTCCCGCTCATGAGCAAGACCGTTTGTGCCTTCAAATCCCCCTACCATGATCAGTACGCCGAAAGCCACGCCGGAGGGCGCTCGGCCCTCTCGCTTCGATTTGCAGACCTCGATGCACTGGTGATCCGAGGCAGGGCGCCCACGCCCTCCTGCCTGTCCGTGGGCTCGCGCCACCTGGATCTCAGAGACGTCCATTTCCTTTGGGGTATGGATCTTCTGAAAACCGGGAAAATGCTGCGGCGCATGTACAAGGGGGCCGGGCATCGGAGCATTTTCCGGATCGGGCCTGCGGGCGAGAACCGTTCGGCCATGGCCTGCATCAACGTGGACACCTACCGCCACTTTGGAAGGCTCGGCTGCGGGGCGGTCATGGGCGCCAAGAACCTCAAGGGCATTGTGATCATGGGCGACGGTTCGTTCCCGCTTCCCGAGGGGAAAGCGTATTCCAAGCTCTTCGCGGAGGTGCACCGCCAGATGACGGACACCGACATGATGGAGAAGTACCACAACTTCGGCACCCCCATCAACATGGCGGTCTTGAACGGCATCCGCGCCCTGCCTATCCAGAACCTCCAGAAGACAAGCGATCCGGAGATCGAAGGAATCACCGGTGAGACGTTTGCCCGGGACACCCTGCTGCGCAACACCGCCTGTGCCGGCTGCCCCGTAGGGTGCATTCACATCGGATTTGTACGGGAGCGGTTCATGGGAGAGAACCAGTACCTCTACCGGCAGGTCTCCTACGACCATGAACCGATCTTTGCCGCCGGCGCGATGCTCCATGTGACCAATGCCTTCTCGGTGCTTGCTCTCCTCGATATCGCTGAGAGGGAGGGGCTCGATATCATGTCCGCCGGTGTCGCCCTGGCGTGGGCGACGGAGGCCCTGGAAAAAGGGATCATCTCGACCAGGGAGACCATCGCCCCTCTCAAGTTCGGTGATGAGGCAGCCTACCGGGAAGCGTTTCACCACCTGGGCGCCGCATCCAACGACTTCTACCGGCTGCTCGGAAAGGGCACCATGAAGGCCGCCGAACACTACGGGGGTGGAGACTTCGCCTGCGTGCTCGGCCAGGAAATGGCGGGCTATGCCACCGGCGAGGTCTTCTTCGTCTCCCAGGCCCTCGGCTTTCGCCATTCCCACCTGGATGCAGGCGGCTACTCCTATGATCAGAAAGACAAGGGACCCGATGTAGACGGAGCGGTCCAATTCCTGGTTCAAGACGAGCGGGCAAGAGTGCTGCTCACCTCCATGGTGAGCTGCCTCTTCGCCAGAGGCGTCTATGGGGACCAGGTCATCTCCGATTGCCTGCGCTCCGTCGGCTACTCCACCCTTGCAGACAGCATGAGCACGGTCTCCAGCCACGTCCAGAAGCTGCGATGGCGCATGCGACTCCGCACGGGCTTCGACCCGCGTGTCGTCTCCATCCCCAAGCGCTTCCTCGAAGTTGAAACCTGGAGGGGCAGGCTAGACGGGACTTACCTCGACTCGCTCAAGGACGCCTACGCCGAAGCGATCCTGGCTCTCGCGCAAGATGAGGGCGAGGCCGGCCCTTCGTAAGCCGTCGACCGTTGCCCGAAGAAAGTGGGTTCCTGCAGAGGATGATTTCGAGAAGATGGCGGTGCGAGGAATCCCCAATGCCGACCACACCCCCAAAGGATTTCTCGCTATCGCTTGAAATAACGGAAGAAATGGCAACGTGCAGGGAACTTTCGGATGCTTGATGCGGCCTCCTCGGCGCGGTGCGCAGCCTTCCCTTAGCTTACTCGTTCTGGGACCGTCAGTGGATTGCCGCCCTGGTCTTTTCACTATTTCCTTGCCGGGCAATAAGCGGTAAAAGACGTCCATAAACCGGGCATCTTGCACAACAGAGGGCAGGCACATGGCTACTCCAGCAGGTCGAAGCAAACTCAGAAACTATTCGCGGGGCATACAAGGGCATCTGGTATTGCTCCTTCTAATCATGTTCGCTTCCACGCTTCTGATAGGGGCCTATGTATTCTATGAAAGCTACCGGGTGCACCGGTCGGAACATCTCCAGGCGAATCTCGAAATCGCTCGGTCCCTGGCCGATACCTTTGAAGCTTTTGTCCAGGATGTGCTCCACCAGGAACTCGCGATGGGACTTGCCATCACCTCGTCTCAGCCCATGACTCCCGAAGACATCACCCGACTTCTTCGGCAGACGCAACTGGGGCAGATCGCCGTCCGTGATTTTTCCTGGGTGAATCGGGATGGGGTGTTTCTGTATTCGAGCAATCCTGCCATGGTGGGCTTGAATAACAGTGATCGATCCTATTTCCGGGATATTGCCGAGGGCCGGGAATGGACAGTAGGTGAGCTTGTACTGGCGAGGACTACCGGGAAACCGGTTTTTGGCATCACTCGCGGCCTTCGCGATGCTCAAGGTATTCTGCTTGGCGTTGTTGTTGCTACCATCATTCCCGAACGACTTGATGCCGTAATCTCATTTGAGAGGAGCGAAGGGGGAGGCATCGGCATCGTAGACCACAAGGGAATGCTGGTCTATCGCTATCCCAACATTAATCTCAGCTGGGAGGAACGCAATTGGGGCAGGCTTTATCCGGAGTATGAGGACGTATTTAAGGGAAAAGAGGTTGCCAAGACTTTCCATGCATCCCATGAAGGAAGAAACAGGTTGGTGGGCCTCGTGCCTATTGCCTCCATTGGTTGGGCTGCAGGTGCCGGGCG
This sequence comes from uncultured delta proteobacterium, assembly GCA_963783775.1. GTDB lineage: Bacteria > Desulfobacterota > Syntrophobacteria > Syntrophobacterales > Syntrophobacteraceae > JADGQM01. Next base: position 290,605 of record CAWAOR010000004.1, on the reverse strand, counting down.
TGCCGAAGATGTAGCAATGGAGGCAATCACGGCGTCGCTGCTGCCTCAAACTATCTCGTTCCTGTTTGCCACCCTCGTGATTTTCGGTGTTGCCCTGGTCTTATCCCGCAGAATATCCAATCCTGTTGCAGAACTGCGAAATCAGGCTCTCGCGTTGGGGCGGGGAGAGATGGAAAGTGCCGTCACTGCCGCCGGCCCCACCGAACTCAAAGAGCTTGCCGAATCTTTCAATACCATGGCCTATGAATTGCGATCCCGCGAATCGAGCCTGCGGGAGCAGCGCGAATGGTTGCGGGTCACGCTCAGCAGCATCGGGGACGCGGTCATTGCCGCCGATGCGGCCGGCAGAGTGACCTTTATCAACCCCATTGCAGCTGAACTGACAGGATGGCAGCAGGGTGAAGCTGAGGGAGAAACGATCCAGCAAGTATTCCGGATCATCAACGAACAGACCCGGAAACCGGCAGAGGATATCGTCGAGCGGGTGCTGCGGGACGGCAAGCTTGCTCTTCTGGCTAACCACACCGCCCTGATCAGCCGTGACGGCCGGGAAATGCCGATCGAAGACAGTGCGGCGCCGATCAGGGACGAGTCCGGCAATATCCTGGGCGTCGTGCTCGTCTTTCATGATGTCACCGAGAAGCGCAAGGCACAGCAGCTGCTGAACGAAGCGAACCGGCGGCTCACGGTTGTCCTGGACAGCATCGCCGACGGTTTCTACGCTCTGAACACCGAGATGAGGTTCACTCACATCAATGACGCCGCGCTTCGATACTTTAGGAGAACCCGCGAAGAGTTGATCGGAAACTCCATCTATGACGTCTTTCCCCATTTTGCGGGAAGCGTTTTCGACATGGCATACCGCCGAGCCATGAGCAGCGGGGAACCTGAGCACCTGGAAGCACCGGCCGCCATCATGGATCGAACCGTGGAAACCCATGCTTATCCCGGACCGGATAACATGACCGTGCTCTTCCGCGACGTCACCGAGCGCAAGCGGATGGAGGAGGAGATCTGCAGGGCACGCGATGAGCTGGAAAGCCGTGTTCAAGAGCGCACCAGGGAACTTACACTGAGTGAAGAGGCGGTTCAGCGTGCTAATCGGGCCCTGCTAACGATCAATGCCTGTAACAGGGCCCTGATTCGGGATACAGAAGAGCTGGATTTGTTGAATCACGTGTGTGAGATCATCGTCCAAGTCGGCGGATACCGCATGGCGTGGGTAGGTTTGGCTGAGCCGGATGAAAAGAAGCAGGTACGTCCTGTGGCCTCTGCGGGCTATGATGAGGGGTATCTGGAAGCGGCCGACATCTCGTGGGCAGATACCGAGAGAGGTAGGGGACCTACCGGCCTGGCAATCCGCGAAGGCAAGATCCACATCGGAAGAAACATGGAGACCCAGCCCAACCTGGGCCCCTGGCGTGCCGAAGGTTTGAAGCGCGGCTATGCCTCTTCCATCGCCCTGCCACTGACGGTAAATGGTCGCACCTATGGCGCACTCACCATTTACGCTTCCGAAGCGGATGCCTTTAGCGAAGAAGAGACAAAACTCCTGGCTTCCCTGGCAGACAACCTTTCTTACGGAATCGCGTCGATTCAAGTGCAGATCGAGCGCAAGCTGGCAGAAGAAAGGATAGCCAGAGCCAATGCGATGCTGGAGACGGTCTTCGACGGTATTTCCGACCCTCTGTTTATGGTTGAGAGGGATTATAGGATCAGGATGCTTAACGAAGCGTCGTGCAAGTACTTCCACATTGCCAACGCCGAAGACGTAATCGCGAAACCCTGCTGCGAACTAGCCCCCGGAAGGTGTGGGCCCTGCGACAACTGTGCTGTCACTTTGGCCATTTCGGGGAATAAGAAGACGGCCTTCGAGCGCAAAGGCCTGTTTGAGCTTGAGCGCATCGAGCAGGTTACGGTCTATCCTGTCGATGAGGCAGTCGGCGGGGTTTCAGGGGCGATCATTCGCATCAGCGATATCACCGAGAGCAGGAACATGGAGAGGCATTTGATCCGTGCGGACCGACTCTCTTCCCTGGGAGTGCTTGCCGGGGGAATTGCCCATGAAATCCGAAATCCTCTGGCAGGAGTAAACCTCTTTATCGATGTCCTCGGTGACGAAGGAAAATTCAGTCGATCAAGCAAGGAGCAGGAGATTCTTGCAGAGATCAAGACCAACATCAAACGGATCGATGGTATCATCAAGAGAGTCCTGGCTTTTTCAAGACAATCCGATGCCACCACCACGGATAGACTGACGGTTAAGCCGTTAATCGAAGACAGTCTCAAGCTCTGGCAGTCCAAAATGGCAAAGGATGGAATCCGACACAGCCTGTTCGTCGAGGAGAACCTCGCCGAGGTTATCGGTGATCCTATAGAAATCCAGCAGGTCTTGAACAACTTGATTCAAAATGCCGTTGAGGCGATGGAGAAAGAAGGAACCTTGAGCATCAGTGCTCGAAACGGGACCCTCTCTTTTGACAAGAAACGCCCGGCGGTAATCATGAAGGTGCAGGACTCCGGGGCGGGGATTCCTCCAGATCAGCAAAAGAACGTTTTCAATCCCTTTTTCACCACCAAACATACCGGCACGGGCTTGGGGCTCGCCATCTCGCACCGGATCATTTCCCGACACGGAGGGCTCATTTCGTTCGAGAGCACATTGGAGGTGGGAACAACATTCACTGTTGAACTTCCCGCCGTGCCAGGGAATTAGAGTGCCGAGAGCCTTCCTCTTCTACCTCGGGACAGACTGTTATCAACCGGTACGGGATTCCTGTACGCGCAGGAATGGCAAGAAAAGGCGCCACGAAGCGTTTGCCGGAAACATCTATGCCTTCCAGTGGCCCTGCAGATAGCAGTGTGCCCTTGCCGTTACCGGCCAGGCGTCAATACAAAACACAGCTGCGGGTGCGTTACACGGTTTCAAGAGATGACGGCAGGCAGTCTCCCCGGAACGGAGCTACAATGAGGAAGCCAGGTCGCGGCCCGAAACCCGGTTGAGGATGAAGAGGGGGAACAGGACGGAGAGGATGAGGATGGTCGCGTAGGCCGAGGCGGGGCCGAAATCGCCGCTGCCGATCCGCTGGAAGATCTCGACGGTCATCGTGGCCCAGGGACCGTAGTAGAGCACGATGGTGGTGCTCAGTTCCGCGAGGGTGGTGACCCACATGATGATCGCCCCGGCGATGATGCCGGGCAGCATGAGCGGGAGCACCACCCGCACAAAAGAGCGGACCGGCGGCACCCCGAGGTTGATGGACGCCTCCTCGATTGATGGGTCGATCTGCTGGAGGAGCGACGAGGTCGTTCTTATGGAGTAGGGCGCCTTCCGGATGAAGTAGGCCAGGACGAGGATCATCCAGGTCCCGGTGAGGACCACGAGACCCTTGTTGTAGGTGGCGGCGAGGGCGATGCCCTGAACCGTCCCGGCAATCGCCAGCGGCAGCATGACCAGGAGGTCGAGCAGGTAGCTCACCGCACCGCGCTTCCGGACGAGGAGATAGCTCACCACAATGCCGAAGACGATGCCGAGCAGGGTTGCCACGGTCGCCAGGAAAAAGGAGTTGATGATCGGCCGCGGGGCGATGGTGAAAGCGCGAGTGAAGTTTTCCAGGCTGAATTGCCCGAAGTACATGACCGGCCCCTGCGTTTTGGTGATGGACGAGACCATCACAACCGCGAAGGGGAAGAGGGCGACAAAGACCGTCCCCGCGCAGAAGAGCCATATCAGAAAAGTCGGCAGGGGCTGCAGTCGCTTCACCTGGATCGGGTTGAGCGAAGTCATGGTGTAGTGCTTCCTCTCGACCCAGTACTTTTGCATGATCGTCAGGGCCAGGGTGATCGCGAGGAGAATCATGCTTAACGCTCCCGCCATGGCCGGATTGCCCCCGAGTTCGCTGATGAACTCGTTGTAGGCCTGGACGGAGAGCACCCGGTAGTCCTCGCCGATGAGGACGGGTACGCCGAAGTTTTCGATGCAGAGGTAGAAGACGACCAGTGCTCCGGAGAGGATCGCCGGCGTGACCACCGGGAGCGTTACGGTGAAGAAAACCCGCACTTTCCCCGCGCCGAGGTTGGTCGCGGCCTCCTCCAGCGAGCGGTCGATGGCGTTGAGCGCGGCCGAGACCATCAAAAAGACGAAAGGAAAAAACTGGAGCGTGAAAACCAGGACGATCCCCTTCCAGCCGTAGATGCTGGGCATCTCCAGCCCAAGGCCCTGGAAAATCTTCGCGAAGAGGCCGTTTCGGCCCAGCAGGATCAGCCAGGCCTCGGCGCCGATGAAGGTGGGCAGGATGAGCGGCAGCGTCCCCAGGGTCCGGATGAGATTCTTGCCCGGGATCTCGTAGCGGGAGAGAAAGAAGGCGAAGGGGATGCCGATCGCCAGCGCAAGCACGGTCGACAGGGTGCTCACGAACAGACTGTTGCCCAGGCAGCGGAGGTAGTAGGGGTAGTGCAGGAAGGTGGCGTAGCTCTTCAGCGAAAAGGCGCCTGTTTCCGGGTTTACGAAACTGGCCTTGAAGATGTAGAGGACCGGGTAGAGGACGGCGAAAAAGAGGATCGCGAAGATCGCCACCAGGATGATGTTCCAGGCCTGAAAGTACTTGCCCAAGGCGGCCCCCTACTCCCGGATCACCAGCGGACGGTCCGTCGGCAGCTGGTACCAGAGGGTTTCTCCGTCTTGGCGGATCTTCCCCTCAGTGGGATCGTGCACCTCGATGACGATCGTTTTATCCTCCGGGCCGGAGACGCGGTAGCGAATCATGGAGCCCAGGAATGTGCTGCCGAGGATTGTTCCCGAAAGCAGGTTTTGCTCCCCGCCCCGGGGTTCCGCGACGACGCGAAGCCACTCGGGCCGAACCGACAGGACGACCCGGGTGCCCGCAGGTCTTTCGCCCTGAAGCGAAAATCTCTGTCCGGCGATTTCCGCGCTGATCCGGGCTTGCGCCTCGTCGTATCCCGTAACGTTCATCACGAGGAGGTTGCTGCTTCCCATGAACTCCGCGGCGAACCGGCTTTCCGGCCGGTAGTAGATCTCGAAAGGTGCGCCGACCTGTTCGAGGCGGCCCCGGTTCAGGATGGCGATGCGGTCGGAGACGGCCATCGCCTCCTCCTGGTCGTGAGTGACGTAGATCGTGGTGATACCGAGCTCTTTCTGGATGCGCCGGATCTCCTCGCGCATGCTCACCCGCAGCTTGGCGTCGAGGTTGGAAAGGGGTTCGTCCATGAGGAGGATTTGCGGTGAAATGACGAGCGCCCGGGCCAGAGCGACCCGCTGCTGCTGCCCGCCGCTCAGCTGGCTCGGGGCGCGGCGCTCCAACCCCTCCAGTTGGACGCTCTGGATGATCCGGCCGATCCGCTCGGCAATTTCCGCCTTCGGGACTCTCCTCGCCCTCAGGCCGTAGGCGATGTTGTCGAAAACGGAGAGGTGAGGGAAGAGGGCGTAATTCTGAAAGACCATCCCGGTCTCCCGCCGGTGGGCCGGGATGTGATTCACCACCCGCTCGCCGAAGCGGATCTCCCCCGCGTCGGGGTGGTAAAATCCGGCGATGGCCCGCAGCAGCGTCGTTTTGCCGCAACCGCTGGGACCGAGGAGGGTGAAGAAGTCCCCCTCCCCGATGGTCAGGCTGACATCGTCCACGGCCCGGAGCGGGCCAAAACATTTTGTGATATGGATCAGTTCGACGCGCATGGGCCTACTTTGACAGGACGATCTCTTTCCACTTGCCGAGGATCTCTTTTTCGAGCTTGTCGGCCTCCATGGGATCGAAGCTCTTGAGAATGGTGATCTCCTTCAGGGCAGGCAAGCCCTCCGCAGTTCCCGCATCGAGACGGGCGGGCCGGCGGGAGAATTTGACGAAAATCTCGTCCTCGACCGGCTTACTGATCAGGTAATCGATGAGCTTCTTCGCCTCTTCGGGATGGGGGCAGTTCTTGACGATGCCCGTGGCCTCGGGGGCGACGAAGGCGCCGTCTGCGGGATAAACGATTCCGACGTTCTTATCGCCGCCGGCGATGTAGCGATGGGCGGCGTATTCCATGGTGACGCCCAGGGGGTACTCCCCGGCGGCTACACCCTTGTAAATCAGACTGGAGCTGTCGAGAATCTTGGCGTTGACGATCAGCTTGTTGATTCCCTCCCAGCCGTAGAGCTTGTAGATCCCGTAAGCCTGGGCGTAGGCCGATCCCGATTTTTCAGGGTTCGCCATGACGATCTTACCCTTCCACTTGGGGTCGAAGAGGTCCTGCCAGGTCTTCGGGATCTCCTCGGCCTTGACGAGGCTCTTGTTGACCATGATGATCATCACGTGGGCGTTGCTCGCAGTCCAGCGGGCATCCTTCTCCACGTAGCCCGCCGGAAGGGCTTCCGCCTGGGGCGACTTGTAGGTCTGGAAATTCTCTTTGGCATTTTCCAGAACGGACACGTCGCCACTCCAGAAAACGTCGCACAGCGGCTTGTCCTTCTCGGCGGCGATCCGTTTCATCGCCTCTCCCGTGCCCAGGCGGACGACGGAAACCTTGATGCCGGTCTTCGCCTCGAAACCCTGCGACACCAGGTCGAGCAACTCGGAAGGGTTGGAAGAGTAAAGGACGACCTCCGCCGCCGCAGCGACGCCGGCGAAGGCCAGAAAGACGACGGAAAGAACCGCCAGATACCTGATCAGTTGTCTGTGCATGAGATAACCCCCTTAAATTTGAATTTCATTTCGTTAACGAGCGTTCCGCACACCTTGGTTGAGATGGTGTGGTGCAACCACATACTGAAAACATGGGCATTTATCGGGAAAGGCCACTTCAAATTCAGGCTGGTTGATGCTGTTGAGTCAACAAAGTCCCTGAAGAAGCAGCCGTCACAAGAAAGAATACCCCATTGTCCCTGCCCACCCAACGAGAAAAAGAACTTTCTCGTGGCTTGGACGGGCCAATCCTTTGCGCATGCAGTTGCCGCAGGCAATAGAGTACTCTCGGAGTTCGCCATTGAAGGCTGAAAGGCAGGAACACAAGGGCCCAGGGGGATCTCGATCCCTATATGATCATCCCCTCCCTGGCTCTGATAGACTCGATAGGGTTGAATAACTTATGTTTTGGCAGTGCCGTCTCGGTTGGGTTTCGTTGCCCCTCAACCCAACCGACAGCTCCGCTCGCTTAAAGAGGAGCGAAGCATTCAAACCTCAACAAGTGTAGTGAAAATTCCCAACGTGATGTGGTAGTCTGAAGTCATCGAAAAGCGCTTCCTCATCACCTGAACGAGAACAACACAAAATGAACGGTGCCCGGTGAATGCGGAGAGATGCATGATCGCAGAACCAAATCGAGATAAGGCGATACGATCAGATTTCCTAATAGAGGTGGAGATGGCATGCATAAGCTCAGCTCGATGACAGGGGTAATTTTCATTACTTGTTTGGCAATGGCAACGTGGTTGTCCGGAGGTCCTGGGACGACCGCGGTGCTGGCGGCCAAAGGGCAGGCATCGTCGGAACCCAAGGGGTATGCCGGCTCACAGAGCTGCCGGGAGTGCCACGAAAAATTCTACCAGCTCTGGTCCACCTCCAAACACGGGCTGGCCATGCAGCCGTACACGGCCGAATTTGCCCGGACTCAACTCTCTCCCCAGCAAAACGACGTGGTCATTGGCAAGACCCGTTACCGCGCTGAGGCCGGCAAAGGGCAGGGCTGGTTGGCTGAGGCCGGCCCGGGAGGCAAAAAGAAATACCCCATCGTGCACGTCCTCGGGGGGAAGAACGTCTATTACTTCCTGACGCCGTTTGACCGGGGCCGCCTCCAGACCCTGCCCGTGGCTTACGATGTCCGCAAGAAAGAATGGTTCGACACCGCCGCCAGCGGCATCCGCCACTTCCCGGGAGGGGCTGCGGGCGAGCAGGTCAGCTGGAAGGATTCTGCCTACACCTTCAACACCTCCTGCTACAGCTGCCACGTGAGCCAGCTCAACTCGAATTATGATCTGAAAACCGACACCTACCATACCACCTGGGCCGAGCCGGGCATCAACTGCGAAGCCTGCCACGGGCCGTCGGCGGAACACAACCGGGTCTTCCGGGAAGCCCCCAAGGGACAGAAGCCCCAAGACATAAAGATCATCAGCTGGAAGAATTTCACCCCCGAACAGAAAAACGCCGCGTGCTCGATCTGCCATGCCAAAATGTCCCCGGTCACCGCCACCTTTGCGCCGGGGGATCGCTTTTTCGACCACTTCGATCTGGCGACCCTCGAGGACCCCGACTTTTACCCGGACGGCCGCGACCTGGGGGAGAACTATACCTATACTTCCTGGTTGATGAGTCCCTGCGCCAAGGCCGGGAAGATCGACTGCGTCACCTGCCACACCTCGAGCGGCCGCTACCGATTCAAAGCCGAAGAAAAGGCCAACGACGCCTGCATGCCGTGCCACGAGAAGCATGTGAAGGATGCACCGGCACATACTCATCACAAGGAGGGAACCGCCGGGAATAAGTGCGTTTCCTGCCACATGCCCATGACCTCCTTTGCGCGGATGAACCGGACCGACCACTCCATGCTGCCCCCGACACCCGCGGCGACCATGGCCTACCAGTCACCCAATGCCTGCAATCTCTGCCACAGCGACAAGGATGCGGCCTGGGCCGACAAACATGTCCGCGAGTGGCGCCCCCGGGACTACCAGGCGCCGGTGCTCCAGCGCTCCTCTCTCATTGACGCCGGACGCAAACGGGACTGGTCGAAGCTGCCGGAGATGTTGAGCACCATAACGAGGAAAGACCGCGACGAGGTCTTTGCGACGTCGCTCATCCGCATGGTCCCGGCTTCCGGGGACGTGCGAGTTGTTCCTGTCCTGCTCGAGGCGGTCAAGGACCCATCGCCCCTCATACGTGCCGCAGCGGCCGAAGCGCTGCAGCAGGCACCCACGAAGGAAGCGCTTCAAGCCCTCGTCAAGGTGGCCGGGGATGACTACCGCCTGGTGCGCGTCCGGGCGGCCGCCTCCCTTGCCGGTCAACCAGGGCTATCGCTGGATGAGGCTCAGAAGAAGACGGTCGAAGCAGCCAACCAGGAGTACCTGGCATCCCTCCTCTCCCGCCCGGACCAGTGGGGGTCTCATTACAATCTCGGCAACATGTACCTGAACCGGGGGGATTTCAAGCAGGCTGTCGCTTCCTATGACACGGCCTTGAAGCTGGAGCCGCGGGCGGTGCTGGCCATGGTCAACGAATCCATTGCCTATGCCCGGCTGGGTGAAAACCAGAGATCCAACGACGCTCTGCAGAAGGCTCTGAAGGTGGCGCCCGACAATGCGGCGGTGAATTTCAACATGGGGCTCCTGAAGGCGGAGCAAAATGACCTTACACAGGCGGAGGCCTATCTCAGAGCGGCGCTCAAGGCCGACCCCCAGATGGCGCAGGCCGCTTACAATCTCTGCGTCATCACGGCCAAGGACCGTCTGGACGAGGCCATCGGGTTTTGCCGCAAAGCGAGCGCCCTGCGTCCTGATGATCCGCGTTACGCATACACCCTTGCCTTCTACCTGCATCAGCACGGCGACAAGGACGAAGCCGTGAGAACCCTGCACGCAATCATTGAGAAGTATCCAGCGCACCGGGATGCTCAACTGCTTCTGCAGAGCATATCCAAAACGAAGGATGCAACACCATAGTGAAACAGGGAAAAAGAGGCATACTTGTCGGCATAGCGGTCATTTGCACCACATTTGTCTTGCTGCGCCCTCTGCCCCAGGAAGCCTTGGCCTCCGCGGTGCAGAAGAGGGTCCTTTTGCTTTACGCTCATGACCACGGGTTGCCGGCCCACGAACTGACGGACAAGGCCATCCGCAAGGCCTTGGAGGCCAATCCGACCTTTGCCGTCCAGGTTTTTTCAGAGTTCCTAGACCTCTCCCGTTTCAGGGAACCCCAACATGAAGAAAGCCTGGCCCGGTTCCTGGATGACAAGTATGCGACCACAAGACCGGACCTCATCGTTGCGGCGGAATATCTAGCTCTGAACTTTATCGTGAATCATGGTGGCCCTGCCTTCTCCGGAATACCCATGGTTGTGGCCAGCATGTTCGAGAGCGAGGCCCAGGAGTTGGAGAAGAGAGGGCTTAGGCAAGGAGTTACGGGCGGGATTTTGAAGGAGGATCTCGGCGGCCTCCTTCCGCTGGTACGCACGCTGACGCCGGGAACCAGGCGTATCGCCCTCGTGGGAGGCGCGTCGGAGACGGACAAGTACTTATATGCTGTGATCCGCAAGGCGTTGAAACGACAGGCTTCCGACCTGGAGGTCATCGAGCTTGCCGGACTCGCCATGCCGCAGCTTCTGGAGTGCGTGGGCAGCCTACCCCCCGACAGCGTCGTCCTGTACATTACTGTTTTCGCCGACGCCGCCGGACGGCAATTCATCCCCAGAGAGGTCCTTTCAATGGTTTCTCGCGGGGCTAACGTCCCTATCTTCGGCCTGTTTGACGCCTTCCTCGGTTACGGCATTGTCGGCGGCTATCAGATCAGTTTTGCAGCCCAGGGCAGGAAGGCGGCGGAGCTGGCGCTTCGCGTCCTCGCCGGCGAGTCTCCCGGGGCTATCCCAATAACCGCTGCGGACACCCATCCGTACGAGTTCGACTGGCGTGAACTCAACCGCTGGGGAATCCCTGAAGCAGTGCTGCCGCCGGGAAGTACGGTGATCAACAAAGAATTCTCCGTTTGGGATTCCTATCGCCGGACCATAGTCGGCATCCTGGCCTTCGTCCTCATCCAGACTCTCCTGATCGCCGGTCTCATTGTCAATCTTCGTCAACGCCGGCGGGCGGAGAAAGAGGTGGCTGCTTCGGAGATACGCTACCGGACCGTTGCCGACTATACCCATGACTGGGAGTACTGGTCGGCCCCGGATGGGAGTTTGAATTATGTATCCCCGTCCTGCGAGCGGATTACGGGCTATAGCCCCCAGGAGTTTATTGATAACCCCTCTCTTCGCTATGAGATCATCATTCCGGAAGATCGCGAGATCTGGGAGCGACATAAAGACGACACTCAGACGGAATTCAAGTCGCAGGGGATTCAATTCCACATCCTCAGGCGTGATGGCGAGATCCGCTGGATTGACCACGCCTGCCGGCCGGTGACTGATCAAAACGGCCAGTTCCAGGGTTTCCGGGCAAGCAACAGGGATGTGACGGAAAGGAAAATCGCTGAAACCATGGCTCAAGAACACAGGAATGAACTTTCCCATGTCACGCGGGTAGCAGCTATGGGGGAACTCACCAGTTCCCTTGCCCATGAGCTCAATCAGCCTCTGGCAGCGATCCTCAATTACGCCAATGCCGCCCAGCGGTTTCTTGCCGGTGCCGAACCAAATTTGAGCAAGGTGAGCGAAGCCCTCCAAGGGATCATCCGGGATGAAGAAAGGGCTGCCGAAGTGATCCGCAGAGTTCGGGCTCTATTGAAAAAGCAGGAACCACAGCACAGCAGCCTGGACATGAACAAGGTTATCGAAGAATACCTTGATCTCATACCCGGTCATTCGATCATGAGGGGGTTGTCCATCGTGACGGAGCTCGCTCCTGGGCTCCCGGCGGTGCGGGGCGACGTGGTCCAACTACAGCAGGTCCTCCTGAACCTCACCTCGAATGGTGCTGCTGCCATGAGTCATGATATGCTGGATTCTCCCAGGCTGATTTTCAGGACCGAGGCCTGGGAAGATCATGGCGTGAAGGTCTCGGTCAGAGATTTTGGCGTGGGCATTGACGAGGATCATAAAGACAGGCTTTTCGAGCCCCTCTACACGACCAAACCCGAAGGGTTGGGAATGGGGCTCGCCATCTGTCAGAATATTATCCAGGCTTATGGGGGCTCGATTTGGGCCGAGAATAATCCCGATCGGGGAGCAACTTTCTATTTCACCCTGCAAGCTGCCGGCGGCGGCACCGCCGGCCAAGGGTAAAGATGAACATCGAATATCGAACAAGGAATTTCGAATCATGAAGTTTTCTGTTGTTTGCTGGGCCTCAAGGGTTCCGCAGCTCGAATAACTCGAACGGCAAAACCAATCATCCTTTCGCTGGTTCCCAAGCTCCAGCTTGGGAACCAGCTTTGAGTAGCTTTAAGGGGAATTTTCAGACAGGCTTCTGAGGCGCGATTTCAATGAAGTCGCGGCAAAGTTCTGCTCCTACAGAAAGCAGATTCTGAACCTTCACGAGTACAGCAGCACAGGGGGTAATGATGGTTAGGTCCAGGGTCTTTTTTCTACTGCTGGTTATCCTTGTCTTTCTTGGGGCCCCTGTTTGTGCAGCTCAGGACGACAATACAACAACCAAATCCCAAATGGTTGAGCCCCAGGGATATCCCGTCGTACTCGGCAATCAAACCCTCTTCACCATCACCCAAAAAGTCGAAGGGTATTCACCGGAAGATCGTGCCAACGGAATGTCGGAGAGGATAAAACGCATTGCCGATGATCCGGGTATCCCTGTGAGTGCTGTAAACACTTTCAGCTTCGAGATACCGCTCTCAATTATTTCTGCCGAAAATAATCTGCTTATCGGCATTTCCGACCAGGACGCCGGGGCAGTCGGGCTGACGAGGGAGGGGCTTGCCGCGAAGTATGCGGAGAAGCTGCGCATTGCCATGGAGGAGTACCGTAAGGAGCGCAGCCTCAGAATCATCGTCTCCGGTATTCTTTACACCGTTGTCGCGACCGTCGCTTTGATCCTCATTCTTGTTTTGCTGCAGCGGCTTTACCGCAAGAGCGACGCAGCAATCCTGACTCGGCTTCAGGACCGCATTCGCTCGGTTCAGATTCAGTCTTTTGAGCTTCTGCGAGCGGACCATCTCAAGGCCGGGCTGTTGGGAGCCGTTAAGTTCGTCCGTTTTTTCGTCGTTCTGGTTGCCCTTTACATTTATGCGCAGCTGGTGCTGGGCTTTTTCCCGCGAACACGGCCCGTTGCCAACAAGATGCTTGACTATGTCCTCGTGCATCTGTCCACCATCGGAGAGGCTGTCGCCGCCAGCATTCCGGACCTTCTGTTTATCGTCATCCTGGTAGTTATCGCCAAATATTTACTGAAGCTGATGAAGTTCTTCTTTCTCGAGGTCGAAAAGGAAACGGTCAAGCTCTCGGGATTCTATCCCGAGTGGGCCAGACCCACCTACAAAATCCTTAGCCTCCTGGTGGTTGCCTTTTTTGCCGTGGTTGCTTTTCCCTTCATTCCCGGTTCCAGTTCCTCAGCTTTCAAGGGAATCTCCATTTTTATCGGTGTGCTCTTTTCTCTTGGCTCCCAATCCGCGATATCCAACATCATCGCCGGGGTGGCTTTAACCTACAGGAGGGCTTTCAGAGTCGGCGACAGAGTCAAGATCGCTGAGTTTACCGGGGATGTCGTTGAAATCCGCCTCCAAGTTACCACCCTGCTTACTATCAAGCATGAGGAAGTAGTCATTCCGAACGCCGTGATCCTGAATAATAGTGTGATCAACTACAGTGCCCGGGCGAGGGACAAGGGTCTGATCCTCCATACGGCCGTGACCATCGGTTATGACGCGCCCTGGCGCAAGGTCCATGGGCTCCTGCTGAGCGCAGCCGCACGCACTTCGGGATTGCTGCGCGAGCCGGCTCCTTTCGTGCTCCAGCAATCGCTCGATGATTTCTATGTCGCTTACGAGGTGAACGCCTATACGGATAATGCCCAGGGCATGGTGTCGATCTATTCCGAACTGCACGAAAACATCCAGGAAGCCTTCAACGAGGGTGGGGTTGAGATCCTTTCTCCACACTACACGCAGATCCGTGATGGAAACAAGGTGACGATACCCGAGTCTTATCTCCCCAAAGACTACGTGCCGGCTGCTTTGCGGATTGTTCAAACCGGTGGCGCGAAAGAAAAAGACGAGCAAAAAGAGTCGGAAACGTCAAAATGATCCCCACAACCGTATTCATTGTTGACGACGATCCGTCCTTCCGCGATTCCCTGCAGTTTCTGCTGGAGTCTGTGGGGCTGGCGGTTAGCATCTTTTCGTCGGCCCAGGATTTTCTTGACGCCGCCGATCCTGATGCGCCGGGCTGCCTTTTGCTCGACGTGCGCATGCCCGGAATGAGCGGCCTCGATCTCCAGAATAAATTGGCTGACGCGGAGATTTCCCTCCCCATCATCTTCATCACCGGGTACGGTACGGTCCCCATGAGTGTCCGGGCCATGAAAGCCGGGGCGGTGGACTTTCTTCAGAAGCCTTTCGATGAGCAGGATCTCTTCAACGCGGTCAACCAGGCGATCGAGCAGGACCGGCAGGCAAGGCTGGAAAGAGATGAGTTGCGAGAGATCCAAAAGCGAAGCGGATCATTGACACCCAGGGAGTATGAAGTCTTCACTCTCCTCGTGTCCGGGATGCTGAATAAACAGGTGGCTTACCGACTCGGCACCACCGAGCGGACCATAAAGGCCCATCGCAGCCGCATCATGGAAAAAATGGAAGCTGATTCCCTGGCCGACTTGGTCCGCCATGCAGAGAAGATGGGTATCGGCAAACCGCATTAAGAACAACTTGAGACGACTCTTCTCCCTCGACCGGCAACGGGGCGTTCCGCGGGATGATGAGCGGAAGGCGAGCGTCTTGTCGGTGGCAAAAAGATTGAAAACGAGGTCTTCATTCAGGGAGGGCGAATAGCGGTCGCAGTGTCAGAACCCTCGGTCACCACGGATGATTTCTACAAGTGAGCCTTCCAGGAACTTCAGCCGGTACATAAAGTCGGTCGATCCACGGCTGACCTTCGCCGTATTGTACCAAAGTACAATTTACTCGTAATTCCAACCGATCTAGGGTGGAAGGACGGCCCGGAAGAGGGTTGTCTCTACCCGAACCCCCTTTCGTCCAGAAGTGTCCAGAATCAGGGGTAATTCCGCATGCCTGGAATTGAGAGCACTGTCCTTGTCGTAGATGATGATGAATCCGTCCTCCACTCGTTGAGACTCTTACTCGAATCAGCAGGATACGGGAGTGCCGGCTTTGGCTCTGCCGAGGAAATGATTGAGTCCGGGTTGGTGGGAAGAGCCTGCTGCCTCATCCTCGATATTCAGCTGCCGGGAATGAGCGGCTTCGAATTGCAGGAGGTCTTGACCGGTTCTCACACTCCAATTCCCGTCATCGTCATATCCGGCCACGACCGTCCCGGCAAGGAAGAGCAGGCCCTGAGGCTTGGGGCTTTGGCCTATCTGCGGAAGCCTTTCGATGGGCAGGCGATTCTCGATGCAATTCGACCCGTATGCAGGAAAGGAGGTGGTGGAACAACCCCATAAAGCGCCATGGCTACTGGAACCATCCTCACTTACTGAAAAACTTTTGCAGGAGGAAAAAATGAAGTCCATCGGCAAGATTTTTCTTTTTGTGCTGCTTTTGGTCAGCGTGCTGGTACTGGCAGCCATGCCGGCCGCAGCACAGGAGAAGAAGCCCAACATCCTCGTCATCATGGGCGACGACGTCGGTTGGTTCAACATTGGAGCCTACCACCAGGGCATCATGTCCGGCAAAACGCCGAATCTCGACAAACTGGCAGCGCAGGGCATGCGCTTCACCGACTACTACGCCGAGGCGAGTTGCACGGCGGGCCGGGCCAACTTCATCACCGGCGAGATTCCGCTCCGCACGGGGCTGACGACTGTGGGCCAGGCCGGCGCCGACGTGGGCATCCCGGCTCAGGCCTGCACCCTCGCGACCGCCCTTAAAGCGCAAGGCTATGCGACCGGGCAGTTCGGTAAGAATCACCTTGGCGACCTGAACAAGTACTTGCCGACGGTGCACGGCTTCGACGAGTTCTTCGGCTATCTGTACCACCTCGATGCCATGTCAGATCCTTACTGGTACTCGTTCCCGGATGATCAGGCCTACCGCGACAAGTACGGCCCGCGCAACCTGGTGCACTCGTGGGCGACTGACACCGATAACGCCACCGAGATGCCGCGCTGGGGCAAGGTCGGTAAGCAGAAGATCGTGGATGAAGGTCCGCTGCCTCCGTTTCCGGACATGAACAACGTGCCGAACATGCACAATATATCGACCAAGGCCAAGTACAACATGACCACCTTCGACGAGGTTATGGTCGAGAACTCGAAGGCTTTCATGGACAAGGCCAAGAAGGACGGCAAGCCGTTCTTCATATGGCACAACACGACGCGTATGCACGTCTGGACGTTCCTTTCTCCGAAGTACCAGGCCATGATGAACAACAAGTCCAACTACGGCCTGGAAGAAGCCGGTATGGCGCAGCTGGATGACAGCATCGGCGCGCTGATGAAGCACCTGGAGGATATCGGGGCGGCCGACAACACCATCGTCATCTTCACCACGGACAACGGGGCGGAAGTGTTCACCTGGCCGGACGGCGGCATGACACCGTTCAAGGCAACCAAAGGCACCGTCTACGAGGGCGGCTTCCGCGTGCCTGCGATCATCCGCTGGCCGGGCAAGGTCAAGCCGGGCACGGTTGAGAACGGTATCTTCTCCGGCCTCGACTGGTTCCCCACCCTCGTGGCTGCCGCCGGCAACCCCAACATCACCGAGCAACTGCTGAAGGGGGTGAAGCTCGGCGATCGTGAGTACAAGAACCACCTCGACGGCTACAACCAGATGGATCTCCTGCTGGGCAAAGGACCATCTGCTCGCCATGAACTCTTCTACTTCGGCGGCCCGCACCTGGGTGCCATTCGCATCGATGACTTCAAGTACCGGTTCTACGATCAGCCCGGCGGCTGGCCCGGACCCAAAGTCACGACCGATATGCCCACCATGGTCAACCTCCGTCAGGATCCCTTTGAGCGAACGCCGTCCACCGGCGGCCAGAGCTTGAACGACCAGGGCGCCGGGTACGTGAACGATTTCATGGCGCGCGAGTTCTGGCGCTTTGTCCTCGTGCAGCAAACAGTGGCGAAGCTCGCCGAGACGGCAATCGGCTACCCGCCCATGCAGGACCCGGCCTCCTTCAATCTGGATGCGGTGAAAAAGAAAATCGACGAGGCGATCAGGGAACATGCAGGGCAGTAGTTAAACCGGCAACACGGCGGACGGCCCCAAAGGGCCGCCTGCGTTCAAACGACGAGTTGCGCGGACGAGTAACGCGCGAACCGCGTGTGACGTTGCGGGCTGGGCGTCCCCTCGGGGGGTGCTGTGGAACCTATGCCGCTATCGGCACGGGGGCTACGGTCTTTGCGGGCGGTACCGCTGTCACGATGAAAAACAAGAAGGGAGTCATTATCGACCTCTACACGACCACCGAAGGGGCAAGCTTTTCTCTGGGTACGGCTGGGGTCAAAATCGAGCTCAAGCAATAAGTTTGGCTCGATCATGATGTCAACAGAGGGAGGTCCGAAGACCTTCCTCTTTCCCAATAGAGACTAACTAAGAAATCCCCTCCCTTGGTGGGAGGGGGTTGATTGGGCTCACTTTTCACCCTCACCTAACCTCTCCCGTCAAGGGAGAGGGATTTGAGTCAAGAGCATACCGCAAAGGAGGCAATCGCTCAATTTGGGTTTGGGAAACAATGGTCAACCTTAGAGGAGCAGCAACGATGAAACTTGCAAGACGCATCGCTTTTGCGGCATTGGCGGTGTTTGCACTGGCCCTGAGCGCACAGGCTGCCGACCTTCTGCCTTCATGGAACGACGGTCCCGCGAAACAGGCGATTGTGGATTTCGTGGGTGCGACCACCGACCAGTCCAGCCCCAAGTTCGTGCCGCCGGGGGAACGCATCGCCACCTTCGACCAGGACGGCACCCTGTGGGTCTCCCACCCCATGTACACCCAAGTGATGTACTGCCTCGACCGCGTCCCGGCGGTTGTTAAGGCGAAGCCGGAGCTCGCGAAGGTCGAGCCGTTCAAAACAGTTCTGTCGGGCAACCGCGAGGCGATGGCGAAGCTCTCGATGAAGGACCTCGAGAAAATCCTCGCGGCTACGCTCACCGGCATGTCGGTGGACGAGTTCAACGCGGAGGTGAAGAACTGGCTCGAAACGGCTAAGGATCCCCGGTGGAAGCGGCCCTATACTGAGCTTGTCTACCAGCCTATGCTGGAGGTGTTGAGCTATCTGCGCGCCAACGGCTACAAGACCTACATCGTCACCGGCGGCGGCCAGGATTTCGTGCGCGTTTACTCCGAAAAGGTCTACGGCATCCCGCCCGAGCAGGTGGTCGGCACCGCGGGTGCGACGAAATACGGCTACGGCAAGGACGGCAAACCCTTCCTGACCAAGGAGCCCAAGCTGCTGCTGAACAACGACAATGCGGGCAAACCTGAGGGCATCCACCTCATGATCGGCCGGCGTCCGTACGCAGCCTTCGGCAACTCGCCCGGCGACCGGCAGATGTTGGAGTATACCAAAGCCGGTGACGGCGCACGGCTTGCCATGCTCGTGCTGCACGACGATGCGAAGCGGGAGTATGCGTACGGACCGGCCCTGGGGCTTCCCGATACCAAGATCGGCACTTTCACTCAGGCCCTGTACGATGAGGCGAAGAAGCAAGGCTGGGTGTCATCAGCATGAAGAACGACTGGAAGCGCATCTTCGCGTTCGACAACTGACGAGGCAGATTGTGATTCGTTCAGGATTCCTCATCACTGCTGACTCTGGAGGAAGCAATGAAGGCAATGGCCAGATTAGATCCTATTTACAGACGCGGTAAGCTTATGGCGGCAGTCGACGGAGCTCTTGAGGAGGTCTCGGATGGATAGCGTGGGGTCCCAACCACCCAAAGGCACTCTTCTTGTCGTCGATGACGACCTGTCAGTGCGGCGCGCCCTGGAGGTGCTCTTGACGAACAACGGGTATGCGGTGCGGTGCGCACCGGATGCACGGATGGCGCTGGTGTTTTGCGAAGAGGACCCGCCCGAATTGATTCTGCTTGATATCCGCCTGCCCGATATGGATGGGTTTGAGGTTTGCCGTCGGCTGAAGGGAGATCACAACACCGCCGACATCCCGGTGATCTTTATCAGTGCCCTGGATGAAGCGGTGGAAAAGATCAAGGGGTTTGCAGCCGGAGGGGTAGACTATGTCACCAAACCTTTCGAAGCGGGAGAGGTCCTGGCGAGGGTGAAAACCCATTTGGCCCTTAAGCGGTCGCAGAATAAGATGGAGCATCAAAACAGGCAACTCGAGCTGGAGATAGCGAAGTCCAAGCAGGTGGAAGCCGCTCTGCTGCAGGCTCGTGATCAACTGGACCGTCGAGTTAGGGAACGAACTGCCGAACTGGCCCGCGCAAATGAGCGGTTAGCCGACTCCAACGAACGGCTGACAAAGGAAATCGAACAAAGGGTGCAAGCTCAGGAGGCCCTGGAAGATCGCCTGAGGTTTGAGACGCTGCTGACCGATATCTCTGCGCGCTTCGTCAACCTGCCCGCCGACCAGATCGACGGCGAAATTGAAGACGCCCAGCGCCGGGTCTGCGAATGCCTCGGACTGGATTTGTCTTCGCTTTGGCAGTGGTCGGCAGAGGCCCCGGAATTTCTCACGCTGACCCACCTCTATCGACCCCTCGGAGGCCCCCCGCTTCCCGAGCCGATGGATGCCAACGAGTATTTTCCCTGGAGCCTTGCAGCAATTAACGGCCGGCCAGATCATTGCCGTTTCTTCCGTGGAGGAGTCACCGGCAGAGGCAGCCCGCGACCAGGAAGTCTGGCGCCATTACGGCATCAAGTCCTCATTGGGCTTTCCGCTATCGGTAGGGGGAGAACCACCTGATGGGTGCATTATCCTTCAACACCATGCAGGAAGAACGCGCCTGGCCGGAAGCGCTCGTGAAACGGCTGCAACTGGTTGCGCAAATGTTCGCCCATGCGCTTGATCGGAAGCGCTCGGACGAGGTCTTGCACGAAAGCCAGACACGCCTGAGTTTGGCGACAGATGCCGCGGGGGCGGGCCTGTGGATCATGCAGATCGACACCAGCAACGTCTGGGTTTCGGAAAAAACCCGGGAGCTCTTTTATTTCGCCCCAGATCAAGAGCTGAACTATGAAAGCTTCTTCAAGGTGATTCATCCCGAGGATCATGAACGGGTCGACCAGGCTGTGCAGCGGGCACTCCAGTCCGGAGAAAAACTCCAGATCGATTACCGGATCGTACTTCCCGACGGAAGCATACGATGGTTAGGCGTTCGCGGGCAGTGCTACCTTAAACCAACCGGAGAACCGGATCGCCTCATGGGCGTCTCGCTTGACATTACCGAACAGAAGCGGATGGAAGACCGACTCAGGGAGCACCTTCAGGAGATTGAGGAGCTCAAACAACGGCTGGAGAGTGAGAACCTCTACCTCCAGGAGGAAGTCAAACTCCTGGTTGAGCACAAGGAGATCGTGTCGCAAAGCCCCGCGATGAAAAGGGTCCTGGCCCAGGTCGAGCAGGTTGCGAGAACGGACTCTACGGTCCTGATCCAGGGAGAAACCGGGACGGGAAAAGAACTGCTGGCCCGGGAGCTCCACCGTCTCAGCTCACGAAAAGACCGGCCTCTGGTGACGGTCAATTGCGCCTCCCTGCCGCCCACACTGATTGAAAGCGAGCTCTTCGGCCGGGAAAGAGGGGCATACACGGGCGCCATGACCAAGATGATCGGTCGTTTCGAAATTGCCGATGGGTCGACTCTTTTTCTCGATGAGATCGGCGAATTCCCCGTTGAGCTGCAGAGCAAGCTGCTTCGGGTCCTCGAAGAAGGAAGTTTTGAACGCCTGGGTTCGACGAAACCCCTGCACGTCAACGTCCGCATTGTCGCCGCCACCAATCGGGACCTTGAGGTTGAGGTAAAGGAGGGCCGGTTCAGGAAGGACCTTTTCTACCGGCTGAATGTGTTCCCCATTATGATCCCGCCCCTCCGTGAGCGCCCGGAAGATATCCCTCTCATGGTCTGGGCGTTTGTCAGGGAGTTTCAAAAGAGGATGGGAAAAGAGATCGAAAGCATCTCGAAAAATACCATGGAAGCACTGCAATCTCATTCCTGGCCGGGCAACGTCAGGGAACTGAAGAATGTGATCGAACACGCCATGATCCTGACCAAGGGTAAATCCCTGGCCTTCCAACTCCCTGGATTTGGATTGTCGGAAACAGACGCTGCTCATTGCCTCGAGGATATCGAGCGGAATCATATCACGGCCATGCTGGAGAAGGCCGGCTGGCGGCTCGGCGGCAAAGGAGGGGCCGCCGAAGCCCTTGGGCTGAAGAGATCGACCCTGTATTCGAAAATGAAGAAACTGGGCATCACCCGACCAAGCCTCTAGTGTCGACATTAAGACGTTGTGGCGAAATAGCGACAGCTCATGGGGTCCTCGACGCTTTCCACTAACCGCACCTCTTTTGACAAAACCTACTGATCCAAATACGTTAGCCATAAAGTCAACATCCCCTCCCTCCCGGCACGAATTTCGCTGGGGGTTTAGCTTGCCGGAAGGCAAACGTCCGATTCCTGCGGGGTGCGGGTCGATAAACCCATTTCCTCATATGTTTCGACACGAGCATTTAATGACACCACGAAGAGGGATAAACACATGGTTCTCGCGACCATAAGGCTGATGATACCTCCCCAAAAGCGTGACGAAGCGTTGAAAATCCTCAAATCGGCGGCCGTGCAGTGCGGGGTTACGCCCAGCTGCCTCAGTTGTCACATCTACGCGGATGTACAGGAAGAGAACGTCCTCATGTTCGAGCAAGGTTGGAGAAGCCAGGAGGATCTGGAACGTCATCTCCGCTCAGACGAATATTACAGAGTGCTCCTGGTCATGGAGATGGCACTCGAGCAGCCCGAGATAAGGTTTGACACCATTTCGGGGTCGACCGGCATTGAGACTGTGGAAAAGGCAAGAAACCCCACCGGCAGAGGGTTTTCGAACCGCCTCTCTGAAGAGGATATCCCGAGTTTTTAAGCGTTTCTTGAGTGCCATACCGCGAGGAAGGCTTACTTCAAACTAACTGATAACAGAAAGGGAGGACATGATGAAATGCGAAGGTGCTGCAGACTGTTGGCTTGGCAGTGTTGGTTTGTCTTCTTGCGGCTCCGGTTTGGGCGGGTGGGCTGATCATGTATGAAGTCGATTCCCCGAGCACGGGTACAGCTTCAGCCGGCTGGGCGGCACTCGCCAAAGATGCCGCTACGGCCTTTCAGAATCCTGCGGGGATGACCCGTCTCGACCGTTCCCAACTGCTGGCAGGAATTCAGCCGCTCATCATTTCATCGGATTTCAACTCCAGCCCCGGAACACGGGTAATGCATGGCGGTGACAGCGGCGGCAATGCGGGTGGGGTTCTGCCCTCGGCCGCCGGCTACTATGTCTACAGTGCTTCCGACCGCCTCAAGCTGGGCATCAGCGCCCTTTCCTATTTTGGTGCCGCTCTCAATTACGGCGACAGCTGGGTGGGCCGCTATCGCGTAGAAAAAACCGCTTTCATTACCGCTACAATTGCTCCCTCCCTTGCCTACCGGATCAACAACTGGCTATCCGTCGGGGCTTTGCTCAATATCACCACGGCTTATATGAAGACTGAAACTGCTGTCAACAATCTGGTGGGGCCTGACGGACAGATTAGCTACAAGGGCACGGAGCCCGGCATCGGGGCCGGGGTTGGGGTGCTGATCGAGCCGACCGAGTCCACCCGGTTCGGAGTGACGTATTACTCGCCGGTGGCACTCCACTTTAACAGCACCCCGTCTTTCAGCGGTTTGGGACTCGTTTGGGACAAGCTGCTGACCGGGCGTCAGCTGGACATGGCTGTCACCATCCCCCAGTGGATCATGGTGAGCGGCTATTACCAGGCCACGAAGGAGTTGGCGTTCATGGCGAATCTTGGCTGGCAGAACTGGAGCCAGTTCGGCAGCGTGGATCTGGCTTTACAACTTGATCGCTTGGGCACCCAGAGCATGACAGCGAACCTGAACATGAAAGACACGTGGCATGGCGCCCTTGGGATGCAGTATCGCATCAGCAATCCGTGGCTGCTCTCCCTCGGGTTTGCCTATGACAGTTCCCCCATGTCGACGGCGGACCGCTCGCCCTCGCTTCCTCTCGATCAAACCTGGCGCGGCGCGGCGGGCATCCAGTACGACTGGAGCCAGAACCTGACCCTGGGCCTTGCTTATGAATACATCAACCTCGGGTCCGCCAACCTCAACCAGACCGGTAGCCTCCTCGTGGGAGACCTGGTCGGTGCTTACAGTCCCAACATGGTCAACGTGATCAATTTGAACGTTATCTATAGGTTCTAGCGAAATGCTGCGAAGACCATATTCTCTCCTCGGCACGGATATGGTTCATGGGACGCGCGTGTTTTTCGTTCAGGATGTGTTCGACACGACCTGCACGGATCTGACCGAAACGGCCGAAGCCCAGGTGCGCCAATGGCGTCACGAGGGCCGCCTGCCGTTCCCGAACTTCTCGACCGAGCAGATACAACGGATGCGTGGGAGCGTGGCCTATCCGCCGCCGGGCTCACCTGACGCGTCGAACGCCGGATCGAAAACTAACACGGAAGAAGGCTGAAAACGGTGACTCATATGAAGCCGGATGGAAAACTGCTCGGCGTCAATGCGCTCATGAAAGGCATGAGGGGCTGCCGGTGTTGTCTTCGCTTCTGGCGGGATGCGCAACATAAAAAGGAAATTCCTGTTTGTAGTGATGGTCTTCGATCGAATCTCATGAGCACAGTGACGCTCGCACTCCTGGCTGCGTCGCTGCTCTTGGGAGCACCAGCCGTCGCTGCAGATGCTGAGGCGCCCAAACCGAGTCTTGTGAAGCTTGCCCAGGAGTTTACCGATCCCCTTACCACTCTTCCTCAGATTTTCACTCAGAACGTCTACACCCCAACGAACTTCGGCACCGACGCTCCGACCAACCGAGTCATCGCTCGTGCGATCATTCCCCGCGTCCCCGAGTCTTCGTTGCTCCCGTTCGTCCAACTCGTCCGACCAAGCGTCTCCCTCGTCACGGTGCCCACCGGCACGGGTAGCGGCACGCGGACCGCCTTCGGCGACATGCAGCTCTTCGATCTGGCAGTCCTCCCGTGGCCGAATAGGGAGAGCGGTCTGCTGATGGGCGTAGGGCCGCTGTTCGTCTTTCCAACTGCCACCGACAAGCTGGCGGGGCAGGGTGCGTGGCAAGTCGGTCCTGCCTTTGGCGCGATCTACAAGGGCATCCCGCCACTCATCATGGGCTGCCTCATCCAGAACCCCATTTCCTTTGCCTACACTTCGCCCGACCGTCAGCCCCTGAACACCCTGTTAGTCCAACCCATCCTGGCGCTTTATCTCGGGCGCGGCTTCTACGTGAAATCCGCAGACGCCACCTGGACGATGGGCTGGCGCAGTGGTTCGGCTACGATGCTGCCGCTGAGCCTCGGTCTGGGCTACGTGCTGCTCCACGAGGATTGGCCACCCCTCAACTTCTTTGTGAGCGGAGAGTGGATGGCCTATCGTGATAATGCCCCAATCGCCCCGCAGATGACGGTGCGCTTCGGGCTGACGATCGCCTTCCCTCAGTTCAGGCCGTGGTAGAGGCAGGGGGTCGTGGTGAGCGGCTATCATCGGGTTAGAGCAATCTGGCGCTGATCGCTGAACTTCGGGAGGGCAAGAGGCCTGCGACGACGGAATTCCCTCTTTCCCTCGGTGCCAATATGGGTTTTCTTGTACTGTTGGCTTTTTTAAAGGAGGTCTGGAATGTGTCGAAATTCTGTCGAAAGGCTGTGGAGAGAAGCGCTGTTGTGGAGATATGAGCCATTTCGTTTCTGGCTTTGCGCAATCGCAGTCCTCATCTTGGTGGCCGGGTGCGCCCATTACCCTGTCAACCGCCCCTTGGATCGGGTCGACCCCCAAGCCGGGTATCGGGGCAGAAACCTCATAACTCCTGATACCGACCAGGAGCTATTGCTCCTTCTGACCTTTTCCGGAGGGGGGACTCGGGCTGCTGCCTTTTCCTACGGGGTCCTCGAAACGCTGCGCGACACCAAGGTTACTATCCACGGCCAAGAAGGGCGTCTCTTGGATAAAGTGGACTGGATCTCCGGAGTTTCCGGGGGAAGCTTCACGGCGGCGTACTATGGCCTGTTCCGAGACCGCATCTTTCAGGACTTCGAAAGCCGGTTCCTGAAGAAGAACATTCAGGGTGAGCTCGAGCGAGCCATGTTCTTTAACCCCGTCAACTGGGTAAAGCTCTTCTCCGCCTACTACGATCGCAGCGACCTCGCAGCCGACTATTATGACCAGCACCTTTTCGACGGAAAAACCTTTGGCGACCTGCTTGCCCAGAAACAGCCCATGATCGTCATCAACGGCACCGATATGGTTCATGGAACGCGCGTGTCCTTCAACCAGGATGTGTTCGATATGATCTGCACGGACCTGTCCACCTTTCCGGTTGCCAGGGCCTGTGCCGCTTCATCGGCGGTGCCCATCGTGTTGACCCCCATCACCCTGCGGAATTACGCCGGCCAATGCGGCTTCCAGGTGCCCAAAGTGTTGGAGGAAGCCATGAAGCCGCCCCGAGATGGTGAATCCCGCCGTTTTGACCTTGCCAACAACATGCTGCCCTTCCTGGATTCACAGAAGAAACCTTATATCCACCTGGTGGACGGGGGAGTCGCCGACAACCTGGGCCTTCGAGCCGCTCTGGAGCGGGTAGCGCTGATGGGTAGTCCATGGAAGACCCTCCAGTATGCCGGCATGGTCAATGTGCACAAGATCGTCTTCTTGGTGGTCAACGCCGAAACCGCAATCAACGATAGATGGGACCGTTTCGAACCGGTTCCCCCTTTTGTTGCCATGCTCGATTCGTACTCTTCCATCTCCATCGAGCGCTACAACCGGGAGACCGTGGCGCTGCTGAGTGAGAGCTTCCCGAGGTGGGCCGAAGAGATCCGGAGAGGAAGGTGTGGGGCGGGACCGGTCTCCATGGAACCGGGTGGCTGTGGGGACATAGAGTTCTATCTCGTTGAGGTGAGATTTGACAGTCTGGCCGATGAGGCCGAACGCGACTACCTGAAACGCCTCCCCACCTCATTCGCATTGAAGCCCGAAGAGGTTGACAGGCTGCGGAGGGCCGCTCGGCTCAGTCTCACAACCTCGGAAGAATTTGGACGGCTTCTGCAAGGTCTCAGGTAAACACAGTTGCAGCAACCACTACCGGAGTTTTCTTAAGGGCAGTACGGGCAATTGCAGCGCTGCCCAGTGAACGAACAATGCAACAGGGAGGAAAGACATGAGGACAAAGTCATTTATCGCGACGGCTTTATTATGCATGGCGGCACTCATGCTGGCAGACGCCGTGGCCATGGCCCAACAGATCACCGGCGTTCCGGGCGCGCCCGACGCCACCACGACCATCGACGGCAAACAGCTACCGGCGCCTGACCCGAAGTTCGGCGGCGTCATCGAGGAGGGTGCCCTCCAATCGAAAGCCTGGTGGGCGCCGCGCATCGTGCCCCCCAAGCAGGCTCCCAACGTCCTGCTCATCATCACGGATGACGCCGGGTTCGGTGTTCCCAGCACGTTCGGCGGGGTCATTCCCACGCCGGCCATGGACCGCGTCGCCAAAAACGGTCTGCGCTACAACAATATCCACTCCACCGCACTCTGTTCGCCGACCCGCGCCGCGCTCATCACGGGGCGCAATCATCACTCGGCCGGTTTCGGCGTGATCTCGGAGCAATCTACCGGCTTCCCGGGCTACAACAGCATCATCGACAAGGACAAGGCCACCATCGGACGGATTCTCCTCGATAACGGTTACGCCACCTCGTGGTTCGGCAAGGACCACAACACGCCCGCCTTCGCGGCCAGTGCAATCGGGCCGTTCGACCAATGGCCGACCGGCATGGGCTTCGAGTATTTCTACGGCTTCGTTGGCGGAGACGCCAACCAGTGGCAGCCGAATCTGTTCCGCAACACGACGCAGATCTATCCGTTCCAGGGCAAGCCGGAATGGAACCTCACCACCGCCATGGCCGACGACGCCATTGATTATCTGAATCGCGTCAACCAGGTCGACCCCAGCAAGCCGTTCTTCATCAAGTACGCGCCCGGCGCAACGCACGCGCCGCATCACCCGACCAAGGAATGGGTGGAGAAGATCCGCGCCATGCACCTCTTCGACGACGGCTGGAACAAGCTTCAGGAGAGGATTTTTGAGAACCAGAAGCGCCTCGGTGTGATTCCGCCAGACGCGAAGCTGTCACCCTGGCCGACCAAGGTCATCAAGAATTGGGATGATTGCACGCCCGAGGAGAAGAAGCTCTATATCCGGCAGGTGGAAATCTTCGCCGCTTATGCGGCCTACAATGATCACGAGATTGGGCGTGTCATCCAGGCCATCGAGGATATGGGCAAGCTCGACAACACGCTCATCATCTACATCAACGGCGACAACGGCGCCAGCGCCGAGGGTGGCCCGCTGGGCACGCCCAACGAAGTTGCGTTTTTCAACGGCGTCGCTGTGCCCGTCGACGTCCAGATGAAGTTCTACGACGTCTGGGGCACGGAGCAGACCTACAACCATATGTCGGCGGGCTGGTCCTGGGCCTTTGACACGCCCTTCACCTGGTTCAAGCAAAACGCCTCGAAGCTCGGCGGTATCAGGCAGAGCATGGCGATCTCCTGGCCCGGTCACATCAAGGACAAGGGCGGCCTCCGCGAGCAGTTCATGCACGTGATCGACGTGGTGCCGACCATCCTCGAAGTAGCCGGGATTCGCCAGCCGGAGTACGTTGACGGGATCAAGCAGAGCCCCATCGAGGGTACGAGCTTCGCCTACACCTTCGACGCCAAAAACGCCAAGGAACCATCCCGGCACAAAACCCAGTATTTCGAGATGATGGGCCAGTGGGCGCTGTATCACGAAGGTTGGCTGTTGAGCACTGAAGTGAACCGCGCGCCGTGGGAGGCCTTCGGCGCCGCCAATCCCGACCCACTCAACAACCAGGTGCTCGAACTCTACGACCTGAACAAGGACTTCAGCCAATCCCAAAACCTCGCCGACAAGTATCCGGATAAAGTGAAGGAGATGAAGAAGATGTTCATCGAGGAAGGGAAGAAGTACCAGGTCTTCCCCATGGACGCCTCGGTGGCGGCTCGCATCGTGGCCCCGCGCCCGAACATCACCGCCGGTCGCACGGAGTTCGTGTACACCAAACCTATGGTCGGCCTGCCGCAGGGCGACTCCCCGTTCCTGCTCAACAGTTCGTACACATTCTCGGCAGACATTGAAGTGCCGGCGGGCGGCGCGGAAGGCGTGATCGTGACATCAGGCGGACGGTTTGCCGGCTACGGCTTCTATCTCCTCAAGAGCAAGCCGGTGTTCCTCTGGAACCTGATTGACCTCAAACGCGTCAAGTGGGAAGGACCGGAACTCGCACCTGGCAGGCACACGGTTGAATTCGACTTCAAGTATGACGGTCTGGGGGTGGGTACGCTCGCCTTCAATAACATGAGCGGCCTCGGTCGGCCCGGCACCGGCACGCTCAAAGTGGACGGCAAGGCGGTTCAAACCATAACCATGCCCCACACCTTGCCCATGATCCTGCAGTGGGATGAGAGCTTTGACATCGGCTCCGACACGCTCACCGGGGTCAACGACGAGGACTACCAGCCGCCGTTCACCCTCACCGCCAAGCTCAACAAGCTGACGATCAAGGTGGACCGGCCAAAGCTATCGCCGGAGGACATCCAGAAACTCGAGAATGCGGAAGCGGAAGCGCTCGACGGCAAGCCGCTGCGTCATGGGCAGCCTGGGCCTCTATAGCTCCGCATCGTAGCGCAACAATAAGATGAGCGAGTAGCCGCGTTATCTTGGGGCTACGGGGAGATCAGTAAAGGATCAGAGGACACTGAGAAGAGGAGAAAAGCATGAGAGGGAAAAATGCAGGATTTCGAACTTCTTGTCTATGTGCAATGGGTTTTGCGATTCTTTGGACCACTGTTGCCGGCGCTCAAGACTACCCGATCATGAACCGGGTTGCCGACAAGGTCATCCAAAAATACCAGAATGCGACCTGTGAGCAGCTATGGCAGGAAAAAGGCCAGCCCAAACCGCCGATGGAACAGGAAGTCGTGCAGTTGCTGCAGGGCGACCCCCAGATGCGTGCTGCCTTCATCAACAAGGTGGCGGCGCCCATCGCCAACAAGATGTTTGAATGCGGCATGATTCCATGAATATCGTAGGGCGACCGTTCAGAACGGCACCTCCACACGTCACCCCGACGAAAGTCGGGGTCCATGAAGTACTGATGTCCCGGGGTTCCGACTTTCGCCGTAATGACGGAGGGGTATGGGATACTCTATGCTCTGGCGCGGTACTTCAATTCGAGTGCAGCGCACCTCAGCATGGCATAAACACAAGAAGAGGAGAAGGTCATGATCAAGAATAACTCCCTAGGGCGTACGCTACTGCTTGCCCTCGCGTTGGTGGTGTTCCTGGCGGCAAGCGGGAACGCCCAGCAGACCAAGCAGGCGCCGAAGGTATCGAAAGCTGCCAAGACCCAGAGCAAGGAAGCCCCGCCGGCCGTCCAGCTGGGGCTCGAACCCAAGGCCATCGACCTTCTGAAGGAGGCCTGCAGCCGCCTGGCGGCTGCGCGTACGATGAGTTTCACGGCGGTGGTGACCTACGAGAGCCCGAGCCGCCTCGGGACCCCCCTCGCCTACACCACCAAGTCCCAGGTCGTCCTCCAGCGACCCGATAAACTGATGGTGATCACGTCCGGCGATGGTCCCGCCTCGGAGTTCTATTATGACGGCAAGACGATGATGGCCTTCGCACCGGTGGAGAACCTGGTCGCCGTGGCCCAGGCTCCGCCCACGATCGACGCAACGCTGAAAGCCGCCTACGACTCGGCGGCGATCTATTTCCCGTTCACCGACTTGATCGTCGCCGACCCCTACAAGGACCTTGCCGACGGGCTGATCCTCGCTTTTTACATCGGCCAGTCCAAGGTGGTGGGCGGTACCACGACGGACATGGTGGCCTACGCCAACAATGATGTGTTCGTGCAGGTCTGGATCGGCGCCGACGACAAACTGCCCAGGATGGTCCGCGCAGTGTACCGTGCCGACCCGGCGCGCTTGCGCAACCAATTGGAGCTATCCAACTGGCAGCTCAACCCGGCGGTCCCGGCGGATGCCTTCGCTTCAAAGGGCGCGGCCGGTGCGAAGCCCATGCCCTTTGCCCATCCGCAGCAGAAAGCCCCGACGGGCGACAAGCCCCCGGCTATGAGCAAACCATCCAAGAGCAAGTGAGGAGGTTCAGGCTGCTATGAAAAAGATCATGGTTAGTTTTCTAGGTCTTGCAAGCGTAGTGTTCTTTTGTGTCCAGGCCGGGGCCTGGTCGCACGGCAACCGCTTTGGCGGCGGCTCGGAGCACAGCTATGGGTCTTCGAGCCACGAGAGCGCCTGGGGCGGCAGCACGTCGCACACCGCCGGGGAGGGCACATCTCATACCAGCGCCTACGGAACCAGCACGTCGCACGCCTATGGTGAGGGCACCTCCCATACCAACATTTACGGCGGCAGTGCATCGCACGACTGAGGGAGGCGGCTGGTCGAAGACCGGTGCCTACGGTGGGACGGCCTACGGTGACGCCCACTACGGTGGTGCCTACTACCACCCGCCGGCTGCAGCCTACCCGGGTACCACCCACCCACCGTCGTGAATAACTACGGAGCCGGGTGCTATAACTGCGGAGGCTGGGCTACCGCTGGTGCCGCCGCCACGGGTGCCGCGGTCGGCATGATGGCCGGCGCGGCCAGCGGCCTCGGCCAATACCGCCGCTGCCACGTCCAGTGCCTACAGCGCCGGAGTCGCAGCGGGCAGCGCCGCTACCCCCGCGTACGCCATGGGCGCGATCTATGGCACGCTGCCTGCCGGTTGCATCACCCCCAGCGTCCAGGGCACGAGCTACTACCTGTGCGGCAATACGTGGTTCCAGCCGTCCTACGGTGCCAACGGTGTTTACTACACGGTGGTGCCGGCTCCCTGACGCAACCGGTGGCTGTGGTAGCTTTGACGCAAGAACACATGTGATGATCAGGCGTTTATTCGTCGTTGGATCTCTGGCGGCTCGGGGAGACCGAGCCGCCACCCTCCGGAAACACCTCTAAGGAGCGAACGATGAGGGTTTCGAGATAGTCTCCTACTAAATGCCTAACAGCTCAACAGGGGGAAAGAAAGACATGAGGACAAAATCATTTCTCTTAATGGCCTTGGTATTCATGGTAGCGTTCATGCTGGCAAATGCTGCAGCCGTGGCGCAGCAAGTCACCGGCGAGCTGGGCTCGCCCAGCGCCACCACCACCATCAGCGGAAAACAGCTTCCGCCGCCCGATCCGAAGTTCGGCGGGGTGATCAAGGAAAAGGCCTCGGAGTCGAAAGCCTGGTGGGCGCCACGCGTCGTGCCGCCGAAGGGCGCGCCCAACGTGCTGCTCATCATGACGGACGACGCGGCTTCGGCGCGCCGGGCACGTTCGGCGGCGTCGTTCCGACACCGGCACTGGATCGCATCGCGAAGAGCGGGCTGCGTTACACGAATTTCCACTCCACGTCGCTCTGCTCGCCCACGCGCGCGGCGATTGATCACCGGGCGCAACCACCACGTGGCCGGCTTCGGGGTGGTGGGCGAAATCGCGACGGGATTCCCGGGCTACGACTCGGTCATCAGGAAGGAGAACGGCACCATCGGCGCCATCCTGAAGGAGAACGGGTACGCGACCTCGTGGTTCGGCAAGGATCACAACACGCCCTTCTATCAGGCGACCCAGGCCGGGCCCTTCGACCAGTGGCCGAACGGCATGGGCTTCGAGTACTTCTATGGCTTCGTCGGCGGCGACGCCAGCCAGTGGCAGCCGAACCTGTTCCGCAATACGACGGCCATCTACCCCTTCGAGGGCAATCCGGGCTGGAACCTGACCACGGCCATGGCCGACGAGGCGATCCAGTACATGAAGGAGCTCAAGGAGATCGCGCCCGACAAGCCGTTCCTTGTCTATTACGTGCCGGGCGGCACCCACGCCCCGCATCATCCGACGCCGGAGTGGATCAAGAAGATCAGCGACATGCACCTCTTCGACGGCGGCTGGAACAAGCTGCGCGAGACCATCTTCGCCAACCAGAAGCGGCTGGGCATCATGCCCGACGAACGCCAAGCTGACGCCGTGGCCGAAGGAACTGCCGGAGTGGGATTCCCTCAGTTGGGAGGAGAAGAAGCTCTTCATCAAGCAAGCCGACGTCTACGGGGCGTACCTCGCCTACACCGACCACGAGATCGGCCGCGTCATCCAGGCGGTCGAAGACCTGGGCCAACTCGACAACACCCTGATCATCTACATCAGCGGCGACAACGGCGCGAGCGCCGAAGGCATGCTCAACGGCACGCCGAACGAGTTCACCACCTTCAATGGCGTTCCCGTGCCGGTCAAGGACCAGTTCCTCTGGTACGAGTTCTGGGGGTCCGACCGGACCTTCCCGCACTTTGCGGCACCCTGGGCGTGGGCGATGGACACGCCGTTCAAGTGGATGAAGCAGGTGGCGTCGCATTTCGGCGGGACGGCCCAGGGCGTGGCCATGTCGTGGCCCGGCCACATCAACGACGCGGGCGGCATCCGCCGCCAGTTCCACCACGTCATCGACATCGTTCCGACCATCCTCGAAGCGACCGGCATCCCGGCGCCGGATACGCTCAACGGCATCAAGCAGCGCCCCATGGACGGCGTGAGCATGGCCTACACGTGGGACAAGGCGAACGCCAACGCCCCGACCCGGCACACCACGCAATACTTCGAGATGCTCGGCAACCGCGCCATCTACCACGACGGCTGGGTGGCGTGCACGACCCCGGCGACGCTCCCGTGGGAACTGAGCACCAAGCCGCCGCCCGACGTGATCACCGGGTACAAGTGGGAGCTCTACAACGTCACAGGAGGATCCCACCGAGTCCAACGACCTGGCTGCCAAAATGCCGGAGAAGCTCAAGCAGATGCAGGACATCTTCTACGCCGAGGCGAAGAAGCATGACGTGCTGCCGCTCGACAACTCGACGCTCGCGCGCTGGAATACGCCGCGGCCGAACCTCACGGCGGGACGAACGGTCTTCACCTACTCGGGAGGACTGACCGGCGTCCCCAACAGCGGCGCTCCGAGCATCCTGAACAAGTCGTACACCATTACCGCCGAGGTCGAGATCCCCGAAGGCGGCGCGGAAGGCATGATCGTCACCGACGGCGGGCGCTTCGGCGGCTATGGGCTGTTCCTGAGCAAGGGCGAGTTGGGAATTGGTCGGGGCAAGCCGGTGTTCCTCTACAACCTGCTCGACCTCAAGCGCACGACGTGGGAAGGGCCTGAGTTGGGCGCCGGCAAGCACACCATCGTCTTCGACTTCAAGTCCGATGGTCCGGGCTTGGGCAAGGGAGGGACGGGCGTGCTCTACGTGGACGGCAAGGAAGTGGCCAGGAATTCCATGGAACACACCACCCCGATCACGTTCCCGGAGGACGAAACCTTCGACATCGGCCAGGACACGCGCACCGGCGTCGCGATGCTGGAGTATCGCTACGATGTTCCGTTCAAGTTCACCGGCAAGATCAACAAGCTCACCTTCAACCTCGGACCGGAGCAGTTGACGGCAGAGGAGCGCGAGGAGATGCACAAGGCCGTCGCCCACGGCGCAGTGAGTAGACGGCGGATCGCAGCACTTCGGACCGTCCAGAGCGCGAAAGGACTGGAAACAGACGCGATGAAAAGGGTGCTTGTTCTCGCCGCTGTCGGCGAAGCCGCGACCGGCTTGGCGTTGCTGATTGTTCCGTCGCTCGTTGGGCGGTTGTTGTTCGGTGAGGAACTGACCGGCGTCGCCATACCGGTAGCGCGCGTGACCGGCATCGCCCTGATCGCATTAGGGGTCGCCTGCTGGCCGGGCACGCCGCTGGTCGGCATGTTGACCTACAGCGCGGCCGTCACGCTGTATCTCGCCTACGTCGGCTTCGCGGGCGGTTTGACCGGCATACTACTGTGGCCGGCGGTCGTCCTGCACGTGATCCTGACGGCACTTTTGACTCGGGCATCAACAAGCGACAAGGAGACGAAAACATAGAGGAATAGACCGTGCCCGCCTGGTCTTATCCGACACGGCTCGCACTTTAGACCATAGCGGGGTGCGGGCGTCGCCCACCGGTCCTGCGTGACAAGCGTGACGTTCGAGACACGCCGAAAGAGCGACAGAGCTGAGCCTGACAACCGAATGAACATGAAGCGCAACAAACGTAACTGTCTCGACAAGAAGGAGCGTCAAATAGAATCGGATTGAAAAAGGCTGGGCGTCAACGCAGTCATGAAAGTCATGGGGTTACTATGAAAGAAGGTGGCAAATGGTCCCAACCCAGGCATGCGGCGCTGGTCTTTGCCATCGTTGCCTGTTTTGTTCTGCTGGCAGCGGGACAGGGTGTGACCGCCGGAAATGAGACCAGAGAGCCCAAGAAGGTCTCTGCACTGCCTCCCTCTTCGGCGATCCCCGTGGCGGAGGTGGCAACCCGCGCGACCGAGGTGTCGAATCTTCTTCACACTCTGGAGACGCAACTCGCCCCCAGCCCTGCCATCGAAACGATCCGGAAGCAACTGCCCAAAGTCAGTGCGCATATCGACCTGCTGCTTGAGGGAACCACGGAAATCCTCCAGGAACAGCCCCCCTGGCGACCCTCCAGACGCAGCAACAGATATGGCAGGGGATGCAGGTCCAGACGACCAGCTGGTTAAAGGTTCTCACAGAGAGCGCTTCTCAACTGCGAGCGGCGCTGGACCGTATGGCAGACCTGCGGGAAACCTGGACGAAGACGGAGGATGCCGCCAGGACTGCAAAGGCGCCCGGGACGATCCTCCAACAAATCAGCACGGTGCTTGCGGCCATCAACACGATGCAACCTCCACTTCAGGCCCAGCGCAGCGACGTACTTGACCTTCAAAGCCGCGTTGCCCAAGTGGTGGGCCGGTGCCGAGAACGTCTTGAAGCAGATTGCCCTGGCTCAGAAGCAGGCAGTAGGCGGGATCCTCGTGCGGGATGGAGTCCCGATCTGGAGCCCTGATTTGTGGCTGCAAACGCAGACCACGCTGCTCGCCAGATTCCGCGGAATCAGCAGCAACTGCTGGGATGATATCCAACAGTACCTTACCACTCCTTCAATGGGAATGCCGTTGCACGTGGGACTTTTCATTGCGCTGACGCTATTGATGTGCGCTGCGCACCGTCGTGTAGACCGCTGGAAAGCGTCAGGCGACTCCATTTCGTCGGCGGCTGCGGTATTCAGATACCCCTATTCTGCAGCGTTGATCGGCTCAATGTTGGTTGCCACCGGACCTGTTTCGCCGACACCCCAGACGGTGAAGTCCTTGTTCGAAATTGCGGCGCTCGCGCCCATGATTCGCCTCGCGCAGCCGGCGGTTGATCACCGGGTGATTCCTGGACTCTACGCTCTAGCGATCCTCTTCAGCATCGATATCGTGCGGACAAACCTTTGACGGGTTGCCGTTGATCGGGCAGACTCTGCTGGTGCTGGAGGCCGCCGCAGGAACCCTGATGATCGGGTGGTATCTGACCATTGGCCACCTGAGGCGCGCTACCATGCAGGACCAGGGGTTGATCCGGCTGCAAGTACTTCGGATGGTTGCCATCCTCGGTCTGTTCATCCTGGCTGCCGGGCTGCTGGCGGGGTGCTTGGATACATGCGCCTGGCACGCCTCCTGGTTTCTGAAATTCTCGGCGGAGGTGCTCTGGCTCTGGCGTTTTATGCCTTTTATCGGGTGGCAACCGGAGTGGTAGTATTCGCCCTTCGTGTTTGGCCGCTGCGACTTCTGCAGATGGTCCAACACCATCGCGGCCTGCTGGAACAGCGTGCCCATCGAGTGCTGGTCTGGTTGGGGATTGTAGGTTGGACGGTCCGCTGGTTGTCCTACCAGGGTCTCCTGCACCCGGCTCTGGCCTTTGGCGAAGCCACTCTGGCCATGAATCTGGAGCGCGGCTCCTTCAACATCTCCCTGGGGGATGTTCTCGCTTTCCTTCTCACGGTGTGGGTGGCCTACCTGCTCTCCGCTTTCGTCCGCTTCGTCCTCCAGGAGGACGTCTATCCCCGAATGCGGATTGCGCCGGGCTTGTCTTACGCCATCTCCAGCCTGCTCCGCTACGTGATCCTTGCCCTCGGATTGGTGGTGGGGATGGCGCTGATGGGGGTGGACCTCTCGCGGTTGACCGTCCTGGCAGGCGCCTTCGGCGTCGGCATCGGCTTTGGCATGCAAAGTGTGATCAACAATTTCGTTTGCGGCCTGATCCTGCTTTTTGAGCGGCCGATCCACGTGGGTGACATGATCGAGATTGGCGACCTTCTAGGCGAGGTGCGCCGCATCGGCATCCGAGCCAGTACCGTGCGCGCCCGGCAGGGCGCGGATATCATCGTCCCCAATGCGCAGCTCGTTACAGAGAAGGTTACCAACTGGACACTCAGCGACAAGCTGCGACGCATCCAGTTGCCGGTGGACGTGAACTACGGTGCGTCACCCAAGAAAGTGATTGAGGTGCTGGAGGCGGTGGCGCTCGCGACCCCGCGCGTGCTGCAAAAGCCGGCGCCCCAGGCCCTCCTCATGAGTTACGGTGACAGTTCGATCAACTTCGAATTGCGGGCGTGGACCGATGAGTCTGTTTACTGGCACCAGGTTCGCAGCAATCTTGCCGTTGCCGTGTATGATGCGATCATGGAGGCAGGCATGACGTTTCCCTTCCCGCAGCGCGAAGTGCGCCTGCTGAAGGACCCTCCGCCGTCAGAAGAGAATGAACATCGAATATCGAACAAAGAACCACAGAATGTGGATGGAGAAAATGAAAGCTGAAGCCCTGGCCGACCGGGCCTGCCATGTGGAGAAGTTGGGTGTCTGCAAACCATGCGAATAGCCCCATTCCCCATAGGCAGCCGGTATTGTACCACTGGAAACGCATCTTCGCGTTCGACAACTGAGGGGACGTATTTGAGGTGTTGGCACTGAGGAGCTGTTAAAAAGACAACTTGGCCTCATCTTGGCCATGTTTCAAACCACGAAGTACACGAAGAGTACGTAGGAATCACTTCGTGTCCTTCGTGCTCTTCGTGGTGAAAGAAGGTATTTTGTTCTTGGACTGTCCTAACGAACCGGGGGGCAAGACCTTTGAGCAGCAGGCATCAAAACGGTAAGGCGAGCCATCGGCACTCACGGCTGTTGCAGGCGATCAATAGCGTGGGGGGGCTGGTGCTTCCCCGGAATGGATCCTCTTTACTGACGCTCGATCCGCACGCACTCCTCAATATGGCCTGCCGGAAGACCGGTCTCGACGATCTTGGTGACGACCTGGTATTCCAGCGCCTTGCCATCCTTCTGAATTCTCTCAAAACGGACGCCCGGCTGAATTTCTTCGGGCGCATCTGCGCGCATAGCGACATTCTGCGCCTGCTTTGCAGCCGTATTCAGTTGGTGGAAGCCCGCAAACGCCACCCGGAAATTGCCGAGCAGAGGATCCGGCGCCCCCTCTTCATCACCGGACTGCCCCGAACCGGGTCGACGCTCCTGCACGCCCTGCTGGGCCAGGACCCTGCCGCTCGCGTCCCCAAGGTCTGGGAAGTGATGCATCCCTTTCCACCGCCGGAAACCGCTTCCTATCACGACAATCCAAGCATTGGCAGAACGGCAAAGGATCTCAAATGGTTCAATCTCCTGGTCCCCGAATTTAAGAAGGTCCATCTGATCGACGCCAGGCTCCCCCAGGAGTGCATTGCGATCATGGCTCATGCTTTCCTGAGTTACGTTTTTGAATCCATATACTTTGCGGCTTCCTACCGGATCTGGCACGAGGATCAGGACAAGACGCCCGCCTATGTATTACACCGCCGGTTCCTGCAGCATCTGCAGTGGCGATGTCCCGGACACCATTGGGTCCTCAAGGCCCCCAGCCATCTCCTGGCCCTGGATGCTCTCAGCCGCATCTACCCGGACGCAGGGATCATCATGACCCATCGCGATCCGCTCAAGGTGTTGGGATCGTGTTCCAGCTTCACCGAAGTCCTGCGGTCGCCCTTCACCGACAGTTTCGACCGTGCCCAACTGGGACGCGAAGTTGCCTGGCGCTGGGAAAAGGGTGCCCGGCTTGCCATCCAATTTCGGCAGCGCAGCACACCCTTATCGGGACGGTTTCTGGATGTGCATTATGCCGATTTGACACGAGACCCCATGGCAACGGTGAAGGTCATCTACGACACTTTTGAGCTGCCCCTCTCGGAGGAGGCGGTGCTGGCCATGAAAAGGTTCCTGGCCCGCAACCCCCAGGGTAAGAACGGCGCACACCATTACACTTTGGATGATTACGGGCTTCAGCGGGCCGGTGAACGTCAACGTTTTCAGTTTTACACAGACTACTTCGGGATTGAACCGGAAATGATGTAACCAAACCGCAGAAATACAATGGACTTCTTTGAGAGGACGTTGATGATCACGTTTGAATAACCTGTGAACAAAAAGGAGGAAGTCATGAGAAGTTCAGTGCTTGGGGTTTTTATGGTCCTGGTGTTGTTTGCCGGTTGTGTGCCGGCGCCAATGTATCAGCAGGCGGTCCAAAACTCTCAACTTTACGAACAAATGAACCAACAGCTGCAGGCCGAGGTCGCCGCCGATCAGGTTAAAATCCAGCAACTGCAGGACCGTCTGAAGGTGACCATGCTCAATGAGATCCTCTTCCCCGAGGGTGGATACGAGATCAATCAGAAGGGAAAAGAGACGCTCAACAAGATCGTTCCGGTTCTCAGCAATCTGCAGAACCAGCGGATCGTGGTGAACGGGTACACGGACAATGTGCCCATCGCACCGGAGTTCAGGTGGCGCTTCCCTTCCAACTGGGAACTCTCCTCCGCCCGAGCCACGGATGTGGTAAGGTACCTCGTCCATAAGGGAGTCAACCCGGCAATCCTCTCGGCCACGGGATACGGAGAACAGAATCCGGTCGCTTCCAACGACACCCCCCAGGGTAGGCGTCAGAACCGCAGGGTCGAGATCGTGATCACAGCCATGAACCCACAGTAGCGCGGGGCGAGTGACATCGCTGTGCTGCCGCTGACAAGACAATGGCCAGGCCGGTGAGGGGCGGTCGCCACGCCTGTGTGTGAAGGCAGAAAGCGGTATCGGATTGGAGGACTTGAGCAGAAGGAGGCAGGAACATGAAATCGCCAAGGGCATCGATTCAATTTTGTAGGATGAAGCGTCTGCGTGGCGTTCTTCTGACGCTGCTGGTGGCAGGGGTCTTCCTGACCGGCTGTCAGGGTACCATGATGTCCACCAGTGGTAAGGGACAAAGCATTCAAACCCCGGCCCGCATAACCCTCGTGAAGACGGGGCCGCAGTCCGGACAGTTTGCCGACGGCTACGTGACGGTGAATTACAAATACACCGTATCCGGCGGCAACCTTCAGATGAACGGAAAGGTCAAGTTTGGTTCGGCCATCAATGGAAATTTCATGATCGTCCAGACCTTCGATTTAGGCTTGCTGCTGGGTGACGGCACAGGCAAGGTTCTGATGCAACAAGGGCTAACCACTGCTGTGGAAGCAGATGTTT
This sequence comes from uncultured delta proteobacterium, assembly GCA_963783775.1. Taxonomy (GTDB): domain Bacteria; phylum Desulfobacterota; class Syntrophobacteria; order Syntrophobacterales; family Syntrophobacteraceae; genus JADGQM01. The sequence continues at coordinate 251,015 of CAWAOR010000004.1, read as the reverse complement.
CGAGTTCACAAGACTTCACCGCGACGGTCATTCTTCCTCCTCAGGCCGTTAGCATGGCCTTCAGTTACAACGGTGTGGCCTATGGCGGTGGTGGCGAAAGTCCGACCTCGTTCTGGGCGGACCCCGTGGAGAGGTGAAGCGCTGGATTGCGACTCATCGCGGATCTGTGTGATATCAGCGAAATGGTCTCACGCGAGGACGCGTCGGCATCAGCATCGCCTGGTGGAACTCGTTGCGTCATCGAAGGCCTTTGGCATCGGCCACCGTCTCTCGGAGCTGGCTCGGTCCGAAAATCCCTCTGAAATGATGCTGGTTGGGTTGTCGCGTAATGGCGAGGCCCCCGAGCAGCCCCTGGGCGAAGTTCGGGTCGAACCCGGTGATGCAGGCGTGGTCGAAGTCAACGATGCGTTCTTTTACGAGAATCGGCGGGAGATAGACTTCACCCTCACCAAACGCCTGGAGGGCTATAAAGTTCAGCGGGTGGACCGGGCCGTGATCGCCACGCTGATCACCGTGGCCATGGTGGCGCTCGCGGCCTTCGGCGTGACCAGCATGCTTAACGCGGCTCTGTTGGCTACGATGGCGATGCTGTTCACCGGTTGTGTCACGAGCAAACGGGTCTGGAACAGTCTTGAATGGCAAACCCTCGTGGTGCTTGGTGCCGCTGTGGGTCTGGCGTCCGCGGTAACGGGAAGCGGCCTGTCGCAGGTCATCGCCGACTTGTTCACCGCCATCGGCGGACGAAGCCCCAGGGCGGCACTGGCGGCCGTTTTCGTTGGTACCATCGTGATGACGAATGTGGTCACCAATGCGGCAGCCGCATCATTTATGTTCCCCGTGGCATTGTCCATGGCGACCAGACTGGGTGTTAATTTCATGCCCTTCGCCATCGTCTTGATGGTCGGGGCGTCCTGTGCTTTCATCAACCCGGCCGGGTTCCAGACCAATCTGATGGTCCAGGGGCCGGGCGGGTACAGTTTCAATGATTTCGCAAAAGTGGGGCTGCCGCTCACGGTTATCGTCGGCATCGTGGTGCTGGTCCTTGCACCCATCGTGTATGGATTTTAGGCGCGGACCCTGTTACACGTGGTTCATGTAGTGCAATGATTATCAGGTTGCGAGGGCGGTCGGTTGTCTTGACACCAACAAGACGATCCAAGAGAACGATAGCGGCACTTGCTCAACAAGGCTGGGGCGGGATTGGCGGGTGCTGCTGAGAGCGAATAAGACCGGAAGGAGAAACACACTATGAATTCGAAGGGGCTGCTGGTTGTGGGCTGGGTAATGTTCTTGTGGCTGTTGTCGAGCAGTGCCTGGGCCGGTGGGTTGATTGTCTATGAGGTCAATTCCCCAAGTACGGGAACGGCTTCGGCAGGGTGGGCGGCGCTGGCCAAGGATGCCTCCACGGCGTTTCAGAACCCCGCCGGCATGACTCGGTTGGACCGGTCGCAGCTGCTGGTGGGTGCCCAACCGGTTATTATGACGTCAGAATTCAATTCCAGTGCCGGTATGAGGGTATTGGGCGGCGGTGGCGATGGGGGCAACGCGGGCATGGTTCTGCCCTCGGCAGGCGGATACTATGTGTATAGTGCTTCCGAGCGCTTCAAGCTGGGGTTGAGTTTGCTTTCTTATTTCGGGGCGGCACTTGATTACGGCGATACCTGGGTGGGACGCTACCGGGTTGAAAAAACCGCTTTTATTACCTCCACATTCGCTCCCTCCCTTGCGTATCGGATCAACAATTGGCTCTCCATTGGAGCCATGCTCAATATGACTTACGCCTATTTCAAGAATGAGACAGCCGTTAACAACCTCGTCGGGCCTGACGGACAGCTCACCTACAAGGACACTAACGTCGGGATCGGGGGCGGGGTTGGGGTGGTGATCGAACCGACCGAATCCACCCGCTTCGGAGTGACCTACTACTCGCCGGTATCGCTGCACTTCAACAGCACGCCGTCGTTCGGCGGTCTGGGGTTCGTCTGGGACAAGCTGTTGACCGGGCGCGAACTGGATCTGACCTTTACCATCCCTCAGTGGGTCATGTTGAGCGGCTATCACCAGGTCACGGAGCAACTGGCCGTCATGGCCAATGTCGGCTGGCAGAACTGGAGCCAGTTCGGCAGCACGGATGTGTCATTGCAGTTAGACCGCCTGGGCACCAAGGATTACACGGCGAACCTCAACATGGACGACACCTGGCATGGTGCCCTCGGGGTGCAGTATCGGGTAGCCAACCCCTGGCTGCTCTCCCTGGGCTTTGCCTATGACAGTTCCCCCATGTCCGAAGCGAACCGCTCGCCCTCTCTTCCTCTTGGCCCCACCTGGCGCGGGGCCGCAGGTGTCCAGTACGACTGGAGTCAAAACCTGACGCTTGGCTTTGCTTATGAATACATTAACCTCGGGTCTGCGACCATCAACAAGACGGGAAGCCCCCTCGTGGGAGACCTGGTGGGGAACTACAGTCCCAACATGATCAACGTGATCAACTTGAACCTGATCTACAAATTCTAGTGCTGGAACCGGTGGATCGGCGCCTACGTCCAGGGGTCAAAGGGTCTGAAAGAATAACTGCTACAAAATCCGTTCGCCCTGAGCTTGTCGAAGGGCAGCTATTGATAGTTCGACAAGCTGACCACGATCTGGTAACTGTTCCACTAACATTTTACAGATTCAAATACTGGAGAAAGGGGCCGACATCCCGCGCCACGGCCGCTCTCCCATCTGTGGGAGGGGAAAATGCAGGTCTCCTCACGTTGGTGGTAAGGGCTTTGAGACTTCTCATAACTGCAAAGGAGAGGGGGATATCCCGGCATGACTCCAGTAAGATCTAGGAAGTCAAAGAAACGGAAACCGATTTCTTCGGGGCGAAAAACCCCGGCCAAGAGAGCATTTCACAAAGACTGGCGGACGTGGTTGGTCATCGCCCTAATGCTGGCGGCAATAGGGATTTACGTGGTGACCCTGGATGACGCGGTTGTTCCGTCGAGCATGACCGAAAGCGGTAATCAGACCTCAGCGGTGCCATCGAAACCTTGAACCTTCGTGAGACCACTGCATGTCGTTCTCTGTCCGTTCACCCTGTAGATGGGGGGAATCGTTGTGGCCGAGGAGAAGGCCTTGGCGATCTCCGTGGAGTCGACGACGAAGAAGAAGCCGGCGCGAGGGCCGCGGCACGTAAATGGCATTGACAGCATCCACGACAGGTGCTACCCAAAAACCTCAAGAAGCGGTTTCTTATCACATCGGCCACCCGCCAATCGGTACGGGAGGAATAAATGTCCGCGCAAAGACATGCGTTCCATCGCACGCTCTATTTCCGGAACAAAGACCTGCCAGACGATCTTGCCTACGCGATCGTCGATGCGGTCTTCGCCAACCACCAGGAGCTGGTGCAGGCTCATCCTGCCGCCGCAGCCACGGTGCCGGCCAACTTCGTCCACAACACGTTCCTGCCATATCATCCGGGTGCGTCCCGCTACTACGCGAATCGGGTGATGACCGGCACCATCAAGGGCGATTGACTTGCCCTGCGCCGGCTTCTGCCCTGTAGAATGGTGAACCATGAAAATATCAGTCATCCTCGCCCACCCCGAGCTCCGCAGTTTCAACCATACAATTGCGCAAACCGTGGTTAAACAACTCGAGAAGAACGGACATGAGGTTTTCTTCCATGATCTGTATGGTGAAAACTTCGATCCGCTGCTTCTCGGGAAAGAGATCGCTATAGACTCTCCTCTGCCCCAGGTAATCAGAGAGCATTGTGAAGAAATAGGGGAAGCAGAGGGCATCATAATCGTTCACCCGAACTGGTGGGGCCAACCCCCGGCAATACTGAAGGGCTGGATCGACCGAGTGATTCGTCCTGGAATTGCGTACGAGTTTCTGGAAGGCGATTCAGGGGAGGGCATACCCAGGGGATTACTCCGAGCCAGGGCCGCCATAATTTTCAATACCTCGAACACGGAACCGGAAAGAGAAAAGAGCGTTTTTGGAGACCCACTGGAAACGATCTGGAAAAATTGTGTTTTTGGTCTCTGCGGTGTCAAGTTCTTCCACCGCCGAACATTCAGCACTGTGATTACGAGCACTCAAGCGCAGCGCAGGCAGTGGCTCGACGAGGTTCAGGCGATGATTGAGGCAGTCTTCCCAAAAGAAGAAGACCATGAGAGGACGGCATAACCATGCCCTGGCGCGAACCGCCCGTAAGGGGGCCTCTCGCTGAGGGTCGCGTCGGCGTGAAGCTCACCACCGCCGTTCGCCCGAGAACACGGTATTGGGGGAGATAGGGGCTCGAATGGAAGCGATTGTTGTCTTGCTGCTGTCTCTCATGTCATTCCTGGCAGGCTTCATCGACAGCGTTGCCGGAGGCGGCGGGTTGGTCCTGATACCCTCGTTACTTCTGGCTGGAATTCCGCCCCAGACAGCTCTCGGGACCAATAAGTTCGCAGCACTTTTTGGCACATCCACAGCTTTGGCCAATTTCATGAAGAGTGGAAAGGTGATCTGGAGAATAGCTGGTTTTGGGCTGGCGTTTTCGGTCATGGGTTCAGTCATAGGGACAAAGGCCATCCTCTATTTCGATCAAAACACCACGGCCAAGATCATCATTATGATGCTGCCGATCACAGCAATAGTTACCTTCTTTCCGAAAAGACAGTTGAAAACATCGATATCCGACTTCTCGAAGAAGGATCTATACTTTTACACGCCATTGCTTTGCGTTATCGTTGGTTTCTATGATGGTTTTTTCGGTCCTGGAACCGGCACATTCCTGATCTTTGGCTTCTACATATTCCTTGGACTCCACTTGATCAATGCCTCTGCCATATCAAAGGTATTCAATCTGGCGTCCAATGCAGGATCCTTCGTTACCTTTGCCTTTGCGGATAAAGTCCTCTATGGAATTGGAATTCCAATCGCCCTGTCCAATTTAGTGGGAGGATATTTAGGGAGTATTCTGGCCATTAAGAAAGGTCAGCAATTCATTAAGGTCTCTCTTCTGATTGTGTTCGGGATTCTCTTTATTACTCTGATACACAGAATCTGGCAGCAGTAGGCTATAGGTACTGAAATCTATCAAGATAAGGAAACAAAGGAAGGGAAGTATTTTGTGAAAGGTCATTCCCTTACTGGCCATGCCGTTATCACGGTCACCAAGCTGGACCTTACGAGGAAATTGGTAAATCGACGTTTGGACCAGGATAATCAGTGCGCGCCTTTGCGATTTCAATCCTGGCACCATTGAACTCCATCACTCCACCGGGAAATCGAAATAGGTCTCGGGATAAGGCTCGCCGGCAAGCGTGAAGTGCCACCATTCCTGCGCATAGGGGTGGAATCCGTACTTCATCATGAGGGTTCTCAGGAGCAACCGGTGAGCAAGTCTGGGGGGAGGAACAACCGTACTTTCCGGCCATGATATGGGACCGAAGAAATCAAATGAGCTTCCCATATCCAGTTCGGCCCCCGAGGAAAGCTCGATGATGGTCAGGTCTACCGTACTGCCTCTGGAATGGCTCGACCTGGCGGCGATATAGCCTTCCTTGAAGAGGTCCTGTTTTGCGACATTGGGATAGTACTGAGCTTTGGCCATTGTGTCGTTGAGATCGGCGGCCCATCGGACGAAGTTGTCCACTGCTCGCTGGGGCCGGTAGGCATCAAAGACCTTGATCCCCAACCCGAAAGGCAAAAGCGCATCCTGAACGGAAAAGGCACAATCATTGACAGACGGCATGTGGCTGCCTTCTTTTATGGAGACGAAGGCCGAACAAATCTCTCTCTTTAGATCGCTCAAAGCTTGACAGCAGTCGGAAGCAGGGATATACATAGTATATCCATTGCTATGGTGTATCGAAAGGAGGAAAGCGCATGCTTACTAAAGTTCAGAAATGGGGCAACAGCCAGGGGCTCCGCCTTACAAAGCAAGTGCTTGAGGACGCCGGCATCCTGATCGGTGATGAAGTTGACGTAAGCGCACGCGACGGTGCCATTGTCATTGCCCCCGTCAGACGGGTGCGAGGAAAACGAAGCCTGCAGGAATTGGTGTCAAGAATCCCCAAGAACTACAAAAGTGGGGAAACGGAGTGGGGAGAACCAGTCGGCAGAGAGGTGTGGTAAGTGAGACGTTACATTCCCCAAAAGGGCGACTTCGTTGCCGTCGACTTTGAGCCTCAGTCCGGCCATGAACAAAGAGGTCGGCGTCCTGCGCTGGTGGTCAGCAATACCCTGTTCAACAGACACACAGGTCTTGCTATCGTCTGTCCCTTAACCAACACGGATCGTCAATTTCCCTTCCACGTGGCTGTTGTGGGCGATCCAGAGGTGAGAGGCTTCGTCATGGTTGAACAGGTCAAGTCCATCGATTGCAGCGCGCGTAAGGCCAAACGCATCGGAAGAGCTTCCGCTGGTCTGCTTGAAGAGGTCCTCTCCATACTTGATGCGTGCATTTATTGAAGGCTCAGCCAGCAAATCCAGCGAACGCGCAACCATGTGTTCTCATCAAATCAGAACGGAAAAGATGATGGTACGATTGGACTTCGCGCGTTGCTGTTTTGCACATTATGCGGGAAGAAGCGTTATGAAGAAAATTTTGTGTCTTGTTCTGTTTGGACTGTGCGGTTGTGCGCAAATCCCCAAAGGCGTCATCGCTGTAGAGGGATTCGATGTGCAACGCTATCTGGGCACCTGGTACGAGATCGCGAGACTCGATCACTCATTTGAAAGAGGTCTGACCAATATCACCGCATCCTACAGTCTGAACGAGGATGGCAGCCTGCGGGTGGTGAACCGGGGGTTTGATCCCAAGTTGAACAGGTGGAAGGAGGCGGAGGGACGGGGTTATTTCGTTTCTCGATCCGACATCGGCCGACTAAGAGTTTCCTTCTTTGGGCCGTTCTATGGTGGCTACAATATTCTTGAGATTGACGAGCACAGCTACGCGTACGCTCTCATTTGCGGGAACAGCAGATCCTATCTGTGGATTCTGGCAAGACAGCCCGAACTGCCCGAAACGGTGATGGCTTCCCTCACTCAAAAAGCGAAGGACCTGGGTTTTGACACCGACGCATTGATATACGTGCAACAGGACTGAACCGGCGGCAAACCGCCTTCGACAGTCTTACCGAGTTGATTGTGGTGCTGGACCAGGAATATCGAATCGGCCGGGTAAGGAGCCAAGGAGCGAGGTTGCTCCCCGCGCCGTCGACCGGAAAAGGCCTTTACTGAATCTCCCCTGACCAAGGCTCCCTGGCGTGTCATGGACCGGGAAGGTGACCGATCAGGTTATTGAGAAAAGGAGGCGCGGGATGAACGGAGGATTATCGAAGCTGCTGGTGGTGAGTGTGGTCTGCGTTGGAACATTGTGCCTGAGCGCCCAGTGCGGGGCTGTTACCATCAGCGAGGTCAAGCCGGGCGAGGACGTGTTTGATTATATCTCCCGCGTCAAAGGGAACTTTGATCAAACCCTCTATCAGCAGGTAATCGGCGCCTCCAATGCCTTCAAGGAAGGCGATCAGACCATCGGAGTGGGTGCCGACGATGAAACGACGCGGCAGAATGCCCGGACCCTTCTGGCAAACACGAAGATCAAAGATCTCTACGAGCATCCACTGTTGGTGGATGACCTGCAGAAGTTGATCTGGAAGAGCACAGACCAGGCCCAGTACGAGAAGGTCAAAGACTGGACCATGAGCGAGCTGAAGTTTTTTCTTCTGACCCAATCCGAGGCCGAGATAAAGGGCATCATGGGTGGCCTCACCAGCGACACGATCGGGTGCGTCCCCAAGCTGATGACCAATGAGGAGTTGATCACTTTGGGTCAAAAGATATTCAACCCGATGCCCGGCACCCAAATGGGGGCAAAAGGCTACCTGGGGGCCCGTATCCAGCCCAATTCACCCACCGACCATCCCGACGATGTGGTCTGGCAGGTGTTTGACGCGTTTGCCTACGCGACGGGCGATATCGTTATCGGCACCAACCCTGTGGACAGCCAGGTAAAGAGCGTCGCCGCGGTGGAAATGGCGCTCAAGGATGTGGTCGAAACCTTCAAGCTCAAGGAAACGATCCCCTGGTGTGTGCTTGCCCATATCGATGTCCAGGCGGAGGTTGCCAGGAAACACCCGGGGTCGGTCGAGACCATGTTCCAAAGCCTTGCCGGAACGGATAACTGCAATAAGACGTTTGATATCACCGTGGAGAAGATCCTGAAGTATGCCCAACTGAAAAAGGGGGCACGATACGGGCTCTACTTTGAGACCGGTCAGGGTTCTGAGTTCACCAATGGGGCGGCCAATGGTGTGGATATGATGGTGCTCGAGTCCCGGAAGTACGGCTTCAGCCGGGCGGTGCAGGTCGAGCTCAACAAGGTGCAGCCCAAAGGGGGCTGGTTGCATGTCAATGATGTGGCCGGCTTCATCGGGCCCGAGGTCTTCAGGACCCGGGAGCAACTGGTGCGAGTCTGCCTGGAAGATATCGCCATGGGCAAGCTCCATGGTCTGACGATCGGCCTCGACATTTGTTCCACGCTGCACATGTCGGTCTCTCTTGAGGATCTGGACTGGTGCCAGGACCAGATCCTGCCGGCCAATCCGGCTTACCTGATCGCTCTTCCCACCAAGAATGACCCGATGTTGAGCTATCTCACGACGGCGTTTCAAGATCATGTCCGTCTGAGGCAAAAATTCGGCTACAAGGTGAACGATCAGATGTGGGATTTCTATAAAAAGATCGGGATCGTGGATAAGAACAACCAGTATACGAAGCATTACGGCGATCCGCTCTGGGTGTACACCCAGTATCGGCTGGCCAAGGGTGACAAACGCTCCATGACCGCCATCTACGCCGAAGGCCGCGAGAAGATCAAAGCAGTTGAGGCGAGAGGCGTTGACCTGGCGATTGGTCACGGCAAGAACTCCTGGGATCTCAATCCTGAACTGGCAGCCAAGGTCAAGTCCTACTACGATGACGCCAAGGTGTCTCTCTGGACTGAGCTCAACCCTGAATTTGTCAAGACCATCCCCAATGCATTGCTGGTCCGCACGCTGTCCACGGACCGCGAGAACTATATTACCCATCCGGAAACGGGTGAAAAGCTGAGCCCGGAATCCATTGCCGCGCTGGAAAAGTTGAGGGACTCATGGGGAGCGGATCCTCCCAATGCCCAGATCGTGATCTCCGACGGCCTAAACGCCAAGGCCATCATGGATGAGGGGCATCTGGCGCCCTACCTGACGGAAGTGCGGAGGTTACTCACCGAGGCCGGCGGCAGGGTGAGCGAAGAAAACATCGTGGTCACCAGCGGGAGAGTTCGGGCCGGATATCAGATCGGCGGAGTATTGTTTGAAAACGCAGATCCAAGTAGGTTCAAGGGGATTCTCCACATCATTGGGGAGCGGCCCGGTACCATGCATCACTCCTACTCGGTCTATATCACTGTTCTGAAGGGCAAGGCATGGACTGAAAAGAAGGTCGATCACGATGTTACGAGGCTGGTCTGCAATATCGCCGATACGGCCCTGCCGCCCAAGGAAGCGGCGGAGGAAACCCTCACGATCATCCGGGAAATGATCGGGACGAAAGCGGGTAACAGCCGGAGCCCCGGTGGCAAGTGAAAACGAGTGGTGAGTGGCGTTGCGCATGCCAAAGCGGAGGCTTCATTTCTTATCGAGTGCGATCTTCTGGCTAACACATGGGTGGGAAGGTGAAGTATAGGTAACCGGCAATCAGATGTTACCCATCTGTGCCCCGCTCTCAGGATTTGCACTTCATCCATCTGTATTTGGAAGCAAGCCGCTTTTGGCCTGACTTATGGGGAGAGAGAAAGATGACAGTGGTCTGTCAAGCAAAAGCCGCTCCGACTATCGGTCGCTTCAGGCGAACCGCCAGGCTTTGGCCGGTGGCGGTGCTGGTGTTGACGTTCCTCACCGGCTGCACCATGGTCGGACCCGATTTCCTGCGGCCATCCACGAAGCTTTCCAGTGAGTGGCTTGAGGCCGGTGATCCTCGAATTATAGCAGCTCCGGCGACTTACCGGGAATGGTGGAAAGCCTTCGACGATCCGGTCCTGGAGCATCTCATCCAGACCGCCTATGAACAGAACCTCTCGCTCCGCATCGCCGGTGTGCGGGTTTTCGAGGCACGAGCACAGCTTGGCATCGCCGTTGGCGAATTCTTCCCACAGGCGCAGCAGGCGTTCGGCTCGACCAACACCAATCGGTTCAGCGAGACCTCGCCTTCGTCGCCCCAGCCAGGGCAGGACACGGGGGTTGGCTTTTCCTACAGGCAGGCCCAGCTGGGTCTTGGAGCGAGCTGGGAGCTCGATTTCTGGGGCAAGTATCGGCGTGCCGTCGAGTCGGCCGATGCCAACCTGCTCAGCTCCATCGCCGCCTACGACAATGCGCTGGTGACTTTGACCGGTGATGTGGCGAACAGCTATGTCCAGATTCGAACCCTGGAAGACCGCCTGCGCATCGCCCGAGAAAACGTGGAGATTCAAAAAGAGAGCCTCAAGATTGCCCAGGCGCGTTTTCAGGGCGGTGTAGCCAGCGAACGCGACGTGCAGCAGGCCATAGCCGAATTGAAAAACACCGAAGCCACCGTCTTCCAGGTGGACACCCAGCTGCGCCAGACCAAGAACGCGCTCTGCACCCTGCTGGGTCTGCCGCCGACCGGGCTGGATGATGAGCTATCCGGGGTTTCCGGGATTCCCGGAGCTCCTCTCGAAGTGGCCGTGGGCATTCCCGCGGATCTCCTGCGCCGGCGCCCTGACATTCGCAATGCGGAATATCAGGCGATGCTGCTGTGCGCCCAAATCGGGGTCGCCAAGGCGGATCTTTACCCGGCCTTTTCCCTGTCCGGTAGCTTCGGGTTTCTCGCCAGCGATGTCGGCCAGTTCCAGCTTGGCGACCTGACCTCCTGGAAAAGCCGAACCGGCTCCATAGGGCCCGCTTTCCAGTGGAATGTGCTCAATTACGGGCAGCTTACCAACCGCGTCCGGGTGCAGGACGCCAGGTTCCAGGAGGCCCTCGTCGCCTACCAGAACCTCGTGCTCCAGGCCCAAAAGGAAGTCGAGAACGGTCTCGTGTCGTTCCTCAATACTCAGGAACAGGTCGTCTCGCTCACTGAGGCGGCCAACGCGGCCAAGCTCAGCCTGGATCTGGCGATGGTGCAGTACACGGAGGGAATGACGGATTTTACCACCGTGCTTACGGCGCAACAGAATCTACTGCGGTATCAGAACAGCCTGGCCGACAGCCAGGGGGCGGTGCCGCTCAGCCTCATCGCCATCTATCGGGCGCTGGGAGGGGGCTGGGAGCTCCGTGAGGGACACGCCTTGATCCCCGCGGAAACCAGAGAGACCATGGAGAAACGTACGAACTGGGGCGGACTCTTGACGCCGGCGTCGGTCGAACCTCCGGCGCCGGAAAAACGGCATCTTCTATTGCGGGCTCCCGACTGGTAGGATGTTTGGGCCGGCGACATAGGAGGAAAGGGCACTTGTTTACGACGCACACAGGAGTACTCAGGATACCACCACGGAAATAGTTATCCGAATCCGGTTCGTCATACCGGCGCAAGTCGGTATCCAGTTCCGCCGATGGCTGGCTGGATTTCGGTTTTCACCGGAATGACGCGCTAAGATTATGGTCACTTTATTGTGTGAGCCTGTGATTAGACGGCGCGGAGTGGAGGAGAACATGACTGGGGAGCTGGCCGGGAATAAAAAGCTATTTTTTGACACGAAGAGCAGGAAGGACGAGAAGAGACTCCTTCGTGTTCTTCGTGTCCTTCGTGGTTTGAAGAAGATCGGAGTAGGTGCATGTCCTTGTACGGTCCCTGAGCACCAACGGATGGCCTCCGACGTGGTGAGGAATGCACCTCTCCGTGTTTGCCGGCACGTACTGGCCATTGCCCTGGTGCTGTTTGCGACAACCGCCTGTGGTGACAGCAAAAACCAGTACGTGGCTCCGCCGCCGCCGAAGGTGACGGTGGCCAAGCCGGAAGTGCGGACGGTGACCGAGAATCTGGAATTTACCGGCAACACCGCCGCCTACGCCACCGTGAAGCTGGTGGCCCGGGTCCAGGGGTATCTCGAGAAGATCCATTTCGTTGACGGCGCTCCCGTGAAGAAAGGCGATCTGCTCTTCACCATTCAGCAGGACCAGTACAAGGCTCAACTGAAGCAAGCCCAGGCCGAAGTGGCGGCGGCCAAGGCCAAGCTGGATAATGCCATCACCGAGTATGACCGCTATGTGAGGCTGTTCAAGCAAAAGGCCGCCCCCGAGACCTTCGTCGAGCAGTGGAAGTACACCAGAGATTCTTCGGCGGCGGCCCTGGAGAACGCTCAGGCGCAACTGGAGATTGCCCGCCTCAATCTCAGCTACACCACCGTTACCGCGCCCTTCAACGGGCGCATGGGGCGCCATCTCATCGATACCGGTAACCTGGTTGGCGGGGGCGGCGGCGGTCAGGATACGGTGCTGGCCGAAATCAATCGCATCGACCCCATATACGTTTACTTCACCATCAACGAGCGCGACCTGCTGCGGGTAATGGGCGAAACAGAAGCCACCGATCGTCGGAAGGCTGGCAAGAAAGCGGAGGACGTGCCGCTCTTCATGGGACAGTCCAACGATAAGGGCTACCCCCGCCAGGGGGTGTGGGACTATGCCGCCATCACCGCCAATCCGCAGACCGGCACCCTGCAGCTGCGGGGAATCTTTGCGAACCCGAAGGGGGAGATCTTCCCGGGGCTCTTTGCTCGCATACGGGCGCCCTTTCAACAGACCCAGGGGGCACTCCTGGTGCCGGCCGATGCGGTCGGCTTCGACCAGCTGGGCAATTACTTGCTGGTTATCAAGGACAAGAATGTGGTTGAGCGGAGACAGGTGGAAATCGGCGAACAGGTCGGCGAGATGCGCGTGATCAAATCCGGCCTGACCGGTAATGACAGGGTAATCATCGATGGTCTTCTGAGGGCCATTCCCGGGCGTGAAGTGACGCCGGAAGAGGCCGAAAAACGGCCTGCTGCCCCATCAGCGAACGGGGCTGCACCGAAAACCGCAGATGGCGGCCGAGCTGGAGGCCCAGCATGATTTCGACCTTTTTTATCAATCGCCCGATCTTCGCCAACGTTATCGCCATCGTGACCATCCTCCTCGGTGCCGTCGCTCTCGTGAATCTGCCGGTGGCGCAATACCCGGAAATCGTGCCGCCGACGATCCAGGTTACGACCAATTATCCCGGCGGCAGCGCCGACGTCGTCGCCAATACCGTGGGCATCCCCATCGAACAGGCGGTGAACGGTGTGGAAGGCTCCATCTACATGCAGTCGACCAGCGGGAGCGACGGCAGCTACACCCTGACGGTCTCCTTCAATGTCGGCACCGATCTGAACACCTCCCTGTCGCTGGTGCAAAACGCCGTCAATGGCGCCACGGCGCAGTTGCCACCCGAGGTTCAGAGCCAGGGGGTGACCGTCAAGAAGGTTTCCACCAACATCCTGATGTTCGTCAGCCTCTTTTCGGATGATGATCGCTACGACGAAAAATTTCTCAGCAACTACGCTATCATCAATCTCCAGCAGCCCCTTGCCCGCCTGCCCGGCGTGGGTCAGGTCAATGTTCTCGGAGCCGGCGCCTACGGCATGCGGATCTGGCTCGACCCGAACAAGATGCAGTCCTATGAACTGACTACGGTGGAAGTGCTCAATGCGGTCAAGGATCAGAACACCCAGGTTGCTGCGGGCCAGCTGGGCGCTCCTCCGGTGCCGTCCGATCAACTGTTCCAGATTACTTTGACGACCCTCGGCCGCCTGTCCACGGTCGAGGAGTTCGAAAACATTATCATCAAGTCGAAATTCGGTCAGGACGGCTCGGGCGCCCAGATTGTGCGCGTCAAGGACGTCGCCCGGGTCGAACTGAGCCAGCAGACCTACTCGCAGTTCTCGACCATCAGCGGCCTCAAGGCCGGCCATCTGGCCATCTACTCCCTGCCGGGCGCCAACGCTCTGACGGTTGCCGATGAAGTGCGCAGGCAAATGACGGAGATGAGCAAGACCTTTCCGGAAGGCCTCAAATACCGGGCCCTCTACGACACGACCCTCTTCATCAACCAGTCCATCAACGCTGTCTACCAGACGCTGCTCGAGGCGGGCGTCCTCGTCTTGATCGTGATTGCCTTGTTCCTCCAGAATTTCAGGGCGATGCTGGTCCCGGCAACGACAGTGCCGGTCACGATCATCGGCGCCTTTGCGGCGATGCTGGCGATGGGCTTCACCATCAATCTGATGACTTTGTTTGCGCTGATCCTGGCCATCGGCATCGTCGTCGACGATGCCATTGTCATCGTCGAAAACGCTTCCCACTACATCGATACCGGGCTCTCACCGCATGATGCCGCCATCAAGGCGATGAGCGAGCTGACAGGTCCGGTGGTCGGCATCACCCTGGTGCTGACCGCGGTCTTTCTGCCGGCGGCGTTCATGCCGGGCATCACCGGTCAATTGTTTCGCCAGTTTGCCCTGGTCATTGCCTCCACGGCCGTCATCAGTGCCTTGAACGCTCTTACACTCAAGCCTGCCCAGTGTGCGCTCTATCTCAAACCGCGGCCCAAGGACAGGAAGATCAACTGGTTCTACCGCGGCTTCAACCGGGCCTATCAGGCGGTTGAGGACATCTACATCGGCATGGTCAGCAGGATGGCGCACCACGTTGGGATCATGGTTGTGGTGTTCGTGGTGATCATCGCCGTTGCCGGTTTCTTCTTCGGGCGCCATCCGACCGGGTTTCTGCCGACCGAGGATCAGGGGTACTGTATCATCGCCGCGTCCTTGCCGGATGGAGCTTCGCAGCCACGGGTGGAGCAGTTGACGAAGAAGATCGGGGCGGTGGTGAAAGAGACGCCGGGAGTGGAAGGCTGGGTGACGATCGGCGGCTTTTCCATACTGGACTCGGCCAATCGCTCGAATATGGCTTCGATCTTCGTGATTTATCAGGATTGGAGCAAACGTCCCGACATGCCGCAGGACGAGATCATCGCCCATTTGGAGCGGGCGCTGTCGACCATCCAGGAGGCGCGCATCGCCGTGCTCATCCCGCCTTCGATTCCGGGTTTGGGGCAGGCCGGAGGCTTCCAGATGATGGTCGAGGACCGGGGCGCGCTTGGCTTGGGGGAACTGCAGAAGTCGACCCTCGAACTGGCCCGCGCGGCGAACTCGCAATCGAGCCTGGACGGGGTCTTTTCGACCTTCAGCGCCAACAGTCCGCAGTTTTTCCTCGATATCAACCGCACCCAGGCGCAATCGCTCGGGGTGCCCTTGAACGATCTCTTTCAGACCTTGCAGACCTACCTGGGATCGTCCTACGTCAATCTCTTCAACAAGTTCAACCAGAGCTTCCAGGTGCGGATGCAGGCGGATGCCGATTTCCGCCGCACGGCGCTGGATATTGCCAGTCTCTACGTTGCCAATAAGGTCGGGGAAATGGTGCCGCTTGGTGCCATGGTCAAAGTCCAGCCGACCATGGGCTCGGAACTCGTCACCCGGTACAATCTCTATCCGGCGGCGGCGGTGTTCGGTGGGGCTGCACCGGGTTTCAGTTCGGGCGAGGCGCTCGGGTTGATGGAGCAGGTGGCGGACCACAACCTGCCGCAGAGCATCGGCTACGACTGGACAACCATCTCCTACCAGGAAAAACTGGTCGGCAATTCGGCCTACTTCATTTACGCCCTGTCCATCATCCTTGTGTTCCTGGTGCTGGCCGCTCAATATGAGAGCTGGTTCGATCCCGCGGCCGTGATCCTGGTGGTGCCCATCGCCCTGGTCGGCGTCCTGGTGGCGCTCATCATCCGCCGGTTCCCCAATGACCTCTACACCCAGATCGGCCTTGTGCTCATGATTGCCCTCGCTGCCAAAAACGCCATTCTGGTCGTGGAATTCGCCCGTGAACTGCGGGCCGAGGGCATGTCCATCGTGGATGCCGCCATCGAAGCAACGCGGCGGCGGTTCCGGCCCATCGTCATGACCTCATTCGCCTTCATTCTCGGCGTCGTTCCGCTGCTGACGGCAACCGGCGCCGGCGCAGCCAGCCAGCAGTCGCTCGGCACCGTCGTCTTCGGCGGCATGCTCGCCTCCACCCTGCTCGCCATCCCATTCGTCCCGGTCTTCTACATCATCATGGCCCGCTTCGAAGAACGGGGAAAACAGCGCAAAGCCGCCAAAGCTGCCAAAGCGGCAACGTCAGCCGTGCCACCCCCGGTGCCGTCGACTTAAGAAGCCCGATGCTCCCCTCTCTCGATGAGACCTTCAGAGGAGACGAGGACAACCTTCAATTTGAAACATGTTGCTGACTTTCACCAGATAGTTCAGTTGGTAACGAATTCTGCCAGCTTCAAGACAATAGACGTGATCATACCCGTTCCTCCATCTCATATAAGCCGGCCTTTTCAGCCGGTTGTCGAGATTGCAAAAGCCATTGGGGCACACCTAAATCTACCTGTCCTCACGGCTATCGTCAAAAAGATAAAGGACACCCCCGAACTGAAGAATGTCGAAGATCTCGAGGAGCGGAAGAGAATTCTTCAAGGAGCCTTCAACGTCAGTCCCGTTGGTGTCCTCTCCGGCAAAACGGTTCTTTTATTCGATGACTTGTACCGATCAGGGGCAACATTGTCTTCGTTGACTTCAGTGTTGTATGATCAAGGAAAGGCAAAGAGCATCAAGGTATTGACCCTGACGAAGACGCGGAGCACATCATGAGGAAAGTCTTTGTGGGTGGGTCCAGGCGAATGGGACGCTTGAATTGCGAGCTCCGGCAGAGGCTGGATAGCATGATGGCGCAGTCGTTCACAATTCTTGTGGGAGATGCAAATGGTGTGGACAAAGCCGTCCAAAAATACTGCGCAAACTCACATTACAGCAATGTCGTAATATTTTGTGCTGGCCATTCATGTAGAAATAACATTGGCGGTTGGACGACAAAGCATATACACATAGACAGGTCAACAAGAGACTATAAATTCTACATGGCCAAAGACATCGAAATGGCCAAAGAGGCAGACTATGGCTTTATGATCTGGGACGCGGAAAGTGGCGGAACTCTATCAAATATCCTAGAGATGTTGGAAAGGGGCAAAAAGGTTCTTGTGTACATAGGACCAGATAAAAGCTTTGTACAGCTTCATGGAACCGATGACCTGCAGCAGATCCTGAAAGCATGCCCTGCGGAGGCCATTAAGTTGTTTGACAGAAAGTTCAATCTCTCAAGGCGGCTTCAATTAACGACTCCACATCAGCTTCAAATGTTTTCCTGACCACTG
The DNA here is from genome assembly GCA_963783775.1 of uncultured delta proteobacterium. Classification (GTDB taxonomy): domain Bacteria; phylum Desulfobacterota; class Syntrophobacteria; order Syntrophobacterales; family Syntrophobacteraceae; genus JADGQM01. Next base: position 233,696 of record CAWAOR010000004.1, on the reverse strand, counting down.
TGTCAAGCGGTCGCGGGGGGAGGGCATTTGCTGGCTTTCTCCATGGTCTCTTGTAGCGAACGGCCAACGTGGCGAACGGTGTCGGGCCACACTAGGTATTTGATACCGCACCCATTCTGCTGCGCGAGATAATGATAATTATTTGACTTTACAGGACCAGCTTTCGAAAAATGGGGTCATTTTTCGGCGCGCAGTGGGTCAGACACTTTCTGCCCAGCCGTTGCTTCGGCTGATGCCGATCGGCCTGGGTCCGCAGTCCTTGCTCGCCCATGATTTCAGAGGTATCTTGCTTGAAGGTTGAAACGAACAAGGAGATGAAAGTCATGAAAGCCAAAGTAACCAAACGAGGTCTTATCATCCCTAAGAGAGATGCTGGCGGGCGCCGAAGAGGTGGAGATACGAAAAGAGGATCATCGGATTGTAATCTCCCCGGTTACCAGCGATCCTATCGTTAATCTTGGCAAACGTCCGGTGGAGTGTGGTGTGTCGGACGCCTCGGAGCATCATGACAGCTACCTTTACGGCTCCGGGTCATGAGAAAGCTGTTTTGTGTATGTTTTCGATGAGGCTGTCACGTTCTTTAACAGTCGAAATCGACATGCTAAGGCCGTTGAAATCGGGAAACTTCTAATCGAAAGCCCTTCGATCAGACTGGTCCAGATAGACGAGGGTCTCTTTAGGGAGGCGTGGCACTACCTCGTTCAGCACACGGATAAATCGTATTCCCTCACGGATTGTGCCTCTTTCCTTGTGATGAAGCGGCTTCGAATCCGAACAGCTCTCACCTTCGACAAGCATTTCGCACAGGCAGGATTCGAACAAAAGCCGGAAAGCAACGTCTTGGCCTAAGCAGGCAATGAACCAGACGCGCGGGGAAGGAGGCGATCTTCCATCCAAGAGATCCAGGGCCGCGCCCTGCTTATCGCAGGCGTTCGGCACGAAGGCCGGAAGGGGGACTTGCTTTGTCTTCATACGGTTCAGTATAATTTGATTGTGATGAACGACACAGCATGGGAGAAGTGAACATGGCACTGACCGCACAAGAAGTCTTCACCGAGACGGTTCGATTCCTACCATTGAACGAGCGGCTTCGTCTCGCAGCGCTGATTTTACAGGAACTGGCACAACCTGACGTGGCGGTTGTGGAACAGAGTGACACCTGGAGTGAAAAGGATCAAGCAGACTTAACTGCCGTCTCGTTAAAGTACGCAGCGGAGCTCTACCCAGAGGAGGAGATCCTTGTTTAATCCGGGTGACGTGGTGGCGATTGACTTCCCTGGTGTGACTGGTGTCAAACGTCGGCCGACCGTAATAGTCTCATCTCCGGTCTATCATGCCACGCGTCCTGATGTGGTCGTCGGTCTCATCACAAGCCAAACCACTGCCATTGGACCTGCGGACTACGTACTGCAGGATTGGGCACAGGCGGGCTTGCGAGTTCCATCCGTCTTTCGGTGCTTTCTCGCCACGCTACCCCCCGCTACTCATCCTGTGCTTGTCGGTCGTCTGTCAGACCGGGACTGGCAGGGGGTATGTGAGTGCATCAGAATCGCTCTGGCCCCATTGGCTGCCTCATTGCCACCGGCCACATCGCTACTGTAATCCCCCATAGGTACTGTAATGAGATCTCCGAACAGCGCGCGCCAGCCGACGCCGGAAACGCGGCGCAACTGAGCTTTGACGTTGCCTGTTCGCCTCGTGGCCCGGCAATGCGGAGCTTAGCCTGCGGCTCCCAGCGCCTTGTCGGCGCTCCGCGCCAGCCAATGCGGGGTATCTGCAATCGCAGACCACCGTAAAGCTCGTCAGGGAATGGATTGACTTTCGGTGGGCGAAATTCCTTAGAGTATTGAGAATCAGCCAGGCAGGGCCAAGAGGTCAAGAAAGCGGACGCAAAAGAAGACCGTGCCACCGGGCTTTGTGTTCGACTATGGTATACCGTCAAAGAGATAGGTTTTCATGGATAGAAAGGGAGTCAACCATGGCCGATCCAAACGAAGTATTGAAGGAAGCAATGACACTGAAGCCAGCTCAGAAAGCCGAGTTGATTGATAAATTGCTCTCAAGTCTCGATAAACCGGACAAGGAAATTGACGAGATGTGGGCAAAAGAGGCGGAGAGCCGAATCGATGCCTATGAAGAGGGCAAAATTAAGGCTGTGACTTTGGAGAAGGTGCTTGCAAAGTTGAGGAAATACTCATTGCCGCGATTGCAAACCTGCATAGAGAGCCAGATTACTGGAAAGATCGAACCTAGAACGAGCCAATGCCGATCCTGATCGTCCGCCGCACATGCGTCATCCAGTCGAGGATGCTCGCAGATACGCAGAAGCCTTGTTGTTCATGGAAGAAGAGGCTCTGTCGATGATCTCAGAAAAGGCGCTTGCACCCATTTACAGGGTCGAGTATCTTTCCTCCTCGATCTCCCGGATATTCCATACACGCTGAGAAAGGCTCTTCCCTGTTCGTCACCCGTTCCCGTGTTCATGTGATTGGCGGAAACCATATTGCACATTGCAGCCACTCTCACAAACCCTCTCCCGGAAAGGAGAAGGGATGTTGCCCGAGAAACCCTGATCGGAGCATCCTATTTTAGCAGGCTAAAAGCAATTCCAGGTTGGGTTGGCCAGTGGCATGGAAAACGAGAGAATGACAATGTATCGAAAGAGCAAGAATGGCTTGATCCGATTGTTTTGAAGGAGATCTGGTCACAAAAGGATTGCTTAGAGATTGGATTTGAGCCGGGGGCTGGCGAAGCGGTTCTCTTTTTTGTTGCCCTTGTCGGGCAGGAAAGGAAAGTTTGGAAATGAGAATGTTCAAAATGATCTGTTTAGTGGTGGTGGGTTTGTTTATTCTATCCGGTACTCCTGCGTTTGCGCAGAGCAAGCAAAACGTGGGGCTCCCCTGGGATGCTCTCATTGAGTTTTCAGGCGGTTCCGTGGCGGCCGGGATCGGCTTCAGCTGGGGCAGCGGCACGCTCACTCAGGCCGGCAAACAGTACCCGCTTAAGATCGATGGGCTGAGTTTGGCAAGCGTTGGCATCACTAAGGCGTCGGCCTACGGGAAGGTGTATCACTTGAAGAAGCTCAGTGACATTAACGGAACCTATGCCGCCATCGGCACGGGGGCGACGGTCGGCGGTGGCGGCTCCGCCATCGCGATGAAAAACGCGAAGGGTGTCATCATCGATATCTATACGACCACCGAGGGGGTTAACCTCACCCTGGGTACGGCCGGCGTCAAAATCGAACTCAAACAATAAGAAAAGGCAGTCCCGGTCAGCGCTTTGCTACCCGCTTGGCAGCCCCCGACCCAAAGATATGGCGGCAGTAGCAGGAACTGATAGCGGACGCAACAGATCGATGTTATTTTGCGGGGTGATCTCATCAGGGTGGTTTTGGGTGAGCACCCCGCCCTCATATTGGTTTAGGATCATATTGGTTTAGGATTGACTTCTAGTACACCGCGGCATAAGTCTTAACCCCTTTAGGGCAGGTGTGTTGCTGCTCCGCTTGCCGTTGCGTTTCATGTTCATTCAACGCAACCTACGGCTACAGCTGCAGCGAGCATCCGCCCAAACACGACCATTGTCGGTTGCGTTGAGCCTGCGAAACGCAACACATGGAAAGGTAATGAGCTTTCGCCGCGATGTACCAGCCTGTTCCAGGCGGCATGTTGGTCAGTTGCACGCACACTGATGCCCGGAAGAAGATTTAGCCATGGCCTTATCGACACCGATCGCCTGTCCTGACTGTGATCTGCTGCAGCGGCTGCCGGAGCTTGTCCCGGGAGGATCGGCGCGCTGCCTGCGCTGCGGCAACGTGCTGTCGTCCAGGAAGCCGGACTCGCTCAACCGCACCCTGGCTTTGACGATTGCGGCTGCAGTCGCCTTCGTGGTTGCGAATGCCGTGCCCATGCTCGGACTTGAGGCGGCCGGGCGGGAGGCGAGCACGACCGTGCTCGGTGGCGTTCAGGTCATGTGGGCAGAAGGTCAGCCCGCGGTTTCCGCTATCATGCTGTTTGCGGCGGTGGTCGCTCCGGCGCTCGACATTGCCTTGATGTTGACCATCCTGCTGGCCGTGCGTCGCCCCCCCGCGCCATGGTGGGTCGGGACTCTGCTCCGCTATTCCCGCATTATCCGCCCGTGGCGCATGGTCGAGGTGATGCTGCTCGGGATTCTCGTCTCGCTGATCAAGATTGCGGAACTGGCCACGGTGATCACGGGCATCGCCATGTGGGCGGTGGCGGCGCTTATCGTGCTGCTGGCGGCCATGTCGAGCAGCTTCGATCCGGACGAGGTCTGGCTCCGGGTGGAATGGGCCGACAGGCAGGCGAGGCGCCATGAGCTGCCGGTGGGAGTGGAGCCGTGAGCACTGCCTGGCCATCCGCCATGCAACAGGGCCTCTTCAGCTGCGAGGGGTGCGGGCTCCTGTCGCGAGCTGGTGCCGGTATGCATGAAGGGCGTTGCCCGCGCTGCCGCGCCAAACTTCACTTTCGCAAGCCGAACAGCATCCAGCGTACGTGGGCCTACGTGATTGCGGCAGCCATCTGTTACATCCCGGCCAACCTGCTGCCGGTGATGGCGACGATCACCCCCTTCAGCAAATCCGAAGACACCATCATGGAAGGGGTGGTGCTCCTCTGGTCGCCATCTTCGTGGCCGCTGTCGGTGGTAGTTTTCATCGCGAGCGTCACCATCCCGCTGGCGAAACTCATCGCCCTGAGTTTCCTCCTGATTACGATCCAGCGCGGTTCCATGAAGAGCAACCGCGAGCGGACGCGCCTTTACCGCATGGTTGCGTTCATAGGCCGCTGGTCCATGCTCGACGTTTTCGTCGATACCTTTGTCGTTGCGCTCGTTCAGCTCCAGCCCCTCATGGTGGTTGAACCGGGGCCGGGAGTGGTGTTTTTTGCAGCCGTGGTCGTGCTCACCATGATTGCGGTTGAAACCTTTGACCCGCGATTGATCTGGGACCAACGAGAGGCAGGTCATGCCCGACATTCCTGACAAGAACGGTCTTTCCGAAATTCCGGAGGCGACCACCATACCCAAAAAGCGGCGCGGTCCGTCCGTCGTGTGGATCATCCCCATTGTTGCCGCGATCATCGGTGGCTGGATCGCCGTGCAGAAGATCCTGAGCGAAGGCCCGACGATCACCATCAGCTTCCGCACCGCGGAAGGGCTCGAAGCCGGCAAGACCAAGATCAAGTATAACGGTGTGGATGTCGGCACGGTGTCGGCCGTCTCCCTTTCCCCGGACCGGCAGCGAGTGATCGCCACCGCCAAGATGGAAACAGACAGCCGCGAAATGCTGGTCGAAGACACCCAGTTCTGGGTCGTACGTCCCCGAATTTCCGGCGGCACCGTCTCCGGGCTCGGTACGCTTCTCTCCGGTTCCTACGTTGGCATGGAGATCGGAAAGTCTAAAGAGAAGCGGTACGCTTTCAACGGGCTGACGGCGCCACCCGTGGTGACGGGCGATGTACCGGGACGTTTTTTTGTCCTCAAAGGCGAGGATCTCAGCTCCCTTGACTACGGTACCCCGCTCTTTTTCCGGCGCATCGAGGTGGGACAGGTCGTGGCGTACGAGCTGGACAAGGACGGCCGGAGCATCAACGGCCAAAGTGTTCGTCCATGCGCCCTATGATCAGTACGTCACCACGGCAACCCGGTTCTGGCAGGCAAGCGGGATCGATGTCTCCCTGGCTGCAAACGGGATCAGCATTCACACGCGAGTCGCTCGTTTCGATCCTGATTGGCGGGATCGCCTTCGAGACCCCGCCGACCGACCCGATTTCGCCGCCTGCAGAAGCGAATACGGCTTTCAAGCTCTTCGATAATCGGACCCAGGCCATGAAACCGCCTGAGGGCACCCCTCGTACCTTTGTTCTCATCTTCAGTCAATCAGTGCGCGGTCTCGTGGCCGGGGCACCGGTGGAATTCTCCGGTATCCCTATCGGCGAAGTGGTGTCAATTGGCGTGGACCTTCATCCGAAAACCTATGCTATCTCGATTCCCGTTACCATCAAAGTGTATTCGGAACTACTTTTCGAAAAGATGGCGAAGGGGGATCCCGCGTTGTTGCGTCGGGATTCCCGACATATCATCGACAAATTGGTTGAACTCGGTTTTCGAGCCCAGTTGCGCACGGGAAGCCTGATCACCGGCTCGCTCTTTGTAGCCTTCGACATGTTTCCCAATGTTCCCACGGCGAAGGTCGATTGGTCAAAGGAACCCGCCGAGCTGCCCACGGTTCCTGGCCAGTTCCAGGAGATCGAACAGAGCCTGATGCGCATCGTTCAAAAGATCGATCATTTGCCGCTCGAAGCCATTGCCGAGGATCTTCGCAAAGCCCTCGTCACCCTCAACCAATCGCTCAAGGACGTCGGCAGCCTGTCGAAACGTATCAATTCCGAGGTGACTCCGGAGGCCAAGAGCGCGCTCGTGGAGGCGCGCCGCACCCTCGAGGCGGCGGAGCGTGCCCTCAGTTCGGCGGACAGGACCTACCTCGGGCCCAATGCACCCGTGCAGCAGGAATTCCGTGATGCCCTTCAGGAACTGATCAGTGCGGCGCGGGCGATTCGGGTTCTCGCCGACACCCTCGACCGCCATCCGGAGTCCCTCCTGCGAGGGAAGAAGGCGACTCCCCTGCCGACTTCCGAGGCCCATTCCGGAAAGAATGGAGGAAAACAAGCCCGATGAATCCCATCGCACACCGCATCGCTTTTTGCCTGATCGGCATGGCGCTCCTGAGCGCCTGTGCCAGTCCCCCCGCGCATTTCTACACGCTCAATCCGACCGCGGAAGCGCCGGCCGGGGGGGCTTCTCCTGTGACCGTTGCGGTAGGCCCGGTGTCCATCCCGGAGGCGGTAAACCGTCCGGAGATCGTGGTCCAGGTCAGCCCGAACCAGGTCGCCCTCGACGAGTTCAACCAGTGGGCTGCGCCGCTCCAGGCCGATATTCAGCGGGTGCTCATGGAGAACCTGGCCCGGTTGCTGGGGACGTCGGGTGTGTTCCGATATCCCCAGGGCCCGATAACGGCTCCCGATTTTCGGGTTCAAATCGAGGTGCTGCGCTTCGAGTCGGCGCCCGGGGATGCCGCCTTCCTCGATGTCATCTGGACGGTCCGGGGAAAGAGCGAGAAGAACGTCCAGACCGGTCGTACGACCGTGCGCGAACCTTTGAGGGGCACAAGCTATGACGCCCTCGTTGCCGCCCACAGCCGGGCGCTAGGTGCTCTCAGCCGTGACCTTGCCGAGGCGATCCTCAACATGGAGCGATCGGCCGCATGAAAGTACAACAGGCAGCGTGCTAACATGGCCGTTACCCTGGCCTCACCGTGAAGGACAGGCACGGCAGACGCCGCGGAAAATTGGGGAGCAATTGAAGCGCGACGGAGAGGGGACTCGTTTTTCAATGATGCGAATCAACCCGAAGTGTTTTTCTCCGCGATACCATTCCTCCGCAACATTGAAGAGGTGAATCGTGAACTCCTCAACAGTCGCTTTGATGCTTTCGCGTGCACCTTGGGCGGCGCGCTGCTCGGATTGTTCCTTCGCACGCTTCTGCCCGAACATCATCTGCGGGATGATTCAAAAGATGCCTTGAAACTTGGGACCGGTCTGATCGCGACCCTTGTTGCTCTTGTCCTGGGCTTGCTGGTCGGCTCGGCAAAGAGTTCTTTCGATGCGATGAACACGGGGCTCATGGAGCTTGGTGCGAAGACCATTCTGCTTGACCGCACCTTGGCCCAATACGGGCCGGAGACGATGGAAGTCCGCGATCTGATGCGACGTAGCGTTGCCTCCACTGTCGAAACGCTCTGGCCTGAAGACAGTGTCGGGAAAGCGGAATTGAAGGTCCTTGAGGCGGGGACCAGGATGGAGAGTCTTCAGGGCGATCTCAGGAAACTCACCCCGAGAAACGAATTCCAGCGACTGCTTCAGGCACAGGCTCTGCAGATCAGCGGCGAACTGGCGCAAGAACGCTGGCTTTTGATTGAGCACACGCAGAGTTCACTCCCTACAGCGTTTCTGGTGATGTTGGTATTCTGGCTTGTCGTCCTCTTCGCTGGTTTTGGCCTGTTTTCTCCCCACAATCCAACGATTATCGCGGTTTTGTTCCTCTGTGCCTTGTCGGTGTCCGGCGCGATCTTTCTGATCTTGGAGATGAACACTCCGCTCGAAGGTGTGATAAAGGTTTCCAGTGCCCCGCTTCGCAAAGCCCTTGAACATCTGGGTCAATAGATCCGGTAGCACTGTCATCCCGCGGCGGTGAAAGGCGAGCGAATAACACCATCAGCGTATCCGGGCAGCCTCGCGGTGGATGCTGCTCACTCAGACCCAGACTAGCTAGAAGGAAGGAATCCATGAAACGTTTTTCCACATCCATGCACTCAGCACACGGCTCTTTTCCAGTCACCTTTTCAGCGTTCGTCCTGAGCTTCGCCTGCTTGCTGGCATTCATAGCGCCGGCCTCAGCCCAAGCCGTATTTGAGGCCCCGCCGGTCCTCAAAGCGAGCACTCTCCTGCCTCCGGAAATGCTCGCGGGTCCTCTCTTTCGAGTGGACGCTGAAGTGCCCACCGACGGGCTCATGGGCAGGTATACGCTACGTTCAGACCAGGGGACCTTTGTCGTCCTGGGGCGGGAACTGCTCAAGATCCGCATCGCCGAACTGCCTGCTATCCAGCAGCTGGAGGCGATGAGCAAAAGCCAGGTATTTCTCGACGCCATGGGCAAGGCGGCGGTGAAACCACTCGAGTCCGCATCCCAGATCATCAGCGATCCAGTGGGTACGGTGGCAAGCCTCCCCTCGGGCGTCTCGAGGCTCTTCGACCGGGTTAGCCTGGGAGCCCAGAAGATCACGCAGGGGGCCTCGGACCCTACCAAGAGCGACACCCAGCGGGCGGAAGAGGCAATGGGCCGCGTGGGAAGCGCGACCATCACCGCCTTAGGATTTGAACAGGGTCGGCGGCAACTGGCAAAAAGCCTGGGAGTCGATCCTTACACCACCAACCCGGTGCTGGCCGAGAAGCTCACCGACATCGCCTGGGTCGCTTTCTCAGGGAGGATTGCCGTGAATGCCGCGGTATCGGCCTTCGTCCCGGCTTCCATCGCCATCTCCGGCACCTCGTTCACCCACGATCTCGTCTACGACACCCCGGCGGCGGATCTGATCGTGTTGAACAAGCAAAAGATGCTCGCCATGGGTGCGACGGGGTCCCGGGCCGATGCCCTGCTCAACAACCGATGGTATTCGCTGTCGGTTCTTACCGCTCTGGTCGTTGAACTCGATCGGCTCTCCGGAGTTGCGGGAAAGTCCGAGGTGATCGAGCTTGCCGCCACTGCCAAGAACGAGGAAGAGGCGCGGTTTTTCGCTGCCGCCGTCCATTTGCTCGACCGCCTCCATGTTACCGGAACGCCTCTCAGTAAGGTGGCCGCGCGGGGTACCGTGATCGGGATCACTTCGGCCGGTGCCACGGTTGTTCCCGCCCCCGTGGATTATATCTCATGGACGGAGCGCATTGGTCGTTTTGCGGAGCGCTCAGACGTCAAGGTCAGGCAGCGCAGCATCTGGCTGACAGGAAAAATTTCGAGCCTCGCCCAGCGGGGGTTTACCAAGCTGGGGTGGACCCTCAAGATGGCGCCTGCGCCGTAAAGAGGAAAACGCAAAGACGGGTTGGAGTTCAACAATCGCAAATCTCTACAAGAACAAAGGGGATAGGTATGAGCACACTGATAGTCATTGGGTACAACGATCTTCACAAAGCCGAAGAGGTCCGCATCATGCTGGTGAAAATGCAAAAGGATTATCTCATCGACCTCGAAGATGCAGTGGTTGCCGTCAAGGATGACAAGGGCAAGGTCAAGCTTCACCAGATGCACAATCTGACCGCCGTCGGCGCCGTCTCCGGCGGCTTTTGGGGGAGTCTGGTCGGTCTGATCTTTTTGAATCCCATTCTCGGCCTGGCCGTGGGCGCTACGGCAGGGGCGGTTTCCGGCGCTCTTACGGATGTGGGCATCGATGACGATTTCATGAAGGAGTTGGCGACGAGTTTGAGCCCCGGCAGCTCGGTCCTCTTCATCCTGGTCAGAAAGGCCACACCGGATAAGGTCCTCGAGGAGCTCAAAGGAACGGGGGGAACCATTATCAAGACCTCTCTATCCCATGACAACGAATCAAAGCTGCAGGCAGCCCTCAGCGCGGCAAAGGGCTAGGAGGCTGTCCGAAAAGAAACCTGCGGAAGCGGCCAATCTAAGCCGGTTGCGCTGGCCGTTGCCCTCGCTGCCGGATTTTTCCCGCACGGTAGCGACCGGGCAAGGGTATCGATTCAAATACGTGCTTTGCCTCGATCAAGGAGGGGCCATGTCCTTTAGCCTTTTCCCCAAATCGCCCAAGTTTTTCGAACTGTTCTGCGAACAGAACCGCATCATCGTGAGTGCGGCGACAGTGCTCCATCAGATTGCCGAGGAATTCGTGGACTGCGAAGACCAGTGCCAGGTGATCAACCGGTTCGAAGCCGAGGGAGACGTCATCAACCGGACCATTGCTCGCGAGCTGTCGACGACCTTCATCACGCCCATTGACCGTGAGGACATTCACGAGATCAACTCGTCCCAGGAAACCATCCTGAATCACATCCAGGCTGTTTCAAACCGCATCGGCGTTTACGGGCTTTCCCGGATGCGATTCCCGGCCAAGAAGATGATCTCCAACATCAAAGAAATGGTCACGGGGATTGGGGTCATGCTTGCCATGCTGGGCAGCGGACAAGAAGCCTCTCAAACCGTCTCCCAGGTCAAGCAGCTCAAGAAGGAATGCGAAATGCTCCTGCTGAGCGGTTTGGGGGAGCTTTACGATAACCCGTCGCCTGCGCCCGAGGATGTGCTCGATATCATCAAGTGGACCCACGTTTACGACCGTATCGACAAGGCCTTCAATCGGGCCTGGCAACTGGCCAAGGCCATCGAAGGGATCGTGCTCAAGAATGCTTGAGATTTCCTCGCTTCTGGTGGTGGTCATTGTCGTGGCCCTGGTATTCGATTTCACTAACGGCGCGCACGACACGGCCAATGCCATTGCCACCGTTGTTTCGACCAAGGTCCTGGCGCCGGGAATAGCGGTGATGATGGCGGCCTTCCTCAATTTGATCGGAGCCTTCATCGGCACTCATGTGGCCCAGACCGTCGGCAGCGGCATCGTTCATCCGGACATGATCAAGGGCTGTCAGGCCCTTACCCTGGCGGGCCTCTGCGGGGCCATTGCCTGGAACCTCTTGACCTGGTACCTGGGGCTCCCGTCTTCCTCCTCTCATGCCCTCATCGGTGGTCTGATCGGTGCGACCCTGGCCTATAAGGGCTCGGAAGCCCTCAACCTCTTCTCCATTTTCTATAAAATCTTGATGCCTCTGGTGCTTTCGCCACTCGGGGGATTCCTGGCGGGTTACCTGGTTATGCTGGTTCTGTCCTGGATGTTTCGCAACGCCCATCCCCACAAGGTCAACCAGGCGTTTCGAAAGCTTCAAATCGTCTCGTCAGCCTTTATGGCCACCAGCCACGGCACCAACGACGCTCAAAAGACCATGGGCATCATCACGTTGGCGCTTTTCGTCGGGCACCAGATCCCCGACCTGACGGTACCCTTCTGGGTTCAGCTGAGCTGCGCCCTGTCCATGGCCATGGGCACCGCCATGGGTGGCTGGAAAATCATCAAGACCATGGGCCACAAGATCTTTAAGCTTGAAGCGGTGCACGGGTTTTCGGCCGAGACGTCCGCGGCCGGGGTGATTGCAGTGGCGTCATCATTCGGAGCCCCCATCAGTACCACCCACGTCATTTCCGCGGCGATTTTGGGAGTGGGTTCCTCCAAGCGCTTGTCGGCCGTGCGCTGGGGGGTTGCCAGGCGTATGGCCGCGGCGTGGCTCCTGACCATACCGGCGGCGGGCGCGGTCGCAGCGCTCTGCTTCGAGCTGCTGCTGCTTGCGGGCCTGGTTGAGTGAGGAGAGAGAAAGCTCGAGAAACGCGCCCTGCGCTTGACGCCCCGCATACCTCTGGCGGGAACGACGCGCTGGGGGCTTACATGGTTCGCCAGATGGAGAAAATTAGCTCATGGCCGGCCATCTTCTGTTAGAGGGCGGTGCAGAGTTTGGGGGGCGAATGGCTGAGCCGGATCTGCATGCTCTCGAACTTGCCGGTGGTTTTGAAGTTCAGGTGACCATCATTCCTGCGGCAGCCGCCCCCGATAACAATCACCAACGTGCGGGCCAAAGGGGTGTCCAGTGGTTCAAGCGTCTGGGCGCAAGGAATGTGGTGCTGTTGCCCCTTATCGATCAGGCCTCAGCCAATCAGCCAGCCATGGCTGCCGCCTTGGTTGCTTCCCGTCTCATCTATGTTCTGGGCGGTTTTCCCCATTATCTTGCCCAAACTCTGGCCAACAGTGTCAGTTGGCAGGCCGTCCTCGAGGCCTTCTGCGGGGGCGCTGTCATTGGGGGCAGCAGCGCCGGGGCGATGGTCCTGTGCCAGCACTACTACGATCCGGATACAGGAAGTTTTTCCGAGGGTTTGAACCTGATCCCCGAAGCCTGCGTGATTCCCCACTATGACACCTTTGGCAAGGGCTGGCTGCCGCATCTGATGACTTCTCTTCCAAAACATGCAATGATCGGAATCGATGAAGAGACCGGGATGCTTGATGATGGTCCGGGTGGTACCTGGAACGTCTACGGAAAAGGCTCGGTGACGCTTGGCCGGGATGGAGAAACAAGGGTTTATTACCCCGGCGAGACGTTCTCGTTGCGGCTGACCAATAGAGACGGGCTCTCTTCCACAGAACCTTAAGAGGCACATGGCAGGAGTTATGAGAAACGGAAAGCGGATGGTGCTGGTGCTGCTCACCGTCCTCCTATGTGTGGGCGGCGATCAAGCGGCGAAGGAGATTGCCCGGTCGCACCTGCCGAAAGCCAAAGCCCTGTCTTTTGCCGGGGATATGATTAGGCTTGACTATACCGAGAACCGGGGGGCAGTCCTCAGTTTTGAATACTGCCTTCCCCGGGAGTGGCGCGGGCCCGCCTTGACCGTTGCCGTTGCCACCTTCCTGGCGCTGCTCATGGGATATCTGCTGTTTGCCTCTGCGCTCGCGCCGCTTCCCGTCGCGGCACTCTCACTCATTTGCGGTGGCGCTCTCAGCAACCTGCTTGATCGAGTCGCCTTTGGTGGTTCGGTGGTCGACTTCCTCAGTCTTGGCTGGGGTGGTTTTCGCACCGCCATCTTCAATGTGGCCGATGTTGCCATTGTTGCAGGCACGGTGCTTTTGGGGTTCAGTTTAATCTGGCACCTTCGATCATCCGCCTCCCACAGGACCCTTCCGTAAGTTCTCTCAAGAGCCGCCACAGAAAGTCAAAACGTCAGTTCCGATACCTCGGAGATCTCATGACTCATGACTGATCTTCAGCAACTTCATCGCCGTTGCTCCCCATGTCGTGGCAGGTTGACTTCATAGTGTTTATTTAGGAGTGTCAGTAGTTTATCATCGATAGGAAGGCGCTCGAGAAGTCGTTTTGAACCTCCCAAGAAATCCTAAAAATTCTTCTTGACAGGCGAGGTGATGTCTGATACATCAGATATCACATCAAGTTGAGGTGCTGTTTTTTAGCGATTCCACTCCACCGAGGGTGTCGGCATGATGGGTCTCAAGAGTGTTTCCAAACAGGTTCAGATGGGTTTGAAGAGTGACCATCCTGCCGATGAGTTCGATCCTCGCTTCAAGATCTTTCATGAGTTGATGCGCAAGAAGGTCGGGGATATTCTCCTGGTTTCGACTCTTTATGATGCCTGCATCATGGAAGAAGATGGGCGACTGGCGGAGAGGATCATCCACGAATACCAGGGCTTGAGTCTGAGCGAACCCCCGCGACTGACCTGGGCTTCATCGGCGGAAGAGGCTTTCCGGTTTCTGGACCAGAAACCATTTGATCTGGTGATCACCATGCGGCGCCTTGCCGACATGGATGTGTATGCCTTCGGTGAAGAGCTGAAGAAGAAGAACCCGAAGCTGCCCGTCGTGGTGCTCGCCCATACCGCCCCTGACCCACGATGCACCCTCAATCAACCCGGGACACCAGGCATCGACCGGACTTTTGTCTGGAGCGGCAACACGGACCTCGTTCTCGCTCTGGTCAAGAGCGTGGAAGATCAGATGAATGTCGACGACGACATCGATACGGCCAGGGTGAGGGTTATCCTTTTCGTCGAGGACTCCCCCATTTACCTTTCCACCCTGTTGCCCGTTCTGTACCGGGAGGTCTTGTTGCAGACTCAGGCGGTGATGGAGCAGGGGCTGAATGAGGAGCACAAGCTGCTCACCATGCGGGCGCGTCCGAAGATCCTGGTGGCCGAAAATTTTGAAGAGGCAACAAGGCTTTATGAGCGTTATCTGCCCTGTCTCCTGGGGGTCATTTCCGACGTTCGCTACCCCCAAAACTGTGAACTGACTGATAACGCAGGCATTTCCCTCCTTTCTCGGATTAAGCGAGAGCAGCCCGACATCCCGCTCCTGCTTACCAGTTCGGAGCCCTCGAATGCCGAGGCAGCCTCCCAAATCCCAGCCATGTTCATCGACAAGAATTCGCCCTCCCTGCATGATGAGGTCAGATCTTTTCTCACCGGACAGCTCGGTTTTGGGGATTTTGTCTTCCGCCTGCCAACGGGCCAGGAGATCGCTCGAGTCTCCAATATGCACTCCTTCGAGAAGATTCTGCCGACCATCCCCAAAGAGTCCTTTTACCACCACTGGAGCCGCAATGATTTTTCGAGGTGGCTCTTTGCGCGTTCGGAGATCATTCTTGCCTCCAAGCTGCGTCCAGCCACCGACACCGACTTTTCCGGCGATGTGGAGAGCATGCGATGTTTCATCATCTCCAACATCAATGCGCGGCGCAAGCGCATTCAAGAAGGATTGGTGGCGAGCTTTGACGCCTGTGACTTTGACCTCGATCCGGAATTACTAAAAATCGGCAAAGGTTCGCTAGGCGGAAAGGCCAGAGGACTGGTCTTCCTTTCCAACATGCTCCATCGCCATCCCGATCTGCACCGGAAGTATCCCCAGGTGAGCATCACCTTTCCCCGGACGCTGGTGATCACGACCGATGGGTTCGATGCTTTCGTCGAAGAAAACAACCTGCAGGGGCTTTGGGAGACTGAGCTTTCGGATGCCGAAGTGGCTGAGCTCTTCGTGAGGGCGAGGTTCCCGGAATGGGTCGAGGAAAAGCTTAAACTGTACCTCACTCAAGTGAACCTTCCCCTTGCGATCCGCTCCTCGGCTTTGCTCGAAGACAATCAGTATCAGCCCTATGCCGGTCTCTATCGAACCTACATGCTGCCCAACCATCATCCCGACCTCTCGACAAGAGTGGAGCAACTCGTCACCGCCATCAAGCTGGTATACGCCTCGACCTATTTCCGGGGCCCCAGGGCTTTCGCCGCAAGAGCTTCACACGGTCCGGAAAAGGAGAAAATGGCGATCATTATCCAAAGGTTGATTGGAAAACAATACGGAGACTATTTCTATCCTGCCGTTTCAGGTGTAGCCCAATCACAGAATTATTATCCGGTTCCTCCCATGAAAACCGAGGAAGGCATCGCTCATATTGCCCTGGGCCTCGGCAAGACGGTCATGGAGGGAGGAAAGGTGCTCCGTTTTTCGCCCAGGTACCCCACCGTCCTGCCTCAGTTCTCCAGCGTCGACGATATGCTGAACAATGCTCAACGCCACTTCTATGCCTTAAAGATGGGCAATTCAGGCATCAAGCTCGATACCGACGAAGCCTCTACCCTGGAAAGGCGAGAGATCGCGGATGCCGAGGGGGAGGAACCGGTGATGCTGCTGGCGAGCACCTACAGCCCGGTAGAGCATTGCATCCGGGACAGCGCCATGACGCCTGGGCCCAAGATCATCACCTTTGCGCAAGTGCTCAAATACAAGCTCTGCCCGCTGGCAGAGATGCTGTCGGACATTCTGGATATCGCCCGCATGGGGATGGGCTGCTCGGTGGAGATGGAATTCTCCATGAATCTGGGTTCCGGCAAAGATGAAAGACCGGAATTGAGTCTTTTGCAGATCAGACCGATGGCTACCGAAGAAACGCTCACTGAAGTGGAGATCAGTCCCGAGGAAATCTCGAGAGCCTTTTGTTATTCCTCCCATGCTCTGGGAAATGGCAGGAAAAGGGACATTGCGGATATTCTCTATGTCAAGCCGGATGTCTTCGATACCATCCAGATGCCCGAAATTGCGCGAGAGATTGGAGAGATGAACGCCGTTCTCGCCCGCAGCGGACGCAAGTATCTGCTCATTGGCCCCGGCCGGTGGGGTTCCGGCGACCGCTGGCTGGGGATACCGGTCGGTTGGGCGGATATTTCCGGGGTCGGGGCAATCGTCGAAACAACCGCCCCTCAATTGAAGGTAGAACCTTCGCAGGGATCCCATTTCTTTCATAACATCACCACGTTGGGAATCAGCTACATCATGGTTACCCAGCAGGGCGGCGATTTTCTCGACTGGAGCTGGCTCCAATCCCTTCCTCCGGCCAATGAAACATTGCACGTGGCGCATATCCGTTTGGATGATCCGATGATTTTGAAACTGGACGGCAAGAAGTCTCTTTGTGTCATTTTCTCTGACGCTCCCTGCGCCGACGGCGAGCGTGATGAACTGCACTGAATGGGCGTTTGGGGAAGGGCGGACAGGTGTCTCCTGTCGGCCTCATTAATCGATCCAGGAGGACTCGAATGATAGATGAGATCATGACCATCGTAAAGGCAAGGGATCCCCACGAGAAGGAGTTTCACCAGGCGGTGAGGGAAGTGGTGGAATCCATCGAACCGGTTCTGGAGGGCAACCCGCGATACCGGCAGGCCAAGATCTTGGAGCGGATCACCGAGCCGGAGCGGGTCATCATGTTTCGGGTGCCCTGGATGGACGACCAGGGGAATGTTCAGGTCAACCGGGGGTACCGGGTTCAGATGAACAGCGCCATCGGCCCTTACAAGGGCGGGATTCGCTTTCACCCTTCAGTCACCTTGAGCACGCTCAAGTTTCTTGGTTTTGAACAAACCTTCAAGAACGCTCTGACCACTCTGCCCATGGGCGGCGGCAAGGGCGGCTCCGACTTCAATCCCAAGGGCAAATCGGACAATGAGGTGATGCGCTTCTGCCACAGCTTCATGCTGGAGCTCTTCCGGCATATCGGCCCCAACACGGACGTTCCCGCCGGCGATTTAGGAGTGGGGGCGCGTGAAGTTGGTTATATGTTTGGAATGTATAGAAAACTGCGCAACGAGTTTTCGGGCGTTTTTACCGGCAAGGGGCTCAACTGGGGTGGCAGCCTCATCCGTCCTGAGGCGACCGGGTATGGCGTCGTCTATTTTCTCGAGGAGATGCTGGCAACTCGTGGTGAAGCCCTTGCGGGAAAGACCGTGGCGATCTCCGGCTATGGCAACGTGGGCGCCTATGTGGTCGAGAAGGTGAACGAGTTGGGTGGCAAGGTGGTAACCCTGGCTGACGAGTATGGCTATGTCTTTGATCCCGATGGCATCAAGGGTGAAAAGCTCAAGTTCATGGCCAGCCTCTGGACGGTCTACCGCAAATCAGCCAAGGAATATGCCGACAAGTTCGGCTGCGAGTGGGTGCCCGATAAACGCCCCTGGGAAGTCAAATGCGACATTGCCATTCCCACTGCCATGGAGAACGAACTGAACGGGGAAAATGCCAGGACGCTCGTGCAGAACGGGTGCAAGGTGGTCGTTGAAGCCGCCAATATGCCGTGCACTCCGGAGGCTGTGCACGAGTTCCATGCCAGCGGCATTCCTTTTGCCCCGGGGAAGGCGGCCAATGCCGGAGGAGTAGCCACCTCAGGGCTCGAAATGACCCAGAACAGCATGCGCCTCAGCTGGACGAGTGAGGAAGTGGATGCCCGTCTGAAGATCATCATGAAGACGATTCATAACACCTGTCTTGAGGCGGCAGCGCAATACGGTTCCCCGGGCAACTATGTCAAGGGCGCCAATATTGCCGGGTTCATCAAAGTCGTCGATGCCATGATGGACCAGGGGCTGGTGTGAGCTGCTGCTGATGTTTGCTGCTGACCCGGAGTTCCCTGGCCCCCGGTGAGGTGACCAGGAGGCGACGGACCCAAATCAGCGCAAATCAAAAAGGAAGCTGTAAAGAGATGTGGTTGGTGGATTTAACTTTATTCCCATGCTCCGTAGCGAGCGCCCAAAAAAGGAGATTTCAGTAATGGCTAAGACAAAAATGACCCCCAGTGAGGCTTTAGTCGAAACGATGGCGGCAGAAGGTGTCAAGACGGTCTTCGGGATTGTCGGATCGGCCTTCATGGATGCGCTCGATATTTTCCCCGACGCGGGAATTCGGTTTGTACCGGTTGCCCACGAACAGGCGGCCTGTCATGCGGCGGACGGCCTGGCCCGCGTGACGGGAAAGCCGCAGTGCTGCATTGCCCAAAACGGCCCCGGCGCAGCCAACTTCGTGTCGGCCATGACGGCAGCCTTCTGGGCCCATTCACCGGTAGTGGCCATCACTCCCGAGACCGGGACCATGGGAATCGGTACCGGTGGTTTTCAAGAACTGGATCAAATGGCCATGTTTCAGAGACAAACCGTCTACCAGGTCCGGGTGAACCGACCCGAGCGGATGGCCGAACTGACTCGCCGCGCCTTCTACATGGCCAAAACGCAAAACGGCCCGACCCAGCTCAACATCCCCCGCGATTATTTCTACGGGGTCTGTGAGGATGAGATTTACGAGACGCTGAATATCTCGCGCGGCAGCGGACCCCGAGCAGCCCTGGAAGAGGCTGCCAGGCTGCTCGCCAACGCCAAGTACCCGGTGATCCTGGCCGGCGGCGGGGTGTCTCAGGGCGATGCGCAGGAGGAAGCCAAGGCCCTGGCCGAATACCTGACCGCACCGGTTGTCATCAGCTACCTCCATAATGATGCGTTCCCGGCGAATCATGAGCTGTCCGTAGGCCCCATCGGCTACTGCGGTTCAAAGGCCGCCATGCGCACTATCGCCAAGGCTGACGTTGTCCTCGCGCTCGGCTCCCGTCTCGGACCGTTCGGCACCCTTCCCCAGTATGACATTGAATACTGGCCGGCAGGCGCAAAAATCATCCAGGTGGATGTTGATCCCAAGGTGCTGGGCCTCAGCAAAAAGGTCGATGTGGCCAGCCTGGCTGATGCCAAAGAGTTTGCAAAAGAATTGTTGGCGATTATCAAGACACTCAAACCAAACCTGAAGCCGGTTGCCAAACGCATGGCCGACGTTGAAAAAGAAAAGAAAGTCTGGTCTGACGAGCTGGAGGGTTGGTCCAATTCGACCGCCAAGCTGATGCACCCCCGCCGCTTTCTCTGGGAGCTCGCCAAGGCCATGCCGGCCGGGTCCATTGTCGCCACCGACATCGGCAACAACTCCTCCATGGCCAACGCCTATTTCAAGTTCAACGGACCTCGGCAGCACATTTCCGCGCTGAGCTGGGGGAACTGCGGTTTTGCGTATGGTGCGGCCATGGGCGCCAAAATCGCCAAACCCGAGGTGCCGGTTTTTGCTTTCCAGGGTGACGGAGCCTGGGGCATCAGCGGCCTCTCTGAGGTCATGACGGCAGTCAGGGAAAAGATTCCGGTCATCGCCATCGTAGCCAATAACTTTGAGTGGGGCGCCGAGAAGAAGAACCAGATCGACTATTACAACAACCGCTTCATCGGGGCGAACCTGAGGGAAAACCCGAACTACGCCAAGCTGGCTGAAGTGATGGGGGCTAAAGGCTATCGGATCGAGAATTACAGCGAGGTCGGAGATGCGGTCAGAGATGCGGTGGCTTCCGGTAAGCCTTGTGTCATTGAAGGCATCATCGAGGGTGGCGAAAAAGTTCTGGCCGAGCCGTTCCGACGGGATGCCCTGAAGAAGGCCTTCCGCATGCTGCCCAAGTACAAGCATCTCAACGTAAAATAGGACTTTGAGGAAGACAAGGCCCGGGAACGGCGACCTTCATGGGCCGTTCCCGGAAAAGACCGCTTTGAATTGAAATGAATCTGGGGCCGTGCAGCAAGCATCCTGTCGTTACTTCGGCACGCTGAGGCCCAAATTGGAGGTTTTTGACGTGATTGATCTGAAGAATATTCCTTCGCAAAAAGAAGATTTAGATTCCTACGAAGTGGAGAATCTCTTCCATTCATGGGGTTATCAGCCGGCGCAGGCTCCCCCGCGGGTGGTCAGCGCCAAGGGTGTGCGATTCAAGACCGAAGACGGCAGGGAACGCCTGGATTTCAGTTCCTGCTTTGTGAGTCACAGTATCGGCCACCAGGACCAAAGGGTGGTGGATGCGATTTGCGAACAGGCAAAAACCCTGACTTCATTTGCTCCAAATTTTTCAACCAAGCCCAGGGCTATTTTGGCAAAAATGCTCGCCGAGCTCACCCCGGGCGATCTGTCCCGCACCTTCATTTCCCTCGGAGGTACGGAGGCCAATGAAGCGGCGGTAAAGATTTGCCATCAATTCACCGGCAAGAGGAAGATGTTGACCCGTTACCGGAGCTACCACGGAGGCACGGCCACTTCCATGACCCTTTCGGCGGGAGATGCTCGGAGCTGGGCACAGGTCCTGGGCGGGACGGAGTGGGTCTCGGTTCCTCAACCGTACTGCTATCGGTGCATGTTCGGGCAGAAGTATCCCGAATGTGACCTGCAGTGCGTGAAGTACGTGGACGAAGTGATTGAGCTCGAGGGTGGCGGCGAGAAGGTTGCCGGGATCATTTTTGAGCCTGTGACCGGGGCCAACGGCATCATCGTGCCGCCTCCGGAATATTTCCCACGCCTCCGGGAGGTCTGCGACAAGTATGGCACGCTGATGATTGCCGATGAGGTGATGACCGGCTTCGGGCGCACCGGAAAATGGTTTGCCATGGACCACTGGGGAGTGGTGCCCGACATCATGACCCTGGCCAAAGGGGCCACGTGCGGGTACCTGCCTCTGGGCATGACGGTCGTGCGCAAGCCCATTGCAGACCGTTTCAAGGAACAGTTTTTCTCCCATGGGGCCACTTATGCCGGCCATGCCATGTGCTGCGCAGCGGCGGTGAGAGTGATCCAGATCTACCAGGAAGACAAGCTCATTGAGAATTCGGCCCAGATGGGCAAATACCTCCTGGAGAAGGCCATGGAGCTCAAGGAAAAGCATCCGTGTATTGGAGATGTCAGAGGCCTCGGACTCTTTGTCGGATTGGAACTGGTAAAGAACCGCAAGACCCGGGAACCCATCATTCCCGTTGCGGCAAAGGTTCGCCCCGGATTGAATCCCAAACTCGAGGTTGCCAGGAAGATCGGTGAGCTCGGAATGATCGCCATGGCGGCCAATCCCGGCAATGTCATTGCCATGGCGCCGCCTCTCATCATCAACAAGGACGAAATCGATGAGGGCGTGGCGATCATGGACAAGGCTCTTGTAGTTGCCGACGCTTACGTTGAAAAGTAGCTCCTCCCTCATCGCGAGCGCGTGAGGCTGTCCGGTGTGTTGTGGCGGGGGGCCTCACACGCAGGCGCAGGCCCTGAGCGAACGGTACAACTGCCAACCTTGCTTAGAGGGAAGATAAAAACATGGACTACAAAAAGATTCTCGTGGCAATGGACATGGCCACCAAGTACACGGAAAAGTTTAATCATGCCCTTCACCTGGCGGTGAAAGATGGCGCTCAGCTCATGTTGTTTTGCTGTCTGGAAGAGGCTACCGTCGCGGAGATGGAGGACAGCATCGGCACGATTGTGGAGCTCGACGGATCGGATTCCCAACGCCTGCTGCAAAAGAAGAGCGAGGCAACCATGGACCACGCGCGAGCGTGGCTGGAAACCTTGGCCGGGGAAGCTGCCGAAAAAGGAGTTACGGCACAGGTTTCGGTGGAGGAGGGCAAACCCGGACCGCGCATCTGTGATCTGGCCTCTCACTGGGGAGCCGATTTGATTGTCCTCGGCAAATCAAGACGTGGTGTTCTGGCAGAACGTCTGCTCGGCAGCATCAGCAGCCATGTGGCTCACTGTGCCCCGTGCTCCGTGCTGATGACCAACGAGAAGGTGGCGAGAATCTAACGCGAAGGCGCGAAGAATTGAGGATCCCAACCCATCCCGGGACAACAACAAGAGGAGAGAAGACAGTGGGCAGTACAGGGAATGATTCGGACCACAGAGAGATAAAAATCGAGGTCAAGGATCTCACCAAATGCTTTGGCGATCTGACGGTTCTGGACAAAATTTCTTTCAACGTGGCCAAGGGAGAGTTTCTCAGCATCGTTGGGCCCACAGGATGCGGGAAAACGACGTTCCTCAACTGCCTGTCCAAGCTCATCCCGACTACGTACGGCAACATCTACATCGACGGGGAAGAGGCCGACCCGAAAAAGCACAACATCTCGTTCGTATTCCAAGAGCCCACGTGCATGCCGTGGAGAACAGTAAGGGAGAATGTGGCCTTTGGGATGGAGGTCAAGCAGTTTCCCAAAGAGAAGCTTGAAGAGAGGTTGAAATACATATTGGACCTGGTCGGTCTGACGGATACGGCGGATCTCTACCCCAACCAGGTTTCCTCCAGCATGGAGCAGAGAATGGCGGTGGCTCGCGCATTTGCCGTGGACCCGGATCTCCTGCTCATGGACGAGCCCTACGGCCAATTGGATGTCAAGCTGCGATACTACCTGGAGGACGAGCTGGTCCGCCTTTGGAAGGCTCTCAAGAGCACCGTCGTCTTCATTACCCACAATGTTGAAGAGGCGGTCTATGTGGCGGAGCGAATCCTCATCCTGAGCAACAAGCCCACCGGCATCAAGGCGGAGGTGAAAGTGGACCTGCCCCGTCCGAGGAATCTCATAGACCCGAAATTCGTGGAAATCAGAAAGCAGGTCACGGACCTGATCCGTTGGTGGTAGGTCTGAAGGCAGAAAGAGCACAATGTTGGCGCTGTCAGTGTTGGGGATTCATTAGAAAGGAGGTGGACAGGCAAAGCGGGAAGAGAGGAGGCAGAAGTCGAGCGGGAGTAAGTCTGTTTATTGAGGGTTACAGGGTTACTGGAAACAAGATCTCGAACTATCTTATCGAAGGAGGAGCAGTATGAAGCGGTCCATTTTCTCCGTAGTTTTGATCCTTGCGGTGTCACTGGTTCTTGCGGGCTTTGGGGTCGTGCATGCTCAAAAACCCTTTGTGCTCAACATGGCCTGGCAGCCGGAACACGAGACCTTCGCTCGCCTGGTATGCCAAGGAAAAGGGATGGGACAAGGAAGAAGGGCTGGATTTCCAGCTGCATTTCTTTGATTCCGGCATGGCACAAATGGAAGCCTTGCCTGCCAAACAGTGGGTGATCGCCGGCATGGGAGGTGTCCCCGCCAACGTGGGTGCGCTCCGCTACGGCACGGTCTTGTTCGCCATCGGCAACGATGAATCCGAGACCAACTGCATCATGGTGCGGGCCGACAGCCCCATTCTCAAGACCAAAGGCTTCAACCCGAAGTATCCCCGAGGTCTTCGGAAGCCCCGAGACCATCAAGGGAAAGACCATCCTGGCCACCACGGTATCCTCCGGCCATTTTGCCATGAGCAAGTGGCTCGAGGTTTTCGGTCTCAAGGATAGCGATATCGTGCTCAAGAACATGGATCAGGCACAGGCGGTGGCTGCCTTCGAGGCGGGCATCGGCGACGCTGTGGTGCTCTGGGCTCCTCATATCTACACCGGGCTCGGCAAGGGCTGGAAAATCGCCGCCAACACCAAGACCTCCGGTGGTGCTCAGCCCATCGTCCTCATCGCGGAAAAAGAATTCAGTGAAAAGAACCCCGAACTCATGGCCAAGTTCCTGCGTGTGTATCTGCGCGGCATCAACCTGATCAAGAAAGAGGGAGACAAGCTGGTGCCCGAGTACAAGAGGTTTTTCAAGGATTGGGCCGGTATGGAGATGAGCGACGAATCCGCCAAGATGGACCTGCTGATGCACCCGGTATTCACCCTGGAGGAGCAGATCAAGATGTTTGACAGCAGCGCCGGACCAAGTGATGTCCAAAAGTGGCAGCAGGCCATCCTGGACTTCTTCACCGCTCAGGGCAGGTTCAAGCCCGAAGAGAAGGAAAAGGTGATGAAGAGCGATTACATCACTGGCAAATTTCTGAAGATGGTCAAAACGCCGATTCCCTGATGCATTAGAGCTCTCGATTCACGTGAAGGCTGAGTGACCTGATATTGAAATTCAAGAAGGAGAAAGGGAGGGCCGGGCATTCTTCCGGTCCTCCGGGCAGGCCCCGACATTCCATTGGAACAGAGGCGTTTCCCTCTGTGTTACAAATCTAGTTTCGACATTTCTGAAAGATTCGGCTGGGAGACAAACCATGGCCTATGAGGAAGTAAAGGTCAAAAAACCTTTGATGTTAAGAATCCTGCCTGTGGCGAGCATCGTGCTCTTCCTGGTAGGCTGGCAGCTGATCGTGGACCTGGAAATCGTCCCAAGCAGTATGCTGGCCTCGCCCATACAGGTTTATGAACTCTTTAAGGTCAAACTCACCGAGGTCAATCCCGACGGCGCGGTTTTGGCCAAGCATGCCTGGACAAGCATACAGGAAGCCTTCACCGGCTACATTCTTGCTCTCATCTTCGGCATCCCTCTTGGCCTGCTGATGGGCTGGTTTGTGGTGGTGGAAGGATTGACACGGCCAATTTTCGAAATGATTCGGCCAATTCCTCCCATTGCGTGGATTCCTTTGACCATTTTCTGGTTTGGCATCGGCATTACCGGGAAGGTCTTCATCATCTGGATAGCGGGAATCGTTCCCTGCGTGATCAATTCTTACGTGGGAGTGAGAATGACCAACCCCACCCTGATCCAGATGGCCCGCACCTACGGTGCTACGGACTGGCAGATTTTCACGAAACTCTGTGTCCCATCCGCCCTCCCCATGGTGTTCGGGGCGCTTCAGATTGCCCTTGCCTACTGCTGGACCAACCTGGTGGCTGCCGAGCTCCTGGCGGCCGACAGCGGTCTGGGCTTTCTCATCACCATGGGCCGCCGCCTGGCCATGCCTGACATGGTGGTTTTGGGCATGGTCATGGTGGGCCTCACCGGCGCGATCATCGGCATCGTTGTGGACTATTTCGAAAAGAAGCTGCTCGCGGGAATAAGGAGGTAACCAAAAGTGTCTACAGTTGCCAATGAAGTACAGGTTAGAGTGAAGGAGAAGCGGCCGCTTTCGCTGAAGATCGTGCTGAAGAACAAATGGTTTCTCCACGGCGTTTCCATCGTAGCTTTCTTTCTGGCGTGGGACTACGCGGCCTCCTCTGAGGTGCTTAAAGGGGGGCTGGCCCGCCCTCACGAAGTCCTGCTGCAGTCGACCTCAATGATAACGGACCGGTTGGCCGGCCTGTCGCTCTGGGGACATATCTGGGCAAGCACGCAGCGGATTCTGATCGGCTTTGTAGTGGCGGCCCTCGTGGCCGTGCCCCTTGGCCTCTTGATGGCGCTCAACCCATACATCAATGCGGTGGTCAAGCCGGTGTTCGATCTGTTCAAACCGATGCCTCCCATTGCCTGGATCTCCATTTCCATTCTCTGGTTCGGCATCGGAGAGACCTCCAAGGTATTCATCATCGTGATCGGCACCTTTGTGCCCTGCCTTCTCAATTCGTACAACGGAGTCCGGCTCATCGAACCGCAGCTCTATGACGTGGTGCGCGTGCTTGGGGGCAATCGCAGAGACGAGATCCTTGAGGTCTGCTTCCCCGCCTCGTTCCCCGCCATCTTCGCAGGGCTGCAAATCTCCCTGAGCATTGCATGGACCTGTGTTTTGGCTGCCGAACTGGTGAGTTCCCGCTCCGGACTCGGATTCATCATCTTCCAGGGAATGACCCTCTCAAAGCCCGCGATGGTCCTGAGCGGCATGATTCTCATTGCATTGGTTGCCTGGCTCACCACTCTTTTGGTCAGCGGACTTGAAAAGCTGCTTTGTCCCTGGAAACGGGAAGTCCTTGGGCTGTAAGGCAGGTTTTTCAATCCATGTGAGTACGAGAAGGGCAAGAGTCTGAGACCTCGGTCGGGTAGAAAGGAATTCAGCACCGTGGGAGAGAAGAGCGAATACAAGATTGTGTGCGAAAAAATCAGCAAGACGTTCATCCAGAAAGGGACCCAGCAGGTCCATGTGCTCGAGGATGTGAGCGTCAGCGTCAAGGAGAACGAGTTCGTCGTGATCCTTGGCCCAGGGCAATCGGGGAAGAGCACCCTCCTCAGAATCATAGCCGGCCTGGAAACACCCACAACCGGCAAGGTTTTACTGGATGGACGGGAGGTTTCGGGGCCCGGGCCCGACCGTGGCCTGGTCTTTCAGAGCTACATGCTTTTCCCCTGGAAAACCGTGTTGGGCAACGTGGAGATAGGTCCGAAGCTGAGAGGCGTGCCCAAGGAAGAGCGGCGGGAAATCGCGAATCGCTATATCAACCTGGTCGGTCTGCAGGGTTTTGAGAAGCACTATCCGCACCAGCTCAGCGGTGGCATGAAGCAGCGCGTGGGTATCGCCAGGGCTTATGCCAATGGCCCCGAAGTCATGCTGCTCGATGAACCCTTTGGCCAGCTGGACGCCCAGACCCGCTATTTCATGGAAAAGGAAACCGCTCGCATTTGGGAAGCGGAAAAGCGAACGGTATTGTTCGTGACCAACAATATTGATGAGGCCATCTATCTGGGGGACCGCATCATCTCGCTTCAAGGGAAGCTTCCGGGAAGGATGCATGAAGTGTATAAGGTGGATCTCCCCAGACCAAGGGAACACACGGAAATGAAGTTCCTCGAACTGCGACATCAGATCACCGAGGCTTCCGAGTTGACCCTCTAATGACAGGCGGGTTTTGGTTCTGACACGGGGAAAGGTTTTGGCCATGCCTTCGAGGAAGGCCATGCGGCCCTCTTCATCAAATGAATGATCCCAGCAAAGAAGGCCTCATTCAATGATCTATATGAAGTCACTGAGAGAGCAAGTTTACGAGTTCCTCCGCAAGGAACTCACTGAAGGGAAGCTCCTCCCCGGCTCATCGGTCAACCTCACCGAGATCAGCAAACACCTGGGGATCAGCAAGACGCCGCTGCGTGATGCCCTCATCCAGCTCGAGTCGGAAGGGTTTGTGACCATTTCCCCCCGGCGCGGGATCTATGTCAACACCCTCACCCTCGACGAGATCAGGCATATCTACGAAATTGTCGGCTCCCTGGAGACCACCGCGCTACTCTCCGTTTTCCATAAGCTCGACAAGTCTCATACGGACAGGATGAAGCAGCTCAATCTCGCCATAAAAAACGCTCTCGACCAGCAGGATTACAGCACCTATTACGAGCGCAACATCGATTTCCACAACGTGTTTCTCGATTTGTCGGACAATGAACCCCTGCGGCGCATTGTCATGACGATGAAGCGGCGCCTATATGACTTTCCCAGAAGAGGCTACATTGCAGAATGGGAGGAGAACAATTGCGAGGATCATGCGCACTTCGTCAAGGCCATCGAAAAAGGGGATGCTGACGGTGCGGCGGGACTCTGGAGGGACGTCCACTGGTCCTTTGAAGCCTACGAGAAGTTCATCCGGGAATTCTATTTTAGAGATGGCGATCAGGAACAACCCCCCGATAAGGGAATTCGTGAGACCAAGAAGGGAGCCAGCTAAACTGTGAAGCTCCTGGTCATCAACGCCGGCAGTTCATCCGTCAAATTTACCCTCTTTCATATGCCCGTCCAGAAGGTCCTGGCCAGTGGCATGGTCGAACGCATTGGTTTGGGCGGTACCCGACTCACTTTTGAGAATTGGAGAGGAAGCCAAATTGGGGTGGAAGCTGCCGTAACGGACACGGCTCAGGCTGTCGGCCTCATCACGACCCTTCTGACCGATAAGCGAGACGGAGCCCTCAAAAGCATTGAAGAGATCGTGGCGGTCGGCCACCGGGTGGTTCACGGAGGGGAAAGGATGACAAGCCCGGTCGTCATCGACCCCGAGGTGAAGAGGATCATAAGGGAATGTTTCGAACTAGCCCCGCTGCACAACCCCCCCAATATGGAGGGCATCGAGGCCTGTGAAGCGTACCTGCCTCTGGCAACGCAGGTGGCGGTGTTCGACACGGCCTTCCACGCGACCATTCCCGAAGAAGCCTACCTTTACGGACTGCCTTACCGGTTTTACCGGGAATACCAGATCCGCCGGTATGGATTCCACGGCATCAGCCACAAATATGTCGCGCACGAGGCCGCCAGGTTCTGCAAGCAACCCATCGAACAGCTTAAAATCATCACCTGCCATTTGGGAAATGGTTCCAGCATGACGGCGGTTCGCCATGGAAAAAGCGTGGATACCAGCATGGGCTTTACCCCTCTGGAAGGATTGATCATGGGAACGCGGTGTGGCGACCTGGACCCTGCCATCGTTCCTTTCCTTATGGGCCGCAAACAAATCGAGCCGCAGGAGATCGACCACATCCTCAACTCTCAAAGCGGGCTCCTCGGTCTTGCGGAGATTGGAAGCAGCGATATGCGCGATATCCTCGCTGCAAGATCGGAGGGAAACCGGCTGGCCGACAGCGCCGTCAGGTCTTTCTGCTACCGCATAAAAAAGTATCTCGGGGCTTATGCCGCAGCCATGGGTGGTCTTGATGTGCTGGTTTTTACTGCCGGCATCGGGCAGCATTGCCCGCTTGTTCGTAGGCTGGTCTGTGAGGGTCTGGAAGGCCTCAACGGCCTCGGAATCGTTCTTGATGTGAAGAAGAATGAAGATCATGCAAACCTTCCCGCTGCCATTCACGCCGACCACAGTGTTGTTAAGATATTGGTGATCGCCACGAATGAAGAGAAAGAGATCGCTCAGGAAGTCATGCGTGTTCTTGAACGCAATTAAAGAAATTCTCTTGCTTGCCTCCTCTACACCAGCCCCTGGTCAAGCATGGCTTCCACCACTTTCACAAAACCGGCGATATTGGCTCCCACCATGTAGTTTCCGGGAGCGCCGTACTGGGCTGCCGCATCCAGACTGGTTCGGTGAATGGTTTTCATGATGGTGTGGAGACGCTGGTCCACTTCTTCGCGCGTCCAGTTGAGGCGCATGCTGTTCTGAGTCATCTCAAGCCCTGACACGGAAACCCCGCCGGCATTGGCCGCTTTGGCGGGTCCGTAGAGGAGCCCATGATCCAGAAAAACATTGATTCCTTCCGGCGTGGTAGGCATGTTGGCGCCTTCGCACACCAGTTTGACGCCGTTGCTCACCAGATTCTGAGCGTCTTGTCCGTTGATTTCATTCTCGGTTGCCGCGGGGAAGGCGCAGTCGGCCTGGTGATTCCAGAGAGGATTATGGCCCATGGCCGGGTCGGCGGGAGTGTAAACGGCGGCGGGATATTTTTCGGTATATTCCCTCATGCGTCCTCGGCGGGCGTTCTTGAGCTCCATGATAAAGTCGAGCTTCTGCCGATCGATGCCGCCTTCATCGTATATATAGCCAGAAGAATCGGACATGGTTGCCACCCTGGCCCCGCACTGGATCAACTTTTCCACGGTAAACTGAGCCACGTTTCCCGCTCCCGAAACGAGACAGACTTTGCCTTCCAGAGTTTCGTTCCGGGTCCCCAGCATCTCGGCGGCGAAATAGACACACCCATACCCGGTGGCCTGGGGGCGAATGAGGCTGCCGCCCCAGTTCAGGCTCTTTCCCGTCAGGACGCCGGTGAACTCGTTCCGCAGCTTCTTGTACATGCCGAACAGATAGCCGATTTCGCGGGCTCCCACGCCGATGTCTCCTGCGGGGACATCGGTGTTGGCTCCGACATGGCGGAAGAGCTCGATCATAAAACTCTGGCAGAAACGCATGACCTCGTTATTCGATTTGCCTTTGGGATTGAAGTCCGAACCACCCTTACCCCCGCCCATGGGGAGGGTGGTGAGAGCGTTCTTAAAAACCTGCTCGAAGGCCAGAAATTTGAGGATCCCCAAATTCACCGAGGGGTGAAACCGAAGGCCGCCTTTGTATGGGCCGATGGCGCTGCTCATCTGAATTCGGTAACCCCGGTTGATCTGAATCGTCCCCGCATCGTCCATCCAGGGCACCCGGAACATGATGACTCGCTCCGGTTCCGTAATGCGTTCGAGGATCTTCGCCTGCCGGTATTGGGGGTTACGATCCAACACCGGCTTTACCGACTCCACCACCTCACTCACGGCCTGGTGAAATTCCTTTTCGTGAGGATCTCTAGCCTTGATGATCGTCATGATGTCGTTTGTCATGGTGAGACTCCTCGTAAAATGATTTTGGCAATGACAACCCATTCCGTTTCTTCATGCGGGACCCTGCCGCCAACGAGGCGCTTCCTGGTGCCGATGGCCTACACCGCGCCAAGGTAAACGCGCCGGACGCGTTTGGAAACCATACAGGTCAGTTCGTAGGGGATGGTCCCGATCTGTTCAGCCACGTCGGCGACCTGGATTGTGCCCTGGGAGGATTCCCCCCAGAGGATCACCTCATCGCCCACTTTCACCGGATCGTCCGCCACGTCGACCATCGTATAGTCCATGGTTATCGTGCCCACCATGGGATAAGGTTTCCCTTGCATAAGAACCTTGCCGACATTGGTCAGACGGCGGCTGATGCCGTGCGCATAGCCGACGGGCAGCACGGCGATGCGGCTTGCCACGGGAGTGCTCCATCGTCTACCGTAGCTGATAGGGTGACCGGGCGGCATCTCTCTTACATGACTCACAAAGGTCTTCAAGGTCATGACCTGTTTCGGCTCGATCGCTCGTGAGGTAGTGCGGGAGGGATAATGGCCGTACATGAGAATTCCCGGACGCACCGCGTTGAAGGTGCTCTCGGGCAGATCGAGGATGGCGCCGCTGCCGGCCATGTGGATGAGGGTAGGCTTCTTTGCAAAACCCTGGATTCTTGCGAGAACCTCGCGAAACCGGGCAAGTTGAAGATGGGCGTACCGTTTGTCGGATTCATCAGCAGTGGAGAAATGGGAGAAGAAACCTTCCCAGAAGCATGCCTCCGATTGCAGGAGGCGCTCGAAGAAACTGTCGGCCTTAGACACGAGGAGGCCGGTTCTGCCCATTCCGGTTTCAAGCTTCACGTGGACCGGGGCCGGCCGGTCCGCAGCAGCCTCCTCGATCCAGCGCAGATCCTCCTCCCCAAAGACGGTGATGCGGAGTCCGGCCTTGATGGCCTCGGGAATTTCCGGGGGAAACAGGCGCCCCAAGACCAGGATGGCCTGGTCAATACCGCTTTCCCGCAATTCCATGGCTTCCTGGAACTGGGCCACGGCAAACATGGTAAAGCCCTCTTTGGCAAGCCTTCTGGCGCATGCAACCGCGCCATGGCCGTAAGCGTCAGCTTTCACCACCGGGATCACCTGGGCCGGGGCTACCCTTTTTCGGATGCAATGAACGTTGTAGGCAAGGTGGTCCAGGTTGATCTCGGCACAGGTCGTGAAGTTCATTGATGTGCACCCTCAATTCAAGGTTAGAGAATTCCTCCCGGCTCGCCATTTCCAGCGCATCGAGATCTTACCCTATTGCTGCAGTGTTTCAAATTATTTCAGTATAACGGCAAGATATGGGACAATGGATCATTCCACAATTCCGGTCGTCTTCTTCGACCGGTGCGGCTTTCTCGCCTTCGCTCCCCGTTTCAAGTCTCAAGTTTCGAGTTTCGCCTTCGGGACCAGGCTTTGATCGATCCCATGGCCATTTCGCACCGTCTTCTGAGCCTAAAGGGCCAGGGATGCGCTCGGCAGTCGCCGTAGGCGATCCCTTCGATAGCTTCCAGGTATTCATCGGAACGGTTGAGGTAGAAAGACAACGCGGGGGCGAATTTTTTCCCCACGATGCCATTCACGAAGAGCTGGCTGACCTCGCGTTTCCGCTGAAGGACGGATTGCGACCGGACCAGGATTTGCCGCTCCTCGTCGGACATGCCCCGCATGAGTGAACACAGCACGCTGCGGGCGCGTGGCTGATACATCCAAAAATAGAGCAGATCAAGGGCATTCATGATGATGATCTTTTCCAGGTCCCGAGCCTCGGCGCTCACTTTGCGCAACAGGTTTTTGGGGGAATCGAGCATCTTGAGGACGTCGGCTTCGGGAAAGATCAGCTCGAGCTGGACATAGGTTTCGAATAATTGGGCAAGCTTGGTGGCATAGTCACGTGAACGCTGGGCGATGTTGCGGGTGCGGTCTGCCAGTCCCTCGATGAAGCCGGCCACAAAATCCGATGCTGCTTTGGAAATGATTGCTGCCCATCGCTGGAGCCCCGCGACCACGTCGTCCACGTCGAATCCCTCCAGTACGCTCCCAATGGTGGCGTTCAGGCCAACGGCAAGCGGAATGGACAAGATGCTGCGGAACAGGTTGCCGATGATCGCCCCCCGTGGCAACCCTCGCCAGACATTGTGGCTGGAAATATACAGACCGTTTGCCGCCGCCATGAAGGTGTACAGGAGCACCGGATTGGTTGCCGTGGTGATGTCGAAGGCGCGATCGAGGATCACGGTCTTGACGAGGTATTCGAGCAAGGGCACGGAAAAGCCCGTATAGAGCAGGGAATCGGCCAGCCGGTCCCAGCTGACGTAACTATCCCACTTGAGCAGCGGCGAGCGCCGGACGCCTCCCGCGCCAAGCACGGACTGCAAAATGTTGCGAAGCCCGGTGATGCCAAACCAGATGAACGCCCCAAAGTAGGCCAGCAGCCACCAGTCCTTGGTCAAAAAGAAGGTGGCAAAGGCAGGAATGAAACCGATCAGCACTTTGAGCGCATTCTTGAGGGCCCCGTTCAAGTATCTCCAGGATAGGTGCATCTTGGCAGCTTTGGGCTGTGGATCGTTGAGGTCCAGCCCCTTGCCGTTCTCCTCTCGAATGCCTCCCAACAAGACGATGTTGCCCTGCTGCACGATGCGGGTGGAAGCTTCCTCAACGACCCAATCCTTCCGGGTCCGGAAGCCCATCCGTCGCAAGCCGGGAATATCGCGCAGCCAGCGGTAGAACGCACCGGTCCCGCCATCGGCATCTTCCTGCGGCATCTGGGTTTGACGCAGATAAGCCTCAGTCCGCACGGGGATTGTGAAGCGGGGAGTGGGCCCCAGATTCTTGAGCTCCCTCTGAGCTCTGCGCGGTAAGGTCTCCTCCAGAGCCAGGCCCATGCCGTGAACGCGGCGAGACCGGCCGGTGGAGTCACTCCCTATACGAGGCTTCAGGGGGGCATGTTTATAGTAGTCCTGCAATTCCGATACGTTACAGAGAATTTCCCGGAGCTTCTCCACCCTGCCGGCTGCCTGCTGATCGTTTGCCGTTTCCACCCGTTGGATGATTCCCCGAAGGTGTTTCTTCAAGGCAATGACATTGCCTTCATTGATGCTCCGCTGGAGTTCGTTGATTTCCTGGTAGGCCGAGGCTTTGCCGGTGGCATAATCCTTGAGGTTGAAAATCTCGAGGTGGGTGATGGCCCCCCGGCAATCATATAGCAGCTCGATAACATCTTCAGCCTTGAGATTGCTCAAATTGAGGGTAATCCGATAGCCGGAATGGAGGTGACTCAACCGGTCAACCAGTTCGGACGGCGAAAGCTTGAGCAAATCCGGAACGTCTGCATCGTCTCGGGGAACGTGGGGGTCGGGAATGCCTGGATTCTGTGCAGGGCGTAGGAATTGCTCCACAATTTGCTCTGAATCGAGGCTCCTCATCTCTTCGACCAGTTTGACGATCTGTTGGCATTCCTCGGGGCAGGCGTGCTGGTAGCGCTCTCTGAGTTCCGCCATGCGAGACTGCATGGTTGTCAGCAAATGGCTGTAAATGAACTGGGCCAGGTGCAGGATCGATGCCTGACCGGCGCCGACAAAGGCAAGGAACTCATTCTGATCGAGGGGCGCAAGCTCCAGGTCGAAAGTCCGGTTGATCTCCAACCGGTGCCCGTCGTTGAACTCCCGCAGAACCGCCAGGATATATCGTTGCTGATATTCGGAAACCTTCCGGCCTTCGTTCATGAAAGATTCTACGAGAGGGTCCGATAGAAAGGAGAGGAAATCGTGGGCATCGGAAAACCCTCGGGGCACCCAGATCAACTGCACATAGCGACCGCGGAAACGGGCCGAAGACTCAACCCCAATGCGGACGTCGATATTCATGATTTCCGCCGCTTCCAGGAGTTCTTCGACGGCCTTGGAGCCAACATGGTTGTAATAGATCACCGTCAGTCTTCGGATGCCCTTGATCCAGGCGTCCATGATCAAGTGAGAAGGGGATTTGCGACCCTTGGTGTTCACATCATGGACATGATCGTCAAAGGTCTCCTGGTTCCACTCTTCCGGCATCTCCAGGAGATGGTATCGGTGCAGGAAAGCGCGAATGTTGCGAGGCTTGCCGATGGCGGCGGTGCGGAAGTCATGAGCCAGCTGCAGCTGACGGCCTTTATCGTCGCGTGTCCGCACCAGTTCCTTCATGATTACCAGAAGCACACGAGCCGTATTATTCTGCATGGGGCTGTCGCCGCTGTGCATCACTTCATCGCGCAGGCAGCGCAAGGCCGTGATACGATCATCAACTTTGCCCAGCTCCAGGGATTCCATCAGGCGAACCGCGGCGTAGGCCATGCGCAGACCGCGGGATGGCCGCCATCTCCTTGATGCCGCGCGGGTGCATGTAGGGATATAAAAGGCTTCTCAGATAGCCCAGGGATTGATTCCGATTGAGCACGTCGTTGACGATGCCCAGCAACTCATAATCCCGGCGGTCAAACAGGAGTTTGGAGATGCCGTTTCCCATAGCACAATTCCCAGGCCCTTCGCGTATCTTCGTCGAATGAGAAATATTGCCGCCCAAAGCCGGCACAAGCGGGATTACCCATTATCACGCTTCGCATAAGTCAAGCCAAGCCCTTTTTCGTGACCAACACCACGTCAGCGACAACAGAATCGAGTGGCACCGTTTAGTCCCGACCTGAAAGACTCATGCTATTCCCAGTTCGGGCCAGCGGCGCGCCAGTTCCACCATGATTCTCACGCCGAAGCCGGTAGCGCCTTTGGGAGCGGTCAGGAGGTCCTTGTCGGTCCAGGCGGTCCCGGCGATATCGAGATGGATCCAGGGTATGTGGTCGGGCACGAACTGCTTGAGAAAGATGCCGCCGATAATGGTTCCGGCGGAACGGTCGCCCACGTTCTTGAAATCGGCAATATCGCTCTTGATGCCTTCGAAGTAGAGGTCCCACAAGGGAAGGGGCCAGACCTTTTCACCGACCTGGGCGCCGATTTCCCGGATTTGCCGGATCAGACTCTCCCGGTTTCCCATAACCCCGGCCACCTCATTGCCCAGGGCCACAATGCAGGCTCCGGTCAGGGTGGCAAGGTCAAGGATGGCCGCAGGCTGAAAGGTTTGGGCATAGGCCAGAGCGTCACAGAGGATCATCCGCCCTTCGGCATCGGTGCTGATGACCTCGATCGTCAGGTTGGCCATGGACTGAATGACGTCGCCGGGCTTGTAGGCTCTGCCCCCCGGCATGTTTTCCGTACACGGGAGAATGCCCACCACGCGCCGCTGGATCTTCTCTTTCCCCAGGATGTCGAAAGTCCCCAGAACGGCTGCGGCACCGGCCATATCGCGTTTCATCATCTCCATCTTGTCGCTGGGCTTGAGCGAAATGCCTCCCGTATCGAAAGTGATCCCTTTGCCGATAAAAACCAGCGGGGGATCCTGCTCCGTGCCCGGGGGCACGTGTTCCAAAACAATTACGGAAGCCGGTTCCCGGCTCCCCTGGGCCACCGCCAGAAAAGCTCTCATGCCCATTTCCTCAGCCAGCGTCAGGTCGATAATCTGGATGCGGAACCCGTGTGTCTCGGCCAGTTCGCGTGCCGTGCTCACGATGAAGCCCGGGGTCACCTGATTGGAAGGGGCGGTGACCAAATCTCTGGTCAGCGCTATGCCTGAAACCACAGCATCGGCGGAAAGAGGGGTTTGCCGCAGGGCTTCGTCGGGTTCCTCCGAGGAGAGGAGCAGGAGCTTTTGAGGGGTGTCTGCGGCTTCGACGTCCCGTGTTTTCAGAGCATCGAAGCGGTACAGGCCGAGCGCTCCGGCCATGAGCACTTCCTGCAAGGCCGGAGCAGGCTCAACGGGCAGGCCCTCGAGGGCGGACAGGGGGATGGCCCCCGAAACGAGCTTCAGTTCCCGCATTTTTCTGAGTCCGATGACGGTGGCTCCGCGCAGTTTGTCCATATCGAACTTATCCGAAGTCCCCAATCCCACCAGGACCACGCGAGAGATCTTGGCTTCCGACGGCCCGTAGAAGACCGCAGCATCCTGAAATTTCCCCCGGAAGTCCCGGAGGGCCAGGGACTGGGTCAACCAGGTGCCGCTTTGCTCCAGCCAGCGCTTGAAACCAGGCAGCGGTTCAGATGCCTTTTCAAACGCATAGAAGAGCACCGCATCAGCCTGCCAGTCGGAAACGGAAGCGATTTGCCAGTCAATTTGCATACAAGCTCCTAAAAAGACGGGTTAGGGGTTAGGAGTGAGGCGTCAGGTGTGAGAGGTGAGGCCTCAGAGATAGTGAGGTGAGGTTGTGAAGAACCGAAATAGCCCCACCTTGCCGTCCCCACCTGCATCCGACACTTCATCACTCTTCACTCCTTACGCCTCACCCCTCACGCTTTTGAGCTCCACCAGTTCCATGACTCCACTCTCGCCGTCGAAGAAGAGAAGCCGGCCGGCATAGGCGGGCTTTCTTCCGGTGAGCAGCCGAATGGCTTCGAAGACCTGAAGGCTCGCGATGAGTGAAGGCGCCGGACCGAGGACCCCCATGCCGATCTCGACGGCGTCCCGGGTCCTGGCAGTGCCATAAATGGCCGTGAGGTCCTGCGCGGAGTCGGGCAGAAAGGTGGCGACCTGCCCCCACCAGCCGGTGGCAGCCCCGTGAAGGAATGGAAGGCCAAGCCTTCGAGCGCCGTCTGCAAGCAGAAAACGGCCCTCAAGATTGTCGAGGGCATCCATCACCAGATCCATGCCCCGTATGAGGCCTTCGGCGTTGGCTGCGTCCATTGTGTCCTGGACGGCCTCGACTTCGACCAGGGGATTGACGGTGCGAACGTGTTTGGCGGCGGCCACGGCTTTCGGCAGAGCGAGAGTGTTGGTATCACAGAGCCATTGGCGGTTCAAGTTGGACGCGGAGAAAGTGTCCCCGTCCACCAGTCGCAACATTCCGACGCCGACTCGGGCCAGCAAAGTAATGAGCGTGCCGCCCAGTCCCCCACAGCCGCAGACCAGGACGCGGCTGGCGCAGATGCGGGTCTGTGCGGCGATGTCGAGGGCGGAAAAATTCTTCACGTAGCGCAGGGGAATGATTCCCGCTTCCAGAGCCTGAAGCTGAGCCATCCGGGGCGAAAGGGCGTTCCCCGCCGCCCAGTCCAGGAGCGGGCGATCCGCGATTACCAGCCGG
Source organism: uncultured delta proteobacterium (assembly GCA_963783775.1). Classification (GTDB taxonomy): domain Bacteria; phylum Desulfobacterota; class Syntrophobacteria; order Syntrophobacterales; family Syntrophobacteraceae; genus JADGQM01. The sequence goes on along the minus strand of CAWAOR010000004.1, from coordinate 196,180 downwards.
GATTCCCCCGATTCCTCAGTAAGGGTGGCCAGATCTTTGAGCTTCAATTCTAGACGCTCCTCTCTCGGGCGAGATCGCAAAATGCTTCTTCTTCGTCCTTCTCCTCAACCAGCCCGCGCCATACAGAAGGCCTATTTAAGCATGAAAGCGAGTAAAAGGGGAGAACCGTTGTGTCGGGCCGATGGAAAATCTGTTTGACAAAAGGCGACCCTGTATTTAGCGTGCGAGAGTCAAACTGGGAGCCTATGCCAGGGTTTGCTGGCGATGATACCTGATTATTGAGGAGTTCGAAACCATGGCGAAGCGCATTTTCAACTTCAACGCGGGACCGGCGGCGCTGCCGCTCCCGGTGCTTGAGGAAATCCAGCAGGAACTGCTCGACTTCCGCGGCACCGGCATGTCGGTGCTGGAAGTCAGCCACCGTTCCAAACCCTTCGAGAGCGTTCTGGACGATACCATTGCCCGCATCAAGCGGCTGCTCAAGCTCGATGAGCGCTATCACGTGCTGTTCTTGCAGGGGGGCGCGAGCCTGCAGTTCTGCATGATCCCCATGAATCTGGCCGTACCGGGGAAGCCTGCCGCCTATACGGACACCGGCACCTGGGCGAGCAATGCCATCAAGGAAGCCCGCATCCAGGGGAAAGATGTGGCCGTCGTGGCCAGTTCGGAGGACCGCGAATACACGTATATTCCCAAAGGTTTTGCGGTGCCCTCCGAGGCTTCTTATCTCCACATCACCTCGAACAACACCATCCGGGGCACCCAGTGGCGGGAGTTCCCCGAAGCCGGCGAGGTGCCCATCATCAGTGACATGTCTTCGGACATCTTCAGCCGTACTTTCGATGCCCAACCGTTTGGACTGATCTATGCCGGGGCTCAGAAGAACGCCGGGCCGGCCGGAGTGACGCTGGTCATCCTGCGCGAGGATATGCTGGGGCGGGTGCCCAAAGACCTTCCCACCATGTTGAAATACACGACCTTTGCCGACAAGAAGTCGATGTTCAACACTCCTCCGTGCTTTTCCATCTATGTCGTCAATCTGGTGATGAAATGGCTCGAAGAAACCATCGGGGGCCTTGCCCGGATGGAGGAGATCAATGGGCAAAAGGCCGGCGTAATTTACTCCTGCCTCGACAGCCAGGAGTTCTACCGCGGGACCGCAAGGCCGGATTCCCGGTCCCGAATGAACGTGACCTTTCGCCTGCCAACCCCTGAACTGGAAGAGAAGTTCCTGAAGGAAGCCACGGCGGAAGGGTTTGGAGGACTGAAGGGGCATCGCTCCGTGGGCGGCTGCCGGGCTTCCCTGTACAATGCCGTATCCCTGGAGGCCGTCCGGGCTTTGGTGGAATTCATGAAAGAATTTGTGCGCAGGAATGGGTAGACGTCTCTAAGGAGGCAGCAGGCATGAGTGCGACAGGCGGTGACTACCACCGGCTCACCAGCTACGACCGGCGCCGGATGGACGGGCACTCTCTGGACTGGTCCAATCAGCCGGATGTCTACAAGGACTACCCGGGGCTGAAGGTGCTTCCGCTTCCGGCGGTCCGTCCTGAATCCTCCCCTAAGCTTTCCCAGTTGGTGCGCGGAGATCCGGTGGGTGGATCTCCGGCATCTTTTTCTCTGGAACAGCTCAGTCGGGTTTTTGACCTGGCCTGTAGTCTTACGGCCAGGAGTCTGCATGGGGGGAAGGAGTTCTATTACCGGAGTGTTCCCTCGGCCGGAGCGCTCTATCCCTGTGAGCTCTATGTCGCCTCCCGGGCCCTTTCGGGCTTGCCGGACGGTCTCTACCATTATGCCCTTGGTCGCCATGGCCTGGTCCCGCTGCGCTCGGGCAATTCCTTCGAAAGTCCGAGCCCGGACGCTCCCTCAGACCAGATGGCGCCCGTCCCGTCTCTCGTGTTTTTCGTGACGGCGATCTTTTTTCGGAGCGCCTGGAAGTACCGGGCGCGCGCCTACCGGTATCATCTGATGGACTCGGGTCACCTCCTGGAAAGCCTGGTGTTGGCCCTTAAGACCTTCTCCTTGCCCCACGACTTGACCTTCGACTTCAACGATCATGAGATCAATGCCTTTCTGGGCTGCGACACGGAACGGGAAGGGTGTCTGGCGATGGTTTCGGTTGATCTTGCGGGGACCGCCGGGGGCATCGCTGCAACAGCCGCTGCCGCACTGCCCCCGTCGTTTCAGGCCGCCAGTCGAGTGGCGCCCAAAGAGGTTACGTATCCGGCGTTGCAGGAAATCCACGAGGCTGCTTCCCGAGTGGTCGCTCCGGCAGGGTCCGTCCCGGATATGATAGCCGAAGTGGGCGGGTCCCCGGCTTCCTGGCAACCGATTCCCCCGTGTGAAGTCTGGCCCGAGCAGATGGACTACCACGAAGCCGTGGTGCGGCGGCGCTCGCAGCGCAACTTCATCCGGGAGACCATCCCGCAGGCAGTCTTTCAGGCCCTGTCAGCCTGCCTCGGTGTCGAGAGCGAAACGCCCGGCAGCCGCTCTTGCGCTGCAGCGGCAAAGCGTTGCCCTGGGCTTTCTGGCCGGGGATGTGGAAGGCATCGATCCCGGGTGCTACTGGCTGGACCAGTCACGGCAGAGAATAGGGATGGCGAAGGCGGGGGCCTTTATGGCGCCCATGGCCCATTCCTGCCTTGGTCAGGAATGGCTGGAGCGGGCGAGTCTGCATTTTTTCATCGCTGCCAATCTCGAGGTTCTCGATGCAGTCTGGGGCCCGCGGGGCTATCGCTATGCCATGCTGACCGCAGGCCGCCTGGGGCAGAGGATCTACCTCGGGGCAACCAGCCTGGGCCTCGGCTGCTGCGGCATCGGCGCCTTCTACGATGGGGAAGCGGCCACCCTCCTGGGACTCAATCAAGCCTCGGCCATGCTCTATCTCCTGGCCGTCGGCCCGGTGAAAAGAGCGCGGCCTTAGCTGAGCTACATAATGTTGCTGAGTCCCCTCTTCCTTCTCTTTAAGAGTCAATCATAAACTCTTCAAACGGAAAAGGGGTTCTGTACGGCAAGGCCATTGAGCCGATATTGATGCTGGAGATCTTCTGAGATCACCTTCGAACAGCCGGCGGACTTTGCTGCCTGCAGGATGAGGGCATCCCAGAACGAAAAGGAATGTTCCCTTTGAAGGTGGATGGCGGCCACAACCATATCCAGGTTCATGACGACCATGTCCAGGATGGAGATGTACTGAATGAATTGGAGAGCGTCTTCCGTGGAAATGGGGACCGCTATCTTCCTGGTTGAAACCTGATAGAATTCCTGAACGACCTGAATGCTGATCACGCCTGATTCGTTCTCAATATGTTCCCGAATGAGCCGGCGCGCGATATCTCTCTTGGCGCCCAGTTCGGGCGAGGAATCGATAGCGTAGACAAAGACGTTGGTGTCTAGAAAGGCCTTATCTTTCATGGAGATCGTCGCGGCTCCATGTCTTCTTTCCCATCCTGGCGCGGGTCCGGGCATAGAATTCGTCAAGCCCCTTCAAGGTTGCTTCGCGCCTGAGGTCGGTCGCTACGAATTCCTCGATCTTCTCCTTTATGATAGCATTGATCGAAGTCTTCCTCTGTGAAGCCAGCCACCGTGCCTTCGTCAGCAGTTCGTTATCGATCTTCACCGTAACATTGGCCATTTTGCGCTCTTTTTTCATCCCTATGACTCGTTACCCTTCGTAAGGCCCGTGTCCCGATAACCTCCAACCAAGCTGCACCACTGATAAAACAAGCCTAGCACAGGAGTTGTGCTCGGTCAATGCCCAGGTATTGCGTTTGGATTATCAACACAACCACAGGCATTGCGCAGGGAAATGGGGCTTGCGTGGGGGATTTTTTGGAGATTGATGTCACATATGTTCCCAAAGATTTGCGGTGCTCTCTGAAGAAGGGTTGACGCAGGTACGTCAACGACGTAGAATCAAAAGGGTGAGGAGGATTTCTACGAAGCCATGGAGATCATCGAGACGTCAATTTTTACTCGCCTGATCAATGACCTGATGGATGACGACACCTACCGGATGTTCCAGATCGAACTGCTTACTGACCCGGAGAAGGGTAGCGTCATTCCGGGAAGCGGTGGTCTGCGCAAGATCCGCTGGAGACAAGAAAGCCATGGAAAGCGCGGTGGGCTTCGTGTCATCTACTATTGGGCCGTGTCGCGCAGGAAGATCGTTATGCTGTATGTTTTTCCCAAGAACGTCCGGGGGGACCTGTCGAAAGAACAGCTCAGGACCCTCCGACAGATGGTAGAGAGTGAATTCAAATGAAAGAAGAGATGTTCGAGGAACTGCTTGAGAGTATCCGCGAAGCGGGCTCCATCCTTCGGGAGGAAAGAGAGCCCTCGAGAATATGCGCGCTTGAAGATCTCAACATCAAGGACATGCGCAAGAGGTACAACATGTCCCAAGAGAAGTTTGCAGGACTCTTAGGAGTCAGCAAACGGACGCTTGAAGGTTGGGAGCAGGGAAGGCGCAAGCCCAGAGGCCCCGCTCGCAGGCTCCTTCAGGTAGTTGCCAGACACCCTGAAGCGGTGCTTGATGCGGTACATCATTCTTGATCTGTGGAAACGCGGCGGAACACTTATTTGTGCTGAGCCGTACGAAGGCAACTGAATGAAAAGTTCTTTCCGCAGACTTGCAGGGATTGCGACCTGCACTTTGGCGGTCACAGTAGTGGTGAGCATCTCCTCGACTCCCTGGCTGGCGGTGATCTTACTTTTCCAACTTGACTAAACACCATAAAGGTGTATTCTGCATCGGTGACTGAAAAGCGGAAACCCACTTACGATCTTGAAGCGTTCAAGGCCGCATTTAGCAGCGTTAAAAAGCTGGCGGTTACCGGTACGGCCCTGAGAAACGCCGCAGCTTTGGGGTTTGGTCGCGCCGAGATCGTGGCGACCATCCAGACCATGCAGCGGGAACACTTCTACAAGTCCACGACGGCTCATGCCGATCATAGGCTATGGCAGGATGTGTATCATGTCCCCTCGCCGGCGGGGGTGCTGTACGTCAAGTTTACCGCCGACGTCATTACCGAGTTTTTGTTGCTGTCGTTCAAGGGAAAAGACAATGACTGATACGCCCATTTGTCCAAAAACCGGCGCTCCTATGCGCCGTGATGTTCGTCCTCTGACGCTAACCTACAAAAGCGAGTCCATCACCTTCGATATGCCCGGCTGGTATTGTGACCGGTCGGAGGAAAGCGTTCACACGGGTGCGGATATGAAGGTTTCCGACCGGATGTTGATCCGGCTCAAAGCCCGTCACGAAGGGTTGCTTGAGCCAGAGGAAATCCGGCGTATTCGCAAGAAACTTGGGTTAACGCAGGAAGCTGCGGGGCTCATGATCGGCGGCGGTCCACGCGCCTTCCAAAAATATGAAAACAGCGATTTGCTGCCGAGCAGGGCCATCAGCAGCGCCCTTGTGTTGCTCGATCGTGACCCGAGAGCGTTGAGAATACTCAAGGCGCGACAAGTCAAGACAGCAACGCCACGGCATACCGAGCTTCGTCCCTGAGTGAAGCGCCTCAACCATAAGCCCTGAGGCCTAACGATGAAATTCCTTGCCGTCAACATTACGGTTGGCGGCATTAGCTCTTGATTTTAGCTCCTGGCGAAAACAGATACTTATGCAAAACATCTGGGAGCCGGGGCCACGCGAATCCTTACGTAAGTTGCTGGATTTCCTATCTTGCTGCTAATAGCTACCCGCTGAACGCTTGCGAAGGCGGAGTTTCTTCCGCAGTCATTGCGCAGGAAAATAAGGCTGGCGGTAGGGGATTTTGTGGAGATTGACATTTAGGATGAGACCCTTGTAATTCGGCCGATGAAAGGAATCCCTCCGGACCAGGAGCATTTCTTCAGCCTGGAATGGCAGCAAAGAGAAGCTGAGGCCGACAGGGACCTTGCGGAAGGGAATGTGATCGGGCCATTTGTCGATGTTTCTGAGGCCTTGGAGGCACTAAAAGGGGCCAAAGTGTGAAACTGGTTTTTACCTGCGTGGAGCAAGCAGAAAACGGCAAATTGAGGCTCCATTACCTCCCTGATCCGGTGTCATCCCAAGAAGGAAGGCAGCCGACCCAGGGGACCGGCTATGGAGATTCTTCCGAGCCCAGCCTGAGGGGTGCCCACCGGTAACCGGCTCGCACAAAGGAGACAAGGGGCGTCATGAAAGAGATGATAATACAAGACCTGACCCCAAACTTCCCTGCTGCCTGAGATCGTCGGTGGCACCATTGACGGTGAACTGGATAGATCGAGCCAGGCTAACCGGGTTGTGATTGTCTCGTATTGTCTTCAGACTTGTATGGTTTTGTCTACACTACTTTACGCTAACCCCTACACTCTATAGGCCCCCACTGGTGCCCTCAATCAGGCCTTTGCCGTGACAGGAGAGAGCTCACCACGAAGATCTGGGATGTGGACCCTCTCAGTTGTCCACGCTGCGACCAGGAGATGAAAATCATCACCTTAATTCGCGAACTTGACGTGATAGAAAGCATCCTCTTCCATCTGGGGTTGGGGAAGCAGCACCCGGATCCTCATGAGGGAAAAAGGAAAGTGCCTGCAGATGGGCCAGTTGTCCTCGATGATATTGATCCCGCATAACGGGACTGACCCGGGTATGAAGAGCCCGTCATCATCTACCACTAAACTTCGACGCTGGAGACAGTCCTCTCTGGCCAGTATAGGAGCACTTGCCCTTAAATCCGGGCAAACACCCTCTTTCAAGCCCTCCGCAAGCAAGACAACCTGCGTGAAGACCAATATGCGCCGAACTGCCCATCATTCCCCCAACGCAATGACACACCCTGATGATTTTTGTCATCACTTGCCAAAAAGTCGGCACGTAAATGTGCTTGACACCATCCAAGACAGTTCTACCAAAAAAGCGCAAAAAGCGGTTTCTTGTCACCCACCTTTTTTTTGTGCCGCCTGTTTTTTCCTTGACAATTATCCTTGTTGTTTACTAAATAGACAATAAGCGCTTGGCCCGGAGAGGCTAAGTCCGGGTGCGCTTTCTGGAGGGATAGTTTCGCCGAGTTCTATGTTTTGCAAGTCTATTCGTGGTGCCGGGGTTCTGAGGATGGAAAGTCCGGTGGCGCAAAGGATTTAACTGCTTTTTTCGTCAATGGTAGATAATATGATGTCATGCACTTAGGTTGGGCGTTTGGGCAGTCTTAAAGGAGGAGAAATCATGAAGTAAGATTATAGGTTTAAAGGTAGCTAGAGGGCTGTCGCCTGTGAGTATGCTGCTGATGGCTCTGGCGGCTTTGTTTGCTGCCGGCAGGTCAGGCCTTTGGGGTTGAGCATTTTCAAACGATCGATGACATGGTATCCCTTTGGCAATTCAGCCACCCCTGCTATTACTGGCAACCAGCGTACGCTCCACCAATTTTGGCAACCATGACGCCTCCGGCTGGTAAACCCCAATGTTATCTTGGTATGCACCGTACCCTGGAGCTCAACTTAATCGGTAATTACATCCGCGGTGGGAAATCCGATACCTTAATCGACGGTGATATTAGTCATAAGCCTGGCTTATGAACAATCCACCAGAACAATGATCGGTTACGGGATCGATTTTTTGGACCGGAAGAGCTAGATCGGCACCTATTGCGTGTAGCCTTCCTGCTCTAACTCCTCCAGCTTTTTGGAGTCAATTTAAACGGTTGGAGCTCACGACTGTTATCAAATGATCAAAATACAACTTGGTCGGTGACCCTGGTCAGTAGTGGCGGTTCGCAGTCGGCAACGTTCTTTTTTATCAGACAGGGAATTCCCAGACTGCAAAAGTAGCTTAAAGAGCTCATTCGCTGGTGCAACCCCAGTTTGACTTCAGTACCATCTGCAGGATCGAAGTTCGCTTTCACATGCTGCTGATGCGATTGATACCCATAACGGAGGTGACGGTAGTAACTGATAGCCCCCAATATCCATTGTGATGCGCCGAAGATATTCGGTTTCAACGACCAACCCTTTACGATGGTATCAACATCTGATTCTTCCTCAGGGCAATTCATTTAACGGTGACCTGTATGCCTCGCTAACCATTAGCAACATGCCCCGGGCCTCTCCGTACTCAGATTAACATTCAGGATGTCCTGCCTACCGGAATGAGCTTTCATGTAAACTGCCGATCATAGCCCTGCAGGCTTTGATCTCGGTCCCAGTCCCGCAACCGGTGTGCCCGGTGACACACCTAAATTGGACGTCCGTCTGCGGTTTGGCGGAAGGCGCGACACTGCAATTTACGTTCAAAGTGCACCTTGATATGGCCGCGCCTGGGACAGTTGTAAATACATTTCTCGCTAAGGCCACAACCGGATGCAACCTTTCCGACCGACGACTGTAATGGTGACTGTGACTTTGAGCCCAGCCAATAAGGTTCCCAGTTTGAATCAGTGGGGCGCCATCATCCTGTCGTTCCTGCTGGCAGCCTCCGCAATCTGGTTGTTGAGAAAAAGGAGAATCAGCTGATAAGAGTACAGCTGTGATAAACAATGCCTAATAGAGGGGGGCGCTCAAAAGCGCCCCCCCTTTTATTGGTGCGCCAGCCAGGGGGCGTTTTGCTGGAGTTCCAAGTCTCGGGTCTATTTATACCCGTCAAGGTTGAAACGCTTCATTTCCCATAGGCCAGGGGCGCTCATGCCGGAACCGGAACTTATCATCCTCAAACAAGTAAACATGCGCGTTAAATAGAAAACGTATGCGACTTTGGAGATTCCGGGTGAGGAGACCTCAAGCATTTTCGAAGACGGATTTTGCAAGCTGAAGGCATGTTCCCCTTCCGCAAAACGGACGATTCATGCGACGGTTTGACGGAAATTGTCCAACCCGCCAAAAAGTGTCACCTTGTCCTGCCCCAACGCCTTTTTGCCTGCATCGGCAGGCTCCAGAATAGCAGACTCCAGTATTCCATCCGACAATCAACTCATCTCGATGAAGTAGCTGCCGGATTACATCCGGGACAGCATCATCAATCTGGTTTGCCCCCGCGCTCTTGCTGAACGTGTATGAGAATTGCCTAAAGGCTCACAGTTGCGTGAAGACGCGCTCCAAATAGTCTTTGGTATGATTGTTGAAATACATCCTGGCGGATAAGGCAGGGGATATGCGGACAAAGGATGCTTCGCTTTCATTGTCTCAGTTAGGACATACATAAGCTTTTAAGATTGCGACAATGTTTTGAGTTGAATTGGTGTTGGATAGCTGCTAATAGGCACCACGGATTGAAGGAGGATACTATGAGGAAGCTTTCCAGGTTCATATTGCCGGTTCTTATGGTGATGTTCTGGGTCTTCGGGTTTGGATCAACGCCTGTTTCTGCCCGTTATGTCGACAATCGTGACGGGACGGTTACCGACGCTAATACCAATCTCGTCTGGCAAAAGTCCGAGGATGCTGTAGCACGGACCTGGGCTAATGCGAGTCCGTATTGTGACAACCTTTTTTTGGGCGGTTATGCTGATTGGCGATTGCCTAGAGTCGATGAGCTTGCGACCCTTGTGGATTATGCTCAATATCCTGCTCTCGACCCTGCATTTGGAACCTTGCGAGGGGCCGGGTTCTGGTCGATTAATTTCGCTGCCTCGAATCCGAGGACCCACGCATGGTTCGTGGATTTCCTCGATGGAGGAGTAGTCCCATACTTTCAAAGTTCGGTTTCTTATGTCCGGTGTGTGCGCGGCGGACCATTTTGGTCCTTTGATCCTTCCGAACGTTTGTCGCTGCTTCGACTAACTCGGTCCGAGATACTCTCGCATGGTTATGTGTGGCAAAAGGCGGATGATGGAGTCCCTCGAAACTTGCAGAACGCCCAATCGTACTGTGCCGCCCTCTCCTTAGACGGCCTGGATGACTGGCGGTTGCCCAGCATCGCAGAGATGGAGACCATCGCCGACTATACCACTTATGGTCCCTCCGTTCAGCACGAATTCTTACGAACCATTCAACCACGTGCTTTCTGGTCTGCGTCAACCGTTTCCCGGTTTCAAACCACCATAGACATGGTGGATGGACGCCTGGGTGGCTGTGCGCCTTAATGTGTTCAATTCCAGTCAACGAAGCTCGTACGCTGTATACGTGGGGGGCCTGGAAGCTTCCGACATTCTTGACTCTTCAAAAGTCCGGCACCGGCAACGGAACGGTCAGCAGCACACCCTCCGGCATCAGCTTGCGGGACGACCTGCTCCGGGTCCTATCAGTCGGGCACTCAGGTGACCTTGACAGCCCAGGCGGATTCCACTTCCACATTTTCGGGCTGGTCGGGAGGAGGATGTTCAGGGACAGGCACCTGCGTGGTCGCCATGAGTGGGGACGTAACGGTTGGTGCGACCTTTGCTTGCGGACCTACTCTATCTCGGGCACCGTGATGACGAGCAGCGGGTCTCCCCTGGTGGGGGCAACCTTAAACCTGACCGGCGCTGCAACCGCTGCAACGACCACCAATGCGAACGGCACTTACAGCTTCACCGGCCTTTCTAATGGGGTCTATACCGTTACTGCTGCTAAAAATAATTACACTTTCAGTCCAGGCTCCATAAGCCTCAATATCTATTCCGCTGACAAGACGGGACAGAACTTTACGGGAACGGTCCAGGCGAGTGGCTCCGTCGCGGTATCCATCAGTCCTCAGGGGGCGGTTGATGCCGGGGCGCAGTGGAAAGTGGATACCGGCAACTGGCAAAGCAGCGGGGCGACGGTTTCCGGGCTCACTGCCGGGGCCCATACCCTGAGCTTCAAGGATGTCACGGGCTGGAACACGTGCTGCCGCCAAAACAATCTACATCGGCGACGGTCAGACGGCCTACGAGAGCGGCGTGTACGTGCAGCAGACAGGGTCGCTCGTGGTAACCATTACTCCCTCAGGCGTTATTTCCGAGGGGCTGGCTAGTGGTCCTTCGGTAGGCGTTGTTGCAGTGGCCCAATGGCGAGTTGACGGAGGGGTCTGGCGAAACAGCGGGGAACAGGCAAGTGGGCTTGCTGTCGGCGACCACCTCGTGGACTATCTGGACATTTCCGGGTGGAATAAACCCCCCAGTGCAACCGTCACCATAGCAAACGGTGCTACTAAGACCCTTACTGGAGCTTACACCCAACAGACCTCAGCCACCATTACCGTCTCCCCAACCAGTATCGCCATAGGGGGTACGGTAACGGCCACCTTCAGCAATGTCTCCTCCCCGACATCCAACGACTGGTTTGGCTGTCTATGCCCAAGGGGCCGCCGACAGTGCGTTTAAGACCTGGTTCTACGATAGCAGCTGCACCTTTACCCCCGGCACCGCCAAGGCTTCCGGCTCCTGCACCTACACCTTGCCCACCAACCTGCCGGCAGGGCTCTACGAATTTCGCCTCTTTTCCAACAATAGCTGGACGCGCCTCGCCGTGAGCAACGCGTTTACCGTCACCGGGGGTTCATCTGCCGTTTCTCTCACCGCAACCCCAACCAGTGTCGCCGGGGGGGCACGGTGACGGCCACCTTTAGCAATGTGGCGGCGCCGACCTCTTCGGACTGGATTGCCGTCTACGCCCAAGGGGCGGCCGATACCGCGTATAAAACCTGGTTCTACGATAGCAGCTGCACCTTTACCCCCGGCACCGCCAGCGCTACCGGTTCGTGTACCTACACCGTGCCCACTGACCTGCCGGCAGGGCCTCTACGAATTTCGCCTCTTTTCCAACAATAGCTGGACGCGCCTGGCCGTGAGCAATGCGTTTACCGTCACTGGGGGTTCATCTGCCGTTTCTCTCACCGCAACCCCAACCAGTGTCGCCCCGGGTGGTACGGTAACCGCCACCTTCAGCAATGTCTCCTCCCCGACATCCAACGACTGGATTGCCGTCTACGCCCAAGGGGCCGCCGACAGTGCGTACAAGACCTGGTTCTACGATAGCAGCTGCACCTTTACCCCCGGCACCGCCAAGGCTTCCGGTTCGTGTACCTACACCGTGCCCACTAACCTGCCGGCGGGCCTCTACGAATTTCGCCTCTTTTCCAACAATAGCTGGACGCGCCTCGCCGTAAGCAACGCGTTTACCGTCACTGGGGGTTCCTCTGCCGTTTCTCTCACCGCAACCCCAACCATTGTTGGCACAGGGGATACGGTAACCGCCACCTTCAGCAATGTCTCCTCCCCGACATCCAACGACTGGATTGCCGTCTACGCCCAAGGGGCCGCCGACAGTGCTTATAAAACCTGGTTCTACGATAGCAGCTGCACCTTTACCCCCGGTACCGCCAAGGCTTCCGGTTCGTGTACCTACACCGTGCCCACTGACCTGCCGGCAGGCCTCTACGAATTTCGCCTCTTTTCCAACAGCAGCTGGACGCGCCTGGCCGTGAGCAATGCGTTTACCGTCAATGGGGGTTCCTCTGCCACTTCTCTTACTGTAACACCAACCACCGTCGCCGCAGGGGGCAGGGTGAATGTCGCCTTCAACAATGTCACTTCGCCCACATCCGGGGACTGGATTGCCGTGTACACCCAAGGGAGTGCCGATGCCGTCTACATGGCCTGGTTCTATAATAGCACCTGTACGTCTAACTCCGGCACCGCTATGGCTTCCGGCTCGTGCACCTACACCTTGCCCACCAGCTTAACGGCAGGGCTCTACGAACTCCGCCTCTTTGCCAATGACAGTTGGACGCGCCTGGCCGTGAGTAATGCCTTTTCGGTGTATTGATTATTGGTGAGAGGTGAGCTTCGCGAGCGTCGGCGGGTATTCCCCCCGGCGCTCGCGGTATTTTGGGCCCAATGCTTCCGCCGGAATTATTTGAACGCCGCAGTAGTCCTGGTGCATATGAGTTTGAAAAAATAGGACGAAGAACGCCTGTGGCGTTTTCCATCCTTGAGAGAGCACAAATTCGCCGGGACGGTATGCAGTCCCGGGGTCTGGTATGATGCCGGCTGCGTGCGAGCCTATTTAGACCTGCAACAGTTTTTGTATTTTTTCCCGCTGCCGCAGGGGCAGGGATCGTTGCGCCCCACCCTGGTCCGCTGGGATTCGATTCTTGAGGATGGGCCGCCGCTTGCACGCCGTTCCCGCCGATGCCGGAGTAAGTATAAGCAGCCGAAGGCCAGGCCGGCGGCAAGGATCGACAGGGCGGCGCGACCGCCGGTATGCAGGAAAGCGGCCCAGTAGGAGCCCAGGCTTTTGCCGGCCATGGGATCCTGGTAGAGTTCCACTTGTATCATCTCCTGGCAGCGGATGGCCAGCAGCAGCGGAATATCGACCAGTTCGACGAGGAACAAAAGTGGAAGCACGAGCAGAAAGACCCTGAGCCGGTCGCGCCACACAATCCCCGGCCAGGCGGCGAGAATGGCAAAGATGATAATCGGGTGCAGGTATTGGTTGATGGCAATGGTCTTGGCAGTGTAAGGCCGGCCGACCGTATGCAGGACGGTTCGATCGGGAAGGATGATGTTTTCGGTCAGCCTGGCGTCCAGGGAAATCATGTCCTGACCTTGATAGTTTTCTACCTTGAGGCTGGTGACTTTGAGGGGAGAGAAGAAAGCATTTATCTCCCATCGAAAGACCCCCTGAAAGAGTTTGAAATAGAGAAATCCGAATTGCGAGAAGAGAAGAAGTAGAACGAGGTATGAGGCGACGAAAATGAGAAGAGCCTTGCCCAGGCGATTAATTTTCATGGTTCTTCATGCTTCGGGAGGTCCATAAGACGAAGTAGACCGAGACGATGACGATGGTAATGCTTTGTCCCACGAAAAGATGGGCGAAATAGAAAGCCCCCGCGTAATACGTCATCAGGTAAAAGAGCCCAACGATGCGCAGCAGGTTGAAGAGATAAATGAAGACGACTCCCAGCAGGATGCCCTTGAGTTTTTCTTTCCAGGCCATGCTGAAGGCGCACATGGCGGAGATCATCAGGAGGATGCCCTCCATCCCTTCACACCCGCGGACGATTTCAAAACTGACCAGAGGCGAGCTGAGTTGCGTGCCATTGAGCACCGCCTGTTCGGCCGGGGTCAGAAAATGGATGATGGCAAAGGCCGGCTTTGCTGTGAGTGCCGTGAGGATAAAATCTTCGACCAGCGTTGCCCCCAGAAGGAAATACACAAAGTTGAGAAGCGCCATCAGGCCCACAAACAGAAGGAGAAACCGGATTTCCTTTCTATAAGATTGGAAGGGAAACCAGAAACCCGTCTGTTTTTCACTGTTCGGCACCACGGTGCTGAGCTGCTCCTGTTCCTGCGCTAATCGATATGGGGGCTTCGTCCCCGACCGACCGGGGCGCCCTGACGGTTTGGCACGGGGAAAAGCCTCGCCCAAAGCCGCAGTCTTGTGAATCGTCTGAAAGAGACGCGACATTATCGCACCTCACTTCTCGTTGTCAAGCCTGGGAAACTGGCTCCCATTGTGATCAAAGGCGCTTGCATGTCCCTCCTGCTTCCTCCTTTCGCCATAATCTTGCCGTATCAGGGCAAAAAAGTGGACGTTCCGTAAAGAAAACTTGCAGAAGACAATTGATCCTTTCTGTATTATACGCGTTAGAGGTTTGAATGCTTCCTGTCGGCAACCGTATACAAGCCACCGGGGGAAGATGTCCTGTGAGAGCTGAAAAGGAGAACGTATGAGTGGTGCCGCGCGAAGGAGGGTGCTGGTGTCTGTGGATGGCTCCGAGCATGCGCTCGAGGCTGTCAAGTACGTGGCCAGGACGGTGCCTCCTGAGGGAGTCAAGATCGTCCTGTTTCATATTATGACGAAAGTCCCGGAGTCGTTCCTGGATTTGGAGCGGCAGCCGACCTTCAATTACCGGATTGCCGACATCAGGGAATGGGAAAGGCAGCAGGAAAAGGCCATTCAGGAGTTTATGGAACAGGCCTGTGAAGAGCTCTATGCGGCGGGGATCCCCAAAAACTCAGTAAAAGTCGGCATCCGGGAGCGGAAGGTGGGGATTGCCCGGGACATCATTGCCGAGTCGCGATCCGGCTACCACACCGTGGTAGTGGGGCGCAGGGGGGTGAGCGAACTGAAGGACTTCGTGCTCGGAAGTATTGCCAACAAGCTGGTGGAAAAGCTGGCCCACATCCCTGTCTGGATCATTGGGGGGGGGCAGCAACGCGGCAAGTTCCTGGTGGCGCTGGACGCTTCCGAAGGCGCCATGCTGGCGGTGGATTATGCGGCAGAACTATTGGGCGGGTCGCACAATATCGATATTACCCTTCTCCACGTGGTAAAAGGGTTTGATATTTTTCAACATATCGTTGGTAAACCTGAGCCGCAGATAGCTGATGGGGCGTGGCAGGAAAGCCTGGAAAAAGAATTCGAGAAGGCGGGACGGGGGATCGAAGCGGTGTTTGCGGAGGCCACGAAGCGTCTGATGAAGGCGGGCCTGGCTCCCGCTCGCATAAACGAGAAGATTGTCAGAGGGAGTGCCACTCCAGCCAGTGCTATTCTGGAGGAAGCGGAACAGGGAGGCTACGACACCATCGTGGTCGGACGCCGTGGGCTTTCGCGGGTCCAGGAGTTTTTTATGGGACGGGTCAGCAACAAGATCCTTCAGCTGGCGAAGGACAGGACCATATGGGTGGTTAGCTGAGTGAAAAGCGAACCGCAGAATATCGAATGACGAATATCGAATGAAGAAGTTTAAGGAAAAGCGAATATCGAATATCGAATGAAGAAGTAAAAGAGAAAGTTGGGCTCGGCCTGCCCCGGCGGGGTACCCCACGGGAACTCTTGGTGGGTTACTGCGCAAGAACCACGCTTTGGCGTGACCAATCGATTCTAATCAACACCCTTCGACATTCTGCAGTTCCTTGTTCGATATTCTGCGGTTCTCTCTTCAGTTCATGGTTCCTTTCTTTTCCATGAAGTTCCCTCCTGGATGGTCTATCGTTTCAGCCCATTTCTTGGCAAATGTTGCCGTGTGTGTTATAGGGTAGCTCTTAATGGGAAGCAATCGGCAATTTCTGAGCTCCACTTCCTCGGGAAGACCCCGGCGCATTTTTCGCAGCGATGCTGAACTCATAGACTGGCTTTGTTGCAGCCACGAAGGACACGAAACTCATGACGGGAAAAAGTCGCCTGGTGAAGGAAGGCGGCTGCAACAGGAGGCGTTTCCGATGATCGAACGGTATACACGGCCCGAAATGGGGCAGATCTGGACCCTGGAGAATAAATACCGCAAGTGGCTGCAGGTGGAACTTGCAGTGTGTGAAGCCCTTGCGGAAGAAGGGCGGATCCCGCCTCAGGATCTGCGAGCGATTCAGGCGAAGGCCAATTTTGAGGTGGCGCGGATCGCCGAGATCGAAAAGGAAACCCAGCACGATGTCATTGCCTTCCTCACCAATGTAGCCGAATACGTCGGCCCGGCTTCCCGTCACATCCACGAAGGTCTGACCTCCTCGGACGTCCTCGACACCGCCCTGGCCCTGGTCCTGGTTGAGGCCTCGGATCTTCTCCTCAAGGACCTGGAAGCGCTCGTCGAGGTGCTCAAAAAGTCCGCCTACCGCTGGAAGGATACGGTGATGATCGGGCGCTCCCATGGCATCCACGCGGAGCCGATCACTCTGGGCCTCAAGTTTGCCCTGTGGTACGCGGAAATGAGCCGCCAGCGGGACCGCCTCCGGCATGCCAGAGAAGCTGTTCGGGTGGGGATGCTTTCAGGATCAGTGGGAACCTATGCGAACATTGATCCCGTTATCGAAGAGAAGGTCTGTGCCAAGCTGGGCCTTGAGCCCGCTCCCATCAGCAATCAGATCCTCCAGCGTGACCGCCATGCGGAATTCTTTAGCACGCTGGCGCTGATAGGTTGCTCCATTGAGAAGATCGCTCTTGAAATCAGGCACTTGCAGCGCACTGAGGTGCGTGAGGCCGAGGAGTTCTTTTCCGCAGGACAAAAGGGCTCCTCCTCCATGCCGCACAAGCGCAACCCCATTGCTTCGGAAAACCTCACCGGACTTGCCCGGGTGCTGCGCGGGAATGCGCTGGCTGCCATGGAAAATGTCCCGCTCTGGCATGAGCGCGACATCAGCCATTCTTCGGTGGAACGGATCATCGCTCCCGATTCCACGATCCTCCTTGACTACATGCTGGTGCGCCTGACCCGCTTGCTTGACCGACTGGTGGTCTACCCGGAGAATATGCAACGCAATCTGGACCTCACGGGCGGGCTGCTCTTTTCCCAGCAGGCCATGCTGGCCCTCACCAAAAAGGGGCTCACACGGGAAGAGGCCTACCGGGTGGTGCAGAAAAACGCCATGGCGGTCTGGCAAGAGGGGGGGCAGCTCAAAGAACGCCTCGGCCAAGATCCCGAAGTGACCGCTCATCTCACAGGGGAAGAACTGGATGCGGTCTTCGAGTTGCGATACCACCTCAAACATGTAGACACTATTTTTAAGAAGGTTTTTGACGGGAAATAGGACGAGGGGATTTCGGATATTGGATGGGGGCGGCGTTTTTTTTAACCACGAAGGACACGAAGGTCACGAAGATATCATTTCGTGACCTTCGTGCTCTTCGTGGTGAAAGAGGGTAGTCATTTTTTTGGGTTACGATTTCGAAGGGAGTTGCGGTCTGAAATCCGTTAGTGACAAACGTCAAGGGGTGCAACTGTGCCCTGAGCTGCTGGCTCCGGCGGGGCAGGTGGAGAGCTTTTGGGCAGCGGTGGAAAATGGTGCCGACGCCGTCTACCTTGGGCTGAAGCAGCTCAGCGCGCGGGCTTCGGCAACCAATTTTTCGCTGGAAGAGCTGGCCGTACTCCTCCCTTTTGCTCACAAACGCAAGGTGTCCATTTATGTGGCCGTAAACAGCATCCTCACGGCCGGCGATGTTCCCCGCACCCTTGACCTGCTGCAAGCCCTCGCCGATCTGAAGGTCGACGCCCTGATTGTGCAGGATCCGGGGATCTTCTTCCTGTCGAGGCAGTTTTTCCCTGCTTTGAGGCTTCACGCGAGCACGCTCATGGCGATCCACAACCATGCCGGCGTGAACCAGCTGGAGCGGATGGGCGCGCAGCGGGTGGTTCTCGCCCGGGAACTGGATCTTAAGGAGATCACGGAGATTGCCACCCGGACCACGGTGGAGCTGGAAATCTTCGTCCATGGGGCGCTTTGCTATTCCTATTCCGGCCTTTGCCTGGCCAGCAGCTTCCGGGGCGGCCACAGCGGGCTGCAGGGGCGTTGCGTGCAGCCCTGCCGACTACCCTTCAAACAGGGTCGAAAAGAGGGGTTTTATCTTTCCTGCAACGATCTGTGCCTGCTGCCTCGGCTTCCCGACCTGAAGAACCTGCGGATTGCCGCTTTCAAGATCGAAGGGCGGATGAAATCGGCAGACTACATTGCGAAGGTGGTGCGGGCCTATCGCCTGGTGCTTGACGCAACCCCAAAGAACGAGAAGGATGCTTTGCTCCAAGCGCGGGATATGCTGGCGAAGTCGCCTTCACGGCGTCTTACCGTGGGGTATTTTGCGGACAATCCCAGCGCGGAAATCCTGTCGCCGCATCGTTCCGGGTCGAGCGGCCAATGGGTGGGTACCATCAAGCGTGTGGAAGGCCAACAGATGTTGGTGGTCCTGCGCCATGATTTGCACCCGGGTGACCGGATGCGCCCGGAAGCTTCCGAAGGCAAGGAAAGGCAAGCTTTCACGGTTTCCGAGGTGTTCTCCGAAGAGGGCCGGCCCGTGTCTTTCGGGCGTGCCGGTGAAAAGGTGCTGCTGGCAGCCAAGACGGAGCTGCGGCGGGAGGAACGCCTCATGCGCGTGGGGACCAGGGAAAAGTCGCCGGGAGGCGCCTGGCAGCGAATCCGCAACGAAGTCCCGGCCGGTGAGTCTTTTGGCAGGAAATTCCGACAGCCGGCGGACTTCCGCCTTGGGTGGCCGCACCCGGCTTCCAGCGAGGCCAAAAGCGGTGAAACCCTGATCATTAAGATCGCCCGCACCGGAGATCTCAACGAGGCCTTTCAATCTCCAGCTCGTTGGGTGATCCTCTCAGCGACGCGGGCCAATCTGGAACGGTTGGCAAAACAACGGTTCAGTGTGGACCAAAAACAACGCTTTGCCTGGTCGCTCCCCACGCTCCTGGCCGAAAAGGAAGACGAGTACTATCGTCTGGCTGCCCACTGGTTCTGTGAGCGGGGCTTTCGGGCGTGGGAACTCAACAACTGGGGCCATTTCGATTTCTTTGAAACTCGCGAAGGCCTCAACCTCATTGCCGGCTTCCGGTTCAACGTGAGAAATCCTGCGGCCATGGCCGAGTTGGCCCAGGCTGGCTGCCGCTGGAGCGTCCTGTCCCTCGAGATCACCCGGGAGGAGCTGCAGCAGCTGGGGCAGGATTCTCTCAGCACCATACCCGTTATCAGCCTCTACTCCTGGCCCCCCCTTTTCACCTCACGCCTCGCACCGGGGCTGGCTGAAGGCAAACCCATGCGAACGCCGCGTGAGGAAACCCATTTGTTCGAGAAGAAAGGCGCCGGTAGCGTGATTTACGCCGACCGTCCGGTTAACTGGCTGGATGAACTTCCGGTTTTGCGGGGCTACGGCTTTCGAAGCTTTCTTCTGGACCTGAGTGACGGGCCTGCAGACCGCCTGCCAAAACTCGATCGCCTGCTTCAAGGCTGCCGGGAAGCCAGAGGTGAGCAGCCCTTATCGCTCTTCAACTTCGATCGACGTCCCTGGTAAACCCTCTAACTGCAGTTCCCATCACCCCTCACCCCTCGCCAATGCTATTGCCCCAAACCATGCCGAGCGCAGCGAAAGCCTTTGCCCAGCTCACAAAGGACGCAGGTGTCGTGTATCTTCTCGGAAACCATGAGCTGCGCTTCGCATTTTCCACAAAGGCGCTCTTTGCCCCGCTCCATCGGTCCGTCGCAAGGAGTTATCGTCATGGGGCAGAGCTGGACGCAGGAGTCGCAGCGTTTGCAGAATTCAGGGCGAACCCCCAGGGGGAAGTCCACATGGCGATCCTTCCCGCGCCCCACGAAGCCGATGGCATCGGCTCGCCACATCTGGGAACAAACACGAACGCAGCGGCCGCACAAAACACAATTCTCATTCCTAAAAGGATAGCGAACCTCCTTGACACCGCAACGCACGGCGATGTCCTGGATGGCCCTGGAGTTGGGCGCCTGGGCCACGAGCAGTTCGGCAAGGTTGCGGCGCAGGCCTCTGATCTTATCGCTGTTGCTTCGGATCACCATGCCTTCTTCCGCATGGAGGGTGCACGAGGTGGTAACTTTTGAGCGGCCGTTGGTGACGTGCTCGACGATGCACAACCGGCAGGCGCCCATGTCGGAAAGGGAGGGGATATGGCACAGGTGGGGGATGCAGATTCCGTATTCGATGGCGGCATCGAGCACGCTTGTTCCTCGAGGGGCTTGAACGTGGGCGCCATCAATGATCAGCGTTACATATTCTATCATGGGACACCTCTTCAGTTGACCGAGATCGCGTCAAATTTGCATTCACTCGCACAAATGCCACATTTGCTGCACCGTTCGGCATCGATGCGGTGTGGCTCCTTTTTCGTGCCCTGGATCGCCCCAGTGGGACAGTTGCGTTGGCATACGCCGCAGCCGCTGCATCTTTCGGCATCCACCGCATAAGTGATCAGAGCCTGACAGACTCCCGCGGGACAGATTCTGTGGTTGATGTGGGCCTCGTATTCCTCGGCGAAATAGCGCAGGGTCGAAAGCACCGGGTTGGGTGCGGTCTTGCCCAGTCCGCAGAGCGCCGTTGCTCCGACCGTTTCGGCCAGATCTTTGAGGAGATCGAGCTGCGCCATGGTGCCGCGGCCTTCGGCGATGTCAGTGATGATTTCCAGCATTCGGTCAATCCCCAGACGGCAGGGGACGCATTTGCCGCACGATTCATCCTGGAGGAAGGTCAAGAAATACCTGGCCACATCAACCATGCAGGTCTTTTCATCCATCACCACCATGCCGCCCGAGCCAATCATCGAGCCCGCCTCGGCCAGTAAATCGAAATCCACCGGAAGATCGAATTTGGCTACCGGCAGACAGCCGCCCGAGGGCCCCCCCGTTTGGACTGCCTTGATGGCTCTGCCGTTGGAACCGCCTCCACCGATATCGAAGACAATGGTCCGCAGAGGGGTGCCCATCGCTACCTCGACCAAACCGGTGTTCTTCACATGTCCTGTCAGGGCAAGAATCTTGGTCCCCTTGCTGCCTTTCGTTCCTTTGGAGGCAAACCAGGTGGCACCATTGCGTAAAATGGAAGGCACATTGGCCCAGGTTTCCACGTTATTGAGGGTGGTCGGCATCTGCCAGAGCCCCTCGAGCGCGGTATGGACATCTTTCGGGCGCGGTTCCCCCACTTTGCCTTCCAGAGAGGCCATCAGAGCGGTTGACTCGCCACAGACAAAGGCTCCGCCGCCTCGGGCGATCTCCACATCAAAGGAAAACGAGGTTCCCAAAATGTTTTCCCCGAGAATGCCATGGGCACGCGCCTGTTCCACGGCCATGCGGGCATGTTTCACGGCCAGCGGGTATTCATTGCGAACATAGATATAGCCCTTGTGAGCACCAATGGCATAAGCGCCAAGCATCATCCCTTCAATGACGAGGTGAGGGTTTCCCTCCAGAACACATCGGTCCATGTAGGCGCCGGGATCGCCTTCATCAGCATTGCAGATGACATATTTTTCATCCCCTGCGGCGGCCCGGCACTCCTCCCACTTGCGACCCGTGGGAAACCCGCCGCCCCCCCGACCTCGCAGGCCCGAGGTTTTTATTTCTTTGATGATCTTCTCGGGATCACCCTTATCAATGGTTTCGGTCAACGCCGAGTATCCTCCGAGGGCAAGGTAGTCCTCGATGGAACAAGGGTCGAGCTGACGATTCATGGCCAGGATTTGACGGTCCTGGGCCTGGTAAAAGGGGATTTCCGCTTCAGTTTGGACTTTCTTCCCGGAAACCGGATCAGTGTATAGCAGACGGTCGACGATCTCCCCGCGGGCGACCGTCTTGGACAGAATCTCCGGAACATCATCAGGGCTGATGTGGCAGTAGAAGATATTGCCCGGGTCAAGGACCATGATGGGCCCTTGTTCGCAGAAACCATGACAGCCGGTAGCGCGGATACGGCATATTTTGGCATACCCGTTCTGGGAGAGCTCCGCCTTGAGCGCCTCGATTACCGCCAGGGAGCGAGAAGCCTGACAGCCGGTGCCGGCACAGGTGGTAATGGTGGTCTGGATCTTCTTCTGGTCGGACAGAACGCGCTGGCGCATCCGGTCCAGCTCGCTGATCGTCGTGATCTTAGACATTGGACGAATCCTCCCCGCTGCCATTGTTGGCTTTGTTGATGAGTCCGCGGAGTTTTCCCGGATTCATGTGGTGATGGTACATCCCGTCAAAAACCACGATCGGTCCAAGCGCGCAGGCTCCGAGGCAGTTGACGTGTTCCACAGAGAATTCGCCGTCTTCGGTAATCCCGCCTGGTTCCACGTTGAGCTGATTGGAGGCCTGGTTGAGCAGCAGTTTTGCGTGGCGCACATGACAGGCAGTGCCCGTGCAGACGGTGAGCCGATGCTTTCCCCGGGGGCTGAGGGAAAAGGCTTTGTAAAAGGATGCGACCCGATAAACCTCGATCAGGGGCACGCCCAATTCTCCGGAAATCGTTCTCATCGTGTCTTCTGGGATATACCCAAAGTCGTCCTGAACATCTTGGAGCACCTCGATGAGGAGATGAGGCTGGCTTCGGCGTCCTTCCAGGATAACATCGAGTGTCGGCAGGTGCATGGGAATCCTCCTTGGGATAAGGTTTCGATTGACCGGACGGAATTTATGCGGCAATGTGATTCCTGTAAATGCGAAATGAATGCACCAAAATGCCTATGTTTTATGGGGAGACACAATGCCCATAATATACCTATAGATTACCAGCCCAGAATCCTCGGATCAGGATGATTCATGAAAAAACCGCTCAGTCCCGGCCTTCCCTCACCGGTTGTTGAACCCGACCCGTTTCTTGATGCGTTGCCGTCCTTTTGGCGCATTCCCCCAAATTATGAGACGGAACACGAGAAGGTTGTGATTGCCTTACGGGAGCGGATCAAGGAGTTGAACTGCCTGTATGGCATCTCCCAACTTGCTGATCGCCATCCGGAGTCCCTCGAGGATCTCTTCCAGGAACTGGTGAATCTGCTTCCGCCCTCCTGGCAATATCCCGAGATTGCCTGCGCGCGCATCATTTTCCGGGGTAAGACCTTCAAAACGCGAGACTTCAAGGTCACCAAATGGCGGCAGACGGCGCCGATCATTTTCTACAATCAGCGTGGGGGAGAGGTTACGGTGTTCTATCGGGAGGAACGGCCGGCAGCTCATGAGGGACCGTTTTTGAGGGAGGAGCGGGCGTTACTGGAGGCGGTGGCGCAGCGCATCAGCCACATTGCCATGCGGCTTTCTGGAGAGCAGGAACTCCAAGAGACCAATCGGCAGCTCACCGTTGAACGCAAAGCGCTGCAGGAAAGCAATGCGGCCCTGCGAGCCGTACTGGCAAGGATCGAGGAAGAAAAGCAGGAAATCTACCGGAATGTGCAGGCGAACGTGGAAAAAGTTCTGATGCCGATCTTGCATGCCCTGATGGGGGAGTTGCCGAAACTGCAGAGAAAATACGTGGAAATGCTGAAAACTCAGTTGGAGGAAATGACCTCCCCCTTCACCAGGCATCTGTCGCGGCAGTATCATGCGCTCACCCCGAGCGAGATCAAGATCTGCAACATGATCCGCAGTGGTCTGCGGACCAAAGAGATCGCCGACCTCCAGAAGGTTTCCGTCGCTACCGTCAACCGTCACCGGGAGCACATCCGGCGAAAATTGAAGATCACCAACAACGATGTCAATCTGGCGACCTATCTCCAGTCGAGCATGTGGATGCCGGAAGGGTAGGACCTCTTTCTTAAGCCCCGGCTTTTATTCCTGGACTGCTTCCGCATGGAAGAAGGCCTGCAGGAGAGATACTCCGACTGTGTACGATGAAGCAGCACAATCCGCTTACCCGCTTGTCAGGCGATTGCGTCCCGACATTTTGCTCTCATACAAAAGAATGTCCGCCCTTTTTATGAGGGTGTCCATAGTGTCACCTTCATCGACGAGCGTAGCGCCGATTGAGATGGTGACATGCAACTGCTTATTTCCTTGGGAAATATAGGATGTTTCCACGAGAGATCTCAATCTGTTGCCCAGATGTTCCAGGTTCTGTCGATCAATATTGCGGATAATGCCGATAAATTCTTCGCCTCCCCAACGTCCATAGAGATCAAACGGTCTGGAGTTCTTAACCAGAGTCTTTGCGACATACTTGAGGACCTCGTCGCCAACATCATGCCCATAGGTATCATTAAATTGTTTGAAGTGATCTATATCCACAAAGAGAATGCCAAAAGGAACATGGTAACGCTTCTTCTCTTCAAACCTGATTTGTAGTTCGGTCTCTATATGATTGCGGTTTGCAATTTGAGTGAGCCGGTCGAGCAGAGCCATTCTTTCGAGCTCTTTAAGCCTCAGCTCATTGGCGGAATGGTTGCTGATATCGGTGAATAACTCAATGCCGCCAATCACTTTTCCTTTGTCATCGGTCAGCACGCTGACCCGGACAGAAACCGGTATTCTATGGCCATCTCTATGGTGCAGGTATACTTCGCCTTCCCGCGGCTCTGAATCGGCAATGGTTCTTTCCAGAGGGCACCGTCCGAGACAGAGCTGCTTGCCATCTGCATCCACGTGGTTGAGTATATTATCAAAACAGGACTTGCCAAGGACTTCGGCGGCCGCGAATCCCGAGATTTTTTCGGCGGCCTTATTCCAATACGTTATGGTTCTTTCTTGATCGACAAAATATAAGCCGTCATAAAGGTTGTCGATAATGCTTTGAAAAGACCCTTTGTCAAGATTCATGATGTTCTCCTCGCCATGACGTTCCCGCCTCATGGCGGCTCAACTAAAGCGTCACAACCATTATTTGCCTGTGATGAGACTCGATCAATCCCGCATCGGCTTTCCGGGCCTTCCGGTCACTGCCGCTTGAGTGTGCCCGGCATGAATGCGAAAGCATGCAGTGAGGATTTTCTATCTACCTCTGACATACATCTTTGCCAAAGGCAAGAGTCCCCGACTTGCTGTTCCCGGATCCCAAGGGCAGGAAGAAGGTCTTGAGCTGCAAGGACATGGACTTTGTCGAACCCCGGCGGCGGATTGTCTTGGGCAACGGCAACCCGTTGGAAACGGCTGCTCCAGCTTTGAAGGTTGTCAGGCAGTCGGGAGGTTCGGTGCCCTCAGGGATCAAGGAGAAGAGAAGCTTGTCATTGGGGGAGGCAAAGGAGGATCAACTTATACATAAAACACATCTTCAATTTCAATGAGTGAAATAATTCTTCTGAACATCTGATAAAAGCAGATCAAAGTGTACTCTGCGGGCTCTCTATACCGACAGGTAATATGTCATATATGACATATTAAGAAGGGTCGAATAGCCCTCGGAATTGCTTAGCGAGCATTGAGCCTAGAGCGAATGGCAGGCTCCAGGGTACGATCACGAATGCTATTGTGTCGATATAGACATAATAGAATTCGTGAATTATAGTTCATAAAAGAGCTTGACAAGTCTTTCACAAGGTGTAAACTCCTTAGCGGTCTGTACGGTCTGTAGTGATTTTAAAGGGTGCAGAGGGTGACTGTTTATCAGCGGTAATAGCAGTGATAGGTTGAGTGTGGTAGTATATCCGTAAATCTATTATCTGTGCCTTTGTGCTGTGTTAAATTGTGGCTGATTTGCATATATATAAACCCAGATTAGTTAAAGTTAAAGATGTACAAATACGGCATCCTTAGAAGTCAGGTGATGAGATATCAACTCGATTTGGCGTTAGCGAATGCTCTTTAGCTGAGATTGGGGTTCACTGTTAATTTTCGGTTTCGAGTAGAAGTCAGGATGTGTTAAGGTGAACATTCATCTGTGAAGACGGGCTTCTCGACCAATAGTGCATTGGCCAAGTGAAGTCAGCCAGCCGATCCATTTTCCGTCGTTCTGCTCTTTAGGGCGGAATTTTGGCTTGACCCTGGTTTTAAACCCTCCGTTCCACGCGTTTGCCCACCACACCATATCTTTATTCCCCCAGGCTTCAGTGGGGCCTTTGGGCCTCTTTCGTTTACCATATCAAAACGTTATTGGGAGGAAGTAGGCGATGCAAGAGAAATTGCAGGAGATCTTTTCCCAGCACTATCGCAAGCGGGATGCGCTGATCCCGATCCTGCAGGACATCCAGGGGGCGTTTGGCTACCTGCCGCCGGAAGCGATGACGGCGGCGGGCAGATTCTGCCGCATGGATCCTGTGGAAGTTTACGGGGTGGCGACTTTTTACGCGCAGTTCAAGTTCAGCCCCATGGGCAAGAACCTGGCGATGGTTTGCCAGGGGACGGCCTGCCACGTGATGGGCGGGGGTCGGGTGCTTGAGGAGGTTCAGGCCCAGCTGGGCGTGCCCGCGGGGGGGACCACCGAAGACGGAGTCTGGACTTTGGAGACGGTGGCGTGCATCGGCGCCTGTGCGTTGGCGCCGGCCATGGTGGTAAACAAGAATACATACGGCAGAATGAAGGCCGAACGAGTTACGGAGATTCTGAATGCAAACAGAGGCGATTAGGATTCAAGCGGGAAAGGATCGTCAGCTCCTTGTTTGCCGAGGAACCGGGTGCGAGTCGCAGAAGGCGGATGTCATTTATTTCGCGCTTCTCGATGAGTTGAAGAAGGCCGGTCTAGCTGACAAAACGGAAGTGAAGTTTACGGGTTGCCATGGTTTATGCCAGATGGGGCCGACGGTCATCATCGAACCGGATGGGGCCTTTTACTGCAATGTGACGCCGGAGGATGTGCCGGAGATCATCGACTCGGACCTGGTCAAGGGGGTAGTGGTCGACCGGCTGCTGTTCCTGGATCCCAAGGGCAAGAAGAAGGTTTTGAGCTACAGGGACATGGACTTTTTCGAGCCTCAGCGGCGGATTGTTTTGCGCAACTGCGGCTTCATCAATCCCGAGGAGATCGACAACTACCTCGAGGTAGGGGGCTACCAGGCGATTCAGAAAGCCTTCAAGATGACCCAGATGGATGTCATCAATGAGGTGAAAAAGTCCGGGCTTCGAGGCCGTGGGGGCGGCGGGTTTCCGACGGGGATGAAGTGGGAATTCTGCCACAAATCGCCCGGGGACCAGAAGTACCTCATCTGCAACGCCGACGAAGGCGATCCGGGAGCCTTCATGGACCGCGCGGTGCTGGAGGGCGATCCCCACAGTGTGCTCGAGGGGATGTTGATCGCCGGTTACGCCATCGGGGCGACCAAGGCCTACGTCTATGTGCGGGCGGAATACCCCATGGCCTATGAGCGCGTTCTCATCGCCATCAAGCAGGCGACCGAGCGGGGCTATCTGGGGAAAAACGTTTTCGGCTCGGGATTCGACTTCGAAATCAAGGTGAAGCTGGGAGCAGGTGCGTTTGTGTGCGGTGAGGAAACGGCGCTCATGGCTTCCATCGAGGGCCGACGCGGGATGCCCAACCCGAGACCGCCCTTCCCGGCGATCAAAGGGCTCTTCGGCAAACCGACCAATATCAACAACGTGGAAACCTTCGCCAACCTGCCGGTGATTCTGGACAAGGGCGGTGATTGGTTCGGCGGGGTCGGGGCGGAGAAGAGCAAGGGGACGAAGGTCTTCTGCCTGGCCGGCAAGATCACTCGGAGCGGTCTGGTGGAAATCCCCATGGGAACGCCGCTCAGGACGATCATCGAGGATATCGGCGGCGGCATTCCCAACAAGCGCAAGTTCAAGGCTGCGCAGACGGGAGGCCCCTCGGGAGGTGCTATTCCGGCGGCCCATTTCGACATTCCCATGGACTACGAGCATCTGGGGGAGGTGGGGTCGATCATGGGCTCGGGTGGACTCATCGTCACCGACGAGAGCACCTGCATGGTGGACATGGCGAAGTTCTTCCTCGGATTCACCCAGAAGGAATCGTGCGGCAAGTGTGTGCCCTGTCGCCTGGGGACGAAGAACATGCTGGAGACCCTGACCAACTTCTCCAAGGGGAAGGGCACCATCGAGGATCTGGATCAGCTTCTGGTGCTGGCTCAGGATGTCAAGGCGGGGTCATTGTGCGGTTTGGGGCAGACGGCGCCCAACCCGGTGCTCTCGACCATCCGCTACTACCGGGACGAGTACGAGGCTCACATCCTGAAGCATGAGTGCCCGGCGCGGGTCTGTGTGGATCTCATCAAGTTCCAGGTGAACGAAGAGAAGTGCACCAAGTGCGGGAGCTGCGCCAAGGTGTGCCCGACCAATGCGGTCAGCTGGAAGAAGAAGGAGCCGGCTCAGATTGATATCGACAAATGCGTCAAGTGCCGGTCCTGCATCGTGGCGTGCCGGTTCAATGCCATTGACTGAAAGAGCGGAGTCTGTCCAACGGATCATCGCAACCATAAAGAGCAGATGAGAGAGGATCAATGGATAAAGATATCATTAACTTAACGGTAAATGGAAAGGATTTTCAGGGGAAGAAAATCCAGGGGAAGCGAGGGCAGACGGTGCTCGAAGTCTTCAGGGATAACGGCATCCATGTCCCCACCCTGTGCTACCACCCCAAGATGCCGGCCTACGGCGGATGTCGTCTGTGTATCGTCGAGATCGAGAATATGCGCGGACTGCCCCCACGTGCACCACCCCCGCCACCGATGGCATGATCGTCAATACGCACACCGAAAAGGTGGTTCAGGTCCGCAAGACGGTTCTCGAGCTGCTGCTGGCCTACGGGGATCACAACTGTCTGCTGTGCGAGCAGACGGGCAACTGCGAGCTGCAGGACCTGGTCTATGAGCACGGCATCGATCAGTTCCGCATCAAGTCGGAATTCAAGCCATGGCCCAAGGACGAATCCAACTCCATGATCACCCGTGACCAGAACAAGTGCGTGCTTTGCGGGCGATGCGTGCGGGGATGTCTGGAAGTGCAGGTGAACGGGGTGATCGATGTGGCCGCCCGCGGTTCCGACTCCTATCATCACCACCTTCAACCACTCGACGCTCAAGGACTCCAATTGCGTTTTCTGCGGCGAGTGCGTGAATGTCTGCCCCACCGGGGCGTTGACCTTCAAACAGGCCCGTTTCAAGGGGCGTCCCGTGGGAGGTCAGCAAGACGGTGACCACCTGTTCCTACTGTGGCGTGGGATGCCAGCTTGAATTGCATGTCAAGGACAACCAGGTGATCAAGGTCACTTCGAGCGAGGAACTCCCTGGACCGAACAACGGGAGCCTCTGCGTCAAAGGAAGGTTCGGCTACGACTTTATCAACCATCCCGACCGTCTCACGACTCCCCTGATCGCCGAAAACGGAGCTTTCCGCGAGGCCTCCTGGGATGAGGCTCTGGACCTGGTGGCGAAACGTCTGGAAACGATCAAGACCAAATCCGGACCCGATGCGATTGCGATGTTCTCGTCGGCCCGCGCCACCAACGAAGAAAACTATCTTTTGAACAAGTTTGCCCGCGCGGTGATCGGAACCAATAATATCGATCA
This sequence comes from uncultured delta proteobacterium, assembly GCA_963783775.1. Classification (GTDB taxonomy): domain Bacteria; phylum Desulfobacterota; class Syntrophobacteria; order Syntrophobacterales; family Syntrophobacteraceae; genus JADGQM01. Next base: position 166,647 of record CAWAOR010000004.1, on the reverse strand, counting down.
CTGCGCTCGTCTCTGACACTCCTCAACGGTGGCCGGGCTGGCCGCCGCATTTGGAAGCGGTGCTATGACCAACTCCATTGAGGAGCTTGAGACGTGCTGACGTCATTCTGCTCACCGGAACCAACACCACCGAGATGCATCCCGTCATCGCCTCGTTTATGAAGCGGGCGGTGAGAAATGGCAAGACCAAGATCATCGTTGTCGATTCCCGAAGGATCGACATGGTGGACCATGCCGAAATCTGGCTCCGGATGAAACCTGGAAGTGACGTGGCATGGCTCAACGGGATGATGAACGTGATCATCAATGAGGGCCTCTACGCCAAGGAATACGTGGCGGAGCGCACCGAAGGATTTGAGGAACTCAAGAAGGTGGTGGCTGCCTACACTCCCGAGAAGGTTGAGAAGATCTCCGGGATCCCCAAAGATGACCTCATCGCCGCCGCCAGGCTTTACGCCAAAGCCCCGGCTGCATCGATCGTCTACGCCATGGGCGTGACCCAGCACATCAACGGGACGGACGGGGTGAAGAGCGTCGCCAACCTGGCCATGCTGTGCGGGAATGTGGGCATCGAGTCGGGTGGAGTCAATCCGCTTCGTGGACAGAATAACGTTCAGGGAGCCTGCGATATGGGCTGTCTGCCCAATGTTTTCCCCGCCTATCAGCCGGTGACGATCCCGAAGTCGCGGGAGAAGTTTGCCAACGCCTGGGGTGTGGCTTCCCTTCCCGGTAATGTTGGCTTGACCATTGTGGAGGTCCTGAACGCCGCCATCGATGGCAAGGTCAAGGCTCTCTATGTCATGGGTGAGAACCCGATGATGAGCGATCCCGACCTGCATCATGTGGAAGAGGCGCTGAAAGCCCTCGATTTTCTGGTGGTGCAGGACATCTTTCTGACCGAGACCGCGAAGAATGGCGGATGTGGTGCTGCCGGTGGCCTGCTTTGCGGAAAAGGACGGGACCTTCAGCAATACCGAGCGCCGGGTGCAAATGGTGCGCAAAGCGGTCGAGCCCCCCGGGGATGTTCGCACCGACTGGGAGGTCATCTGCGGGATCGCAACGCGCATGGGCTACGAGATGGAATATCCCAATGCCGAGGCGATCTTCACGGAGATCGGCGCGGTAACGCCTTCTTATGCCGGCATGGACTACCAGCGGCTGGCAAAGGGCGGTCTGCACTGGCCCTGCCCCACGAAGGAACATCCGGGGACGAAGTTCCTGCACAAAGACAAATTCGTTCGCGGCAAGGGACTGTTCCACGCCATCGAGTGGATTCCGCCGGCGGAACCTACGGATGCGGAGTATCCATTCCTGCTCATCACGGGTCGGGTCCTCTACCAGTACCATACGGGCACCATGACCCGCAGGTCGGTGGGGCTGAATGAACGTTGTCCGGAATGCCTGATTGAGATCAGTTCGGAAGATGCGGCCAGGCTGAAGATCCAGGATGGCGAAAAGGTCCGGGTGAAATCGCGTCGTGGGGCGATTGAGGCCAAGGTGGCCGTTGGTGATGTTGCGGATATAGGAACGGTTTTCGTCCCGTTCCATTTCAGCGAAGCTGCTGCCAATCTGCTGACCATTGCGGCTCTCGATCCGGTCGCCAAGATCCCGGAATACAAGGTCTGTGCGGTGAAGGTTGAGAAGATTGGGTAGCGTTTGAGAAGTATCGATTGCTCAGCGCGGGCTGGGCGTTTCGGGATAGGAGAGCGCCCGTCCCGCCGGATCACAGTGATTGTTCGAGTGGGTGTTGTGGGGCTGGCTTTGAAGGCGGCAATGCTGTTCTGGCGTGCTTTTCAAGAGGAGGTATTTTTATGAGTAATGGGACTATTTCGATTGACGCTCTTATACCCAAGGACATGGCGGTAAAGGCTGAAAGCGTCGGCGTTGCCAAGGCCGGTCTGGGGACTTATCGGATGTTCGCCCTCGCCATTCTGGCCGGGGCCTTCATTGCCATGGGGGCCAATTACGCCACCACGGTGTGGGCCGGCTTGGGCAAGATTGTGGTGAGCGCCGGGAAGGATGTGGCCTTCACCACGGGATTCCCCTATGGCATTCAGCGTCTTCTCGGCGGCCTGGTGTTTGCCACCGGCCTGATCATGGTCGTCGTTGGCGGCTCGGAACTGTTCACCGGCAACTGTTTGATGCCGATGGCCTGGGCTGACAAGAAGATTACGACGGGAGCGATGCTGCGCAACTGGGTCATCGTTTATCTGGGTAATTTCGTCGGCTCGGTGGTGACCGCCTATTTTGTGTTCCTGGGCAAGCAGCACACGTTCGGGGGCGGCGCCGTGGGGTTGGCCGCCCTCAATATCGGGATCGCCAAGACCAGTCTCGAGTGGGTCCAGTGTCTCTTTCTGGCCATCTTCTGTAATGCCTTGGTCTGCATGGCGGTGTGGCTGTGCTTCAGCGCCCGCAGCACCACCGATAAGATCCTCTCCATCCTGCCGCCGATCTCGGCCTTCGTGGCGTGCGGGTTCGAGCACTGCGTGGCCAACATGTATTTCATCCCCTCGGCGATCTTCATCAAGGATTTGGATCCGACCTACTTCGCGACCGTCGTGGCGAGTCTGAAAGATGGCGGAGCGATTCTCACCTGGGGCAATTTCTTGTGGCGGAATCTTTTGCCGGCAACCATCGGCAACATCATTGGCGGCGCCCTGATGGTGGGCGGCATGTACTGGTTCATTTACCTGCGTCCGAGCTGGACCGGCAAAGCGACGCTTGACGGCCTCCCCCCGGCGCCGGGTCAGAAATAGGTCTTCAGCCATCTTTTCGGGCAGAAGAGATGATACCGAGTGGTGTGATTCACTCCAGCCGGCCCGCTAAGAGGGGCCGGCTGAACCCATGAACCCCTCGCCTAGTGCTTCCCCTGGTTTCCTGGAGCACCAGGGGCGGTATGACCGCGAGGGGTTCATTCGCAATGGGAAGGCCCGGCCGCACCCGCCATGATGCTGCCGGGCCTTCCCCTGGCTCCCCCAACCAAGCCTGTTGTTGCCCCAGGGACTGCGTCGAGACGGACATTAAAATGACCATAATGTTCGTGTGTCTTTCGGTAGAGCTGCCCTGAAAGAGCAAAGGGATTTCCTCAAACGTCCTGCCTTCGTCTCCGCCTACAGTGCCTGCGATCACCCCGGTCTTTTCCTCATTCTGGCCCGTAGAACCTTATGGGGCAACTTTGTTAATAATTTCTCTTGACATCTTACGTGACTCCAAATAGATTCCCGCATCACTAGAAAAGCGCATAATAAGTCCAAGATTGATCGAGAAAGAAAGTGTTCTGGATTGCTCCCGTGAATGGCTCACGGGGCCGGCATCAATGATCCCTTTGAGGTTCCAGCATGAAGGGATCAGTGTAAGTATGAAAGCGAAACGTTCCGGATCGTGCCCGTGAATGGCTCACGGGGTAGATGTCCATTGTCCCTTTCAAGCTCCAGGAGGTGTGCCGACAAAAGACGCGGAATCAAAGTTGAATCACATTTACGATTGGGTGACTTGTTGGAAACGTAGTGAAAATCTAATTGTGTTTTTGGGAGGATATGATCGAACTTCTCCTCTGTAACCGCAGTTTCTATTGAAAACGACGGCGCTGGTATCATGGAGGAAACAAGCATGTCTGAGACGACTCCGAAGAAGAAGGATGCTGAAAAACCGCATCCTATGGGAGATCCCCGTTACAAGGGAATTGATCGTGTTTTAAAACGACAACAATATCAACAGGATGCGCTGATTGAAGTGCTCACGGCAGCGCAAGAGGCCTTTGGCTATCTGACAGAAGAGAGCATGGCCTACACTGCGCGGCAGCTCAGACTGCCGTTCAGCTGGGTCTATGGGGTTGCCACCTTTTACCATTTCTTCTCGCTGAAACCCCAGGGTGAACACAGCTGCATCGTGTGTCTGGGAACCGCCTGTTACGTTGGCAAGGCTGCTGATATTATCGCAAGCGTCGAGGAAGCCTACAATGTAAAAGCCGGTCGACAACTGCCGACCAAAAACTGACCCTGATCGCCACCCGCTGCCTGGGTTGCTGTGGCTTGGCACCGGTGGTCGTACTGGATCAGGTTGTGCACGGTAAGGAGACCCCAGAGGGGGCTCTGGCCAAAGTGCGTGAGGTGATTGCTGGTGGCAATGGTGGCTAGCGCGAGCGAGCCGTTCTCCGGATCTCGACCCGAGAAGTTGAGAGCAGTGTGGCTTGTCGTGCATCGGTCGACTTCAAACGGAACTGAGGATGGGAATGGTGAAAGGCGCTATTTATGCGAGCCCAAATCCACTGGAAACGATAGAATGTGAGGAGAAAACAGCGTTATGAACCGAGAAGAACTTCAAGCTATGGCCCAGGCTGAACTGGACCAGCAGCAAAAATTCCGCTGCCGAATTCTCGTTTGCATGAGTACTCCGTGTATCTCTTCCGGCGCGACCGCTGTGCAAGAAGCACTGGTGGCGGCAATCAAAGCCGATCAGTTGGACGCTGTGGTGGAGACGGTTGCCACCGGGTGCCTGGGTCCTTGCAGTCGCGGGCCTTTGATTACCATAAAAGCGGAAGGGAAAGCCGACGTTATTTACGAAAACGTCAGCCCTGACATGGCCAATGGAATTGTCGAAAAGCACTTTAAAGGGGCCAGTGTCCCAGCGTTGGAGAAGAACATCCTTCCCAGCGATCTTCCCTTTTTCACCAAACAGATGCAGATCGTTCTTGCCGACAGCGGTGCGATCGATCCCGAAAGAATTGAGCCCTATGTCGCCCGTGGCGGTTACACGGCATTAGCCCATGCGCTGCGCGAGATGAGCCCGGAAGAGGTTTGTCAGGAGATCACCAAGAGCGGGCTTCGCGGTCGCGGTGGTGCCGGTTTTCCCAGCGGCCTCAAGTGGGACATGGTCCGCAAGGCTGCCGGCGAAAAGAAGTATGTTGTAGCCAATGGCGATGAAGGCGACCCGGGCGCCTACATGGACCGTACCTTGATGGAATCCGACCCGCACCGCGTCCTCGAAGGGATGGCGATTGCCGGCTATGCGGTCGGTGCCGAGCAAGGCTATATCTACGTGCGCGGTGAATATCCGTTGGCCGGAAAGCGGCTGGAGAAAGCCATCCGGCAGGCCGAGCGCAAAGGTTTACTGGGCAATCGCATTCTCGATAGCCCCTTCGGCTTCCGTATCGACATCCGCATGGGCGCCGGCGCCTTTGTGTGTGGCGAAGAAACCGCGCTGATGCAGTCCGTCATGGGACGTCGCGGGCAGCCTATGCCTCGCCCGCCTTACCCTGCTCACAAAGGATTGTGGCAGAGCCCGACCCTCCTCAACAACGTTGAGACTTTCGGCAACATCTCGGCCATCATCAACAAGGGTGCGGCTTGGTATGCCAGCTTCGGCACGGAGAAGACCAAAGGCTCGAAGATCTTCGCACTGGCGGGTAAAGTCAACAACACCGGCCTGATCGAGGTCCCCATTGGCATGACGCTCCGTGAGATCGTGTACGACATCGGTGGGGGTATTCCCGATGGCAAGGCTTTCAAAGCCGCCCAAACCGGCGGCCCCAGTGGTGGTTGTATTCCGGCGGAGTTCCTGGATGTGCCCATTGACTATGAGAGCCTGGCGAAATTGGGTTCGATCATGGGTTCCGGTGGTTTGATCGTCATGGATGAAACCAGCTGTATCCCCGATGTGGCCAAGTTCTTCATGGAATTCTGCATGGATGAGAGCTGCGGCAAGTGTGGTCCCTGCAGGGGCGGCACGGTCCAGATGCATCGCATGCTGGAGAAGATCACCGACGGTACTGCAGACCCGGACACCATCCCAAGGCTCGAGGAACTGTGTCTCATGGTGAAAGAAACCAGCCTCTGCGGTCTGGGACAGACCTCACCTAACCCCATCTACAGTACGCTTCGCTACTTCCGCGATGAATATGAGGCGCACATCAAGGACCATCATTGTACGGCCGGGGTTTGCACGTTTTCCAAAAAAGCGTAATAGGGCTGATTGCGGTGTTGTCTCAGCTAATACATTGTTCATGTCTCCAACGGAGGTATTATAATGTCAGAGGTAGTCACCCTTACCATTGACGATAAACTTGTCAGCGCTCTGCCAACCAAGAGTGTGCTGGCCGCGGCCAAGGATGCCGGGATCAATATCCCCACCCTTTGCTGCCTTGAAGGTTTGAGCGAACGGGGTGGTTGTAGACTTTGCCTGATTGAGGTGGAAGGCAATCCCAGGCTACCCGCTGCCTGCGTTACGCAGGTTGCCGAAGGAATGGTGGTCAAGACCCAAACAGAACGGTTAAAAAAATATCGGAAGATGATGGTTGAGCTACTCCTGGCCGAGCGCAATCACATCTGTGCCGCTTGCGTCATGAATGGCCAGTGCGAGCTGCAGGCCATGGCGGCCAAACTGGGGGTGGATCATGTGCGCTATGATTATCTCTGCCCGGATCTGCCCATGGATGCCAGCCATGAACGGAATGTGAAAGACCCCAACCGCTGTATTCTATGCGCACGCTGTATCCGTGTCTGTGATGAGGTGGAAGGCGCTCACTGCCTCGATATGATGGGCCGGGGCATCAATTGCAACGTCATTACCGGCATGAACCAGATTTGGGGCCAAGCCAAGAGCTGTACCGCCTGCGGCAAATGTGTCCAGGTCTGTCCTACGGGCGCGCTCTTCAAGAAGGGTGCTACGGTCTCCGAGATGCACAAGCAGCAGGATTTCTTGATCTGGATTCTGGACGGTCGAGACAAAAAAGTGTGGCACTGGGCCAGATAAGAGGAGAGTCACGACATGACCACGCAAAACAAAGTTCGGTTGGCCACTGTCTGGTTTGGCGGATGCGCCGGCTGTCATATGAGTTTTCTTGACATCGATGAACGGCTGATTGACGCAGTGAGCCTGGTAGACATCGTGTACAGCCCTGTTGCCGACATCAAGAAATTTCCCGATAATGTGGACGTAACCCTTGTGGAAGGCGCCGTGTGCAACAGCGATCACATCAAGGAAGCCAAAGATATTCGTGAGAAGAGCAAGGTGGTGATCAGCTTTGGTGATTGTGCCGTAACCGGAAATGTTCCGAGTATGCGCAATCGCCTGGATATCAAGAACGTCATTTCAGAAGTTTACTCGGCAGGCCCCGGCGCGGCGCCTCCGGCCGAGGACATTCTGGACGTCATGCCGGTGCTTTTGGACAAAGTTCTTCCGTTGCATCAGATCATCCCGGTTGATCTCTATTTACCGGGATGTCCTCCTGATCCGGAGAGGATTTGGACGGCACTCGTAACGCTGCTCAAGGGCGAGCCTCTGGATCTGCCCCCAGAGATGCGCAGCTTCGGGTAATGCGTATACAATTGGGTTCGTTGGTCGGATGGAACCTCAGTCCGACCGGTTGCCAACCTGTAATCTGTTTGTGAAGAAGGACGAGTATGGCACAGACCATTCATATTGAACCAGTTACTCGGATCGAAGGACACGCCAAGATCACAGTCCACCTGGACGATGCCGGCCAAGTTGGCGACGTCAAGTTCCATGTGGTGGAATTTCGTGGTTTCGAGAAATTCTGCGTGGGGCGTACTTTTCCTGAAATGCCGGGCATCACCATGCGCATCTGCGGGATCTGCCCGGTCAGCCACATGCTGGCTTCCGCCAAAGCGTGTGATGCCATCCAGGGAACCAGGGTTCCCATAACCGCGCAAAAGCTGCGACGTCTCATCAACCATGCCCAGTACACGCAGAGTCATGCCTTGAGCTTTTTCCACCTCAGTGCTCCGGATTTGATGTTGGGGATGGAGAGTGACCCTGCCACCCGCAACGTGGTGGGCTTGATTCTGGCCAATCCTGAACTGGGCCGCAAAGCGATCCGCCTGCGCCAGTTTGGTCAGGACATCATTCGCATGGTTACGGGCAAGAGCGTGCATCCCGCCTGGGCGACCCCCGGCGGTGTGCGCGAACCCCTCCTGCAGACCCAGATTGATGAAATCAAAGCACGGTTGCCCGAAGCCTATGAGACCACGGAAATTGCTCTCAACTGGCTGAAGGACAACTACAGCAGCTTTGAACGTGAAGTGGAAACCTATGGCAACTTCCCCAGCCTCTACATCGGTCTGGTTACGCCCGAAGGCGGCCTGGAGCATTACGACGGTCTGCTGCGGGTGATGGATGCCGATGGGCGGATTTTGGAAAAAGGTCTGGCCAATGATCGCTGGACTGAGATCATTGCCGAAGCGGTGGAACCGTGGAGCTACCTGAAGTTCCCCTATTACAAGCCGCTGGGTTACGGCAATGGCAACGGCGCCGTTCCCGGACTGTACCGGGTGGGACCGGTTGCCCGGTTGAACATCTGCGATTTTGCCGGAACGCCGCGGGCCGATCGCGAGCTGCGTAGTTTCCGGCGCCTGGGCAAAGACGGGAAGCCGGTCACGAGCAGCTTCCATGCCCACTATGCCCGGCTCATCGAGATCCTCTTCTCCCTCGAGAGAATTGAGGAACTCGTCAACGATCCGACCATCCTCGACACCCACATCCGCAGTCAGGGTGGGGTGAACGAACTGCGCGGCGTGGGCATTATGGAAGCGCCTCGCGGGACGCTCTTCCATGAATACCATGTGGATGAAACCGGCGTTCTGACCGGCGTGAATCTGCTGGTGGCCACGGGCAACAACAACCTGGCCATGAACAAGACCATCACTCAGATCGCCAAAGCATACATGAGTGGGAACAAGATCACCGAAGGGTTGTGCAACCGCGTCGAGCACGGGATCCGGCTGTATGATCCCTGCCTGAGCTGTTCCACGCATGCGGTTGGCCAGATGCCTATGCAAATCCAGGTGTTTGATGCCGGCGGCGCCTTGGTGGATGAGAAGTTAAGAGGGTAACGGATGGTCGAGTGATCATGGAAACTGCTCTGTGATTCTGATCATTGCTTACGGTAACAGCCTGCGCCGTGATGACGGCGCAGGCTTAATTTTGGGCCGGATGCTGGAAGAGGAGCTGAGCGGGCGCGGCTTGGAGGTCGAACTCCTGGCGATGCACCAGCTCACTCCGGATGTGTCCCTTTCTGTGGCCGCCGATGAAGTGGCGGCAGTCGTCTTTGTCGACACCAGAGTCGCCGTTCCGGGTGAAGCGCGGCTGGAACTGCAGCTTTGTCCACTCATTTCCGACCAGAACACTCCAAGCCTGGGGCATCAGGTCGGTGCGGCTACCATCCTGATCTATGCCCGCCTGCTTTACGAGAAAAGCCCCCCTGCCTGGTTGCTGACCGTCCCCGGAGTGGATTTCGCTCACGGCGAAGGGTTGAGCGAAATCACTCAGGAAGTGGTGAACACCCTTCCTGCCCTGCTCGCACAACTGCCGCCAAAATGGCCGCTCAGCGACGTGTGAGAAAAGAAAACTTCATCATTGGAAATTCCTTGTTCGATATTCGCTCTTCCCGTTCCTTCACCCTGCCTTTTCCCCGCTCGCTTCAATCTTCTCCAGCAGACTGCACACGCCGCATAGATCGGCATAAGTGGGTTCTCCGCAGCGTCTGCAGGAAACAAAGGTGCGGTGTTCCTCGTGCGGTTTGTTGCGGTCCAGATAGGTGAAGAGAAAATCCCGTTTGGTGCTCGGCATTTTGCTTTCCAGCAAGTCCAGGGCCTCTTTGAAGAAATGGCTCGTAGCGCCTTCCGAGAGAGGGCACTTGAGGGGTACGGGGTTGATGCCTTTCAGCTGACAGTACCTCAGGATCTCGGAGGCTTCCAGGCGGTAGAGCGGTTTGAGCCTGGCGGGCAAGCGGGGATGGGTTGAGGGCAGGAAGGGGTGTTGTTTTCCGAGATACTGGGCGCGGTGGCGGACCAGGTTGCCGAGGAGGCGCCCTGCCTCATCGTCCAGGTTATGCCCTACGGCCAGGTGAGCGAAACCCTCGCGGATCGTCAGGCGGTTGAGCAGTTGGCGCTTGAGCAGTCCGCAAACCGAGCACATGTCGCGCCGGGCGTGTTTCCTGAGCTTGTAGAGATCGTGTCCCAGGGTTTCTTCCAGGGAGTAGTGGGCAAAGGAGAGGTCTCTTTCCTGGGCGAAGGCCTGGACAGCCGCCAGCGAAACGTCCGAAAAGCCATCAATCCCAAGGTTGATGTGCAGCCCTTTCGTAAGGTACCCGAGGCCATGGAGAACGTGCCACAGCGCGAGAGAATCCTTTCCGCCGGAGACTGCCACCAGGATCGGTGTAGTCATGGGCAACCGGAATTGCTTCATGGCTCGCCGGACCGCAGTGTTAAAATAGTGATCGAAACAATCTTCACAGAAAATGGCGTGGTGCTGGGGCAGGCGAATGGTGGGGCGGGCGCGGCAGCGGCTGCATTTGGCGCCGGGGGGGAGTTCAGGAAGGTTTCGTGTCATTTCTCGACTCTTTCTTGAGGAGGTGCCATGCCACTCAGTTTCTAAAGTCTATTGATGGAGGCTCCTGCAGAACTCTCAATTCCCGTCACCCCGGCGAAAGCCGAGGTCCAGAAGCACGTTTCTGGCTGAAAAGAATCGGCAACAGCTCCTGCACGAGCCCCCAGGGAATGGCCCCATCAAAAGGGGCTGTTCTCGAGTGGGGGATTTCTACTATACTTGATGTTGTTGTTGCCAGCTATGGTAATAGGGAAATCTGCAAGAACCCGATGCATGGAGAGGACAGACTGAAATATGGACGGAATGCATTACGAAGGCATGATCATTCGCCCACCCAGTGAAGCTGACAGTGTGTTGCTGCAGGTCACCGTCGGGTGTTCGCACAACAAGTGTACCTTCTGCGGAGCCTACAAGGGAGAGCGTTTTCGCTTCAAAGACGACGCCATCGTTGCTGCAGACATCCGTTATGCCGCAAGGAATCTCTCTTTTCTTCGGCGCGTCTTTCTAACCGATGGTGATGCTTTGATCTTGCCGCAAACCAAATTGATTTGGCTCCTGACAAAGATCCGTGAGGAGATGCCCTGGATCACCCGGGTGGGGCTCTATGGGAATGCCAAAAGCATTCTGCGAAAGACGCCCCAGGAACTGGAGAGGCTCCGTGAACTGGGATTGGGCATTGTCTATCTGGGGCTGGAAAGCGGTGATCCGGAGGTCTTGCTTGAAGTGAGAAAAGGGGCGGCTCCTGAGCGCATGATCGAAGCCGGGCGGAGAGTCCGTGAGGCAGGCGTGAAGCTCTCCGTCACGGTTCTCTTGGGCCTCGCCGGACGGGAGCGTTCTCTGGCCCACGCCCGAGCGACCGGGGCGGTGCTTTCGGCGATGGACCCGACCTATGTGGGAGTTCTCACGTTGATGATTCTTCCCAATACTGAACTTGGCCGGAAGGTAGAGGAAGGCCGGTTCGGGCTCTTGAATCAAGGAGAGTTGATGCGGGAATTGCGTGAAATGCTGAGTCACACTCACATGACGCGCGGCCTTTTTCTTGCCAATCACGCCTCCAATTATCTGCCGCTCAAAGTGAAGATGCCTGCCGGTAAGGATCAGGCTTTGCAGGCCATCGATGCTGCCATCAGCGGAGCGGTGCCCTTGAAGCCTGAATGGATGCGAGCATTCTGACGGCAGCCTTCTAGAATTGCCCCCACTTGAGCTTCGTCCGCAAAATCCTGAAGTAATGAATTGATGGCGTTTTGATCAACCTCAGGGGGGTGGGGGCAACGGAGATCAGGATCGTGTCGGCAGCATCCAGAGCGCAACCGACCTGACCGTCACAGGTAAGGGTCACATGCTCGACCAATTCGCTCAGTTCCACCTGGATGGTGACCTCGGGAGGCAGGATGATAGGGCGGTTGGTGAGCGCAAAAGGGCAGATAGGCGTAAGGATGACGGCACTGGTGGTCGGATAGACAATGGGGCCCCCGGCGGACAAGTTGTAGGCCGTGGAGCCGGTTGGAGTGGAGACGATGAGCCCGTCCGCCCGGTAGTGGGTGAGGTAGTGCCCATCGATTGACGTCTTGAGATCCAGGATGCGGGCCAGGACGCCTTTGCTGATCACGACATCGTTCAACACGCTCTGGGAGAAAATATATTCCTTTTCGCGCCGGATGAGCACCTGAAGGCGCATGCGCTCCTCAATCTCGAAATGGCCTTCCAGGATTTCTTTGATCTCCTCAAAACACGAAGCTTTGCTGATTTCGGTAAGAAACCCCAACCCTCCAAGGTTGACTCCTACCACCGGGATGGAACGATCTTCGAGAGAGCGGGCAACACTCAAAAAGGTACCGTCTCCCCCGAGCACCACCACGGCATCCACGGTTTTGGGAATAGCGAGGCGCGGGTAACTGCAGCGAATGTCCGAAACATCGATATTCTCTGCAGAGAAGACGGCCACATTGAGATTTTCCAGCCAAACCCGGAGCTCCGCCGCCAGGCCGGCAGCCTCCGGGCGATCATGTTTGTAGATGATGGCCAAGTGATGCATGTCACTTCCTCAATTGGATAAAAAGAAATGATAGGTAATTCGGCCTCAGAAATGCAATACTAATTGTTGGAAAAAACAGGCCAACTGATCCGATTCGATGAATATTCTGAACGCTGTCTGGATGAAAGCCTCTTTCTTGCGGTGCCATCATCCTGAAATCCTTTTTGAAAAGTCGTCCTGAAGGTCTGATTCCCCGGTTTCAGGCAGGATGCAACAATTTTGTGTCGTTTTCATTTGGCCCCATCAATTGCCATAACTACTTGTATCTTCTACGCTTTCTGCGAAGGAAAAGAGCATCGAGGCAAATTGGCAACCATGTGGATCGCCGAACGGCAGTTCATTTTTGTAGCACTTTGTTAACGAGACTATAAAGGACCTGGCATGGCCTCAATTGGAAAGGTGGCGTGGGACATAGGTGTTTGCCCGGAAGAGACAGCAACTCAAGGAAAAAGTGCACTTTGGCAAGGAAATTGCCTTACCTTCCCCGAACCCTTTTGCATTCAAAAAACTAAACCATAAGGAGGATGTATGATGACCCCGAAAGACGTAATGGCCTTCGCGAAAGAGCAAGGCGCCAAGATGATCGATTTCAAATTCCTGGATTTTGTCGGCACGTGGCAGCATTTTACCAATCCTATTGAAGAGTTGGGCGAAAGTGATTTTGAGAACGGTTATGGTTTTGACGGCTCGAGCATCCGTGGTTGGCAGCCCATTCATGCCAGTGACATGCTGATCATTCCCGACCCGGCGACCGCGATCATGGATCCTTTCATGGCGGTTCCGACGATGAGCATGATCTGCAACGTGGTCGACCCGGTCACCAAACAGCGGTATACGAGGGATCCTCGGTACATCGCCCAGAAGGCCGAAGCCTATCTGAAGTTTACGGGAATCGGTGACACCGCCTTTTTTGGACCGGAAGCAGAATTCTTCATTTTTGATGACATCCGCTTTGATGACGGCTGCCAGTTTGGCTATTACTACATCGACTCGGTGGAGGGAATCTGGAACAGTGGCCGCATGGAGAATCCCAATCTGGGTTACAAACCGCGCCACAAGGAAGGCTACTTTCCCGTGCCGCCCATGGATTCTCAACAGGATCTGCGCACCGATATGGTGCTGATGCTGCAGCAGGTGGGCCTCAAGGTGGAGTGCCAGCACCATGAGGTGGCCACCGCAGGGCAGGCGGAAATTGACATGAAGGCGGCCCCTCTGGTTCAGATGGGAGACAATCTGCAATGGTACAAATATGTGATCAAGAATGTCGCCCATCGCAACGGTAAGACCGTAACCTTCATGCCGAAGCCCCTGTTTGGTGACAATGGGTCCGGCATGCACATTCACATGAGCATCTGGAAGGAAGGGACACCGCTCTTTGCCGGTGACAAGTATGCCGGGTTGAGTGAAATGGCCCTGTTTGCCGCTGGCGGGGTGCTGAAGCATGCCCGGGCCATCTGCGCCATCACCAATCCGACCACCAATTCCTACAAGCGGCTGGTTCCGGGCTATGAAGCGCCGGTGAACCTGGCCTATTCAAGCCGCAACCGCAGCGCCGGCATTCGCATTCCCATGTATTCGCCGTCGCCGAAGCTGAAACGCCTGGAAGTGCGCTTCCCGGATCCGTCCTGCAACGGCTACATGGCCTTCAGCGCGCTCCTGATGGCAGCCCTGGACGGCATCGAAAACCGCATTTATCCGGGCGAGCCTCTGGACAAGGACATTTATGCGCTGAGCCCGGAAGAGCTGGCCAAGGTTCCTTCCACACCGGGATCGCTGGACGAAGCCTTGAAAGCGCTTGAAGACGATCATGAATTCCTGTTGAAGGGTGATGTCTTCACCGAAGATGTGATCCAGACCTGGATCGAATACAAGACCCTGAGTGAAGTCGACCCCGTGCGGATGCGGCCTCATCCCCACGAGTTCAAACTTTATTTCGATATCTAGACCTCTTAGAGGGTGATGAAACAGGAAAGAGGCAGGGCCTGACCTGCCTCTTTCCTCTCAACCCCTGCCTCCGTCAGTCCTCCATGCCCATGATCTTTTTTGCCATCTGCTTCTTGGCTTCAAAGTCCGTGAGGACAGAGATCATGAAGCGCTGGGTCTGGGGGGCGCCGGCACCGTGCCAGGTACCCGGACCATGGAGCCCGGCTGACCAGTGCTGAAGGAACTTGGCGACCTTAAGCCGCTTTTCGGCCGGCGCGGCGCTCTTGAAGGCCTTCTTTAACATCGGGCCAACTTCCGGATCTTCGAGGTCCTTCAGTCGCGGCATGGTCACCACCAGACCGCCACCGATATCTCCAGCGTACTTCATAATGTCCCAGAAGCCGCTGGCGATATTGAGCTTGGCGGCGTTGCCGAAGAGATCGTCCGCCAGGAATACTCCCGACCCCTCAGGTTCCTCCCTCCCGCGCATGGCCGCCGCAATGGCGCACGCATGGGAGGTCTCGCTCAACCGGACCATATCAATGATCTTTTCCTGAACGTGAGGGACTTTATCCACGCCGTTATATTCGGCAGCCAACATGGTCGCACCGATGATCAGGTCGGCGAACCCCACCTTGCAGGCCCCCCCGCAGTTCATCCGGTGAGTCTTCGCAAACCGGGACACCAATCGCCCGCAGTACTTGGTTTCCCCGCACAGGAACACCCGGTCCCAGGGGATGAAAACATTGTCAAAGACCATGGTCGAGGTTTCGCGCTGACCGTATACGGGGTTTCCAAGCTCCGCTTCATCACCGAGCAGTTCCCGCTCCGCCGAGTAGGCGTTGTATTGACAGATGTAGGTAAGCCCTGGAGCTCCGTTCGGGACGGCAAATGCAAGCGCGAAATCTTCTTCTCCCTGTCTCAAGGAACCGCCTGGAAGGACCAGCGTCTCGTGGGCACCGATGGCGCCGCTTTGACTTACCTTACATCCTCTTACCACGATACCGTCGGCTCGCTTTTCAACAAGGTGCACGTAGACGTCGAGTTCCTCCTGCTCGGAGGGTCTTTTCTTGCGGTCGCCCTTGGCATCGGTGATTGCGCCCGATACGGCGAGATCGTTGTTCTGTGCATGAGCCAGCCACTTATTGAAGGTTTCGTTGTACTTCGTGCCCAGATCGCGGTCCAACTCCCAGGTGGTCGCTGCAAGACCGTTCAGGGCATCGCACCCGACGCAACGGTAATTGCATGTGCCAACCGTCTGGCTGGTCAAGAGAGCCATCTCCTGGCGCATGTCCAGGTCGTGAATGCTGCGTGCGACGTGAAGGTTGCGGTTGATGGGTTGTCCCGTCAGATGGGAAGTGGCAAGCATGACTGCTTTGTTCTGAGGGTCTTCGGCCAGACCATAAATCGCAGCATTGGCCATAACCATGGAACGCGTAACGGGATTCTCGATCAGATTGGTGACCCATTTCCCGCCGACATAGACGCGGGGCGACAGTTTCTTCATGCTCTCAAGATACTCCAGTGCCGTTTTGAGCGCCATGATGGAAGCTCCTTATGCAATGAATGACTTTTACTTGGCAGCTGCATCTAGCCGGGCTGCGACAACGGCAAAAATACAGGGCCGGTTCTTGCTCTCTACGGGGCAACGCGGGGCGTGAGGAAGAGCGTGGGAGCAAAGACTCGGTTCATAGTCATACGGGGCTCTGACATTGCCTGATAATTAATTAAAAAACTCCCAATATCGCTTATCCTATTTACTGGGCCTGATCAAGGGAGAAAAAGGATCATCACGTGTACAAAGTGCTTGTCACCATCACCTCGCGGCTGGCATTGGCCTGCGGGCTTGAACTCAGCCTTCCTGGAACGTGAGCAGGTCCGACATGTGGTTTATTGCGAGCACTGAGCGAAACAACGGGGAGGAAATGAAATGAGTAACGCTGAAGAAAAGGACAAGATGCTTTTTCCCGAGAGATAGCATCCTGTCGGGTTCCGCACGCGAATCCGTAATAACCCGTTTTCTTTGACGACATGAAACGAGGGGAGTTCAAGGATGCCATATCGAGCTTGACAGTGTGAGGAAGCTGTGTAAGGTAAGCGGTGAGTTATGTCAGGCGAAAGCCACCCAGACTCAGGGAGTCGGGGTGGCTTTTTTTTGTGAGGTGGACCATGCGTATGCTGATGATTGATAATTATGACTCCTTCACCCACAACCTGGTGCAGCTCTTTTATGAGTTTGATCTGGAAGTTCTGGTCTTCCGAAACGACCAGCTTACCCTTTCCCAAATTGAGCGGCTTTGCCCGGATTGGATCTGCATCTCTCCCGGCCCCAAGGATCCGGCGCATGCCGGCATCAGTAAGGCGGTGATCCAGCACTTTGCTTCGACAGTCCCGATCCTGGGGGTTTGTCTGGGCATGCAAGCCATCAACGAAGTCTTTGAGGGGCTCACCCTCCGGGCTCCGGAACCCGTTCACGGCAAACGTTCGAGGATTGACCACAATGGTTGCGGAGTTTTTTTTGGGCTTCCGTCGCCCATTTGGGCGGCCCGCTACCATTCGCTGCAAATTGACATTCGTTCGTCCCATTTGCTTCCCCTTGCCCAGGCTCCGGATGGCGTTGTCATGGCGATTCAGCACAAGCAATGGCCTCTTTGCGGAGTTCAATTCCATCCCGAATCGTTTCTCAGCGAATACGGATATGAGCTTACCGCGAATTTTCTCGCGTTCCATTCTGAGTGGTCGGGGGCGCCGTCCCCTCTTCCCAGAAGCTATTCGGGTGCCTTGAGGCAACAGACAACGACAGGGACGGCGTATGAAGGCGCCCGGGCAGATGGTCGGCCGGGGGATGGTCGATGAAAGAGCTCCAACGGTTGCTTCCTCAACACCCCATGGAGCTGTCCACTAGAATTCTCGCTGAGACCGGCGTGGATGACCTCGCCTTTCTCAATCTGGTGGGAAACCTTGCGGAAAGGCCCGTCAGTGCAGTCTTGCTGAGCGGGGGGAATCTGGACTGTGCCCGCCATTCAATCGCCGTCTGGGATCCCTTTCTGGTCTTCAGGAGCAAAGGGCACAAAGTGCACCTCGAGGCCCAGTCTCGTCAGATCATGCTGAACGCCGATCCCTTAGCGGTTCTTGACGCCATCTTTGCCCTCCTTCGCCTGGATTTTCCCCTGGATTCCCATCCCTTCGCCGGTGGCGCCGTGGGCTATTTTGCCTATGATCTCAAAAATCAGATCGAACGTTTACCCCACACAGTCGAGGATGACCTCGAGCTGCCGGACATTTTCCTCTTCTTTCCCCGTCGCATCATGATCCATGATCGTCGGCAAGGCAGCCTTCGCTCTCTGGCCTTGTTCGAAAAGAGGAACGCCGGTACGGTTCCCGATGATCTGGATGGGTTTCCCGGAAAAACTGTCTGCGCTCCTTCACCCCTGCGCATCGGGCCGTTGCAGAGCAACTTCACCCATGAGCGTTACCTCGAGGCCGTACGGCGGGTGCGCCGCTATATTCGTGATGGTGACGTTTATCAGGTGAATCTATCTCAGCGGTTTCGGTTCCCCCTCCAGGGGAGCCCTTTTCAGCTCTGGCGGCATCTTTTCGCCCTCAACCCGGCGCCGTTTTACGCCTTCATCCAGGCCGGTGATCACCAGGTGCTGTCGACTTCCATGGAACGTTTTCTGTATCGGCGCGGATCCTGCCTGGAAACCCGGCCCATCAAAGGCACCCGCCCCCGGGGGAAAACGTCCGAGGAAGACCAGTCCTTGCGCGAAGAGCTTCTGACGAGTGCCAAAGACGATGCCGAGCTCTCCATGATTGTCGATCTCCTGCGTAACGATCTGGGTCGCGTGTGTCGTCCTAAAAGCATCCGGGTTGTCGCCCACAAGAAACTGGAAACCTATCAAAATGTCCATCATCTCGTTTCGCTGGTCGCGGGAGAATTGGGTGAAAGCGTCAGTTACGGGAAGATCCTGAGAGCAGCCTTTCCCGGAGGGTCGATCACCGGCTGCCCAAAAATACGGGCCATGGAAATCATTGACGAACTGGAACCCCATGTGCGACACGTGTATACGGGTGCCATTGGCTATCTGGGGGGACATGGCAACATGGATTTGAATGTGGCCATCCGAACCGCTTTGGTGCATGGGAGTTGCTGTTATTTTTCCGTAGGCGGAGGGATCGTCTACGATTCCAATGAAGAAGAGGAATATCAGGAGACGCTTCACAAAGCACGCACGCTCCTTGATCTCATGGAGAAGCTGGAGAAAATCGATGATGCCTGCTGATCCGGGGGCAATAGAAACAGTCTATCTCGACGGGCGCTTCCTCGCCGTCGATGAAGCTCGCATCTCGCCTCTTGATCGCGGCTTCCTGTACGGGGACGGTGTTTTTACGACGATGCGTGCGGAGCAAGGGCAGGTGCTCTACCTCTCCGACCATCTGGAACGTGTCCACCAGTCCCTGCAGGATTTAAGGTTGAGCCTCCCTCCGACTATCGAGTGGAACGAGGTTCTCGAGGAACTCTTACGAAGGAACGGCCTGGAGGCTCAAGTCGCTTCCATCAAGGTGGTCATTACCAGAGGGCGCTCTTCCCTGCCCGGCCTCCCGCGCACCGGGCAAAGCACGCTGGTGGTTTATGCCGGGCCCTATTCCCCTCCTCACCCGGCTGCCCGCCGGGAGGGCTACCGCCTGCGGATCGCTCACGAGGGCTTTGCGCCGCCTCTGTCCCGTTTGAAGTCGTTGAACTATCTTTACTGCCTTGCGGCCAGACAGGCGGCTCTGGATGAGGACGCCGATGATGCCGTCTTGTTGGATTGTCAGGGCAGGGTCAGCGAGACCACGATCGGGTCCCTGCTCCTGCGGACTCACGGGAGGTGGTGGACGCCCGACAGCCCGTTCCAGCTTCCCGGCATCACGTTGCGTGGGGTCATGAAAATCCTGGAAGAGGAGGGGCATGGCGTGGTCAGGCGATCTGCCCGCACGGCCGATCTTTTTTTGGCGGAAACGATCTGGGTGCTCAATTCCTTGATGGGTATCATGCCTGTGTCTCGGCTGGATCGGCATTCGGTGACCGATCCTGCGCTGGAAGAGGCGGGCAGGCTGAAAGAGCAGTTTTTTGCGCGGGGGAGGCGGCGGGGCAATGCTGTTGAATCAAGAAAATCCCCCTAAATCCCCCTTTCCAAAGGGGGACTTTTCAATGGCTCCCCCCTTTCGTAGAGGGGGGTTGGGGGGGATTTGGCGTTCCGTCGATCCGCCAGAAGTCCTTAATTCAACAGTATTGGGTGACGATGGAAAGAGGAAACGTCTTTGCGCAGGTTCCGGCTGAACTGCTGGAAGAGCGCTTTGATGAGATAGTCATGGCGGGTGCGGTGAAAGTTGAGCGCATCATCTCGGAAGGGCAATCATCGCCAGCTGGATTCTGGTACGATCAGGAAAGAAATGAGTGGGTGATTTTGCTTCAGGGAAGTGCTGGGCTGCTGTTGGAAGGTTCTTGCGAGACGATCGTTCTGAAGCCCGGTGACTGGATCAAGATTCCGGCCCATAAGAAGCATCGCGTGGAATGGACCGACCCTGCTGAGAAAACGATCTGGCTGGCGGTCCATTATTGATGGAATTGATGGGACCTGACGCGTACAAAGGGTTGAGCTTGCGAACGCGCTCGACGTTCAGGCTTACCGTTCCAAACTCACTTTCCACCCGCCCGTACAGAAGATAAGCCCGGTCCGTATTCAATTCCTGGCAGAACCGTTGGAAAGCCTTTGGAAAGAAAACGGTTTCATAGATGGCCGTCTGGTCTTCGAAGGAGAAGAATTCCATCGGTTCCCTTGCTTTGGTCATCACTTCCTTGCGGGAAATTGGCCAGCCAGCTACCCAAACCCGTTTTCCCACATACCGTGCCAGTTGCGATGCCGGAACCGGGCGATAGGGCAGCGCCCACATCACGGCCTCCCACATGGTCAGTGGATGCACGGAAAGTACCAACCCGAGGGTCTCGATTTCCTGCTGCCATTGGCGTGCGCGCGTTAAATCCGTTAACGGAGGCACGGCAAGTGACGGGCGAGAGCGAGAGGATAACATCATGCCGGTCTGTTTGCCACTATTCCGCGAGGCGGCCTTCCGGTTCAGCCATGCTTCGACAAACCACAGGAGTTGGGGGCGGTTGAAGCTGGCTGTTGGCTCTTGGCTGTTGGCTCTTGGTACAGCGCCACAAAAATGTGTGTCCGATATCCCACCGTCATGCCCGCGAAGGCGGGCATCCAGGGCATTATTCTGGATTCCTGCCTGCGCCAAAATGACGAACGATGCGGATGCATGATGACGCCCTATGGCGTAATGCTGTCACTTTAGTTCTGTGGACTGTTAGCGCTTAGTTTTTGCTTCATGGTGAGGAGCTGCTGGCTTTCGGCTGCCAGGTCCTGAGGTTTGGGCTCTGGGATTCCAGCCAAGGAGTCCAGGGCACCGCTTTTTATCAGGACGGCGCCATCGCCCGGAGTCAGTTCCACCCGCTGCAAGAAATCCTCAAGGCTCATAAAAGGCCCGTTTCTTTTTCGTTCCTCCAGGATGGTCTGCAAGACATCCCTGCGTATGTTCTGAAGTTGCTGCAGCCCCATGCGGATGGTTTTTCCCGCTCCCCGATAAGGCCAGTCACTCGCGTTAAGGTCCGGTCCCAGAACGGTGATGCCCATCCGTCTGGCTTCTGAAATATAGGCAAGGGTGCTGTAATAGCCGCCGCCGTTGCTGATCACGGCCGCCATGAATTCAGCCGGGTAGTGGACTTTGAGGTAGGCGGATTTGAAACTGACGAGGGCGTAAGATGCCGAATGCGGCTTGCAGAAGGAATATCCTGAAAACGAGAGGAACATCTCCCAGACCGCTTTCACCACCACATCGGCGATGCTTCGCCGGCGGCATCCGTCAATGAAGCGCTGGTGATAGTCGGCAAGCTGTTCCGGGCTCTTCTTACTGATCACCTTGCGCAGGCCGTCTGCTTCCCCCCAGGTGAATCCCGCCAGGGCCATGGCCACCCGCACCACGTCTTCCTGATAAACCAAAATCCCGTAAGTTTCCGCCAGGAGTTCTTTGAGGCGGGGATGAAGCGGCTGGTAGGGGGCTCCGTGCAGGCGCCGGATGTATTCCTGAATGAAGCGGTTGGCAGCCGGCCGGATGATGGAGGAGTGGATGACCAGATGGTCGAAATCACCTCGCCCGGTCCTCTGCTGCAGTTGCCGCATGGCGGGAGATTCCACGTAAAAGACCCCCATGGTGTCTCCGCGGCTCAGCAAATCCAGGGTGGGGGGATCGTCAACCGGGTTCAGGAGAGCATAGTCGATGGCTTTCCCCGTATTGCTCCGGATGGCGGCCAGGGAGTCCCGAATCACCGCCAGCGAGCGGTTGCCCAGGAGGTCGATCTTTACCAGGCCGGCCGTTTCCGACTGATCCTTTTCCCATTGGATGATGTTGATGCCTTTAGCGCTCCGTTCCACCGGCACATAACGGGAAACCCGGTCAGGAGCCAGAATAACGCCTCCGCAGTGGGTGGCCAGATGCCTTGGCAAGGCTTCCAGGCGGGTGGCGAGCTGCATGATTTCCGGCCAGGGAGGGTCGAGAGGGTAGCCGCGAAACTTGGGATGGGTTTCCACCCGCCGTAAAATGTCTTCCGGGTCCGTGTAAAAACTCATCCGCCGGGTGACCTCTTTAATTTCGGCAGCCGGAATCCCATACACCTTGGCAACCTCCCGTACCGCGGCCCGCGCTCCAAAGCCCACGTGATTGGCAACCGTGGCCAGGCGTTCCGTTCCGTAATACTGTCGCAGTTCCTCGTGCAGTGCGTCGCGCTCGTCCCAGGGAAAATCCACATCGATATCGGGATGATCTTTTCGTTGAGGGTTGAGGAAACGGCCAAAAAGGAGGTTGTGGCGGATGGGGTCCACGTGCGTGATCCCCAGGAGATAGCTCACCAGGCTTGCTGCCGCACTGCCGCGGCCGCAATGAATGGGCCGCCGCCGCACAATGTCGGCTACCACCAGAAAGTAGTCCACATAGCCTTTGGCATGAATCAATTCCAGCTCTTCCGCGAGACGCTTTTCAATGGCGGCATTACTACTCCCGTAACGCCAGCCAATCCCCTTTCGGCATTCTTCCAAGAGGAGCGCAAGATGGTCTTCGGCCTGATCTTCGTAGTGAGGGAAAACCGTGCGAAAATGATCCCATTCGGTGTGGCAGGTTTCGGCCAGTTTCATGGTGTTGGCAAGGGCTTCGGGACCATCGGGCAAATGCCTGGCCATATCCTCGGCCGTTTTCAGCCATTGCCCGGGTTGGACGACCTCTTCCGGGGGAAGGGTGCTCAGGGTGCGGTTGAGCGCGATGGCCCGCACCAGGCGATGCAGCGCATGATCCTCCGGGTCGGCAAAATAGACCGCATTGGTGGCCACGGGAGGAACTCCCAGATTCCTGGCCAGCTTCAACGCCCGGCGGCCGGCGGGCCCGGGTACCACCTCGATCCAGCACTCGGCCCGAGACCGCAAGGCCTGGATGATGTTCGGGTTGGCGCTGAGCACCGCAAGATCTTTTTGCGCCTCGGGGAAGTCTCGAAACAGGGAAAAATCCTCATTGAGGTGGCGTTGGGTGAGCAATTCGGTGAGCAGTTCATAACCTTTGGGAGTTTTGGCCAGGATGACGAGGGGAGTGAGGCGTGAGGAGTGAGGAGTGAGGAGTGAGGAGTGGGGGGGGGCGGCGGGGATCGAGGGGCTGTTCCCGGCATGAGCATGGATTTGGAGCGTGGCGCCGACAATCGGGCGGAGGCCATGGTGGCGGGCTGCTTCCAGGAAATGGATCAACCCGTAGAGCCCATTGGTATCGGTGAGGGCCAGGTATTCAGAACCGGCCTTTGCCGCTTTCTGGCAGAGGGCTTTTACGGAGCTTACTCCTTGCATCATTGAATAGTGGGAATGAACGTGCAAGTGAACGAAGGATTCTCTCATATATCCACTTTCCGAGCACGACCATCAGTCACTAAACCCCCTCACCCCTACCCCCGCCCCTAACCACCGGCCACTATTTTCCCCCATGAGATAGCCTGGCGGCCAAAGCGATGGCGAACCGTATCGAGGGCTTGCTGGATTTTCTGGTCTTCATCGAGGGTTGCTTCTTCCCACGGGAATAGGGAAAGCTGTCGGCAGGGCATGGCAAAGTCGGAGAGTTCCAGTACCAGGCGACGAATGGCGATGCGCCGCTGGACCAGACGGTCAAAAGCCGAGCGGGCCACGCGAAATAAGCGTTGGTCGACCTGGCTGGTTATTGGCGAGAGTGGGCGTTGGTTGCGGACGGTGACCCCGTCCGCATAGCGAATTTCGAGTACCAGTTGCCCCGGATAGCGATTGTGACAGCGCAGCATCCATCCCGCATCTTCCACTTGTTGAAAAAGTATTGCCTCCAGGCGTTCGCGGTCAATTTCATCCCGTTCCAGGGTGTGGGCCACGCACAGCCGGGGGACCTTCCGGAAGGGGAGCACGGGGGTTGCGTCCAGCCCCTGGGCAAGCTGCAACAGACGGGAACCCATTCGGCCGAAAACGCTGCCAAGGACTACTGCTGGTATGGCGGCAAGCTGGCCAATGGTTTCGATGTTGAAATCAAGCAGACGGGAGGAAGTCTTTGAGCCTACACCAGGGAGCGCGATTACCGGCAGAGGAGCGAGGAAAGCCGTTTCGCCACCGGAGAAAATGCAGCCCAGGTCACCCGGGGTAAGGCAATGAGCGGCAATCTGGCTGATCAGCTTGTTTGAAGCGAGCCCGACCCGCGTCTCGAGGCCTTTTTCCGTAGCCAAATGACGGTTTATCCGCGAGGCCGCATCCGGGCATGGCCCCCATAATCGCCTGGTGCCCGTAAGGTCCACAAAATAGTGCCCCGGTGTGGCCCCCTCTACCAGCGGTGAAAACTGCCCCAGGGCCTCAAGGATGTGTTGATGTTGGTGCTGATAGTAACGACCATCGGGAGGCATAACCAGGAGCCTTCGACAGAACCGTTGCGCCTGGCCGAGAGGCATGCCTTCGTGGATGCCTTCGGTGCGGGCGACCTTGTTAACCCCTTGAGTGATCGCCCGTGGTCCCGGTTCTGCCAGCACCAGCGGACGCTTCTTCAATTCCGGCTGGCGCAGCTCTTCCAGAGTTGCACAGAAATCGGGAATATCGATGTGGGCAATGTTTCTTTCCATAAGTTTTGATAGACTTTCCGTTGAGGTTTTAGCGAGCGCTTGTCCGACAAGTTCCCGGCTCATCAGCATTACGAGGTAAAAGCCATCAGTAGCCACAAGCCAAGATGCCAATCGCTAACCGCCAGCCCGCTTGCGGTAATGGCGCAACAACCCCACTACCGTTCCCACGATTTCCACATCGCTGGCCGATATGCGAAGGGAGTTCATTTGATTGTTTGCCGGCCGGAGTTCAATTTCTTCTCCGTACTGATAGAATTTTTTCACCGTGGCCTCCCCCCGCACCAGGGCCACCACGGTTTGCCCGCTTTCCGCATGGGCCTGCCGGGTAATGATCAGGATGTCTCCCTCGCGGATGCCTTCCTCGATCATGGAATCGCCCCGCACCCGCAGGGCAAAGTTGTTGCCGCTTCCCAGAAGACTTTCCGGAACATCGACGACTTCCGGGACTTCAATGGCTTCAATGGGAGTGCCGGCGGCCACAACTCCTAAAAAGGGAAGGGAGAACGACCCGGAGTGCAGAGGCAGCAGTTCCAGGGCACGTTTCCGGTTGTTCCCGAGGCTCTGGAGGTAGCCCCGCTGTTCCAGTTGTTTCAAATGCTTGTAAACGGCATTCAAGGACCGGAAGCCGAGATGCTGCCGGATTTCCTCATAAGAGGGGGAATATCCGTGCTGTTGCAGGGTGTCCCGCACAAACCGGTAGACTCTTTCCTGTGCCGGCGTCAGTCCCATGCCATGACCCTCCTTTAAATATGAATCCTTGTCTCTTGCCGCTCCCACCGGAACCGGTGAAAAAGAACACGCCATTAAAGATCTATTACCCAATTTAGGTGAATAAAAGGTGAAAGTCAAGATGGATGGAGAAATCTGAGAGAAATCTGAAAGATATGATGTGACAGCTTATGCAATTTACTTATCATCGCTTACAGACGGCAGGATGGGTATCTTCACATGCCTGCCGTCATCCTCAAAAACATAAACACAGATATTCCGTAGAACGGAAGCTAAGTCACATTTTCACATAACATGAATAACTTTATTTGTAATACATGGCACAAATAAGGCAATTTCAGAAGCTCATGAACTTAAGAGGATGTTGGGTATATACAAAGTTCATAGCCATTAATTCATTGACACACAAGACCTTCATTCGTATACTTTCTCCCCACACACGCAAATTCTTATCAAATTTAGAGGAACCTATGAAAAAAACCGTACAGGGAAAACGAGCCGGTGATCCGGATCGACGAGAACCCGTCGACGGAGTCTGTTTGGAGGATCTGGCCTACACGATTGACCAGCTGGGAGACGCGCAACTGGTCATAGAAGATGATGCTCTCCTCGAGTGGGCGCATAGCAACCGGATTTCACCGCGAAATGCTCAGATCGAGGCGATCCAAAGCAGAATCATTCCTCTGCGCTATGCAAAAAACTTCCATTCCCTGACTCTTGCCGAACAAAGGCGCATCTGCGAGAGTCGGGTCCTGGTCTGCGGCTGCGGGGGACTTGGCGGGGTGCTCGTGAACCTTCTGGCACGCGCGGGAGTGGGGACGCTGCGTCTGGTGGATGGAGGCGTTTTCGTCCCCTCCAATCTCAATCGCCAGTGGTTGTGTGATACACAAGTGCTCTCACGCCCCAAAGCAGAGGTGGCCGGAGGGCGCGTCCAGTCAATTAACCCTCTGATAGAGGTTGAGGTGTTTCCCACTCTCATGGACGAGAATAATGCCGAATCTTTTGTTAAGGGGATGGATCTGGTTATTGATGCCCTGGATGATCTTGCCGGCCGTTTTCTGCTGGCGGAAACTGCAAAGCGCATGAGGGTGCCTTTCATTCATGCTGCCGCGGTCGGATGGTGGGGGCAAGTCAGCACCTTCCTTCCGGAGTCCTTTCTGGATATGCACAGTGTTTACGGGCATGGGGAAGAACAGGATCAGCCGGATGAGGTGATGGGTGTTCTCGGGCCGGCTCCTGCCGTTATCGGGGGCCTTGCGGCCTTTGAAGCAATCCGTCTTCTTTCGGGAAGAAACTCCGCATACGCTGATCAGCTTCTTTATCTTGATGGAGAAAGCGGACGAATGGATGTCATTCATCTCGAATAGAGGTTGCCCGATAAACTGCTGAGTTTCAGGCTTGATTACACTCTATTTCAGGTATGGATTATGCATCTTTTCGTGACCTATGGTCGACGATGGCATCCTCCCGTAATTGTGCCCCGGCATCACAATCGTATCGTCCGGCAGGATGAAGAGCTTTTCCATTATAGAATGGCTCAGCATCCGCCGCGATCCTCCGGGAAAATCAGTTCTCCCGACGGCCTCCACAAAGAGGGTATCTCCCGTGAAAACATATCCTTGTGAATAGAGAGAAATCCCACCGAGGGTATGTCCCGGGGTATGAATAACCTTCAGAGAAACGTTTCCCACCGTGATCACATCGCCGTCATTTACAAGAATGTCCGGATAGGGAGACTTTTCAGCCCCGTGCATCTTGAAGAGAGGAAGCGGGGTGAACATAACGAGTTCCGCATCATCCTTGTGGACAATAAGCTGCGCCCCCGTTTTGGTTTTCATTTCCGCGTTCCCTGTCATATGATCCACATGGCCATGCGTGTTCACGATGTATTTGATATTTATGTTGTTTTCTCGTGCCGCATGAATGATGCCATCAACATTCGCGGCGGGATCAATGACCAGACCTTCGCCACTTTCCGGATCGCCGACAATGTATGCAAATACCGCCATATGGCCAACCTGCATTTGTTTTACAAACATACCCGGTCCTCCCTATGGCAATCTACCATTTTTGTCTTTTCATCCTCTTTTCTGTTTCCTATAAGATACTGATGACTGGCTCTGGTTTTGGATTCAATGTTTCCTCGTTGGCAAAATCAGAAATCGACAAATCGGACACCAGACTTCCGAAATGAGAAAATTCTTCCTTGAGCATATCGACAAACATCCTGACGGTAATCGAAAAGCACCAGCATTCGGAATAATCGTACAATATGGTCTGCTCGGAAACATAAGAAATGATATACTGCAACACTTGCCGTGAAATTATATCTTTCTTGTAATATATAATAAGACCGACCATGCTGAGGGCCATCACTTTTATGTGAAAGCTGATCACTGCTCCCCTTTCCTGCCTGTAATCTGGATGATCAGTAAGATATAGTCTATCCTCCAGATACATGAAATTGGGGGGAATATCATCCAGAGATTTCCTTCTATACCATTGATCAAACGAGGGGAAAAGAGGGGCATACACAGCTTTTCCATACCCGCCGAAGCCGACAATATCAATGCCTGCATAATAATGCCGGTATTTCAGGTATCGTTCCTCCATTTTATTTCGGCTGCCATTTTCACAACCCACAGTGCCTGCATAATAAGGCCGGTATTTCAAGTATTTTCCATCGATTTTAGCAGTTCTGATCTTTTGCTCCATGATATCACCTGCAAACGATGCTCGTTACGCGTTATTTTTTCTTCAGGCAAAAAGCGGACACTCATGAGCCAAACTGCCACGGCCAGGTTGCCGCCTTCCCGTGTGACCTTCTCATTCTTTACGCAGGGTCATTCCGCAACTGTACCATAGTTATTTTTAGACTTTTTCGATATGGGAATTTTTGCCGATGCAGACATGGCCTCTTTGCGAGGACCTCAATCAACAGACGCTTATCAGGTAAGTTTCCCATATAAGAAGAGCGGTGTTTATTTAAACACCGCTCTCCCAGTTATTGTATAATTCAAGTTTACGCTTCAACTATCCGAGGTAGAATCCGGTCGGGTCAAGGCCTCTGAGGATCTTGAGTTCTTCCTCGGTCGGCACAGTGGTTTCTACCACATTGGGCGACACCTTGAGATCCCACGCACAGGCATCCCTGATCTTCTCCACCGATTGGCCTGGGAAATACTCTGACAGGTACATCTCCTTGGTGTCTTCGTCGAACCTGTAGACGCCCATGGTGCTGACCACACAGTCCGGTCCCCCGCCCTGCATGCCGAGTGCCTCGCGTTCTCCCGGGCCACCGAGGAAGCCGGGAGTGGTAATGTATTCACATTTTTCGACGAACTTCTTTTTATCCTGGGGCATAATGGCAAGGACCCTTTTCCCCGAAGTCGCCATGTCGTTCGCGCCGCCGCTTCCGGCAAAGTAGGTGAAACTTTCCTTTTTGGACCAGTCCCCTGCTCCCGTCGAGTTGATGTTGCCGAACTTGTCGATCTGGGCGCCGCCGATGAAGGCAACGTCGACCTCGCCGCGCTGCAGCGCGGCCATGGTGGCCAGCATGCCGAACGTCGCATCGCCCCCGAGGAAAGCAGCCGGGTCATCCACGGTGATCGCAAGGGCCTTAGGAGCTGTCGCCCGGATGGCGCCGCCCTCGGTTAACATAATCATGTTGGGGGCGTGGGTGGCAAAGGCATATGCGGCCACCATAATTGGCAGTCCCACTCCCACGAAGACAACCTCTCCGTCTGCAATCTCTCTGGCACAGCGGATTGTCATGAGTTCCGTCAGTTTATAATCAGCCATAATTACTTACCCCCTTTCGCGGCGAGCGCTTCTTCGAAAGCCTTGAGCCGGTCATCCGTGTACAGCGGCACACCCTTCCAGCATGCCGGATCATGGTAACCGTAATCGACACCCAGTTTTGGGCTCGGCGCAAAGCCGAGAACGGGTTTCAGCAGGTCCAGGCCTGCCTGGCCGAATTTCGATTTATATTTTTCGATGTAGGCGGCGTGGTCCGCGCAGCCGTAAATCCATTCATCGAGGAAGTGAGGCAGGAGTGCTTCGTGCCGCTCATATTTGCCCTGATACTGGCTGAAGCGGATATCCAGGCCGTAGTAGCCGCGGCAGGCCGAGGGATGAGCGCCATACGGGCAGTGGACAACGGCCAGGGTCTTGTAGTAGGGAACAATCACGCGGTCCGGATCGGTTCTGGTTACCTCCGGCTCCACAATCTCCTCGGCCGTAACGATGACGCCCCGCTTTGCTCCGTTGGCGCCGAACTCGTCGGTGACGCCGCGTGTTCCATAGGATATCACATTGCCGAGACGGTCGGCCTTCTGGGCGTGGATGACGGCCACATCGGCTCGCCACGCGCGCACCACGGTTGTCTTCTTGCCGGTGAAAGGATCTTCAATGATTCTGAGGTCGGTCTGGTTGTGTTTCATCATATCCGTGCCGATATTCCCCAGGATGGGCATGAAGGGAATGCCCATGAAACCAGCCATCATGGCGGTGGTAGCGCCGAAGTTGGAAATGTCATATCTTTTCAGATGACCTTTATTGAACGCCCGGCGAAGGGCATAGGGGGCTTTCACATACCAGTTCATGATCCAGGCAGAGTGAATTTCCGTAACACAGCCGGCGCCTACTAAAAGATCCAGACCGCCTACGTCGGTCGAGGATTCAATGGTGGTGAGGTGTCTTTTCTTCTGTCTGATGATTTCGTGAGTCAGGGCCATGGGGACCATGATCTGGAAGCCCCCATAGTATACTACATCGCCATCATGGATGAATTTCGCCACCGCATCTTTGAGCGTCATCCTCTTGTCGACATCCATGTAATCCTCCTTTTCTTGTTATTAAATACAAAGTTAAAGTAGGGCCAACAATTTCTGGAAAGTTAGCTCACACCTCCTTCCTAAGGCTCAACAAAGCCCCGCGCAATGCGTCTCTCATAACATGGACGGCATAGATAATATACGCGGACATTTCCGCATCCAGTGCCATAGAGCTGTAGGAGAAAAGTGCATTCAGGGCAACTCTGCAACATGCATCTGTCCGCACAAAACCTGAAGCTTTCCTCAGGCTGGCCACATTCATCACAATCATGGGGAAAAATGGACATGATCACTCATTCCGTGCGTTTTTTGCTGTCCTCTAAACAACCAATGGTGTCTTATATAGGGTCAGGCGGGCAACAGCGCAAACAGCCCGGGATCGAGGTCGAGATCGAGGTCGAGGTCGAGAAATACAACATCTCGCGCGCGAGATTCATAGGGTCTTCGATATTTCCCTATTCATTAAGGAGGGATTCCTTCTACCAAAAAATGATTCATTGTGTCAACTTATTTCTGAACCCCGGCAAACTTTTTGACAAGAACCTCTTTAGAAGCCAAGGGAAAAACTCCCACATTTTGTTGAAATTTGGGAGAGAATATTGTAAAGCAGGCACCATGAATTGGTGAGATAAGATGACAGTAATATTAAGCGTTCTGGCATTTTTCTATGGGCCCCAAACGGGGCGCTTCTAAGTGCCGAGTGAGCCGGAGCGGCTCATATGACTCCGGTGGGCTTGTCCAAATCATGGGTACTAACGGATCGTCAGGGCCTGAATCTGATGCCAGGCTTTGACGGCATCTTCTCAAGTTGGCAAGGGCGTTGGGTGCGAAGGGATCAATTGTGGGGTACCGCCGGAGTTTACCTGCAAACTGAGGCGACGGGTGGCATCGGGAAAGGGAAACCTAATCTGGAGGAGTGAGCAGATGGAAACGGGAGTGCATTCGAAAATCGTAGGGTGGACTAAGGTTGAGAAGGAAGTCCTGGACAAGGCAGCGAAGAGGAAAGAGAACTTCGAGTACTGGGGCGTAACCCCAAAAGAAGCGCGGGCTGCTGCTGTAGCCAAGAAGAAGGGGCTTTCAGATAAGCGCATGACCATCAAGGAAGCGGTGGACTTGTATGTTAAGGATGGCATAAACATTGGGGTTGGTGGGTTTGTGAATACCCGTGTTCCTACTGCCCTGATGTGGAATATCATTAAGAAGGGGGCCAAGAATCTGACCCTTTCCTTCCAGTCAAATTCCATCTGCAATGAATGGATTGCCGGTGCCATGCTCTGCTACCCCGAGCATATTTCGATCAAGCGGGCGGAGTTGGCGTGGTGGGGATATGAGATCATCGGCATCGCTCCGATTCTGCGGTATCTCGCCGGCAACGGCCTGATTGAGCTCGACGACTATACCAACTATGGGATGTCGGTCCGCTTCAAAGCCGGCGCCATGGGCATTCCCTTCATCCCGGTTCGTGATCACGGCGGTTCCGATATGGAACTGGTCAATCGCGGTGCCATGATCAAATGCCCTTTCAGCGGCGACAACACCTACCTGGTTCCTGCCTGTAACCCGGACCTCGGCATTGTCCACGTGACGGCTGCGGATATGCATGGCAACGCCCGCATCTTCGGCGCCCTGTGCACCTGCCCCGAAATCGCTCAGGCTGCGGCCCATACGATCATGAGCTGCGAAACCATCATCGACAATATGGCCATTCGCCGCTATCCGAACATGACGGAAATTCCCTACCCGGTGATTGACGCCGTTTGTGAGCAGCAATTTGGCGCGTGGCCGGGAGCAGTATATGGTCAGTACTGGTTTGACATGGAGCACTTCCTGTATTTCAGAAGCCTGTGCGACGAGTTCCGCAAGACGGGCAGCAAAGACAAGCTCAAGGCTTACTATGATGAATTCTTCTTCGGCTGTGACACGTGGGATGACTTCATTGCCAAGATCGTCCCTCACAAAAAGCTTACTTATCTGAGGAAGATGGATGGTCAACAACCGATAATCCTCTCTTAACAAGACCCGGAACAACAAGGGACACTTGGAAAAAGGAGATCTGAATATGGTATCGATAGCTGATGTCAATCCCTATGAAATGATAGCCTATACAGGCTCAAGAGTATTGGAAGACAACACCATCATCTTCGTCGGTACGGGTTTGCCCATCATTGCCGCCATGCATGCCCAGTTGACCCATGCTCCCAACGCGAATTTGATCTTTGAGGCCGGTTCGCTGGCTTCCATCCTGGAGCAGGGCATGCCGATGTCCGTGGGCGACACCAGAGCCTTCCGCAAAGCGGTCTTCGCCAAGGGGCTCTGCGCGGTTTTTGAGCTGACCCAGAGGGGCTATTCCGACTACGCTTTTATCGGTGGCGCTCAGGTCGATATGTACGGCAACATCTGTTCGACCTATGAGGGCGGGAATTATGACAAGCCCAGAGTCCGATTCCCCGGCAGCGGCGGCGCCGGGGCGATGGCCGCAAACTGCGAAAAGACCATTGCCATCATGGCCCTGGAAAAGAGAAGGTTCGTCAAGCAGGTCGACTTCATCACCAGCATCGGCTTCGGCGATGGCTCACCTGACTACCGCGAAAAAGCCGGAGTTATGGGAGCGGGTCCCTATCGTGTGATCACCAATCAGGCGCTCTTTGGGTTTGACAAAGACACACGGCGCATGATGCTCCTGGAATACCTCCCGGGCAAGAGCCCGGAGGCCATTCAGGATATGGTTGATTTCGAGTTGCTCATGGCGCCGGATGTCAAGGAAATGGCCATTCCCACCGCTCATGACCTGATGCTGCTGCAAACCAAATGCGACCCGGAAGGCTTCTTCCTCAAACGGAAGATCGTCGACAAATAGTCCTGAGGGTTGACCGCAAGTCGTGACGCCGATGGCCGGGAAAGAAACAGTTCTTTCCCGGCTTTTTGGTCAGATGATCTTCCCGGAATGAAGCTCTAAATACCACTAGATAAATCGATTCTTTTGCTATAATGTACCTTTTCTTGAGCGGGTGTTCAGAAACTGTGGTGGAGCTTCCCATGGTCGCCAACCCTCGTTGCCGCGAAGAATGCGACCTTCCTGAAAATGCTTTCCTGCTGTGCGAGACTTGATGCATGTACCGAGTTGTCCCGAATGTGCTTTCCTCATCCAACTGTACGGAACGGGTTTAGGAACATCCGCGAATACTACCCATGCCGTGGCTGCTGCGACAAACTCATGGAAAGAGGCTTTGTCGGACCTTAACCGGGATTCCTTCAAGCCATGAGCTGTTGGCGACTACTGTTGTTGGATTCATTACCGAGGAGGGCGATATGTCGGTTCCCGACAAGCGGATGAGCCTCAAGGATGCGGTGTCCAGGTACGTGCAGGATGGCGATTCAGTGTACTATGGCGGCTTCCAGATCATGGTGCCCATGGCGCTCACCCATGAGATTATCAGGCAGAGACGAAAGAACCTGACGATTCTCAGTGCTTCCACTGATGTCGGCGGGCTTGATCTGCTGGTCGCCGCAGGGTGCGTTAAAGACGTCCATCTTGCGTGGGCGATGAACTGGTATGTAAAAGCATCCCATGCGATTCGCCGCGCGTTCCAGGCGGGTGAAATCCAACGTTTCGATCTTTCCAACTTCAGCGCTGCCAGCGCCCTGCTCGCAGGGTTCCTCGGTATTCCTTTTGTTGCCGTTCGAGGCAACATCGGCACCGACATCGTCAAGTACAACACCAAGGATTTGAAGGTAATCGAGGATCCTTTTACCGGGGAAAAGATCACGGTGGCCCGCGCCTGGCGGGCAGATGTCGCCATCATCCATGCCCAGAAGGTTGATCCCCTGGGCAACGTGGTTGCCTGGGGGACGCGCGGGGTGACTGACGAGTTCGGGGCTATGGGATCACGGCGGGGGGTTATCGTGACCGCGGAGGAGATCATTGACACCGAAGTGGTGCGCAGCGACCCGGACCGCACCATCGTTCCCTACTTAAAGACCCTGGCCGTGGTCCACTGCCCATGGGGCGCTCATCCTTCTGCCTGTCGCGGCTACTATGGCCTTGATATTCGGTTTTGTCAGTATCAGGGCAAATACGAAAGAAGTGCGGACCTGCTGCCCAAATTCCTGGATGAATGGATCTATGGCTGCGAAGATCATCAGGCCTACATTGATAAATATGTTCGCATGTTTGGCCGCGAGGGGCTCGACCGCCTCAAGCCCAAGACAGGATTTAAGCCTAAGTTGGACGTTGAATATGGCTATCACGATCCAGCGGTATGGCAGGGCGTGCCTCCATATACGGACAAGTATATCAGAGGATAGCAGCAAACCGCAAACAGCGGCGGAGGAGATACCCACATGACAAGCTCCTATCGGCTTGCCGAGCTCATGGTCGTGCGTTGTGCCAAAGAAATCAAAGATGGCGAAGTGGTTTTTGCCGGCGTTGGCCTGCCTTTGATTGTGGTCAGTTTTGCGATGGCTACGCATGCTCCCAATATGATCCTTTTTACCGAGGGTGGCTCGATTCGAGCCACCGCCCCTCCGGGCCTGGCCATTACCGTTGACGACCCGGTGCTCTTTACCGACGCTGACGCCACCTTTGGAATGCTGGCGACGATGGCTTTTTTGCAGCGCGGCGAGGTCGATGTGGCCTTCATCGGTGGCGCCCAGATCGATAAGTATGGGAACATCAACTCGACCGGCGTCGGCAGTTGGAGGAGTCCCGGGACCTTTACCTATTTTGCCGGCAGTGGCGGGGCCAATGACATGGCTACATCAGGAAAACGTGTCCTCGCCATCATGCCGCAGGATCCGAAGAGATTCGTGGAGAAGGTGGACTACCTTACCACTCCCGGCTATCTGGACGGGCCCGGTGCCCGTGAAAAGTTGGGGATGATCGGTGGCGGTCCCTCAGTGGTTGTAAGCACCATGGCGGTCTATCGGTTTGATGAAGTGACCAAGGAGATGGTTCTGGCGGAATACTTCCCGGGCCAGCCCGTGGAAAAAATTCGCGCCAACTGTTCCTTTGACCTGAAGGTTGCCTCGGATGTCAAAGAAACCGAATTGCCCACGGAAGAGGAAATAGCGTTGTTGCGAAATATTGATCCGACGGGATTCTATTTGCGGTAGGCAGGATGCCTCTTGGTGGTTGGCGCTAAACCGACTCGGTCTTGAAGGCCGTGTCGGTCTATTTCCCGTTTCGAATCTCAGGTCGATGATGTCCGGAGGTGTGGATCATTGGCAGATCCAAACCGACGAACTTCACCTGCCCCTTCAAGCCCTCTCATCCATTCACCCTGTGCACTCCTTTTACTGACCGATTTACCTTGTGCTGAAAAATGACCGTTTAGCTTCTGCTGATTTCTGCCGAACTTATTGGCAGGAAGGAAAAATGCTGACCCTGGAACGAGGGATGAATTTGGATAGGCTGGAAACTGAAAAAGATCCCCAGGAAATCTTGGCAAAAGCCATGAGGCCGCTGCAAAGGCTATCGGGCAAAGGGTGGAACGGTACAGCCTGGTTGGCAGCCTTGGCGTTGGTGGTCTTCTCGTGTTTGTTCGGGTGGATAATGAGCGCCGCTGAGGTGCATGGAGTAACTCCTTCAGGACAGTTGCTCCTCGCGATGATCCTGTCCTCCCTTTTTGTTTTGGGGGCGATGGCTTTTGGGTGGCAGGTCTATGCGCGAAACCTGACCTTGCGCATAAGTCTTCATCAAGAGGAACGAAGCCGGCGAGAAGTGGAAGAGAAAAATCGGCAGCTTTCCCGTGAAATCATGGAACGCAAACGGGCCGAGGCAGCTTTGAGGGAGAGCGAGGAGAGGTATCGCAGATTTTTTGATGACGACCTTTCGGGGTTTTTTATCGCGACTTCTGAAGGCCAGATCCTTGTCTGCAATGCCGCTTTTGCGAGCCTCTTCGGCTTTCCGTCAATCGATGCCGCCTTGGACACGAACTTATTCTCGTTTTGCCTTGCTCCAGAGGATGGAGAGGCATTTTTGAGCCTCCTCAGGGAGCGCAAGGCGCTCAAGCGCTACATGGCAGACTATCGACGACTCGATGGCCAGGTCATCAGCACCATTCAGAATGCCATCGGGAGTTTTGAGGAGAACGGAAACCTGACCGAAATCAAGGGTTTCGTTATCGACAATACGGACCAGATCAAGCTGGAAGAACAGCTGCGTCAATCCCAGAAGATGGAAGCGATCGGCACTCTGGCCGGGGGCATAGCCCATGACTTCAACAACATCCTCACCGCGATCCTCGGCAATGCGGAGATGGGGCTCCTGAGGGTTCCCGAAGCAAACGATGTGAGACAACACTTTGCGGAGATCACCAAAGCCACCAAGAGGGCCAGGGATCTGGTAAGGCAAATACTCACCTTCAGCCGCCAGGAACCGCAGCAACCGCGTCCTCTGCAAATCAGCGTCATCATCAAGGAGGTGCTCCGACTCCTCCGGGCGACCCTGCCGTCGACTATTGAAATTCGCAGCAACATCATGGCGAATGCAGGAATCATCCTTGCTGATCCCATTCAGATACACCAGTTGCTCATGAACCTCTGCACTAACGCTGCGCATGCCATGCACAGGACCGGCGGGGTCCTGGAGGTGGACCTCGGCAATCTGGTCATTGAAGGTCGGCGGGACTTCCAGGGTTTTGGCATGGAGCCCGGTCGGTATGTGGAACTCACGGTGAGGGATAACGGTTGCGGCATGGACCAAGCCATCGTTGCCCGCATATTTGACCCGTTTTTCACCACCAAACCAGTCGGTGAGGGGAGTGGGATGGGGTTGGCCATGGTCCACGGGATCGTGCGGAGCCTTGAGGGTGGGCTGGAGGTGGAGACTGAGTTGGGCAAAGGAAGCACTTTCCATGTCTTCCTCCCGATGGTTGCGCATGATGTCCGCCAGGAAGTTGCTCCGGTTGAGTCCCCGGTCCAGGGGGGAAACACGGGCGGATTTTGCTTGTGGACGACGAAGACATCCTGCTCAGCATTGGAAGGCAGATGCTCGAGCACCTTGGCTACAGGGTTACCAGCAAGAACAGCAGTATCGATGCACTCGAATGCTTTCGGGGGCAGCCGGAGGGTTTTGACCTGATCATTACCGATCAGACCATGCCCAAGATGACCGGATCTGATCTTGCCGTTGCCCTGTTGGAAATCCGCCCGGACATCCCGATTATCCTCTACTCAGGATATGCCGAGACGATCGATGAACAGCGGATGAAGGAGGCCGGGGTCCGGGAGTTGATGCAAAAGCCTTTTGTCTTCAGCGAACTGGCGGAGGCTGCCAGGAAGGTCCTGGGGCGGAGCGATGGGCGGTTCCCCCAAGAGGGCCGCTGAAGACGTGCCTCTTTCCATCCCTCACCCGCCCGCCAGTTCATAGAGAAGAGCGGCAACCGAGCGGATACCGCGGTGGAAAGAGTCCAGGCAAAAGCGTTCGTTGGGGGAATGGGCACCGTCGTCAGGGCTGCCCCAGCCCAGTAAAAGAATCTTCTCCAGACCCAGAGATTCCTTCAGGAGGTTGACAATGGGTATGGAACCCCCTTCCCGGATGAACACCGGTGCCTTGCCAAACCCGATCTCGATCGCGCGGGCAGCGGCCTGAACGCACGGTTCCTCGCGTGCTACCAGCACCGGGTCAGATCCGTACAGGTCCGTTATCTCGAGCTTCATAGCAGGTGGGGTGAGGGTCGCGACGAAGTCGCGGAAGAGCCGTTTGATCTTTTCGGGCCGCTGTCTGGGCACCAGGCGCATGCTCACCTTGGCCCCCGCTTTGGCCGGAATGATCGTTTTTGCTCCCTCTCCGGAAAAGCCTCCCCAGATGCCGTTAACATCCAGGGTCGGGCGGGCGGACTTACGTTCCAGCACGCTGTAGCCCGGTTCTCCAACCAGTTGCCCAACGCCGAGATAGGCTCTCAAGCCATCCTCATCGAAAGGCAGGGCTGCCATTTCTTTGCGCTCCCACAGTTGAAGCGTTTCGACTTCGTCATAGAAGCCGGGGATGGCGACGCGCTCGTCGGGGTGCTTGAGTTTCGCCAGAATCTCGGCGAGGACCTGGACGGGATTGGCGATCAGCCCCCCAAAGCCTCCTGAATGCAGGTCAAAGCGGGGACCCTGGAGATCCACCTGGAAGTAGGCGAGTCCCCTTAAACCGTAAGTTATGGCCGGAATGCCTCGCGCAAACTGGGAACCATCTGAAAGGGCAACAATGTCGGCCCGCAGTTCCCGGCGGTGCTCCTGAAGAAAAGACGCCATGCTGGGACTGCCGATCTCCTCTTCGCCCTCAACGAGAATCTTGACGTTCATGGGGAGGGCTTTTTCCACGCTCAGGACAGCTTCGAGTGCCTTCAAATAGGTGAAGAACTGCCCTTTGTCGTCGGTGGCACCGCGGGCATAAACCGAACCGTCCCGAATGCTCGGGACAAAGGGCGGAGTCAGCCATTCTTCGAGGGGTTCCGGCGGTTGCACGTCGTAATGACCGTAGATCAGGAGCGTGGGGCGATCCCTGGCCCCAAACCTCTCGCCAAAGACTACGGGATGGCGTTGTGTCCCATAGATTCTGGCGTCAAAGCCAAGGCCCTGCAGTTGTTGGAGAACCCATGCCGCAGCCTTCTCTATATCGCGGGCATGGTGGGAATAGGTGCTTATACTGGGAATAGTGAGAAAATCGAGAAGTTCGTTTACATAGCGTTGTCGATGTTTATCAATGACTTTGAGAATCTCGGGAGAAATCATGGTCCGACTCCTACGGCTGGTGAAAAAGGTTGAACAGCCGGTGCTGTTTTGCACACAAACACTCTCATTGGATTTGCCGTGGTTTGTGGATGGTCTTCAGAGAGCCAACCGGCAAAGCGCTGAAAGCGATGATCCAGTGCTGGCTTACCACAGTATTCAAGCCAAAGTCAAAGTCGTGTGAGCAGGTGAAGGGCCGGTAACCGAAGAGGTCGTTTCCCTTGTTCGCGTTTTGCGCATCGGGGGATATAATGGGATAGTTAACCGTGGTGGACGATCGTTGCGAGGTAATTAGAAAGGAAATGATGGCGATTCAATTCAAGACCTACTCCAGTGCCGAAGCTGTGGGCCAGGAGGCCTGGAACCGTCTTGCCCTTGCAGCAAACCCGATGATGGAATGGGAGTACTTTCATGCCCTGGAAGCGTCGGGAGCGGTTTCCGAACGGAAGGGATATCGGCCGTGCCACCTTGTTGCCTATCAGGACCATCAGCCCATTGCTTTGGCGCCCCTTTACGAGCGGGAGCGGGCATGGGTAGAATTTGGCGACGGAGGTCTGCTGGAGTTGATGAGCAACGTGACGGGGATTCCTTTCAACGTCGGTGTGGTCGGTACGATTCCCTTTACCCCGGTGCCCGCTTATCAGTTCCTCCACAGTTCGACCGTGGAACCGATGCCGGCTCTTAGGTCCCTCCTCGACTACCTTGACACCTATTGTGAAAGCCAGCGGCTGACTACATCACGTCTGTATTTTGTGGCTTCTGCGCAGCCACAACTCCACACACTGCTGCGGGAGAAGGGATACATCCACCTGCAAACGGAGTATTCTCTGTGGTTCAATCGCAATTACGCCCATTTTGAGGATTACCTGGGCTCGCTCAAGTCGAGCCGAAGGACCAAAATCAGGCGGGAATGGCGGGAAATTCGTGCTCAGGGAATCGCGATCCGGATGGTTTCCGGCGAAGACGCTCCATCGGAATACTACGATTCGGTCTATCAGTTGTATGGGAAAACCTGGAGCAAGCATATGGGGAGTCGCATCGTCCCGTTTCTGAATGATCGGTTTTTTGGTTTGTTAGCCGACAGCTTCAGACATCGCAGCACTTTCGCAGTTGCCGAACAGGACTCAAGAAGAGTTGCCATGGCCTTGTTTTACGTCAAGGGAAAGACCTTCTATGGTCGCTATTGGGGATGCTTTGAAGAAATCCCGTTCCTGCATTTTGCCACCTGTTATTATCGCCCCATAGAGTATGCCATCGAGCAGGGGATGACCATGATGGATCCAGGCTTTGGAGGCGAGCACAAACTCCTTCGAGGTTATGAAACAGTTCCTGCCCACCATTACATCAAATTCTATGGCGCACGGCAGCAACGGATCGCTCATTCCATTTTGAGGGAGATGAGCCTGCGAAACCCCTTGTTGAGAGGTGGCCCCTGGAGAAACGAGCTCTGAGAAGTCGGCGTTCGCCAAGCCTTGCGTCTCAAGTGGAAAAAAGACGGGGAAGCAAGCCTTGTTTGGATCGAGCACCAAGCCCAAAAAGAAAGAGAGAGCCAGGAAGGAGGGGGAGACCTGGCTCTCTCTGGAGGAGGAAAGATGTTCTTTCCAAAATCAATATAACATATGAGTCAATAATTTGGAAGAGTCTAGATAATATGCTCGAAATTTTTCTTTCCTTTGGTCCCATTTGCAATTCCGCTGCATTTCTGGTAGTTTGAACAAGGTCTTGCGTCTTTTCTGCTTTCTCATCGTGTTTCGTGCTTCCCCAAGGAGCATTGCTTGGGTGCCATGCGGCAGGATTTCGCAGTTCCGGGACACCCTTCCCGCTTGGTTTTTGAGGTTTCCAGGCGGTAGGGGAAAGACTGAAGATGAGGCCTATATTCAACCGAGAACACGGTCATGAAGAAAAGAACCAATAGAGAAGAGACCTCCTCTCGAGGGACCTGGGCAAGCTTGGGGCTTTCAATCCTTCTGGTTTTCGCCGGTGTTCTTGTTATTGGCCTGTCAACGGGGCATGCCGTCACGGGTGATGAGAAGCTCGTCAGCAAGTTTCTGGAAAAGAACTGGGTCAATGGGCGTTCGTGGGAAAAACTCGACTATTCCGGCAAGCTGGGCTTCGTGTGTGGTTTGTTTGACGGGATTACACTGTTTTGGTCTGCTTCGGAGAGCTGGAAAAAAGCTGATCTCGATTCCGTGTACCACGCCTTGAGCATCCCTGCGAACCTCACCGTAGGGGATGTTGTGAAGGGCATCGATGAGTTCTACGGGGAAGCGGCCAATATGAAGCTTCCGGCCATCTGCGCCTACCTCCACTTCGCTTCCAAGCATCGAGGCGACTCCCGCGAGAGTTTGGAAAAGCGTCTCGGGGTCTGGCGCAAAATGTTCAATCGATAGGGCTCGCCGGCAGCGCCGCAAGGACCTGGGTCACGGGCTGGAGGCTACCTGGTAGAGGCCGAGGGCATCCGGAGTGTAGGAGTCGAGTTCTTCCTGTGTTTTGCTCAGTGCTTCGACGGTGCTGAAGATAGCTTCGGCCTGGGATTCGCGGTTGGCTGACAGCTCCAGGAAGGTGATTTCCAGGTACCCTGCCTGCATGGACACCAGGCGTCCAATCAGGCCAATCCGTCGCGCTTCGGAGATGCTGCAGCGATCGGCCAGGGCTTGATACTGAGCGAACAATCTGTCCCCGGAGTCCCCCCATTTCGCTGTCCAGTCGGAAAGCGCTTTTTTACGTTCACGATCAAGAGGAATTTCCTGTTCGTCACCCGGGGTTGCCTCTCCGGCAGTGATGAGGACCTCCATATCGCGCCAGCCCGGGTGCTCGGAGAGCGTCCTGATATCCCGAAGGAGGGGTTCGAGGGATTCATAGAAAGCATGGATATCAGCACTCAAGGCGTACAGTGCCGCATTGGCTTCCCGCAGTTTAGCCTCAGTCTTGGGATTAGCTTGGGGAAGGGTAGCACAGGCTCCCAGGCTTGTCAGAACCAAAAGACAGCTCATCAGGCTACGCAGCATGAACTTGACGACCTCCCTACTCATTCAAGTCGATTCTGCTGATCATGCAGGCGCGGCAGGAACCGGAGCGAACCCGGGCAACATCAGCCAGGGTCACTACACCCACAATGTTCGAGGGTCCGTCCTTGTGAACGTACAGGCTGTCCAGATCGTAGAAGATCATCCTCTTGACGGCTTCGATCAAGGGTTCGCCGTAGTCACACGAGCGCGCCGGGGTGCTCATCACCGACTCTGCGGGCGCGCTGGAGGGAACCCCATGCATATAGGCAAGGATCAGATCCGTGGCGGTCACAACTCCCAGGGGAAGGCCCTCTTTACCTTTGATCAGGACCGTTCGCAAATTGTGAGCCGACATACTCTCCATGACCTGCATCAGGTTCTCACGTTCTCCGTGAACCCGAAAGGCGGGGTTCATGAGTTCACAGACCCTGAACTGGTCCGCAACCTTTTTGGGGCAGTCGGACTCTGTCTCCCGAAGCGTTCTGCGATCACACTGGTGACAATACTTGTAGAGCATCCCCAGAATGTCCGCATAAGCGAGCACCCCGATCACCTTGCGAGGTTCTTCTCCGATCACATAGAGGCGCTGAACCGCGGCCCTGCGCATGAGGTCCAGAACGGCATCCAGGGAGTTCTCCACCTGACAGAAGACGGGCGGGGCAACCATGATGGCATCCAGGGGAGCCGTAATGGGCAAGCCGGCGTAATACCCACCGAGGATGTTGACCTTAGTGACGACCCCTATGGCTTCATCCTTCTCATTATGGATCAACACGGCATTGACCTTATACTTGATGGTATGCCTGATGGCCTGCTGGATCAGGGCGTCCCTGCTCAGGCGGCAAATAAGCTTGCGCATGGCCTGGCGCACGGTCAAGCCGCTTAGGGCGCTTTCACGTTCGATGATTGACATGCTTTTCCCTGGCGGTCGGTCTTGCCCTAACCCGCAAGTTTTTCCATCAATTCATAGAAAATGGTTGAAGTATAGACGATGCCGATCACTTTGCCCCCATCAACCACGGGCAGACGACGAATATGCTTTTTGATCATAATGTCCACGATCATGAGAAGATGGGTGTCCGGTGTGATGGTTATGACATCTTCCGTCATCACATCGCCTACCCGGATAGCTCGAGCCCGGCGGCACGCTTCCTCAATGAATCCCGTAACATCGATATCGCTCATTTCCCCCCAGATGTGAATGTTTTTCGGACGCATGAGGAGCAACATGTCATACAACGAGAGCATGCCCACCAGCAGGCCCCGATCATCCGTTACCATCAAGCCGAAAACCTTTTGGCGGCGATGCTCGCTCGCTTGCTTGAAAGCCTTCACCGCCTCCGCAATGGTGCTCTCCGGACGAACCGTATGGAAATCTGTTTCCATCACATCGCGAGCGGTCACGCCCATGAGGTCTCCTCGTCTTCAATGAGTTTTTCGCATACCGGACTCCTGGCGCTGCTTCACCCATTAGGCCAGGGAGCCCAAGACGGCATCAGAGTCAGAGACGCCGGAAAAATAAGCATACTGCCATCGATCAGCTGCTCTGGATCCATCTATCGACAAGGCTTGCTCTTCGACTCTCAGCTTGCATCATGTCGAACTTTTGTGTCAAATCCTTTCGTCGAAAGCGCGTTCTCCGATCCGAACCATAACCAGCTGCGCCTTCGATTGGTGTCGGAGCGTCGCTGCGCGAGGTTCATAGGCAAGAATAAGCTTTTCACAAAAGGCTGAAAAGCTGATGGCGACCAAGGCGACGAGGGGGTTGCGGGCATTTTGTTTGAGCCGGAGGTGCCAGAGATGCTATATGTTGTGGACTCAGGTTTTGCTCATTGCGAGGGGCTTGGATGGCCGCATCGGGGACGGTGGTGGGGTGAGTTGCGCTGCGCGCGGGAAAGGCATACAGGATGAAGATCGCATCATGGTTTTTTTCCCGAACTGTCCGGTTGCTCGGTTTGTTGTTCTGGTTTTCCATGCTTTTTCTTTTGATCGTGGAGGTGGGTGCCAAAGCTTCAAAGGTGGGGGGAGGCCGGTACTGCTGCCGGTGGGTGGTTGTCCCCAATTAACCCCTTTCTTTTGCCACGAAGGGCACGAAATGATT
This sequence comes from uncultured delta proteobacterium, assembly GCA_963783775.1. Taxonomy (GTDB): domain Bacteria; phylum Desulfobacterota; class Syntrophobacteria; order Syntrophobacterales; family Syntrophobacteraceae; genus JADGQM01. The sequence continues at coordinate 122,747 of CAWAOR010000004.1, read as the reverse complement.
ACTTTCTGTGACTTCGTAGATGAAGATGTGGTCAAAATGAGTGCCGATTATTTTTGGACGGCCCCAAGGAAGCGCACCCCGGGCGACAACCATCACAAGAGCCTGGCAGCTTCCTGAGAGGACATTGCATGGTGCTTGGGCCCATGAGACTGCCCGAGAGGGCCGGAGTTCTTGTCGGCGTGATCCTTCTGGGCGTGGCCTTCGCTGTGGGCGGTGACGCCAAGGCTGCCGGGAGCGGCCGCTGGATGTGCGGGGATTTCCACTCCCACACCTGGTTGACCGACGGCAATTACACCCTTGAGGAGGTTGTCCGGCAGGGTTTTGAGCGCTACGGACTGGACTGGATGGCCAATTCGGAACACGGGGGAACATCACGGAACGATCCTCGGGGCGGGCGTTTTCCGGGGCCGGTGTGGCGGTGGCTCACCCTGAGCTTCTATTCGTATCCGGCGGTTCAGGAGCTGCGGCTCAAATATCCGCAAAAGCTCATTGTCCAGGGGCTCGAATGGAATGTCCCCGCCCACGAGCATGCCAGTGTGGGGATCGTTGCCGATGAACCGGTGGCCATCAGCACCTTCGAATACTGTTTCGATGCGGCCGACAATGATACCAGCCGGGTCCATGAAGGGCTCGAAAAGCGGCATGCCACCCACCAGGATGCGCTGGCCGCGCTCACCTGGCTCAAAGACCATTATCCCAAAACGAGCTATGTGATCCTCAACCATCCCTCCCGGAACATAAAATACTCGGCCACCGACTTGCGCGATTTCAACAATGCGGCGCCCGAGGTCGCCTTCGGCTTCGAGGGCCTTCCAGGGCACCAAAACGCGGCTTACCGGGGGGGGTATGCCAGGGGACCGCTCAAAGACGGGGACGGCCCCGACCTTACCGCCAAAGCGCGCACCTATGGCGGGGCGGACTACATGGTCGCGAAGGTTGGCGGCCTCTGGGATGCGCTCCTGGGCGAAGGGCGCCGGTTCTGGGTGTTCGCCAACTCCGATTTCCACCAAACCCGGAGCGGATTCTGGCCGGGAGAATACGCCAAATCCTGCACCCTCGTCCGCGGCCGGGATTATCGTGCCCTGGTCGACGGCCTGCGCTCGGGGAATTCGTTTGCGGTTTTTGGCGACCTCATCCGGGTCCTCGATTTCCGAGCCACGGCGGGATCGTCTCAGGCGACCATGGGCCAAAGCCTCACGGTCAGGAAGGGGCAGCCGGTGACCTTGACTATCCGCTACAAGAGCCCCTCCCTGAACCATCACGGGGACCCCGTCGCAGTCGACCATATCGACCTCATTGCCGGCGACATCAAAGGCAAGGCCGATCCCGGTACTCCCGAATACGAGAAAGAAACCAATGAGACGACCCGGGTGCTCAAACGGTTCGAAACCCGCGGCCCAAAACCGGGCAAAGACGGCTGGACCTCCCTCTCCTTCAAACTGGCGGGCGCCCGGCAGCCCATGTACTTCCGGCTCCGCGGCACCAACCTCGCCCCTTCCTGCATCAACGAAACCGACGCCGAGGGCAACCCCCTCCCGGACGACCTCACCGCCCCCAACGCCGCCGCCAAAGCCTACCGGGACCTCTGGTTCTACTCCAACCCCATCTTCGTCGACGTTGGGAAACCCCCGTCGTGACCCAGCAGCGGACAGGGCGTCGACTCCAACGAAATGGGTGAGTTTACCTTTCACTCACCCGGTCTGCAGCGGTATTTTGGACCTCGGGACAGCACCATGGAAACAGGTTTCCACAGGCCACTCCGTCATGCCGGTAACCACCGGCATCCGGAGTCTTTCTAGCTGCCGGCTGGCTTCCGCCGGATTGACGACAAGGTTAACGGGTACTTTATTGGGTGCAGCTGTGCATAGGGTGGCCATGTTGCCATGGAAAATGGGCATGGTCCGGGCAAGAAGAAGTTGAGCCGGTCGGGGCCTCGGCTTCCCTTGCAGTCGGTGGACTTGCCGTTTGACCGGCATAAAGACAGGACCCAGGATGATGGACTTCCTTCAACGGTACGATCCCATTGAGCAGGCTCTGGTCGCCACGCTCTTCACGTGGGGTGTGACGGCTGCAGGGGCGGCGCTTGTGTTTGTGACCAGGACCCTCAACCCCAGGCTCATGGATTCCATGCTCGGCTTTGCTGCCGGCGTGATGATTGCTGCCAGCTTTTGGTCCCTTCTCGCACCGGGTATCGAAATGGCCCGGGAGATGGGCCACCTTCCCTGGCTTACGGCCGTCATCGGGTTCATGGGCGGCGGCATCTTCATGCGGCTGACCGATCTTCTCCTGCCGCATCTTCATCCCGGCCTGGCCATGGGGCAGGTCGAGGGCATAAAGACGTCCTGGCAGCGAAGTACGCTTCTGGTCCTCGCCATCACGCTTCACAATATCCCCGAAGGCCTTGCGGTCGGTGTGGCTTTCGGCGCGGCGGCGGCGCATCTTTCCTCGGCGACCCTCGGCGGCGCCGTGGCTCTGGCAATAGGGATCGGCCTCCAGAATTTCCCGGAGGGAACGGCGGTATCCATGCCGTTGCGGCGAGAAGGGATGGGGCGGATGAAAAGCTTCCTCCTGGGCCAGGCTTCAGGCATGGTGGAACCCGTTGCCGGGGTATTCGGGGCCCTCTTTGTCCTGCAGATGCAAAGCATTCTGCCCTATGCGCTCTGCTTTGCGGCCGGAGCCATGATCTTTGTGGTAGTCGAGGAGCTGATCCCGGAATCTCAGAGGAACGAGGCCAACATCGATCTGGTAACCATGGCAACCATGGCAGGTTTTGCGGTGATGATGATCCTCGATGTGGCGTTGGGATGATCGAGCCGGGTTCTGGATTCATCCCGGAAACCGCTCGTTCCGGAGGTGTCGGCAGTGGCTTTGGCGGAGGAGCACAATATGCTTGTGGTGTTTGAATTGGCTCGTATGTACCGAGGGTAAAGCCCTGATTTGCCCTTAAATGGCTTGTTCGGCGTGACGACTCTTGAACTTGGGGATCATGAATCGACTCGCCATGCAGAGTACATCGCCGTAATTCCCACTGAACGAGCCAGGCGAGGACAAACCTTACTATCGCTCCACAGAATAAAGTGACCATAATCACAACGTGTCATTCCGGTGAAAACCGGAATCCAGAAAAACTGCCTCGATACCGGCTTCCGCCGGCATGATGATCCGAGGTTGGACACTTGTGTTTGTTGAGCTGTACTGGCACAATGCGGCTGATCGAGTTACCCGCTCAGGGCAGCGTGGAGCTCACCGGCGCTGCTTGAGCTGAACGTCAGGGCTGCTCGATAGGGGGCAAATTATGGCAGAGCGAGCCGGTTTGACGTCGAACCTAATCATAGTCACTGCCACCGTCTCCGGTGGAGTATCGCTCACCCTGTTCACGGTGTTCCTGTTTGCAGGATCACTGGACATGGTTCACTTGGGCTTGTCGGAGAGTGCGGCGTTCGCCTGGGATGGGCTGCTCTCGCTCCTGTTCTTTGGGCAGCACAGCGGTATGCTTCGTAAGCACTTCCGATCCCACCTCTCCAGAATCATCTCCCCCCCTTACCATGGAGCCCTTTTCGCCATCGTATCCGGCATGATGCTGGTATCGCTGGTAGTGCTTTGGCAATCCTCAACCGTTTCGTTGTATGAGCTTCAAGACTTTCCGCGCTGGCTGGTGAGGGGTACCTTCTTTCTGGCAATGGCGGGGTTTGCCTGGGGTGGGATTTCCCTGCGATCATTTGACCCATTCGGACGCACTGCCATCCTGGCTCATTTGCGTGGAGAGCAGCTTCCACCTCAGCCGTTCGTCGTCCGGGGACCCTACCGATGGGTTCGCCATCCGCTCTATCTCTTCACGCTGCTGTTGATCTGGTCGTGTCCGGATATGACTGCAGATCGTCTTCTTTTCAACTTGCTTTGGTCCGTATGGATCTGCGCCGGTACAGTCCTTGAAGAGGCAGACCTTTTCTCGGATTTTGGCGAGGCCTATCAGGCCTATCAGCATAAAGTTCCCATGTTGATTCCAATAAAAACTCCTCCAGTGTGCGACGTGCGGCGGGGTCAAGGAAGGAGTGGCAGTTGAGATCAAGAAAGAGGTCGTTATCGTCAGTCCGCTGAGTGGTTCCCGGGAATTTACCCATGGTACGTGGCGTTTTCGATATGATCCCCCAACGCGGCGGTGTGTTTCAATCGGCAGGGATATTGAAAACGGAGACACTGCGCTGGGGCCAGGAAAGGTCGAGAGCTTAAACTTCCTGACAGGCCTCAAAATTACCGAAACCTACCGCTACGATAAGGAGGGGAAACGCAAGATCACGGTCTCGACCAAGAGAGAGAATGGACCGAAAAACACACCGTTCATCGAGGACGTCGAGGTTGACGACTGAATACAGGGGTTCATAAAGCCGATGACGGGTGAGTCCCATTTCGATACCGAGGCGGCGAAGGGAAGGATTCTCAGCATGAGCAGGGAAGTTATCTTCACACTGGTCGGTTCCTGGAAACTCATATCCTTTCACATTCAGGACGCAAGCGGGCAGACGGCTTGTCCCTTCGGCAAGGATGCCCGGGGAAGGCTCATCTATGAACCGGATGGGCGTATGGCGGTACAACTCATGAACCCCAACCGTCCCCGGTTTGCCTCGGATGACCCCCTTGTAACGTCCGAGGCCGAAGTGCGGGCGGCGTTCGGCGGATATACCGCCTACTACGGGACCTATTCAGTCAAACCTGAAGAACAGAGCATCGTGCACCACATCGAGGCCGCCCTCCTCCCCAACTGGGTGGGGACGGATCAATGGCGCCATTTCGACGGAGTCATCAGCACCGGGTTGGGCGCCAGTCATCAGACGGGTTGGACGGGATTCATTGCCAAACAAATTCAGTGTTTCTCCCTGTTGGACGCCAAAGCATTCCTGGAACGCGGGCGGTCCACCGGCATTTTCTATCTGGAAGCATCGTAAGGGGAGTGAAGACGGGGACAGACAGCTCGAAAGTTGTTATACTGCCAAATACAGTGCAGACGATCCTGCACAGGCAACATAGCTGAATCTTTTATAATTGGATTTTATCATGACATCCTCAGATTTTTCTCAAGAATCACTACAAGAACTCACTTTCAAATGGTTATCTCAAAAGCCGGGTCAGCGCTTTAAAGTGTACAAAGATACAACCGATTTTTGCCGTATCGAATATGGTGATATTGTTATCCTTGATGGAAATCCCTTTCTGATTCGCCATAATGCGAAAGAAGGGCGTTTTGGACTTGATGATGAAGAAAAATTTTGGGTTAAGCGTTCAATTGATTTACGTTCAGGAATGACAAAAATCATTAAATGTGTCTTTTTTGAGAAGTTTACTGCACGTATTGGCGAAATAGAATTTGAATGCTTCCGAAGCCCTCGAAAAGAAGCTCGTATCCTCAATTTAGTAAAAAACCTTCCCAATTTTATGCAAGGTTATTCTGTACAAGATGATCATGAAAACATTATTCGGATTCTTGAATTTATCTATGGGAGATCATTATCGGAACACATCAGAGAAATCGCAATGACCATGAATCATGAGACGTATTTTTATCAATACTTTCCACAAGTATTAGACAATTATATTCTTTGTGTCGAAGGTATTCGTTTCCTTCATGATCATGGCGAAAAACATGGAGACATCCGAAGAGATCATATTCTGATTGACCGAGAAAGCGGACAATATCGATGGATTGATTATGATTACAATGTACGCCATAGAGAAAATATGTATGGTTATGATCTCTATGGTCTTGGAAATGTTTTGATGTATTTAGTAGGCATGGGAGATATTGTATATCAGGATTTGAAAAGGTCGAATCACCCTTCACTTGGTCAGTTAATAGAAAATGATGTCAATATTGTCTTCAACAACCGAATTGCCAACCTCAAGAAAGTATATTCTTATATTCCAGATAGTTTAAACCGAATCCTGATGCACTTCTCAAAAGGAGCTAACGTATTTTATGATCATACGACTCAATTAATTGATGATCTACGAGAGGTCCAATCAACCTTTCCAAAACCAGCATAAGAAGCAGCATAAGAACAGGCAATTGATTGTTATCGTGAAATCTTGTATGATATACTGAAATATTGAACACGCAAGGATATCCTGTCCAATTGTATTTTATAACAGGAAGTTAAAAGAAATGAGCTTTGAAGTGAATAAAAATATTCTAATCGCTGCGGATGAATCTGAAAATTCACAGCGCGCAGTAACTTATGTTGGGAAACTCTTAGGAGGAATTAAAGGGTTTAAAGTTACAGTGTTGCATGTTATTAGTGAGCCTGAAGAAGACTATTTCAATGATGTATGTGATGAGGATCAATGGTATAATGAATATCGTACTAAGGTTGATCGGATGCTTGAGAATTATCGCAATATTTTGGTTGATGCAGGATTTAAACCTGAAGATGTATCCATACGTTCAACTATCCGGTATTGCCCTTCAATGGCAGAATGTATTCTTGCAGAAAAAGATAATACGGAGTATAGTACATTAGTCGTCGGAAGAAGAGGACTTACTTATAAAGAAGAATTTGTGTTGGGAAGCATTTCAGGAAAAATCGTCAGAACTGCTAAAAATTGTACGGTATGGGTGGTTCAATAGCCAACGGTGCCGGGTTCGGCCTCTGCCATCAGACAGGTTGGACCGGATTCATTGCCAAAGAGATTTAGTTCTTTGGCCTGTTGAGCGCCAAGGCCTTCCAGGAAAGCGGGCAGTCTGCCAGCGCCGGCAAGCCAGAGGGATCGTTGAAGAACCCACCGAAACACAAGCCCAAATCCTACGCGCATTTGGCTTCGAGATAGCGAGTGGGGTCTTACAACCTTTGGCTGCGTAACTCATGGATCTGGCATCATATTTCTGCTATTCTGACCACTATTTCCTTAAACTCCTGCTAGACAACGGGAGAAAAAATGAACCCCCCACCCTTTTCGGAGTTTATTAAGAAGTCTGCCTGCATCCTTGGTGAAGGAGCTGTCATTGAGCGTCTGCGCCGTAACAGCGACTTCGAGCTTGATCCGCATATCGTCAATTCAGCATTTGTCTATGACGAAGCGAAACGTGCGGCCATCGAAGGCATCTGCCGGCAGTATCTGGACGTCGGCTTCGAGTACGATCTGCCGCTCCTTCTTTCCACCCCTACCTGGCGGGCCAGTCGGGAACGGATTGCTGCCGCCGGTTATGCCGGCCTGGACGTGAACGGCGACAATTTCCGGTTTCTGGATGGCCTACGGAAGAGCTACGGGGAGTACGGAGGGAAGGTCCTCATCTGCGGCTTGCTGAGCTGCCGTGGGGATGCTTACAACCCGGCCGACGCTCTGGCTGCCGCCGAGGCGCATGCATTCCACGCCTGGCAGGCCACAAGGCTCGCGGAAGCAGGAGTTGATTTCCTGCTTGCCGCCACTCTGCCGGCTCTCAGCGAAGCGACCGGACTTGCCATGGCTTTGGCTGCCACCGGCATGCCGTACATCGTCAGTTTTGTTGTTCGCGGTGAAGGTACGCTGCTTGACGGTACGCCTCTGAAGGAGGCCTTTGCCGCTGTCGATGCCGCTGTCAACCCGAGACCGCTGGCATACCTGGTCAATTGCACTCATGCTTCGATCTTCCGGCAAGCCCTGCTGCATGAAGTCAATTCCTCTTCCTTCGTCAGGGAACGGGTTGTCGGTCTGCTGGCCAATACGGCAGCCCTCAACCCTGAAGAATTGGACAACAGCGCCGGTTTGGTGGAGGAAGACCCCGACATATTCGGGCGATCTGTTGCCGGTCTACACCGGGAACTCGGCATGAAGATTCTGGGAGGCTGTTGTGGCACGGACGATCGGCATATCCGTATTCTGGGGAGACTGCTTGCCTCGGACATCGATGGCCGGTGCCGATCCGACTGAAATAAAAAAGAAGTGAGCAGTGCCAGATGCGCTCAGTACAGCACCACATCAATGGGTGTCCAAGCTCTATCTGCCATGCCCGTGAAGGCGGCATCGATGCCTGCCTTCTGGATTCCCGCCAAAGCTTGTCCCCGCAGGCTTTAGGCGGGGAGCTCGCGGGAATGACGGGCCGGGGTTATGGTCACTTTAGTCTGTGGTCGTTTTCGCAGCGGTGTCTTCGACACGGGGGGGATTTCTCTCATGGAGCGTTTCTTTGACGCAAAGAGCGTAGTCGTGGTGGGGGTTTCGGAGGCTCCGGGCAACCTGGGGCAGGCCATCCTCGGCAATCTCATCGCATTTCGCTATACGGGCACGATCTATGTGGTGGGGTCGAAAGGTGGATCTTTCCTGGGGCATAAGATCTACCCGAGGGTCGCAGACCTCCCGGAAGCGGTTGACCTGGCCGTCGTTCTGGTGCCTGCGGCGGCGGTTCCCGATGTCCTTCGCCAGTGCGGCGAGAAGGGGGTGGCGCGAGTGGTGGTGGAGTCGGGTGGGTTTGGCGAACTGGGACCGGAGCGCCACGGACTGGAGCAGGAAGTGCGAACGATCCTGAAGCAGCACGGCATGCGTATGATCGGCCCCAACGGTCTGGGCATCATAAATCGGAGGAACGGCCTGGCGGTTCCCTTCATGCCGCTGAGAGCCGAAGCCCGTCTGGGGAAGGTTGCCGTGATTGCACAAAGTGGCGGCGTCGGCCTCATGATGATCAACACCCTCGCCGCTTTGAACCTCGGCTTCAGCAAGTTCGCCAGCATCGGCAACAAACTGGATGTGAAGGAAACGGATCTTCTGGAATACCTGATTCAGGATGACGAAACCGGAATCGTCTACGGTTATCTGGAAAGCATCGGGGATGGCCGAAAACTGATGGAGATCGCGTCTCGCTCGCGCAAACCGGTCATCATTCACAAGTCCAACCTGGGGCGGTCGGGAGCCGTGATTGCCCGCTCGCATTCAGCGTCCCTGGCCAGTGATGACCGGGTAGTGGACGCCGCCTTCCGTCAAAGCGGCATTGTCCGCACCCACGAACAGCAGGAAACGGTCGAGATCTTGAAGAGCTTTTCACTACCGCCGATCCGCGGCACCCGTTTGGGTATCATCTCGCGCTCGGGGGGGCACGCCGTCATGGCGGCTGATGCAGCGGAAGAATTTGGCTTCGAGTTGCCGCCGTTTCCCGAGGAAGTGATGGTGCGCGTTCGGGAACGTTCCCGAGCCCACGTCATCGATCTTCAAAACCCCCTCGATCTGGGTGATCTGTTTGACCTGACGCTCTACCGCGACCTGGCTGAAATGACCCTGGCGAGAGCGGATATTGACGGCCTTGTCTTCATTCACAATTATCAGGAGGATTTGGATGCCGAAGGGTCCCACCGCTTGATCGCAAGCCTTGCTGAACTGGTCGGGGCCGGCCGGAAACCGATGGCCATCTGCGTTTTCACCAGTGACGAAGAACTGCGCCTCAATCAGAAAGCGAACAGGGTGCCGCTCTTTACCGACCCAAAGGAGGCCGTCCGGGCTCTCGCTCGTTCCCGAGACACCCTCAAACCTCGTTCCCGGCCGTTCGCGCAAACCCGTCCCCCGGTTCCGGACAGGGCGCGCATCCGGTCGGAGCTTGCTTTAGCCGCGACCGGCCCCGTGCCTCCGGAAAGGCTTGCGGCGATGCTTTCGGCCTATGGCGTTCCCCTGGTGCCCTGGGAAGTGGCGGCAAATGAGGATGAAAGCGTCCACGCGGCGCGCGCCCTGGGCTTTCCCGTGGCCCTCAAAACCGCAGCCCCGGAAGTGATTCACAAGAGTGACGCCGGAGGGGTGGTCCTTAATCTTGGCGACGAGCCGGCCGTCAGGGCGGCTTATGGGAATCTACAGCGCTTCGGAGCGCGGGTGGTGGTGCAGAAAATGGCTGCCTCCGGTCTGGAATGGTTGGTTGGGGGGCGCCAGGATCCGACTTTCGGTCCGGTGCTCGTGGTCGGTCTGGGTGGTATTTATGTCGAGGTGTTTCGGGAGACCGTTCTTCGTATCGCGCCCATTGACCATGAGGAGGCGCACCGCATGGTCGATGAATGCCGGGGGGCGCCGCTCCTTCGGGGGCTCCGGGGGCAGGCGCCATGCGACCGGGAGGCCCTGGTCGAGGTGATCGTCCGGGTTTCCTGGTTGCTGGCCGACTGCCCGCAAATCCGGGAGCTGGATTTGAACCCCGTCCGCATCTTTCCCTCGGGCTGTCTCGCTCTCGACTGGCGGGCGGTCCTGGTGGTTGGCTCTGACGCCGGTTTGGGTTGAATTGCTTCATCTTGCGTAGCTGGGGTCAGGTCTTTAATGACGAAAACGGGGTCAGGTCTTGTAATATGATATTTTGTAACAAAATATCATATTACAAGACCTGACCCCGATAATGCAAGACCTGACCCCACTGGTGGCCCCCTCCAAGCGATGAGTGCTGGCTTGCGGTGGTAATTTCTTCTTGTATATTGGTGGAAGATTCGTTATCAACATACCCCGAGATCGAGTTACAGAAAGAGGTGATAAGCGCCTATGAGCAATAAGAAAATGGTGCTTTGAGCAGCCTCTTTTGGGGGCTTTTTTTCGAGAACATCATGAGTATCGGGAGGAAAGATCATGAAAAGCTACCTCACGCTGATTCCTGTACTGATTGTGGCATTTGTTTTTGCTCTGACTCTGGGAGCATACGCCAAGTCCACCGTTGTCGCCGCGGAGGAAGAGACGATCGCAGGGACGGTCGTCAAGACGGACAAAGGGATCATCATCGAGGCTGAAGACGGCGATTACATTGTAAAGGGGTCGGACCTGTCCAAAATGGTGGGCAAGATGGTTGAAGCGACCGGGATCATCACGGAAAGCGAAAAGGGTGATGTGATCGATGTGAAGTCCTTTGAGGAAATCCAGGAATAGTCGGGGGGCTGTGCCCGGAGCGCTCCGTGTGCTCTCCCTCATGGATGGTTCCGGTGGGGGCGGCCTTCCCGTATTCCAGCACGGAAGGACGGTCTTTGATGAATTGTTATTATCGGGACGGCACAGGGACGCCGCCATGAGCCTGAGCAGGACTGGAAAGCGAAGATGATTGCACGATCTGACGCCGGTTTCAGGTGACGTGAAACCTCGATTAGCGGATTCTCCTCGACGTGACAGGGAGCCAAGAGCATGGAAGATACCTCCGTCCTCGACAAGGGTATGGATCCTCCAGATGAAGAAACTGAACCTCCAAGCACATTGGCCTGCCGCGGCAGGATTCCCAAATTGAATCTCGTTTCCAGAGCACCCTCCCCAACCATGCCGTCCCCTCTCCCACTCCCGGAGCACAGGAGTCTGAGGCCGAAACGTTCCGATAACTCTTCCCCCGCTTTTCCAAGCCGGCCTTCCGACAGCTTTCGAAGGCGGGTTTATCCCACAGCCAGCGCCTCCGATTGGAATGACTGGCGCTGGCAACTGCACCATCGTATCCGCGAACTGGATGAACTGGCACGGATTATCGAGCTCTCCGCGGACGAACGTTCGGCCATTGCCGATCACAAGGGGCATCTGCCCCTCGCCATCACGCCCTACTACGCCAGCCTGCTTGAGGCGAACAACCCCTTACAGCCGCTGCGGCGAACGGTTGTGCCGGTCAGTGCCGAATACTGCCGTACCAACGGGGAAGCGGAAGATCCCCTGGGAGAGGAGCAAGACAGCCCTGTTCCCGGCGTAGTGCACCGCTATCCGGACCGCGCGCTGTTCCTCGTCACCGGATTCTGCTCTACCTACTGTCGATACTGTACCCGATCCCGGATGGTGGGCGGCAATAATGAGCACTGTTTCAATGCCGACGGCCTGGAACGGGCCATCGCCTATCTCGAAAAGACGCCGGCCGTGCGCGACGTACTGCTCTCCGGAGGGGATCCCTTGACGCTCCCGGACGCAAGACTGGAATGGATCCTCGCGAGGCTCAGGAAGATTCCTCATGTCGAATTCCTGCGCCTCGGCACCAAGGTTCCCGCCGTTCTGCCTCAGCGTATCACCCCGGCTCTTGCACAGATGCTGAAGCGCTATCATCCGTTGTGGATGAGCCTTCATATCACCCATCCTGATGAGCTGACGCCCGAGGTGGCACAAGCCTGCAACCGGTTGGCAGACGCCGGTATCCCTCTGGGCAGCCAGACGGTCTTGCTCTCCGGAGTGAACGATTGTGTCGAGACCATGAGGCGGCTGGTTCATGGCTTGCTGCGCATGCGCGTTCGGCCTTACTACCTGTACCAGTGTGATCCCATTCCGGGTTCGTTCCACTTCCGCACGCCGGTGGAAAAAGGGTTGGAAATCATCCAGGGGCTTCGCGGTTACACGACGGGGTATGCAGTTCCCACTTACGTGATCGACTCACCGGGAGGCGGCGGCAAGATTCCGCTGTTGCCGGAGCACGTGGTGGGGAGAGAGGGCGATGACCTGCTGCTGCGCAACTATCAGGGCCAAACCTACCGCTATCCTGACCCGGGTGGAAGGCTGGGGCGATGAGGGTCGGGATCACGTATGACCTTCGCGACGACTATGTGGCGATGGGTCTGAGTGAGGAAGAGATTGCGGAATTTGACCGCCCGGACACCATTGCCGCCATTGATTTTACCCTCCAAGGGCTTGGCTACACCACGGAGCGCATCGGCAGTCTCAGAAGTCTCATCCCGCGCCTGACCCGGGGTGACCGCTGGGATCTGGTTTTCAACGTTGCCGAAGGCCGGCAGGGATATGGCCGGGAGGCTCAGGTTCCGGCTCTTCTGGATGCCTATCAAATCCCCTACACCTTTTCCGATCCGCTTGCCCTTACGCTGACCCTCCACAAAGGGATGGCGAAGCACGTGGTTCGAGGCTCCGGTGTGCCCACTCCGGACTTTGTGGTGGTCAAGACCGAGGAGGATTTGAACGGGGTTGAGCTGCCTTTTCCGCTCTTTGTCAAACCCGTGGCCGAAGGCACCGGCAAGGGCATCAGCGCGGCCTCAAGAGTCAATAGTCGCTCGGAGCTTGTTCTTCAGGGCACCCGGCTCTTATCGGCCTACCGGCAGCCGGTCATCGTCGAGACCTATCTTCCAGGACGTGAATTCACCGTGGGCGTGGTGGGCACTGATGGGCAGGCGCGGGCCGTGGGGATCATGGAAGTGATCCTGAAGGATCACGCCGAGCCGCATGCATACACCTATCGCAATAAGGAATACTGCGAGGAATTCGTGGAGTACCATCCGGTGGACCAGGCCCTGGCCAATGAAGCTTCGACTTTAGCCCTGGCGGCCTGGCGGGCACTGGAAGGCCGCGATGCCGGGCGCATCGATGTGAGGGCCGATGGCGCGGGGTACGTTCATTTCCTGGAAGCCAATCCCCTGCCAGGTCTTCATCCCGAGCATTCCGACCTGCCGATTCTGTGCACAATGGCCGGCATTTCATATCGTGAGTTGCTCGGGTGGATCATGGAGTCAGCCATGGAGAGAGTGAGGAGTGAAGCGTGAGTGAGTGATGAGGGGGCAGTGATCAGTGGAGTTGGAGACGGGTCCCACTTTCTCCCGCCTCTCTGCTCCGTGTGGCTGCCGGCAGGGAGAAGCTCAGGCCAAGTCTGGACCCGCTATGGGTAGAATTGTGGTGCTGCACAGCCAGGTGGCTGAGGGACTGCGCAAGGATGAGGATGATGTCCTGGTTCAGACGGAGGTGGTGTGCCGCGCCCTCGCAAAGCTGGGTTACGAACCCACGCCCGCGGCTTTCATGGGTGAGCTAAGGGCTGTGAGGGAGAGGCTCCGAGCCTTCGACCCCGCTCTGGTCTTCAATCTGGTGGAGACGGTGGACGGGACGGGGCGGTTCATTTATCTGGCGCCGGCCCTCCTCGACCGGCTCCAGTTGCGCTACACGGGAGCGTCGACAGAAGCGGCCTTCCTCACGTCCAACAAAACCGTAGCCAAACGGTTTCTGAACTTGGCAGCGATCCCCACACCTCCCTGGCAGACCGTCGAAAGCCTTGAGGGCGGCTCGCCGATCATGGCTGGAATCTATATCATAAAATCCGTCTGGGAACATGCCTCGGTGGGTTTGGATGATGACGCCACGGTTTCTGTCAGTAATCCGGGGGATCTGCTTTCCGAGTTGCGGAAGCGCAAGGAAAAGCTTGGTGGGGAATGCTTTGGCGAGCTTTTCATCGAAGGTCGGGAATTCAATCTCTCCCTTTTGGAAGGGGATGGGGGGCCGCAGGTGCTGCCGCCGGCAGAAATCCTCTTTCCGGAGTTTCCAATCAATAAAATCAAAATGGTCGGCTATGCGGCCAAGTGGGAGCCCGATTCCTTTGAATACAACCATACTCCGAGGTGCTTTGACTTTCCAGATGAGGACGCGTCCCTGATCGAGCGCCTGACAGGGCTCGCGCGGCAATGCTGGGACCTTTTCGCCCTGCGCGGCTATGCCCGCGTTGATTTTCGGGTTGATGCCGCAGGCCGGCCCTGGGTGCTGGAAGTGAACACCAATCCGTGCCTTTCTCCGGATGCGGGATTCGTCGCGGCGGCGGAGCGCGCAGGTCTGACTTTTGAGCAGGTGGTCGAAAAGATTGTGGCGGCCTCTTGGCCATCCCGGGCTGAACATCGGTCCTTTGAAAAACACGAAGGTTGCGAAGGGTTGTTCCCAGGTGAAAACCGTTCGGGTCAGTCAAGGCGTGGACTTCTGCCGGTCTTTCGGGAGGAAGTCAAGCCCGAGGACAGTGAGCATGTCCGCCGGATCGTTTCTTCTTCCGGTTTCTTTTCTCCGGAAGAAATCCTCGTCGCTGTTGAGCTCGTCCAGGAACGTCTGGATAAGGGTTTCCTGAGCGGCTACCATTTTCTTTTTGCGGAGACCGATGGCAGCCCCGTAGGCTATACCTGTTTCGGGCCAATCGCCTGTACGAAAGCCAGCTACGATCTTTACTGGATCGCTGTAACCAATGATTTCAGGAGCTTGGGGATCGGCAGGGAATTGCTGTTGAGGAGCCTGCGGGTTATGGAAAGCCTCGGCGGCGTTCGGGTCTACATCGATACTTCATCCCGCGTTCAATATGACCCGACGCGGTCGTTCTATCGACATTTCGACTTTGAAGAAGAGGCGGTTTTGAAGGACTTCTACAACCTCGGAGATCACAAGGTCATCTATGTTAGAGCCATCAAGTGACTTCGATCCGGGCGGGTGACGTCGGTAAAGCCTTCTGCCTCTACCTTCCCATGGGTAACGAGCAATGATCCGGTTCCTGCTCATTTTCCTGTCCGTCTATACCGCCATGAATGCCGTCGTTTACTACAAGGCAAGAGCGCTGCTGCCTGAGCGATGGGGGGTGCAGGCCTTCCTCGTTCTGTTCGTGGTGCTGATGATTGTGGCTCCCATTGGCACCCGGCTTCTGGAGAGCCGGGGCTATGAAGATCCGGCCAGAGTGCTGGCCTATCTCGGGTACAGCTGGATGGGTTTTGTCTTCCTTGCGCTCTGGGGGTTGCTGGCGGTTGGGGCGGTCGGGCTGGTGTTCAAACTGATCAATGTTCTTGCGGGGGCTGGTCTTCCTTCGCTTGCCGGCAGGGGCTGCACGGCGGCAGTGTTTGCAGGAGTGCTATTCATTTGCATCTATGGCTATATGGAAGCCCGCTGGATTAAGGTAGAACGCAGGGTGATCAAAACCACGAAACTCCCTGCAGGAGTGGATCGCCTCAAGATTGCCCAAGTATCGGACCTTCACCTGGGACTCCTCAACGGCAAGGAACGGCTGCAGAAAGTCGTCGACCTGATTCGAGCGGAACAGCCCGATCTTCTCGCTGCCACCGGGGATGTGGTGGATGGCGATATGGCAAAGAACGGCGATATTCAAGAACTCTGGAACCAAATTCGGCCGCCTCTCGGGAAATATGCGGTGACGGGCAATCACGAATACTACGCCGGACTGGCGCAGGCTCTTCAAACCATCGAACGTTCAGGGTTCCGGGTTCTCCGGGATGAGGCGCTCACCGCGGCAGGGGTATTGAACATCGTGGGGGTGGATGATCCTACAGGAGGCTCGCCCGTCGATGAGGCCGCGCTTCTGGCCTCCTCGAAAAGCGGCCTCTTTACGCTTTTCCTCAAACATCGTCCGGAAGTTGGTGACCCAAGCCGGGGCTTCTTTGACCTGCAGCTTTCCGGGCATGCCCATCGGGGGCAGATCTTTCCGTTCCGGTTTTTTACGGGATTGGTCTATCCCATGCAAAACGGGCTGCACGATCTGGGCGACGGCTCCTTCCTTTACGCCAGTCGCGGCACCGGCACCTGGGGCCCACCCATGCGGGTGCTCTCCCCTCCCGAGGTGGGAATCATCGAGCTGACCCGGTGAACAGCAGAAAAGCTCTGCAGCATAAAAGGCTGCGACCGGCGACTGTGGACAAATGATCTACGCCGCTCCCTGCATCTGCCTCAACATTTCGAGTTTTTCGTATGCCTTGCCGGCGGCGAGCGCTGTTTTGGCCATGGCGAAGCCTTTGGCGTAATCTTTAGCCATGCCGGACAGGTACAGAGCGGCGGCGGCGTTCATGCAGAAGAAATCGGCGGCGGGAGAGTCGACCTCACCCTTGAGGACCCTTTCGATGATGTGAGCATTCTCTTCTGCCGTAGCGCCACTGGCAATGCTTCCGAACGCTACCGTCTTCAATCCGAAATCCTCCGGTGTGACTTCGTAGGTCTCGACTTTACCCTGGCGCAGTTCGACCACCCGGGTTGGTCCGGCGAGGGAGAACTCATCCATGCCCTGGCCGGCATCGAGGCCGTGGACCATGCCGTATGGGGCGAGGGCGGCGGGCATGCCGATTTCCTTTAGAACGGCGATCAGTTGGTCACAGATATGGGGGGCGTAAGCGCCGATGACGATGCAGTTGGTCTGCTCACAGGGCCTGGTCAGCGGCCCAATGATATTGAAGGCCGAAGTGAAGCGCATGGACTGGATGAGTCGCGCCCAGCCCGACTTGAGGAAGGCCTCTCCCGGCAGGTAGCAGATCCCGGCCTGGGCGAGGCTTTCTTCCGCTTTGGAAAGGGGTGCATCCAGATCGATGCCGAGTCTTTCGAAGATATCGGAGGCTCCTGAAACCCCCGTGACCAGTCTGGCACCTTTCTTGGCGACGGTCAGGCCGCAACCGGCGGCGATGAGAGCGGCCGGGGTTGAGCAGTTGATGGTCTTGAGGGGGTCCGATCCGGTGCCGACAATGTCACACACCGGTCCCTCGAGATGGGTGCGGATCTTGGCCGTATCAAAGCGATCGAGAGCGTCCCAGGCTCCGGAAAGCTCCTCGGTGGAAGGGCCGCGCGTAATGTGCGCCATGAGGAAAGCGCCCTGCTGGAGTTCCGGTTGTTCGTTCAGGATGACCTGGCGGTAGGCTTCCGCTGAGGTTTCCCGTGTCAGGAAATGACCGGCGGCAACCGAACAGATCAGTTTGCCGAATTCACGAAGTTTGGTTTCTGAGGGCACAGGTTTTTCCTTCCTAAAGATCCACCACGTATTTGAAGACTTCTGCGGACAGCACTGCGGGCAGCACCTCAGGGACCTGTTCCAGGCCGATCCGATCTTCGATAAGCAGATCAAGCGCCGTTCCATGGCGTTGCAGCAGCTTCAAAGCCCGCACCATCTGGTCGCGGGTGCATCCATAGGCTCCAACAACCTGAAGTTGGCGGTAATGGATTTCGTTGATGAGACCGGCAGGGATCTGACTATGGGCCGGAAACCCGCTGAAGAGGCACCACCGGCCACCGGCTTTGAGTTTGAGCAGCCCTGCTGAAAACGTGCTCAGGGAAGGGGTGGCGTTGAGGGCTGCATCGAACTCATCACTACGGCACTCGATGCCGCCGTCAATGCCGAAGGTGACTCGCAAGGGTCTGCTCCGTTCGAGCTTGGCCTCGTTGATCTCCACCAGAAACGGTTCGGCTCCCAATTCGTGAGCGGCAATCGCCGCCAGCAGGCCAAGGGTGCCGCCGCCGTAGATCAGGAGGGACCTTCCCGGGGAGAGCCCGATTTGATCCAGGGCATTGATCGCACAACCGAGGGGTTCGGCAAGGCATGCAAGAGAGCCCGGCAAGTCGGCAGGCACCGGGATAAGGCTTGCTTTGGGTGTTGCGACGAGTTCGGCAAAACCGCCGTCCCGATGGAAGCCGAGGATGCTCATGTGGCGGCAGAGGTTCTCTCGCCCGGCACAGCATGGGGCGCATTCACCACAGGCCTTTCCCGGCCAGACGACGAAACGCTCGCCACTTTCCCGATCGCAGGCGCAAATTTCGTGGCCTAGGATTCGTGGCAGCACCAGATCACGCTGTCCCTGCTGCCACATCTTGGCATCGGTTCGACAAACGGCGCAGTGGGACACCTTGAGGAGGACTTCATCCGGCTTGACTTCCGGACGGGGGAGGTCCAGGGGACACAAATGGCCGATGGTCTCGAGGCGCAGGGCTTTCATAAAGGGATCACCGTGAACGGCTCAGGATTCTCGTTCCCGTTTGCGAACCCGCGCCAATTCTCGGGTTTCCTCTTTTCTTTTCAAGCTTTCACGTTTGTCATAGAGCTTTTTGCCGCGGGCAAGGCCCAGTTCGACCTTGGCTTTACCCTTGTTGAAGTAGATTTTTAGGGGAATGAGGGCGCACCCCTTTTCCTGGGTCTTGCCCAAGAGGCGTTTGATCTCGAAGTGATGCAGCAAAAGTTTGCGTACCCTTTCCGGTTCATGGTTATCATAGGAAGCATGGCTGTAGGCGCTGATGTGACAGCCGTAGAGATAGACTTCTCCGTGCCTGATTCTGGCGTAGCTATCCTTGAGGTTGCCCTTCCCCTGCCGCAGGGATTTTACTTCCGTCCCCAGGAGGACCATCCCGGCCTCGATCTTCTCCAGGATTTCGTAGTCGTGGTAAGCCTTCTTATTCTGGCAGACGATCCGGAACCCTTCGTTGTGAACGACTTTATCTTTCGACATTATAGAAAGCGTTTCCTTTGGGTGCGTCTTCCATGTCTTCTCGGGACCTCTTCGGACTGCAATACGCCAGGGTTGAATACTCGCAGCTCTTCGGGAAATTTGTCAAGCATCTCGACGTAGAGGCGCCGGCTGATTTCCTCGGCGGTACGCAAGCGCAGCACCCTGGCCACAAACCGGCGGCAATCATCGACGCGGGAGCGACAGATGAGGTTTTTCAGGCGCGGGATAGTCTGGGGATTCATGCTGAGGTTGTGCAGTTCGAGGCCCAGCAGGATAGGGGTGTAGAGGGATTCTCCAGCCATCTCGCCGCACAGGCTCACCTCGATTTTGGCCTTGCGCCCCACCGCCACAACGTGCCGGATAAAGCGCAGCACGGCCGGATGCAGGGGTTCAAAGAGATAAGCCACATGCTCATTGGACCGGTCGATGCCGATGCTGTATTGAATCAGATCGTTGGTCCCGATACTGAAAAAGTCCACCTCCCTGGCGAGCATGTCGGCCACGGCCACGGCTGAGGGCACTTCAATCATCACCCCGATGGGCATCTGGTCGTCGAAGGCAATGCGGTTGCGCGAGAGCTCTTCCTGGGCTTCACGCAGGATCTGCTTGGCGTTCAGCAACTCGCCCACGCCGGAGACCATGGGGAACATGAGGCGAATATTGCGGGCGTAGGCGCTGGCCCTGAGAATCGCGCGCAGCTGAGTCCGGAAAAGATCGGGATAGTGGAGGCAAAGCCGGAGGGAACGCAAACCCAGTGCGGGATTGGTTTCCTCGATTTTGGGATACCAGGAGGCGAGTTTTTCGGCACCGAGGTCAAGGGTTCGCATGGTGACCCATTTGGGGGCCATGAGTTCGGCGAGTTCGCGATAATCGTTATAGAGCGCGTCTTCGTCCGGAAAATCAAGTCGATTCATGAAGAAGAATTCAGTGCGATACAGTCCTATGCCCTCTGCGCCGTTGTCCTTCGCTGCCACCACCTCTTCCAGGAGTTCGATATTCGCTTCGACCTTGATGAGGCGGCCGTCCAGGGTACGGGCCGGGAATGGCGCCACCCGGCTGATGGCCCGGATGTAACTCTCGAATTCCTGTTGGCGGTCGTGATAGGTGCCGAGCTCTTCGTCGGTCGGATGGACGATGACCTTGCCGGACGCTCCATCGACGATGATGAGGCTGCCGTTGGGTACTGATTTGGTAGCGACCTCGGTGGCGACCACGGCGGGGATGTTCAGTGACCGGGCGATGATGGAAGTGTGTGAAGTGCGTCCTCCCATGTCGGTGACCAGGCCCATGGTGCGCTCGAGACGGAGCTGTGCCGTGTCGGCCGGCGAGAGATCATGGGCGACAAGGATGACACGCTCCCGGATGTCGTCGAGAAAATTTTGCTCCTGACCGGCCAGGTTGCGCAGCACGCGTTCCCGCACGGCTTCCAGATCCGCCATACGGTTTTGGATGTACTCGTCGTCGAGACCGCCGAAGCGCTCTCCGGCTCTCTTGATGGAGCGAGCAAGAGCCCATTGGGCATTGAGTCGTTCTTCGCGGATCAAGCGCACGGTTTCATCGTGGATCGGGCGGTCGCGCAGAAGCATCTGGTACACCTCCAAGACCTGGGCGTGTTCGACCAAATCCGGGTGAATCCTGCGCTTGATGTCTTCAAGCTCTATTTCCGTCTTGGAGACCGCCGCCTCGAAGCGGGCGCATTCTTCGCTTATTACCGCCTCATCTTCCAGGGTGTGATGGGGGACAGTGATGCGCCAATGCTCCAGCAGATAGGCCTTGCCGATCGCAATTCCCGGCGATACGCCAATTCCTTGAATGGCCTTTGAGGATTGCTCCATCTATTATTTGCCTCAAGATCAAACGTAAGTCGTTTCAGAGGGGTGCGGAGTTCTGAAGTGATAAGGTGGCGGCGAAAAACGGCGATTCCGAAAGGGCGTTGCTTTCCGCATGCAGGATAGGTTGCCCTCGTCTGGGAGGTGCGCAGCCTTCCGGTTCCAGGGACCGAACGCGGAATGACAAAACGTGAGCTGGAAGAATTTACGGTTCGCCGAACTTCGTCTGAAAAAGAGCGGCCAGGGCATTCAGGGCTTCGGATGCATCCGGCCCGAAAACGGTGATCTGGACCTTGCTTCCATGGGGGCATACCAAAGTCATGATGTCGAGAATGCTCTTACCGCTAACCTTGCTATCGCCTTTGACAATCCAAACGTCCGATGCGAACTGGGTAGCCACCTTGACAATCTGTGCTGCAACTCTGGCGTGAATCCCCGACTTATTGGCAACAATAAATTCCTGCTCCAAAACCACGACTTTTTCTAAAATGGCCTCCAACGCTGATATTCCCTTCAGTCTTCCCAAGTCCCGCCGTCTCTTAGCACATGGTACCAGCGAAGTCAACAACCAGGCGCCAGCCGTCATGGTCAACCTGTTCTGGCATGATCCCAAAAGCAAATCGTTATTTACGGATCATAATGACAACCGAAAAATCACCCACCTTGACGGCCGAAAAATCCCCCACCTACTCAAGGTTTTGGGGCGGGGTCTTGGGGCGAGACCTGCGCCTCCCTCGGAAAACTTAATAAAATCGACTTTTCTCTTCTTGAATCAGCGAACACCCTACCATCAGGGATACTGTGGCTGTTTCTTCTGGATGAAAGCTACTGCTTGACCTAATGGCTGAGTCGGCCCCGCGCCGACATGCCGATGGGCCTGCTCAGGTTAGTTGATAAGCCAAAATTGTCTCATGCTGCCAATGGCCGGATTGTCTTCTCTCGGAGTTCCGGGAATTGCTGAGCAAATAATCGCTCACTCGAACACTCTACCTGGGGCATTCAATATATATCGGGCTGTTTCTCAAATTGATCTTGGCATCCTGAAGTCTGTTCCCGACATAGTCGTAGGCCTTACAGCCGCTTCGCAAATCCACGGTGCCTTCTCCCGACCAGTTCCACGCCACGTCAACGATTTCAGATCTTAAAGTGAAGGAGTAAAATGCCCGGTTACCGCTCGACATATCCTTCGAAGAGAGGACGGGCCGATCGAGAAACCTGACTGCAGTCCGAAGAGCACTCATGGTAGGCTCGATGACACTTTGGTTATGGCTGACAATCGCCCCGGTATGAGTGTCTGTCTGTCCGGGAGGGGAAAACCATATGATCGGCTTCACATCGAGGGCCAGCAGGACAGTCAGCTTCTTGGTCAGTTCCTTGGCGGCCTCCGTAAGCCCTCCCTCATCTTTAAGCTTGATGCCCACTTCGTTAGTCATCAAAGGCTTGTTAACCTGCCTTTTCAGGTAAGCGATGATTTCGGGCAATGTCTCGACTGTTTGGTATGAGTGGAAATTGAGGACGTCAACGAGGTTGCCCATCCCGTTCTTCAAAAGGTATGATGCGTTTCTTTGAGTGTCGGCATGGGACTTTTTGCTCACCATCCGCTCGAATCTCTTGAGCATCCCTTGTTCGGGCTGGAACTTCCGGAGGAAGGCCATGGCATCAAGAGTCCTGCCCCGGTCCACATAGTCCTGCAAAACGAGCCAGCACAGCGTCCCTCCCTGAATGCCCCCGTCGGAGATCTTAATTCCTGGATCGACCTCTTTATAGGCTTTCCGTGCGGTCGCCAAAAGGCGAAGGTATTCATCCATCGAACCGCACCAGAAATTCTCACTGTGCATCTCGTTCTCAATGACGACGTATTCAAACTTCCCCTTATAGCGCTGCTGCAACGTTCCTTATGAAATTGTAATACGATTCGCTGTATCCGTAGGTCTGATTTTGGGTGCCCACCATGTCCCTGGGGGCCGAGGCACACTTCTTCACTTCTGGGTTCTTAACGGCCCACCTGGAAAGTGCTCTTATCGTCGGAACAACCTTAACTCCCTTGGCCAGGAAGGCATCGATTCGCTTTACATCTGGGTTGTTTAAATCGAATTTGCCCTTCTCTGGTTCGTAGTGGTCCCAGATGATGGCCGCTCTTACATGTGAAACAGACAGACGTCCGAAACCTGGCACGTCATTGATGACAGGGTCGGCAGCCTCACGCCCAGCAGATATCATGAAGTTGAAGACCCCCAAAGACCCTGAGGCTGGCTCACCCAACGCCAAGGATGCAGGCGAGAACCAGAGCAGCACTGCCATGATCGCCAAGTTCTTCATTGCTAATTTATCCTGTAGGGTACTGGTGCTTAATTGCAATTAAGCACCAGTACCACGGAATAGGGTAATCGCATGAAATGTTTTACTGCCTAAGCCGTTGTAGGACGTAGTCAGATGTCCGAGCTGGCACGTTTGCGGCCTGCTTTTTGGCTCTTCCATAGTTGGCAATTTCCACCTGGAGGGTACAAGCTATCGAAGAAAAGAACACTCATAAGAAAAACTCCCATAGCGTGTAGGGCAACGCCGGCACCTCAAAACCCGTGTCAGCCTGCCAAAAGTCTTCCCTCGTCCTCACTATGACAGCGACTCCGCTCAGCTACGCCCAATTCTGCCCCGGGCTGCTTGCTTGACCGCTGCACTATTCGTTACCGGGGGCACGAAAGGCCGTTCTTGACAAGCCGAGGCTATATAGATGTTAGGCTATTTTCTTGACAATAATCCCCATTCCCACTCGGGAGATAATGAAACCCATGCGACTTTTGTCCATAATATTCTTGGAAATGATTTGAATATCGGGGATACACTCGATAAAGGAAAGCAGCTGTTCTGGGGTATAAAAAGACACAACAGGTTCCCCAATATTGGCCCATCGTTTGCTTAGCTCGACTCTCTTACTTTTTAGATTGGTAACTAATTTCTTAATCCAAAATACCAGGTCCATTACTAACGATGGGCCATAAGTGGGCTCAAAGATTATTAATGCACCACCTGGCTTCAGGAGTTGGATAGACTTTTTTATACAATTCTTTGCATGACTAAAAGACTCTTTTCTGTTCTTCCCAATCAAATGATGGATTACAGCTGCTAGTATACAGTAATCAAATGTGCCAAAATACTCTAAACTATTCAGATCTAATATGGAACCCTCAATTGTATCGCATCCAACCAGATGGTTAGCTTTTATAAGATAGTTATTGCTAATATCCATGCCTACAAGCTTCTTCAATGGTGTATTTTCTTTCAATAGAAATAAAATGGAACCATCCCCACAACCAATGTCCAGAACCTTTTGATCATCTGTTGCAATCTCATTGAGGTAGTTTATCGCAAACGTCAACCTCTTTGGGTTGTAGTGAGGCGTAAATTCATTGAAATACTTATGGGTTTTCTTATCGTTCATAGTCATCTTCTCTCTCTTTCGCTGTGTAGAAAGCCGAATATAGGGGAGCCAAAAGAGGGAGCCGATATTTCAAGGTCTTGTAATCTTCCTCCACAGGCCAGGGCAGGTGGTATGATTCCTGGAAAAGCTCTTAAGGATACTTTTTCAGGTTGCATGGTACTAGATACTCTTGACATTTCTAATCAATTCGCTCCATTTTCCCGAGTGACTGGGGTTGAGTCTCGATTTCTCAATCCCCTGAAGAACAAAGGCCAGAGCAACGGAAAAGAAAAATGAGACACCTCCCAGCAGAATCGTGAACAGAATGGGTTGGGGCTTGGTTTTGTTCACTGGAGGAATAGCGTCGTCGACCTGTTGAATGAGGGCTGAGTCCCTTGCCTCATCCAGTCTGGCTACTTCGTACTGCTTGACTAGCAGTTCATAGAGCGTTTCCTGGAATTTGAACTCCCTCATCCTGCGCAGATATTCGGTTCCCAGGGAGGGTATGTCAGTCGTTGGAAGGAAACTGCTGGAATATTGTTTCCCTTCCTTGCTTTCCGCCTTCTTAAGCTGTGTCCGCAGCGCACTCAGTTCTTCTTGTGCCCGCTTAAAATCTGGATTGTAGTCGGTTGAGAAGCTCCTCATCACCTGCAATTGCATCTCTTTAGCGGCAACCTGCGCTGCAAGCGCGGAAATACCCGAAAGCATTGCGCTTGCCTGCACATCGAGTTCAATTGCTCCGCTCGCGGTCTGGAATTGTGCGAGGTTTTCCTCTGCTTTGCTAAGTGCCTCGTGCGTCTTCTCGATCTCTTGCTCGAAAAACAGCCTGGCGCGGCCGGAATCGGTCACAGCAAGCCTCCGCATGAGCTTCTTGAGCTCCGAAATAAACCCATTAGCCATTTCGGCCGCCTTTTTCGGGTCTTTGTCTTCGACGGTAACAGTAATGATTCCACTGGTTGAGTCGGTTGTTACGGAAAGGTTGTCGACGAGCTGGCTCCGCGTGTCGTCGATGGTGTAGGTGAGAAGGCTGCCCAGGAATCGATCCGCTTTGTATTGCTCCAACAATCCAAATTGCTGGATGATCGCATCCAATATGGTCCGGCACTGCAACAAGCCCACATAGAGGTCCGAACTCGTGTTGCCTCCCATAATGGCGGTAATTGCCCCGCCCGCTGCGCCACTCAATTGTGACAGCATCTGGGCGGTTGAAGAGCTTGTGCTCTGAGGTGGAAGGATCTTGGCTGTCCCAACAAAAATCGGTGACACGACGAAAGAAAAGGCAACGAAACACATGACACTGATGGCGAGAGTACTGAGAATAATCATTCGTTTCCGCCTTAACAGGGCCAGGATCCAATCAAAGACATTGATTTCATCCTCGGTGTTGGCTTTGCTCCATGCCATTTGTGTCAGGTTGCTTTCCATGCAGATCGTCCTCACTTCAACGGTCACCGCCGGTGACCAAGAAAAAGGCCGAGAGCTCCCTCCTTCTCTCGGTCTCAGTATGCTCCTTTGCCGGTTATGATGGATGTGACGGTCTTGAATATGATTTTTATGTCGAGCCAGAGAGAGTAATTCAATACGTACCAGGTATCAAGCTGAACCCGTTCTTTGTAATCCTCGGTGTCGCTCCTCCTGCCAATTTGCCACAAACCGGTTATGCCAGGCTTCATGGAGCAATAAAGGCCAGCCTCGTTTTTGTAATAATCCCGGAGCTCGGCCGGGACCACAGGGCGGGCTCCAACCACACTCATCTCGCCCTTCAGCACGTTTATGAATTGGGGCAGTTCATCAAGACTGGCTTTTCGCAGAAATCTCCCGATTTGTGTTACCCTGGGATCGTTTCTCAGCTTGAACGTCTTCTGCCATTCTTCCCTGGCCTGAGGGGCCTTATCCAGAATGTTCTTCAACTTCTTGTCGGCATCGACAGCCATCGTTCTAAATTTCAGACACTTGAATTCTTTGCCCGTGGCCGTGATTCGCTTGTGCCCATAGAAAACCGGTCCACCATCCTCCAGTTTGATGAGAACAGAGATGAGCGCAGAGAGAGGTAAAGTGATCAATATGGCGAAAACAGAGAAAACAAGATCGAAATAGCGCTTCCAGTCGCAACGGGGATTGAAATTGACTACCAGCGCCTCACCGAGGGAGTCGATCTTGGCGTTGAGTAATCTGTAGGTCAACAAGTCCGGTACGAGATACAATTCAGCGCCCAGAGTCCTTCCTCTGTTGACGATGGAGAGTATCTGGTCCTCTGCCTTCATGGGAAGAGCAACATAGACGTAGTCAGTTCTGTTGACTTTCACGTAGTCAAACAGTTGAGAAATCGTGCCCAACAGCGGTTTGGGGAGCTCATGAGAGGCCTCAGGGGCGACTTTGTCGTCAAAGAACCCCAAAACGCGTATGCCGGCCCAAGGGATGTTCTCAATATACTGTACCAATTCTGTTCCCAAGTAACCTGCGCCGACAATGACAGCCTTCCTAACATTCTTACCCCTTCTGCGGAAAATGCGCAAAAACTGCCTGAGTATTACGTGAACGGCGAATACCAGCAAAGGAGTCAAAACAAACCACTGCATGATGACATGTCTTGAATAGTGTTTGGATGTTACGGTAACAAACAAGATAAACAGAACGAAGCCTACAGTGCAGCTCCAGGCTTTCAGTATGACGGCGAATTCCTGAGATAGCCTGTGGCCGCGCCATGGCCGGTATAGACCGAAATACTGGAAGGTAACAAAGCAGCACAAAAAACCTCCGAGGATGAGATAATTGTAGTATACCGACCATCGCACTTGCATGTTGATTGCCAGAAACCAGAGCAGCCCAGCGCACAAGGCACAATCCAAAAGGTGCAGGACCCTGACAAGATGACCGCTCGTCTCCCTTAGCTTGATCTTCATTGTTGCCCCCAACACTTTCTTCGTATGAATGGCCTCTTGCTGGATGAGCAGAATCCTTTGGTCACGCATCCCTGCATCGATCAAGTTTACTGAAGCCAATGGCGGAGGTCCCGCTGCAACAGAGCCTCCAGCTTTCCAATATCCGCAGCGTAGTACTCGATGAGCCGCCTTCTCTGAACCGGGGAAAGTGTCTCTTTTTCCTCGTCGGGAATAGGTTTGTAGAGGAGGTTGAAGACAAAAGAGTCTTTTACCCGCCCCACCGCGGTAGCATGTCCCTGGTGCCGCAGCTTTGTGGCCGCCTTCTTGCCCAGCACGGCGAGCCAAGCCAGTCTGGCCTGCGAAGCAGGCAGGACCTTCTTTTGAGCGTCGAGGTATTCGAAAGCGGCGTCAACACCAACAAAGTCGTAGATGCTCTTGGAAAACTCAAGCGCATTTGTCCCAAGATCGTCGAAAAGAAAGATGCGAAACCTTCTATCTCCAAAGCAGTCCAGATACACTTTCAAATGATTGAAGTACTGCCCGCGTTCCAGGATTTGCGGATACTTGTTGACAGTACTCTCGAAATCCACCTCTGCAGTCCCATTGCGCTTCCTGAAATGATACACGGACAAGGCCCGCTCGATGGGATTGCGCAGACAGGCAAGAAGCTTTACTCTGGGAAGATCGTGTTTGATCCGCTCCGAGGCCTGGCGGGAATAGAGATAGTCGTGAGAGAGCTCACCGAGGGCTTTGGCTGTGCCGTCGGCGTCGGAAAAAAACGAAGCGTACCAGTCAAGTCCGTTGTCATAATAGGCGTCAAAAAAATAGATATCCTTTGCTGCGGGAACATAGACTTCAGGGTGGGCCTGAAGCGCTTTATAAATCCAAGTAGATCCACACTTGGCTGCTCCCACAAAAAGGAATGTCGGCAGACGTTTCTCCATCAAGCTGTTCCTCCACGCATTGTTCTTTGGGAGCTTCCCTCGAAAGCCCGCAGTGCCGAATCGAGGACATCCCTCCACTTATTGCGCAACCGGTCAAAAGAGAAGTTTGCCTCAACATACTGCCTTGCAGCCCATCCCACTCGGGATGCTTCCTCCGGGTTCGCGTTGATGTGAGCCAGCAATTGAGCGAATTCCCCTGGATAGCAGGCAACATAGCATTCCTTGCCGCTTGTTACTTTCATCCCTTTGATTCCTTCCGGAGTGGTCAGAACGGGCAGCCCGAGTGCCATTGCCTCCAAGACCTTAGTCTTGATCCCCGTGCCCGTAACAATGGGCGCCAAAAACAACTGGTGTTTCGACATCTCTGAATAAAGATCATCGACATAGCCCAGGAGATTCAGGCGCTGAGTGGCCAATTCCGCCCGAACAGAATACGGGCAGAAACCGATCACGTCCAAAGGGTAGGGGGGAAGCCCGGCGTCATCCATGGCTGGAGCTATCTCCCGGAGATAGTACCGAATAGCATCCAGATTGGGCTGGTAGTCCAATCCCCCCGTGAAGACCATGGACATGGGACGTTGCCGGGATCGAGAGACCCTATCGGATGAGGGAATGTCAACGGCCATGGGCATCCAGTAAACCGTACGGGAGATCTGGCTCGCCAACTGATTCACCTCATCCTCGGCCACCAGACATACTGCTCCAGCTTGCTTTGAAAGCGTTTGCTCGCGGTCCGACACAAGCAAGGATTCCTTGTGCAACATGATGTTGGCCACGCCCGAAGCGACGGTCCGTATGATTTTGGGGAGATAATCCCCGTAGTATCCAAGTATCATCTCCATTGGACTTCGCTGTGCAACCATTGCAGCATAGCGTTTGGACAACAAGTCATCCAGGTCAAGTACCCAGGGCAGGCCAAGAGAACCAGCATAGGGTGCGCTACGGATCATGTCGGCAACAGCAAGATCGCACCGGTTGTCCGCAGCGATCCTCCGCATGGCTTTCAGCACCCTCGGAGAGAAGTAGAGGCATTCATTCAAGCTCATTCTACGCCGGGTATAGTACATGGCGACATTACAAAGGATCCGAAACAAACCGGGACGGGCCAGGTATTCCACCCTTCCGTTGCATACTTGCGATGACCCCGGTGCGGACTCCGCCGGTCCCACTATTGCCAGGTTGACAGTGTGCCCCAGCGACTCCAGCGAAGATAGGATCGTCTTGAGCACAACCTTTCTCCCCATGGCGCGGCCGCCCGGGTCACGGGCGGCAATTACCAGGATATTCAAATCTAAGCAGCTCCTTTGGCCATACGCAATTCCTTCAAAGGAGCGGGAGTAGGCCACACTCTCCTTGCGGGGACGGGGTCTCTTACCCTTATATACGCCATAAGTCCAAGGCCAACGACCAACCCCGCGAAACATGTATGAATGGATACCAACACCATTCCGTTCACTGCCATAGCCGTCACACTTGCGAAGCTTGCTCTCAGTATCCACTCCCACTCTTGGTCTCTGCCCATGTGTGAGAGAAGTGTCCATAACAGCCACACTAGTAGAAAGAACATCATACCGGTCCCGGGAAGTCCTATCTGCAAGAGATAGTATATATACAAATTATGAATATAATGGACTACTCCGAAAGTGTTCTCTCCAGGCCAATAGCCGTAGAACTGAGCACCCATCCCATATCCATACATGTTCTTCGCTAAGTATGGCAACATGGTCAGGATTTGTTTTACCCGTTCGCCAAGAGTGTCTTCAACACTGTAGCTTGGGTTGTAGGTAAGCAAATCCGCCATGCCGACCAGCGCTGACATGATAGCGTCTCGGAATAAGACAACAAAGGTCGCTATTATTGGAATACTGACAAGACCGATTATGGCTCCCCACATTATTTTCCTCTTGGACAAAAACAGGAGTACCACCCCACCCAAATAGCACAACCACATGCTACGTTTCAGTGTCACTACCAAGCCGGGGAGATAGATGGCAAAAGCAATCCACAATAGGACTCGGACTTGCTTGGGCCAAGGATCACGCTTCCTTATGAAGAGGGCTGCGGTTGTGAAGAGTAAGGGGAGCATCGGAAATCCGCGGGAGAGCTCGAGCCTCCAAATATGGAGATTGGAGACGATTTGTCCGCCGTGAACAGGGAATCCGGCCGTGCCGGCCACAAAAGTAAAAAGCCCCATGCCGCCCAGAATAATCCCGTGCGCTGCCAGGGCTATGGCTATGCCGATTGGCTGGGAGCGCGCGACTGCCCAGATGGTAATGGCGGTCATGAGAAGCAATTCGATGAACCAATGGTACACATCCGCCGCAAGGTAGTACATGCTGTTGTGCCGCAACACGGCTATGGCCATCCCATATACTCCCACAGCAACCATGGACGTGGCCATGACCAACGGCTTGACGACATACTTCTTGAGGTTCAGAGACGGTGCCATGCACCACGAAAAAAACAGCAGGAGCAAGGTAGGCCCAACAACAAGGCTTACAGCCGCGGCTCGTAAAGCGTCGGAATCAGAGGCAATGGAAGCCAGTATCTCGGCAGACAAGATAGCGAGTAGAATCACCGTTCGGTTGTCTACATAACAAGTTGTCCAAATCACGAAATTGTCCCTCACCGTGCTTGGAGTGCACGATCCAACCGTTCATAGGACTTGAAGGACCGCACTATGGACCTGGCCACCGGGGGCAGATCCGAAAGGTCGAACGAATTCTTGTTGCGGATATCACCCAAATTCGACGACTTCCACACTTCCTGGCGGATCGTCAAGTGCATCGCTTCACGCCGGTAGTTATCCAATATGGCCTCCTCCCAATTCATCCCCAGCCATTGGATCAATCGCTTCATATGTGCTGAGGGGTCCTGGACAAGCCTTTCATATGCGATGATATAATGAGCGGGATTACCGAAATAGGCTTCACTCACCTTAAGTGCCCATACCCAATGAACCGCGCATTCTGTCCAAGTTTTCATCCTTCCCCATTCTACGCTTGCCTTATGCAGGGAAGGCAATACTCCTTCCGGGCGTCGAATTATGTGAACGAACCGCGGAGAGTCGGCGACCTGCTCCAACAAAGGAATCCGGAAAACATGGTTGGGTGTCTTTTCCACCCAGCCTGAAACACCCTGACGCATTGTACACCTATCCAACAGGATGAGCAATTCTTTTGCGGCGCCACGGGGATCGGATGAAGCCCAGAAATCGCGACGGGGCAAGGGTCCCACTTCCTCCGGCGTGAACCCGTTGTCATGAAGGAAGGTATCAACCAGGTTAGCCAAACGGTCTCTCGCCCGGTATCCATTCAGGCCTAAAGTGTAGAAGCCTTTGCTGAAAAAATGACTTTCAGTGAAGGAAGCGAAAGCGGAATGCGCCGCTAGCAGACTCTGTACCAAAGTGGTCCCGGAACGCTGGCACCCAAGTACAAAAACTCTCTTCATGTCAAGTGCAGCCCTCGTTTCAAAATGCGCCTGAATAGCATCTTAACAATTTCCATCCGGCGAAGGTGGCCAGAAAGTTTAAAAACACAATCCCTGCGGAAGTGATCACCGCCGAAGCCATGGCTCCATAATGTGGCACGAACAGAAAAAATCCACCTATCAAACCAATGCAGGACACGAAATGAATCCCTGTGACCACCCGCTCCCTGTCCGCCATCTGCAGCAAGACCACATTGGAGGCGAAATAGCCGCTCACCACCTGTCCCACCAGCAGCACGGCCATCAACCAGTATACCTCGTGGTATTCACCTCCGAAGAGGTCGATTATCCTATTCCCAAAGAATAGCAGGAAGAGCGCAAGAGAGAGGGAACAGAAGAAGGTCAAGCGTGCTGTCCGGGTCACAACGCTTTGAAGTCTGCGGAAGTCCTTTAATGCATATTGGCTGGCCATGGATGAGGCCCAGTAACGATTGAAAGCCATATTACTTACGGCAACCGCCTGAGCCAGACGGGATGCCAGGGCATAGACCCCCACTTGCCTGGCCGGCACGAATAGGGCCAGGACCAGCAGATCGCTACGCTGCAATAACTGGTACAAGGAGACGGAGGCCAGCATGGGCAGCGACATGGACAGCCACTCCTTGAATCGGTATTGCGGCTTATGGACTCTAATACTCAGCATCTCCTCCTGGGACAACATTCGCCAATAGACCAGTAGTGCCAGGAGAAACGCGACTCCACCATAACACAAGACAACCCAATAGGCCCTGAGTTCCCCATTGCGCCAGAGCATAAACGAGGCAATAATCAGAACCAAGCCAGGCAAAAGAACGCCCTGAGGCAAGGTCCCGTATCCCATTTTCCTGAACCCACGGGCGATGTTTTGTGCAATGAGAAGTAAACCAAGGGCGGGGACACTGGCAAAAGCTGCCTGTAAGGTCAAGAACATTTCACGATTTGAGTAAGCCAGAAAGTATACCGTCGTGGCGCCGACCAGAGCGATGACGCAACCACTGACGAAAGTCAGGCCGAAGACGCCCCTGATGGCGCCCATGGTCAGAGCGGGCTCGTTCCTGGATGTATATACGCCTATGAGCTTCACTATGCCATGAGCGAAACCGAGTTGCGCGACCATGTCGAAGATGCTGATGATGTTTAGCCCTAGGGCAATATATCCGTATGTTGCGGCACCTAGCTCGCGGGCCAGCAGGAAATGCATGCCGTACTGGCAAATGACGGCCAGGTAGAGACCCATTAAGCTGATGGCAGCGCCGCTCGTGACAAGGCGCCGAAGCCTGGCTGCAGTCGGTTCAGCCAATGTCCCGCAGTCCTGTATTTCGGCCATTAGGTGCCATGGATTTTCAATTGGTCGTCGGAAAGCGTTCCGCAGTCGCAAGGTCAAAGCCGCAGGCTGTGAAAACATACTTGATAGCATCCATTTCGGCCGATGTAAAGTCCTTTCGCCATTTGTCCTGCTCCTTGCCAGCAACCCGCACCGTCCGGTATCCTTTACCTTCTCGGTTTCGAGCCGAAATCCCCTTGCGCACCAGTTCGCTCCAGGGGAGCCCAAGGCGCTCGAACAAAGCCTTGAACTCTTGAGTCGGGTCTTTACAGAGTCCCTCGTGGTGAATAACAATCCAATGCGGATTGCGAACTGCTGAATCAAGCAGAACTTGATGCAAGACGGCCAGTTGCAGTGCAGCCATGTTGAGGGGTCTTTGGAGTTCGGCTTTCAGCTCTTCCAGAATCCGCCCGGCACGATCTCCGAATGCAGCCCGGAGCACTCTCGGCGTCAGGCACGCAGCTCTCGAGGCGTCGGGCATGTTCATTCTTCGCCAGCTTGCCAGAATTCCGTAGGGATTTCGCATGACAATAATGACCCTGTGCACGGACGTTGTCCGTTCAATCCACTCCGCCGCCAACACTCCGTGAACGGACTTAACCAATCGCACGGTGGCGGTGGACGTTCCGAGCAATTTGAGCTCGGCCAGTCGATTCAGAAAAGCAGGCATAGGAGACCCGTTAGCGGCGAGAGTGGGGTTCGGCCGATAACCATCGGCAAACCTCTGCTCTTTCAGCAGCACAAACTGCTCCCTCTCTGCTCGATCATAGAGCCACAAACGGGCCAGCCAACCGCTGCTCAGCAATGCGGCGTTCGGGGCCGTGAACGCCAGGTGCCAGAGTGAGCTGTAGGCCGGGTGGACTTCCCCTGGAGTTAGAAGCGGGAAGCGAGGCAAGAGCGATTTGCCGTAGCGACCCAAAACGCTCGACTTCTCATTGTCAGGTTCGTGGATATACTCGACGTCGGGAACGAGACCAAGGATCTCGCCCACCCAGGTGGTGCCTGAGCGAGGTGCTCCAATGAGAAGGATTCCCCTGCGCCGAGCAGTGCCCCTAGCGTGTTCTTGGGAATTCTCCACAGGCTGCTCCAAAATGGTTCCTAAGAATCTATCTACGGGCCATGGCGGATTGACGATAACCTGGCGGCGAACTGAGACCACGCCCGGAGTGGAGTCGCCCCAACAGGTCAACGGATTCTGAAAGTTTCAGAGGGTCCGTGCTGACAATCAAATCGGGATTTCGAAGCTTCTCGTATGGCGCTGAAATCCCTGGAGTGTTGCTGATACCCCCCTGAGCGTGGTTGCTTGTAAAGCCCTTTGGGAGCGTGTCGCTCACACACTTCCGGGGGATATTTCACATAACACTCATAATAGAGCCAAGGGGCTATCCACTCCTCTCTCGTTAGGCTTATGGAGGAAGGGGCTTGCCTCCAATGATGTTAACGTACGGCGTTGGATCAGTTTGCCTCCCCCTGTTCCCGTAAACGATAAAAGAGCAACCCTCGTGATCTAGAGATACGTTGGTTAAATCTAACGTGCATTCGCCGAGGTAGTAGTCCAGATGTCGTGCTCTTGCCGCGCCTTGGTGCGTCCCCGACAGCCATCGTTTCAGCAGCGCAGCTGTTCTGTGAATACCTGGCATGGCGACGTGGGCTGGCTCTGGACTGGATGACAGAACGGTCTTCTTGACGAACATAGCCCCACTTGGGGGGATCATCGTATCCTTTCCAGTCGTCAGTCTGCACAACACAACAGAGCCGGGCTCAACGGCCCCACCGCACGAACTGAACGAGGCTTTCTCGGCTGACATCCGGGACGCCTCCGAGTCGAACTCGCCCGAACTCCATCGGTAAGTGGATCTCCACAGCGATGACTACAATGACTTTCTTCTCGGTATGCCTGCCGTGGGTACCTTCCTCCAGGACACCGACATAGGTTTCATACACCTCCACAAGACCACTGAGCCTCTCGCGACCCGATCGAATCAGCGCCCCTCTCATCTTATGGGGCCACGCCCATGCCGTCTGATAGCTGTTAAACCCCAGAATCCACTGCAGACCCAACGCACTGCCACCAAATTTGTAGTTGGTAATGTGCCACATCGCGCAAAACCACAGACGAAGGGGCTTCGTGGTCCCCTGGAAAATTGTACCGGAGGTCGCCAAAGTCTGGCGCCGGCATGTTGCACACCGAAGCTCACCCCTGCAAGTGGGCCATTCCTTCTCCCCGCCGCACCCAGGGCAGTTGACGAGCCTTTTGGAGACGCCTGAATCTGCACTGTGCCCGACCTGACTCCCCTGCGATCTTACTTCAGAATCACGATTCTGAATAGAAGATCTTTTGGACGAAGGACGGAAAAGGGATGCCAACAAGACGTTTGACGGTTTGGGTCTTCATCCATCTCATATAAACGGGGATGACCGGTAAAGTCACAACGAATGATAAAAATGAATTACCCATGACCCGGTTCGCAGCTTCAGCCGTTTTCAGATGGAAGCATACGAAAATGACACACGAGGGTCGCTCCTGTTCGGTACGCGACCAAAAATTATAGCATTGGACACCGATTTTTCGCGCGGGTTATTTCGATAACAAAATCCCGCCGATACTGTTAACCATGACAACAAAACTGAGTGTCCTCAAGGATCAGCAATTCCCGGACATCCCGAATAGCGAGAATCCAAGTGATTGCGAGCCGTATGGTTTCGTAAACGTTTCAAGAAAATGGAATTGTCCCTCTTTCGGCATCGAGTCATAACTCGGGCAACTTTTTCTGGTTGACGGGCCAGTGATGAGCACTCGCCACTCAAACCCAATGTCCATTGACCAAGTCAATGGCTCGCGCCACATTTGCACAGTCAACCCATCGTTCGACCGATCAACCCGCACAAAATGAAAGGAAACCAGAATTTCTTCGCGACCATGCTTGATTCAGTTTTCTCCTGATGTTTACGAAACGCTGTATCGTGCAACCCCGTCGAACCACGCTCCAGAGTGCCTGTGGGAATTGGCTAAAGATGGACACCAAAAGACGTTGAACGCAATCAGCTCTTGCTTGACAAACCCGCGGAAGCGGATATAGTCATGCGGTTTTGTTCAAGATTTCATATCACTTTGAGGTATCGAGATGAATTTGTTACGAAACAAAATAGTAAAGATATTAGCTTGCCCAAGCTGCAAATCGTCAAGAATCATCATTAGCGCTCAAGACGTTAAATGCCAAGAATGTTGCACAACTTATAAAATGTTCCATGATACACCTGTCATGATAAAGCCTGATTCACCAGTGCTTGACTGGTATGAACCTAGAAAGGATGCCATCGAGTCGACTCGCAATACCCTGGGCAAGACAGTATCGTATTTCTATAAATTGTTACGGCCTCAGGATAGAGTATGGACAAGAAAGTCAAAGAAAGCACTTCATGATGTGCTTAAGGAGTAAGAAACCCGATGCGGAGGATAGCAATGTTGTTCTGATCGGGGCTGGGGTTGAAGCCTTATATAGACGTGCTTTAGGGCCTTATCATGGCCTTGTGCGTGTTGGACTTGCCAAGAGAGGAGACGTAGATGTATTTAGCGATATTTGTGACCTTCCACTGGCTGACAATAGCATTGATTTGATATTGTCATCTTCAGTTCTGGAACATGTGTACAATGTAGAGTTGGCGGCAATGGAGATGTATAGAGTCCTCAAGCCTGAAGGATATGTATATGCTGAAATACCATTTATAAGAACCTATCATTTGATTCCAGTAGATTATCAAAGGTATACAACCTCTGGTATTGAAGCATTGTTTCAACGAAATGGCTTCACTGTGGTCGATAAGGGGATTTGCTCCGGTCCCTTTACCGCAGCGGTCCTGTTCTTTGTTGATTTTATCAGTGCCTTGCTTTTGTTCAACAAATATCTCCGAGCAACCGTCAGGTTGTCTCTTTCAATAATTATGCATCCGCTTAAGTATTTGGATCTGTTTTGCGAAGATTCCAAGTGGGCTGAAATCTGTGCATGCAACTTCTACTATATCGGAAAAAAGTGACCATTGACGGTAAACGTTCACCTGGTATAGCGGTTGATTAGGAGAGCAGAGAAGGTCGAGGGATTCCGAGGACACCACCTTTTGGAGTCTACCAGCATTCCCAGATTCTTAATGGGAGAACAGCTCTGAGAAATAAGATAAGTTAGCCTGATCAGCGAGAAAATAGTGGACAAAGTGTAGCCTTAAGAATATTAGAGAGTGGGAAACCAGATGCAAAGGAGGATAGCATGCATGTGCTGGCGTTTCCCACGGTTACCGGTAATGGAGTACGGAGAGGCCATGATTGGAGAGCCGAGTACTTTGAGTTCTTGAACGATCTCTTGGACCAGGTGGAAGATAAGCCTCAAATGGACAAGCTTTGGGACATAACTCGCGCGCTGGTTGAGAACAAATCGGAGTTGCTTGGGCAGTTGACGCTCGGTTTGGCGAAAATGAAGCATGGGGACCTGATGGAACAGGAATATTGCGCCTGTCCCCAGTGCCAAAAGAGCCTGAAAAGCAGAGGAAAGCATAAAAGAGAGGTGGAGACTCATTTGGGAAGGTTCTCCCTGCTGCGGCCCTATTTCTACTGTGTTGATTGCCATCTGGGGTTTTATCCCCTGGATGAAGCTCTGGGGTTGTCGACGTCGCCCAAGCAATATGATGTGGACGATCTGGGAGCTTGGCTGGCCAGCGAACTTCCGTTTGAGACAGCCGAAGAGACGTATCGTCGATTCACAGGAGAGACACTGAGTGCCCACCACATGCATGAGACCACCAATGAGATTGCTCAAGATCTCAGCATACTCGATGTGTGCCCAACCAAGGAGCAGATAGTCGCACAGGTCGCTGCACTGAGGGAAGGGAGATTTCGCCGTCCCGTGATGATGCTCACCATTGACGGCGCACATGCCCCTACCCGGCCGGAGCCTTCCCCCAGGAATTCCAAACGTGGCAAGGGGGAGTGGAAAGAAGCCAAAGGGTTCAGGCTTTATCTCATTGATTCGCAACAGATCGTCCACTTGATCAGCTGGCATCAGGTCGGAACTGATGAAGACCTCGCTAACGCGCTTAAGACGGTGAAGGATACGGGGTTGATTCCGGAGCATTCCGTTCGGCTTTGTGTGGTCGCGGACGGGGCTGCCTGGATTTGGAAGCGTGTCCAGGAGATGTTCCCAGCAGCCAAACAGGTGCTGGATTACTTTCATTGTGCCGAATACCTCTATGCTTTGGCCAATGCCCAATACGGTAAAGACACTCGCAAAGGCAGAGAATGGGTCGAGGCCACCCTGACTCGGCTTTTCCATAACCAAAAGACTCAAGTCTTGGCCGGTATCAAGCGAATGGTCCCCTCTTCACCCGAGGCCCAAAAGAAGATTGAAACGACACTACACTACCTGACCAAACACAAGGGGCGACTCGACTACGGCGCGGCAAAACGAGGAGGGTATCACATCGGCAGCGGCGGCATAGAAAGCGCCAACAAGTTCATCTGTCATGTAAGACTCAAACGCTCAGGAGCTTGGTGGTATCCTACCAATGCCAACAACATTCTGAAACTGAGATGCGCGAAGTACAACGGTACCTACGACAAAATCATCGAACTCTACAGGCAACGAGACCAGTTCAAATTGTACCGGAAGACAATGGGAAATCCCAAACCGTAAATACCGGTTTTAAGAATTTGGGAATGCTTTCTTGCCTTGATTTTTCTACCGTATTTCTGGTAATCAATAAAAGAAATCAGTGCCTTGGTCGGATGTTTTGAGAGCGTTTTTGAACTTCTCTCGTAATGGAGTACCACAGTATGGAATTGGGTGCGGTTCTTTCCTTTTTCTTTTTTGAATCGCTGGCCGGAATCCTGGCCTTTTATTACTGGTTGCGCCACCACAGTCAGTTCGATCAGGCAAGAACACTATTTACCGAGGCGATGGCGACTCATCGTGAGCATGTCACTATAGAGGAATATCTTCTGAAGGTTGCCGATGACCAGGCATCTATGTTCAAGAAGAGAAAGTCGCTGGTGCTCTATCTCAAAATCCTTGTTTCGATGATCGTCGGCCTTGCGGCTTTAATTTGCCTCAAGCAGCTTACTGCCCTCGGGGTAATGCTCAGGACCATTTTGAGCATCTTTCTCATGCTTCCCTTCATAGTGTTCGTGGCGATAGCAATCGCAAAGGAAGCGGACGAAAATCGCATTGCCAATTTCGAAAGAGCAATGGAAGGAAGACTTGCGGCCAGGATCGGTGAGGAAAACGTCACCGCCCCCATGCCGGAGTTGCCCCAGGAAACTGCTCGTAGCTGACATCGCTTGCTTTCTTTGAATCAATAACGCTTCGGAAGAACCTCCATAAGGCAACATCCCAAAGCAGACCCTGGATTCCGGGTGTAGCACCAGCTGTTTTTTTCCTTAAAAGGGAAATTGGATCATGATATAGAGGCGACAACATTTTTTGTCGGAGGTTTGAACCATCACCAGGCTGGCGGCTGATGCATTCTCGAAAAAACTTATTACTGAAGGGCCTGCAGGGGATGTTTGCGAGCCCAGGAGGCAGAATCAACCCGCTCATACGAAAAACCGGGGATGTGATTCAAACCTGGATGACTCAACTGTGATCATTTCGGCAATTCAGCAGGAACCCATCATTGATTTCTACGGTAACAACTAACTCGCGCTCTGTCAGTTGCCAGAATAAGCGCCACATCCGGAGGCAAGAATGACCACCATCAAAGCGACCAATATCACCTGGCACAGTACTCATGTGGATCGCAACGACCGCGAACGGCTGCTCAGACAGACTGGCTGCACCATCTGGTTCACCGGACTTCCTTCCTCAGGCAAGAGCACCACTGCATTTACCCTCGAACATGAGCTGATCAGCCTCGGGTACCTGGCCTATGTTCTCGACGGCGATAACGTACGCCATGGGCTCAACAAGAATCTGGGTTTTTCGGCGGAGGATCGAGAAGAAAACATCCGGCGTATCGGCGAGGTAGCCAAGCTGTTTGCCGATGGCGGGGTGATAACCATGACCAGCTTTATTTCGCCCTACCGCAGGGAGCGGGACCTCGCCCGGGACATCCACCGAAAAGCAGGACTTCGCTTTGTCGAAGTCTTTGTGGATACTCCCATCGACGTCTGCGAAACACGGGATCCCAAGGGCCTCTACCAGAAAGCGCGACGCGGAGAGCTGAAAGGCTTTACCGGTATCGACGATCCCTATGAACCTCCGCTCGACCCGGAATTGGTGGTGAAGACCGCCGAACACCCGCCCCAGCTCATCTCCGCCCAGATCCTGTCATTTCTTGTCAGAAACGGATTCTTGATCATGGATGAGAAGAACTCCTGCATAGAGAGAATCAATTTCCTCAACGAACAACAGACCGCTGCCCGCGAGAACGATGGCATGCACCCGTGAGGTGAGCGATCTGCATCCCTTTCTACAGGGTCTCAGGAGGTGCCCAATGTTCAAGGATGAGGGGACATTTGGGAACCCGGTCGACTCTCGATGTTGCTCATGGACTTCAGGTATTCCATGACCAGATTCGCCGTCGGTTTGTGGTAAAGCATCGCCACATGGCTGATGGGTGTTGTTTCCTGATGGACCCAGCCGGCTTCAGTCGTTTGCAGGGCCTGATTGGGTAGCACCATGTTGTCGATGGGGGAATAGAGGGCAACGCAGGGGAGGTTGACCTTGCCTTTCCGGCTTTCCAGGGTGTCAATGAGAGGACCCCGGTAAAGCAGGGTTTTCGCCAGCTTTCCCACTCCGAGGGCAGCCAGTTTGCTTCCCTTGTGGGGGGCTCCCAGGGTGATCAGCCCGGCCAGGTGAGCCGGGTCTTCCAGGGAGAGGGCATAGGCCCGGCTGATAAGTCCTCCCAGACTATGCCCGATCAAAATCGGCGGGCGGCCTGGAAAGCGTTCGCGCACCTGGGCCAACAGTTGCTCCAACTTCTGCACCAGGGCTGGAAAGCTCTGATGCCAGCTGCTGTACCCCAGGAGATAGATGTTAGAGAAACCCGCCCTCTGCAACCACCGTCGGTACAGAGTCCAGGCACTGACATTGTGGTAAAGGCCATGGATGAGAACGATGGGAGGCCGGGAGCAATCCGGATCCATGCGGGGTTGCCACAGACGTCGCCAGAAGCATGTGGGGTAAAGCACGACGGTGAGTATGAGGCTGAGATAGGAAGACAGAATGCCTTTCCACAGCAGCTTGCCCGGATGTCCGTTGGACAGGTTCTCCAGATATTGTCGATGAGCACTTCCGGCGGTTTCGTACCAGAAGAAAGCATACGTCAGCAGAGAAATGCCCAAAGGAATCAACGCGCAAAACAGGAAGACCATCATACGGATCCTTTCCGGGAAAAATATGCCATGACCTCGCCCAGATGGGCGGCGGAACAGTCCGGGCTCGCCTTTTCCCCTCGGAGTACCTCGGCCA
The DNA here is from genome assembly GCA_963783775.1 of uncultured delta proteobacterium. Taxonomy (GTDB): domain Bacteria; phylum Desulfobacterota; class Syntrophobacteria; order Syntrophobacterales; family Syntrophobacteraceae; genus JADGQM01. The sequence goes on along the minus strand of CAWAOR010000004.1, from coordinate 81,551 downwards.
GCAGAAGCCGCTCCTTTTCCGGGTGGCGAAGCACCCAGATGGTGCGCATACCTGCGAGCATAGCAGGTTCTATATCGAGTTCATAGGAGTCACCGATCATCCAGCATTGCTCCGCCGGAGCTTCGGCTTCCGCCAGGGCGCGCCGAAAAATCTCCGGGGATGGTTTCTTATACCCCAGACGATAGCTCAAGACAGCATAATCCAGAAGCTCAGCCATCTCCGAACAATTCCTCAGGAAGCCGGTATAGAGGGGATGCCAGGTGCTGGAAAGCAACCCCAGTTTATGCCCCATTGCCTTGAGCGCCTTCAGGACCAGCGTCGCGCCGTCGATGGCCCGCACGGATCGGCGCTGGTCTTCCCAGACCTCTGACAAAGCTTTCTCCAGTTGGGGTGGTTCATGATCGATGAGGACCTGCTTCAAAGCCAGCGCCAACGCGGCTGGTTCGGTGGCAGGATGGGTCATGATCAACCGTCCCACCTTCCTGGTCTCCTTTTCAGAGAGGGCCAGCTTCGATGCCAGCAGCCTGCGCGGCGATTGAGCCCCGGCAGTGACCAGAGTTTGTCCCAGATCGAAGAAGAGGACCCGGGCAGGGTTTCGGATGTCGGATGTCGGATGTCGGATGTCGAATGGGGCAGGCGGAGGGAGATCAGGCATGTTTTCGTCTCCGCTCAAGCCTCTGTCGCACCGAGGGAAACAGCTCCATCTGGGTATGGGGAAGGAACAGGGAGGCCACAAACTCTTTCATGAATTCGGGGTGAACCGAGAGTTCGAAATAGGTCATTTGCCTGGCAATACTTTCAGCCTTGTGGAAGCCTTCCGTAGAAAGCAGGGCAATCCGCGCTCCCGCGAGGGAGCTGTTGCCCATAAAGCGGATGCGCTCTCTGGGAATATCCGGAAGCAGTCCGATGAAGATAGCTTTGTCAATGTCCAGGTGAGCGCCAAAGCCTCCCGCAACGTAGAGGGTCCCGAGTTCATCGAAGGAGAGGCCGAGGTTTTCAAGAAGCACCTTCATGGCTGCGAGTACCGCCCCTTTGCTTTTGATGAGGTTGCCAATGTCGTCCTCGGTAATGACCACCGCCTCGCCGCTTGCCGTCTCTCCCGGTTGGGCCAGAACGAACTCGGTGACTTCATCCACCACCCGGACGCGCGGATGTTCATACTGGATGAACTTGCCGCTCTGATCAATGATCCGCTCGGCCGCCAGTTCGGCGATGACGTCCACCAGGCCGGAACCGCAGATACCACGTGCCCTGGCGCCTCCAACCGTCCAGTAAATGATTTTGAGGCCGTGGATGCTGACCTTTTCGATGGCCCCGCGCATGGCTCTCATCCCGCATTTCACGCCGCCTCCTTCAAAGGCGGGTCCGGCGGAGCAGGAACAGCACACCAGCCATTCCCGGTTCCCGATCACGATTTCGCCGTTGGTGCCTACATCGATGAGAGCACTCACCTCAGGTTGCTCATTCATCCCGCAGGCAAGCACGCCCGCCGTGATATCCCCGCCAATGTAGCTGCTCACGCACGGAATGCAGTGCAGGATGGCCTTGGGATGAGCGTGCCAACCGAGGTCCGAGGCCTGGAGCGGGGGGAATTGATTGGCGGTCGGAATGTAGGGTTCCACACGGATATGGCGTGGGTCCAGACCCAGCAGGAGGTGAGTCATGGTAGTATTGCCGGCGGCCACAAAGCAATGCAGGTCATGATGTCCGACGCCCGCCACGCGCACCAGGTCGTCCACGAGTGAATTGATGGTGGTGTTCACGGCCTCGGTGAGAGAAGCCAGACCGCCCTGACTGCAGGCGAAAATCATCCGCGAAATAACGTCCTCTCCATAATGAGCCTGTCGGTTCTGACTGGCTTCCACGCCAACCAGTGCTCCCGTATTCAGGTCCACCAACTGGGCGACAATGGTGGTTGTGCCGACATCAATGGCCACCCCGAAGTTGCGGGCGCTTGTGTCCCCGTCTTCCAGGCAGCGAATGTCATACACATCCGCATCGCGCAGATGAACGATGGCCGTCACCTTCCACTGGTTCTGACGAAGCTTTGTCGCAAGGCCCCGGAGGCAGGCAAAATCGGCTTCTATGCGGAGCGCCTGGAAGGGGATGATTTCCTTGCGCAACTGACGGTACATGCGGTCGAGGTCGGAGAGGGTGTCGGTGAGAGTGGGCAGAGGAAGTTCGACATAGTATTTCTGGCAGAGGGGACGAAGGGTACGCACTCGGGAAATATCCGGACCCTCGACAAGAGGCCCGGGAGCTTCATAGTGAAGGAACTCCTCGACCGTGAGCGCTGCCTCCTTATGTTCTGGCAAGTCGGTGGTATGTCGGGTCCAGTCAAAGGATACGTCATATTGAGTCAGGATTTGGATATCTTCCCTATGTGATTCGGGCGGAATCCAGATTTCGATGTCTTCCTTGGGAATCTCTGTCTGACAGGCCAGAACAAAGCCCGCCTCCAGTTCCTTCTTGGTGAGAAAGCCAAGATGCTTGCTCGAAAAGTTCACTTTTCCTTGTGTGACCTTGATCCGGCATTTCCCGCAGACCCCTTCCCCCCCGCACTGATTGTTGATGTCAAGCCCGGCGTAGGATAGAACATCAAGGATTCTTTCACCGGGACGGGCTTCGACTTTGGTGCCTTCGGGGTGGAATGTGACGACCACGGAATGCATGCCGGTGACGCTCCTGGTTGCCGTTGCACGCTCAGGGCGGCAAAAAAGATCACGATTTGACAGAAGGTGAAAGCAATCTACATCATTTCTGAATCCTTGACTATAGATATCCCTGTTATGCTATGAGTGGCTCTCAATTCTTGAACTCAAAAGGGAAGGGCTCTGAGAGCCGTGAAAGCCCGGGGACGGAGGAGTGCCAGGTTCATCCTTGGGATACCGCAGAGGATTGCCGGAAGCATGGAAAGACTAGCGTATTACATTACCTCCCACGGTTTCGGACATGCCGTCCGTTCGCTCGAAGTCATCAGACAGATGCTGGTGCAGGAGCCGCGACTCCAGATCACGGTGGTTTCCGATATTCCGGAATACCTGGTCGAGCAGCGAGTGGAAAAATCCTTGCCCTTCAGGAGAAGGCGGTTGGATGTGGGGTTGGTGCAAACGGATAGCGTTCGGTTTGACCTGCCAGCCACCCTGGAAGCTCTGCAGGCCCTTTTCCGGGAAAGCGAGAACCTGATTGAAGAAGAGCTCCGCTTCATGCGCGAAGAAGGGATTCAGACCATGGTGTCCGACATAGCCTTTCTGCCCTTTCATGCGGCTCGTCGAGGCGGCATACCGGGTATCGGCCTTGGGAATTTTACCTGGGACTGGATTTATGCCGGCTATGCCCGGACGGACCCGAATTGGCATCCGCTCATAGCCTGGATCAAGGAGGGGTACCGGCGCTGCGATCTCCTGCTGCAATTGCCCATGCACGGCGACTGCTCGGCGTGTCCGACGCGGCGGGATGTCCCCCTGGTAGCTCGCAAGGCTAAAAGAAATCCGGCTCAGACGCGGCGGCTTCTCGGCTGTGACCCGCAGCAGAAACACTATCTCATTGCTTTTTCCCATCTGGATCTTGATCAAAGGGCCTTGCAAAAGCTCGCTGCCATCGACGGCGTCACCTTCTTCTATAAATATCCCCTGGCCTTCCAGTTTGCCAACGGCCGGTCCCTCGATGCCTATGATCTATCTTATACCGAGATCGTGGCCGCCATGGATGGGGTGGTCACCAAACCCGGCTACGGCATTGTCGCGGATTGCCTGGTTCACGGGACTCCCATGGTCTACACCGACCGCGGCCCTTTTCCCGAATACGAAATCCTGGTCGAGGCGATCCAGCGGCATCTGCCAAACGTTCATCTTTCCTCTCGGGATCTTTACGCGGGGGCCTGGGAAGGCTCCCTGCAAGAACTCGCCGCACGCCCCCGCCGGACCTCAGAGGTCCGAGATGACGGTGGCACCGTCTGTGCCGACCTGATCACACAAATCTTGCGAGGGACCATCCATGTCGGCTGACGATCCACCCGAACCCGTGGTCCTGCCCATCGGGGACACCCTCGATCTGCACCCTTTCCAGCCCCGGGAAGTGAAGGAACTCCTGGATGACTATCTCGTCATGGCCCACGAAAAAGGCATCCGCGAAGTCCGGATTATCCACGGCAAAGGGAGCGGCGTGCTCCGGGCGCGAGTCCTTTCCCTCCTCAAAAAACACCCGCTGATCATGGACGTGCGTCAGGCCGATGCCTCAGGTGGAGGATGGGGGGCGACGGTGGCGGTTCTTAAGAGTGGCGAGTGATGGGCGCGTTGTGTTTACAGTATCCAGTCGTTCCCCTTTATGACCGGAAGCCAAGAGCCATTAGCTATGAGCCAATTTATCGTCTCGTGGACACGATCTCGAAGCGTTTGATCTTGGGATCCGGTTTGACCGTGGCCATCACCGCGAAGATGTGACCCGGAAGCTCGAGTTTTTTCTTTTCCTTCCGGTCAATGGCAATCTCGTGGATCTCGCAGGGCTTCTTTTGCAGCACGTTGCCTTCGCCATCGTAAACGATCAGCGTGAAGGCTTGATTCTTCAAGTCGGCCCGGCTGCTGAGAATATTCTGCATGACCAGCACCACGCCGTCACCCCGGATACGGACAAGCTCGGCAGAGCCGGTCTCAAGATTGAAAAGAGGTCCATAAACGGTCTCGTGTGATGTTCCGGCGCTCCTCTTGGCAAGATTTTCCTCCTGAAGGATCTGCAGACTCTGCTCGGGGCCCAGTTTCTCGTAGTTGGGCATGGGGGGAAGCTGCTTCGCGATGAAATCCTGAAGTCTTGCATTGTGGTCCGTCTCCGCCGCATCCTTGGGCAGATCCAGCAGCACCTCGGGGTCGAACTCCTTTGCAGCAAGAACTTCCTGGATTGAACTCACCTGGTTCTTGGGCACGCCCGCAATCCCCCCGGCAAATTCAAACTTAACCTCCCCGTGTTCTTCCCAGTAGTAGGGAACTTCGATGGATCTCCCGTCGTTCATGTTGATTTTCAGGAGTCCGCCCCATGCGCTCGTACAGGTCACGGTCAGAGAGAAGGAAAGAAACACGATCAGCGAAATGATCGGATCCGTTACAGACCGAAGCTTCATGGTTCCCATCCTTTTTAGCTTTGCCGCCTCGCCAGTTTTTAGTATAGAGGACAGCGGTTGAAGAGTTCACATAAACCGTCCAGGCTTTGGGCATTTCATGCCACACAGGTTCACAGAGAGGAGCGAAACGAAACGAAGATGCGAATTTTCATTTCGGGATCCCTGGCTTATGACCGCATCATGGACTTTCCTGGTCGTTTTGCAGATCACATTCTGCCAGATAAGATCCATGTTCTCAATGTCTGTTTTAACATTAACGGGCTTATCGAGAAGTTCGGCGGGACAGCGGGCAACATCGCCTACACGCTTGCCCTGCTGGAAGAAAAACCCTACATCGTGGCTACGGTGGGCGAGGATTTTGCGCGCTATGCGGAATGGCTCAGCCAGAATCAGCTGCCTACGCGCTATATCAAGGAGGTTCCCGGAGTCCTGACCGCGGGAGCCTACATCACGACCGATCTCGATGACAACCAGATCACCGCCTTCAATCCCGGCGCCATGGCCTTTGATGCTGACCTGCCGCCCCTGGACGGCATCACCGGGGAAACCGTGGTCTTGATTGCCCCGGGCAACAAGCGGGACATGATGGCCTTTGCGGACAAGGCTCGCAATGCCGGGGTGCCGTATTTTTTTGATCCCGGACAAAGCCTCAACACATGGGAATGCGACGAACTGCGGGAAGCAGTCAGTGGGGCTCAGTGCTTCATCTCCAATGACTATGAGCTCTCCCAGTTCCTGCAACTGACAAGATGGTCCGTGGCGACGCTTTACGAAAACGTTCACGTTGTGGTCACCACCCTCGGGCCGGACGGGGTGACCCTTGATGTGCAGGGAGAAAAGCTCCTTATCCCGGCGCTTCCCGTTCCTGCGGTGCTCGACCCGACGGGAGCGGGGGATGCCTTCCGAGCCGGCCTGCTCAAAGGCTGGAGTATGGGGATAGAATGGGATGTTTGCTGCCAGATGGGGGTGGTTGCGGCCGCCTATGCCGTTGAGCAGCACGGAACCCAGGAACACTACACGGACTGGAGAACCTTCCGCCGACGTTATAATACTCACTTCGGTCCCCTTCTGAGTGCTCTTACTTAGAGAAGTGCAGTGGCTAGTGGTTAGTGATTAGTGGTCAGACAGGAGTCGAAAATTAGTGCGATATTGGCGGCGGGGCAAGCGTTCGAATGCCCCTTTTTGCTAAAGTGGGACTTGGAACACCGTGGTTTTGCCCGGTGCGCCGAGCCAGACCACTAACCACTAACCACTACTACTACACTAACCACTAACCAACCATCAGTTGTTGTTCGCGCAGGCGTTTGATCTGGTCCCGCACCTTTGCCGCCTTCTCGAATTCGAGTTGAGCGGCGGCCTCTTTCATGGCTCTTTCAAGGGCCCGGATCTGCTCATCGGGATTTATCCCGGATTTCCTCAGCTCCAATAACTCCTGCGTTTCCATCATCACGTCAAGAGGTGCGACTTCCACATCCCGCTTGTACTCAGCCAGGATATCGGTGATGGCCTTGCGAACGGTCTGGGGAGTAATGTTGTGTTCCGTGTTATAAGCGAGCTGGAGCTGCCGGCGGCGATCGGTCTCGTCCATGGCCCGGCGCATGGATTCGGTGATGCGGTTGGCATACAGGATGACCATCCCGTCCACATTGCGGGCGGCCCGGCCGGCCGTCTGGATGAGAGAGCGGTCGGAGCGCAGAAAGCCTTCGTTGTCGGCATCGAGAACCGCTACCAGTGACACTTCAGGAATGTCCAAGCCTTCCCGGAGCAAATTGATGCCAACCAGGACATCGTATTCGCCCAGTCTGAGGTCCCTCACGAGCTCGATCCGGTCCAGGGTCTCCACATCCGAGTGCATGTAGCGGACGCGGATGTTCAGGTCGTTGAGATATTCGGTGAGGTCTTCGGCCATGCGTTTGGTCAAGGTAGTAACGAGCACCCGGTTGCCGCTGTTCACCTGTTTGCGAATCTCGCCAATGAGGTCGTCCACCTGATAGGTGGCGGAGCGCACTTCAATTCTCGGGTCAATCAACCCGGTCGGCCGAATGATCTGTTCCACCAGATGGTCTTCGGATCGCTGCAGTTCATAAGGACCGGGGGTGGCGGAGACGTAGACGACCTGGTTGATTTTGTGCCGGAATTCCTCGAAGGAGAGTGGCCGATTATCGAGGGCGGACGGGAGTCTGAAGCCATAGCGAACCAGGGTTTCCTTGCGTGCGCGATCTCCTCGGTACATTCCACGAAGCTGCGGGACGGTGATGTGACTTTCGTCTATGAAGAGCAACCATTCATCCCTGAAGTACTCCATAAGGGTGGCGGGAGGTGTGCCGGGTTCTCGTCCATCCAGGTGCCTCGAGTAGTTCTCGATGCCCGTGCAGTAACCCATCTCCAACAGCATTTCGAGGTCCAGGCGGGTGCGCTCGTCCAGTCGCTGTGCCTCTACCAGTCGCCCTTCACGGTATAAGGTTTCGAGTGTCTGAGACAGCTCGACGTGGATGGCCTCGATGGCGCGTTCGAGATTCCCGCGGCTGGTTACATAGTGGGTGCCCGGGTAGATGGAGACGCAATCGAGCGCGCGCAGGCCCCTTCCGGTAAGGGGGTCGATCTCTTTGATGCTGTCAATTTCATCGCCGAAGAATTCCACGCGGATAGCACGGTCTTCCTCATGGCTCGGGAAGATCTCGAGTACGTCTCCACGTACCCGGAAAACACCCCGGTGAAAATCCTCGTCGTTGCGCTGATATTGGATTTCCACCAACTTGCGAAGCACCTGTTCGCGGGCGATTTCCATGTTCACGTGGAGTTGCAGCAGCATTTCCCGGTATGTTTCCGGTGAGCCGAGGCCGTAGATACACGAGACGCTGGCGACGACGATGACATCGCGGCGTTCGAGGACCGAGCGGGTTGCCGAATGGCGCATCTTATCAATGGTCTCGTTGATGGAGGCGTCCTTGGCGATGTAGGTATCGGTCTTGGGTACGTAGGCTTCCGGTTGGTAGTAGTCGTAGTAGGAGACAAAATACTCGACGGCATTTTCCGGAAAATAGCTCTTGAATTCGCCGTAGAGTTGCGCCGCAAGGGTTTTGTTGGGAGCGATGACCAGGGTGGGTTTCTGGATCTTGGCGATCACCTGGGCCATGGTAAAGGTTTTGCCGGATCCGGTAACGCCCAGGAGCGTCTGTTCCCGGACTCCTGCCCCAAGGGCCGCAGCGAGCCTGGCGATGGCCTGGGGTTGATCCCCCTCCGGTCGCAAATCGCTGCGTATAACAAAAGTGCCCATGGCCCTATGGCCTGCTTTCCCGGATGGCCGCCTGCAAGATTTCGCTCAGCTTTTCCATCTGATACGGCTTGGTGATGGCACCCACAAAACCGTATTCGGCATAGGCGGTGATGACTGGATCATCCGCATAACCACTCGCGACAAGGGCTTTTACCGAAGCATCGATTTGTTGCAGGGCTTTGACTGCTTCTTTCCCTCCCATGCCACCGCGGACGGTTAGATCAAGAATGACCAAATCGAAGGGGTGCCGGTTTTCCCGAGCTTCTCGGAAAAGCTGCACCGCCGCGAGCCCGTCTCGAGCTACCTCGACCTCAAAGCCGCTGTGGATGAGCATTTCTCGAACCAGTTCGCGGACCACATCATCATCGTCCATATAGAGCACTCGGCCTTTGAGGGAAGGAAGCTTGACCTTGGCAGGCCTGGGCGTCTCGGGGAGCTTGTCCTGAGAGGCGGGGAGAAACACCTGGACCTCGGTCCCCGTGCCCGGGGTCGAGCGTATGCTGATGTGTCCTTCATGGCGTCTAACAATCGCATGGACGATGGTGAGCCCGAGTCCCATGCCTTTCTGGGTACCCCTCTCCTTCGTGCTGAAGTAAGGGTCGAAGACTCTCGGCAGATTTTCTGCCGAAATCCCCATCCCATAGTCATTGACGGTGATCCTGACGTATTTGCCCGCATTGAGGGAAGGCATCTCAAGAGGCGCTGCCTCACAGTTGCTGACATCAATCTCGACCGTTCCCCCTTCAGGCATGAATTCCTTCGCGTTCAAGACCAGATTGGAAACCAGTTGATGGATCTGACCCGGATCGCCATAGACCGGCCAGAGATCCTCGGCCAGATGGAGCCGACACTTGGCGTTGGAACCGCTTAGAGCCAGATCCGCTGCATCCGTGACGGACTCGCGGAGGGAAAAGGTGCTTTTTGCCGGGACCCCGCCTTTGGCGAGCGAGACCAGTTGAAGAGTAAGGTTTCTGGCCTGGAGCGAAGCCTTTTCGGCATCGCCCATGAGCTTGCTCAGTTTGGGCTCGGATTCGACGAGGTGGTGAGCGAGCGAAATATTGCCCAGAATGGCTGTCAGCAGGTTGTTGAAATCGTGGGCGATACCCCCGGCAAGAATGCCGATGGATTCGAGCTTTTGAGCTTTCAAAAGCTCGCCCTCCATGAACTTGTGCTCGGTCATATCGATGATGAACCCGCGCAGCCCGGCGGGCCCTTCTCCCGCCATGATGGGACTCACGTAGACGAGAGTGGGAAAGGTGCTGCCGTCCTTGCGTCTGGCCGTAAGTTCAACGCCTTCCGCCCGGTCACCGTTGGTCCGCAGGTTGGGTTCCCAGGGAATCCGACTCCTCTCCTCGGCGGCGAAAACATCCTGGAGATTCAATCCGCGGTCGAAATCCGCAAAACGGTACTCAAAGGTCTCGAAGGCCGCCCGGTTCATAAAAGAGAGACGGCCGCTGGAATCCGTTTCGAATACGGGCTGCGGTAAAAGGTCGGCAAGCTTTCGGTGACGTTCCTCGCTGGCCCGCAGAGCATCCATGGTTTCGTTGCGCATGTCGATTTCGTTTTGGAGCGTAGCGTTGAGTTCCCGCAGGTCTCTTGTGCGCTCCCTGATCCGCGCTTCCAGATCCTCGTTGGCGCGTTTGAGGGCTTCTTCAGCCTCTCTGCGGTGTTCCTGGCTTTCCGACAATTTGACTGACATGTTGTTGACAGCGCTGATGAGGGCCCCCACTTCGTCGCCATGGCAAATCTCCACCTGTTCATCGAGTTTTCCTTCCGCGATGGCCTGGCATCGCGAGATTACCAGAGTGATGGGAGTGGTGAGCTGTGAGGCGAGGAAACGGCTCAGAACAACGGCCAGAAGAAAACCAAAGAGCAGCGCCATGATCGCAGAAACATGCAGTTTCTGGAATTTGCTTTTGACATGGGTAGCATCCATGTCGATGCCAATGAGATACTGGCCCTCCCCGTCCTTCAACGGTGCATACCCGGAGAGGGTGGCCCCCCATTCATCAGTCATGATGTCATCGTCTACCGACGGATGGGAAAAGCCCTCAAGCATCGCCGGTACCGACTCGACGTACTCGCGACCGGGCAACGCCTGCTTTTCTGTTTCGTCGGAATCCAGAACGAAGTACATTCGGTCCGCGACGCGTCGCATGACATACAGGTAGGCGATGTCGGGATTAGATCGCCGGAAAGTGCGGAGCAGTTCCAGGTCTTCCTGGTAGACGGGCAAGGTTTGAGCGGCCTCCCCCTGGATTTCATCCAGCCTCGAGGCGTCCAGGATCTCGCTGAGCAGCGCAGCGCTGTTTCTCAGACGGCTCTGCAGGCTGGTTTTCAGGTTTTCCACAGCACTGAAGTAAATGTAGGTGCCGACGGTGCCGCAGACCAGAAGCAAGGCCAGGAAATGACTCAAAAACAGCTTCCTGCGAATGGGTAAATGGATTCTCATAATCTCCTCGAAAGTCCTCAAAAAAGGAGGGGTCGGCCCTCCCGGCGCTTCGTCCGCTGCCTATTGAGCGTATTACATAACAGATCTCCAATGAGCGCAGAAGATCTGTTTTGACAAAATTGGGGCGATCAACTAGGTTATCGGAACAAACCCTCAATTCCTGGAAAACTTTTGGCCGACAACCTGATCCGGCATCTGATGCGTGAATTGGAGAGGAGGTGGTCCATAGCCAATGCCCCTGACCAGCCTCTTTCCGCAATAGTTCAGCAACCCCTCATCACTCATGCAAGAATATTGCCACTCGTATCCAGGCCCTGCTCGCATACCGGGAAACTCTGCCACGAGTCTCTGATTCCTTTTGCCGCCGGATCCATGTTTTTAGGAGGCCTTGTTTGTGCCTGGCGGAGAAACCACACCGAGATGGTGAATTTCAAGTTGTGGCTGCAACATGCCGATGGTTTTCGGTAATCCAATCGCGTCACTATCTTCATGATATGGTGGTTAGGAGTGGGGGCAGTGACTCTTTTCTGAAAGAAAGAGAGGGAGAATATGGCCAAAAAGAGGATAGGAATTCTCACCGGGGGCGGTGATTGCCCAGGGCTCAATGCTGTGATCAGGGGGGTCACCAAGAGTGCAATCAATGAATACAACATGGAAGTCGTCGGGTTTTACGACGGGTTTCTGGGGATGATCGAGAAACGATTTGCCTTTCTAACCTCTGAGATGGTTGCCGGAATTCTCACCCAGGGCGGCACCATCTTGGGGTCGGACAACAAGGCGAATCCTTTCGATCACATTGTGGGCGAGGGTGAGACCAGCCGTCGGGTTGACGTTTCCGACCAGTGCCTGGAGCTGTATGAGGATCTGGGCATCGATGCGCTGATCTGTGTCGGGGGAGACGGCACCATGACCATCGCCGGAAAGATGGCCGAAAAAGGAGCGCGCGTAATCGGTCTTCCCAAAACCATCGATAAGGATCTGGTGGAAACCGAGATTACTTTCGGCTTTGATACGGCCAGGATGATTGCCACCGAGGCCATTGATCGGGTGCACACCACCGCCCAATCCCACCACCGCGTGATGCTGGTGGAGGTGATGGGCAGAAATGCCGGGTGGCTGGCGCTGGAATCCGGTATCGCCGGGGGCGCGGACATGATCCTCATCCCCGAGATTCCTTACGATATCAAGGAAGTGATCAACGTCGTCCGGAGGCGAAGCCGCCTCGGCAAGCGCTTCAGTATTGTAGTGGTGGCCGAAGGGGCCACCCCCATCGGAGGAGCCCAGACGGTCCATAGAATGGTTGCCGACAGTCCCGACCCCATCCGGTTGGGGGGAATCAGTCACCTCCTTGCCAGCCAGGTTGAGGAAGCCACCGGCATTGAGTGCCGCGTTGCCATCCTCGGTCATGTACAGCGGGGCGGGTCGCCCACCCCGGCCGACCGTCTGCTGGCCACTCAGCTTGCCGTAAAGGCTGTGGCCCTGGCTACCGAAGGGGTCTTCAATCATATGGTGGCCATGCAAGGGGGCGAGATGGTGGCAGTTCCCATTGAGCGCGTCATGGGCAAGCAGGCCCTGGTTCCTCCGGACTGTCCCCTGGTGCGGACGGCGGTCTCAGTGGGAATCAGCTTCGGAGTGGAGATGAAGGGGTGTGGGGCATAAGGGCTGAAAGAAGCGAATGTCGAATTTCGAACAAGGAATTTCGAATGATGAAGGCCACGAGAAAGCGAACCGCAGAATATTGAACAAGGAATTTCGAATGCTGAAGGTTTCGGTTTTGCCTGCCTGGCTTGGCCTGAGGATTCCCACAAAACGATCGTCGCCGTTCGTACGGCATTCCTTCGACATTCTGCGGTTCGATATTGGATATTCGACATTCGCTTTTCATTCAGGTCAGGGCGTGTGCGGGTGAGGGATGAGGGCTGCAGAGATGGCACCCTTCACTCCTCACCTTTCACCTTTCCTTACAGATCCTCTTTCTCGGTCATCCGCTCTTTCAGTGCGGCCTGGGCTGCCGCCAGGCGGGCGATGGGGACGCGGAAGGGGGAACAGCTGACGTAGTTCAGTCCCAACCGGTGGCAGATGGCGATGGATTTGGGATCGCCGCCGTGCTCGCCGCAGATGCCCACTTCCAGTTCCGGACGGGTCTTTCGTCCCAGTTCCACGCCAATTCCCATGAGCTTGGCCACGCCCTTTTCGTCGATGCTCTCAAAGGGGTTCTCCGGCAGGACCCCGTGCTGGACGTAGTCGATGAGGAAGCCCTTCTCGGCATCGTCGCGGCTGATGCCGAAGGTCGTCTGGGTGAGATCGTTGGTGCCGAACGAGAAGAACTGGGCATACTCGGCGATTTCATCAGCGGTGAGCGCGGCGCGGGGAATCTCGATCATCGTGCCGAACTTGTAATCGACCGTGACTCCCTGTTCTTCCAGCACCTCTTTAACCACCGCTTCGAGCGCATCCCGCTGAATCCTGAGCTCGTTCACGTGGCTGGTGAGAGGGATCATCACCTCCGGGTGCACATCCACCCCTTCCTTGAGGCACTGGCAGGCGGCCTCGAAGATGGCCCGTACCTGCATTTGTGTCAGATCGGGCATCATGATGCCCAGGCGCACGCCGCGCAGCCCCAGCATGGGGTTGGCTTCGTGAAGGGCTTGCACCCGCGAAAGGACATGTTCGTCTTCCTCGATCTTGTGCAGTAGATCATCGATTTCCTTAAGGTTTTTAGCGTGCAGCAGCCGGATCTTGTTGTCCGCCAAGCCGATCATGAGCGTTTCATAACTGGGCAGGAACTCGTGCAGGGGCGGATCGATGAGGCGGATGATCACCGGCAGCCCGTCCATGGCCCGGAACAGGCCGATGAAGTCCTCGCGCTGGAAGGGCAGCAGGGCGTCCAAGGCCTCGCGCCGTTCGGTGGGCTGGTTGGTCATGATCATCTTCTGAACAAAGGGCAACCGCTCGGACTCGAAGAACATGTGTTCCGTCCGGCAGAGGCCGATGCCGCAGGCGCCATACTCGCGTGCGCGTCTGGCGTCCGCAGGATAGTCGGCGTTGGCCCACACTCCCAGGCGCCGGAAGCCGTCAGCCCAGCCCAGCAAGCGCATCAGCCAGGGGTCCGAGATGTCGGGTACGATCGTCTCCAGCTTGCCGAGGAAGACCTCACCGGTCGAGCCATCGACGGAGATCCAGTCGCCCTCGTTGATGACCTGCTCGCCCACCGTCATGAGATGCTGGCTCATATCGATTTCGAGAGCTGCGACGCCAACCACCGCAGGCTTGCCGAACTGGCGGGCCACGAGCGCGGCGTGGCTGGTGCGGCCGCCGCGGCTGGTGAGAATCCCTTCCGCCGCCAGCATGCCATGCACATCGTCCGGTTTGGTCTCGGGCCGAACCATGACCACCTTTTTCCCTTCCTTCTTAGCCCAGCTCTCGGCGAGGTCGGCACTGAAAGCCACCATCCCCACGGCAGCGCCCGGCGAGACGTTCAGGCCGCTGGCCAGCAGCCGCCCCTCGGTCTTGGCGGCCTTCTTGGCCTTGGCATTGAATTGAGGGTGCAGGAAAAAGTCCACCTGCTCGGGTGAAACCCGCATCACCGCTTCTTCCCGACTGATCAGCCCTTCTTCCGCCATCTCTACGGCGATGCGGACGGCGGCCTGGGCGGTTCGCTTCCCGTCGCGGGTTTGGAGCATCCACAGGGTGCCGCGCTCGACCGTGAACTCGACATCCTGCATGTTGCGGTAGTGCTTTTCGAGCGTTTCGGTGATGCCTACGAACTGCTTCCAGGGAGCGGGCATGGTCTTGGCCATATCGCCCACCGGATCGGTGCTCCGGATGCCCGCCACCACATCTTCACCCTGGGCATTGATCAGGTAATCGCCCTCGATCCTCTTATCACCGGTGGTGGCGTTGCGCGTCATGGCCACGCCGGTGGCGCTGTCATCGCCCATGTTGCCGAAAACCATGGTCTGGATGTTGACCGCGGTACCGAGATCGTGCGCAATCTTGGCGGCGTTGCGGTAATCGATGGCCCGTTTGCCGTTCCAGGACTTGAACACGGCTTCAGTGGCCAAACGGAGCTGCTCGAAGGGGTCGGTGGGAAAATCGATGCGGTTGTATCGCCGGAAGATATCCTTGAAGCGTTCGCCGACAATCCTCCAGTCCTCGGCGGTCAGGTCCGCATCGCTCTTGACGTTCCGGCTCTTGCGGCATTCGGTGATGACTTCCTCGAACGGTTCGTCCGGCACGCCCATGACCACCGACCCGAACATCTGGATCAGGCGACGGTAGGAGTCGTAAACGAAACGGGGATCGCCGGTGGCCTCGATCATGCCCTTGACGGTCTCTTCGTTGAGGCCGATGTTAAGCACCGTGTCCATCATGCCGGGCATGGAGAATTTGGCCCCGGAGCGGCAGGAAACGAGCAGAGGGTTTTTGGGATTACCCAATTGCTTGCCGGTCTTCTTTTCGACCGCGGCCAGCGCTGCCAGTTCCTCCTCCCACATGCCTTCGGGGAACTTCATTCCCACCGCCAGGTAGGCATTACACGCTTCCGTGGTCACGGTGAAACCGGGTGGAACCGGCAAGCCGATACGGGTCATTTCCGCAAGGTTGGCGCCTTTGCCGCCCAAGGAGCCCGCGCACATTTTCCCAGTCGCCCCCGACGTAGGCGCTTGCCTGGTCGAGCTCGTCATACAGGTACACCCATTTTTTTGCCATTGCGTCCAGCCCTCCTTTTGATGTTTTGATGTTGGTTCGATTGACGGATTGAGTGTGGCATCAATGATTATTCGGCCGAGTACCAGGCTTTCATTAACACTGCCTCACTGCATCCGGTTTGTCCGAAAAGGTTGCCGGGATTTTCCAGCATCTGCATGAGGCTCAGATGGGGAGGTACAGGAGGGAAGCAACAACGGTGACCGGGGAAAGCACAGACCGGGGGGGCGTGGTTATGCCGCAAGCCGGCGCTTGAGCTCGTTGACTTCTCGTTCCAGGACGGCTACTCGCTGGGGACACTGCTTGTGGCCTCTTTAATCTCCATGGACAATCTCTCTTCCTGCTTGCCATTGATTAACAGTCATTATAGCGTGTTTCCAGAGATGGTGACAACAAAAAGCTGGCAGATGGCAGATCAGCTCACTTCTTCAAAGAATTCTTCGAGGCTGTTCAGAATTGCGAAAACCTAACCCACTGCTGGGTGCTCAGCGCTCAGCGGCGATCCATTATTCAAAACGGCCAAAGAACGGGGCGTGGTTGGATGTGAAAAGGGGGGGATCTCTTCTGATGATTGGGGCCACCGCGGGGTGTCTTTTGAATTCTTTATCGAGGAACTGTCGCACCCGAGCCCTTTGCCAGCCCTTGGGGTGGTCAAAATCCACATAGAGGGAGAGATCACCGTCGTAGTGCATCCTCGTTTTGAGTTCGCGGGTTTCCGGCCCATAGAGGGGGAGATTGAAGAGCGCGAGGTTGAGGAAGCTGATTTCTTCAGCGTGCTGTACGGTGAAGGCAAGAGTTTTTTGGGCTTCATGGAGAGTCTCGGAGGGAGTCCCGAAGAGTAGATAAACATAGGTTGCGATTCCCGCCTGTCTCAGGTTGTGCAGCGCCTGCGATACTGTCTCCAGCTCGATTCCCTTGCTCTCGTTATCCAGGACCTGTTGATCTCCCGATTCGATGCCGACCTGCAGCATGGCGCATCCCGAATGCTTCAGCGCCGTGCAAAAATCACCTTCGGCAAAATGCTCGGTAATCCTTGCAAAACCGTACCAGGGAACCCCGGGAGGATTTTCTGAGAGGGCTTTGAGCAGCTGGGGGCTCAGGGCATTATCGAGCAGATGCAGTAACACCGGTTCCGTGGTTTTAACAAGGACCTGCAGCTCTTCTACCACGTGATCAGCTGGAATTGGTACGTAAGGGCTACCCTCAGCCCGCTCGGGGCAAAAAGCACATCGGTTCCAATAGCAGCCGCTGGAGGCGCTGTACGGCAAAATGAATCCGGGGGACAGATAAGGGTAGTGATCAGTGATGAGTGATGAGTGATGAGTGATGAGTGGTGAATAGTGAGTGCTGGGTGCTGGGTGCTGGGAATACAAATCCGTTGAAACGAAGTCGAAATTCGGAACAGAATGCGGAGGCACCGGGCCAGGGATGCCGGCGATAGCGAGCAGAGCCGACTCTCCCGCTCCCGCCACCAGATGGTCCACAAGACCGACGAAGGGGTTTTTCCAGTCCGGTCGGCGTAGCCAGGAGGTCACCAGCCCTCCACCCAAGACCAGCGTCAAGCCAGGGAATTCGCTTCGCAGCAGGCCGAGTAAGGCAAAAGCACAAAGGGCCTGGCTGAGATAGTTCAGCGAGATCCCCGCAACCGTCGGGTTCTCCGCCGCCATCAGGGTGACCAGGCGCTGTTGGAAGAAGGGGAAAAAGGGGTTCTCTTGAGGCACCTCAGCGGCTCGAAGGAGATCGTTGCTTCTCACCGGAGAAAGTTCCCGGTGATGATAGTTGGCCAGGCTGAGGTGAACCTCGGAGGTTGGTGACGACTTCTCGAACACCCGGTTCAAGTCCATAACCGAACGTTGGTAACGATCGAAACTCTGATAGAGATCCGGGCTCCTGATAAGGCTGAGGTTTTTGGGGAGGCTGCGAAGCGCCCGCCGACTCCACCGGTCGCCGGCGCTGAGAGGGCCGTGCATGAGGCTGAGCAGCCCCTCGAGATTCAAGTCCACGACCGTGCAGGGGATGCCGAAGTTCTGCAGCGCGCCTGCCAGCCGCGCAACGCCGGCGGGAGGTTCAGAGGGTTTGACCACCGGGGGATGAAGCAGCAGGATGCGAGTCCTTGGATGATGTATCATGAGCGATCTTCAAACTTTCAGCAGAGTCAAACGGATGTCTTTTCCAAAGAGGTTGTTTTCAACCAGTCTTATCGGTAGAATGCATAACATAAATCGCGCTCGTTCTCACCGTCTAACCCGTCCCATAGCAACCGGCTGCAGATTGGACCGCTTCCCGTGCGGGGTTGTGCCTGCTGGAGCCGGATGGATGAGAAGACGATAGTGGAAATGGGGCAAGACCGTGGCAGTTAGACCTCCTTGGGGAGCTGGGAAATGAATCTAGTTGAAGTTGCGCAGCAATCGTGTCAACAGGACGGCATCTGTGCCGCGGTCTGTCCGGTGGGGATCCTTGCCTTTGAGAAAGGCGGATATCCAACCGCCATTGAGGGGGCCGAGGAGTTGTGCGTGCGATGTGGCCATTGTGTGGCCGTTTGCCCGACGGGCAGCCTCACTCATCGCGAGATGCCGGTGGCGCAATGTCCTCCCGTTCGAAAAGACTTTCAATTGAGCGCCGAGCAAGGTGAACATTTTCTCCGCACGCGCCGTTCCATCCGGGTATACAAGGACCGGGCGGTTCCGCGGGAGGAAGTCACCAGGCTCATCGAGATAGCTCGCTATGCCCCATCCGGCCACAATTCCCAATGCGTCGAATGGCTGGTGCTGGATAATCGAGAAGAATTGCGACAGCTTGCGGCGATCGTTGCCGACTGGGTGCGCTGGATGATCAACCACATGCCGCAAATAGCCCTTCCCATGCATATGGACGGGCTGCTTCGAAGATGGGAGCAAGGGCAGGATGTGATTCTGCGGGATGCGCCAGTAGTGATTGTTGCTCATGCTGAAGAAGGAAACCGCATGGCGCCTGCCGCGTGCACCATTGCCCTGGCGTATCTGGAATTGGCAGCGACCAGTATGGGCCTGGGGAGCTGTTGGGCCGGTTACTTCAACGCCGCTGCAACCACCTTCCCGCCCATGCAAAAGGCCCTGGCGCTGCCCCGGGGGCACCAGGCGTTTGGCAGCATGATGGTCGGTTATCCCCGCTTCAGCTATCACCGGTTGCCTCTCCGCAAGCCTCCTTCCATCTCCTGGCGGTGACCGGGGGCCGCAAAGACTGGACGGAAGGACGAATGTGCCTGCCGGCAGCGGATGAGCCACTCAGGAATGTGGGGTCTGGTGCCTCGTGCTCGTTTTAACTTGGCGGGAACTGTGTTATGAGAGTCTCGCCGGGAAGGGTTTGATTGCCGGACGTCCTCTGGGCGCCGTCTTTGTGCCGGGGTCAAAAGAACAGACTCATGATGCTCATAAACAGGAGGGACGGGTGAATATTCTGGTCACCGGTGGTGCCGGCTACATTGGCTCGCATACTGCGAAACTTCTCAAGAGGGCAGGGCATACTCCCATTGTCTTTGACAACCTTTCCAACGGATGGGCAGAGTGGGTGAAATTCGGTCCCTTCGTGTACGGCGATATCCGCAATGAGGAGGCTCTTTTTCAGGCTCTAAGAGGGTTCAAAGTGGACGCCGTGATTCACTTTGCCGCCAAGGCCTATGTGGAGGAATCCACAAGGCTTCCGGAAGAATACTTCGACAATAATGTGGGCGGAACGGTCGCCTTGCTGAAAGCGATCAAGAGGGCCGGGACCGGGAAGCTTGTTTTCTCCAGCTCCTGTGCCACCTATGGCAATGCCAGAAGCAAGACCATCCGCGAAGACCATCCCCAGGAGCCGACCAACCCGTATGGCCTCTCCAAATTACAGTGTGAGGAAGTCATTATGACGGTAGCCCCCGTCATCGGCTTGCACTTCGCGGCCCTGCGCTATTTCAATGTGATCGGCAACGATCCCGAGCGGGAGATCTTTGAGCGGCACGAACCGGAGACCCACGTCCTGCCCAACCTGATCCGTGCGGTCGAGGGCGGTGGTTCCTTCACCCTGTTCGGGACCAATCATCCCACCCCGGATGGGACGGCGGTGAGAGACTACGTCTATGTTATGGATCTGGCGCGGGCGCACATCCGGGCGCTTGACGTGATCGGCGCCCAGGGACGACTCGTTTCCAATGTGGGCCGTGGCCGCGGGACGTCAGTGCGGGAGCTTGTGAGGACGGTTGAAGAAGCTTTTGGAGCCCAGGTCAAGGTGATGGAAAAGCCCATCCGGCCCGGGGACCCGCCGGAGCTGGTGGCAGACGATTCCTTTCTCAAAACCTGGTTTCCGCACGAGTTCAAGAGCGTCAAAGAGGTCGCTGAAGATCTGGCTGCTGCCCCCCACTCAGTGTAGTGGGCGACTCCAGGAGCTCTCTATTCTCTCCCGAGCGCCGGCTGATAGCTGATGTGGGCCTCATGCTGTACCCCTCTCTTTTTTTCATTAGCCGGTTCTATCTCCCAGCGGCTTCCATCCGAGAAGGCCTGAATGGCTCCGAGAAGGTCGGTGCGAAAGATGGGGATGCTCCGCCTCGTGCACTCTGCCAGCACGGCCGAGGACGGAAACCCGAAGAGATTGTCATAACCGCAGGAAAAAATAACCGCCTGCGGACGAAGAGCGCCAAAGAGCCATGCGGGGTTCGAATGTTTGCTGCCGTGATGCGGGGAAACCAGGAGCAGTTGTGGGGGCGGTGTGCGGTCCTGAAACAGCACCGCTTCCACGGTTTGATCGATATCCCCCGGCAGGACCAGACTCGTCCCCCCATAAGTGATGTGCAACACCATCGACACGTTGTTCAAGCTGCGCCGGTCCCACTTGTTTTCCAGATAATCCGGGCCGGGGTGGATAACCCGGAGCTCGCACCCGTCAATGGTGTGTTGTCCATACAGCTCGCCCAGAGATTTCACCGGTATCTTGCGTTTTCTGGCTACGGCAGCCAGTTCGCTGCCAGCCTGGGAAGCTTCCGTCAGTCCGCTTTCCCAAAAGCAACCGACTTCAAAATGAGATAACAAAAAGCGCAGCCCGTTACGATGGTCCGGATGATCGTGTGAGAGCACCACATGATCGAGTCTGTGGATTCCGGAATGCCAGAGAAAAGGCGCCAATACGGCCCGCCCGAGATCAAAGGCTTCATTGTAGAAACCCCCTCCATCGACCAGCATGGTTGTCCCCGCCGGAAAGCGCACCAAAGTCGCAGTTCCCTGTCCCACATCAATGGCGATGACTTGCAGCTTTCCCCGTTCCTCAAATCCTGGGCGAGCAGCTTGGATCAGGCTGAAAACCGAGCTGAAGAAAAGCAGAGAGGCGATGCCGATGGTCTTCGTCTGCCATCGCCAGGGGCTCAGCACCAGCGCCAGCCCGACATAAAAAACCACCAGTGAGAAGATAGAGATGCTCCCGACCCAGAAATAGCTCCAGGAGAGTTGACTGAACCAGACCACCAGGGCCTCGAAAAGCCCCAGGAAAAAGCCCCCGACGTGGAGGGCCGGTCCGGCAAGCTCCTCATTCAAGGCGAAAATCCCCAGACGCAGCCAACCCGGGCGGCAGCACCAGAAAGCCTGTGAGCGGAACCAGGATGATGTTGGCAAGAAAGCCGGAGAGAGACACCCCCTGAAAATAGTAGGCGGTGAGGGGAAGGACCATGATATTCACTGCAACCGACAGCCAGAAGGATTCTTCGAATGGGGCGATGAGTTTCCCCGGTAATCTGGCCCGAGACAAGGTCGGATGGGTGGAGGTGAGGTGAAAGCGCTCGAACTTCGGGTAGAGAACAAAGATCGCAAACATGCAGAGAAAGGTCAGCTGGAAGGAAATCTGCCAGAGGCTGTTGGGATCGACCAGCAGGATAAGCAGGGCGGATGCCGCCAGGACCGAGTAAGGATCCGGGGCAAGGTACCAACAAGCGGCGCCAAAGCAGATGGTGAGCATGATCATGGAACGCCAGATGGGCGGGGCCCCGAAGCCGGCAACAAGGGCGTAGGCCGCGGCTGCTAAGAGTGCCGGTACGACGGCGAGACGCTGATCATCAGTCCGGCGCAGCAGTGCAGGGCAGAGCAGGCGGATGAGCCATCGCGCCATCCAGAACGTCAGCAGGCTGACCAGTCCCAGATGGAGGCCGGAGATCGAAAGCAGGTGGGTGACCCCGGTCCGGTTGAGATGGTCCCGCCAGGAATCGGAGAGGAGATTCTGGTAGCCGAGAAGCAGTCCGGCATAAAAGGCCGCTGTATCATCGGGAAGGTTATGCCGAAGCCATATCAAAGCCCGTTGGCGGAAGAGCTCCAGCCGCGCCCTTGAAGCTTGCAGGAGCGATGCGGGAAAGGTTCTGGAATGTTCTTTGAGCTTCACCATGAAGCGGTCATCGGTGATATACGCCCGTGCATAAATCCCACGTTCTGCCTGACTGCGAACGTAATCGTACCCGCCGGGGTTGTCGAAATTGTGCAACCGCTTGAGGTTGATACGGAGGGCGAGCCTCTCCCCGGGGAACCACTCCGCGGGCACCTTGAGGGTTTTGCCAAAAGTGAGGAGAACGGCGCCTTCCACCGCCTGGCTTTGGCTTCCCACGAGGGCCGCCTGCAACTGTACTGCAAGACGGGTTTTATCCGGATAGAAATCGAGGGGTGAGCTGATGTCGCCCCAAAAAAGAGTCTGTTGCTCGTCAAAGAAGGGTTCCAGGCTGGGCGGTGCAGGCAGAACAGGCCGGGCCTGCCGCCCCGCCAGAAATCCGAGGGCACAAAAAAGCACCAGCGGGATAAGCGGCGTTCGCAAGAGGGGACTCTGCCGCACCATACCGAGCACCAGCAGCAACAGGAGAAGACCGACGGTAGCCCAGGTCCAGGCAGCCGAAGTGGGCCAGGGCCAGACGTGTTCCGCGGTGATCCCGGCGATGAAGGCCGTCACCAGCCAGCAGAAAGGGCGTGGCCAGGGGAAATGAAAGGTGAAGTGCAGCATTGGTCCGGCAGAGTGGTGGTTAGGAAAACGGGTGAGTCGGCTGGCCGGTGAAGAGGTGAAGCAGGCAACCGACTCGGTGAAGGACTCGCTGTTGCCCAAGAAAGCGAAACATCAGGCCTTCTCGCGCCAAATCCTGGCTCCCACCGCTGCGAGTTTTTTCTCGATCGCCTCGTAGCCTCGGTCCAGGTGGTAAATGCGATGAATCTCAGTTGTCCCTTCCGCCGCCAGTGCAGCAAGGACCAGGGAAGCGGAGGCCCGAAGATCCGTTGCCATGACCGGGGCCCCCGACAGGCTCTTTACCCCGCGTACCACTGCCGTGCGGCCTTCGAGCTCGATATCTGCCCCCAGACGTTTGAGTTCCAGAACATGCATGAAGCGGTTTTCAAAGATCTCTTCGGTGATGAGGCTCTCCCCATTTCCGAGGGCCATGAGCGCCATGAACTGTGCCTGCATGTCGGTAGGGAAAGCCGGGTAGGGCCGCGTGGTTACGGTCACACTCTCAATTTCGGAGTGGCCTCTCACTTCCACGAAGTCCGCTCCGCGCTGAATCTCGAGACCCGCCAGGCAGAGATTCTGGATCACCGCTTCCAGATGGTCAGGGCGACAGGCCGTCAGTTTCAGATGGCCATCGGTGATGCCGGCAGCGACCAGATAGGTCCCTGCTTCAATACGGTCGGGTATCACGCGGAAGCCGCTCGGGGCAAGTTCTCTCACCCCTTCAATCGTGATTTCTGCGGTGCCTGCCCCGTCAATGTGGGCCCCCATCTTGATCAAATACTCGGCCAGAGCCACCACCTCCGGTTCCTGGGCGGCATGCTGAAGGACGGTTCTGCCGTCGGCAAGGGTCGCGGCCATCATGAGGTTTTCGGTGCCGGTCACGGTAACCTGATCAAAGTGAATCACCGCTCCTCGCAACCTTGGCGCTCTGGCGTTGACATAACCGTGGTCGAGGTCGATGTCCACGCCCATCTGTTGCAGTCCTTTCAGATGCAAATTGATCGGGCGGGCGCCGATTGCGCAACCTCCGGGCAGTGACACTCGGGCCCGGCCATGCCTGGCGATCAAGGGGCCGAGCACCAGGACCGAGGCTCTCATGGTCTTTACCAGTTCATAGGGAGCTTCGAAGTTGTGGATGGTTGAGGTGTCGAGCTCAAGTTGATCGCCGTGGGTGGCAAGCGCTCCCATGTTCGACAGGAGGATCTGCATGGTCCGGATGTCGCGAAGCCGGGGGACGTTGGTCAGAGTATGCTTGCCGCCGGCAAGGAGGGTTGCGGCCATGAGGGGCAGGGCGGCATTCTTTGCCCCGCTGATGGCCACTTCGCCTTGGAGCCTGACCCCGCCTTCAATTACCAGTTTGTCCATCTGTCACCTCACCTATCACCCATCCCCCGTTTTGCGCAGGTGCACAAGGCGGAGAATGCCGGCATAGTCGGAGAAGAATTCGAAATGATCATAACCAGGAACCTTCGACAATTCCGCGTCAAGGATCTCCGCATGTCCTGCCCCAATTTCCAGCAATAACGATCCTTTGTTCCTCAAGTACCCGGGCGCCTCCCGAATGATTCGCCGGATGACCGCAAGCCCCTGGGAGCCCGCTACAAGAGCAACGTTCGGTTCGTATTGTATTATTTCCGGAGCGAGGGAAGGAAATTCTTTCTCGCCGACGTAGGGAGGGTTGCTCACGATAACGTCGAAAGGAGCAGGGAAAGGGGCAAATCCGCCAAGCAGGTCGGCTAAAACGAAGGAGACGCGCTCCTGGAGTTGATGGCGCAGGGCATTGCGTTGGGCTACTTGCAGGGCCGCATAAGAGCGGTCGGAGGCGATGACCTCGAGGGTCGGGCATTCGTGGGCCAGGGCGAGAGCGATGGCCCCCGAGCCGGTGCCCAGATCGAGTACCCGTTTGCCTGAGGTGCCTGCCAGTTCGAGGGTTTTTTCAACGAGCAGTTCCGTTTCCGGACGGGGAATCAGAACGGCCGGGGTGACTTCCAGTTCCAGGGACCAGAATTCCTGCCGGCCGGTGATGTACTGGGTCGGTTCGCGGGCTGCTCGCCGCCGGATGAGGTCCCGATAGGAGGCGAGTTCTGGGGGGGTGAGGGGGCGATCGAAATTGAGATACAGCTGGATCCGTTCCATGCTGAGCACATGGGCCAGCAGCACTTCGGCACTGGCTCGCGGTTGCTCAATATCTTTACGCCCAAAGTACCCCGCGGTCCACTGGAGCACCTTGAGAACGGTCCATTTCTCTTCCATCCTTCAGCTCCATGGCTTTGCCAGATCGCCTCAGAATCTCCGGCAGTGGATGGCAGCTTAGCCCAAATGCAGGCCCTTCAGGGCTTCTGACTGAAAATAGGTGTTGAGGGGATCGATGATGTCGTCGAGGGCGCCGTCGAGAATGACGTCCAGGCGGTAAAGCGTGAGGTTGATGCGGTGGTCGGAAACGCGATTCTGAGGGAAATTGTAGGTCCGAATCCGTTCGCTCCGGTCCCCGGTGCCGACCTGGCTCTTTCGGTCCTGGGCGATTTTGGCTTCCTGTTCAGTCTGCATCTGGTCCAGCAAGCGGGCCCGAAGCACCTTCAGAGCCTTGGCTTTATTCTTGTGCTGTGATTTTTCGTCCTGACAGATCACCACCAGCCCGGTGGGAACATGGGTAATGCGCACGGCGGAGTCCGTGGTGTTGACGCTCTGGCCTCCCGGGCCGGAGGATCGGAAAACGTCCACGCGCAACTCGTTGGGATCGATGAACACGTCCACCTCTTCAGCCTCGGGAAGGACGGCCACCGTGACCGCCGAAGTGTGGATGCGCCCTTGACTCTCTGTTACCGGAACCCGCTGGACCCGGTGCACGCCTCGTTCATACTTCAGCCGGCTGAAGGCTCCCTTGCCGTTGACCCCGGCAATGATTTCCTTGAGTCCACCGATACCGGTGGGATGGGCATCCGAGAATCTCGACCTTCCATCGGCGAAGCTCCGCGTAGCGCGAATACATTCGGAACAGGTCAGCCACAAAGAGCGCCGCTTCGTCACCGCCGGTCCCGGCTCGGATCTCCAGGATGACGTTCTTCTCATCCATGGGGTCTTTGGGGACCAACATGAGCTTGAGTTCGGTCTCCGCCTCATCGAGCTCTTTTCGCAGCCTGGCGACATCGAGCTTGATGAGCTCAAGCATCTCGAGATCGCTCTCTTCTTCCAGCATGGCCTGATTTTCCTGGATCTGCTGACTCAGCTTCCGATACTGCCGATAGGTGTCGACCACCGGAGCGAGGTCCGCATGTTCCCGGGTAACCTTCTGGTATTCCTTCTGGTTGTCCAGGATTTCGGGCTCGCTCAGCTCCTGTTCGAGCTGCAGATATCTTTCTTCGACACTTTCCAGGCGCTTAAACATAACTGTAGTGGCCCACCTTCAATTCCTCGGGGCTGCCCAAAAGGATGAGTTCGGCAATAGTCGGGAGATGGTCCAGAAATGCGACTCTAGGCTTCTTTGGTTTGATACTTCTCGTACTTTCTGCGGAACCTTTCGATCCGTCCGGCAGAGTCTACCAGTTTCTGTTTGCCCGTGTAAAAGGGGTGACACTTGGAACAGATTTCAACGCGGATCTCTTTTTTGGTCGATCCGGTGGTAATTTCGCTGCCACAGGCGCACCTGATAACGGCCTCGTGATATGCCGGATGAATTCCTTCTTTCATTAGTGCTATTCCTCCTTAGTCGTCCTTGGTCTTCTCGAAAGCTTTCATTATAGTCGAAGCCAAGATTTCCTCAATCATTTTTTTCAGTCACTTTCTCTTCCCCGCGTGATGGTCCTGCTTTCGTGGTGCCGTGACCGGGCCCTGCGCCGGCCGTTCCCTGCTGCCTAGCGGTTCATGGACGCCAGGAAATCAGGATTGCTTTTGGTTCCATGCATTTTGTCGAGGAGGAATTCCATGGCATCGATGGGGTTCAAGGGCGAAAGCAGTTTTCTCAGAATCCAAATGCGGTTGAGGTCATCCGGGGGAATCAACAGTTCCTCTTTGCGGGTTCCCGACTTGTTGATATCGATGGCCGGGAAGATGCGGCGGTCCGCAAGCTTGCGGTCAAGGACGATTTCCATATTTCCCGTGCCTTTGAATTCTTCAAAGATCACTTCATCCATGCGGCTGCCGGTATCGATCAGAGCGGTGGCGATAATGGTCAGACTGCCGCCCTGTTCCACGTTGCGCGCGGCGCCGAAAAAGCGCTTGGGGCGATGCAGGGCGTTGGAATCGAGGCCGCCGGAGAGGATCTTCCCGCTGGGGGGCACCACTGAATTGTAGGCACGGGCCAGGCGCGTGATGCTGTCAAGGAGGATGATCACGTCCCGCTTGTGTTCCACCAACCGCTTGGCCTTTTCACTGACCATTTCGGCTACCTGTACATGGCGCTGGGGGGGTTCGTCAAAGGTGGAACTCACCACCTCCGCGCGAACATTGCGCTGCATGTCGGTCACTTCTTCGGGCCTTTCGTCGATCAGCAGGACGATGAGATAAGCTTCCTTATGGTTGATGGAAATCGCGTTGGCAATGTTTTGGAGCAGCATGGTCTTTCCGGTGCGAGGTTGAGCGACGATCAGACCGCGTTGCCCGAAGCCGATGGGCGTCAGCAGGTCCATGACCCGCGTGGAAAGATTGTCGGCGAGAGCTTCCAGCTTGACCCGGCGATCGGGGTACAGCGGGGTGAGGTTGTCAAAAAGGATTTTATCCCGTGCGACCTCGGGGTCTTCATAGTTGACGGCTTCCACCTTCAACAAAGCGAAATACCGTTCGTTGTCTTTCGGCGGCCGAATCTGCCCGGAAATGCTGTCCCCTGTGCGCAGGCTAAAACGCCGGATCTGGGACGGCGAAACATAGATGTCATCAGGTCCGGGGAGATAGTTGTAGTTTTGGCTGCGCAGAAAGCCGAAACCATCGGGGAGGATTTCCAGGACGCCTTCCCCGTAAATCAGTCCACTCATTTCCGCTTGTGCCTGAAGCAGAGCGAAAATCAGTTCCTGCTTGCGCATGGCGCTGGCACCGTCAATATTGAGGGCCTTGGCGATGGTCATCAACTCCCTGATGTTCTTGCTCTTCAGTTCCACCAGGTTCATCTCATTGCGAGGTTGCTCGGGCGTTTCCACGTCTTTGGCCTGCTTCTGGTTGCTGTCCTGTGTGTTTTGAGTGGCTTGCGGCATATCGGTCAACTCCGTCTAAGGGTGGTGGGGCACGCTTCGGTCTCCAATTCTTCCCTCATGGTGTGTCTCTTGTCAGCACGATGATGTCAGGGAAGCGGCATGTCCGAGGTGTTTGAGGTTCGTTCTAGTCTGCTCTTTTCTTTATCTATCAGAGGTTCTACCTGGTATGTGGTCGAGGTTTCTCCCGGAGGAGGGGGTTCCATGCTCCATTGAGGCAAGCCCAACTCTAAAGGAGTTTTCCAGTTTGTCAATACATTTACCACACGACTCCCTCGAGCGTCGGAAACCCTGAAGGCTGTTCGAAAGGAGATTCCACAGGAGGAGAAAACCGTTGATTCAACCAACAAAACGTCTCTCGGATGCCCGGGCTCTCCCGTTGTCAAGGGGCGAGCCAGAGGCTCTTCAGGTGGGCGGCATTAGTCTGGATGTTCCACTAAACTCAAGATGGCGCGAAACCGGACGAACGCTTTCTTAAAACCCCCAGCGACTCCAAAAGCTTGGCTTCTTTCCCCCTTCGTTAACACGATGCTCACTGGCTGCCAGCATCTTGCCGAACTCATCCTCGTAGCCCAAATCCTTTATCGCCTGAGGATACTTCCGGTTGACATGCTCCAGTCGTTCCCTTGCGGCGTAGTATTCCCCCATAATAAAATAGAGTCGCCCCACGTGGTACTCATGGGCGGCAATGCGCTTCTGGCATTCGAAAAGCTGCTTCCTTGCCTTCAACGCATATTCGGAATCCGGAAAGGTTTGAACCAGGCGCTGAAAACTTTCTATGGCAAGCCGTGTTTCTTCCTGGTCACGGTCGACGGTCGTGAATGAAAGGAAATGGCACATCCCGATTTGATAAAGCACATACGGAACGACCTCATTACGAGGGTGAAGCCGGGCAAATTCCTCGTAGGCTATGGCAGCCTCGGTATAGTCCTTGTTGAAGAAGTGGGCGTCGCCGAGCTTAAGTTCCGCCAGCATAGCATACTTGCTGTAGGGATAGCGCTCCTTCAACTGTCGAAAATCTTTGACAGCGTCTTCATAGTCTTTTTTCTGCATCTTCAGCATGCCGTCGGCGGCAAGCTGGTCGGCGCTTTTTTCCACAGTAGATGAGGACCCCTTGCCAAAGGTGTCGCCGAAGTAGAATTTCACGAGATAGGAATCACATCCGCTCCCTATCAACACCGGGAAGAGCAGAACCATAGCCAGTCGCCGAAGGTTTCTCGCTGGCCCGCAGGAACAACGCATGCTGGTTTCAGTGGTCATAGGATTCTGCCGTGTCCGCTTGTGCCAGGCGGTGATGGTTTCAGGCGCGCCCGCACCGCAGGAACACCCACGACCACCCCTGCCGCTCCATTACCTGCCGTTGTGGCATCCCGAGCATCATTGCTTGACATGGTTTTGGAAAAGAAGAGTGAGAAAAGGAAAGGGTACAACGCCATATTTTCCGTCAAGGGCCCGTGCCCCAGAGTCTTCGGTGGTGGTTAGCCAACGGCTTTGTCAATGGCTGCCGTAATCTGTGATTTGGCTACGGCTCCGGTAATTTGCTCGCTCACGTTTCCGCCCTTAAAGATGATCAGGGTTGGAATAGCGCGAATGCCAAAGCGTGACGGTGTCTTGGGATTTTCGTCCACGTTGCATTTGGCCACTTTGAGCTTGCCCGTGTAGTCTCCTGACAACTCATCAATGAGGGGAGCAATGGCGCGACAGGGTCCGCACCAGGGTGCCCAGAAATCCACCAACACGGGTACATCCGACTGCAAAACTTCTTGCTCGAAATTGCCGTCGCTAACTTCCATGATGTTCTTTCCCGCCATCAGAAAAGCTCCTCTCTTCGCTGTAACCGCACGTTTCTACAATCCTGGGAAAATTTGTCGTTTGCTTCAGGAAGCAGACTCAGCATATAAACAATAGACTCACCTTTGTCAATCAAACATCAATCGAGAATGTGACCACGGTCGACAAGGAAGCCCCATGTCCTCTCAAAAAACTGTTTTTCGCTGTCAGCAGTGCGGCCATGTGAGTCCCAAGTGGCTGGGACGTTGTTCTGAATGCCAGAGCTGGCACAGCCTCGAGGAGGAACTCGCGCTCAAGAAGCCCTCCCGCGAGATGAATTCAAGCTCTCGGGCAGGACCTCAAGCTCTGACGGAGATTCCTTTCGAGTCTGAAGAGCGCCTTCTCAGCGGGATTGGGGAATGGGATCGGGTGCTCGGAGGGGGGCTCATGCCGGGTTCTATCGTGCTGCTGGCGGGAGATCCCGGGATCGGCAAGTCCACCTTGCTCCTTCAGGCCATGGCGCAGTTTGCCCGAGAGCGTCGGGTGCTCTATGTCTCGGGTGAGGAGAGTCCCCAGCAGCTCAAGCTACGCGCCCTGCGCCTGAGAATCGAGGCCTCCAACCTCTATGTCTTCGCTGAGAATACCCTCGAAGCGGTTCTCGCCGCCATTGACCAGGATCCTCCCGCAATCCTGGCGGTGGACTCGATCCAGACCCTCCACACCCGAACCCTCGACGTTGCCGCCGGCGCCATCAGCCAAGTCCGCGAGTGCGCGTCGCGGTTGATGCGGGAAGCTAAGGAAAGAAACATCGGGATCTTTCTCATCGGACATGTCACCAAAGAAGGAGCCATAGCCGGTCCACGAGCCCTCGAACATCTTGTGGATACGGTCATTTACCTCGAAGGTGACCGAACCCACACTTTCCGGTTGCTGCGGGCGGTCAAGAACCGGTACGGCTCGACCAATGAGGTGGGGGTCTTCGAGATGAAGGAAACAGGGCTCGAAGAAGTGCCCAATCCATCCCAACTCCTGCTTGCCGAACGCCCCCAGGGGGTCTCCGGATCGGTCGTGGCCTGCGCGGTGGAAGGCACGCGCCCCCTGCTCGTGGAATTGCAGGCCCTGGTGAGTGCCACCGGCTGGCTGCAGCCGCGCCGGACCAGTATGGGGGTGGACAGCAATCGGCTCTCGCTCCTGCTGGCAGTCCTGGAAAAGAAGCTCGGGTTCAATTTCGCCCAACATGATGTTTTTGTGAATGTGGCCGGAGGAGTCCGCCTCCTTGAACCGGCGGTCGATCTCGCCATGTGCACCGCCCTGATCAGTTCGTATCTGGACCGTCCCGTACCGCCGGAACTGGTCATATGGGGTGAGGTCGGGCTGGCGGGGGAGGTTCGAGGGGTGGGGCACTCGGCCCTCAGGGCTCTGGAGGCGAACAAAATGGGGTTCAGTAAGGTTCTCATTCCTGGAGGCAATGCCGATCGTCTGTCCCAGGAACTGACGGCGGACTGTCTGGGGGTGCGCTCGCTGCAGCAGGTTATGGAACGACTGTTCGACAAGATTTAGAGGGTTTTTGCCGGAAACGGCGGATGATCTTGGCGATGGCAATGCCAAGCAAATTGCACAGGACAATGGCGCCGAAAATCGCCGTTACGAAAAGGGCAAATCCCAAACAGATTCGCGCAGCGGTCACGATTTCCACGTGCGCTCGAAAAATCAGCACCAGGAGCCCCAGGAAAAGGTAGACGAGAAGCAGAGCCCAGCCGACTTCCTTGAGGTGCTCAATGAACGACCGAGTCCACTTACTCACTTGCCGGCCCGGAGGTTGACATCCGCCATCCGCCATGCGAAATCCGAAATCCTCCTCACTCCTCCAGCGCCTTGCGAATCGCTCTGCCGAAAGGCTTTTTGAGAATGCCGACCTCGGTGATGATGCCGGTGATGAGCGTGTGGGGTGTCACATCGAAGGCCGGGTTCAGGGCTGAAACCCCCTCCGGCGCAACCGGCCGGCCATGGAAATGGGTGACCTCGCGAGGGTCTCGCTGTTCGATGGGAATTGCGTGGCCATCCGTGATTGTGGGGTCAATGGTGGATCGAGGCGCCGCAATATAGAAAGGAACACTGTGGCGGTGCGCCAGCACCGCAACCATGTAGGTTCCGATCTTGTTGGCCGTGTCGCCATTGGCCGCAATCCGATCCGCTCCCACCACGGCGACGTCTACTTTTCCCTGTTGCAGCAAAGTGCCGACGGCGTTGTCCGTGATCAGGGTCACGGAGATGCCCTCCTGCATCAATTCATAGGCGGTAAGGCGGCTTCCCTGCAGGAAGGGTCTGGTTTCACACGCATACACGTGGATGGATGGATCCGCTGCAAAAGCCGAGCGGATGACGCCCAGAGCGGTTCCGTAATCAGCCGTGGCGAGTGCGCCGGCATTGCAGTAAGTGAGGATATTGGCGCCCGCGGGAATGACCCGTTGCCCGTGGGCGCCGATGGCTTGATTGTCTGCAATGTCTTCTGCCAGTATGAGGTCTGCCATCTGGCGGATTCTTGCCTGCAGCTCAGAAACGCTTGCTGCAGGGTTTTCCACCAAGACCGCATGGACCCTCTCGACCGCCCAGCTCAA
This sequence comes from uncultured delta proteobacterium, assembly GCA_963783775.1. Lineage (GTDB taxonomy): Bacteria > Desulfobacterota > Syntrophobacteria > Syntrophobacterales > Syntrophobacteraceae > JADGQM01. Next base: position 49,459 of record CAWAOR010000004.1, on the reverse strand, counting down.
ATTGTTGCCCGTGGGCCGGGCGACCTTGACCTTATCGCAGAGAGCCGCAAATTTGCGCTTGAAGGTCTTTGAATCGATGTCCTTCAAGTTGCGGGCACCCAGAGCAAGAGCCATGGCGCCGGCCACCCCCACCGCCGGGGCGCCGCGGATGGCCATGGTGGTGATCGCGGTGATGACCTGGCCGGGATTGGTGCACCGGATAGTCTTCTCGCGGGCGGGGAGCACTCTTTGGTCCAGGATGGCAACGGCATCCCCATCCCAGTAGATCGGCGGCAACCACTTCTCGGGCATATCGAGTTCTCCTATAGGGGTCAGGTCTTGTATTATGATATTCTTGCGGCAAGAATATCATAATACAAGACCTGACCCCATACTTTCAGGATGACAGTTTGTTCTGCAAAATGTCGTTTACCAATTTAGGATTGGCCTTGCCCTTAGTCTTTTTCATGATCTGCCCGACAAAGAAGCCGAGCAGTTTATCCTTGCCTGCTCTGTACAGCTCAACTTCCGCAGGATTCTCGGCGAGGACCTCAGTCACGATCGCCTCGATGGCTCCCTCATCCTTGACCTGAACCAGCCCCTTTTCCTCGACCACGGTGCCGGCCCGCTTGCCGGTTGCATACATCTGTTCAAAAACGGTTTTGGCGATCTTGCCGCTTACCGTTCCGCGGTCGATCAGGTGAAGCAGTTCGGCCAAGTTGTCAGGGGTGACGGGGCAGGCTTCGATGTCGCGGTTGTCCCGGTTGAGCTCCCGCAGGAGCTCGGACATGATCCAGTTACTCACGGTTTTGGGCTGGGGAAAAGCGCAGACCGCGGTTTCGAAGTAGTTGGCCAGGGCTTTGGAGGACGTCAGCACCTGGGCATCGTAGGCGGGAAGGGCGTAATCGCGGAGGAAGCGTTCCCGTTTGACGTCGGGCAATTCGGGCAGTTTGGCTCTCACCGCTCGGACCCACTCGTCGCCCACCACAATCGGCGCCAGATCAGGGTCGGGAAAATAGCGGTAATCGTGAGCCTCTTCTTTCCCGCGCATGCTGAGTGTGACGTTGCGATTGGCATCCCACAGTCGAGTTTCCTGCACCACCGCTTTGCCGTTCTCCAGGAGAGCCTTTTGCCGGCGAATTTCAAATTCGAGCGCTCGCTGAACGTTGCGGAAGGAATTCATGTTCTTGAGTTCCGCCTTGACGCCGAGGGCTTCCGTTCCAACCGGGCGGAGCGAGATATTGGCGTCGCATCGCATGCTCCCCTCTTCCATGTTGCCGTCACAGATTTCAAGGTAGCGCAGAACCTCCCGAAGCGTCTTCAGGTAGGCGCCTGCCTCCTCGGGCGTGCGCAGGTCCGGTTCACTGACGATCTCGAGCAGCGGCACGCCGGTGCGATTGAAATCGACGTAGCTTACCGGCTGAAATTCGTCGTGCACCAGTTTGCCGGCATCCTCTTCCATGTGAATCCGATGGATACGGATATGCTTGGCGCCGGTTTCTGTTTCAACTTCCACCCAGCCGTCCCGGGCCAGAGGAAATTCATACTGAGAAATCTGGTAACCCTTAGGAAGATCGGGGTAGAAGTAGTTTTTCCTGGCAAACTGGCTGAAGGGGGCAATGGTGCAGTGGGTGGCAAGCGCCATCTTCATGGCGAACTCGACCACTTGCCGGTTCAGGACGGGAAGGACCCCGGGCATGCCCAGGCACACGGGACAGGTATGCGTGTTAGGGCTGGCTCCGAACTTGGTGGAACAGCCGCAGAAGATTTTGCTTTCGGTCAAAAGCTGAGCATGGATTTCTAATCCGATGACCGTTTGATATTGCATATTAAGCTCTTTCCCTTACTTTTATCGTTCGCTGGTTCCCAACCCGTTCTCAGGTGAATTCTTGGACAGGCTCTTATGCCAAAAGCTCCTGAAAACGATTTTCTGCCGAAAAAATATACCATTGGCAGGGCGGAGCTGCAAGGTATATGACTTTCGCGCCGGTGTCAAAATTTTGCAAACAACGTTTGACATTGTGAGATATTTCATTATACGTATAGACGAGCAAAGTGGAAGCAGATGTTTTTTTGATGAGGGCTCTCGTTGGTGAGATGAGTTCTGCACAGATGGAGTTGTTTCGGGGATAGCGAGGAGAACTATGAAAATTCACGAGTACCAAGCGAAGGAATTGTTCAGGAAATTTGGGGTCCCTGTTCCTCGTGGGAAAGCGGCTTTCAGTGTTGAAGAAGCGAAAGCCATTGGCGCCGAGTTGGGAGTATTCCCGGTTGTCGTCAAAGCTCAGATCCACGCAGGTGGGCGCGGCAAAGGCGGCGGCGTTAAGCTTGCCAAATCGGCAGCCGAGGTCGACAAGTATGCCAGCAGCATTCTGGGCATGACTCTGGTCACTCACCAGACAGGTCCAGAAGGCAAGGTGGTCAAGAAGCTTCTGGTGGAAGAAGGTTTGCCCATCGAAAAGGAGCTCTATCTCAGTGTGCTGCCCGACAGGGCGACCGCCAAAATAGTGTTTATGGCGAGCGAAGCCGGTGGTATGGACATTGAGGAAGTGGCCGCGAAGACCCCTGAAAAGATCATCAAGGTCTACATCGATCCGCTGCTCGGCTTCAAGGGCTTCCACGCCAATGAACTCGCTTACGGCTTGAATCTCAAGCCGGAACTGATCAAGCCGTTCAACGCCATGGTAGCTGCCCTCTACAAGCTGTGCGTGGAATATGACTGCTCCCTCTTGGAAATCAACCCGCTGGTCCTTACCTCGGACAACCGGGTAATTGCCTTGGACGGTAAGATCAATTTTGATGACAATGCCATGTACCGCCACAAGGATATCCAGGAATACCGGGACCTCGACGAAGAAGACCCCGCTGAGGTGGAGGCTTCCAAATACGACCTCAACTACATCAATATGCCGGGCGGAAATATCGGCAACATGGTGAACGGCGCCGGTTTGGCCATGGCGACCATGGACATCATCCAACAGGCTGGTGCGACCCCTGCAAACTTCCTGGATGTTGGCGGCGGCGCCAGTGCCGAGCAGGTGGAACACGGCCTCCGGATCATTTTGGCCGACCCCACGGTCAAGGGGGTGCTCATCAACATTTTCGGCGGCATCCTGCGTTGCGACAGGCTGGCCAACGGTGTTGTCGAAGCGGCGAAGAAGGTCGGCATTAAGATCCCGGTGGTCATCCGGATGGAAGGAACCAACGTGGAGCAGGGCCGGGAGATCCTGGAGAAATCCGGGCTTAACCTGATAACGGCAAAAGACGTTTCAGACGCCGCCCAAAAAATTGCCGCAGTCGCAAAAGGGTAGAAGGGGGAGATCACATGAGCATTTGGGTGGACAAAAATACAAGACTGGTGGTTCAGGGTATTACTGGTAAAGAAGGCCAGTTTCACACGCTGACGTGCAAGGCTTACGGGACGAACGTGGTGGCAGGTGTGACCCCCGGCAAAGGCGGCCAGAGCGTTGAAGGCATTCCGGTCTTCAACACGGTTGCCAAGGCCGTAAAGGAAACCAAAGCCAATGCCGCCATGGTTTTCGTGCCGCCTCCATTCTGTGCGGATGCCATTCTCGAATCCATCGAGGCCGGCATTCCCTTGATCGTGGCCATTACCGAGGGTATTCCGGTTATGGATATGCTGAAGGTAAAAAATTACCTCAAGGGCAGCGCCAGCAGGCTTATCGGACCGAATTGTCCGGGGATCATCACTCCCGGCCAGTGCAAGATCGGCATTCAACCGGGCCACATTCATACGCCCGGCCCCGTGGGTATTGTTTCCCGGTCTGGAACCCTGACCTATGAAGCGGTGCACCAGATTGGGAGTATGGGCATTGGTCAGAGCACGGTTCTCGGAATCGGTGGAGATCCCGTCAACGGCACCAACTTCATCGACTGCCTCGCCGCTTTTCAGGCTGATCCGCAAACCAAGGCAATCATCATGGTGGGAGAAATCGGTGGGTCGGCTGAGGAAGACGCTGCCGACTTTGTGAAAAAGAACGTAACCAAACCGGTAATCGGCTTCATCGCCGGCCTCACCGCTCCTCCCGGCCGTCGCATGGGTCATGCCGGCGCGATCATCAGCGGCTCGAGCGGGACCGCTCAGGGCAAAATCAAAGCCATGCAGGCTGCCGGCATTACGGTCGTCGAAAACCTTGGCGAAATGGGCAAGATTGCCCAAAAGGCGTTTGCTAAGGTTCTGTAGACAGGCAGGTTTATCACCAATAGAGCACGAGCATCACCGTTTCGGCGGCGGTTGATCGCCGCCGAAACGATTCCACGAGAGCCTCTCCAAAGGGGGGCGGCCCCAAGCCGTCCCCCCTGGATTGTTTCACGCCTCGAACCTCGCGGCGGTCTTCCCCCAATTGAGATAAACCTGCACGGTGTCCGTTGAGGTGCCTCGAGAGGAGATCGACCTGCCGGTGCCCACACTGCACTTTTGTGCTGCCCCCTTACCCGCTTCTTTATGCTTAAGGCTTTCCTCGCTGTTTCAAAAGGTCTATTCTGGAGTCCGTCAAATGATGCAAAGAGGAAAGCGATCATGAGCCATTTTCTCAAGGTAAGGACCGTCGACGAAGTGCTGGAGCTGTTGGGCAAGCTCGAATCCTTGTCGGAGGAAAGCGTAACCCTTGATTCAGCCTGCGGCCGCAGGCTGGCCGCCAGTGTGCGGGCTCCCGAAGCCGTGCCCCATTTCGACCGGGCGGTCATGGATGGCTACGCGGTCAGGGCTCAAAGCACCTTTGGGGCCTCCGAGACCCTGCCGGCCCTGCTCGAGGTCAGCGGGGAGGTCACCATGGGCCACGGTACCTCACTCAGAGTCGAACCCGGGCAGGCCGTTGCCCTTCCCACTGGGGGTATGCTCCCGGTGGGGGCCGATGCCGTGGTGATGGTCGAATACACGCAACCCCTCGATGCTCGAACCATTGAAGTGACCAGGGCGGTGGCCCCGGGCGAAAATGTGCTGAGGCATGGTGAAGACATCGCAGTCGGTGAGGAATTACTTCCGCAGGGGATGGTGCCTCCGCCCCCAGGATGTGGGCATGCTGGCTGCCTTGGGGATTTGCAGCGTGGCTGTTTACAACCGTCCCCGCGTGGCCGTTCTTTCCACCGGGGATGAAATTGTTCCGGTGTCGACCGCACTCCTCCCGCCGGGGAAGATCCGCGATGTCAACAGCTACAGCCTCGCTGCCGAAATCCGGGAAGTGGGGGCCGTCGTCGGTTATCGGGCGGTGGTGGAAGACCGCCTGGAAACCCTCGTGGCAACCTGCCGGGAAGCCTTCGCCGACCATGACGTGGTGATGCTCTCCGGCGGCAGTTCGGTGGGGATGCGGGATTTCACCGTACGCATCCTGGAAGCGTTTCCCCAAGCCGAGTTGCTCGTTCACGGTGTTGCCCTTCGCCCGGGCAAACCGACGATTCTGGCACGCGTCGGGAAAAAACTGTTCTGGGGACTTCCGGGACATCCGGTTTCCGCCCTGATGGTCTGCCGGGCACTGGTTTTGCCATCCCTCGCGGTTCTGCAGGGGATGCCAGGGGGAGGCTCCAGCCTGGAAGTGGGGCATACCCGGCAGGGCATCCTGACCAACCGACTCCCGTCGGTCCATGGCCGCACCGATTACGTCCCGGTGGTGCTTGTACGGGAAGGGAGCGAGGTCCAGGTCCGCCCCCTCTTCGGAAAATCCGCGATGATCAGTGTGCTCGGGCGCGCCGACGGCTATGTGATTGTTCCCGCCCACGTTGAAGGCCTTGAGGCGGGGAGCCGGGTCGAAGCCCATCTTTTCTCCCGGTAAGGGCACGTGAATCGGGGTCAGGTCTTGTATTATGACATAGATATGTCATAATACAAGACCTGACCCCGCCTACGCCTGCCCCCCTGTTCACGCCGGGGCAGCAATGGGTTCCACGTCCTCCATGTCCAATTCCACGCAAACCGACCGGCAGATGATATCGACACTCACGATGAGGCGGCCCTTCTTCGGGTTCTGTCTGAGCAGTATGCCCATGCAGCCGGATAACGGACCGCGAATGACATGCACCCAATCACCCTCCTTTAAATAGGGGTTCAGTTGAATCGGCTCGGGTGATCGGAGCATCGTTTGCAGGCTCTCGATCTGATACGGCGGTATCGCCAGCGGTCCTTCCGAATTGCCTATGAGGGTCAACGCTCCGGGTGTTTTCAGAATGTGAACATGGGTGGTGTTATCGAGCACGGTACGGACAAAAAGGTAGCCCGGGAATAGCGGCAGGGAGACTTTCTTGCGCCGATCCCGCCGCTTGCTCCAGCATTCGATCAGGGGCAGGAAGGCGTCAATGTCCCTTTGTTCCAGGCGCTTGGTGACTTCCCGTTCGTGGTTGACCTGGACATAAAGGGCGAACCAGGATTCCTCCAGGTTTGCCGCTTTCGTGGGCAGCAATGAGGTCTCGGGAGTAAGGATCGCCGATGGTGCGGCCGAAAGTTCGTTGTCGGATTCTCTGAGGATGCTCATGAAAGGTGTTCTTGGCCTCATTCTGTTCAGGGCAAGCGCAAAAGCCGTGGGCGATGGTGTTGAGCCTGGGTCAGCCTGGGATTGAGGCGCCTGGTTCAGCATCCCACACCCTTCCCGCTTGCAAGAAAAAACGGTGACAGGTTCATAACAAACGGTTTACACAACACGGACATTATACAGATGAGCGAGAAGGAATTTCAAGAATCAACGACCAGATCAGCGACTGCTCCGCTTTCGCTCGTCATCCCGCCCTCCGCTGGCGCAACAGGTTCTCGACGTTCCACGGGGTGGGAATACGCAGGCTTCGGCCCTGGCGGTCCTGGTAGAGCAGATGGCCGGTTTCGATGCCCCGGTAAAACAAATCCCTGGTCAACATGACATCCATTTTGCAGTATTTGATGAGGGCATCCCAGTTCCCCTGGCGAAACCAGGTCACGGCCTGCACCCCGTCAGCCATTTTGGGCTGTCCCAGGTTGTGTTCAGCCAGATGGGCCAGGCTCAGGCGAAATCCCAGCACCTGTTGGATCTCCTTCAGGATGTCAAAGGTCGGCAGTTTATGGAGATTGAACGGGCTGTAGGCCCGGAGCACTTCATAATCGAACCCGGCGATGTTAAAGCCGACCACCAGATCCAAAGCCTGAAGCCTTTGCAGCAGGGAGGTGACCTCGGCTTCGCGGAAGACTTCGAAGGCATCGGTGTGGGTATCGAAGAGGACAGCCACGGAAAGCTTCATCAGGTGCTTGTTTTGCCATCCACCTACCTCGTCCGCGAGGCGCTGGGTTTCGATATCGAAGAACCCGATGCGCGGGGGCGGGGAGGTCTTGGATGAAGAGGCCGCCGGGATTACCACCCGCTGTTCGCTCTCTTCAGAGGGAGCCGGCGGGCTGGAAAAATTCCATTCCCCCAGAAGATACTTCAGGATCGACAAAGCGGCCTCCTTATCCAGGGGCTTGTTGCCGGACCCGCATTTGGGTGAATGAATGCAGGCCGGGCAGCCGTCCAGGCACGAACAGGAAGCAATCAGGTCCCTGGTCTTCTCCAGCAGCGGCAGGATCATATCGTATCCCCTGGCAGCCAGCCCTATCCCTCCCGGATAGCCGTCATAGATGAAAATGGCGGCCTTTTCCACCTGCGGATGGAGGGGGATGGAGATGCCGCCGATATCGTTGCGATCACACAGCGCAAAGAGGGGAAACATGCTGATGAGGGCGTGTTCTACGGCATGGATGCCGCCCATGAAGTGGAGTTTGGCGGCCTGGATGTGCTTGACCACGTCGGGTTCGATCTCGATCCAGAAGCCGACTGTTTCGAAGGTCTGCTGGGGCAGGTCGAGGGCGTCCATGCCCAGGAGTTCCTGAGAGAAAAGGCGCCGCTTCTCATAGCCGATGATCGTTTCCGTGACCTTCACCCGCCCCAGCCGGGCAAGGAAGTTCCCGACCGGTTTCGAAGCCAGGATATCCAGAATCTCGGTTTCCTTTTCGCTCTTCACGCGGGTGAAATAGGAGGCCCGAGAAGGTTCCACCCGGATCACCCGGTTGGCCAGATCGAGACTCTGCACCTGATAGGTTTCTCCCCGATGCAGGTAGATAGCTCCCGGGTGGCACTCCTTGAGCGCTCGAATGCCTTCGCTTTTGCCTAGAGGAATATGCCGGTCGCTGTCAGAATTCTTAAGAATGACGTAAGCGGGGCCGGCGGAGCGGATATCGACCTGCCGGTGAGGATGGAAGGCAGCTGACAGCCACTGTTTTCCGTCTGCGGTTTGAAGGAGTTTTCCGGTTCCGGCCAGAGCCTCCACCTGCTTGCGAAACGCTGGTTCCTGGGTGTCGATTTCCGCCCTTTCCAGGGGCAGTTCGGCCGCAGCGCAGGGGATGTGGGCTTTGAGGATTTCCTCGTTGAGGGGGTCGGTAACCGCGATCTCGTAGCGGAGTTGGAGGAATGTTTCAGGATGGTGGACGATATACTGGTCCAGGGCGTCGTATTGCGGCAGCAGGATGATGGCCGATTCGCGGCCGCTTCGCCCGACGCGGCCGCCCCGCTGCCAGGTGGTCATGACGGTTCCCGGATAGCCCACCAGAAGGCAAAGGTCCAGGCCGCCGATGTCGATCCCCATTTCGAGAGCGCTGGTGGAAATGACCGCGGAAAGCTCCCCACTTGCCAGTTTCTGTTCGATCACCCGCCGCTCCTCCGGCAGAAAACCGGCCCGATAGGAACTGACCCGGTTGGCCAGTTGCGGTGCTGTGCGCAGGATGCTCATGTGGATCAGTTCGGTAACCTTGCGCGCCTGGGTGAAGGCGATGGTTTTGAGTCCGGCTTCCGCCGCTTTCGTTAGGAGCTGCGCGGCCAGACCCGAAACGTGACTGCCCTGGCCTTCTTCCGATTCCATGAACACAAAATGGCGCCGGGCCTGAGGGGCGCCACTGGCATGAATGACGTCAATGGCTCGTTGTTGGTTGCCGATGAGTTGCTGGGCGAGTTCCCGGGGATTGGCAATGGTTGCTGAAAGCAGAATGAACTGGGGGTCGCCGCCATAAAACCGGCAGATTCTTTGAAGACGCCGGAAAATCTGCGCCACATGACTCCCGAACACTCCCCGGTACGTGTGCATCTCATCGACAATCACAAACCGCAGCCGCTTCCAGAAGGCCTCCCACTTGGCATGGTAAGGCAGCAGCGCATAGTGGAGCATATCGGGATTCGTGAGCAGGATATGCGGATGCCGGCCTCGAATCTTGGTGCGTTGATAGGGAGTGGTATCCCCGTCGTAGACCGCAGTTCGGAAAGGGGTTTGTCCCTTGGCGCGAGGAAACGCTTCGAGGAAAAGATTGAGCGCCTCCAGTTGATCCCGACTCAGGGCTTTGATGGGAAAAAGATACAGCGCCCGCTGTTCCGGATTTTCGAGAAGCGCTTCGCCGACGGCCAGGTTATAAATGAGGGATTTCCCGCTGGCGGTCGGAGTTGCCACCACGACGTGGTTTCCGGCGCGGATGCGCTCGATGGCCTGGGACTGGTGGTCATAAAGAGACGTCACGCCAAGTCGAAGCAGGGCCGCCTGCAGGATTTCCGGAAGAGGGTCCGGCAGCGAGCCGTGCTTAGCCTCTTGAGCCGGAAGAACGGCATGGTGGGTGATTTTGAACCCCTGCCATCGGCGCTTGAACAACATCTCCAAGAATAGCTGTATCACCTGTCTGGCAACCTCTCCGTGCCTGCGGAAATGCCCCAGACCGACTCGGTTTTGGAAACCGAGTCGGTCTCAACGCCCACGTGCCTCTGGCGTAACCGGCCGCTCGTTCGTATGGTCTAGAGCTGTCCAAAAACAACTTGCTTTTATCCACGAAGACACACGAAGCAATCATTGTATGTCTTTTGCGTGCTACGTGGTGAAAGTAAGGTGCGCTATTCCTGGACAACGGCTTAATGGGCGGGTTGTCCGTCCCGCTGCCCTTGTTAGCAGAACTCAGGTTAACTCAAAAGCACTGGCATGAGCAAGGATTCAGGTTCATAATAACATTTTGGGATTGCGGATGTCGGCTTGCAGAGGTCGGATTTTCCGACTTTGAGTCTCAAGTGTCAGGTCTTTGGTATCAAGTTTCCACCAAGGAGTTGATCGTGGCGGCGGCCTACCTGGAAGCGTATCGCACGGGGCGGTTGGAGGAGAGCATTCGCCGGGGGCAAAGGTGGCTGAGAAATTGCACCCTGTGTCCCAGGTTCTGCAGAGTGGATCGCTTGGCCGGAGAGAAGGGCTACTGCCGTACGCCCCGAACCGCTGTGGTGGCGAGCTACGGGCCGCACTTTGGTGAGGAAAAGCCGCTCGTGGGGAGAAGAGGCTCAGGAACGATCTTTTTTTCTCACTGTAATCTTTTTTGTCTTTTCTGTCAGAATTTCGACATCAGCCACGGCGGTGAGGGGGTGCCGGTTTCGGCGGCGCAGCTGGCGGGCATGATGGTGGATCTTCAGGAGCAGGGGTGCCATAATATCAATTTTGTCACCCCTTCCCACGTCATCGTCCAGATTCTGGAAGCGTTGCCTCTGGCGGTTGAAATGGGGCTGCAGGTTCCTCTGGTCTACAATTGCGGCGGCTATGAACGGGTGCCCGCTTTGCGATTGCTCGATGGGGTGGTGGATATCTATATGCCCGATTTCAAGTTCTGGGAGGCCCGGGTGGCCGAGGAACTCTGTGCCGCTGCGGACTACCCGGAACGGGCGCGTCTTGCCCTGCGTGAGATGCACCGGCAGGCAGGAGATTTGCATATGGATGCCTCCGGGGTGGCCGAGCGGGGTCTTTTGGTGCGCCATTTGGTCATGCCTTGCGGTCTTGCCGGGACGGCTTCGGTGATGGCCTTCATTGCCGGGGAGATCTCGTGCAACACCTACGTGAACATCATGGATCAGTACCATGCTTGCGGCCAGGCGCGGAGCAGGCCTCACCTGGCCCGGGGGATCACCGCCCGCGAATTCGAGGAGGCCCTCGACGCAGCCCGACAGGCTGGGCTCTGGCGGCTTGATGAAAGACACAAGCATTGGTTAAATTTGGAATTCTAGATTAAGTGTCCGCTTACGAGGGTTTTCCATGGCACGCATCGACGCGTTTTTTAAACTGATGAATGAGCAAAAGGCCTCGGATGTCCACTTGATTTCGGGGCAGCAGCCGGTTTTGCGCATCCGGGGGGACCTCGAGCGCGTGAAGTATAAGGTGCTGGACGACAATGAACTCAGGGCCATGCTCTACGAAATTACCCCGGAGGAGAAGATCAAAACCTTTGAAGAAACCGGGGATCTCGATTTTGGGTACGAAATTCCCGGCCTGGCCCGCTATCGCGCCAATTACTTCCTGCAGAAGAATGGGATTGGCGCTGTCTTCCGCGAGATCCCCAACGAAATCCAGACGGTTGCCCAGTTGGGTTTGCCGCCGGTGATCAGCAGCCTGGCAATGCTTCCCCGAGGGCTGGTGCTGGTGACCGGCCCAACCGGAAGCGGCAAGTCCACCACCCTTGCCGCGATCATCGATGAAGTCAATACCAAGCGCAAGGACCACGTCATTACCGTGGAGGACCCCATCGAGTTTGTGCATGCGAGCAAGAATTGTGTGATCAATCACCGCGAAGTCGTCACCCATACCCGCTCGTTTGCGTCCGCTCTGCGTGCCGCCCTGCGCGAAGACCCCGATGTCATCCTGGTGGGGGAAATGCGGGACCTGGAAACCATTCGCCTGGCCATTGAAGCCGCCGACACGGGTCATCTGGTCTTTTCCACCCTGCACACGTCGAGCGCCGCCAAGACCGTGGATCGGGTCATCGAGGTTTTTCCGGAAGGGGAACAGGCGCAGATTCGCTCCACCCTTGCGGACAGCCTGCGGGCCATCCTGTCCCAGGCGCTTTTCAAGCGCATCGATGTCAAAGGCCGCATTGCCGTGATAGAGATCCTCATTGCCACCCATGCCGTGCGGGCCATGATCCGCGAGGGCAAGAACCACCAGATCCTCTCCGCCATGCAAACGGGCAAGAAATACGGCATGCAAACGCTCGACGACGGCATCGCCGTTCATCTCCAGGCCGGCCGGATCAGCCCGGAAGAGGCCTACATGAAATGTGTCGATAAGGAACGATTCCGCTCATATCTCACCACACCGCCGGCTGATTTCACCGAGGTCTAGACTACGGGGGGAACCATGAGAACAAAAGAATTCGATGATCTGCTCGATCACATTCTGACGGAATATCCGCACCTTTCGGATATCAACTTCTCGGTGGGAAAACCTCCCCAGGCCGAGGTCGACGGCGAGCTCGTGCCTGCTTGTGAGAATCTGGGCCTGCCGGCGCTGCTGCCGTTTCACACCGAGATGATCATGCTCAGCCTCATCGGCCAGGATCGGCGCAACCTCCAGCACCTGATCGGGCGGGGTTCGTGCGATCTCTCATACGAGTTGCCGGGCCTGGCGCGGTTTCGCGTGAATGTTTTTTCCCAGCGCGGGACCTATTCCATTGTCATGAGGCAGCTGCCCACGGTCATTCCCTCCATCGATGAGCTGGGCCTGCCCAAGGTTTTGAAGCAGATGGCCGAAGAAAAGAACGGTTTTGTTCTGGTTACGGGCACCACGGGAAGCGGCAAAACCACCAGTCTGGCGGCCATCCTGAACGAGATCAATCAACGGCGGGCCGTGCATGTGATCACCCTCGAAGATCCCGTCGAATACGTCCACCCCCAGAAAAAAGCGACCTTCAACCAGCGGGAACTCGGGATGGACTTCGACTCGTTCGCCAGCGGCCTGCGGGCCGCCGTGCGGCAGGCTCCCAAGGTCATCCTGGTGGGGGAGATGCGGGATCGTGAGTCGGTGGAAATCGGTCTGAGTGCTGCCGAAACCGGCCACCTGGTGTTGAGCTCCCTCCATACCACCGATGCCGGTCAGACGATCAACCGCATCGTCGGCATGTTCGAATTGGAGGAAGAGCGCCTCATTCGTACCCGGCTGGCCGATTCCCTGCGCTGGGTGGTGAGCCAGCGTCTGCTGCCCAAGATTGGCGGCGGCCGGGCGGCGGCTTTCGAAATCATGGGAACCAGCATGCGTGTGAAGGAAGCTATTCTCAATGGCGAATCCGAAGGCAAAACCTTCTACGAGATGCAGCAGCAGGCCCAACCTTTTGGCTGGAATACCTTCGATGACTACATCCTCGAGCTCTACCATGACGGACAGATCACAGAGGAAACGGCCCTGGCTTATGCCTCCAAAAGGCCGGTGGTGAAGCGCGGAATCGACCAGGGCAAGGCGGCCAGAGGGGAACGGACCACTGATATCGAAGGGCTGAAAGTCGATTCCGGGTACTCACGCAAGGTGAATAAGAGCCTCGGGGAGGCTTATGGTCAATGGCAGGGTCTGCAGATGGAGGAAGACTCCTCGCGAAGAAGAAGATAGGGTCGATGGGAATCTTACGACAGGTGGATTGGACCCTTTACGTGGTGACGGACTCGCGTCTGGTCGACCGGCGCTCCCTCACCGGGGTCATCGAGGCGGCCATCCGGGGTGGGGCCGGAGTCATCCAGTACCGGGAAAAACATGCGGATACGCGCCAGATGATAATTTCAGCAAGGGCATTGTGTCAGGTCTGCAGACGACTGGGTGCGGTTTTCCTGGTGAACGATCGCCTGGATGTGGCTCTGGCTGTCGATGCCGACGGGGTGCACGTGGGCCAGCAGGACATGCCCGTAGCCCTGGCAAGGACTATGCTCGGGCCCGACAAGCTGCTCGGGGTCTCGGTCCAGGATGCCCGTGCTCTGGACGAGGCGGAAAGCCAGGGCGCCGATTACCTGTCTCTCTCGCCGGTTTTCGCCACGCCGACCAAACCCGACCATGAAGAGCCGCTGGGGCTCGAAGCCGTAAGGGCGCTTGCCGGGCGTTCGCACCTGCCCGTGGTCGCCATTGGCGGCATCAACTCCACCAATGTGGCTCAAGTCATGCGCGCAGGAGCGCAAGGGATCTGCGTCATTTCTGCGGTTCTGGGAGCACCCGACCCGGAACGAGCGGCAAGAGAACTTTATGAGCTGGCAAAGGCGGTTCGCGAAGAAGGGGGGGTGTGAAGTGCGCATAAGTGAGCTTGGTGAATTCGGCCTGATTGAGCGCATCAGGAGAGCCCTTCCGCTTCCGTCCGCCGAGGTCGTTGTGGGGATCGGGGATGATGTGGCGGTGCTGAAGATCTCGGGTCCCGAATATCTGCTGGCAACTTGTGATGTGCAGGTCGAGAACGTGCATTTCCTGCGCAGTGCCATCACACCTTATCAACTGGGCTGCCGGATTGCAGCCATCAATATGAGTGATATCGCGGCCATGGGAGGGACTCCCCAGTGGGCTCTTGTGTCCCTGGCACTGCCTCCCGAACTCGAAACCGATTTTGTTGATGCCCTGTATGAAGGCATGCAGGAGCAACTCGGGCGGAGCGGGGCGGTAATCGTGGGAGGCAACCTCAGCGGCATGGAGAAGAACATCGTGGTTGACCTGTGCCTGCTGGGGAAGGTCGTGCCCGAGAACCTTCTGTTGAGGAGTGGCGCCCGCCGGGGAGACCTGATCATGGTCACCGGCTGGCTGGGGGATTCCCGGGCCGGTTTGGAGCTGATCCGGCGGCCGGATTGGGTCGTTTCGGAAGAGTGCCGAAGGCAGGTCGAAGCGCGTCATCTCACGCCGCAACCACGCCTGCGGGAAGGCCAGGAGTTGGGCCGCTCCGGTTGGGTGCACGCCATGGCGGATGTCAGTGACGGGATGCTGGGCGATGTCGGCCACATCTGCCGGGCAAGTGGGGTTGGCGCTGAGATCTGGCTGGGGAATCTGCCGATCAGTGCGGCTGCCAGGGAAGTGGCCCACGCTGCCGGGAAAGACGCAGCGATCTGGGCCTTGACCGGGGGAGAAGACTACGAGCTCCTTTTTTCCGTGCCTTCAGAATGCGCCGCTGAGGTCCAGAGATTCCTTAAAGAAGAAACCGGGACGCTGTGTCATGTGGTCGGCCAGGTGTTAGCGGAAGCCGAAGGGGTTCAAATCCGCTCGGAAGATGGGAAGCAGATGGAACTGTCTGAGATAACAGCGGGATGGGATCATTTCTTGGCGGCAGGATGCCAGGCTCGTTGAGGGTGGTTGTCGAGAAAAAAAAGCTCCATCTTTCATCCACGAAGAACACCAAAGTTATTGCTTCGTGTTGCTTCGTGTGACTTCGTGGGTGAAATAAAGTCCAAATGAGTTTAGGTTGTTTTTGAGCAGTCCCTGAGGGGAGATCCACGCTGAAGAAGGTGGAAGACAGGAGGCGATGAAGCAGAGATGACAGGCATTCCTCGTGCGTTGACCATTGCCGGGTCCGATTCCGGAGGGGGTGCGGGAATTCAGGCGGATCTCAAGACTTTTGCCGCCCTCGGCGTTTATGGCATGAGTGCCATCGCGGCCCTGACCGCTCAGAACACGGTTGGCGTCAGAGGCATTGTGGAGGTTGATCCAGCTTTTGTTTCCTTGCAGATCAGGGCGGTGGTCGAGGACATCGGGGTTGATGCCGTGAAGACGGGCATGCTCTCGAGTGCGGCCATTATCAAGCAGGTGGCAAAGGACGTGCGGGAACTGGGCCTGCAAAGGCTGGTCGTGGATCCGGTCATGGTGGCCAAAGGCGGCGACCGCCTGCTCCGGACGGATGCCGTGGAGGCCATGATGATGGAGCTCTTCCCGCTGGCTCTGGTGGTCACTCCCAACCTTCATGAAGTCGCTGCCCTGACCGGCCTGGAAGTGAGTTCAGAAGAAGAGATGAAAGCCGCGGCACGGGCCATCAAAGCCATGGGACCGCAGTATGTCGTGATCAAGGGAGGGCATCTGTCGGGAGCCCCCCTCGATCTGCTGTTCGATGGGAGCGGGTTTCGCCCGTATGTCAATACCCGCTACGATACACCCCACACCCACGGTACCGGCTGCACCTTTGCCTCCGCTATCACGGCCGGGCTGGCCCGGGGCTTTGCCGTTGCCGAAGCCGTGGCTCGCGCCAAAAGCTATATAACCGCGGCCATCCGCCAGGGAATTCCCCTTGGCCGGGGGCATGGCCCCGTTCACCACTTCCATAATCTCTATCGCCTGGCGGGATGGCATCTGGCAACCATGTAATTTCGGATATCGCATCACCTATCACCTATTTGGTGATCATCCCCTTTTCCATGGCAAAGGCCGTCAGCGCTGAGACACTATGCAAATCCAGCTTTTTCATCAGATTGGCGCGGTGCTTTTCGACGGTCTTGATACTGATGCAAAGATAATCGGCGATCGCCTTATTCCGGAGTCCCTCCGCGACCATTTTCAGGATTTCCTGTTCCCGCTGCGTCAGACTATCCCAGGGGGTCTGGGTCTTGAGGGTCTTCCTGCCCTCCAGATAACCCTCGATCACCTTTTCCGAAATACCGGGACTGAGATAGCATTTGCCGGATAGCACACAGTTGATGGCGAGCATGAGTTCGCTGTGGGTGGCATCTTTTAGCACGTATCCATCGGCTCCGGCCTTGAGAGCCGCCAGAATGTACTCCTCGGTGCGGTGCACGGTGAGCACGAGGATCTTGATATCGGGGCACTGCTTCTTGATTTCCTGAATAGCCCCCATCCCGCTCATTTTGGGCATGGACAGGTCCATCAAAATCAGATGGGGCTTTGCCGTTTCCGCATAACGGATGGCTGCGAGACCATCTTCTGCTTCTCCCACCACCTCGAGGGTGGGGTTGGAGGCGAGCAGCATTCTCAGTCCTTCTCGGAGGATGGTATGGTCCTCGGCGATCACAACCCGTTGTTTCTCTGGCATAAGCACCCCCACACTGCAGCAGTCAGGTCCGGAAAGCTGCTCTCGACCGTTTCCAATCATGTCGCCCTGCCATACTTCCATGAATGCCATAGAACTCTACCACAACACGAAGATTTTTCACAAGACTTCCCCGCCGGCCGGTTTCCCCAAGCGGCCATAAAGTGCCTTCGCATACGATCTTGATTCCAGGAGGTCCCCCAGAAGCAATGCAGATGTTGTTTCAGAAACGTTAGCGCAGCAGGGGAGGGCGACCTGAGGGCAGAGTTCGCCTTCTGATGCGGCCATCGGCGGCTGTAATTGGATATGCCGGGATGTCCGCAGCACAGTCTGCTTTTGATCGAGAGTACTCTAGAGCACCTTGAGCAGGTTAAGCCAGCCGGGATGTGCGGCCAGGGCTTCGTCCAGGGCGCTTTCGGCGCCGAGCACTTTTACGATGCCCTCGGTTTTGAGCCGCTCAAGGACCTCGGCAAAGGTTCTGAAATCGGCGACGGTAGTGGCGAGGATTTCCTCGCGCAAGCGCTGGCGATGACCTTCGGTATCGCCGGTGAGGTGGCGCAGCATGGCCACGTAGCCTTTGGCATCGGGAAGAAGATAGGTGTCCATATGGCCGATGGCGCCGATGACGGCCTTGGTGAGTTCGTTGTCGTTGAGATCGACGTTCCGGAGAAAATCGACCGACCGGTCGAAATTGGCGACCGTTTGAAGCAGGTTGGGATCCCGGTAGGAGACGAAAGTCATGGTTCCCGAAATCCGGTCGAACATGCAAAAGGCCCCGTAGGCTCCTCCCTGGACGCGGATGCGCTCCCACAGCCAGGAAGTGCGAAGATAGCCGGCGATGACCTGAGCCGAGCCGTGGAAGTGATACCCCAAATCGTAGAGGTTGGCTCCTTTGCCGACGTAATTCACCTGGGCCGGGATAACCAGGCCTTCAAACCGGGGTGAGTGTTCCGGGACCCAGGTGGGCCTCGGGGCTGCCGGGGTGAGGGGGAATTCCCGCAGCAGGCCTGTCAGCTTGACTTCAGCTTTGGACCAATTCTGCTCATCGAGAGTCACATTGAGGATCATGTGATCCCTCCGGATGAGGGTCTGCCGGAGGTCTTCAAGTACCGCCAAAACGCCGGGCCAGTCATCCTCCACCTTGCGGGCGAGGTCGCGCAGAAAGAAAAGAAAGCTCACCCCACCCATCTGCTCGGCAACCCATTCGGCCTCGCTGAAATGGGACCGCAACCGCAGGTTGACGATCTGATGGCCACCCGGGACCAGTTTCTGTTCCTGACGGGCCTTTTCTTCGAGGACCATCTGGCGAAACCGTTCACGATTGTCCAGGCGCACGGTGAGGAGGATTTCGCCCAAAATGGCCAGGAACTCCTCCAATTGAGGCAGCATGCATTTGCCCCGCAAGAACAGCCACAGCGCTCCCTTCTCGTCAATATTGGAGGCCGAGGTGAAGAGCTCCGGTCGGATGCCTCCGGTCTTTTGACTGATGCGCTGCGTCAGGGCCACGAAGTCCTCTTTTTCGGTGCCGATTTCGACGAGAGTCCGGCCAAAGAGGGGGAGGAAGGGCAGGTGTTCCTGTTTGAGGCAATGCAGGTCGAAGCCGGCGTCCAGGTATACGATGCCGTTGGTGAAGAGGTCATGATAGAAGGTCTTGACTCCTTCATTCTCCAGCAGCACCTGGGGAATGTGCTTGTTGGTTCGGTCCAGATCCGCAAGTTTCAGGGTTGGAATCGTCTGCAGGGCTTCCGGCGAGTCGGGCTGTTCCTGAAGCCTTTTGAGTTCGCGGGTATTGGCGATGACCTCCTCCAGTTGCGCGGGCGGCAGCGATTCCCTGACGGTCTTAAGCTGTTCGCGTTCGGCAGCTTCTTCCCTGACGGCAAGATCCGGGTCGGGTTCCAGAATGAGGGTGGCGCGATGAGGATTGTTGAGAAAGGAACGCTCGATCATGTTTTCGAAGAAGCGGGGATTGGCGGCCAGGCTGGCTTTCAGTATTCCGATGGGGGCTTCGAAGGCGAGCAGGCAAAGGGGATCGGCATCATAGAGCCAGGTGGTCAGGGCGCGCAGCATGAGATTGAGCCCCCGAGGAAAACTTCCGCTGTTGTTTTCCCGCAACCGGAATTCGATGGTGTTCATGGCCGCTTCGGTGGTTTGCGGATCGATGCCCTGGCTGGCGAGGTTTTCCAGGGTTTTCAGGATGAGCTCCTCAACCTGATCGGCTGCCTTGGGGTCCATGCCCTTCAGCCCGGTGGAAAAATACATCTGGCGCAGTTCACCTTCCAGCCCGACTCCGGCCAGATCATCCCCCAGCCCCGAATCGATGAGCGCCTTGCGCAGGGGCGAGCCGGGCATACCGAGGAGAATGTACTGGAGCACGTGGAGGGCAAGACTAAACTGGACGTCCGTGGTTTCTCCCAGGAGCCAGTTCATGGTGAGCATGCCTCTGCGGACGGTCTGGTCTGAGTCCCCGTGAGTATCTGCGGAAGCATAGGGTTTGACGATGCGTTTGGGAGCGGCAAAAGGCGGCTGCAGGGTGATGCTCGAATCCACGGGGATTCGTTCAAAAGCGTTCAGGTACTCGTTCACCAGTTGCAGACGTCGGAGGGGATCGTCGTTGCCGTAGAAATAGAGACGTGCGTTGGACGGATGATAGTATTGCTCGTGAAAGGCTTTGAATTGCTCGAAGGTCAGCTCGATGATGCGCTTGGGGTTTCCTCCCGAATCCAGCCCATAGGTGCTGTCCGGAAACAGCGCCTGCTGGGAGTATTCGAAGAGTACGCTATCCGGCGAGGAATAGGCCCCTTTCATTTCGTTAAATACCACGCCCTTGTAAATGAGGTCCCCATGCGCGTCATCCAGTTCGAGATGCCAGCCTTCCTGCTGGAAGACAAAGGGCGTAATGCGCGGATAAAAGACCGCATCGAGGTACACATCGATGAGATTGTAGAAATCCTGAACGTTCTGGCTGGCTACCGGGTAGCAGGTCTTGTCGGGGTAGGTGAAAGCGTTGAGGAAGGTCTTGAGCGACCCTTTCAAAAGCTCGACGAAAGGTTCCTTGACGGGGTACTTGCGTGAACCGCAAAGAACGGAATGCTCGAGGATGTGAGCCACCCCGGTGGAATCCTTGGGCGGAGTGCGAAAAGTGATCCCGAAAACCTTGTTATCGTCGTCATTGATGAGCGAGAGCAGTTCGGCGCCGGTTTTTTGGTGCCGAAAGAGCTGCGCCTGCGTCCTCAATTCATGAATATCCTGAACCCGAAGCCGTTCAAAGCCTTCGATCATCGCCATCGGTATTCCTCCAGTGCCTGTAGGTTCGTTAGCTTTTTCCAACGGTCGTCCATTCGGAAACGAGGGATTCACCACTAGCACTTCCCATAATTTTTCTCAATCCCTTGCGCATATTTTGAGGGGCAAACCCTTGGTGTCCACGGTTGCTCTTTCGAGGAGATCATCATATGATGCAGGCACAAGTGAAGCCGGAGCCGGGTGCCATGGCTTACTATTCCCCGATGCTGGAAAACCAAGGAGTGGCGATGAAGATAACCTTTCTGGGTGTTGGTGAGGCCTGTGACGAAAGGAACTCGAACACCTCCCTATGGGTCGAGACCGAGGCCGACAAGTTGCGAAGATCGGTCATGCTGGATTGCGGGTTTACCGTGCCCCCGAATTACTGGAAGCGTACCTCCGACCCGGAAGATTTGGACGCGCTTTGGATTTCTCATTTCCATGGGGACCACTTTTTCGGAGTCCCGGCCTTGCTCCTGAGATTCTGGGAGCAGAAACGGACCAAGCCCCTTGCCGTTATTGGGCAAAGTGGAATCGAGAAGACCATAACGCAGGCCATGGAGTTTGCCTACCCTCGATTCCTGCCGAAACTCACCTACCCCCTTCAGTTCCACGAAATAGAGCCTGGTCAGAAGTTGCATGTTGCCGGGCTGGACTGGGCAGCTGCCGAAAGCTTTCATGGTCAGAGAAATCTTGCCGTGCGCCTCGAGGATGGTCGGCATGCGCTGTTCTATAGTGGTGACGGTCTTTTCAGCCCGGAAACCTTGTTGCTGGCCCGGGGTTGCGATCTGGCAATCCACGAGGCCTTTCAGCTGGACCCCGTGACCCCCGCCCACGGCACGGTACGGCAATGCCTGGACTTTGCCCGTGAAGCGGGTGTGGCCACTCTGGCCCTCGTGCACGTGCAGCGTGATGAAAGAAGAGACCGGTATCAGGAGATCCGCAGTCTCCTTGAAGAAGTCCGGGACCTCCACATTATCCTGCCTGAAGCCGGTGACGTGCTGGAGCTCTGATGGCAGATCCCCATCCCGAGCTGATCTTATCTCCCGGGTAGGATGAATCCACAGAGCTGAGAACAAACCGTTATTCCATCTCCACGCTCCTGCGCAAGAAATTGCATGACAATTTCTCTCTCGACCCGCTATAAGTGGAGAAATCAAAGAAGCGTTTAGGCCGACTCACCGGCAGGAGCCACTCTCAGTCGCACCCCTCATGCCAGCGCCCCGGTCCTGCCTGATGAGCTTTTCATCACTCGTTGTGACCCACCGGGTCATGAACTCTACCAGGAGGAAACCATGGCAAAGCTGTTGTTTGTTATTTCCAAGGGATTCGAAAAGGCCGGGGGCGCTACACGCGCCATGCAGTTTGCCGCCATTGCCGCTGAGAAGGGGCAGCATGTGGAAGTGTTTCTGATTGACGATGCCATCCATTGGGCGCAGGTGGGGATGGCGGAGGGCATTCGATCGACTACCGGGGAACACATGAAGGATATGCTCGACAAGCTCATCGGGCGCCAGTGCCCGCTTCACGTGTGCAAGGCCTGTGCGGATAAGCGCCTCATTTCACCGGATGAATTGATCGAGGGGGCGAAAATGTCCACGGCGAGCGACTTGGTCACGATGATGGCAAGCCCCGACTACAAAGTGTTCACGTTCTAGTGAGGGCGTTTGCGCTCTCGCCCGCATTTCGCTTGGGCCTGAGCAGGAAGCGCAACCGGGAAACGAGGTCGGTAGGAGGAGTAACGTCGGTTTCGAGGACGATGTCGGCGGTTTCCTCGTAAAAAGCTGAACGGGCGGCGAGGGTTTGGTCGATCTCCTCCCGCAGGGGCAAAGTGGTAAGGGATGGCCGGTTCTTGCCCGTGCCGGGGTCACTCAGCATGCGCAGACAGGTCGTTTCGAGGGAAGCTTTAAGCCAGATAACGCGGAAATGGGTTTTGAGGAGATAGCGATTGTGGGCGCTCAGAATCACCCCGCCGCCCGTAGCGACGACCAGGCCCTGCCCGCGGGCAAGTTCCTCGAGGAGTTTCGATTCCTCCTGGCGAAAGGACTCCCAGCCCTCGGCCAGAACCCATTGGTCGATGTCCTTGCCGTAGGACGCGACCAGGCGTTCGTCCATGTCCACGAAAGAAAGGTGACACTCTTGGGCCAGAAGCTTCCCTACCAGGCTCTTGCCCGAAGCGCGAAAACCAATGAGGGCGATATTTGCTTTCTCATCCACTGGCTGGTCCGACAAGAAAATGTTTAGTTAGTAGTTGACCATAAACAACTTACACAAGAAAAGTGCAGGAAGAAGCCGTGAACAACAATCGTGATGCTCACTCCGGTTTACACCCGGACCGTCTCCCTTTTCTGCCTCCGTTGGCTGCCGCGTTCATCCGGCTGCATTACCGTACGTGTAAGTTTACCATCGTTGGGAGAGAACATGAAGCGTTTGGCTACGGTCACCCTGGTCCGGTGTTGATGGCCTGCTGGCATTTTGCTTTTCCCACGGTTATTTACCGTTTCCGGGGCCACCAGGCCCTGGTCATGGTGAGTCGGAGTCGCGACGGGGAATGGGCGGCGCAGGTGGTGGCGCGTCTGGGATACCGGTGCTTCCGGGGTTCCCCGGGCAAAGGTGGAAGTACGGCCTTGAAACAGCTCATTTCCAAAATCCAGGGGACGCGTGGGGCTGGTATCATTGCCGATGGCTCACAGGGGCCGCCGCGCATCGCCCAGAAAGGCATCCTTCTCCTCGCACGCTATTCCGGAGCCCCGCTGCTGCCCGTCAGCATGGCGGCCCATCCCTGCTGGCGTTTCCGTAGCTGGGATCGGACGATGCTGCCCAAACCCTTTTCCAACATCGTGATGGCCCTTGGGGCCCCCATGTGGGTTCCAAGAGACATCTCCGCCGATGATCTCGAAGGGGCGCGACGCGATCTGGAACTGTGCCTCAATCGGCTGACCGGGCAGGCGGAGGAGACGCTCATGAAGATCGGCCGCACAAGACGCAGGTAACTTGTTAAGGAAGCATTTCAACCACCTCAGTCCCCTCGAATAGGGCGTCGGATGCCCTTCATCTCAGCCATTCAGCCATTGCAAAGCCAGTACGTAAGCGGCCGACAAGATAATTTGACAAAGAGTTAAGGGCACTCCGTAGCGGGCGAACGTCCCGAAGGATATGGGCCTGCCGTGCGCCGCGGAGATTCCCGCGGTCACCACGTTGGCGGATGCCCCAATGAGGGTGGCATTGCCCCCCAGGGTTCCTCCGAACATCATGGCCACAAAGACGGGCAGGGTCACCGCGGGCCAGTCTGTGAAAGCCGGTCCCAGGGCCAATTCCGGCACCAGTTCCGCCGCCACGCAATAGCCTTTGACCAACAGTACCATGGCTGCAACCACCGGAATGTTCGCCAGCACGCTGGACGTCGCCGCCACCCCCACGAGCATCACCATTGCCACCAGAAGTAGATTGGTGCCGAACCAGTCGACCATGTTCCTGGAGAGGTTGTGCAGGATCCCTGTGCGCGTGAAAGCCTCGACCATGAGAAACATGCAGGTGAGGAAGATGAGCGTTTTCCAATCCACGTCCTTCAGCACCTTGTCCACCGGCTCAACTTTGGCGCTGTAGATGATGAGAAGCGCCAGAGAGGCGCCGACGATGGCCACCGAAGGGGGCACAAGACGAGAGGGCAGCGATTCACCAAACAGGAAAAGCAGAATCATCACAGCCAGGACGAGTACCGCGAGCACGCAAAAAGCCGGTCGCTCAAGACGCTGCCGGTGGAGCTCGGCGGGAAGGGTCTGTTGCACTCGCCAGACATCCCGCATCACCAGGGGGAGGAGCGGAACCAGGACCAGGACGGACAGCAGGCCGCCGAGGCTCACCTTCTGCAAATACTGACCAAAGCTCATGCCGATAGAGCTCCCGACCAGAAAGGTGGCCGGATCGCCGACCAGAGTGAGCAAGCCGGCTGAGTTGCTGATGATGGAAGTCAAGACGAGAGGACCGACGAAATCCACCTTGAGCGCCGTAGCAACGCGAATGATGATGGGAGCGACCAGAATCACGGTGGTTGCATTGGGGAGAAACGCACAGAGCGGAGCCACCAGAACAATCAACGCCAGCAGGAAACGTTTGCCGCTTCCTCTGGTGGCCCGAAGGAAGGCGGTGCCCACAAGTTCAAAAATTCCGGTCGGCACCAGAGTGCGCGCCACTACCATCCCGCCGAACAGCAGGGAGATGGATCCCCCCGCGGTTTGTGCTGCGCTCATAAATTCCTGCCGGGTGAAGACGCCAAAGAGGAGCATGACGCTCACTCCCAGCAGGGCGGCAACCGTCATGTCGATGACATTGAAGGCAATGGCCAGAATGACTCCGGCAAACACCAGCAGCGTGAGGAAAACCTGCAGATCACTCATCTTGGTCCTTGCGAAAAGAGAGGTTCAACGCTTCGTCTGATGACAGGTGTCCCTCAGCACCGGACGGGATGCTCCAGGGTTCGAGATGGCGAACTGCGTTTAGGTTGAAGACTCTTAGACTGTTAGGCTGTAAGGTTTTACCTGCAGCCTAACAGCCTGCCCTTATCCGCGGCGGTCAATGGAAGGGCGGTGAGTACATCAACCCTCCCTGGGTCCAAAGGCGATTCGGGCCGCGTTCGAGCTTGAGGAGGCTCTGAGAGCCCAGGTTGCGCTCGAACATTTCCCCGTAGTTGCCGACGCTCTCCAGGGCACGCGTGGCCCAACCGGGCGGGATCGTCAAGGCCTTGGAAATGATCCCGTCCAACTCGAACCAATGCCGCACGGTTGAGTCTGTATTGGCCTCAAGCCTGGACCTCACGTTGGATTGGGTGATGCCGGTCTCTTCTGCTCTGATGAGAGCGAAGAGCACCCATCTTACGATGGTGAACCATTCGTCGTCACCGCGCCGCACGACGGGACTCATGGGCTCCTTGGAGATCTGATCGGGTAGAATGAGGTACTGCCCGGGTCCACCTGGTGCTTTCAACCGAATGGTCGTCAACTGGGGGTGTTCCGAGGTGAAGGCCTGGCATTGGCCGGCAAACAGAGCCTCCGCGGCTTTGGCCTGTGAATCGACGATCACCGGCTGGTAGCTCCAGTTCCGCGCACGGAAGTAATCCGCCAGGTGCCCTTCGTGCGTTGATCCCTTGACCGCGCAGATGGTGGCTCCGTTCAGTTGGGACAGTTCACGCACATTGTCCTTGGCCGAGACCAGGAAGCTTTGGCCGTCGAAGTAAAGGATCCCGGCAAACATCAGCTCGAGGGTGGCCTCACGTTCCAGCGTCCAGGTCGTGTTTCGGACCAGAACGTCGATCTCGCCCGCCTTCAGGGACGAAAATCGCGCAGAGGTTGCCAGTGAGACGAAAGTTGCCTTCCCGGGGTCCCCCAACACGGCGGTAGCAAGGGCCCGGCAGAAATCCACATCCATCCCGGACCAGCGGCCGTCAGGGTCCTTCGATGAGAATCCGAGGATGCCGTCGCTTACACCGCAGCGCAGGATTCCCTTCGCTTTGATGCGAGAGAGCGTGTCGCCGGCATCTGCGGAAGAGCAAAACTGCAGCACCACCAGCGCACTGAGAATCAGAAACACAAGGTTTCGAGTCGTTTGCATGGAATGTAGCCCCTCACCTCGGGCCCGTGGCCGGCTCGCCTCGGATAAACGCCCTGCCCGGTTTAGAATCCGGAGGTGGTGCGGAAATATCGCCTCAGGATAATTATTTGATCCAAAGAATTTCGACCTTGTCCTCCAACAGTCGGAACTCCGGATCACCCGTCACCAACTGTCCTTTTCTCTGGCTCGCAAGGGCCGCAGCAAAACAATCCGCGTAGGCAATCTTCCCTTTCGCCTTGAACGCAGCGGCCTGGCGGGTAAGGTTCCAATCTGCATCCACGATTTCAATAGCCATCTCCCGGATCTCGCGCAGTTTTGCCTCAGCCGTATCCTCGGAATAGGCGCGGGCAATGCTGTACCAGACCTCCCCGAGGTTGACAACGGTCATGAGCAATTTCTCGTTGCTTTTCTCGGCTTGAACCAACAGGTCATGGACCTGATGGGCTCCGGGTTCATCCTCAAAAAAGGCAAGGAGAGCATAGCTGTCGAGGACTTTTGGTGTAACAGGCAAGTCGTCACCCCTCCTTTTCCAAGGCCCGGTCGGCCATGAGGGCTTTCAGTGCCTTCTTGTTCCTCAGGGAGCCGCGGAGCTTGGAATAGAACTCATCCGTGACCGGTTTGAGAATGATGTGTTCTTCATCATCGTAAATCAGAATCTTGGTGCCGGCTTTGATGCCGTACTTGCGCCGCAAAGACGCAGGGATGACAATCTGCCCTTTAACCGTGATATGGGATTCCATGGCTTACGCTACCTCCACCGCCAAACATTACCATGAAATCCTACAAAAAGGTCCTTTGTAAGTCAACAGTCAATCTGTATTACATAGCCGCAAAGGGCATCCAAAGCGTGCTCGTGCCTCGACCTTCCTGGTGTAAAAGCATTCAAACCTTGCAAAGTCATCCCAGCTTTGTTATGTGCTGCATTGACTGAACGCCGGGAAACGTTTTTTTTGCTGCATCGGACGGCCCGTGATGGCGGCCGATGGTCGACGGAATTTCAGTGGAGAATTTGGAGCAGGGCAGGTGATCGCCGGTCCGCTTGCGGTGGGATCGGAGGAAAGTCCGGGCTCCGCAGGGCAGGGTGCTGGGTAACGCCCAGTCTCGGTGACGAGCAGGAAAGTGCCACAGAAAGCAGACCGCCCCGCTTTGGCGGGGTAAGGGTGAAACGGTGAGGTAAGAGCTCACCAGTTCCGATGGTGACATCGGAAGCTAGGCAAACCCCACCCGGAGCAAGACCAAATAGGAGAGCGTTCGAGGGCGGCCCGTCCGAGCTCTCGGGTAGGTTGCTTGAGCCCGCTGGTAACAGCGGGCCTAGAGGAATGATCATCACCCTTCTCACGCTCTGGTAGCGAGGGAAGGGAACAGAACCCGGCTTATGACCTGCTCCAAATTCTCTTTTCTATCTTTCTTTTGCGCTGGATCGTCTAAGCATGCCGAAAACCTGCGCCATTGTCCCCGCTGCCGGGCGAGGCCTGCGGATGGGAGCGGCGAAGCCCAAGCAATTTCTGGAACTTTCCGGGAAGCCCATCCTGCAGCATACTCTTGAGACGCTCTCACGGGCGTATTTCCTTGCCGAAATCTTGTTGGTGGTTCCCAATGAGTTCATACCTGCGGCCGAGAGCTTGCTCACCCTTCATGGTTTCCAGGATGCGGACAAAGGCGGACCTTTTTCGGAAAGCGCGCTCACGGGGGCCCGTTTGTCTGGCGGTGAAGGGGCGGTTGGTGAGGTAACGTCTGCGGACCCATTGAAGGAACGATGCGGTCGGCGCATCCGCGTGATTGCCGGCGGCGTTGAACGCCAGGACAGCGTTTTCAACGGGCTCCAGGCCCTGCCGCCGGACTGTGATTGGGTCTTTATTCATGATGGAGTGAGACCCTTTGCCACCCTTGAACTATTGAAAAACACGTGGGATGCGGCTCTCAAGACCGGTGCCGCCATTGCCGCCCTGCCTGCTTCGGACACCATCAAACGCGTGCGCGCCGGCCAGGTGGTGGAAACCCTTGCTCGGGACGAGATCTGGTTGGTGCAGACGCCGCAGGTGTTTCGCCGTGACATCCTCATCGAGGCCTACCAGGAAGCCCGCCGACAAGGTTGGTCCGGCACCGACGATGCCTTTTTGGTCGAGCGTCTGGGGTTACCGGTGGCGGTGGTTCCCGGAGAGCGCTCCAATATCAAGGTCACGACCAGTGAAGACCTGGCGTGGGGGAGCTGGTTCCTGGCCCAGGCGCCCTCCTCGAACGAACCTCCACCGGATTCAGGAAGAAATCGATGCGAGTAGGCTTCGGATACGATGTCCACGCCTTCGTGGAAGGGCGACCGTTGATTCTGGGCGGCGTGGAAATCCCCCACACTCACGGCCTGCTCGGGCACTCGGACGCTGACGTCCTGCTCCACGCGATCTGCGATGCCCTCCTCGGGGCGGCCGCCCTCGGCGATCTCGGGCTTCATTTTCCAGATTCTAACCCGGCCTATAAAGGCATATCCAGCCTCATTCTGCTCCAGCAAACGGGAGCGCTGGTGAAGGAACATGGTTTTGTGATCACGAATATGGATACTACCCTGGTGCTCGAACAACCCCGCCTTGCTCCGCACATCCCGCAAATGGTGGAACACATTTCCCGCGTTACGGGAGTCGCACAATCGTGTATTAATGTAAAGGCGACCACTACGGAACGACTGGGGTTCACCGGCCGGGAGGAAGGAGTCGCGGCGTATGCGGTGGTGCTGCTCGATGAAGTCGCTGGATGAGGGGTAGTAACGGGCGGCCAATGTTACAAGCGCTGATTCGCATTGAATGTCGAATAGCGAACAAGGAACCGCAGAATGTCGAAGGAGAGTGGGGACTTGTTCAGCAGGAGATCGCAACTGATGGGATTGCGTGTCTATAATACGCTTACGAAGAGCAAAGAAGAGTTCATTCCCCTGGAGCCGGGCAAGGTCAGGTTCTATGTCTGCGGGATCACCGTCTATGATTTCTGCCATATCGGCCATGCCCGCTCGGCCATCGTTTTTGACGTAATCTACCGCTATCTGCTCCATCTCGGCTATGAGGTCACCTACGTCCGGAATTTTACCGACATCGACGACAAGATCATCCGCCGCGCCAACGAAGCGGGGGCCGACTATCGTGCCGTGGCCGATCGTTTTATTGCAGCCTTTTATGAGGATATGGACGCTCTCGACATCCTGCGGCCCGACAAAGAACCACTGGCCACCGACCATATCCCGACCATGATCGAAATCATCCAACGGCTGATTGAGAAGGGAATGGCCTACCAATCCGGTGCCGATGTCTATTTTGAAGTGGAACGTTTCGCGGGATACGGAAAGCTGTCGGGAAGGTCACTCGACGAGATGGTGGCGGGAGCTCGGGTCGAAGTGGATGTGAACAAGCGCAATCCCCTCGATTTTGTGCTCTGGAAAGGCAGCAAACCCGGGGAGCCGGTGTGGGAAAGCCCCTGGGGACCGGGGCGGCCCGGCTGGCACATCGAATGCTCGGCCATGGGGCGGGAATATCTGGGGGAGACCTTCGATCTCCACGGCGGTGGTAAGGACCTGATCTTCCCCCACCATGAGAATGAAATCGCGCAGAGCGAAGCCGCTTTCGGGGTTCCCTTTGTCCGCTATTGGCTGCACAACGGATTTGTCAACATCAATAATCAAAAAATGTCGAAATCCCTGGGAAATTTCCTCATCATTCGCGACTTCCTGAAACAGGTCCATCCCGAGGTGGTGCGGCTGTTCGTGCTGAGCAAACACTACCGCAGCCCGGTGGACTTCTGTGACGAGAATGTCGCCGAGGCGGAAAAGGGCATCGAGAAGCTTTACGGGACGCTGGCTGCCATCGCCGAGCGCGCACCGGCAGCGGACCTCAAGATGACCGACAGTGCGCTGCGTCAGCAGGATGAGGAGCTTTTCGACCTGACCACAGCCCTCCCTGGAGCTTTCGAAGAGGCCATGAACAACGATTTCAACACAGCCCTGGCCATCGGTCATCTGTTCACGCTGCAGCGGCGACTCCAGCGCTTTCTCGACCAGTTTGGACAGAAGAAATTGAAGGGCGCCCCTGCAGTCCTGGCGAAGTGGGCGGCAGCCAGGTTGCAGGAACATGCCAGGCTTCTGGGCCTGCTTGCCCGTGTTCCGCAGGTCTTTTTCGAGGAACAGCGCAAGCTCAAGCTCGGCTCGACGGGAATGACCGAGGCAGAAGTGGAGCGTCTCCTCGAACTCCGCCACCAGGCAAGGCTGGCGAAAGATTTTGCCGAGGCCGACCGGCTTCGGCAGGAACTCGAAGCGAAGCGCATTCTGCTGGAAGATTCGCCGCAGGGGACGCGCTGGCGTGTGGGTTCCGGAACCGAAGCATGAAGCCGGTGCTGACTTATTGAAAAGTCGCCTTATCTTGGCTTATAAAGGCGGGGGAACAAATCTGGTGAAGCGAGAGGAGGCAGCAATGAACTCGAAGGATTTTGTGGAAGTGAACGAGGTCATTATCAAGACCGACCGCATTCAGGGCAATATGGTCATCTTGAAGGAATCCGAAGAGGATACCCAGTACTTCCTGATGTTTGTGGGGGATGCCGAGATTACCGCCATTGCCAAGGAAAAAGGGCTCGTGGAACCCAAGCGGCCCCTGACGCACGATCTGTATCTTGCCATTCTCAATCAAGCGGGAGCGGTGTTTGATCGCATTGAAATTCACGCCATGCAGGAGAATACCTACTACGCCAAAGTCTATGTCACCATCCAGGGCAATGAAACGGATTTCGACAGTCGCCCCAGTGATGCGGTCGCCCTGGCCCTCCATCAGAAGTGCCCGATTCTGGTCAATCGCAAATTGCTCCGCCGGGAAATGACTCAGGAAGAAATCCAGGAATACGAAATGATTGTCAGAACCGTGAAGTTTTGAAACGCAGAGATAGCCCCGAAAGAGGCGGATAGCCTTTGCGTGGGAGGCTGCGGCCTGCAGGAGCAGGTTGATGGCCGGAAGAGCCGGAGTTGTTCCCGGCTTTCTTATTTCCGAAAGAACCGATCTGGAAAGGAGAGCACTTTATGGCCAAGCACAAGAAAACGGAAAGAAGCAAAGAGTTGGACCGCCGCCGGCGGCGCAAAGAAAAGCGGGAAAAGCTTCAGCGCAAAGAAGCACGCGCCCGCTTCCAGCCGGCAAAGCGGGCGAAAACGGCCGGGCACTAGCACGGCTTCCCACGGGAACTAATCATGTAAGGGTGAGCATTTATGGGTATTCAGTCGGCTACGGCTACGTTTGTTCGCTTCTTTGTGCCGGACGCGGTGAGTGGAGATTTCTGGAGCACTATCGATGAAAGGTTGAGGGCCGGGAGTTTTGAAGAGCTTGAAGAAGGTCAGGAACAATCGACGGGATTCGTGTCCTGGGACGATCTTTTCGATCCTTCTTTCGACAGCGCTTCTTACCACAAGGGTGAATACGTGGCTTTCCAGTTCCGCTTCGACCAGCGTTCGGTTCCCGCGATCATCAGAAGACAATACGTCCGGCGAAACATCGACGATTATCGCGCCAAAAACAACGGCAAGTGGCCTTCCCGGCAGGAGCGGCAGGAGATTCAGGAAAACGTGCAGGATTGGCTGATGAACCGGATGATGCCCAAACCCTCGGGCTGCGAAGTCGTCTGGAACCCGGCCGCTAAGTGGATGCTTCTCGGCGCCACCGGCACCAAGATGATCGATGCGTTCCTGACCCACTTCGAGCAGCACTTCCGGGTCTACCCCATTCCGCTCTACCACGTCCACTGGGCGTTGAATCTGGTTCCCCTGGACGGCCGCCAGAAGGATGTGCTCTCTTCCATGGTTTCGGTCCGCTCGGCGCAGGCCATGTACGAAGGGCGGCCCCTGGGGTATGAGTTCCTGACCTGGCTGTGGTTCCTCATCGAAGACGGCGGCGGCTCGATAAAGCTCGCGGACGGCCGACCGGCGGAACTCAATCTGGGCGAACGCATGGTGCTGGTCCTCCCGGCTGACGGCAAAGAGCGGGTGATTTGTACCACTCAAGCCAACGAACTCCACGAAGCCCGTACGGCCCTGCGCCAGGGAAAGCTGGTGGATGAGCTCCAACTGTTCCTGCGGGTTCAGGATAACGAATACTTTCTGACCCTGGACAGTTTTCTCTGGGCCGTCAAGGGGCTCAAGACCCCCAAACAACTCCCCGATTCCGATGGGGAAGATCCGGAAGGAAAGTTCCTGGAGAAGATGTACTTCATGGAGGAAGTGACGTCTGCCTTGACCGCGTTCTTCGGTCTCTTCCTGGACAAGCGCCTGAGCTCCGCCTGGGACTCCGACACCTTGCCCCGCCTCAAGAAATGGACGGAACAAAGGCTGCCTGAGCATCCGGAGCGAACTCCATGAATCCAGCGTCCTTGCTGTGGTGCCAACGCCGACGAATACGTTATTGAGCGTGCACTCGCGGAGGCCGTGCTATAATCACTACTGATGTTTGTTCAGTTTCAGGATCAAGACACTTTTCACAATGGAGCTTCTTGCCTAAGTCCTTCGACGTCATTCCGGCGAAGGCCGTAATCCAGGTTTTCCAACAACCCTGGGCCCCCGTTTTCGCCGGAGTGACAGTTTCTGAGTTTTGCAGGAGGCTCACAGGGTAACGGTCATGACCTTTACCATCGAATACGAACAGGAAACAGATGGCCGGTGGTTGGCAGAGATACTGGAGATCTCAGGTGTTCTCGCTTATGGAGACACCCTTGAGGAGGCCATAAAAAAAGTTCAGGCACTTGCCCTTCGCGTCCTGGCTGATCGGATAGAACATGGGGAGGTCCCGCCTGATATGGTTGACATCAGGTTTGCTGCCGCATGACAGCATGGCCTTCGGCGGAAGCACGTCAAGTCCTTGCCGCTTTGGCGCGCATCGGCTGGCAAATCAAGCGTTCATCGGGCTCGCATCGCACGCTTTCGCGTCCTGGGTGGGCTGATTTCGTGTTCTCATTCCATGATAATGAAGAAATCGGTCCCCGAATGATGTCACGCATTGCACGACGGACCGGTTTGCAGCCAACCGATCTGTGATTCAATTGCGGATATCGTCATGAACCTCCCCCTGGGCTGGCAGACCTTCACTGATTTTTTTCAGCAGCATTGGCTGAGTGCCTTCTTCCTCGGTGCGACCCTGCTCACCGTTACCATTCTTCTCACCGTCCGCTGGTGGTTCAGGCGAAAGTGGAAGCGGCTGCTGGAAGGAGAAGTCGAGGAGGGAGCGGACCTGGATGCGCTTCCGCCCACCAGTGACGCAGACCTGCGGGCTTTGGAACTGATCCGGGGATTTCGCCGGGAAGTCTGGCAACTCCCCGATGCCGAGCTCCAACTGAGTATTGAAGCCCTCGGCCAGCGCGCCGTTCGCATCGTGGGGGCCATTGCCGGGGTCTACCATCCCGAGTCTGCGGTGCCTCAGTACGAAGCGTCGCTGACCGAGTTGCTGCAACTCGTCCGACGCGTGACCGCCCGGCTGAGCCGGGTGGGGGCGGTGGTTCCCTTCAGGTATCTGGGTAATCGCAAACTGAGCGACTATCAGCGCTTTTACCAGATCTATCAAAAAATCAACAACCATCCGGTATTGCAGCTTCTGAAGAATAATCCGCACCTCTATCGCATCGCCCGATGGGCGTTGAATCTCAAGAATCTGACCAATCCGCTCTACTGGGCGGGAAAAGAGATCAGCCGTGAGAGCTATTTTTATCTCCTGCGCTGGTTCACGCTCACCTTCATCAGCCAGGTGGGAAGGGAGGCCATGCGGGTCTACAGCGGCCGACAGTTCCAGACCGAGGAAGAGCGGGAAGCGGTGGTGGCCTGCCATCGGCTGTTCGCTCTGACGCAGCAGTGGGGAGGACCGTCGCCTCGGGAGTGGGCTACGCTGGTCGACCTGGTGAGCAATCACCCGGCCATGGAAGCAGAGACCAAACTTCAGGTGCTTTCCGGCTGGTCGCGGGGCCGCCTCCCGCGAGATCTCGAAGCCCAGAAGCTCGAGACCAAGAGTGGCCAAAGAGGCTACCGCCAGGGTCTCAAGCGCCTCCAGGAAACCGATGCCGAACCTGCAGCGGCTAAGAAGGAATTGCTGGAGAGTGAACTGAAGCAGGAGGAACCGAATTGAAGAGAGAACCGCAGAATATCGAATGAGAAGAGGATCTTGAGATGAAAATGATCAACTCATTTTATCTTTGTGGTGAGCGACAAGACAGCCCGGCAGAACCCAAAAGAAAACTTCATCATTGGAAATTCTTTGTTCGATATTCTGCGGTTCGCTTTTTCTGAGGTGCCGAAGGCATTCAAACTCTTCCCGCATGCAGCAGCCGCAGCCCATTAAAAATTACCAGCAGCGACGCTCCCATGTCGGCGGCGATGGCGCCCCACAGGGTGGCGATGCCGGCGAAGGCCAGCGCGATAAACGAGGCTTTAAGCGCCAGGGAAAAGAAGACGTTCTGTTTGATCACGTTCAGGGTCCGGCGGGAATGGCGGATCAGCCAGGGCAGCTTCGCGAGATCGTCCGCCATGAGCGCGATGTCGGCGGTTTCGATGGCCGCATCGGACCCCATTGCTCCCATGGCGATGCTCACGCTGGCTGAGGCCATCGCCGGTGCGTCGTTTACCCCATCGCCCACCATAGCCATGCGCCCCAGGCTTTCCCGCATTTCCGTCACCACTCTCACCTTGTCTTCGGGGAGCAGGTCGGCATAATACTCGTCAATTCCGACCTCTCTCGCGACCTGTTCCGCAGTGCGCTGGTTATCACCGGTCAGCATCACGATCCTGCCGACCCCGAGACGCTTGAGGGCCTGGATGGTGGCCTGTGCTTCCGGACGCACGCTGTCGGCGACGCTTATCAGGCCGCACACGTGATCTTCACACCACACGATCACCAGCGAGTGCCCGGCGTCTTCGAGGGAGTTGGCCGCAGCGTGGACTTCAGCGCTTTCGTGGTTCCATTGTTCCAGCAGGCGATGACTGCCGACCCAGTAGGTCTTGTTCTCGATGACGCCCAGTGCTCCCTGCCCCGGGAGGATGGTGAACTGATCCGCCGGAGTGATCTCGACCCCTCTGGACTCGGCCAGGGCGAGAATGGCTCGGGCCAGGGGATGGGTGCTGTGGGATTCAAGAGCTGCTGCGCGGGCGAGGATCTTTTCTTCTGAGTGGTCATCCATGGGGAAGATGGTCTTGACCGTGGGGTGGCCGTGGGTGAGCGTGCCGGTCTTGTCGAAGGCGATCCCCTTGAGGTGGGCCGGGGCCTCGAGATAAGCGCCGCCCTTGATCAGGACGCCGGAGCGGGCGGCGGCCGTGAGCCCCGCAACGATGCTGACCGGCGTCGAAATGACCAGGGAGCACGGGCAGGCGATGACCAGGATGACCAGGGCCTGATAGAGCCACGAATTCCAGGTCCCTCCCCAAAAGAGCGGCGGCGCCACCGCAACGAGCAGCGAAAGCAGCATCATGGCCGGGGTGTAGATACGGGCGAAACGATCCACCCACTGTTCCACGCCGGCACGCCGGGATTGGGCTTCTTCGACCATATGGATGATCCGGGCCAGGGTGGTGTCCGCAGCCGGCCTGGTGGTGCGGAATTCAATTGCGGTTTCGCCATTGATGGTGCCTGCATACACTTCGTCTCCGAGCTGCCTGGGAACGGGCAGGGATTCTCCCGTGATGGGTGCCTGATTGACCGAGGTGGAGCCCCTGGTGATCACGCCGTCGAGGGGGATCTTTTCGCCGGGCCGAACCAATACTGTGGCCCCAACGGGCACGGCTTCGATGGGTTTCTCTTCGATATCGCCGTCTGTGGGACAAAGGATGCGGGCGGTAGCAGGGGAAATGTCCACCAGCGCCTTGATGGCCGACCGGGCGCGACTGACGCTCCAGGATTCGAGGAGCAGGGCAAGGGAGAAGAGAAAGCTGACCGACGCCGCCTCGAACCACTGCTCGAGCCCCATCGCCCCCAGGACCGCGATCACCATCAGCAGGTTCATGTCCGGCCTGATGCTGCGTAATGCGAACCAGGCCCTGGGAAAAACAAACCAGCCGCCGGCCAGAACCGCACCCATATAAACCAGGATGACCTCGGGGGCAACCCCCGTAGCGTCTTCCGTGTCGGCAAGAAAGGCGGCAACGAAACTCCCGCGCTCATAGCTGTCCGCCAAAAACCCAAGGACAATCAAGAAAGCGCTGGCAGCGCACGCGAACAGGCGGCCATGGCGTTGCCACCAGCCCTCCTCCACGGGACAGATGCCGGTGCTGCACCCTTCAGTCCATGGCCGGGCTTCCATGCCCGTGCTCGCAACGGCGCCCCTCACCGCCGCCTCGGTAACCATATCGGGAGAGGCCGAGACGGTCATTTTTCCCGTCAGCAGGTCAAACGCCAAATTGGCCTCCCCACCGACGAGAGGTCCCACCGCCCGCTTCAGGACGGTAATTTCTTCGCCGCAGCACATGCCGCGAATGCGAAAGGTCATTTTATCCATCTGTTCCAGATCTCCTCACTTCCCAACCAAGATAAGACCTTGCCTTTCAGAACACTATTGAAGCGGCTGGGTCAGGGTGAACGGAAGCTGAAAAACATTTTTCATCGTGTTCAGCAATCCCGAACCAACAGCTGTCGGAGAGAGGGGCACCACGCTTGGATCGGTGAGGTCGCCGGTGACCTTAAGGGGAATCGTGACCAGAGTGCCCCCCAGAGCCCTGCCAAGCAGCGGCACTTGGCGAATCACGGTGTCCACCGTCTTAAACGGCGACACCAGCACGGTAAAGTCCACCTGCAAGCTTGCCAGGTCAATCGCTCCCGTCCCGACCAGCTTGGCGCAATGGCCGTCAAAAACGACGTCCTCAAAAAGCACTTTTCCGTTCTTCAAGGTTGTCCGAGCTTTGAGGGAGTCGTAGGCACACCCTTCCTCCACCAGGTCGGGAAGCTTGCCCCGATATATTTCCGTTACATTCAGCAGGGCGAAGATTTTGGCCAGCACGGTGGAACGATAGACACGGCCATCGCGGGCTTCAAGATTCAGCTTGCCCCGCAAGGTCTCACTCATCTTTTCCGGCTGCACGTTCGCCGTTATTTCCCCGGCAAGGTCAAAGGAGCCGGTAATAACGCCTTTTCGATCCCAAAGGCAGGTGAGCGTGG
This sequence comes from uncultured delta proteobacterium, assembly GCA_963783775.1. Lineage (GTDB taxonomy): Bacteria > Desulfobacterota > Syntrophobacteria > Syntrophobacterales > Syntrophobacteraceae > JADGQM01. The sequence continues at coordinate 12,673 of CAWAOR010000004.1, read as the reverse complement.
GGTCGAATTCCTGCTTGCGGGCGGCCGGATTGATGATGAGGAGAGTGCCTTGCGGGTGTGAGATGAGCCTGGCCGGAGTCGAGATGGAGCAGAGATTGGCGTCGGTCACCTCGAGGTTGAGCCCGTCCGGTGCAAAGACGAGGGTGGCTTTAAAGGGTTTCCAGGTAAAATTAGCGAAAGCAAAATGGTCCGCCTGGATTCTCAAGGCTCCCCGCACCGGTGTTCCCAGGAAGGTCGTGCCGTCTGCAGGCGCTCTCCCAGGACGCGTGGTGCTGAGGTGTTCAAGAAGATCGGTCGCCTTCAGTTTGTTCCAGTCGATCCCCTGGGCCACCAGCCCCAGATCGAGCTGAAGCTGGTCTTGGCGAGCGTTGACAGTGCCTTTTAACTCCAACGGCTCGTCCTGCAGCCGGATCAACGCCTTCTTGATTTCCAGGGTCTGCCCTCTGGCCTCGAACAAAGCATCCTCGACCCGCATGGTCGTCCCCGGGACGGGGCCGTACCGGAAATCCCGGAGCGCGAGTCGCCCGTCGGCTGTTGAATCTGCCAAACGGTCGTGGAAGAAGTGCGCAGTGAAATCCCCCGTCATCGATCCCTTGAAAAAGCCATTCTCTGCCAGGATTCGGTCCAACGTGCCGCTGACCAGATTTCCTTGGAAGCCAAAGCCCGACTCTCCCGGTTTGAGGTTCACGGTGATGGTGGCGTTCGATTCCTGATCTTCAACCCTGAGTTGCCCGAGAAAGGACTCCTTCCCCGCGCGATCCAGATCGAGTGCGAGTTCTGTGCTTTCACCTATCCGCAGGATGCTGGAAAAAGTCGTGCGGCCGGATCTGTCCAGGGTGAGGCGACTTCGAGGAATGGCAACAGCGGTGCGCGCTCTGAGTTCGGCCGGGAGTTCGACCAGGTTGGAGACCCATTCGCCGGCCTGCGGTCCGACCTTTCCCTGAAAGGTGAAATCAGCTGACGGCCGCTCCGCCGAGAAGCCGGTGAGCTTGCCCGACACGACCAGCGACGCATCGAGAAAAACCAGCTCCCAACTTGTGGTCTCGAGGTTTTGGTGGCTCAAGGAAAGGGCTCCGGACCTGATCTTAAGGGGGTTCCCGAGCAGGCTGGACAGGGATGCCACGTTGTCGAGCCGGCCTGTGAGCGCAAACCGCCAGTTTTCGGGCTGTGCCAGAGGCCCTTTGAAAGTCAGCGAGTCCACCCGGAGGGCTCCTTCCAGAGTTTGCATTTGCCAGCGGTTGGCGTTCACCGAGGGAAACGTCATGAGCCAGGGGAAGAGCTCACCCAGGTGGAGTTGCCCTTTGGCCGGTGAAACCAGTTCGAGTTTGGGTTCGTGGCTCCAGGTCAAGGATCCCGAGAGGTCGCGCACCTCCGATTGGCCGATGTGTCCCTGAAGCGCTTCCACGGAGAGCTCATGGCCTTCGTAAACGAGTGCCCCGGCCTCAAGTTCGAGGGGAAAAGGCATGCGTTCGTATTGTCCCTTCAGCTTCCATTCCGCAACCTCGACCCGGGTCTTGATGCTATTCAGAGTGCCCCCCAGCAACAGCCGGCCCCTGGCCGTACCGGTGACATCCTGCACCAGAGCCAGTTCTCTCAAAAAGGCTCGATTATCCACCACACGTGCCAGAACGGGAGGAAGTTGTGCCAGATCGGCATCGATTTCGATATCCAGATGGAAGGGGCCTTCCTTCCCTGCCAGCGCTACCGTCAGCGAGCCCTTGCGCCCGAGGGATCGCTCGGCTTTTCCCTCAAGGTTCGTGCCCTCCAGGATACCCTGTGAGATGAGCACATCTCCAACCACCTCGCTGATGTTGAGCTTTATGTTGGGAATGAAGACCTCGCCCTTTTCAAGACGGCCTTTCACCACCAGAGCGCGCGATTGCTTTAATTCTGCCGCCGAACGGCCCCGAGCCTCAAAGGTTGCCAGGGGGACATGTCCGCCCCGGATGATCGCGAAGATATCCTGCACATCCTGGCTCTCACCCACAAGCGCCAGGGCTACTTCACGGATGGCCGTGGCGTTGGTGTTGCGGCATTCCACCTGGTAGGCCATATCAGAGGATTCCAGATCTGAGCGGAATTGGCCCGTAAGATCCAGTTGGGGGTCGTCTACATGCAGCCCGGCAACCGTGATTTCGAGTTTGTTGGCCTCCCTTTGCAGCCTGCCTTCGAGAGTGGTCTTGCTGATGACGGCCCTGTCATCACCCACCTGGAGCGTCAGCGAGGGACTCGAAGCCTGAAACGTCGCATGAAACCGCCCGGATCCTTCGCCCGAAAACGAAGCATCAAAGTTCAGCGGTGATTCGCCCACCGGTTTCAGCACGTTGGCCGGGAGATATTCACCAAGCAACTGGGATTGGAAACGGTCTATGCTCAACTGGCCCATGCTCTTGCCCTCCACAAGGTCGGCCCGGCCAGTCAAGGCGAACTTTCCCCAGAAATCGGACCGGCACTCAAGTCTCACCGTCAGGAGGTGCGGAGGAAGTGATACTTCGGCAGAAAGCTCACGGAGCTGAATCAGCGAGTGCGTCTTGTGGGTGAGGCTGAAGTCCCCATTTTTAATCCGCAGGTGCAGTCCCGGCGCTTTCTCCGCCAACTCTCCCACCACTGATAGGAAACGTGCTTCCAGGTGGGCCATGGCGAGCACATGAGCCTGCTCTTCAGGGAGGCGGGAAGAGTCTGGGGTGCTGAGGCCGGGGAGTTGGGTCAGCGATGCTGTCGGTGAGGAGCTTGGGTCAGCGACTGCAGGCGAAGCTTCGGTCCGAGGAACTGTGGCGGGATCATTGGGAATGGTGATTACCATGCGGGGGGCTGTGAGTTGAATCCCCGCCAGTTCAACGCGGCCGGAAAAAAGAGGGAGAATCTTTGGCGTGATGGATAAGGATGCGATCGTGCCGGAAAGCATCCCGGGAAGCTCGATCTGCACGTTGGAGGCAGCCACATGAGGGGCCGGCAAAAGAAGGATCTCAAGCCTTCCGAAGGTGACCTGGCAATCACCCGCGGGGCAGACCCGTTCCAGGAGTCTTGCCTTAATTTCCTCGCGCAGGAAGGGGCGAGCGAGAAGGAAATGTAATGATAACAGGAGAATGGCTGCGACCGTGACTGCTCCGACAAACCACAGACCTGTTTTTTTCCCCCTTGTCATCACACCCGGCCTCCAGACGCTGAGAGAGCCGGTCTTCCCGTTCGAGGATATGCCATAGGACTTCCCTTCGTTCTTAATGACTTGCACCGGCGGTCATCGGTGCCTTGACCCGGCCAAAATAGCAGGACCTATGGCGATGTGCAAGGCAGCCCCGGATGGAAGGCGCGATGGCTCGGCATAATTCCCGCGCTTGACTTTACGGCGCGAAAGGCTAAAATACGAACACTTGCAGATTACACTAAAACAAAGGGGGCGAAACGGGTTCGACGGGGGTAAAGAAGTTTAAGTTGCATGCCGAGGTCCTGACTGCTCGTTAAACGGCCAGGGACTAACACAAACGCAGACGATTACGCGTACGCTGCAGTCGCATAGGCGGCTGCCGTCCTTTTAGTCACTTCTCGCGGGACTAACGGGGCGTCGACTCAGTGAGATAATTCCTGGTCAGATGTCGGTGCGGCCAGGGATGAAATTTTACCGGCTAGTCCTGGCGGAATCCTGCCCGTGGGAGCCTTCCAGGGTGAACCTTAGAATGCGGGATAAGCATGTAGGGGCTTAGGCGGAATGCTTTCGGACGCGGGTTCAACTCCCGCCGCCTCCACCACATTGAGGCTTACTGGATAGGGGATGGCATTGTTCTTGTATGGGTAACTTTTGTTTCCCCTTTGTTTCCCCCCTGTCCAGCAACTTCGTAAACACTTTTGATCGCCTGGGGACTGGTCTGGAAGTATCGCTCAAATGCTTTGTTCGTTGAGTGCATCGTGGCTTGTTTCAACTGCTCCGGGGTAAAGAACTGACCCAGATAGATTGCCGTGCTGTGCCTAGTCCCACCATAGAGGTCAATCCCTTCAATCCCTAAGTTGGAACATGCTCTCTTCCACCAGCGATACAGGTAGCGAGGCCCAAATCGCTCTCCTGGGGTTGCTCCGCCGTGACCCTTGAAGTGTCTGAAAAAGTACAACTCCGGGAATGACCTGGGTTGAGATCGCACAAGTTCTGCATCATCGTCGGTAAGGGGAACCACCTTTGGTTTTTTTTCCTTCGGGTGTGGAATGATGAGCAAACCCTGTTCCCGATTTATTTCCCCTTCCTTGATGCTGACAAGCTCCCACGGTCTGATGCTGATGTAAGTGGAAAGCCATTTTACCGCAATCCATACCCTATGATTAACATCCCTTGAAATAGAGCGAAGCTCATCCAATATTCTTTCCTGGGTTTGCTTGTCGATGGTGTTCCTGTACTCCAACTCAAACGGGACTTCGGGAACCTCGGGAAGTTGAGATGAAATGAGCACTCTTCTTTTTCTAAGCCAATTCCAAAAAGCATGAAGAGTGGAGGCTGCATTCGATTTGCTTTTTGCAGATAACTCTCGAAGATTGTAAAACAGGAAATCTTCAATTTCGGCATACCCGATTTCCTTGATGTTCCGATTTCCCCACAAGCCAATGGCCTTGTTCATGTAATTGTTCAACGAATCCCATGAATGCCGCTTGATTTGACTCCGCTTCAATTCAAGCCACTGTTTAGCCAGATTTTCAAAGCCGAGCGGATTGTCTTGCTGATAATCTCGATGGTCGAATGACCCCTCATCAATTTTGAACCGCAGGCCCGAAAGGAAGCGTGAGGCCTGATCGTAGGAAGTGAACCGCTTCTTAACCCACTTCCCGTTCTTTTTGATTACAACCCTCAATCTGTTGGCACGTTGATCCTTGTGTTCTGGACACGCTACCGCACTACGTCCATTATCCCTCATCCCATTCCCGCAAATGGCGCACTTCTCCGACGTGTAAATGCCCCCGATCATGCAAAGTCTCCCTTCGTTGTTTACCGTTGTCCGGACGGGAGACATAATAGGGATACTCTGCATGGGGAGGCAACCGTTAAATCCAAACGTCGTTTTTAGCAAAACTTGTCCTGGCCTTGAGCCGATTCAGGTGCTCGCTGCCGTCGTATTTGTCGCAGATGCTGTTCGGGTTGATCCGGTAGGCTCGGCCAGGAGGAGTGCCCAGGGCCGTGCATCTCGGCTTCGACTTGTGGCCAAACATCCTGAACGCCTCAGATGCCGGCATGAAATGAATACAATACACGCGCGACTTACTGGTTGCCCCGCGCGGGTAATTCAGGTCGCGCTTTGCTTTGAGTTGGGGTGAGCCCATTTATTCCTCCGCAACGTATGTGGGCTTCCCGGTCAGTTTCTCGATCTCTGCGCGGAACAATGCCGCGTCGGAATTCCCACTTGAAAGATGAAGTAGGTGGATCTCCTTAACCCGGCAAAGATCGTTCGCCCGCAGGAAATCCTTGGCGGTTTCCAGACTCATGTGGTTGCGATACAGACGTCGCTTGACCTCCGGGTCCAGGTCGGGCGCGAGCGTATCTTTTGAGAAGTTTGTTTCTAAGAGGATATGACTCAATCCACGGAACCTGTAGGCGCAATAGCCACTGTCCACAATGTATACGGCCTTATCGTCGCCGGATGCCAGCAGGAAGCCTATATTCGCCACGTCATGAACCAAGGAGAAGGGAAGAACGGTCCACGTCCCAACCTTGAATTGACTCAGCGGATCCACAATGTGAATCCTGTGCCCGGTCAACCCAAGCTCCTGAGCGCAGGATTTTCCCATATAGCCGTCGATCCCGGCCTTAACCGTGTCCTTGACCGCCTTGGAATGATCGGCATGCGAATGCGAAATTAAAGCCCCCGCGATCAATGACGTTTGGAAGTTCAGCCGTCGCTTTATCTCCGGGAACGGCAACCCTGCGTCCAGAAGGAGACGAGTCGCCCCGTCATCGATCTGAATACAATTGCCCTTGCTGCTGCTGGCGAGGATCTTGATCTGCATCTCAGAAATCTGGACTTCTGGCCGGCATCGTTTCTTGAGCGAGCGGAGCAAAGTGCGGAGGCAGTGACGCATCAAGTGGTTCCTGCACCTCCACGGACGGCACGTCCACCAGTTGCACATCTATGACGACTTGATTTGCCTTCTCTGCTATCTCCTCATTCGCTTCCTGCTCGGCTCGTTCGTCGCCACTCCGCTTGACCGCCTGCATCACCAGCGAAGAATCGTCGGATGAGTTGATGAGCGCCTTGCACGCCCGATTGATGACCGTGCGCTTCGCCATGTCCGCGGTGAACTTCCCCTGCACAGACGCCGGCTTGATGTTGCCGTTGTCGTCGATGGGATACTGGCGGGACTGCCTCCACGCCTGCATGATCTCCGGCATGGTCATGATGTCGGTGCGCTTGATGTGGCCGTCAACGTCGTAGATGATGCAATAGGCGGCCCGGATCTTGGCCTTGTCCACGCTGTCAATGGACTGTTCATGCTCGGTAACGACCTTTCTCCCGCGGACGAGCTGATACTTGAACGTGTCCCCCTCGTAAACCACCTCGGCAACAATGTCATCGACACGCGGGTCAACCTGCTTCAGTACGGCCATGGTGCCGAAGTAGGACCGCTGCATGGTGAGGGTGTTCCCGTAGGCGATAAAATATGCCTGTTTTTTGGCTGGCGACAGGCCCTGTAGAACCATGTCAAGCAGCGCATTGGCGATGCTCTCTCGGCTGCACACCTGGAGCACCGGGTGCTTGTCCTTGTCCACCGTCTGCTGCAAGATGAGCCAGGCGCTTTTGAGTGCATTCGCGGCGCTGTAGTTGGGCGGAAGGTCGAGTTCTCCGTGTTGCTGGAACTTCTGAACCTTCGCCAATATCAGGTCAACGGTAGCCTCTTTGATTGCGAGTGATTGGGTCTGTTCTGCCATGATTACTCCTCTTCGGTCGTTGTGGTGAATGTGTAGCCGCATCCGCTTACCTGGCATCGAAACTTTTCCGTGGTGATGGTCTTGCCCTTGAAGGTCTTCTCCGACACGGAGATCAATCGCAATTCCTTCTCTCCCTCATGGTGCGGACAGTAAATCTTGACTACGGTCATGTGCTATTCTCCTGCTTTCTGTGATGCGATTTTTATTTGGTTGACAACCTGTTCCCGTACCATCGCCCATGCGGTATCAAAGGCCTGTGCGGGTGTTTCGTTTGGATTGTCCAGTGATGCAGTCACCCCGGCCTCGGCAACGAAAGATTGATAATTGCCCATGTTTTTGGTGAATTTTACTGATACGCAGATCTCCCTGGGGGTCATGCTATTCTCCTATGGTCAAAGTTTTGTGGGCGCCCGACACCACGAGCCTGATTTGCTGTGCTTCGGTCTTGAGCAGGTCAACCACCGACTCGGCGTTGTCGCAGAAAATAGGCGCCGTCACACCGTGGTGAGCTGAAAGAGCGTTGATGATGTCGAGACCGATATTGATCCGCATGGCGCTGTTGAGACTGCCATACGGAACGCCTTGATAGGCCGATTCGCAACATGGATCTAAACCGCCATTGATGTTTTCTGAAAACAGTTTGAACCGCGCCAGAGTGAACTTGCTGTTGATCTTGTCCGTGAGCATGGAAACCTTTGCTCTGATGAACAGGTCGGTCAGGTACAGCTCCTTCTCGATCCGCTCATATTCGGAGGCGAGTTTGCGCTCTTGGGCTTTGAGATCTTTGATGCGGGTCTCGGCCTTGATGTTCTGGTCGATCTGGGCAATGAGAGCCTCCTGCGTGGAAATCTCCGCTTCAATCGCCTCGATCTCACTTTGCACTTGGTCGGTTAAGCCTTGCGCTCCGTCCCGCATCCGAGCGAGAGCTGACTCAATGGCTTGCTTGGCTTCCAGGAGGGCTGCGCGTTCTGGATTCTCCTCTGCCACAACAGGAATGCCGGAAAGGTCAGCCAGTTTTTCGTTGAGCCTGGCAATATGGCTCTCGATTGTCTTGATTTCCTCTTCGGCCAGTTTTTTATTGGCGGATAGCGTGTCGATTCCAGACCTGGAGGATTTGCCCATTGTTGACAGTCCAGCCAGAGCGGACGCTTTGTTTTGATTAAAATCCTCCAAGGCTTTTCGCCGTGCCGCTTCTACTTGCTCTTCGGGCAATGCTTGGCCGCAGGTGGGACAAGTAGAGCTTGGCTCAAATTCAAACCTCCTGGCGTCAATGGTTTTCCACTCTGCTCGCCAGTTTTCGAGCTGAGTTTGCATGACCGCAATCCGCTTGGCGTCATCCTCGATCCTCGCCGCTGCCCGGTTAATTGCGATCTCTCCGGAGCTGATTTCGGTGCGGATCGATGACCGATTCTCAGCCAGGGCTTTAGCGTCGGATTCCTGAGCCCGGCGCTCTTTGTTCTCCAGATCGATCAGCTTTGACTCGACCTCACGCAGCGCCTTTGTCTTCTCGGCAATCTCTCCCCCTGTCTCGATGCGCGCCTTTTCCTGCTGTTTGGCCGCGAGATCCGTCCTGAGCACAGTCAATTTCGATGCCGCGTGCTTCGGGTCCGTGTTGGGGATTTCGACCATTCCCTTTTGGCATTCCGAGATCCGCACCGGAACGTCGCTCAATTCCCGGTTGACCTCGGCACGCCGTCCGGCAATCATCTTGCGGTGATCATCGAGCTTCCTGCTCCCCAGGATGCCGGGAAGTTCTGCAAGCGCTGGATCGGAGGCAATGACATCCGCGTCAGAAACGTCTCCGCAGACGTTCAGCAGGACCTCTCGCCGCTTGCTCCAGTGGAGTTGCTCATTGAAATACTTCGGGTTGGTCAGGAGTTTGAACAGTTGCTCATCTGCCATCTGAGCGATATGGCGGCAGAGTACTCACCGGCTTTGGTCGGGACTCCATTAAGGAAATGGTCAATGGTGTGGCCGGTCAATTCCTTCTCGGCACTTCCTCTCTTCTTTACCCACGATTCCTTGTAAACCTTACGGAGTGTGATCTTTTGGTTGCAGGCCATTCAGCAAGACGGCCTCAACCTCGTGGTTCAGTCCGTGCTCATGCGTTTCCGTCCGCGTCGAGTTCTTGATTTCAAAGTTAGACTGGCGCCGAGCGAATCCTTGCCCGAAAAGTAGCTAGGTGAAGGCTATTGAAGAGGGTTGTCTTTCCGGTAGCATTCGCACCCAGGACGGTGATATCCTCGCCGTTGGGCTCAAGATGAAACTCCTTGATGCCTTGGAAATTGGATAGCTTGAGGGATAGCAACCTCATGCCGTCACCGCCTTTGGCTTGCGAGACCAGGTCCACCTCCGGAGACAAATTCGACATTCCCGACTGCCCCTTTCCGGTTCCGGCCATTTCGTTGTACCACCCAACGAGCAGTCGATTATTGCGGTGGCCACAGTGCGGACATACCCCGGCCAGCCCGAATCCCACATCCTCGCGCTTAGCTCGTGACCAGGCGATTTGATCCTTAATCCCGTTGAGTAGTGCTTTATGAAATGGCATTGTCTTTCCTCCTTTCCTTTCCCGTTCTCTGCGCTCCCTCTCCCGGATGCCGATGGACCCGATGAGCATGATCGCGGCGCCGGCGAGCACCCCGAAGAAGAATGACAGCTGGCACAGGGGGCAGGGGCTCATAGTTTGGCCTCCTGCAGGCGCTTATGATCCTCCAGCGACTCAACTACGGCTTGCATCGTGGCGATGAGATGATCGGCGGTTTCCTGTTTCATCTTCCCGGCTTCGACCCTGCGAGAATAAACAGCGTATCTCATGCCGATCTCCCGCTTCACCTCGGCTATCTGTGCGTCAATGGGTATGGTCATGATGTCTTCCCCCTCCACCGTGGTTCATCGATTGGCAGGCCGCTCCCCGCCAACACCAAGGAGCGGCCGTGGTTTTCAGGTTTCGTCCACTACTCGGCAGACGTGCCCGCCGGAATGGCGGCTGCCAGGGCGTCTGTGGAGGCTTTCAGCGCATCACGCAATTCAATGGCTTTGGCATTGTCGATGCCGTCTGCTTCCAGCTCGGAGGCGAGATCGTCAACCTTTTCCACCAGGCCGTTCAGGGCCACCACTGCTGATTGCTGTACAGTCTTGGTCGCTTCCACTTCCAGGATCAGTTCGTCGAATTCAACACTCATTTTTCTCTCCATCTTGATTGATTGTTTCACCATCGCGATCAGGGCGTCGATCTTGTGTTCAACCCTGTCCAGTCTGTCAAACACGGGCCACAAATCCATTCGAGCCTCCTTCTTCTCCACCTCCTGTTCTAGGGTTCATCCGCTTGACACGTGTCGGTTCCAGCCGTTGCCTATTTGATCCCCGGAGGGCCGCCGCGCCGGGTTGACGATTGTGGCAAGGTATCCGCCCCAACCGCTGCTGCCGGCAAAGCCCTTTGCTGGCTGGAAGGGTCAGAAGCTGATTGCCTTCTTCCCCGTAAAACCCATGGCAAGGAGAGAGAAACCGTCGCCATTCTCTCTTAGCCTGCCGATCCGCCACATTCCTTCCCCCTGCCCTATACATACGTAAAAAGTTCTGGATCTGTCGGGGGCTCCCCATCTTTTTTTCGGACCCTCCGGGAGCCCTCCGGGAGGGTCATCCCCATTCCAGTCCTGTAGCCTTCATCACAGCTCTTTTGAGACGCCTTTGAGCATGACGCCGAGGTGTCTCATTGGGCTGCAATTACGAGGAGCTGTTTGAGGATTGGGAAATCGGGATCGTCACAAGGTTGATCGGAAAATTTCAGAGGAGGTGGACATGTCTAAAACAGGAAAGCTTTGAAGACTTACTCCAGGAATGCCTTTGTCACTGGCATTTTTCCAAAAATAGTCACGACCCGCAAGGGGAGGCGTCTCAGAAGACCTTTATGGCCCGGATCATTGGAAACAAGCTCATCGATCTCGTTCGCGAACGGGAGGCCAACAAGAGAAGGGTGGCTCATCTCGCGGTATCGCTCAATGGACCGGCAGGAACCGATGAGGATTCCTGCGCCTTGATCGACACCGTTCACCAGGGGTCGATGGGTGACATCCATCCTGATCCGTTCAAACAAATCGAACTCAGGCTGGACCTTTCGATAATGCTTTGCAGGTTAACACCCCGACAAAAGGAGCTCTGCCTGCTGCTCGGAGAAGAGGGACTTACCGTCAACGAGGCGAGCGGCCGGCTCAAGGTTCCTCGAACATCGCTCTACGATGAAATCAAACGCATCAGGGCGATCTTCAGGAGCGAGCATCTCGATGAGTACCTGAAAGATTTTTTCGACCCTTCTCCGACAGTTCCCGGAAAAAATCCGTATGTACCCATTGAGAGGGATGAATTCTCGAAGACAGCAGGGAGGACGAGTCATGCCGGTGGTATGCCGATTCAAGTTTCCGGAGGGTACGGACGGAGAAACGATTGAAACTCACCTGGCCTTCGCCGTCATTTCCGCCGAGTGCACCTTCGGGAAGCCCGGGGTCAGGACCAGTGGCGCCGCTTATTGCCTCTCAAAGGAAAAACCGCAGATGGCGATAGATGTGTCCACCGAAGTCGGAGAGCACATCGCGAAGGTTTTCGCCGGACTCATGATCCGCGAACTGGGGGAAGAGGGCTTCACCGTCGAGCGCATGGCGGGTGGAAGCTAAAAAGAGACCTTCTGTGCCCATCCACTCTCGACTTTCTGTGATGGAAGGGTCTCGACCACCATTCCCCTGCAGAAATGGCCAGTGAATAAGGCGCTATCAACACATCCGATCGTCTTTGAGCAGCAGCGGGTAATAGCCACCGCCCCGAGTTGGGCGGAGCCTGCCCCGAGCCCTGCTGAAGATTTCTTCTATGTCAATGGGCATCCACAGTCTTCCAGCATCCCCTCATGACCTGAATCTGAAATGCCAACCCTCCGAGAAACCTTCTATTCTGACTGCATGGGCTATCTTGACCTTCGGGCTATCAAAGACAAGAAGGTGAAGCGAGAATCCTTTATGCTGGATGATGATAGAGGCATCAAGGCCTTTATCCAGCAGCACATCAAGGACCATGACCTTTACTTCGGGGTAGCCACCAGGGACGCCGGCGGAGGAAAGAAAGAAAATATCGTCGAGATACCTGCGGTATGGGTAGATATCGACTTTAAGGATATCGACCGAACAGAAGCCGAACGCAGACTCGCGGAGTTCCCGATCAAACCGACGGTTATTGTCGAGAGCGGTGGAGGACTCCACATCTACTACGTGTTCAAGGAGCCATGCAGGAAAGAAGATATTGACCAGTGCGAAGCGGTGATGCGAGGCTTGGCTATGCGTCTCGGCGGTGATCTGGGGTCTACGGATGCCAGCCGAATCTTGAGAATACCAGCCACTCGGAACCAAAAGTACCGGCCACCACGCCCCGTCAACCTCAGATATCACAGCGGATCAAGGTACAACCTGTCCGATTTTGACGATTTCATTGTGCAGCAGCCCGAAACCCCTTCACTAAAACCACGATCAACCGACAACCTCAGTGCCATCATGACCTGCAAGTTCATGGCTCATTGCCGGGACGATGCCGCGTCGCTCAAAGAGCCCGAATGGTACGCCATGGTGACGATCCTGGCGCGTGAGCCGGGAGGAATCGCGCTCATCCACGAAATGAGCAGACCGCACAAGGGATACAAGAAGGGCCACACAGACTCCAAGATCATTCACGCGCTCAACGACTCCGGACCCATGACCTGCGAGGCCATCAAGCTGAAATGCGGGTTTGATT
>CAWAOR010000003.1:0-68384 GCA_963783775.1 uncultured delta proteobacterium | reverse complement strand
CCAGGCCAAGAGGACGAATCAGGTTGTTGCCATCGCAGGCCTTTCCAACCACTTCAAGAAAATCTTCCACATGGTGGGCATAACCAAATTCGCCACGATCTTCGACAGTCTTGACGAGGCTGTCTCGACCTTGTCCGCTTGACTTTACGCCGGGCTCCTTCGCTCCTCCTGCAACCGTAAGGAAGGAACTCAAGGATAAAGCTGCCATGCCCCCAGTCATTCCGATCGAGCACCCGAGAGCCTGGTGACAAGAAGGAGTCGCGATGGTGTTGACTACATCCGCAATTTTTCAAGGACTCACCGAAGTGCAACTGGATCAGCTCGCCCTGAATCTAAGAGAAGCGGAAATGACGGGAGGGCAGTGGCTTTTTCACGAAGGCCAGGACGGCGATGAGCTCTACTTGCTGATAGAAGGGGCGGTGGAGTTTATCCTGGAAGTGGACGACACCTTCCTTCCCATCTCCATCCTGCGCACACCGGGAGCTTGTTTTGGCACGTCGGGTTTGATTCATCCCCATCAATACAGCATTTCCGCCCGTTGCCTCGAAGAGGGTAGACTGCTCATTCTCAAACGTGAGCAGCTGCAGAAGTTGATTGATGAAAACCGAGAGTTCGGGCGCACGATCATGACCAACCTGGCTAAGGAATTTCTCGCCACGCTCAATGAAACGCGACGGGAGTTGATTGTCCATTTTAGAAACATATTTAAAGGGACCCAATAAGGCTTTGCGGTTGTTGAGAGCATGAAACACATCCCGCCGAACTTGATCAACTGAGGGCCTCTCTGGAGGAGTCTGAACGCATCCAGAGCGAGCTGGACCAGCGCGTCTTCCATTTGAAGACGCTCTACGACGTGAGCCGGGATATTTTTGCGAGCGTTGAGTCCGAAAAGATCCTCAAGAATTTCCTCCTGATGACGATGGGGAATTTTGGCGTGTTCCAGGGTTTTATCCTGCTCATGGAGACTCCATCACAAGAAATTTCCCCATTTGTGCAAGTCGGGCTGGATGAAGCCGATCTTTCCCGGATAAAGGCTTCCGCCCGGCAGTTTCTTTTGCCCGACGGTCGGGCATGGTCTGAGTACCTCGATTCCGTCTGTCATCGCCCGGATTTTCTGCCCGCGGAAATCATCTGCGCGCTGCCCTTCGCCCTGGAGCACAACTGCGTCGGGATGCTCGGTCTGGGGGCGAAAATGGTCGGGGAGCCCTTTAGTGAGCATGATCAGGAACTTCTTTTCACCCTCGTCTACAACCTCGTGGTCGCTCTCAAGCATGCACGATCGTTCGAGGAAATCGCACACTTGAACCGCTCATTGCAGGCGCAGAACTTGGAGTTGGAAAAGGCTTATCGCGAGCTTCAGGAAGCGCAGGCCCATCGTATTGAAAAGGAGAAACTCGAGCGCGAGCTGCACCTGGCCTGGGAAATCCAGGACAGCATGCTGCCGCGCTCCCTGCCCCGCTTTACCGGGTTCGACTTCGGTGCGCGCATCGTTCCGGCTCGCGTGGTCGGCGGGGATTTCTACGACTTCATTCCGCTCGATGAGCATACCCTGGGAGTAGCCGCGGCATGTGTCGGGGGAAAGGTTTGCCGGCTGCCATTTTCATGGCCATGACCCGCAGCCTGATGCGGGCGGAAGCCAGCAGAACCCGCTCTCCTGGGGAAGCCTTGCGCGGTGTCAACAAGCAGCTGCTGGAAATGAACGAAGCAAGCATGTTCGTCAGCGTGCTTTACGGCATCTTAGACGGAAAGACCCGCAGGTTTCATTATGCGCGTGCCGGACACGAGTTACCTTTATTGTGCAATGCTTCCGGAGTAGTCGCTCCGCCTGTTGGGGTCGGGCAGTTCCTCGCTTTCTTCCCTGATCCCGAAATCGATGAACAGGTTCTCGAGATGAAGCCGGGCGACACCCTGCTGCTCTTCACCGACGGCATCACCGACGCCATGGATGAACATGGAGCGAGATTCGGGACGGCGGGCCTCCACACTGCCTGTGCCATTCGTTTGACATTTCGCCGCAGCGGGTCTGCGATCGCTTGATCGACCTCATCATGGAGCACCAGCACCGGGTCGCACAATACGATGATGCGACCGTCGTGGCCGCTCGCTCATCCTAACGGGTTGGGGGGAACTGTCGCGAAGGCTCTTTTCGTCATTCCCGCGAACCGCCATGAAACGACCGGAGGATCAGAACGAACCGTGAAAGTCCGCAGAGCGCCCCATCAGCTGAGAGCGCGTGTTACGGCCTTGCGCCGATAAGATCGGATCAGGTTAACAGAGGAAAAGCGTTTCGTCGCTTTGAAGGTTCCGGCCTGACCTCACTGAAACACTGACCAGGTTCTTGACCAAAACTTGAACATTCTTTGGAGGGTAACCATGAAAAGGCTCCTTGCTATCCCTGTGTTGGTTCTCTGTGTTTATGCGTGTGCTTCTTACAATGCTTTGGTTGCTGACCGTGACGAGCTCAACAATTCCGTCAGGGAATACAACGAGCTCGTTCGCCGGAACGATTTTGAGAAAGCGAAAGAGTTTGCCGCCGACAACGTGAAACAGGAGTTTGCGGCGAGGACTGAGGCCGCGAGAAACGTGAAGGTGGCGGAATACCGCATCCTCAGCACCGACTATGAAGATTTCAAAGGGGCCGAGATCGTGAAGGTTCAATACGACTATTACTTACCCCCGGCGAGTGCGGTTAAGACCTTGGTGGATGAACAAGTCTGGTCGTTCGTGTACGTAAAGGAGGAGGGAAGAAAGCGCTGGAGACTGATGACTCCGCTGGCTGATTTTACTTCGGACTTTCCCAAAAAGCCCGGGCGGGTCTGGTAATTGTCGAGAGGATGACAGCCTGAACGAAAATTGACAAAATCCCGGGTTCCTTTCCTCCAACCCCGACGAGTAGGGGTGATGGCCAGGATGTCGTCCATGAACCGGACGTAAAACAACCCCAGCCGCTCCATGCGATCATCCAGTTCCTTGAGGAAGAAGGCACCATCTAAAGGGCTTAGCGGACACCCCCGCGAGATGCCGCGCTCGTAGTCCCAGAACAGCCCTCCCTGCTCAGAAGAGCGGGTCAGGTACTGCCAGAACAGGTTCAGGATGCCCCGGTCCTCGATATGCTCTGCTAGCTGCTCCAGCAGCAAGAAGTGGTCGATCGAATCGTAGTACGAATGGACATCGGTTTTCAGGACGGAAGCGGTTGGTGGACAGATGCGTCAGGACCTGCCGCACCGCAGCTTTTGCGCCGCCGTGGCCCTTGACGTGAGCGCAGCGGGTGGCGACCGGAACGCCTTCCCATACCATGGTGAGAGCCTTCAAAACCAAGGCGTCTCTAGCCGACCACAAATCGATGTCCTGCCCATCTTTTAACGTGACTCGGCTCAGAAGGCTCACCCGATAGGTGCCCTCCAGAGTTCGATGCGCACTAGGGCCTTTTCCCGTGCACATCTCCGGCGAAAGGTCCAGACATCTGCCATCACGGCCAATCTTCGCGCAGCTCACAGGTCCAGGCAAAAGCGCTGTCAAGAACCTCCTGCGTTACAGTAACCATAGGGTGGCATCCCGCTCCAGCCCGATCAAGGTGAACCTGTCCGCAGAGAATATTCAGGCAACCGTTGGAAGGTATCCTGCCATTAGCCACCTCCGACTACTGCCGACTCCCTTCCCAATCCCTTCTCTTTTCTGGAGCGATCCGGCACAGTGAAAGTGTAAGTATCTTAACAATATCAAAATCTTGCAGAAATTAACGATACCGTTTGGATATCAGCAGAATTAACTCCAGATACTTGGGCGTTGGTTAGGAAGCCGCCACTCGCTCCGCGCAATACGGAGCGGATGACTGTGGAGGGAGTTGCAAAACCTCAAAATTGAGAAAATTTTTCGGCGGGATATGTGCACTGACCCCTACCACGTTGCGCAGGGTATACCCTCGGTCCCCCTATACCCCTTTGCCAGCCACCGACCTGCCAGCAATCACTGCGGACACCACACCAGTAGGAGGAGGATCGGGTGACTGAACGCAGGGAAAGAGAGCATACGACCGGGGTGAGGCTCCCTGGGTGGCTTCAGGATTTTACCCCAGTCTATCGGGCAGCGGGTGCCGTCGCTCTCCTTGACCTGGTGACCGGCGATAACCATGCGGGTTGCTGGCGTGATCGCTCATATCAGAGAATACCCCATCTGAATACGTCTGTCCCGGGTTTAGGTCTGGTGAATCTCCCCAGGTGTTTCTGGCCCTGTCCTCTGGTTGTGAACAGTCTTGTGGTCGACTCCGGTAGCGAAAATGACAGAAAGATCGCTGAGGGAAGGGTGATATTGGCGGCTGTGGCGTGACGATCAGAATTATGGGGGGTGGGGGTCGGCTGGGGGGCCGGGGAGAAAACGGCTGTTGGAAAACATGTGGAGAGATACAGGCTAGGGGTGAGGCTCATACCCCGGTTAAAGGTTGTACATCCGGTCTTGCGATGAAGGTTTCCGTACCCCACACTTCTGGAAGCCAGGACCTTTCTCCTCTGCTTTGACCATGCAACCGACTGGATGACTATGCTGGCCTCTGAGCAATTGGAGATTCGGGGATGGAGAAAGGAGAAGGAGTGAACCGGGTGTACTTTTGATGTGGACGGGTGGAGAAAGCCGGGCCTTTTGTTTCTTCGGGGGCATTTCTGCCTTGCCTGTTGGGGATAGTGTTGGGGACTTCTATCTATTAAAATCCAACAAACCAAGCATGAAATCATTCTAGAGTGGTAGTCCCAACGGGGTTCGAACCCGTGTCTTCGGCGTGAGAGGCCGATATCCTAGGCCACTAGACGATGGGACCATCTTTGGCTGGGGAACCAGGATTCGAACCTGGATAGGCAGATCCAGAGTCTGCAGTCCTACCGTTGAACGATTCCCCAGAATTACGCGGGCAACCTAATAGAATTCTTCTACCAAGTCAAGCCCAAAGCTCCAGCCCAGAGCTCCCTTCCTGCCGAGTCGTCACAAACTTCTCAAGCATTGGGGGGTTGTATCTCTCCCGTCGTTTCTCTAAAATAGTATTTGACACTTCATCTGCGGACTTTATGCTTGAACTAATCTTCAAGGCAACGTTGCCTTCCCGCGGATGGATGGAAATCGGAGAGAAAGACCACTGATGGGTGAAGAGCGTCAAGCTCTGCTGATCGCAGAGAGCGAGCCGTCTTATGCTTTTCCAGAAGCTTCCCGGAGCGAGCCCCGCTTCTTCGATCTGGATCACTATCGTTCGCGCATGGCCAGGTATCTAAATGAAAATAATGAGGAAAACCGTATTGTTTTCCGCGCCCTGGAATTTGCTCACAAACTCCATAAAGGCCAGCAGCGCAAGTCCGGTGCCCCTTACATCAGTCATCCCTGTGCGGTAGCCGAGATCCTCGCCCGGGAACTGAAATTCAAAGATCCCCTTTTGCTGGCTGCCGCTCTACTCCATGATGTGGTCGAAGACGTCAGCGAGGTAACGCTGGAAGATATTGAACGCCTGTTCGGGGAGACCGTTGCCGAACTGGTTGACGGATGCACCAAGTTGACCCGCCATCATCTCGACCGGGCTACGCTCAAGGACTTGACTCACAGCAAAATATTTCTGAGTGCCAGCAGGCGCCTGGGCGTGCTTTTGCTCAAGCTTGCCGACCGTCTGCACAATCTGCGCACCCTGCACCATCTCGCCAAGGCCAAGCGACAGCGCATCGCTCAGGAGACCATCGAGGTTTATGCTCCCATTGCGGCAAAGTTCAACATTTACCCCCTCAAGCGGGAACTTTACCATCTGGCGCTTTCGTACCTCTACCCCCGCAAGAGTAAGAAGATCCTTCAGTTCATCCATGCTCTGCGTCACTCCCCGGATTACCAGGAAATTGTGCGAGCCATGCAGGAAGCCTTTGCCAAAGCCTCCTGCCCTATCACCTTGCGGCCTCGTGCCAAAGGTCTGGGGAACTACTATGACCCCTTGAAACGCACGCTGGACATTGCTAACAGTGAAAACAATATCGACTTTGCCGTTATTCTCCAGACCGAAGATCTGGTGACCTGCTACACCGCTCTCGGCATCGTCAATACGACTTTTGCTCCGATTCCGCGGAGCCTCAGAGACTTCATTGCCAATCCGAAGAATACCGGCTATCGCAGTCTGCACGTGCGCATTCATTCGGGCGATCAAAATTATCTAATCAAAGTCCGCACCCCCAGTATGGATGAATGGGCTACCTACGGTATTCTGACCGACTGGAGCGCGCAAGAGCCCTTGAGTGATGAGCATTGGCAGGAAATCAGCGAATTGCTGCGCACGATCGGTGAGTACGGTGGCGCCGGACCCCAGCGTAAAGCTTTGATCCGACTCTCCGAAGCGGAGGAGATTTTTGTCTATTCGCCCAAGGGGGACATTTACAACCTGCCGAAGGGTAGCATCGTGCTGGATTTTGCCTACAAGATTCACTCACAGGTCGGCGATTACTGTAACGGAGCAATGGTCAACGGCGAATGGGCGCCTTTGACCCATATTCTAAAGGACGGCGACTCAGTCAAGATTCTCACCTCTTCCTCCCCCCTCGAGGTCGACCCGGATCTGGAAAAATTTTGCCGAACCCCCCGTTCCCGTTCGGCCATCAACCGAAAGCTCTTCCAGAAGCGGCAACAGTATGCTCAGAAAGTGGGGGAAGAGATCCTGTCACAGGAAATGCGGCGCCATGGTTTATCCGAAGACCTCCTGGA
This sequence comes from uncultured delta proteobacterium, assembly GCA_963783775.1. Taxonomy (GTDB): domain Bacteria; phylum Desulfobacterota; class Syntrophobacteria; order Syntrophobacterales; family Syntrophobacteraceae; genus JADGQM01. Next base: position 61,670 of record CAWAOR010000003.1, on the reverse strand, counting down.
AGGGGAGAATATCCGCTTCGTTTTGGAAATCCTCAACCTTAAAGATCTGCCGGAGCTCTTTGTCCGCCTGGGACAAGATCTGCTTTCTCCCCACCTCATTTTGTACTACCTCAAACCTGCGCCTCCTGGGCTGGATCTCGATCCGGATGACAAGACCATCAAGACTCATCCCAACGCACGAAACATCCTTGCCGTCTCCGAACTCGACAAGGCCATTCACAAATTTGCCCGCTGCTGCAACCCCTATCCCGGCCAGGATCACCTGGTCGCCATCCTGAGCGAACGGGGCACCACCTTCCATCGCAAGGACTGCCAGGATTTGACAGAGAAACATGATTTGCAGCCGCAGCAATTGTTAGATGTGACGTGGAACAAAGAGGTGGTTTGGCGATACCCCCTCTCCTTCCAGGTCCACATCGTTCTCGAAACCGTCCATTCCCTGATCCCCTCCATCGCTCGCGCCCCGTCCACTCTCCTCATCCAGAATCTCGAAAGCCACATAGACAAACATGACCAACCACTGGTCAAGCTGACGGTGCAACTCCGGGATTTTTCCGAGGCCCAGCGCTTTTTTCTATGCCTTCCCAAAAACCGCGCGGCAATCGAAGATTACGGACGCGGCGAAGGACCGGGGAGAGTCTAGGAGGCCCGCCGCCCCACAACCTTGCCTTGCTTTTTTGTTCATTTTGATTATGTTCTGTTGGCTCACAGAGCAGTTGGTCTCGGAAGCGGCCTACACTGGGCTCCGGCATCCGCTTTGAGCAATGAGCGCTTTGTCTACAGGCAGCCCCGGGGCGCCCCCGGGCGGGCTCACCGGCCATGTAATTCCTGGATCCAGAAAGGAGTTCTATGAAATATCAGAAGCCTCAATTCAAAATGGTCAAGTCTTGCTGCACCCTGACCCTCTTCGCCTTCATCCTTTCTTTCACCCCTCTGGGGGCTGCGGCAGCGTCTCTTTCCAGCTTCGGAGTCCAGGGGCCGCCGTCTTTTGCCGATTTAGCGGAACGGGTCAACCACGCCGTTGTCAATATTTCCACGACTCAAGTGGTTAAAGAAAGCCCCATGCAGCCATTTACCGGCCCGAATTCGCCCTTTAAAGATTTCTTTGGCGACGAATTCTTCAAACGGTTTTTTGGGGATTCACCTCAGAGCCAGATGAAGACCCATGCGCTCGGGTCCGGCTTTGTCATCGACAACGACGGCCTTATCCTTACCAACAATCACGTGGTGGAAAAGGCTGACGAAATAAAGATCAAGACAGACACGGGAAAGGAATACGACGCCAAGGTGGTGGCCCGTGACCCCAAGACCGACATCGCCATGATCCGAGTCAAAGCGGGAGACGACTTTCCCAAACCGGCCCAATTGGGAGACTCGACCGCTATTCGGGTCGGGGACTGGGTGATGGCTTCAGGCAACCCTTTCGGCTTGGGAAACACGATCACCGCAGGCATCATCAGTGCCAAGGGGCGTGTCATTGGCGCGGGTCCTTACGATGATTTCCTCCAGACCGATGCCGCCATCAACCCGGGCAACAGCGGGGGGCCGCTTTTCAACATGAACGGCGAAGTCGTCGGCATCAATACAGCTATTGTGGCCCAGGGGCAGGGCATTGGTTTTGCCATACCCATAAACCTCGTTAAAGACATCCTCCCCCAGCTCAAGTCCGGCAAAGTGACGCGAGGCTGGCTCGGGGTGATGATCCAGGATATTACTCCGGAACTGGCTGAATCCTTTGGCATCAAACAGACCAAGGGAGTTCTCGTGGGTGACGTGGTCCAGGACGGCCCCGCCGACAAAGCCGGGTTGAAGAGAGGCGACGTCATCACCTCCGTCAGCGGCAAAGACGTTGACAGCGCCCACGCCCTCTCGCGACTGGTAGCCTCATCATCTCCCAACACCCAGGTTACGGTGCAGATCGTACGCGATGGCAAGAACAAGGACATTAAGGTGACGATTGGCACCATGCCCGAGGAGACAGCGGAAGCGCCTTCCCCTCCCAAGGAAAGCGCCTGGGGCATGACGGTCCAGAACCTCACGGCGGACCTGGCCCAGCGCTTCGGATGGGATGAGAATGAACGCGGCGTGGTGATTTCCGAAATTAAGCCCGGCAGCCCGGCAGGGGAAGGCAAGTTGCGCCCCGGAGATCTGATCAAGGAGGTTAACCGCCAGAAAATCCAGAATCTCAGAGACTACAATCAGGCCCTGCAGAAGCTGAAAAAGGACGAGAGCCTGCTGCTGTTGATCAAACGCGGCAAAAACACCTTCTATGTTGCTCTGAAAGGAGCGTCTCAGAGTGGTAAGGAATAAAGGCCGCACGTGATGGGTCATGGTATAGAGTGAGGCGTAAGCGGCAACCGAAAGGGCGGGCGGGCTGAAAAGCCCGCCCCTCAACAAAGGTCTGCCCCCGAATGGCTTGGGGCAATCTCCCAAGAAAGGTTTCCACCATTCATGAAAGTCACAGCCAGGGGTGATGCTTTCCTGATGGAAATCACTCCGGAAGCGATCCGACGCGAGAAGGAAAAGGCCCGGGAACTGCGGAAAACCCAGTGGTGGCTGCGCCGGTTGGCCAAAGGGGAGTGTCATTATTGCCATCGGAAAGTTGCTCCGCGAGAGCTGACCATGGATCACATCGTGCCTGTGGCGAGGGGTGGCAAATCGGTCCGCGGAAATGTGGCACCCACCTGCAAAGCGTGCAACAGTCGAAAAAAATATCTTCTTCCCGTGGAATGGGAGGATTACCTGGCAGGGCTCACCAGTCCCCTCTCCTCTTCAGATTCAGCCGGAATGGCGACGGAATCAGGAAAAGAAGCATGAAGGAATGTCGGGAATGTGAACTGGCGACCTACTGCTACTCCGAGTCGAACACCTGGGTGTTTCGAACGACGGAGGAAATGCAGGAAAAGCTGGTGGCGATGAACGCCTGCCCCCTTCGCGAAAAAGCTCAGCACGAGGAATCTCCCACCCCAAAACCCAATTGACCTGTCCAAGCGCTCCCTTCGCTGATCATTCTGATCCTTTGCTTACTGGTCTTGCGACCGTATCCATTGTTGCGGCCGCGAAATGTTTGAGAGAATTTCTCATGGCCCCAAAAGGCTCTTGACAAAACCCTGTTCTTTTGGCTTTTTGGGGCGTTGCTTAAATTGAACTCCACCCCCAGCAGGTGGGGACGGTTCCCCTCGAACCGGACGGAGCGGTAACACCACAACCACTCAACGAGATTCTGACATCTCCACAGGACCCAAGGGATGGAACAGGCTGTGAAAAACTTCAGGTTTTACACCAAAGCCACCGGTGAAAGCCGGGCACGACAAGTGACGCTCTTTTGCACTGCAATGGTGATCGGCTGCCTCATCTTCAATCTGATCACCCCGGCTCAGAGCTCTGCCTCCGCTCAAGACCCTGCTCCCACCCTCATGCTGGCGGCAGCCGGCACCCCGAGCGCTCCGGCAAGCCAGCCTGCAGCTCCCAAGAAAGATGAGCCACCGTCAAAGACGTCCGGTCAATCATTAGCGGACAAGCTGGCGCCGCCTCATGATTCGCAAGAAATATTCGTCCAGTTCATGAAAGAACAACGGAAAGAAGACCCCAGCTTTCTGGCGCTACGCTATGACCGCTATCTCCACCTGATTGAGAACAAGGATGTGTGGCGGGAAAAAGAGATGCGCGCGTTTCTGCTCACCCCCCGAGAGAAATTCTGCCGCAAATGGAATCTCAAAAGGGCCTACGATCATGCCTTCCTCGACATTAAATACGGAGTGACCATCTCCGGCCCCCACCTGGTCAGCCGGATGACTTCATCCCTCGACGTGCAACCGGGTGAGAAGGTCCTTGAAATTGGCACCGGTTCCGGGTACCAGTCAGCAGTCCTTTCCTACCTTACCGACCAGGTGTACACAATAGAGATCATCGAACCGCTGGCGGTAGAGACGGACCAACTCTACAAGGATCTGGCGGCTTCAGGCTATCCCGAATACAACAACATCAAGCGCAAGGCAGACGACGGTTACTATGGCTGGGAGGAGTATGGCCCGTTTGACAAGATCATCGTCACCTGCGGGATCGACCACATTCCCCCGCCGCTCCTTAAGCAACTCAAGGTCGGCGGCACTCTGGTGATTCCCGTTGGTCCTCCGGGAGCCCAGATCGTCATGAAGGTCACCAAGAATACAGATCAAGACGGGAATGTGGTGATTGCTCGGGAAGACATTTACCACGGCCAGCGGAAGGTGCCCTTTGTGCCCTTTACCAAAAAGGGAGGCGGGACGCACTTCAACAAATGACACCCGCAGCCGATCTAACAAAACATGATACTATTCCAGCTACAGCCTACCTGGCTGTAGCTTTTATTTCAGGGTCGATTCTCGCTTACGAACTTTTCATCATGCGGGTGTTTGGCATCGGTGGCTGGTCCCACTTTGGCTCCACCGTCATCAGCATCGCCATGTTCGGATTCGGGGTGTTCAGCACAGCCCTGTGCATCTGGAAGAATTTCTTTGCAAGAACCCTGATGTTCTGGATCAACCTGGCCCTTCTGCTTCTAGGGCCAGCTATGCTGGCCGTCAACTCGCTGGCTCAGGAGATCCCTTTCAACCCGATCTTCCTGGTTTCCGATCCGAGCCAGAAATACTATCTCGCCGGCTACTTTCTCCTGTACTTCGTCCCTTTTCTGCCCGGCGCCATGTTTCTCGGGTTATTCTTTTTGCTGGGACAGGCTCATTTCGGGAAGGCCTACTTCGCCAATATGACGGGTTCCGGCATTGGCAGTCTGGTGCTCTTTGCGGGCATGTATCATTTCCTGCCGGAGTCTCTGTATCTTATTCCGGTGCTGCTGTGGGTTCTGGGCGCTCTTTTCTGGTTCATCAGCCAGCGACAGGGCCGACTTATCCCCGTACTCGCTGTGTCGGTGGCGCTGTCGCTGCTCATGGGCTGGCAGTTCAGCCAGATTACCATCTCACCCTACAAAGGCGTCAGCTACGCCAGGAACTTTCCCGACGCTAAACGCGTTTACGAGGCGGCCAGCCCCTTCGGATACCTCGAAGTCTATTCCAGCTCGTATTTCCATTTTGCCCCCGGGCTGAGTGACGCCGCCAGCCTGTATCTCGAAAAGATGCCCGAAAACGCCTACCTGGGCATGTTCATTGACGGCGACGGCCCCATCGGGATCATGAAGGATCTTCCGGAAGATGAAACGGAGTATGTGAGGTTTCTTCCCCTCTCCATGCCCTACCTCCTGAAACCTCATCCCGAGGTGCTCGTGGTTCAGTTCGGGGGCGGCATATCCACTGCTGTAGCACTCAAACTCGGGGCTGACAGCGTTACGGTGGCCGAGGGCAACCCCCTGATTGTCGACGCGGTTAAAGACCCCCAGTACATCGCCAACTTCACCGGGAATATCCTCAATCACCCCAAAGTCACCCTCATCCCCAGCGACGGCAGGATCTACGTTAAGGAAGCCAAGAAAGACTTCGATATCATCGACCTGAGCCTGTCAGACTCCACTGGTCTCTCCATGCCCGGCGGATCTTCCATCCATGAGAAGTACACCTACACGCGGGAAACCTTTCTTGCCTGCATGCGCGCCCTGGCGAAGGACGGCCTGTTCTCGATTACCGTCTGGAACAAGGAAGATCCTCCCAAGTCCACCATGAAGCTCATGACCACCCTGGTCACGACCGCCCTCGAGGCGGGCTCGCAGGACATCTCCCGCAATTTCTTCATGGCCCACACCTACCTTTCCACCTTCTCCGTCCTCTACAAGAAGGACGGCTTCTCCGGAGAAGAGGTGCAGAAGCTCACCCGATACTGCAAGCGGATGAGTTTTGAAATAGTCTACGCTCCCGGACAACCACCGCCGGAAGGCGATCTCGACAAGGTGTTTGAAGCCTACCGGAACATGTACTTTGCCCCTCAGGTCAGTGAATCCCTGGGCGAGGGGCTCGACGTATCCGTGGGAACCTTGTATCGCCTGGCAGCCAGTCGTCTGATCGCTGGCGATCTAGCGATGGTTGAGGCAGGCTATGTCTTCAACGATGAACCGCTTACCGACGAACGCCCGTACTTTGCCGGTTATCTGAAAATTCCCGATATCCCTAAGTTCCTGGATAAGCTCGAAGCCATCTCTGACGAATGGGGATATCTCCTGCTCTGGGCAACCCTTTTCCTGTCGCTCATCCTGGGTTTCATCCTCATGCTCCTGCCCATGGTCTTCGGCTGGCGGGCCTTTTTCCAGCGGCGCCGGGGCAAACTGGGGGTCATTGTCTTTTTCCTCTGCCTCGGGGTTGGCTATATGTTCGTCGAAATCGCGATGATCAGTAAGTACATCCTCTGCCTGGGCAACGCCAGCCTTTCGGTGACCATTCTGGTTACGGGAATGCTGCTATTCTCCGGTCTGGGCAGTTATCTTTCAGCCCGGTTCATGCCCGTGGCCAAGCGAGCCATGGCCATCATCTGTTCCCTGATAACGTTGCTGCTCGTTCTCTATGCCGTTTACCTCGATCGAATTCTGGCCCTGGTCGGACTGTGGCCCTACGGCTTTAAGATCGTATGTTGTCTGGTGCTCCTCCTCCCGCTCGCCTTCCTGATGGGTTTCCCGTTCGCCATCGGGATGTCCTCCCTTTCCCGGCTAAAGAGGGAGCACTTCTTCGTATGGGCGTGGGGCATCAACGGCTCGTTTTCAGTGGCCGGTTCCGTGCTGGTGCCGATCGTCTCGGTAAGCCTGGGGATCTCCACCGTCATCGTGGTCGCTGCCATCATCTACTTGATCGCTCTGCCCGCTTTCCTGCACCTTCAGGTTCCCGATGTTTGAGTGATGAGTGATGAGTTGGCGAGTGGCGAGCAATCGGGGTTGGCTGTCGAGATTTGGTCGGGCTGGGGGCTGCAGCCTTTTCTCACCCGAGGAACTGAGAGCCGATAATTGTGTCCAAAGCTAGCACCACCCAGCTGCTGGAACTCCTCTTCATGATGGGATTCGGTGTGACTGCGGCCGCCTACCTCAGTCTGGCATGCCCTCTAGACGCACAAGCCGGCGATCCTAAAACAAAACAACCGCAGCAGGTTATTCGAGGAGCCTCACCCAAAGCCCCCCCTGTTCAAGGCGCTGTTCCACCGAAAAAACAGGACACGTCTCAGGCCGTCAAGCCTTCGACCGTGAAACCCAGCACATCCAAGCCAGCACGCAGTACTCCAAAACCCGACCCACAGCAAGGCTCTCCCCGCAAGCCTGCCAAACGTCCGGCGATTACCGCCGGGAGCATTCAATTTTGCGGAACTTTTGTTGAAGCCCTGAAAGCGGCCCCTTTCCCTTTGGCCGCTAAAGACACCGACCCCAACTTTTTCGACTTCGTGGACCCCAAAAGCGGAGAACGCTTTCGCACCACCCGAACCCTGGAACGGCTCTCCGAGAAAGACCACTACCGCGACAACAGCGTTCTCTTCCATGTACCGCCCCAATTCAACCCAACCAAACCCTTTTCCTATGTGGTCTTCTTTCACGGCAACCGGACTGAAGTCCAACAAGCCGTGAAGGAATATCGGCTCGACGACCAGATCAATCGGTCCGGCAGAAATGTGATCCTGGTGCTGCCGCAGTTTGCTAAGAACGCTGCCGATTCGAGTCCCGGCAAGCTTTCAAAAAGAAACGCCTTCCAGGCTTTTATGCAGGAGGTGGCCCAGGTGCTCTCGCGCAAGCTGGGCAAGAAACATCAGAAGCAGTTGGAGCAGGCCCATATCATCCTGGCGGCCTTCAGCGGCGGCTATAAACCCCTCGCCTGCACCCTGGACCGCGGTGGCGCCGCTTCCCGAATCAAAGGGATCTTGCTGCTGGACGGGCTCTATGAGGATCTCTACATCTTCGGAAAGTGGCTTTTGTCTCGCTCGCAAACCACTTTCTTCATCAATCTCTTCACAGAAGGGTCGCCGTGTCAGGAGAAGACGATGGCCCTGGCTCAATTTCTACGGGAGCATCGGGTGCCGTATAAGGAAGAGTGGCCCAAAGGCGTCGGGAAGGGACAGGTGGCCTTCATTCGGAGCCCCTGCGACCACATGCAGGTGCCCGTCGAGGGGCCGCCTCGAGAACCCCTGGCAGAACTGTTGCGTCGGTTCAAGCATTGAGTTGCGGGAAAACGGTCGCACCGCTTTTGTGATTTCCTTGAGTGGTTTCAGTACTGGACGAATTTGCCGACCACGGCAGCTTCATCCACGGGCAGGACGCGCGGCTGGATTCGCTTCAATTCCTCGACATTCCACTTTTCTTCCCTGCTTATCAGCGCGAGTGCTTCCGCTTCAGAATTGGCGAGCACGATGATTTCAGCCTGAAGATAATTGTCTTGATAAACATGGGGCTCATCGAACATGGACCAACTGGAAAAAAGCTTACTGTGGCGCCAGATGAACATCTTCATGGGATGATCCCCATTGGTCAAGCGCAGGGCAAACCGAAACTTCGGCGTGGAGGTGAAATTTCTCCCCTTCCCCCAACTGCTACCTCAAAATGTGTCTTTCTCTACCGTGTTTTCCTCGACAAAATACTGTTTTGACCCCATTGCATTACCATCCACGCATGGGGTAGAGAAGAACCATAAAGAGTTGGTTTCTTTCATCTATCGAGAAAGCCAGGGGGGCATCCTCCCTGGCTTTCTCTCTTTTGTGTCCGCGATCAGTCTCCGTACCTTGCGACCGCCGCAGGAGGCTTTTCCGGAAATCCCTGCAACTCTTGCCTGGAGACTCTTATTTTATTCTGAGCCCTTCTTGCGACGTCGGGTAGCCGGCTTTTTGGCCTTTTCCGGACCTGCCTCCGGGGAAGTCCCCACGCCTTCCAGGAGTGCCTGTTCCTTCTTTCGCTTGCGTTCTTCCTGAAACTGAAGCAATTTTTCCGGCAATCCCCGTTTCTTTGCCGCCTTGCTGCGCGCCTTCGAAAGAGCCTTGGCCGAAAGCGACTGGCGCAGAGGAAAGCCAAATTTATGCTTGTATTCACGGATGGTCAGGCCGTGGGAGCTGAGGTGCTTGGCAGTCAGCTGCCGCATCTCGGCGCCACACTCCAGGCAGATCACCTTGTCTTCCTGGATCGACCCCTTCGGATCTACCTTCTCGACCAGGGCCTCTTCCGTTAGAGGTTCGTCGGAAGCTCTGCCAGCCTCGAAAGGCATGCCTTCAATTTCCGACTTCTGCATGTCTCTGAGGGCACAAAAGACCTGCCTGAGAGACGACACGATTTCTTCCGTCGCCAGCTGATTGTTGGATACCTGCGCCTGCACAATTTCAGCGGCAATTTCCAGCAGTTTCTTTGCCATAAACATTCTCCAATGCAGTAGATAAGTGGTGCTCTTTTTAACTTTAAGCCTGGAACTACACAAATAGAACGAAAAAACACGCCCTTTGATCAGTTTTTCATTAGCTCAGGTTTTTCTACTATAACCGAATGAGCTAAAGGTCAACAGCATATTTACACTTCGTTCAAAATATTTCTCTGAAAAGGTGCATCTTCTTATTCTAGTCTTCTTTGAGACACCCTCAGGTGATCCACTCGAAGTTCCTTTAGCCATGTTGGGAATCAACCATCACTTGAAGCGTCCCATCGTTAAGCTCATGAGAAGCTCACATCTAGCCTCTTGAGTCCCCCGCCTAAAAGCTATCGGATGCGGTAATAGACAAATAGGGAAGCAATTTGTCTACTGCCCATGTGATTCAGAAGAGAATGTCTCCCCAAGATTCCCACCCTCTCATGTTAAATGGCGAATAGGGAAATGATGACTCCTTCTAGGCAGTCCCTTGTTGCCCAATAGAATTCCATCCTTCGGATCCAAACGAGAGCAGGTGGACTCGTTCTCACAATCCGTCTTGATCTTAGCCGTCCCTGGAGAAACCCTGCTACTTGAGGTTCGAAGTGTGGTAGGGTTACTGACTTACCCTTGCAGGTTCTGCAATGGAGTTCCTTTCCGAACAGCGAGGTGCCATGATGCAAAAATTTATACCGAACCTTATGATCCTGGTTGTCGCGGCCATGCTGTGTGCTTCCCCCAGCCCTTCCCCGGCAGGCGATGGCGCGACTCTTTTCGAGTCACTCAAATGCGGTGCCTGTCACAAACCCGACAAGAAAGCCGCGGGGGTATCTCTCGCGGAGATTGCCAAAGCCTATCCGGATGCACCGAAACTGGTAAGTTTTTTCAAAGGAGAGAGTCCTTTTCTCATTGAATCGACCAAGACCGGCATGATGAAGGGTCAGCTGAAGAACCTGGCGACGTTGTCGGACGGAGACAAAAGGGTTCTGGCCGAGTACCTTCTCAGCTTCAAGTAGAGGACTGTCCCATAGGTGCTGACCGCGTGTTTCATTCCAGGCGGCCCTGGGAGAGTGTCACGGTAAGCCAGCCGTCCACCGTCTCCGAACCTCTCACTCGAAAAACAGCTGGGATAAGCCCCATCAGCTGGTCCCACTGCCTTTTCAGAAACCCGCTCAAGATCACCCACGGGTAGTCGAGCCATTCGTCTTGGCCCAACAGTCGCTGCAGGATCGGCGCTTCGAGATTCATCACCAGAAGATCCGAAGAGTCCCCGATTGCCCGCAGATCCTCGGCCCTCAACAAGGCCACACAGTGCTGTTGGCTGTTGAGGAAGACGTTCCTTTTCGCGGTCCGCAATGCCAGCGGATTATTGTCAACAGCCACAACCCTGGCGGCTCCGAGGGCAGCGCAGGATAGGGCCAGAATCCCCGTTCCCGTACCCATATCCACCACTCTCTGCAAGGGAGACCGAGCAAAGAGGCCGGCAAGGGCGAGCAGACAGCCTCGGGTCGAACCATGCAAACCAGACCCGAAAACCAACCCGGGATCGATCCGGATGAGAGTTCTCCCCCCACTTGCTGCTGTTTGGTCCCCGGAGGAAACACCAGCAACCATTTCAATAAGAAAGGGCCCCACTTGGACTCTCGCAGCGCCAACCTGCTGCCACTGCTCATAGTCGAGATGGTAGCAGTTTGAAATCATCCAGCCCCGCTGCTCTCCCAACCACCGAGACAGACCCTGATCGGGTTCACCGGCAAAGAAGAGATAATAGAAAGGAGGTTCCGGCCAGATTCCCAGAAACCCGTCGTCACGGGGCTCGCCGCGGGGCGGGTGAGCTCCCCGACATTCGAAGACCAACAGTCTCTGAGGCCGCACATGAGAGCCCCTCCCCTCAAATCTTACCATCTCTCAGACTCCACTGTGTCTTTGACTTTTTTCCCAAGATGGTCCATTTTGGGTCCTACTCAAAAATCGGCCACCATGTGGCCTGCTGCAAGTTCTGGAGGACGCGATGAAGATCGAACAGGTAGAAGTCGGGCATATGGCGGTTTTCTGCTATCTGGTCTACGATGAAAAGAGCAAAGAAGGTATTTTAATCGATCCGGCAGGAAATGAGCAGGAACTCTTACAGCTTCTTGAACAAAGAGGCGTCAAGCTCCGCTATATCGTCAACACCCACGGCCACCCGGATCACACCTGCGGCAACGACCGCCTGCGGGACATGACGGGGGCGAAGGTGGTGATGCACGCCATTGACGACGATTTATTCCAAGAACCCGAGTTCTCGGGGTGGGCGCGGATGCTTGGAGTGAATGCCGCAGGCCCGGCCGATGTGCGTGTCCAGGATGGCGACGAATTGACCTTCGGTGATGTGACGATGAAATTCATCCACACCCCTGGTCACACTCCGGGAGCCTGCTGCATCCTCATCGACGGCAATCTTTTCACCGGGGATACGCTGTTTGTGGGCGCCGTCGGGCGAACGGATCTGCCGGGGGCTTCCTTCGAACAAATGATCCATTCCCTGCAGAAGAGACTCATAACCCTGCCGCCCGACACCATCGTCTGGCCCGGCCACGACTACGGTGACCGCCCCCAGTCAACGGTAGCCCACGAAATGAAAACTAATCCTTATATCACGGATTTTTTGGATGAATAAGCAGGTCCCCATGCCCAAGTTGGACTATCGGTGTTTCGCCTCCCCACTGGGATGGCTGCTCCTTGCTGCCAGTGATGAAGGCCTCTGCCTGATCCATTTTTGCGGTTCCGAAAATCCTTCTCTGGAATCCTGTCTGGCCCTCTTGCGTGCGGCCCATCCCGGGGTTCGGGCTACCTGGACTCAAGAACACGCGCTGCTGACCAAAGCAGAAGAAGCGATCCTTGGGTATTTCCATCACCGCCGTCCCCTGCCCGCTTTATCCCTGGATGTCCGGGCCGGCACCCCTTTCCAGCGCCAGGTCTGGGACGTTCTCTGCCAGATCCCTTTCGGGGAAACGCGCTCCTATCTCGAAGTGGCCCACTCCGTCGGCCGCCCCCGAGCTCCGCGGGCAGTCGGGCAGGCCTGCGGCAGGAATCCTCTGCCGCTGCTTGTCCCCTGCCATCGCGTCGTCGCTGCCAATGGCCGTCTGGGAGGCTACTCCGGGGGCCTTCATATCAAACAGGCCCTGCTCGCTTTGGAACAGAACAGAGGATTTACGGCAGCAAAGCCCGCAAGATAGACTTTTCGCCCACCATAAGGGAGGCTTAACGTTGAAGGAAAAGAACCTTAGATTGAAGGACCAGATCAAGGCACCCACAGGCAAACTGGGGATACTCGTCCCAGGCCTGGGCGGTGCTGTGAGCACCACTTTCATCGCGGGAGTGGAACTCGTGCGCAGGAGACTTGCCGAACCGGTCGGGTCTCTGACCCAACTGGGGACAATTCGCTTGGGAAAGCGCTTTGAACGCCGGTCACCCAAGATCATGGACTTTGTCCCGCTCGCTCCCCTCGAGGATCTGGTCTTCGGCGGCTGGGACCTCTATGAGGCCAATGGCTACGAAGCCGCCATGTACGCCCGCGTGCTCCACCGCGACCATCTCGATCCGATCAAAGACTTCCTCACGGGGATTCGCCCCATGCAGGCGGTTTTCGACGGGCGGTTCGTGCGCAACCTGGACGGTACATACGTGAAAAAGCATCCCAATCTCCGCCGCCAGGTGGATGCCCTGAAGGATGATATTGCCCGGTTCCATTCGGAGAACGGCCTGGACCGCTGCGTCATGATCTGGGCGGGCAGCACCGAAGTCCATCTCACTCCTCAGGATGTCCACCAGACCTATGACGCCATGCAGGAGGCCCTCGCCCGCAACGACGCGAGCATTGCTCCAAGCATGCTCTATGCCCTGGCGGCCATCGAAAGCGGTATCCCCTTCATTAACGGCGCCCCCAACCTCACCGTGGACATCCCCGCCCTGATCGAGCTGGCCCGGGAAAAAGAGGTACCCGTTGCCGGTAAGGACTTCAAGACCGGGCAAACCCTCATGAAAACCATCCTGGCTCCGGGACTCAAGGCCCGCATGCTGGGCCTCGAAGGCTGGTATTCCACCAATATCCTCGGGAACCGCGACGGCCTGGTGCTGGATGACAAGGATTCCTTCAAAACCAAGGAAGAAAGCAAACTGGCCGTTCTCGAATATATCCTGCAACCGCACCTCTACCCCACTCTCTATAAGAACTACCACCACAAGGTGACCATCAACTACTACCCGCCCCGGGGGGATAATAAAGAGAGTTGGGACTGTATCGATATCTTCGGCTGGCTGGGCTATCCGATGCAGATCAAGGTCGATTTCCAGTGCCGGGACAGCATCCTGGCAGCACCGATCATCCTCGATCTGGTGCTCTTCATGGATCTCGCCCAGCGCGTCGGGATGAGCGGCATTCAGGAGTGGCTCTCCTTTTACTTCAAGAGCCCCATGCACAAGGAAAACCTTTACCCGGAACACGACCTTTCCATCCAGCTCATGAAGCTCAAAAACACCCTGCGGTACCTCATGGGCGAAGAGCAGATCACCCATTTCGGCCTCGACTACTACATGAACAGTACGGATTGATTTCGGAGGAGTGAAGCGATTGGCGGAACATCGACACACGTTTGTGGATGAATACGACGGTATGGTGGGATTCGGGTTTTCTCGGGAAGTGGACGAAAAGTCCCTGATTTTCTACCTGCAGAAATTCTCGGAGGATGCTCTGGCCAAGGCGCTGGTGCCGCGACTGAGCGACGATGAGATCAATCAGCTCTTCGAACTCATGAGCAGGCTCATGCGCAGCCATCTAAAGGATGACGAGTACCACACCCTCTTCCTCAAAGACGATCACAAGGCTAATCCGGCCTGATCCTCGAGCCAGCGGGTCACTGCGCCGAGCAGCCGTTCATTTTGTTCCGGCAGGCGGATGGCAAAACGCACAAAGTGGTCGCCGAGGCCTTCAAAGGAGGAGCAGTCCCGAACGAGAATGCGCTCGGTTTGCTGCAGGTCCTGCTGCAGCCTGGCGGCAGGCGGCAGGTTGCCGGCCAGCTCCATCAGCAGGTAGTTGGCCCGCCCCGGAAACACCCGACACCCGGCAAGCCCGTGCAGCCGCTCGCTCATCCTCTCCCGTTCACGCTCCGATCAAGGCCAGAGTCTCCTTACGATACTCCTTCTGAGCGAAGCAGAAGGGTCCCGCTGCTTGAGCATAGGTATTGACCGACCAGGGCGGCAGGAACCGGCCCAAGCGGCCGGCCAGCAGCTCCGAGGTGAGCAGATAACCCAGGCGCAGCCCGGGGAGCCCGTAAAACTTGGTCATGGAACGGATCGTCACCAAGTTCTCCCCCCCCACGAGAAATCCCTTCAACGACTCCTCTTCACAGAAATCGATAAAGACCTCATCAATAATGCAAAACACTCTTCGGCTCTTCTCGACCAGCCAAGCGCGTACGTCGGGAGTCAGGAGCGTCCCGGCGGGGCTTCCCGGATGGGTGAAAAGGATCGCTTCCGGTGAAAACTTTGCGAAGAGTTCCTCCAACTGTTCCACCGCAGGCTGGAAATCGCTCTCAGGCGAAGTTACCAATTTGGCCAGCTGTACCCCTTGAAGATCGAAGGCTTTTTGATATTCCGCAAAAGTAGGGAGGACAATGAGTGCCTTCCGGATGCCGAGCACCTTCGGAAGCCAGTAAATGAGTTCGGTCGAACCGTTGCCGACTACCACCTGCTTCCGGGAAAGAGCGTGATGCCGCCCTATGGAATCCAACAGCACCCGGTTCTGAATGTCGGGATAATGCTGCAGCCGCTGAAAGATGTCGTTGAAAAGATCATTGAGACCCGTCGGAGGCCCCAGGGGATTGATGCTCGCGCTGTAATCGAGCACATCCTCGGGCGTGCAACCCAACTTCGCTGCGATTTCGTATACATTGCCGCCATGAATGAGAGTCATATCACTCGCTCGTTTGATTTCGGATTTCGGATCGGGCTTCTCCCTCCCCCGGTTTCCACCTTCACGCCTATGCTCCCTTACCGATACTTCCAGCTTTCCTCTTCCCGCATCGCCCAGCCCTGCTTTTTCTCTTTCATTCACGAAGGACACCAAGGACACGAAACAAAGCGATTCCTACAATTCAGCTTTTTGCCTTTCTTCGTGTTCCTTCGTGTGACTTCGTGGATCATAGTTTTTGCCTCTAAAGCATGACCATCAGCCATCTTCCCCCCAGCGCCAGTCCAAAGGCCACGACCGACGTCAGGTACATGAGGCGCAGCATCCGCCGATAAGTATCAATGGACATTGGGTTTAGAGCATCCCCGAGGGTCGGTTTCTCAACCGGCTGCCCAAAATAGAAGTTGGTACCCCCCAGTTGCACCCCAAGAGCCCCCGCGGCGGCGGCCTCGGGATACCCGGCGTTGGGACTCTTCATTTTCCGGGCATCGCGCCGCATCACCTGCCAGCCCCTTCGCCAGTGAAGGTTCAGGCAGGCCGACGCCGCCACCAGGATAAGTCCGCTCAATCGGGCCGGAATCCAGTTGGCCAGGTCGTCGACACGTGCCGCCCACCAGCCAAAATAACGATACCGGTCATTCACGATAGCCGACCATGGAATCCATGGTATTGACCGCCTTGTAAAGCAGCGCCGCGACCGGCCCGCCGAGGGCGAGATAGAGCAGTGGCGCAATGATACCGTCCGAGATATTTTCCGCCACCGTTTCGATGACCGCCCGCAGAATGTCCTTTTCTTCGAGCGCTCCCGTATCCCGGCTGACAATCATGGCCAGCCGTTCTCTCGCCGTGGCAAGATCGCGCCCGCGCAGAGCCTCCACCACCCGTGACGATTCCTGATGGAGGCTCCGCGTAGCCAGGGTCGTGAAGGCCAGCCAGATCATCACGGCCTGAGCCAAAACAGGGCTCAGATAACCCGCAAGTTCGATAACGAACATCGCCGCGACGAAAACCCCCGCCATGACCGCGAGCCAGAAAGCGCAGCCCGCCAGGCGCTGAAGCTTGGGCGACGCTGTGCCGTCATAAAAGATCCGTTCGACGCGCGTGATCCAATGCCCGATCCAGCGAGTGGGATGTGGCAGCCACTGCGGATCGCCAAGAATGAGGTCAGTTAGGTAAGCCAGAGCAAAATGCCAGGGAAGAAAAAGCATCAGCGCAGCCCCGCAAGCCGGTAGATGTGCTCCACATCGCAATGCCGACGCACCTCTGCGGCGAGGCGATCGAATTGTTCTTCCTTCCACTGCCGGTAGGAAAACGGTGTGGCAGAGGCAGAGGAGTTATGGTCGCGTCCCGACCGGTCGGTGGAGATCGAGTCAAGAAGTCCCGGCGAAACTCATCATTGTCGAAAATGCCGTGGATATAGGTACCCCATACGCGCCCGTCGGGCTGAGCCAGACCGTCCAGTTCGTCGGCCGGCTGCCCGCCGCGACGGATGATCCGAAAGAGCGGCTGCGCCGATCCTCGGGAAACGCTCCTTCCCATATGGATTTCATAGCCGAAACACGACTTCATCGTGGCGAAAGGAAAAGCCGTCGTGATGCCAGAAACACCGCCTCGACCTGAGAGGTGATCTTTTCGAGGAGCATCTCGGTTTCCATGTCGAGCAGCCCGAGGCCCGCCGTTTCCTGGAGGCGGCTTTCCACCCCGTGAGGATCGCTCACCCGCACGCCCAGCATCTGGTAGCCGCCGCAAAGCCCCACCACCGTGCCCCCTGATTTGTAGTAAGCGACAATCGCCTCGGCCATGCCGGTAGTTTGCAGATAAGCCAGATCCTCGATGGTATTCTTGCTGCCCGGCAGGATTACGGCATCGAATTGAAAGACCCGCTCCGGGCGGTTGAAATACTCGAGATTCACCTCCGGTTCCTGCTCGAAGCAATCGAAATCCGTGTAGTTGGAAACGAAGGGCAACCGTACGACGCCAACCGCCAGGTTGCCGCCCGCGGACGCTTTCGAACCCTCCTCCATGCGCCGCGCAAGCGCCACGCTGTCTTCCTCGGGGAGGGCGATGTGGTCGAAATAGGGGAGAACGCCGAAGACCGGACGCCCGGCGTGGGCTTCGAGGATGCCGACGCCGTTGGCGAAAAGCTTCGGGTCGCCTCGGAGCTTGTTCACCACAAACCCGATGATGCGCTGCTGCTCGGGCGGAGTCATGAGCATGAAGCTGCCGAGGAGCGCCGCAAAGATGCCCCCCCGATCGATATCGCCCACGAGAATGCAGGGGGCATCGGCCATTTCGGCCATGGCAAGGTTGACCAGATCGTGTTCCTTGAGGTTGAGTTCGACGGCACTCCCCGCCCCTTCCAGGACGATCACGTCATACTGCTCGCGCCAACCGCTCGAAGCTCTCGCGGACTACGGACATCGAGATTCTTTTTGTGCTCGTAATACTCGCTGGCCAGGAAGTTCCCGACCACCTTGCCGTGCACGATAACCTGCGAGCCCATCTGGGAGGTGGGTTTGAGCAGGATCGGGTTCATATCCACATGGGGTGCGATGCCCGCGGCCTCGGCCTGGACCACCTGCGCCCGGCCCATCTCACCGCCCTCGGGGGTGATGAAGGAATTGAGCGCCATATTCTGGGCCTTGAAGGGGCAACGCGATACCCATCCTGCTTCAGAATCCGGCAGAAGGCGGCAGCCAGCACGCTCTTCCCCACATCCGATCCCGTCCCCAAAAACATCAACCGCTTTGCCCTCATGCCCATCCCCTAAAAGCCTCTCACCGCAGAGCACGCCGAGGGCGCGAGAAAAAACCTATATCAGGCATTCTCTGCGCCCTCCGCGTGCTCTGCGGTGAAAACTCATTCTCTTGTCCTTCTCTGGTACTCGCGGCAACAGTCCACGAACGCAGCCGCCGCCGGGGCACTCCCCCAGTGGAGGTGCACATAACTCGCCAGGGCGGAGCCGACCTGGTAGCCTTCCGGGCGATCGTTCACGAACTTTCGCCCTCGAATCCGGTAGGCCAGAGTCATCGCGGGATCGGCGTCCTCCTCGACGATTTCCGAGTAGTGGAACTCATGCCCCCGAAGCACCAAATTCCGCTCACCCAGCAGACACCGCTCGCGCAGCAGCACCTCCGTATACCCCAGAGCCTTCCGCCTTGGCAACATGCGAGTGCCGAAAGGAAGGACGCCCGCCATCGGGAAGCGCTTGCCGTCCAGCGTATCGATAAAGCGGCTCAAAACCATCAACCCCCCGCATTCCGCATAAACCGGCATGCCGCGGGCAACGGCGGCACGGATCGCCGCCAGGAATTCTTGATGGGAAGCCAGGTTTTCGGCATAGACTTCCGGATATCCACCTCCGAGATAAAGCCCTGCCGCATCCTCGGGAAGGCTCTCGCCGGCAACGGGAGCAAAAAAGCGCAGCTCCGCCCCCGCCTGCCGCAGCAAATCAAAATTATCCGGATAATAAAAGCAAAACGCCGCATCCCGCGCCACCGCAATCGGAACCGTCCTTCCCTCCCTCGCGACGGGAATCCCCCTATTCCCTCTTCCTTGACGGGTGAGGGTCAGGGTGGGGGTGCGAATGTCCCGAACCTGCACGATCTTCCTCTTCCGTCATTCCCGCGACTAGCCTCACCGGTCACCCTCGCACTTCCCCCCATCGTCATTCCCGCGAAGGCGGGAATCCAGCCTTTTTCCGCCTCTCCCCTGCCCTTCTCCTACCGTCTCACTCCTCTCCTGCCACCCAGCCACCCGCAGAATCAAATCCAAATCCACATACCGCTCCACCAACCCCGCCAGGTTCCGCTCCCACTCCTCATCGATAAAAATCTCGTCGGCGGTCACCAACCCCAGATGCCGCTCCGGAATCCTGTATAGGGTCCTCCCGCGGAATCCCACCCAGCACCGCCACTTCCGGAAGAGCTCGCCGCCATGGCCTCCTTGAGATACTCCAGATGGCCCACACCCCCGATGCGATTGAAGATGACCCCGGCAAATCGCAACCCCGGATCAAAATGGCGGAACCCATGAACCAATGCAGCCGCGCTCCTGGCCATACTGCGCGCATCCACCACGAGGATGACGGGAAGCCCCAGCCATTTGGCCATCTCGGCGCTGCTCCCTGACTCGGTGAGGCCGTCGTAACCGTCGAAGAGCCCCATCACCCCCTCGACAATCGCCATATCCGCCCGCCCGAGCAACCGGCGAAAAAGCTCCTGATTGTAGCCCCGCTCCAGCATCCACCCGTCGAGATTCCGCGACTCGACTCCCGGTAATCTGGGTGTGAAAACCCGGATCGATAAAATCCGGCCCCACCTTAAAGGGCTGCACGCGCATCCCCCGAGCTTTGAAAGCCGCCATCAACGCCAGCGCAATGGTGGTCTTTCCGCACCCGCTATGCGTCCCGCCGATCAAAAATGCGAACCTCTCTTTTTCCACTCAACCCACTCCGATCCAGCAGCCATTATTCCACCCAACCCATTCACCGATTCACCCGTGACATGCATATCCAAAGGACTTCTAACCCCCATGCCGCCTTTATTGATAACATGGGTATAGATCATGGTCGTGGTCACGTCCTGGTGGCCCAATAGTTCCTGCACGGTTCTAATATCGTAACCAGCCTCCAAGAGGTGCGTTGCAAAGCTGTGCCTAAATGTGTGCGGGCTCACAGGTTTAGTCATGCCGGCCGTGCGTGCCGCTGCACGGATGGCCTTCTGCAGGCCGGTCTCATCCACATGGTGACGACATTACTTACCGGACCGTGGATCTTCGGAGACCCGTCCTGATGGAAAGACATATTGCCAACCCCATTCCTTGCCGGCATTCGGGTATTTCCTCTCAAGCGCAAAGGGCAGATAGACCTCCCCGAGACCCGCGTTAAGATCGGCATCGTGCAGCATCTTGACCCTTTTCAAGTGTTCGATCAGCAGGGGCTTAAGCTGCTCGGGCAACATCGTTGTACGGCCCTTCATCCCTTTCCCGTCGCGGATGAAGATCTGGTTCTGGCCAAATTGACATCCTTCACCCGCAACCGCAGGCACTCCATGAGCCGCAGCCCACAGCCATAGAGCAGTTTCGCCCTCAGTTGATGGGTACCGGTCATGGCCGCCAGAACACGGGCCGCCTCCTGAGTGCTCATCACCGTGGGCAAACGCTCCGGCTTCTTGGCCCTCTCCATCTGAACGAATTCTCCCAGTTCAATGCCGAGAACCTGCTTATAGAGAAAAACCAGAGCACAGAGCGCCTGGTTCTGCTTACTGGAGGCCACTTTCAAGTCGGAAGCCAGGTGAGAAAGATATTGTGAAATTTCTCTTTCTCCCATATCCTTGGGATGGCGTTTGCCATGGAAGAGGATGAACCGTCTTATCCACTCGACATAAGCCTGCTCGGTCCGAATGGAGTAGTGCTTCCTGCGGATCTTGTCCCGTACCTGATCGAGCAATTTCATGAGTGAGCACCTTTCCGTATTCTCATTTCTTATTAAATACTTGAAGCGATTCTAACATACTAGAATTTAACATGAAGAACAAAATGAAATTCCGACGTTCCGCAAAACACTGCGGCGTTTAGACCGTCTAATCCATGTTATGGCAAGGAAGAAGAGATGAAAGAGAGAATTGAATTCGTCATCAACGAATTATGGATTCTTGCGTGGGCGGCTTCAGTTCAGAGGGCCAAGCTATACGGAGAGAAGACAGATTCTGCCCAGTCATCTGCCGCCGCTATCAAGTTTCGAGAGGACCTCATCAGGTTTCTGACCGAAAAGATCATTCCGCAGTACGTACAAGGTTGTACGGAGGAGCAGCACTACAAAAACATTGAAGCTCTGATCAGCCACGCAACCAAGGTTAACCCTGGAATATTGGGTGAGGCAGGTTACAAGTACGGCGTAGCACAAAAGCTGTTGAACCTTGCTCTGAAATACTACTGGTGTCTCGGGCTTATCGCTGAGCCGCCGCATTGCCCGATAGACCGCATAATCATAAGCAAGACAAGACATAACCGCAGCATTAACTGGACCCAAATCCTAAAAAGATCGGAGTACGAAGAAGTCGTCAAAGAAATAAAAGATTTGGCACGAAAGAAAGGGCTTTCTATTACTCAGTGGGAATTGGCGCACTACAGAAGGAGATAAACCCGTAACAACGGCATGAACCGGATCGTGTCCCTTTCGCGCCACTCCCGGTTATGCCGAGCGTTAGATGACTCGTAAAGGAGTAAAGTTCTAATGCGATTAAAAGCATACCTACTTGTTTTCGATGGCCTTGCGGATTGGGAACCTGCGCTTGCACTGTGCGAGATTAACAAGTCAGGGAAGTTTGATGTAGTAACAGTTGGATTTACTGAAAATCCGATAACCACAATGGGGGGCTGCAAGATCAGCCCTCATACCATGATTGATGCTATTCATCCCGATGAAGGTTCTATTTTCATCATGCCGGGTGGAGAAATGTGGGAACAAGGACCACATAAAGATGTGATTGAGCTTCTCCATAAGTCCCATGCAAAAGGAACGGTCATAGCCGCAATATGTGGAGCAACATTAGAGGTTGCACGGGCAGGACTGATGCATGGCCACAGACACACGAGCAACTCCAAGGGTTACCTGAAGGTGATGCTACCCGATTATAGAAATGATGAGTTTTACGTGGACAAGTTGGCAATCACTGACAAGAACCTCATAACAGCCAGTGGCCTAGGCAGCGTTGAGTTCACCTGTGAGATTGTCAGGCTGTTGAATATTTACACCAGAGAAGAAACTCAGGAACTGTACGAAATGTTCAAACACGGTGTCATTCCAGCTCGTTATGTCATATAACAAGCGCTTTCAGGGGCGGGCTGCCGCCCGTATGGCTGATGCGCAACGTTCGGCATGAGGAGATAACATGAAAAAGATGTGTTCATTGATTGCAGTCTTGCTACTCTCTTCAATGTTGCCTGCCCATGCGACGGACAACATGAAGGCGTTTCCCCCAGCGGATCAGGGCAAGGTTCGATATGTCCTGCAACTTCCGACACGAGATGACGAATCCGCTTTTAAAGTAGAGCTGATCGTCGGAAAGACAGTTCAAGTTGACGAGAAGAACAATTACTTCTTCGGCGGGACAATCGAGGAAGAAACCATCCAGGGGTGGGGATTCCCACGTTACATTGTCAGCAAGCCTGGGCCGATGGCAGGCACGCTTATGGCAATCGATCCAAACGCGCCGAAAGTGGCCCGGTTTATCACGCTTGGCGGTGATCCCTATCTCATCCGATACAACAGCCGTTTGCCCATCGTGGTCTATGTACCCGAAGGCGTCGAGGTGCATTATCGGATCTGGACTGCCGGAGCGAAGGCAAAAGCAATTGAGAAACGAGCGGACGGGGTCAGGCCAATCCAATAGGTTGATTCGCTTATGAAATACTCAGAAATATGGCCTCATTTTGGCCTTGAACAAGCGTTTTTGCGTGTGAAATTGCAAATTTAAGGAAAAGACAGCAAAGCGTCGGACTGTCGGCCAGCTAACTTCCGCTACCGACGCCCAAAAAGCCGGGCGCGGCTCAACTGGCTGTTATCGTATCGCCCAGTAAGACACCCACATACGACCTGGCACGAGCATGCGCTCATGAAGGCGTATCGAGATCGTAAGGTGCATTTGAATCGGATCTGAGTTAGAATAGGCTCATGATGGACAGTGACCGTGAACAAAGCATTCTGTTTGAGGTTTCAACTCCGCTCGGTTTTAGGGTGCGGGTGACCCATTCGTATTGGGAATTGATCACCACGATCAAGCACCCTGTTATGGCTGGGCAAGAGTCCATTGTAAAGGAGACCATACAAACTCCAGCACGGATCCGGATAAGCCGTAGCGATGAATCCGTGTACCTCTTCTACCGGCAGGAACGAACCGGCAGATGGATCTGTGCGGTGGCAAAAAGACTTAACGCTGAAGGCTTTCTGATTACGGCCTATCCTACGGAAGCGATAAAAGAGGGAGTGCTGGTATGGCCCAAGTAAAGCTGTTCTACGATCATGTGGGGAATACTTTAACGGTTTGGTTTGATAATCCCCAAGATGAATACGTCTGCGAAGAGACCGGTGACGAAGTTGTGCTAATGAAGAATAAATCGGGCCGTGTCATTGGTTTTGAGAAACTCAATTTTTCTGTTGCCAAATCAGATCAATTGAGAGTTGCCTTTGAGACGGTCGCGGTCTGAAGAGCCCCTTGCCTAACCAGCCAATCAACCCGACGAGCAACCACGGAGCAAGTTCACCGGTATTATCCGAAACTCAATGAGCGTGTTTGCTCGCGGGTTATCGGCACGTTGGGGCTCTGGAGCACGTAGGAGATTTGTATGATCAGCAAGCTGACATACAAAATAGTCAAAGCAGTTGGCGAAGACGGCGAAAGGCAATGTGGCCTTCGACCAACTTGGGCAGCTCGTGAACGAACATATCCGTGAGGGTTGGCGGCCAGTCGGAGGAATTGCAGTCTCCTCCGTAATAGGCCCTAAGACCACCGGTTCGACAAAGAATAACTGGTACCTGCGCGTCGCGCAAGCTCTGATTCGCGAGAGCGTGAAGTGACGGGCTGCGTCCAGGCTTAAACGCCTAATCAACATTGGCTGCTCAGTTCAGCGTACAGGAGTCAGAACCATGCGCAAACAGCTTACAGCAATTATTGAACGCGAAGGGGACGGGTATGTGTCGCTCTGCCCGGAACTCGATATCGCCAGTCAGGGGCAAACAATCGAAGACGCCCGTAACAATCTTAAAGAAGCGCTTGAGCTTTTTTTTGAAACCGCATCCCAGGAAGAGATTCAGGAGCGATTGCACGAGGAGGTGTATGTAACCCGAGTGGAGGTTGCCGTTGGGTAAGCTGCGCGTCCTCTCCGGAAGACAAGTCTGCGCCATTCTTGCGCGTCACGGGTTCTTGGAGGTGCATCAGCGAGGTAGCCACATCGTAATGCAGAAGAGGCCTCCGGATACGACTATCACCGTACCGGTACCAAAACACGATGAGCTGCGTATTGGTAATCTTCAGTCGATCATCCGTCAGTCCGGTATCCCCAGGAGTGAATTCGAGTCATGATCAAGCGCCCAACCAAGCGCCTAAGCCGCCTCGAACCACGCCGGGCGCCATTTTGTGGTGCCTTTATCAAAGCCCATCGGCGGCGTGGTTCGAGCCGCTTAGCTCGCCGTTAGCCGGCAGTACATAACATAGGAGCTGAAGGTCATGGGCCACATAGCTTTCTCGCCTGTTACTATTTCCGATGGCAGCCCTAATTGGTATGGTCTTGGTCCCATTTCTGTCTTGCCTGAGTTACAGAAGCAGGGTATCGGAAAAATGCGGATGCGTGAAGGATTGTCCCTACTAAAGTCGTTGGGGGCAAATGACCGCGTGCTCGTGGGAGATCCTGGCTATTATGAAAGGTTCGGCTATAAAAGCCTCCAGGACTTGCTTGTTGACGGGGTTCCACCACAGTACATGCTCACATTGCCGTTCGGGAGAGCAAGACCAATCAGTACGATAGTATCCCATGAAGGCATTAGTGCAAATGGCTAACAACCGCATGAACCGGATCGGCAACCAACAGGGTTGCCTCACGGTTATGCAGGCGTTGAGCGCACGGTTGGCGCTGCGCGCCGCCAGTCATTACCGGGCCGGTAAAACGAAGGGAGCTTTTCCTTCCTTCCGGCGCAGGAGCACATAGAAGGCCCCCGCACCGCCGTCATAGGAGCGCGCCGAGGCAAAAGCCAGCACCATGCGCCGCAGGGGCGCATGGGTGAGCCAGCGCACCAGTTCCTGCTTTAACACCGGCTCACGCTCCCGGGAGTTGAGGCCGCGTCCGGAAACAATCAGAACACAGCGCAGTTTCTTCGCAAAACTCCTGCTTACGAACTGATTCACCTTTTCCCGCGCTTCATCCCGCTTGCAGCCATGAAGATCCACATAGTCCTGATAGCTGAAAAGCCCCTTCTTCAGGTTTTTTATGAGGGCCGGCGAGAGTCCAACCACGGCCCCGTCTACGTACTCATCCGAATACCATAGTTCGAAGGGGGCCTCGCCACTGACCAGCTCGATCAGATGCCGGTGGACCTCAGCTTCTTCCTGGGCCACAAAGCGAGGGGGCGTTTTAGTGGGAGATCGCGGGGGAACGCGCTGCTCGTCGTCTCCACCGAACGGCTTGACGCCGGCCATGGCATCGCGAAAAAGGACATCGGGGTCTTCCTGCTGTTCAGTCTGGCCCGGAGAAGCATCTTGGGCTGACGAAGGAGCATCGAGGTTGGAGAAGATTTTCGGGAAATGTTGATCTAAACTTCCAAAGGGAGTATAGAAAGCCTGCAAACAGGGCTTCCTCTCGGGGGAGCGAGGTTTCGAACGGTCGATGCGGTCTTTCCTGGCAGCCATGGCTTTGCCTCATTCTCGGTCCGTTCATATCACACACGAAGGTATCGGGAAAGTCATTCATGAACTCAGTTACGGTGGTTGAAACGGCGACACAGCTTGCGGACTTCATCGAACAGGTGCTGAGCAGTCGCCACATCGCCATCGATACTGAGTCAAACAGTTTCTATGCCTATTACGAGCGCATCTGTTTGGTCCAGGTCTCCACCATTGAACGGGACTACATTCTCGACCCGCTGGCCTTGAAAGAGATGCACGCGCTTGGCAGGATCCTTGAAGACCCTGAGATTGAAAAGATCTTTCATGCCGCCTCGAACGACGTGCTGGGCTTGAAGCGCGATTATCAATTCCGGCTCACCAACCTCTTTGATACGGCTACTGCCTGCAAACTGCTCGGCTACAAGCAACTGGGGCTGGCTCGGATCCTCGATCAGCATTTTGGGGTGGTGCTGGACAAGAAGTGGCAGCGCTGCGACTGGGCCAGGCGCCCCCTGCAGGCCGAACAACTTGAATATGCCAGTCTGGACACCCATTACCTCATTCCTCTCCGTCATAACCTGGCCAGCGAGCTGACCGCCCAGGGCCTCTGGGATGCGGCTGAAGAAGCCTTCGCCAAGGGCGCCAAACAGGAAATTCAGGAACGAGCATTCCAGCCCGAAGCCTTCCTTCAAATTCGCGGCGCCCAAACCCTGGATGCGGCCGGGAAGCTGATCTTGAAAGCACTCTATCTATACCGTGACCGGGAAGCCAAGCGGCGAGACCGGGCACCCTTTCGCGTCCTTACCGACGAGACCCTGGTGCGCCTCGCTCACGATCGACCCCAAACGGTCCAGGACTTTTCCAAGGTTAAGGGAATACCGCGCAGTTATCTGGAAGGACGTGCCGCCCTGAGTCTGCTCGGCATCATTCACAAAACCATCACCCCTGGTGCAGATACCGTTCTTCCCCGATGAGTTCGGGCGCTTTGGCACCATCTGGAGACATCATGAATTCCGGCATTGTCATCAGCGACTGCTACAAAACCTACCGGCATGATCAGGATAAGGTAAAATCTCCCGCGGAAACCGTGCGCTGGGTGAGGGCCTGTCTGGCAGGACAGAGCCTCAAGCTCCTTACCGAAACGAAACGCATTGACACCGGACGGCTGGATATTCCCATATATCTCAGCTTGTGCGGGGAAGACGCCACTCGCCTCACCGGCACCAAAAAGCAGATGGGCAAAGGTGCCACACCGATTCAATCGGAAGCAAGTGCGCTCATGGAGCTCATCGAACGCTTCAGCTTCTTTTCCTTCATGCACCAGCCTTTTCCGCTTCATAATTATGGCGAGATGGGTTCTCGAGCCGTTTCTCCCGCCGCCCTCACGCTCTCCCTGCACGATAGCCGCTCGCCACTGGAGCGGTGCCGGGTATTCCTTCATGATTTTCCCATGCGCTGGGCGGTTGCCCAGAACCTTACCAACAACGAAGCCCAGTGGGTTCCCATTGACTGGTTCTACCTGATCAACGAATACAACGGCCCGGCTGCCGGCAACTCCATGGAAGAAGCCACCTTGCAGAGCCTTTGTGAAGTGGTGGAACGACATGTGGGATCCGTCATCAGCCATGAAAAGCGTCCGACCCCGAAGATCGACCTCTCAACAGTAAGAGATCCAGCCGCCCTGGAGCTGATCGCGAAGTTTCAAAAGCAGGGGATTGAACTTCACGTGCGTGATTTCTCACTCGATACGGGAATTCCGACGGTTGGTGCGCTGGCCTTCGATCCCGCAACGTTCCCGACCAGGAGTGAAATTGTCTTTACTGCCGGGACGACGTCGAATCCCGAAAAATCTCTCTGCCGTGCGCTCACGGAAATTGCACAACTGGCGGGAGATTTCGAGAGCCACACCTCCTACCGCCCTACCCTTCCCAAATATGCGACTTTGGAAGAAGCGCGCTACCTGATGGAGGATGGCCCAACGGTGGCGATTCAGGATCTTCCGAACCTGGACCACGACAATTTGAGAGTCGAAATTGAGCGCTGCGTGAAGGCTCTGGACGCGGTCGGTTTCGAGGTCCTAGTGCTCGATGTGACCCATCCCGAACTGGGCATCCCTGCCGTTTACACCATCATTCCAGGGGCCCACTTTCTGGACCGGACACGCGATACCGACTTTGCCCAGCACGCCGCTCGTACCCTGCTGCGGGGCGCTCCGCCCGACCTGATCCCACCCCAGATGCAACGCCTGCTGGACCAATTCGGACCGCGCTACGACCTGACCTTCTTTCTGGCTCACAGCCTGGAGCTTGAAGGAGAAGCCGCGGGCGCTCTCGATCTTTTCCGGGAGGCTCTCAGCCAGCAGCCCGACCCGCGGGAAATCGCCAGCATTCACGTCCACATTGGCTCCTGCCTCAAGGACCTCGGCGCCTTCTCAGAAGCATTGGATGAGCTGGCGGTGGCCGAGCGCTACAACAACGAACTGAAGGAGATCTTCAATCTCCGAGGGTACTGCCACTACCAGCTGAAGCAACATCAGGAAGCCATAGCGGCCTTCGAACGGGCCATCGAGATCGATCCCGGATCAGCCATCGATTATGCCAACATCGGCTCCAACCTCCGGGAGCTCGGGCTCAGAAAAGAGGCCATTCGTCTCTACCGCATGGCCCTGGAGTTGGACCCCGACATTACCTTTGCACGCGACAACATCACCAGGCTGGAGGCTGAATCCAACCAGGGCAAATAGCTATTGTCCGCCATACTTCCCGCTTGGCTGGGCTTCACCAGCTCCCAATGACCCCCATTCAAATCCTTTAAGTAATCGTCGGCAATGGACGATATATGTGAAAGATAGCGCTGAATCCGTCCGCGCCCTTTTCCTGGTCCCCGAAATTCCATGGCCGCAATGTCCAACTGGAATTGGGACCACTGCTTTCGGGGTGAGAACTGAGCACAAGGTAGCAGAGCATTCCACATCATCCGTGCCGGCAGATCTCTGCCAGGCGAACGCCAAACTAAAGGGAGTATCATCATGAACAGGAAGCAACTGTGGGTCGGCATGGTAGTTTTGGGAGTCCTGATGTTTGCATGGGGAGGAGCGGTCAAAGAGGTGAGTGCTCAGGGAGGCATCCATTACGACGGCTCTTCCCAAGTCTACTGGGCCTTTGTGAAGGACACCGCAGAGCAATTCACCAAGGATACGGGAATCAAGGTGGTCGCGGAGGACCGTAAAACCCAGGATGCCGTGCCCTCCCTCGTCTCCGGACGATGCAATATCGGCGGCCTGGCTCGCAAGATGAAGCTGGCCGAAAAGGCCCAGAACCAGGATCTGACGGAGACTCTCATTGCCCGTGATCACATTGCCGTTTTCGTCCCCAAGAACAGTAAGGTCGACCAACTCTCCAAGGCTGATCTGAAGAAGGTCTTTGCCGGGGAGATCACGGACTGGAAAGACCTGGGAGATGAGCCGGGCCCGATTCAACTGGTCATGGCCCAGACCAAAACCGCCTGCACCACGAATTTTCGCGAACTGGTCATGGGGGATGCGCCTTTCGCCCAAACGAGCACCATCACCGAGACTGCTGGGGCGGTGTTGGAGGCGGCCAAGGGGAAACGAGCCATATCCTACATTTCATTTGGAGCTCTTGCCAACAAGCCGGAATTCAAAGTGATCAAAATTGACGGCAAGAACCCCGGCGAAACCGCCTATCCGATTGCTCAAGAAATGTACTTTGCCACCGTTGGCCCACCCGCCGGCGAAGTAAAGAAATACGTGGATTTTTTCCTTAGCGGTGCAGGCAAGGATTTCATCAAGAAAGCGGGGCTTCTCTCCGTCGACTGAGAAGCAGTGCTCTCCCCTTTCGCAGGTATGGTAGAGAGGGGTTGTTGGCCTCCCACATTAGGAGGAACATCTATGAAAGCGCGTTTCAAGCTCGGCACTAAGCTGATGCTTTTGACCTTGATCCTTTCGCTCGTGCCTATCATCGTGGTCACCATCCTCAACGTCAGAAACTCGCGGCAAGAGCTCGGTCAGGTCGTTCGCCAGGATTTTGGAAATATGGTGACGTTTGTGTGGGAAGTCCTTAATGTGCGCCAGGAACTGGTCCAGAAAGCGGAGATCGGCGAGGAGTTAGTCTACATCCTGCAAGCTCGGGAACAGGAGAAAAATTTCGTAATCAAGGAGGATCAGGAAAGCATCAAGAATTGGCGCAACCTGATGGCGCAAATCAAGCAATCCGCAGCTTACATGGGAGACGTTCCCGAGAAGCTGCAGCAGTATGAAGCGGTCTTCGACAAATTTACCAAAGGAATGCTGGCCGACATGGGAGAACTGGGCAGGAAAGGACAGGCCCTGGAGGAGCAGATACGCAAATGGGTGAAGATCGTCAAAGCGAACCACTACCAGGAAGACATCAAATCTCAGTTCATCGGTCCGAAGCTGGCTGACGGTACCCGCGACCTGTCCAAAGGGGTTCGCATTGGAGCCTCGGGTTATGTCTTCTTTATCAAGACCGACGGCACCCTTGCCGGACATCCCACGTTGGAATCGAAAGCCTTATCGAACCAGGACGTTGCAGCGAAACTCACCCAAACTAAGGAGGGCGAGATCCCCTACCTGGAGGGTGGCCGGAAGAAGATTGCCTTTTTCCGATACTTCGAGCCCTGGCAGTGGACGATTGTCATTGATGCCTACGAAGACGAGGTGATGAACGTCAGCGGCATCATTCAGGGAGGAGCTTGGGTTGCCGGGTGTTTCGCGGTCCTGGTGGGGATCATCACCTTCTTCTTCGTGCGTTCGGTTACCCGCCCCATAGAACAAATCGCTCACGGTTTGGCCGAGGGAGTGAACCAGGTGGCTACCGCGTCCTCCGAAGTCTCACAGGCAAGTCACTCCCTTGCCGAAGGGGCCTCACGACAGGCGGCATCCCTGGAGGAAACCAGCAGTTCTCTGGAGCAGATGGCCTCCATGACCCGGCAGAATGCGCAAAATGCCCACGAAGCGGACTCCTTGACGCGAGAAGCCAAACAACTCGTCGCGGAAGCCAACTCCTCCATGAACGATTTGATCAAATCCATAAATGAAATCTCCATCGCCAGTGAAAAGACCTCCAAAATCATCAAGACCATCGATGATATCGCCTTCCAAACCAACCTGCTGGCCCTCAATGCCGCCGTCGAGGCAGCCCGGGCCGGCGAAGCGGGAGCCGGTTTTGCCGTGGTCGCCGAAGAGGTTCGCAATCTCGCCAGGCGCTCGGCCGAAGCGGCCAGGAATACCGCCGAGCTGATTGAAGGGACGGTGAGGAGGGTGCAGGAGGGTTCGCAAATCGTCGAAAGAACCAGCACGGATTTTTCCAAGGTGGCCGTGAGTACGGAGAAGATCGGTGAGCATGTGGGAGAGATCGCCTCAGCTTCCCACGAGCAGGCCCAAGGCATCGAGCAAATCACCAGGGCGGCAGCCGAGATGGATACCGTAACCCAACAGATCGCCGCCACCGCAGAAGAATCGGCAAGCGCCTCGGAGGAACTGAACGCTCAGGCTCTGCGCATGAAAGGGAGGGTGGGTGAACTGGTCACCCTGATTCGTGGGAACACAGTCGACTCTTCCCAAAGCCTTTTGGGGAAATCCCAGGCCAAACCCCCAAAGGAAGCCACCAATCATCACGGAGCGGAAGCTATCTGCAGCCGAGCGGAACCGTCTCGGTTTCATAGCCTGCCGCCCGGAGGTGGTGCCGACGGCGATGAAGCAAGTCCTCGGCCAAACACTGCCTTTTAGAAATTATCTCAAAATTCGCTTAGCCCGTCACCCCCGAAGGGGGGGTCCAGGAAAACCCCAAGAACCTGGATTCCCGCCTTCGCGGGAATGACGGTGGAGAGTCTCGCAACTCATTGAAGGCATATAGAAAAGCCCTAAGTTGACGCCGCCTGCGCGGGAATGACGATCAATGGAGTGTGGGGCATTCTGAGATAGCCTCTTAGTAGCCAAACGGAAAGGACTTTCAAGAAAGGGACGAAGGATCTTGAGACCGGCTTTCGAGATAGCGCCCCAGCATCATCAGGTGCCCCTTTTCTTCTTCGCTGATCTGCAACAGCACTTCTTTGGTCACGGGGTTACGGCTTTCGTTACCCATGCGCAGGTAGAGATCGAGAGCTTGGGCTTCGATCATCATGGTCAGTTCGAGGTAGCCTGAAACCGTTTGCAGGAAGCGTTCGTTCTCACGCAAGAATGCCGCCACATCGATCCCTCCTTCGATCAGTTCTTCGTCAGAGGCCGGCAAAGAAGCAAGGACGGACTCTTCTTCGATGCCTCCTCGAGTAACCTTCTCCAACAGCTTGACCAAAGCCTGCTGGTGGCTCTCCTCAGCCTTGATGAGCTGCGTGAGGAGGCTGCGAAGGTTCGTCTCGACAGTTCGAGAGAGTATTTCCTGATGCAATTTCCTCAGTCCCTCTTCCATTTGATAAGCGATACCGATTACCTGGTGGGGGGGCTCGTCGCCTTTTACAAACTTCAGGTGGAAGGCCACCGGCCCAGACGCTGTGGGTGCTTCCCAGGCGTCGATTCCCCCTTGAAGCTGATAAACGGCTTCGAATCCATGATGCGACAACAACTGGGCGGCCATTCTGCTGCGTCCACCCACGGCGCAGTAGAGGAGGATCGGCTGGTGAGGATTCAAGGCCTCCAAAGAGTTCGCCAGAGCGGGCAAGGGAATGAGTTTAGCACCGGGCAGGTGAGCCTCTTCGTATTCGAAGGGCTGACGCACATCAAGGAGCGTATAGGTCCCTTCTTCGTGGCTATCCATGTATGCTTTGGCTTCATTGGGGAACAGCACCTGGACTTCTCTGGGTTCATTCGGCTGCGCCACTCTCAATCCTCCTCACAGTCCCTGCAGTCCTCTCAGGAAAGCCCTGACATTTCGTCCAAGCACCTGGTGATTGTAGCCTCCTTCCAAAATCCCAAAACAGCCTGCCCCCATCCTTTGCGCCGCATCCCGCACCATCAGCCCCATAGCCTGGTAATCTTCGGTTTCCAGCAACCCGCCCCAGTCCTGAACATGGTGGTCAAACCCTGCTGAAACGCCGATGATATCGTCTTTGGCTGCCGCCAAGCCCGCCTCAACCTCAGCCAGGTAGCTCTTGCGATCATGCGAAGTCGGATTGTGAATGGTCACATAGCCTTTGTCCTGCAGAATATTTACGTTGCCATCGCCATAGTGCAGGTCAAAATCAAGGAGGTAGGCGGTTTTGATGAGGCCGTTTCGCTTCAAGTGATCCAGCGCGATGGCCATGTTGTTGAAGTAGCAGAATCCCCAGGAACTGTCAGCGGAAGCGTGGTGGCCAGGTGGGCGAATGAGGGCGAAGCTGGGTTCGGCAAGGCCCGCCAGCGCCGCCTGAAGCGCCGCACCGGCAGCCAGTGCTGAGATGTTATAGAGGCCTTGCCGCGTGACATACTTGATATGGTAGGGAGAATGGATGGCCTCAATGTCGTCAGCCCCCGCGGGGAAGGGTTCTTCGAAAGAAACTTCATCCTTGATTGACGCCAGAATGGCCTCGATTCTCCCCGGTGCAGCCGCTGGATCACTCACGTAGACTTGACGAAAGTCATCGTGGTAGAATACCTTCATAGTACCCCTCCTCAATCTCGGGAATTCGTTGTCTTTCCAGTAGCTGGCAGACATCGGTGGCAGAAAGAAGCATGGCGCAACGCTACGGGGTCACTATAGCCTATTGAGGAGCTGCTAAAAAGGGGAAAGAGAGAACCACCAGAGATCGGAGGAACCGGCCCTTCTTTCAGCTTCCGTATCTTCCCGGCAACTGATAAACTCGGTTCCCTGGTTTTCAGTTCTCGATTTCTTGTATCTTGCCTCTAGTCTAAGCCTGAGGAGATAAGTCTATGAAGATTCGTTTTCAGGAAAGCGGAGTTTTCCCTCAAGGTATGGCCCCTTCCGACGAGGTCCGGTTGCTGCAGCTGATCGAGATTTGCGGCAGAACGGCTTACAAGTCGGAGGACAAAATCACGCCCGATTCCGCCAAAACTTTTGTACTCATGCTAAAGAATCATGGCCACCTTTCCGTCCTCGAACACAGCAATATCGTTCTCAAAATCGAAGCAGCACCAGATAAAGGACAGACCGGGGACAGCTCGACCCTGGTGGGGGAGTTTTCCGAAAGGCTCATCGCCTCCCTGAGAGAGCGAAACGCCTACCACCGCGTATCGACCTTGCCTCCGCCCTTCCCTGCCGCCGCCGTTATTGCCGGCAACCTGCGGGGTTGGATCGAAACCCTGGCGTATCTCAAGAACTTCACCGAGGGGCTTTACGCGCTCTTCGCGACGGCTCTGAACAGGTCGTATCCGGTGCTCTTCCCGGCTGTCGGCTTGCCGGCCAAGGATGCCGACTATCAAGTGACCGTCATGGACGAGAAGCAACAACTGGCCGTCCTCAAGAATGAGCCTGCCAGCGACCTCCCGGCATTTGTTTTCAAATTTGTCTGCGACCGCGGGATCACTCATGAAGTAGTCAGACACCGGGTTCTGTCTTTCACTCAGGAGAGTACGCGTTATGTGAACTACCAAAACAAGGGCATGGTTCTTATTCTCCCCGAGGAGCTCCAGGAGTATTATGACAGCAGCAGGGAACAGTTGGTGGGGGACCATCCCCTGGCCCAGGCCTGGACCCAGCGCGCGGAGACCATATTTGCCTGGTATCAGGAGGACCTTGCCCGCGGCCTGAAACCGCAGATCGCCAGAGACATACTGCCTAACCTTCTCAAGAGTGACATCTTCGTCAGTGGCAGATGGAGCGGCTGGAACCATTTCATCGGATTGAGAGACTCCCAGGCGGCCCATCCAAGAATTCGCACCATCGCCCGGGAAGTGAGGTCTTACTTTGATTCGCTGGGCCTCGTCGGTGCCTGAACCAAGCGCCTCATACGGGAACAAGGGGTTATTGAAGGAATAGTATGGAAGAGATTTTCGAGCGCCAGCGGCAGTTGAACGTCTTCACTTTGAAGAACATTGGGATCGATTTCGAAGAAACCATCCGGCACCCCGAGAGAAGCCTCATCTGGATCGAGAATTACCGTAAAGCCCTCTCCGCTGAGCTTGCCGAACTGGTGCGGGAAGTTGACGAACATGGCCTTGGAACGCAGAACGGCAAGGTGGAACTGGTGGATATGCTCCACTTTTTGGTAAGCCTGTCCCAAATTGTCGGCATGGAACCACACCTGATCCCCCTGACTGCCCCCGTCCCCACGAGCGAACAGTTTTCTTCCTGGGCCTTACGCCTTTTCCTGGCTTTGGATGACCTGCAGAACAGCCTCAAATGGAAGTGGTGGGCCAAGGGGGGAGGGTTCAAGCCCGACCGGGCAAGAACCGCCATGTTGGCGCTCTGGGACAATTTTGCCGGTTGCTGCACACTCTTCGACCTTGACTTTCCATCCCTGAAGAAGATCTACCTTGCCAAGAACCAGCTGAACTTCAGGCGCCAGAATCAGCATTACAACGAGGACACCAAGACCGAGGACGATAATCAGGCCCTTGAGATTTAACAGAGAATCCCCGAAGCCGGCTGCCCCATTCATCCAGCCTGCAGGTGTCGGGGCATACCGCCCCAGGACCATCAGCCCCGGAAGGCTCGCTGTTTATGGAGATCTTTAAGCATCTATCGGCTAAATTTGTGTCTTTTGAAGGCATTGACGGATCCGGAAAAAGCACCCTCCTTGAGGAACTGGCAGGCTGGTTGGAAGAGCAAGCCATCCCCTTGATCAGAACCCGCGAACCAGGAGGAACGCGACTCGGCGAGAGGCTTCGAGACCTCCTGCTTGATCCTTCCTTTGAATTCATGAATCACCGGGCGGAGGTAATGCTTTATTCAGCGAGCCGCGCCCAGCTCGTGCACGAGATCATCCTGCCGGCCTTGAGCCAGGGAACATGGGTCCTGGCGGATCGCTACGCTGACGCCACCCTGGCCTACCAGGGATTTGGCCGCGGCCTGGAGCTGGAAGGCCTGCGGCGGATCCAGGATTGGGCCACCGGGGGGCTGTGGCCTCACCTTACCGTCCTGCTCGACTGCAGCGTGGAGGTCGCTTCCCGCCGCATGAGGGGCCGGAGAGAAAAAGAAGACCGCATTGAACAGGAAAGCCGCTCTTTTCATCAGCGAGTAAGAGAAGGCTACCTTGCAATTGCCCGCTCAGCACCGGAACGATTCCTGGTAATCGATGGAAACGGAGAGTTGCAGGATGTTCTGGCATCCTTTCGGAAAAGCTTCCACCAGGCACTGAGACGTTCCTGTGACGCTGGACTCCAGCTTGACTGAGTTTCTCGCAGGGGGCAGGGTAGAGGATCTCATAGAAAGTAGGCAAACAGGTCGCCGAAATTGATCGAGCCGCTCTTCTCATCTTTGAACTGGTCGTATATGTATTCTTTCCCTTCTTCAAGGTTGCGTGATCTGATTCCATGCCGGATGGAGAGCGAAGCCTCGATGAATGCGGCCAGTTTGTCGCAAACTCTAATGATATGGCCATCCACGGGCGAGAAACAATCCTGGTTGAAGCGGGACATCATATCTTCTTGAGGCACATTCTTGATCACTTTCCCCTCAGCGAGCACCTTGTTGGAAAACTCATCTTCCAGGAAATAGACGATTTCCTCGCGCATTGACGAAGGAAGGAGAGGCAGTATGGTCTGCTCCAGATGCATTTTCTCATAGCTTTTGATGGTCTCCTCCAGTCCCTCGACGGAACTCTTGACGGGTGAGACGATGTCCCTCGTTAAAACCTCGGGCAGATCATGCAACAGACCCGCAAAAAAATTGTTGTAAATCCTTTTGCCGCAGGCATCGATTTCGACTGAACAAAGATAGGACAGCACGGCGACCGTCAGCATGTGTCCCAAGACCGAAGTCTTCGGGATTCTCGGGCACTGTGCCCATCTTTGCTGGAACCGCAATTGACCGCACAAGTCGATAAAGCCGAAGGACTTCTTGCGCAGGGAAATTTTCTGAACGCCGATCAGGTCGTAGTGGTCCTCAATTTGGTTTTCGATTTCCTCCCTGGTCTTATCGATGCCGTAGATAAAAGGCGCGGTGTGGTAAATGATCTGGAATTCCCAGTTGGTCGCAAGATAGTGAGCGGCTCGCAACAATCTCTTCTCGAAGCGGGAATAGTCTTTATCGAATAGGTAGCGTTCAAACTTGGCCGAGAATCCCCCCTTTACGGCACTGATATCATCTCGGAGCTTTTTCAAGACAACTTCATTGATTTGGTCGCCCTTTTCGCTCATCATCTTGTGGAACACCGGGGGCTTGATGTCCGTCAGTATCACCCGTTGCAGGAACTCGAACATGCCCCCTTCAATCAGCTTGTTCCAGTCTATGGCAACCTGTCGCTCATATTCTTCAAGTTTCCCCAGAACGTAGGCAATAATGAACTTGTGAGCCTGCTTGTCGAGTTCGGTGAATTCCACGGGTCTCACATGGTCATTCCACCTTTGAATGCTGGCGGCATCAAACAGACGGGTAATCAATCCCTTGCTGATCATGAGGAGCACTCCTCTTGAAGGCTGTGGGCGCTGGTGGTTGTCTGGAAAAAGGCGCCATCTTCTACCATGAAGAGCGCAAAGCACGCGCCATGATTTCTTCGTGTGTCTTCGCAGTCCTTCGTGTGTCTTCGTGGATGAAATGCGGCGCGCCACGTTCTGAGGGGGGAATGCCGTGGCTGCTATAAAGACTGTTTCTCGAACTTTCAACGACTTGCGGCAGGACCCTCGCGGTTCGTTCACGCCCGCTTTCGGGCATGGCTTTCCAGCAAATCCGAACCGGGCTGTTCTTAAGGCCTGATGGAGACCGGTGTCCCCACGGAGGTAATCTGAAACAACTCATCCATATCGCTGTTATAGAGGGCAATGCAGCCCTCGGTCCAGTCTTTGTGGGCTCCACCGGCATGGATAAAGATCTGACCGCCCAACACCGTGTTCCAGGGCGGCGTCGCCTTGTTCTCAAACGCTATGAGGATGTCCCGAAACTCAATGGGCGTGATGACTCCCGCAAAGAAGGCTCGTTCCGCGTGTTTCTTATCCGGATAGCTCAACCCGAGGGATTTCTGAAAACGGCTGTTTGGTTTCTTGACACAAATGAAAAAGCTGCCTTCCGGCGTTCGTCCGTCACCTTCCTTTTCCTTGTCGCCGTTAGGATGAAAGCCCAATCCCACCGGGTAGTCCCTCACCAGAACATTCGACTGCATGACGTAGAGACGCCTCTTCTCCTTGTAAACAAAAATCTCCGGGGTCTGTATCGCCCGCACGGGAGTAAGGTAGTCCACTCTGAGCGCTATTTTGTCTTGACCGGCATCCTGATCAACCGCTTTATCAGCTGGTTGGCCTTTTCCAGCAAGTTGCGCCGATTCTGCCTTCGATCCTGATTTTTGCATGGAGCAGGCAGGCATAGACAATATGAACAGACAGCATATCAGGCGAAATAACATATCCCTATCTCAAGTTGAGTTTAGAGTCCTGGGAGCAAATCCTCAATCGGTGCTGATAAACAACCCCTTGATACATGCTCGTCGACCATATTTCAAGAAGAAATTCACTCCCGCCGCCGAGAACTTCGCGCGGATGGAGCTCCCGCTGCGCGGGCGCAAATCCTTGGCTGGTTAGGCCGCCAGTGGGACCTTCCGCTGGCGAGCACTTCTGCCCGACTGGGCTAGCTGCGCGGGCGCAGGCCCATAGGGTCTACAATCTGAGGACTGATAAAGATCAGCAGTTCTGTCTTTGAATTTCCCGAAGTCTCCGTCTTGAAGAGCCACCCTAATAGAGGAACATTCTTGAGCCCGGGTTGCCCTCGATTGGACTCCTCCTCCCTGGCACGCATGACTCCCCCAATTACGATCACCTGCCCGTCTTCAACGAGGAGTTCCGTCGTGATCTTACGGGTTTCAATCCCCGGCACGGAGCTGTCACCCACCTGATAATCTTTGATGGTCGGTTCATCCTGCTTCGCCTGGATCTCCAGCCGTACCTTTTGGTCGGGGGTAATGTGGGGAGTAACCTGCAGTTCGACCACAGCATCCTTGAATTGCGTTGAAGAGGACCCGTAATCACTACGCACAAGGTAGGGAATTTGTTGCCCCTGGCTGATCACTGCCTTCACGTTGTTGATCGTGAGCACCTTTGGGGCAGCAACGATGTTGACCTGACTGGCAGTCTCCAGGGCCGAGAGCTTGAAATCGATACTGGCAAGCGTGTCCCCCCATAGACTGGCAATGGAGAAGCCCAGGAGAGGATCCGCCGGATGGTTGATCTGAAAGCTTCTCGTTCCCGGATCAGGGGTACCGGATATCAGCGGAAGATTATACTTTTGAAATCTCAAACTCCAATCGGTTCCCAATGCCTTCGTTGCGTCGCGATTCGCAGTAACAATCCGCGCCTCGATCATCACCTGGGCAGTAGCACGATCGAGTCGCCCCAGCAGGTTTCTGGCCGCCTCAATGCGGTTGGGGTAATCAGTATAAATGACCAGACTGCTTCGTTCATCCACCGAGATCTTTCCCCTCTCACTCTTGATCTCGCTCATCTTGGCCGCAATCTCGACGGGTTGCGCATAGTTGACAGTCAAATAAGCCGTTGTGATGGTGCCAACATCTTTCGACACCTCAAGCAGTTCCTGTTTCGCCCTTATTTGCTCCACCTGCTGGGTCCATTCCTGCCTCAGTTTGGACAGACGGGCAATACGGATAACGCTGCCAATTTCCTCTTTTCCCAGGTCATTCATGGCCAGGACCATATCCAGAACCTGGTCCCAAGGGACTTTTTCCACTTTGATGGTTACCCGACCGGCAACATCCGGTTCAAGCACCATGTTGGTGCCGGTGATATCGGAAAGCAGTCGGAGCACATTCTTCAGATCGGCGTCGAGCAGATCAAGGCTGATGGGCTTTCCCGTATATTGTCTGCGCGAGATGTCACTCTGCATTTTGGAGCCGGGCGCTTGCCCCTGTGCGGCTGTGAACCCCCGCGCTGGCTGCGGACTCCTCGTCACTCTCGTTTGCTCAGAAGGCATGGCTTCATATTGGCTCCGCGAAGAACCGATCGCTTCCGCTCGGGGCGGTTTCTTTGATGCGTTCCTGCTCGCAGCCTCCGCAACCAACGGAACGGGTGGAGGCTGGCCTGCTCTTAAGCCCAGGAGTTCCCTTAACCAGATACAGGGTCAGAATGAGTTGGTTTTCCACGGTGTCGATGGCATAGTAGTCGAGCGGTTGACGGAGGGCCCCAACGAGCTGAAGTCCCTTCGGGGATGCTGTTTCCCCGCTATTCAAAGTCAGCAGGTCGGATGAGACCGGCAACAGACTCGATGTCCCTCCTGGTAGGACATCATTGAATGCCAGCACAAAACCCCGGTCCCCGGACCGGCGGAACTCATAATCCTGAAGGGAACCGTTCCCCGTGATTCTTACCAGAATAGCTTCCGGGGAGTCATCCACCCGCAGATCAAGGATCTGGTCGGCTCTTGCCGCTTTCGTCCCCGGCATGTCTAGAGCACCCGGCGCACGCCCCTGGACCGACGTTGGCAGACCTGCCCCTGCGCCACTCCCAAGGGGGCCC
The DNA here is from genome assembly GCA_963783775.1 of uncultured delta proteobacterium. Taxonomy (GTDB): domain Bacteria; phylum Desulfobacterota; class Syntrophobacteria; order Syntrophobacterales; family Syntrophobacteraceae; genus JADGQM01. The sequence goes on along the minus strand of CAWAOR010000003.1, from coordinate 21,473 downwards.
GGCTCAGCACATCTCGAGCAGACCAGAGCGATTGAGAGGACGGCAAAGAACTTGAGCACTTGTGCTCCAAAATGTCGCATGACCCCTCCGTTAGTTGGTATGCCCCCTGCCCTCCTCACCCAAAGGGAACCAGAGGATGGAATGCATGTCTCGGTTGGCCCTTCCCACCCAAGAAGGGTTACCAGGTCCCCCAAAAAATACTGCCCACCCCAGGCTGCCACACGGTCGTCCTCAAAACTGCTCCAAGTTATTTCTTCTTGGGGTCAGCTTTCACTTCGACCGGCTTATCCAGAAAACGATAGGTAATAATGGTGCAACCTACCTGCAAGAGAGGACTGCCTTTGGGGCGCGTTATGTTCACGTTGTCGACCTTCAGAATCCGATTCAGCTTGCTCAGACTGTCAAAGAAGGCTCCCAGAGTATGGTAATTTGCCACCAGGTCAAGCCGAATGGGAATCATCGCGTAAAATTCAAACAGCTGTTCCGGTTGAGGTTGGAAAAGGATGTTTTCAAGGCCGACCTGAGCCCCCAACTGGGAAATCGTATCCAGCAGGGCGGGGATTTCCTTTTGGTCAGGGAGCAGTGCCAACAGGCGCGAGAAATCCTCTTCGGCCTTGGCAAGCTCCTCCTGAAGCTGAGGCAGTTGGGCGGCAGCCTGCTTGAGGAAAATCAGGCGTTTTTCCTGTTCGGCAAGTTTCCCCTGCAGTCCGGCAATGACTTCGGTTTGGGGTTGGTACTGAAAAAAGTAGAATGCCGCCCCGAGAAAAAGGAAAGTTCCCATGAACAGCAGAACCTTCTGCTGAGGTGTAAGGGAGGAAACTCTGTCCTCCATGGCTGCAAGGGAAAAGCGTTCGAGATTCATGACCCTTCTTTTCCGGGCATCTTGAGCACTTGTGAGTAAGGCACATACTGATAGGTTATTTGAAACTCCCTGAGCTTCATGTTGCTGATCAATGTCTGACGAGAATGCGTGAGATTGACTGTTCCCTTGATGATGTATGGCGATGATTCGAGATTTCTCATGAATTCGGCAATGGACTCGTTGTTCATGGCGACTCCGCTGAGCGTCATCGAATTCGCCGACTGTACCAACCTTTCCAGCCAGATCTTGTCGGCCGGGATCTCGGCGCTGATCAGACCCATCAGGCGCACCAGGGTATCCCGATCGCGTTGCAGGTCCTTGATGATTTCACGCTTCTTGTCAATGACCTGCTTTCTTTTGGGTCACTTCCTTGAGCAGTGCTTCATACTTGGCATACTGGCGCACTTCTTCTTCTACTCGAGCAAGACGCCCCTGCAAATCGCTGATCTCGTTGCGCTGAAGAATCCAAATGACCCCTATCACGATCAAGGCCAGCGCAAGGCTCACCAGATAGCCAAGGAATATCTGCCTGTGGGTGACCTTTCGTCTCTTGGCGCGCCGGGGCAAGAGATTGATCTGAATCATCTTTCTCTGGCCTTTCTCAATGCCAATCCAAAAGCGATGGCCATCTGCGGACCGATATGGTCGAGATAAGCCGGGTCAAACATTTGCGGGTCGTATTCCAGCCCGGCAAGAGGATTGAAAATGCTGACTTCGGCCCCGAGCTGTTCCTTGAATACCTTGTCCAATCCGGGAATTCGGCAGGACCCGCCGCTGAGGAAAATCTCTGCGATGCGATATTCTGGGAAATTAGTGTGAAACAGGTTGATGGCCCGCCTACACTCACTGACCCAGTTTCTGGACAACACTCACGAAGATCTCTTCGAGTTCCTCCAGCCGCACCTTAGGGGAAATCTCCCCCAGTTTGACACGTTCGGCATCTTCGAGCGGAATCCCGAAGCGTTCCTCGATTCTCTCGGTGATCTGCCACCCACCAATGGAAATCCCCCTGGTGAACACCGGGAAACCGCGGCATATGATATTCATGATGGCCTTGCTCGCACCGATGTCGATAAGTGCAGTGCTTTTCTCTTCAAATCCGTAGATGGCCTCGAAGGCATTGCTCAACGCAAAATAATCGACATCGATCACTGCCGCTTGCAGACCGCAGAGCCTGACGAGTTTCGCGTGATCGCTCACCGTCTCTTTTTTTGCTGCCACCAGCAGGACTTCCATAAAATTCGGGCGATCTTTGGCCACATCGAGAATCTGGTAGTCGACATCCACTTCATTGATGCTGTAGGGAATGAACTGACCCAGTTCGAACTGCATCCGGTTCTCCAGTTCATCCTCGGTCATCATCGGTAATTCGACCTTCTTGCTGATGACCTCATGGCCCGAGACGGAAGCGGCAACCATTTTTTCCTTGATTGCAAGGTTTCGCATGAGCCCCAGCACCACGCCGGCCACCGCCTCCGGCTTGGTTGTCCGACCTTCGGCACGCAACTGCCCCGGAAGGCTTGCCATGCCAAAATTGAGCAACACCGGGCCGGTATCACGCACATGAAGCTGCACCACTTTGACGGAATGAGACCCGATGTCCAACCCGACTAAATTGCCCTTTTTCCTAAACACGGAGACCCTACACTCCCCTGCCAGCAGAAAATGATCTATGATGAACAGTTCTCAGGACACCAGCAATAACGGCCGACAGCCATCGTTTCCGTCGCTCAAAACAGGCTCCGGAAGGAAAATTGGAAGAAGGTTTTCATTGACAACTTGACACAATTCTACTTTACCATCCCCGGATGCAAATAGGCAAGGAACCCTTAAGAGTAAAAGCCATTCACTACGATCCTCCGCGAACAGGAGTATACCGTGCAACTCACAACTGACAACAGTGAAAAAAAGAGCCTCTCCAAAAGCGTTTTGCGCGACTACGCTGAAGCCATTATCATCGCTCTTCTGCTGGCTCTGGTGATCCGCGCTTTTGTGATTCAAGCGTTCAAAATACCCTCAGGTTCCATGAAACCAACGCTGCTTGTTGGGGACCACATTCTGGTCAATAAGTTCATATACGGGATCAGGCTCCCCTATTGGAACAATGAAATCATCCCGATCAGCACTCCGGAACGCCAGGACATTGTGGTCTTCCGTTATCCCGTCGACCCCTCGAAAGATTTCATCAAGCGCGTGATCGGCCTGCCTGGAGACACAGTAAGGATCCAAGGAAAGCAGGTATTTGTCAACGAACAAATCCTTACGGAACCTTACGCCGTCCACAGCGACAGCAGGGTTCTGCCCGCGAGTGCCAGCAACCGGGATAACATGGAAGCCCTCGTAGTTCCCCCCCATTCCCTGTTCGTCATGGGAGACAACCGAGACGAAAGCTACGACAGCCGGTTCTGGAAATTTGTCGATGTCTCTGAGTTAAGGGGGAAAGCCTTCATCATTTACTGGTCCTTCAACAGCGATGGCGAACTCGCTCTGTCCCCCACCCAGGGCTACCTTCGGTGGAATCGTATCGGCCGCTTGCTTCACTGATAGAGCAGGCAATCGGCCGTGTCCTCCCGGTATGCCGCCAGTTCCTCCTTCCAGGCAGCTTCCAGGCTGCAAACGGCACTCCCCTTTTCGATCTCATGCCTGAGGGTGCCGTCACCCAGGAGAATGTCAATGGGCAGCTTGTGCCATTCATACTCATACGGGGGAGGCAACCATTTGAAATCATCTTTATGGGCATGATAAAGCGCTTGCAGCAAAATCAAGCCCAGCCGGTAGGGCCGGAAAACTTCACGGTCTGTGACATGAATTTGAAATCCGTAACACGTCTGCCCTGCCCATTTGTCAAAAACGGGTTCAAAGCAGACGGGCCGAAAAAAAACCCCCTCGAGGTCAGCGTTGCCAAGAACCTCTTCGAGCCTCTTGAGATCGAGGAAAGGCGCGCCAAAGATCTGGAAAGGCAGGGTCGTCCCTCGTCCTTCACTGATGTTGGTGCCTTCCAGGAGGACCATGCCGGGATAGAGGAGAGCAGTTTCCCAGGTCGGCATATTGGGTGAAGGAAAGACCCACGCAAGGTTGGTCTCCGGGTGGCAGTCCTTTCTTCGCCAGTTCCTCATGGGAATGACTTCCAAATCACAGTCAATGTTGCAGTGGGCTACCAGATAGCGGGCCAGTTCCCCAAGGGTCAGGCCATGACGCATCGGCAGGGGATAACGCCCCACAAAAGACCGTTGGTCCTCCTTAAGAATATTGCCCTCGACCAGTTCACCATTGATGGGATTCGGCCGGTCGAGCACCACTACCTTGACCCCAAGGCGCGCAGCCGCTTCCATGCAAAGCCCCATGGTGGTGCTGTAAGTGTAGACCCGGGTCCCCACATCCTGCAAATCGACCAAAAGGACATCGATCTTCTCCAGCATGTGAGAGGAGGGTTCCCGCACTGCACCATACAGGCTGAAGATAGGAAGGTGCAAGATCGTGTCCTTACTATCTCCCGACTCCTGCATGTTCGCCTGTTTTTCGGCGTAAAACCCGTGCTGCGGGGAGAACAAACACGTGAGATTGCCTCCATGCCTTACAAGCAGCCTGCTGGTAGGAGCAAATGAGCGGTCTACGGACGCTTGATTTGCCAGCAGTCCCAGACGTCGAGAAGCAAGCCAGGCCGGCGCGTCCGCACAGAGTATCTCGCATCCAAGCTGGACGCCCTCAGATCCCATCTTTTGCCTCTTCCCTTACACCACGCTTCTTCGCCCCTCGGAAATCGCGTCCTCCGAGCAGGTTGGAAGATGCACAATAAACGTTGCGCCGGCACCAGGTTCGCTGACCATTTCGATCTGCCCGCCATACTGGTGAATCAGTTCTCTGCAGTAATAGAGCCCGATTCCCATCCCCATACTTCCCATCATCGTCGAACCGGTACTCTTGGTGCTGAAAAACGACTCGAAGACCCTGTGCTGCAGATGCTGGGGGATCCCTGGACCAGTATCCTGTATACACACCTGGATACCCGCAGCATCACGGGCGGTCTTGATGGTCAACCGCTTTTTCGGCTGCTCAATCATGGCCTCAGCAGCGTTACGAATGATGTTTCCAAATACCTGATTCAATTCTGCAGGAATCCCTCTCACCAGCGGGAGATTATCTTCAAGTTGCCATTCCTTTTCAATCTCGAACTTGAAAAAAGGCTGGCACTCCATGAAGAAAACCTCTTCCTCCAGAAGCTTATTCACCTGAATCCATTCCAACCGTCGACTCTGGGATGATTTCAGTCTCTGCATGATTGCGGAGACGATCTTCCCCATGCGTCGTGCCTGATCCTGAATAACCGTCAGGTTCTCGATCTCCGGATGGACCATCTGCAAAAACTCGGTCTGCCCCATGATGTGCATGAGGGGGTTGTTTAAATCGTGCAGTATTCCAGCCAAAAGCCTCCCCGTTTGAATCAGGGGCTCGACCTCGGAGAATCTCACTAGTTGTTCCTGAAGTCGCGTCTGAAAGGAAACCAACTGTTCCCTCAGACCCAGCATTTCATCTTGCACGTGGCGGGCCACCTTGAGGTTTCTTCGCGCCCGGTCGAGGATATCTTTGAGAGCATCCAAATCGACGGGCTTGGTGACAAAATCAAAGACCCTGAGATGGATGGCATCAATTGCCGTGTCGAGAGAACCGTAGCCGGTAAACACAATGATGGGCGTGCTCTCTCTCAGTTTGCGAATCTCTTTGATGAGCTCGATTCCTGACATTCCAGGCATACGCAGGTCCGTCATGACCAGATCGGGCTTCACCGAACGAAACACCTGGAGCCCCGAGCTCCCGTCCGAAGCCTTGAAAACCCGGTACCCTTCATCCTCCAGGAATTCCCCAATTCCCTCCAGCACTGAATCTTCGTCATCGATGAGCAAAATGGGCGTATCGTGCATTGCGAATGCCTTTCTTCAAGATGTTCCACATCTCCTCAAAATGGCGTGCTTCCCAGGAACCGGGGTTGGTGGGACATTCTGTTCAGGACATGCCCCAGCTCGGCCCCTAGCAGGTCATCAGTGAGACAATCTCAATGAAGGGCAGCCCGTGTGACACCTTCTACTTCGTCCACATCAAGGGGCTTGCGCAGATACCTGTAAACTCCGTATTGCTGAGCCATTTGTTCATAGTCGTCCTGGGGCAGAGCGGTAACAATTACTACCTTCGTAGCCATGTCCCGTTCGTGGATCCACTTCAAAAGATCGATGCCGCTCATGCCCGGCATCTTGATGTCCAGAAAAAGCAGCCGGGGATTGTATTCGCGCAGCAGCTGGACAGCCTTGTTGCCGCTGTTTACCATGGTGACGGGATAATCATCTCCCAGCATGGCATCAAACGAATCCAGGATCCCCTGGTCGTCATCCACCACAAAAATCGATTCCTCATGTTCTCTGTTCATTTGCTTGCCCTCCATCCATTTAACCCTGCCATATCCGAAAGACCACGCCGGCCTTTTGCACCTTTTTATTGTGCCCTCGTTCCTGTGCTGCAACCATGAGCAGTTGGCCTGCATACACGGATGCGCCCCGGAAGTGACTAATACTCAAAAAGAATGCCAAAGTCGGAGTGAACGCCGCTGTGGCAGCGGAGAATGAGGACAGGCAAAAGGATGGAGGGTGGGAGGGCCCGGAAGCTCGGTACAACTATTGCACAGCTTGGAGGGCAAAATATACGCAACCGTGGTCAGTGGAGAACCCGCAGAGGCTTTTCGCGATAAACCGGAAGATGGATGATGAAAGAACTGCCCTCCCCGACTCGACTGCTGACCTCAATGTGTCCTCCATGTTCGGTGATGACCTTGTGGGTGATGGCAAGGCCCAAACCAGTCCCCCGGTCCTTCGTGGTGAAGAAAGGATTGAAAATGCTCCTGGTCGTTTCTGAGGGGATGCCAATCCCCGTATCGGTAAAGGTGAGTAAAATCCAGTCCTCTTGGGTGCTTGACATGGGGCGGTCGAGATTCCCCTCCGCCTCACGATAGCCCTCAACCGTCAATTGACCACCATTGGGCATGGCCTGGATGGCATTCCTGAAGAGATTGTGAAAGGCTTTGAGCAGTTGATCCGAGTCGGCCAGGATGGGAGGTAAGTCGGGCGCCAGATTGGTCACAGGGTGGATGTTGTTGACCTGCATTTCGGGTTCGAAAAACTCCAAAGTCTCCAGCAAGAGTGGCAGCAGGTCCATGGACTTGAACAGATACTTGGGCGTCCTTGAAAGCTCGAGGAGATCATCGATGAGGCGATTGATCCGTTCCAGTTCCCGTGGCACTGTTCGATTGAACTTCTCCAGGAAATCCGGCCTGCCCGTTTTCCTGGGAAGCAGCTGTACAAAAGTTTTGATAGCGGAAAGCGGGTTTCTGATCTCATGCGCCATCCCTGCCGCCAGAGTGCCCAACGCCGCCAATCGCTCCGACTGGCGGATACGGGCTTCAAGGCGCTTCAGTTCGGTAATATCGTGCAGGTTGGTGATCACTTCCAGGGGTTGCCCTTCGGTGTCCATGAGCAGACTGGAATTCGCCAAAATGATCTGATCTTCGTTTCCCTGGCGGATCCGCAGTTCCTGTTGAGCCCCCCCGGGAGTCCCGCAACACCCCTTCAACATAAGAAAGCACTCCCGGAACCTGTTCCAGCAGCAGCGACGCACCCTGGTCCACACCTTCGCCGGGCGGGATGCCAAGGATCCTGCACGCGGCGGGGTTAATCGCGGCAACGTTCCCCTCTTTGTTTATGGAAAGCAACCCATCGCTCATCGTGGTGAGCAGTTTTTCCGTATAAAGCTGCAACCGCCTGATCTCCGACAGCTGCAATTCCAATTGTTGCTGTTGGGCGAGAATTTCCCGCATCATGGTCGAGAAATTCGAGGCCAGAATTTCAACTTCATCTCCGGTTTCCACATCAATCTGCTGGGACAGATTGCCATTGGCCGCCTCGATGGTGGCATTCATCAATTGCCCCAAGGGACGCGTGATCCTCCGTGCAACCCAGTTGGAAATCAAGATTCCAAACAGCAGGGCGACACAGCCAATGCCGGCAATGATGAGCTGCGTCTGACGAATCTGCTGATACATGGGCTCTAGAGTCAATCCCACACGGCACATGCCCCAGCGGTGATCGGAGCCGGGAATGAATACCGGTACCGCGATATCCATAATCGGCAACTCCTCAGAGCCCCACTTCGCCACCTGTGTGAGTGACTGTTCAGCCGCCAGGGCCGTCTCGCTGATCACGTCATGCAAGAATTTTCCCTGGAGGTCCGCCCTGCCACTGTACCCTGCCACACGTCCTTCCTTATCGTGGATGATTACATACACTACATCGGAATCATCTTTCTGGGTTTGGTTGGCCGTTTGTTCCAGGGCAATGTAGTTGTAGGTTGCCAAAGAAGCTTTCGAGGTGGCGGCGAGGCTTTGAGCCACCGCCAGGCCCCTTCGCTCCAACTGCTCCCGGATCGCAACACTCTGATGGCTGATCAGAATGAAACCAAGCGTTCCCAAAAGCAGCAGCAACAAACAGGAAGCCAGGAAGATGAAACGATAACGCAGGGGAATGAAGCGGCGTTCAGATAAAGGGCTGCGCGCGGAAAGCTGATCGGGCATAGTCTGATCGAGAGGGGACATCACGGTTCGGACGGAGCCTTCAGCCACACGCGGAGGAAAGATACCGAATCTTCTCCCAAAGCACTCACCTCAACACCGCGCACAGATGGCTGGAAAACACGGTCAACACTCAAATAGAAGAGGGGAATAAGAGGCGCCGACTCGGCAACCATTTCCTCCATCTGCTGATAGAGTCCGGCCCTTTCAAGCGGGTCCGCGATCTGGCTCGCTTTGCCAAGAAGCGAGTCCAGGCCTTCGCTCCGGTACCGCATGAAGTTGATCTGTGAAGTGGAAGCCAACAGAGGCTGCAAAAAATTGTCGGGATCGGGCATGTCCGCCATCCAGGCATACCGATAGACCTGCAGCGCATCGGATTTGACATACTGTTCAAACTGCGACCAGTCAGGGATATATTTGGTTACCACGTTGACTCCCAACTGCCCCCACGCTTCACGCACCAACTGCAACTCCGCCTGCGCCAGGGGGGATTGGCTGTTGGAAACCACCTCGATCGTCACCCCCGCGTTCTCGCCGGTCCCAAGAACCTGTTTCGCCAGGTTCCTGGCCAGTTCCAAGTCGTAGCGCCACCGCCCGCTCTGGGGCTGATAACCTGGCATTCCTGGCGGTAAAAGGGAGGTGGCCGGTTCGAATTGTCTCTTGTAGACCTCGGAGACGATCTTCTCCCGATCGATGGCCGCTGCCAGAGCTTTTCTCAGAAGTGGGTTCCCCAAGGCGGGATGCCGGCAGTTCATGCCATAAAAGAGAAGACTCAAGGAGGGTCGGTGCACCCATTGCAGCATCTTGTTTTCCTTGAGCTTCTCCCGAAATTGCCAGTAGACTGGTGTTTCTTCAAGCTTCCCACTTTGAAAATCTGATAGGATCTCATCAATTCTGCCACCGGCGTAGACGAGAAATTGGATTTCTTGAAGAAAAGGGGGACCGCCATGATAATCAGCAAACCGCTGGAGCCGGATCAAGCGCTCTCCCTCCCAGGAAGCCAGCTGAAAGGGCCCGCTGCCAATCGGGTTTCGGCCAAACGCGCTGCCTTTGAGCACCACTTCCTCCCGCGGGACAATCTTCGCCTGACACATGCCGAGAGCCGCCAGTAACGGGGCATAAGGTTCATCCAACCGCACCACCACGGAATAATCGTCTTCCGCATAAATACCGACGACCAGCTCACTCTTCTTCTCCCGGTAGTCCTGCGCCCCTTTGATCCTCAGCAAATGGGGCAGAATCGTGGGTCGAGGATCCATGCGAATCAGACGACTCAGGGAGAAGATCACATCCTGTGAGGTAACCGGGCGACCGTTATGGAATCGCGCATTGGGACGGAGAAAGAATCGGTATAATCTGCCACCCTCCTCCATCCGCCAGTTTTGTGCCAGCCCAGGGATGATGAAAAGCTCCGGGCTGAATTGCACCAAGCCTTCAAAGATTTGCTGAGCGACCCGCAGACCATAATTATCTTCAATGGATGCGGGATCGAGCGTCGGGGGAGCATTCATGAGCGGGAGGTGGTACACGCCCCCAGGCTGAGGCCCCGTTTCTGCCACAACTTCTCGTTCGGTTTGCCCCCAAGCACTGCGCGCCACATCCCAAGCATTCAGCAGAACAAGGAAGGCTACGATACTGGCAAACAATCGGAAACAGCTCATCTTGCCGCGCCTTTCATGTGCGGGATCTGGCATTCCAGGTGGAACCAACTTTTATCTTACAGCCTTTTCTCCAGACTGTAAAAAAAGAAAAAGCACGAACCAACTGACTCGTGCTCTCTCCAGGGTAACAGGCTTAAATATGTTGCCGTTTTAGAACTAGGGACCACCACCCCCGCCCGCCAAAACAGGCAGAGCATAGGCTGCAATCATAGAACCAATCACAATAAGCTGTACGATAAACTTTTTCATAATGAGTTCCCCTTGTGTCGATTGATGGTAGAATTTAATTATAATCAGCATCCTTATGTTTGCTTTCGTTTCGACTTACTAACAGAGCAAACCGCGTACCAACCTGAAAAGCAGTCGCGCCATTATCCACAACTAGTTGTTATTTAAATATTATACTTTATTTATGGCAGATAGGATGCCGAAACCGACGCAAGACAAGTGCACAGAGTCGTGTCACGGAAGAGAACTGGACTTGCTCTAAGGAATAAAGAAGCTGGCGTTTGAGCCTATCTGCATATCATAGTGGGCTATGCACACATTCCTATGCAGTGACAATGATGACCTGTGCTACCGGGAACCTTTGCTGAGCATTAAGATTGTCAGGCCTTCGAGCGATCATCACATCAAGGCCGCTCATCACTCATCGCTCTGGGAGCGCAACTCCAGGATTCTGATCTTCTGGATAAGGGTATTGCGGTGAATTTTGAGAAGCCGTGCCGTATCCGTTTGGTTCCATCGACACCGATGCAAAGCCCGCAGGATGTAGGCCCGCTCGAACTGTTGTCGCGCTCGAAGAAGGCCCAGGTCGATGGGGGCTTCTTGGGGGCCGGGGAGCGCTGCGCCCTCCTCGTGAATCAGAAGATCAAAAGGAAGGTCGCTTTCGCAGATCCACTCATCGGGAGCACCGAGCACCACCAATCGTTCGATCAGGTTCTCCAACTCTCTGACATTCCCGGGCCAGGGGTAGGCTTCCAGAACTTCCATGGCATCGGGATTTATCCCTTTGATCTGCTTGCCCAGAGCACGGCAGAATTTCTCGAAAAAAAACCCCGTCAACAACGGGACATCTCCCTTGCGAAGACGAAGGGGCGGGAGTTGAATGGGAATAACGTTGAGCCTGAAAAAGAGATCGCTCCGAAACAGCTTTTCCTTGACCAGCAGTTCCAGCAAGGTGCTGGTCGCAGCGATGACGCGGACGTCCACCTTGATCGTCTGATGGCTGCCCACCCGTGTGAATTCCCGCTCTTGAAGCACCCGCAACAGTTTTGCCTGGAATTCGAGGCGAAGGCTTGAAATTTCATCCAAAAAAATACTGCCCCCATGGGCGTATTCAAACTTACCGACATTGCGGGCATAAGCTCCCGTAAATGCGCCTTTCTCATGTCCGAAGAGCTCACTTTCGATCAACTCAGGTGGAATGGCGGCACAGTTGATGGCCACAAAAGGCTTCTGCCTTCGAGGACTGCAGGCGTGGAGGGCACGAGCTATCAGTTCCTTGCCGGTACCGCTTTCTCCCGTAATCAGGACATTGCTTGAGGTGCCCGCAACTTTTTCGACGACTTCGAAAACCGCTTGCATATTCTCGGCTTGACTGATGATCTTCATGAAGCCGAGGTCCAAGCCTACATCCGCATACGAGCGCGGTCCGGGGCGGTGCAGGGCATGCCGCCGCAAGACCTTCTCAACAGCATCCAGGATGTCTTCCGGTTCATAAGGTTTGGTGATGTAGTCGTAGGCCCCGGACTTGATCGATATTGCCGCTTCGCGCGCACGGTCAGCAGCAGACACCATGATCACCTCGATGGCCTCGTCGTGACCTTTGATCTGCTTCAAAACTTCAAGACCACCCACTTCGGGCATGTTGACATCGAGGAGCACCACGTCAAAGTGCGTTTCCCGAATGCGCGACAAAGCGCTCAGGCCATCACCTACAGCTTCAACGTCGTAGGACTCCTCCAAGATAACTTCCAGTGAATCTCTCGCCCCCTCATCATCATCCACAATCAGCACCCGTCGCCGTTTCTCGCCCACCCACATCCTCCATGTCTCGCTTCATTCACCGGAATTTGTTATTATGGCAATAACACAGGCAAAAATGATCGGTCAAGGGATGTCTTGAGACCACTCGCGGGATCGCCGAAGGCACACCACATGAAAATGGCGCATCTTTTCCATTCGCTCTTCCTCCCGCTCGTTGTATGATGGATGTCTGCTCCCGAAACGAAGGACCCGGCAGGGGACGGTAAAGACATTATGGATCAGCATTCCTTTCCCTTTGAAGAAATCAGCCGCATTGTGGGGACCACCAACACCCTCACGGCCACGGAAGATTTGCACTGCTACGGCTATGACGCCAGCAAACTTCAAGCTACCCCCGAGGCGGTGGCTTTTCCGGGAAACGTTGAAGAAGTGGCGGCTCTTCTCAAACTGGCAAACCGATATCGTTTTCCGGTTTTTCCTCGGGGAGCCGGAAGCGGTATCGTGGGCGCCGCGGTTCCCTGGAACGGAGGTCTCGTGATGGCGCTCACCCGCCTGAACCGGGTCCTCGAAATCGATCCCGACAATTTGCTGGCGATCGTGGAACCAGGAGTAATTACAGGGGACTTTCAGAAATTGGTACTCCAGCACGGGCTCTTTTATCCCCCTGATCCGGCAAGTCTGCAATTCTGCACCCTGGGAGGCAACGTTGCCATGTGCGCAGGAGGTCCCCGAGCCGTCAAATACGGAGTGACCCGCGACTACGTGCTGGGGCTGGAGGCCGTTCTGCCCACGGGCTCGATCCTCCGCACCGGAACGCAGACGGCCAAGGGCGTGGTCGGCTATGACCTCACCCGCCTGCTCGTCGGCTCCGAGGGCACGCTGGGGGTCTTTACCAAGATCAACCTCCGCCTGGTACCGGCGCCGGAAAGCGTGCGGACCGCCATGGCTGTTTTCCCGAAACTCGAAGCGGCGGCCCAAACCGTGTCCGCAATCAGCAGACAACGCATCATCCCTTCAACCCTTGAGCTCATGGACCAGGCTACCATCAAAGTGGTCGAAAGCTACCTGCAAATGGGATTGCCCATCCACGCCGATGCCATCCTCCTGATCGAAGTGGACGGGCGTGAAAGCCTGCTCGATGACGATATGAAAAAGATTGGCGAGATTTGCCGTCAATGCGGGGCGTCGGAGGTGGAAATTGCCCGTTCTGAAACCGAGCGCGAGCGGCTGTGGAAGGCTCGCAGAGCAGTATCACCGGCTCTCGGCCAGATCAGGCCGGGGAAGATCAATGAGGACGTTACCGTTCTGCGCACCCAGATTCCAGCCCTCATTCGCGCCATCCAACAGTTGGCAGAAAAGTACGCCCTCACCATCGTCTGCTTTGGTCACGCAGGAGACGGCAACATCCATACCAATATTATGCTGGACCGGGATAACGAAGACGAACTCAGAAGGTCTGAAAAGGCTGTTGAGGAACTGTTTCGGATCGTGCTTGAGCTCGGCGGCACCCTTTCCGGAGAACACGGGATTGGCATCACCAAATCCCCATTTCTTCAATGGGAGATCGGAGCCGAAGGCTATCAGGCCATGTGGCGGATCAAGACCGCTCTCGATCCGCTCAATATCCTCAACCCCGGAAAGATGTTCGTGCCCAACCGGGCCTTCTTCCGCTGAGTTCGCGTTATGCCTTCGACTCAGAGATTCTTTCCAGGACCTCAAGGTTGTTCCGCAAACGTTTCTCGTTGACTTTGACATTGGTTTTGTTCGCGCGGGCCTTGCGATTCCGAATCTTATCCGTTTTTTGAGTTTTTGAAGCCATGGTGCAGTTCTCCTCGCATTAATCAGGTTCTCAGTCAGACGACTGAGGCTTTTAGCCTTTTATCCAGTATTTGTCACGAAAAACTTTCTCACCGTCCACGCCGGTGAGCGCCGGGAGCTGCGCGCGCTGGAGCCGCTTGACCAGCTTCCGAAGGGCCGGAAACCTGCCCCCAACCGGGCTGTTCAGCCAGCCATGGAGCTGAGTCCAGGCCTGCGGTACATATCCCAAGAAGTCCTGCTTACCCTTAACTACTCCGAGATAGCCGTAGGCTCCAAGAATCTGGAGATTCCGGGAAAGCCTGACCACTCCATAAGTCTCCATGAAATCCCGGAAAGAACAGCCCAGGAACGCACGGGCTTCCGACCAGTAGAGGGCAACCGCCTTACTTTCGAGAATGGGGGAGATGCCGACGTACGGATCGATCAGCACCGAAGCCAGATCATAAGCCGGCGGACCAAAGCGCATTCCCTGGAAGTCGATCAACCGCAGAGCCTGCCCCCGGATCATGATGTTGCGGCTTTGAAAGTCCCTGTGGATCACATGCGCGAGTGAGGCATCCCCGGCCGCTTCGGCAATGTTTTGAAAATCCCGGCGCAGGTCGTCAGGACCGGTTTCAAGGCCGAGAAAACCATTGAGGAAGCGTTCCCGAAAGTACTCGAGCTCCCGGCTGTAAACAAATGCCGGATCGTAGGCGACGCTGTCGAAACAGTAGCCGGGCTCGAAGCCGGTTATGGCACGGCGGTGCAGATGAACCAGGAGGTGCACGACTCGCCGATACACGGGAAAAAGGTTCCGGCGCCACCGCCTGGCATAAGCCTGCAGGTGGAAGTCGCCCAAATCTTCCAGCAGAAAATAGCCTCGAGCAACGTCGGCCCAATAAATCCGGGGCACCGGTACGCGGCCCTGGTAGAGGTGATTCCCAATGGCCCAATAAGAATCATTTTCATCCATACCATCGTGTTTCCGGCGCGGGGAGACCAGCACCACTGCATGGCGGGCCTGGCTTCGCACCCGGAAGAACCGCCTTTCTGAACCATCGCCAACAAGCGCTTCAACCTCAGGCAGGTCCTGGAAAAAAGCGCCGGTACGGGTGATCTCGGCAATCACGTGGGACAGATCTTGATCAAACGCCGCATGAGCAGTCACTGCGGCAATCCCGTGAGAATCTCGTTATCGTGTTCTCCTGAGACCACTACGCCATCAGCGACCACACAGTTGCGGAGGCGGCTTCCCGCCCGCACCTCAACGTCATCCCAGAGGATCGTGTTCTCCAATTTCGACCCCCTCCTGACCCGTGATCCGGCGCCAATCGAGACGTATCCCATCAGGTATGAATCCGGGGAGACTTCAGCGTCAGGGTCAATCAGAATGCTCTTTCCGGTTGGGAGCGGAGGGACGGCATCTTCTTCGAGAAAGCCAAGCTCCTGGTGCAGCCTGCGGTAGCTCTCAAGCGAACCCGTCTCGCGCCAGAAAAGGCCGGGCATGGTGAGGGCCAGCGGGGGCGACCCGGCCAGGATCATCCTCCGGTAGACGGTCAGGATGTCCCCCGGCTGGCCTGGCGGGAATCCATCCATGACTTCGGGATAGATAACGTGCATCCCCGTGAAGGCGAGGCTTTTTCGATGGGGGCTCGCCTTCACAAGGTCGACCGCCTCTCGCCCAAAACCTATAATCAACCCCTGAGCGTTCACTGCCACATTATTGAATTCCTGACAGTCGTGCATGAGGAGACCGGCTGAGGCGCCGGAATCGAGGAAGCGTCTGATAAGATCACGGAGCGGGACATCGCACAGGATATCGCCGTTGATGACCAGAAAGGGTTCTCCCTGAAAGAACGGAAGCACATTGGCAATCCCCCCGCCAGTCCCCAGCAGTGCCGGTTCCACCTGGACCCGCACAGGGATCGGCCAGGTCTTGCCATGGACAGCATCCACCAACTGTTCCTGAAGGTGGTGAGCGTTGATCACAACCGCCTCAAAGCCGGCGTGGTGAAGACGCCTCACCCAGAAGTCAAGAACAGGCAAGCCTCCAACCGGCGTCAGAACCTTGGGGCGCACTGATGAAAGCGGGCGCAGGCGGGTTCCCAATCCCGCGGCAAGAATCATCGCCTTCATGGCCATTACCTTTGTAGACCAGCTAGGCCCCGAAGCTCATTGAAAGAGCTTCCAAACCACTGCTCCTCCGAGCGTTGCCTGGTATAGAATCTGGCTCAGGTCTTTAATATTGCGCAACCAGGCAATTCTCTCGAGCTGGGCCGGCACGACGATGGTGTCTCCCGCTTCGACCAGACCAGGCGAACCGGTTTCCCACTGATTAGCACTGGTATTCCAGAAAAGACCCGAACCGGGGGTAATCGTTGAGCCGTCAACCTTTACGATATAAACCTGGCTCTTGTCGGCTGCTCTGTTAAATCCGCCGGCCCGGTCGATGTAGTAGGAATAATCCTTTGTCGGTATGAAAACGAAGTTAGCTTGGTTGTAGACCGAACCAATCACCTGGACGGTTTGGGGGTTGGTGGGGATGGTCAGCATGTCCCCATCCTCCATTTCCACATCCAGTGCGCCTGATTTTAATCTTCTCGCCTCCTCGACGTTGATCACCATGCGACCGGTTGCCTTAATTTGTTTCATTCCATCCAAAAAGGCCTGTTTCTGTTTGGTTTCGGCGACGGCGACCTTCGCATCATCGGGGTCCGTAGCTCCCGCCACTGCTGCAGCCGACGTCGCCATGAGCTCTTGCTGCAACCTGGCAATCATATCGCTAAGCTGCTGTTGCTGCGCATTTCTGAGGCTGAACCGAGTCAGCACCGCCCCTCTCGGATAAGCCTTGTCGGTGAACCCTCCCGCTCGTTCCAAAACCGAGGATAGCCTTTCGCCTTTGGTGAGCGCATAATTCCCCTGGAATCTGACTTCGCCCGAGATGCTCACCGTTCGATACAGGTGCCAATCCGGGACGGTTTTGACAAAGATGTAATCATCGCCCTGCAAAGAGACATCCTCCTCGGGATTTCCCGCCAGAGCCTCTTCGGGGTTTATCACCAACTGCTGGGTTAACGGACCGGAAGACATGGGCGTCACCCGCGTGAGTTCAGCCTGGGAGCGGTAGGCGTATTTGTTCACCCCCCCCGCAAGCTTCAACAGGTCCGACAGTTTCATGTTCGGTCGGAAATCAAACTCACCCGGCTTATTGACCGCGCCGGTAATGCGCACTTTCTCTTTGGGCACCATCTCCCATTTGTTGAAGACCGTCACGACATCGTAGGGTTCGAGGGGGATGTTGTTCTGGTCGTTGCCCCGGAACAGGACCGCCCCCAAGTCGATCGATCGGTATTCCTGATGGTTGTCGGGGGGAACCAGCCTGGTAATCAGCGCATAGTCGAGGAAGGTATCCGGGAGCAGGCTGTCGCCGTGGGGGAGAATGTCTCTGGCGCGCATTCCGGGTCTCCATTCATATTCGCCCGGTCTCCTGACATTTCCCTGCAGCACAACCTTATTCGTCACCAAAGGAACAATAGGGAAGATCTTGACGATATCGCCGCCATGAAGGGGGATATCCTGCTTTCCTTTGAACTTTTCGAAATTGACATCGACAATGATCTTCGTCTGCCTCTGGAAAACCCGTTCCACCTGTACGCGCTGCAGGTGGGCCGCAGCGGTAACCCCTCCCGCCATTTTTATCCCTTCGGACAGCATTACTCTGCCCTTCATTTCGTAGATGGCAGGCCGGTCCACGTTCCCGGCAACACCCACAATCGGCCCAATGGGGGGGATAAAGATGACGTCTTCAGGCAGCAGTCTCAGGTCTCTGGTCTTATCACCACTAATCAAAAAATCGTAGAGATCAAGATGGCCGACGATTTCCCCTTTCCTCTTGAGCTGAATGTCCCTCATGGTTCCGGCTTTGCTCGGCCCTCCCGCCACCACCAGGGCATTGATGATCGTGGACAGAGACGAAACCGAGTAGGCCCCAGGGGACTGCGCATTCCCCACCACGTAGACAGTCATCGTCCTCAGGGTCCCCATCGTCACGTTCATCTGAAAGTCTTTAAAATATTTCGATAATTCCTTTTGGAGAACGTCCTTCAATTCCTGAAAATTGAGCCCGGTGACGCCGATAGTCCCAATCTTGGGGACGTTGACGTTGCCATCCCGATCCACTTCGGTGTTCCACGACCCCTCGATGCTTCCCCACACCGCGATGCGAACCTCATCGCCCGGCCCGATGACATAATCAGGACCGACGGGAACATTGGAAGAGGGCATTCCCAAAGCAACGCTTCGAGAACTGGGCATGGTTGGCGCCGGTCCCGAAGGGGCGGGTGGCCCCGGAGTAATTGGTGCCTGGGGAATCCCGCCCTGGGGGACAGTTCCCTGCCCGGGCATGCTCTGGGGGGCATATATCTGGGGAGGTATCCCCTGATAAGTTGAGCCCTGGGGAACTGCTCCCTGGGGCATGGTCCCCTGTGCAGGAACCGTCGGAGAGACTGCCCCCTGGGGAATATACCCTTGATAGGGAGCCGCTTGGGGGACCGCTCCCTGAGGAATATACCCTTGATAGGGAGCCGCTTGGGGGACCGCTCCCTGAGGAGCACCTCCCTGGGGAGGCAAAGCCTGGGAGGGTACCCCCTGGGAAACACCACTGGGAGAAACGCTACCGGGAGGAATCACTCCGGGAGCAGCATAGCCCTGGGGAGTTCCTCCCTGAGGGACCACACTTTGACCAAGAGATCCCTGGGAAGGCGCTGGCGCCTGACTCGAAAAGAACAGATCGTAACCGAACTGCTTGATGTCAAAGGTAAGAGTCTGGGGGATTTTGCCTGAAACGTACTGTTCAATGGGCGACAACTCAGTTGCCTGCGTGGGCGTCAACTGCCCGTAGGAAGGCTGCCCCACCACAGAAGGTGACGCAGTCGAAACCGCAGGCTGGGCAGGAGCCGGCCCGGTTGTTGGATACGGCATGCTTGGGTAATAAGGGAGGGTTGCTGGAGGCCCCTGGTTCGTTATGACGGCCGGTTCGGGAGAAGAGATGACGCCGGTTTGCGCAGGGCCTGGATTTTGCCACGGGGGGGGCGGCGCCCCCCCTGGACGACCTGCGAAAAGCTTACACTTGAGCACAGTAGGCTGCCAATGAGCACCCCCCAGAAAGCCACTCCTATCCTGAAACACATGCGGTGAACTCCTGCACCATTAGGACCTATTCAAGCAGGCAACCTGCAAACCAGCCATCCGTTTGAGTGAGTGTAAAGCTATACAACAATCCCTCCTCGTCATTCCTGCAAAGCCATGAACCCAGGTTCCGCGAAGCTTTGCCAAAACACCGCTTTCGCGAGGGTGACCGCTGAAAAGACTGCCGGGACAACGTCTGAGTGCAGACCGTGCCTGCTCTCCAGGTCCATCTCTCTGGACTGTCGGGACCTCTCAGCCACGCCAATACCACTTCGCCTGGTCCAGCCTCTGCCAAGCGCGTGTATTTATCAATGACAATGTTCCCCTTGTCAAGAAATTCAACATACCAGCACTGCCGGCCTGGTCCCCAGCTTGACATAGGTTGAACTCCATGCTATGAGCCTCTCAACATTCAAGCCGGCGTAGCTCAGTGGCAGAGCAGCTGATTCGTAATCAGCAGGTCGCGGGTTCAAATCCCATCGCCGGCTCCAGTAAAAACAATAGGTTACAGAGATTATTCTGTGACCTTTTCTTTTTCCTGTACCTTTTTCTGTACCTTTTTTCCTCCAAGACGACAGGGAATCACCATCCTCCAGGATGACAAAATACTCCCTCCCCGATCCTTTCGCTTTGCCTGCGCTTGATTCGTTCAGAGGAGATCTTGAAAGCATACTTTTCCCGGCTGGTCGCTTGATTTACGTGAGATCCCTGCAAGCGCTTGCAATATCAGCTCATGTGGTGCTGCACAGAATTTCGCTGAGCCAATCAAAACAATCGTTGGTGAAACGCGCAACAAATCTGCATTTCTTTCTTGCCTTCAAATATCCTTATTTTGCTCGATCTTTTTGTCCTCGTAAAGTGACAGTCTCTTTCCGCACCATTCGAGTTTGGCGTGTTCCATCGCGCTTGCGGGAAATGAGAACGCAAAATGGTATGAGGGGCGGTGGTTGGCGCCAGGTTGTGGGCTAGCCGCGCCTGACCCTTGGTTCAGGAATCAAATGAAGATGGTAACGGTGATTGGAATAGTGGGTGTTCAACGACAATTATTCATTCCTGTGAACGACAATTAAGACTCCCGGTTGGCGTCAACTATTTTTCCCGTCCAGCGACAATTAGGTCCGTCCTTTCTCCCCTTCTTGGTCATCTTTATTAATGGATGTTGCATGTTATGATCAGTTTGCCCACCCGGGAGGATAAGGCACTGCTGGAGAGCAACCTGAGCGCCGAGGGGGGGGATGACGGAGGGGCAGAGGCTTTTAGCTTCTGTCCTTCTTATCTCTGCCCCTTTTGATTCCCCCAATGCGTTAAACTCCGGGGGTTTGGGGGCAGTGCCCCATAAGCGCTAACTTGTGCTGTTGGCTCCAGACCATCAAAACATGAGGCTCGTTTGCAGTCGCCGTTTTCGCGGACATTCGGCCAAATTGCACGCTATGCTCTTCCATTCTCCGACTGCATTCCGAAGAGGTAAGTGCGGCTCGACGGCGCGTCGAAGCTGATGGAACATGAAGGCAAATTCACGCCATGGACTCTGAGGTCTCTTTTCGCTCCAAGACATATCCCCAGGGGGAAACAGAAATCGCGTGATCGATAATCTTTTCCGTGACAAGAGCAGTGAACAGCTTCCCATACAACCATGCCTTTGCACTCTCACTATCATACTTTGGTAGATGTCCCAGATGAGCAATTTGCTTGAAGCGTTTGAAAACGAGCTCAATCTGCCATCTTACCCGGTACCACTCCAGTACCTCCGAAGGAGAAAAAGCTTCGGTCGGGAAAGTGCTAACTACCATCACGTATTCCGCCAGGAAGAGGGTTTCCGGCTTCAACTTGTTCCCTTTCCTGATTGCCCGACGTCGTAATTTCTTATGTGCAATCCTGATGGCCTCCTCGGTTTTTCGAATTGCACACAGTCGTACGGGTATGAGTGATTGGTCTGGCGCTTGAACACTGACCGGCCAAAATCTGACCTCACCACTGGCAGTGATCCCCCGTAAGGAGTTAACCAAGTCAAATGGTTTCCCCTCTGAATCGAGCATCACCAGACTCTGCGGATTAAGTCTGATACAGGCGTAAGCGTTATGTGAGGCAATGTGATGGATTCCTCGGGCTTGAGAGTACCCACGATTGGCAATAACATAATCCCCGGCTTCAACAGGAAACTGAGAGAGAGACTCTCCGGTTCCTTCACCTTCTGTTGCTGTCACTTTAAAGAAATCACACACCAGTGATGGTATCCGAAGGCTATAGTGTATACGCCACAGGCTTCCAGTTTTTCCCGGCTCCTTTACTGTCGTTGCATCGATCAAGCGGACCTGGAAACCGCTCCTCTCCCCCATGACCAGACCCCGTTCTTTGAACAGGGCAACAC
>CAWAOR010000002.1:0-135193 GCA_963783775.1 uncultured delta proteobacterium | reverse complement strand
CCGTGAAGGCACTCTGGGGCAACGCGGTAGGTCGCTCCGTTGGCGGCATCGATAACAATCTTCATGCCCTCCATGGAGAGCTCGCGAGGGAAGGTGTTCTTGAGGAACACAATGTAGCGACCATGGACGTCGTTGATCCGGAAGGCCTGCCCCATTTGATGGGCGGGTGGAACCTTTTTGGGCAGGTTTCCCTCGAGAATCAGCTTTTCGATCACCCCCTCCTGTTCATCGGAAAGCTTGTAACCATTTCCACCAAAGATCTTGATGCCGTTATCCTGATAAGGGTTATGAGAGGCGGAAATAACGATTCCCGCATCGGCGCGCATGCTCTCGGTAATGAAGGCAATGCCCGGGGTGGGCAGGACACCCACAAGATAGGGGTCGCCTCCCATGGAAGTGATCCCCGCCAAGAGCGCGCTTTCAAGCATATAACCCGATATGCGCGTATCCTTGCCGATGATGATCCGGGTCCGATGACCCTCCCTTTTTAGTACGTGAGTTATCGCCTGACCGACTGAGAACGCCATCATGGCATCCATCGGATATTGGTTTGCCACCCCTCTGATTCCGTCTGTCCCGAATAAAGTACCCATGCTTCCCTCCCTTGATCCAGTGTCTGGTAAGTAGTGGTATTTTCAAAAAAGAGCGAATGGTGAAAGAAGTGCTCCTGCCCTTTGACACAAGACATCAACAACGTGTTGAAGCCACCTGACACCATCCTGTGAGATGGTTTCCGGCATGCTCTGTATCACCTGAACATATTCTCCGCTGTTCTCGCGGCGGTATTTTTCAAAGGCATTCAGAAACCGGTCACCAAGTTCAGCCGCCTTCGAATCCGAAGCTTCTTCTTTAAACAGCCGGCAGACGTCGCCAATATTGGCGTGCAATTCGCACAAGCGTTTGTCTACGCCGGTCTGACATTGACATTTTTCATGCGAGGGCGGAACCTTCTCAACCATCGCGATGAGCCTGCTGGTGCGTTCTTTCTTGGCCAAAGCCAATTTGTCCAGCACTCCCTGATAGAGAAGCTCACCAAACTCCAGGGTTGAAAAGAATTGCCTGCGTACATTCTTATACCAGTGTTCGAGGGCGACGAGGTTGGCAAGAAAGATGATGTTGTTCTTGAGAATACGGCCGAGATTGGGATACCTGTGGGATGCGAAGTCAACGACGGTGGGCGGGTAAGTTTCGCCAATGATCTTCTTGCGGTCGGTGAGGGTGTCGTTTCGCAAAATCGTACCGGCGACCGCATACATTTCCAAAGCCCAACCGCAGGGGACCTACCATGCCGCCCTGGCCTCCAAGAAAAATTGCGGGCTGATTCAACATTACCCCTCTGGGCACGTCACCCAGGAGCGACGGCGTCGTCTTGTTCCCGTCGGGGGTAAAATTGAAGTGAATATAGGAGCTCCCGACTTCACTGTGATCTTTCCTGCTTTTCCCACCTGCCATGAGGCAGTCACAAAAATTGATGAGACTCCCCAAGGTCACAAAAGGAAAGAGAATGGTTTGTTTCAGGCCCACACAGTGAGCCCCGTTGGCCTCCTCCTCGAGAATGCATGCTTCGCGAACGTGGGCGCCCAATCCCATATTGGCTTTCGCAAGGAAGACCGACCCCTTGAAGTAGCCGCCTTTGAGCTCAGCCATGGCGCCGATCTGGCAATTGTCGATCGTCACCGGGCCTTCGGCCCCGATCTTGGCGCCCTGGGCAATCACGGTTGCCTTCCCATAGATGCGGCAGCCAGGGTAGATCTTGACCCCGTTGCCGGAAATATTCTCCGTGCAAACCTCATCGCCTATGTCAAGGGTCAAGGGGTTCGGGATATCAACCCCCTTTTGCATCAGCTCGATAATCTTCTGGTGACTTCTGGGCCTAAGTTCCATTTCCTCCTCCCTTAGAGAATGAACCCGCACCGCACATGCCGGAATCCGTTCTTCAAAAGTCTCCAATCAGCCCTTCGTCTTGGACAACGGGCTGTGGTTTCAATCTGCGTGTTCGAACACCACCTTGCGGAAAAAGTTAATAAGAGCCTGCTTGCGATTGCGTTCTTCAAGCTGGCAGGGAATGAGCTTTTGCGGAGGCCAGCGCAACAGTGACATTTCATATTCCATGATCTCGCCATAAACATTATTGAGATACCATGCGTACAAGAGGCCGAAGAGCAGACCGGGCGGGGTAAACCCTTCGTTACCATTCAGCGTTATCCGGTACGTCCTCGCGTCATGCGGGCTGGGGACCATGCGGGAAAGGGAGAGATAGGTGCGCAGCCCGGCATCGTCCAGGAAACATTCCCGCTCCCGCACCGGACGGAGCCTTATTTCGTAACACCGTGCGCCCCACTCACCCTTGGCTTTCCGGTCAATCCACCGGCGCCTTTCCAGATACCGCCCAAGCAGCGACTCACCCAAGGCAATCAGCAGATTCCCCTTGAGCCGTTCCGGCTCCTTGCGCAACTGCTCATGGATCTTCAGCATGCCGTCCTCGGGATCATAATAGCCGAGGACATTGTCCCACTCATTGCTCCTATGCCACTTGACTGCCGGAATGATCCGTGCCCCCCGGAAGAACCTGAAATGATCAATCCGAATGTCACGGTTCTCCCAAACCATCTCGTGAAACACCTGTCGGAGCTCTTTGGGCGAGAACCGCTTGCCATCGAGCGCACCACTCACTGCCTTCCGGTAAGCGCAGAGGACAGGGGCAGGGGCAGGCGCACAATCGGGTGATGGCCGGAGAGAACCCGGCAGGGAAACGGATTCACGCTTCAGGTTGAACCGTTCATGGGCAAACACGAGCGCTCGGACGGCCAGAGCAAACTTCTGAGGATCATGGTGGATGACCTGAGCGAGCCTCAACCGCTCTCTGGAGTAAATCGTTGCTTCCATCGGCAGCACGCCGAACCGCTCCACCCGATTGCGGTCAAGATAAATGGGGCTCTTGCCTTCCAGGGCATAGTTGCTGAGCACGTTGCCGGGCACGTGTTCAAGATTGGCACTCAAGACGACGTCAAAAAGACCTTCCGCCCCCCCGGGAACATTTTGCTCGTAAGCCTCTACCAGCTCCGACACGTAGAACCCTCGATTCCTGCCACGCCGTGATATATCGGTCTCTCCCTCCTGAATCCAAAAGTTGGCCCCAAGAATCTTCAAAGCCTTTTTATTCTCTTTGATCGCCGTGACAATGGCAGGCAGCTGCAAAATCGGCAAAATGCTCGTGTATAGGCTCCCCGGTGCGAAAATGATGACGTCTGCTTCCCGTATGGTGCTGCAAAGGCTTTGATTCACAACGGGGTTGTCAAAGAATTCCACGGCCATGCAATCAATGGGGAAATCCCGCCGGCACAATGCTGACTTCCATTGACCGCGAACGGCGACCCCATTGCTGTACCGCAACACCAGTTGGCCTGGAGTTGGCGTTGCCGGATGCAACCGGCCAGGGATCACGCCGATCGCCCTGGCGATGGTGTCAAGCCCCTTCTCGATGGCCTCCAAATCCGGCGGATCGTCCCCCTTGCCGGGAACTTCCTTGAGTATAGCCGCCGTGAGAAGCAGATTTCCCAGGCAGTGGCCTCCAGGCTTTATGGTTGGTCCGTCCCCTCGCGGGGCAACATATTGACCCAGCGAACGCAGCAGCCCTGCAAGGGGTTCGGGGCAAGACCTTCTCAAGCTTTCGGGCACAACCAGGAGCGGATTGGAAACATATCTGGAATCATTACGGCTTGCGGGAAAACGGTGGTTGAAGATGCGGTGGATCAGGCGAACGAGCTGCATCGTTTCCATGTCGCCGAGGCCGTATGTTGCCCGCAGTTCATCCTGCAAAATCAACGATAAGAGCAGCTTGCGCAGGTCACCAATGCCGATGATGGGCAGTTGCTGCAAAAGCAAACCGGTTGATCCGCCATCATCGGTAGTGCACACCACAACGTCAAGGAAGGGAAACTCCTGTTTCAGGCCAATAAAGGATTGTCAGGCCAATCGTCGAGCTGGGAATTTCCGCCAACTACCGTGGAAAGTCCCGTTCCCCCTCCGAATGCCACAACCCGCGTGTTTCTGCATTCGAAGCCATGGGCATCCTGAGCCAGACGCGAAAGGAAGGCTTTATCAGAGCCTTTGGGAGCGGTCCCGTTGATAAGGGCCTCCAAAAGCTGTTCCACCTGTTTGCCAAGTTGGCCCCGTTTCATCCCCGGGAACGCTCCCTCTGTTCCCGGCCTCATCATTTTCTTGTCAGTTCCTAACTCCGTATCTTGCCACAGGTGCCCGTTGACTCCCTCCTTGCGAATGCTGGTGTGCTTTTGTCTATCACGGTGCCGGTAACGATTTCAATGAGAAGCCATCTGCGGTTTTCGCACCGATGGCAGGGAAAACCGCCGTATCGGGGCCGGGTCCACCACCGGGAGGTAAGCCCTTGGCACCCAGAGCATCGCTTTGAAGATTGAGAGGGCAATAAGTCGATGGGAAAATCCTTGTTGCCTGGCGCACAGGCAAACGAATGAGCCGGTTTGGGTCACGCATTTCCGGCGCGCATGCAGCAAACACAGAAGTCTGGCGGTTTCCCTGACACCTACAACAGTAACGGACTGTTAGAAATACTTGTTGAATCGCGAAATGCTATAAGGTGAGCTTATTATGGTTGTCAAGACATTTCGGCAGGGCTCAGTATAACTGCCCCGGACTTTCACGTCGCAGTTTGCGGGGAGCCACTTCCTGGGGTGTTGCAGCCCGGGGAACATGGCAGAGGAAATCAATTTTCAGTGAGCCTCCGGGTTGGCGGAGAGGAAGCAAAGCGCCTTCTGGGTCCGGGGGTCGGCCACGACTTGAGCGTATTTGCCATCGGCAACGGAAGGCACATCAATCACCCGGATGAGGTCATCGAACCTTGTGGCATCGGGCAGGAGGCGACTCAGGATATTTGGTGATCCGCTGAAGAATTCCTGGTTGAAGTTGGTTTTGGGATCATCCGGATACACAGGTAGATAGATGATTCGCGATTCGACCAGATCCAGGAAGAAATGGGTTCCATAAGACACATCCGGAATGTGTCCCGCCTCTTCGCGGGCTATCTCTACGAGAACGGAAGTGTTGTTGATATCTGCGTAGTTGGTGTTCACTCCGAGCATGACGTTGGAGCTGCCCCATCGGCCCGGTCCCATCAGCATCATGGGGTGAAGGGACATTTCCGCATGCCGATTGAGCTCACCGACGACTCGCCCCATTTCCTGCCTGACTTCAAAGGATGCCTTTCTGGCGTAGGCTGCCGGATCGATGTAAATAATGTATCGAATGTGAGGGACATTGCCTCCTGAAATAGTACGGTTGGCCCTGAACAAAATATGATGGGGAGCGATATCGTCCGGCAGGGTGGAGACCTCGGTCAACCCCGCCAGTCTCATGGGACGGCATTGGAGCAGGTTGATCCTGACATTCCCTTCGGCATCGACAAAAGCCGTGAATTCGGTATCAATGGGGTAGCCATATGCCGCTTCGAGTATTGCCAGAAGCGATTTCATGATCTTTATGAAATCGGTCTGGGCGATGAGGTTGTTGAAGGTAAGAAACCCGTTCTTGAGGCTTTTGATCCACCGCCCTCTTGGGTCTCTGAGGTATCCATCCTCCATAAAAGACAAGAACAGGTGCAAATTCGGATAGTCCGCATCGGAAATCACTTCGGCTACCGGCCTCTGGTGAAATCATTTGCGGATAGATCCAGCAGGTCGAGTTCACGCTGAGAGTAGGAGGCTATTTTGGAGCCAACCTCGGGACGAAGACGAGGGTTGCTGACGGGAATCATTCTGGGATAGTTGCCCCCCAACCGCTCCACGGCCCGAGTTCCCAGCCCGAAGACCAGCCGAATGATGCCCTGGTTGGGATCGATGCGATCGCTCCACCGGTAGAGGTTGTGCGAGAAGGCCACCCCCGCAAGAGGGGGAAAGAAGTAGTTCTTGTAGCGCAGACCGGATACCCGCTGCACCAGGATGGCCATCTGCTCATCCGAATTCCCGAGACCTCGCTGACGCCGGTAGGAAAGGGCATCGGGATTCACGGCACTGGCGTAGACCAGTTTCACGGCCCTGAGGAACGCGTGCATCCGTTCCTCAGGACCACCCTGATTGGTGCAGAACTCACTCCGGTACTTGCCGGCAAAGGCGTTACCGAATCCGTCCTCGAGCAGGCTGCTCGATCTCACGATGATTGGGGCTTGACCATAGTAATCGAGTAAATCTTTGAATTGCTCCATGATGTCATGGGGAAACCTGCCTTCCAAAAACCGCTGCTCGACCTTCTCAAATTCTTTGGATGAAAGCTGAGAATTCCTGGTCAAACGAAGACGGGATCTGAACAGGTCGTTGTTGACAAGAAAGGTGAAGAATACATCCGACCCAATGTAAAAGGAGTCGTGCTCCTCGAGCAGTCTCGCGTAATCCGTCCCCTCCGAATCCTTCAGCAGTATTCTGCGCGCCAGCAGCATGCCCGCCGCCTTGCCGCCGATGCGACCGGACCCGATCAACCGATTCCGGATGCCGAGAAGGTCGCTCAGGCTCAGGTAATGATCCGCAAGGCGCATGAACTCGGGATGAGTACCGATAATCATCCGAGATAGTTCTTGTTTGAGAACCTGAATCTCGGTCGTACTCTCCAGGAACTCAAGCTGGTCGCCGTCGTATTGGCTGAGCTTTCTGAAGACACTATCCCATGGAGCCAGTGAGTCTGCCTTGACTTTGAGAGGGCTTTTGCTGGCAGTCCTTGATATGGCGGAAGCATCCTCGCTGCCGAATACCGGAGTCAAGACTCCTTTCGCGTAAAGATGTGGTACGAACATTTGAGAGGAGTAGCGATCCCAAACCTTGAGCGGATGAACATAGAGTCGATCTTCGATATGGTAAAGATCGATCAGGACCTGGGTGGTGTCCCTGATACGGGCTACGGCACTGTGGGAATGCTGTCCCCGGGTCAGGGCGAAATAAGCAATGGTATCCAGTTCACGGAGATAGGGGCAAGTCACCTGGAAAAAGTTTGCCAGAAGTTCATCGGTGGCCCAGTCGGCGACCAGCGCGGAAAGGTTGTCGAAGATATAGAATACCTCTCTCCCCTTATCTTCGATGATCTTGTTGACCTGGGTGCTAAAGGAATCAAACCCAGGCCGTGGGTCAACTTCTTTGGTGATGATGCGGGAATCTGGCTCAAGGATCCGGGAATGAGGCATGAATCGTACGTAGACGAGCGTGCGTCGGTCCTGGATGCCTTGACTTACGAAGGGTCGCACCACTTTCAGGTAGTTGTCCAGGCCGTCGACCTGCCAGACGACATTGTCCCCCAGGCGAAGCCCCTGCAGGATGTTGTCCAGTGCTGGTATGCCGCTGCCAATTGCCTCGGATTGCAGCATCAGGAAACCTTTTGATGTTCTCCCTTGGCGTTTTCAGGAGGTGTTGTCCAACTCCGAGGCTCTCGCGCAGAGATGACCTGGGTCACTGTCCAAAAACACCGTACCATCTTTTTTAACACGAAGAACACGAAGGACAGGAAATGATTTTCTCTTGTGTCTTCGTCTGAAATAGGGTCAAAGCCATTGCCGGTTGTTCTTGGACGCCTCCTCAGGGGCCGCAACGAACCATCATGAATGCGGCGCCATCTTCACGTGTCATGCTGATTCTAGAACCACCCTCGAAGTTTCATGGCTTCTACGACACGCTCGACGGCCACGACATAGGCAGCCTTGCGCATGTTGATCTCATATTTTTGCGATGTGTCATACACCTCATGATAAGCTCGTGTCATCTTCTTATCGAGCTTCTCATAGACTTCTTGTTCATCCCAGTAATACATGCAGGCGTTTTGTACCATCTCGAAGTACGATACCGTAACGCCTCCGGCGTTGCACAGGAAATCGGGGATAACATGGACACCTTTTCGATAGAGAATTTCATCCGCATCGGGAGTGGTCGGTCCGTTGGCAAGCTCGACCAGGATCTTGGCCTTCACCTTGTCGGCATTCTTCCCGGTGACCATCCCCTCCATGGCGGCCAGCACCAGCACATCTACGTCCAGTTCCAGCAGGGCTTCGTTATCGATGCAGGCAGTGCCCGCACAACTGGTGACCGACTGGGTGTCGGATTTGTGCTGGGCGATTTTCGGAACACAGAGGCCCTCCTCACAGATGGCTCCACCTTTTGAATCGCTCACCGCCACGATTTTTGCCCCAAACATCGATTCTGCAAGGGATGCGGCGTAGCTCCCGGCATTCCCATACCCCTGGATGGCCATGGTCACCTTGCTGAGATCAATCCCGAGCTTGCGGGCAGCCTCGCGAAGGGTATACATACCACCCCTTGCCGTAGCGTCGGCTCGCCCCGGGGACCCGCCCAGAGAAAGGGGTTTGCCCGTGATCACCCCGAACTGACTCTTGCCGATGATGGACGAATATTCGTCGAGCATCCAGGCCATGACCTGGGGATTGGTGTAGACGTCCGGAGCGGGAATGTCTCTATCCGGACCGATAAGCGAGGCGATTGCTTTTATATAGGAACGGCTGATGCGCTCCAGTTCCGGCTGGGACAATTCCTTCGGGTTGCAGATTACCCCCCCCTTGCCCCCACCCAGGGGCAGATCGAGCAGCGAGCATTTCCAGGTCATCCAGGCGGCCAGGGCCCGAACGGTATCGATGGTCTCGTCCGGATGAAACCGAATTCCCCCCTTGGTCGGGCCCTTGGCATCGTTATAATGTACCCTGAACCCCTGAAATATCTTTGTCGTGCCATCATCCATATGCACCGGAAAATTCACGTGGAATTCTCGCATAGGGTGAAGCAGCGCCTGTCTGGCACCCGCAGGCAAGCCCAGGATGTCTGCACAGTCATTGATTTGCTTTTGGGCGATGGTGAACGGATTGTTCTGATTGCTGATGTCTGTCATTGCTCCTGTGCCTCCCAATCTGGCTAGTCTCCCGCGAACCCATTGCTTTGGTGTTCGCTTCCCGCCTTTTTGCCCTCGGTTGGTGTTCCCTGCTCATTGATCATTGCCCCTTAGCTACAAATCTCCTGTCGAAAACCTTTTCGCATAATCGAGGTAGTGTTTGAGCCGCCACATCTTTTCCAGGAACTCCGGTCACCCGCACTCCGGCTTGAAGCCCTTTTCCGCTTGAGGAAGAATCATGATGCCGTCGGTGACCGCCCCCTGCAGTTCCCTCCACAGTTCCGCCCAGGTATCCTGTGCATCCTGGAGAACAACGCCGGTAACATTTCGGAAGTGCATCATTTTTTCTTCGGGCGACAAAGCCTGGTGATGTTCGGGTGGCTTGATGGTTGAAACGACCGTGAGCTGTCTGGGCATGCCTCTACCTCACTTTCATGATGAATCTGGTGATCGATTGAACCTTCGCAGAGCCGCTTTGCATAGTCGATGTAAGTCCCTAGCAGATAGAGTTTTTCAAGATATTCAGCCAATCCGCCCGGCGATGCGGGGCCTGGACAAGCGGGGATATCCTCCAGGATTTCTTCACAGGATCTGCGATCCTGGCAGACGTCCCAAATTTCTCTCCAGATCTCCAGGGCGTTGCTCATCACCCCTACCGCTACTCCTCTGAAATGCCGCAATCTGGCATTGGTGCGATCAACTTCTTCCCTTGCCAGGTCTTCCAGGTCTTTGGGCGGTTGCGTTGAACCCCTGAGCCTTGCCACCATTTCTGCTGCCTCTTGCCGTGGTCACAACATCCACTGTGAAAGCAATCACAAAACCTCCAAGGCAATTCCTGTGCCGCTGCCGTTGCTGGTCCGGAGACATACTGAAACTCACTGAAGTTTATAGGGAAAAGATGGTGCAGTACCCACAAAGATCGGGCATGGTTCGTCTCGATCGCTGCTGGAATCGCAGCAAGGGAGTCTCTTCTGATGGCTTGAAAACAAAGCGGAGATGGGCCTGCACGATGTTGCCGGCGGGACTGTTCAGACTTTGAACAGGTCGTGCTGCATTAGCAGCATTTGTTCATGGGTTTCGATCTGAGAGAGGAGTGATGTGAAACTTTTTCATTCTGTGGCGCAAGGTGTTGCGACTGGTGCCAAGCATCCTGGCGGCTTTTACCTGGTTGTAGCCGCATTGTTCCAGAACCCTTGAGATGAGAGCCTTTTCGACCATTTCGATAACATTGGCCTGGGTTTTTTCACCGGCGAGTTGAAGGATGTCAGGGATGAGTTCCTCGAATTTTCGGTCAATGTTGGTCATGAGCTGCACCTGGCTGATACCCTGCCCCAGTTCCGGCGTGCTGGACTCGAGCCGCAGATATTCTTCCAGGATGACGTCGCCCAAGGACAGCAACACGGCCCGCCTGATGCAGTTTTCCAGTTCTCTCACATTGCCGGGCCAGGAATGGGATTTCAGCTGCTCCATAGCCGCGTCGGCAACGTAGCGAATGGGTGTCTGGTATTCGTCGCTAAAGCGGCTTACGAAATACTCTACAAGAGGCGGGATGTCCTGGGGGCGTTCTCTCAGCGGCGGGAGGTCAATGGAAATAACCTTCAGCCTCCAGTAGAGATCTTCTCGGAAGCGACCCCGCTCGACTTCTTTTTCAAGGTTCTTGTTGGTTGCAGCAATGATCCTCACATTGGCTTTGATGTTTTCTCTGCCGCCGACCCTTTCAAATTCGCCGTATTGCAGCACGCGCAACACTTTTGCCTGGGTCGAGAGCGGCATGTCCCCGATTTCATCGAAGAAGAGCGTGCCATCGTGGCATCTCTCGAACTTCCCGATATGGGTGCGTTCAGCACCGGTGAAAGCGCCTCGTTCGTAGCCGAACAACTCGCTTTCAAACAGGGTCTCCGGAATCGCGGCACAGTTGACTGCCAGGAACGGTTTTTCCTTCCTGGCGCTGTGGTGATAGATTGCCCGTGCTACCAACTCCTTCCCCGTTCCGCTTTCACCCGTAACCAGGATGGTCACATCTTTGGTTGCGACTTGCCCGATGAGTTTGTACACCTCCTGCATCCGCCTGTGCTTGCCCACGATCTTTACCATTCCCTTGGGGGGAGGGGACGGTCGATAGATGTGGCCGGGAAGCGTGACCAACTCCTTCATGATGCGGTTCACCTCGAGAGCGTCCGCGGAAATGTGTTGCAGTTCCTGCCGATCGAAGGGTTTTGGCAGGTAGTCGTAAGCCCCCAACTTCATGGCTTCGATGGCTGTGTCCGTCGTGCCATAGGCAGTCATGATGATCACGGGAGTCTTGACTTGCGCTCTGCGTACCTCTCTCAGAGTATCAAGGCCGTTCAGTCCAGGCATCTTGTAGTCGAGCAGGATCAGATCGAACGGTTCCCCGGCAATGAGATCCAATGCTGTTTGACCATTACTGCAGGATCGAACGTCGTATCCCTGTTTCGCGAAGAAGCGATGCAGAAAGTGAATCAAGCCCTCATCATCGTCAACTATTAGAATCTTTTCCATCTTCCTCCAGCATTAGTTGGGCATCTGTGGGGATCAGCACCGAAAAAGTCGTCCCTTGGCCAACGGTGCTTTCCACCAGGACCTCGCCGCCGTGTCTTTGGAGGGTGCTGGTGACAATGGACAGCCCAAGCCCGGCGCCGGTGGCCTTGGTGGTAAAAAATGGGTCGAACAGCCTGGTCTGATTCTCTTCCACGATACCTGGCCCGGTATCGCTGACCTTAATCTGTACGCATCTTCGCGGTCCATCCTCGGCCTGCATCATACTGAGGTAGGCGGCTATGCTCAGCTCTCCTTGACTGGCCAGCGCTTCGAGACCATTCACCATCAGGTTTAGGAGTGCTTCTCCAAGTTGTTTCCGATCCCCTTTAATCTTTGGCAGAAAGCTGCTTATGGATTTTAGGATGATAGTCTCCTGCTGTCTCGCCTTGGGTCCTACTACGAGCAGAGCCTCCTCAATCAGTTCTCCTACGTCCAACAGGGCAAAAATGGAATCTTGGGGCCTCGCGAAATCAAGGAAACGGTTTATAGTCGCCTCCATGCGCTTGACCTGGTTCATGGCGACCTGAAAATCCTCCTCATAATCAGGTGATATTTCGATTTCACTCTCGACGGATTCCAAAAACAATTTGAGCGAAGTCAGAGGAGTCCTTATCTCGTGAGCCACACCGGCGGCCAGTCGCCCGAGGGAGGCCAACTGTTGTGAGCGGGCTGCTGCCTGTTGTGTCGCTTTGAGTCTTGCCCCGGTTTCCTCCAGTTCGGCTTCTCTCAGAACTACGCGCTGCTCAAGCATAACCTGCCGGTTCTGGAGCTGTCTGGCCATCTCGCCGAATGCGCCGTACAGCACCCCGATTTCGTCAGCGCGCCTGGTTTTGACCTGCACCCTTTCGAATTCGCCCCGGGCAAGATAGGTGGCCGCAAGGCTGAGCTTGCGAATGGGGTTGACCACATAATGGGAAAGCAGCCAGGCCAAGACCAGCGCTCCGCAGGCGGAAAGCGAAGCCACCAGGTAAATGAACTGCTTCAGTCGGTCTGCGTCGATAAAGGCTTCATGCCTGTCCTGTTCGACCACCAGGGCCCAGTCGGTGCCAGCAACCCTTGCCGAGGCTCCCATCACTTCCACGCCCCGATAATCGATGTAAACGATTCGGCGCTTTCGGGCGTTGAGTATATTCTTGAAGCTCTCCGACTGGGCAATATTTTCAGTGAATATTCTATTTGGTTCTTTATGGGCGAGAAAAGTACCTTCTCGATTCACGAGATAACATTCTCCCGTGTTTCCGAGGGACACTCTCAAAATCAAAGAAAGGATGGTGTTTGTGCCGACCGTTGCGCAGACTACCCCGTTAACAGAGCCCAAACCATCAGACAAAGGCATCGATATGTGAAAAAAGGACTCCTTCTGTTCGGGATCAAAAGCAATATCGGACAGGTAAGGCTTGCCACCCAAAGGGTCCTTGAACCAGGCTTCCTCCTGAGGGTTGGGTTCTTTGTGAGAGCTGTCATAGACGATGGTCCCCGCCCGGGATACGACAACCATTTTACTGTAGACCTTGTACCTGCTTCTAACCAGCTCAAGGAAGGGGGCAATCTGGTTAGGATCGAGCGATCTCAGAATAGAGGAGCCGGCTACCACCTCGAGATCAGCCTTGCGCTCCGAAATCCATCTTTCCAACAAAGCGGCCTTATCCGCCGCTACGTGTTCAATTTGATTCGTGACGCTGCTCAATATGAGTTCTTCTGCCGTCCCCATGGCAAGAGTGCCCACCACGCAGAGCGGTGCCAGGGCAAGGAGAACAAAAAGCAGCATGACCTTCAGCTGCAGGTTGCCAAAAACAAGCCTCTTTCTCACCCTCCGCCGCCTCTTCAGGTATTGTCAGTCGCTGGTCGAATCCCGCGATTAAGGCATTCATCCATACCACAAAGGGCCATCCCATGTAACAGGCATTGTCGAGTTTCGCGCACAAAGGAGTAGACGCCGCTTTCGGGCTGAGAGCCGTTGCTGCCGCTTACGGTATCGATTTCGTTCCCATTGAAGCCGTGCGGTGTGATCTCGTGCTGCCAGGCAAGTTCTTCGATCATCCCGCCGTAAGGGTGCTCCTGGAGGTGGGTCAAACGCGTGCTCTGCGCGAGGAACCGACGTCCCTGCCGCGGTACGAGTTTTCCAGCACGGGCCGGATCATCGTCACCCTGTGAAGTCAATCGAGTATCGGATTCTTCTGCCGGTGCCGGACCCGTCCGGTCCTCTCGCCTTCAGACGGCGGTGCCATCCTGGGTGAGGATTCCTCATTTCTGCGGCTTAATTCCGGCGATGTTCCCACCAATTCTTCTTCGTGCCCTGCACCAGTTCAAGCCCTTCGCCCGGATATACAGCGCGCTCGCCCGGATCTGTTGCCGGCGGTGAGGGCCAATGGCCGGGCTGGGGTTCGGGCCCTTCGAGGGTGATGGGGGAGGGGGCCGAGTCGACCATCCGGGGTGTTTTGCGAAGATCGACCGCGCGCGCGGTGCAGCTGAATTCGATGGGAATGCCGTTGGGATCGAAAGCGTAGATGGAGTGAATGAAGCCGTGGTCAATTACTTCGGACACCCAGAAGCCTGCCGTATCCAGCCGTTCTTTCAGAACCCAGAGAGCTTCCTCCGTTTCGACTCCGAAAGAGATATGGTCGAAAATGAAAGGTCCCTTGACCGGAAAACCGTGATCCTTTTCCTCCACCGGTTCAACCTCCGGCCACTCGAAAAAGGCCAGCATATCGTTCGCTGAAATCTCGAAGAAATAGTGCCGGTAGCCCGGCTTCCCAAGCCCGGCAACCATTCTCATGCCGAGCAGGTCGCGCCAGAACCGGATGGTTGCGTCCATGTCCCGGGTGGTCATGGCGAGGTGGTGAATACCGCTGAACTTAATCATGGTTGTTTTCCTGAAGTATTGGTTGCTTGAAAATTGGTCATCTCCCTCAAAATTCAAGTGAGACTACCACGACGTTGAGAAAAGAAGAATTCAATCTCCCCCAATAATGAGAATTGGTGCACAAATTGCGATTCGATCTTGACAGCTCAGCGCAATTCGTCTAACTGGTCAAATCCTTGCTTAAGCGAATTCATCGCGAGCTGTTGCTCCGTCGTTGCTCACTTTTCCCTGTGGTCTCAGTTCCTGCGCGTGTGGTTTCGGTTCAGTTTAACAGAGAGGGGGGATAGAACGCCTGAGGTATGAGTGTTACATGAGTTCACCGCATCCGCGATCTCCGTGATCGCCAAAGGAAACCCTGTGGCTATGAGCCTTTACAGTTTGTTATCGCAGCACCGCAAAACCATCATCAAGCAGTGGTTCAACGGCGTCGTGGATACCTACGCCCCGGAAACCGCCGGATTGCTCAAAAAGGAATCGAACCAGTTTGCCAATCCCGTGGGCCATACCATTCTTCATGGGATCGAGGCCGTCTATGACGAATTCCTGCATCCCAGGGAGCCCGAAAAACTCACTCCCCACCTTGACCGCATCATCCGTATCAGAGCGGTGCAGGATTTTTCCCCGGCGCAGGCGATTTCTTTTGTTTTCCTGCTGAAACAGATTGTCCGGGAGGAACTGAAGCAGGACCTCCATGAAAATCGAATTTCCTCCTCCGAACTCGCAGCTTTCGACGTCAGAGTCGATGAACTGGCTCTGCTGGCTTTCAATATCTATGCTCAGTGTCGGGAGAGGTTGTTTGAAGTGCGCCTCAACGAGTATAAGAACCGGACTAACAGGCTGTTGCAGAGAGCCAATCTGCTGGCCGAAATTCCAGAGTGTCAACCAGAACCCGAAGGCATGAACCAACAACAAACTTAACTCTTTGGATGCGAGGGATTGTTAAATGGGCATTAAGTTTGCGTTAATTGTAGTCGGTGCGCTCATTGCCGTTGTCTTCCTGGGAGTGAAGGTGCTCGGTCTCTATTACCTGTTCGGGGTGATCATCCCGTATCTGGCCATCTTCACCTTTCTTGGCGGATTTGTGTACCGGATGTTCGACTGGGCACGTTCGCCGGTACCCTTCAGCATTCCGACAACTGCAGGGCAACAGTATTCCTTTCCATGGATCAAACAAAACAAGCTCGACAACCCCTCCACCACGGCCGGTGTGATCGGCAGGATGGCGCTGGAGGTGCTGCTCTTCCGCTCGCTGTTCCGCAACAGCAAGGTGGAGCTGCGTGACGGCCCGAAGCTCACCTATCAGTGGGAAAAGTGGCTGTGGCTGGCGGGCTTGCTATTCCACTGGTCGTTTCTGATCATCTTTATCCGGCATCTCAGATTCTTTGCCGAACCGGTGCCGGGTTTTGTGCACCTGACCGAAACCCTCGATGGCATCTTGCAGCTTGGGCTTCCCGGGGTTTACCTCACCGACGGCCTTTTCCTGGCGACCGTGACGTACCTGTTTATCCGACGGGTGGTGATTCCCCAGGTCAAGTACATCTCTCTTCCCGCCGACTATTTCCCCCTCTTCCTGCTTCTGGCTCTGGGTACTACGGGAATCCTGATGCGCTACTTTCTCAAGGTCGATCTCCTGAAGGTGAAAGAGCTGGCCATGGGGCTCGCCAGCTTCCATCCGACTGTTCCGGAAGGGATCGGGGTTCTGTTCTACATTCATTTCTTTCTGGTCTGCACCCTTTTCATCTATTTCCCCTTCAGTAAACTGATGCACCTCGGCGGGGTCTTCCTCAGCCCGACCAGAAACATGCCCAATGACAGCCGTATGGTCAGGCACATCAATCCGTGGAATTACCCGGTGAAGGTGCACACGTATGAAGAATATGAAGACCATTTCCGGGAAAAGATGATTGAAGCCGGACTACCCGTAGAAAAGGAGTAAAAGCAGCTATGGCAACAGTCCCAAAACCACATGAACTCGTTATCGACCACAAGCCGCCCCAAACTGGCTGGATGGACACCCCCGTCGTCTTCAGGCCGGGTACGTGGTGTTATGGTGCAAAGTCAAAAAATCTTATCGCCCTTGACCTGCCCAACCCCAGGGAATGGACGCCGAGCGACGAGGATTGGAAGCTCCCCGAGAATTGGAAGGAAATCATCCTCGAAGGGATGCGGGAGCGGCTGGACAAATACCGGTCCTTCAAGATTTTTATGGACATTTGCGTACGCTGCGGCGCCTGTGCGGACAAATGTCATTTCTGGATCGGCACGGGGGATCCCAAGAACATGCCGGTGCTCCGGGCAGAGTTGCTGCGCTCGGTCTATCGCAACGACTTCACCACGGCCGGCAAACTTCTCGGCAAGATGGCGGGCGGCAGAGAGCTCACCATGGAGGTCTTCAAGGAGTGGTTCTACTACTTCTTCCAATGTACCGAATGCCGCCGCTGCTCAGTTTTTTGCCCCTACGGCATCGACACCGCGGAAATCACGATCATGGCCCGGGAGCTTCTCAACCTGGTGGGCTGCAGCATCGACTGGATCGCCGGCCCCGCGGCCAACTGCTTCAACAATGGCAATCACCTCGGCATTCAGCCCCATGCCTTCAAGGATATGATCGAGTTTTTCGTGGATGAGATCGAAGCGGTAAATGGCATTCGGGTGGAGCCTACGTTCAACCGGAAAGGGGCGGAAGTACTTTTCATCACCCCCTCGGGAGACGTTTTCGCCGATCCTGGCACCTACACCCTCATGGGCTATTTGATGCTGTTCCACGAGATTGGGCTGGACTACACCTGGAGCACCTACGCCTCGGAGGGCGGGAACTTCGGGTTCTTTACCTCCCATGAAGTGATGAAGCGGTTGAACGCCAAGATGTACGCCGAAGCCAAACGGCTGGGAGTCAAATGGATCCTCGGCGGCGAATGCGGCCACATGTGGCGGGTTATCAACCAGTATATGGATACCATGAACGGCCCGGCCGACTTCCTGGAGGTGCCGGTTTCCCCTATCACCGGAACCCGGTTCGACAATGCCAGGGGCACCAAGATGACACACATCGTCGAGTTCACCGCCGACCTCATCAAGCATGGCAAGCTCAAGCTCGATCCCACCCGCAACGACCATCATCGGGTGACTTATCATGACTCCTGCAACACGGCGCGGGGCATGGGTTTCATCGAAGAACCCCGGTACGTCCTCAAGAATGTGTGCAACAATTTCTTTGAAATGCCGACCGGCACCACGCGGGAGCAAACCTTCTGCTGCGGGTCGGGGTCAGGATTGAATACCGACGAATACATGGAAATCCGGATGCGCGGCGGTCTGCCCAGAGCCAACGCGGTCCAGTATGTGGCTGATAAGCATGACGTCAACATGCTGTCCTGCATTTGCGCCATCGACCGGGCCGTGCTCACCGCTTCGATGAACTATTGGGTGCCCGGCGTAGGGGTCACCGGGATCCACGAACTGGTGGGCAACGCCCTGGTGATGGAAGGAGAAACGGAACGAACCACTGACCTTCGCGGTGAACCCCTAGCCGGCATGGAGGAGAGCGAAGATGAAGATCTATAATGCGAATAAAATCATCCCAGGACTGATCATCTTTCTGGGTTTGATCACCTTCCCCATGTGGTACGCCATGGGCAAGGCCGCGCCCCCGCCGGAAATCAAGATCGACACCCCGGTGATTCAGCAGATGGAAGTCAAGCAGTGCATCATGCCCAAGGCGGACATGCGGACCGGCCATATGCAGCTCCTGAACGACTGGCGGACCCAGGTGGTGCGAAACGATCTCAGGGTCTATGTGGCCGAGGACGGCAAGCAGTACACCATGAGTCTGCAGAACGAGTGTATACGCTGCCATTCGAACAAGACCCAGTTCTGTGACCAGTGCCATGCTTACGCCGGGCTGCAAGTGGGAAGTGTTCCCTATTGCTGGACCTGCCACATCGCCCCAAAGGAGACCAAGTAATGGAAGAGAGCAGAAGAAGCTTTTTGAAACTCGGCGGACTCTGTGCATTGGGGCTTGGAGCCTTACCGGTCGTTGATGCACTGGGAAAGACCGACCTGCCGAAAGTGATGGCTGATCCCAAGGCCCTGGTGGGCAAGCGCTGGGCCATGGTCGTGGACATGAAGAAGTGCTGGGAAAAGGGCAAGCCCGGATGCACAGACTGCATCCTTGCCTGCCACGTAACCCACAATGTCCCCGATATCGGAAGCATCAAAGAAGAAGTCAAATGGCTGTGGACCGAGCACTTTGAAAATGCTTTTCCCGGCCAGGAAAGCCTTTTTATGCCTGAAGGCGTGAAAGAAAAGCCCTTCATGGTGCTCTGCAACCATTGCGCTCAGGCACCCTGTGTGCGGGTCTGCCCCACCCAGGCCACCTTCAAGCGGGCAGACGGCATCACCATGATGGATTTTCACCGCTGCATCGGCTGCCGCTATTGTATGGCGGGCTGCCCCTACGGCGCGCGGAGCTTCAACTGGAAGGATCCCCGCAACTTTATCAAAACCGAGCTGAACATGACCTTCCCCACGAGAGAGCGCGGTGTGGTCGAGAAGTGCAATTTCTGCGACGAACGGTTGGCCGTAGGCAAGCCCCCTGCCTGCGTGGAAGCCTGTAAAGCGGGCGGCTTGGTGTTCGGCGATCTGGAAGACCCCAATTCGGAAGTACGGAAGCTTCTGGCGTCCCATTTCACCATTCGCCGCAAACCCGAACTTGGGACGGATCCCAGCGTTTACTACATCACTTAAGAGGTGGGTTATGCTTGATAGAGCCTTCACTGGAAGTCAAAATTATTACCGCTTTCTCATGGGACTGCTGGTGCTTATGGGGCTGGGCTTTGCCGCTTATCTGTTTCAGCTCAACAAGGGCCTCACCATCACCGGCATGGGCAGGGACGTCTCCTGGGGTATCTACATTGCCCAGTTCACCTTCCTGGTCGGTGTGGCCGCCTCAGCGGTCATGGTGGTCCTGCCCTACTACCTGCACAACATCAAGGTCTTCGGCAAGATGACCATCCTGGGTGAATTCCTGGCGGTGGCCTCGGTCACCATGTGCCTGCTGTTCATCATTGTCGATCTCGGGAAACCCATGCGCCTCTTGAACGTCCTTCTTTACCCGACCCCCAACTCGATCCTCTTCTGGGATATGATCGTCCTGAACGGCTATCTCTTCCTCAACATCCTGATCGGGTGGAACGTCCTGGAAGCCGAACGCAAAGGGGTAGCCTATCCCAACTGGGTC
This sequence comes from uncultured delta proteobacterium, assembly GCA_963783775.1. Lineage (GTDB taxonomy): Bacteria > Desulfobacterota > Syntrophobacteria > Syntrophobacterales > Syntrophobacteraceae > JADGQM01. The sequence continues at coordinate 115,625 of CAWAOR010000002.1, read as the reverse complement.
AAGCCGCTCATTTATCTCTCGATACCCTGGGCGATCAGCATCCACACGGTGACGGCCTTCCTGTATGCCGGTCTCCCTGCGCGCCACTACTGGTTGACCGCCATCATGGCCGCCCGCTTTCTCTCATCGGCCTTCTGCTCCGGTCCGGCCCTGTTGATCCTGCTGGCCTATCTGGTCAAGAAGCACACGAAGTTTGATCCGGGTCAGGAAGCCATCGAAAAACTGGCGGTGATCATGACCTACGCCATGATCATCAGCGTCTTTTTCGTCGGCCTCGAGTTCTTCACTGCCTTCTACAGCCAGATTCCGTCCCACATGCACTCCCTGGTCTACCTCTTCAAGGGCCTGGAAGGCCACCGCTTCCTGGTGCCGTTCATGTGGCTTTTCGCCCTCCTGGCCGTGGGGGCGTTGGCGATGCTGCTCAATCCCAACACCAAACGGGATGAGAAGAAACTCAAGATCGCCTGCGGCGCCGTGTTCTTCTCCATGTGGCTGGAAAAGGGCCTGGGGCTGATTGTGGCGGGTTTTATTCCCAACCCCTTTGATCAGGTTCGGGAATACTCGCCCAGCATTCCCGAGATCATGATCGCCCTCGGAGTGTGGGCGACCGGCTTCTTCGTGCTGACCATCCTTTACAAGATCGCCACCTCGGTTAAGGAAGAAGTGGCTTAAACCAGTTCGTTGCGAACAGACCAGCCCCTTACGGGCTGACTCATGGCAAAGGGCTCATGCTTTTACGGTATGAGCCCTTCTTGCTTTGAGCTTCATTGGTTGTCATCACTACTGAAATTTGCTATCAGATGCCGAGTTCGTATTGATGAGGAGCAAACCCGCATTGTAACGACAGCTGCGCGTCCTCACCCGGCTTCGAGCCTTCCAGTTGAGGGTGTGTCAGCAATTCCGGGAAACCGCCGGAAGCAGGACCTTGATCTTTCAGGTATCAGACAGGAATCAGACAGAGGGGAGTCAAGAGATGAAAAAGAGGCTGTTGGTTTTGGGAATCACGGTGGCTTTCATGGTGTCCGCCTGTGCCGGGATGACTAACCAGGAAAAGGGAACGGCAACTGGCGTTGGTCTCGGTGCTGCTACGGGAGCTCTTCTGGGACAGGCGATTGGCAGGAATACCGGCTCCACGCTCCTGGGGGCGGCTGCGGGCGCGGTGGTGGGCGGCATTGCCGGCAATATGATCGGCGGCTATATGGACAAACAGGAACAGGACTTCCAGCGCCAGGTGGCGGGCCGACATGGTACTACCGTGCAGCGGCAGCAAAACAACCTGGCCGTCAACATTAAATCCGACGTTCTTTTCGACACCGGGTCCTCCCTCATCAAGCCCGGTGGCTATGACGAGATCGCCCGCATTGCGGATATTCTCAACCGCTATCCGGAAACCCGCGTCACCATTGAAGGCCACACCGACAGCAAAGGTTCCGAGAGCTACAACATGCGGCTTTCGCAGGATCGGGCCATGGCGGTTGCGGACGGTCTCATGGCCAGAGGAGTGGACGGAAGCCGCCTGACCACCGTCGGCATGGGCCCCTCGCGTCCCATTGCCAGCAATAACACCGAAGCCGGACGCCAGCTCAATCGCCGGGTAACCCTTCTGGTCGTTCCCATCGAAGCTTAAAGAGACATCGAAACAGTGGTCTGGATGCCTGCAATATTATTAGGCATTCAGGCTGCAGTCAGCGACATGCAAGGGCAGCTCGGGACCATGTTGCTGTAAAGACCAGGAGTGTGTATCCATGAGAAAGTTCATCGCGGTGTATATTGATCTTGAGAATGTTGCCGGGATTTTGGATTTAGACCAATTGCTTCAAGACATTATTCTGGAAGAAGACAAAGAAGCGCCGGAAGAGTATGTTTTTGCCGTGAAGTTCGCCTGTGGAAACACCAATTCTATCTCGAAACTGCGAGAGCAATTGAGCAACCATAATTTCGATATTCGAGAAGCTCCTCATATATCCGAAAAGAAAAATAGAGCGGACTTGATTATCAGCCTCGATGCATTCGAAAAACTTTATCTCGACAAACCCTCCATCGACCGATTTGTTTTTGTCACAAGAGATTCCGACTTTTCTGTCATTATGGACATCTTGAGGAAATACGGAAAAGAAGTGTGGCTGATTACTCAGGCGATCGATTCACAACGGCCAATTTTTACCAGCTGCACCGACAATATCCTTCTCCTTCCCCAGCCCCAAAAGCCAGCTTTGAAAAAGGAAAAGATGGATGCCAAGGTAAAAGGGGCGAGCCAGGCAGCCGGAGAAAAGAAACCTCCTAAAGAAGAGGCGCCCGAGAGAACGAAGGACAATACCGCCGCTGATCTGTTCAAAAGAGTGCTCAGCAGCCTTGATCCGAGTGACGATCACCTGTTGACTGTCATTGCCAATAAGATGAGACAATTGGATAAATCATTCAAGATTAAGAACACGAGTTATAAGAAAATGACTACCCTGGCAAAAGAATTTGAAAAGCGAGGATGGTTCAAGACCACCAAGAACAAAGATGGTCACCTCATGATTATCGATCTAGACGTCTCCCGATAACGAAGTCATTTCTTCGGGTGTCTTCCTGGATGAAAGACTGTTTTCAGGGGCGCGACTGCGACCACACGTACAGCGCGATGGCTGTGGCGGTGGCAGCATTGAGCGATTCGACCTCAGGGGAAATGGGAATCGCCAGGGCGTGCTGCTTCCATTTCTCCGGCAGACCGGGTCCCTCTATCCCCAGCAAGAGGCCAAAGCTCCTGGGGAAGGCGAAGCGGGAAAGGTCCTGCCCATCAGCCGAAAGTGCCAGCAGTGGCAATTCTTCAGGTAGATCCTGGAGAGACGGTCCTTCGCGCAGGCTGGCGTGAAAGACCGTTCCGCCGGAAGCCCGCAGAGACTTCGGATGATAGGGATGAGCGCTCTCTGCCAGCAGGATCACCTGGGCAGCGCCGAAGGCTACCGCCGAACGAATGGCGGCCCCCACATTTTCCGGATCTTGAAAGGGGATGAAAACCGTACAGCCTTCGGGAAGGCCTTCCTGGGGCTGCCATCCGGGAATTGCCGGGCTGCGTACGAGGAGCAGCGGTGCTCCGGTCCCAAAGATGTCAAGCTTCTCGAACAGGTGTCGTTCCACCTGGAACCAGGCGAGCCGTTCAGGCGCCTCGGACGGCGGCGGAAAGCCATCACCCGGGCTGATCCAGGCTTCACACAAGGCGGGCTTCTGCTCCAGGATTTCTCTTACCTGCTTGGTCCCGGCAACGAGGGCTCGCTGCTGTTTCTTGATGCCACGGCTGCCAAGAAGCTTCTTGAGATCACGGAAGAGCTCATTTTTCTCACTGTCGATCCGGCGCAACGCATGCCGTTTCATGGCTTTATCTTTCTTTATCCGGGGCGGTTCACCGGTTCGCTGAAAAACCACCAGACGCCGCTGGTGGGTTGTTCCCGGAATGCTGTAAGGATGGTCCTCAGACAGCCGGTAGTTTTGGCCCCATCGCTCGCGAGCCTCCGCAATTTCCGAATCGCAGTTCGGGCCCTTCATGAAAATGACCAGGCCGTCCTTGTCCAGGCAACCGGTAATGCGCTCCAGGGTGAGGGCGATGCTCTCCAAGGCGCGGGTGATGACGCCGGCCACGGGGGTTTCAAAAGCCGCGGTGATCTTTTCCCCGACAACTTCCAGCCCGTGTAATTGCAGGGCCTGGAGGGCGGTTTCGAGAAAGACCACCCGCTTCTGGCGGCTTTCAGCCAGGATGATCTCGAGGTGCGGGTAGGCAATCTTGAGAGGAATGCCCGGCATCCCCGGACCAGTCCCCAGATCGAGTAGCGGAGACGGCAGTTTCATTAGGTGTCCGGGCAGGATAGAATCGACATACAATTTGAGGACCATATTGGTAAAATTATGGATGCGCGTCAGGTTGAGTTCGAGGTTGCCCTGGCGCAAGAGGCGATGGTAATGCCAGAGCTTCTGCACCTGGGCCGGGGCGAGGTTCAGGCCGCAGGATTGCAGCAACTCCGCCATTCTTTTTGGTTCGGGAACGGTCTTTTCAGAGCCCTGGCGACGGTCTTGTCGAGGCATCAGTCACTCTCATGGTTGTTGTGAGTTTCTATAATGAGCGACCTCTATTTCTTTCACCCAGCCTGGCCGGTCCTGTATGAGGACAATCACCTCCTTGCCCTTTATAAACCAGCAGGGCTGCTCATTCAAGGCGACGACACGGGCGGTGTATCTCTTTTGGACCTGGCCAAGACCTGGCTGAAGGAACGCTACCACAAGAAGGGGGAAGCATTTTTGGGGCTGGTGCATCGCCTGGATCGCCCCGCGGCCGGGGTAGTGCTTTTCTGCCGTACTTCCAAAGCAGCGGGCCGCATCAGTGAACAGTTTCGTTCCGGAACGATCCGGAAGCGTTATCTCGCCATTGTGATGGGACTCCCGGCAAACGATTCCGCACCTTTGCGCGATCATATTGAACGGCGGGAAAAGCGTTCCAGCCGCGTTGTGGCTCAGCCGACTTCGAACAGCCAGGAAGCACGCCTCTCTTACAAGGTCCTGGCGAGTGTGGCTTCGAGGAGCCTGGTGGAAATCGATCTCGAGACCGGCCGCCATCATCAGATCCGCGTCCAGATGGCCCACCAGGGCCATCCCCTGCTCGGCGATCTCCGCTATGGTGCCCCGGCCCCGCTTCCTGGAAGGCAAATTGCCTTGCTGGCCACGCAACTCATCGTTCAGCATCCGACCGGGAGAGAGGAACTCAGCATTTCCTCGCCGTTGCCGAAGGACTGGCCCTGGCCCCCGGGTCAGCCCGTGCCACAGGGTCCGCCCTGGAACTGGAGAGAATTGGAGGCGTTGATTGCAGGCCGGGTTTTAGATGCTAAGGGACTGTCCAAAAACAAAATACCTTCTTTCACCACGAAGAGCACGAAGGACACAAAGTGATTCCTTCGTGTTCTTCGTGTGCTTCGTGGTTTGAAACATGGCCAAGATGAGGCAAAGTTGTTTTTAGACAGCTCCTTGGGAGCAATAGTGGTTGTGAAGAACAAAGCGGCCCGTTACTGCGTCGTTCTCATTCAAAGATGGAATAGAATCACCAGGCAGGTTCTGTTGGGGGGCGGGCAGCGCCTGAGATCTCGGTTGCACATTGCGGAGCAGCGGTTGGCAGGTCTCTAATTGCTCGGTGGCCGACGAGAAGCTACCTGAATGATTCCAGGTTTCGACTATCCCTCATATTTGAACGAAACATTGATTCTTACCCTGAAAGCAACAGGTTTTCCCTCCTCAATCTTTAGATCGAGTTTCGAGATTTCTGCGATCCTCAATTCCCGCAAGGATTTGCTGGCGGTCGTAACCGCCTGCATGGCGGCATCTTCCCATGATTTCTCACTGGTTCCGACCAGTTCGATGATTTTGTAAACACTCATGGCTCTCCTCCCTTAAGGAAACAAAAAGCAGAACGTTCACATCTAGGTGCTCGCCGCTTTGTTCTTCCGGCCTTGCCAAACCTGGAGCCCACAGGCTATCGTCCCGACCGAAACCCCGTGAGGTCAGTCGGGCCTTTCAACCATGATTTGCGTTCTGATCCTGTTGGTCTGTTTTGGTTCCCCGCCTGTGGAGTATTCCGCATAACATTCGAGCTTATCATAGTATTTGGCTACATTACGGGTTTGAATCTTGACGAAGAATCTCCCCGGGCTGTCATATTCCACGCGCTCAACGTTGGAACAGAAAAGGGGGGAGCTTTGTGAATAGGGCCCTTCCGTCGTCCACCGGGAACAGGCGGAATCGATGGGTTGATTGCCCTGGGTTTCGGTGGCGTAGCAGTGAAGGGGCGGCGATGAGAAGGAGGATCGTTCCGACAACCATCGGAAGCATGCCTTCTTGATTGTCGGGCGCCCTTCGGCCTCAAAGGTTACGGCAATATCGTAGGGAAGGTCTTCTTCGGTGATTTGCGGCATCTGCACGCGCAGCAGGCGCAGTTCGCTCCAGGGTGGATTGATGGCCTGGATCAGCGTGCAGGCTGAAAGGAACACCAGCGCGATCCCCCCGATCAGCGCCGATGCCAGGATACGTCTCTTGTTCATGCCCTCTCTCCCTCGTGGCGGCACCCAAACCGCTCGTTCCGGTATTCTGATTGTCGAGCCATCCTTAATTTACTTTTAACATACGCCATCACCCCTGGAAACACCAACAAAAAGGGGATGGAGCTTTGTCTCTGGGTAGCTCCCAAATCGCCGGCGGACAGGCTTACATTTCGGCCTGGCATGTGTTAGATTTGAAACCGGTAGGTTCCAGTCCGAATTCTGCAAAGGCCGGAAGGAAAGCTCATGGGCAAACGTCCCGAACCCAAGAAAAGCAGCGAGAAGAAGGGAAAACAGCCAGAGTCACCCCATCCCAGGGCCGAAACCGCCGCCTCAAGACTTTCCAAAGAGGCCAAGAAAGCTTTCGAGATCGATATTTTCATGGGCTGGTGCAAGGCATGTGGGATCTGTGCCGCTTTCTGCCCGCGGGAGTGCATCGGACGGGATGAGAATGGAATCCCGGTGGTGGCCGATGCCAGCCGTTGCAGTGGGTGCAGGTGGTGTGAACTGCATTGCCCTGACTTCGCCATCAGCGTACGCCCGTGTCAGGCCAAGGCGACTTGGTGGCGAGGAGAGAATATGACCTGCATAGCTGATGGTGTTTTATGGAGGCCATCGGGAGCCAGTGAGACCATGATGGGCACGAATCCTGAGGATTCTATTTAGGGAGGACGGGGTCATTTGATACCTGCGAAGAGTCGAGGACGACAGCTCTTGCTTCAGGGTAATGAAGCGATCGTGGAAGGTGCTTTGGCAGCCGGATGCCGGTTTTTTGCGGGCTACCCCATTACTCCCGCCACGGAAATCAGTGAAGCCATGTCTTACCGATTGCCGGCAGCGGGAGGGACCTTCATTCAGATGGAGGATGAGATCGCGAGCATGGGGAGTGTTATCGGGGCCTCTCTGGCGGGAGTCAAGGCCATGACCGCCACCAGCGGCCCCGGCTTCTCGCTCATGCAGGAAAACCTCGGCTTCGCCTGCGTGGCGGAAGTCCCGTGTGTGATCGTCAATGTCATGCGGGGGGGGCCAAGCACCGGACTGCCCACCAGCGTGAGTCAAGGCGATGTGATGCAAGCGCGATGGGGTACCCACGGGGATCATCCCAGCATTGTACTGGCCGTCTCCACTACGCAGGACTGTTTCGACATAACCGTCAAGGCCTTCAACCTCTCCGAGAAATACCGTACCCCCGTCATCATCCTCTCCGACGAAGTGGTGGCTCACACCCGGGAGAAGATTTTCCTCCCCCACCCGGGAGAGATCGAGGTGCTCGACCGCATTCGCCCCAACACTCCGCCCGAATGGTACATCCCCTATGAAGACAACCCTCGTGGCGTTCCTCCCATGGCTGTTTTCGGCGACGGTTATCGCTATCATGTCACAGGATTGATCCATGATGTGCGCGGGTTTCCAACCCAGCGCCCGGATGAGATCATCCCGTTCATGAATCGCCTTTTTCGGAAGATCAATCAGCATTTTTACGATATTCAAATGGTAGCGCAGGAAGGCGCCGAAGATGCGGAGGTCCTGGTCATTGCCTACGGTTCCGTGGCCCGCTCGGCACGGCGCTCGGTGCGGGAGGCGAGGGCGCGCGGGGTCAAGGCGGGCCTGCTGCAGCTCATTACCCTTTGGCCCTTTCCCCGCCAAATTGTCGAGCCGCTGCTCCGGCGCATGAGGGCGGTGCTGGTGCCGGAGTTGAACATGGGCCAGGTTTCGCGCGAAGTGAAGCGGATCAACCAGGGTGCGACCAGAGTCGAGACCTTGAACCGGATTGACGGCAACCTGATCACGCCAACCGAGATTCTGGCGCGCTTGTTGAAGCTCTAACAACTTATCAGAAGGGTTTGTGAGGCGAGGCCATGGCAGAAGTCACCAAGCTGATCCACAAGTATCTGCGGCACGACAAGAAGTTCCCTCATGTCTGGTGCCCGGGTTGCGGCAACGGCATCTTCCTCGGCGCGCTGATTCGGGCGATCGATCGCACGGGGCTCACCAAGGACCAGATTGTCATCGTTTCCGGGATCGGCTGCTCGGGGAGAATATCCGTTTACGTGGACTTCAACACCCTCCACACCACTCACGGTCGGGCCTTGACGTTTGCCACCGGGATCAAGCTTGCCAATCCCCAGCTGCACGTCATCGTTATCATGGGGGATGGCGATGCCACGGCCATCGGCGGAAACCACTTCATTCATGCCGCGCGCAGGAACCTCAATCTTACCGCGATTGTGGTGAACAACAATATCTACGGCATGACCGGAGGTCAGTATTCCCCCACCACCCCGTATGGGGCCACCGCCACCACCGCCCTTTACGGCAACATCGAGCACGCCTTTTCCATTGCCGAACTGGCCGCCATGGCCGGCGCCAGCCTGGTTGCCCGGGGCACGGTCTATCATGCTACACTCCTCGATGAACTGATCGAACGGGCCATCGTGAAACGCGGTTTTTCCGTGGTCGAGGTGATCAGCCACTGTCATACCCAGTATGGACGAAGAAACCGGCTGGGCGGTGCGGTGGAGATGCTGCGCTGGCAAAAGGAAGCGGCCGTGAGGGTCGAAAAGGCCCAGGCCATGACGGAGGAGGAATTGAAGGGGAAGTTTACTGTTGGCGTTCTCGTCGACCGCGATCTGCCCGTCTATACCACTGAGTACAACAAGGTGAGAGAGGCGGCCAAGGCCATGATGGCCAAGAGCGCATGACGGACGGCGGGATGGCCGAGCCCATGACCATTCAGCGCAGCAAAGCGCTGAGGACGCAGAGTAAAGAAACAAATAATATAATAAATCGCTATCTTATACGAGATTCTTGATTCAGCTTTGAGGACTTTCACCTTGCCAGGGCAAAGAGGGCAGAGAGAACCGAAAGGGTTCTACGATGGAACGATATGAAATACGCCTGAGTGGTTCGGGAGGACAGGGATTGATCGTCGCGGGGATTATTCTCGCTGAAGCGGCAGGCATCTACGACGGCAAGTTTGTCTGTCAGACGCAGAGCTACGGGCCGGAGGCGCGCGGTGGAGCGAGCAAGGCGGAAGTGGTGATCAGCGATGAGGAAATCGACTACCCCAAGGCGATCAAGCCGGATCTGTTGCTCGCCATGAATCAGAAGTCCTGCGATGTCTACTTCTTCGATTTGAAGCCGACCGGCCTTCTGGTCGTGGATTCCACTCATGTGAAACAACTGCCCACGACGAGAGCGGTAGGCATTCCTTTCACCCAGATTGCCCGTGAAAAGATCAAGCACGAGATGGCAGCCAATGTGGTTGCCCTTGGCGCCCTGGCCACCCTCACCGGGGTGGTATCCTTGAAAAGTCTCGAAGCCGCTGTGCTGGCCCGCGTTCCTGCGGGTACCGAAGAACTCAACCGGAGTGCTCTCGAGGCAGGGATCGAGGCCGCCAAAAACTATTCACAGCAAGAGGAGCATCAAGTCCCTTATGAGGATTTTACTGACCAATGATGACGGTATCTATGCCAAAGGCATTGAAGCACTTTATCTGGCCCTCATTCCCGAACATGACGTTACCGTGGTTGCTCCGGAAACCGAGCAGAGTGCGGTGGGACATGCCATCACCTGGCTCGACCCTTTGCGTGTCGATACCGTCCAGCGCAATGGCAGTTTCTTTGGATACGCCCTGAACGGGACTCCGGCAGACTGCGTCAAGATCGCCCTTACCGAACTGATGAAGCCTCCGCCGGAGGTGGTGGTCTCGGGCATCAACCTCGGGGCTAATATCGGTGTGAACGTCATCTACTCGGGGACGGTTTCGGCCGCCACAGAAGCCGCGGTGTTCGGCATTCCCTCCGTAGCCATGTCCATCGATTCCTTCAAGCCCGCGGACTTCACCGCCGCCACGGAGTTCCTCAAGCGACTGCTCAAGGTCATGAAAAAAGAGGGACTGCCCGAAGGGGTGTCTCTGAATGTAAACGTCCCCAACGTTCCGGCCAAAGACGTAAGAGGAGTCCGTATTACCCATCAGGGCAAGAAAAAACATCTGGAACGCTATGACCGGCGTGTCGACCCCCGTGGTCACGTTTATTACTGGCTCTGCAACTCCACCTTCACGCACGACACCGACCCCGAGGCCGACTCCCTGGCGCTGGAGCAGAACTACATCTCCGTTACCCCGATCCAGTACAACCTGACTCGCCATGAGATGTTGGACGTTTTGAAAGACTGGCGGTTGTGAGAAAGGTAGGGAGTAGGGAGACTTTCACTACATCAAGGAAGAACAGCACGGATGTTTTCGTGCCAAATACGAGGAAGTCAATCGCGTGCTGACGGGCATGATCCACAAGGCCTGCAAGTTCTCCTCACAGCGACCCGGCACTCCTAACTCCCTACTCCTTACTCCTTGCCGACGGTAACGATAGACGGCTTCGTCTGGGGCACGTATTTGACCTGTTCCATGAGCGTGCTGGCTTTACTGATATTGTCCACCGGCTGCAGTTGCAGGGTAAAGCTCTGGCCCTGCTTGGGATCGCCCGTCGTCTTCATGACCACCTCAAAGCCCTTCTTCTGCAATGATTTCTTGAGTTCTTCCGCACTCTGTTTGTCTTTGAGGGTTGCGATCTGCACGGTATAGAGGGTCTTTCCTCCCGAAGCCGCGGGCTTCTGCGTGTCAGGAGCAGCCGTGGCGGGGGTGGGGGCGGCCCCGGCATCGGTGGTGGAAGGTTTTGCAGGTTTTCCAGGGGTTTGCACCGCGGCCACGGTCTTGGGTTTGGTTTCCGTGGTTGGCGAAGCCGGCGCTTCGGGTTTCCTGGCAGAAGTGCCTGGAGTCTCCTTTGCGATGGTATCGGTTGCGGGTGGTGGCTGCGTCGGTTGAGTCTCTTTCCGTACCTGGCTGGTCGCAGGTTCAGGGGGAGAGGAATGGCTCGGCAAGGTTCTTTTGTTGACCCTCAGCAGCAGGTTCCACCTTTTGAGCAGTTGCCGGAGGTTCTGCTGGTTTGTCTTTTGATACCGTTGCCGGCGGCGGTGTGGTCACGGCTCCAGGGGCTTTTCCTGCGGGAGTGGCCATCGGCCTGGAATCCGCCTCTTTGGGGGCCTCAGAGGGTTCTCCCTGTCCCCGTGTGAGGCTCTCGGCAATGGGCTGCAGGGATCGGGGGATCTCTTTTACCACCTTGCCTTTCTCTACGGCCGGTTTCTTTGCCACTTCCTTGCCGGCCTTCTGGCGCGATGTGAGCGGGATAAAAAGCACCAGGATCACCAATCCAATGGCCGCCCACAACAAATACTTCAGCGAAGATCGGAATCCTGACCGGGAATCCTTGTTGACGAAGATTTTCCTCTTCATGAGGATTTCTCCCCGAGAACGCTCCTCGCTCTGGCCATGGCGCGGGCAAAGCCGGGCAGCGACCTTTCAATGGTTTGATCGTCAACGCAATAAGCAATGCGAAAATGCCCCGGGCCGCCAAAGCCGCTTCCCGGAACCACCAGGATGTTTTCTTCCTGGAGCAGCCTGACGAATTTTACGTCATCGGCAAACGGTGTTCTCGGAAAGAGGTAAAAGGCGCCGGGCGGCACCACCAGATCATACCCGGCGGCTTTGAGGCCGGTCACGAACCGGTCCCGCTTCCGCCGATACAGATCCACATCGACACAGATTCCCTGCAATTCGATGATCAATCTTTGCATCAAGCCGGGGGCGTTCACAAATCCCAGAATGCGGTTGGCCAGAGACAGCGCTCCCATAAGCTCCCTGCTCTGGTCGCAATCAGGATGGACTGCCACAAAGCCGATCCTTTCTCCAGGTATGGAGAGGTCCTTGGAATAGGAGGTGGCGATAATGCTGTGAGCATAGTGTTGAAAAATGCAGGGTACCTCACGGCCGTCATAGACGATTTTCCGGTAAGGTTCGTCGGACACCAGATAGATGGTTCGCCCGTACTGGAGGTTTTTGCGGCTGAGGATGGACCCGAGCTGCTGGAGCGCGGCATCGGAATAGATCTGGCCGGTTGGATTGTTGGGCGAATTGATCAGGATGATCTTCGTCCTCTCCGTGATGGCTTCCTCGATCGCTTCCAGATCCAGAGTGAAATCTTCGCGTGTGGGAACCGTCTTGAGCACCCCACCGTGATTGTCGGCATAGAACCCGTATTCCACAAAATACGGCGCCGGGACAAGCAGTTCATCCCCAGGGTCGAATAGCGCCTTGAAGATGATGTTCAAGGCGCCGGCCGCCCCGCAGGTTGCAACGACCTGGTCCGGGCCGAGCGAGACGCAGTGTTCCTGGCAGAGGTACGTCGAAACCGCTTGTCTAGTCTCCAGCAGACCGGCGTTGGGCATGTATCCATGCATGCCGGGCAAATCCCCCTGTACCACTTTCCTGAGCTTATCTTTGACGATTTCCGGCGGGGGGACATTGGGATTTCCCAGGCTGAAGTCAAAAACATTTTCCTCGCCGTGGATTTTTTTTAACCGAGCGCCTTCCTCGAACATCCTGCGGATCCAGGAAGATTTTTCCATGAACTGGAGCATCTTTTGGGCCACTGCCATGTGCTTCTTCTCCATAAGTTATGACGATTTGCAGGCGCAGATCGCTGGGCTCAACATTTGGGTCGGTCTTCATGCCGAGCCACTATAAGGGAAAGGACCAGGATGTTGCAAGACTTAAAGACTTGGGAGGAAGAGGGAGTGGGAGGAAGGGAGAGTGGAGAATTGGTCAGTCGAGGGTGGCGAATTCCATGACCTTCCCTTTCATTCTTTCATTATGAGCGGTTATTCATCACCCATTACCCCCTCGTCTCTGGCGAAGGACTTCCAGGAGTATCCTGTCCAACTGGTTAAAAAGCTCTCGGCACAGGCCGCCGTGATTCATTTTGTCGCCGAAGAGCTCAGCCCGCAGCCGGTCGACGGTGATGTTCACGTTCCCCAGCTTTGTGAGGTTTCTGGTCTGGGTGGCGAGTTTTTCTTCCAGGAGAAGGCTTTTTGCATGGTAGCTGAAAGAGACAACATTCTCTTTGATTTGCTGAGCTGTTGCATGCCAGGGATCATCTCCCGTGGTGTTTTCTCCACTTAACTCGATCGTGCTGGAAGTTCCATTTCGCGTCAATGACGGAGCCTCCAAATCCGACATCCGACATTCGACATCCGAGATTAACTCGAGCATACCGTCCAGAAGATGGGTCATAACGACCGCCAGCGTTCCATATTCAAGCCCGCGAAGGCCGCGACGCCAGCTCAAGAGCCAGGGCCGGCGCCAATTCCAAAGAAGATGACGTTCTCCAAAGGCAATCAAGGCATCCGCGGCTTCCTTGGCCTCTCGGATGAGTTGCAGCGCTGGTGCTCCCGGACGTAAGCATGGCGGAGCTTGACTCTCAAGAGTGGCTGCTCTGCCGTGAAGATGCCGGCCGGCCAGACCATCCAGGTAGCGCAGACAACTCAGAAAGAGGCGGTTCCCCCAGGCATGCCCGGGAGTATCCAGATGAGGATAGGAGAGGATCAGCCTTCCCTTCCCCCTCTGGGCTTCCACGATGGCGGGGTGCCCGAGCAGCTTCGCCGGATCGAGATTGATGCCATAGATGCCTTCCCATTCCTTCCAGGGAACGCTCACCTCATGTAAATCGGAAAAAGCCAGATCGGCGACCATGAAGTCCGCTCCCGGAGCCGCATAGGTTGCCAGGCAAAGGGACTCGGAGGCCGTCGTCATCACGAACTGCGAAGGCCACCAGATGCAAACCGGGAGGGTCAGGGGCAGGTCTTCCCAGATCGGATGGTCGGGCACACCCTGAATCCATATCTCGCCACTGGCGTTGGGCAGTCGCTCGGAAAGGGGCATTCTTTTGAGCGGGACCAGTCCCAGCGACGGTGGGCTGGAAAGAGCAAGACCCGCCCCGCCACAAAAGCCAAGATAGCTACCCCCCTTTTCCAAGAACTGCCGGACTTGTGTTTTGCCTGCGTCACCAAGCGCAAACACCTTGTGGGAAGCCCACCCTCCCGGAACTATGAGCACCCTGTAGGGTTCGAGGGCACCCTCGGCAATTTCCCGGCCGCTCAGCAACCGGCAAGGCACGCCGAGCTGCTGCAGGCTCTCCAGGCAGATCAGTCCCCACAAAAGGGACTGGTCCCAGAGGACGGCAACGGGAGGCCCGGCCCATTCCCCCTGTTGCGCAGCACGGATTTGCGGCAATGGTTTCATAAATGCCTGTGGTTGGGTGCTAAGGGCTTCATTTTTCCTCGGTGAGATCGAGCAATCCCGCTTTCTTGAGAGCTGCAACCCCGCCCTGAAGATTCACCGTTTCGCATACGCCCGCGTTTTCCAGCTGTCGCAAGGCCTCATAGGAGCGTGCCCCGGAATTGCAGACCACAATCATGCGCTTGTCTTTGGGAACCTCTTGAAGGCGCTGCTGCAGGGTTTCCTGCGGAATATTGAGCCACCGTTCACCAAAGTGAGCGACATAAGGAGCGGCGTTAGCCGGACCCCGGACATCGAGACAGATGGGTTCTTCGGCAGACCCTTGGAGGAAGCATGTCTCAAATTTGTCCATATCCACCGTTCGGTTGTAGCCGTCCAGGATGTTTTCCGCGGTGTTGGCGGCCGCGTTGACAATGTCGAGGGCCGAAGCAAAGGGAGGAGAATAGGCAACCTCGAGATTGGAGAGGTCGTCGAGGGTCGCCCGGTAGGGGAGCATGGCGGCAATGCTGTTGATTCTGCCAACCAGAGCGTCCCCGTTGTGAGCCAGTCCCTGAGCGCCAAGGATGCGGCGGGTCTTGCGGTCGACCACCAGGTCGAAATAGATGAGGTCATGATCGGGGTAGAAATGCGCACGATCGGCCTGGACCACCAGGGAATGGATGGCGTCGAAGCCTTCGCTCAGGGCACTGTGAAAGGGAATCCCGGTTGAGGCCACCGCCAGGTCGAAGATTTTGATGGCGAAGCTTCCCACCACCCCGTTGAAGGAGGCAAAGCCTCCCGCCAGATTGGTGCCGATCACACGCCCCTGACGATTGGCCAAAGAGCCTTGAGGGAAGAACACGGGTTTGCCCGTCACCAAGTGCATGGTTTCGATACAGTCTCCGCCGGCATAGATGTTCGGGTCAGACGTTTGGAGGCGGTGGTTGACGACGATCCCTCCCGGGGGGACACCAGCAGTCCGGCCTTGTGCGCCAGTTCGGACTGAGGTCGAACGCCCACGGCCGTAATCACCAGATCGGCTTCCAGGGTGCGTTGTGACGTTTTCACCTGGACGGTGGTATTCCCTCCATCGAAGTGTATGGCCTGAACCGCCTCGTTGAGAAAGATGCCCACCCCCTTATCCTGCATGTGCTTTTGGACCATGCGAGCGAGACCGGCATCAAGAATGACGGGAAGCACCTGGTCGGCTATTTCCACCACGCTGGTTTCGATACCCCAGAGATCGCTCAGAGCTTCCGCCATTTCACAGCCAATCGCACCGGCCCCGATGATGACCGCCTTGCCCACCTCGCCGCGGGCGATGCGCTCCTTGATGGCAATCGCCGAATGCAGGTTGGAGAGGCTTATTACAGAGGGGTGGTCGGCTCCCGGGATGGACAGCCGACGGGGCTGACTGCCGGTGGCCAGGACCAGCTGGTCATAAGGAAGTTCTTCCGCTGTTCCCGTAGGCAGATGCTGGATCTTGACCCGCTTTGTCGACCGATTGATATCGAGCGCCCGCGTCCGGGTTCTGACGTGTACTCCCTTGGCATCCTCAAAGAACTGAGGGGTTCTGACCATATGAAAACTGGTGCTCATGAGTTCCCGCACCTCGCTCACATCCCCCGAAATAAAATAGGGCATGCCGCAGCCGCCGTACGAAATGTATTCATCCTGGTCGATCAGGGTGACTTCGGTGTCCGGTTGCAGTCGCCTCAGGCGACAGGCAACCTTCGGCCCCAGGGCTACCGCCCCGATGATGATCACTTGCTTTCCCGCCATTTTCCTATCCTTCCGCCCCTCGCATCCTTCAATCATTTCCGAAACTGCGGATGGCACCGCAATCCGGACACGTCCAGTTGATGCCGTTGCAGGTCATCCCCCAGAAGTTCTCCTCCATGCAGTCGGAACAGATCATGAACCCGCACCCGCAGGTCCAACAAAAGAGCTGTTCGCGATTGCAGGTCGCGCACACATATTTCAGGGGTCTTCGCCATTTTCCCCTGGGCTTACCGGCATGTTCCTCCTGCCCTGCCATGAATCCTTGCTCCTTGCTGCACAGTGCACTTGTTTAGCTTCACCCGCTGGTTCCCAAGCTCCAGCTTGGGAACCAGCGCACAGGGGGGAATCCAGCGTTATCGGTCTCCGCTTGTTGAGAAGTCAGGTGTCGAGCACTTTCTTATAGAGAGAGGTGGTGAGAGCGTCGGGTTCGATGTCCAGTTCCTTGCGAAGGACGCGGACACAGTCTTCGTAAGTCTTGAGGGCGGCACTTCGCATGCCGCGGTTGGCGTAGTTGAGGATCAATTGCTGGTAGGCGGGTTCCAGCGTAGGGTCCAGTTGGATGACCTGTTTGTAATACTCGTTGGCGCTCTTCAGGTTCCCTTGTCTTTCAAGAAGCTCTCCCACTCGAAAGAGGAGGCTTAGGTAACGTTCCCTAAGTTCGTTGCGCTTTGCCTCGGCCCACGAAGCATAGAGGTCCTCGGCAAGAAAGTCACCGGTGTAAAGATCGAGAGCCTGTTTGAACAGGGCGATGGCACTCTTGATATCTCCCTCCTCGTGCTTCTGTTCGCCTCGCCGGCACAACGAAAAGAAGTCGTCGATATCGATGTGACACAGTTCCTCATCAAGGGAGACGAGGTTGGCTTTCAAGTGGATATAGGACGACCCGAAATCTTTATCCATTTCCGGTTCGAGGGTCTTGCGGAGACGATGGAGGATGACCTTGAAGTTTCTTTCTCCCGACACGGGGGACACCTCGGGCCAGAGGGCCTCGATCAAGACGTCTTTCGGGACTCCGTGGGAGCGGTGGGCGAGGATGGCTTTGAGGAGGAGTTTGGGCTGAATGGCCTCCCATGCGCTTTCTTCCAGGGGCATCTCATCCCGAAAGAGCTGGAAGCCCCCTAAAGTTTTGATGATAATCCTTGGTACCCCGGATCGATAGATGGCACGTTTGACATCGATGACCTTCTTCTGAGCATCGCTGACCACATCCTCATTCACCAGTTTCGTCTGGAACCGGGCAAATTCCGAGAGCAATCGGATACTCCCTTCTCGCTTAAGATCCGGCTCGCCCTCATTTTCGGTGACACGGCTCAAGGATGATTGAAGCTCCGTGAGCACCTTTGAAACCTGACGCCGCCGCCTGCGCATCTCCTGGATTCTCGCATTGTCCGAGTCCCGCAGGCGGCGGCTCAAAGTGCGAGCCATTTCCACGGCGACACCGGGCCAGCGGCGCATGAGCGAGTCAAAAATCTCCCGGGTGACTTCCAACAACTGCACGTGGGTGCGTGCGCGCACACTTGCCGTGCGCAGGCCACTGGCAAGAAAGAAGCTCATTTCTCCGATGAAGTCACCAGGTCCGCGCACATAGAGCAACTTCTCCTCCTTGGTGCCCAATCCCTTGATGATCTCCAGGCGGCCTTCCAAAACGATGAAAAAGCGATCCCCTTCATCCCCTTCATGCAAGAGCAGGGTGTCGGGAGGAAATTCATGCTGGTGGAGGGTTTTCGCAAGGAACTTGAGGCCGTTCGCGGGAATCGATGCAAACAGCTGGATCTGGCTCAAAATCAGAGTTCTTTTGCGTAGATCCATAGCCGCCTCAAGGGAATTTCGGTTTTCGATTTCGGATTTCGGATTTCGGAACGAGGCAGCACTTCCCCCTTTCGAAATGGAAATCCCTCATTTGCCAGATTGGGGCAAAGAGCGGCACCGTCTGACGACCGACCATACGCTCTTTATCCTCTCAACTCTTTATTTTTTCACTATTTTAACGAAATGATACCTCATGAACACCGGCTGTCAAGAACAAGTTCCAGCAGAGAGGGCCTTTAATGAGAGTTGGCAAAAAAACGGTTGAACGCGTTCAAATAGGCGCGCGCACTGGCTTCGATCACGTCGGGGCTGGTGCCGATCCCCGAATAGACCGTGCCGGCAATTTCCACCCGCACCATGGCTTCACCGAGGGCGTCTTTGCCCATGGTGACCGCCTTTAAGTCATAGTCGCGCAGGATCCCCTGCTGCCC
Source organism: uncultured delta proteobacterium (assembly GCA_963783775.1). Lineage (GTDB taxonomy): Bacteria > Desulfobacterota > Syntrophobacteria > Syntrophobacterales > Syntrophobacteraceae > JADGQM01. The sequence continues at coordinate 97,431 of CAWAOR010000002.1, read as the reverse complement.
GACGATCCGCTCGATCCCATTGAAAACCGCATCCACGGGGCCGTTGCCGGTAGCAGCGTCGGTCAGTTTTGCTCCTTCCTTGACGAGAGTCACGGAAGCGAGCGGCGTCATGGAACTCCCGCTCATGATCTGGAAGTCATGAAATAAGAAGGTCTCCGGCACCTTGGTCACTTCAATTTCCACAATCGATGCCAGGTCGCGGCTCGAGATCTCTTTCTTGCGGTCAGCTACATTGAGGAACCGTTTGTAGACATTTTCGAAGATCTCCGCACTGAGATCATACCCCAGGGCGGTGAGGCGATGGCGCAACGCCGCGCGTCCCGAGCGCGCCGTCAGGACGATTTTGTGCTCCCGAATGCCCAGGTCTTCCGGTTTGATGATCTCATAGGTGGCCCGGTCCTTGAGGATACCGTCCTGGTGGATACCCGAGGAATGGGCGAAAGCGTTGGAGCCGACGATCGCCTTGTTTGGCTGCACCGGGATGTTCATGGTACGGCTGACAAGACGGCTGGTGCGATAAATCTCCCGGACCTGGACATCCGTGTAGGCCTGAAGGGAAGCATGGCGCGTTTTCAAGATCATGACGATTTCTTCCAATGACGCGTTGCCGGCCCTTTCGCCCACTCCGTTCACGGTGCACTCCACCTGATTGGCCCCATTCTTGACGGCCGCCAGACTGTTGGGCACGGCAAGGCCCAAATCGTTGTGGCAGTGCACGCTGAGGATTACATGATCCAACCCGGGCACCCGCTCCTTGAGCCTGCGAATGAGGTCGCCGAATTCGTCAGGAATGGCATATCCTACGGTATCGGGGACATTGATGACGGTTGCCCCCGCCTTGATGGCGGCGTCAATGACCCGGCACAGATAGTCGAAGTCGGTGCGCGAGGCATCTTCCGTCGAGTATTCCACGTCTTCACAATAATGCTTGGCATGGCGCACGGCTTCCACGGCCATTTCGAGCGCCGAATCCCGATCTCGGTGCAGCTTCTTCTGCAAATGGATATCCGAAGACCCGAGAAACGTGTGGATACGCGGGCGTTCCGCCCGGCGCACGGCTTCCCAGGCAATATCGATGTCTTCTTTGACGGCTCTTGCCAGGCCGGCAATCACCGGGCCCTTCACGACTTCCGAAATCGCTCTGACGGCCTGGAGATCGTCCGGGGAAGAACAGGGAAAACCCGCCTCGATGATGTCAACTCCCAATCTTGCCAGCTGCTCGGCAATCTCGATCTTCTGTTTCTTGTTCAGTTTCGCCCCCGGCACCTGTTCGCCGTCTCTCAGGGTGGTGTCAAAAATGTGGATCTTCCGGCTCATGGCTCTTTCCTTTCGTCGTTTGCGGACAATCGGTTCCGCGGTGCACTGCTCAAGAAAAATCCCCTCAAACAAACCCTAAAAAAGAAAAAGGCCATGGGGGGAAACCCATGGCCTTTGATTGCACTCGACTTCAAGCACTTATGGCGCTCGCAGCAGAACGGCATGAGCTTCCCCGACCGGGTCCCATAACCCTAGCAATAGCGATAGGAGGAGGAAAAGCATCATGATGGTTCGCTGCACGTCTCTTTCCTTATCTGAACCCTAGATCTTCGAAGCAACCCAGAAGCAGAGCGCGATTTCCAACAGAAAAAGCAGGGCGTAAAGCCCGTACTTCATCGTCGAGAAGTCCTCGATGATCCGATTCGCTTCTGCCATCACTTGAACTGCTTCCTGAGGATCGACTGCTGTTTTCATGAGCACACCACTTTGGTCACTGCTTTTTGTGTCGGCTTCCATCTCGTAGTCCATTATATTGAGCGGGCTGGAAAGATCAAGAGACAATTGACTAAGGGAAACTTGAAACTTGAAACTGGGGACTGGGGGCTGGGGACGGGGAAGGGGAGACGGGAAGCCGGGGATGGAGCGAGCGCTGTCAGAGATCGCCTTGGATCTTATTCCTGAGGATTTACACGAGGTTCTCGGGCGGTTCGTGGCTGGTGGATTTGAGGTTTGGCTGGTGGGGGGAGCGATTCGGGATCACCTTCTGGGAGTGGTGCCCAAGGACTGGGACCTGGCGACGAGTGCTTCTCCCGAGGAAGTCCTGCGCCTCTTTCCACGGGTGATCCCCATCGGAGTGCGCCATGGCACTGTGCAGGTGCACACCCGGTTGAGGAGCATCGAAGTCACCTCCTGCCCGGCGGGGGAGCGCGAAGGCATCCTCGCGGATCTCAAGCGGCGCGATTTTACCGTCAATGCCTTGGCCCTCTCCTATCCCGCCGGGGTGTTGCTGGATCCTTACGGGGGCCAGGAGGACCTTTTGGCAGGGAGCTTGAGAGCGGTGGAGGATGCCCCTTCCCGCTTTCGTGAAGATCCGCTGCGGACTCTGCGGGCGGGACGCTTTATCAGTGTCTATGGGTTCAGGATCGAGTCGCGAACCTTTGCCGCCCTCCAAGAGGCCGCGCCCGGACTTCAGGGCGTGGCCCAGGAGCGCGTCCGGGAGGAGCTCTTCAAGATGCTCCTGGGGAAGTATTTCCGCGAGGGTTTCGAGGTGCTGATGCGAGGACACGTCATTCAAGAGATTCTGCCGGAGTTTTCAAGGGTGAACGAGAGCGAGGGTCTTGGTCTGCATTGTGCGGCAGGTGTCGAACACGCCGTCAATACCGCTCACTTGAGTCCCTCTCGAATAAGGGTGCGCCTGGCCGCGCTCTTTCACAATCTCGCGGAGGTCGGAGGGCCGACGCTGCACCAGGAAAGGTGCGAGGGAAAAGGTCGGGACCTCGAAAGCGCTCGGGCGGCAGAGAAAATTATGCAACGGTTGCGTGCCTCTCAACGCCTGACGCGCGATGTCGTTTCACTGGTGGAACAGCAGGTGCCTGAGGGCGTCGATGCCTGGAGTGAGGGAGACGTGAGACGCTTTCTGGCGAAAGTTGGTCTCGAACGGCTTGCGGATGTCCTGGATCTGGCGTTTGCGGATCGCATGGCACGGGAGGATGACGCCCATGGCCTGATGGCGCTCCAGGGTCTGCAGACGCGAATTGCTCAGGAATTGGAGCGCCGGCCGCCCCTACGGTTACAGGATCTGGCAATTACCGGTCGAGACGTCATGAACGCCCTCAACCTCGAACCTGGTCCGCTTGTTGGAGAGCTGTTACAGTGCCTCCACCAGCAGGTTTTGGAGAATCCTGCCGGCAATGAACCTAATTCTCTTATGGATTTTCTGAGGAAAGAGTATAATTTAAAATTCAATTCGTCCCTGGGATCGGAAGGTAAAAAGCAGAAGCAAGGAGAATAACGATGCTGGTAAAGAACTGGATGAGCAAGAAGGTGGTCACCATTGAGGGGAAGGATTCGATGCAGCGCGCCGTGAGCCTCATGAAGGAGCACAAAATCCGCATGCTTCCCGTGTTGCTACGAGGAAAACTGGTCGGCGTCGTCTCCGATACCGATCTCAAGAGGGCCTCTGCTTCCGATGCGACGATGCTCGATGTTCACGAAATGCTGTACCTGATCTCCAAAATCAAGGTCAAAGACATCATGACCAAAGACCCGCTCACGGTTTCTCCGGACTGTACCGTGGAAGAAACGGCGGAACTCCTCATGGAGCACAAGATTTCCGGCGTCCCGGTGGTTGATATAGGAGGCAAAGTGGTCGGCGTGATCACCCGGGACGATCTATTCAAGGTGCTGATCTCCTTGAGCGGGCTCGGCAAGCACGGCATTCAATTTGCCTTTCAGATCGAAGACCGGGCCGGATCGATCAAAGAGCTCACCGATGTCATTCGTGTCCATGAGGGTAAAATCGCCAGCATCCTCAGCAGCTACGAAGGCGTTCCGGCGGGGTTCCGCAATGTCTATATTCGCATCTACGACCTCCCTCGGGAAGATCTGCCCGCTCTACAGGTGGAACTGCAGAATAAGGCAAGAATGCTCTATGTTGTGGACCATCGTGACAACCGCCGCGAGATTTGCCATGGAGTAGGCGAATGAGCCTGTTTGAGGAGAGGCTTTTGGGGGAGGTTGTGAACGGATGAAACACACTCTTGCTGTGTTGGTGGAAAACCGGCCGGGAGTCCTGGTCAGGGTAGCCGGGTTATTCAGTCGTCGGGGCTTCAACATCGAGAGTCTGACCGTCGGTCGGACGGAGAACCATGATGTGTCCCGCATGACCATTGAGGTTGATGGTGATGATCGGTTGATCGAACAAGTCACCAAACAGCTCCATAAGCTTATCGATGTGATCAAAATCAGCGACATCAGCCGGGAAGAGTATGTGGACCGGGATCTGGTGATGATCAAAGTTGCTGCCGAACCCAGTCACCGGGTGGAGATCATGCAGATGGCAGGGATTTTCCGGGCGCGGGTGGTGGATCTCGGGCGCAAGACCATGACTCTCGAATGCACGGGAAACGAAGGCAAAATCAACGCCTTTGAGGAATCTCTGCGGCCCTATGGGATCAAAGAACTCGTGCGTACGGGGAAGGTTGCCATGCTGCGCGGGAGCAAGTTTGCCGGGGTCAGCAGCGGCGGGAGAAGTGGGAGCGATGACGAATAGGAAATCTCACGGGGTTTTTAGGGGTTCCAGGATGGAGACCAATGCCAGGAGATGGGAGGAGTGAGCTTGGAGATCACGGCAGCTGAAGCTTTGATCCGTTGTCTGGAAAAGGAAAACGTGGAGATCATTTTTGGATATCCCGGGGGAGCCAACCTCCCCGTTTATGATGCGCTTTACCATTCTTCACGGATCAAACATGTACTGGTGCGCCACGAGCAGGGCGCGGTGCACGCCGCGGACGGCTATGCCCGCGTTACGGGCAAGGTTGGGGTATGCCTGGCGACTTCGGGACCGGGAGCCACCAATCTGGTCACGGGAATCGCCAACGCTTATATGGATTCCATTCCCCTGGTGGCCTTCACCGGGCAGGTGCCCACCTCACAGGTTGGTACGGATGCTTTCCAGGAGGTGGATATCACCGGGATCACCCTGCCGATCACCAAACACAATTACCTGGTGAAAGATCCCAAGAAACTTCCGGCTATTGTGAAGAGTGCCTTTCACATCGCCGCTACGGGACGTCCCGGTCCGGTTTTGATCGACCTTCCCAGAGATGTGGCCCTGGCCCTCATCGATTTCAAGTATCCTGCCAGCGTCCGCCTTCCCGGCTATAAGCCGACCTATCGCGGCCATCCCACGAGAATCCACGAAATTGCCGGCCTGATCAAACGGTCCCAAAGACCTGTCATTTATGCCGGAGGTGGCATCCTCAGCGCCAATGCCGCCGACGAATTGCAGCAACTGGCGGAACTGATTTCGGCCCCGGTGACCAACACCTTTATGGGATTGGCCAGCTTTCCGGGGAACCACCCGCTCTTTCTTGGCATGCTCGGCATGCACGGCACCCGCTATGCCAACCTGGCGGTCACCGAATGCGATATGTTGATTGCCCTGGGGGCCCGCTTTGACGACCGTGTCACCATGCACATCAAATCCTTCGCTCCCGAAGCCACGGTCATTCACGTCGATATCGATCCGGCAGAAATCGGCAAGAACGTGATCACCCATGTTCCCCTGGTGGGCGATGTGAAACTCATTCTCAAGACCCTGCTCCAGGATCTGGAGCGCACTGACCGCTCCCCCTGGCTCTCCCGCATCCAGGACCTGAAAGCCCAGTATCCCCTTTCTTACAGCAGGGAAGGGGGATTGAAGCCCCAATTTGTCATTGAACAGCTCAGCCAGTTTACTCAGGGGAAGGCCATCATTGCCACCGATGTGGGCCAGCATCAGATGTGGGTGGCGCAGTACTATCGGTTTTCCCGGGCCCGGACTCTGGTCTCCTCGGGCGGCCTGGGTGCTATGGGATTCGGGCTGCCGGCGGCAATCGGCGCCTGCCTCGGGCGGCCCGAGGAACTGGTGGTCCTGGTGACAGGGGACGGGAGCCTGCAGATGACCATGCAGGAACTGGGAACCATGATGGAACAGAAGCTGCCCCTGAAGATCCTCATGCTGAACAACCAGTGCCTGGGGATGGTGCGCCAGTTGCAGGAATTCTACTGCGATGGCCGCTACATGGCGGTTGACTTCAAGTTCCATCCCGATTTCAGCATGTTGGCCGGGGCCTACGGCATCCCCGCTTATACCCTCCAAACCGAAGAGGACGTCCTCAAGCTTCTGCCCGAGGCGCTTTCCACCCCAGGTCCGGTGTTCATCAACTGCCTGGTGCCTCCCCACGAGAACGTCATGCCCATGGTCCTCGCCGGCAAAGGGATCGACGATCCCATCGACCAGATGGGGTCAGGTCTTGCTTTTTGATGTCTGGGTGCAAGCTGAGCGTGGCAGCAACAGCTTGGGGACTGACCACAAACAAGATACCTGCTTTCACCACGAAGAGCACGAAGGACACGAAGTGATTCCTTCGTGCTCTTCGTGCACTTCATGGTCTGAAACAAGGCTAAAATGAGGCCAAGTTTGCTCGTTCCCAAGCTCCGGCTTGGGAACGTAAGCACCGAAGCTCCAGCTTCCGCTTTTCTTTGGGATCAAGCGGCATCCATACGTCCGACGAAGCCGGAGCTTCCCAGCAGATGGGTCCCCAAGCTGGAGCTTGGGAACCAGCTCTTAGGTGACTTCTTAGACAGGCTCCTAGCACGCTGTACGATGTCCATTGAGCTGGGTTGGCTTCATCGCCGGGCTCCTTTCTTTAGACATTTCCGTCTTTGTATTTTCTGGTGCAGCAATGGCGCATGAACTGGAACCATCGGCACTCCTCGTTCGCTATTGGGATCTTCTGGGTGGCGACCTGCCCGGGCCGGTGCTGGACCTTGCGTGTGGCGAGTGCCATAATGGAATCTTTGTTGCTCAAGGGGGGGCGGAGGTCGTCTGTTGTGATTGGGCGGCGGAGCGTTTGGCTGAGGCCGGGAGGATTGCCGGCAAATTTGGAGTGAGGGTCGCCATCTGGCAGCTTGATCTCGAGACGCCCGGAGTGGACCCGCTTCCTGAGGAGACTTACGGTGCCATCCTGATCTTTCGGTACCTGCATCGGCCTCTCATTCCCAACATCAGGAAGGCCGTTCGGCCGGGGGGCCTGTTGGTTTATGAGAGCTTCACGACTGCCCAGGCCCAGTTTGGGCGACCGCACAGTCCGCATCACCTGTTGCAGGAAGGCGAGCTGCAGATGTGGTTTGAGGACTGGGAGATCATCCATCATTTTGAAGGAATACAGCAGGACCCCATGCGTGCCATAGCTCAGATCGTGTGCCGGAAGCCGGGCGGAGTCACGAATAAGGAGTAACGAGTGATGAGTGAGAAGGGCACCACGAAGGGCGCGAAGAGGATGGCTGTTGTGAGGGAAAGAGGAGCATAACATGGCTGATAGTCGGCGTTTCAAATATATGCGGGAGGACTTTGGCGATCTGCCGGTGATCCTGAAGCATCTGACCATTGACTTGAACTTTGTCGATGACCGGGTGGAGGCCGGCAGTCTTCTGGAAATGACTGCCGTCACCGACTGGTCCACGCTCGAGTTGGATGCTGACGATCTCGAAATAATGACCGTTGAATGGTGTTCCGGCTGCGAAAGTCTCGGCAAAGGCGAGGCCCTGCAGCCGTTGGCATACGATTATCTTCGTGACCGGAAAAAACTGGTCCTGAGATTTCCCCGGGTGATAACCACGGGGGAACAGATCTGCGTCAGGACTCTCACCCATTGCTTTCCCTCGGATCACATCCTTGAAGGGATCTATAAGGATGCCACGCCTCCAGGTGCCCCCCAGCAATACATGTCCCAATGCCAGCAATGGGGGTTTCAGCGGATCATGCCGATTCTTGATGACTGTCGCGCCAAATGCACCATGACCACCACCATTGAGGCCGATGCCGCCTACACCCATCTCATCAGCAACGGCAATATCAGTCGCTCATCAAACCCGGAAGGCAGACCGGTCCTGAAACCGGGGAATCCGTCACGGCAGGTCATCACCTTCGAGAATCCTGTCCCGATGGCTCCCTATCTTTTTCTGGCCTGTGTGGGAACGTGGGACGCGCTGGTGGATGAGGTTTCCTATGATTCAGGTCGGACGGTACGCCTGGAATACCTCGTACCGCCGGGAATGGTCGAGGGTGCCCGTATCCCCATGGAGATCCTCAAAGAGTCCATCCTCTGGATTCAGAGGACCCAGGGGTACGAGTACACGGGGGACACGTACCGGACCATCTGCATGACTAAATCCAATTTTGGGGGCATGGAGAATGTGGGGAATACGACCATTGTGACGGATGCCGCGTTGGTGACCGAACATACCCTGGATTTGTCGCTGATGTATGCTCATGCGGTGGTCGTCCATGAATTCGAACACAACCAGTGTGGCAGTGAAACCACCATGGAGACCCCGTTCGATGTGTGGCTGAACGAGGCCTATACCGTGGATGTGGAACGGCGGTTCGTGGCGGCCCTGTTTGACCCTTCCTTCATCCGTCTGCATCAGGTCGACAGCATCCGCAACCCGCTTCTCGGGCCTTTGGCCCTGGAAGATGCGGGCCATGTGGGGCGTATCGTACGCGAGGGCTTCAACCATCCGGATGAGCTCATTGACAGTGTGACTTATGTCAAAGCGGCAGAGGTCATCCGCATGCTGCGCCTGGTTGTGGGAGACGATGCCTTCCACGCCGGAAAAACCCGTTACTTTTCCCGATACCGTCACGGGAATGCCAATACCGCCCAGTTTTTTCAATGCTTCGAGGATATCTCGGGAGTCTCTTTGGAGCAGTTCAAACAGGGATGGCTCTATAACATCGGCTACCCGAAGGTCAGTGCACGTCACGAGCTACGAGCCGGCAGCAGGCCGGTTGCGCATCCACTTCGAGCAGCTTCTTCCCTCTGGGCAGGCCCCGTTTCATGTGCCCATTGAGCTCGCGCTGGTGGATGAGAGTGGCAAGGAAGTGGGAGGCAGCGCCCGGGTGTTTCAGCTGAGGGAGGCAGCGGGGGAGGTGGTCTATGAAAACCTCTCGGAACCTCCCGCCTTTGCTTCCATGAATCGCGACTACTCCTTCTACGGGACCTTTCAATGGACGAATGGGTCTCAGGGTGATCTGGCCCGGCAGGTTCGCCTGGACCCTAACCCATATAATCGGGTTGAAGCCATGCGACAGCTTACAGATCATGTTCGCCTCAGGCTTCTGGAAGAGCCGGAGGTGGCCGTCGACGAACCGTGGCTGTCCGTTTACGGAGAGCTGTTGCGTGATGAGGAACTGCCGAGCGCCCTGAAGGCCTATCTCCTCCGCATTGAGGAACAACCGTTGGCACGAGAGTACTGCACCTGGTTCCAGGAACTGGTGCGGGCGCGCGAAAAGCTGATGATCGCCGTGAACGGGCGCTACCGAAGGCAACTCGTCTCCCAGTTTGAGAGGCTTGACACCTATACCCTTCCCCCCGGTCGTTCCCCTAAATACGGCCTCGAGGATCGCCTGCTCAAACAAGTGCTGCTGGATTTGATCGTGATCGACGATGGGGAAGACAGCCACCAATTGATCCTCGACCATTTCAGCAAGGCGACCACCGCCAGCGATCGAGTGGCGGCCCTGTTGGCCCTCAACCGCAGTTCTTCTTCCCACCGGCGGGAGCTTCTCGATGAGGTCTATGCCGCCTGGAACGGCCACCTCAGCGGCTATGCCAATTATCTCAGGGTGGTGGCGAGCGGTACGCGGGAGGATGTGTTTGCCATGATTGCGGGCGAAAAGCAGCGGCCCACCTTCGATATCACGCAACCCACCTGGTGCCGGGCCCTCTTTCTGCCCATGGCGGTCAACAACAAGATGGTGTGGACGGACGAGGGAATTCAGTGGGTGGCCGACACCGTGATCGAGTTGGCCCCCATCAACGCCACCACGGCGAGCCGGTTGTTGAATACCTTCCAGCACGTTCGAAGCCTGAAAGCGACCCTGCAGGAGAAGGTCAAACCGGTTCTGGAAGAGATCGTGCGCCGGGTGCCGGAAAGCCTCAACCCAACAATTCATGGCCAGGCGAAGGCATATCTGGGAAACGCTGCATAGCGAGGGATCGAAAAGCGAACCGCAGAATATAAGCGAACCGCAGAATATCGAATAACGAACCGCAGAATGTCGAAGTAAGTGGGGTGTGGCGCCATCCACGGTGAAGTCCCTATGCCTCATCATGTCTCAAATCCCGGTGGCTTAGACCTCGGGGGGCAGGCTGCCCAACCTTGTTTTGTACTTCATCATTCGACATTCGTCATTCGATATTCTGCGGTTCGCTTTTCCTCACTTCATCATTCGACATTCGTCATTGGATATTCTGCGGTTCGCTTTTCCTCACTTCATCATTCGACATTCGTCATTCGATATTCTGCGGTTCCGCAGTTCGCTCTTCACTTCACTCTGGTAAAAATCCGCGAGCCTTCCTGGAGCGCTCCTTCGAGGCCCACCTGGAAGCCATGGCTGTCCTCAATGCGCAGCTCCCCGGCTTCGGCAGCCTGGTAAAGCGCCTGATCGAAGGCAATGAGGGCGTGCTTGACTTGCATGCCCCGATAGATCTTGACCGGTTGGTTATCCACAAAGACCATGATGATCTCGTTCATGGCGTGACGAAAACGATGCGGTTCTGAAGTTCAGGATGAACCGGGGAGTGTTTCTCCAGGTAGGCAACGAACACATCCCGTACCGGGTCACCATAGACAATGTTCGTGCCTTCCTTGAAAGTCGTGAATTGGTCTCCGCCAGCGGCCAGAAAGTCGTTGGTAGCGACACGGTAGGTCTTCCGGGGTTCCAGGGGCTGGCTGCCGACTTGAACCTTGATTACCGGCGAGCCTTCCCGTCGGGCCAGAGCGTAATGCACGGTCAGGCCTGAGACCTGAAGCAATTGATGGGCGGAAGTGGCATTCTGCTCGAGGGTTCGTCTGATCTGGTCTCCGGTCAAATCCATGGCCACGACGACGTTATCGAAGGGCAGCAGGGTATAGACCTGCTCGAGGGTGATCTTGCCCTTGGGGATACTGGCTCTGATGCCGCCGCCGTTCTGGAAGGCAAAGTCTGCTCCGGTGGTTTCCCTCAGCGCGTCAGCAATCAGATCACCGACATTGGATTCCGCTACGGGGTTTCTTACCAGGTCCAGGGTGGTTTCGCCCACCAGGCGGGCGAAGACACCCTTGATCTGGTCGTTGAAGCGAGCGACGATCGCACTGACCTTCTCGTCCACTCGTTCACCGGGTGCGGCCGACACCGGCTTGAGCTCGTTTTCTCGGGTATAGCCGAGAATCCTATGGGTGGCTGGATCGATGTCGAGCTGGAGCACGCCCAGGTAGGCGCCGTAACAGCCGGCCTGGACGATGATGGTGTCGTTGACGCGCAGGGGATGGGTGACGGCGCTGTGGCTGTGGCCGCCAACAATGACATCGATCCCCGAAACCTGCTCGGCGATCACCAGATCGGCGTCGAGACCCGAATGGGAGAGGATCACAATGATGTGGATGCCGCCGCTTCGAAGTTCTTTGATCAATGGCGGCAAGATCTCCTTGGGATCGCGAAAGGTAAGTCCCGAAACGTAATCCGGTTTGGTGGTGAAAGCGGTTTCAGGCGTGGTGATGCCGATGACGGCGATCTTCAGATCGTTTCTTTGCAGGATGACATAGGGTTTGCTCAGCGGCAGCCCACGGCCCTGCTGGTCCTCTATGTTGGCCGCCAGGAAGGGGAAGGTGGCTGATGCCGCAAGCCTCTGCAAAGCGTCGCCGCCCCAGTCGAATTCATGGTTGCCAATGGCCATGGCGTCGAACTTGAGATAATTCATGATTTCAATGACCGACTGGCCGCCAAAGACATTGGAAATGGGAGTCCCCTGAAACATGTCCCCGGCTGACAGCAACAATACGCCGCCAGGGTTCTTTGCTCTTTCGTCGGCAATCATCTGCGCCAGACGGGCGGCGCCCCCCACGGGCGCAGTGTTGCCCACAGGCTTGCCGGGTTCGGGCAGGAGATGCCCGTGAAGATCATTGATGTGAAGCAGCGTGAGTGACTCGGGCGCCTGGGCGCAGACGCTTGCGGGAACGGCAAGCAGCAGCAGAAGCAAAAGAAGAACCGACGGCCTCCGGAGCCTTCTCGTCATGCATTCCATCTTTCTGTCATTTTCATGATCATCCGCCTGCCTTTCAGATCAGCCTTCACAGGAGCCTCCATTGCTTTCAGGCACCTGGATTTTAAGGCAGTTCTTTTCGCGCAGGTGATGGATGACCTCCCGGGGAAGGTATTCCAGATCCAGCACCTCCTCCAGGGTGATATCGCCCTCGTCCAGGCGTTTGATCAAGAGATTTTGGAATCTGCTCCGCGTCTTACGCTGGTGGTAGTCGCGATAGACGAGGGCCGTTCCAAGGATCACGATCACACCCATGATAAGCCAGAAGATCTCGGTTTCGATTTCCACATGGAAAGCTTCCAGAGTTAGCTTCGTGCCGATGAAAAAGATGAGTTGATAGGCAAGGTCCTCGAGTTTCGGTAGTTTTTCGAGGATGCGGATAAAAACGCCCGAAGCCAGGCGCAGCGAGATGATCCCCAGGATTCCTCCCAGCCAGACGATCAACAGTTTGTCGGTCATGGCCACCGCAGTGGTGATGCTGTCGATGGAGAAGGCAATATCGGTGAGCTCCACGAGGAGCACGGTCTTCCAAAAGCTGCCGACCACGGAAGCACCCGGGTGGTGGGCATCTTCCTTCTGAAAGAAGAACATGTGTTTCATGGCCAGGTAGAGCAGATAGGCCCCGCCGATAAGCTTGAAGACCCAGAGGCGCATCAGGTAGGCCGCCAGCACCAGGGCGAGCAACCGGAAGGCAAAAGCTCCCGCGATGCCGTAGGCCAGGGCCCGCTGCTGCTGGTGTTTGGGGAGTGTGCGAACCAGGATGGCCAGAACCAGGGCGTTGTCAACCGAAAGAATCCCTTCGAGGACAGCCAACGTGGCAATGGTCAGCAGGTCCGCCGCCTGCAACGAATAGAACTCAGACAAGATCTGTGTAAACAAGATTCCTCCAATTATTATCAATAACCTAAGTGTCGAAGAGCGAACCGCTTATCAAAGAGCGAACCGCAGAATATCGAATGTCGAACCGCAGAATATCGAAGTGAGGGTGGGGCGACACCACGCCAGGGTATTGTCCTTCCGCAGCAGCTCATCGAAAGATCCCATTGGCCTACACCCTCGGGGCCGGGCCAACCCAAGCTTGTTCTTCTACTTCATCATTGGAAATTCGTTATTCGATATTCTGCGGTTCGCTTCTCTCTTCTCTACACGCCTGCCCGCTGGAAAACCCCACCGACGATCGCTTGAGCTTCCTCCTGAATCTGCTTGAGGTGGGGCCGGTCTTTGAAGCTTTCGGTGTAAATCTTGTATACGTCCTCAGTGCCCGAGGGGCGGGCAGCGAACCAGCCGTTTTCGGTTATCACCTTCAGCCCGCCGATGGCGGCTCCGTTTCCAGGCGCATGGGTAAGTCTTGCCACAATGGGCTCTCCGGCGAGGCTTGATGCTGTGACCTGGTCTGGCGAGAGTCTCCCGAGGACCGCTTTTTGGTCGCGCGTGGCGGCGGCATCGATCCTTTCATAGAGCGGGTTGCCGAAAAGCTCGGTCAGAGCCCGGTAATGTTCGCCGGGATCGCGCCCGGTGACGGCGGTAATCTCTGCCGCCAGCAGGTCCATGATGATGCCGTCCTTATCGGTGGTCCAGACGGTCCCGTCTCGGCGCAGGAAGGACGCGCCGGCACTTTCCTCGCCACCAAACCCGTACGAACCATCGATCAGGCCATCCACAAACCACTTGAAGCCTACCGGGACTTCGGAGACCCTCCGTCCGAGGTGATGTGCCACCCGGTCGATCATGCTGCTACTGACCAGGGTTTTGCCAACGGCGGCGTCGAACGGCCACCCCGAGCGGTGTTGAAAGAGATACCAGATGGCTACCGACAGGTAGTGATTGGGGTTCATGAGGCCAACACTTGGGGCTACGATGCCATGGCGGTCGGCGTCGGGATCGTTGCCGAAGGCAAGGTCGTAGCGGTCCTTGAGTTGGATGAGGTTGGCCATGGCATAAGGCGACGAGCAGTCCATTCTGATTTTGCCATCCCGGTCCAGGGTCATGAAGCCGAAGGTGGGATCGACCGCGGGATTGACCACCTCGAGAGCAAGGCCGTAGCGTTCGGCAAGGGGTTCCCAAAAGTTAATGGAGGAGCCTCCCAGGGGGTCTACACCGAGTTTGACCCCGACAGAAGCAATGGTTGCCAGATCGACGACCTGTTCGAGGTCATTGACGTATGGGACCACATAGTCGTGGGCATGGGTCGTCGGGGCGGTTATCGCCCGATGGTAGGGAATGCGCTTCACGGCCTTGTTCCGGGCGGCCAGCAGGTCATTGGCCCGGTTTTCGATCCAGCGCGTGGTATCGGTGTCGGCCGGCCCGCCGTGAGGAGGATTGTATTTGAAGCCGCCGTCTTCAGGAGGGTTATGAGAGGGGGTGATGACGATACCGTCGGCAAGCTTCGAGGGGCTCTGGCGGTTGAAGGTCAGGATGGCATGGGAGATGACCGGCGTAGGGGTATAGCCGAAACCCTTCTGGAGCATTACCTCCACGCCGTTGCCTGCGAGGACCTCGAGGGCGGTTACGAAACTTGGTTCCGAGAGGGCATGGGTGTCCATGCCGAGAAAGAGAGGCCCGGCGATCCCCTTGGCCGCCCGATATTCGCAAATTGCCTGGGTTATGGCGAGGATATGTGGCTCGTTGAAACTCCTTTCAAGCGATGAGCCACGGTGTCCAGAAGTGCCAAAGGCCACCTGCTGAGCCTTTTCGGTTGGATCCGGGGGCTGGGTGTAGTAGGCGGTGACGAGCCGAGGGATGTTCGTAAGCATGGACTTGGGGGCAGGCTTGCCCGCCAGAGGGTGTACTGCCATCGGTCTTTACTCCTGGCGTTTTACGGTTTGTCATGACCATCTACGAGGAACACGAAGCTCCACGAAGCACGGCAACGGAGAGCACACAGAACCACTCCTCTTTCAGGTTGATCACGGGTTCTCTTCAGTGCACCCTGCCAGGGACACACGATTCCGCCCTTTCCGCTTGGCCTCGTAAAGAGCGTTGTCTGCCCTGGTGATAAGGGAGCTCAAGGTCTCGCGAGAGCCACGCTGGAGAGAGGCTGCACCAAAGCTGGCCGTTATCCGAATGGCCCGGGAGGGGTCAGGGGAGGGAATCTCATGAGCTTCCACGCTCTGGCGCATTCGCTCCGCGGTGAGCCTGACATTCAGGTCATCCACGCCGGGGAAACCCAGGGAGAACTCCTCGCCTCCATATCTTCCCAGAAAGTCATAGGGCCTTATCAGTGCGCTTACCACTTGGGTAAATTCTTGCAGCACCTGATCGCCCACCTGATGGCCATACCGGTCGTTGATTTGCTTGAAATGGTCGAGGTCGGCAATAATGAGAGAAAGCGGGCTGTTTTCCCGAAAGGCCCGTTCAACTTCAGTCTCCATTTTTTCCATGAAGGCGCGGCGATTGAGAATTCCGGTCAAAGCATCGGTATTTGCCAGCCGGAGGATGCGGTGCTCGAGGTTGATGATCCGCTCGCCAATCTTGACGCGGCAACGCAATTCTTCCTGGTCGAAAGGTTTCACCAGATAATCATCGGCTCCCGCCTCCAGGCCTTTGATGACGTCTTCCTTGTTGCCCCTGGCGGTGAGAATGATGAGGTAGGTATAGCCGGGCCGTTCCTGACTGCGGATGCGGTGACAGAGTTCCAGACCATCCATCCCCGGCATCATCCAGTCGGAGATGACCAGACTGGGAGGGGCAGGGCTTTGGAGCGCTTCCCAGGCTTCGTTGCCATCGGCGGTGGTGGTGACCTCGTAGCCCCAACGGCGCAGAGTGTATTCCAGCAGGCGCCTGGAGATCGGTTCGTCTTCGACGATCAGAATTTCCATGTTACAACTCCGGTAAGGCCGCCTCCAGGGCTGCCCACAAGCGTGCGAATTCCCTTTCGAGTGCCGTCAGCGCGTCCCTTGCTCCAGCCATTTCCCCGTCCCGTGCCAGGCGCTCAAGACGATATGCCGCCGCAAAGGCTCTACCGGTTCCGAAGTTGCCCACTGCGCCTTTAAGGCTATGAGCGGCGCGTTCCAGGGCCGGAGCGTCCTGGTTGTCCACTGCCTCCCGAATCAGGCCCTGATGCTCAGGCCAGGCGCTGATGAGTAACTGAGCGATTTCCACCAGAAAGCCCCGGTCGTCCCCCACCCTTGCCAGGGCATGGGACAGATCGAAAACGTCCTTTTCGAGCAATGGGTCCTGTGGTTCCAAAGCCGTGGCATTGGCATCGGGTGTGCCTTCAGGGGCGTGCGCGTATTTTTCAAGAACCGCATGGAGTTCGGAGGTGTTGATGGGTTTAGCGATGTAGTCATCCATCCCCGCGGCGAGGCATTGTTCTCGATCGCCCTTCATGGCATGGGCGGTCATGGCGATGACGGGGATGTGTCGGGCCGCCCCCTGTTCCTTTTCGCGGATTATCCGCGTGGTTTCCAGACCATCAAGCAGAGGCATTTGAACGTCCATCAGGATCAGATCAAAGTCATCCCTGCTGAGAGCCTCCAGAGCTTCCTTGCCATTGTCGGCAACCACCACGGTGTGTCCGTGCTTTTCGAGGATTCTCACCGCAACTCTCTGATTCACCAAATTGTCTTCAGCGAGAAGGATGCGCAGCGGCGGGGATGCCATCAGCGTCTGGCAGCGACGGAAGCTCGCGCAGGGAATGTCGAGTTATGAGGGCACTCCGTCCAGATTCATCTGCTTCTGCCGCAAGCACATTGGTGATGGCATTGAGCAGTTCCGATTGGTTGATGGGCTTGGTAAGGTAGGCGGCGATACCAATTTCACGACACCTGGCGGCGTCGCCTCGGTGGCCGGCGGAAGTCAGCATAACAATTCTGGCCTCCTCTTTGCAGGAGAGATCCATGATTCTTTCAGCGACGGTGATCCCATCCATGTCCGGCATCAATAGATCCAGAATGATTAGAGCATAAGGATTTCCAGCCGCTCTGGCCTGCTGAAGCTCTTCCAGGGCGACGATCCCTCCGTTGACCGCCGTGGGCTTCATGTGCCAGTTGGCAAGCATATCCCGCAGGATATGTCGGTTGGTAGCATTGTCGTCCACGACCAAGACCCGAAGGTCCTTCAAATCCACAGGATCGAGGGCGATCACCTTAGGGAATGCGGATTCGGCCGGTCGCCCAAAATGAGCGGAAAAACGAAAGCTGCTGCCCTTTCCCTCAGTGCTTTCAACATGAATCTGCCCCCCCATCAAAGCCACCAGATGTCGCGAAATGCTCAACCCCAGGCCGGTGCCGCCATACTTGCGGGTGGTGGCGCTATCTGCCTGCTGGAACGGTTCAAAAACCAGATCGAGTTTCTCCGGAGGAATGCCGATACCCGTATCGGTTACGGCGAACCTCAGAGTAGTCTCCTCTTCCGTCTCGCCCTCCCGTTCCACCGTTACGATCACCTCTCCCTGATGGGTGAATTTGACCGCATTGCCAACCAGATTGACCATGACCTGCCGAAGGCGCCCCGGGTCACCGATTAACATTGCGGGAATGGTCGGGTCGATCTGATAGGCCAGTTCAAGCCCCTTTCGGTGAGCTCCCACGGCGAGACTCCTGAGCGTGTCATCGAGGGTGTCGGACAGGCTGAAGGGGATAAGGTCAAGAGTCAATCCTTCCGACTCGATCTTAGATAGATCAAGAATATCATTGATCAAGGTCAGGAGGCCATAGGCCGAGTTCTTGATTATGTCGACGAATTCTCTTTGTTCATCGGTGAGCCGGGTATCAAGCACGAGGTCGGTCATACCGATAATGGCGTTCATGGGGGTGCGAATCTCATGGCTCATATTGGCCAGGAACTGACTCTTGGCGACGTCTGCGGCTTCTGCCCGGCGGCGCGCCTGCACCAGGTCGGTAACATTGAGAACATTCAGCAGCACCCCTTCATAGGAACCGTCCCGATAAATGGGTTGTATCCGCAGCAAAACCTCCACATCCGCCATGGCCCGCTGGATAAAAACAGGTTCGGAGGCCGATTTTTCGCGAAACCCCCCGATCATCCTGCGAACGCCATCGAGGATCTTGCCCTCGTGCAACTCCTCGATGGTCTTCCCGATCAGTTCCTCTCTCTCCCGCTGCACGAACCGGGCAAACCAGTGATTGACCTCCTCGATCACGTTATTGACATCAGCAAAAACGACCCCTTCCTCCATCCCGGAAAGCATGGCGGAAAGCTTTGCGGTCTCCTGCATGGCGATTTGCTCGGCAGATTTGAGGCTGGAAATGTCCACCATGTTCTCCAGGAGGTACTCGCGACCCTTCAGAGTGACTTTGGAGACCGACTTGAGCACCGGGATTTTCTCGCCCCCGGCGTTGAGGAGAATCCGTTCACCGCTGTCCCCCTTCTGCCCGAGATCCGTTATGGGGCAGCGCCCGAGTTCAGCTGGACAGATATATTGATGGCAAACCTTGCCCAGGATTTCTTCTTTCGGTTTCCCGATAATCTGCACGACAGCAGGATTGGCCTCAACAATCGTGTGTGTGGCCGGGTCGATGAGCAAAATGCCGGTATGCACGGCATCCAGTATTGCCCTGAGCGTCCGCTCCGACTCCTTAAGTTCCTCCTCGAACCGTTTGCGTTCGGTGATATCGAGAAGAACCCCGACCAGTCCTACGATCTCGCCCTCATGATTCAGCACCGAAGCCTTGTAGCACATGGTGCTCTGCAGGTTGCCGTCAGGAGCCTTAAATTCGGCTTCATAGACAGCAGTCCCGGGATGACGGAGCAGTTCGGCATCCCTTTCCGAATGGATCTCCCCCCGAGCCTCCAGGATCAGTTCGTGGACAGACTTACCGATTAAGTCTTCGCGCTTGCGCCCGAAAAGATTCTCAAGGGCCTTGTTGCAGTTCTGATACCGGCCCTGGGTATCCTTGTAGAAAACCGGGTTGGGAATGGCATCAAGCAGATTCTGGAGGAAAAGGAGCTGTTCCTTGAGCGTTTCTTCACCCTCCCGGGCCGCTTTTGCCTCGGTAGTCTGGAAGAGGAGGCGCATTTGAGCGGCTTCAAACCTGCGAAACCCGAAGGTGGCGAAGAGTGTGGTGGCGATGGTGGTAAAGAGAATGGTAAGGAAAGCGGATTGCATGATCGTGATGGTTGGGAAGAGGAGTTCCTTTGCCCACTCATATCCGGACATGAGGACGAAGACCACGACCATGGTGAGCAGCAATCGCGGCAAGAGCTTTGGACGGTCGACCACTGAAAAATTCTTGTGAGAATCTTTGCCGGCATCGTGTTCAGACATTGTGATTGCCCTCTCCATAAGCTTGCGTCCTCCCCACGCGGTGACTCAATCGCCGTCAAGGCCTTACCACCGCTTCCCGGAGGGTGAGTCAGCTGGTGCTCATCGTAACTGATTCAGGCCGATAGACATACAAAAATAAAGCGTGATTCCCATCACCAGGGACCACCAGATGCCTATACGATCGCACAAAAAAGCTACTGCGCAGACATAGAGAACCCAGGGCGGAACGCAAAAAACGAGGCTCTTGGCGTAACCGATCACCGACTCCTTCCCGCCCGCCCGGTATAAAAGAAAGAATATCAATAAGGTCATGGATGGAAACATACTGATGAAAGCGGCCAGGAACCCCTCTCCTTTGGCGCCATAGTATGTCGTGAGGCTCACTGTGAGGCCTCCCACGATGAAATATCCTGCAAACTCCAGCATGAATGCGTCCTTTTGTGCCGGTCACCGATATGGCGTGAACACGACAACAGTGAATCAATAGTTCTTTTTCACGGAGGAAACCCTCCTCCCGCGGGCTGCTTCCGGTCTGCCCGGGGTGTCCCTACTCGGTGGGCAAAACGACCTCGCTGGTGACAACTGCAATGAGTTGGCGCTCTTTGCCTCCCGTGTAAACCGGAATCGAGTAGGTTGTCATCCATGCTCCGCTCCCGCTTTGATCCAAAGAGGGTTCACTCCACACAGGCCTGCCCAGTTTAACCGGTTTAGCATACCATTTCTGCTCCGGCGCCGTGTAATCGTAGGTGGTGCTGAGGTCTTTCTGAATGAGCGTTTCGCCGTTGCGATGGACATAGGGGCAGGATTTGACTTCCTTCCCGTTCCTGGTTTCCGGTGCCATGGCATAAGCTGCCCCATAGATCTCGGGGTTTTTCCATAGGTAGTTTACCAGCAAGGCAAAGACGGTTTCTTTGTCAGCCTTCCCCTGTTCGGCGAATTTCCTGGCCAGGGTGCGAAGCTCCCACTCAACTTTTTTCACCACGGCGGCATCCAGCTTGCCGTGAGGTGGTGTCGTCTCTGCCGCAACAGCGCATGCGGAACCGAGGAGCAGGCTCGCAAACCATACCGCACATACTGCCAACCAGAGTAGGTAACGTTCTTTCATCTCGAGAGTCTCCTTTTTCGTTTTGTATCTCCATGCCTTAAGCTCTTGCCTTTTCTTCACCGCTGAGACCGCAGAGGCCGCAGAGAAGAAACAGGTTCTTTGCTCTGCACGGCTAACGCACAAATACTTGAAAGCCCTACAGTTTAGGGATGTGTCTGAATTTCGATAGCCTTCGGGGTAGGCCGTTCGGCCAACATGACACCAACCAGAATGGCCGCCCCGCCCAGTACCATTACCCAGGAAAGGGCTTCGTTGAGGATGAGAGCTGCTCCGACTACCGCGATGAGGGGTTCGAGGTTCTGAATGACCGCCACGCGCGACGCCGAAATGACTTTGAGGGCGTGGCTGTTCAGCAGATACGCTACTGCGGTGCTCAGGACTGCGACATAGAGCATCGCCCCCCACCCTTCGGGGCTGAGGGTGGGAATCTGCAGCCACCCTTTCTCGATCCAGAAGAAGGGAAGGGTAAAGAGCATGCCGAAAAAAAACATGCCGGTGGTGACCAGTGCCGCCGGCCGACTGTGGACCAAGCGCTTGCTGAGAATGATGAAAACCGCCCACACCATCGCCGAGAGCAGGATGAGAAGGTTGCCGGGCAGGGTGCGCAGGGCTTTTTCTCCAGCGAGGGAGGCCAGTTCCCCCCCGGTGGCCACGGCAATTCCCCCCAGGGAGGCCAGCGCCACCCCGATGACCTGCCACGAGTGCAACTTCTCACGCAGCCAAACAGCCGCCAGCAGTACCGTGAAAGCGGGGGCCGTGGCGGCCAGGAAGGCAGCCACGCCGGCATCGGCGGAAACCTGTCCGCTGACCTGCAGGAGTTGCTGGAGGGTGATGCCGATGGCCCCCACCAAAGCCAGACTTGGCAGGTCGGAGGTGGACAGGCGCGCGAAATCGCCGCGTTGCCAGGAAAACAGGCCGAGGATCAGTGCCCCCACCGCGTAACGCAGCACAATAACGGTTACCGCAGAAATCTCGCGGAGCGCAATTTTCATATAAATGAAGGAGATACCCCATATCACTATGGCGAATATCGCTTCGATCAGGGCGATTGCTTCACGACGCTTCATTTTTCGGGAGGCTCCACGCGCTTGAGAACTACGAGCCGATCTTGATCGCCTGAAGATTCTTCCAGGTGTTTTCCGAATACCAGATGTTGACAAAGGCTTGGATGGAAGCTTCTTCCGTCCTCCTTATGGCTTCGGTGACCGGTTTTCGCAGCAGCTCTTTGACGCTCCGAAAGGCGTGGACATCTTTGCGGGCAAGGTCCTGAGCCACCCTCAAGGCTTCCTGCGGCAAGTCCACAGGGGGGGCGATAAAGTCGACCAGACCCAGGTCCAGGGCCTCCTCCGCTGTATGCATTTGCCCGGAATAGAGGAGCTTTTGGGCGTTTGAGGAGCCGACGCAATACTCGAGGATAGCAACGCTGCCGGCAAGGACCGACGCTCCGAAGTTGATCTCATTCAGGGCTATTTTGGCTTTTCCACTGACCATGATTCGGCAGTCGCAGGCCGTCGCCAACATGCACCCGCCGGCTACGGTGTGGCCGTTAAGAGCTGCGATGGTGGGTTTCGGGAAGGTGAAAAGGTAGGTATAGAGGCCGGTAAATTTCTGCAGATAGCGGGTAAAGGCTTCTCTGGAGTAACTCAGGAATTCGGGTATATCAAACCCGAAGGAGAAAAAACTGCCGTGCCCCGTGAGAATAACCGCTCTCAGGCTCTCATCGCTCTCGATGGCTTTTAAACAATCGTGGAGCGCTTCCACCATGGCTTCATTGAAGGCATTGACCTTTCCTCTGGATAAGGTGACCGTGGCAATTCCCTGGTCCCGCGTGGTGACAACATGACTCATGATTTCCTCCAGTGTGCCCATAAGGAATACTACCAAAACAGCACGTGCCGGTTCTGATCTTCTTGCGCGCCTCAAGCCTTCAGGAGTGTTTCTCGGAATTTTCGACAGAGGGGATAGACCAGAACCTCCTTGGGAATGACGTCCGCCTTGTGCGTCCGGTCCATGCGGCCACGTCCGGTTGTCTGCCCGAGGCTGATCCAGTTGGCAGCCCGGTAGCAGGTGCCGCGAAAGCGGTTCAAGTCCACCAGGGTTTCCATGAGCACCGGCCGGATGGCATACCGGGCCTCCCAGTCCGCGGGAATCTTTCGCGCTACGCGAGCAAGGGTGGCGCTTGCCAGATAGGGAACGCGCACCCAGGGCACAAGCAGGAATCGGCTGTTTTGGACAATCCACTGCAGGCGGCGGGTTCGCTGAGCGTGATCCCAGCCGATCCATCGGTCGCGGGGGGCCATCATCCAGGCCGGGCTCGAGAACTGCACACAACCTACGCGCTGCGGCTGGGGCCGGCTGATCTGGACAAAATAGCGCAGGTGAGCCCCGAACGGCACCTTGCACCCGAGATAATGATAGCGGTCCACCCAGTCGCGCCACTGACGACGATCTTCAGGGGTTTCCACCACCTCCAACCTTACCGGTCCGACATCGTGCAGAGGCATGCAGAGGGGCTCTTGCTGCTTGAATGGATCGTCTCCCGTGGGCTTGGGCTTCTCCTTGTAGGAGCGGACGCTACTCTTGAATTCGGGAAGCTTCAGGAACCCTTTTACTTCCAGTTCTTCGAGGAACTGCCGGCACTCATGCGCCTTCAGGCCGCCGTTGGGCCGTTGCCATGCCAGCAGTTCACAGACGGTGAAGGCCAGTTCCGTGCGGCTGAGCCCGCTGCAATCGCGAACGATTTCCCGAATCAGGTCCAGTTCTTCCGCAGTCACCGGTTGGCCACAAAAACGAAGACTT
Organism: uncultured delta proteobacterium; assembly: GCA_963783775.1. GTDB lineage: Bacteria > Desulfobacterota > Syntrophobacteria > Syntrophobacterales > Syntrophobacteraceae > JADGQM01. The sequence goes on along the minus strand of CAWAOR010000002.1, from coordinate 74,192 downwards.
GTCTTTGTCTCCACAGGGCGTTAACTCCTTGGCTCTCTCTTCATCCCTCGAAGCGATTCCGAGGCGGTCACAAAACCAGCGCCAGTTAGGGGTGGTCCAAAAACAATGGGCAGTCATTTCGACCCAATTCCATCCAGGAAGACACACGAAGAACTGCAAAGACATACGAAGCCATCATTTTATTGATCTTGGTGCGTCCTCCAGATTCTCCGAGGATTTCAGACAAGGTCTTGGTGAAGCATCTCCGGCGCTTATTTGTAGGCGCTGAAATCGATCCCGCGCTGACGAGCCCGCTCCTCCAGCCAGGCTTCATCATTCCTGGGGGGACAGGACAATTCGGAGGGATCCTTGCGCACTAGTTGGACGGCTTCTGACGGGCAGGTGGTCACGCACAGCCCGCAGCCGATACATCGCTCCCTGGCAATGTGGTAATGGTTCTCATCGGACTTGACGGCTCCCACCTGGCAGCGCTCTTCGGCACAAACACCGCACCCGGTACACAACTCGGCATCAATTGTGGCATAGTATTGGGAATTCACCACATTGGGGGCGCCCATGCTTACGGCGCGGAGCATCCCGCAACAGCATCCACAGCAGTTGCAGATGTAATGGTGGCCGCTTTCCACGTTATAGGTCAAATGGACGAGCCCGGCTTTTTCCGCCTGTTCCAGGAGTTCGTAGGCGTCTTCTCTGGTGAGGAGGCGGCCCCCCCAGGGATGACTGTCGAAAAAACCCGGCACCGGAGCCATCGCCAGGCAGACTTCGGTGGGCTTCGAGCACGGATGATCCAACAACCCTTGGCTCTTCTTACAGATGCATTCGTTTACCATGAAGGACTGGGAATTCTCGATGAGGTTGGACACCTGCTGATAGGTCAGCGCCTCCTGATTGACGGGAATTTCCTTTTCAATGGGAATGACCTGCATGATCTCGGGCCCGTGCCTCAGGAACTGGCGCCCCCAGTGCATGCCATACTGCTCACACAGTGCTGCAAATTCCCGATCCATGCGGTTGAGCTGGAATTCGTAAATGCCCACAATCCAGGGCATCATTTTGAACACCATTGTGCCGCCGAACCGGTAACCCTGTATTTCTCCCTTTTGCCGCATGGCAATGAGCAGTTCTTCCAGTCCTTCCAAAGGACGCCCGGAGCGCTTCGCGATCTGTTCGGCGGTTTCCGGGGTCAGCCTCAGATCGCAAAAAAGGGCCGCTTCTTCAGGGGTGAAAATGCGCTTCAAGATCTTGATTTCAAGGCCGGACCTGGTTGCCGGAAAGCCGTTTGGCAGCGTGTCGAGCAGTCTGGCCAGCTGGTAATAGACGTCATCTTCCATGGCTGTAGACCTCCTTCGTTCTGTTAACCGACAGTTTCTGTTCTGAGATCACGAAGCAGGACCAGATCGTCTACCGTCAAGGCACAGGAGAAGCGGTAGCCGGCGACGACGCTGATCGGGCGCAAGTCGGGGAGTTCGAGGTAAGGGTGAGCAAAAATCTCGAGCGTCGCCTCGCCCGTCCAGATCTCAGAAAGACGCACATCTCGTGACTTGAGCTGAACCAGTTCGTAGACCGCCGGATGGTCGTGCTTGCCGGCAACGAGTTCGGGGAAATGGCGGGTGTTGACCGCGCCCGCGAAACTCGGCGAAGGCAGTTGCGAAGTCTTTTCCCGCAGAGTCACCAGAGCTTCGGCCAGACGTCGGTCTTTGACTGCCAGGGTAGCCCCGAACCGGCCACCGGGCCCCAAGACGGGGGTGGCCTTGGAGGGCAGGTCGTAGGCGCGGGTAATCCAGGTGGATCCGATCTGCTTGGGCCATCCCTGAGCCAGGCCGCGCATGAGCGACACATCCTGGTCAACCCAGATGAAGGGGCAGTAAGCACAAGAGGTTCCTTCATAACGGGCCGAGATGAGAAAAATCGTCTCGCGGTACTGGCTGCGCACCGGGTCGAGGTATTCCTCCCCGGATTCACTCGCATACTGCCATTCCACGAAGTAGGCGGCACAGCGGGGGGAATCAAATTCGAGGCCGGAGGGCAGAAACGTCCGAACCGCGTCGGGATGTGCTTCATAAGCCACCGCCAGGCACGTGCCCACATAGTGCCAGGGCGGAGTGGGAGCAAGGCTCGAGGTGCCTTTGGGCGAACGGGGCAAGGTGTAGCCTTTTAGCATGCTGTTCTCCTACAAGTGAGATCAAGAGGCCCTGGCGACTTCGGGCAATTGCACGCGAAGGATATCTTCGCGAGGGTTCACCCGGTCGATCTTGACCCGGATCATCTCGCCCGGGCGCACCTGGTTTTTCCCCGAAAGCTGGGCATTGGTTTCCAGCAGGTAGTCGCAAAGGAGCAAATGGGCGAACCGACCGTTTTGCGTCAGCACGAGCGCATTGAGAGACTGGATGTCCTCCTGTTCCAGGTACTTGAACATCCAATAGCGGCTCCATTTGCGCTGGACCAGGGAGATTTTGGCCTGGGCCACTCCCAGCCTGGTTATCATCTGCTCCAGTTCATCCTCACCATAGAGGGCGGCTCCGGTGGTGAGCGCATGCTTGAGTTGGCGCTGTACCACCAGGTCGGCATAGCGGCGAATGGGGGAGGAAGTGGTGGTGTATTCGTTCATTCCCAGACTGCAGTGGGGTTGCGGGCGAGGTTCCAGGCCGGCACGGGCAAAAAGCCGCCGCTGCCGGTAGATGCGAAAGAGCTCGTGCTCGCTTTGAGTGAAATCCGTTTCCGGCTTGCACTCGAGCTGGGTGCGAAAAATCGCGGGGATGTTGTGCCTGGCCAGATGCGAGGCGGCCAGGGCATTGGCTGCAATCATCCATTCGGAGACCATGATCTGGCTTGGGGTTTCCTTTTCATAGCGAGCAAGCTGGATCATTCCCGCGGCATTGACATACACCTGGATTTCGGGAAGAGGAAGAATTATGGCCCCTTGAGCCAGTCTGCGGGCGCGTAGTTGCTCCGCCAGGTGGTAGAGGACGGTCAGGGGTCCTTCTTCCCGGCAACGTTCGTTGACTTCCTGGTACGTCAGCTGCTCGTGGATGTTGATCACGCCGGGGAGGATTTCCTGGGCGTGGATCACGCCATCAGCGTCCAGGCGCAGGATGAAGCTTAGAACGAGCCGATCTTCTCCGGCGCGCAGGCTGAAGAGCCCTTCCGAGAGCGACGGCGGGAACATGGCAATACGGCCGTCAGGGAGGTAGATGGAACTTGCGCGCGTCTCCGCCTCGCGGTCCAGGTCATCACCACGGTCCACAAATGCAGCCACATCCGCTATATGAACGCCAACCTCGAAGAGCCCGTTTTCAAGGGTGCGAATGCTGAGGGCGTCATCAAAGTCGCGGCTGAGGGCGCTGTCTATGGTAACCGTGTGAAGGTCGCGCAAGTCCCTGCGGAGGTTCGGGTTCCAGCGTGAGGCAAGGTTCGAGGCCGCCAGACGATTGGCCGCCGCGGTGACTGGTTCAGGGAAATCCGCCGAGATGCCCTGCTCGTGGAGGAACAGGTTCTCGTTTTCGTGCCAGATGCCCAGGCGCACCAGAAGGCGAAAAACCGCCTGAGGTTGCGCTGGAATGTCAGCGCGTTTGAGGAGCTCCTTTACCTGGGCGAAAACGGGGGCTTCCTGGCCGTACAGGCAAAAGCTCTTGAGATTCTCGATGAGCCTTTCTTCAGAACCCGAGAGGGCAGGGCGGCCTTTGTGGCGCCAGACGGCCTGCAGCCATTGGGACCCCTCTTCGAGCTCGATTTCTCTGGCGTTCTCTCTTTCTATTTCGAGACGGCGCTGCTCGACCTTTTCTTCCGAGTTGGCATAAAACTCACCGTCCTTGAACTGAAAGAAGAGGCGTTCCTGCAGAAGACCCCGCTGCACCGCCGCCGCATGATGGTCGGTGACGGTCTCGGCAAAGACAAACTCAGCCAGTTCCTGAGCGCTGAACCCGTCCTCTTCGCCTTCGATGAGCGACCAAAGTTCGTGAATATCGAAGGCATCCATGAGCGTTCGGCGCAGAGCGGCAGTGTCGTTAAGTCTTCTCACCAACTCGTCACGGGTCAGTTTCGTATTGAGGGGCTGGCTGCCGATGTGGATGAGGCGGCTTAGCGCCAGGTTGATTTCGCGGTTATGCTGGGTGAGCACATTCAGTCGCTGATTTTTGCACGCCAGGCAGACTCCGCACACGATTTCCTTGGCTTCGAAAAACTCGACCACGGTTCCAGGCTGGATTTCCTGAGCAGCCTGCTGGCTCATGAACGTTCTCCTGCCTTCGTCACTTTTCTTGTCTCCCATATGTACGATTCGATGCCAGTGGTGATGCCCTTGACCAGGTTCTGCTGGAAGCGCCGGCTTTGGAGGCGGCTTTCCTCATCCGCATTGGTGATAAAACCCGTCTCGATGAGAATGCTCGGCATTCCCGCGCCCAACAAGACGCGAAAGGGAGCCTGCTTTACTCCCAAATCACGCACCTTATCACCTTTTGCTCTGAGTTTGGCAACCATGTTGCGCTGAACCTGGCGGGCCAGGGCCGCCGATTCGTTGAGCTTGGTGGTGAGCATGAGCTTTTCGAGGAGCGCTTTCAGGTCGCTCATGCTCTTTCTCGACGGGGCGTTTTCGAGAGCCGCCACGCGGGCGGCTTCCTGATCTTTGGCAAAGTTGAGGGAAAAGGTTTCTATTCCCGTGAGGGTCGTGTCGACGTGGGCGTTGACATGAATCGAGATGAAGAGATCGGCTTTTGCTTCATTGGCAATCCGCGTGCGTTCCTCCAGGGTGAGGAATTGATCCCGCGACCGGGTGAGGATAACTTTGCAGCCAAGCGACGTTTCGAGATTCTCCTTCAGCGCCTTGGCAAGAATCAGGGTCAGGTCCTTTTCAGCCAAATGGTGGCAGCTGATGGCTCCCCAGTCCTTGCCCCCGTGCCCGGCGTCGATTACGATCTTCTTTACCCCGAGAGCCAATTGTTTCGCCAGACTGGGAAGCGGGGCGGCGGTGAGGGAGCGTGGCGGGCCCTCCGGAGGGGGAAGTCCCGGCCTGCTGAGCGGCACCGTCTGGCCGGCAGGATGAGCGGCGGTCGAGAGAATGGTGAAGCTCAGCGCCAGAAGCAGCTGAAGGATGAGGCGCCAGCGCCGGAGTTTTGCCTCCTTCATGGTCGTCATCTTTTGCCTGACGCTTCGGGCCGTTTCGTCCCCGCCTCGCCGGCCCCCCTGGCTCCTCCCTGGAGCTGCTCTTTCAGGGCGTGAAGCGTCTGCAGTGCCGCAAGGGGAGTGAGACGGTCGAGGTCAAGCGCGAGAAGGCGGTCCTGTAACCATTCCGAAGAAGGGCGGAAGAGGCCGAGCTGAATTCCCGGTTCCTTATCCCGAACCGGGCGCCCGCGTTTCTTGCTGACCGCCGGTTGTGCGAGAAAAGTGGTTTCACCCTTTTCCAGTTGCACCAGAAGCTCTCTTGCCCTCTCGATAACCTCCCCCGGCAGGCCCGCCAGTCTGGCCACCTGAATGCCGTAACTGCGGTTGGTGCCTCCCGGAATCAGCTTGTGGAAGAAGAGGATGTTGTTCTGCCATTCTTTGATGGCGACGTTGAAATTCTTCACGCGAGGGTGAGTGCGGGCCAGGTCGGTGAGTTCGTGATAGTGGGTGGCGAAGAGGGTTTTCACGCCGACCCCCTGCAGGTCGTGCAGGTATTCAGCTACCGCCCAGGCAATGCTGAGCCCGTCAAAGGTGCTGGTTCCCCGCCCGATCTCGTCCAGGATGATGAGGCTCTGGGGAGTAGCCTGATGGAGGATGTTGGCGCTTTCCTGCATTTCCACGAGGAAGGTGGAACGGCCGCGGGCCAGGTCGTCGGCGGCTCCGACACGGGTAAAGATCCGATCCACCAGCCCGAGCCGAGCCTCGGTAGCGGGAACAAAGCTGCCGAGCTGGGCCATGAGCACGATGAGGGCTGCCTGCCTCAGGATGGTCGACTTGCCGGCCATGTTCGGCCCGGTGATGATCAGCACCTGCTGGTTTTCCTGGTCCAGTTCGAGATCGTTGGGGACAAAGGAGCCGCCGGGCAGGAAATGTTCAATCACCGGATGCCGCCCATCGCGGATGAAAATGGCATCGGTCTGGCTGAACTGCGGTTGGGAGTAATCGTTTCGCGCGGCAACTTCGGCCAGGCCGGCCAGACAGTCCAGGTCGGCGACGACCTCGGCCATGTTTTGCAGGCGCCGGCAGTGGCGGTTGATCTGCCGGCGGAGGTCTTCAAAGAGCTGCTGCTCGAGCTCCAGCCGCTTTTCGTCAGCTTCGAGCACTTGCGTCTCGAAGGTCTTGAGTTCCTCGGTGAAGAAGCGTTCGGCGTTGACCAGGGTCTGTTTGCGGAAATAGTCTTCCGGAACGGCGCCGAGGTTGGTCTTTGAGATCTCGATGTAATAGCCGAAGACTTTATTGTAGCGGACCTTGAGCGATGTGATCCCGGTGCGCCGGCGTTCTCCGGCTTCGTAGCTGGTCATCCAACTTCGCGCATCCCGGCTCAGGCTCACGTAATGATCCAGCTCGGCACTAACGCCCGGGCAGATCACCCCGCCGGCGTTGAAGGTGAACGGGGGAGGGTCGGTCAGGGTGGCTTCGAGAAGGTCGGCAACGTCGGTCAGACTGTCCCAGGACTCGGTCGAGGCGACCAGTCTTCTGGCCGTGAAGCCGCTCAGAGCCTCTCTCATACCGGGCAAAACCTGCAGGGATTTCTTCAGGGCCACCAGATCCCGCGGCGAGGATACACCGGTGCTGTTGCGTCCGTTGAGGCGCTCGATATCGTTGATCTTTTCCAGGAGGGATCGGATTGCGGCGCGCAGGCCGGCCCGTTCCACCAGCTGGGCGATGGCTTGCTGGCGGCTGAGAATATCTCCCAGCTGGATCAGGGGATAGCGGAGCCACTGCTGGAGCTTGCGGCCGCCCATGGGGGTCGACGTCTGGTCGAGAATGGCCAGAAGTGAGCCTTTGCGCCCCTGAAAGCTGGCGGATTGGAAGATTTCGAGATTGCGGACCGTGGCTTCATCGAGCACCATATAGTCGGCACGGCTGTAGGGCAGCAGCGTCCGGAGATGGCCGCAGGAGCCCAGGAGATTGGTCTCAAGATAGGCGAGAATGGCCCCCGCTGATCGAATGCCCGCTTCCATCCGATGGACGCCAAAGCCTTCCAGGGAATGGACCTCGAAATGCTTGATGAGGCGTTCTTCGGCACGATGGTGGTCAAAATCATCCGGATCGAGGTCCGTCAGTGTGACGTCAAGGACCTGGCGGAGCCCGTCCGCCCAGGAGTGGTCTTCGTCTCGGGGGAGCAGAAGTTCCTTCGGGGATACTCTCAGCAGCTCTTCCCGAAGCGCTCCTTCGGAATCCAGTTCGACCACTTTGAATTCAGCCGTGGAAATGTCGAGATACGCCAGACCAAAGGTCAGGTTTTTGCTTGCCCGCGAAACGGCGGCGAGATAATTGGGTTGGTTGGAGAGGAGGTTTTGGCTTTCGAGAATGAGACCAGGCGTAATGACTCTGGTCACTTCGCGACGGACCAGACCTTTGGCCTGCCTGGGATCTTCCACCTGATCACAGATGGCTACTTTCTTGCCCGCTCCGACCAGTTTGGCGACGTATCCTTCAGCGGCGTGGTAAGGCACCCCGCACATGGGGATCGGATTCTCGGCCTGTTTGTCACGCGAGGTGAGGGCGATCTCAAGAATGCCCGCCGCGACTACGGCATCGTCCAGGAAGAGCTCATAAAAATCCCCCATGCGATAGAGCAGCAGGGCGTCAGGATGCTGCGCCTTGATCTCCAGATACTGTTGCATCATCGGGGTCGGCTTGTTCATGATATGAGTGCTGGGTCCTGGGTAATGGGTTATGGGTTACTGGGTCGTGAGTGATCGCGCCCGTGATTTCTTGGTCTTCCGGCTGCTCCATTAGTTTTCCTCACGTGAGATAATTACCTTGAAAATCGGATTTTGTCAGGGTTGAATTTGTGGGCTCGGTGCTTTTTGAAAAGAGTGAAGAGAGATGAGCCAAGAGCTAACAGCTACTCCAGGAAGGAGAACTTCGTTTGCCTGAACAGGAAATGATCCGCCTTCGCGGCGTGAGGCAGCACAACCTTAAGAACCTTGATCTCGACATCCCGCTCTACCGGCTGATCGCCATAAGCGGTGTCAGTGGTTCGGGAAAATCGTCCCTGGCTCTGCACACCCTGTATGCGGAGGGCCAGCGGCGCTATGTGGAAACGTTTTCACCGTATGCCCGCCAGTTTCTGGAACGCATGGATCCTCCCGAGGCGGATCTCATCGACGGCATTCCTCCGAGCATCGCCATCGAATCCGGGACGGCCGTGCGCAGTTCACGGTCGACGGTGGGAACCATCACCGAAATCAACGACTACCTGAAGCTCCTCTATGCCCGACTGGCCGTACCCCATTGTCCGAAATGCCATGAGGCCGTTTTTCAGGATCACCCGGAAAGCGTCTTTCTGAAGCTGCACGATCTGCCGGCCGGCAGCCGCCTGCTGATCACCTTTCCCTACCTCCCGGAGGTGGCGGCCAAGCGCCCCGGATTGGACGAAGCTCCCAGCTCCGGTGCGAGGGGTTCCACTTCCAGTTCCGCAGGTCCTCGGGAATGGAACCAGCAGTTGATTTCCCGGGGATTTCTCAGGATCTTCGCTAACGGCCGGGTTCTCGACCTGGAAGAACTCGGTGTGGAAGCGCTCGCAAACTTTTCGGGTCAGGAAATCCTGGTGGTGGTGGATCGTCTCGCCTGGGGACGAGTCCCTGCCGAGCGCGTGAAGGATTCTCTGGCGACAGCCTTCAAAATGGGCAACAATCGCCTGGCCGTCGTCATCCTGCCGGATACTCCTCACTCATCACCCGACACCCCTCACTCTTCCACCAGTTGGTTCAGCTCGGACCTCTCGTGTGCGGCCTGTCGCACGGGCGAAACCCTTCCGCCGCCGACTCCGAATCTCTTTTCCTTCAACAGCCCTCTCGGAGCCTGCCCGGAATGCCGGGGATTCGGGCGGACCATCGGCGTCGATCTGGATCTGGTCATTCCCAATCCGCGGCTTTCCCTGAGTGAGGGGGCAATCAAGCCGTGGGGCATCGATCGCGCCGAATTTTCTGACTTGATGGATTATTGCCGCCGGGCTGGGATTCCCGCCAACATGCCTTTCGAGAAGCTTGCTGACGATGCTAAGAAAAATATCATCGAAGGTGCGGACGGGTTTTACGGCATCAAAGGGTTCTTTCAATGGCTCGAGAGCAAGACATACCGAATGCATGTGCGGGTCTTTCTATCCCGTTACCGGGCCTATACGCCCTGCCGGGCGTGCGGCGGCACCCGCTATCAGGGCGGCGCTCTGCTTTACCGGCTCCGTGGTTTGACCATCGGTGCCTTGAACGCTTTAAGCATCGCCCGCTGTCTCGCTTTCTTCGATGAGCCCTGGCCGGAACTCGAACGTGACCCGGCGGGGGTGCTCCTTGTCAGCGAAATTCGGAATCGGCTCCAATTCCTACACCAAGTTGGGTTGGAATACCTGACTCTGGATCGCCAATCGCGAACCCTTTCCGGAGGCGAGGTCCAGCGGGTGCATCTCACGCGAGCTCTGGGGTCGGCTCTGGTAAATGTCCTCTACGTGCTGGACGAACCCAGCGTCGGCCTGCATGCCCGCGATCAGAAACGCCTCATGACCCAACTCCAGCGGCTGGTAGGCCTCGGCAATACCGTTGTCATGGTGGAGCACGATCCGGACATGATCGGGTTCTGTGATGAGGTCATCGATATGGGACCGGGCGGGGGCGAAAGGGGAGGAGAAGTGGTCTTTCAGGGACCTCCTGCCGGGCTGCTCCCGTGTCAACGCAGTCTCACCGGGGCTTACCTGCGCAATAGCCGTTCGGCAGCGGTTTCAGAGCGACGGCGTCCACCCGACTGGGATCAGGCGCTGACGATCACAGGCGCCCGTGAAAATAACTTGAAGAATCTCACGGTGCGGTTTCCCCTGGGGCTGTTCATCGGGATAAGTGGGGTTTCCGGCTCGGGCAAAAGCACCCTGGTCAAGAAGACGCTGTATGCCAATTGGCTGAGGCAGCAGGGCAAGGCCACCGATGTCCCCGGAGGATGTGACGGTCTGAGTGGGACGGACTTCCTCTCGGATTTTGTCCTGGTCGATCAACAGCCCCTCGGGCGAAGTCCGCGCGCCAATCTCCTCACCTACACGCGGGCTCTTGACCCCTTGCGTAAGCTCCTGGCCCAGACTCCGGAAGCCATCGCTCGGGGGTACACCACCAGGCACTTTTCCTTCAACCAGCCGGGAGGGCGCTGTGAATTCTGTAAAGGCGAAGGGTTCGAGCGGGTGGAGATGCAATTCCTGGCCGACGTCTACCTTCGCTGTTCGCAATGTGAGGGGCGGCGCTTTAAGGACGAAATTCTCGATATTCGGGTGCGCGGTCTTTCCATTGCCGATATGCTCGAATGCACCGCCCAGGAACTCCTCGATCGTCTGGCCGACCATCGCCCTTTGCAGCAGGCGCTGAAACCCATCGTGGCCATCGGGCTTGATTACCTCCGCCTGGGACAGCCCTTGAGCACCCTCTCAGGGGGTGAAGCCCAGCGCCTGAAATTGCTCCGCTATCTCCATGCAAACACCGGCCAGGCAGGTGGCAGACGGGGAGAAAAACCGCCTCACACGCTCTTTCTCCTGGATGAACCCACCACCGGCTTGCACCCATACGATCTCCAGAAGCTGGTCAACGTGCTCCAGCAGTTGGTGCAAAAAGGCAATTCGGTAGTCGTGGTCGAACACAACCTGGATCTTCTCAGAGTGTGCGATTGGATCATTGACCTGGGACCGGAGGGTGGGGAGGGTGGTGGCGAAATCGTGGCCGAAGGTCCTCCGGAGGGCATTGCCGCCCACCCCGAAAGTCACACCGGGCGGTATCTCAGGAGTCGCCTGGAGGGTGGTTTCCCTGCGGAAGCAATGTCGAAAGGCGTGAAAACCTCCCCGCGCCCTGATGCCGCTACGGCTGATCAATCACCACTCCTCATCACTCCTCACCCCTCACCCCTCACCCCTCACCATCATGGCGACATCATCGTTAGAGGCGCGCGCGAACATAACCTTCAGATTCCGGAAGTACATCTGCCGCGGAACAAGATGATCGTGCTGACGGGACTGAGTGGGTCGGGCAAATCCACGCTGGCCTTTGACGTCATCTTTGCCGAGGGCCAGCGACGCTATCTCGAATGTCTCTCCGCTTATGTCCGCCAGTACTTCAAAATCATGGAACGGCCTAACGTCGATCAGGTTTTGGGGCTTCCGCCGACGGTAGCCATCGAGCAGCGCAGCAGTCAGCTGAGCCGGAAATCCACGGTGGGGACCATAACCGAGATCTATCATTTCTTGAGACTCCTCTACGCCAAGGTGGGCAAGCAGTACTGCCCGACCTGCAGTCGAGAGCTGGTGGTGCTGACTTTTGATCAGATCCTGGCCATGGTCGAGCAGGAAGTGAGAAAAGGGGAGGCAAAACTGCTCGCACCTCTGGTGCGCAGCCGTAAGGGGGTTTATCGGGACCTTTTCGTACGTCTGAAAAAGCTGGGATTCGATACCGCCCTGGTCGACGGCGCCTGGTTGCCGCTGGAGCCTCCGCCGGTGCTCGAACGGCATCGCGAGCATGATATTGAAGTCCTGGTTGCGCGGATGGGCGGCTCCGGAGCTCTTGCGGAGGATTTGCCGGAAACGGTGCGTCGGGCTTTGGCGCTCGGGAATGGATCGCTCCATCTGCATGGTGAGGAGCGAAAAGTCTACAGCGAACGACTCTACTGCGACCACTGCCAGCAGGGCCTGGCGCCCCTCGATCCTCGCCTGTTTTCCTTCAACAGCCGCCACGGGGCCTGCCCTGCCTGCGCGGGACTGGGGATGATCAAGCGCTTGAATGTCGAGCGGGTCGTCGGCTCTTCCTCGTCCCCTGTGCCCCTGAGGGATGGGTTGTTGCGATTCTTCGAGGCCACCCCCTGGCCCGAGGGCGTGAAGACCGCGGTGAAACGTCTGCAGCGCTATTGGCTCGAGACGCTCAAAGTGAATCCGGAATGGTCCTTCCAAGAGTTGTCCCAGGAGGCGCAGGCTGTCGTGCTCCGGGGAAAGGCCGGGGCTCCTCTTGGCCTCATTCCCTTCCTCGAGAAGGTCGCGGAAACGGAACCGGGCAGTCTGTTAGAATCCCTGTATGAAGATCATCCCTGTCCGGAATGTCATGGGCAGCGGTTGAACAGTCAGGCGCGGGCGGTCTTTTTCCGAGGAATGACCGTTGCCGATCTGACTCATCTGAATCTCACCGATTTTCAGAAACAGTGGCGCAGTTTTCGGTTTACCGCTCAGGAACAGCCCATCGCCGCCCCCATCTCGAGGGAGATCAAGGCGCGAGCGCTTTTCCTGCGGAAGGTCGGGCTCGATTATCTGGCCCTCGACCGCTCGGGTGATACCCTTTCCGGCGGGGAAACGCAGCGCATCCGCCTGGCAGCGCAGCTGGGATCGAACCTTCGAGGGGTCTGCTATATCCTCGATGAACCCACCATCGGCCTCCATCCCGTGGACAATGAACGGCTCCTGGCCAGCCTTCAGGAGCTCAAGCGCAAGGGCAATACCATTATCATCATGGAGCATGACGCCGAGACGATGAAGCGGGCCGACACCCTCATCGAGCTGGGGCCGGGGGCGGGCAGCGAGGGCGGCAGGCTCATGGCGCAGGGTCGCTTCAAGGCCCTGTGCGGCAATCCGGAAACGCTTACGGGGTGGTGGTTTGGAAGGCCGTTTGAAGAGGTTCTGGAGACTCCCGGGAGACTCCTGCCACCCGGCGAAACCTCGTGGTTGGAGTTCCTGGATGTGCAAGCCAGGAACCTGAAAGGGATAGACGTGCGCGTGCCTTTGGGTGCGCTGACGAGTGTGACCGGGGTGTCGGGAGCGGGGAAGAGCACGCTCGTGCATGAAGTCATCTACCATGCCCTGGAGGAACGCCTGGGCAGAAGGTTCCGCGGCAATGAGGCGGGGTTTGGCGCCATGCGCGGCAGCGAAACCCTCCAGCGGGTCCTTGAGGTCGATCACAGCCCCATCGGGAGAACCCCGCGCTCCATTCCCGCGACTTATGTGGGGGTCTGGGACGAAATCCGAAAGCTCTTCGCCGCTCTGCCCGAGGCGCGGGTGCGCGGCTTTGCCCCGGGGCGCTTTTCCTTCAATGTCAAAGGCGGGCGTTGTGAAGACTGCAAAGGCCAGGGCCAGGTCAAAGTAGCGATGAATTTCCTGCCGGACGTCCTGGTGCCCTGCGAATCCTGCGGAGGAGCGCGCTTCAATCGCGAAACCCTCGCCGCCAGGTATCGGGACCGGTCCATTGCGGACATTCTGGCCATGACCATCGAGGAGGCGGCAAAGCTGTTCGTGTCGTTTTCCAAGATTGCCAGACCCCTGCGTGTGCTCTGCGATCTGGGTCTGGGCTACCTCACCCTCGGCCAGCCCAGCCCCACGCTCTCGGGCGGCGAAGCACAACGCATCAAACTGGCGAGCGAGCTCGGCACCAGCCGCAACGGGACTCTCTACCTCCTCGACGAACCCACCACCGGCCTGCATCGTGCCGATGTCAAGCGCCTGGTCCAGGTGCTCCGTGCTCTGACGGCAAAGGGCGGTACGGTACTGGTCATCGAACACAACCTCGACCTCATCCGGGCGAGCGACTACGTCATCGACCTCGGCCCCGGAAGCGGGGACCAGGGCGGGCGCATCGTCGCCGAAGGGCCTCCCGAAGAACTGCTGACACAGCAGGAACATTCGGCTACCGCCAGAGCTCTGGCGCAGTATCAAAAGAATGATATTGCCCCGTGTGCTGCCTCCTGAACTTGCCCTTTTGGCTGTCTCTGCTGCTGGGTACAGCTCCAGATAAGAGGAGGCAAAGGAGGGTTTTGCGGGGGGTTGCTCACGAACCCGCCCCCAGTCTGCGTTGGGTTACCCCGCCAAGGTTGGGCTAAGCGAAGTTGCGTTTTTCGGCCACTCCGTTCACTGGACGTGTACTCAGCACAGGTCAACACAAATAAGTGTCCACCCTCAGTTCGTCATACCGGCGGAGGCCGGTATCCAGGCTGTTTTTCTGGATTCCGGCCAGAAGATTTCCGGAATGACGCTTAGAGACAAGGGTCACTTTATTCTGTGGCGCTGTACTCAGGACCCATGTTCTCAACCTAATGCAGGGTCTCGGTTGCGCGCGAGGATCTGCCTTTCGACACTTCCATTCTCTTTTGATTGCGCTCCCGGTGAATTCCTTTCTCTGGAGGTTCTCCAAAGACTTCCGGCTTTAGATAGCGACCGCGTTCTTCGAGGGATTTCTCCTTTTCCACCGGAATCGCGCGGGCATTAGCCAGGGCATCCTGGCGGATTCCTGTGACCTGCCACGAAACCTTCATCCCGGGTTTGCCGCCGGCGATTTCAAATTGATTTCCGGAAATTTCCTTGGCGACGTAGAGTCTCGGGGCTGGAGCACCAATGGCTGTGAGTTGGTAGCGGAAATCGCGATTCAATGCTTCAAACCATTCGGGAAGCCGCACCTGAGCCTCGCCCTTGCCGTCGAGTTTTACCACCCCGTCGTATACGTTCTTCATATCGGGAGATCCTACTGAAGCGTGATGGAGATATTTGTTCTGGGGGTCGAGGGGGTGATCGATTTTAAGTAGGATGATGCCCTCATAGAGTGATCCATTTACCCATACATTGCCATCAAAGAGACCGGCCCATCCCGTGTCGCTGTGTCCGTAAACGCCTGCGGCGTCTGAGCCTTCAGCTGTCTCCACCGATACCGCCGCCATTGATCTCCGTAGCTCTCGCCCCAAACGGCGCAGTAGTAAGAGCTGTCGGTTTCCGCGAAGACCGCATTGTCGTATTGGCTGTATGCATAGACGGTGGGGTCAGAACTGACGCTTTCCGCGTGCACCGCATTGTGGTATTTGCTGTAGGCGTAAAGGGCGGCGTAGGTGTCGCTTTCGCTTTCCGCGTAGATTCCGTTTCTGTTTTGGCTGTATGCGTAGAGCCCGTCGCCGTCGACGCTGTCGCCCACAAGCCCGTCGCTGTAAGTGCTGCTCCCATGAACGCCATGGTTATTCGTGCTGATGCCGCGTACCCCGTCACCGCCATATGCCTTGCCGTGGATTGCCTGGCCGCTTGAATTCGCGCTGGTGTTTTCGATGGCGAAAAGAAGATCATCGTAAGCAAGGGTTCCATTCAACGGCAAAGATATGGTGCCTGAATCTCCTTTTGGTCCTTGTGGTCCTGTCGATCCCGGGGGTCCCACCAGTCCTTGAGCACCGGTATCACCTTTTGACCCTTGAGGTCCCTGTCGGTCCCGGGGGCCCCACCGGTCCCTGAGCACCGGTATCACCTTTTGGCCCTTGGGGTCCCTGCGCTCCGGTGTTTCCTTTTGGCCCCTGAGGTCCCATTTCTCCTTCGGGCCCTGGAGGGCCGGTGGGAAAGTCAACGATCGCAATGGTTGTGTAAATGGGCTGAACCGGGCTAAAACGCGTGGTGTTTGCAGGCCCGCTGAACTGAATGAGCCCTGAGCCGACAGCGCTCGGTACCTCAAGCGATATTCCGACACAGATACTATCACCCGGAGCGAATTTTTTTGCCGTACCGACGTAGTTGATCGTGACTTTGTTGACAGCGGGGAGGGAGGCCTTGAAATCTGCCGGAGCGAGCAATGCCGAATTGACCAGGACTGAACTTCCGACGGAAGCCACCGCACCACATTCGGGATCAAAAAGCAGAGTGAACTTGTCTCCCTTTAGGAGATTCGTCGTTGATTTGGAATTGCCGTTGGTGATGCACAAGCTTGCCCCCGAGCTCGCATCAATCGAAAAGAGATGGGGGGCAATTGTAAATACTGGGCTGATCGTCGTAGCCGTGGCGCTGAGTTCCAGCGAAGCGAGGTTTTCCTCCGTCCATCCGGGACCAGCAAAAGCGAAACACGCAGTCACCACAAAGACAACAGTGGCAGCAAATCCGGCCGATTTCATGATTCCCCTCCTGCTGTTGTAAAATCTCCCTCCTGCTGTTGCTTATTGCCTCGGTATGTAAAAGTATTGTCCCATTTTTTGAGGGTCTGGGCAAGAGGGTGATGGCGTTGGCTGATGGGAGGCCTGGCGGGGAGTCCGCAGGATTGACGGACAGAGAAAAACACCGTAGCCCAGAGATGCTATCCCGGTGAACACCGATTTGGTCACGGTCGTCTTGGGTTGCTTTTCGTGCCAGGTCCGCTTTGAGTAGAGATCAGCAAACAGAGGCTGGAATGAAGGAGGGCGACTTATGGTCGATTGGTGAGGTAAACGCCGGCGAAGACGAAGATCGCCCCCAGCAGGATCGAAGCGTCGAGGGTTTCGTTGAGGATGAAAAAGGCCATGATGAGCGCGCTGAGGGGGACGAGATTGATGAAGACCCCGGCGCGGGAGGGTCCAATGATCTGGATTCCTTCGTAGTACCAGATGAACCCGAGCGCGGTGCCGAAAAGCCCCAGGTAGATGATGCTGAGCCAGACCGCACCAGAGTAGTGGGGCAGATTAGAGTGCAATCCCTCGGAAAAAGCCGGCAGCGCCAGGAACACGGTCCCGATCACGCACGCATAAGTCACGCTCACCAGGGGTGAGAGGCGGGTGAGGGTGACTTTGCCGATGAGTGAATAGGCCACCCAGCTTGCCACGCAGCCAAAGATGCAGAGCTCACCGAGTCCCAGGTTCCCTTCCAGGACCTGCAACGGATGGCCTTTGGAGACGACGATCACCGCCCCGCTGATGGAGAGGGCGATACCGAGCAACTTTAGCAGGCTCAGCCGGTCCCGAAAGAAGAGCGCGGCGAAGAGGGCGATAAAAGCGGGGTTGGAGGTGATGATCAAGGAAGCGCGGCTGGCCGTAACCGTTTTGAGGCCGGAAAAGAAGAAGGCGTTGTAGGCGAAGACCCCGGTCAACCCCAGTGCCGTAACCGCCAGGAGCTGCTTCCAGCCGACCGGCGGCAATCTTTTTTGGGTCTTGAAGATAAAACCAAAGAGAATAACGGAAGCCACAACGAAGCGGAGAAAAGCCGCCGAGAACGGTGCAACCTCACGGGCGACGATGCGCCCGGCAATGAAGGTGCCACCCCAGAAAACCGCAGTCAGAATCAACTTGAGATAGAGGATGGCATGCCTGGGGGAGGAACTCATAGAGGAAAATCCCTGGCCGTGCACCCTTTGTCGAACCGACTGAAACAAACCGGCCACCTTCCAGCACCAGATTAGAGTGAACCACGACACAGCCGATGATACTTACCGCTGCTTCCTTCCGGACCTGACGGGGTTCGTAGTCGTCTGTTGCGCGGTGTCCAATCGGTAGTGGAATTAAAACCGATCTGTCCAGCACAAGCCCTTCAAAGGGGATTCAGCCCCGCTAAGCGGATTTCGGGTTACAGGGCACCGCTAGCTCCCCGCCTAGCACGACCAAGGCTTATCTGGTATCTGCTTTTCACACCCCCTTCACTTATCAGATTCCCAGATAAATGCAAGTCATTCCGAACCGGATTTAGAGGAACCCCTGATCGAGAAGATAACAGCGGGTGAGTTCAATCTCGAAAAGCTCGCGAAGGGAGGGGAACGCGCCGCCTGTGATGAGGTGCTGCCAGCCTCCCAGGTACACGGCTTTGCGGGGGGCAAACCGCTTCAAAGCCGAACGAATGCGAGCGGCCATAAATCGTTCGCGTTTTTCCCAGAGTGGATCGGCGTCGGCGCTGGCGTTTCCAGCAAGGCTTCCGAGCCATGGGTGAGCTTTCCGGATGTTGCGTGCCGCGAGGTCATAGATTTGGGCCGGGGAAAGGCGGCTGTCTTCCGGGAGGACAAGGAGCGAGGCCAGATTATGGGCCGCGAGCAGTTCCTGCCATGGCTCGATCATCTTGCGGCTGAAGGGGGAATAGTCTACCAGGGACATGCGGCTTCCGGTTTCTTGCGAGAAGCGACGGGCGGCCCGATACTCGAAAGGCAGGGCAAGCTGCCTCCGTATGGCCTTGATTTCGGGGTGATGCAGGGCCCTCCTGAAGGTCAGCCCCGCATGCCTTGCGGCAAGGGCGAGGTTATGGTTCAGAGTCCGTTGCAGAGCGCACTGGTGGCGGCTGCGAAAGACCTTCCCATAGGGGCTGAGTTCAACCAGGACGAGATCCGGTTGAAAGGAGCGGAGGTAGCCGAGTGTGCGCTCGAAGCCGCGCTCGTCACCGTGGACACTGCCCACCAGGGTGAGCGGCAATGCTGCTGCCCTCTCTTTCTTCTATGACGCCAGTACTCGTTTGGTTTTGTTGTTATTGGAAAAAAGCACCGGCTGGAGCTCCTGAAAATGATTGATATGGAGATGGGCCTGAAGGTTGGGGTTTTTGTAAGCGACAAAGAAAACCCCGGTGGCCCTGGCCAGCCCCTCATCTACTTGCGAATCCCCAACGAAGAGGACCTGGTGGGGGGAGACGCGGAAGTTGTCCATGATCATTTCCATTATCTCCGGATGAGGTTTGGGAAAGGATACATCGGAGGCCGAAACCACGAGATCGAAGTACTGTTCGATCTGGAAATGGGCCAGAACCTGGCGGGTGGAGACCGTCCGATTGGTGGCGAGCGCGGTATGGTAACGGGTCTGGGTTGCTACCAGGAGGTCCACTACGCCGGGTTCGGGGCGCAGGCAGGCGTTGAATTCTTCGAAATCGATGCTCTGCGCATAAGCCCATGCGGTAAGAAAAGCGGAACCGTCACCCACCAGGAAGCGCAGGGATTCCCGTACGGGGTGCATATGGATGAATTCCTGCTGCTCGGGACCGCACCGGAGCCTGCCCGATGTGCTCCATGATATGGCTGTAGAAGCGCACGTTGGCTTCTTTGGAATCAAACAGCACGCCGTCACAATCGAAGGCGATGACTTCAAAGGGTCCGAAACCATTTCCAGGTTGAGCGGCATGTTTCATGGCTGCCGAATTCATTAAGTATTTTCCCGTCGTGCGAAGAAAGCCACAGATGGACCCCGATGGGCGAAGACGGAAAACTGAAGGCAATCCGTGCGCATCGGTGTATATCAGCGGCCTATGAAGAATTGCTGTCGGTACGAACAAGACGCGCCTTTACCAAGCTTTACAAGCTTTTACATATCGAATAGAGTAGGATGTGTCAAGCCAACCGGCGACATCAACGCGCCGCCGGGAGGGACGGATGTGGAAAGACTGAGTCTTTGGGATGCTAACCTCTGCCAGCGGAATTGTGGGTTGCCATGGAACATCAATTTGATTTGCTTGTGGTCGGCAGCGGCATTGCCGGCCTTACTTTTGCTCTGAAGGCCGCCAAATGCGGCACCGTTGCCGTGGTGACCAAGAAGGACAAGCTTGAGACGAGTACCAACTATGCCCAGGGCGGGATAGCTTCGGTACTTGGTCCCGATGATTCGTTTCAGCTGCATATCCAGGACACGCTCAACGCCGGGGACGGTCTGTGTCATCCGGACGTCGTTGAGATGGTCGTGCACGATGGTCCGGATCGCATACGCGAGTTGGCCAACCTCGGCGTGCCTTTCGATCACGGCTCGGCTCCGGAGGCTTCCTTCGATCTTGGCCGGGAGGGCGGGCATACCCGGAACCGCATTGTCCACGCCCACGACATGACCGGTCGGGCGGTGGAGAGGGTGCTCATTGCGGCGGCGGAAGCCGATCCCAATATCCACATTTTTGAAAACCACCTGGTGCTGGATCTCATCATCGAACACCATTCCCTGAAGGCCGGCACCGCGGCCTTGCAGCACCAGGATGTGTGCCGGGGAGCTTATGTGCTCGACAGCCCGGGCCAGGAGATTCACACCTTTCTGGCTCATGCCGTGCTGCTCTGCTCGGGGGGGGCCGGCAAGGTCTACCTGTATACGAGCAACCCCGATGTGGCGACGGGGGATGGACTGGCCATCGCCTACCGGGCGGGAGCGCGGTTGGCGAATCTCGAGTTCGTCCAGTTTCACCCGACCTGTCTCTATCATCCGCAGGCCAAGAACTTCCTGATTTCGGAAGCCGTTCGCGGGGAGGGCGGACGGCTCATCGACCGGCGCGGTCGGGCCTTCATGGAACACTATCACCCTCTGAAGGATCTGGCTTTTCGGGACGTGGTGGCACGCGCCATCGACACGGAAATGAAAAAAAGCGGCGATGACTGCGTCTTTCTCGACATCAGTCATCGAGATGGGGAATTTCTGCAGCAGCGCTTCCCCAATATCTACCAGAAATGCCTCTCCCTTGGCCTCGACATCACCCGAGACCCGATCCCGGTGGTGCCGGCGGCCCACTACATGTGCGGCGGCATCCTGACCGATCGCTGGGGTCAGACCAGCATCGAGAATCTCTATGCCATTGGTGAGTGTGCCTGTACGGGACTCCATGGGGCCAACCGCCTGGCCAGCAACTCGCTCCTCGAAGCCATGGTGTTTGCTCATGAGGCTTCCATCCAGTGCTGTGACAAGATGGAAGCCTGGCGTCGCCGCTCCCTGCCCGCCATTCCTCAAAGCTTCGCGGCCCCCATCGGGCAGATGGCCGGCAGCCTGCAGCAGAGCGAAATGGTGCTCATTGCCCATAATTGGGACATCATTCGTCGCCTGATGTGGAATTATGTGGGGATTGTCCGCACGGATAAGCGGCTGGCGCTGGCGCAGACTCACATGGCGCAGATCTCGCTGGAAATCAGGGAACACATGCCCAACATCCCCCTCAACAGCGACCTGGTCGAGCTGCAGAATCTCGCTCTCGTGGCAGAACTGATCATTCGCTGCGCCATGCAGCGCAAAGAAAGCCGCGGGCTGCACTACAATCTGGACCATGCGCAGAAGGATGATCTGAACTGGCAGCGCGATACGGTGGTGGTCAGGCACCAGACGGAAGAATTTCTCTGTACTTCCGTGAAATAGCCGAAGCGGGGGGTTGCTCACCGGACCGGGTGCGTTTCTATGATCTCGACCTCGGGGTCGACAGCGGGGGGATCCGGCGGCGCTTCGAGCAAGCGCCTGGGGTTCTGCTCCACGCGCATGGTGAGGAATCCTCCCATGACGCTGATCTCGAGGTTGCGGTCCGAGAGGTCCACCTTTTGGATGGCTTCGCGAAGCTTTTGAAACTGGCGTTTGGCCTTCCGATAGATGGCGACGCATCCCCAGATGGCCGCACCCAGGACGACAAGAAACATCCACAGGGGTGTGGCAATAACCTGCCCGATGAACATCATGGCGATCACCAGCCCGAATACGAGGGCGAGCTGGACCCCGATGATCGTATAGAGATAGAACACCCCACGATTGATGGAAGGGTCAACGGGTTCGGATTGCTCCGGACCTGCTTCGCTGCTTCCCTGGAACAGTCGGCGTAACCACATACTGGTGCGTTCCTTATGAAAAAGCCCGTCCCTTCACGACTCCTGACTGTCGTTCAAAGGATGGGGAAGGAGCTGGGGAGCTTTAGCTTCCAATAATAATTGCCTCTCGACCCTGAACTTCTCGAGATCCAGCTGGTTCTCAAGCATTTGCTTGGAGAGTCGGTAACGGAGATAGATGATCCAAACGATCAGCAGCGCCAGAAAAACTCCCGTTCCCGCAAAGAACCATCGGAATTCCCGCACCGTGCTCAGGCTGAGACGGGCAAAATCCTGCACCAGGTTTGGCACCATCCAGAGCAGCAGTACGGCCAAAAGGGTCAGAAACCCGATGTGGAAGATCGAAATCTGGCGAAAAAACTGGAACACTGAGCCAAATCGGTTTTTCGCCGCTTCCGCGGTCTCTGTCTCTTTCTCCTTGTCGCTCTTGTCGCCGTGAAGGAGCGACAAGTAAGCCCGCACGATGAAGGCGACCAGCAGAATCAGCCCTACCGGAATGCCCACCGCCGATGACAGCCACGCCCTGAAAGGAAAAGGCAGCGACTCCGTTTCCACGCGAACCTGATAGTTGGCAAGCGGTCCGAAATTGTTCTCAAAGACCAGCTTCTCGTAACTCGTCAACACGGCTCCAGGGGTCTCATAGACTCTGGCGCCCATTGCCGTCGCTGATAATGACCCGTGATTTTTGCCCGGATTGGCTGGCCGCGGCCAGGTATATCAGCAGTTCCAAAAAGAGGAATACCAACACGCTGATGGTGAGGACGAGCTTCTCGTGCCGCTTGCCATCCAATATCCCCAGCAGATGCTCTCGTTCAGCCATGGCTCTCCGCGCATTTAACCGCTCAAAGATAATCCCTAAAAGGCCTCTCTCCTTTTGCCGCGCTCCTCACGGAGGGCGGAATCCCCCAAACTTCGGGGCATCTTAACCCGAACCGCCGCATTTTCAAAGGCCGGTGTAAACCCTGAGGGACTGCCCGGAAATAATATACCCTCTTTCACCACGAAGAGCACGAAGGACAGGAAGTTATTTCTTCGTGCTTTTCGTGTCCTTCGTGGTTTGGAATAGAGCCAAAATGAGGCCAAGTTGTTCTTGGACAGCTCCTAACGGCCAGGGGAGTCAAAAGAAAAAAATGAAGCGCCCCTTTGCCCCGGGCGGCAGGGGGGCGCTTCAAGAAAAGAAAAGTGGCGCCTTATAAGGATGATGCAGATGAACATCTTATTCGGCGCCACGTATGTGGGTTCAGTTTCATCAAGGCCAACCGCAAGCGATTGACTCTTGTTCCCTCCCATCTTCCGGGCAGGGTTGGCAAAGGGGTCCCGCCAGAGTCCGATCAGCGAATCGGATTGAGCTCTTTCTCCCTCGGGAACAAAGGGAGATACCGATGAGAAATTGAGATGACCAGGATGATGTAGGCGATCAGGGCGAATCCTGGGGCCCATTCATAAATGGTCGGGATGTAAATTTCCCAGCGGTCGAAGGGCATGACCGGCGTAGCAAGAGCCTGCACGGTCATAACGAAGCGGTTGATGGTAATGCCGATGCAGTCGAGGATAAACATGCTGAAAAGCAGGCCGTTGCTTGCCCGCCCCTTGGGGGAGAGCAAAACCGCTGCCGGAATGACCCCGCAGATAATGATCTCGGCCACCAGCAGCCAGATCCCGTAGTGGGGTCCCAGGTAGAAATCCGTGAGCTTAAAACCGAAACCGGGAGCGAGCACCAGAATCCAATAGAGCGTGTCGATGATCTTGAGCACGATGTAGAAGGAAAGGAGAACGCCGACAATCTTGCCGAATAAATCGTAGACGCTCCGGTCCACCATTTGTCTTCCGGAGACCTTTTCGATGGCCCGACAGACGAGGGCGGTGAAAGCCGGACCGGAAGCGATGGCCGAGAGGACAAACAGGAAGAAGGTCCACGGCCAGATGAAGAAGCCTTCTCGATACGCGAAGGGACGGGCAAAAAGCACACCGGCAACACCCCCCAGCGAGCCTTGATGGAAGAAACTCAGGAAGGTGCCGGTCAGGGCAAAGATCGCCATCAGCTCATGCAGCGTGTGTCCGAACACGTGAGCCCCACGATTCTCATTGATTTTGCGGTTTTCCAGGATGATGGGGGCATATTCGATGGTCAGTACGATCGCATAACAGGTGATACAGAAAATCACTTCGGTCAGCATGGAGTGAACATTGGGATGCCAGTAGGGAAACCAGGAACGCAACGGCTGCCCGAGTTCCAGCAGCAAAATGACAATGGCCCCCGTGTAGCACAAGAACCCAACGACAACCGACAGATTGATAACTTTGCTCAGTTCTTTAAAGGCCGGAAAAAACCGCGACAGGCCGTAGTAGAGAAAACCGGTAAAAAACGCGCCGGCGCCTAGTGCGATAATGGCCAGGTCGATGGTGATGTAGAACCCAAAACCAAAATAGTCGTTCAACCCGGTGAGGTTCATTGCTTTGTAGAGCACCATGCCGCCGGCCCATACGCCCCAGCCCACCACGGCAGCCAGGAGCAGCACCCAGAAGGCAAAAATGGGAAGCGGACAGCGCTTCACTCCATCGGGAATCAATGCCTTATCCATTTCGACCCCTCATGTCTGAATTGTTATTGCTATGGTGAAAACGGTAATGAAAACCCATGATGCCAAGCATCGCCTCAAGATACCCCTCAATAAGGCTACATTCCCTTGTCTCCGAGCTTATGCACCCACTGGTACTTGCTGAGATAGTAGACCTTGGGTTCGGTCTTGAGTTTCGCCAAAATCCGAAACGCCCGCTGGTCTTTGGAGAGTTTGGCCACTTCACTGTTCGGATCCATCAGATTGCCGAACGAGATGGCGTTGGTCGGGCAGGCCTCCGCACAGGCCGGGAGATAGGTGACCTTGTCAAGCTCTTTGCCCTCCAGGTACGCCTTGGAGCGTGCGGCCAGCAGTCGATGATGGCAGAAGGTGCACTTTTCCACGACACCGCGCATGCGCGTGCTCACCTCCGGGCTCAGCATGGCCTCCATGGTCTGCGGCCAGGTCGGGTCCCACCAGTTGAATTTGCGCGCATGGTAGGGGCAGGCAACCATGCAGTAACGGCAGCCAATGCAGCGAGGATAGATGTGGCTCACAATCCCGTTGGTTTCATCGCGCCGCGTGGCGTTCACCGGACAGACGAAAGTGCAGGGGCTGTGGTGAGGCGCATTGCAGTGCATGCACGGCCGTGGCAGGTAAGTGAATTGATAGTCCGGGTATTCCTTGTCATTCTGAAGCCAGTAGATTTCCATCCATGAGATCGACCGAACCTTGTTGGAATCGTCCGGGAGAAAAGAAACGTTATTCTCCGCCTGGCAGGCCACGCTGCACGCCGTGCAGCCGGTGCACTTGTCCAGGTCGATCACCATTCCATAGAGAACATTACTTTTGGGATGTTCACTCACTGATCATACCCCCTTATGCGCGGCGCAATTGAGCGCGAGTAGCCCAGACGGTCCCCAGGCCCGTGATCGGATCCATCTGCACCTCGATGATACTGTTTGCATTGATTCCCTTATCCTGGATGTACCCATCGTAAGCCGTATGCCCCAAACCGTCGGGAACATAGACGACGCCGGTGCGCGCCCCCGCATAAAGATGTACGCGAACGGGAACTTCTCCTTGCGAAGTCTTGAGCACTGCCTGACTGCCTTCCTTCACCCCAAGCGACTGAGCGGTTTTGGGATTCAACTCGACGAAGAGATCCTTGCCCTTCAGGACAAAATCCCACACGTTCTTGGTCATGAAGGGTGGATTCGGCAGGTATTCACTGGCCAGACTCATGTTCCGGTAGCTGACCAGCAGCAGCGGGTATTCCTTTTCATCGCCCGAGGGAGCAAGTTGGGCGAAGCGGGGGAGATAAACTTGATCTGCAGCACCGGCAAGCCCTTTCGCTTGGAGTGCGTTGAGTGCCAGTTCCAGTTTGCCGGAGGGCGTGTCGAGTCCCTGGAGGAAGTCGACGGGGGCATCGTACCAGCACAGGCCGCTTGTCAATTTCTTCCAGAGGTCCGGGCCATCCTTGTAATTGGCTTCTACGAGGTCGCCCGCCTGCAGCTTCCAGGGTACTTTGCCCTGAGCGTCGGACACCATCCCTTTCTTCGACGCAGCCAGCCCTTCTACACGTTTTTGCAGAAAGGCCTTATAGTCCTTCCACGGAAGCGCTTCTGCAAGACCTCCTCTAATTTCCGCAGCCATTGCCAGGAGAACCTCTCCCGTATGTTTCGTGCCGGGAGGTGGGTTCAAAATGGGGGAGGCCAAAGCATAGTAGGCGTACGGGGTTCCCCGAAGCCCGATGGCATCGTCGAAACGTTCCAAGGCCATGTGGTTCGGTAAAATCAGGTCCGCCTGCTGTGCCGTTTCATCCATGAAAGACGAAAACGAGATCAGGGTGCCAACCTTTGCCATGGCTGCCTGAAAGAGCCTGTTCTCGGGAAGACTGTAGGCCGGGTTGGCTTCGTGAACCATGAGGACGTTGATGGGGTAAGGAGCGCCCTTTGAGATCGCATCCAGGAAGGCATAGACGCCGTTGCCTGCCAATGGGGCTCGAGGAGAATTCCGCAGATCCAGACGTTGCTCCTCCAGAGCACCTCTGGCCGCCTCATCCATTGCCAGATCAGGCAGAGGGGCAAGGGGCACCGACGGAGTCAAACTGATGGTCCCGCCAGATTTGAAGTTCCCTTTCAAGGCATTGAGGGCAATAAAAGAAAGGTCGTCATAGATGTTGCCGGGCAGCCCTCCCTGGCTTCCGCCCCAAACCACCAGGGCGTTTCTCGCTGCGGCAAATTCCTTGGCCAAGTCACGGATTTTGGCGACCTCCACACCGGTCCGTTTCGACACGGCCTCCGGTGCATAGTCGGCCGCCAAGATCAGGTCTTTGAAGCCTTTCCGGGTCTTCCCCTGAGTGTCCGTCCAATCCTCGAAGCCGAACACGCTGCCCTTTACAAAGTCGCTATCGTAGAGGTTTTCCTTGACCAGCACGTGAGCGATACCCAGGGCAAGGGCCGCTTCCGTACCCGGAGCCACCGCCAC
The DNA here is from genome assembly GCA_963783775.1 of uncultured delta proteobacterium. Lineage (GTDB taxonomy): Bacteria > Desulfobacterota > Syntrophobacteria > Syntrophobacterales > Syntrophobacteraceae > JADGQM01. The sequence continues at coordinate 47,755 of CAWAOR010000002.1, read as the reverse complement.
CCACTGATCGGCTTTAGCTGCCGTCAGAGAACAACGGGATGCAACCTGAACGATCTTCGTCGCTCCCTTACCGTTGCTTTCCCGCCGCCAGAGCGCATAAGCTCTTTGCATTCTTACAGGAGCGCCCCATCCCTCAATGAGGTCCGCGCCAAAACTCAGCACGTAAGAGCTGTCTTCCAGCGCAAAGGCAAAAGGAACCTTCTTTCCTGCCGTCAAGCCCGCGGCAAGTTCGAGACTGTCAGTGGTGGAGGGCATTTTAAAGAGGTTCGGGGAGCCGTAAGCCGTAAAAAACTGTTGCCACAAGGCATCCATGCTGCCCGGTCGCTGCCCGGTGATGGCGGCGACCGTCTTCGCCTCGCCTTCAGACCTGAGTTGGGCCAGTTTGCCGCGCAGTTCCTTGAGGGCTTCCTCCCAACTGATAGGCTGCAACCCGCTCACATCCCCGCGCTTCTTCGTCTGTTTCATCGGTTGGGCGATGCGATAAGGGGCATACAAAAACTGCAGTCCTGCAGCGCCAAGAGGACAAATGCCGCCCGCGTTGACGGGGTTTTTCGGGTTTCCTTCCAATAGTATTGCGCGATTCTTGTTGACCAAACGCGCCTGAATGCCGCAACCTCCGTCACAAAGCAGGCAGGTGGTGGCCACTTTCGTGATTTCACCGCGTTCAGGAGACGGGCGAAACCACCAGTTCTGACTCCAGATGGCAGAATCGTCCATCAATTGCCAGGGTATCGGTGAGAGCAAAGTTCCACCCACCGCTCCAGCTGCAAACTGTAAGAAAGCTCTCCTCCCAAGTTTCATCCCGTTTACCCTCTCGTTTTGATGCTATTTATGACAGAGCTCACATTCGTTATTTACGCCTCGTTCTGCATGACACTTCTCGCAAACAATCATCTTCATAGTCTCACTGCTGTATCCGGTGAGGCGATTCTCCTTGTAGGCGGGGAGCGACTTCTCTTTGGCTACGTCGCGATGGCACTGGGCGCATTCAATTCCTTTGGCCTTGTGCGGAGCATGGGAGAAGTAGACGTTGTCGGGTTGCCAGGAATAGATCCGCCAGGGGATTTCCTGGTCCTTCTGAATGTAGTCCTCGACCAGCTTGCGTTCATCCTCGGTGCTTCCCATGGGGGATTCGTGACATTCCTTGCACTTATCGACTCTGGGAATGCCCGCATAGGTGCCGTCAGTCCTGAAGGCGTGACAATCTTCACAGGAGCTGTCCTGATGTGATACGTGACTGAATTCCATGGGTTGGAGTTTTTGGGAAAAGAGGAGGTTGGGAAAGACCACCCAGCCGACGATCAAGGCAAGTATGAAACCTGCAAAAAAGATGATCCCCCCCATCACACCACCACCGGAAGCGCTTTTGTTCTCTTCTTTCATAGGCCAGCCTCAGTCCGTCAGAGTTTAATGGATTCCCACTAAGAGGTAAGTTGAAAAATAACCCAAAAGACACGATGCAACGGGCTTCCATTGCAGTGAATAAAAGTTGCAGCAATTAAAAAATATTTTTCACAAAAGGCCCTTTTATTAAACGACCCATCGTCTTCCTGTCAAGAGAAAATGAGCGCAGCTTTTCCTGTGCAATCTCTATGTCTTGCTCTCGCAGTTGGGAATCGAGAGCGAAAAAGTGTAATTAACTTGATGAATGAATCAGAAAAGCATAAGCAACAGGGAAGACTTCTGTGACTGGGAACCCCCAGCCACCGGGGGAAATGTGCGTACAGGGTTTTCCACAAAGACTCATTGCTATTGGGGTGAAAATCTATGGATGTCCGTTTGATCAACCCGTTTCTACAAGCCACCATGCATGTTATTGGGACCATGGCACGCATTGAACCTACTCCCGGCAGGCCGTTTCTCAAGAAAGACGGTGCGGCTCTGGGGGATGTCTCGGCAATCATTGGCATTACCGGTGCGGCGAGGGGATCCATGGCTCTGACCTTTACGGAGTCCGCCATAAAGGCCATTGTCAGCAATATGGTGGGAACCCAGTCCCTTGAAATCGATGATGAACTGAGGGATGCGGTGGGAGAGCTGACCAATATGATCTGCGGTGATGCACGAAGAAGGCTTTCCGAGGACGGGATTTCCCTTCAGGGGGGGATCCCGACCATCGTTTCAGGAAAGAACCATTCCATCTCACACATCAATAACGGCCCCCGTCTCGCGATCCCTTTTTCGACCCCCCAGGGGGGATTCGTCGTCGAGGTGGCTTTTAACAACAAAGACTAGCACGCTGCCGGACCCCCCTGAAACCTCCCCTCGGCAAGGGGACTTCCTATGAAAAGAAGCGGGACGGGGGAAATGTTTCATCCACGAAGTCACACGAAGACACACGAAGCAAATGGGTCGTGGAACTCATAGGTCGGTGTTCTTGTCATATAGGGTGGTTTCTGAGCCTGGGAAAAAGAGAGAGCAATGAAAGATTCGATTCGGGTGGCCATCATTCAGCCAAAGCCTTACCCCTCCTTTGATGATCCAAGGAATCTTGGTCATGCTTTGATGCTGTTGGAAAAATGCCGGGGCGAAAAGCTTGATGTGGTCTGCTTTCCGGAGTACTTCCCCTACCAGGGGGAAAAGGAACTGGGGACTGCCGCGCGTCAGCTCAACACCTATCTGGTGGCGGGGCTGGTGGAAGCCGATGGTGACAAACTCTACAATACGGCGACCCTGTTCGATCGGTCCGGCCGCATGTTTGGCCGGCAGCGCAAGCGCAACCTCGGGGTGCTCGAGCGGGAGCAGCTGGGGATTGCTCCGGGAGACGGAATCTTTCGGGCTTTCACCACCGATTTTGGGAAGATCGGCATGCCGGTCTGCATCGATTTCTGGGGACAGCCGGAGGCCGGCCGAGAGCTTGCGGATCAGGGGGTCGACATTGTCTTCAACATCGCCATCTTCCCGCTCCTTCGCGGGCACTGGAAGCACGGGGCGCTGGTGCGTGCTTTTGACAATTTCGTTCCCGTCGTGGGAGTCAACACGGCGGACTACAATGCCCTCATCAACGGCCGGCGGATCCATCAGCAGGGTGGGCAGAGCTTTGTCATTCAGCTGCCCAGAGTTCTTGACCGGGAAGACTTCCGCCGCTGGTTCAAGAGCCTCGATAGCGTACAGGACTGGGTGCGGATGGAACTGGATCAACTGGAACAGATGCAGATTGTGGAAGTGGACCTGCGAACGGCGAGGCGCTTTCGTCACGAATTCCTGGGTCGTTTTGGTGTCCAGCGGTAAGGACCATGTCATGTTGAAACCCAACAGAGCCACGAAGGATAGTCTCCTATGACAACCAGGCCGAAGCGCAACATTTATTTGGAGATGAAGACCCTGCCCGAGGCGCGGGCGCTGTGGCACGAAAAGACCGCTTCCTGCCGTTGCGCCATGGAAATGATCCCGACCACGGCCGCCCTCGGGCGGATCCTCGCTCAGCCGGTCATTGCCAGGAACTCCGTGCCCCATTATCACGGGGCCGCTATGGACGGCATTGCTGTGAAGGCTCAACACACCTTCGGCGCCAGTGAAGTCCACCCCCTCCGCCTGGTGCTGGGCACCTCCGCCTTTGAGGTCGATACCGGTGATGCCCTCCCCGCGGATACCGACGCCGTAATCATGATCGAACATGTGGAGCCTGTTGGCGAGGGAGCGATCGAGATTCGTGCCGGGGCCTATCCATGGCAGCACGTGCGCAAAGTCGGAGAAGATATGGTCGCCGGCGAACTGTTGTTGCCGCAGCAGCACCGCCTTCGTCCAGCCGACGTGGGGGTGCTGCTGGCGGGCGGAGTGCTGGAAGTTCCGGTGTATGGGCGCCCGTGGGTATGGATCCAGCCTACCGGAACCGAGCTGATTCCCGCCAGTAAAGCCGCACAAGCGGTGCCGGGGCAGATCATCGAATTCAACGGGACGGTGCTCTCGGGCCTGGTTCAGGAATGTGGCGGGGAAGGTCTATTGCAGGACATCGTTGTTGACAACTATGAGAGCATCAAACAGGCACTGATGGAGGCCGTCGATTCGTCGGTCGACCTGGTGCTGATCAATGCAGGCTCTTCTGCCGGTTCCGAAGACTACACCTCGGCAATCATCGATGAACTGGGCACGGTCCTGGTCCATGGGGTGACCATGATGCCCGGCAAACCGACCATTCTGGGCATGATCAAGGGTAAACCCGTGGTGGGCGTTCCCGGATACCCCGTATCGGCTATCATGGCCTTCGAACAATTCGTCCGGCCGCTGCTCTACTCCTTGCAGGGGGTGCCGTGCCCCGCCTTTCCCGAAGCCGAGGCGATTCTGGGCCGCAAGCTGCCCTCAAAACTGGGATTGGAAGAATTCGTACGGGTCATTCTGGGTCGCGTGCAAGGGCGACTCATCGCCATGCCCCTCCAGCGGGGGGCGGGCGTCATTACCTCCCTGGCGCGGGCCGATGGCATCCTCCAGATTCCCCAGGAGCTGGAAGGGCATGAAGTCGAGGAAACGGTGCAGGTGCGCCTGCTCCGTCCCCACGAGCAGCTCGATCACACCCTGATCATGATCGGCAGTCATGATAACAGTCTCGATGTGCTGGCCAATGAACTGAAACGCCGGGACAGCCGCCTCCACCTCTCATCGAGCAACGTGGGCAGTCTCGGGGGGCTCATGGCCATCCGCCGCGGCCAGACGCACCTCGCCGGCTCTCATCTGCTGGATACGGAAACCGGGGAGTACAATTCTTCCTACATTGACACGGTATCTCAAAGGTAGGCCCGTGCGCCTGGTGGAGTTGGCCATGCGCCAGCAGGGACTCCTGGTGCGCCCTGGAAATCCCAAGAACATTCGCGGAATCGAGGATCTCTTAAGACCCGAGGTGAGCACCATCAACCGCCAGGCGGGGGCGGGTACGCGCATCCTGCTCGACTATTGCCTGAAGCAAGCGGGACTTTCGCCCGACGCCATCCGCGGCTATGACCAGGAGGAATTCACGCACATGGCGGTGGCCGTGAATGTGCTCAGCGGCCGGGCCGATGCCGGCATGGCGATCTTCGCCTCGGCGAAGGCCCTTAAGTTGGACTTCCTTCCTATCGCCGAAGAACGTTATGACCTGGTCATCCCCGAGACCAGTTGGGCCGACCCCAAAATCCAACTGGTGCTCGATATCATTGTCTCTGGTTCGTTCCGCAAGCTGGTCACTGCTCTGGGCGGCTATGACGTGAGCGCCTCGGGGTCGCTCCGAGGCATTTGGGACGGCGAAAAATGGCTTTAATCCACGAAGTCACACGAAGACACACGAAGGGACACAAAATGTGGCGGAACTGATTCTCAAGGATGAAGTCTATGCCGTGGTGGGAGCCGCGATCGAGGTGCACAAGATGCTGGGTTTTGGGTTTCTTGAACCGGTCTACCAGGAGGCAATGGAAATAGAGCTCAGACTCCGAAGCTTACCTTTCCAGGCCCAAGTCCCTCTGGTGGTTCTTTACAAAGGGCAAGCACTGAGCAGGCAATATGTTGCGGACCTGGTCTGTTACGACCAGATCATCGTGGAACTGAAGGCTCTTGAACGACTCTCGGGCAGAGAGGAAGCCCAATTATTGAACTATTTAAAGGCTGCATCTTTTCCTGTCGGCCTGCTCATCAACTTCGGGCACTCAACCAAACTGGAATGGAAACGTTTTGTTAGATAATCCCCAGATCTTTACTGTTTTTTCTTCGTGTTTCTTCGTGTGACTTCGTGGATGAAAAAATAAAGCCCAGCTATCTGGCACTGTATCAACAGGGGACTCTTGCCGAGATGGCGCAGTTTGCTGGATGAAATGCTCAGCTCCTGCGAATTGTGTCCGCGCCGGTGCGGAGTGAACCGCAACGCTGGGGATTTAGGGGCCTGTGGCGTCGATGCCAGGCCCAAGGTCGCCGCCGTCAGCATCCACCCTTGGGAAGAACCGCCCATCTCCGGGACGCGCGGGTCGGGTACGATTTTCTTTTCCGGCTGCACGCTCAAGTGCCTCTTCTGTCAGAATTATCCCATCAGCCAGCTCGGGGTGGGTCGCACTATGGGGGTGGAGGAGTTGGCGGAGGGAATGCTCACCCTGCAAAGGAGAGGAGCTCACAACTTAAACCTGGTGACGGCGACTCACCAGATGGCTGCAGTTGTTCAGGCTTTGCTCCAGGCCGTACCGCGTGGCTTCCGGTTGCCGATCGTCCACAACGGCAGCGGCTACGAGCGGGTAGAGGTGCTCGAGTTGCTCGACGGAATTGTGGATATCTATCTTCCCGATATCAAGTACGCCGACTCCGAAGGTTGCCCAGCGCTGCTCGGGAAGGTCGGACTATGTGGCGTGCAATCGCCGGGCGCTGCTGGAAATGTGGCGCCAGGTGGGCCCGCTGGAGGTGGATGCTGACGGCATTGCCTGCCGAGGTCTGCTCGTGCGCCATCTTGTGCTGCCCGAAGACCTGTCCGGCACGCGAGAAAGCCTTGCCTTTCTCGCCGAGGAGATCGGCCCCGAAGTCTGGATCAGCCTCATGCACCAGTATTTTCCCGCCCACAAAGCCTGCCATTGTCCGCCCCTCGACCGCAAGGTCACCAATCAGGAATACGAAAAGGCCTTCCGCACAGTCTGTGATCTTGGGCTGGAGAAAGGTTTTATCCAGGCATCCGGGAGACCTGATTGAAAAGAGTGGTGCCGTTGGTCCTTTGCAGGGAGATGCGGTGCTCGTTCCTGCCCAGGAGGGTCTCTCGAACGACCATTCTGCTTGAGGACACAGGCAATTAATGCTGTACTAAGCCCGCTGAATCTGGTAGGGAGGGGGCATCAAACGATGCTGGTTGCTCATTGCTGATACTCCTATACAACCGGTCTTCCAGGTTCTCGGCGTTCCCTCTGAAAACGTGCTATTGCAGATCCGGTGAGGTTTGAGGACTGGGCGGGTGCCTGTTCTCTGAGTGTAGGCCCTGTCTCATGACCGGGAAGCCGAGGGGGAGATGGGTTCCAAGGATTGGTGGCAAAAACTTCGGCTCCTCGATATCCCCGAAGAGGAGGGGTCCCCGGAGCGCTACCGGGTGTTGCGCAGGAACATGATCATTCTCATGCTCCTGGTGACTATCGTGCCGCTCTTTATCATGGCCCTAGTCAACTACCATGAATACCAGACGCGGCTGAAAGAGGAGATCGTCAATCCCTTGAGCGTTCTGGTGAACAAGACCAAGCATTCTTTCGAGCTGTTTCTAGCTGAGCGGCTGTCGGCGGTGAGTTTTATCGCTTCCGCCTATTCTTTCGAACAGCTTGCTGATGAAGCCACTCTAAACCGCATCTTTACGGTGATGAAACAGGAGTTTGGCGGTTTTGTCGATCTTGGCCTGATCGATGATGCCGGTTTGCAGGTGAGTTATATCGGACCCTACAATTTGAAGGGAAAGAACTATGCCGAGCAACCCTGGTTCCATGATGTTCAGATCCGCGGGTCATATATCAGCGATGTTTTCATGGGGTACCGAAGGTTCCCTCATGTCGTCATGGCGGTGCAGCACCGGACCGAGGTCGGCCGCACCTGGATTCTGCGAACCACGGTTGACACGGAAAAATTCAATGAATTGATTGCATCCATGAGGGTTGATCCCAAAAGTGACGCCTTTCTTCTCAACAAGAGCGGGGTCTTTCAGACTCCGTCAAGGTCTTACGGGGGGGTCCTGGAAGACTTCCCTTTCCCGCTGCCGCCGGTGAGCTATGAAGCCAACCTGATCGAAGAGAAGGATGCCCAGGGCCGGCAACTCCTCATGGCTTATACCTATTTTGTTCATGCGCCATTCGTTCTGGTGGTGATCAAACAGGCCAGTGAGGTCCTGAAATCCTGGTACACCCTCAAAACGGAGATCTTCTTCATCTTTTCGGCCAGCGTTCTCATCATTCTGCTGGTGGTCTTCAAACTGACCGACCTGTTGGTGAAGCGGATGCGGGAATCCGAGGAGAGGCGCGAGGCTGCCTTTCGCGAGATGGAGCATACCCACAAATTGTCTTCAATCGGGAGGCTGGCCGCCGGAGTGGCGCATGAGATCAACAACCCGATGGCAATTATCAACGAGAAAGCTGGGCTGATGAAAGACCTCATCGAATATGGTTCCGGTTTTGCTGAGAAGGACAAGTTTCTTTCGCTCACAGGAGCTATTCTCCAGTCCGTGAATCGTTGTCGTTCCATCACTCACAGGTTGTTGGGTTTCGCCCGTCGCATGGAAGTCCAGATTGAGGACCTGGATCTGAACGAAGTGATTCGGGAAACGTTGACCTTTCTCGAGAAAGAATCGCTCTACCGCAACATCAAAATCACCCTGCAACTGGATGAGGATTTGCCGCGCATCGCCTCGGACCGGGGGCAATTGCAGCAGGTCTTTCTGAATCTGCTCAACAATGCGTTAGCAGCGGTGGCGGACGGCGGGATGGTTTCTCTCACCACCCGGGAAAAAGACGCCGACACGGAAATGGTCTTGATCGAGGACAATGGTTGCGGCATGTCCGAACGAACGCTCCAGCATGTTTTCGAACCTTTCTTCACCACCAAAAAAGGCAAAGGTACGGGATTGGGCTTGCCCATCACCTACGGTATTGTCAAGAAGCTTGGCGGGGATATCACGGTTCAAAGCATGGAAGGAAAGGGGACCACTTTTACCATTTGCTTGCCCAAGAAATCAGGAGAGGCATCGGGGGGGGGATATTGAATGGAGAAGTGGAAAGTGCTTTTGGTGGACGATGAAGCTGAGTTCGTCTCAACCTTGGCGGAACGCCTGATCCTGAGAGGAATGGATGCCCGGACGGCTTCCAGCGGCGAGGAAGCGCTCCTGATTGTGGACAGTGATCCTCCGCACGTGGTCGTTTTAGACTTGATGATGCCGGGGTTGGGGGGAAAGGAAGTCCTTCAGCGCATTAAGAGACAATACCCAAAAATCCGGGTTGTTTTGCTGACCGGTATGACCTGCACTCTTGAGGCCGATGACGCGCGGCGCCTTGGTGCTTTTGACTGCCTGATGAAACCTTTGGATATTGATGAACTGATCAAGGTAATTGGCGAGGCCACTGATGTCATTGAGGAGCGATAGCGGTTCGAGAGGGTCGGGCTCCTTCCGTCGAGTCGCAGCGCATCGGGTGACCTCCGCCGACGGGGAGGGAACCGCCCCAAAGCTTTTCTTCCTTGATCGCCCGTAACTTCTTACTTCTTACTGGGTGAGACTCTATGATGCGGAGAGTTTTTCCTTTCCTCGAGTGGCTCAGGTTTGTCAACCTCGGGACCCTCAGGAGTGACTTCCTTGCCGGTCTGACGGTGGCTCTCATTCTGATCCCCCAGTCCATGGCTTATGCTCAATTGGCCGGCATGCCCGTCCAGTACGGACTGTATGCTTCCCTGTTACCGCCTCTTCTGGCCGCGCTCTTTGGCTCCAGCAGGCAGCTTGCTACCGGGCCGGTGGCGATCGTATCGCTCATGACCGCGGCGGCTCTGGCGCCTCTGGCAACCGTGGGCAGTGAGGCTTTCATCGCTTATGCGATCGTGCTGGCGTTGATCGTGGGCCTGTTTCAATTCACGCTGGGGGTCTTTCGGCTCGGTCTGGTGGTGAATTTTCTTTCCCATCCGGTCGTAAACGGGTTTACCAACGCCGGCGCCCTCATCATTGCCAGTTCCCAGTTGTCAAAAATGTTCGATGTTTACGTCGATGAAGCGGCCCACCACTACGAGACGATTTACCGGGTGCTTAAAGCGGCAGTCCATTTCACGCACTGGCCGACGCTGGGGTTGGGCATCCTGGCTTTTGTCATCATGTACGGGTTGCGCAGAATCAATCGTAGACTCCCTTACGTGCTGGTGGCGGTGGTGGTCACTACGCTCATTTCCTGGGCTACGGGATACGAAAAGAATACCAAGGTGCCCCTCGAAGCCATCGCTTCCCAGGAAACTCGGAAGCTGATCGTGGATTTCAACGCTGCGGTGAATGGAATCAACCAGTTTGCTGCCGACCGAGCGGCCTTAAGCCCGCAGATCAGCGAAGCGGAGCAGCAAAGTGGTCCTCACTCGGCCAGGGTTTTGGACCTGCAATACCAGGCCCTGGTTCTGGGTACGCGCGTAGAGGAGTTGAAGGAGCAATCCCACAGGTGCCGCGAAACCCTGCGCGAGCTTCTCTTCGTTGGTGCGCTTGCCCCAGACGGTCAGCGGCGCTTCTATCTCCAGGGGGAATTGCCCCAAGACCGGCAAAGTGATGGACTGAGCTGGCGACTCAGGGTGGGAAACCGCCCGCTTGACCCCAGTGCGGTGATCATGCGAGGCGGCGGCAGTGTCGTAGGGGAGGTCCCCAAAGGCTTGCCCTCCTTTACGTTGCCCCATCTGGACGTGAAGATCGTGCTGCATCTTCTGCCCATTGCGGCGATCATCTCCCTGCTTGGCTTCATGGAGGCCATCTCCATTGCCAAGGCCATGGCTGCTAAAACGGGGCAACGGTTGGACCCGAACCAGGAACTGATCGGGCAGGGAATTGCGAATATCCTGGGCGCGATGGCGAAAAGCTTTCCCGTTTCTGGGTCTTTTTCGAGGTCGGCGGTGAACATCCAGTCGGGAGCGATGACGGGGCTGGCCAGTGTTTTCACAAGCCTGACCGTCGGGGTGGTCTTGCTCTTTTTTACACCGCTCCTCTACTACTTGCCTCAGTCCGTTCTCGCTGCCGTCATCATGATGGCCGTGATTGGTTTGCTGAACGTTTCGGGTTTTATTCACGCCTGGAAGGCGCAATGGTATGACGGCGTATTTTCGGTAGCCACCTTTGTCTGCACCCTTCTTACGGCGCCCCATTTGGACCGGGGCATCATGATCGGGGTGTTTCTTTCTCTGGGGATGTTCCTCTACCAGAGCATGCGCCCCAAGGTGACAACCCTTTCCATGTACGCAGACCGTTCCTACCGCAGCGCCAGGGATTTCGGTCTCAGGGAATGCCGGCATATCGTCATGATCCGGTTCGAAGGCAGCCTGTTCTATGCCAATGCCGGCTTCCTGGAAGACCAGATCACCGAGCTCCTGATCACCAAAAGGGAACTCAAGCATATTCTGATTATAGCCAACGGCATCAATGCCATGGATGCTTCGGGTGAAGAAATGCTCTCACTGATTGTGGATCGCTTGAGGAGTGGGGGTTATGATATTTCTTTCAGCGGTTTGAATGAAAATGTGCTTGCCGTGATGAAGCGCACCCATTTGTATGAGAAAATTGGCGAGGATCACATCTTCTCCACCCGTTACCGGGCGGTCGAAGTGATTCATGCCCGATCGCACACGCAATGTGAAGAAGGTGCCTGTCCCTTGCTCTCGGTGTGTTTCCTGGAAGAGACATCGGGCCCGGCCCCCCTAACCCCATAAGGAATATGGAGCATGCCAGTAATCACCGTTTTCAGTGGTTCCTACTGCAATGCGGAAGAGGTAGCCCAAAAGATTGCAGGCGATTTCGGGTATCAGTTGATTCATGATCAGGCTATCATGGCTGAGGCGAGTAAACGCTTTCAGATTGAGGAGAGCAAACTGACCCGGGCGATAGCCGGGAAGGCTTCGGTATTCAACAAATTTACCCATGAAAAGGAGCGTTCCCTGGCCTGTCTCAAGGTGGTCCTCGCCGATTGGCTCAAGCAGAACGATCTGTTGTTTCTGGGATTCCTCGGCCAGCTTATCCCGCGGGAAATCTCGCATGTGCTCAAAGTCTGCATCATTGCGGAACTTAAGTACCGCACCAGGGTGGCGGCAGACGCCGACGGTCTGGCCGAAAAGGACGCGCTGAAGCGCATTCACAAGGATGACGAGACGTGCTTCCGGTGGGCGGACCAGCTCTTCAGCAAACGCGACCCCTGGGCTCCTGAATTCTACGATATCGTTATCCCGATGGATAAAAACAGTGTTGATTCTGCGGCCCAGCTCATTTTCAGCAATCTTCAAAAGGATGTGCTGCAAGTGACGGAGTCCTCTCAGAAGGCCCTGGAGGATTTCATTCTGGCAGCTCAGGTGGATTTGAAGCTCGCCCGGGAAGGCCATGACGTTTCCGCAACTGCCACTGATGGCGACATCCTCATAACCATCAACAAGCATGTGCTTTTGCTCTCGTCGCTCGAAGAGGAACTCAAGAAGATCGCCGGCACTGTCCCCGGAGTCCGCAGCGTGGCCACCAAAGTTGGTGCAGGATATTATCAGACGGATATCTACAGGAAATTCGATTTTGATGTTCCCGTACCATCAAAAGTCCTCCTGGTGGATGACGAACGGGAATTTGTGCAGACGCTTTCCGAACGGCTGCAAATGCGTGCTTTCGGCTCCGCCGTGGCCTACGATGGGGAAGAGGCCCTGTCGGTAATCGATGAAGACGAACCCGAGGTGATGGTCCTGGATCTGAAAATGCCGGGAGTTGATGGACTGGAAGTTTTGAGACGGGTCAAGCGAGACCACCCTGACGTGGAAGTGATAGTGCTCACGGGGCACGGGTCGAAGGAGATTGAAGAGCGTTGTTTGGAAATGGGAGCCTGTGCCTATCTGGAAAAGCCCGTGGATCTGGACACCCTGACCCGAACCATGCAGGAAGCCTATCGCAAGGTCAGACAAAGAAAACCATAAACTGAGGGTGCCGGGCCAGGCCTTGCATGGTGGCCGCATCTCAAAGCGACACGAGGTGCCGATGGGAGAAAAAGACCTGAGAGAAGCCGCTTTTCTGGGGAGAATAACCGCAGCATTTACCCATGAAATGAAGAACGTGCTGGCTATTATCAAAGAATCTGCGGGTCTCATGGAAGACCTGCTGGCGCTGAGTCAGGAGGCCGCTTTTCCCCATCGAGACCGGTTCGTTCGCTGTCTCAGCACGATTGCGGCCCAGACGAAGCGGGGCGTCGAATTATCCGGCCGGCTCAACCGCTTTGCCCACAGCCCCGACCAGGATATCGCCACCGTCGACCTGAACGATATCCTGGAGCAAGTAGTGTTTCTCTCCGGACGCTTTGCCAGGCTGAAGGGAGTAACCTTAGACCTGCATCCCCATGGGGAAGCCTTGAGCGTGGTCGTGTCTCCCGTGAGGCTGCAAATGGCGGTCTTTGCTTGCCTCGAATGCTGCTGGGAGACCATGGCCGCGGGTGGAAATATCTCTTTGTCAGTTACGCTGGAAGGCAGAGAGGCCACCGTGAGGTTCTGCTGTCAAAATGGTGGCGACCTGACAGAGAACCTTGCCGTCCGGCCTTCCGGTGCCGAACGGCGAGGGGCGATCCAGGAAATTGCGACACGTCTGAATTGCCGGATTCAAAACAGCTCATTGGGAGCGGATTTTGAACTGATTCTGCCGGTTGCCGGTTAGCTTAAAGCTTCTGAGAGAAAGGTATATGCCCAGATTCGGTGTGCTCCTGGTGGACGATGAAAGGGAATTCGTCTCAACCCTGGCGGAACGGCTGCAGATGCGGGGATTTGATCTGGAAGTTGCATTTAGTGGGGAGCAGGCGCTCGAGCTGCTCGAAAACCGCATCCCCGAGGTGATGGTCCTGGACCTGAGGATGCCTGGGATTGACGGGCTGGAAGTCCTGCGACTGGTTAAGAGGAAGTATCCCCGCATCCAGGTGATCATCCTCACCGGGCACGGTTCGGAGCGAGACGAAGAGGCAGCCCGCCGACTGGGCGCCTTCGACCACCTTCAAAAGCCGGTGGATATCAATGATCTGGTTCTGGTGATGGAGCAGGCCTTCGATCAGGGGTGGAAGAAAGGTCCATGAACAACTCTCGCCTTGCTCGAAATGGCTTTGGCGGATATTCATTGGGGGAAAAACTTTACCGATGTGCCGAGAAAGAAGGAGTTGAATGAATGAAGATTAGGGTGCTCCTGGTGGATGATGAAAAGGAATTTACGGAAACCCTGGCAGACCGATTGGAGGCTCGGAACCTCTTGGCGACCACAGCCTCCAGTGGCGATGAGGCGATCTCGATTCTCCAGGAAAAGGACGTCGACGTTGTCATTCTCGACATGGTTATGCCCGGGAGAAGCGGGATCGAGGTTCTGAGAGAGATCAAACAGATCAAGCCGCTCGTTGAGGTCATTCTGCTCACCGGACATGCCACGGTGCAATCAGCAATCGAAGGGATGACTCAGGGAGCTTTCTACTATCTCATGAAGCCGGCGGAGATGAAGACTCTCCTGCAGAAGATTGCCCATGCCTATAAACACAAAGCGGACCATGAACATCGCATTCGCCAGGCTGAAATCGAGCGGTTGATGCATGATCAAATTGAGAGCTGAGTTGGCACTGACCGTTGTGCGTTGGTTTGAGTTCATTAATTTCAACTTGCTATGGATTCGACAAAGTGCTAATTAGCCAACGGTCTGGTTCTCCACTTCCTGCACCAAGTTGCCGGGTACTGATCTGCGACTCCCCGCTGCATAACACTTCGAGGAAATCATTCTGATTCTGGGTTTGGGCCCTTCCTTTTGCTTTACCTGGCAAAAGAACGCCCTGAGGCAAGGTCCCGTATCCCATTTTCCGAGGGTCAATAAGAGATTCACTCTTACCTCATTGCTGTTTCCATGTTTTTGACCTTGATCGTTGAGGGTTTGGTTTGGTGCCTTTAGGGTCCTCTGCCCTCGTTTCGAACGAAGCTTAATGGAGCGATGAATCTTTGGAAAGGGCTGTTGCCAGCCAGGAAGATCGCTCCGCTTCTGATCGAAATGGCAGCCATTCAGGCACCTTCTCAGACTGAGGTGCTATTGTTACAGAAGGAGGTTTTTATGAGTAGTGGGCGAAAGGTGTTTGAATTTCTGAAGGCTGCTTCGGTGGCACACGCAAAATGGGACTACGAGGTTTCGATGTCGATCGTAAAGAATCGCAAGAAGCTTCTGGTCCTCTTCATCCTGGCTCTGCCGATTCTTGGCGTCTCGTTTCTGGAGGCGGCAACATGGCTTGGAGGGAAGACTGCTTATGGGCCCGCCTATTACACCACGACCATTTTTCTGGTGTCCATTGCCGTTGGTCTGGCCGCGGGCCTGATCACCGGATGCATCGGCGCCGGTGGCGGGTTCATCATTACCCCGGCGCTCATGGCCGCCGGCGTAAAAGGCATTCTCGCCGTTGGCACCGATCTTTTCCACATCTTCGCCAAGGCCATCATGGGCACGACGGTTCACAAGAAGCTTGGGAATGTCTCGGTGAGTCTGGCTGTGGCTTTTCTGGTAGGCTCAGGGGCCGGGACGTTTATCGGGGGGGCCATCAACAAGGGGTTGTACAATTACGATCCGCTCGTCAGTGAGGCCTTCATCAGTGCTGTGTATGCAGTGCTCCTCGGTTTCCTCGGCTTTTATGCCCTGGCTGACTTTCTGCGCTCGAGCAAAGGTGACGCCGGCGGGGGAGGGGATGCTCACGGCGGCCCGGTCTCGGGAACCCCCGGCATTGCCGCCAAATTACAGAACATGAACATCCCGCCCATGATCAGTTTCGACGAGGACTTCGTGCCCGGGGGCAAGAAGCTTTCGGGAGTCATCATTGCCATGGGTGGCGTAGTGGTTGGGATCATGGCTGCCATCATGGGGGTGGGGGGCGGTTTCATTACCTTCCCCATGTTTGTTTATATCTTTGGCGTATCATCGATGACCACGGTCGGGACCGACATTTTGCAGATCATTTTCACGGCAGGACTTGCTGCCATCGGCCAGTATGCCATTTACGGTTACGTGTTTTATACACTCGCCATGGGCATGCTCATCGGTTCGCTGATCGGCATTCAAGTGGGGGCTCTGACCACCAAGGTGGTTAAAGGCATTCATATCAGAGGCTTCTACGCGGTTTCCATCATTGCCGGGTTCGTGAACCGGGCCGCCACGCTCCCCAAGAAGTTTACCGAACTTGAGGTGCTCGATATTTCCAAACCGTTATGTGACGGGATAGAGATGGTCGGCAAC
Organism: uncultured delta proteobacterium; assembly: GCA_963783775.1. GTDB lineage: Bacteria > Desulfobacterota > Syntrophobacteria > Syntrophobacterales > Syntrophobacteraceae > JADGQM01. The sequence goes on along the minus strand of CAWAOR010000002.1, from coordinate 31,863 downwards.
GTCCTCTTCTGGATCGTCGTCGCCGTCTTCGGGTTTTGGATCTTCGCCAAGTTCTTCACGAACCTCGGCCTGTTGAGAGAGGAGGACTAACCATGCTGATCAGACATGCCAAGACTTTTAATATGGGAATGCTCCTGGCGCTATCCTTCCTGGTAGTGCTGTTTCTGATCTTCCAGCCCTTGTTTAACGGCAAGAATGGTCTGGAATTTTCCGATGATCTCTTCAACAAGCTGTCGAAGGGTTCTTCTTATTTCATCCCCGAAGTCCTCAAGGGCAGTGAAAAATTAGTGGGCACCAACTTCTCGGTGAATATCAAGCTGGACAAGCCTGAACAGGCGGAGAGTGCGGTCAAGCTGCTGACCGGCAACGGCGCCCAGGCGGTGGCCAAAGACACCGGACTCACCATCAGCGGCGATCTCGGCCAGCTTCTTGGAGGAATCCTGAGGGATTCTGAAGAGATGTATCACAATGACGGCTCAAAAGTGGCCAGCCGCTACGGCCTTCAGGAGATGGATGCCATGGCGCTCTGGTGGAGCATGCTCACCAAAATGAACAAGGAGTTTCAGAAGGAAAAGAAGCTCACCGAGTCGGAAATGGTCATGAAGGTCATGCAGCGAGCCATCGAGCCTGCCTACAACTACTATGGAGTGCAGCCGGAAAAGGTTTCCAGCAAAGCCTTCACGGTGATCGGCCTGCTCGTTTTCTATGTGATCTATACCATGTGGTGGGGATACGCCATCTTCTATCTCTTCGACGGCATCGGGCTGACCATGAAGAAGGCAAAAGTGAAAAAGGAAGTTTAAGGGGGGAGCAATGAAAATATTGGTGCCTGTAGATGGCTCAGAATATGCGCTCGAAGCCCTTCGGGTGGCAATCGACCTGGTCAAAACCAAAGGGGCTTCGATTGCCGTAGTCAGTGTCGTGCCCTATATCGGCGGGATGGATGATCATGAGATCTCACCGGCCAGAAGAGAACGGCATATGGAAGGTCTGCAAAAGCGTGCCGATGAAATCGTCAAAGCGGCCTGTGATGTCATCGATGCCGAGCAGGTTGGTGCCAGTTGCACCAAGAACACGCTTACCTCGGTGTCCGTGGCTGAGGCCATCATTGATTTTGCCGAAACCGAGAAGATCGATCTCATCGTCATGGGCAGTCGCGGCTTGAGTGCCTCCGCCCGGTTCAAGATCGGCAGCGTAGCGTCCCAGGTGGTCAAATACAGTCCCTGTTCGGTGTATTTGGTCAAACCGTCCTCCGGCAGTTGAGCGTTCGTTACTGGAGAAGTCCAGATTGAGTGCAACGTTTTTCCGGCCACCCTTACAGGTGGTCGGAAAAGCGATCATCAGCCACCTTCCATTTCTTCTTGATCACTTGCCTGTACCCGTCTGGCTTTCTTTGTCGTCCGGTCGCCGGTTAGACGCGGCCATCTCGTTTTTCCGGCCGGCGGCGGGTGCGCCCGGGTACGCCGGCCACCTCGTAGGAGAAATCACAGACGACGATGCCGCGATATCCAAAGAAAGCTTGCAGCGGAGCTTTGATCCTTTCTATACTGCACCCGCCAGAGGGCAGCAAGGTTGAAGGTACCCGTATTCTGCGGGGTCATCATTTGCCGTTCCCCGTTCCACACGGGTTGCGGATGGTGGGCAAAAAGCGGGTCTTTTCAAATGTCTGCCCAGGCTCTGAGATTCCGAATACCTGTTGAAAAAAGTGAAAGAGGTTCTGAGAATGAGGAGGGATGAAGGTGGACACATTCAATGTGCTGCTGGTCGATGATGAAGTGGAATTCCTGGAAACGTTGGTCAAGAGACTCAAACGGAGGAACCTGGCAGTAACGGGCGTGACCAGCGGCGAGGCAGCTCTCGAAGCCTTGGGCCGGTTGCCTGTGGATGTTGTGGTGTTGGATGTTAAGATGCCTGGGATGGACGGTCTTACAGCCTTGAGAGAAATTAAGAAGCGTGTGCCTCTGGTGGAAGTGATCATGCTGACTGGGCATGCCAGCATGGAAGTCGCCATCGAGGGCATGGAGCAGGGCGCTTTTGATTATCTGATGAAGCCCATGGATATCGACGAGCTGCTCTACAAGCTCCAGGACGCTTACAAAAAGAAAACGCTTCACGAAGAACGCATCAAACATGCTGTGGATGAGGTCTCCGGCGTAAAACAGGCGTAGACGGTTCCTGTTTGCCTGTGCCCAAAGGGGGGTGAAGGCTGCACCATGGGAATACTGGCAAAGCTACTTGGCAAGCTTCCCTTCGGGAGGAATAAAGAGCAATCCTCGCCCGCCAACGTTGAGGAACTGCGTACCGCCTTCAGAGACCGCTACCATAGTTTCAAAGTACTCCTTGCCGCCAACAACAAGGCGCTCGAAATCATGGCGGAAATGGAAGAAGCCCTCAGAGGCGCCCGGCCCTTTGGCATGTCCTTCGTGCGGGCTAACGCTACCGCGGTCCTGGTCAATGTGTTTCGGATCGTCAAGAACCTGGATCAACTCGCACCCAGGAAATACCACGACCTGTTCGATCAATTCAAAGAGATCCAGGGACGGATCAATGAGGTGCTTTCCCAGCGGAAGCAGCCGAAGGCTGAGAAACTGGTGCTCCCTTTTGAGCAAATCAACATGAACCTGGCCGATCAGGTGGGGAGCAAAATGGCCAACCTGGGAGAAGTGATGAATCGCCTGGTGATGCCTGTCCCTGCCGGTTTTGTGATCACGTCGCTGGCCTACCAGAGGTTCTTTGAACACAACGATCTGCAAACCGAAATCGACCGCCTCCTGCAGGCATCGGAGGTTGATCAACTGGATCAACTGTATTCCTTGAGCGCCGATATTCAGCAACTGATCATTCGTGCCACGGTTCCTCCGGACCTCGAAGAAGCGATCCTGGCGGCCTATCAGGCTCTGGAAAGCAAGGCCGGTGAAGGGGTGAAGGTCTCCATGCGCAGCAGTGCTCTGGGAGAGGATCTGGCCGGCGCCTCCTTTGCCGGGCAGTATCGTTCACAACTGAATGTGAGTCCCGAAGACCTCATTCAAGCTTACAAGGAAATCGTTGCCAGCAAGTACAGCCTGCAGGCCATCGCCTACCGGCTGAACCGGGGGATTCTGGACGAAGACATCGCTATGTGCGTGGGCTGCATGGTCATGGTGAACGCCGCGGCAGGGGGGGTGACCTATTCCCGCAACCCGCTCAGCATCCGGGATGACGCCATCTCCATCAATGCCGTCTGGGGGCTGCCGAAATCTGTGGTGGACGGCAGTGCTGCTGCGGACCTGTTTGTCGTCTCGCGCCAGGAACCGATGCAGATCGTGCAACGAGACATCAAGATCAAGGAGCAAAAATTTGCCTGCTACCCCGACGAGGGCGTCTGTCGGCTTGAGGTGACGGGAGAAAAGAGCCACGATCCTTCACTGAGCGATGATCAGACATTGAAATTGGCTGAAATAGCTCTGCGCCTCGAGGAATACTATGGCTCACCGCAGGATGTCGAATGGGCTGTTGATGAGAAGGGAACGATTTTTATTCTGCAATGTCGGCATCTGAAGCAAGTGGCAGGGAGTGATGGAGGGCGCCGGGTGTTGCGGAGTGAACTTGTCCATGATCTCCCGATCCTTCAGGGGGGCGCAACCGCGAGCGCCGGGGTGGCATGTGGGCCCGTCTACGTCCTTCGCCGCCATGGCGATGTGCTGAATTTCCCCCCTGGCGCGGTGCTGGTTACGGCGCAGGCCTTACCGAGATGGGCGGCGCTCCTGAACCGGGCGACCGCGGTGGTAACGGAGCAGGGAAGTGCTGCCGGGCATCTGGCAAATGTTGCCAGAGAATTCGGGGTGCCCGCCATTTTCGGGGTGCCTGCTGCAACCAGCGTCCTTCAGGAAGGTGAACTGATAACGGTCGATGCAGAAGGCCTCGCCATCTATCGAGGTCGTGTGGAATCGCTCCTGACCGCCTCCGAGGGGGCGAAGAAGAACCTCATGGAAGGAAGCCCGGTCTATGAGATTCTCAAGGACGTCACGCAGCACATCGTGCCCCTTCACCTTTTGGATCCCGACGCTTCTGACTTCAAACCGAAGAAATGCCGGACACTCCACGACATAACCCGCTTCTGCCACGAACAGTCGGTGAAGGAAATGTTCAGCTTCGGGAAGGAACACCATTTTTCGGAGCGAGCCAGCAAACAACTGGTCTGTGATGTGCCGATGCTCTGGTGGATCATCAATCTCGATGATGGCTTCAAGGAAGATGTACCCGGAAAATACGTAAACCTGGATAACATCCTGTCCATCCCGATGCTTGCGCTGTGGGAAGGCATCAATGCCATTCCCTGGGAAGGGCCGCCTCCCATTGACACCCGGGGCTTCATGTCGGTTCTGCTCGAGGCGTCAGCCAACCCGGCCCTTGACCCTTCCATGCCGTCGGTCTATCTCAATCGCAATTACTTCATGATTTCCAAGCATTTTTGCAGTCTCACCTCACGTTTTGGCTTTCATTTTTGCACCATTGAAACGCTCGTGGGAGAACGGCCCAACGAAAACTACATCAGCTTCAGCTTCAAGGGGGGAGCTGCCGATTATCAGCGGCGGTTGCGGCGCGCCGTTTTTGTGTCGAGCATTCTCGAGGAATTTGGATTCCGGGCTGAAATAAAAGAGGATGGTGTGTTTGCTCGTGTTGAGGGTTTCGATGAGACAGTGATGAAGGAAAAGCTCAAGCTGCTGGGCTATATGCTCATGCACACTCGCCAGTTGGATATGATCATGTCCAATGATGCTGCCTATAATCACCACCGGAACAAGATCATCAACGATATTCATTCAATCATCGAATCAGCCCCCATAATTGCAGAATGCTGATCGGATTTGGGGACCACAGATGGAAGAGAAAAGCTATAAGAAACTGCGCTGGAAGATCGTTGCCACCACCCTGTCTTTTTCGTTGATTCCGCTGTTTGCCCTGGGATTGAGCCTCTACTATCAGTTCAGCGTCTCCTACACGGCCAAGATTTTCGAGACGCTGAGAAACCTTGCCGAGAATCGGCGCAACGCCATTGACCTGTTTCTGGACGAACGGGTGGCCCAATTATACACCCTGGCCTATACCCACGCTTTCAATCAACTCAAGGACGAGGACTATTTGAACAAAGTCTTCACCCTCATGCAGACGCGGTCCAAGTCCTATGTCGATCTGGGGATCATTGACCGGGACGGATACTATGCTTCTTATGTGGGACCTTATGAACTCAAGGGGCTCAACTATAAAAAAGAGGAATGGTTCCAAGAGGTTATGTTGCGGGGAGTTTATATCAGCGACGTCTTTACGGGATTCCGCAAATTCCCTCACTTCATCATCGCAGTGATGCGCAGAGAAGGAGACAGGAACTGGATCCTGCGCGCTACTATCGATACCGAGATTTTTGATTCCATGGTTAAGGCCGCTCAAGTTGGGCAAAAAGGGGATGCCTTTGTGCTCAACAAGGACAGCGTCTTGCAGACGCCTCCGCGTTTTGGCGGGGAGCTGCTCCAACCGCTGGATCATTTCCATATTTCGAAATTTCCAGGGGCGCGCGTCGAGGAGATGACGGTCAAGGGCGAAAATGACCTTTATGCCATGACCTGGCTAAAGAACAAAGACTGGCTGCTGGTGATCAAGGAGAGTCCGCGTGAGGAATTGATGCCTCTCTTGCAGGCCAGATTGCTGGTGAGCGGTCTGGTCCTTGGCGGGATATTGCTTATCGTCATGGGGGCGGTGTTCATCACGCGGGGCATGGTTGCGCGGTTGATCGCGGCCGACCGGGAGAAGGCGACCCTCGATGCCGGCTTGATGCAGTCGAGCAAGATGGCGGCCCTGGGCAAGCTGGCCGCGGGCATCGCTCACGAGGTGAACAATCCGCTGGCCGTGATCAAAGAGAAGGTAGGGTGGCTGACGGATTTGCTTTCGGAAGAGGAGGTTGCCAAGAGTGAAAACTTCCAGGAATTTGACGATGCCCTGCGCAAAATCGACTACCATGTGGACCGGGCGAGAAAGGTGACCCATCGCCTCCTGGGTTTTGCCAGAAGGATGGAACCCTCTCAGGAGCGGGTCAACATCAACAAGATTCTGGAAGAGACGATCGATTTCTTGCGCAACGAGGCTCATTACCGGAATATCAAAATCCATTCGGACTATGCGCTCGACCTGCCGGAGACCACGAGCGATTCGACGCAGCTGCAGCAGGTCTTCCTCAACATTCTCAACAACGCCATCGATGCCGTCGCCAAAGACGGTGTCATCACCATCCAGACGACGCATTACCTAAAGGACAAAAAGGTGGGGATCTGCATCACCGATGAGGGTCCTGGGATACCCAGCGAGATCCTGAGCAAGATCTTCGATCCCTTCTTTACGACCAAAGAAGTGGGCAAAGGGACGGGGCTTGGTCTTGCCATCAGTTACAGCATTGTGGAAAAGCTCGGGGGCAAGATTGTGGTCAATAGTGAAGTGGGGAGAGGCACAACCTTCACCATCATGTTGCCCATTGTGAATCAGGACCAGTTCAGTGACTCGCATCCCGGATGAGTATGCCACTGCTCGTTGGGGGTTGTCCGAGGAGCCTCTTACAAAAGTCATTAGCACGAAGTGATTTCTTCAATAAAGAAAGGCAATACCAATGAAAGATTTTAGGGTATTGATTGTCGATGACGAACTGGATTTTCTGGAAACGATTGTGAAGCGTTTAAACCGGCGTAAAATCGACGCCACGGGTATCGACAGCGGAATAAAAGCCCTTGAGCTGCTGGAACGGGAACATTTTGATGTGGTTATCCTCGATGTGCGAATGCCCGGTATGGATGGCATCGAAACGCTCAAAGAGATGAAGAAAAAGCGGCCGCTCATGGAAGTGATCATGCTCACCGGGCATGCCTCGGTTGAATCCGGTGTCGAGGGGATGCACTACGGAGCCTTCGATTATGTGATGAAACCGGCAAATATCGATGACTTGCTGGAGAAGATCCACGAAGCATACGAGAGGAAGGCTCTGCATGAAACAAAGCTCCGCGAGAAGAGCGTGATTTGAGAGCGATCTCATGGTGAGAAAGTTCGGCACTTCCGGCTCCATCCTCTACTCCCATGCTGCAACCCTCCTTTGTGGCGGGCTGGCGGTGGCCCTTGCCCTTTGGGGTGAGATCCTTTTCGCTGCTATTGCCCTGGGGGTTGCGTTCGTTTCCTTTCTTTGCGTGAGGCATCTGACGCAACTGGTTACCAAGGCCAATGAACAGAAATGCCATCTCGACCAGCAACTCATCCAATCCCAGAAACTGGCTGCCATAGGGGAGCTGTCATCGGGGATCGCCCACGAGATCAACAACCCCCTGGCGATCATGGGGCAGGAGACGGAGTGGATCAAACATCTCTTGAAAGATGATCATCTCGAAGCTCCGGGGGCCCCCGAAGAGCTGCGGGATTCTCTGCGCGAAATCGTCAGCCAGGTTGACCGGTGCAAGGAAATCACTCATAAATTGCTGGATTTTGCGCGGAAGAAAGAGCCCCTCATTCAAGGGGCCGATGTGAACAAACTCATTGAGGATATGGCCAGGCTGGTGGAAAGAGAGGCGGCCCAGAAAAGCATCAAGATGATCCGAGCATACGACCAGAACCTGCCGCGCGTGCCGACCGATCCGCCCCTCCTGCGTCAGGTGGTGTTGAACATCTTGAACAATGCCGCCTATGCCATTGGCAGGGACGGCGCGATAACCATTGCCACGCGCCGGTCCGGAGGGAATCTCGTGGAATTGGTCTTCAGCGATACCGGTTGTGGCATTCCCAAAGAGCAGCAGGACAAGATCTTTGACCCTTTCTTTACGACCAAACCTCCGGGGCAGGGCACCGGTCTGGGGCTTTCCATTTCCCACAGTATTGTGGTCAAACTCGGAGGTCGCATTACCGTTGCCAGTGAGGTCGGTAAGGGAACGACCTTCACCATCCACCTTCCCGTCGAATTACCCAAAGGAGATCGCTAGCAATGCCACCCAAAGCCAAGGTCCTGATCGTCGATGATGAGGAAAGGTTTCGGATTACCCTCAAGAAGCTGCTGACCGCCAACGGCCTGGACACCAACGCCGTCGGGAGCGGCCTGGAAGCCATCGAGGAACTCCAGCAGCAGCCCTATGACGTCATCCTGCTCGATGTCAAAATGCCCGGGATGAGCGGCATTGAAGCCCTGGCCGAGTTGAAGAAGATCAACCGGGATGTGGAAGTCATCATCCTGACCGGGCATGCTTCGGTGGATGTGGCTGTGGAAATAATGAGGCTCGGCGGCTACGAGTACCTTCTCAAGCCCTGTCCCATGGATGAATTGTTGGCCAAAATCGAGTCGGCCTATGAACGCAAAACGGCCAGGGAGGAAAGAACGCGGAAAGCCGAGACTACTCAGCCGAGTCGGACTTCTTGAAGTTCTTTGAAGCGAGGTTGGTGTCGCGCATGAGGCGGTGGAGATACTGGCGTTTGACCCCGGAATCTCTGGCGGCTTGAGAGACATTCCCCCCATGCCGGGCTAAGGCCTTGGCGATATACTGGGCCTGAAACTCCTCGATCAGCCGGTCCTTGGCCTCCTTGAACGGCATGGCAAAAATGTCGCCGGGGGCATGAGGGATGCCGGGGTTCGTGGAAGAGAAGGAATCCGTTGTCAGGAGGTCTTCTTCAAACAGAGTCTCACCCGCGGTCATGATGATTCCCCGTTCAATGACGTTCTCCAATTCCCTGATGTTTCCCGGCCAAGCGCGCCGTGTCAGATGGTTCAGTGCATCCTGAGACAGGCTCTTGACCTTTTTCCCATGGATTATACAGTACTTTGTCAAGAAATGGGTGGCGAGCACAGAAATGTCCTCCATCCGTTCCCGCAGCGGAGGAAGGTGGATGTTGATCACGTTCAGACGGTAGAAGAGGTCTTCGCGGAACTCCCCTTTTTTGATCAACTCTGACAGATTGCGGTTGGTGGCAGTGATGAAACGGATATCCACCTTGCGGATGGCATTGCTGCCCACGGGTTTAAACTGACCTTCCTGGAGCACGCGCAGGAGCTTGACCTGCATGCCCACACTCAGGTCGCCGATCTCATCCAGGAAGAGCGTGCCGCTGTCAGCTTCTTCCACCAGGCCCTTCTTGTCGCGAATGGCTCCCGTAAACGACCCTTTCACATGGCCAAAAAGCTCGCTTTCAATAATGGATTCGGGAATCGTGCTGCAGTCGATGGGAATGAACGGATTGGCTTTTCTCAGGCTGTGTGAATAAATGGCTCGAGCCACCAGTTCCTTGCCGGTCCCGCTTTCCCCGGTGATGAGGACCGTGGCCGAAGTGCCGGCGACGCGGTTGATCTGGCTGTGCAGGCGGCCCATAGCGGCACTGGTTCCGAGGAGCGCCGGGAATTGCGGTTTGCCCTCGAGTTTCTCTCTGAGGTAGACATTCTCTCGTTGAAGCCGCTGCCAGTTGATGGCCTTTTCCACCACGTGCAGGATTCTTTCCTTGCGAAAAGGTTTGGTAATGTAGTCATATGCCCCTTTACGCGTAGCCTCGATGGCCGATTCGATGCTGCCGTAGGCGGTCATGATGATAACGGCCGTCGTCTCGTCTTGCTCCTTGACCATTTGCAGGATCTGGATGCCGTTGCGATGCGGCATTTTGAGGTCGGTGATGACCACATCAAAACGGCTGTGCTTTAATAAGTCCGGTACTTGCAGAGGATCAGCGGTTTGGGTGATGTCATGCGCAAAGGCGCCCGCGAGAATCCGTTCCAAAAGGGCCAACATGTCCTTTTCATCATCAATGATGAGGATCCTTCCCGACATCTCTGCCTCCATGGTTGGATTGGCTATTGGTGCCGGCTATTCTGACCGCGATGGGCATGACAAGTCAATGAGAATGTCACCTGAAAGTTTCACTTCATGCCAGGGTCCCTTTGCAGCAAAGGCAAGCAAAAAATGATCGCCGGAGAACGACAAAGACTTCTTAAGGCCTTCAAAGTGGTATCCCTCCTAGCCGTCTTGCTGCTTGCCGCAATCAGCACTCTGGGGTTTTCGACGGTTCGGCAGATGCGGGAGATTATCGAAGACCAGTTCAATGCCGAACAACTGGTTCTGGCAAGGGCAACAGCCCAGCGGATCGAAACCAATCTGCAGGCGGCGATTATGGATCTGATCCTCCTGAACTCTCTTCCCGCAGTCCAATATGGTGACCCCACTTCCTATGAAGTACTCCTGCTCTCCACCCTGCCCCTGCTGAATCGCGACAATATCATTGAAATCCGGCGGGTCGACCGCAATGGCCATACGCTTTTCGTTGCCAACGAGCAAGGCATCGGGATGAAACATCTGGATCTGGTCCAGAGTGAGGCCGGCGTGTATCTGTCCTGGGCGTCGGAGCCCAGCAATCGAGGCAAGACCATGGGGACCGGCATTCGCTCGAAGGAGGCCACCGTCGATCGCAAACATCTCGTCATGGATCTCCTCATTCCGACCTACGAAGAAGCAAGCAACAGCCTGCATCCGCAACCATCTCACGGCTTTGCCGGGTATCTGAAAGCCACCATTGATATCAGCCGGCTGCTCGCGCAGATTGTGCCCCTGATCCGTTCGGGTAAAAGCGGTTATGCCTGGGTTTTGGACTCCTCAGGCACCTTTCTTTACCATCCGGAAAGCAGTTTTATCGCGGAAAACGCCTTTGAAATACGCACCATTCGCAATGCGCGCATGTCCTTTGCCCAGATCAACGAAATCCAGCGCAACGAGATGATAAAGGGCCGGGAAGGCACCGGCAAATACCTGTCGGGCTGGCATCGGGAGCTGATCGAACCCATGGAGAAACTGATTGCCTACGCTCCAGTCCGGATCCAGGGGCCCTTTATGGACTATGTCTGGTCGGTGGCCGTCGTTGCCCCTGCCGACGAGGTGGAAGGAATCATTACGGCCGTCTACGGGCGGCAGGTGCTCCTGGAAGGACTGGTGCTCTCGCTTATCCTGGTGGGAGCCTTCGTAATCGTGCTCTACGAGTGGCGTTGGGCTAATGCCCTTGAGCAGGAAGGGGCCGCCAGGGGCAAGGATCTTCACCGGCAGGCGCAGGAACTGGAGGCTTCGGAGGCGAGGTTCCGCGCGCTGGCGGAAAACGCCGAGGAGCTCATCTTCACCCTGGACGGCGATGGCATCATCAAGACCATGAACCAATACATGTCCAGGCTCTTTGGCGTCAGCATGGACGAACTGGCCGGTCAGAGCCTCTACTGCCTCCTTTCGCTGGATCAGACCGAAGATCAGTTGCGAATTGCCAACGAGGTATTGCGTTCCGGGATCAGTCGGCGGACGGAAACCGTTTTCAGGATTCATAACCAGGAATTCTGGTTCCATATTCAATTCATTCCGCTGAGGGATGAAGGCAGTGGTGAGGGTACCATTCTCGCCATAGGGCGTGATGTCACGGAGCGGAAAAGCCTGGAGAAACAACTGATCAATACGGAAAAGCTGGCGTCCCTGGGCATCCTGGCCTCCGGCGTGGCGCACGAGATCAATAACCCCCTCGGGATCATGATGGGGTTTTGCGAGTTGCTGCTGGAAAGAATGGAGCCCGGCACCATGGAGTATAACGATCTCAAGACCATCGAGCGGCACGGCTTGCACTGCAAGAGCATCATCGAAAGGCTGCTCAACTTTGCCAGGATGAGCGAAGAGACCGATGCGAACTGCGATCTGAACGCCAGCGTTGAGGCCATCCTTGCTGTCGTCAAGCACACCCTCAGCATGAACAACATCAAACTGGTTGCTTCCCTCGAAGAGGGACTGCAGCTTGTGGGAATTGATTCCAAAGGCCTGCAGCAAGTGCTGCTCAATCTGATCAGCAACGCCCTGCAAGCGATGAACGGCAAGGGGGTGCTGAGGGTTGCGACCCGTCATGCAAAGGAAGCCGGTTGGGCCGAGGTGGTGGTTTCAGACACGGGTTGCGGCATTGAGAAGGAATTCCTGCCCCGGATCTTCGATCCCTTCTTTACCACCAAGAAAGTGGGGGAGGGCACGGGACTCGGCCTTTCCGTGAGCTACGGCATCGTCACCCAGTACGGTGGGTCGATCGAGTGCGAAAGCCATACCGACGCAGAAAGGCCAGACACTTCCGGCACCACCTTCACCATCCGGATCCCTTTTCGGAATACCAGCACTGGATGAAAAAGGACACTGGCAGAAATGCGAACCATTGAAAAGCGAACCGCAGAATATCGAATAACGAATTTCGAATGACGAAGTGAAGAAGATGCAGAGCCTCTGGGGGTAGAGTCCAACGGAATTTCGATGATGTAGGCGATAAAGAGGAACCGCAGAATATCGAATAACGAACTTTCGAATGATGAAGTAGAAGCGAAAGATTGGGTTAGCCTCCGCCCTGGCCGGGTAACCAATCGGACTTTCGATGCGGTTGCGGCATCGAAATCACGTGACGGTGTGGCTCTACCTTCTCCGCACTGGGCCCCCTTCGACATTCTGCGGTTCGATATTCGAAATTCTGCGGTTCGCTTTTCAACTCTTTCTGGCACACTAATTGATATCATACCTCCAGAAAGAATGATTTGGCGGCATCAGTCGGTGTTTTCCGACTGCAGGGCGAGCTCTGCCTGGCCGGATCCCACTAGATGGCCCTCAGGGAGCGAATAGGGTTTGCACCATGTCCGAAACGAACCGCAAGAACATTCTCATCCTGGAAACCGATCGCGACGTAAGTGAGTTGTTTGCGCGAGCGATTGAGGTTCGCAGGGACTGCAAGTGTTACCTGGCAGGGGGAGAGGAGGAGGCCTTCGACCTGATGCAAGACATCCCTTTTGCTCTCACGCTGGTCGACCTGAGCATTGCCATGGAGGGTAGTTTCAAGCTTTTAAAAAAAATGAAGAAACGGTTCCCGGAAACGGTCATCATGGTGAACGCCTTTCTGCACCAGCAGGAACACCTTGACGAAGCCCTCGCCCTGGGCGCTCAGGGCCATCTCATCAAGCCGATCCGAGTCGATTCATTCAGGAAGAAGATTGAAGAATTCCTGCCCATGGCCGAGGCCTCCCTCCCGTGAGGCTGTCACCCATCGCATGACATAACTGTCGCCTGAAAGTTTCACTATCACCTTTTGCGAAGGCGTCAATCAGGCCGCTCAGGCTTGAACTTTCCTTGCAAATCATAGTGGTAGTGGTATGGTACACATATTGCTCATGGCCATACTCGGTTGACCATCGAGCGACTGCTGAACGATGAACTCATGCTCCTTTACGGCTCCTCTTCCCGCGTGAAATTACCCTTCTCGCTTGGCTGCAGATAAGGTTTCGGGTGTTGTTGAGATAGCTCCCAAGAGCGATTGGACGGGGCGTGAGCCGTGATCCATGCTTGGAGGAAGACTTGTGAGACTGGAGGGGTGGAGTTCTTCTGTCAACCCGAAAAATGTGGTGTTTGTGGCACCTTAAAAGAGGGAAGGAGACGGTTATATGAAGGTTCTTGTCGCAACGGACGGGTCGGAGCATTCCCTGAAGGCTCTGAAGAGGGCCATGGAACTGGCGGAAAAGGAAGGTGCCGAGATCACCTTGCTTGCCGTCGCCTATTTCTCGAGGGAAGACCTGGATGAGATTCCCTTGAACGTCCAGGAAAAACTCGAAGCACAGGCTGCAGATGCCTTGAAAAAGGCGAAGGCTCTCTTCGACGAGAAGGGCATCAAGGCCGAAGCCATCCTCGAAGCGGGCTATGTTCCAGCCAACAACATCATCAGCAGGGCCGAAGCCGGAAAGTTCGATCTCATCCTGCTGGGTAGCACCGGGCACGGTGGTTTCAAGAGGTTGTTGATCGGCAGCACGGCGGCAAAAGTCGTTGCCAATGCCCCCTGTTCGGTGGCGGTCATCAGGTGATGGGAGCGGGTTGTCGGGGAAAATCCTGGAGGAGGAGGCTTCCTGACGGCTCGTTCTTTGGCAAAGTATATTGCCATGAGACTTCATGGTTGCGTTCTGAAACCAAATTTTAACAAGGGAGGTTATCAAACATGCGCAGATTGTGGACAAAACTCCTTGGGCTGGGAACCCTGGTTTCCCTGCTGTTGCCGGAGATGGTGCTGGCCGCCGGCGGCGGCGGCGCGGCACCGGTGGTCATCGTGGCCGATACCCGCAAACTCACTGGCCTGATGGCCTGGTGGGGCGATCTGTACAATGAAAGCCATGTCTATTTCACGATCGTGACCGTCATCCTGATCCCTTTGATTGGGGTAATCTTCGGGACGCTGGCCGATTTGATCATGTCTCACGTCGGCATTGATTTGAAGTCGCGGGATCTCGCGGAACACTGATCACGATTGTTGACATGGGATCGCAATCCCAACCTAATACAGGAGGTTTCTTATGGATTGGCTTTATGTACTCATGCCCATTGCGGGTGTCCAGATATTCTGGCCGGGCTTGATCATTCTGGGAATCGGCGTGGGCATCATTGGCGGCTTCTTTGGTATGGGCGGCGCCTGGATGGTGACGCCCGGTCTGAACATCCTCGGTTTTCCCATGGCTTTTGCTATCGGTACGGATATCGCGCACATGGCCGGTAAATCGCTCATCTCCACCATGCGTCACGGCAAGTTCGGGAACGTGGACTACAAGCTCGGCATGATCATGCTGGTCGGCACGGTCGTCGGCTTTGAAGTCGGCGCCCAGATGATCATGTGGCTGGAACGCATCGGCCGGGTGGATATGATTGTTCGCTGGCTGTACGTCGTGCTGCTCCTTCTCATCACCTGGATGGTCTTCGGCGATATCGCCAAGCGAAGAAAGAAGGAAAGAGAAGCCAAGGCCGCCGGCGAGGAACTGGATGCCCTGGCAACCGGCCTTGAATGGCACAAGACCTTTCACAAAATCAAGATCCCTCCCATGGTGCATCTCCACGTGGCCGGCATCTATTGTTCGGCCTGGCTGCCCATCACGGTGAGTTTCATCACGGGTTGGCTCGCCGGTATCCTGGGGATCGGCGGCGGTCTCATCCGGATGCCCGCTTTGATCTATATCCTTGGCTGCCCCACCCACGTCGCGGTGGGCACCGACCTTTTTGAAGTCATGATCTCGGGCCTGTACGGCGCGGCCACCTACACCTACAAGGGCCGGGTCGAGCTCGTTGCCGCCATCATCATGCTGGTGGGAGCGGCCATGGGAGCCCAAATCGGTGCGGTTGCCACCAAATACATCAAGGGCTACGGCATTCGCATTGCGTTTGGCTGTGCCGTGGTGGGCTGTACCATTTCGGTCATTTTGAAAATCATTCCCATGTACGTTCCTTCCATCCAGGCCATTTGTGACGTCCTTGCCACCGTGGTCGTGCTGGGGGTAGTCGCTGCCCTGTCGGTCTACATCTCCGTCAAGATGTTCCAGGGAGCGGCCGAGGAAGTGCGGCGCAAGAAAGCGGCTATGGGAAGCTAATAGTGTCCGAGCGGAGAGTTCCGAGAATTGGATTTCGAAAGAGAGGGAGAGCAATATGGCAAGGAAACGCAACTGGTTGATGACGCTTTTGATCATTCTGCCACTGGCTCTGGTGGTGGGCTGTGGCGAATATGGAAAGGTGGACCAGGGTCGGGTGGTTAAATTTGATAAGGAAAAGTGGACGGCGACGATCATCCGGGACAAGGCCAATGATTCCAAAAACCCGGACTACAGCCATCTGCCGCCCATGACCTACGCCCTGCCCAAAGATCCCATGGAAATGGGCCAGGAACCGAAACCCGGCGGCCGTATGAAGCTGGATTTCAAAGCGAAGCAGATTGTCATTTTTGATCCGGCCGCCCAGAACTTCAAGACTCTGGATTACACTCTGATCGACCAGAAAGAAAACGTGGAGAAGACCGATCCTCTTGTCTATGACGAGGCTCAGAAGAAGGCCAAGAAATTCCCTGCGGTGGACAAGGAGAAAAAGACCATCTCCATCTATTCCGGCCGGCAGAAAGTCCTGGTCACCTTCTCGCTTCCGGACGAGTATTTCAGCATGCCCGACAGCACCTGGGACGCCGGAGACGAGATCCGGGTCTATTATCATAAGGAAGGCGTGGCCCAGCGATGCATGAACGTGACCACGACGGACATTTACAAGAAATAGCAGCTGTGGTGATCGTGGTATAACGGCATAAGGAGAATCGCTCCCGGCATGGGGTAACCTGACCGCGAGCGATTCTCCGTTTCGATCCCGCTAGTACAGCCGGGCAGAAGTACTTCGCTGGTTCCCAAGCTCCAGCTTGGGAACCAGCGGAAGGTCCCACGGGCGGTCTAACCAGCCATGGATTTGCGTCCGGGCGTACTAGGGGGGTGTCCGAAAACGACTTGCACTCCTTTTGACTATGTCTTATCCACGAAGGTGCACGAAGGACTGCGAAGAAGCACGAAGAAATCATTTCGTGTCCTTCCTGTGTCCCGTGCTTCGTGGTCAGACAAAATGGATGCTTTGTTTTCTGGTCAGCTACCAAGGCTATGTCAAAAACTGCCTAGACCGTCACCCCGGCGGAGGCCGGGGTCCAGGGCCCTTCGAAAAACCTGGATTCCAGCTTTCGCCTGAATGACGATCAAAGGCAATCCGGCCATTTTGAGATCGTTTCTAAGCGGCAGAACCCGGGACGAACATGAATTTTCGGCAAAAAGTTGCGGTAGCGGTTTTGGATGTTGTTGGTCATCGTTGAGCTGACCCTGAGCATCTATTTCGCTAATCAGAATCCTCAGGACTTTACCGTAATCTTTTTTCAGATCTTCTTTTCCCTGGTTATTCCGACGTTGATTCTGGCACGATTTGTTATCAAGGGGATGCGTTCCAAAGAACCGGACCCCAAGACCTCTGGTTAGTCCCCTCCAGAAACCTGGATCTCGATTCCATGACCCTCGACACCGTCAATTATCGTAGAAGACTGGCTGGTAAGGCCGCAGCACTTTGCTGCCTGCTTTTCTTCCTTTCAGCGGTCGACGGCATGCTCTCTCGTTTCGGGCAATCCGCCGGCGAACTGCGGCTCCTCCCCGGTGAATCCACGCCGGTAAACGGATCGGCAAGCGAAGGAGTCCGCGACCCTCAGGATTTGAAATATACCGGCGACTCGGACCTGATCCGCCTCTCATTCGAAAAAATCCACACCGGGTTCTGGCTCGGGGGCCTCATGTGGCGGGGAGAGTTGACGACGAGCACCGATATCAAGGCCGGGGACTACACGGTTACCGTGAGCAGCAGAAACGAACCATCGGGAAAACCACTCACGGTGTTCCGCGTCCGGATCTTTGGCAGTGCAGCCAGCCTGCAGGAAATCTCTGCCTCCATCATTCAACGCTATACGGGTGTTTCGCCCTGGTGGTCTGCAGTCCTGTTTTTTCCCTTGGCAATAGTATTCTCCGGAATAGTCTACCTGTGTTCACAAAGGAGAGAGCAACTCCTGAGGCAGGAGGGCAAAGCGGAAATCTATCGCATCAGCAGAAAGGACGATGAATATGAAGTATCCTTTGCCCTTGGGACGAAGCAAGGGGTGCGCGCCGGCAGTGTGCTGACGCTTTTCGACAAGACCGGGGTTCCCGTCGGCAGCGTTACCGTTAGGGAGGCTTACAAGGAAGATGCCACGGCCGTGGTGACGGCTGATTGTGTGCCCGAACCGGGCTTTATTGTCGCCTTGCCCTGAAGGGCAGAGACTCTGAGCATTAATATATTCTCGGGATCATGGCACATCTCCAAAACCTGTGGCGTAAGCTTGAGGGGGTCGCTATCCCACCAGATGAAGGTGTGGGTATCCAGGAGCAACTTCATGAGTTCCCCATCCAGAATTCGTCTGGAAGTGGTTCATCGAAATCCTTGCTGGCCCAGATCACTCCAGCATGCAACCCCGCTACTCTCTTCCCAACTGGTACCAAGCGAGCCACCGGGGTGATACCTTCTGTGAGCAGCACTTCCGTTCCATCTGCCACAAGGGACAATAATCCTTTTAAATCTGGTGAGTCCTTTGGTGACATCTACCGTTCTTGTCATCACGGTCTTCACTCCCAAATCGCAGATTTACCTTCCCTTTGCTGGTTCCCAAGCTCCAGCTTGGGAACCCCCTCTTGGAAGCTCCAGCTTCGTGTACCCATCTACCATACCCTGCAAATGTCGATCAAACCCTCTTGTCCCGCATAGTTCCGGGCACTGGAATAACGCCAATGCTCAGCCAAATCAACGTAGCCCCGCTTCACCGGGTTCTGATGAATATACTCCAGCTTTTGCCTCAACACCGCTTCGCTTGAGATGATCTGCGGGTGACTGCCTTCTTCCCAGACCTGGTATGTGGATTCCATTTTATGCGGATGCTTGAACAATTCCAGTTGGCGCAACAATCTGGTTGCGTTTTCAGCCTGCAAATAGGCCAGGATTTCTTTAGCGGTATAGGACTTGAACCGTTGAATATCCCGGCTCAAATCCTGGGACCGGGCAACCAGATGCAGGTGATTTTCAAGAATTACATAGCCGAATATTTCATAGTGGCTGTTCTGCTGCAGAAATCGCCAGGAATCGAGAACGATATTCATGGTTTCGGGGCGGGTGAAGACGGGCAGCCAGTTGTTTATGGTTGCTGTCATGAAGTGGGGATATTGGTCGTGTAGCACTCGGTACCGGCTGCGTGGCATGTCTCATCCCTCACGGTGAACGGAAGCTGGAGCTTCCGAGACCGGGTTCCCAAGCTGGAGCTTGGGAACCAGCGAAACCCACTGTCCACTCATCACTGCTCACTAACCACCAACCACTAACCACCAACCACTAACCACTGTCTACTATTGAGCCTTGCTTTTTCCAGC
Source organism: uncultured delta proteobacterium (assembly GCA_963783775.1). Classification (GTDB taxonomy): domain Bacteria; phylum Desulfobacterota; class Syntrophobacteria; order Syntrophobacterales; family Syntrophobacteraceae; genus JADGQM01. The sequence continues at coordinate 13,073 of CAWAOR010000002.1, read as the reverse complement.
GTCGAGTTTCGCCTGTGCCTCTGCGAAGCCTTGATCAGCCGCCTTCTGATACCATTTTGACGCCTCGTCCTTGTCCTGCGGCACACCCAGCCCCTGCTCGACCATCAAACCGAGCTGGAACTGTGCTTTGGGCAAACCCTGATCAGCCGCCTTGCGGAACCATTTTAAGGCCTCGGGGTAGTTCTGGGGAACGCCCTTGTCCCCAAGGTAGAGCATGCCGGCATTGCATTGGCCCCAGGCATCGCCTTGATCGGCGGCCTTCTGATACCACTTCAAGGCCTCGGCCCCGTCCGGTTTGACGCCGATCCCTTTTTCATACATGATGCCCAGGTTGTTGAGGGCTTTGGCAAATCCCTGGTCAGCCGCCTTTTGAAACCACTTCAAGGCTTCATTGTAGTCCTTGGTTACGCCTTGTCCTTCCCGGTACATCCAGCCGAGAGTGTTTTGAGCCTTGGCATCGCCTTGTTCCGCCAGCGGCTTCAATTCCTTGAGGGCGGTGGCGTAGTCGGCCTGTTTGTATGCCGCCATCGCCGCCTCGTAGTCGGCCCAGGCCACTGTCGATACTGAAAGAACAAAGAACATGATAACCAGAACTCGTTTCATAATGCGTCTCCTTCCTCACTCATCACTCTATTTCCCTACTCGTTACTCTCCACTCGCTACTCCCTACTCCTTACCTCCTACTCCAGACTATAATTCCCCTCCAGAAAAGCCTTAGCAATCGTCTCCACGGCTGCTTCACTGCGCATGAGCATGTCCATCTGGCGGGTGAATTGCAACAGGCGGCCCATGCTGTCCAGTCGTTCTTCAATTTCATCACGTTCGTAGCGTTGAAAGCGGGCACTGACCCGATCTCCTGCGACGTCCACAATGAAGCCGAGTTCTTCCAGGATGCGGGCGATCGAGCGGGCACGCCGGTTTCGGCGGACATCGTCGGCCGCTCCCCCTTTGAACGAGAAGGTGATGTAATTGTTGTTGATGGTCTGCCCGCAGTAGGCGTCGAGGATGGCGTAATGGTAGCCGACGCGGGAGCTGAAGTTGAGGTACTTGTCCGAGACGATGGCGTAGCTCCTGTCTCCGAAACGTTCTGACCCATAGCCGGGCGACAGCATCTGTTCGCTCATCACGGAGAAGAAGCCCTTGAGTTCAACCGCTCGGGGCTGCGTGTGGCGCACCCCTTCGTGGAGCATGCCTTTGAGAAGAGCCTTAAAAGGTGCCGATACGACCTGTTCCACGGGGACCTTTTTCACCCCTTCAGGGAGATCGGCCAGGCCTCCTCCGATGTCGATGATGCAGAGATCCAGCGGGATGGGGGCGACCAGACTCACACTGCAGCCGCTCACGTCGGAAACCTGGTCGCTCAGCTGAAACATGTGGTGGTAGGAGAATTCGTGAACCAGCCGCATGATGTCGTGCAGGGAGCGGCAGTTTTCCGGGATAAAGTCAGGGGCCTTGGGATCGAGGAGGCGCAGCGGCACAATGAGCTCGGATATGCGCTTGAGGGTCTGGTACACGGGAGTATCCTTGATGCCGGTCTGCCTGGACACCTGGAGCTTTAGCAACTCGGGCACTTTCCCGGCATAGACTCTTCCCGAGAAGGCATCCACGGTGATCTCCGTACCGTTGGCAAGGGCTGTGGTTGCTGTCTTGGCACCCACAATGGTGGGGACGGAGAATTCGCGGGCAAGGGAAGCCATATGGCCGCTGACGCTGCCGGAATCGGTAAGGATGGCCTGAGCCTTGGGCATGGCCACCACATATTTCGGCGAGGAATGCCTGGAGATGAGCACCGCCCCGTCGGGAAAGTCTATGAGGTCGTCATCGGAATTGACCACGAAAGCCGGCCCAAACCCCACACCGGGAGAGGCAACGGCGCCGCCTTCGAGGAGCAGCGGGTAGCCGGGGAGCACCGGGGTGGTTCTGCCTTGGCAGGCATCGTCCTGGCTTCTGAGGGTCAGGGGCCGGGTTTGCAGGATGATGATTCGGCCGTCCTTGTCGAGGGCCCATTCGGTGTCCTGGGGATGGCCGTAATGCTTTTCGAGCCTCAGCGAGTAATCGGCCAGGGTTTTGATCTGCTCCTCGGAAAGGCACGGCCGCTCGCGGTCAGCTTCAGGGACCGGGATCTCCACCAACCCGCCCTCAGGGCGACTCACCAATTGGACGGCCTTCAAGGAAATCTTGGTCTCGAGAATGGTCAGGTTCTCGTCCTTGGTGACAGTGTAGGTGTCGGGCGTGATGACGCCGTCAACGGCATACGGTCCGAGGCCCCAAACGGCATTGATGAGGATGTCCTCTTCCAGCAGATTGAAAGGATGATGGGAATAGGCGACACCACTGGCGACGGAGTCGACCATCTGGAGGCAGGCCACGCTCATGGCCGCACTTTCATGGGGGATGCCCTTGCTCAGCCGGTAGGAAATGGCGCGAGGGGTGAAAAGGCTGGCCACCACAAACTTGTAAGTCCGGCCGAGCTTGTCACGGGGGACGTTGAGCACCGAGAGATACTGGCCGGCAAAGGAGAGCTCACTGTCCTCGCCAATGGCGCTGCTCCGCAGGGACACCTGGAGTGAAAAATCGCTGGTGCCGGCTGCCTTGAGGCGCTCGATCATCTGATCATAGGCGGCAAGCATCACCCCCTCGAGCTCCTCGGGAAGGGGCGCCCCAATAATGAGTCGCTGGATTTCCTCACTGGCCAGGGTGATCGTCTCCGGGATGTTGGGGTCAATCTCCATTTTCACTTTGTTGATCGCATCGATGAGGTCGTTCTCTTTGAGGAAAACATCGAAGGCATGAGTCGTGACGGCAAAACCTTCGGGGATGGGCAGTTTGACCCGGCTGAGCACTTCGCCCAGGTTGGCGCTCTTCCCCCCTACCCAGTCGACCATTTCCCGGGTGATTCCGGAGTAGGGGAGAATCAAATCCTGGATGGTGCTTTCTTTCCGCTTCTCCAGTTCCCTTTTGATTTGGAGGTTGATCTCTTCGAGAATGTTGGGGAGAGTGGGATAGCGGTTGCGCGAGATGGCATTCAAGCTCTGGATCATGCGCATGGTGTGGAAGATGGCGCGCGCCGATTGCGAGCGCACATAGCTCATGCCGAAAACCCGGTGGCCTTGTAGTTTTTCTTCTATACCCACAAGAATTTTCGACAATTCCGAGTTGGAGTCCAGGAGTTCTTTGAACTGCTCGTATTTGAAGCGAAAGGCATCGTAGGCCTGGTCCCTGGAAGGTTTTTGGCTCTTAGCGCGGAACCATCGAAAAGGGTTGAGCTTGTCAAGCATGGCGAACAAATCCCCTTACTGTCAATGAATTGCAGCCAAGACCATGCGCCGAAGGGTGATGGGCGGAGCAAATTGTGCCTCCAGCAAAAGCATTAAACCACAAAAGAACCTCAAATGTGAATATGGACTTGAGGGGGAAAAGCTCTTTGATGGGAGCCGTCTCAAAACTAAGTAGAGCCCAACACAAATAAGTGTCCAATCTTGGTTCGTCATACCGGCATGTTCCCGGCCTAAACCCTGCCGGGACAAGCTTTGGCCGGTATCCAGGCAGTTCTTATGGATTCCGGCCAGAAGATTGCCGGAATGACGCTTTGAGACAATGGTCACTTTATTCTGTGGCGCAGTGCTAAGGAGACACGTTGCCCGGTTCAGGCGAAAGCATGAAATGGCTTGCTAAACCATAGGGGTTGCGGCTATGATTCCTCCCGAGTTCTTCCTGCTGGTATGAAATTCCCCAATCCGTCACCCCCGCATGTTCTCAGAGGGGGGCCAAGGCTTTGAATCCCGCCCATGGCAGGATTGGGTTCCCGGTTATAAGCATGCGGGAGTGGCGATCTGAGGCATTCATGATTCCTTGTGACCATCGTGGGCATGAGGGTTAGGGGGTGAGTGAGAATATTCGGGGGCGGGTTTGGAACCTGCCCCGGCCGCAAGTTTCTATGCTTCGTTGTGATCCCGCCCGGGCGGGGTCGTGGGGGTTAGATGAGCCGTGAACTGAACATTGCCGCTGATTCCGACCAGCCCTCCGGAGAGTTGCAGAAAAAATCCTATTCCAGCCTGTATCGACGCTTCATCCTGCTCACCCTGATCTGCTCCGTGCTGCCACTCCTTCTGGTGGGATGGGTCATTTATTCCAACTACTCCAACTTTGCCTTTTCCCGCATGGAGGACTTCTTCTACCGGCGGGTCGAGTACAATCGCAAGTTGATCGAGCTGTTTTTGAAGGAGCGTACTTCCGACCTTCAACTGATGGCCTCGACCCATTCGGTGGATTATCTCGGCGATCGTTCGAACCTTCAGCGGGTATTCGACAACCTCAACCGGGAAGATTCCTATTTCATGGATGTTGGGCTCATCAATGAGCAGGGCAAGCATGTGGCCTATGTGGGGCCCTATGATCTCATGGATAAAGATTATTCGCAGACGTTCTGGTTCAAGGAGCTCACGACCAGGGGCGGGTTCTACGTCAGTGACATGTTTACGGGGTATCGCAAGACCCCTCACTTTATCATCGGCATTCTATGGTCGGATGGCGGCAGGAAATGGATTTTACGAGCGACCATGGAGAACGAGTTCCTGGATTCCCTCATTGGCAATGTCAAACTCGGTGAAACCGGTGAAGTGTTCATTTTGAACGGCGAAGGGGTCTATCAAACGAGTCCTTCCTTCGGCGGCAAGATCATGGACAAGTCGCCCCTGCCGATTGCCAACTTTGATGGTGAAGGCGGGGTTCGTATCCTGGAAGCTCAAGAGATCAGCGCCTATCAAAAGCACCCGGCCCAGGTGGTGGGCTATGCGTGGCTCAAAGAACCCCGCTGGGTCCTGGTGGTCAAGCAGGATTATGCCGAAGCCTTTCGCGATGTCAATCATGCCAACACCCTGGCCCTCGTCTTCCTTCACCTGAGCATGCTGGCCATTCTGGTCGTCTCGTTCATTACGACCAAGCACATGATCAAGGTGATCAGGAAACGGGATGAAGAAGCGGAAGATCTGAACCAGCAGCTCATGCAGGCCAGCAAACTGGCTTCTCTGGGCGAGCTGGCCGCCGGGGTGGCTCATGAGATCAACAACCCGCTGGCCATCATTCTCACGGAAAGTCAACTGGTCCGGGATGTCACCGGTGACTATCCGGATCTCAACAGCGAATTCAAAGGGGAACTGTCCGACTCCCTGTCACAAATCGAAGACCAGGTGCAGCGCTGCAATCAGATCACCCACAACCTGCTGAGGTTCTCCCGGCGCAGTCAGGCCGTACCGGGATTGGTCGATGTCAACGCTTGTCTCGAGGAAGTCGTGGCGCTGTTGGAAAAAAGGGGCAAAACGAGTGGGGTGGAATTTGTGGTCGAGCTGGAAAAGGACCTTCCTCAGCTCCTGTCGCATCCCTCCCAACTGCAGCAGGTTTTTTTGAACCTGATCGCCAATGCCATCGATGCCCATGACGGTAAGCCTCGAGGCACCATCCGCGTCCGCACCCGGATCAATGACGAGAAACAGGGGGCCGAAGTCATCATTGCCGATACCGGTTCCGGCATACCCCGTGAAATCATCGAGAAAGTCTTCGATCCCTTTTTCACCACCAAGCCTGTGGGGAAAGGAACGGGGCTGGGTCTGTCCATCTCGTATAAGATCATCAAAGATCTGGGAGGAACCATCGCCGTCCAGAGTGAAGTGGGCAAGGGTACGGAATTCAATATTTTCCTCCCCTTCGGGTCGCCAAAAACTGTCGAGGAAGCCAAACATGATTCCCATTGAAGAGACTGAGGTGAGACGGGCAAGGATTTTGTTGGTTGACGATGAGGTAGCCTTCACCACCAATATGTCAAAACTTTTGTCCCGCAGAGGATTCGAGGTAACGGCCGTAAACGACGGAGAAACCGCGGTCGCCACCATCGAGGACGAGGAATACGATGTGGTTGTCCTTGACCTGCGGATGCCGGGCATGGACGGGATGGCGGCGCTGAAGGTGATGAAGCGGAAACGACCGCTGCTGGAGGTCATCATCCTGACCGGCCATGGCTCGGTGGAATCGGGAATTCAGGGCATGCATCTGGGAGCTTTCGACTACGCCATGAAACCGATCCAGATCAGTGAACTCCAGGAGAAGATTGAGGAAGCCTTTGCAAGGAAGTTGATCCAGGAAAAAGTGACCCGGAAAACTGAAAGAGGTGGCCAATAATGCCTGAAACGTTGCGCGTGCTGTTGATCGATGACGAACGGATCTTTGTGGAATCGCTGATCAAGGTTCTCAAGAGGCGGGGCATAACCGTCCAGAGCGCCCATGACGGCACGACCGGGGTCGAGTTGTTTGCCCAGGGTGAATATGATGTGGTCGTACTGGACATGCGCATGCCGGGAATGGACGGCCTTGCCACGTTCAAGGCCATAAGGGACCGGGATCCGACTACCCCGGTGATTTTCCTCTCGGGCCACATGGACATCAACCAGGTATCCCAGGCCTTGAAAGACGGCTGTGCGGAAATTCTACTCAAGCCCTGCCCGGTGGACCAGCTGGTTTCATGTATCGAAGATGCCGCTGAGCGGAAGCACTGCTTTATCGATGTAGCCGGGAAAAGCTAAGATAGCTCATGGCTGAAAACTCACGGCTAATGAGCTGGTTGAGAGCTGGTTCCCAAGCTCCAGCTTGGGAACCCAATTGCCTGGAAGCTCCGTCTTCGTCGGACGTGTGGATTGCCGCTTGATCCCAAGGAGGTCGAGGAAGCCGAGCTTCGCTGCCTGCGTTCCCAAGCCGGAGCTTGGGACGACGAGCGAAAAGGCTTCTTTTACCACGAAGAGCACGAAGGACACGAAGGGATTTCTTCAGTGGTCTTCATGCTCTTCGTGGTTGAAAAAAGGGCTGAAATGAGTGTTAGTTGTTTTTGGACGGCTCCTTCCGATTGATTTCCTCCAGACCGTAATCGCCTCGCAGGAACGCATCCCTGTAAACGGCAACGGCGTTGTCGCTGACCATGGCGGCATCCATCTGCCGGAAAAACTGGAAAAGGGAACCGATCATTTCCAGGTGCTTCACCGTATCTTCCTGGGTGGTCTTGGCCAGGCGCGCATTGACGCGGTCCTGGTCGACCTTCACCGTAAAGCCATGCTCCTTTAGAATTTCGCCAATGGCCCGGACGCGGCGGGCCCGCCGCGTGAAATCCGCGGCTCCTCCGTGAAAGACCAGACTGATGTAATTCTTGTTCTGGGTCAGGCCGCAATAGGTGTCCACCACGCTGAAGTGATAGCCGACGCGGGCGGCGTAGTTCAGGTATTTGTCGGAGATGATGGCATAGCAGGGGGCCCGGAAAGAGGCATCCTCCTCGGGGCTGGATGTGGCGTGCCGCATCATGATGGAAAGAAAGCCACTCAAGTCCATGGGTTTTGCTCCGAACCTCGGGATCTTCTTGTGCATCATGCCGTCCAGAACCGCCTTGAGCGGTACTGAGGTGACCTGGGCACGCTTGACTTTTCTCTGGGTGGGGGTCTCTTCCAGGCCACCGCCGAGGTCGATGATGTAGAGATCGATGGGCAGGAAGACATCCAGATGATAACTGGCGGCGCGAAGGTCTCCCACATTGTCGCTCAGCATGAACATTTCCATGTAGGATTTTTCGTGGATGAAGCGGGCTATATCGTGAAGGGTGGTGCAGCCTTGGGCGGAAAAATTGCCCGAAGACGGATTGGTGAGGTTCAGGGGGGCGATGAGTTCCACCGCTTTGGCGAGCAGTTGGTACCCGGGCGTCAGTTTTCTCCTGCTGGAGAATTCTCCTTCTTCCAGAGCCGTGGCCTGCTTTTCGGCGAGAGCAGGAACTTCTCCCTCGTAGACTAACCCGCTTCCGGCATCGACCGTGACCAGAGTCCCATCAGGAATGGACTGGACTGCCGTTTTCGTGTTGAGCAGGGTAGGGACTCTCAATTCCCGGGCAAGGGACGCCATATGCCCGGTGGTGCTGCCGGCGTCGGTCACGATCGCCCTCGCCTTGGACATCAGGCGCACAAACCGCGGGGAGGATCTTCGCGCCACGAGCACGGCCCCATCCGGAAAGGATTCCAGGTCGTCATCTTCCGACATGTGCCTGGCCGGGCCGATGCCGATACCGGGGCAGCCGACTTCGCCGCCCTCCACCAGGAGCGCGCAGCCGGGGATCGGTTTTTCCGTGCGGCTCGACTGGGCAGAAAGGCTCAGAGGCCTCGACTGCAGCAGGATGAGTCTGCCCTCCTTGCTGAGCGCCCATTCCATATCCTGGGTGCTTCCGAAATGGGCTTCCAGTTGCAGCGCCCACCTTGCCAGCTGGACCGCCTGTTCATCCGTGATGCAGGGCTCTTCGGCTTCGCCCGGCCGCAAATCTTCTTCCTCCAGGCCGGAGCTCGGGGAGAGCACCATGCGGCTTTGCTGAGAGGAGGGGCTCCGCAAGAGCTCCCCTCCGTCGGGATCCCGGGATACCTCCAGCACCTCGGGGGAAGTGCGCCCATCCACGAGCATCACCCCCAGCCCCTTGATGGCGTGGATGAGAACCTTACCCGAATCGGGCCGGTTGGGGTCTCGCGAAAACCCCACCCCGCTCGCTGCCGCGTCCACCATGCCGATGCATCCCACCGCCATTTGGGCGGACTCGCCCGGAATACCGTGCAAGAACCGATAATACATGGCTTCGGGGGAATAGAGGCTTGCGGCCACGCGCAGATAAGCCCCGCAAAGCTCGTCTCTTCGGACATTGAGGACGGAAAGAAACTGGCCCGCAAAGGAGAAGTCACTGTCCTCCCCGACGGCGCTCGAGCGGACGGCGGTGGGCACCGGCTCTCCGGTTCGTTCAACCAGGCGGTCATAGGCTGATAGGATTTCCTCCTGCAGCCGCGAGGGGATTTCGAGGCCCAGGATACGATCCTGCAGTTCCGCACTGATCTCATCAAGATCCTGGGCGGACTCGATTTCAAGGTGCCGGCTCTGGAGCCAGGAGCGGATACCGCCCTCCTCCACCAGCACCCGGAAACCCTCGGTCGTCACCACAAAACCATCCGGGGTCGGCAGCCCCAAACCGTTGGCCACTTCGCTCAAATTCGCCATCTTTCCGCCGGCCAGCTCGGCCTGCGCAGTCGTCAGCGAGGAGAGGTCCAATACCAGATCGCTTCCGGGGGATTCGGTGGCTTCCTCCACCAGCATGCTCACCGGGGCTGCGATTCGGTCGAAGGCTTCACGCAAGGCTCCATAGCGATCGCCCGAAATGCCGTTGATGCTCTCCACCATGGCATAAATGTCGGTCATGAGCCTCACGACCTTGCTCTTCACGAAGGCCCGGTCGACGAGTTCGCTGCTGCGAAGCTTCTGATCGAGAGTGCCGAGGTTTTCCAGGAAGCTGTTGTTGGCCGACAGGAGCTTGCGGAACTCGGTGTGATAAAGCCTGAGCCTGGCGACCTGGGCGGCCTGGTCCACGTCCTGACCGCTGAGTAGGCCGATGAGTTCCAGGAAATAAAGAAATCCGGACCAGGCTTTTCGATACCAGGGACGGACTTCCGATGCTTGGCCTTCAACTGCTTTTTCAGATTCCATACGCATATGCTCTTGAGTAAGTAGTCGCTGGTGGTTGATTGCAGTAATCACCGATTATTTGACTGGGGCCGAGTCGTCATTCCGGCGGAAGCCCATAGGCGTGAACATAATTTCTTTTTACCACGAAGAGCACGAAGGACACGAAGACCACGAAGAAATCATAGAACGAAACGTTTGATCCCATCTCTCAACCTTCTGACGTTGAAGTTAATGAGCAGGCCAGTTCCTGTCCCGGCCAGTTTCATGTATGTCAGCAACTGCGCTTCATGGATATCTTCGATCTGTTCCATGCATTCCACCCCCTTTCCTCCTTCGTGCTCTTCGCGTCCTTCGTGTTCTTCGTGGTTAAGTCTCTATTCGGGGACACCAGCCAAATCCCACGCAAAACCCTTAAGTTGACGCGTATGGGCGGAAGGCGGAACCTATATTCTTCAGCGACTTCTGGACCCCGGCCTGCTCCGGGGCGACGGTGTGTCTGTCCTGTCGAAAACATAACCGATTGAGCACTGGCACAGCATTCATGATCCTGCTCATTCAGCTCCTGGTGGTACGCAAGTTCAAACCCTGAATGGGGAAGGGACGAAGATTGCTTGGCGCACAGAGGGAGACGCAGAGCGATGGGCATTTCGATGTGAAGTCCGGGAGCTACCGTTTCTCAGAGGTTCGCACCTTCGCCGGCGGACGTTCTGCCGTGAACCGCCGCCTCTCGGATCGTGTCCACAAGTTTCATGACGGGAATGGGCTTCAGCAGGTGCGCGAAGGCTCCGGGTTGCGAAGGGTCTTCCTCACCATCGAAAGAGTAATGCCCGGTGAGCATGATCACCTGGGTGGCGGGGTACAGCCGCTTGATTTCTCCGAGCACACTGATCCCGTCCATGCCGGGCATTTTGATATCGAGCACCACCACGTCAAAACGCTTCTGGGTCATCAGGGGAAGGGCGGAAAGGCCGTCATCGGCAACATCCACCTCAAACCCGCGTCGCACCAGCACCTTGCGCATGCTGGCGGTGAACTCGACTTCATCGTCTACGAGAAGGACCTGGATCCCTTTCATAATGGCTTCAGTTTCTCCTGGAGGAACCGCCTGAGAGCCTTGGCACTTTTCTTGCGCAGCACGTTGATGTTCATCGGATCCATATCGGGAATCGGATTCTCGCACACCACTTCCACCCAGCGGGTGGGAATGATAAAGGCGTGCAGGATGCCCAGCACGCCGAACCCGATCACAAAAGGTCCCGTGACGTCGAGCCAGGGGGCGAAGAGGATGCCGATGGCGGCGAAGCCGGCGCCCACGCCGGCTTCGCCCCATCGGATCTGGTGATGGACCTTGAGCGACGTCATCCGCTTGTAGGAAACCGCGTCCACCACGGTCTGATCCCGCTTGTCCCCCGTAGGGGGCTTGTTGAGGATCACCGTGGCGCGGACGCGGAAAAGCCTGCGGTCGGTGGCGAACAGACTGGTGGCGAACTGCTCCGGTTCGCGCAGGACGGACTTGGTGAGCTTGAGATGGGAGAGGATCGTGTGATGCTCCAGTTCGATCTTCTCCCCATCCGCCATCCGGTCTCTCACGAGGGCCCGGTAGAGGTCCACCGTCTTTTCGGCGAGCTGCGCCTGGAACTTCTTTTCCGTCAGGTCGCCGATCTTCCGCTTCTCGTAAAGCTTTATGATCCCCCTGCGCAGGGGTTCAAGATCCGTTGCCATGGGTTTAACGTTCATCAGTCGTCGAATGGATACTCACCGGGGGTGCACTTCTCCACATGAAGACTGGGCATGAACTTGGTGATGAGCGCCACGAAAATGACGAACACACACACAGAAGGTCATGAAGTAATCCTGTGCGACATAGACGGACTCGTAGATCAGAAATGCCAGGAACCCGTATAGGATCAAATTGATCAGGATTTGCATGGTTTATTCCCCCTTAGATCAATCCTCGAAGCCATATCATGTAAATGGCCGCCGCAATCCCGCAGGAAATGAGGAGCAGGCCGATCCAATAACCGATCATACTATTCCAGAACCATCCCATTGTGCTTTACCTCCTAATAAGGTTGAAGAGAATGACTATTCCTTGACCACCAGTGAGGGAATCCAGTCAGGCACCGACTTGCCGTGGCGGTAACGCACGGCGAAGATCACCAGGCTCACAATGAAGAAGCAGAGGAAGAACATCTCCCCCAGGGTGAAGACGATGGCAAAGAATTGAAGGACCTCATACTGGTTGACCGGTGAGCATGTCAACCAGTCGGAAAGCTGCTCCCACGCAGGCCAGAACCAGCGAGTAGCTGAGGATGTAGCGAATAGCCGGTCCGCGCACGTACATGGTGGCGATGCTGCCGAACTGCGCCCCGATCATGGCTCCCACGATCATGAAGAGGACGGCGATCATGTCCACGTTGCCCAACTGGGAGTGCCTCATGGCTCCGTAGCCGCCGGAGACGGCAATCTCGAGCAGGTCGGTGCCCACGGCGATGTGGGTGGTCGCACCCACAATGTAGACCAGGGCCGGCACGCGCACGAAACCGCCCCCGACCCCCAGGAAGCCGGAAAGGACCCCCGTGACGATGCCGACGATGACAATCACCCACATGGAGATGACCAGGCGGGCGGTCCGGCAGCGGACGATGGGATAGAGGGGGATGTTTTGAAAAATCATGGGTATTTTGCTGACCATGACCTCTCGGCCGTGCTCGATGCCCGCCTCGGCATCCTGCCTGATCTTCTTCTGAGCCTTGGCGGTTTCAAGCTGGGTGTAAAAGAAGAGACTCAGCATGACCACCAGGGAGCAGATCAGGAGCAGAATTCCGGCTATTCCCAGGGCCTTGGCCCAGTTGAGCAAAGTGACGCCGATCTCCACGCCCAGCATGGTGCCGCCCACCATGGCCAGCCCCAGGACCCAGTCGATGTTGCCCATCTGCCGGTGCCTGACGGTGGCGATGACCGATTTCCCCGCGATGTGCGTCATGTCGATGCCCGAGGCCATGTAGCCCGGAAATCCGAAAACGATGAGGGCCGGCGTCACCATGTAGCCGCCGCCGACACCGATGAAGCCGCCCACGATGCCCACGGTGAAACCGGTAAGCACCAGCAGAAACCAAGGGCTTGTAACTCCGGCTATTGCAAAATCAAACAACATATCGAACTCCTTATACTAGAATTGCAGGCAAACGGCCTCAGTGTCCATGGTGTTGTATCTTCGTGAGCTTCAGGCCGAACATGTCGGTCATCCCCTCGGCGCTGTACCCGAGGCACACCCCGAGAGCAAGGATCCAGAGCTACGTTCCAGACCCCCGACCAGGGATTGGTCTCGACGCCCTTGTGCTTGTAGGAGTCCTTGAACTTGAAGCCCCTCGCTTCCTTGATCTGAATGGGGACCATCACGACGAGCTTGTCGCCATCGAGCTTGGCGCGCTTGCCCTCTTCCAGTTCCTTCTTGCTGATGACGCCGTTGGTGTTGGTGGGAAGCCGGTCGCCCTTCTTGACGGCCACCGCCTGCAGTCCCGTGATGGGATTGAATTTGCCGATTTCAAGGG
>CAWAOR010000001.1:0-12089 GCA_963783775.1 uncultured delta proteobacterium | reverse complement strand
AAAGGCCCGGAGTTTTGGCGGGGAGGGACCGGATTTTGATGGCGGGCGCAGGCGGACGCGGTACGAGGGAAAAGACAGGGGGCAACGGCCTGCTCCAGGCAAGCCCGTTGCCCGACTTAAAGCAGAGACTCCAGGATTTGCTGGTTCACGAAAAGGAGAACTATGGCCAAAGGTTTAGGGTTTCCCGTTCTGGGTCACCGTAAACAGATTCCCCCCGATGAAAACGTCCGCGGATCTCTCTTTCGACGTGATATTGCTTGCTATCGAAAGTTTGACGGAACCTTTGTTTCCCGGTAAAGGCCGGAATCGTGTAGGTGATCCAGTCAGCACTGTTCCCGTCACGTCGGGGCCGCTGGCACACCCTCCCCGGACCCGTTGCCGTGACCTTTACGCCTCACCCCACCGCCCCGAATGCCGACGGTTTTCGAACTCGGCGGAGACGGAATAGTTGCACCCCTTCTCGAAAATGGCCCCTACGGTGACGTCGTTGCGCATGACGACCCAGCATTGCCCGGTGCCTTTGCAGGCGCCGGGCCCGAGCCCCTGAAGACGCAGTCGCTGTGAGGGGTCGGCGTGAGGGTTATCCGTGCGGTCTCCTCTGCCAAATCCGCCTGAACAGGCGGCAACCGCAGTCTATGGCGGCGGGGGATGAGACGACAGTGCCCGAGCCGGTGCCGGATTTGGGGGGCAATGGTGAGGGTCGAGAGGTTCGCTATAAGGGGGAAGGTAACCGGTATCGGCAACAATGGGCGGGTCGTAGGCTGTGGCTGTGTTCGACATCATCTGATTTTAACATAGGCGGCGGGCATCTCCTTGCTCGTCGCCCTGGGGTTGTTCTCCTTGGGGGGAATTCCACGGGTAACCTTCAGGTACCCGAGCTTCCGTGTATTTCCCTAACGGACATACCACTTCGCATGGCGGCCCTTTTCGTTTTAAGGTCTGCAAACTTACCCCCGGAGTTCCCGACAACGAAAGAGGGGATCCCCTTTCACCCAGTACCTCTGTAGGTGTGCGTATGGCCTGCGCAATTGGCGCTCTTATCCTGTAGGCTCATGCAGGTCCTCCCAGGGCCGGAGGTTACGCTCCCTGCCGTGGTCCTGCCGTAATCCCAGATGGGATGGTGATGGATGGTGAATGTCCCCAACATCGTATTGTTCAGTTGGTCCGCGAGCCATGATTCCTGGCTCTTGGCAAGGGCCAGGGAGGTGTGGGGATCGTCGCCGTTGGCATGATTCGGGTCCGGGTAGTTGAGAATGACAAACCGGACGCCGGAACAGTCGAAGGCGTGGTTCAGGGGCCCGCCTGCGGAATATCGAAGGTCCAGTGGTATTGGTCGGCGGCGGTAGGCGGTCCCTCGGGATGCCCGGGATTGTGGTATTCGTGGTTCCCGATCGTGTTGAAGATTAGCAATTTTCCCGCGGAGCACCCCGTCGGCGTACTGGAAATAGGCGGTCCAATCCGTCTCCTCGTCATCAAAGTCGTAGTAGTCTCCGCCGTCGAGGATAAAAAGCACATCCGTTTCATTTGCTGCAATGGCGTCGGCCACCCATTCGAACCGCTTACCTGGGCATGGGTATCACTCATGACGATAAAAGTGAAGGGACCGCTCACCGGCATGGTCCGGAACGTGCGGTTGCCGAAGGCGTCCCCTCATGGCCTGAAGGTTTCACCTTGTAAATGTACGATGTGTTCGGTTCGAGGCCTGTCAGCGGTACGTGTTGATAGGCACCCGTTGTCTGAGAGTCTACCGTTGTTTGAAACTTCTGGTGCTCGTTATAGTAACTTGCTGTGGTGATACTCACTGACCCTCAGCCCGACCCGGAGTCATCGCCTCTCCAGTTGATGGGTCGCGGAATCGGTCGTGAGCTTCGTCACCCAAGGCTTCCAATAATCACTAGCAAAGGCATTCTTGACCGTGGCGACGCTGCACAGGGTGGCCACGCAAGCCACTACAACAACCCATTTTCCAACTTTCATGGTCAATTCCTCCGGTTAAATAAGAGCGAGCGCAAAAGAAATTCCTTCAATTTTTGAGAGGATGCGGAGCCCTTTCCTATCCTCCAGCCTTCCCTGTTACTGTCGGTCGCCAGGGTCAAAAGATTAGAGATTAATCCGATTAGCGCTAAAATTCAGCCATGAGTCTGCAGACAAGTTTTGTCGCATCTCAGGTGTAGGGTTGTCATGGTGATTCCAACTATTGATAAGGAGCAAGCCATGACGCCAAACAATCTCCAGTTTCAACCGGGCCTCAGTTTGAATGAATTTCTTCGAGACTATGGTACTCAAGCCCAGTGTGAGGCCGCCTTGGAGAAGGCGCGCTGGCCGGCAGGATATCTCTGCCCAGTGTGTCAGAGCGGCAGCCACTGCATTGTCTGGCATGGCAGGGTCAAGACCAGGTCGATTCTAACGACACCAAATAAAGTTATCTCTCCTGAAGAGCAAGAAATTGCCCTCGCTGATTTTTCAGATGCCCTTCTGATCTGTTCAAAAATCCTGGAGAGCTGGAGAGGTCAAGGATCTGGCAGGCATCGTGGAATTGCTTCTAAGCTTGACAACATTCTCACTGTTCCTTGACATTGATAAGCCAATCGAGAACCTTAACGCTGGAAATACGGAGTTTCTCACTTTTACCGAAAAGAGGCAGGATTCGCATTAAAGCCTTTTGGTTGACTGAGCCGGTTCAACTGCGAGCTGTTCCTACCGCAACGTGACAGGCCATAAGGAGCTGGGATCGGCCTTTAATTTCATGCTCATGGCTTTCCACCGAAATGACGAAAAGACTTATCGAAGGACCCACACGTTTGGTGGTGAGGACCTCATTATGGCTTTCATCGAAGTCACGCCGGAGGTTAAAGCAGGTTTGTTCAAGGATTTTCTGAATGAAGATCAACTCCGTGAATGAGAGAAGCGTGCCAGATCGTTCCCACCCAGACACTATTCTCGAGGTGGACCATTCTCCCACCATCCGGACGCAGATTAAAGAGCTCATGCCAAAGTGTGGCCGGATTCTGATCGTGGACGATAGTTACACGACTCGCAAAATGCTGGCCCGCAGGCTGAGGCAGCAGGGGCACAGTGTGGCGCAGGCGCAAAACGGCCGCCAGGCCCTGGAAATGGTCAGCTCTGAACCCTTCGACCTGGTGCTCCTCGATGTTATCATGCCGGAAATGGACGGCTACCAGGTGCTGCAAAGACTCAAGGATCATAAGGAGTGGCGTGATATCCCCGTGATCATGATCTCCGCCGTGGACGAGATGAGCAGTGTTGTGCGGTGCATTGAACTAGGGGCCGAGGATTATCTGCCCAAAACCTTCGATCCGGTGTTGCTGAAAGCCAGGATCAATGCATGTCTTGAAAAGAAACGCTTGCGCGACTCGGAGATTGAACAGCAAAGGAAACTCAACCAACTCAACAGGGCACTCCAAACCCGGAACCGCTTCATTCGCGAAACATTCGGCCGGTACCTCTCCAGTGAGATCGTGGAAAGCTTGCTGGAAACTCCCACGGGCCTCAAGTTGGGTGGAGAAAAGCGTATTCTAACCATCCTCATGGCAGACCTCAGAGGCTTCACGTCCATGAGTGAAAGGCTTCCGCCTCAGGACGTGGTCAGCATCATCAACTTTTACCTGGAAACCATGACGGAAGTCATTTTTCGATACAAGGGAACCATCGACGAGTTCATCGGAGACGCCATTCTGGCAATATTCGGGGCCCCCATTCAGCGTGAAGACGATGCTCTCCGTGCCGTGGCCTGCGCCGTTGAAATGCAGAGGGCAATGGCCAGCGTGAACGAACATTGCCGCCAGGCCGGGTTCCCCGAGATAGCTATGGGCATCGGGATCAACACAGGTGAGGTGGTGGTGGGAAATATCGGGGGAAAACAACGGACCAAATATGGAGTTGTTGGATTAAACGTGAACCTCACGTCCCGTATCGAATCCTATACCGTGGGCAAACAGATTCTCATTTCAGAGACCACACTGGAAGCATGTGGACCCATCCTGAGAATAGACAGTCGAGCGGAGGTCATGCCGAAGGGAGTCAGCCGACCAATATTAATCTACGAGGTGGGTGGTATAGCCGGCGATTATGACCTTTATCTGCCTCCGAAGCAAAATCTCCCAATGACACGTGTGTCGAAGCCGCATCCAGCGCAGTGTTTTGCCCCGGACGGAATGTCCTCGCGAAAAGAGTATGGCGGGCGCAGGCGGACGCGGTACGAGGGAAAAGACAGGGGGCAACGGCCTGCTCCAGGCAAGCCCGTTGCCCGACTTAAAGCAGAGACTCCAAGATTTGCTGGTTCACGAAAAGGGGAACTATGGCCAAAGGTTTAGGGTTTCCCGCTCTGGGTCACCGTAAACAGATTCCCCCCGATGAAAACGTCCGCGGATCTCTCTTTCGACGTGATATTGCTTGCTATCGAAAGGGTGACGGAACCTTTGCTTTTGGCGAAGGCCGAAACCTTGTGGGCGATCCAGTCCGTATTGTTAACGACCTTGGGGCCGGGACAAAAGGTCGGACCCGTTGCTGTCACCTTTACGATGATCTTGCCTCCCGCATCGCTGAAGGTTTTCGCGGTCGGCGATATGGAATAGGAACATCCCTTCTCGAAAATGGCACCTACGGTGAGGTCACGGCGCATGACGACGGAGCAGGCCCCCTCCTGGCCTTGGCAGGCCCCGGTCCAGCCCGTAAAGACGCAGTCTTTGTCAGCAATAGGCGTGAGGACTATCTTCTCAGCCTTCTTGTATTGCGCCTCACAGGTGAGACCGCAGTCTATGTCGGAAGGGGTGGAGACGACCGTACCCGAGCCGAGGCCGGATTTGGTAACGGTGAGAGTACTGAGCTTCGATGCCAGAGGAAAGGTAACGGTATCAGCAATAATCGGCGGGTTATGGATCGTAGCATTCCCAGAATCATCATCATCAACGTAGGCGACGAAAATCTCCTGTGCGGTTGCCGTATTATTTGCCGGATCTACGGAAACCTTGAGGTAGCCGAGCTGCCTTGTTTCTCCGTACTGGTACCATTTTGAATGGGGATATCCTTCCATAATATCAGAAAACACTCCTCCGCCATTGCCGACGACGAAATAGGGGATCCCCCTAACGGAATACCGCTGGTAGTTGTGTGCATGGCCTGCGAAATTGGCGCTGATGTTGTACGTTTGATACAGGGTCTGCCATGGTTGAAGGGCAGGTTCCATGGTCTTCCTGCCATAGTTCCAGATCGGATGGTGATGGATGGTGAAGGTTCCTGCCAGCTTGTTGTCCAATTGCTCCGCCAGCCAGGATGTCTGACTCAGGGCAAGGGTCAGGGAGGGCTGTGGATCATCGCCGTTGGCATAATGCGGATCCGGGGAGTTGAGAACGACAAACCGGATGTCGGAGCAGTCAAAAGCATAGTTCAAGGGACCGTCAGCGGCTACATCATATGCCTTATGGTAATACTCGGCGTCAGTGGGCGGGCCTTTTGGATGGCTGTGGTTGTGATATTCATGGTTTCCAATAGTGGTAAAGAGCGGGAATTTCGCTAACATCCCGTCGGCATAGTGGAAATAATCGGTCCAATACTTCTCATAGTCCCAACTCGCGTAGTCTCCGCCGTCGAGGATAAAAAGCACATCGGTCTCATTCCCGGCGATGGCATCCGCCACGTATTTGAATCGCTTCTCCTGAGCATGACTATCGCTGATCACGATAAAGGTGAACGGACCACTGAGCGGCATCGTCCGGAACGTGCGGTTGCCGAAGACGTCAGGATTGTCAGAAAAGTTCACCCGGTAAATGTATGAGGTGTCAGGCTCAAGGCCCGTTAGCGGCACATGTTGATAAAATGCCTTTCCCGGACACTCAACCTTTTCATTAAATTTCTTATGTTCATTATAATAACTTGATGTGGCGTACTCTATGGAGCACGATACGTTATCGTCTCCCCTCCAGTTGATGGTCGCAGAATCGGTCGTGAGCTTCGTTACCCAAGGCTTCCAATAGTCACTAGCAAAGGCATTCTTGACCGTGGCGACGCTGCACAGGGTGGCCACGCAAGCCACTACAACAACCCATTTTCCAACTTTCATGGTCAATTCCTCCGGTTAAATAAGAGCGAGCGCAAAAGAAATCCCTTCAATTTTTGAGAGGATGCGGAGCCCTTTCCTATCCTCCAGCCTTCCCTGTTACTGTCGGTCGCCAGGGTCAAAAGATTAAAGATTAATCCGATTAGCGCTAAAATTCAGCCATGAGTCTGCGACAAGTTTTGTCGCATCTCAGGTGTAGGGTTGTCATGGTGATTCCAACTATTGATAAGGAGCAAGCCTTGACGCCAAACAATCTCCAGTTTCAACCGGGCCTCAGTTTGAATGAATTTCTTCGAGACTATGGTACTCAAGCCCAGTGTGAGGCCGCCTTGGAGAAGGCTCGCTGGCCGGCAGGATATCTCTGCCCAGTGTGTCAGAGCGGCAGCCACTGCATCGTCTGGCATGGCAGGGTCAAGACTAGGTCGATTCTAACGACACCAAATAAAGTTATCTCTCCTGAAGAGCAAGAAATTGCCCTCGCTGATTTTTCAGATGCCTTTCTGATCTGTTCAAAAATCCTGGAGAGCTGAAGAGGTCAAGGATCTGGCAGGCATCGTGGAATTGCTTCTAAGCTTGACAACATTCTCACTGTTCCTTGACATTGATAAGCCAATCGAGAACCTTAACGCTGGAAATACGGAGTTTCTCACTTTTACCGAAAAGAGGCAGGATTCGCATTAAAGCCTTTTGGTTGACTGAGCCGGTTCAACTGCGAGCTGTTCCTACCGCAACGTGACAGGCCATAAGGAGCTGGGATCGGCCTTTAATTTCATGCTCATGGCTTTCCACCGAAATGACGAAAAGACTTATCGAAGGACCCACACGTTTGGTGGTGAGGACCTCATTATGGCTTTCATCGAAGTCACGCCGGAGGTTAAAGCAGGTTTGTTCAAGGATTTTCTGAATGAAGATCAACTCCGTGAATGAGAGAAGCGTGCCAGATCGTTCCCACCCAGACACTATTCTCGAGGTGGACCATTCTCCCACCATCCGGACGCAGATTAAAGAGCTCATGCCAAAGTGTGGCCGGATTCTGATCGTGGACGATAGTTACACGACTCGCAAAATGCTGGCCCGCAGGCTGAGGCAGCAGGGGCACAGTGTGGCGCAGGCGCAAAACGGCCGCCAGGCCCTGGAAATGGTCAGCTCTGAACCCTTCGACCTGGTGCTCCTCGATGTTATCATGCCGGAAATGGACGGCTACCAGGTGCTGCAAAGACTCAAGGATCATAAGGAGTGGCGTGATATCCCCGTGATCATGATCTCCGCCGTGGACGAGATGAGCAGTGTTGTGCGGTGCATTGAACTAGGGGCCGAGGATTATCTGCCCAAAACCTTCGATCCGGTGTTGCTGAAAGCCAGGATCAATGCATGTCTTGAAAAGAAACGCTTGCGCGACTCGGAGATTGAACAGCAAAGGAAACTCAACCAACTCAACAGGGCACTCCAAACCCGGAACCGCTTCATTCGCGAAACATTCGGCCGGTACCTCTCCAGTGAGATCGTGGAAAGCTTGCTGGAAACTCCCACGGGCCTCAAGTTGGGTGGAGAAAAGCGTATTCTAACCATCCTCATGGCAGACCTCAGAGGCTTCACGTCCATGAGTGAAAGGCTTCCGCCTCAGGACGTGGTTAGCATCATCAACTTTTACCTGGAAACCATGACGGAAGTCATTTTTCGATACAAGGGAACCATCGACGAGTTCATCGGAGACGCCATTCTGGCAATATTCGGGGCCCCCATTCAGCGTGAAGACGATGCTCTCCGTGCCGTGGCCTGCGCCGTTGAAATGCAGAGGGCAATGGCCAGCGTGAACGAACATTGCCGCCAGGCCGGGTTCCCCGAGATAGCTATGGGCATCGGGATCAACACAGGTGAGGTGGTGGTGGGAAATATCGGGGGAAAACAACGGACCAAATATGGAGTTGTTGGATTAAACGTGAACCTCACGTCCCGTATCGAATCCTATACCGTGGGCAAACAGATTCTCATTTCAGAGACCACACTGGAAGCATGTGGACCCATCCTGAGAATAGACAGTCGAGCGGAGGTCATGCCGAAGGGAGTCAGCCGACCAATATTAATCTACGAGGTGGGTGGTATAGCCGGCGATTATGACCTTTATCTGCCTCCGAAGCAAAATCTCCCAATGACACGTGTGTCGAAGCCGCATCCAGCGCAGTGTTTTGCCCCGGACGGAATGTCCTCGCGAAAAGAGTAGCCCCTGTTTCCGCTCATCTGCAGGCATTCTGGGTCGTGGGCAATAAAAATCATGCCAGGACGCATCCTTACCGTTTGAAGTCTGCTGCTCTTACCCTTCATTTGCCTTACTCAACGCAACGTATCCTCCTTCGGTTTGCGCTCAGTAATGTCTTGCATTATGAGAACGTAATTAATGATGAAGTGGTTCGGCCCAGCATTGCGGTCTAATTCTTGCCAAGGCCAACATGTTCCACCCCCGAGATTGACAATGCCCAGAGTGATGACATCCTGATGGCATTTGAGATTAATCATGGCGGCAGAGCTCCTCGAAAAATTTCCCGTAACTTTTCATATATCACAATTAGAGGGATGGTACGATATCTGACAATAGGCTGATCTGACCTGCCCCAGATCAATCTGTCCATATGGGAAATTATATTTTGGAACGGACGAGGAAAGGGAGGCAGCGATGAAAGAGAAAAGCATTTACCCACGAGCAAACCATCTGGAAACTGAGGGATGCCGAGATCTTACTTAGCGAGGGTGCGGTGCACCAAGCAAAAGTAGAGGCATTAAACTCTGCCAACCACCTGAGCGGAGGCAGTCAAAAGTATGGATAACTTAACACCTCCGCTCCTCAGACGGGCAGGTCGTTTGTTGGCGATATGCTTTTGCTATCCTGAGGTTTTTGATTGCCGATTTTGCTCGGAGGAAGGCAGGTATCTTCACTTCAGCCCCGCCTAGCGCAGGGCATTGATGAAGCGATCCTTCCTCGGCCGTTCCTTCCATGGGGTCCATCGGGCAAAGCTTTTGAGCAAGAAGTCTACGATGCGAAGGAAGGCCAGATCTCGGAGGTCAACCACCAATTTGCACGACCATGTGTCCCAGTCGCGAAGGTGAGCTTCGTCACGAGGGTTGCTGATCTGGGCTGCGGTGTCGGTTATTACAAATAATCCGTCCCAGGTCGGGCGGATTTTGCGGGACGCCGAAATCGACGCCCCAGGGGTTCCCTACTTTTTCGCCCTTTCCATCATGTAACATGCCGCGACGATTGATCCGCTCGGGGTTAGGCCATTGTGGGCGTAACACATCTCAATACGGTCAGAGGACTTAACGGTCATCTGGTAGTAGCCGTCGGTATCGGCTCCGATGATCGATTTGTTGTCGGAAGAAATAGCCCAGGCGAACGGCTCGTTGGTGCCAGCTGCTGTCGAGAAGGAGTGACCCCAGGCGAGCCGTCCGTCTTGACCATCGACCACAAAAGTGAACTCGAAGTCACGCACGCGAGGCGGACTCGCAACGGTATGCGAGCCGGGATGATGGGGATTGTTGCCGAAGACGATCGACTTACCCTTACCTGACCAGCTGCCTTTGAGATCTGGAATCGTGTCCTGCGCGTGCGCCGCCGTTAACGTGCACACCAGGGCCAATGCAATAGCAAAATATCTCATCTGTGTTTTCTCCTCTTCCTGTTAACTCCGAAGTGAGGTGATAAGAAATCGCTTTCTGCGACTTTTCGGGTAGCATGGGTCGTCGATTGCTGTCAAGGGCATCTTTGTACCTGTTTGTTGGTAAGTGACCACAAGAACCACCAGGTTGTGACACCGTGGTGGTCGGAATGGTGCACAAATGGACGCGCATTGGACTTCAGACACGTTTCGTTGTTTGCGGAGGGATTGAAAGAGGGTGTTTGCTCAGGTTTGAGGGCAAACTGTTCCTGTGGGAGCCGTTTTGCATATCCTAGAAGATTCAGCAAAGATCGCATGCAACATCCCCATCAAAATTGAATCTATCTTAACAGCCTCAAGCCCATGAGGGCAGGAGCGAATGGTGCAAGATATCCTTTTGTAATCCCGCAGTTTTTGATCGCTGATTTTGCTTGGAGGAAGGCAGTTATGGTGACTTCCTTCGTAACCGACCGACGATCGCCCATACAGCACTGACTGATACTGAAAGTTGCATGATTTCGTTACCCGATCTGGTTATTATAAATTGAGATAGACATCTCCTTCATCTTCTCAAGGAGGATAATATGCCAAGCATGAGCATCCAAGATCGGGCTTGTGGCGCACTGATGGGGGCTTTCATAGGTGATGCTTTGGCCGTGGGGCCTCATTGGTATTACAATCTCGCCGAACTTCGCCGCGACTACGGTGATTGGATCGAGGACTATACCGACCCTAAGCCTGGCCGCTATCACGAAGGCCTCAAAGCAGGACAACTTTCCCAGGCAGGTTTTATCCTCAAGCTCATGCTTCGCTCCCTCGTTGATTGCGGAGGATACGATGCAGGGGATTTTTGCCGTCGAATGGATGAAGAGCTTTTTCCACTTCTCGACGGAACACCGGTGAGCGGACCGGGGGGATACACCAGCCAGTCAATCCGGGAGGCATGGAGACGTCGAGTACAGCAGAAACTGCCCTGGGGACAGACTGGAGGCCACGCGGATACCACCGAAGCAATCGAACGTACCCTTGCTATAGCCGTTCGGTATGCATTCCAGCCTGCCCAGCTCGCCTCTGCCGTCGCCGACAATGCCATGCTTACCCAGGCAGATGATACCGTGGTCTCAATGACTGTAGCCTTCGGCGCAGTATTGGGTCTTCTCGTTCAGGGGCATACCCTCGACACGGAATTGTCGGCTAAGCTCATGGAATTGGTGAAAAATGGGGGTTTGCCCTTTCATGCTGTGACACGCGACCATCTCCAACCCCCACGTCCGGGCGATCCGGACCCACCCCGTGCCGGCCGATTCGCCTCGCCGGATGCATTGCTTTCGCCCTCCTATATGGCTCAAGCGGCAGCAGATCCAAAGATTCAGATAGAGCCTGCGTGGAAGGTGTCCATTGTCTACGGCATGCCTTGCGCCATTTACCATCAGCTTCCTGCCGCCTATTATCTCGCTGCCCGGTTTCACAACGATTTCGAATTGGCCGTTCTACATGCTGTCAATGGCGGCGGGCAAAACCAGGCGCGAGCCATTCTCACAGCGGCCCTCGCAGGTGCCCAAACCGGTCTTTCGGGTATTCCTCAGCGCTTCCTCGACGGGCTCGAGGAAGCGAGAGCACTCGGCAAACTGGCTGTGGAGCTTGCTTCGAAAGTCGAAAGCCCTTGACACTGATGAATAGAGCAGAACAAAGGGAAGAATGTCCGGCCTCTGTTGGCGACATGGTTTTGCTTTCCTCAACTTTTCGTTCGCTTAATTTGCCGTGAGTAAGGCAGATATCCTGAACTTTGATTATGCCCTGATTTAGATACTGGAGGTTGGCAGCCGAGAAGCCACCTATCATCTTCAAGCAGCAAAAGGCCGCGTCTTCAAGATTTACCTCACTGGTGCAGCGGGAAGTTCGACAGTAAAGGTCGTTCCCTCATCCGGCACGCTCTCGAATGAGATGAGTCCTCTGTGCCGGGAGACGATCCGGTGCGAGATGGCCAGCCCCAAACCTGTCCCGGTATGCTTAGTGGTGAAAAAGGGATTGAAGATATTCTTTTGCTGATCCAGAGGAATTCCTGGGCCTGAGTCCTGCACCTTGATTATCACCGCTGGGCGTTTCCTGTCCAATGATAGTGTCCCATTTTGCGTGCCGATGCAGCAATTCCCGGAGGAATGAATCGAGATATACTCGTTAAGGAAAGCAACCTTCGATTTCGGTTCGCCCTTCGACAGACTCAGGACAGGCTTAGATACCTTGGCGATCGGACCTTTCCGCTCGTGCTGAGCGAAGTAAGCTCCGCTTTGGCGTGGCAAGGTGTCAAGCAAGAAACAGCTGGCAGTCCATCGGGGCTGTTTGGCGTCTTTTCGGTGGCTGCG